>NZ_KZ614146.1:0-7916 GCF_002886185.1 Salipaludibacillus neizhouensis
TTCGTGTCTATAATCATTTTACTGAGGAGCTCTTTTTTTATCAAACCTGATAAATAACGATCTACAGGAATGCTAAAGGGGAGGATAGTTGAAGAAGTGTGATTTCTTTAAGAGGGGTGAAATATGAGGAAGATAACATTATCGAATGGAAAAACAGTTGAAGTTGAGTGTTTAAGTTGTGCTTTGACAAGTGGACTTATTGAGCCAGATGGTGGTGTGGTATATGAATCAGAATTTTTCCACGCTCATCAAGATGTTGCATATCCAATAAAGGGACTAATCATATTAGCTTCTAAACGTCACATCAAATGCTTTGATGAATTAACTGAGGTTGAAAAATTAGATTATATAAAGATTTTATCAAGGATAAGACAAGCTCAAAGAGAAGTTTTAGGAATAGAATATGTTTATTATTTTTACAATGAAGATACAACTCACCATTTTCATACTTGGATGGTTCCTCGATACGAATGGATGTATGAATTCGGTCGTTCAGTTGAATCTATTAGACCTGTTTTACTTCACGCCAGAAATGAAATGAACAACAAAGAAAGTATTAAAGAAGTAATGGAAGCAATAAACTCTCTAACTAAAGAATTAAATTCTTGTTATTAAGCTAAAGGGTGGCAATACTTTAAGAAGCTTTTAGTGATGTTGCTGCGCTAAGGGGAAATTTAGGAGAAGGAATGAGTTAAAGAAGGTGGACCTATGATTATAACTCCAGAGTGCTTAGGGTGCAGACTATCTAATCAATTCGAACCTGTAAATGTGGTGTATGAGAATGAATATGTTTGTTGTTTTCTGGACATCGAGCCATTTAATGAAGGACATACATTAATCCTACCGAAACAACATTATTTAGATGTGGAAGAATTAGATTTAGAGACTGCCAATGCCGTTATGAGAGCATCAATGATTATTTCAAAAGCAATAAAAAAACTATATAACCCTGATGGTATTACGATTTGCCAAAACGGTGGTAAATTCAATGATTTGAGCCATTATCATATGCATGTTATTCCGAGATATAAAGGACAATCTTTTTACATTAAAGGGGAAAAAGATATTACCAAAGAGAAAGCTAAGTTCTCTAAAACAAAAGCCGCATTAAAAAATATGATTGAAGAGCTGTCTTGAACCTATGGGAGCGTTAACTGAATAAAGGTTAAGTGGTTTAATCACAAAATAATAACTACTAAAAGTTGGAGGTACGCTGGTGGAATTATGGGATGTATATGATGTAAATCGAAGGAAAACAGATCGCACTTGGATTCGCGGTAAAGAGCTTGAACCTTGGGATTTTCATTTAGTTATTCATGTATGTATTTTTAATTCAAACGGAGAAATGCTCATTCAACAAAGGCAGTCATTCAAAGAGGGGTGGCCTAATTTGTGGGATCTCACCGCAGGAGGAAGTGCCATAGCTGGGGATACAAGTCAAACTGCTGCGAAAAGAGAATTGCATGAAGAGATTGGTTTAAAAGTAGATTTTCAGCATATACGACCTCATTTAACGATTAACTTTGAGAATGGGTTTGATGACATTTATTTAATCCAAGAAGATGTGCAATTACATACGCTCACTTTACAGTATGAAGAGGTTCAAAACGTGAAATGGGCAAGCAAGGAAGAAATTTTGACATTGATTAAAAAAGAAGAATTTCTCCCATATTACGAAAGTCTAATCCATTTATTATTCGATTGCCGAAACAAGCTTGGAACTATTCAAAGGTAAAAATTATTGAAGTAAAGAAGAAGGTTAATGAATGATAAGAACCTTTTTCTTTTTATTTCGTAAATTAAGTGATTGTTCGTAAGATACTCAAATTTGTTGTTAAGGGAAGAATTTCAAAATGCCAGTAATTCTAACAAGTATTTTTTCAGCTATAATAATTTTCATTACTGTTTTTTCTATGATTAAAGTCTTACATATCGCCTATAAAAGAAAAGGAATTTTAATTTTAAAATATAGAGTTTTAGCAACTTCTTTCATTGTCGTAGGTATATCAGTTGCTTCCGTTTTACCCATCGGTTATCAAAGATTATTTGAATTAATTCTCTAAGTTTCTTTGAAGAATGAAGTTTGTGAATAATTACACTTAAACAAACGGAGAGCAATACTTTAAGAAGCTTTTGGTGCTGTTGCGGCGAAAAGGGAGATTAGTTTAGCAGTTATGAACGCTATTTTTATTAAATAAAAGGAAATTTATATTAAATAAATTAAAAACATTAAGGTGTTGAAAAGAATGTTGGGCATTATACTTCGAGGCATGGCGGTTGGAATAACAGAAACCGTTCCTGGTATTAGTGGCAGTACAGTTGCAATGATTTTAGGAATATATGAACGTCTAATATATTCGTTAAGTATTTTGACAACAAAACATAGAAAAGAGGCTTTACCTTTTCTATGTACATTTGGGACAGGTATGGTCATTGGATTTGCTATTTCTATCTTTATTATTGACTATTTATTAAGTAACTATCGTACACCAACGCTTACGTTTTTTATTGGTATTATTGTAGGCTTCTTACCTTACCTTTGGAAAGAAACACTCCATCATTCCAAAAATAAACTTACATTAAAACATTACATAATAATGCTCTTGTTTTTAAGCATTGTAGTATTCGGTCAATTTTTTAGTGGCATGAATCAAATAGATTTAAATAGCTTATCTATTGCCGATTATATCTTCTTTGCCGTTGCAGGATTTATTGCAAGTACAGCTCTTGTTCTCCCTGGATTAAGCGGTGCTCTAATACTGACTATATTAGGTATATATGAAATAGCCACAGCATCTTTAATGTCGTTTGATTTGCCGATAATTTTAGCGATTGGTTTAGGTATAGTGTTAGGAGTTTTACTAACTAGTAAACTTATTCGATACTTATTAGCAAATTACATGGTAGAAACTTATGCAGCAATGATTGGGTTAGTTAGTGGTTCAATCTATGCGATTCAGTACAATTTAGATAGTGTATTTGGCACTTCGACAATCGTAGTGTCATTGATAACATTTTTTGCGGGCATCGCTTTTATAATTACTTTAAAGCAAACCCAGAACAATAAATTTGAGTAGAATTACTAATTTATTTAGCTTATATATTGAGATTGTGAAATCCTACACTTAAACAAACGGGAGCTTTACTTCAATGACGGTCTTAAGCAAACAGGCGCTATTCTGTAATAATAATTGCGCCCTTTTTTGTAATAATGGGCCAGATGATTGAAGAAGTAGGTTCTTTAAAATTTGAAATTAAATTGGTAAATTTATGTTAATATGATGATAGAATACCCAATAGTTTGTATGAAAGTAGTTATATTAGAGTGGCCAGATGGTTTATAGATTGGAACGCGTTACATAGATTTAGCGACACTTTTTCTTTTAAGGGTCATACCGTCATGCGGATTTACGAAGGAGGGTCATCATGAAAAAGAAAAAAGGGGTCAAAAAAAGTCTGATTGTTGCTTTTTTTGCAATTGTTATCTCTTTTGCAACATTGATTGCAACAAACGTCTTGGACCATGCAGAAGATATTAGTTTAGGATTGGATTTACAGGGTGGCTTCGAAGTTTTATACGAAGTGGAACCTGTTGATGGCGAAAGTGAAATTAATCGAGAACTTTTAACCGATACGGTGAGTGCATTGAATGCTCGTATTGATGTTCTTGGAGTGTCAGAACCAAACATTACGATTAAAGGTGATAATCGCATCCGTGTTCAATTGGCGGGTGTAACGGATCAACAATCAGCTCGTAAGCTCTTATCTACGCAAGCAAGACTTTCGTTTCGTGACGTCAACGATATAGTAATGATGGATGGATCTGATCTTGTAGAAGGTGGTGCTAGGCAGAGCTTTCATGAAAAAACAAATGAGCCAATTGTCTCGGTAAGAGTAGATGATGCCACACTCTTTGCAGAAATTACAACAGAGTTAAGTAACCGACCTGAAGGAGAAGATTTATTAGCGATATGGCTTGATTACGAAGAGGGAGACTCTTTTGAAGAAGAGAGGATTAAAGAAGTTTCAAAAATCGTGTCTGCGCCTAGGGTAGAAGAGGTGATTTCAAGTCGTGACGTGATGATCTTAGGTAACTTCACTGTGGAAACAGCTCAGGAGCTAGCGGGAATTTTAAATGCTGGTGCTCTCCCTGTTGATTTAGAAGAAATTTATTCAAACTCAGTTGGTGCGTCTCTTGGTGAACGATCAATAGAATTGGCTATAAATGCTGGAATGGTTAGTGTAGCGTTGATATTTGGCTACATGCTCATATATTATCGTTTCATGGGAATCATCGCTGTGTTAACTCTTTCCGCGTATATTTATTTAGTATTGGTAGTCTTTAATTGGTTAAATGCTGTTTTAACATTACCTGGAATTGCTGCGTTAATTCTTGGTGTCGGTATGGCAGTAGATGCCAACATTATTACATTTGAAAGAATAAAAGAAGAGTTGCGCTCAGGAAAGACTACAATCAGTGCTTTCCGAGCAGGAAGCAAACGTTCCTTATCAACGATTTTAGACGCGAACATTACAACGATCTTGGCGGCAAGTGTACTGTATGTATATGGGACAAGTGCTGTGCAAGGCTTTGCCGTTATGCTCATTGTCAGTATCGTCGTTAGCTTTATTACATCTGTGTTTGGTGCTCGGTTGTTGTTAGGGTTATGGGTGAACAGTCGATCCTTAAACAAAAAGCATCGAATGTTTGGTGTAAAGGAGCGTGAGATTAGTGAACTTTGATCATGGAGAAACAAAAATAGACTTTATCAAACACCGTAAAAAATTCTTTATGTTCTCTGGAATTTTTATTTTCATAGGTGTGATCTTATTATCTACATTGGGGTTGAATTTAGGTATTGATTTTGAAAGTGGAACAACCATAGACGTCCTATCAGATGATCCTGTGACAGCAAATGAAGTCATTGAGGAATTTGAAAATATTGGGTACAGTCCAGATAACGTTGTGTTAGTTGGTGACAACAACGAAATTGGACGGGCATCATTTATCGGGGGATTAGCTCAAGAACAAACGTTGGAAGTTCAGAGTCACTTTGATGAAGTGTATGGTCATACGCCAGGAGTAAGCACGGTTACGCCGATTGTCGGTGAAGAATTAGCCAAAAATGCAGTTATTTCCGTTTTAATCGCAGCTGCTGGAATCATTTTATATGTAACGATTCGATTTGAATTCTTATATGGCATTTCAGCGATTGTTGCGCTATGTCATGATGCGTTATTTATCTTGGTTGTGTTTAGCGTTGGGCAAATGGAAGTTAACATTCCATTCATTGCTGCTGTTCTGACGATTGTAGGTTATTCGATAAACGATACGGTTGTGACATTTGATCGAATTCGTGAAAATATGAGCTACGAAAAGAAAGTCAAGGACTTTGATGATCTTGCACGTGTGGTTAATAAAAGTTTAGTGCAAACATTAGCGAGATCGATTAACACAGTCTTAACGGTTGTTTTTGCTGCGGGGGCACTGTTTATTCTCGGTGGAGAAGGATTAAGGACATTCTCTTTTGCTCTTGTTATAGGACTCGTGGCAGGGACGTATTCTTCCCTGTTTATCGCAGCACAAATGTGGCTTGTTCTTAAAACTCGTCATCTAAAGAAACTTCGAAATCGAAAAGTGGAAACAGAGCAACCAGATCAACCAGAAGCATAGAGATGAAAGTGGCGCAAATAGCGCCATTTTTTTGTTCTATCCGTACCTAGCTCTGCTAGCATTTGTTGTGCCATTTTTTGCGCTATACCAAGAATGGAATCACGTATATCGATATCTTCTTGATAATCCTTGACTCTTTCAGCTACTTCTTGGTCTAACATTTCAATTTGTCCTGTTAGAAAATCAATGTGAGATAGAATCGTTTTTATCATGATTCAGCGAAGTTTGCTAGTTTTTCTGTATCTTCTTCTCCTTGGGCAATGGCATCCAGCATTTCTCGTGCTGATACACCCATAATATCCGATACAACAGAGCCTAGTTTGATATTCGCTCCTTCAAGTACCTTTGGAATGAGGTTGTGTTGACGTGTTCGTTCTTCGATGATACTTCGTCGGTAGTGGACTAACTCTCGAAGCTTACGTTGATTTCGGTCTGGAATATAGCTAGCTTTTAATAGACCATGCCGAAGAAGTTTGGCTATCCATTCTGCATCTTTCACGTCCGTTTTTCGTCCAGGAACTGATTTCATATAGGGGTACAGCCAACATTTTGACGTAAAACTCACGCTAATACATAATCTTCCATCAAAACGTTGCTTTTCAAACGCTAAGGAGTCATTTTGATAATTCTACGCAAAATTTTACTGGACTAACACCATCTAAAAAGTATAAAAGTATGTATTTATGAAGCATGTTATGTTGAGTTTTTAGCGTGGAATTCAACATCTACGCTATTTTACAACTTATTTTGCAAATAAATGTCTTAACGTGAGTAATGTGGTAAAAAGTTGGTGGTACCCCATAAAGAGGATTTTAATAGAAAGGAGGCCGTTCATGTATGACGGTCTCCTTTGGTTTTCTTAGAATGAACTTAGATGGGTTGTATCATAAGTAACCTTATGAACAGGATATCAACCTTATTGCTAGCGTGAAAAATCTGAAGGGATTCTCCGATGCCATCCAGAAGCTTTCCCAAAACTGAAAATCAGAAGTATTTATAGGTAGGGGATCTCCTTTCAGTTGATTTCGTAGTTAACAATGAGGATACCCTACCTCTTTTTTGTCTTAAACTTTTTCTTACACAAACTATCGTACGCCATCTAGTAACTCAGACTTTTAGTCCTATTGGTGGTGCGCTGTTACTACTTATGGGCAACAGCACTAATTTCGACCAATTGTTCAGGAAACGCTAGATAAGTGACGCCGAGAAGACTGCCAGCAGGTCGATGTTGATCCAGATATTCCTTAAAAAGCCGGATACAAGGCTCAGAATGTTTTTGTGCGTCAGTCAAGTAGATCTCCACGTAAGCGAGGTTCGACCTCGTAACACCGAATCCGGCAAGCACACGATCGAGATTCTCCAGCGTTTGACGCGTTTGGGCCTCAATGTCTCCCTCCCCAATAAACGCGCCATGTTCATCATGTGAAAATTGTCCTGAAATGTAGATCTTACCGTTTACAGCGTACCCTTGAGTGATACCGCTTCCTTCTTCCCATGCAACTCCATGATCGTACGTATTTTTCTCAGTCATATTATTCTCTCCTTTATTTCAGCATTGATGTTAGTATAAAATGAATACAAACTAAAAAATAGTACGCACTTTACCGATAGTGCTATCAGAAAGGAAAGTGACCACATGAGTATGGCTGACTACAAAGGAAAAGGAATTCATGTTCAAGATACCCCCTTTGGTTATACCTTATCGTTAATTGGGGGTAAATGGAAATTGATTATTCTTTATGTCTTGGCAGAAAATCCATCGATTCGTTTTAATAATATAAAAAGGCAGATAGGGGATATTACGTATAAAATATTGAGTGCTCAACTTAAAGAATTGGAAGCAGATGGAATAGTACATCGTAAAGAATACTCTCAGGTGACTCCTAAAGTTGAATACCGTCTCACGGAAAAAGGCGAGACATTATTACCTATTATGGAATCAATGTGTGAATGGGGAACCAACAATCAACATAATTAACCTTTATATTTTTATTTGTCTCCGGTCTTGAATAGAAGGCGGCCCTGCGGGAAAAGCAATAGCCAGTTTTCACCTAACAATTCTCGCTGTTAAAGCGCCAATTTTTTAAAGATCACTTTTGATATTCTGCACTTCTGACTTAATTCAGAAAATGCATTATGAAATTGACTAAATTACATGATAATTTAGTTCTCTTCACGGCGAATTTGGTGGCGAGCTACTTTTGTACGATTCCCACATATTTTCATTGAACACCATTTACGA
>NZ_KZ614146.1:7926-439223 GCF_002886185.1 Salipaludibacillus neizhouensis
AAAAACGTTCGCAGATCCCTCAAAGTAGATAACCCATTGGATAATAAACTTTTCTCATCAAACTGATTAGAGAACAAGATACCTGATTCTTTCTTTATTTTGATCCAATTAGCCAAATCTTTCTCGGAAACAAGTAAGTCATGACGAATACCACGTTTCACAATTTCCGTATTCACGAGGTCCAAGGATAAATGTCCGGAGACTAATGGAAAAAATTTATTCGTTAACATCATAATTCCTCCAAATTTTTTTATTCATAAACTAACCCCATAATAACCTATTGACAAGTTAAATTAAAGTCTCTATTATACTAACCATAACAATTTATTTAAACGGTTAGTTTAGGCGAAGAGGTGAATGTTATGTAAAAAGTTATCAAACCGCCCTACACGTAAGAAATTAATCTAAAAAGGTAGAGGCAGAGGCAGAGGAAAATATGCGTAGTCCCAAAACTTTAGTCCAATTCTACACAATTGATTCAAAAATGGAGAAATCGAACTGAGTATTTTCAGGAAGAGAAGCTAACAAAGAATTTTTGAGGCATAAATAAGAAAATGATTTTAACTATAGAAATCGAAGGATGATTTTTATAGTTGCTGAGACAGGAAATTGGATGCCATGCTATGGAAATGATTATCCAATAGATGAAATGAATCTTCGTTATAAAATAAAATATATTTAGATGGAGGTCAGTTAAATGAAAACAGGTCATGTAGGACTTAATGTAAAAAACCTTAAAAAATCACTTTTGTTTTATACAGATGTTTTTGGACTTGAAACGATTCGTGAATCAAATGAGAATGGAAAGATATTTGCCTTCTTAGGACATAACGGAAATATAACAATAACATTATGGGAACAAAGCCAAACTGAATTCTCAAAAAATCATTCAGGGCTTCATCATTTGGCTTTTGAAGCAGATTCCATTGAGGTTGTTAAGAGCATGGAGAAAAAGGTAGTTAGTATGGGTGCAAAGATGATTTATCATGGGATTACTTCACATGAAGAGGGATCTGAATCCGGAGGAATATTTTTTTTAGATCCTGATGGTATTCGATTAGAAATTTACACTCCTTCAGGCATTCAATCCCATGTTGATAATAATTCAGAAGGCCCTGCTTGTGGTTTTTTCTAATGATAGGATATCATCAAGGAGAAATTGAAGTTCAAGAAAAATCTTGTTTAAGAGAAGAAGCTTCACGTATAAGCAAGATTATTCGCAATGACATTCCGGATGTCGCTGCGAGGTTCATTGAAAGACAGGTCATGTTAATTATTGGTTTAAAGGATGAAAAAGGCTTTGTATGGGCTTCTCTGGTGTATGGGGAACCGGGGTTTGTGAAGGCAGTGGACCAGCAAACAATATCAGTGTTATCTCTTCCCTTTAAGTCTGATCCCTTATTTGTCGGAATGAAGGCAGGCAATAATTTAGGAATTCTAGCAATCGAATTTGCAACTAGAAAACGCATGCGATTAAATGGACTAATTACGCAGGTTCACGACACTGGATTTAATGTGAAAACACGAGAGGTATATTCGAACTGCCCGAAGTTCATACACTCACGTAAATTTTCAGGTTTCGAAACAATGAAAAGTATAGAAACTAAAAAATCTACACAACTGGATAAAGGTCAGATTGAAAAGATTCGTCTTGCAGATACGTTTTTTATTGCGACTCACCACCTAGAAAGTGGTGCAGATGTTTCTCATCGCGGAGGCTTACCGGGATTTGTTCATATTGTTGATCCGTGCACCCTAGTAATTAAAGACTATACAGGAAACGCTATGTTCAATACTCTAGGAAATTTAGTAGAAAATCCACAAATGGGGTTGTTGTTTCTTGATTTTGAGGCAGGGGATCTCCTGCAAGTCAATGGAGAAGCGACTGTACAATGGGAAGGAACCGAGAAGTCAATTTATTTTAATGTTAGACAAATAAGAAGTGTTATCGGAGGGTTCCCTCTCAGATGGGAGTTTGGAAGCTACTCTCCATTTAATCCACCTATATTGGACCAAAACTGATACTATAAAATCATATGCAACTCAGTTTAACTTCAATCAATCAAAATGGCTTAACATCTATGGTTTTTAAAACCAAGAAAAAGCCGATCATCTCCCAATTATTGCAAGATGATCGGCTTTTTTCAATTGATGATCCCTCTAAAAATCAAAATTCGCAAGATTTTCAGTGGCCTCTGTTACAGCCCTTATGAGTGTGATGAACTCCATTTTTAAAAGCACGCTTTGAGTGGTTTTTCTCATAGCGTAAACGAAGCCAATTCCAACAATGTAGTTCATCCAAAATATTAGTTAACAGATGTTTAAGAAACGGGCGTATGACCGGATAAGAAGTGCGTCTGTTTTGCGTATAAAGGCCCGTGGAACTGACCTACTAATTGGCACCTTCAACTACCTCGATTTAACGGCTCTTGGAAGGCAGTAGGACTGGGAACAGCCACCTGGGCGAAGTGACGGCAACGGCAAGATATGGCTTCGTCGTCATACGTGTAATGTATTTCCACTCTGCAATGACTTCATCATAGGATCTACCGAGTCGGTCTAAGGCGTCAATATAAATGAGGTCCCCCTCACGAATTCGCTCACGTAAAGCCTGATACTGAATTCGATCAAAATTAGCCCCACTTGCCTTTTCCATAAAAATGTCTCGTTCATCGATTCATTTTTCAATCATCTTTATTACCTGGCGAGATTCATTTTGATCTTTACTTGAAACTCTTATGTATCCGAAAACTTTCATGTTAGACATAACGTTCACCTCTTGTGCCTTCTTCTTAATTATACACTTTTCAACTGAAAAGGTGGTGGTTATTTTATAAACGTTTATAAAGTATTTTATATACCTTTTAAAACGTAAAACGGTATCGATTATAAGTGGTTTTTAAAGTATACCTTTATAAACAAATAAGGGGAATTTTCCGGAAATAAAAGGATTTTAACATATTTTGGCGAAATAGAGTGTAAAGGACTTTAAATGAGATTTAAAATAAGGGATATTTAAACACTAGCAAGAAGGGTGGTTTCTTTAATAATTAAGATAAGATTAAGAGATGGCAAAGTGGGAACGCATACATAATAGTAAGAATTTTATTTACTAATACAGAAAAGTGTAATAATAACTGAAGAAGGTGATCATCGTGACATTATTAAGTTACCAATCCCATTCAGATATTGATACAAATTATTGGAGGGAACTGGGAATAGCGATCGATTCAATTAGTGATATAACAAAACCTGAAGCAATGCTAGATAAGCAAGTAGAAGCGATTTTAAACAGGTTAAATATTGAACAATTGAAAGAGATTGCTACACTTTATGAAGTAGAATTTAAAACGGACACTTTAAAGGATACTTTATTAAAACGATTTAATATTCTAGATAAAAATATAAAAAAAGAAATATTAATATTGCAAGGTTTTTTAAACCGAAAGAAGAGGGCTGTTGATGAGATATACTCAGTAAAGATAGGTGATAATGATGTATCATTCTTTAATTCACTTGCTCGTGTGAAACAACTATTTGCAAAGTCACCAATATTTTTAATAGAAATATACACTTATTTTTTATGGAGTGAAAAAGGATCAGGAAATATTTATACTCTTAATGCCAGTATACCTTATCACAAATTAGTGAAGTTAAAAACAGAGTATAAAACCACATTCCCGGACCGCCTTTATAAATTGTCGAACAAAAATAATAGATACAAAATACACTCATCTTATTCAGTAGATAAAACGGAACTCATTTTACATCTTTATAAATTGGTTAATGATGTGCCGCGCCCAGACTTTGATCAAGCTATCCGTAACAAGGAAATTTCTTCGATTTTGTTACGAATAAATATAGAACAACAGTTGGTAGAAATAAAAGGAGCAAATAAAGGAGATGAAGCCAATATTATCTCCTATTTAGAAGATACATTTATTATTAAGGTATCCGAGATTGAATCAAAGGTATTTCGGGGTTATGACGTTAACGCGATCCGTAATGCATTTTTAACAGGTGAAAATGTTAATGAAACAAAAGTGAGTGACTTACTAGTAACAAAGATGGCCTTTCGTGACAGCTTAATAAAAAGAAGTCCCAAAGTAACTTTAGAACTGGATAACGAATCTATATGGACATCAATAATTGATGCTAAAAATAAGGGAATTGTCAGCCTTCGTAGTATTAAAGATATTGAGCACCTCACTGGACAGGTACAAAATAAAAAACGAATAATACGAAGTGTGATTCTTTCAAATGGAAATCTCCTTTTTACATTCGATGATAGTCGTATGGAGACTCAAATTAAAGAAGATTTTAAGAATGAGTTTTTTAATTTATTTGGACTTCCACTCTTTCAAGAAATATCGAATTATGAGTTTCCAGCAGGAAAGGCAGATAAGATCGATTATTTGATGGGATTATCTTCGCCTGGAAATTTGTCAACAGACGAAAAATCTCTATATGAGAAGTTAATTATAGATGGGCTCATTAATGAGCATCTTAAGTTGATTCTTACATGTAAAGAATGTGGGGATGTGGACGAACTCGAGGACATAAACTATGATAACAATTCGTTTTTATGTGGGTGTGGAAGTACAAATTGTTTCCAACGAAAAATAACTAATGTGGAAGTTGATATAAATCGGATAATTCTGTTTACCAAAAAGAAATTTGCTGAAATATTAGAGTCACATGGCTACTTAGCTTCAAAAAAGCCATCGACTATTCACATAGACGAGAGTAAATATAAATTTATTATTTATAGAAATGATGAGACGAATGAAACAATTCAGTTATTTATTACAAGTGATCATATACGTCCATCTTTTATAAAGCGTCTTTCCACAATGATGATTCCTACGTTGATTATTACGGTTGGAATGGTCGACGAAACGGTCCAATCTTTAAGAGACAAAGGTGTCTTTCCAATTAATTTTGGTGAAATATACTTATCTGATATGCAAAGGCTTGAAGGCTTATATGCTGACACAATTGAGACAGTTAAATTACAGTTAAAGTCAAGTATTGCAAAAGCAGCTGACAATGCTTTTGAATCATTAAAAAGAACACTAGGAAATCCGAGTAATAATGATACTTCTTATACAGATAAAGTTTTTGAAGATGATGTATTTGCTATCTTAAAAGATCTGATCCCGAACGGGGAGAAATGGGGAAAAGAAAAAAGTGGTAAGGCTTATCCTGAAGGAATTTTTGCAATTTCTACTAAGAATAAGAGACATGAAGATCTTAGAAGGGTATTTTCCTATGATTGCAAATACACGAAAAAAGATGATGGATATGATTTAAAAAAAGAGGAACAAAGGAAAGCAATTGATTATGTTGAAAAATTGAATGATAGTGACTATATCTTAAACTATAGTGACAAAAATGAATTAACTGCACATATTTTTATCTCGAATCGTTTCAGGAATGTTCAGAAAGAAGGGATGAAAACGTATTTTAACGAAAAGTTAGGTGATGATTATAACACTAGGCCTATTTTTTTGGATATTGAATCCCTCCTTTATCTCCACGAGTTGTATAGACAGAATATCGAACATATATATGCAAATCGGAACCTTTTTTATGAAAAGTTAGTTATGTTAATGACTCGTGAAAACATTGATAAAAGTGAAGTCAATAAATTATTTAGTAGAGCATTAGATAAAGATCTAGAAGAAAATCAACTCTTAGATACCAAAAAAGTAACGAATTCGTTAGAGGGAGATATATAAAAAGGAGGTGCATAATGCTTCAATTAGAAATTGATCAAAAGGCTATTCAAAATTTTAATGCTCACTTTGGTTACTTTATTGAAGAACATATTGTGTCCTACTATAATCCTGATTTCGTCCTAGTTTTTTCTCCATTTTCATATAGCATGTCATTCTTAAAAAACGAAATTATTGTCTCCAAAATAGAGGACAATCGAATAGTAGATGTAATACAATTAAGTTACAGAAACTTGATTCCGGATTCATTCCTTACTCATATCCTATCCCTCGATTCAATACCCTCACGGATATTCCGATATCGAGATATTGGGCTAAATCGATTACGTGCGGAAATAATTGATGAATTACGCTTAGGAGCAATAACAGCAGCTGATAAAATAGCAATATGGGATGATTACCATATAATAATAAAAATTTCCTACAAACTTCAAATGGAAAACATTTTGAGATAAATCTTGTAGTTATTACGTCAACAAAGAAGATCCCAATAGAGTACACTCTATTGGGATCTTTTACGTTTATTGATTTGCTTTGGCCGATAATTTGCGCTTATTGTTACTGCTAAGTAATAATGACCTGGACTTGCAGGATTATCTTGTTCGAAAGTGGACATTGCTTCCAACAATTTTAGTGTAATTCTTACGAATTACACTAAAATTGTTGACTGAGTATTTTCAGAGTGATAGGATTAAATTAACACTATGACATAGTAATTTTTAAAAAATACTTTCCATAGAGGGTGGGATATGAAACTTGAAGATATTATCACAGTTAAAATTGGAAGAAACCTCTCGAGAGGAAAGGGAAAAAATGATTTAACTTTAGTTGTTTATTCTTACGAGGATTTAATGAACGATTTAGATGGCTCATTTCTAGACTCAAAAGCTAGTTCTTATAGTGGAAATTCAAATCATAGAGACGGCTATTTGAGCAGATCCGGAGATGTTATTTTTAGCTTTGTAAGTTCTAAAGCTGGTATAGTAAGTGACTTAAACCAAGGGAAGATCATAAACCAAAACTTTGCCAAACTCACTATTGAACATGATCATTTGGATAGAAACTATTTATGTTATACATTGAATGAATCATACTCAATCAAAAAGCAAATGGCTATTTCCATGCAAGGAAGTATAGTACCTAAATTAACACCAGCAATCTTAAAGAAGTTAGAAATTAATTTACCAAGTATTGAGAAACAACGGACGATTGGAAAAGCATATTTGTCTTTGAGAAAGCGCCAAGCTTTGGCAAAGAAAGAAGCTCAACTTGAAGAGAAACTTTATTTAGAAATATTGAAGCAATTAGATCAGTAGTAGAAAGGTAAGGGAAGCAACATGACAAATTTAAACACAAAATTATTTGGTGCTGCAGACAGCTTGCGAAGCAAAATGGATGCATCAGAATACAAAAACTATTTATTAGGATTGGTTTTTTACAAGTACTTATCGGATAAGGTATTAGAAAAAGTAGTTGAAATAGCAGATGAATCGGCCGAAGAGTACAACACACAAGAAAAACAAGCTCAATTGTATAGGAGTTTATTAACTGATGAAGAGATAAAAGATGACTTGATTGAAACCTTAGTAGATACATTAGGCTATGATATTGAACCAGAGTATTTATTCAATGTATTAGCTAATCAAGCTAAACAAAACACGTTTCAGCTGAATGACTTGAATAAAGCCTTTATCGATTTGTCTACGAAATATGATCAATTCAATGGATTGTTTGATGATTTGGATTTGAAATCTAGAAAATTGGGATCAGATGATCAGCAACGTAACATTACAATTACAGATGTCTTGAAGAAACTACATGACATCGATGTGATAGGACATGATGGGGATGTCATTGGGGATGCCTATGAGTTCCTAATTGGTCAATTTGCCTCAGAAGCTGGCAAGAAAGCTGGAGAATTTTACACACCTCATCAAGTATCTGTCATGATGGCTCGTATTGCTGCAATGGGTCAAGAAGACAAAAAATTATTTAGCGTGTATGACCCAACCATGGGATCCGGTTCCTTGATGTTGAATATTCGAAACTATATCAACTTCCCAGATAGTGTGAAGTACCATGGACAAGAACTAAATACAACAACCTATAATCTAGCGAAGATGAACTTGATCTTGCATGGTGTTGAAAAAGAAGATATTCGCTTACGCAATGGGGATACATTGAACCAAGATTGGCCGACAGATGAACCTTATACCTTTGATTCTGTACTTATGAATCCACCTTACTCTGCAAAATGGTCTTCTGATGCGACGTTCTTAGATGATTCTCGTTTCAATCGTTACGGAAAATTAGCACCAAAATCAAAAGCGGACTTTGCTTTTCTTTTACATGGGATTTATCATTTGAAAGATTCGGGAACAATGGCCATCGTTTTACCACACGGGGTCTTGTTTCGAGGAGCTGCTGAAGGCGTGATTCGTAAGAAGTTATTAGAAGATGGCAGTATTGATGCTGTAATTGGAATGCCAGCAAACTTATTCTTTGGGACATCCATTCCAACAACCGTCATCATCTTGAAGAAAGATCGTACGACTCGTGATGTGTTATTTATTGATGCAAGTAATGAGTTTATAAAAGGAAAGAACCAAAATAAATTTTCCGAAGAAAACATTGATAAGATTGTCGAAACGTATAAAAAGCGAGAAGGTGTGGAGAAATATTCCCACGTCGCTACTTTTGATGAAATCAAAGGGAATGATTTTAATTTGAACATCCCTCGATACGTAGATACCTTTGAGGAAGTAGCATCTGTTGATATGGCTTCAATTGGTTCAACAATTAAAGGCATTCGAAAAGAAAAAGCAGAACTTGAATCTAGCTTATATGATATGATTTCTTCATTAGAATTTGATGAAGAAAACGCAGAATGGATTAAGGGTGCATTAGAGGTGTTTAATCGTGGAAAATAAATATACACCTGAAATTCGGTTTTCAGGATTTACTGGAGATTGGGAACAGAGTAAGCTGGGGGATTGTGTAAACTATATAAAGGGATATGCGTTTAAATCAGAAGATTATAGAAGTGAAGGTATCAGAATAGTTAGAGTTTCTGATTTATCTTCTAACGAGATAAAAATGAGTAATGGAAAATTTTATTTAGATGAAAAATATGAAAAAGAGTTTAAAAAATATAAATTGAACATAGGAGACATTATTATTACAACAGTAGGATCAAAAGCTGAAATGAAGGACTCCGCTGTTGGGAGACCAATAATTGTTAGTAAAGAAGATGAAGGTTTGTTAAACCAAAATTTGGTTAAAGTTCATCAGATAAATGGATATAATAGTTACTTTATTTATGTGAATTTATTAAGAGAAAACTATACGAACTATATAGCAACCATAGAAAGAGGAAATGCAAATCAAGCTAATATAGCTATAAATGATTTATGGGAATATACAATATATTTGGCTTCTAATGAGGAACAACAAAAAATAGGTGATTTTTTCAAACAACTTGATGACACTATCTCTAGTCATCAGCAAGAACTAACCACCCTCAAACAAACAAAGCAAGGATTCTTGCAAAAAATGTTTCCTAAAGAGGGTGAATCGGTTTCGGAAGTTCGTTTCCCAGGTTTTACTGGAGATTGGGAACAGCGCAAGTTGGGAGAAGTTGCTAAGTTTATAAACGGTAGAGCATACAAACAACATGAGTTATTAAATTCCGGGAAATATAAAGTGTTACGAGTTGGAAACTTTTATACAAATAATTCTTGGTACTATTCAGATTTAGAACTTGGTGAAAAGTATTATGCAGAAAAGGGAGACTTACTATACACTTGGTCTGCCACATTTGGTCCACATATATGGTATGGAGATAAGGTCATTTATCATTACCATATTTGGAAAGTGGACTTATCGGATAATCTTGATAAACAATTCACTATTCAGTTATTAGAATATGATAAAGCAAAAATTCTAAGTGATAAAAATGGTTCCACGATGGTTCACGTTACGAAAAACGGAATGGAAGAAAAAAAAGTTTTGTTACCATCAATTGCAGAACAATTTAAAATCGGCAACTTTTTTAAACATTTAGACGACACGATTGATCTTCACCAACGCGAATTGGATTCCTTGAAAGAAACGAAAAAAGCATTCCTACAAAAGATGTTTGCTTAAGTAAATAGAAGGGAGGGAGAAACATGACAAAGATACCGCATAATGATGAAGTTGAGGTGGAGCGTCGCCTGATTGAAGTATTAGGGGAAGGGTATAACCAGTGGAATTATCGTCCAGATTTAAAATCAGAAGAAGATCTATGGAAGAACTTACGTAAAATAATCACACAAAATAACTTATCAGAAATTGAGGAACATCCCATATCTGATAAAGAATTTGACACGATTAAAACAGAATTATTATCGAAAACGAAGACACCCTTTGAAGCTGCTAGATGGCTTAAAGGGGAGAATGGAATCTCACGTATTACGATTGAACGTGAAGATGTTTCACAGGGTTCAATGTCGTTGGTGTTGTACTCCAATCAAGACATTGGTGGCGGAATTTCTACATACGAAGTTGTTCATCAGATTGCGAAACAAAAGGCAAACGTTGATGATCGTGATCGGCGTTTTGACGTGACACTCTTAATCAATGGGTTGCCAATTGTTCAAATTGAATTGAAACAGGTTAGTGCCAAAGACGGAGTATTCCAAGCCTATAATCAAATTAGAAAATACGCAGAAGAGGGGACGTTTAGAAATAATATCTTTTCTACCCTTCAGTTATTTGTCATTTCCAATGAACAAACGACTCGCTATTTTGCCAATGCAATGCCAAAAGACATGCATAAGAAATTTGTTTTTAGCTGGCGAACAAAAGACAATCGAAAAGTAGAAAATCTTTATGAATTTGTGAAACAAGTCTTAAATATTCCAGATGCACATCGCTTGCTTGCCAATTATACGATTGTGAGTGAAGAGCAAGACAATAAAGTCCTAATGGTGTTACACCCTTATCAAATACATGCGATTGAAGCCTTGTTTACATCTGCCATGAAACATGAATCAGGATATGTTTGGCACGCGACTGGTTCAGGAAAAACGTTGACAAGTTTTGTTTCTACGAAGTTATTAGCTCGCAAACCAGGTGTAGATCGTACGATTATGCTCATTGACCGGAAAGACTTGGATAATCAAACTACCAATGAATTCACTAAATTTGCTTCAGAGTTTAATACGGGAATTTCTTCTGGTAATGCCAAGTCGAATAGTTTGATTGTTGGAACCGGAAGTGCAAGGGAGTTAAGTGATACGCTACTATCTGATTCTAATTCTAATACAGTGATTATTACTACGCGTCAAAAATTAGAATCTGCTTTGCGCTATGCCCAAAGGGTAGAAGAACAAAAAGGCACTCAGCGCTTTAAGAAACTAATGGGACAACATATTGTTTTTATCGTGGATGAATGCCATCGAGCATTAAGTTCAGAAGGGATGGAAGAGATTAAGGGTTTCTTTCCAACTTCGACGTGGTTTGGGTTCACAGGTACGCCGATATTTGATGTAAATAAGAAACAAGCTAAAGGGCGATTAGCTCGCACCACTCCTGATCAATATGGAAAAGATTTGCACACCTATACCATTAAGAATGCGTTAGAAGATGGGGCTGTTTTAGGGTTTCAAGTAGAGCATGAAGATACGATTGAACCAACCTCATTAAATAATTATATTTTTACTCAACTAAGTCAAAATGAAAAATACGTCAATGTTAGTGCCGATGAAATTAACAACATGATCGATCAAATGGATGGTATGGAAAAGGAAGCCTATCTTGACCCATCTTCATACGAAAGTGATGAACATATCCAAAAAGTCATTCATAAGGTTTTTCGACCGGATAATGCCTATACTAAATTTGATTTCCAAAATGGGCGCCCACAAAAGTCTGCCATTTTAACAACAAGTTCAATTGATATGGCGAAACGCTACTATCAGGCAATCAAGGAAATGACGAAAGACCCAGAATGGTTGACGAAAGAATTTGCTGGACATCCGATTCGAAAGGGGCGCACGATTGAAGATCCAGATTTCCCACGGGTTGCCATCACTTATTCAGTACAAGAAAACGAAGAAAATTCCAAACATATTCACGATGAAATGAAAGAAATTATCAAGGATTATAACAATTATTATGACACTGCTTGGTCGATAGAAGATATTGAACGATATAATGGCGATATCAACAATCGTTTAGCTCGTAAAAAAGCAGAATTTAAAGAACCTGGGAAACAAATAGATCTTGTCATTGTCGTAGAACGCTTATTGACTGGATTTGATGCGCCAATGATTCAAACGTTATTTGTGGATCGAAATTTGAGTTACGCCAATTTAATCCAAGCCTTTTCTCGAACCAATCGTACTTATCCAGGAAAGACAAAGGGATTGATTGTGACATTCCGAAAACCTTCGACAATGGAACATAATGTAAAGGATGCGACGAAGTTATATTCTGAAGAACAAGAGGAATCTAAGATTGTTTATCCAACTTATGATAAATCGAAGAAACGCTTCAAAAAGGCTCACAAAACATTGCAAACAGTGGTGCCAATCCCAACCGATATGAACGAGCACTCTCCGCTTGAAACTCGAATTGAATTTGTGAAGGCTTTTCAAGAGCTAAATAATGCTTATGAAGCTTTAGTTACGTATGATGACTACAACAATGATATGGAGAAATCAAAAGTACTTCAAGAACAGGTGAAGACGTTAGAAGAATATATTGGCGTATACAACACGGTGAAGGGTTCGCTAGTCGGTGAAGGGGTCCAAGGTGGAACGGAACCAGGGTTCTCAGACATTGAATTCTATGGAGAAAATGAAATTAAGATCTATGATATTGACTCAACCTATATTGACCGCCTATTAGAAACGTACTTAGCCAATAATCAGAATATCCGTGACGAGATCGAAAAAGCACTTCAAAAGCTTAATAAATCAGACATTGTTAAAGACGTATACCGTACGATGTTAAACGCTATTGATACCGAAGAAATAGATCCAGACCAAGATATTCTTGCAGTGAAACGACGCTTCTTCAATGAATCCTATAATAAAGCGATTGAAGAATTTGCGAATACTTGGTTTGTGGAGGAAAGGGAGCTATATTCATCTGCAATTCAATATGTGATAGGAACAGAGCCTATTCCGAATATCGGAGGAATTATTAACAGCAAGCAATTTGATAAGTATAAAGCCGTTCACCCAGATGCAATACCGTTGAAATACGGACCAGAAATGAAGCGTCAGTGGAGAAAGACATTAAATGAAGTCATTGTACCACTACATGACGAGTTAAGATAAAATCGTTTTGAAATTAATGTTATTCTTTAGAAGGAGTTAGAGTTCGTAAACATATTAAGTTTCCTTAAGAACTAAGACTGAAGCACCTACAGTACTTCTTGGAATCGTGCCGTCAAAACGTACTTATTATATGTTATCAAGACCTAAATTGTAAAAGGGCATAAAAAATAAAGGGTGATGCATATTAGTCATGTATAATATGTATCGCCCTTTTACTTCTTGTTCAACAAACGCGTCCCTTTAGTTGAGGATTGTGAAAAGTACCTCATCGTGAGAGGCCTTTGCTCAATTATAGATAACCTTTAGATTTTAACTCGTGAAATTTCGAGTCATTAATTAAAATATCCTTATTAAGTACAGCATTAGGAACCTTAGGTATCGATACCAGCTCATTATACAGAAAAATATCGAGTCCATTTAGGAAATCCTGTTCATCAAATCCTGCCATTATAGCTTCATTTATAATTTCATTTTTAATACCAATGCGTTCCTCGAATAGCTTTTTACAAATGAACACTTTTAAATCGGCATCCATATCCTTTAATTGCTCTATCATTAACTTCCCTCCTTCCCACTATACCTATAATATAGCAGTTAGTCAGGATAAATTATTGAATTATCGGAATTTTCATTAAAAAATGTTATTTAACAAGCAGACACTTATAGTTGAACAAAGAAAAGCATCTACGCTATTGCAGAAACGCACCAATAAGTGAGATAATGTTTGTACTAAAAAGGCGATTAAAGGATTGCGTCCGTTTTATTTATTACAAATAGAAGATAAAATAAAGACCTTAAAAACTGCACCCTTTGTTAAACTAATATTTACTACCTAACGAATCTAAAGGTTTACTCCTCTAAAACAATACCTAGAGTTTCCATTATCCTTTTTAAAACCTTCTTGTTCTCAACAATTTTACTTATAATTCCATTTTTAATGCATTCGATTTCTTTAATGACGTCTTCAATATATACATCTATATTTTCTTCTAACCCATCACCAACATTACCATTTTCATCAAATTCTAGAAACCCATAATTTAACGTGATTGTGCCCTCTTCGATTTTTTGATTATCCCTGTATACTGGTAAGAATATCGAGTCTGATTCACCATTACGAGGGATCAAATCACCATTTAAATCGATTCTATATTGAGTTCCATTAAAATCTTTAATCTCAGCTAAAGTAGTATTCATCTCAAAATAGTCTTGGTATTTAATCATACCATCTATTCCTATTTCATCATTGTTAAAACAGAGTTCGTGAACAAGCGAAAAAATTTCATTTACAAGATCAGCTATATCTTTGCATCCTTCTATATCAAGTTCTAATAATGGTTTTTGGTCGTTAAAATTAGATATTAACTCCAAAACTTCTTCAAAATCTCTACTACCTAATTCATCATCTAGTAAGGAATAGAGTTCCGAATAATTCTCATACTCAACTGCAAACTCTACCTGGAACTGTTCAAGTTTACCTATCAAATTCTGGATTTCATCTAATTCAGCTATTGTCTCATCATAATCTGCTGATAATGAAGATAAACCTCCTGCTTCTCTTCTCATTTCAATTTCATAATCTTTGCTCTCTTGGATTTGAATTTCTTTTTCCCATTTTTCTTCTGCCTTTAATTCTTCAATAAGTCCAACGTGCTCCGTTTCATCTTTAAAATCCTCTAATAATGCTTTCGTAAATAGTAATTTATAATGAATCTGATTACTAATTTCTTTTAATTCTAAGCTTAACTTAATATCCTTATGTAATAAGCTTCTATCCTCTTTTTCAGAAAAATCGCTGGTATTTCTTGATATAAAATATATTGCGTCATCAGTATTAAAAGTCATTAAATCCTGAATGTTAATCAATGTTTCAACAATAATTGAGTCAGCCATTGAGTCCTTATCTTTTCCATAATGAAAAGGGCGTAACTTATGAATTTTACGTTGAGTAGCTTTAAATACTATTTCTTCTGTCTCATCAATAATAATTGTATTAACATGGTTGAAAAGTTCATTAAACAAATTTTTTGAGTTTTCCTTATATTTATTTTTGTTATTTTTAAACTCATCGTTTAAATCATTTATACCCTTCTTTACGGGTTTAAGTTTTTCATTGAATTGTTCTATCTCCTCATTATTGTTTACCCAATAAAGATTATTGATAGTACCCTTAACCCCCTTGATTGCTTGTCCTATTTTATCAATTTCATTATCAAGGTGTCTAAATACTTCTGTTATTACAATCTTAGGAGCAATAACTCTGATTTCTCCATAATCCAATAGTTTTATCAAGTGATTGTATGACTCAGGATTATGGTCTTGGTTTCTAGCTACAACCATATCAATATAAATATTTGTATCAATCATTAAATACTTCATATGTAGTCCTCCAATATTATAGATACTAATAGTATACTAGTTAAATTAATATTAGTCCTCTAAATAATGGAAACTGGAAACATCCACATTAGATATTCTACAATCAGAGAGTTATATATAGTATCCGTTCCGAAACATTGATATGGTGTATCCTTTATATTGTTTCCATGTAACCAAAGATAAGCGGTTAAGAACTTGATTTGGAGACTCTGTGGGCATGAGCTATTTAACGGAATAACGTGACTGGGGTTTTATATTATTATGATGAAACAAGTGACTCATTAGAGTAAACCCTATTGATACAAAAAAGAGTCATTGATATAATTGGTTTATAAACGTGTCATATACATGATTCAAAAAGGTGAGTGAGTTTATTATGAAATATGGTTATGCAAGAGTCTCTTCTATCGGCCAAAACTTAACAACGCAAATCAATACACTTAAACAGCAAGGGTGCGAGAAAATATTTCAGGAGAAAGTGAGTGGCAAGAATAAAAATGATCGGCAATCATTTAATGAGCTCCTGGAGACGGTAAAAGAAAATGATTCCATTGTTGTGACAAAATTAGATAGGTTTGCCAGAAGTACAAAAGATGCACTAACCACTATTGATACTTTGAATGATCGAGGGGTAGGATTAGTGATATTAAATATGGGTGGAGATAAAGTTGATACGAATACCGGTATCGGAAAACTTATGATAACGGTATTAAGTGGAATAGCTGAGTTTGAGGTGGATATGATAAAAGAGCGACAACTTGAAGGGATACAATTAGCGAAGCAAAGAGGAGTATATAAAGGGAGACCAAAAAAGTATACAGAAAATAATGAGGGATTGCAGCACGCTCTTAATTTATTCAACGATCGTGATAAAAACGGTATGACTGTTAAAAAAATAGAAAAGATTACGAATATAAGTAAAGCGACTATTTATCGAGCAGTAAGAGGGGGGGGAATACAATAACACTTTTTATCCCTATGTTTCAAAGACATTCTCACAATAAAAAAAGAGAGAATTAATTCTCTCTTTTTGTCTGGACTTGTATATTGGTAGTATTAATAGATGATTCTCCTGTAATTATTGTTTTTTCTGTTCTAACTTGGAATCCCCAACCAAAGTTGTCATTAGGATACGTTATAACCATATTAATACCTTCACTTTTATACTCTTCATTTAAACTATGTTCTAAGTGTATCTTTGAAACGGTTAAAATACTAAAAAGTAAAAGTAATACCGATAATGAAGCGATTCCTATGCTTTTACTTTTTTTATTAAAAAAGACAAAGACTAAAGAAAGCACAAGAAACAGTATAATAAAAAAGTTAAGTTTCATTATTAAAGAAAATTCAAATTCCTCTCTTACAAATGGATAAAATAGACGAACACCATTTCCAATATAATCAATAAATATGTGACCAAATAATATAACTAATGTAAATACGAACCAAGACTTCGTGATTTTAATATTTTTATTTTTTATAGAGTAAAGTAATGCAAAAGTTAATCCTAATATAGGAGCTAACCATAAAGAGTGACCAAAAAGAATACCCATTATTTTTAATATGTCCGGTGAAATAACTACAAAACATGTAAATACAACAAGAAATAATTTTTCTTTAAAGGAATCATTACTATTCACTAATATTAATAAGGCGATAATAGCCCCTATTAGAAGATGTGGGAATGAAGCAAATAAATGTAGTAGCATTATATTTATACCTCTATCTAGAATTTTTTCTTAATATCTCTTGAAATTGTATATAAGATTCTTCCGGAGATAACTTCCCTCTGATACTATCATACATTAATGTTACACTCGGAAAACTTATAGCATCCACATAATTCGTATAAGAAAACTTAAGCTTATCCGGATAAAGTGTGTCTAAATTATAATATTTATTATTAATAGTATCTTTAAATTTAGGAGTGATATGGATCGGGAGTTGAGAACTATCATTACTGTATGAACTATTTACAAAATGATCTCTATAAAATAAAGTGATTAATCTATCTGATATTTTAAAATCAGGAGTGTTTTGAGGAATAGTTACTACGCTATCAACCTTTCCGTACAAGGTATCACTTCCAAAGTTGGGGGAGGACACCACTTTATAACGAAAGGATTTAGCCCCTAACAAATTCCCTTGTTCTATCTGTTCAATAACATCGTATAATAAACTAGTGTCTGACCACACCATAGCAATGTTTCCCCTAACAAATTCCCCCCCGTCGTAAACGTTCATGGAATAATCCCTATAATTATTAATAAATGATACCCAAAGATCTTTTAGATTTTCTAAAGAAGAATCATTTAGATAAATTTCCAAAGGAGCTATATATTCTAAAAATTCATTAAAAGCTAAAGGAGGGAAATTACTTCCATAAGTCAATGGTGTCACTGATCCATTAGATTCTTTATTTATCTTTTCGCTTAAATTATATATGTTACTCCAACTTTCATTTTTGGAAGGTTCATTTATATTTAAACGCTCAAAAATATCTTTATTGTAGATTAAGGAATACCCACGAAAATCTATCGGTAAGAAATAAGCCTCTTTTGAACTATTTCCAGGGACACTTTCCGAATAAGTGCCAAGTATATCGTAACTCTCTATTAACGGCTTTATAGAGGAGTGGATGTTTCTCAATAACCCTTCTTTACTTAATGAATATGCTAATCCTTCATTAACACCAACCAATATATGATAGGTGTTATCCTCTAATTTATTTTCTATTCTGTTTATTAATTCTGCCTCATTACGTATTTCATCATTAGTATTGAGTACCACATCAACATTAACTTTGAATCCAGGATATATATCTTCAATATTTTTTCTGTATATTGATTCTCCTTCATTACCCAATTCACGAATCGAAAGGATATTTATTATATTCTCATTATTTGCATTCTTATCAAATCCTGGCTTAAAGAACAAAACCCCTACAAACAGAAACAGGAATAGAAATAAAATTATATATATTAATTTTTTCTTCATAGTCTGTCTCCTTCATGATACTAAAAAAGAGGGAATACAAGAATGTATCTTATCAGATTTTAATAATTGTAAGTTCCGCTAGATGTAATAGCTTCCTTTCCAAACCAACCTGAATCATTCAAGTTATCCATTCTTAGATACGCGTAGGAATCAAAACTTCTAAATGTTCTGTTAAAATCACCTGTGCCAGTTTCTGTGAAGTATGAAATGACGGTATCATTTGCTGGTTCACTACCTTTAGAAACCATAGAATACCTAGCCTTAGTATCTGCGGCATCATCTGAATTTTGATATCCGTCAATACTAGAGTAACCATCAACATTAAAATTGGAATTACTATAAATTAGGTTACTATAAGTACCTTGAAAGTTGTACGATTCAGCAAAAGCGGGTGCTGCATAAATACCTACTAGTAATAAAGATAATGTAGCTACTTTAACAATAAATTTTTTCATATAAATAACCTCCATTTTCAGAATATTCTTGTATTCCCTCGACACAACAATAACAAATAATGACAAAAAGTAAACCTTATTTTTCCTTTTAAGCATTTTAGTACCATTTTTATTGATATTAAATGATTCCAATTGCTCATTTAAAGATTTAAATACTTTCTGATTATTGAACAAAAATAAATACCACTGTTCAACTATCCTGCGGTGTTGTATATTGCTTCACAAATTGCCATATATCATGGGAGTGGCTGTGTACCCCAGAAACTGTAAAAGAAAATGATTCCATTGTTGTGACCAAATTAGATAGGTTTGCCAGAAGTACAAAAGATGCTCTAGCAACTATTGATACTCCTTTCTCTTTTCCTATATAATAATCAGTGTATAATTTTTTAACTTTTGATGGTGCTTGTCTCAAACATTCACTTTGAGCTATGGCACCCTTTTTCTTTTTGAACGTATCTAAATAATGGTAGATATTCATTTCCCATTGATGTATGCCCCAATTACGTCGGTGTTTAGCTACTAGGTCCCCCTTAATAAATAACTTAATCGTTTCCGCGCCTACTTTTGTTTTTATATACGTTCCTACATACCCTTCGGGCACAGAATAATGATTTTGGTTAATCACTACTGTGCTGTATTTATCTATTCGGCATTCAATTAATTCTGCTGAGTCAAAGGGCATCATAGTCACTTGTTTTGCTTTACGCTTCTCTAATTTCAAGAGATCTATATGCTTTTCTTTATGTTCATGATGGTGTCGTTCATTTAACTTTATTAATGTATGGAGAAGATGGGTTTGAGCTTCTTCTAAGCTGCTGAAAGAATGCTGCGATGAAAATGCCTTTCTCCTGATAAACTCAACACTTCGTTCTACGTGACCTTTTTCATTTCCTTTTCTGGCCTCGCATAACCGTATGTTGAATTGATAGTAGTTTGATAGATTTAGCATACTATCTGTGATCGTTTTCTCTGTTCCGATGAATGACTTGACGACGGTTCTCATATTGTCATAGGTGAATACCGAAGGTATAAAATCCACATGCTCTATAAACTTTGTATGGACATCTAACACACAAATCTGTGACTCCGATGGATAGATTCTGGCGAATCGGTAGTTACTATGAGGTAAAGTAAAAACAGCGAGCGAATAAGGCTTTGTTTGCTATTAATCTCAAGTTTCACCTCACCCCAATCAAACTCCACCTCGTGCGCAGGCTCGCAATATCTACGAATATACACTTCCTTTGTTTTAGAAACTTCTTGGTTTATAAAATTCCGAACAGTTGTATAACTAATTGAATATCCAGCATCAAGTAATTTCTCATGCATGTCTATTATTTTCATCTGTTGTTTTTTCATATAGTGATTTCTTTTCCACTCATTGTCTTTTATATATTGACGTAAGATGTTTTTGATCGGTTCAGTCAATACTTTCTTTTTACCGATTCTTTTTTTATACATGGGTGGTTTAATAATACTTTCAGGAATAGGTAGCTCACGCACATCATCTTCCTTACTTTTCTCAAATTCTCTAATATATTTGCCGACTGTGTTTCTAGACTTTTTCGTTAATTTAGCAATACTTCGCTGACTTTTCCCTTCCATTTAATTACCATGTTATAAAATATGAGCTATTTTCGGAGAGGATTATCGAAAACGAGGAACGATTTGATGTCTATATTGAGAATTTTGAACGATTAAGATTAATCCATACAAATTTAGATATTATATTATTGAAATATGTAACAGATTCAAATCAAGACAATAGAAAAGGGGGAGTAACAAATATTGATGAAACAGAAGTAGGTTATTTTAGTGGGTATGAAAAATCTTTAGAAAAAATATCTTCTCAAAAGCTAGCAGATCTTACTGACCAACTTAATGAAGAAACAGAGGAGGTTAGCTTTACCCACTTTGGACTTGCTTTTATGTCGTCATGCAAAGACGTAAGTAACGGTTAACTAACATAGTAGTGTAAACGCATTATATAAAGACCAGTAGCTCAAATTGATTAATAACTGCTTTAATACATGAAAAGAATGCAGAAAACCCTTATCAATTATGGGCGGCATGATGTAGGCATTTATTGTAAAAATTTTTAAAACGCTTATCACTTATGTAATTATAGTAATGAAGCATTCACACTTAACGATGTAACAACTTTATTTGACCACACACTTACTCTCACTTGTGCACATTTTTGTGCACAGACTTATTTTTCTAAGTTAAACTTATTTAACTCATTTGTTTTTAGAACGCTCAATAACGTTGATTTGCCAGACTTCCTTTAACGTATTTAATTTGGTTGAACGCCGTTTATTTCACCGATTCCATCTGGCAGACAAGGGGTCAGGGGTTCGAGCCCCCTTGGCTCCACCATACATATGTTATTAACGACTTTATTTCTCGTCTAACCGAGGAGTATAGTCGTTTTTTTGCGTGTTTATATTTTTCACTCATACGAAGATAGCACATTACTAAC
This sequence comes from Salipaludibacillus neizhouensis, assembly GCF_002886185.1. Classification (GTDB taxonomy): domain Bacteria; phylum Bacillota; class Bacilli; order Bacillales; family Salisediminibacteriaceae; genus Salipaludibacillus; species Salipaludibacillus neizhouensis. The sequence goes on from NZ_KZ614146.1 coordinate 29,309, forward strand.
TTTTTTGAGTTGAAAATTTACAGCGATGTAGGAATTGATTATACAGCTCTAGTTCCATTTAATTTATTTAAGAGCAAGAGATAAGCACAGATAATCGGTTGCTTCTTGTTATTATTTTTAGATTATTTACTTAAATTGTATGCAGGAGGTTAATTATGAAGGTACAAAAGATAACAATTGAATTTTAATATAAAATTAACTTGCCACGTCTTCAAATGATCTACAATGGACAATTAAAAGGTCTTTGTCATCCTCATACTAAGAATTGGATGGTTACTTAAATCGATACAATGAGTCTCTTCTTACGATTTTGAACTGTCTTAATCACAATGGGATAACCCTATTAACGTTCCATCTTAGCAAAAATGAAATTTCTATTGTAGTAATCATCACTTAATCGTCCTATTACTTGATTCTGAACTTTTGTGATCTTCTAAAGCTTGAATTACATCTTCATTTACAACAATTTTTCAACTTGATTTTCCAAAAGATAGAAGAGAAATAGAAGTGAGAAAAGATTTATATACGGATAAATCAGACTTCATAATACAAAATTTTAGGTGAAATCCTATAATCGAAATGTAAACCCTAATTTTTGAACAGTATCTACTTGTTTCTATCTTCTTTGCTATGTAAATGTATGTTATTCTTCAAATGTAAGCGATATCATAAAATATGGGAGGGAACAAAATGAACAGAATAAGCATTATATTTTTAGGATTTATCATGGTTTTATTTTTGGCAGCGTGTAACAGCAATAATACTTCTACAGGTAGTTCCGACGATGGATTATCTGTAAACGAAACAAATGGAGATAATGGTGAGGAACAGATTACGTTAAGAATGGCTTGGTGGGGTGAACAAACAAGACATGAATATACTAACAAAGTCATTGAAATGTATGAAGAACAGCATCCGAACATTAATATTGAACCAGAATATGCAAGTTGGGATGATTACTGGAAGAAACTTGCACCACAAGCAGCAGCTAACGAGTTACCAGATATAATTCAAATGGATTTAATTTACTTAACTCAATATGCAAAAAATAAACAACTAACGGATTTAACACCTTATATTGGAAATGAACTTAATGTAGATAACATAGCTGATAATGTTGTGTCAGGTGGAGAATTGAACGATAGTTTATATGGTTTTAACTTAGGGACAGTTGCAATGAGTTGGGATTATGATCCAGCAATATTAGAAGAAATTGGTGTTAATTCTATCCCTGAGAATTGGACGTGGGACGATTATATGGATATTGCTAAAAAAGCAAAGGATGCTGGATATTATATAGACGGTGGCTTGTGGGAAGATCCATTTAGATATTATCTTCGTTCAAAAGGAGAGAGGCTTTTTGCGGAAGATGGTAAGGGCTTAGGTTACAGTGATGATCAATTATTTGTTGATTATTGGACGATGGCTAAAGAATTAGTAGATATGGGAGCTGTACAATCACCTGATGAATTAGCTCAACAGTCAGGTCCGGAAGATAGTGCTCAGGCTAAAGGGGAAGCAGCAGGTGTTTTTGAATGGGCCACTATGTTTATTGGTACTCAAAAGGTGGTCGATAGGCCGATGGAACTGAGTCCTCCACCAGGACCAAATGTTGATAAAGGGTTATATCTAAAACCGAGTATGTTTTTTTCAGTATCTGAAAATTCAGAACACAAGAAAGCAGCTGCAGAATTTATTGATTTCTTTGTGAACGATATTGAAGCTAACAAATTAATTCTTGGTGATCGAGGAGTGCCAGCTTCTTCTAAAGTGAAAGAAGCTCTGATGGATCATGTGTCTGAATCTCAAGGTAAAGTTTTTGAATATATGAGTTGGGTTGAACAAAATAGCTCTACTTTAGGGGCTCCTGACCCTGAGAAATCAGGACAAGTTATTGAGTCATTAGTTAATATAGCAGATCAGATTAAGTATGGAGAAATTACTCCAACTGAGGGAGCTGAAACTTTCAGGAATCAAGCAGAAAGCATTTTGAAAAATTAAGAAATTCTTAATTTTATCCTTGTTCCTTTAGGGAAGAGAACTTCCTCTACTTCATTACTCCATGTTCTACTTTAGTAGGAGGTTCCTTCCAACTTACTTTTTTATTAGCGACTTCATTGAAAGGGGAGTGAGTTATGAGTTCAAATATAAATAATGAGGTTGTAACACCCTTGAATCTAGGAAAAAGAAAAAATATAAATAATAAGATAAGAGATAATTTATGGGGTTACTTCTTTATAGGTCCTTTTATTATTGGTTTTTTATCTTTCACGATTATTCCAATAATTGCTTCCTTATATTTTTCGTTCACATCGTATGATTTATTTTCGGAACCTAGATGGATTGGATTAGAAAATTACAAGAAAATGTTCACAGATGACCCGAGATATATTCACTCACTAAAAATTACATTTATTTATGTTTTTGGGGGAGTTCCATTACGATTAGCATTTGCCCTTATTGTTGCAATGTTATTAAATGTAGCTTCTAGAGCTGTAGGACTATACCGAACATTATACTATTTACCTTCGTTAATTGGGGGAAGTGTTGCCGTTGCAATTATGTGGAGAAACATTTTTGGTGATATTGGGATAATTAACTTGGCAATAACTGGACTTGGATTAGATGCAGTACGTTGGTTTGGTGATCCAACTGCAGCCCTTTGGATGCTAATCTTTTTATCTGTATGGCAATTTGGTTCTTCTATGCTAATATTCCTTGCAGGGCTGAAATCAATACCGAAAAGTTTATATGAAGCTGCAAGTGTTGATGGGGCTAATTTCGTTCAAAAATTTATTAAAATTACATTACCAATGTTAAGTCCAATAATTTTATTTAATACTATAATGCAAGTGATTTCTGCATTTATGACATTTGTACCTGCATTTATTATTTCTAAAGGGACTGGTGGTCCTTTAGATGGAACATTGTTGTATTCTCTTTACTTGTTCAAACAGGCTTTTGAATTCTTTAGTATGGGTTATGCATCGGCTATGGCATGGGTAATGCTAATAATAATTGCTATATTAACATCAATTATCTTTTTAACAGCTAAATACTGGGTTCATTATGAGTCGGAAGGTGGTAGGTAACAATGCTTAAATCAAAATTGAGATATTTTTTATTTCACTTAATCGTTGGAGGTTTTGGAATTCTGTTACTTTACCCGGTTATTTGGCTTTTAATAAGTTCATTTAAGGTAAGTGAAGATATATTTGTTACAGTTGGATCGTTAATCCCAAGTCCGTTTACTTTCGATAATTATACACAGGGATGGGAAGGATTTGGCGGTAATTCATTTGGGGTTTTTATTAAAAACACTTTAATTTTTGTGATATTTATGTTGATAGGGCATCTAATTTCATGTTCATTGATTGCATTTGGTTTTGCTAGGTTGAAATTTTTTGGTAGAGGATTTTGGTTTGCAATAATGATTGCGTCACTTATGTTGCCCTATGAGGTTGTAATGATACCTCAATATGTTATATTTTCAAAACTTGGATGGCTAAATTCATTAGCGCCACTTGTTGTTCCGGCTTATTTTGGACACCCGTTTTTTATCTTCCTATTAGTTCAGTTTATCCGTACAATCCCACGTGAATTGGATGAAGCAGCAATAATTGATGGATGCAGCACTTTTGGTGTTTATAGAAGAATAATTTTGCCATTAATTACACCGGCATTAGCGACAACAGCAATTTTTACATTTTATTGGACATGGGATAACCTGCTGGGACCTGTTTTATATTTAAATAGCCCAAACAAATATACTGTTTCCATGGCTTTAAATATGTTTTTAAGTAATGACTCAGTTTCAAACTGGGGAGCTATGTTTGCAATGTCAATTGTCACATTGATTCCAGTGTTTGGTATTTTCTTTCTATTCCAGAGATATGTGGTAGAGGGAATAAGCACAAGTGGTATAAAGGGTTAAATTTAGTAAAGGGAGTTTCACATTTTTAATTTAGGATGTGAAGATGTAGGGGGAGATAACTAACATGTCTGCATTAAATAAATTTCTAGAATGGGTAACAAAATTGGCATACCTAAATGTTTTATGGCTCTTATTTTCAATTCTGGGATTGCTTATAATAGGATTATTTCCGTCAACTACAGCAACATTTGTCGTTGCTCGTGAATGGGTGACAGGTAAAACTGATATTCCGGTATTTAAAACGTTTTGGGATGCATATAGAAAAGAAATGATTAAGAGTAACATATTAGGCTATCTTCTTATAATAGTCTCTTACATTTTGTATCTTGATTTTTTCTTTATAACAGAATCAATGAATGATTACGTTGTTTTGTTAACTATTCCATATCTAATAGTTTCATTCATAGTTGTTTTAAGTATGCTTTATGTGTTTCCAACCTATGTTTATTACCAAATGAGAATAAGGCAGGTGATAAAGAATTCCTTTTTTATTATGATTATGAATCCGATGCCAACTCTGGTCATGGTTCTTGGCTGTTTTGCTGTGTGTCTTGTTTTATGGAAATTTCAAGGTTTATTTTTGTTTTTTAGTGCTAGCATCTTTGCTGTAATAACAATGTTGCCGGCACATCGTGCATTTACAAATATTAGTAATAAAAAAGTCAAATTCGAGGGCTTTAGGGGGTAATTAAGTAAGCGCTTTCTCTTACTATTATTCGGTACTATATAATGGGTTAATAATTATGATATTATTAGATTCTAACTAAACCATCGTTATAGGTACTTGAATTAGGTGGTATATAAGGGGGAGCTGTTATTGAATAAGCTCAGTTCTTTTTATTCAAAATTAAGAATTAAACATAAAATGTTTCTACTTATTTCATTCATCTTAATGGTGTTTAGCGTCGGCGGGCTCACTATTCTTCAAAATGCTTTTCATGTATATAACCAAGAGATATATCGTCATTCATCACAGTCTTTACGTATTTCTTCAAAGTCAATAGAAAACGAACTAAAAAAAATGGAAATGATATCTTATCAGGTGGTAGCAGATATTTCTATCCAGAAATATTTAGGTGACTTAAAAAGTAATTCTAGTAAGTATCAACAGTTTTTAATGGGAGTGGATATACGGAAGAGATTACTAGATATTGGTGCCCTTGATCAATATGTAGACTCTATACAAGCATACGATCTGGATAATGAAGAATTCGCTTCGGGTAATAAAACAGTAATGGTTAGTAGAGAGCGACTAGATGATATGGCTATGAAAACAGCTACGAAACTCGGAGGGGTAGAATGGTTTGTCCCTTCAAATGAAGATAACTCTCTTATTGTAGGTAGGCAAATTCGTTCCTACTTGAATTTTACATTAAAACCTATAGGTTTGGTATTTGTACGAATTGATATTGAGGATATAATAGAGGATTTCTATGATAATTTAACTCAAAAAGAAACGCAATTAGCTATCTTTGATGAGAATGGCAGACAAGTATATCCGGTAGATACTGAATTACCTTCTTATTTTTTAACTAAGATAGAAGACTCGAAGGGTTATAACATAATAAAAGAAGATGGAAAAGATTACTTTATTACTTATCGACCAGCGCAACATACAAAATGGACTTATATGATTGTTACTCCATATAGTAATCTTTTTGAAACTATCCATTGGGTGAAAATGGGAGTAATTGGACTCTATTTAGTTATGTTTATTGTTTTAGTGTTGATTGGAATGCGTGTTGTTACTGGAATAACCAGACCTATTGAGAGCCTAAATAAAAAGATGTTACGTGTGAAAACTGGAGGTTTTAGATACAGCGATTGCGATAATGATACCTTTTTTATGGATGAAAGTGGTGAAATGCACAGTAATTTTAAAAAGATGATGGATCAGATCAATTTTTTAATTGAAGAAAATTATAGGAAGCAGTTAGTCATAAAGGATACCGAATTTAGAGCTTTACAGGCTCAAATTAACCCCCATTTTTTATATAATACACTTGAAGCAATTAACTGGTCAGCTAAAGCATCTGGGCATGATAGAATTTCAAAAATGGCTGATTCACTCGGTAAAATTTTACAAGCGGCAGTGAATACGAAGGAACCAATGATAGTATTAGAAGAAGAATTATCGATTGTTAATAACTATATAACAATACAAAAGTATCGTTTTCAAGAAAGATTATCCGTCCAAGTAGATATTGACTCTTCTATTAAGAATAATATGGTTCCTAAATTTTCTTTGCAACCAATAGTAGAAAATTCTATAAAGTATGGCCTTCAGAAAAACATAGGAGTATGCAATATAGCTATAGTAGGTCGTAGATTAAAGGATAAAATTGTCATTACTGTAGATGATGATGGACCTGGTATGGATGACGTGTTCCTTAGAAACTTGGAAGAAGGTAATTATAAACCAAAGGGCTCGGGCATAGGTCTTAAAAATATAGATGAACGCATTCGGTTACTATTTGGTGAAGAGTATGGATTAAAGGTACGAAGCAAATTAAATGAGGGGACAAAAGTTATTATCTCATTACCTTATAAAGGTGGGGAAGATCATGTACAAAGTACTACTAGTGGATGATGAAAGAATGATACTTGAAGGAATATCAGCTACAATGGATTGGCCAGAAATGGGGACAGAGTTATTTGGAACTGCAGAAAATGGTGTAGATGCCCTAACTCTTATAGAGGAAGCGAGGCCTGACATCGTTATTACTGATATTACTATGCCTGGATTGGATGGAATACAACTGTTGGAACAGGCCAGCAGACGGTTTCCTAATAAGATGAAGTGGATTCTTCTTTCAGGATATAATGAATTTGACTACGCTCAAAAGTCAATGAGTTTTGGGGTTAAGCATTACCTATTGAAACCATGTAATGAAGACACGCTCTCTAACGCAATTAGTGATATTGTAAAGGAATTAAATGAACAAAAAAATCAAAATTTACTATTACAATCTTTAAAAATACAGGTTGAACAATCTCCTTACAAACATGTAAACTTCCAAAGACATAAAATGCAAGGTAAAAAATACAGTTCAGTAGTAAACCAAATGCATATAATTATCCAAGATAATATAGAAAATCCGTTATTATCATTACAGTGGGTTGCTCAAAATAAACTTTATATGAGGTCTGATTATTTAGGGAAGCTGTTTAAAAAAGAGGAAGGACAAAAATTTTCAACATATGTGACTAAAGCTCGTATAGATAAAGCCATTGAGCTAATTGAACGACAGGAAGATATAAAAGTGTTTGAATTGGCGGAAAGATTAGGGTTTGGAACGAACACGCAATACTTTAGTCAAATTTTTAAAAGAGTTACAGGTTATACCCCTTCGGAACTTATTAATTAAGTATGGAAGGTTTTATAATATATCCGCTTTGTTAATCCATCCATTAAGAGAGATTGCTAATAACACGCACATTCCGATTGCCCAGGTGAGCGATTGGTTACGGTTTAACAATAATTTATTTGAAAAGGGGAAGTAGAATATGTTGAAAATCGCAATTATTGGCGTTGGTGCCATTTCAGCGGCTCACGTAAAAAGCTACTTAGAGTTTTCTAAAAGATGTCAAATCGTCGCAATATGTGATGTTTTCCCGGAAAAGGCAGAAAAGTTAAAGACACAATTTAATCTAACAGTAGACATCTACGATAACCACAAAGATATTTTAGACAGAAAAGATATTGATCTTGTTTCAGTTTGTACCCCACCATACACCCATGCGGAAATATCCATAGACTTTTTAACTGCAGGTTCCCACGTGTTAGTAGAAAAGCCAATGGCTTCATCACTAGCAGAAAGTGACGCTATGAATGAGGCAGCTAAGAAGAATAATCGAATTCTTTCTGTCGTTGCTCAAAACCGCTTTACAACGCCAATGATGAAATTAAAGAAAGTATTAGATACAAAATTAATAGGTCCAATTGTTCATACACAAGTAGATTCCTATTGGTGGCGTGGTCATAGCTACTATGATTTATGGTGGCGCGGTACATGGGAAAAAGAAGGCGGTGGATGTACGTTAAACCACGCAGTCCATCACATTGATATTTTCCAATGGATGAATGGTATGCCTTCTGAGATTACAGCTGTAACCAGCAATACATTACATGACAATGCAGAAGTAGAAGATATTTCGATTGCAATTGCTAAATATGACAACGGAAGTCTGGCACAAATTACCAGCTCTGTTGTTCATCATGGGGAAGAACAACAATTGATTTTCCAAGGTAAGAATGCACGTGTTTCAGCACCTTGGAAGTTGAAAGCATCACAGTCACAAGAAAATGGTTTTCCAATAGAAGATAAAGATTTAGAAGATAAACTACAACATTATTATGATCAGTTGGAGGATTTAAAGTACCAAGGACACATTGGCCAAATTAATAATGTTCTTACAGCAATTGAAGGAAATGGTGAGGTATTAATTGATGGAATTCAAGGTCGTCAAACACTGGAATTAATTACAGCAATCTATGAATCTTCTAGTCTCGGAAAAAAAGTAAAACTTCCATTGACGGAGGATAGCCCCTTTTATATCCGAGAAGGTGTAATAAAAAATGCTACCTATTTCTATGAAAAGACAAAATCAATCGATAACTTTGGAAGTAATAAAATAACATAAATAACTTGAAAGGATGTACGTAAATGGTTAATAAAAATGATGGGCATGAATTATGCTCCCAAGGCAAGCCAATTTTCTTTAATAATAAATTAGAAAGGATGAGATAAATCAATGGAACAAGTGCGAATTGGAATTATTGGTGTTGGCAACATGGGGATTGCACATGCAAGTTATTTGGACCAAGGAGAGATAAATGGAGCAGTTTTAACCGCAATATTGGATCATAATAAAGAGCAAGCAGACTCTTTTGTGGAGAAGTTAAATAAAGATCTGCAAGTGTTTACAGACATGGTTGGATGATTGGGTGGAGTTCCCAATTGACGAAGAGTTGTATTATCAGCATTTGCAAGAAAAAGTCGCTAATTCTACTGTTAAAAAAGAAGTGAAGAGTGTCACGTTAAATGTAGAAGATACGCATTAATTACTAGAAAGGAGTTATATAGGATGAGTAGACAAGATGGTATGAACTATGCCCCAAAAGGCAAGATCAATAAGGTGGTCGCAGAGGGAGAATTTTCATTTGCTGCGGTCGCACTTGATCACGGACATATTTATGGTATGTGCAATGGTTTACTTGAAGCTGGCGCAGATCTAAAGTGGGTGTACGATCCAGATCCAAAAAAAGTGGAAGCTTTTAAGGGGAAATTTCCACAAGTCCAGATAGCGTCATCGGAACAAGAGGTATTAAATGATGAAGAGGTAAAATTAGTTGCAGGAGCTGCTGTTCCCTCCAAACGTTGCGAATTAGGGATTCGGGTAATGGATCACGGCAAAGACTACTTTACTGATAAAGCACCTTTTACAACCCTAGAGCAACTAAATCAAGCGAAACAAAAAGTGAAAGAAACAGGAAAAAAATATATGGTCTATTACAGTGAACGACTTCATGTAGAAAGTGCAGTCTTTGGTGGACAGCTCATTGATGAAGGGGCTATCGGTCGAGTGATTCAGGTAACTGGTTTTGGTCCACACCGACTGAATGCACAATCAAGGCCAGATTGGTTCTTTAAAAGGGAATACTATGGTGGTATTTTATGCGATATCGGAAGTCACCAAATCGAACAGTTCTTGTACTATACGAAAAACACGAATGCAAGGGTAATGGCTAGTAAAATAGCAAATTATAATAATCCTGATTATCCTGAGTTGGAGGATTATGGAGATGCAACCCTTGTCGGTGAGAATGGTGCAAATCAATACTTTAGAGTTGATTGGTTTACTCCTGATGGTTTAGGTACATGGGGAGATGGAAGAACTTTTATTCTCGGGACCGAAGGATATATAGAGATAAGAAAATATATCGATGTAGCTAGAGAGAACAGTGGAGACCATTTATATCTCGTTAATCATGAAGGTGAAAAACACTTTGAATTAAGTGGAAAAGTTGGGTTTCCATTCTTTGGTGAACTTATCTTAGACTGTATTAACCGGACAGAAAATGCGATGACCCAAGTGCATGCATTTAAAGCAGCGGAATTATGTTTAATTGCTCAGGAGAAAGCGATTAGATTGGAAGATTATTCGGATCCACAAATTACGTGAGTTTGGGGCAGTGTAACTAACCATGACGGGAGAGCGTTTGTCTGGCAGACAAGAGGTCAGGGGTTCGAGCCCCTTGGCTCCACCATACATATGTTATCAACGACGCTATTCTTCGTCTTTTCGAGGAATGGTGTCGTTTTTTTGGTTGAACAATTCTAAGAGATGTAATATTTTCAGGAGTTTAATCTTTCATAAAACATATTGAAGACAAGAGTATTTGTATTGTTATTAAATGTTTTTGAAGGAGGGATAAACGTGCAAAGGAAAAAGGTGTTTATCGATCTGATGAATATTGCAGACAGAATGAGCCACTAGTGCATACTTTTGAGCCACCTAATGCGGATGAAAGAGCCATCATTTGCGAAACAGAGAGAGCAACTAATAGAACTATTCTTTTATGGAATAGAGCAAAAGCCATAGCGAAAATGCTTTCTGTTGACTGCAAGTTAAGTCAATGGTGGTGGCGGACTACTGAAATTTCACTGTCTTAGGCAAAGTAGAGTAGCCCTTTTACTGTGTGGCAAATTGTTTGTCAAAGTTTCTTATTATGTATTTTACTGATAGTTAATTGCAGCCAATGAATGACAGAATGTTTACCACTTCATACCTTCTGGATAGTCAAAGATATAAAAGCATAGTTTTTGGATCGAAAATATTATAGTTATTATACATATTTGATTGACTTTCAATAAGATCAGTCCTCCACAAACGGGCCATATAATTGAACAACACTAAAAGAAAATTAGATATCTATGTTAAAGTTTAGAAGAGATTGTGAAGGTTTCTACTTAAAGTAACGTGGCAGGTTAGTTGAACGAGGATGTTTGTTCAACCTCGATTATTGCAGTCTAAAAATATTTCAGTAAAGCTCTCTTTAAACCAAAATGAATAAAAAATAATCTTTAATAAAAGAATAAGCCTTATCAACTATAAGGAGTTAAAAAATGATTGAAAATTATTTGTCTCAATTGCCGTCTTTGCCCTTCCCTTTAAAAGCACTTTTAATCTTAACGTCAGGAGTAATTCTTATCAGGTTAACAGGTAAAAGATCTATTACTCAAATGACGGTTCCTGAAGTTATATTTCTTATTGCACTGGGTACCATTTTAATCGCCCCATTACATTTTCAGAGAGAGTATCAAGCTGTTTATGGCGGAACCCTGTTAGCCATTGGTTTAATTTTAATTAACAAAATTCAGATTTGGTTTCCGACGACGAGAAAATACCTATTCGGTATCCCTTCTATTATAATAAAAGATGGGAAAATGATGACTAAAGAGATAAGACGCGGAAGACTCACAACGGATGAGGTCGAAATGAGATTGAGACTAAGTAAAGTAGGTAATATTAAAGACATTGTCCTGGCTGTACTTGAACCAAACGGGCAACTTTCAATAACGCTTAAATCGGACAAAGTTCCTGCGACTAAAGGAGACATTGAAAATATTCAAAAAGACTTGCAAAAAGTGTTAGGTTTACTTTCAAGCCAGAAAATCAATATATCAACTGAAAATTCGAAGAGTGTTCCACCACTATTCAGCGAAGCTTATAAAGAAGCAAAAGAGAAAGATTATAAACAGTGACTCCTGAATATCCGAGAAGCCTAGAGAGTGAGTAAATTACTCTACAAATATTTGGGTTGTGAAGGAAGTACTTAAGCTAACGGGTGCCGCTCGACAAGTTCTGTTATAAGCGTGTAAAACGTGAAGAACAGAAGATTATATAAGATTAATCTTAACTTTACAATCGAGGATGGGAATGATAGATCCATGTTTCTTGAAACCATCCCGTCAATACTCCTGCATGCGTCTTAACTGACAGGTTAAGGGGTTTGAAGTACAGGTAGATTCGGCAGAACGAAAGCTGAAGCCATTCCTACGGAAAAGGTATGCCAACGGATATGCCGCACGGCTGAAAAACTAGATAAGGTGAGAATCGTTCTACTACAAAAGAACTGACGAATAACCGAATGTAAGGGTCTAAAGTTTGAACATACGGAAACGTATGTCCCATCTTACGATGGGGTGAGTGGTGTAGAGTAAAAATGCACCCTATGAAATACGCTATACCGAACAATTGGCGGTATCTAGCAGGCCTACAGGTTACACCTACGTCCAGAATAGATAGCTAGGTTGTAAGGGACTTGGAAAACAAGGAACGTTGTAACAAGGGACTGTCATCCTAAACGGTTGCTATAAGGTAAAACGAAATGCATTTATCCTTGTGAGGGTAGGGGCATGACTGATGAACCTCTTGTAATGAGAGTGGAAGAATAGCCCCGAGTCTAAGGACATAGAACAATTATTTTCCAAAAGTGTATTGCACCGATCGGGTAGGAACGTGGGAACATCATCTCCTAAAGGAGTGATGCCACAGTGCAAGCTTTACGATATTATAACATCAAGAGAAAACATCTTACTGTCCTATCGGACAATAAAGTCTAATAAAGGTTCCAACACTCCTGGCACAGATAGAAAAACCATAAAAGATATTCAAAAGCTATCTGAGGATGAACTGGTAGAAGAAATTAGAAGCAAGTTGAAGCATTATCATCCCAAGAAAGTAAGAAGGAAGCTTATTGAAAAAGAAAATGGTAAATCGAGACCACTTGGAATTCCTTGCATTATAGATAGAATTATACAACAATGTTTTAGGCAAATTCTCGAACCTATTGCAGATGCGAAGTTTTATAAGCATAGCTACGGCTTCAGACCACTTAGGTCTACACACCATGCAATGGCAAGAGTACAATTTCTTATAAATAAATCATCTCTACATTATGTAGTTGATATTGATGTAAAAGGCTTTTTCGATAACATAAATCACACTCTGTTAATCAAACAACTATGGAATATTGGAGTCCATGACCGTAAGGTTTTGGCTTGTATTTCTAAAATGTTAAAAGCTGAAATTGATGGTGAAGGTATTCCTACCAAGGGTGTACCGCAAGGTGGATTGTTATCGACATTACTTTCTAATATTGTACTTAACTTCCTAGACCATTGGGTAGCTGAACAGTGGGAATTCTTCCCTCTTCACAAACCTTCTTTGTCGTGATTGGAAGACTGCCCAAAAATGGTTTCATGCTGTAAGAGGCAGTAAGTACGGTTTTGTAATTGAATAAATTGAGTTCAAATGGATGATTAAAAAGCCAAAACCGATAATAACTCCATAGATTCCAAATTGAAATGATAATACAAGAAATAGTAACCGTATAATTTTGGATGAAACACCCATTAAAAAATTGGGAGAAACAAATGAAGAGACTGCCGTTAACCCAATTAATACAATAAGTACATTACTTGCAATTCCTGCCTGGATTGCAGCATCCCCAATGATGATGCCTCCCACCACTCCAAGTGTATTTCCTGTCTTGGTAGGCATCCTTTTACTTGCCTCTTTTAAAATCTCTAAAGTTAGAAGCATGAGTATCGATTCCCAAAAAGGAGTAAAGGGGACATCGGATCTGCTTTCAATAATGATAAACAATAGCTCAAGCGGAAGGGCTTCATAATCATGAGTGGTAATTGCAACATATAATAGCACTAGCATGATAGAGAATAAATAGCCAATCAACCTAAGGATTCGAATTAGAAATGCAGTTCGAATATTATATATATAGTCTTCCGTCGATTCAAAAAAATCTAAAAATGAAACAGGACCAATAAGAGCAAACGGGTTTTGATCAATGATTAACACAATTTTTCCTGAAGAAAGGGCAAAACTGACTAAATCTGGTCTGTCCGAAATTTGGTATTGCGGAAAACTGCTACTAGGCGAGTTTTCTAATCTGCGCCCCAAAAATGCGGAATTGATTATGAATTTTTCATCTACGTTCTTAATTTTCTCTTTAATAAACTCTATCTCATCTTTATTAGCCAATCTTTCTATTTGCAGTAAGGCTATTTGACTTTTAGATATCTTACCCAGTTCAAATATCTCTGATTTTAAGTCTGCTGTGGGAAGAAACCTTCTAATAAGAGTAAGATTAAGTTCAAGTTGTTCTGTAAAGCTTTCTAAAGATGTATAAAGGGTAAACTCTTGGTCAGACGATTCAATGCTTCTCCCTGCGTCAGACGGAAGGATAATCGATAAAAAGAATGGTTCGTTTTTTTTACTAACAATAATATTTCCTCTTAAAATTTTATTCTCTGCATTTTCTATTGAGGAATCTTTTTCGATGTTTGTTACAGGAAACTTAACAACTTTATTTGAATTATTTTCAAGCAGGTACTCTATCACATATTTATTTAAGTCTTCTTTTTTAACCAATGATGAAATAAAAAATATTTTATACGCATTCAATTCAAGAAAGGAAAAATCACTTAATCCCTTAAACTTGTCCTTTAAAGAAATCTCTAGTTTGTCTTGGAACATGGATGTTTTTCTTACTCCCCGCCTCTAGAATTCACCAAATTTCAGATAAAAATGATAATGTGTGCCGAATAATTATTATGGACGATCCAAAAATATTTATTCGGTATATTAAATTCATATACAAAACCATTGTTAATACAATTTGATTTCTGAGAACAATCGGTTTCTTTTCTATAGAAAGGTCGTCTTTATTAGTTTCACCGAGATCTTTTAAAAAATCAGATTGTTATTGCTTATCTGATATATTTAATAAATAAACTATTTTTCAAAAAAAAGGTGAATTCAGCTTTTAATCTCAGAAACTTCACCTAAAGTAATAACCAATAAAATTAATAAAATTCGTATTAGACGGTCTTTTGTAACTGTTTTTAATAAAGCAACAAGGACAATTCCAATAATAGGATCGTCTTCAATCTGAATAATTATCAATATGTCTAATAAAGAGATAACGGTATCAATAGTGTGATTTTCATGTTCATCAACCATCAAATGGATTCTCCTTTCTTAATTTGTATTAGCATATTTCATTTAATGTATTAGTGTAGTGTATGTATTCGTAATTTAAGGGTTTTAATGAAATAAATTTCACAATATTGTTGCGGAGAACAAGAAGAATATGCAGTAGTTTATTCAAGAAACAGGCGCAAATCTTTAATAAGAATTGTGCCCTTTTTTTGTGTATAGGGCCAGAATGTTGAACAAGTAGGTTCTTTAAAATTTGAAATTGAATTGGTGAAATTATGTTAATATGATGATAGAATACCTAATAGTTTGTGAGTTTTTTCACTTAAACAAATGGAGAAGAGTTGAACAAGTAAGTAACAAAATTGTAAAAGAAAAAATTAGAATAAGGGGAATAAAATGAAAAAGACTATTTTAATTTTTATATGTGGCTTATTCTTAATAGGTTGTTCAAATGAGAACCGAAAAACAACGGAAGAAAGTTGGGAAGAGAGTCCAACACTTATTAAAGAAGTGATAATTACAGATGATGGACAAACAGATGATTTCATCTTCCGTATTGGAGACAATGGGAAACTTGGGTTTGGAGAGTATGGTCCTTTCGTAGAAGGCGAATCTGAGAAATATATGTGGCATTTTTGGGGTAAACAAGAAATACTAACACAACCATTTAAGGTTATTGGAATAAGTAAAGAAACAGACGAAAATATAACTGTTTTTGAGTACACATCCAATAATTCGATTGAACCTAACACTGGGGCAGACCATCACATTCCTTCCATGATGATGCTACCAAATGCAGGAGTATGGAAGTTGGAGGCATATTTTGGTGAAGAATTATTTGGGAGTGTTATTGTGAATGTAGAAGAAAATTAAATAAAAATTTTTCTTATTGAGCTAACGGGTTTTAGTTAGTACAACAAGCAAGCTGCCTTTTAGTACCTAATTCCTATCGATTCTATCTTCAACAAAACCAGCCAATAGTTGTCAACACTTTTCAATAAAAATATTAAAAATATCATGTTATACTGAATTTGTGCATGCCAAATACCCTTCCAAATATTACGATTGGAAAGTTTTGGTTCACTTGGTTAAATTGTTAAATCAAGTTAAATCTCGGAAAGAGGTTTTGTTTTTTAAAAGTGCATAAATCCAATGTAATAGTTTGTTTGCACAAGCTATCACAGCTACTCTAAAAGGTTTTCCTTCTTCCCGTTTCTTATCATAAAACGCTCGTAATCTCTTATTACGAGGAAGGATTTCATCCGTTGTTTTCTGTTTGCGGCAGTCACGAATAGCACATTTAACAGCCATATACAAAGCTTGCCGTAGTCTGCTAGATCCTCTTTTGGTAATTCGATTGTAAGTACCTTTGAATGTGCCAGATTCAAAGACACTTGGATCAAGACCGGCAAATGCCACTAGTTTCTTAGGGTGATTAAACCTTTCAATTTCCCCAGTTTCAGAAATAATCGTTGCTGCGATTTTTTCACCGATACCGGGAATTGATCGGATAATCTTAGATTCTTCAATACTATTTGCTAAAGCATCTATCTCATTTTCAAGCATGGATAGATGTTTTTTGTGTTCAAAGAGCATATTAATATAGGGCAAGACTAGAGTATAAAGTTTTCTGAAAAGGGTTTTGAGATGCGGCAGTAATTAGCTTTTCAGCCTGTTTGTTTGCCCATTGTAGTGAACGAGTGTTACAGAATTCTTTTATTTTAGTTGCTAATATTTCAGTATCAGCTTTCAAGGCATCTTCTGAAGTAGGAAATACTTGTAATGTTTTTAAAGAAACATCTGAATATAAGTCTCCAAAAACCTTACTATACTCAGGAAATACTTGATCCAAAACTGCCTGAAATTGTAGTTTGGTTTGTACAAACATGCCTGTAATATTATCGTGCTGTCTCGTAAGATGACGTAAGTTCATAAGTTGGATACCACGCTTTTTATAAGGCTTTAAATCCTCTTTATAATACAGCTCGCAGAGGTGATTGGCATCAATGATATCTGTTTTTACCTTCCGCAAACTAGAACTTTTTGCTTTATAAGAGATGAGTGGATTTACGATAATGATTAAATAGCCTTTGTCCTCAAAATATTGAACAACAGGTGTGTGATAATGACCCGTTGATTCCATTACAAGAGGGGGACGTTCTCCTAAAATTCTTTTATAAAATCTAATAAACTAGCTAACCCATCAAGATCATGTTTTACTTTGAAACTTTTCTTGTAGGGCTTCTTTCTTTCCAAGTATGCTTGAACCTGACTTTCACCTTTTGCTACATCCAGACCAACGACTGGATTCATTAAAATTCCTCCTTCAAAAATATAATCGCCGGTAACCCCTGAATCCTCCTCATAGTGTCATAGCTTTGCTTGTTATACGAGATCATTGTCCCAACCAGCCTCAAACATGTTTCTACAAGTAGGGGGCGAACTGTTTTGCGGACGGGGTCATAGCCCCACAGGCGCGAACGTTCTACCACGGCTACCGTTATCATATATCGATATAAAAAATGGTCAACCAGAAATATTTTCTGGCTGACCTAATAATACGGTCGAGACGTGATTGTCGAACGTGCAAAAGCAGTATTTGATGATCCCGAGGCATCAAAATATGTATGGGGAACAGGCTTTCATTGGTATGTAAGTGAAGAATTTGAAAATGTAGGTAAAGTTCATGAACTTTATCCTGACAAACACCTACTTTTTACTGAAGGGTGTCAAGAGGGGGGAGTTAAATTAGGTGAATGGTTTACATGTGAAAGATATGGAAGAAATATGATAGGGGATTTAAATAATTGGACTGAGGGATACCTCGATTGGAACATAGTACTAAATGAAGAAGGTGGGCCAAATCATGTAAATAATTTGTGCGATGCTCCAATCATAGCTGATACAAAAACAAACACAATTCATTATAACAGCTCTTATTATTATATCGGTCATTTTAGCAAGTATATACGTCCCGGAGCTAAGCGAATAGCTTTAGAAGTAAATAATGATAATTTACAAGCTACCTCATTTTTGAATACGGATGACACGATAGCTATTATTGTAATGAATGAAAGTGATCAAAAGGAATCATGATACAACAACAATACAGTTAATGTAGAATTAGCAATGCACTCCATCGGGACATATGTATTTTATAAATAAGAGGTTAAGGAAGAATATGGTTGAATAAGAAATGTAGTTCGAAATGTTCTGTGAAAAAAGAATTTGATAAACTAGGTACATTAGTTTGTCTAGCTGATTAATGAAGTGAAGTAATTTAAATTGTAAAGAGACTGCCGATTTTGTGCCGACTCAGCTTGAAAAAATGTGGTCAGGTTTGAAAACGAATTACTTAAATCTCTCTAATAGTAAGGATTTTGGAACGATACTGAATGGTGCGAAATGACTCATTAATCAAGTTCGAAATGGAAGGCTTGATCGATACATTAATTTAGTGAAGCGAAGTGATATGAACGCACCTTTTCCGATTTGTTATTGGTTTTTAAACAAAGAATATAGTCAGACCAAACCACCGAAAAACCACCGGGAAGTTTTAAGACTACTCATTTTCATTTTTAAGTTAGATAATTAAATGTTGACGTAGTAGTGTTTATTGTATCTATTTCACAGTATTGAACGGGATACTAGATGGGCGGCATGATGTAAGTATTTATTGTTAGACAGTTTTTAAAACGCCTATCAATTATGTAATATAGTAATGAAGCAGTCACACTTAATGATGTAACAATTTTGTTTGACCACACACCTACTCCCACCTGTGCACAAATTTGTGCACAGACTTATTTTTCTAAGGTATACTTATTTAACTCATTTGTTTTATAAACTCTCAAAAACGTTGATATACTAGACTTCCTTTAACGTATTTTATTTGATTGAACTTCGTTTATTTCAACGATTCCATCTGGCAGCGTTGAGGTCAGGGGTTCGAGCCCCCTTGGCTCCACCATACATATGTTATCAACGACGCTATTCTTCGTCTTTACGAGGAATGGTGTCGTTTTTTTGGTTATTTTGGTCATTAGATTAGGTCGCTTAAGTATTCACAATGTTAATATTCGAATGTTATGTAACCTTAGATTGAATCTATAAAGCTTAGAAAACCATTTTATTAAAGGATTGTGACGGAAAGTGAAGCCACAAGTATTCATCAATTTTTAATCTTAATACTTCAGGTAATCGTTTCATCCATATTCCATTTACAAAAGTCTCCTAAACCACAGTAGTTATTATTTACAAAACGTAATGATTACGATATACTTCTTTTTACGAAGGGTAAATCGTAATCATTACGAAAAGAGGAGAATGGGAATGAAAAAAGTATCTGTTTTAATTTCTACTTTAGTTGTTACCAGTGCGGTTCTATCGGCATGTGGTGAAAATGAAGTGGATACAAACTTATCAAACAACGAGGAAGCAGAAAATGATTCAATTGAAACCATTGAAATTATGACAACGCTATTCCCGTTAGAGGATTTTGCAAATCGAATTGGTGGTGAGTATGTTGAAGTGGAGAACATAGTTCCGGTTGGATCAGATGTACATACGTTTGAACCCACAGCTAATCAAATGATTGGGTTAGCAGAAGCAGATTTATTTATTTACAACGGAGCAGACTATGAAGGATTTTCGGATAGTATTATCGACGCAGTGGATTCTCATGACGTGAAAATACTTACGGCTTCAGATGGAATAGATCTTATCGAATATGATCATAACAAACAAGACTATGGTGAGAATAACGATCACGAGGATGAAAATAATGATCATGAACATGAAAACAACAATAACGACCATGACCACGATCACGATCATGAACATGGAGAAAATGATCCCCATGTTTGGTTAGACCCGATCCGAGCAATTGAACTTGCAGAGAATATTAAAGATGCTTTAGTCGAAGTTCGTCCAGCTGCTGAAGAAGAATTTAACCTAAATTTTGAGGAACTAAAAACGGATTTAGAAGAGTTAGATGACAATTTTCAAGGCATGGTTGATGAAATGACACAAGACACAATGATAGTCTCTCACGCCGCTTACGGATATTGGAAAGATCGTTATGACATCAATCAAATAGCGATTTCAGGTCTTTCATCTACAAATGAGCCAACTATTCAACAAATTCAAGAAGTAATAAGTTTTATGGAAAGCAATGATATTTCTTACGTCATGTTCGAACAAAATATTCCGACAAATATCGCAGAAACAGTTCGTGAACAAGTGGGGGCTGAGGAGTTGTGGCTGCATAATCTGTCTGCACTAATAAATGAGAATATTGAAAATGAGGATGATTACTTTAGCTTAATGGAGAAAAATATTGAAACTTTAAGAAAGGCTTTACAATAAAGTCAAAGAGAGTGTACAGAAAAAACAAGATCAAAATCATAGAGTTGAATTTCATTAGGAAGGGAGTCTACCTATGAATAAAAAAATACCGGTTACCGTATTAAGTGGATATTTAGGGGCAGGAAAAACAACCTTGTTAAATCATATTTTACAAAATAAAGATGACATGAAGATTGCTGTCATTGTCAACGATATGAGTGAAGTAAACATTGATGCATCGATGATTAAACAAGGCGTTTTTTTACGTACAGAAGAAAAATTAGTAGAATTACAGAATGGCTGTATTTGTTGTACATTGCGTGAAGATCTCATTATTGAAGTAGAAAAGTTAGTTCGTTCAGGCAACATTGATTATATTTTCATAGAATCTACCGGAATTTCTGAACCAATTCCTGTTGCCCAATCCTTTACTTATATCGATGAAGAATTAGGTATCAATCTATCAGAGCTATGTAGAATAGATACGATGGTAACAGTCGTTGATGCGAATCGTTTTTGGAGCGACTACGCGTCTGGTGACAGCTTATTAGATCGTAAACAAACGGATGATGAGAATGATGAGAGAGAAGTGGCGGATTTACTGATTGATCAAATTGAGTTTGCAAATGTCATTGTACTTAATAAAGTTGATTTAGTTCAAGAAGTTGATGTTCAGAAATTGAAAGCTGTGTTAAGAAAGCTAAATCTTGATGCTTCAATTATTGATAGTGTCCATTCCAACGTTTCATTAAATAGCCTCATGAACACATATTTGTTTGATTTTACAAAAGCAAGTCAAAGTGCAGGGTGGATCAAGGAACTGAATGAGGAACATATCCCTGAAACAGATGAGTATGGAATTAGTTCGTTTGTTTATAAAAGAAGGCGCCCATTTCACCCGGAAAGATGGATGGATTGGTTAGAGGACTGGCCAAAAGATATTGTTCGAGCAAAAGGTTTCTTTTGGCTTTCTTCAAGGAATAATACATCAGGATTACTCTCGCAAGCAGGATCTTCCTTATCCATTCAAGGCGCGGGTGAGTGGGTTGCTGCATATTCCGAAGCAGAAAAGGATCAGTTTTTAAAAGAAGAAGGTCCAGAACTATTAGAAAGATGGGATCCGCAGTTCGGAGATAGGATGACAGAGCTAGTATTTATCGGACTGCAAATAAATCAAAAAGAAGTAGAGAGTACACTAGATAAATGTTTATTGACGGATGAAGAAATGGAATTAGATTGGAGTACATTTATAGATCCTCTTCCAGAATTCATTTCAGGGGCTAAGGATGAGCATGGTTTATTAGTGAAATAATAAATTTATAAACACTGGCGTTCATCAGTAAAAACAGAAGGCTGGACAGAGAAAAAGGCTGTTAAGAAAGGTCTCTCAACAGCCTGACTTTCATTCTGCTACATAGAAGCGTCTTGATTTTTTTTGAAAACTTGGTTTAATCATTCTTCTTTAACATTTAAAAAGACGTTAATAACAAACAGGATAACGCTTAATACAAGGATAATAGGGAAAATTTGCAAAAGAATCATTAACGACTCATTTCCAACTAGAACAAAAGCTAATCCTAACATAAATAATGGCAAAGAAATATTGAAAAGCCAGAAATGAAGTTTTGCTAAAAGAGTTTCACCAGCTCTCGGGAATAATACATATACTACTCCGAATAACCCCATTGATGCCCAACCAACTAAGTTTATGTGGGCGTGTGCTCCCGCTAAACTGTGATCTTGGATAATTTCCATAACAAGCCCCATAACTATCCCCACTAAGAAATATAATGTAGCAATTTTTAGAAAAAGAAACCCTAATTTCATTTTTCATTTTCATCTATTATAGAAGTAAGGTGTATAAAAAACTTAGTAGCGAGGATTATGTTAATACTAAAAAACGCTGCAATCTTATTTTTATTAATTACAGCGTTTTGAATTGTTAAACTATATTACGCAGAGATTTCTTCGATAGAGCGTTTATTCCCTTTATAAATAAAATAAAGAGCAATCATCATGAATAGTAATGAAAAATAACGTTTCATATCTAAATTTATTACTAAACTATTGAACCAGCCGAAATGGTCAATCACAATGCCGATTACAAGCTGACCAATGATAACGGTAATATTGGTTGCAATGACTCCAATTTTAGGAACAGCGGCGATAATAAAAAGTAAAAACAACACGCCTAAAAATACTGCACTTAATTGCCATTTAGGTACTTCCAGGATGGCAAGGACATTTCCTTGACCAAAGAAAAGAACTAAAATGGCTAGAAACAATGTTCCACTTAGAAAAGTTAACAGTGTAGTTTCGATTGTTCCTGCTTTTCGACTGAATGTACCATTTATAGCTGATTGTGCGCTTAATGTGATACCACCTAAAAAGGTAAATAGAATCATTAATATACTCATTTTTAGACCTCCTAGTAAACTAAAATAAGTGCTATAATCATTGAAATAACAGCTAATACTTTTTCTTTATTGATTCTAAATTTCTTACTTCCAAGCCAACCATAATGTTCAATTACCATACTCATTATTAATTGACCAATAATGACGGCAACCATAGTTATTCCGACACCAACGAATGGAACACTGATCACAATAGATGTTAAATAAACAACTCCCAAGACACCACCAAGTAGTGTCCACTTAGGTGCTTTAACAGCATAGGAAAGTTTACCTTTTCCAAAGAATAGCCAAAGTAATCCGAGAATTATTGAACCCACAAAAAAGTTATAAAAACTAGTCTCCAACTTTCCTATCGTTTTCCCTAATTCACCATAAATAGCTCCTTCAAAACTAAGAACTGCCCCTGCTAATAACGCTAATATATATGAGATGTAACGCATTAAATGAATCCCCCTGAGTTCTTTATTTTCAAATATCTAGAATAATCGATATATTGTTTTATAAAAAAACAGAAATCAACCAACTCAGATTTCTGTTCTAAGATATTCGGCAACCTGACGAATGAATTCTTCGTTTCTTCGATAGTACGTCCACTGGCCATAACGGACAGATTCAAGAAGACCAGCTTTCTGCATCATATTTAAGTAGTGAGATACCGTAGATTGAGAAGCTTGGGATTTTTCTTGAATGTCTCCTACACATACTCCCCCTTTATAACTTACCTCCTTTGGAAGGTGAGCTCCTTGTTTAGGAAAATGCTTCTCTGGATCTTTCAGCCACTGTAAAATGTTAAGTCGAGTTTTGTTTGATAACGCCTTGAATACATCGATTAGATCCATAGTTCATATTATATATCGTTATTTTTCGATATGTCAATTAACAGGAATTAAGAGCATAACCCCTGTTGACTTATAACTAGTAAAAAAAGTTTTATTAGGATTGGTTATTTGCAATTCATTTAAATAAGCAGTACGTAAATAAACTTTTCCAGTTTAGACAAAAAAAACGGATTCATAATTATAGAGAACAAAAGATTTAAGGGCATCGTATATCTGGAAAGCGTGTCGTCATATCTTTTTTGAGAGACTATCGTTATTAAATCGATATCACCGACAAACGATGATGATAGAACAGGAAGTATTGGGCTTGTGTACAGACAATTGACAGAAAGCCTTCTCCTTTTTATTAGCGACACTCTGTTCCTTAGCCTTGAAATAAATGCTATAATAAAATTAATGATAACAAAAATAACAAAAAAGTTTAAAACGCTAAGGTGAAATGGATGTGGTGGCATGAAGAATAGAAAAGTTACAATGCAATTAATAGCTGATAGAGTAGGCTATTCAAAATATGTAGTTTCCAAAACATTAAACGGAAAACCAGGGGTAAACGAGGCTACCCGTAAAAAAATTTTATTTGTAGCAAAACAATTAGGTTATTTAAAAACAGATGTTGAAGAAGAAATCGATAAAGTAAGTTTAAATACATCAAGTGATTCATTTGTTTTAGTTGTCATGCCCAATCATAGATCCCAAAATACAGACTCCGATTATTGGAGTGTTATATTTAATGGTGTACTTGGAAATTTAGAGAATCATGGGATAGGAGCAGTCGCTATATCAAACAAAAATAAACTTTCCGATAATGTAAAAACTTCTAATTTATTGGGGATTATCACTGTGGGCTTAATAAATACAGAACTACTGTTAGAGTTAAACAAGCATCAAGTCCCATTAATAATGGTGGATCACGAAGATTCTCTCATTACAGCAGATTCTATCTTTATGAATAATATAGATGGGTTATCTAAATTGACTTCTCATCTCATAGGTCTTGGACATAAATCATTAAAGTTTGTGGGTGATTTAAATTACTCTAGAAGTTTTTATGACCGATCGATAGGGTTTCGTACTGCAATGGAACAGAATGATCTTATATCACAATCTGAAACAGGAATAATGAATATTGAATATGATGAGGAATTCGAATCGAATTTTATATCAGAGTTAGTGGATTTCGAAAAAGAAAATCGATTCCCAACAGGTTTTATCTGCGCAAACGATGCCATAGCAAAAATGGTAATGGATGTTTTAATAAATCGAGGGTATTCTATTCCTGGTGATTTTTCAGTTACAGGGTTTGATAATTTAAATATGTCTTCAAAATTAAATCCTCCACTAACGTCTGTACAGGTTTTAAAAGAGGTCATTGGTAAAAGAGCAGTGAGCAAATTGTTATGGCGGATTAAAAATATTGATTTTCCTAGTGAGAAAATATTTATCGCTAGTGAAATTATAATAAGACCTTCCGTTGATGTTCCGAGAAAGGAATCTATTATTAATAATAGATAATTACCAAAAGTATTTTAAATTTATGAAGAAATTAATAGAGAATGCTACTTCCGAACTTTTGTTTGGAAGTAGCATTTTTTAATTCTGATTTTAGTAAAATTGTCTAAATCTCATCTAAATGACAAATATTAAAATAACAAAAATAACTTCAATGAGATACCTAAAGAAACGAAATCCTTATATTTTAAAGTGTTTTAAGTTAAATAAAGTAATTTCAATAAAAAAATTAATGAAGAAAAACTAAATAAAGCGTTTACATTTTAGTATTAAGTTGGTAAGATATGTCTTAGGCAATAACATATAGATAACAAAAATAACAAAAGGGAGGGAACGTAATGAAAAGAAAAATCACTAAAAAAATAGGGGTAACATTTGGAAGTATGGGCTTAGCAGTTAGCATGATCGCATGTGCAGATGGTGGATCAAACGACGCATCGAGTAATGCATCAAATGGTGGAGATTCAGAGGAAATTGAACTTACTGTCTGGTTATGGCCAGGTTTCGGTGTGACAGATTTATTAGCTCAGTATGAAGAGGAAAACCCTCATATATCAATTAATTTGCAAGAAGCAGAGTATGGTGATGTGCATCAGAACTTAATTACTGCTCTAGCAGCAGGTTCAGGGGCCCCTGATATCTCTGGGATTGATGAAGGATATCTTGACAGAATGATGGAGAACCCAGAGCATTTTCATAATTTAATGGATTATGGTGGGGCAGATTTAAAAGATACTTACTTAGATTTTAAATGGGAACAAGGGACAAACCATGAAGAAGATTTTCTCATTGGTGTTCCTACAGATGTAGGACCTATGGTTATGGCCTATCGCATGGATTTATTTGAAGAAGCAGGACTTCCTACTGATCCAAATGAAGTGGCTGAACAAATGAGTACTTGGGAAGATTATATCGAAGCAGGAAAGCAGTTAAACGACGTAACTGATGGATATATGTTTAATAATTTGTCAGATTTATATACTGCTATTCTTGAACAAGGGTCACCACAACACTTTGATGAGGACAATAATTTCATATCAGAAGAAAGTGAAAGAAACCTATATGCTTGGGACCTTGCTACTTCCGCTGAAGGTATAAGTGCCAACATAGAAAGACATACGACTGAGTGGGGTGCAGGTGTAGCTGCAGGCGAATTTGCAACAGTATTTCTTCCACCTTGGATGCTAGGAAATATTAAAGAGGATGCTCCAGATACGGATGGTTTATGGAATGTAACAAATATGCCAGAAGGTTCAGGTAACTTTGGTGGATCTTTCCTCTCATTACCGGCTGAGGGGGATCACCCAGAGGAAGCATACGATTTAGCTACATGGTTGATGGCACCTGAACAACAATTAACTATCTTTGAAAATAGTGGTCCATTTCCATCAACCCCAGAACTATACGATGAGCCTGCTATCCAGGAACTTGAGGACACATTCTTTACAAGAACTGATCTAGGTGCGCTTTATGCAGAAGCAGCAGAAGATATTGTCTATGGCTATAAAGGGCCCAACCATGATCTAGTGAATGAACTTTTTCAAGAGGCGTTAGGTAGTGTTGAAGATGGCAACAATACTCCTGAAGAAGCATGGAGAAATGCAATTGATGAAGCTGAAAGACAAATTGGCAGATAATTAAATGATAAGTGAAGAATAAAATAGAGACTGGTTTGGTCAGTCTCTATTTCCATTTATGAACCACGAAGGGATCTAAATGCTTTTGACAGGAGGATTTTGAAATGAGTGAAAATAATCGTTTGTTGATTAAAGGAAATAAATATAATCAGAAAATTACGGAAAGAAGAACAGGTATATTATTTATTTCCCCTTTCTTTATCTTATTTGGAATATTTGGTATATGGCCACTCCTTTTCACAGCTTATCTATCTTTTCATAGATGGGATATATTAGGGACGAGTGAGTTTGTTGGGCTGTCTAATTATATTAATCTATTTACGAATGATCCTTTATTTTGGAGAGCTTTAGGTAATACATTTAGTATTTGGATTATGTCAACAGTACCACAATTAATCTTAGCGCTTTTAATAGCTTTCTTTTTGAATCAACAATTTTTAAAAGGAAAAACATTTTTTAGATTAGGGATATTTGTACCTAATGTCACTTCTGTTGTAGCGGTTGGGATTGTTTTTTCAGCGATGTTTGGAACACAATATGGTGTCGTTAACTATTTAATTAGTGCACTAGGTTTTGACATAATAAATTGGAGAGGATCTTATTTTGGTACGCATGTAGCGATCTCCGCAATGGTTTTATGGCGGTGGGTTGGTTATAATACCATCATTTATTTAGCAGGTTTACAATCCATCGGGAAGGATATTTACGAAGCCGCCACCATAGATGGTGCTTCCAAATTACAACAGTTGCTATATATTACAATACCAATGCTACGACCGATAATCATTTTCACGGTAATTCAATCAACGATAGGAGGTATGCAATTATTCGCAGAACCCTTGATCTTTGGTGTCGGAAGTAACTATCAAGGATTAACGATGACTTTGTATTTATATCAGGAGGCATTTAATAGATTCTCGTTTGGATATGCAGCAGCAATTGCATGGATGTTATTTTTCATAGTTATTATTGTTTCTTTGATCAACTTATTCTTTTCTCAAAAAATTAAGTCAGCTTAAAGGAGTGAATGTATATGAATGAAATAGGATCAAACAAGTTTGGTAACCTTCTTGTGTATTTATTTTTCATTGTAGTTACTTTGTTGTCTGTATTTCCATTTTACTGGATGTACGTAGTAGGTTCTAATACTACTAGTGCAGTAAATCAATTTCCTCCGGCAGTGTTACCAGGGACAAATTTCATGGAAAATGCAAGGAATGTTTTTGAAAGAATAGATTTCTTGGGAGTAATGATGAACTCCTTGATCATATCAGGCGCCGTAACGTTATCTGTTCTGTTTTTCTGTTCCTTAGCTGGGTATGCTTTTACGAAACTGACTTTTAAAGGAAGAGATGCAGCATTTATTTTCGTTATTGCAACGATGATGATCCCACCACAGCTGGGGCTCATTCCTAACTTTATGTTAATAAGTGAGTTAGGGTGGATTGATAACCTTCGAGCAGTCATTGTTCCAGCAATGGTTAATGCATTCGGTGTTTTTTGGATGAGGCAATATATTAGTTCAGCGATGCCATATGAATTGGTCGAGGCAGCAAGAGTTGATGGGTGTTCTCATTTCAGAATTTATTGGAACATAGTATTACCTATTGTGAAGCCTGCTTTAGCAACACTTGGAATATTTACATTTATGATGACATGGAATGATTTTCTATGGCCATTAGTCGTACTGAAAGACAGTAGTGTTCATACGATACAAATAGCCTTAAGAACTTTGAATGATGTTTATTCAACGGATTATTCGATGATTTTAGCAGGGACATTTATGGCAACATTACCGATTTTAATCGTATTCTTAATCTTCAATAAACAGTTTGTTTCAGGAATTACAGAGGGCGCGGTAAAAAACTAAAACTTATTTCACTTAATTTTGGAGGGATTTCACATGGCACAGCTTTCGTTAAATGGAAATTGGAAATTTAAGAGGAAGGGTGACACAGAATGGCTAAATGCCCTTGTACCTGGTTCTGTATATGCAGATTTACTTGAAAACAAAAAAATGGTAGACCCTTTTTATCGGGATAACGAAGAAGAAGTAAAAGAACTGTCAAATTATAATTATATTTATGAAAAACAATTTGACCTTGACCAATCAATTTTCGACAATGATTCAGTAAAGTTAGTTTTTGAAGGCATCGATACAATATCAGAAATTTATATAAATGGAACATTGATCTCCAAAACAAATAACATGCATCGTACATATGCATTTGATGTAAGTAAAGATGTACACATCGGAAGAAATATTCTTAAAGTAGTCCTATTCTCCCCATTACAGTATGTAGCAAAGAAGCATGCTGAGAATCCTATTTGGGGCGTTGAGGATGCTGTCCCTGGTTTTTCACACATTAGAAAAGCACATAGTATGTTTGGATGGGACTGGGGACCACAGCTTCCAGACTTAGGTATATGGAAAAATGTATCTATTAAAGGAGAATCTGAAGCGGTTATTAGCGATGTATATATTTCACAAGATCATCAAGAAGATGAAGTGAACCTTAACGTATCTGTTCAAACGAAACAGTGGCAAGACATCGCTCTAACTGCCGAAGTATCCGTTGAGGATCCAGACGGGGAAATCGTAGTATCAGAAAAACAAAAACTGAACGAAAGCTCAACAAATCTAAAATTAACGGTTCACAATCCAAAGAAATGGTATCCGGCACAATATGGAGACCAATCACTTTATAAAGTGACAATTGAATTAAGAACGAACGGAAAGCTTATCGATGAAAACGTCTATAACATAGGATTAAGGACGATAGAAGTAGTCAGAGAATCAGATCAATGGGGAAAATCCTTTTACTTCAAAATAAACGGGTTACCTATATTTTCCAAAGGGGCTAATTATATCCCTGAAGATAGTATTTTATCCCGTGCAAATGCAAGAACAACAGAAGAGCTAATAACGAATTGTGTGAAAGCTAATTTCAATATGATACGTGTTTGGGGCGGGGGACATTATCCCACAGATGAATTTTATAATTTGTGTGATAAGTATGGACTCATTGTATGGCAGGATTTTATGTTCGCATGTGCTGTATATGATTTGAACGAAGAATTTGAAGAGACAGTGCGAGAAGAAGTAAGAGATAATATAAAACGCCTCCGACATCATGCTTCTTTAGGATTATGGTGTGGAAATAATGAAATGGAGCATGCTTGGAACTCTTGGGATTTTCCAAAAACGGAAAAACATAAAAATGATTATTTAACATTATTTGAAAAAATCATCCCTACTATCGTTGAAGATACCGATCCAGAAACATTTTATTGGCCGTCCTCCCCTTCTTCTGGAGGGAATTTTTTGAAAACAAGTGATGAGAATGAAGGAGATGTTCACTATTGGGATGTTTGGCACGGACTCAAGCCTTTTACAGAGTATCGTAAATTCAAGTTTAGATTTGTATCTGAATTCGGGTTTCAGTCATTCCCCTCCACGAAGACGATAGAAACATTTACAAAGCCCGAAGACCGAAATATTTTTAGTTATGTGATGGAAAAGCATCAGAAAAATGGGGATGCAAACGGAAAGATTCTTTATTACTTAGCTGAAAACTTCAAGTATCCTAAAGATTTTGAATCACTGGTTTATACTTCGCAATTACTGCAAGGAGAAGCAATTAAATATGGTGTTGAACACTGGCGGAGAAATATGGGGCGTAGTATGGGGGCTATTTACTGGCAGTTAAACGATTGTTGGCCAGTAGCATCATGGGCAAGTATTGATTATTATGGAAGATGGAAAGCCCTACATTATTTTGCGAAACGTTTTTTTGCAATGACTCTTCTTTCTGCTGAAGAAAGTAAGACTGGCGCTAATTTAGTTGTAACGAACGATCATATAGATCCATTCAAGGGTACGATTAAATGGGTATTAAGAACAGCTATTTCGGAGGTATTATTAGAAGGAGAAGAAAATGTAACTGTGAGCTCAGCTGCTGCGAAAAATGGTGTTAGTCTTGATTTTACAGATCTCCTATCAACTTATAATAAGAGAAGAGAATGCTTTCTTGAATTTACTCTAGAGGATGAGTCAGGTGCGATCATCAGTAACGGAACTTCTTTGTTTGTCCCAGCAAAACATTTTAAGTTTAAAAATCCTGAATTGTATTTTACAGTAGAAGAAAAAGAAGCAGTTTTTGAAGTGGTTGTTAGAGGAATGTCGCTTGCTAAATATGTTGAACTTTCCCACCAAGAAGATGTGGTTTTTTCTGACAATTATTTTGATGTAGTAGGAAAGGGTAAAAGCGTTAAAGTTGAAGTGGATAAAAAAGATTCACCAATGTCCCTAATTGAGTTAAAAGAAGGTCTTGCTATAAAAAGTTTATACGACTCTTATGTAGATTAATAGTGGGTTTATTTTTTTGCTTCCTCCAGTTACTAAGAGCTGGAGGAGGTAATGTTATATAGTACCTCACTGAAAAAAGAATAAGATTTTCTCAAGACCTAAAATGTAATAAAGGGGTAGGTAAGAGATGAATCGGATAATTACTATGGCAGAGTGGCTTTATGAGCTCTTAGTTTTGCAGGCACTATGGATTATTTATATCTTTAGAGGCATCTTAATTATGGGTTTTTTTCCTGCGACAGCAGCGGTTTATGCCATAACTCGAAATTGGATCAGGAAAAGTGAAAAATTAGATACAATAAAAACGTTCAAAGAATATTATCATGAATATTTTAGAAATTCTAATATATTAGGTTGGTCATTCTTACTCATCTCAGGGATAGTAATGATGAATTTTTTGTACATTCCGTATTATAGCGAAAATGCGCTAAGAATTGGGATGTATGGCCTCCTTATTTTTCTAGGATTAATTTTGCTTAGTTTATGGTCATTTCTTTTCCCAGTTTTGGTGCACTTTGATATCAAACGTACAAGAGACTATGCATTAGCTATGGTAAAAACCGCATTATACTCACCGTTAGGGTTAATCCTTCAGTTGTTATTAATTGGTATTTATTCGATGTGCATCTATCTATTACCCCCTTTAATTATTGTTTTTGGTGTCATTCCTTTAGCGTTAATCCAATTGGGTGTCACACTGAATATCTTTCGCGAAAGTGGAAATAAAACAATAAAGAGTATGAATTCTATGAGTAATTAGTGAATCGATCACTGTTAAAAAAGACGAAACAAAGATGTTAACCAGACGAGTGGTACGAAAAGAGATAGCAGAGGAAACAGAGACATATAGTATTGCCTGATTATGAAGGAGGTTAACATGAGTAACGATTACGCAGTAGGTATTGATATTGGAGGAACAAAAATCGCGATTGGTATCGTTGATAGTGAAGGGGAAATATGTAGCAGTGACAAAATTGACATGGATAAAGAAGCAACCCCTGATTATATGGTCGAAAATATTTCAGCTAACATCAAATCGTTACTCAGACATAAAGATGTAAAAGTAAGTGATTTACGAGGTATCGGCATAGGTGCACCAGGTCCATTAAATACTACAAGGGGAATGATTACCTCTCCCCAAAACTTACCTGGATGGTGGGATTATCCTATTGTCGAAAGGGTGCAACAGCATTTCCATGCGGAAACGAACATCGTTTTAGAAAATGATGCAAATGCAGCCGCAGTTGCAGAAAAATGGAAAGGTGCTGGTACGACGAATGAGAACTTCGTGTATGTGACCATAAGTACAGGAATTGGCGGCGGTCTATTTTCAAACTCCAAACTACTTCAAGGTGTGTCTGGAAATGCAGGTGAAATTGGTCATATTGTTATTGATCCTTCGCTTGGGACCTGTCCATGTGGACAAAAGGGTTGCTGGGAATTCATAGCATCAGGCACTGCTATTTCTAGAAGAGGTTCAGAACTTAAGGGGTACAAGCTTCCTACGAAAAAAGTGATTGAATTAGCAAACCAGGGAGATGTGCAAATGAAACAAATAAGAGATCAATCTTTTGAATATATAGGGATGGGCTGTGTCACTCTTATTAATATGTTGGATCCAGAAAAAATCATTATAGGTGGAGGGGTATCTCAGATAGGAGATCCACTGTTTTTGTCAGTTAGAGATTACGTGTCAAAGTTTGCACTAAACCCTACAGGGCGAACGACAGAAATTGTACCTGCAGGACTCCAACAAAGTTCGGGACTTATTGGAGCAGCTTCTTTAATTCATGGCAATTACTAGAACACATTCTCCAGTAATTGTTTCATAGAAACGAATTTCTATATAGTAGTAGGTTTGTCTAACATACTACATGGAGCACCGTGTCTTCATTCAAAGTGAGACTTGTTCGTAAAGCAAATTACTGAATTATTAATCAATAAGATACATAGGAGGAAATTATGAATAAAATTAAAATGGGTGTCATTGGAGCAGGAAATATAGGAAACGTTCATCTATCTATTTTTAGTGAAGTAGCAGAAGTAGAGATAATAGCAATCACTGATGTCTATTTACCACTAGCGAAGGCACGAGCAGAAGCCTATGGAATTCCTAAAGTCTATCATAATACTGATGATTTAATTAATGATGAGGAAATGGATGCTGTCATTGTAGCTGTTCCAAATAATTACCATGCTTCTCTAGCTATTCAAGCATTGAAGGCCGGAAAGCACGTTTTGCTAGAAAAACCAATGGCAATAAATGAAACCGATGCCAAAGACATTCTACTCACTCAACAGGAAACTGGAAAAATTGTCATGATTCCTCATCAGATGCGGTGGGAATCCATTCCAATGCAAGTAAAAGAGCAAGTAATAAGTGGAGAACTTGGTGAGATTTATCATGCGAAAGCGGGCTGGTTTCGGCGTAAAGGAATTCCTGGTTGGGGGACTTGGTTCACGAATAAAGAAGAATCAGGTGGAGGGCCATTAATTGATATTGGCGTCCATTTAATAGACCTCTCATTACATTTAATGGGAAATCCCAAACCTGTCTCTGTGTTCGGATCAACTTACTCAGCATTCGGTCCAAAGAAAAAAGGGATAGGTACTTGGGGGAAACCTAATTGGGAAGGTAAATTTGATGTAGAAGATATTGCTACAGCTCTTATTAGGATGGAGGATGGCAGTACACTATCACTAGATGTCAGTTGGGCTGTGCATATGGATACCGATAACGAACCGTTTGTTCACCTTTTTGGCACTGAAGGTGGTGCATCTATCCGCGGAAATAAAGGGAAACTATTATCGGAAAGGTTTAATCAACCGATCGAAGTAGCTTTACAACCGCAGGATGAAGGTGAGAGATTGAGACTTAGCAATCATTTTGTAGAATGTATTCTTGAAGACAAACAACCAATCAGCTCGGCAATCACCGGTTATACAAATAACTTAATTTTAGACGCAATCTATGAATCTTCTAGAACTGGACGGGAAGTAGTACTTAACTGGGATTACAGAGGGGGAAAAATGAATGATTAAAGGATTATCTAAAGCGGGAATTGGTGATGTTGGTGAAATCAAGCAATACATTCATCTCGCCTCAAAATACAATTTTAAAGCGATTGATATAGATGGACATTCCTTAACTGAATTCATCAAGACGGAAGGATTAATTAATGCAAAGAAGTTTTTAGAGGACCATAAAGTTGCGATTGGTTCCATTGGTCTTGATGTGGAGTGGAGAAAATCTGAAGAAGATTTTAAGAAAGGACTTACACAGTTATTGTCTGATGCCAAAGCAGCTTCTAGCTTAGGATGTAGATCATGTATCACGTATATCTTTCCTTCGACTGACATGAATGCAGCACAATTTATGAGTGTAGCTACTCGTCGTTTGCGACTTTGCTCTCAAATTTTAGGTGGTTTTGGAATGAGGTTCGGACTTGAGTTTGTCGGCCCGCACCATTTGCGGACAAGTTTAGCGAACCCATTTATCTGGAATTTGGAACAAACATTAGATTTTGTGGATGCAATTGGAGAACCAAATGTCGGTTTATTACTAGATTCTTATCACTGTTATACTACGGAATTTAGGAATGAAGAGGTATCAAAATTAGATAGTAACCAAATTATCCATGTTCATATTAACGATGCGAGACCCCTTCCTGTAAAAGAATTACTAGACAACGATCGTCTTTATCCCGGAGAAGGAGTCATCGACCTTCCTAGTTTTTTACAAGCGCTGAAGCAAGCAGGATATAGGGGACCGGTAACTCAAGAAGTATTAACACCAAATGCTTTGAAAGAACCCGCTGAGGTACTGATAAAAAAATCTTCTATAGCATACAGTAATCTTTTTAAAAAGGCAGGACTAGATTAATATTGAAAAATAACGATGATACTCGTATTTAGTCCTTAAGACACCATAATCGGGAATTTTATCTTCCTTTTCACAGAATATCCTGCGATACCGATTTTTAAACACATTCATATGCATGGGCCTAATTTCCCGAAAAATTATGGTCTTCCATATTAAACTATTTACATAGTCATCGGTTATGGTCAAATAACAGATAACTTCAGAGGGCACTGGTAATAAAATTATGAAATAAATAAAAAGGGACAGTTGAGTATATACTGTTCCTTTTATTATGGAGAATTACAGAATTAGCCTCTAAAATAGTGAGTGAAAAAGCTGATGTTAGCAAGCGTGGCTAATCAAAATTATTTCAAATAATTCTTCCTCTGGTAGATAAGTTATCTATCTTGAAAAGAAGTCTACAGTGATAACCTAATTGAAGATAGAAGAGAAAAATAGATAAAGTAGGCATAAAAAAGAAATCGGTTAATTTTATGCTAAAATAAGATAATGATACTATAGAGTTTGTGAGAAAAATTTAAGCAATATTTTCAGTGATTTCACCAATGACTTTGCACCTAAATTTGCTAAAATATAATATCGGACACTAATACTAGGGGTTTTGTATATGTATTCACACCCAATATTTTTTTTCTTTCTAGAAAATATGGCATTAATAATTGCTTTAATGTTTCTAGGGTTAAAATTAAAAGAATTCATTCTATTAAAAATCGATAATCCTCTTCGTTACATGTGGTTAAGTGCACTTTTTATAGGATTTTTATCGTTTTCGATTATGTTTCATCCATTATTACTTGAGGGAATGCGACTGGATTTAAGGGAAGTACCTTTATTTTTTATTTCCTATATAGGGGGTTGGAAATTAGGGATTTTATCTGCTATCTTACCTGGTATTTTTCGTTTTTCCCTTGGAGGACCTACTTTAACAGAAGGAATTATCCAAGGTATTTTACTTCCAGTTTTGATAGGAGCTTTATTTCATAATAAAAAGGTGTTAAATCATCCATATACTATTATTAACATCAAACATATGATTATAGGCTTTATTGTATTTGAAGTAATTAAAACTGGATTAATGCTTTGGACAACACCAATAACTTTTTCGATATCCATTGCAATGTTCTTCTTTGCAACTGTCGCTATACTAGGAATTGGACTAATGTTAAATGATTTTAACCGAAACGCAATGTCAAGAAAAGAACTAGAGTTTTTGTCAAATTATGATTCAATGACCCATTTGCCGAATATACGATACTTCAAAAATGAAGTACATAAGCTTATTTCTCATAAAATACCCGTTTCTATTTGTATGTTTGATGTCGATTATTTCAAGCACTATAACGACACGAATGGACATCCAGCAGGTGATGAAGTACTGAGAATCATTGGACGATTACTAAAGGAAAGTGTTAAAGAAGGAGACATGATCGCTCGGTACGGAGGAGAAGAATTTATTATTTGTTATTCCAATGTGACTTCTTCAGAAGATGTTACGGTTACTGCGGAGACTTTTAGGAAGAAAGTTGAAGAATACATTTTTAAAAATGAAGAAACTCAACCAAATGTGGATGTAACCATTTCAATTGGAGTTACCATTCCTTCACAAAATAAAACATTAGATGAGCTTATCGGAGAAGCTGACAAGGCATTATATCAATCAAAACAAAATGGCAGAAACCAAGTTACCATTTTTAAATCCTCAATGTAATATCTGGTACTGGCGTAACGAATAGTGGATTTAATAACAGCGGTGAGGTCAGAGAATTGCCTCTCCTTATTTTTACCACATATATGTTATCAACGACATATTTTTGCTTTAGCAAAAGAATATGTCGTTTTTTATTTGTCATGTATCCTACTATTTTTTGAAATTCATATAAAAATTAATGGGGCTATTAATGTTCAATAAAGTATAGCTTGGCCCCCCAATTATCAACGACTCAGTTACTTGTTCTATCGAGCAGAGTGTCATAGTTGGTTTATGAACTTGAAGTATCTTTTCTAGCATAAAATTTCAATTTTCTTTGCTTCCGTTGTTATATTTTATTCTTATTCTCATTTTAGTTATACACATTTACATTTAGGGCTAAAATGTTATAAGGTGAAACATTTTATACTTAATAATTATGTTCAAATAACGGATTGATAGTTGAAATACTTGTTTGTGTTCCTTTACCAATTCTAAGGAGTTATTTCTAATGAAGCGTATCTCAAACATTCAGTTATTTTCACTTATTGTGGTGTTTCAAGTTGGTAGTACAACCCTGTTTGCCCTAGGGATAGGAGCGAAACAGGATGCATGGATTGTTATCTTAATGGCTTTCGTTATAGGTCTATCTCTACTATTGGTTTACACTCAATTTCCTAAGTACTGTCCTAATCAAAACTTTTCAGAGATCTTAAATAATACTATAGGGACAAAACTTGCCAAACCCTTGCTGCTTCTTTTCGGTTTATATTTCTTAAGTCAGGCAACACACAACTTTTATGAATTTGGTATGCTTATTAATATGACTGCATTACCAAGAACGCCACTTTTAGTAATTTTGTATATATTTATCATTGTCATCATTTACATTCTTAATTTAGGTTTTGAAGTCTTGGTGCGAACAGTGGAAATATTACTCCCTTATTTAATACTTTTTTTGATAATTACCTTGATTGTGAATATAGAGCCATTTGAAATTGA
This sequence comes from Salipaludibacillus neizhouensis, assembly GCF_002886185.1. Taxonomy (GTDB): domain Bacteria; phylum Bacillota; class Bacilli; order Bacillales; family Salisediminibacteriaceae; genus Salipaludibacillus; species Salipaludibacillus neizhouensis. The sequence continues at coordinate 66,960 of NZ_KZ614146.1, forward strand.
TAGCCTACGACCCGTTTTAGGGGATGGGCTGAAACCTGTGTTAGGAGAATTACCTACAGTTATTGCTTTCCCATTTGGTGAAATGGTTGTATTTCTAATGTTTTGGCACTATGTAAAAGATCAAAAATCCATACGTAAAATGACTTTTTTAGCTGTAAGTTTGTCAACATTATTGCTAATCTCATCTCTGATTGTAATGATTGGTGTTTTAGGTCCGGAGCTAACTGCAAATACAGAAATCCCTCTATTAGAAACATTGATATCAATAAATATTGCTGATATTATTACAAACTTAGATAGTATTGCTGTATTTATTATGTTTATCGGAGGGATTTATAAAACAGCTTTACATTTTTTGGGTTTCATTTTAGCGATGACCTGGTTGGTTAACGGCAGTAACCCAAAGTGGTCCATCTCCATTTTCGGGCTTCTTTTACCGCTATTTACTGTATATCGTTTCTCTGGATTAGAAGATCAAAGATGGAAGGGGATGGAAAACGGGATTTATAGTATTTTATTATTTGCATTTCTTCCTGTTTTATTATTAATAATCATGTTTATAAAAAGAAAATCTTCCTCTCGAAAGGTGATTAATGATGCCAATTGATTTAGCAATATTTAAAGCAGATCCATTATTCACACTCATTATAATTGGAGGAAGCTTTTATACCCTAGTTCTATTATTGATGATCATCTACCACGCATTAGCGTTACTATTTAAAAGTTAAGATATATATCATTACTCAGTATTCAATCTAAATAACCAAACAATAAGACAATTTAAATTCTAAAGTCCACTACTAAAGAAACTAGCAGTGGACAATGTTCTTCCTTATTCCTGGGGTTTAAACGGAGCTTGTGATAATCCGGGACTTTTTATATTTAAATGAACATTTACTGTATATGGCACTTCAGCAAATGTTTCAGCCCAATTGTCTTTTTCTTTATTCCATACTTTTGAGTTTTCTATATTTAAAGCCTCTCCAAAGCCAAAAATATCTGATTGGAAATCTTGTGCTTTATCTACTGCCTTCTTTATTTCGTTTTCAATTTCTTTTTCGCCTTCCGCTCCAATTTGACTTAGATATTGAGAAATTTGTTTTCGGCTTTCCAGTTCAACAGTAGCTTCTTGTCCAATCAAGCTTGCATTTTGGTCAACCTCAATTGTGAAGGAAATTTGATCTCCATTTTCAACCTTTGGTATGATTTTAGAATGGACTTCTTTCAATAAAATTGTCACAAATTTATCCTCTTGTAATAAAGAAGGAAGATTTATGGCACCTCTATTACTAGTTGGCCCTTCCTCTGTTACCCAGTTATACCCTCTTGTTTCGCTTTCATCTAGAAATCCAACTAACTTATCTTCTTTAAAAACAGCACTTCCTGAGAGTTTTACAAGTTCAAAAGGGTCTATGTCTGTCTCTTCACGAGTTAGAACGCCTATTACCGGATTTATTCCTGCGCCCAATACTTTTTTATAATAAGTAAGAAGATTACTGGCAGTTGCATTATGCTCTGTATTATCAAAAAGAGCGTTTAAAAAATTAGCTGGTATACGTGCGATATTATTTGCTTTTATTTCAAGGAGTTCTTTGGCACCTATATCTTTTGCAATTGATAACCAAACATACCCTCGAACTTCTTTACCTCGTTGAAACGAGTCACTGATTTCAATCAATCCTTCTCTTGCAACATCTTCGCTAATAATAATTACTTTGTTATGAGCAAAAAAACTTCTACGATCTATTGTTTGATTTGCTTTTCGCATAACTTCAGGAATTGTTTTTCCAGTAGTCGAAACCATTAAATATGGTGGATCGGGGGTAGGAGTTTGTGTACTTTCCGCTGCTGGTCTTAGATACTGTGACGTTAATATAAAATCTCCTGTATCGGGATCCTTATCGATAGCCATCCCCACAACAATTCCAACGTCAACTAATTCATTTCTATCCCAGCATCCTGTTAACAATAAAAAAGAAATAATGACTAACAAAATTTTCAACGTTGTTTCTCTCCTTCCTTATGTTTTAGGATGTTTGGGTTTATTTTGAGAACCTTGCCTTACGGATTTTTTCCAATTAATCGACTGAGGTCTTGATTGAAGAAGCCATAATGGCATACGGATAATGGAATCTTTCAATTCGCTTAAGAAAATCGGGCCCATTGGTGATAAATAAGGTGTACCAAAAGATCGCAGGGAACATAAGTGTGCTACCAAAATAACCGTCCCTGTTAACATTCCATAAAACCCTAGACCTGCGGACAGAAATAGAAGAAAAAACCTAGATAAAATGATGGAGTCATTTAAAGAGGGTACAACGAAACCTGTGATTGCAGTAAGGGCGACTACAATTACCATAGGTGCACTTACTAATCCAGCAGCAACTGCAGCCTCTCCAATGACTAACGCACCTACAATACTAATAGCAGAACCAATTGGACGTGGCATTCGAACACCTGCTTCGCTGAGTAATTGGAAAGTAATAATCATTATCAAAGCTTCTAAAAATGTAGGAAAGGGAACTTTTTCTGCTGATGCTACCATTGTTGTAAGAAGTTGCGCAGGGACCATTTCATGGTGGAATGTTGCAATTGAAACATAAATTGCTGGTGTATAAACCGTTAAAAAAAGAGCTAATAATCTTAATAACCTCAAAACTGAGGCTAAATAGGGTCGTGAATAATAGTCTTCTGGAACTTGAAACGTTTCAATTAATACTTGTGGTACCGTTAATACAAACGGGGTCCCATCACAAAAAATAGCAATCCTGCCCTCTAATATTTTTGCTGAAACTTTATCAGGCTTTTCACTATTTCCAATAGTTGGGAATGGCGAAAAAGGATGATCTTCAATAAATTGTTCAATATATCCCGATTCCAATATTGTATCTGTGTCGATTCGTTTTAACCGGTTCTTTACTTCTTCTACAACTTCTGAATTCGCTATTCCTTCTATGTAACTAATGCGAATGTTTGTTTTAGTCTGTTTTCCAATTTTTATATCCTCGAAAGCTAAATTTGAATTTTTAATTTTTCTACGGATTAGGGTCGTATTTACTTTCAATACTTCATTAAATCCTTCTCGTGGACCTCTTACATTTGCTTCCGTTTGAGGTTCTTCTACACTTCTTGACTCAAACCCTTGCGTACTTACAAGAAAAGCTGACTTATAGCCATCGATAAAAATGACAGTTTCCCCTGATAAGACACCATCGATTACATCATCAATTGTATTAACTTCTTTCATGTTTGAGGTGCTTAAGATCTTATTTTTTACATTTGTAAAAAAGTCGGTTGATATCATCTTTTCCGTCTCTTTGAAAAAACCAGGTTCCATTAATGGTTTCATAATATGTAAATTAATATATTCTTCATTAACTAATCCATTGATAAAACTGATAAATACTTTGACTGGGGTTTTATCGTAAACCTCTAAATTCCTATATTTTACATCCACACTTTTTTTAAAAACTCGGTGCAGTTCACGTGAATTTATTTCTATTTTTTTTTCGATCAACCGAGCATTATTCTGCTCTTTTTGGTTCTCTTTTTTAGATGAAGATTTTAAAGATTGAATTCTTTTTGCAACTTGAAATATATTCCTCATTTTAGGTACCTCCTATTCTTTTATATTGTTTGTTAAAGTTAGAAAAAAATGCAAAGAATGTTCATGTGAGATGGGGAGAAGTTACATAAAGAAGGCTGCATAATCAGAGGCTGAAGGAGCTACAGGGGGCTTTATATATCGGAAGATTACTTCCTATATGCATAAGAAGACGTATAATGTTCAAGGTTGCAAACTGAATACGAGATAGACGATGGCTAAGTTTACCTGTAATATATGAACTGAACTTTATGTGCAGAGTATTCATTAGCTTAAGAGAGAAATACGATGATATGTCATGATTAATGGGATAAGGTTTGGTCTAACTTTTCGCCAGTGAGCGAGGTACGAAAGAATTTCAGAAAGGTGGAGATTTCATTGCCAGAACGACGAATCGTGATTGCAGGTACGGGAAGTGGAGTAGGCAAAACAACCATGACAATTGGTTTAATGTCAGCATTAAAAAAACGAGGTCTAACGGTACAAGGATTTAAGTGCGGACCGGATTTTATTGATCCGTCTTACCATACAGCTGTCACCAACCGATCGTCCCGTAATTTAGATAGTTGGATGTTTTCGAAAGATACGCTTTTAGATATTTTCACCCACGGTGCAGAAGGTGCAGATATATCGATTATGGAAGGCGTGATGGGTTTCTTTGATGGAAAGAATCCTGAAACAAACGAAGGAAGTACGGCTGATATTAGCATGGTAACGAAAAGTCCTGTTTTACTCGTTGTAAATTGCTCAAGCATGGCTAGAAGTGCAGCTGCTATTGTGAAAGGGTTTCAAGTATTTGCAGAGGGGCCACATATAGTGGGCGTTATTGCAAATAAAGTGGGTAGCGAAGGACACTTTCAGCTAGTAAAAAAAGCAATCGAACAGGAATGTGATATTCCTGTAATCGGCTATTTAAAACGTGAATTGGATATTGAAATTCCTGAGCGGCACCTAGGGTTGATACCATCTATTGAACGAGGTGATCTGGATTCCTTTTTTGATAGGTTAGGAGAGTTGATTCTTGAAACGATAGACATAGATAAACTTCTTGAGCTATCTGTTGTTGAACCAATTAAGGTGAAAAATAAGTCTTCCCTTTTTGGAAGGGAAAAAGAGAAATTAGTCAAAATTGCCGTAGCAAAAGACGCTGCATTTAATTTTTATTATCCTGAAAATATAGAAATCCTCGAAGCTAAAGGTGCGGAAATTGTTTATTTTTCTCCTTTAGCGGATGATATAGTACCAGAGGGAGTGGACGGGCTCTACATTGGTGGCGGCTTTCCTGAAGAATTCGCAGGCAAGCTTGCTAGTAATATGAAAGTAAAACGTTCTTTAAAGGATGCGATTGAAAACGGATTACCTACACTGGCCGAGTGCGGGGGATTTATGTATTTAACAAATTCTATTGAAACCTCCGGGGAGACAAAACATCAAATGGTTGGCGTAATCCCGGGTAATATCCAAATGCAATCAAAATTAGCGGCATTAGGTTACAGAGAGGTCACTGGACAGAATAACAATTTTATACTTGGAGACGAAACCGCGAGAGGGCATGAATTTCATTATTCTTCCTTTCATACAGATGAGGAATCTCTTCCATATGCTTTTGAAACAAAAGGGATGCGAGGACTAAATAAAGAAGGCTATGTCACATACAATTTAATAGCCGGGTATACTCATATCCATTTTGCATCTTGTCCAGCCATTGTCGATAATTGGATTGAAAAGTGTTTGGAGAGTAAGGGAAGTAAAGATCTCCAAAGTTAAACTCTTGGAGACAAACTTCTAACTATTTTCTTTAAAGTAACTAGAAATTGCATTTTTTAAATGTCCCTTTTCTCTCTCTAGATAGTTCTTAGCTAATGGGAGTTCTGTTTGGGTAATATTTATAAAAATAGCGGCCTTTAGATCATGATTGCTTTTAGTCATTAAATCTTTTGCTTCATTTTCTGATATGTTAACTAAATCCATTAGAGTTTGTTCTGCTCGCTTTACTAGTTTCTTGTTTATTAGTTGCATATCGACCATTTGGTTTTGGTAGACCTTACCTAGCTGAATCATCGTTGCAGTTGATATCATGTTCAAAATAATTTTCTGTGCCGTTCCTGCTTTTAATCGAGTAGAACCTCTGATGACTTCGGGTCCGGCAATAACTTCAATCCCGCAATCACTTAATTGTGAAGAAATAGTATTATGATTACAGCTTATTGAGACTGCTTTGGCCCCTAGTTTTTTAGCATACTTGATAGCTGTAACGGAATAAGGTGTTGAACCACTTGCACTTACCCCAATAACAACATCTTTTTTATTTAAAGAATGGTTTCTCAGTTCATTTTCTATAATCGCTATTTCGTCCTCGTGTTGTTCAAGTGGACTCCACATCGCTTCTTTACCACCAGCAATTAAGCCAATCCATCGATTATCTTCAATGGAAAAGGTTGGACCTAATTCGACTGCATCAAGTACACCTAGCCTTCCACTTGTACCAGCCCCTACTACAAATACTCGTCCACCAAGTTTCCACTGTTCAACAATCAAATCCACAACCTTAGCGACATTCGGTAAAGCTTGTTTGATGCCTTGATGAATGGCTCGGTCTTCCTCTAACATAAGAGTAACGATATTCATTGATCCCATTTCATCAATTGTTAAGCTATTTACATTCACTGATTCTGTTACATTAAGATCATTCATTCTTCACACACTCCAATCTCAAGGGCTAAAATCTTTTTAGATCAATCATGAATTTGTATCTGTCCGCACGATAAGATGATTTGACAACCTCAAATATGGTTTGATCATCTAGCTTCGAACTTCGCTCCATAAGCATGATAGGTGACTTGTCAGAAATGTCAAGATACTTAACTTCTTGTTCATTTGCAATGGCAGCTTCAATTATTTGTGTTCCACTAGCAATCTTCATATGAAGGGTATCCTCAATATATTTATACAATGAATTCTGAACAATTTCTTCAGTTAATCCTTGCACTAAATTAGCAGAGATATAGGTTCGCTCTAAAGCCATGGGAATTTCTTCTGCTAAACGAATCCTTACTATCTCATAGACTGGATCATGTTCTTGGATATCTAATGATTTAGCAAGTTTAAGGTGAGCTGGAATAATTTTAAATTTAATTAATTTACTACTTGCCTTCATTCCTCTAGCTTTCATATCTTCAGTAAAGCTAGTTAAACCTTGTAAATCTTGTTCGAATTTTTTTTCCATAACGAAAGTTCCTTTGCCTTTAACACGATAAAGGTATCGTTCGTTTACAAGGTTTATTATTGCTTGTCTAATAGTCATTCTGCTAATTCCATATTTGTCGGAATATTCTCGTTCAGAAGGAAGAATATCACCAGGGACTAGTTGCCCACTGTCAATCAACTGTTTGATATATTCTTCCAGTTGATGATATATAGGTATAGGGGAATTTTTATTGATCACATCAGGTCACCCTTCCGGTAATTGAAAACCAATTTTTGGTCTTTCCTAGTAATTTTATAGCAGAATTGATGAAGGTACAACAGTATTCTGTAGTGCATCATAATCTGAAATAATTGTAACTTGGGAATGTTGATTAAGAACAGATGCAGGAAAAGTTGGATCAATTTGACCATGAAGTAATCTTGCCAAAGCTTTACTTTTATTTTCTCCAGATACTAAAAGAAGTATTTCTTTACTCTTCATTATCGTGTCGATGCCCATTGTGATTGCTTTTTTGGGCACTATTTCCATATTGTCGAAAAATCTAGCATTTGCTTGACGAGTATCATTAGTTAAATTGACAACATGTGTTGCGGTTTTAAAAGAGGTGCCAGGTTCATTGAACCCAATATGTCCATTACTCCCTAAACCTAGTAGTTGTAAATCAATTCCATCATGATTTGCAATTTGTTGTTCGTAATCTTCACACTCTTTTTCAACATCTATTGCTTCTCCATTAGGAATATGAGTTTTCTGTTCGGGGATGTTAATGTAATTAAAAAAATTAGACTTCATATAGTAATGATAGCTGTTTTGATTGAGGGGGTCTAAACCGATGTATTCGTCTAAATTAAACGTCGATACCTCTTGATAAGAAGTTTGATTTTGCTTGTGATCTTCAATGAGACACTTATAGGTTTCAATCGGGGTACTACCAGTTGCTAATCCAAGTACTAGTTGTGGATGTTTATGAATATGTTCAACAATAATATCAGCGGCAGTTTTACTCATATCGGTATAATTCTTAACGGTTATTAATTTCAATTTTCATAGCTCCTTTACGAAATGAAAGACTTCAGCATGTATTTGTATTTACCATCATTGACTAAAGTACACCTCTATTAAATATACTTCCTCATAAAAAGCAAAACTCCATCAAAAAGTGAATAGAAAAAAATAGTACTCAGATACTAATTTTAAAAATGTTTTACACACTTGCCATCATTTGATATTACACTAATAAGACTTTTATAATATCACCTATAAATATAGTTGTCTATACATATATGATAATCGGGAGGAGATTATCAAAATGAAAAGGCTTAATAATGTATGTATACTATATTATTAAGAATAAATAGTTAAAGGTATAGACAACTATAACATACCGTGCTAAGATTTATATTAGTTATATTGTTAGTTTATTTATTTATATTTAGTAGTAATTATTTCATTATTAATTTAAAGGAGTGGAAAAGTGATGATGAGTTTTTTACAGAAAATTGGTAAATCTTTAATGTTACCAATTGCAGTTTTACCTGCAGCGGCTCTACTGTTGCGTTTGGGACAACCGGATATGTTTGATATCCCATTTATCGCAAATTCAGGGGATGCAATTTTTGCGAACTTAGCATTATTATTTGCTATTGGTGTTGCGATCGGAATTTCGAAGGATGGTAATGGAGCAGCTGGTTTAGCAGGTGCAATTGGTTACTTGGTATTAACAAATGGTATTGAAGCAATTAATGAAAGTATTGATATGGGTGTGTTAGGTGGTATTATAACCGGTGTTATTGCTGGTCTTTTATACAACCGCTTTCATAATATTAAATTACCAGAGTGGTTAGGTTTTTTTGGGGGACGTCGGTTCGTTCCTATTATAACCGCTACTACAATGGTTCTACTTGCTGGAATTTTTGGTTTCGTATGGCCTCCTATTCAGGAAGGTATTCATGCAATTGGTCAGTGGATGATCAGTGCAGGAGCAGTTGGAGTGGGTGCATTTGGTTTCTTAAATCGTTTGTTAATCCCTCTTGGACTTCACCATGTATTAAACACACTCGTTTGGTTTGAGTTTGGGGAGTTTACTAATGCGGCAGGAGATGTTGTAAGGGGGGATCTATCCCGTTTCTTTGCGAAAGACCCTTCTGCAGGGATATTCATGGCAGGTTTCTTTCCAGTAATGATGTTCGGTCTCCCGGCTGCTGGTTTAGCGATGATTGTTACAGCGAAAAAGCATCGTCGAAAAGCTGTGACTGGACTTATTGGTGGTGTTGCGTTTACTGCATTTTTAACAGGTATTACGGAACCAATTGAATTTATGTTCATGTTTTTATCACCTTTACTATATGTTATTCACGCAGTACTCACAGGAAGTTCGTTTGTTGTTGCATACCTATTGGATATTCATCATGGGTTTGGTTTTTCAGCAGGGGCAATTGACTTTTTCTTGAATTTAGGTATTGCACAGCGTCCATGGTTATTATTTGGGATAGGAATTCTATACGGTTTAATTTACTTCTTTGTATTTGTCGGCTTAATCAAAGTCCTAAATCTTAAAACTCCTGGTCGTGAAGATGAAGAGGAAGAAGAATACGAAGAAACTACTGAGTCAATTAGGGGCACAGGGGATAAATACGAAGATATGGCAAATCAGTTTATCCGCGCCTTAGGTGGAAAAGAAAATATTTCTCACATTGACAACTGTGCTACTCGCCTTCGTTTAACAGTTGAAGATACAGGGAAAATTAATGAAAAATCTCTGAAAGCAAATGGTGCTAAAGGTACGATGAAGATTAGTGAAAAGAATTATCAAGTGATCGTTGGAACAAACGTGGAATTTGTTGCGGATGCTATGAAAAGAAATGTTAAATCTGACTGATGCACACGGAGAGTTAATGAATAAATAATAGATTTATACTGCAAACGAACCTACGAATTTAGGAGTAAAAAACAACACTGGTATATACGGCATCCTGAGAAATTTTCACCGACAATAGATACAGATTGGCAGCAAAGAGAATTAGAAAAAGAAAAAGCAGAAGAAGCGCAATCAAAAGGCGGAAATGACTGAGTTCCTGATGGTTGTGTGATTCCCGGAACAACAAACAAAGAGTAAAAACTAACCAGTAAAAGGTAAGCTTTAATGATATCCCTCACTTTCTGATGCGAGGGGTATCATTTATTGCTTACCTTTTTTCAATTATAAAGTCTGATAGCTAAACAATGAACAGTCTCAACTTCAGTAGAATTTTTTCATCGCAATGAATGAATCAGGGTTTTTAAAGAGCACAAAAACACTGAAACGTATTAATAGTCGATACAAATTTAAGTTGACAACATAAGCTAATATCAAGTGAGGGAAATGGGTGCAGTGGGAGGCTAAATCCGCTTTTTACATTTGCCGATGTATTGATCTAGTTAATAATAGTCGGATCTTCTCACTTCATAACTCCACTTATAAAAATTCAAGAGTTGTGACTTGATTCTTATTATAGGAAGGGGGAATTACAATGGGATTTGGTGGATACGGTTATGGCGGCGCACCTTGGTGCCCAACTCCAGCAGTGGCTCCAGCGGTAGCGCCTGCTCGCGGTAATGGATTTGCACTAATTGTAGTGCTGTTCATTTTATTAATTATCGTTGGTGCAGCAGCTTGCAAATAAATTAAATTAGTTTGTGAATATAGAAAGATCAAGTCCTTGGTGGACTTGATCTTTTTTTATGAATCGCCGACTTCCCTACTTTGAGTTTTTCTAAAGTCTAAGGGTAAGAAAGCATTTTAAACAGAAGACACTACGCGTTTTTCTAATATATATGGTGGTTCTACAGTAAATGAATAGAACTATGAGAGTAGATTAACCTAACTTTTGAATAAATAATACATAAGAAATAGGAAGGTGAAGCAATTGTTCTCTCATGTAAAAGAACTTCAGTATAATGCAAAACCGGAACGTCCTGATCCTGTATATGCGAAGAAGCTCCAAGAAATATTGGGTGGTCAGTATGGTGAAATGACAGTAATGATGCAATACCTTTTTCAAGGATGGAATTGCAAGGCAGAAGGAAAATATAAAGACATGATTTTGGATATTGGTACGGAAGAAATCGCCCACGTCGAAATGATTGCGACGATGATTGCACAACTTTTGGATGGGGCGCCGGCTCATGATCAAGAGCAAGGAGCAAAAGATCCAGCGGTTGAAGCAGTTCTTGGTGGGATGAATCCTCAGCACGTAATTGTAAATGGACTTGGTGCACAGCCGAATGATGCTTCCGGGTATCCGTGGAATGCACGTTACACCATTGCGAGTGGAAATTTATTAGCAGATTTCAGGGCGAATCTGAATGCAGAGTCACAAGGGCGGCTCCAAGTAGTTCGTCTCTATGAAATGACGACAGATCCGGGAGTAAGGGATATGCTTTCCTTCTTAATTGCACGGGATAAGATGCATCAAAACCAGTGGATGGCAGCAATAGAAGAGCTGGTAAAATCACAAGGCGCAGTTGTTCCCAGTACCTTTAATCCTGAATTTGAAAAGCAAGAAGTTGCTTATTCTTTCATGAATTTTTCGGAAGGCGAAGAAAGCAGTACTGGGCGCTGGGTAAATGGTAAAGCGCTAGATGGAGTTGGAACGTTTAACTATGTACAAAATCCAGGCGCTGGGCAGGTACCTTTCCTTAAAGTACCTCCAAACTATACTCATGGGACACCACCTACCAACGGCGTTAATCCAATGCAGTAATAACGTTTGTGTTAAAAGCGAAGGTTCATTTTCACGAAAAACGTCCAAGAGACTAAAGTCTCTTGGACGTTTTAACTGAATATTAAGGGCTTATAGATTACTCAAAATGCTTTTTTATATACCTGTTTTCTTCTTCCTGAGTCATTAAACCTGTTGCACGGCCGATTGTTCCGCCTTGTAATTTCCAGATTGTGTTGTGGTCTTCGTCAGCACGGGAAAAGTCACCACTTTCCCACCTTTCAAGAATACTAAGATAAATAGTTTTATTCTCATACTCATTTGCTTCAACTACATCTATTAATCGCTTAATACGTCCTTCTGTAATGAATATCTTTCCCCATTTTCGGTCTGCAGTTATCTTTTGATGGCTCATATGATGCATAGCTTTTTTTACTTTATTCTCTGGCATATCGTCTGCAAACTCTTCTGCTACCTCTTCAGAAGATGGAATATTTCCGACAATAACTTCAACATCCTCAGCAATTTCATCGTTATCATTATTCATGGTTTCTGCTTCATCAGGAGACGCCACAATTTTTTCTATAACTTTTTCTGTATTTAGAAAAACGTATGTAAGGATTCCGGCAGCAACTGCAATAACAGTAAGTGTGATATAAACTAATTTCACTTTCTTTCAGGCTCCTTCCATTTAAATAACGTATTGAGGTGATTGCATCATATTCATTCAATGGATAAAGTTGCTTAAAAACCCATCATTTTACTATGACATGATGGGCTTTCAAAATCAATGAGTTATTTCTCTAAATTCGATAATTAAAAACCTAAAATCCCCCTCACACTTTGAACATAACTTTGGCTAATCGGAAGACTAGCACCTCTTGGTTCTTTTAACGCAACCTCTAAATTAGACGCTATATCACGAGAAAATTGTTTGATATAAGCAATGTTTACAATATAGGATCGATGAATACGAATAAAAGAGTCTGATAATCTTAATTCTAATGTTTTAAGAGGGTATTTTGAAGTGAAGCAATCATCGTTTGTATAGATGATTGTTTTCTTTTGGTTACTTTCTATATAAATAATCTGTTCCACAGCTATTGGGATCCAAAGCTCGTCACTTTTACCAACGATAAAAGAAAGCGGTTTTTGAACGGCAATAGAATATTCTGGTGGCAAAATGACGGTTAAAGCGCCACTTAAACCGGAATCTGCATCTTCAAGTGGATAACCAACTCCATAATAAGAGGTACCAAACACTGACTTATCAACCAAAGATTCTACTCTGCTTTTTTGCATATAAACACGTTCAGTAATACTTCCAGAAGGAATCAGTTGTCCTTGACTAATATGAATATCATGCCTTCCAGGAATGTAAGTGATGTACTTATCTCCACTCGCAATTGCAATAGAGGCTTCTTCAGGAACCCAATCTTCAATGAACGAAGAAAATTGTTGAACCACATTACTCTGCAAAATTTTCACTCCTCCTTCTTTGATTTATTTTTCCGAATCTTTCGATTAATCATGATTATTTTCATTCTATCCAGAAATATTATGTTCTGTCAATTTACGACGTAAAAAGAACTCTTCTATTATACAATAAACAATATATTCCACTTGTAAACAGTGTAAAGGAAAGGAATCACTGTTTCTTCATAGTAACAAATTTTTTTATAACCTAAAATGAAAGCGCTTTAATCTAGAGCCTGTTAAAAAAACTTGTTAAATCAATAGTGAATAGAGTCTTTGAAAAAAGATTCAATAGGTGGAAACAGCAGGTTCTGAAACAAGATGTAAGATTAACAGAGTTTAATTTTATTAAAAAGGAAGTCCAACTACAATAGTAGTAATAAGGGACAATTTATCAAGGAGGCTATTAAACATGTTATCACAAACAATCTCTTCACAAAATGCCAATCACAATTTAAAAAATTATGATGAGGAAGCCAATTCCCATGAATGGTCGCAAGTGGAAAAAGACTTTTCTTGGTATAAAACCGGTCTTGTTAATATGGCTCACGAAGCAATAGACCGTCACGCAAATTCTGATAAGGGCAATAAAATAGCATTATATTATTCTGACCAAAATAGAGAAGACAATTATACATTTAAAGAGATGAGAGATTCTTCTAATAAAGCAGGCAATATCTTGAAAAACGTTGGTGTAACAAAGGGAGACCGTGTATTCATTTTTATGCCCCGATCTCCTGAACTGTATTTCATCTTATTAGGAACGATTAAACTAGGTGCGATTGCCGGACCATTATTTGAAGCTTTTATGGAGGGGGCTGTAAAGGATCGTTTGGAAGATAGTGGTGCAAAAGTTCTTGTCACAACTCCTGAATTGATTGGACGTGTTCCCGTTGATGAACTTTCTGAACTTGAGAAGATCGTTCTCGTAGGAAATGACGTTAAAGAAGATGAACAAACGATTGATTATTATCGTCGTTTTGAACAAGCGAGTAGCTCGTTGAAGATGGAATGGGTTGATCGCGAAGACGGAATGATTTTACATTATACATCTGGTTCTACTGGAAAGCCTAAAGGAGTTTTACACGTTCACAATGCCATGATCCAACAATATCAAACTGCAAAATGGGTGCTTGACCTAAAAGATGATGATATCTACTGGTGTACTGCAGATCCGGGATGGGTGACGGGAACATCTTATGGCATATTTGCGCCATGGTTAGTCGGAGTTTCCAATGTGATACGTGGAGGACGATTTAGTCCCGATGACTGGTATCAAACTTTGGAAAAATATCAAGTCACGGTATGGTACAGTGCCCCGACAGCTTTTCGTATGTTAATGGGTGCTGGAGAAGAAATTATTGAGAAGCACAATCTTTCTTCTTTAAGGCATGTGTTAAGTGTCGGAGAGCCATTAAACCCAGAAGTGATTAGATGGGGAATGCAAGTGATGAACTTGAGAATCCACGATACATGGTGGATGACAGAAACGGGAGCTCAACTTATCTGTAATTATCCGTCGATGGATATTAAACCCGGATCAATGGGAAAACCAATTCCAGGGGTAGAAGCGGCGATAGTCGATGACGAAGGGAATGTGCTTCCTCCAAACAGCATGGGAAATCTAGCGATCAAAAAAGGGTGGCCATCGATGATGAAAACCATTTGGAATCGCCAGGAAAAATTTGACTCGTATTTTCTTGCTGGTGATTGGTATGTATCCGGAGACTCGGCTTACATGGATGAAGAAGGATACTTTTGGTTCCAAGGGCGGGTTGATGATGTCATCATGACGGCTGGAGAACGTGTCGGTCCATTTGAGGTAGAAAGTAAACTACTTGAACACCCTGCTGTAGCAGAGGCTGGTGTAATCGGTAAACCGGATCCTGTTCGTGGGGAAATTATTAAAGCCTTTATTTCATTAAGAGATGGATATGAACTTAGTGATGAACTTCAAGAAGAGATTCGTAACTTCGTTAAAAAAGGCTTGTCTGCACATGTGGCGCCAAGAGAATTTGAATTTAGAGATTCCTTACCGAAAACCAGAAGTGGAAAAATCATGAGAAGAGTGTTAAAGGCATGGGACCTCGACCTTCCAACAGGTGATTTATCTACAATGGAATCTTAATTAACTTCGTTTTGACTGTTTCAGCATATTTTGTTGTTTAGGAAAGAAGATTAAAGTAACGAAAGGCAGCGGTTCCAGCGGAAAAAAACATTTTCCGCGGAAAGATCCGCCCTGAAATAACTACCTTCTTATAAAGAGTGATTAGTGGGTTGGGAATTCACCGTTAATTGAACAAGGTGATCTGTACTTAAAAAAGGATGCCAAAGCTCGATAGAATCGAAGGAGGAATAGATATGAAAACAACAAAAAACAGGTGGCTCATTGCCTTATCTGCAATTGCTATTCACCTTTCCATTGGGGCAGCATATGCCTACAGTGTTTATACAAATCCAATCAACGATGCGATGGGCTGGTCGACAACGGAAATTACGTATGCGTTTACAATCATGATGGCACTCGGTGGATTGTCAGCTGCTTTCTTTGGCAGTTTTGTTGAAAAAAACGGTCCTAGAAAATCTGCTATACTGGCCGCAATTCTGTTTGGTCTGGGACAGGCAGGAGCTGGTTTAGCCACTCAGATTGATTCGCTTCTTCTTTTTCTCTTAACATACGGTTTAGCAAGTGGACTAGGGCTCGGGATAGGCTATATCGCGCCGGTTTCCACTCTCGTTAAATGGTTTCCTGACCGAAGAGGGTTAGCTACAGGAATGGCAGTCATGGGTTTTGGTGCAGGAGCACTTATCACTGCACCAGTGGCAGCTAGCCTGATGGGTTCTGTGGGAATTACAAACACATTTTATATTTTAGGTGCGAGTTATTTTGTTCTTATTTTATTAGGAGCCTCCTATATTGCTCCACCTCCTAAGGATTGGATGCCGGACGGGATGAAAAAAGACATTGCTTCTGGTAAAAAAGTTGTTAAGAAAGACTTGTCAGAATTAACTGCAAAACAAGCAGTGAAAACAAGACGTTTTTGGATGCTGTGGACAATGATGCTCATTAACACGACTGCAGGAATTATGATGATTTCAGTCGCTTCTCCTATGGCACAGGAAGTTGTTGGATTAACTGCGGCAGCTGCTGCAACCTTAGTAGGAATTATGGGAATTTTTAATGGTGGCGGCAGACTTGCGTGGGCTGCTATTTCAGATTACATTGGAAGACCAACTGTATTCATCATTTTCTTTATCCTCCAACTAATCACATTCATCATGCTTCCAAACATAACAAGCGTATTAGTGTTTCAAGCATTAATATTAGTAGTTGTCAGCTGTTACGGAGGTGGGTTCTCAAACCTTCCAGCTTTCATTGGTGATTTATTTGGAACAAAACAACTGGGTGCCATTCATGGTTTTCTCTTAACGACTTGGTCTTTAGGAGGAATTTTAGGACCTGTCTTAGTCTCACAAATTAGAGAGAGAACGGATAGTTATATTCCGGTATTTTATGTTTTTACAGGGTTAATAATAGTTGCCTTTGTAGTTGCTATCTCCCTTCAATTAGAAATTAAAAGTGTAGAAAAGAAAAAACAAGAAAAACAACAACAAACTGCTTAATCAATAAGTAGTGGGGACAGGGGGAGAAACAGCTTAAACAACTTTTATAGAAAAGGTTGCACGTAAAATTGTAAAATATTGAACGTTTATATTAGGGGATGCTGAATAATTATAAGTGCCATGAGTCACAAGGGATCGCCTTTTTCAATTCGCAGAGAAGGTGCAAGGAAATGGCTGCATTTATGTCAAAACCTGTGCACCTGAGTTAAGTAAATCGACAAAAGATAAAACATACTGATGTAAAAACCAGGGATGCCTCTGAAATGGCGAAGACTCCTGCGGAAGATGGAGCCGAGCAAGACCCCGATCTTTGTTTCAAGAAGGCATTCAGATCTGGACTGAACTTAAAACGTGGGGAAGTGGAACCAGATCGCTTTATTGATGAAGTAGAGTGGGGGATGTCCACAGGAAATAAATCCTCCTATGAAGTAGAAACCATGAACATTATAGTTTACAAAAGTAAAAGTGATTCAAAAAAGGGTACAAGCCGAGTGGATTGTACCCTTTTTACATAATCGTATGGAGGTTCTACATTTTCTACTTCAAACGTTTCCTAGTATACGTGCAGATCACTTTTACAAAGCCGTATACGATAGAGACTAAATCCCCCGATTAATTCTTTTTTCTATTAAACTTTTTATTTGTTCACAGTCTCATCGAATGCGGGGGTTAATTTTAAAAGTCTTTGCGAACCTGCTCAGACTCCTTCAAGCTATAGTGAGAGTATAATTAGTTAATATACCAGGTGAAGCAATCATTTTATTGAGCGACTAATGTTACTACAGATTTAGGAGGTACATTAAAAGTCTTATGTGCAGGAAATAAATTTTTTTGTTCCAAGTCATAATCTTCAGAAGTAACGTATGGTTTAAATTGAATTGCTTGTTTTTTGACTGGTAGTTCATCTACATTAATTTTTACCGGTTTTGTCTCCTCACTATAATTTACAAGCACAACAGAAAGTTGGTCATCATCTTCTTTGTAATATGCTGAACCCATAAGATCGTCCTTGTCGTTAGCTCCTTGTAATTCAACTCTCTCTGCTCCTGGCCTAACAAAACGGCTGTAATTTCCTAATGCCCACAATAATTTAGATTCGATGATATTTTCTTCATCACCTGGCTCGAGGTAATCAGTATATATCAACCCATCTTTGTAGTCATATGGAGAAAAAGCTAGCCACCATTGCCATGCTGAGGCTTGGGTTTCCACCATGTCAAAATGAATGAGTCGAGCAACATCAAGCGCCGTCTCCATCGATAGATCTCGTTCATGACCGTTATCTCCTAAAATGCAGTACTCTGACATCCAAATTTTAGCATCCGGATCATATTGATTCAGGTTTTCCCGTACAGATTCTCTTAACGGAATAAGACGATCCTCTCCAGAATAATGATCAGACCAATAGGCATGGGCACTGATTTTATTTCCGATCATCTCTTTTATTTCTGAGTCTCCTAAAAATTCCTTGATATATTCTCGATATTTGCCAGGATAATCACCATTCGCATTTCCACTGCTGTAATGGCTATCATTACCAGTAAACTCAGCATACATCTCGTCATCAAGCAATGACGTATATTCAACTGCTTCAGGGCTATCGATTTCAGTGTCAAGGTCCCTTTCTTTTAGTTCTTCATGTAAGGAAATAATTACTTTTTTCATATCCTCTATATTGTACCGATTTGCTTCCTGATTTGCATAATTCCAATCCCAGGTTGGTTCATTGATCGGACTAATATATTGGAACGGGAGCTCTTCTTGTTCGAAATGTTCTAACACATCTGCTAAAAATATAGCAAAATCATCAATAGATTCTTCTTTTAAATTTGTGCTGCCGACAGAAGGATCAGGCTGTCCATGCCCATTTTTTGTCATCCAAACAGGGGGACTGTTTACAAATGCAATAAATTCTTCGACATCACGTTCCTTAGCCGCTTGGAGAAACCACTGCTGACCAGCTTGTTTAGACCAATCATAAGGCTCATCTTCGTCTCCTTTAAAACTTTCTGCTCTTCTCCACGGGTCATTTATAATTTCTTCATCTGTCTCATCACTACCGGCGCCAATATTAAACCGCCACATAGATAAGCCAATACCTTCTTCCTGTGAAAAAAGTAGATCAGCCACTTTATTCTTATTTTCTTCTGACCAGTCCTCACCTATTTGATCGAGAGACCAGGCCCCAGAAGCTCCAAATCCATCAATTTCCTGATACTTATTATCTACATTAATATTGATTTCTTGAGCATCTTTATTATTCGGAACGGAAAAATTGTTATCTTTTGCAGACACCGCCATTGTCCATAATAATATTAAAAAACATAACGAAAGTGCGAGAGTAATAGAAATCTTGGTTTTTTTAGTGATCATTGTTTCTCCTTTCTTTTTTCACAAAATGAAAAATGGAATATTCAATTGATTATTTTCTATACACCTCCTTAAAAAAATTAGGTGTATAGAAGCTGATAATATACCTAGAAAAGGACGATAGTCTTAGTCAGGTAAATAAATACAAATCCAATCTTGGTCTAGACGCCATTTTCTTAAAGTGAAAGAGAATACCGTACATTCCTCCTTTAGTAAATTTTACTAATACAAAATGAAATGGGTTTCAATAAATATAAAGTCAATCTAAAATTACTAAACTTATTACTACCACCTTCAGATAGAAACATGAACTAATACTACCAGTTAGTTTGAACTTAATTATGAAACCCTTTTCATAAAATAAGTATACTAGCAATAAATCTTTGCTAATACCACCTATTATCCTAACTTTTCTGAATACTCTGATGAATCATTATTGTTTTAGACAAATTACGACATAATATATGAATACACTAGGCCAAAAATAATAAACCTATGTTTTGAAAACACGTCTACCAAACAATCGTTCTTCAAAACGATAATTCAGATTAAAAGGGAAGTGGGTAGGGAGAGCGAATGGTAAAAATAATTGAATAAACTCAAAAATAACATTATAATCAAAGCAGTTTCATGTGATAAGTATGAGGAGAGAAAATATTACTATATACGATATAGTGAAAGAAGCAAATGTTTCTACATCGATAGCTTGCAGACTCTTTTAGAAAAACAAGTAGATGGTACATATATTTTGGTGGAAGCATCTGCACAATTGTTAAATCTAAAAGACAAACCTACAGCAGTTGTTTGTGTTAATGATTTTTTCGCTATGGGAGCAATAAATATGTTCACTAAGATTGGTCTCAGAGTAACTGATGATATTTATTTATAGAAGTATTTCCCACCCGGAATAACTACAGTGACACAAAACTACAATCTGTTAGGACAATCAGCAGTAAATGTCTTAGTAGATTTAATAGAGGGAAATGATGCACCCCAAGGAAACTATTATCCCAACTTCTCTTGTACTTAGAAATTCATGTATTATGAATCAAGGAAAATAAGATACCAATGGCAGTTATCTACGCCAGTTTTAATAAAGTAAAGTGGTCTCAAAAAGTTTTAGCAACACACGAGTCCAGATAAATGCGAGTATCACTTGAAAGGAAGGTTATGGTTACAGTTAAAGACCCTAGTCAATCGAATCAAGCATAAGAATTAGTGGTGTGTTTAAAGAGAATATTTTGGCATCCGTTTTTAGCTGTTTACTATTCCATCTATCCTAGTATGGAGTATATTTCGACATAATGAGACAAAAGTCAAAAAATGATAAAACTAAATTATGTAAAAATAAAACCTTTAACTATTATTGAAAATAACATTACACTGAAATCCATACACCACAGAGAAAGAGAATAAATATGAGGAGCGAAAGTTATGAAGAAAGAAAATATTACAATCTATGATATAGCGAAAAAAGCAAAAGTTTCTCCATCGACTGTGTCCAGAGTTTTAACTGGTAATGCACGAGTACGCCCAGAAACGACGAAAAAAATAAAGGAAATTATTGATAAAAATAATTTCAAACCAAATGGCTTGGCTAGAAGTCTGTTGTATAAAAAAACGAAAATGATTGGTTTTGTTATACCTGATATAAACCATTCATTCTTCTCTACACTTGTATTAAAAAGTGAAGCCCATGCGTTGAAGATGGGGTATACATCGTTTCTTTGTAATTCCATGAATAATAGTGAGATGGAGTCTAACTACTTGCAGACTCTTTTAGAAAAGCAAGTAGATGGAATCATATTTTTAGGTGGAAGAATAAATGAAATAGAAACTGACCCTGTGTACGCTGAAGAAATGAAACGACTTATGGAACGTATTCCAGTCGTATTTATTAATGGTAAAATGACCGGAGTAGATGCTCACGTTGTTCGTACTGATGAAGCGTATGGTATTTGGAAACTTGTTGAATTAATAGCAAACCACGGACACACGAAAATTGGATTTCTGGGGGGATTAAAAGGGATTAGTTCCACCGAGAATAAAAAAAACTCTTTTAAACTAGCATTAAACCATCAGTCAATTCCAGTAAGTGAAGAGTGGATTTTAGGGTCTGATTTTTCAATTGAATCAGGGGAAGAAGCAGCAGCACAATTGTTAAATCTAAAAGATAAACCTACAGCAGTTGTTTGTGTTAATGATTTTGTCGCTATGGGAGCAATAAATATGTTTACTAAATTTGGTCTCAGAGTACCTGATGATATTTCCGTTTTAGGGTTTGATGATATTTATTTAGCGAAGTATTACCCACCCGGAATAACTACAGTGACACAAAACTACGATATGTTAGGGCAAACAGCAGTAAATGTCTTAGTTGAGTTAATAGAGGGAAAAGAAGCCCCCAAAGAAACTATTATCCCAACTTCTCTCGTACTTAGAAATTCATGTAAAGTATATCGGGGAAAATAAACTATTGACATATTATTTACTATTACTATAAGCTATTCGTAAGTAATGAAAGGGTTTTCATTTTTTTATTAATACTGAATTATTGAAGCGTAGTATAGATATAATTGATATTGAAAGCTAATAAGATAGTACTTTCAGTGTTTTTATATGTGGAATTTTCTGAATTATGAAATTTTTTATAACAAAGTGAGAGTGTAAAGTTTTTTTGAAATATATGAAATCCATTTCATAAAAGTGATAGTTTTTTCGTGCTATGTAACCGCTTTCGTTATAATTAGTTAAATTGTCTATTTCAACAGGATTTTAGCATTAAACGGGGTGAATGGAAGGGTAGCACAATTGTTAAATCTAAAAGATAAACCTACAGCAGTAAATGTCTTAGTTGATTTAATAGAGGGGTAAGAAGCACCCAAAGAAACTGTTATCCCAACTTCTTTTGTACTTAGAAATTCATGTAAAGTATATCGGGGCAAATAAACTATTGACATAATATTGACTAGTAATTTTAGCTATTCGTAAGTAACGAAAGGGATTTTAATTTTGTTATAATTCTGAATTTGTAAAGCGCAGTATAAAGATAATTGATATTAAAAGCTAGATTTTTCTGAATTATGAAATATAAAATTCTTTATAACAAAGTGAGAGTGTAAAATTTTTTTGTAATATATGAAACCCATTTCATGAAAGTAAGAGTTTTTTTCTTTCTATGTAACTGTTTTCGTTATAGTTAGTTAAATTTTCTATTTCAACAGGATTTTAGCATTAAAGGGGGGGAAAGGAAGTTAGTTGTAAATGAAAAATCCACAAGTTTAGATTGATTAATTTTACAATGAAAAATATGGAGGGGTTAAATTTGAAAAAGATATTATTTTACGTAGTTATTTGTGTATTCCTTGTTATGTTAGCTGCTTGTAATGGATCTAATGATGCGAGTTCGTCTGACAATGAAGATGTTACGGATGAATCTAATGATTCAGGATCGTCTGGTGACGAAGATGTCACTATTAGTTTCAGTTTCTGGGGTGGAGATTTTGATATACAAAGAATGGAAGCCATTCGAGAAGAATTCTATAAAGTGAATGACAATATAGAAGTTGAACTTGTTAACTTACCTGGTCATCCAGATTACGCTCAAGCGCAAATGACTAGAATGGCCTCAGGCGATCCATATGATGTTATTCAAATGGCAGAAGAATCTTACTCTTTTGCTGCACGCGGTGTTCTTGAAGATTTGGGACCTTATATTGAAGGTGACGATGATTTTTCCTTAGATCCATACTATGAAGTTGGTATAGATTCCTATACTCATAACGGGACTACTTATGGAATTCCAATGCGTTTAGGATCGGTCATGATGTTTTATAATAAAGATTTATTTGACCAACATGGATTGGATTATCCGGATGAAAACACAACTTGGGATGAAGTAATCGAAGCAGGCGAGCAAATTACAAATCACGATGAGGGTGTTTTCGGGGTATCGCCTCTAGGCGGATGGTGGGCAAGTATTAGTCAGTTCCTCCATTCTAATGGCGCAAGCATGTTAAGTGAAGACTACTCTGAATTTACAATGGATTCGCCCGAAGGTATTGAAGCAATCAAATTAATGCAAGAGATAGTTAACGAGAGAGATATTTCACCTAATGAAAATCAAATTCCTGAGGGAATGGACTTGTGGACTAGTGGAAATATAGGAATGTTGATTGATGGACCTTGGCACGTATTAAGTAGTCAAGCTAATATTGATAGTTTTGATTGGGATATGACTTTGGCTCCTCAAGGAGCTCAACCGGCATCTCCTACATTTTCAAATGCTTTCCATATGGCGAAAGGTTCTGAGCATAAAGAAGCCGCTTGGGAAGTAATCAAGTTTTGGACAGGAGCAGAAGCACAAGAAATTTTGGCTGCCGAGCATGGAGATACTCCTACGTTGCAGGATGTTGCAGCATCTGATGTATATCTTGATCTTGGGGATCTGCCACCTGAGAATTTTGAAGTTATGCTTGAATCTCTTGATTCTGCTTATGGACCAGAAGCATCATTAATGTGGAGTGAAATTAATGAAGTTGTCCAAGATGCAATGTCGCAAATAATTAATATGAATGAGCCAGTTGAGGATATAATGCCTGGTTTACGCAATGAGGTTGAAGAATTATTAGAGGAAGCAGAACGATTGCAAGAAATTTATGATGGTGATATGGAAGACAAGTAAGGTTTCACATAAAAGTGAAGTATGTTGAAGGAAGGGGTATTTCGAGAGAGATACCCCTTCCTATAAAGGAGGATAGGATATGGGAAGCGAAAAACGTAAGTTTTGGCTATACATATCACCATTTATCTTTGGTTTTACTGTATTTATTGGTGGTCCAATGATTGCTTCTATGTATCTAAGTTTTACAAGGTATGATGTGCTAACTCCAGCTGAATGGATTGGCTTTGACAATTATATTCGTTTATTTTCAAATGAACGGTTTTGGGATGTTTTAAGCAATACTTTCTTTTATGTATTTGTTGGGGTTCCTTTACATGTGATTTTAGGTCTTGCAATTTCCGTTCTTTTATTACGCGCTATTCCAGGTATATCATTCTTTCGGACTGCATTTTACCTACCATCAATTTTTGGTGGAGTAGCTATTTTGCTATTGTGGAATTATATGCTAGCTCCAGGTTTTGGTGGACAAAATGTTGGTTTGATAAATGGTTTACTAAGTATGATTGGTATAGAGGGGCCAGGTTGGTCTAGTGACTCGAATTGGGCAAAGCCAGCAGTTATTCTCGTGAAACTATGGGGAGTGGGTGGAAGTATATTAATCTTATTACCTGCTTTAGCAGGCGTATCAAAAGACCTTTTGGAAGCTGCTGATATTGATGGAGCATCTTCATTCAGGAAATTCTTTTCTGTCACTTTTCCAACGATCAGTCCTGCAGTATTCTTTATAACAACAATGGAAATTATTAATACATTTAAAATGTTTATCGAGCCAATGATTATACCAGGACTCGATAAATCTTGGACAGACACATTGATGGTCCATTTATACAACAACGCATTTGAGTATTTCCGTATGGGTTATGCATCTGCCCTAGCCTGGGTGATGTTTTTTGTCATCATGGTCTTTACATTAATAAATCTCTACTTTGCGAAAAAGTGGGTGTACTATGAATCAAAATAAACCTATCAAATCACTAAAAGAGTTAAAAACGTTAAAAGGGAAAGATAAATATTTAATTATAATAAAGTATATCTTGCTAATAAGTGCAACGGTTATTTTTATGATACCGCTTGCTTGGACAATATCGGGATCTTTAAAGGCATCAGGTGAGATTTTTACGGTTCCGATCACATGGATTCCTAGTGTTTTTAAATGGGAAAACTATGTAAATATGTTTACTTCGTTTCCAATGGTCAGATATGCTTTTAATAGTACAATTATTGTGTTTTTTAACATGGTATTTGTAACGATTTCTTCTTTTATTGTTGCTTATGGTTTTGCTAGATTTCGTCATCCATTAAATCAAACGTTATTTTTTGCGGTACTTGCTACCATGATGATTCCAGAGCAAGTTACACTTGTTCCGCAATTTTTAATGTTTTCATGGTTAGGCTGGGTGAATACTTATCTACCATTAATTGTTCCTAGTATGTTTGGCGCAGCCTTTAATATCTTTCTTATGAGGCAATTCATTATGACGATACCTAGAGAGTTGGATGAGTCTGCTTACATTGATGGTTGTAATTCATTTCAGATTTTGACTAAGATCATTGCTCCGCTATGTGTACCGATTATTATTACGGTTGGTATTTTTACTTTTAACTTTCATTGGAATGATTTTTTAGGACCTTTAATTTACTTAAGTGATCCAAACAAGTTCCCTCTTCAACTAGGATTGTACTCATTGGATGGGGAGCGACAAGGTATTACAGACTATGGTATGTTGTTCGCTGCATCAATTACGGCTTTAATTCCACCGTTAGCATTATTTGCCTTTTTACAGCAGTACATTATGGCAGGTATTAAGTTAGGAGGTTCGGTGAAAGGTTGATTAATAAAAAATGAGCTTTAAAGGAGGTTGACATGAACTCATCACAGAAGACTCAAACTAAAGTCAAGATGAATAAAGATGGAATCTATATTGATAATAAACCGGTTATTATGTAGCTCGCTATTTTATTTCCGCATTCCAAACGGATTGTGGCAGGACCGCCTGCGAAAGGTGAAGGATGCTGGTTACAATTGTATAGACGTATATTTCCCTTGGAATTTCCATGAAATGAGCGAAGGGGATTGGGATTTTAATGGTGATAAAGATATAAAAACATTTCTAAAAATGGCGGCTGACGAAGGGTTGTGGGTAGTTGCTCGACCTGGACCATATATATGTTCCGAATGGGATGGGGGTGGGCTGCCTTCTTACTTGTATACAGACCGAAACATGGTGGTTAGGGATAATGATTCTCGTTATCTTGACCACGTCTCACGTTGGTTTGATCAAGTAATACCTGTTTTAAAGAAGTTCGAACAAGGTCATAATGGGTCAATTATTGCTATTCAATTGGAAAATGAAATGGACTTCTATCATACTAAAGACAGAGAGGGGTATATATCTGCTCTACGTGATATGGCAGAAAAACATCATATTTCTGTACCGCTTTTTGCCTGTGCAGGTCAAGGTGATTTATACGGGGCAACTGGATTTACTGAACGAGTAATGCCAGCCTGTAATTTTTATCCGAACGATAAGGATCCTAATTTTGAATCAATAGCTTACGACTATTACGAAGAGCTACAGCAGCAAAACTACCCGTTGTGTGTAACAGAAACGAATCGAACACATTTCTTTTTAAGACGCTTGCTTTCAGTAGGAACAAAATTATTAGGGCCATATAATCAGGTTTCTGGTACAGATTTTGGTTTTACGAACAGTATAAATAATTGGGGAGATCCAGTAGCCTTTCTGACTTCCGATTATGATTTTGGAGGAATGGTTTCTCCAGAGGGTTTACTAAGAAAAGAACATAGTGAAGGTCGTCTACTGGGGCAATTTATTAATGCTTTTGGGTCTTCACTTGCTGAAGCGAAATCTCAACCGGATGAGGGTATTTTTTTTGAACCAACGATGTTAGATGGACATTCACCGTACTCTCTTCAACTTGTAGAAGGCGGTAAAGCGTTGTTTTTACCAAATACGGGAGATGTCGATCAGTATATTCTTATTCGAAAAGGTACAGTTTCTTTTCCGGTACAAACGGTTTTTAAAGTTCCAGTATGTCGTTGTCAGATTGTGTTATATGATGTGCCGTTAGCTACGTGGGCTTGTCCTGGTACATTGAAGTACTCGACGGCTGAGCTTGGATTGGTTAAAACAGAGAAAAAACAAAGAATTATGATATTTCATACGGAAGATAGAGCGGAGATTTCGTTGAAGCTTCCGAAAAATACGAAAGTAGATGTAGAGGACATGGAAGTGGCTCAGGATGATGATACTTGGATTTTTAGTTTTTCAGCTATGAGTGATGGAGTGGAAGGTGCGATTAAAAGATTATCAATTGGGTTTGAGGACGGAACGTCTTTGGTGATTTTTGGAATGTCACGGGCGAATGCTGCTATGGTAAGTGAGATTACTTCTAGTGGTGGAGTAAAATACATGAATCGTTTGAGTGAAACAGAAGGAAAGATGAACTCAAAAAAATTTCATGCGGACTGGACGTATATTGATATCAATGAAAGAGAGTGGTTGATGAAGTCGAAACAAGTGAGTCAGCCGCTAGCATTAGAGGATGCAGGCTACTTTCGAGGGTATGGTTGGTATTCGAGCCTTTACCTTAATGACCAGTCTCAACATGTGGAAGGAGTATTACTTCATAAGGCAAGTGATGTTGTGTCTCTTTATTGCAATTCGGTTTATGAGGGCACATCCACACCTGGCGGTGGTTTTGTATATTATCCATTAAAGAATACTAAGGAAGAACTCGATTTTATAATTCGCACAGAAATTTGGGGACATACTAATTTTCATTCTCCGTTATTGCCTGCCCTCTCAATAAATGCATTGAAAGGGATCGATGGATTAACAGTCGTTCATAAGAAGGCGGAGCTTGGTAAAGGATGGAGTTATTTGCCTTTGAATGAGGAGTTATCAGAGGTTCCAGTTTTGGATATGGAAGATGCGGCATGGAAGAAAACGAACTATGATGTATTTTTGACTAGTGCCCAACCTAAAAAAGGTTATTACCATAAGAAAATCGTTGTTGAAACAGACTTTTCGGATCATATTTTGCATTTTGAAGGGATTGAATCATTAGCCAAGCTGTTTATTGATGGAGAGTTTGTGGAATATGTGAACCCTTTGCAACCATATGTGAGTATTTCGGAGTATTTAGATGGTAAACAGTCGTGCACTGTAGTTGTTTATTTGGAGCAATATTACGGAGAATCAGGTGGAATAGTATCACTACTGTCTGGGAACGTGGCTCATCATTGGTCGATGTATGGGATGGAAGAACAGGAGTTGGTGAAGGCATCAAAACTACAGTCTGCGGAGGGGAAAGTGGAAGTATCATTTCCCTTTAAAACGGTGTCCGGTCAGATGGGATGGCTTTCTAGTTCATTGAAATTTAGTGATTCTTCCGGAAGCATAATGATGTTTCCAAAAGGTAAAAATGTTAAACTTTCTATTTTTTTCAATGATAGATTGGTAGGAAGAGTGTGGTTACCTTCTAAGTCTCGTCCGGAGTTTAGGGGGGGAGGTCAATATCGAGTGTATTTGCCAAGCACCTTAGCGAATAACAGCGGAAATCAACTTCATATATTAACAGAAGCGATTGAAGCTGCAGAAGGCGCGGTGCTAGAAGGAATAGAATTTAGAGAGGTTATAGAATGAAGTACGTATTAAATGTGGGAAAGTTATGTTGCTACTTTCTTTATAACATTATTCATTTGGAGTATAACGTAACTGGAGGTATGTATGAAGCCAGGAACTTTTATGGGAAGCCTATATCAATTATGTGTCTGGGTGATGCGTTTGGCATATTTAAATATATTGTGGGTCCTATTTAGTATTGCAGGCTTACTTATATTTGGCATTGGCCCATCGACGGCCGCTATGTTTGCAGTAACAAGGAAATGGGTTATGGGCGAGAAAGATATCCCTATTTTCGCTACATTCTGGGAAGCGTCTCGTACGGAATTTATAAAATCAAATGTACTCTTGGGCATATTTATTATCATAGGTTTCGTCCTTTATTTTGATTTAAGATTTTTACTTAATTATGATGGATGGCTATTTACAATATTGACCGTAGGATTGATTAGTTTAATTGTACTCTATTTATTCGTTTTCCTTTTTGTTTATCCAGTATTTGTTCATTATAACTTTAATACGTTCCAATATGTAAAATACTCTTTGCTAATTGTAATATGTAATCCATTGAAGTTGGTTTTATTGACAATTAGTATGGGATTAGCCTTTATTGGTTTCCTTATTATGCCAGGATTAATTTTATTCTTTTCCGGGAGTTTAGTAAGTTTACTGACAATGTATTTTGCTTCTACTATTTTTGTGAAGATTGATGGTAACAACGGGATTAAAGGAGACAAAGATATGGAAACAAAACACCTTACCTATTCCTCTTAGACGATGTTGAAAAGTAGTACTAGTTTTACAAGAACGAGGAAGGATGTAATTACAGCTTTAGAGTATGGATTGACGTCTAATAATTAAAGGGGGTGATAATGTTAGGAAATAAAATTGTCGCAGCATCCACCAAGAATTATTATACATAGGGGACACAATATTCTAAGGAGGACATGTTGAATATGCATAAACGCAAAGGTATGTTGATGGGCATTAGCGCATTATTAGTAACTTCCATGTTTCAGTTACCTGGACTTTCTTTAGCAGATAGTTCCGGCGATTTTTCAGAGCAAGAGTTAAAAGAGAATGATCATATTCTTTACTTTGTTAATGCAGGAGACCCAAATCCTGAAACAGTTGAGGGAAAAGATAAGATGGGTCTATACTCTAGTGAAACGGACCAGGTTTATAGGGAGGATGCAGTTACAGGTAAAACTTGGGGATTAACAACAGAAACCACTTCTGCATCTGTTAATGACGAGTTAACTAAAAATGGTTCTCTTAGGTACTATAATGGTGACCAAACCCGTGATAAGGCAATAGAATATTTGTTTGAATTGCCAGATGGAGAGTATGATGTCACTTTTGGATTTAAAAATCCATGGAATGATAGAAGTGTGAATCTTATTCTTGAGGATGAGAATGTTTCCGATGGTGATTTTAGCATTGGAGATGGTCAAGAAATCGAAGAAACGTTTAGGGAGGTCTCCGTAAACGATGGAGAGTTAGATGTTAGAGTTCAAGGGCCGACCGAAGCTGACCTATCTAACCATAACGACCCATTAATTAATTACATCATTGTTCAAGAAAGTGTCATTATTCCTATTTCTGACTTAGAAGAGGTATTGGAAGCGGCGGAGAGTGAAGCCGTGAAAACGGACTTGTATTCACCATCTAGTTTGGAAAATCTACATTCTGTGATTGAACAAGCTAATGAAGTGGTCGACAGTGTGAATGATGGGGCTGATGTCGAATCCATCCAAGAAGAAATTCGTACAGCGATCCGTAATTTAGAAACTGCATTAGACGATCTTTTGAAAATAGTTACCTACGACTCCTTTAGACCAGGGGAGCAATGGAGAGATACGAACGGAGAAATTATTCAGGCACATGGTGGCGGCATCATGTATGACGAAAATGAGGAAAAATACTATTGGTATGGGGAAGACAAAACACATGGGTATCTCCCTACTAGAGGGGTAAGAGTGTATTCATCTACGGATCTTTACAATTGGACAGATGAGGGTCTAGCTTTAACTGCCATTGAATCAAAGGAGCAGTTTGAAAACGATCCACTTATATCTGGACTTTATGAAGGTAGAGATGATAAGGAAGAAATTATTGATGGAATTGGAACACAGAGAGTCATTGAAAGACCGAAAGTGATTTACAATGAGAAGAATGATAATTATGTCATGTGGTTTCACGCTGATGGACCTACTTCGTGGAGCGATGCTATGTACGCCAAAGCTGAAGCTGGACATGCCATAAGTGATTCTCCTACAGGTCCTTTTGAATTTCAAGAAAGTAATCGGTTGGATAGAACTCCGGAGGATGCTGACTTCAATGGACAGCCAGATCAACCAGGAATGGCACGGGACATGAATCTTTTCGTGGACGATGATGGTACCGGATACATTATTTATGCAAGTGAAGAAAACTATACCATGTTTATTTCAAAGCTTAATGAAGACTACACAGATGTAGTTGGGTGGTATAAGGATGGTGGTAGTGAGCGTGATGAAACGTACCAAGGTGTAATTGGAGAAGATTATGTAAGGGTGTTTATTGGTGCACACCGAGAAGCACCGGCAATTTTTAAATATGACGGATTGTACTATTTAACCACCTCTGGCTCCTCAGGATGGGATCCCAACCGAGCACAATATGCTGTTACGGATGATCTTTTTGGTAAATGGTCAGATATGAGTGACCCATCAGTTGGTGAAGGTGCATCAACGACCTTTGATACACAATCAACTTACATCATCCCAGTCGATCAAGAGAATGGAAAGTTTATTTACATGGGGGACAGATGGAATCAAGGTAATTTAACTGATTCAAGGTATGTATGGTTACCGATGGAGTTCGGTCAAGATAATGAAATTATCTTGCAATGGTATGACGAGTGGGAACTAGATTTATTAGATAGCATGTTCCGAGTAAATATAAATACTGAATTACCTGAAAGGGTGTCAGTAGGTGAAACTCCAGACTTACCGGATGTCATAAATGTTACGACCGTCGATGAGCAACTGGACTCGGAAGTAACTTGGTCGATTAATCCTGATGACTTCGCTTTGCCTGGAACAGTAGAAGTTACTGGGGTACTAACTGATTTGTCTAATAAAGTTATACGAACAGACATTATGGTTGTTCCTGATAACGTAAAATATTTTGTCAATGCAGGAGGCACAGAATCGAACAATTATCTTAAATGGTCCTCCTACATGGAAGATACACGGATCAATAAAAATGTGATGGATCAAGCGTATGACCCTGACAATGCACCAACATGGGGGCACATTGGTAATAATACAAATGGATCTGTACACGGATCAGAAGATATCTTCTCTACTCTTAGATACCTCACTGATGGAGATGATATTACGTATAACTTCGATTTAGATGATGGAGATTATTCGGTTTATGTTGGTTTTTATGATCCATGGCGTAGTTCTGGTGGGGATAGAAGTGTTGATGTCCTCATTAATGATGAATTAAAAACAGAAGGTTATTCTTTCACATTTGAATATGATGTATTTGGCTATGAAGATGTGGAAATCACGGATGGATTCCTTGATGTGACAGTTGCGAGAGCTTCAAGCCAAGATCCACAAGTAAGCTGGATTATCGTAGCGGAAAATGTACCTGAGGAAGAGGTAACGTATGAAAACATTGCTGAACTGACTAAAGAGTATGCGTCAGAAACGGATGGACCAGGGCACAAAGGCATTTCAACGGCGCTGGAAAATCATTTAAGCAATGCGAAGAAAGCAGAGGAAAATAAAGATACTGACAAGAAGGAAGAAAGACTAGACCACTATAAAAAGCAAGTTTCCCAACATGAAGGTCGAATTTTTACTGACGAACAGGTAAGATCTTTAATGGAAGAAGTGGAATTTCTTTATAATTAACTAGGCAATAGAAGAGGGGAGTCAAATGGTCTTCAAGACCTGTTGAGCACCTTTTTTCATAATTTAGTCATTTCAATAAGTGTTCTATTTGAAGGGAACTACATTATTACAATAAGAGGGCGCTTCGGAGGTCGTTGAATGGTGACTTTATCCGGAGCGTCCTCTTTGTAATATTCAGAATGTATTCTTATGATGATATTGTTGAAGACACGACATCGTCATGAAGACTTTGTAATACTAAAAGTGAGAATTTCAGAAGTAATATTAAAGCATGAGAAGAAGTAGACATATAGCAAAGCAGGACAGGGTAATTCAACACGCAGTAAATAATTAAGAAGGTATATAGGAAGTTGTGGGTATAAGGTGAAGAATAGTAATCTATCTGTTAAGAAATTAACGTTGTTTGCAATTACTTGGCCAATATATATACAGGTGTTTTTTCAAGCATTTATTAATTTTATGGATGTTTTTATCTGAGTTTTGTATCCAATGAAGCTGTAGCTGCAATTGGTGTTGTAAATCAAATTATGGGCTTTACATTCGTATTATTTAATTTTACTGTGATGGGAGCAGGTATCGGCGTTGCACAATTTGGGAGCAAAAAAGCCTAAAGATGTGAGCATTACAATTGCGAATGCGATTGTAATGCTCACATTATTTGGAATTATCATTAGTGCAATTATAGTTTTTTTCGGCATCATTTTTTATCCATTTTTAATTTAGCTCAGGAGCTAGTGCCGTATGCAAGTATATATATGATTATCGTTGGGAGTACGTTGTTTACACAGGCACTGGTGTTAACGATTTTTTCCGTTTTACAGGCGAAGGGTTTAACAAAGGATGTCATGTTTGTTTAGTTAGGTATGAATATTTTAAATATAGTCGGTAACTACATTTTTTTTTGGTGCATTAGGTGTCCCTCAAATGGGTGTTACCGGAGTAGCAATCTTAACAGCAGTCGCAAGAACCTTAGCGATGTTAGTGTTGTTTCGGATGATGGCTCGTGAGTCGAAGTAAAAATAAATTGGCTAGACTATTGGTATTTAAAATTTGAATATGTTAACGGTTTTTTATGAAAGATTTTCTGAAGTTGATAACTTAAGAAATATCATTGAAAGGACCGTTGGTATGATTCTACATTTATACGTTCCTCGAACATTGTAATATCATTAAGATAGGTTTTAGTGTAGAGATGACATCGACCATTTTTCCTATGTTACAATGTTATAGTTAATATTATTATACATCCGACATTCTAAGTGAAGGAGACAAATAGATGCACTTTTTTTTCAAGTTTGGACTTAACCTCATAAAAATGAGGAACTCTACGATCATTCTTTTCACTTTAATTTTTGTTGCACTATGCTCTCTTATTGTTTATTGGCTAGAACCTGATAATTTCGAAAGTATTGCAAACTCCTTTTATTTTGTCATGACAACGTTTTCCACTGTTGGATACGGTGATTACTCTCCGGTTTCATTAGCTGGAAAAATGTTTGCTGTCTTGATGTATTTGTTAGGTATAGGTTTGTTAGGTGTCGTTATTGGTAAAATTGTTGATGCATTTTCGATATTCAGGAGAAAAAAGGAGGAAGGTAAATTGAATTATGTGAATGAAAATCACATTATTATCATCGGTTGGGGAAAGAAAACAGAATCTGCAGTGACCGAGCTATTAGAATCAAGTGTAGATGGTGAAGTTGTTGTTATCGATGTTTTACCAAAGTCTCCTTTTGATATAACTGAAAACAGGCTTCATTATATTCAAGGTGAGGCCACAGAGGAAGATACATTACTAAAAGCCAATATTACAAAAGCAAAATCAGTGATTGTTTTTTCAGATGATAAAATTCAAGGCTACTCCCTGCAGGATGCTAAAACATTATCAATAGCTATAACAGTAGAACGAGTTGCTCCAAATGTTCATACCACCGTAGAAATTATGGTTGAGAAAAATGCTTCTAACTTTGCGCACGTGAAAGTAGATGAAGTTATTTTATCGCAGAATACCACGTCTACCTTAGCCGTACGTTCAGCAATGTATAAAGGGGTTAGTAAAATTTATTCTCAGCTTATGAGTAGACAACATGGTGATGATCTTTATAAAGTGGAAGTAAATGAAAAATGGCTGACATATCGTGATGCTTTTCAAGATTTGCTACAGCAAGGAGCAACGTTAATTGCTGATCGTGATCATTTAGATATAAACAGACGGTTGGACGAAAAAATACCAATAGAAGCGGTTCTTTATGTTATATGTGATACGGAAACATACGAACTTTTATCAAAATAATTGGCTGTTGCCGTAATCTTTGATGATTTTGAAAAAAAACGCTAAAAAAAAGATTAAATGTGAAACTTTTATTAATACCCTACGTAATAGTAAGAGTGGCTATTTAACGTCAGTAAAGGATGTGACTGGATGGGATTCTTTCAAAAACTTTTTGGTGGCAAAGAAGAAAACACCGCAAAGGTGAAGGAACGAACTGTGATGAACATACAGATTGATGATATTGTAAATTATGATCTCGAAGACTATCAAGTTGTTAGCAAACTAACGTATAATGATGATGGGTATGAATGGACTGCCTATCAGCTTCTTGGTGAGAAGACATTGTGGTTAAGTGTTGAAATGGATGATGAACTAGAAGTAGGAATGTACGAATCGATACCAAAGAAGCTATCTGAACCTTTACCTGAAAAAATAGAGCATGATGATGTTACTTATTATTTAGATGAAAAGGGTACAGCCCGAGTGAGTGGTGAAGGAAGAGGAGCAAACGTAAACAATAAGGATTGTCGTTACTTTGATTACTGTGACGACGAGGAAGAACATTTCCTGTCAGTTGAAATTTGGGGCAGTGAGATTGAAGTAAGTTACGGGTTTTCGATTGAAGAATATGAAATAAAAATCATAGCGGGCAATTAATTTTATAGAGGAGGAAATATAAATGTTTAAATTTTTCAAACGTGTTTCGACAGTAGTGGGTTCCGAGCTAAATTCAATGCTTGATAAGGCGGAGGATCCTGTAAAAATGCTAGATCAATTTATGCGTGAGATGGCGGAGGATATTCGTGAATCTGAAGCTTCTGTAGCGAAAATGATTTCTAATGAGAAATTGCTAAAAAAGAAATTTGAAGAAGCAGATAAAATGGTTCAAAAGCGAGAAGAACAGGCTCTTAAAGCGTTAGAATCAGGAAATGAAGACTTAGCCAGAAGAGCATTGGAAGATAAAAAAACTCACTCGGCTCAAGCAGAATCGTTCAAGGAATCCTACACGCGTGCAAAAGCAGATGCTGACATGTTAAGAGCAAAGCTGGATGAAATGAAACAGGAATACAATGAAATGAAGATAAAGAAAGATACGTTAAAAGCTAGAGCAGAATCTGCGAAGACAAGAAAAAATATTAACCGTTCCATGTCATCTATCGGTGACGATCAGTCTAGACAAGGATTTGACCGAATGGAAGAAAAGGTCATGCAACTTGAGGCAGAAGCTGAAACTAGCGATGATTTAAGCTCTTCCAGTCGTAGCTTAGACGATGAACTTGACTCGCTTGGCAGCAACGATGTTGATGATGAACTCGCAGCGTTAAAGAAGAAAATATCAAAAGACTAATATAAAAGTCTCTCTCTTCTTGTAAATTTTAGAGGGGAGAGACCTTTAAGTTGTTTCCAATTTTTTCGATCGTGAGAAATTGGAATGAACTACCTTCCTGTCGCATATTTTAATTTGCGCTACTCAGTGAGGGGAATTTAATAAAAGACGCTATGCGTTTTTCTTACAAGATAAGAATTTATAAAATTCTTGGTTTTATAGATGTTGTTGTATGCTTTTGAACAGAGGGCTCGAATCCGCTCTAGGCGGACGCTTTCCGCGGGCAACGACTTCAGCCTCCTCGGGAAAGTTCGCCCTTCGGGGTCTTCAGCAGTTGCTTTCCCGCAGGAGTCGCCGCCTTCGCTACTTCGATTTATTTTGTTCGCAGATAAGAAAGATGACAGCTACCT
The DNA here is from genome assembly GCF_002886185.1 of Salipaludibacillus neizhouensis. Classification (GTDB taxonomy): domain Bacteria; phylum Bacillota; class Bacilli; order Bacillales; family Salisediminibacteriaceae; genus Salipaludibacillus; species Salipaludibacillus neizhouensis. The sequence continues at coordinate 103,195 of NZ_KZ614146.1, forward strand.
TTACGCCACAAGGAAACACACCCTTGATACTTAAATGATGGTGACGAAAGCTCACGCTGTATTTAATAAAAGACGCTATGCGTTTTTCTTGAAAAAAGAAAGTCAATGTAGAAATCCTTTTTTCTAAATAGGTGGTGTTTATTTGCTCTTTCAAGCCTCTTATCAGAACAATAACAGTTATGTAAACTGCCTTTATAAAAATTGTTGTTTGGAAAAATCCGCGAGACTCCTGTGGAAGAATGATCCAAGCGAGACCCCGCAGAGCGTCAGTTTGCTCGAGGAGGCTCGCGGATCATCCACGGAAAGGGAGCGGTAATTTTTCCGAACAACCTTCCATGATAACCAAGCAACAAAATAAATACAAAAGACGCTTTGCGTTTTTCTTAGAAGAGGGTGGGAGTGGTGAAAAATCTTTTATTTGTAACTTTTATTGTGACAGTGTTTTTACTATTAAGTGCCTGCTCATCACAAAGTTCAGATTACGAAACAATATACAAAGAAGAACCAGCAAATTTTGTTCAAGAAAATTATCCATTGTTTGACGTTGTAGGAAGTGCTGTTGACTCATCTAATTACTCGGAGGTTTACGTGGCAGAAGGGAAAAAAATAGATGACGTTGCTCTTGAGCTAGAAGGAGCTAAACAGCCAGAAAAAATCAGTGAAAAAAATGACAACAAACAAGTGCTTGTCTATGATAAATTTTTTGTCATGTTAACGGAAGATGAAGAAAACAGTTCAAACACGTTAATTGAATTAGCAAATAAAGAATTTGTGAAGGACAATTACAATCCAAGTTTTTTCCAGGGAATGTTGGTAATGTCGGTTCTTAATTCTGCGCTGAATACGAACGACTGGGGTAGTAATCGCAGGTCTCAATGTGGGAGTAATCCCAGTCAATGCTATGGTGGCTATAGTTCTTCAGGCGGGAATTATAAAGGATACGAAAATAGTCCCACCGTTCGTGGCGGTACAGTTCGAGGTGGCGGCCCAGGATCGGGTAAATAAATAGAGAGAGGAAGTAATAAAATGGAACCATTTTTATTAACACTTATGTATTTCGTACTTGCTATCATTATTGTTATCATCGGCTTAGTGATATTTGAAAGTTTAACTAAATACAAGGATTGGGATGAGGTATTAAATGGCAATAATGCCGTAGCTTTATCCATTTCAGGAAAAATCATTGGTATATGTATTATCTTAGCGTTTGCAGTATATAGCAGCAGCGAGTTAGTTGAAACGTTAATTTGGGGACTCGTGGGTGTAGCATTACAAATGATTGCTTATTTTATTTTTGAATTAGTGACTCGATCCTTTTCTGTTGAGGAACAATTAAAGAAAGGCAATGTTTCTGTAGGGATGATTAGTTTAGCTGTTTCTATTGGTCTTGCTTTAGTGATTGGGGCATCCATCACGTAATTTATTGACATCGTTCGATGAGTATTAAATATAGTGAGAAGCCATGGTGTTAACATACCCACTTTCATAATGGATGGGTACGAACACCATGGTGTTTTTTATAACAAGGCAAGAATTTGAAAGATTTCAGTTTTTTTGAAGATAAAAAAGTAGATGAAAGCTATCTTTACGCCACACGCATCACGGGAGGGGCGTTCTTGATGCTTAAATGATGGTGGCGAAAGCTCACGCTGTATTTAACAAAAGACGCTTTGCGTTTTAATCTCTTTGAGAATAGAGTTAGGTACTCTTTTTATACAAAATAAAGGAGAATATAAAGTGGTTAATGAAGAATTAAACAAAACAAAAGCAATTTACTGGGCTTCGGGAATTGTATCTATATGTGGTATTATTTTCGAAGTCCTTTTTGGGGCAGTAGGTTCCTATCTTTTAGGAGACGGAGTAAAACAATACACATTAGTTATCTCTTTGTTTTTGACAGGAATGGGAATTGGTGCAACGATCAGTGAAAAAGTAACGAAAAACTTAATATTATCCTTTGTTTGGATTGAATACTTAATTGGTTTAGTTGGAGGATTATCCACATTCCTCCTTTTTGGTATTACGGCATATTTAAGCAGTGGTACCGATGCTTTCTTCCTTTATACGGTTACCTTGATTGTTGGAACATTAACCGGGGTAGAGCTGCCAATCTTAATTCGAAAAGCGAATGATATTGGTGAAACCCTTAATCGAAGTGCTGCACGCGTTCTTTTCTCAGACTATGCTGGCGGCTTAATTGGCGGACTGCTTTTCGTTTTCCTGCTTCGACCTGAGTTAGGGCTTGTAAAAACGGCGTTTGTTGTAGCTATTATTAACGTGATCATTGCACTGTGGCTTTTATTTTATTTTCGAAAAGAAATTCCAACGTACCGAAAACACGGTGTTGCTGGAGTTGCTATTCTAATTCTTCTTACTGCAGGGGTTTTGTGGGGAGAAGAGATGGCATTTTCCTTCGAACAAAAGATGTATAAAGATCCAATTATATATAACTCGAATAGTGAGTACCAAAAAATTATCTTAACGAAAGAACAAGGAGATTTAAGGTTGTTTCTTGATGGTCAACTGCAATTCAGTTCGGTTGATGAGTACCGATATCACGAAACACTTGTCCATCCTGCTATGGCAACGGCAGAAACAAAGGAAAATGTCCTTATTTTAGGTGGTGGAGACGGTCTTGCTGTGAGAGAGTTGAAAAAGTATGATGAAGTACAGTCCATCACATTAGTCGATTTAGATCCGGCTGTTATCGACTTAGCAAAAGATAATCATGATATTGTACAGCTAAATGAAGATGCATTTTCTGATCCACGACTAACTGTAATCAATGACGATGCTTTTGAGTTTATCAAGGAATCTGCTGAATTTTATGATGTAATTCTTGTTGATTTGCCTGATCCAAACAATGAATCACTGAGTAAACTTTACACCCTACAATTTTATCAACTGTTGCGAAACCACCTTTCTCCTGGTGGTTCATTAATGGTACAAGCAACAAGCCCAACTTTTGCAACAGAGGTATACTGGACGATTAATAAGACGATTGAAGCAACAGATTTATACACAGAAAATTTTCAAGTAGATATTCCTAGCTTCGGTAATTGGGGCTTTATTTTAGCCAAAAGAGAGCTGGTCGACTTATCCAACATTGAAATCAACAAAGAAACAACATTTCTAACGAGTGAATTAATGAGAGGATTAACTCTTTTCGGTAAGGATATTGATGAAGAGATTTATGATGAAAATGGAGATTTAGTTACGTTGGAAATTAATACGTTAATTCACCCAATTATTCTTGAAAAGTACAGTAAAGCTTGGTTGAATTATTAAAGTTTGTCAAACATGGACTACTTCATAGATGATCGATTGAAAAAAGGTGACTCAAATTTAACTTTGAGCCATCTTTTTTTAACAGAAAGTATAAAATGACAGCTATCTTTACGCCACACGTATCAAGGGAAACCCACATCCTTTCGAGTAGCACCTACACGTACTACGTAGGTGCTACTCGGGGGTGGCTTTAAAGATCACGCTGTATTTAATAAAAGACGCTACGCGTTTTTCTTATAGAGTTATGCGGTATTTTTAAGAAAAAATCGCTCTCCGACAAAAATAATAGCGATAAACAAAATGGATACGCCAACTACCAGCAAATCAGAAGTCGCTTTAACCCATACAAATGCTCCGAGAACAACAGCGTCGAACACAAGAGCTGACGCTACAATAAATATATTCGCCCCAACTTTTTCTCGCAGATGTTTCAGAACTCCCCAATGAACAATGATGTCCATGACTAAGTAAAGGATGGCCCCCATTGAAGCAATTCTGCTTAAATCAAAAAAGATAGTGAGTGCCATCGCAATGACAATTGTATAGACGAGAGTGTGTTTTTGAATGTTACCCGGCATCCCAAAATGCTTATGAGGTATAAGTTTCATGTCTGTCAACATGGCTAGCATTCGAGAGACTGCAAATACACTAGCTATTATTCCGGATATCGTTGCCAGAATGGCAATTGCAACCGTTAACCACAGACCATAATTACCGAAAGCGGGTTTGGCGGCCTCTGCAAGAGCATAATCCTTTGCCTCAATAATTCCCGGTAAAGATAAATTGCTTGATACAGCCCAGGCAAGCAGTAAGTATATCAAGAGACTGATCGAAATAGAAATCATGATTGCTCGGCCAACGTTTTTCTTCGGTTTCACTATTTCAGATCCGCTGTTTGTAATCGTGGTGAACCCTTTAAAAGCGAGAATGGTCAGAGCTACAGCTGCAATGTATTGAATAAATGATGGATCTGATACATCGCCACCTCCATTTGCAGGTGTGAATGAAAAGCCAGCCACCCATAAACCAGCTATTGCAAAGATCGATAAACCGGTAATTTTTAATAGAGAAGCAATCGAAGTAAACGATTGAATAAAACTGTTCCCTGAAATATTTATTAGAAAAGCTACAGTAAGCAAACCAACGCCTAATAACGGGACAAAATAACTACTTTGTTGCCCATCGAAGAGTTGAAGTGTATAAGTTCCGAATGTTCTTGCCACTAGACTTTGATTAATAACCATGGAAAATGCCATTAAAAGTGCTGCAGAAGCAGTAATTGTTCCTTTACCATAAGCCTTCACTAAAAACATTCCGATACCACCGGCGGAAGGGAACTCGTTACTTAATTTTACATAGGAGTAGGCACTGAATGCTGTTACAATCCCACCTATAATAAAAATAAGTGGAAACCATGATCCAGCAAGCTCGGCTACTTGTCCGAGTAGTGCAAAAATCCCTGCACTGATCATGACACCCGTCCCTAGCCCCACTGCTCCAATAAGTGAAATACTATTTTTTTTATAATCCTCCATATAAAGCACCTCATTCTTTTGGGGATATAGAACATATAATTACCCAATATTGATCATGTTTAATCTTTTCTAGTACTAGCATAAAAATTTGTGATTTTACAAAGAGGCTTTGTTATTTTTGAATGGTTATTTTTTAGGGTAGAAGAAGCAGTTGCACGACTCCAACAGGAAAAGCAACAATCAGCACTTGCATAACACATTCACTAAATGTACAAAAATTTAAAATATTTAACCAACTAAAGTATCATTACCTAGGATATAATGAGAATTCGAGATCAATAAATAAGATAGCATGTTACTATCAAAACATAGGTAACCAAAAGAAAAAACTTGTGACTTAGTCAAAAAGGGCACAAGGAACAGGTGGGGTTAATATTGAAGTCTTTCAGTTTAAAAATGAAATTATTTATTACAATTACAATTGTAAACGTTATTATAATCAGTATCATAGCTATTGCTATTTATATTAGCAACGTGAATGAAATGAAAAAACAAGCGGAGTCGTTATCAAATATCTTGTCTACTCAATTTAGTCGAACAATCGACTTGTATTTTCAAGATATAGAAAGACTTTCATTGGCGATATTTACTGACCCATATTTACAGGAAAGTCTTTTAGTAGAAACAAAAATTGGAACTGCTTACGAAGCGTATTTGATAAAAAATAGTGTATATAATCGGTTGTTTAATCATGTTTACCCACGTAAAGACATAGAAAGAATTACAATTTACACCAATGAAAATATCGCCTATGAATATGTCAAGCAAGGAAATGTGGATATTATCTATTTATTGGAAGAACAAAAGTGGAAAAAAGAATTGGATTCATTAAGTAAAAACGAATTTATGTTATTACCAACAACCGAAACTACATTAGCAAATGGTGAAAAAAGAAAAGTAGTGTCACTAGTCCGAAATATATACAATATTCCTCAAAGACAAAAAATAGGCTCTATGAAAATTGATATTAACATCGATGCCTTTACTAATTTGTTAGAATTTGAAGATGTGAATGAATTAGAAGAGTATATGCAACTTCTCATTATGAATGAGGACCGGAATGTTATATTTGATTATGATGAAGAGTTAACGGGGGCTAAAATTGACGGCTTTGACAGCTCCATTTTTTTAAATCAATCTGATGGAGGAGAATTGGTATGGAAGGAAGATCAATACTTGTATACATATAATAAATCACCACAAACAGGATGGGATACAATCATTCTCATTGATGATGACTTTATCATATATGAACGAAATCAAATTTTATTGTTTATTTTTAGTACGGGTCTAATCGCAATTGTACTTATCGCGTTAGTTTCCTATTTTCTTTCTTATCAGATTGCAAAACCATTAAGAGAGTTAACGTTAAAAATGGAAGGAGTAGAGCAAGGGGATTTAACAAAAAGAATGAATTTTACTGGTAATAAGGAAATGGATATTGTGACACGAGTATACAACAATATGCTTGAAAGTATTAACCGACTAATCAGAGAAGTGTATGAATCAAAAATCACCGAGAAAAACGCAAAGATATCAGCGTTACAATCACAAATCAATCCACATTTTTTATATAATACTTTGAATGTCATGAAGGCGATTAGTCGGGTAAAACAGGTGGAGGAAGTCGCGGAGATTTCAGAATCCCTTTCCGATCTATTTAAGTATACGATGAAAGATTTAGATAAGCCAGTGCCATTAAAAGAGGAATTAGACCATATCAATAATTATATTAACATCCAAAAGCACCGTTTTATGGATCGATTCATACTTGTATCTGATGTGCAAGAAGGAGCAGAAGAAACATTCCTTCCAAAGCTATCCATTCAGCCCATTATTGAAAATGCGATCAATCATGGTTTAGCCGATAAAAAAATTGGGGGAATTGTAGAATTAAATGTACTAAGAGATAAAAATACAGTATTGATACAAGTTAAAGATAACGGGAACGGAATTGAGCCAGAGAAATTGAAGCAAATTGAAAATAGACTATCGTATTCAAATCCAATTGAAACGGAAGCACCGCATATGGGAGTAGGTTTAATTAATATACAACAAAGAATACGACTAATGTACGGTCCAACCTTTGGATTAGAGATCAGAAGTGAGGTTGGTTCAGGAACAATAACAACGTTAAAAATTCCTTACAATTCCGAGAATGATTTACCTGAGGGGAGAGGACATTAAATGAATATTTTTATTGTTGAAGATGAGTATTGGTCGTTGCTAGAATTAGAAGGACTCTTAAAAAAATATGAACCAAAGCACAAAATATACCCGTTTGCTAATGGAGAAGACTTGATAAATATGCTTGAAGAAGTAACACCTCAATTAGTGATTTCAGACATTACGATGCCGGGTATGAGTGGATTAGAACTAATAGAACAAATAAAAACATTTGATGAATCGATAAAATGCGTGATATTAAGCGTCCATGACCAATTTGAGTATGCTCGTCAGGGAATAAAATTAGGGGTGATAGAGTATCTGATTAAACCGGTTAAAAGAGAAGCTTTGTATGATGTTGTAGATCGCTCGATTTCTCTTATTGAAGAAGAGCATAAAGAAATTGAAGAGAAAAGACACTGGTCGGTGAACAAAATGTTGCAGTCTGAGAAAGAACTAGACGAAATGAATGTATTTAACCAAGATGACTATTATATTATTTATATGCTTGCTGAAAATTGGAAGGCTAGTCGAGGGTGGTCTTCATCAAGAGGCACGGATGAAGATTTCAAACAAATCTTATCAGACGCTTATCTTACTAACGAGCAGATCTATTGTATAAACATAGATAATCAACGAAAGCTTTTGTTAGTCGCTGCTACAGACGAGAACCAACAATATCTTTTTGAAGCGAAAATCAATGATTTAAATAAATTTATAAATCAAGATATTCATGTTCATCTTAGTTTCATGAGAAAAAAATATGATGAGAGCTTGATGTCAATTGTACACATCTTGGAGCAAAGAATAGAAAACCACATGAATTATGGACAACCTTCTTTTATAAAAGGAGAAGAAACAGAAAGAAATATTGACTTAACAGGTGAATGGATGAACATTCGGGTAATTGAAACGGCTATTCGAAATGGGGAAATTATCAAAGCAAAAGTGTATGTTCAACATATAGTCCAAAGTCTGAAAGAAAAAGAAATAACGCTGAGGCAATTATCTTTATTTCTTAGAAATATGTATTATGCACTCATATTTAAACTAGAGCAGCAAAAAGGTTCAGATGTTCAAATAGAAACAGTTAAAAAGAGTTTTGACTATTTGCAGGAAATTTCAACCTTTGATGAATTATCTCATTCGTTAGAACAAATGATTGATCAGCTTGTTGAAGAAGATTTGGTACATGAAGTGGCTCCCAAAAATTTGATACCGCGTGTCCTGCATTGGATCCATCAACAGTATCAAACCAATTTAAAATTTCAAAGCTTTGCTGAAGAAAATCATGTCAGTTTAAGTTATTTATCCAGAGAATTTAAAGCACAAACAGGGAAGACTTTTTCGGAATATCTGATGATTTATAGAATTAACAAAGCAAAAGAGTATTTTAACAAAGGGATAAACCGTACTACTGAAGTGAGCAAACTAGTGGGGTATGAAGACGATAAATACTTTACTACGGTATTCAAAAGATTGGAAGGTTTGACGCCGGCTGAATATAAAAAGCGTCTTTAATTGGAAGTTTAATTGATTGACTTTACATGTATAAATAACCAATTTTTAAATTATAACAAGTGTGAATAGTAAAATCTCACCCCCTAAATAGTAAAAATATTCGGTTTTTAAAAGATGAAAGCGCTTATATAATAAGGGCATAGCACAAAACATAAACGTGCTTAAAATTTAAAGGGGGTCATTTAAGTGAAAAGTCAAAAGAAGTTATGGCTATTTTTAGGTGCAGCATTATTATTATCTTTGTTTCTTGCGGGATGTGGTTCAAACAATAATGAAGACACTGCAGCAAATGAGACAAGTGGTGAGTCAACTAATACGGAAGAGGAATTTCCAGAAACAGAGATATCCTTTCTTGTAGACAACCAAACAGTAACAGATGGTATTGATGCTGTTGCTGCCGAAGTCAAAGAAAGATATAACATCACTTTAAATACAGAAATCCGTCCAGGCGGTACAGAGGGTGATAATATTGTAAAAACCCGTCTCGCTACTGGTGAAATGACTGATATGATGTGGTATAACTCTGGTTCCCTTTTTAAAGCATTGAATCCTGAAGAGTACTTTTATGACCTATCAGGTGAAGAATTTGTAGAGAAAATAGATGAAACGTTTATCGAAACTGTTTCAGTAGATGGCGCTACTTATGGAATTCCAGGTGAATCAGCTTCTGCTGGAGGTTGGTTATATAATAAAAAGGTTTATGAAGAATTAGGATTAGAAGTACCGAATACTTGGGATGAACTAATGGCAAATAATGATGCAATAAAAGAAGCCGGAAAAGTCCCTGTAATTGCGTCGTATGGAGATACTTGGACATCTCAACTCGTAATTTTGGCTGACTACTATAATGTACACAGTCAAGCACCTACATTTGCAGAGGATTTTACAGCAAATGAAGCAAAATTTGCAGATACGCCAGAAGCATTAAGAGGTTTTGAAAAACTTTCAGAACTACAAGAAGCAGGACATTTTAATTCGGAAGAAACATCAACAACGTACGAAGATGCGTTAAGAATGTTGGCTGAAGGCGAAGCAGCACATTATCCAATATTAACATTTGCATTACCTGCAATAGAAGAAACCTATCCAGATCAAATCGACGACATTGGCTTTTTCGGTCAACCAGGAGAGAATGCTGAAGATCATGGTATGACGCTATGGATGCCAGGAGGTTTGTATGCAAATAAAGATTCTGAAAACGTTGAAGCAGTGACACAATTCATGGAATTTTTCCTATCAGAAGAAGGTCAGGAATTGTATATGGCTGAAATGAAGGCGCAAGGTCCATATGTTCTTAAAGGAGTCGAGTTACCAGAAGATGCTTACCCAGCAGTTAAGGAAATGGTTCCATATTTAGAGGAAGGTAGAGTTGGACCTGCACTAGAATTCTTATCTCCACTAAAAGGACCAAACCTAGAACAAATCCTTGTTGAAGTAGGTTTAGGAATGACATCTGCTCAAGAAGGTGCTGAAAGTTATGATCAAGATGTAGAACGACAAGCACAACAATTAGACCTTGAAGGATGGAATGAATAGTTAACTAACTCGATAGCTCAATATTATATGCCCTGTTATGGATTCTATAACAGGGCATTAGTTAAATAAGTCTGATTATGTATGAAGTTTAGAAGTAAGGGAGTGAGTATGTTGAAAGTAAATAAAATATATAGTTTAAAATTATTAATTCCCGCTGCCATCATCTATGGACTTTTGTTTGTATTTCCGACGGTTATGTCTTTCTTTTTTAGTTTTACCAGGTGGAATCTTCGTGAATGGACTTGGATCGGCTTTGATAACTTTAAAATGTTTTTTGATGATCCATCCTTGTTAATTGGGTTTAAAAACACGTTTATCTTTGCTTTTGTAACGACTATTTTAAAAGTGATTTTCGGATTGCTGTTTGCAGTATTTTTGACATCTAAAATAAAAACAAAAGACTTTTTACGTTCAGCAATCTTTTTTCCGGTATTAGTAAGTACTATCGCAGTAGGTATTGCTTTTAGTGTGTTAATGCATCCGTCAGAAGGATTAATCAATGAGGTGTTAGCGTTTTTTGGTATTAGTGGACCAAACTGGTTAGGAAATCCAACACTCGCTTTGTATTCTGTTGCATTAGTAGATGTCTGGAAGGGTGTCGGTATTGCGACAGTTATATTTATCGCAGGGATGATGTCTATTCCTAAAGATTACTATGAAGCGATTCAAATTGATGGTGGAAACAAATTTGATGCCTTTAAGAATATTACTTTACCACTTTCTCGTCCAGCAACGAATGCAGTTATTATTTTAGCTTTAATTGGTGGATTACGCACATTCGATTTAGTATGGGCTATGACTGGCGGAGGGCCAGGGTTTAGTTCTGATCTGATTGCCTCCATTATTTACAAGCAATATCAAGCAGGTTTCTATGGATTATCAACGGCAGGTAACGTAATTCTGTTTCTTTTAGTAGCCCTTATTGTGTTTCCGATATTTAAGATGCTCACTAGAAAAGAGGTGGATATTTGATGCAACAACCTTTGAATGATAAAAAAATGATGCCTCAACCTGAGCATGAGAAAAACAAAAATCCTAAAAAGAAAGTAAACTTTACTAAAATTGCTGTTGAGGTTATGGCAGTAATTGTTGTAATTCTAACTTTTCTTGTTCCATTTTATTTTATTTTAGTTAATTCATTTAAAACAAGTGCAGAAGCTTCTCAATTATCTATAAGTTGGCCAACAGAATTTCGAATTATTGAAAACTTTACAGAAGTTCTCCAGGCACAAAATGGGATGTTAATCCGTGCATTTTTTAACAGTTCTATTATTACAGTTAGCTCGATTTTAATATTGATGGTAGTAGCATCTATGGCAGGGTTTATTTTACAACGACGTACTGGGAAATCGATATCTGTTATTGGTGCGATATTCCTGTCAGGTTTAATGATCCCACCTGCAGTAGTTCCAACAATTTGGGTGTTGGAAAGGTTAAGTTTATTTAAAACAATGCCAGGAATTATATTAGTTATGGTTGCTATTTCAATTCCTTTCTCCATTATTTTGTATACGGGCTTTATTGCAACAATTCCTAAAGATATTGATGAAGCAGCAATTATCGATGGATGTAGCAGTTGGCAGTTGTTTTTCAAGATTATCTTCCCAATGCTAAAGCCAATTCACGCGACCGTTATCATTTTAAATTCTGTACAGATTTTCAATGACTTTGTCCATCCGCTTTATTTTTTCCCTGGTGCGGACAATGCGACGGTTCAGCTAACCTTATATAACTTTATGAGTATGTATAATACGTCTTGGAATTTATTATTTGCAAACGTGTTGCTTATAACAATACCTCCATTTATTTTATTTTTAATATTCAGCAAGAAAATTGTAGCAGGTATGACTGCAGGATCGGTCAAGGGTTAATCTATTTAATTTAGGAGGCGTTACCAAATGTTCAAAATAGAGAAAATAACGTGTGAATATAAAGAAAATCCAATGGGTATCGATGTCACTCAACCGAGGATTAGTTGGAAAACACTTTCCGATCAAAGAGGTATAAGACAAAAATCGTATCAGATCCAAATAGCAAAATCAGATGATTTTTCAGAGCTCATCTGGGACTCCGGAGAAGTAGTCACGGAGGAAAGTAATCTTGTTGAATTAAAAGAATTAACTATGGAATCACGGAAGAGATACTATTATCGGATCCGAGTGAAAAACCAGCATGATGAATCTTCTGGATGGTCAGAAACTCACTATTGGGAAATGGGTCTGCTTAATCAAAGTGATTGGGTAGCTGATTGGATTTCCCCTTCGCTCGATATCAATGGAAAACCTTGTCCAATACTGAAACGTGATTTCCAAGTAGATACACATGTTAAATCTGCTCGTATTTATGCAACTGCTTTAGGCTTGTATGAGCTTGAATTAAATGGTCAGCGCATTGGTGATGACTTTTTTACACCAGGATGGACCAGTTACGAGAATCGTTTACAATATCAAACCTACGATGTTACCGATTTATTGAAGCAAGGTGTAAATGAGATCATTGGATTACTAGGGAATGGTTGGTATAAAGGAAATCTTGGATTCGAAGAAAAAAGTAATCATTACGGAAACCGGTTAGCGTTATTAGCTCAATTAGAGATTGAACTTCACAGTGGAGAAACAATTTCAATTGTTTCAGATGATAGTTGGAAAGTTTCAAAAAGTCCGATTCTAATGTCAGAAATCTATCACGGGGAAACCTATGATGCAAGGATAAAGAAGAGTCATCAGGAGTGGAAATCAGCAGAAGTCATCACTCATTCAAAAGACATCCTTGTAGCGCAGGAAAATGTACCGGTTAAAATAATGAATGAAATAACACCAATCGATTTAATCAAGACACCAAAAGGAGAAATAGTTCTTGATTTAGGACAAAACATGGTAGGCTGGGTTCGTTTTTCTATTACAGGTAAATCAGGACAAGAAGTAGAAATCTGTCATGCGGAAGTTTTAGATCATGAGGGTAATTTTTATACAGAGAATTTACGTAAAGCAAAACAAACCGTTCGGTATATTTTAAATGGAGAGGGAAAAGAAACCTTTGAACCAACCTTTTCCTTCCAAGGTTTTCGTTATATAAAATTAGATGGGTTTGATTCTGATCAAATTCAATTAGAAAATTTTACAGGGATCGTCTTACACTCGGATTTGAAAGTGACAGGGGATTTTAAATGTTCTGATCCGATGATTAATCAACTCCAACACAATATCGTGTGGGGATTAAAAGGTAATTTCTTAGATGTTCCTACCGATTGTCCACAGCGTGATGAAAGACTTGGCTGGACAGGTGATGCGCAAATGTTTATTAGAACTGCAGCGTATTTAACAAATGTAGCTCCTTTCTTTACAAAGTGGTTGCATGACTTGAAAGCGGAGCAGGATGAAGAAGGCGGAGTACCATTCGTCGTCCCGAATGTTATTGCTGGCGATGATGAAGAGGATATTTTTGATCGGCCATTTAGTTCAGCTGCTTGGGGAGATGCTGCAGTTATTTGCCCTTGGACATTATATTTGTGTTATGGCGACCGAAGAATTTTGGAAGAGCAATATGAGAGTATGACTTCTTGGATTGAGTATATACGCAATCAAGGGGAGAACGAGTATCTTTGGAATACAGGATTTCACTTCGGTGATTGGTTAGCACTGGATTCAAAACCAGATAGCTATGTCGGAGCAACGGACCGGTCGTATATTGCAACTGCATTTTATGCATACTCGACGTCACTCGTAAAGAAAACAGCTGCGGTCCTTGAAAAAGATGCAGATGTTGCATATTACCAACGGCTCGAGACGAACATTATTAAAATGCTAACCGATGAATTTGTGACTCCGAATGGAAAGTTAGCTGTTTCGACACAAACTGGACAAATTCTTGCATTAATGTTTGATCTACTTGAAGGAAAAGCAAAGGATCGTGCTGTAGAAAAGCTAATGGAGCTACTCGAAGAAAGTGATTGGCATTTAACAACAGGATTTGTCGGTACACCTTATTTAAACCATGTATTAAGTGAAAACGATCAAAATGAAACAGCATATAAATTATTATTTCAAAAGGACTATCCATCGTGGCTTTATCAGATTACAAAGGGTGCGACTACGATTTGGGAACATTGGGATGGTATGAAAGAAAACGGTGATTTTTGGAGTGCGGATATGAACTCATTCAATCATTACGCATATGGAGCAATCGGTGACTGGCTGTATCGTAAAGTAGCTGGTATCGAATTACATGAAAACAACCCAGGTTATAAAACATTTACGATATCTCCCCGTATGGGAACAGGGTTAGAATGGGCAGAAGGTTCACTGGAATCGATGTACGGATTAATTAGAAGCTATTGGAAAATAACGGATGAGAATACCGTGACAATGGAAGTTACAGTTCCGGCAAATACCACCGCAGAAATCATTCTTCCTAATGCAAAAGCAAAACAAGTGAAAGAGAATGGTGTAAACCTGGAAGCCATTGATGGTATTCTTTCTTACGAAACTGTGAAAGAAGGACTACTTGTAAGAGTCGAATCAGGTACGTTTCATTTTGAATATATCAAGGATGGTTTATAAAATGAGTTTTCAAAGTGATCCTAATCAAAAAGTTATACGTAATCCGTTATTTGAAGAAAAGGCTGACGCACTTAAACCGAAAATCTATCAAGAAACTATTACTCCGAATCGTGTAGTGAAGACGATAACTAATGAGGATATCATTCACGGTTGGGAGGTAGTCCCTACGGAAGACTATCAGCAATTAGCAACGCAAAGTTTTGGAAAAGGAGAGTCCTTTATTTTAGATTTTGGTCAACATGTTGTTGGATATGTCTCCATGAATGTGTCGCCAGTTGGCAGCCCACCGGATGCTCCTCTTCATGTGAGGTTCACTTTCGGTGAAATGCCTGTTGAGGTATCTGAGCCTTTTTCTAGCTATGATGGATGGATTAGTAGTTCGTGGTTACAGGAAGAAACCCTTCATGTTGATGTGCTGCCAAATAAGATTAAATTGCCGCGGCGTTATAGTTTCCGTTATATGAAAGTAGAAATCCTTGATACATCCCAAAAATTTAATGTGTCTTTTAACGAGGTTCGGTGCCAAGCTGTAACCTCGGCGGATGTGTCTAATGTGAAGCAACTGAACCATGAGGATCCATTGTTAAATAAGTTAGATGAAGTAAGTATTAAAACATTGCAGGATTGTATGCAAGACGTTTTTGAAGATGGACCAAAACGTGATCGGCGACTATGGCTTGGTGACTTGCGATTGCAGGCACTAGCAAATTATGTCACGTTTAAAAACAATGATCTAGTGAAACGGAATTTGTATCAGTTTGCAACGGTACCAAATGAGAACGGACAAGTAACTGCAAATTTATTTGTGGAACCTACCCTCATCCCGGATGATACTTTCTTGTTTGATTATTCTCTCTTTTTTACAACAACACTCTTCGATTATTATCAAGTAACGAAAGACAAAGAAACGTTAGTTGAACTTTGGGGAACAGCCTATCGGCAAATTGAATTAGCATTAGAAAGAGTAAAGGACAATGGGATAGTGAAAGATGATTCTTCATGGTGGTCGTTTATCGATTGGCATCCTGATTTAAACAAGCAAGGACCTTCCCAGGCAATCTTAATTTATGCGTTAAAACGAGCAATTAATCTAGCAAATGAACTCGGAGAAACAGAAGAAGAAGCTTATTTAACGCTAAAAGTAGAAACAATGACAATGGCTGCAAAGACTCACTTATGGAATGAAAAGGCCGGATTTTTTGTAAGTGGAGAAAGCAAACAAATCTCGTGGGCTACCCAAGTTTGGATGGTATTGGCTGAGGTTCTTGATAAGGAGGCAAGTCGAAAGTTGCTTCAAAATTTGCTAGTAGAAAAACCCGAAATCGGTATGAATACACCATATATGTATCATCATTTAGCAGAAGCACTTTTCCTTACCGGTGAAACAGAGGAAGCTATTAAACTTTTAAAGCACTATTGGGGTGGAATGATTAAAGATGGAGCAGATACATTTTGGGAGCTGTATAACCCAGAAGACAAAGAATTTTCTCCGTACGGTAATCACCTGATTAATAGTTTTTGTCATGCGTGGAGTTGTACACCTACTTATTTACTTCGTACATTTCTTGATACTAGACAGAGCTAGAATCATGTAAGGAGTGAGGAAGGCATTGAAAAAGAATTTGACTAGAGAAAATAGATGTTGGATCTGGTATCCAGGAGATTGGGAGATTTATTTACATGAGCAAATTTCCGTTAGAAGGCAAATGCGTGGCGTCATTTACCCTGCCTATTGGAGACTTGATCGGCATTATAGTTCAGTTATTTTCACATATGCGTATGAACTGGAATATCCTGAGGAAATCACTATACATGCAGATGGAAAATTCGCAGTATATTTGGATGAAAAAGATAATGAGAGATATCACGATCACCGAATGAAGTTGCCAGCAGGTAAGCACGAATTGAACGTTACTGCTTATAATGACGTTGGTGTTCCAGCCTTATATATAGAAGGAGAACACATTAAGACGGACAGTAATTGGCAAGTATCCTGTTATGACAAACAGTGGCACACAGTGGGATGCTGGCAAGATGTGTTGAATTGTCCTGAAACAAAGCCCTCCAAGTTCCGATTGGAAACGAGTACGCAGCAGCCGTTAACTGTAGAGCGGAGGACGGACGGGTGGTTTGTTGACTTTGGTAAAGAGACTTTCGGATATCTCCAGTTGAATGGAATAAAAGGCCGAAGTGATCTTACCGTTTATTATGGGGAATCAAAAGAAGAGGCAGAAGATAGAGATCACTGCGTATTGTTAGACCGTGTTTCATTAGACAGCACACAGACAGATTCCATTTTTACATTTAAGGAATCACGAGCCTATCGCTATGTCCAAATCGTTCCTGTCACGGAAGATTTTCAAATAGAGTCGATCTCGATGCTTTATGAATATTTACCAGTCAACTACCGTGGCAGTTTCAAAAGCTCCAACGATCGATTAAATGAGATTTGGTCAACAGCTCTGTACACCTTTCATCTAAATACACGAGAGTTTTTCTTTGATGGAATAAAGCGAGATCGTTGGGTGTGGTCAGGAGATGCCTATCAATCCTTTCTATTAAATTATTACAGTTTCTTCGATCGTGAAGTTGTGAAGCGGACATTAATTGCCCTAAGAGGCAAGGAGCCTGTTGGTGCACATATTAATACGATCGTCGATTATAGCTTGTACTGGTTTTCGGGAATCTATGATTATTATTTATATACAGGCGACGTCTCCTTTGTAAAATCACAATACGATAAAATGATATCTCTGATGAATTTCTGTCTAGAGCGCCGTAACAATAATGGCATGATGGAAGGTATCGAAAAAGATTGGGTATTTGTTGATTGGGCTGATATTAATAACGATGGAGAAGTGAGCACAATACAGCTGTTGTTATGTCGCAGCTTGGAGACTATGGCCCTTGTGGCAAAGTTGGTCGGAGATAATGACAGATCTCACGATTATTCAAAGCAGGCAGTTGATCTCAAGTCAAAAGTGATAGATGTCTTTTGGGATCACGATCAAGGAGGTTTGGTACATAGTCGATTAGAAGGCAAACTCAACTCCAAGGTTACCAAGTATCCCAATATGTTTGCTCTTTTGTTCGGCTACTTAAATGAAAAGCAGGTCGAAACCGTCAAGCAGCATGTCCTGCTAAACCCTGAAGTCCAGGCAATTAAAACACCATACATGCGATTCTATGAACTAGCATCGTTGTGCGAGGTTGGGGAGCATCGATTTGTACTTGATGAAATGCTTAATTATTGGGGAGGTATGCTTGACTTGGGGGCGACGAGCTTTTGGGAAGAATACGATCCAAACCAAACTGGAACAGAACACTTAGAAATGTACGGAATGCCGTATGGAAAAAGTCTATGCCATGCTTGGGGGGCAAGTCCAATGTATTTAATTGGCAAGTATTTTCTCGGCGTAACACCTCTTAGTCCTGGATATGAAACCTTTGTTGTAGAACCTCATCTCGGTGGATTAGAGTGGATAGAAGGAACAGTTCCGATGCCCGAAGGAGATGTAGAAATTTATATGGATTCAAAAATAATTCGTGTTAGGGCGAGTCATGGGCGGGGAATTCTTCGATATCATAAAGAAGGAAAAACAGTGGAAACTACTATTGCTAGCGATGGTAGTTGGTTGGAAGTAGCTAAATAATATTAGCCCCTAAATGTGAATTTATTGAAATTTCATTTCTCTTCTCCAGTAAGTTAGACGAAGTCTTTATAAAAGATGTGTGATTGTAAGAAAATGATGAAATAAATGCACTGAATCAATAAGATAACTTTTGTGAGGATCATTTAAAGGTCAAATTGACTTTTGAGTGATCTTTTTTTAGAAGAGTTTACAAATTATCGGTTTTTAGAGATTGTTGTAATCGTCTCGTTGAACAGAACAGATAGGCTCGAATCCGCTCTAGGCGGACGCTTTCTGCGGGAGTCGCCGCCTCCGTTTCTTTGAGCTAATAGAACATTTAAACTCACCAAACAAACTTAGAAGGCGGCACTTTATAATATTTCTTAAACGCTTTAGAGAAACTGAAAGGATCAGGGTATCCAAGCATACTTGCAATTTGCTGGATCGAATAGCGTTTACTGTACAATAATTCTCGAGCCCGATTCATTTTCAATTGATAAACGTAGCGTCCTGGTGTTACACCAAGAGCTTGCTTAAAATAAGAGATAAAATACTTCTCTGACATACCCGCTATTGCAGCAAGCTCTCCAACTCGTAGTGTTTGATGAAGGTGTTCATGAATAAAATCAAATACAGGTTGAAGCTTATCCAAATCCTTGGTCAACTTCTGATTAGTTGGATAATGGGTAAATTCTCCTCGATATTGTTTACGACCATATTGTTCCATAATCTTCGCGATTAAAATCGTCAAACATCCTTTCAAACGAATCCCTGACATTGGGGCACTGAGTTTATATTGGTCATACGTATCCAAAAAAAGGCGAACCTCTTCTTCAACAAGCGTACCATCTATAATGCCTGACAGCTGAAAATTATCTAGTATACCAAGATGATTCCCGAGACCAAGATCGAAGTGTGTGAAAATAAATTTGCATCTGCTACTTAGGGTTGTAGCAGTATAGGCAATCTTTGGACTGAAAAGAATCAAATCACCCTCGGAGGCGAGATAAACCTCTTCCTGAATACGAATCTCAATCCGTCCTTCTTGGATGTACCATAAGTCGTAATCCTTATGATGTTTACTCTCAATCCAACTATTAGGATGCGCAATTTCGCTGCAAGAATTTATTCGAAGCATGACGAGCTCTGAAAGCTCGTTAAAAATATTTAAACTATCCATCGGCAAAACCAATCCCATACTTTTAGACATGTTCTTATTTAGTTATTATATCATAAGAGTTTTTAGGGATATTAAATATTACTATTTGACATGAAGCGCATACTCTCTTGCATTCCATTTTTGTATCCGTCTTCTATAATTAAAGATAACGAATGAATTGGAGGGGATTTCTATTACTATTCAGAAGCCTAAGGTAGTTGTGTTAGGAGCAGGGAGTTTGTTTTTCGGTCGCCAGTGTATTTGGCAAATGGTTCATTCTGAACATCTAAACAAAGGTACTTTAGCTTTAGTAGATACAAACGAAGAGCGGTTAAATAAACTAGTTGATTTAGCTCAAATGGTAGTCGATGCTAATCAAGTAGATTTGAAGATTGAGGGATCTGTTGACCGCAAGCAAGTTCTTCAAGATGCGGATTTTGTCGTACTTAGTTTTGCTAAGGATACGGTAAAGTACAGGGGAATAGATTGTGAGATTTCCGAAAAATATGGAATAAGAATGTGCTCTGGTGATACTATCGGACCAGGTGGGATTTTCCGAGCAATGCGCGAACTGCCTATCATTATGGAGTGTGCAAAGGATATTGAAGAAATTTGTCCCGAAGCTTGGGTAATAAATTACATTAACCCTTCGACGGTCAATGGAATGGCGTTAAAAAGATATGCTCCTAATTTAAAGACTTTTGCTTTGTGTGATTCGCATCATATGCCGCATAAGAAAATTATCTATGCTAAAAGAGCAGGGATTATCAATAACTGGAGTGAGTACTCAGAAGAAATTAACCGCAAATTCGATTTACGCATTGGCGGAGTAAATCACTTCACTTGGCTGCTAAAAGCGGAGTATGAAGGAAAAGATGTCCTTCATACTATTGCTCAATCATTGAAGCATTCGGCGGAGAAGGAAACAGTAGGTGGTGACACAGGTGCGAAGGCTCTTCACAATGATGCCATCAGCTATCAACTGTATGACATTTTCGGCTATGTTCCAACTTGTACTGCTCATACAAAGGAGTACGTTCCTTATTGGCAAGGCCTTGGCAAGCTGGAAGATATGATACCGCCATTATCAATTTGGGAAACGGAAGACCGTTATAAGCGTCATGATAAGATGTGGCAGCAGATTGATCGTTTCCTAAGCGGTGAAACACCAATCAGCGAGTATATGAATACATTTGGTCCGGACCATGCGACAGATATTATTGAAAATATGGTGGGTGGATTAAGGAAACCGTTCTACATTAACACACTTAACCAAGGCGCGATAACGAATATGAACGATAATTCATTCCTCGAACTGTTATGTGAAGTCACTATGGATGGAGTAAAGCCTTTACCTGTTGGCGAGATGCCTCGAGGGATTCGCGGGATGCAGGAGCTAGTACTGGATACACATGAATTAACAGCGGAAGCCGTTGTGGAAGGTGACCGCAAGAAGCTTAGGAGGGCTATGCTGACCGATCCTCTCGTTAACTCCATTGCAGATGCAGATCAAATCATTGAAGAACTTTTAGAGTTGGAAAAGGATATTATTCCCAAGCATATGTATGCAAAGGATCTTGTATAAACATCCAGACCAGAGCATTGCACATGTTGTTACACATTCGCACCTTTCACGAGGTGCTTTTTTCCTTGAAAAAGCAAAAAGCTTAAAAGATCTTACATTCCTATACGCCTTCCTCGTTTTCTATTATCACTTCCTTCTAATAATTAGACGATAAACGTACATAGAAGTTTCCTTATTTTTCATTCTTCCAAACAACCATCGATGAAAATAAGGCAAAAACAGAAAAAAAGACACTAAGTTTTTTATCCGTAATTTTAGACGTTATAGAAAATATTTCGAAAAGTCAATATTGTTGCATCAGTAATCAAATGCGTTTCATGTAAGCGAATACACACTGGTGTAAACTAAATTTAACGCATAGAAATGACAATCTAAATCTTACATTCTGTTTTTACTAGTTCATTTAAGTTAGCAAGTTTCGGAGGGGTGAAGTTGATTGGAAGTAGAAAAACGAAATCATAATTTAAATCGTGATAGAAAAGATCAACCTAAAGTAAAGAAACGCAAATATTTAAAAATGAATACGAAAGAGACGTGGGCTGGTTATCTCTTCATAAGTCCAATGGTAATTGGTACATCAATTTTAGTCATATTTCCAATAATAATGGCATTAATCGTTAGTTTTACGGACTGGGTGTTTATAAGAGGCATAGGAGACATGAACTTTGTTGGTTTTGACAACTACACCGCATTATTAAGTGATGATCTATTTATTCAATCAGTAAAGAATAATGTATGGCTCATCTTCGCGGTCCCGATTACAATGTTCCTTTCTTTAATGCTTGCAGTTATTATAAATAAGCATGTATATATGAAATCATTTTTCAAAATTGTATATTTTATGCCGTATATATCAAGTGTTGTCGCAATTGCAATTGTATTTCAATTACTGTTTCACCCATCCTATGGACCGATCAATGAATTTTTAATGGGGATTGGAATAGAAGACCCGCCTCGTTGGTTGGCAGATTCTAACTGGGCATTAGTATCCGTAATTATCATTAGTATTTGGACATCGATTGGGTTTAATCTCATCATATATTTAGCAGCGCTGCAAAACATCCCATTAGAATTGTATGAGGCTGCCGATATTGATGGTGCTGGGATACTGAAAAAATTCAGACATATCATGCTCCCGATGGTTTCGCCTACTACATTTTTTCTGTTGATTACAGGGATTATCTATAGTTTTAAATCTTTTGAACTTATTGTTGTACTAACTAGTGGAGGACCGGGTTATTCCACTTCGGTTATTGTCTACTACTTATACGAACAAGCTTTCGAATATCTGAGATCAGGTTACTCATCTGCGATTTCGATCATGTTGTTACTGATGCTATTTGTAGTAACCGCTCTTCAGTGGTTAGGTCAGAAGAAATGGGTAAATTATTGACGTAAAGGAGGTAAAACTATGAAATATAAATTAATAAAAATAATAATCACAGTGTTTATGTTTATTGTCGGGATTATTTTCCTTTTGCCATTTATTTGGATGTTATCAGCATCATTAAAGCCAGAAATTGAAGTTTTTGCTTATCCTATCCAGTGGCTTCCAAGTGAATGGCGTTGGGGAAATTATGTCGAAGTTTGGAGCGGGCAATTCCCACTATATTATTGGAATTCAATTAAGGTTACAGTTGCTACAACTTTAATATCGGTAATTGTCTCAACGATGGCAGCTTATGGATTTTCCAAAATTGAATTTGCTGGAAAGAATATCATTTTCCTTTTAGTATTAGCTACTTTTATGATACCTGCCCAAGCTATTCTAGTTCCACAGTTTATGCTCTATATGTATTTAGATTTATTTGATACACATTTGGGCTTAATTCTATTAAATAGTTTTAGTGTGTTAGGAACCTTCATGTTAAGACAATTTTTTGTAGGAATTCATGATGATTATATCGCTTCTGCAAAAATAGATGGTGCTGGACACTTTTTAATCTTTCGAAAAGTAGCGATTCCTCTTGTCTTACCAGCTATATCAACGTATGGTATCTTAAGATTCATTTGGACATGGAATGATTATCAAGGTCCACTAATTTTTCTGAGATCTGATCATTTAACTACCGTTCAACTAGGGATCTCAAAGTTTTCATCCATGAGTGGTGAGTTTTACAGTTTAATAATGGCAGGAACAGTGTCGGCTATTCTTCCGCTTTTGATCATTTTCTTCATTGGCCAAAAATATGTTATTGAGGGAATTGCAATGGGTGGAGTGAAAGGATAAGTAAAAAATATGAAACGGAGGGTTTCTTATGCAATTAAGAAAAATACTATTTTTAGTTATTAGTGTCATGTTTATTGGTATCTTTGTAGCTTGTGGAAATGAGGATTCTAATGCAGGTGGTAATGAGCAAGTTGATGAATCAGAGGGATCGGAAGAAAGTGGAAACAATAGTACGGAATCTGCGGAGGAACCGGTTACAATACGATTGCATCACTGGTATAATGAAGAACAAGACAATTGGGATGTAGTCGTAGATGCATTTGAAGCAGCTCATCCACATATTAAAGTGGAAACGGTTACACCTGAAAATAACGATGCAAACGAAACCATGCAGCAAATAGACTTAGCAGCAGCATCTGGAGATCAACTTGATGCAATCATTGTTAACGATGCGGCAAATTATTCTCAGCGAGTTAGTCAAGGAATGTTTGAACCACTCAACGAATATTTGGAAGAAAACGGGATTGACTATGAAGAAGAATATGGAGTCGATACGAGCGTAGATGGCAATTATTACGCATTACCAGGGAAGTTTAATGGTTTCTTCGTAATGCTCAATCAAGACGCTCTAGATGAGGCTGGACTAGATGTCCCAGAGGAATGGACTTGGGATGAGTACATGGATTATGCAGAAATTCTCTCCCAGGGAGAGGGTGCTGAAAGACGCTACGGAACCTTTTTCCACACGTGGATGGATTACTTGAAATTAGCGGCATTTAATCAACATGAAGATAGTAACCTTATTAAAGATGACGGAGTAACGTCCAATATAGATAGTGAGAATATTCGCAAATCATTAGAAATTCGTGAGCGAGGACACGAGGAGAATTCAGCTACTCCATACTCGGATACGATCTCACTTGATTTAAATTATCGACCTCAGTTTTTTGGAGAGAGTGCAGCTATGATTATGACTGGAACTTGGATGATCAATGAACGTGGTGGGGTTGAAGATGATCCAGCATTTACAACAGCTTTTGCTCCATATCCAAAAGCTAAAGAAGGAGATCCGAATACAACGCCTTCTGGAGCTGACTTCTTGACAATGTATTCTGGTTCTGAGCATAAAGATGAAGTATTTGAATTTATAAGATGGTATACAACGGAAGGTATTGTTGAACAAGGTAAATATTTACCTGACTTTAAAGGCGTAGATTTAGAGGAAGTTGTCACGAACATGCTAGAGCAAAGTGAAGAAATAAATATGGATCTAATTAATGTAGATTCACTTATTCATACTTTAGAGGTTCAAGAACCTGCAGATGTGAGTATTCCTCCCGCCTTTATTGGAGAAGTGGAGACCGCTTACCAAAATGAAGTGGAAAGCTTTTTATTAGATGAACAAGATCTAGACACAACTATTGAAAAAGCTCATGAAGCTGTTCAAAGTGTTATCGATCAAAATGTAGATTAATAGACTTACAAGAAGTTAGAAGCAATTTGCTTCTAACTTCTTGAGTATAAAAAAATAGCTAAATTCCAAAAGAGATTTTTAGAATTAATAACACCATGTTTAGGAAGTGAAGGGCATGCAAAAGTTTAAAGAGAAACTACTGTATTATATAAAAATTAATACCTTCAGAAAAAAACTTCTCTTTACTATCATTGTATGTACGGCCATTCCTTTTTTATTTAGTATGGGTCATATCATATACACGAGTCTTGATGTAGTCAAAAAACAAACGATTCAGAGTGAAGAATATAATCTTGATTTAGCGAACCTCACGATGTCAAATGAGATAGATTATATGATTCAAACGATGAATTACATCCATTTTGATGATGAAATTCGAAGTACACTGAATGCTAGCTCTCGGGGCACTTCCATACCTCCGCGAGCTTATTCAACTATAAATTCTAGAATAGACCAATTAACGCGAAATAGTAATGTTGCAATTGCAGTAATTCCCGTAACTGGAGAACACTATTTGTCCAATTATCATTTCAATGGGAAGTTTGAATTTGCGGAATTAGATCATTTATTCGAAAAACTTGAAAAAGTATCTACTTTCCAAGTACTCGGATTTAATGCAGCGGATATCGATGAAGGAAGAAAAGAAGGGCACTTATTAGACACGAATGACCAAACCATATTACTTGGTAAGAGATTAACCAGTTACTCTGGGAAAACAACCGCTTATATTTTTGCTGGTCTGAAGGATCTAAAAAATATTGAAATGGATAATCAGTCAAAACATGATCGGAGTTTATTGTTACTAGATGAAAATGGGTATATCTTATACGACCAGAATAGAGGGAATATAGGAGAAAAATTTCAATATTTTCACCGATTAGAAGACGGTCAAAATTCGAAGATAATCTCTCACGACGGAGAAGACTATTTGTATGTTCATCAGCAAGTTCCGTTTCAAGAATGGACATTGTTGAGTTATATGCCATATCATGATGCGATTGATGAGCTTAGTAATGCTTATACTTTTAATATTTATATCAATACATTTGCATTATTTATCTTAATTATGATACTCCTTTACATCGTCAACCGGTTTACCCAGCCGATTACGACGCTTGCGAGCATTGCTAAAGAAATTGAAACAGGTAATTTACAAATAAGGTCAAATATATCGAGAAATGATGAAATAGGTCGTTTGAGTTTGGCATTTGATTTAATGCTTGATCGCATCCAAGATATGTTTGAAAAATTAAAAACAGAGCAAGAAATTAAGCGTAAGGCAGAAGTTGCTATCCTCCAAGGAAAGATTAAGCCTCATTTTATATTTAACGTATTAAATACAATAAGAATACAAGCTTATAAAAATGGAGATAAAGAGACATCTCACCTGATTATGTCATTTAATAAGTTTTTAAGAATGATATATAAAGGACAGGAATGGATTACTTTTGAAGAAGAAATGAATCACTCTAAAAATTATTTGCATTTAATGAATGCCATGAGGAAAATTCCAGTTTCCCTGTATGTCGATTTAGATCCGGAAACACTTGATATAAACGTCCCTCGTTTTTTTATTCAGCCAATCGTAGAAAATTCGCTTAAACATGGGATTAAGAATGGAAATGGAGAAATTTTTATTGCTGCAGAAATAGAGAGAGCAGAAATGATTGTTACGATTAAGGATGATGGAAATGGCCTAGAGGTTAATGATCTAATGCGAGTGCAAGACAGCCTTAGAGTTAGTAAAGACAGTGTCATAGCAAATTATGATGAAGAAAATGAGCATATGGGGATTGGGTTGAAAAATATCAATGAGAGAATGATCTTAATTTATGGGGAAGATTTTACAATGGAAGTTAAAAGCATGTGGCAGCAGGGTATGACGGTTACTTTTCGTATACCATTAAAGGGGGGACGAGAATGATGAATGCATTACTAGTAGATGACAATTTTCAAATGCTGGAGTATATGAACGATTGTATTCCCTGGTTAGAGAAAGGAATTACAGTGGAATTATGTGAATCGGGAGAGGAAGCATTGAAGTACGCCACAAAGAAAAAACCAGATATTCTTATTACGGATATTGATATGCCTGAAATGAATGGCTTGGAACTCATCGATCTTCTTCATGCGATCAACCCGAACTTAGAATCATTGATTATTTCTTGTCACGATAATTTTAATTATGCTAAACATGCAGTTAAATTAAATGTCACTGATTATATACTTAAAGATATGCTTGAACCTGAGAATTTGGCAGAATCCATTGATCTACTTGTTTCAAAAATCAAAGAAAAAGAAAATTCAAATGGACAAATAGATAAATTAAAGTCTTATATTGATCAAAATCAATGGAGTTTAAAAAGGCACTTGTTACACCAAATACGAGATCATTCATTATCAAACTCTGATAACTTAAAGTCCCAATTAAATAACTTCGGGTTAAAACTTGACGAATTTAGTTATATCCCAGTCGTTGTGCAAATTACCAACAAAGATGATGTAATGAATAAATACAAATCCTCAGAGTTGTACATGTTTGCAATTGACAACATAAGCGCGGAGGTAGCAGTAAATAAAGGGGAAGAAATGATTAGTTTTATGAACGACGAGTATGAATTGATTTGTTTTGTAAAAGTAAAATCATTAATAAAAAATAATCCCTTTGTTGAAATGAAAAAACTCCTGTCTCATGTTGAGGAAGTCATAGATAAACACTTGAA
This sequence comes from Salipaludibacillus neizhouensis, assembly GCF_002886185.1. GTDB lineage: Bacteria > Bacillota > Bacilli > Bacillales > Salisediminibacteriaceae > Salipaludibacillus > Salipaludibacillus neizhouensis. The sequence continues at coordinate 130,543 of NZ_KZ614146.1, forward strand.
TATTGAGATTTCAATGGTTCATTACCATCAACCTATCAGTAATTTAACTCAGATGAAAGAGTCGCTTTCTAAATTAATGAACATAGGCTGCCACTGGTTTTATGTGGGTGGTAATGAAATAATATCTTTCCATGATATTGATTACTCATTTTCACAAGTTAGTATTTTTTCTGAGTATACGACTTTCTATGAAGAAATAAATGACATGGTCACTGACCAGAGTGAAGATAAGGTTAAAGAAGTGATTAAAAAGTGGATAAATTTGTTTGGAGAGAAACGGTATCATCCAGATGAAGTGAAAAGTTTAATCCATAGCATATTAATAAATCTAGCAATTAGACATCAGTATCTTTACCAAAGCGATTCTAATCAAGCAACAGTACTTCACTCACAAGTAAATGCGATAAGTACTATTAATCAAGTGAATTTTCACATGTATAAATATATAAAAGATATGATGGATTACTTGCGTTCCGAAATGGAAACAACTCATGAGGATATATTAAAAGCAAAGAGATATGTTGTGGAGAACATGCATAAAAAGATACGAATGGAAGAGGCTTCAACTTTTTTATATATGAACTCAAGTTATTTCAGCAGGTTATTTAGGAAAGAGACAGGAATGACTTTCACAGAATATGTGACTAAAACTAAAATCGAAAAATCAACAATATATCTTATTGAAACGGAATTAACTGTGGAGGAGATATCTCACAAATTAGGATATGAAAATACTAGTTACTATATTAAGTTATTTAAAAAGTATTTTTCAATCCCACCGATGGAATATAGAAAAAATTATAAGTTTTCTAAAGTTGATATTATTTAATCGCCTGAAACAACGGTCAATATCAATAATTTATTGAGAGATAATTTATAAAATTGGCAGCTACCTTCACACCGCACGTATCAAGGGGAAATCATCCTCCTTTCGAGTAGCACCTACACTCAGTACGTAGGTGCTACTCGGGGCGGCGGAAGCTGACGCTGTATTTAATAAAAGACGCTACGCGTTTTTCTTAACTATCTTACACTTAGAAAGAGTGATTTCTATGCAATTAGGTGGATTAATGGGTGGAATATATAAAATCAGTGATATGGTAATGAAACTGGCTTACCTTAACATTTTATGGTTTTTAGGGGTTCTATCAGGGCTTGTCGTATTTGGAATAATGCCAGCAACTGTTTCATTGTTCAGTGTCATTAGAGGTTGGATTCTAAATGATGATGAGATGACGATTCATAAAAAGTTTATTGAAACATATAAAAAGGATTTCTTTCCTAGCAACATACTTGGTCTAATTATATTATTCGTCGGGTATGGTTTTTTTATTAATTATCAATTTTTAGGAAGCATGAATGAAGAGAGTAGTTTAACACTGATTATACTTGTCGGGAACATACTCGTTGCCATATTGTTAGGAATATTCTTGTTATTTATTTTTCCGATATATGTTCATTTTGATATGAGTCTCCTTAAAAAGATCAAACTATCTGTCATGCTTGGTATTATTTACCCTCATATTACCCTGGTTTTTATCATTACTGTTTTTCTATTTTGCTTACTTTTTACGTTTATTCCAGCGCTCATCTTTTTCTTTAGTGTAAGTGGTGTCGCTTACTGTCTAATGGGAATCTATATGAAAAAAATAAATGATATAGCGGAAAAATATAATAGGAAGGAACAAGTTTTGAAGGAGAGTTTTGAGTGAAACATTATTCGAACTTTCTTGACAGATAAGAAAGTATCAGTAAAAAGAGGGATGATATGCATCGAACACATATTAGATCATTGATAGGTTCCTGTAGTGAAGAAGGGTCATCTCTTCTATTTTCAAGTAAGAATGATCAGCATAGTTGGTTTAAGGAAATTAAGCAAAAAAGTGTTTACAAACCTTTGCTAATGGAAATTGAAGCCGAAGCGCAAAAACTTATTTGTGAAAAAGATCCTGAATTACCTTTTTCATTATTTAAGAAGTATCAAGAAACAGGTTCACGTCTTGAATATCAAGATGTGTATTTTGCTAGAAGAAGACGTTTGAATACATTTACTATCATGACGTTACTTGAACCGGAAAATGTTGAATACTATGAAGCTTTACAAAATACATTATGGTCGATTTGTGATGAATATACTTGGTGTTTACCAGCTCATTTAGAACATAATCCTGAAACTAATACCTCACCAGAAAGGGAATTATCACTCCAACAGCAAACAATTTGGGAGAAAAGAAAGTATACGATAGATTTATTTGCTGCTGAAACAGCTTTTGCATTGAGTGAAATCTTAACATTAACAGAGCATTTGCTTGACCCACTGATCGTTAAAAGAATCAAAGAAGAGGTGTATCGAAGAATTTTTTGGCCCTATCATAACGATGAGTTTGAATGGGAGACAGCTACTCACAATTGGGCATCGGTTTGTGCTGGATCAATCGGTTCTGCGGCTATTTATTTAATGGATGATATGGATGAACTGGCTATTATTTTAGAACGAGTCTTACGATCAATGGATTATTATTTAACAGGATTTAATGACGATGGAGCTTGTTTGGAAGGTTACGGGTATTGGCAATATGGATTTGGGTATTATGTTTATTTTGCTGACCTGGTGAAGAAAAAGACAGGTGGAAAAATCAATTTGTTTCAGGCTGAGAAAATTCACCAAATCGCTCTATTTCAACAAAAAAGCTTTCTAAATAAAAACATCATCGTAAATTTTTCTGATGCAGTTCCAAAAGCAAATGTTTTCTTAGGTCTTAGTCATTATTTAAATAGTATTTATTCTGATGTAGAAGTTCCAGAAGAAGAGCTACGCGTGAAATACACGGAGGATCATTGTAGTAGATGGGCGCCGGCTATTCGGAATTTGTTATGGTTTAATGATGAAAAAAAAGGTAAACCGTGGGAAGAAGGAAGTTATTACCTCTCATACGCGCAATGGTTTATTTCTAGGTACTCCTCGGGTGGAGCTCGGTATGCTTTCTCTGCAAAAGGAGGCCATAATGATGAGCCACACAATCATAATGATATCGGTCACTTCATGCTGTATGGAAATGGGGAGTTGTTTTTAAAAGATTTAGGTAGTGGTGAATATACTAGTAAGTCTTTCGGAGCGGATCGTTACTCTATTTTTTGTAATGGATCTCAAGGTCACTCTGTTCCAATTATTAATAATCAATTTCAGCAAGAGGGAGAGTTATTCCTAGCCTCGCAAGAAGAGTTAACTACGAAGGAGAAATACGAACAATTTAAACTTAATATTTCACAGGCTTATGGCTTAGCTAGTTTACAGAAATTGTTGAGAACGTTTACGTGGGGAAAACATGAGAAACCTAGGCTCACTTTAAAAGACTCGTTTGCATTTTTCGAGGCCCCATGCTCTATTATTGAAAGATTGATAACACCGATTCTTACGATTGAGGAACACGCTGATTGTATCGTTCTTCTAGGGAATCAGAAACAAAAATTAAGAATATTGTTTGATGAAAAGCAACTAAAATTGCAGCTAAACAAGATGCAGTTTCATAATCATCAGGGCGAAAAAGAAACGTTCTATGTTATTGATTTCATTGTTAAAAAGCTAGAAAAGGAATGCACCGTTAAGCTTGTATTTCAATTTGAATAAGGAAGGATGAGAAGATGATAAATCAACAGGAGTGGGTAGAAGAAGCGTGGAGTAACATTATTAAAAAGATTAATAGAACGAGTATAAAAATTGGGGCAAACTTTCCACATGCAAGTGTTAACGGTACATATGAACTTGCACAACCTCATTGGTGGACGGCGGGGTTTTGGCCAGGGCAACTGTGGTTAGTATATCGTGACACAAAAGATGAATCTTTAAGAAGGTTAGCAGAAGAATGTGAAGAAAAGTTAGATAAAGTAATAACAGACTTCTACCGTTTAGATCATGATATAGGTTTTATGTGGACATTAACAAGTATTGCTAGATTTAAACTTATTGGTGATGAAGAATCAAGACGTCGTGCTCTTTTAGCTGCAAATTTGTTAATGGGACGATTTAACGTAAATGGTAACTATATTAGGGCCTGGAATCCTTGGTTTGAAGGCGATGAAAATAGAGGATATGCCATTATTGATTGTGCGATGAACTTACCGATTTTATTTTGGGCTTCGGAACAAACAGAAGATCCTCGTTATAAATCAGTAGCAATGCGACATGCAGATACTATTCTCAATCATTTTATTGAAGCAGATGGTTCTGTTCACCACATCGTTCATTTTGATCCAGCAACTGGAGAAAGAATAGCGTTTATTGGAGGGCAAGGCTATGCACCTGATTCCGCATGGTCGAGAGGGACAGCCTGGGCTATTTATGGTTTAACCTTATGTTATGAATACACAGGAGAAGAGAGATACTTACAGGCTGCAAAAAAGGTAGCTCATTTCTTTATAGCAAATTTACCAGAAGATTCTGTTCCTCACTGGGATTTTCGTATTCCTGAAGAGGTGACAGCCTATCGGGATTCATCTGCAGGAGCAATTGCCGCACCAGGTTTGTTGTTATTAGCTGAAAAAGTACCTTCTGCAGAAGCTGATATTTATAGAAAATCCGGGATAAAAATCCTTCAATCTTTGTATGAAAACTATGGTGACTGGGATAATCCGAACGAGGATGGATTAATTCTTCACGGAACAAGTCATTATCCAGAGCAGAAAAATTTGGATAGACCACTTATTTATGGAGATTACTTTTTTGTAGAAGGAATTGCAAGATTGAAAGGTTATACAGAGTTATTTTGGAGGAGATAGAGCAACGAGTTTCTTTTTCTATTAATATACTTTTTATATCATGTTATCTAAGGAGATTATAATAAATGAGAAATTTTGACTTACCCATCTATAAAAATTCTCTTAAAACGAAAGAGGATGTTAATTTAGCAGTAGAACAAATCTGTCATCCGTTAAAAGACAAATTTAGCAAGGGGAATGCGCATCTTCATGTTGGAAATACAAGTGCTGGTCATCCGGATCCTATTGCTGAGATGGAGGGTTTTTCAAGATTACTTTGGGGAATTGTTCCTCTTCTTGCCGGTGGAAGAGAGTATGATGGCTGGGAAGCTACGTTTCAAGGAATTAAGAATGGAACTAACCCAAGCCATGAAGAGTACTGGGGGAGCATACAAGATTATGACCAGCGGATAGTAGAGGTGGCTGTGTATGGTTTTGCTCTTGCGCTCATACCAGAAAAAATATGGGAGCCATTGAATGAAGAAGAAAAAAGTCATTTTGTTTCATGGATCTCCCAGATTAATGATTGTAAAGTACATGATTGTAATTGGTTGCTGTTTCCTGTTCTTGTGAATCTAGGTCTTAAAGCAGTGGAAGCACCTTATGACAAGGAAAAGATAGAAAATAATTTAGACAGGATTAATGCATTTTATATAGCAGATGGGTGGTATTCCGATGGTGTTGATGCTCACTGTGATTACTATACTTCTTTTGCTATTCATTATTATTGCTTGTTTTATGCGGAACTTATGAAATCGGAAGACCCGGAACGTTCAAAGTTATATAAAGAAAGAGCGGGATTATTTGCCCAGGATTTCATCTATTGGTTTGCAAAAGATGGGTCTGCTCTTCCATATGGAAGAAGTCTTTCCTATAGATTTGCTCAAGTTTCTTTTTGGAGTGCGATGGTTTTTGCGGAGGTGGAAGTGTTTTCGTATGGTCAAATGAAAGGTATTATCTTAAATAACTTACGTTGGTGGTTTAAGCAACCTATCTTTCTTGCCGATGGGACGCTAAGCATTGGCTATGCCTATCCTAATCAAGTGATGGCTGAAAATTATAATTCTCCAGGATCACCATATTGGGGATTGAAAACATTCTTAATTCTAGCATTAAAAGATGACCATCCATTTTGGCAGGCAGAAGAAACGTCGCTTCCACAATTAAAAGAGGTTTCTGTCCAACATCCTGCTCATTTAGTCTTGTGTCGACAAGAAGAAACGAATCACGTACTGGCCTTTAATACGGGCCACCGCTCCACAAATGATCACACACATACTTCTGCAAAATATGAAAAATTCGTCTACTCCAATTATTTTGGGTTTAGTGTACCGAGAGCGGAATGGGGACTTGAGCAAGGTGCATTTGACTCCACGCTCGCATTAAGTGAAGGTGATAATATTTATAGAGTGAAGAGAAAAGTAGAAGAATATAAGATAGATGACAATGTTATCTACACGAAATGGAAACCTTGGGAGAATGTCGTTGTGAGTACGTGGTTAATAACAGGTGCACCTTGGCACATACGTGTTCATCAAATAACAACCCAACGGAAGTTAGACGTAGCTGACGGCGGATTTGCTTTAGGGAAAACAGAGGATGACAGTCTAGAAGTGATGAAGGATAATAATGCTGCAATAGTTAATAATTCATTAGGTAAAAGTGGTGTGAAAAGTTTATATGGGAATGCTAAGGCGATTCTTGTAAACCCTAATTCAAACACAAATCTCATTCACTCACGAACCACTATACCTACAGTGACGAGTAAAATAGATGTTGGAACGAGCTTGCTTGTGTCTGGATTTTATGGAGAACCAAACGGTGAAAAAGGAAGAGGAATGTGGCAGGAAGCACCATATGTAGAGGTTAAGGATAATGAAATAAAAATTTATGCTTCGGATAAAAGTACAGTGGTTTATCGGCAACGCTTATAAATTTTCTATAAGGTTGATAAATCATTTTAAATAGATAGGAATAAGCACTTATAGAAAAATCAAGCTTTCTGTTAGAACCACTGTGGCTAAGCCACAGTGGTTCTAATCGGTTCAGCGCCTCAATACTCTTTTACGAAGCGTTTCAAACAGAAAAAACCTGGGATAAGCAGATTGTTTCTACTTATTTCCCAGGTTCGATAGTGGATAGGTTTGTACTTAATCTGTTGTTATTTCAGTTAAATCTTTCACTGCTGCCTGTAAAGAAGACCTTGCAGCAGCTACTTTCACTAATGATGCTTGCGGGTTTTTTAATGCCGATTTTGCATTTAATAGTGCTGAATGGAAGGATTTCCAACTGTCCTTGGTGTAGTCTTTATGATCTTTTTCTTTGTTTTCATCATACAATTGCTGCAGTTCAGTTTTATCTACTTCCACTTTGTTTTTTCCTGTTATGACGTCCATACCATCTAAAACAAACGTACCGCCTTTTACAACCACTTTAGCAGTATGGTTGGTATCTTTAAGTCCCCGAATGTTAAAAGAGGTTTGTCTGTCCCCTTTAGGGTAAATTCTAAAATCTTCTTCAATTAATTGATCATCGACATAGACGTCAATTAGCGCATCCGGAGTTGCACCAAATAAATTGAATCCAGATCCCTCAAAATTAAAGATCATACTGCTGTTACCTTCTTTAGGGGTGCTGTAAATATTAACACCGCGATAATCCATAAACTCTTCTTTTACTTCATTATCTCCCAATGACACTTTAAGCGTATGTGGTTTTTCTTCCAGGTCTCTAATAGAATAACTTACACCGTCAGCTCCCACGCTGTGGTTGCCTACATCTTCTCCATCAAGCTCAAATTCATATTCTGTATTGTTGTCAGTCCCCAACAGGTAATCTATACCTGTACCAGTGAAGTTAATCATGATATACGGATTGTCATTAAAACTCGCCCAAGCATTGTTACTATTTGAGCCCCAAGTCGCTCCATTCTCTCGATATGCATAAACTGTGTTTTCTTCATCGCCTACATCCGCATCGTCGGATATTGCAACAAAATTATTAGGTGCTAAGGTGGTAACTGCTTCCATAGGGACATCATCAGTAGTCTCTATTTCAGCCCTAGTAAAGCTAGTATAACTGTCTTTAGCTACTACTTTAAGTGTATGTTCTTTTTCTTCAAGGCCTTCAGCTGACCAGACCATCTTTACAATAGAACTATTATTCAAATAGTTCGCTTCTCCGACTAATTCACCGTCTAAATAAATATCTGCTGTACCATTTGTCGGATTCGTCTCACCATATAACCTGATTTCGTTCCCCTTAAATGTAATCTCAAAGGATTCTCCATCCGATCCCCAGGCATTTCCACTGTTCGATCCCCAGTTTCCAGAATAGAAAACCTTGTTAAAGGTCCCTTGTATATTTGTTGTGTCATCGTGTCCTACAGTTATTCCGTTCCAAACTGGAAAGTCTGAACTCGCTGTCATCTGCGTACGATTAAAATGCGCATATCCTGCTTGTGTATAATCCCAGTCTCCAACGTACCCAATGGGATTCCATATATCGTTATTGTTTAAAGCTTCTTCTTCCGTAGCGTAATTCTGTCCTTGAGCACTGTCATATTTGTCAGATTTATAAGTGTATCCTTTAACTGGATCGATGCGCAAGTTATCAATAAGCGTTTCATAATAACCAGACCCTAATGCAACTCTTCCAGCCATAACAGTGGCATCATCGTCCGTATAAGTTGCAATTTCTTCTCCATCAAGATAAAGGGTAAATACATTTTCTTTTGCTTCAAACGCTAAATTATGCCAAACTTTGTTATCAAAATCTTCAATCGTTCCACTGGTTTCGACGTTTCCAAAGTTAAGAATTTCATATCTTCCATCCGAATAAACACGTGCATTGTATGGTGCACTAGAGTCTGCCCAATCAGCTTTCATTTGACGTACCCCAATTAAAGCGTAGTTACTTCTGTCTTCTACTTCAGGTGTATGCGTATCAAGTAAAAAGTCGTAAGAAACTGTATAATTAACCCAGCGGAAATCACCAAGCACGGTGTTTGGATTAACGCTGGACGCAGTTCCATCTCTTCCGCCCCAAACAGACCAATCTGCTCCAATGAGGTCGTGAGCAATTTTCTGTTGCAGCATATTTCCATGGGATTTTGCTTCCGGAATGTCGAGATCCGTACGTTCTGCGCTACCACTAATTGCCTGTTGACTTGCTTTTTCAACAACTTCAAAAGCACCAATCTGATCTGTCGTATAACGCGGTGTCCCCCCGCGACGTTCTACGTAATTTCTGCCTTCTTCATCAAGACCATATTTATTATATTCAAAATCATCCTTATATGGTAAAGGCATAATCGTGTCTTTGGTTAGATCCACTGACTGTGATTGATATTCAAAGTCATTTGTTTCAGACTCCTTATCTAGTGTTGAAATGGTTACGATGGAATAAGGCTTAACTTCTAATTCATATTCGCCATTTGTTGGTGTGATTTTGTTGACATTTTTAAACCAGTTTGCATCATATTTTTCATCTGCGCCTGCTCCGCGTGTTTCCCACACATAGACAGGTGCATCCTCTTTCCCATTTAAATTCTCTGTTTTAATTTTATAGTTACGTGTGTCCTTTGAATTATTTGCAAAGATTGTTGTGTAATCATCCGTTTCGGGATCTTTTAATGTCATATAATTATGAGTACTTGTATCGACATCTACACCGCCATCGAAGAAATTTCCATCACTAAATGTTGCCTCTTTGACATACATCCAGCGCTCACTTTCAGGTGTTGTGTGGTCATCATATCCGACAAAGTTCATCACATGACGAACTCCTTGTAACCCGCCATCTGCTTCGTAAAAGCCAGACCACGGATCAAACGCACTTATCAAATGTTTCGGATTGTATTGAGAACCTTGATAAAACGCAGCCACGGAAGGTTGAAAATCAAAAGAAACGGCATTAAGTGGATTATTGCCTGCGCCCACCCAAGAATACACCGAAATAATACGTGAAGTTACATCGATAATTCCTGCTCGGCCACCAAGCCCATTATAATGTGGCTCCATATTTTCGCGATAACGTGCATTGATCATTGGTGCAATTCCTTCAGACACCCAATTTTCTTTGGGCTGTTTGCCATCAGCAATCAATTGATCTTGTAATTCAGCAAGCTCAGCTGAACCAGTCAGACCATAATGGGAACTAATTACATCAATTTCATCAATTAAATCTTCATTATCTAGTAATGTGCGACTAATCGTTGCTGTGTCTCGATAGCCATCCGCCGCAACAAGTTTAATATTTTTGTAGTCTGACTCATAGTTTGGCTCTTCTTTGATTGTTGAAGTGAAGTATTTCAACCATTCCACTTCATTTTTACCATTACCACCTTGAGCTCTTTCATTTTGAGAGATTCCAACATAGTCTAGTTTAAATCCATACTCATCGTACACTGCATCGATAGTCTGTTTATACCATTGATACCGATTCTCATATTCCTTGTCTGCGGCGCCATTCCATGTCCATCGCGGCTCACCCCAACGCAGAATTTCAGTTGTTATATCTGGATTAATTGACTTGGCATCAGCAGCAAATTGAAACCCTGCTCCTCTCAGCACATTTGCAGGTTCATCTGCATATCGCATGGTTGCAGGCTCCGTTCCAGAAGAGGAATTAATATCGGCACCTAACTCCACTTTCACATGCGCTAATCCTGCTCCTGTGTCTTTATTAAACAATTGATTCATAATTTCCCAATATGCTTCTGGATGCTCTTCTTTGTAATCTAACATTAAACGAGATGTATTATTACCCGATACCGTTCCAAAACCTTTAAATCGATTATATTTATCGACGTCGGTTCCATCAATTGTAATTGTTTTCGTGTTTTCTTCAGCGGAAGATTCATTTTCTACTAGAAAGGTAGCTAAACCAAATACAAGGAAAGTAAAAGCTAAATAACCGATACTTTTTTTAATTATATTTACCATTATTATTATCTTCCTTTCTCGTTGGTTAAGATATAACACGGTAGAATAGTATCTACTGCGATGTTATTAAAAAAATATAAATATACTCTCTATAATAGGGGGGATATGCACACATTACGTCATTTAAAATACTTCACCTCCGTTTTTAAATTAGTAGCTCAATAACAAATCATTTCTATTAGCTTGTTAAGGTACATTATACTAGTTTATGTATACGTTTACATATAACGTTTTTGCTCTATAATGGAAATATTTTGACCTTTCGACATAGTTGAAATTGCGGATAAGTCTTCCAATATGACATCTTCATTCAATATATTATCACTTTCACAGGTATATTTTTATTTTTTAATAGTAATATGACGTTTTTGACTAGGAAAATGTAGTTTTAGGAATTTTTAAAAGGCAGTCTGCTATCTGCAGACTGCCTTAATTGATTTTTTAACAATTGGAAAGTAACTGATTTGAAAATAATTACACTTCGTAATCTATAAAGTTCACGTCTTCACCGTTCACTGTACGTTTGCAGTTTTTTTCTTTCAAATCTAAGGAACTCTCTATACTAAGAGAATCAGTATGGATAGATTGATAGTTAATCTTTAATGTATTGTTATCATTAATTTGAAATATAGCTTTCTGCTTTTCCATGCTAGACTTAAACTGATTAAGTGATGTTATGTTATATTGCGAGGCTTCTTCAGTACTTATTACTTCCATAACAACACCATTTTCTTTCCCTTCACTTTTTAAAAGCATTCTATCCTCTTTTTTCTCGTGGCTAAATGAGTGCATAAGGTGAATGGCAAAATAGCTTTGATCAACAAGACCATATAAATTTGTTTCCTCAATTAGCCAACTCCCTTTAGGTAACACGCCAATGACATGGTTGCATCCCGAGTTAGTTAAGTCGTATGTTGCTGCTATAACATTTTTATTAAACATCACATTACTACGATTGCTTTCATGTCTTTCATCACCTGCAACATAATCTTCACTCGGATGAAAGAAGTAGGCTTGATTGATCCCATCAGTTTGTATTGGAAGTGTAACATCCCAGCGATGCTGCTCATTCATATGTTCTTCTGTTCTCTCCCAAATTCCTCCAAGAGCATAATCAGATGTCATATAGACATAATGATGAATGGCTTCGTGATTTACTTTATCACGCTCCATATACATGTTGATTTTCTTTTTTATTTCCAAAGCTTTCTTATGAGAAGTTGCCCGGTCATTTAAATCGTTTGATACTTGATGATTTAGAAATCCAGCACCTTCTAACCTTGGCAAGGCTTTAGGTATATCGAAATCTCCAAATTGGATGTAATCAATGACATTATTTCGATCCTCAGGGATGTCATGAGGTAGGCCACGAGAATGGGCACCAATCCAAGTTCCTTTGAAATAAAAATCAACACGATTTTTCCATAGGAGGTTTAATAATTTCGATAGGAGATCACTTGACTTAGTATTTACAACAAATTGGCGAGCAAAAGTCACGGCTTGAGTCCAATGCCACAACCAAGGCAGGGCTCCATATTCTCTAAAGCCATACTCGTTAACATGTTCGTATAGCTCTTTCATATTTTTATAGCCTCTATTCGCAAGAGCTTGATCATTAAAATACTGACCAAACATCAATTGATTTGCATATAGTTTGGATTCATGATGACTAAACGATTCAGGGACTCGGTCCAAGAATGTACTTTCATAAATATGTTGAAAGGAACGTTGCAATTCTTCTTTTAAATCAGTGGGAAACGTATCTTGGTAGACATTATAAAAGTGAAGAAAGAAACTGCTAAGGAGTTCGGCCGGCAATGGATGGGGCTGAGCAACTGATGGTTTCGGAGATAGATGAAGGGGCCAATGCCCGTAAGTATCGCTTTCAGGACTTCGATCTTGTAGACGTAATCCGTCTAAAATTACTTCAACTGCAAGTTTTTCCGAGTCTTTTTTGTCGGAAGATAAACTTATTGTATCTTCATGTACAGCAGCATAGAGGTGAGTGGCAAAATAAAAATTATCCCGTAAATCGTCTAAAAACCAAAAATTATCTTTCTTAAAAGGAAGCTTTAGCGCTTGCTCCGCAGCTAATGATATGATTTCGAGTCTTCTTTTTTCGAATGACATTTACTCACATCCTTATAGTTTTTATTTGTTTAAAAATGTTCATATAGGTTTAATTATAACAAAGAACGAAATAGGATTCCGTGTTTTGTGCTTAGTGAATAGTTGAAAACCTATTGAAACACACCAATATCGTATAAATGAAAGACTATTATAATCAATGAGAATGAAGTGAGTGACATGGCTTTTAGTTATAATAAATGTAGGTTATAAAAATGGAAGGATGGATGTTGCATGAATGATGTGCGAGTGGGAATTATTGGTGTGGGATCAATGGGGACGCAACACGCGAAATACCTAAGTACTAAGGAGATTACTGGCGCCAAATTGACAGCCGTTTTCGATCAAAGTGAGGATCATGCAAATTGGATAAAAGAAAATATTTGTCACGAGGTTGCTGTGTTTTATGATTGTGAAGCGTTCTTTCAGTCAGGATTGATTGATGCAGTAATTATTGCAACTCCTCACTACGACCATTCAAAGTATGCTATACAAGCATTTAATCATGGCCTTCATGTGTTAAGTGAGAAGCCGGCAGGTGTTTATACGAAGCAAGTCAGAGAAATGAATGAGGCTGCAAGTAATAGTGGAAAGGTCTATTCTATGATGTATAACCAGCGGACGAATCCGCTTTATGTAAAGTTAAGGGATCTTATCCATTCCGGTGAATTAGGTGAAATACGGCGCATGAACTGGCTTATTACAAATTGGTATCGCTCTCAAAGTTATTATGACTCAGGAGGATGGAGAGCTACCTGGGCTGGAGAAGGTGGTGGGGTTTTAATTAATCAGTGCCCACATCAGTTAGATCTATGGCAATGGATAACAGGAATGATGCCAACGAGAATGAGAGCCTTTTGCTATTTCGGAAAACATCGAAATATTGAAGTCGAAGATGATGTAACTGCATTTGCGGAATATGAAAATGGCGCAACCGGTGTTTTTATTACATCGACAGGTGAAGCACCAGGTACAAATCGGCTGGAAATTGCCGGAGATCAAGGAAAAGTAGTGATTGAAGATGGAAAACTTTCGTTTTGGAGACTCCGCGTTCCAGAATCTCAGTTTAATGAAGAATATAAAGGCGGTTTTGGAAGTCCAGAATGTTGGAAATGTGATATCCCTGTATTAGGAGAAGAAACAGGTCATCAAGGAATTACACAAAATTTTGTGGATGCGATTCAATCAAAAACATCTTTGATTGCCCCAGGGGAAGAGGGAATCAAAGGTCTTATGCTTTCCAATGCGATGCAATTGTCAACTTGGTTGGATAATTGGGTGGATCTCCCAATCGATGAAGACCTCTATTTTCAACAATTACAAGCCAAAATTAAATCATCTACAGTTGAAAAGAAAAACAAAATCACGAGACTAGATGTAAAAGAAACCCATTGAAGAGAGGAAGGATAAAATGAGTCGACAAGATGGCATGAATTATGCACCAAAAGGTAAGGAAAAGAAAGTTGTTCAAAAAGGGGAATTTATTTTCGGTGCCATTGCTTTAGATCACGGCCATATTTATGGGATGTGTAACGGACTAATCGAAGCGGGGGCTGAACTTAAATGGGTATATGATCCGGACCCATTGAAAGTAGAAGCTTTTGTTAAGGCGTTTCCAAAAGTTAAAGTTGCTAGATCCGAAAGCGAAATCTTGCAAGATAAAGAGGTTAAACTAATTGCTGGGGCAGCTGTACCTTCTTTACGCTGTGAGCTAGGCCTTCGAGTGATGGACAATGGAAAAGATTATTTCACGGATAAAACGCCATTTACAACATTTGAACAACTGGAAAAGGCTAGAAAGAAATCAGAAGAAACAGGTTTAAAATACATGGTCTACTACAGTGAGAGATTACATGTGGAAAGTGCAGTATTTGCCGGGCAGCTTATTGAAGAAGGTGCCATTGGAAGAGTCCTCCAAGTCACTGGTTTTGGTCCTCACCGTTTATCTGCGGAAAAACGTCCAGAATGGTTTTTTCAGAAGGAGTATTATGGTGGGATACTTTGTGATATTGGAAGTCATCAAATTGAGCAATTTCTCCATTATGCTCAGTGTAAAGACGGAACCGTCCAATCTAGTAAAGTGGCAAACTATTACAGCAAAGACTATCCTGAACTTGAGGATTACGGGGATGCAACGTTGATTGGGGATAACGGAGCTACGAACTTTTTTCGAGTAGATTGGCATACTCCGAACGGCTTAAGAACATGGGGGGATGGTCGGACATTTATTCTAGGTACCGATGGTTATATTGAAATTCGGAAGTATATTGATGTTGCACGCGAAGACGGCGGAGATCAACTGTTTCTTGTAAATGACAAAGAGGAGAAGCAATATTCACTAAAAAATAAAGTAGGATTTCCATTCTTTGGCGAACTAATTCTAGACTGTTTAAATCGTACGGAAATTGCTATGACTCAAGAGCATGCATTTAAAGCAGCTGAGCTTTGCTTAGAAGCTCAAGAGAAAGCGATAAGAGTTGAATAGACGGTGGTGGGTATTTCTGTATTTTGAATAAAAAATGGATAACTTTATGGTATCATGAGAAAAAATGTAAGTGGAGGCAGTATGTCTATCCCATCTATTACTTCAACGCAACTAAGCCTGTCCTATTGCCGGAATACTAAACCGGATATAAACTTTCATTCTCATGAAGAATATGAAATCTATTATTTTCACGGCGGAGAATGCAACTATATCATTGGTGATCAGATTCATATTCTTTCACCAGGAGATTTAATACTGATGCACGGTTTAACTTTGCATCGGCCAAAAACATTTGAAAACAAAGAGTATCATCGTACCACACTACATTTCGACCAAGTCCATTTCCGCGGGGTGCTTCGTCAAATGGGTATGGAGTACTTATTGAATCCGTTTTTCTCGTTGCAATCTTATCGGATCTCGTTTCGTGATGTAAAAAAGGAAGAAGTGGAACAACTCTTTTTATCTATGAACCAATTTAAACAGATGGATGATGCGATCTCTCAATACCGATTTCAACTCGCTTTTCTGGATATGCTAGCCTTTTTATACCCCTACTGTCAAGAATCGTTAGCTTATAACAGTGAACCACAATCTGAAAAGGAGAAAAATGTTCAAAAGATCATTACATTTATAGAATCTCATTACAAAGAGGACATTACTCTCGACCAACTAGGGGAAGTACTTTTTCTAAGCAAATACTATCTAGTTAAGATTTTTAAAGAAGTGACAGGTGTTACGATTTTTAATTATTTATTTCATCGGAGAATTAATCAAGCAAAAATAGAGTTATTAATGAATACAAAACTTTCGATTACAGAATTAAGTTATCTGATTGGATTTAAACACCCATCTCATTTCAGCAAAGTATTCAAAGAGATTACAGGAGTCACCCCTGAGCATTATAAAGAAGTAATTAAAGCGAAAATGCCTTGATCACTAGAAGCATTACAAATCTATCAAAGAAAGCAGGGGAAATATGAAATTTTCAGTATTTACAGTGATGACACCAGATGTAACCCCAGCAGAGTTAGTAGGGTATCTAAAGGAATATGGTTATGACGGAGTGGAATGGCGTTTTAAGGAAACCCCTTCGGAGATAAAGCAAGAAGAACCAAGCTTTTGGAGAAATAACTTATGTACGATTTCTCCCGATTATACGAATAAAGAACTAGCTGAAATACAATCATTGACAGAAGAAAACCAGATTGAAGTTGTAAGTGTGACACCTTATTTAACAAGTGGTGATTTAAAGGCAACGGAGCAGGTGCTACAAGTAGCAAAAAAGCTAGGTGCGTCGAGTATTCGTTTAGGTGTACCAATATATGACCGGACGCAGGATTATAATGAGTTATTTAATGAAGGCGTAAATTATTTAATAGAAGCTGAAAAAATGTGTAAGCAATACGGAATAAAAGGCTTAGTTGAAACACATCACGGGACAGTAGCACCTAGCGCTGGCCTTGCGTACAGACTAGTAAATCAATGTAATCCAGAGCATATTGGTGTCTTATATGATCCAGGAAATATGGTGCATGAGGGGTATGAGAATTACCGAATGGGTCTGGAATTATTAGGACCTTATTTAGCTCATGTTCATGTTAAAAACGCTAGTTGGCAGGTCGATCCGCAAACGGATGATGGCACAGTGGAATGGAAGGTAACATGGTCTTTAGTAGAAAAAGGAGTTGTAGATTGGAAACAAGTTTTACTCGATTTAAAAGCAGTCGGCTATGATGGATTTATTGGCATGGAAGACTTTAGTGGAGAATGTACAACAAAAGAATCTTTAAAACACAATATGGAATGGATAAAAAAACTTTTGAATGAAATAGAGTGAAGTCCTATAAAAACTTATCGCTAAAAAGAGCACTGAAAAAGTTTACATCGACTTTTTCAGTGCTCTTAAATAGGTACTCACTTTAATAGGAAAGATATAGAAATGATGACAACGGCAATATAAAATACAATCTCAAACCAAGGTTTCATTCGACTGTTCAGCAAGTTAATAGCCTTATAACCACATCTGGCAATGACTATTAGCCAAGCAATTTGAATAATGATTGTTGGAATCATGACATCCCTCCATAAAGTAAGTCAATTCTTTCTATACTTATGCAGAAACCAACATTACAGAACGGACAATCTATAAAATAGTTCGAAGCGATTGTTAAATTAGAATGCAATCAAAAATAATTTCCGTTTTATTAGGATTGACAAGAAATAAATGCCGGTTTATCATAAAATAACAACGTTGTTAAAAACGAACATGATATTTAAAAAAAGAAAAAGTCTAGACGATATGATATTGAAGTATCTGCTGGCGGGCAACTGATCATTGAAGTACATGTGAACAAAATCAATTAGAATGTTTCATTTATCGAATAAAGTGCTAGCTGCTTGCTGAGTTTTCCAATGATATGTGTGCAGAAGGGAAGTTAATTAATGAAAAATGTACGAATTGGCGTTATCGGTTTCGGATCAATGGGTACTAAACATGCTGCTAACATTCAAGGGGAACATATTAAGGGAGCAACACTAACCGCTATCTTAGTGAAAAGAGTGGAGCAGGCAAAGACTTTTGAAGAAAATTCAGGTGAAAAGATCAAAGTGTTTACAGACGAAGATGCCTTTTTCAATTCAGGTAGTGTAGATGCAGTGATTATTGCAACACCACATTATTTTCACTCTGGCTTAGCGATTAAAGCATTTGAACATGGGCTCCATGTATTATGTGAAAAACCAGCAGGCGTATATACGAAACAAGTACGAGAAATGAATGAAGCATCCAAGAAAAGCGAAAAAATCTTTTCGATGATGTTTAACCAACGGACAAATCCGCTTTATCAGAAAGTGAAAGATTTAATTCAATCGGGAGATTTAGGAGAAATCCGCAGAATAAACTGGATCATTACAAATTCGTATCGATCTCAAAGCTATTATGACTCCGCCAGCTGGCGTGCAACATGGGCTGGAGAAGGCGGTGGTGTTCTTATCAATCAGTGTTCACATCAGCTTGATTTATGGCAATGGGTGACTGGAATGATGCCATCTCGTTTAAGAGCTTTTTGTCACTTCGGTAAGTATCGAAATATTGAAGTTGAAGATGATGTCACAGCATATTTAGAGTATGAGAATGGGGCAACCGGTGTTTTTATTTCAACAACCGGAGAGGCCCCAGGTACGAATCGGTTAGAAATTTCCGGTGATCAAGGAAAAATTGTAGTAGAAAATGGAGGATTAACTTTTTGGAGACTTCGTATTTCAGAACCTGAATTTAATCTTGAATTTAAAGGAGGATTTGGTGAACCAGAGTATTGGAAGATAGATGTACCGATCGGTGGTACAACAACTGGACACCCAGGAATCATACAAAATTTTGTCGATGCAATTACTATGGAATCAGCCTTATTAGCACCTGGTGAAGAAGGTATTCAAAGCCTTGCACTGTCCAATGCCATGCAACTATCAACATGGTTGGATAATTGGGTAGAGTTTCCCATCGACGAAAATTTATATTATGAGAAATTACAGGAGAAAATAGTGGATTTGCAAGATAATAATTATATTTAACAAAGGCATCCTTCTATTCTTAGTAATAGCAGAAGGATGCCTTTGTTGGATGAGGGGACTATTTAATCGACATTCATTTAAGAAAAACGGCATAGCCGTCTTTTATTAAATACAGCGTCAGCTTCCACCGCCATCTTTTAAGTAGCAAGGGTTTCCCTTGATACGTGCGGTGTGAAGGTAGCTGCCAATTTTATAAATTCTTATCACTTAAATAAAAAACCGTGACTTAGTAAAGCAGTCACAGTTCCTAAAACTCATATATATTTTTTAGCTACATAAGGAGAGGTCATTGCTGAAAGCAGTGCTCCATAAGAAAGGTTGAAGTCAACTTCATCTCCCACTTCCAAACGGACCTCTTTTGGGTTAAGCAAGGTATGGTCACTGCTTGATCCCAGGACCTCCATATTTAGCTTAGGTTCCAATCCTGAAACAAGTACATCCTGCGAACCGATGCCAAGAATGGTTCTTTTCATTGGTCCTTGATCTGTAAATTGGGGATGGTTCCCGAACGCATCCTGTCCAATCTCTCCGTATGGCAACGATGGTTTTAGTTTAGACTCGATAACTTCGGCAACAAATGTAAATGCATCTGTATATAACCCTGGAATAGCACTGCGGTCAAGGGTTTCGCAGCCTAAGTAGATAGATTCACCGATTCTTAAATTCGTAATATTACCAGTATCTTCTGTGTTCATAAACCAATTGTAATTAGCTGAATTACCACCTGAAATACAAGAAAGTGGAATGTCGTATGTTCTCCTGATAATGTCCGCCAGTGAGGATAATTCAGCTAACTTATCTGTACTTGGTTTGACACCTCCGAAACAGGCAAAGTTAGCTCCTATACCTCTGATTTTAACTCCCGGAAGCGTTAATACTTCTTGAATCACCTCATCGAGATCAGCTGGCATAATCCCCTCCCGTAAATCGCCCATTTCAATCATTAGGATAATTTCATGGACGGAGAAAGAATTGGCAGCTGCTTCAGAAAGCTTTTTAATAACTTCTAGCTCGGTGTTCATGCTAATAGTAGCATATTGAACTACCAAATTTATTTCACTTAAAGCTGGCGTCCTTAATAAAACAAATTCTGCTTTAATGTTAGCCTCGTTCATTTTTTGTAAGTTTGCCAATTTGGTGTCTGCAATAAGTAGAATTCCTTTATCAACCATTAGCTTAGCAATCGCTGGACTTCCACAAACACCTTTTGTAACACCCATAATATCGAGTCCCTTAGTTCCATATAAATGGATGAGTTTATCTATATTATGAGCAATTTTAAGAAGGTTGATTTCGACTCTGGGCGTACCAGAATTGATCAATTATAAAGTGCTCTTTTCTGCTTATTTTTCAAATCAGGATAAGTTTCAAAAATAGATTCAATGAGTTTACCACAACCATGCTTTAGCACATCGGAAGTAGAGAGTTTAAGATCACGTTCGTATTCTGTTACCGCATCCTGTATCTCTTCATCTGACATATTCTCATGATTAATCGTTACCGCGATAACTTTTGCTTGTGAAAAGCCTTCAATAAGTTCGATTTCACTTTCAATGGAAGGCATTGGCATATATTCAAAATCACCTAGATTTTTTCGTTTTGGCGGATGCTGAATAATAACTGAACCAGGTCTTGATCCTCTTATAATTCCACATGAACTTATATATGCAGGATGACTTAATGCTCCTTGACCCTCCACAATAATGATGTCAGGTTCTTCATTTTCATAAGCTCTTAAAACTTGATTCTCAATCTCTCCGGTCATAAATTGAGACGGTATCGCATCAATCGCTACTCCGTATTTTGCACCTTGAATAAGTCCCGTTTGTCCAGTTGCAACAAAGGCAACGTTCAAGCCCATATCTAATAAAGCCTCTTCAAGCAGTACGGATGTTGTTCTTTTTCCTACGGCACTATCTGTGCCTAAAACAGCTACGATCGGTGTTCTTACATCTAATATTCTTCCTGAAAAAAGATGCATGTCTTTTTTAGCAGGCGGTTTTCTAACATCATTTATGCGAACATTACATTTCTCAGCGTGATTCATAAATTCTTCGTCATCCGTTAAGAATTCATGCAAAGGATTTACGATATGCAATCCATTTTCCATTGCTTGAAACACAATGTTTCTTTCCTCATTTTTTAGAAGTCCTTCAGAAGGAGCAAGTCCGAATACGAATTGATCAGGAATCCTTGGCAAGTTTTCGAAAGCGCTATCAAGATTCTCAAATATAGGAATACCATTCTTAACATTCTCCAGATACTCTCCAGCATCCATACCAGCTTTAGTACTATCAATCACACCGGCAATCTTGTAATTCCTAGAGCTTCTAACTAGCCCGTTTGCAGTTTTCCCGTCCATCGTTCCAAATTTACCTTCACAATAAATAATTGCAGTTTCCTTCATGCTTCCACTCCTATCATATTTGCCCGTTTCGTCTTTAAGAGGAAAAATTTTATGGCAATATATATAACAAAAAAACACCTATCCATTTTAGTAGAAAGCTAAGCAGACGAATGGGCAGCAAATGTTAAGGTGTTTTTAATATAAATATCAAACTTTTCTCTCGAATCCCAGTATAACACAGTTAAAGAAACACCCTTTTAAAAGTTCCACTAATTTACATGGAAAAGACTAGTTAAACTGTTAATTATTCAAAAACCGATGATATTCGAGCGATTAATCTAGTTCCTTAGTAACAAAAAAAGATTATGTGAAATTATTTAAAGTATTTCGTTGTTTATCAGTGGGAGAGAAGCTAGTGTGATAAAGTAAGAGAATATATTATCTTTCTTGAAGGAGAACCGTATGATACAGGAACCAGATTATGAAAAGGAAAGAAAGGGCATTCTCGAATTGATTTATGAAGGCTGTATGGTCATATTGGCTATAGGTGCAGTGGCAACCATTTGGCATCAAACGAAATATGATTCCGTGATTATATGGGGAACGTGGGCGATATTTTTCGTTGATTTCCTATATAGAATCTATCATGTCGAGAATAAATTGCAGTTTATTAAAAGTAATCCATTTATCATCATTGCCATTATCCCCTTAGATGCGATATTTCAAATGGCAAGGATTGCAAGAATTCTTCATTTTTTAAGATTAAAAGTAATTACAAAATACTATACAAAACCAGTGATAGAAAAAATACGAAAGCAACACTTTTCAGACATTATACCTGGAGTTTTTTTCGTTTTATTTGCAAGTATTATTCCGTTATATCTACTAGAACCAGGGTTAGAAAGTTATGTTGATGCATTTATAGGTGGCCTCGCATCTCTAGTTTTTTTCGGTTATTCAACGATTGATCCGCAAACAACAGTTGGAACAGTAATCATTACCTTACTGACTATTTTCGGAGTCATTATGCATGGCGTTATTCTAAGCTATTTGTTTAGTATTATTGGATCTTTGAGTGTTGTGAAGAAGTGGAAAGAAAAGAGTAAAATGAATAAACCTCGTAATCATGCCTGACATGGATACGAGGTTTTTGCTTTACTATTAGTCCAGTAACAATAACGGTTACGTAAACGAAGAATCCACGGAAAGAGAGCGGTCATTCTTCCAAACAAGCTTCCATAATAATATAGCAACAAAATAGATATTTAATTCTTAGTTATTTAACAAAAGATGCTACGCGTTTTTCTTAGATATAAATATTGCTGAAACAATAATGACTAGCAAAAGTGCACTCACTAAAAAAGACGAAGAAGGAGTGAGTGCCAGAGATCCGGCAAAAAATGAGCCACCAACAACACCTAAGGAGAAACAAGAATAAAAGACTCCAAATGCTTTTCCTCGTTCCTTTTCCTTTGAAAACTCGATCACAGTCGCACTAGTAGACGGGAAAAGTAAGGCAAATCCTATTCCGTAAACCACCATTGCAAATACCATATGGATCAGAGTGGATGATAATGAAAGAAGGAATAAGGCCAAAGCTATCGTTGCTAGTCCGTAGTTCATCAGTAATGACTTATTCAGCTTATCAAATAATTTATTCGTAGGAAGAAGAAAAAATAATATGGCCACCGTTCCAAAGGTACTTAATAGAATACCTGTTATCTCCGAGCTGATCAGAAGTGCTTCTACCTTTAGAGGTAGTGAATATGTTAGAACTCCTAGTGTGAAAAGAAGTAAGAAAATGGATATGTATGCGTGAAGAAGCGGTTTTTTAAAAAGAGTAAAACCAGTCTTAGTGACAGGCTTTATTTCTTGTAATTTTATAGAAGTTGCCTCACCTGTATTCGGTTTTTCTTTTAAGAAAAATACGGCAAGTAACCCGAAAAAGATCATCGCTGAAGCAATGATATAAAAGAGCCAATCAAACCCGAGTCTCGCACTAATTAACGCTCCGGCAGCTGGACCTAGGATTGCAGCAGTTCCCACAGAGGCACCGGAAAAGGCCATTGTTTTTCCATTAGATTTTCGTTTATCTTTAGAGCCAAAGAAAGTAAATGCTGCGGGAACAATAAATCCTCCTGCTATTCCGTGTAAAAATCGGACGAATAATAACTGATATGGGGTAGTGACAACGGAGTAAAAGAAGACAATCACTCCGACTGTAAGCATTCCGATGCAAAGAACCTTCTTCGGGCCAATTTTATCAGTCCAAATTCCTGATAATATATTGCCGATAATATTAGAAAACGAGTACATTCCAATGATGATACCTATCAAGAGTGGAGTTGCACCAAGACTGCTGGAAAAAGGTGCGATAATAGGCAACTGAGAAAATGTATCGATAAATGCTACTGCAATAATGATGTAAAGTAATTTCAATGGTTTCACCTCAAGCGAAATATTTGAAGTCATCATACCACAAAAAGCGGTTTAGAAATAAACGTAATCACTTAGATTAACCGTGAATAATACAAAAAAATACACGAAGGGTTTCCCTTCGTGTATTTGTAAATGCTAACCGTTTTTATAATGCTTCGTTTGCCAGGCGTGGAAACAGGATATTGTTTTCAAGGTGAATGTGCTGAAATAAATCTGATTCAACCTCTTCTAATTTAAGGTAGGTTAAGGTATACGTTGTGCAAGCACCTTCAGGCAGCAGGTAATCATTCGTTACTGATCGAAGTTCTTTTAAAATATCTCCAGCAGCTTCATGTTCTGACTCCAACACTTCAATCGTTTGAAGGGCAGCATCCAAATCTGACTTAGATCCATTTTTTTCATAGGCAAGTATCTTTGGAAAAACTCTTTCTTCTTCTTGAATCAAGTGATGTTCCAATTCCATTTTAAGTTTATGAAACAGGTTGAAAACAGCTTCCAATTCAGGATGTCCTTCCCCGTGTACTCGGTATACTTTTGTCACAAATCTGCTTAACTCGGGCAAAACATCACTTAGATACGCGTGATGTTTATTTATAATATGGTCAATTAACGTGGAGTAAGTTGCTTCGTTCCAATTCGTGTTTTGATTATTCAATCGTTTTGTTTCTTCGTATAATGTATTTAGTGTTGATAAGACTTCTATTCCATTTAGATTTTTTTCTTTAATGGCTTCACCTATTGGACGGTTTCCACCGCAACAAAAATCAATTCGATATTCTTTAAAAACTTGACTCGCTTTAGGAAAACGGGTAACAATATCACCAGTTTTAGTAGTTTCATTAAATATAGCTTCCATATAAATTCCTCCTTTTTTCTTGTAAGTTAAATGTATCGTATTCGTTTTTGTGAAGATGTGATTTACATCACAAACTAGAAATATTATTATTTATAGGTCTCTATAAAATCCGAACTTTGTTTTTTAAGAATCCTTGAGACCCTGGTGAGCGGATTCGAGCAAACACACTGTTCTAATTAAAGTAACCAAATTCAAGTAAATACCCTTCCTAAAAATAACATTCAATGAACGAAGTCTTTAATAAAAGACGGCTCTGCCGTTTTTCTTATAGTCACAATGTTTATAACATCCTGTTTCCTTGTGAAGATCTTCGTTTAAATGGTAATCTAGGATATAGTAATTCAAGAAAGGGGTTAAATAATGAAGAAATTAATGTTTCGTGGCATAAGTGCTGTATTATTCTTATTAATTGTTACAGCTTGTGCTTCTGATGATGAATCCGGAAGTGAATATAATGCTGATGATTATGACTTTACTCTGTTGAATTCGGCAGGAGAGGAAGTTGATATTTTTACTGATGAAAAAGCATTGTACCTGTATTTTACTGGAGTCACCTGACAACAATGTTTATCTCAGCTAGTTCAGCTGAACTCAAAGTTAGAAGAAATTGAAGAACTTGGTTATTCGGTTTATGCGATTAGTCCAAGTGATCCAGAAAGCCACTTAACACTTCGAGAAGTGAATGGATTGGAATTTCCGGTGCTGTCAGATACAGATTACGCAGTGGGAGTTGAATTTGGCTTCATTGAACTGGAAGAAGAAGCAGTTTACCGAGGTTTTACCGCCGTTAATCCCGAGACTGAAAAGATGACTACTAGGATTGATTATTTAGTGGGAGACAACTTTGAGGAATTATCGGGAATTTTAGAAGACCTTTAAGGGAGTTTTCTTCTTCCATATAAAAAAATGTTGTTTGGAAGAATCCGCGAGACTCCTGCGGATCATCCGCGGAAAGGGAGCGATAATTCTTCCAAACAACCTTTGATGATAAAGATGTAGGAAATTAAAAACTAACTCTTGTTACAGGTACTCCTGATTGTAAAAACTTTTGATAGAGATCATCATTGAGAGAAACATCCGTAATAATATGACTAAGATCTTCGACACTGGCAAATTGAATGAGTGCATCCTTTTCAAACTTCGTTGCGTCAGCTAAGAGAGTAACATGTTCGGAACAAGAAAGAGCCTCTTTTTTCCAATCGGCGTGGATGCCATTAAGCACCGTAAGACCATTTTCAAGAGAAATTCCAGTTGTCCCAAAAAAGATGTTATTCACCCGAATTCGTTTTAGAAGATTAGAGGCTTCGGATCCAAAAAGAGAACCAGAAGTCCCAATCCGGGTGCCACCTACCATCATTAACTGGACACGTTCTTTCGTTAACAACTCGTAAGCGATGTTAATATCATTTGTGATAACAGTGACAGGGAAGTCGCCTAATAATGCTGCAAGTGCTTGTGTAGTACTTCCACCGTCAATTAACAAGGTGTCGTTTTCTTGAATCATTTTCAACGCTTCTTCTGCAATTGCATTCTTCACTTCCCCATGTTGCAATTGTCTTTTTTTAATTGGCAAAATTGGATTCTCTTCCTCAAGAATGGTTGCCCCACCATGAATTCGTTTTAAAAGTCCGTTTTTCTCTAATGTTTCTAAATCAATCCGAATCGTTTTTTCCGTGACTTGAAGCAGTGCACTCAAGTCAGACACTTTAATAATGGTATTCTTATCTAGTTGATGTAAGATTTTTTCGTGACGTTCCACTGAAAGCATTGTTTCCCTCCGTAAGCGCGTATTGTATCCCTCTATTATATGAACAATAATGAATGTTTGTAAACATTACGGAACAAATAGTGTCTTGATAAGTTAATATTGCGTATTTTTACACTGCGTGATGTGTTAAATTAAAGATAGCTCTTCCATGCAGGTTTTCGTATGGATGATCCACGAGTATCTTCGAGCTAAATGCTCTGCGGCGTCTCACTTGAATCGATCAGAACTTAATAAATCTAAAGAAGCTGTAAAAGGAAGTTGATTGTATGGACAATAAAGGATTAATTGGTGGTTTTTATAAATTAACAGAGTGGATTATGAGATTAGCCTATCTAAATATTCTTTGGGTTGTATTTACCTTAGTCGGGTTAGTCGTGTTTGGCTTAGGTCCAGCAACGGCAGCAACGTTTGCTGTAACAAGAAAGTGGATCACGGAAGACGTGGAGATAGCGATTTTTCCGACATTTTGGCGTTCATATCGAACGGAGTTTTTGCGAGCAAATTTCTTTACGTTAGGAATGGCTTTTGTCGGGTGGATACTCTATATCGACTATTCGTTTATCATTACGTTTGAAGGGACAACGTTTTATTTTTTAATGGGAGTATTTTATATCGCTGTATGTATCTTTATTTTGATGTCTTTTTTCCTGTTCCCTGTGCTTGTACATTTTGACCTTAAAACTTTTACCTATTTAAAATATATGATGCTTATTAGTATTTCGTTTCCGCATATGGTTTTTGCGATGCTTGCAGGAACGATTATTATTTTTTATCTTACTTTGAAATTTCCTGCCCTACTTTTCTTTTTTGCGATAAGTACGACAAGTCTATGCATCATGTGGTTCGCAATAGTAACATTTAAAAAAATGGAAGCTAAAAAAGAGCAAGAATAGAATAAGTAAAGGAGAAATTTGACGATGAAAGAGTTTGCGGTAGGGATTGATATCGGCGGAACTAAAATTGCAATTGGTATAGTAGATAGCTTTGGTGAAATACATAAAAGTGAAACGATCAAAATGGATAAAAAAGTAACACCAGATCAAATGGTGAAAAAAATTGCTGCATCTGTGAATCAATTATTGAAAGTAAGTAAGTTGACCGCAAGTGATTTACGGGGGATAGGCATTGGAGCACCTGGTCCTCTAAATCCTAAAGAAGGAATCATTACTGCTCCTCCTAATTTACCCGGATGGTGGGACTATCACCTTGTAAAAAACTTGCAGGACTATTTTCAATCAGGAACAAAGATCATCTTGGAAAATGATGCAAATGCAGCAGCTGTTGCTGAAAAATGGATAGGTGCTGCTACCGATAGTAAAGATTTCGTTTATTTAACGATCAGCACTGGCATAGGTGCGGGCTTTTTCTCCGATTCCAAGCTTTTCCAAGGAACATCAGGAAATGCAGGAGATATCGGACATATCGTCATCGATCCATCTAGAGGGACATGTTCTTGCGGGCAAAAAGGATGTTGGGAATTTATTGCGTCTGGAACAGCTATTGCCAGAAGGGGCTCTGAACTTCAAGGTCAGAGCCTCACAACGCAAGAAGTTTTTAAACTAGCAGACAAAGGTAACCGAGAAATGCAACAATTGGTCGAGCAATCCTTTGAATATATTGGGATGGGATGCGTGGCTCTGATTAACATGCTTGATCCGGAAAAAATCGTTATCGGAGGCGGTGTATCCCAGATAGGAGATCCATTGTTCCAGGCTATTAAAAACTATGTATCGAAATTTGCCTTGAATCCTTCCGGAAGAACAACAGAAATTGTGCCAGCGGGACTTCAACAAAATTCAGGACTCATCGGGGCAGCTTCACTCATCCACGCGAGTTATTGAGGAGTTATAGAGAGGACTCGTAACTTCTCTATGCGGCACAAAGATTCTTCTGCATTTCTAAAAGCTCTCCATGAATCAGTGAAACAAAATAGATATAAAAGTCTGCTAATTTTTGTTTCGGGAACATATTCATCAAATTACTTTGGCTACACCCAAAGCCAGATGTTCCCACAAAATATTTTCCACTAAATCTCCTTCTCTATCTTCACATTCAATAATTAGAATGACCTCAGATTGTTTGCCTCTTAGAACCCTTTTTCGCTTTTTAAGGATAAACTCTGTATACAATCTAATCGCCAATCCTATGACGAAGCCAATAAATGCAGCAATTAACCCTGAAAAAATAGGTCCCCACGCCAATTTAAAACCAATGCTCACACCTATAACAGAGAAAGCAGTTGCGAGTGCAGCTGCTATATCAATGAGAGAGGTACCATCTGACTTATGGATACTGTCAAAGAGCTTACGTTCTTCGACTCGGTTATCAAGTGGAACGGCAAAGATATTTTCTCTTTTTATCCCTTTTTTTTCGAGTATTGAAATAGCCATCTCTAAATAAATAGTATTTTCAAAAGTGGACAATAGCTGCATAGTTACTATTTCACCTTTTTTCCTTTTATAATTTGAAAATTCGGCTGCTGATAATTATCTTTAAGAAATTTCCGTTGTTCTTTTTCAAAAAGCTTATTATTTTCAATCGTATTTACATAGGAATCATAGATTGAAAATCCGTAGGTAGAGGGTAGGAATAAGAACCATTGCACATCTAAAACTGCGGTTGACTGTTGAATATCCCCTAAGAATAAAAAAACTATCGCTTCAAGTGAATGAGAAAAGTAAAGAAATATTAAAGACCAAATAATCACAAAAGAGGCTGTAACAATTCGATGAATATAAAGCTGGCCTAAGCCGGGAATAAATAATGACCAGATTGCTGACATAATAGGATTTCTTTTGTCTAGATAGTTAATTTCCAGTGCAGCAATACTAAATGTATTGAAAGTATGCTGCTCCCGCTCTGCGAGAATATAAATTTTGTTCAAGTCTACCGTCGTTCGATAACTATCCCATATGCCAAAAAAATAAACAGGAGTATATAACAAGACCCACCTCGTATCTAACACGCTTATTGCCGATTCGAAATTCCCTTGAAAGGAATAAGCAATCGCTATATTAATATGCGATTGAAGATTTACAATAACTTCCCAGACAAAAAGTACAAATCCACGAAGGTATTTAGATAAAAGAAGGTGACCGAACCCCGGAAAAGCTGCGCTCCACCAAGCAACGGCATAAGGGTTTCTTTTGTGTAATTGTGTTGTACCAAGAATGCTTACGTGAGCTGTATATCGCCTTGCAGTGTTATCATTTTTATAATTGTCCATATAAAAAACCCCTATAAGAAAAACGGCATAGCCGTCTTTTATTAAATACAGCGTGATCTTTAAAGCCACCCCCCCGAGTAGCACCTACGTAGTGCGTGTAGGTGCTACTCGAATGGATGTGGGTTTCCCTTGATACTTGTGGCGTAAAGATAGCTGCTAATTTTATAAATTCTTATCTTAAAAAAAAGTCCCTTGTTAAAGGATAGGTTTTCCTTAAAAATATCATTTATCCTTGAAATTATTTTACAATGTATATATTTTTATAGAAAACAAAACATAGAGGATAAATAGCATTGGAAAGGTGACTTATATGAATGAATCCCGAAATTATAAATGATATTATTAAAGTTAAGGAAAACTATACTTATTCACAAAAAGAGCACTTTTTTGAAAATGTTCTTTTTTCCCATCAATGGTGGATTCTTTTAATAATTACTATTGCCCTATGGATGATCTGGGTAATTGTGGTGGATCGCAAACGGATAAAATCCATGTTAGTGATAGGGTTGAGTACAAGCACGTTAGCATTATTATTGGATGATATAGGTGCTACATTAGGATTTTGGGTATATCCTTATAATCTATATCCTTCTTTAGGCCAGTTATATACGGTTGATATCGCGATCGTTCCAGTAAGTTATATGCTTTTATATCAATACACAAAATCATGGTTAGCTTATAGTATTTTATTGATACTTTTAGCTTTTTTTGCAGTTTTTGTAGCTGAACCAGCATTTGTTAAAGTGGATATATTTATTCCGTTACAATGGAAGCTTTGGTATGCCGGCCCTATATATGTCGTCATTGGGGTAGTATTGAAAGGCTTTGTTGATCGGTTAGAAACGAAGTTTTTTAAAGAAAGTACTTGAATCTTTCCTAGGTAGACGTCATCAGCGGGCAATGCTTAAACGGGTACCGCGATTATATGTCACCTGCAAACCGATTGTTTCTATTCCTGCAGAACTCGGTGAGAGAAAAAAAGAAAAAAGGAACTATCACGTGGTTCACGTGATAGTTCCTTTTTTGGTAGTACGTTAGCCATCGTATAAAAAAGTAATCATGTCAATTTTATCACTGATTTACTTTGCGAATCTCATCTACAGTTTCTTCGACTTCAGTTCTGGACATCTTTTCTCTGCCGCTTTTCAATGCTTTAAGTGTTTTCTTTGCCAATTCTAACGGAATCTTACAAAATACGAGGATACTCCGGCTGTTTATATCTTTCATGTATTCATCACCTAACGCCAAATTATTCTCTGCGTATTGGAACGTATCATCGATGTCCCAACCATAAGGTATAAAAGAAACACCGCGTTCTTTATCTTCCTCGATATTGCGTAAAATATTAACTGTTTGCAAACCACGGCCATAACCTATCGCAAATTCTCTGTCTGTTTTGGTGCCATCGCGCCATTCCCAAATGTCTGAAAGCATGACACCAACTAAGCCAGCTACATAGTACGTATAATCATTTAGATCTTCTTTTGTTTTTATATGCCAGTTTTTCTTTGCCCAAAGTGCCATACCCTCGGCCATCGTACTTGTTGACTCTTTTACTTTTTCAACTATACCAGTGGGACAGAAGGCAAGCCAATCACCAAGTCTTACTGTCACTTCGGGAAGAAGGCTTTTATATGGAGCTAGTAATTGAGTGTAAGCTTCATTGTCAAAGGTGTTCTTTAAAAGAAAACTTGTCTCTTTTAACAAATGTTGTTTTGTTGCTGAATCAAGCATTTCATTATCTTCAATTTCATCTATCGCACGCATACACAAATACGCGGAGGCTACAGCCTTTTTTAATGTAGGTTCTAGAAGAGTGATCGGTATGTAAAAAGTTCTGCTAGTGAGCTTTAACATATGCATAGCTTCTTTTTGCAATTGCTTTTCGTTACTCAACTTATTCTCCCCCTCAGACATCTTTCTTCATCAAATTAGATTGATGCTGTCTCATTGATTTCAATTTCTATACTCTATTATAACTAATTTGAGGCTTGAAGTCATAGATAATAAATGACAATTAATTATCTCCATCCATAAACTGAAATCAACTTTATCATTTTCGTATGATACTAATCAACTGTTTCGTTATAAGTATTTATGAAATAGGTTATTAAAGATAAAAGGTTTAGATGAGTCAATTAACTTTAGCGAAGGTTGAATGAAGGAAGAGATATGATATTTGCAATTGGAAGGAAATAAAATGATGAGGATATGTATGAAGCACCTAAACGGATACATAACGGTCATTAACCCGTTTAAGTGCACGATAGTAATAAGTCTAGGTAAAAGAATTGTTTGAAGTGTTCATTATAATAGGACAAGATTCAACAAATCGTTCCTATCTTAAAGGTAGTGGACGTAATTTTATGATAATGTTCAGCGGCATTTTCCATTCATCTTGAGCGCTTTTTAAGTACTTATACATCGCTTTTCCGGCACCTACATTTGCTGAGTGAATCGTAATACTCTCCGCAAAAAGTTGTTTGGCGACCATCATTTCCACAAGCATGAAACCATTACGATACTTATTTTCTAAGTCATGATCTAATGATAGTTGGTTTATTTCATTATCCTTCATCATTAGAAGACAATCATCAATAGTTTCCACGAGAAAATAATCTACTGGGCACGTCCGGTAATCATCAAGAAATACATTGATTTTATCCATACTGCCTCCTCTCATGTTCACTTAAAATCTTAACATATTATTCTCTGCGTTAATACAGGTATATTTGAATATACCTAGTGAAAACCCTTTATATAAAGGGTTTTACTAATAGAAGGTAATGAATTAAGATCTGTTTCAGGTCTATTACTACAGGGTGGGAGATTTGTTTTGAAAAGTTCTCGATTATGAAAATTCACTGTTTTTTGCGGAACTCTCTTGGAGTGAGTTTTGTGTATTTTTTAAAAGTCCTAAAAAAATGAGGCATACTTGTAAACCCTGAATTTCTCGCAATTGCTTCAATAGTGTCACTTTCCTCGCTAAGTAATTTTTTAGCGAGGGAGATTCTTTTCATACGAATGAATTCGTTAATATTCATTCCGATATGAAACTTAAAGACTCTGCTGAAATGTGAGGAGGAAACAGCTGCTCTTTTAGCTAATATCTCTAAAGATAGTGAACGAACTAAATTGCTATCAATAAATTGAATTGCTTCTTGTATCCAAGGTGTTTGATTCAAATTTTCATTTTTTGTGTTGGGAACAGAATACCGATGAATGTCTATAAGAAACAGATGTAGTTGTAATATTACAGCTTGTTTGTAGTCAGATCCCATTTCTATATTTTCTTCATTTAAGTTCGATAATTGGTGTTCTAATTCAATGCTATGCTTTGCTGAAAAAGTGTAAAGAAAATTTGATTGATCTTCTTCATTGGATTGAAAAAGCTTAGTGTAAGCAAGATCATTGAAAAATTGAAATTTAGTAACTAGTTCAGGTTTAAAAAATAAGGCGGTAGATGTAATCAACTTAGAAGCATTGGGTGAGGTGAAATGTACTGTGTTTGCGGGAACAACTAATAAATTACCTGCATTTACCTCGTAGAATTCAGGGCTAATATAAAATGTTCCATTGCCTTGATGAATATATATGATTTCATGCCAATCATGAAGGTGATTAGGTAATTCTTGTTGAGCTTCTTTTGTATCTTTATATACAAGGAAGAAAGGAAGGAGATTATGTTCAGGCATTTTCTTGCGAATAACGGTCATTTTCATGTCCTCTTTCGTTTATGAAATTATTTTAAGGCTAAATCTTATCATATCAAAAAAAGGTATAAAGTAAACGGTTATAGCTATAAATATATCTTTTGATTGATGGTATGATAAATGGAAATACAATTGGAGGTTGTGCTATGAGAATAGATGCCCACCAGCATTACTGGGATATATCACGTGATGACTACGGATGGATCACACAAGATCTTTCATTGCTTTATCGCAACTTTTATCCGAGTGATTTAAAAAATGAGTTAATTGATCATAATATTGATCGGACAATTCTTGTTCAGGCAGCAGCAAGTATTTCAGAAACAGAGTTTCTATTAAAATTAGGTAATAAGGAAGATTCTATTGCAGGAATAGTAGGTTGGTTGGATCTAGAAAAGGACAATTACAAAGAGCAGCTTAAAAGCTTTCAGTCAAATTCTAAGTTTTTAGGCATTAGGATCATGATGCAAGATATGGAAGATGAAACAATTGTTTTAAATCAACGATACTTAGAGGCATTTACCTATTTTGCTAACATAGGTTTGCCAGTAGATTTACTTGTAACTCATCAACAACTGGGAACCCTCGTTAAACTGATGGAGGAAGTACCGCATCTGCGAGGTGTCATTGACCATTTAGGCAAACCGGATATTCACAGGCAACTCTTACATCCTTGGTGTGAAAAAATGAAAGCCTTATCATCCTATCCGGAGCTCTTTTGCAAAATATCAGGAATGATTACGGAATCCCGACCAAATTGGGAAACAGATGATTTTAAACTTTATATTGATCACATCATAGAGTGCTTTGGTTCTCACCGAATCATGATGGGAAGCGACTGGCCGGTATGTTTGTTAGCCGGTAGTTATACGGATGTCATTACGATTATAGAAGAAAGTTTACGTGAAAAGCTTAGCAAACATGAAATGGAACTGCTTTTCGGAACAAATGCATACGAATTCTATAAATTAGGGGAAGGTGATCAATTTGAAGTATAGAGCTTTAGGAAAAACTGGACTTTTTGTTTCGCCCTTGAGTTTTGGAGCATCTTCCCTGGGGTCTGTCTTTCGGGATATTGATGAAAAAGAAGGAATAAATACCGTACATGCTGCAGTGGATGCAGGGGTGAATTATATCGATGTATCGCCTTATTACGGCGCAACAAAAGCAGAGGTTGTGTTAGGAAAAGCACTCAAGGAGCTTCCTCGAGACAAAATAATTTTATCCTCTAAAGCGGGCAGATATGGCGGGGATTTGTTTGATTTCTCTTATAACCGGATTATCAAAAGTGGACAGGAAAGTTTACATCGATTAAATACGGATTATCTGGATCTCCTTTATTTACATGATATTGAGTTTGGAAACTATGCTCAAGTGATCGAAGAAGGTATCCCAGCACTTAAATATTTAAAAGAACAGGGCTATATTAGATTTTTTGGTGTATCTGCCCTTCCTTTACCAGTCTTAAAGAAAACAATGGAGGAAACAAACTTGGATGTGATTCTATCGTATTGCCATTATTCTTTAAATGATATGTCGTTATTAGAATTAATTCCCGATTGCATTAACAATAAAGTAGGCATTGTTAATGCATCTCCTTTATCTATGGGATTGTTACACTCAAACGAAACGCCTTCCTGGCACCCCGCAGATCATGAAGTTATTCGCACTTGTAAAAAAGCTGCAGACTACTGCTCAACTCATGGTGAAGACATCGCCAAGCTTGCCATTCAATTTTCTACAAGAAATGAACAAATACCAACAACGTTAGTGAGTAGTGCAAGTGTAAAGAATATGCAGAAAAATATAGAGTGGATGGAAGAGACGGTTAATGAGAGTTTACTTCAAGAGGTTCTTTCCATCCTAGCACCTATTAAAAATAGAACATGGCCTAGTGGAAAGCCTGACTACCATCAGAAAGTTTCTCGACTCGGAGGAGAATATCTATGAAGCAAATAATATGTAATGAACCTGAGAGACTTTCTTTCATAGATGTGGAGAAACCACTCCTGGCTCCAAAACATGCACTGGTAAAAATCCAACGTATAGGTATTTGTGGAACAGATATACACGCTTTTAAAGGAGACCAACCTTTTTTTACCTACCCTAGAATCCTTGGACATGAATTAGCGGGAAAGATTGAAGAAGTGAACGAGATGGAAACAAATTTTGAAAAAGGTGATCAAGTGGCAATTATTCCGTATCTCCATTGTGAAAATTGTTCAGCATGTAAACTAGGAAAAACAAATTGTTGTGCAAGGTTGAAAGTAATTGGGGTGCACCAAGATGGAGGTATGCAGGAATACCTTGTCGTGCCGCTGCAGAATTTAATTCAGGTTAATGATTTGACACTGGATGAAGCTGTATTACTAGAACCACTAGCTATAGGTGCTCATGCAATTCGGAGAGCCAAAATAAAGGAAGGGGACGGGATCCTTGTAATTGGAGCCGGACCTATCGGTTTAGGAGTAATGCTATTAGCTAAAGAAATTGGTGCGAAAGTTATTGCTATGGATGTTAATAAACAGCGGCTTGAATTTTGTGAGGATTGGTTGGGGGTCGAGGAGACAATAGATGCTCTAGGGGCTCCCGTCGAAGAACTGACAGACATCACAAACGGAATGTTTGTTCCGACTGTATTTGACGCAACGGGAAATAAGCAATCTATGGAAACCGCTTTTAATTACATATCTTATGGAGGGCAGCTTATATATGTAGGTCTTGTCAAACAACCTATCCAATTTTATGATCCAGATTTTCATAAACGTGAAACAACATTATTGGGAAGTCGAAATGCCACTTTGGAAGATTTTCAATTCGTCCACGATGTATTGAAGAAACGAAACATTGATATTTCTGCTTTTATTACACATCGAACATCTTTTCACAACGTGATTAAGACATTTCCAAGTTGGTTAAAAACAGACTCAAACGTGATAAAAGCTGTTGTAGAGTTAAATTAATCAAGGAGGTTGAAGACATGAGAAATAAAAAACTTTGGTACAAAGCCCCTGCTAAAGAATGGAATGAAGCATTGCCGATTGGGAACGGACGACTCGGTGGGATGGTATTTGGAACTGTTGAGACTGAAAAAATTCAATTAAATGAGGATTCTGTATGGTATGGCGGACCTCGAGATCGTAATAATCCAGATGCTTTATTGTATTTACCTGAGGTTAGAAAACTATTGTCTGATGGGAAACTTAAAGAGGCAGAAGATTTAGCGAAGCTTTCGTTTCCAGGCTTGCCATCGTCCCAGCGTCATTATGAACCATTAGGAGAATTATTCTTAACTTTGTCAGACAGTGAAAATAATATCTCGGATTATCATAGAGAACTAGATATGAAAACCGGTATCGTTCGAGTAGAGTATACAATGAACAACATCGATTATAAGCGGGAAGTTTACACCAGTTATCCTGATCAAGTGATGGTTATAAGACTTACTTCTTCAGTAAAAGAATCCATTTCTTTTCAAACTTTTTATGATCGCGGTAAAACGAGAAATATCGATAGTTTGGAAGGTTTGTCTTCGGATAAAATCGTAATGAGGGGAGTGACGGGTGGTCAAGGAGGGATTTCCTTTCAGAGTGTTGTGCAAGCAATTCCTGAGAATGGGACTGTAAAAGTCATTGGTAACAGACTTATTGTTGAAAATGCAGATGCAGTAACGTTGCTCTTAACAGCAGCAACATCTTATCGTTTTGAAGGTGTCGAGGCGCAATGTGTCAACACTCTCCGACGTGCTTCAAATAAAAAATATGCTTCTTTATTGCAAACACATCTAGAAGATTACCAATCACTCTTTGACCGTGTTGATTTACGGATAGGTGAGGAAGAAAGTTTTCACCAATTAGCAACGAATGAAAGATTGGAACGTGTAAAAAATGGGGAAGAGGATGATGATTTAATCAACCTGTATTTTGATTTTGGCCGTTACTTATTAATATCATCTAGTCGCCCGAACTCACTACCAGCAACTCTCCAAGGGATTTGGAATGAGAAAATGCTTCCACCTTGGGATAGTAAATACACGACGAATATAAATGTAGAGATGAATTATTGGCCGGCAGAAGTTTGTCAGCTATCCGAGTGCCATAAACCCTTGTTTAACCATATAGAGACGATGAGAAAACCAGGAAGGGTTACCGCTAAAAAGATGTATGGCTGTCGCGGTTTTACCGCTCATCATAATACGGATATCTGGGGTGATACAGCCCCTCAGGATATTTATATGCCGGCAACCATATGGCCATTAGGGGCAGCGTGGATGAGTTTGCATTTATGGGAGCACTATGAATTTACAGAGGATATAGAATTTCTGGAAAACGCTTATGAAACACTTAAAGAGGCGTCATTGTTTTTTGTGGACTTTTTGGTCGAAAATAAAGATGGATTGCTTATAACGACTCCATCCGTTTCACCAGAAAATATGTATATACTGCCAAATGGTGAAAAAGGAACGCTCTGCGAAGCGCCATCAATGGATAGTCAAATCATTTACGCTTTATTCACAAGTTGCATAAAAGCAAGTGAGATCCTTGAAAAGGATAATGAATTTCAAAATGAATTGAGAAAATCACGAGAAAAACTTCCACCTTTTAAAATTGGCAAATACGGACAAATTCAAGAATGGTTAGAGGACTACGAAGAGGAAGATCCTGGACATCGGCATATATCTCAACTTTTTGCGTTGCACCCCGGAGACCAGATTACCCCTTCGAAAACACCGGATTTAGCAGATGCTGCAAAAATAACGTTAGAAAGACGCCTATCACATGGTGGAGGTCATACAGGTTGGAGCAGGGCTTGGATTATTAATATGTGGGCACGTTTAGGTGAAGGTGATTTAGCATACGAAAATATGATGGAGTTACTATCTTTTTCGACTCTACCGAATTTATTTGATAATCATCCTCCTTTCCAAATTGATGGAAATTTTGGAGGTACAGCAGGAATTATAGAAACATTAATGCAAAGCCACGCTGGAGAAATACATCTTCTCCCGGGGTTACCAAAAAAATGGTCATCAGGAACAGTTAAAGGTTTACGAACAAAAGGGGCATTTGAAGTTGATATGGAATGGAGTAATAATAGGCTTCTGCGTGGTAAGGTTCGTTCTTTAAAAGGGAATAAATGCACTCTAAGAGTGAAGGGATCAATAAAAATAATCGATGGAAAAGGAGAAATTAAAGTAAATAAACTAGAAAATAATGTTTACCAATTTCAAACAAAGATCGGGAATGATTATATGATATTGCATGAATAGTTTAAAAGGCAGTAGCTAGTTCATATCTTAAAGTGACTGACCAGTTATTTTCGTTAACCTCTCTCTTTTCTAACCTATCGGTTGCCATTTTCTAAAGCCCTTGTTATAATCGAACTATAACGAACAAAAACAAACTAAAACAATCTGTTTTGAATCAATTATCGATTATTTTTTGAGAGGAGAATGTTAGATGGAAATTAGACATGCAACAAATCCGGAAGATTTCAAGCAGTATACGACGGATAAAATTAAAAAAGAATTCATGATAGAGTCTCTGTTTCAAACGGGGGAACTCAACATGGTTTATTCTCATTATGATCGTGTAGTAGTAGGAGGGGTTATTCCTACCAATAAAACCCTAAAGTTAGATGCGGGGGATGCTCTTCGGACGGAGTATTTCTTAGAACGTCGTGAAATTGGTATCGTTAACATTGGCCCAAAAGGGAAAGTTGTTGTTGATGGTGAGGAATTTGAATTAAACAAACGTGATTGTCTTTATATAGGTTTAGGAAAAAAGGATGTTACATTCCACAGTGAGGATCCTTCAAATCCTGCAAGGCTATATTTTGTTTCCGCTAATGCGCATAAGGAATATCCAACGAAGAAACTTCCAATTAGTGATGCAGCACCTACCAAGCTCGGATCAGATGCAGAATCTAACAATCGTACAATCTATAAATATATTCATGGTGAAGGAATTCAAAGCTGTCAGTTAATGATGGGAATGACGTTACTAGAGCCCAATAACATGTGGAATACAATGCCTGCCCATGTTCATGACCGCAGAGCAGAAGTATATCTCTATTTTGATATGGAAGAAGAATCGCGAGTGTTCCATTTTATGGGCAGACCCGATGAAACTCGTCATTTATTAGTGAAAAATGAACAAGCAATCTTATCACCACCTTGGTCCATTCATTCAGGTGTTGGAACAAATAACTATACATTTATTTGGGCGATGGCCGGAGAAAATTATACGTTTAAAGACATGGATTTTGTTCCAATGGATGAGTTAAAATAATCAATTAATTAGATTTGTCGTACCTGTTTATAAATTCATTCAGGTGCGACTTCTTTCTATTCAGTAGGAAAAATCTAAATTAATAGATTACTTCTATTAAAATGTAAGCGTTCCATGTTAAAATAAACAAAAACACGAAAAAGAGGTTGATGATGGCTAATCTAGTAGAACAACTACAAGCTAAAAAGATTGTTGCAATTATTCGAGGGATTTCATATGAGCAAGGAGACCCAACGGCTCAGGCGCTTTTAGATGGAGGGGTTCATTTTCTTGAAGTAACCTTGAACACAGATGGCGCTTTGAAAATGATCAGTGAAATGAATGAGAAGTATGGAGATAAGTTAAGTATAGGTGCCGGGACTGTGTTAAACCTGGATATGGCTAAAGATGCCGTAGCGGCAGGTTCAAAGTATATTGTTTCTCCTAATTTAGATGAAGCAGTTATCGATTACGGGGTGTCAAAAGGTATCGAAGTTTGGCCTGGAACGTTGACACCGACCGAAATTGTTCGCGCATATGAGATGGGAGCATCAGCAGTTAAGGTCTTTCCAATTGGTTCAATGGGAGATGACTACTTGAAAAATATTCGGGGCCCTCTACCTCATATACCAATGATGGTAACGGGTGGTATAACCATTGATAACATGAATCACTATTTTTCTCAGGGAGCAATTGCAGCTGGCCTAGGAGGTAATCTCGTAAATAAATCGCTTATTCAACAGGGCAAGTATAA
This sequence comes from Salipaludibacillus neizhouensis, assembly GCF_002886185.1. Taxonomy (GTDB): domain Bacteria; phylum Bacillota; class Bacilli; order Bacillales; family Salisediminibacteriaceae; genus Salipaludibacillus; species Salipaludibacillus neizhouensis. Next base: position 170,797 of record NZ_KZ614146.1, read on the forward strand.
CGAAATTACTAAACTAGCAAAACAATATATCGATAAAGCGCAGGAGGGATAACCCATATGGCAAATGGAAATCAAGTAGATGTTGTTACGATTGGCGAAAGCATGGTCTTGTTTCAGCCGATGCCAGAGGGGACAATTACTTATGCGCCTTTATATGCGAAGTCAGTCGGAGGAGCAGAATCCAATGTAGCTTTAGCTTTGTCCCGACTTGGCAAAAGAACCCGTTGGATAAGCCGGTTAGGAAATGATCCTTTTGCTGATATTATTTTGTCTACACTAGCTGGTGAAGGGGTCGATATTTCTCAAGTAATTAAGGATCCGGAAAACCAGACGGCTGTTTTTTTCAAAGAGTCAAAAGGTTATGGAGATCCAAACGTATATTATTATCGTAAAAATTCAGCCGCAAGTATGTTATCAAAACAAGACATTGCCGAAACTTGGTTTGAAGGTGCTAAGCATTTACACGTAACTGGAATTACTCCTGCTTTAGGGGAATACACTACAGAGATGATCAAGGAATCGATGAAGCAAGCGAAAGCCAGTGGTTTAACGGTTTCGTTTGATCCTAATCTCCGGAAAAAGCTATGGAGTGAAGAAAAAGCAAAAGAAACGCTGCTCTCACTCATTCCTTTATGTGATATTTTCATGCCAGGGTTGGATGAAGCGGAGTTCCTTTTAGGGGAAAAACAAGAAGCGGATTATTTACATTTATTCCAACAAATGGGGCCCAAAGTGGTCGTCTTAAAACTCGGTACACGAGGTTCTCTGATTCAATATGGACAGGAACAAAAAAAGGAAGAGGTTTACAAAATAGATCATATAGTAGATACCGTAGGAGCAGGAGATGCTTTTGCTGCTGGTTTATTATCCGTCATCCTGGATTCAGAAACTCCGCTTGCGGATGAATCTTTAAACAAGAGTGTGCCGAAAGCGATCAAACGAGCAAATCTTATGGGAGCATTGGCAACTCAATTTAAAGGTGATTGGGAAGGTTCGCCTACACTTGCAGAAGTCGAGAGTCTAGCCGAGGGGAAACAACATACAACTAGATAAAAAGCAAAACCACTTCCCTCTTTAAAAGTTTAAATTCCAATAGTATCTCAGAATCTTACTACTTAAAAAATAGTGAAGGATTACAAAGGAGAGAAATATGTATGTCAGTTGGTGTTCTTGCACATTTATTTGGAAAATTACCTTATAAGGAACTAGCAACAAATATAGGTGAATACGGCTTTGATCATGTTCAATTAGCGCTTTGGAAGGGCATAGATGATTATGATTTCTCTAAACCTGGTTTATTAACACCTAATTTCGCCCAAAAAATAGGGGATGCATTTAATAAAAATGGCGTGTCTATTTCGGTTTTAGCTTGCTATTTACACTTATTTGAAAGAGATGAAAAGGTTAGAAGAGAAAATTTGGAAAGATTCAAAGAACTTATCCGACATGCAAAATTCATGGGTGCTCCAATGGTAGCAGCGGAAGTTGGAAAACCAGATGGCAAAGTAGAAGCAAGCGATTGGAAAACCTTAGTGCAATCTATTGAAGAACTCACTGAGGAAGCGGAGAAGTGGGGAGTCTATCTCGGAATAGAAGCTGCGAATGGTCATTTAATTGGTACAGCTCCAGAATTAAAACAGCTTTTGGATGAGGTTCCTTCTTCAAATATTGGAGTCGTATTAGATCCGGGAAATTTAATGGATGAACAGAATTTTAATCATCAAGACCAAGTAATAGAGGAAGCTTTCTCATTACTCGGTAACCGTATTATAGCCGCTCACGCAAAAGATAGAAAATGGAATGGAAAAACTCTCGATGTGTTACCTGCCGGTCAAGGTACAATGAATTACGAAAAATACCTGCAATTATTAGAGCAATACAAGCCATTTGCACCAATTATTATGGAAGAATGTAAAAAAGAAGAGTTATTGGACTCTAAAACATTTATTGAAAACATTCAATATAAGCTTCGTAACTAGGACAATGTTCATTGTGAGTTGTGTGAAATAGAATAGTCAGTTTAAGACCCCACGGAACAGATTTCCGAAAGAGCGCTAAAGAGGTGTCCGCGGAAAGCATTCATCTGGAGTGAATTAATAAAGCGTGAACATAACCTTCTGATAAGCAACACTTGTATCTGCGGGGTCTGCAGCTGCTGAGCGATTACTCATCTACTCCTGAAATAACAACGTTGTTATTAATCTTTTAGAAACACAGTCTTTTAAAAAAGATGATTTTTAAAAGATAATTTATAAATTGACAGCTATCTTTACGCCACAAGTGTCAAGAGAAACCCATCCTTGATACTTAAGGCGGCGGAAGCTGACGCTGTATTTAATAAAAGACGCTACGCGTTTTTCTTAGATAAAAGGAGGAGTTACAATGGAACGATTAAACGCTGCTATGTCGAGAAAAGAAATATCTGAGGACGTTATTGATGAGAGAATAGCAAATTTACCTGAAAAAGCAATACAATTTGGTGGGGGGAATTTCCTTCGCGGGTATTTGGACTGGATGATCCATCAACTGAACAAACAAGGTCTTTTCAACGGGTCTGTAGCAATTATACAGCCGAATTCCGTCGGTGGAACTATGGAGAAATTAAAAGAACAAGATGCATTATACACGGTTATATTAAAAGGTAGAAAAGACGGAGAAATTGTTAATCAAAGTGAGATTATCTCATCTGTATCACGCATATTAAATGCAAAAAACGAGTGGAATAATATCCTTGAGATAGCTGCCTCTTCTGAGCTTTCGTTCATCTTCTCTAATACAACCGAAGCTGGAATTACTTATAGTGAAGAAGCTTATCCATCCCTTAATGAGGTGCCAGAATCCTTTCCCGGGAAATTAACTGTGTTCTTATATGAACGCTATCAAAAAATACCAGACAGAAAGACTAGCGGGTTAATGATTATTCCGTGCGAATTAATTGAAGAAAACGGTACACGGCTGAAGGAAATCGTTTTGCGAAAAGCAAGTGACTGGAATTTATCAGATGATTTTAAAAGTTGGGTAGAACAGAATAATCAATTTTGCGATACATTAGTAGATCGGATCGTAACTGGCTATCCAAAGGATTCCATTAAAGAATATGAGAATTCGCTTGGCTATAGTGATCTTGCATTAACGGTTGGAGAACCTTATCATATGTTAGCGATTGATGGAAATAACACTGTAAAAGAGGCATTGCCATTGCATCAAGCCGGGATAAATGTAAATTGGGGAGATATTACACCTTATAGAGAATTAAAGGTTAGACTTTTAAACGGACCACATACGATGATGTTTTCAGTTGGTTATCTTTATGGAATTGATACGGTTTTGGAGGTAATGGAAGATAACCATTTAAGCGAATTTGTTCAGTCAGGATTCGATGAAATTCTTCCAACAGTTGATATGCCGTTAGAAGAAAAAACAAAGTTTGTAGAAGAGGTCAAGGAGCGTTTTCTTAACCCTTTTAATAAGCATTATTTAACCGACATAGGCTTGAATGCTTTTTACAAGTTTAATTCTCGATTAATTCCAACCCTAAAAAAGTATACAGAGCAGTATGACGAACTGCCAAAAACAATTGTATTTTCGTTAGCAGCATTAATTGCTTATTATCGTCCTGAAAAACAAGAAGAAGATAGTTTTTTTGGACAACGAAACGAACAGCTGTATCCACTTAATGAAAAAGAGGAAGTACTATTATCCTTAGAAAACTGGTGGATAAAAGTCAAAAATGAAGAGATTACATTACTCGAACTTATTAACAATATTTTAAGATATGAGCTCATTTGGGGAGAAGATCTTACGGAAATAGAGGGGCTTACTCAACTGACAGAAGATTATTTAAAGCAAATTGAAAACAAAGGGATGCCCTCTACTGTGAAAGAATTACTCGCTGTGAAGGGGAATGAGGTAAATTAAAATCACTAAAAAATAACTAGTATTACAGCTCTATTAGATTACTAGAATATGATACAATAAACCCAACTTATAGAGCTAGGGTGAAGAACATGAAAAAACTGATGATAATATTAATATTTGTTGGCAGCGCCTTCTTACTGAGCGCATGTGGAAATGAAGAAGAAGAATTTACTGTTTTGTTTTTTACGGAAGAGTTGAACGAAAAGATTGATGAAGAAGAAATCGAAAAACAGATTCTGGAACAGATGCCAGAAATCGATGAGGAAAATTTCTCATTAGTTTTTCATGTTTCTATGCTGGAAAAACTCTTTATGGAAATTGCAGCTCATCAAGGTGATCTTCTAATAGTTGATGAACATTTATTAGACGCTGCTGCTAATCCCGATGGAATACATCAGTTAGATGACATAGCTCCTATTTCAATCAAGGGGTCCATGGAAGAACCTTATCTGCAAAAGAATCCAGAAACTGGAGAAGAGGAACTGTATGTATTACCGATAAATAATGATACAACTGTTATTCAAGAACTAGGATTGGAACTAGAGCATCAAGTAGGGGGGTTCATTCCAGTTTATGCAGATAATGAAGAGCTATCAAAGAAAGTCTTGGAGTTTTTGGTTAAACAGGATTGATTAGTTGAAGAAATATCGAAGGGATTGAAAAATTGAGTATCACTTTTTCGGTCCCTTATTTTTAAAAGTGACAAATATCATCTAAACCTGGAGTGAAAGAGCTCGTGGATAAAATAAATCTATTTTTGAACGGAAGAATGGCGATAGTGACTCCTATCGTTTTATTTGTCGGTATCTCAGCTTCTTCATGGATTGGAAATTGGACATTCATTGTTCCCTGGTTGTTCATGATCATTACGTTTGCGAGCAGCACAAAGATCGCCCCGATGGAACTAGTTAGAACCATAAGGTCTCCATTGCCAATCGTCCTTTGTATTATTGCATTGCAAATCATTATTCCAGCATTAGCATATGGTATTGGAAGTTTCCTGTTTTCTGATGATCCGATGACGCTGGTTGGAATTGTATTAGCATTTATCATTCCTACAGCAATCGCAAGTTTACTTTGGGTATCCATCTATAAAGGAGATACTTCTTTAGCTTTAACAATTGTATTTATCAATACGTTAGCAGCACCGATATTTATTCCAATTACGTTATACCTTCTATTTCAAACTTCCGTATCATTTGATATACCTGCCTTAGTAACGGGGCTGATTCAAATGATTGTTATTCCTTCTATTTTAGGTGTTCTTGTAAATCATTTTTCAAGAAAGAAATTTGAAAGTCGTCAAATTCCTCTTGATCTTATCGCGAAGCTTTGTTTGTTAACCGTGATTTTAATTAATGGGTCCGTCGTAGCCCCTTATTTTATGCCTTTACAAAGCAATGTTGTGATTATTACCGGTTTGATTTTTTTGATATCTGTTAGTGCATATATGATAGGTTTTGTTCTAGCGAAATTGTTTAAATTTAGTTTTCAAAAGATAGTCGCTGTGATGTTTTGTACAGGAATGCGTAATATTGGAGTCGGATCTGCACTTGCAGTCGTATACTTCCCTGCGGCGGTCGCTCTACCAGTTGTTATCGGAACACTGTTTCAGCAATTATTAGCATCATTTATGGGGAAGGCTCTGTTAAAGTTCAGTGTTGAGAATAAGACAGATTTAAAAAATCAATAAAATGATTTGGTTAACAATAGAATGAAGAGAAGCTCTTGGCTTAATAAATTTAGTTTGCTAAATTAGATGTATAAGAATAATATCAATTTCTCTTTGGAAATCCAATTTTTTTCATTGAATGATAAGAATGTATAAGCTGACAGCTATCTTTAAGCCACAAGCATCAAGGGAAGTTCGCCCTTGATGCTTAAATGATGGTGGCGAAAGATCACGCTGTATTTAACAAAAGACGCTACGCGTTTTTTGTTAAATGAAATCGCTTACTAAAAATGGGGTGATCAGATGTGGAAAGGTCAATTTTTTAGATTAACAGAACATACGGTAATCGATCCACCACGAGAATATTCTAAAGCTGTACAACACGGATTAGATATATTTTGCCGAGATATGACGATTGTCTTTGGAAAAGAACCTAAGATTCATGATACGTCTTCAGGGAGTATTCTTCGTCTTACATATGCAGCTAAAGAAGAATCACTAGGACGGCCGGAAAGCTATCAAATTAAATTTTACGAGGATGTTGATCAGCAGTTAGTCATGGAAATTTCGTGTGAAGATGATCTAGGAATAATTTATGGGTTACTTTATCTTAGTGAGACATATTTAGGAATCGATCCCTTTTGGTATTGGGCAGACCTTCCCATTAGGAAGCATAACTATGTTGACATTCCAATGGAGCATTATAGTTCTCCTGAATCTATGGTGAAGTACAGGGGCTGGTTTGTTAATGATGAAGTCTGCTTAATAGGTTGGAAAGAAGAGTATCCTCCCACAAAAGAAGTATGGCAGCCTGTTTTCGAAACACTCTTAAGGTGTGGAGGGAATATGGTGATTCCTGGTACGGACTTGCCTAAAACAGGGATTCATCAAGAGCTGGCGGTTGAAATGGGATTATGGGTTACCCATCACCATGCAGAACCTTTAGGAGCAGAAATGTTTTTAAGGGCTTATCCGAATGAAACAGCTAGCTACAAAGAAAATGCACCTCTTTTTGAAAAATTATGGATCGATGCGATTAACAAGCAAAAGAATGACAAAATTATCTGGACGCTGTCTTTTAGAGGACAGGGAGATACACCATTCTGGAGTACAGATCCAAGTTTTGATACGCCTCAAAAAAGAGGGGAACTGATTTCAGAAGTGGTTCATCGACAGTTCGAATTAATTAAAGAAAGGGTTAATAATCCTGTATGTTGTATGGCTTTATATGGTGAAATTTCAGAGCTTTATAAAGGCGGTTATATTAACGTACCTGAAGATGTCATTAAAGTCTGGGCGGATAATGGGTATGGAAAAATGGTTTCCAGACGGCAAGAAAATGAAAATCTAAGAATTTCCTCATTACCTATGGATAATGACACTTCTCCTCAAGGGATTTATTATCACGTTACATTTCATGATTTGCAAGCATCCAACCATTTAACGATGACCCCGCTACCGATAGGTATTCTCACGAATGAACTTGAAAATGTTCTGGAGACAGGTGGAAAAGATTTGTGGTTAATAAATAGCGGTAATATACGTCAACATTTATACCCACTCGATCTGATAAAGGACATGTGGAAGAAGGGGAAAATAAACTCGAGTGACCATCGTCGTGAATTTTTAAAACGAACGTATGCTTCTGATTCTAAGAAACTCTCATTACTTTATGAAAAATACAGTGAAGCAACCTTGTATTTCGGGAATCATGAAGATGAAAAAGCAGGGGAACAATTCTATCATCATCCTGCAAGAAGAATAATTAGTCACTGGTTAAGCGGTGAAACCGATACTGCAATGAAATCTCTAAAATGGGCAACTGGTGAAATGTCATTTGAAGAGCAAATCACATGGTTTAAAGACAGACTAACTGTTGGTTTAACGGATTTGCAATCTTTAAGAGAGCAAGCAAACGAAATAATGGATACATTATCAGAAGAAAATAAACAAAGATTCCATGACCAGTTGATGGTATCGATCATACTCCATGAATCAGGATGCAGAGGATTTTTATTGTTACTGAAAGGATATGTTCATAGTTGCTCAGGAAAATATCCAGAAGCTTTTGTTTATGTGACAGAGGCACATCGAGCTTACAAAGAAAGTTTACTTGCTTTGCATCAATCAGAACATGGCAAGTGGCGAGATTTTTATCGTGCTGATTGGCTCACGAATATTGCTAGTACGATAGATAATGTTAATACCGTTCGAAAGTTCTTGCGAATGCATGGAGACAGTCCAGACTTTTTTCAATGGTATAAAGCATTTATAATGCCTGAGACTGAGAAACATATTTATTTAGAAAATACGCATCGTAGAGTCAGGTCGGATGATGAACTTTCCGATCTGCTTAAAGAAGAATTTTTGAAAGATGGCAGAATAAAGCTTTGCTAGTTTTATTCTACTCATTATTAACAACGTTGTTAATTAAGTATGCTCCAAATTAAATAAGGAGGAATGAAGATGAATAGAATAGCAGTTTGTGGATTAAGTAACCGTTCAATGGGGATGTTTATCGAGCCCTGTGTAAAAAAGTACAGTTTAGAAAATAAAGTCGTTGGTTTATTGGATATGGATGAAAAAAGGGTGGCGATCACAAAGAGACGCATTCCAGAATTGACTGATGTCGCATCTTATAACCCAGACCAATTTCATCAAATGATCGATGAGACAGAGGCTAACACAATCATTGTTACTGGTCGTGATGATACGCATATTTTCTATATTTTAGAAGGACTGAAGCGTGATTTAACAGTTATCACGGAAAAACCAATGGTTACAACTGCCTCTGATGCAGCGGAGGTCGTCGAAGCTGAAAAAAACAGTAACGGAAAGGTCATTGTGGCATTTAATTATCGATACAATGCTTTTCACAGAAAAATAAAAGAAATTATTCTGGAAGGTAAAATTGGCAGAGTCACATCGATTGATCTAAATTGGTACATTGATACGTATCATGGCGCAAGTTATTTTAAACGCTGGAATAGAATGAGAGAATTTTCTGGTGGATTATCGATTCACAAATCTACGCATCATTTTGATTTGATTAATTGGTGGGTGGATCAAAACCCGGAGCAAGTGTTTGCATTTGGCGCCTTGAATTACTACGGTCCTGAAAGCGAGCATAATCCTAGTAAACAAAACGGCAGACATTGTGTGATCTGTAGTGAGCAACTTGATTGTGATTATTATTCACGTTGGTTTAGTCGTACGAGTGGAACGACGACTGCAAAAGATGATCATCTTCAAGAAAACAGTTTTGAAGGGGCTTATAATGATTACACAAACTATAGACCGGATCAATGTATTTTTGATGAGGAAATAAAGATTGAGGATACGTATACTGCTACTGTGAAATATGATAAAGGAGCTTTATTGAGCTACTCGATTAACTTTTCTTTGCCATATGAAGGCTACCGATTAGCCATTAACGGAACAAAGGGAAGAATAGAAACAACAGAATTTCACGAGCCAAGCCGGGTTACATTCCCTATTCCTGAACAAACGATTGACTATTTTCCTTTGTTTGGCGGTAAAGAAACGATTCATGTTGTGCAAACAGAAGGAACCCATGGTGGTGGTGATCCTTTAATCCAAGAAGATATTTTTCTTGGCGAAAACCCCAAAAGAGATTTTGATATTTTAGCAGGGGCGGAAGCCGGGGTTTGGTCGATTGCAACAGGTGAAGCTGTTTGGAAGTCCGCAAAAGAAAATAGACCTTACAATATAAAAGAACTTGTCCCACAGATGTATGAATGAATTTAACGAATGGAGCTGAAACGAGTTGAACGATTATTTTCATCAGATTTTTAAACTAAATTGTGATAATAAGCACGTCGATTCTTTAGTAGATGTTACTTCTATAGATTTTAAGAAGGGATGGATCGAAAGAAAACCCCCTAAAAACGATGATGAAACGGAGCCGTCCTTTCCTGGGGAATACGCATCAAAGCCTCAATCTTCTTTCTGCATGAAAGTGCCTAACGGTAACTACCTTGTCACAATGACATTTTCTTCCGATTCATGTGATTCTATGACGACAGTTAAAGCAAATAATGGTCACATAGTATTGAAAGATGTTCATGTAAAAAAGCGGGGAACCAGAAAATTAAGTTTTACTTCCCGTGTGGATGACTACCTGCTAAAACTAGCTTTATTACCAGAAATTAAAGGAGACCTGTCAGTTGAAGTAGAATTGGTTTCTTCTATGCCGACGATATTTTTGGCAGGAGATTCAACGATGACAGATGATTCTTCTTCTATGTATCCTTTTACAGGCTGGGGACAAATGTTTTCTTTATTTTTATCCAATCAAATTGCTGTAGCAAATCACGCAAAATCAGGAAGAAGCTCAAGAAGTTTTATTGAGGAAGGACGCTTAGACAAGATTTGGAAAGACACAAAGCGTGGAGACATCTTAATGATACAATTTAGTCATAATGATGAGAAGCCGGATGAGAGAGGTACGGATCCGAAAACCACTTTTCCTGCTTATTTAATGGAATATATCGTAGGAGCAAGGGAAAGGGGTGTCACTCCCGTTTTAATTACGCCTATGCATAGGCGTTTCTTCGATGAAGGTGGCAAAGTAAAGGATACTCATGGACCCTATATCAAAGCAATTGAAAAATTAAGTATAGAGGAAAGTGTACCTCTTATTCCACTTGATCGAAAAAGCAAAGAGCTTTATGAGAAATTAGGTGTGGAAGGATCGAAAAAATTGTTTATGTGGCTTCAAGAAAATGAATACCCGAATTTTGCAGAAGCTCTAGAGGATAATACGCATTTCAACGTAGAAGGCGCAGTGGAATTAGCTTGTCTCGTTGCTGAAAGTATACAGGAAGAAAATATTCAGTCGTTAATAAAATACTTGAAACTAAAGGAATTTCAAACAGAAGAACCACCATTATAATTTGAAGGGGTGATCTATTATGGTTAAAGAAATTCAAGAAGTACTTCCCTTTATGTCTTACGGTGGAGATTATAATCCAGAACAATGGTCCGAAGATGTATGGCTTGAGGATGCCCGTCAGATGAAAAATGCTGGAGTAAATTTAGTGTCGGTAGGCATTTTCAGCTGGGCAGTGTTGGAACGACAAGAAGACGAGTTTGATTTTGGGTGGCTTGACAAGGTCATGGATATCCTTCATCAACATGGGGTGGGAGTTTGCCTCGCCACAGCGACTGCATCAACTCCGGCTTGGTTTACGAAAAAGTATCCCGATTCTGTGGCGGTAGATAAAAAAGGTGTTCCATACTCCTTTGGGTCTAGACAACATTATTCTCCGAGTAGTCCATCTTACCGAAAGGGAATCAGCAAATTGGTGAGAAAGCTGGCAGAAAGGTATCAGAATCATCCAGCATTAAAAATGTGGCATGTGAATAATGAATATGGTTGTCATCTTTCTGAATGCTACAGTGAGCATTCCTTACGTGCCTTTCACGATTGGCTGAAAGAAAAATATACGAACATTGAAGGTTTAAATGAAGGTTGGGGAACCAATTTTTGGAGCCAACGTTATAATAATTGGGAAGAAATTGACTTCCCAGCCAATCAAGTTACCTTTTATAATCCAGGACAGATGCTTGATTATAAGCGATTTATGAATGATAAAATCTTTGAACTGTATAAAATTGAGAAAGCTATATTGAGAGCGATCACTCCAGATATACCTATTTTCACGAATTTTATGTATCAGTTTAAACCTTTGAATTACTTTGAATGGGCGAAAGAAATGGACCTCGTAACTTGGGATTCTTATCCGGATCCTAGGGAAGGAATACCTGTTTCTCATGCTTTTCATCATGATTTAATGAGAAGCTTGAAAAAAGGACAACCTTTCTTTTTAATGGAACAAGTATCTAGCCACGTAAACTGGAGAGATATTAATCTCACAAAAAAATCTGGTGTGATGCGACTGTGGAGTTATTCTACGATTGCTAGAGGTGGAGATGGCATTATGTTTTTCCAATGGCGCCAAGGTCGCGCTGGAGCGGAAAAGTTTCATGGCGCAATGATTCCTCATTCTAATAGAGAAGATAGCAGAGTTTATAAGGAAGTTAGTCAGCTAGGAAACGAACTAAAAAAATTGGATTCTTTAGTAGGAACGAAGATAGATGCTAAAGTTGCGATTGTTTTTGACTGGGAAAATTGGTGGGCAGTTGAGTTAGAAGGCAAACCTCATAATGACCTTGATTATTTAAGTCGCGTAGAAACATACTATAAGGCTCTATATGCTTTGAACATTGCCGTTGACTTTGTGCAGCCAAAAGATGATCTTTCTTCATATGAAATAGTCATTGCACCAATGCTGTACATCATTGATGAAGCCGAAGTTGCGAATTTCGAAACGTTTGTGAAAGATGGTGGAACGTTAGTTGTATCGTTCTTCAGCGGCATTGCTGATAAGAATGACCGGATTCATCTTGGCGGATATCCTGCCCTTTTAAGAAATCTTCTTGGTCTGTACGTCGATGAATTTGTTCCTTATGAACATGGAAAAGAGCAACTGTTTCGATCAAATATTGATACTTACTCCTGCTCGATGTGGACAGACATGATACGACTGAAAGGTGCGGAGGCAATAGCTAGTTATGATTCTGACTGGATAAAAGATACACCAGCAGTGACGGAGCATACTTATGGAGATGGTAAAGCCTATTATGTTGGAACAGAGCCAGAGTCAAGATGGGTGAAAGAATTTGTAAGTCAATTAGCAGCCAATAAAGCAGTTGTTCCTCCTCTAACTGTGCCAGTTAATGTAGAAGTGACCAAAAGATCCGGTAACTCTGGGGAACACCTTATTTTCATCAATCATAATGAAAATGATAGTGAGATTAAACTGGGAGAAGGAAACTCCTATACTAATTTAGTAACCAATGAGGTTATATCTCAGAATTTCAGTTTAAAAGGAAATGATGTTGCAGTTCTTCTTCTTTCTACTAATTAAGAAGGATAGTTCGTAAACTTTTTTGTTTTTATAATAGTACTCGAATTTGCTCGGAGAGAAATTGAGTACTATTGAGAAAAAATAACAACTTCCTTATCGAATTATACCTGCAATGAATAATCTTAGGAGTAGAATAATGTCTTATTGAGCTAGTGAAATAATTACATTTTAATAGATTCATTGTTTTTTTATAGAAGGTTTGTTGTTTTTCAATATTTATTTAACTTTTATTGTCTACAAACGCTTACAAAAACAAACTATAATATGAATGTAAGCACTTACAAAAACTAAAAGGGGGAAATACTAGTATGAAGATGAACAAATTAAAAGCAGTGGTAATGATGTTTTTACTCGTAGGATTGGTCACGATAATGGTAGCCTGTGGCGGAAACGAAGATTCTAATGCAAATGTAAATAATGGCGCAGACAACAGTGCTGATCCAGAAACAAATGAAGCAAATAACGGTGATAGTGGAGAAAATAATTCAGCAGCAGGTGACGAAGAAGATGTTACGATTCGCGTAGCATGGTGGGGTGGGCAAGAACGCCATGATATGACAATTCAAGCAATTGAATTATTCGAAGCTGAGTATCCGAATATTACCGTAGAACCAGAATACACAAGCTGGGATGGTTATTGGGAAAGATTAAGTACGCAAGCAGCCGGAAATAACTTACCGGATATCATAAACATGGACAACTCAAAATTGATGGAATACAGCAGTAGAGATCTACTCGTAGACCTTCAACCATTAATTGATGATGGACATATTAACATGGATGATGTAGAAGATGTCTATCAAGATATTAATGTCGCTGAAGATGGCACTGTTATGGGAATTTCATTAGGGGCAAATGCTCTTGGAATTGCAGAAAACAAAGATCTACTCGCAGAGCATGATATTAATTTAGAGCCTGGATACACTTACGACGACATGATTGATGCAATGCATAAAATCCAAGACAATACAGATGAAGAATTCTTTGGCTTTGACTTTGGTAATTCGGAATTCGAAATGTTTTTCGTATATGCCCGTCAGCACGGACAATCAGTTTTTAATCCTGAAGGTGATGGACTAGGGTTTGAAGAAGGAACTTTAGTAGAATTCTTTGACATGGTACAGACAATGGTTAATGAAGAGGCGGCAGCTTCACATGATATTATGATGGATTACATTGATGGTGGAAATTCTATGCTTGGAGAAGGAAAAGCAGCAATGAATATGACTGCAAGTAACCAAATCATTGGAATTCAGCAATCTTCCGATATGGAAATTGGTTTAAATGTCATGCCATCGATAGAAGGCGGGGAAGATGGTAACTGGATCCGTCCGAGTATGTCATTCTCGATCTCTTCTCATTCAGAACAACACGAAGCATCAGCAAAATTCATCGATTTCTTTACGAACAATTTAGAAGTAAACGAAATTTTACAAGCTGACCGTGGAGTACCAGTTTCTTCTGTTGTAAGAGAGCATTTGGCAGGAATTGTAGACGGTGCCACTGCAGAAACGTTTGCATATCTTGAGCTTGTTGAAGATTACACAAGTCCTGCAGATCCACTTTCACCAGCTGGAGAGTCAGAAGTACGCGGTTCTTTCCAACGAGTAGTGGAAACATTGAAATATGATCAAGCGACACCAGAAGAAGCGACGCAACAATTTATGCAAGAAGCACAAGCGATTTTACAATAGGTTGATACTGGTTAGTAGGGGCTGTCTTCTAAATGTATAAGCCGCCTAGTTTATGAATCATTGCTATTGAACCTCATCGTTGCGTCGTAAGTCAAGTTCTCACATAGGGAAACCTATTACAAGGGATGATGACTTACGGCGCATCGGTATTTTCAGAGCTGATTTACACACTAAGTGCAAATATTGATTGGATGCTCTACTAGTAAATAGGAGGAAAAATATCATGGCAAAAGCAGATAATGAGGTGAGGATCAACCAAGCACCACCTCCAGATCGTGAAATATTAAGGATGGAGAAGAAAAAAGCTCTTAAAGAAAGCTTAACTGGTTATGCAATTATTTCTCCGTGGCTTTTAGGTTTTTTTGTTCTAGTTTTAGGACCAATCTTAGCATCCTTTTATTTATCTTTTACGGATTATGATCTTCTTTCAAGTCCAACTTGGATAGGATTTGATAACTACGTTCAGATTTTAACGAATGATCCTAGATTCAAAACTTCAATTATTGCAACACTAGTATTTGTGTTTGTTTCCACACCGCTTAAATTGTTATTTGCCTTAGCTTTGGCAGTGTTATTTAATACCGGAAGAAAAGGAACAGGATTTTTTACAACCATTTACTATATTCCTTCTATTATTGGAGGAAGTGTGGCGATTGCGGTTGTCTGGAGACAATTGTTTGGCCGAAATGGTGCTGTGAACGATATATTGGATTCTTTAGGAATTGCAGGATTAAACTGGATTGGAAACCCGGACACTGCGTTGTCGGTTTTAATTATTTTGGTTATTTGGCAGTTTGGTTCACCGATGATTATCTTCTTAGCGGGACTTCGTCAAATACCAACAGAATTGTATGAAGCAGCAAGTGTTGATGGAGCGGGACGTATTCAAACATTTTTAAAAATCACGCTCCCAATGCTTACACCAGTTATCTTCTTTAACTTGATTATGCAAACTATCGGGGGATTCATGTTATTTACACAAGCGTATTTAATTACGCAAGGTGGACCAATGGATTCTACGTTATTTTATGCTCTATACCTATACGAAATGGCTTTTGAATATTTACGAATGGGTTATGCATCTGCAATGGCATGGATTTTATTAGTGCTTATTGCAATTATTACGATAATTATTTTCAAAACATCTAGTAGATGGGTATTCTATGAATCTGAAGGAGGGCGTTAATCATGAAAAAAAAGAATGGAACGCTCTCAGACATAATTTACTATATATTTGTTATCGGTTTCGGCTTTGTTATGATATACCCAATCCTGTGGATGATCGGCAGCTCATTAAAGCCTGAAACAGAAATATTTGGTAATGCAGCTTCGTTAATTCCAGGAGAGTGGCTGTGGGGGAACTATGCGCAAGGTTGGGAAGGTTTTGGAGGGATCGGATTTGATGTATATTTCCGAAACTCTATGATCGTAACCACACTGGTAGTAATAGGTACCGTTTGTTCGGCTAGTATCGTAGCTTATGGGTTTGCGAGAATTAATTTTAAATTCAAAGCAATTCTGTTCGGATGTTTGATGGCGACAGTTATGCTTCCAGTTCAAATTACACTCATTCCGCAATATATTTTGTTTCATAATGTTGGATGGGTAAATACATTCTATCCTTTAATTGTCCCGGCGTTTCTCGGGGGCCAGCCGTTCTTTATCTTTCTTTTGATACAGTTTATTAGAGGGATACCTCGTGAACTGGATGAAGCGGCGATTATTGATGGATGCAGTAAATTCGGTGTATTTTTAAGAATTATCCTCCCGTTACTGAAACCGGCTTTAGTTACAGTGATAATCTTTGCATTTATGTGGACATGGGATGATTTTCTTGCACCTTTAATTTACTTAAATAGTGCAAGTTTGCATACGGTAACTATTGGATTACGTAATTTCATGGATGCTGATGCCGGAACGAACTGGGGACCTTTATTAGCAATGTCATCCCTTTCGTTATTCCCTCAATTTGTACTGTTTGCTTTCTTTCAGAAATATTTAGTACAAGGGATTGCGACCACTGGTATAAAATAAGACGATAGGAGGAGATATATTTGCCTGCTCTAAAATTTGATGAACAGCAAATAAAAGATGTCATTGATAAGGTAGTCGAAAGAACGTTTAATATGGATTTTCCATGGGATTGGCCAGGAGGTGTTGCTTTCTACGGTGTAACAGAGGCGTATGAAGTAACAGGGGAAGAAAAGTATATGAACTATATCAAAGAGTGGATTGATGAAGAACTAGAAGATGGTCTCCCACCTCTAACAGTTAATGCCTCTTCTATTGGGCACATCTTACTTTCGCTTTATAAATATACAGAAGAAGAAAGATATTTAGAGATTGCTACCCAGATGGCAGATTACTTATTGAATGAGGCAGAGCGTTTTGATGGAGATGTATTACAGCATACGGTAAATGGAGAAAAATACAATTTTCCGGAACAAGCCTGGGTAGATACAATGTTTATGGCCGGCTATTTCCTTTTACGAATTGGGAAATTGTTGAATAGGGAAGATTTCTTTGAGTTTGGCTTGAAGCAGTATCACGGTCATGAAAAGTTCCTTCAAGATGATTCAACAGAGCTTTATTATCATGGATGGGATAACATTGCTGGTAATCATATGTCGAGTGTATTCTGGGCTCGTGGAAACAGTTGGGCAGCGATCACTATGGCAAGAGCATTGGAATTAGTGGAAGTGCAACATCCTTCGTATATGATTATTGATGGATCCTTACGTGACCAACAGAGTGCTCTCGTTCGATTACAATTAGATTCTGGTTTGTGGTCCACGGTCCTAACCGATCCTGCTTCGTATGAAGAATTATCCGGTTCGTGTGGCATTGCAGCTTCTTTATTAGTTCGAGGAAAGCTTTACAACAAACATATTCAAAAATCAATTTCGGGTATATTAAGTTATATTCGGGAAGATGGTTCGGTAATGAATGCTTCGGCGGGTACAGCAGTCATGAACAATGAGCAAGGCTATAAAGAGGTGCCGGCAAAACGTGTACAAGGATGGGGACAAGGACTAGCTTTAGTCTTTCTTGCTTCATTATTAAAACGAAGAAATATTTAATATATGAATGTCGAAAAAACCTAAAGGAACTTCCTTTAGGTTTTTTTCGACAGGTCAAACGAAACCCAACTTAGTTTAAATACTCAAATTGTTGTTTTTCAAAAGTCATTTAACATTTTTAAGCTATATATATAAGACATAATTAGGTAAGATGGTATGTAAGCACTTACATTGAATAAAGTGCCTAAGGAGGGACAGATCACTATGCACAAATTTTCGACTGGATTTTATGAAGTATTCGAAAAGTTAATGAATTTAGCAATTTGGAATACCATATGGGTATTGCATACTTTGCTTGGTTTAGGAATATTTGGATGGGCACCAGCAACACTAGCATTGTTTTCGGTGTTACGTAAAAGCAAATTAGAGGAAAATGAGTTTCCAAAAATGAAAACATTTTTCAAAATCTATAAATCTGAGTTTATTCGGGCAAATATCATCGGTTTCTTTATCTTATTCGGGGGATTATCTATCTTTTTCTCTTTTTACACACTATTAGATATGGATATGTGGTTACAAGTCTCGTTTGGAGCACTTTTATTTGTCGTTTTTATTTTGTATATTATTGTAAGTTTATATATTTTTCCGGTAGCAGCACACTATCAAACGTCTTTAAAAGAGCACGTTCGCTATTCATTAATGATTGGATTGGCATATTTACCGCAGTCATTTTTGCTAGCGTTTCTAGTTGTTTTAATAGGCTTTATCTATCAAGCGTTTCCGGGATTGATTTTATTTTATTTAGTTAGTTTTCCAGCTACTTTAATGGTATCAATTGCCTTACATGTCTTTCAAAAAATTGAAGAATCGAATCGGAAAGCAGATGTTATGGAAGGCAAAAGTCACTCCTTGGCTAATTTACAACAATAAAACATGTAATTAAGTCACTTTGTAAACGATATCTTTGTTAAAATGAAAAATGGACTACCATTATGAATGTAATAAATGAGGTGCTCCTTATATTACTCGTCGATTAAATATTAACACCTACACCGATCGTCTCTAGGTGCTAATCGAGGATGTGGAGGTAACGATGAATGTTTTTAAAAAATATCGGATTAACAGTATTTTTTTCGGGAGCTTTTTTTTATTTACTCTATTGATCTTAATTATTATTATATTATTTAGTTACAGATACTCGGCTAATCAAATTGTAGAAACAACAACAGAGCATCAGAAAAATAATTTATACCGACTTAGTGAAGAATTAGGAAGTAATCTTAAAACATTTCAAGACTATTCAGTTATTTTATCCAGACAGCAAATGTTTCGTGAAGTTATAAGTGGTCGGCAATCGAGTGATACAACTTCACTAACGAATGATTTTTCTAATGTTATCTATAGTGTTCCTGCTATTCATTCTGTAGAAATTTATATGAACTCACCACCAGTGGATAATGTTCAATATCCTGTCCGTTATTTTGAACTTGACGAAGTTTATGAAGCAGAATGGTATAAAGATTTAGAGAATATTTCTTATTCTTGGTTAGGAACGAGAGACGTTGAAACGATGGCGGGACAACATTCGGTTATAAGTTTGGGGCGAAAAATAAATTCCTCTCGTGGAGAACTGCAATCGATGATTGTGATTAATTTAGATCCAGTTACTGTAGAAAGCTGGTTGAGAAAATATCATGAAGATTCACATATGGTTCTATTAGATGAAAAGGGTTCAATTGTCTCTTCTACTGGCAATAATGACATTGGTGATGAACAATACCAGGAACTCATTGATTTCTCTCATACAGAAGAAACCTTTTTTGATTCCCCTTCGCAGGATCAAGTGCAAATCGACAATGATATCATAGTGACTACGTCAATTCCAGCTGTTAATTGGACAGTAATGGAAGTGACACCTTATGAAGATATCATTCAGGGAAGCAAGGAAATGGCTAGAACCTTAATCGTTATTGGTTTTTTAGCAACAATAATTGTATTATTTGGGACCATGTTTTTAACGAAAAAATTTACTGATCCAATTCTCGAGTTAACGAAGGTAATGAAATCCTATCAATTAACGAAATCTCGAGTGAGCCTTCCGAGCGGATATAAAAATGAATTTGGCGAATTATTTAATGGTTTTGATGAATTAACCAATAGAGTGGAAGAATTATACGCTTCTTTAGATGAACAGCATCAACATCAAAGAAAGGCAGAAATAAAGGCACTGCAAGCAAATATAAATCCTCACTTTTTATACAATACGTTAGATCAAATAAATTGGGTCGCTATTGAAAAAGGGAATATTGATATTAGTCGAATGATTGAATTACTTGGCAATATGTTACGTATAGGTCTTTCTAAAGGAGAAAGCATTATATCAGTAGGTGATGAGCTGAAGTATTTGGAATATTATATGAAGCTTCAAGAAATCCAATTAGAAGATCGATTCAGCTACTCAATCGATAGTCCGAGAGAAGTGCTGGATTATTTTATTCCTAAGCTTACTTTACAGCCATTTGTGGAAAATGCGATTATTCATGGTTTTCGTGATCGTAGAGAAGGAGTAGTAAAATTAGCAATAACAGAAGAAGACTTTCAAATAAAGATTGAAATTTCTGATAACGGAATCGGCTTCCCGACAAATATAAACTTGCAGAAGGAAAACGACCTCGGAGGATATGGTATTAAAAATGTGATGGAACGTCTTCATATATATTATGGGGAAAAGGCAACAATGAGTATAGATAGTAATGATAAAGGAACATCTATTTTCATTCTAATTCCAAAAGTTAATGATAAAAAATTATTATCAGGTTAAAAAGTCTACTTTCATGAGGAGGTTAACTACATGTGGAAAGTAACGATTATTGATGATGATGACAAAGTTCTACGGGGAATGAAGAATATTATACCTTGGGATGAGCTATCCTGTGAATGGGCAGGAGAAGCAAGAAATGGGCAAGAAGGTTATGAATTAATTAAACGAGAAAAACCAGATCTAATTATTACAGATATATATATGCCAGTTTTAAATGGATTGGAAATGATTAAAAAACTAAGAAACGAAGGAATTGATAGTAGAGTTATTATTTTGAGCGGTTACAATGAGTTTGAATACGCACGTCAAGCGATGAGATTAAATATTGATGACTATTTATCCAAACCAGCATCCCCTGATACGATCAAAGAAGTGCTGGAGAAAAGTGTAGCGAAATTGGAAAGGGAAATTAGTGAAGAAATAGAAATGTGTGACCTCAGAGAAAAGGTGAGTTTGTATGAACCTCTAGTGGAAAAAGAATGGATAAAAGCGATTGTAACTGGTGCGAGTACCAATTTTACAAATTTACCGCTAACTGTCGATAAGATCACAAAAAAATGGTCGAAGCAAAAACATGTAGTTATGACATTAACCTATGACCGGTCATTGGAGGAATCTTCCTTTTATCGTTCAGACTGGTACCTTTTCAGATTTACTACTAACAACGTTATCAAAGAAGCAGTACATGCCTTTTTTGACGACATCCATTACATTGAACTTCATAGTCACCAAACAGCTATTTGCATTCATTTGAATAAAGAGAACAATGATGATTTAAAACAATCACTTGAAAAACTTCAAAAAATTTTAGTAGAGAAATTTCAGGAATATTTTCAAGTACATGTGTTAATCAGTACTGGCAGTATAAAAGATGATTGGGGTAATATGGCGGATTCGATGAGAGAAGCTTTCGCAAAAATATCTGATAATAGACAGATGAATGACCCTTCATCAATGTTAGGACAAAACCCGGAAGTAGCATTAGTTGATAAAGATCATAAAACACTGTGGTCTGATTCTATGGAAGCGAATCAACAGATGTCTGAATCTATTCGTTATGCTGACGAAAAAGGTGCGATGGCAGTCATTGATAGGATTTATGAACAAAACAAACATGAATCGTTTTCTCGGGGAGAGGGGATAAGGCTTGGTATTGAAATGTGGACAATTATGACTTATTCTCTCTACGATATTGGGATAAAAATCGATGAGATGTACTCTGAAGAATTTGATTTTCATGCAGAATTATTAAAGACCAATACCTGGATTGAGTTTAAGGACTATATGGATGGAGTTGTACGACACATTTGTGAACACCAGCAGTGGGATGAAAATCTTAAACATCGTCAGTTGGTAGAGCAAATGCTAGATTATATACAAAAAAATGTAGGTGAAAATATTACACTTCAAGATATAGCCGATGACTTGTTTATTTCCAGAAATTATCTAGGACAAATTTTCAAGAAGATCGTGGGGGAATCATTTAAAAACTATCTGACTCGTGTACGAATGGAAAAAGCTAAAAAAATGATTCAAGAGGGAAGTTACTTAATCTACGAGATATCCGAAAAAGTAGGTTTTATTAATCCTGCATACTTTACCACAACGTTCAAAAAGTACACCGGATATACGCCAACAGAATTAATTAATAGAAGAACCATATCTTAAAGGAAAGAAGAGATTTTACTAGAATGAAAATGGATAGCTAGATGTTCATTTCAATTTCTTGCGGTCCATGATATAATCGAACTATAACGAACGCAAACGAACATATAAGGAATCTAGTGGAGGAGTGAGTATATTGGATAATCAATTTTCATTACAAGGAAAGGTCGCGGTTGTGACAGGTGCGACAAGAGGATTAGGTCAAGGTATGGCTGTTGGCTTAGCTAAAGCAGGAGCGGATATTATTGGCGTAGGTTTTAGTGAACAAACAGAAACAAAAACAATAATAGAAGATTTAGGTCGTAAATTCTATGAAATTAATGCAGATCTATCAAAACAAGATGAATTAGCTTCAGTGGTTCAGGAAGCGATCAATAAAACTGGTAGAGTTGATATACTAATAAACAATGCAGGGATTATCCGTAGAGAACAAGCAGAAAACTTTTCTGATCAAGACTGGGATGATGTCGTTGATGTGAATTTGAGTGCGGTTTTCCGTTTAACGCGTGATTTTGGAAAACATATGATTGAAAACGGTTCAGGAAAAATTATTAATATTGCTTCGATGCTTTCGTTTCAAGGTGGTATGAAAGTACCCGCTTATTCGGCAACAAAACATGGAGTGGCTGGACTAACTAAGTCATTCGCTAATGAATGGGCAAGTAAAGGTATTAATGTGAATGCAATCGCTCCAGGATATATGGCAACAGACAATACAGCCCCTCTTAGAGCTGACAAGGATAGAAATGCGTACATTACTTCTCGTATTCCTCAATCAGAATGGGGAACACCGGAAGATTTAGCGGGTCCGGCAGTTTTCTTAGCTTCAGAGTCGGCAAGATATGTAAACGGGCACATCTTATGCGTTGACGGTGGCTGGATGGGATCATAAACAATAATAGATTGAAACTTTAATTCTTTTATTTATGATTTATTAATAAATTGGATAAATAATCTAAATTGTCGTTTACTTCCAGTTATATATAAGGTATGATAAGAAAAGTAGAAAAAACGACTAGAAAAAGGAGGCTTTACAATGATGACAGTATCAAAAACAAACCTAAACAAACTTTATATGTCTGATTTTTCAGCCTCCGTTAAGATGATTCGTAAATAATAATTTATGACAGTGAAATATTTTGATGTCATGCGTTTACGTAGCAAAATGTATTTTAAGTGATACGTTAAAAAAGGGAGGCTGAATATACCATTCGGTCTCTTTTTTTAATGGAATGAAAAATGCTTTTTTGTCATATCATTCATTATTGAAAACCAAGGCCGATTGCTGCCTTGGTTTTTTTTGATGGGTAACAAAATAGATATAAAATAAAGAATCAATGTTTATTAATTGAAGGAGGTGATATCCTATGCAGATTCATATTTTCTTTTTTACAATTTGGATTAGAAAGCGGAAATATACACAAGAAGACGCTGAACGTGAAAAACATTTTCAAGATTGTGTTGAACGTAAAAGGGCTCTCGATGTGAAGCATTATTTTCATTACTAAGATTTAAAAATACTTAAGAAGAAAGGAGAAGATAGCTATGATTAATTTTATCTTATCGTCATTATTAAAGGTTAAACTGCCAAAGGGGAAGGGGTTTGTTTAGCGAAGTTAAAGTTAAAATCTCAAATCTCAAATCATAAATAATCCACAAATTATAACAGACCAAAAAAAGCAAGGACGTCTTATATGACGTCCTTGCTTTCTTCATTCCAGTCGCTCATTTAGTGTAAGAAAAATATTGCACTAAATTTCGGGGTTTACAACGATGACTTCAGTCACTTTTTCTTGATATCTATCCAGTTGTTCTTTTGATAACGCGTCATCTGTTATCACCATACGGACATTTTCAATAGGTAACCAACGAACTAATGATTTTTGATCAAATTTACTATGATCGGCCAGAACAATGATTGATTCGCTAAGGTCTGCAATACGTTTCTTTGTTTTTGCTTGCATTTCATGACTGTCGCTTATTCCCCATTCACTGTGAATCGCCGCACTGGAAATAAAAAACTTATCGATATGATAATCATTAATGACCTTATCTGAAGAGACACCGACCAATGACATAGATTCATGTCTTAAATATCCACCAGTTAAGATTACGGTTATCTTTTTTTTCTTCGCGAGTTCAATAGATACTTGAATCGAATTGGTGATCACAGTAAGTGGTTTATTTTCTATGTTTTTGGCGATTTGCAAACAAGTGCTGCTTGCATCGATTGCAATAATTTCTCCCTCTTCAATAAAGCTGCATGCCTTTTTTGCAATGGCATTTTTTTCAGGTAAATATTTTCTTTCGCGTTCTAATGCGGGTGTCTCAAATCCTTCAGATTTCTTTTCAATGGCACCACCGCGAATTCTAATTAAAAAATTCTGCTCTTCTAGGATTTCTAGATCCCTTCGAATTGTTTCTTCTGTAACTTCTAATGAACTGCTCAACTCTGTAACCTTTAATTTATCTTTATGATCAAAAAAACGCAGAATTTTTTTGTGCCTCTTATCTGCCTTTGATTCTTTACCATTATTTAGAGACATTACTGCCACCACTCCATGCGATTCGTCTTGTTTACTATTATATATCCATAACTAGGTTTAAGCCAAGTATATAACGAAGATTATTTTTGAAAAATAAAAAATAATCTTCGTAATAAAGAAAATAATGTTGTAAACAGAAAATAATAGTTTTATAATAGACGTAGTGAAGAATCTATTACATTCAAAGCGGAGGTTATTATGGTTAAAAACTTATGGGATAAGCAAGAAGCTACGGCATTGAATACTGGTTTAGATGAGTTAGTGTATCGTTCTAATTTAATTGGTTCTGATCGTGCAGTCTGTAACTGGGGCGGCGGAAATACATCTATGAAAACAATCGAAAAGGATTTCCGTGGACGGGATATCGAGGTAATGTGGGTGAAAGGAAGCGGGTCAGATCTCGCTACCATGAAGCACAAGAATTTTACCGGATTGAATATGGAGGATATTCGTCCTTTGCTAGAACGTGATGAAATGCCAGATCAAGAGATGGTAGATTACTTGTCTCATTGTATGATTGACAGTAAACATCCGCGTTCTTCGATAGAGACGCTATTACATGCATTTTTACCATTTAAACACGTGGATCATACACATCCCGATGCAATAATCAGTCTATGTTGTGCGGATAATGGTAAAGAACTTGCGAAAGAAATATTTGGTGATAGATTTGTATGGGTTCCATATGTACGGCCTGGCTTTACGCTTTCTAAAATGATTGCAGAAGGTGTGCAAAACAATCCAAATGCAGACTTGGTATTGATGGAAAAACACGGTTTGGTTGTTTGGGGAGAAACATCAAAAGAAAGTTATGATAAAACAATCTCTGTGATTAACGAAGCAGAGGCATTCATTAATGAAAAAGCAAAAGGACAAGAAGCATTTGGTGGAGCGAAATACACTAGTCTTTCTAAAGCAGATCGAGAAGATGTATTCGCTTCGATCTTGCCATATTTAAGAGGACAAGTGTTTGAAGAGAAAGCAATGATTTTGGCTTTTGATGATAATGATGACGTGCTTGAATTTGTAAACAGTCATAATGCGAAATCACTTTCTCAAGTTGGAGCTGCTTGCCCGGATCATCTCGTGCACACAAAACGTGTTCCATTATATCTTGACTGGGATCCAGCTTCAAAAGATATAGACGCATTAAAGGCAACGATTGAAGCAGGCGTTCAGGCTTATAAAGAGGACTATCAAGCATATTTTGAAAGAAATAAAAATGAAGGAGATGTTATGTTTGAACCATCTCCGCGTGTCATTTTAATTCCAGGTCTAGGTTTGGTGAAAACAGGTAAAAACCTTACGATGGCAAATGTAAGTGGTGCTCTTTATAATCGAGCTGTTCAAGTAATAAAAGGAGCGACAGCATTAGGAGAATTTGTGTCTCTCAGTGAGAATGAATCCTATGAAATCGAATACTGGCCACTGGAGCTTTATAAGCTATCGTTAGCACCTGCTGAAGCAGAATTTTCACGTAAAGTAGCTCTTGTAACCGGTGGAGCAGGTGGAATTGGCAGTGAAACATGCCGTACCTTTGTTGAGCAAGGAGCACACGTTGCGGTTACTGACTTGAATCTTGAAGGTGCTGAAAAAGTAGCACAAGAAATAAATGAGAAGTATGGTGAAGGCCGTGCTACAGCAATTAAAATGGATGTAACGAAAGAAGAAGATATTCAAGCGGCATACAGAACCGTTGCCTTAACATATGGTGGTGTAGATACGATCGTAAATAATGCTGGATTAGCAACATCTAGTCCATTCGAAGAGACAACGTTGAAAGAATGGGAATTGAACATGAATGTGCTCGGTACAGGTTATTTCTTAGTAGCACGTGAAGCATTCAAGCAAATGAAAATTCAAGGGTACGGTGGAAGTATGGTATTTGTTGGATCGAAAAATTCTGTTTATGCCGGTAAAAGTGCATCTGCCTATAGTTCTGTGAAGGCGCTTGAAACTCATCTCGCACGATGCATTGCTGCGGAAGGTGGAGAACATGGAATTCGTGTAAACTCGGTCTTACCTGATGCTGTTCTTCAAGGCTCTGCTATTTGGGGATCAGCTTGGAGAGAAGAGCGGGCAGCTGCCTACGGTATTGAACCACATGAATTAGAAGACCACTATAAAAAACGAACAATTTTAGGTGTACACATCCTGCCTAAGGATATCGCTGAGACAATCTCATTCCTTGCATCATCTAAATCAGCTAAAACTACTGGTTGTATGGTTACGGTTGATGGCGGTGTGCCAGCAGCATTTACAAGATAAAAAGTTTTATTCCAACCAGCAATAATAACAGGGGGACAGGATCATGAGTGAAAGACTTGGTCAAAAGAATTGGTTTATTGCCGATGGGTTTATTCCACCAATAAGTAACGGAGATCAAGAAAGTCATGAATCTATATGTGTGTTAAATTGTAATCTCGAGCAAGTTGAACTCGAAGTAATTGTTTATTTTGAGGACCGCGATCCTTTAGAAGGATTATTTTATTCAATAGAAGGAAGAAGAACGAAGCATATACGTACTTCTTGGTTGAAAAATGACCAAGGAGAACAAATTCCACTAGGGGTTCCATATGCGATGGAAATACGGAGTAATCAAGCTATTATTGTCCAATATAGTAGATTGGATTCTACTCAAAAAGAGTTGGCATTAATGACAACCATGGGATATTCGTAAATAAAAAGAGCTGACATCTTTACGTTGATGTCAGTTCTTTTTTTGGTTGTTGATTCCATTTGAACAGAGAATTCGAATTCGCTCTAGGTGGACGCTTCCGTCCATGATAAGAAGGTAATTAAAATAGATAAAAATCACATAGTATTTTTACCTCTGTGCAAATAAAGACTATCTATCCTTCCTATGATAAGATGAGATTAATTGCTCTGACAGGGAGATGGATAGATTGAAAAGCAATCTTTTAGACGAACTAATGACACTGACAGAAGAAGAAAAAGAGATTCTAGAATTTAAAAATAATGTGATGAAAGATATCTATACGAGTCAAACTAATTTTGTTATTGAAAGTGAGAAGTTTCTTTCAAAGGACCATATGATTACGTTGCGTAAACATACACGTTTCATTGATTTCCCTAAACATAAGCATGATTATATTGAGATAAATTATGTGTACAATGGAAATTTTCATCAAAGAATCGGAAATGAAGAGATTTCTTTAGGAAAAGGAGAAATGGTGTTTTTAAACCAGCATATCGAACATGAAATAAAAGCATGCTCGGAAGAAGATATCATTATTAACTTTATTATTCAACCCCGATTTTTCGAATTTATTTTCTCATATTTAAATTCGGAAAACATGGTTAGTGATTTTTTAATAAATAGCCTTTACAGCTCTACTCAAAAAGGGCAGTACCTCTATTTTCAAGTAGCGCATATCGATAACATACAGGATTTAATGAAGAAAATTATCGACGAAATGATGCGTCCTACATTATTATCTGACTCTTCCATCAAGCTGTATATGGGTCTGTTTATTATCGAACTAATCAAGAATTCTGATAAGATTGTAAAAAAACATACCTATTCCATGCAGCATTATTTGATTGTAGAAGTGTTGAAGTATATTGAAGAGAATTACCGTAACGCTACACTTTATGAGGTTTCTGATCGTCTTAATCAAACTCATTATTCGTTAAGTAAAGCTATTAAAAAGGCAACTTCATTTACATTTAAAGAACTATTGCAGGAACGCAGGCTTAATAAAGCGAAGGAATTTCTTGAAAATACAACATTACCAATTGCGGAAATTGTAGATAAAGTAGGATATGAAAATATCAGTTATTTTTATCGTATTTTCAAAAAGAGATATCATCTTACCCCGAAAGCATATCGAGACCAATAATGCAGGTAAGTATGGATTTAAAAGATTTAATCCATTCCAAGGATAGCGAGGTAAATCCTATCTCTTTCTTCTAACTATTACGAATGAGTGCAAATAAGGACATAAAAAAGATGAGAGACGTTATTTCCTGATCATGAAGTAGCACGTAAAATAGAGATTAAAGTAAACGTTTGCAATTAGGAGGGTGTTTATGAACAAGACTAGCATAGCCGTGGATATCGGAGCTTCCAGTGGAAGATTAATAGCTGGAAGCCTGGAGGCT
The DNA here is from genome assembly GCF_002886185.1 of Salipaludibacillus neizhouensis. Taxonomy (GTDB): domain Bacteria; phylum Bacillota; class Bacilli; order Bacillales; family Salisediminibacteriaceae; genus Salipaludibacillus; species Salipaludibacillus neizhouensis. The sequence continues at coordinate 199,211 of NZ_KZ614146.1, forward strand.
GGTAAATTAAAGCTAGAAGAAGTCCATCGCTTTAATAATGAATTAATCAAAAAAGGCGATCATTTCTGTTGGGATATTGATAAACTATTTTCCGAAATCAAAACAGGACTGAAAGAGTGTCACGCCAAAGGTATCACGCCATCTAGTATCGGCATTGATACATGGGCGGTGGATTTTGTATTACTTGATGAGAATGATAACCTTCTGACAGATGCAGTAGCATACAGAGATCCTCGAACAGATGGAATGATGGAAGAAGTCTTCGAAATTATATCGAAAGAAAGACTATATTTAGAAACAGGAATACAATTTCAAAAGTTCAATACAATTTACCAATTATATTCCTTAAAGAAAAACGATCCGGAAGTTTTAAAGAAAGCAAAAACATTTTTAATGATTCCGGATTACTTAAATTTTTTACTTACAGGCATAAAGTCTAATGAATATACAAATGCGACATCCACACAACTTGTTAATGCCTTTACGAAAAAGTGGGATATGGAATTAATAGAAAGTCTGGGGATTAACAAGGAAATGTTTCAAACAATTAAACCACCAAAAACAATCCTAGGTCCTTTTAAGGCATCTATAGTTGAAGAAACCGGAATCGATATGGATGTTGTCCTTCCGGCCACCCATGACACAGGTTCAGCAGTTATTGCTGTTCCGGAAATAGAAGGAACCATTTACATTAGTTCTGGAACCTGGTCACTAATAGGGGTTGAAAATCACTTTCCTATCTGTGTGACAAAAGCACTCGATTACAATTTCACCAATGAAGGCGGCATTGATTACCAGTTTCGTTTTTTGAAAAATATCATGGGTCTTTGGATGATTCAGGAAGTAAAACGAAATTATCAGGATCAGTACACATTCGCAGAACTCGTAAAACTTGCAAAGGAACCAGAACACTTTACCTCAACTGTAAATGTGGATGACGAGAGATTCCTTAAGCCAGAAAATATGATTGAGGAGATCAAAAATTATTGCAGCGAAACGAATCAGAGTGTTCCTGCAACACCTGGGGAGATATCTAAATGTGTCTTTGACAGTTTAGTTGTTAGTTATCAATCAGCAATTCGTCAAATTGAAGAAATTTACGAGAAGCAGTTTACTAAAGTGAATGTCATTGGTGGAGGCTGTCAAAATGAATTATTAAATCAACTCATTGCTAATGCGACGGCCAAAGAAGTAAATGCAGGACCAATAGAAGCAACGGCAATTGGCAATGTTACAGCCCAACTCTTAGCTTTAGGGGAGTTAAAAAATGTAAGAGAAGCCCGTTCGATAATCAAGGAATCATTTGATGTAAAAACATACACAAGGAGTGAGTTAGGATGACAGTAAAAGAAAATTTTGAACTAGCTAAAAAAGCATATGAAAAATGGGATATTGATATTGATCACGTATTTGCACAATTGAAGCAAGTACCGATCTCGATACATTGTTGGCAAGGAGATGACATTGGTGGTTTTGAAGTGAATCAGAGTGAACTCTCAGGTGGAATAGAAGTAACGGGTGACTATCCGGGAAAAGCTACAACTCCTGAAGAATTACGGCAGGATATTGAAAAAGCATTATCATTAATCCCTGGAAAACATCGGATTAATCTGCATGCGATTTATGCAGAAACAGATGGAATCGCAGTTGAGCGGGATGAATTAGAACCAAAACACTTTGAAAAATGGGTGCAATGGGCAAAGAAAAATGGTTTAGGATTAGATTTCAACCCTACTCTCTTTTCCCATGAAAAAGCATCTTCAGGATTGACATTATCTCATCCGGATAAAGAAATTCGTCAGTTTTGGATAGATCATTGTATCGCCAGCCGAAAAATAGGAGAGTATTTCGGGAAAGAGCTTGGTACACCATGCCTAACAAATATTTGGATTCCAGATGGATATAAAGATACTCCAAGTGATCGATTAACACCACGAAGAAGATTAAAAGAATCTTTAGATGAAATATACACTGTGAAGCTTGATGAGAAATTTAATATTGATGCTGTGGAAAGTAAAGTTTTCGGGATTGGTTCGGAATCTTACGTTGTAGGTTCTCATGAATTTTATTATGGATATGCATTGAAAAATGATAAATTGTGTTTACTGGACACAGGACATTATCATCCAACTGAAATGGTATCAAATAAGATTTCCTCTATGCTTTTATACAGTGAAAAATTAGCGCTACACGTATCAAGACCAGTTCGCTGGGACAGTGATCATGTAGTCACATTAGATGATGAATTAAAAGAATTGGCGTTGGAGATTGTAAGGAATGACGCTCTCAATCGAGTGATTATTGGCTTGGATTTCTTTGATGCCAGTATTAACCGCGTTGCGGCGTGGACAATTGGTACGAGAAATATGATTAAAGCATTGATGCTTGGAATGCTTATGCCAAACGAGCATTTAAAACAACTTCAGGAAGACGGAAATTTCACAGAACGTTTAGCACTTCTAGAGGAGTTTAAAACATATCCATTTGGTGCCATTTGGGATTATTACTGCGAAACAATGGGAGTACCAGAAAGAGAAAACTGGTTAAATGACGTGAAGCAATATGAGAAAGAAGTATTATCACACAGAGAGTAAATAATATAGTTCAAAACGTTAATTCTGTTACAGGAATTAACGTTTTTTTTTAGAGATTGTTGTTTTCGTCGAATAAAGAAACTCGAATCCGCTCTAGGCGGACGCTTTCCGCGGGCAATGCTTCAGTCTCCTCGGGAAAGTTCTTCCCTGCAGGGTCTTCGCTATTGCTTTCCCCACAGGAGTCGCCGCCTTCGCTACTTCGATTTATTTTTTTAAAAATGAAAGTCAACGTAGACAGTCTTTCTAAATGTTTATCGACTTCCAAATTAGGCATAAAAGTTTATTAAGATTAAACAATGCAGTTTTTCTTAAGCTTTTGCTAGTTTAACTGATATAAATCAAAACTCTTATAAGGTATGATAAAGAAAGAGGTGATAGTCAGTGAAGGAAACGAGCTTGTATCAAACTCTGTCAAGAGAAAGAGAAGTCCACCCTGAAGTAACCTTCTACTATTTTAAACAATGGAGTAATTATGAAATGTCAGAGGCCCACGCTCATGAAGCGATTGAGATAATGTACGTACTATCCGGGAAGGCTCAAGTAGAGATCGAACAGGATTCGTTCATGCTAAAAGAAGGTCAGTTCATCTTGATTGATTCCTTGATTGCCCACAGGCTTATCGCTAAATCTTCTATTCCGTGCAGAATGTTGAATGTGGAGTTCACTTGGAAAAGTAAAGAGGGTAGTTTTCCATCTTTGAAGGACTTAGCCAAGGAAAATGATAATCTGTTAGAATTACTAAAAACACCAATATCCTTTCTTCTTCTTCAAGATGGTAATGACATCGCAACGACATTAAAACGTTTAGTCCTCGAATTAGATTCGAAAGTGAGTAACCCAATAATGGTACAACTGATGTTTACGGAACTCTTCCTACAAATAGCTACATTAAAAAAATCGGACGCTACTTTTTCCTCTCAACTAAAAAATCGAAATGTGTACATAAAAAAAGCTGTTGAATATATTCATCATCATTATGACCGTCCACTCTTAATTGATGATATTGCAGAAGTAATTCATTTGAATGCTAGCTATTTGCAACGTATATTCAAAACAGAGATGGGCTGTACTATTATGCAGTATTTAACGTCGATACGGATTGAAAAAGCAAAAATGCTGTTAAGAAACTCTGTTATTCCAATCACTGAGATCTCGGAGTATATCGGTTTGAATAGTAGACAGCATTTTAGTTATTTATTCAAAAAAGAGACCGGGTATAGTCCAAGTAAGTTTCGAGGTGACATTGAGTTGAAACGGTAAATGCAGTTTTAGCAACAAATTTTATTGTCTTTGGTCAGAATAAGAGAGTCCTTTGGAATGTCAAATGTCAGAATTTCTTACCTTTGTAATTAAATTAGTTATTATTTTGAAAGCGTTACAACGCCAATTTGAATTAGAATTAAACTAATCTTAATTATAGGAGGACTGAAAAACATGTCATTTAAAGTTACATTTATTGGTGCAGGTAGTATTGGATTTACTCGTGGGTTATTAAGAGATTTACTTGCTGTAGCGGAGTTCAAATCAATTAGGGTAGCTTTTACAGATATAAATGAGCGGAATCTTGAAATGGTAAGGGAGCTTTGTCAACGCGACATTAAAGAAAACGGATTGGATATTCAAATCGAGGCGTCGACAGATCGGCGCCAAGCCTTAAAAGATGCTAACTATATTTTTAATGTTGTTAGAATTGGCGGATTAGAGGCTTTTGAATCAGACATTGAAATTCCTCTCAAGTACGGTGTTGACCAATGTGTCGGGGATACCCTTTGTGCCGGTGGAATTATGTATGGACAACGCGGGATTGCAGAAATGTTACTTATTTGCGAGGACATACGTGAAGTTTCCGACCCAGAATGTCTTTTATTAAATTACGCGAACCCAATGGCCATGATTACGTGGGCGTGCAACAAGTATGGTGGAGTAAAAACAGTTGGTTTATGTCACGGTGTACAAGGTGGGCACAAACAAATTGCTGACGTGTTTGAGCTCGAAAAAGACGAAGTTGATATTATTTGCGCTGGAATTAACCATCAAACTTGGTATATTAGCATTCAACATAACGGGGACGATCTTACAGGAAAGGTCCTAGATGCTTTCGAAAATCACTCGGAATTTAAAGATACAGAAAAGGTACGTATCGATATGATTCGCAGGTTTGGTTATTATAGTACCGAATCTAACGGTCATTTAAGCGAATATCTTCCTTGGTATCGGAAGCGATCAGAGGAGATCAAGGATTGGATTGATTTAGGAACATGGATTAATGGAGAAACTGGTGGCTATTTAAGAGTTTGTACGGAAGGACGTCATTGGTTTGAAACAGACTTTCCTAACTGGTTAAAGGATCCTGCTCTTGAATATAAAGAAGAAAATCGAAGTGAAGAACATGGTTCTTATATTTTAGAAGGGTTAGAGACTGGAAGAGTTTATCGAGGACACTTCAATATGGTAAACGATGGTATCATTACAAATTTGCCGAATGACGCAATCATAGAAGCCCCAGGATACGTGGATCGAAACGGAATTAATATGCCAGTAGTGGGTGAATTACCGATGGGACCAGCGGCAGTCTGTAATGTAAGTGTGTCTGTGCAGCGACTGGCAGTAGAGGGGGCCGTTCACGGAGATGATATGTTACTTCGTCAGGCATTCATGATGGATCCTCTTGTGGGGGCTGTTTGCAATCCACCTGAAATTTGGCAGATGGTGGATGAGATGTTAGTTTCACAGCAGGAATGGTTACCTCAATTTAAGGAGGCGATAGAATCGGCAAGAAATAGAATGGAATCAGGAGATCTCCTTCCAACGAAAGAATATCAAGGTGCTGCTCGGGTCAAGACGAAAACAGTAGAAGAAATGCAGGAAAATCGTGATGAAGCAAATCGAAATGCGGGAGAAGCGGATAAGGCGAAGGAAAGACCAGCAAAGCAAAAATAGGAAACGAATAACTGGAAGGAGTATGGAATGACTTCATCCGTTTATTGCTTTTAGGCAGACCCAAAAGGTTTTTTGAACCTTTTGGGTCTGTAATGTTTCCTTTGAAATATATGAAGGCGAAACTTTAGATCTTGTTGGTGAATCTGGTTGCGGAAAATCGACGATCGGTCGTACTATCTTAAATTTATATCAGGCAACTAGTGGAGAAGTTAATTATAAAGGAAAGAACTTGCAAGAAAAGCTCTCAAAAAAAGAGAAAAAGTTTTATCAAGACAAGATCCATACTCATCATTAGATCCTCAGATGACTGGTCTGGAGATTATGCTGAAGGTATAAAAGTTCATCAAAGTAATCTCCGTATATGGGCACTCAGTTTTTTCAGGACCAATATTCGATTTATTATTTGCTTAGTCATTAAAGATTTTCCATTTCTGTTTTAATTGGACATATTTTTATAGATTATATTGGAAGTGGGGTAGCTTTTTTTATCCTAATGTAAAAAGGAAGTTTAGTTTCTATATCATCACAAGCGTTGGTTTTATCATTATATTAACCTTACTTCTTAGTGTTATCGTTGGATTTTTTTCACCCGAAAGGTAAGTTAATTATTATTTTGATTGGTACTATTATTACCTGTTTATATTTAGCTTTTTATCGATCACTAAAGTCCAACTTGAAAATACATTAAAAAGTAAATATGATGATTGTGAAATTAAGTTACTGGTTACCCAAGTTTTAATCAATTCGGTACATGGGGTTTTCGGGTAAGAACTAACGAGGTATTGGTAAATGTGTATTCTTCTATTTATAAAACAGAAATACATATCGACAGTGAAAGAGAAGTAGGTTTGTAATTTATCCACTCTTCAACAAGACTTAAGAGAGAGGGAACCTTATCCGAGGTTCCCTCTCTAATTGTACTAAAATAATATTATTATTTAACATAGCTAACAAAAAAGAAAGTGCTCATCATTAAAGTTAGAAGATTCGTAAAAAGTGATACATCTAACCATTGCTATACTCTTTAGAGAAACAATTATTACTATCAACAAAGGTGACTATTCAACGCAATAACTTGAAATATGGGCGAACAGCACTTTGAGTTTACAAGAATGGGAAACTCAACTGGGAAGTAGTTTTACCTTTGTAGTAGTTCACGGGGGTGAAATAAGAGTTTTGGAAATTTAGCCTGCACAGAAGAAATTGATTTATTATATACACACAAATTCAAAGAGAAGGGATTGCCGCTAACCTGTTAACTCAATTGGAGATGACTGCTAAATCAAATGGTTTTACAGAAATAGATACAGAAGCTAGTATCACAGCGAAACCATTTTTTGAGTCGAAAGGTTATCAGGTCAATCAAAAACAAAATAAAAGTGTAAAAGAGGTAAATTCACCTAATTTTGTGATGAAGAAAACATTGTGATCGGTAATTATATGATTTCTCCAAAGTGAAATTAAAACTACAAAATATTGTATTCTATTAATTCTTGATCATGAACTTTTACTATTGAATCGTAGCATTAGAAAGCTCCTATATACACTACTTCGGTTAATTCAATTGATTATGATACAATCAATGCAAAATAAATTAGTTAGGATGAGAGATATGAAAAAAAAAATTATTACACTAATTATCTTTAGTTTTACTATATTAGTGAGTGCGTGCGGGAGTGATGAAGATGGGTTTGAAATATTATTTTTTACAGAAGAGTTGGGTACAAAGATGGATGAAGAAATGTTAAAAAAAATGATCAAACAAAAGATACCAGAGATTGAGGAAGAAAACTTCTCAATCATTTTTCATGTAGCATTAGCAGAGAAATTTTTTATTGAAATTGCAGTACATGAAGGTGATCTTATCTTTGTTGATGAAGACATTTTAAATGCTGTTGTTGATCTCGAGGATCTAGCCCTACCTCTAGATTCGATTGTCTCATCAGGATTTGATAAGAATCTGAAAGAATCGGAGACAGAAGAAGAAAACACTTATGCTCTTCCTCTCAACAATGAGGCAAGAATAATTAAAGAATTGAATCTGGAATTAGAAACACAAGTCGCAGGATTCATTCCGGTCTATGGTGGCAATAATGATTTATCAAATGAAATAATGGAATACTTAGTAAGTCAAGAATAATTGATTTATGTTGGAATGAAAATTAAGTTATGCTGGAAAATAGAATAATTTAAGTGGTCATTAAGTAAAAAATTATTATTGTAAAATATGTAAAATGGATATTCTAAATATAATTATATATAAAAAGAAACTAGTAGATCTTATATTCCATAATAGTTTTTAGTAGATATCTTTATCATTAGTTCAAATACACCTTTCACTTATTTAAGTGAAAGGTGTATTTGTTCGAAAATTATAACTAACTAGTATTCAAGATTAAGCACAATACAAAAAAACTATGTTTACTAAAGTACTTTTGGTCATTTATATATAGTAATAATGTTTAATATTAATGTTATCATTTATTATTAAATTTGGTCTAAAAATATAAGTTGACATCTACTCATTACATCACTAATATAATGAATGTATACGTTTTCAAACGCAAGTATTTCGAATTGGTGAAGTATTGATTGCTTTAATAATCTAGGAGATTCACATCGTTTATTGTAAAATTATAATTTATTTATTATTTGGTTAACAAAAAAGTTAAATAAGGGGGAATAAGGATGAAAAAGTTTTCGGCAATGTTTTTAGTTTTTGGTATCTTTATATTTACATTAGTAGCTTGTAGCGGGAATTCTAATGAAGAAGCAAGTGAAGAAACAGAAGATGGTGTAGTCCAGCTAACGGCTATAATGCTAAAGCATCCATTAACAGAAAGTTTAGAAAATATGGAGTGGTTAGCAGAAGCAGAAGAAAAAGCAGGTGTTGATATCCAATGGGAAGAAGTTTCTGCTGATTGGGACGAGAGAAAAAATGCGATGCTTGCCGGTGGTGATATACCTGATCTAATCGTTGGACCTAACGCCATTACAGATGGAGATTTCGCGCAATTTACTGGTTTATTTCAAGATTTAAATGAATTAATGGAGCATGCTCCAAATGTACAAACGATGTTTGATGAAAAGGCGGAACTTGAAATTATTGCAACCCAAGAAAGTGGGGAAGTTTATGGGTTGCCTAAATATCAAAGATATTGGCCTGAATCAGCTACTATGCAATTTATTAATACTGACTGGTTAGATAATGTAGGTATGGACATGCCTACTACTTGGGATGAATTACATGAGGTTTTACTAGCGTTTAAAGAAGAAGATGCAAACGGTAATGGAGATACAGATGATGAAATTCCATTTGATTGGGCTCCGGTAGGAACAGGAGGTTTTGGATTTTTCCATCCAACAGTTCTTTTAGGTAGTACAGGCATTACACCATCGGAAAGTGGAACTGGATATTTTGCAGAAGATGGTGAACTTAAAAACTTTTTTATGGACGAAAGATATAAAGAGGTAGTAGTCTTCTTGAATAAGCTTTACGAAGATGGGTTAATCAACCAAGAAGTCTTTACTCAAGAATACACAAATTATCAATCTACAGCCCGGGGTGACGGAGACACTGCGAAAGTAGGTTACACCTATGGTTGGGAAGGTACAGATAGATTTGGTAAAGCATTAGCTCCACAATACACTACAATGGAGCCGTTGAAAATGTCAGATGATTCCACTGATGATCTTAGATGGGCTTATGATAATAACGTATTGAATTACGGCACGAATATGATTCAAATGTCGGCACAAACGGAAGAAAAAGAGGCAGCTATGAGATTCATAAATGAATTGTATGACCCAGAAACAAGTATGCAAGTTTTATTTGGATCAATCGGAGAAAGTATTGAAGATCATGGAGATGGCACTTTTAGTGTCTTACCGCCGGCAGATGATTCAATGGACCCGGGCACTTGGAAATGGACGAAGAGTTGGGCTGATAATGGACCAATGTATATCTCAGATTCACTAGAATTAGAACTAGGAACGGATATGCAAGCAGGTAATCTCCAACAAGAGGCATATCAGGATGCTTATTCTCGGACTGATCTAGAGTTAGATGTGTATCCAGGTATATTTCTCAAATACAGCCAAGAAGACAACAACACTATGAGTCTTCGAAATACAGAGCTAATGAATTTAGCAATGGCAAAATTCGCTCAATGGGTTACTGAAGGTAATATAGAAGATGAATGGGATGGATACCTAGACCAATTAAATACAATGGGGATGCCAGATAATCTTGAATTAATGCAACCTTACTATGATGAGTACTTGAGTGAAATTGAATAATAGCTTTATTGAGAGAATACTAAACCAATATGGTTTAGTATTCTTCCTTAAATAAGGGGGGGACAAATAATGGCCATTATAAAAATGGAAACAAAATCGAGTGATCTAACTATTATTACTAAACCAAAAAAAGATACTATTTTTAACACATTCAAACGCGACTATCAATTATGGCTGTTAATTTTGCCTGCAATCATCTGTGTGGGCATATTTAATTACATACCAATGTACGGTATTCAATTGGCCTTTCGTGAATATGACTTTACAGCAGGTCTTACGGGTGGTGAATGGGTTGGATTAAAATACTTTATTCAATTCGTTAATAGTCACCTATTTTATGACCTAATGAGAAACACACTTATGATTAGTATCACAACGATTGTGGTAGGTTTTCCAGCACCAATTATATTGGCTCTAGTAATTAATCAAATTAGAGTTCAACGAGCTAAAAGGGTTTTGCAGACAACGGTTTATTTACCACATTTTATTTCAATCGTTGTATTAGTTGGTATGATGAACGTTATACTAACGCCTTCTGGTATAGGGGGTAATGTAATGAGTGCAATCGGACTTGGTGACATTAATTTATTAGCTTCTGTAAAAACATTTATTCCTGTTTATGTCCTATCTGATGTTTGGCAACATGTAGGATGGAATAGCATTATATATTTAGCTGCTCTGTCAGCTGTAGATCCACAACTTTATGATTCTGCAAAGGTTGATGGAGCTAGCAGATGGCAAATTATTCGGAATGTGGAAATCCCAGCGATTACTCCGACTATTGTTATCCTCCTTATTTTAAATATGGGTACTATTATTAGTACAGGTTTCGAAAAAATATTTCTCATGCAAAACTCTTTAAACTTGCCAATTTCAGAGGTAATAGAAACTTATGTCTATAAAATAGGTATCGTTTCAAATCAATTTAGTTATGCTGCAGCAATTGGATTATTTAATACACTTATTAACTTCTCGTTGCTAGTTGCGATGAATTACCTTGCTAAAAGAACTTCAAGAATAAGTTTATGGTAATTAATTATTAAATTATTTTAGTGCCATCTATACTTTTGTAAGGAGGGAAAGACATGAGTATCTTCAGTCTAAAAAGAAAAAGTCTTTCAGATGTATTTTTTGATATATTTATCTATGGAACATGTATAATTATGTTTTTGGCCGTTGCATATCCTTTATGGTTTGTAATTATTGCATCAGTCAGTGATTCAGGGATGGTTGCAAGCGGCCAAGTGTTATTGTTTCCTAAAGAATTTAGCCTTTTTGGGTATAAAGAAATCTTCAGTGATAGTAGAATATGGAATGGTTATAAAAATACTGTGGTATATGCAACGTTAGGAACAACAGTTAACTTGCTGTTGACAATACCAGCAGCTTATGTGTTATCGAGATATGAATTTAAAGCACGACGTTTATTAATGTTTTTCTTTATTTTCACTATGTTTTTCAATGGTGGTCTAATACCTACTTATCTATTAATGAAGGATTTAAGTTTAATAAACACCATGTGGGTTTTCATTTTTAACCCTTGGACAGTAAACGTCTTTAATCTTATAATTGCCCGAACATTTTTTGAGCATACTATCCCTAAAGAAATGTACGAAGCCGCAGCTATAGACGGTTGTAATCATTTCAGGTTCTTTTCTCAGATAGTTTTACCTCTTTCAAAAGCTGTCCTTTCCGTTATTGCTCTTTACTATTTAGTTTATCATTGGAATAATTTCTTCACTGGTTTGATTTACGTGAGGGACTCTGGTATCCAACCACTGCAAATTATTTTAAGGGACATTCTCATATCAAACCAAGTATTCGGTGAAGGTGCTGGTACTGGGGGTGCTGATGGAGGTTATGCACAGAGATATGCAGATCAAATTAAGTACGGAGTTATCATTGTATCTACATTACCGGTTTTAGTTATTTATCCTTTCATGCAAAAATACTTTGAAAAAGGGGTTATGATTGGATCTGTAAAAGGTTAAGGGATAATCTAGTCTATTAAAATTTTTGTGTTTATAAATCCAACTAAATTTGAAGCACCCAAAAAAGTCAAAAATTGAGGATGTCCAAAAGTTATTTTGAGCTTTTGGACATCAGCTTTTATAAGTGTAGTTAAGTATAAACTTGATTAATTAAGGGTGCCACTTTTTTCTGGAAAAGAGAGTGATGCTGTTTTCATAATAACCAGACTAATTAAACTAACCCCGAACACAGGTATCAAGCCAGGTAATATCGTATATAAAAATATTACTATTGCTAATACTATCATCATAACTATAGTCTTTAATGGGCGTCCTATTGCTAAGATAAAAGCATGTTTTGGATATTGTAAAACCTTCAGATCAAAGTGTACAAACACTGGAAAGATGTACAAAAAGATAAGTAAATATACAAAGCCGATGACAAAGGTAACAATAGATAACGATACATGAAAAAGATTGTTGTCTAACTGTTGTAGTACTCTTATATCTAAGTATAAAATAAACCCACAAATAGAAAGTATAAATCCTACCAGATTTGACTTTAAGAACTCTGATTTAAATTTACTCCAAAATAATCTAATAACCTCTAAAGTAGAAAGATCATCCGTTTCCATTATTAAATTTCTTAAAACTGAAAATAAAGCCGCAGTAGCTGGAAATAAACCAAAAATGATTAGTCCCAATAAAGAAAAGATGAACCACAGTAAATTCAATAGAAATACATTAAAGATCCATACGCCTATACGTATCATGGTTTTAAATCCTCCATAGTTTTAGACTTTTTATTGTTAGTATGTAAAGACCGCCCATTGGTGATAATTGGATAAATTTATGGAGAATTACTAATTGAAAAAGTAAGGCCTGCACATCGACAATATTACACTAATTCCTTGATTTCGTAAACAAAACGATTAACTATACGACTGTGTGAGAAAATTATATATTTCAAGTTGTCTTTCCAAATAGCAATTGACGTTGCTCTGGTCCTAGTACTTAAACATTTGCAATAATTCTAGTGCCGACGATGTTTTAGATAGAGGCACAAAAAAGTATAATTCAGTCTGAGTTTCTACATCTGCCTCTTAATTTTTTATTTAGTTAACATTTGTATAAAGTTACTAATATAAATAACAACTAAGGGGTTTGGTATGATGGAAAAAAATATTTAATTTGACTTATCATAATCCAATTTTGAAGCAACGAGCAGATCCATGGATCTATAAACGCACGGATGGATATTATTACTTTACTGGTTCGGTTCTGGGATATAACTAATCTGAAGAATACTAAATCGTGGAACACATTGAGTTGGAACATGATGATATAAAAGAAACGAATACATATGTAGAAGAAAAAGTAAAACCGCACACTCATGGATCTTCTATTTTAAAAAATGGAATAATTATGAAATGCCAGAGGCCCACATTCATAAAGCAATAGAGAATATGTACTTACTATACACGGGAAGGCTCAAGTAGAGTGAACAGGAATCGTTTTTGTTAAAAGAAGGACAGTTGATCTTGATTGAGTCCTTGATTTCCCACAGGCTTATCGCTAATCCTCCATTCCGTGCAGAATGTTGAATTTGGAGTTTACTTGGAAAAGAAAAGAGGGTAGTTTTCAAATCTTTGAAGGATTTGGCCAAGCTTTCAGAATTACTAGAAAAGCCAAATCCCTTTCTGCTTCTTCAAGATAACAAGGACATCGAAACGTCATTAAAGCGTTTAGTCCTTGAATTAGATTCACAAGGGAGTAATTTATTAATGGTACATCTAATGTTTACGGAACTCTTCCTTCAAAATGCTACATTAATATCCGTTTCGATCCACGTATCCTGGGGCTTCTATGATTGCGTCATTCGGCAAATTTGTAATGATCCCATCGTTTACCATATTGAAGTGTCCTCGATAAACTCTTCCAGTCTCTAACCCTTCTAAAATACAAAAATCGGGATGATGAATGTATTCAACAGCATTTTAATGTAAACATTTTGGTTTTTAAGTCGAGAGGATAAAGCAACGTCAGCTTTAATTAATATGCCAGTAGTGGGTGAATTACCGATGGGACCAGCGGCAGTCTGTAATGTAAGTGTGTCTGTGCAGCGACTGGCAGTAGAGGGGGCCGTTCACGGAGATGATATGTTACTTCGTCAGGCATTCATGATGGATCCTCTTGTGGGGGCTGTTTGCAATCCACCTGAAATTTGGCAGATGGTAGACGAAATGCTAGTTTTACAGCAGCAATGGTTACCTCAATTTAAGGATGCGATAGAATCTGCGAGTATCAGGATGGAATCAGGAGATCTCCTTCCTACGAGAGAATATCAAGGTGCTGCTCGCGTCAAGACGAAAACAGTAGAAGAAATGCAGGAAAACCGTGACGAAGCGAATCGGAATGCGGGAGAAGCGGATAAGGCGAAGGAAAGACCAGCAAAGCAAAAATAGGAAACGAATAACTGGAAGGAGTATGGAATGACTTCATCTGTTTTAGGCAGATCTAAAAGGTTCAAAAACCCTTTTAGGTCTGCCTTTTACTTTTCCAAGTAAATCTTTTAACGACATTTGGCTTGCTACATTAAATGAGTTTGTCTAATTATCTAACAAAACTATAGCAACAATATACTGCATCAGATAATCTTACTATTACTAGCTTGTTAAAATTAACCAATGGTAATAAAAGTCAAAGAAGATGTATATTACATATTAATCATCGAAATTCTTTAACGAGTATATTCATTGAAAAGTCAGAAAAATTATTTAGGCAACAAGAGGAGGCAAAAGAAATGAAACCGTTAATTGGTATTACCTCATCTACCGAAGTAGATGAGGTGCAATTATTAGTTGGCTCCGATAATATTAATGCTGTTTCTCGGGCTGGAGGACTTCCTGTTATCCTACCTAATCTAGCAGACGAAATCGATATTCTGGAATTTGCAGAAAAGATTGATGGCTTAGTGCTAACAGGAGGGTATGATATCGATCCTACTCTGTTTGGTGAAGAGCCTTATCCAAATCTGGGAACAATCATCCCTGCAAGAGATATATTTGAGATTACACTAATTAAAGAATTACTGGAAATGAATAAACCTATTTTAGCAGTTTGTCGAGGCTGTCAAATACTAAACATTGCAGCCGGTGGCGATATGTACCAGGATATGTATACACAAATAAATAGAGACTTGTTGCAACATGCACAAAACGCCCCTAAAGGACATGGATCCCATTATGTGACTGTTGTAAAAGATTCCTTGTTGAACCGTTTGACAGGGGTAGAAAGGTTAAAAGTGAACAGTCGACATCATCAAGCTAATCGCAGAGTATTGGACCCCTTTACGGTTAGTGGAATTGCCAGTGATGGAATTATCGAATCTATTGAAAGTAAAGAGCACTCCTTTGTCCTTGGATTACAGTGGCATCCAGAGAATATGGCAAAAGTAGATGATTTTGCATCAGTGAAGATATTCGAAGGATTTATAGCAGCTTGTCAGATTTAGGAGGAGGTGTGGGGGGATGAACATAATAGATACTCACTGCGATGCATTACTGAAATTGCAAATTGCGAAAAACGGGAAATATTACGGGGAAAAACCATTAGACTTTCGTTCTGCTCAAAATTTAAACACGAATCTTGAACGATTAGCATTAGGACAAGCAAAAGCGCAGTTTTTTGCGATATTCATTTATCCGGATACCCCCGAAGATCAAAAATGGCAACAAGCACTTGATCAAATCGACTTGTTTTTTACAGAAGTATTGGGAAAAAATCAAGAAATGAAGCATATTACCAGGTGGGAAGATTTTGATACGTTAAAAGAAGGCGATATCGGTGCTGTCCTTACTTTGGAAGGTGCAGATGCTTTCGGGAACGATTTGGCTAAATTGCGTCATTTGTACCGTGTTGGTGTTTTATCAATCGGGTTGACATGGAATAATGCCAATCTCTGCGCAGATGGAGCAGGAGAACCCCGTGGTGGGGGTTTGACATTGCTCGGTAAAAAGGTAGTTACATTAAATAATACCCAACAAGTGTTAACAGATGTGTCTCACTTATCAATTAAGGGATTTTGGGATGTGGTTGAATTAGCAGATTATCCTATTGCCAGTCATTCTAATGCAAGAGCAATTTGTGATCATCCTCGAAATTTGTACGATGATCAAGTAGAAGCTTTATTTGCTAAAGGAGGGTTAATAAACGTTGTTTTTAACCCTCCATTTATTGTTAAAAACAGCAAAAAATCATCTTTTGCAGATCTAATAAAGCATATTGATCATTTATGCTCACTAGGAGGTGTAAAACTAATCGGTTTTGGCTCTGATTTTGATGGAATCGCTTATTTCATCAAAGATTTAGAAGATGCATCCAAGTATCAAAATCTGATCAACGAGTTGTTGAAATATTTTTCAGAAGACGATGTAAAAGGCTTTGCCTATCAAAATTTCTTAAGTCAACGTCCTAAGTACCTATTTTAAGAGATTTATAAGTTGACAGTTAACTTTAGGGCACGCGTGTCAAGGGAAACCCACCTCCTTTCGATTAGCACCTACACGCACTACATAGGTGTTAATCGGGGGCGGTGGAAGCTGACGCTGTATTTAATAAAAGACGGCTAGCCGTTTATCTTAAATAATCACTAAAGAAATCATGGTAGAAAGAGCGAGCAGAATTACACCTGCACAGACGATTGGGACTCGTATTGGTAGATTAATAGAGTCGATAGCTTTGTATCGATCGTTTCTGCGCTCTAATTCGCTAATGACTTCTTCTGTGCGGTTGATCCTTCTAAGGAAGTAATTGAAATTTTTAATAAAACTGTTAAAGAAGCCAACTTGAATAATATGTAATATCGCCCCTCCCATCGTTACTACTAGTGAAAAAATAAATAGTATATTAACCCAATTAAGTAAGGTAAACGCTGTAGAAAAAAAGAAGGTTGTAACAATTGAACTGAAAAAGATGATAAGCATGATTAGAAAAATAATAATGATCATAAGTGTTACCTCCGTAAATAAATGGTTAGATTCCATTATAAGATATTTAGTTATACAAAGTATATCGCACTTTGGTTAATTATGGTAAAATTAATTTCAATACTTTCAGAAAATTCTGTTAAGGGGGATTTATAATGAAAAATCTTTTATTTTTACTAATGCTCATGGTTATTATTGGATTAGCAGGATGTAACTTCGGAGGAGACTCTTCAAATGAAAGTTCCACAGAAGATACGATAGAAAATTCTAGCGAAAATACAGGAACCGTAGGAGAAGAAACTAGCGGAAAAGTTATAAATCTTACTTCCGATGGTGATATCCCTACATTAGATTCAGCACATGCCCATGATGGAATTGCATTTACAGTATTGAATAATGTAAATGAAGGACTTTATCGGGGAGATGATGCTCATAATCCAGAACTGGCGATGGCTGAGGATCATCAAGTTAGTGAGGATGGACTTGTACACACATTTTTGATTCGTGATGCCCAATGGAGTAATGGTGAAGCAGTAACAGCCAATGATTTTGAATATGCTTGGAAACGTGTTTTTGAAGAAGTAGGACATTACAATGTCATGTTCGAAACAGCCGGTATCAAAAACGCTTCAGCTATCATAGCGGGAGACATGACACCGGATGATTTAGGTATTGTAGCGCTAGATGAAAAAACACTTGAGATTACCGTAGAAAACCCAAGTGCTTTATTAAACCAATTACTAACTTTTCCGATATTCCTACCATTGAATCAAGCGCATGTTGAAGAAGTAGGTGATACGTTCGGTACAGAAGCCGAAACTATTTTATCAAATGGTCCTTTCTTGTTGGACTCTTGGCAGCAAGATCAGGGTTGGGTTTATAAGAAAAACCCTGATTATTGGGACGCTGAAACTGTTAGTCTTGATCAAATCAACGTCAACGTTGTAAAAGAAGTTTCTACAGCAGTAAACCTATGGGAATCAGACGCTGTCGATCGTATTACAATATCATCTTCCTATGTAGATGAATATGAAAACGATGAAAACTTTGCCAATGTCGTACGCCCAGAAGTTATTTTTATGCGTTTTAACCATAACCATGAACATTTTGCAAACGAGAATATTCGTAAAGCAATTGATATGACAATTGATAAAGAAGGTTTGACGAACACTATTTTAAATAATGGTTCTGTACCGTTATATTCGTTGGTACCTCAAGAATTTTCTTATTCTCCTAATGAGGAAGTTGATTTTAGAGAATTAAATGGAGAATTCAATCAAGGATCTGTAGAAGAGGCAATTGCATTATGGGAAGATGGACTGTCGGAAATTGATAGTGATGGATTTGAAATGAGTTTAATGTCTTCAGACGATGACAACCATGTCAAATCAGCTGAATTTATAAAAAATCAATTGGAATCTAACTTGGAAGGTATCACGGTGAATATTAAGACGGTTCCATTTGAGGCGCGTTTAGAGAATGAAAAAGCTGTCGAATATGACATGGTCATTTCTTCTTGGGGACCTGACTATAGTGACCCAATGACTTATATCGATATGTGGGTTACTGATGGTCCTGCTAACAGAATGGATTTTTCTGATGATGAGTTTGATAGTATTGTAGCTGAGGCTAATGTTGAAACCGATGCAGAAGTACGGTATCAACTTTTGTTAGATGCTGAGAAAAAACTAATGGATGAAATGCACATCGCTCCCCTATACCAAAGTGCTGACGCACTACTTACACGTAGTAAGATCAAAGGTATTGTACGTCACCCTTCTGCCCCGGAATATGAATACAAATGGGCTGATGTAGAGTAAGTTTTGCAATGAAAGAAGATGGGGAGATATTGCAAGGGCACTGAAAAAGTACAAATGGACTTTTCAGTGCCCTTATTTGCAACTTTTTATTTATTATTTAAACATTGTTCTATAGCAATAAATGCTAAACATTTTGCTCAAATGAGGTGGAAATATGGGCCGTTATGTCGTCCAACGAATGGGATATATGGTAATAACACTATTAATCATTGTTACAATTACCTTTTTTTTAATGCAGTTGTTACCAGGTACACCTTTTAGTAATCCAGAGAAGCTAAGTGAACGTCAGCTAGAATTAATGAGTGCAAAATATGGGTTAGATAAACCATTAGCCATTCAATATATGACGTATATAGGAAACCTGATACAGGGAGATTTAGGACTCTCCTTTCAATCGGAAGGTCGTACAGTCATTAGTATGATCGGCGACCGTATCGGACCTTCTGCTTTGATTGGTGGACAGGCAGTTGTAATAGGTGTTCTATGTGGATTTATTCTTGGTGTCATCTCGGCATTAAAACACAATACCATCTTTGATTATGGATCGGTTTTTGTTGCTGTAATAGGTATGTCAATCCCATCCTTTGTGTTTGCAGCATTAATGCAATACTACATCGGGGTTCAGTGGGGCTTACTACCTGTAGCACTTTGGAAAGATTACAGTTACTCGATAATGCCATCCTTAGCGTTATCAGCAATGGTTATTGCGACAGTTGCACGTTTTATCAGATCAGAGATGCTTGAAGTTTTAGGTCAGGAGTTTGTCACTACAGCGCGAGCTAAAGGAATTACGGAGTTTGTTGTAATTATTAGACACGTGCTTCGCAATGCTCTTATACCAGTTGTTACGGTGCTTGGACCTTTGACAGTTAGTATTATGACAGGGACACTTGTCATCGAAAAAATCTTTGCCGTCCCAGGCTTAGGTGAACAATTCACGCTATCTATTCTTGTCAACGATTATAGTGTGATTTTGGGCATTACACTTTTTTATAGTGCTTTATTTATATTTATAGTTTTTATCGTAGATATCCTTTACGGCATTTTAGATCCACGAATCAGTATGGGGGGTGGAAAAAAGGATGCAGCATAATCGACCGAAAATCACAAAAGACCTTTTTGTTCACGAACCTATGAAAAAGCGATCTGCGGAAGAGATTGAAGGCCCGCCATCAAGTTTCTGGAAAGAGGCGAGAGTAAGGCTTTTTAAAAATAAAGGAGCTGTATTGGGACTTATTATCATTATCATTATCTCAATTATGGCTATTGTAGGGCCAATGATGAATAATTTTCATTATGACGATCAAGACTTACTTCGATCTAACTTACCACCGCTTGTTCCAGGTATGGAATGGCTGGGCTTAAATGGTGAAAACAGTCACGGCACTAATATATATGAGGAAAATTCGATTACCGATAACAATGCGTGGATTGGAACCGATGAATTCGGCAGGGATTTGTGGACCAGACTTTGGAGCGGTACTCAAATCTCATTATTCATCGCATTGACAGCTGCTTTTCTTGACCTAGTTATTGGCGTTCTATACGGAGGAATATCAGCGTTTTACGGCGGGAAAATTGATGACATTATGCAAAGAATTGTCGAAGTGTTAATCGGAATTCCTAACTTAATACTTATCATCTTGTTTATCCTCATTTTAGAACCTGGAGTTACATCCATTATTTTAGCAATGGTCATAACTGGTTGGGTTAATATGTCAAGAATAGTACGTGGACAAGTACTTCAATTAAAAGGACAAGAATTTATTCTTGCTTCTAAGGCGCTAGGTGCTTCTAATAGTCAGTTAATTTGGAAGCATTTAATTCCTAATGTAATGGGACCGATCATTGTGACATTGATGTTTACAATACCGACAGCTATTTTCTTTGAAGCCTTTCTTAGTTTTATAGGGCTGGGGATACAACCGCCCCTTGCCTCACTAGGAACATTAATAGAGAACGGCTATCAGGAAATGAGGTATTTTTCCTATAAATTAATTTTTCCGGCAATCGTGATTAGTGCCATCATGATTAGTTTCAACGTCTTAGGTGACGGATTAAGAGATGCGCTCGATCCTAAAATGAGAAAATAAAAGGAGAGACAATTATGGGGGAGACAATTTTATCAGTAGATAACTTAGACGTATCTTTTCAAACAAATAGCGGGCTGATTAAGGCTGTACGAGGTGTAAGTTTTGACCTTAAAAAAGGAGAAACATTAGCTATTGTAGGTGAATCTGGATCCGGTAAATCAGTTACTGCAAAAAGTATTATGCAACTTTTACCGAAACAGTCAACAAGGATAGATAGTGGATCTATTGTTTATGGAGGAAATGATTTGTTGGAATACGGGAATAAAGAAATCGAGAAAATTCGTGGTAAGGAGATCGCCATGGTTTTCCAAGATCCAATGACATCATTAAACCCAACAATGAAGATAGGTAAACAAGTGATGGAAGGCTTGATAAAACACAATAACATCCGCAAGAAAGAAGCTAAAAAACGTTCGATAGAATTGTTGACAGAAGTTGGGATTCCTTATGCCGAAGAGCGGATGAATTCATTTCCTCATGAATTTTCTGGTGGAATGAGACAGCGTGTTGTAATAGCGATGGCTTTAGCCTGTGATCCCAAGGTTCTGATCGCCGACGAACCGACGACAGCTCTCGATGTAACGATTCAAGCACAAATTCTCAATTTAATGAAGGAACTTCAAAAAAAGACAGGGACTTCTATACTGATTATTACTCATGATTTAGGTGTAGTCGTAAATATGGCACAGCGTATTGCGGTGATGTATGCAGGTGAAATAGTTGAAACAGGTACGCTAAGGGAAATCTTTTATAAACCTAAACACCCTTATACTTGGGGGCTTCTGCAATCTATGCCTAAGATGCACCAGGATCAATCGGTTCCACTCATTCCTATTGCTGGTTCTCCACCTGATGTGAGTCTTATGCATGATGGTTGTCCTTTTGCAGCACGTTGTCCATATGTAATGAAAGTTTGCCACAATCACAAACCAGATCAAACTCAAATTTCAGTTACTCATGCAGCCGCATGCTGGTTAGAAGACGACTGGGCTCCAGAGATTAAACAACCAGAGAAGATAGGAGGGGTTAGCAATTCCTAAACAGAAGTTATTGGAAGTTAAAAATCTAAAAAAATATTTTAATGTTGGCAAGAAACAATTAAAGGCAGTAGATAATGTTTCCTTTGAAATATATGAAGGGGAAACTTTAGGTCTTGTTGGTGAATCGGGTTGCGGAAAATCGACAATTGGTCGTACTATCTTAAATTTATATCAGGCAACTAGTGGAGAAGTTAATTATAAAGGAAAGAACTTACAAGAAAAGCTCTCGAAAAAAGAGAAAAAGTTTTATCAAGAAGAAATACAGATGATTTTCCAAGATCCATACTCATCACTAGATCCTCGGATGACTGTTCTTGAGATTATCGCTGAAGGTATAAAAATTCATCAAAGTAATATGATTGGGAAGGAAAGGCTAGAGCGAGTTTATGAACTATTGGAACTAGTCGGTTTAGATAGGAAACATGCAAAAAGGTATCCTCATGAGTTCAGTGGAGGACAACGACAGAGAATCGGGATTGCTCGCTCATTAGCCGTCAATCCAAATTTAATTATCGCTGATGAACCAATTGCTGCATTGGATGTATCCATTCAAGCACAGATCGTTAATTTATTGAAAGAGCTACAAAAAGAGCGTGGACTAACCTATTTATTCATCGCACATGATCTATCAATGGTGAAATATATTAGTGATCGGGTAGGTGTCATGTATCTGGGAAGTATGGTTGAGTTAGCCAGTAGTGAGGAACTTTATAATAACCCCCTCCATCCTTATACGAAAGCCTTGATGTCAGCTGTACCTATTCCTGATCCGGATATCGAAGAGAAGCGGGAACAAATCATTTTGCAAGGAGATATGCCAAGTCCTTTGAATCCTCCGAGTGGCTGCCGGTTTATAACTCGTTGTCCCGCAGCGATGGATATGTGTGCGAAGCTATCGCCTGAATGGACGGAGGTAGAAAAAGATCACTTTGTAGCCTGTCATTTATTTTAAATTAGAGAAAAAATTATTAACAATAAAAATGTCCAAAACCTTATTTGAATAAAAAAGAAGGTGCTCATCATGATAGTTAGAAGGTTCAAAATAAGCGATACGTCTTCCATTGCTAAACTCTTTAGAGAAACAATTTTTACTATCAACAAAGGGGACTATTCAATGCAACAACTTGAAGTATGGGGGAACAGCACTTTGAGTTTACAAGAATGGGAAACTCGACTGGAAAGTAGTTTTACCTTTGTAGCAGTTGACGGGGGTGAAATAAGAGGTTTTGGAAATTTAACCTGCACAGGAGAAATTGATTTGTTATATACACACAAAGATTATCAAAGAAAAGGGATTGCCGCCAATCTGTTAACTCAATTGGAGACTACTGCTAAATCAAAGGGTTTTATTGGAATTGATACAGAAGCTAGCATTACTGCGAAACCATTTTTTGAGTCGAAAGGTTATCAGGTCATTAAAAAACAAAATAAGTGTATAAAAGATATGTTTTTCCTTAATTTTGTGATGAGGAAAACATTATAAATATTTAGTTTTATGGATCGATATTCGGTACATGAAAGATATATTGAAGAAAAGACGGCGTTAAATGGAATATTCCATTTAACGCCGTCTCTTCTATTAAATAATTCGTTTCTTTGCTTTGATTCCCAAAATTAGGCAGATATCACTATTCAACAGCTGATTCCATTTGTAGATGTTCTTTCTTTTCTTCAATTTTTCCAAAACCTTGTAAGAAAGACCACATATTAATTGCACCAAAAATACTGGCACCTATGATCGGAAAAAGGATTGGAATAGTAAACAATAATAAAACTGTTATTGCGTTAGTAATAATTAAGAGGAAAAACCTGAAAGGCTGTAATAAACTAAGATAAAAAGCGCGTTTGTAATATTCTTTAAAGGAAAGTTTAAAATGAGTTAAAACTGGAAAAATATTGACGATAACAAATAGATAAACTAGTCCTATCATACCAAGAATAACGAGTAAGGCATTGCTCATCCAGTTCGATATTTCAATTAATATAAGAAAATCAACATATAGAAAGATACCTATCATCAAAAGTGGAATTCCTATTACATTTGAATTCTTGAAATTTAGTTTATACTCGTTCCAATAAGTACCGAAAACCGGAAATTCTTCTTCACCTCGAAACCATCTTCTAAATAACGAAAACATGGCTATAGTTGAAGGCATAAAGCCAAAAACAACACCACCCAACAGTGTAAAGACAAACCACAATACATTTACATAAGTAAATCGTACGAACCATTCGGCTATACGCATGATTCCAGCGTAAGGGTTACTAGTATTCATAAAAACCTCCTTAAAAATGTTCTTCATTTCAGTAACATATATACTCTCTATTATAATGTTTACATTTATATAAATATTAAAGGAGTCAGAGTTTCCGAGCACAATACTTTTATAAAGATATTTCAAACTGTCTGTGAAAAGAAAAATATAACGGATACACTCTCTTATATTATACCTTTAATGGTATTTACACAAGATGAAAATAAAAATAAGTATCCGCTTACATTATTTCTAAAAATACCATTGACTTTAATGATTAATAAAAATACAATACTAATATAAAGCGAATTAATTAATGATAATGTTAATTAGTTTGCGAGATGATTTCTCAAAAGGAATTTCATCTTTGTAAAATATAATTTTATTATAGATTAAGGGGAGGTCAATGATGGAGATTTCGAAAAAGAAAATGGGTGCGTTTTCAATGATTATGGCATCATCAGCGCTACTATTTGCTTGTAGTGGTAGTGGAAGTACAGGTGGTGTGGAAGATAGTGAGGTTGATGAGGACGGAGTTACACATATCAGTCTATCAACTTGGGGGATCCCAGCGGAATTAAAGGTTATGGAAGAGTTGGTTACTAATTTTGAAGAGGAAAACCCTGATATTAACGTAAATTTATTACACATTCCGGATGATTACACAGGTAAAATGAATACGATGCTAGCAGGTGGAACAGCACCTGACGTTGTATTCGCATCAGATGGAGATTTTGGTGGATGGGCACGTGCAGGATTGTTTTTAGACATTCAAGAAATGGCTGAAGAAAGTACGATTGACCTTGACGATATGTGGGACACAGCACTCGATCGTTATCGATGGGATGGAAGTCGTCGTGGACAAGGTAATTTGCATGCGCTACCAAAAGATATCGGACCGTCTGCTATCTACTATAATAAAGACCTCTTTGATGAAGCAGGAGTTGAATACCCAGATCCAGTAGAACCTATGACTTGGGATGAGTTGTTAGAGACCGCAAAAGCATTAACTGATGCTGAAAAAGATCAATTTGGTCTTGGACCTATCTGGTGGGAAGGCTTTGTATGGTCAAATGGAGGAGAGTTCCTTAGTGAAGATCTAACTGAGTTTATCCTTCATGAAGAAGAAGGTGTTGAAGCATTGCAATTTGTTGCTGATTTAACAAATGTTCACAAAGTAGCTCCGAATTCGCATCAACTTGATGCGATGGATGCAGACCAAATGTTTGAAACTGGACGTATAGCTATGAACATGGCAGGTCGTTGGATGGTTCCAGATTATCGTGAAATGAACTTTGACTGGGATGTAGCTCCAATGCCACAAGGGCCTACAGGAATTTCAACAAACTGGTCAGGTTCTGTAGGTTATGCAATTAATGAAAAAACAAATTTCCCAGAAGCTTCATTTAAACTGGTTGAGTATTTAGCTGGTGAGCGTGGTCAAGAGATTCAAACAGAACTTGGCTTTGCAATTCCAACTTATGAATCATTAGCAGAAACAGATGTCTTTCTTCAACCAGATCAAAAACCAGCGAATGCGGAAGCTTTCATTATCGGAGCAAAAACGCAACGCCCTGGACCTTGGAATATCACGCCGAATAATCGTTGGTTAGATGAATTGAACCAAAATTTAGGTGACGTTATGAATGGTGAAAGATCTGCTGAAGAAGTGTTAAATGAAATACAGCCTGCCGTTCAAGAGTTCCTTGAGGCTGGCAACCCTGAAATCTTTGGTGAAGAAGTAACAGAGGAAGATCTTGAACTTCATATTGATGAAGACATTGAACTTGATGATGAACTTAAAGAATTAGAAGAAAGAGAATAATTAGATAATTACGGACTAAAAGAATATTTTAAATATCTATATCGGGGGGGATAGAACCCCTCGATATTTTCGTAATAAAACGTAATGTAAGGAGAGGTGAGATCTGTGGCTGCGAATACATCAACAAACGAAGAAAAACCGTTAAATAGTGGACCTGAAGTTCCGTTAAATAAGAAAAAAAAGTGGAATAAAGAATATACATGGGGCTACCTATTTATAGCTCCACCGCTTATTGGATTTGTGCTATTTGCTTTTCTACCAATACTTTATTCAGTATATGTAAGTTTTACTAATTATGATTTGTATAATGATCCTGTTTGGATTGGGGCAGATAACTATACGCGTTTGTTTTTTGAAGATGCTCTTTTTAGGAAAACAATTGTTAATACATTTTATGCTGCAGTAGGGATTCCTTTGGGGATGATCGTTTCCTTAGGGATTGCTATGGCACTTAACCAGAAAATTAGAGGGATTTCTATATTTAGAACGGCATTTTTTCTCCCGGCAGTAAGTTCTGTCGTTGCAGTCACTCTTTTATTCCGTTGGATTTTTAATGCAGACTTCGGGCTATTAAACATCGGTCTTGGTTTCATCGGAATTGATGGACCTAACTGGTTAACGAGTGAAACATGGGCGATGCCTGCTTTGATCATTCAAGGTATATGGGGTGGTCTAGGTATTAACATGATATTATATCTGGCAGCATTGCAAGGTGTAAATAGAGCATTATATGAAGCAGCAGATATCGATGGAGGAAATGGGTGGCAAAAGTTCCGCTTCATAACAATCCCTTCGATTTCACCAACAACGTTCTTTATTTTGATTACATCGACGATTGGTGCTTTGCAAGATTTCCAAAGGTTTATGATTATGACAGAAGGTGGACCGAACTATTCAACTACCACCGTAGTTTATTATATTTATAACAATGCCTTTAGTTATATGGAAATGGGCTATGCCTCAGCGATGGCTTGGCTTCTCGGTATTATCATACTGATCATTACACTGATTAACTTTAAAGTAGCGCAAAAATGGGTTCATTACTAGAAAGGGGTGGAGAGACATGGCAGATCAACGCAATTGGTATCAAAGTAAAGAAAAAGTAAGGAAAATGAAAAAATTATTCTCTTACATCTTCCTGACTATTGGTGGATTATTTATGGCTATTCCAGTCATTTGGATGATTTCAACTTCCTTAAAAAATAAAGGTGATATTTTTACAATGCCTCCGGAATTTATTCCGATGAATCCTACGTTTGACAACTACATACGAATTTTTGTTGAATCGGATATCGTTCGAGGGTTTATGAACACGATGATTATTATTCTACCAACGACGTTTATAGGTGTTTTCGCAGCTGCTTTGGCTGCATTCGCATTTGCAAAATTAAATTTCCCTGGAAGAAACAAGTTATTTTTCTTTCTTATCGCAACAATGATGTTACCTGGTATTGTTGTATTAGTTCCGCAATTTATCCTTTTCCGTACGATAGGATGGTTAGATACGTTCCTTCCACTTATGGTGCCTGGATTCTTTGGTGCTGCAATGGCAGTTTTCTTCTTACGGCAATTCTTTATGGGAATTCCAGACGATTTAATTGAAGCAGCAAAAATTGATGGACTGAGTTACTTTGGTATCTTTCGCGTCATCATGGTTCCGTTAGCTAAACCGGCCATTGTTACACAGGTCATTCTGGGATTACTAGCTGGGTATAATGATTTTATGGGTCCATTAATATATTTAAATTCACCAGAAAACTTCACATTACAGCTTGTTCTAGCTTCATTTCGAGGTTATTATACGTCAGATTGGGGCCTAATCATGGCGGGTTCTGTATTAGCTTTGATTCCGACGTTACTGGCTTTCTTCTTTGCTCAGAAACAGTTTATTGAAGGGATTACCATGACTGGAGTGAAAGGATAATGAATAAATCGGGTGATGCACTTTCGAAATCTCCAATGAATTGGGGGAGTTATAATTGTCATGATCCGTCTATTTTCAAAGCTAGCTCTGGCACATACTATATTTTTTCGACAGATACAAAATCTCACTCTAATACACATACCTTTCCAGGAGGTTGTCAGATTCGTACTTCTGAAGATCTTGTGCAATGGACTTGGAAAGGTACTGCATTAGATGGGGTTCCGAGTGAGGCTTATGCTTGGACAAGTGCCCAAGGACTTTGGGCCCCAGAAGTTGCCTTTTGGGATAATGTATATCATTTGTATTATAGTGCTTCTCAATTTGGCAAAAACCAATCATTTATTGGCTTAGCAACTAGCAATTCTATCGAAGGACCTTGGGAAGAACAAGGTGTTGTAGTAAAGACAAAGAATGGTGTGTCTGCACCAAATGCTATTGATGCGAATATTGTTTTTGATAAACAAGAAGAACCTTATTTATGTTATGGATCTTTTTTTGGGGGCATTTATTTAAAGAAACTAGATCGACAAACAGGAAAGCCTCTTTCTGAAGGCGATGGTTCTTGTATTGCAAAAAGAGACAATATCACACGAGAAGGTGCAGTAGAAGGACCTTATATTTATTATCACTCTCAACATGATTATTACTATTTATTTGTTTCATATGACTCTCTCTTCACGAACTATCATATTCGAGTTGGGAGAGCACGTTCTATTGAAGGTCCTTATTTTGATTCTAAAGGTTTCATGATGACAAATGACTCTGTGGAAGTTGCAGACGAAGTTGGAGAAAAAATTCTTTCGGGCTATTGTTTTTCTGACGAAACAGGATGGATGGCTCCAGGGCATAATTCAATCTTGGATGACGGGGAACAAACCTTTCTAGTTCATCATGCCAGAGAATTAAATGAAAAAGATCTATTTTCTCTTCATATTAGAGAATTAAAATGGCTTTCAGATGGATGGCCTGTAGTAGCAATTGAAAGGTATAAACGAATTCCTGATGATGATATGAGTCTTTCTCCAGTAGGTATGTATGAAGGCTTTCTTTTTGGTAATGCCTATAATGGTATTCATCAATCAGTCATATTGAACCGGGAATCTATAAATGCTCTTACAATAGATGAAGAACCCTTTGAACTAGTGGGTAAAAATGAGGAAAACCAATTATATCGGTCGTTACTAAATAACGAAAATACAATGGAGTGTATTGAATTTAAGGGGTGGGATTGGGAATTACAACAACCTACTTGGCTTATTTCCGGAAGATTATCAAATAAAACCTCCTTTTCCTTTAAAAAGAGGGTAAACTGATGTATTATAGTTAATGAATATATTAATTGATTTATATGAATGGAGTGTATTATATGGCGGTTACGCAAAAAAAGACAACGTATCATAATCCGATTGTAAAGCAACGCGCGGATCCATGGATCTATAAACATACCGATGGATATTATTACTTTACTGGATCAGTTCCTGAATATAATCTTATTGAACTAAGAAGAGCTAAAACAATAAACGGTTTAGAAGATGCAGAAACAAAAGCAGTATGGCATAAACACACTGAAGGACCTATGAGTGCAAATATATGGGCACCTGAAATTCATTATATTGACGGGAAATGGTACATATATTTTGCAGCAGCTAAATCAGCTGAAACAAAAGAAGGTCTTTTCGATCATCGAATGTATGTTTTGGAAACCGATGCAGAAAACCCGCTAGAAGGTGAATGGGTAGAAAAGGGACAAATCAAAACGAAGTGGGAAACGTTCGCATTAGATGCAACGAATTTTGAACATAAAGGGGTAAGGTATCTTGTCTGGCCACAAAAAGATCCTGAGATAATCGGGAATTCCAATCTTTATATCGCAGAAATGGAGAATCCATGGACGATTAAAGGAGAGCAGGTAATGATTACAAAGCCTGAGTATGATTGGGAAATTAAAGGGTTTTTAGTTAATGAAGGGCCAGCTGTTATAAAGAGAAACGGGAAAGTATTTATTTCCTATTCTGCTAGCGCAACAAATCATCATTATTGCATGGGGCTTTTATCAGCTGATGAGGATGCTGATCTGCTGGGCTCGTGTAGTTGGGAAAAAGCAAAGCAACCTGTTTTTCAGACTAATGAGACGACGTCCCAATATGGACCAGGGCACAATAGTTTTACTGTATCTGAGGATGATAAAGAAGATGTGATTATTTATCATGCTCGTAATTACAAGGAAATAGAAGGGGATCCTCTATATGATCCAAATAGACATGCGAGAGCTCAAGTATTTAGTTGGGATCAAAATGGGACTCCTTTCTTTGGAATTCCAGAGCCGGATTCGATAAAGAAATAATAATCTAAGAAAGGATGAGAGAAAATGGCGGAAAACAAAGCAAAAATGATAATCGACAAGGAATTTCGTATTTCTGAAGTTGATGAGCGTATATACGGTTCGTTTATTGAACATTTAGGCAGAGCTGTATATGGTGGTGTGTTCGAGCCGGATCATCCAGATGCAGATGAAAATGGTTTTCGCAAAGACGTTATTAAACTAGTACAGGAATTACAAGTACCTATAATCCGTTATCCTGGTGGAAACATGGTATCTGCTTATGATTGGGAGGATGGAGTAGGTCCAAGAGACAAGCGACCGAAACGTTTAGAGCTTGCATGGAGAACAGTGGAAACGAATCAGATGGGAACAAATGAATTCGTAGACTGGTCGAAACAAGTAAATGCAGATGTAATGATGGCAGTAAACTTAGGCACCAGAGGTATCGATGACGCAAGGAACTACCTCGAATATTGCAATCATTCAGGGGGCACATACTATAGTGATCTTCGTAAGAAACACGGCTATGAGAATCCACATAATATTAAAACTTGGTGCCTTGGAAACGAAATGGATGGACCTTGGCAGGTAGGGCACAAAACCGCTGATGAATACGGAAGACTTGCATTAGAAACTGGAAAAGCTATGAAACTAGTGGATCCCTCAATCGAGTTAGTCTCTTGTGGAAGTTCGCATACAAAAATGCCAACTTTTCCTGAATGGGAAGCTACGACGTTGGATCATACTTATGAAGTGGCTGATTACGTATCCCTTCACCAATATTACGGAAACCCGGAGAATGATACGGCAAATTACTTAGCGAAATCAATGGATATGGATCATTTTATCAAAACGGTCATCTCTACGTGTGATTATATAAAAGCAAAGAAACGTAGTAAAAAAACGATGAATCTAAGTTTTGATGAGTGGAATGTTTGGTATCATTCTCACCAGCAGGATCAGGAGATTGATCCTTGGTCTGTTGCACCTCCACAATTGGAAGACGTTTATAACTTTGAAGACGCCTTATTAGTAGGATCTATGCTTATGAGCTTTTTGCGACACGCTGATCGAGTGAAAATGGCGTGTATGGCTCAGTTAGTAAATGTTATTGCGCCTATAATGACAGAAAATGGTGGAAAAGCTTGGAAACAAACCATTTTCTATCCATATATGCATGTTTCCGTATTTGGCAGAGGAGTTTCTCTTCAGCCTGTCATTTCTTCACCAAAATATGACAGTAAGGAATTCACAGATATTCCTTATATAGATTCAGCAGTTGTATATAACGAAGAGAAAGAAGAGTTAAATGTTTTTTTAGTGAATCGTCATTTAACGGATAACATAGATTTATCTATTGATGTACGTAGTTTTGTAGAATATCAAATCGTGGAACACATTGTATTGGAACATGACGATATGAAAGCAACGAATACAGTGGTAGAAGAAAAAGTAAAACCGCACACTAAAGGATCTTCTATTTTAAAAGACGGAATGTTAGAAGGAAGATTGTCAAAAGCATCATGGAACGTCATTCGATTGAAAAAGTATTAATAATAGTAAAAATCCCCGGCCTGATAGATTATCGGACTGGGGATTTTTTTCTTACCTTTTTTTAGAATCTGGATTCAAATCTTTAGTATGAAATAGTCTGAAAACGATATCTTGATTATAGTTACCGAAGTTGGAACCAAAAATGGTCACACCACCAACATTTTTGGCTTCTTCCGGTACGGATACTCGAAAAGACCACTGCTTGGAACGAATTTGAACATCCTGAATGGATACATCGGAGAGCTTCATACCATCCATAAAAGTTCCTTCTTCTGTCACTCTAATAAACTTAAGTAGTCCATACTGATTAATAATCTTAGGCCACCAGTCCGGGGTGTATTTACCTGGACTATCACCGAAATCACCGGGACTTGTCCAAGTCCCAAGATCAATATTATTCAAGTAAAAAGTAATGTCAGACGGCCAGTTTTCATTGGTGAAAGGAGCTTCTGAAGACATTTCTAAAGAGATCTCAAGTGCCTTTGGTGTTTCGGTTGACGTCAGGAAATTAGGGATCTTATATTCAATGTATCCTTTACTGAACCACAAAATTTTCGCGTTAACTCTTTCTGGATCCAGAAAATACCTTGGTTCATCAAATTCACCAATAATTTGTTCTGTTGAAGCTAAACCGCAGGTAGGTTCAACATCAAAATCAGTATAATGTCCAACAGATAAAATGGTTTCATGAAATTGCGTCAAGCTTTCTGTTTTTGGGGGGAAATGAATGTCAATGTGGTCTACGTCTAAAATACATAGCTTTTGTATACCGGCTTTTCCCGGAACCATTTCCGTACGTATAATACCCGATTTCTCTAACTTTTTAATATGCATAGTCATAATTGCACTACTTAAACTCACAGCTGCGGCCAATTCTCTAATGTTCATTGAACGCATTGTAAGTTGCTGAATAATTGCTAACCTGACTTTGCTGGCAAGTGCTTCATAAACAGGCAATGAATCAGTCGAAATATCTAATTGCATGCTAGTTCCTCCGTTACAATAGTATGGAATAATCTCCTCTAAAAACAGTATGTTCTAAGTACCCTTCAATTTCTAGTTATAGCTTATCATAATTTAATGGGCTTAAAAGAATAATGTACATTTTCAGGCTTGTTTACTCACTTTTACCAAAATTAATCGGTCTATACAGTGAGCTATATAAGATAGTAAATTGATGCCTTATTCATATTTTAATTAGAATACCTTCATTATAATATTAACATTTATGTTTACTAAATGAAAGAGTATATAATAAGGTTTTATTAGTGAATTTTAGTTTAATTTTTCTATACTTGTACAAAAACACCATTTTATTAATAAAAATATAAAATGAATTACAGAAATTATGACTAAGTACTTCCAATTGTTATCAATTTCATATAAAATAAACCTTATACGTATAAGTTATTTCCTGAGGAGGGATTTTTAAAGGTTAATTTTCATTCTCAATGTAGCGATTTTCTCTAAAAAACAGAGTGATTTGAACAATTCATGCTATAAAGCGGAATAATTAAGCTATGAAAATAAGTAAAAAATGAAAGTCTTAATTGAGCAATGGTATTACATGCAGTTTAATAAAAAGTAAAATAATTAGAAAGGGTTTTCATTTATTTTTATAAAAAGGATGAAAAATCATCCGTACAAGTTTATAATGAAAATTATATTATTATTTAATTTCATGGAAGGGAATGAAGCATCATGCTACAGCAGTTAAAAGAAACTGTATTTAAAGCGAATTTAGCACTTCCGAAATACCAATTGGTAACGTTTACGTGGGGAAATGTAAGCGGTATTGACAGAGAAAATGGTTTGGTTGTAATTAAACCAAGTGGTGTCGAGTATTTTGAGATGAAGAGTAAGGATATGGTCGTTGTAGACTTGGATGGGAATGTGGTTGATGGGGAACTTAAACCGTCATCGGACACACCTACTCATCTAGCATTATATAAAGCGTTTGAAAATATTGGTGGAATTGTTCATACACACTCAGCTTGGGCGACTTCATGGGCACAAACCGGACAAGGTATTCCTGCTTATGGAACGACTCATGCGGATTATTTCCAGGGTGAAATTCCTTGCACACGACCGATGACAGAAAAAGAGATTAATGGCGATTATGAATTGGAAACCGGAAACGTAATTATTGAAGCTTTTGAAAACATGAATCCTTTGCATACACCAGGAGTTCTCGTAAACTCACATGCTCCTTTTGTGTGGGGGACTGATCCGATGAATGCTGTTCATAATGCAGTAGTTATAGAGGAAGTTGCTAAGATGGCAGCAAAAACCCGATCCATAAAAGCGGACACTCCTCCTATGGATCAAACTTTGTTAGATCGTCATTTTAATAGAAAACATGGTAAGGATGCTTACTACGGTCAAAAATAACAAAAGCGCAAAAAATGGGAAGAGTCCAAGACGAAACAAACGGACAAAAAATATATCTAATTCCAGGGAGGAATAACAATGTTAAAGACAAAAAAGTATACATTTTGGTTTATTACAGGGAGTCAGCACTTATATGGAAAAGAAGCAATTGATGAGGTAGAAAGCCATTCACAGGAAATTGTTGATAAATTAAATAAGGGAGCGAATTTCCCTTCTGAAATTGTTATCAAACCGGTTTTAACCAATCCACAGGCGATTCGCCAAATGGCAATTGATGCAAATAGTGATGAAGAGTGTGCGGGAATTATCACATGGATGCATACTTTTTCACCTGCAAAAATGTGGATCGCAGGATTGAAGCAATTGAATAAACCTTTATTGCATCTTCATACGCAATTTAACAGAGAAATCCCATGGGAAGATATTGATATGGACTTTATGAATTTAAATCAATCGGCACATGGTGACAGAGAGTATGGATTTATTGGAGCGAGAATGAATATTGCGAGAAAAGTAGTCGTCGGTCACTGGGAAAACGACGATGTGAGAGAGCGAATTGCAGGGTGGATGCGAACTGCGGTTGCTGTCACAGACGGACATAATCTTAAAGTTGCTCGTTTTGGGGACAATATGCGTGAAGTTGCTGTAACAGAGGGAGACAAAGTAGAAGCGCAGATCAAGTTTGGCTGGTCTATTACTGCTTTTGGTATAGGCGATCTTGTAGAGCGTATGAATAAAATCTCAGATGAAGAAGTAAATGCTTTGTTTGAAGAGTATCAAGAGCTATATCTATTGGATGATGCGATCAAGCAATCCGATGAGGTAAAAGCATCCGTCCTTGAACAGGCGAGAATTGAATTAGGTATGAAAGCATTTCTAGAAGAAGGTGGCTTCTCTGCTTTTACAACTAACTTCGAAGATTTACACGGTATGAAGCAGCTACCAGGTCTAGCGGTTCAACGATTAATGGCTGAAGGATATGGTTTTGGTGGTGAAGGCGATTGGAAAACTGCGGCATTAATGCGTATGATGAAGATTATTTCTGATGGTAAAGGTACTTCGTTCATGGAAGATTACACGTATCATTTAGAAGAAGGAAATGAGCTTGTTGTAGGATCTCATATGCTTGAAGTGTGTCCAACAATTGCTGCTAACAAACCTAAAATCTTAGTACATCCTCTTTCTATTGGTGGAAAAGAAGATCCTGCAAGATTAGTGTTTGATGGAGCAAGTGGACGTGCGTTGAATGCTTCTTTAATTGATATTGGCCATCGTTTCCGTCTAGTAGTCAATGAAGTTGAAGCTGTGACAGCACCGAAAGAAACGCCTAAATTACCAGTAGCTAAAGTATTATGGAAAGCCAAGCCATCTTTAAGTGAAGCGACAGAAGCTTGGATTCATGCAGGTGGAGCACATCACACAGTGTTTAGTTTTAACGTTACTCCTGAGCAACTGAACGATTGGGCAACATTAACAGATGTTGAAGTTGTGTTTATTAATGAAAGCACGAATGTAATGAACTTCCAAAATGAATTGAAATGGAATGAAGTGTATCACCGACTTTCATAGACGAGTACTAACTTAGACCCTCTAAAAAGAAAAATAGCTGTTTTCCTAAACCTTGTTGTTTTTTGCGGAAAAGGGGTCACTCTAGTGGGTCATGAAAGCTTCAAACTCCACAGTGTTATTTTCCTGAGGAGTTTGAAGCGTTGACCACGGAAAGAGTCTGCCCTAAACAAATTCAAAAGATTTCATACCCTTTAGTAAGCAACATATTTTAGAAAACAGCTAAATAGATTGAATAAAATAGTTGATGTACTTAAATCTTATCCTAATGGTATGAAATGCATCAGTGTGTGAGGTGGAGAATGGGAACAAAATATAACTATGTTAAAAACAATATTCGATCAAAACTTTTAGAGGGCTTTATCATTGCTCATCAAAAAATAGGTTCTGAAAATGAATTAATGAAAGAATATCATGTAAGCCGTCACACCATCAGGAAAGCAATTGATGATTTAGTCAATGAAGGTTTACTTTATCGGAAACAAGGAGCAGGAACTTTTTGTGCGGACAGATCATTGCATGTGGATCGTAGTCAGGAGTCAGGAAAAAATATCGCCGTTATTACTACATATTTCTCGGACTATATTTTCCCGTCGATTATCCGTGGTATTGAAGGTTTCCTTAGTGAAAAAGGCTATCATATGACTGTCTTCAGCACCAATAACAATCCCGAACAAGAAAAAAGATGCCTGGAATCAATCTTGTCTCAGAATTATGATGGATTGATCGTAGAGCCTACGAAAAGTGCGCTTCCTAACCCGAATATTAATTATTACTTAAATATAGAACGTGTGGGTATTCCTTATGTAATGATAAACGCTTATTATGAAGAGTTGGAACCTGTTCATATCATGATAGACGATATTTTAGGTGGTATGAAACAAACAGAGCATCTCATTGACTTAGGGCATAAACATATTGTTGGTATTTTTAAGAATGATGACATTCAGGGGACCAAGAGGATGAAAGGGTTTATTAAAGCGCATCGAAAGGCTAATCTACCTATCTCTCCTCATAACATCATTACGTATACCACAGAAACAAAACATGAAGAGCCTCACCAGAAATTGAAAAAATTGCTTCAAGGTAAAGAACTCAGCCCCACTGGGATTGTTTGTTATAACGATGAATTAGCCCTTAAATTTCTTGACATTGTTCGTGAAATGGAACTGACAACTCCAAATGATATTTCAATAGTAGGGTATGATGATTCTTTTTTATCTGTAGCATCAGAAGTGAAATTAACGACAATTACACATCCAAAAGTAGATATGGGTGTTGCTGCCGGGAAAAAGATTATCCAACTAATTCAATGTAAACAAGAGAATAGTTCACTAATAAAGGAAGCGGAATCGTCAATTATTTATACACCTGAATTAGTGCTTAGAAATTCAACGAAATCAATTGAGATGATGGAGATGAAGTAGATGCATGGATGGAAGGAATCGTATAACCATTTAGCAAACACGTGTCAGTGTGGGAATACACATTATCCTCTACCCGTTGAAAAGATCATTGTAGAAAACAACGCTATAGACAAAGTATCCGAATTTTTAAAAGTGAAAAGGTTTCTAAAGGCCGTTTTAGTCGTTGATCAAAATACGAATGACAAAGCTGGTAAAAAACTAGTTAATCTTTTGACAGATGAAAATATCGATGTGACCATATCGGTGGTAGGTGAGAATGGGCAAGGCGATGTCATTGCTGACGAGCGTTCTATTGTACAAGTATTACTTGATGTACCACAGGATACCGATGTACTAATTGCTGTCGGTTCGGGAACATTGCATGATATTACTCGTTTTGTGAGTTTTAAAATGATGAAAGCGTTTATCTCCGTTCCAACAGCCCCATCGGTGGATGGATTTAATTCCATGGGAGCTCCGATTGTTGTTAATAAGAAAAAACTAACTTTTCAAACGCATGCACCGCTTGCTGTTTTTGCTGATTTAAATATTTTGGCGAATGCTCCTAAAGAAATGATAGCTGCTGGGTTTGGCGATATATTGGGAAAATACACCTCATTAACAGATTGGCGATTTAGTCATCTGGTAAACAATGAACCATATTGCGGTGCAGCTGATAAAATGACCCGAGCAGCATTGAATACTTGTATTAGTAACTTTGATGCTATAACAGAACGAGAAGATAAAGGCATTAAGCATTTAATTGAGGCACTTATTCAATCCGGATTAGCGATGTCATTGTTCGGACATTCACACCCAGCGTCTGGGGCAGAACATCACTTGTCTCATTTTTGGGAAATGGAATACATTCAACAGGAGCGACCGCAACTTTTGCATGGAGCCAAGGTAGGAGTATCAACTAGTATTATTGCTGATTTCTATAAGTCCAAAGTGTTTCTGGAACTAGTGAAATCTTTGCTAGAAAAATCTAAAATTTCAGAGAACGAACTAAAAGAAATTGAAAAGCTAGTTCATGAGATTCCAAGTAAGGTTGAAATGGAACAGATGCTTGAAAAGCTTGGAGGTCCCGGAAATGCAGCGGCTTTAGGTATTAGTGATGATCTAATTAGAAGAAGTGTAAAGGAAGCTCATTTGATCCGCGATCGGTGTACGATGCTATATTACTATAATACGAAAGTGACAGAAAAAATTTAGGAGGACGAAGAGATGACAAAACAAATTATTATTAATACAGATATCGAAAAAAGTACCATTAATAAAAACATTTACGGGCATTTTGCCGAACATTTAGGAAGATGTATTTATGAAGGGTTTTGGGTAGGGGAGGATTCACCGATACCTAACACAAACGGCATTCGCAATGATGTTGTAGAAGCTTTGAAAAATATTAATATTCCCCTTCTTCGCTGGCCTGGTGGTTGTTTTGCCGATGAATATCATTGGAAGGATGGCATTGGTCCACGTGAAGGTCGTAAAAGAATGGTTAACACTCATTGGGGCGGTGTTGTTGAAAACAATCACTTTGGAACACATGAATTTATGTTGCTCTGTGACATGCTTGGTGCGGAGCCTTATATTAATGGTAATGTTGGGAGTGGTACAGTTCTGGAGATGCAAGAGTGGATCGAGTATTTGACATTCGAAGGTGAATCACCGATGTCCAACTTGCGTAAAGAAAACGGAAGAGAAGAGCCATGGAAAGTGAAATATTTTGGAGTAGGTAATGAGAATTGGGGATGTGGTGGAAACATGCGCCCACAATATTACTCTGATCTTTATCGTCAATTCCAAACGTATGTCAGAAATTACGGTGATAATAAGCTTTATAAAATTGCAGGTGGCGCGAACGTTGATGATTACAATTGGACAGAGGTCCTTATGCGGGAATCTGCTCCTTTAATGGATGGTCTTAGTTTGCATTACTATACTATTCCAGGGGACTTCTGGGAAGGCAAAGGTTCTGCTACTGATCCAAGTGAAAGCGAATGGTTCATCACAATGCAAAAAGCGTTACATATGGATGAATTGATTACGAAGCATTCTACCATCATGGACAAGTATGATCCAGATAAACGTATCGGGATGATTATCGATGAGTGGGGAACTTGGTTTGATGTAGAGCCAGGTACGAACCCAGGTTTCCTTTATCAGCAAAATACGATTCGCGATGCTTTAGTAGCAGGTTTACACTTCCACATTTTTCATGAACATAGTGATAGAGTTCACATGACAAATATTGCTCAAACTATTAACGTTTTGCAGTCAGTGCTGTTAACAGAAGGGGAGAAAATGATATTAACCCCGACTTATCATGTCTTTGAAATGTTCAAAGTTCACCAAGATGCACAATTCCTGTCTGTATCAGCTGATGTTCAGTCTTATAAAATGGATGAGAAAGAACTTCCACAAGTAAGCGTTTCTGCTTCCAAAGCAGCCAACGGAGAAGTCAATATTAGCTTGTGTAATATTGATACTAAGAACGATGCTCCGCTGTCATTACAGCTTCGAGGTTTAACAGAAGGAGAACCTAAGGTAACTGGACGAGTTCTAACGGCAGATAAAACAAATTCTCATAACACGTTTGATCAGCCTGAAAATGTTTCTCCAAAAGAACTTAAAAATATAAATGTTTCAGAGGGTGCTCTTTCTGTCACATTACCGCCGATGTCAGTTTCTGTTATTACGCTAAGTAATTAAGAGGTGGACCGATGCTAATTGCAAATAACGCCACACGAGTGTGTAAAAGCTGTGATAGAGATGTCACAGCAGACATAGAAATAGATGTGTCGGACGAAGATTCTGTATCAGAAGAAACGTATCAAAAAAGGCTTGGAATCTGCATGGAATGTCCTTCTTTACAATATGGAACGACATGCCAGCATTCGGGCAGTATTGTGTATCATAGGGCTATGTTAAAAGATAAAAAATGCCCTAAACCATTGGATGCACAATGGTAAAATAGATAACCAAAAAGAAGACGAATGTTTTAGTAGTCTTCTTTTTGGTTTTTAGCAAAAACTCGGTCAAGATCTGATTCAAGATTATTAAAACGAGACTTATTATTATAAATTTAAGTATCCTTTTCTTGTATAAGAGCATTAAATTGTAGAAGCGATTGAAATTATAACGCCCATTAAAGGTAGCTATTCTTTTATGTTGTTTATATTCTCGTATGTAAGGGAACACAATAAGTAAATAACCGATGAAAGGGTGTTTACGTTGAGTCATAAAATTCAAGCTTATTTTAAGACAGAGAATGATGCAGAAGCAGCTTCCGCTAAGCTTCAAAAAGTAAACGTTTCCAATGTTCTTATTGATAAAATTCCTGAGGGTTCAAAAGGAGTCATGTTATTGCCGATTACGAATTTAGGAGTAGGTGGAAGCGGTATGGGTACTGCTGCAGGACCACCTGGGATGCTCGCTAGACTAACAAACCTAAAGGATGTCGGGAAATCGGACAGAGAAAAAAGTGATGCCTTTTCTCATCTATTAGATTTCGAAGTTACAGATGAAGATTTTGAAGAAGCATTAGATGTGTTAAGTGAATCTGATGCATATCTAGATGAAAGCGTTACTGGAAAATAAACGGTGAAACAAAAAGCAACCACTTGTGGTTGCTTTTTGAAATGATAAGAATGTATAAGTTGACAGCTATCTTTACGCCACGCGTGTCAAGGGAAAACCACCCTCCTTTCGAGTAGCACCTACACGAAATTACGTAGGTGCTACTCGGGGTGGCGAAAGATCACGCTATTTTTAATAAAAGACGCTACGCGTTTTTCTTATATGTTAAATTTTTTGAGAGAAGCGCCTGCGTGCTTTCTTTGAAAAATTGAGGTAAATGTTCTTTGTGTGCTTCAAGCATTTCATCCAGAATTTTTTTGCGACTGTATCAGGTGGAACTAATGGATTAATCGCCATTGCTAATAATGCTTTTTTATAATCACCGCTTACTGCTGCTTCTGAAGCGGTTCGTTCAAAAGACTTAATTTGTTGTACTAAACCTCGCATGGAAACTGGAAGATCGCCAATTGTTGCAACTTTAAGCCCTTTTTCGTTACTCATAGTGAAACCTCCTTTGTAATATAAGATGGATTTCGATAATCACAGCTTACGACATCATAGCGTCAACAAATTAGTAAAGAGGATAGAGTCTATTTGTGGTGTAAACGTTAGTTAGTCACGACACCTTGATATTTAGATAAATGTTGAGCTAGCGCCCCGACAAGTCCAGCATCGTTTTTAAAGTGACATGTGTCTATTCGAGTATTAAACACTTGATCAATATAATGTAAATGCTGTTCAAGTTCTTTGATGAAGGTTGGACGTTCCGTGATACCCCCGCCGATAAGTATTTTTTCAGGATTTAAAACGGAAGTAATATTGTATATACCAATAGCTAGACTTTGATAAAAAGTTTCCACTATTTGCGTGGCCACGGACTCTTGTGCATCATAGGCTTGAAAAACTATTTCACCCGTTACTTCCTTTAATGGTACGTTGAAATAATCTGCATATTTTTTTCGCAATCCAAGAACAGAAGCCGAAGTGCTTAAAGACCCCTGTACCGGTATCGTCGTTTGGACTCCTTGGGTAATCATATAGCCGAATTCACCGCCTCTAAATGAGTGACCACGGTAAAGTTGGTTATTTAATATGAGTGCACCACCAATTCCTGTTCCTACAGTTATACAAATAAAATCAGTTAGTTTTTTACCCTTTCCTAACCATTGTTCTGCGAGAGCAACACAGTTCACATCGTTTTCTATAGAGACGGGGAGGTCGAATTTTTCCTCAATATTTTTTTGAAGGTAGAAATCATCGAAGGCGAGAATAGCCCCTCCTTTTTCTAAATAACCTTTATCAGGATCAATGAAGCCAGGAGCACTTATTGCAATACCTTTAATAGAAGATTGCCATTCGGTAATTATTTCTTGTAATCCCTTTAGAATGGTTTCCCCATCCGCGTCGTCTGAGGAAAAGTGGTCTTTTTTAATAATTGTTCCTTCTTCATCTAGAATTCCCCACTTTACGTGAGTCCCCCCTATGTCAAAGGAAAGATACTTATTTTTTGTCATATGGCACCTCCCTTAAAATAATTTCTATTTTAGCGATACAGACTGGTGAAACCCGAGAGATTCTCCGTTTGAGTGAATAACTTCCTTATACCAATAAAAACTATTCTTCTTAATTCTCCGCAAGTCTTTTTCGCTGCTTTCATCGCGGTTTACATATACAAAACCATACCGTTTTTGATAACCATTCAGCCAGCTTAAAAGGTCAGTGAAGGACCATGTGCAATACCCAATAATATCGACACCATCTGTGATTGCTTCCTGAATAGCAGCCAAATGATCTTTAATATAGTCAATTCGATAAGAGTCATCAATTTTATCATTCGGATCAAGTGTATCGAATTCTCCTAAACCGTTTTCTGAAATTAGAATAGGGAGATCGTATCGATTTTTAATACGACGCATGCCAATTCTTAAACCATTGGGGTCAATCACCCAATCCCAATTAGTAGTTTTGAGGTGAGGATTTTTTATTGTTTTGAAAAGACCCGGAACCCCTGATTCTGACGATGTACCTTTTTTTCCACTAGTATTCATAGCACCTTCACCAATTCCATCCAACGGGTTCTTTTCAACAGTTGTCGTTTGATAGTAATTAACACCCATAAAATCAGGTTTTCCGGCTTTGAGGATTTCTAAATCACCTTCTTCAATGGTAGGAGCCAAACCTTCTTTTTTCAAATAGTTGAAAATCGCTTCTGGGTACTTCCCCCAAGCATAAACATCCATGTACCAGTGATTGTTCATTTCCTCTGCATTTTCAGCTGCAACTATATTTTCGGGATGACTATTAAGCGGATAGACTGGACCGTAAGCAAAACTAGGTCCTATTTTTCCGCCATTACCATGTTCTCGAAATGACTGAATCACTGTTGCATTTGCTAAATTTGCGATGTGATTTGCTTCATACATGCGTTTAACGTCTTTCACACCAGGTGGGTGAATCCCGGAGCGATAACCTAATCCGATGAATATATTTTGCTCATTAAGAGTTACCCAGTACTTCACGCGGTCGCTGTATCTTTTAAATAGCTCAACACAATAATTGTTAAAGTCAGCGATAATCTCACGTGACTCCCAACCACCATACTTATCCATTAAAGCTTGCGGCAGGTCCCAGTGGTAGACAGTAATAATTGGCTCGATGTTATGAGAGAGAAGCTTTTCTATTAAGCTGTCATAAAAGGCAAGACCTGCTTCATTTAATTCCCCATTTCCTTGTGGAAATATACGAGACCATGCAACAGAAAAGCGATATGTCTTTAAACCCATTTCAGCCATTAATTCAACATCTTCTTCGTATCGGTTATAATGATCCACCGCAATATCCCCATTAGTACCTTTATACGTTGTACCTTCTATTTTTGTATAGATATCCCATACTGATGGACCTTTACCATCCTGGTCCCACGCTCCCTCAATTTGGTACGCCGCTGACGCAGATCCCCAAAGAAAGTTTCGTGGAAAAGGTTTAAGTTGTCTATGATACATAACAAATTCCCTCCTATTTGTGCTAGATTAGTTTCCCTTTTTATATTTACTTTTTCTCAGTCAAGGAGTAAACTAGAGTAACGAAAGCGGTTTCGAAAAAACGGAATTTTTGTAAACGCTTTTTTATTAGTCTAACATATAAATCCTGATTAGGAATATTTTTTTATAGGATTAGAAAATAAATTTAAACTTATTAAAATATCATATCAAAAAAGGAAGAATAATCGATAATTATAACATGAGAGAGAAGGAGCTAGGAAAATGAAGATGACTATTAAAGAAATTGCTAAGTTAGCGGGTGTTTCGCAAGCAACAGTTTCAAAAATTATTAATAATTATAGTGATGTTGGTGAAAAAACGAAAAAAAAAGTTTTAAACATCATGGATGAGCATGGATATCGTCCATCCTACTCAGCACAGTCATTAGCGAAAAATGTGACAAATGTTATCGGAGTAATTTATGCTGGTAAGATTAATGCTCAATTTAACCACCCGTATTTTGTTGAAGTAGTTAGTTCATTTAAAAAAACAATTGGCTTAAATGGGTACGACCTTTTATTTTTTTCAAATGAAAGATTTCATAAAGGGGATGAAAACTATCTTGCCCGTTGCGCTCACTATAATGTGGATGGTTGCATTATTATTGGGGGAGATGATGTTGAACCGTCCATTTATGATCTCGATCGTAGTACTATTCCCTGCATGGGAGTAGATATCGAGCTCAAGGGAGAAAGGTCAAGCTATATAATGACGGATAACAATAAAGTATCGAGTTTGACAGTGGAGCATTTTTATATGCAAGGTCATCGAGAAATAGCATTTATTGGCGGTAATGAAGGGTCTATGGTGACAGAGCAACGATTGCATGCCTTTAAAAATGCTATGACATCTTATGGAATACCTATAAGAGAAGAATGGATTTTGACTGGTGATTATTTTGAAGAAAGTGGCTATAAAGCGATGAAAAAATTGTTGGCAT
Organism: Salipaludibacillus neizhouensis; assembly: GCF_002886185.1. Lineage (GTDB taxonomy): Bacteria > Bacillota > Bacilli > Bacillales > Salisediminibacteriaceae > Salipaludibacillus > Salipaludibacillus neizhouensis. The sequence continues at coordinate 243,765 of NZ_KZ614146.1, forward strand.
TCGATAAAGTACCTAGTGCTATTTTTGCTATTTCGGATCTAATGGCGATAGGTGCTTTGCAGGCTGTGAAAGATGAAGGCTTAAATGTAGAGGATTTTTCTATTATTGGTTGTGATGACATTATTGCATCACAATATGTCGATCCGCCCTTAACAACTGTGAGACAAAACAAAGAAAAACTAGGAAAGATTGCAGCTCTCATGCTAACGGACATTATTAAGGATAAACTGCAACCTTCTTTTGTTAAAGTTGAGCCAGAATTAATTATTAGAAAATCATGTAAAGCTAAAAAAATAAGTACTTAATTGCTTTTAGAGGAAACGGTTAACCTTCTTGTTTAGAAGGTAGTTTTTAAAATTCTTAGAGAAATATTGAATAAAGTGCTCGAATCCACTCTAGGCGGATGCTTTCCGCGGGCAATGCAACAGACTCCTCGGGAAATTCGTCCCTGTGGGGTCTTCAGCTATTGCTTTTCCCGAAGGGAGTCGCCGCCTTCGCTGCAGGTTTTTATTATTGAATCCATAACTACAACACTTAATTGGTGGTTTTTACTGATACTGAGATATTACGAGAGTTATAGCTTGATGAAAATAAACTTGTTGAGAACGTTCTCTTTATCAGGTAATAAAAGTAAAATAAATGATTGACATTAAAATAAGTTGGATGTAAACTAACATCAAGAAGTAAACGAAACCGGTTTAGTGAGTATGAAAGAGAATGATTATATTTTTTTGCTGAATGTGTAAGCGCTTTATATTTTTTAAGTATAATAGTTTTAAAGACTTTTGTTTCTAAACTATATAGGAGTATCAATGTCTTATTTACGAAACCGGTTTCGTAATAATTGGATGTGTCTTTTGTTCAGACGATGATTGATTATTTTTAGGAGGTGGAAACTTCTTACTTCATGTTTTCGTGTTATGAAAATGATTAATTAAACTTAGGGGGTAAAATGGATGAAAAAGTTAGGTTATATTACGATGTTGTCCTTGTTCACATTTTTAGGTGCTTGTTCTGATAATAGTGAAAATTCATCTTCTGATGGAAATGGTGATTCTAACACTAATTCAGGCAATGAAGATGCCACTGTCAATGAAGAAAATGAAGGGGAAGAAACCGTTGTAGGTGGAGAAAGCGCTGAAGTGGAATTGTCATTTTGGTTATTTGGCGCAACAGGTTATCCAGAATTAGCGAAAGAGTATATGGAGGAAAATCCAGAAATTTCAATCACATTTCAGGAAATAGAGATGGAGGATCATCACAATAACTTATTCACAGCTCTTTCTGCTGGAAGTGGTGCACCTGATATGGCGGCAGTAGAGGTATCTGAGATGGGAAGATATCAAGATGCACAGGATCGCTTCCACAACCTTTATGACCTGGGAGCAAAGGAAATAAAAGGTGATTATCTAGAATGGGTTTGGGAAATTGGCGAAAATGTAGACGGAGACTTTTTGTTTGGTATTCCAACAGATATTGGGCCGACGGTAATGTTCTATCGTTCAGATGTTTTTGAAGAAGCGGGACTGCCATCAGAACCTGAAGACGTTGAAGCATTAATTCAAACCTGGGATGATTTTGAAGAAGCAGCAGCTACTATTCTTGAGGAAACAGGCGTCCCAATGGTGGATAACCCTGAATTAATGTTTAATGCTTTGAGAGATCAGCAACCACAACAATATTTTGACGAAAATGATGAGTTAATTATCGAATCAACTTCAGATACAAAAGAGTCTTTCATGAAAAATGCCGATTTTATTGAAAAAGGATATGTTGGCTCGATGGAATTATGGTCCCCTGAATGGGGTGCTGGTATGGCAGAAGGAAACTATGCAACGCTACTTGCGCCAGCATGGATGCAAGGTCAAATCAAAGACAATGCTCCAGATGCAACGGAATGGAGAATTGCAACGCTTCCAGAAGGTGCCGGTAACTGGGGTGGATCGTGGATCACGATACCTGCAGAATCAGAACATGCAGAAGAAGCGTATGATTTCTTAACATGGCTGTTATCTCCAGAAGGACAGCTAAAAGCGTTTGAGAATATGGGACTGTTCCCGTCTGCTCCAGAGGTGTATGAAATGGAGGAGTTTGTAAACTACACGGATGATTATTTCGGAGGGCAGCATACGGCAGAAATTTTTGCTGAGGCTGCTTTACAAGTAGAGCACGTATACAAAGGGGAACATTATCCGGCTGTAAATCAGGAAATTCAGGATGGACTATATAATGTCCAAGAAGGTGTTGATAAAGAGGAAGAGTGGGCAGATATTTTAGAACGGGTAGATCAAAGGATTTCACGATAACTTTAGTAACGAGGATAGGTACGGTGCGACGTCCGTGCTGTATCTGCCCTTCATGATTTAGTGAAAGGAGGAGGTATTCATATGTCGTTGGAGTTAGAAAAATCAGTACCCCAAACACCTAAAAAACGAACTTTTTCACAGAAGAAGAAAAATATTGTATCAGGTTACTTATTTATCTCTCCATTCTACTTACTGTTCCTGATTTTCGGACTATTTCCGATAGGTTTCAGCTTTTATTTAGCTTTTTTCAGTTGGAATGGACTCGGAGCAATGGATTTTGTCGGTTTGAATAACTTTGTAATCATCTTTAATGATCCTCTGTTTTGGAAATCTGTTTATAACACGATTGTCATTGGAGTAATGGGAACCGCGCCGCAACTTATTGTTGGGATATTACTAGCTTTTGCTTTAAACTCTGTATTAATTAAAAGCAAATCCTTGTTCCGGGTGGCAATATTTTTACCTTATGTTACGTCAATCGTGGCTGTGGCTATTGTATTCAGTGTATTATTCAGCAATCAGGAATTTGGACTTGTGAATTCTATATTAAGTATTTTTGGAATAGAACCTATTACTTGGACCCGCTCAGAATGGGGGACGAAAGTTGCGATTTCAGCAATGGTATTTTGGAGATGGCTAGGATATAACACGATTATTTATCTTGCAGGGATGCAAGCAATCCCAAATGATTTATATGAGGCGTCAAAAATAGATGGAGCTACGCTAAGGCAACAAATTTGGCATATTACGATTCCTCTATTAAAGCCTTTTATTTTATTTACAGTATTCACTTCGACCATTGGAGCACTTCAACTTTTTGCAGAACCACATATTTTCCAGGGGCGTGGTGGTAGACCAGAAGGAATAACTGTCGTTGTATATCTTTATAGAGAAGCTTTTGATAGTAATTTCTTTGGAACGGCATCCGCTACAGCAATTGCATTGTTTTTCTTAATCATTATAATTTCCGCGCTAAATATGTACTTTACTAATCGATTGGGTAATTCGAGTAAGGTGGGATCTAAATGAAACAAAATAAAAACGAAGAAATAGGTATCAAGAAATTCTCACTGTCAAAATTACTTGTTTACACTATGTTAATCGGAATCTCTCTTGTTTCTTTGTTTCCGTTTTACTGGATGTTTGTTATGGCTACGAATTCAAATAACATGATCAATAAAACTCCACCGGTTGTCATTCCCGGTCCTTTTTTTAAAGAAAACTTCGAAAAAGTGCTAGATAGCATCCCTTTTTTTGGATCAATGCTAAATTCGCTAATTGTAGCATCTTCTGTAACGTTAGGAGTTATCGTTCTTTGTTCACTTGCAGGATTTGCTTTTGCTAAATTAGAGTTTCCAGGCAGGAATATTCTATTTCTGTTTATTTTAGGGACAATGATGATTCCGCCTCAGTTAGGGTTGATTCCTCAGTATTTTATCATCACAGAGTTAGGATGGTTAAGCCAATTAAAGGCAGTAATCATACCAGGACTTATGAATGCATTCGGAATATTTTGGATGAGACAATACATTGCAAGTGGGGTTCATGATGAGATAATTGAAGCGGCAAGGATTGACGGTTGTTCTAACTTTAGAATCTATTGGAACATTGTTATACCAATGGTTTTACCTGCTTTTGCAACACTTGGTATCATCGTTTTTATGACAATATGGGGAGACTACATGTGGCCTTTAGTTGTATTGCAAGACCAATCGATGCATACCATTCAAGTAGCTCTGCGATCGTTAATGGATGACCGGGTAAGAGATTACGGGATGATTTTATCCGGAACATTCTGGGCAACCGTGCCTTTAATTATCGTATTCCTTTTATTTAATCGTTTGTTTATAAAAAGTATTACTGATGGTGCAGTTAAAAGTTAATTGGAAGTTGAATTATATTAGAAACGTAAATTCTACTAAATAATCTCACCGGCATCATTGCTGGTGGGATTATTTTTTTCACGATAAATTCCCTCAATAAGAGGACAACATCCAAATGAATCAGCATAAACAATAAGATTGTCAAAAGTATACATTCGTGAGAAAATAAACTTAACAGAAAATTTAATTAATTTTCTTGCGAAACTTTTGAAGAAGTGAAAGGCGACGAATGTAAGGAAAGTTTAGTTTTAGCCATTAGCAAAATCCGAGTAGTACCAACCTATTCTACTTAATCAACAATTTATAATAAAAAAGTATTAGTTTAACAGGATGAGGTGATGGGATGGGTTTAGCGGCAAAAAAAGTTGTTGCACTCTCGATATTAAATGATTCTGTCATAAAAGTAGGAGAAGAGTATATAGATCAAAAATCGGTCGAGTGGATCTCCGTGATCGAAATGCCAGTAGAAAATTTTGTTCGAGAAAATGAATTTGTTCTTACTACTGGAATAGGATGTCATGGGGATCCAAAGTTATTGGAACAATTTGTGAAAGACGTCATTCAATCAGGTGCCTCTATGTTAGGAATTGCAACAGGAAGGTATGTTTTCGATTTCCCTGATCAGTTAATTACTTTGGCAAAGAACCATCAATTTCCGATTATCGATATTCCTTGGGATATTCGTTTTGGTGATATCATGCAGATGGTGTTGGAAGAAATAAATAAAGATAAAAAAACAGAACGGCAGCAATCGGAGGAAGTGAGACAAGAACTTATTAACGATGTGTTGCAAAGCAAAGGATTGGAAGAGATTGCGGACGGTATTTTTAAACATATTAAATTGCCGATTATTATTAATGACTACGTTAAAAAGATTAGAACCTCTAAGCATGTTGAGAAAGATATTATCTCGATTTTCACCCACGAAGAAATGATTCCCACTCAAGACCCAAGTATGTTTGAAGGAACATACGTAGATCACCCCCTTTATCCACATATGGAGGAGTATAAAGTTGGGGAACAAAGATGGTACCAACTTTTAATTGCCACAAATCACCGAAAACAAGGGTACCTTTGGTTTCGTTTAGAGAAAAAAGAGAATTTGACTTGGTTTGTTATGAACGTTTTGGAGCATTCATTAACAGCATGTGCCCTTTATTTTTTAAAAGAGAATGCAATAGAAATGACTGAAATCCGATTAAAGGATAATTTTTTGCTACAGTTGTCCAAGGATAAAAAGCCTAATGAACAAGATCTTAAATCAAAAGCACAGCTTTTAGGCTATGACTTAGATTTGACTTATTTGTGTATAGTGGGTGAAATTAGTTGGAAAGAGGAATATGCGGACTTCCCAAAATTAAAGAAGGATAGTCCAACCACTTCGTCGTTACAAAGTATAAACTATTACATTCAGAAGGAAGTCACAAATGCTGCAAATTTACTCGATAGAAAAACCATGGCTACGTTTGATGAAAATGAGGTCATTATCTATTTAGAAACAGATCACCATTTGCATACGGAAACTGCGAATCAGTTTTTGGATACGATTGATCGCCGGTTAAATGAATTGCTGACAGAAGTAGAGATGTCTTGGGGGATTGCCGCGCGGAAAAATAATAACAGTGGTTTTCATGAAAGTTACTATGAAGCTAAAACGGCCTTAGAGATTGGGCAACAGCAATTTGGGTGCGGAGAACGTATCTTTTTTAAAGACACAAGAATTAATCGACTATTAATAACTGTTTCAAGCGATAGCACGGTGAATCAGATAGTTCAAGATACAATAAAGCCGTTAATTGAGTACGATAAAAAACGAAAGACTGATTTGATTCAAACGTTTATGGCTTACAACAAATATAAGGGCAATGTAAGTCAAACGGCTAGGGCGCTTAACTTGCACCGTCAATCTCTTCTTTATCGTTTAAGAAATATTGAGTCTTTAACGCAATTATCGTTGGTCAATTCTGATGATGTTTTCCTTTTGGAATTAAGTATTCGTTTATGGATGTTTCGAAAAATTGAATATTGAATGATGATAGTTGTGGGCAGCCTTTGGGTTGCCTTTTTTTAATGCGGGAAAGTAAGTTTGCGGATGAATGAGTGGATGGAGCATTGATATGAAAGGGTCGAGCGTTGAGATGAACGCGCAGTGTACTCAAATGAATGGGAAAGGAGCGGAAATGAGTGCGTAATCGGAAAATGAATACGTCGTGCGTTGAAATGAACGCGTCGTCCTCTCAAATAAACGTGTCAACCCCTTAAATGACCGGGAAATCAGTATAAAAATGAGAGGATGACAAACAAAGAAACAAAATAGCAGAAAATCTCTCCTAAAGTTGTATAAAAGGCGGTGATAAAACTTCATACACATTGTACATTACATAATGAAGTGTATTGGAATAGACTGAGAGTAAGAAAAGTCCTAATATTCAGACTTACAAAAGAGAGGTGAATGGAATGCTACCTTTTGATATTTTAGAATATCAAAAACGTATGAATGAAACAAAGGTAAAGATGGAGAGTCGGGGTATTGATGTGCTACTCATAACCGATCCGGCCAATATGAATTATTTAACAGGGTATGATGCATGGTCGTTTTATGTTCATCAAATGGTAGTGATTATTATTGATGAGCCTCAGCCTATTTGGTTAGGAAGATTTCAGGATGCTAATGGTGCCAAAGCGACAACATGGATTTATGATCAGAATATTATTGCTTACCCTGATTATTATGTTCAATCCGATACGCATCATCCGATGGAGTTCTTCGGAGAAATCATTGAGCAAATCGGACATGGAAATCGAAGAATTGGTGTAGAGATGGATAGCTACTATTTTACGGCAAAAGCTTTTCTTAAATTAAAAGCTTCGTTAGCGAATGCAACTTTTGTTGATGGAGATCTTCTTGTAAATGAAGTGCGTATTATTAAATCTAATCAAGAAATAGAATATATGAAACGGGCAGCGGTTATTGCTGATCAAGCAATGTATAAAGGCGTAGATAGAATTCGTGCTGGTATAAGAGAGTGTGATGCCGCAGCAACAATCTACTACAATATGATCTCTGGTACCGATGCTTTCGGCGGCGATTATCCGTCAATCGTTCCTTTGATGCCATCCGGTAAAAATACGGGCATTCCACATCTCACTTGGACAGATAGAAAGTTTGAAGAAGGGGATTCAGTGATCGTGGAATTAGCAGGTTGTTACAAACGATATCATGTGCCTTTAGCACGAACGATCAATATTGGGAAACCATCTTCCCAGTTAGACGGAATCATTCCGATTGTGCAGGAAGGGATTCATGAAGTTTTGACAAAAGCAAAACCTGGAGTGACGTGTGGGGAATTAGAAGAAGTATGGCGAAATAGTATTGGGCAGTACGGTATAAAAAAAGAAGCGAGACTTGGTTACTCGGTCGGATTAGGGTATCCACCAGATTGGGGCGAGCATACGGCAAGTATTCGAAAAGGTGATCGAACCGTTTTACAGCCAAATATGACCTTTCACTTAATACCGGCGTTGTGGTTTGATCGATGTGGAGTAGAAATGAGTGAAACGTTCAGAGTAACGGATGAAGGCTGTGAAACGTTTACGACTTTTCCAAGGGAGTTGGTCATCCAGCATCCTTTTATGATCAGCCAACAGCAAGGTGAGGAAATCAGCTAATAAAAAAAGGGGGATATTTAAGATGAAAAACATAAAAAATGGAACTAAATCAATTTGGGCAGGGGAAAAAGATTATCTGGCTTTTGGAGCGACACAAGTACCGGTCGTTCATAGTGTATCGTTTGGTTATGATGACATGGATGAATGGTACGATGTAGCGCTTGGTAAAAAAGAAGGGCATATTTATGGAAGAAACACGAATCCAACAGTTCAGGCTTTCGAGGATAAGATCCGAATTTTAGAAGGTGCAGAAGCGGCAACAAGCTTCTCCACTGGAATGGCAGCGATTAGCAACACACTTGCTACTTTCCTGACACCTGGTGATAGAATTGTTTCGATCAAAGATTCTTATGGTGGAACGAATAAAATATTTACAGAATTTTTGCCAAGACAAAAAGTTGACGTAACGCTATGCGATACAGGTGATCATGAGGGAATGGAAAGAGAAATTGCTAAGGGGTGCGATATTGTTTATTTGGAGACACCAACCAATCCAACCGTGAAAATAACAGATATTGAAAGAATGGCGAAAGCAGGAAAAGCAGTAGGTGCAATCGTCGTTGTTGATAATACGTTTGCTACGCCAATTAACCAGAATCCTTTAGCTTTAGGAGCAGACTTGGTTATTCACAGTGCAACAAAGTTTCTGGGTGGGCATGCCGATGCTCTTGGCGGTTCTTTATGCGGATCAAAGGAATTAGTGGAACAAGTGTATCATTTCCGTGAAATTAATGGAGCAACTCTCGATCCTATGTCCGCTTATTTCTTGTTAAGAGGAATGAAGACACTTCAACTGAGAATCGCTCGTCAAAATGAAAATGCTATGAAAGTAGCAACCTATTTAAAAACGATCGATATTGTAGAGGATGTTTTTTATCCGGGACTTGAAGACCATCCGGGACATGACATCGCGAAGAAACAAATGAACGGATTTGGCGGGATGCTTAGTTTTGCAGTGAAAGGCGGAGTGGATACTGTTCGACATCTGCTACCTAAACTGACCTACGCAAATCGAGCAGCAAATTTAGGTTCGGTGGAAACAATTGTTGGGCCAGCCCGCACGACAAGTCATGTTGAATGCACGCCTGAAGAAAGAGCGGCAGTTGGGATTGCTGAAGGACTTATACGATATTCAGCAGGTATTGAAGACAGTGAGGATTTGCTTGCAGATTTAGAACAGGCTTTTCAAGCTCTTCCTAAACACATTCATGTTCAAGTCTAACGATTGAAGTGAAGGGGGATTTAAAATGACAGTAAATTTAGCGTTTATCGGTTTTGGAGGCGTTGGTCAGGCATTAGTGAAAATTCTTATGGAAAAGCGTGGCTCACTTATTTCGGAGCATGATTTGGATACTCGAATTGTAGCTGTGTCTGATGTCATGAAAGGTTCTGTCTACGATCCAAATGGGCTCGATCCCCAAGTGCTCCTGGATACTGTTGAAACTTGGAACCATGTTGAAAAATACCCGGAAAGTCCTACTACAATTAAAGGATGGGACAGTTTTAAGACAATAAAGGAATCAAATGCTGATGTGATTGTGGAGGTGGCATTTACAAATGTCACCACCGGTCAGCCGGCAATTGATCATTGTCGGACAGCTTTTGAATACGGAAAAAGCGTGGTGACGACAAACAAAGGTCCTGTAGCCTTAGCATACAAAGAACTAGCTGCTTTAGCTAAAGATAAACAACGGTTTTGGGGATTTGAAGGAACTGTGATGAGTGGTACCCCTGCATTACGCCTTCCATTTACCACTCTTGCCGGTAATGAAATTTCTGAGATTAAAGGAATTTTAAACGGAACTACTAACTTTATGTTGACGGAAATGGAAAAAGGACTTGAATATGAGGAGGCGTTAAAACTAGCGCAAACAAAAGGATATGCGGAAGCTGATCCGACAAGTGACGTAGAAGGTTATGATGCTCGATATAAAACAGTGATCCTGGCGAATGTTGTCTTAGATTATCCGCTTACCTCGGAAGACGTTGTTTGTTCGGGAATGACAAGTATTACCCGGGAAATGTTGCTTGAAGCGATCAAGCAGAAGAAAAGATGGCGACTAGTGTCTAGACTGAAGTCGAACAACGGAACAGTCGATGCAAGTGTTGGACTTGAATTGCTGGATGAGAATGACCCTTTAGCGACAGTAAGTGGTGCTCTTAATGCGATTGTTTACGAATGTGATTTGTCTGGTTCTATTTTATTAACGGGTGCAGGAGCTGGTTTAAAAGAAACAGGATTTTCATTACTCATTGACCTTATTCATTATCAAAAAGAGAGAAAATTACTGAATATTTGATAAATAGACGATGTTATCGATTAGTGCTGATTATAGTAAAATCAGTAAGCTTTAACATACCCAATAAATAAAAGGTGGTGTAATAAGAATGCAAACAAAAATAATGTCAGAAAAAATGTTTATAGCAGGAAAGTGGCAAGCCGGAAAAGAGACATTTGACGTAGTTAACCCGCAAAATAACGAAGTGATTGCGAAGGTGCCTTTAGCGAGTAAGGATGACATGATCTCTGCAATAGAGCAGGCTGATGTAGCGTTTCAACATCTCGCTTCCTGGCCCGTACATGAACGGATTAGAGTATTAACAAGTGCAGCAAATTACTTGCAGGAGCACCACGAATTGTTTGCAGAAACGATTTCACTTGAAGGAAGTAAAACAATAACGGAATCTCGCGGAGAAGTTTCACGGGCAATTCAAACGATAAGGATAAGTGCTGAGGAAGCAAGAAGATTAAAAGGGGAAACCATCAATTTTGATCAAAAGGAAGGCAGTGAAAATCGAGTAGGGTATTACTACCGCTTCCCGATTGGAGTTATTGGAGCAATCACGCCGTTCAATGATCCTTTAAATTTAGTCGCTCATAAAATAGGTCCGGCAATTGCTGCAGGAAATCCAATTGTTTTAAAACCGGCATCTGTGACACCATTAAGTGCGATTATGCTAGCAAAAGCATTTGATCAGGCAGGCATTCCAAAAGGATTTCTTTCGGTAATTACAGGAGCAGGCAGAGAAATAGGGGAAGTGTTGGTGACGCATCCGGCTGTAAAAATGGTTTCGTTTACGGGAGGACTAGAAGCAGGCAAGCATATTGCTCACCAAGCCGGTTTGAAAAAAATAAGTATGGAATTGGGATCAAACTCCCCGGTGATCATTTTAAATGATGCGTGCTTAACTGAAGCAGTTGCTTCAACAGTATCAGGAGCATTTTCTGCCGTAGGGCAAAATTGTATCGGTGTTCAACGAATTTATGTGGAAGAAGCCATTTATGATACATTTCTGCAAAAATTTATTGAGAGGACAAAAGAGCTTCAAGTGGGAGACAAAATGTCTGAGTGGACGGATATGGGTCCGCTTATTCAGGAAAAAGAGGCAATTCGAGTCGAGGAGTGGGTGCAAGAAGCATTGATGGAAGGCGCTACACTTGAAACTGGAGGCACAAGAGATGGTGCTTTTTATGACCCAACTGTACTAACAAATGTGTCTCATGATTCTAAAGTTTATTATGAAGAGATATTTGGTCCAGTTGTCATCATTGAATCGATTCAAAACATTCAAGAAGCTGTAAAGCGTGCGAATGAAGTTGAGTATGGCTTACAAGCAGGGATATTCACGAAAAATTTAGATGATGCCTTCTATACGGTTCAAAAACTTCATGTTGGCGGTGTCATGGTCAATGATAGCAGTGACTATCGGATCGACGAGATGCCTTTTGGTGGAGTAAAAGGTTCTGGATTAGGTCGAGAAGGTGTGAAATTCTCTATGGAGGAAATGACAGAGCCAAAGGTTGTTTGTTTTAAGTTAGGTAACACGTGGGGGATGTGATCCCTTGCGTGTTTTTACTGTTAGTAAGACAGAAACCAGTACAAGAACAACACCTAATGTTTGCCATAGACTGAGAATATCCCGGAATACAGCTACGCCAATAAAAATGGCAACTACAGGTTCAACGGTTGATAGAATCGCAGCACGGCTTGATTCCACATAAGTGAGACCAAAAGTGTACAATGCATAAGCACCGACTGTGGCAAAAATAGCTAACCCAATACCATTAAAGATTACTGCCGGTTCTGAAAAGAGCTGGGTCTTATTCCACAACTGACGTGTAGGAAGTAAGAATAAAGCTCCAAAAAACATCGAGTAAGCAGTAATGGTCAACGTGTTATATCTCCCACTAACGTACTTGCCAAAGATACTGTAAAGGGCATAGAAAAAACCGGAGGCAATCCCAAATAAAATTGTCGATATTCCTACAGATGATTGACCGAAAGGGAAAAGTCCAACGGCTAAACTGCAACCTGCGAGCATGACGATTAATGCAGATATTTTATTTAATGAAAAAGGTTCGCCGAAAGTAAACCGTGAAATCAGCGTCACAAACACTGGTCCGGTATATAAAAGCACAACAGCTAATGATAAATTTGCTTCATCCATAACTGTAAAAAAGAAAAAGTTAAAAAATGCAATACTTATGATTCCTGTTCCAACGAAGAATGGAAGATCGCGAAATTGTATGTACAGAAGAGAACGTTTCGTGAAAAATAAAAAGAAAAAGATAATTATTGCCGAGAAGATGAGGCGAATGCCGACGACTTCCCATGGTGTAAATTCAAATGTATATAAGTTTTGGACAAATAATCCAGTAACCCCCCAAAGTGCTGCACCGAGAATGACCATTAAATATGCGAGTCGCGGACTCATAAGTTTCCCTCCTTACAACAGTTAGTTTACTAGATCAAAACTTAGCTTAACAGATAAATTCAAAAAAAGCATGAATAGACTTATTAGTCTGTCCATGCTATAAATAATAGCTTTGTTATCATAAAATTTTCGTCTTTTTGTAGAAGAAACCTGAAAAAAAAGGTGGGCGACTCCCACGGAAAAAGTAATGGCTGAGGAGTTGGCCGCGGAAATCGTCACACCTAGAGCGAATTCGAGTACGGCCCTGTTCAAACTAAGAACCCATACTTTATTTTATTTCTCCTCGTTAGACCAAATTAAAACAGTCGTTCCTTCTCCGGCATGAACAGCGATGGAAGAGCTGATTTCTCCAACAAAGGTATCCAATTTTGGAAATTGAATATTAATCATTTCCTTTATTTCGTTTGCCCGGTGAAGATCGTTACCGTGCATAATCTGAACTTGTTCAATACGATTTTTTTCTAAAGCTTGTTGGAGTAATTCTAGCATTCGGTTCGTTGCCTTTTTCTCAGAACGAACCTTTTGAAATAATTCAAATTCACCGTTTTTAGTAATACGAATGATCGGCTTGATTTTTAGAATGTTGCCGATTAGGAACTGAGTCCCGGACATGCGGCCACCTTTATAAAATTGATCGAGACTTCCTAGTAGAATATAGTTTTCAGATCGCTTTGATTCTGCTTGAAGTGTTTCTCTTATTTCCTTTGCAGACTGTTCTTTTTCAGCTAGTTTCATTCCCTTATAAATAAGAGTTGTAATCGCGTAAGACATCGAAAAAGAGTCTACTATTTGTACGTCAAATCCAGCCATGTCTCTACCAGAAGCAGAACTATCAAGAGTTCCACTTAATTTACTTGAAATATGAATGGCGACAGCAGATTCGTATTCCTCGCTTAATTTTTCATATAATTCAGCAAATCTGCCGGCAGCAGGCTGAGAGGTTTTTGGAATTTCCTTATTTGTACGAATACGCTCATATAATTCATCAGTTGATAAATCGATTCCATCATCAAATGCTTCTCCATCGAATATAATGGCTAATGGCAAAACGTACACGTCAGGATGGTCGAGTAGATCCTTCGTTATATATGCAGTACTGTCGGTTACCCAAGCAATTTTCTTTTTAGTCATTACTATATCCTACTTTCTTATAATAGAGTCAGTATATAATGAGACGAAGAGTTTATTAATTAGGTTTTAAGGCTATTCAGCGTGAGTTCTTACAAAATGTTTAATTTCTTATATTATACTAGCTATTTTAATTAATACCAAGTACTAATTACAGGTCCTAATATATTCCTTTTTTGTTACTTTCGTAAACTCCGGTTTTCTATAGTAATGATCGATAAAGCGAAGGGTGTTGCCGATGGATCTGTCTATAGCTGATTCAAGCCAAGCATTTCAAACTAAAACAACAATCTATAAGAAAATACCCTTTATTAAATATAAAACAAGAAGATTGTTGTTTTATATTTAATTGGTCACATCTGAAAGCTATAATACAAAGCTTGGTGTAACGAGAACTATTAATGAGCAATTGAAGCCGTATCATGATATTTTTATTGCTGAAATGGGTGCGAAGCAAGAAGGCGACATTCAGGAAATCTGTGAACTTGTCAATCAGAAGAATGGTATTCTGACAGCAATTGGCGAGCAACATTTAGAAACATTTAAGACATTAGATACGATCAAGAAAACAAAGCATGAGATAGTAGAAACACTACCTGAAAAAGATGGTGTGGCAATATTGAATAAAGATGATGAAAACATCATGTCTCATAAGGCAAAAAACCCTTGTCGAAGGGTATATTACGAAGTGAACGAGGAAGATGTGGATCTTCGTGCTACCAATATTGCCTTCAGTCCGAAAGGTACTTCATTTACAGTACGACTTGTTAATGGGGAAGAGGAGCAGTTCAGGACAAGACTACTAGGAAAACATAATGTTTATAATATTTTAGCAGCTTTGGCAATTGGGTTAGAAATGGGTATGTCGTTAAAACAAATGATCCAGCCTGTTAAAAAAATTGAGCCTGTTAAACATCGATTGGAATACGATCATCGATGATCGTTTTAATTCTTTTGTACAGCAGTTTGCTTTAAAGATCGTTGTGGAAAAAATGGTTACGAATATGACAGAAATCAATTGTTCTGTACTTGGGGACTATGAGTAAGCGGAAGCTTCGGTTTGTGAGCAAGTATTAGGAAGCGATGAGTTTTTATCTTACGAGGATAAGTATACCGGAAGCGGCAGTTCTAAAGATGGAGACGCAAGCAAGGGGATGCAGTCTACGAATCGTATTATTCCAGCTGAAATCAGTGCTGATCAAACAAATGAGGTTCAGACTTTGGCTAAACAGGCGTTCCAATTGTTAGGATGTAGCGGAGTTTCCCGGATTGATCTTATTATTGATAAGGATGAAGACCGTGTCTATATTAATGAGATCAATACAATACCTGGTTTTCCCTTGACACGCATGGCGTAAAGATAGCTGTCAACTTATAAATTCTTAACTTTAAATATAGGGGATTGGAAAAGTTATGATAACTTTTTCAGTCTTTTTTTAGGTCAGAAAGTATAGATTCGGACCATGTTTTCTTCATTCGTTTTAATGGTTACTTTATATGGGTATTGGAAAGTACAAAGGGAGGCGGTTGTTCTTATGATGTTTTATTTAAAAAAAGATCAGAACGTTATTGATGTATTTCGATTTTTGCTGCCATGTATATCAATACTAGTTTTGGCTGGGTGTAACACGGAAGATCCCGATGATGAAGTGAAGGCACCTACTCTTAATGAGGAAACATCTAGTGAATCAAGCAATGTGCAAACGAACGGAGAAAATAATGAAGGTACTAACTCAGAAAAAGAAGATCAAATAAAGAGTTCTCTAAGGGAAGCTGGTACAGATGATTGGGAGGTTGAAACACTTGCTGAAGATCTAGAAGTACCTTGGGCAATGGAGATTCACGAAGGAACAATTTATATGACAGACCGTGAAGGACATATTTTAGAATGGAAAGATGGATTAATCGAAGAATTTGAACTTCAAACTTCATCAGAAATTGCTAGTGAAGGAGAAGGGGGTTTACTTGGTTTTGTGCTAACAGCAGACTTTGAGGATTCTTCTGAAGGCTATGCTTATTACACATTTGAAGGAGAGAGTGGGACCTTACAAAATCGTGTTATATCGATAACAAAAGAGAATGATGAATGGGTGGAGACAGATATTTTATTAGATGATATCCCCGGATCAGTCATTCATAATGGTGGAAGGATTGCAGTAGGTCCTGATGATTTATTATACGTGACAACAGGAGATTCAGATGAACCGAGTCTTGCGCAAGATGAAAATAGTTTAGCTGGTAAAATCTTAAGAATGACTTTCGATGGGGATGTTCCTGAAGATAATCCAATTGATAATTCCTATGTATATAGCTTTGGTCATCGAAATCCACAAGGATTGTCGTGGAACGATGAGGGGGAACTATACAGTTCAGAACATGGATCAACTGCGAAAGATGAAATTAACCTTATTAAACCCATGACTAATTATGGATGGCCAGTAATAAAGGGAGAAAATTCTGAAGAGGGACTGCAAACTCCTTTGATTCACTCGGGAGAAGAAACATGGGCTCCATCTGGCATAGCTTTTTGGGAGGATAACTTACTAGTAGCTACGCTTCGCGGAGAAAGTCTTTATTTCTTTGATCAAACTGAGAATCAAATGAAGGTTGTTTTTGAAGGAGAGGGAAGATTAAGGGATGTTAAAGTCGAAGAGAAAAAGATATACCTCTTAACGAATAATACAGATGGAAGAGGAACACCGAGAAACAATGATGACCGGTTACTTCGTTTGACTTTAAAAGAATAAGGAAAGGTTTAGAGCGTGTGGCAAATGCTAATATAGCTGACACACGCTCTAGACCTTTCCATTTATAACCAGTTATAAATTAAGTTTAAAAGGATTAGTTTTCAAAAAAAAGGGAATTAAAAACGATATATTAAAATTTTAGCTCTTAAAGAGTTTGCTCAAAAAGGTATGCACAATGGCTACACACGCAGCTCGCCTGTTATAAGAATACCACTCAGATAAGGCCTAAGACAATGCAGCTGCTGCGCTCATTGCTTAGAGGATGTTTATAAAGGAAAAAAACTACCTTTTTGGACATCCTCTTAAAAACAAATATGAGGAGATTATAAAATGTTAAATTTTATTCTGGATGTTTTACGAGAATTGGGATGGATTGGACTTCTTATCGGTATTGCAATAGAAGCATTGTCATTCCCATTTCCAGCAGCTATCTTTGTACTTATTTATGGTTATTTATTAGACCCAGGGTGGGGAGAAATCCTCTTTTTCTCCATACTTACTTCTTTGTTTTATGTATTAGTTAGCTTTATTCCTTACTTTTTAAGTATCAGGTATGATAAATTTGTCCGGAGAAAGATTCCTCAGCAAAAGCTTTTGTTTGCTCAGAAATGGATTGATCGCTATGGAGATTGGATGATTGCGGTCGGTCGGTTTATAGGAATGGGTTATATTACGTATATTGCGGGACTTGGCAAGATGAGTAAGATCAAGTTTGCTGGGTTAACTTTTATCGGATTTTATCCACTATCAGTTCTTATGTTCTATCTAGGAACCCTGGGTAATGTTGTGGTAATGGTTGAACGTTTTCAACAAATGCAATGGTTCGTCTATTCCACTCTTGGAGCAATAATCTTACTGTATATTGTGTTTAGAATATATCGGAAAAAGAAGTATGATCAGTCCAATCAAACATCGGCTAAAATATCCTCATAGTGGAAGGGAATTTTCTTATATTTTTGTTTGTTTTCATTAGAATAGAGTTACTAGAAGCCCACTCCAGATGGACTCTTTTCACGAGCAATGGTTCAGCTAGAAATAGTATAATGATAAAAGGATTGAATAGAGTGTATTTGGAAGAAAATAGATACATGAATAATTAGCAAGGGCACTGAAAAAGTTGATTTTTTTTCAGTGTCTTTTAATTTGTTTGAAACTAAAGAGTGATAAACTTTTGAATGAGTTTGATTGTTTTTAAAAATTTTTTATTGATATTGAGTATTTGTGGTTGATTTTGATTGTTTATGCGTGTATTATAAAATTTATAAGAAGGTGTGATCAATAATGCTTACATTTGAACGATATGAGATAATCCTTCAGCTCTTAGAAGAAAAAAAAGTGGCAAAGCTCGCTGCCCTTGTCGAAGCAACAGGTGCATCAGAATCTACTATTCGAAGAGATTTGACTATACTTGAAAATGAACAAAAATTAAAGCGTATTCATGGGGGAGCTTCACTCAAAAAACGAAAAGTAGAAGAGCCTTCCATGACCGAAAAAGTTCAATATTTTGCAGAAGAAAAACGTGAAATCGGGAAAAAGGCGGCTAATTTCATTAAAAGTGGTGACTCTATCTATATCGATGCAGGTACATCAACACAAGCGATTCTTCCATACATTGAGACGAAAGAAATTGTTATCGTGACAAATGGTTTTAACATTATTGAAGAAGCCATTAAAAGAAATTTTAAAACATATGTCATTGGTGGTTATGTTAAATCTGGTACTCATGCATTTGTTGGTAAAGGTGCCGTAGAAACGATTCAGCAATTCCGTTTTGACAAGGCTTTTATAGGAACAAATGGAATTGATTTGGATTTCGGGTATTCTACCCCTGATCCTGAAGAGGCTCAAATAAAACAGCTTGCTATTGAACAATCTAACGAAGCTTTCGTACTAGCAGATCCCTCTAAATTTGGTGAAGTTAGTTTTGCAAAGTTCGCCAGGTTAGAACAAGCTTCAATCATTACTTCTGCCATTACTTCTGCGGATGAGAATGCCGAATATTTAGAACGACTCGCAAAAGAAACGACAGTGGAGGTGGTAAACAATGATCTACACCGTAACGATTAATCCTTCTGTGGATTATTTAGTTGAACTTAACGACCTGTCGATTGGTAAAACGAATCGAGCAGTAGCGCAACGGACCGTGCCAGGCGGCAAAGGGATTAACGTATCTAGAGTACTTAAAACATTTGATACCGAAACCAAGGCGTTAGGATTTATTGGCGGATTTACGGGAGAATTTATTCAGGACGAACTGAGAAAAGAAAAGGTTACTACTGATTTTATAGAAACTGTAGGTCAAACCAGAATAAATGTAAAACTTCAGATGGATGCGGAAACTGAAATTAATGGACAAGCGCCGGAAATAACAGAAAAGCATATAACAAAACTTTTAGAAAAATTAGATTCCTTAAAAGAGGGCGATATTCTTGTCCTTTCCGGAAGTGTTCCATCAGTTTTACCAAGTGATATTTATAAAAGAATGATTGCACGAGTTCAAGAGAAAAAGGTTGTTACTTTTCTAGATACTAGTGGAGCTCCTTTAAAAGAAGCTATTCAAGCATCACCTTTTTTAATCAAACCTAATCAAGCTGAATTGGAAGATTTGTATGGAGAAAAAATTACAAATTTAACCGATGCAATTAGATTAGCTAAAAGAGCTGTGGAAGAAGGCGTGCAAGCAGTTCTCGTTTCCTTGGCAGGTGAAGGCGCTGTTTTCGTAGGTAAGGACTTTATCTACACAGCAAATGTCCCTAAAGGTACGGTAAGAAATTCTGTAGGCGCAGGTGACTCTATGGTTGCTAGTTTTATCTATTATTATTTGCAAACTTCGTCTTTGAGAGAAGCTTTTAAATACAGTGTTGCTGGGGGAAGTGCTACAGCATTTTCAGAAGGATTTTGTACGTTAGATAAAATTGAGGAACTTGTGCTAGAAATAAGTGTTAGTACTAGAGAGGAAGGGTGAATAAAATGAAAATAACGGAATTGTTGAAAAAAGAAACGATGATTCTTAATCTTACAGCAACAACAAAAGATGCCGTCATTGAGGAATTAGCTGATAAACTTGATGGCGCCGGGAATCTTCGAGATAAGCAGGCGTTTATAAAGGAAATACATCACCGGGAAGAACAAAGTTCAACTGGGATTGGCGAGGGTGTTGCGATCCCTCATGCTAAAAGTAAAGAGGTAATTGAGCCCGCAATTGTATTTGGCAGATCTCAATCAGGGATTGATTATGATGCACTTGATGGTGAGAACAGTCACTTATTTTTCATGATTGCAGCAAGTGCAGGAGCTAACGACGTTCACCTTCAAGCGTTGTCCCGCCTCTCGACATTACTAATGGATGAAGATTTCCGCAGACTTTTGATGGAAGCGCGTTCAGAAAAAGATATTCTAGATGCCGTAGATTTAAAAGAAAAAGAGAAATTAGATTCTGAAGATGAAGAAGAATCAGCTCCAGCAACGACAAGTGGAGAAAGACCTTATATCGTTGGTGTTACTGGTTGTCCAACAGGGATTGCACATACGTATATGGCAGCAGATGGTTTGAAAGCGAAAGCGAAAGAGCTCGGTTTTGATATTAAAGTAGAAACAAACGGTTCTGACGGTGTAAGAAACGGCTTGACCGATGATGATATTAAACGTGCAACAGCTGTTATCATTGCAGCAGATACACATGTGGAGAAAGAAAGATTTGCAGGTAAAAGACTAATTGAGGCACCTGTTACAGCCGGTATTCGTCGTCCTGCCGAGTTGTTAAATGAAGCCGTAAGCGGAGATGTACCTGTTTATAAAGGAACAGGTAAAGGTGGCGAAAGCTCCTCAAGTGGAGGAGGAGGTCAGCGTTCAGCATTTTATCGTCATTTAATGAACGGTGTTTCCAATATGTTACCATTTGTAGTCGGTGGCGGTATCCTTATTGCTATTTCGTTTTTCTTTGAAGATCCAGTAGAAGGTACGATTACTCCTTTTGGAGAAATGCTTTCTTACATTGGTGGAGCTAATGCTTTCTTCTTAATGATTCCTGTTCTTGCAGGTTTTATTGCTAGGAGTATCGCTGACCGCCCAGGTTTTGCAGCGGGTATGGTCGGTGGTTTAATGGCGGCAAATGGCGATGCAGGATTCTTAGGCGGTATTATTGCAGGTTTCCTAGCTGGATATCTCGTCATCGGATTAAGACGTTTGTTCTCTTTTATTCCAAAATCATTAGAAGGAATTAAAACAATCTTACTATTACCATTATTCGGAATTACAATTACTGGAATTATTATGTTCTATGCAGTTACACCGTTGGCTGCCATTCAAAATGGCTTAGTCGACTGGCTTTCAGGTTTAGGCACAGGAAATATCGTATTACTTGGAATTTTATTAGGTGGAATGATGGCAGTCGATATGGGTGGACCAATTAACAAAGCAGCATTTACATTTGGTCTTGCTATGATTGACGCTGGAAACTTAGCTCCACATGCTGCAATCATGGCAGGTGGTATGGTTCCACCGATTGGAATTGCTTTAGCAACGACTTTCTTTAAGAATAAATTTACAGACCAAGAAAAAGATGCTGGGAAAACAAACTATGTGTTAGGGGCTTCTTTCATCACAGAAGGGGCAATACCATTCGCAGCGTCAGATCCATTCCGGGTTATTCCGGCTATCATAGCGGGTTCAGCATTAGCTGGTGGTTTAGCCATGTTATTCGGGGCAGAAACAGAAGCACCACACGGAGGGCTATTCGTTATTTTATTAGTTAACAATTGGCCGATGTATCTTCTCGCTATTATAGCAGGAGCAGCATTAACAGCAGTGCTTTTAGGCGCATTCAAAAAGAAAACAGTATAATGTTTAAAAAAGGGTGTGTCACCGGTCAATTTGACCGGCGGCACACCCTTTTTAAACAGATAAGAATTTATAAAATTAGCAGCTACCTTCATGCCGCAAGTATCAAGGGAACCCCACCCTTCCTTTCGAGTAGCACCTACACACACTTCGTAGGTGCTACTCGGGGCGGCGGAAGCTGACGCTGTATTTAACAAAAGACGCTACGCGTTTTTTCTTATATTAAGCCTTCAACAATGAAAATAATTCATGTAACGTTTTTATTTCATATGCAGGCTTTACGTCGGTAGCCTCTTTTTCGAAACGATTCAACCAAACAGAGGGGATTCCCGTTCGATTTGCACCTAGTATATCTGTCATTAAATTATCGCCTACCATCAGAACTTCTTCGGGTTTTAAATCCATTACATTTAATGCATACTCAAAAATACTTTTATCTGGTTTTCCTTTTCCAAAAGCACCGGAAATAATAACCTGATCAAAATAAGGAACGAGTTCAGGGGTAATCTCTAATTTTATGTTCTGTAATTGAGGAGAACCATTGGTTAACATTAGAAGCTTGTAGTCTTTTGTTAATTTTTCTAATGTTTCAATCGCATCCTCAAACAGAAATGGAAATTTTTTGCGCTCTTTTGGAAAGCGGTGAGCAAGATCTATTCCTAATGATTTATCATCAATTCCGACTGCTTTAAGACCATTTATCCAAGCATTTTTTTGATAATCAGGTGCCATTTCAGCCATCTTTTCAAAATCTTTTCCTTCGTCAGTAAATTCTCCCCATAGTCCTTCAAATGGATTAATGCCAATAAGTTTTGTAAACTCATATGTATCAAAACCGGCATAAAGTGTTCGGGCTTCTTTTCGAACAGCTTCCTCTAAAGTCAAAGCATCTACATCGAAGTCTTTCACAGCATATTCACACGTTGCTTCAAAAGCCTTTTTAACACTTTTTTCATCCCATAATAATGTATCATCCAAATCGAAAAATATAGCTTTAATCATGTTGTCCTCCTATATTGAAACAAATGTCTTAAAGATAGCGTACAGAATTGCACGACATCTGTAAATCATTATTACTAATAAAAAAGGAATTTCTGTTTTTTTGTTGAATATTACGAGGGATACTTATTAAGAGAGGATGGTAACAATGACTGAAAAGTTTAACCAGTTAGGCACTAGTACAAAGTTATTACATGCGGGACAAATTCCGGACCCAACTACCGGTGCGAGGGCTCTTCCTATTTACCAGACAACTTCCTATGTTTTTAATGATGCAGATCATGCTGAAAAATTATTTTCCTTGCAAGAGCCTGGGAATATTTATAGTCGAATTATGAATCCTACTGTTGATGCATTCGAAAAAAGAATGGCAATACTTGAGGACGGAGTTGGGGCTTTAGCAACTTCATCTGGTATGGCTGGAATTACCATGACGATACTTAATATTGCCGGTGCAGGTGACCACATTGTATCAGCGGCTAATTTATATGGTGGAACCTATAATTTATTTAAGGTAACATTGCCAAAGTACGGGATACATGTAACTTTTGTAGATTCAACTAATCCAGAAGAAGTCAAACGAGCAATTACTACAAATACAAAAGCCGTTTTTGCAGAAACGGTAGGAAATCCAAGTCTTAATGTACTGGATTTTGAAGCAATTTCAGATGTTGCCCATGAGGCTAATATTCCCTTAATTGTAGATAATACATTTGCGCCACCGCCACTTTGTAAGCCTCTTCAGCATGGGGCAGACATCGTCATCCATTCTGCAACAAAGTGGATAGGAGGGCATGGCACAACCATTGGTGGAGTGGTCATTGATGGCGGAAGATTTGATTGGAATAAGGAAAAGTTTCCTGAGTTCCATGAACCTGATGAAAGCTATGGAGGTCTTGTATATGCAAGGGATCTAGGAGATATGGCTTTCATTATGAAGTTACGTGTGCAACTCATGCGTGACATAGGTGCATGCCTTAGCCCTTTCAATGCGTTTCAGCTGATGCAAGGTCTCGAAACATTGTCATTAAGATTAAAAAAACATCAAGAAAACGCGTTAGCTTTAGCACGGAAATTACAAGAGCATCCTGCTGTTAAATGGGTCAGTTATCCTGGGTTGGAAGATCATACTGCTCATCAACAAGCAAAAAAGTATTTAAACGATGGATATGGTGCGATTGTTAATTTTGGCATCGATGGCGGATTGAATGCTGGAAGAGAACTCATTAGTAATGTGAAGCTTTGGTCACACGTTGCAAATGTAGGTGATGCTAAAAGCTTGATTATTCATCCAGCGAGTACAACTCACCTTCAACTTTCAAGCGAAGACCTAAAGACAACTGGAGTGACAGAGGATCTTGTTCGTCTATCCGTAGGTTTAGAAGATTTGGAAGATATCTATGAGGATTTGAACCAAGCTCTATTTCAAGCAACTGGACACCAGCCTGCACTTGACCAGGACGATACTCAGAAAATGTTGGCGCAAGCAAAAAATTCAGCAATTGAACATACGGACGAAGGTCCACGACGAAAAGTAATTCTAGTTATTTCGGATAACAATACAACTGAAGAGATGAAGCCATGGGAACGACTTAGGTACCGAATCATTACGCTCAACGTATCAGAAGAAAAACATGCACTTTCAGAATACATGACACCACAAAGTGTAAAGATAGATTATGTTTACTTAATGTCGGATCAACTCGATTCTGTTGAACTGACCGATATATTAAAAGGAACAGACCCTGTAGCTGTGCTCGCTAGTGAAAAGGTTGCCTCCACATATAGACAGACTGAAAAGTCATTTCTGATTTTGTAATACCAAGAAAGAGTTGCCTTTTTGACGTAATGAGTGTGCCTCCGCATCTTAATCGTAATATGTTGTGGGCGCAGTCATTGTCAGGTAATTTTCACACTTTATTGGGTCACTCTTCACTGGGTGTCCCTTTTTTTGTATAATAGGTAACAAGGGAAGGGATACACATGTTTAAAAAGATGATAATCAGTATGATGATAATGTCTATTTGTCTTACAGGAGGATTGTTTTTTCTTTTGGAACATTCAGAAGGGGTGATTTCTGATTTACAGAATAATAAGGTAAACGGGGATCTAGTAAAGTCATTTGAGAATAAAGATTACTTCTATCACTTATCTGAGGAAGAGATTAACGAGGCAATCGATAGAGGCACGAATAGCTTGGAACTTATAGAGAATTATTTATTACCGTCGCAATCACAGGAAAATAATGCAGATGTTGCGTTTGCGTACATAGAGACCCCATATCTTACAGTCATGAAGGAATCTCGAGCTGTGTTTGATCATTATGGCAGAAAACCGGTAGCTGAGGAGATGACGGAGCGTATTTCAGATAGTTATCTTCCTATTCATGTTCGATTTAGTGAAAATAAAGGATTGGAGTACCACGTTTCTTTCCTGCAAAAGGATGAAGAAATCGAACCCATTACTACAGAAATCCAAGGAAGCGGAATGATGGAGACAATCTTTATTCATACGGATGATTTGGATTTCGCTTCTTCTGCAACTGTTCGTGTTGAACAAGAAATGAATCCTGGTAATGAAGTAGAGTTTGAAATTAACTTTAATAACTTTATTCCTAAATAAAGAAAAGGAATTCTCAAGTTTTTTTGAGAATTCCTTTTTGTTTCCTCTCGAACGAAGGGGGTCGAATAAGCTCGTCTTCGCTCTTTAGAGTTTTTCAGTTTAGTTGTCATCTTCAATTAATTGAGGATTTTCTTCAAAAATTTTGCCGAGGATTTGCTGCTCAAAATCATTAAAATATTTATTATTGTTGTCTTCGGTATTGCCTTCAGGAGCTATTTCTGATTCAATTGAATCCCAAATAAAAGGTTTCAGGTATTGTAATTCCAATTGTCGATGGTAAAGTTCTTCATCGGTTTTTTTTAATTCTTCTAAAAGGATATCATTAGGCTCATTGCTGTCTTCTTCAAGATATTCTTCTTGATTTAAAAATTCTATAAAGTCATCAAAAGAATATGTAAAAGAATAATTTTCTTCCGCATGTTCTTTCCAACCTATCAATTCGAGGGATATCAATTTTGCTTCTGTTTCGATATTCTCAGATCCAATAGTACTTTCCTCCTGTTTCAAGTAATAGGTTTGGGCGAGTTTCGATTGATTTAGTAGGGATTCTTGCGTAAGGTTGCTTGACTCTGAAGTGAAATTAGATTCACTTATTGACTCTTTAGCATACCTTCGTAATGTGTCTTGTCCTTCTCCTTCAATCGTATTATCAGTTACCTGTCCTGTATCATCCCCCTGATTAATGTTCCCCTCCGGAGTTGAGGAAGTGCTTCCTTGTTCAGATGTTTCTTGGTTCTCCTCATTTCCTGATTGAGACACTTCTGGTCCTGTGTCTGAAATACTGTTTGGACCCTGTCCTTCCAGATAAAACATGGCAATGGAAAGAGCAATCAGGATCACCGTTCCAATTGCTAAAATAATAACCTTATTCTTGTGCATATATTCACCTCATTATTTCTGTTTATCATCTCTATTATAAAATAAGCTTCATAAGAAGTGATGGCGATAAGTTTGAATAATTGCCTGTTAACAATCAACCCTTCTTAAAAGAAAAAATAAAGTGATTTCATTATACCATGATGATTATATGTATACCTCAACTATAGAAGAAAATACATACTTACAGGCATAAAGGCTTATGTAGTTATCATTAGAAACTACTTTTATGATCATGATTTAGAGTGATTTCCTCATGTGAATATATTTCGAACTACCTTTCATCGAACTATAGTATTTTTTTAGTTAATTAATTAAAAATACAAGGAGACCCTTTAATTTGTACTAGTAGTAAAATCAAAAATACTTTTGTATATAAACAGTTGATTATATAAAGGGTTGCTAATATAATGAACAGGGATAAGCTTAATAAAGGGAGACGTGGACATTATGACAGCTATTATTCTTGCTTCTGCAATATTTATATTCACCCTCGTATTGGTTATATGGCAGCCTAAAGGGCTTTCCATAGGGTGGTCAGCGTCAATAGGCGCGATTCTTGCCCTCTTAGCAGGTGTTGTTTCTTTTCAGGATGTCGGGGAAGTGACGGGGATTGTATGGAACGCTACGCTTACATTTATCGCCATTATTATCATTTCCCTTATTCTCGATGAAATCGGATTTTTTGAATGGGCCGCCTTGCACATGGCACGAGTTGCGAAAGGTAACGGCATAAAGATGTTCATATTCGTTTCGCTTCTTGGAGCAGTGGTTGCTGCTTTTTTTGCAAACGATGGAGCAGCTTTAATATTAACACCGATCGTTTTAGCAATGGTAAGAGCATTGAAATTCAAAGATGCGATGATATTACCGTTTATCATGGCAAGTGGTTTTATTGCAGATACTACCTCACTTCCGTTAATAGTAAGTAATCTAGTGAATATCGTTTCTGCTGATTTTTTTGAAATTGGATTTGTGGAATACGCGTCCTACATGATTGTACCGAACTTTTTTGCATTAGGAGCAAGTATTCTTGTACTTTATCTTTATTTTCGTAAGAGCATTCCAAAGAACTATGACATGACAATGCTAAGAGAACCTAAAGAGGCTATTAAAGATCCTAAAATGTTCAAGTTATCATGGTACGTATTAGGTTTATTGCTAACTGGATATTTTATTAGTGAGTTTATCAATATAACAGGTCCGATCTCTGGAGAGTCAACGACTTTTCCAGTATCGTTAGTTGCCGGTACGATAGCCATTTTCTTTTTACTTATGGCGAGAAAAAGCCCCGCTGTAAATACAAAAGTCGTTATGAAAGGTGCACCTTGGGCGATTGTTGTCTTTTCGATTGGCATGTATGTCGTTGTTTATGGACTTAGAAACGTCGGGTTAACAGATGTGTTAGCAGTTGTATTAGAAGGAGCGGCAGGTCAAGGAATGTTCATCGGAACCATTTCGATGGGATTCATTGCGGCTATTCTTTCTTCAATCATGAATAACATGCCTACAGTGATGATTAACGCTCTAGCGATACAAGACGCCAACATTACGGGTTCCATGAAAGATGCATTTATTTATGCAAATATCATAGGATCAGACCTAGGTCCAAAAATTACCCCAATTGGCTCGTTAGCTACACTGCTATGGCTTCATGTTTTGGCTTTAAAAGGAGTAAAGATTTCTTGGGGATACTATTTTAAAGTCGGAATTATCCTGACTATCCCTACACTGTTTATTACGCTAACCGGATTGTATTTGTGGATGATTGTGATGATGTAAAAAGAAAGGCTCTGATAAAGTAAAATTTACTTTTTTCAGGGCCTTTAGATATTATAATAAGAAGAGAGAGAAGATTTTAATACTTCCAGATTTTGCGTAATAGTGCTTCTCTTATAGGAGGTGTTTGATGAATCCGAATGTTGTATCTGAAGAATACATGGAATTACAAAAACAGTTATCCGTTCATCAGAAACAACTTTGCAATTCGATAGTTTTGAGCATGGACTTCACTATTAGACGAGAAGATTTAAATGCAGGACTGCCGGTACTATCACAACTTAAATATACGCCAGTTCCAGCTGGTCTGTATTTGATGGCAGTAAAAAAAGTCGAAACTGTTTTAATTTCTCATCAATATGAGTTGAAAGAGGAATTAAACCGCTTAACAACGAAT
Organism: Salipaludibacillus neizhouensis; assembly: GCF_002886185.1. Classification (GTDB taxonomy): domain Bacteria; phylum Bacillota; class Bacilli; order Bacillales; family Salisediminibacteriaceae; genus Salipaludibacillus; species Salipaludibacillus neizhouensis. The sequence continues at coordinate 271,726 of NZ_KZ614146.1, forward strand.
CTAACAGAGGAAGATGTTTACTCGTGGATTAAACATGCAATCACCTTTAACACGGAATATTTCCAAGGATTAGCTGAAAAAAAACAACTGTCTCCATGGCTTCCTCAATTTTTAGCTGAACATGCGCTACGCCCATTTATGCAAGGGGTTGCTGTATTGTCTCAGTCCTTCATCAATGAATTTGACGTAATGGGCACATGCCCTTGTTGTGGGGAACCACATCGTTTAGCGAAGCTGGCTAGCAATGAACAGAAATATTTATGTTGCTCACGTTGTGAAACGCAATGGAAGCAACATAAGGTATCTTGTGTTCACTGTGGAGATGACAGAAAGGGAAACCTTTTTTATATAAGTATTTTAGAAGATAACCGAGCAAAAATCGAAGTATGCCGTACTTGCAATAATTACTTGAAACTTATTACAATGATAGATCAAACAGAAGTAAAATCTGCTGCCCTTCTCGATCTTGAAACGCTACATTTAGATTTTGTCGCTCAAGAAGAAGGTTTTGGCAAAGACATATAATGGTTATGGCAAGGTGGTATGTTTATGGAAATTGCGGGAATAATTTTGGCTGGTGGAAAGTCAAGCAGAATGGGAACGAATAAAGCTTTGCTGACAGTTAATGGTGAACAGACGATAGTGAGGCTATTGGAGCGACTATTAAACATCGTAGATGAAGTCATTCTTGTGACAAATGACAAGGAAACATATGAATTTCTAGATGTGCAGATGGTAACAGACAATGAAAAGGACAGGGGACCACTTGCGGGACTTGAGGCTGGATTAGCAGCCTCAAAGCACTCCTGGAATTTAATTGTCGCTTGCGATCTTCCTTTTTTTGAGGAGAAGATTGTTGAGGTACTGCTTCATAGCTTGAAACAAACTGCGTGTGATGCTGTCATTCCTCTAATTAATGGGAGAGCACAACCGTTAATGGCTTTGTATCATCGACGTGTCTTACCGACTATTGAACAAAGTTTGAAAGAGAATAAATTGCGTTTACGAGACGTGTTTACTCAGATAAATTCAAGGTTTGTCACTGAAGAAGAATTCCTTAAAGCTGGTTATTCCGAAAAAGAAATTGAAAAGTTGTTTTTTAATATGAATAATCCTGAAGATTATACCTGGGTTAAAAGCCAAAAGAGTAAGCCTTGAGGAACTAGAAATAAAAAATTATGAGATTCAGTTTAGATAGAGCGGGATAAATAAACGGATATTTTCTATATGAGGATGTTCAAAAAGAGGGTTTTTTTGCCTTTTTAAACATCCTCTAAGCAACGCGGCGTGTGTAGCCATTGCACAAACCTTTTTGAACAAACTCTATATGGAAATTTAGCACTGAAGAATGTATAATGAAAAATAAGAGGTGAAGTTATATGGCAAACATAGGCATGCCGGGTTTAATACTTATTTTGGTTGTCGCTCTCGTTATTTTTGGTCCAAGCAAGCTTCCTGAGATTGGAAGAGCTGCAGGAGAAACACTAAGAGAATTCAAGAAATCTACAAGGGAACTAACAAAAGACGTTACAGATCCTATTGATGATATGAAGAAGGAAGCTCGAAAAGTAACTAATGATGATAAATAAGTATAAAATTCTAAAAGAGGCCAGGAATGGTCTCTTTTGTTTTTGCCTCTTAGAGGAGTAGATACTAGTAGAAATAGAGTGAAGTCTTATTAAATCAATTTCGAATGACGTGTTTTAATGGGTGTGAAGAGGGGAAAGATATAATAGGACAAGTTGGACAGGATCTTATTTACTTAAGGTTGTTTTCTTATACATTGTTGCCTCAGTTCGAACGGAAAGAGCTCGAATATGCTGTACTGGTGGACGCATTCCACAGGCACGTTTCAGCTTCCACAGACCAAAAATTTTCTGCGTGGTTCTTCAACTGGTACATAAAATTACAAAGCGGTATATTAGACAAAATTCGATGTGTTGACTAAACTTAACATAAGAGTAAGTAAGGTTTTGTTGGAGGGGAAAGATGTTGACCAATCACATATCATTTCAAGATTATTATAACAATACAGTAAATTTTTCCACTGCCAATCATCCTTTTTCCGGAGACCCAAAGCATGTTTGGGTTGTTGCCAGATATAAAGGCAGCTGGCTTCTAACGATTCATCCTTCTCGGGGACTTGAATTCCCAGGTGGAAAAGTAGAACCGGGAGAGGATGCCGAGACTGCAGCTAAGCGGGAGGTATTTGAAGAGACTGGTGGAGTAGTGGAAGATTTGTATTATATTGGACAGTACAAAGTGCTTGGGAAAAGTGAAACTGTCATTAAAAATGTTTATTTTGCGAGTGTTAAAGAACTTATTTCCAAAAAAAATTATTTCGAGACGAAGGGCCCTAAACTACTTAAGCAAATTCCAGGTAATGTCCGTCATAATCATCAGTACAGTTTTATTATGAAGGATGATGTTCTTGAGTTAAGTCTTGGTGAAGTAAATAACCGCTTTTTACATGAGAATCATACGTTAGAACAGTAAAACTCATCGTCACTTAGATTTTAATGGTGACGGATGAGTTTCTTTTCTATGAGTTCAACCCCTTGATACATACACGTAGCCAGTATAGCAATAATGACGAGTGATAACATTACCAATGTGAAATTGAAAACCTGGAAGCCATAAATGATCATGTAGCCTAATCCTTGCTGCGAAACTAGAAATTCACCTACTATTACGCCAACCCAGGAAAGGCCAACATTTACTTTCAAGGTAGAAATCATCGTTGGATAACAGGCAGGGAAAATTACTGTCGAAAAGGATTGAAATTTTGTTGCCCCAAAGCTTTGAATGACTTTTAAGTAGTTATCATCTACTCCTTTAAAAGCACTATAAATAACCATCGTGGTAATAATGACTGAGATTAAAGCCCCCATGAAAATAATCGACGTAAATCCAGGCCCCAGTCCTACGATTAAGATAGGTCCCAGTGCTACCTTAGGCATGGAATTCAAGATCACTAAATAGGGATCTAACACCCTCGAAAGAAACGGTGACCACCAAAGAAGAGCAGCGATAATGATACCGACACCTGTGCCTAAAATGAACCCTAACACGGTTTCAAACAGGGTGACAGATGTATGGAAAAATAAGCTGCCATCTTGAATCCGATCCAAAAACAAGGCCCAGACACGGGACGGCGAACTGAAAAGAAGAGGATCCAGCCAGCGTAAAGCAGTTGTTACTTCCCAGGCAAGGAAAAATGAAACTAGAATAGTTAATTGCGATAGTTTTATCCATCCTCTTTTCTTTTTTTCTTTCTTTTTATATTCTTGGAGCATTTCTTTACGATGATTCTTCACTGGATTCCATCTCCTTCCAGATTTTTTGGAATAAGGAGTTAAACGTGTCACTTGTTCGTACTTTAAAGGGGAGTTCCTGCGAAAGCTGTTTTGGAATAATAAATTCATTTTGAATTCTTCCTGGTCTACCAGCTAATAAAATAATTCGATCACTCATCGCAATAGCCTCTCCAATATCATGTGTAACAAGAATAGCTGTTTTTTTATGGGCACGAATGGTCGAAAAAACAAGATCCTCTAATTTTAGTTTTGATTGATAGTCTAAAGCGGAGAAAGGTTCATCTAATAGAAGAAGCTCCGGATCAGTAGACAACATGCGGACTAATGCCACACGTTGTCTCATGCCCCCGGAGAGCTCATAAGGATAGTTTTTTAGTTTATCTAATAAACCGAGCTGTTCCAGCAATTTGATGGGGCGTTCTTTTTCTTCTTTAGATGTTTTATCTAATATTTTTAGTCCAAGTAATATATTTTCTTCAATGGATAACCAGGGAAACAAGTAGTCTTGCTGAAGCATATACCCCGTTTCAGGAGTAGGTTTTTCTATTGGGACTCCATCCAAGATGATTTGACCTTTCGTTGGAAGGATTAATCCGGAAACAAGAGAGAGGAGAGTTGTTTTACCACAGCCACTAGGACCAATAAAAGAAATAAACTCTCCTTTTTCAATCGTTAAATTAATATTTTCAATGGCAGTTGTCATTGTTTCCAAGGAAAAGAATGTTTTTTCTACATCCTGCAATTCTAATATAGCCATGATATTCTCCTCTCTTAACTTGCATTATTCTGACATGATCTGGTCAGCGAATTCTCGATTCACCAATTCATCATAAGGTACTTCTTCCGGTAATTCGCCAGCTTCATCCATAATTGACTGAAGGTTGTTCCATCCTTCTTCGTTCACTAATGGAGAAGGTGCATAGGATCCTTGTTCGTTGTAATTGATGAATACTTGTTCAATGATTTCTAAAGAAGTATCTTCAAAAAATGGTTCGATAGATTCGGCAACAGTAGAAGGATCTTCCTCATTGATCCATTGTTGAGCTTTGTAAATAGCTCGAGTAAATTTCTCCATAGTTTCCGGGTCTTCATCGATAAAACTTTGCTTTGCCATATAAACAGTATATGGAACCTCACCAGATTCGGTACCAAACGATTCAATAATATGGCCAACTCCTTCTTCTTGAAGAAGTGTCGCTTGAGGCTCAAATAGTTGCACATAATCACCTGTTCCGGAAGCGAAGGCGGAGGTGATGTTCGCGAAGTCGATGTTTTGAATGAGTTCAAGATCGTTATGCGGATCGATATCATGCTGTTTCAGCACGTATTCTCCAACCATTTGCGGCATGCCGCCTTTTCTTTGACCTAGGAATGTACTTCCTTTTAAATCTTCCCATTCAAAGTCTTCAACGGGTTCACGAGAGACAAGAAACGTACCGTCTGTTCGGGTCAGTTGAGCAAAGTTAATCGGTGGGTCATTTGCTTCTTGGGCATAGACATAGATCGATGTTTCCGCTCCTACTAGTGCGACATCGGCACCATCAGACAGCAATGCTGTCATGGTTGTATCTCCACCCCATGTGGTTGTTAGTTCAACATCTAATCCTTCCTCTTCGAAAAACCCTTCAGAAATTGCTACGTATTGAGGTGCATAGAAAATGGACCGTGTAACCTCTGCCAATTTTACTTCTCTTAACTCTTCTTCCTGATCACAAGCTGTAAGTATAGCTACCGGTAAACACAATAGTAACAATAATTTTTTTAAACGAGACATGATGCTCCTCCTTCATAAATCTATAGTTATTTGATTAGATAACGTATGTGTGAATGGGCGGATGTGTGCGAAGGAATGAGAAAAAGATCAGACTGGGGTAGGAGACAGAAACAGACTAGAGATCGTTTAGAGAAAGCGGCATTTTCGATAAACTTAAATCAGCCGGAAAAAGATGGAAGTTTATGCGAGAGGAGACAAGAAAATGACTATTCACCTTCTTTTTATTACCATTACTGTTTCAAGACGTCGACGAGATGATCAGACGGAATCGCAAGTTGATATGAACAGTGGAGAGGAAAGATTAAGAGAGGAAAAAGCCAAGCATGGTAAGTTTTTCTTATAAATTATCTTTATATTAAGCAAATGAACAGGTGGGGGGGCAAATGAGGGTGTTGCTCCCTAAAGTAATCGTAATTAGCTCTGGATAGAGGGCATTGTTACTTAAATATGTAGAAAAGTGGATTATTTATCCAACCAATGCTCTTCCTCATACTTACTAGCAATAACAGCCTTTTCTCCTTGTCCAGAGTTGTTCAGCACTACCTAATTTACGTGATAAATCGACATTTGCAGTTGACAGACGATTAAATTTACGGTATTATTTTTGCGAACGGATACTCTTATCCTGAGTAGGCGGAGGGACAGGCCCGACGAAGCCCAGCAACCATCACCACTGTAAAAGGTGAACGGTGCTAACCTGCAGGACATATCTAACCGTATGTCTTGGTCGATAAGAGGTTAAAGGCGGATGGAACGTAACCTTTTCCTCTATTGGAAAGGGTTTTTTTATATTTTTTTGAGATCATTGGATTGGACCATTCTGCTGGGAGAACGAGTACCGTAGATGATGAAGCACATCCTAAAAATAGGATGGATGATACCAAGGAGGTACGTATTGTGGTAGGGAAAACGCGTTTATTTACATCAGAATCAGTAACAGAAGGGCATCCGGATAAGATTTGTGATCAAATTTCGGATTCTATTTTAGATGAAATTATGAAGAAGGATCCAAATGCTCGAGTAGCTTGTGAGACTTCTGTGAACACTGGATTAGTGTTAGTAGCAGGAGAAATTTCTACATCTACGTATGTGGATATACCAAAAGTAGTCCGAGAAACGATTAAAGGAATTGGTTATACAAAAGCCAAATATGGTTTTGATTTTGAAACGTGTGCTGTATTGACGTCGATTGATGAACAATCAGCTGATATCGCTTTAGGTGTGGATAAATCATACGAAGCTCGAGAAGGGCAAATGTCCGACGAAGAAATTGAAGAAATTGGAGCTGGAGACCAAGGATTAATGTTTGGTTATGCAGATAATCAAACACCAGAGTTAATGCCATTACCAATTTCTTTATCACATAAGCTTGCGCGTCGTTTAGCAGAAGTACGTAAGGAAAAAATCATTGATTACTTACGTCCTGACGGTAAAGTTCAAGTAACGGTGGAATACGGTGAGGACCAAAATCCAATTCGGGTTGATACGATTGTCATTTCTACTCAACATCATCCTGAAATTGAGTTAGCTCAAATCAAAAAAGATTTGAAGAAGGAAGTTATCGATTTTATTGTTCCTGAGGAATTATTAGATGAAAATACAAAATACTTTATTAACCCAACTGGTCGATTTGTCATTGGTGGGCCTCAAGGTGATGCAGGACTTACAGGACGTAAAATCATTGTAGATACTTATGGCGGATATGCTCGTCACGGTGGAGGAGCATTCTCTGGAAAAGACGCTACGAAAGTCGATCGTTCCGGTGCTTATGCAGCTAGATATGTAGCGAAAAACATCGTTGCCTCTGGTTTAGCGGATCGTTGTGAAGTCCAAGTAGCTTATGCAATCGGAGTTGCACAGCCAGTTTCCATTGCTATTGAAACGTTTGATACTGGAAAAGTAAGCGAAGATGTTTTAGTGGAAGTCGTAAGGAAGAATTTTGACCTGCGCCCTGCTGGAATTATAAAAATGTTGGACTTACGTCGCCCGATTTACAAGCAAACGGCAGCATATGGTCATTTCGGTAGAACCGATATTGAGTTACCGTGGGAACAAACAGATAAAGCCAACTTGCTAAGTGAACAAGCTTTAGAGTTAGCTGGTCAATAATAGAATAGGAAAAAGGGTGACTTAATAGGTAATAAACACCTATAGAGTCACCCTTTTTTGCTAGATAATTTATAAAGTTGACAGCTATCTTTACGCCACGCTTGTCAAGGGAAAACCACCTCCTTTCGAGTAGCACCTACACACACTTCATAGGTGCTACTCGGGGGTGGCTAAAAGATCACGCTGTATTTATTAAAAGACGCTACGCGTTTTTCTTAACCGCTTATATTCACTATACATTCTTCTCGAGTGATTTGTAATACTGCCCTTTTTCTACATAACCTTCGCGAATTCGCTTCATCTCAGCGATATCCTCGCTTGTTAAATTTCGGACAACTTTCGCTGGACGTCCAAGTGCTAATGTTCTTGGCGGAATTTTTTTACCCGGCGGCACAAGGCTGCCGGCGCCGATAAAAGCATCCTCCCCAATTTCCGCATTATCTAAAATAATCGAGCCCATGCCTATTAAGGCATTCTTTTCAATCACGCAGCTATGCAATACGCACTGGTGGCCAATCGTTACGCCTTCTTTTAATATTAATGGGTTGTTAGGGCTTTGGTGAAGTGTACTATTGTCTTGAACATTTACTCCCTTTTCTATAATTGTTGGAGCAACATCACCACGAATGACAGTGTTAAACCAAATGCTTGCCTTCTCATGGATTGTTACGTCCCCGGTAATCACAACATTGTCAGCTATGTAGGCACTCTCATTAATGACAGGCCACTGTTCTTTATACGGATATATAGCCAATATAGGTCACTCTCCTTATTTGAAGTTTATACTGCTAGTGTATCAAACGTAGGCTCGTGAAAGGAATAATTCTGAGATTTTCACTGGACTACTGCCACCCTATTACTTGACTATCAAACAGATCAGAGGGGAAAATACAGGGAAGTAAAGTTTATGGAGGGATCGAGATGTGGAAATGGGAGTTCCAAGGTGATCAAGTGAAAGGTGTGTTTGTAATTGTTCATGGTGCAGGGGAGTATCATGCACGTTACAAGTGGATCATTAGCCAATTGAATCACGCGGGGTATCACGTTTTAATGGGAGATCTGCCAGGACAAGGTGTAACTCAAGGACCTAGAGGACACATCAAGAATTTTCATGAATACATAGAAACAGTAAATACATGGTTAAAGAAAGCAAGAGAATATGATCTACCAGTCATACTTTTAGGGCACAGCATGGGAGGATTAATTTCAACGAGGGTGCTGATGGAAATGCCAGCAGCAAATTTGCCAAGTCTTGTAATTCTATCTTCTCCTTGTTTTGGTTTATACAATAAAACTCCGTTCAGTAAAAAACTCGTAGCAAATCTTTTACATCGGGTCATACCGACTTATCGAGTTCCAGCAGGACTTAAGAAAGGGACAGGCACAAGAGATGAAGTCATGCGAAAAAGAGACGCTGAAGATGATCGTTTAGTTAAAAGAGTAAGCTTACGTTGGTACACAGAATTAGAAAAATCGATGAAGTTAGTCCACGAACAGAAAGAAAGTTTTCCACAGGTTCCTCTTTTAGTCATGCAAGGAGGAGATGATCGGATCGTCAATAAATTCGAAGTGGAAAAATGGTTCAACAACATAAATACAAATGATAAATATTATAAGGAATGGAAAGGACTTTATCATGAGGTGCTTAATGAACCGGAAAGAGATCGTGTGCTAGCACATATGCTTGGATTTGTGACGATTCATAGACAATAAGCTGACAGCTATCTTTACGCCACACGCATCAAGGGAAGTTCGCCCTTGATGCTTAAATGATGGTGGCTTTAAAGATCACGATGTATGTAATAAAAGACGGCTATGCTGTTTTTCTAGTAGGATCTAAAATGATAAGAATTGACGGAGGAAAAGGAATGAATTTACCGAAGAAATCTTGGACGATGATGTATAAAATTTACAAGCACGTCATTCCTACAGTGCACGAGTTTATAACTGAGTGGCGTGAGCTAGCCGAGAAAATCCCAAACGAGGAGTTACGCTCGCAAGCGCTAATTAGTATTGACTCAAAAACGTTCCATTGCGAAGGTGGAGCAGTGTACGCACTGTTAAGTGGGGAAAACTTTCGCGAGGCCGTGCGATTTATCGTTGCGTACCAAACAATCAGTGATTATCTTGATAATCTTTGCGATCGGAGTACTTCGCAAAATCCGAATGATTTTCAGGCTCTACATTGGTCTATGCCGGATGCACTAACTCCTGATGCTCCAACGAGAGATTATTATCGTTTTCGTGAAGAAAAAGACGATGGAGGTTATCTAAAAACGCTTGTAAATACTTGTCAGGAATGTATCAAACGATTTCCTTCCTACTCTGCTGTTCATAGCGAGAATGTATCCTTATCAGAGATGTATAGTGATTTGCAAGTACATAAGCATGTAAAAGAACCCGACCGTGTTCCTCGACTGACGGCTTGGTTTCAAGGGTATCGCTCTAGGATGCCTGATATGGAATGGTTTGAGTTTTCAGCCTGTACGGGATCTACTCTAGGTATTTTTTGTCTGACTGCCTATGCTGCTGGCAAAGATGCAATGACTAAAGAAGAAGCAAATATTATTAAAAATGGTTACTTTCCGTGGGTACAAGGCCTCCATATATTAATGGATTATTTTATTGATCGAGAAGAGGATAAAGAAGGAGGCGATTTAAATTTTTGTTTTTACTATGAAACCGAAGAGGAAATGCTTCGCAGAATGGAACATTTTTTCCATGAGGCAGAGAAATCTTTGAAAAGTCTTCCTGATAGAGCCTTTCATCGTCTTATAAACAATGGTCTCCTTGCAATCTATCTTGCTGATGCAAAAGTGAAGCAGGACCCACAATTAAGAAAACAAGGTAACCGACTTATCCGAAGCGGCGGCGCCTCAACAGTGTTTTTTTATTTAAATGGGTGGGTGTACAGACAAGTAAGCAAAACATAAAAGTTTCTACGGGTTCTCACGGATTCTGCACAACCATCTTCAGACCCCAAGGGCGAGTTTCCCGAGGAGACTGAAAAAGGTGCCCGCACAGAGAGCATCCGCTAGTAGCAAATACGAGTACTTCCCTGGTTAAATTAAACGAATGATCTCGTCAAAACCTGCCCTATCGTTTCTCTATAGCAATAATAAATGGCGGATTGTTTCGTTGATTGGTAAATTGGTATTCTAGCACATGGTACTCATCTTGGCGAAGACCTCTTACAAAAGGTAATAGCGCTTCTTTTTCTCGTTTTCCTCCTTCATGTCCGTGATAAACAACGAGAACGATCATTCCTTCAGGAAGGAGGTTTTCCATTAAGTGATGAAGAGCGATGATTGTAGACTCTGCTGCAGTGACCACGTTTTTATCCGTGTCTGGACCGGGGAGGTAACCCAAATTAAAGATAGCTCCGCTAATGTTTTTATGATGGTTCTGTTCTAAGTGAGCGGTCAAATGATCATGACTATCATGAATTAGTTTGACCTGTTTTTCCACTCCTTCGTTTTCGAGCCTTGCTTGCGTAGACTTTATCGCTTTTTCTTGGATATCAAAGCTGTATACTTTTCCGTTTTCGCCAACGAGTTTAGCCAAAAACAACGTATCATGACCATTTCCCGCTGTAGCGTCAACCACGATAGCACCTTTCGAAACTGTTTTCATTAACAGTTCGCGTGCAAAAGGAAGGACTCCAGATAGTTTCATCCTCGTTTCTCGTCTCATTATTTGTCCTCTTTTCTAGCTAATCTCTTTTAATACTTCTATTACTTTTTCAATGTCCTTTTTCGAAACATCTAAATTCGTTGTGAATCGAAGTGACTCTGCCTTGTACTGAATAATTTTCACATTCTTTTGTGCTAATAGTTCGACCCACTCTTGAGCGGTTCTTGAAGATTGATCTGTTTCCGCAATGACGATGTTCGTTTCAACAGGGTGATTAACGGATAAGTCTGTATATGTGTTAATGGCCTCTGCTAACAGCACAGCATTCTGATGGTCCTCTGCTAATCGGTCAATATTAGAGCGTAAAGCCAGTAATCCGGCTGAAGCTAAAATACCTGCTTGACGTAAACCACCACCGAGCATCTTTCGTTTCTTCCGTGCTTTATGAATGAAAGATTGGTCCCCCGCGAGAATAGAGCCTACAGGTGCTCCAAGGCCTTTCGATAAACAGAATTGAACGGTATCCACATGTTGGGTAATTTCCTTTACAGCAACCCCACTAGCAACAGCTGCATTGAAAATTCTAGCTCCATCCATATGTACGGGAACTCCAACCTCTTTGGCAAAGTGGTGAACTTCTTTTAGATATTCGATTGGAAGAACCGCTCCGCCTCCACGGTTGTGCGTATTTTCGAGCCATATTAATCCCGTTTCCGGATGATGAACATCATCAGATCGAATGGCCGCCTTTAGATCTTTGATGGCTATTTGGCCACGATCGTGAGGTAATGTCCTGGATTGGACGCCGGCAAAAGCAGAAATAGCGGCACCTTCATAGATGAATACATGAGCATCTGTATCCATAATGACTTCTTGACCTAGCTGCGTATGTGCTAATACCGCTGCTTGATTTCCCTGTGTTCCACTAGTGACAAAAAGAGCGGCCTCTTTTCCGGTTATTTCTGCAGCATAAGCCTCTAATTCATTGACCGTAGGATCTTCTCCATATACATCATCGCCAACTTCTGCACGCGACATCATATCTCTCATTATTTGGCTGGGTTTTGTTAACGTATCACTTCGTAAATCAATCATTGTTTCACACACCTTTTATTTGTTTTTTATAGAAGGACACCAAAGAAAGCCTCTGTCCGGAAAGACATCGAGACCCTCTGTGCAAAAGGAAAAATTCTTTAAAAACTGAGGATTTTATAAAATTATCTTTCAATCTTAACAAAGCAAATACGGCTTTGTCTTTTATATTATCCTATCACAATACGTTTTAAGGAAGAGGAGAAAAGTTTAGTTTGTAAAAGAGAAAACATTTTTTATAAGACCAGAATTTATTAAAACATCGATTTTTTGGAGATTGTTATATTCGTCAAATAGAGATGCTCGAATCCGCTCTAGGGGGAAGCTTTCCGCGGGTTTTGGAATGTCCATTAAATTTTATATAATTGTAGTGTTATTCGCTATTCCATTCATCACGATGAAAATATTTAATCGCAAATTCCATATATTGAGTTTGTCAGAGATGAAGTAAAAAATCAGTATCTTAATTGTATAGTTTTGCCATGTATTGGTGATAAATAAGAGAAAGCTTTCTTGACACAGAGCGTTTGCATGCATACAATAGCAATTAATGAAGAGAATCTATGATGATCGAAAAATGTTGATAAGGATTAGTAATGATTGATCTGTGTTTCAGAGAGTTAACGGCTGGTGAAAGTTAACCATGGATCTTCATGAACTCACCTTGGAGTTGCAAAGGGGAAGACATTACCTTTTGTCGTATCGCCGACGTTACTGGCTTGGAGTGAGTGCATCAGATGCACTAACGTGGGTGGTACCGCGGGAAGGATAAGTCAACCTCTCGTCCCTAGTAAAGCTAGGGATGGGAGGTTTTTTTACTGTTTTACACTGCAGTGATAAATCGATAGGATAAAATATTTTTAGTTTTAAGGGAGGTTGTTGAGTTGGCTTTTAACCATCAACAAATAGAAGGTAAATGGCAGCAATATTGGGAAGAAAATAAAACATTTAAAACAGAAGATGATATGTCGAAAAAGAAATTTTATGCTTTGGACATGTTTCCATATCCATCAGGAGCTGGACTTCACGTTGGACATCCAGAAGGGTATACGGCAACAGACATCGTTTCACGTATGAAGAGAATGCAAGGATATAATGTCCTTCATCCAATGGGATGGGATGCTTTCGGCTTGCCTGCAGAACAATATGCTCTAGATACAGGGAAGCATCCGAAAGAATTTACGGAACAAAATATCAACACCTTCCGGCGACAAATTAAGGCACTTGGTTTTTCCTATGATTGGGAAAGAGAAATCAATACAACGGATGAATCTTATTATAAATGGACGCAATGGATCTTTTTACAGCTTTATAAAAAAGGATTAGCGTACGTAGACGAAGTAGCTGTTAATTGGTGCCCGGCACTGGGAACTGTGCTTGCGAATGAAGAGATTATTGATGGCAAGAGTGAACGGGGAGGGCACCCTGTTGAACGTCGTCCGATGAAGCAGTGGATGCTTAAGATTACGGAGTACGCTGACCGCTTGCTTGAGGATCTGGAAGATCTTGATTGGACGGAGAGTATCAAAGATATGCAACGAAATTGGATTGGTCGTTCAGAAGGTGCTGACGTACATTTTACACTTACTAGCACTGGCAAAACGATAACCGTCTTCACGACACGCCCTGATACTCTCTTTGGAGCTACTTATCTTGTACTGGCTCCTGAACATAAGTTTGTGGAGGAAGTAACAACCGATGCTCAGCGAGATAAAGTGAAAGCTTATCAAAAGAAAGTAGCCACGAAAAGTGATCTTGAAAGAACAGAATTAGCCAAAGAAAAAACAGGTGTTTTCACAGGCGGTTACGCCACACATCCAGTAACGGGAGGAAACGTACCTGTATGGATTGCCGACTATGTTCTTGTTAACTACGGAACAGGGGCGATTATGGCTGTACCAGGACATGATGAGCGCGACTATGAATTTGCGAAAACATTCGATCTTCTAATTGAAGAAGTGGTTGCTGGTGGCGATATTTCCAAAGAAGCATATGCAGGAGATGGTCCTCACATAAATTCGAAATTTCTTAATGGACTGGAAAATGAAGAGGCTATTTCGAAAATGTGTGACTGGCTGGAAAAAAGCGAAAAAGGAGAACGAAAAGTAACGTATCGCCTTCGTGACTGGTTATTTAGTCGTCAACGTTACTGGGGAGAACCGATTCCGATGATTCATTGGGAAGACGGATCGATGGAGCCTGTTCCTGAAGAGGAACTCCCATTAACCCTTCCAGAGATGGAAGAATTCAAACCATCGGGTACAGGAGAATCTCCTCTAGCTAATAATGAGGAATGGCTTTCAGTAACCGATCCTAAAACAGGGATGAAAGGTCGCAGAGAAACGAACACGATGCCGCAGTGGGCAGGAAGCTGCTGGTATTACCTTCGCTATATTGATCCGAACAATGATGAACAGCTTGCCGATCCGGCAAAATTAAAACATTGGTTGCCGGTTGATACGTACATTGGCGGAGCGGAGCACGCGGTACTTCACTTGCTTTACGCTCGTTTCTGGCATAAGGTTCTCTATGATATTGGTGTAGTTCACACGAAAGAGCCGTTCCAAAAATTATATAACCAGGGAATGATTCTTGGTGAAAATAACGAAAAAATGAGTAAATCCAAAGGGAATGTGGTTAACCCGGATGATATCGTGGAGTCGCATGGTGCTGACACGCTTCGCATGTATGAAATGTTTATGGGACCACTGGATGCTTCGATTGCTTGGAACGATAACGGTCTTGATGGAGCACGTCGATTCTTAGACAGAGTCTGGCGTTTAATGATCAATGGGGAGGATAACTTGAATCCATCTATCGTAGATGCGCAAGGTACGGTTGAGATGACAAGAGTTTATCACCAAACTGTGAAAAAAGTGACAGATGATTTTGAATCACTTCGTTTTAACACAGGTATTTCTCAAATGATGGTATTTGTGAATGAAGCGTATAAACAGGATAAACTTTCAAAGAGTCATCTTGAAGGTTTTGTGAAACTACTTTCTCCGGTAGCGCCTCATGTGTGTGAAGAACTCTGGACGCGTCTTGGTCATATGTCTTCATTAGCATACAGTACATGGCCTGTGTATGATGAATCGTTGCTTGTTGAAAACGAAGTCGAAATTGTTGTCCAAGTGAATGGTAAAGTTCGCTCCAAGCTGAAAATAGCCAAGGATGCAACTCGGGAATTAATGGAAGCAGAAGCGGTAAAAATCGATAAAATTCAAGACGAAATTAACGGTAAACAAGTACGAAAAGTTATTGCTGTACCTGGAAAACTCGTTAATATTGTAGCAACGTGATAAAAACCTAACTAAAACCCCCAATGGTGCAATTGCACCATTGGGGGTTTTAAATGTAAATAACTGGGGGGATAATCCCCCCAGTATTTGGGATCTGTCGCCAGCTCCATTTTTATCACGATTATCTTCGCATTATATTTATTAGGAAGTAATCGGGTTATAAACTCCATGCTGCCGACTGTCCAGCTGTGTAACCTGTGGAAAAGGCAACAGTAATATTATATCCACCTGTGTATCCGTGAAGGTCTAGCACTTCTCCGCAAAAAAATAATCCTTCCATTAACTTGGACTCCATTCTTTTTGGATGAATTTCTTTCACACTAACTCCACCGCCAGTAACAAATGCTTTCTCAATCGATAACGTACCTGTAGCGGTTAAATAAAATCCTTTCATCCGGCTGACTAATAAACGAAGTTTTTCGTGAGGGATAGAAACAAAAACGTCTGAAGGATCAATGGCTGCCTGGCTCAAAAGGATTGGGGCTAATCTTTCCGGAACAAAGCCCGAGATACTATTTTTGATAGCCTTTTTAGATTGTTCGCCAAGTTGTCCAAGTAATCGTTGAAAAACCTCTTCCAGGCTTTCTTCAGGAAACAAATCCAATTGTAGGGGAACATGGCTTCCTTTGTATTTCTTTTTTGCCTTCACGACATATTGACTGCATCGAAGTCCAATAGGACCTGAGATTCCGAAATGTGTGAAGATCATATCTCCTTCGTGCGTTTTAATTATTTTTCCTTTTTCCGGATCAAGCACACTCAGTTCGACATTACGTAAAGAAAGTCCCTGCAATGTTTTATTTTTTATGATTGCATCGCTGCAAGTAATGGGAACTTCGGTCGGATAAAGGTCTGTGATGGTATGTCCGGCTGCTTTGGCCCATGGATAGCCATCTCCCGTAGAACCAGTGTGAGGTACGGACATTCCACCAACAGCTACAATGATTTTTTTCGCTTCAAGCGTCTCTCCATCTACTAGTTTAATTCCAGTAACTTTTTTCGCTTCCTGATCAAATAGAAGCTCAGAAACTTCTGTACTTTTTCGAATATCAACGTTTAAAGTTTGAATGCGGTTCAATAAAACTCGAACAACTTCCACAGCTTTATCATTTACTGGAAACATCCGGCCTCGATCTTCTTCTTTCAGTTTAATGCCGAGTCCTTCAAAGAAAGTGATGATATCTTCATTATTAAATACGGAGAAGGGACTGTACATAAAGCGACCATTACCGGGAATATGCCGAATCAGTTCTTCAGCTTCGGCACGGTTAGTAACATTACAACGCCCTCCGCCAGAAATAGCAAGTTTTCTTCCAAGTTTTTTCCCTTTGTCTACGAGCATTACTGAGGCACCGTTCTCAGCAGCAGCTACAGCTGCCATTAGTCCAGATGGACCACCGCCTATTACAATTACATCTGTCATTCTCAACACCCTTTATAGTATGAGGATCGCTTCATCCAAGCGTTTAAATAAAAAACTTGCGTAGCAACTCATTTATTCGTTCTAGTTGATTCTACTCGGACAAGGGAGTTTAATTCAAGTTTCTAAGAAAAACGGCATACCGTATTTTGTTAAATACAGCGTCAGCTTCCGCCTCCATTCGAGTAGCACCTACGTAATGCGTGTAGGTGCTACTCGAATGGAGGGTGGGTTTCCCTTGATACGCGCGGCGTGAAGGTAGCTGCTAATTTTATAAATTCAAATCTTGTAAAAAATAAATAAACAATAAATAGCACATAAATAACAGTAAATACTCTTGAATATGTCCAAATATGCTCATTTATATGGATGAGAAGACGTCACGTTTAAAATTGTACAATATTTTTCGAGAAACTCTATTTTAATTCTATTTTGGATGTGATACACTTCATGAGGAAGAAAGAATGACACTTAATTTTAAAATTACTGAGAGGAGGAGATGCAAATGTTTCAAAGCTTGAAAAGTAAGCTAGAAGCAAAGCGAGCAGTTTGGTCAGAGGGTACTCAGCAACGGATCGCAAAACATGCAGAAAAAGAAAGAAATGAAGCACTATTTCAAATGAAAAAAAATGAGAGAGTGCAAACTTTACTAAATACGGAGGTTGAGAAGTACCTGAGAACGGTGCATCCTACTTTTTTACTCAAGCCAGAAGTTCACCGAGCTCTTTTAAACATGTTGCATGCTCGCTCTGAAGGTACTGTTAGTATAAGCATGACAATGACAAGCGAAATGAGAAAAGCTTACTCTTTTTATCACAATGAGCTCAAGATATTTATTAGCTTGTTGGAAAGAAAAGGATTCGCCCTAGCAGGATATGAAGACACATTCTTAACGACTTTGTTGACGAAACTAAGAGAAAATAATTATCGTTCGTGTCTGGAATTGTACGGAGATTTCGTTCCAGAAGGTTCAACGTTAACCGAAGCTTTTGATCTATATTTTGAAGTTGTCGAGAAGGAATTCAAGTATAACAGTGGAAGTGTTGATTTCTTTGCGATCTACTTGAATCACAAGAACATCGTTGATTTTACGTGGACGAAAAGTCGTTTAAAGCGAAAGCTTAAGCAATATGAAAAAGATAATAAACAGGAGTTTAAACTTAAGCAATTAGAAAGAAAGTTGAAGGATATTAGCTAATAACTGGAAGACACTCTATAATGGGTGTCTTTTTTTTACAAATATTATATAAGTTGACAGCTATCTTTACGCCACGCGTGTCAAGGGAAACCCACCCTTGACACTTAAATGATGGTGGCTAAAAGATCACGCTGTATTTAATAAAAGACGCTTTGCGTTTTTTTTATGCTCTTTTTACTTCGGAATCTTATCGTGTTACATTTAATGTGTACATAAAGGAGTGTTGAATATGACAAGATCAAAGTTACTCATGGTCGGTGCTGGCAGGATGGCTGAAGCTATTCTTTCGGGAATTGTCAAAAATAAAAAGAATAGTTTTGAGATAATAACAGTAACCAATTCCACGGATAAAAAGAAACTGGAGCAGCTGAAACATAAATATTCCATCCAAGCTTCCGGAGATTGGGAGAGTCAATTGGCTTCTCATGATATTATTTTACTTGCTACACCACCTCATACACATGAAGACATTCTAAAGAAATTAGCCTCTAAAATCGATGGACAATTAATAATAACGGTAGCTGCCGGAATCGATCCGAGTTTTATGGAAGAACGTCTTCCTAGAGGAACTCCGGTATGTTGGATCATGCCAAATACGGCTGCACAAGTAGGTCAATCAATGTCGACGTATTCTTGTGGGAAATACGTGGATAAATCGCATAGAAAGATTCTCTCTGAAATATTGTCTTCCATTGGAGTTTCGGAAGAATTTTCAGAACAGCATGTTCATGACTTAACGGCTATCACTGGAAGTTCACCAGCTTTTGTATATGCATTTGTGGAAGCTTTGGAGGAATCGGCTATAGGATACGGTGTTTCGTCCGAGCAAGCGAGAAAACTTGTGGTCAATATGTTCAAGGGATCGATAGCGATGTTGGAGGAAGGTCATGATCTGAAAGATCTTATACAACAGGTTGCTTCTCCAGGTGGATCAACTGCGGAAGGGTTGGAAGTATTAAAAAAACTAGATTTTTCTGCAATCATCAAGCAGGCAATTACTGCAACAAATAATCATGCACGGGGATAAGGAAGGCGGATTTGATTACCGTTCTGCCGAGAAGGAGGAATAATGATGTTAAAAAAGATCTCTTTATCTACTCAATCGAGAGATGAAATGAAAGATGTGACAATGGAAGTAAAACAAGTTGTCAAGGAAAGTGGTATTCAACAAGGTGTCGTCTATGTATACTGTGCTCATACAACAGCTGGAATAACTATTAATGAAAATGCCGATCTAGATGTGAAATCAGATATGCTTATGCGATGGGATGAGGTTTATCCGTGGAATCACGCTAAGTATCAGCATGCAGAAGGAAATACCGCTTCACATCTTAAAGCGAGTACGGTTGGTGCTTCCCAAACGATTATTCTTGAAAAGGGTGAACTTATTCTAGGAACGTGGCAAGGGATTTATTTTTGTGAATTCGACGGTCCAAGAAATAGAAACATGTTCGTGAAAGTAATGGAGGGATGATGGGAGGGTTTTCATACCTCTTACTTAAAATATATGATAAAATGCTATCAGTGTATTTGAATTTATCATAGTGGGAGTTTACTAAAGATGTCTGATAAGCAATTAATTCGTGGGACCATGATTTTAACAGCAAGTATTTTTTTGACAAAGATGCTCGGACTTATTTATATCTTTCCTTTCCAGGCACTTGTAGGCCCTACAGGACTGGCTTTATATGGATATGGGTATACCCCTTACACGGTACTTCTGAGTCTTGCCACTCTTGGGGTACCTCTTGCGGTTTCTAAATTTGTATCCAAGTACAATGCTTTAGGCGATTATCGTACAGGACAACGCTTATTAAAATCTGGTCTGATTGTTATGACGGTTACAGGATTTATTGCATTTCTCCTATTATTTTTTCTGGCTAATCCCATAGCAAATCATATTTTAGATCCAAATGACTTAAAGGGAAATTCGATTGCGGACGCAGTGTTTACGATCCGAATGGTGAGTGTAGCGTTAATCATTGTTCCATTTATGGCGATTATTAGAGGTTATTTTCAAGGTCACCAATCCATGGGACCGACAGCTATTTCTCAAGTAGTCGAACAAATCATCAGGATTATTTTTATCCTTGTACTTGCTTATTTTATTCTAGAAGTTTTCGATGGCAGGATGGCTACCGCAGTTGGTTTTGCGACCTTTGGAGCGTTTGTTGGGGCGTTGGGGGGACTTGCTGTACTTCTTTTTTATTGGAAAAAACGAGCGCCAAGTCTGCAAAAGCAGATAGATGAAAGCACAATTGATCATCAAATCCCTTTACGTAAAATGTATAAAGAGTTATTTGCGTATGCACTGCCAATCTCGTTTGTTGGCTTAGCGATACCATTATACCAGACGGTGGATTTGATGACGTTTGTTCCAGCTATGAGAGAGTTAGGATTTACACAAGATGTTGCTGAAAAATATTACGGGACCTTCTCGCAAGCGTCTCATAAACTTATTTTAATCCCTGTTTCCGTTGCAACAGCGATGTCTCTTACTATTTTACCTACCGTAACAAATGCTTTTATAAACAATGAAACAGATAGGCTGCAACGAACGATTACACAAACCTATCAAATTATTTTATTTTTGTCGATCCCGTCTGCTGTCGGTTTAATGGTTTTATCAGAACCAGTATATGCTGCTTTATACCCCGGGACTCCAAACGACTTGGCGGTCGGATCAGAAATATTACGAGTTTACGCACCAGTTGCCATAGCATTTTCTATTTTTGCTGTTACAGGGGCATTATTACAAGGAATTAACCAACAGAAATATGCAGTACTCGGTTTGGTTCTAGGGATTGTTTTTAAGTTTGTCTTTAATGGTATTTTCATTTCCCTGTTTGCGGCTACTGGAGCAGTATTGGCGACGGCTATTGGTTATTTGCTCGCAATTTCAGTAAATGTGTGGGCTATTGGAAAATTTGCGGAGTTTAATTATTCCTATGTGTTAAAACGATTTATGCTTATTTTAATTTTCTCCGTCATTATGGGAGCGGTAGTTGCCTTCTTGAATTACGGATTTCAACAACTATTTCCGTTAGAGACTTGGTTAAACGCCTTGTTAGTTCTTCTGATAACTGTAGGATCAGGTGCTGCCGTATATTTCAATTTAAGTATACGATCAGGAGTGGCTGGTCAAATTCTAGGAGACAGATTTACGATTTTAAAAAATAAGAAATAAAAAAATGCTTCAAGCGTATTTGCTTGAAGCATTTTTTAGTTCATCCATTGTTCTGCCCAGGTTTGCACTTGATCCATCGTGGATTCAAGGGCTCGCCCTTTTTCTGTGAGTTGGTACTCAATTCGAACAGGTGTTTCCGGGTACACACTGCGTGCAACCAAACCGGCCTCTTCAAGTTCTTTTAACCGATCAACGAGCATTTTATCGCTCATACTAGGTATTATTGCAGATATATCACGAAAGCGTTTTGAGCCTTGTAGTAGAACACGAATGATTAATCCATTCCATCGTTTTCCTAATAGCTGAAACGCGGATTCAAACTTTGGACACATTTTAGTTTGTTCCATCATCTCACTCCTTGTCTAGAAGATCTTCAGCATAGTATATCATAGTTCACTTGACTTTAGTAAGTACATGGGTTAATGAACTAACTAAATCATAGTTATGCAAGATTAATTCATTAATTTAAAATAATAAGTAGTTTAAGTTTTTAAAAATAAAGGAAAAGCAAATATGACAGATCAGTTTTCAAACGTTTAATTATTATTTTAAAGGAGCAGGATAGAAAATGACAAAAGTATTAATTCCTTTTTACAGCACATACGGACATATTCACACGATGGCAAAAGCAGTAGCTGAAGGCGCGGCAGAAGTGGAAGGCGCAGAAGTGAAAGTTGTGAGAGTAGAAGAATTTGAAGCTGTTAAGCAAGCAATGTCAGCTCAAGATGCTTATGTGCAAGCGCAGAAAGCACAGGAAGATATTCCTGTAGCAACGCATGACGACTTAAGATGGGCGGATGGCGTAGTATGGGGAATTCCAACACGTTACGGTTCGATGCCTGCTCAAATGAAACAATACTTAGACTCTGCAGGTGCTTTATGGATGAATGGAGAACTTGAAGGAAAAGCAACAGGGATTTTTACAAGCACAGGCTCTATTCACGGAGGGCAAGAAACAACGGCCATCACTTCACTAATACCGTTATTGCACTTTGGATTTATTTATGTAGGTCTTCCTTATGGGCAAAATCCTGAGCAATTAACTACAGACGGTATTGGCGGCTCTCCATACTCTGCATCAACTGTTGCTGGGGCAGACGGTAGTGCACAGCCGGACGAAAGAGATCTAACGATGGCTAGACGCCTTGGTAAAAGAGTTGCAACGGTAGCTAAAGCATTAAAAGAATAATGAAAGAACTGTCATAAAAAAACGTAACTTATTTTAGACGAGGAAGAACCAAAAGGAGTTTTTCACCTTTTGGTTCTTCCTTATTTTAATGCTTTTTAGGAAACTGGAAACAAAATAATAAAATATATCGTATGATATCGTATTTTACATAGATAAAGGTATATAATTATCGTATAAATTAGAAGGATAGATTCTTTTGTATTTAAGAAAAGACGCTACGCGTTTTTCTTAAAGGAAGGAAGTCTCTTTTAGACTTGAAGACTCTCTGCTATAATGTAAGAATTAGTATGGGCGATGCTCATCGTGGAGGTGAACGCCTTGGAAGATGAAAATTCCAGAAAGCTTTTTATAGATTGGTATATTATTGCAAGTATTCTCACGCTCGGACTTTTTGGATTAGTGATGGTGTATAGTGCTAGTTTTGTGCAAGGGTATCAAATGTCTGAAGACAATATATCGTATTTTTTTGATCGTCAGCTACTGTGGTTAATCATTTCTATAATATTTTTTACAATTTTTATGTTTTTTCCTTATAAACATTACCGGAAACTTTCACCATGGATTGTGATAATAGCGATATTTTCGTTAATATTAGTAATGATTCCAGGTGTTGGAATAGATGTTAACGGAGCGCAGCGGTGGATTTCGGTGGCTGGATTTCGGATTCAACCGTCGGAATTTGTCAAATTAGGCTCTATTATTTATTTAGCTTATGTTTATTCACGTAAACAAGCTTATATAAATAAATTTTTAACGGGGGTACTTCCGCCTTTAGTGGTCGTCATTGTCTTTTTCGGCCTGATCATGCTGCAGCCGGATTTAGGTACAGCAACCACCATTGTACTCGTAGCTGGTTTATTAGCATTTTGCTCCGGAGCCAGAATGCTACATTTGATTTCTCTTGGTTCTCTTGCATCTTGGGCGCTATTTCATTATGCGCAGTCCGAAGAATACAGGATGAATCGATTAATTGGTTACAGGGATCCATTTGAACTAGAGCAAACAGAAGGGTTTCAGTTAGTGCAATCCTATATTGCCATTGCGCACGGTGGACTTTCCGGAACGGGATTAGGGCAAAGTGTACAAAAGTTATTCTATTTACCGGAAGCTCATACAGATTTTATATTAGCAATTGTGAGTGAAGAGTTAGGAGCCACTGGAATCTTGTTTGTCTTTACATTTATGTTTTTTATCATCGGGCGTGGTGTGTTAATTGGTGCACGATGCAAGGATACCTTTGGCAGTTTGTTAGCGTTTGGTATCGTATTTCAGTTGGCTATTCAAATGATTTTCAATGCTTGTGCGGTTAGCGGACTTCTTCCAATTACAGGAATTCCATTTCCGTTTCTCAGTTATGGAGGATCGTCGTTATTGGTGACATTTGTTTCGATGGGAATACTAGCAAATATATCAAGGAAGACGGAAAAGGATCGGCAAGAAGAACCACTTGACAGAGATGAGATTCTTGCTGGGGAAGTTACTAGTGATGTGACACGAATGGCATCATCACATAGAAGTAGATAATTTGGAAAGTTTTAGAGGGTGAATAGATGCAAGAGCGAAAGAGTGCGTTTCAACAATTAGATTATTCATTATTGTTTTTTTTGTTTGTGTTAATGTGTTTCAGTTTAGTAGCAATATACAGTGCCAGTACTTCGACTGTAGAGCAATATGGTATGGCTCCAACGCATTATGTTAGACTTCAAATTATTTGGTTTGGGATTGGCGTCATTTTAATGCTTGGCGCGATGTTGGTAGATTATGATTTATTTAAAAATTTCTCAATTCCTTTGTATATACTAGGTTTGGGATTGTTATTAGTTGTTCATTTTTTTGGTGATGAGATTAATGGCGCCCAGCGGTGGATTACCGCACCTGGTTTACCCAGATTTCAACCATCCGAATTCGTTAAAATATTTGTAATTATAGCTTTAGCACATTTGATTTACACGATAACTAAAGTACCAAAAGAAAAATCTTTCAAGAATGATCTCCTTGTCGTCGGAAAAATTCTTGCAGTGGGTCTTCCGCCTTTTGCATTGATTTTAGTACAACCTGATTTAGGAACTGCATTAGTTATTGCAGCAATTATTTTTATTATGATTTTAATGGCCGGTGTTACTTTTAGAATGTTAGGGTTAATGGCAGCTTTAGGAACTGGATTTATTGGTTCTATGGTATGGATGCACAATAATCACTTTGCTTTCTTCTCAACATATCTCATTGAGCCCCATCAACTTAGTCGAATCTATTCATGGCTAGATCCTGGTGCCAATATAGGAGCAGCTGGGTACCAACTGTATCACGCGATGCAAGGTATTGGTGCTGGACAATTATACGGAACTGGTTTATTTGAAGGAGTTAAAGCACAAAGTGGAGCTATTCCTGAATTGCATACAGACTTTATCTTTGCAGTAATAGGAGAAGAATTTGGTTTTGTAGGTGCTACGGTGCTTATCGTAGTCTATTTCCTGCTACTATACAGACTAGTGATTATTGCTTTTACTTGTAACAATACCTTTGGGACTTATCTAGTTGCGGGAACGCTAGGTCTTCTTGTATTCCAAATTTTTCAAAACATTGGTATGACAGTTGGATTAGTTCCTATAACTGGACTTGCGTTACCTTTTGTAAGTTACGGTGGAAGTGCATTGATTACTAATATGCTAGCGATCGGGATCGTTCTTAATGTAAATGTCAGGACGAAGCATTATATGTTTGGTGAAGAGGAATAGAGGGGGGATGACTCAATAGGTCTTTAATGACCTTTAGAGTTATCCTTTTTTCATGTATTATGATAGCAGGACGATGGAAAGCGAGCGGTAATTCTTCCGAACAGACTTCGATGACAACAAAGCAACAAATTCACCAAATTAGATATAAAAGTTTTTTAAAGATTGCAATGGAGTTTTTCTTAAGTTAAAGAAATGAGGGATTTATTTTGCGTACTGACAAGCTTTTAGCAACAATGGGATTTGGATCTAGAAAAGATGTAAAAAAGATTCTTAAACAAGGGCTATTTTCTGTGAATGGAGAAATTGTGAAAGACGGAAAAAGGCATGTGAATACAGTGACAGATATTCTCAAATATTCTGGCGAGGTTATTGAATACAGGGAAACGATTTATATTATGTTGAATAAACCAAAAGGTTATGTTTCAGCGACAGAGGATAAAACTGAAAAGACTGTTATAGATATTTTACAGCCTGAAGATGCATTGTTTGATCCCTTTCCGGTTGGAAGACTTGATAAGGACACAACAGGCTTATTGTTGTTAACGAATGATGGAAAACTGGCACATCAGCTTCTGTCTCCAAAGAAAAAGGTTGATAAACGGTATATAGTACATTTGGATTTACCGATTAATGAAGAAGATATTTTAGCTTTGGAGCAAGGAGTTACATTAGATGATGGGTATACAACCAAACCAGCAAAAGTAGAATATAAAGCGGAATCTAATGCTTCAGTGGCTTATATTACAATCCAAGAAGGGAAATATCATCAGGTAAAGCGAATGTTTCAGACTAGGGGGAAAAAGGTCATCGAGTTAAAACGGGAGAGAATGGGGTCTCTTGTTCTGGATAATGAGTTGGAACTTGGAGAATATCGTGAATTAACTCCTGACGAACTTGAAGAACTAAGAAGTCATCAAGGTCATGAATCATAATGATTGAACATTATGCAAGTTTGTTTTCTGTGACTTATGAATCTAAACAGTGCTAGGCTCAAGGAGAAAAACTCCTTGAGCCTTAACATTATAACTGTGTATAAAATTAAACATACTTTTAGAGGATTAGAAAGCTAGCTATCCTATTATTAAAAAGATAATAGCTCTAATTAGGGATTCTTTTATGAAACCTTGATTTTCCTGTTCGTAGTTGTCCAAACACCGCGTTGATGACTGGCAACCAGATCGTTATATTCTAAAACATTAAGATCGCGTTGGACAGTTCTTTCGGTGATGCCGAATTCTTCCACTAATTCTTTTGTGGATGCACTTCCTTGTTTTCTAATGTAAAGGTAAATGGATTTAATCCGAGTCAACATTCTATTCGTTGATGGCTTCAAAAAACCACTCCTTCTCCTCAGTGAAAGTCAAATACTCCATGTTCAAGGTTTCAGGTCAATGTTTCTTTCGGCATTTAGATGAGAGGCGCATGTAAAAATTCTTTTTTTTAGTTGTAGCTTTAATTATTAACACTTCATTTCTCAAAAGTATAAAAATACATCTCGCATGATTATTAATAAAAAGCTTTCAAAAAAACCGAAGAAGTATCAGTAAAACTCCAGGCAAGTAAAGCCTGTATTTAACTGATGTTTAAAAGCATCTCCACCCTCCTTTGCTTTAAGTTTACCCGAACACGGAATCGGGGTAAAGTAATCTTTGTTTGAATATTGTTAATTGTTTGTAATGTTTTTTAACATCGCTTATATTTGGATTCTTTTTCTTATCATTAGAAAAGAGTATACTAATACTTGGAATATCCCAGTTAGGACGTGAAATTATGATAGATTGGAACCAAGAAGTCTTGATTAGAAAAGCAGAAATTATCAAGGAAACCCAAACATTTCTTCAAATAGAAAGCGTCTTAGATGAAGGGACTGCAACAGAGAATGCTCCTTTCGGTCAAGGGATAAGACGAGCTTACGATTGGCTTTTACAGAAAGCAAAAAATGATGGTTTTACAGTGAAAGATTTGGATGGTTACGCAGCACATATTGAATACGGAGAAGGTGCTGATATTGTTGGTGTCTTATGTCATATTGATGTGGTGCCCGGGGGAGACAATTGGACGACTCCTGCATTTTCAGCAACCATTCGTGATGGAAGCATATTCGCACGGGGAGCATTGGATGACAAAGGACCGACAATTTCTTGCTACTATGCGTTAAAAATTGTTAAAGAAGCTGCAAACAAACTTGGAAAAAGGGTTAGAATAATTATAGGAACCGATGAAGAAAGTCAATGGCGATGTGTTGATCATTATTTTAAACATGAAGAAATGCCTTTGATTGGATTCGCACCGGATGCCGACTTCCCTATTATATATGCGGAGAAAGGTATTTCTAATATTGAATATTCAATGAAAATGCATGGCAAGGGAAAAATACATTCATTTGAATCAGGTGATCGATTAAATATGGTACCTGATCAAGCAAATGCTAAGCTTGATCATTTATCAACTGTAGAAGAACAAAAACTAGAACAAAGTTTTTATGAATTTGTGCGTGAACATGAAGTAAGTGGAAAGTTTTCAAAAAGTAAAGGCTGCTTGGATGTGATTATAGAGGGTGTTTCTGCACACGGAGCTGAGCCTGAGGAAGGGGTAAATGCAGGGCTTTACCTTGCATGCTTCCTAACAAAATATGTGTCATTAACTGAACAAGAGAAACGCTATTTAAAGACGTTAAAAGATTACTTTTTCAGAGATTCCCAAGGGGCAAAACTAGAAGTTTCTTTTAAAAATGAGGAATTAGGCGATCTTACAATAAATGTGGGGAGGATGAGTTATTTCAGCGGAAAAAACGCTAGTATAGGAATAAATGTCAGGTATCCGGAAGGTGCCTCGTATGAAGTATTAAAAAAAATAATAGATGAGAAGCTCGGCAAAGAAGGATTACGTTTTATCACTCATAGTCATGAGGAACCCCATGCTTTAAATAAAACGCATGAGCTTGTTCAGAAGTTGTCTAAAGTATATGAGAGACAAATGGATAAGAAGGCATCCCTAATAGCAATCGGAGGGGGAACATACGCAAGGTCTCTAGATGCTGGAGTTGCATTTGGACCGCTTATGCCAGGTGAAAAGGATACTGCTCATCAGGCAGATGAATGTATATCGATAGACAATCTTTTAAAGATGACCGCTATTTATGCCGATGCTATTTATGAACTAGCTAAAAAAGAAGAGCAATAGATATAGAATGACAATCTCTTTATAATGTTGTTTGGAAGAATCCTCTAGCCCCCCCAGAGCGTTCGTTTGCTCGTGAGGCTCGTGGATCCATCCACGGAAAGCAAGCAGTTATTCTTCCAAACAATTTTCGATAATAATCAGGCAACTAATTAAATTAATTATTCAAATTGAAATAAATCGGTAGAGAGATATCTTTCACCTGTGTCACAAGCAATGGCCACGACAACATCATCTGGTGAGAGGCGCTTTGCTACTTCCAAAGCAGCAAAGCATGCTGCCCCAGAGGAAGGTCCGACGAGAATACCCTCTTCTTTAGATAAACGATGTGTTATGTTATAGGCATCTTCATCAGAGATTTTAAAAATCTCTTGATACACGCTCTCATTTAAAATTGGTGGGATAAATCCTGGGCTAGTGCCTACAAGCTTATGTGGTCCAGGCTTGCCGCCGGATAATACAGGAGATCCTTTAGGCTCAACTACATGAATAGTTGCGTCAGGATATTCCTTTTGTAATTCTTCTCCCGTACCAGTAATTGTTCCACCAGTTCCAGAAGCAGCAACGAAGGCAGATAACTTTTTGCCTATCTGATTCATTCCGTCTTTAATTTCAGCAGCAGTCGTATGGCGGTGAGCATCTGGATTAGCTGCGTTTTCAAATTGCATCGGCATGTAACTATTAGGAATCTCTTTCACTAGTTCATGTGCTCGATCTATCGCCCCAGGCATTTTTTTGTCACCAGGTGTTAGTTCAACTTTTGCGCCGTATGCTTTTAAGAGATTGATTCTTTCTTGTGACATCGTGTCAGGCATGACAAGAATTGATTTGTAACCTTTAGCGGCTGCTACCATTGCTAAGCCAATACCGGTGTTGCCGGAAGTAGGTTCAATGATTATTGATTGATTATTGATAAGCCCTTGTTTTTCAGCATGATCAATCATATTAGATGCCGCTCGATCTTTTACACTTCCACTCGGATTCATAAATTCTAATTTCAAGTATACTTGTGCTCCAGTTGTAGGAGCTAACTTTTGCAACTTAACTAAAGGAGTTTCTCCAATTAGTTCTGCCATATTATTTACTACTTTCACGCGTGTCATCCTTTCTTGTTTCAACGTTACGTATAATTGACTATACATATTTATAAACTATGATTAAGCTATATTGTATCACAGCTTTTTAGACTATAAAAAGGAGGAGACATCATGGCTACATCACATACATTTATTGGTATTCCAATTAACAAGAAACTACAGGAAGAAGCGAAAAAATTACAAGAAACATTTCAATTATCCACATATTTCAAAAAAATCGTGAATAATTACGATTTTCACGTGACATTATTATTTCTAGGTGGTTGGAATCCAGAGAAAAAGGTATTATTGTGGGAAGGTCTAAAAAAAACACTTGCAAACAAAGAAGAATTTACACTAGACTTCTCAAAGATAGAAACTTTCGGAAGTTCTAATAAACCAAGTGTTTTTCATATATCTCCAAACTATTCAGACCATCTTTTCGAGATTCAATCTCTCATACATAAGGAAGCCATTCAACTTGGGTTTGAAAGAGTAAAACGAAGATATAGCCCACATGTAACGTTAGCGAAAAAATGGAAAGACTCAGGGCGTTCCTTGCCTTGCGAGTGGAACTTCCCATTAGAGATAGAATTAATAAAGAATTCCGTGGAAAAAGTTTCTTTATACGAGGTATATCCCTCAAAAGAACCTATGTATAAAGTTCTTTCCTCAATAACACTGCAAAAAGGGATTCAATGAGAGGATGAAATACGATGGCGCAGCTTTTAAAATTAGCTGATTATGTATCACGATATGAAATAGATATTTACAGATACCCAAGCCGGTATGTTCGCTTGAAAAAAGAGCGGTGGCAAAGAGTTCAAAGAGAATGGGCAGTGCAAAAAAATATATCTATTGATCGTCCTTTTTGGGAATCTAATGAGGAGGAAGAAAAAACATTTTTTCAGAAATCTTGGAACAAACTAAGACGAAAAGCAAAAATGGAGTTAGATGATGAAATAGAATTACCGTCTGAACAGGAAATGCCGCACGAAACAAAAGATCAAATGAAAGCATCTTTTCTAGAAGAGCTTTTTAAATTTCAAATAAATTGGGTAAGTTCGACAGTATCAGAGAGATCGGCTGTAAAAAGAAGTTATTATTACGATTCATTGCTAGAGTTTCTTGTGAAAAAGTTGCCGGATTCTTTTTTCATATTATATGAGCCAGTTTTCTTCTTGAAAAAGGCAACGGTTGATTTAGATGTCATTATATTAACTCCTTCTGAAATATGGCTAATAAAACCTTTATTAGGAAATGAAAATACTATTTTTCAATTTGATTCAGACCGCTTTTGGTCAAAAAAGGATGGAAAAAGAGAATCGAAATTTCTTCATCCAATCATTTCTCTGAACAGGATGAGAACGGTAATAGAAAGTATTCTAAAAGAGAAGAACCTTTCAATGCCTATGAAACAAGTCATTGTCGCAAAAAATAGTTATATAGATATTCCACAACACAATCAACGTGCGAAGCTTATAGATAAACGTAATTTTCACGAATTTCATGAACAACTTTTAAGAAATAAATCTCCAATAAAGCATACGCAGCTAAAAATTGCTGATGCTCTGCTTGCAAAATGTATGACAAACTCGAGTTCAAGACTTATTAGTGAATCAGAAAATGCTGAAACTATAGATACTTTTGATGAATATAAGGAATGATGAATGACAGAAGAAAGGGTGTGTCAACTATGGCTAGTTACGCCTTGCTGACATACCCTTTAAAATTATAAACTAATAAAAGTGGCCACTACCTCCACGTTGCAAGTATCAAGGGTAGAGAACCTTTTAAAGCTGCGTTATAGTTTCCAAATTTCTGAAGCGTACTCTTTGATCGTACGGTCACTTGAAAACTTTCCTGAATAAGCAATATTTGTTACGCTCATTCTCTGCCACGTATTTTTGTCGCGGTAAGAACGTTCTACAAGTTCGTGTGATTCAATATAAGGATCAAAGTCTTTTAAAACAAAATAGGGATCATTATGGTACATAATGTTATAAAAGATATCTTTGAATTCAATTTCCTGGTGACCAAATTCTCCAGAATTCAATTGATCTAAAATACGTTTTACTCTATCGTCTGTGTGATAGATATCCTTCGCTACGTACCCGCCATATTGGTAATAATCATGCACTTGGTCTGACGTCAATCCAAATATGAATATATTGTTATCTCCCACTAGATCTTTAATTTCAATATTAGCGCCATCCAAAGTGCCCAGTGTAAGTGCACCGTTCATCATCATTTTCATATTTCCCGTTCCTGATGCTTCTTTACTTGCAGTGGAGATTTGTTCACTAATATCAGCAGCTGGAATAATTTTTTCAGCAAGACTGACATTATAATTCTCCAGGAAAATAACCTTTAATTTAGAATTAATCTGTTTATCATAATTCACTGTAGCCGCAACATGGTGAATCAATTTAATAACTTCTTTTGCTAAATGATAGCTCGGTGCGGCTTTGGCGGCAAAGATAAATGTTCTAGGTGTTATATCCAGAGAAGGATTTTCTTTTAATTCATTATAAAGATAGATGACATGGAAAATATTCAAAAGTTGTCGTTTATATTCATGAAGTCGTTTAATTTGAACATCAAAAATAGAACTTTCGTCAACTTTGATACCGGTTTGATTTAAAATTAATTTTGCTAACGTTTCTTTGTTTTGTTTTTTTACCTTGCCTACTTTTTCTAGAAACGGTGCATCATTTGAATAACGAAGAAGACCGATTAGTTTGTTTGGCTCTTGGATCCATTTGGGTCCAATCGCTTCGGTAATAGTTTCAGATAAACACGGATTTACTTGCAAAAGCCATCTTCTATGTGTAATCCCGTTAGTCTTGTTATTAAAACGGTTTGGGTACAACTTATAGAAATACTTCATTTCCTTATTCTTTAAAATTTCTGTATGAAGACGGGCAACTCCATTCACACTAAAACTGCCTACGATAGCTAGTCTTGCCATATGAATTTGGTCATCAGCAATCACAGCTAGTTCCGGTATTTTATCACGGAGATCCGGGTGATCGAACCAAATACCTTTGCAAAAACGTTCGTTAATTTCATTGATAATCATATAAATTCGAGGCAGGAGTTTTTGTATCATCGAAGTCGGCCATTTTTCCAATGCCTCACTTAATGTCGTATGGTTAGTATAGGCGATCACACTTGCCGTAACTTTCCAGGCTTCATCCCAACTGAAGTTTTCGTCGTCCATTAATATGCGCATAAGTTCAGGTACTGCTAAGCTGGGATGCGTATCATTAATTTGAATAACTACTTTTTCAGACAGGTGAGCAAGAGAAATATCATGGGTTGCTTTAAAGTTCTTTAAGATCCCTTGAATAGTTGCAGAGACAAGAAAGTATTGTTGCTTTAACCTTAATTCTTTGCCTTCGAAACTAGAGTCATCTGGATATAGAAATCCCGATATTTGCTCAATGGAATGGCTGTGATCTAAATGGTGATAATACTGACTGCTTGGATCTGACATAAGTTTAGATTCATCTTCAGTCACTTCGGCACTCCACAGACGTAATGTATTCACAACTTCATTTTGATAGCCGATTACTGGGACATCATAAGGAACTGCCATTACTTTGTCTTGATCTTCATAAGAGAATTCAAAGTCACCATTAAGTTTTTTATGCATATTTATTTTACCACCGAATCGAACTTCAATAGCCTCATCAGCTTTACGGGTTTCCCACGGATATTCCTCTTTCAGCCAGTAATCAGGAAGCTCAATTTGGTTTCCGTGAATAATTCGTTGTTCAAACAAACCATATCGGTATCGAATTCCGGAGCCTTGCCCGGCATACTTCAAAGAAGCGATCGAGTCTAAAAAACATGCTGCTAAACGCCCTAATCCGCCATTACCCAGCGCAGCATCATGCTCATGTTTATAAATTTCCTCTGGATTTCTGCCAATATCCTTTAAAACCTCGTTGCAAATATCAAGCATTCCACAGTTAAGCAGGTTGCTTTGCAACAACCTCCCAATAAGGAATTCCATGGAAATATAATATACTTGCTTTGTTTTATTTTCTTGATATTTTTCTTGAGTTTTCAGCCATTTAGGCGTTATTTCATCTTTAACAATGGATGATATAACATAATACAAATCTTTATCGGAAGCATCTTCTAAATGTTTTCCTCGTTTTCTTGTCATCTTTCCTTCTAATAAAGCCAGAAAGGATTCTTTACGATAATCTGACAAAACTTTCACTCCCTATCTTCTAAAGTTGTTAGTGATTTATAAATATTAGTATATGCTTTTGCAGATTCACTCCAACTAAAGCTGCTTTTATTGACGTTTTTCATAAGTTTTTTCCATAGAGAGCTATCATGGAAGACGTCAAGAGAATAACGTAGAATGGAAAGAAGTTCATGGGCATTGTAATTTGCAAAACTAAAGCCGTTACCTTCACCAGTTTCCGCATTGAAAGCTTGCACTGTATCTTTGAGTCCTCCGGTTTCTCTTACAATAGGTACTGTTTTATATTGCAAAGCGATTAATTGAGAAAGACCACATGGTTCAAATTTAGAGGGCATTAAAAAGAAATCAGCACTTGCATAAAGTTTTCTGGCTTGTCCTTCATTAAACTGTAATAACATGTGCATTTTAGTAGAGTTACGGATGGCAATGTGCGAAAAAGAATGTTCAAATTCATAATCACCAGTACCGAGAATAACAACTTGAATATCTTCCTGTAAAAATTCATCTAAAACTCTTTCTAATAAATGAAAACCTTTTTGCTCCACTAAACGTGAAATGGCAATATACATAGGTATATCTCCATTAACCGGCAGTCCGAGCTCTGCTTGTAAGGCTTCTTTATTTTCCTTCTTTTTTACACGTGAAGATTTGTAATTCACATGAATATATGGATCCTTCATTGGATGATAGTCCTCCAAATTGATGCCATTTATCACGCCTGAAAGGTCACCTTCTCGTTCATGGAGAATAGAATCAAGCCCCTCACTGTAATAGGGCTGCCTTATTTCTTCTGCATAAGTTGGGCTGACGGTCGTAATTTTGTCTGCGTGAAAAATTGCAGCCTTCATGCAATTAAGCATGCCATTCCATTCTAAGCCATTGAAATGCTCTCTTGATAAATTGAAAAGGTTATCGAAAGAATCGTGAGAAAGTAAGCCTTGGTATTTAATATTATGAATCGTAAATACGGTTTTCAATCGTGAAGCTGGAAGATATATATTTGCGAAAGCAACCGCTAGTCCGGTTTGCCAATCGTGAGCATGGAGGACATCAGCATCGAAATCAAGCAAAGGAAGGCCCTCGATAATAGCTTGGCTAAAAAAGACAAACCTTTCCCCGTCATCGTAATAACCGTAAACTCCTCTTCTGGAAAAATAAAAGTCGTTTTTAATAAAATAATAAAGGATGCCATCGTTTTCAAGTGTATATAGAATAGCCTCATGTGTTCGCCAGCCAACTTCTACTTTGAATGATGTTTTCTTTTCCATCTTATTCTGCCATTCTAGTGGAATCTCATCGTATAAAGGTAAAATTACTCTTACGTCAGCTAGATTATCTTTCATCAAAGCTTGCGGAAGAGATCCAATGACGTCAGCAAGTCCTCCTGTTTTTATAAATGGCACACATTCAGATGCAGCAAATAATATTTTAGTCATCGCTTGAATCTCCTCTCTGAAATCAGTGAATATTTTTAACATAAGTGTATAAGTGACAGTTAGCTTTCAAGGCACAGGTGATGGCACCTGTCTCATGGTTGCGTAGAGGTATAATTGCGATGAAAGCTCAACTGCTTAAAAATTAACATGGAAGACTTCCTTAATAAGGTAAGAATTTATAAGTTGACAGCTATCTTTACGCCACACGCATCAAGGGAAGTTCGCTTCCTTTCGAGTAGCACCTACACGCAATACGTAGGTGCTACTCGGGGGTGGCTTTAAAGATCACGCTGTATTTAATTAAAGACGGCTATGCCGTTTTTCTTAAATAGTTTGGCGTTTTGCAACAACAAAAGGTTTATCTTTTGAACCTATAAATGTTTGTCCTGCTGTAATTCGAACATCTTTGTCTAGAATGACATTTTCCAGATGGACACCTTCTTCAATGATACAACGCTGCATGACAATGGAATTTTTTACTTTTGTCCCCTTATGAACTTTCACTCCC
The DNA here is from genome assembly GCF_002886185.1 of Salipaludibacillus neizhouensis. Lineage (GTDB taxonomy): Bacteria > Bacillota > Bacilli > Bacillales > Salisediminibacteriaceae > Salipaludibacillus > Salipaludibacillus neizhouensis. Next base: position 307,107 of record NZ_KZ614146.1, read on the forward strand.
CGAAATAGAATACTACCTGAAACCTCACCATCAATCACACAACCGTTGGCGAGCATAGAAGTGGTAACCTTGGAAGACTCTCTATATTTTGCAGGAGGTTCATTACTTATTTTTGTACGTATAAATTCATTTTTAAAGAATAAAGAGCGGTAATTATCCGGTTGTAATAAGTTCATATTGTGTTTATAGAAGCTTTTGATGGAATTTATAAAGATAGAACAACCTTCCGAATTAATATATTGAACGGCGAGACTGTCAAGGTTTTCTTTCACTCCGCCTAGAAAGAAGTGGTCTTTATGATAGGCGATGCACTCATCTAAGAGTTTTAGAAGGACTTCTTTTTTTATGATGTAGGCATTGGTGAATACATGTTTATTTTCATGGTCGTTTGTAAATCCTGTCACCCATCCATCATTATCATGTTCGATACGAAGTTGCGACATATGTTCAGGTTCTAACGTGTCAACCTCCGTGGTAATACACGTAACATCCGCCTCACGTTCAAGATGAAGTTTGAACGCTTTTTTATAATGAGCGTTTGAAATAAACTGACTGCCGCTAATGACTACATGGCTCGCTTTTGAGCGATGGAAATAGTCACGGTTATTGTGAAAGTGCTTTAAATCTCCTCTGGAAACATCTGTCGGATCATTCCAGTCAGGCGGTAGAATAAAAAGACCGCCGTGACGTCTGGCAAGTTCCCAGTCGGCCCCTGTTCCAAGGTGATCCATTAGAGAGCGATATTTGGAATTAGTGAAGATAGCCACTTCACTTACTCCGGAATTAACCATATTGGAGAGGGTGAAATCTACTAACCGATAACGCCCAGCAAACGGTGCTGCAGCACCACAACGAAAATAAGTTAGCTCTTCTAAAAAATCTTGTTCATGCTCTAAATTAATTAAACCCATTAAGTCTCCCATTATCGTTCCACTCCTTCCTTTTGAAAATCAACGATATTTTCACTGTTGATGACAAGTGGTTCGTCATATTTTTCTCCGTCTATGATCGTTCCTTCGGGAATTTCAACCCCCTCCATAATAATTGCCTTTTTAATAAGACAATTACTATTTATTCGTACTTCAGGATGAATAATGGATTCATTAATACTCGAGTTTGCACCGACATCAATTCTTTCAAATAGAATCGAGTTCGTGACCTTTCCGTTAATCCAACAACCTGAATTAATGAGGGAATTTTCTATGATGGCATATTCACCGATAAATTGAGGCGGATAATTCGTATCATGAGAATACGTACGCCATTCTTTACTGTTCAGAGAAAGAGATAAATCTTCTTCTAGTAGATCCATATGCGCTTCCCAATAGCTTTGAATCGTACCGACATCTTTCCAGTAACCTTCAAACTGATAGGCATACATACGCAAACCATCGTTTAACATAGCTGGAATAATGTCTTTCCCAAAGTCGTGGTCTGAATCTGTTAAATTAGCATCTTCCATTAAATATTGTCTAAGGGCTTTCCAATTAAACACGTAAATTCCCATGGAAGCTAAATTATTTTTCGGAGTTTCCGGTTTTTCATCAAATTCATAGATTTCCAGATTATCGAGTGTGTTGAGTATTCCAAATCGGGAAGCCTCTTTCCATGGAACTTCTATGACCGATATCGTAGCATCTGATTGTTTCTCCTTATGGTGCTCGATAAGCTTTGCGTAATCCATTTGATAAATATGATCGCCGGAGATGACAAGTATATACTCGGGATCGTACTGATCAATGTAATGAATGTTTTGATAGATAGCATCAGCTGTTCCTTTATACCAGCTGCCACCTTTTTTAGCAGTATAAGGTGATAAAATAGAGACTCCATCTTCCTGTCGATCTAAATCCCACGGTTTACCTATTCCAATGTGCTTATTAAGGAGCATCGGAGAGTACTGTGTAAGCACGCCTACAGTATGAACGGAAGAATTGGAGCAATTGCTTAACGTAAAATCGATAATTCGGTATTTACCACCGAAATGTACTGCTGGTTTAGCAAGTGTTTTTGTTAGAAGACCTAGACGTTTACCTTCACCACCAGCTAGAAGCATAGCGACACATTCTTTTTTCATTGAGAATCCTCCTTCATTGTTTGGTTTTATCTATTTGTTTGAAAAAGGTAACCGCTAGAGGAGGAACCATGATTTTTATATGTTGATCGAAACCATGCCATGGCTCTGGAAAACTAAAATGGGTACTGAGATTACATTGGTTTGATCCGGCAAAGTCTTCGGAATCAGAGGTGAAAATTTCCTTATACTTCCCGGGAACGTCTACGCCAATTTTATAATCGTAATAAACATTCGGTGTGAAGTTCATAATGATCACCAGACTTTCTTCTTTTCGGGCATCATGGCGATAAAAGGCAAGAATACTTTGGTCGGCATTATCGGCATCTATCCATTTGAATCCATCCGGATCATGGTCTAATTCAAATAAGGCAGGTTCTTGTTTGTAAAAGTTATTTAAAGCTTTTACATAATTAAATATGCCTTCATGCAAAGGATATTCTAATAGATGCCAATCAAGCTGCTCTTTATCTTTCCACTCCGCGTATTGGCCAAGTTCTCCACCCATAAATAAAAGTTTCTTCCCGGGATGCGCAAACATATATCCGTAAAGAAGGCGAAGTTGAGCAAATTGTTGCCACTGATCACCAGGCATTTTATTTAATAATGACTTTTTCCCGTGAACTACCTCATCGTGGGAAAGTGGTAAAACAAAGTTTTCAGAAAAAGTGTACATAAAGGAAAACGTTAGCAAATTATGATTTCCTTTTCGATAAAGGGGATCGAGTTCCATATATTCCAGAGTGTCGTTCATCCACCCCATGTTCCATTTGTAATTAAATCCTAATCCTTCTTCATGAATGGGATAAGTAACTTTTGGTAAATCCGAGCTGTCCTCTGCCATCATAAGTGTATTCGGGAAATATTCGAAAACAACTTTGTTTAACTTTTTAATGAAAGCGAAGGCTTCTAGATTCTCATCGCCACCAAAAGAATTTTGTACTTTTTCCTCTCCGTCATGTTTATCGAAGTTCAAGGAGAGCATGCTTGCTACAGCATCTACGCGAATACCATCAAGGTGATATTCTTCCAGCCAGTAAATGGCGTTGGAAACGAGAAAGCTTTGTACTTCGGGACGTCCAAAATCAAATGTTAAGGTGCCCCAGGATGTTTTCTCGGCTTTTCTGGAGTCTTCATACTCATATAAAGACTCTCCGTCAAATTGACGCAAGCCATGGTCATCTTTGCAAAAGTGTCCAGGTACCCAGTCCATGATTACTCCTATGCCTTGTTGGTGACACATATCAATAAAATATTTAAAATCTTCCGGAGAACCATAGCGGCTAGTAATAGAATAATATCCGGTAATTTGATATCCCCAAGATAAATCAAAGGGGTGCTCAGATATTGGCATTAGCTCTATGTGGGTATACCCAAGGTTTTTCACATAAGGAATAAGTTCATCTGCTAATTCTCTGTATGTTAATAATTCTTCATCGTTTCTCTTTTTCCATGTGCCCAGATGTGCTTCATATACAGTAATGGGTGACTTGTAAAGGTTAGTTGATTTTTTTTGTTCTATCCATCTATTATCTTTCCAATCATACTTATTTTGTTGAGGTGTGAGTGAAGCCGTGGCAGGTCGGAGTTCTGATTGCTTAGCATAAGGATCTGCTTTTAAGATATTACGGCCATCCGGGTGAATAATATTATACTTATATGTTGAATCTGGCGGTATATCTGAGAAAAAAGCGGTCCATAATCCTTGTGTACTAACTCGCTTGAGTGGGTGGGCATTACCTTGCCATTCATTGAAATCGCCGACTAGTTCGACCTTTGCAGCATGAGGTGCCCAAACAGTAAAACGAAAACCTTTTTCTTTCTCCCACGTTATTTCATGGCAGCCTAAAAAGGAATAACTGTGATAATTTGTCCCTTGATGAAATAAATACATGTCATCTTGCGTAAGATGATAAACCAATGAGCATCAATCCTTCCTTTATGTCCAATAATTATTGTGTATTATAAAAATTCGCTAAGATAGCAACAATATCCTTTCTTTTTTAAAATAAAATTCAAAATTATCAAAAGGTTACAAATAATGATAAAATGTACTAGTATACGACAGGAAAGATAACTTAAATCGATGGTTCTCCGACGTTTAAAGAACGGAATAAAGGTTAAGAGATAAGAATAACCAATTAGTTTTTTTGTCATAACATATAGTGGCTAGAGGAAGAAAAGAGGGAATGTATATGAAAGAGTATAAAGCCTGGATAGATAATTTCCATTCTTTACAATTAGAAGGTCCGATCGTAAATGACATCGTTACAAATATAGATCGTGCTTACGCAATTGGTAATGGCGAAAAGATCCACTTAATATCAGAGGGTCATACAATAGATGAAAATACGGTTCGTTTTTACTCGGAAGATTCCCTTCCAGTCGATCAAGATATGTTTTTATATCTGGGAGAACTGGAAATCCCTATTTATGTAAGAGGGGTCGTACGGACGGAAAAATTTGATGAAAAATATGGTGGATCACGTGAAGATTTAGGAGCCGTTTATTATGATATAGAAACGATTTTTCGAGTTTGGAGTCCCGTTGCAACAGAAATGAAACTACATGTGAATGAATCGGTTTATGAAATGAAAAGAAAGAAGTTCGGAGTTTGGGAATATACTCTGACAGAAGACTGTCATGGTTACACCTATTTATTCATCCCTACGTTAAATAAGGAGACGTATGAAGTTGTTGATCCTTATGCGAAAGCAGTCACTACGAATGGGGAATATGGAGTCGTAGTGAATCTGGAAACTACCGATCCAGATGAATTTAGAGAGACACCAAGACCGGTGATAGAAAATTTGCAGGATAGTTCTATTTATGAAATGCATATACGAGATGCTACTATTGATTCCAGAAGCGGAATTGTTGACAAGGGGAAGTATTTAGGATTAACGGAAAAAGATGCTAAAACAGTTCACCAGTATTCATCCGGCCTCTCCTATATTAAAGAATTAGGTGTATCTCATGTGCAATTATTACCAGTGAATGATTTTGCCAGAGTTGATGACCTAGAGCCGAATAAACAATACAATTGGGGATATGATCCACTGTTTTTTCAAGTTCCAGAAGGAAGTTATTCTGTAGATCCAACAGATCCTTTTGCGAGAATTACGGAATTAAAAGAGCTAATTCATTCGTTTCATGAAGAGGGCTTATCGGTAATTATTGATGTTGTATATAACCACGTTTTTGTGAAAGAAACGTCTTCCTTTGAAAAGCTTGTACCAGGATATTATTTCAGGTATCACGATAATGGAACGGTTAGTAATGGAACTGGTGTAGGGAATGATATTGCAACAGAAAAAAGAATGGCTCGAAAATTTATACTGGATACAATTGAATATTGGTTACGGGAGTATCAGGTGGACGGTTTTCGCTTTGATTTAATGGGAGCAATTGATCTAACAACCATGCAGCAAATTCAGAACTCCTGTAAAAAAGAAGAGACACCTATTCTACTATTAGGCGAAGGATGGGGACTGCAGACAGCATTTTCTTCTGAAAAGCTTTCGACAAGTTTCCAGTCTCATCATTTACCGGGGATCAGATTCTTTAATGATGTTTTTAGAGATACAATAAAGGGGAATTTATTTGAATCACATGATCATGGTTTTGTTAATGGTAAGGGAAGGTACATCGAACGATTAACACAGCTTGTGAAAGGTTCAGCTGCAAAGAATGAAGATATACCACCATTTGTTCATGAAGTCACACAAACGGTTAATTACGTAGAATGTCATGACAATCACACACTTTCGGACCGTCTTGAGATCACTAATAGCTCTGACACAAATGAAGAGCGAATGAAAATGCATAAGATGGCCACCGGGTTAACGATTGTTAGTCAGGGAATTCCCTTTATCCATGCGGGGCAGGAATGGTTCAGGTCAAAAAGTGGAGATGAAAATAGTTATATTTCCGGTGATAAGATAAACCAGTTAGATTGGAAAAGACGTGGAGAAAAAGAAGAGGATATTCAATATGTCAGAGATCTTTTAAGCATTAGAAAGGAATATTCCGTTTTCCGTATGACAAAACAAGAAGATATAAATCGTCATCTACATGTTTTAATAACGCCACCTAAAGTATTTGGTTTTACACTTCTCGCTTATAAAAATGATCTTTGTATATACGCGAATCCTACTGAAAAGGATGTTAAAATAGAACTGCCTTCTTCAGGAGATTGGGAAATACTAGTGACGAGCCTAGGAAAACATGAACGAACTTACTTCTCCGTTAGAGGCAAAGAATGTGAGTTAAGACCATATGAATTTATTATATTAAGAAAATCGAGACTTTAAGTTGAACAATAGAGTAATCTTCTTTACAATGAATAAAGGCTTTATTTTATAGTAACGTATTTTAAATGAAATCATTTACTGATAGATGAGATATGAGGGTGAAACGATTGGAACATTTCATGGGTGAAGGTTGGCAGCTGCGTTCCGCTGGTGGAGCAACAGGGGAAGCGTATATTGCTGAACAAGGAGAACAAAAGCTGTTTATAAAAAGAAATTCTTCACCTTTTTTAGCGGTGCTGTCTGCAGAGGGAATCGTTCCTAAATTACTGTGGACGAAACGTCTGGAAAACGGAGATGTTATAACTGCTCAGCAGTGGGTAGATCGTCCGGAATTAAAATCATATGAAATGAATCATGATAGCGTTGCTTCCTTGCTGTCAAAAATCCATCGTTCAAAAGAACTGTTGGATATGTTCATGAGAATGGGAAATCGCCCTTTATCTCCTACTGAAATATTAGCTAACCTGGATTTGAGAACAAGACATTTACAAGAGTCATTGCTGTATGTAAAAGAAGCGATGCAATGGTTAACTGATAACTTCCCGGTATTCTATGAGGAGAAATGTGTAGTTTGTCATTCTGATGTTAATCATAATAATTGGATTAATAATGAGGATGGAAGTTTATTTTTAATCGATTGGGATGGTGCACAAGTTGCTGATCCCGCGTTGGATCTCGCTCCATTACTGTATCTGTACGTACCGAAACAGGATTGGGAAGAGTGGTTAAAGGGATATGGGGAAGAGTTAAGTGAAGACTTAACTTTAAGGATGCAGTGGCACATGGTTGTTCAATGCATAGATAATATTCTTTGGTTTTGGAAACGTGAGGAAACGGCTAACATTACAAAGTGGTCTCATTTGTTGGATGATATTTTACAAGAAAGAACATAAAAACACTGCAGCTGGATTTAAAGGGCTGCAGTGTTTTTATGTTCGTAGATAAGTTTTAAAATAGTAGAGATTGTTGTTTTCGTCGAACAGAAAGGCCCGAATGGAGGCTTTAAAGATCACGCTGTATTTAATAAAAGACGGCTATGCCGTTTTTCTTAATTAAATCTCCCGGCCTTTTCGTTGTTCGTAATCAATGGTGACCTTGCCACCCCCCTCATTTAAAAGTTGAAGTTCTTCTACCCAGCGAGAAAGGTTCAGATGGTGGTGTTTTACTAACTCCGTTCTATTACTACTTTCTCGTCCATTATCGACATACGTATGAATTTCTTGTATCGTTCCTAGGAAGTTTTCGTTAATGGATTCTTCTCTTAGTGTCGCTAAAACTCCATCCATTTTTGTGAATTCTTCTATTGATGCAGTCTCCGTTGATGCAGTCTCCGTTTTTTTTTGGTGATCCAATAAAGACTGAAGCAAATCAATTCTTTGTTTTACATCCATACTCTCATGCACCTCCATTTTAAATTAGGGCTGTTTTACTCTTCATCTTCCCTAATTTTGATAAAGTATACATGTTTTTCAGACTTCTTAAGAGGTTAAAATGTGATATGATATTTTTGATGTACAGATTATGAATTAGAACAATGGAGTGTGACAATATATGCGTTTAAGAAATAAACCGTGGGCGATGGAATTTATCGATAGTCACCCGGAAATAAGAGAAAAGAATCCAAAAAGTTGGCAAGGGAAATGGGATGAGCGATTTAATAAGGCTCAACCTTTGTTTGTCGAGGTTGGTACTGGGAAAGGCAAGTTTGTAACTGATATGGCGAAAGAGTATCCAGACACAAATTTTATTGGAATAGAAAAATATGAGAGTATTATTGTCAGTGGAGTTCAAAGAGTGATCGATGAGCCAGTAGACAATCTTTTATTCTTACAGGAAAATGCTCACAATATTACTGATTTTTTTGGAGCGAAAGAAGTAGACCGCATTTATATTAATTTTACCGATCCTTGGCCTAAGAACAGACATGAGAAGCGTAGACTGACAAATAAATTTTTTCTGGAAAAATATGAGGAAATTTTGAAAGAAAATGGGGAGATTCATTTTAAAACCGATAACCAAGCTTTGTTTGAATACTCGATTGAAAGTTTGACAGACTATGGTTTTCTATTAAAGAATGTAAGTTTAGATTTACACAATAGTGACATGAAAGACAATATCATGACCGAATATGAAGAGAAATTCAGTGAAAAAGGTATGAGAATATATCGATTGGAAGCAAGTTTGCGCAAGCAGTAATCTTATCTGGGAGGAATGTTCATGGCTCTAGAACGCTGGAACGTAACCAATGATTTGACTCTCACTTGGTTGAATGGAGGGATTACACACATGGATGGCGGGGCAATGTTTGGCGTTGTCCCTAAGCCCCTTTGGTCGAGGAAGTACGAAGGAAATGCTCATAATCAAATTGAACTTAGAACGGATCCTATTCTCATTCAAGTGGATGGTAAAAATATCTTAGTGGAGTCTGGGATAGGTAATCAGAAATTCTCCGATAAAGCAAAACGTAATTTTGGTATCACTGAAGAATCAAAAGTAAATGAGAGTTTAAATGATTTGGGACTATCTTGCCAAGACATCGATCATGTTTTAATGACTCATATGCATTTTGATCATGCTTGTGGATTAACGGTATGGAATGGGGATGAACTCACTCCCGCTTTCCCAAATGCTACAATCTGGGTACAAGAGACGGAATGGATGGAATTAAAGAACCCGAATATTCGTTCCAAAAACACGTATTTTAAAGAAAATTGGCAAGGGATCCAAGACCAGGTGAAAACGTTCCAGAAGGAGATAGAAGTTGTAAACGGTATTAAGCTTATCCACACTGGCGGGCACAGTGCAGGACATTGTATCCTTCATATCACCCGTGGAAAGCAGGATATCTGGCATTTAGCAGATATTATGCCTACTCATGCTCATCAAAATGTTTTGTGGGTACTAGCGTATGATGACTTCCCAATGGATTCTATTGCAAAAAAACAAGAGTTTGTGCTTTCAGCAATTGAGAAGGAGTCATGGTTTATGTTTTATCATGACAAAAATTATCGTGCGTTAAAATGGGATAAGACAGGGAAGCATATTATAGAATGTATTACACGTAATAGAGATAATGAATAAATAAGTGGGCAAGACGACCAATTAGAAAAACACTCTCACGATTCAAAAATCGTGAGAGTGTTGGATTAATCTCCTTGTTTGTTTAAAGCGAGGATGGTCCCCGATGAGGCGTCTACAAAAAATTCATATGCTTCCATTTTTCCAGATTCATCGGTAGCGGTTATTCCACCACGGTATACTTGATAAAGTAACTTGTCTTGTTCGAATTCCTCGGCAATCATATGAATCCAGGATCCTTCAAGGGTTCCAAGATGCGTTGCCTTTCCTTTGACGAGTTTAAGCGCTTTTTCGGGAGACAGCTTTCCTTCGGTTTTATCAAGTTGGTTTTTTGCCAGTAAAGTTACAGCAACTCCTGCACCAATACCAACAGCAAAGTTTTTCCAGCTCATGAACACACCTTCTTTCGTTGTCGATTAGTGGTTATTTTATATTGTATGGCTTCTCCACCTCAGTATATAGAAATGCAAAAGAAAAGCCAATTGTATCCGCTTAAATTTCAAAAAAGTTATAGGGAATGTATTTCACTTCATGAAAAAAGTGGAAAGGATTTTAACTATTCGATAAGTTAGGAATGTCCCATACATAACACAATTATAAGAAAGGGGATTTGTATGAATAAGGAAACATATCAAATGTTTGAAACGTTAACTCAGTTACCGGGAGCTCCTGGTTTTGAGCATCAAGTAAGAAATTATGTCAAAAAAGAATTAGAGAAATATAGTGATGAAATAATTCAAGATCGACTTGGCGGCGTTTTCGGGGTGAAAAAAGGAAATCAACAAGGACCAAAAGTAATGGTTGCCGGTCATATGGATGAAGTTGGTTTTATGGTTACATCCATTGATGAAAAAGGTCTTATCCGCTTTCAAACACTTGGAGGATGGTGGAGTCAAGTGTTGTTAGCACAACGATTACAAATTATCACAGACAATGGTCCTGTTACCGGAGTAATTGGTTCTATTCCTCCACATCTACTTGATGAAGCTAAACGCAGCAAACCGATGGAAATCAAAAATATGTACATTGATATTGGTGCGGATGACCGTGAAGATGCTGTGAAGATCGGAATTAAACCCGGACAGCAAGTTGTACCGATATGTCCGATGGAAACGTTAGCCAACAAGAAGAAGATTTTAGCAAAAGCGTGGGATAATCGCTATGGTGTAGGTTTGTCTATTGAATTATTAAAGGAATTGAAGGACGAGAAAACTCCGAACATTCTTTATTCTGGTGCGACTGTACAAGAGGAAGTCGGCCTGCGAGGTGCTCAAACCTCAGCAAATATGATTCAACCAGATATATTTTATGCATTAGATGCAAGTCCAGCAAATGATGCATCCGGTGAAAAAGATGCTTTTGGTCATTTAGGCAAAGGGGCTTTACTTCGTATTTTTGACCGTACAATGATTACTCATTGTGGTATGAGGGAATTTATTTTAGACACGGCAGAGACGAATAAAATTCCTTATCAGTATTTTATTTCTCAGGGTGGGACAGATGCAGGGCGAGTTCATATATCTAACAGTGGTGTTCCTTCGGCTGTGATTGGAATTTGTTCAAGGTACATCCACACTGCTGCTTCTATGATTCACATTGATGACTACGCAGCAGCAAAAGAGTTAATTACGACACTTGTGCGTCATACGGATTCGACGACATTGCAAACGATTCGTGACAATAGTTAATGAGTCTGAATGACCTATTTAGTCCCAATCGAGCATGATTGGGGCTATTTTTCTCTTTAGCAAGTTGCCTTTCGTTATTTCAAAGAATAAATATAAAACATTTATAATAATACAAGGGGGAAGTTTTATGAAGCAGATCGTATACATAGGTACTATGAATCAAGCAAAGATAAAAGCAGTGGAAGCAGTTTTTAGCGAAGGGTATGAGGTTAGATGCTGTGACGCTCCATCTGGAGTGTCAGGCCAACCATACTCTGATGAGGAGACGAGAACAGGAGCTGTTAATCGAGCAAAGTATTCAGTGAAAGAATTAGATGCTAGTTTTGGGATAGGGTTAGAAGGAGGCATTATGCAGATAGAATCGCGGATGTACCTTTGTAATTGGGGGGCACTTGTTACAAACGATGGAAAAGTGTTTGAAGCAGCTGGTGCAAGAGTACCTTTACCGGAATCAGTTGAAAAAATGCTTGATGGTAACCTAGAATTGGGAGAAGTAATGGACATTTGGACGAACGAAAAAGGTATAAGGCATAGAGAAGGTGCTATCGGGATTTTCACAAACGGTCTCGTTAGCAGGGCAGAGATGTTCGAGCATATTACTAAAATGCTGTATGGACAAATGATAATTGAATAGAAAATGTCTCAAAAGTTTTGAAAACCTTTGAGACATGGCAAGAATAAACACCCTTAATAATGGAATATTAATTTTCGTCAAAAATGTAAGATAGGGCTTGTAAAGCTTGATCGACAGTCTCTACAGTAACCTGTGCTTTTTCAGAGAGCTCTTTTAAAGGATGATGAAGCTCCTTAGGTCTTATTAGAATAAGTGGTTTATTCCATGCAATTGCCGAGGCTGCATCAGCTGCACTGTTCCACTGCTTATACTTCTCACCAAACAGAGCAATAACGATATCGGATTTCACCATTAAAACGCGTGTTCTTAAATTATTCATTTGGGAAGCAACTTCGTCTTTGTAGATTGCATTTGGCTGCTCACCAAGGATCTCCTCACCAATATTGTCAGAGCGATTATGATTCTCCATCGGACCGACAAAATGAATAGGAAGATTTTGGTCACTAGCTTTTGCTTTGAGTGTTTTTCGCCAATCATCGTGAATTTGACCGGCTAAGTATACCGTTAGTTCCAAGCTGATCATCTCCTAATTATCCTAGTTTAATGTTAAACATATATGTTTATACCCTAACTATTTTATGATAAAACTTTTAATTAAAAAACAACATGTCGAAAAAAGTCGAATTTTAGCTATTTGGTTTTTAAAATTTTGTGGTATCATATACATTGGGATAAGTTTGGAAAATAGTTAGGGGTGTTTTAAGAAATGAAAGTCGTAAAACGATATTTAATTCCTTTAAGTTTGGCTTTCATTGTGGGCATGTTAAGCGCGTGCTCTATGGCAGAGGAATATGTGGTGGATGAGACTAAAAAAAACTTGGAATTAAAAATGGAACAGGCCCCTCATGAGGCAACCTTTCAAGATTCAGGTATTTCTTTTTATTTACCTGAAGATACTGAGGTTGAGTTAGTAGATGAATATAATTATGTGTTAGATCACGATGGGCAAATGTCTTTATTATTTTTAAATGACTCAAGTCAACATGAAGATATTGATGCTATACTTGATGACCTTTACTTAATGAACGAACCAGTTATTGGAGAACTTAGAGAGAAAAATGGCAAACAAGCTTATTTTGTTGTGGCCGAGTTTACAGAAGGAAACTATAAAGTAGTTGTTGGTTATGATGGCGTTAAATTATCATCTTTTATGAATATGAAAGATATACCTGATCGGGCAAAAGTAATGTTTGATATTGCCCAATCGGTAGAAAAATAATCGGTTTTAGAGAGTTCTTAGGAGCTCTCTTTTTTTAAGATTGTTGTTGCCGCTCGAAAAGAAAGGCTCAAATTTACTCTAGGCACTACTTTTAGTTTTAATAAGTTATACATACTTCGAACGTGATGAAAGGATAATTAATCATGAAGATGAGAAGTTTTTTTAAGAAAAAAGGGATCGAACCTTCTTTCCAAAACTATGTTATTAACGCACTGAGTCATATGGCATTAGGGTTGTTCTCTTCGCTAATTATTGGACTTATTATGGAAACAGCAGGTAATCAATTCGGGATAGATATTTTAGTGGATATGGGTGTCATGGCTATGGATCTATATGGTCCAGCTATCGGTGTAGCAGTTGCTTATGGGTTAGGTGCCCCGAGACTTGTTTTATTCGCTGCGGTAGTAAGTGGAGCTGCTGGAGCTGCGTTAGGTGGCGGTCCAGCTGGAAGTTTTTTAGCGGCGTTGATTTCTACTGAAATAGGAAAGATGGTATCGAAAGAAACGAAAATAGACATTATCATCACGCCGTTTGTAACAATTGTTGCTGGTGTTGGAAGTGCGATGCTCATTGGTCCGAGTGTTTATTTAGGGATGACACAACTGGGTGCCTTTATTATGTGGGCAACAGAACAGCAACCTTTCGTTATGGGAATTTTGGTAGCTGTATTAATGGGACTTGCTCTAACGGCACCTATTTCAAGTGCGGCGATAGCATTTATGCTCGAGTTGGAAGGAGTTGCAGCAGGTGCAGCAACGGTGGGCTGTGCCGCGCAAATGATTGGTTTTGCTACCAGTAGTTTTCGAGAAAATGGCTGGTCAGGACTTGTTTCTCTTGGAATCGGAACATCTATGCTGCAAATTGCAAATGTGATGAAAAATCCGTACATCCTTATCCCACCGACATTGACAGCTGCAATACTTGGTCCAATTTCAACAGTTATTCTTTTGATGGAAAATAATCAAGCTGGGGCTGGTATGGGAACGAGCGGTTTTGTCGGACCTATTATGACGATTCATACGATGGGGAGTGATGCATCGGTCCTCCTATCTATTGTTGTGTTGCATTTTCTTGCACCAGCTGTCCTAAGTTTGATATTCTCGGAGTGGTTAAGAAAAAAGAATGTGATCAAGTATGGAGATATGACGATCGAACAATCCTAGGAGGGTGCTACTTTGAAAGAAATTCAATCACAAGAAGAGTACAATAGTGCGATCAATGGCAGTGGAACTGTATTAATGTTTTCAGCAGGTTGGTGTCCAGATTGTGTAGTTATTGAGCCTGTGTTACCAGAACTTGAAGAAAAACATTCCGATCTTGCTTTCTACAAAGTAAACCGGGATAATTTTATGGAGTTGTGTCAGGAATTGGATATTTTTGGTATACCGAGTTTCCTTCTTTTTAAGAATGGAGAAGAAGTTCAACGCTTTGTTAGTAAAGATCGTAAATCAAAAGAAGAAATAGATGTATTTTTACAAGAGGCTAAACAAAAATAATGTTCAGGAAGTGGCCAAATGCTACTTCTTTTTTTTACGAGATAAGCGAACTGTGGTTAAATACAAGTGAGCTTTAGCAACCGTTTAAGTGTCAAGGATGGGGTTCCTTTGTTTAAACTAAAATCAAAAGCCCGAGTTCGTTGGTGATCTAAGCTAGAAATGTTAAACTAAAAATGGAATTACTGGAGGGAGACTTCATATTATGAAACCAATTCAAATGAAACGTGAAATAGAAGCACATTTAACAGATGAAAATTGGGTAATATCGTTTGACCGTGAGCAAAGTACCCTTAGAGTCGTTGATAAGCGTGTTGACAAAGGCGTAACTATTCAGTTGTCAAATTTAACAGAGAAGTTCGAAAGTGATAAAGAAAAAACGTTGACTGAGACCGTTCATTCAATTAAAGAGGGTTTGCGTTTGTTAACCGCAAAGGTGCAGATTGCTGGAAACGAAAAAAATATTTTTCCTGTTGTCAGATCTACGTCGTTCCCAACAGAATTGGAAGATGGGCGAAAACTTGTATTTACTGAGCACACGGCAGAAACTAAGATATTCTATGCTGTGGATCAGGGGGCCTCTTATTCTCTTATAGACGAGGGAATGCTTGAAGACGCTGTAAAAACAGTCAAGGAAATTAAAGAAACAGGTATGTTTAATCTTCGGTCATTAAATAATCCGATGAAAGAGGATAATGTTGCTGGCAATACATTTTATTTTATAAGAACTGATGATGGATATGATGCAAGCCGAATTATGAATGAAACTCTATTAAAAGAGATGAACGATAAAGTGTTGGGAGAACTTGCGATAGCTGTTCCTCACCACGATGTTCTCATTTTTGCGGACATCCGAAATGAAACCGGGTACGACATTTTGGGGCAAATGACCTTTCAGTTTTTCTCTGAAGGAAGAGTGCCGCTCACAGCTTTACCGTTTATGTATAAGGATGGAGAACTAGAACCGATTTTTATTTTGGCAAGAAAAAAACCAAAAGAGACGTAAAAAGAATGATGAATTATTTGTTCATTCGAGTTACTATAGAGGAAAGAGAAGGATCACCATTACAGGTGATTCTTTTTTTGCCAAAAAAGAATCTGTAAAATTGGCAGCTACCTTCACACCGCTATCTAGTATCGAGGGAAACTCATCCTTGATACTAGATGGCGGTGGAAGCTGACGCTGTATTTAATAAAAGACGGCTATGCCGTTTTTCTTACGGATATAACGCTCGAAAAGGAATAGGTGGATGAACATGTTTGGTAAACGTTTTGGTAACTATCTTACAGATTTGAAAAATTTGGTATTTCCCCAGGATCAGGATGAGGAGATAGATCAAATAAGTAAAGATGCAGTAAAAAGGTATTCTCAAACAACAAGCGAGAGAAATAGAAATGAAAATGTAAAAGTCATTAATCAATATCCTAAACAAGGAGCTTTTCGTTTTCCTTTAATAAAAGATGATCATGAGAAAGAATCACCTCCATCAAAAAAGTCAACATATCCGAAAAAAGAAATGACAACAACGAAAAAGTATAAATCGTCAGTTAATCCAGAGAAGCCAGAGGCAAGGAAAAAGTTTCAAGGACAACATTTTTCTGCAAGCACCATTCCATCACCTGTATATGGTTATCAGGCTCATGAAAAAAGGCTGACTAAATTACAAAAGATTGCAAGACAGTCACAAACCTCAGATAAATTATCTTTAGTTCCTTCAGAGGACATTGGTGAAGATCAACCAGTATCCGAGGCGGTTATGGAAAGGCCTCTAGAAAAACAAGAATATCAGCCAGTAAAAGAAATCGAGGGAAAAGTAAAAGAACTGTTTGAAGGCACTGAAACAAATAAAGTGTATGACACAGAAAACTTACCGGAAGCAGATTCAGAAGTGACTAACGTTACGGAAGAAAGCGAAGAGTTATCTACCATAGAGGATAACCGACAGTTTAGGGATCAAGAAAATGTTACTCCTATTAGAAAAGAAAATGGTGGTAGTGAGATTTCTTCTATTCAGCGTCCAACTTTCACTAGAGAGAAAAGGTCAAAACCCAAGGAAATCAAGACTAGTAACCGTGAGAACAAACAAATGGAAAATGTTCCGTTTAATGTATTAATGCATTCAAAAGATCGTGTTAGGATGAAAAAAAGAGAAAAAGATCGTCAAGCGAATTACTCTTTTCCTCCTTTACATCTATTAAGTGTACCTAAAAAATTAGGCGAGGATGATAATCAATGGCTTGAAGAGAAAAGGAATCAATTAAATGAAACCTTTGAGTATTTTCATATTAAAGCGAAGGTTGTTCATGTAACGAAAGGACCAAGTGTAACAAGGTTTGAAGTCCAACCTGATCCAGGTGTTAAAGTCAGTAAAATCGTTAATTTAACGGATGATTTAAAATTAAGCTTAGCTGCAAAAGAAATTAGAATAGAAGCACCAATTCCCGGCAAAAACACAATCGGTGTGGAAGTGCCAAATCTTGTTTCTTCTCCAGTTTTTTTAAGAGAAATCCTTCATCATCCAAGTTTCCAACAATCTGAATCCCCACTAACTGTGGCTATGGGTATGGATATTTCAGGGGAGCCAATTGTCATGGATCTTCAGAAAATGCCTCACGGATTAATTGCTGGGGCGACAGGTTCTGGAAAAAGTGTTTGCGTAAATTCGATTTTAACGAGTCTTGTTTACAAAGCCTCACCTAGTGAAGTTAGGATGTTGTTGATTGATCCAAAAATGGTTGAGTTAGCGCCATATAATAACATTCCTCATTTAGCAGCACCAGTTATAACCGACCCAAAAGAAGCAACGGAAGGTTTAAAGTGGGCAGTGAGTGAAATGGAAAGGCGCTACGAATGTTTGGCGGAGGCAGGGGCAAGAGATATCGCTCGTTATAATGAAAAAATGAAACGTTCCGGGCAACTTAATAAACATATGCCATACCTCGTTATCGTCGTCGATGAATTAGCAGATTTAATGATGGTCTCACCTCATGATGTGGAAGAGGCAATTTGCAGGATTGCTCAGAAAGCTAGAGCATGTGGAATTCACCTTTTAGTTGCGACACAAAGGCCATCGGTTGATGTAATAACGGGATTAATAAAAGCTAATATTCCAACTAGAATAGCATTTTCAGTATCTTCTCAAGTGGACTCAAGAACAATTCTGGACGGTGGAGGTGCCGAGCGGCTGTTAGGAAAAGGAGATATGCTTCTGCTCGAAAACGGGTCCTCAAAACCAATTAGAATTCAAGGTACGTTTGTAACTGATGATGAAATAGACCGTGTAGTGGAATTTACAAAAAAATCAATCCGACCAGACTTCTTATTTGAACAAACACATTTAAAGGAACAAATTGCTCATGAAGGAGAAGATGATCTTTTTGATGAAGCATGTGAATTTGTAACGGAACAGCAGGCTGCATCAGCATCTCTACTGCAGAGAAGATTCCGAATGGGGTACAATCGAGCTGCCAGACTTATAGATGATATGGAGGAAAAAGGTATCGTTTCACCTGCAAAAGGAAGTAAACCGAGAGATGTTTATTTGACAAAACATGATCAAAAAGAAGAGAATAGATAAAAGGAGAAAATTTCACTCTACATTTCTCCGCATTTTTTATATACTATTGTAGAATGATCGCAATTTTATTATTTCTCACAATTGAATAGGGATCCGTGAGGACTTCGTTACAGAAATGGAAAGCAAGCAGAATCCATCTATTACATCGATGTCGTTAGCTTCACGATTCACGGCGAGATCGAACTAATCCCAGGAGGCGATGTTCTTATGCAACAGATGTCTTTGGAAAATTTGGTTCAATATATATCTCCGCAGTGGCTTCACCTTTTAAAAACGGTAGAAAGATCTCAATTCGTTGTGTTAAGAAATGGAATTCAAAAAGTAAATGAAGCAGATGTAGCAGAAATTATGGGTGCCGTAATACAAGAGCACACGAAAGAAACCCTATACCAATAAAACCAACTGGGACACATTCAAGGAGAAAATTCATGAAGGAAATTAGTCTTAAACTACAAGGCAAATTAAAACGATTGACCAATTACACGTTTAAGTTTGATGAACGTGTAGGAGATGGCTGGTTTTCAGCCGTTTATTTCTTGAAAACAAAAGAAATTGCAGAAAAGTATAAACCGAATAACACAGTTACAATGCAGTTTTTTCAAAAGAAACGAGCAGTTCTCTGTGGGACAGATGAAGTGATCGCATTATTAGAAACATTCGCTACAAAACCAGAGGAGTTAGAAGTTTACTCGCTGGAAGATGGAGATAAAATTGAACCATTTGAAACAGTAATGACGATCACTGGACCTTACCAGTATTTTGGATTTTTGGAAGGTGTGATTGATGGTATTTTCGCTCGTCGTACCTCTGTTGCTACAAATGTTTATGAAGTTGTAAAAGCTGCAAAATCATCAGGAACAGAAAAACCGGTTATTTTTATGGGTGATCGTGATGATCATTTTATGATGCAAGCAGGAGATGGTTATGCTGCATTTATTGGTGGTTCGAAAGCCCAAGCTACGCATGCGATGAATGAATGGTGGGGGAAACGTGGAATTGGAACAATGCCTCACGCGCTAATTCAACTCTTCCAAGGTGATGTTGTTGAAGCGACCAGAGCTTACAAAGAAACATATCCTGACGATGACTTATTAGCCTTGGTTGATTACAATAACGACGTCATCACAGATTCATTGAAAGTAGCAAGAGAATTTGGAAATGAATTAGAAGGTGTAAGAGTAGATACTTCTAATCACTTAATAGATCAGTATTTTAATCGTCATCCAGAAGTATTGGGTACTTTTGATCCTAGAGGAGTAAATCCTAAAATTCTTTTTGCTCTCCGTGAGGCTTTAGATGCAGAAGGTTTCCAACATGTAAAGATTGTTGCTTCCGGAGGTTTTGATGCAAAACGGATAAAGCGATATGAACAAATAGGTGCGCCAGTAGACATGTATGGTGTCGGGGGAAGTTTGTTGAAAATTCATATCGGCTTTACAGGTGACAACGTTATATTGGACGGCGAGCCTCAAGCTAAAACTGGCAGGAAATTCAGAGAAAACCCGAGATTACAGAAAATTCATTTCGGTCAATAATAGATGAGGCTGTTCAATTATTATTATGTTGAACAGCTTTTTCATTTTGATTTAATAAAGATTTAAAGGTGTAAAAGTTAGGAGGATGATCGTAATGAAAGGAAAAAAAGCCGAATTTATCGTGGATTTTTCACGAGTAAAAGAAGATAAGCAAAAACGAATTCATAATAATTTTACAGAATTATATGCATGGATGTTTACTTATTTACAATCGGAAGCGAACTTAAGGGAAAAAGTACGAGCAAAACATTTATTTCGGCATAAATTAGGCCTTCCAAAGGATGCTGTATTAACGGATGATCTACAAGTCCATTTCGAGCATTGGTTACTATTTGATTATGTGACGGTTATAGGTTCTAGAGTTTTTGATATGTTTGTCAGAGGCAAAAAAAATGAGCTTTCTAAACAGCAGCTTGAAATTTGTGGGATTATGATGTTGATGCATCTTGAGCCTATTCAGATAATTGAGAAAAAAAAGAACAAGATAATGTATACACCTTTGTTTGAAACAAAGAATAAACAGATAGAAGCTACTCCGTATCTGTTCCCGGGAAAATTCCACGAAGGAGATCTTGTCCTCTCCAGAGTATTAAAAATGGGAATTGAAAATAAACTTATTGGACCATCCATTCAAGTTTCTCCAAGCTATTATAAGGATGTCGTCAAACGGTTGGAGAAAAATTATGCGGAAGGGCCATCTGTATACCGGAGATACTTGAAGGAATATGGTATAGATATGCTTCAATATAAGCATTGATCCTTTAACGAATCTTCGTTACCTGTATTTTAGGGTTAATAAACCTAAATAAGGGTACTAAAACAAGGACGTCTGTTTGATGGTTTGCTCTTTTCATTTTTGATATAATAAGCTAACATTATTAATTGTGCCTATAAAAAGAGGCATAATTCAATGATGCATAGGAGTATCATGAAGAAAGACATGAGAATGCAAACACAAATAGATATTAATTGGAACGTGGAGGTTCAACAAATGACTGTTTACCATTTTATTGGCATAAAAGGCTCTGGAATGAGCGCTCTGGCTCAAATTTTAAATGATATGAAGTATGACGTTCAAGGATCAGATGTGGATAAAGTATTTTTTACCCAAAAACCTCTTGAGAAAAAAGGGATCCCTATCTATTCTTTTAAAAAGGAAAACATTGAGGTAGGTCAAACATTAATAGCCTCACCGGCATACAATTCAACAAATGCTGAGATTCAAGCAGCAGCAGAAAAAGATGTGCCTGTTCATTTTTACCCCCATTTTCTGGGGGAATTTATTCAAAAATTTACGAGTATTGCTGTCACAGGATCTCATGGAAAGACATCGACCACCGGATTATTATCACATGTCCTGGGCGAGGCGCGTCCGACATCTTATCTAATTGGAGATGGAACTGGTAAGGGAAGAGAAAACAGTGAATATTTTGTATTTGAGGCGTGTGAATATCGTCGTCATTTTCTAAATTACCATCCTGATTATGCAATCATGACAAATATTGATTTTGATCATCCTGATTATTTCAAGGATGTAGAGGATGTTTTTCATGCTTTTCAACAGATGGCAATGCAAGTGAAAAAGGCAATTATAGCATGTGGAGACGATTCACACTTACAAGGCATTAATGCACAAGTACCGGTAGTCTATTACGGATTTAACGAAGATAATGATTTCTATGCGAAAGACGTTCGATCAGATGATCTAGGAACCCATTTTGACGTTTATGTTCGAAATTCTTTATATGGGTCTTTCACGATTCCAGGCTATGGCTCCCACCATGTTTTAAATGCATTATCAGTAATTTCAATATGCCATTATGAAGATATAGAGATAGAAACAGTGCAAGAACAATTGAAGACTTTTGGTGGAGTGAAACGGCGGTTTACAGAGAAAAAACTTGGGAATCAAATTTTAATTGACGATTATGCGCATCATCCTACTGAGATTTCGGCAACGATTGAATCTGCGCAGAAAAAATATCCATCGAAAGAGGTGGTTGCTATTTTCCAACCTCATACTTTTTCGAGAACAAAAGCTTTTCTTGATGACTTTGCTCAGAGTCTACTTGAAGCAGACCGTGTTTACTTATGCGATATTTTTTCTTCCGCAAGGGAAAAAGACGGTAAGTTGTCTATAGAAGATCTTCAGGAGAAAATTCCCCAGTCTTCATTAATACAAGAAGAGTCGATTGAAAAGCTACAGAAGCATTCAGATGCTGTCCTAATTTTCATGGGCGCTGGTGATGTACAAAAGTTCCAAACGGCTTATGAAAAAACAATGGTGACAAAGTAAGAAAAACGGCAAAGCCGTCTTTTATTAAATACAGCGTCAGCTTCCACCCCCGATTAGCACCTACGAAGTGTGTGTAGGTGCTAATCGAAAGGTGGTGGGTTTCCCTTGATAGTTGCGGTGTGAAGGTAGTTGCCCATTTTATAAATTTTTAACTTTTAATAGAAGGACACTGAAAAAAGTAATTTAAACTTTTCTCAGTGTCTTTTTTTAGAAATCGCTCTCTTTTTTGATGTTTTGATTTTTCTCATCTAACAGTGATTCAACAGTGACAAAAGTATAACCGCGTGATTGAAGATCATCAATAATACGTGGAAGAGCTTCTATGGTCCCATCTAATTTACCTGGGTTACTATCACTATTGTGCTGTAAGGTTATTCCACCTGCTTCAATTTCTTTTGACACGGTCGAAAATATCTCATCCGCTGATGCTCCTGTCCAATCTAGAGTGTCCACAGACCATGTGACGATACGAAATCCTTTTTCACTAGCTAACTCTTCATCACCTCTTGATAACGCCCCATAAGGCGGACGAAGCAGATTTGGTTTCGTTCCTACTATTTTTTCAATAGCTAATTGTGTCTTTTTCAACTCTTGAAAGACCTGACTTGTGGTGATGCTTGGAAAAGAAGCATGAGAATAAGAATGATTTCCTAAAGAATGACCTTCATCTACAATCCTTCTCATTATTTCCGGATACAATTCTACTTGCTTTCCCACTACAAAAAAAGTAGCTGATATTTCTTTATCCTGAAGAATATCAAGTATTTGTGGTGTATAAGTGGCCTCTGGACCATCATCAAAAGTTAACGCTACCTGCATGTTCTTAGGGTTAGTTGACCCAATTCGTTCGGTTTCCCTTTCTACAGGGTTTTGAATCGATACATGATCCTCTTCATCATGTACCACTTCAAGGCCCAGGCTTTCAGCTACACATTCTAATGGTATGAATAATTGACCCTCCACATAAATTGGAATCACAGGTAAAGTCTTACTTTGTGTTTCAAGATCACTATCAGTCACATTAATTAATGATTTTTCCGGCAAGACGGTAACGTGTGTTGAATTTAAATTAAAAGCCATACTTTGGTGATCTTGATACCAATCGACGGAGGCGCCTGTATTCTTAAGAAATAAAGATGGCACCATGATATGATCATCTTTTGAAATGATTTCTGTTTCAACGGCGACATCGTCAACATAAATAGTTCCTTTTACTATTTCTGATTCTTGAGCATAAACGACAGGTCCTGGAAAGATTACAGTGAAGAAAGTTAGCAATAAAAGAGAGGTTTGTATTCGATTATTTATCATGTGCATGATTGCGTTCGAAAATAACGGCTGATTATTATACATATTGGGATAGCTCCTATCATCCATTTCGTCCATTCTCTAGTGTGCCAACCATTTGTATTTTTACCCATAATTACAATAGAGATCCATATTAAACGAAAAAAATAATCTCTCCTTTATGAAACGGATAAAAGTTTGCTGATGGTTACAAACTATAATAACGAAGGCAAATTTTAGGGGGGGAAAGAATGGCGAAATTAACAACAAAAGAATTAAGCTATATTGAAGATGAAGTACGAGCAGAAGAAATAACCGCCAAAACAATGAATTGGTTTGCTTCTCAATGTAAAGATGAAGAGATTAGCAATATGCTGGAGAACCTGGCAGAGAAACATCAGTTAAAGGTTGCAGAAATATCACAGTATTTTAATCGGTCTGGAAATATTCATTGATAAAGAGTATGGAGTAAACATTTAATAATGGGGAAGGGGAATCACTAATGCCTAATAACATGATAGGACGGGGATTAACGGATCGTGAAGTACTTCATCTTTGTCTGGAAATAGAGAAAGGACGTTGTATGAGTATCGCTAATACAATGATGGAAACAAGCCACGAGGAGTTGCGGAATATTTATCAAAATTGTTTTGAAAATGCTAGTAGTAACCAATACTCGTTATATGAGATGATGAAAGATAAAGGATGGTATCAATCACTATACGCTTCCAAAGAGCAAATAGGAGAAGTCCAGGAACTAATGCAAAACAACTTGAATCCCGATTCTGAAAGTGACGAGCTTTAACTACATATCAAGACGAATAAACTAAAAGGATTCTCCCACTAGCGCACTTGCATCAGTTGAGTCTATTTGAAGTCTATGGTGTCGATTATGCCCGTGTCTCATTGGATCCATCGGCTTAATAGGCTTCAAAAATTAATTGTCTGAGTAAATATCTGCTCTGAAGGGAAAAGACAGTTAACAAAAAAATGGCTAATAATCTATGTTTCTAGTGTTGCTTTTAGCTTTAATATTTGTTTTAGTTTAAAAAGCTTAACTATTTAAGTGTTAATAGTAACTTTACGTGTATTACTAATTAATAACTTTATTTCCACTATCCTTTGATAAGTTTAGTTACATGCGGTAAACTGGAGTTCTTCTAGTTCTGTATTCACTTCCTCAGTTTCGTATTGTTTTCAAGGTGTATATTCTTGTAAA
This sequence comes from Salipaludibacillus neizhouensis, assembly GCF_002886185.1. Classification (GTDB taxonomy): domain Bacteria; phylum Bacillota; class Bacilli; order Bacillales; family Salisediminibacteriaceae; genus Salipaludibacillus; species Salipaludibacillus neizhouensis. The sequence continues at coordinate 331,521 of NZ_KZ614146.1, forward strand.
CTTCGGTTTATTTCATCCTCATAGAGGGAAGTGAAAGATAGGACATCAGCTATATTCTTTAAGCGTCTACTAGAGATTTTTCATAAAATTAGTATGTAAAAAGCAGGACTTTGACGTTTTTTGTGGAATATGAATTAGCATGAAGTCTTTTGAACAATTATAATAATACTTAGAGAATTTATTTTAGGAGGTGTTGGTCATGGAATGGTTATTATACTTAAGTTTAGCAATTATAGCGGTTGCCTTTGCAGTACTTGTCTATTATTTAGTTCAAACCTTTTTATCCATGAAAAAATCGTTTGAAAACATAACCGCAACAGCAGAGGGGTTACGGGAAGAGGTTATTGGTTTAAGGAAAGAATCTGAGCAATTATTACATAAAACAAATCGGCTTGCAGATGATTTACAGTATAAGTCAGATTCATTAAATTCTGTTTTTAATGCTGCGAAAGACCTTGGGGATTCTTTTCAAACTATGAATCGTTCTGTTAAGAATATGTCAAATACGGTTTCTCAAAAGGCAGATGAAAATTCAGAGCAAGTTGCAAATGCAGTAAAATGGGGAAATGTTATGCTTGAATTTTGGAGTAAATGGAAAGCAAAGAAGGATGCTAAGCAGACAACGGAATCAGTTCAGTCAGATTCAAATAATGTTTAAAAAATATTAAACGAACGAGGGGGAATGGGCAATGAGTGAGCAGAATATGAATACAAAGGATTTTTTCATTGGGGTTTTAATAGGTGGAGTTGTAGGAGCATCTGCCGCGCTATTATATGCACCAAAATCAGGTAGTGAGTTGCGTCAAAATATCAATGATCAAGCGAAAGTAGCTAAAAATAAAACGACTGATTGGACAAACCAGGCAGTGGAAAAAGGAAGTTCAATGGCTTCTACGGCAAAAGAAAGTACCACAAGTATTGCAAGAAGTGTATCTGATCAATCTTCTCAATTGATGGATAGAGTAAAAAAACTTTCAAAATCTGTACGAAGAGATATGGAAGAATTAACGGAATCAGCAGATTACCTTATGGATGATATGGATGGAATTGGTGAAGACATCGCAGCGTCGGTTAGGAAAGAAGTAGAAGATTTACAACTTTCTGTTGAGAAATTAGTCAAAGAAGTGGAAGAAAAAGAACGAGCTAGAAACCAGCAGTCTTAGACTTCCCCTAGGAGGAGTTACAATATGGAAATGAAAAAACTTGAAAGTAATGAGGAGTTATCGCAACTTTATGATACAACGGATACTTTCTTTCTAATGAAAAACAGTACTACTTGTCCTGTCAGCAGTGAAGCTTATTCAGAAATGGAGTCTTACACGAAGGAGAAAGATGCTCTTCCTGTTTATTATTTAAATGTTCAGGAATTAAGGGATGTATCAAATCAAGTAGCTGATCACTTTCAAATAAAGCATGAGTCTCCGCAAGCTTTTCTGATTCAAAAAGGAAAAGTAGCATGGCATAGTTCGCATTGGCACATAAAAAAAGATGCCTTGAACAAAGCGGTATCAGATAATAAATAATAAAAAGCACGAGGGATTAAATCCCCTCGTGCTTTTTATTATCGGCTTCTTCAAGTTTTATCTCAAACATAATACTAAAAATAATTTTAATTGATGTCTACCCAATTTAGTTCAAGGGTATCCCCGTGATGAATGTCAGAAGAAAAGGTTGTTTCATTATTATTTCTTACTAATACAGGTTTTTTACTCTTTGTATTGGATCGATCAATATGAACTTTTGAAAATACATCTTGGAAAATAAATGAGACACTTTCTTTTTTACTGACCGTAATTTTATCTTCATGTCGTAATTGAGAGTAAGCAGTGAGTAATTCTTTATCTCTGAAACACTCATAAAGATCTTTTTCCAAATGAACAGGTTGGTTATTAAACGTGACAATTATCTCTCTGTTAGCTGGTTCATATACTTTTTCTAATGCTGTTTTAAGTAGAATATCTTCATGAATGTCTTCTTTAATTTTGATGGAATCTGAATTTTTGATTGGTGTCGTATAGGATGCTTCCTTATCATTTATGAAAATAGTTGTTTTATTTTCGAATAATGTCACAGCCTGGTCATTGAGAAATACCTGAATTCCTTCTGAATCAAAGGAAGGCTCCTTGTTTTCGATAAAAGTAATAACATCTTTTACTGACGATGGTGGAACGTATTCAATAACGTCACGGTCTGCTAACGGTTCTTGCACATCCGTTATTTCTCCATTTTTATAAAGTATAAATGGTATATTTACCTGATCTCCATTGTAATAAATGGTTAGAAATTGTTTCGTATCCAATAAATCTTCAATGGTTCCTGTGGCATCTTTTCCACTAGCTCCTTTTTGTATTTCAATAACATCACCATGGACTAAAGGTGAATCAAGTTCTGTATCCTGACCGTTATTTCTTAGGATTGGTGGCGTACCATGTTCTCCAGGTATCGTAACTACCCTGTCATTGAACTTTATCATCATCGCCATTCCTGGTTTTCCAAAAAGCTTTGTAAGTTCTTGACCACTAGATAAAAGTCCATCCCCGACTGTTAATTTCTTAATGTCGAATAATCGAACCGGCTGGTCATTTACCTTAATGCTTATGTATTCTACAGGTGTTTCTTTTGCCGCAATGGCTATGCCGATTGGCGTGACAAGTTCAGGTGTGGCTTCATACTCATGTTCAAAGGTTAATCCTTTAATTGCGTCGATTCCTCGGATAGCAACTCTATTAGCTGGAAGTTGCAGATGCTCTGCAATCTTGTCAGTAAGTCCTGGAGTCATACTTCCTCCCCCGACTAACATGACAGCTTTTGGAGTTTTCCCGTTTAACGCTAATATTTCATCACTAATTTTTTCTGCTAATGAATAAATAGAGTTATCAATAGAAGCTACTATGTCATCCTTTGAATGATAGGTTTCCATCCCTAAAATATCAGTTAAAACCACTTCATCCTTCGTGGATAATTCTCTTTTTATTTTTTCAGCATCTGGAAAGTCCAAAAGGTACAGGTCACTTAGTGCTTCCGTTATCTCATCTCCTGCAGTTGGAACCATTCCATAAGCGGTTACTGTTCCGTAATCCGTAATAGCAATATCTGAGGTACCTGCGCCAATATCAACTAACGCTACGTTTAATCGTCGCATAGACGGAGGGATTAATACGTTAATTGCTGCAATAGGTTCTAATGTAAGGGCTTCTAGTTCTAAGTTTGTTCTTTGCAGTGCAGAAATAAGGGATTCTACGACTACTTTTGGTAAAAAAGTAGCAATTACTTCGACTGAGGCAGTATCTCCTCTTTGGTCGACAAGACTTCCTATTGGTTCATTATCTAAACGGTAATCAATAACAGAATAACCCACACAGTAGTCAGTAACTTTATAATTTGATGCATTTGTTTCATTGGCTAATTGAAATTGAGCTTTTTGAACAGCACTTAATTCCAAGTGTAAAATAGATGGCTTATCAAAAATTATTTTTCCTTTAATGTCGATTTGTTCCGAAGCACGCTTTGTTTTCAAAGATCTACCGGCAGCAGCAACACATACTTTAGTTAACAGACCGTATTTTCCTTCTAAAAACTCTTTTACCTGACTAATGACTTCGGCTACGGCAAGTACATTATGTATTTGTCCATCAAGCATGGATCTCTCTTCGTGTTCTAGGCTATATACATCGAGTACATGATAGCCTTTTAATCGTTTTTCAAGAATGAGACCAACGACGGAACGGGTACCTATGTCCAAGGCAAATACCAAGTCTGGTGACGATTCATTCATCTACATTCACCTCATTATATTTTAAAAATGGTTATTAAGATACATAGCACTTTATCCGAAACTATATCTAAATTTATTAAGACGCTTTCACTATTCTTACTAGCAATTATAACAGTTTTCTAGTGCTTAATTGAACATTATCAAAAAAAAATTTCTGAGATAAATAGCGGTAGATTAACCTTCAAACGCTTTAGCGCTTAAAAGCGGTTATCTAATAAAGGAAAAATGATGACATTTTACAATTTATCATATATAATGGGGCTACAATAAAAAAAGTCATTAGAAGAGAATTCAAAGAGAAAGAAATTTGAAATACTTACTAGAGGACTTTGTGCAAAGAGAGGAGATTTTTAATATGGGAAATGAACAATTGGAAGAGTTGAGAACACAGTTGGATGGAATTAATGATCAACTGTTAGAGTTAATTAATGAGAGGGCCAGTATCGCTCAAGAAATCGGTAAGGTTAAAGGTTCACAAGGACTTAACCGATTTGATCCGGTGAGAGAACGAAAAATGTTAAATTATATTGCTGAAAAAAATGAGGGTCCATTTGAAACAACTACCCTTCAACATATTTTCAAGGAAATTTTCAAAGCTAGTCTAGAGCTTCAAGAAGATGATCACTCAAAGGCAATGCTAGTATCGCGTAAAAAGAAGCCAGAAGATACTATCGTTACTATCAAAGGTGAAGAAGTAGGAAATGGTCAGCAACGTTTTATTGTGGGACCATGTTCTGTGGAAAGTTATGAGCAAGTAGACGAAGTAGCAAAAGCAATCAAAAAAGAAGGAATTAGATTCTTACGTGGTGGAGCATTTAAACCCCGTACTTCGCCATATGACTTCCAAGGTCTTGGATTAGAAGGTTTGAAGATATTAAAACAAATTGGAGATAAGCATGATCTTGCAGTAATTAGTGAAATTGTTACTCCACATGATATTGAAACAGCAGTAGATTACCTCGATGTTATTCAAATTGGTGCACGTAACATGCAAAATTTTGAGTTACTTAAGGCAGCAGGCAGTGTGAATAAACCAATCTTATTAAAACGTGGGCTTTCAGCAACTATTGCGGAATTCATCAATGCTGCTGAGTACATCGCTTCGAAAGGAAACAGCAATATCATCCTTTGTGAACGTGGTATAAGAACTTATGAAACAGCAACTAGAAACACATTAGATATTTCAGCAGTGCCAATTCTTAAACAAGAAACTCACTTACCAGTATTTGTAGATGTGACACACTCAACAGGACGCCGTGATTTATTATTCCCTACTGCAAAAGCAGCTTTGGCAGTTGGTGCAGATGGCGTAATGACAGAAGTTCATCCAGATCCAGCGGTTGCTTTATCAGATTCAGCACAACAGATGGATATTCCACAATTCCATGAGTTTATGGATAACTTAGAGAAATCCGGACTTTATAAGCGAGAAAAAACAGCAGTAAAATAAATTAAGAAAAACGCAAAGCGTCTTTTGTTAAATACAGCGTGATCTTTCGCCACCATCATTTAAGTGTCAAGGATGGATTTCCCTTGTCACTTGTGGCGTAAAGATAGCTGTCAATTTATAAAATATCTCTTTAAAAAGGATGCCTCAAAAGGTCAATAAGATCTTATGAGGCATTCTTTTCGAGCAATGAGCTAAGTCGCTCCTTTTTGTAAGTGGATAAATGATACAGAGCCATTATCTTTCATAATTAAAAGGGAAGAGCACTGAAAAAGTAAAATTAACTTTTCCAGTGCTCTTCTTTTGAGTAAATGGTAATATTATTTTATGAAAAGCGGAGAATGAATCGTGTATCATCCAAATAAAGGGATATTTATCCGTCAAATCCGGTTATTGATTAAGAATTTGGTAGATACTTATAAACATAACAGGTGTGCATGTCGATATAATGAAAGAATTTGCGTGCCTCCGAAAAGTGTCGTATCATAGCATTAAGTTATGAAAAAATGAAAGCCATAATATGTAAGATCCCAAGGAGGAGCAATTTATGAATATTACCATTTATGATGTAGCAAGAGAAGCAAGTGTATCAATGGCAACCGTATCCAGAGTAGTAAACGGAAACCCGAACGTGAAACCAACTACTCGGAAAAGAGTACTGGAAGCCATAGATCGTTTAGGATATCGACCAAATGCTGTAGCAAGAGGTCTTGCTAGTAAAAAAACAACAACAGTCGGTGTTATCATCCCGGATATTTCAAGTATCTTTTTCTCTGAATTAGCCCGAGGTATTGAGGATATTGCTACTATGTACAAATACAATATCATTCTATGTAACTCAGATCAGAATAAGGAGAAAGAAATTCATCTTATAAATACATTATTGGAAAAGCAAGTAGATGGTATTGTATTTATGGGTGGCGAAATTACTGCAGATCATGTAGATACGTTTAAAAAATCTCCAGCACCTATCGTTTTATCAGCTACAATTGATGATAAAAAAGAATTTCCATCAGTTAATATTGACTATAAGCAGGCAGCATATGATGCAGTTAAATATTTTATTGATCATGGTCATGAAAAAATTGCAATGTTAACTGGTACGTTGGAAGATCCGATTAACGGGTACTTGAAGTTTGCAGGATACAAGGAAGCACTTTTGGAAGCTGATATTGAAATGAATGATGATTTCGTTGTAATTGGAGATTACACGTATGACTCGGGATTAGAAGCAATGGAAACCTATTTGAAATTAGCGGACAAGCCATCGGCAATTTTCGCATCTACCGATGAAATGGCATTAGGACTTATTCATGGGGCTCAGGATGCTGGTTATAAGATCCCTGAGGATTTTGAAATCATCGGTTTTGATAATACAAGGCTAGCTACGATGGTTCGTCCGACATTAACAACAGTAGTACAGCCAATGTATGATATTGGTGCAGTATCCATGCGTTTATTAACAAAGTTGATGAATAAAGAAGAAGTATCAGATAGTGTCGTGCTATTGCCCCATCGTTTAGAAGAGCGGCATTCGACTTCCTTTCAGGAAAACGACTAAGGGAATCGTTTTCTTGAAATTATTTTATTATAAAAAGGAATTCGGTCCATTAAAAGTGTGAAAAAAGTAGTAAGAAGTATTCACATAACATGATTTTCCGGACATTTGATTATCTTCTTAATGGGGTTAATAAGAGACATCATGTAGGGTTAGGGTGAGGTTTATGAAAAAATTAGATATATTAACTCCAATTGGAATTTTTATTGGGATAACAGCTGTTTTGTTAGCTGTATACTCCAATACGGGTGGCGGATCGATCCTTGATTTTGTGCAAATTGCTTCTATACTGGTTGTATTTGGTGGTTTATCAGGTGCGATTTTAATTAACTTCTCTCTTGCTGATTTACGCCTTTTACCAAAAGTGATGAAAGAAGCATTTCAGAGTAAGAATCAAAATTTACAAGATCTAATTGATACTTTTGTAAATTTATCCGGGATAGCAAGGCGTGAAGGACTTTTAGCGCTTGAAGCTGGATTAGAGGATGTACAGGACCCTTTCATTGAGAAGGGAGTACTTCTTGCAGTAGACGGTATTGAACCCGATATCATTAAAGATATTATGATGGCTGAAGTAGTTGCTATGGAGGAACGTCACCGCAAGGGGCGTAATATCCTTGAAAAAGCAGGCGAGTATGCACCTGCTTGGGGAATGATTGGTACATTAGTCGGTTTAGTACTTATGCTTCAAAACTTAAATGATCCAACAACTCTTGGTCCAAATATGGCAGTTGCTTTATTGACAACGCTCTATGGTAGTCTTTTAGCAAACTTAGTATTCATACCTATGGCTAATAAACTGGCAATGAGCACGGAAGAAGAAGTATTTATTAAACAAATTGTTGTTGAAGGTGTTATTGGGGTTCAGTCTGGTCAAAATCCTAAAATTCTTCAAGAGAAGCTTAGTGCTTTCCTTCCAAACCATATGAAAGGAAAGAAAGAGGAAGATATAGAGGAGCCTGTATTAAATGAATAGGCGACCTCAATCCCGAGAAGACAAAGGTGCTCCAAAATGGATGGTCACCTTTTCAGACTTAATGACATTAATTCTTGTTTTTTTTATTATGTTATTTTCGATGTCTGTAGTAGATGCCAACAAGTTTCGAGCGATAGCAGAATCATTTCAGGATAGAGCAGTGTTTGATGGTTTTCCGTCTGTTATTCCTTTTGAAAATCCTTCTGATAATGCGGAAGTGAATGACGATACAGATGAATCACCAGATCCATTTGAAGAAACAACAGATCCATTTGAAGCTTATATAGACGAAGATGAAGAAAAAATGAATCAGGAATTAGATAATCTTATGGATGATGTTAATGAATTTTTAGAAGTGAATGAGTTAACTGAGGAAATTTCGGCTTCAAGAGATGATCGAGGAGTAGTTCTTGTTCTCCAAGAACAAGCATTGTTTGAGAGTGCAGCGGCGGAAATAATTCCCGATGCTTATCCGTTTTTGGATAAGGTCGGAACGCTTCTTGATACGATACCTAATATGGTGAAAGTAGAAGGACATACAGACAGTCGACCTATTAGTACAGCGCAGTTCCCTTCGAACTGGGAATTGTCAGGAGCCCGGGCAAGTAGTATTATTCGCTATCTAGTAGATAGTGAGTCCTTAGCGCCTGAGAGATTCTTAGCAGTTGGCTATGGAGATACTCGTCCAGTAGTACCTAATACAACAGTCGATAACTTACAACAAAATCGTCGAATTGTGATTGTCATTTCAGACCCAAATTATGGTGATGAAGACCTATATTAATAAAAAAGCTTAGAAAACTTCTAAGCTTTTTTTATTTGTTCCATTTTCAGCTTGGTGTTTTCAATCGAACAGAGAGGCTCGAATCCACTCTAGGAGGCTGCTTTCCGCGGCAACGACTTCAGCCAAACTCCTCGGGGTGGTGAAAGATCACGCTGTATTAAATGTCCAAGTTGCAGATACTTAAGAGTTTTTGTAAATATTTTGTTTGTCAAAAATCGGTTTAAGAGCTTTCAAGAGCATGCGTTCATTTTTTTCTATGATTTCTTTCTGTCTGGGAATATCCGGGTATATTCCTTCAGAGTCATGCCATTCCTCAGGTAATTTTACGGGAGCTTCTTTTTCCCATTGGCTGATCCAAGAGGATGGAATGGACTGAAAAGTCTTGTCCGTTTGTTCCGTCATTTCTAACCATAGATGAGACCAAGCCCTTGGCACGACTCGCCATATATCATAACCGCCACCGCCAACAGCAATCCATTTGCCATCGCAATACTCATGTGCAAGTTCATGTGCAATTTTTGGTATTTCCTGAAACATTTTCATCGTCCCGCAAAGATGAGTCAATGGGTCGTAATAGTGAGCATCCGCTCCGTTTTGAGTCAGAATGACATCCGGTTTAAAATAAGCGATGACCTCTCTTATTGCCGCTTTATAAGCTAACAACCAAGATTCATCCTCAGTAAATGCTTCAAAAGGTACATTAAAAGAGTACCCTAAACCTTCTCCATGACCTCGTTCATTTACGTGTCCAGTACCAGGGAAAAGAAACCTGCCACTTTCGTGAAAGGATAATGTGCACACATCAGGATCATTATAGAAAGCCCATTGGACGCCGTCACCGTGATGGGCATCAGTGTCGATATACAGAACTCTAGCATCATATTTTTTTCGAATATACTCTATCGCAACAGAACTATCATTATAAATACAAAATCCAGACGCCTTTCCACGAAATCCATGGTGAAGGCCGCCACCTAAATTTAATGCATGTTTATAACCATTGGTAAATACTTGATCAACAGCCTCTAATGTTCCTCCTACTAACCACGCTGCCGCATCGTGCATTTGCGGAAATACAGGAGTATCCTCGGTACCTATTCCATATGTTGTTCGGTATGAAGAGCGAAATTGTCCCTCACTAGCACCAACAACAGCCTGTACATAGTCTTCATCATGTACCAATAATAGCTCATCTAAGGTAGCCATTCTAGCGGGAATAATCGTTGAAGGGTTTAACGCACCGATTTTAAACAGAAGGTCATTTGTAATAGATAATCGGTCCTGATTAAACGGATGATCTTGATGAAATTTATATTTTAATTGCTCCGGTGAAAAAATAAATGCTGCTTCTTCTTTCATACTTTCATCTCCAAATCTACAGGCCAGATTACTTCATACCTCTTCTTTTTCAATGTGTTGAGAAGGGGTCGCATATTCAAACTTTGAATGCGAAATACGAGTATTTTTTTTTCGTTCGTTTCAAAAGATTGATAGACGAGAGCACTTTGAATATTTAGCTGATGATCACTAATAATTGAAGAAACTTCTGCTAATTTACCAGTTTCATTTGGTACTTCTACTTCCAATCTGGATGTAGGCAAATTTGCTCCTGTGAGACGAACCAGGGTATGCAAAAGATCAGTCTCTGATATAATACCTTCGAGTTTCACATCTGTTTCAACCGGAAGACAGCTAATCTTATTTTCTATCATCGTGTGAGCAGCTTCTTCTACAAAATCATCCGGCATTGCTGTAATCACATCTGTGATCATTACTTTAGAAACCGGTAGATTATGAAATTTCTCATTGTTATTTTCAAAAATTGATGGCTTCACATCACGAAGGTCTCTATCTGAAATGATTCCTATAAGGTAAGAATTTTCATCTATAATAGGTAAATGTCGAATTCGATTTTTATCCATCAGTTCTATGGCTTTGTAAACAGGCATAGTCGGATCAGCTGATATAACTTCTTTTTTCATAATGTGATGTAGGTTCAAAAGAAATTCATTCCTCTCATAAAAGATAAGCAAGTTAAAATTACTTTGGCATCAAAACATATATTTGTGTTTAAATCGAACCCTATTAAACTCATGAACTGCGTCAGGACCAACTCTCTTGCCGATTCTTGCCATCAAACAGTTAGCGGGGTGAGAACATATTTCGGGATCGTCCGTGGCATACCATTCCAATCCGCCGGTATTCATGACTTTTTCCATTACTTTTCGATAATCCCATATAGATAGTCCGGTGCCTCTAAGGTCCCAATGCCAATAATATTCGGTTGTGATTATAATATAGTCTTCAACAGCATCATCTGACATAGACACTTTTAATAAATTTTTGGCTAGCTGATAACCACGGTATTTATTTGAAACTTCGATCGCACCTAACTCTAGTAAATTGTCCAACTTGACTTCTGACCATCTTTCTAACGGATCCGGATACAGAAAAATGGCATATCCGACAATTGTATCTCCATCACGAGCAATAATAATTCGACTTTCTTCGAGTTCTGCAACCTTCAGCAAGGCAACTTTCTGTTGTTTAGGAGGTCTAAAAGCAACTAGGTTATCGTCGAAAGCGCTGTCATTTAGACGTTCTTTTGTTATTGGGCCTTCAATCACTATCTCATTCCCATCTTTCGTTTGAATAGTTAGTGAATGATGTCGCTTTTTGTGTTTCATAGCCATCTCACCCTTCAGGCATTTACGAATTGTAACCTTTCTTTTACTATACCATAACCCTATCTTTTTGAGGAAATGCCAAGGGATATCATATAGGTGAACTAATTCATTATTGGTGTGACTTGTGGAGTACTAAAAGAAGCGAAAGGCGGCGACGATGCATGCAGGAAAAGGATCAAACGGTCTTCATTCGAAGAGGCTGAAACGCTTCCCATGGAGAGAGAGCACGGGCCGAAAGCGAACTAAAGCGCCTTTCTGTTCTTTTGTAATTAAAACAATCAAAAGAAAAGGACACTGAAAAAGTAATATCGACTTTTCAGTGCCTTTTCTGTTCTTCTGGTGTCAAAAATGTAACCTACGTTCTTAATTCAATTTCCTGTGCTGTTAGCATTGTTACTGGTGTTTGAATTACTATTGTTGTTACTGCCATTGTTATTAGCACTTTCGTTATCATTGGATTGAACCTCATTACTAGTCTCATCTTCTTCTTCTTCTTCTGGAGTAGCATTAGAGTTGTTATTTTCAGAGTTATTAACATTATTGTTACCTTCAGGTTGTTCAGGTTCAGGCTCAGGCTCAGGATCAGGTTCCGGTTCTTGTTGATTGTTTTCATTTTCTGCATCTGGTGCACTGTTATTGTTATCTGTATTATTATTTGCATTATCATTGGCATTGCTATCATTATTATCTTGACCTTCGTCTTGGTTATTTTCTTCAGGCACTTCTTCTTCCACAGGTTCTGGAGCACTGTATGTGCCCATGATGACTTCTGCGCTTCTGGAAGATTCTCTACCAGCAGAGTCTACGGCAGTCACATAGTAAGCACCTTGGCTTCCTGAGTAGCTGTTACTCTCATCCCAACGAACACTGCCTACTTTGGTAAAACTAGAGCCCTCTTCAGCAGAGTAGTAGATGCGATAGCCGACAACATCTCCATCAGGATGGTTATTCCATGAAACATTCCCATTTGAAGATGATACGGATTGCAGCGAACCTGGTGTTTTCCCATTATTAGGAGCCTCACGATCAGGAACAAGATTATTCCAGTCATCTGGTATATATTCCGAAATATCACCATCTTCAGCAAAGTCGAAAGAGTCTTCATCAATGGATACGCCACTTTTTGTAAATTCATTTGGCGTAGAATCAAGTGCTTTATAGACCCCGCCAGCTACAGTTACGTAATCAACTCGCTGTAAACTGTCATCTGTTTCTGTTGGAACATACCTTGAATCAAATATGTCTGTTGTAACAAATCCAGCCTCGCGACATAAATCAGATGCAAGCTTGCCTGATAGACCGCAAATAGTTGCACTGACAATCCCACCAGGAGACTCAAAACTCTCCTCAGGTGCCATTAGATCAGGATCAACCTCATGGGCAGCATTAGCAAGGGCAGCCCAAAGCTTTTGTGTGCGCTGTCCATAGCTTAGACCATAAGCTTGTTGATCAATAGGGGTACTGTCATCATAGCCTAGCCAAATACCTTGTGTAACATTAGGATTTAAAGCTACAAACCAGGCATCTTTAACATCTTGTGTAGTACCTGTTTTTCCCGCCCAGTCTGCACTAAAGTTTAAATATCCCGGAACAGCTGAACCGGTACCCGGAGATTTCAAAACATCGCGCATAACGTCGAGAGTAAGATAGCTTGCTTGTGGTGAAATTACTTCCACTTCATTTTGCTCTTGTTCAAAGACAACGTCACCATCAGCGGTTTCTATTCTGTCAATAATATGGCTCTCGAGTCGTTTTCCATCATTAGCAAACGTTGAGAACGCACTTGTATTCGCTTCAGTGGATAAACCTAATGTCCCAAGAGGTGTGCCTTCAAATGGTTCTCCTAGGGCCATAAAATCTTCAAAACCGTAGTTAAACATTGCTTGTTGTGCTGTTTCATAATCAACATCATAAAACTCTCTAACGGCAGGGACGTTTCTTGATCTCACAAGGGCTTCTCTAGCAGTGATTAACCCTGAGTGCCTGAAATCAAAGTTATTAACAGTTTTCCCGGCATGTCTGTATTCAAAAGGAGTATCAGGAGTGATGAAGGCAGGTTGTAACGAACCTGTTTCAAAACCAAGGGCATAGGTCAATAACGGTTTCATTGTCGATCCAGTGTGCCGTATTGATTGAGTAGCGTGACTGTAGTTTTGAACGTCATAATCCCGACCAGCAACAAAACTGATAATTGCCCCTGTTTTATTATCTATTAAAACAGAACCTGTCTCTTCTAAGATAGAAACTTCTTCTGTTTCTCCATCCTCAGAAGTGACTTCTTCTGTTCGATCCACAAAGTATTCATAATCAGCAACTGCTTGCTGCTGCGCATCGTAAATCTCTTTATTAATAGTAGTATGGATTCTATATCCATTTCGTTGAAGAGCTTTCGCAGCTTCTTCTGCATACCTGTTTTCTAATAGTTGGACTCGGGATTCATCCTCAATTTCGCTAAGATCAATGTCATCTTCTTCCATCAAAACAATAGCTAACTTATCTACTGCCCGATTACGAACCTCATCAGTAATGAATGGGTATGCCTCATAGCTGCTAGGTTCAGGTTCAGTGAAATTCGCCCGGAAATCGTAGTCATTTGCTTCTTTTAATTCTTCCTCTGAAATATAACCTTTGGAAAGCATGCTGTTTAAAACGATATCCATTCTATTTAAAGCAGCTTCAAAATCTTCCTTTACTTCGCCATCTCCGGTAAACGGTGTATAAGCAAAAGGACTTTGAGGTAACCCCGCGATAAATGCTGCTTGTGGGATATTTAAATCAGAAGCATCCACTCCAAAGATTCCTTGTGCGGCTGATTGAGCACCAGCAATTTGTTGACCTGAAGCATCTCGGCCAAATGGCACAATATTTAAATATGCTTCAAGAATGTCTTCTTTTGCAAAGAAATTTTCTGTTCGCAGAGCCAACAGAATTTCAATAGCTTTGCGATCATGTGTTACTTCACTAGTAAGCAACTGATTTTTAATTAACTGTTGGGTTAAAGTACTACCACCTGTTTGCGTGGATGCGTTTGAAAAATCTTGATAAACAGCACGAAATAGTGCTTTCGGAACGATTCCATTATGTTCGAAAAAATATTCGTCTTCCGTAGCGATAACAGCATCGATTAAATGAGGAGAAATATCCTCCAAATCTACTTCACGTCTTTCCAGTGGACTTGGCATATCACCCAAGTATTCTTCACCAGCAAAGTATATTTCAGTTGCTTCTTCATAGTCGTAAATGCTTTGTTCCATTTGTTCAAAGCTTTGTATAGGTTCGTCTTGAACCAATGAAGCGAAGTATCCAGCACCAGCGCCACCGGCAAATGCTGCACCAACTATGCCCAGGATCGCAATAATTAAGAATAAGTTCCAGAATACATTAGATGTTACTCGGACACCTTTTAATACATATCTCGGCTCTTTCCGTTGAAAGAGTTTTTTTAACGAAAATCGGTCTTCACTCATCGTTCATACCTCCTAAAAAGTCAATCATATTATAGCATATTAGTTAATTGATAAGTATAAGTAAACGAAATAAGTTTTATGTTTTTATTGACTTAGTCTGTGATATTGTGGTAAAAATAATAAACATATCAATATGATACTTGCATTCAATGAAGAGGACCTAGTAGTTAATGTCTCCCTGTTTCAGAGAACCGGTGGTGCTGTGAACCGGTACAAAGACAGAAATGAATTACCACCTTGGAGAAAATCTATGGAAACATAGAACGTAGAGAGGCGTTAACTCTATTTTGAGCTGGGAAAACATTTTTTCCAATCAGGGTGGTACCGCGATCAATTCGTCCCTTTATACTGAAGGGGCTTTTTTGTGTTTCAAGGATTGTTAACGCAGTTGAAAAGTATTCAATTTTGTTCATGTAACGATTTCTATGATAATTGGTCAGTAAAAGTTTAATAATAAAATGAACATATGAGGTGAATCACATGACATTACTAGAGGATTTAAAATTTAGAGGGCTTGTAAACCAGATGACAGATGAAAAAGGTTTAGAAAAATTGTTAAGTGAAGAAAAAGTAAAGCTTTACTGTGGTTTTGATCCCACAGGAGACAGCCTCCACATTGGCCATTTATTGACAATCTTAACATTACGTAGATTTCAACTAGCAGGTCACCGCCCATACCCGTTAGTAGGAGGAGCTACAGGTCTAATAGGGGACCCAAGTGGTAAAAAAGCGGAACGAACACTCAATGAGCAAGAAGTAGTAGAGGGCTATAGTGATAAAATCAAGGACCAACTATTGAATTTTCTTGATTTCAAGGGTGAAGATGGAGCTACACTTGTAAACAATTATGAGTGGATAGGTTCTATGACTGTAATTGATTTCTTGCGTGATGTTGGAAAATATTTTGGAGTAAATTATATGCTTGCGAAGGAATCAGTGGAATCACGTATTTCTTCAGGAATCTCTTTTACCGAATTTAGCTATCAAATCCTGCAATCCTATGACTTCTATCGATTGAACAAGGAAGAAGGGGTTAAACTCCAAATTGGTGGAAGCGATCAATGGGGGAATATCACAGCGGGTCTTGAGCTAATTCGCAGAATGTCTGGAATGGAAGAAAGCGAACGACCTGACGCCTATGGATTTACAATCCCACTAGTGACAAAAGCAGATGGATCTAAATTCGGTAAAACGGAAGGGGGAGCAATCTGGCTGGATCGAGATAAAACTTCTCCTTATGAATTCTATCAATTCTTATTAAATACAGAGGACCAGGATGTTGTTAAATTTCTGAAGTACTTTACGTTCCTTTCCAAAGAAGAAATAGATAAACTAGAGGTGGAAGTTCAGGAGCGTGCTCATGAACGTGCTGCTCAGAAAAAACTGGCTGAGGAATTAACTAGGGTTGTTCACGGAGCAGAAGCAGTAGAAGAAGCATGGAAGATCAGTGCCGCTCTATTTGGTGGAGGGGATTTAAAACAACTGACAGCAAATGAAGTACTTCAAGGATTTAAAGACGTTCCTTCTTATAAAGTTAGTGAAAAAGGACTTGGATTAGTTGAACTTTTAGTTGAAGCTGAGATCGCATCTTCTAAACGCCAAGCGAGGGAAGACATTAAAAACGGAGCGGTTTATATTAATGGGGATCGTTGTCAGGAGATTGACAAGGTAATGGACGGAACAGATAAAATTGATGGTGAATTTACAATCATTCGCCGCGGGAAAAAGAAGTTCTTTCTAATTAAGTATTAAAACTATTCAGTTCCAGGGTACCTTCCATTATGGAAGGTACCCTTTTTGGTGGTTTTAGGGGGCCTTAGCCGGTCGTGGAGAGGACACTCGGTGGCGTGAACGTGTATGGAGCTGAAATGAATGCGTTGTGCGATGAAATGAATGGGAACGAAGCATAAATGAGTACGTCGATTTGAAATGAACGTGTACGGAGCTGAATGAACGGAAGAGGCGTGGAAATGAGTACGTCGCCCCGGTCATCAAATAAAAACGATTAAGTCCAACTTTGAGATAGAACGAAACGATCATTATGAAAGAACAAAAAAACACAGCCGCATTGGGCTGTGTCTGAAATATTAACGTGAATACCACTCAACGATTAGTTGTTCATTGATTTCAGCAGGTAATTCAGAACGTTCAGGTAAACGAGTGAACTTTCCTTCTAACTTGTCTGCATCAAATTCAACAAATGATGGTGTGAAGTCGTTCATTTCAAGTGCTTCTTTCACGATGTCAAGGTTACGAGACTTTTCGCGAAGTGTAATTGTTTGACCAGGACGTACACGGAATGACGGGATGTCAACGCGAGCACCATCAACTAGGACGTGACCGTGGTTAACAAGCTGACGAGATTGACGACGAGTACGTGAAAGACCTAAACGGTAAACGATGTTATCCAAACGTGATTCTAATAGAATCATGAAGTTCTCACCGTGAATACCATCTTGTTTACCAGCATTAACGAATACCTTTTTGAATTGTTTTTCGTTCATGCCGTACATGTGGCGAAGCTTCTGCTTCTCCTGAAGCTGAAGACCGTATTCTGTTACTTTTCTTCTTGAGTTCGGGCCGTGTTGTCCAGGTCCGTATGGGCGTTTTTGAAGCTCTTTTCCAGTTCCGCTTAGAGAAATTCCTAAACGACGGGAAAGCTTCCAACTTGGTCCAGTATAACGTGACATATTGAGATCCTCCTTAAGGATATATAAGATTTCGTGAAATAATTAACAGTAGTAATCCCATTCACGTAGACATTTCATTTTCGGCACCTTCGCCTCGACAGCTGTAGGTTACGCAATACCCCTCGCATATGCGGGAATGAAATGAGCTATATGATGTTTACTTTGGCTGTCTTATTTGCACAACGAATATTGTATAATTTTTAAGGCTCAATGTCAATACTACACAGATTTTAATAATAGTTTCTCTCTTCTATTATAAAATCCTAACATGATTTTCTGCGAAAACTTCAAAATAGGATACAAAATCAAAACTAAGCTTCCCAGAATCATAAAAGAATTAAAAATACAAAAAGCAAACTGTAATCTATTAATAATAAAAAAATTACCGATTTAATAGGAAAGACTTGATGAAAACGTGTATAATTAAGTTATGAATACAAAATTATATTAGAGATGAAAAGTGAGGGGAAAGAATGGCTAAAAAAGAACAATATGATAAAAGTTCTAGGGGGGAAAGTCTTTGTCTGGTCGCTAAAATGCTGGAGAAAACTGGATTCACGAATGAACTAAGCCAATTCTCGCTAACATTTATACATATGTTAAAAGAGGAATTAGACTTACAGGAAGATTTTATTCTTTTCTTTAAAGATTCGTCACAACCATGCTTTCAACCTTATGAATCATCAAACATAAATGTACTAAATAGTAAAGACTATGAAAAGGTAGAAGAGTCTTCAATTCTGGAAGTATTTACGAACGAAGAAATGGAAATACGTCCCTTTTTAAAAAAACATGAGGTTACTTTAAAATCTCAATTATTTACGAATATTCAAAGTGATTATGTTTTATTCCCTTTGTATGCTAACAATGAAATGTTAGGCTTCGTTATGGTCCTTCTTTTAGAAAACGATAATTTTTCAACTATTTCCGTTGAAGCTATTGCAGATATAAGTGAGCTGCTAGCTCCATGGTTTAATAGATTGATAGATTATAAAGAAACGATGAATGAAAAAATTCAGAAAGAATTACTTCTAAAAGTAAATCGGAAGTTCTATTCGTCGATGGATGTTAACGGTATTTTAAAGGAAATTCTTCATGCATTAAGTGAAGCATATCCAACATTTACTATAGAATTACTTTTATCTAATGATTGGAAGGTTTCTGAATACTTATCAGCTCAGCCACTTGATATAAATGATGGTAAAGAAAATTATGCAGCAGAAGCCTATCTAACTGGAAATGTGTTAACAATGGATCTAATTGAGAAGAAAAAAACAATGCTGTATATTCCCCTTAAAGGAAAACAAGGAGTATACGGAGTATTTAAAATGACAGCTACATACTCTCAAATATTCAAAGATCAAGAAATTGATTTCATTCAAGTGTTAGCAGATACCGGTGGAATCGCAATTGAAAATGCAGAACTGTATCAGCAATCAAGGAAACATATAGCTGACCTTCAATTAATCAATCAAACGTCCCATGAGTTAAATGGTAATTTAAAATTAGATGAAGCAATAGGCATTCTTGTAGAAAAAATGAAGAAGGCATTTTCAGCAGATGAAGTTTGTTTTCAGATGGCGGATCGGCACTTGTTAAATGATCATTCGGAAAATAAGCTTTTTTCCTGTGAACAAGTTAAAGTCTTAAGTGAGCAACTTTTGACTCAAATGGAAGAAACGCAAAAAGAAATATTTCACAGCGATTTTCAAAAAACTACTAACGAAGTCGTTCCATATAAATCAGTAATAGGTGTACCAATGCTTCATGATAATCAAATTTTAGGCGCCGTACTTGTGTTCGGTAAAGAAGAATATGCATTCAGCTATGATGCATTTAAACTGTGTCAGTCACTTGTACATCACTCTACTTTAGCTTTTGTGAATGCGATGTTACATGCTGAAATGAAAGAATTGATCATAACAGACTATCTTTCAAAATTGTATACGAGAGAGTATATGGATGAACAGGTACTTGGATCTATGAATGCAGATGGATTTGGCTCTTTTGTTTTATTGGATATTGATAATTTTAAAAAAGTTAACGATCAGTACGGTCACCAATCTGGAGATGAAGTCATTATTCAAGTAGCTAAGGTGATTATTGAAAACATTAAATCCGGCTATGATATCCCTGTGCGATGGGGAGGAGAAGAATTGGCAATTTATTTGCCTCGAACGAAGATAGTAGATGCTAAAAACGTAGCGGAAAGAATTAGAAAAAAAGTGGAAATTCTTACACTTCCAAAAGTGACGGTTTCCTGCGGTGTCTCTTATTGGTCTAATACATTGGGAATACCTTCAGCGACTAAGCTTTTCAACCAAGCAGACAATGCCATGTATGAAGCGAAGAATTCCGGTAGAAATACCGTCATAGTTTATCAAGAAACGGATTAGTAAATTAAAAGTGAACTGTAAATGCGTCACTAGAGCCGTATAAAATTAAAGAATCTAGTTATTGCGATGCCGCTAGTCTCAATGGAAAAGATCTTATGAGATAAAGCGGCATAAGCTAACACTTACTTTAGTACTGAATTACAAATGTTTAAGCAAGGTAGAAGCAAATTGTTCGAGTCCTTTTTGGTCTTCTTCAGAGAATCTATTTTTACTAGGGCTATCGATATCCAGAACGCCAATAAGACTTCCATTTTTCAATAAGGGCACCACAATTTCAGAGTTTGAAGCTGCATCACAGGCTATATGGCCTGGAAACGTGTGAACATCCTCAATACGGAGAGTACGCTCCTCTTTCGCAGCAGTTCCACAAACACCTTTTCCATATTTAATTCTTACGCATGCAGGCATGCCTTGAAATGGTCCTAATACTAATTCATTTTCTTTCCAAAAGTAAAAACCAACCCAATTTACATCAGAGAGAAATTGATTCAACAAGGAGGAAGCATTGCTAAGGTTAGCAATTTGATCTTTTTCGCCTTCTAGAAGGGCATCTAATTGTTTAGTAAGTAACGTATACTTTTCCTCTAAAGATCCTTGATACGTATTTGTTTGAAACATACATCGTCATCCTTTCAGACATTTTGAAAAAGTATATCATATCGCTTATTGCAATGAAATATATAATCTTGTCGATTAGTTTTTGCAGGAGAATAATTTGCAATCATGAATATGTTATATAGAGAGTAATAGATAGGAGGAAGTGACGACGATGGAGAAAAAAGCCTCTAAAGAAAAAGTCCTTGAAGCGGCCATTTCACTTTTTAATGTGCAAGGCTATTCTGGTACCTCTGTAAGAGATATTGCGAAAAAAGCGGAAACTAACGTTGCCCTAATATCATATTATTTTGATGGGAAACAAGGATTATTAGAGTATTTGATGACAAAATTTTTAGAGGGATATGTTTCAGCAATTGAATTACAGGTTCAAAAACAAAGAAATGATAGCGAAGCGGTGTTTGATTCATTACTAAAAGCTATATGGGACGTGATGATTTATCAAAAGAAACATCACGAATTAGCAAGATTTGTTCATCGGGAAATCACCTTGGATACAACTCTCGTTCGTGAATTGATGGCTTCTTACTTAGCGAAAGAGAAGCATTTGTATGAGTTGTTACTTGAGATGGCGTATGAAGAGGGGGAGTTGAAGACCTTGCCGAATGAGTATTTTGTGCTGCAACTGCGCGGAATGTTGACATTGCCTTTTTTACATCCTCAATATATTCGGGAGGTCTACCATCTCATGCCTCATGAAAATGATTTCCTGGATCAGTATTTCTCGGAATTGTGTCAGTGGGTTTCTACGCATTTTAATGACTCTGTTACGAGTGTTCCATCAATTGTGAGGTAGACACATTCCTAATTAAATAAAATTATCAAGTTCAGCCTTTCCAATTCCAATTTGTTTAGCTTGGTGTGAATCTGAGCCGTATACACATTGGATGCCTAACTGTTTAGCACGCAACAAGACTTCAATAGGGGGATAGACCTCCATACAATGTTGTTTAACAAGCCCGGCAGCGTTTACGTCTAGTGACATGTTATGTTCTTTCATACTACGTAACACGAGATTGATATATTTACTGTCATCAAAGTTTGTAGGGAAAAGTTTTTGGAATTTCCTTACCAAAGTCATATGTCCTAAGCGTTTAGGCTTGAAAGGTCCGAGATCCCATCGAATAGATCGGAGCAAACATAAATAATACAGTTTATAAACATCTTCTACTGTGTCGCATTGTTTAATTAAAAATTCAAAGCTCTCAGGTGAAAAGTCCATACAAGTATAGTGGCCTTCTGTTGTCTGAAGAAAGTGAAGAGATAAAATCGAATCATCAATAAAAGGTCCCCACTCATCTAAAAATTCTCGTGTTTCTTGCTCAAAACCCTCTATATAATCTACTTCCAATCCCGTGTAGATAGTAATGTGCTGGCTATATTCCTGCTTCATTTCGTTACATGCTTCTAAGTATTGAGGTAATAAATCAAGGGCTAATCCACTGTCCTTATCAGGAACTGGATCTGAAAAACCCCGTGGTAAAGGCGCGTGTTCTGTGAATGATATCGTTGAAAATCCTTGTTTAATTGCTTGTTCAATATAGCTGCTAAACATATCTTTTGACCCATGGGGACAAAAAGGGGTGTGAATATGACCATCTCTTCTTATCATAATTAAATGTCTCCTTTTAGCTTTTTAAAAAATTAATATTCGAAAGAAGTGAGTGACATTTCTTTTGGGAAAAATAGAAATTATTTCGACAAAATTATCTTATTACGTGATATGATAGGGATAAGTATATGTAGATCCTGAAGAAAAATGTAAAAAAAGATAATTAAGTGAGTAAATATAGTGAAATAAATAGCTAGGTTATTAGTTTGTCGATTTTAGGATTAGGATATATTATATCATAATTTTATGAATATTTTCATGAAAATGCGTTGGAGGAGGCCTCATATGTTTATGTATGTCATTTATGGCTCTATTCTTCTATTTTTAATTATAATTATTTATGGGGCTTGGTCGCGAAAAAAATTATATAAAGAAGTAGACCGATTAGAGAATAAAAAGATGAAGATGATGAATGAACCAATAACGGAAGAGCTTTCGAGAATTAAAGGGTTAAGGATGTCCGGTGAAACGGAAGAGCGCTTTGGACAATGGCGGGAAGAGTGGGATAATATTGTAACGATCCAACTTCCGGATATGGAAGAAAAGCTGTTTGATATTGAAGAGTTGGCTAACAAGTACAGATTTTTTAAAGCAAAGCAATATGTTAGATTTGTAGATACTGAACTTGATGCTGTCCAGCAGCAAATGAAAGAAATGGTTCAGGAAGTAGATCAATTAATACATAGTGAAGAGCAAAACCGTAAAGATATAGATGGAGTGAAGGACCTATTTCACGAAACAAAGAAGAAATTGTGGGTACAAAAAGGAACCTTGGGTCAAGCGGCATCAACTTTTGACCAAAAGTTGAAAGAAATCCAACTAATGTTTGAAAGCTTTGACGAGGAAACAGAAAAAGGTAATTATTTTCAAGCGCGTGAACTACTTTTGAAAATGTCTGAGCTTTTAAAGGAATACCAAGATGTGATGATGGAAGTCCCTCAATATCTAGTAAGAATAGAGAAAGAAATTCCCAAGCAATTAGAGGACTTGGAAAAAGGTTTTACCGAGATGGAGAAGGAAGGTTACTCCCTTCATCATTTTTCATATCAACTACAAGTAAAAGAGATGAAACGGCGATTGATTGTTCTTTTACCTTTAGTGGAGAGTTTAAATCTTGAAGAAGTAAAAGAGCCGATAGAAACTACAGATAGTGAAATAAACGATATCTACGAAAAACTTGAACACGAGGTGTTATCTAAAAACTTTGTTGAAAAAGAATTACAAGTATTAAGAGAACATCTTTCAAAGCTACCACAATCCTATCAATCACTAAGCGCTGAAATAGAAACATTGAAATTAAACTATCAATTAACAGAAGATGATGACAAACAGCAAATTAAAATAGAGAAAAATATTAAAGAACTTTTTAATCAACTCTCTGTAATTGAAGATGCTATGGAGGAAAAGAAACAGTCCTTCACAACATTGAGAAGTATGACACAGGATTTTAAGATTGAACTTGATAATGTCGAAAGTGAAGTGAAAGAAATGCATGATAACTTTCAACACTTGCGAAGTGATGAACGAAAAGCAGAAGAAACAATTCGTCAAATGCAAACGGATTTGACTCAAGGGCAGAAACGATTGAAGCAAAGTAATATTCCTGGAGTTCCAGAGTTACTGCTGATGCAATTGGATGAAGCGGAAGAAATATTAAATAAAGCATTAGAGAGTTTAGACCAGATTCCAATTTCCATTCAGAATGTTAATAAACATGTGGAAGAAGCTAAAAAACATATTGATTCATGTCTAGAAAACTTAGATCAGACCATTAAGAAAGCAAAGAAGGCTGAACTTGTCATTCAGTATGGGAACAGATATCGCAGTGAGTATGATCACGTCAATATTAAGCTATTACAGGCGGAAGACCGCTTTCGGCATTATTTGTACGAGGAGTCGCTTGAATTTGCTTTAGAAGGTGTGGAATTAGTCGATCCGAAGGTTTTAGAGAAAGTCAAAGAACTGGAAAAGCTACAGGTGTCTTATTATTAGGTGGGCTTTTATGAAAAAAGGATACATGAAACGAGTAACTCTAATCATAAACGTTCTGAGAAACAACTTGCTTTTACTCCAAATACTTCAGAAATAAATATCAAAGACTCGGAAAAATGGCTGACCGAAGCTATACCTATTAATGAAAGAGGAATTTTACCAGGAGATTTTAACGATTTGATTTCTAACGGTGTCATATCCGTAGATGTTATACTAGACGCATTAGAAGAAGAAAGAAAGAAAGAAAGAAAGAGTGAAGGACAAAAGCCGGTACATTGAGGAAGTTCTCAATATACCGGCTTTTTGCAAGGTTAAAAAGGATAAGTTGACATCTACCTTTACGCCTGGTAAATCAAGGGGCGGCGAAAGCTCATGCCGTATTTAATAAAAGACGGCTAGGCCGTTTTCTTACAGACTTAGTTTATTTTCTTAGATGGCGCTGGTTGAAAGATTCCGGAGTAAATAAAACCAATAGCTGCACCTAGAATAGCAGGTAGAATCCAAGCCAATCCCTGTTCTGTAAAGGGAAAAAAGGATAAAAAATTTATCTTGTCCTCTGTCATTACTCCACCGGCAATCAGACCATCCGAAATGCTGATAATTGCTGTTCCGAAAACTGCTCCTGCATAAACCTCTTTTCTGCCATGAAAAAAAGTATCTAATAGTGTTAGGATAATTAATACAATAGCGATGGGATAAATGATTATTAATATAGGCAGAGAAAATTGAATAAGTTGTGTCAGTCCCATATTAGCCATAATTAGACTAAAGAGGGCAACGCAACCTGTTGAGACGACATATGGAATGGAAGGTATGGTTTTAGAGATATACTCTCCGAATGCTGAGATTAATCCTACAGCAGTAGTTAAACAAGCAATCGTAATAATTAAGGATAAGAGAACTAACCCAGTAGAACCAAGTAACGACCGTGAAATACTGGTTAGAGCAAGCCCTCCATTTTCTTGGTAACCGAGGATCGAGACACTTGTCGAACCAAGATAAGCTAAAGAAATATAAACGAAAACTAGACCAACCCCAGCGATAAGGGCTACTTGCACGGAATGGTGAATTAACCTTTTTCTATCTGATAATCCACGTTCTTTCATACGGGTGATGACAATTGTACCGAAGACTAGTGCACCAATTGCATCCATGGTAAAATACCCTTCTTGAAAGCCGGTGAAAAAAGCAACATTCATATATTCATTAATAGGATCTAGTGCAAATCCAATCGGTGAAACAATTCCTGCTACAGTTAACGTCAGTAAAGTTATCACTAAAATGGGAGTCAAGACTTTACCGATTCGTGGTACAAGCTTTGAGGGATTCAAACTCAGCCAATAGCTTATCCCTAAAAAAGTAATAGTGAAAATAAACAGGGGGAAAGTTGTCATCCCCTCATCTAAATAAGGTAATATTCCAATTTCAAAGGCAACAGAGCCTGTTCTGGGAATACCAAAAAGAGGTCCGATAGCTAAATAGACGATAAAAGGGAAAATAAGTCCAAATATTTTGCCGACTCGGCCAGAGATTTGTTGCAAGTCACCACCCGATTTTGCAATTGCAATGATAGCAAGGATGGGAAGGCCAACGCCCGTAACAAGAAAACCAGCGACCGCCGACCAAACCGAAGTGCCTGCTTCTTGTCCCAATAATGGTGGGAAAATCAAATTGCCAGCACCCAGGAAAAGTGCAAACATCATTAACCCAATGATCATGGTGTCTTTATATGTGTAAGGTTGAGTTTTAATCATGTCATGTACCTCCAGTAAAAATTCAAGATTGTAGTGAGTTAAATAATAACAAGGGAAATTTTATCACAAATAGAAGTAGGTAGAACAAATAATTTCTTCTTCGTTTTAAAAAGTTTTAAAATGTTGAAATATTCGTTGTTCATTATGCTTAAAGTATGCTATGATACTTTGTTGAGCAGAAGCAAACCGGAAAAACAAAAGGAGTCCACCAAATGATATATTTTGATAACAGTGCAACGACTCGGCCGTATCCAGAAGTTGTAGACACTTTTTCTACTGTAGCACGTACTTATTTTGCCAATCCCTCTTCTCTTCATCCATTAGGAAAAGAGGTTGAACAATTACTCCATTCAGCGCGACAAAAGGTCGCAGAGAGCCTTGAAGTAGAGCCTCAGGAAATAGTCTTTACTTCTGGAGGAACAGAAGGAAATAATATCTCAATAAAGGGTATCGCCTCACAATATCGTGATAGAGGAAATCATATTATCACTTCTACAATTGAGCATTCAGCTACGTATGATGCATGCAAAAAATTAGAAAAAGAAGGATTTCGCGTTACGTATTTGTTGCCAAATGAACATGGGGTAATTTTAAAGTCACAAGTGGAGGAAGCTATTACTGATCATACGATTCTAGTCTCACTGATACATGTCAATAACGAAATTGGGTCGATTCAACCTATCGAAGAAATTGGTCAGTTATTAAAGACATATCCGCGAATAAATTTTCATGTAGATAACGTGCAAGGAATTGCAAAGGTTACGCTCCCTTTAAAAGGTACCGTTGATTTATGCACAATGTCAGCTCATAAATTTCATGGCCTAAATGGCAATGGAATTTTATATGTTCGCAAAGGTTTGAAGATAGACTCGCTCTTTACTGGTGGGAGTCAAGAACAAGGCATTAGACCAGGAACAGAAAATGTTGCTGGGGTAGTGGCTATGACGAAAGCATTAAGACTGGCGCTGGACCAACAAAAAACAAAAATTTTTATGATAGAGGAAATTTCCCGTTGGATAGAACAGGAGTGTGAAAAAATAGAAGGAGTTTTTGTTAACTCCCCTAAAAAAAGGGCGCCGCATATTTTAAATATCTCCGTTCCTCATCTAAAACCAGAAGTGATTGTGCAAGCCTTGGCGGAAAAAGAAGTGTATATTTCCACTAAATCTGCCTGTTCTTCCAAGAAAAATGAGCCTAGTCGAGTGTTAATTTCGAGTGGTTATAACAAAGAGCGTTCTTCATCAGCAATTAGATTGTCTTTCTCTTTTGAAAATACGATGGAAGAAGCAATTGAATTTATGGATATTTTCAAAGAAGTTGTGATTTCGATGAAAAAGGTTGTGAAAAAATAATGAATTATGAACATATTTTAATTCGATACGCTGAGCTTTCCTTAAAGGGAAAGAATCGAAAGAAATTCGAATCGAAATTAGAACAAAACATTAAACAAGCATTGATTACCTTTCCGAACGTAAAAACAAATCGGTCTTTTGGAAGAATGTTTGTAGAATTGCATGGAGAAGATGAAAAAGCTGTATCGGAAAAACTGAAAGGTGTTTTTGGCGTTTATTCATTTAGTCCAGCACTAAAGTTATCGTTGACTGAAACGAATATTGTTGATGGAGCACTTTGGGCAATGAAGGATGCACTTCCATCTGGGAGTGGTTCTTTTAAAGTGACAGTGAGACGTGTAAATAAAGATTTCCCAATCGGATCTCAGGACATGAATAAGGTTGTAGGAGGATATGTTTTACGTAATATGCAAGATCTTACCGTAGATGTTCATCAGCCTGAAGTAGAACTAAAAGTGGAAATTAGACAAGAGGCAGCATACGTTACCTGTAAATCTGTTCGTGGGGCTGGAGGATTACCTGTAGGCACAAGCGGAAAAGTTATGCTAATGTTGTCTGGAGGGATCGATAGCCCGGTGGCGGGGTATTTGGCCCTCAAACGAGGAGTCACTATTGAAGCGATTCATTTTCATAGTCCACCGTATACAAATGATCGAGCCCGGCAAAAGGTGGAAGACATTGCAAAAGTATTAACGCAATATGGTGGGGATATCAAGCTCCATATTGTACCGTTTACTGATATTCAGACGAAAATTCATAAGCAGATTCCAGATAACTATGAAATGACAGTAACGAGAAGATTTATGTTACGAATTGCGGCTGTACTTGCTGAAGAAAGAAAAGCAAAAGGGATCGTGAATGGAGAAAGTTTGGGTCAGGTTGCCAGTCAAACTTTAGAGAGCATGTATACAATCAATGAGGTAACCAATTTGCCGATTTTACGCCCATTAATTACGATGGATAAACTAGAAGTAATTGATTATGCCAAGGCTATTGGTACCTATGATTTATCCATTCTCCCTTATGAAGACTGTTGTACGATATTTCTTCCTGCCGAATCGAAAACGAGACCGACTAGAGAAAAGTCAGAACGGTATGAACACTGGCTTGCAATTGATGACATGGTCCAACAAGCAATTGATGGAATAACAACTGTTGATCTTAAATTAGGAGAAGCTTCACAGCCGGATTTTGAGCAGTTGTTTTAGTGGAATTTTAATAACATTCAATCCATCACAAATCAGTTAAATGATTATCCTATTTTTGGAGAAATCCCCATAGTTTTTCTTGAATCACTTTTCACCTTGTAGCGCATTCTATGTGTACAAGGGAGGTGAGAGAACATGGCGAACAATAATAGTTCCAATCAACTAGTAGTCCCTGGTGTCCAACAAGCTTTAGATCAAATGAAATATGAAATCGCTCAGGAATTCGGCGTTAACCTTGGAGGGGATGCAACTTCCCGTGCAAACGGTTCTGTGGGTGGAGAAATCACAAAAAGGTTAGTTCAAATGGCTGAACAACAAATGGGTGGATCTCGCTAAAATTAATTTTATAAAACTTGGCTAAGGGTATCCTAAAGGGATGCCCTTTCTTTTGATTTTTCTTCCATTTTTCTGTATGATGATTCATAGGAGTGAACTAAATATTGCAAGACAGATTGAAAGGAAGACGCACCTATGGGAACATTATGGCATGGTGGTAAGATTCGTACACTAATAAACGAAACGGATGTCGAAGAAGCAGTTTATGTTAGAAATGGGAAGGTGATAAATGTTGGAGACTACGATGTTTTAAGGCGTGACTTCCAAGAAACTATTTCCGAGGAAATAAACCTTCAAGGGGCTACGATGTATCCTGGTTTTGTTGATAGTCATTTACATATGATAGGACATGGTGAAAAGTTACTGAAATTGGATGTATCAGAAGTATCTAGCATTCAGGAATTAAAAAGCGTATTAGGTTCCGCACTTGAATCAGTCAGCGAGGGAGAATGGTTGTTAGCTGAAGGCTTTAATGAAAACCTTTATCAGGAACATACAGTGCCGGATCGTTATATACTCGATGAGGTTTCAATAAATCATCCTATTATGATTACAAGAGTGTGTCGACACGCTCTTGTAACTAATTCCTTAGGTCTTCAGCTTGCGGAGGTAAATGGACAAACGATTGATCCGCCTGGTGGACTCATTGAGCGAGACGACAAGGGTATACCCACAGGTTATATGCATGATCAGGCTCAAGAACTAATAAAGATTTTAATTCCTGAAGAAGGTTTTAATTATATAGAAAAGGCTCTAAGAACATCTTTGAACGATTTATTTCGTAATGGGTATACAGGTGGACACTCGGAAGATTTAAACTATTACGGAGATGCAAGACAGACGTTGGAAACTTTTTATCGAGTGATCGATGGCGAAAAAACTAAATTCCGTGCGAATTTGTTAGTCCACCATGAAGTGGCAGATGAAATTATTGAACTAACAGACGATCGACCTTCTCACCCATATGTAGAATTAGGTTCTATTAAGATTTTTACGGACGGTGCTTTAGGTGGGAGAACTGCATTGCTGAGTGAAGCCTATAGTGATGATCCTTCTACAAATGGAATGGCGATTCATACAAAAGAGGGATTAGAGCTCATTGTAAAACATGCCAGAGAACTAAAGATGCCAGTGGCAATTCATACAATTGGGGATTTATCATTGGAGTATGCGATCGATGCTTTGGAAAAATATCCGGTTTTACCTGGGAAAAGAGATCGATTAATTCATTTGCAAGTAACAAGAAAAGAACTTTTAACTCGTCTCCAAGAGCTACCAGTCGTTCTTGATATTCAACCGCGATTTGTGGCATCGGATTTCCCTTGGGTAGAGGAGAGGTTAGGTCAGAAAAGATTAGAGGATGCGTTTGCATGGAAAACATTACTCAATCATCATTTAATTTGTGCCGGTGGATCTGATGCTCCGATAGAACCAATAAATCCTTTATTAGGATTACACGCTGCAGTAACTAGGCGAAAACCATATGAAAATCATAAAGGATATAGTGAAAAAGAGAAGTTGTCATTGTTTGAAGCACTGCAATTGTTTACGAAAGGAAGTGCTCAAGCAATTGGTAGGGAAAAAGAAAGGGGAATTATAGCCCCTGGATACACAGCTGATTTCACGGTACTCACGAAAGATTTATTTGAGTTGAGTCCTGATGAATGGCTGAACGTGACAGTAGAGAAAACGATAGTGGATAATAGTGTGATGTATGAGAAATAGGTGTCTCAATAGATCAAAAAAATCTTTGAGACGCCGGAGTGTTTTGAATCGTTACTTTATTTAATTAAAGATCGCTTTGAGAGGGCTTCTCAAAGCGGAGGGCAGCGCGAATGATCGCATCCTATATTTATGAAGAAACTAGCTGACTTTTTTACTTGGTTTGCTGTATTATAGAAAGCTTCTTTTTAATTTATGGAAAAATAAATTGTCTTTCATACGTAATGTTTTGATTGGTGTTTCAGATACTTTTATGCGAATTTCTTTTGAATGTTGAATGCTTAGTGCTTCATTGTCAGCTCCGATAATCGGGTGATCGTTGCCATCTTGGATTATTTTCAATACTAATTCACGCTCATGACTTAGAATAAGTGGTGAACCTAATGTCCTGTATTGATTATTGTTCAGGGAAGCAATCTCGGTTAGTTGCATTGATTTCAGCTTAGGATCGACGATTGCGCCACGAAGAGATTTATTATAAGCAGTACTACCGGTAGGGGTAGACACTACCAATCCATCACCGCGGAAAGTTTCTAAATATATCCCATCAATAAATACATCGAGTGCAAATGTCTTGATAATTTGAGAACGAATGGACAACTCATTTAAGCAACGGAAGGTTTGCCTTCCATCAACGGTGACTTCTAAAGTTGGATATTTAAGTACTTCAATCATATCTGATTGCAGACCTAATTCAATTTTTTCCAAATCATCCGTGCTAAAGTCTGTGTAAAAACCTAGTTTCCCATCATTTACGCCAATGTAGAGACAATCATCACGGAAGTTAGTTTTACGGATTGATTGAAGGAAGGTTCCATCACCACCAAAACTAATAATTATATTTGCATCTTTTGGATCCTCCACCAAGTGAAATCCGTACTTGCGACCGATATCACGGATAACTTCAACTTTTGATTCAAGTTCTTGAGTAGGTGTGTAATATAAATAAGCATTTTTACGTTCTGGCATAGTTTTAAACTCTCCTTTTCAGTAAATATGTTTATCTTATCATAAATGAAAGCGGATAATAAAGCTTGCAAAACAGTTTTGCGGCGGGAAATTACATAATGCTGCAAAGCTTTTATAAAGAGATAAGAAAGTATTTAACAAAAGACGCTACGCGTTTTTCTTAAGTAAGTAGAATAATGGAGTTTGCTTTAAACATCAAGGATTACAACGAAACGAAAAAAGAGGTTAGTGGAATAGAGGAGGATTTAAAATGTACGGAAAAAGATGGATCGCATTAGGAGTGGCAGCGGCATTATTTTTAGTATCGATCGCTGCAGGTATAATAGGTAATGGATCTGAGGAAAATGAAATGGCATCAGGAGTCGGTAGTTTCTTGGGTGTAAGCGGAGAAAAGTTTCATGAAAATATATTAGAAGAAGGTGATGGTACAGGGAAAATTGCTGTTATTCATTTAAGTGGTGTCATTCAAAGTGAACCATCTGGTGGGCTGTTAGCAGCCGGCTACGATCATCAGTTGTTATTGGAGCAATTTGACCATGCTGCTGAAGACTCTGATGTACATGGTATTATTTTACGTGTAAATACACCCGGTGGTGGAGTTGTTGAAAGCGATGAAATTCATGATAAAGTACTGGAAGTCCAAGAGGAGTTTGGAAAACCTGTCTATGTATCCATGGCTGGAACGGCTGCAAGTGGTGGTTATTACGTTGCCGCCCCTGCAGAAAAGATAATGGCAAATGCACAAACTCTCACTGGATCGTTAGGGGTTATCATGCAATCGATAAATTATGGGGAATTGGCGGAAGAGTGGGGAGTAAAAACGGAAGTGATCAAAAGTGGGGAATTTAAAGATATTATGTCTTCCACTCGTGATATGACGGATGCCGAACGTGATATTCTTCAAGCACTTGTTGATGAGGCTTATGAGCAATTTGTAGATGTGATTGAAAATGGGAGAGACCTTGACAGAGATGAAGTCTATGAATTAGCGGATGGGCGTGTTTACACGGGATCTCAAGCGTTGGATCTAGGCTTAATTGACGGAGTTGGTCATTTAGATGACACGATTGAAGAGTTAATAGCAGATATTGGGCGCGGTCAGTTAAGTGTTGTAGAGTACGAGGCAGACCTTGGATTTCCTTCCTTTCTAGGGGTGGCGATTCAAGAAATGATTTCGAATCAACAGCTATCAGAGGTTAAAGGGTTTCTTCAACAAAACCAAGGACCTCAATTAAAATTCTTATATACAGATTGAGGTGAAGGAACATGAGTAAAGAAGAAAGTAATGAAGTAAGAGGGACGAACAGAAACGACCAAGAAGTGGGATTGACAACAAGTGATACTCTTTCAGAAGATACTGGTGTACTCAACACAATTGAAATACCAATAGCTGGATTTTGGATCCGTGCTTGGGCTTATCTTTTTGATCTTTTAGTTGTTGTTAGTTTAAATGGAATTGTAATCGCCCCTTTTTATTTACTTGGTGATGTCGCTGAATTCTCGATAGGTACTTTCACTATTGTTGGAATTGTTAGCACGCTCATCAGTTTTGGATATTTTACAGTAATGACAAAATTGCTCGGTCAAACTTTAGGCAAAATGGTATTTGGTTTAAAAGTTTATTCTTACGATCATCTAGAAATGACTTGGTTAGACGTCGTTTTTCGAGAAGTTGTAGGAAGATATATTCATCAGTCATTACTAGTTACAAATGTTCTTTACCTAATCGTAGCTTTCTCTCCAGAGAAAAGAGGCCTTCATGACAGGGTTGGAAGAACGTTTGTGGGGATGGAATCTCGAAAGACTAAATCAATTATCCAAAAGAAAAGTGAAAAAAATAATGAATTAAAACCTGACATGGCATAATGTCAGGTTTTTTTTTCGTGTTTTGGTCATAATAAGTTGGAAGATGTTGGACCGTGAAGGAGGAAAACCATGTATGTAACTTTAACCGTACTTGGGATTGTATTTTTGCTACTGATTCTTGTATGTATTATGAAGCTTACTATTGAAACAAAGATAAAGACTGAGAATAAAGACTTTGATGGCGAAATAAGGTTTTTTCTTTATTTCAGATGGCTAGGTTACAAGATGAAAATACCCGCAATCGATTTAGACAAGGAAAGCCCCTCTATTGTTTTTAAAGAATCAGACGAAGCATTAGAAGAGGATGGACAAGATAAGAAAAAGAAGTTTTCAATTTTTGAGTTGATTTATGATTTAGAGTTACTTAGTGAGTTTTTACGAAATACGGTTGGCTTTTATAAGATTTTGCAAAAGTTTTTAAAAAAGATTTCAATAACGAACCTAAGTTGGGATACTAAATTTGGTTTAGAAGAAGCGGATAAAACCGGTGCAGCTTGTGGAGTAGTATGGTCTTTGAAAGGGGGGATACTAGGCATACTGGCGAAATATATGAAGCTAAAGTCTTCTCCGAACATGCAAGTGCAACCGCTTTTTAATCAGTTGTATTTGTCATCTTCATTTCAATGCATGGTTTCCTTTAGGATGGGTTATGCTATTCTTACGGTTATAAAGGTACTTTTGCACAGAAGAAAGGTTAAAGGTAAACGAAAGGTTAAATTTAAACATTCGAAAGGGAGGAACATACATGTCTGAGCATCCAATTCAAGGATTAATGAAAACAGCAATGGAAAATCTTAAGGATATGGTGGACGTCAATACAATTATTGGAGATCCGGTAGAAACGCCGGATGGAAGTGTTATCCTGCCAGTATCTAAAGTTGGCTTTGGTTTTGCAGCTGGTGGTAGTGAATTTGTGATACAAGACCATACTGCGGGATCCGAAACCGAACATAAACATCCATTTGGCGGAGGTAGTGGTGGTGGTGTTTCTATTACTCCAATCGCATTTTTAGTCGTAAGCGGAAAAGGTGTTAAAATGATTCATTTAAATCACCAAGCCCATTTCTATGAAAAATTAATGGAATTTACACCACAAGTAATTGATAAAATTCAACAGATGGTGCAACCTTCTTCATCTTCATCTGGTCAGCAATCTGGAATGAGTGCTCCACCGCCACCACCTCCAACAACTCCACCTGAAGAACCATATGGCGGTTAATACAGTTTCTGAATCGTAGCTCTGTTTACGTGCTGGGTATTTGTGGTATTCTTACTATGTGATAAGAAATTATTATAGGAGGAGATCTACAAATGGCAGCAGTAACATTTAAAGAGAAACCAGTAACACTTACAGGAAAGCAACTTTCTGTAGGCGATAAAGCTCCAGAATTCACAGTACTTGCTACAGATCTTTCAGAGGTGAAATTATCTGATTCCAAAGGGAAAGTACGCCTTATCAGTGTTGTCCCATCTATTGATACAGGAGTGTGTGAAGCACAAACCCGTAAATTCAATGAAGAGGCAGCAGAGCTTGGAAACGTAGAAGTATTAACGATAAGTGTTGACTTACCATTCGCACAAAGAAGATGGTGTGCAGCTGAAGGAATTGAAAATGTGCAAACATTGTCAGATCACCGCGATCTAGATTTCGGTAAGAAGTTTGGTGTTGCTATCGAAGAACTTCGTCTTCTTTCTCGTTCTATTTTTGTGGTAGATAGTTCAGATACTGTGACTTATGTGGAATATGTTCCCGAAGTGACAAACCATGTTAATTATGATGCTGCCCTTGCAGCCGCTAAACAAGCTAAATAAAACTCCGAAAAGCACCTTCTCCCACAGATGGTGCTTTTCTTATGGTAAAAAATGGGGGGTCTGACCCCATAAAGTATAAAATCACACGATTGTCATCCTATGTTTTGCCAATTAGTATTTGATTCGGTACAATACTTAGATATGCAACGGAACAGATAAAAAGGAAGTGACAATAGTGGAAGCAACTACCAATACAGAAAAAATATATAATGTCCTTGATGAAGGGGCAGAATTACTAAAGAAGGAATTAGATTTGTTGTACATTGATGCACTTGGCCATATGGGTGAAAATATGTTCCAAGGTCAATCTGTGCAAAAGCTTTCAGATAGTAACAGTAAAGAAATGGAATTGCTTTTAAAAAGTTTACCCAATAGCCAGGATGTGGCTCCTGAAGAGTACCGACGGGCTGTTCAACTAGCTGCTTTAAAAGGGATGAAAGAGGCAACTCAGCCTCATCATGCGATGACTCCGGATGCTGTTGGACTGTTCATTGGCTACTTAGTCAATAAATTATTGAGCTATGACACAGAGGCAATTAAACCAGTATTAATGGACCCGGCTGTTGGTTCTGGTAATCTTATGACTTCGGTAATGAACCAGGTTGAAAAGCAAACACACTTCATCGGAGCTGAGCCTGATGAGACACTGCTACGGATTGCTTACGTAAACGCAAATTTACAAAAGCATTCTGTTGATTTGTTTCATCATGATAGTGTTGATGCGGATACTGTCAAGGATGTAGATTTAATTGTTTCCGATTTACCACTTGGTTATTACCCTAATGACCAGGTAGCCAGTAAATTTGAAACAGTTGCAGATAAAGGACATTCTTACGTTCATCATTTATTAATTGAACAAGCTATGACACGCGTAAAAAAAGGTGGTTTTTTAGTATTCATCGTCCCTAATCAGATTTTTCAAACGGACCAATCTAAAAAGCTTCATTCGTTCATTAAAAAAGAAGCTGTCATTTACTCCTTTATGCAATTACCAGATACGATGTTCAAAAGCAAAGAGGCAGGTAAAAGTATTTTAATACTGAGAAAAAATAAACAAGGAATGGCCGAACCGAAACAAGCACTCTTGGTTGAACTACCCTCATTTTCGAAGGAAGCAGCACTTGCCGATATGATGAAAAGAATTTCTGCTTGGCTGGATGATCATCTTAAAATTGAAAAGAATCATTCATAAAAATTTCACATTTCATTTATCTGTACTATGTACTACTCAAATAAAATGCTGTTTAGGTACAGCTCGATGTTAAGAGACTCCTTGGTAATTGACCATAGCAGTATTTTATGTTCCATATTGTGTTATAGTTCTGTTTTTCATAATGGGTGAAACAGAGGTTGCAATCTATCTTTTTGCATGGTTTAATTGTCTATGGTGTACGTATAATTATAAATAATTAATTAGGGAAAATACTACGTGTTACATGTAATTTAGAATAAAGGAGCGAAATCCATGACAAAAATAATTGCGATTAATGCTGGAAGCTCATCATTAAAGTTTCAATTGCTGGAAATGCCTAGTGAAGAAATTATTACAAAAGGTCTTGTAGAACGAATCGGACTTGATGATGCTGTATTTATGATAGAGGTAAACGGGGATAAGCGAGAGCAAACGTTAGAAATCAAGGATCATTCAAAAGCAGTAGAGATTTTATTGGACAAGCTAATTAGCTATAAAATTATCGGTTCCCTTGACGAAATCGGTGGAATTGGTCATCGAGTAGTGCATGGGGGAGAAAAGTTTAATCATTCGGTTCTAATCACTGAGGAAGTTATTAAAGGCATTGAAGATGTTTCAGAGCTAGCACCACTGCATAATCCCGCCAATCTTGTAGGGATACGAGCATTCAAAAAAATATTGCCTAATATACCGTCAGTGGCTGTCTTTGATACAGCATTTCACCAGACGATGCCAGAAGGATCATACTTATACAGCCTTCCTTATGAGTATTACGAGAAATATGGG
Source organism: Salipaludibacillus neizhouensis (assembly GCF_002886185.1). Lineage (GTDB taxonomy): Bacteria > Bacillota > Bacilli > Bacillales > Salisediminibacteriaceae > Salipaludibacillus > Salipaludibacillus neizhouensis. The sequence goes on from NZ_KZ614146.1 coordinate 368,517, forward strand.
ATTCGTAAATATGGTTTCCACGGGACTTCTCACAAATATGTCTCAGAAAGAGCGGCTGATATGCTCGGCAGACCACTGGAAAACTTACGACTGATCTCTTGTCACCTAGGTAATGGAGCAAGTATTGCAGCAATTGAGGGCGGTAAATCTATTGATACATCCATGGGATTCACCCCACTTGCTGGTGTTACTATGGGAACACGTTCTGGTAATATCGATCCGGCGCTGATTCCGTATATTATGGAAAAAGCAAATCTATCAGCGGAAGAAGTGATGGATGTTCTTAACAAAAAAAGTGGAATGCTGGCTTTGTCTGGTTTTTCGAGCGATCTTCGAGATATCGAGCTTCGCGCAATTGAAGGAGACGATCGTGCAACATTAGCTCTAGAAGTGTTTACGTCCCGTATTCACAAATATATTGGCTCATATGCTGCAAGAATGCACGGGTTGGATGCTGTTATTTTCACAGCTGGAATTGGTGAGAATAGCGAAACGATTCGAGCTAAAGTTATGGAAGGTCTAGAGTTTATGGGCATTTATTGGGATCCGAAATTAAATAAAATCAGAGGGAAAGAGGCATTTTTAAATTATCCTCACTCTCCAGTTAAGGTAATGGTTATTCCGACGAATGAGGAAGTTATGATCGCTAGAGATACAATGGAATTAAGCTAGTCATTACTAGATGAATAAACATTAAAAAGGCACTAAAAAGTTATTTAAACTTTTTAGTGTCTTTTCCCATTCCGGTATTAGAAGTGTGAGACCTGTACTTCATCTCCAGTTCGATACCATATCCATAAGTCATTAATAATAGAAGCCAATTCTGCAATATCGCTGTTTAATTCGCAACTGCGGGTAAAATTAGATTCACGATATAGTTGATCTTGTAAATCATTAATCTGCATTTCGATATCTTTTATACGATCTGGAATATTACCGCGATACTGCTCCCACTTTGCCAAGATATCTCCTTGTGCAGTAATATCAAGATCTTCCCATTTTTTGTTTAAGTCCGGAAGATTTATACCGAGGCGAGTGTTAAAGGTGAATTCTACATTCATACTTGACCTCCAACTATTGAGAATCAGTTCTAACTATTAGAACATCGCATTTAGCATGGCGTGTAATATGCTCGGATACGCTGCCTATCAGGAATCGTTCCACTGCATTTAAGCCTGTCGCTCCTGTGACAATTAGGTCGACTTCATATTTAGATGCTACATCTTTAGCAATCTTTACTTTAGGAGAACCATAGTCAAGCACAATAGTAACATCAGTTACACCATTAGATATCGCTTCTTTTTTAAAGTCTTCGAGCATGTCTTTTGCATATTTTTCGGCTTCTGAGAGAACTGTTTGGTCATAATGTTCGATGGAAGCGAAAGATCTGGTATCAACAATGTGAGTTAGAAACAGTTTTGCATGATGATCTTTTGCCAACAATGAAGCTTTCTTAAAAGCACGCTTAGCTTCTGAAGAACCGTCCACAGCGACTAAAATTTTATTGTATTTTACTGACATAGAAATACCTCCTTCTATAATCGTAAAGATGAACTAGTACATCTTAATTATAACAAATCTTGAGTAAAACAACGAATATAGAAAAGACTTATTCATTAATAGTTGACGTTTTTATAGAAGGGCATTTATATTTTTGAGTCTATTTATTTTTCCTTTACATATTTAAATCAGTATAATATAAAAGAGAAGTCAGATGAAAAATAATAACTTTGAAAATTTTCTGCAGAAATGAGGTTGAACGAATGCGTCATGCATTAATCACCGCAGGAACGAAAGGTCTTGGAAAAAAAGTAACAGAAGAGTTTTTACTGAATGGGTATTCTGTAACAGTGAATTACCGAAATGATAATGGAACAATCGAAAAACTAAAGCAGGAATGGAAAGAGTATAGTGACTACGTCCAATTTGTAAAGGGTGATGTGACAAAAAAAGAAGATTTAAAGAGACTTGTCACCGAAGCTTTTCAACGATTTGAAAGAATAGATGTGTTAATACTTAATGCAGGTCCTTATATTTTTGAAAGAAAAAAACTTGTTGATTATAACGACGAAGAATGGGAACAAATGATGAATGGGAATCTTAATTCAGCTTTTCATTTATTGAAAGCTGTGATACCTATTATGAGAAAACAACAGTTTGGAAGAATCATTACCTATGGTTTTCAGGAAGCAGGTAATGCACCGGGATGGCTTTACAGGTCTGGTTTTGCTGCTTCAAAAGTTGGATTAGTTTCTTTAACGAAAACGATTTCTATTGAAGAGGCTGAAAATGGCATTACAGCAAACATGGTTTCTCCGGGAAAGATTTCAGGGGAGATGAAAGAAGCTACAATTGAACAATCTACTGCTGTTTTGGATGAAGAAACACCAGTGGGAAGGTCTGGTACAGGCGAAGATATTGCAAGAGCTGTTTTATTTTTATGTGATCCAAAATCAGGGATGATTACAGGAACAATCATGGAAGTTACTGGAGGAGTTGACGTTCTTCATCAATTCAGATAATCTACGAATGGTTATCCATCTATTTCCACATACTATTCCAGAGGTGTTGTAAAATGTGGATGAAGGTTATTCTTCTTATCTTTTTGAGTATGGGATTGAGTTCCGTTGTTTACGCGGATTATCCTTGGCTCCAAGATGAAACGTTAAAAGTGACAATTGTGACGGACGATATATTGTATGAATGGGAATATGAAAACCCTGATCAATTTGAGTACGAAGAAGGAAATACGATTTACCGAGGCGATAAGGCCAAAAAGTCATTCGAAGAAATTCTTCAATATATAGATTTGTCTGAACCAGAGTTAAAGGAACGATTGATTCAACAACTTTCGGACAGGTATGCTGGCTTGAATCGAATTACGGTAAAGAAAAAAGATATGAACCAATGTCTCCAAACATGGTTGTGGGATAAAAAACAAATATAACAGCTGACTGTAAGAGTTAAATAGAGGTTTCTATCATGTATAAAGAAGGGGACAGGAAAAGTTTAAGTTAACTTTTCCTGTCCCCTTCTTTTGGTTCGAAGATAACAATTTATAAATTGGCAGCCACCTTCACACCGTACGTATCAAGGGAAACCCACCTCCTTTCGAGTAGCACCTACACGCAGTTCGTAGGTGCTACTCGTAGCGGCGGAAGCTGACGCTGTATTTAATAAAAGACGGCTATGCCGTTTTTCTTAAATTCTACAATGGAACAATGGTTAAATCTTTTGGGAATTGGGTCAGTATTTCAAAACCATCCTCAGTAATGATAATATCATCTTCAATTCTCACGCCTGCTTGATTAGGGATGTATATACCTGGTTCAATGGTGAATACCATCCCTGATTTTAGTGAATCTGTATTCTGATCACTTAAAGAAGGAAATTCATGAACTTCAATTCCAAGTCCATGTCCGATTCGATGGGGGAAATAGTCTCCATATCCCTGTTTTGAAATAAAGGACCGTGCTTCTGAATCTAACTTGGAAATAGGATTGCCGGGTGCACAAGCTAGCAGCGATCTTCTTTGTGCTTCCAGTACTGTATTATAAATTTCTTCATCCTCTTTTTTTATGTGGTCAAAAAACACCGTTCGGGTAATGTCTGAGGCATAACCTTTCCACATTACGCCGAGATCGAATAAAACTGCATCCCCTTTTTTTAGTTGGCGGTCTCCTGGATTTCCGTGAGGATCTCCAGCATTCTCCCCGAATAAAACCATGGTAGAGAATGACATTTCTCTAATCCCGATTCGTTTAAGAGAATATTCAACAGCTGCTAGTACTTCCATTTCCGTAACACCTTCACGAAGAGCATTAATACCGGCCAATACCCCTTCGTCGGCAAAGTGTGCAGCTTCTTTAAGGATAGCTATCTCTTTGGAGTCTTTGACTAATCTAAGCGCATGCAGAAGGGAATCAGCTTCCTGGAATTTCACATCTTCGATAACTGACTCCAAGGCATTCATACGTGCCCATGACATGCTCGTTTCAATAGCAAATTGAGTTGGTTGAAGGTTTTGATCAATGAAGTATTCTAAAATTTTCTGCCAGGGATTTTCTGTATCACTGTAGCTGATAATATCTCCATCGGTGAAGACTGTTTTAACTTGATTTACTTCCATGTTAGGACAAATCATTATTGGTGAACTGGTCTGAAATATAATGACTGCTACAAGTCTTTCATGGGGATTTGTATCGAATTGGGTAAGGTAAAATACATTAGCTCTCGTTTGGACCATCAAAGCGTCAATCTTTTTATGTTTCATTTTATCTTTCAATTCTAGGATGCGTGTATTCATTTCTTTTCCTCCTAAGGCAGTACGATAATTAATTTTATGATAGCATAAACGAATAAATCGGATGCATAATTTAAAACGAGATAGGGTATTTAAATTAAATATAGCTTACTTATTAGAAAAAAGGAGAGAAATCTTATATGAAAATATCTTATCACGGTCATTCTGTCGTAAAAATTGAGACAAACGGAACAAATATTTATATTGATCCTTTTATAAATGGAAATGGTCAAACCGATCTTGTAGCAGATGATACAAAAGCAGATATTATTTTGTTAACGCATGGTCATAATGATCATGTTGGAGATACTGTAGAGATTGCCAAACGAAACGACGCACTAGTAGTGGCGCCTTTTGAACTAGCTACATATCTAGGTTGGCAAGGAGTGAATACTCATCCAATGCACATAGGCGGAGCACATGAGTTTGGTTTTGGTACAGTGAAGTATACCTTGGCTTTTCATGGATCATCTTATACAGAAGAAGAAAACCAAAAAATTGTTTATACAGGAATGCCAGGAGGAATTCTGTTTACTGCTGAAGGAAAAACGATTTATCATGCGGGGGACACGGCCCTTTTCTCTGACATGAAATTAATTGGTGAAATGAATGATATTGATGTTGCTTTTCTTCCAATTGGGGACAACTTCACTATGGGACCTGATGATGCACTGAAAGCTGCTGAGTGGACTGGTGCAAAAAAGGTTGTACCGATACACTATAATACATTTCCGGTTATTGAACAGGATCCTAAAGCTTTCACTGACAAGGTTAAACCAGGTGAGGGTTTACTACTCAACGCTGGTGATGAAATAAATATTTAGTAGGGGATAAAGAATAATGATTGAAAGGTATTTTACTATTGCTGACACTGATGCACTGAACATGGTTTGAGTGGAATGTTGATGTAATACTTTAGTATTGCACTAACAGGCAGTGCTTAGTTTAACAAGATCAAATAGAAAACAGAACACTTGTAATCCAAGTGTTCTGTTTTCTATTTGATCTATTATTTAATGCGAAACAACTGTGTTTTGTATGTTTATTTGACCTGTTCCTTTCCATTTTGTCCACGGTATCGGGACTACTAATTCAGGAACACGACCCTTTATTATTCAATGGATTGAAAATTAGTTAATATATATATGAAGTTATCAAGATTCGCGTTGATCTAAGTATTCTAATACTTCCTGGTCATATTTTTGACTTAAATACACTCCATCCAGTCTTTCGGAAGACTTAGCCAGATGTTTTTCAAATAATGTCGGCATAAGTTCTTTCCAAATGACTGTCCGAGTGACATAGTCGCGATCAAATCCCTTCATAAACTCATCAATTGACAGATCCAATCCTTCAGACATGCCAATAATCGATGGGGGGATATTTTGCTGATATACTTCTAAATTATACGAGGCCTGAGACGCGACGGCATCTTCATTTACAGAAATCGAATATTCCTCAAAAGCATATTCTTTCCAAGCATTTTCATATTCAGCTCTTTCTTGAGCTCTCTGAAATATTTCCTCATTTGAATAACTTTCATTGTATTCATGATTTTGAATGTAGTAGCGAATAAACCACTTCCTTTGTAACTCTTCGTGTAAAAGCGGCTTTTGTACTCGTAACACATGCAAGGCTTCTATAGTTAATGCTTTGTAATCCTCACTAGTTAAGCTTATTTGCTGTTCACCAAAAATAGCTTCAACTGGCTCATTTTCATAGATAGTATCAGTTTGTATATCATTTTGGTCACTGCAGGATATTAACAACAGGATTGATCCTATTGCACTAGCTAAGATGGGATGGATTCGGACCATACACGAACCTCCATTTCAATCAGATAAATTCTAGGTATTTAATTATTTAGTAACAGAGTAGAAATACACATGTCAGCTTGAGATTTATTGAACACTTAGTACACTTCAAACCTTCGAACGGTAATAACAAAGCAATAAATTCACTAAAATAGATATAAAAGATAATAGTTTTTTAAAGACCTCAATGCAGTTTTTCTTAATTATACCTCTTTATTTCCCTATATACCCTAATACGAAAAAATTGTAAGCATTATTTAATAAAAATGTTCTGTTAACAGGTAAAATCTTGATGTGGAGATGAATGAAGATTATACTTGTAGTAGTACAGAGCTGAAAAAGTGGGTAAACAGTTTAATATAGGAGGGATTAAACCAATAATGACAAAGCATGAACAAATACTACAGCACATTCGTTCCTTAGAGGTAGGGAATAAAATATCCGTGCGGCATATTGCAAAAGAGTTAAATGTCAGTGAAGGAACTGCTTATAGAGCTATCAAAGATGCCGAAAATCAGGGCTTGGTCAGTACCATTGAAAGAGTTGGTACTATCCGCATAGAAAAGAAACAGAAAGAAAACATTGAGAAACTAACATATGCAGAAATTGTAAATGTTGTTGAAGGTTCTGTTTTAGGTGGGCGAGATGGTTTATATAAGACTTTAAATAAATTTGTAATTGGAGCTATGAAGGCCGAACAGATGATGAGATATGTTGAAGCGGGTAACCTATTAATCGTGGGTAACCGGGAACAAGTGCATAAACTTGCATTAGAAGAAGGATCTGCTGTATTAATCACAGGTGGTTTTGATACAAATGAAGAGGTTAAGCAAATAGCGGACAGACTAAACCTTCCGATTATTTCAACTTCATACGATACATTTACGGTAGCTACAATGATCAATCGAGCAATTTATGACCAGTTAATTAAAAAGGAAATAATTTCTGTGGAAGATATATTAATCCCAATAGAGAATACAAATTTTTTAACTCTTTCCCATACAGTAGAAAAATGGCATGAGTTAAATAACAAAACAGGACATAGCCGTTATCCGATTGTGGGAGAAGATTTAAAACTTCATGGTATTGTGACTGCCAAGGATGTAATGGGAATAACACCATTTGTCGAAGTGGAAAAAATTATGACGAAGCAACCTATTACCGTTACAAGCGGTACCTCTGTAGCTTCTGCTGCTCATATGATGATATGGGAAGGGATTGAATTATTACCCGTAATCACTAAGAGTAAGAAACTTATTGGTGTTATTAGCCGGCAAGATGTTTTAAAAGCCTTGCAAATGATTCAACGTCAGCCTCAAGTTGGCGACACAATTGAGGATCTGGTGACACGACATTTTGAAGATGTTTCTACACCAAATGAATATGCATTTCAGCTTGAAGTGACCCCGCAAATGACAAATCATTTAGGGACAATTTCTTATGGAGTAATGACAACAATTGTCACAGAGGCCGGGAGCAGAGTTTTACGGAAGCATAAAAAAGGGGAACTAGTTGTAGAAAATATAACGTTATTTTTCATTAAGCCTGTTCAAATAGATTCGGTGATGTATATTCGACCGCAAGTATTAGAGGTAGGACGCAAATTCGGGAAAGTAGATGTGGAACTATTCCATGAAAATCAGATGGTTGGAAAAGCGATGTTGATGGCTCAATTGATTGATAGATAAGTGTAAAAATACGAGGAAGAAATAAGGTTAAACCTTATTTCTTCCTCGACAATTAAACAAACATTACCTAGTTACTTCTTTGAGTTGCAGCTTTTTCCATCGTTTCAGCTTCTTTTTTTGCGTGAGGTGCAATTTCTTTGTGTTGCTTTAATCCGAAATATAGATTAGCAATTCCGTAAACGAAGAAAAGTAAAGCAATAACAGCAGCCACCGATGATAACAGGTTTAAATAGCTGTTAATTGCGAAGGATATAAAGAAAATACCTACTGTAATACTCCCTTTTGTTCCATACCATCGTTTAGCCATTGGTCCAGTAGAACGTACTTGTTGCACCTTGAAGTATACGAAAAATAGTAAAGAACTGATTATAAGAAACATGAGAAGGAAAGTCATCGTTAATTACTCCTTTAAATTTAAGTGAGTGATATATAAGCCTCTCTATTGTAAAGTAGCATGAAGAGAGAGGCAACAGCAATTTAAAAGTACTTTCCAAGGAGGAGAAAAAGTGAAAAAACAAATCATTGAAAAAATAAAGCAGTGGGATACGATAATTATACATCGTCACGCTCGCCCCGATCCTGATGCAATAGGTTCTCAGGCTGGTTTAAAAGCATTAATTAATTTGTACTTTCCTGATAAAAGTGTCAAATTAGCCGGTGAGGAAGAAGCGTCATTATCATTTCTTTCCCCAATGGATACTATTTCTGATGAGGGATTTTCTAATTCTCTTGTCATTGTGTGTGATACCGCGAATGTGGATAGGATAGATGATGAAAGATATAAGAATGGACAAGAAGTAATTAAAATTGATCATCATCCAAATGTAGATGAATATGGGTCTGTTTCATGGGTAGATACTTCAGCAAGTTCCACAAGCGAAATGATTTTTGAACTTTTCTTGGAATTGGAAAAAGAAGCGGTTAAATGGTGTGACAACATGGCAAGGCTTCTGTATGCCGGTATCGTGGGCGACACAGGAAGATTTCGATTCCCGAACACTACGCAAAAGACATTTCTTTATGCCAGCAGGCTCATACAAGGTGCATTTGCACCAGGAGATATTTTTGACCGTCTTTATGAGAAGTCACTGCCATTACTTCGATTAGAAGGATATGTATTATCAGAAATAACAGTATTGCCTTCAGGTGCCGGTTACATAACCCTACCTAAGGAAAAATTGGTCCAATTCGGTGTTACTTCAAAAGAAGCTTCGATGATTGTAAATAGTTTTTCCGCGTTAAAAGGAATCAAAGCTTGGGTATTTTTTGTAGAGGAATCTGATACCATTCGGGTTCGTTTAAGATCAAAAGGTCCTCATATTCATGAACTAGCGGCGAGGTTTAATGGTGGTGGCCATCCACTTGCATCAGGAGCATCGGCAAATTCCTGGGATGAAACAAAAGAAATCTTGGCTCAATTAGATAAATTATGTCAGGATTATAAGTAAAAGGTAAAAGGAATTAAAGGAACTTCGGGGGTGATGAGTGAATTTATACATCACCCCTAAATTCTTAAGCTTTCTTTTTTGGTGTGATCCAAGAACCTACGTCTGTGGTTTCTTCTATAAAATCAATGTCATGTAAAACAAGCTCTTTTTTAATTTTATTCAGTACTTCTTGGGACTCCGCAAAGGCAGTATATCCTAATCGGATTGATTTAATCTTATCCTCAGCAATTTTACTACGACTAATTACTTTCATATTCGTACCCCCTTCATTCTCTGATACTTATAGTATACCGAAGAGAACTTTGAGGTGTATCATTCTTCATGATTGTTTGATAAATTGACATAAATGAAAGAAGTGACCTTTTGATTGCTTCATTCTTACTCTGCTAAAACAATCTCGACATGTATTTCTACCGTTGTGTATAAAAGTAATTGCCGTACTTTAAGCTTGTATCGTTTATCATTCACAATAAATGTTTTATTCTCGACGGATTTAATAATAAAATCATGTGAAGCAAAAACGGTCTCAATATTGCGTGACCTAACCTCTTCAAGTTCACTTTCTAGAGACCCTCGTAATTCGTGTAACGTTAACTCGCTTAACTTCACCTCTTCTTGATTGATAAAATTTATATGAATATCTTGAACGGTTAGTAATTGTTCGTTGTCTCTATTTTGTTCATCCTGGTCTTCTCTAAGGATTTCTATCGTTTTTTCGTTTTTTTCAATTTCAGTCGACTGATTTCCAATTTGCAAGATTAATTTCTCGTGAACAGTGCCAAAATGAAAGAGGAAAAAAAGCCAACCGAAAATTAGCCCTAGAAAAAAACCAGCAAAAAAACGTTGCCAGCTAATTTCACGATGAAAAGGGGGGATTCTCATTTGACACCTTCCTGTGTAATCCATTGAATGAGTACAGTGCCGCTGTGTGCTCCTGATAATGCAGCAAAAATAACGACAATCGTTCGGAAAATATCGGCATGAGTACCTTCGAATATTCCTCGTTCTAATGAAGAAATAGCTTCAAATGTCCCTCCAATTGCAGCTACAAGTGCCCAAATCTTTAAACTTGAGGCTAAATCATACATAATAGACAATGGCGGTTTTCCTATAAGGTAGGCTCCAATTCCACCTAATATTGTCCCGCCAATGATCACACCAAAGGCGACAAAAAAATCAATAATTAACGTAGCTAGAAAGTCTTTATCCATCAGGAGTCCTCCTTGTAAATCAGGCTCTGTTTCATATATATGGACAAAGCCTCTGAGGTATTCCTGTATATTTAAGGATGAATCAAACATGTGTTTGCGTTATAATGAAAGTGAATCATTTGAAAATTAAGGGGGGATACCCATGTCATTTGTTCATCTACATGTTCACAGTGAGTTCAGTTTGCTTCAAAGTGCCGCCAAAATAGCCGATATCGTAAGCCTTGCAGCGGAACTAAACTTTCCAGCCGTGGCATTAACAGATATTAATGCGATGCATGGCGTCATTCCATTTTATAAAGCATGTAAAGAAAAAGGAATTAAACCCATTATCGGTGTGGAGCTTCATTACAATGAAAAGGAACTTTCTGGTCGGGAAGGGCCAAAATACAGTTTATTATTTCTAGCAAAATCAAATAAAGGATATAGGTCTCTATTAACACTTACTACACTTGCTCAAACGAGAGAAAATAAGCAATATCCATACATTACATATAGTGATTTAGAAAAACATGCAGTTGATATAATCATTATCAGCCCTTTTGAAACAGGCGAAATGCAGTTCTTATTGCAAAATGGTCAAAAAGCAGAAGCAAACCAGGTTCTTGACAATCTTAGAAAGATTGTTGTTGAACAAGATGTTTATGTAGAAATTCAAAATCACTGGCGTCGTGAAGAAAGAGAACGACTTCTTGCTATTCGTGAGTGGCAGCTAGAAAGGACTATCCCAATAGTTGCTTCTAATCACGTGCACTTCCTGAAGAAAGAACAAAAAGATGCGCATCGAGTTCTGAATGCGATAAGGCTAGGAGAGAAGTTAGACACGTTACCTGCGGGCGTAACCTCAGAAGAATATACCTTCAAGAGCCAGCAGGAAATGAAAGAGCTTCTCCCTTCATGGGAGAACGCCATAAATGAGACTGAGAAAATCTCAGAGCGCTGTGAAGTTACGATAGCTTTAGGAGAACCGGTTTTACCCGAGTTTCCAGTGCCTCAAGGGTTTACTTCCCACACCTTTTTAAAACATCTATGTGACTTAGGTGTGAAGGAACGCTTTCAAGATCCACAAGAAAATGTATGGCAGCGGTTAGCATACGAATTGGAAGTTATATCAACAATGAATTATGAAGATTACTTTCTTATTGTTGCTGATTTCATGAAATACGCTCATGATAATCATATTTTAACAGGACCTGGAAGAGGTTCGGCAGCTGGTTCAATAGTCGCTTATGTTCTTAAAATTACGAATGTTGATCCGTTAGAACATGATCTTCTTTTTGAAAGATTCTTAAACCCGGAACGTGTATCCATGCCAGATATTGATATTGATTTTTCGGATACTCAAAGGGATGAAGTGATTCAATATGTAGCTGGGAAATACGGCAAGACTCATGTATCACAAATTGTGACGTTTGGAACACTTGCTGCAAAAGCTGCATTGAGAGATTCTGCTCGAGTATTAGACTTGCAGCAAAATAAAATTGATCGTGTAGCGAAGTTAATACCGAGTAAATCGCATATCACACTTCGCCAAGCTATTGCCGAGACACCTGCTCTAAAAGATATGATAGCAGGAGATGAAGAACTGATAACATTATTTCGGATAGCCGAAAATATAGAAGGCCTGCCGCGTCATACATCCATACATGCGGCGGGAGTTGTTATGAGTAAAGAGCCTTTAACGAACGTTGTCCCTTTACAACAGGGAAACGATGGCCTCTATTTAACTCAGTATCCAATGGGCGATTTAGAGGAAATTGGGTTATTGAAGATGGACTTTCTGGGTTTAAGAAATTTAAGCTTCATCGAACGAATCATTCAATTAGTGTTTTCAAATAAAGGGATGAAGATTGAATTAGATCATCTTCCCTGGAATGATAAAAAAACGTTTGATCTATTAAGTGAAGGAGATACGAGCGGAATTTTTCAATTGGAGTCAGCTGGTATGAAACGTGTATTAAAAGGATTAAAACCAAGTGAGTTTGAAGATATCGTTGCTGTCAATGCTTTGTACCGTCCAGGTCCGATGGAAAATATTCCGCTTTACATCGCACGAAAACATGGCGAAAAATCAGTTAGTTATCCCCATGAAGATTTAAAGGGAATTTTAAAATCCACATACGGAGTAGTTATTTATCAAGAACAAATTATGAAAATAGCTTCTCTCATGGCTGGGTTCACATTAGCTGAAGCGGATGTGTTAAGAAGAGCTGTCGGGAAAAAGAAAAAAGAAATATTAGAGGAAACACGTGAACAGTTTGTTCGTGGTGCTAGTAAAAAGAACTACTCGTTGGAGGAAGCAGAGAAAGTTTATGATTTAATTGTTCGATTCGCCGATTATGGTTTCAACCGGAGTCACGCCGTAGCGTATAGTATGATTTCATATCAGCTGGCTTATTTAAAAGCGAATCATTCTCAAGAGTTTTTAAGTAGTTTAATGGACATGTCTATTCATAATCAGGAGAAGCTTTCTGAATACATCTCAGAAGCTAGAAGAAAAAATATAACAGTCATGGGACCTTCCATTCTTCACAGCGGAGCTTTGTTTGAAGTGAAACAAGGGGCTATTTTTATTGGTTTAGCTGCCTTGAAAAATTTAGGACTTCAAGCTATAAAAAATATCATTGAGGAAAGAAGAAACGGACCATTCAAAAACTTGTTTGACCTGTGCTCACGTGTCTCCGGTAAAACCCTTTCCCGTAAAGCATTGGAGTCACTTGTATTTGCAGGAGCGCTGGATGATTTTGGCGTCGAAAGAGCAAGCCAGTTAGCATCTTTAGACGATGCGATGGAATTTGGTGAAAAGGAAAGAGAAAAGCAGTTGCAAAGACAGGATCTTCTCTTTTACGAGGAGGATAGTAATCCAACCTATACGGAAGTTTCTCCTTTGTCTAATAAAGATCATCTTCGTTATGAGAAAGAAGTTTTAGGATTTTATGCTTCAGGACATCCTGTGCAGGACGCCGAAAAATTATTGCACAATTACGACCGATTGAAAATACTACAAATAAAAGAAAAAGATATATGGAAAGATAGAGAATCAGTCAGACTTGCAGGTCTTGTAGAAAATATACGAGTCATCCAAACTAAAAAGAAGGAACAGATGGCTTTTGTTCGTTTATCTGATGAGACTGGAGAAATAGAAATGACTGTTTTCCCGAAAGCTTTTCGTGAATTTGATACAAAGTTGCAAAAAGAAGAATTAGTGTTCATAGAAGGGAAAATTCAGGAGCATCAAGGGGAACGAAAGGTTTTAGTTGATAAATGCACGACTGTAGAAGCGTTACAGAAAAGGGATTCGGAACGAAAAAAACCTGTTTTATTTTTAAATATTACACTTATTCATGAACGAGACGGCACGTTGGAAAAGTTAAAAGAACTGCTTCAGGATACACCTGGAAGTGTTCCTGTAATTCTGAAATATGAATCAAATGGGCAAGCAATACGATTATCAGAAATGTGGAATACTTCTTCAAAACAAGAATTTATATATAAAATTCAAGCAGTTTTAGGACAGAAAAATGTCTTTTTGAAAAATCCATAGATGTAACAGGACTATTAATTTGGTATAATAGGTTTGGTCAAGGGTGGTCAGACCACTATAATTTCATGGAAAAGGGAGAGTGGCACTAGTGACGACTTTGAGAGAAGAAGCATTACATATGCACAGAAAACATAAAGGGAAGATTGAAACAAAATCTAAAGTAGCGGTTCGAAACGCAGAGGACTTATCTTTAGCCTATTCACCAGGAGTTGCAGAACCGTGCAAAGAGATATTTGAGGATCCTCAAATGGTCTATGAATATACAGTTAAAGGAAACATGGTAGCTGTCGTTTCAGATGGAACGGCTGTTTTAGGTTTAGGGAATATAGGACCAGAAGCCGCAATGCCAGTAATGGAAGGTAAAGCAGTGCTTTTTAAATCTTTTGCTGGAGTGGATGCATTTCCTATCTGCTTAAATACAAATGATGTCGACAAAATTGTTGAAACTGTGAAACTAATGGAGCCGACATTTGGAGGAATTAATTTAGAAGATATTGCTGCGCCAAGATGTTTTGAGATCGAAGAACGTTTAAAAAAGGAAATGAATATACCTGTTTTTCATGATGATCAACACGGAACTGCAATTGTTACTGCAGCGGGATTATTAAATGCTTTAAAGATATCCGGGAAATCGTTATCAGAAGTAAAGGTTGTTATTAATGGAGCAGGAGCTGCAGGCATTGCAATTATGAAACTTCTCAAAAGTATGGGCTGCAAACAATTTATTCTTTGCGATTCAAAGGGAGCTATTTATGAAGGGCGTCCTTACGGAATGAATAATTTAAAGCATGAATTATCATTGTTGACGAATTTTGAGAAGCTTGAAGGTTCTTTGGAAGAAGTTATTAAAGAAACAGATGTTTTTGTTGGGGTTTCAGTTGCAGGAGCTTTAACAAAATCAATGGTGGAGTCTATGAATGATAATCCAATCATTTTTGCAATGGCTAATCCAGTTCCAGAGATTATGCCGGATCTTGCTAAAGAAGCAGGAGCAAGTGTTATAGGAACAGGTCGCTCCGATTTTCCGAATCAGGTGAACAATGTCCTGGCTTTTCCGGGAATCTTCCGAGGTGCTTTGGATGTGCGGGCTACTCATATTAACGAAGAAATGAAAGTTGCAGCAGTTAAAGCAATTGCTGAATTAGTAAGTGAAGAGGAACTAAATTCAGATTATGTCATCCCGGCACCATTTGATCCAAGAGTTGCTCCGGCTGTTGCTAAAAGCGTTGCACTAGCTGCCATGGAAACAGGAGTTGCACGAAAAAAAGTTGATCCGGAAGCTGTAGCTAGAAAGACGCGTGAGCTAACAATTATTGAGGACTAGTATACCTGAGTAACTGAAATAGCGCATAGGTTTATATTGGAGGATCAGAAATTATCATGAGTCACAGTGGGAAGATCTATCTAAATATTTTGAAAGAAATTGACCAAATTATTACCCATGATAAGTTGACAAGTGGTGATAAGCTTCCTTCAGAAAGAGATTTAGCAGAACGTCTTAAAGTAGGCAGATCTTCCGTACGCGAGGCATTAAGAGCGTTAGAATTATTGGACCTTATTGAGACACGAAAAGGCGAAGGTACCTTTATTCAACAATCCGGCAGTCATCGATTGGCTGAAGTTCTAGCAAATTTTTTCTTGAAGGATAAGCAAGCAAGACGTGATGTTACAGAGACAAGAAAGCTTATTGAGGTCGAAGCTGTACGTCTTGCATGTACACGAGCTACAGAGCCGCAACTTCATAAACTTAAATCATATATCGAGGCTTCACACGCCACCTGGTCAGGTGGTGAAATTCCGGTAGAAGAAGACTATTTGTTTCACAAAACATTAGTAGAATGCAGTCATAATAATCTTATTTTAAATATTTGGAAACCGTTAGTAGAATACAGTAAGATCGCATTAAAAGAATCTCTCTCAAGACAAGGAAGACCTGAGGATTCCATGAAAGAACACTTCATTATTTATGAATCAGTTGCTCTGGGAGACGAAGAGAAGGCTGTCTCGGCTTTGAAAAATCACTTGGAAAACAGCAGGTTTTGACAGAACTAGTGCAAAAATCCTGGAGGCTACCTTGTTTTTCAGATGAGTACAAGGTATGATTAAACGAAAATTATTCTAGCCGAATGAGATTGTTATGGGGTGAAACAGTGATAAGAGATTTATTTACGAAAAAGAAAAAATACGCAACAATTCCTTCTGAACAAGCGAAACAAGAAGTACCAGAAGGTTTAATGACGAAGTGCCCACAGTGTAAGTCCATTATATATTTCAAAGAATTGAAGAAAACTCTGCTAGTTTGTGATCATTGTGAATATCACCACCGTTTATCTTCAACCGAACGTATCGAAATGACATTGGATGAAGGTAGTTTTCAAGAGTTTGATAAAAACATGGTTGCAAAGGACCCACTGAATTTCCCGGATTATAAAGAGAAATCAGCATTGGATCGAAAAAATACGGGGTTAAATGAGGCCGTAGTAACTGGTAGTGGTACAATTTCCGGTATGGAAGTAATTATCGGAGTGATGGATCCAAGATTCCGAATGGGGAGTATGGGTTCCGTTGTCGGAGAAAAGATGTGCAGGGCGATCAAGATTGCCGCAGATGAGCGAAAACCGTTTATCATGTTTGCAGCTTCAGGTGGAGCCAGGATGCAAGAAGGTGTATTCAGTTTAATGCAGATGGCTAAAACTAGCACTGCTCTGAATCTTCTGCATGAAAAAGGGATTCTATTTATTAGTATAATGACGCATCCTACAACCGGTGGAGTATCAGCAAGCTTTGCTTCACTCGGTGACATAAATCTTGCTGAACCGAAAGCATTGATTGGCTTTGCCGGACGTCGTATTATTGAACAAACAATTCGACAGAAGCTTCCAGATGATTTTCAAACATCTGAATTTTTGTTAGATCACGGACAGTTAGATCAAGTGGTACCGAGAAAAAATATGAAGTCAACATTAACCAATATTTTAGAAATTCACCAAACTTCGTAAAGTCATAAAGGAAGGAGGATTAGAATGTCTGAACAATTGCCATTTGAGAAACCTATTATTGAGCTGAGAAATAAAATTTCCGAACTGAAAACATTCACAAGGGAAAAAGATATTGATCTTTCTGATGAAATTAAAAAATTGGAAGTGAGACTCGAGCAACTGGAAGAAGATATCTATGGAAATATGACAGCCTGGGATCGGGTTCAACTTGCTCGACATAGTAAGCGACCAACTACATTGGACTATATTGAACATCTATTTACTAACTTCATGGAGCTTCATGGAGACCGGTTTTACGGCGACGATGCAGCTATTGTTGGTGGAATTGCAAAGTTTGAGGGGGAACCAGTAACTGTTATCGGTCATCAACGAGGCAAAGGAACAAAAGACAATTTAAAAAGAAATTTTGGAATGCCCCATCCTGAAGGTTTTCGAAAAGCATTAAGACTCATGAAGCAGGCAGAAAAATTTAATCGTCCGGTAATTTGTTTTATAGATACAAAAGGGGCATACCCTGGAAAATCTGCGGAGGAACGAGGGCAAAGTGAGGCTATCGCGAAAAACCTAATTGAAATGGCAGGACTTCGTGTTCCTATCGTTTGTATAGTCATTGGGGAAGGCGGAAGTGGCGGAGCATTAGCGCTAGGCGTTGGAGATAGAATATGCATGTTGGAAAATTCGACCTATTCTGTTATATCGCCTGAGGGTGCTGCTGCATTACTTTGGAAAGACGCGGGACAAGCTAAAAGGGCTGCAGAGACAATGAAAATAACTGCTCCTGATTTGAAAGAATTGGAATTAATTGATGAAATGATTCCTGAAATACGTGGTGGGGCTCATCGTAATTTAGAAGCTCAGTCAGGTTATATTCGACAAACGTTGAAAAGTGCTTTGTTAGAATTAAATAAAATAGACAGAAATGACCTTGTGGAAAAAAGATATGAAAAATTTAATAAAATAGGCGAATTCGACGATGAAAACGGTCTCATTGCTAAAGAATAGGCATTCAGCTTTCTCTTATTTGAGGAAGCCTTTTTACATACGTCCCGTTTCTATTGTTTTTAATAAATGAAAATGGTATTTTTAACACATATTAAAAATTAGGTAGCTAAAAAATTGAGGTGACTGGAAAGAATGAAACGAATTGGTGTTTTAACAAGTGGTGGGGATTCACCAGGTATGAATGCAGCTATTCGAGCAGTTGTTAGAAAAGCGATCTACCATGATCTTGAAGTATATGGCATTTATTATGGTTATGCTGGACTAATCAATGGAGATATAAAAAAACTTGAGCTTGGATCGGTGGGAGATATCATTCACCGTGGAGGCACAATGCTTTACACAGCTCGTTGCGAAGAATTTAAAACGATTGAAGGTCAAAAAAAGGGTATTGAGCAACTTAAGAAATTTGGAATTGAAGCACTTGTAGTTATTGGAGGAGATGGTTCTTTCCGAGGTGCTGAGAAACTTGTAGAACATGGTTATCCAACAATTGGCGTTCCCGGAACGATTGATAATGATATTCCTGGTTCTGATTTTACAATTGGGTTTGATACAGCTCTTAATACAGTCATTGACGCTGTTGATAAGATTCGGGACACTGCCACTTCACATGAACGTACATATGTTATTGAGGTAATGGGTCGTCATGCAGGTGATTTAGCCCTATGGTCAGGATTGGCTGATGGTGCGGAAACCATAATGATTCCTGAAGTCGAAGATAATATGGATGATATTATTAAGCGTTTAAAAAGAGGCCATGACAGAGGTAAGAAGCACAGTATTATTATGGTCGCGGAGGGAGTTGGCTCTGGAGTTGACATCGGTAAAGAAATTCAGAGTAAAACCGACTTAGAAACTAGAGTGACAGTTTTAGGCCATATTCAAAGAGGTGGCTCTCCTACAGCGCAAGACAGAGTCTTAGCAAGTAGATTAGGGGCGAAGGCTGTGGAATTATTGTTAGAAGGACAAGAAGGCAAAATGGTAGGAATTGAAAATAATAAACTTGTTTCACATAATATCGATGAAGCGCTAGCCAGAGGTCATAAGATTGATGAAGAAATGTATAGGCTGTCAAAAGAACTGTCTATTTAATTTGAATTGAAATTTTACTTCTGTGCGATTTCATTGCTAGGACATTATGTTGTCCTAGCTTTCGTGTGAGAAAAATGACAGACTCAGAAAATAAACAGATAAAGAGTTAGAATTTAAAGGAGGAATTACAATGAGAAAGACAAAGATTGTATGTACAATCGGACCAGCAAGTGAGTCACCAGAAAAATTAACAGATCTTATCGCTGCGGGAATGAACGTAGCACGCCTTAACTTTTCACATGGCGACTTCGAAGAGCATGGTGCGCGTATTAAAAATATCCGTGAGGTAGCAGAAAAAACAGGCCATAACGTAGCCATTCTTTTGGATACGAAAGGTCCGGAGATTCGAACGCAAACTCTAGAAGGCGGAGTAGCTGAGTTAATTAAAGGCAGCACTGTGAAAGTATCAATGACTGAAATTCTAGGTAATAAAGATCAATTTTCAGTTTCTTATCCGAACTTAATTAATGACGTTCATGTAGGTTCAACAATCCTTTTAGATGATGGTTTAATTGAACTTAAAGTGATAGAAATTGGTGAAGGTGAGTTAATTACCGAAGTTATTAACAGTGGTGTTCTTAAAAATAAAAAAGGCGTGAATGTACCTAATGTCAGTGTAAACCTTCCAGGTATTACTGAGAAAGATGCAAGTGACATTGTGTTTGGTATTGAACAAGATGTAGATTTTATTGCTGCATCTTTTGTAAGACGAGCTTCTGATGTATTAGAAATACGTGAATTACTTGAAAAACACCACGCACACCACATTCAAATTATTCCGAAGATAGAAAACCAAGAAGGTGTCGATAATATCGATGAAATTCTTGAGGTATCTGACGGATTAATGGTTGCGCGTGGAGATCTAGGTGTTGAAATTCCTCCTGAAGATGTACCTTTAGTGCAAAAAGAACTTATTAAAAAATGTAATAGATTAGGGAAGCCGGTCATAACTGCTACGCAAATGCTTGATTCCATGCAGCGTAACCCGCGTCCAACCCGTGCAGAGGCAAGTGATGTAGCGAATGCTATTTTTGATGGCACTGACGCAATTATGCTCTCTGGAGAAACAGCAGCAGGGATTTATCCAGTAGAATCTGTTATTACGATGAGAAATATCGCCGTAAAGACAGAAACAGCGTTGGAGCATGAAGACATTCTTAAGAGAATATCAAAAGAAAGTGAGCATACTGTCACAGAAGCTATCAGTCAATCTGTTTCCCATACTGCATTAAATTTGCATGCAGCAGCTATATTGACAGCAACGCAAAGTGGACATACAGCAAAAATGATCTCTAAGTATCGACCGGAATCACCTATTATTGCTGTTACTCATAGTGCGCGCGTTTGTCGTTCTCTAGCTCTAGTTTGGGGAGTTTTTCCTCAGGTCGGTAAAACAGTGGAATCTACAGATGAAATGCTACAACTTTCAGTCGATGGAGCGCTTAAAAGTGGTCTCGTGAAAAATGGTGATTTAGTAGTAATTACAGCTGGTGTTCCAATTGGAGAAAAGGGTACTACAAACCTCTTAAAAGTACATGTTATTGGAGAAGTAGTAGCTAGAGGTCAAGGTATTGGAAGAAGATCGGCTACAGGCAACGTGGTTGTTGCAAATACCGCGGAAGAAGCAATTGCTAAAACACAAAAAGGGGACATCATTATTACGAAAAGTACGGATCGTGACATGATGATTGCCTTCGAAAAGGCATCTGCAGTTATCACAGAACAAGGTGGACTAACCTCTCATGCAGCAGTTGTCGGTTTAAATCTTGGAGTACCTGTTATTGTAGGTGTTGAAAATGCTACTCAAATGTTTACTGACGGTGATGAAATAACGGTAGATGGAACTCACGGAAAGATTTACAAAGGGCATGCAAGTATTTTATAATATATAATAAGGATGTCATCAAAGGTCACAGAGATCTTTGGTGACATTTTTTTAGAAGGTAAGAAAGTATAAGATGACAGCTATCTTTTAAGTAACAGCCATTATCAAAGGTATATTCTTTAAAAGTTACTTGAAATTGAAAGGAAGAAAACAATGGGTAAAATATTTTTGTTACTTTTAATCGTAGTTCCTGCTTTGGAAATTTTTGTATTAATACTTTCAGGGAATGTGATCGGTATTCCAATGACGATTATTTTAATCATCCTTACCGGAATTCTTGGTGCTACGTTAGCTAAGAAAGAAGGTTTGAATGCTATTAGGACAGCTCAAATGCAGGCTTCTCAAGGTCAGATGCCTAGCGGAGTCTTGTTAGATGGTATTTGTATTCTAGTTGGAGGAGTTGTTTTATTAACTCCAGGCTTTATCACAGATGCAATCGGTTTTTTTCTATTAATTCCACAAACAAGGGCTGTTTTCAAGGGCTTCTTGCTAAAATTCATACAAAGAGCAATGAAATCAGGAAATGTTGTTTTTGTTTCTAACAATCCCTGGAATAGAAAACGCTAAAAAAGCCTCAAGTTAGTAACTTGAGGCTTTTTTAATTGAGAATATATATAAGTGTTAAGTTAGATAATACTGCCATGTTTCTCTAAGATAATAGTCACTAAGGACGAATAAAATAATATATTTCTTGTAAAACGTTTGCTCTAATAAATGATTGAATAATCATTAACAGAAATGGACCGAACAGAACCCCGATAAAACCCAGAAATTGATAACAAGCAAACATCGTAAATAAAAGGAGTAGTGTAGGCATTCCCATATGATGGGCGATCAATTTTGGCTCGGACACTTGCCTCTGGACAACGACTACTCCGTAAAGAATAGACAGACCAATCGCCATGCTCCAACTACCATTGAAAAAAGAAAAAATAATCCAAGGTATAAATATAATCCCTGTCCCTACATAAGGAACAATATCAACCAGGGCAAGCAGAAGGGCGGTTGTATAAGCATATTCAACTTTTAAAATTAACAAACCTACTAACACGATCAAACCAGTAATGATAACTAGAGTGGCTTGTGCTAATAAATAGCTTCCCATTGCCTTTTTCCATTCGTGAAAAACATTATTTGTAAGGTGATTCACTTTTAGAGGAAGGTACTTATCAATAAAATACATCAGACGAGGCCAGTCTTTCGTTATAAAGAAAGACGCAAGTAAAGAAAATAAGATCATAGCAAAAGCATGAGGAAGAGAAATAAAAAAATTCCGCAGTTTAGCTAGTACGTATTGTATCAACTCCCCAATTTGATTTCCTGCATTACTAAACAGCTGATCAAGGGATAAATCTATCGTTGCTCTAGTATCTGTTGCCAATCCTGCAGAAAATTTTGTTAAATCGGTAACGAAGGGCAGAATAACATTATCTATCCAAAGATGTATCACTTCTGTACTCTCTTCTATATGGGGGGGTAATATTTTCATCAAATGGGATAACCCTTGTACAAATTCAGCGATTATAAAAGTGGTCAGAGCTAGAAAAATTAAGATAAAAATACTAATAATGATCAAAGTAGCACTCGTACGATTCCAGTTCCAGTTATTCTCTAAATAGTTTACGAAAGGGAGAAACAGTAATGAAAAAGCAATAGCAATTAAAAATGGGTAAAAATAGATAATGGAGATAAGAATAATTAAAACAGTTCCTATCATTGTTCCCAGTAGTATATATACACGTCCCCATTCAATAGGTCTTCGTGAAGAACTCATTATTTGTTGTCTCCTTTAAAAAGATTTATACGTAACTAGCGTGAATAACGCGTATTCTTTTGATATGGTATTTTATGCTTGGTAAATAAAGATATGAAACAAGCTTTATTAAAATTAAGGAAATGCAAGATAATGTGTTTGTTTAGTGATATATGATAAAATATCGGAGTAAGTAGGAATAGAAAGGAAGAATTTGATGAGCCAGCCCACTATATTTATGTTGATTCTTTTAGCGATCGGATTGTTTGCTAAAAATCAATCACTTATCATAGCAGTGACATTTTTATTAGTTGTAAAATTTAGTGGTCTTGGTGATAAAATTCTGCCCATCGCTCAACAAAAAGGGATTAATATAGGAGTTACGATTATTACGATTGCAGTGCTGGTTCCAATAGTGACCGGGGAAATTGGATTCAGGGAGCTACAGGATGCTATGAAATCGTATTATGCTTGGATTGCGCTTGCCTCTGGAATACTAGTCGCAGTCATTGCTGCAAATGGCATTGAGTTGTTAAAATCAGACCCTCATATTACGGTCGCGTTAGTATTTGGAACAATACTGGCAGTTGCTGTCTTTAATGGTGTTGCCGTTGGACCGTTAATAGGTGCTGGTATTGCTTACCTAGCAATGAGAATTGCAGATTTTTTTTCTTCTTTTGGAGGTTGAAGAGCAACGGATTAATGTGAATGTATAAACAAATTAAAATAATAGTATAAGTCTGCATCTTTAATTGTTTTGAAAGTTTACGTTCACAAAAGTTTCATAAATGGTATAATAGATAGGAATAAGGTCAAATACATAGAAGATGAAGAATGTTTGAATTTCATTTCTAACAATTTACGTAACCGCTATCAATTATCTTTCGCTTAGTTTTCTTCGGTAATAGAAGAAAATGTTTACACAAAAGTATTTTAGGATAATGAATTTTAAAGGTGACTGGCGTGAATGATATTCTACCGTTCAAAATGCAGTATTGATTCATTTTTCTTTAGACCTTAGTAACCGGCTTAAAATGAGAAAAAATTATATTTCATGTAAAGGAGAGATAGTATGAGTACGACTAAAGGATTAGAAGGTGTAGTTGCTACTACGTCGAGTGTGAGTTCTATAATTGACGGAGTTTTGACTTACAATGGGTATAACATTGACGATTTAGCGGATCACGCTAGTTTTGAAGAAGTAGTTTTCCTTCTTTGGAATAAAAAACTTCCTAATAAAGAGGAATTAGACGCTTTCCAAAAAGAATTAGCAGCAGCTTCAAAAGTTCCGGACGCTGTATTAGCGCAAATGAAAACTTATCCGATTGATCAAGTACATCCGATGGCAGCTTTAAGAACAGCTGTATCTAACTTAGGATTATTTGATGAGGATGCGGATAACCAGGACAAAGATGCTAATCTTAAAAAAGCAGTCAAACTTCAAGCACAAATTCCAACAATCGTAACAGCTTTCTCAAGAATTAGAAAAGGCAAAGAACCTGTAGCACCAAAAAAAGAGTTAAGTTTTGCAGCTAATTTCCTTTATATGCTTAATGGAGTAGAACCTGATGATATTTCAGTAAAAGCTTTCAATAAAGCATTAGTTCTACATGCCGATCATGAGTTGAACGCTTCAACGTTTACTGCGAGAGTGTGTGTGGCTACATTATCTGATATGTACTCTGGAATTACCGCTGCAATTGGTGCCCTTAAAGGCCCTCTTCATGGTGGAGCAAATGAACAAGTAATGGCAATGCTCTCTGAAATCGGTGATGTTTCTAATGCAGAATCCTATATTAAAGATGCTTTAGAGCGTAAAGTAAAGATTATGGGATTTGGTCACAGAGTATATAAAGATGGAGATCCACGAGCGAAACACTTAAAAGAAATGTCTCGTCAACTTACTGAAATCACTGGAGAATCCAAGTGGTATGATATGAGTGTGAAAATTGATGAAGTTGTAACAAATGAAAAGGGACTTCTCCCCAATGTTGATTTCTATTCGGCATCCGTTTATCATAGCCTCGGTATTGAGCACGATATTTTCACACCGATTTTTGCAGTAAGTCGCATGTCCGGTTGGATCGCTCATATTTTAGAGCAGTTTGATAATAACCGTTTGATTCGTCCACGCGCTGAGTACACAGGACCAGATAAACAAAAGTGGATTCCAATGGAAAACAGATAAGATATGTTATAATTGGGTGGGAAGGGAAGAGCTATTCCTTTTCCTCTCAATAATTTAATTACATATAATTAATAGGAGGTATTTTTTTATGTCAGGACAAAAAATTACAGTAAACAATGGTGTTGTAGATGTACCAAATGAACCAATTATCCCTTATATCGAAGGTGATGGAATTGGCGCAGATATCTGGAAATCTGCATCTCGTGTAATTGAAGCAGCAGTTGAACAAGCTTATAACGGAGAGAAAAAGATCCATTGGAAAGAAGTTCTTGCTGGTGAAAAAGCACACAATAAAACAGGTGAATGGTTACCTGAAGAAACTTTAGATACAATTCGTGAATATATTATCGCGATCAAAGGGCCTTTGACTACGCCAATTGGTGGAGGATTCCGCTCGTTAAACGTAGCACTTCGTCAAGAACTTGATTTATATTCGTGCGTTCGTCCTGTTCGTTGGTTTGAAGGAGTACCTTCTCCAGTTAAACGACCACAAGATACGGATATGGTAATCTTCCGTGAAAACTCTGAAGATATCTATGCTGGAATTGAATTCCAAAAAGGTACAGATGAAGTGAAAAAACTTATTGATTTCTTACAAAATGAAATGGGAGCTACTAAAATTCGTTTCCCGGAAACTTCAGGAATTGGAATTAAGCCTGTTTCCGAAGAAGGAACTCATCGTCTTGTGAGAGCTGCTATTCAGTATGCAATTGATGAAGGCCGAAAGAGTGTAACGATTGTTCATAAAGGAAACATTATGAAATTTACAGAAGGTGCTTTTAAAACTTGGGCTTATGAATTAGCTGAAAAAGAATTCGGTGACAAAGTATTCACATGGGCTGAATATGATCGTATCGTTGAGGAAAAAGGGAAAGATACAGCAAATGAAGCACAGTCTGAAGCAGAAGCTGAAGGCAAAATTATCATTAAAGATTCTATTGCTGATATCTTCCTTCAACAAATCTTAACTCGTCCAAAAGAGTTTGATGTTGTAGCAACGATGAACCTTAACGGAGATTATGTTTCCGATGCACTAGCTGCTCAAGTAGGTGGAATCGGTATCGCTCCTGGAGCGAACATTAACTACGATACTGGTCATGCGATTTTTGAAGCTACTCATGGTACTGCACCGAAATATGCTGGACAAGATAAAGTAAATCCTTCTTCATTGCTTTTGTCGGGTGTACTGATGCTTCGTCACCTTGGTTGGGGAGAAGCTGCTGATAAAATTGAGAACTCTATGGATAAAACAATTGCAAGTAAAACTGTTACGTATGATTTCGCTCGATTAATGGATGGGGCAACAGAAGTTAAGTGCTCTGAATTTGGAGATGCTCTAATTAAAAACTTGTAAGAGTGTTAATGAAAAATAAATAAATTTTGCTTATCTACAAGCTGGATTTTATAGATAAGCAATGATAAATCCGGTGTGTGAAAGAGCTTCTGCAGTAATAGATAATTATCTGTTACTGGAGGAGCTACTCATGCATTGATGTGAGATTTTATGGTTATAACCTGTTTAAAGACTTCTTTCATAATAAACGTAATAAGAAGAGGAGTGCGATAGAGATGACAATTAAACGTAGAAAAATAACTGTTGTTGGTGGCGGTTTCACTGGGACGACTACGGCATTAATGGCTGCTCAAAAAGAACTGGGAGATATTGTTCTAGTGGATATTCCACAAAGCGAGGATCCAACGAAAGGGAAAGCTTTAGACATGCTCGAAGCTAGCCCTGTCCAAGGATTTGATTCTAATATCGTTGGTACTTCTGATTATAAAGACACTGCTGATTCTGATATCGTTGTTATTACAGCCGGAATCCCTAGAAAACCCGGGATGAGTCGTGATGACCTCGTTAGTACGAATGCAGGTATTATGAAGAGCGTTACAAAGGAAATTGTAAAATACTCACCGGATTGTTTCATTATCGTTCTTACAAATCCTGTTGACGCAATGACGTACACAGTATTCAAAGAATCAGGGTTCCCTAAAAATCGTGTTATCGGACAATCTGGGGTATTAGATACGGCCCGATTCAATACTTTTGTTGCACAAGAACTTAATGTTTCTGTGGAAGATGTAACTGGTTTCGTTTTAGGTGGTCATGGTGATGATATGGTACCTATGTTACGATACAGTTTTGCTGGAGGTATTCCTTTAGAAAACTTAATTTCCAAAGAGCGTTTAGATGCTATTGTAGAACGTACTCGTAAAGGTGGAGGAGAAATAGTTAATCTTCTGGGTAATGGAAGTGCCTATTACGCTCCTGCAGCATCTATTGTACAAATGGTAGAGGCAATCCTGAAAGATAAGAAACGTATTCTCCCTACTATTGCCTATCTAGAAGGTGAATATGGTTATCAAGATCTTTATCTAGGTGTTCCGACTGTCATTGGTGGAGATGGTATTGAGAAGATATTCGAAATCGATTTAAACAAGGATGAAAAAGCTTCTCTTGATAAGTCTGTAGATTCTGTTAAAGAAGTAATGAAACTTGTGAAATAAGTTTTCCTTTAAGAAATCCGATAATATATCGGATTTTTTTTATGAGATAAGCTAGTGTAGGTTTAGACCGGCCGAGAAGATTATAGATAAAAAAATTTTAGGATTAAATGTAGCTGATCAAGTAGTAAAAAGAGGTAAATAGGAGGAATGGCTTCATCACAAAGATGGGGCTTTTTTTTAGCAACTAGCACCTACACGCAATACATAGGTGCTACTCGTGGTGGCGAAAGATCACGCTGTACATCATAAAAGGCGCTACGCGTTTTTATGATTCAAACCATTCAACTTTAAAAATATGACTTACATTGCATACAATTAAGAATGAAAAAATTGGGAATTATTCAAAAGAAATCTTTGTGAAAGGTGCTATTTGTAGTAAGATAAAAAAGACAGTGTCACTAAAAATGTGATAAATAGCTTTGATGAATTATCAGAGAAAGCAATCTGGGGGGAACGGAAATGGCACAAAAACTACTAATTGTAGATGATGAAGAATCCATTTTGACATTACTTCAATTTAATCTTGAGCAAGCAGGTTTTCAAGTTACTACGGCCATGGATGGGAAGTTGGGACTTGAAAAAGCGATGCAGAATGCTTACGATTTAATTATTTTAGATCTTATGCTTCCAGAAATCGATGGACTAGAAGTGTGCAAAGAGTTAAGGCAAAACAAAATAATGACACCTATACTTATGCTAACTGCAAAAGACGATGAGTTTGATAAAGTTCTTGGACTCGAGCTAGGAGCAGATGATTATTTAACAAAACCATTCAGTCCAAGAGAAGTAGTTGCTAGAGTGAGAGCGATATTAAGACGTTCAGGGAAGCAGTCCTCCACAAATGAAACGGAAGTCAAATCCCTTAAATTGACCATAGGTGATGTAAATATATTTCCCGAAAATTACGAGGTATATTTAAAAGATGAGCCGTTAGAACTTACTCCTAAGGAATTTGAGTTGCTTGTTTATTTAGTGAATAACATGGGAAGAGTTCTCACGCGAGACCAGCTATTAAATGCTGTGTGGAATTATGAATTTGTCGGCGATA
This sequence comes from Salipaludibacillus neizhouensis, assembly GCF_002886185.1. Classification (GTDB taxonomy): domain Bacteria; phylum Bacillota; class Bacilli; order Bacillales; family Salisediminibacteriaceae; genus Salipaludibacillus; species Salipaludibacillus neizhouensis. Next base: position 396,997 of record NZ_KZ614146.1, read on the forward strand.
CTAGAATTGTCGATGTTCATATTAGTCACTTACGGGAAAAAATAGAACCAAATACGAAAAAGCCGGTTTATATAAAAACGATTAGAGGATTAGGCTATAAATTAGAGGATCCGCCAAAACATGAGTAGTTATAAATATAGACTTATTTTACCACTTTCGTTGATTATCCTAATTGTACTTGCAAGCTTAGGTGCTATATTAGGCCCACTATTTAAAGATTTTTACTTAGAAGGTATGAACGACCGAATTGCAAAAGAATCATTAGTCATCGCTTATCACATAGAAGACATTGAGTTGAATGAGACAGAAGTTTTACAAAATACAGTCATTGAGTTAGCGGAACGATTAGATATTCGTATCACGATCATAGATGCGGAAGGCGAAGCATTGGCGGAAAGTACAGGTAATCTCGAAGATCAAGACAATAGACTATCGAGACCGGAAATACAAGAAGTGATCAAAAACGGTGCTGCAGGACGATCTGTGAGGGTTAGTAATACGGTTAATGAAGAGTTGCTTTATTATGCTATTCCCTTAGAGGATAATGGAGAAGTAAAGGGTTATCTTCGTTTAAGTTTAGCTATGGATGAACTAAATTCGGTGTATCAAAGTATTTGGACGCTCCTAATAGTTTCATTTTTTCTTGCATTTGTCATTATTGTTCTTTTAACAACCAAGATTACAAATCAGATGGTAAAACCAGTGGAAGAAGCAAGAAGAGTTTCTAATGAACTTGCAAAAGGGAATTTTCAAGCAAGAACGTTTGATGTTTCTGATTACCGAACAGGGGAGTTAAACCGATCTATAAATGTTCTTGCAGAGAATCTTCAACAAATAACAAATACGTATGAAATCCAACAAGAAAGATTGGAAACGTTAATTGAGAACATGGGTAGTGGGCTCATTTTGATTAACACAAAAGGAGACATTACTCTCGTCAACCGATCTTGCAAAGATATATTTGATGAGAATACAGATCAGTGGAAAAATAATCTCTATTATAAAGTAATTAAACATAAATACGTTAACAAGTTCATTCAGGAAATATTTTTATCGGAAAAAAGAACTCGTCGGCAAATAAAAATTCCTGTTGGCATATATTTCCGCCATGTTGATGTTCATGGGGCCCCGATAATTGGACATGATGAAAAGCTAAAGGGTATTGTGTTGGTTTTCCATGACGTTACGGAGTTAAAAAAGTTAGAACAGGCTAGAAAGGATTTTGTTGCTAACGTTTCGCATGAACTAAAAACTCCAGTAACATCGCTAAAAGGTTTTACGGAAACCTTGCTGGATGGTGCTATGAATGATGAAAAGCTGCGTAAAAAATTCTTAACAATCATAGCCAATGAATCAGAAAGATTAGAAGGATTAATCTCAGATTTACTGGAGTTATCAAAAATAGAAGGAGATCATTTTCAACTTAATTGGCAGAAAGTTAATATTGAGTCATTAGTTGCTGATGTTCTTTTGATTCTAAATGATAAAGCCATCGTTAAAAAAATGAGAATTGAAACAAAAATACTAGGGGATACTTGGGTAGAAGCTGATCCTCATCGTTTGAAGCAAGTACTTATTAACCTGATTGTTAACGCGATAGCTTATACACCTGAAGAAGGTGTCATCACAATCCGAGTAAAGGAACAGGCTGAAACGGTACTAATGGAAGTAGAAGATACTGGAATTGGAATTAATAAAAAAGAGATCCCACGAATATTCGAGCGTTTTTATCGAGTAGAGCGAGCTAGAAGCAGAAATTCCGGTGGGACAGGACTAGGTCTTGCCATTGTTAAACATTTAGCTGAAGCTCATGGTGCAAAGCTTTCCGTAGACAGTGATATAGGCAGAGGAACCGTTTTTCGTTTGGTCATTTTAAAAGAAAAAAAAGAATCAAAAAGTATGTGATTGATAGGAATGGACGTTAATAAAATCTTTACACGTGCACGATGTTATCTTAAACATTTCAACCTATACTAAAGGAGTCATTAGTTTCACACCCCTTTGACAGGAACAAAAGCTCTCCAAGAGTTTTTGTTCTTTTTTCATTAAATATTAGAAGGCAGTCTTCTTTACGCCACTCATGTCAACGAAAACTGACCCTTCCTTTTGAGAAACCTGGACGTAATTCATAGGTGCTACTCGAGGGACTGAAAGATCACACTAGCTTTTGTTCTTCTAGAAGCTTTCGTGATAAAATAGCATTACGGAATAGGAACAGAAAAGGGGTTAAAAAATGAAAAAATTAATTTTAATTGATGGAAACAGTATTGCATATCGAGCTTTTTTCGCGTTACCGTTATTGAATAACAATAAAGGTGTCTATACAAATGCTATTTACGGTTTTACGACGATGCTGTTGAAAATATTGGAAGACGAACAACCGACTCATATGCTGGTGGCATTTGATGCGGGAAAAACGACGTTCCGTCACTCGACGTTTAAAGAGTATAAAGGGACGAGACAGAAAACTCCGCCCGAACTTTCTGAACAGTTACCAGTAATGAGAGATTTGCTTAAAGCTTTTAATATCCAGCACTTTGAAGTTGTTAATTATGAAGCAGATGATATTATTGGAACACTCTCTACTCAAACTGCAAAAGACCCAGATTGGGATGTGAAGATTTACACTGGTGATAAAGATTTACTGCAACTCGTTACAGATAAAGTGCATGTTTCCTTAACTAAAAAAGGCATCACGAATGTAGATACATACGATTTATCTTTAGTCGATGAAAAATATGGAATCACACCTAACCAAATTATTGATATGAAAGGGTTAATGGGTGATAGTTCCGATAATATTCCCGGTGTACCGGGAGTTGGAGAAAAAACAGCTCTTAAGCTCTTGAAACAGTATAAGACAGTTGAAGGTGTATATGAATCACTTGACGAAATTTCCGGAAAAAAACTAAAAGAAAACTTAACTGAAAACAAGGAACAAGCTTTTATGAGTAAAGAGCTTGCAACGATCATGATTGATGCTCCTGTTGATGTGAAGCTAGATGCGTTGGAACTGGGAGAAAGAAATCAAGAAAAATTAATAGAGCTATTTAAAGAGTTAGAATTTGCCTCTTTATTAGATCGTATCGGTTCTGGTGAAGCAGTTGCTCAAGAAGAGATAGAGGATATGGATATTCAATTAGTGGAAGAAGTAACAGATGACATGTTAATCAGTCCATCTGCTCTCGTTATTGAAGCACTAGGAGAGAACTATCATCAAGCTGAAATTATTGGGCTATCTGTTGTGAATGAAAATGGAGCGTTTTATTTCCCAGCGGAGGTTGCGATGGAAAGTGACGTATTCAAAAATTGGGCAGCGGATCCTGACAAAGAAAAATATATCTTTAATGCAAAACGAGGAGTGGCGTTATTAGGCTGGCAAGACATTCGACTAGATGGGGTTGTCTTTGACGTGCAAATAGCCTCTTATTTGATTGACCCTTCAGCAAGCTCTCATGAAATGGCTGATATAGCGAATCGAAAACAAAGCCTTAAAGTACAAACTGATGAAGTAATCTATGGAAAAGGAAAGAAACGACAAGTACCGGTAAATGAGATATTGGCTCAGCACATCGGAAGAAAAGCCGCGGCAGTGCTTGATTTGAAACATGACTTGATAAAAGAACTTCAGGAAAATGAGCAGCAGGAATTGTTTGAGCAATTAGAGATGCCACTATCCATTATTTTAGGACACATGGAGATGAATGGTGTAACTATCGATAAAGAAGAACTGGAAAACATGGGTGAAGTGCTTGTTGGGAAATTGGATAAAATGGAATCAGAAATTCATCAGCTTGCAGGCGTGGAATTTAATATCAACTCACCGAAACAACTTGGAGAAATTCTTTTCGATAAGCTTCAATTGCCCGTGGTTAAGAAAACGAAAACAGGATATTCCACATCTGCTGAGGTATTAGAGCAGTTGAAGGACCAGCATGAAATGATTCCTCTTATCCTTCACTACCGGCAGTTAGGAAAACTAAACTCAACGTATATAGAAGGATTGTTAAAAGTAGTTCACCAGAAAACAGGAAAAATTCACACGATTTTTAATCAGTCACTAACACAAACAGGCAGACTAAGTTCTACTGAACCAAATCTGCAGAATATTCCGATTCGCTTGGAAGAGGGGAGAAAAATACGTCATGCTTTTGTGGCTGAAGAGAAAGGCTCCTATATTTTGGCGGCAGACTATTCTCAAATTGAGCTAAGAGTACTGGCTCATATATCGAAAGATGAAAACCTTGTTCAAGCCTTTAGTGAGGGTATCGACATTCATACAAAAACAGCGATGGACGTTTTTGAGGTTAGTGCTGAAGATGTTACAAGTAATATGAGACGAACAGCAAAGGCTGTGAACTTTGGTATTGTTTATGGAATTAGTGATTATGGACTTTCACAAAACCTTGGTATTACTCGTAAAAAAGCAAAGGTGTTTATTGAGCGTTACTTTGAAAGCTATCCTGGAGTGAAAGATTATATGGAGAACGTTGTGGAAGAAGCTCGAGAAAAAGGGTTTGTAACAACGATGCTTAATCGCAGACGATATTTGCCTGAACTTACGAGCCGTAATTTCAATCTGCGAAGTTTTGCAGAAAGAACAGCGATGAACACGCCTATACAAGGAAGTGCAGCGGATATTATCAAAAAAGCGATGGTAGATATGGCAGAAAGATTAGAAAAAGAGCAAATGGATTCGACCTTACTATTACAAGTGCACGATGAACTTATTTTTGAAGTTCCAGAAAAAGAAATAGAAAAAATGAACAAGATTGTTTTAGATGTTATGGAAAACGCTGTAAAGCTGAATGTTCCACTAGTAGCAGATGTCTCGTATGGTGCAACATGGTATGATGCAAAATAAGAAAAATAACCTTTGTTTTGTTCAAAACGTAAAAACCCTTGAATGGAACTTAGAAGCTATTAGAGAAGGTGACAGAAATGCCTGAATTACCAGAAGTAGAAACAGTGAAACGGACGTTAGCTGAATTAGTAATAGATGAAACCATTGAATCAGTTGAAGTAGGCTGGCCAAAGATGATTAAACATCCCGATGATGTTCAGGAATTTAAGATAATGTTAGCAGGACAGACGATTAGATCCATTGCAAGAAGAGGAAAGTTTCTACTCATATACTTGGATGATTATACATTGGTTTCTCATTTGAGGATGGAAGGGAAATATGGAGTGTATCCATGTGAGGAAGAAGTAGCGCCACATACTCATGTGCGTTTTCGCTTTAAGAGTGGAAAGGAATTAAGATACGGAGATGTCAGGAAATTTGGAACGATGCACTTGTTTCCGATTGGAACTGAATTAGAGAGACTGCCATTGTCCCAGCTAGGACCAGAACCATTGACGAGTGAATTTTCCAAGGAAGACTTATTTGCTAAACTGCACCGCACGAACCGGGCAGTAAAATCAGCACTGTTGGATCAGACAATTTTAGTAGGACTAGGCAATATTTATGTTGATGAAGCACTCTTTCAAGCAAGAATCCATCCTGAGAAACCAGCTAGTAATGTAACCATTACAGAATGTGAACGTTTATACATTGCGATTAGAGGCACCCTTCAGGCAGCTGTTGATATGGGAGGTTCTTCAATAAAGTCTTATGTCAACGGACAAGGTCAAATGGGAATGTTTCAGCAAAGCCTTCATGTTTACGGACGTAAGGGAGAACCGTGTCATGATTGCGATACTTCGATCATAAGGACTGTGGTTGGAGGCAGAGGTACGCATACGTGTCCAATCTGCCAGCCGAGTTAATTTTAAGCAAAACGTGCTTGTAGCTAATTAGAGTAAAATCTAGTTCCTTTATAAATTCATTTACGCCCAAGTACATTGGATGGGCTCCTGCCATATACTAACGTAGCTTAGTACTTAGTATGCGAAAGGAGTTCTTACCATGGTTGAATGGTTGCCCATTTTAATATTAGCATTTGCAGTTAGTTTAGATAGCTTCGGGGTAGGCGTAACATACGGATTGAGAAAGATGAAACTACCGTTTATCTCCATACTATCTATAATGGGATGTTCCGCAGCATCTGTGTTATTAGCAATGTGGGTCGGAGTAAGTGTTGGTGGCTATTTGTCTGTAGCAGCTGCGGAAAGACTTGGAGGGTTTCTTTTAATAGGAATTGGGATGTTTGCAATGTTCCAAGTTTTTCGACATCATTCGGTCACTAAGAAAAAAGGTATTAGTGAAGAGAAGATGGTCGTGAATGTTGAATTAAAACAGTTGGGTATTGTTATTCGTATTTTACGTAAACCTATGGAAGCAGATTTAGATGATTCGGGCTCCATTACCGGGGCTGAAGCTGTTCTTTTAGGGATCGCTCTATCATTGGATGCTTTTGGTGCAGGGTTAGGTGCGGCTTTGCTTGGTGTGTCTCCACTCATACTAGCTGTAAGTGTAGCGTTCATGTGCGGGTTATTCTTAACGTTAGGGAAACTAAGTGGCGAAAAACTAATGGCATCTTCCAACATAAATGGACTTACCTTTTTACCAGGCCTTTTACTTATCATTCTTGGGCTTTGGAAAATTTAGACCTAGTTAAAAACTAAGGAGGAAAGGCATTATGATAATTGGGTTAACGGGTGGAATTGCGACCGGTAAAAGTACCGTATCAAACCTCTTCAAAAAAGAAGGAATCCCGGTTATTGACGCGGATTTAGTAGCCCGGGAAGTAGTTACTCCCGGAAAAGAAGCCTATGAGGAGATTGTTTTAGCATTTGGACAGGAAATCTTAAAAGAAGATAAAACGATTGACCGTGCAAAACTAGGTGAAATCGTTTTTAAAAACGATGATATGAGAAAAAAGTTAAACGAGATCGTCCATCCTTCTGTTCGAGCCAACATGAAAGATCAAGCGGAACAATTAGAGCGAAAGGGATATCCTATTATTATTTTAGATATCCCTTTGCTTATTGAAAGTAACCTGTTTTATTTAACAGATAAAGTGGTGCTTGTGTTTGTTCCGGAAGAAATCCAACGGACAAGATTGGAAGAGCGAAACAATTACACGGAAGAAGAGGCTAACTACCGAATACGATCTCAAATTCCAATAACGGAAAAAAAGAAAGATGAACGTATATCATATATTATTGATAATTCAGGAAGTTTTTCTGAAACAGAGCTTCAAGTGAAGAAACTTTTACATAAGTTGCAGAAAGGAGAGGGCTAATTTGCTTTCTCCTTTTTTCATTATTTAGGCTACTAGTTTGAAAAAATATCGTTCACGGTTTTTTCTGAAACAAACAATTATTTTAAAACAAAGCAATTATATAGAAAAGAATAAATTAAAACAAACAAAATGGCAGATTTTTAATAATATATGTTATACTATAAAGCAGTAATTAGGTTATTAGTATAACACATATGATTCGGAGGGATGCTTAATGATTCGTGTTGCTATTAATGGATTTGGAAGAATAGGTCGTATGGTTTTTCGGAAGTGCTCTGAAGAAAGTGGGATTGAGGTTGTAGCAATAAATGCTCTATATCCTGCAGAAACGTTGGTGCATTTAATTAAATATGATACGGTGCATGGTCCGTTTAAGAAGAATATCGAGAGAGATGGAGAGCACCTTTTACTAAATGGCTGCCGTATCAATCTCAGCCAAAACAGAGATCCAAGAGAATTACCATGGAGAGAGTTAGACATAGATATTGTAATTGAAGCGACGGGGATGTTTACGACGAAAAAAGATGCTGCTATGCATATTGAAGCAGGGGCTAAGAAAATCATCATAACCGCACCTAGTAAAGATGAAGATCTGACAATTGTTTTTGGAGTGAATCATCAAGACTACTTGCCTTATCGGCATCATATAGTATCTAATGCTTCTTGTACGACAAACTGCCTTGCACCTGTAGTAAGCGTGTTAAATGATGCTTTTGAAATTGAGTCTGGAATGATGACAACTATTCATTCCTATACAAATGATCAACGGAATATTGACAATCCACACAAGGATCTAAGAAGAGCTCGGGCATGTGGTCAGTCGATCATCCCTACAACTACTGGAGCTGCAAAAGCAATTGGTAAGGTTCTCCCTGCAATGGCAGGGAAACTTCATGGTATGGCCTTACGAGTACCGACTCCAAATGTATCGTTAGTTGACTTAGTGGTAAACGTTAACAAAAAGACATCTGCACAAGAGGTGAACGAAGTCTTGAGAGCAGCAGCTGAAGATTCAATGAAAGGTATTATGTCTTTTACAGATGAGCCACTAGTTTCTACAGATTTTAATGGAAATGAGCATTCCTCCATTGTTGATGGTCTTAGCACGATAATGCATGATAAAACTCTAAAAGTTCTGGCATGGTATGATAATGAATGGGGATACTCGTGTAGAATTGTTGATTTAACAAAATATATTGGGAATAGCCTCCAATTAAAATCTAAAAATTACGTTTCTTAACGCCTTTAATCGTTACAAAAGGATCTGTTTTCTCCTTTTCTGTAAAAAAATCATTTGCAAAAGACCTTCAAACAAAGTATAATTTCATCCGTGAACTTCGTTTTTAAAGTAACAGAAGGGATCTGGATTACTTAAAGGGTTAGGACCTCTCTGGACTAACTTTCCCCCAGTAATATTGATTCCTGCATGTATTTGAAGGCATGATTTTTTAATATGGAAAAGGGGGATTTATAATGGAAACAATGGGCCGTCACATTATCGCAGAATTATGGGGTTGTGACATAGACAAATTAAATAACATTGAGTATATCGAAAGATTATTCGTTGATGCAGCTTTAGAAGCGGGCGCCGAGGTAAGGGAAGTGGCATTTCATAAATTTGCTCCTTATGGAGTAAGTGGAGTTGTCATTATTAGTGAATCACATTTAACAATTCACAGTTTTCCGGAGCACGGGTACGCTAGTATAGATGTATATACGTGTGGAGATCGAATAGATCCAAATATAGCTTCCGAATACATTTCCAAAGCTTTAAGTGCAAAAACAACCGAAGTTGTAGAGGTGCCAAGAGGCATGGGCCCAATTCGAGTTGGAGAAAGCAAAGTAGTGCAAGCTTATTCTTAATTAAAAACGGCGCTTTGTTCGTAAATGGACAAGGCGTTGTTTTTTTGTTTAAAGGTAAGAAATTCTAAATAAAAGACGCTACGCGTTTTTCACATTCTATATAAATATCCTAGTTTTCGACACAATCTGGAAAAATAGTATCTCATTCATAATAACTACCATGACAATGTATACATTTTCAATTGAAGATTTCTTTATTTCTTGCTATGCTTAAGGTGATAAGGTGGGATGATAAATGGGTTTTAAAGACACAATAAATAAGATTTTCAGTTCGGGTACGGAAACAAAAGAAAACCATTTTGATGAAACACTGAAAACACACTATTATAAAACGACAAAGGATAAAGTTATAAAAGAATTAGAGGTAATGTTTGGTGCCAAGCAAGGCTATGAAGTTGCTTCTATTTCAGAGGAACATGGGGAAGTCATCGTTCGTATCAAAAAAGGCAAAAAAGCATTTATGGTTGTCACAGTGATCATGGTTCGACCTTTCAGGACCGCCATTGATTTTTCAGTATCTACGGATACCATCATATTTACTGATTTTGGTTACAGTGGTAAATTGATTCGGGAATTATATAAGGAACTTGATTCAAGGTTGCCTTTCGTTGGGACAAGTCTAGGAGACAAATTAACCAAGGAGTAAGACAGTGATAGAAACGAGGTGTGTGCCACATGAAATGTCCTAGTTGCCAACACAATGGAACAAGGGTTTTAGACTCAAGACCAAGTGATGAGAGCCGTTCGATTCGACGCCGGAGAGAGTGTGAGGACTGTGGCTATCGTTTTACTACATTCGAAAGAGTGGAACAAACACCTTTAATTGTCGTGAAAAAAGATGGAAACAGAGAAGAATACAATCGCGAAAAGCTATTAAGGGGTTTGATTCGTGCTTGTGAAAAACGTCCGGTTCCTTTGGAGAAACTGGAAATTATTGCTGAAGATGTTGAAAGAGATCTTCGTAATCAAGGATATTCTGAAGTTAGCAGTCATCAGATTGGCGAAAAAGTAATGGAGTTTTTAGTAGTTATTGATGATGTGGCTTATGTCAGGTTCGCCTCCGTTTACCGTCAGTTTAAAGACATAAACGTATTTGTTGATGAATTAAAAGATCTTATTGACCGTGAAAATAAGAAATAGATTCATTAGAATGGAGCATAAAAGCTCCATTTTTCGCTACTTTAACATAATTTATCATGAACAGAGCCTTTAAAAGGATTAGGTGAAATAACAATGCATTGGAAAGAGGTATTGCCTTCAAATCGTTATGTTGCTTTTATGAGAGATAGTATACACACATGGGATCATGATGTATTAACGTTACTTTACCAGCCACTAATTGGTTCTGTAGCTTATAGCTTGTATATGACTCTTTCTTTAGACGTGCAAAAACAGGCTGATAAAAAAATCGAAAGAACTCATAAGTCTTTAATGACCTTTACAGGACAGCACTTGGACCTTCTTTTTTCAGAACGAAAGAAATTAGAAGCGTTAGGATTATTAACCGTTTTCCGGAAGAAAGAAGAAGAAGAATATGTTTATTATTATTATATTCATTCACCTATGAATCCGGCAGCGTTTTTTCATGATGACCTCTTAAGTGTTTTTCTTTATAATAAAATTGGCAGTAAAGAACAATATCGTGAATTGCGGGCGTATTTTCAAATAAATGATGTAGTGACAGAAGGGTTAGAAAACGTGACGCAAGGTTTTAATCAAGTTTTCACCTCGATCCACCCATCAGAAATAAGAAGTGGATCTTCGGAAATGAGTGATAATCTTTTCTCTGAGGTGCCACTATTAGGACAGAATAGTGAAAAACCCTCTTATTCTATGTCAGAGGAAGAATTTGATTTTCAACAATTACTAGCATATTTGCCTACTTTTGTTCCAAAGGAAGAAGTAGAGAAAGAAACCAGTCAACGGTTAATCTATCAATTAGCCTTTATGTATAAATTAGAGCCCAGGGATATGGCGAATATGGTTCAAGATGCGATGTTGCATACAGATCAATTAGATGTGGAACAGTTGCGGGAACAGGCGAAGCGCAGGTATCGTATGAACGAAAAGGATGAACCGCCAAGGTTAGGGTTAAGGAAACAAAGTGACACGGAAAAAAGCTTCACGGGACCTCCTAAAACGCAGGAAGAGCATACTATCCTCTATTTTGAATCAACGGCGCCGATCGAATATTTAGAAGAATTAAATGATGGAGCGAAGATCTACGAAGGTGACATGGATATTATTGAAAAGCTGATCTTTGAATATAAGCTATCTCCAGGTGTTGTTAACGTATTGCTAGATTATATTTTCAGGGTGAATGATCAAAAACTATCTAAAGCTCTTGCCTTCAAGATAGCTAATCATTGGAAACGAAAAAAGATTCGTACAGTGAAGGAAGCAATGGAACTGGCTAAAAAAGAAAATCAAAAAAGCAAAGAGTTTAAAAAGAATCCTCAACCTGCTTATGCTAATAAAACAGCCTATGCGGGAGCGGTAAAACAAGAACCTCTTCCGAAATGGATGAAAGACGAAGAAGGTTGGCAAAAGAACCAAGGTTCAGATGAAGACTTGGAAAAGGCAAAGCAGGAAGCCGCGAAATTTCGTGAAATGTTAAAAAAGAAGAAGCAGCAAAAGGGGGAATCGTAAATGGATTCCATTGAGCAGTCAATAAAACAGTTTTCAGGTGGCCGTTTTGAAAAACGATTTGAACAACTGAAGAAGAATACGTTGCAAAACCATCGTATTAAATTATTTCTCGATAAAAATCCGGAAATGACTAATGAAAATATAGAAAAAGGAATCAACGAACTTTATCAATTTACTCAACAGTGGAACAACTGTGATCAATGTCCCGGACTAGAGGCCTGTCCAAACTTAATTCAAGGATTTCAACCAGATTTGAATGTTTACCGCGGGGAAATTCAAAATCAATATAAACCTTGTTCATTGAAGAAAAAAGATGAGGAGCGAAAGAGACAAGCTTCTTTTGTGCAAAGTCTTTACCTACCGAAAGAAATGACGCAAGTAAGCTTCGATGATTTTCATGAAGACAATTCATCGAGGACAAACGCTTTTACAAAGGCGATGGCTTTTTGTGCATCAGTCAATCCTGGGGAAGACGGTCAAGGCCTTTATATTCACGGGCCATTTGGTGTGGGAAAAACATTTCTTGTCGGAGCAATCGCTAATTATTTAGCCGACGAAGAAGTAACAACGATGATTGTGTATACGCCGGACTTTTTTCGTGAACTGAAAAATGGGATTTCTGATGGTTCATATCAAGGGAAAATGGATATGGTCAAAAGAGCACCTGTTCTAATTATGGATGATATTGGTGCGGAAACCATGTCAAACTGGATCCGAGATGATATTTTAGGGGCTATATTACAGTTCCGGATGATGGAAAAACTCCCGACAATCTTTACGTCAAACTTTGATTTAAGTGAATTAGAGATACATCTCTCTTCCACGCAAAGAGGTGGTGTTGAAAAAGTTGATCAATTAAAGGCGAGGCGTATTTTAGAACGCGTAAAACATTTAAATGAAGTAATTGATATGAAAGGCGAAAACAAGCGGAATCAACGATAAATCCGAGCTAAGTGAAAGGCAAATCGATCAGTTTTGCCTTGAATGAGATTAAAATTACAACTTCTAAGAGGGCAAAATTAAAGCAAAAATACCCAGTTTTATGTTACGATAAAACAATAGTGTACAGTTTTGAGAATGGAGGAATAAAATGAGTGTTGATCAAATTCTCGATCGAGCCCGACAGGGAAAACGTATTTCTGTCGAAGATGCAGTAGAACTTTATGATAGTGATGAGGTAGAAAAAATAGGTGAAGTTGCCAATGAAATGATGTTAAAGTGGCATCCGGAGCCGGTTACAACGTTTGTCATTGGACGGAACGTTAACTATACGAATTTATGTGATACTTATTGTCGCTTTTGTGCCTTTTACCGTCCTCCTGGTTCAAAAGAAGGATATGTTCTAGATAATGAAGAAATATTTAAAAAAATTCAGGAAACAAAAGATGTGAATGGAACGGAAATTCTCATGCAAGGTGGGACAAATCCAAATCTTTCATTTAGTTATTATACAGACCTTCTTCGAGAAATAAAAAAGAGGTTTGACATTACAATGCATTCGTTCTCACCAGCTGAAATCAGAAAAATGGCTGATGTATCCGGTTTATCACTTGAAGAGGTGTTGACGGAACTTCACGATGCAGGCCTTGATTCGGTTCCAGGTGGAGGTGCAGAAATACTTGATAACCGCACAAGACGTCGGATTAGTCGTTTAAAAGGTACTTGGGAAGAATGGATTGAAACGATGAAGCTTGTAAAAAAAGTCGGCATGCACGGGACTGCAACAATGGTCATTGGATTCGGTGAAACGTCTGAAGAAAGAGCCTTACACCTTCAACGTGTCCGGGATGCACAAGATGAGACTGATTGCTTCCTAGCATTTATTTCTTGGACGTTCCAGTCAGAGAATACAAACATGAAAGGTGAAAAAGTTACCTCTCGTGAATACTTAAAGAATTTAGCTATATCCCGAATTTTCTTAGATAATGTTGCTAATTTCCAATCGTCTTGGGTAACTATGGGTCCTGAAACAGGAAAAACATCCCTTTCTTATGGATGTAATGATTTTGGTAGCACGATGATGGAAGAAAATGTTGTTTCCGCTGCCGGGGCAACACATAAAGTTGACACTAATTTGATTCTTCGATTAATCCGTGAAGCTGGCAAAGTTCCTGCACAGCGAGATACAAAGTATAATACTCTCCATGTATTCGAAGAGGATGAAAAAGTTGAGAAAGATTTTGTTATGCAAAATTAGAACATATTTTATACTTAAAACACAAACACAACCTCATCTCCACGGGGGTTGTGTTTTTTTTATGGTGCAAAAGGTTGTTACTTTCACTAGAATCGGCTGCTCTATTTTATTTTAAAACTTTCAATTCATAATTAATCCCAAGAACCATATACATATAATAGATATTACTAAAGAGTTGAACTGCATCAAGAAAAACACCCGGACGATCAACTCTTAATGTGTGATTTGACTGGGAGGGGCTGCTGTTGTTAACGATTGATTTCCAAGATTCACATATAGGTGAATCTTTTTACGAACAACTTCGACATTCGTTATCTATTTTAGGGGGAAAAGGCAAAAGCGAGACGATCGTAGATTACCAGTATAATCGAAAAAACGGTACTGCAGCTCTTATACTATCAGGACTTCAGGACTTACACCTAGATAAGAAACATCATATTATTGCAATATTAACAAATGTAACTGTCGCTACTTATTTCTCGAAGTGGCTCGAAGAATGTTTACGTGAATCATTTTATTACGAAGACAAGGAAGAGATTCAATCTATTGTAGAAACTGCTAAACTGATTTTTTTCCCTGGGCTTGAAACAAAAATGATTTTACTTCCTTTTACCTTTTATCAATGGCAACAAGAAATTTATAAGCAGATATCACCTTTTATTGAGGAAGATATTTCTTTCTCATTTGATTCCTTGATAGCATTTAGATTATTAAATGCTAAAGAGAAATTATTAGATGTGGTAGAGATTGCTATTGATGAATACAAAATGGAGTTAGAATATCAGTCCATGGTTCAACGATGTCGAGACGTATTAAAAGAGCAAAAGTCCAAAGTTGAAGCTGTATATGTTCACCTGAAAGACGGGGTAGAATTCTACGACGAAGAAAAGAAGAAGTTATCCCTTCAACAAATTTACAAATGGCTTCATGCAGAAACAGCATTTGAGAAATCATTGCCTTATCAAGAACGCATGATTGGACCATTAGTTAGTATGGCTCCAAATAAGATTTATTTATTTGCACAGGATATAGAAGACGATCTCTACCATACACTGAGAAATATATTTGAAGAACGAATTGTACTAATGAACAGGTGGCCATTTGATTTTTCTGATAAGAAGATTAGAGGATTATAGCATTCCTGTAGTGCGTTAATTTCGACTTTGAAAAAAATAGAGCCCCTCAGTAAGATAAGAGTATAGATACCAAACTAAAACTCAAATCTAAGGAGGAGCTCTTATATGAAGTTTAAAATGCAAGACAAACAAAATCAACTAATTGAAAGAATTTCTGATAAACATCTTGTTGTTGGTGTGGATATAGCACAGCATGTTCATGTTGCACGAGCTGTAAATTTCCGTGGTATTGTCGTCGGTGATCCTCTCACTTTTGAAAATAACGAGAAAGGTTTCGCTAGATTAATGGAATGGATTTGTCATTTAAAACTTTCAAAAGGATTAAATACTGAAATAGTTGGGATGGAACCTACCGGACATTACTGGTTGAACCTATCTAAATGGTTATATGATCAAGATATTGATGTAGTAACCGTTAATCCTCACCATGTGAAAAGAAATAAAGAAAATCGTGATAATACCCAATCTAAAAGCGATAAAAAAGATGCCCTTGTGATTGCAGATATGATCAAGAATGGGTATTACTCCTTTATCCGGCCCACTTCTGAAGCTTTTGAAAAGCTTCGAGTGCTAATGGCTAACCGAGATGTAATCGTTAAACGCCTCACCAGTTCTATTAACCAAATAAATCGTTGGGTAGATATTGTCTTCCCTGAACTTCGAGAAGTATTTAAAGATGTAAAAGGAAAAGGGGCAATCGCAACACTTCGGTTATTTCCTACACCTTCAGAACTATGTTCCATGAAAGCACAGGATATAGTGAAAGGTTGGAAAACAGTGATGAAACGTCACGCAGGACTTAAAAAAGCACAATCGTTAATTGACTTAGCAAAAAATTCTGTAGGCAGTAAACAAGCACACGAAGCCTATAAGCTTCATTTAGAACATTTACTTGAAGAATTCGATTTAGCAAAAGTCCAACTCGAAAGAGTAGAAAAAGAAGTCACTTCCGTACTTGATCAAATTACTTTCGCTAAAAAAATAATTGCCATTGAAGGAATTAGTGAAATTTCATTGGCGGGTATTTTAGGAGAAGCTGGTGATTTAAGTGGCTTCGCGCATGGTAATTCTCTATTACGACATGCGGGACTACATCTGGCAGAAGCAAGCTCGGGTAAATGGAAAGGACAAATTGTCGTTTCAAAACGTGGGAGATCTCGACTAAGGCGATTTTTATTTTTAACGACATTAAGCCTTGTGAGCAATAACTCTGATTTCAAGCAGATTCATTTTAATAATGTTAAAGTCAAAAAGATGAAAAAAATGAAATCTATCATGAAACTCGTGGGGAAATTAGCAAGAATATTGGTGGCAATATCTAAAAATCATGAATCATATTGTTCTCAGAAAGTACAACCATTAGCACCTATAGCAGCTTAATTCTAATCGTAAACTAAGTAAGGCTTTAAAGTAATTAAAAGTAGTTTAATAATTCTTGAATGTTGGCTTATTCGTAGGATTACAGAGAAAGCGCGGAGTACTGGATACCGTTGTACCTAAGGGCACTGACCCGTTTGCGCAGCAAAACCGGCCTCCACCCCTTGGATAGGCATGACGAAGGAATGAAAGGGCAAATGACCCGTTGAGACATGGGAGGGATAGCCTCCAGGGGCGGCGTGGAGATGCGTGCAGTATATTATGGAAATAAATGGAGCTACTATTGACTCCTCTATTCCCGCATGCCTTCATGTAGCCTTTATTATCAAAACTCATTCCATTCATCCGTCATTGTTCTTAGAAGTGGTCTGAAATCCTGCGAATAAGCGAGCATTTGTGAGTAAATAGAATCTAACTGAGGGAGTTTAAGTGACTATAAAAAGTAAAATAATTTTTATTTAAGAGATAAGAATTTATAAAATTAGCAGCTACCTTCAACACCGCGCGTATCAAGGGAAACCCACCCTTGATACTTAAAACATGGCGGTGGAAGCTGACGCTGTATTTAATGAAAGACGGCTATGCCGTTTTTCTTAGGTTGATTTTCTTATGTGACATCATTATAATACTATCCATAAGCATACAGTATAAAAGTGTAGACGAGGACATGAGATATGGAATTAACTTTGCAGAGAAGGAAGCCTAGGCTGAAAGTTTCCTGAGTATAAACCATGACTTACCACCTCCGAGCTCAATGTGGAACGGATATATAAAAATATCTTAGTAAACGTTGACGGATTCCCCGTTATGGATTGAAACGAAGCTGAAGACTGCCAATTTTTAAAGGTGTTTTCAGGAAAAAGGGTGGAACCACGGTTACACACTCGTCCCTTATTTTATTAAGGGACGAGTGTTTTTTGTTATGCTCGAAGAATATCGGCCCAATGTGAATTCTACAGTTTGAAGGAGAGAATTAAAATGGCAGAAGTAAAAGAAAAAATCCTGTTAACGTTTCCTGACGGAGCAACGAAAGAATTTGATAAGGGGATAACAACAGAGGATATTGCCGCATCGATTTCACCTGGTCTAAAGAAAAACGCTTTAGCTGGAAAAGTAAACGGAGAACACATTGATTTTAAAGCACCAATTAATGAAGATGCGAAAGTCGAAATCATTACTAACGATTCCAAAGATGGTATCGACATTCTTAGGCACAGTACTGCTCACTTGATGGCTCAAGCAATAAAAAGACTATTTAGTGATGTAAAGCTAGGTGTCGGACCAGTCATTGAAGAGGGATTCTATTATGATATAGATATGGAACAGCCATTGACTCCGGAAGATCTTCCAAAAATCGAAAAAGAAATGAAGCGGATTATGGAAGAAAATCTGGAAATAAATCGTGTGGAAGTAACACGAGAAGAAGCGAAGAAACGTTTCGAGGAAATCGGAGACGATTTAAAGCTGGAACTACTAGAAGATATCCCCGAGGGGGACACAATCAGTATTTATGAGCAAGGAGAATTTTTTGACTTGTGCCGTGGTGTTCATGTACCTTCTACAAGTAAATTAAAGAAATTCAAATTGATGCAAATTAATGGTGCTTATTGGCGTGGAGATAGTAAAAATAAAATGCTTCAGCGTATTTATGGGACAGCATTTCCGAAACAAAAACAAGTAGATGATTACTTAGAGCTTTTAGAAGAACGGAAAGAGCGAGATCACCGTAAGTTAGGAAAAGAGTTAGGGATTTTTGCAGTTAGTCAAAAAGTAGGACAAGGATTACCATTGTGGCTTCCTAAAGGTGCTACAATCAGACGGACAGTAGAGCGATATATTGTAGATATCGAAGAACGTCTAGGTTATGACCACGTGTATACTCCTGTTTTGGGAAGTGTTGACCTATATAAAACATCTGGCCATTGGGATCACTATCAAGAGGATATGTTCCCAGTGTTAGAAATGGACAATGAGGACCTGGTGTTACGTCCAATGAACTGTCCCCATCATATGATGATTTATAAAAATCAAAAGCATAGCTATCGAAACTTGCCGTTAAGAATTGCCGAGTTAGGTACGATGCACCGACACGAGATGTCAGGTGCACTGGCTGGTCTTCAGCGAGTTCGGGCGATGACGTTAAATGACGCCCATATCTTTTGTCGTCCTGACCAGTTAAAAGAGGAATTTATTCGAGTCGTCGAATTAATACAAGCAGTTTATGAGGACTTCGGTATTAAAGACTATTATTTCCGTTTGTCTTACCGCGATGCAGAGGATAAAGAAAAGTATGTAGATAATGATGAAATGTGGGATAAGGCTCAAGCAATGTTGAAAGAAGCCGTTGATGATATGGGAGTAGAGTATGTGGAAGCAGAAGGCGAAGCGGCTTTTTATGGACCAAAGTTAGATGTTCAAGTGAAGACAGCGCTAGGAAAAGATGAGACATTATCAACGGTTCAAATGGATTTCCATTTACCAAACCGTTTTGACTTAACTTATGTAGGGGAAGATGGTAAGGATCACCGTCCGGTTGTTATACACCGGGGAGTTGTTTCAACGATGGAACGGTTTGTTGCCTTTTTAATTGAAGAGTATAAAGGAGCGTTCCCAACTTGGTTAGCACCTGTGCAGGTTCAAGCAATTCCGGTTAGTGATGTACACATGGATTATGTGCGAAAAGTTGAAGCAGAACTGAAAGAAGCTGGCGTTCGTGTGAAAATAGATGTTAGAGAAGAAAAATTAGGATATAAAATCCGTGAAGCACAAATGCAGAAAATTCCTTATCTACTCGTATTGGGGGATAAAGAAATTGAAGCAAATGGTGTAAATGTCAGACGATACGGTCAACAGAAGACGGAAGAAGTCACTTTAGACCAATTCATTCATCAAATAAAAGAAGATATCTCGCAACGATCAAGATAATTTCAAAAGTAGGAGGGTGTGTTCAACGCTAAAAAAGCGTTTGACATGTCCTCCTCTTATTTTTAAATGACATTAAGCAACAAAATAAATACAAAAGACTACTTCTAAGTTTTAACCTACACAAAAGAGAAATAGTGTGTTAGAGTAGTTAAGGGTTACAGGGTGTACAACATTCTTTATTGACACAATATTAGCCATGTGATATATTATTCAAGTGAACATTATAAGGGAAACAAAGCAAGAAGAGGCGCCCGCTTCTCACCTGATCGACAATTGCGTTGGCAGGTCACGATTTTTTTACAAACACGTACGTAGAAGTGTGGGCGAATGACACCCACGCTTTTTTTTGTGTCATCAAATAGGTTAAAGCCTAGTTTGGTGGTAGAGGAACAGCTTGCTTTGATCCGCAAATATCATGGAGGTGGCTGAATATTAGTAAGGATATGTTCGTAAACGAAAACATTCGCGCTCGCGAGGTACGTTTAATCGGTGCAGACGGAGATCAAATTGGTGTTAAGACGAAACAAGAAGCTCTTGACATGGCCAGAAATGCTGATTTAGATTTAGTAATGGTCGCTCCTAACGCAAAGCCCCCCGTTTGTAGGGTTATGGACTACGGGAAACATCGTTTCGAGCAACAAAAGAAAGAAAAAGAAGCTCGTAAAAATCAAGTAGTTATTAACTTGAAAGAGGTTCGCTTAAGTCCAAATATTGAAGAGCACGACTTCAACACGAAGCTTCGAAATGCTCGTAAATTCTTGACTAAAGGGGACAAAGTAAAAGCAGCAATCCGTTTCCGCGGACGTGCTATTACTCACTCAGATTTAGGTCGCAAAGTTCTTATTCGTCTTGCTGAGCAATGTGAAGACATTTCTACGATCGAATCAAAACCAAAGATGGAAGGTAGAAGTATGTTTCTCATACTTGCACCGACTGCTCAAAAATAGATCGATCAGGATGGAACTATTTAAGGGAAGTCCCAAGACAACAACACCGACCGGAGATTCACCAACAACTACAACGAATACTCGGACAGGAGGAAATTCAACATGCCTAAAATGAAAACCCACCGTGGTGCAGCAAAACGCTTTAAAAAGACAGGTTCTGGTAAACTAAAACGCGGTCATGCTTTCACAAGCCACTTGGCTGCTAATAAGTCTCAAAAGCAAAAGCGTAAGCTTCGCAAATCAGGACTTGTAAGTAAAGGTGACCAAAAACGCATTGGACAAATGATCTAATAAGAGTTGTTAGTACAAGATAAAAAACATTTTATCTGTATAGGACATTCTTTTCAAGACTGATATAAACACTACTAAGAAATTGAACTTAAAAGGAGGGATTACGATGGCTAGAGTAAAAGGCGGATATGTAGCCCGTCGTCGTCGTAAAAGAGTTTTAAAACTTGCAAAAGGTTATGTAGGTTCTAAACATAGATTATTTAAAACAGCACAAGGACAGGTAATGAAGTCCTTTTTATATGCTTACCGTGATCGTCGTCAAAAGAAACGTGACTTCCGTAAGCTTTGGATTACTCGTATTAACGCAGCAGCTCGTATAAATGGTCTTTCATACAGCCGTTTAATGCATGGTTTAAAACTTGCTGAAATTGATATGAACCGTAAAATGCTAGCAGAATTAGCAGTAAATGATGAGCAAGCATTTGCAAGTATTGCTGAAGCAGCAAAAGCAAAATTAAATTAATCTAATAATGGATTACTGGGGGACTAAAAAGATATTTTCATTTATCTTTTTAGTCCTCTTTTTAGTAAGTGATTTATAAGATTATCCTTTTTTAGATATTTTCTTTGAACAGAGAGGCCCGAATTCGCTCTAGGCGGACGCTTTCCGCGGGCAATGCTTCAGCCTCCTCGGGAAAGTTCACCCTGTGGGGTCTTCACCTATTGCTTTTCCTGAGGGAGTCGCCGCCTTCGCTACTTCGAGCTTTTTCAGAAGCAATAACGGTTACGTAAACTGCTTTGATAAAAAATTGTTGTTTGGAAGAATCCGCGAGACTCCTGTGGAAGAATGATCCAAGCGAGACCCCGCAGAGCGTTTTTAGGCTCGAGGAGGCTCGCGGATCATCCACGGAAAGCGAGCGGTAATTCTTCCAAACAACCTTCCGTGATAATAAAAGCAACGAAATAGAAAAAGGATACTAAGTTTTTTAAGACTGAAATGCAATTTTTCTTAACAGATAAGAAAGTATAAACTGACAGCTACCTTTATGCCAAGGTAGCACCTACACGCATACGTGTTCTACCCGGGGTGGCGAAAGCTCACGCTGTATTTAATAAAAGACGCTACGCGTTTTTCTTAACATTCATGATAAGAGCCATTTACAAGTGAAAAGGAGTCTATAAAAACATGGAAAATTACTTCTTGATTGCTATTGTTTATATTATTATCATTTCTATTGTTGGTATGACACTAATGTTAATGGATAAGAAAAAAGCCGAGAGACAGCAATGGCGAATTTCTGAAAAGAATCTATTCATAGTAGCTATCTTAGGTGGGGCAATAAGCATGCATATTATTTCCAAAGTTATTCGTCATAAAACAAGTAAACTTAAATTTGTGATAGGGCTTCCTTTAATATTTGTTGCACAAGTAGGATTAGTGATGTATTTGGTCCTGTAAATTAAAATACTTTAGATAGCTTGAACATTTTTAAATTTATTCGCATAGAAATAGAAGAGAGGAGGATGACACAGCTATGGAAGCATTCAATGAATCGATTCCTCGTATCATAGAAGAAGCAGGTTGGTTAGCACCAGTCTTGTTTATTCTATTGCATGTAATAAGACCTTTACTTTTTCTCCCTGTCATTGTTATATGTATTGCAGGAGGTTATTTTTTTGGATTTATTCATGGAACGATCTATTCGATCATTGGTTTAACACTAATGAGCGGAATGTTCTTTAAACTTATTGAAATTTTTCCGGGATTTCGAACAAAAATAACACGATTAAAACAAAAAGTTTTTAGAGATAGAATTCTAACAATTGGTCAGGTAATGATTTTAAGAATGATGCCTTTTGTCCATTTTCATTTACTTTCGCTTTATTTAATGGAAATGACTACCTCATATAGACAGTATATAAAATACTCGGTTGGTGGCGTTATCCTCCCATCGGTTTTATTTACGGCTTTCGGGCAGGCAATTACTGAAATGCCTTGGTATGTGTCTTTACTATTTTTCGGCTTGTTAGCCGTAATTTTTTATTATTTAGGTAAACGGGGCACTGTAGTCTATAAATGGGAGCGTTTTTTTCACCGTAAAGCAGTATGAAGGATTTAAATCTTTATTAAGGTACGAGGGTTCCTATATTTGAACTAGGAAGTACTCGATTCATGCAGAGCTGGAAGGCTCGTGGATTGTCCAAGGAGAGCTAGCGATAGTTCTTCAAAAAAATTCTGTGATGAAAAACCAAAATATAAAAACGCGATAGCAATTTAATTTGCGACCGCGTTTTTTACTTGAATCTATGTTGAATGCTTACTTTATTTTCCTTGCCTGTCTAATCTTTTTAATAATTCCTTTATAGGACTTCTCCACTCTATCGTTGCTTTTGGATAACGAAGCGTTAATTCTTTTTCAATGAAATGAAAATCTGTTGTGCTTAAGCCATGAAGTTGATCAGAGTCTTCTGTACCAACCATAATTGTGGTAACTTCAAAGGAGTTATCCGTACTTCCTAGAAATTTTTCTCCTTCGAACATGGCATTCCCAAAAGTAAATATAACATTTTTCCTTACATTTCCGCTTTCATCTAAAAGGTAAAAATCACCCTCCCGATAAGCGGCTTCAAGCTTTCTACGTGGGTCGAGCAAATATTTCGTAATACTAAAAATAATGATTCCAACAGCGATAAGAAGGAATAATCGGAACAGGATCACAGTCATGATCATCTCTCCTTCAAAGGATCTTTTAAAAAATTAATGTTAAGGCAGCGTTTTCGATAACACTTCTTTATTAAAAGATTCCCGAATTTGTTTCGATTTAAAACTCTAGTTGACAGATAAAACTTTCCATTACTATAAGTTACGTTTACATAGTAATTAAAGTTTCATAATAATGAAAGGATATGAAGAAAGTTTACAAGTATTTGTTTCGTGCAAAATATTTCGAAACACTATTTACTTGTGTTATGTTTGAAATCTTAGGTATATTATAACTCAAAGAGTATACTGTGTCATAAGGTTGCGTAAGAATGAAACTTTGTCTCTTGTTTTTCCGTATAGTAAATTAGGGAAATATTAGGAGGATAAATGATGAGACAATTAAAGTATAAAATGATTGCACTGCCACTATTATTCTTAACATTAGCCTCGGGATGCTCAAGTGAAGTTGCTCGAAAGAGTGATAAAGAGAAGAATAATGTAGATCAAGAATTCGTCATAACACCTGAGGATTTTCCGGATACTTTTTTAAATGGGGATATTGCAAAAGTTTATCATCAGACGAGCGGTGATTTTCGCGGCATTGTGAGTGCAGAAGAGTTTACGGATCTAGGTAAAAACTTTAATGAAGGTGTT
Source organism: Salipaludibacillus neizhouensis (assembly GCF_002886185.1). Taxonomy (GTDB): domain Bacteria; phylum Bacillota; class Bacilli; order Bacillales; family Salisediminibacteriaceae; genus Salipaludibacillus; species Salipaludibacillus neizhouensis. The sequence goes on from NZ_KZ614146.1 coordinate 420,867, forward strand.
AAATCTTATGAACTTGTTTCCGAGTTATCTTTAAACGAATATACAGAATATCAATGGATAAATGAAACAAAAGATAAAGGGATACGAAGCTATTTTTCAGAAGATCATACGATTCAAGGTTTAGAGCTTTTACCATTGACTGATTTTGTTCAACAAGATAAAGCTTATACAGAGATGACTTACACTATGCCAGTCTTAAATGAATGGTTTACGTTTTGGGGCGGCACGAATGAACTTGTCAATTATCATTATCCAGTTGAAAGTCAACGTTACGCCTATGATCTGGTCATTATGAATAATGGCTCTACTTTTAAAGGAAATCCTAGGAAAAATGAAAGTTACTATGCTTTTGGTGAATTAGTCCTGACACCTGAAGATGGTACTGTTGTGGCATCCGTAAACACCATTGCAGATAATACGCCAACAGTTGATACAAATGAAGAAGAACCACTGGGGAATCATGTAGTCATTGATCATGGAAATGGAGAATACAGTGTGCTGGCTCATTTTCAAGAAGGAAGTGTACAAGTGAAAACTGGTGATAATGTTTACGCTGGCGATATTTTAGGATTATGCGGCAATTCAGGGAACTCCAGTGAACCTCACATTCATTATCATGTAGCGGATAATGCGGACTGGCAGCAAGCAAAATCACTTCAGATTAGATTTAAAGATGAAACAAGCCCTGTTCGAGGAGAGAAAGTAATAGGCTTTTAAAAAAATAGGAAGATTGACAAGTAAAATACTTCTTTTTCGTAAATATTATTAGAGGATGATTAGGCATGAATTTTAAAGAAATGTTTTTAATGCAAAAAAAATTGGATAAGTATATTGAAGATAAGCATTTATTATCATCAGAACCACTACTGGAGAGGAAAATCATGGCCTTTCAGGTCGAAGTAGCAGAGCTTATCAATGAAACTAGATGCTTTAAGTTTTGGAGTGAAAAAGGTCCATCTGAACGTGAAGTTATTTTAGAAGAATATGTTGATGGAATTCACTTCCTCCTTTCTACAGGTATTGAATTAAACTTTAATGATCATTCTAACTATGACTATCCCGAGGCATCTCATTCTTCTGACGTGGAACTGGTGGGTCTCTTTTTCGAAGTTATTGACCATATTCAAAGGCTAAGGAAAGAAAAAACAAGAGCAAATTATGAAAAATTATTTCTTGAATATTTAAATGTTGGGGCAAGTCTCGGTTTTACCGAAGGGGAAATTGGACAAGCATACATGCAGAAGAACGAGGTGAATCATACGAGACAGGATGAAGGTTATTAAAGAAATTAACCCTGTTTAACTCGATGATTGTTTAAAAAAAACCGTGAGACTCATGTGAATGACGGAGAAAATACTCCAAAATTCGCTGTTGACGGACGCTTTTTTTATTTATTTCGACAGGCGAAAAGAATTGAGATCTTTTTTAGAAATCGTTATACTAGTGTAGATACATAATTTTCAATAATTTGAAGGAGGACATTTAAACGTGGAAGATATGTTAAAAATGTTAAAAGAATTAACGGACGCTAACGGGATCCCTGGAAATGAACGAGAACCTCGTGAAGTGATGAAAAGGTATATTTCTCCATTTGCAGATGAAGTGAGTACAGATCATCTAGGAAGTTTGATTGCGAAAAAAACTGGAACGGTAACAGATGGTCCAAAAATCATGGTGGCAGGTCACCTTGACGAAATTGGATTTATGGTGACCAGTATTGATGAACGTGGATTTGTTAAGTTTCAAACGGTTGGTGGTTGGTGGGAGCAAGTAATGCTTGCTCAACGAGTGACAGTGATGACTCGTAATGGAAATATTCCAGGAGTCATTGGCTCAAAGCCGCCACATATCCTCGCACCTGAGGCTCGAAAAAAATCGATGGATAAGAAAGATATGTTTATTGATATCGGTGCAACCAGCAAAGAACAAGCGGCGGAATTCGGAGTACGACCGGGTGACTCGATTGTTCCTGTTTGTGACTTCACTGTTATGAAAAACGAAAAATTATTGATGGCAAAAGCATGGGATAACAGAATCGGCTGTGCCATTGCAATCGAAGTGCTTCGAAGACTGAAAAACGAAGAACACCCTAATACGGTATACGGTGTTGGTACCGTTCAAGAGGAAGTAGGTCTTCGCGGTGCACGGACTTCCGCCCACTATATTCAGCCAGACATTGGCTTTGGAGTGGATGTAGGAATTGCAGGAGATACACCAGGAGTAACCGAGAAAGATGCCTTAGCAAAAATGGGTGAGGGTCCTCAAATTATTATGTATGATGCTTCTATGGTGGGTCATAAGGGACTTCGCGATTTCGTGACAGACACAGCTGACGAGAAAAAAATTCCCTATCAATTTGATGCGGTACCAGGTGGAGGAACCGATTCTGGCTCTATTCATTTAACAGCAAACGGTGTGCCGGCGTTATCTATTACAATTGCAACTCGCTATATTCATACACACGCAGCGATTCTTCATCGCGATGACTTTGAAAATGCGGTGCAGTTAATTGTAGAGGTAATTAAGAAAATGGATCGTAAAACAGTGGATGCAATTACGTTTGATTAAAGAGGTATTGAAAAGTTGTTTAGAGGCTTCGGCTTCTGAGCGGCTTTTTTTCCGTTTGATTAAAAATATAATATAATCTATTGACTTAAACACGCCACAATTCTATACTTCAAAAAGTAATTCATTATATATTTTTCAAGAAGCATGTCTCTGTAAGTTAGTTCCATTCTATTTCTTTCTTTGGTGCAACCATTGAATCAGAATGTTTCCTTTAGGACATCCTTTAATAATATCGAAGTGTGGTGTATATCAGTGAATAATGTTTACCGATTACTTATTATCTTTTTTGCATCTATTTTAATAGGTTTTGCTTTTAATCTATTTCTTTTGCCGCATGAAATACTAACAGGTGGAGTAACTGGTCTTGCTATGCTGTTTGGTTTAAAGACGCCAATAAATGCAGGATACTGGGTTATTCTCCTTAACATTCCCATTGTTATTTTAGGCTGGAAAAAGCTCGGCAAACAATTTGTCGGCAACACGATATTTTCAGTTGCAGTAACTTCTATTTCCATGATTTATATTCCTATTTTTGAAATCACAGAGGATGCTTTACTATCTTCTGTTTTTGGTGGGGTTCTTGCTGGTGTTGCAATTGGACTTATCATTCGTTTTTATGGATCAACAGGTGGGGTTGATGTAATTAGTCTCGTGCTGATTAAAAAATGGGATGTGCCTCTTGGCGGTCTGATTTTCTTTTTAAATTCTCTTGTCGTGTTTATATCCGGTTTCCTCTTTGCTTGGGAATTAGCATTATACACGATGCTGTCGATTTATATTACCGGCCTAGCAATTGACAGGGTTCACACGAGACATATTAAACTTAGTTTGATGGTTGTAACGAATCAGGGTGATGAGTTAAAAAAAGCATTATTAGCAAATTTAGTTAGAGGAATAACCGTTATAGACGGACAAGGCGCGTATTCAGGAGAAAGTAAAAAAGTTCTTTACACGGTTATTACAAGGTATGAGTTAGCAATTATAAAACCGCTATTAAAAGAAATTGATCCAAATGCTTTCGTAAGTGTAAGTGAGAGTATGGAGGTTATGGGTAACTTTCGAAGAGAATGATGTAGAGTGAGTTATTGAAAAAAGGTGTCTTAAAAATTTAAGACACCTTTTTTCAAAAATATTATTGCAATCCACTTGAAATTTGTTCAACTAAAGCGTCTTTTTCTTCTTCACTTGCCTGTTTCCAGTAAATCTCCATCAAAACACCGAGTCCAGGAAGCATTTTTTCTTCTCCACTTTGGATAGCGTCTACTATTGTTGCCTCAACGTCTTCTGAACTACTACCTGAAACATTTTGTAAAATAGCGCCGCGTAAATTAAATCCACTCATTAGCTTCTATCCTTTCTTTTACACCGATTTTAGATGATTTTATCGTTAAACTTTCAAGAATCTGTTATAGTATGGATGATACCGTTCAGAATTATGTAACCAATTAAAGCGAATAATGTTACAGATGGAACGGAAAGGAGAAACATTCATGGAAAAAATCGAATCTTTACAAAATCCGAAAATAAAAGCTTGGAAAAAACTCCATACTAAAAAAGAAAGAGATAAGTCAGGGCTATTTTTGATTGAAGGAAAACATTTGATTGAAGAAGCACTGAAATCTCAACTGGTTATAAACCAGCTGATTATTCAAGAGGGCCTCGATATACCAAAGGAATGGAATGTTACACAGCTTAATCAACTAGTTGTAACCGCACGTGTAATGAAAGAATTATGTGAAACAGAAACTCCTCAAGGTGTAGCTGCAATCTGTGAACAACCTGAAAACATTAATCTTCTTTTGGATGAGGGAAGGTATTTATTTATTGATGGTGTCCAGGATCCTGGGAATTTAGGAGCCATGATACGGACCGCCGATGCAGCAGGAATGTCAGGTGTAGTCCTTGGGCACGGAACTACCGATCTTTTTAACGGTAAAGTGATTCGTTCTACGCAAGGATCGCTTTTTCATTTACCAGTGCAAAAAATGGATTTGGAAGAAGCGATTGAACTTTGTAAGGAAAATGATATCCCTGTATTTGGAACTAGCTTGAAAGGAAGCACATATACAGCCATTGAACCACAGAAGAATTTTGCTCTTGTCGTAGGTAATGAAGGAAATGGTGTGCAGAGTGAGTTGTTGAATCTTGCTGACCAGAACTTGTATATTCCGATCTTTGGAGAAGCCGAATCATTAAATGTGGCAATAGCTACAGGAATACTGGTCTACCATCTAAGAGGTGCGTAAAAACGATTTGCGAAAACGTGTTAAATTCTATATAATATTTAACAGATGATAAATGAATGGAAAAACGAAGAAAGAGAGTAGTACGCTGAATTGTTCCCATCAAGGGAGGAAGTGCCATAGACTGAGAGCACTTCTATGAGGAATCCAGCAGAATTCACTCTGGAGTTGACATTGGAGCACAGTTTTTTACTGTGAAGATGATCCGGCAAGGAGACCGTTATCTTCTATATTTGAGTGAATACATCACCGAGAGGATTATTTCTTTTAATGGATGTATTAACAAGGGTGGTACCGCGAGTCTTCGTCCCTTTTTTTGGGAGGAGGGCTCTTTTTGTTTTTACGGCTTTGTCCAGATGATAGTTGACGATGAAACACGTGACGTATAAATCAGTCCTGGAGTTGTTGAACTATGTTAACAGAGCCCTATATTAAAGGAGGAAAAGCCATGTTAGATCGATTACAAGAACTACACGATGAAGCGATGACTAAAGTTGCTGATGCTAAAAATTTGAATGATTTAAAAGAAGTACGGATTGCATACTTAGGTAAAAAAGGTCCCATCACCGAAGTAATGAAAGGGATGGGGAAATTATCAGCAGAAGAGCGGCCTAAAGTAGGACAAAAGGCAAACGAAGTTCGTGAATCTGTAGCAGGTTATATTGAAAAAAAAGAAAAAACGTTTGAAGAAGAAGCGATGCTGGAAAAGTTACAGAAAGAAAGTATTGATGTTACTTTACCAGGAAGACCTACACAAAAAGGTTCCCGTCACCCACTAACGTCTGTCGTTGAAACAATAGAGGATGTATTCATCGGAATGGGTTTCACTGTTGCGGAAGGTCCGGAAGTTGAAACGGATTATTATAATTTTGAATCTTTAAATTTACCGAAACATCACCCAGCGAGAGACATGCAGGATACGTTTTTCCTAACTTCTGACCTATTAATGCGCACGCAAACATCACCGGTTCAAACAAGAACAATGGAAAAACATGAAGGACAAGGGCCAGTTAAAATAATCTGTCCGGGAAAAGTCTATCGTCGAGATGAAGATGATGCGACACATTCACATCAGTTCATGCAAATTGAAGGCCTTGTCGTAGATGAAGGAATTCGTATGAGTGATCTTAAAGGAATTTTTGCAACTTTTGTTAAAAAATATTTTGGGGAAGACAGAGAAATTCGATTACGTCCAAGTTTTTTCCCTTTCACAGAGCCATCTGCTGAATTAGACATTACTTGTGCAATGTGTGCTGGAAAAGGCTGTCGTACGTGTAAACAGACAGGTTGGATTGAGGTTCTTGGTTCCGGTATGGTTCACCCAAATGTCTTACGTAAGAGTGGGTTTGACCCGGAAAAATACTCTGGTTTTGCCTTTGGAATGGGTGTAGAAAGATTTGCCATGCTGAAGTACGGAATTGATGATATCCGTCATTTCTATACAAATGATACAAGATTTTTATCGCAGTTTAAACGAGTTTAACGGAAGATACGACTCATTTGAGTCCAAGGAGGAGAAGATACTGTGTTAGTTTCCTATCAATGGTTAAAAGAATATATCGATATAGATGATTTATCACCGCAGGAAATAGCTGAAAAATTAACGAGAAGTGGTGTAGAAGTCGATGCAGTTACAGACTTAAATCAAGGGATTACAAATCTTGTAGTCGGCAAAGTGTTGGAGTGTGTGAAGCACCCTGAAGCAGATAAGTTAAATTTGTGTCAGGTAGATGTTGGTGAAGGGGAAGTTGTACAAATTGTTTGTGGTGCAAAAAATGTCGCGGCCGATCAATATGTTGCGGTTGCAAAAGTAGGGGCTAGACTTCCTGGAGGTATGAAAATTAAACGGGCAAAACTTAGAGGAGAAGTATCCGAAGGGATGATATGTTCTCTTCAAGAATTAGGTTTTGAAAGCAAACTTGTCGCGAAAAAATACAGCGAGGGGATTTTTGCATTCCCACAGGAAATGGTTGCTGGCGAAGATGCATTAGCACCATTAGGTTTAAACGATACGGTACTGGAACTGGATTTAACACCAAACCGGGCAGATTGTTTGAGTATGATCGGTGTTGCTTATGAAATAGCAGCAATTCTGGGACGCGAGATCACTCTTCCGATACCAGCGGTCGTTTCCTCAGGTGAGAAAGCTAGTGACTATATTTCTGTAAATGTAGAAACAAGTGGAGATAATCCATACTACGGAGCAACGATTATTCGCGGTGTAAAAATAGGCGAGTCTCCTTTATGGCTTCAGACAATCTTGATGGCAGCCGGCATTCGTCCGATTAACAATGTTGTCGATGTGACGAATTATGTTCTTATGGAATATGGTCAACCGTTACATGCATTTGACTTAGATCGATTTGGCTCGGCGGAAGTAGTGGTTCGTCGTGCACGTGAAGGGGAAAAAATGGTTACCTTGGATGATGCAGAGCGGACATTATCAGGGGAGCATCTAGTTATCACCAATGGTACAGACCCTGTTGCAATCGCTGGTGTCATGGGTGGGGCGACATCTGAAGTGCAAAATGATACCGAAAATATATTGTTGGAGGCTGCTTATTTCAATGATACTACCGTTCGGAAAGCTTCAAAAGATTTAGGCTTACGAAGTGATGCAAGTTCTCGATTCGAAAAAGGTATTGATCCAAATCGTGTAGCAGAAGCAGGAATCCGGGCAACTTCACTCATTCAGCAGCTTGCTGGTGGACAAGTTCTAAAAGGTCCTGTGGAGTTTGATGAACTAGATCGCTCATCCAATGAAGTGACGATATCATTAGCTAAAATTAATGGCGTACTCGGAACAGATTTAAAGGTGAGTGATGTAGAGGATATTTTCACTAAATTACAGTTTTCTGTGAAGGAAAAAGACGGTACGTTTACGGTAGCTGTTCCAACTAGACGTCAAGATATCACTATTGAAGCAGATATTGTGGAAGAAGTAGCTAGACTATATGGATATGATAATATTCCAACAACATTACCTAATACACCTTCAACACCCGGTGGATTAACCGAAGTTCAATGGAAAAAACGTAAGGCTCGCCGTTTTCTGGAAGGTGTCGGATTAGATGAGGCAATCAGCTATTCGTTAACGAAAAAAGCGAAGGATGATCACTTTACTGAGGAAAGTGTACATCACGTTGATGTAGCCTTGCCGATGAGTGAGGATCGAGGTTCACTGCGAACAACCCTTCTTCCGCATTTATTGGATGCGTTAAGTCATAACAAGAACCGCAATCAATATAATGTTCATTTGTATGAAATTGGTTCGGTTTTTCATTCAAAAGAACAAACGATAACGGTCCAGCCAGAAGAAAAGACGTATATCTCTGCAGCCTTCATGGGATTATGGCAAGAGCATAGCTGGCAAGGCGAGAAAAAAGTCATTGATTTCTTCGTTGTCAAAGGTATTTTAGAAGGTCTATTAGCTGAATGGGACATTTTAGATATTCGATTTGCACAGACTGCTGATAAGAAAGGTTTTCACCCTGGCAGAACAGCTTCAATAATGATTGATGGCAAGGAAATTGGGATCGTTGGACAGATTCATCCTACGGTTCAGAAAACATGGTCTTTACCGGCTACGTATGTATTCGAATTGAACGTGTCTGAGTTAGTTAACGCCAATAACGACACACTTCGTTACCAGCCTATTCCAAAATATCCTGCCATTGACCGGGATATTGCATTAGTAGTTGATGAGAAGCTCACCTCTGGAGAAGTTGAACAAGTAATCAGAGAGTACGGCGGAACGTTGCTGACTCAAGTAAATGTGTTTGACGTATATCAAGGGGAGCATTTAGAGACTGGTAAAAAATCGTTAGCTTTTTCATTACGTTATCTTGATCCTGAAAAAACATTGACGGATGCTGAAGTAGTTGCCGTTCATAACAAGGTTCTCGAGGGATTAGAAGAGAAACTAGGCGCTACGTTAAGAGCTTAAGCCAGTAAATGAATGCAGTATCATTTAAAATAAAGACTTGAAGTACTTTCAGTTCTGTGATACAAATATTGACAGAATCAAAATTAAATATTTTCACTCTAGGGGCGCTTTCAAAGCTGAGAGAGACATTGGTCTTAACCCTTATAACCTGATCTAGTTCGTACTAGCGTAGGGAAGATGTGTATTCATTAGAACGGAAACAATTCACCTCAAAACTGAATTGTCATTCTCTATTGACTTTGTTTTAAACCACTTCTTTCTCTATCAGAAGTGGTTTTTTTGTATTTTTTTACAAATGCTCTAAAACATTTTCTTTTAGAGATTGGTATTTTCATTTGAACAGAGAAGCTCGAATCCGCTCGTAGGCGGACGCTTTCCGCGGGCAATGCTTCAGCCTCCTCGGACCAAGACCGTCCTTCAGGGTCTTCAGCTATTGCTTTTCCCGCAGGAGTCGCCGCCATCGCTACTTCGAGTTTTTTCGAAAATAGAAAGATTACGTAGATAATCTTTCTGAAAAATTGTTGTTTGGAAGAATCCGTGAGACTCCTGTGGAAGAATGATCCAAGCGAGACCCTGCAGAGCGTAGTTTGCTCGAGGATGCTTGCGGATCATCCTCGGAAAGGGAGCGGTAATTCTTTCAAACAACCTTCGATTATGACAAAGCAACAAAGTAGAAAAAAGACACGAAGTTTTTTAAATACCGTAATGCAGTTTTTCTTAAAATGGAAGGATGATTTTTTTGAGAAATGACGTTGATTTTTTGAAGCAAAAGGTAGAGGAAAGACAAGGGGAATTACTTGATTTGGTGAAAACGTTAATCACGTATAAAACACCAGCTCCTCCAGCTAGAAATACACAAGAGGCACAAGAATATGTCGGTGCACATTTGAAAAAGTTAGGTTATACGGTAGATATGTGGGATGTGTACCCGAATGATCCAAACGTGGTTGGTGTTTTAAAGGGCACGAACACAGGTAAATATAAAAGCCTAATTATTAATGGTCACATGGACGTGGCAGAGGTGAGCCCTGACGAAAAGTGGATAGGTGATCCATTTATCCCAGTTGAAGAGAATGGCCACTTGATTGGCCGTGGGGCAGCTGACATGAAAGGCGGATTAGGGTCTGCATTATTTGCATTACAACTTTTGAAAGAATACGAGATTGAACTGCCAGGGGACATCACTTTGCAGTCAGTTATTGGGGAAGAGGTGGGAGAAGCTGGAACACTCCAATGTTGTAAATGTGGAAAAGGGGCGGAGGCAGATTTTGCGATTGTCGTAGACACTAGTGACTTACATATTCAAGGCCAGGGGGGCGTGATAACAGGTTGGATCACAATCAAGAGTAACCAAACTTACCACGATGCTACGCGAAGAAATATGATCCATGCTGGAGGAAAGTTAGTTGCTGCCAGTGCTATCGAAAAGATGAGTAAAGTCATTCAAGGACTACAGGAGCTTGAACGGCATTGGGCGATCACCAAAAGTTATCAGGGGTGCCCACCTGGTACAAATACGATTAATCCTGCAGTAATTGAGGGTGGACGACATGCGGCTTTTATTGCTGATGAGTGTCGGTTGTGGATTACAGTACATTATTATCCTGACGAAACATATGAAAAAGTTACTAAAGAAATAGAAGAACATATTCTCAATGTTTCAAAAGGAGACCTATGGCTGAAAGATAATCCTCCATCATTTACGTGGGGAGGAACGTCGATGATCGAAGACCGGGGAGAAATATTCCCTTCACTTGAAGTCGACTCGAAGCATGCAGGTGTCCAATTGTTGTCACAATCTCATTACCGAACCTTTCATGCGGAAGCGAAGATAGATGTATCGCCAACTGTTACAGACGGGGGATGGTTAGCAGCAGAAGGTATCCCAACAGTCATTTATGGACCTGGAGATCTAACGAATGCACACGCTGTGAATGAAAAAGTATCGATTGATCAATTAGTAGACTTTACAAAAGTTTTGCTGGAATTTATTTATACATGGAGTCACAAGGAAAAAGAGGAGGAGAATCTAAATGGCCTTTAGTCATCGTCTACATGAAAAACTATTACCAATCTGGAGAAAAAATCACGCTCACCCATTTGTCCAAGGAATAGGAGATGGCACACTCGATAAAGAAAAGTTTCGATTTTTTATGATTCAAGATTATTTATATTTAATTGATTACGCAAAATTATTTGCATTAGGAGCAATGAAGGCAAAAGATGTGGAAACGATGGGTAAGTTTGCGGAACTGCTAGATTCTACGCTTAATGAAGAAATGTCGCTGCACAGAGAATATGGCATGAAATTTGGTATTACTGCAAAAGAATTCGAACAGGCAAAACCATCACCAACGACTTTAGCTTACAGTCACTATATGCTCCATGTTGGTCAAAACGGGACACTTGCACATTTAGTAGCTGCTGTCCTGCCGTGCATGTGGAGCTATTGGGAGATTGGGAAAGAACTAAGTGAAATACCAGGAGCCAAAGAGCATGAGTTTTACGGGGAATGGATTCAAATGTATAGCTCAGAGGAGTTCGGACAATTAGCGGAGTGGTGTATTGAACTACTGGATAAATTAGCAGAGAATACCACGGAAGCGGAAAAAACCTACTTAGAAGAAATCTTCCTTAACACAACTCGGTTTGAATATATGTTTTGGGATATGGCTTACAATCAGGAAATGTGGCCGACAGATGAGTAATTCTGCGCTGGAATTTAAGGACATGAGTTTTGGATACCCTTACGAGAACGATTTATTCATGGAATTAAATGTCGCTGTTCAACCGGGTGAATTCGTGAGCATTATTGGTGCAAGTGGTTCCGGAAAGAGCACGCTCTTTAAATTAACGGTAGGGCTTGAAGAACCAACAAGAGGATCGATTAGATTAGATGGAGAAAAAAAGGCGAACCGGTTAGGACATGTAGGATATATGCCACAACAGGATTTGTTGCTTCCTTGGAGATCGATACTGGACAATGCTGCCTTGCCTTTGGAAATAAAAGGGGTTAGCAAAAAAGAAGCTCATAAGCGAATCATTCCCTTACTTGATGAATTCGGACTGAATGGAACAAGAGACAAGTTTCCATCGGAATTATCTGGGGGGATGCGGCAACGTGTTTCCTTTCTAAGGACTGTTCTGAGTGGTTCGCCGATTCTTCTGTTGGATGAGCCATTTAGCGCCTTAGATGCCATAACAAAGGTGTCTATGCAAGAGTGGCTTCTGCAGCAATGGGAAAAACAAGGCTCAACTATTATTTTCATTACTCATGATGTAGATGAAGCGTTGTTCTTAGCAGATAGAGTGTTTGTGTTAACCGAAACACCCATCAAGGAACTGAAAGAAGTGACGGTGCCTTTAAATCGTCCTCGGAGATTGGAAGATCTTTATTCTGCGGATCTGTTAGAAGTAAAAAAAGATTTGATGTTTGAATTGAGGTCGACAATCACATGAAAACAACATGGAAAGATTTTCTTGCTCCACTAAGTCTAGTGATCCTTTTATTCGTTTTATGGGAGTGGATTGCTAGATTGATAGGGATGACATTTATTTTACCGTCCCCGATTCAGGTATTAGGGAAGTTGTGGGAAATCAAGGGAATTCTTTTTCTTGTTCACTTCCCAGCGACACTGTTAGTCATCGTAACCGGTCTTTTTATATCCGTTGTCTTAGGAGTCGGCCTGGCTGTTTGGATGAGAGCAAGTAGAATCGCCGAAAAAACATTTTACCCGTTAATGATTTCGTCTCAAACGATTCCCATCATTGCTTTAGCGCCAATCTTTGTACTTTGGTTTGGATATTCCTTGTGGAGCAAGGTGGCAGTTACAATTTTGATTACTTTCTTTCCGATTGCTGTGAATACGTTTGATGGGCTTCGATCCAGCAGTAGAGAATTCAAAGATCTGCTGTTGACAATGGGGGCAACAAAAAAGGATTTATTTTTAAAACTGTACGTACCATCTGCAATCCCTCATTTTTACTCAGGCTTAAAAGTTGCGGTCACTTTAAGTGTGATTGGTGCGGCAATTGGAGAATGGTTAGGAGCGCAGGCAGGACTTGGTTACTTTAGTCGCAGAATGATGACTCAATTTGACGGTGCAGGTGTATTCGCACCAATCGTCATCTTGTCGTTTATTGGTATTAGTTTATTTTTAGGTGTTACTTTATTAGAAAAAATAACGTTAAAGTGGAGGGAAACAGAATGAAAAAGAGTTTATTAGGTTTGGTGTCCGTCTTTACGGTCAGTATGTTAGTTGCGTGTGCAACAGAGGAAGCATCAGAAGGTGGAGGTAGTACCGAAACTTCTGAAGAAGAGTTGACTGAGATAGATGTTATGTTGGATTGGTATCCGAATGCAGTGCATAGTTACTTGTATGCAGCAATTGAAAATGGCTATTTTGCAGAGGAAGGGTTAAAGGTCAATATTCAGTTTCCTGCTAATCCGACTGATCCGATTAACTTAGCGGCATCCGGGCAAATCACATTAGGAATTACCTATCAACCAGACGTAGTCACAGCAAGAGCGAACCAAGATGTTCCGATAAAATCAGTCGGTGCTATCGTACGTTCGCCGTTGAACCGAACAATATTTTTAGAAGACAGTGACATTGAGTCTCCTAGTGATTTAGCAGGGAAACAGGTGGGATATCCCGGAATTCCATTGAATGAAGCGTTAGTTCAAACAATGGTTGAAAACGACGGTGGTAATTTTGAAGAAGTTGACATGGTCGATGTGGGATTTGAGCTTGGATCCTCGATTGTAAGCGAGAAGGTCGATGCTGTAACTGGCGCGTATATTAATCATGAAGTTCCCGTTCTAAGCCATGAAGGACATGAAACCAGAAATTTTAACCCTACAGATCATGGTGTACCAAGTTTTTATGAATTGGTTTTTGTAACAAATGATGATACGTGGGAAGAGGAAAGAGAATCCATTGAAGCATTCTGGCGTGGTGCCACAAGTGGCTATGAATTTACGCGTGATAATCCTGAGAAAGCTTTGGAAATTCTTCTCAGTAACCAAGATGAAGCCAACTTTCCATTAATAGAAGAAGTTGAAAAAGAGAGTTTAGAGATTTTGTTACCACTTATGGAATCCGATCAAGGTTTTGGCAGCCAGGATGAGGAATCATGGCAAGAAACGATCGATTGGATGAAAGAGTCTGGTTTAATAGAGGAAGAACCGTCATTGGATGAAATTTTTGTTGATATTGTAGAATAGGTCATAGAAAAAGAGGCTTCATGAAAAGATTTTTTTCTCATGAGGTCTCTTTTTTGTAGGCAAGTTTAGACTCAGACCATGTTTTCTTAATGGAGAATGTTGTGGCTTTGAAATACAGTTTGATATTTATTAAAGTCTGATCGTATATTTAAAAGTTGATATGCAGGATTTTTTCTTGTTCAACAAAAGAGGCCAGTTTGTTGAAGAGTAGTTCACAAGTTTTTGAGAATAAATTGGAAAATTTATGTTAAAATGATAATAGAAAATGTGGGATATTGTGAATATTTTCACTTAGACTATTACGGAGGATTGTTGAAGAACAAGTTGTAATTATACAATTAAAAATAAAAACAAATGTTTTATTTTTTTAGAAGTATTATTGCAGTTGTAATATTCTAATAAATTGTTTGGGAGGAAATAAATTGAATAAAACATTAAGACAATTTGAAAAAATGATTGATAATATTTTGGAATTAAAAGAAATATCTGAAGAATAATTATGTGAACCTATTAAAGAAGGGAAATGGTCAATCATACAAATTGTGGGTCATTTATACTATTGGGATAAATTTAATCTTGATAAGATGGTACCGTATATGACTGAAGGTGCTGATTTACCAACTTTCCCAGACCATGACCAACATAATGAAGAAGCTATGTCTTTTATTAAAGACTATTCAGTTGAGTCTCTTATTGATAGTTTTGTACTCACTCGAAAAGAACTTATTGAAAAAATTTCAAGAGTTGGGAAAGATGTTAGGTTTACCATTGGTGGTGGAAAAAGGAAATTCTCAGGAGGAAGTTTTATAAAAATATTTATTAAGCACGATGCACACCATCAAAAACAAATTAATGAAAAATCACTAAAATAATAATAACATTTTTCTGTCTTGTTGTTCAGCTAACTGGGAGAATCCTTCAATCAAGGGAATTCAATTTTCTTATTGAACTAATGAAGCAGTTTAATAATTAATAACTCTTATCGAGAGGTGGAAAAAATTGAAGGCAGATGCTGTTTTTGAAGGTGGCGGGGTAAGGGGAATTGCTTTTATTGGAGCGATTCAAGCAATGGAAGAGGAAAAAGTAGAATGGGAAAGACTGGCTGGAACATCAGCGGGAGCCGTAATAGCTGCTCTTTTGGCAAGCGGCTATAAAAGCTATGAAATTAGAGACCGGCTGAGTGAAATTGATTTCTCAAAGCTTCGAGGTAGGACGATACTGAATCGAGTTCCCATTTTTGGCATCTTTTTAGAACTAATAGTTCATCTTGGAGTTTATAAAAACGATTATTTGGAAACATGGGTGGATACACTACTTTCAGAAAAAGGCATTAAGACATTTGCGGATCTTCCGGATGGAAAGTTGAAGATTATTGCTTCTGATGTTTCGAGTGGGCAAATGCTTATTTTGCCAGATGACTTGGATCGCTATAGGATGACTCCTGCTGATTTAAAAGTTTCAACTGCTGTTATGATGAGTGCATCTTTACCATTTTTCTTCCGTCCGGTTATTTGGAAGTCAAAAGATCGCAACAAATCCTACATTTTAGATGGTGGTTTACTTAGTAACTTCCCAATATGGATATTTGACACAGACAATCCTCGTTTTCCAACGTTCGGCTTCCATTTTGTGAAAGATGAAGTTAGCATAGATGCTGTTATACCAACGCCGATACACCTTTGCAAAAATATATTTAAAACGATGCTTCAAGCCCATGATTTACGACATATGAACGAAGAAACGTTTGAACGCACGATTCAAATTCCGACTGGTGACATCATCGCAACTGATTTTGAACTGAATGAGGATGAAATCGATTTTCTCTATAAATCAGGCTATACTTCTACAAAAGAATTTTTGTCGAAGTGGGATTTTGAACAATATCAGGCCAAACGAATACAAAGATGATTAAATTAAGTAGAAGAAAGAAAACGCTATCGCTTCAAAACGGTTGCCATACCCCTTATAATAAGATTTGAAGATTGCCAACAATCAGGCGCAAATCTGTAATAAGAATTGCGCCCTTTCTTGTGTGCCCGGCATGTCTAACAACTTGGTGGTGAAAGTCCACTACAGACTTGGTAGTAGGAACTGTTAGCGGAAGGCAAGGGTGTCCATCGTGAGGTGGAATCTGAAGGAAGCCGGAAGCAAAATCCTGAGGTGACGAACAGAAATTGGATATAAGGCTGAATAGAGAAGGATGAGTTTGCATAACAAAATGAAGTCCTATACTACCCAAATCTCTTACAGTAAATCCAGCACCTATATGGGAGGAAAGTGGTTAGACTTACCCGGGGAGGTCTTACAAGGGTTCCCGACAAGAGGGAAGGAATTTCCCACAGGAACAATCATGACAGTGATGGCTTGATGAATTGTAAGAAGTCAGCCGAAGCCATAGTAGTCCAAAAAGAGGATGAAGGGCTGAACAATAGTAATCTTGGAAGCCGTGGAGGTGAGAGAAATGCAAAGATCACAGACAACATCGAAAGATGGCTATCTACAAGAGAATAGGATGGAATCCGAAGGTACAGTAGAAGTGTGTAGTATTTCTCACGGTGAAACGGAAAGAAGAGATGGTGTGAGTCATCTGATAAATAAAGTAGCCAGTCGCTCAAACTTGAACCAAGCTTATAAAAAGGTGAAGGCTAACAAGGGAGCTGCTGGAGTTGATGGAATGACTGTGAATGAATTGTTTGCTTATCTCGTTCTCAACAAAGAAGAACTTATAGAACAGATAAAAACAGGTTCATATGAACCACAACCCGTCAGACGTGTGGAAATACCAAAACCGGATGGATCAAAAAGAAAACTTGGCGTACCAACTGTACGTGATCGACTTGTTCAACAGGCAATTCTTCAAGTGATCGAGAAGAAAATAGATCCGACGTTTTCGGATAGTAGTTTTGGTTTTAGACCTAATCGTAGTGCTCACGACGCAATGAATTGTGCGAAAGAATACTACAAACAAGGATATCGAACAGTAGTAGATATCGATATGAAACAATATTTCGATACGGTTAATCATGACAAACTCATGTTTCATTTGGAAGAGCACATTAAGGATAAAATAATCCTTACACTTATACGGAAATTCCTAAGGAGTGGTGTGTCTATTAATGGAACAATTGTCCCTACTGAAATTGGTGTACCACAAGGAGGAAATATTTCACCGATTTTAAGTAATCTCTTCCTTGATCAATTCGATAAAGAATTAGAGAGTCGTGGACACCAATTCGTCCGGTATGCGGATGACTGTAATATCTACGTAAAAAGTAGAAAAGCAGGAGATCGTGTCATGAAAAGCGCCACGACATTCCTTGAGGAGAAACTAAAACTTACCGTTAATCGTGAAAAGAGTGAAATAGGAAGCCCCACGAAACGAAAGTTTCTAGGGTTTTGTCTACACGTCACAAGAAAAGGTGTAGGATTTCGCCCTCATCAAAAGTCGAAAAGGAACTTTGAGATAAAGCTTAGACAGCTAACCGAACGAAACCGACCGGGTAATATACGACAGGTTATCAAAGAAATTAATGAGGTAACAACGGGATGGATCAACTACTACGGGATTAGTTATATGAAAGGCTACATCAAAAGTACTGATCAATGGATCAGACGACGGATTAGACAAATCATATGGAAACGTTGGAAAAAAGTGAGGACGAAGTATAAAAGTCTTATCACTCTCAAAGTACCCAAACAAAAGGCTTGGGAATGGGCAAACACACGGAAGGGTTATTGGCGCATTGCGTGTAGTTTTATTTTACACCAAGCCATTACAAACAAAATTCTCGAAGAAATTGGTTTAAAGAACTTAAACCACATCTTCGAGAAAACACACTCAAACTATTGAACCGCCGTATACGGATCCGTACGTCAATTATTAATAAATTTTGTTTTTTTGCATGAAAATGGATGCCTTTTGTCGAATCTCTATATCAAAGGAGATGAGTGTGTATGCCTTATATTGTAGGTGAAGATAGACATCAAATTTATTTACTGCCAAATACGTTGGACGACTTTGTAAATGAAGAAAATCCTGTCCGAGTTATCGATGCTTACATCGATAGTTTGAACCTAGAGGAATTGGGATTTCAAGTATATTCGGGCATCAAAGCTGGGCAAAAGCCTTATCGTCGAGAAGACTTACTTAAGCTCTATCTTTACTGTTATATGAATGGCATTCGTTCCTCTCGCAAAATGGAAACCGAAACGAATAGAAACATTGAACTAATGTGGCTAATCAGCAAGCTCCAGCCTGACCACGGCACTCTATCTGCTTTCATGAAGAATAACAAAACTGCAATAAAAAAGCTGTTTAAAGAGTTCACCTTAATGTTAAAAGGTTTCGGGTTAGTCGATGGTCAAATCGTCGC
>NZ_KZ614146.1:439233-1101453 GCF_002886185.1 Salipaludibacillus neizhouensis
TAATAGGATGATCTTTTTAGATTTTCAGTCTTTAATTTAATATGCTGAAAGTCTGAGGTAGGTTTTTGTATTTTATTTAGAATTAATTCTGCAGCTTGCACCCCTATTTCGAATGCAGGCTGTTTAATTGCTGACAGAGGTGGGGAAATAATTTCTGTCCAATCAGAGTTGTCGTATCCAATAATTCCGATATCATCTGGAATTTTTAACTTTTGTTCTTGAATAAACTTAATGGAACCCATAGTCATTATATTGTTTGCTATAAATATAGCATCGATCTCTTTTGAAATTAGTTGTTTAGCCAGGTCGTACCCTGATTGAAAAGAGGATTCGCCAAATAGTACATAATCGGGATTAAAACTTATTTTATTATCTGATAGAGCAACTTTGTATGCTTGAAATCTTTCATTATTGGGGTTAACATATATTCTATTATTTGATAGTTCTTCATTTACTTCAAATTTATCATTAGAAGTAGTTATTCCTAATCCAGAACTTAAAAAGCCAATTTTTTTAAAACCAGATTTAATTAATTCATTGATACCTTCATAAGTTCCTTGGAAATTATCTACTAAAACATAATCTCCCTTATAACCAACAGGCAATCTATCAATCATAACAATTTGAAAGTTATGATCAATTGTTTCATTTATACCTTTAAAGTTTTCATTTGTCGGTGCCAATATTAATCCATCAACTTGAGTATTAAACATTTTTATAAGGTTTAATTCTTGTTCCGGATCCTCTTTTGAATTACTTAATATTAAATTATACCCCCTGCTTTTTAATTTTTCCTCTATCCCTTCTGCAATAGACATAAAAAAAGATTTAGCGGTATCCTCACTATTTATAGGAATTATAAATCCTATTGTATTTGTCTTAGTACTTCTTAAACTTCTTGCTGCAGAATTGGGGTGGTAATTCAGTTCCTTTAGCACTTTATTTACTTTATTTTTTATTTTTTCTGATACATATTTATTTCCATTAATCACATGTGACACTGTTGCAGTAGAAACTTCGGCTTTTTCAGCAACATCTTTAATACGTACATTTTTATTACTTTTCATATCTTCACCAAATTTCGTTTGTTGTTCTAAGTTAATCGATTAACTTATCATTTATATTAATTTTATTATATTTTAAATAAAATTTCATGTCAATACTTTTTTGTAAGTGTTTTCATTTTTTTATAAAGGAATCTATTATCCACTCAATCTTATGGCCATACTAGTTATTTTTATTGTTACTCTTTTTAACAGAACCTATATTTCAGTTAATCTGAAGGATATATTCTTACAAAACCTTAGCCCTTAACCTGAAGAAGAACTAGAAGAGTTTTTAAGTATAGCTAAGGAAGAAGGCTTAGAGGGGGATCTACTAGCTTTTACTATGTTAGCATATACTGGCTTACGGATTGGTGAAATGATTGCTCTGAGGTGGTCTGATATTGATTATACTGAACTTACATTACGTGTTTATATAACTTACTATAATCCAACAAATAACAAAACTATTTGGATTGGAAAACTGAGTGGAAAGTAGAAGATTATGAATAATACAGTTGTAGTTTGACTAAAAAAATAGTTGTTGAGTGTGTAACCTTTATGTAATTGCCAAAAGAGAAGCAGGAAGCAGTACTTCATCAACTGTAAAAGCCAAGAATATCGCAACAAAATATTAGAGCATTCTAAACAAGAAGGGTCAACTTAAGTCTAGTAAGTATCGATAACTTTAATGGATATGTAAGGAAAACAAAAAATGTTTAGCAACCTTCTAGAGTTGTGAAAGTATAAAATTAACAAATCAAAAAGCATATTGGATATATCAGGCGACCTATTCAGCTAGTAAATGACTCCGTTATTGAGCCGGGGTCATTTTCTTTAATCCCCACTGGGTTTTTATAATGTCAGATATATCTATTGAACTATTATTCCTTCTAAACATGGTTGGACATTTTAAAAAGAGGCTTCCAATAAGTTCGGAAACTTAATGGATAACCTCTCTAAAAAACTTATTTACTAATATTTTTTGGTTTTAAACTATCATTCCTCACGAACTTTGATATAAGAAAGTTATAAAACTTATATTACATCATGCCGCCCGTCAGTCTGTCTAACAATTATTAATAAATTTTGTTTTTTTGCATGAAAATGGATGCCTTTTGTCGAATCTCTATATCAAAGGATGAGTGTGTATGCCTTATATTGTAGGTGAAGATAGACATCAAATTTATTTACTGCCAAATACGTTGGACGACTTTGTAAATGAAGAAAATCCTGTCCGAGTTATCGATGCTTACATCGATAGTTTGAACCTAGAGGAATTGGGATTTCAAGTATATTCGGGCATCAAAGCTGGGCAAAAGCCTTATCGTCGAGAAGACTTACTTAAGCTCTATCTTTACTGTTATATGAATGGCATTCGTTCCTCTCGCAAAATGGAAACCGAAACGAATAGAAACATTGAACTAATGTGGCTAATCAGCAAGCTCCAGCCTGACCACGGCACTCTATCTGCTTTCATGAAGAATAACAAAACTGCAATAAAAAAGCTGTTTAAAGAGTTCACCTTAATGTTAAAAGGTTTCGGGTTAGTCGATGGTCAAATCGTCGCAATTGACGGCACAAAATTAAAGGCTTATCAAGAAAGAATTCACGAGCTGCAGGTAATTAAACAAGAACTCAAGGAAACAGGTGAAAAACAGCTTTGTGTTACCGATCCAGACGCCAAATCAATGAAAAATAACGGGAAGCATGAAGTTTGTTTCAATGTTCAAACTGCGGTGGACAGCAAGTATAAACTAATCGTGGAGTGCGATACTGTCAATGATGTCAACGATCAAGGGCAGCTGTCCAATATGGTGAAGGAAACAAAGGAAATTTTTCACGATCAAAAAACCACGGCTCTGGCCGATACAGGCTATTATAACTACCTTGAAATTATTGATGTTGTCGACGAAAGCACCGAACTCTTAATTAAGCCGCAAAAGGGAAAACAAAACAAAGTAGCCAGCGGGTTTGATAGAACGAATTTTTCATATGATACCATAAACGATAGATATATTTGTCCGTTCGGTTATGAGTTACCTTTTAAATGGAATGGAAAACAGAATGGGAAAGAGTATAGGCGTTACACTTGCACAAACTTCGATATTTGCGGACAAAAAGAGTCCTGCACTTCTGCCAAAGGAGGAAGATCGATAACTAGATTAAAAGACGAGGAAGTGATCGAACAGATTACGGAAAATACACGTAGTCAAAGTGATATTTATAAGCAAAGAGCTGCGATAGTTGAGCATCCTTTTGGGACGATGAAACGTCACTGGGGCTATACATATTTTTTAACACGAGGGTTGGCATCAGTAGGCACTGAGACCAATCTAATTTGTCTTGCCTATAATTTCAAAAGAGTGATTAAAATAAAGGGAGTAAAGGAGCTCATACGTCTCTTCAGAGACCGAGTTCGCACAAAATTTCTATGCACAATGTTTATTCGAGTAAAATTGTATAAATCCCGCTTTACAGCTTGCTTAAATAAGCAATTGTTAGACAGACTGACGTACGGTGGTGTGAGAGGTCGGGGGTTAATACCCCCTCCTACTCGATTGGTAACATAAGTTAAATTGTTTTGTGTATTGTCACTAAAAATAGGAGGTATTTTATGGCTAAAAGAGATCGTTCATCTACAGGCAAGAAGATAGAAAAATAGATTGAAGAGGGGAGAGGTAAGGGTGAGGGTTCAGAATATAAACCCTGGTTTACTATAAGAGATGTTCCCTCAAAAGGTATTGTCACTCGAAGTAAAGGGTAGAAAACAAATCGAATACACCATTTATTATCTTATGAGGAGTTAGATATCTTTATATATTGGAATAGGCAGACAGTGTTGTTGATATTAGAGATCCGTATCCGTTGTTGCCACAAGAAAGATCATTAGAAATAGCCGATTTATTAGGAATTAAACATCCCAATGATCCCAATTCGTGGACTAGGAATTACATCAAGCAGGTTAAGACACCAAAAAGGTCGATGCATTAACCGAGCAGATCGTTCAATACAAACATCAGCTTGATGCTTAAGAAGAACGACAAGAACAGGCTACAAAATAACGAATGGAATTAGAGTGGCTAATGAAAGAATTAAAGGACATCGACGAGTTCGATCCAATGAAGTACCGCATTACCTTTCGATCAGAAATTTTTGAACGACTTGTCGATAGTGGAACCATTCATCTCGATGGCCGAAAAGCGCCTGATTGCAGAAGATCAAGATAATATTTTTATGTTTGCAGTCTTTAGCTTATTAAACGCAACCCGTTCAATAGGAAATTCATAAATCTAATTTTATAATTCTTTTATGAGTCATATTGATTTGGAATGTATCTCTTAAAACTCACTGACTTTATTTTATACCATTTTCCGTTCTAATCTGATGTAAGTTTCAAATAGCCATTAATCGACCGATGATGATTAAAACAAGAGCATCTACAATGATTTTTTGCTTTAACACAGAATAATCGACTTGATCAATACCAATAAACACCTCATTAGAAGTAATCAAAAATCCTCAGATTTCATATCAATCTGAGGATTTTCGTGTTAATAGAAGCGTACTTTTACGAACAATACAAGTTTCAATGAAATTTAGTCCATTAGGATATGAATCTAGCGTATATTTTTCGCGTTTTGTGGACGGAATCCCTTTAAGTACTGTGAGTGGGGGCTTCTTGTTCCCCTTTTCTTAAAATTTGTTTTCTTAAGAATGGAATGATCCAATAATCTAATCCAATTTTAGCTGCGTTAAAGCCAGCAACAAGGATAAATATCTCAATAAGAACCATTTGGGGATTAGTACTTGTAGTTCCAGAGAACATATAAGCAAAATTCATAACTAATCCCATTAACGTAACAAAAGAAGTAAATACACCTAAAATAAGGCCAAGTCCCACAAGGAACTCTCCCCAAGGAACTAATACATTAAATACTTCTACGTTAGGTATTGCAAATCCATTTAGAAACTCAGCCCACCAAGGTTGAACGGCTGGGTTTTCTCCTACAGCCTTTTTTACGGCCCCTTTCAAGAAGCCACTTGAGTCAAATCCTCCAGTAATTTTTCCCCACCCCGCATGTAACCATTTCCATCCAATATATAGACGAAATACAGTTAGTAAATAAGAAACATAAACATTTTCTCTTAATATCTTACCAAACATACCAACCCTCCTATTCTTAATCAATATCATTATTATTTATAAAGCCAATTACATTTATATGGTATCTGGACAAACTTTCCACTCCATACCAAATTTATGCCACCACATCATATCTGGATCTGCCAGCTAATAAGAACGCTTATATCCGTCCAAATTAGTCGTGCCAGCTGGTGTCTCCATTAGACATCATGGATAAACGATATATGTACCAATGATTACGTTAACCAAGATACAACCGCCATGATCCAAGTGCCATTAAGCAGGTGACGCCATTTCCCTTTTCCATTCACCACCTATTGTGTATAAGAAACAAATTTTAGTTTATTTAAAAAAGTTTCCCTTAACCAAATTATATAGCCTATTGCAATTTTATGCTACCTTTTTTTCATCAGAGGGTATGTATTTTTTAGGGAAACCGTACGTTAGAAATTATAAATTCAGAAAACACCTTATTTTCGGTGCCTTTGATAATAATGAAACGTATGTGAAAGTAAAAGGTTAATGGATGTATTTAAGTCTCCAGAAGGGAATACCATTGGTTTTATCTAAGTGAATCAAGAGATAAAAAGGCTGCTTATAGCTTTTTATATTTCAAACCTCGTGTCATAACAGTGAATAAAAATAAAGCTTCCCCCGCAGTTGAAGAATTAAAGAAAAAAAAGAACATGCCATATGGCATGCGTCTAATACAAAGATAGGCTAAATCATGATACCTGCAATATATCAACCGGTTGATATGAAATATACAATAAGTATCATTTAAAAGTCATGAAGTTCTAATGAGTAAACTAAATTGGCCAAAAACCTTATCTTGCCATGGGATATAAACTTTTAGCCAATGGTACATAAATACATTGAGTATCATTGACACGAAAGGGGCTTAGCGTAATAAAAGCTGGCTTGCAACTTCCATAAATTGTCTTAACGAATATTTCCGTCAAAATGTTGGTGATTATTGAACATGCGCACCTTAGTGGAACAAGAATGATGAAAAATCACTCACTTTTATTGTGGATTTGACTGATACTGTGAAGGAGAATTAATTGCTACCTTTACGAGTTTGATAAAGATATTAGTAATTCGAATAGATAAACGTCCTCCCAAAATGTAATATTATTCTTTATCTATATTTCGGTTGCGAATTTCAACTTCCAATAACAATAAAAAGTCTTTCAGATGACTATGTTCTATTTCATTATGAACTTCCAAAAAACTCCATGAGCTTTCATATATACAATGAAGCTCATGGTCAGAAAGTATTTCTAAGTTTTTAGAATCCATAGTTGTCACCTCTTTTTTTTAGGGGGAGGACCTTTATACACCAACAAGCTATGACACGAGAGGTAGTCAAAGCTCACAACAACAAGGTAATCAAGTGACGTTTAACAACCAGTTTACAGCTAAAGAAATGTCACCAAGCGAGATAAACAGAAAAGAACAACAAATGTTACGCAGAATGGCACTGTAAGGTGGATTTATAATCCCTCTCTCTTTTTTATCATAAGTCTAATTATGCGTTGTTCGTTGATGTGATAACGTTTTCTAACATTACTCGTAAGTAACCGCATAAAACGACACCTTATGAAGCAGGTATGAACTACAATATTCATAGGTGGAAGGGGTGGTTTAATGTTTGGTGCAGACATTGAGAAGATAACGGAAGATGAGACAACGGTAACCTATCGTATATCCTGGTATTTTGGTGATGAGTTGTGTGAGAAGTGGTTGACGATGGATAAGGAAACGATAAGGCGAGAGCAAGAGGAACATGATGAGGATGATTAGGACACCAATTAAAAAAACAATTATTTACTTATAGTTCTAAATCTGTGTTCAATATTCTCTCACACAAGGCAAGGTAAAACTTGGAGTGGGTATTGAGCATAGACAAGATACTGTAAACGTTTCGGATTTAAAATGGTGTGGCGTTATGAATCGATGTAGGAGGATGAGGGGGGAATGTATCTAAATCTCTCTATATTCCTCTAAAATTTAACTTTCCCCAATCGTAAGTGCTGTAGATAATTGTTTACAATGCGGCTTAAAAATTTTATAATCAATCTATGAACAAGCTACTTAAGTGTAGGACATGGCTATTTAAACATAGCTATTTCTCAATGAAGTCGTTAAATCGTTTAACATCTTTATTCTAAGTTAATCATAAAATAAAAAATGAGCCGAGATGTTGGTAGCATCTCGACTCTCACAAATGTCATTCGGCAAGATAGCGGCCAGTCGGCATTGTAAATAAGTTAAACTTTTGCTTTTGGACGCAGGGTGGGTTACTTTTTCGCCAGATTTATTAACAAAACTACAAAAGTAAGTAATGCAATAAGAAAAATACCAGCAGTAAAAAGTAATTGTAACTCCATAGCCATCACCTCCGAAATACCGAAGGATTTACCGCCCCCCTGCTCACAACATTTGATATATCCTTATATTACCATATTTTGAAATGAATCGGTCTATTTATTCGGAAAACCCCCCCTACAAAAAACCAATGAACCCTGCGCTATAAGATGTTTAATTCGAACTTCAATAACCTATTTTCGTTACAGAAGAAACAGCAGTAAATAAGTTAATAGAGTCTTGATTGTTTTGTTGTCTATATGAATAATAAATGTAAATTTCAAACTCTTTCACTCCCTTCTTATTGACGGTTTGGCAATAAAATTTCCCCCCCTTTTTTCGATTCTGGTATAATATAGGAGAACGACCAGGTAAATTTTAAATTTAACCGTAATAATTATGAAAATTTGTAAAAGAGTAGCAAAATACCCTCCACGACCAGTGCAGTTATAATTAATAGTAATGTTTAAGAGCGCCTCATAGTCCGTTGGGGCGCTTTTAATTGCGTTTTAATGGTACAAAAGTCATTAACATCATAAAACTTCATCAGCGAACTCTTAGAGCGCTAAAAATTTATTTGAGAGTTGAACAATTTATTTGAAATTTATAACCACAAACGGAGAGAGTGCCCATTTATACACCGCCCAAATTTTTGAGTTATGTTTCACTGTAGTGCCCATTTATATACACCCCTTTTGTGAGGTGGTATATCATGGAATGCCCATCCATACACACTCTGTGTTTGATGGGTACTTTATGTTGCTTTGCAATAGCTCTTCGAGATCAATTTTTTCAAAAAAAGAAGAGATATTACATCTCCTCTCGTTTAACCGAAAAAGAGATGCAATATCTCAAGTACCAAATAGGATAATAATCCTACAGAGCACGGATGAATTGCCAGACTTATGTTACCATCGTCAAAATTCATCATCTCACCTCCCCCTTTTTTCTAAGCTCGCTTCAAGGCTGTAAAGCCCTTGAGCATAACTCATGTAAGGAGACTAATAGTCTTTTTCACATGTTTTCTTGAAAAAAGAGGGGTGACAAATAATATACCACGAGTACTTGATAAAGTATAAAATATTGACGGGAGATACGATTAATTATTTATTACACTCTAATGAAAGAGGACAAGCAAAAAGAATAACATAACAGAAAGGGGGGAGTTCAAATGGAGATTGGAAAAGAATATTTGAGGATTGTAATAGAAAGATTTAATAGTGTAAAAAGCCTTGGAGATAAGACATTAAACCAATTATCGGAAGAGGAAATACATTGGAATTATAATAGCGAGTCCAATAGTGTGGCAATAATAGTAAAGCATTTAAGTGGAAATATGGTTTCAAGGTGGAGTGACTTTTTAACTTCAGATGGGGAAAAAGAATATAGAAATCGTGATGAAGAATTTATAGATGATATAACTGCGAAAGCAGAGATAATTACTGTTTGGGAAAAGGGTTGGAAAGTCCTAATCGAGACACTAACTGATTTAAGTGAGCAAGATTTATTAAAAAATATATACATTCGTGGAGAAAGTCATTTGGTCTTAGAGGCTATTGAAAGGCAAATGGCACATTACGCATATCATGTCGGACAAATTGTATATATGGGCAAACAACTAAAGGATAATAATTGGAAGAGTCTCAGCATTCCAAAAGGGAAATCTGAGAAATATTTACAGGTAATGCTTGAAAAACACCAAGATAAATAGGTTGAGATTGTTCTACTAACGGAGAGGTTTAGTGCAAGAAGCAAGCTACCTTTAAGTACCTAATTCCTAACGATTCTATCTTCAACGAAACCAGCCAATAGTTGTCAACATTTTTCAATAAAAATATTAAAAATATCATGTTATACTGAATTTGTGCATGCCAAATACCCTTCCAAATACTATGTTTAGAAAGTTTTGGTTCACTTGGTTAAATTGTTAAATCAAGTTAAATCTTGGAAAGGGGTTTTGTTTTTTAAAAGTGCATAAATCCAATGTAATAGTTTGTTTGCACAAGCTATTACAGCTACTCTAAAAGGTTTTCCTTCTTCCCGTTTCTTATCATAAAACGCTCGTAATCTCTTATTACGAGGAAGGATTTCATCCGTTGTTTTCTGTTTGCGACAGTCACGAATAGCACATTTAACAGCCATATACAAAGCTTGCCGTAGTCTGCTAGATCCTCTTTTGGTAATTCGATTGTAAGTACCTTTGAATGTGCCAGATTCAAAGACACTTGGATCAAGACCGGCAAATGCCACTAGTTTCTTAGGGTGATTAAACCTTTCAATTTCCCCAGTTTCAGAAATAATCGTTGCTGCGATTTTTTCACCGATACCGGGAATTGATCGGATAATCTTAGATTCTTCAAGACTTTTTGCTAAAGCATCTATCTCATTTTCAAGCATGGATAGATGTTTTTTGTGTTCAAAGAGCATATTAATATACATATCTAAGCTTAGGGCAAGACTAGAGTATAAAGTCTTCTAAAAAGGGTTTTGAGCTGCGGCAGTAATTAGCTTTTCAGCCTGTTTGTTTGCCCATTGTAGTGAACGAGTGTTACAGAATTCTTTTATTTTAGTTGCTAATATTTCAGTATCAGCTTTCAAGGCATCTTCTGAAGTAGGAAATACTTGTAATGTTTTTAAAGAAACAACCGAATATAAGTCTCCAAAAACCTTACTATATTCAGGGAATACTTGATCCAAAACTGCCTGAAATTGTAGTTTGGTTTGTACAAACATGCCTGTAATATTATCGTGCTGTCTCGTAAGATGACGTAAGTTCATAAGTTGGATACCACGCTTTTTATAAGGCTCTAAATCCTCTTTATAGTACAGCTCGCAGAGGTGATTGGCATCAATGATATCTGTTTTTACCTTTCGCAAACTAGAACTTTTTGCTTTATAAGAGATGAGTGGATTTACGATAATGATTAAATAGCCTTTGTCCTCAAAATATTGAACAACAGGTGTGTGATAATGACCCGTTGATTCCATTACAAGAGGGGGACGTTCTCCCAAAATATCTTCTATCTCTTTAAATAAAATCTAATAAACTAGCTAACCCATCAAGATCCGTTTTACTTTGAAACTTTTCTTGTAGGGCTTCTTTCTTTCCAAGTATGCTTGAACCTGACTTTCACCTTTTGCTACATCCAGACCAACGACTGGATTCATTAAAATTCCTCCTTCAAAAATATAATTGCCGGTAACCCCTAAATCCTCCTCATAGTGTCATAGCTTCGCTTGTTATACGAGATCATTGTCCCAACCAGCCTCAAACATGTTTCTACAAGTAGGGGGCGAACTGTTTTGCGGACGGGGTCATAGCCCCACAGGCGCGAACGTTCTACCACGGCTACCGTTATCATATATCGATATAAAAAATGGTTAACCAGAAATATTTTCTGGCTGACCTTGTAATACGATCAGGCGCGATTGTTGAACAACGTAGGTAGAAAATGAGCCATAATTTTTTATGAAAATGAAACTTAAATCTGCTGGAGAAGAATCCATTTTGATCAATCTTTTTTCAAAATGGATTCTTTTTCTTTATTGTGAAATATCCGGTTTGTGAGGTATTTTTGATTTAACTTAATCTCAAAGCTACAAATGTACTCCTTTATTAAGAGTTAAGAAATTGTAGGGTTCCTAGTGTTTAGAATATGTTTTATGCTATCGAACAGAGGTTTCGAAGCTGCTCTAGACGGATGCTTTCCGCTGGCCACGGCTTCAGCCTCCTGTGAAGAATGATGCGGTACCACGCAGAGCGCAAGTAATTTTGCACTTGATCAGTGGCCAATTAGTTGACTCGAGGATCATCCAATGATAGTGAGTGGTAATTCTTCCAAAAATCTTATTAACTCACTGCATAACACGCTTTGTATTAGAAAAATGCCACTTAACGATATTATAGAGTGTCTCTTGACCGTGACTATTTAGAATATCTTTCGCGGCTCGATCAACATTTGGTCCAGCACCTTTTAAAATAGGTTTCCCTAGGTTTGCTTCTAAACGATCCATTTCTTGTAAAAAAGAATATCTCGCGAGGATGGAGGCTGCAGCTACAGAAGGATGAATTCCTTCCGCCTTTGTTGCAAAATAAAGAGGTTTATCGGATTTCCATGACTTACCTTTAGATGACAGATATTCAAAATAACGTGCTGGACCTACAAACTGGTCGATTAATGTTCCTTGAAAATCAAGGTTATTTTCAGTACATTTTTGCATAACATTCATAATAGCCTGATGGTGAAGCAGTGCTTTCATTTGTCCTTGATTCATACCTTTTTCCTGCATAGCATTGTATTTTTCGTTCTTTAATACAAGTAAACTATACGTGCATTCATTTACTAGCCTTGGAGCTAGTTTTCTAATAACATCATCTTTAATTGTTTTCGAATCCCTAACCCCCCAGCTGTCAATGGTAGCCATCTGCTCTTTTGTCAAATGCACACAGACAACAGTCATTGGACCGAAATAATCCCCAGTCCCGGTTTCATCACTACCGAGTATAATTTGTTCCTCAATATCCTGAGGCGGATAGTATTTGTGGTCATCTACAGAGTTAGAGGTTTTTGTTTCTTTCTTTGAAGTGCTAGCCGGCTTTGTATGTTCCCATTTTGCAGCTTCTGTTGATGCACCTTTTCCTTGAAAAAGAATTTTGCCTGATTTATAAGCAGTAATACTGCATTGTGGTAACTTTGCGGCAAACAAAGCACCTTGGGGAACTTTGTCTTTTATATATGTAGCGTAATGGCTTTTCATTTTACTCGCAGTTTTTGTTTGAACGTTGATTACTTCGTAGCTCATTAGTTTTGCTCCTCTCCACTCAGAAAAACTGAGGTGTTTAAAGTATAGACAAAATGACGTTAGTTTTCATCTTAAATGGAAAAATATATTAAATTATTTTCATACGTAACCTGACATGTTATGATATAAGACAGGATTTCTTTGACGAATGGGGGTTAATTGGTGGGAGAAGATAAAGAAAAAAGTCGAACAGTTGTTACTATAAATAACCAGCAATACACCATCGTCAGTAAGGAAGGCTCTGACTATGTTAACAAAGTAGCAGAATTGGTTAATAATAAGATGAGAGAATTAAAGGAACTTAATCCTTATTTAGATTCAACAAAGCTTGCTGTATTAACAGCTGTCAATATTGGAAGCGAGTATATTCATTTACTTTCGCAGTTGGAAGATGAAAAGAAAGATGAGGACTAACAAAGATGCTGAGTTTTATATTATTTTTTATTTTAATTATGTGTTTTTTCATTGGATTTCGCAGAGGGTTTATTTTACAAGTCATTCACTTACTTGGTCTTGTCGTATCATTTGTCGTCGCATATTTATATTATCAAGAACTAGCCAGCTACATAAGACTTTGGATTCCATTTCCACAGCTCTCTGAAGAGGGTGGAATGGGCTTGTTAGTAGAAAACTTTGATATGGAAATGGTTTATTACAATGGGATCGCCTTTGCAGTTTTGTTTATTATCACAAAAATAATTATGCAAGTGATTGGATCGCTGTTTGATTTTATTGCACATTTGCCAATTCTGCATTTTCTGAATGGCTGGTTAGGCGGTATATTAGGTTTTATAGAGGGATTAGTGGTAATCGTTGTTCTCCTTCACTTAGCTGCATTAGTACAAGTAGATATCGTTCAATCGATATTGCAAGGGTCTTCCTTTGCTCAGATGATATTTGAATACACACCTATCATTTCAGATGAACTTAAAACATTATGGATTGAAGGGAAAAAGAAGTAACTTCTCGTCATAGACGAGAAGTTTTCTTATTAGATAAGAATTTATAAAATTGGCAGCTACCTTCACACCGCACGTATCAAGGGAAACCCACATCCTTTCGAGTAGCACCTACACGCACTACATAGGTGCTACTCGGGTGGTGGAAGCTGACGCTGCATTTAATAAAAGACGGCTATGCCGTTTTTCTTATTACTTGCGTCCTAGTAACTCGTTTGGATATGATGAAAGGTGATTAAAAGTTCTGGAATAATATGAGGTGACATTATGACAATATTAAATAAAAAAGATGTAATTCAGGCTCTTGAACGTATAGCAGTGTATTTAGAAATCAAAGGAGAGAATCCTTTTAAAATCTCTGCTTATAGAAAGGCTGCGCAAGCATTAGAGCGAGATGAACGTACGATGGCGGAAATTGAGGATCCTTCGAAATTAACTGGGATTGGAAAAGGAACAGCCGGAGTTATTGAGGAATTTGTCACTCATGGCGAAACCTCACTCTTAACAGAACTAGCTGAAGAAATTCCTGATGGGTTATTACCATTACTTAAATTACCTGGTCTTGGTGGCAAAAAAATTGGTAAACTTTATCAGGAACTGGATGTTGTAGATGTCCATTCTCTTCGAACAGTGTGTGAAGAAAACAAAGTCCGCGCACTGGCAGGGTTTGGGGCGAAGTCAGAAGAAAAGATTCTTGCTTCTATTGAAGAATTCGGAAAACGTCCAGAACGGTTATCAATTGCCCAAGTGCGTCCAGCAGCGGAGGATCTTATCGCAAGGTTGAATAATATAAACGAAATAGAACGATTTGAGTTAGCAGGAAGTTTTAGACGTGGTAGGGAGACAGTAAAGGACTTGGATATCATCCTATCAACAGAGGATCCCAAAACCGTAGGAGATATTCTTGTTTCTATGGAGCATATTTATGAGGTCGTCGGTCATGGTGAGACAAAGGTGAGTGTGGAACTTCAATATGATGATCTAATTGTGCCCGTAGATTTCAGGATGGTTCGTGACGAATCGTTTGCAACCATTCTTCATCACTTCACTGGGTCTAAAGATCACAATGTACTTTTACGTCAACGAGCGAAGGAACGTGGCGAAAAAATAAGTGAATATGGCGTTGAGAATGAAGAGACAGGGGAAGTTAGGCACTTTGAAACGGAAGAAGCTTTCTTTAACCACTTTGACCTCGCTTTTATACCACCGGAAGTAAGAGAAGGAATGGAAGAGCTGGAGGCCTTTGAGGGTGTACATTCCCTTGTCGAGCATTCTGATATAAAATCGGATCTTCATATGCATACTACATGGAGTGATGGGGCGCAATCGATTGAAGAAATGGTAAATGTGTGCAAGGAAAAAGGCTATACCCATATGGCCATAACTGATCATTCTAAATATTTAATGGTAGCAAATGGTTTATCTGTCGAGCGTCTTAAGCGCCAGCATGAAGAAGTGAAAAAGCTGAATGAAAAAGAAAAAGATATCACAATTTTTACTGGAATCGAAATGGACATATTACCAGACGGTAGTCTTGATTATACCGATGATGTCCTAAAAGAAGTCGATTTTGTTATTGCTTCTATTCACTCGTCCTTTCAACAGGATGAAGATACGATTATGAAACGGTTAGAAAACGCTTGTCGTAATCCACACGTAGCGATGATTGCTCACCCTACAGGCAGGGTGATTGGAAAACGTGCTGGTTATCCTGTAAATATGGAAAAATTATTCGAATTAGCTGTGGAAACTGATACAATATTAGAATTGAATGCAAATCCTAATCGACTGGATTTATCTTCGGAATGGGTGAAGAAAGCACAAGCAGCCGGTGTGAAAATTGCTGTGAATACAGATGCCCACCGTTTTGATATGCTTGACGATATGCCAATAGGTGTGAAAACAGCTAGAAGAGGCTGGTTAGCAAAAGATCATGTGGTGAACACGTGGTCAGCGGAAAAATTAAAGGAATTCATAGATAAACATAGATAAGACCCCGTAAAAGAGAGGATACTGAGAACGTGATTAATCACTTTCAGTATTCTCAAAAATTTGGAGGTGACCCTTGTGATTGAAAGGGTATGTCGCATTTTAGAATACGATAAGATGAAAGAACAGTTAGTCCAACATGCCGGATCTTCTTTAGGAAAACAACGTGTCAGGGAGTTGATGCCTTCTTTTAGCTATGAAGACATTTCAGATGCCCAGGAGAGAACTTATGAAGGCGCAAAAGTTGTTAGATTAAGAGGACAAGCTCCATTAGGGGGACTTCGAGACATTCGAGCTTCGATAAAGAGAGCAGAAATAGGCGGACTTTTAAATGAATCAGAGCTTTTAGATATTTCATCAACGATCTATGCCAGTCGCCGTTTCAAGCAATTCGTTGAAGGGCTTATCGAGGATGAGTTAGAATTAACGATTCTCCCACAACTTGCCGATCAAATTGTCCCTCTTTCAGAACTCGAGCAGGAAATTAATCATGCCATCGACGAAAATGGGGGAGTACTTGATTCTGCAAGTGTTGTACTTCGAGGGATTCGCCAACAAATTCGCTCACATGAATCGGGAATTCGCTCGAAATTGGAAAGTATTACGCGCTCTTCAAATGGAAGAAAAATGCTGTCAGATGCAATCATAACGATTCGGAATGATCGTTATGTTATCCCGGTTAAAGCAGAACATAGAGGACATTTTGGTGGAATGGTGCATGACCAATCTGCATCCGGACAAACCTTGTTTATTGAACCTGAATCGGTTGTACTAATTAACAACCAACTCAGAGAGGCACGGATGAAGGAAAAACAGGAGATCCAACGCATTCTGCAGGTTCTTTCTGCCTTAGTAAGTGAGAATGTAGAAGAACTTGCTTTGATTGTTGAAGTAATGACGGAAGTGGATTTTATTTTTGCTAAAGCGCATTACAGTCAGACAATAAAAGGCTCTCAGCCTAAATTAAATGAAGATGGTTTTATTCATATGAAGAAAGCCAGACATCCGTTGATTCCAACTGAGGAAATTGTTCCAATAGATGTTGAGCTTGGTGGTGATTTTTCTTCCTTAGTAATTACCGGTCCCAATACTGGGGGGAAAACAGTCACTTTAAAAACAGTTGGTTTACTAACACTCATGACACAATCGGGATTACAAATTCCTTGTGAGGAAGGATCTACTGCTGCAGTTTTCCAAAAAATCTTTGCTGATATTGGAGATGAGCAGTCGATAGAACAGAGTTTAAGTACTTTTTCTTCTCATATGACAAATATCGTTAATATTATGGATAATGTAGATTTTCAATCTCTTGTGCTCTTTGATGAGCTTGGAGCTGGAACCGATCCTACAGAAGGGGCTGCTTTAGCAATAGCTATTCTGGATCATGTTTATAGTGTTGGAGCCAATGTCATAGCAACGACCCACTATAGTGAGTTAAAAGGATATGCATATGATCGGGAAGGTGTGATGAATGCCAGTGTGGAGTTCAATGTCGAAACACTCAGACCGACCTATCGATTGTTAATTGGTGTGCCTGGGAGAAGTAATGCCTTTGCTATTAGTAATCGTCTAGGTCTTAGTGAACGAATTATTGAAGATGCAAAAGGCCACATTACGGCAGATTCAAACAAGATGGAAAAAATGATTTCTTCTTTAGAAGACAGTCGTAAAAAAGCAGAGCAAGATATGGAAGAAGCGAATGACCTTCGCCAAGAAGCGGAGAAACTTCACCGAGAGCTTTCTGATGAGTTGGAGAAATTCTCAGAGGAGAAAGAAAAAGTTCTGCAGAGTGCGCAAGATAAAGCTGCTGAATCGGTAAAAAAAGCAAAAACTGAAGCAGAACAAATTATTGCTGAGCTTCGGGACATGCATAAAAATAATCCAGCTATTAAAGATCACGAACTTATAGATGCTAAAAAACGATTGGAAAATGCAGAACCGCAGCTTGTTAAGAATGGTAAAAAGACCAAGCCGAAATTAGTAAAACCAAATGTGGATAAATTGATTCCAGGCGATGAAGTCAAAGTAGTCAGCTTTGATCAAAAAGGATATATTGTTGATAAAGTGAGTGAAAAGGAATACTATGTGCAACTTGGTATGATGAAAATGAAAGTCAAAAAAGATGACTTAATCTATATTAATCGTCCTAAAGCAGTAGAAACAAAACCGTTAACTACTTTAAGAGGAAGAGACGCTCATGTAAAAACAGAGTTGGATCTTCGCGGAGAAAGATATGAAAGTGCAATGATGGATGTTGAAAAGTATTTAGATGATGCTGTACTTGCCGGTTACCACCAAGTTTCTATTATCCATGGTAAAGGAACTGGAGCCCTTCGTAAGGGTGTCCAAGAGCTTTTAAGAAAGCATAGCAATGTACAAGAGACGAGAATGGGAACGCAAGGAGAAGGCGGCTCAGGTGTAACCATCGTTTTGCTTAAATAAGCCAGGAGGTGCAGCATGGGGGATCTTTTCAATCATGACTATGTATACACTACTGGTGTGTACAGTGTCGTAGTAATCGCAATTATTATAGCCTTGGCCGTTTTTGAATGGGTAACAAAATATAGTACTTGGGATGAAGTGAAAGAAGGAAATCTTGCAGTGGCTCTTGCTACAGGAGGGAAAGTGTTTGGTGTTGCCAACATTTTTCGCCATTCGATTATGGCAAACGATTCCGTTTTATCTATGATGGGGTGGGGTGCCTTCGGATTTGCCCTTCTATTATTTGTTTATTTTATATTTGAATTTTTGACTCCGGGTTTTAAAGTGGACGAGGAATTAACGAACGATAACCGTGCCGTAGGTTTACTATCATTTATTATATCCGTATCTTTATCCTTCGTCATTGGAGCAAGTATTCATTAAAAGTATTAGGGGAGGCTGTGTAAATAATTGGTTTTTACACAGTCTTTACAGATTAGAAAGGGGTAAATAAATGGAAACATTGTGGAAGATATTAGTCATTCTCTGTGGCTTATTTATGGTAAGTGGTATCGTCTATATTCTTTTCTTTTAAGCGAAAACTAATTTTACATAGATATTACACCTATAAATCCGGTAACATTGAAAAATTTTGAATAAAAAGGTTCCTTTTTGTATACGTTTTCATTTACAATGAAAGATAAGAGGGAGAATGCCTTTCAATGTTAAGAGATGTTAACTGAGCGTATGTTTAGCAAACGTTTCTGTCATCCTCTTTTCATTGATTATCATCTTTTAGAAGGAGGATAAGAAAAAGGGAGGTTTTACCATGGATACAGTCATGAAAAAACCGTGGTTTGAACACTATCCAGAGGAAATTCCTAAGACTATTGACTATGATGAGGATACGCTGCAAAGTTATCTGAAAAAAGCGGCAAAAAATTATCCGGATAAATCAGCTTTTCATTTCATGGGGAAAGAAATGAATTATAAAGAGGTTTATGAATCTGCACTAAAGTTGGCTAACCAGCTCCAGTTATTAGGAGTTACACAAGGCGATCGCGTAGCTATTATGCTTGCAAATACTCCGCAAGCTGTCATTTCTTATTATGGTGCTCTGTTTGCAGGTGGAATTGTCGTACAGACAAACCCACTGTATGTAGAGCGTGAAATTGAACATCAAATGAATGATGCTGGTGCTAAGGTTATGATTTGCCTGGATTTAGTTTATCCCCGTGTTGCTAATGTAAAAGAGAAAACAAAATTAGAACACATCATTGTTACAGGGATAAAGGATTACCTTCCTTTTCCGAAAAATTTGCTCTATCCTTTCATTCAAAAGAAGAATACAGGCATTAAAGTAGATTTAAAATATGGACCTCATTTGCATTCTTTCAGGGATGTCATTCAGAAAGGTGAAGCAAAAGAGATTCCACTTGATATTGATCCGAAAGTTGATCTTGCACTTCTTCAATACACCGGTGGAACAACGGGACCGGCAAAAGGTGTGATGCTGACTCATTACAATTTGGTTGTTAATACGCAACAATGTGAAAAGTGGATGCATAAAATGAAACCTGGGGAAGAGGTCATTATTGCAGCTTTACCATTTTTTCATGTATATGGAATGACAACTGTGATGAATTTAGCGATACGTTTAGGTTTTAAAATGATTATTATGCCGAAATTTGATCCGCAAGGGATTCTTAAAGCGATACAGAAGCATAAGGCAACATTGTATCCAGGAGCTCCAACGATGTATATTGGTTTATTGAACCACCCAGATATTAAAAAATACGATCTGTCGTCAATTAAAGCCTGCATCAGTGGCTCAGCAGCATTACCATTAGAAGTGCAGACTCAATTTGAACAGGCTACAAAAGGAAGATTAGTAGAAGGTTACGGACTAACGGAAACCTCGCCGGTTGCTGTAGCAAATCTTATATGGGGGGATCGCAAGCCGGGATCTGTAGGTTTACCTTGGCCTGATACAGAAGTAACTATTTTATCAGCAGAGACGGGAGAGCAAGCAAAGCCCAATGAAGTAGGAGAAATCATTATAAAAGGACCGCAAGTAATGAAAGGCTACTGGAATCGTCCTGAGGATACACAAGCAAGTTTTCGAGATGATTGGTTTCTCTCAGGTGACATGGGTTATATGGATGAAGAAGGCTATTTTTACGTTGTCGATCGTAAAAAAGACATGATTATTGCAGGTGGATTTAATATATATCCGCGTGAAATTGAAGAAGTACTTTACGAGTATGAAGATGTGCAAGAGGTGTGCGTAATTGGAGTTCCAGATCCTTACCGTGGGGAGACGGTAAAAGCATTTATTGTGCCTAAGGAAGGAAAGACAATTTCAGAAGCGGATCTCGATGAGTATTCACGTAAACATTTAGCATCGTTTAAGGTACCTAAATTCTATGAGTTTAGAGAAGAGTTACCTAAAACAATGGTAGGTAAAATTTTACGTCGAGTCCTTGTAGAACAAGAAAAAGAAAGAAATATAAAATAACTGTTATTTTGATTAGATTTAATACCAGTAGCACTTTGAAACCAATGCTAGGTGCTACTGGCTATAGTGTTTTAAAGTAATAGTTTAAGAGAGAGAATGTCTGAACTTAAAGGAGAATTGAAGGAGGACTATACATGGATACAGGATTACTGAGACCATGGCTTGCTCATTATCCGGAAGACATTCCTAAAAATATTAATTACGATGATAAATCTCTGCAAGATTACTTACGTGAAGGTGCTTTGGAAGAGCCTAATAAAACATTGCTTCATTTCATGGGAAAAGAGATGACATTTCATGAAGTTTATGAGTCAGCTCTTCGATTTGCTAATGGGCTTCAAAATCTCGGCATTGAAAAAGGCGAC
The DNA here is from genome assembly GCF_002886185.1 of Salipaludibacillus neizhouensis. Lineage (GTDB taxonomy): Bacteria > Bacillota > Bacilli > Bacillales > Salisediminibacteriaceae > Salipaludibacillus > Salipaludibacillus neizhouensis. The sequence continues at coordinate 459,849 of NZ_KZ614146.1, forward strand.
AGAGTTGCGATTATGTTAGCGAATACACCGCAGTCGGTGATTGGATATTATGGTGCTCTTATGGCAGGTGCGATCGTTGTACGAACGAATCCGCTTTATGTGGAAAGAGAATTAGAGCATCAACTCGTTGATTCGGGAGCAAAAATAATATTGTGTTTGGATCTTGTTTATCCACGAGTGATGAGTGTTCTGGATAAATCAAAACTTGAGCATATTATTGTAACTCAAGTAAAAGATTATTTGCCATTTCCTAAGAATTTGATTTACCCGTTTATTCAAAAAAAGAATACAAGTTTAAAAGTCGAAATCACTTATAACGCAACTACTCATTCTTTTACTGAATTATTGAAGGGTTCTTCTACACGTCCCCTCTCAGTATCTATCGATCCAAAAGAAGATTTAGCACTTCTGCAATATACGGGTGGGACAACTGGAGTTGCAAAAGGGGTTATGTTAACGCATTACAACCTCGTAGCTAATACGACTCAATGTATGAAATGGATGCATAAAATTGATCATGGAAATGAAGTTATACTGTGTGCTCTACCTTTCTTTCATGTATATGGAATGACGGTTGGGATGAATTTCTCCGTCATGGATCGATCAAAAATGGTGATCTTACCAAGGTTTGACACGAAACAAACGCTGCAGGCGATTGAAAAACAACGAGTGTCTATTTTTCCTGGTGCACCAACGATGTACATAGGTTTAATTAATGATCCTAAAGTTACTAACTATAACCTATCGTCAGTAAACGTATGTATTAGTGGTTCTGCACCTCTTCCTGTTGAAGTTCAACATCAGTTTGAAGAATTAACAGGAGGAAAGCTTTCTGAAGGTTTCGGATTGACGGAAGCTTCACCTGTTACACACTTTAATCTTATGTGGGGGAAACGTCCGTCTGGAAGCATCGGTCTTCCTTGGCCGGATACTGATGTAGCTGTATTGTCGGCGGAGACAGGGGAAGTTGCAAAATCAGGTGAAGTCGGAGAACTTATTATAAAAGGACCCCAAGTAATGAAAGGCTATTGGAAACGACCAGAAGAAACAGATGCAGTCTTTATGAATGGGTGGTTACTCACTGGAGATATGGGATATATGGACGAAGATGGTTTCTTTTATATTGTTGACCGGAAAAAGGATATGATTATTGCTGGTGGCTTTAATATCTATCCTCGGGAAATAGAAGAGATCCTGTACGAACATGAGGCCATTCAAGAAGCTGTCGCTGTAGGTGTTCCGGATCCTTATCGGGGAGAGACTGTGAAAGCTTTTATTGTTAAAAAAGAAGGGCACGAAGTTACAGAAAAAGAATTAAATGCTTTTTGCAGAAAAAGTCTATCAGCCTATAAAGTACCAAGGGTGTATGAATTCCGCAAAGAACTTCCAAAAACAATGGTTGGTAAGGTGTTGAGAAGGGCATTAATTGAGGAAGAAAAAGAAAAAGAAAAAGAAAAGAAGAAAATAGTTAATTAAAAAAAGGGACTGCAAAGTAAATTTTTACTTTGCAGTCCCTTTTTTATGAAATGAGCGAAGTCTCCGCAGTATACAAGCCTGTTAATAGCGTCTTTCTTTTAATAGGACCACGGAAAGTGAGCGGTCATTCTTCTAAAGAACATTCCATAATAACAAAATAGATATGAAGATGCTATGGGTTTTAGTTAAATATTTGATTCTTCCTTTTGTCTTATTTTCGTATTTTGTAGGTATTTTATAACTGAAAAATGTAAGAAAGTTGTAGAATTTTATTAGGAAATGGGTTAAAATTACAAAATGAGTCAAGTATTGCCTGATTTTATCGACTTTTGTTTTGAAAGAGCTTAAATAGTCTCTCTGAATATCTTTTACTTATTTATCATACATAAGATAAAGTTGGTGCAATGATTTAATCTAAATTTTTTGGGGGTGTACTTTATGAAAGTAAAAAAGAATGCGAAAAGCTATAAACTTTCTTTACAGTTTTTTAGCGACAAGGACGACAATAATTCAACTTCAGAAGAAAATAATCAAAACTCAGATGAAGTCGAAGAAGTGAATGAAAAGCCAAAAAGAAGTATGAAGAAACCAGCTTTTATCGGCGGAGGAATTATTGCTGTTCTCCTGTTAGGCATTGGTTACTGGTACTTTTTCGGTATGACTGATAAACAACAGTACTTCTTAGCGGAACAAAATACGTTGAGTGAAACATACGAGGATTGGTCCGATACTTATGGGGATGCTCTTGGTATGGCAGAAAAAATGGAGGATAGCGCTTATAAGCAGCAAGTGAATCTGACAGGAAATGTTAGTGGAAATGACCTGCCTATGATTGTACAGACACTTTTAGGTACCATGTCTATTCAAATGGATACTCAAGTGAATCCGGAGTCAGAAGAAGCACAAATCGGAGTTGACTTGTTGATGAACAAGGAAAGTGTAATCGGCGCTTCTATCTATCAATCAGAAGACTATGTAGCGACAACTTCACCGTTATTAAACTCTGAAACTTATTTTATGCAGAATGAAAATTTCGGTAATATAGCTAGACAGGTAGACCCTGCATATGATGGGCCGGAAGACCTTAAAGATATATTTTTTCTGCCAGGTGAACTGACGAGAACCTCGGAAACACAAAAGGTACTATTCAAAGAATATAGTGAGTTTATTTATGAATATTTAGATAGCGATCATTTCACTCAAGAGAGTAATGTTGCGTTTGCTGGCGGGGAGTACGACCAGTTAACATTACATTTAAGCGATGAACAGTTGAAAGATTTTCTTTATGAATTAATCGATAAAATGAAGAATGATGACGAGTTGTTAAAGATATTTAATGACCAATTAACGGCTTTAGATGATCAGGAAGACTATTCAATAGAATTTATTGATGGTTTAAATGAAATGCAAAGCAATCTTCACGAGTTTAGTATTCCAGAAGGTTTAACGAGTACTATTTATTTAGACGGAAAAACGGAAATTGTCGGACGTGAATGGAATGTAACGTTTGCGGATCCTGAAGATACAGATATGGGTGGTTCTCTTTCCTATGAGATGTCCAAAGAAGAAGACGGAGATCAGGAAGAAATTCGTCGTAATCTAACCATGAGCGAGGTAGGGCAAGAGTCCGGAAATGCTTTTGAATTCGTAATGGATACGAGTAAATCCGAAACAGATGACGGGGAAAAGGTTGTTACTGATCTTGGTTTTACAATGGACGAAGCTGGTCAACCGATAAGCGCAGGAATTCACTTGGACACGCTCCGTTCTACTGGAGAGGCGACAACAACGATAACGCTTGAATCCAGTGAAATGTTGGATGCGGCAGGTATCGGAGAATTTAGTGTTGTGGTTAGAAACCAATATAATGAAGACAATGACGGATATGAACAAAATACGGAGTTGGATATCAATGCAGGAATAGACGATATGTATGCAGGATATCAGGAATACACAGTGAACTTGAATTTCAATACGGATCTTGAGTTTACTGAAGACTTGGAATTAATTACGGTGGATGCAGAGACTGCAACGAATGTTAGTGAGTTAAGTGAAGAAGAGTGTATGATTCTGATGGAAGAAGTTATGATGGAATTAGAAACATTGATGTACGGGACATTCGGTGGAATATAAGATCTTCATCAGCCTCCTTCCGATTAGCACCTACACAGACTACGTAGGTGCTAATCGGAGCGGTGGAAGCTGACGCTGTATTTAATAAAAGACGGCTATGCCGTTTTTCTTAAGGAGAGTTTGGTATGAAAAAGGGTTTCGCTTTGTATAAACAAAGGATAAAGATGATCCCTCTGCCTGCTCTCTTTTTTGTGATGATTTTTTTAGTAGCGGGTGGAGGGTTTGCTGCTGTAAGTATTGCTGACTGGGTGAAAGGTAATGAGATAATTTCTCCATTTCAAGTAGCGATTGTTGATAACGAGGATTCTTTTGAAACCGGGATAATTAGAAAACAGCTTCAGGAGTCCGAAGCCACAAAAGAATTAATCACCTATATACATACTAGTCAAGAAGAGGCTAGATATCTTTTGAATTCAGACCAAGTGGTAGCCACCGTTTTAATTCCTGAAACGTTCACAGACGATTTAAGAACAGGTCGCAACACTCCCCTTGAAGTTGAGCTTCAAGAGTCTTTTTCGCTTGAAAGAGCATTATTTCTGGAATTAATTTATGCAGCAACTGATTTAGTTAATGCTGCACAGACAGCAGTGAATACTGTTCATTATTATTTAGGCGAATGGGATGTAGAAGCAGAGGAAAAAAGTAAAATAACAAATGAAGCCATAATTCATTTTAGTCTTGAAGCTTTCAATCGAAGTCAGTTGATTACTCAGTCTGAAATAGAAGCAACTGGAAGTTATTCTGTGGAAAAATATTACGTGAGTTCTTTTTTTATCATACTTTTATATCTTTTCCCTGCATTACTAAGCCCAGTTACTCAACTCTCGTTAAATAAATCCGTCGTAGAAAGATTTATCTCTTTGAATGTAGGATACCTGCCAATCGTTATAAGTTCTTTTATTCTTTTTTTCATGTTCTGTGCAGGGGTATCAACGATAGCTCTTTCAGGCCTAATTTTAATGGGTGTTCTAGAAATATCTTGGGGACTTATCGCTGTCACTTGTTTATTCGTTTTGTTTTTTGCGTCTCTGTTTACGTTTTTCTCTTTTTTACCCGTGAGGCCACTTCAAGAACAAGCAATGGTTTGTATTATAGGAATCATTTTATTTATTATCGGCGGTCTGATACTACCAATTTCTTTTTTGCCATCATGGTTGAGTGATATACACAGGTTTACTCCGTTCCATTGGCTCCATCAATTATTTTTATTAGGAGCATTTGATCAAAATTTTACAAAAGAGCTATATGTCTCTTTTGTATTATTTTTTAGCTTATCATTTCTTCTCCTGGCAGCTGCAGTTGGAATGGCAAAGAAAAAGGTGATTTAATGAATAGAATTTTAATTACATTAGTAAAAATGAATGGATTACAACTCTTAAAAAAACCAAAACTATTACTATCTGCATGTATGATGCCACTTGTAATTCTATTAGCTGTTCATTTCACCCTATCAGAAACAGTCGATGAAGTAAGAATTCCAATTATTGTGGTAAATGAAGATCAAAGTGAAACGTCACAAGAGATCTTACGTACTTTTGAAGAATTAGACCATATGATTCAATTGATTGAATCTACGATGACCCAAGGAACAAAGCGGCTTCTTCGTGGTGAAGCAGATGCCATTATATACTTAGAGGAAGGGTTTGAAGAAAAAATATTTGCTGGAGATAATCAGGATTTAGTAACCCTTATCCATACTCCTTCGTCGTTATCAGCAGGGTTACTTAGAGAAGTGGTTGCGTCGGAAGTAATGAGGTATGTTAGCAATAGTTCTGCTAGCCATTACCTTCTTCAATATGCAAGTGAATTTTCGCCGGAATCTTTAGTAAATGAAGAACAGTTATTAGAGGAAACACGCACATATGCAAACGAGCAATGGAACCCTTCTCCTCCTTTATATCTTAAAGTCATTGGTGATCATAGTCATTTTAGAGAGTGGGAAGAAGGAAGAGAATTTATAACAACGGAAGACATTGTGAAAATATGTGTATTAACGTTAATTTTACTTTTTCCATTAACATTTACAACAAATTTTATAGGTAATCGAAAAAAAGATGCGTTTAATCGGCTAGTTCTTTTTAATGTAGGTTCATTGTTATTTGCGCTTGCTCATGCAATAGTGATTACATTTGTCGTAATCATGATGAGTATTCCTTTACTATTGTTAACACATCAACTTTATCCCGAGTCTTTGACTAGTTTATTTATCGTTGCCATTATTGTATATATTATCTTTTCAACCCTTTTATCTACAGCGCTAGGGCTTTTATTTAAACGAGAACAATTATTCTTATTTACGGTGCTTGTGATTGTGATTCTAACGGTAGTTAGCAGTATTCTTTTGACTGGTGATTTTATTGAATCTTTTTACTACTCCTTTATAAGTCCTCAATTTATCATAATTAATATTGAGCTATATTCGACAATGCAACTACTGGTAATTATTATTTTTTGGGCCATTATCGCTGTGTTAATTAGTAGTTATACTTCTTGGAGGGAGCGTGTTTTAAGTGCTGGAAGTGAGTGATTTATCGTTAGGTTATGGAAAAGGAAAGGGTATTACTAATATTGGATTTCAACTGGAACCTGGTGATAGACTTGCTGTGCTTGGTGCAAATGGAGCTGGAAAAACGACACTTCTTAAACTTTTAGGAACAGTATTAAAGCCTTCAAAGGGGAAAATCTTTTTACATGGCCAATCATTTAGTAGCAATTTGAAAATAACTAGGCAGCAAATAGGTTATGTCCCTCAGGATATTGCCTTGTTCTCAGAATTGACTGTGAAACAAGAGCTCGATTTTTGGAGAGGTATTGCCCCTAAGCGAATACATGCATCCAAAGTAGACGAGGTTGCCGGTATTATTGGTATTACGGATCTTCTACATAGGAACATCAATGAATTATCCGGCGGTATGAAAAGGAAAATAAACCTAGCTGTAGCATTGCTTCATGGCCCTGATGTGTTAGTCATGGACGAACCAACAGCTGGGATTGATATTCAATCAAAACTGGAAATTATGAAATTTTTAAAAAGCTGGTCGGAGAAAGGAAAAATTATTATTCTTGCTAGTCACGATATGGAAGAAATTCACTACCTTACAGACAAGGTATTAATTCTTAAACATGGAGAAAAGCAATTTTTTGGTTCAGTGGAGGAAATGAATCAATCATTTAATGGAGCTTCCGAGGCGCTTTCTTTTTCCGAAAAAGTGGCGCAATTAGGAGGATGGTAATTAAGTTATGCTGTTATTTCAAGAACATCAAAGTTTTCGAAAACAGCCTAAAGTTAAGACCATGCAGTGGGACTATCTAGTTGATTTCAAGAGATATTAGGAATAGTATGTAAAGAAGAAAAATCATTTCATTGTATAAGTGATGAAAAATCCAATTAATATTCGAGAATGGTTTGACAGAACGAAAATATTACTCTAAAATGAAATTATGAATGAATAGTCATTCAGTATAAAAAGGGTTGTTGAGGACGTGAGCGCATGGCGAAAAAGCGAGGGCAAAAGTACGACAAAATAATTGATGCAGCTGTAAAAGTTATTGCAGAAAATGGCTATCATCATTCTCAGGTTTCTAAAATAGCAAAAGAAGCCGGAGTTGCAGACGGAACCATTTACTTATATTTTAAAAACAAAGAAGATATTCTCATTTCTTTATTTGAAGAAAAAATGGGTCGATTTGTTGAAAAGATACAAGAACGCCTTCAAGAAGAATCATCCGTGGAAAGAAAGCTTTATATATTAATTGAAATGCACTTTATGCAATTAGAGAAAGATCACGAATTGGCCATTGTTACTCAACTTGAGCTTCGTCAGTCCAATATCGAAATACGCCAAAGAATTAATGAAGTACTCAAAGGCTATTTAGAATTAATTGATACAGTATTACAAGAAGGTGTGGAAGATGGGACCTTTGAAAAGGAACTTAACCTGCGTATAGCTAGACAATTAATTTTTGGCGCCATTGATGAAATTGTTACAAATTGGGTCATGAAAGATCATCGGTACAAACTTGTCCCTTTAGTTGAGACGATTCATCCATTGTTACTGAGAGGTTTAGCAAAATAGTTGTGCAGGCCACAGTACGTATTAGTCTCTATTGTCTACCGTTGCTTATTTCATGTAGACAATAGCCAAGTTAAAAAAGAAAGTGGTGATTTGGTTGCCAGAATTCTCATTAATTCGAGTGACTAAGGAAGCTAGAGTGGGCATACTTACATTGGCTAACCCCCCTGCGAATACTCTTTCCCAGAAAATGATTCAAGAGATAGACATGGCCTTTGATCACTTCTCTCAAGATTCAGAGGTAAAGGTCATTCTTCTTCACGGAGAAGGACGGTTCTTTGCAGCAGGAGCAGATATCAAGGAGTTTACTCGGGTGAAACATGGAGCGGATTTTCAAGATTTGGCTAGAGAAGGGCAGCGTGTATTTAGAAGAATTGAAACCTTTCATAAACCTGTACTTGCAGCAGTCCATGGAGCTGCATTAGGTGGCGGTCTTGAACTGGCGATGGCTTGCCATATGAGAATAGTCGCTGAAAGTGCAAAATTAGGATTACCGGAATTACAATTAGGACTGATACCAGGGTTTGCTGGAACACAGCGTCTTCCAAACCTAGTCGGTAAGTCAAAGGCTATGGAGATGATTCTAACGTCAGACCCTGTAACAGGAGTAGAAGCAGTAAAATTGGGATTGGCTAATCAAACTTATGCCGAAGATCGTTTGCTGGAAGAAGCAAGAAAGCTGGCATCTAAAATAAGTGACAAAGGGATACAAACGATTTCAAATGTATTGGAATTACTTAAGGTTTCTGAAACAGAGCCCTTCGAACAGGCGCAGGAAAAAGAAGCGCTACGTTTTGGAGAAGTATTTGAGACGTATGATGCTTCAGAAGGAATCAAAGCTTTTATTGAAAAAAGAAAACCTAGTTTTGAAGATAGCTAATTTTCATTGATTCGTATTTTGTAAGCGGTTAAATGATAATAGATTTTAATTAAATTTTGGGAGGGACTTACATGAATATATATGTAATTATGAAGCGAACGTTTGACACGGAGGAGAAAATCCAGATCGAAAATGGGATAGTAAACGAAGATGGTGCGGAATTCATTATTAATCCTTATGATGAATATGCGATTGAAGAAGCGATTAAATTAAAAGAAAAACATGGTGGTGAAGTGACGTTAGTTACAGTAGGAGACGAAGACGCTGAAAAGCAAATACGTACCGGATTGGCTATGGGTGCTGATAAAGCAGTACTTATTGAAGACGAAGATGTGGAAAATGGTGATCAATATTCTACGCAAGAGCTTTTAGCGGCTTATTTTAAAGATAAAGAGGTTGATATTATTCTAGGAGGTAATATCGCAGTTGATGGAGGTTCCGGTCAAGTTGGGCCTAGATTAGCAGAAAAATTAGGGTTTAACCATGTAACGTCCATCGTCAAATTAGAGATTGAGGGGTCAACAGCTTTTATTGAGCGCGATGTAGAAGGAGACCAGGAGATCATTGAAGTTCAGCTTCCTCTCCTTGTGACTGCTCAGCAAGGGTTGAATGAACCGAGATATCCTTCGCTTCCTGGGATCATGAAGGCAAAGAAGAAGCCTTTAGAAACATTGGACTTGGATGATTTAGATTTAGAGGAAGAGGATGTGGAGGGGAAGACGAAAACGGTTGATCGTTATCTGCCTCCTGAAAAAGCAGCTGGAAGAATATTAGAGGGTGAATTAGACTCTCAAGTTTCCGAGTTAGTTTCTTTACTAAAAAATGAAGCAAAAGTGATATAACAGAAGGAGATGATGACAATGTCAAAAAAAATACTTGTTGTAGGCGAAATTCGGGATGGAGAATTTAGACATGTGTCTTTTGAAGGTATTGGTGCTGCAAAGCAACTGTCAGGTGACGGAGAAACTGTAGGGGTTTTACTAGGTAAAAGTGTTAGCGCTTTAGCCAATAAAATGATTCATTTTGGTGCTGATCGAGTGATTACTGTGGAACATGATAACTTATCACAGTATACACCTGAAGGATTTACACAAGCACTTCAAGCGGTAGTTGAACAAGAAAATCCGGATGGTATTCTCCTAGGGCATACATCGATGGGGAAAGATCTTGCACCAAAATTGGCAAGCAGAATTGGATCAGGTCTTGTCTCTGATGTTGTATCAATGGAAGTATCGGGAGACGACGTTGTTTTTATCAGACCTATATATTCTGGAAAAGCGTTTGAAAAAATTACTGTAGAAGAAGGTTTAACATTTGCGACGATTCGTCCAAATAACATTCCAGCGTTGGAAAAAGATGAATCGCGTACAGGTGATGTGGCAAGTTTGGAAGTTGACGTGAAAGATTTACAAACAATTATCAAAGAGGTAGTCAAAAATACATCCTCAGGTATTGATCTATCTGAAGCATCGGTCATTGTATCAGGTGGAAGAGGAATGAAAGGGGAAGAAAACTTTAAAATATTAGATGAGCTTGCTGAAGTATTAAATGGTGCGGTAGGTGCATCACGTGGCGCGTGTGATGCAGAGTATTGCGATTACGCACTTCAAATTGGTCAAACAGGTAAAGTTGTAACTCCAGACCTTTATATTGCAGTTGGTCTCAGTGGAGCGATTCAGCATGTTGCAGGAATGTCTAACTCCAAAATTATTGTCGCTATCAACAAAGACCCAGAGGCGGAAATTTTTCAAATAGCTGATTATGGAATTGTTGGTGACCTGTTTGACATCGTACCAAAACTAACAGCGGAATTTAAAAAGGTATTAGCTTAATACGATTGACATAAGAGGGTGTTCTGAAGGCGAAAAGGCTTTGGGACATCTTTTTTTAGAGGGTGTTCTATGCTTTCGAACAGAGCGGGAGCAATCCGCTCTCGGCAGTTGAAGCTCACGCTGTATTTTATAAAAAACGCTGTGCCGTTTTTCTTATAAGCATTTATTTTGCGATGAGGCTTAAGTTTAGTTATGATAGGGATAATGAAAGTTTAAATGGTTAGTCTATAGGGGAACAGAAGCTGTATAGTGTTTTCTATGGAGTTAAAAACATCTTATAGATTAATTAAAATTTCAATTAAAGAATGAAAGAATCCAAGGAGGAATATACAATGGCAATTGTAAATGTTACTGACCAAAACTTTTCAACTGAAACAGAACAAGGCTTAGTTCTTGCAGATTTCTGGGCACCTTGGTGCGGACCATGTAAAATGATCGCTCCAGTGCTTGAGGAACTAGATGGTGAAATGGGCGACAAAGTAAAAATCGTTAAATTAGATGTTGACGAGAATCAGGAAACAGCTAGTAAACACGGTGTCATGAGTATCCCTACTTTACTCGTATTCAAAAATGGTGAAGTTGTTGATCAAATCGTTGGTTTCCAACCTAAAGAAGCGTTAGCTGATACACTAAACAAACATGTATAATTAACAAATATTGAAGAAACTGGTCATCACTTATGATGATCAGTTTTTTCTGTGTTTATCAGTAGCAAGTTTGGAAAAACTCGTGCTATAGTTAGATATTATAACCTCAATCACATGGGGTTCACATTCTTCGAGATTATTCAAAAACGTGAGTGGACAGCAGACTTTTTTGAATAAGCTTGAACGGTCATATGTTAAAGGGGTTTATACGATGGAAGAACTTAAAGAAAAAATTCAATTAGTACCATCCCAACCAGGATGTTATTTAATGAAAAATAAACATGACACGATTATCTACGTAGGAAAAGCAAAAATTCTGAGAAACCGTGTGAGATCATATTTTAGAGGGACTCATGACAAAAAAACGCAACGGCTTGTTAGCGAAATTACGGATTTTGAATATATCGTTACTTCTTCTGACCTAGAGGCTCTTATTTTAGAGCAAAATCTGATTAAAAAGTATGAACCACGATATAATGTTTTGCTAAAAGATGATAAGACATATCCGTTTTTAAAAATCACAAAAGAAGAACATCCAAGACTAATTACAACGCGTAAAGTCAAAAAAGACGGAGCAAAATATTTTGGTCCATATCCAAACGCGCAGGCGGCCAATGAAACAAAAAAACTATTAGATAGATTGTATCCGTTAAGAAAATGCCGCACGTTACCTGATCGAGTCTGTCTTTATTATCACATTGGCCAGTGTCTTGCACCTTGTGAGTTTCCGGTTACGCAAGAAAAAAACAAGGAACTTGTTTCAGAAATTACGAAGTTTTTAAATGGTGGACATGAAGATGTCAAAAAAAATATCACCAATAAAATGCTGCTTGCTTCGGAAGAAATGAATTATGAGCGTGCGAAGGAGCTTCGTGATCAAGTGAAGCATATAGAAGCTGTTATGGAAAAACAAAAGATGACTATCACCGATCAATTGAATCGTGATGTTTTTGGCTATTATGTGGATAAAGGATGGATGTGTGTTCAAGTATTTTTTGTTCGCCAAGGGAAACTAATTGAAAGGGATGTATCGTTGTTTCCAACCTATCAAGAGCCGGAAGAAGACTTTTATACGTTTCTTGGTCAATTTTATTTAGAAGATCAGCATAAAAAACCATCAGAGATATTTATTCCCGATGGAGCTGATCCTGAAATCGTATCGCCATTTTTAAATGTCAGAACGATTCAACCTAAAAGAGGACAGAAAAAAGAACTCGTTCATCTAGCGATTAAAAATGCCAAGCTAGCTTTGCAACAAAAATTTGATTTAATTGAAAGAGATGAAAAAAAGACTGTTTTAGCAATTGAAAGACTCGGACAAGCCATGAATATAGATACACCATACCGAATAGAAGCATTTGATAATTCTAATATACAAGGTGCCGATCCTGTTTCAGCGATGGTATCGTTCATCGATGGTAAGCCTGATAAAAATAATTACCGTAAATACAAGGTAAAAACAGTCCAAGGTCCGGACGATTATGAATCGATGCGGGAAGTGGTTCGACGTCGTTATTTGCGCCTGTTAAAAGAAGAGTTACCTTTGCCTGATCTTATTGTTATTGATGGAGGAAAAGGCCTAATATCGGCAGCTCTAGGAATTTTGGAAGATGAGCTGAATGTATCGATTCCAGTCTGTGGACTAGTGAAAGATGATAAACATAAGACTTCCCAACTAATGATTGGAGATCCCCCTGAGGTCATTTCTCTTTCTAGGACGAGTCAGGAATTTTATTTACTGCAGCGAATTCAAGATGAAGTTCACCGTTTTGCAATCAGCTTTCACAGAAATGTTCGGAAGAAATCTATGTTCACTTCGATACTTGATGAGGTCGAGGGAATTGGCGAAAAACGTAAAAGAATGCTCTTAAAAGAATTTGGATCTTTAAAACGCTTGAAAGAGGCGTCAGTGGAAGAAATACAGCGATTAGGAATACCTCAGTCGGTTGCTGAAACCTTAAAGAGAATGATGAGCGATGAGGGGAATAAATGAAGCTAGATCCGTGTTGCTATGACTCGTTGCATTTGTTAACCTATTAAATGGGTTTGAAATAACAGGTAGGGGTTGCGGTAACCATCAGTAAAACACTGCAAAACGGTGAGATTTCAGGATAGTGTTTGAAAGGGGAAGTCGCCGAAGAATAGGTCTTTCTCACAAAGTATTTTTTCGGAAAATGGTGCTTTAGAACAGAGAGGTTTTTGCTTTTACCAGCAACTAGTACTTTCAATATTTTAATACCGAATTTTGAAATTTTACTCACAAGGTCAATTCTGGCTTTGCAGTGAATAATTGCAGAGTTGCCACATAGCTATGTATGTGGAGAACTATCTCACGAAACGGCTTTTGCCAATAACTTAGAAGTCGTATTCGGCAAGGAGACAAGTCTCGTTGTCGAATTCTTTTATACGAGAGAATTCACTCGTGATCAGTGTGAAAAGATGAAACGAATTTTTGAAGACAGAAATTTGTGTGAAAAAAAGTCGAGGAGGCGTTCATATTGACAACGATTGTCCAGAAGTTCGGGGGAACTTCTGTAGGGGATGTAACTAAAATTAAGAATGTTGCACGGAGAATTAAGCGGGATATGGATGCGGGAAAGAAAGTTGTAACCGTCGTATCAGCTATGGGTAAATCCACTGACTCATTAGTGAATTTGGCTAAAGACATAACAGATTCACCGGATCCCAGAGAGATGGATATGCTTTTAACAACAGGAGAACAAGTAACAATATCATTAGTAGTTATGGCATTGAAAGAATTAGGTGTAGATGCAGTGTCTATGACAGGTTGGCAAGCAGGAATCAAAACAGAAGCTGTCCACCAAGATGCTCGTATTACAGAAATAGACGCAGAAAAAGTGCAAAAGCATTTAAACAAAAACCGGGCAGTTCTTGTAGCTGGATTCCAAGGTGTCGGTCCAAGTGGAGAAATTACAACATTAGGGCGTGGAGGATCCGATACATCCGCAGTGGCATTAGCTGCAGCACTTGGAGCAGAAACATGCTCGATTTATACGGACGTAACAGGTGTTTTCACAGCTGATCCAAGGTATGTGACGAAAGCACGTCAGCTGGACAGCGTGTCGTATGATGAAATGCTTGAATTAGCTAATTTAGGTGCAGGTGTACTTCATCCGAGAGCGGTGGAGTTTGCTAAAAATTATCACGTTCCTCTTATTGTGCGTTCAAGTACAGAGGACGTAGAGGGAACGATGGTTGAGGAGGAAGCAACAGTGGAACAAAATCTAATTGTACGAGGTTTAGCCTTTGAATCGGAAATAACGAAAATTACCATTGAAAGATTACCAAATCAGTTCGAAACAATGCCTACACTTTTCTCCATGCTTGCTGAAGCGGGAATCAGCGTTGACATCATTATTCAGCAAATGACTTCTGACAATGGGATAAACGTTTCATTCACATTGGATACACAGGATCTTGGAAAAGCTTTGGATTTGTTACACAATAAAAAAGCGGAATTATGTTACAGTTCTATTAATCATGAAAGCACACTTGCTAAGGTTTCAATCGTTGGATCTGGAATGGTTTCGAATCCAGGTGTAGCTTCTGATATGTTTAAAGTATTAGCAGAGCATGAAGTGGCTATTAAAATGGTTACAACATCTGAAATAAAAGTTTCCGTTGTAGTTCCAGAAGTCGATATGATAACTGCAGTAGAAGGATTACATGCACACTTTGGTTTAGATGCGAAAGAAAAAGCAAAGATTGAAGCAATTAAGGCATAATTTACTAAAAAACAGTACTCATATATAAATGAAAAAAGGAGTTTCCTGAATGTATCATCAGGAAACTCCTTTTTTTTGACAGATAAGAAAGTTATAAAATGACAGCTATCTTTACGCCACACGTATCAAGGGAAGTTCGCCCTTGATGCTTAAATGATGGTGGCTTTAAAGATCACGCTGTATTTAAGAAAACGGCTCTGCCGTTTTTCTTAGCCATTTTAACGATCTATTTCACTATCTTCCCTTTCCGGTCTTTTAAACGGTAACCAATTCTTTTCTCCAAACATGGTGACCATCATTGGAATGAACAGCGGGAGCATTATCACAGCGTATATGAGCAATCCAGTCAGTACAAGTGTACCAATTTGAAGCAGAGATAAAACGCCTGAAGGCATCATCGCCCCAAATGTTCCAGCCAAAATAATAGCTGCTGACAGTACAACGGTACCTATTTGAGTCATGGAACTTACTAATGCTTCTTTTATTGGCATTACTCTCACATTTTCGCCAAAACGTCCCATTAGAAAAATAGAATAATCGACGCCTAAGGCCATAAGCATGACAAATCCGAAAAATGGAACTGCCCAACTTATACCGGAGTATCCTAGTATATGGATGAATATTAATTCGGTAAAAGCCATGGACGCAATATAAGTTAAAATTAGTGATGCAATGATATAAACTGGCATAACTAAGGATTTCAACAATACTACGAGTACAATAAATATCCCAGTAAGCATGATAATAGCCGTTCGGTTAAAATCTTCATCAGAGATCGTTTTTAAATCCTGATTTACTACGGCTAGACCACCTAAAGAGTACGTAATATCTTCGAGTTCCGTACCTTTCAGTGCATTATCTATTTGTCTCTCAATATCACTGACTACCGCCATCGCTTCGTTGCTGTATGGGTTAATGGCTAAAACAACGTCAAATGTGGTTAATTGACGGTTGGGGCTAGTAAATATATCCCATATTTCATCTAATTCACCATCATCAAACGCAGTTTGTGGGACAAAAAAACCTTCCAGTGGTTGAGACTGTGTCGACAGCTCATCAAGAATATCCATAACATCTGCTAGGCCATCCTCAACATCCGCGACTCCTTCGGTAAGCTCATCCATCGCGTTGGCAAGTTCGACATAACCACCTTGAATGTCGTCGAAAGCATCTGTGATCTCTTGCTGACCTTGTTCCATTTCACTTAGGCCAGTGCCTATCGAATTCATTTCATTTGAAATTGTTTGCTGGGCTTCAGATAATTCTCTGAGTCCTCCTTCAACATTTGTAATACCTGAGGCAACTTCATTCATTCCACCAGAAAAAGGAGCTAACTGCTCACCGATGGCAGCCGGAACAGCTTCACTTTGGCTAAATTGGTCTAACTGACCTTGTAGCTCAGATAGCGAAGATTGAAGTTGATTAAGCCCACTTGCTGACTCTTCTGTAGCTTGGGCAGTATCACTAACACTTTCGGCGAGTTGATTGTTACCAGTTTGCAGTTCCTGTGTCCCATCCACTAAATCCTGAGTCCCAGTACTTGCTTCACTTAGATCAGTGTCTTGGGCTTGAATATCATCTCGAATCTCGATGAGTGCATCGTGTATTTCTACTAATCCTTCATCCATTTCCTCGAGGGCATCAAACAACTCGCCGGCAATCGATGGAACGCGGAAATCTTCAATGATGGTTCCTTCAGGACGAGTAGCACTTCTTACCTCAGCTACTTCATCCAATTTGGCTATTTCATTTGATATTAGCTCCACATAGGGAAGCATCGATTGTTGATCCCATCGCTGATCATTAAGCATGACAACCTCAATTGGGAAAGAATGACCCTCTCCGAATTTTTCGGCAACAAGGTCAATTCCTTGGACAGAATCAAAATCATTCCCTATTTCGTCTAATGAGTCATAAGTAAGCTTTTGTTCATAGAGCAGAGCAGAAGGGATGAGAAGTAACGCAAGAATAACCAACGTCCATCCCGGTTTATAAACAGAAAACTTTCCTAATCGATTCCACAACCTGCTTTGTGTCATCTCTACACCTTGTTTAGAAGGCCAAAACAGTTTGTCTCCTAATAACAGCATGGCACATGGAACCCATACCCATAGAGCAATAACCAAGATAACAATTCCAATAGCTACACCAACAGCTGATTGGTATAAATCGAATTCTGCCATCCCGATAGCAGCAAATCCGATAAAACCAGTGAGGGCACTTGAAATAACTGTTGCGCCAACGGCCTTATACGTATTTTTAATGGCTTTTACGCGGTCAGGTTCTTTCGCAAGTTCCTCCTTGAACCGATTCAAAAGGAGAATACAATAATCCGTTCCTATTCCAAATAAAATAGCGACAATAAATATTTGCGTGAAATTCGACACTGGAAATTGAAAATTATCAATTAATAGACTAACAATTGATATTGTAACAAAATATGTTGCGCCCACTGTTATAAGGGGGACAAATGGAGCGGCTAAAGATCGGAAGACAAAAAATAAAATAATCACTACAAAAATAACAGTGATAATTTCTGTGGCTGCCAAGCCTTCTTCAGAACTTATAATGACATCGTCCTCAATGATGGAAGAACCAGTCATATAGTGTTGAACATCATCAACGGTAACTGCCTCTTCAATATCATCTCTTACCAAAGGAATGTCATTGATACTAATATCCATGGATACAATCGACATTAATGTTGTCTCATCTTCACTTATCAAAAATTCTGCTTGATCCGATGATTCAAACGGGCTAACAATATCAATGATTGGATAACTCTCTATGTCACTTCCAATCTTCGAGAGTTTATTTTCTATTGATCCCTTTTGGTTTTCCGATAACCCCTCTTCATCGTAATAGACAACAAGGATGGACTCGCCGGTTGCACCTTTGTGTTCTTCCAATAACTTCTTGGTTACTTGAGATGGGTATTCTTCAGAAATAGTGAACTGCCCATGTTCACGGACGAGTTGATCCATATCCGGACTCGAAATATATAAGCCTACACCTATAATGATCCATATAATTGGCAATAAATAAATCCAACGAAACTTTCCACTCATTGTTCTTCACTCTCTTCTTCTATGATTATCGTATTTATTTTTTGATAGATTTTTAAAAAGCTTTCTACTTCCGTTGAATCTAATCTAGTAAAAAAGGGAGATATAAATGCAATCATTGCCTGTTTTGATTGCTCAAAAACAATATGACCTTCCTCGGTTAAGGTGATTTGAATATGACGTCTGTCTTCTAAGTCAGGGTTTCGTTTAATTAAGCCTTTCTCTTCCAGCCTTGATGTTTTAGTAGTGATGGCACTTTTATGTACCCCTGTTAGCTCTGCTAATTCCTTGGCGGTTTGAGGACCGTTCATGTCCAGGAGCCTGAGAATTCCATATTGCTCTACAGACATTGGGAAAACCTTCTCAGCCAAAACTTTTTCAATGTTTTTAGTTGCGAAAAGATACACATTAGCGTATTGCTCGATTAAATCTTCCATTTTTGATTCATTCATTTTTTAAGCTCCTCTTATAGATAACATCTCGAATAGTTTATACCATAAATAGTTTATGAGGTAAACTATTTAAAATGACAAATAGTTTTGGGAGCATCACTTTTATGAGCTGAACAATGGGAGCTGATTTCATGGGCCGGCTACTTCTAATAAAGAACTGTAGAGGATTATCAAATTCGCTGAAAAATTCAGCTAAGACTCACAGATCGGTAACTTGCGGATCGTCCAAGGAAAGTGTACAGGATTTATCTAAAAACAACATTCAATGTTAAATATGGACAAAAATAAAAAAGCTCCTCTTATGAAATGCTAAGAGGAGCTTTTCCTGTAATCATTCATTTTTAGTTAAGGGGGAAGGATCTTTTCGGTCCCATCGTACAGTTATCTGCACAGTAAAAGGTTTTTTCTTTTTTACTTCATAGTAGGATTCAGCTATAACACCTTTTTCGATTTCTACTATTTGTGCAAGAAATCCTGCTTCTAAAGAAAAAGGTCTGTCATTTGACATGTGAGGAGCCACGACTTCATATATACGTTCGTTTTTTTTCTCTTTCACTGGTTGTAAGGAGCCCCAATGTGCATTATGAAAGAAATGAGTCGTTTCAATCTTTTCATTCTCTTTTATTTTTTTTCTGGCTAACGCTTTTCCGGCCCAATATAATATTTTTTCTTCATCCTCACCTAATAGTTCAGGTAATAAGTCATGCCTTAGTAAGTCATACCCAGAAGCAGAAGGTGAAGTGGTATCTTGTTGATTTGTGTTTATCATTGATCTCATCCTTCTTGTGCAGTGTGTGATAAAAGATTCTTTTTTTATCTTATCATATAGGGAATAATTCTCAAGAGATGTATGGAAACGTGTGTCGGGAAATGGTATACTAAAGCCCGAAATCAGTCGGAGGTATTGCTTATGAAAATGGGGATGTCGAAACTATTAACTCCCTTTCGAGTTATTTTAATTTCATACATTGTCGCAATGTTTTTTTTCAGTGTGTTACTTTACTTACCGTTTTCGTCCCATGAAGCCGTCTCGGTAAGTTATACAGAAGCGTTATTTACATCAGTGAGTGCTGTTAGTGTTACGGGATTAACCGTTGTTAATGTTCCGGAAACTTACAATGCTTTAGGTGTATTTTTCCTTGCTTCTGCGATTCAATTAGGTGGAATTGGTGTCATGACTTTGGGTACATTCGTGTGGATGGTATTAGGCAGAAAGATTGCCCTGTCTCAGCGAATGCTTATTATGGTTGACCAAAATCAGATTTCTTTTTCTGGGTTAGTCAAATTGATGAGAGGAATTTTAGTTGTTGCTTTTGGTATTGAACTGATTGGAGCAATGATTTTAGGTACTTATTTTCTCAATTATTTTGATACGCCACTAGAGTCGTATTATCAAGGGGCTTTTGCGTCTTTATCCGCATTTACGAATGCTGGATTTGATGTGACCGGTCAATCGTTAGTACCATTTGCGGATGACTATTTTGTGCAGCTAGTTGTCATTTTGCTGATATTTGCGGGTGCGATAGGTTTTCCAGTGCTAATGGAACTGAGAGAATACTTTTCGTCCAGAAATCCCAATTTCCGCTTTAGTTTATTTACTAAAATTGCTACGTCTACGTATTTTATCGTATTTTTTATCGGTATGATCGGGCTGTGGCTGATTGAGTATACACACTACTATGACGGCTTATCCTGGCATCAACAGCTATTTTTCTCAATGTTTAATTCTGCGACGGCTAGAAGCGGCGGACTTGCTACGATGGATGTGTCTCAGTTAACGTTAGCCAGCTTGCTTTTATTATCAGGCCTTATGATCATCGGGGCTAGTCCTTCGAGTGTAGGCGGGGGGATCAGAACGACGACTCTTGCAGTCATGTTTTTAACGATTCGCAGTTTTGCATTAGGGAAAAGTGACGTGAAAGTCTTCGGTAGAGAAATTCATGTAGAGGATAAACAAAAAGCCTTTATTGTCTTATCTGTGTTTGTTATTGGATTATTTGCATCGATTTTGCTCATTGCTGCTTTTGAAAGTAGCGGGGAGATCGAATTAATGGCGATTATCTTTGAAGCAAGCTCTGCGTTTGGGACTTGTGGATTATCTATGGGAATTACACCGAGTTTAACGTTTCCTAGTCAAGTAACGTTAATGATCCTTATGTTGATTGGTAGAGTTGGTTTAGTGGCCTTCTTATTCTCGATCAGAGCGGAAGAAAAGAAAACACATTTCAAGTACCCGACAGAACGAATCATCATTGGCTAATCTGGTAAATAAAAGATATTGTGGGAAAACAGCCTGTTATTTTATGAGCAAAGTCTTTGTGTGAAAGAGGTAGAGCCAATAGTGATATAAAAATCAAAAAATACGTGTCACTGTTGGACATTCCACTTTCTAAAAAAATGTGGTAAGATTATTTAGTCAGAAAATTACCTCGATTCAGCGCTATTAAACGCTTTTCTGTAAAAATAGTTGCTGTATCCGCTTTCTTGACGAAGTGGGAATGGAGGAGTAAAATAAAGTTGTCACATTTTACTCAATGTTGTCTGATGAACGGGTATTTAACAACGCTTTTGGAAGACTTATTTCTTTAAAAGGAGGTTTACGAGATTTCATAATCTTATATGTATCATCTCCGGAAAACTATAATACAGGGGGAGAGAGCTAGATGTCCAATAATCGTGAATTTCTTTACAGAAGACTCCATTCTTTGTTAGGTGTGCTTCCTATCGGGCTTTATTTGATTGTTCACTTAATGGTGAATAATTTTGCAGTAAAAGGACCCGAGGCCTATAATCAAGCCACTCATTTCATGGAGAATTTACCTTTTCGTTATTTCATGGAGGTAACAATCATATTTTTGCCAATTATCTTTCATGCAATTTACGGCCTTTATATTGCCTTTCAGGCGAAGCATAATACGTCTACATATAGTTATTTTAGAAACTGGATGTTCCGAATCCAGCGAATTACAGGCGTAATTGTATTAATTTTTATTACATGGCATGTTTGGGAAACAAGAGTTGCCTCTGCATTTGGTGCGGAAGTAAATTTCAATATGATGGCTGAAATTGTAAGCAATCCTTTTGCTTTAGCTCTATACATCATCGGTATTACAGCAACCACGTTCCATTTTGCTAACGGACTTTGGTCTTTTGCAGTAACTTGGGGAATTACAGTTTCACCCCGGTCTCAGCAAATAATGACCTACGTGAGTATAGCTGTTTTCGTGGCAGTAACATTTGTAGGGGTTCGTGCGATACTAGCATTTGTGGGGTAATTTAAGAGAAGGAGTGTTAGAGATATGAGCAAAGGAAAAATAATTGTTGTTGGTGGCGGTCTTGCCGGTTTAATGGCAACAATTAAAGCAGCAGAAGCAGGAATGTCTGTCGATTTATTTTCTGTCGTACCTGTAAAACGGTCTCACTCCGTGTGTGCACAGGGAGGAATTAACGGGGCTTTAAATACGAAAGGTGAAGGCGATTCTACATGGGAGCATTTTGATGATTCTATTTATGGTGGGGATTTCTTAGCTAACCAACCTCCTGTAAAGGCAATGTGTGAAGCTGCACCAGGAATTATTCATCTTTTGGATCGCATGGGAGTCATGTTTAACCGTACAGCGGAAGGGCTTTTAGCACTACGACGTTTCGGAGGTACACAATTTCACCGTACAGCGTTTGCCGGGGCAACAACTGGCCAACAGTTACTATATGCTTTAGATGAGCAAGTTCGTCGTTTTGAAGTAAGCGGACTTGTAAATAAATACGAAGGCTGGGAATTTTTAAAAGCAGTACTTGACGAAGACGGTTCCTGTAGAGGGATTACTGCTCAAGATCTCACTTCTTCAGAAATTCATTCTTTCCGTGCAGATGCAGTTATTCTTGCAACTGGAGGACCTGGAATTATTTTCGGGAAATCAACAAACTCGATGATTAATACAGGATATGCAGCTGCTGCTGTTTATGAGCAAGGTGCTTATTATGCAAATGGTGAATTTATTCAGATTCACCCGACTGCTATCCCCGGTGATGATAAACTCCGTTTAATGAGCGAATCAGCTAGAGGAGAAGGTGGACGAGTCTGGACCTATGATGAAGATGGTAAGCCTTGGTACTTTTTGGAGGAAAAATATCCTGCCTACGGAAACCTTGTTCCGCGAGACATTGCTACACGTGAAATTTTCCACGTGTGTGTAGATTTAAAACGTGGAATTAATGGAGAAAACATGGTTTATTTAGATCTTTCTCATAAGGATCCTAAAGAACTGGATCTAAAGCTTGGTGGAATCATGGAAATCTATGAAAAATTCATGGGTGATGATCCTCGAAAAGTCCCTATGAAAATTTTCCCGGCTGTTCACTATTCCATGGGAGGACTATGGGTAGATTACGATCAAATGACCAATATTCCTGGGTTATTTGCAGCTGGTGAAGTAGACTACTCCATTCATGGTGCGAACCGTTTAGGTGCTAACTCGCTACTTTCTTCGATTTATGGGGGAATGGTCGCCGGACCTAACGCTGCAAAATATATCGAAGGTCTAGAGAAGGCAGCAGAAGATTTACCAGATGATATTTATGAAGCTCAAAAACAAAAAGATAGAGCTGATTTTGACAAGGTCCTATCAATGAAAGGTACAGAAAATGCCTTTAAACTTCATCAAGAACTAGGATTATTAATGACGGAAAATGTGACTGTTGTCCGAGAAAATGATAGACTTAAAGCAACCGATGAAAAAATAGTAGAACTCCTTGAAAGATATGAGAATATTAATATTGATGATACCTCGAAATGGAGCAATCAAAGTGCTATTTTTATTCGACAATTACGATCAATGATGAATTTGGCTCGAGTTGTGACAATTGGGGCTTTGAATCGAAATGAAAGTCGCGGAGCTCATTATAAGCCTGAGTTTCCAGACCGAAATGATGAGGAATTCCTTAAAACAACGAAGGCTAAATTTAATCCGATAACGAAAGATCCTGAATTCGAATATGAGGAAGTTGATATTTCATTAATCAAACCTCGTAAGCGTGACTATACAGCGAAGAAAAAGGCGGGTGAAAAAGCATGAGTGAAAAAACAATCAAGCTCGTGATCAAACGTCAAAAGAACGACACAGGGGAATCATATGATGAAAGATTTGAACTCCCTTATCGACCAAATATGAATGTTATCTCCGCCTTAATGGAGATACGCAGAAATCCTCAAAATGAAAGTGGAGAAGATACAACTGCAGTGGCATGGGAAGCGAGCTGTCTAGAGGAAGTTTGTGGAGCTTGTTCAATGATCATAAATGGTAAACCCAGACAATCCTGTACAGCTTTAATTGATCAGCTGGAGCAGCCAATTCGACTTGAGCCAATGCATACTTTCCCAGTTGTTCGTGACCTTGTGGTTGATCGCAGTCGCATGTTTGATTCTCTTAAGCGAGTTAAAGCTTGGGTGCCAATTGATGGAACGTATGATCTTGGACCAGGGCCGAGAATGCCTGAAGCAAAAAGACAATGGGCATACGAATTATCAAAATGTATGACATGTGGTGTTTGTTTACAAGCTTGTCCGAACGTAAACAGTAAGTCTGAATTTATTGGACCGGCTGCATTGTCTCAGGTTCGCCTTTTTAATGCTCACCCTACAGGTGCAATGCATAAGGCAGAACGACTTGAAACATTGATGGACAGTGATGGCGGACTTTCGAACTGTGGTAACTCACAAAACTGTGTAGAAGCCTGTCCAAAAGGAATCCCATTGACAACGTCGATCGCAGCTTTGAACCGGGAAACAACGCTTCAATCATTTAAAAACTTCTTTGGTACAGACCACACAGCATAATATAAGTGGGATGTAGATCATGTAAAGCAAGGAAGTCTTTGCAATAAATATTGAGGATAGAGGGTGACTTTGGTCACGCTCTATTTCTTAAAAAATAAAATGAATGAATACTCATTCGTTAGGGGGGCTTTTATGAAACCTGATTACATAAAGGACTTGGAGACTTGGAAAGATGAATTCCAACTTTTCTTTCCTGTATCTGTTCGATTTTCTGAAACAGATGCTTTTGGTCATTTAAATAATACGGTGTCTTTTGTTTATTTCGAAACAGCCAGAATTGAATTTTTTAAGGAAACAGGACTCATGCAACGTTGGATGTCCCGTACCGGAGAGAACATTCCTGTTACTGCTGATTTGCAATGTGATTACAGGAAGCAGATTTTTTTTGATGAGAAACTCAACATAGGGGTAAAAGTTGCCAAGGTTGGTTCTTCCTCTCTTGATTTACATTACGTAATTCTTAATGAGAACAAAGAAGTTTGTATGACTGGCAGAGGTAGTATCGTTCAAGTTTCAAAGAAAACAGGTAAATCTTCTGCATGGGAAACAGATATTAAAAATATATTGGGAAATTTAGTTAATTTATGATGCTACTCGGGTCGTAAAAAACTGATGCGGTTTAACAAAATACGCTCTGCATTTTCTTGTCACTTTTAGCTTCTTTGAAACGGGTGGGTCTTTATTACAGTCACATATGAAATATGTTTTACATAAGCTATTGATGACTAAATCTTCGCTTAAATCATGGTTTAAACAGCCCGTGCAAGAAAGGGTGAAACTATTGAAGGATCACGATTTCAGGCCGAAACCACTTTTAACAAAACGCGAGAGAGAAGTGTTTGAGCTTTTAGTTCAAGATCAGACAACGAAAGAGATTGCTTCTCAATTGTTTATTAGTGAGAAGACAGTTCGTAATCATATTTCCAATACGATGCAAAAATTGGGAGTTAAGGGGCGCTCTCAGGCTGTAATTGAATTGGTTCGATTAGGAGAACTGAAAATCTAATGAAAACCGGCTTCTTGAAGAGGGGCCGGTTTTCTGTTTTCATAAATATTTGGCAATTATTCTTCATTGACGAAACGTTTAGATATTCTATATGATGAAAATAGAAAATATTTAAAGTGGGTGTCCGGCTGTTATGAAAGGACCATTTAACGTTCAAAAAATATTAAATAATAATGTTGTTATTGCAGAATCTTCTAGCCATGAAGAAGTGATTTTTATTGGCAAAGGAATAGGATTCGGGAAAAAATTCGGAGACACATTCGAGGCGACGTATTATGAAAAAATATATTCCCTTGTGGATGAAAGAGAAAAGGAAAAGTATATTCATCTAGTCACTAAGGAAACGGAAGAAACGTTACTTATCATTCATGAAGCAATTGAAAAAATTCATGATTCTATTGGTTTCCAGATTGAAGATACTATTCACTTTGCGATCACTCAACACTTAGCTTTAGCTCTGCAAAGAACAAGAGATGGCACAGATATTCAAAATCCATTTTTGACCGAAACAAAATGGCTTTATTATGATACCTATAAAATCGCTGAGGATATTGTTGCATTTCTTTTCCAAGCGACGGAACTTAAATTGCCGGATGCTGAGATAGGCTTCATTACGCTACATATTCAAAGTGCCATTCGTCATACTGACACCATGATCTCTCCAACCTCGGACCTTTTTACAAGGTGTGTGAAATATGTAGAGGAAAAAATGGTTGAACCTAATAAAAAGGATACTCGTTCGTTTCGCAGGTTTACAGGACAATTAAAAAATATGATTCAGGACCCTTTGGATGACGTTGCTTCTAAAGTGGACAAAGAAATCATTTTATCCTTGAAGAAAAATAATCCATTGTGCTATAATATATCTCGAAACGTCATTCGGATGATTGAGAAATCTGCCGACCTTAAAATAAGTGATGCAGAAGTTATCCAATTAATGATTTCACTTAGATCCTTAATTGCAGAACAACATAATAAAGCATAACTCGTTTACGTGTTACTGAATTTCAGGCATGAGTGAAGAGGTGTGTATGAAAAGGAAAAAAGCTAGTGTGTTTTTCTTTATTGAAGTTTATTCTTCACTTTTCATAGACAGCCATTACTCATGTCTTTTTATATGCTGTTTTAATGAAATCTTCTGTGTTTAAGAGGAAATGTAGCGTAGAAGATCGAAATAAGGGTATAAATAGTAAGAGGAGTTTATGTTTTATAATTGGAAGTATTTGAATTATCCGAAGGGTACTATTATAATTAACTCATTATGGAGAAGGAGTGTTTAAACATGGCAGAACAAACGTTTAAAATTACAGCAGAAACAGGAATTCACGCTCGTCCAGCAACTCAATTGGTGAACAAAGCAGGTCAATACGAGTCAGAAGTTACATTGGCTTATAACGGTAAATCTGTTAACTTGAAATCAATCATGGGCGTAATGTCTTTAGGTGTTGGACAAGGTTCTGAAGTAACTATTAAAGCTGAAGGTCCAGATGCTGATCAAGCTATTAAAGGACTTGAAGAAGTTATGAAGCAAGGACTCTCTGATTAATGGCTAAAAAGCTTTCCGGCATTGCAGCATCTGCTGGGATCGCCATAGCAAAAGCTTTTCGTCTTGAAACACCTGATTTAACTGTTGAAAAGCAGACTGTGGATAACCCAGATGAAGAAATACAGAAGTTTGATGCATCCCTTGAAAAATCAAAGGCTGAACTAGAAGTGATTAAACAAAAAATGTTAGAAGATTTAGGCGAAGAACATGCAGAAATTTTTTCTGCTCACCTTCTCGTCTTGAGTGATCCTGAACTCGTTGATCCGATTAAACAAAAAATCAATAATGATAAGGTAAATGCATCTTTTGCTTTAAAAGAAGTTGCTGATCAATTTATTAGCATGTTTGAAGCGATGGATAATGAATATATGAGAGAGCGTGCTGCAGACATTCGTGATGTTTCGACGCGGGTTTTAGCACACGTTCTTGGTAGTCCGATTGTCTCTCTTGCGGAGATACATGAAGAAGTCATTCTCATCGCGGAAGATTTAACACCGTCAGATACAGCGCAACTTAACAAAAAGTTTGTCAAAGGATTCGTGACAGATATTGGTGGTAGAACCTCTCACTCGGCTATTATGGCGAGATCGATGGAAATTCCGGCGGTAGTTGGATCGAAGACCGTGACAAAAGACTCTGAGCAAGGTGTGACCGTTATTGTGGATGGTTTAGAAGGGAACGTTATTATTGATCCTTCTGAAGCAGAATTAGCCGAGTATCGTCAAAAATTGGCGGATCATGAAGAGCAAAAGAAAGAATGGGCGAAGCTCGTGAATGAACCTTCTGTATCTAAAGATGGTCATCACGTAGAGTTGGCTGCTAATATTGGCACACCAAAAGATGTCGAAGGTGTGTTGAACAACGGTGCAGAAGGAGTCGGTTTATACCGTACAGAATTCTTGTACATGGGAAGAGATGAACTGCCAAACGAGGATGAGCAATTTGAATCTTACAAAAAGGTTGTAGAAAACCTTGATGGAAAACCTGTTGTAATTCGGACTTTAGACGTAGGTGGCGATAAGGAACTTCCTTATTTAGATCTTCCGAAAGAGATGAATCCATTCTTAGGTTTCCGTGCTATTCGTCTTTGTTTAGAACAAGATGACATGTTTCGAGTGCAGCTTCGTGCTTTATTAAGAGCGAGTGCATTTGGTAACTTGAAAATCATGTTCCCGATGATTGCAACACTTGATGAATTCAGACAAGCGAAAGCGATGCTTGAAGAAGAAAAACAAAAACTCATCGATAAAAATGTTGAGGTAAGTGAAAAGATTGAAGTGGGAATTATGGTCGAGATTCCATCTACTGCTGTAATGGCGCCTCAATTTGCTAAGGAAGTTGATTTCTTCAGTATTGGTACAAATGATTTAATTCAGTATACGATGGCTGCTGATCGGATGAATGAACAAGTATCTTACTTGTATCAGCCTTATAACCCAGCAATCCTTCGTTTAGTGAAGATGGTCATAGATGCCTCTCACGCGGAAGGCAAATGGACAGGCATGTGTGGAGAGATGGCAGGCGATGAAGTTGCTATCCCATTACTTCTAGGCTTAGGACTGGATGAATTCAGTATGAGTGCCACATCCGTTTTACCCGCAAGGAGTCAATTACGTAAAATATCAAAAGAAGAAGCAGAATCGGTTGCAACGAAAGCTTTAGAACTTAATACTTCTGAAGAAGTGAAGCAACTGGTTGAAAAAACGTTTCTTTAATACGATATTACTATTTGAACATGCTCTTTATTAAGTGTTTAGAATAGAATAAAGTAGAAACAAACGCTGGTTTTTAACCAGCGTTTTGTTTTGTAAGATAAGAATTTATAAGTTGACAGCTATCTTTACGCCACACGCATCAAGGGAAGTTCGCTTCCTTTCGAGTAGCACCTACACGCACTAAATAGGTGCTACTCGGGGGTGGCTTTAAAGATCACGCTGTATTTAATAAAAGACGCTTTGCGTTTTTCTTATAGAGACAAGTTCGCAGGTAATGCAAGTCTTGTCCTGAGGAATTCTGAGGAATCACTTGAAATATAGCCGAAAAAGAAGGAAAATAGAACTATTCATAGGAATCGAAAGGAGGAAGGCAATGCCTGAACAAAAGCATGTAGAAAAAATCGATGAGGTACAAGTAGAACATATTGAAAAATCACTGCGAATGATTGCAGACATTGTCAAACAAAAAGGACGAGAGATTCTTAATGAATTTCCTATTACACCTCCTCAATTTATCGCTTTACAATGGTTGCATGAATTTGGCGATATGACGATTGGCGAATTGTCATCAAAAATGTATTTAGCCTGCAGTACGACGACTGATTTAGTGGATAGAATGGAAAAAAATGAATTAGTTGAACGTGTCAAGGATTCCAAAGATCGACGTGTCGTTAGAATTCATTTACTTGATAAAGGTACAACAATAATACGCGAAGTGATTAACCAAAGGCAAGGATATTTACAAGGTGTTTTAGAAGACTTCTCGAGAGAAGACGTTGATATTTTAGAAAAAAACTTACGTTATCTTTACGATGAAATGAAACGTGATGCAAAAAGCTGGAAATCATTTTAATTAAGGAAGAGGACGTTTACCATTGAATAAACCTATAGGAGTTATTGACTCAGGAGTTGGCGGGCTGACGGTCGCATCTGAACTGATTCGGCAATTACCCAAAGAAGAAATTATTTATATTGGAGATACATCCCGATGCCCGTATGGTCCAAGACATGAAGAAGAAGTACGGAAATATACATGGGAAATGATTGACTATCTCTTGCTTCATGAAATTAAACTATTAGTAATTGCTTGCAATACAGCTACAGCCGTTGTATTAGAGGAAGCGAAGGAGAAGCTATCCATACCCGTGATTGGAGTAATTCATCCCGGGGCGATTGCCGCGTTAAAGAGCACACGAAAAAATCATATTGGCGTTATTGGTACTGAAGGTACGATCTCCAGCGGGGCTTATTACCAAGAATTAACGTCTATTAATAATGATGTGAAAGTAGTAAGTGTAGCTTGTCCTACGCTTGTGCCCCTCGTGGAAAGTGGAGGTTTCACAGGAAATCACGCAACTGAGATTATTGAGCATGCCTTAAAGCCTATTTTAGAATATGATATTGATAGTTTAATTCTGGGCTGCACGCACTATCCTTTGATTTTAGCTAAAATTCAGGAGATAGCCGGTCCCGATATTAATATCATTTGCTCCGGTGACGAAACAGCTAGGGAAGTTAGTGCACTTCTTTATCATAATAAATTGCTTTATTTTGGTACAAGAATTCCGATTCATCTTTTCTATACGACTGGGTTTCCGGAAACATTTGAAAAGGTTGCCTCCGACTGGCTTGACCGTGATGATTTGATTGTGAAAGTAACTGATTTGAATAAACTAGAAGTAAGTGAATGGTATTAGTTATCATTTTATCAGCCTATCCTTTATTTATTCCTTTATGGATGGGCTTTTTTGGATAGAAAGTATAAGTTGACAGCTATCTTTACGCCACACGCATCAAGGGAAGTTCGCCCTCCTTTCGAGTAGCACCTACACGCATTACGTAGGTGCTACTCGGGGTGGCTTTAAAGATCACGCTGTATTTAATAAAAAACGCTTTGTGTTTTTCTTATCGATATCCCAGTTACTCATTCTTTTTTCGCATTTTTCTCCGCGAACTTTTTTCTTTTGGTCTAAAAAGAAAGATAGCTCGTATATATCTGTAGTACAAACAGTCAAGGAGGGAATGCAATGCATCGCAAATGGAAACAAAGAGGTACTACGATGTTAATCATTGGAGCAACGGTAATGCTCATTACTGCTTGTGGGTCTGAGGAAACAAATGATGTGCTTGAAGAGATTGACCCGCCGCAAATTGATTATATTGAGGATGAAGAAGAGCTAGATTTAGAAGTATTTGAAGCAGAAAGTAATAGTGAGGGTGATCAGCTTAGTTCGATCACGCAAGAAGAAGTAGACGAAGGTGATAATACAGCGGAAGAAAAAGGTGGTTCCGAAGAGAATGGAGATGCCAAAGAAAAGGGTGGCGCTTTAGAAACAGGGGACGTTCAAGAATTATATCTTCTTGATAAAAACGGGATGGTCGCTCCCCAATCGATTTCTATCGAGTTAGGGGAAGACGAAGTAAAGACTCTCGTTGATCATCTTGTGCAAGAAGGACCAATCACGGAACAGTTGCCTAATGGTTTTCAGGCGGTGCTTCCGGCTGGAACAGAGGTTGTGGAATCAGCGGTAGACAAACAAGGTGTTGCCACAGTTGATTTTAATACGGTATTCAATGATTATCATCCGTCTCAGGAACTGCAAATTCTTCAATCATTAACCTGGACTCTTACACAATTGGATGATGTAGACAGAGTGAAGTTGAAAATGAATGGAGAAGAACTAACGGCAATGCCGCAAAATGATACGCCAATTGGGGAAGGTTATACACGAGATCATGGTATTAACTTAGAAATGAACGATCAAGCAGATCTTGTAGCTACAACTCCAGTAGTTGTCTACTTTCTTGCCCAAAATAACGAAGAAACCTATTATGTCCCTGTAACAAGAAGGGTTAATGAAACCGAAAATAAATATGAAGCGGTAATAAATGAATTACTGGAGGGACCATCCTATACCTCTCAATTACTCACGGATTTTCGTGAAGAGGTAGCCTTAATGGAGGAACCTACGTTTAAAGACGGTACGTTGCACCTTGACTTCAACGAAGGATTGTTAAGTCAGATAAATGGTACAGCGATGTCTGAAGAAGCGTTAAATATGCTCGTACTTTCTTTGACGGAGCAAGAAGAAGTGGAAGATGTTTCTCTTTCTATAAATTCTGATCCATCTGTAATGGTAAGTAATGGACAGGAAGTATCAGCACCTGTCGCTCGACCAACGCATGTGAACTCAGGAAGATTTTAATAATTATACGAAACAACAAAATAGATAGAAAAGATTCTACGCGTTTTTCTTACAAGATAAGAATTTATAAAATTGGCAGCTACCTTCACACCGCGCGTATCAAGGGAAGTCCACCTCCTTTCGAGTAGCTCCTACACGAATTACGTAGGTGCTACTCGGGGCGGTGGAAGCTGACGCTGTATTTAATAATAAAAGACGGCTATGCCGTTTTTCTTATAAATTTGAAATTGATGTTGGAAAGATTTATGATGAGAAGGGGTGGCTATAATGAGCTGCTTCTTCTTTTCTTTACATATGTAGTGATTTTCGACGAATATGTACATCCTATAATTACATGAGTTTCAGTTTGATTGAGAGAAAGGGGAAATATATGAGATATGAAAATCGTGAAATAGACGAATTAAGAAATGTAGAGATTCTGCCTGGCTATATTAAGCATCCAGAGGGATCTGTACTTATAAGTTTTGGAGATACAAAGGTTATTTGCTCAGCGAGTGTGGAAGACCGAGTTCCTCCTTTTATGCGTGGCAAAGGAAAGGGATGGGTAACCGCGGAGTATGCCATGTTACCTAGAGCCACAGAGCAACGTAATATTCGTGAATCATCGAAAGGGAAAATTACAGGGCGTACCATGGAGATTCAACGTCTGATTGGTCGTGCATTGCGGTCTGTGGTTGACTTAGATAAAATTGGGGAGCGAACTGTCTGGATTGATTGTGATGTCATACAGGCCGATGGAGGCACTAGAACAGCATCCATTACTGGAGCATTCGTAGCGATGGGATTGGCGTTTGAAAAACTGATTAAAGAGGGAAAGGTAAAGTCTAACCCTCTTAAAGGATATCTAGCGGCAATTTCTGTTGGGGTAGACGAGAAACAACAAGCGATGCTTGATCTGGATTATGTAGAAGATTCTCAAGCTAATGTGGATATGAATGTGGTCATGACTAGCGACGGCGAGTTAGTCGAAGTACAAGGTACAGGGGAAGAAGCGACTTTTTCCAGAAAACAATTAAACGAAATGCTCGATCTTGCGGAGAAGGGTATTGAAGAATTATTTCTTATGCAGAAAAATGTTCTAGGTGCATTTGGGGATAGTATAGCAAGTAAAAGAGACCGTAAAGCGGATGGAGAGTAGTTAGACATGAAGGAAATATTTATTGCAACAAGAAATAGCGGGAAAGTAAAGGAATTTGAGGCATTTTTTCAGGAACGTGGGTTACAGGTGAAATCTCTCCTGGATCTGCCAGATGAAATTGATGTAGTAGAGGATGGTAAAACGTTTGAAGATAACGCGATAAAAAAAGCGGAAACCATCGGTAAACGAATTGGCATGCCTGTTTTAGCGGACGATTCTGGTTTGGAAGTGGATGCATTACAAGGTGCTCCGGGGATTTACTCCGCCAGATTTGCTGGTCCAAAAAAAGATGACGGTGAAAATAATCAAAAGCTTTTGCGTGAGCTGGAAAATGTTCGTGACGAGGATAGAACTGCCAGATTTGTATGTGCACTTGCAATCTTTTTTCCTAACGGCAAGGTTCAAACAGTTCGTGGTACATGTGAAGGGAAGATTGGTTATGAATTGATGGGGGCTCATGGATTTGGGTATGACCCATTGTTCAAGATTCCAAATTCAGAACAAACGATGGCTCAATTGGAAAAACACGAGAAAAATAAAATTAGTCATCGTGCAAAAGCGTTATTAGCTCTTGCAGATCACTGGGATGATTGGGCCGCGACGAATAAATAAGTAGTAAGGAGTGAAGGAACTATGAAGGCTTTAATTATGAGTGATAGTCATGGATGGGAAAAGGAAGTCCAATTACTTGTCGATCGTCATAAACAAGAAGTAGATGCTATCTTTCATTGTGGAGATTCTGAACTAACATCGGATTCTGGTTGCTTAGAGGCTGTTACTACTGTTCGCGGGAATTGTGATTTTGGAGATGATTTCCCTGAAGAAGTCGTTGAGGAAGTAAGAGATACGCGCTTTTTAATTGCTCATGGTCATTTGTTAAATATTAAAATGACACCGACGAATCTTATTGAACGTGGGAATGAAGAGGAAGCTGATATTTTATGTCATGGGCATTCACATATACCTGTAGCGA
The DNA here is from genome assembly GCF_002886185.1 of Salipaludibacillus neizhouensis. Classification (GTDB taxonomy): domain Bacteria; phylum Bacillota; class Bacilli; order Bacillales; family Salisediminibacteriaceae; genus Salipaludibacillus; species Salipaludibacillus neizhouensis. Next base: position 493,570 of record NZ_KZ614146.1, read on the forward strand.
TGCAGGAAAACAACAAAATCATCATTAATCCAGGCAGTATCCGCCTTCCGCGTCAGTATCCAATCGGAACTTATGTGATTGTGGAAACATCAGAAGATGAGGTAGATGTGACGTTTTTATCTATGGCGGGAAATAAAATTGAAGATTTAAGTAAAAATTTTAAGAAAACCAGTTGACATATTGGCTGAGATTGTTTATATTAGATATTGTCGCTGTTAACAAAAACAGTTACTAACGCAAAAATATTTTAAACAATCTCAGCTCTTTACATAGTTTATAACTGAGAGAGTGACCGATCGATAGTAATAAAGTTTTGTTTTATATGCGGGTGTAGTTTAGTGGTAAAACCTCAGCCTTCCAAGCTGATGATGTGAGTTCGATTCTCATCACCCGCTCCAAATAATGTCTCAGTAGCTCAGCTGGATAGAGCAACGCCCTTCTAAGGCGTCGGTCGTAGGTTCGAATCCTACCTGGGACACCATACATAAACTTTCAAACCTCTTGGTTATCAAGGGGTTTTTTGTTTGTTTTAAAAGAGGAGTAGGCAGCTTTAACTTAACTGTGAGTTCTTTTCCTAATGGCTGGCTTTATTTTGAAAAAATTCTTGAAGTAGCGAAAGCGTCCGCCTAGAGCGAATTCAAGCGTCTCTCTGTCCTAAATGAACTATCTATCAGAACAACTTCACTATTAGTTTCACTTCGTTTTGGATACTTTAATAAAAAGAGAAGTTTTATTAAAGGAGCTCTATCATGTCCCTAGACGCGTTAATTATGGGCGTTGCTTTTATCCTCATCCACTTATTCGCAAACAATCTTATACCATCAGAGAGAATTCGACGATTAAAGTGGTTTTCATTTTCCGGAGGTCTAGCTGTATCCTATGTATTTGTCTACGTTCTTCCCACTCTGCATAAAGAACAAATTATTGTTAAAAAATATGGAGATTACTTTACGATGGAATCGGAATTATATTTTGTTGGTTTAATAGGACTAATCATATTTTATGGGATACAAAAGGTTGTTAGGAACGCACAAAAAACATCGTCGCCAGGCAAAGTTAAAACGCTATTTTGGTTACAAATCATCTTTTTTGGCGTCTATAATATGCTAGTGGCCTATACTGTTATTTCGCATGAGGTTTTGGGTATACAAGCGGTATTTTACGGTCTTGCAGTTGGAATGCACTTTATCGCGGTTGCTCATGATTTATGGAGGGAATACCCGGAGATCTATAATAAAGTAGGAAAATACGTTCTAGCCTTTGGCATCGTCGCCGGATGGACTTTAGGTATCGGAGTTAACCTTTCTCCTTTAACGGAATCAGTTATCTTTGCCTTTATTTCAGGAGCAATGATCTTAAATGTTTTAAAATATGAACTGCCTCCAGATGATGAAGCACACTTTATTACGTTTTCTATTGGCGTGATTTCATACACTACCATTACGATGTCGCTTAAGTTTTTCTTTCAGTGGTAATCTTCTGTTTCCTTTACCAAGATGAAATTTCTTGGCACGGGTAGAAAGAAAAGAAAGGAAGGGCAAAGCCGATCTTCATCGACTTTGGCCTATTCAATACGTTCCATGGATTTTAAATCGTTAATTTTAATCCATTCCCCTGAAATTTTTAATTGGTGAAGTTGATGATCGATATGGTCAATGACTCCACTGATTTCGGTATCATATCCATTATTCCAATAAATGATGCGTACATCGATTGTGTAATTCAAGGACTCCATGGCAACAAAGCCGAGCTCTGTTAACTCATAGTCATTTAGGTTTGGTTTGGGGTCCTTTGTCACTTCTCTGTTTCGGTTACGTAATGCCTGGATATGTTCAGGAAGCATCATTCGGCTTCCTTCCCACATAAGGTTACCTCTCTTGATGTAATCACTCATTTATAATGTCCTCCTATTTTCGCAGCACGTTCATCGGATTGACTGGCTTGAAGAAGAGCAGATGCCCGACGAATTGAGGTTTTTCCATACTTTACGTTAATTTCATCCATTGTATAGCCAAGTTGAATACGATGTTCCTGGTCGGGATCAAACAGACTTAGTTGAACCATCTGATCACTCGTAAGACTGGATAAGGAGACGCCAAGGCGACGGATGGGAAACGTATCCCAAAATGTTTCCAAGAGCTCACAGGCGTAATGAAACACAGATGTGGTGACATTGGTTGGTTCCATCATAGTAAGCTGTCGATGAAAGCCGGTTGGGTGATCGTAGCTTGCTCCTGACATGCTTAGAGTGATCGTTTGTCCCATGACGTGAGAGCTTCTTGCACGCAGACAAACTTCTTCGCAAAGCTCCAGCAATACCACTTTGATATCTTCCTTTTTATGATAGTCTGAAGGAAGGGTCATCCCGTGCCCGATTGCTTTTTGACTATTCGTGGAAGAGGTGGAAACTGGAGAATAATCAACACCATTTGCATTCATCCATAAAACCTGTCCGTGTATTCCCCATCTATTTTTTATCTTTTTCACATCTGTTTGTGCCAGTTCTCCGATTGTTCGTATAGCCATCATTCGTAAATGATGACTCATCCGAGTTCCTGCCCGGAACAAGTTTTCGATTGGCATCGGCCATAACGTATGAGTCAGTTCCTCTTTTTTCAGGTGAAAAATACCTTCTTTCGTTTTTTTAGCGAAATTATCACATGCCATTTTGGCTAAAACTTTGTTTTCTCCAATTCCCACCCGAGCGCGGACGCGGATCTGTTTCTGGATGTCGTGTTGAATCTGGCGGGCTATCTCATAGGGGTCACCGAATAATTTTTGAGAATGGGTAAGATCCATGAACTGCTCATCAATGCTGTACGGTTCTACGATGTCGGTATACCTTTCCAAAATTTCAGTGATTGCTAACGAACTATCAATGTATTCCTGCATCGTTGGAGGTACAACGACCAGGTGTGGACATTTTTGCTGCGCTTCCCACAACCGTTCGCCATTTTTAATACCTGACTTCTTGGCGAGAGGACAAGCAGCTAAAATAACACCGGATCTTCGTTTGGGGTCTCCGGAAACGACGAGAGGCTGATCTAGGTTTTTATAATGCTTCGCTTTTTCCACAGAGGCAAAGAATGATTGCATATCAACTAAAAAGATGACTTTTTTCATAGCTGTAATCCCTCCTTAGGCACAATAATACCTAAGGAGTCGGAAGAAAACAAGAACATTTGTTCGGTAATATTTGGGTCTCATAATTCAATTGATCGGAAAAGAACTCATATACGAAGAGAGACATGGGGAAATATAATGCAGAGGGTAATAAAAAATATTTTTAATAATCTTTTTGAGACGTCATCAATGTCAGTTAGTGACTGGAAGAAAGGAAATTACGTGTATCTATTCCATCAAGCATAAGTGTCATGTCCTCGTGTGAAGATTTGACAGAGAAAGAAACGACGTGCCAGCCTTTTAATTTCAAATATAATAAAGAGAGTCTAGAAAAAAGCGTTCTAGGTTTTTCTTCAATGAAAGCCACTCTAAATGGTTCGAGTGCTAAAGGGATAAATACAAAATTAAGTTGCAAACCGCATGATACATAGTATCTTCGAGCAACAAGGGCTTCATATAATTGTCGTTGACTGTCCGTTAAGATACTTAGTTCGTATTTTTTCACAGTAGTAAAATAGGGGCGCGAATAGTGTACGGTCATGGTATGTGTTAATACGATAACGAACATAGCTATCAGCATAAAGAAGAGAGTAGTCATTTTTATCCATCCTCACTTTCTATCTATCGATTGAAAAACTATATGTATACTTAACATTTTCAAAATCGTTGAAAAATAAACGTGAATCACAAAAGTATTGAAAAAAGACGACGATAGTCATAATTGTATTTGTTTTTCTACTTGACAATTGATAAACTAATGAGACAGATGTGAGAAATCTACATAATACAGAATTAAAAACGAAAGGAGGATAGCTAAAATGGGGAAGCAGGCAAATGGTCATGATGACAATGTTATCCTTTTTCCAGGACTTGTTGCAAGGCTTGTAGAAAAAGGAATGTCATCTTTAAAAGAGAAAAAATTGTATGATGCGCTAACATATTTTAAACAGTCGACAGATTTGGAACCGCAGCATCCACAAGCCCGTTATGGACTAGTCATCACGAATATCGAGCTGAACCGTTTAAATGAGGCAAAGAAATATTGTGAATCCATGCTTAAAGAAGGGATTGGAGAATATTTTGATGTGCTTCAAGTTTACGTCTCTCTTCTTATTCAGTTAGGTGATTACGAAGAAGTAGTAGGATTACTGGAGACGGTAATGACAGAAGAGAAACTGCCTGCAAAAATGGCAGAATCATTTTACCACTTGTTGGATTTCGCAAGGAATATGACAGAAGGGTTTGAAGAGATCGCGGACGAAGTAGACTTCGGGGAAAAGGATTCGCTTGAAATGGTCCCTTCAACCGATGAACTTATTAAGGTTTTGGAAAAGGGTCATCCTGATCAGCAATGGGGGGCGATTCAACAACTGAGTCACTATGACTCCAGTGAGGTTCAAAATGCGTATCGTGCTTTTCTGAAAGATAAAGATCATTCACCAGTTCTAAAAAGCTATCTCCTTCAAATTTTAAGAGAAATGAAGCATCAAGGAGTATATGAAGTACATAAATTTAATGAGCAGTATCAAGTGAATATTGAAGACTTGGAAGATGTATTTCATGAAAAGTTTGGAAACGAAGTGATTCACAGACTTGAACATGAACTCGGACAAGAAAATCCATCATTATTTGAAATGGTGGGGCAAGTCTGGTGGCACTATTTATTTGCGATATACCCTCAGGCACCCATTCCTTTAGATATTGAAGTGTGGGCTTGTGCCTTGCATCACATGGGAAACAGTTTAATGGAAGAGGAAACGTCGTATATAGAAGATGTCCTTCCATTCTATGGAAGCGAAAAAGAAGCAACAGTAACCGCAGTGAAACAAATGAAGGAAATCGAGTCATTACTATTTGCAACGGATCAGACACATACATAATAATGGAAAAGAAATTACATACAGATATCTGCATTTTCTAATCAAGCAGAAATCATTGAAATGAATGCAACGTGTGTTATAATGTAGGGGTTGCAAAAAGCTGAAGCGATAAATATGATTTTTTTTATGTTGGAGGGAAAGTATACATGACAGCTAAATGGGAAAAAAAAGAAGGTAACTCCGGAGTCTTAACTGTGGAAGTGAACAGTGAGCGCGTAGACGATGCCTTAGATCAAGCATTTAAAAAAGTATCTAAACAGGTGAATATTCCAGGATTTCGTAAAGGCCGTGTACCGCGTCCGATTTTCGAACAACGTTTTGGTGTAGAATCACTATATCAAGATGCATTGGATATTCTGTTGCCACAAGCTTATACAGAAGCAGTGGAAGAAACGGGAATTAATCCTGTGGACCAGCCTGATATTGATATTGGTGATATGGAAAAGAGTAAGCCTTTATCTTTCACAGCAACTGTAATTGTGAAACCAGAAGTGAAACTTGGTGAGTATAAAGGATTAACAGTAGAGGAAGAAGATACTACTGTTACGGATGAAGATGTGGATCAGGAAATTACACAACTTCAAGAAAAGAACGCAGATCTTGTCGCTGTAGAAGATGGAGAAGTGCAACAAGGCGATACAGTGGTAATGGATTTTGAAGGATTTGTAGACGGCGAACCTTTTGAAGGTGGAACAGCTGAAAACTATTCTTTGGAAATTGGCTCAGGTCAATTCATTCCAGGGTTTGAAGAACAGCTTACAGGTGCAAAATCCGGAGCGGATACAGAAGTAAATGTAGAGTTTCCTGAAGACTATCATTCAGAGGAACTAGCTGGTAAAAAAGCGACATTTAAGGTGAAAGTTCATGATATTAAGCGTAAAGATCTTCCTGAACTTGACGATGAATTCGCGAAAGATGTCAATGAAGAGTATGAAACGTTAGAAGACTTGAAGAAAAATACTCGCGAAAAGCTGGAAACGGCAAAACAACAAGAAGCAGACGCTAAGAAAAAGGATGTTCTTGTTGAAAAAGCAGCAGAAAATGCTGAAGTTGACATTCCTGAAGCAATGGTTAAGACAGAAGTCGACCGTATGCTCGAAGAATTCGGTCAACGTTTGCAGTCACAAGGGATGTCTTTAGACATGTATTACCAATTCTCTCAAACAGATGAAGAAGGTATGAAAGAGCAATTTAAAGAAGACGCTGAAAAGCGTGTTCGAATGAACTTGACTCTTGAAGCTATTTCTATTGAAGAAGAATTGGAAGCATCAGATGAAGATGTTGATAAAGAAATTGAGCAAATGGCTGGCATGTATCAGCGCTCTGCCGATGAAATTAAACAGATTCTTGCAATGCAGGGTGGAGTAGATACGCTTAAGAATGATTTAAAAGTTCGAAAAGCAATTGACTTCTTAGTAGATAACAGCAAAAAAGAAAAATAATTATTTAGTAGGGCAAGGCGCGAAGTAATTCGTGCCTTGCTTTATACATAACCTAATTACATAAAGCTTAAAGCGAATAACTTGACTTTTAAACCGTGACTCCCGTATTCTAGATCAGACTTAGAAGATTTGATTACCCTTTCTTTATGCTCCCGAAATAAAATGTGGTACAATTTAAGGAAAAGGTGTCAAATACAATCTTTTAAGGAAACAAAAATAAATTTAGTGATCATCGTATGAGAACGTGATTAAAAACAGATACGGCTACGTACAATGTAAAGATAGCATAATAAAATATCGAACAGACGAATTTAAGGTTTCCGTGCGAGTTTCAATTTTACTGTAAGGGGTGAAGAGAATGTTTAAATTTAATGAGGAAAAAGGGCAGTTAAAATGCTCTTTTTGTGGAAAGACACAAGATCAAGTGAGAAAGTTAGTTGCCGGACCTGGCGTGTATATATGTGATGAATGTATCGAGCTTTGTACAGAAATTGTAGAAGAGGAGCTAGGTAGCGAAGAGGAAGTGGAGATGGAAGACATTCCAAAGCCTCAGGAAATTCGTGAGATATTAAACGACTATGTCATTGGTCAGGACCAAGCGAAGAAAACTCTATCCGTAGCTGTTTACAATCATTATAAGCGTGTCAATGCGACAACGAAAAATGATGAAGTGGAACTAGCGAAAAGTAATATTTGCTTGATCGGTCCAACAGGTAGTGGTAAAACATTATTAGCTCAAACGCTAGCTAGAATTTTAAATGTTCCGTTTGCTATTGCAGATGCAACATCATTAACAGAAGCCGGGTATGTTGGTGAAGATGTGGAAAACATTCTGTTGAAGCTTATTCAAGCAGCAGATTATGATGTTGAAAAAGCAGAGCGCGGTATCATTTATATTGATGAGATCGACAAAGTGGCCCGAAAATCAGAGAATCCTTCGATTACAAGAGATGTTTCTGGTGAAGGTGTTCAACAAGCATTATTAAAAATTCTTGAGGGAACAACAGCGAGCGTACCTCCACAAGGTGGACGAAAGCATCCTCATCAAGAATTCATTCAAATTGATACAACCAACGTACTGTTTATTGTTGGGGGAGCATTTGATGGTATCGATCAAATTATTAAACGACGTTTAGGCAAAAAAGTTATTGGTTTTGGTTCCGATATAGATAAGGATGACTTGAAGGAAGACCAATATTTATCAAAGATTTTACCAGAAGATTTGCTTAAATACGGACTTATTCCAGAGTTTATTGGTCGACTTCCGGTTATTGCGAGCTTGGAACATTTAGATGAAGCTGCATTAGTAGAGATCCTAACTGCACCTAAAAATGCTCTCGTCAAACAGTATCAGAAGCTGTTGGAATTAGATGAAGTGGAGTTAGAATTTACTGAGGGTGCACTTCGTGAAGTGGCTCATCAAGCAATTGAGCGAAAGACAGGGGCTCGAGGACTAAGATCCATTATTGAGTCAATGATGCTTGATGTCATGTATGAACTTCCATCACGTGAGGATATTGCTAAATGTATCATCACAGATGAAACGGTCCGTGATCTTAAAAGACCAACGCTTCTTTCCAAAGATGGGGAAGAAATCAAAGATCAAAAAGAACCAAAGGAAAGTGCATAATACAATCAAAACCGCTTAAAGGCCTCGGCTTTTAAGCGGTTTTTTTCTGTTTAGGTGGCTCAGTTTAGTTATAAAGTTTTTAGTTTTTTACATATTGTTGTTGACTCTTGAACAGAGGTTCTCGAATCCGCTCTAGGCGGACGCTTTCCGCGGGCAACGACTTCAGCCTCTTAGGGAAAGTTCGCCCTGCAGGGGTCTTCAGTCGTTGCTAATCCGCAGGAGTCGCCGTCTTCGCTTCTTCGAGTTATTTAAGTTAACGTAGCTAGCCTTTCTACATGGTTGGTGTTTATTTACTTTTTTAAGCCTCTTATCAGAAACAATAACGGTTACCTAAACTGCTTTATAATAAATTGTTGTTTGGAAGAATCCGCGAGACTCCTGTGGAAGAATGATCCAAGCGAGACCCCGCAGAGCGTTTGTTAGCTCGAGGAGGCTCCACGGAAAGCGAGCGGTCATTCTTCCAAACAACCTTTCGTGATATCTATTGCGTCATTGCTTCTCCAATTTTTACCTCCTTCCAAAATACAGATTAACTAAACATGGTCGGGAGAGACTAAGTGAACCATGTAATATTAGGAGGATGAAGGATGGCGTTTACAACTTTAGCTTTATTAATTCAACTCTTTTTTGGGTGTGTAATTGGGTTATATTTTTGGAATTTACTACATACACAAAGAAGTAACCGTGTTTCTATTGATAAACAATCACAGAAAGAAATGGAAGAACTTCGCAAGTTACAAAAAGTAAGGCTGAATGAACCTTTATCAGAAAAAATCAGACCGTCAGTTTTTCAGGATATCGTGGGACAAGAGAATGGAATAAGGGCATTACAAGCGGCAATCTGTGGACCAAACCCACAGCATGTCATCATTTATGGACCACCAGGTATCGGTAAAACTGCGGCAGCCCGTTTAGTGCTGGAGGAAGCAAAAAGAAATCCTCATTCTCCGTTCAAACCTAACTCTGTTTTTGTAGAGTTAGACGGTGCTACTGCTCGTTTCGATGAGAGAGGAATAGCAGATCCTTTAATAGGTTCTGTTCATGACCCTATTTATCAAGGTGCCGGAGCGATGGGGCAAGCAGGTATCCCACAACCTAAACAAGGAGCTGTAACAAAAGCACACGGGGGAGTCCTATTTATTGATGAAATAGGAGAATTACATTCTATTCAAATAAATAAATTATTAAAGGTTTTAGAGGAACGAAAGGTAATACTAGATAGTGCTTATTATCATGAAGAAAACAAGCAAATCCCTGAACATATTCATCATATTTTTCAGCACGGGCTTCCGGCAGATTTCCGGTTAATTGCAGCAACAACAAGAAGACCCGAAGAAATACCTCCAGCGATACGGTCAAGGTGCGTAGAAGTCTTTTTCAGGGCACTAACTGCAAATGAAGTTGTCACTGTAGCGAAAAAAGCCGTACAACAACTGAAAATGGATATCGAAACCCCCTCTTACGAATGGATAGGAAGATTTGCCTCTAATGGGCGTGAAGCAGTAAATATGATTCAATTAGCAGCCGGGATAGCGATTAATGAAGGTAGACAAATTATTAAAGAAATTGATATTGAATGGGTCATTCAATCCAGCCAGCACAATCCGAGAATGGATGAACGAGGATCCACCTTACCAAAGGTTGGATTTGTGCGAGGACTAGCTGTTGTGGGCTCTAATGTTGGGATGGTATTAGGAATAGAGGTTACAGCTATTAATAATCCGGGAAGAGGTGCATGTATTGTAACCGGAGTGGTAGACGAAGAAAGTACTGGTGGGGAAGGAAGAACACTGACTCGGAAAAGTTCAGCAAAGAGTTCTGTAGAGAATGTTTCTACCGTACTTCGGCAAATGGGTGTAAAAGTCTCAGATTATGATATACACATTAATTTTCCAGGCGGGGTACCGATGGACGGACCATCTGCTGGTACTGCCATTATTACAGCGATATACTCAGCGATTACAAATACACCAATATCTCCAGATGTAGCTATTACCGGGGAGATAGGTATTCATGGTGACGTTAAACCTGTCGGCGGTGTTATAGCCAAAGTTGAAGCCGCAAGGGAAGCTGGCATAAAAGAAGTTCTAGTACCAAAAGAAAACATGCAAAAAATACTGGAAGAGATGAAAGGTATTCAAGTTTATCCGATGGAAAACGTAAAACAAGTTTTTGATCGAGCATTACTTGTGAAAGATAGAAAAAGAGAAGAAAGAGATGAACTGCTTCAGTCATCCTTTGCTTTGTTAGACAAAGAAGAGACAATAGGATAGAATTGTACAAGAGAATCATGTAAGAGACAAGGCGTGATCCACATACAGGATGACGTCCGTTTTTTTCTAAACTAAAAGTGAATAACAAGCTTTTGGAGTCTCTGTTTGGGGAAAGATGGAGTAGAGCCCTTTAAAAAAGATATAGCAATTTATTTAATAAATTTGGATGTAAGATGTCTTTCAAAGAGAAAATAAGCATAAAACAGAACGAGACATATGGAGGTGTCGTACATATGAGTGATAAACAACAATTAAAAAGATTAGCTTTACTGCCGTTGAGAGGACTACTTGTCTACCCTACGATGGTTTTACATTTAGATGTCGGAAGAAAGAAATCAGTACAGGCTCTCGAAAAAGCTATGGTTGAGGATCATGAAATTTTCTTGACTACTCAAAGGGAGATCTCAACTGATGAGCCGGAAGAAAAAGATATTTATACAATAGGAACACTAGCTAAAGTGAATCAAATGCTGAAGCTTCCGAATGGTACCATTCGAGTCCTTGTCGAAGGTCTTCAACGAGGCACTATCGAAAACTATATCGACAGCGAAGAGTATACAGAAGTAGAAGTAGAATTAATTGATGAACGACAGGAAGCAACAGTAGAGGAACAAGCATTAATGCGTAATGTATTGGATCAATTTGAACAATATATTAAGCTGTCTAAAAAGATATCACAGGAAACATTCGCATCTGTTGCTGATATTATTGAGCCGGGGAGATTAGCAGACATTACATCTTCCCACTTACCGCTTAAAATCGTTCAAAAGCAACAGATCCTTGAAACCTTTTCAGTAGAGGACCGTTTAAAACAAATATTAACGATTCTTAGTAACGAAAAAGAAGTGCTCGGTCTTGAAAAGAAAATAGGACAACGCGTGAAGAAGTCCATGGAAAAAACGCAAAAAGAATACTATTTGCGTGAACAAATGAAGGCCATCCAAAAAGAACTCGGCGATCGAGAAGGAAAAGAAGGCGAAATTGAAGAACTAACCGAAAAAATAACCGAAGCCTTAATGCCGGAAACAGTTGCGGAAAAGGCTTTTAAAGAACTAAAACGCTATGAAAAGATGCCGGCAAGTTCTGCAGAAAGTTCCGTCATTCGAAACTATATTGAATGGTTGACGCAAATACCATGGCACGAGGAAACAGAGGATTTACTTGATATTCACCGTTCTGAAAAGATATTGGATGAGGACCATTACGGTTTGGAAAAAGTAAAGGAACGAGTCTTGGAATATTTAGCAGTACAACAGCTTACGAATGAGTTAAAAGGACCGATTTTATGTCTAGCAGGTCCTCCGGGCGTAGGTAAAACATCGCTGGCTCGTTCGATTGCAAGATCTTTAGACCGAAACTTTGTCCGAATGTCACTGGGTGGGGTGCGGGATGAAGCGGAAATCCGCGGACATCGTCGCACGTATGTAGGGTCTATGCCGGGACGTATTATACAAGGAATGAAAAAAGCAAGCACGATTAACCCTGTTTTTCTATTAGACGAAATCGATAAAATGGCCAATGATTTCAGAGGAGATCCTTCCTCTGCACTTCTCGAAGTGTTAGACCCGGAACAAAACAACACATTTAGCGATCATTTTATTGAGGAACCATATGATCTTTCAAAAGTAATGTTTGTCACAACCGCGAACAACATTGGCGGCATCCCTGCTCCTTTACGGGACCGTATGGAAATTATCCATATTCCAGGGTATACAGAGCTTGAAAAGCTTCAAATTGCCCAAACTTATCTTTTACCGAAACAAGTAAAAGATCATGGTCTTACAAAGGGGAACTTGCAAGTTAAAGAAGAAGCTATTTTAAAAGTGGTGCGTTACTACACAAGAGAAGCCGGGGTTCGTAACTTAGAACGTCAAATGGCAACTATCTGTCGTAAAGCTGCAAAAATGATTGTTTCTAATGAACGGAAAAAAGTAATCGTAACAGAAAAAACGATTGAAAATATGCTCGGTCAACCAAAATTCAGCTATGGTAAAGCAGAATCTGAAGACCAAATTGGTGCGGCTACCGGACTTGCTTATACAACAGCCGGTGGGGATACATTATCCATAGAGGTTTCTTTATCACCAGGAAAAGGAAAGCTTACATTGACTGGAAAGCTTGGCGATGTCATGAAGGAGTCTGCGCAAGCTGCGTTTAGTTATATTCGCTCGAAGTCAGAGGAGCTGAACATAGATCCAACCTTTAATGAGCATAATGATATTCACATTCATGTACCAGAAGGAGCAACACCAAAGGATGGACCTTCAGCTGGAATTACGATGGCAACAGCGCTAATTTCCGCCTTAACAAATCGAGCAGTTCGGCGTGAAGTTGGTATGACAGGAGAAATTACCCTTCGTGGACGAGTGCTTCCAATCGGTGGATTAAAAGAAAAATCGATGAGTGCCCACAGAGCAGGTCTCACGCATATAATTATGCCGAAAGAAAACGAGAAAGATTTAGAAGACATTCCGGAAAGTGTGCGAAAGGACTTAACGTTCATTCCTGTTTCACACTTAGATGAAGTCTTAAAACACGCATTGGTAGGGAATAAAAAATGAAAATATCAAACGCAGAATTAATTATAAGTGCCGCAAAGAAGTTTCAGTTTCCAGAAGGGCCATTTCCAGAAGTGGCTCTTTCTGGACGTTCAAATGTTGGGAAATCCTCGTTTATAAACACTCTTTTGACGAGAAAAGGATTAGCCCGGACATCTCAACAACCAGGAAAAACACAGACTTTGAATTTTTACTTTATTAATCGTCGCTTTCATTTTGTAGATGTGCCCGGGTATGGCTATGCAAAGGTCTCGAAAAGTGAACGTGCAGCCTGGGGTAGAGTGATGGAAACATATATTTCAACCAGGGAGCAATTAAAAGGTGTTGTTTTGCTTATAGATGCTCGCCATAAACCGACAGAAGATGACTTGAAAATGTATGATTGGTTGAAATACCATGATTTGTCTGTATTAATCGTTGCAACAAAGGCGGACAAAATCCCGAAAGGAAAATGGGATAAACATGTGAAAATAATTAAAGAAGATTTGCAAGTAGAGGAAGAAGATACTGTAATTCTTTTTTCCTCGGAAACAAGCTATGGAAAAGATCGGGCATGGAAAGAAATTAACGCGTTACTCTATTCGGATAAAGAACGTGATTTATCGGATGAAGAAGAACCAGCAAAGGAAGAATAATATATTCAAAAGGTCGGCAGAAAAACTATTTCTGTGGGCTTTTTTTTACTAGATAAGAGTTTATATAATTGGCAGCTACCTTCACACCGCGCGTATCAAGGGAAACCCATCCTCCTTTCGAAGTAGCACCTACACGCACTACGTAGGTGCTACTCGGGGCGGTGGAAGCTGACGCTGTACTTAATAAAAGACGGCTATGCCGTTTTTCTTACTAGATAGTCTAGTTGGATGCTATTTGTTGAGAATCCTAAAAAATACTGATAACGTTAATTTCAAAGAATAAAGAAAACGAAGATGCAAATGAGGAGGAACATCATGAAAGAAATGATTCGGGTGGAAAAACTAAATAAATCCTTCGGGGAGTTACATGTGTTGAAGGACATCGACCTGACTGTGAATGAAAAAGATGTGTTATGTCTGATTGGAGCAAGCGGCTCAGGGAAAAGTACGTTGCTTCGTTGTATGAACTTCTTAGAAATCAAAGATACTGGTAAGATAATTTTTGGTGGGGACCAGATTGAACCTGATACACATAATTTAAATAAAGTACGGCAAAAGGTAGGGATGGTCTTCCAGCATTTTAACCTTTTCCCTCATAAAACTGTTTTGGAAAATGTGACAGAAGCTCCGATTATGGTTAGAAAAGTCAAAAAAGCGACAGCAGTATCTGAAGGAAAAGCCTTGTTGGATAAAGTGGGTTTAGAAGATAAATACGATGTCTATCCATCGACACTTTCCGGTGGGCAAAAACAACGTGTTGCAATAGCCAGGGCATTGGCAATGAAGCCTGATATTATGCTGTTTGATGAACCAACGTCAGCGTTAGACCCTGAACTCGTCGGTGAAGTATTAGAAACGATGAAGGACCTTGCAAAGGAAGGAATGACGATGATCATCGTTACCCATGAAATGGGCTTTGCAAAAGAGGTGGCTGATTATACGATTTATATGCATGACGGGCGTATTGTAGAGCGAGGGAATTCGAAAGAACTTTTTGATCACCCACAAGAACAAAGGACAAAAGAATTTTTAAGTAAAGTGCTATAAGAGATAGTCTCAAAAAGTATATAGATATTATTTGAGACTATCTTTATCTTTTCTTAGAGATTGTTGTTACTTTTTGAACAGATGAGCTCTAATACGCTCTAGGCTGTTGCTTTGCGTTTTGTTATCTCTTCTTGAAAAATAATAAGTAGATGCCTATTATAATTAAAATTACCGGCCAATAGGATTCATAACCCGTCATTAGGTTTTGGTAACGTGCCATCAATTGGGGCAGAAATAAAGCACTGGCTGAAATCAGCAGAAGGATAATAGCAGGTGTTATGCCATCACGTTTATTCACAAAGTATTTCATGAAAAAAGCGAATGAAATGATTAAGGTGAAATAAGGCCAATTGTAATTCCAGTAGCCGAATGTGTGGATGCCGTGGAATAAGGTACCAAGACCTAGTAGCACTATCCCCGAAAACATTTTATTATCATCCTTATTTGAGAATCCTTGCCAAGAAAGAATCATTCCAATTAAGAATAAAATAGATGGCCACTTCAGAACAATTTCTGTATAAGGTAATGAAAAAGCAAATTGTTGAGATAAATAATAAATACCGATGATGACTAAAATTAATCCTGGTAAAGCTTGTTTAGATTTCATATTATCATTCTCCTAGGTTGTTTTTTTATGAATGGTTGTTTTCAAAAGGACAGTAACAATGGAATCAGCTTCAGGCAGCTCTCTAAGCTTATTTCCCAAAACAAAGTGTAATTAACCTCTTGTTGGGAAAGATAAAAAAGTAGATAAAAAAAAGTGATCAGAATGCCTTTTAAAGTTGCTTTTGGCTAAGTTTTTATTGAATTAGACATGAAATAGTGGTAATCTAAGAACTTGTATACATATACTTTTTTCAGCATCTTTTTTAAAAGTAACCCGTGACTTTTACTGGTAATATCTAAGGTGAAAGTGTTCGTTTTTATCAACTTTCACAAAAAAGTCATATTACTTGAGCATTTACCTAAATACTTATAGATTAAAAATGTTATAATGTAATACGAGTTATCATTTAGCAAATAATGAAAAGAATAAAAATAAACGACTATATTGTCATTTAAAGAAATACCATGTAAAATGGATGTCGGTTCTAAAGTCAGGGGGGTGACGGTTTTGCACATCCTAGCAGTCAGTTTGAATTATAAATCAACGCCAGTTGAAATACGAGAAAAATTTTCTTTCCAGGATGATTTGGAAGAAGCTTTACCAAAGCTTAGAGACTCCAAAAGCATTTTAGAGTGCGTGGTTGTTTCAACCTGTAATCGCACAGAATTATACGTTGTAGCCGATCAGCTCCATACCGGCCGTTACTATACAAAGGTTTTCCTTTCGGAGTGGTTTAACATTCCTAAAGAAGAATTCAGTCATTACCTTCAAATCAGAGAAGATGAGCATGCGATTGAACATTTGTTTCGTGTAAGTTGTGGGTTGGACTCTATGATTCTTGGGGAAACACAAATTTTAGGTCAGGTCCGTTCCAGCTTTTTAGCTGCTCAAAGCCAGCAAACAACGGGTACAATTTTCAATCATTTATTTAAGCAAGCTATTACACTTGCGAAAAGGGCACATTCTGAAACAGCCATCGGGGAGAACGCCGTGTCTGTCAGTTATGCTGCAGTGGAACTTGGTAAAAAGATTTTTGGCGACTTTTCTAATAAAAAGGTCCTGATCATGGGTGCGGGTAAAATGAGTGAACTCACTGCTAAGCACTTGTCATCCAGTGGTGTAAATGATATTACAGTCATTAATAGAACAAAAGAGAAAGCCGAAGAATTAGCCACGAAGTTTTTTGGACGGGCAGGCAGTATGGATCAGCTCAAAAGTTCTCTTGAAACGACGGATATCGTAATTACCTCAACAGGATCAAAGGATTATGTCATCCGAAAAAAGGATGTACAAGAATTGATCCGCAAGCGAAATGGCCGTCCGTTATTTTTAGTGGATATTGCTGTTCCAAGAGATTTGGATCCTGACTTGGCAGATCTTGAAAATGTCTATTTATATGATATTGACGATCTGCAAGGAATCGTTGCTGCTAATTTAGAAGAACGAAAACAGGAAGCTGAAAAGATTGAATTGATGCTGGAAGAAGAGCTTGTAGAATTTAGTCAATGGCTGGATAAATTAGGGGTAGTCCCTCTTATATCGGCACTTCGTGACAAGGCTACTTCTATTCAACTTGAAACGATGCAAAGTTTAGAAAGAAAGCTAACGAGTCTTTCTGAACGTGAAAAGAAATTAATTCGAAAACATATGAAGAGTATTATCAACCAGTTACTGCGCGATCCAATAACAGCAATCAAAGAGATTCCTGATGAAGATCAGTCAGAGGAACTTCTGGCGTACATGACGAAAGTATTTGCTTTAGAGGAAAAACTTAGTGAACAAGAGAATGTTCTTGCGTGTAATATAAAGATTAACAAAGTTGAGCGAGAGTGGAATATTGAAAAGAAAAAGTCAAAATTGGCTGCGCAAAATGAAGCGGTTGTTCGCTCTATCTAGAGAGGATACATTATGTTCGGTTTAAATCTGTTATATGTCCTCACTATCGTTTTCTACAGTTTGAGTGTGCTAGGTTATTTCATTGACTTTATCCAAAACAACCAGAAGGTGAATCGTGCTGCCTTCTGGTTGCTTTCTAGTGTTTGGGTATTACAACTCTTGTTTATTTTGATGAGAATGATTAAATACGACCGATTTCCCATCATGACAATATTTGAGGGGATGTTTTTCTATGCCTTTATACTGGTTACGATTGCATTAATCATAAATCGGTTATACAAGATGGACTTCTTAGTATTTGTCGTGAATCTTGTAGGGTTCTCAATATTAACGATCAGTTTATTCGCCCCGGCAGGAGATATATCTAGCCGATTATCTGAATTGTTTATATTAGAACTCCTGATCATTCATGTAGTTGTATTACTTCTTTCCTATGGGATGTTTACGCTCTCCTTTGCGTTCTCTATGCTCTATTTTCTGCAACACCAAATGCTGAAGAGAAAGCTCTGGGGAAAACGAATGTCCCGAACAGGAAATTTATCCAATTTAGAAAGAAGGTCTTTTATATTTAACCTGGTAGGTTTTCCTCTCATGCTCATTGGTCTTATTTTAGGTGTCATCTGGGCGTGGGTAACCGTAGAGACAATTCCATGGAACGATGTGAAGGTATTAAGTTCTTTTATCGTATTATTTGTTTATGGGGTATACCTTTTTCAATATCAGGTGAAAAAGAGAAGAGGATATGAACTGGCACTACTTAACATTGCTGCATTTCTAGTGTTGTTAATCAATTACTTTTTATCCAGCTCATTTTCAGAATTTCATATTTGGTAAAATAGACGTGATCTAGGCAAAACGGAGGTTGTTATGAGAAAAGTAGTTATTGGTTCAAGACGAAGTAATTTAGCGATGACCCAAACAAGATGGGTTATTGACCAACTAAACGAATTAAATCTTCCATACGAATTTGAAATTAAAGAAATTGTCACAAAGGGAGATCAAATCCTTGATGTTACACTATCAAAAGTTGGCGGAAAAGGATTGTTTGTAAAAGAAATTGAGAAAGCCATGTATGATGGTGAGATTGATATGGCAGTACATAGTATGAAGGATTTACCTTCAGAAATGGCAGAAGGACTCGTAATCGGAGCAGTCCCGGACCGTGTTGATCCTCGGGATGCATTTATCTCTAACAGTGGTGAAAAGCTGATGGAACTACCGCCAGGATCAATTGTAGGTACAAGCAGCTTAAGACGAAGTGCGCAAGTATTAGCAAGTCGTCCGGATTTGGAAATTCAATGGATTCGGGGGAATATTGATACCCGGCTACGTAAGTGTAGAGAAGAGAACTTCGATGCAATCATTCTAGCTGCAGCTGGACTTGAGCGAGTAGGATGGACGAAAGAGAAAGACTTGGTTACCGAGTATCTTGATCCGGAAACCTGCTTACCTGCAGTAGGACAAGGAGCTTTAGGTATCGAATGCCGAGCAGATGATGAAGATTTATTACAATTGCTAGATAAAATCAATCATCCGGATACTGCAAGAACTGTTTCTGCGGAACGCTCTTTTCTTCATACAGTTGAAGGCGGCTGCCAGGTTCCGATTGGCGGATATGCCGTGTTACAAGAAGACGGTCAGGTGAGTTTAACTGCCCTAGTAGGATCACCCGATGGAAAAATCATTTTCAAAGAAAACATTGTAGGACAGGATCCTATTGCAATCGGGAAAGAAGTTGCTGAAAAAATGTTAAATCAGGGTGCAAAAGAAGTACTCGATAAAGTAAAAGCTGAATTAGATCAATAACTGAGGGGATACACGATGAAAGCACTCCAAGGTGTAACAGTATTAAACACGAGAGCGACTCATCAAGCTGCTTCGTTAACTGAAATGATCGAAAAACGAGGGGGAATTTCAATAGAAATTCCCCTTATTGCGATTAAAGAACCTGAAAATTTTCTTGAAAGAAATCGTCAGCTTCAACAAGTAATGCACTGTGATTGGCTTATTTTCACGAGTGCAAATAGCTTCGAGTTTACAATGAATGCGATGATAGCAGGAAATATGCCTTTCCGTGAAATTATCATGCAGCGAAAAATTGCAGTAGTGGGCTCGAAGACAAAGGCCGCCGTAGAAAAAAAAGGGTTTAACGTCGATTTGTATCCACGAGATTTTGATGCAGAGCACTTAGCAGAAAAACTAATTGATCATACTAGTAAAGGGGAGACCTTTTTTTATCCTAGAAGCAACTTATCAAGAAAAGTATTAGTGGATAAATTGAAGCTGTCAAATCGCCATGTTAGTGAAATGGTTGCCTATGAAACAACGATAAATAAGCAGTTTCAAGAAGAATTGAATGAAATCATTTATAAAAAATCTGTCGATGTCGTTATTCTCACAAGCCCATCCGCTGTGTGTTCCTTTTTTGAACAAATCACAAGCGAGAACAAAGTATACGTAAAAGAAACTTTAACGATAGCAGTGATAGGGCGTGTGACAGAAGAGGCACTTTCGCGATATGATGTAAGTAACATCCTTGTACCTGAAACATATACACTGGAAGCCGTTCTGGCATTAATTGAAAAAAATACATAACGTTTTGAAGGAGGAAATACAATGGAAAATGCTGAATTCCGTCGCCATCGTAGGTTAAGAAGGACTGCTGGAATCCGTTCGAGTGTCCGAGAAACACATCTTCGCACAGAAGACTTTATCTATCCTCTTTTTGTTGTAGAAGGCAAAAATGTAAAAAATGAGGTAGCATCTATGCCGGGTGTTTATCACCGCTCTCTCGACTTATTAAACGGAGAAGTAGATGAAGCCGTTGAGAGAGGCATTCAGTCGATTATTTTATTTGGCCTTCCTGATGAGAAAGATGATGTAGGTTCGTGTGCATATGATACAAATGGAATTGTTCAAAGAGCAACAAGACAAATTAAAGCTAGCCATCCGGAGTTAACGGTGATCGCTGATACGTGTCTTTGTCAATTTACAGACCATGGACACTGTGGGGTAGTGGAGGATGGAAACATCCTTAATGATGAATCACTGGCATTACTCGCAAAGACAGCCGTATCCCAAGCAGAGGCGGGTGCAGATATTATTGCACCGTCGAATATGATGGATGGTTTTGTTTCAGCCATCCGTGCCGGGTTGGACCAAGCAGGCTATGAAGACATTCCGATTATGAGCTATGCTGTGAAATATGCTTCAGCATTTTACGGACCATTCCGTGATGCTGCGAATAGTTCGCCGAAGTCTGGTGACCGTAAAACATACCAAATGGACCCAGCGAACAGACGTGAAGCTTTCCGTGAAGCACAATCGGATGTCGATGAAGGAGCGGACTTTTTAATTGTGAAACCTGCTCTGTCCTATCTCGATATTATCCGGGACATTCGTGATCGTCATGATTTGCCAATCGTTGCCTATAACGTCAGCGGGGAATATGCGATGGTGAAGGCTGCCGCACAAAACGGCTGGATTGATGAGAAAGAAGTAGTATTGGAGAAACTAACAAGTATGAAACGCGCCGGTGCAGATATGATCCTGACTTATTTTGCAAAAGACGCAGCAGCTTGGTTGAACGAAAGTAATTAATAGAAAGGTGGAAACATGCATGAATTGGAGTAAATCTGTCGAAGCATTTAACGAAGCAAAGCCACTAATGCCAGGCGGGGTAAATAGTCCCGTACGAGCATTTAAATCAGTAAACATGGATCCTATTTATATGGACCACGGAAAAGGTTCTCATATTTGGGATATCGATGGCAATGAATATATTGATTATATTCTTTCATGGGGACCACTGGTTCACGGTCACGCAGATGACCAAGTGGTAGATGCAATAAAAGCTGTCGCAGAAAAAGGGACGAGCTTCGGGGCTCCTCATGAAATGGAATCAAAGCTTGCAAAACTAGTGATTGAGCGCGTTCCGTCGATAGAGGTTGTGCGAATGGTCAACTCAGGAACAGAGGCGACGATGAGTGCACTACGGTTAGCGAGAGGTTATACAGGACGTGATAAGATCTTGAAATTTGAAGGCTGTTATCACGGACACGGGGATTCATTATTAATTAAAGCAGGATCCGGTGTCGCAACGTTAGGGCTTCCTGATAGCCCTGGTGTACCCAAATCAGTGGCAGCAACAACACTGACGGTCCCTTACAATGATTTAGATAGTTTAAAGGTTGCTTTCGAAAACTTTGGTGACGATATTGCTGCTGTAATTTTAGAGCCAGTAGCCGGTAATATGGGTGTTGTTAGACCTGAACCCGGATTTTTAGAAGGTGTACGAGCTGTTACGGAAGATCACGGTTCATTAATGATTATGGATGAGGTAATGACCGGATTCCGTGTCGGTTACAACTGTGCGCAGGGAGAACTTGGAGTAACACCCGATCTAACTTGCTTAGGAAAAGTTATTGGGGGCGGTCTTCCTGTAGGTGCTTTTGGTGGTAAAAGAGAAATCATGGAGCGAATTGCTCCGGCTGGAGACATTTATCAAGCTGGCACACTTTCCGGAAATCCGTTGGCAATGACAGCTGGTTACGAAACATTAAGTCAGTTAACGAAAGAAAGCTATGAGCACTTTGATAAATTAGGGAAACAACTTGCAAAAGGTTTGGCAGCAGCAGCAGCTAAACATAATATCCCTCATTATGTAACGAGAGCAGGATCAATGGTAGGTTTCTTCTTTACGAATGAAAAAGTAATTAATTTTGAAACAGCGTCGTCGTCAAATTTAGATATGTTTAATCAGTATTTCCGGCTTATGCTCGAGAGTGGAGTATCCATCGCTCCTTCCCAATTTGAAGGGATGTTCTTGTCAACAAAGCATACGGAACAAGATATTAATCAAACAATTGATGCAGCAGAGAAAGCTTTTGCTCAAATTCAAAAATAACAGTAATAAGATCCCTTGAAGAAAGTGTCATTCTTTTAAGGGATCTTTTTTTGATTGTCTTTTTAGTGACACGTAGATTAGCATTTGGGTGTGAGTGTCACTAAGATGCCCAGATAGGATAGGTACTCTCAACTGTCTTCAGGCGTGTGAATGTCGGCTAACCAACAGGATAGTGACATTCAGACTAGAGAGCCGCATCTGAGTGTTTCTAAGGGATGTTTACAGTTCCACTCAGATGAGATCAGCCAGACTCAGTGTCACTATAAAACATAAATGGAGAAAAAACACTCGCCTCCTGACCCTTATCTAGAAAAACAAGACTACTTTTTTAATAAAAGAGCCATTTCGATTTAAATCAGTCCCTCATGCGTGATCGCTTTTTCCACTTCATCGGTTAATAAACCCATTTCTAGAAGCACCTGCTTCAAGGTTTTATTCTCGATATCCGCCTGCATCCCGATTTTTGCAGCAAGGTCATAACCCATAATTGGATTAAGTCCTGTTACAAGAGATAAGCTCGATTCCATAAACGTTTTACATGCTACTTCATCTGCTTGGATGCCAAGGATACATTTTGCAACAAGTGTCGATATAGCATTCGACATAATTTCAATGGAATCTAGTAAAGTGTGTGCAATGAGGGGCATCATCACATTGATTTCCAACTGGCTGGCTATTCCGGCTGTAGCTATGGCTGTTTCATAACCGATGACTTGGCAGCATACCATATGGACCATTTCTAAGATTGCCGGGTTAACCTTTCCGGGCATAATGGTCGACCCAGGTTGGACAGGAGGAAGGCTGATTTCAGCTAACCCTGTTCGAGGACCTGAGCTTAATAGTCGTAGGTCGCTAGTAATTTTAATTAAATGGACGGCCAGTTCTTTCAGTGCCCCCATGGTATGAATCGCGGCATTTCTATTTTGCATAAAACTAAACATATTACTAGGTTGTCGAAAAGGCATTTCTAATCGATTACTAATGACCTGGACTACTTTTTTTGGGTAATCTGGATGAGTGTTGATGACTGTTCCAATTGCATTTCCGCCAAGACCGATTTCATATAATGGGTCTAGAGTAGCTTCAATTTGGGTATAAACCGATTGAATAGTGCTTGCAAAACCGGAGAATTCTTGTCCTAATTGAATGGGAACTGCATCGTGTAAATGAGTTCTACCGGATTTCAATATCGGCATAAATTCAACTGATTTATCTTGAAGTGCCTGTTGTAAATCTAACAGTGCAGGCATAAGTTTACTAGTGATATTTTCAACTGCTGCTATATGGAGTGCAGACGGAAAAGTATCGTTTGTTGATTGGGCCATGTTGACGTGATCATTTGGGTGGACTCGAAAAGATCCCACCGGTCCATTGGAGGAATTCTTTAATAATTCAGTAGCACGGTTTCCAATAACCTCATTTGCATTCATATTTTGAGAGGTTCCAGCACCGGCTTGGTAAACATCCACTTTAAATTGGTCATCCCATTTTCCTTGGATAACCTCTTCAGATGCCTCTATAATGGCATTAGCCGTTTCTTTAGGTAGTTTTCCTAATTCCATGTTTGTTAAAGCTGCAGAAGACTTAATGATCCCTTGAGCTCTAATAAAAGACCGGGGTAATGTTTTATTACTTATTGGAAAGTTTCCTATGGCACGTTGAGTTTGAGATCCATAATACGCGGAAGCAGGAACCAGTACGACACCCAACGTATCCATTTCTTTACGGTATTGATCGGAAGACATGAAATCCACTCCTTCGTTACCAATTTTATAGTAAACTTTGACTAACCGTTATTATGACCATAGGTGAGGATTAATAACCGAATGTTAAAAGACAAACGCGACAAACAAAAAAAACTTATTTTGAAATGGAGCATGATAGAAAATGAGTTATTATAAAATGTTACGGGATCATGTAGGGCAAGAACCGTTAATTTTACCAGGATCGACAGTGATTTTAATGAAAGAAAATCAAGTTTTATTACAAAAGCGAGATGACGGAGACTGGGGACTTCCAGGTGGTCTGATGGAGAGAGGAGAAAGTTTTGAGGAAACAGCTGTGCGAGAGGTTTTTGAAGAAACAGGCTTGCGGATTGAAAAAAAAGCCCTGAACAAAAT
The DNA here is from genome assembly GCF_002886185.1 of Salipaludibacillus neizhouensis. Lineage (GTDB taxonomy): Bacteria > Bacillota > Bacilli > Bacillales > Salisediminibacteriaceae > Salipaludibacillus > Salipaludibacillus neizhouensis. Next base: position 517,687 of record NZ_KZ614146.1, read on the forward strand.
AGATGTGTTCTCCGGAAAAGATTATTATGTAGTGGCACCAAATGGGGACCCCTTTTATGTTATCGCCGCGCTGTTTTATACGAATAATTTTACAGGTGAATTAGTCATTGATAACGAAGAAACGTTAGACTTAAAATATTATTCTTTGAATGAACTTCCGGAAAAAATAAAAGGATCTCATCGGCATTTTTTAAAGTTATTTTCAGAGATATAGATATATTTTGTAACTATTATCGACGGGGATTCATGTTGGACCCGTCGATGGAATATCCTCTGATAGCGACATTAATATTTTTATCCTCCGTCTTTACTTCTCTATCCTCATATTCTCCTATTAGGCATAATTGACTTCCTTTTTACATACAAGTGTATCGTATGAGTCTTTGTTCGTTCAGAAGTTGGACAACAAGCTAAAGTGCTCAATAGTAGTGAGATTTAGCAGGATGGAAAAGAGGAGGAATCATATTGAATAATGAAGGGTCTACATCGTTATCCTTTCCCATGAAAGAAGGGATTTGGCTTGATCGAGGGAAAAAACTAGATGAATTATTGACACTATCCTTAGAACCGGTTATCGACGTGGATGAAAAGGAAGATGAAGTAACTGTAAAAGGCGTACTTCAACTGTTTGGTGAATATCGCCCCTTAGAAAAGGAAGAATCTACGGGGAATCAGGCATCGTCCCTTGTTGATCAGTCAGCCTTCCGATCCGTGGAAGAGGTATCGTTATCTGAGGAAGGAATTGGTGAAATCCGGCACGAGTTCCCGATTGAAGTAACTATCCCTAGAGAACGTGTAGCTCGCCTTGAAGATATTTCTGTGGAAATAAATGAATTCGATTATGTTATGCCTGAGAAAGGTTTTCTGGAAATTACCGCTGATCTATCTATTTCTGGTGTGAGAGCCGAAGAACCAGTCTCAACTTCTGATGACGCAGAAGAGAGCACAGAGAAAGAGCTTGCACGTGAGGATAGGTCCTTTACGTTTGAGCAAGTAAGGAAAGTGGATGAGAAGGAACCGGATCAACTGTTTGGTGTTAGTGAGTCATCAGAAGGTTCTGAAGAGGAAGATTCAAGTGAAGAAGAAGAAAGTCAAGAAAATGAATTGACTTTCCAAGAACCGGTTACAGAAATCAAACGAGAACCATCGTGGTTGGATGAGAAAGAACTAGTTGGTACCATCGATGTTGAGGAAGAAGAGGATCATGCACCAAAAGTAAGCTTCCGATCCGTATTAGACGAAGAGGAAACGATAGAAGTTAGGGAAGAGCCAGAAGCATCCCATGATAATGACTATCAAAAAGAAGTGGTAAAAGCGCCACGTCGTTTCCCAAAAAATGAGACCAGAAAGCTAGAGGATGAGGAAAAATCCACGGAATCAAATGTGAAAGATGAAGAAGAAAGAGAACATGAAAATGCTCTGTATTTAACAAAGATGATGGCAAATGAGGCAGAAGCTTATTCAAAATTAAGGATGTGTATTGTCCAAGATGGCGAATCTTTGGATATGATTGCTGATCGCTACAAACTACAAGTGAGTCACCTGATGAGAACAAATCGTTTAGATGAGGAACAGGTTTCTGAAGGGCAAATATTATATATTCCAAGTCGACAATCTTCCTCAACCAGTTAAGGAAAGGGGGAGGAGTTATGATTAAGATTGAGCTATTGGAAAGAAGTTATCCTTTTCAATCGATAAGATGGATGATTGAAGGGAAAATTATGGATACGAATAAAGGAATGAAGGCTGTTCAACTTTGGAAAGACGAAGATTTATTAGCATGGCATATCAAGTGGAGAGATGCATTAGCAGAGCACACTGGTATCATGACCAATCGTATGATTCAGACAATTACGGGGGAGAAGGTTCTATCGACTGATCTTGGGTTTATTACGGTCCATGATGTTGTGGAAGAAGCCTTTCCAATTTTCGATCATCCCAAGCAGATAGGGCAGTTTCTGGGGAAATATCTCGCATGCACGGCTACTGAAGAAGATGATAGAGAAGTTCCTATCATTCCCGATCTAGAAAGAGATTTTGACATTCGTTTTTTTGAAGATTTGTCACAATGGGATATTCTCCAAAAATTGAATCTAGAAGCTAAAAAAAGAGTGACAAAGGTTCGTGAACTGTTAAAAAATCATAGTCAGATCGTCTACCATAACATCGTGCCACCGATTGAGTCTCTTATCCAAGCAAGATCTATTCATCACCAGCTGTTCTGGGAGACCAGTGAAAAGAAACCTATATCTTGTTATGAAGCCTTAAGAAATGTGCTCCATGAATGGCATACAGAGGGACATGGGGCAAAAATAAAAGAAGTACTAGATGGTATTGATGAAACTTTCCCTCTCTCGGAAGAACGTGGAACGGCGTTATTAGCGAACTGTTTGTATCCTTGGGAATTACGGTCATTCGTTGCGAACGCTCTTGATAATGATGGTACTGGAACAATGGAGCAGCACTTTCAGTCATTTGCGCAGGAGTGGGACATTTCAAGGCAGCTTGTCAAAGATGTTGCAGGATGGTTGGTAAATAGCAGAGAGGGGGTTGTTCAAGGATGAAGGAAACCTTGTCTACACCGTCAATAAGGGCAATCCTCTTTCACTATGATCTTTTCCCGCAAAAATTAGAAGCGATAGGAAAAATAGTTAAAGTAGAGACCCGGTACGGGACCTTTGCATTGAAACAAACAAAAATGACTCGGGAGGAAGGGGAATGGTTTATCCATGTTATCCGGCGACTAGATAGAATGAACTATCCGTTCGTTGTCCCAATCATTCCTACAAAATACGGGGATTACCTTGCGATGGATGATCATTCCACCTATTACCTCATGCCCTGGTACGAGGACCATCATGAGTTTCGTCACCCTGTCCAACCGGAAGAAACGCTCATTGAAGAAATTGCTAAGTTACATGGGCTAACGGAAAGAGTGCAGGATTATTCCGAAGAGTCTTTATTAGAATCTTATAACCATTTGAAAAAAAGGTGGGATTTAAGGAAACTTGAGGTAGAAAAATTTGTAGATAGGATAGAGGCGCATACGTTTTATTCTCCATTTGAAATGGCATTTCTTACTCATTTCGAACGAGTTTCGCAAATGGCTCAAGAAGCAGAAAGAAATTTAGACCTATGGCTTGAGAAAGCAAAAGAATTGAAAAGTTACCGAAGTGTCTTGTGTCATGGACGTGTGAAACGAAACCATGCACTGTTTGATCCTTATGGTGCAGCACATTTTATTAACTTTGAAAAAGCTGTACTTGATTCTCCGGCAAGAGACCTGGCAACGCTTTTCCGGCACTTTTTTCATGAAGAACCTTGGAATGACATTGACGGGCTTCACTGGCTTGCGATCTATGAAAAACAATTTGCACTTTTTGATGATGAGCGCCACTTATTCATTAGCTATTTAGCGTTTCCAGAAAGTATTTATCAGATGATGGACCATTATGTGAAGCCAAATCGAACTATATCTGAACTCGCTTGTGTAAAGCAGCTTGAACGTCGTTTGTTAACGATGGGAAGAATTCATCGGTTAATGAGTGAAATGTATAAAAAAGAGTAATCGGGTGTAAGGGAAAACCTGACAAAAGGAAACTACCAATTTATAGTTGGTAGTTTCCTTTTTGATCTATAAGCTCTAAATTCAGATGTAGTTATGAATAAATGTGTAAATGGTGGAAATAATACTCATAATTACTAATGTTAAATTTGGAAAGGAGTGAAAAAAGTGACAGAAAAAAAGACTTCAAAAATGTCCCGGCGCCGGTTCATCAAAAACTCGAGCTATGCAGCCGGGGGTGCGATCGGCGGGGGCTTTCTAGGTACGGTCCTTAGCAAGAACCTTTTTGGCAACAACAATGAAAACCAGGGACAGAAACAGGGAGCAACCAACAACGAATCAACGAATTACAATCAGGCATTGATGTACTTTACGAGACAGAGTGATTTTGAAATTCTCAGCTCCGCGACGGAACGGATTTTCCCGGAGGATGATAATGGACCAGGGGCAGTGAAACTCGGAGTGCCGTTTTTTATCGATCACCAGTTAGCCGGTTCATACGGCAGAAACGACAGGGAATATATGCGGGGTCCGTTTTATCCTGCTTCTGACTTTCAGGGCTACCAGACGAGACTGAAAAGACATGAAGTATTTGATGTCGGCATCCAGGCAATCGAACGAGAAAGCAAAAACCAATTTGACACTTCTTTTGTCGATCTTGAAGGCGAACAGCAAGATCAAATACTACAAAAATTCCAGGACGGAGAAGTCGACCTGAAAGGGGTAACTCCCACTACTTTCTTTGAATTACTCCGGTCGGCAACGATTGAAGGGGCTTATTCTGACCCGCTTTACGGAGGGAATAACAACATGGAAGGCTGGATGATGAAAGAGTTTCCGGGCAACTACATGAGTTACATCAATGAAATCGACAAAAAAGATTTTATTAAAAAAGAACCAAAAGCTTTAAGAGCACACATCGCTCACTAGAGAAAAGGAGGACGAACAGTGGCTACAACATTGGATAAGGTAGAAGTAGTTACCGTCGGAGTTGGCTGGACAGGCGGTATTATTGCAGCTGAACTTGCCAAACAAGGAGTTCAAGTCGTCGGTCTTGAACGAGGCAAAGCAAGATCCACGGAAGACTTTCAACATATCCACGACGAATACCGTTATGCGATCCGATATGAATTGATGCAGGATCTTTCCCGGGAAACTATTACATTTCGTAATCACCGGGATGAACGCGCTTTGCCAATGCGGCAATTAGGTTCTTTCCTATTAGGAGAAGGGCTTGGTGGTGCGGGCGTCCACTGGAACGGCCAGACATATCGGTTTTTGCCATATGATCTGCAAATCAAGACGATGACCGAAGAAAAGTATGGAAAAAACAAACTCGGTGAAGACTACATCCTTCAGGACTGGGGGATCAGTTACGAAGAGTTGGAACCGTATTTTTATAAATTCGAACAGACGGCAGGAATAAGCGGAGAAGACAACAAGAACAGTGCTCCGCGAGAAAACGATTATCCGACCCCGCCGATGAAAGAAACACCGATCACGAAGCGATTCAAGGACGCAGCAAAAAACTTGAAATTGAGTCCCTACCATATGCCATCCGGAAACCTTTCTGAAAATTATGAGAACCCTGATGGCCAAACGATCAACCAGTGCCAATATTGTGGTTTTTGTGAACGTTTCGGTTGTGAATATGGGGCGAAATCTTCCCCGAATGTGACGGTAATTCCTACGGCTGAGAAAACAGGGAAATTTGAATTAAGAACCCATGCCAATGTGACGGAAGTGATCTATGAGGGAGGCAAAGCTACCGGAGTAAAATATATCGACCTGCAAACAGGCGAAGAATTTATTCAACCCGCAGATATTGTCGTGCTGACAAGTTATGTCATGAACAATGTCCGGTTATTGTTGAATTCCGGAATCGGACGTCCTTATGATCCGGAGAGTAGAACCGGAGTTATTGGCAAAAACTATTGTTATCAAATATTACCTGGTGCGACAGGTTTCTTTGAGGAAGAAAAATTCAACACCTATATGGGGGCAGGTTCGCTTGGGGCTTCTGTGGATGATTATAATGGCGATAACTTTGATCATTCGAATCTGGACTTCATACACGGGGGTGTAATAGCGATTACGCAAACGGGGAAGCGTCCTATCAACAACAACACCGCGCCTAACGATACACCGAACTGGGGGAAAGAGTTCAAGTCCCAGTCGATCAAATATTATCACCGGAATCTGGCAGTCGGTGTACAAGGTGCTTCCATTCCCCATCGCAACAATTACTTGAGCCTGGACCCGGAATATGAGGATATTTTCGGTTATCCGCTGCTCCGTTTGACCTATGACTATACCGAACAGGACCGGAATCTGCACAACTATTTGACAGAGAAGAGTGCAGAAATCATGAAGGAAATGGGTGCAAGCAGGGTAGAACCTAGAGAAATCAGCGACCATTACAGTATTGTCCCATACCAAACCACTCATAATACCGGCGGAGTGATCATGGGAGGGGACCCCGAAACCTCGGCCGTGAACAATTACTCCCAAATGTGGGATGTCGAGAATTTGTTCGTGGTCGGTGCTTCGGCTTTCGCACATAATGGTGGTTACAACCCGACAGGTACAGTAGGTGCTTTGGCATACCGGGCAGCCGAAGGTATCTTGAAGTATCGAGAAGAAAGCGGACAATTAGTGAAAATTGTTAACGACAGGAAACACGCTTAGAAGAATGCTTGATGGATAATTAAAAAGGAGGGACTGGGGATGGGACTAACGAATATTGGCATTCCAGGGTTGATTATTATTCTGATAGTGACATTGATCATTTTCGGACCGAAGAAATTGCCGGAAATCGGTGCCGCGTTCGGTCAAACACTGTCAGAGTTTAAGAGATCTGCAAGCAATCTGATGAATGATGATTTAGAGGAACAGAAAGTACCTATAGAGTCCGCGGAAACAGACAAAAAAGATAGTCCATCTTGACCAGCCGGGGGGAATCGATGATGCGTGAAGCACATATGGACAATCAAACGTTGGAAGCAGAACAGACGCTCGTTGAACACCTTACCGATTGAAAAAATGGCCGGAACTAGTGGCGAACTTAATCCATTAAGGCCTGAAAGAGAAAATGACTATCCCACACCACCAATGAAAAGTACTCCAATGCTTGACCGTTTTGTGTCAGCAGGGAAAAACTTAGGTCTTCATCCTTTTCGATTACCATCTGCTAACATATCTGAAACCTATGAAAATCCCGATGGAGAAACGTTATATCAATGCCAGTATTGTGGATTTTGTGAAAAATTCGGTTGTGAATATGGGGCAAAATCTACACCGAATGTTACGGTCATTCCAACTGCAAAAAAAACAGGGAACTTTGATCTAAGAACACGTGCCAATGTAACAGCGATCCACCATGACGGAAAGCGTGCAATAGGTGTTAGGTACGTGGACGTCCAAACAGGAGAAGAGTTTGATCAGCCAGCAGATATCGTTGTGTTAACGAGTTATACGTTGAACAATACTCGTCTTTTGTTACAGTCAGATATAGGTCGTCCTTATGATCCTGCAACGGGAAGCGGAGTGATAGGTAAGAATTATTGTTACCATATTACTCCAGTTGTTACTGGTTTCTTTAAGGATAAATTCAATGCTGCTATGGGAGCAGGATCACTAGGATCTACATTAGACGATTATAACAATGACAATTTTGACCACACGAACTTAAATTTTATCCACGGTGGTTCGATAACGATCAAACAATTGGGAAAAAGACCTATTAACGAAAATGCTGCGCCAAGAGATACTCCAACTTGGGGAAAAGAATTTAAAGCAGAATCAATTAAATACTTTAACCGATCTATTCCCGTTACGTCTCAAGGGACATCGTTGCCACATCGCAACAATTATTTAAGTCTTGATCCAACATATAAAGATAGCTATGGAAATCCACTAATTCGTCTAACGTATGACTTTACTGAACATGATCGTACGTTGCATGACTTTATCACAGAAAAATGTGGAGAGATTTTAGAAGAGATGGGTGCGGAGACTGTGGAACCTCGTGAACTGATGGAACACTTTGATATCGTCCCTGGTCACAATGACCATATTACTGGCGGTGTCATCATTGGAGCTGATCCGGAAACCTCCGCATTAAATAACTACTTGCAAATGTGGGATATGGATAATTTATTCGTCATCGGAGCTTCTGCTTTTCCACATAATGGAGGTTATAATCCAACAGGTACGGTTGGGCATTGGCATATCGGGCAGCAGAAGGTATCATCAAGTACCGAGAAGAAAACGGTCCACTAGTAACAGTCAAAAAAGGCAGTGAACATGTATAAGCTTGCAGCTACTTTTACGTCACACGTTCAAGGGAAACCCGACCTCCTTTCGAGTAGCACCTACACTTAGTACGTAGGTGCTACTCGGGGCGGTGGAAGCTGACGCTGCATTTAATAAAAGACGCTTTGCGTTTTTCTTACAAGATAAGAATATATAAGTTGACAGCTATCTTTACGCCACGCGTGTCAAGGGAAAACCACCCTTGACACTTAAATGATGGTGGCGAAAGATAACGATGTATATAAGAAAAGACGCTACGCGTTTTTCTTAAGGAGGTAACACATATGAGTTTAACTAACATAGGTATTCCTGGCTTGATCATTATCCTTGTTGTAACCTTGATTATTTTTGGACCGAAAAAACTCCCTGAAATTGGAGCGGCATTTGGCCAAACTTTATCGGAGTTTAAAAAATCAGCAAATAGTCTGATGAACGAAGAAGAGTCTGAAAAGAAAAGCAAGAATTCGTCAGAGGATGAAAAAGATACTCCATTTAAAAACGTATAGTTTTAGGGGGGATAATGATGCCTGAAGCAAGTAATCCATCATTAGATGAAGAACAGTCACTGATAGCACATATTACGGATCTTAGAAAATCAATCATTCGTTCTGTTGTTTTCTTTTTAGTTTGTTTTATCATATTTCTAGTAGCTATTAATTATGTAATACCACTACTGACAAATGAAAATAAACTAGTGATGTTAGGTCCACTCGATGTAGTAAGGTTTTATACTGGGATTGCAGGAAGTTTGAGTCTTGGATTTTCTGCTCCATTTATTGGTTATCAAATATGGAAGTTTGTAAAACCTGCTTTGACACCGCAAGAAAGTAAAACAGCTTTGTCGTTTATTCCAAGTATTTTTCTTAGCTTTCTAGCAGGTATTGCTTTTGGTTTTTTTATTATCTTTCCAACTTGTTATGGGTTTCTTATGAATATAGGAACCAATAATTTTGATATGATGATCACGGCCAAAGAGTACTTTTCCTTTATGCTGATGACATCCATTCCGCTTGGATTTTTGTTTGAAGTGCCGTTATTACTTATGTTTTTAACGGCGGTTGGGGTAGTGACACCGAAGAAATTAGCGGAAATCAGAAAGTATGGTTATCTCATGATGGCTATTGTATCTGCATTGATCACCCCCCCGGATGTGATTTCGCAAATTATTGTTCTAGGGCCTTTAATTGGTTTGTACGAGTTGGGATTAATTCTTTCAAAAGTGATGTATAAACGTAAATTGCGCCAAGAGGAGAGTCCATCAGAAACTATATCTTAGACCTAAAAGCTATATGCCTAGAAAATTAGACCACTAATAAAGTCTGAAATTACCTGGCAATGTCTTCGCTCTCCGCAAGCCTATTTGGAGAAATGTGCTCCTAATAGGCTTGCGAAGGATGCATAGGCTTCATCGAATCAGAAAAAGGGCACTGAAAAAGTAAAAACCAACTTTTTCCAGTACCCTTAGGCATGTGGGCGTTCTTTTAGAAATGAGATTTTATAGTTTACAGCTATCTTCTTGCCGCTGTCTCAGGGAAAAATCTTAAACATGCAGAAGAAGATTAACGCTGTATAACCTGCTCGTCGTCTCTTTATTTAAAATAATGAAATAAATAAATAACAGTTAAAATACCGAGAAATATTACGTCGAAGGTTGTTGGCAAGAGTAAGGTACGAATAAATTGAAAAATGATTAAAAGAAGCACCACTTGAAAAAATCCGTCTACAATATATTGAAAACGCCAATGAGTTCTTTTTCTTCCCATATTTCTCTGCATTTTACGATACATGTGATGTTGCTTGATTTTTCTCATTATAACGATACCTCCTCTTTTTCTTAAGTGTCATTCTGTAAGTTCCTACGGTGGTTTCTGAAAGGTGGGATAGCCTTAAAGTTCACTCTAGGCGACTACTTTTCTGCAAAACAGTTTAATAACAACCTCATGTATATTGCAGACTATGCTACAACTGTTTAATTGGTGTGTAAGAGGATTAATTATCATTTATTTTGGTAATCCTATAGTAAATTGGATGGAAAATGAAACCTCTATTGATTATATGAATCATAAGGGGTAAAATACGAATATAGTTGAAAATGAAATGTGGAAAGGGAAGAGTACATCTCGAAACCATAAGAGAGGAAAACCAGCGTATATCGTTGCTGAGAGGTTTTCTTGGTGTTAAAGATGGAAAGTCGCCCTGGAGTTGTGGTTTTGAACAGAAAAGAGATTCTTTTCTTAGTAGTTATTGCCGGATCAGCCCGTTAACGCCTTGAGTGTACAGATCTGTTTTCGTTTGTTTTTTGGAAAATGAAAGTTTGTGTTGCTAGGAAGATCTGTAAACAAAGGTGGTACCGCGAGGAATATAATCCCTTCGTCCTTTGACGAAGGGTTTTTTTTGTATGCAATTTAATCGTTTTCAAGGAGGAGTTTATTATGACAGAGGAACAAAATCAAGTTTCAATGCCGTCTAAGTATGATCCGTTAGGAACAGAAGCGAAGTGGTATAAATACTGGATCGACGGTAAATTTTTTGAAGCTACTGGTGATAAAACGAAAGAACCATATACCATTGTTATTCCACCACCGAACGTAACAGGAAAGCTCCATTTAGGCCATGCTTGGGATTCAACGTTACAGGATATCCTTGTCCGTGTGAAGCGGATGCAAGGCTATGATGCACTTTGGTTGCCTGGGATGGACCATGCGGGGATTGCAACACAAGCTAAAGTTGAAGGAAAACTTCGTGAACAAGGCACCTCTCGTTATGATCTAGGCAGAGAAAAATTCATAGAAAAATCATGGGAATGGAAAGGCGAATATGCGGAGTTTATTCGTGAACAATGGGCAAAACTTGGACTATCCCTTGATTATTCCCGTGAGCGGTTTACGCTGGACGAAGGATTGTCAGAAGCGGTTAAAGAAGTATTTGTTCGTCTTTATGAGGAAGGGCTTATTTACCGTGGAGAATACATTATAAACTGGGATCCTGACACCAAAACAGCGCTGTCGGACATTGAGGTTATTTATAAGGATGTGCAGGGTGGTTTTTATCATATGAAATATCCGCTCGCAGATGGTTCTGGACATATCGAAGTGGCAACAACCCGTCCGGAAACAATGCTTGGTGATACAGCTGTTGCTGTTCATCCTAAAGATGAGCGATATCAAGATCTTGTCGGAAAAAAAGTAATTTTACCGATTGTAGGAAGAGAAATTGAGATTGTTGCCGATGATTATGTAGATATGGAATTTGGTTCTGGAGCAGTGAAGATTACGCCAGCTCATGATCCGAACGATTTTGAAATAGGGAACAGACATGATCTTGAGCGAGTCTTGGTCATGGACGAAGGCGGTAAAATGAATGGAAATGCCGGGAAGTATCAAGGAATGGATCGTTTTGAGTGTCGGAAGCAAATCGTAAAAGACTTGCAAGAAGATGGGATTCTATTTCATATTGAAGAACATGCGCACAGTGTTGGACATTCGGAACGAAGCGGCGCTGTTGTGGAGCCATACCTTTCTACACAATGGTTTGTTAAAATGGGGCCATTAGCGGAACAAGCGATTGAATTGCAGAAAAGTGAAGGAAAAGTAAACTTTGTTCCAGAACGATTTGAAAAAACATATATGCACTGGATCGAAAATATCAGAGACTGGTGCATTTCCCGTCAATTATGGTGGGGTCACCGGATTCCGGCATGGCATCATAAAGAAACGGATGAAATTTATGTTGGAAGAACAGCACCTCAGGATATTGAGAAGTGGGAGCAGGATGAAGATGTATTAGATACGTGGTTTAGCTCTGCGTTATGGCCGTTCTCCACAATGGGCTGGCCGAACGTGGATGCAGAAGATTTCCAACGGCATTACTCGACTAACGCACTCGTTACAGGATACGACATCATCTATTTCTGGGTGGCTCGCATGATTTTCCAAGGAATACATTTCACTGATGAAAGACCGTTTAAAGATGTGTTAATCCATGGGCTTATTCGTGACGAACAAGGTCGTAAAATGAGTAAATCCTTAGGAAATGGTGTTGATCCACTTGAAGTGATTGATAAGTACGGAGCAGATGCTCTTCGCTTTTTCATCAGCACTGGCAGTTCTCCAGGGAATGACCTTCGTTTTTATTGGGAAAAGGTCGAGGCGAACTGGAACTTTGCAAATAAGATCTGGAATGCATCCCGTTTTGCGTTAATGAATATGAATGGATTAAAGTATGAAGAGATCGATATTAGTGGCAAAAAATCGATCGCGGATAAGTGGATTCTTACCCGATTACAGGAGACAACCGATCACGTTACCAAATTTATTGATACGTATGAGTTTGGTGAAGTTGGCCGATCGTTGTATAACTTTATTTGGGATGATTTCTGTGATTGGTACATTGAAATGGCAAAGTTACCGTTAAATGGGGAAGACGAAGAAGCCAAGCATACGACGCGATCCATTCTTGCCTATGTATTAGATGAAACGATGAGATTGTTACATCCGTTTATGCCTTTTATTACGGAAGAGGTTTGGCAACACCTTCCTCATAAAGGGGAATCGATTACGATTGCTTCATGGCCGGTGAAAGAAGAGTCTCTTATGGACACCGAGTCTGTAAAAGATATGCAACTTTTGCAAGAGATCATTCGCTCTGTTAGAAATACCCGTTCAGAATTAAATGTTCCAATGAGCAGAGAAATAAAGCTTTACATTAAAGCAAACTCTTCTAATGTGCTAGCACAATTGGAACGTGGAAAGTCATACTTAGAGCGTTTCTGTAATCCAAGTGAATTAGTGATCTCGACAGACTTAGAGGCACCAGAGAAATCAATGAGTTCCATTTTATCAGGTGTTGAACTTTACATGCCGCTTGAAGGACTTTTGGATCTTGATGCCGAAATAGATAGATTAAACAAAGAAGTAAAACGTTTAGATGGAGAAGTAATCAGACTTCAGAAAAAACTAGGAAACGAAGGCTTCATCAAAAAAGCACCTGAAAGTGTGGTTGCTGAAGAACGAGAAAAAGAAAAAGACTACACAGCTCAACGTGAAAAAGTCCAATTAAGAATAGCAGAATTGAAAAAATAACTGTTTTCCAAATAATGGGGGGTCTGTCCCCCATAGAGGTGATGACATGCAAGAGATTGCTTTTTACAATGATCAATTTGTAGATATGAATGAAAAAGTGGTACCAATTCAGGAACGTGGCCATCAATTTGGTGATGGCATTTACGAAGTAATTCGCGTCTACCATGGCGTCCCGTTTTATTTGGATGCTCATATGCAGCGGCTCAAAAAAAGTGCGGCTGCAATTGAGCTTCAATTACCTTTTTCTGTTGCTGAAATAAAAGAATTATGCATGGAAGGACTTCGCAGGTCTGACATGGAGGAAGCAGAAATATATATGCAGATTACCCGTGGAATTCACAGTCGTCAGCATCACTATCCAGATCAAGCAAACTCTGTTTTTTCGATGACTGTTAGAAGAGCAAAAATTATCTCCAGTCAAGTCCGGACTGAAGGAATTAATGTTTTAACAGTAGAAGACGATCGTTGGAAAAAATGCTATATCAAATCTCTTAATCTATTACCTAATGTGATGGCAAAGCAAAAAGCTATCACAAATGGCTGTCAAGAAGCGGTTTACCATGACAATGGGATTGTGAAAGAAGGATGCAGCAGTAATCTCTTTATCGTAAAAAATGGAGTATTAGCGACATATCCGGCGTTAGATGGTATTTTACATGGAATTACTAGACAAATAGTTATGGAATTAGCAAAAGAGAGAAACATAAAAGTCGTTGAGAAAACTTTTACACTTGATGATCTTAAACAAGCAGACGAGGCATTTGTGACGAGTACGAATATGGAAATTGTTCCTTTGAAGCAGGTAGATGAAGATATTCTGCCAACGGAGCGACCAATAAGTAATCAACTTATCAAAGCATATCAACGAAAAGTACTGGAAAAAGTAACTAGCTAAACAAGTAAAATAACAACAACCAAATTATATTTCTAGAAGAGGCTGAATTAAATCAGTCTCTTTTTTTTTTTGCGGGGATTTATAAATTATTTTATCCTAATCAGTCGTCAATAATTCCCATCACTTTTATAGGTGGTTCGTAATGAAACAAGTTCAACTTTGGAATGATAACAAGGCGTGTAAAAATAGGAGGTGTTAATGATGACTAAGCGTAATAATAAAGGTGGCAGTAAAAATCAAAGCGCTCCGGAAAGAGGCGGAAACCTAGACACAGAATTTGGTCAAGAAGTAGCTAGTGGCGATAACAATAAAGGAAAAGATTATAACTCCAAACGTGGCAGCAAATCGTCATTAAAAAACCCAAGTAATCATTAATTAAGAAAAACGCAAAGCGTCTTTTATTAAACACAGCGTGATCTTTAAAGCTACCCCGAGTAGCACCTACGTAATGCGTGTAGGTGCTACTCGAAAGGAGGACGAACTTCCCTTGACGCGTGTGGCGTAAAGATAGCTGTCAACTTATAAATTTTTGTAAAAAGGGAGCCATTCTTGGTTCCTTTTTCTACTCAGTTCTTATCTAGCATTCTTTATAGTATTGACCTTATTAAAACATATGAATGATATAAAAACAGCAAATTTGATAGATATATGTTAAGGAAAGGATAAATAAAATCAAATTCATCACCGACTGAGTATGTTTGCTTTTATTTTTGTTCTTTGCATACCTGTAAAAGAGCCAGTACCAAATAACAAGCATCATAACGGGTGTTCCAAGAAACATCCATAATGGAGCAGATTCAATAGGTATGGGAAACAAAGTTGTTAAAAATAAACTAAAGACCGTGGATACACCCGCAAGGAAAAGACTGATAAATTCCCAACTTTTCAGTCGAAAAAAGTGATTCACACCATTTGGATATGATTCTAAATGAAGGAAAATCCATAAATAACCACTGATCCACAACGCACTTAAGACAGAAGGAGTAAGTAATACATATATGTTAATCTCTCCTACAAATCCAAAACCAAATAAAATAGCAAAGGAAAAGAAAGATAGGATAATAAGGGCGATTAAATAAACCGTATGAAAAAGAAATACCTTCACAATAATCTCCCACCTCGTAAACAAACTTAAGATAAGTCCCGTGCATAGTTCAACAGAATGAAAAGTCATTTTATACTTCTAGTTAAATTTTAACATAAATATCCAATTACTTTTGGAACACAGCTATACCTAAAATGCCTGACAAATTATATGGTAATTTGTCAGGCATTTTAGGTTATTATGAAATCGATTTTATGCGTGTGAAATTATGACGCTCTTCATTGTCACCTGTGCTTTTCTTCTAAATTACGCCTTAAGTCTTATGAAAGATAATACTCAGGAGCATTATACCGACAAAGGTTTCCAGATAAGATGAAGATAAGAAATTAAGAAAGGAGGAGAAGCAATGAAATCATTTCTCATGTTTGTGTTAGGAATTGCGGCAGTGTTTGTATTCTTAGCGAATTTAGGACCATTAATCTTGTTTGGCATAAGCCTATTCCTACTCTATGTCATTTACAAACAGTTTATAAAGTCAGAATCTACTTTCTCGAAGGTGGTTTGGATCGTTCTAGGGCTAATCGTATTAAGTATGACGGTCTCTAATATATTTGCCCTTGTGGGAGTTTTAGCTCTTTATTTGCTGTATGTTATGTTTCGCGGAGATAAGGAAGAAAAAGCGGAGAAAGCTTCAAAAACAGAAGACCCATTTGTGAACTTTGAACGAGAGTGGGCAGAGCTAAAAAATTAATATTAATACCAGATAAAAGTCTAAAAGCGGATTGTATTTAAATAAATTTACGAGGAGAGAATATCATGTCAAATATATTTACCAGAATGAAGGAAACGGTAGCGAGTGATTTGCACGGAATGATGGATAAAAAAGATGAAAAAAATCCAATTTCAGCCTTGAATCATTATTTAAGGCAAAGTGAGCAAGAAACGGAAAAAGTACGTGTGTTAGTGGAAAGACAGCACCGTTTAAAAGAAGAGTTTTCACGTGAACGACTGCTGGCAGAAGAGATGGCTGAGAAGCGAAAGCGCCAGCTGGAAATAGCCAAAGAAGCAGGAGAATCGGAGTTGACTCAATTCGTCCAGCATGAATATGAAGAATACTCAGAACGGGCGGAGCGATTAACGTTAAGCCAAATAGAAGCGATGAAGCAGCTTGAAGCCCTAGAGAAAAAGTACGAAGAAATGATGCACAAGTTGAAGGATATGCGTATAAAACGCATGGAACTTATGGGCCGTGAAAATGTCGCAAAAGCGCGTCACCAAATGAGTAGGATAACAGAAGAAACGGTCGAAGAACCTTACTCGAAATTTGGAGAGATGGAGCGTTACATCGAGGGATTAGAACATAAATTAAATCGTGATTATTATCACCATACGATTGATAGCAAAATCGCAGCCTTAGAGAAAAATCGTAATTTTCAACAAAATAATACGGTATTAGAGGAAAAGTGATATGATAGAAAAAGACGTTTCAGCGTTTTTGTAACACTCAAAAATGCGAACAATACCTAGTCAAACCTTGCCCAAAACACTCAACTAGAAGGAGGCCACCATCATGCTGAAGAAACTGTCAACGAATACGGTAAATTGGATCATCATGATTACTTTGGCGATTCTTCTAGTTGAATTAATGTTTTTTGGCGGGGGATTTTTGTTTAACACCCTCTTCCTCGGATTTCTTATATTTCTAGGTTGGAAAAATTACCATGGACTGATTGGCAAAGTTTTATTTTGGATAGGAATAGTGAGTCTTGCACTAACCGTATTAAACATGGTTGCTATCAGGTTTTTGTTTATATCCCTTATTATTCTTTTCTTCATACAATACAGACGTTCAAAAAATGAACCGGAATATATAAAGCCAAGATTTGATGCCAGTATAAAGCCGGAAACAGAAACCTTAACAGAAATTAAACCGCTTTTGCAGCATCGTTTTTACGGGGAACATAAAACAGAGGATGTCCCTTACCAGTGGCGTGATGTGAATATTCATGGAGGTTTCGGAGATCGGATCATAGATTTAAGTAACACCGTTATCCAGGAAGATGCCGTGATCTCGATCCGCCATTTTATGGGAAGTATCAAAATATATGTACCGTATGAAATGGAAGTCTCTGTCCAACACAGCTGTATGTTTGGACATCTTTCTATTTTTCAGAGTCATGAAATGAAACTGTTTAACCAATCTGTTGTCTTTCAAACGGATAATTACACCGGCGGCAAGCCAAGAGTAAAGATCGTAACCTCAATATTCTCTGGAGATATTGAGGTGAGACGATCGTGAATCTCTTTATTCGGCAAACGTTGCTCGCCTTTCTTGGATTTAGTATCGTAGCATTGATCTTATTATTCGTTACCTTTACTGCTTTTCCAATCACAGAATGGTCTCTTCTTTGGCAGGTAAAAGTCTTCGATCTTCCCTACCTGTATTTTATTTTGGCGATTATCGGAGCTTCCTCTTTAATTGTAGGCATGTCACAGAGTGCTTTTTGGAGAAAGAAGCTGGGAGCGATTCGGCAAAATTTAGATGACTTAATAAAAGGGCAAAAATTAGGCTCAGCGTCAGAAGAAACTGTTCAGGAATTGACAACGGTACAGGAACAGATCTTTCGTTTGGAATCGAAACTGTTAAAACAGACGGAAGCTGCCCAAAAGCTTGCGACTGAAAGAACAGATGAACGAGAGAAAAGTCTTCAAGAAGTAGTTATCCAGGAACGGAACAGGCTGGCAAGAGAACTTCATGATTCCGTAAGTCAGCAGCTTTTTGCTGCATCCATGATGATGGCAACAATTAATGAAACGAATCCGCCTGAAGATCGTGTGATGAAAAAGCAATTAGCGATGATTGAAAAAATGATTGACCAATCTCAGTTAGAAATGCGAGCATTGTTACTTCATTTAAGACCTGCAGCATTAAAAGGGAAGTCACTCACAGAAGGAATAAATGAATTACTGATTGAATTAAAAGAGAAAGTACCAATGGAGATGGAAACGAAGATAGAATCGTTGGATTTAGATAGAGGCGTTGAGGATCATCTTTTTCGGATTTTACAAGAAAGCATCTCTAACACATTGAGACATTCCAAAGCTAGTCATCTACAAGTAATGCTGATTGAGCGAGATGATAATGTCATTATGCGAATTGCCGATGATGGCGTTGGTTTTGATGTGCAGGAAGTGCAAAATCACGGCTCCTATGGCATGCAGAATATGAGTGAACGAGCGTTGGAAATCGGCGGAACATTAAAAGTTGTAAGTGTCAGGGAAGAAGGAACTCGGTTAGAAGTAAAAGTGCCTGCGATCAGGAAAGAGGGAGAAACGGATGATTAGCGTATTATTTGTAGATGATCATGAAATGGTCCGCATAGGAGTGTCAGCATATCTATCTGCTCAGCCAGATATTGATGTCATTGCAGAGGCAGATGATGGAACAAAGGCAGTTAAACTCGCGTTGGATTTAAGGCCTGATATTATATTAATGGACTTGGTTATGAAAGAAATGGACGGTATCGAAGCAACCAAACGGATCATTAATGAATGGCCGCAAGCAAAGATTATTATCGTAACCAGTTTCTTAGACGACGAAAAGGTGTATCCTGCTTTAGAAGCCGGGGCAACAAGTTATATGCTGAAAACTTCAAAGGCAAGTGAGATTGCAAAAGCGATTCGAGCAACGTACGAAGGGCAAACAGTACTAGAGCCGGAAGTCACCGGAAAACTAATGTCAAAGATGCGCAAAAATAGTCAGGCGCCGGTTCTCCATGAACAATTAACAGAGAGAGAGAAAGATGTATTACGGCTCATGAAACAAGGTAAGAGCAATCAGGAAATCGCCGATGAACTTTACATCGCTCTTAAAACAGTCAAAGTCCATGTGAGTAATATATTAGGAAAATTGGACGTTCACGATCGGACACAAGCCGTGATTTATGCCTTTAATCAGAAGTTGTATGAATAAATTGTGATAATAGAATGTAACAGTACTGCTAAAGTCAATATTCGCTAAAAAAAGTGAGGATTCTGATAAATCTTTTATTGTACAGAACTTAAACGTGACATATAATTACAAGTGAAACGTCAGTTAAAAAGTGTACGAGAAGTACAATCATATTAAATTTCAAAGCTTTTCTTTTTAGGGAAGCTTTTTTTACATTCGTGAATGTATTGTATGTCAAAAAAGTAATACCTTTCGTTTTATAATTAAAAGTCTGAATTATCAATCTTTTTAATGCGTAAGGAGAGGTACAATCATGGAGGACAACGAGAGAGAAATTTCATCCGCACAAGGTAGCTACGGGATGGTTTCAACAGCTTCAAAACAATCAACAGAAGCAGGAGTAGAGATATTAGAAAAAGGAGGCAATGCGATTGATGCAGCAGTAGCCGCTGCTTTTTGCCTCGGAGTTTCAGAGCCTCAGGCTTCAGGTATTGGAGGACAATCTATGGCTTTAGTGCATCTTGCGCAAGAGAAACGTATTTTTGCATTGGATGGCTCTTCACGTGCCCCTTTTGCACTTCAACCTGCAAGAAATCCAAAGAAACCGATTAAATTAGGACTAAAATCCAGTACTGTTCCGTCGACAGTAGCCTCTTTAGGATACTTACAAGAAACATACGGAAACTTATCGTTTTCGGATGTACTGGAACCTGCAATTAAAGTTGCAGAACAAGGGTTTACTGTGACCCCACTTATTCATCGACTATTAAGAAAAGAGACAGTTCAACTGTTAAAAGACAGAAATATTAAGCGATTATTCTTTCACAATAATACGCCAAAACAACCTGGGGATACCGTCATTCAACCTGAATTGGCAGCAACTATGCGGAGAATGGCTGTGAAGGGTTGGCGTGATTTTTATACGGGGGATATTGCAGGTTTTATCGTTAAGGACATGCAAAAACGTGGGGGATTAATTACGAAACTGGATTTGAACCAGATTCCTATGCCAGTTGAAAGAGAAGCACTTGAGAGTACATACAGAGACTATGATATATACACGTATCCACCACCAGGAGCGGGAAGAGTACTTGTACAAATATTAAATACGCTCGAGGGTTTTCCTTCAGAAAGCTTAAATCCTGATAAGCCTATAGGAGCAGTGATTTCTGCGCTAGCATTTCGATTCGCTCTTAATTATCGAAAACGGATGCCAGTCCATCCTGATCATTATTTACAGTCCGTTAACCAGATGTTGGTTGATAAAGGGTACGCAAAAGAAATTACGAAACGAATCCAAGAAATTTATAATTTAGCACTGAAAGATACGTTTTTGCCACCACCTACCAGTGGGGAGACGACCCATTTATCGGTTGTTGATAAGGATGGAAATTCAGTAGGCATCACACAATCCATTGAACTCGTTTTCGGAAGTAAGACAATGGCTGATGGACTTGGATTTTTTTATAACAATTATATGAGTGCATTTGAATACAAAAATATAGCTCATCCATATTATTTATTACCTGGTGGAAGACCATGGAGCAGTGTGGCACCCGTACTGTTATTTTCGAAAGGAAAGCCGCAGTATTTGCTGGGGAGTCCTGGAAGCAGCCGAATATCAACGGCTTTGGCTCAAGTCATTGTTCGTCTCATAGACAATGAAGAGTCCCTGGAAGAAGCAATCAGCGCTCCTCGTTTTCACGCCTCCGATACCGGGGAGTTATTAATAGAAAAAGATCGGTTTGACCAAGAGATTTATACAGCACTTGAAATTTCGGGATTTGATTTGAAAAAACGAGGCTCTTACAGTTTTTCTTTAGGATGTGTGCAAGGAGTTCAAATGCCAGTGAAGTGGCGTGAATCTTATAAGGGGGTGGCAGATCCTAGACGTGATGGAACAGCCCGCGGACCAGAAGAGGCCTAGACAAGAAGTCGGTTAAGTCAAATATGAAAAATCGGGAATAGGGGTTGAACAGGAATGAAAATAGCTGTGGTCTATAATAGGGAAAGTCAGGCAGTTATTAATTTATTTGGTACGCAAAACCGTGAAAAATACGGGCTGGAAACGATTAAAATGATAAAGGAAGGTCTCGTTTCCGGGGGACATCAAGTCAAGACCTTTGAGGGAGATAAAAACCTCATTAAAAATCTGGAAGAATTTATGCCAACTGTTATTTCCGGTGAACGTCCTGGACTTGTGTTTAACCTTAGCTACGGTATTCAAGGAAGAGGAAGATACATGCATGTTCCAGGCATTCTTGAAATGCTGGGCGTGCCTTATGTTGGATCAGGACCGGAAACTCATGCCTTGGCCCTTGATAAAGTAGTGACGAAAATGATCCTTCTTCAAAAAGGATTGCCGACACCAAAATTTTCAGTTCTTGATAATCCTGATTCGCCGCTTACAGAAAACTTAATGTACCCGCTTATCGTCAAGCCGAAAGATGAGGCTGTTTCATTTGGTTTGAAGATTGTTCATAACGAAGAGGAACTCCGCGAAGGTGTGCAAGTAATCTATGAAACATACAATGCGCCAACTTTAGTAGAAGAATATATTGCCGGAAGAGAAGTAAACGTCGGGATCTTGGGAAATAATCCTGTGCAAGCACTTCCACCTGTGGAGCTTGTATTTGGTGAAGGACCGCAAATCTTCACATACGAAGATAAAAAGAATAAAAGTGGGCGAACAGTTGAAAAAGTGTGTCCTGCACCGTTAACTGAAAAGGAAACAGAAAGGATTCAAGAGTTAGCGATCCAAACATTTAAAGCATTAAATTGTTATGATACGGCTCGTGTGGATTTCCGTATTGACAACGAAGGAAACCCATATATTTTGGAAGTGAATTCGATGGCCAGCTTAGGTGCAGATGGCTCATTTATTTATGCTGCAGAGCAAATCGGACTGACTTATAAAGCATTAATGAATCGAATTATTGATATAACGTGCGAACGGTATTTTGGGGCTGATTTCCTTGCACCGGTGGAGGAAGACTTTCAGAAGATGGATGTCCGTTTATTTAATCGACTTACGAAAAAACGAAGTATGATGGAGACGGACTTAAAGGCTTGGACAAATATCTCAAGCCGAACGGAAGATCCTGTAGGTTTAAGCAGAATTAGAAATAAGCTTGAAGAGAGATTACTTAAATTAGGGATGAATCCTGTTGATGAGTTTACGAATGGTCGCTCTGCATGGACATTTGAAACTGGAGCAGGAATGAAAGATGGGACACTTATCGTCGTGCCTATTGATGTTCCGGGAGAAAGAACAGGATTCCCAATTCCATTTAGAACAGAACAAGAATGGCTCTATGGAGAGGGAATAGCATCGAGTAGAGGCGGAATTACTGTGATGTTAAGTGCTTTAAATGCCTTAAAAGAGCAGAAGCTTTTAAGTAAAAAAAATGTTGGTGTACTCTTCTATTCAGATGAAGGCCGGGGAATGCGCTATAGCTCTTCGACATTGCGGAAAGCAACGAAAGAAGTGAAAGAGGTTATCGTACTACAACCTGGCTTTACAGATGGGAAAGTGGTGGATCAACGCCGCGGTACAAAGCAGTTCAGCGTAATCGTAGAAGGAGATCCAGTACGAATCGGTAAGGAAACAAAATCGATAGATGTTCTTCAGATGTTTATAAAAAATGCTGAAAAAGTACAGAAATTAAACAACAGAAAAGGGAAATTAGCTATTGCGATACAGGATGTCAGGTCTGAACGGTATTCTGTCTTAAAACCACACCGTGTCTATGCGACGTTGTCGATTACTTATATTGACGAAGCTCTTGCTGAAGAAACCGAAAAAGCTATTAGAGAGTTGTTTACCGTAAATTCAAAAGGGATACGTACCAATATTGAAAAGCTGGTCGAGCGTCCACCGTTAATTAGGAAGAAGAATCATTTACTATTAGATACATTAAAGAATTTGAGTGAAGCGTGGAACTTACCTTTTGGAACAGAATCCAGCTTGTTATCTTCGGCTGCAGGTGAGGTTGCTAAAGATACACCGGTTGTATGTGGGTTTTCGCCAGCAAGTAAAGGGCTCTATACACCGGAAGAAAGCCTTCATCGCAGTGAATTAGTTCAGCGATCGTTACTTCTTGCTTTGTATTTGAATGAGGGATAATGACACCATGACCGAGAAATTGCCGATACTCATTTCTGTTCCACACGCTGGGATGAAAAAACCAGCCTTTATTCAAACTACATGCTTACTAACTGATATGGATATTTTACTGGATGGCGATACATGGACAGATCACCTCTTTGCATTTAATGGCCGAGTAGAAGAATTTCATCAAATGGATGTGTCGAGAATTTTTCTGGATTTAAATAGGGAAGAAACCGATCTTCCTCCCTTAAATCCCGATGGCATTGTAAAAACAAGGACGGTCACCGGCAAGAAGGTGTGGGATACCCCTTCCGGACTTCGCCCATTAGAGCGGGAGAAGCTCATTCAAGATTACTACCTTCCATATCATCGTAAACTCGAAAAGGCTGCTAGAAATCCTAAAGTAAAAGTGGCGATTGATTGCCATTCGATGCTTGATTATGGCCCGGGTAATAAACTAATTAATTGGCAGCATCGTCCTTTATTTTGTATTGGGAATCGCGGGACGACATCGGGAGAACAAGGAGATGAGGACCTGACAGCGCCGGTGGAAATGGTCGTGAAGTTAAAGAGATTATTGGAAAAGAAGTTTCAAAGGTATAAGACAGACAGTCAGCAATTTGTCACAATGAATGATCCTTTTAAAGGTGGATTTGTCACACGCCATCATGGCGCTTTAGGGGAGATTCCTTGGATTCAGCTGGAAGTTAACCGCAACTTGTATTTACCGGAGCGAGAGTTCATGAATCTTCAGCCTAGTGAATCGCAAAAGCAGAAACTTGGAGAATTCAGAGAGATGTTATATGACGTCTTGCTGAGTTTCTCAAAGTAATTCCGTTTAATGGGGAAGAAGATTTATAGTTGCAAGGGCACTGAAAAAGTTTATTTTAACTTTTCCAGTGTCCTTTTGTTGTAGTGAGCCAAGCTGCTGCAGTTTTTCTAAGCCTATAAGAAACGTTTTTCGTAATAGGCGCGAGGAAAGGGATTTGTCATTCTTCCAAACAACCTTCGATTAGATTAAGGTGACAAAATGCTTACCTAGCTGCAAGTTAAATTTAGAAAGTTTTACAGTGTTTGCATTCCAAAAGTGTTACGACGGAAGGCAGAAGTCTTTAAGTGACACTCGCACCGATAAAACGGACATGAATGTCACAAATAATAGTGCATAGTAACTTTCAAGCTCCCAGATCGGATTAAATGTCACTATAAGAGGCTCAAAGTGACAATCAGAAGAGTTTGGTCACCCCTGAGTGTCGCTAAAAAAGATTATGGCTACATTCAGCTTGCCACGCTCGTGTAAATGGCACCCAAATTCAATAATTCTCTTTGCCGATAATTCTTTGGCAAGATAAGATAGCATAGATTCAGACCATTTTTACATTATTTTAATTATGATTCTGCACCTTGTTTCTTATCGAATGGATCCGTGTGGTAATACAGCGTGAACACCTTTGACGCCATTCACAACTTGGGTGACTCTTAAATCAACAGCTACACTTGCCAATGCCGTTGCTTCTACCTTAGTGATCTGATAGTGCTGTTCCATCAATTGAACCATTTCATCTAGAGCATCTGCAGCAGCTTTGTTCAAGTCTTCTGCAAATCCAAACGTAATCCATCCCGCCGGCGTATTGGCTCTTGGTAGTTTTAAAACCATATCATCCCTAACCGTTAGCGTAAGATCCACATGGTCCATCGGACATTCGATCGCGGTTCCGGAAACTTCCCCGTCCCCTTGAAGGGCATGACCATCACCAACTGAGAACAATGCTCCATCTACAGCAACAGGAAGATAAAGGGTACTTCCTTTGACAAGTTCTTTGCAGTCAATGTTTCCTCCACAGTATCGTGGTGGTGCGGTTTCATGAATGCCAGTTTCTGCAGGAGCGACGCCTAACACGCCCATGAAAGGACGAAGGCCAACATGATAATTTTTCTCTCCGATAGCAGTGCTTCCGGTCATCGTTGTTGACTCAAGTTCCCAATCTAAAGTAATTGTATCTTCTCCACTTATTCCTAGCTGGTCGTTTTGCCAGTTAGATTCTCCACCGGCCCAATTTTGACCATACCAGCCAGGAACGATCTCATGTAACTGAATTTCCAAGACAGTTCCGGCTTTTGCACCTCGGATGGCAATGGGACCAAGGATTGGATGCCCGGGATTAGCTTCTTTTTCACGAGAATGAAAAATTGTGCGGGCTTCTGATTTTTCAGAAGAATAGCCCCATCGAATGTCCGATGTCGTTAAGTGAAGAGAGTCACCGGAATCAATTGTCAATACAGGGGAGTATTCCTTACTAAAGGAACCGTGAAGATTATTAGAGTTTAACTCAAGTTTATGGATCATATTTATTCTCCTTTAGGGTAGATAGATTATTTTATGAGCTTCTTCATTCATTAATCATTGGCTGTTTACGATAAATTTTTGCTGATAAAAGAATTAGCATGCGAATTCGCGCTATCTGCGGAAAGCGAACCGATGCAGTCCAACGAAGCTGCATAGATTCATCGTTTGACCAAATGAATTATGAAATTGATTCAGCCACATATTCCATAAAAATACTGGCAATATTGATCGAACTATTCATGTAAAGGCTGCGGCATCCAACGGCGTCTTCCATTTCATTAAACAATAGTCTTCCATTATGATCTATCAGGAAGTCTATGCCAACGAAATCCATGTGCATAGAATCGGAAATTCTGTTTACTATCTTCGTTTCTTCTTCGGTTAAGGTATAAAGACGGGAGCTTCCCCCTATGGATATGTTGGCTCGGAAATCTGTCGCCGATTCCCTTAATACTGCTGCGACAATTTCATTTCCAACAAGATACACTCTTAAATCTTGTCCTTTTTTTCCACCAACGGGTTGGTATAACAATTCTTCAGAAAGCATCGAGGACATCAGTTTTCCTTTCTCAAGAGATTCTATATATTTGACACCGGTTCCACCTCTGCCTTGAGGGTCTTTTAAAATAAAAGGAGTTGGTAAATGATTGTGATGATAGAAAAGAGCCGAACTGTGAATCGTTTTACTCGTGAGCATGGGAATTCCAAGGCTGGATATGACTGCGTGGGCAAGTCGTTTATCATTTGCAATACGAGCAACATAGGCACTGTTGAAACAAGGGATATTTTTCACCTCAGCTACTTCATTCAACCAAGGTGAAACGGAACGGTTGATGATAAAATCAGGAGTTTTCTCTCCATTTCTTGTGAATATGTTGTCAACACTGGACACATTGACCTGGATTTCCTCATAGGGAACAACAACTAGTGTCATGCCAAAGCTTTGTGCTGCATCCTTCACAAAACCTATGAATCTGTCATTGCGTATGATATCTTTTTTTCGATAAACAACCCATCCTATTTTCAACGTCATGATAGTTTCCTTTCTTTTTGACCAGATAATATAGCGTCAATATGTTCGATCATTGGGACCGCAACATCAATTCCAGTGCATTCATAAATGCTGCGAATATGTGGGTTAGAATTCACTTCACATACGACAGGTCCTTCTTTTTCGAGCAAAAGATCAACCCCGGCAAAATCCGCGCCTACTGCGGCAGCAGCTTGAACTGCTAATGTTTTTTCTTCCAGGGAAGGGTCATAAGGAGTGGTCGAGCCTCCAGCAGTGACATTGGCACGGAAATCCGTCTGAGATGTTCTCTTCATCGATGCTACCACTTTGCCGCCTACTACATTTATTCGAATATCTTTACCCAAACTGTGATGAACGGGTTTTTGGTAAAGGTGGTCTTTTCCCGCCAGTTTCTTCGCCATGATCTCAAGTTGCTCTTTGGAGTCAATCCAATATACTTGTTGACCAAATGACCCGAAAGCTTCTTTTATAATCATCGGTAATCCGATCGCCTCAATAATGCGTTCTATATATGTTACTTCCTTTACTTCAATACCGTTAAAGGTCATCGGTGCAATGATCGTCATCGGAGTAGGAATCGATTTTTCAACTAAATGGTGATGCATGAGTGATTTATTATCACAAATTTCTATTGATTTGGATCGATTAAAAAGAGGAATATTCATCGATTCCAGTTGTCTGGCAAGATGCAGATCTTTATCAGCGTAATGAACAAAATCAGGGTGGAAGTTCTCACACCACGTTTTTGAAAAAAGAAGTGGTTTTGTCTTATCGTTTGAGACCAATATCTCATCATTAGTAAAAACTTCCAGATGTATATTGGCCTTTTCTGCGGATTGTTTAAACCATGTTACATAGTCTAAGAATTTATCGGATTTTAACTGACCGTTATAGATGATCCAACCAGATAATTTAGTCATTTTACTGTCAATCCTTTCTTGCGAGATCACGCAGAGCGTATTATTATGTAATATGATAAAGTAAAATATGTCATTGAATTGATCATGGCACTTTTTCCAGTTAAAATCAATTATTGAAATGAAGTGATAGTGATGAGAATAGAGAATTATGACCAAGCAAGAGCCTTTCTTTTTTCGAAAAAAAAGGCAGGTATTGCTTATACATTAGATCGAATGGAAGAATTAATGGAACAATTAGGTCATCCGGAAAGGCAGATTCGGGCTATTCATGTGGCTGGCACGAACGGTAAAGGATCAACCTGTGCTTTTTTAGCTGCTATTTTGCAGGAGGAGGGCTATAAGGTTGGAGCTTTTAACACGCCAGCATTCGGACCGGAAAAGAATCAACTGACGTTGAATGGTGTGCCTCTTACCGAAGAGGAATTCAGAATGGCATGTGACGAAATTGTCCAAGCTGTGCATATTGTAGAAGATCGTCGCGGAGAAATGGTGAGTGAGTTCGAGCTCATGGTTGCTTTAACGTATCATTTTTTTTCTACCATTCATCCTGTCGATATCGTGTTAGTGGAAGCGGGAATGGGTGGTAGACTTGATGCTACTAATGTACTGACTTCTCCCATAGCTACGATTGTGACAAATGTAGGTCTTGATCACCGACAGTACCTCGGTGATACGGTGAAAGAGATCGCTCGAGAAAAAGCCGGAATAGCGAAAAAAGGTGTTCCTATGTTTACAGCTAGTAGTAATGAAGTCTTGCATGAGGTACAAACTGTCGTTCAGGAACTAGGTGCCTATATGGTTGAAGTGATACACCTTGAGGAAGGATTGTCAGAGCGTATTCGTATGCAAGGGGAACATCAAAAGAAAAATGCCGCGATTGCCGTTGCAGTAGCAAAAGAATTAGACGATAGAACGATAATAGAACTAGGTCAATCAAGTATCGTCAAAGGTTTAGAAAAAGCTTTTTTAGCGGGACGTTGGGAGCGGGTTCAGCAATCTCCTGAAATAATAATAGATACGGCTCATAACGTGGAAGCAATGCAAACTGTCTGTGAACAGATAAAGGGATTTCCTGAGGACATGCAGGTGGAAGTGTTATTTGGCGCAATGCGCGATAAACCGGTTAAAGAAATGCTAGAAAACTTGCGGGAAGCCGGAACCGTTATTCACATTACAGGTTTTGGTTCTGAAAGAAGTATGGATTTGGAAGACTATCAATCACAGTCTATTTTACAAGAGAGCAATTATATTAAAAATCCGGAACAATGGATACGTGAATGGAGCAACCAGGGATCAACAGGAAAGGTACTGGTTGTTACAGGGTCTCATCAGTTTGCAGGTGAAGTAAGAGAGCTTATTTAGAGGTGAATAATAGAAGAGTTTAACATTCGATATACAAAATTGGTAATGAAAATTTCAAAAAGATCCGTAATGTGGTTGGAAAAATGGTATATTTAATACTAACATGTTGTTTTAAAGGAGGAGTACGCATGGTTTATCTATTTTTACTCATAGGTTTTATACTATTAATTCCTATAATATTTATTCTTCCTCCCGTTTTTTCTCGATTCGTGCTTTTTTTGCATGTTTTTTTATCTGTAATTTACGTGTGGCTTGGTTACTATATATCCTCTATCATTCACTGGAGTGTAGCTATTATAGTAGTTCTGCTGCTGGCGGGGATTACGGCTATCTTTTTCACAAAAGTAAAAGTTGATTCTGAGAGTGGGAAAGAGGGATCTTATGAAAATTAAATATTTTGTAAATTCGATGATTTTGTTAAGCGGTAGTATTCTCTTTCTTTTTTATATTACATTTGGCGGTGACTATGTTTATACCGCTTACTATGAAGAAGAAACGTTTGAAAACAATACATTTATTGCAACGGCTGATATTAGTAATCTAACGCATGAAGAAGCAATAGCGGTAGTTGAAACAGAAGTGGAGAATTGGAAGGTATCAGCAGAAGCATCATTTCGATGGTATGAACAGGAAGTTAAATCTAATGTGGAATCAATAGATTTTTTTGTGGAAGAATCGGTGACGAATGCTGACATGAACAAAGCATCGTCGTATGATTTAATGGCAGAGATTGATGTGACTTATCTTCGTGATAACTTATCTCAGTTCTCTTTTTACTTTCAAGATATGAATCTGGTAAATGAAGAGCAGCTAGAAATAGAGGTTTTGGAAACTGCAGTGAGTTTACCTAACTCGGAGCTAGAGTTAAATGTGCATGAGTTTTTAAACTCTGATGTTCAAGAGAAGGAAACGGTTCTCTATAGTGCTACGAGGCAACTTGATTCCCCCTTGTTAGAAGCATGGTCCAATGAGATGCCTGAAATTGTGATAGAAGGTGATAGTCGTTTCTCATTGTCAGAAGTGTTTGAAGGGCAAAATATTGAATCCACAGAAGGCAACCCCTTATCAATATTAGGTTCAGCAGTTTTTGAAACGCTTTTACACAGTAACTTTCAATTAGTGGAGCGGCACCAGCCTGAACGTTTAAATGAAGGGATACCACTAGGATTTGATACTCAAGTTGTAATCGGTGAGCAAGACTTGGTATTTGATAACCCTAATCCGGTCAGTTATGAACTGGAACTTGAGTACGATAATGGCTTATTAACTGTTGAGCTAATAGGGGAGAATCTGCCTTATACAGTCACTGTGGAAATGGAAGATGTTCATGATTTAGAACCAAAAACAATTGTTAACTATACAGAACAACTTTCTTCAGGAGGTTCTTCGGTTGAAGAGATGGGTTCAAATGGGACAACTTACGATATTGTCAGAACGTTTGATTTCCCAGAAAATGAGTGGCAGGTCGAAGAGTGGATAGCCAATGACTATTATCCACCAGAACATCGAGTGGAGTTGCGAAATGTTGACGATCTGAGAGTTACTGAGGAAGAGGAAATGGGCTTAGACGAGTACGGAAATCCTATCGCTGAGAATCCCAATCCGGATGACTACGATTCCGTCGATGAATTTTTGGATGATTACTATGGTACGGAAACAGGTAATGAAAGCGGATATGGAAGTACGGATGGAACTAATGGTGGAACAAATTCAGGCAGTAATGATGATACAGGCTTTGGAACCAATTATGATACGGAATTTGATACAGGTTACGGAAATGATTATGATTACGATACTGATTTTGATTCAGGTTATGGATCTGGTTCTGATGGATCCAACTCGGGAGGCACAAACCAAAGTCCTGAATCGGATACTCGTTGGTCTGATTTTTGGAGCGGTAACGGAAGTCAAGGAACTAGTGGAGGAACAGGTCAAAACGGTGTGACTCCTTCTTATGAGAATGATAGTAGTACAGGAGGAAATGGAACAGGGACATCAGAATATCCAAACACCAACAATGGTGGAAGTAACTTTCCAAGAGAAGATGAGGAAAGGGAGCCGGTTAAAGGGTATTAAAAACATGCTTTTTCGAAAGCTTTAATAGACCTTTTGATACAGGCAGAAGATGACGTTAAAGTCATCTTCTTTTTTTAACACCACAATTAAAAAAATTGTGATTTTTAGAGGTTGTTGCATGTGAAAAGAGGGCTCGAATCCGCTCTAGGCGGATGCTTTCCGCGGGCAACGACTTCAGCCTCCGTGGGAAAATTCGGCCATGCTGGGTCTTCAGTAGTTGCTTTCCCGCAAGGAGTCGCAGCCTTCGCTACTTCGAGCTTTTAAAAACTTATGGTTAAGAAAGCAGTTGCTTTTGCTCTAAATAAGACGCTACGCGTTTTATTATACGGATACGAATTGAATTTATTGTTCTCTAATAGGAGAGGTATCAATAATTAACTTATCAATATTTACTATTTCTTCTCCTTGAGAAGGTGGGAAGAATGGGAGAAGACTTTCGTTTTCAATTTCTTCAAATGTAACTTGACTTCCTCCACTTGCATCAAAACTGTTACTAATAATTCTTCCCTTCAGAGCGCCTCCCCCTCCCATAGAGAAATGAGCATTTGGCGCATAGAAAACACGTGTTTTATTGTCGGATCCGCCAGAAATATTAATACTCGTTCCCCCAGTTAGAATATTACCTTGAAATCCTCCCCCTCCAGATAAAGATATATTAGTATCTTCTCCGTAAAATGAAGCAAATATTTTTTGTGCACCACCTAAAGTCAATGACTTTGGCTGAGAGGGATTATTAGAGGATTGGAGAAACAATTGGAGTTGATCACTATTGCCGTTATTATTAATGGTACTTCCTGAACCCATTGTGATTCCAGCAGTGATATACATTTTTAAAGAACCGTTTCCTTTTATATTTAAGTGACCATTTGGAATATTAAGATGATCAACTACAATAACTTTATTAGAATCCCCGATATCTATCGTTACATTTCTATTTGAATTTATTTTAATCTCGGGTATATAGAAATCTTGATCTAATACAAACTCATAATTATTTGCTACGTAACTAGTGATAAGAAGACTCCCGTCGTTTATGACTAAATGATGATTATTTCCGTTATCATCTAATTGTAAATTGGAAGCCTTAGGAAGCGCTTCAGGATAGGTTGGAAAAGGAGGCAAGTCGTATACCATTTCTCTCGGAATATTTCCTACCTTTGAATAATCTAAATTATAGTTTGATGGTTTCTTAATTGAACCATTGATATCACTAACTCCGGTGCCTACCAAGATATTTCCGGATACTGAAGACCCCCAATCTAGTTCTATTGTCTTTTCTGCATTGGAGTTTGTTGCAATACTCCCTTGAATAGGAATACTTGTATATATAGATTGATTGGAAAAAACAGCTACATCATCTAAAAATTCCACTGTAGATCCTTGATCTTTTTCTATCCAGTTTATAGTAATGTCTTTAGTTACTTCTCGAGAACGATTGTCAATGGTGCCTTTTGAATAAATAGAATACGTGTGTGTATTATCTTCTTGTTCAATTCTAGAAACAATCGTGTCAGAAATAGTTTCGAGTTTTTCAAAATTGTTTACGGAAATAAAATCATCAAGGGATATAGAATCTTCAAACTGCAGGAAAAATGCATTTTTAGAATTGGTTTCTTTGTAGGCTTTGATTATTGCCTCTTCAATCTCTTGCATCCTTACATTTATTCCTGCCTCCGCAATGTAATAAGAGGATTGATGATCGCGTTCTCCAGTTGTTAAAGTTAGATTCGAAGATGTTACGCCTATGACACCTAATGTTAATACAGAAAAAATCATGACTAACAGCAATACCAAAACCAAAGCCATGCCATTTTCATTATTTAATTTCTTAGTTGATAGAAATTTATGTATCATAGAAAATCCTCCGTTCAATTCCTAATATAAATAGAAGATGAGATGGTCGTTGATTGTCCGTTCGTCGGTGAGAAACTTTCTATCGTTATCTTTGTTTTTTCGATATGATCCTCATCGGGATGTGCAGTAAACATTTTTATGTTGTCAACGAGCTTGTTCTTATCCTCATCCACAGTTTCCCAAATCGTACTTGATCCTGCCTCAAAATAAATCCATTCCTCATTATTCAGATAGATTGCATCATCTTTTGTAGTTATCTGAGAACCATCTGCAGACCTTATCTTCCGTTGAATATCATTCATTGCATATCTAACGTCAGCCTGACTGTCTACGTGTTCTGTTTGATTCATGAACTGATTTTGTCCGAATAGTTGAATAGAAGTAACGATTAAAAGAATCATAGATAAGAGAGAGACGGAAACCAGCAGCTCAATCAGACTTAAACCTCTGTCATTTTTCAGAATAGACATCATTCGCCCTCCCAATATAAAATGGTTTCCATATAAGTATCAAATCTATCATAAGGATAAACTTCAGATACACCGACAATTAAGGAAATCAAACCTTCTTGCGCTTCATTCTTTTCTAATTTAATGGTTATATATTCTCCGTCTATTACTTTGTAACCAGCGTAAGTGTCTTCATTACTAGTTATTTCGGTAAAACCTTCTGCTGTCAGTTGAGCGGATACTTGGTCAAACGGAATAGTTTTAGAATAGTACGTCACTGTTTCTATATATTCCTGAACAATATACGTTTCATCAAGAATAGTATCCGATACTTGAATCGACTTAGCAGATTGGATGAACAATCCTGATATAGGAATAATGACAATAGCGAGAATAGTGAGAGATATGAGAACTTCAAGTAAACTTAATCCCTTTTGCGAGACTAAATTTTTTATTATGAAAGGTACCATTTTTATGTCACCACCTGTATAATTATCAGTTAATTAAAATGTGATCTCTTTTAAGTTCTAAATTTAGACATATTTTTTGTGAAAACAACTGTATTTAGTCCTATTATACATTATAATGAGTATACAGATAGCTACATTTACCTGTATGGGAAATAGTTATTTTTTCACTATTATGTTCACTATAGTGGATACAATTGGTAAAAAGTAGTATTTTTGTTGGAATGGGTGAAGGTAGTTGAAAAAAACACGTAAAAGATTAGGAGATTTATTAGTAGATTCAGGTCTCATCACCAGTGAACAGCTTGAAGAAACGTTAAGTCAAAAATCGAGTAACCAAAAACTTGGAGATTCTTTGCTGCAGCAAGGGTTTATTACAGAACAGCAGTTAATCGAAGTATTAGAATTTCAACTAGGAATCCCGCATGTCAGTTTATACAGGTACCCTATTGATCAGAAAATGGTTTCACTTATCCCAAAGGAAATGGCTATGAGAAATTATATCATGCCTTTGAAATTGGAGGGCGATAAATTATTTATTGCCATGGCGGATCCAATGGATTATTTTACGATAGACGACATCAGGTTATCAACCGGATTTCAAGTAGAAGTTGCAATTGCTACAAAAGACGACATTATTCGTACGATTAATAAATACTATGATCTTGATGACTCTGTTGAAAACATG
This sequence comes from Salipaludibacillus neizhouensis, assembly GCF_002886185.1. Lineage (GTDB taxonomy): Bacteria > Bacillota > Bacilli > Bacillales > Salisediminibacteriaceae > Salipaludibacillus > Salipaludibacillus neizhouensis. The sequence continues at coordinate 551,846 of NZ_KZ614146.1, forward strand.
TTAGGGGAAGAATTCAATCCCGAACAGCAAGAGGAGGAGTCAATTGCCGAAGAAGATTCTCCGATGGTGAAGCTTGTAAATCAGTTACTCCTTCGGGCTATACAAGAGAGAGCCAGTGATATTCATGTGGACCCTCAGGAAGATAAGGTGAACATTCGATATCGTATTGATGGTGTGCTAAGAACCGAACGGAATTTACCTAAACATATGCAAAGCATGTTAATTGCGAGAATTAAAATCATGGCTAATCTAGATATTACAGAATCGCGCGTCCCTCAAGATGGGAGAATCAAGATGAACGTTGAATTTCATCCTGTCGACTTAAGAATATCGTCACTGCCAACTGTTTATGGTGAAAAAGTAGTGATGAGGATACTAGACTTGGGAAACGCCATAAATGATTTGAATAAACTAGGATTCAGTCCTACGCATCATGAGAAGTTTAAAGATCTTTTGAAGGAGCCTAATGGAATCATCTTGATAACAGGTCCAACAGGTTCCGGGAAATCATCCACGTTATACGCGGGCTTGAACGATTTAAACAGTGATCAGGTAAATATTATTACTGTAGAAGACCCTGTGGAATATCAAATTGAGGGGATTAATCAACTCCAAGTAAATACCAAAGTAGGCATGACATTTGCTAATGGACTCAGATCAATTTTAAGACAGGATCCCGATATAATTATGGTCGGTGAAATTAGAGATTCTGAAACAGCAGAAATTGCGGTAAGAGCTTCATTGACTGGCCATCTTGTTCTAAGCACGATTCATACGAATGATGCGATCAGCACCGTCAATCGACTAATCGATATGAAAATTGAACCGTTTCTATTGGCATCGTCTCTGTCTGGTATCATTTCACAGAGACTCGTTCGAAAAATCTGTCGCGATTGCAAAGGTACAAGAGAAGTAACAAAACGGGAAGCGGATATTTTCCAGCGACATGACCGGGTATCGCGGAAGATTAGCTATTCATGAAGTTTTGACCTTAGACGATACGATTAAAAATATGATAATGAACGAAAAAACAGGCTCGGAAATTAGAGATTATGCACACTCAATGGGAATGAATTTCCTCATTGATGATGGACTTTATAAAATCAAACAAGGTATAACCACCACCGAAGAAGTTTTACGAGTGGCAACAGATAAGTAGGTGAAACATTGAAAGAAAAAATAGATTTATTACTTGAAAAAGCAGTGAATGTTCAGGCATCTGACCTACATTTAACAATTGGTATGCCACCGATATTTCGTATACATGGTGACTTGGTAAAGGTAGATGAAGACAAGATATCGCCAGAAGAAATGATCGGAATCACGGAAGCACTGCTTCCTAGCAGTCACTTAAAGGTTTTGAAAGAAAAAGGAGAAGTCGATTTTTCCTATGGTATTCCGCAAGTGTCACGATTTCGAATTAATGCTTATTATCAACGATCTCACGTGAGTTTTGCGATTCGAATTATTCCAATGGGAGTTCCTAGTCTCGAAGATTTACAGCTTCCGCAATTACTAAACAAAATTGCGGAAAAAAAGCAAGGTCTTGTGCTTGTTACTGGTCCAACGGGTAGTGGGAAATCCACTACTCTAGCAGCGATGTTGAAGTACATTAACCACTCGTTTAAAAAACATATTATTACGCTGGAAGATCCAATTGAGTATTTACACAAACATGATAATAGTATTGTGGACCAACGGGAAGTTGGTTTTGATACAAAAACGTTTGCGAATGGTCTTCGGGCAGCTTTAAGACAAGATCCGGATGTCATTCTTGTCGGAGAAATGAGAGATTTAGAAACGATTTCTACCGCTATTACAGCTGCTGAAACAGGTCACTTAGTCTTAGCAACCTTACACACGTCAAGTGCACCGGCGACAATTGATCGAATTATCGATGTGTTTCCATCTGAACAGCAAGCGCAAATTAGAATTCAACTTGCCTCCGTTTTGACTGCGATTATTTCACAACGGTTATTTCCTTCTACTAATCATCGCAGCAGAAGGGCAGCTACTGAAATTCTTGTGAATAATTCCGCGATTGCAAATATGATCCGGAATGAAAAAATTCACCAGATTTATAATGTCATGCAGACAAGTCGCAGTGAGGGTATGCACACACTTGAGATGTCACTTCGAGAACTACTTAGGCGGAACGAGGTAAGTCACGAAGAGGTTGCTCCGTACTTACAAGAGAGGGATTCCTAATGGCTCAATTTAAATACGAAGGCAAACTGAAAAATGGAACAAAGAAGCAAGGGGTTGTCCTAGGTCAAACGCGGCGGCAAGCCATTCAAAAGCTACGGGCACAAGGAGTCGCACAAGCTTCTCTTACAGAAGTGGCGCCTTCGTTATTAAATAAAGAGATTTCACTTGGTAATCCGGTTAAATTACAGGATTTTGTATTGTTTTTAAGGCAGTTTGCTACATTACTCAAATCAGGTGTTTCTCTCTTGGACACGACAATGATCTTGTCGAAGCAGACAGAAAGTAAAGTTTTAGGACGAGCGCTTGCACAAATAGCCGATGAATTATTAACAGGAAAAGCATTCTCGGACTCAGCCTCGGAACATAAAAAAGTGTTTCCGCCTATTTTCCTTAATATGGTTCGTGCAGGTGAAGTAAGTGGGTCATTAGATGAAACGTTAGAGCAACTTGCTTTGCAGTTTGAAAAACAGCATGAAACAAGGCAAAAAGTAAAAGCGGCTTTAGCTTATCCTGCTATTGTGGGAGTGGTTGCCATCGGTGTGGTAATCTTTCTTCTTTCATCTGTTGTCCCAACTTTTGCAAGTATGTTGAGTGATGTCGGGGGAGAACTGCCGGCTATTACCCTATTTGTATTAGGGGCAAGTGATTTTGTGTCTGGATTTTGGTGGTTGCTGATCTTATTACTAGTTATGTTAATTGTTGGTCTATGGGCTGTTCAACAAACTCCCAAAACGAAATATTACTATGACTATGCCCTGTTAAAAATGCCGATTTTTGGTTCGCTATTGCAAAAAGCGGCGTTAGCTAGAATGTCTAGAACTCTTAGTACATTATTCTATAGCTCTGTTCCAGTATTACAATCGATGCAAATTGTTGAAAAGGTAGTCGAGAATGAAGTGATTTCCCAATCTTTGAAACAGTCACGGGAAGCGTTGGAAAGAGGACAAAAACTAACGACTCCAATGAAAGAGCACTGGGTATATCCGCCTTTAGTGATTCAGATGATCTCGATAGGCGAGGAAACAGGAGCATTGGATGATATGTTAGCAAAAATTGCAGATTTCTATGAGAAAGAAGTAGAATATGCAACGGACAAATTAAAAGCATTAATTGAACCGGTAATGATTATTTTATTAGCGGTCGTCGTAGGAACAATCGTTATTTCGATTATGGTGCCGATGTTCCAAATTTATTCAGAAATATAAATGAGATAGCAAAGGACGCGATGAAAGATGATCGATTCATATGGGTACTTGGATCATCAGGAGTGAGTAGTGCAACCGGCCTTCTCTATAAATAAAAGATTAAAAAAGAGGAGAGAAAAAACATGATTAAAAAGCTAAGAAAAATGTTGAAGAATGAAGATGGGCTTACGCTTATTGAATTATTGGTTGTTGTTGTAATTTTGGGGATTATTGCTGCAATTGCGATTCCTAGTGTAGGTGGGTTGATTGATAATTCTAGACAGGATGCTCATGTTGCTAACGCTCAGACAATGGTTAGTTCTGCAAGACTATATCAGGCATCTAATCCAGATGCAACAAGTGTTACTCTTTTAGAGTTACAAGAAGGAGGCTATATTGAAAGTATGGAAGATCCAGACGGCGGAGATTATACTGATGCCAGTTCTGTTACCTTTGACACTAATACTGCTGGGGACCATACAGTTACTTTAGCAAATTCTGATGGTACAATTTTTAACGGTGTAGCACGATCTAACTTAAGTAGAGATGAAATTCAATAAATAGTTCCTTGTAATGTGCAAACACCTATGCCATCCCCCACTCTTGTGGGGGACATTTCTTTATAATGAACTTCAAAAGTTAAAACATAGAAAACTTTAGATTTAAATATGAAAGGAAGCATGTTCATGGAAGTTCTTTTTCATGTATACTTATTTGTAGTAGGAGCAACATTCGGGTCCTTTTATAATGTTGTAGGCTTGCGGATTCCTGCAGGCGAATCGATTGTTACTCCGAGATCAAACTGTCAAACTTGTAAGCGAACACTTACATGGAAAGAGCTTATACCGGTTGTATCCTATGTGGTGCAGCGGGGACATTGCAAAAAATGTGCATCATACATATCGGTAAAATACCCATTATTTGAACTGGCAACAGCAAGTCTATTCTCACTTTCTCCTATCATTGTTGGATGGTCAATGGAATTAGTAGTTGCTCTTGTTTTTGTTTCGATGTTAATCATTATTACAATATCTGATTTAGAGACAATGCTGATCCCAGACAAAGTATTGTTGTTTTTTTTAGTTCCGCTTATCCTATTAAGAGTGATCGAACCGTTACCAAATTGGTGGGATAGTCTTGCCGGAGCAGCATTTGGTTTCCTTTTATTTTTGCTCTTAGCAATTCTAAGCAAGGGCGGCATGGGTGGAGGAGATATCAAGTTAATGGCTGTAGTTGGTTTGGTACTAGGTTTTTCAGGAACATTATTAACGATATTTTTATCGTCATTCCTTGGGGCTGTGTTTGGTATTATCGGACTTATAACTGGTAAACTAAAAAGAAAACATCCAATCCCTTTTGGACCTTTTATTGCCTTAGGAGCAATTCTAAGCTATTATTTCTATGATCCAATACTAGATTGGTATGTCAACTTACTACTTAATGGAGGTTTCTAATGACAGGTTTATTAAATTTCAGAAAACAAGATCATGTAAGCTTACAATTTAAAGATCACGTCATCCGTTGTGTCATTACAAAAGAAGCCTCGGAAGCATCTATGGTGGCATTCTATGAGAAAGCAGTTCCTGAAGGTATCATAGAAAAAGGAAAAATTATTGATGAAACTAATTTCGTTCTGATTTTAGAAGAGTGTATCGCGAATTGGAAATTAAAAAGAAAAAACATTAAATTTCTCGTCCCTGACTCTTCGATTTTCTTTCGGAAGCTGTCTCTTCCTAATAATCTAACGAAAGAAGAAATACGAGGTCATATTAATTTTGAAATAGGAACCTCTATTCATCTTCCTTTTGAAGATGCTTCTTTTGATTTTCATATTTTAGATTCTGAGGAAGAAACGGAAACGATTGAGATTCTTTTTTTTGCGGTTCCAGAACCGTTATTAAAACAGTATGTTAAGCATTTGGAAGACGGAAATACAAAACCAGATGTTGCAGATGTCGCAGCGTTGTCTCTTTACCGATTCTATTACTTGAATTATTTAGATCAGATAGATGACGATGCTCACATTATGTTATTGGAATGGGACATGACTTCGATAAATGTTAGTGTCTTCAACCATCATAAACCGATTTTTCTGAGGAGTATTCCTCATTACTTAGATGTAGAAAATTGGGAAATGACGCAAGAGGATTCTCTTGTAACGTGGAAAGATATTAATAGTGAAAAGATAGATGGTGATCTAGCTGATTCGTTTACGGAAATTGAACGAGTCATAGACTTTTATAAATACACCTTGTTTAAAGGTGAGAAAGAAGTGTCAAAAATCTTTCTAACGGGAGATCATCCAATGTTAATGAAGGTTAAAAAAATGCTGGAAAATTCCACGGGTCTGGAGATAGAGATGAAACATTCTATAGGTGATATTATTGAAGATAATAGTAATGTAGCTAACAAATTTCTTCTCCCTCTAAGCCTTTGTCTAAAAGAGGTGTAGTGATGAACGTTGAGATTAATTTACTTCCGAAAAAAGCAAGGGGTAATCGCATTCAACTTCTTCTTCTGTTTCTTTTAATTATCACGATGATGATGGTAGTCGTATTTGCCTTTCTTTTTCATCAAAATCAAGAGCAACGAAGTCAACAGTTGGAAAGAGAGATTGAAAATGTTAGAGAAATGCAACAGGTTATTACTGCGAGACAAGCTAACATGGGTTCAGACGGAAGTAAGTTGGAATCGGCAGTGGAAGAATTAGAGGGGCAACGAAAGCCAATATCTCGATTACTAGAGACATTTGTCCGTCAACTTCCTGAACGCGGCTTTATTGAAACGTTTGAATATCAAGAGGAAGGTATTATTACAGCGGATATTCAATTTGATGAACAACGAGAGGCAGCAAGCTTTCTCCATGCCGTTGATGAGCTAGTTGTTGTCGAAGAAGCGATGATTGATGAAATGTTAGCAGAAGAAATTATCTTTAATGAAGATGAATGGAACGAAGAGGTATTACCCAGGTATATCGCTAGTTTTACGATTACTCTTGACACAAAAATGCTTTTAAGCCCTGATTTGTGGGAGGAACAACTAGAAGATGAATTAGAAGAAGTGCTTGACGAGGGAATGGAAGGTGAAAATGAATGAATGTAGAAAATAAAAGAATTCGGATCCTTGCTATTTCCTTAATAAGTCTTTTCTCTATAGGTTTACTGGCATATTACCTTTTAGTTATTCAACCACTTAACGAGCAAATTTCTGACCAGGAAGAACAACTTATGACCGAAGAAGACATTTTATACTCTCTTGAAAATTCGCAGGAGGAGACTGTTGAATACGAGGACCATCAAATCACTTCACTTCTCAAGCGAGTTCCTGTACACCCTTGGATTGATCATTGGATGATTGATATTGAGAGATTGGAAATCGTCTCTGACATCTCTATAGAGGAGTTTGTTTTTTCGAAAGATATATTGCTCAGGCCATCATTTGATAATATCGAAGAAGAATCAGAGGAAGCAGAAGAAAGCATTACCGATCAAAATGAACCTGCAGAGGAGCTTGATTCTGATATAGAAGATGTCGAGGATCCAGTTGCAGTAGAAACCGATTCAACTCAAGAAGATATAAATGGAATAACGGCAAGCTTAACTGGGCACGCTGAGACATACGAAAATATATATGACTATATTGCTGAAATTGAAAAATTGGAACGTTTTACAGAGGTCTATTCCCTTTATTTTGAGGCCCCGTCTGAAAAAATCCTATTAGAGGATGAGTATGAGTTAGAAGGAGAAGCAGAAGTTGAAGAGGAGGATGAAACAATCGTCTTTAATGTTCTTGTCAGCACATACTATATGGAAGAATTACTACCTGAGTTTGGAGAATTTGAACGACAGGGCCCATTTAGCACTCCTTTTAATAAAGAAACACCTTTCTTCCAATTACCATAGCTAAAATTATAAACTATCTTATAAAAGACATGTGAGATGACCTTTTCTTTTCTATCTTTTTTGTTCTAATCTATCTTTTTGGAACGTAAAATAATATAAACGTATTGAAAAAGGGGACAGGTAGAATGAAAAAAAGTCTCGTCAGCCTAAATAAAGAACGTCATATATATTATAAGATAGAGAATGGCAGAAATGATTTACCTTTGGATAAGAATGAGAATCCTCAGCCTGTTACCGGCATCTCCAGTGACGATGATCCAAACAAAGTAATTGGTATGGAAAGCAAACGAAAAAAACCCATTGAGCCCTTTTGGGATGATGGTATAAGTGAACAAAGTCCAAAACTTCCACCTGTTAAAAGAAAAAAGAGTAAAGGTAGCCAATTCAAGCTCAATTTTTTTAAAAATATTGTTTTTTTATCAATAGCATCTGCCATTTTAGTAGGTGGAGCTTTTGGTATGATGTTGCTTTCTTTGTTTACTAATAACAGTGAGAACACAACTGACCTGGGGATAGAGCAGAGCACTCCTCAGAGTCAAGTGCAAGGTGTAAGTTCGGAAGGGGAAAATCAGAAATTTTCCGTTCCTGCACTTGATGTATTTGTTGCGCAGGGCGGAGCATTTACTACGGAAGAAAAAGGCAAAGAAATGCAGAATCTACTCTCTGAAAAAGGACAACCTTCCGTGCTCATGAAAGAGGGAGACACGCAGTATTTATTTATGGGTGTCGCTGCAGGTAAAGAAACATCAGAAGCTCTAGGCAATTATTACCAAAAACAAGAAATGGATACGTACATGAAATCTTATGCGATATATGCTGATCAAATCGAAGTTGAAAAGCCAGTACATCAATTTTTAGCAGATGGGGTGCAATGGATGAAAGGCGCAACGCAAATTTCTATGAATGAAATAGCGGGAGCGCAGCCAACCGAGAATGAGATTTCCCAGTTTCAGCAATTGGGTGCAAAGTGGATTACATCTTTTAAAGAGTTGCCTAGTCAAGATGAAAAGATGAATACTTTATTGAAAGATTGGATTGTAAATAGCCAAGCTGTTATGGATGTCTATTCTTCAAATGAAACTGCTGCCCCTCATGCATGGGAAATTCAAAAAAGCGTTCTAGAAGGAATGATCGATTACAATGCGATTGTTAATCAATTAGAGTCATGAAAAAATAATCAATTGTTTTCTGGATATAAGATTGAATCAAGAGGAAGAGTTTGCTAAAATTTAATAGTCTCTTCCTCTTATCTTTATAAATGACTACTCTTCGGTTTTTAATAGAGTAAAGGAGCAGACGCGCATGAAACCTTTGATATTAGCCTCGCAATCGCCAAGAAGAAAGCAGCTTTTAGAACAAGCCGGCCTTTCATTTACCGTAATCCCAAGTGATGTAGAAGAAAAATTGACGAAGAAAAACCTACCTGAAGATTTGGTAGCTTCTTTAGCCTATCAAAAGGCGTTAAATGTATTCGAGCGATATCCTGGTCATCTAGTACTTGGATCGGACACCGTTGTCTCGCTTGACTCACACATACTAGGAAAGCCAACTGATGATGATGACGCAAGGAGAATGCTTCAGATGTTATCGGGAGGCTGGCATACGGTACTGACAGGGGTCACTCTCCTTTCTGCCGAAAAAGAAGTGACGTTTGTGGAAAAAACGGAGGTGAATTTTTTCTCATTAAGCGAGGAAGATATTAGTATGTACATAAAAAGTGGTGAACCCGTTGATAAAGCAGGAGCCTATGGAATTCAAGGGTTAGGTGCCATGTTGGTAGAAAAAATAAATGGTGATTATTTTGCGATTGTCGGGTTGCCGATTGCAAAGGTTGTTCGTGCATTGAAGACGTTTAATGATCATGTGTGAATTCCTGAAGTACCCAGCTGAATCTTGACTCTAGGTACGAAAGGTATCAAAAGGAGGAATTATATTGACAATGCCTATGATGATTCGAGATGTGCCGAAAAGTGAGAGGCCTAGAGAACGATTAGTCAGAGATGGCCCCCAGGCTTTATCCAATCAGGATCTTATTGCCTTACTTCTTGGATCTGGAACGAAATCTGAGTCCGTTATTCAATTATCGGCAAGAGTTATTCAACACTTTGATGGATTGAAGTTACTGAAAGAGGCATCGATCAAAGAGTTAATGGATATTCGGGGAATTGGAGAAGCGAAAGCAGTACAGCTTAAAGCAGCCCTCGAATTAGGAAGAAGAATTCACCAATACCCCGCAGAAGACCGCTATGTTATCAGATCCCCCGAAGACGTATCGAATTATATGATGGAAGAGATGCGTCACCTTCAACAGGAACACTTCATTTGCCTTTACCTCAATACGAAAAATCAAGTTATCCATAAACAAACAATATTTATCGGTAGTTTAAATGCAAGTATCGTTCATCCACGTGAGGTGTTCAAAGAAGCTTTTCGCTACTCAGCAGCCTCGATTATATGCCTTCATAATCATCCATCCGGGGATCCATCACCAAGTAAAGAAGATATCGATGTGACAAAACGCCTAATAGAATCTGGTCGAATGATTGGGATTGAGGTACTTGATCACATTATTATTGGAGATCATAGGTTTATATCCCTAAAAGAAAAAGGTCATTTATAATCAAAATTTACCATTACAAAACGGGACTTCTGCTTCAGCATCTTGCTAATCCCCATCCTGTCTGTTCTAGTCTACTTCTCGATGTACAGGATTCATTGGTTGTGTTAGGATAAAATGAGGATTTTTTTGTTGATTCATGAAAAAGCTACTCAATAGATGATTCTTTGAGTATAATTATCTTTATCGACGAGAAATCATGAAGTAACTGTTCAAAAAAATCTTATGGCTTAAAGTAAAACGTAAGGAATAAGGCTGAGCCGTCAGCATAACTATTCGAAACAGGGCCATTTTTAATGACTATTTGAAGATTTTATGACAAGAAATTAAGTTGATACAAACCAATAGATGAGAATAAGCTCGAATGGATGAAGGGAGATACATAGATGTTTGCAGGATTTTCAAAGGATTTAGGAATTGATTTAGGTACAGCTAACACACTAGTTTACGTAAAGGGAAAAGGGGTTATTTTACGTGAACCTTCTGTGGTTGCTATTCGTTCTGACTCAGGTTCTATCGAGGCAGTTGGTAGCGATGCACGAAATATGATCGGAAGAACACCAGGAAATATTGTCGCAATACGTCCAATGAAAGATGGAGTTATTGCCGATTTTGATACAACAGCGACGATGATGAAGTACTTTATCCAACAGGCGCTTCGTAACCGTTCCATTTTCACACGTAAACCAAACGTTATGGTATGTGTCCCGTCTGGAATAACTGCTGTTGAGAAAAGGGCAGTAGAAGATGCAACGAAGCAAGCCGGAGCTAGAGAAGCATTTACAATAGAAGAGCCATTTGCGGCTGCGATCGGCGCGAATTTACCTGTCTGGGAGCCTACTGGAAGTATGATTGTTGACATTGGTGGCGGTACGACAGAAGTTGCTATTATTTCTCTCGGTGGTATTGTAACAAGCCAGTCAGTTCGTGTAGCTGGTGACGAGATGGACGATGCAATTATTCAGTATGTAAAGAAATCGTATAGTTTAATGATTGGTGAACGTACAGCGGAAGCAATTAAATTTGAGATCGGTTCTGCAGGAGAAGCAGAAGAAACAGAAGTCATGGATATTAGAGGTAGAGATCTTGTTTCAGGGTTACCTAAAACGATTTCGATTCATGCGAAAGAAATTGCGGGCGCACTGCAAGATACTGTTACACAAATTGTTCAAGCAGTGAAAGATACTTTAGAACAATCTCCCCCCGAATTAGCCGCTGATATTATGGACCGCGGTATTGTTTTGACCGGTGGCGGAGCTTTGTTAAGAAACTTGGATAAAGTATTAAGTGAAGAAACAAATATGCCTGTTCTCGTATCAGAAGATCCTTTAGACTGTGTAGCCATTGGTACGGGAAGAGCACTTGAAAACCTTCATCTATTCCGCTCTAAAGCTGGAATAACTGTTCGTTCAAATAGAAAATGATAAGTAGGTGTCGCAAATGACTCCATTTTTTTCAAATAAACGCCTTATTATCTTGCTTGTATGTATGATCATCCTCGTAGGTTTAATCGGCTACTCTATGAGTGATCGACGTGACTTGTCTTGGCCGGAGCAATTCGTTCAAGATACAGTCGGCTGGGTACAGTCCGCGTTTTCAGGACCCTCACATATAGCAGCGGGGTTCTTTGAGAGCGTGAGTGATATGAGAAATCTTTATGAAGAGAACCAAGTATTAAAATCACATTTAGACGAGTACGCGACAATTCAAGTAGAAGTAAATGAACTTCGAAGACGGAACGATGAACTTGAAGGTGCAATAGATCTAAAAGAAGATTATGATTTGATGGATTACACGGTGCGGTCCGCACTTGTTATCCAGCGTTCTCCTGATCGCTGGAATGAGCAGGTAGGGATTAACAAAGGTGCACAAAATGGGATCGAAGAAAATATGGCTGTCATTACTTCTGAAGGTTTGATTGGTAAAATCGATCAAGTTTCGCAATTTTCTTCAACGATCCAACTTTTAAGTGATCAGGATATATTAAACCGAATTTCAGCAACGGTTGATGCAGATGAAGCAGTTCAAGGTTTTATTGAAGGTATAGATCCGGAAACAGGCTATTTACAATTCACTAAAATTAATATTGATGTAGAGCTTGAAAATGGTCAAACAGTGGTTACCTCAGGTTTAGGTGGTGTTTTTCCGCGTAATCTTCAAATAGGTGAAATTGTAGACTATGAGTATGATGAATTTGGTTTAACTCAAACAGCCTATGTTGAACCGTCTGCTGATTTTTATCAGTTGGATTATGTCATGGTCGTTGAAAGAAGTGCGGATAAATTAGAGGAAGACATTGATCCAGATGCTGAAGGCTTCGGTGAATCTGAGAACGAGGATAATGCGGATAGTGAAGAGAGTAATAATGAGTCCGGAGACGAAGACTCATGATGATAAGAGTCTCGTTGTTTCTCGTTTTGTTTTTTTTATTTATTGTAGAAGGTACTGTTTACCAAATTTTTGCTCCTAATGCTGGTGAATTTGATTATCAGGTAATCCCTCGTTGGATGTTTATGTTGATTTTATTTGCCGGAATTTTTCGAGGAAGAGCAAATGGGCTCTTTTATGCCGTTATATTTGGTGTGATTTATGATATCGTTTATTCTTCCACTTTAGGAATTTATACTTTTGGAATGGGTGTTATTGTCTATTTACTTTCTATTTCCATTCCGTTTTTTAAAAGAAATTTGTCGATGACAATCATCATTGTCATTGTTGGAGTTGGCTTATTAGAATACTATGTGTACGGAATGATGATTCTACTTGGCTTAACAGAAATGTCGAATGATGAGTTTCTCTCGGTCCGCTTTTTACCAACACTATTGATGAATTTGATCGTATTGGCTGTTGTAGCTTATCCTTTACGAATAGGTTTTCTATATTTGGAAAAAAGATTGGGAGAATTAAATGACTAAGAATTCTAGGGTTCTTGATTCTAGTTTTAGGAGGTGACAGGCGCAATGCCCAATACAAGCAAGAAACAATTTGTCGTTATTAAAGGTACAAAAGATGGGTTAACATTCTTACTTGACGATCAATGCACTTTAGATCATTTAAAGGAAGAATTAAAGGACAAACTATCTGAGCGGCCTGAAACCTTGTCGCCTTCTCAAGGACCTATTAAGGCGAAAATCGTTATTGGTACACGTTATTTGAATCTTGAACAAGAAAAAGAGTTAGAGAGTCTTTTTTCGCAGGAAATGAACGTGAGAATCGAAGCGATTGAATCAGAAGTTATTTCAAAAGTAAAAGCAGAAGAAATTAGACAGTTGCAACAAATAAATCGCATAGTAACCGTTGTTAGATCTGGCCAGGTATTAGAAGTTAAAGGGGACCTCCTTTTAATAGGGGACGTTAACCCTGGTGCTACTGTAAAGGCAACAGGAAGTATATACATAATGGGGAAATTACGGGGAATTGCTCATGCGGGTTATTTAGGAGAAGATCAAGCTGTCATTTGTGCATCTACAATGGAACCAACGCAATTAAGAGTGGCTTCTATTATCCGCAGACCTCCTGAGGATGACGAAGAACTACAGAGCAATATTGAATGTGCGTATGTCAATGATGATAAAGAAATGGTATTGGATAAATTATTAAAACTAAGAAAGATTCGTCCTACATTATCCATGGATATTTAAAAGAATACTAGTAGTGACTTTGTGGAAGATTGCTAGGGTGATACGAACTTCAGCACGATCATATGAGGAAATAGCTTTATAAACGAACCGCCGTACGTGTTGTTGATACTTTAATAGATATTAATGGTAGAATGAAATAAAGGGGAAAAGATTGTTTTAAGAAAGGGGAGAATAAAGTGGGAGAAGCGATTGTAATTACATCAGGTAAGGGTGGTGTAGGTAAAACTACAACTACTGCCAATATAGGAACAGCCCTTGCACTTTCCGGGAAAAAAGTATGTTTAATTGATACTGATATAGGCCTTCGAAACCTTGACGTTGTCATGGGATTAGAAAATCGGATCATTTATGACCTGGTAGATGTTGTTCAAGGTAACTGTCGAATTAAGCAAGCACTAATTAAGGATAAACGATTCGAGCACCTTTATCTCCTCCCTGCAGCCCAAACAAAAGATAAAACTTCTGTGGAACCAGAACAGGTTAAAGAAATCGTGGACGAGCTTAAGCAGGATTATGACTATATATTAATTGATTGTCCGGCAGGGATTGAACAAGGTTTTAAAAATGCAGTTTCTGGAGCAGACAAGGCTATAGTTGTAACGACACCGGAAATATCTTCTGTTCGCGATGCAGATCGTATTATAGGCCTTTTGGAAAAAGAAGAGGGCGTTGCTGCTCCAAAGTTAGTGATAAACCGTATTCGCAGGCATATGATGAAAAACGGAGATGCTATGGATGTGGAAGAAATAGTATCCATTTTAGCTATCGATTTGCTCGGGATTGTTGTAGATGACGACGACGTTATAAAAGCATCTAATAAAGGGGAACCAATTGCCCTAGATCCTACGAGTAAAGCTTCTATTGCCTATCGGAATATAGGTCGCCGTATAAATGGGGAAACCGTACCACTTATGTCTTTAGAAGATAAAGATGGTGTATTTAAGAAAATGAAAAAATTCCTCGGTATGAGAGGATAAATACGAACAAGCACAACAGTCAATTGTTGTTGCAGGCTACGGGGAAATTCTCCTTGGCCTTTTTTTGCGTTTGATGGGATGAAAATTAATTTCTCCTAAAACATAGTTTAATAACCGGCGAACTGTGGAAAAGAAAAATAAGAGTCACCAACTAATTAGACGGATCTTTATTATTAAAAAATATATGAAAGAGGAGAGATAACATTGACTAGTGAAAAGTATACAAAGCATAATGAGCAAGAAAACGGAGTAGGTAGCAAGATAATGACTGGAATGGCGGTAGGAGCATTAGCTGGAGCCGCAGTAGTGATGTTTGATTCAAATTCTCGTTCAAAGGTTATGAGAAGTGCGGGCCAAGCAAAAGATTCTGTCGTCAAAATGAGTAGTGATGTGAAAGCAGACCCAACTGCGGCGAAGGATCAAATGATGGAACGTATTCAGAATGCAACTGTTGTTTTAAAGGAAGCAGTAGGGGATCTTCAGAAAATTAATAACAAGGCAAATGAAGAAGTCGTTGAACAGGTAAATGATGTAAAAAAAGATGCTCAGGATATTATCTCCTCTGCCAAGGAGACAGGAGAAGATCTTAAGGATGTGGGCTCAAAAGCAGTCGAAGCAAAAGATGAGCTAGTTAACAATTCCGGCACGGAGGAAGCCTCCGAAGAAAACACCAAGGAAGGGAACACCATTACAAACCGTCCTGTTTAATACGACTCACAGAAACGAGTATAATAGTTATAGTAAAGAACAAAAAGTAACCCTTTCCTAATTCGGAAAGGGTTTTTTCCATATAATGGGGGGTCTGACCCCTTTATATGACAGGTAAATCCTCAGATATATCAAGAGAATAATGCAGTTAGTTCACCTGATCACATTACCCAGTTTTAGAAGATATCCTTATTTTTCAAGGTCTTTTAACATAGTTTCCTCTACTTGTTCTTGCTTTTGAATAACGGATAATGAACCATCTGTTTCCAATACAACGGCATGGATATCATCAAAAGCTGCTTTCCCATTCGATCGCAACGCCTGTTTTATTTCATCTTTATTGATGCGTTCTTTCTTCATTGCTTTGGAATTGAATTCATTATTGTAAAATAAAAGTCTAGGCTCTCCTTTGATCATTTCATTAAATGCAGCAAAACGAACGGACATCCAGGTTATTATAAACTGAAAAAGGATTAGCATTCCTAGTCCAACGATACCTTCTACATAGGAAACATTTTCACTTAACAGAATAGTTGCAACTGTGGAACCGAGTGCAATAGTTATAATAAAATCAAACATATTCATTTTCGACAAGGTGCGTTTGCCAGATATTCTCAGCATTATTATAAGAACAGGATATGTGCAAACTGCAATGACAACGGTCCTGAAAACCCCTTCCCAATCATCAAAAAACACTTCTTTCACTCCTAACTTTTTTCTTATTTATTTTTCTCTCTCTTATAGATATTCACCAATGGATCATTTATAAAACGTTACATAGCCTCATTATTTATCGTGAGACTAGAAGAATATTAGTGTTTTGGCAAAATCACATTTTATTAATAAACGAATAAACTAATACTACCCCCTTATATTTATATATCGCCCTTTCCCCCAGGAAAGGGCCTTTTTCCATATAATGGGGGGTCTGACCCTTTTGGACTGCCCCTTTTTGGACCCCTTTTGGGAAACGTTGTTACTTCGTAATTTTCGCATATTGGTTTGCATTGCTTTTTCTTTGAGTTCTATCGGTCTTGGACAAGGCATAGAAATACAGTACAACGAATCTTTGGACAAGGAAGGGAAGCCTATGAATCAAAAAGTCGCAAAGCTAAAACGAGAAATGGATGCGAAAAGAAGACAGCGTACCTATGATAGAACTCCCGAGAAAATAAAGCAGCGAGTTAGAAGTGACGGCAGACCTATTTATGATATAAAGCATGATGAGGAAAGAGAAGATACGGTATATTCTTTTGATCACGATAGCAAGGGACTTTATGAACCGAAACAAAAGCAAGAGCCTCTATTTAGGAAAGATACATTTTTTATGCAAATATTAGCTAGCATATGCCTCTTCTTAGGTGTGAGTATTTTATTTCATACGAATGCAACTTTTCTTGAAGTACCGAAACAATATATTCAGACGTCCTTTCAGGAGGAATTTGAATTCGATCAAGTTGCGATATGGTACGAAGAGATGTTTGGCAGACCAATTGCATTATTACCTACTCAAATGGAAACTGTAGCCCCAGGAGACATGGATTCTGAGGAGGAACAATTAGAGCAATTCGCATTACCAGCAACCGGAAAAATTCGAGAATCATTTGAAGAAAACGGCAGAGGAATTTATGTTGAAACTGAAATGGAAGAATCTGTGGAAGCTGTTAAGAGTGGATTAGTCCGGTTTATTGGGGAAGATGAAGAGGGTGAGTGGGGGAAAGTTGTTGTTGTTCGCCACTATGATGGAGGAGAATCCTGGTACGGAATGCTGGATGATATCCATGTTAACTTGTACGATTATGTTGATAGCGGTGAAGTACTTGCCAGTGTTTCTCCTAATGATGAAGAATCTGTCGGCGTCTACTACTTTGCCCTGAAAGAAGGCGATTCGTTTATAGACCCAATTGAAGTGATCACACTTGATTGATTTTATCCGAAAAATAACCATCCATCCTGTTCTTTGGGTCATCCTTGGGATTGGAGGAATGACAGGGCTTTTCAAAGAGATATTAATGATTCTTATTATTGTTTTTATCCATGAATTAGGACATAGTCTTGTTGCCTTGCGATTTGGATGGAGGATACGTAAAATTACCCTTTTACCCTTTGGTGGCATGGCTGAAATGGATGAATACGGGAATCGACCCGCGAAAGAAGAAATTCTCGTTACTATTGCTGGACCTATCCAGCATATATGGCTTATTGGCATTAGTTATTTACTTGTCACAACACCGGTTTGGTCGGAAGGCGACCACCGGCTGTTTTTATTTCATAATTTAACTATTTTGGCATTTAATCTTCTTCCAGTTTTACCTTTGGATGGGGGGAAATTGATTTTTACCCTCACAAGTATGTTTCTTCCTTTTCAAAAATCCTATGATAGAAGCTTTGGCTTGTCAGTTTTTTTACTTATAAATCTAACGTGTATCAGCCTTCTGATTCTTCCATTTCATTTGAATTTAATCGTCATTATTTGTTTTATCTGGGTGCAGCATTACTTAGAATGGCGACAAAGACATTACCACTTTCTTCGTTTTATCTTAGAAAGGAACTCCTCTAAGCAAGTAAGGGAGATCCAATTGATGCAAGTTTCTTCCGGGTTAACGGTTGCTCAGGCGATTCAGAAGATTTACCGAGAAAAAGAATTAATTTTCTATTTTAAAAAGGGGAATGAAGTTGTTCAAGTAAATGAAAAAAAACTTCTCCAGGCGTATTTTCAACGAAATGCTCGTGGAGTAGCTATTTCTCACTTAGCTTAAATATGGGAACAAATCTAAATGCTATCACTTTTAATCCAGCATCTATTTCGTTGTTCAAGTCCCTTGCACTTTTCTTATCAAAACAATTATAATGAGCCCAGGAAGCACGAGATTTAAGATAGAATGGGGTCATGCTAACGTGCGAAAAATTATCATTCATCGTTATTCAACAGGAGTTAGGGGAGCCG
Source organism: Salipaludibacillus neizhouensis (assembly GCF_002886185.1). Taxonomy (GTDB): domain Bacteria; phylum Bacillota; class Bacilli; order Bacillales; family Salisediminibacteriaceae; genus Salipaludibacillus; species Salipaludibacillus neizhouensis. The sequence continues at coordinate 570,030 of NZ_KZ614146.1, forward strand.
TTCTAGAACAGGGAACAGTTGTAGAATGGTTAATTGATCAAGAAATTGAGGGAGATATTCCTCCGGGAGTAATTATCCAAGGGAAAGTAATCGATATTCTACCCGGTATGGATGCAGCTTTTATAGATATAGGTGCTGAAAAAAATGGTTTTCTTTTAAAAAAAGAACTAGTAGATTATCAGCAGAAGAAAAATGAAAATAATAATCAGCCTGTTTCCGTCTCGAAACCAATTAATTCGTTGTTAACAAAAGGGCAACGCGTTATTGTTCAAGTGAAAAAAGAAGAAACTGGAACAAAAGGGGCCAAATTAACGGAGATCGTATCATTTCCCGGAAAATATATTGTGTATATGCCCCATGGTGGCTATGTAGCTGTCTCCAAGAAAATGAACGAAGATTTAAATCGAGACACCTTCCGAGCACTTGGGCAGGCATGGATTCAGGGAAGTGAAGGGATTATTTTTCGAACATTAGCAGAGGATGCCAATCCAGAAGATGTCCGTAAAGAGTTTGAATGGTTACGCGAACAATATCACTCTTTTATCGCAAAAGGCAATGAATCGCCTAGTAAAGTGATGTATCTCTACAATGAATCTTCTATTTTTTCGCGAGTTGGTCGAGATTATTTACATGATGACGAAACGATTATCGTCGTTGACAACCGAGAGGATTATCTTCTGTTAAAAAAGCAGTTGCCTGTGGACAAGTCCTGGAAGTTAGAATTCCATCAAGAAAAGCAGGGCATATTTAGCTATTTTGACTTGCAAACTGCTTTAGACAGGTCACTTAAACCTTTTTTGTGGTTAAGGAGCGGCGGGTCTCTTTTTATTAATTATACAGAAGCAATGACTGTCATTGATGTAAATACAGCGAAATTCACCGGAAAAAATGATCAGAAAGAGACAGCTTTTAAAACAAACAAAGAAGCTGCAGCAGTGATTGCTGAACAATTAAGGCTACGCGATATTGGTGGCATTGTGCTTATTGACTTCATTGATATGAAATCGGATAAGGAACAAGAAGAGATTCTTCAAGTAATTAAACGAACGTTACGAAATGATCGCACCACGACGAATGTACTTGGTTTTACAAAACTGGGACTTCTGGAAATGACAAGAAAAAAAACAAGAAAACCATTACATGAGGCATTACAAATTCCTTGCCAAACATGTGACGGAAGTGGATGGATTAAAACAAGTGAGGAATTAACAAGAGAATTGGAAGATGAACTTTTCGCACGGCGATTCGCGATAGAGGATGCGTATTTAGTGGAAGTAGAAGATCGCATGATGGCTTTGTTAACAGCAGAGAATAAAAAGCGATTGACGCTTTTAAAACAGGTTAGTGGAAAAGAACTTTTCATGGTTCCTTCTGAAAAAGTTTCCGGGTATGAGATACGCTTAGCTGGTGATCGAGAAGAAATACAGCAACAGTGGGAGATGCGTCAGCATTCTTAATTAATAAACAGTAGAAATTTAAAAGAAAGTATAAGTTGACAGCTATCTTTACGCCACGCGTGTCAAGGGAAACCCACCTCCTTTCGAGTAGCACCTACACGCACTACGTAGGTGCTACTCGGGAGTGGCGAAAGATACGCTGTATTTAATAAAAGACAGATATGCTGTTTTTCTTAATTGACATAAAGATTTAAATCATGATATGATATCCTGTGTTAGTTGTTTGGAAGCGCCCAAAGAGCTACAACCGCACGGACCAGGTTTTCAAGCAATTTAAAGATTGCACCTGTGATGGCGAGTCTGAGTATTAAAGGAGGTGCGCACATGTACGCAATTATTGAAACTGGTGGAAAGCAAGTGAAAGTTACTGAAGGACAAGAAGTTTACATTGAAAAACTTGATGTAACTGCAGGAGACACAGTAACATTTGACCGTGTTCTATTTGTAGGTGGAGATGAGACTAAAGTTGGTTCTCCATTACTTGACGGAGCTACTGTGACGGCAAAGGTTGAGAAACAAGGCCGCGCGAAGAAGTTAACTGTATTCACTTATAAAGCTAAGAAGAACTATCATCGTAAGCAAGGTCATCGTCAGCCTTACACAAAAGTTACGATCGACAAGATCAGCTTGTAAGGATGTGCAGACCATGATTCATATCAAGTTTGATCGGAACAAAGATGGAACCATTCATATGTTTACAATGTCAGGTCATGCAGATGCAGGGCCCCATGGACAAGATCTTGTCTGTGCCGGAGCATCAGCTGTTTCTTTTGGGACAGTGAATGCTATTGCAGCAATTTGCAATACGGAATTGGATGTCGAGCTATTGGATGATGGAGGTTTCCTCCGCTGTCGAGTTCCTGAAAAACTGGATGATGAAACGTATAATAATGTTCAATTATTACTTGAGGGCATGCTAGTTTCCATGCAAACAATGGAAGAACAGTATCGCCAATTTATACACATTGAATCTAAACTATAGGAGGTGAAGACCATGTTCTTGAAATTGGACCTTCAATTTTTCGCCAGTAAAAAAGGTGTAGGTAGTACGAAAAACGGTCGTGACTCAGAATCGAAACGTCTTGGTACAAAGCGTGGAGACGGACAGTCAGTTACAGGTGGATCTATCTTAGTTCGCCAACGCGGAACTCGTATTTACCCTGGAGTAAACGTAGGTAGAGGTGGAGACGATACTTTATTTTCTAAAGTAGACGGCGTTGTGAAATTTGAACGCGTCGGACGTAACCGCAAGCAAGTTAGTGTTTATCCAGAACCAGCACTACAAGAAGCATAAATTACACATGAAAGACCCTAATGATTAGGTGGCTACCCCCAAAAGTTAGAGTTTTTTTATGCAGCTGATTGGCTGGATTGAGTTCGGTATTCTACTGGACTCAATCCGGCCAATTTTATTTTTGATCGTTCATTGTTATACCAGTCGATATATTCTTCTATCCGTCTTTTTAATTCTTCATAGCTTACTAATTTTTCCCCATAATACATTTCTTGTTTTAAGATGCCAAAGAAATTTTCCATTGAAGCGTTGTCTGCGCAGGTTGCTTTACGTGACATGCTTTGGAATACTTTATTTTCTTTTAATGTCCTCACCCATTGATTGTGCTGGTAATGCCAACCTTGATCAGAATGAATGGTAGTGCGATAAGTTGCATGATTCTTTATTATCTGTAGCGCCCTTGTTAAAGGTTCTATGACAAGATCTAGTGTTGGACGTTTCCTGATTTCAAACGCAATTACTTCTCCGTTATAAAGGTCAAGAATTGGATTTAAATATAACTTCTCTTCGCCTAGACATTTGAATTCTGTAATGTCGGTTACTAACTTTTGAAGAGGGATAGGTGTGCTAAAGCGGCGGGACAATCGGTTTATCGCTACCTTTCCTACGTTTCCCTTATATGAATTGTATTTACGGGATTTCCGCATAAATTTCACACATTTTAACCCTAGTTCCAGCATAATGCGATACACTTTTTTATGGTTGATAGAATGTCCTAATTTGTTTAATTCTCTTGTGACACGTTTATAACCATAGCGTTCATGAAACTGCTTAAATAGGCTTGTAATCAGTTTTTTTAGTTCTGTATCTGAGTCTTCTTGTCCAAAGTTTTTCACATGATAGTGATAGGTTGCTTCAGGAATACCTACAACAATGAATATATTTTTTAATCGGAATCCTTCTTCTTTGAGTTCGAATGCCACTTTTGCCTGTGCTTTTCGTGGAAGGCATTTGGATTCTCCCGAAAAGCTTTCAACTTTTTTAGGTAAGCATTTTCTAGTCTTAGTAGTTCATTCTCACGTTCTAATTCTTCTTCACGTGTTAACTTTGTCTCTTCCTTATTCTTGGATTTAGTTGGTTTCTTAGACATAGAAGGTCGCCCCTTTGATATTGGTTTCAGGCCTTCTATCCCTCGTTCATTAAATGTTTTCATCCAACGATAAATTAAGGAAGGATTGTTCAATCTAAATTGATCAGCAGTTTCCTGATAAGAAGCACCTGTCTCTAGTATAAATTGTATCGTATCTAATTTAAATTGAACAGAGTACCCTTCCTGCATCTTTCTTCGTTTTAATCCATCCATGCCCTGTGTTTTATAGGATCTCACCCAATTTTTTAATGGGGTGGAACTGGGTATATTATATTTTTTCGACAACGATTTGTATCCAAGATTCCCATACAAATACTCGGTGACGAGCTTCATTTTAAATTCTTCACTATATTTGGCCATAAAAACACCCCCGAAAGTTAGATTTTCTACTCTAACTTTCGGGGGTCGGTACCTTATTAATAATCATTAGGGTCTTTTTTACAAGAAAAACTATAAAATGATCGTTTTTTTAGAGATTGTTGTTTTCGTTGAACAGAGAGGTTCGAATCTGCTCTAGGTGGCTGCTTACGCGGGCAACGCTTGAGTCAGCAACTTTGGCTTATAATCGAATAAACACTTCGATATTATTAAAAGGAGATGTATGCATGAAACTTACTGTCATCGGTTTTTGGGGAGCCTATCCGGAAAAAAATGAAGCAACGAGTTGTTTTTTACTAGAAGATGCAGGAACATCGATTCTGCTCGATTGCGGAAGTGGTGCCGTTGCGCAACTCCAAAACTATCTGGACTTACATACACTGGATGCGGTCATGCTTAGTCATTATCATCATGATCACGTCGCAGATTTAGGTGTGCTCACTTACAGTCGCGTTGTTGATATAAACTTGAAAAAAACAGAGATACCACTGAAGATCCATGCCCATAAAGATGATGAAGCAGCATTCGAAAAATTAAGAAGACCTCCATTCACAGAGGTAACCAGTTATCAACATGATAGTAAAGTAAAAATTGGGCCGTTTACCATTACGTTTCAAAAAACAGATCATCCAGCCCCTTGCTATGCGATGAGAATTGAAAGCTCAGAAACAAATCATACTATTGTTTATACTGCAGACACTACTTTTCAAGAATCATTGATACCCTTTGCAAGAAATGCTTCCTTGCTCATTGCTGAAACAAGTTTTTACGCAGACCAATCTGCTGAAAAGTTCGGGCATATGAACAGCAAAGAAGTAGCAATGCTTGCGGAGGAAAGTGAAACCAAAGAGGTCATCCTTTCTCATCTTCCTCACTTCGGGGATCATAAGCAGTTAGTTAATGAAGTCGCGAAAACTTATAGTGGTAAGATTTCATTAGCAGAAACCGGAAAGACATGGCTTTTGTAGATGAACTCAAACATTCCTAAAGTATATAGGAATGTTTTTTTGCGTTTTATGGGAATAACGTACATTAAGGAGGTTCTTAATACATAAGAAATTAGCGCTTGAGCAAAAGCATGTTACAACATTACAACACTATAAATTTTAGCTATCAGCCACTTTTATCCAGATTTACCCATTAAGATGTTTATAAAATGCTTATCTAAGAGAAAATAAGACAAGGGAAGAAAGATTAATACGTGTAAAGGTTGGATGATATGAAAACACATAGTGTAAACTCAACAATGAATAATACCGATGCAAACATTACACCTTATTCAACTAGAAACTTATGGACAGGCATTTTGTTTGGACTTGGATTAATAGCTTTTTTTGATGAAGTAGTTTTTCATCAATTACTTCATTGGCACCATTTCTATGATAGATCTACTTCGGAGATTGGATTAGTGTCAGATGGATTGTTTCATGCGTTTAGTTGGTTTGCAACGATTGCGTCTTTGTTTATTTTTGCTGATCTCAGAAGAAGAAATGCTATGCGCCTCAAGAGGTGGTGGGGTGGTGTTTTATTCGGGGCTGGCTTATTTCAATTGTATGACGGTATAGTCCAACATAAACTGATGCAAATCCATCAGATTCGATATAATGTTCCTCTGTTTCCTTACGATGTTACCTGGAATATTACTGCTTTCATAATGATTGTAATCGGGGTAATTTTAATTTATAAAACGCAAACGATCAAGACTACGCGGGGAGAAGTTACATAATGGTCAATAATCACCTTCATTATAGAGAGTGGACTGCTTTTCAACCCGTTATAGTAATAGGATATCTACTTATTATTAGTATATATATTTTTGCCGCTGTGAAATCTAACCAACGACTTAGACATTGGCCGTTACATCGCTCAGTCTTTTGGATTTTAGGAGTTAGTTGTGTATTTTTCGTTGTTGGACCATTGGCTCCCCATGCTCATATAGATTTCACAGTACACATGATTGGTCATTTGCTTTTAGGAATGTTGGCACCTCTATTTATTGTCCTGTCGGCACCTATGACATTACTACTTCGAACATTATCTGTTCAAAAAGCTAGGTTTCTGTCAAAATTATTACAGACAAGGCTATCCCGGTTTTTAGTTGACCCAGCTGTATCGGCACTTCTCAATTTTGGTGGGCTTTGGATTCTTTACACTACGAGTTTGTACTTAGCAATGCAACAAAACATGTTGATACATGTCGTCATCCATTTCCATGTGTTTGTGGCTGGTTTTCTGTTTACGACTTCCATGATCTCTATTGATTCATTCGTATATAAGACAAGTTTTTTATATCGAGCCATTGTCTTAGTGATTGCTCTTGGCAGTCACAGTATATTGTCTAAATATATTTATGCCTATCCATTAACTGGAGTATCGGTCTACGAGTCTGAAATTGGAGGAAAGCTTATGTTTTACGGAGGAGATGTTGTTGATATAATTCTGATCTACCTGTTTTGTCTGCAATGGTATAATGCTACATCACCTAAATTACCAATTGCCTCTGTTAACAAAGTGGTTACTGAATACTAATATTGCTAGTCTACATGTGTTTAATTGAAATGGATTTTATATATACAGTTTGACTTATATAAGTATTTTATTATACAATGATAAAGAAGGGGGAGGGTATGCATGGTGACGTCTACCAAACAAACCTCAAGAGAAGTTGTTGAATGCCTTAAGGTAATTAGTGATCCGACGAGGTTATTAATAATGAAATTAGTTGAGCAAAAAGAATACTGTGTCTGTCAATTTGTTGATATGTTTGCAATCAGTCAACCAGCAATTAGTCAACACTTACGTAAACTCAAACAAGCGGGGCTTGTGAAAGAAGATCGACGGGGGCAGTGGCGGTATTATTCCATAGATGAATCATCGGTTCATTCACATCTTGTAAAAGGTATATTGAACCACATTGATAAGGAAGACGAACAGTTTAACTTATTGTTGTCAAAAGAAACGCCAGTTAATTGTAAATAATAATTTATCGTATCGTAATGAGCTATTGTTAGCACTTATACTTAATAAAGAGGAGACATTTTGCATGACTAAGAAATCAATTTATTTTTTATGTACAGGTAATTCATGCCGTAGTCAAATGGCAGAAGGATGGGCGAAACAGCATTTAGGCGAGGACTGGAATGTATACAGCGCTGGCATAGAGGCACATGGTCTTAATCCAAACGCAGTGAAAGCAATGAATGAAGTCAGTATTGATATTTCGAGCCAAACATCAGACATCATTGATTCAGAGCTTTTAAACAATGCAGATTTTGTTGTGACACTTTGTGGGGATGCAGCCGACAAATGTCCAATGACACCCCCTCACGTAAAACGTGCTCACTGGGGTTTTGATGATCCTGCAAAAGCAGAAGGATCGGATGAAGAAAAATGGGCATTTTTCCAACGCGTTCGTGATGATATTGGCGTTAGAATTAAAACATATGCTGAAACAGGCGAATAACTACATCAATGGCCGGGAAATTCCTTTCTCGGCTTTTTATCAAGTCTTTAAATAATTTCTTATGAAGGAGAGATCTTGTGATGAAAAAAATAGAGATATATGATCCAGCAATGTGTTGTGATACCGGAGTTTGTGGTCCAACCGTAGATCCGGAATTAACTAAACTTGCGACGGCGATCTATTCCCTAAACAAAAAAGGCTATCCAGTCACACGTTATAATCTTGCTAATGATCCAGCAGCTTTTGCAGAAAATGAGGTAGTAAACGGTGTGCTTCACGATAAAGGACCAGATGCACTACCAATTGTTCTGGTCGATGGTGAAGTGTATAAAATAGGAGAATATCCGTCTAATGACGAGTTTTCGGTATGGTTTAACATAGACGAAAATGATTTAACAATTAAAAACCCTAAAGTTCGACTAGATATCAATGTGACAACGCAGGAGGGTAACTAATGTTTGAACCGTTCAAGCCATCCTTTCTTAGTGATACTCCTTTTCTATTTTTCACAGGAAAAGGCGGCGTCGGTAAAACGACAACAGCTTCTGCAACAGCAGTTGCGATGGCAGATGCAGGTAAAAAAGTTCTTATAGTTAGTACGGATCCAGCATCTAATTTGCAGGATGTGTTTGGTATGGATTTAACAAATGATCCTCAGCCTGTAAACGGTGTAGATCGTCTTTATGCTTGTAATCTTGATCCTGAGGAATCGGCTCGTCAATATCGGGATAATTTAGTCGGTCCATACCGAGGCAAATTGCCCGATGCCGTCGTGGATCAAATGGAAGAGCAGATGTCCGGTGCTTGTACGGTTGAAATCGCTGCTTTTGATGAATTTACAAACTTACTTGCGGATGGGAAAATGATGGAGCAGTTTGACCATATACTATTTGATACTGCACCGACAGGCCATACTTTACGTTTGCTCAAATTGCCAACGGCCTGGAGTGGTTTTCTGGAAGATTCCACTCATGGTGCTTCTTGTCTCGGTCCTCTCGCGGGGTTGGCTGAAAAGAAAGATCTATATGAAAAGACAGTTCGGGCACTCTCTAATCCCAAACAGACTACACTCATTCTTGTCACCCGACCTGACGTCACTTCTTTTCGGGAAGCGGAACGGACATCATGCGAACTTAGAGAGATTGGAATTGATAACCAGAAACTAATTCTGAATGGACACTATCAGGCAAAACTTCAAGGAGACAGTATTTCCGAAGCCTTTTCTCGAAAACATGAGCAAGCGATTGATACGATGTCGGTATACTTAAGTGGGATGAACATTTCTAGTATACCTTTCATGGCGCAGTCGCTAACAGGTATTGAAAGCTTGAGAAGTCTTTTTCATGCTCGTGAAAACGTAGATTCTGAAATAGAGAAAACTATTCTTCAGGAGCAGTCACTCGAGTCTGTGAAACAGTTGGTTGACGAATATTCCGAGAACGGCACACGGGTTGTCATGACAATGGGGAAGGGTGGAGTAGGGAAAACGACGCTTGCCTCTTTGATTGCCGTTGGGTTAGTTGAAAAAGGGCATAAGGTTCATTTAACGACAACAGACCCGGCAGCCCATTTAACTGATCGTTTTAAAGGAACAGGGTCTGATTTATTAACGGTTTCTCGAATTGATCCTGTTCAGGAAGTAGAAGATTATAAGGCGGAAGTAATGAAGACTGCTGGAGAATTGGATGATGAAGCTAAGGCGTACTTAGAAGAAGATTTACGTTCTCCATGTACGGAAGAAATTGCTGTTTTCCGTGCCTTTGCAGATGTAGTGGGTGGAGCCGACAATGAGATTGTCGTTATTGATACAGCTCCAACAGGACATACTTTATTGTTGTTGGATGCTACACAGTCCTATCATAAGGAACTGGAACGATCAACAGGTGAAGTACCGGATAATGTAAAGAATTTACTTCCGCGACTTCGAAATGCAAAAGAAACTGATGTAGTGCTGATAACACTACCAGAAGCAACACCCGTATTAGAAGCGTCTAGGCTGCAAGCAGATTTAAAGCGTGCAGATATTTATCCCAAAGCTTGGGTAATTAACCAAAGTCTTTATGGGACAGCTGTAACGGAACCGGTTTTAAAGGGAAAGGCAGAAGCAGAAAAAGTATGGATAAAAAAAGTTAGTGAAGAACTTTCCGTAAGAACCATTTTAATTCCTTGGCAAGAGGAAGATAGTATTGGTTATGAAAAAATGAAAGAATTAGTCACGAAGTAAACATAGAGAGTTTTTTATGCGAAGATTCAAAACACCTGGAGAGCTTTTTTCTTCAGGTGTTTTTTTTAGAATTTAAATTGTATATTGATCGTTTAATCATAAAATTATAGAGGCTGGGTGAGAAAATAATAGATTTAAACAAGTTTTATATAGAATTTTTAATAATAAAGTAATGTAAATTCATAAAAAAGGATACAAACAGGGAGTTTTCAGCAGATTTATGTAACAATCGACAAGGAAATTTACGAAAATTTACAATAAATTCACAAAGCATTTACGTTACATTCATTCTACCTTAATATTCAACTATTATACTTCAATTGTGGCCAAGAGAGAGAGGCCCAAAAACACATAGTTTTATAAATTCGAGGAGGAATGTAACAGTGAAAAGAGTTAAATTATCACTTATGTTAGCAGGACTTATGACATTCGCCGTAGCTTGTGGCGAGGAAGATGAGGCTTCTGGTACATCTAACAACGGAAATAATGCAAATACCGGAAATGAGAATACTGAAGAAACTGCTGAAGGAACAAATGAAACTAACGAAGAAACGTCTGAAGAATTATCAGGAACTGTATCGGTTGATGGATCGGGAACTGTATATCCACTCATGGCTCGCTTAGCTGAAGAATATATGACAACAGAACAAGAAGGTGTCAGCGTTGAAGTAGGACGTGCAGGAACAAGTGCAGGAATGGAAAAATTCATTAATGGCGAAACGGATCTTTCGAACGCGTCTAGACCTGTTAAAGAAGAAGAGCTAGCTGGTTTAGAAGAAGCTGGAATTGAATCAAAAGAATTCAAGGTAGCTTTAGATGGATTAACGATTGTCATTCATCCAGATAATGATTGGGCAAATGAAATGACAGAAGAAGAAATTAAAGAAGTTTTCGTTACAGGAAACTTTAAAGATGACGATGTTGTTTTATGGTCTGATGTAAGACCGGAATGGCCAGAAGAAGAAATCAATTTTTACGGACCAAACGAAAATCACGGAACATATGAGTTCTTCGTAGATGAAATCATTGAAGAACAAGATTTAGTAGAAGGAATTAATCTTCAACAAGAATATTCTACGCTTGTAGAACTAGTTTCTGAAGACGAAAATGCTATTGGATTCTTTGGTTTTGGTTACTATACAAATAATGATGACAAACTAGGAGCCGTTCATGTGGACTTCGGAGACGGACCAGTTGAACCTTCTCTTGAAACTATTGGAGAAGAAAGTGCATATGCACCATTTACTCGTCCTGTATTTACGAACTTAAGTGTGAATGCTGCACAAGAAAAACCAGAAGTAAAAGACTTTATTAAATATGTATTAACTGCTGCAGATGATTTCTCTGGTGAAACAGGATTTGCTCCACTTCCAGAAGAAGAGCTTAATAGTTATTTAGAAGAAGTCGAAGCTATCGAATAATAGAGATTCATTGTTTAACGAAGGTGAGGAGAATTCCATTTTTCTCACCTTCCTTAAAAGTGTTTATAGAATGGCTGGAAGGGGTCAGTTCAGATGTCAGAGAGATTAAATGTAAAAGAAGCTATTCAAGCTAAAAGAAAAAATAATAAATCTGTTTTTGTTGAAAAAATGGTTCCCGTAATTTTATTCTTGGCTGCCTTTATTTCGATTATTACCACGATTGGAATCGTTGGCACATTAACTTATGAAACGATTCTGTTTTTTAGGGAAGTTTCCTTTACCGAATTTTTTACCACTACGGATTTGAGTCCTTTGAACCCTACTGACCCTAAATTCAGTATTTTACCATTGTTAATGGGTACCGTGATGTCTTCGTTAATTGCTATGTTCGTTGCAATTCCGATTGGGCTTACAACGGCCGTTTACTTAAGTGAATATGCAAGCAGTAATTCTAGAAAAGTCTTAAAACCAATGATTGAAGTTTTAGCAGGAATACCAACAATTGTTTATGGATTTTTTGCATTTACTTTTGTTACTCCGGTTCTACAAGAGGTTATTCCTATTTTGGATAGAACGAATGTGCTTAGCCCTGGAATTGTCATGGGTATCATGATTATTCCAATGGTAGCTTCTCTATCAGAAGATGCAATGAACTCTGTGCCTAATTCGATGAGAGAAGGTGCATTGGCTTTAGGTGCAACTCCTTTGGAAGTGGCATTTCGTGTTGTTATCCCTGCTGCAATTTCAGGAATTATCGCTTCCTTTGTTTTAGGAATATCCCGTGCGATTGGGGAAACGATGATTGTTACTATTGCAAGTGGTAGTACAAAGAATTTTACATTTGATGTTACACAGTCGATGCAGACAATGACGGCCTATATTGTGGAAGTAACAAGTGGTGATGCTGGTGCTGGAACTACGGCTTACTTTAGTTTATATGCTGTTGGTATGACATTATTTGTATTTACGTTATTGATGAACATGTTTGCTACCTATATAACTCGTAGGTTCAGGGAGGTATATTAATTATGGAATACATTGATCGTGGACATGTGCAAAAAAAGATGCGGACGCGTTTACTGTTGAATAAGGTATTTAAATATTTATTCTTAGCTGCAACACTTTTTGGTTTAGTTTTTCTGGCAATATTAATAACAAGAGTGTTTATTGATAGTATCGGTTGGCTTGATTTTAGTTTCTTGACGAACAGATTGTCCTTCAATCCGGAAATAGCAGGCATAAAGGGAGCAGCAGCCGGTACATTATGGCTTATGGTGATTGTCGGACCAGTAACGATGACACTCGGTGTGGGAACAGCAATTTATTTAGAAGAGTATGCTAAAAAGGGCCGACTCCATTCATTCATACAAACAAATATTTCAAATTTAGCGGGTGTCCCTTCCATCGTTTTTGGATTACTTGGTTTAACTGTCTTTGTTAGAGTATTAGGTTTCGGTTCGAGTATTATAGCTGGTGGATTAACGATGTCATTACTAGTACTCCCAATTGTAGTGGTGGCAGCTCAAGAGGCAATACGCTCAGTGCCTGGATTTTTAAGAGAAGCTTCTTATGGTATGGGAGCCACAAAGTGGCAGACCATAAAAAAAGTTGTGTTACCAGCTGCTATACCAGGTATTTTAACGGGGATGATACTGGCACTGTCTAGAGCAATTGGAGAAACAGCTCCATTAGTTGCACTGGGAATTCCAGCATTAATTATCCCAGTACCCGGTAGTATTTTTGATAATTTTACAGCATTACCTATGCAAGTTTATTATTGGACAATAGATTCTGCTCTAACGGCAGAATATTTAAATTTAGCTGCAGCAACGATTATTGTTTTACTGGTAGTATTATTTTTAATGAATTCGGTTGCTATTATTATCCGAAATAAATTTCAAAAAAGATATTAATATAGGAGGCGAACATTATGTCATCATTGACTTCATTTGATCCAGAAGAAAGCAAAGAAAAGAATGAAAATCAAAGTCCAACGATTACAAAGGACAGGCCAAAAGCTCCTGTCTACCAAACGAAAGCATTAAATCTTTGGTATGGTCAAACACATGCCTTGAAAGATATTAATTTACCGATCTTTGAAAATGAAGTGACTGCAATTATCGGACCATCAGGATGTGGAAAATCTACCTATATTAAAACGCTGAACAGAATGGTGGAAATGGTGGAAAGTGTTAAAATATCCGGTGAAATTTTATACAGAGATAAAAATATATTTGATAAAAACTACCGTGTCGAAGAACTTCGTACTCGAGTTGGAATGGTATTTCAAAAACCAAATCCTTTTCCAAAAACAATATTTGAAAATGTTGCTTACGGACCAAAGGTTCACGGTATTCGAGACAAAAAACTTTTGAAACAAATTGTTGAAAATAGTTTGAAAGGTGCAGCTATATGGGAGGAAGTAAAAGATAGGTTACATGAAAATGCTTATGGGCTTTCCGGCGGACAACAGCAACGCTTATGTATTGCTCGTTGTCTAGCAATTGAACCAGATGTGATTTTAATGGATGAACCGACCTCAGCATTAGATCCTAAGTCAACATTAAAAGTAGAAGAGTTAGTACAGGAATTAAAAAAGAATTACTCTATCGTCATTGTTACTCATAACATGCAGCAAGCAGCAAGAATTTCAGATAAAACGGCATTTTTCTTGAATGGTGAAGTAGTGGAAAATGAAAAGACAGATTTCATTTTTTCAACACCTAATGATAACCGTACGGAAGACTATATTTCTGGCCGATTCGGATAATAGGAGAGATGATATGACAGTCAGAGAGAATTTTAATTTAGAAATGATAGAGTTAAAAGAGGAAATTAAGCTGTTGGGTTCGATGGTAGAAAAAGCTTTCTTTGACACAATGGATGCTTTTCATAGCAAGAATAAAGCTAAGTTTGAGCAAATTATAGAAAATGATAAATATATTAATGCGATTGAATTAGATATCAATGAAAAAGCAACACTATTAATTGCTAAGCAACAACCAGTTGCCAGTGATTTAAGAAAAATTATTGTTGCTTTGAAAGTATCAAGTGATTTAGAGAGAATGGGTGATTTAGCAGTTGATTTAGCAAAAGCTGCTGAAAGGATGCATGATTACGAAAAATTTAAAGAATATGAAATCTCTTTATTGGAAATGGCAAATAAAGCACAACATATGATGAATAATGTTCTGATTGCTTATAAGGAAAGCAAAGTCATGGACGCACAGCATGTTGCCTCTATGGATGATGTTGTAGATGCTGCTTACGGTGAATTTATTTGGAAAATTATTAATATAACGATCACAGATAAAAGAGATATCGAACATATTACGCAAATGACGTTTATTGCCAGATACATCGAGAGAATCGCAGACTATTGTACTAATATATCTGAATGGATCATTTATGAAGTAAACGGACAAAGATTTGATTTAAATTAACGATTGATTAAGAAGCGGGAAGGTAGCTGATTTCATGAATGAATCTAATAGGAATCAATCTGTCTTAGTTGTTGATCATCATTTAAGCACTCGTTTGAAGATTGAGGATGTATTTAGGTCCAATGGGTTTAAAACATGGGGCTCAAGTTCAGGCGAAGATGCTTTAAAAAAAGCATTAACGCTTTCTCCAAGTACGATTGTCATAGAATTGAGCCTGCCCGATATGGGCGGTCTTGATTTGTGCAGAGAGATGCGGCAAATCCATAATAATTGGACGCCTATTATATTTATTTCGGAAAACAAAGATGAAATTGATACAGTATTAGGTTTGGAGTTGGGCGCCGATGATCATATGACTAAGCCTTTACGTATGAAAGAACTGGTAGCCAGGGTGAAATCTATTCACCGCAGGGGATTTTTATGTTGTAATACGCCTAACTCGATGGAAGAAAAAAAAGATTTACTTCAAATAGATACGTTTATAACAAATGGCTATTTAGCTATTGATCCCTCTCAATTTATGGTTTATAAATCGGGAGAGGCGCTTGAATTTACTAGAAAAGAGTTTGAATTAATTTATTACCTGTTAAAGAACAAAGGAAAAGCTTTTTCACGACACCATTTACTATGCATGTTATCCACAGATAACTCACAAAATGATGAGCGTATTATTGATGTGTTCATTAGTCGAATTCGTCAAAAGATAGAACCATATTATCGAAACCCCACTTATATCAAAACCATAAGAAATGTTGGCTACATGATGAATCCTATTTCTGTTGTAGCAGATAATCAACCTCTGAGAGGGGGTGATGATGACAGAAGTTTAGTAAAAAATTACATAAATATTAGAGAGTGATGTTCTTTTTTTCCCTTGAATCGTTTATACTATTCAATTGTATAGATCGGTTAAAGGAGGCAATCTTAATGGAACATTACCAGGTGTTTTTACATTCCCATTCGTTATTTTGGTTCATTAGTATCGTACTTTTTGTATTAACGGTTATTCTTTTATTTTTTGGGAAGTTTAGTATGGCTAAAGTATTCCAAATGATACTACGTGTACTCTATATTCTAGTCCTAACGACTGGTGTATTCCTAATTATAATGAATATTTCGTGGGAATCAATATTAAAAGGACTTTTGTCTTTTTGGTTGATTTATGTCATGGAATTAATTACGAATCGTATGGCAAAAAAACAATTAACATCAAAGAAAAAAGTATTTTTTTGGCTCCAATTTTTCATAGTAATTACTGTTGTGTTGTATATTGGTTTTAACATCAGCTGATTGTGTAAAGTTTTAGTTCACCTTTTAAGTTTTCTTTCCCATTTCTGTTATTGTTCTGGCATTAAATTGCTTTATTATGCTTTTAAACTCTAAACTGTCAGGATAGTTTAATTAGAAAATTGCTTAATAAAAGTTTGTGAAGTGGGATTTTATAAGAGATAGGTGTCAGATGTCTTATGTTATATTTTCCTACAATCTCATTGACAGCATGTCTGAGAAGATTAATAATCTAGGAATAAGTTCAAAAATATAGGACAAAAGATCTAACAAAAATGGAGGGTCTTATTATGATTAAAAAGTCTATTTTAACGCTTGTTTCAGTAATTGTGATGACTACTGTTGTCGCTTGTGGTGAGAATACTGAAAACAATGCAGACGGAAATGTGAATAATGCACCTGAAAACAACGCGGGCAATACTGAAGAACCTGAAAATAATGCAGCCGAAAATGAAAGTAACACTGCAGAAGAAAACACTGCTTCAGGGGGAGAGGAAATTGACAAGTTGGTAATGGGTTTCATTCCTTCCCAAGATGCTAGTGAGATAGCAACAACAGCGGAACCTTTGGAAGAATTTCTTTCTGAAGAATTAGGCATTGAAGTTCAAGCGGAAGTAATGGTTGACTACAGTGGTTTAATTGAAGCGATGAGAACTCAGCAAGTTGATATCGGATTCTTGAATCCATTCGGTTATGTACAAGCAGAAGAACGCGCTGGTGTTGAAGTTATCTTGAAATCGATTCGTTATGGAGAAGATTCTTATGTTGCACAATATACAGTACCTGCAGATTCAGAGATTGAGAGTATCGAAGATTTAATAGCTTCAGAAGATAAATTAGTATGGGCGTATCCAGATGTATTATCAACATCAGGTTATCTTTTCCCAGCAAAGCAAATGATGGATATGGGGGTTGAAAACTTGGACGATCAATTTGAGGCCTTAAGTGTTGGTGGTCATGATAATGCGATCATGCAATTGGTTGATGGACAGGCTGATTTTGCGACAACATTTGATGACGCACGTGACACACTTGCTGAAGAGTTTCCTGATATTTACGATGATTTACGTGTTATTGGTTATACGGATCCTATTCCAAACGATACGATTACTGTTCGAAGTGAACTTCCGGAAGATGTGAAACAGGGAATTACAGATGCATTTATGAGCTTAAACGATAATGAAGAAATGCTTAAAGTTATGAATGAAATCTATACATGGGACGGAATTGCTGAAGCAGAAGCTGCTGACTATGATATTGTAAGAGAGGTTTTCGCTGAATTTGAAGACGATTTAGATAACTAATTTTACTGGATTTTATTTATGATAAAGGTATCTGTCTTAACTGGGAATGCATTTCGCAGTTACGTACAGATACTTTTCTTTTACATAACAAAAGGTGACTACTAGGAAGGTGAACTAAATTGATCGAATTTAAAAACGTTTCTTTAAAGTATCCCAATGGACATCAAGGATTGAAAAATATCAATCTCAAAATAAACGATGGAGAATTTGTTGTGATCGTTGGTATGTCCGGTGCGGGAAAGTCATCGTTAATTCGCAGTATTAACCGCATGGTGACGCCGACAGAAGGAAAGATACTTGTAGATGATCAAGACATTATCACTTTTAACGAAAAGAAACTCAGAAAATTAAGAACAGAAGTAGGAATGATTTTTCAAAGCTATAATCTAGTAAAACGCATGTCTGTTTTGCGCAATGTGTTAGCCGGACGGTTGGGGCATACAGGAACAATTCGAAGTATGCTCGGTTTGTTCCCTCAAAAAGATATTCAGTTTGCATTGGATAATTTGGACCGAGTAAGCATTCATGAAAAGGCCTATACTCGTGCCGATCAATTGAGCGGCGGACAACAGCAGCGTGTCAGTATAGCGAGGGTACTTACGCAACAGCCGAAAGTGATTCTAGCAGATGAACCAGTAGCAAGTCTTGATCCTCCAACCTCACATAAAGTGATGAAGGATTTGAAGCGAGTAAGTCGCGAAGATAATTTAACGACGATTGTTAATTTACATTTTATTGATATGGCACAGGAATATGCTGATCGTATTATTGGTTTACGAGATGGTGAGGTGGTCTTCGATGGGCCTATCGATCAAGTAACGGAGAAGACGTTTGAAGAAATCTATGGTCGTCCGATCAAAGAAGATGATCTTCTCGGAGGAGATGATGACTAATGCCAAATTCGGAGAATATCAATCCTACACCGCGTAAGCGTCATCCTGTTACGCCCAAAGGATTGAAATGGTCCCTGGGAACATCTTTGCTGATTGTAATTGTGCTTTATATTTTATCGGTCTATCAGACAACTGCGTTTCCTAACCGAGTGGTCGACGGATTTCCGATCATTTTCAACTTTGTTGTTGATGACTTATGGCCACCAAACTGGAGTTACTTTGATCGGGTAGCAATGAGTTTGTTAGAGACATGGAACATGGCTTTATTTAGCTCAACGTTTGCTGCATTAATAGCCTTACCAATGAGCTTTCTTGCCGCTAGTAATATAAATCGCAATGCATACTTTTATCAATTTATTCGTAACTTTCTTAATTTGTTACGTACAATTCCTGAAATTATTCTAGCTGTGTTGTTTGTGGCAGTAGTTGGGATTGGTGCTGTATCAGGTATTCTTGCTTTAACTGTGTTTTCTATTGGTATTTTAGCAAAATTGATCAGTGAAACAGTTGAAGCGGTTGATCCAGGACCTCTTGAAGCAATTAGAGCATCAGGAGGAAATGTCTTTCAGGTCATTAGTTTTGGGGTAATGCCTCAAATTTTACCGCAATACGCATCTTACTCATTATATGTATTAGAGATAAATGTGAAAGCATCGGTTGTACTTGGATTTGTTGGGGCAGGCGGTATTGGACTTATACTCAATCAACAATTAAGTTTGTTTAACTATGATAATGTTTCAACGATCATCATCGTGTTATTTTTGACGATTACAATCATTGACTTGATTAGTAATCGCTTAAGGGGGCGATTAGAGTAATGAATGAAAAACCAATAGTTTCCTTACGTCAAGCAAGAACAAATAAAAGTAAATTTTATTTATATACGATAGTATTTATATTGAGTGCAATATATATTATAGGGTTATTTACAACACCCTTCTCTGTATCAGGATCTGCAGCATCACCATTAGATACATTAAGACGAATTTTTATCGTTCCTTTAACGGACATGGAGTATATTGTTCAATTCCCTGTATACATAGGGTATATGATTGAAACGGTAGCTATTGCATACGCAGGTGTTACTGTCGCAACAATTTTGGCTGTTCCAGTTGCTTTTCTTGCAGCACGTAACGTAACAAAACGATATTCTTATGTAGGAAAGGCTCTATTAAATGCGATTCGTGCTGTACCTGAATTAATCTTCGCAATTATCTTTGTTGCTGCTGTAGGTATCGGACCATATGCAGGTGTTCTGGCAATTAGTATTAATTCTATTGGAATGCTAGGAAAATTGTACGCAGAAGTGATTGAGTCTATTGATCAAAGCAATGTCGATGCAATTAAAGCTAGTGGTGGAAACCGAATTCAAGCAATGTGGTACGGTGTTCTTCCTCAAGTATTGCCTGAGTTTTCATCTTATTCCATCTATCGTTTTGAAATTGATGTACGGGCTTCGACGGTATTAGGTATTGTCGGTGCTGGAGGTATTGGTGCGCCACTTATTCTAGCTACGTATCAGCGTAGTTGGGAAGATGTCGGTATGATTTTAATTGTCGTAGTTGTATTTGTAAGTCTTATTGATTTAATCAGTGGTAAAATTCGTAAAAGGCTAGTGTAATGAATTCGACAGAATATGTGCAAGATAAACGAAATAAGCAGTAAAAAGATGAGGGTCCGACAATGGACGGATCCTCATCTCTATTTTTTTACATAGAAGGGACAGAAATAATGAACAAGCAAGAAATTTATCGTTTTACAAAGGAATGGGTATATGAGGCAGGCGTTATTTTAAGAGAATCAGTCACGATGGATCTAGAAGTAGAATACAAGACATCAGCAGCTGATCTTGTTACTGAGAAAGATAAAGAGATTGAAATGTTTTTTGTTAAGAAGATTAATGCAACATTTCCGAACCATTATATTTTAGGGGAAGAAGATACTGCTTCTGATCAGAAAGATTATAATCCGCAAAATGAAGTTGTCTGGTTAGTGGATCCGATTGATGGAACAACAAACTTCGTCCATCAAAAACGAAATTTCTGTATTTCAGTCGGTGTTTATGACAATGGTAAGCCAGTTGTGGGCGTTATTTATGATCCGATATCAGATGAGATGTTTCATGCCCTTGCTGGTGAAGGAGTTTATTTAAACGATCAGCGGATGAAACTACCTTCTAAGGTAACAACTTATGAGCAAGCATTGATCAGTATGAATCATTTATGGTTAGCACCGAATGATTTTCTTTGTGAGCAGCCTATCCAACAGATGGCAACGGATATTCGGGGATTTCGTTATATCGGTTCAGCAGCATTAGAGCTTGCTTATGTATCAGTAGGTCGGTTAGATGGGGCTATTTTTGCAGGTCTAGGATCGTGGGATTTTGGAGCAGGATATATACTACTTCAAGAACAAGGTTTGAGTGTAACAACATTAGCAGGTGATGGAATTGATTTTTTTAAGCCCTCTTCTTTACTAACTTCATCTAAAGAATTACACCAGGTGGTTCAATCAAATTATATTCGGTTAAAATGAAAATAAATACGTAATAGATTTAAGCGTAACATTATCTGATAAGAAAGGATTGAAGTAAGTGGAGAAATTGTACATATTTGATTTAGATGGAACACTCTACGAAGGTACCGACCATTTTGATTACTATGCAGAACGTTTAGCTACGAGTGTAGCAGAAGAGAAAAGGCTTGAATATTGGAACGACTATAAAAAAATGAAAAATGGCAACCATACTGTACAAATTGGTAAAGGATATGATGTCGCCAATGATGCAACTTTAACAATTGATGCTATGACATTAGAAGTGGTAGATGCCCACGATTGGGATGGGAATAAATTACCTGCTATTATTTCATTATATAAAAACAAGGAGATTCAATTTGATTTCGAAAAAATTATTGCGATTGGCGATGGATGGTGGCTTCCTTTTGTTTGCGCGAAACATTATGGTGTAAAGAATTGCTATCCTCATTATTTAGAGACAAAGGATTACATGAGTAGTGAAAAGTTTAATTTAGACAAGATTTCTGGTCTTAAAGAAGGACTATTAAAATTAAAACAGAAAAATAAAGTTGTTTTAATAACGAACAGTGATAAAGATGATGTAGAAAGACTCATGGAAAACTTAGATTTAACAAATATTTTCGATGAGATTATAAGCTCTGCAAAAAAACCAAGTCTTACTACCGAGCACTTCAAAAAACTACAGCATAACAATAAGATTTCTTATAAAAATATGATATCGATCGGTGATAATTTTATGAATGAAATAGCGCCAGCTTTGTTATTAGGCATAAAAGCAGTATATATTGCAGAACATAAAGCCCCTATTACACACAGGGACTTAACTCACATACATAAAATAGGTCCATGGATTAAGCAACTTACTTGATTTTAATTATATTTCCACTTTTCTGAAAAAAATATAGTGAAATATTACCATTTTTTTGATAATATGATAATATTAACAGTATTGAATGGTTATTCATT
This sequence comes from Salipaludibacillus neizhouensis, assembly GCF_002886185.1. Classification (GTDB taxonomy): domain Bacteria; phylum Bacillota; class Bacilli; order Bacillales; family Salisediminibacteriaceae; genus Salipaludibacillus; species Salipaludibacillus neizhouensis. Next base: position 591,788 of record NZ_KZ614146.1, read on the forward strand.
CATAGAGGAGTGGAATATAAGGATGAATTCGAAAATAGAAATTCTTCAGAAAAGAAATGCATTAATGATGAAATTGCTATGGTTTGCTTACATACTGGGTTTAGTGAGTAACTTCATAGCTGGAGTTCCCGTAAATGGGGTTATTACTTACGGAATAGTAGGTCTCGCTGCTGTTAGTATTATTACTGTTTTAACACTCAAAGGAATCAGTATTGCCTATATTCAATATGTGATAGTTGTTAACTTTTCCATATTAATCTATTTTATGGTTTCGACTTCTCCCAAGCTGTCAAATTACATGATGATTTATGTCGCGATTGCTTTTATCACATTGTTTCATAACAGTAGATCTATTGCACTATCAGCAGTATTAGGCCTAGGGTTATCCAACTTCTTTTTTATTAGGTTTCAAGAAGAAATGTTTTACGGAGCAGGGTTTGATATATTAATATCCCTGAACGTGATGTTTGTTATTATTACTTCTGCGCTCATTGCCCAAGCAAAAATTGGTGAAAATATGCAATCGGAAATGAACGAAAACTTCAAGGTAATGGTGGAAGCTAAGGAAAGATCTGATAGATTGTTAGTAGAGGTAGAAAAATCGATAAGTGTTATTACTTCTTTCAGTTCCCACCTCAAAGAGAATATATCCTCTGCGGAAAGAATTGCTTCTGAAATAACTGGTTCATATGGTGAGATGGCTCAAGGGGTCGAAGCATCAGCTGCAAGTGCCTCTCAAATACAGTTGGTGATAGGTAAAACTACGAAAGATATGCGTGAGATTGCAACTAATTTTTCAAGTATGAACCAACGGTCACAGGCTACTTCTGACGCAACGTTAGAAGGGAATAAACGTGTAGAAGAGCTGACAGTACAAATGAACAAAATGAGTGAATTGATGAGTATTCAAAACGAAGTTGTAGCAAAATTATTTTCGGAGAGTAAAGAAATATCAACTATTTTAACTGCAATAACAGCTATATCGGAACAAACTAATCTTTTAGCATTAAATGCTTCTATTGAGGCTGCAAGAGCAGGTGAACACGGAAAAGGTTTTGCAGTTGTGGCAGATGAAGTTAGAAAACTAGCCGAAAATTCTCAAGAGTCTACGATGCAAATAAAAAATATTTTACAGGAAATACATAGCAAGATTGAGCTGGTAAAACAAAAAGGAGAATTAAACAACCAATCAATTGAGAAAAGTCTCCTTGTGACTAAGGCAACAAAAGGACAGTTTTCACAAATCGAAAAGCATGCAAATGACTCCTTGGCTCAGTCCTTACAAGTAAACAAACAAATAGAAGGAATGAATCTTTCAACCGAAAAAATACTCGTCGAAATTCATGAAGTAACAACCCACACAGACGCGTCAAGTGCAACTGTAGAGGAAATGCTTGCTTCGATGGAGGAACAAAATGACAGAATTCAATCTATTGTTAGCAGCTTTAGTGAATTGGAATCGTTAACGTTGAGTTTAACTAAATTGACGCAACAGGCCTAGTTTTAATCAGGTGTTTCTCTTAAACAGCTAGGACACACCTCTTCCAATTATTCCAGGTTTAATGCTTTTATAATTGGTTCGAACGAGTATCCTAAGGCCTCTGCTACAGCTGCGTAAGTTACATAACCATTGGCGGTGTTAATTCCTTTAGCTAGCGCAGGATTGTATTTAATAGCTTCTCTTAATCCTCTATTAGCGATTTGTAGTGCGTATGGGACAGTGACATTGGTTAATCCAATTGTCGATGTTCTGGGAACTGCTCCTGGCATATTAGCAACGGCATAATGGACTACGCCATGCTTTGTGTATGTGGGATTGTCGTGTGTAGTAGTTTGGTTAACTGTTTCAATAATTCCGCCTTGATCAATTGCAACGTCAATGACTACAGAACCATTCTTCATACTATTAATCATATTCTCAGTAACAAGTTTTGGGGCTCTTGCTCCAGGTATAAGCACAGCACCAATAACTAAATCAGAGTCCTTCACGGCTTGAGCGATGTTTAATGGATTGCTCATCATTGTATTAATTTCTAATCCAAAAATATCATCTAATTGTCGTAATCGTTCTGGATTTAGGTCGATAATCGTAACTTCTGCACCAAGTCCAATCGCAATTTTTGCTGCATTTGTACCAACTACGCCACCGCCAATGATCGTTACTTTGCCTCTTTTTACACCAGGAATACCTGAGAGTAAGATTCCACTTCCGCCGTTCGGCCTTTCTAAAAACTGTGCACCTATTTGAGAAGCCATTCTGCCAGCTACTTCACTCATTGGAGTGAGAAGTGGGAGTGTTCTATTTATCTCAACTGTTTCATATGCTACTGAGGTAACTTTCTTATCTATAAGAGCCTTACAAAGGGAAGGTACTGCAGCTAAATGTAGATACGTAAATAAGATGAGTCCTTCCTTAAAATATTTATATTCAGATTCCAATGGCTCTTTTACTTTCATGATCATTTCAGCACGTTGCCAAACGTTAAATGCTTCACCGATAATGTCTGCCCCACTATTTACATAATCATCATCATTAAAGCCACTCTCCGTGCCAGCTTCTGATTGTAAAAGAACTTTATGACCAGCTTGTGTAAATGTAAGTACACCTGCAGGGGTTAATGCTACGCGATTTTCATTATTTTTTATTTCTCGAGGTATCCCGATTATCATAGTTTTTCCTTCCTTTATTCGTAGAATAAATAATTAGCATTAAAAATCTAAGCTTGATTTAAACAGCTCTAAAACAATTTAAAGGACAAAGCTACTATATTTATAAGCTTTGTCCTTTAAGATATTTCTATTCATTCACTACGTCATGGGGAAAGGCGGGTTCGATTTCTTCTTGAAAAAATTTTTTAGTTTGATTATTGGAGATCAAACCTAAATATTCAGATTTCCTCACTTCATAATAAATCACATATCGGCCACTTTGGAATCTTACATGTAATTGTTTGTTAGTATCGTCATATCCAATAGAGTTAAAATAATCATCCTTCAATTCTGTAACTTCCATAATATCCCCTTTCTATAAAAACGTATTGTAAGTATGATACCCAGACAGAATGAATCCCAAACGATACTATCCAAATAACTTGATATTAAGTAAGGTTAAAACTCGAGATTCACATCGTTGCAATAAAAATATATTATCTAATCTTTAAAATAACTTGTATGCATGGGATAATAGTCATAAAATGAATAGAGATAACAACTAGGTACAATCTATCATATGGGTCCTATTTTATGAATTATTAAACATATAAAACAGCATAAAAAAGGGGGGGAATATGAATAAATACTTAAACAACATTCAAAAAAACTTGTTAAGTAACAATGCAAGAGATGATATTACCTCAATCCTGCATGATATTTGGAAAAATTGCAGTATTGAAGAGAATGATGATAATGATTATTCGTATTTATTACCAGTTGTTCAAGTATTAAAGCAGGCTTTAGAAGAGATCTCGTACGTGGTGGTTACGGATCAGCTAGGAAAACTATCCTATGCAAGTACACAATATCTATCAACGTTTTATGATTCGGATGAAAAAATTCTGAACCGAGATTATTTAGAGATTCTCCGTTCATTTACGGAAGAAGAATACATAGAGGATTTATCTGATGCTATGGATCGACAAATAATTTTAAAAGTAAAAGGAGAGAGAGGAAGAAAAAATGATTATCCTATCACATTAGAAACATCTGTGTTTCCTGTAATTCATCCGAATAAAGGAGTTGTAGCATATCTTATTTTACATCAGGACGTGACACCACTTGCCGAAGCGGAAGAGACTATTAAGAAACTTGTTTCAATGGATGTTCTAACGGGACTTAAAACTCGAAAACAGTTTGAGAACGATTTGAAAAAAACTGTCCTAGATGCTACAAAACCAGTATTTAAAGTTGGCGTTTTATTTGTAGATTTAGATAGGTTTAAATATTACAATGATACGTTAGGTCACTTTACAGGAGATATGCTTATCAAGGAAATTGCACGGCACATGAAAATGTTTGAGGACGGTAAACAGCAGGTTTATCGATATGGCGGAGATGAGTTTGCCATTATAGTGGATAACTTTAGCAACGATCGTGTTCTTGAGCAACTCTCTGAAAAACTGTTAAAGTTATTTGAGTATCCTTTCATTGTTCAAGGAAGTGAACTTTTTATTACCGCAAGTATTGGTTTTTCTATTTTCCCCGAGACAGGCAAAACAGCAGACGATCTCGTTCAGCAAGCAGAGATGGCAATGCATGTTGCAAAAGAGAGAGGGAAAGATGACTACCAAAAATATTTACCAACCTTAAGGACAAAACGTGATGAAAAGCTAAGTATTGAAAAGCGTGTAAGAGTAGCAATTGCCCAAAAGTCGTTTCAGGTGTATTATCAACCTCAAATTGACCTGAGAGAGAAAAGAGTAGTTGGGCTGGAAGCTCTACTTCGTTGGACGGACAAAAAACTCGGTGTTATATCTCCCAGTGTTTTCATACCAATTGCTGAAGAATCAGGTCTGATTTCTTCAATTGGCGATTGGGTTTTAGAAGAAGCGTGTTTACAAGCAAAAAAATGGTCTGAAAAAGGGTTTACAATGAGAATGGGAATTAATATTTCTCCGATTCAATTTCAACGCCCCGACTTCGTGAGCAAGGTTAAATCGATTCTAAGAGATACTGGCTTAAACCCACAATTGTTGGATTTGGAAATAACAGAAAACGTTTTGCTCTATAATAGAGAAGAGTGTGCAAAAACTCTAACAAGGCTAAAGGAGTTAGGTATTCAAATATCGATTGACGATTTCGGTACAGGATACAGCTCTTTAAGCTATTTAAGACAGTTCCCAATAGACACATTGAAGATTGATAAATCATTTATATTGGAAGTATTAGATAATTCTAATGATCAAGCGATTGTCACATCGATTATACAATTGGCTCATAATATGAATATGAGGGTAATTGCAGAAGGTGTGGAATCAACAGAAATGATTCCTTTTTTGAATGATCGGGAATGCGATGAAATGCAAGGATTTTTGTATAGCAAACCGTTGCCCGCCAATGAGGTTACGAGCTTTGTTGCTAAAACGGAGCCCTCAATAGTTTTTTAAGAAAGAAGAAGCATGCGTTGACTAATCCAAAGGAGGGACACCTTTCGCTTTTTAAGTTATATTTATAAAAGCATCAATAATAGTAAAAAGGATGAAAAACTCTTAAGAGAAATTTTCATCCTTTTTACTATCTACCGAAAGAAGTTATATTGTATAATGCCAAGAGAATAATAACTTTATTTAAGATTTTTTTTTGTGTCGATAGACATAATTAATAATTACCTGTATCTTGAATAAGGAAAGCAAGAAAGCGAGGGATGTTGATTGAAAAAAAATGCAGAAAAAATTGAATTAATTATGATGAGTGCCTGGGGATTTGCATTGATAGCTGTATTGGGATCACTTTACTTTTCAGAGATCAGAAATTATGTACCTTGTGAATTGTGCTGGATTCAACGCATTTTTATGTATCCATTAGCGATTACTTTAGCAATAGCTACAGTGAAAAAGGATTCTAAACAGGCATTCTATACACTTCCTTTAAGTGTTATAGGAACAGCCTTTTCCTTATATCATTACATGATCCAAAAAGTTCCCTTATTTGCGGAATCCGGAGAAGCCTGTGGGGTTATACCTTGTAATTATCAGTATATTAATTATTTTGGCTTTATCACGATTCCATTCTTAGCGTTTATCGCATTTTTCTCCATATCTATTCTTATGATATGGGTCATTAAATTAGCAAAGGAGTAAATGACATGAAAAAAATTATTATTTTTGGTGGCATCATTATCGTCTTATTTGCAGCCATTGCATTCTTAACTTCTTATCAAAGCCAACAACAGTCTGAAGGTAATCCATTTGGAAAGGACCGACTTCATTCTGAGACAATTGATCAGCTTGATGATCCAGTGTATCAAAATATAATTTTACCTGAAGAATTAGACGAGAAATTAGAGGCAGGTGAAACAGCTACTATTTACTTTTATAGTGGTCAATGTGAATATTGTGTTGAAGCATCACCAATTGTAGTACCGAAAGCAGAAGAACTAGGTGTTAATTTAGAGCTATATAACATTTTAGAATTCGAACAAGGCTGGGGAGATTATGGAATAGAAAGTACTCCAAGTATTGTTCATTATGAAAACGGTGAAGAAAAAGGGCGAATTGTAGGACTTCATGATGAGGAAACTTATGAACAGTTCTTTCAGCAAGTGGTTCAAGCTGAAGAATAGTTATAGGGTATAGATTTATTAATTTAACCCGAATAGTCGTTGAAGTATTGGCAATAATAACAGGAGAAAGAAAGGACTGTCTCCAATGGAAAAACTTATTAAGTGGATAGGGCTGGGAATATTTATCGGATGGAGTTTAGCAATTTTAGTGAATTACTCCATTTACATGCATGCTACATCCCAACTAACACTTGTACACCCTATGGTCGACGGCATCTTATTTATGGCGTTAATGTTCGGTATATACGTGTTTATTTGGAGAAGTGTTCGAAAGAAGGTATCTATTGCTAGTTTCCAATTAGGCGCTTTTGGAGCGGTAGCATTGGTTTTAGCAGTGATTTTCGCGATTTAGCAGGAGTATGAAAGATGTGTTTAAAAATCTGTAAAGATTTTAACACATCTTTTTTGTTTCTATTTAGAGATTCTTAGTGTGAAAATTCATGAATAAATGAAGACAAAGGAGACCATTCATGAGAATAATTAATTTTTCAATTAAGCGGCCGGTGTTTACGTTAGTCACAATGACTTTATTTTTACTATTGGGTGCAATCTCGTTAATTAACATCCCATTAAAACTAATCCCGGATATTGATCCTCCGATAGCTGCCGTAGTAACCAGCTATGATGAAGCTGGACCAAAGGAAGTAGTAGATAATATTTCTCGTCCAATGGAAGAAAGTTTATCGACATTGCCCGGACTTAATTCTATTAGTTCCATTTCAAGAGAAGGCTCATCAATGACGATTTTGGAATTTTCTTGGGCGACGTCAATCGACGATATTAAGAATGACATTATTACTAGTATGAACCAAGCTCCATTACCCTCGGGTGCCGGAAATCCTCAATTTTTGAAATTTGATCCATCACAGTTCCCTATTATTCAGCTTTCCATATCAGCGATGAGTGATAATGTTAATTTAGATGCATTAACCCAGGACCTTGAATCTGAATTATTAAAAATAAATGGTCTTGCCTCTGTCGATTTACAAGGTGTCTCCACCGAAGAAATACAAGTAGAGTTAGACCAACCATCCTTAGAAGAATTCGGACTAGATCAAGATGATGTGGTTCAGTCTTTACAAACACATAATGTGACTGCACCCGGGGGTACTGTTAGAAATGAAGATTCCGTTATTTCTACACGTGTATTATTTCAAATGCACAATGTGGAAGACATAGAGTCCGTTGTTTTGACTGTAGATACTGAAACAGGCGATGATGTTACCGTAAATGATGTTGCAGATGTTGGAATTATGTCAAATGAACCGGATACGATCACACAGACAAATCAAGCCACAGCCATACTCATGAGTATACAACAGCAATCAAATGCAAATACAGCACAAGTCTCAAGTGATGTTAGTGAAAGATTAGAAGAGCTACTGGCAGAGAGCAATTACAAAGATTTAGAAACAGCAGTACTCTTCGATCAAGGAGATTATATCGAAGAAGCTATTTCTAGTGTTTCTATGGCTTTAATAGCAGGTGGATTGATAGCAATGACGGTGTTATTTGTTTTTTTACGAAGTATAACAACGCCCTTAATTATTGGAATTGCCATCCCTTTTTCTGTCATAGTGACATTTGTTTTGCTTTATTTTACTAGCTTTTCCCTTAACATCATGACTCTTGGCGGTTTAGCGCTTGGTATTGGAATGTTAGTAGATAATTCTATTGTGGTCATAGAAAATATATATCGTCATTTATCGATGAAAAAGGAACCTAAAAAAGCTGCATTAGATGGGGCTAGTGAAGCGGCAACAGCGATAACAGCATCAACATTTACGACAATTTCGGTTTTTCTGCCTGTTGTGTTTATAACTGGAATCGTCGGAAATCTATTTAGAGAATTTGCTCTAACTGTGTCATTCAGTCTTTTAGCTTCATTACTTGTTGCTTTAACAGTGGTTCCAATGATAGCCAGCAGAGTTTTAAAAGCACCTGAGAAAGACTTGGAAAAGAAAAGGCAACAATCAAGATTTGTTAAAACTTTTGATAAATCTACTCGTTGGTCATTAAAAAATCGTACTGTCATACTTGTCATTACCTTAATCCTTCTTATTGGTGGTGGATTTGGAGTAATTTCAGTAGGAACTGCATTTTTGCCGGCTACTGATGAAGGCTTCTTCCAAATTGATGTAGAAATGAAGCCTGGTACTCCTAGAGAAGATACATTTGAAGCGATTGAAGAAATCGAAGTGGTGCTGGAAAATGAAACAGAAGTCGATCATTATACTTCTGTAACTGGTGCAAGCGGAAATGGCATGATGATGGGGGAAGGGAATTCAAACAAAGCGTCGGTTTATGTCACAATGGCTCCTATCGATCAACGAACCGTTTCTACGATGGACTTTTCTGATTCCATTCGAAGAGATTTAGAGCAAGCAGTCCCTAATGGAGAAATCTCAGTTCAAATGGATGCTTCATTTGGAAATAGTCCAAACACTTTTACCTTTAATTTAAGGGATTCCAGTCCTAATCGTCTAGAAGAAGTAGCTGCAGAAGTGCAAGCAGAATTTGCAGATATGAGTGAACTTACAGAGGTTACAAACGACTTAAATGAAACGATTGAAGAATTGCAAATAACCGTAAATGAAGAAGCGGCTAGAGAGGAAGGGTTTGTCCCTGCCCAAATAGCAAGTATCGTAAATAACCAAATGACTGGAGTTACAGCCACGCAAATTGTAACTGCCGAAGATGAGATTTATGAAGTACACGTTCATTTTGCACAAGAATATACAGAAGATGTAGAAGCGATAGAGAATCTTCTGCTTAGAAATCGAGAAAGAGATTACATACGGCTAGATGATATTTCAACTATCGAAATAGGTGTAGGGCCAGAAACAATTCATCGAGTTGATCTGGAAAATGCGGTTCAATTTACTTTGCAGTATGGATCAGAAAATAATTTAGGTGAGATTCGTACACTTGTAGAGGAAACTTTTGAGGACCTTTCGATTCCTGATGAAACAACGGTATCCTATACAGGAGATACAGAATTATTAGATGATGCCATATCAGATCTCACATTAGCACTAATCTTGGCAGTAGTATTTGTTTATCTCGTGTTAGCAGCTCAATTCGAGTCATTAAAATACCCGTTCGTAATCATGTTCACGGTACCTTTAATTGTTATTGGAGTTGCGATTGGACTTACAGTAACTGAAACACCAGTTAGTGTGATGGCTTTTATTGGTCTAATCGTACTAGTAGGAATCGTCGTAAACAATGCGATTGTACTGGTGGATTATATAAATCAGAGAAAAGCATCTGGAATGAAGAGTTATGAAGCGATCGTAGACGGTGTAAAAGACCGTGCAAGGCCAATCCTAATGACAGCGACTACTACGATACTAGGTTTAGTACCATTAGCAATTGGATTAGGGGAAGGTACGGAGCTTCAACAGCCACTAGCAATAACCGTTATTAGTGGTTTGATTAGTGCTACATTCCTGACATTAATTTTAATTCCAGTCATTTACAGTTTTTTTGATAAAGATACTAGAAATTTAAATCGTAAGTATATGATGCCGAATGGACAACTAATTCCGGCTTACCTGATCGAGAATAATTATACGAAAGAGGAAGGGGAATCGAGAACTCATTATCTTATTGATGAACATGGAAATAAAGGGATAGCTTCTCAGGAAGAGAATTTTTCTGACTTCTATAAGGAAACAGATGATAGGCGAGTAAGTGAGTCTACCCAAGAAACAGAAAAGTTATTAGATGAAGCTGAACTAAAAACTGTAAATAACTCATTCTATGAAGGTAACGAGCAGTCAGTAAAATTTCGCTCTAGGAAAGAGAAACACCATACTTCTGAAATGTCTCGAGAAGATTTGCTGGATATGTTGGAGGATATTATAGCAAGAAATCCTAAAAAGAAACATGATAAATGAATAAGAGTAGGATTAAAAATTGAGGGGCCTTCTGGGCTCTTTTTTTATGGATATTTAAAAATCTTGGTTTTTAAAGGATTTTGTTGACTTTTGAATAGCGAGAGGGTCAACTTTTTGCGTGTGCTTTACACTTTCTACGAGTATTTTAAAAGACACAATGTATCCGAGAACAGTTTTTACGTTAGTTAGTACAAGATATATTTTTTTATTATTGAGACTTAGGTCAGTGGTCCAAACATAATCGATTCTTATAAATAAACTAATAAGAAAAGATTTGGAGGTGAGTTTATGACTTACGGAAATCACTATTATGACATATGCTGCAGATACAAAGGAAAACATGTTCGAATCGTTGATTTAAAAGGACTGGAGCATCATGGAAAGATTGTTGATGTAGATAATAAATATGTTTATTTGGAGAAAGAGGGAAGAGGGTATTCTGGTTTTGGCTACGGCTACGGTGGATATTATCCCGGATATGGATATCCCGGATATACTCCTTATCCGTATAGACCAGTAGTACCAATAGCATTAGCGGCAATTGGTGGTTTTGCATTAGGCGCAGCTTTTTTTTGGTAATAATGAAAGGGAAAACCTTGCGATGTTGACCAACTTCATGTCGAATGGAGTTGGTTTTTTGGTTACTTTAATCTTTTCATGTTAGGTCAATAAATGATAAAATATAGAAGTTATTAATCATTTCTTTTCATGTGTATGAAATTCTGTATAATAGAGTAATAATAGGTTTGGATAAAAAAGGGGAATGAATATGAAATACTTGAAGATTCCGCTCTTATTAATTGGTGTATTGTTTTTTGCAGCCTGTTCTGAAAATGAGGAACCCGAGGATCTATCAGTGAATGAAGAAGCTGTAAATGATTTAGATACATTAATAGCTACCAATGAACAGTTAGTAGGCCAACTTGAAAAAGAGCTAACAGAGAGAGAGCAACTTCAAGAAAGAGTTCAAGAACTAGAAGATGAAAATGTGTCACTAAAAGATGATGTTCTTACGTATAAACAACTAACGATTGAACTAGAAGAAAATTATGAGAAGGAACGTGTTTTAAGAAGGCAGCTTGATGAAAAATCCCGTGAGTTTTTTCAATTCATGCATGAAAGAAACCATTCAGAGTTAGAGAACATGGTAGCGGATAACATTACTGTAAACTCGGAATCAGACACGCTAGAGTTACTAGAGGATAACTCTATTTCCCAAACGTTTCATTACCTACATTTAGAACCTGTCATTTATATACGCCAACGAACGTTTTCTTATAATGATGATCAGAGTGAATTTACTACAGAGTATGAATTCTATACGGAATCAGAAGAGAGCTTTCAATTTGATGGTGGGATAGAGATTATTTTTAAGGAAGAAGAAGAATGGAAAGTTTCTTCTATTCGATATGTTCAATAGAATAAAATAATGAAAGGGAGATAGAAATGGGAAGTACTCATGTCTTCACGAAAAAAGAAGAAATCGCAAATGCTATCACACACGGTATAGGTGTGTTAGTCAGCATTGCTGCACTAGTTCTTCTTATTGTATTTGCCAGCTTATATGGAACCACAGCACATCTGGTAAGCTTTACAATTTATGGTGTGACGTTAGTATTAATGTTTACATGTTCCACTCTATTACATAGTTTTCCAAATGGGAAGGTAAAGAATATTTTTGAAGTTTTAGATCATTCTGCTATCTATTTGTTTATTGCAGGAACATATACACCTCTTATGGTTATAGTTGTGGACGGTACGATTGGTTGGGTTTTACTCTCTATTGTCTGGGCTTTAGCAATTAGTGGAATAATCTTTAAAGCATTTTTTGTCAAAAGATTTATTTTCTTATCGACGTTACTATATATTTCAATGGGTTGGATGGTTGCATTTGTTCTGAATCCTATTGCTTCGAAAGTGGAAACGACAGGGTTAGTTTTATTAGTAATTGGCGGAGTTTTATATACCGTTGGAACAGTTTTTTACGTGTGGCGAACCTTTCATTATCATCATGCAGTGTGGCATCTCTTTGTCCTGGCTGCAAGTATTGTGCACTTTCTAACAATACTAATGTATGTTCTACCATTACGTTAATAAATACAATTTAATTTTAAAGAAAAAAGACTACCTCATTTTTTTAAGGTAGCCTTTTTATTGTTTACTAATCGTACTTTAGAAATGTAACATCATAAGCGTGAGCAGATTCGAAATCTTTCTGAGATAACCCGCCTTCATCAATTGTGCTTAATTTGATTGTTACATTTTTGTGGTCAATAATTAAGTACGGATGATGCTGTCGGTCTTCTGCTAAGTTTGCGAGTTCATTTACAAACTGTATCGCTTTAGGAAATGTACTTAAGGTAAAATGTTTTTTTATCCATTTGTCCCCTTCTAACTCCCATCCCTTTGAATCTTCAAGGTTAGCTTGGATATCTTCACTAGATAAAATCATGGATAGATCTCCTCCCGTTCGAATGAATTTTCAAAATATACCATGTTCGTATCATATCAAATATAAAATTCAAATTAAAGATTATTAGGAAACTTGTATATATGAGGAGTATAGTTTCAGTATTAGCTGAAAAAATGAATGGTTTATTTTAACAAAAAAGTAAGTAGTGATAATACATATAAATGAATTAAAGTAATACTAATAGTTTAATAACCTTTATATTTGAGGAAATATCATTCTTATGATTCATATATATAAATTTTTTTTGATTCAAATGACCTATCTATGTTTCAAACTAAGCGGATAGGGTATTTTTAAACTATTATGATGAAAGAAGGTGTATTAATGGAAGGGTGTCAATTTTGTCAGGTGAAAATGCCTTTATCGGATGAAGGCATGATAAAAATAGTTTTTTTAGGAGATGTTAGTCTTACTGAGATTATAAATAAATCCGAAAGTATTGGATTTGAACTATTTCATGTTGATCATAGTTTACATTTTACATATGCTTCTTGGGAACAGTTACAACAGTTTATTAAAATGATAGAGTTGGAACTTTCGAAATTACAGTTAAATGAAACTCATGGATATTTTATTGAAGAGGGATATGAGGCAATTAATTTGAAGACAAAGATCCCTTTTACTCAACTTGCACTTAGAATTAAAAATCCTACTTACGTGAAAGTTATACAAGAACAACTTTTCTACTCGTTTATGCAACCAATCCTAGCGTGTGATTCAGAAGAGGTATACGGCTATGAATTTCTTTTGAGACCTAGCAGCCGATTATATCCATTCTCTCCAGCGGATCTTTTTAATTTTTCCCAAGATTCCGGCCTTCAATCAATGTTGGATAGTCAATCAAGGATTAATGCTATTCGCACTGGTGCTCAGATGTTAAGTAAAGGAACGAAGCATTTTATTAATTTTTTACCATCATCTATTTACGATCCCACCCATTGTTTAAAAAGTACTTTTCAAGCAGTCAAAGAGTATAACGTTGATCCAGAAGACCTTGTCTTTGAAGTGGTAGAAACGGAACGAATAGAAGATATGAAACATTTGAAAAGTATCTTTACTCAATATCAGAAAGCTGGAGTAAAAGTAGCATTAGATGATATAGGTTCAGGCTTCGCAACAATAGATGTTTTACAAGAGTTGGCACCGGATTATGCTAAAATTGATCGAGAGCTTATCAGAAACTGTTATGCGGACGATAATAAGATGTCCCTCATTGCAAATTTACGAGAAGTTACAAAGGAAATGGGAACAATTTTACTTGCAGAAGGGATTGAAACCGAAGAAGAGTATATTGCAATTAAACCATATGTGGATCTAGTTCAAGGTTATTACTTTGGGAAACCTTTAAATACACCAGCAGTTTTGAGTTAAAGTGATAGAAAATATGGATTCTAAGGGCTAACAATTCTGTGAAAGGGGGAAATGATGAATTACTTAGTAGTTTTCATGCATCCAACAAAAGATAGCTTCAATGGCTCCATTTTAGAAAGTGTAGTCGCTACTATAAAAGACAAAAAGGCTGAAGTGAGAATTAGAAATTTAGCAGAACAGTCATTTCACCCCCATTTATCCAGGGAAGAATATGAAGAAAGTTATCAAAGGTATTATAAGACTGATGTTGTGAAGGAACAGGACTTCATAAAATGGGCGGATCATATAATTTTTATTTTCCCTGTTTGGTGGGGGGGATTTCCCGCCATAGGTAAAGGTTTTATTGATCGTGTTTTTTCTTTTGGATTTGCTTATGAATTAGAAGGAGAGAACCCTATTCCTAAACTGGTATGTAAAAAAGCATCTCTTCTATATACTACCGGTGCACCAAAGGAGGAGTTTGAAAACTCTGGAATGAACGAGGCGATGCTCCGTTTAATCGATCAAAGTATTTTACAATTTTGCGGGCTGTCTTTACACGGAAGTCTTCATTTTGGAAATGTTATTCAAGGCACGGATCTGGAAAGAAAGAATATGCTAATAGATACAATTGACTTTATAAATACTATTTGAATAGGGATCATGTCTCTAAATAAACGGCGGGGATGCCGTTTATTGCTTTTTTTTACGAAGGGAAACCTATCTCCTTTCGAGCAGCACCTACACGCACTTCGTAGGTGCTGCTTCTGGTTGGCGAGACCTCGCTGAATATAACAAAAGACGCTACGCGTTTTTCTTATATTCAAAACTAGGGAGATGTCACGTTTTAAGTGCAAAGACATAGGATGAACTGAACCGCTTCAAATATGAATATTTTAAAAATAAGGGGTTCCTATAAAGGAAAGAAAGGGGTTTTATATGAGTTGTAATTGTCAAAAACCAAAGCAACAAGGAATGCAGCACCCGATGAACAACCAGCCAATGGTTCAAGGGATGCAGCACCCGATGAATAACCAGCCAATGGTTCAAGGGATGCAGCACCCGAAGAATAACCAGCCAATGGTTCAAGGAATGCAGCACCCGATGAACAACCAGCAGATGGTTCAAGGGATGCAGCACCCGATGAATAACCAGCCGATGGTTCAGGGAATGCAGCACTCGATGAACAACCAGCCAATGGTTCAAGGAATGCAGCACCCGATGAATAACCAGCCGATGGTTCAAGGAATGCAGCACCCGATGAATAATCAGCCAATGGAAGAACATCATCCAGAATTAGGTCATGTTGAAGGTCATGGCTACACTCCAATGCCTAACTCGATGCATCAGCCCTATGGACAGCAAGGACAATTCCAAACACCGTTAGATAATCATCATATGCCAATGCAGAATGAAGGTGTGTATTCACAATATTCTCAACCCGGAATGCACGAGCAAGCCCAGTATCCTGGGGTGATGCAACCACAACCATCCTATAATCAGGAAATGCCGGCAAATAATAATTACATGATGAATGGTCATGGACCTTCAGCACCACAAATGGGTTATATTCCAGAAGAACATGATGATGATTTTGATTGAATAATGAAAAACGACGATTCTTTTAAGAGTCGTCGTTTTTAGTTATTGGTACAGCAAAGGACAAGCGCCATTTCGGAAGAGCGAGAGTGGATCCTTTTATTAAAAATTTTGCAGGATAATCGATTGATTGTGCAAATTTCAATTCGACGTTTAAGGATTTGTCGTTTTGGTCAAAGTTTGAGAATAAAGGATAAGTTAATTGATTGTCCAAAACATATGAAAATATATGAACCTCACCAGGATTACCATGTCTTTTTTGATTGTCATTGATTGTAAATGAGACAGTTTGACCGTCAATTTTAATATTATCAATAACGGTATCAGCAACTTTAGTCCGTGTAATGTCTTCATTGGTAACTTGAAAAGGATAGCCTTTTTCAAAAAGACTAGGGATCACATAGAATGGAATATGCAGAGATGCAGATTCTTTGGTGAGTGTCTGGGCCAAGAGAATAGTTATGGCAATCTTGTGTATACCTAACTCTTTTTTATGGTGCTTAGAGTTTTTGCTAATATCCACCTTTTCAATCTCATACATGATCCCCTCATTATCTGAAACATATTTGGGCCATTGAAATTGATAGTCATCTATAAATATTTCTGATCCATCGATATGTTCGGCGATAAATTCAATGGATGATTTGCCGTCAGGATATGTAATAGAATCAAAAGTTATATGGAGCGGTGCTTCTGTCACTTCTGGAACGATTGGGACAGCATCATTGTTAGAAGTTGACTGAGATGGAAAGATGGCTTCACTGCTGCATGAAGAAATCATACCTATAGATAATAATAAGATTAAAAAAGAATATAATCTCATATAATCCCCCCTTCCAATGAATCCAATATTCATAATTAATATTGTACTAGAAATTACACGATAAAAGGGGGATAGTTAAGAATACTATAAAATACCTTCTCTCATTTCATCAAAAAGGGCAATGAAAAAAGTAAAAATCGACTTTTTCATTGCCCTTGCAAATTATTTAGTTAATGCTTGTTCTTTGTTAGCAATTTTTTCATTTGCGGATTGGAAGCCCTCAAACTTTTTGCTAGGTTTGACCCAGTGTTCTTCGTTTCCTGGGAGGTCATCAAACCAAGAAGCATTTTCAGGACAATCTAAAATCATAAACTTACCGTAATTTCCATCTCTGGATTGATGATACTTTAAATAAGCTTTTCCATTGTCTATGGCAAGAATCTCAATTTTTCCCGATGTGTGACTCATAGAAAGGCGAACTCTTTTTCCTAATCCAGATGTTTTCGATTTCGCTTCTTCGACAATATCATACGCTTCTGTTAATGATAGGACGAAATCATTATTCCCTGCAACAGGTCGGTTTATAAAGAAATAGTATGGTGTAACTCCGGCCCAGGATAATTTATCCAGTAACTCGGCAAGTACATCAGGATCATCGTTGATACCTCTTAACACAGGAGTCTGATTAACAACAATAGCCCCCGCATCATGTAATGCCTCGAAACCTCTCTTAGCTTCAGGTGTAATCTCAACTGGATGGTTAATATGTGCCATAACATAAATACGCTGCTCAGGTGTAGAATATTCACGAATTAACTCTAGAAGAGCTTCATCCTCATATATTCTCATTGGATTAAAAACAGGCATTTTAGAGCCGAGACGGATAATCTTTACATGAGGAATCTCACGTAATTGCTCGATGATAATCCGTAGTTTTTTCGTTGCAAGTATAAGAGAATCCCCACCGGTTAACAGCACATTTGTGATCTCGGGGTGTTCTTTTATATATTCAATCCCGGGCTGCACATCTGACATCGCCTCTTTAATATCATTTCGGAATAAACGCTTTCTAAAGCAATATCTGCAATAAGCCCCGCAAACTTCTGAAACGATTAATAAAGCTGTTTGATCATATTTATGCTGACATCCTGGCACAACATAGTTCGTATCTTCGTCAGAAGAATCCCAGCGCCCATATTCTTCAAGTTCACCTTCATTAGGAATAACCAATTTTCGAATAGGATCATTTGGATCTGCCCAGTCGATTAAACCTAAATAATATTCATTCACACGAAAAACGAATTTTTCAGTAATTTTCTTTAGTTTTTGCTTTTCTTCATCGGATAGGTGAGGGACCTTTTCAATATTCATAATGTACTTCGGTTGAGCCATAAAATCATCCTCCTTTGGATATGTCTGTATATTCATTTAAACACAAGTATTAAAATCGGTCAAAAACGGAGGAAATCATTACTTACATTCGATTAATGAAATAAATGCTTCATTTCTCTCGCTATATATCGATATATTTCTTGTTTTTGATAGAGCATTTAAAAAGCTAAAAATTGGTCTTCAACTTAGAAGCAAGGATGACATAAAATGAAATAAATGATTCACGAAAGTGAATGAGTGAAAGGTGGCATCCATTTTCTTATGGCGATTGATAAAGTAGGGCACAATGCTTTAAATTATCAGAGCAAAACAATTCTCTCGAAAAGACAGATGAAAGATGCTGAAAACTATCTTCCTGGAGGAGTAACTGCAAATATTAAATATTTTGCACCTTATCCTATTGTGATGAAAAAAGGAAAAGGTGCCTGGTTAACGGATGTTGACGGAAATTCATACGTCGATTACTTAATGGGCTATGGGGCATTAGCATTAGGACATGGACATTCTCGAATGAATGATGCTATTACTGAACAATTGAACCAGGACGGGACGCATCTCTTTGGAACACCTCACCTTAAAGAAGTTGAATTCGCTAAAAAAATTCAGCAGTACTATCCTTCTATTAAAAAACTAAGATATACGAACTCTGGAACAGAAGCAACCCAATTGGCAATTAGGATAGCGAAAGTGTTTACTAAAAAGAAAAAAATAGCGAAATTTGAAGGTCATTACCATGGGGGATTTAAAGAAGTTCTTTATAGCATCAATCCTCCTCTTACGGAAGCAGGAGCAATAGATAGGCCAATCGCAGTTCCAGAATCGGCTGGAGTAGAAGTGGACGGATTAGAGCCTTTTATCCTCCCTTTTAATGATGTCGAAGGGGTAGAAAAGATAATTAGTCAGAGTCATCAGGAAATTGCAGCAGTTTTAATTGAACCTGTTCAAGCAGGGTTTATTTTAGCGGAACAAGCGTTTATGGATAAATTAAGAGAACTAACCTTGAAGTATGGTATCATTCTCATTTTTGATGAAATTAAAACTGGATTTCGAATTGCACTTGGAGGTGCCCAGGAGCTATACCGAATCGATCCTGATATAACAACCCTAGGTAAGATAATTGGTGGAGGTTTCCCTATAGGGTTAGTGGGTGGCAGGGAAGATATCATGGAAGTAAGTTCTCCAAAACGAGGATTCGATGTATTTGAGGCAGGAGTAGATGGAAAAGAGACTGCAAAAGATGTGCTATTTCACAGTGGTACGTATAATGGACATCCAACCATTTTAGCTGCTGGATTAGCAACAATTCAAGAACTAGAAGTTTCTTTTCCGCAAATAGTTAATTATACAATGGAGTTAAGAAAGCGGATTGAGGAAGTCGGCTTAAAGTCTGGCATTCCGATACGAACATATGGTGCTGGTACCGTATTTAATGTAGTATGGAATGAGGAAAAGAAATTGCGGCACTACCGAGATCTTCTTCAGTCAAATACCATGAAGAGAAAGGAACTAGATTTCGAGTTATTACAACTAGGAGTTTATACAAAGCCGTTAAACCGCTATAGCATCTCTGCCGCGCATGGCGATAAAGAATTAGATCACACGATCAGTGCCTATGAAAATGTTTGTTACTGTTTCAAAGAAGGTTCAGGAGTGAGTTAAAGGGGGGAGTTCTTTGCTGGAAAGTGATGTTTATCTGAGGATGATCCAAAATAGGGAAAAAATGAGTAAATCTCATAAAAAAATTGCCAACTATTTAATCGAAAATCATGAAACAGCTTCTTTTCTGACGGCATCTAAATTAGCTAAAAATGTTAAAGTTGGAGAAGCAACAGTTATTCGTTTCGCTTTTTTCCTTAATTATAAGGGATATCCGGACCTGCAAAGACATTTACAAGAAGCACTTCAACGAAGAATGACTTCTGCTGAGGTTCTTGCCAGAACAACAGATGCCAATGATACAACTGAAAATGTGGTAACCGAAGTTTTGTCAGATGATATTCAAAATTTGAAAGTAACGTTAAATCAAATAGACCCACTTGTATTTGAGCAAGTTGTCTATGAAATGATTGCAGCAAAACGTATATATATTATAGCCTATCGCAGCGCAACCAGCATTGGGGGATTTTTAGAGTTTTATCTTGATTTAGTTCTTCAAAACACGGAATTGATTCATCAAGCGGATGGTGTCTCTGAGCACTTACTGGATATCTCTAAAGATGATCTGGTGATAGGATTAGGTTTTTCCAGATACACGAAGCGAACAGTGGAAGTATTAAAGTACGTGAAGCAAAGAGATGCAAAAATAGTGGTGATCACCGATCATTTACTAAGTCCTCTTGTACCTTATGCAGATTATAAAATTGTTGCAGCAACAGAAATAAATTCATTTATTGATTCCTTTTCGGCACCAATGAGTATTGCTAGTGCGCTCATCACGGCTTTAACAAGATCAGAACATAAAAAAGTAGAGAAGCGGTTAAAAGAGTTAGAGGGTCTATGGGAAACATTTGATGTGTTTTATGATTAAAAAAGAATAAGAAAAACGCGTAGCGTCTTTTATTAAATACAGCGTGATCTTTTTAGCCACCCCCGAGTAGCACCTACGTAGTGCGTGTAGGTGCTACTCGAAAGGAGGTGGGTTTCCCTTGATACGTGTGGCGTAAAGATAGCTGTCATTTTATACTCCCTCTGTAAAAAAAAGGAGGTGTCTATTTGCAGACACCTCCTCTTTTTACATTCTCATTAAGCAGTAATGGGTTCTTGCTGATTAATATCCCTTTTCTTACGACGATGTTGTAAGGTTCCAATTAAGAAAAACAATACTAAACCTGATAATTCAATTGGTAGATTCTCTGGATAAATAAGCATTATCCCAGAAATTAATAGTAGAATTCGCTCGTACCATTTGAAGCGATACACAAAGTAATTCATCATTGTTGCACTTACAGCCGCCATTCCAAGAAGGGCAGTAGCAACTAAAGTGATTACTTGGAATACTTCCGCGTCCTGTAACAATAGAGCTGGGCTATATACAAAAACATAGGGAATAATAAACCCAGCAATTGCTAACTTGAAGGCGGCGACACCTGCTTTCATCGGATTAGCTTTTGCTATTCCTGCACCGGCATATGCTGCTAAACACACAGGCGGTGTTATGTCGGCTACAATTCCAAAGTAAAAAACAAAGAAGTGAGCAGAAATATCCGGTACTCCATAAGCCATTAATGCTGGTGCTGCCATTGATGCAGTAACAACATAGTTAGCTGTGGTGGGTAAGCCCATTCCAAGTAAAATAGAAGCAATCATTGTAAAAAACAAAAGTAAAAATAAATTATCACCAGCAAGACTTAAAAGTCCACCAGCTATTTTCCCACCTAGACCAGTGAATACAACAATACCTACAATGATACCAGCGGAGGCACAAGCGGCGATAACCGGCAAGGCAATACGAGCACCTTGCTCAAAAGCGTCTATAATATCTTTAAAGCCCATTCGAGTATCCTTACGGAAGAAACTTACTAGATAAGCTGTACCAATACCAGTTAATGCCGCATAAGTAGGTGTAAAACCATTTACAAGCATTGTTATAATGGTTACTAACGGTAATAAAAGGTAAGCCCGTTTGGCAAGTCCGTTAAAGGAAGGTAATTCACTCTTCGGCTGGCCAGTAATCCCGTAACGTTTTGCTTCAAAATGTGTTCCCATGAAAACTCCGGCAAAATAAAGCGCAGCAGGAATAATACCAATAATAATGATGTCACTGTAAGAAACACTAGATACATATTCTGCCATAATAAATGCTGCAGCACCCATGATTGGTGGCATAATTTGTCCACCGGTAGATGCGGCTGCTTCTGCTGCGGCGGCAAATTCCGGTCGAAATTTAGCTCTTTTCATCATAGGTATGGTGAAAGAACCAGACGCAACTGTATTGGCGACAGAACTACCTGTGACTGTACCTTGCAGTGCAGATGCTGCTACTGCTGCTTTGGCAGTACCACCTGTATAACGTCCAGTTGCACCAAATGCAAGGTCATTAAAGTATTGACCTACTCCTGTTTTGGTCAACATAACACCAAAAAATAAAAATAAGTAAATATAGGTGGATGATATTTGAATAGGTGTTCCGAAAATAGCGTCGGAAGAAAAGAATAATCTCCTTGAGAGTCCAGACCAATCAAAACCACCGTGTCCGAAATACGGAATATTCGTTCCGTACATTCCATAAACAATAGCTAAGCCGGCAATGACTACGATTGGTACGCCAACTGCACGTCTGGTAGCTTCTAACAATAGAAAAATACCGAGCGTTGCTACGAGTATATCAAGTGGGGTAAACCCCATAATTCTTGCTGCACCTGTAATCCAATCATATCTAAATAAAATATAATAAACAGATCCCATAGATAAAAAGGCAAAAATAACATCGTACCAAGGTACTCCGACTTTTTTAGCACCATTTCTGCGCGCCGGATAAAGTAAGAAGATTAATCCTAGCGCAGTACCTAAATGCACAGATCCTTGCATTAGATAAACTAATGGTCCTCCAGTTTGCGGAAAGGCTCTCCATAAGTGGAAAAGTGTAAGGGAAATAGCAATAAAAGAGACAACCCAAGTCCACTTTCCTAAATTTTGACGAAACGATGATTCTTTATCATATTTTGCAAGTAATTCTTGTTGTTCTTTTTCTGACAACGTTTCTTTCTCGGCCATAGTTTCACCTCTACTCGTATAACTTTACATCATAATACCGTTTGAAATAATTCTTATCCACGAAAACGTAGGAGAGATGTATCCTGCTCTTTCGTCGATGTTCTGCAAATAATGGAGCGAAAGCAGAGATAACTGACTTGAAAAGTTTTAATAATGAACATGAAAATCAAATTTCATTTTAGAAAAGGCCGGACACTTAGATAAGAGATCCGGCCTCAATTTTATTCTTCTTCTTATTCAATTCCTTCTTCATCAAAATAACGTTGTGCACCTGGATGAATAGGAAGATCGTCTGAACCAAGTAGGATATTTTCTTTTGTTGTGTGATCTCCTTGAGGATGAGTGATATCATCACTATTCTCATAAAGAGCTTTAGTAATTGCATAACCAAGGTCCTCATTAATTAGATCTGTCGAACCTACAAGAACTGCATAAGCTGTAATAGCAGTCACGTCTTCGTCTAGGAAGTCATACGTGTCAGCGGGAATTTCAAAAGATCCGTAACCACTGTTTTCTTCTATATAAGCCAATCCATCTTCAGTTAATGAAATAAAGTTAACATCACGAGAAATAGCTAACTCTTCAATACTTGATGCCGGAAGTCCAAGAAGTCCAAAAGAAGCATCTAAGTTACCGTCTTGAATACGTCCTGCTGCATCACCAAAATCTTCTTCATAGGCATTATAATCGCCATCTTCAAGACCATGAGCCTCTAAAATGAGTCTGGCAGCTGATTGTGTACCACTTCCAGGGGGACCGATTGCAATATCTGCCCCTTCTAGGTCCTCAATAGTTTCAATCCCGGAATCGGCAGGTGTAACAATTTGCATAACTTCAGGATAAATGTGACCCATAAATCCGAAATTTTCCACAGCAACACCTTCAAAATCACCAGCACCTGTAAGTGCATCTACTGCAGGAAGGTGAACCGTCATACCTAATGCTATTTCACCTTGTAAAATATTGGATAGGTTATCCACGGAAGCACCAGAAGATACTGCACTTAAATCGAAACCTTCATACCCCTCGATATTAGCACTTATAACAGTTGCCATTTCCTGACCTAGTGGATAATATGTCCCACCAGTGCCACCAGTACCGATTTGAAGATTTCCTACATTGACATCACTCGCCACTTCGTCATTGGCAGCTTCGTCGTTCTGCGCCCCATCATTTTCATCGGCGGCATTTTCTTCTGCGGTGTTGTTTGCACCTTCGTTAACGTCAGTACCACCATTGTCTGTGGAATTGTCGTTTTCGCCCCCACAAGCAGATAGTACGATACTACCTGTTAAGAGTAACGCAAACATGGAACCAAATTTCTTCTTCAAAATCCATACCCCCTTATTTTTTTAGAGTTGAAAAAATATCAACACTTGTAATAAATGTTGATAGTCTCTTACATTTAATCAAAATTATGAAAGATTGTCAAAATAATTATATCCAAAAATATGTAATTATAGACTAACTGTTTCAGAGAATGTTAGAAATAATTGAATAGTAATTATATCTATTTCATCATTGAGACAGTCTTATTTAACCTCACGTTTGGTGTCTATCTTAAATTCCTCTATTTCCTGTTCATCTACAAAAGACATTCGTTCCCATTTACGGGTTTTCCATCGGTGGAGCATTAATAATCCTCTAAGCCATTCGTCCATAATCAATGCTATCCAGATACCAATTAGTCCTAGACCTAACCAAATACCAGCCGCATAGGAAATGGTTACTGAGACTCCCCACATTGATAATATGCCAATATAGACAGGGAATTTTACATCTCCAGCTGCTCGAAGGCAATTGATGACTATCAGATTGAACGCTCTTCCTGGTTCAAGGATTACGGTTAATAATAATAGTAAGCTTCCTAATTGAATGATTTCCTGATTACTAGTAAAGATAGATAATAATTCCTCAGAAAACAAAGCGAAAATGAGAGCTGCAAAAGTAGATACACTCATACCGATCCAGAGACTTTTTAAACACCTTTGATAAGCTTCTTCATTTTTTTTCTCTCCAATTAAATACCCTACAATAATTTGAGTACCTTGACCAATTGCTATGGCAAATAAGAAGGCAATCATCATAATGTTTAAAGTGTATACTCGAGTTGTTAAGGCTGTTGTTCCCATGGAAGCAATAAAATAAGTTATTACCATTTGTGATGAGTTGTATGACAGCTGCTCGCCTGCAGAAGGAATACCTATGCGAAGAAGATCTTTGAGCTCTTTTTTGGGGAACTTTTTCACAAGAAAACTCCATGGTAAATCACCATTTACTCGTTTGTATAACAAAACAAATAAAATAATAGTTCCTATTGTTCTACTCACAGCAGTACTAAGTGCAACGCCAGTTACGCCTAATACTGGAGCTCCAAACGCTCCAAATATAAAAATATAATTACCAAAGATATTTAAAACATTCATCCCTAACGTGACATACATGGCATCTTTTGTAAAACCATGACTTTTGACAATGGCAGATAGAGTCATAATTAATGCTTGAACGAAAGATACACCGCCTACTATTTTAATATATATAACAGCAGTTCCTAATAACTCATCGGGTAGATTCATCGCAGTCAGGATTTGTTCACCAAAGAAGAACAAGATAATACTTAGCAGGAAGCCAAATAAAATATTTGCTATTATTGACACTACTGCAATTTGTCCAGCACGTGATTCTTTCTTTGCGCCAATATTCTGAGCAATAAGAATGGTTGTTCCAGTCGCAACAAAACCAAACATAACAATGATTACACTCATTATTTGATTGGACACACCAACGGCTGCCACGGCATCATCGCTAAATTGGCTTAGCATTAGCGTATCTGCGTTTCCCATTAGCATATGAAGAAGAATTTCAATAAAAATTGGCCAAGTTAAAGCAAATAAAGTCATTTTGGCTGCTTTATTTGTGTTTTTTGTATCGCTCATTTGAATACCTACCTTTATAGAAAGTTGCACATTTTCTTTTGAATTCCTTTAACATCATACTTGAATTTATAGTAATATAGTAGATAATAAATCGATCAGTATTGGACAAAAACGACTTAGAGGTGATATGAAATGATGATGATTAAAACAGTGATTCCTCCACTACCTATTTTTATAAAAGGTGGAAGAGCTATTTTTAGAAAAGGAGAAGCTCATTTCAAAAGAAGGTTTCACATTTTTAACTTGATATTTGTTACAAAAGGAACTTTATATATGAAAGAAGAAGAGAATACCTATAGCGTTACTGAAGGAGAATATATTGTATTGGCTCCACATTTGGAACACGTAGGGAATAAAAAATGTACGGAAGAAACCGAATATAGCTGGATTCACTTTACTCTCTCATCTAACTATAAATTAGTAGAAGAAACAGAAGTAGATTGGTCGAATATCATTAAGCGGGAAAATACATTTATACATTCTGATTTATATGAACTATTTATTCCAAGAAACGGTGATTTCCAGAAGGTTGAGCATGCTAAAGACCTGTTTAACAATCTTCTTCAATTAAATGACTCAAATGATCCCGCAGAAAGAATGAAACAGCAAACCTATTTTTTTGAAATAATTGTTCAGTTACAAAAAGAAGCGTTAGAACTACCTACCAGTGCGCAAACGGTTTCAAATAGATGTATTCAGTATATTAAAGATAATTATCGAAAGAATACATTTAATATTAAAACTATGTCCAAAGATTTACTCTACCATCCAGATTATTTAACTAGATCTATGAAAAAAAGTATTGGAATGACACCAATTCAGTATGTGAATCATTACCGGCTTTCTCAAGCCAAAAAATCTTTGCAAGAAGGGAGTCTAGACTTGAAATCAATATCAAAGGAATCGGGTTTCTCAGACATTAGTTATTTTTCGAGGGTATTTAAGAAAAAAGAAGGGATGACTCCAGGTCAATACCGGCGATTAAGTAGTAATCGATACCATCTTAAATAAGAGTATGTAAGGTTTTAATTAGATGTAAATATTACATATTACAGAAGTAGTACATTCAGTTACTAAATTAGTAGGTGGTGCAAACGTATTGCACAGTATTACCAAGCAAGTAGATAAAATAGTAAAAGAACAGACTTTACGTCGGGAAGAGCTAGCGAATGAAACAGATTCCCTTAAAGAATCTGCAGGAATATTAAAGAATGATAGTAATGAAATCCATATAAAATAAGGGGTTTAGATAAATTAATTAAAAATAAGAAAAAAAAGGTTGTAATATTATCAGAGGCAATAGTATAATAAACTCATAAGTTAGTGCAAGCGATTTCACGATATAAGTCGTGAAATTGTTTTTACTAATTTTGTGCAAACGTTTGTCTAAGGGTAATCTAGTATTGCAAGGATAGAATCTAGTTTAAAAGTATGAATTACTAGAGGAGACTGGATGCATATCCTGTCTTAGCATAGCTAGTGGAATCACTCGGGTAGACTAACGCATAAAGCAGTACTTAATTTAACTGAGGGGGAAATGAAATGTTTAAAGGAAAGTTGTTTTTACTAACCTTAATTTTACTATTGTTATCTGTCGTTTTAGTCGCTTGTGGAGGAAATGAGAATGCGGAAACAAACAACGAAGGTAATACTCCTGTTGAAGAAACTAATGAAGCAAATGAAAGTGATGAATCCGCAAATGATGGACAAGTTCCTGAAAAACCTGAAGAGCTAACTATGTGGGTTAATGACGAGGAATCTCAAATTGCTGCTTATGAAACTATTGCTGATAAATTCACTGAAGAATACGGTATCGAAGTTACAATGACACCTTATGATATGTTAGATCAAACAGAAGGTATGTCTTTGGATGGTCCTTCAGGACAAGGACCGGACATTTTTTTCCAACCACATGACCGAATGGGGGACATTCACCTACAAGGTTTAGCTGCAGAATTGGAATTGACAGAGGACCAACTAGATCGCCTCTCTGAATATAATGAGGAAGCAGTCACTTCATTCAGTTATGAAGGTATTCAATATGGTATCCCTGCAGTTGTGGAGACCTATGCACTATTTCGTAACACGGAATTAGTTCCGGATGCGCCAGAAACTATGGATGATTTGATGGGCGTTGCTCGTGATTTAACGGATGGAGATACTTATGGATTCTTGATGGAAGCTAATAATTTTTACTTCTCTTATCCGTTTTTAACTGGACCAGGTGGTTATGTATTTGCACAGGGTGAAGATGGCGTTTATGATCCAGAAGATATTGGATTAAACAGTGCAGGAGCTGTTGAAGGTGCTGAACTTATTGGCTCTTGGTTCGAAGAAGAACTTATGCCTACTGGTATTGATATGGACGTAATGAATGGACTATTTATGGATGGTAAAGCAGGTATGGTAGTTACTGGGCCATGGGCTATTCCTGACTATCAAGAGGCACTCGGTGACAACTTAGAAATATCTGTGCTCCCTGAGTGGGATGGTGAAGTTTTGAGCTCTTTTTCTGGAAATAAAGGATGGTTAGTAAACTATTACACAGAGAGTGAGTATTGGGCAACTGAACTTGCGCTGTATTTAACAAATGCTGAGAGTTCTCAAACATATTTTGAGACAGCAGGAGAGCTTCCGGCTCACACTGCAGTTGAAATAAACGATGAGTTTATGTCACCTATTTTTGAGCAAACTCAACATGCTGAACCGATGCCGAATATTCCTGAAATGTCTCAAGTGTGGGATCCTATAGCTGATGCATTTGAATTCATTTCTCAGGGAGAGGATCCACAGGAAGTTCTTGACGAAGCGGTACAAGTAATACGAGATCAAATTGCAATAATGAATTAAAAGTTGTTGAGGAGGGGTTGGGTGAAATATTACCCGATCCCGAATCTTTTAATCAGGAGGAAGTTATCATGGCTAAAGAAAAGAGTAAAGACATAGAAAATCCAATCGTCAATCCTAAGCATAATTCAACGTTAGCTACGCTACTTTCAATTATTCCTGGACTTGGCCAAGCTTATAATAAACGATTTATAAAAGCTTCCGCCTTATTCATTCTCTTTGCTGCTTTTGTGATTGCGATGATGGATTTCGTTAGCACAGGTCTCCAGGGATTGGTGTCGTTAGGGAATGTTCCAAGAGAAGATGACTCACGAATCTTTTTAAGTAACGGAATTCTTTCATTAATCTTCGCGACGTTCTTTTTAACTTTTTATTTGCTTAACTTACAAGATGCTTATAAAGACGCAAAGAGAATACAATTAGGTTGGAAAGTACCCAATATGCGTGATGGATTTAGGAACGCGTGGGATACTGGCTTTCCGTACTTTTTAATAGGACCAGGATTATTATTACTCATTTTTGTTGTAGTATTTCCACTTCTATTCATGGTATTTCTGGCATTTACAAATTACGATTTGTACAATGCTCCACCAAGAAACTTATTGGAATGGGTCGGATTTGAAAATTTCACGAATCTATTTATGATAAGTGAGTGGAGAACTACATTTGTAAGTGTTCTATCTTGGACACTAATATGGACGTTTGTAGCAACGACGCTGCAAATTGGTTTAGCGATGTTCCTTGCAATTATAGTGAATGATCCGCGTGTGAAGTTTAAAAAACTAATCCGAACAGTTTTTATTTTACCTTGGGCTGTACCTGCCTTTGTAACCATTATTATCTTTTCTGCAATTTTCAATGATAATTTTGGTGCAATCAATTTGCAGATCATTGAACCATTATTTAATACGAGTATTCCCTGGTTACAAGATCCGCTTTGGACAAGAATAGCATTAATTGTCATTCAAGTCTGGCTTGGCTTCCCGTTTGTGTATGCTTTGTTTACAGGAGTTTTACAGGGGGTTTCAAAGGACTGGTATGAAGCTGCTGATATAGATGGAGCTAGTCGATTGCAGAAGTTCCGAGGTATTACGTTCCCTCATTTAATGTTTGCAACGGGACCTCTTTTAATCATGCAATACTCTTTCAACTTTAATAACTTTAACATCATTTATCTCTTTAACCAGGGTGGACCAGCTGTTCGTGGACAAACTGCCGGTGGATCAGATATTTTAATTTCGTGGATTTATGGATTAACTTTTGAAAATCAGCAGTTTAACATGGCTGCAGCTATTTCAATTATTTTAGGGTTACTTGTAGCGACTTTTGCCTTTTTACAATTTCGTCGTTCACGTTCCTTTAAAGAGGAGGGGACTTTTTAAATGAGTACAACTACACGAAAAACAAAGAGTAAGAAAAATCGAAATATATTAGAAATGTTAGGGATTTATTCCGTTATTGGCGTAATGTTTGTGATTATCCTTTATCCACTTCTGTGGGCTTTAGGTTTGTCACTGAACCCAGGACAAGGATTATTTGGTGCCCAAATGATCCCCGAAAATTGGTCACTTGCTCACTATGAGTGGTTATTCTTTGATCCGCGCAGCAACTATTTAACTTGGTACAAAAACACGTTAATAGTTGCAGTCTCCGTTTCGGTGATAGGCACATTTATTGTTGGTTTGACTGCCTATGCTTTTTCAAGATATAGATTCAAGGGACGTAAAAATGGGTTATATGCATTTTTATTATTGCAAATGTTTCCCGTTTTAATGGCAATGGTTGCTTTGTATATTCTCTTAAATACAATTGGTCTACTTGACAGTCTTCTCGGATTAATTATTATTTACGTTGGAGCATCAATACCAATGAATGCATTTCTAGTGAAAGGATATTTTGATACACTGCCGCGAGAACTTGATGAATCAGCAAAAATCGATGGAGCAGGTCACTTTAGAATATTCTTTCAAATTCTACTTCCATTAGCTAAACCAATATTGGCTGTTGTTGCTTTGTTTAATTTTATGAATCCTTTTATGGATTTTATTTTACCAAGGATTGTATTGAGAAGTCCTGAAAATTATACATTGGCATTAGGGCTGTTCAATTTTGTGAATGATGAATTCGCTAATAACTTTACCCGTTTTGCTGCAGGAGCAATACTTATCGCTGTGCCAATTGCCTTAGTCTATTTGTTTCTACAGAGATATCTTATTTCTGGCTTAGCTTCAGGTGCAACAAAGGGGTAGTGAGCAATTTAGGTTAGGAGCTACCACAGCATGAATAAAGTGTAGTAATGACTTCATTCACACCTGCCCGCTATGAGTCTACACTCATAGCGGGTTAATAAATTATTAACGTTTTTTTAGGTTGTGTGAAAAGGTTTCATAAATATTGTCTCTAGCAATCGGCTATAAAACCAAACCCGGAAGAAATATGAATAATTTGCAGTATGAAAAATTATATCCAGTGTTTATAGAAGACATTTTATCAAATATGTAGTTCCTCTAATATATGGTAAACTACTATAAAAGAAGGTTTGTCTAGTTTATTTTAAATATATTCAGCAAACATCGATTGCGACTGAAAACTATGGAAGGAGGCCAGATAGATGACAATAACAATAAAAGATGTAGCTAAGGTTGCAAATGTCGCCCCTTCAACTGTTTCCCGTGTAATAGCAAACAGTCCTAGAATAAGTGAGAGAACTAAAGAAAGGGTGCGTGAAGCTATGAAGGAGCTTGATTATCATCCTAACTTTAATGCTCGCAGTCTGGCGAATAAGAATACAAAAACGATAGGTCTTGTGATGCCTAATTCTGCAAATAAGACTTTCCAAAATCCGTTTTTCCCTGAAGTTATCAGGGGAATTAGTTCGAAAGCACACCAACTAGATTACGGATTATATTTGTCTACCGGTCAAACGGAAGAAGAAATATATGAAGAAGTACAAGACATGGTTCAAGGAAGACGAGTGGACGGAATAATACTGCTGTATTCGAAGATGAACGATAAGGTCATGAATTATTTGTACAAAGAAAAATTTCCTTTTAGTGTTATAGGCAGACCCTATGATCCAAACATGAAAGATGTTACTTATGTAAATAATGATAATTTCAAAGCTGCAAAAAATGTAACGGAATATCTTTTATTATTGGGTCACAGACAAATAGCATTTGTAGGTGGAAACTTAGATACAGTAGTTACTATCGACCATATGGAAGGATATAATCAAGCTTTATTAAACGCTGATATCTCACCTAGAAGTGATTATGTTGTCTTTCACGAGGAGCTGCAAGAAGGTGGTCAAGAAGCAGTGATTGATTTAATGAGCTTGTCCGAACGACCAACAGCTTTGATCGTAGCTGATGACATTATGACTTTTGGTGTGATGAGGATGTTAAATGAAATGGAAGTAAAGGTACCGGATGATATTTCCATTATTAGTTTTAATAATGTCATGATATCAGAGTTGTCTTCACCACCTATGACGACGGTTGATATTAATATTTTCAGTTTAGGTTTTGAGGCAGCTAATTGTTTGATTGATAGGATTATTCATCCCCTAACAGATGCAAAAAAAGTGATTATCCCCCATAAAATGATTAAAAGACAGACTTGCAAGCGGTTCTCACCTAAAGTTACAACGTAGATTTTTTGCGAAATAATCTATAAAAGCACCTACACGTACTACGTAGGTGCTACTCGCGTTGCACGCTGTGTTTAACAAAAGGCGCTACGGTTTTGTTATTAATTGATATTTGAAGCTGTTCTTAATGTTCTTATGATATAATATATGCAATTATTGGAAAGAAAAGAAGGTGTAAATTTGTTTCAATCTAAACTTATTAAAGTACTCGTTATTATTTTGTTAATGTTGTTAATCATTCTTGTAGGTACCCGAGTTACATTTTTGTTTACTCCTTTAGTTGTCTTTTTTCAGACACTCTTTATTCCGTTTATCATTGCAGGAGTATTATTTTACTTATTAAGACCCGTAGTAAATTTTTTACATAGCAAAAAGATGCCAACACCATTGGCTATCTTACTAATTTATTTGGTCTTGATTGGAGTAGGTATTTTGTTGGTTACTTCGATCGGTCCGGTTCTTCAGCGTCAAGTTATGAATTTAGTCGATAATGCTCCAATTTTATTTCAAGAACTGCAAAGATTAATCATCCAATACGAAGACCATGAAATCATTGCACGCTTTCAAGAGACAGAAAATTTTTCTATCGAAGAGACCACCAACAACCTAACTGCGTATTTAACTGAGGCTTTTGACTTTTTAGCATCAAATATTCTTAGTTTCCTTGGTGTCCTTACAAGCTTTCTCTTGATATTGATTATCGTACCTTTTATGTTATTTTATTTACTGAAGGATGGTAACAAAGCACCTCATCAAGTATTACGTTTCTTCCCAAAAAAACAACAAGCAGATGGATATCGTATTTTACATGATATGGATGAGAAATTAAGTTCTTACATTCAGGGTCAAATCATCGTCAGTTTTTGTGTGGGCGTTTTAATGTATATTGCGCTAGTCATTATAGGTGTGGAGTACTCGTTAATCTTGGCATTAATTGCGATGCTTACCAATGTAGTTCCGTTTATTGGTCCTTGGATTGGAGCAGTTCCGGCAGCAATTGTTGCTATTATTGACTCACCAATTACATTTTTATGGGTAGCCTTAGCGATCGTTGTCATCCAGCAAATAGAGAGTAATTTTATCTCACCACAAATTATGGGGAAAAAGTTAGCCGTACACCCATTAACCATTATTATATTAATTTTGGTGGCTGGGAAATTTGCAGGATTTCTTGGTTTAATCTTAGCTGTACCATTTTATGCAGTGACTAAAGTAATTGTTTCACACACGTATAGGTTATGGCAGCTTCGTAGAAAGGCTAATGCAGAAGACTCTCTGTGAGCAATCAGGATGAATGTCTGCGTATTTATTGATACAATAGGAATTAAAGATCAATATTGGAAAAGTAAAACAAAGGAGTGAAATGGTAATGAGTAGTGAGAATAAAGGAGTTACACAAATTGATAAGGATGAGCTGAAAAACATTCTTTCAGCTTCAGATTCTAATAAAATAGTGATCGATGTGCGAGAACCTGAGGAATATAACGATGCACATATTCCTGGAGTCCCTCTTATACCAATGCAAACTATTCCTGATTTGTTAGAAGGATTTGATAAAGAGAAAGAATACGTTTTTGTATGCAGAAGCGGAAACCGTTCCCAAAATGTTTCATTGTTCATGAAACAACAAGGGTATGAGAAGGTTGAAAATTATGATGGCGGTATGCTTGTATGGGACGGAGAAACAAAGCAGGGTATGGAGAAACACATTCAAAATGCCAGTGATTTAAAGACGTTAAAAAATAGTTAAGTTTATCTAAAACCTTCCGTTTTTAAAACGGAAGGTTTTAATTTTGTTTATAAAGGTAATAGATAAAACTAAGAGTGAAAGCACAACAAAAATTATATTATAGTTGAGGAGGCTAATTCATGTTATGGACAATAATTGGTATTATAATTCTTATGTGGATTTTAGGTTTTAGCTTTGAAGTTGGTGGTGGATTAATCCACTTGCTATTAGTAATTGCGTTAGTGGTAGTAATTATAAACTTAATTAGTGGACGTCGGGCTTGACCATATGAAGAGTAAAAAGTCATCCATTTTATTAACGGCGTATTTTTGATAAATAGTTACACAAAATAAGGGAGTGACCAATCATTATGGCAAAAAAGTGGTTTACATCCACGATGCTCGCAACTGCGGTAGCAGCAGGTACTTATTATTTAGGAAAAGAAGAAAACAGAGAAAAGCTTCAGCATAATTATAATCGAATGAAAGCCAAATTTAAAAATGAGACAAAAGAAGATCATGAACCTTATTTAGAAGAAAAAGTGGGTCATTCGGATCCTAACGATGAAGATGATAATTCTATGGTCGGTGAAGGTGCTGTCTACTCTGTTAATTACTACAATAAAACGCACAAAAATGATTAATATAAGTAAAGGAAAGCCTCTATTCACAATGTGAATGGGGCTTCTTTTTTGTGGAAAACTAGTTTTAGAACAGAGGGAAGTGGAAACAATATACTAAGTTAGGGAGGAAGTTTTATGACCAAAAACTTAGATATAATTGAAGAGGCCAAGAAAATAGTTGTAGCAATTATCACTGCCTTTTTCA
Source organism: Salipaludibacillus neizhouensis (assembly GCF_002886185.1). Taxonomy (GTDB): domain Bacteria; phylum Bacillota; class Bacilli; order Bacillales; family Salisediminibacteriaceae; genus Salipaludibacillus; species Salipaludibacillus neizhouensis. Next base: position 626,245 of record NZ_KZ614146.1, read on the forward strand.
TGGCTATTAGTCTGAATTACTTTTTAATCCCTGCAAATGTATTTGCAAGTGGTTTTACAGGGATGGCTCAAATATTGTCAGAATTAGTGCCACTTTCACCTGGGATATTATTATTATTATTAAACATACCTGTAGCTGTTATAGGGTGGCTAAAGGTGGGGAAGAGCTTTACATTTTACAGTTTTTTAAATGTAGCTTTCACAACATTTTTCTTAGAAGCTATACCTGTTAAAGTTTTTTCAGAGGATATCATTTTAAATGCTGTTTTTGGTGGAGTTTTTGCAGGATTGGGTGCAGGGGTAATTCTCAAGTGGGGAGGATCGACTGGAGGAGTCGATATTCTTGCTTTATTAGCTGCCAAAAAAAATGATCGACCAATCGGCGTTTATTTTTTAATAATGAATGCAATTATTGTGGTAACTTCTGGGATGATGTTTGGGATGGAGAAAGCTTTATATACACTATTGAATTTATATGTTGCATCTCGTATTATTGATACAATACATACTCGTCACGTTAAATTAACAGCCATGGTGGTAACGAATAAAGCAGATGAATTGCAAGAGGCTTTTTATAAGAAAGTAATGCGGGGGGTCACACGAATCCCAGCCAAAGGAGGATATTCGAAAGAGGATAAAGAAGTATTATTAATTGTTATTACAAGGTATGAACTTTATTTTTTGCAGCAGGTCATCGATGAGGTTGATCCAAAGGCTTTCACAAATATCATGCAAACAACGGGAATTCACGGCATGTTTCGAAAAAATGACTAGTTTTTTAAGAAAAACGGCATAGCCGTCTTTTCTTAAATCCAGCGTCAGCTTCCGCCGCCCCCGAGTAGCACCTACGTAATGTATGTAGGTGCTACTCGAAAGGAGGTGGGTTTCTCTTGATACTTGCGGCTTGAAGATAGTTGCTAATTTTATAAATTTTTGTAAGAAAAGACGCTACGCGATTTTTCTTAATTAAAGTAGAAATGATTGTAACATCTCTTAATAAAATGACGTCGTTATATGTACCAGATAAAGAGAGGTGTAAAATATGAAGATACAGCGTTTATTATGGCTAATTTCACTTTTTACTTTCTTAGTCCTGGCAGGTTGTGGACAAGGGAGTAATAATGTATATGAAGAAAATATAAATGGATCGTCTGAAGAGGAGATGGTGGAGATAGATGGATTAAAGTACACGATGGCAGTGGAGAAGGAAAACGACGTAATTGAAGTTACATTGTCATTGAAAAACACATTAGAGAAAGATGCTATTACCGTAGATTTTTCCTCAGGACACCAGTTTGATATCTTCATTCATGATGAAGATGATAATCTTCTTTATGATTATGCAGAGGGAATGATGTTCACGCAAGCTTTTATTACAGAAACAATTAATGCTGGTGAGGAACTTACTTTTACGGATTCATGGAATTCAAATAACACTACGGATGCTGCCCCACTGAAGATTTCTTCTCAATTAAACATTTATCAAGTAGATGGGACTAATTTAGAGGGTACCCCATTTAAGTTGGAAAAGACGTGGACTAAATAAATGAGGACGCGTTCTCATTTGAAGGGCACAGAAAAAGTTATTTTTACTTTTACTGTGCCCTTTTGACAAAAATGTATAAAATTATCAGTTTTTTAAAGATTGTTGTATCCGCATGAAGCGATTCGAGTACTTCCCTTCAATAAAACCAACCATTTACTAAAGTGAGAACAAAGTCCGAAGTTCTTCTCTGGAAAGCTCCCAGAGGGGGAATGACTTACCATGGACGAGTGCTTTTTGGAGTTTTTCTTTTTCTTTAATGAGTTGTCCAATTCTTTCTTCAATTGTTCCTTGGTTTGTAATTGTATGAACCGTTACAGGTTTTGACTGACCAATTCGATGCACTCTATCCGTCGCTTGTGCTTCTACAGCAGGATTCCACCATCTGTCATAATGTAATACCTCTGTAGCCTCTGTTAAGTTCATACCAAAGCCACCAGCCCTCAAAGAAATAACCATAAAAGGAATAGTGCTATCTGTTTGAAACTGAGCAATCATTTTTTGCCTTGCTTTTGACGACAGCCCCCCATGGAAAAAAGGTATTTCCATTTGATGCTGAAACTTTCCCAACCGTTGAAACATTTTACCGACAAAGCGATATTGTGTGAATATTAGACCTCTCTTTTTTTCATGTATCCATCTATCAACCATTTCTGAAGCAAGGTCCCATTTTTCAGATCGTCCTTCTTCAAAAAGAAAATGATTCTCTTCCTGAAATAACTGATCAGGGTGATTACAGATTTGTTTTAGTTTCGTCATGGTTTTAAATAAAAGTGCTCGTTGCACTTGTATCGATTGGTTATCATAGGCAGTCATCAGTTCTTCAACCGTTGCCTCGTATAGAATAACTTGTTCATCTGTTAAGGAGACAGAATGATCGATCATTGTTTTTTCAGGAATGGCAAGTTCATGAAATTGTGATTCTTTTGATCGTCTCAACAGGAATGGTTGGATGACATCGCGAAGCTTGGTAATGTTTTCCGCTCTTTTTTGCTCATTTTTTTCTTGAAGGAAAGTTTCGAAAAACCATGCTTCATCTCTTAATAAACCAGGAATTAATAAATCCATGAGACTCCATACTTCCAAAGGATGGTTCTCAACAGGAGTCCCAGTGAGGGCGATAGAATGTAAAGCATCAAACTCTTTTATCGCTTGTCGTAGCTTTGTGCGACTATTTTTAAGCATTTGCGCCTCATCAAAAATACATCCGGTCCAGCGTAGATCCCGTAAGTATAGGTGATCCTGCTTTGCAATTGGATAGGAACAAATGATGACTTGGGTTGTCTTCACATTTTGCAGGAATGACTCTTTACGGGAAGAGGGAGAACCCTCATGATGATATACCTTCAATTGAGGAGCGAAGCGACATAGTTCATGTTTCCAATTATGTACCAGACTAGAAGGACATAGAATCAAAAAAGGTGTCTCACTTTTTTCATTACGCAATACCTCATCGATATAAGTAATTGTTTGGACAGTTTTTCCTAACCCCATATCATCTGCTAAACAACAGCCAAGTTGAAGCTTCCGCATGTGTAATAACCACTGAACCCCTTTTTTTTGATAACTTTTCAAAATAGGCTCCCATTTATGTCTTAAAGGGTAAGGAATGTCATTTTTATTAAGTAACATGTCTGCTGTCTTCTTATCGAAGCTCCATTCGATGGAATCCTTGGATGATCTGATTTGTTCATCTTTGCTATTTGAGTGGTCAGGTATTGAAAAGGATTGAGCGTGATTTTTGAGCGCTTCAAAAATAGGTATATGTTTGTTATTGGAAGTATCCATCATTTGATGTAATAATTCATTGGCTGTCTCTAGATCCCACATTACCCATTCATCGTGAAGACGGATCATCTGTTGTTTCTGTTCGACAAGATCAATAAACGTTTGTTGATTCATGATATCTCCATTTAACTGCATTTGCCAGTTAACTGTTGTACGTATCCAAGGAGTGGTTGAGAAATTCTCTTCCTCCATATGAGGGAGAGATACTGTTGCAGTAAGATTCGGTGTAATCTTTTGTCTGAATTTTTCAGGGACTAGCATAGCAACACCTAGAGATTCCAGTTCTTTAACATCATTCAATAAAAATGAAGAAATTGTCTCGTTCGATAGAAAAAAAGAGGTCGCTCCTTGTTTAGGTAATAGCCATTCGCATGTTTTGAAATGAGATATCTCTTCTTCAAGCCAAGCCAGTGGATTTTTTCTGAAAGGATGCTGGCCTCTCATTACATTTGTTACGGAAATAGTTTTCCCAGTCGTCCATTCTTTCATAAACCACTCGAACTCCCAGTCTGTTAAGAGAGATTCGGGTTCATACATGACTATCTGAAGCTGAAAATCAATTGGATTTTCGCCTTGCCAATGGTTAATACATAAAGGATAAAGGTGTCTCGATAATTTCAAGGTTTTCCAGGGATTTTCAAGCGCATTCACCCACTCCTTTACTTGGCTTTCAGATGTTTTAGCTGCCAATATAGAAAAGTAGGGTTTGATTTCAGTTTGATATGTTTCTGAAATGAATACATAATGCTGTAAGTATAGAAAAAGAAAAGAGTCAATTAGCTTTGGTTCCAATATTGAATAAGTACTTTTCTCAGCAATGCTATTCACGGAAATTTTTGGTGTGGTCACCACGTTGCTTTCAATATAATTTGGTGTTTCCCATTGCCCATAAATACTAGGATAAAGTTGTCTCTTGTCAACTTGATTTAACAGTTGGTTTGTTTCATTAAGTAAAAAGTGGAAAGACTCATCGAATAAGAACAAGGATGATTCTGACAAGTCTTTAAGCAGGTGAAGGGATGTCAAAGGCACGATAATCCCTTCTACACGGGTTACATTGTTATTAGATTGTATTTCGATGGTCGCAGTATCGAACATCACTCCATAGAAAGAAGAACGGTGGTCGGAAAATAATAGTTGTTTGATCGTTAGTATATCTTTTTCCCATCGAATCGTATCCTCTGTTATAAAGGTTGGTTTCTTTGAAGTACATGAAAGCACAATACCTTTGTCCATATTAGAGGGATCAATTGCTGCAACAATATGCCATTGATTATTTAGAGCGGCTATCAAATTGTTTCAACTCCTTTTGTAACGCTGCAAAACCCTTGTACCGTTTTTGTAACACAAGTAAAAATAATTGAAATTGCTCGGGACAATCAAGATCTCCCAGTATAGCTTGAATGTCTTTTAACAATACAACAGATGATTCATAATGTTTCTTCGTTTTTTTTTCTATTAATCTCTCAATCCAATGCATATACAAAGGGATTGCTAAATGGGAATTGTTCTTCCTTACAAGCTTGAAAAACTGTTGTTCTTCCATCGAAAGGATCGAGGGGTCACATGGGGATAGGCTCCATAACTCGATTCCTTGTTCATATCGATGGTGATAAGATAATAATTGGAATAATGTTCTTCTAACTGGACGATGAGCAATTTGTTTCTGAAGTTCTTCAATGACGCGATCCACTAAAAAGAATTTAGCTTCCTTATATTCAATATGTTCATAATAGTCTTTATACATAGCAAAATGAGGACGAATCATCCAGTTGCTTAACCAGACTTCTATATCGTTTTTAATATCAAAAGTAAAACTTGGTATCTGTTTCGAAACTTTCAATGATTCCACTTGTGGAAACTCAGCATTTGCTTTCTGGAGAAAAATAAAATCTTCTTGTGTGGTGAAATGGAAAGGTATTTTACAAAGGTATCCTTCTAATAACTTTTCAATTTCTTTTTTCTGTATCGAAAAGGAGCCGCGTATTTTCAATTCTTTTTTTATTTCCATAAAAAAGGAGAGAATAAGATAGGTTTTTTCATTCGGACTGATTGTGTCGGTGTAATGTGACAAAGCTACTTCGATTATATTCCTTAATGAAGAAATAAAAGAAGGATGGTAGTTCCATTCTTCACATAGCGTCTTGACAGCTTGGCTATATTTATTGATCACATCAACTGATAAAGAATCGCTTTTTACATGCTTTTTCATGGAAGAACGGCCTCCTTTTAATTATTCACCTCTTTATTTTACAGATACTTGATAATAAGCACAAATGCTCTCAATTAGCTTAAGTTCAAGAAAAAAAGCGTCTTTTTTTCCAGGGATTACATAAGATGGTTCATAAGCAAACAAATCGATAACAAGGATTAATCATTCGAAAATAAGGAAGAAGTGGAGGTGAGTTAAATCATGGATCCATATCATCAAGTTAGGCCGAAACAGTCACGGTCAATTGCCATTGAGCCTTCCATCAAATTATTTGTTATTTCTGCTGAAATAGACTATTATCTTATGAACTTAAAAGAAGCTCTCGATACTGATAATACGAACGATATTCGTTTGTTCAAAAGAAGATTATCATCTTTAGTCAAGAAAAGAGAGAATCTTTTGATATATATAAATGAAACATCCGGCTAGCTGATATTCCAGCTAGCTTTTTTCACAGAAAGTATAAGCTGACGCTGTATTTAATAAAAGACGGCTATGCCGTTTTTCTTACTACATTAACATTCCGGATAAAACGTGTTAAACTAATAACACTTACATATAAGGAGGTTTTATGAATGGCAATTGAAGTTAGAGGCGAACCAACACCTAACCCGAATGCAATGAAATTCACAGCTAATAAAGTACTATTTGAAGGATCAGGAAGTGCATCTTTTAAAAAGAATGACGAAACAGATCATCCGTTAGCAAAAGAATTATTAGCTTTAGAAGGTGTGGATAATCTTTTTGGTTATCAGGATTTTATCACAGTTAATAAAGAAGCAGGAGCAGACTGGGATTCTTTACTTCCGGATATCCAAGCTGCATTTGAGAAAGTTTACGAATAATATCTATAGAAAAGCTAACTTGGTTTTAACACCAAGCTAGCTTTTTTTATTGCTCTAATAACCGTTTTTTTAATACCGCGGAAAGCAACCGTTTTAAAAGAATAAAATTTATGAAAGAGATCTTCCGTATCTTTTAGAAATAATATCGTAGAAGCCTAAAGAATTGTAAAGCTTCTTCGTGGCTGCATTACTGATTCCTGTTTCTAACTCAATGCCTTTATAGCCCTCTTGCTCGGCCCATTGCAACACCTTTAAAAGCAGTTTCTTAGCAATACCTTGTTGTCGATACTCCTTCATTACATATAAATCATTTAGCCAAATATACGGTCCACCTTTGCCCAGAGATATGCCGCTGTTTAAAAAAGCACAGCCAACAAAGATATCATTTAGCTCTACAACAAAGAATTCAGCATTTGAATTTTTCTCTAATGCAAGTGAGATCGTTTGAGTTAAAGGTGCGCTGTGGTCGTTATCACTAAGGCTGTTCATTTGTTCTTCCATTACAGAAGTAATATTTTGAATCGTGATGTCATCAGCAGGCTTATCAACTTTAAATATTTTCAAGTCCTACACGTCCTTTCCGTTTTTCAATGAGAAATAATCCTCTAAATAAACAGCAATCCCGTCTTTTTCATTTGTATCCGTTGTTTCATTGGCTACATTTTTAAGTTCATCGATTGCATTTCCCATTGCTATACCATGTCCTGCGAACTCTAGCATTTCTAGATCATTATCTTCATCTCCAAAAGCGATAACTCGTTCTTGAGGGATATTGTAATACTTAACAATTTCTTTTAATCCAACAGCTTTATGTAAACCAGCTTTAATAATTTCAATGACATGCCAAGGTGCTCCCCAAGATCTTTGCTCAATGACTTCTGCATGAGCATCTTTTAGAAGTTGTTTAATGCTTTGATGCTGGTCATCTTCTGGTTGTATTAAAATAGAAGTGGGATCCCGCTTTATAAGCTGATGAAGGTTTCCGCTATCGGAGGGAGTTTGATTTACCGTGAAAGCTTCAGCAAAACCTCTGTTCAGGTGACGCAAATAATAGTCATCCATTACTTCCACCATCATATTTTTTACCTGAAGAGCTTCACATGTTTCTATAATCGTTTTAGCCGTTTCTTTATCCAACGGAGAATGTATCGTTGGAAAAAGAGCAGGAGCGACAGGGTGATGGATAAATGCTCCGTTAAAGTTAACCATAGGTGAATCTAAGAAAAGTTCCTGATAATATTGACTGCTGGCTCTGTAGGGTCTTCCAGTCGCAATCACTATCTTGTGCCCTAACTCTTTCAATTGGGTTAAAGCAGAGTGATTTCTTCTAGAGATTACTTTATCATCTGTTAATAATGTACCATCTAAATCTACTGCGATTAAATAAGGTTTCATTAAATTTCCTCCTGTCAGCACTGTTCTTGTGTCCTAGATCTTCCAAGAATAAAAAATAGGATTTTAAGCAAAATCATGATATAAATATACTATATCATGGCTATTCCATGTTAAAATACCTTTGTGAAGAAAATAATAAACAAACATTATCCCTAAGGATAGGAGATAGAAAGATGGAACAATTTTTCTCGACATTTACTGCAAGAACGATATGGACACCCGAATTAATCCTTGTCCTAGCTCTCGTAAGTATCATATATTTTTTAATAATTAATCGATTTAGGCATTTATTTGCTGATTCAAAACCAGTATCTCTAAGAAGACAGGTTTATTTTCATCTTGGTTTATTAGCTGTATACATAGGATTTGGAGGCCCACTCTATGTATTAGGTCATATTATGTTAAGTATGCATATGCTATCTATGGCGATTGTCTATCTGATTGCCCCACCTTTACTGTTATTGGGCATTCCTTCTTGGTTTTTCAAATCGATTGCCCAGCTAAACATAGTTCGCAGCATTTTTAAAGTAATCGGGTTTCCTTTATTTGGCTTGCTTTTATTCAATGCCATTTTTTCATTTTATCATATACCCTTTACTTTTGATTTCTTAATGACAAGTGAAGTTTGGCATAATGTTTATCAACTGGCAATGCTATTAGCAGCGATGCTAATGTGGTGGCACATTATCCCGCGACTCACAACGAAATATGAGTTATCGGAGCTAAAAAGAATCGGATACATGTTTATGAGTGGTGTTTTATTCACGCCTGCTTGTGCATTGATTATTTTTGCCAATGGTCCTTTATATGCTACTTATACAGATCCCTCAACATGGGCCGTTGCGATGAGTTATTGTCTTCCACCTGGTACTGACATGCCATTTGAAATTTTTTCCGGCGAGCAGGCTTTGTCTGTACTAAGCCCACTACATGATCAGCAATTTGGAGGGGCAATGATGAAAGTAATTCAAGAACTAGCTTACGCTGTAGCAATTGGTGCTACATTTAAACTATGGATGAAGAGAGATAAAGAAGAAACACCAAAACTTAAAATAAAAGAATATGATATGTATCAAACCGAGGGATAGAGAAAGAGGGGTTTTATGAAGAAGTTTTTGATTTTGGGGAGTACGGCAGTTTGTCTATTCATTTTATCAGGATGCAGCTTTTTGTATCAAGATGCATCGGAATCATCGCAGTCGGATGCAGTTATTGATGTTTCACAAACGGAGGAACCATGGCAAACTGCTGAATTTGAAGCAGTAAATCAATATGGTGACACTGTTTCTATTGAGTCACTTGAAGGCGAATGGTGGATCAGTAAGACAATTTTTACGAGATGTCCTACAGTATGTATGACAATGACTCCTAATATGGTCGAGTTACAGAGCGCTTTGGAGGAGAAAGGCGTCGATATAAGAATGGTATCGTTTACCGTTGATCCTGATTTTGATACACCTGAAAGATTAGAAGAATATGGAGAGTCTTATGGAGCTGATTTCAACAATTGGGACTTTTTAACAGGTTACGAATTTGAAGATATTCAACAATTTGCTCTAGAGTCTTTTAAATCGCAAATTCAACAAGTTCCAGAGGAAAGTGACATCATGCATCCTACACGGTTTTTCTTAGTCAATCCCGATGGTGTCGTTCATCGAATGTATAGTGGCGAGAAGAGTTTTGATCTTGAAGCTACCGTTGAGGATATTACTGAAATTACAGGATCATAAGCGCCACTTGCTGCCAATTACTCATTGGTAGCTTTTTTTATAATATTCTGCCAAGATTATAAGTAGATGAAGCAATAACTGTCGTTGGAGATATGTGTAATAATAAGAAATCACTCGTTTAGAAAAAAAGGATGTGTACATAGGAATGGTAGAAAAAAGAGATCCAATACAAGTAAAAGAAGCAGTATCTAGAGTGATGAAATACAGCAAAACAGGGGAATTAGAACATGTTTCTCTTGAGAACGCCGAAGGAAGATATTTAGCGGAAGATATTATAGCTGATCACCCTGTCCCGCCATTTGATAGATCGCCATTAGATGGTTTTGCTGTACAAAGTAAAGATACCAAAGGAGCAAGCTCAAGCAATCCTGTTCGACTAGAGGTTGTAGAAACGGTGGGGGCAGGACATGTTTCTACCAGTGTTCTTAAACCTGGGCAAGCTGTGAGAGTCATGACAGGTACAATTATGCCAGAAGCATGCGATTCGATAATCATGTTTGAACTTGCTAAAGAAGTGAATGAAAATAACCAAACATATATTGAGATAACTCGTTCGTTTGAAAAAAATGATTTTGTAGCGAAAGAGGGGGAAGAAACTAAAAAGGGCGAAGTCATTGTTAATGCCGGGAAAAAGATCACTGCTGGAGTGATTGCAGTTCTCGCTACGTTTGGATATGCGAAGGTTCCGGTAGCGAAAAAACCTGTTATAGGGATTTATGCGACAGGGACAGAATTATTAGATGTAGATCAGGATCTTGAGCCGGGAAAAATTAGAAACAGCAATGCTTATATGATCATTTCTCAAGTAAAACAGGCTGGTGGAGAGCCTTTGTACTTTGGTAAATTAGAAGACAATTTTGAACTGTGTTTTAAAGCAGTACAAGAAGCACTAAAAGAAGTGGATGTTTTAATTACGACTGGGGGCGTCTCCGTTGGTGATTTCGATTTTCTGCCGGCAATCTACAAAAAGCTTGGTGCCAACCTTTTGTTTAACAAAATAGCAATGAGGCCAGGAAGTGTAACTTCAGTTGCGGAGAAAGACGGGCAATTACTATTTGGCCTTTCTGGTAATCCTTCTGCCTGTTATGTAGGGTTTGAACTATTTACTAGACCTTGGATCCAAACTTATTTATTTTCAACCAAACCGTATCTTGAGTCTGTCAAAGGAACGCTGAAAGCAAACTTTCCCAAAGCAAATCCTTTTACACGATTTATTCGGAGTAAAATAGCCTTTGAGCATGGGAAAGTAGTTGCTCAGCCAATAGGGATGGATAAATCCCAAGTAGTAACCTCCTTAGCTTATTCAGATGTATTTGTTGCATTACCTGGCGGAACTAGAGGCTATAAATCAGGCGATGAAGTAGATATTATTTTGTTGAATTCTGAAGGGGATAGTGCTCCTTTTCAAGACCCGGTTAAATCAAGAAAAACTGACCAATGATTAACTCACATAGCAAAAAGCATCAAATTGTAGGATTTTCAAATTCAGGGAAAACAACGATAGCGAAAGCCCTTATTGAAGCAATTTCCAGGCGTGGTTTATCAGTAGGAGCGGTGAAACATCATGGGCATGGAGGTATCCCTTTAAAGCAAGAGTCCTTTGATACAGATTCGGCTAAGCATCGAGATGCAGGAGCTTCTGGGTCACTTGTTATCAGTGAGACTGAATGTAGCATGATCCTTTCAGATACAAGTCATCTGAATTTAGAGGATTTAGTCAGGATCTATGAATGTCTATCTTTTGATATGATTATTATTGAGGGATTTAAGCAAGAAAAATATCCTAAAACGATTATCATAAGATCTTCAGCGGATGAACATTTATTAAAAAGTTGTGTGGTCATTGAAGCAACGATATTCTGGGAGGAAGAGTTAGCGTTAAAGTGGGAGAGTAAAGGATTATTTCCTGTTTTTTTAATGAATGATCTAGAAAGTTATATACGTTGGTTTCTTCAAGCATATTGTAGAAGCGAGGGATAATAATGACAGTTAAAAATTTTGAGATAATTGAAAAACCAATTGAGGTTGATCACATAATAAGAAAAGTTGAAGACAGAAATGCCGGAGCAATCAATACTTTTATAGGAACAGTTAGAGAGATGACAAAAGGAAAAAAGACATTATATTTAAAATACGATGCTTATATTCCGATGGCGGAAAAAAAACTTGCCCAAATAGGAAAAGAGATTAACGATCGATACGCAGATGCAAAGGTAGCCATCACTCATCGCATTGGTGCATTGGAAATTTCCGACATTGCGGTAGTCATTGCTGTTTCAACTCCACATAGAGCAGATTCTTTTGATGCTAGCAGGTATGCGATTGAGCGAATTAAAGAAATAGTACCGATCTGGAAAAAGGAGCACTGGGAAGATGGAGAAGAATGGATAGGAGATCAATTAGAAAATAATGCTTATCCTTTAGGTGTACCGAAGGAGGAGGACGTAATAGATGATTAAAATTTTGTTGTTTGCAGAATTAGAAGAGAAAACAGGTAAAAGAGAATTAAGTGTCTCAATGGAAATGACTGTAGAGGAAATCAGAAAGAAGTTACTGAAAGATTATCCTCATGTAACGGGGTTAGCTTCTGCTATGGCTGCCGTTAACGAGGAATTTGCTGATGAATCTGTGAAGGTTAGGCAAGGGGATCTTATTGCGTTTATTCCTCCGGTTAGTGGAGGTTAACAACCCTTTATTTAAAAAGGTTTTAGGTGCGGTCTTTTGGAAACCGGTCCAGTTCCAGAAACAAGAGTGCATAAGATGCGTTAAGTTTTTATTATGATTAAAAAGGGAAACCTATACTTATGAGCATAAATTTGGAGGGGTATATAATGAATATGACAATTACAGATAAAGCATTCACCTGGTTTAAGGATGAACTAAATTTAGAAAAAGGCGATAATGTTCAATTTTTCGTACGCTACGGTGGATTTGGTCAGTTTCAATCTGGTTTTTCATTAGGTATTGCCGAAAAGTCTCCTGATGAACCTGCTGTTTCTACTGACAAAGAAGGTGTGACCTTTTATGTGGAGAAAAAAGATGAATGGTATTTCGATGGGAAAAGTTTTCAAGTGAATTACAGCGACGATAAAGGTGAAATAACATATGACCATGAAGATAGTAAGGAGAATAATCAATAAATAAGTGTTCGATTTAATAAGAGTGGGAGGTGACTTAATACTTAGTCATCTCTCATTTTTTAACAGGATCAAACTTTTACCATCTTAATGCTGGATTTACTATGATCCACCTTGATCCTTCATTTTTTCCAAGCATAATCTTTGATTTTTAGTACAATCTAAGAATACTGCTATTAAAATCGAGGTGAAGCAAGGATGGGGCAACAAAAACGTTTTAAGCATGGAGAGAAGGCTCCGAATAACGGCGTCTATATCGAAATTGGTGAGACGGGAAGTATGGTTCAAAAACCAAAACAAGTCCATTTAGAGGCAGGAGATAAGTTTCCAGAAAGTTCAAATCACAATCGTGTTTGGTCCTATAAAGTAAAGCCTGATAAATCGTGGGATTGACCACGATTTTTCTTTTTGCATATTAACCTGAATTCAATAACAAGAATGCGATAAGCCGTTTATTCTTCATGACAACAAATATATAATATTGTATGGGGACATTCAAAAAGGTAGATTTTTACTTTTTTGAATGTCCTCTGTATATGTTTTTCTACCATTCAGTAGTAAATTATCACGTCCACTAAAGAATGAATGTGATTTTTTTATTGTAATTTAGTCATTATTTTGCGAACCTTATAGAGAGAGTAGGTGTGTCATCTTGAAATTATTAATAGGGGTTATTATTTTTTCGATCGTAGCATTATCAGTATATGGATTATTGTTCAGATTTACTACTGACTGGCCAGTAGAAGTAATGGTAATTTGTTCTTTACTTTTGGGCGGCGCAGCAGAATGGCTGTTTTTTAAAATGAATAGAGAGAGTTAGCAATATATTTTGTCATAGTAATGTAATAAACGGAACTAGAGGAGATTTTGAATCTGTGTCGAATTAATTTTATAAAAGATAATAAATCACGGTATACACGGGACTAATCAAATGCATAGGTTAAGTCTGGCTGTTAATAACACTAGGAACGAAACCATCACTTTTAGAAGTATTAAAACTTATAACCTAGTAATAAACTGTGTGACAGGGAGTGCGTGAATGAATAAGGGAAAAAGGATTATTATCCTGTTTGTTATACCGTTAGTTCTTTTTTTATCCGGGTGTCAGCAAGCCCAAGGCAAACCTTTCGAAAAAGTGGGTCTATTACTCTCGCATCCAATCGATGATCAAGGTTGGAATATGAAAGGATACCAAGGAATATTAAAGGTCCAATCAGAGTTTGACGTAGAAGTCTTGATGAAAGAAGGGGTTCGATCAGAAGGAGCCGTTAGAAAATCGTTGGAAGAATTTGAAGAAGAAGACGTTTCATTAGTTATAGGCCATAGTCAATTATATGCGGATTTATTTATGAAGCTTAAAGGAGATTTTCCAAGCATTCATTTCGTAAGTTTCAATGGTGATGTTGAAGGTGAAAATATTACTAGTATTCATTTTAATGGTTACGCTATGGGGTATTTTGCCGGTATGCTTGCAGGAGAAATGACAAAGACAAACACAGTTGGAGTGATTGCAGCTTTTCCATTTCAACCTGAAGTAGAAGGCTTTGAAGATGGCGTAAATTATCAGGCCCCTGAGGTCGATGTAAAAGTTGACTTCGTAGAAAGCTGGGTGGAAGAGGAGGCAGCTCTCGAAATATTTGAAGGGATGAAAAATGAGGGTGCAGATATTTATTATCCAGCAGGAGATGGTTTTCACACAGCTATCATTGAAGAAGTGAAAAAAGAAGGGCTCTACGCGATAGGCTATGTCGGGGACCAGTTGGATCTCGGAGTATATACGGTCTTAACTAGTACCGTGCAGGAAGTTGAAAAAATGTATGAATATGTTGCTGAAAAGTTCAGTAAAGGAGAACTCGAAACAGGGAATAAGTACTTTGGTTTCTCTGATGGTGTAATTAGTATGGGGGAATATGGGAAAGAAGTTCCTTCAGAAACAATATCGTGGTTAAATGAACATGTGGACACATATATTAAAACAGGCCATTTACCGCATGAATTAGATGAATCGAATGGAGGAGGATCTCAATGAAAGTTCATACATTAGCTCCAGTTTCTTCCCGCGACTCCACACATTTACTAGGAGGCCTTATTCTTACTAGAGAACGCCTTCTCGCTCTTTTGGATGATATAGATGAATACGATCTGCATCATCATGTACATGATTTCCCCAGTGTTGGAGCATATATATTACATCTGGCTCAAATTGAGTGGTGGTGGAATAAAATGGTCTTGCGTCCTGATGGAATTACCGACTTGGATCGTGAACGCTTTTATTTTCAGGAAAAACAAGTTATCATTGCTCCTGAGGGGATGGAGAAAAGCTGGGTATTAGCCAGACTCGGTGAAGCTAGAATGCTAACGAGAGAATACTTCATGGAAATTTCAGATGTCGAATTTAAGAAGTCGAATTTGATCGAAAAAGATCAAGGTATGGGAGAATCTTATTCCCCTGAATGGGTCCTATACCATTTGAATTACCATGAGAGTTACCATTTAGGTCAAATTAATATGCTACTGAAGTGGATTGATGGTCAAAGATAAGATCATTCAATCATCTATTTATACAAGTTTAAGGAGTATGATGTATGTCAGAAGAACAATCAAAAGCAATTAAAAAATTAGCAGATCGAATCGTAAAAGGGTATGATATGATTCACCAGAAGAATTACCAAGAAGCAAAAGAACTATTAGAACCTTTAGTTCCTTTATTTCATCAAGAAGATAAACCAAATGTAACTCTTTTGTGCTATGTCTCGATTGCGCAAATTGGAACAAAAGACATCGATGCTTTTTTAACAACATATGAAGAATTGAAAGAGCAGACACCTAAGACAAAGAAAGAAGAAGCACTCATCAATCGTGTGGATGAAATGTTCCATGAACTTATGGAAACGATAAAAATTTCGCAAGATGATCAAGATATTTAAGCAGACCAAAGCCAAATGGGTAGTTATCGAAACCAAGCTCCTTTGCTTGGTTTTTGTTCTGTTCACAGATAGGAAGACTTGGACCATGTTTTCTTAAAGATTGTTGTTTTCGTCGAACAGAGAGTCTCGAATCTTACAGGGTCTAGAAAGCAATTTAAATAAAAGACGCTATGTGTTTTTCTTATTTAAATTCATATACGATATAAAACACTGTCTGAATACATTTAAGTGGTCATAGAGGATGACATTAAGTGGATAAACAATGACTCTTGCACTTTTCTTAGTACTAGGTCATAATCATAAGTATAAAAGATGTTTTGTTGAGGAGGAAACGAGATGCGAGCAGGTATATGGGGAATGGGGAAATACGTCCCGGAGCATGTCGTAACAAATAAAGATTTAGAAAAAATAGTGGATACTAGTGATGAGTGGATTCGAACACGGACTGGTATTGAAGAAAGAAGGATTGCGGCTGACGATGTAGATACATCTCATATGAGCTATGAAGCTGCAAAAGAAGCAATTGAAAATGCTGATATAAATCCGGAAGAAATAGATATGATTTTGGTTGCAACTGTTACTCCAGATCAAAGTTTTCCATCTGTATCATCTATGTTGCAAAAACAGCTGGGTGCTAGTAAAGCAGCAGCTATGGATGTTAGTGCGGCCTGTGCAGGATTTATATATGGGTTTGTTACTGCTAAACAATTTATTGAAACAGGAACATACAAGCATGTCTTGGTTGTAGGTACTGAAAAACTATCTAAAATTACAGATTGGGATGATCGTAACACTGCGGTATTATTTGGTGATGGATCAGGAGCGGCTTTATTAGGACCTGTTGCTGATGATAAAGGTATACTTTCATTTGAACTCGGTTCAGACGGCAGCGGTGGAGACCATATTCGTATGGAAAATCACCTTTTGATGAATGGTCGGGAGGTATTCAAATTTGCAGTTCGACAGATGGGAGAATCTTCTCTGAATGTGGTTCATAAAGCTGGACTCACAAAAGAAGATGTTGATTTTCTAATTCCTCACCAGGCTAATATAAGAATAATGGAAGCTGCGAGACAAAGGTTAGACCTTCCAATCGAAAGAATGTCAAAGACTGTCGATCGTTATGGAAACACTTCTTCAGCATCAATACCGTTATCACTTTGTTATGAACTTGAAAATAATAAGATTAAAGATGGCGATGTTGTTGTATTGGTAGGTTTTGGTGCAGGACTAGTATGGGGTGCTGTTGCATTAAAGTGGGGCAGATAAAGCATTAATGTTGAAAGGGGTTTTTTTTTATGAATAAACAAAGAGTCGTCATTACAGGCATGGGAGCTGTTACCCCGCTTGGGAATGACGTTAAAAGTACGTGGGAGAAAATAGTTAATGGAGAATCAGGTATCAAAGTTACTTCTAAATTTGAAAAAGGAATGTTTCCTGCCAGTGTTGCTGCGGAAGCATTAGAGTTTGATCCACTTAACTTCATGGAAGGAAAAAATGCCCGAAAAATGGATCGATTTACACAATTTGCTGTCGCTAGTGCAATCATGGCTGTTAAAGATGCGGACTTAACAATTGATGATTCTAATTCCGATCGCGTTGGAGTCTGGATTGGTTCGGGGATAGGTGGTATGGACACATACGAAAAGCAATTCCGTAATTATGAGAAAAAAGGACATCGAAGAGTTTCACCTTTCTTTGTTCCTATGCTCATTCCTGATATGGCTTCAGGTCAAGTATCTATCACATTAGGAGCGAAAGGAATTAATTCCTGTTCCGTAACAGCCTGTGCATCCGGAGCTAATTCAATTGGTGACGCATTTAAAGTGATCCAGCGTGGCGATGCGGATGTCATGATCACAGGGGGAGCAGAGGCACCTATCACAGAAATGTCATTTGCAGGCTTCTCTTCCGCAAAAGCTTTATCAACAAATCCGGATCCTAAAACAGCAAGTCGCCCTTTTGATAAAAATCGGGATGGCTTTGTCATGGGAGAAGGCGCAGGTATGCTCATCTTAGAATCATTAGAATCAGCCCAAAAAAGAGGGGCAACCATCTATGCAGAAATAGTAGGTTATGGTTCTAAAGGCGATGCTTATCATGTTACGGCTCCTGCTCCAGGTGGAGAGGGTGCCGCACGTGCAATGAATCAAGCTCTTGCAGATGCCGAAGTAGATCCTTCTGAGATAACTTATTTAAATGCACACGGGACAAGTACAGGACTAAACGATAAGTTTGAGACAATGGCTGCCAAGACTGTATTTGGAGAGCATGCAAAAAAACTTGCAATTAGTTCAACGAAGTCAATGACGGGTCACTTACTTGGTGCAGCTGGAGGAGTAGAAGCAATTTTCTCTATAAAAGCAATTCAAGATGGGATTATTCCTGCGACTACAAACTATGAGACACCAGATGAAGAATGTGATCTGGACTATGTTCCAAATGAAGCCAGAAAGCAAGACGTTTCCATGGTTATGAGTAATTCACTAGGATTTGGTGGACATAATGTAGCATTAGTATTCAAACGATTTGAGCAATAGTATTTAATAAAACCTGTCCTAAGTGGACAGGTTTTTTTGTGCAAAATAATATACAAGTATTCAAAGAACATTTGTTTTGTAAAGGTACTATCGTAATAAAGACACTTTTTTCTAGGATACATAGTATGTAAGCAGGTATTAAGTTTACATTTAACTAGTTAGAGAAAAGGGAGGTTGCAAAGATGATTAAACTAATTGATTCGTCGATAAGTGGAATGAAATACTATATAGAGAACATTCCATTTAAAGAAGCTTTTGCAAAAATCATTCCCTATAATCCGAATTTAAGTACAGAAGAATGGTTTAATTTTCTCTTGGATCAAGGGATGAATCCGTTAACGGAAGATACAAAACTCGAATGGCTCCAATGGCGAAGGAAATTAAATAAACCTCAAATAAAAAATCTCCTTGAAGATCTTCAAAAAGATTTTTCAGGACCAAATGTGGATATTATTCTATTCCCGTTAAATAAAGAACATTCGACAATGAATGACTTAGGTGGTAAAAATGGGTGCTCTTTCCCAAAATTTATTTTATTATTTTGGCATGAATCCGTGACTAACAATCACCTACAATCCTTGTTAATTCATGAATATCATCACGTAGCAAGAATATTTCATCAAAGTCAAGATGAACAAAAAATCACTTTAATTGAGTCAATGATTATGGAGGGATTGGCAGAATGGGAAGTTCTTTCGCGCTTAGGGGAGAATTATCAGGCCCCGTGGACGAAGCTTTATGCTGATCATGTTTTAGAGAAATGGTGGTATGACGTTTATCGTGAACATTTCTCTATTCGGGGTCGTATTCATCACCAATTATTGTTGTTTGGAGGGCGTGACGGGATCCCTCGCTGGTTAGGATATCAATTAGGTTACTACATTGTTAATAAATATTTTAAGCATAATCAACATGGAAGTGCTTATTCTAGATTATTAATTTCTCCAAGTGAGTTTTTAACTGTTATGAGCGAGTCTGGCAAAGCTAGCAAAAAGAAATAATAAAAAAGCAAGTCTTATTATTGTTCGGCGAATCATAGTATAGACTATCGTAATGACTGACCGTATGTAAAAAGGTGGGAGGGATGTACATTGCGTATCTTTTTCCTTTTTTTTGGATTTGTACTAGCTTTGACCGGTGGTATCACTCTTGTTGCTTATTTAAATTTGTTAACGATAGGATACAGTGTAATAGAATATTTATTATTTGTAGCTAAAAGAGTAGAAACATACCTTTTTATTATTGGGATCTTAATGATTTGGTTGAGTGGTATATTAATTAAAAGACGTAAAAAAAAGAATCAATTTACGAAGAAATAATAAAGTGTGGAATATAATGGATGATTTCTGCGAATACTGTTTGCAAGGAAATAGTTAGGAGGAACGTCCATGATCCATATGAGAGATGTTTGGGTAAATTGGTTTGAAGGGGAAGAGAATAGTTATAATGTTAGTGAATTTTTTGAATGGAAAAAGCATGATCGGA
The DNA here is from genome assembly GCF_002886185.1 of Salipaludibacillus neizhouensis. GTDB lineage: Bacteria > Bacillota > Bacilli > Bacillales > Salisediminibacteriaceae > Salipaludibacillus > Salipaludibacillus neizhouensis. The sequence goes on from NZ_KZ614146.1 coordinate 645,846, forward strand.
TCGAGCTTATAGACCAAATCGTAGTTGTAAAGGTACATTCAAACCTAATAGAGTATATCGAAAACACGTTACAGGAGCTCCCAGAGGGGTTGTTATCTGATGTGTATAAACAAAGTTACCTTCGCCAGAAAAGTGAACGTAAACCTACGGAGTATTGTTTCATTGCAACAGATGGATCTAGAGCAATTATTGTAGATACGATAGGCTATCACACACCAATTAGAAAAAGCAGAATGGTTCCAAGACAAGAAGAGCAATTAAGATTGCTTGTTGAAGACTTACCTTTTCAAGACTATCATATGGATTATCTTGATTGTGAAAAAGAATATCATTTGCTATCGCCAGAACCTCAGCTTATGAACGGATTAGTAAGACGAGAAAAACAATTAAAGCAATTATTATTCATGGCGTTAGATCAGCTTTATGAAGAGGCTGAACTTGCTGAATTAAGATATTGGTATACGGAGTGGATCCCCGCAAAATATGCTGATATACAGCTTATGGGTTTTGACGATGTGTGGACATCCCTCTTCAATGATGTAAAAAGTGGTTGGTCGCCTCGGCACGAAGAATTTTGTCATGCTCTTATAAAAGGACAACCTTTCTTTGAGAAGCTATGGGCACTTCAGAATGAAGAAGAAACAACAAAAAAAATGAAAAACAAAAGTATATAAGCAAAACGGAATTTAGCACTTATGTGGAGGCACTTATGAATTTGAATAAGTGCCTCTGCTAATGGTGCTTTTTTAAAACAATTAGCTTGGTTTCTTAAAGATTGTTGGTTTACTTCGAACAGAGGTACTTGATTTCTCTCTTGGCAGCCAACGTTACCATTATTCTGTAAGACGTTTTATTACTACCGGTTTCTTCCTAGTCCCATTGCTTTTTCAGCTTTTTTCAGCATTTTAAATGCAGATTTATTTGCTCTTTCTGCTCCGCGATCCAAGTGGTCATCTAGCTCTGTGGAGTTCAACAACTCATCATATTTTGTTTGGATCGGTTTTAAAACAGAAACAACTGACTCTGCAACTGCTTCTTTAAATGGGCCGTATCCATTGTTTTTGTGTTCTTCTTCAATTTCCTTTATCGTTTTGCCGGAACATAAAGAATAGATTGTTAACAAATTTGAGACACCCGGCTTTTTTTCTTGATCGTATTTAACTTCATTATCGGAGTCTGTGACAGCACTTTTAATTTTCTTAGTTATTTGCTTCTCATCATCCAACATAGAAATATAACTTTTAGGATTTGGATTTGATTTACTCATTTTTTTCGTCGGATCCGTAAGTGACATAATACGAGCGCCAACTTTAGCGATTTTCACTTCAGGGATTGTAAAAATGTTGTTAAATTTATTATTAAACCTTTCTGCTAAGTTTCGTGTCAGCTCTAAATGTTGTTTTTGGTCTTCTCCAACTGGTACGACATCGGTGTTATAGAGAAGAATATCTGCAGCCATTAATGGTGGATAAGTGAGAAGAGCTGAGGATACAGCTTCTTTACCATCTGATTTATCCTTGAATTGCGTCATTCTTTCTAACTCCCCAATGTAACTTACACATTGCATCATCCAACCCAATTGCGCGTGTGCTGGAACCTCTGATTGAATAAAGAGGGTTGATTTCTCAGGATTTATTCCCACTGCTAAATAAAGGGCCGACAGACTTCGAATATTTTTTCGCAGTTCCAATCGATCTTGAGGCACTGTTATCGCATGTTGATCAACGATACAAAAAAAACAGTTATAATCCTCTTGTAGTTCCACGAAATTTTTCATAGCTCCTAGATAATTTCCAAGCGTTAATGTCCCACTTGGTTGAATCCCTGAAAAAATTGTTTTCATCTTTTATCATCCCTTCATGTCTTTTCGAAATTGAATTGTGTCTCAAAGAAAACAAAAAAGCCCATTCATCCCTGTGAATAGGGACGAATGGACCGTGGTACCACCCTGTTTATTTCCTTCATATTTCCTGGAAATCTCTCGTTACCCTCGCATCATAAATAAATGTAAGGGGTCTCTAAATAACGTTAGAGGGACCGGACAAACCTACTGAATGTTCAGCTTGTCAGCTCAAAAGGCCATTCCTTTTCACCACATGTTCTGCTCGCACCAACCGCAGACTCTCTGATCATGCTTCAGGAAAAGTACTCTTCTTTATCATAGCTGTTCTTTTTGAATTAACGTTATTATAATCTCTCTTGCTGGAAAAAGCAAATTGTATAGAAGTTTTACTATTTTGTCTATTTACAATTCAGTTGATTAATTTTTTAAAACAGTGCAGTATTAAATTATCAAAGAACAGATGTCCTCATAGAGAGGACACTCCACTGGAGGAAGGAAACTTTATGAAGTTAATTATAAAATTGGTTGTAGGTATTGTTGTTGGAATTATCATAGGACTTATAGGAATAGAATGGCTTTCACGTCTGGCAATTACATTCAAGGAAGTTTTTGGAGAATTTATAGGTTTTATGATTCCATTTATTATCTTATTTTTTATAGCCTCCGGCGTATCTAAATTAGGAAACGAGTCTGGTAAGTTAGTTGGATTAACGGTTGGTGTAGCCTACACTTCTACAGTATTAGCTGGAATAATAGCATTTTTTATATCGATATCAGTCATGCCTTATATTTCGTCTGAGCAAGTAATACCTAATGAAGGAAATGGACTTAGCGGGTTTATATCATTTGAAATTGAACCATTAATGGGAATAATGACTGCATTAATTTTTGCCTTTGTATTTGGTATTGGGATGGCAAAACTAAATAGTGAGGTTCTCATAAAAGCATTCGATGAAGGAAAGTCAATAGTGGAGTTTATCATTGTCAAAGTCATCATTCCATTACTTCCTTTTTATATTGCGGGCATTTTCACAGAACTTTCTTCGGAAGGGACTGTGTTTAGTACGTTGCAAGTATTCGGGATCGTACTGATTGTAGCCATCGTCACTCATTGGATTTGGTTAACAGTGCAATATATCATAGCTGGTATCTATAATGGAAAAAACCCTCTATATTTAGTGAAAACGATGTTGCCTGCGTATTTTACTGCACTTGGTACGATGAGTAGCGCAGCCACTATTCCAGTAACTTTGAAACAAGCTAAAGAAAATAAAGTGAGTGAAAATATTGCTGATTTTACTATCCCATTAAGTGCGACGATACATCTTTCAGGAAGTGTTATCACCATTGTAAGTTGTTCCGTTGCAGTAATGTCAGTATTGGATGGGTACAGTATTCCTAGTTTTCTTGAGATGTTGCCCGTTATAGCAATGCTGGGGGTCACGATGATCGCGGCTCCAGGTGTACCAGGTGGTGCAATCATGACTGCCAGTGGAATTCTCATATCAATGCTAGGTTTCAGTGAGGCGGCTATTGGTTTGATGATTGCTCTTTATATGGCCCAAGATAGTTTTGGTACAGCTGCGAACGTTACAGGCGATGGTGCAATAGCTTTAATTATTGATAAATTTATGTCAACGCTAAAAAAGTAACAATGAATTAAGATTGCTAGACAGAATAAAAAATAGCTTAATTATAAAACTATTGATGAACCGTAAACACCAAGAAGCTAATGAAAGGTGAAATTTAGCCTTTTCATTAGCTTTGCTTGTACTTTGTCCCTTTTTTCTTTCATACATATAGGAGAAAGGAGGGATTTCTCATGTTTCGTCAACGAATTCAATGGCTGGCTTTATGTTTAATGTTGTTTATAGGAGGAGCATTTTATCTTCAATCATCCAACGATTATATACTTGTGGAGAAAGCAATGTCTTCAAAAGAATCTGAGAAGATGCAAGCCGAAAATATGCTGTCTGGGTTTCAACTGCCGACATTGGAGGGCAGTACACTGGAATTTGAGGAGTTATTAGGAGAAAAAACGTTTATATTTTTCTTTGCTTCTTGGTGTCACGTATGTGCAGGACAATGGGAGGAAGTTTTAAAGGTGGAACAGCAAGTTGAAAATGTTAATATTATTGCGATTAATTTAACACAAGAGGAAGAAAATACAGAGCAGGTAAAACAATACTTGAATTATAAAGATATAGGAGATGTTCAAGTAGCCTTGGATGAAAAGGGAGAAGCTCGACAAAGATTCGGGGTAATTGGTATTCCAACTAGTTTCCTAATTAATAAAGATGGAGAAATAGAAACGAGATCAGATGGATTTATGTCATCTGAACAATTATTGACTAGAATAAAAACATCTGACAGGTAGACCCTGTCAGATGTTTTTATTCTGAAGTTTAACTGAGTGTAAAAATGATATAACTTGAAATAAGATATGCGACAACTAAAGCAGAGGAAGGGAGATAATAGTTTTTTAATGATACAGCTTTTGATCTAGCAAAAAGCATACCACCGATAATGATAATGTTTAGTCCTAGTAACGCGATAACTGTGAACGTGGTGACAGGATGAACCATAGTAAGAATGGCTTCCTGTCTGTAAAGTATATCTGCGAACACTAATATCATAATATTAAATAAATTACTACCTAATATATTTCCAACAGCTAGATTATAGTTTGCTAGTTGAATCGCAACAAGAACTGTAACCACTTCAGGGAGAGACGTCGCCCCTGCAATGAGGAAGGTTCCTACAAAGCTTGAACTAATTCCAGTTGACACCGCAATTGCATCTCCGGCAATTGTCAACAAAGAACCGGAAATAAAAATAACGGCAGCTGCAATTACAAAACCAACTTTTGCTTTTTTTAAAGAGATTGCTCCTGTATGATATGCCTCCGTTTCCTCTGACGATGCTGCAGTCTCAGGTACGGCAGAATTTGCATTCGATTTGCCGATAATTTTTAGACCTACAATATAAAAGATAACCATGAGGTACATTTCAATTCCAATATTCATAAAATGATAGCCAGAAGGAAGCATAACTGAAATAAATATGATTGCGGAGAGACCGAAGCTCATATACGCAGTGGTAATGTTACCTCGATCCACATAGGTTAAGACTTGTTTTTTTCGGTAGTAAAGATCTAAAATTGCGAGAATGAATAAGTTAAATAAGTTACTTCCTAACACATTACTGACGGCAATATCAGGATTATCAACGGCTATAGCGGTAATGCTTGTCGTTAATTCCGGTAATGAAGTAGCGCCTGCTAACAACAGTGTACCTACCATCATACCGCCAAGTGAGGTCCTTTCACCTATAATATCTGCATAAGTGGATAATTTAACAGCGGATAAAACAGTTGCAACAGCTGCAACAATAAATAATATGTACATCATGATTATCGGCTCCTTTTTTTCATAAAAATAGACCTTTTTATGAAAAGCCCTCTAAAGAAAAGAGATTTTTTCATAAAAAGGTCTTGCGTACTTTGGACATCCAAAGCTTCATGAACCGAGTACATATTGTACCGTAATGACGACTCATGAACCATTATAAATAGTGGTCGCTACTCCCCTTCTTATAAACGGAAGGTTGTGAAGTTATGCTAAAAATGTATCATACCTCCGCAAATGATGCAATATTTTTAGTGAGACTATTTTATAAGATTGGATGTGTATCATCTTTTGATATTTGCATATACTTTACGATTTTATCGTCTAGTTTTTCAAGCATTTTTTTTGCTTTTTCTTCGGAGATCTCTCGATAGTGATGGGTACCACCAGGTTCCTCATCTTGTTCATCGGCAATCGCAACAACTTCCTGTAATGGTTTACGTGCTATGTCACGTTGAGGCAGGTAGGAATCAGTGTGAAGTAAGATAGCTAAAGCAATTTCTTTAGCAGCCACAGGATTTTCTCCGAGACGAATCAGTAGCTTATGTGCTCTTTCTGCACCCTTAATGGCATGAATATCATTTTCCTTATATAAATCATAATCCCATTGGCCATTTTTATACCAAGTATAATGACCGATGTCATGCAGAAAAGCAGCTTTTACAGCTAAATCTGGATTAACCCCTCGTTCCTTTGCAAAGCGAAAAGCATGATACGCGGTTGATATAGCATGTGCTAAACCAGCTCGCTTGACATATTTTTGTGCAATATGATGGTTATATATATTCATAAGGGATACTCGACTCATGTAACATCTCCTCCTTTAAGATTTTCTAGCTTGCCCCTGAACCTATAAAAAAGTATATTGTTATATACTATACGTAAATCACCTTCAATTGTCAAAGGATTCAGCATACAGTTTTGATGAAAAATATAACAATTTGATGGTCGAAATTTATTATAATTATTACTCTCTTTAATACATTTCTTTAGCATTTTTTTAGGTGTTATTTATCTTGAATTAAACTATGGTGAGTTTAAAGTCTTTCTCTATTATTTAAAGTTTATTAAGATCGTTACTTCTATTTATAAATAATAATTCTAAAGCCTTCTAAATTGTCTTATTTATTTATTTAAATAATACTCTAAATTATCCATTGGTAAATGATGAATTAACATGTATACTTTATTAAGTGAATCATTTATTTATATGTCATTTACAATCGAATCAAGTCTAGTTTTATATTAAACTAGTCGGGAACGAGGTTAAATGAGATTAGAAATACATATTAGAAAAGGTAGGTTAGGCATTATGGGTAAGAGACATTTAAGTTTTATCACGGCATGCAGCATTGCCACGCTGTTATGGACAAGTCCTTCTCCTGTATTCGGCGCAGGCGAAGAAGAAAACGTACGAGTGGCAAGTTATCATAAGGAGAAACTAACTTTACTCGCGGAAAGGGAATGGCCCGAAAGAATCGCCCGTTACAGATTTGACTCTGGATATACGTTTGAATATCCAGATGCAGTTAGAGGTGTTTTTGTAACTGGTCATTCAGCAGGAGGATCCCGTTTTAATGAACTGCTGGAGCTCATGGATAATACTGCTTTAAATGCTATGGTTATTGATATTAAGGACGATCATGGATATCTAACATATAAACCTGAAGAAGACTCACCTTTCTATGATATTTCCCATAATATGATTAAAGATACAGAAGAGATGATGAGTACATTAGAGGAGCATGAAGTGTATCCAATTGCCCGAATTGTTGTATTCAAAGATACGTTACTTGCTAAATCCCAACCAGAACTTTCTTTCCTTGAGAATGGGGAAGTTTGGAAGAACGGACGAGGCGAAGCATTTGTTAACCCGTTTTTGGAAGAGGTTTGGGAATATAATGTTGACATAGCTATCAAAGCTGCGGAAATGGGCTTTCAAGAAATCCAATTTGATTATGTGAGATTCCCTGAAGGATTTGAAAACAGGGATCAAGAGTTGGAATATGGTCGAGGAGAATACACTGACGAAGATTCAGTCAGTAATCGGGTGGATGCTGTAACGGAATTTGTGGCGTATGCTAAAGAAAAACTTGAGCCTTATGACGTTGATGTTTCGGTTGATATATTTGGCTATTCAGCAACGATCACTGAAGCACCGGGAATTGGCCAGAATTTTTCGAGAATTTCTGAAAACGTTGATGTTATATCATCGATGATTTATCCGAGTCACTGGACACCTTATTTTGGTATAGATAAGCCGGATTTACACCCTTATGATTTGGTGGATGAGTATTCTCAAGTAGAAAATGAAGTGTTAGAAGCGTTAGATAACCAACCTGTATCAAGACCGTGGTTACAAGATTTCACTGCTTCTTACCTCGGATCCGGAAATTACTTGGAATATGGAAAGCAAGAAGTAGAAGATCAAATTCAAGCACTATATGATAATGGTATTCATGAGTTTCTACTTTGGAATGCTGGTAACCGTTATACTGAAAATGTTGATTATATGCTGGATCTTGATTTAAGTGACGTACAAGAAAACATAGAAACAACCGAAGATAGTGAAGACAGTGGAGAAATCGAAAACAACGAAAATAGCAGCAGTGGCGCTGAAAATGAAAACTAAAAAATAAAGTGAAAAAGTTCGCTTACTGAGATACTTAATAAAAGGAAATCAGGGCGAACTTTTTCTTTTTACAGCCTTTTTAAACGTTGTTGTTTAATGGAAATACTTGAAGAAACGAAAAGAGGCAACCTCAACGGAAAAAGCAATAGCTTAGCATATTTTCGTAATACGCTCCCCCTCTACTTCCCTGATTTATTAAAAACAACAATTTTTAATAAATCAGTTTTTTAAAATATAAATTCTTTATATAGGACAATTAAAGAGCTTTCTTGGTGTTAGAGGCAGAAAGACTACCCTTTTTCATGCATAAGTTGTTACATCAGATGCAGAGAAGCCACAAGTACTCTTATCGTTCTTAAAGCCGGTTTCAATATTAGATAAAACATATTATAATTAAAATAAGTAAAGAAATTAATTTATCTGGGTTAAATAAAGATTAATGGATACCCTAAACGGTGAGTACCATGAAACATTATGGAGGTAAAGTTAATGAATTGGTATGAGAAACTTAATCAATATTTTCCTATTGAGGAAATGAAATCACAAGATCATATGGAATTATTATTGAAAGAAAAAAAAGAAATATACAAAAAAGATGAAGGTCCAATGCATGTACTAATGTACGTTGATGCAGATGACTTTATCTTCGTTGATTATTTGTTTGTCTCTAAAGATGCACGTGGCCAAGGACTTGGTAAAAAGTTATTAAATAAACTAAAATCGTATGATAAACCGGTTATCCTTGAGGTAGAACCAGTAGATTATGAGGATACGGATACGGAAAAAAGACAACGTTTTTACAGAAGAGAAGGATTTAAACATGCTAAGTCCATAGGTTATACTAGACGGTCTCTTGCTACTGGAAAAGTCAACGAATTGGAAATTCTTTTTTGGTCACCTTCAAATGAGTCTGAGGAGAGTATCTACGACAAAATGTGTCATACGTATGAAACTATTCATACCTATAAACATGAACAACTCTATGGTGAATCAAATGATCATATTGAGAAAGTTCTTTCTTATGAAGAAAAGTCAAACAAAGAACCAACTTCTTAGATTTAGCTTTTGTATTTAAGTAAGCATCATTAAGTCCTGAAGTCGTCTTAGTACACTAGGGAAGGAGAGTTTTACATGGGTAGTAAAGCTAAAAGAAAAGGAAAAAAGAAGTTATTATGGAAAGACCTATTAAAGCGGAAGTGGGAAGAAGTAAATTCTCCTAAAAAGGGTCCAGTTTCACATTTTAAATGGATCGCATAGTAAAAACGGGGAAAGCCAGCTCGTCTTCAATTATGTGAGCTGGCTTTCCACTGTAGAATATTTATATTCTAATTGATAATATTTATTTTTAATTGAAAATGTGATATACTTAACGTACAGTGGAAATAAAATATTCTTAGTTTTGTTTAGCTAATGTTTTATTGATAAAACTCAGTTAGTTTATTTGCTCAGCAGGTGTATAATCCTTTTAAATGTACACAAAGATAAAAAGTTTAATGATTATCTAAAAAAAGGTTTAAATTAAAATTCGAACGGGAAAACAGAAAACATGTAATTAATTAATCGTATGTTTGCTTTTTCATATCTAGTTTTAACAATAATATATCCAATTAACACAGTATTATCATCATTTTAATTAAACTATTGCTAGAGAAAATAATAATATATACAATTTGCTCAATTTTGAAAGGAGTGTTTGCTTTATGGTTACATTGTTTACATCTCCAAGTTGTACGTCTTGTCGTAAAGCTAAGTCTTGGTTAGAGGAACATGATATTGCTTTTGTGGAACGGAATTTATTTTCTGATCCATTGTCTGTAGAAGAAGTAAAGCAAGTTATTCGTATGACGGAAGACGGTACTGACGAAATTATTTCTACCCGTTCCAAGGTTTTTCAAGAGCTTGATGTGGAATTGGATTCTATGCCGCTTCAAGAGCTCTTTCAATTAATAAGCGATCATCCAGGGTTGTTGAGAAGACCTATTATTCTGGATGAAAAACGTATCCAAGTTGGATACAATGAAGCTGAAATCAGACGTTTCTTACCAAGAAAGGTTCGTACATTCCAACTTCAAGAAGCAACTAGACAGCTTGTTAACGAGTAATATTAAACCTTCCGTTTAAATACGGAAGGTTTCTTTAATTATTGTCCTTACAGAAGCGAAGCATTCTTTGGCATCTGAGGGAATACAACTTTCCGATTAGGTTTATACTTAATTGGCAATGTTATTTATGTGAAGTGCACTAAAACTAAGAGACAAAACAATAAATGTTCTTATATTTTTGTTTTATTTCTTGAAAAAAATAATGCAATTCCTTGAATTTTGTTGTTTAACGCTGCTATGATTAAACAACTTACTATTAGTGAAGGTATAAACCAAGCTATAGGGAACGATATGGATGATAAAAATGATATAATGAGGTCTTCATGCAAAAGCATTTTTCCAGCAGTAAAAACTAAGACTGCAGCACCTAGGTAAATAACGATTGGGAATTTCGTCATGATGAATAAAATAATTTTACTTCCCCATATAATTATCGGAATGGAAATCATTAGACCTAAAAATACGAGCATTGTGTTTCCTCCTGCGGCACCGGCAACAGCAAGTACGTTATCGAAGCCCATTACGATATCTGCAATGACAATTGTTTTAATGGCATCTCTAAGTTTTGTATGTGAAGGTAGGTCTAATGGATCTTCTTCAATATGGATTAGCCTTAGTGCTATCCAGAGGAGAAATAATCCACCTATTCCCATAAGAAACGGAACTGTGAGAAGATGGACGGCTATAATGGTAAGGCTTCCTCGTGCTACAACTGCTAGGAGAATGCCTGAAATAATTGCCTTATTTCTCAAATGGACTGGAAGGTTTCGACAAGCTAGGGCAACCACGATAGCATTATCGCCACCTAGTACAATGTCAATCCCTATAATAGTTAATAAAGATATCATAAATTCTGAGTCCAAAACTTTAAACCCCCTTGCGTTTCCATGAATTGAAAAATAATTTTACTGGTAATTGAACGAAGAGTCTTTTACAATATATACAAGCCCTTATAGATTAAGAACAGTTTAGGGAGAATACTTTAATTATAAATTTTGAGAAATTCGAGCATATTTATTTCAATTTTGAATTATTTGCTCTAGAATAAGAATAAGTTCATTTGATTCATTTTTATTTATTAAGGGAATAAGAATGATAAGAGACAATTTGATGTATAATTATGATAATTAAGTAAATGTAAGATATAATCTCTCGAAAGGGTGAGAGCACATGGAAATTGAAAGAATTAATGAAACTACAATTAAGTTTTACATTACCTATATTGACATTGAAAGACGAGGATTTGAAAAAGAGGAAATTTGGTACAATCGTGAACGTGGTGAAGAACTCTTTTTTGAGATGATGAATGAAGTAAATGATGAAGATAGCTTTGAGTTGAATGGTCCTTTATGGGTTCAAGTACATGCTCTTGAAAAAGGACTTGAGGTAATTGTAACTAGAGGACAAGTAAACGATGGGAACGTCAGACTAGATATACCTGTCGGAGACGATAAGGGGGATGCATCTGTGGATAATAATATCGTTGACATGTTAGATCAACAATTTACTTCTGAAAAAGTGAACAATTTAAACAAAGATCAATCTCTAAGTGTTGTTATTGGTTTCCGCGAATTTGAGGATGTGATTTCTCTTAGTCATCGATTTACGGATCATATTGAAACTAGTTTATATCACTTCGAAAATTCGTACTTTGTCTTTGTAACTTTAGACGAGACTTATTCGGATGAAGCTCAGGATAATATGCTCAGCCGGATGTTGGAATATGGTTATGAATCAGACGTATCTATTCACCGAATTCAGGAATATGGTAAGTCAATTATTAAGATAGAGGCGTTGGATGTATTAAGAGAACAATTTAGTTTGTAATATTGACCAATTATTTTTAAGAGCACTGAAAAGTCACTTTATACTTATCAGTGCTCTTTTTGTTTGGTTTTTTTAAGATTGTTAGATGCTTCGGTACAGAGGGCTCTAGGCGCTTCTTTCCGCAGGCAACGACTTTTGCACGCCCCTCGGGAAAAGAATGTGTCTCTTCCTCTCTTAGCAGTTCTCTGAAGCAGCATTCGCCGATACAACTCGAACACTACTCTACTCGCGGATTATCCACGGAAAGCGAGCGGTAATTCTTCCAAACAACCTTCGATGATAACAAGAGAAGTTTTATGTAATTTAATTAGAAAGTATTTAGTAGGAAAGATATATACATATACTTGAACATATGTTCTGTTTTTTATATACTCTTAAAAAAGGAGTGATAAAATAACTTGTATACAGCCGACCGAGATGATGGTCAAACAATTTATTTACATGCTAAGAGTTGGAGAAAGGAAGAACTATGTATAATGAAAGAAAAGCATGCTTTTTCGTGTCCATCTTGTTTAGAGAAGGTTGTTTTAAAACTAGGAGATCGTCAGGCGTGGCATTTTGCACATTCACCTACCTCTATTTGTAACTTTCATCGAACAAATGAATCTTTAGAGCATTTAAATACCAAAAAAGCAATTTTCAGATGGTTGGAGGACCATCAATATAAGCCAAAAGAGGAAATGTATCTGCCGGAATTAAGAAGAAAACCTGATTTATGTGTTGAAATTAATGATCATTTTGTTGTGATAGAGATCCAAAGATCAATGTTGGACATTCAAGTCTTTTTAGATAGGCATTATCAATATATAGATGCCGGATATTTTCCAATCTGGATTGGCGTCCAATCAAAACCCGTAACAAATTTATATTCAATACAACCGATGAAACAACTTCAGACACTCCTCATTCGTTTCTCACGTATTCCCCACATTATGTACTATAACCTTTCAGAACAAAAGTTTATCTCTTTAAGCCATTTCATCTATCTGCAACCTAGGAAAACTTTTACCGTTACACATATTTTCCATGAATTTAGTAAACCATTGGAAACCTTAATAAACTCTGATAATGAATTAACGCTTACTAACAAACAATTAAGATCATATGCCACGATTTTTTACAGAGAGTGGTCAAAGCAAACGAATAAAAATAGATCAAAAATATTTCTGTCAATGACTCCGATTGAAAAAAAGCTTATTCCTTATTTTCAAAAACACCACTTAAACCTTAATTATTTTCCCTCTGTTTGTAACATTCCATTAAAAACTCAATTTTTACTTGAGACACCACCGCATCTATGGCAGACGTGGATAGTTTTAAAGTGGATAAATACTACTCCTTTAAATACTAAGGTTTCCTTATCTGAAATCTGCCGTGATTTTTATCAAGAAAAAGCCTCCCTACTTTTTTATTTCCGGCCCACTGTTGAAAATTCTAAAAATTATACTCGAATACTCATTGAAGAATATTTTCAATTTTTATGTTTTATTGGAGTATTGACGAAGATTTATCCAGGAATCTATAATGTTAGTCACCATGTATCTATTCAGAAAACGATGGACACGCTGATAAACGACGACCGTTATATATTAGAAAAGATTAAAAAGTTTTTCCGATATGATAAAATTTTTATGCATTGATAGGATATTCCATTCTTTTCAAGAATAGGTATGTATGTTAAGAATAGCGTAAGTACCTGGATCACTGACATTATCATCTTATATGTTAAACTAAGGAAAAGTGTAAAATACTCGTAACAAAGTGAAATTATGGCTGTTTTCATATAAATCTCAGCCCAAATTATATTAATAAATGGAGGTATGTTGAAAAACATGACAAAAACGACAGGTTTACCTAAGAGAGAAGAGGTTTTAAAGGAAAACACGTGGGATTTAGAGGATATCTTTGCCACGGATGAGGAGTGGGAAAATCAATTTCAAGAGATAAAGGCAATGTTGCCGGAAGTAAGTTCCTATAAGGGAACTCTTGGCGATTCAGGGATGCAATTATTCCATGCGTTGAAGTATCAGGATAAAGTTTCCGAAAAACTTGGTAAGCTATATAGCTATGCTCATATGCGATATGACCAGGATACAAGAAACTCTTTTTATCAAGGACTTAATGACAGAGCCAGCCAATTGCTCTCTCAAGTAAGTCAAGCTGCTTCCTTTTTAACACCTGAACTTCTATCCATTCCACAAGAAACATTAGATAAGTTCTTAAAAGAGACTCCGGAGCTTGAATTATATGAGCATTTGTTAGAACGATTAAATCATAAGCGTCCACATGTTTTAACAGCGAAAGAAGAATCATTGTTAGCTCAAGTTGGAGAAGTAACGGATGCACCTTCTACAACTTTTGGGATGCTAAATAATGCAGACATGAAATTTCCAACGATTAAAGATGAAGATGGAAATGATGCAGAAATAACGCATGGCAGGCTTCTCAATTTTCTTCAAAGTGATAACAGAGAAGTACGAGAAGATGCTTTTAAAGCAGTCTATGCAACATACGATAATTATAAGAATACGTTTGCAAGTACTCTTAGTGGAAACGTTAAAAAGAATATATTCAACGCGAACATTAGAAAATACGCTTCAGCAAGACAAGCGGCACTTAGTGAAAATCATATCCCAGAAATAGTCTATGACCAATTAGTTTCTACAGTAAATAATAACCTTCATCTTTTACACAGATATGTGGACATCCGTAAAAAGGCTTTAGGAGTGGAGGAACTCCATATGTATGATTTATATACACCTATTGTGAAAGATGTGAAGATGGACGTTTCTTATAAAGAAGCGAAAGAGCTAATGGTAAAAGGTTTAGAAGGACTTGGAGCAGAATATAATTCGATCGTTAAAGAGGGTCTTGAAAACCGTTGGGTAGATGTAGAAGAAAACCTTGGAAAAAGAAGTGGTGCCTATTCTTCGGGTACATTTGGAACAAAGCCGTATGTGTTAATGAATTGGCAGGATAATGTCAATAATCTTTTTACGTTGGCACATGAGTTCGGGCACTCTGTTCACAGTTATTATACAAGAAAACATCAACCATTACCCTACGCTGACTATTCTATTTTTGTTGCTGAAGTAGCTTCAACTACAAATGAAGCATTACTGAATAACTATCTACTTAACAAAGAAGAAGATAAGCAACGTCGACTATACTTACTGAATAATTTCATGGAAGGGTTTAGGGGAACGGTTTTTAGACAAACAATGTTTGCAGAGTTCGAACAAATTATTCATGAAAAAGCGCAGAATGGTGAGCCATTAACTCCAGATACGTTGAGCGAAGCTTACTATCAGTTAAATAAAAAATACTTTGGTGAAAATATTGTCATTGATGACCAAATTGGATTAGAATGGGCGAGAATTCCTCACTTTTATATGAACTTTTATGTTTATCAATATGCCACAGGCTATAGCGCTGCTACAGCACTGGCAAACCAAATACTAGAAGAAGGAGAGCCAGCAGTTGAAAGGTTTACGGACTTTTTGAAGGCAGGCAACTCCGACTATCCGATTGAAGTCCTTAAGGAGGCTGGTGTAGATATGACGTCAGCAGAGCCAATTCAACAAGCGTTAAATGTATTCGAAAAAACATTGGATGAATTGGAGTCATTGCTGTTCGAAAAATAATATTTTAGATCTGTTGAGGTAGTAATGTTACTATCTCAACAGTTTTTAATATTGTTCTTTATCTTCACCTTCATTATAGCAATAACTTAACTTATTAGAAGATGGCCTCCTTTAAAAACCACGGAATCTATGTCGATTAGTGAATTGATGAATAGTAAATAGAATAGATATAAATAAACAAGGAGCAGAAATCCAAATAGGAAATAATTGTAGTAACCCAATGAATGTAAAATAGAAACTAACTAAAATAAATGCAATTCCTGCCCAAGTCAATTTCATTTGAACCCCCCCTTGAAAAAACTGCAGTAAAGTTTAAACTCTTAATAAAATACATATGCAAGTTTAGGACTAGAATTAACCTAATAATGGATACGAAACATAAAAATGCCCGAGAGTTTCCTCGCGGGCAAGTAATCATCTATATGTCAGCCGATAAATTTCCATAATGAGCCGTGCTTTGTTTGAATTTCTTCGACTTGTTGTTGTAGTTGCAGTTTTTTCATTTCTTTATGAACCATTTCCATCGACATATCGAAAACAACTGATATTTCTTTTGACGCAACGAGAGAATAAAAAGAAATAAATTGCTTTAAAGATAAGGGAGGGCATTTTTCCGGTTTTTTGCCGATCATATCTGCAATAATATCCACATAGATCTGATAATTATATAACCCTTGCACCTTTAATCCTGGTTCATCTATATCATCATTAAAGAACACCATTGTGGGTAATGTTTCTACGTCCATTTCTTTGGTAGTCCTTACGTCAGAATTTAATGCTTTTTTAGCTGCTTCAGAATGAAGGTCATTGGCAAATTCATTAACATCTAATCCTTTTACATTCTTAGCACAGGATATAAGCACTTCTTCTTCGGCAATATTCTGTTTGTGTAAAAATAAAGCCTCTCTGACGCGCCTCAAGAATTTAGAGCCAATGGCTATTCCCTGTAATTCAGCTGCTTTAATTGCAAGAATTGCTGAATAAGGAGTAGTCAGGCGATTTTCATACCACACATCCCCATCACATGGCATTCCTGTGCGACAGGCGGTTTCGTGATAGGATTTTGCCATTTCTTGAACGCGGGCATTGTATTTAGAACCAACTGGAGTGTTGAAAGATCGCATTTCATTACCCAGTAGTGTTTTAATCGTGAAGTAGTTAGAGTATTCCATCTGAAGTTTCTTAATCACAGGCTCTAACGACCAGCATTCTGGGCATAAAGGATCGATAAACACGTATATTTCCACAGGTTTTTTTTTATTATTAGTGGTGTAAAAGGATTCTGGGTCGGTAGGACAACAAATACCCAAATCATCATAACAATAAAATGTCCCTTGGTCTAAAGTCATGTTTTATTCCTCCTTTGAGCGGTATCTGTGGTGTGATTGTCAGGATTTTCGCTGTTAATCATATGTTTTGCTGTGTAGGATAGCCTCTCAAACATAGCGTTTCGCAAAGGTTCCTCGATATTTGTATCAACTAGTGCCTGAGCCATACATGAGAGCCATGAATCTGCTCTGGCAGGTGTGATTTCAAATGGCATATGTCTTGCACGCAGCATTGGATGACCATGTTCCTCAGTATACAAAGATGGACCTCCAAAAAACTGGGTTAAAAATTGCTTTTGTTTACGTGCAGTTTCGGTAAAGTCATCAGGAAATATAGGGGTTAAATCAGGATGTTCTGATACTAACTTATAAAACCTGTCTACTAAAGAAATTAATCGATCTTCTCCTAATAATTCGTAAGGAGTTGTTTTATTATATCCAGTCATGTTGTTCCCCTTTTATTTCAGATACTATAATTATTGTAGCAAGGCATTTATACTGTGGCAACAAATATGAACTATAACGTGAAAATATGGTAATTTATTGCTTTATTAATGGAAGAGCAGAGTGTACATAACAATTTATTTGTTATATAAATATTATGTGTACAAAAAAAGTTCAATCCATAAGGATCGAACTTTTACACTTATACATAAGATTTATTTGTTAATTGTTCATAGCTCCCCATAACCCTGGGAACATAAGCTTGTGTCTCTTTAAAAGGAGGAATTCCTCCGTGCTTGTCCACATTTCCAGGGCCAGCATTATAGGCGGCTAATGCAAGAGATACATTACCGTTATATTTATCTAACATCGCTTTAATATATCGTGTGCCTCCGTCAATATTTTGCTCTGGATCATAGCTGTTTTTGACACCTAATCCTTTGGCAGTTTGAGGCATAAGTTGCATAAGTCCCTGAGCACCGGCGTGACTAGTTGCTTGGGGTTTAAAACCAGATTCGTGCTTGATAATTGAATAGATGAGTTGCTCATCAACACCATGTTTATCAGCGGCCTTTTTTATTAAAGGGAGGATCTCTTTATCTTGGGAAGATTGGCTAACCATATCGGATGCAGCAATTCCCATAGATGATATTGGCTTAAGCTGCAGGAGTTCATTTTGTATATGATTACTTTCCTTCATTTCGAAAGTAGAAAGTTGTTGCTGTAAAATTTGATTGAATACTCCTTCAGAAGAAGAACTGGAAGAACCAGTATTATTTAATTTATCTAATTGAGTTTTGCCCCAGGATTGAAAGACTTGCCATTGATAATAATTATTCATGAAGTTTGTATCCATGTTTTGCTCCTCTGATTAGTTTCTTTTTAATTTTTCTTTATAAAAACGTTCAATTTTATTTGGAGGTTCTGTCCAAGTCAAACTCCAAGATTTCAATAGATCTTCGAAAGCTTTACGACCTGCGGTTTCTTCTGTGCACTCAAATTCCATTTCAAAATCTGTGCAATCGAAATAAAAACTTTTATCTAAGACTAATAAGCCTTCAGGAAGGTTGCATTCTGTTCTTTCTGTGGTAAGTTTTCCTAAGTATTGAAGGTTAAGTTTACCAAAAGGAAGTTCCAATAAAGACTCAAGTTGATGAGAAACTTCACCACTAGGAATTGTCCCTTTTTGTTTAAGTATTTTAAATTCGTCTTCATTTAATAATTGGTGTGTTTCAAGTAAACCAATTTTATGTGGCTGTTTAAGTGTTAGGATAAACTTCTTTCCCTTATATCGGACTCTAAGTGCAGATTGTTTAGCTTGTAAGCCCATATTTTTAGTGTCAAAATAGTGGTTGACTTGTTCAAAAATAGGGGAACTATTAGGTGAATAGTATCTAAGTAACTTTGAATAAGTAAGTTCTGAAATAAGGTTTTTAAATTCGATTTCAATTTCTTGGCTCAAATTAACTCACCTTCATATTAAGAATTTTTAGATCCTTATTATTATTCCATACCTCCATTGAATTAACAATCACCATTTCAACATGGTAGGGGTATATTGGTAAAGGACAAGAGACTGCTTTTTGACATATTGCAAACTAGTTAAAGTAGTAGGATTGTATACATGTATCTAAAGCGGTTATGCTTTCCTTATGATACCATATTTAATATGATAAAATGAGAACTAGAAAGATGCAAACAGTATAAATTTACATAAATGAAATATTGGTGGTGACTTACTATGATGGATTGGGATGTCATGCTCACTCCTTATAAACAAGCAGTAGAGGAACTTAAAATTAAACTTAAAGGAATACGTGACGAATATCAATTATCTACAAAGCATACGCCAATTGAATTTGTCACTGGGAGAGTAAAACCGATTTCAAGTATTTTAGAAAAAGCAAAACGTAAACATATTTCTTTGAATGAATTGGAAGAAGAGATGCAAGATTTGGCTGGGGTTCGAATTATGTGTCAGTTTGTTGGTGACATTGATACTGTCGTTAAACTGATCACATCACGCACAGATTTTGAAATTGAAGAAGAACGAGACTACATTAAACACGAGAAACGTAGTGGCTATCGTTCTTTTCATATGATTCTTCGCTATCCCGTTCAGACAATTGAAGGGGAGAAAAGAATCTTAGTCGAACTACAAATCCGGACGTTAGCAATGAATTTTTGGGCGACAATTGAACATTCATTACAATATAAATATTCCGGGAAAATTCCACAGGAAATAGAAGATCGACTTCAAAGGGCTGCTGAGGCTGCCTTCCAATTGGATGAGGAGATGTCCAAAATTCGGGGTGAGGTGCAAGAAGCGGAACAAATTATGTCAAAGCAAAGAGATTCACTTAGAAAAAGACCATAATTTTTGAAGGGAGATCATAATATGAAGTTTAATGTTCGTTCCAGAGGAGATAATAATTCCAATATTCTTACACAAAAAATTAAAAATTACCTTCAGGAATTTGAATTAGAAATGGATAAATCAGAGCCAGATATTGTTATCTCTGTTGGTGGAGATGGCACACTTCTAGAAGCATTTCATGAATACAATAACAGACTTTCGGAAACTGCCTTTGTTGGTGTTCATACGGGCCATTTAGGTTTTTATGCAGACTGGAAACCAGAGGAGGTCGAAAAATTAGTCATTCATATAGCGAAGACTCCCTATAAGATCGTTGAATATCCTATTTTAGAAGTGATTGTGCGACATCACGGTGATCAAGAGCCTGAACGGTTTATGGCTTTAAATGAGTGTACTGTTAAAAGTATGGTCGGCTCACTGGTCATGGATATTGAGATTAAAGGGGACTTATTTGAAACCTTCCGTGGGGACGGACTTTGTATATCTACTCCTTCTGGGAGTACTGCCTACAATAAAGCGTTGGGAGGTGCGATTTTGCATCCATCGCTATCATGTCTTCAATTAGCTGAAATGGCTTCTATTAACAATCGTGTCTACAGAACAGTAGGTTCTCCACTTGTTCTGCCGCAGCACCATACGTGCATATTAAAGCCAAAAAGTGATGTTGATTTTCAAGTAACCATCGATCATCGCACACTTGTTCAAAAAAAGGTGAAGTCTATCCAGTGCCGTGTCGCGGAAGAAACAGTTCGTTTTGCGAGGTTTCGTCCTTTTCCTTTCTGGAAACGAGTGAAAGAATCATTTATAGCAGAATGAAAAGTTGCTTAAAATGAAACTATCATGGAACATTGCTGAGGAAATAGAAGGTATGACACTGAAAGAATTTCTCCGGAATAGTCAAGGTATTTCGAGAAAAATGCTCGCTGATATTAAATTTTGTGGTGGAAAAATAGTAGTAAATAATAAAATCGAAACGGTACGGTATGTGTTAAAAGCAGAGGATAATGTTCTCATCATTCTTCCTGCTGAACAAGTGAGTAAGAACATAGTACCTGTGAAGATCCCTTTGTCGATTATTTTTGAAGACGACCACATTATGATTGTTGATAAACCAGCCTCACTCGTTACAATTCCTACTAGGGATAATACGGAGCCTTCACTTGCTGGTGCTGTGCTTCATTATTATCAAGAAATCGGCTGGAAATCTACCTTCCATCCTTTAAATAGGCTGGATCGTGATACGTCTGGATTATTACTCATAGCAAAACATCGGTTGGCACAAGAGTTATTTCGTAAACGAAAAGAAACACCTGTCAGCCGAACTTATTTAGCTATCGTTAATAAATCCATGCGATGGCGTTTCGGTACAATTATTGCGCCTATTGCAAGGAAAGAATCAAGTATTATTGAACGAGAAGTTAATGAGAAAGGAAAATATGCGCGGACTCACTATGAATGCTTAGCAACTGACAAAGACTCCACACTTGTCAAAGTTAAATTGGATACGGGGAGGACTCACCAAATTCGGGTACATATGGCTTGGCTTGGTCATCCACTTGAAGGGGATACATTATATGGAGGGACAAAAGGAAAAATGTCCCGACACGCACTACATTCCTCTGAACTATCATTTAAGCACCCAGTCACTCAGGAAAAGATGATTTTTAAAGCTGAACTTCCTTTAGACTTTCCTATATTTTGAATGTGAAAGGTTTCATTTAATTATATAAATGAAACCTTTCACTTGCGTATGGTTGGTGAGAATCAACGGAAGTGGTTGTTAACTCGGGCCATCGAAAGGCTGTTAGCGATCCTCCAAATACACATCCTGTATCAATATTAAATGTTTTACCGACTTTTCTAGCAGTTTTAACCGGAGTGTGACCATAAATAATATGTGAATTGCTCGGATAGTTTGATGCCCAGTCTCTTCGAACGGGCCTTCCATCAGGAAGCGTCTCTCCTGTTATATCCCCATATAATACAAATGTTTTTACGCGTTTATTCTTTTCGCCGATCATATCAGGGCGAATACCAGCATGGGCTACAACTAAGCTGCCTTGATCAAGAACTAAATATAAAGGCGACTGTTCATATACTTTTTTAAATTGATGGGAAATAGCTTTTCTGTTTTTTAATGGTAACTGCTCTAGTTCAGAAACGGTTGTTTCTAAACCGTTTTTAAGTTGAACATTTCTGCCTTGAAAATACCGATACAATTTGTCACAATGGTTTCCAGGACAATATAAAGCGTGGCCAGCTAAAATCCAGTTACACACTTGAGTTAAAACTTTAACGGAAGCGGGACCTCGGTCAGTTAAATCACCTAAAAACACAGGAATTCTAGAATCCGGGTGAGCGATGGATTTTTCTGAAACAGAATAACCAAGCTCTTGAAGAAGCTCTTCCATTTCTTTGAAACACCCGTGTATGTCACCAATTACATCATATTTTTCCATTAGTGCCTCCCAGCAGACTTTTATAGATCTATAATCTCAAATTATTAGTTGAAAAACAAATTTCAACGGATCTGTAAACTGCTCGAGGAGCCTCGCGGATCATCCACGGAAAGCGAGCGGCCATTCTTCTAAACAGCCTTTCGTGATAATAAAGCTACAAATTAATAAAAAAGACTTAGGTTTTTCAAAGACTGCAATGGAGTTTTTCTTACAGGTTGTTGATTATTAACCTAATGTGACATTGACTAGGACAGGGATTGCGAGTAAAATTATGACCAAGTACTAATAACTAGTATATGCCCTGAGGAGGAAAAAGAATGAAAATTGATTTAAGTCAACGAACCTATATAGTTATGGGAGTAGCCAATAAAAGAAGTATTGCATGGGGGATTGCCCAATCTTTAGCAAAAGCAGGAGCAAAACTGGTGTTTACATACGCAGGTGAACGACTTGAGAAAAATGTTCGCGATTTGGCGAATACAATAGATAACGGACATGATCATCTCGTATTACCTTGTGATATTACAAGTGATGAAGAGATCGAAAAGACATTTACTGATATTAAAGGTAAGATTGGTACGATTCATGGTATCGCTCACTGTATAGCCTTTGCGAATAAAGAGGAACTTGATGGAGAAT
The DNA here is from genome assembly GCF_002886185.1 of Salipaludibacillus neizhouensis. Lineage (GTDB taxonomy): Bacteria > Bacillota > Bacilli > Bacillales > Salisediminibacteriaceae > Salipaludibacillus > Salipaludibacillus neizhouensis. Next base: position 668,548 of record NZ_KZ614146.1, read on the forward strand.
ATTTAAATACGACAAGAGAAGGATTTTTGTTGTCCCAAAACATAAGTGCCTATTCTTTGACAGCCGTAACGAAAGCAGCTCGACCGTTAATGGTTGAAGGCGGAAGTATTGTTACCCTCACTTATTTAGGCGGAGAACGTGTCGTGAAAAACTACAATGTAATGGGTGTTGCAAAAGCAAGCCTCGATGCAAGTGTAAAATATTTAGCAAATGATCTCGGAAAGGAAAATATTAGAGTGAATTCTATTTCAGCAGGACCTATTCGTACACTGTCAGCAAAAGGTATTGGCGGATTTAATGAAGTATTAAAAGAAATAGAAGCGAAGTCTCCTCTAAAACGGACGGTGACGACAGAAGAAATCGGTGATACTGCGTTATTCTTAATGAGCGATTTGTCTAAAGGAATAACAGGAGAGATGCTGCATGTAGATAGCGGCTATCATGTAACAGGTCTTATGTAAGAATGTTAGTAAATTCTGTAGTACAGAAAGTCCCCACGAATTGTTTTTACAATTCGTGGGGACTTTTTTTGAGCCCATAATTTATAAAATTTTAATTTTAGAGATTGCTGTATCCATTCGGACAGAGTTGGGGATCCGCCCTAGTTTATCCAAAGTTAGACGGAGAGATCATTTTGAATGGAGTCAGTACGGAAGCTGACGCTGTTCATAGTCATTTCATCCTATTTCTTTCAATGTAGGTATTTTATGAAATCCTTTCTCAGTCTGAACATATTGTAAAGAGTAAGAGAAAGGAGTAATAAATCATGGAGATATCTTGGCTTCATTTAGTTTTATTAGGGTTAGCGGTTTTCCGGATAACACATTTAGTTATTTATGACAAAATCACAGAAAGGTTTCGTGGGAAATTTCTTGAAGAAAAAGAAGTAGTAAATGAAGAAAGTGGCGAATTGGAATGGCTTATCTTAGCAAAAGGGAGAGGAGTTCAAAAATTTCTTGGTCAGTTATTTATATGCCATTGGTGTTTATCCATATGGGTCTCTTTTGTTTTCATTGGGATGTATTGGATATTTCCGGAGATAACGATTATTTTAGCATTTACCTTGTCTATAGCTGCTATTGCAGCAGTGATAGATGAAATTTATGTTACTTATTTTTAATTTATTTTTACATTTATAAAATTAGAAAAATGCAGCGTGAATTTTCGCCACTCCGAGTAGCACCTTTGAAATACGTGTAGGTGTACTCGGGAAAAAGGGGAGGACCCTTGATACATGTGGCGTAAGAGAGCTATCAACTTACCTCTTAAAAAGAGGTCCTTTTTATGAAACCTTAACAAGAGGTCCTTTTAGGTTATTTGTAATAGAATGAGATGGATGTGTCGGATTTGATTCCATGAGGTATTTGAACTGCATAGAAAAATGCGTCAACGACGTAACGGGAATGATCTTCTTGTGGAGAGAAAGTAAAGTCAAATTGTTGAAAGCTTGCAGTCTCCCCAGGTTCAATTTCCTTTACGTGCATCGGTTTGAGCCAATGTTCGCCTTTATCTGCTACAACATCCTTCCAATTTTCTTGAATATACTGCCACTTCTCAAGAGGAGCAAGCATATTTGAAAAACTAGTATCATCTTTTTTATAATCTATTTTCCCTCCTAATTGTACGTTAGTGGAGGGAGAGACCTTAAAACAAATAAATGGATCTACTAGAGTCACCGTACCAGTGTTTTTAAAGTGATAATGCCCAATGGCGTGAATAGTAGGATCGCTTTCTTTTGCGTCCTTGGGAAGAAAAAGCGTATAGGATAAAAAGGCATGTGCACTTATCTCAGATCCTTGTGGTTTCTTGGCCTGTTCCTCTTCTATTTTTAAATCTTCTTCTAACTTTTCTTTGTCCAGACGCCGTTCTAGCTTTTTTATATGACTTTTATACTTTTGCATTTCAGAACGGTAATAGAGAAGATGCTGTTTTAACTGAATGGATGTAAACCTAGTATTACTTCTAGTGAAAAGTGGATCTTCTTCCATGATATAGACTTCCCTCCTAGTTTTAATAATTATTGATACGTATGCAACTAGATTGGAAAGAAGAAGTAAAAAAGAGGATGTTTCATAAGGTTATGGAAGACCTTATGAAACATCCTTGGGTAAAGGCTTACTAGTATGGTTTTTAGACGATAAGTATTTATAAAATTGGCAGCTACCTTCACACCGCAAGTATCAAGGGAAACCCACCCCCTTTCGAGTAGCACCTACACGTACTACGTAGGTGCTACTCGGGGCGGTGGAAGCTGACGCTGTATTTAATAAAAGACGCCTATGCCGTTTTTCTTATTTAGACTCTGCTGGGAATATTTGAGGACATTGCTTTGGAAATGGAATTTCATCACATACGTGATCAACCGGTAAAACAATATCATTTCTAGGTCGGCATATTTTTCCTTCAACTTCCATGATGACATCTGCTGATACTTGAACGGATTGACAAATCAAAAGAGAGAGAGATAATTCAAAGTCACCATTATCATTATCTACACATAGTAATGCGCCGCTTCCTCCGGCATCATATACTTCACAAGAGATTTCCGTCGATTCAGGAGCGCATAAAATAAAGCGTTCGAAGAAGCAGACGTTCACAGGACTAGAAGTAAGAGTTCGTTCTTTCCCTTTGTGTTCTCCTGCAAGGACTACTTGAAATGATCCTTGCTTCTTAATGCGTACTTCTTGAAGTTCCAATTCTAATTCGGGAAGATATACATCTTGTCTAGAACCTACTTGATCACACTCAATATCAACATTCTTAATATCTACCTCCACATCATCGGGATCATCAAAGAATTCGCACGGATTAATTTCTGATTTTCTGCCATCGAAAAAGTTAATATCATCTTGATCAAAGTCAAAAGTCTTTTCGATTCTACGCGTAACCCAGTCAAACAATTTATCTGCTCTAATACATAGAGGCGCAAATTTTTCCATATGGAGAAACATCCTTTCTTTCTTAGTATTTATTCAAGTGACTACTTCAGTTTATGAATTAGGCGTAAATTTGTGCAGGAATAGGGCGCAATCTTCTTATAGGAAAGTTATGAGACAAATGAACATATACATATGAACGAGAATAGGATCAATACCTAGGAGGGATTTATATGGATAAAAGTAATGTCGGTCAATCAGATAAAGTTCAACTGCAGCAACAAATAATATATTTCAAGTCGGAGCTAGTAAAGTATATGAAGAAAGTCGAGAAACTCGAAAACAATTACCAAGTGAATATGATGAAAGCGTTAGAGGAGAAATACGATAATGCCCTGGCAAAGAATGAGACGTTAGAAAAAAGCAATCGTGCTTTGTTTCAAGAGAAGCAAACGTGCAGAAAACAATTAACTGAAAAAGATAAACTTTTAGAAAAAATGAAAGAACACCTGCATAGCACTCAATCGGAATTAAATCGATTGAAAGAAGAAATGAATAGCTCGGAGAAAAGGGATCCTGAAGGTGACGAAGAAGAAAATCAAGTTGCAAAAACAGAAATAGCTACAGAAGATAACGAAGAATCTGAGGTCGTTCCTTTGGCAAAAAAGTACGATCAATTTTTTCAATCCTATCAAGCATCTTTTCGAGAAGAAGAAAGCAAAAATTCAGCAAAGAAGAAGAACTAAAACCGAGTACTTCACTCATTATCTCGTTCCATCATAACTTAGAGATAAAGGAGTGAGTGAAGGAAATGGTTAGAACAATAATTAGCAGAACGAAAACAACATCAAGTAAGAAGAAAGATAACGGGAAGCTTAGAACACGGCCTTTAAAGGTAAAGAAAAAAAAACCATCTTGTGGCTGTGGAAAGAAATTAAAAAAAGATAAATAAATAGGATTATAAATAAGGATGAGGGGTATAGGTTAATACAGAAAGAGGTGATCTCAATGGGTTATATTCCTCCATTAAGAGATGAACAGACCATGATTTACGGCAGTCGGCAGTCTTACCCCTCACCTTTAATAAAGGGACCAGACCCTGCGGAGCGGGTGGAATTTTTTGAAGCCCTGAAGCAACACTCGAAGCAAGGGAAATATTTTGAACGAAATGAATCTAAAGAGAGATTACTTATGATTGCCAAACAGCACGAAAATAAGTTTGTTGGTAAAGGTGAAAAGTTTGATCAGTCGATATAACTAAAGACTATTTTTAGCAAGGGCATGGAAAAAGTTGAGTTTCACTTTTTCCATGCCCTTTTGACATCAAGCTATCGTTTCATATCAATCATAAAGCGGTAACGATCAGCTCGATAGACGGATTTAACAAATTCTAGTGGTGTGCCGTCATCTAAATAAGTTGTTCGTTGAATGAGGAGAACGGGATCTCCGGTTTTCATATGCAATAACTTTTTTTCCTCGGAGTTTATAATGGAAGACTCAATTAATTGTGTTGCATGATCAATGTTTAGATTCAGCGTTGATTCAAAGTATTCATACAGTGATGTGTGTGCGATCTCTTCAGTTATTCCTTCAATTCTGTGTTTCGAGACAAATGTTGTTTCAAGTGCCATTGGGAAGTTATCCGCTAATCGAATGCGCTCAATTTTATACACAGATTCACTGTTTTTAATATCTAAAGCATGTGCGACCTCTTCTGGTGCAGGAAGTATAGAGAATTCGACGAGCTCATTACTTGGTACCATTCCTCTTCGTTTCATATCTTCTGTAAAACTCGTTAAACCAGGAAGAATCTGTTCGAATTTTTTCTGGGATACGAATGTTCCGGTACCTTTTTTACGATATACATATCCATTGCTAACCAGGTTTGAAATAGCCTGTCGGACCGTCATTCTGCTTATTTTAAAAGTTTCTGCATATTCACGTTCTGATGGAAGGAGATCACCTGATTTAAGGGATCCTTCCTCTATTTCTGTTTTTATTCTTTCTTCCAGTTGATGATAAATTGGTATGGGGGAGCTTTTATTTATCATGGTAAACACTCCTGACATGTATTGTAATATAGACCACTATTCCAGCATGAGTGTATCATAAATTGCTTTTGAAAAACTAGATAACGCCTTTATATAGATGATTACTGGTGCTGGTTACCTCCATGTTTATTTAAAATTACTATCGAAATAAACAGCAAATGATTGTAGGATTTTAGGAAGACGTTATAATAGGTAGTAATGACAATAAAAAATATGGAGGATATGAAACCAATGGATAAAATGGATAAAAAGGAAATAGAAGACCAAATTATACAAAACTATCGGAAAGAAGAACAAATGATGATACTTGTGTTTGCTCAGTGGTGCGTAAACCATGATCTGGAGCCGATGGATTTATATACAAAAGCTTATCCTGAACAAGTAAACAATCCGTCTCTTCAGCAAGGTATTGATTTAACTGTCTCGAAGGAGGAGGCTGGGGAAATTCACGACGATACGTTATTAGGAGTTCTTGAAATGTTTGGTAATGACGATTTAGCATTTGTGGTTACCGAAGAGATTGAAAAAAGAAAGAAAATATAAGGTAGGAAAAAAATATCAGTTTTAAAACCGGTACTTATTTGTTCATTCTCGCATTCATAAAATTTTAGGTCGTTTAACGTTGGAGGATATCCGTTGAGAGAATTCCAGAATTTCCAGAAAAAATTGTTTTTTAATTATATAATTGGATCTATCATAGCAGTGTTCGGTGTAGGAAGTGTTTTTATATTCCATACCTTGGATTTATCATCTCTCGAGATTAGATATTTACTTTTTATAATGGCAGTTTCGGGAATTATTATGATTGTTGGGGAGTTTGCCCTTTATCGAAAGCATATTAAGCCATTAAGGGAATTTTTCAAATTAGAAAACCCTCAAAAGAAAGATTTTGATCATGCATACGTTACGACACATCGGTTTCCAATGCTAACTGTGAAAAGAATTTTAGGGCCGCATTTGTTAGGTCTATCCATTCCGGCTTCAGTGATGACCTATTTATTCATATATACTGATCTGATTAATTTAGATTATTATTATATAGGTTTAGCTTGGGCTGGAGCTATTCTTATTGCAGTTATGCACGCTCTCATTGAGTTTTTCCTTACATATAATATGTGTCAGAAGATGGCTCAAAAGATTGAAGGTTTGGCAAGACGTACAATTGGAGAATCGCTGACAATTGAAGGGAAGTACTTCTTAAGTATTCGCAGAAAACTTTTGGTTAGTACGTTATTTACAGCAACTTTTCCTGTTTCTTTATTTATTTTAGCTTCACAAATCAGAGCAGTAGAAAATTATTCCGCACAAAGCGAAAATTATTGGAGTTGGGCGTCTTTAATCGTAGTCATCATTTTGGGGGTGTCTATATGTGGGGCTGTCTTACTTTATTCAAGCATCCAAGAGCCAATTCAGTCACTGCGAAGTAGTTTTGATTTAGCAAGAGATGGACATTTCGAGGAAATGACGAACTCATACTCCGATGAATTCGCCAGTCTTATTACAGGATATAATCATATGATTCGAGGTATACAGGAAAGAGATGATCGAAATGATCAGTTATTATCGAGTTTCTTTTCAGTGATAGCGGCTACTCTGGATGCCAGGGATCCTTATACTGCAGGTCACTCTACGAGGGTAGCTGACTATGCTGTTAAAATTGCTGAAAAGGCAGGATTCACTTCTAAGCAAACAGACTTATTAAAAAAATCAGCTTTACTTCATGACATTGGAAAAATCGGAATTCGTGACAAAATATTGTTAAAAGAAAGTAGATTGACAGATGCGGAGTTTACCGTGATTAAACAGCATCCTATCATAGGAGCTAATATACTGGAGCAAGTTTTGCTTCCGGAAGAATTAAAACCGATATTACCAGGCGTGAAATATCATCATGAAAGGATGGATGGACTTGGTTATCCGGAAGGTCTTACGGGAGATGAAATACCTCTGTTTGGACGCGTGCTTGCAGTAGCGGATGCCTTTGATGCTATGACATCAGACCGTCCTTATGTGAAAGGAATGCCTTTCTCAAAAGCGCTGGATATCATTGAGTCTGGAAAAGGAACACAATGGGATCCTTATTTTGCTAGTTTATTTCTAGAGATAATGGGGAAAGATAACTAAGAGCCTTAAAATACACCGTTTAAAACAATATGTATTAAAAGGTTTCTTTTTCTTGGTAGCTATGCTACACTAAGATTAACTTATTGACGTTCGGATATGACTGAAAGAGAAAAGCTTTAAAAAGTGATTTTCCTCTGGAACGAATAAATGAAGAGCTCAAATAGTAATAAAACGTGGGCAACACCCACACAGGAGGAATTTCCATGACAGAAGGAACAGTAAAATGGTTTAACGCAGAAAAAGGTTTCGGTTTTATCGAAGTTGAAGGACAAGACGACGTATTTGTTCACTTTTCCGCTATTCAAGGTGAAGGTTTCAAATCACTTGAAGAAGGTCAAGCAGTAACTTTCGATATCGAAGAAGGACAACGTGGCCCACAAGCTGCTAACGTTCAGAAGTAATAAACTTAATAGATCCCTTTAGGGGTCTATTAAATTCAAAATATAGCACAGTGTTCAAAGAAAATTTCTTACAGAAATCTTTCTTTGAGTAAATGATTACTACGGAAATCATTAATAATTCACTCCAATATATGGAGATTTATATTTGATTTCTTATAACATTATGCTATACTATAATTAGCTAGTTATTGTTCGGTAGTATGACTGTAAGAAGAAATGGCTTTTTATAAAGTGATTTTTCTCTTGAGTGTATATGAGGAACAAAAATAGTAATACAAATTGTGGGAAAACCCCACGCAGGAGGATTTATTCATGGCACAAGGAACAGTTAAATGGTTTAATGCAGAAAAAGGTTTTGGTTTTATCGAAGTTGAAGGACAAGACGACGTTTTTGTTCACTTCTCCGCTATTCAAGGTGAAGGTTTCAAATCACTTGAAGAAGGACAAGCAGTAACTTTCGATATCGAAGAAGGACAACGTGGCCCACAAGCTGCTAACGTTCAAAAGTAATAGCAATGAAAAAACTCCACAAATGTGGAGTTTTTTTTATATTATTTTATCTAGATGAAATTACATATTAAACAGCAATGAATATTTGTTATTTATTTTTGCATGATTAAAGGAGTTATAACAGGGAAACAAATTAAATGATTACGGGGTGGCCTAATTGATCATAGTAGAAAAAAGAAAGTTTGCAAATATTTCCTCATTACATATAGTGAAACAGAAAAATATCGATGTGCAGCAACCTTTACTTATTTTTTGGCATGGTTTTACAAGTATGAAAGAAGATAATTTACAATATGCTTATTTATTAGCCGAAGAAGGATTCCGAGTAATTCTGCCTGATGCAGTTCATCATGGTGAAAGACAAAATGGATTATCCAATAATCAAAGAGAGTTATCTTTTTGGGAGATTGTAATTCAGAGCATTTATGAGTCCGAAAAAATTAAAGTAGATCTTAATAACTACTTTCCATTTAAGAAAAACGATATTTCAATGGCTGGCATATCGATGGGAGCAATTATAACTCTAGGTGCCCTGACTCAATACGACTGGATTAAGAGAGCGGGTTCATTGATGGGAACCCCGGCATATACTGATTTTGCATTAATGCAAATACAGCATATAAAACAGGCCTCTATGTCTTTACCTATTTCTGAAGAGGAGTTGACAGGAAGGGTAAAACAGTTAAAAGACTTTGACTTATCACTGAAACCTGATCTTATAAAAGATAAGGAACTATTTTTCTGGCATGGTGAAAAGGATAGTGTAGTTCCAATACAAGGAGTTAAATTATTTTTAGAAGAATTTAGTGACTTAAGTCATATTCACGTTGAAATTGATGCTGATGCCGGTCATAACGTATCTAGAGAAGGAATTTCATCCTTCATTACCTGGATGAAAGGGCAAAAAGCACCAGTAAATGAAATGAGTTCATAATTAGCATAGTGGATATAAAAAAGAGTGAAGCCATTTAAAAAATGGCTTCGCTCTTTTTGTTTCGATTCTAAAGAAACAGTTTGAAAAAATCGAAGAAACGAATGCAGTGCCCCCCCAACACGGGAAAAGCTGCTCAAGCGCTCGTATGTACGAGTTTTACTTAACGAGTCAGGCGCTCTCGGTTGTCGCTTAAGAGGAAGAGATTCAGTTATTTCGTGTGGAGACTGAATCATTGCTCGCGGCAAGCTTGCGCCAAGATCGAATTCGATATCCAGTAAAACAAAAATCCAGTGGTAGTATATCTCTTTAAAAACAACGTTTAACAAAATTTATAAAAAAACTGTTGACGTTAATTCTTTACCTGTTATATAATACAATTAATTAATAAATAACTGTATTAAAACAGAGACGGAGATGATGATATGCAAAGGCAAGAACGAGAAAACATGATAAAATTTCTTTCAAGTGTAAGGGTTATTTCCATGGAAAAGCTAATGGTTTTGACGGATGAGGATGTAGAGCATCTATATACTAGGGCCTATAGCACTCACGAAGCATATGAAGAAATTATTTAGTTTACGATCAAAAAAATGCCCACTTAGGGTGTTTTTTTGTTTTAACAGTAAAAAACACAAATAACAGCTTTGTTATGAACTCTGTATAAAAAGACATAAAAAAGATAAAAATATTAGAAGGGCAAGGAATTTCTCAGTTTGTATCATAGTTTGGATAGTAAATCTTTGTTTATGTAAGGTGTTATCTTAAGGTAGCTTTGCATGTTGTAGGAGTTGTTTGATATAACCACACCACGAATTATCTATGAAGCGTATTGGTTACGTACATTTGCATGTACCGCAGTGGTTTTAACACATACAGTTAATGCTACTTTGGATCATTACAGTGCATCAATTCTGCAATGGGAAGAGTATGCTCTGATTTTTATTAGGTTTGTCATGTTTTTCGGAACACCTACCTTTGTTTTTCTATCTGAGTTGTTGTTGGCGCACGCCTATCCAAATGGAGTTCCAAAAGGTTTTTTTATGAAAAGAATTAACTTTTTACTTTTACCGTTTACGTTTATGGCATTTGTATATGCAGTGATCATTGGTGATACAGTTCTAGAGTCATTACTATTATTTTCAAAAAATTTAGCAGGCGGTTATACAGGGTATTTTGTATTAGTGATCCTACAATTTTATGTCTTACATGTCTTGTTACATCGTTTTTTAAGTCGCTGGTCTCCTAAAATCATTCTTCCAGTTGCCTTAATCATAAGCATGATATATTTAGCATTCTTTAATTTCTCTGATGCACCTTCTACTTCATTAGGAGAATATTTTTGGCTAAGAGGATATTGGCTTCCTTTTGTTGGATGGTTATTTTATTTTGCTTTAGGATATTATTGTGGTAAAAATTTCAACGAAGTGAAAAATAAGATACAACAATACCGATTATTAGTTCTCTCGTTTACATTTATTATGCTAGTCATCATAATGGTATCAGTCAGGATGGATTTTTTGGATGTTGTGTCTTCTAAAAGAGTAGATTATCTCTTGTTTACAACCGGTGTTATCTTTACGATAATTATGTTTACCTCTAAAATAAAAAAAACACCCAGAATTATTCTTTTCATTAGCAAGTACTCTTTTACAATTTACTTAACTCATAAAGTTTACTTGATTTATTTGCCTAAAATCCCAAATTTACATCCATTTTTGTATTTTATATTTTCAACCGTGGCTGCTTTTGTAGTTTCTATCATGGTGGCAAGTATTTTATATAAATATAAGTATTCGAAGTATTTAATAGGAAAACCGTTGCCTGTTCCTGAAAAAAGTAATTACACATGAAAGGTTGTGTCGGAAGGTCTGTAGAGGCTTCAGACAGAGCCTTTTAAGTAGTTGTTTGAACAAAATCAGAGAAAGAAAGCGGTAATTCTTACAAACAAGTTTTCATAATAATAAGGCAACAAAATATAAAATAATCCTCCTTTGAATTGCTTATTAGTTTAGGCATTCAAAATAAGTGGAAGAAGAAAACTAATATCATCACAATTATTAGGAGGTATACGATGAATGTTCATCCACTCTATATAAATGGAGAATATACGAAATCATCAACAAATGATGTCATTGACATAATAAATCCATCGACGGAGGAAGTAATCTCTCGCATTTATGATGGAACGGTAGAAGACGTAGACCAGGCGGTTATGGCTGCTGATCGAGCTCAAAAAAGCTGGGGATTAACCCCGTCCATTGAAAGAGGAAAAATTGTTAGGCTATTAGGAGAGAAATTAGCCCCCAAAAAAGATTTGTTTGTCAATTTATTAATCGAAGAGCAAGGGAAAAGCTTTGAAGATGCAAACGGAGAATTAGATTTAGCAATAGATTATTTTCAATATATGTCCGAATGGGCTCGACGGATTGAAGGCGAGATCTTACCAAGTGACAGGAGCAATGAGAACCTGTTTATTTTCAAGAAACCGATAGGAGTAGTAGGGGGAATTATTCCTTGGAACTTCCCGGTCTTTATACTAGCTAGAAAAGTAGCTACTGCACTTATTGCTGGCTGTACGATTGTCATTAAATCTAGTCAGCAAACGCCAAATACGGCTGCGGAATTCACTAAACTTATTGATGAAACGGAACTGCCAAAAGGTGTTTACAACTTTATTACCGGGAAAGGATCGACACTTGGGAATGCATTGGCGTCTCATAAGAAGGTAAGTATGATCACAATGACTGGAAGTGTCCCAGCTGGTGTTAAGGTAATGGAGGCAGCGGCTCAGAATATTACAAAAGTTAATTTAGAATTAGGTGGTAAGGCTCCAGCGATCGTTTCGAAATATGCAAACCTGGATGTGGCTGTTGAAAGTATAAAACAATCAAGACTAACGAATTCTGGCCAGGCTTGTACAAATGCGGAACGAGTTTATGTTCATGAGGATGTCGCAGAGGAATTTACTAAAAAAATGGTATCAGCTTTGAAAAAGGCAACCTATGGTAATCCTCAGGAAAATAAGAAAGCAGATATAGGACCGCTCATTAGCAAAGAACACATGGAATCGGTTTATCAGATGGTTCTTCGCGCAAAAGAAGATGGGGCTAATATCGAAGTTGGAGGTAAGCCTGCGAATGTTGAAAAAGGCTTTTTCTTTGAACCGACAGTCATAACGAATGTAAATCAAGAGATGGAAATTATTCAAGAGGAAATATTTGGCCCTGTTTTACCAATAATGACTTATAAAGAGTTTGATGATGCAATTGATATGGCAAATGATTCTGATTATGGACTATCCTCATCCATTTATACTGACAATATTCATGAAGCTATGAGAGCTGCGAATGAGTTATCATTCGGTGAGACTTTTGTAAACCGGGAAAACTTTGAAGCTGTGCAAGGGTATCATGCTGGTGTTCGTCAATCAGAACTTGGAGGCGCGGATGGAAAACATGGTTTACATGATTTCCTCGTGACTCATACAGTGTATATGGAGTATAACTTGAATAAATAATTGTTAGAAATTATGGCAAAAGATTAGTTATATCTTTTGCCATAGTTTTTATTCAAGAACTTTAATAATAACTTAATCCTAATACCCCTTTTTAAAATCGACTAAATTGATAGAAGGTTTACTACTGTTAACATAATCTCGAAGGTTAGGAATAAAAATTTCTTCTATAAGTCGTTGATCGTATACGTTTGTTGAACCTGATGTATGTGGAGTCACAATGACGTTTTCCATTTCCCATAAAGGATTATCGGAGGGAAGAGGTTCGAACTGAAAAACATCTAATCCGGCTCCGGAAATATGTTTTTCTTTTAATGCTAGAATTAAATCCTTCTCAGCTATAATATTTCCCCGTCCTATATTAATAATAAATGATGTAGATTTCATCATATCAAATTCCTTTTCACCGATTAATCCGGCGGTAGAATCCGTAAGGGGGAGTGTAATAACTACATAGTCACAGCGAGGAAGAACTTCATGTAAGTCTTTTAAAGTAAACATTTCATCAACGTATTCATGATCTTTCATTGAATTTCTAACTCCTAGTACGTGCATACCAAATGCTTTTGAAATCTTTGCGGTTTCGCCACCAATTGCCCCAACACCTAGAATACCAATTGTTTTTCCGTGTAACTCCAGTCCCATATTTTCATGATGCCACTTTTTTGATTGATGATTTCTAACATAAGTATGTATTTTTCTAGTTAGAGAAAGCAATAAGCCGAAGATTGTTTCTGAAATAGGAAAAGAGTGAACACCATTTGCACTCGTTATTGTGATTCCTTTATCTTTTAAGGTGTCTAACGGTAGGCTGTTCACACCGGCACTCCACGTTTGCAACCACTTTAAGTTTGTATTGCCTTCTAATGTTTCTTGCATGTCCTTTTTCCAACCTGCAATAATTTCCACATTTTCGAGATCAGGCTTCCAAATCGATGATTTTTTGCCGATAACCAATGTCCAATCTGGTACGACTTCTTGTACTTTTTGAACTAAGTTTTCATTTAAATTTTGAGTAATTACTAACTTTTTTCTATCCATATCATTTGCCTCCTATTAAAAGGTGTCTCTTTATTTTAGCAGACTTTATAAATCTTGAATCATTTCACTTGAAATATTTTGGATATACGATATAATTCAGTGAATAAGTAATTACTTAATTAATTAAGTAGAGGTGAGGATTTGGTTAGTAATAATCTCTATAAAGCATTATCAGATGAAAACAGAAGAAAAATGCTGGACATTTTATTAGATGGGGATAAAACAGTTGGAGAAATAGCGGCACATTTTGAGATGAGCAAACCAGGAATATCTCAACATCTCGCTGTACTGAAAAATGCTGATTTGGTATATTCCCAAAAAAAGGGGCAATATGTTTATTATTCATTAAATACGACTGTATTTCAGGAAATGATGAAATGGATCATGCGTTTTCAAATAAAGGAGGGTAAAACATGAGAATTTTTTTAATATGGTTTTTAACGATCATCTCATTTGGCACAGGGGCATATGTTTTTTTTAATGGAGGCAACGGAATGAGTTTTGGATTATTGTGGGTGATTGCTTTTATTCATCCTTTAACGATGCTCCTGTTAAATATACAACTACACGTAATGCCTAAAATGAGGAAAATAAAAGTATACTATTTACGATATAAAAAAGGGTTTGAGAATATTTTTTTAGCTCTAACGTTCGTTCTGTTAATTATTCATATTAATGTCATTTTAAAAGTATTTGGGTATGATATAAACTTACTCCAACTTGTACCCATTTGTGTAGGATTGGTGTTGATTACAACCGCTAACACGCTTCCTCGGTTTGTCGTTGAAAAAGGCGATAAGCAGAAGATTTCAGTGTTGTGGTCGAACTACTGGAATTCGGTTATTCGACCAATTTCTGTTCTTTTATTTATTGGTGGGATTGCGATATTTTTGACTGTGTTTTTACCTGATGCAAATATGATATTTGGTTTTTTTGTCGTGTTAAGTGTAGTGATAGCTTGTATGATTTATCAATCATCAAAAATCATCCAGCGCGTAATTAACGGCAACGAAGGATAATACTTTAGCGTTGATTTCTACTCCTGACAGCAATGAAACCTCCAAATGCAATAAAGAGAAACGGGATCAATCCAAATGGTCCAATGAATACAGGGATAGCAATTCCGGAAATGATCATAATCCAGCCACCTAGTTTTGGTTTTTGCCTTACTAGAACAGAAGCAACGATGGCGATGGTACTAAATGACATGGCCGCCATGGCCATTCCTGTAGCAAAGGGTTCACCGTAAGCAGCTTCATCTGCCGTGCCGCTAAAAAGTGCATATGAAATGTAAATAAACCCAAGACTACCACCAATGATTCCTAAATATAATGACGTTTTACTGTTCATCTTATCGACTCCTTTACACCGAGTCTTGTTAGTTTTTTCAAGAATCAATATTAATATTCTTTCTGATACTATTTAATGTATTTTTTGATTTAATGTCGAATGCGGTGAAAACATGAAGAAGCGAATGGAACTTGGCCTTTAAACTATATACATCAATATTTACTCGACTTAGCAAATTTATATCATTGATGATAAGATTGTATCCAGACATTTAATCATTAATTAGGTAGAATTTAGGAGGAACTGATATGAATGAAAATAATCAAGTTCGTTTTGGTGTAATTGGTACAAACTGGATCACAGAAGCCTTTATTCGTGCTGCAAGTGAGATACCAGAATTTAAACTAACAGCAGTATACTCTCGTACAAAAAAGAAAGGCAAAGAGTTTGCAGAAAAATACAATCAAGTCCAAGTTTTTACAGAAGTGAGCGAAATGGCAAAAAGTTCGGACGTTGATGCTGTGTATATTGCGAGTCCTAATTCTTTTCACTCTGACCAAGGATGTCTTGTGATGGAACAGGGTAAACACGTCATTTGCGAGAAACCTATGGCGTCTAATGTTCGTGAGATGAAGAAATTAATCGAGAGCGCCCAGAAGAATAACGTTGTTTTGATGGAAGGCATTAAGTCAACTCACCAGCCAAATTTTCAAATAATTATTGATCATTTACATAAAGTTGGAACCGTTAGACGTTATTTCTCAAGCTATTGTCAGTATTCGTCACGTTATGATTCATACAAAGAGGGCGTTATTCTAAATGCCTTTGATCCTGCATTCTCAAATGGTTCATTAATGGATATTGGAATATATGGCATCTACCCGGCTATCGTTTTGTTTGGAGAACCTAATCAGGTATCTGCAACGGGAGTGATGTTAACTTCCGGGGTAGATGGTCAAGGAAGTCTTCTCTTAAAATACAATGAGTTAGAATGTGTCATTATGCATTCAAAAATTGCAAACTCTTTTATTCCATCTGAGATTCAAGGGGAAAAAGGAAGTATGATTATCAACAATATTCATGACCCAAAAGATATTTTAATTCGATTTAACGACGGTACAGAGGAACAAATTCAAGTACCTCAGGAACAGCTTGCAATGTACTATGAGGCAGCAGAATTTATCCGTTTAATAAAAACTGGAGAATCTGAGTCATCTATTAACTCACATAAGAGTTCTTTAATTACGGCAAAGGTAATGGAAGAAGCAAGAAAGCAAGTGGGGGTGCGATTCCCTGCAGACCATCAGTCGTAAAAAAAGGTTGTGGCATAAGGTCAACTTGACCTTATGCCGCAACCTTTATCTTTAAAAGTCTATTTCGCTCGTTTATTTAATTAATCTAAATATTAAAGGGAATTTATAATATTCTCCATCATATGCTTTTATAGCGGCAATAATAGTTAAAATAAACCCAGCAACTCCAACAATGGCAAGCATTAAGATGCCTATTAAAATAAGGACAAACAGCCCACTAATAATAGAATAAACGGTAATAGATATTAAAAAGTTCAGGTATTCTTTTCCGTGATAGTCAATAAATTCAGATTCGTCTTTTTTAAGAATCCAAATAATGACTGGACCAATAAAAACTGTGAAATAACTAATCAAGTAAATTAACATAGCTAACGTTTTTTCTTCCTTTGAAATCATCCTCTCACCTCCTCTTATAGTATACTCACGGTAGTCCAGAAATTTTCCTGTTGGACACTTAGTTTATTAAAAAATGTTTTAGCCATATATTATCTTTGCTTTGGTTGGATACTCACCATAAAAGATGACTTCCCGATAGAATAAATAACTAAGCCCACCCAAATGAATGCAAATGAAACAACGTGAACGATCGTAAATGGCTCGTTATAGAAGATAACTCCTAAAATTAGCATAATTGTAGGAGCAATATATTGAAGAAATCCAATGAGTGAGAAAGGGATTTTTTGAGCGCCAATTCCAAATAGCAGCAGTGGAACAGCTGTTGCAATACCAGTACCTATTAATAGATAACCAGTGGACAGATTTTGTAAGTGTAGGATGGAGGATACATCACGATGTATCCAAAACAAAAAACCTAATGCAATAGGAGTAAGTAGTAACGTTTCTAATGTTAAACCAGTCATTGCACCAATTTTTGTTTGTTTTTTAACTAAACCATAGCAACCGAAGCTAACCGCTAATAGAAGAGCAATGTAGGGTACTTCACCGAAAGAAAATGTTAAGATTGCAACACCGGTAAAAGCTAATCCTACAGCAATTCTTTGCCAAAAATGCAGGGTTTCTTTGAAAAAAATAACTCCTAATAAAACGTTAAAAAGTGGATTTATATAATAACCGAGGCTCACTTCAACAATTCTGTCATTTGCAACCGCCCAGATAAAAATTACCCAGTTGATGCTAATAAAGAGAGCGGCCAATAATATTCCCACTACAATCTTTGGGTTTTCTGCTAGATATCGAAGGTCATAGATTAAAGCTTTGAACTTTTTTGTTACTAATAATAAAATAAGCATAATTAAAAGCGACCATACTATCCGATGCGCTAGTACTTCAAAAGGCGGGACATGATCTACAAACTTCCAATAAATAGGAAGGAATCCCCAAATGAGGTAAGCACCTATGCCAGAAGCAACCCCCATACTAATTTCTTTCTTCTCTTGATGCTCCATGAAGTAAGTGCCTCATTTCATAAATTTTACTCGTTAAGAATTGTTTTCTTCATCATTGACTAATATTACATGTTATTTCCAGTAAAGGATACTGTAAGAATGTTGTTTTTGCAGAAGATGTTAGAATAAAGAGATAGACTATCACTTAAGCCGAAGAACAGCACACGGTTTTCTTGCAGGGAACAACCTCAGTAGAGGCTGAAGCAACTGTAGCGTCGGTTGCCTAGGTCTGAAGTGTTGCCGTCGGACAGTTTTCGCCTCTAGATCAGTGTTGAGTGTATCTTTAGAAAGTGTTTGTAAACATGGGTATTGATTAGTTTTCATGAAGATTCTTGTCAAAGCGCAATAAATCTCCGTAAATGATCCTGTCTGAGTAACTAAGCTGCTTTTTAACGTTTTCCTTATAGGGGAGACATAAGCTATTATCTGTTTGTATACCTGTTTTTTTAGAATAGCAATGTTCATTTGTATAAACGACATCGTCAGTTATAAAACTGCCGTCTCTAAGGATTACAAGATCCTCCCGTTCTCTAGAGAAAAGATTATTACCTAATATTGTTTGTTTTTGTTCATCTATTCCAAGTAGGTGTAAAAGTGTAGGGCGGAAGTCAATTTGGCCGGAAACTGTAGAAATAACCTTACCTTCCATTCCAGGAATATGAATAATCAATGGTACTTGTTGAAGCTCTGTTTCAACGAAAGGAGTAATTTCTTTCTCTAAGTATGTTGACATGTCACGGTTATGGTTAGCGGAAATACCATTATGATCACCGTAAATAATTATCATTGAATTTTCGTACAGGTCTTTTTCCTTTAAGTTTTCAAATAATACCTTCAGTGATTCATCCATGTATCTCACTGTCGGGAAGTATTTATTTAATGTGTTGCTCTTGGAATTATAACGACCAATATACATATCCTCTTCATCCAAATCAAATGGATAATGATTTGTTAACGTAATTAAATTGGCATAAAAAGGTTGGGGCATATGGGAAAGATGTCCAACTGACTGCTCCATAAACTTTATATCTTTTAGACCCCAACCAACACTATTTTCACGATCAATCCTGTAATCGTCTTGTGTATAAAAACGATTGTATCCAAGTTGTCGATACATCAAATTTCTGTTCCAAAAACTTCCGTTATTTCCATGCAGAGACGAAGTGAAATACCCGTGATTATTCATTATTTCTGGCAAAGCGTGATACTTATTACTTGCATGAGAAAAGAAAACAGCACCTCTGGAGAGGGGAAATAAAGAGTTATTCATTAAAAATTCTGCATCAGAAGACTTTCCTTGAGCTGTTTGATGATAGAATTCTTCAAAGTATATACTATCACTTATCAGACCGTTTAAAAATGGTGTGATTTCTTCTCCATTTACTGTATTATTGATTACAAAATTTTGCAATGACTCTGCAGCTATTAAAATAACGTTCCTTCCTTTAGCAATGCCATACGAGTCAAGTTGACTCAAATCGTTCTTTTCACCTATAGAATCGTTAATTCTAGAAAACTCTTCTTCACTAGCTAGTACACGGTGAGCACGAGCGTTCGTATGAAGATAAGCATCATAAAGGTGGTAATTGTATATTCCAACATTTTTAACAAGAAGTTCCCTGTCAAAGGAACGGGATAACAATTGAGGTCTTTCGATATTTGCTAATCCAAGGTTTACGATCAAGACGATCAAAACAACAGTAAAAAGCGGGCTTAGTTCTGTAAATTTAAATTTTTTCCAATTATCTGTAAACGTAGTTTTGCCTTTTTGCAAAAGGTAGATAATCAGGATCAGATCAGAAAAATAGACGAGGTCGTACAAATGGATAATTGAAAATATACTTGAGCCTAGTTTTGATAAATTTCCTCCTAACATAAATAGTGGGATTGTAATAAAATCAGTGAATACTCTATAATACAAAATATTTGCGTAAAGAATGCAAGAAACGGTTCCCATAAATAATAGCAAATAAAAATGTTGTTTTATTGGGTTTCGCATTGAAATCAAACATAGGAATACGATTAAAAAACACCAGGGATTTAAGATAAGAATAATCCACTGATTTAAGTTTTGGATAGACGTTTGAAACTCCGTTATACTGACAAGTATCGTTTTCCCCCACAATAATAAAAATACTAAGACAAAAATTTGTTGACCTTTATAAATATCTTTCACTTTAATTTCCCCCATTAGCTCATCCCCATGATATTTCTTTAGTTATTTGTGCTTGAATGATTGACTGTAGGATCATTAAAATCCAAAGCTAATATATTTTTTATTTGCACATAATTATCCCTTTAGCTTTAAGCTTTACTCTTAGCAAATAAGTTTCCTTATCAACACATTACCTTCAACAGTAACCACAAGCGCGGATTTTAAATATTCCTCAGCCAGTGTAATGGATGATTTATTAATAGTAGGTTGTGCTTTTACTCACAACCAGATACATTGGATTTCTTTGTCATTTCATACGTTGCTCTTCAAGTCACGCTTCTGAAAGTCATAATTCAGCTAGTTACTCAGTAGAATAATGATAGGACAAGTTTATCGAGGCTTACTTAGTGGGGTGAATCGACGTGGAATATAAAGATTACAAACTAATAAGGATGGGAATAATTAGTTATGATCATTTATTAGGAATTTTACCGTGAGGCATAGCTTAAGAGCTTATGTTTTAATATCTTGTGGTGCTATTATACAGGGATTTGCAATGGCGTTATTTCTCTTCCCTAATTCTATTCCTTCCGGTGGTGCAGGTGGCCTTGCAGTACTTTTAAATTACTGGTTAAACGTGCCGGTAAGTTTTGCTCTCTGGTTTGTCAATTTTTCTTTACTTGTTTTAGCTATCTACTGGCTTGGAAATGCGAGTGCCATTGGAACAATGTATGGTATAACCGTGACCTCTTTAAGTGTGCACTTCTTTACGATTACGATGCATATGCCGCAAACAATTGTGTGGATTGATCTGCTAACCGGTTCTATCATTTTAGGTTGTGGGATTGGAATACTGCTCAGACAAGGTGTTTCCAATGGTGGCATGGGGGTAATTGCCCTCTTGGTCTCAAAATACAGGGGTATCCCTCCCGGTAAACCGCTTTTAATATTGAACGGTTTAATATTTATTCTAACTGCGTCTATTATTGACTGGCGGATCATCATTCTTGCACTCCTTTCCCAATGGATTTCAACCCATATTGTGGATGTTGTCTTTAAATTAGATATAAATTCGCGAATAGATAAGATGAAGATTTTGACTGACGGATTAGTGTGGAGAAGAAAATAAGAAATCTTTCCTTCATGCAAAATTGTTAGAAACGAAACCAGTGGAAGAATACCAGATAAGAAAAGTGGAGTTAGACTACTAGCAGTGGGTTACATTTTCTTTTTTTCTAGACAACATACCCATTCATCCGTAAAAACATATGGATGTAGGGTAAAGAATTTAGAAAAGGAGGAATATATTTTGTTTAAAAGAAATGGTGTGATCGTATTAATATGCAGCTTTTTCCTCTTAATCACTACTGCTTGTTCATCTGAATCTGTTGTGGAAGAATATCCAGAAAAAAGTATTCAGCTAGTTGTTTCTTTTTCACCAGGAGCTGCAACAGATACGCAAGCAAGAATCATTTCAAAGTATGCCAATAAATACTTAGGAGAGGAACTTGTTATTGTAAACAAGCCCGGTGGAGGTGGACAGGTTGGCTGGAATTCCTTTGCTTCAACGGAGTCTGATGGATATACACTGGCCGTCTATAATCTGCCTCATATTATCACTCAGCCGCTTTTGGGGTAAACTTCTTATGCAAACCATCAAAAGTAGTGGCAACAGAAGCTGGGGCTCCAGGTACATTAAATAATATAGCTGGAATCGACCCGCCGAAGACACTTCCGCAATAAATGGCACCGATCAAAATCAATCCATCTGTAGGACCAAGGCTGAAAGTAAAAGGAATCATTAACGCCACGCCCATAGTTGGAGTAAGTCCTGGTAGCGCACCAACCAAAATTCCGAGAAACAACCCGAGAAATAAAATAAGAATGTGATAGACTTCAAACACATGCCAAATATAATCCATAACCCAGCCCCAAATTTATACGCTAGGATATGATATTCGATGTGAGTTAAATTATGCTATTCTTTCTCCGTTTCAATGTCTATTTTTTTCCCGCCTACTGACAAATAAGTTAGTACCTCTAAATCCGGCTTAAGTTTAGTGAGCCCTTTTATATATGGTGATATCAAGTCCTTAAAATCCTCCGTAACACCTTCTTCTTGTAATAGTCCATAAACATACATTTTTTTCTCTTCCATTAGAAAAGCAAGGTATCCCACCGGCTTATTTTGATCTGTAACAATATTTAAAACTTGAGCGTCTTGTTTATAAAACTCTGGTGAAAAATAAATTTGCAAGTAAAGCCCTCCTATTCCGTTGTTTGATGCATTCTACTGAATATAGATCCGGATTCCTCTTGATCTCTTTTAGCTTGCCCCTTTACGTGAATGAATAAAAGACAGAATAAAGCTACCAGTAACGTTAAACCTGCTGTCGCCAAAAACATTCCTGTACGTGACCAGTTCATAAGCCAACCAAAAATAGGCGGGCCGGCAGCAACGCCTAAAAATCTGACTGAGCCATATAAAGAAGTAACCATTCCTCTTCGCTCTTTTCCGACAGAACCAGTAATTAAGCTGTTTAAACAAGGTAGTACTAATCCTGTTCCGATACTACTAACGACCAATACCGAAATAAATGGGAATAACGCATTGAAAAACACCAGGCTTGCAAAAGAGATTGTCATTAATAAGAATCCTAAGATAATTAAAAATTTCATTTTCTTAAGATTTTTGCCGATTTTACTGCCGGTAATATAAGACGTTGTCATTAAAAATAATAAAGGTATTGCCAATATGAATCCTTTGAGTACCCCATCAATGGCGTACTGTGTTTCTAATACATCCGATAAATAAAATAGGATTCCAAATAATGTGAACAGGCAAGTTGCCCCAGCCAGGTAAGCAGTAAATAACCATCTTCCTTCACGCTTAAATAAAGAAAACAGGCCGTGTATATACTTCCCGAAAGGCATTGGTTCCTTTTTCTTCTTCTTTTCCTTTACAAAAAACAGCGTTAAAAAAATAGAAAACAGACAAAAGATTGGAAATCCTAGAAACGGTCCATACCAGACAATTAAAGCCAGTAATGATCCAACAATAGGAGAAAGAACCTTTCCAAAGCCATTGGAGGCTTCAACGACACCTAATACTTTGCTTTGAGCCCCACCTTTAAATAAATCACCAGTAAGTGCCATTGCAATAGGGGCTGTACCTGCTGCACCAATTCCTTGCATTGATCTGCCAACAATGATCCACGTATAAGGACTATTAAAAAAGGCCGCTGCTAACCCAGCTAAAAGTCCACCTATTCCATATAGAAATAAAGCCGGTAAAATGATAGCTTTTCTCGAAAGGCGGTCAGATAAATATCCTAAAATAGGAATAAATATGGCGGCAGTGACAGAAAAAACGGTAATCGTCAGGCTTGCTTGGAGTGCAGTAATGTTTAATTCCTTTTCCATCTGAGGGAGGATCGGAATTAACATCGAGTTACCGAGTGTCATGATTAATGGGATGGAGCCTATAGCAAGAATGACCAAGCCAGTTTTCTCTTTTGTCAATGTGTGGTGACCTCCTTAAGCAAGTTACGATTTGAAATGAGGTTTAGATTGTATTGTTATTAAGATGTCATGGAGTGCACTAAAAAATACATACAAAATAGAGAGTATTTACGATTAGCAACTGGCAACTAAAACATTCGTATTATTTTTCCTCGGTTTTTTCTACATAAACAACGAAGTTTTCTGTAACAATAACAGACAGTAAATAAAAGTGGGGGAAAACAATGACAGCAAAAGCAATTAAGGAGAAAAAACTGCAGTGGTGGCAGCTTTCTTTGTTAGGCGTAGCCTGTACAATTGGAACCGGTTTCTTTCTCGGATCAAGTATTGCTATATCCATGGCAGGTCCGGCAGTGATCATGTCCTATGCACTTGCAGCTATAGGAACATTTTTCGTTTATGAGGCACTGGCAAAGTTATCAATTGATGATCCACAAAAAGGTTCCTTTCGAATTTATGCTAAAAAGGCGTATGGAAGATGGGCTGGTTTCACTTGTGGATGGGTGTATTGGTTATCGGAGTTATTAATTATGGGGAGTCAGTTAACAGCATTATCCATTTTCTCACGTTTATGGTTTCCAAATGTTCCACTTTGGATATTTGCTTGTGTGTATTCGGTCTTAGGAATTATAGTCATTCTAACTGGTGCAAAAGGATTTGATAGAATTGAAAACCTATTGGCAGTTTTGAAAATAGCAGCGATTGTTATGTTTATTATTTTAGCTATCATTGCGTTATTTGGAGTATTTGGTCAAAACACAGTTGCTTCACCACTTCCTAATAATGTCGAGACTTTTATACCAAATGGATGGAAAGGTTTAATGCCCTCGTTAATATTTGGTTTCTATGGTTTTGCGGGAATTGAAATTATTGGACTTTTGGCCATTCGTCTTAACAATATGAAGGATGCGATTAAAGCTGGAGCGGTGATGTTTTCTTTACTCGGAATTATTTATATAGGATCCCTCTTTCTAGCAATCGTCCTTTTACCTTGGAATAAGTTTCATGCTGATAAAAGTCCTTTTGTTATGGCTTTGAATAATTACGAAATTCCATACATTGCGGATATTTTTAATGGGGTTTTTATTATTGCTGGTTTTTCTACTATGGTAGCGTCGTTGTTTGCGATGATTAAAATTCTGGTTAGCTTAGCGGAAGGAAAAGATGCTCCACAATTTTTGGCGAAAACAGTGATGAAAGCCACAGCTCTTCCAGCCATTGGATTGACTACACTTGCAATTATTGCGTCCATTGTTTTATCCATGCTAATGCCTGGGAAAATATATGAATATTTCACAACTGCAGCTGGTTTAATGCTTCTGTATAATTGGTTTTTTATCCTAGGTTCTTATAACAGGCTGCTTAAGCTTTCATTCTTTGAGAAGTTTAAACGTGCTTTAGGTTTTATCATTATTTTGGTAGCAATTGCCGGAACCACTTTTCACCATATCAGTCGTCCAGGTTTTTTGGTGAGTTTGCTATTCATCACTGTAATAGGGATAGTTACAATAATTATGAACCAGATTTGGAAGAGAAATAAAACAGATAAGCCTGAAAACCCAGAACCTGGTTCACTCTTTACGAAAACAAAACAGTAGCTGCCTGTATACCAAAGTACACACCGAAACCTATGAGAGAAATGCCAGATAGAACAGAGATACTGATCAGAAGACGAGGAGTTAAAAACTTTCGAAGTGTACTCGCAAATCCAGCCATCGTAAAGTCCCATATAATGATCCCTAAAAAGATAGCTCCAACATAAAGAATAACCTGTTCCGTTGCAAAGGAAGTAATTGTTTTAGCTAATATAGAACCGAATATTCCCAGCCAGAACAGGATTGTTAATGGATTGAATAATGACATAAAAAATCCAGATAAGAATGATTTCGTATGTGATTCGCTAACAGTCCTGGAATTAATTAAGGCAATCTTACCCGCCCCGGAAAGAGCTTCGATTCCTGTATACACTAAGACAAAAAATCCAAATAACCACAGAAACGTTTGCACGAAAGGGATTTCAACTAGATGTACTACACCTAGGAATACCAATATCATATATATGCCATCTGCAACCGTAGCCCCCAAACCGACTAACCAGGCATGAAAAAAGCCACTTTTAATCCCTCTATCTAATTGTGCAGCATTAACAGGACCAATGGGGGCGGCTAAAGAAAGACCTAACAACACATATGTAAAAAAAACTGTCATGACCTATCAACCATCCTCGTCTTAAAATTAAACAGCATATTGGACAAGTTTGCTGCTTGTACATTCTATTCAGTGCGCTACGATAATACGACTGAAATAAGACAATGATCTAAAAATAGGTTTCTCAATTGTGTATTAGCTAGGGAAAAAATGAAAAATATACTTAATTGCCTCTACTTAAATTTAGATTTGCTATATTAATAATAGATACAATGATCTTTTATCCTTTACATGCTCTATCACGTTTTTATACCCAGTGACTTGACAATACAGTTGTAAGGAGAATATTGATGCAAAAAGTAAATCATGGTTTTAAAAAGGCGAATGCTTTGGATGACTATTCAACGAAAGAATTAAAACTAGAATACATTCATTTAATAGGCAAGTTAAAACAATTAAGGAACGCTGAGGAGTCTGGACTCGTATCAGAAGTTAAAATGCAAATGGTATATATTATAGAAGCATTAAAAACAAGAGTTGAGGTCAGTGCAGAAGAAAAAGAGGGTTAATTTCAAACGAAAGTGATTCTGCATAATAGGCACTCTGTTATTGCATTTGTAAATAATTTCTTTGTCGCTTGAGAGAGAAAGTAGCTATGTCTATGTTATGCTAGACATAGCTCTTACTATTTTTAGTGTGCTAAGTTATATAGAGAGGAGAGATCGAGCATGACACAGGAAATCATATACGATTCCCTTTCGCGACCTCTAAAAGATTTACGTATTTCAGTTACAGACCAATGTAATTTCCGCTGCTCCTATTGTATGCCGGCAGAAATATTTGATAATAATTTCCCGTTTTTAAAGCGAGATCAATTGCTATCTTTTGATGAAATAATTAGGATTACCAAAATGGCTGCTCAAATGGGAGTGGAGAAAATCCGTCTCACTGGCGGTGAGCCATTGTTACGTAAAGACCTTCATTTGTTAGTAGAACAATTAAACAAAATTGATGGAATAAAAGATATAGCACTAACCACGAATGGTGTGTATTTACCTAAATATGCAAAAAAATTAAAAGAAGCCGGACTCAATAGGGTAAATATTAGCCTTGATGCAATCGATGATGAGGTTTTCCGTAAAATGAACGGCCGGGATGTTCCAACAGGTCCAGTTCTAAAAGGGATTGAATCTGCTCAAGCAGTTGGCTTTATAGTGAAAATCAATGCTGTTGTGAAAAAGGGTGTAAATGATTCACAAGTTATTCCGATGGCAAAGCATTTTAAAGGTTCAGGAGTTATCGTCCGTTTTATAGAATTTATGGATGTAGGTTCCACGAATGGTTGGAATGACAAACATGTTGTGCCTAAAAAAGACATTATTAAATGGATATCCGAGGAGTTTCCTCTGGAGCCTTCAGACCCTAACTATTTTGGAGAGGTAGCAAGCCGATACCGTTACAAAGATGGAACGGGCGAAATTGGCGTTATTTCCTCAGTGTCAGATTCTTTTTGTGGTACCTGCACAAGAGCAAGGCTTTCGGCAGATGGTAAGCTATACACGTGCTTGTTTTCTCAACGTGGCCACGGTATTCGTTCTTTAGTTCGCTCGGAAGAAAATGATTACGTAGTTTTAAAAGCTTTAGTGGATATATGGGAAAAACGTAGTGATCGTTATTCTGACGAACGGCGAGCAGACGGTACGCATCCTGGAACCAAGGAAAAAATTGAAATGTCTTATATCGGTGGTTAACTTACGGTGTCTACGATTTAATTTTGTTGATTTGATTAGAACAGAGAGGTACGCGAAGCAATTCTTGCGTTTTCAGAGTAAAACGTTTCTTCTAGCATTATAGTACAAAAAACATAAGAGTAACCCAAGCACAATTTTTAAGAAATGTCTTGACACTTTGATTCTTTTATATTATGATCATATTAATTAAATAAAACTCGTTCTCCTAAAGGGGAGTAGCTTTAATAACAAAGTCGTCATTACGGAGTAATCCTCCCGGCTTTGTTAGCGACATGTTTCATGTTGTTAGCAAGACCTTTACTGTTTGGTAAAGGTCTTTTGTGTGTTCAAAACCTTTACCAACTCTGGTAGAGGTTTTTTATTTACATAAAAAGGGGGATTTTAAATGGAATGGTCGATTGTTTTAGAATATGCATGGGTGTTGTTACTATTAATTGGAATTGAAGGTTTATTAGCAGCTGATAATGCATTGGTGTTAGCCGTTATGGTGAAAAAACTTCCTGAAGAATTGCGAAAGAAAGCATTATTTTATGGTTTAGCCGGAGCATTTGTCTTAAGAATTGGTTCTTTATTTGTAATTTCGTTTTTAGTAGGTGTGTGGCAAGTGCAAGCGATAGGAGCGCTGTATCTACTATTTATAGCTATGAATCATATTTTCAGGAAACTTGTGGTAAGTAAGCAAAAAAGTAAAGTTGAAGTTTCGGATTCTCAGAAAAAAGCGGGTTTCTGGAGTACAGTAGTTAAAATTGAGTTAGCTGATATTGCCTTTGCTGTAGATTCTATTCTCGCAGCAGTAGCTCTTGCAATTGTCTTGCCTGACTCTGGTTTACCAAATATCGGGGGATTAGATGGCGGAAAGTTTCTTGTGATTCTTACAGGAGGATTAATTGGAGTTGTTATTATGAGATATGCTGCTAGTTACTTTGTCGCTCTACTTCACAAGCGGCCTGGACTGGAAATTGCAGCATTTGCAATTGTAGGGTGGGTAGGTGTTAAATTAGCCGTATTTACATTGTCACATCCAGAATTAGCAGTTTTGCCGGAAGCATTTGCAAAATCTCCCGCATGGAAAATTACTTTTTACAGTGTTTTACTTCTTATAGCAGCTAGTGGTTGGATATTTTCCAAGGATAAAGAACAAGAAGCACCAACCATGACTGCATAATAAAAGAAGAATATACCGTTTTTCATTGAGGATGTTCAAAGGATCTGTTTTGATCTTATGGGACATCCTCATTCTATTTGTTATTCTTCATTTTAACTCTCTCTCATAGTTTATAGAAAGAAGAGTTTAGGAGGAGTTAAAATGTATCGGTACACTGTGAAACCAGGAGAAAATCTTTGGTCCATTTCTGAAGATTTCAGGGTATCTTTTCAAGAGCTTGTCGAAGTAAATCAAATTGCAGATCCAGCAATGATTCAAGCAGGACAAATGCTTCTCATTCCAGGTTTACCTGACAATAGCCAAATACCGTATTGGATTCAAGTTTCTATATCGGGACGCAACTTAACTTTATTTAGAAATGATGAAGAGGTCCGAGTGTATCCGATAGCGGTTGGCAGAATACTTCATGCAACACCTACAGGTAATTTTATCATTATAAATAAAGCACCGAACCCCGGAGGGCCATTCGGAACAATGTGGATGTCTCTATCTAGAAAACATTACGGAATCCATGGCACGAATGATCCTTCTTCTATTGGAAAGGCTGTTTCAAGAGGATGCATACGAATGTACAACGAAGATGTCGAAGAACTAGCTTCTACCATCCCAATAGGAACTTCTGTCGTAATAAGACCATAGGACTAATTTTATAAAATAGACGAGTGAAGGTAAATCAAGTTAAACTGTATAAAACATCTCCATTATTGGAGTGAAAATAACTAGGAGGCGAGTATATATTGCATTCAAATATTACTAGTTCGGAGTGGTTATGCAACAATTTAGAAAATGAAGAGTTGGTGGTCGTAGATTGTCGCTTTCATTTGGAAAATGCAAATAAGGGTTTTGAAGAATATACAAAAGAACATATTTCCGGTGCTATATACTTGGATTTAAATAAAGATTTATCAGGAGTTCTTGGAGAGCACGGTGGCCGACATCCTTTGCCTAGTACGGATGATTTCTTAGAGACATTAGGCCGTGCAGGAATCGGTAATGATCAAATCGTTGTTATATACGATGATCAACGAGGAGCAATGGCATCGAGATTGTGGTGGATGCTTAAATACGTTGGTCATGAAAATGTACATGTGTTAGAGGAAGGCTTTTCCCATTGGAAAAAAAGGGGGTATCCGGTAACTGCTACTGTCTTATCGCCAGTGCCTAAATCATATACACCCGATATAAACGAAGAAATGCTGGTCACGATGGAAGATGTAAAATCAATGGTTTCCCAGAAAAATGCAATACTTATTGACTCACGCTCAGAGGAAAGATTTTTAGGTATTCATGAACCTATTGATCCGGTAGCGGGACATATTCCAGGTGCAGTTTTGGAAGAGTGGATGGAAAGAACCACAGCTGATGGCAGATGGAAAAAGAAAGAAACTCAAGTTAAAGAGTTAAAATACTATAAGGAAGCGGGGCAAGATTTAATTGTGTATTGTGGATCAGGTGTCACTGCATGTGTTAACATACTAGCGCTTACCGAGGCAGGCATCCAACCTAAATTGTACGCAGGCAGTTGGAGTGATTGGGTCAGCCATGAAGATAATCCAGTTTCCAGAAAAGCATAATGCTTTGAAATCAATCTTTAAAGGGTAAAATACCGGAGATAGGGAAGACTATGTTGAAGTTAGGAATAGTCTGATTTTCCGAATAAACTTTTTAAGGGTAGTGATGTAATGTGGATATGAAGCTGGAGGGAGAATGGTCTGAACTATTATTTTCTTATTTGACCGCATCTTGGTATGACTGGGGCGTGTCGAGTCAATTGTCTGCCTCTAATACTCATTGCTGGTCTGTAACATCCGGATATTATGCTCATTACATGTTGGCAGCATCTTTATTAAACATGTACAGGGGAACATATAAAGAAGAAAGACTGGTAAAACGGATTGCCTCTAATCATAGTAAGATGTGCAACTTTCTGAGCAACAATAAATACAATAAAGAATATAGTTTTCGTTTGCAGTTTAACTCGGAGCTTGCTAATATCATGAAGATCTCAGAAGATGAGATGGACAGAAAGCTTCAAATTATTGGTGACTCTTTGTTTTCAGCAAAGAAAGCTCGTGAATCACACACGTATCATGTGATTGTTGTTTCCCATCAAACAGTTAACATCGTAGATCTTGGTGATGGAGGAATAGTGAAACCAGCAAAACTTGTATCTAAAATAAGCGAAACGATGTTAGACATCGTTCCAATCCTTCATACGTTTGTTCTAACGATGGTTGAGAAATTACTATTGGGTTTAGAGGATACTGTTAAGCATTATCATCTGAAACACCTTATTCAAGAAGTGGATGATTTTTATAAGCTTGCAGAAGGTGAACGTATTTTACCTTTACCTTATTCTATGGACAATGGATTGAAAAGGTTAAAGAATTTTGCAGTGGAACACCTGGATAATACAAAAATCGAACATTATTCCGATTTTGAAGAAAGTTTATTAAGTTTCACCGAGAAAAAGGAAAATTATCAAGACTTACAGAGCAATTATGATTATTTGAACCAGGCGTTGGAAAATGTAAAGAAGCTGAATATATGAGTAGCCTTTCTAATCCAGAGGCTACTTTTTAATTTGTTGTTTTACTGGTAGGATGACAGCTAAATTTACACCACAAGTATTAAGGGATACCCACCCTCCTTTCGAGTAGCACCTATTTCTTCAAAAGTTTAGATAACATTCTTTAATCGTTAGCAATTTACAATGATGGTTGATAATATTGATCTATCGGATAATATATGCGCTCGTTTTCAGGTAGACTCATATAGTATTTGAAGAAAATTGCTAGTAGAACTGGGTATTCTTTTTTGATGACATCCTCAGGGGAAAGATGCCACCTTGATTTACAATAAGTAACTAGATCTGTTGAAACATCATTGCGAAGTTTGTCTGGAAGAGAGAGCATCGGATAGTGAGGGGTAAAACTTCCGTCTCCAAGAGGAAGAAGAAGACCAGTCATGAAATCATTGCGTTTAGGGGCTATGAAGATGTCGCTATAACTGACGGTTGTTTTGAGTATGCCATTATAAATATCCAGAAGCGGAAAAATTCGTTTGACTTTAAACTCGGGTTGGTAATAAAAAGAGGGGTAGCATTGCTGCCAAAAATTCAGGGTTTTTAACGTGTAAGAATGAAGTTCGTTTTTGATTAAGGGGAGATGATGTGTCAGGAACGAGGAGTATATGGTCTGTTGATTAAACTTGATTGGCGAACAGAAGGTGTACCAACTAGTAAATGGCATAAATGCTGTTTCTTCACATTCAAGAAAAATCGGATGTTTCTCACACAGTTTCAGCCAGTTATCATAGATTATTTCTCCATAGTTTGCATTTGCATAACGACTAATTTCGTCACGAACATCAAGTAACTCTTCTCTAAGACTATCCTCTAAGATTCCTAGAGTAGGTAACGACCGGTTAATTGTATTCATGCACTTACCTCACTTTCAAATGTTGAATTCGATAAAAAAATGGGATACAGTTAACGAATAAAAACAGTTATTACTAGGGGGATGGAAGCGGATTTTTTGGGGGAATGAATGTTCTTATTTTAAACATGGAATTTTAAAATGTCAATATAAATTTATTCCTCAATAGTGTGGAAGGATTGCCCCATCTATTAGTTAGGGCAGAAATAATTAGCAAATAATAAGATCCTACACTAACTCACAATATGTGTAAGTTCAGAGGAGTCTAATATGATTCGATTAGGGATTTTTTATTTTGTGTTGTATTGCTCATTTGCTGTTGTTCTCATGTTTCTTCCCTTGTACTTGCAATATCATGGGATAGGGACAGGTAGAATTGGCATGATTATGGCGATGGGTTCCGTAATGGCAGTAATTGGTCAGCCGATTTGGGGTTACATAAGTGATAAAGTGAATTCAGCTAAAAAAGTATTACTATTTATTATGGTTTCAGCCTTATTATGTAGTTTTCTATTTTTTGCCGTTGAATCCTTTTGGTCATTATTACTCTTGTTTACGTTGTTTATGTTTTTCATGACTTCTTGCGGACCTTTAACGGATAGTATTGCTATGCAATATGCAAATAAACACAAGAAAAACTATGGAGCTGTGCGTTCTTTTGGTTCTATTGGGGTTGGGACCTCTGCACTCGTTTTAGGAATGCTGATTGGAGTAGTTGGGATACAGTATATAGGCTGGATGTATGCCATAATCATGTTGGCTGCTATTCCTCTCGTGTTAATCATTAACGAAAGTGGCAGAGAAGTAACAACAGGCGTTCGTCCATCAATTACTCTTTCTTCTTTAAAAGAACTATTGAAAAACAAGAAGTATATTTGGATCGTGATCATTAGTTTTTTAATTTTTACCCCACATAAGATGAATGATAGTTTATTAACGATATATTTAGCTGATTTAGGTGCTTTAGAAAAACAAATAGGCCTTGCCTGGATGTTTGCCACATTTTCTTCTGTTCCTATTTTCGCTTTGACCGGTTTGCTTTTGAAAAGATTCAAGGAGATGACATTATTAATGGTTGCAGCTTTTTTGTATTCAATTCGCTGGTTTCTGTATGGAGTATGGGATGATCCACAAATTCTTACCTACTTACAGCTCCTCCATGGAGTAACATTTCCTTTATTTTTTGTGGCGGTATTTCATTATGTAACAAAATTAGTTCCAAGAGAATTAATTGCGACAGGTCAATTGCTGTTTATCGCGTCCACGATTGGATTAGGTGGACTGCTTGGAAATGCAGGTGGAGGTTGGCACATGGAGACTTATTCACCGCAGGCAACCTATCATTTAGCCGGGTATTTTAGTTTAATAGCTTCGATTTTAATTATGATTACCCTTCTCTATTCCCGGAGAAATAATAAAACCAAAATTTATAACGGAACGAGGATGACATATGAAAAATGATAAAGCAATAGTTGTGTTTAGTGGTGGACAAGACAGTACGACCTGCTTATTTTGGGCACTTGAAAACTTCAAGGAAGTAGAAACCGTGACGTTTAATTATAATCAACGTCACAAGCTTGAAATAGAAGTAGCAGAAGGTATCGCAAAGGAGCTAGGTGTTAAACATACCTTGTTAGATATGGGCCTGCTGAATCAGTTAGCGCCAAACGCACTAACGAGAGAAGATATCGATATAACACAGGAAGCAGATGAGTTACCTTCTACCTTTGTGGAAGGACGAAACCTGTTATTTTTATCCTTTGCAGCGATTCTCGCAAAGCAAGCAGGAGCAAAACATCTTGTCACTGGCGTATGTGAGACAGACTTTAGTGGGTATCCTGATTGCCGTGATATTTTTGTGAAATCGTTAAATGTAACGTTAAACTTAGCGATGGATAACCAGTTCGTCATTCACACCCCTTTAATGTGGCTGGACAAAGCGGAAACATGGGGGTTAGCAGATGACTTACACGCATTTGAATTTGTAAGGGAGAAAACACTGACATGCTACAACGGTGTTATTGCTGATGGCTGTGGGGAATGCCCAGCATGCGAGTTGAGACAAAAAGGGCTGGATAAGTATTTATCGAAAGATAAGCGTTAATAAAAGACGGCTCTGCCGTTTTTCTTATCGTAAACTTTTGATAGAAAAGGGAACTTGGCTAATTATATGTCCAAGTTCTCTTTGTGTTGAATTATGAGCCTGAAAACACTTCTTTCTTTATTTTTAAAACAGCCTGTTCCTTCATTTTTGCTTCAAGCATAATATCAACATCTTTGCCGTTAAGTGCTAGTAACAATCGCTCAAAATCTTGTTTAAAAACATACTCATGATGACGTCGGTCTGTTTCACTAGTTTTTCCTGAACTAATGTGAACTTTTGGTATGATCGATTCTTGGGGCCATGAAGCAAACACTTTGTTAAGCATTGGTTCGAGATCTTTTCCGTTATTATTACAGTGGTGATGATGGATATCAAAACAGATAGGAATGTTACATAGCGTATGTATATCCAATACATCATCAAGTGTATATGTAACGTCATCATTTTCGAGACGTAATTTAGACCTAATACGCTCAGGAAGTCTTACATAACTTTCAGAAAATCGTTGCTTGGCTTTACTAATATCTCCATAAGCACCTCCACCATGAATGATCATATCTGTTCCGCCCATCAAATGAAGAAGCTTTTCATGATAATCCAGGTCAGCTAACGTTCGCTGAAGCACTTCTTCTCGAGGGGTGCTCAAAACAGAATATTGTCCTGGATGCATGGATAACCGCATTTCATGTGAAGAGGAGAATTTTTTTATGGTATGAGTGAGGGCAATGACATCTTCATCAAGCCACCATTTCCAAGTTAACATTTCGTGACTTCCTAAAGGTACAATGTCAGAGCTAATGCGATAAAAGAAAATTTTCTGTTGTTCATTCCATTTCAAAGCAGCATATATATTTTCTAAATTGTGTATTGTTAATTCTTTGATAAACGCATCGCCCTTTTTTTCATATGTAGCAAGTCGGCATGTTCTGAATTTTGTTGGCAGAGCAGTATTAATACAAGCATATCCTAAGCGCATAAAGTAATCTCCTAATGGTTTATGTAGTAAAAACTAGCAGTATATTATAGCCTTTCCTGATAAGGTTCGGAAGAGTCTAGAATAATAACAGAAAAACACTTTACACCTAAAAAGTTCATAATTTCAGATGACAAACTGTTTTTCAAAGTACTTCCATTATGACTACCCTATTAATGGAATGATCATGCTTAGAAATAAAAAAATAAAAAATACAAAAATATTTTTGTCATACATGCTGATCTTTTGGTATAATATCCTTCGTACTTTATAAATTTAAGATGTTTTGAGCAAAGGTGGTATAAAAATGACTAACCCTTCATATAGAGTGTTACTTTATTATCAATATGTAAATATAGAAGATCCCGAAGAGTATGCTACGGTGCATTTGGATTTTTGTAAAAGTCTTGATCTCAAAGGACGTATACTAGTTTCTGCGGAAGGAATTAACGGCACTGTTTCAGGCTCCGTTGAGCAAACACAGGCCTATATAAATATGATGCATGCAGATCCTCGTTTTGCGTCAATGCCTATTAAGATTGATGAGGCATCAGAACATGCATTCAAGAAAATGCACGTCCGTCACAAACCTGAACTCGTGAATTTAAGCTTGGAGGATGATATTAACCCACTAGAGATAACCGGGAATTATTTGAATCCAAAGGAGTTCTTTGAACAATTAAATCAACCCGAGACTGTTGTCATTGATGCTCGTAACGACTATGAGTATGAATTAGGACATTTTGAAGGTGCTGTGAAACCGGATATTAACTCATTTCGGGAATTGCCTGATTGGATTAGGAAAAATAAAGAACAATTTAAAGATAAGAAAATTTTAACCTATTGTACGGGAGGCGTCCGTTGTGAGAAGTTTTCAGGCTGGTTGATGGAGGAAGGGTTTGAAGACGTATCGCAGCTTCACGGTGGTATCGTTACTTATGGTAAAGACCCAGAAGTGAAAGGTCAGCTTTGGAACGGTAAGTGTTATGTTTTTGATGAACGAATCAGCGTTCCAATCAATCAGGTAGAGCATAAAATAGTCGGCCAGGATCATTTTACGAACGAGCCTTGTGAACGATATGTTAATTGTGGAAATCCCGAATGTAATAAACAGATTTTATGTTCAGAAGAAAATGAACATTTCTACATGAGAGGCTGCACACACAATTGCAGAGTTCATTCGCGGAACCGCTATATTAAAGAGCACAATTTACTTGAAGAAGAAGTAAATGAAAGACTTAAGAAAATTAATGAAAAACACAGGATTTCCCAGGGATAAAAGGCATAAGTCTTTTATCTCTTTTTTTAAAATGTAAATTGACAGCTCTCTTTACGCCACGCGTATCAAGGGAAATTCACGCTCCTTTCGAGTAGCCGGTACACGCAATTCAGAGGTGCTACTCGGGTGGCGACAACTAGAAGCATACTCGTGAAGTAACACTCGTGCTTAGCGCGGGATCTTCATTTTTTGTTTACCTCACAGGAGTCGCCGGAGATTTGCAATGAAGGTTTCTAATCTATACTATATTTATTAGATGAATTGGTAAAGGAGCTAATTGTTGTGGTAAAAGTACTGTTTGTTTGTTTAGGTAATATATGCAGATCACCAATGGCAGAAGCGATATTCCGAGATAAGGTAAAAAAAGAAAATTTACAGCATATTATAAGCACGGATTCAGCAGGAACAGGCAATTGGCATATCGGCAACAGTCCTCATGAGGGGACACTTGATATTTTGGGAGAACATCAGATAAATTGCGAAAATATTATTGCGCGACAGGTAGAAGAAAAAGATTTGCAAGACTTTAACTATATTATCGCAATGGATGCTTCAAATTTAGGTAACCTTCATCGATTGAAGGGTTTTAAAGAATCAGGAGAGGTATTCCGTTTACTTGATCTTATGAATGATTTATCAATCGAAGACGTTCCGGATCCGTATTTCACAGGTAATTTTGTTGAAGTGTATGATTTGGTTGATAAAGGTTGTGAGAAGCTTCTGTCTTATATTAAAAAGAAGGAATCACTTAGCATTTAATAAAAGACGCTACGCGTTTTTGTTAAAAAACACGGTCAAATACTCTATATTTGATCTCTCCAGGTTTGGAAATACAATCTCGAGGGAAATGACCTTTACAGGATTAAAAGGTTAGAGAGGGCCGGTGAGCTAGTTGAGTGAAATAAAAAGAATGCTACAAGCAAGAAATTGGATGAAAAGTAATGAAAACTTTTTAACGACATGGCATGCTCATGTCGGCTATAAATTAAATCTTTTCGAGCACTTTACTGAAAGTAAAACGGTACAAGAGGTTGCAGAAAAATATGATTTAGATGAAACCTTGCTGGAAAGATGGATAGAAGTTGGATTAGAAGTAGGTCATTTAAAAAAGAAGATTTCGGGAAAGATTAAGTCCAAGAAAAAAATGGTGAAGTATGCCTCTGCGAACAGCGATGAATCGGTCGGAATTCTGTTGCGCGAGATGATGGAACTTCATATACCGACATTGTTAGAATATCCAAACTTAATAGAATCTAAAAAGCGAATTACTTACTTAGAAGATAAATTTGCGGATGTCGTCGCTGAAACGTCAACGTTATTGGAAAAAGCTGCAGTTACTCCAATATTAAAGCGAATAAAGCAAAATAATCCAGCCTCAATTATAGATTTGGGTTGTGGTTATGGAGGGTACTTAAAAAGTATTCAATCTAACTTTCCAGACATTCAATTGCAAGGAGTAGAGCTAAATAAAGATGTCGCAAGGATGGCCTCTTCTCGTTTAGGCGATCAAGTCGATGTTTATGAAGGTGATTTGATCGATTACATCGAGAAGTTTTCAGGGAAAGTGGACATGGTGATGGCTCATAACTTGCTTTATTATTTTCCAAAAGAAGACAGAGAAAACCTATTCAAAAATATTGCAGGTGTCTTAAACAAAAAAGGAACAGTAACTTTTATAACTCCTGTTATGGGTGCAACGCATGGTCAGACGTTTGCGACAGCGTTTAATTCCTTTATGACCGCTCACGAAAATTTATACCCGCTACCTACTATGAATGAACTCAAACAAGATGGTAAAGCTGCTGGTTTTAAAGTTACAAGTACGAAACCATTAATTCGTGAAGGTAGTTGGTATTTGGTTACATTAAAAAAAGTGAAGTAAAAAATCTATCTTACTTGTATTTTGGACAATCCTTGTTGAATAGCATAATTGTAGAGCTTTATCTAGAGCTTTATATTAGAAACGAGGGATGCAACGTGTGTGGAATCACAGGCTGGATAGATTTTAAGCGGGAAATGAAAAACGAAGTGAATGTTGTTAAAGCTATGGCTGATTCACTTGCTCATAGAGGACCGGATGCAGGAACCACGTGGAGCGGAGATCACGTGGTTTTTGGTCATAGAAGATTAATTGTTATCGATCCTGCAGGAGGCGCACAGCCTATGACTCGTGTGCAAAACGGGAAAGAATATACATTATGTTATAACGGTGAATTATATAATACTGATGAATTGCGCAGTGAACTGAAAAACTTAGGTTATCGCTTTGAGTCATACTCCGATACAGAGGTTTTATTAATGTCATATATCCATTGGCAAGAGGGCTGTGTAGAAAAATTAAACGGTATTTTTTCGTTTGCTATTTGGGATAGTGCTCGAGAAATGCTTTTTATGGCAAGAGACCGTTTAGGCGTGAAACCACTCTTTTTTTATCCACTTGAAAATGGTTTATTATTTGGATCTGAGATGAAAGCGATTCTTGCTCATCCACTAGTTAAAACGGAAGTTGACACAGAAGGTTTACAGGAATTACTTGGATTGAGTCCGTCACACACGCCAGGAAAAGGTGTATTTAAAGGGATGAAAGAGCTAAGGCCTGCACATTGGTTCAGGATGACCAAAAATGAGACAGAGGTCCGTCGGTACTGGCAGGTTACAAGCGAAAAACATCTAGATTCAGAAGAAGAAACTGCTCTAAAGGTTAGAAGATTGGTGAAAGATGCCATAGAACGACAATTAGTATCAGACTTGCCAATATCTACTTTCTTATCTGGAGGGGTTGATTCAAGTGCGATAACCGCCATATCTCATGCTCATATGCAAAAAAAACACCTTCCAACATTGAAGACAT
Organism: Salipaludibacillus neizhouensis; assembly: GCF_002886185.1. Classification (GTDB taxonomy): domain Bacteria; phylum Bacillota; class Bacilli; order Bacillales; family Salisediminibacteriaceae; genus Salipaludibacillus; species Salipaludibacillus neizhouensis. Next base: position 707,393 of record NZ_KZ614146.1, read on the forward strand.
TTTCGTTTGATTACGAGGATAATGCGAAGTTTTTCGTGGAAAGTCATTTTCAGCCCAATTCAGATGCCCCTTGGGTAAAACGAATGACGAATACGTTTCAAACCGATCATCATAATGCAGTGATAACTCAGGATAAACTTTTTACTTTACTTGAAGACTCCATGAGATCTCGTGATCTTCCAGGAATGGCTGATATTGATTCTTCTTTAATGTGGTTTTGTGGAGAGATTAGGAAGCAGGCAACGGTTGGACTTTCTGGGGAATGCGCAGATGAAATATTCGGAGGTTATCCATGGTTTCATCGAGAAGACAGATTAATGAGTGATATTTTTCCGTGGATGACATCCATTAGTGGTCGAGAAAATCTTCTCCGGCCTGCTTTGCAAAAAAAATTACATCTGAAAGAATATGTGAAAGCTCGCTATGAGGATTCCTTGGCAGAAGTACCGCATTTAGAAGGTGAATCAAAAATTGAAGCAAAACGCCGTGGTATGTTTTATGTGAATATGATTTGGTTTATGACGACACTGTTAGAGCGAAAGGACCGAATGAGTATGGCAAAGAGTCTGGAAGTACGTGTGCCTTTTGCTGATCATCATTTGGTAGAGTATGTGTGGAATGTTCCTTGGGCAATGAAAATGCTTAACAATAGAGAAAAGGGTTTATTGCGAAAGGCATTAGAAGGTGTGCTTCCTACAGAGATACTTTACCGTAAAAAAAGTCCTTTTCCAAAGACGCACCATCCCACGTATAAAAACCCTGTCACTCAAGCTTTAGGCGGGGTGATCAAAGAAAAAGATTCGCCTCTGTTTGATATCCTTGACTATCAAAAGGTAAAAGATCTTGTTGCAACGGAAGGGGCTTCGTTTACAGAACCTTACTTTGGACAGTTAATGACGGGACCGCAGCTCATGGCACATCTGTTGCAAATAGATATGTGGTTAAAGCAATATAATGTAAAGATAACTTCCTAATATTTAGGGGATGGACTTATAAGTACTGTTGAAAGGTGGACTTACGGTTATTTTATAACCTGAGTACCACCTTTTTTTTTGTCCATCAGATATTTTTAATTACATAGCTTTAAAAAGTAAAAGTAAATCAGAAAAAATTGATAGAATAATTATTTTTTAGGTGAAAATAACTTCTCTTCTTTCTTTTTAATTGACACATGTGTCGTTTTAGAAGAAAATATATATAAGATAATTTAATGTTTGTATAACCTTTGTTTAATGTAATTGTAGAAAGGGTATATAGCACTATTCAATAGAGACTGAAGAAAAACAGAGGTGAAGGGGATGCAAGGAAGAAAGACCGCTATAATCGGAGCTGGACCAGGAGGATTAGCAGCAGCTATGCTTTTGTTAGCCGATGGTTTTGACGTTGAAATATATGAAAAACAAAATTATGTTGGTGGAAGAACATCATCTTTTACGGAAAATGGGTACACGTTTGATCTAGGACCTACTTTTCTTAGTATGAATCATATTCTAGAAGAAATATTTGAAGCGACAGGTCGTAAATTAAATGATTATTTAACGTTAAAAGAATTAGATCCTATGTATTCATTGAAATTTGACGAGTTGACATTACGGGCAACGCGAGATCCGGTTCAAATGAAACAAAGAATTGAACATCTTTTTCCTGGTAACGGGGACAGCTATTTAAATTTTATGAAAGATACCCGGAAAAAGATGGCCGCTTTAACACCTATTTTACAAAATAAACATTCTTCCTTGGCAGCCTACTTACATCCAAGAAGTTTAAAAGCATTACCACAACTGGAATTAGGTAAATCTCTTCACGATGTTCTGTCAAAGTATTTTGATGATGAGCGTCTCAAACTCTCATTTACGTTTCAATCTAAATATCTAGGAATGTCTCCATGGGACTGTCCAGGTGCATTTAGTATCTTGTCTTTCATGGAACATGAATATGGCGTTCATCATCCAATTGGCGGAGTGAATCAATTAACAAAAGCCATGGCTAAAGTTGTAGAAGAACAAGGGGGAAAGATACATTTAGGAGTTGGCGTTAAAAAAATGATTGTTGAGCAAAAATCAGTCGTAGGGCTTGAACTGGATAATGGGGAAAGAATTGCAGCAGATGATTTCATTATGAATGCTGATTTTGCCCAAGGAATGAACCAACTTGTGGATGACAGACATAAACGAAAATTTAAAACGATGAAACTGGAAAAGAAAAAATACTCATGCTCCACATTTATGATCTATGCAGGTGTAAACCAACCAGTTGATTTGGATCACCATACTATTTTGTTTTCGGAGGACTATAAGCGAAACGTCGAGGAAATAACAAAATCGAAAATACTATCGGATGATCCTTCTGTGTATGTACAAAACGCATCAATAACGGATCCAACTCTCGCTCCAAAAGGGAAATCGGCATTGTATATCCTTGCTCCAGTCCCTAATAATTTCAGCAAAATTGACTGGTTGTCACAAAAAGATAACTTTAGAGATGTCATTTTAAATTTAGTCGAAAAACGGGCGGGGATCAAGAATATTAGTAATGCAATCGAAGTGGAGAAAATACTTAGTCCTTATGAATGGGAACATGACAAACATGTTTACAAAGGGGCAACATTTAATTTATCCCATAATTTAGGACAGATGATGTACTTTAGACCTCATAATAAATCTAATGAGTTAAAGAGATTGTGGTTAGTTGGCGGCGGAACACATCCAGGAAGCGGTCTACCTACTATCTTTGAATCAGCACGAATCACGGCAAAGCTTATGACGAAGGCTTATCGTAGAAAAGAGGGAAAAGTATGAGTACAGCCATAATTGGTGGCGGCATAGGTGGGATGATTACCGCTCTGTACCTGCAAAAAAGGGGGGAAGAAGTAACTATTTTTGAAAAGGAGAATCGACTAGGAGGTCGATTAGCTTATTTTAACGGGCCTGAGGGGTACAAGATTGATGAAGGACCTACGATAGTTTTACTGCCTCATATTATTCAGGAAATTTTAACAGAAGTGAATGTCGATTTAAATAAAATTGAAATGGTTAAAATTGATCCGATTTACCCGATTCACTTCAAAGATGGAAAGTCTTTTGTGAAATGGAGTGATCGATCTAAACAGATAGAAGAAGTGGAAAAGCATTTTCCAGGTGAAGGAAAAGCTTTTGAATCCTATATGACTAATATGAAAGAACGTTTTGAAAAAGGAAAAAAAGCATTCTTAGATACTTCATTTGTAAATAAACGATCTTTTTGGACGCAAAAAAATATTAGAACACTTTTAAAATTAAAAGCTTATCAAACTGTGAACACACAAACGAAAAAATACTTTAAATCCAAACAATTACAGGAAGCTTTTTCGTTACAAACGCTATACATTGGTGGGTCTCCGGATCAAACACCGGCTCTTTATTCTCTTGTACCTTATAGTGAGCACGAACATGGGATTTGGTATATAAAAGGTGGCTATGCTTATCTGGCTGAGGTATTAACAGACGAGTTAACAGATCGAGGGATAACAATCGAGTACGAATCAGAAGTGGAGGATATCACGGTAGAAGAAGAAAGGGCTACTTCTTTAATAGTTAATGGAAATGCAAGAACATTTGATCGTTATATATTGAATGGTGATTTTCCGGTAGTAGAGAGATTAGTTCAAAAAGAGTCTAAGAGAAAATTCATTCCATCCTCCGGTTGTTTATTAATTTATTTAGGATTGAAGGAACAATTGAAAACAAACTATGTTCACCAGTTTTTCATGTCAGATAGCTTAGAAGAACAAATGAAAGATATTTTTATAAATAAAAAATTAGCAACAGAAAGCTACCATCCTGCTAGTCCAAAAACGAGAACCAGTATTTTCCCATTTGCCAGAGCGATGGAACAATCCATAGATTAATAGGTGAAGGATGAAAGATAGAATAAACCAGCCGTAAAAATTTGAAAATGGTATATCGTAATAAAAGCCACCTTCATTCCATACCCAATATCTCTTCACAGCATAAGCAACAGGATCGATAATCAGATCTAAGGTTGCTATTATTCCCCCGTAGAAGGCATATATGAAAGCTTTAAAGCGCGGGAGAAGAAACCATAGGTGCTGCAAGGACATGAGATGTAGCCATGACCATAAGCCATGCAAATCCTATCGTAATTGGAACTCCAATCAATTTAAAACCAAAATCAGTTTCATATGTATAATCCCCGAAAAATAATCCAGTATGAACACCGAAGCTCTCGATGCCCATGGACATAAAGAAAATGATGATGACAATGAGTACACCTCGTAAGTAATTTTCACTACGAAGGAAATAGACGATTCCCAACAAACCTGAACTAATAAGGAAAACTACGTTTGCCCACTCTAACCATGGGGGAACTAAATCAAAAGATAGTAATATTAATCCGATAAAATACCAAACTAGAAAAAATCGAAAAAGAATAATGTCAAATTTATTTGCCACGTCGTGTCACCCCTTAACAAGCAGTATGATCAAAAAAGGAGGTAAAAAAAACTCGCAGATAGCATAGTAATAAATACCTGGAGAATACTAGAATGTAATAGAAATGTGTTTCTATTCTTCTTACAGAGGTGCTCGAATTCGCTATAGGCGGACGCTCACGCTGTATTTAACAAAAGACGCTACGCGTTTTTCTTATGGAAAGATAGTTAAAGTATATCTAAACTCGAAAATTTTGTACAATAGTACAACTCAAGACAATGAAGCAGATAAACTTATTTTTTAAATAGAATTATAAGAGCTATCTTTACGCCACGCGTGTCAAGGGAAACCCACCTCTTTTCGGGTAGCAGCTACACGCAATACGTAGGTGCTACCCGGGGTGGCGAAAGATCACGCTGTAATAAAAACGAGGAGAGATAATCATGCAAAAATGGCAGGGAAAAGAAATTTTAGTTACAGGTGGAGCAAATGGAATCGGAAAAGCTATTGCAACCGCCTTTTTGGAACAAGGAGCGAAAGTTTGGATCATTGATAAGAAAGAAGAAGCTGGGAAAGCATTAGTAACACGATTAACTGAAAAAGGATTTCATGCTCGTTTTATAAACGTAGATGTATCAAAAAAAGAAGAAATATATCATTTATTCGATAAGTTAAAACAAGAAAATGTCGTTCTTGATTCCTTAATAAATAATGCAGGAATTTCATCCTTTATTCCACTTGATGAGCTTACAATGGATCATTGGGAAGAAGTAATTCATACAAACCTTACAAGTGTAATGCTCTTCTCGAAATTGGGTTCTAAGCTAATGCATAAAGGATCCTCTATCATTAATATAGCTTCAACTAGAGCTAGTATGTCTGAGCCTGGAAGTGAGGCATATGCAGCGTCAAAAGGAGGCATCATTGCTCTAACTCATGCTTTAGCTTCGAGTTTAACAGGATTAGGTATACAAGTGAATACAATAAGCCCCGGGTGGATTCAAACGGAAAATTATCAAGAATTAAGAGAAAAGGATCATAGCCAGCATTGGTCGAATCGGGTTGGCACTCCAGACGATATCGCCAGAGCTTGCTTGTTTCTAGCGGATTCCGAAAACGATTTTATCAATGGAGAAAATATTACTATTGATGGCGGCATGACAAGGAAAATGATCTACAATCATTGATATTAATTCACAACAGGGGTATCATCAATGATGATGTTAATTAGAATGAGGTGCAGCTATGAACAGAATAGACATGATAGCCACAGACATGGATGGTACATTATTAAATGACTGCCGGAATGTATCCAAAGCCAATGTCGAAGCAATTTTAGAAGCACAAAAAGCAGGGAAAACGGTCATCGTCGCAACTGGACGTGATTACACTGAAGCTGTTTCCCCATTAAAAGAAGCTGGATTGCGATTGCCGCTTATCTGTGCAAATGGAGCGGACATTCGCCGCGAAGACGGTAAAGTCCTTCATCAGCAAACATTGTCTGATGACCAATTCAAAACGATGGCAGCCATGTTAAGAGAAGAGGATATATATTTTGAAATCTATACCTCTAAAGGTGCCTTTACTGATAACGAAAAGAAAGGCCTTGAACTAGTTATTGACTTATTAGAAACAACCGGAGAATTTTCCTCTAAAGAGGAAGCCACAAAACTCGCTGAAAAACGCTTTGAAGTAGGTGCCATTAATCGGACAGAAAGTTATGAGTCTGTATTAGAAGAAGAAAATACAGAATTATTTAAAATACTTGCTTTTTCTACAGATGATGTCAGACGTAATCGAGTGAAAGATGCGATGGAGCTTAATTTGAATGTGGCGATAAGTGCATCGGCGAAAGATAATCTGGAGATCACCCACAAAGATGCAACGAAAGGAAAAGGCATTGAAGTGATGGCTTCGTATTACGGGATTGATGTTTTACATACGATGGTAATTGGAGACAATTTCAATGATGTATCTATGATGGAAGTTGCTGGGTTTCCCGTGGCCATGGGCAATGCCGAAGATGAGATAAAAAAGATATGTAAATTAGTTACAGCTACCAATGTACAAGACGGAGTGGCAAAAGCTATTCAAACAGTAATACCGCACATGCAAAAATAAAAAGGATGAGTCAAAAGGTATCATAACCTTTTGACTCATCTTTTTTCGAAATAAAGTATATTTAGATTAGCAGGAAAAACTTAAAATGGTTTTAACTAGAACGACTACGCCGCTTTAGATTCTTGATGAACGGTTTCTTTTGATTTTATACCGACTAAATAATAAAGACTAAATAGAACGCCAACTAATGCATATCCTAGCGCATAATCCATTGCTGCTCCGAATGCCATGTTGGGGGCATGCATCAGACCGATAAAACTTAAAATGGCACCTACGAAAGAAAAAATGGCTGCACGGTGGAACTCATGATCAATGATAAATACCGTTATTGCACCTAGAATAATAGCCGTAAACATAGCACCTTCCCCAAGTGGAACAATTCCTGGTGATAGCTCAGCAATAGTTTCCGGCACGGGATTGTTAAATCGAGTCATTAAGTAATTAGCAAAATAAGGCAGCATGGCAATTGCTACAGCTGGATAATATTTTTCTAAATTAGTACTGAATGCCGAAGAAACCATGGATATTCCAACAAAAACAAGGATAGGTGCTACTACCGCAACAGGAATAATCGCACTTAATGCCGCGATTATTCCAAAGGATGCCGCGATCAAGAAAACAATAGCGTTTAATAAACTGTACCCGCGACCGGCAGCCATCTTTTTAGAGCCGACGCTGGCAATATAAACAGTGGTAGGGAACATTCCGCCGAAAACAGCACCAAGCATCGTTCCAACACCATCGACAGCTTGACATTCCCGAACGTCATAGTCATCTCCTTCTGCTTTCATCGCCTCTACATTGTTCATCGTTTCCACAGCATTATAAATAGTAATAGGTAAAATAACAGCAAATAAAGCGATAAGTGCACCAAACAAATATTGAAACCCTTCTATAAGATCAAGAGAAGGCAAAATTGGATAGAATCCTAAATGGCTAAAGCCTTCATTAATAGCAGCAGTATCTACGTAGCCTAATCCGAATGCGAGGGAAGTTCCAATGATCATTGCAAACAGAGAAGCAGGAATTCGAAAAGGAAGGGCAACCTTGCCAACGATCCCTATAAGAATGACAGCAAGTACTACTAATCCAACCACTGGCATCTCAAAGGAAGTAAATAACATTTCCCCGGCAATAAATGTTAGTGCTACACCAGCTAATGCCCCGAGCATAGCTGCACGTGGTATATTTCGTTGCACCCATCTTCCTGTGAAGCTGGCTAAAACCTCTATAAAACCACTGATAAATGCAGCAGCGAGAGCAATTTTCCAAGCTAATTCTGGATCATTTGTAAGTGCATTTGCGGGAACAAGTACTCCAAAAAGAAAGATGAACATGACTGGTGTACTTACACCGTAAGATAGCGCGGTAACATCGGTCCGGTTTTCTTTTTTTGCTAGACGATTAGCCATAAATGCATAATAGATATTACCGAAAATTACTGCCACTGCAGCACCAGGAATTACTTTTCCGAACACTAAACTAGGCGGAAATCCCATGCCAAGCAAAGTAACTACAATGATGACGAAATTTGCTAAGTTATTTTGAAATAATGCGAAAAATGCATCGATATCTTCTCGTTTAAACCAAGGGTATTTGATCGTCGTAGTTGTCATATGTTGTTCCTCCTAAAGTTTTATAGTCGCGTCTTCAAATGAAACAGTTCCATTTGAAAGGTTAGCGATTCTTGCTAGTGATTCTACACGATAGCCTTTATCCTCCAGAATTTGTCTGCCAGGTTGAAATGATTTTTCAATGACAATACCGAATCCAATCAGTGTGGCATTTGCCTGGTGTACTAAATCCGCTAAGCCGAGAGCGGCTTGTCCATTCGCAAGAAAATCATCAATAATTAAAATGTTATCTTCGGGGCTTATCAGTTCCTTACTGACAGCAATCTCATTCGTTACCTGTTTTGTGTATGAATGGACGCTTGCTGAATAGAGATGATCGGTCATAGTAAGAGATTTTCTTTTTCTTGCAAAAACAAGATCACAGTCCAGGGAGAGAGCCGTCATTAAAGAAGGCGCAATACCAGATGATTCCAAGGTTACTATTTTAGTAATATTATTACTCTTAAATAGCATAGCGAATTCCTCTCCTATTTCTTTCATTAAAGAAGGTTTAATGGCGTGATTCAGAAAGGAATCAACCTTCAGTACTCCTTCATTAATGACTTTTCCTTCGCTTAATATGGTTTTTTTAAGCACATCCATGACATATCGCTCCTTTAATTAATTTCAAATACTAAAAAACTCATGATTTTACTCACGTCTCTAACTAGAGGGGAGTAAAATCATGAGTTCCAACTGTAACAAATGAGGAAACAACTATAGTCCAAAATTATGTATGTGTACATATCAATGGCATAGCTTTAGATGATTTTTTACATCCCGTAGTCAGGCAATTTAAGGTAGCCTGGTAGAAACTTGTGAGCCATATCCTCACTTTTATACGAGTTGATTTTTTAACAACGAATTGATTATAACATATTTAATTTAAGCCGCAACCTGTTTTCCGAATGAAATACTTAATATGTTTAACTTTGTACGGATTATGACACTGAGAATGGGTTGGAATTAAAATTTTCAGTTAATTTTGATGTAAATCGTAAAATAACTGTTATATATATAGAAATTCTCGAAGAAAACGAAAGGTAACGTTGCTAAGGGAGTTAAATTAATGGAGTACAACCTGGACTCGGTAAGTCAGCTAAGTCAGAAAGCAGATGTGCAATTACGGCAATTAATAAAAATGATAGAGTCTGTTATGACCATATTTATTAGTACGAAGGATAAACATAGGGACTTTCCGGTTCCTCAATTTCTTGAATTTGAGCATCTTTAACCAGTGGTAGTGATCTCTCATTTAGTTCCCTCTTATTAATCGTACCAACTGCACGGAACCACACATCATCGTCAAAATCAACTGCTTGATCAGATTCTATTAACGTCCCATAAACGGCGGTGTCAGCAGTACAGCAAGTCATTGCAAAACGAGCAGCTACGAGTTGATTTTCTGGAAAATCTGGTTCACGATAAGCAAATCCAATAATTTCAATTTCTCTACCTAGAAATTTATCCAAGTAGATATCAAGGACTGTCATAACGTCTAGATAATTTTCATCTGTGACTTCAATCCTTTCATCGTTTATTAATTCATGGTATATCGTTTCATAATAGTCGTCATTCCAGACTTCAGCATCAGGAGGAATATCTTCTTCCTTTGAGGAATTGCCATTTTCTAATGTTTCCATATATCCTTCAGGATCTTCTAAATATGCTTCTGCTCGAGAAATCCCACTCGTTTTTTCGGAGTCAGTTGTTTTATTTCCGGAAACTGTATCATCTGTAGACAGTTGAGTATCAATTCCAGCCCCGTATTGAATGCCTCTATTTGAGGCTACTGAACTATCAAGGCCACGATCAGGAAGCACAAAACCAAATAGGATAGGCAGAATAAAAATGCTGTAAATCCCAAATTTAAGCCAGACAGGTCCTCTTATTTGATGTTCGTGCTCACAACCACAATTACTTTCATGCTCATGATCATCCTTTTTCGTACTCCGAAAGATTTGTATCGTACCTAAAAGAAAAAATGCTGCAAGGGAGAAATAAATAAATGGCATCATTGTAGGTGCAATATAATAAACAACATTTCCAGTTAGAATCAGACCTAACATAAACAAAGCAAAACCAAGTAGTATTATTCCTTGTATAAATGCGTGAAAAGAGTGATCATACTCTTTCATAATAATTCCTCCTGTTAAATTTAATATCGGTAAATTTAAATTGATTTAAAGTTCAGGCTGTTTTTCCTAAATATTGTTGGTTATTAAGACAGGGAAGCATTTTAATTTACTATAGGCTGACCCTTCTTTAAGTTTTTTCAATAGATAAGAAAGATTAGGACCATGTTTTCTATCTTACAAAGGTGCTCGAATCCGTTCTAGGCGGACGCTTTCCGTGGGCAACTTCTTCAGCCTCGGGAAAATCCCCCCTGTAGGGTAATCAGCAGTTGCTTTCGCGCAGGAGTCGCCGCCTACGCTACTCGATCTTTTCAGAACAATAATAGTTACGTAAACTGCTTTTCCAAACAATCTTCGATGATATCAAAGCAACAAAATAAAAAAAATGCACAAAGTTTTTTAAAGACATCAATGCAATTTTTCTTAATATCAAAGTTTATGGCACAGCCATAATTAAAAGCGGATCTTGCATTATAATAGCACTCCAAATAAGATCATAATGGAGCTGAAAACAATCACTGTGACTGTTAGCATAAATGCAATTACGAATCTTACTTTAAAAAATGCAAAAAGCATAAATGTATTTTTTAGGTCTAACATAGGACCGTATACTAGAAATCCAACCAAGGAAGCATCAGAAAATTGATTACTAAAAGATGAGGCCACAAAGGCATCTGCCTCGGAACATAAAGAAAGTAAATACGCAAATGCCATCATTACGATCGTTGAAGAGTATTCATTTGATCCAATGGTTTCTAGTAAACTTCTATCTAAGAAAGTTTGGAAAAGCGCTGCGATAAAAGCACCGAGGATTAAATATTTCCCCATCATGAAAAATTCATCGACTGCATGATGCAATGTTTCTTGTATTCTCTCCAAAATCGTTGGTTTAGCAGCACTAAGATCATCGTGAGAAACGAGTCCGTGATGTGCGTGAACATGGTGACTTGCCAAAGATAAGTTTGCTTCTGTACGAAGTTGATTTGGCTGACGCCTAAAAACAGCGTATAAAATGGCTCCGATAATAATTGAAAGTACAAAAGCCAGTCCCATTCTGGAATATAGAATCGTAGGATTGTTCCGAAAAGCAAAATAAGTAGATGCAAAAACAACTGGATTCAAAATAGGTGCTGCTACTAAAAATACAATGCCAACGTGAAGTGGCATTCCTTTTTTTATTAAACGTCTGACAACTGGAACGATAGCACATTCACATAAAGGTATAATAGCACCTAACATTGCAGCTGGAAACAAAGCTAGAAGAGCATTTTTGGGTAGGAAACGCTGAATCGTTTCTGCTGATACATATATTTGGATGAGTGCTGAAATAATTACTCCTAATAAGATAAAAGGGATTGCCTCGATAATAATACTTAGAAAGATAGTATTCACATTTATCATTGCATTAGGGAGATTATCTATCTGTTGACTAGAGCTTACTTGTTCACTAAAAATAAATAGTATAAGGAAGAGAAAGAGAAGAGCAAGCCCCAATAGATCTTTTCCTATTAATATTCCTTTTGATTGTTTCATATGTTACTCCTCGTCTAATTTGTTTATTTAAGAAAACCGAAAGATTCTTTCAAATTTTATCAAATAGAAAAGATTACGTAAATTGATTTTTGTAAATGTAATATAAATAAAATGGTAAACTCACGAGGAGTTTACCATTTTAGGGACTAATCCACTGTCTATTTTATTACACTTCCATTATCACGTTGCCGTCGATCATAGTTAAAACAAAAATTGCTAATAGAAAACAATAAATTGCAAAGTAAATTAGTTTACTCTTTTTAAGAAAATCGATTAGCCAGATAATACCTAGAATGGAAAAGACAAACGTAATGACAAACGAAACAACGAGGTTCAATGGACCGATATATGCAAAGGCTGCTGCTGAAAAGTCCTCGAAAGCTAAGACTGTAGAACCTAAAATAACCGGAATAGCTAACAAAAATGAATAACGAACAGCTGTTTCGCGGTTTAAGCCGACTAAAAGGCCAACTACAAGAGTGGACCCAGAACGAGAAATTCCGGGAATAACTGCCAAGGTTTGTCCTAAACCAACGATGATTGCATCGATAAAAGTCATTGAGCTTTCATCTTTATTCCCGACTTTATGAAAACGTTCAATGAAAATTAATGCTAAACCAGTGAGGAATAAAGATCCAGCTATCATCGCCGGCGTTTTAAGGTTAGCACCAAGAGCATCTTGTAACAGTTTACCTAAAATACCAGTTAGAGCAGTTGCGATCAGGATGTACAATCCAAAATAAAATTGCACGCGATCTTTTGGTGAACGTTTAATCACGAAATTGAAAAATCCTTGAATCACATCCCATACATCTTTCCAAAAATATAAAATAACAGCTAATACGGATGCTAAATGCAAATAAATTTCAAATGCAAGTCCAGGAAATGTATAACCAAATACGAGCTGAGTGATCACAATATGTGCAGAACTTGATACGGGAAGAAACTCGGTAACTCCTTGAATAATTCCAAATACTATCGCCTCAAATAACGTCAAATAAATCTTCCTTTCTTCTGTTCCTGTTTAATATAATTGTTTGTAGTTTATACTCACATAATAAGCAATACTTATTTTACCAAAGTTAAGAACAAGAAAGTATGTTTTATTATGAAAAATTATTTTCTTTTAAATTCCTGCTGAATTATCATATAATAATTAGGACGTTTTAATTCCAAAATATTTATTTTAATTATTTTGGAAGTTGAGGAGGTAGTATGTTTTTAAAGAGGTATGTATCGATTGCAATTTTAGTTGCAGCTGTTGCTATAGGTGCTTTTGTCATTGTAGATAGCCGACAGGATAAGGCGTTAGATGATAATCAACAACGACTCGATGAATTCGTTGAAACTGGGGGGATCGAAAATGAAATCCAAAACCAAAGCGATGAGTTTGAAGAATATGAAGAAAGCAGTGAGACAGGTACTAGTACTGGAATGATTGCGCCGGATTTTATTTTACCAACATTGGACGAGGAGAATGATGAGGTAAGCCTTTCAGATTTAAGAGGGAGTTATGTCATTGTGAATTTTTGGGCAACATGGTGCGCACCTTGTCGCGATGAGATGCCTGATTTTATAGACTTCTTCGAAAAGTATCGAGACGACGATGTTGAAATGATCGGTGTAAATCTTACAGATACAGAAAAGAATATGAGTGATGTGGAACAGTTTGTGACTGATTTTCAAATACCTTTTTATGTTGCTCTTGATGAAAAAGGAATTGTAGAAGACACCTTTGAGTTACATGCATATCCAACTACGCTTATTATTGATCCTAATGGTCGAATCGCAGTGAAAAGACTGGGCGAAATTGACTATGAGATGTTAGAGAATTACTTTTTGGATGTAAGAGAAAGCTTTGAATCAAAATAGTTTGAACCCTAAAAAAATGAAGGTAGGATCACTCGGTCAAATATACCGTAGATCCTACCTTATTTATAGTAAACCTTAAGACTCTAGAAATTTGTTATAGAGGAAACTTAGTGTTTAATAAAACAAGATTCACATAACTTTTAACTTAATTTCTGTGGTTTTCATAAACGGGAGCTTTGAATAGAGCTTCTAATTTTTTTGTCAGCTCAATGGATAATGGACTAACATTTGAGCTTTGGATATTTTCAATTAATTGGGAAGAAGTACTTGCCCCAGTTACGGCGGTAGATACTTGTGGCTGGTCCAAAATATATCTTAATGATAATTGCTGACTGCTCATTGTGTTGGCATCAGCAAGAGTATTGAGCTTTTCTAAGGTAGCTCGTAATTCTGCTTCAGAATAGTCTAGGAACCCTTTTTCAGTGATTTTCCGTTCAAAGTCATTTGTTAAAAGTCCCTTTGATACAGGTCCTCTAGCAATCATAGACAAACCGTGTTTATCTAGAAGGCTGAACCATTCTTCCGGGCGTCTATCGAGAAGACTGTATTGCATCATCACACTGACTATATTTGATTTCTCAGCATATTCTTTGATGACGTTTGGTCTAATCGAAGAAATACCATAGTATCTTATAGTTCCTTCCTGAACTAATTCTTCAAATGCTTCAATGGTTTCGTCTATAGGATCATCAATGGTCCCTCCATGGAGCTGATAAAGGTCCAGATAATCAATATCCAATCGAAGCAAAGAGTTTTTTAAGGCTTCTTTTAAGTAATTCTTAGTTGGGTTCCATCGCCACCCATCAATTCCTTCCCCCCACTCATTTCCGCCTTTTGATGCCAAAATAACATCATGTCTCTTACCTTTAATTGCTTTTCCGACCGTTTCTTCATTAAAACCCAGCTGGTAAAGGTCTGCAGTATCAAAAAAATTCACGCCACGGTCTATTGCCTCGTGGATAATTTTTTCATTATGTAAGTGGTCATCTGATAATGACATGCAGCCTAGACCAATTTCAGAGACAAATAAGTCTGAAGTTCCTAATTTATTTTGCTTCATTTTAATATCACCCCTAATATGTTTTTACCCTATTTTTGCTAAAGTAATCCTATTTATTTCTTTTAAACTTTGGAATGTCTATGTATAGTAGATATACGTAGAATACACAATAATAAGTAGAAATGAAAGAACGGAGGAAATGAAATGTCTGAAAAATTATATGAAACAACGATTCGAACGACACCAATCTTTCAAGGGAAAATTATTGATCTCGAAGTTCAAGATGTAACTCTGCCGAATGGGAAAGAAAGCAAACGCGAGGTGGTCCATCATCCAGGTGCAGTAGCAGTGATAGCATTAACCCCTGAAAATAAACTTATTCTAGTTAGGCAATTTCGGAAACCTTTGGAGAAAGTACTTGCAGAAATTCCGGCTGGCAAATTAGAAAAAGGAGAAGATCCTCTTGAGTGTGCAAAGCGTGAGCTTGAGGAGGAGACTGGCGTACAAGCGGAGAATTGGACAAAACTCCATTCGTTTTATACTAGTCCAGGTTTTGCCGATGAACTTGTTCATGTTTATTTGGCAGAAGGATTAGGGGAAGGTATGGTAAATATGGATGAAGATGAATTTGTAGAGCGGATAGATGTAACCCTAGAAGAAGCGGAAGCACTTATAGAATCTGAAGAAATTCATGATGCAAAAACAATATATGCTGTCCAATATTGGAAGCTGCGGGGTTAAATACTAGATTGAAAATTAGTTACTAGAGATAATGGTAATTTTCTTCTATCGAATTGCTGAAATGAACCATTTTCTTATTTAAACCGTCATAGTTGATTCCTTCTTTTCATAGACTCTGATAGAGAGTGATTCGGAGAAGAAATGAGGAGAATTGGATGAGACATTTTCACATGAGACGTAACCGGATATTCACCCATCTATCAGGGAATAAAGCTACGTATATCTTTTCTATCGTTTTAATTCTAATGGGTGTGATCTTCGGAGCGGTTATTGTTAATAGCATGAATTTCACACAAAAAAATGACTTGTATGCATATCTTACGTTGTTTTTTAGTGAGGTAGACAGTGGAGAATTTGCCAATGCTACAGAAGTTTTTACGCAAAGCTTTGCTTATTATATTAAAATTATAGGATGTATTTGGTTACTGGGTTTGTCTGTTATTGGGTTACCGGTTATTTATATACTCTTATTTATAAAAGGTTTAATGGTAGGATTTACAGTTGGGTTTTTAGTAGATCAAATGGGTTTTGAAGGTTTTATATTTGCTTTTTCAGCCGTATTCCCCCAGAATATTGTGCTTATTCCTTTATTCATCATTGTTGCTGCTGTAGCAACCACTTTTTCCTTGAAAATATGGCGACAAATTATTGGACGAGGGAAGGAATCTGTTTTCACGCATTTTATCGCTTATACATTATTTTTACTTTTAGTTAGCGGTGGATTGGTTGTGGTTTCGCTTTATGAAGCATTTGTTTCTCCTAGTGTGATGAAATTTATTGTCACTCACTTGTTATAAAAAAGTACTCATTATTACTTAGTAATAATTATAAATAAAAGATGATAACGATTCTCATTTGACACTTTTTTTTCTCAAATAGTATAATGGATTGAGAATAACATTCTTACTCCTGTGAAAGTATCGTTGGTAACGGTTTTCCTTCGGTTTTGGAGTGAGCGAGTGGCAGGGGGAAATTACATGGAGCAACGTATTGAACGAATAAAAAAACAGTTGCATTCGCAAAGTTATAAATTGACACCTCAAAGAGAAGCAACCGTTAGAGTTTTACTTGAGCACGAAGATGACCACCTTAGTGCTGAAGATGTATATATGCTGGTAAAGGAGAAATATCCTGAAATTGGACTAGCTACCGTTTATCGAACATTAGAATTGCTGACTGAATTAAAAGTAGTTGATAAAATTAATTTTGGTGATGGTGTTTCAAGATATGACTTGCGTCAAGAAGGAGCAGCGCACTTTCATCATCATTTAGTTTGTATTGAGTGTGGTTCGGTAGATGAAATTCAAGAAGACCTCTTGGAAGATGTAGAAAAAGTCGTAGAGGATCGCTGGAATTTTGAAATCAAGGATCATCGACTTACTTTCCATGGGATTTGTCATCGGTGTAAATAAATAGGAAATCAAGTGACTACTAGGTTACTTGATTTTTTATTTTAAAGTTAGGTTAAGCTATTAGCTACTAGTAGGGGTGCCGAAAGCTCATGCTGTATTTATTAAAAGACGCTACGCTTTTTCTTACAACCTTTGAACATATTTATACATTTACATAAAACATCCGTGTACTCGTCTAGGGGTACGATATTTTACACAATTATGGTTAAAACTTAATAACTAGGTTAACAGTGAACAAGCGCATTTCCCGTTTTGCTATCCTGATAAATAGAAGAGGAAATGAACGACCACAAATTAATCTCTTAATATTTGAAATTCCTGCCTCATCCAGGTATACAATGTTAATAGCTTGGCATATCCTTTAGTAACGTTATTACTAAAAGAGGGATATAAAATGAGATTAGTAAATCAAATATTTCAAGGGTTTTGGGTGTTTTTCTTGTTCATGGGGTGCACCATTGTTTTTTATTATGGTATTCTATGGGTGAGCGATGTATATGAACAATACGATCGATATGAGGAACCACAAGGCAAAGCTTTGAAAGTCTTTCAAATTTCATCATTTGATGAGAAGAAAGATGTGACGTTTACAGATCGATTACGGATTTTTTTAACTGAAGGAGAATAGGGTAGAGCTTAGAGGGGTGGAATAAAAGATTGGAAAAGCATCTGAAAGCGTTTATTCAATTTTTAATTGTAGAAAAGGGTCTTGCAACAAATTCAACAAAAGCCTATGAAAAAGATTTAACAACGTATCTCACCTTTGTTGTAAATCAGGCAGGAATACAGTCTGTAGAAGCAATTCAAAAATCAACTATTCTTCAGTTCTTGAAACATCTTAAAGAGTTGGGGAGAGCGAGTTCATCCTTAACGAGAATGCTTTCAACAGTTCGTTCTTTTCATCAATTTATGCAAAGGGAATCGATCATTTCACATGATCCAACTTTACATATTGAGAGCCCACGGCCAGATAAAAATCTACCAAAGGTTTTATCCACATCAGAAGTAGAAATGTTATTGGAAGCACCAGACGAACGAACACCATTAGGTATGAGAAATAAAGCAATGCTAGAGCTTCTTTACGCAACGGGAATTCGAGTAACCGAACTTTGTACGATGAAATTAGCTGATATTCATCTACATATGGGATTTATTCGGTGCATTGGGAAAGGGAACAAAGAAAGAATTATTCCTTTAGGACAAGTCGCGAGTGAAAGCTTAGAGAAATACTTGCAAACTAGTCGGCCTAAGTTATCCAAAAAGCAGGATCATGACTTTTTATTTGTTAACCATCATGGAAGGTCAATTAGTCGCCAAGGTTTTTGGAAAGTATTAAAACAAATTTCAAAGGATGCTCGTATTGAAAAAGAACTTACTCCACATACATTAAGGCACTCATTTGCAACACACCTTTTAGAAAATGGAGCTGATTTAAGAGCGGTTCAAGAGATGTTAGGGCATGCGGATATTTCAACGACGCAAATATACACACATGTTACTAAAGTTCGAATGAAAGAAGTTTACTCGCAATATCATCCAAGAGCTTAAAAGGATTTAAAAAACGAATAAGAGGTCTGACTTCAGACATCAATGGATTTGCGGTAGTTTTAGTGGATCAGGGTATAGTAACCATAGATACAGTTACATTTTAGGAGGTATTATAATGAGCAAACGTTATCAACGCGTTTTTTTGGTTGTGATGGATTCTGTAGGAATCGGGGAGTCACCAGATGCAAAGGAATTCAACGATATAGGCGCAGATACATTAGGACATATTGCAGAAGCCAAGGATGGTTTAAAAATGCCAAACATGGACCAACTAGGCTTACCTTGTGTTAAAGAATATCAAGGCTGTGCAAAACCGGAAAGTCCAAAAGCTTATTTTGGTAAAATGGAAGAGGCTTCTGTAGGTAAAGATACAATGACAGGACACTGGGAGATTATGGGTCTTCACATAGACCAACCTTTTCGAACGTTTCCTAACGGTTTTCCAAAAGAGTTGATTGCTGATATAGAGCAGAGGACGAATAGAAAAGTATTGGGTAATAAACCTGCATCAGGCACTGAAATTCTAGAGGAATTAGGTGCAGAACATATGAAAACGGGGGGGCTTATAGTATACACATCTGCTGACTCCGTTCTTCAAATCGCAGCACATGAAACGATTGTTCCTCCTGAAGAGCTCTGGGAAATTTGTGAAATGGCTCGTGAACTAACATTAGATGAAAAATACATGGTAGGACGAGTGATTGCACGACCTTTTTTAGGCTCACCCGGAAAATGGGAACGAACATCGAATCGTCACGATTACGCCCTTAAACCATTTGGGAGAACAGTCATGAATGAACTTGTGGATGGAGGCTATGAGTCCATTGCAATAGGGAAAATATCCGATATTTATGATGGAGAAGGAATTACTAAATCACTAAGAACAACTTCAAATATGGATGGAATGGATAAGTTGTCAGAGTCTTTGCTGATGGATTTTAAAGGATTGAGTTTTCTGAACCTTGTAGATTTTGATGCGAAATTTGGACACAGGCGAGATCCTATAGGTTATGGTGATGCGTTAGAAGAGTATGATGCAAGGTTACCTGAGATTTTGGAGAAGCTGAAAGAAGACGATTTACTAATCATTACAGCTGATCATGGAAACGATCCTATCCACCATGGGACGGATCATACGAGAGAATATGTACCGTTACTTGTTTATAATACAAGAATGAAAAACGGAAAATCTTTAGGAATCAGAAAATCATTTGCAGATATAGGTGCAACCATTGCGGATAATTTTGAGGTTAATTTACCAAGTATAGGGAAAAGTTTTTTACAAGAATTAAAATAGGAGCTGAGACAGATGTCAAATAGCGAAATGATCAAAGAAGCAAGAGAGTATATTGAAAAAAAACTTGTATCCAAACCTTCGATAGGACTTATATTAGGCTCAGGTTTAGGAGTGTTGGCAGAGGAAATTGAATCACCTATTCATATTCCTTATCAAGAGATTCCCGGATTTCCAACTTCTACAGTAACAGGTCATAAAGGCCAACTTGTCATAGGTGAATTACAAGGGAAAACAGTAGTAGCTATGCAAGGGAGATTTCATTACTACGAAGGGTATTCAATGGATTTGGTAACTCTTCCGGTTAGAGTAATGAAAGCAATTGGTGTTGAACAATTAATTGTTACAAATGCTGCCGGGGGAATTAACGAAACTTTCGAACCTGGTAATTTGATGATTATTAAAGATCATTTAAATATGTTTGGTGACAATCCACTGATAGGTTCTAATAATGACGAGCTCGGCGTGCGTTTCCCTGACATGTCACAAGCGTATACGGCAGAGCTTGTTCAGTTTGCTCATCAGGTAGCTAAAGATATGAATTTCAAAGTTCAAGAAGGCATTTATGTGGGTAATACGGGACCAACCTATGAAACCCCTGCCGAAATTCACATGCTTCGAACACTTGGAGGAGATGCAGTCGGCATGTCTACCGTTCCAGAGGTTATTGTTGCCAGACATAGTGACATGAAAGTTTTAGGAATTTCATGCATTTCTAATATGGCAGCTGGAATTTTGGATCAGCCATTAACGCATGACGAAGTGATGGAGACGACGGAACAAGTAAAAGCAGATTTTCTTTCTTATGTAAAACAAATTGTCCTAAATATGGCCGAAGGGAAGAATTAAGATGATAACTTCAGAGATGATTCATGAATCATCAGAATGGATAAAAAAGCAAATCGACGTTCAACCTAAAATTGGCATGATCTTAGGCTCTGGGCTTGGAGAATTGGCTGATGAAATTGAAGATGCTTTAATCATTCCTTTTGATAAAATTCCACATTTTCCTTCTTCGACAGTAGAAGGACATAAAGGGCAACTAGTTATTGGCAAGATGGAAGGAAAAGTAGTTGTTGCTATGCAAGGAAGGTTTCATTTTTATGAAGGATACTCGATGCAACAAGTAACCTTTCCAGTTCGTGTGATGAAAGAACTAGGGTGTCGTGGTTTGATTGTGACGAATGCTTGTGGAGGGATGAATGAAAACTTCCAACCAGGTGACTTAATGGTTATTAACGACCATATAAACTTTACAGGAGCAAACCCTCTCATTGGTCAAAATCTTGATGATTATGGACCTCGTTTTCCGGATATGAGTCAAGCGTATACTTCTACATTGAGAGAGTTTGCATTAGAGACAGGAAAGAAGCTTGGTCAAACCCTTCAAAAAGGAGTTTATGTGGCTGTAAGTGGTCCAACATACATGTCTGGAGCGGAATTAATCATGCTGCGGAAATTTGGTGCAGATGTCGTAGGAATGTCTACGGTACCTGAAGTGATGGTGGCAAGTCATATGTCCATGAATGTTCTCGGGATATCTTGTATTACTGATATGGCAATCGGAGAAACAATCGAAGGAATTACTCATGAGGAAGTTATGAAAGTTGCGGCGAAAGCAAAACCCCGCTTTAAAGAACTCGTTAAAGAGATATTAAAAAGTGGAAACGAGAGTCTTTGGGTAAAAAAATAAGGAGGAATGAATCATGAGAATGGTAGACTTAATCGAAAAGAAGCGGGACGGTCAAGCTCATACGAAGGAAGAAATCGATTTTATTATTCATGGTTATTCTACGGATGAAATTCCAGATTATCAAATTAGTGCATGGGCAATGGCAGTATTTTTCCAGGACATGACACAGGAGGAGCGTGCCTTCTTAACGGAAGCAATGGTCCACTCTGGGGATACGATAGATTTATCTGCAATTAAAGGTATAAAAGTCGACAAGCATTCCACTGGCGGGGTAGGAGATACAACGACGCTGGTATTAGCTCCTCTTGTAGCTAGCTTAGGTGTTCCTGTAGCTAAAATGAGTGGTCGTGGCCTTGGTCATACAGGTGGCACAATTGACAAATTAGAAGCCATTCCAGGTTTTAGTGTAGAAATCACAAATGATGAATTTATTGACCTAGTAAATACGAATAAAGCAGCGGTAATTGGTCAAACGCAAAACTTAACCCCAGCAGACAAAAAGCTTTATGGCCTGCGGGACGTAACAGCTACGGTTAATTCGATTCCGCTTATTGCGAGTTCAATCATGAGCAAGAAAATTGCATCAGGTGCTGATGGTATCGTCCTTGATGTAAAAACAGGTGCTGGTGCATTTATGAAAGAATTGTCTCAGTCAAAAGAGTTAGCGGAAGCGATGGTTCAAATTGGGAATAATCTTGGTCGTAAAACGTCAGCAATCATATCAGATATGAGCCAGCCGTTAGGTTTTATGATAGGAAATGCATTGGAAGTGAAAGAAGCAATTGATACGTTAAAAGGTGAGGGACCGGAAGATTTAACGGATTTATGTTTAACATTAGGCAGTCACATGGTCATGGTTGCCAATAAAGCAGATACGTTAGAGGAAGCGCGGGAGATGCTTGAAGAGTCTATCAATTCGGGTAAAGCTTTAGAGCAATTTAAGATTTTTATTGAATCGCAAAAAGGTGATCCTTCTGTGGTCGATAATCCAGAAAAACTTCCGCAAGCATCCTTTAAAGAATCTGTCCTTGCTGAGAAAGATGGATTTGTATCAGGTATAGAAGCTGATCATATAGGGACCGCTGCAATGGTATTAGGAGCTGGTCGCGCTACAAAGGACTCCGTGATTGACCTTGCTGTAGGAATCGAGTTACATAAAAAAATAGGAGATTTCGTTAAAAAGGGTGAATCTTTAGCTACTATTTATTCGAATCAAAAAGATGTCATTGATTCGAAGAGTAAAGTGTTAGCTTCTTATCACTTTTCGTCTGATCCAGTCTCTGCTCCTACATTAGTGTATGACATTATCACGTAAAGTTTTAAAGTTTAGCCGTCAAGGAAAGTTAACCAACTTTTTATGACGGCTTTTTTTTAATTCTGCCTCCTCGTGAAATGAACATGCCTCTTCCTCTGTTAACATAGCTCTGAAGCTATTGATATTTCTGCTAGAGTCGCCGCTTTTGATATCTTCGGTTTATTCTTCTACGAGCAATCCTTTTATTTGAATGAGGTACCATAAACAGGTGTATGAAAGTTTTTCATAAAGAAATAAATTCATTAAAGAATAAGACTAGACTTTTTGGAGAAAATAGAAGGGCATAGATTGATAATAATCGGAGGGATACGTGTGAAAAAGATACTTATTGGCTTGGTAACGACCCTTGTTTTTTTAACACCAATGAATCAAGCGAATGCGGAAGAAGATCAGTATGAGTTTGCGGAAGAAGCGACATCTGCTATTTTAATGGAGAGGGATACGGGGACAATTCTCTTTGAAAAAAATAGTCAAGAAAAGCTTCCACCGGCAAGTATGACCAAAATTATGACAATGTTGTTAATTATGGAAGCGTTGGATAACGAGGAAATTACTTGGGAAGACACAGTTCGCGTCAGTGAAAAAGCTGCTTCTATGGGTGGTTCACAAATTTTTCTGGAACCTGGGGAAGAAATGACAGTCAAGGAATTAATGAAAGGGATTGCTATTGCCTCTGGTAATGATGCGACTGTAGCAATGGCTGAGTTTTTGGCAGGGTCTGAAGAAGAATTTGTGAAAGAAATGAATCAAAAAGCAAAGGAACTGGAATTAGAAAATACTACTTTTCAGAATACGAACGGCCTTCCAGCTGCTAATCATGAGACATCGGCTTACGATATGGCAGTGATGGCAAAGGAATTATTAAAACACGAGGAAATTACGGAGTACACGAGCTTGTACGAAGATTATTTGAGAGAAAATACAGATAACCCTTTCTGGTTAGTAAATACGAATAAATTAGTTAAATTTTATCCTGGTGCAGATGGATTGAAGACTGGATTCACCAGAGAAGCAATGTATTGTTTGACTGCTAGTGCGAACAAAGATGGAATGAGGATGATTGCTGTCGTTATGGGTGCTCCATCTCCAAAAGAGAGAAATCGCCAAGTTACCGAAATGTTTGATTATGCATACAGTCAATTCGCCCTTCACACTCAGCATGAAGCAACAGATATTCTAGGTGAAGTAAAGGTTGATAAAGGTGCTGAATCTAGCGTAAGTGTTAGTGCAAAAGAACCTGTTTCGATTCTAATGAAAAAAGGAGAAAAAACAGATGGGTTATTAGAAAAGACAGTATGGAAAGAAGATGTACGAGCACCAATTCAAAAGGGCGATGAGTTAGGCACTATTTCGCTTGAAAGAGATGGCGAGACACTCCTATCTATGCCGCTTATTGCCACGGAAGATGTGGAAGAAGCTTCTTTTTGGAGACTGATGAAACGAACAAGTGAAGTTCTTTTTGGAAATGCCTCTTAGAGAAGAATGCTAAATTTGAATTGTTTTAGCGAAGTAGCACTAGTTTTGTTTTTGAGAAGGAAATAAAGAGAAATAGATGGAATTAGCTACGTAAACCATTTTAAATATGTGGTGAAGAAAATGGAGAAGGAGAGGTTGAAACATGAATTTATTGATTGACTTGGAAAAAAGAGAAGAAGTTTTATGCGTGCGTCTTGTTGGGGAACTTGATCATCACGCTGCAGTTAATCTGCGGGAAAGAGTGGACGCTGCTTTATCTGAAAATAATTTAACTCATGTACTATTAAATTTAGAAAAATTAACTTTTATGGATAGCTCTGGACTTGGCGTTGTTCTAGGTCGTTATAAGAGGGTGCAGGCAATGGGAGGAGAAATGGTCGTATGTTGCATTTCTCCTCAGGTTAAAAGGTTATTCGAACTTTCGGGGATATATAAAATTGTTTCAATTACATCCAACGAGCGAGAAGGATTAAGCAGTTTAGGAGTGGTGGCGTCATGAATAATCGCATGGAATTATCTTTTTCAGCAATTAGTGAAAATGAATCGTTTGCCAGAGTATCCGTAGGCGCATTTGTCACACAGTTGGATCCAACAATGGATGAGTTAACTGAAATCAAAACGGTTGTGAGTGAAGCTGTAACGAATGCGATTATTCATGGTTATGGAGAAGGCAATGAAGGTACAATTTATATTGAAGTAATGTTAGAAAGAGAAACGGTTCACTTGATTGTTCGGGACGAGGGACGAGGCATCAATGATCTTGAAGAAGCGAAGCAGCCTTTATTTACGTCATTACCTGAACTTGAAAGAAGTGGAATGGGATTCACTATTATGGAGAACTTTATGGACAATTTGCAAGTGGAATCAGAACCAATGAACGGGACAACGGTAACCTTGACGAAACGTCTCTCAAATTCTAAAGCACTAGCGAATTGAGAGGGATTTTATGATGAGTGCCAATGTGAAAAAAGAAAAACGGAAACACCTAGAAGATAAAGAGGTCAAAAAGTTAATTAAAGAAGCTCAAAGTGGTAATAAAGCTTCACGTGAAAAAATTGTTCACCATAATACGAGATTAGTATGGTCTGTGGTGCAGCGTTTTATGAACCGGGGATACGACCAGGATGATTTATATCAAATTGGGTGTATTGGATTAATAAAGTCTGTCGATAAATTTGACCTAAGCTTTAACGTAAAGTTTTCCACATATGCAGTTCCAATGATCATAGGAGAGATTCAGCGGTTTCTAAGAGATGATGGAACAGTGAAAGTAAGCCGGTCGATTAAAGAAACTGCTAATCATATTCGAAGAATGAGTGATGAATTATCCAAAAGTCTTGGTAGAGTTCCTACAGTGAAAGAGATTGCTAAACAGTTAGACATTTCACCTGAGGAGGTTGTTTTTGCCCAGGAAGCGAGCAGACAATTGGCTTCTATTCATGAGACAGTATATGAAAATGATGGGGAACCAATCACAATATTAGATCAAATCTCTGATGATAGCAATTCGGAGTGGTTTGAAAAAATAGCGCTTAAAGAAGAAGTGGAAAAATTGTCGGAACGCGAAAAACTAATTATTTTTTTACGTTATTATAAAGATCAGACGCAATCTCAAGTGGCTACTAGATTGGGAATTTCACAGGTTCAAGTATCACGGCTGGAGAAAAAAATATTACTACAATTAAAGGAACAACTCAACGAATAAAGTTGAGTTGTTTTTTTTGTATTGATTCTTCCTTATTCACTCATACTATGTGTGATCACAATAGAAAGGGGACTTTTAATATGGGTGAATCACAAAAAGAAACAGATAAAAAGCCCAAAATATCACCTAACATTCTTGTAAATGAAGCGGAAATTACAAGAAGAGTTGGAATCGGAAAAAGCTTTGATGTAGACGTTAGAAAGTTACATATATTAGATAAAGAAGTTCAGTTTTATATCACTAATGGATTATGTGACATTGATTACGTAATTGAAATACTTAAAGAATTAATGTTTCTTGATACCACTCATAGTAAAAAGCTGGATGTTCGTAAAGAAATAGAGAATCATCTGACACATGTTCAAGTTGAAACGACGGATTTGTTGGAATATGCGATAAAGCAGATGCTTTCAGGGCTCATGTTTATCTTAATTGAAGGTGAATCTGAAGCAATCATTGTCGATGTGAGGAGCTATCCTGGTCGAGGACCTGAGGAACCTGATTTAGAGAGAGTAATAAGAGGCAGTCGTGACGGATTCACAGAAAATATTATCGAGAACACAGCATTGACAAGAAGAAGGATTCGTGATGAAAGACTTAGAAATGAAATGACCCAGGTAGGTAAAAGGTCAAAAACAGATATTTGTATTACTTACATCGAGGGGATAGTGGATCCAGACTTGGTAGAAGTAATTAAAAAAGAATTAGACGGAATTGATATAGACGGCTTAACGATGGCAGATAAAATGGTAGAGGAATTTCTAGTCAAACAAGGCTGGAATCCCTTTCCGATGGTTAGATATACAGAGAGACCAGATGTAGCTGCCACCCATTTATTTGAAGGTCATGTCATTTTGTTTGTAGACACTTCTCCCAGTGTGATCATACTGCCAACAACATTTTTTCATCATGTACAGCATGCAGAAGAATATAGACAAGCGCCTTTGGTTGGCACCTTTATGAGGTGGATAAGGTTTGCAGGGATTTTGTTTTCCTTATTCATTTTGCCTTTTTGGTTATTAGTAGTGAAAGATCCCGGTCTATTACCTGCTAACCTTGAATTTATAGGACCAAATGAAGAGGCCGGAAATATACCTATATTTGGACAAATATTATTTGCAGAATTAGGGATTGAACTATTGAGAATGGCAGCGATTCACACCCCGGCCCCGATGGCTACTGCATTAGGTCTTGTCGCTGCCTTGTTAATTGGTGACATTGCCATTCAAGTAGGACTATTTGTCCCGGAAGTAATTCTGTATGCAGCCTTAGCTGCTATAGGCATCTTTGCCACACCTAGTCATGAGCTCGGCGTAGCAATAAAATTACTTCGATTAGTTATAATACTTGCAGTCGGTTTTTTCGGTGTCCCGGGATTTGTTATCACCTGTGTGATTTCGCTTGCATATTTAGCCGGAAGAAAAGCGTTAAATGCGCCATATTTATGGCCATTTTTACCGCTATATCCCCACGCTGCAATGGATATTTTTATACGTCAAGCAGTTCCGCTTAAACGGAAAAGACCTAGCGTTGTCCATCCAGTCGATTCAATTAAGCAGAGAAAAACGTAAAGTTGTTGCGTGAATAATTTAACTATGCTATTGTTTAACAAAATGAATAAAAACTTGTAATTAGGTAGAGGTGCAATCTCGAAAAAGTATACTGTTGGAGCTTCAGGGCAGCTATGAAAACAGAGGAAAGGTCGAATTGCCGAAGCAGCTGTGTTTCCTTGACTTAGCTTGCTGGGGTATAGTTGAATAAACTATGCACTGTCACTGCGTTTGTAGTGGAGCACTATCCTATTGGAAACCGATGGACTAATCGAAAACCAAGAGGAATGGATGTGTTTCGCATTCATTCTTTTTTTTATTCATATATAAAAGAACCGAGAGGGTTTGCTGATAAGGAGTGATATAGATGGGTTTTTATGGTACTAGTAGTGTCAACCAAGAAGGTCATTTGACAATTGGCGGGGTAGATGCCACTACCCTTGCGGAAACATATGGTACACCACTATTTGTATACGATGTGAAAGATATTCGAAATAGAGCACATGAGTTTCAGGAAGCATTTATAAATCAAGGTGTAAATTATCAAATAGCATATGCTAGTAAAGCGTTCAGCTGCATAGCGATGGTCGAATTGGCCGATGAATTGGGCTTAAGTTTGGATGTCTGTTCAAGTGGTGAGCTCTACACAGCATTGCAGGCAGGCTTCCCTGTAGAAAGAATCCATTTTCACGGAAATAACAAGACGCCGGATGAGCTGGAAATGGCAGTGAAGGAAAAAATTGGCTGTATTGTTGTGGATAATTTCACAGAATTGGCATGGTTAATGGCGATAACAGAAACAAACAAAACGAAGATGGATGTTTTGATCAGAATTACTCCAGGTGTCGAAGCCCATACACATGAATATATTTCAACCGGTCAAGAAGATTCTAAATTTGGCTTTGATTTAAACAGTGGGCAAGCGAAGAAAGCTATAAAAATGATATTATCTCATTCCTTTTTAACTTTACAGGGTGTACATTCCCATATAGGTTCACAAATTTTTAAAGCGGAAGGATTCCAGGAAGCTGTGAAAGAAATTTACCGTTCTTTAGCTGCTTGGAAAGAAACCTTAGATTATTATCCAAATGTACTTAATTTAGGTGGTGGTTTTGGGATTCGATACGGTGACCAGGATCACCCTCTTCCTCTCCATGTTTATATTGATTATATGGTTGACAAAACCAAAGAAGAAGCAGCGAAATTAGACATGCCAGTACCGGAAATTTGGATTGAGCCAGGTCGTGCTTTGGTTGGAGAAGCAGGTACAACGCTTTACAGTATAGGAAGTAGAAAAGACATCCCCGACATTCGCACCTATATTTCAGTTGATGGCGGGATGACTGATAATATTCGCCCGGCACTCTATCAGGCTGAATATGAAGCGGTTCTTGCAAATAAAGCTAACGAAGAAAATACAGAGGTTGTCAGTATTGCCGGTAAGTGCTGTGAAAGTGGAGACATGCTTATCTGGGATATTTCCTTGCCACAGACTACACAGGGGGATATTTTAGCGGTATTTTCAACAGGTGCATACGGTTATTCCATGGCAAATAATTATAATCGCATATTACGTCCAGCGGTAGTTTTTGTTGAAAACGGAGAGCATGAATGTGTTATAGAACGAGAATCATTTGAAGACCTTGTTCGGCATGAACGTCGTTATAGTGCTGTGAAGGGACAGAATCGGGTAGAAGGTACGGTATAAAAATAGTTTAATAACGTAGAGGAAACTAGATAAAATGCTATCTAGTTTCTTTCTGTATTTAACTAGTGTAAAATAAAGAATGTGTACATAATTAAAAATACTATGGAGGTTTTAGATATGAAAAAAGGTGAAATTACGTTTGAAAATGGAGAAAAAGTAGTGATTGAATTTTATCCCGACGAAGCACCAGGTACGGTTGCTAACTTTGAGAAACTTGCTAATGACGGTTTTTATAACGGATTAAATTTCCACCGTGTGATCCCAGGGTTTGTAGCACAAGGTGGTTGTCCAAATGGATCTGGTGCAGGCGGACCGGGTTATACAATTAAATGTGAAACAGAAGGAAATCCTCATAAACATCAAAAAGGAAGTCTTTCAATGGCTCACGCGGGTAAAGATACTGGTGGAAGTCAATTTTTCTTAGTGCTTGACCCACAGCCGCACTTAGACGGTGTTCATACTGTTTTTGGTCAGGTAATTGAAGGTCTTGATTCAGTAGATAGAATTAAACAAGGTGACGTTATGAAAGAAGTTACTGTTTACGAAGCATAATCAATTAACTTAACGACCGCATATTTTTGGCGGTCGTTTTTTGTTTTCTGAAAATAAGATTTTATCAGTGACTCGTTTGAATTTTCCATGAAGGCTTGGAGTATTGGTCATGGAAGTGTTCACTTTTTAGAGAATTTGAAGAACCTCCATGTTCTAATTTTAATAATATTCCGGAAAATTCTTTAATTAAAAGCATATTTTATTGTCGAATCTAAGACTTGTGATATAATAAACAAAATTGAATAAACCGATTCCTTCGGGGTAGGGTGAAATTCCCAACCGGCGGTGATGAGGCAATGCCTCTTAGTCCGTGACCCGGTACTATTTTTTTAGTAACGGTGGATTTGGTGAAACTCCAAAGCCGACAGTAAAGTCTGGATGGGAGAAGGATTATGACGGTTAAAAAAAGGATTTGTTCTAACGATTGGGAGAAATCTGTCTTAAAAAGGGAATTCCTTTTTTAAAATAGATATTCTGCCATTGTGTCTAAAAACAAAATAATCCTTTTCTTTACTTTTCATATTCTGTACTTATGTCCTGAAGGATCTTCATCTTTCGGGATTTTTTGTTGTCAAAATTATGAATAGGAAGGGGAGGCTTCACTTGGAAAATCAATATATGAAGCTTGCCATTGACTTAGCAAAGCAAACCGTAGGACAAACATCACCTAATCCAGTTGTAGGTGCTGTTATTGTAAAAAATCACGAAATAATAGGAATGGGTGCTCATTTGAAAGCAGGAGAACCCCACGCAGAGCGTCATGCGTTAGAAATGGCTAAAAGGAATGCAGTTGGTGCTACGATGTATGTAACGCTTGAACCTTGCTCACATCATGGTCGCACGCCACCTTGCGCTGATGCTGTTATAGCAAGTGGTATATCAAAAGTCGTCATAGCCTCAATGGACCCCAACCCTAAAGTTGCGGGAAATGGGATTGAAAAACTAAGACAGGCAAAAATAGAAGTAGAAGTTGGTGTTATGAAGGAAGAAGCAGATCAATTGAATCGAGTGTTCTTCCATTATATTCGCACAGGAACACCATACGTAACACTTAAAACTGCTTCAAGTATCGATGGTAAGATTGCGACAACTTCCGGTGAAAGCAAATGGATTACTGGAGAAGCCGCCAGGTTAGACGTTCATGAACTAAGATATGAACATGATGCAATTCTAGTTGGTGTAGAAACAGTATTAAAGGACGACCCTTTACTAACAACGAGGTTGAATGACGGTGGAAAAAGCCCCATTCGTATCGTATTGGATCGTCAGTTGCGTATTCCAGTTCAAGCAAAAATGTTGCATGACAATGAAGCAAAAACATGGATAATGACAACAAACCGAGCTTCTTTGGATAAAATAACACAGATAGAAAATAAAAATGTGAAAGTGTTTGTTCTAAAAAATGAGAGCCTTGCTATTAAAGAACTTTTGCAAGTGATTGGGAAAGAACAAGTGACTTCGCTACTAGTAGAAGGTGGCGGAACAGTAAACGATAGTTTTCTCAGAGCAGGTAAGTTTCAACGGTTAGTTAAGTATCTCGCTCCAGTTATTATAGGCGGAGCTTCAGCCGCCTCTTCTTTCTCCGGGGAAGGTATACAATTATTAAAGGACGCTCCCAGGTTAGCTTTACTGTCTATAGATAAACTTGGTCAAGATTTAAAGCTAATTTACGAAAAAAAGGAGGAATAACGATGTTTACGGGAATCATTGAAGAAAAAGGTCGAGTAGAAAGCATTCGTCAATCTGGAGAATCTATCGTGATGTCGATTGAGGCTTCTAAAATATTGGCTGATGTCAAATTAGGGGATAGTATTTCTGTTAATGGCGTATGTTTGACAGTTACCTCTTTTCAAGCGACGTCATTTACAGTTGACATCATGCCTGAAACAGTTCGAAGTACAAGTCTACAGAGTTTAACTTCTCGCTCGGAAGTTAACTTAGAACGTGCAATGCCAGCAAATGGACGTTTTGGAGGACATTTTGTATCCGGGCACGTTGATGGAATAGGTACGATTAGAGCAAAAAGACCAGAGCACAACGCTGTTTATTATGAGATAGAAATTTCAGCTGAACTTAGAAAATTTATGATGATGAAGGGCAGTGTCACGGTTGATGGCACTAGCTTAACTATTTTTGGCTTAAATGAGAATGTGTTTACGATCTCGATCATCCCACATACTATTCAAGAGACGATTCTAGGCCAAAAAGGGCCCGGAGATATTGTGAATATCGAATGCGATATGTTAGCTAAATATATAGAAGAACTTCTGTTTCAGAAAAAGTTACCGGAGAAAAAAACATCTGGGAATTTGACTGAAAGCTTTCTAGAAGAGAACGGGTATTTATAACGAGAGGAGGTACAATGATGAAGATATTTGATCCTATTGAAGAAGCAATTTATGCGTTAGCACAAGGTGAAGTAGTTATTGTATGTGATGATGAGGATAGAGAAAATGAAGGGGACTTCGTTGCTTTGGCAGAAAAGACAACACCTGAGGTAATTAATTTTATGATTACACACGGGAGAGGTCTTGTGTGTGCACCTATTACACCTGAGAGAGCCGAGAAACTTGGTTTATCATCTATGGTCGACAGAAATTCTGATCCACATGGTACAGCTTTTACAGTGAGTATTGATCATAAACATACAACAACAGGCATCTCTGCACCTGAAAGATCGATAACAGTAAAAAGTCTTATTGATAAGAATACAAAAGCTGCAGATTTTCAAAGACCTGGTCACATCTTTCCGTTAATCGCAAAAGAGGGAGGAGTTCTTCGCAGAGCCGGTCATACAGAAGCGACGGTTGATTTAGCGAGATTGTGCGGTTCAGAGCCTGCAGGTGTCATTTGTGAAATAATTAAAGAAGATGGTACAATGGCAAGGGTTCCTGACCTTCATAAAATTGCCTTGGAACATAATCTGAAAATGATTACAATTAAAGACTTGATTAAATATCGAAACAGGAAAGATAAATTAGTTCAGCAAGAAGTTGAAATTAACCTTCCTACCGATTTCGGTGATTTCAAAGCTTTTGGTTATTCTAATGTCGTGGATGGAAAAGAACATGTAGCGATTGTAAAAGGGGAGATTGGCGGCGAAAAACCAACACTTGTCCGTGTACATTCTGAATGTTTAACAGGGGATGTTTTTGGTTCTCAACGGTGTGATTGCAAACCTCAGCTACATGCAGCGCTTGCTCAAATTGAAGAAGCAGGTTCAGGAGTTGTCTTATATATGAGGCAAGAAGGCAGAGGAATAGGCCTCCTTAATAAAATGAGAGCTTATAAGCTTCAAGAAGAAGGTTATGACACAGTCCAAGCAAACGAAAAACTTGGATTCGCTCCGGATTTGCGCGATTATGGTATTGGTGCTCAAATCTTAAGAGATTTAGGCATTAGAAAAATGAAGTTGTTAACAAACAACCCGAGAAAGATTACTGGATTGAGCGGTTATGATCTTGAAATAGTAGATCGTATTGCATTGCAAATGCCGCAAACGAAAAACAATGAAAATTATTTAAAAACGAAAAAAGAAAAATTAGGTCATTATTTGCATTTATAAATAAATATTAGGAGGATGTATGATGGGAAATGTATATGAAGGAAATTTAATTGGAACAGATTTAAAGGTTGGAATCGTTGTTGGTCGATTCAATGAATTTATTACTGGTAAACTTCTTGGAGGTGCAGTAGACGCTTTTAAACGCCACGGAGTGAATGACGAAGATGTCGATATAGCTTGGGTCCCAGGCGCATTTGAAATTCCTCTTATTGCGAAAAAAATGGCTGACTCAGGGAAATATGATGCGATTGTTACACTAGGAACTGTTATTCGCGGCTCGACTCCACACTTTGATTATGTGTGTAGTGAAGTAGCTAAAGGAGTAGGTTCCTTGTCACTTTCATCGGGAATCCCTGTAATTTTCGGTGTACTTACAACGGATACGATTGAGCAA
Organism: Salipaludibacillus neizhouensis; assembly: GCF_002886185.1. Taxonomy (GTDB): domain Bacteria; phylum Bacillota; class Bacilli; order Bacillales; family Salisediminibacteriaceae; genus Salipaludibacillus; species Salipaludibacillus neizhouensis. Next base: position 741,050 of record NZ_KZ614146.1, read on the forward strand.
GCTATTGAAAGAGCAGGAACAAAAGCTGGTAATAAAGGATGGGAAGCTGCTGCTGGAGCCATTGAAATGGCAAATTTATCAAAAAACTTTACTAGATAACAAGGAATTAGTCGTCTAGGGAGGTTACGTTTTCTAATTGATGTTCATAATATAGAGAACAAAGCGAACGATGAGGGATGAATAAATGCTTGTATCATATAAAAAGGAACATGAAAAAATTGCCATGGGTTTACTCTCTTTTATGCCGGGAGAAAAAAGTATCAAAAAGATTCAAAAAGTGATTGATAAGTATACAAAATCAGAAACTTTGAAGCTTTATTTATGGCGGACGGAAGCGAATCAATTTGTCGGAGTTATTGGTGTAGAAGAAGATAACGAGGACGTCTATTTACGAGATTTAACGGTTGATCCCTCACACAGAAACGAAGGATTAGCATTAACGATGGTTCAGGCAATGGAAGACAAGTATTCTGTTTATTTAATAGGCTTAAAGCATACAGATCATTTTTTAAAACATTGTCGAAAAAAAGTGTAAATTTGATTGGCAAGGGCTCAGCTCTGAGCAACCTATTAGAACAAATATGTTCCTAATGGGTTTTTAAAAGATACGGAGGTTTCATTTTTTTCATTATTATAGGGAGGTCTCAAAAGGTCTTTATTACCTTTTGAGACCTCCTCTTTTCTGTTGTTTATATAAAAGAGACTGATGTCTTGCTTCAATAACTTCACTACGGTCACGACGTTTATGACGATAAGTTAGATCAGGATTACTGGCGTCATTTTTATATAACCATACCCAACCTTTTTCTTTTGACAGGATTTCACACTTTTTAATAAGCATGTCATCAGTTAATGGTAAATTAAAGGGTTCATACTCTCCCTCATTTAATATCGTTTTAATCCGAGATTTCACTTGTTGTTCCAGATCTCCACCGTGAATACTTAATTCATCTAATAGAGCTGGCTGGTTTCGCAAGTATAACAGTGTTTTTCGGTAAAGCCTTAAGCTACCTGTGAAATTTTTCTGTCTCTCATGATAAACAGCTACTGCAAGTTGAATTAATAATAACCATTTTAAATCACGATCATTTTCTAACCAAAATTCTTCCATGATTTCATGACATTCAAAATAATCTCTGGAACTTTGGAAATGCAGTAAGTATTCAATATATTCATTCGCATATTTTTTCATTGCTTCCTCCAAAAGGTATGTTTATATCTCTTATAATAAACGATTGTTTCGAGGAAAGAAAGAGCAGGCAATTTTAGCGGAAAATAGGTCCAGTTTTTCGGAATATGGTATAATTTAAGCAGATCTTACTAAGAACGGGGAAATAAACAAATGATTCAATACAGCGTAAAGCTACACGCCTTTGAGGGGCCTTTAGACTTACTTTTACACCTTATTCAAAAGAATGACCTAGACCTTTATGATATACCAGTAAAAGAAATTACTGAGCAATATATGACTTATATTCATGCTATGCAAACCCTTCACCTCGATGTAGCCAGTGAATACTTAGTAATGGCGTCCACGCTGTTGCATATGAAGAGCAAACTTCTTCTTCCTGTCGAAGAAGAGGTATGGGATGAAGATTTGGTGATGGAAGAGGAAGATACGCGAGATGACTTAATGCAGCGTCTTATAGAATATAAAAAATACAAAGAAGCAGCTGGTGAACTAAGAACGCGAGAGACAGAAAGAAGTGATTTATTCTCTAAACCAATGACAGACTTGACGCCTTTACTTGAGGATAAAGAAGAAGGTCAAAGCACTCCTGTTAATGCCTCTATTTATGATATGCTTCAAGCCTTTCAAAAAATGAAGAAAAGAAATAAAAAAATTAAACCTACCATTTCAACTATAAATCGACAAGAGGTTCCTATTGATGAACGTATGTCACAAATTGTGGAAGCTCTCTATTTGAAGAAAGGCAGAAGCCGTTTCTCAGATTTATTTAAAGAGGATGATCAACCTCACCTTGTGGTGACATTTTTAGCTTTACTGGAATTGATGAAGGCGAACGCTATTCGATGCGAACAAGAAAGAAATTTTGAAGATATTATGGTTTACGCACAAGGAGGTCCATCCATTGAAGAGTCATGAAATTAAAGCTGTGATAGAAGGACTTTTATTTGTATCCGGCGAAGAGGGTATAGATGAAAAGCAACTAATGGAGGTCCTTGAATTAGATAGAAAAACATTAAAATTTTATCTTGCTGAGATGAAAGAGATGTATCAATCAGAGCAAAGGGGAATACAATTAGTTGAATTGGCTGGGGGATACCAGCTAACGACGAAAAAAGAGCATGCAGAGTTTTTTAAGCGCCTCGTGCAATCTCCAACTTCAACGACGCTATCCCAAGCGGCACTTGAATCTCTGGCGATTATAGCCTATAAGCAGCCATTGTCGCGGATGGAAATTGAAGATATCCGTGGTGTGAAATCTGAACGCCCGATCCGCACATTAAGTGCCAAGGGTCTTATTAAAGAAGTGGGTAGAGTCGAGGGAACAGGTAGAGCAATTTTATATGGAACAACAAAACAGTTTTTAGAGCAATTTGGATTACGTACTATTGAAGAATTACCACCTTTAACAGATCAATCAGAAGAAGATGTAGAAGGTGAAGTTGACTTATTTTTCGAGAAGTTTCAGGAACAATTGGCCTCACAAGAGCTAAAATAGAAGTAACCAGATAGAGGGGAGTTCAGAAATGGGAAATGATCTAGTCAGGCAGCAGCTTCAGATTACCATGGGGAATATGAAAGATGTATCCGGGGAAATAAGATCTTTCTTAAATGAGATCCGACTAGAAGATTTAGTTAAATCAACTACCAATACTTCAACTGAGGATTTTGAATTAATTCTTGATCAATTTAGGCGTCTTCTTGTTTTTTTTGAAGAAGGCAGAGAATCGGGTAATATTATTTTGCGTAGCGAAAATTTCAGAAAAGCAGCAGCTGAAAAAACGTTGTACTGGATTTTTCATCAATGCATTGAAGAATTTTTTCAGCCGCATTATGATGTATGGTATGAGGATAGTCGAGCAGCCTACACAGGAAAAAATGCGATTCGTTTTCGTAACGAGGTCCCTAGGATGGTAAAAGAAGTTGTACAAACTATTGAAGGACCTATCCAGACAGTGAGAGAAGAATTAGAGTATTACGAAACAGACTACCGAACGAAAGTGAATCAAAGAGAGAATCAATAAAGTAAAGGTGTATCAATGGGTTTGCTAACCTATTAGATATACCTTTATTTTTTAAGAAATAAGAATCCATAAAATTGGCAGCTCCCTTCACACCGCACGTATAAAGGGAAATCCACCATCCTTTCGAGTATAGCACCTACACTTAGTATGTAGGTGCTACTCGGGGCGGTGGAAGCTGACGCTGTATTTAATAAAAGACGCTCAGCGTTTTTCTTATATTAAAGAACTAACATCTAAATATTTTATAAATGGCGCATGATCGAGGTGAACATAGAGAGGCTCTCCCTCTGACCACTCAGCAATTAATACATGATTGATCTCAATCCCTAGCTCACTGAAGAGATTTTGTAAAGACTCCTTTAGTAAAGGGGTTTGCTGAAGATTCTCATCAATCCATCCTCCATCGGAAACAATGGTTATAGGTAGCATCACATCAGTTGGAGCTATATTAATATCACTTTTGCTTACCGATTGATACGTACTCTTTTTTAAAACGTTAATTGTACCGTTAGCTTCGAGAATAGCATATTCGACTTCTTGGATGGAGAAAACGCTTTTGTCACGTAATAAATGCTGTAATTGATCCAAATCGAGTTTTGTTGTCTGAAGTTTGGCCCGATCAATGACACCGCGTCTAATCACAATCGTAGGTTTACCCTCCAGCAATCCTCTGGAATTTTTATATTTTTGAGTGATCGTTTCCACCAACATAATTAAAGCTCCCCAAACAAAAACCGCATATAGAACATAATGCAAACCAATATCCTTATCATAAATTGCATTACCAACTAATTCACCAAGTATTAATGCAGATATAAAATCAAAAGGTGTAAGCTGAGCAATTTGAGTTTTCCCTAACACTTTTGTCAAAACGAGTAGAGCTAGGAACCCTACCAGGAGCTCTATTGTTAATGCAAAAAAATTAGTATTCAATAGAAAACCCTCCTATGTAAATGAAATACATGAGTTAGGGTTCTCAATTTGTAAAATTATATTTTAGTTTTGGTGAAAGAGACGGAACCATTTATCCATTAGGTGGCATAGTTCATGTGACGAGCGCACTAATTGTCCTACTTCAGAGTGCGGGTCATTAGTTGATCCTGTAAAAACAGATTTTAAGTTTCCGTTCTTTGTATACCAAAAGCGAGTCAAATACTGTTGGTAGGTGTTTGTGAAAGAAAGAATAGCATCCATCTGTTGATCATTAAAAACAGTGGAGAGTGTCTCCTGACTGTAAAGAAACTGTTTTGGTGCAAGTTCCATCTCTTTTTTATGAATATCGTGAGATTGTTTTTGAACGGCGTTTCGAATTCTTAACCACTGAAGTTCCGTAGTTCTTCGTATTTCTTCCTCAAAATCCATTGTTAATGAAGACTTTGTTTTAACTTCAGGCACATAATCAAACTTGTTAAACAATTCCTTTACCTTTTTACTTTGTAAACGCAGCTGATAAAAAATGAATCCTTGCAGAAAAAAAACAACTACAAGTAAAACATAGATTCCAATCCAAACCATAAGAGGACTCTCCTTCGATTATAATTGTTTCCGTATAATTGTTAATTATTTCTTACATAAAAAAACTTCCCCACTATGATAATAATAATATGAAAAATAAAAGGAGTGCAAACAGAGTATGAGGATATGTATGATTCTTCTTTCGGTATTCTGTCTGATAGGTGTAGTGGGATGTCAGGCTGAAGATGATCCGGTAAAAGCACAGGGATATGGTGTGGCAGGTTCAGGAGTGGAAATTCCTCAGCACTTAGCCAAGGAAGCGGAAAGAACAGTATTAGACATGGAGGAAGTGGATGATGCAACTTCAGTCGCACTGGATAAAAGTGTATATGTTGCTTTAACAGTAAATGGATTCGATCGTTTCTTTTTAAAAGACATACGTAAAGAAGCAAAAGAAAAACTTGAAAAATCGATTCCAAATGGGGAATTTGAGGTATCAACAGATTCAAAAGTAGAGATGGAATTAACAGAGATTGAGCAGGCTTTGGAAAATAATAAATTAACTAAAAAAGAATTAGAGCAGAAAATTAAAAAAGTAAAAGAAGATTTGAAAGGCTAGGTGGTTTACAGTTATGGAAAAATCAAAGAAACCAACGCCCTCACAAAAAGCATATCAAAAAATAGCAAGTAAGCATGAAATAAAGCGTCCAGTGGGGATTAATTGTCTAAAAGCTTTTATCATAGGTGGATTAGTATGTACACTTGGCCAACTTATTTCAAACGGATATATTTATTTTTTCGATTTCACAGACAAAACTGCTGGTGATCCAACAGTGGCAACCCTGATCTTTCTAGCGTGCCTGTTTACTGGCTTAGGTATATATGATAAATTCGGACAGTTTGCCGGAGCTGGAACGGCCGTACCGGTAACAGGGTTTGCTAACGCGATGGCGTCTGCAGCTATAGAACACCGAACAGAAGGTTTTGTACTTGGAGTTGCGGCAAATATGTTTAAACTCGCTGGGTCAGTCATAGTATTTGGTGTCTTTTCTGCGTTTATCATAGCGATTATTAAAACCTTATTATTTTGAGAGGAGGGTTACAAATGCTTGAAGGAAAAAGAACGTGGACATTTGAGTCTAATCCAGTAATTATTGGTACTGGTGTTATCGGTGGTCCTTTCGAAAAGAAAGGAGAGTTAGTCAATCATTTTGACGCTTTCTATGATGATTTAATGTGTGGGGAAAACAGCTTTGAACAAGCACAAAAAGTATTACTTGAAGATGCATGTAAGGAAGCGATAAAAAAAGCAAATGTAACAAAGGAAGATATTCAGTTTATGTTCGCTGGAGATTTACTTAATCAAATTACTTCAACAAGTTTTGCAAGTCGATCCTTAGCTATTCCTTTCTTTGGTCTGTTCGGTGCATGTGCAACCTCAATGGAGGCATTAGCACTTTCTGCTTTCATTATAAATGCTAAAGGTGCGGATTATATTTTAGCTGCTTCGTCAAGCCATAATGCTGCAGTGGAAAAAACTTTTAGATATCCTACGGAGTATGGTGCGCAAAAACCACCAACATCGCAGTGGACCGCAACTGCAGCAGGTGCAGGTGTAGTTTGTTCTTCTGGGGTGGGTCCAATTATTACTTCAGCAACCATCGGTCATGTCGTTGATGAAGGTCTAAAAGACCCATTTAATATGGGCGGGGCAATGGCACCTGCTGCGGTGGATACGATTAAAGCTCATTTAGAGGATTTAAAATTAGAACCTGACTATTATGACCTAATATTAACGGGTGATTTAGGGAAAATTGGAAGAGCAATTTCACTCGAGTTATTTGAAAATGAAAATATTGCAATTAAAGAGGAACTGTTTCAAGATGCTGGATTAATGCTTTATAAAAAAGAGCAACCAGTTCAATCCGGAGCAAGTGGCGCTGGATGTTCGGCAGCGGTAACGTTCGGAAACATAGTGAACCGAATAAATAGTGGGGAATTAAATCGAGTTCTTGTAGTGGCTACTGGTGCGCTACTGTCACCAATAACATACCAGCAACATGAATCAATTCCTTGCATTGCCCATGCGGTATCATTAGAAAAACAGAAAGGAGGAAACTAAATGATTTTTCTAAATGCATTTATTGTAGGTGGATTAATTTGTGTCATCGGACAACTTCTCTTAGATGTTGGAAAACTTACCCCGGGTCACACATTAAGTGCACTGGTTGTTTCAGGAGCGATACTGGATGGATTAGGTTTATACGAGCCACTGATTGATTTTGCAGGTGCAGGTGCAACAGTCCCCATAACGAGTTTTGGGAATTCACTTGTACATGGTGCCTTGCAGGAAGCCGAAGCAAGTGGAATGATTGGTATTATAACTGGGATATTTCAAGTAACCAGTGCAGGTATATCATCCGCAATTATATTCAGCTTCCTAGCAGCATTAATTTTTAAACCTAAAGGATGACAAAATAACGAATGAAGGACCGATCATATTATTTATTTATTTATGAAGGTCCCTTCACCCTCGTCATTTCCTCTTATTTTATTTTCCTCATTAAAAATAGTCACCACTGACAAGAAACACAATTTTTTATTATCTTATTTTAAAGACATACTTCCGATCGTCATGCATAAAATTGGCTAATAGGACATGCAATAGAATTACCTGTTAGATCGGAGGAAAAATAATGAAAGTTACCCGAATGGTTATCGTATTGCTTACTCTTTTTTCAGTTCTATTTTTCGAGAGTCGCTCGATCAGTGCAGAATACAATCAGAATGTATCGGCAAAAGGAGCAATCTTAATAGAACAGGAGAGTGGTAGAATTTTATATGAGAAGGATGCTCGTTCTCCGATGAGAATTGCAAGTATTACGAAAATAATGACAGCAATTTTGGCAATTGAGTCTGGGAATCTAGATGAAAAAGTAACTGTGTCTTCGCGAGCGTTCAGTACAGAGGGTTCTTCGATATATCTAACAGAAGGTGAGGAAATTCCCCTCAGAGATCTCATTTATGGATTAATGCTTCGATCAGGAAATGATGCAGCAGTTGCTATAGCAGAACATGTTGGGGGAAGCTTAGAAGGATTCGTTTATATGATGAATGAAAAAGCAAGTGAGATCGGTATGGAACAAACGATATTCGCAAATCCCCATGGTCTAGATGACCACGAAGAACACTATTCTTCCGCATTAGACATGGCCTTATTAACTCAATATGCCATGGAAAATGAAACATACAAAGAAGTGACATCCACAAAAAGTTATCGCTCTGATTCAGATAAAGACCATATTCGCGTGTTTAACAACAAAAACCGTCTACTAACTCAGCTGTATCCCTATGCAATAGGAGGTAAAACGGGATATACAAAACGAGCCAACAGGACACTCGTTTCCTCGGCAGAAAAAGACGGATTGGAACTCATTGCAGTGACGATCGATGCCCCAAGTGATTGGCATGACCATATGAATTTATTTGATTGGGGGTTTGCAAACTTTCAAATAAAGACACTGGTTAAAAAAGGAATGGTAAAGGACATAGACGATCCGTACTTTAAAAATCATCTTGAAGCTGAATTTTCGTTTGAATTTCCTTTGGAAGAAGATGAACACAATCAAATAAAAACAAAGCTGATGCTATTATCCCCGTCAAATTCAGCTGAATGGGAAGAGAATGGACATCCATATCCAATAGGAACGGTTCAAATAGACTTGTCTGGAGAAACAATTGGAATTGTTCCATTAGCATATAAAAATGAAGAGAAGGTTTCTACATTTTATGAGAAATGGATACAGAGATGGATTCCGATGAATGGAGTTTTTACAGGTGGTTAACATTATTTGGGTGAGTCTATTCCTTATAGGATTTGTATTTGCTGCCATACAAGGAAATATGGACTTAGTTAATGAGGCAATATTTTCAGGAGCAAAAGAAGCCGTTGCCATTTGTATAGGCTTAATCAGTGTGTTAACTTTTTGGCTTGGAATGATGAGAATTGCGGAAAAGGCTGGCATCATCAATGGGGTAAGTAAAATAATGTCTCCTTTCGTTAAAATACTTTTTCCAGACATACCAAAGGGACACCCAGCATTGGGATATATTATATCAAACATGAGTGCAAATTTATTTGGTCTAGGTAACGCAGCGACTCCGATGGGCATTAAAGCGATGAAAGAACTGAAAGTGTTAAATGGAAATAAAGAGGAAGCAAGCAGATCTATGATTACATTACTTGCTATAAATACAGCTAGTATTACCCTGATACCTACGACTGTTATTGCATTAAGAATAGAATATAACTCCGTAGGACCAACCGAAATTGTGTTTACTACTATTTTGGCTACGACGTGCTCGACGATAGGAGCGATAATCATAGATCGCTATTTTCACTTTCGTCGATTGAAAAAGGGAGGTTAAATCGTTATGAACTGGATAACAAACTTCTCCATTTGGATTATCCCTTCGATAATTTTACTAATCCTTCTTACTGCAACTTGGAAAAAAGTAGCTACGTATGAAATGTTTGTGGAAGGAGCAAAAGAAGGCGTAGAAATGTCATTTGGAATTATACCTTACTTGGTTGGTATGCTTGTTTCTATTAAAGTATTTCGAGAATCAGGAGCTATGGATTTTATTATTGAAACGCTATCTCCGGTGTTATCCATGTTTTATATTCCTGCTGAGATCCTACCTTTAGCATTAATTCGTCCACTTTCCGGAAATGGAGCGCTCGGGATGACGAGTGACCTTATAGCTACTTATGGTCCTGATTCATTTATTGGCCGCTTAGCTTCAACAATGCAAGGAAGTACGGACACAACATTTTATGTACTCACTGTTTATTTTGGGGCGGTTGGAATTAAAAAAATGGGAGATGCATTAAAAGTAGGCTTAGCTGCCGATGTAATTGGCATTATTGCTTCTATAATTATTGTTCGACTTGTGTTTTTGTGAAGGAAGAACCTTTTTCAGAAAACCTACCTATAAAGATTGTCTAAATTTATTCTTAATAAGGTAAGAATTTATAACAAAAGACGCTACGCGTTTTTCTTAGAGGAAAATATACTTGTGTTCATCATAGTATGTGATATGATAATGATCAGTAATCAGTGCAGTAGCAGGACATAGTTTCTAATAAGTTGAAAAGAATTTAGAGATATATTACGATATTTTCCCTAAAGGGTTTGCCTTTAGGGGTTATTTATTGTATCGGCTTGTATCGGCACTAAAAAAAAGATAAAATTAACGTTTGAGACACAAACTAACTACTAGAATAAAAATATCGATTAGAAATATACGAGGTGAAAGTAATGGAGCGATTACAAAAAGTTATAGCACAAGCTGGTATTACATCAAGACGTAAGGCAGAACAATTAATTACTGAAGGAAAAGTATCGGTAAATGGAAAGAAGATTACAGAGCTTGGTACGAAAGTGGATGCACAACAAGATGAAGTAGTAGTGAATGGAGTTCCTATTAATAAAGAAGAGCCTGTCTATTTCTTGTTATATAAACCTTCTGGAGTTATTTCCAGTGTTACTGATGAATTTGACCGAAAAGTAGTTACTTCTTATATTCCAACGGAAAAAAGAATCTTTCCAATTGGGAGATTAGATTACGATACATCTGGACTGCTTCTATTAACAAATGATGGAGAGTTTGCAAACTTGCTCATGCACCCTAAGTACAAAATCAAAAAAACGTACATAGCTAAGGTAGAAGGTGCACCTTTAAGGGAAGATTTAAAAAAGCTTGAGCGTGGAATTAATCTAGAGGATGGCAAAACTTCACCAGCGCAAGTCAAGGTGAAAAAAACAGATAACAATAAAAATACATCGATTCTTGAAATAACAATTCACGAAGGTAAAAATAGACAAGTTAGACGCATGCTAGAAGCCATTGGTCACCAAGTTATTAAACTAAAGAGAGAGAATTACGGATTTCTTCATCTTCGTGGTTTAAACGCGGGAGAACACAGAGAATTAAAACCGCACGAAGTAAAACAACTTAGAGATTTAGCCGTCACATAAAGTTCACAACTAATGGATGCAACTGCTGTAAACACTAAACGACTAGTGTTAATATTAGAGTGAAGATTAATTGACGTAATGGGGGTTCATCATGAAAAAACGAAGACTGCTAATACGGTCAATCATTTTAGGTGTAATGATGGTGGCTATCGGATTTACCTTTTACAATCATTTCTCTGCGGATCGTGGTCTTGTAAGCGAAGGTGACATAGCTCCGAATTTCGTATTAGAAGATATGGACGGGAATCGGCTGGAGTTAGCTGAGCTTCAAGGAAAAGGTGTCTATGTTAATTTTTGGGCAACATACTGTGTTTACTGCCGGGAAAAAATGCAATATTTGGAAGAGTACCATGAAGACTACAATGAAAAAGGTGTAGAAATTGTTTCTATTAATGTCGATGAAACGACACTACAAGTAGATCGTCATAAACAAAGACAAGGTCTTTCTTATCCATTATATATTGATCGTAACATGCTTGTCAGTAATGCATATGGTGTTCACAGCCTACCTGCTACATTCCTTATTAACGAAGAAGGGCAAGTAATAGATGCTGAGGTTGGAGCCAAAACAGAAGAGCAAGTAATTGCATCATTGGATGAATTAATACCGAGCAATTAGTGGGGGTTCATTATGGAGAAGGTCAAATGTGAGTGTGGCCATGTTAATCCTTATGGGACGTATTTATGTGAGTCCTGTGGGAAGCCACTGAAAGAGGAAAAGGGAAAAATCGCTAACATGCGATACGAAGGTGTAGCGAGACGTTCTCAAACATATAAAAAATCAATGATAGATAGAGTATGGAATTTCTTTTCTTCCGTTAAGGTTGGAATATGGATAATTTTTGCTTTATTAATTACTTCTTCTTTAGGAACTGTTTTTCCTCAAGAGATGTATATTCCACCAGGCGAAAATCCAGCGATTTACTATGAACAAGCGTATGGTACTATAGGGTTGTTATATTACCAATTAGGTTTTCATAATCTATATAGTTCATGGTGGTATATGCTTCTAATTGCATCATTGGGTATTTCACTGGTCATCGCCAGTTTAGATAGGGTAGTCCCTTTATATCGTGCACTTAGTACTCAAAGAGTAACTCGTCATGAAGGGTTTCTCAAACGGCAACGAGTTTTTGGAGAAGCGGAAGGATTGGATGATCCAGAAGCTGAAATGAAGAAAGCAGAGAAAGTATTACGAGAGAAGAAATATAAGATTAGAAAAGAAAATGGAAACTTACTAGCTGAGAAAGGGAGATTTGCTAGATGGGGCCCATATGTCAATCATGTAGGCTTAATTATCTTTCTAATCGGTGGAATGCTTCGGTTTTTCCCTGAAATGTACACAGATGAGCATGTATGGGTTCGGGAAGGGGAACAAGAAGTAATAAGTGGAACTGGTGGAAATTACTTTGTGCGAAATAATGAATTTGCGATCGATTTATATGATGAAGAAAACGAAATGTTTGAGGCGGCTTTGGAAAGAGCAGGAGGATCAGTCGTTGAATCCTTTCGAACTTCTGCGACATTACTTAAAAGGTCATCTAATGGCACAGTGGGCAGTGAAACAGAATTAGAAGAGGTCAAAGACCACGAGATTATTGTTAATGATCCTTTAACTTTTGAAGGTTTTTCATTATATCAAGTTGATTATAAACTTAATGAACTTTCTACCTTCTCGTTTACATTGGAAAGCGAGACAGTAGACGAAGACTTTTCAGACTTTATTTTTGAAGTGGACCTTAATGATCCTCAAAAACTTTATGAATTTGAAAATGGTTATGAAATTGAAATTTTAGAGTATTTTCCTAATTTTCTTATTGATGACAATCGTGAGCCAACAACGATAAACCGAATTCCGGATAATCCTAGAATAATCTTTGAGGTATTTCCTCCTGATGTAGACCGAGAGGATGAAAATGCTGAGGGAGAAATCAGTCTTATTGGAATTCAGGTAAATGAATCCTTAAACGGTGACCATGACCACACAATTCGTTTGGCTGGGGTAGAAATGGTTGATGTTACTGGTCTGACAATTAGAAAGGATCGAACATTACCGGTTATTTCAGTTGGAGCGATCATATTTATGATTGGATTAATACAAGGATCTTATTGGCACCATCGTCGTATTTGGATTCAGAATCGTGAAGGAACACTTTTATTAGCTGGTCATGCTAATAAAAATTGGCATGCTCTGAAAAAAGACTTCAGTCTCATTTCAGCCAACACTCAAATCCCTTCACCAGTTGATCAATTAGACGAAGCAGCGAAAGAGAAGGAAAATGAAGGAGTGAATCAAAACAATGTTTGAAATGAGCAGTAATTTAATGTATGTTGCTTTTTTTCTCTTTTTAGCATCAACAGTTCTTTTCGCAGTTTCCATAACTGGAAAGAAATTTAAAACCCGTGAGGGAGAGGAAAAAAATAAAGCCGGTTTATGGGGATATATTAGTGCTGTTATTGCCTTAATAGCTGCAGTGAGTTATTTTATCGTCAGATGGATTGCAGTTGGACATGCCCCTGTAAGTAATATGTTTGAATATACAACTGCATTAGGCATAGCAATCTCGTTAGCATTTGTAATTATTTATCCGATGTATAAAAATAATTATCTGGGAATTTTTACGATGCCTATAGTGATGCTGATTATAGCGTATGCTTCCATGTTTCCGACGGAAGCACAGCCACTTATACCTGCACTTCAATCACATTGGTTAACGATTCATGTTATTACCACGGTTATTGGTCAAGGTATTTTAGCAATCGGATTTGTTGGTGGACTAATCTATTTAATTCGGGTTATTGATTTTACAAAAGCAACAAAGAAAGTTCTGGGCGTCGAGTTTATCCTTTTTTCAATCATTGCCGGGATTGCCTATATATTATTAAATGTTGGTTTTAACCTAGCAGATTATGAAGCCACGTTTGAATACACGAACGAACTTGGCGAAGAAGCACAGATAGATTATACGATGCCACCGTTAGTAGGACCAAACGAAGGAGAATTAATTTCCGGCGGGATGAATCCTTTATTTAATGCACCTGCAATTATAGCAAGCGGGGATTTAAATGTCGTTATTTGGTCATTTCTAGGAGGGCTTGTTTTTTATCTGATTTTGAGGCTTCTGTTCCGAAAGCCGATAGGTGGAATTATTCAACCACTGGTGAAACAAGTTAATCCTCAAGCAGTGGATGAAATTAGTTATCGTGCTATTGCCATTGGTTTCCCCGTATTTACTCTTGGAGGCCTGATTTTTGCGATGATTTGGGCTCAAATTGCTTGGACCCGTTTTTGGGGTTGGGATCCAAAAGAAGTTTGGGCACTTGTTACATTCTTATTTTATGCAGCATATCTTCATTTACGTCTATCGAGAGGTTGGCAAGGAGAGAAAAGTGCTTGGCTTTGCGTTTTGGGTTTTATAATTATTTTATTTAATCTGATTTTTGTTAACCTTGTTATCGCGGGGCTTCATTCTTATGCAATGTAGTATGCTGGCACACTTTTTTTTTCGAGAGTGTGCTTTTCTTCTGTGTTCTATTTCCGTGAATGTGCCTACATTCTTATAAAAGAGCGTGTTACAATAAATGTAATATTAGTGTGTTGAATAGTTTTTCAATTCTTTAATGAAAAACTTTATAATTAAACTGTAAAGAACGATGCTTTCCGATTTTTATATAATCGTTTTATATAGTCTTAGGAGGATTAGCTAATGGCTGAAGAAGCAAGAATATTAGTAGTGGATGATGAAGAGCGTATTCGAAGATTACTTAAAATGTATTTGGAAAGAGAAGAGTATTTGGTCGATGATGCTGAAAATGGAGAAAAGGCATTAGAGATGGCCTTAGCAGAAGAATATGATTTAATAATACTGGATCTCATGATGCCAGGTATGGATGGTATTGAGGTTTGCGAGGAAATAAGAAAGCACAAAGCTACTCCGATAATTATGCTCACTGCGAAAGGTGAGGAAGCCAATCGCGTCCAAGGTTTTGAAGCAGGCACAGATGATTATATAGTCAAACCATTCAGTCCGCGGGAAGTTGTCCTTCGGGTAAAAGCCTTACTTAGAAGAGCATCGTCTACAAAATTCTTACAAACGGAAACGACAACGAAAGATGTCCTAGTGTTTTCATACCTTACGATTGATAATGATGCACATAGAGTAACCGCTGCGGGAAACCATATAAATTTGACGCCGAAAGAATATGAATTATTGCTTTATTTAGCTCTGGCACCTGATAAAGTGTTCTCAAGAGAGCAATTGTTGAAGGATGTATGGAATTATGAGTTTTTCGGAGATTTGCGTACGGTTGATACCCATATAAAAAGATTACGCGAGAAATTAAGTAAGGTTTCCCCTGATGCTGCAAATATGATTTCTACTGTATGGGGAGTAGGGTATAAGTTTGAGGCAGTGAAGGAGTAATGATGTTTTGGCGAAGCGTAGTAGGCAAACTCTGGTTTACAATTTTACTTTTAGTCTCAGTAGTTTTAGTTATCTTAACGATTATGCTGTTACAGTTTTTTGAAGGTTTTCATACAGAACAAGCTGAAAATGAATTGAAGAATCATGCTACGCTAATCGTTAACGTTCTTGAGGAAGAAGGTGTAGATGAGACAGCTTTCTCGATGGGATCAATGATTTCACAAACATACGAAACCCAAGGCTTAATTATTCTTGATGAAGAAGAATATTGGTATACTTCCGGTGATAGTCAAGGTGAATTACCCATCTCGGTTTTCTATGAAGAAGAAGCTCTATCAGAGGTTTTAGAATTAGGGAACCCCGTCGTTACTCAAGGCAACTTTTCTTTAGTCAATACGGAGGATGCAGTTCAAGAAGAAATGATGATAGTGGGATTACCAGTCACTTTTGCAGATGAGAAAGAAGGAGCTGTGTTCCTATATCAGCCTTTGGATATAGTGAATGAAGCTTTGAATCAAACAAAGAATATTATTTTTCTGTCTGCTGGTGTTGCGATAGTTTTAACGACAGTATTTGCTTTCTTTTTAACGACACGGATAACTTCTCCTCTCAGAAAAATGAGAAATGCTTCACTGGAAGTAGCAAAGGGGAATTTTAATACAAAAGTACCTGTTTTAACTAATGATGAAATAGGACTTTTAGGAAATGCTTTTAATCGAATGGCACGAGGTTTAAATACAAATATACATGCTTTAAATCAGGAGAAAGAGCAGTTATCGAGAATTTTAAGCTCAATGGCAGATGGAGTTATTACCATAGATCGAGATGGGACAGTAATGATTACAAACCCACCTGCTGATGAATTTCTAAAAGCTTGGGTTTATGAGCAAGGAGACAAAAATGAGACAGCAAGTCAACTTCCTAAAAAACTCCAACGTCTGTTTGGACAGGTCGTTCAAGAAGAGTGCGAGCAGATGGGAGAAGTAGATGTCCAAGGTAGAAGCTGGGATATTATCATGACTCCATTATATGATCAAGAAAAAGTCCGCGGAGCCGTTGCCGTACTAAGAGATATGACGGAAGATAGACTACATGATAAATTACGCAAGGACTTCGTTGCAAATGTGTCTCATGAGCTCAGGACACCTATTGCTCTGTTGCAAGGCTATAGTGAAGCGATAATTGATGATATTGCAGGAAGTGAGGAAGAAAAGAAAGAACTTGCTCAGATTATATATGAAGAATCAGTACGGATGAAAAGATTAGTCAATGAATTATTAGATCTAGCAAGGATGGAAGCGGGTCATACTCAACTGAATATGGAATCTGTTAACATGGAGGAATTTACTTATCGTATACTTAGGAAATTCAAAGGATTAGCTAGAGAGAATAGTATTCACATGATTGGCGATATCGATAAGATTGATCGACTGCTAAAGGTTGATTCAGATCGTATTGAGCAAGTGTTTACAAATCTTATTGATAATGCTATCCGTCATACTCCGGAAGATGGTCAGGTTACACTGCGACTGGAACCAGTTAACAATGGGATCAGAGTAGATGTTGAGGATACTGGATCTGGAATACCGGAAGAGGACTTGCCATTTGTGTTTGAACGATTTTATAAAGCAGATAAAGCAAGGACAAGAGGAAGAGCAGGAACAGGCTTAGGTCTTGCTATTGTCAAGAATCTTGTAGATGCCCATCGAGGAAAAGTATCGGTTCATAGTAAATTAAATGAAGGAACGACATTTTCAGTGTTTTTACCTTATGATATGCAAGAATGAACAAGAAAAATCTTGTTCCACAAGTAACAGAAAAAGGTTAATTCATGATAGTATGAATTAACCTCTAATACAAAAATAGATGAATGAAATTATGATTACATATTTATTATCAAAAGACTTACGTGCCATTCTATTTATCCTTATTAATCTCCCGAATAACATGAGCTAGCTCCGGAATTATAAGTTCTTTCATTGCGAGCTTCACAGCCCCGGAAGAACCAGGAGTAGAGAAAACAGCTGTTTCTCCTCTTACACCCGCAATTGCTCTACTCAGCATAGCCGCAGAGCCAATGTCTTTTTCAAAACTTAGATATCGAAAAATCTCCCCAAAGCCAGGAAGGTCTTTATCAAGCATACTTGATACAGCTTCATACGTAGTATCACGAAACGTAATGCCTGTACCTCCATTAATTAATAGAGCTTCAATATTTTTATCAAGGTCAGCGTATCTTATTTGCTCCTGGATGCTAGTGTAATCATCTTTTACAATTCTATGAGCAGCTACTTTAAATCCAGCCTCTACCAGCATTTCCTTCATAATAGTGCCACTTTTATCTGTTACAAGAGTTCTAGTATCGGATACCGTTAATATCATACATGATACACTTTTGGGAGCTTCTTTCTTATGTTCTTCTACACTCATTTATATCCTCTCCTATCACTATTATCTTACCGTTGTTAATCGTGTAAGACAAATATAATTAATATTAATACAAGATGATTTGTGACTGTTATAATGTGGAGGAATCAGTTTACAAAACTAACATGATTGGATGATGCTAAGAAATGAAAATATACACGAAAAAAGGTGACAAGGGAGAAACGTCTCTTATTGGAAAGCGCGTAAAAAAGACAAATGACAGAGTAGAGGCTTATGGAACTGTGGATGAATTAAATAGTTTTATTGGTGTGGCTCTTGTATCATTAAAAGTTGATCATTGTCAGGACGTTAAAGATGACTTGTTAAAAATTCAACATGAGTTATTTGACCTTGGTGGTGACTTAGCTAATGTAACTGCTGAAAAAAAGTGGTCTTTGCAGGAAGATGCGGTAACATACTTAGAAGCTAAAATTGATGAATATTGGGGTGAAGCGCCTGCATTGAAGAAATTTATTCTTCCTGGAGGAGAGCCATCTGCTGCCCATTTACACGTATGTAGAACAGTGACTAGAAGAGCGGAAAGATTAACAGTCCGTATCAATGATGATAGTGAAGTTTCTTCCCTTGCTGTAGCTTACTTAAACAGGTTGTCTGATTACTTCTTTGCTGTTGCAAGAGTGGTTAATGCAAGAGCTAATAAGAGTGACATTTTGTATGAGCGTGGGGGAGACGTGTTTCATACTGAGTAAGGATGAGATATGGTTTTCACGAGGGTTGTGTTACCAGCGGAAAGCTTCCACCAGAAGCAGCATTTAGCACCTCTATTTGAAGCAAATCAATGATCATTAAGAAAAACAGTGATAATACATTAAAAAGGCACTGGAAGAGTTAAATCTCTTTTCAGTGCCTGGAAATAAAGATATTATAGGTTTATCGTGACGTCAGCTTCTTCACGAAGTCTTTCGATTAATGTTTGATACACTTCTGATTCTTTTTGGCTTTTCAGTTGTTTTTCAATTTCAGGTTTTACTTCATCAAAAGATGGTATTTCTACTTCTTCACTATTTTCGTCACTCATTTGCTCTTGCTGGGCAACGATTTGATCATAATACTCTTGTAGCTCTTCTTCTGTTGGCTCAATGTCACCAGCCTCGCTAGCAATAAGTTGATCAACTTTTACTTGCATTTCAAGTTGAGTCATTATTTCTTCTTCTTCCATGCCTTGTTCTTGCATAAGAGTCATGAATTCTTCTTTTGATTCTAATTGAAATTGAGTTGCTAACTCCTCAAGTGTTTCGTCAATTTCTTCTTGTGAAGCTTCAAAGCCAGCATTTTCAGCTTCCTGTATAAGTAGTTCTGTACCAATCATACTTTCTGCAACCTGAGTCTTTAGCTGATCCTGGTCAAGTTCTTGACCTGACATCTGTGACTGCATTGCAATTTGCTGGAACTGTCCTTCGTAAGTCGTTACGAATTCTTCTTTTGCTATCTCTTCACCATTGACTTCTGCAACTACATCAGGAATACCTTCTAAGTCAGGTTCAGGCATTGCAGCCTCTGTTTCTGGATCTACAGCGGCCTCATTATCTTCTGCAGGTACTTCTTCTGTGTTAGTTGCCTCATTTTCTTCTGTAGCGGTTTCATTGTTATTTGCCCCGTTATTTGTTGTATTATTTTCGGTTTCATTGCCACCACATGCTGCAAGGAGAAGTACCCCAGCTAAAGGAATAGCCAAAAAAGTTTTTCTAGTAAATCTTTTCATTGCTGTCATCAACCTTTCTAATTCTCAGTTCTATTATTTTATACTTTGACTACTGTACCACGAAAAGAGAGCTAATTCAATTTTTAAAATTTATAATTAGACATACTGTATTGAATTCTGTAGTCTTTACTGAAGTAATTTGAAAAGCTTGCATGTATCTTTGCGTCATCCAGTTATATCCATGATAATTAAATAAATAAGAGAAGTAACTCTTAAGGAGTTATAATATTGTCCTTCATTTTGGATTTCTATGAAAAAGTGAGATTGTATATTTGCTAAAAAAACGCTACAATTTAAGTAATTAATCGCTTTATCGACTATTCCTAAGAAACGTGAAATGAGGCGCTAAATTTGATAAAACAAGTGAAATCTAAAAAGATATATGAGCTGGTGGCGGAACAATTAACCGAGATGATAATAAGTGGTGAGTATGAACCGGGTCATCGGCTATCTTCTGTGGAAAAACTAGCGGCAGAGTTCGATGTTGGTAGATCAGCTATAAGAGAGGCTTTAAGTGCTTTAAATGCGATGGGATTAATTGAAATTCACCAAGGAGAAGGGACTTTTGTCAAAAAAAATAATTATGACATTTCAAAGAAACTAATACCAACGATTATGGTCAAAGAAGATCTTCGTCAACTATTTGAAGTGAGAAAACTAAATGAGACTGGTGCAGCATCTATCGCTGCTTTGAATCGGACAGATGAGGATCTCGGGAGAATGTCATCTATATTAAACAATATGGGTCTGTCCTACGGAAATGGGGAATTAGGTGAGAAAGGGGATATTGATTTTCATATGGCCATAGTGAGAGCGACGAATAATCCAATGCTAGAAAGGCTGATGGAGACGATATCAAGTACAGTACAAGAATCGATGAAGGAAGCCAGACAAGTATTTTTGTACTCTAATCGACAAAAAATGAAGCTACTCCACATAGAACATCAAGCGATTTATGAAGCAATTAAAAACAAAAATGCTGAGAAAGCTTTCAACCTAATGATGAGTCATATTACGGGTGTTGAAAAGGAACTCTTTATTAAATAGCGTTTTAAAATCATTTTGAAGAAAAATCTGTGAGTTTGTTGTGCAGGGACGCTCCAAGTAAGTATCAACAAATATTAGCTTGATGAGACCGAAGCGTGACCTTTGAAACAAAGACAAACAGAGGATCTCAGTAGTATAAATGTGGATTAAAAAACCACCGGAAATATAACGGTGGTTTTTAAAAACTTATTCAAACTTCAAAGCATCTCCATCAAATGATTCGTCAGCAATTTTAATGGAGTCTGTTGGACAGCCGTCAAGTGCGTCTTCCATATCTTCATGAAGTTCTTCTGGAACCTCTTTAGTTCCTTCATTATCATCTAGAATAACAAATGCAATTCCATCATCATCATAATCATAGATATCTGGAGCAGCCGCGCCACATGCACCACATGCTATGCAAGTGTCTTTGTCTACAATAGTAAACTTTGCCATAAGGAAATACCTCCCATAAATATATAATATCGAATCCCTATATAATGCTTGGATCATTTTATAAAGGGTTACATTTCAAGAACAACTCTCTAGGGTGAAAATTATTCTTATCTTTTCATTGTAAAGGTAATGACATGA
This sequence comes from Salipaludibacillus neizhouensis, assembly GCF_002886185.1. Classification (GTDB taxonomy): domain Bacteria; phylum Bacillota; class Bacilli; order Bacillales; family Salisediminibacteriaceae; genus Salipaludibacillus; species Salipaludibacillus neizhouensis. The sequence goes on from NZ_KZ614146.1 coordinate 761,953, forward strand.
CATTTCAATAGTTAAAAATAAGCTCTAACACTTAAATGATAGGCTTTTTTTGGATCGGATGTGCAATAAAACTGAACTATCACTTCGTCTAAAAACAACATTTAATAAAAATTAGTACCGAAAGGAGGACATTAAAATAAATTTTCTACAGTATATTCTTTTATTAGCCGTGTATCGGATGCAAGGAGAAAAAACATTAAATGGTGTAATACATCTATTAAAGGGAAAGAGATCAGCACAGACTATTCAAGATATTTCCTTGTTTCAATGTGAAGATATTACAGCTTCCCTTAAAAGATATTCATTCCAAGAACTCAAAAACTTGAGCCACCAAATGAAAAATAAAAATATGCTTGAAGAGTGTTCTCTTAACACAGTTTCATTAACTGCTGAAGGATGCCTTAAATTAAAAGAGCTATCCGCGGTTTATCATTTCCCAACGGAATTTAACGGTTTGAAATACGAATGGAATCATGTGGCTGCTTCATTCTGGGAAGACTTATCTTTACTTGTTCAAACCGTATCTCATTTAAAGGATAATAATTATCGATTCCTTCCCGTGTCGGTAAAGAAGCAATCCCAGCAACAAGTAAAACAATTATTGAAAACCAATGGATCAATTGTTGATATAGGACAAGCTTTGGTAAAAGATTTAAAACAAATACTACATTTATCTTCAGATCAAAAAGCAAATTTATTTGTGAAAAAATTGACATCCAGCCAACGAACCGGTCGTACTTATTCCCAATTGTCGATGCCTTTTCAGCAGGATCCGCACTATACCGAAATTATATTTTGGGCTATTGTACATCAGATTATTACTAAGGTTAGTCAAACTCCAGAAGAATATTCTATCCTTCCCATATTGTTGCCGTTGGAGATGAAGGAACAGCTGGTTACAGATACTGCAAGAAAAACAAAAGAGCATTTAGATAAAGGGTTGGATCTGCAGAGGATTGCCAATGCTAGAGGATTAAAGATAAGTACGATAGAAGATCATATTGTTGAATTATCCATTCATGACCCTGGCTTTAACACAAACGTTTTTATAACGGAGGAAGCGAAACTGCTCATTCAACAAACGGCTGATTTGTTACAAACAACCAGACTGAAACCAATAAAAGACAATCTTGGGGATAGATTTTCCTACTTTCAGATTCGAGTAGCATTATCGCAAAAACTGAAAGGGGTTGTAAGAACTTGAGCAATTTAGATGCTACATTAAAAAATTTATTTGGTTTTGATACCTTCCGGGAAGGTCAACGAGAAATTATCGAAGCTGTAATGAATCAGCAGGATGTTTTAGCTATCCTTCCAACAGGAAGAGGAAAAACGCTGTGTTATCATTTACCGTCGTTAATTCTCGGAGGTTTGACGCTCGTTATTTCTCCCTTAGTTTCATTAATGGAGGATCAGGTCACCCAGATGAAGGCTAGTGGGAATAAAAGAGTAGCTCATTTGAGTAGTTTGCTTAATCAACAAGAAAAACAAGATCTTATGATGGGATTGGGCAACCTAGATTTATTATTCCTCTCCCCTGAAATGGCATCCCTTCCGTTTGTGAAACGAGCTCTCGTAAGACAAAAAATAACTTTATTTGTTATTGATGAAGCTCATTGTATCTCACACTGGGGACATGAATTCCGCACAGATTATTTACGCTTGAACAGCCTTCGAAGTTCACTAGGAAATCCATCTTGCCTGGCGTTGACTGCTACGGCAACACCACTCGTGGAAAAGGATATCCGGGGGCAACTCAAAATGGAAAACGAAGTAGTTATACGTTATCCAGTTAATCGAGAAAATATTTATATTGGAATCGAAGAAGTAGCAAGCGTTCAAGAAAAACACGCGCTGCTAATTGCTAGAATAAATCAAGTTGAAACACCGGCTATTATTTATACGGGTACAAGGCAGGAGACGGAAAGGATTGCTGGGCTTTTGAAAAGAGAAACAAATTTCGAAAGTTCCTTTTATCACGGAGGGCTGACAAAAGAAGATCGATTGCTTATTCAACATCAGTTTATTCATGATGAGCTAGATATTATCTGCTGTACGAATGCTTTTGGAATGGGGATTAATAAGTCTAATGTGAGAACGGTTATACACTTACACTTACCTTCATCTATAGAGCAATATGTGCAAGAGATAGGAAGAGCAGGTAGAGACCAATCACAAAGTACCGCTTTACTAATTTATCAGCCTGAAGATCATCTATTACCTCTTTCTTTTATTGAGAACGAATTTCCTGATGATGATTTACTCAATCACTTATCCGATGAAAGTGATTTTTCTCATTATTCTTTAGAGGAGTTACGCAACTTTTATCAATTAGACGATAACAGCTACAGAATGTTGCATTATTACCTCGATCAGGAAAATTTGATTGAGGAAGGAAACTTGCAACTAAATGAACAACAACAGCATGTTATTAAGAAATTACGTGTTAAGTTTCAAACAAGAAAAAAAGAGAAAATTCTACAATTAGAGAGAATAAAATCTTTTGTTTTATCTCGGACGTGCTTGCGTAGGTATGTGTCCCATTATTTTGAAGAAGAAATCTTGGTTTTACCAGAATTCTGCTGTTCTCAATGTCAACTGACAGAAACGTATTTAAAGGAAATAGATAGTATTAATTACAACGTGAGATCAGAAAGGTCGATTCACAAGGAAAGTGATTGGTCGAAAGAGTTAGAGAACATGTTGATCACAAACGCTGGAGGTCTTTATGGGAAATAAACAGAGTGAACTCATAAAGACACTCACAGATAAAGAGCTGTTACAAAATCTGTATTTAACTCAATTGACAATATTAGTGATTGGCATTGTCATTAGTAAATGGCTAACAGGGAGATGGTTTAGCCCTTTGGATAACATTCATTTCCAAATAGAACACATCTTAATGGGTTTTGTTATTGGTTTGTCAGTTGTTTTTTTAGAATTAATTTTATATAAAATTTTGCCTAGTTCTTGGTTTGATGATGGTGGAATTAATTCACGGATATTCTTAAAAAGGTCTCCCTTGCATATTTTAGTACTTACAGTTGTCATTGCTTTTAGCGAGGAATTTTTATTTCGCGGGGTTCTACAAACAAACTTTGGTTTATGGATTGCATCATTTTTATTTGCAATTATTCATATACGCTATTTGTCTAATCTATTTTTATTTTCTTTTACTGTATTACTAAGCATTTCACTGGGTTTTTTATATTATTTTACAGACAATCTATTAACAGTTATTGTTGCACATTTTACAATTGATTTTATACTTGGATTAATGATCAGATACTCGAAAATAAAATAGCACATAAATGAAAAATGCTTATTCCGGAATGAAGCGTATAATGATACTCTTATGATAGATGTAGAGGAATGGATTAAAGAGGTGATTTTAGTTGTGAAGAATCATACAAGTGAAAAAGAGTTGGAAAATCAATCGCATGAAGACGATACATCCGCAACTTTGGACGTTCAGGAATTTCCGCCAAGAAGTGAAGCACATCGTCGCAAAGATAAACGGAAATCACGCGTGCAAAAGAAAAAAAAGAAAAAAATGATAAGATTTCCTTTAGTTCGAATCTTGTTGATTTTATTTTTATTTTTAGTAGCTGCAATGGTTACATACCCTATATGGATTCAAAGGCTTTAATTTGATTCGTGATAATAGTTGAATCAATGATGCTATATTTCTCTCCTTCTTCATATGCTTAGATAGAAAGGAGAGAGTTTATGTTGGATTCATTAAATAAAAATCAATCAATGGAAGTATATCTTGTTAATGCGATAATAAAAGCTAAGGAAAAAGAAACGAAGGCACAAAAAAAACTTGTACGAGCCGGGGTCTATCTTCTTGGTATTTTAGGATTATCGGTAGTATATTTGTACGTTAGATGGATGGATACCTACTATGTTTCTCAATTAATTGCCGATCCTATTATATTAGTGTTCATCTTGGCTATTGGATTAATGTTTGTTAATCTAAACAATAAAAAATTTTCATTCGAAAAGGCAGAAAGTGATTTTGACCGATTGAAAGAAGATCTGATTGATCGTTCATATGATATTTGGAGCACTAAAGAAAAGCAAACAGAAGTATATAAAAGATTAAAAGAAGAACATGATATTAATCTTTTTCATAAATAATTTTGGGTTGTGTCAAAGGTCTGCAGACTTTTTGACACAATCTTTTTTGGTATTATTTTTTAGGCGGACAATGCTTCTGACTCTTCGGAGTAGTATTTAGCTTGTTTTAGAAACCAATTTCAAGTTTTTGATCAAGGATGAAATATCGGCGAACCATTTTCGTTACCTGTACAAACATTGTACGGGTTTTACACAATAATTAGAATAACGTATACTTGATATTATTATCTTTATACTTAGAACGAAGTAGGTGAACGGATTTGGAAGATCAGGCAGGTAAATACAACATAAAAGCTGTTTCTAAATTGCTTGGCATCCATCCTGGTACGTTGAGAGCCTGGGAAAGAAGATATCAACTTATTCAACCTGTCAGAAATGATGCCGGGCATCGTTTGTATACAGATGAACAATTAAAAGTACTAAAATGGATTATTAATAAAGTTGATAATGGATTTACGATCAGCCAAGCAGTCGAATTATTGGACAAGCATGACTATCAGGAAGTTATGGAGGAAGAGACAGCTAATTATAATCAAATCGGAAAATTAAAAAAAGATTTACTGTCATCATTACTTAAATTTAATGAAACAAAAAGTAATGAACTTCTAGATCAAGCTTTTGGTGTGTTTTCCACTGAAAAAGTTGTTATTAACATTCTTGGAGGGATCTTAGCAGACGTCGGTGACAAATGGGAAAAAAAAGAAATAACTACAGCGCATGAACATTTCGTGACTTCTTTTTTACGGACGAAAATTGGTATGGTTTTTCATAATTTACCTGTTAATGGTCTGTTACCTAAAGTTATCTGCGTTTGCGGACCAGAAGAACGACATGAAATAGGATTACTTATATTTACATTTTTCTTGAAGCGTAGAGGGTATGAGACCATTTATCTTGGTTCAGGAATTCCTGAAGATGATGTATTTCTGGTTGTTAATGAAGTCGAGCCGAAAATGATTATCATCTCTTGCACAATGAGTGAATATTTAAAAAATACGATGCAGCTTGCTGAAAACCTCCATAATGATTTTTCGTATCTTTCTGTAGGTGTTGGAGGACATGCAATAAAAGGTCTCTATAGCACAGATGATTTAAAATATAATTCATTTTTTGTTGGAGATTCTGAAGAGGAATGGACAAAGTGGTTAAAAGAAAAGCTATGAACTTGAAACTTTGTATAAACCCTATGGAACCCTTTCTTTATGAATAACATACTTTATCATAATCACGATAAGAGAGAGGACCTCTTTTCTGAAAAAGGAACAGAATGAGGGAGGGTGTTCTATGCGTCTTGAGAGATTAGCTTATGATAAAATGAAAATATTTCTAACGTATGATGATCTCGATCAACGTGGGATTTCAACAGAGAATACATGGTTTGATACCCCAGTTATTGATGAAGTTTTTCGGGATATGATTACAGAGGCAAGTGTAAAGCTCGATTTTGATCCAGATGGTCCTATTGTTGTGGAAGTATACTCTGTTCCTAGTCAGGGAATTGTTATTATTGTCACTAAAACAGAAGAATTAGTGGAAGATCATGATGAAATTAGTATGGATTGGGATATTTCAAGTGCTGTTTCTAGTACTGATCCATTTATTTATCGTTTTGAGAGCCTGGATGATGTCATTCATCTTGCAGTTGAACTAAGCAGAATCAATGTTCAGGAAGGCCAGTTATATAGCTATGAAAACAACTATTATTTATTATTTCCTACCGAGATTTATTCTACTGATGAGATGCTATATTACGAACCGTTGATTCAAGAATATGGGAACCGTACCACTCATACTAAAGCTCTTCTTGAGGCGTATGGAAATCCAATTATCGTTAAAAATGCTGTCAAAAATTTAATTAAATATTTTTGTTGAAACCCATTTTGAATGGGTTTTTTTCTAATTAGAACATAGACTATACATTCATTGGTTAAACGCGAGGGTGCTCTGAAATGTATCTGAGAAAATATAAAGTATATGGAAAGAAAAGTGGAATTATAGCCATAACTTCTTTATAGTTAGAGGTAGATAGAGTAACTGAAAAGTTCATAAACTATGGAGATCTGCAGAGGTGATATCAATGGAAGGAAGCGAAAAGGTGGAAAATACAGAGAAGAACGTAAAGGAAGCCAAAAAGTCCAGCCAAAATGTATTGCAATCAACTCAAATTGTTATTAAACAAGCCTTAGAAAAACTCGGTTATTCTGACGAGGTTTACGAGTTGATGAAAGAACCCCTTAGAATGATGACTGTAAGAATTCCAATTAGAATGGATGACGATTCAATTAAAATATTTACCGGGTATCGTGCCCAGCATAACGATGCTGTTGGACCAACTAAGGGAGGCGTAAGATTTCATCCGGATGTTTCAGAAACTGAAGTGAAAGCTTTATCGATATGGATGAGCTTGAAAGCCGGGATTATGGATTTACCTTACGGTGGTGGTAAGGGCGGGATCGTATGTGATCCAAGAGAAATGTCATTCCGTGAAATTGAACGTTTAAGTCGGGGATATGTTCGTGCAATTAGCCAAATCGTAGGCCCAACTAAAGATATCCCGGCACCAGATGTGTTTACAAATTCACAAATAATGGCTTGGATGATGGATGAATATAGTCGTATGAAGGAGTTTGATTCTCCTGGCTTTATCACCGGAAAACCTCTTGTTCTTGGAGGATCTCACGGTAGGGAGTCTGCCACAGCAAAAGGTGTTACGATATGCATTCGAGAAGCAGCCAAAAAAAAGGGCGTTAACTTAGAAGGGGCGAGAATTGTTATCCAAGGTTTCGGGAATGCGGGAAGTTTTTTAGCTAAATTCATGCATGATTCAGGAGCTAAAGTGGTAGGTATTTCCGATGTATATGGTGGTTTATACGATCCAGAAGGACTTGATATAGATTATTTATTAGATCGACGTGACAGCTTTGGTACGGTATCCAAACTGTTCAAAGATACGGTTACAAATAAAGAACTATTAGAATTAGATTGTGACATATTAGTTCCTGCTGCCATAGAAAATCAAATTACAGAAGAAAATGCGCATAAAATTAAAGCTAACATTGTTGTGGAAGCGGCCAATGGACCAACGACAATGGAAGCAACCAAGATACTAAATGATCGTGGAGTTTTACTAGTTCCTGATGTATTAGCCAGTGCAGGCGGAGTTACGGTGTCTTATTTTGAATGGGTGCAAAATAACCAAGGATTTTATTGGGAAGAAGAAGAAGTAGCGATTAAGTTGGAAAAAGTAATGGTAAGTTCTTTTGATAATGTTTACCGTGTCGCAACCACTCGAAATGTGGACATGCGATTAGCTTCATATATGGTAGGCGTGAGAAAAATGGCTGAAGCGAGCAGGTTTAGAGGCTGGATTTAATCTATTATCAATGATAGAAAAACGAGCGGTAGTTTTGTAAGGTTTTTTCAGTAGGTTATTGATTAATTAGAACAGGACGATACCATCTTTTTAAATAAATTCAGATGGAATCCCTTATGTTTGTGGGGATTCTTTTTGATTCGTGAAATGAGGTTGCTAACATGAGGAAGGAAGATATTATTATTGTAGGTGCGGGACCTTGTGGATTATCCGCGGCCATTGAATTGCAAAAAAAAGGTTTTAACCCTTTAGTCATTGAACGTGGCAATATTGTTCATTCATTATACAAATATCCGACCCATCAACAGTTTTTTAGTGCGAGTGAAAAATTGTCTATTGGTGGCATTCCTTTCTACAGTACTGAAAGAAAGCCAAAACGAAACGAGGCTCTCGTATATTACAGGCAGGTAGTTAAAGATAAAAAAGTTAGAATTAATGCGTATGAAGAAGTTATTTCTATAGATCCACAAGAAAACAACTCATTTATATTAGAGACAAAAGAAAGATCCGGTAAAACAAAAAAATACATATCCAAGTATATTGTTATTGCAACGGGCTACTATGACTCGCCGAATTTCATGGGTATACATGGCGAGGAAAAACCACACGTATATCATTATTTTCATGAAGCACATCCATTTTTCGATCAGGATGTGGCTGTTATAGGTGGGAAGAATTCGGCGATTGATGCTGCTCTGGAACTGGAAAAGGCAGGTGCCAGAGTACATGTTTATTATCGTGGGGAAGAGTATTCTAAAAGTATCAAGCCGTGGATTTTACCAGAATTTGCATCATTGGTGAAAAACAAATTGATTAGTATGCATTTTAATACAGAAATTATGGAGATAAAAGATGATACGATTGTTTCAAAAAGCGGGACATCAATCGAAACGCACAATGCTGATTTTGTTTTTGCAATGACAGGTTACCATCCTGACCATGCTTTTATCCGTGGAATAGGTGTTATGATTGATGAGGAAACAGGGCGTCCGGAGTTTGACGCTTCTTCGATGGAAACAAATGTAAATAATATTTTTATAGCCGGAGTTATTGCAGCTGGAAACAATGCCAATGAAATTTTTATAGAAAATGGCAGACATCACGGAGAAATCATCGCGGATTACCTAGTAGAGAAAAAAACATCAATATAGGTGGAAGAAGAGAGGTTTTATGCTACCGAACAGAGGGGCTCGAATCCGCTCTAGGCGGACGCTTTCCGCGGGCAGTGCTTCAGCCTCCTCGGGAAAGTTCGTCCTTGCGGAGTCGCCGCCTTTGCTACTTCGAGCTTTTTAAACCCTATGGTTAAGAAAGCAGTTCTTTTGCTTTAAATAAGACGCTACATGTTTTTCTTATTAAACTTCATCAAAACGCTAGTATTTTGATTATAGATCAAAGGAAGAATGGAGAGACTTTGTTTCTGATGAGCTTTCCAAGGCTACCATTAACTTTATTCGAGCTTTTTGTCCACTTAGTCCATTGGTGAAAATGACCCCAATATCTTTCAAGTGTTTTCCTCCCCCTTTATATCCGTAAACATCTTGAACGATTCCATTAAAACAGCGGGAAACTAAAACAACAGGAATATTATTTTGAACAAGTTTTTCAATTGCAGATACAAGCTCAGGTGGAACATTGCCTTGACCAAGTGCTTCAATGACAAGGCCGTCCATATGAATATTACATATTGCATCAAAGACTTCTTTTTCCATCCCTGCGACTGCTTTTACAAGTAAAACTTTTTTAGACATTTTTTCAACGGGAAAAGTCTCTTGTTTTGTTGGTGATTGGTGAAATTGTACGTGACGCTTCGTAACAATACCAATTGGTCCATACTGTGGACTTTGAAAGGTTGCAATATTACTTGTGTGAGTTTTAGTAACGTTTTTAGCTGTATGGATTTCATCATTAAGTACAACTAGAACCCCTTTATCGTGAGCTTGATCACTCATTGCAGTTCTAACGGATGACAAGAGGTTATAAGGGCCATCTGAGCCAAGCTCATTACTGGATCTCATTGCCCCAGTTACTACTACTGGAACCGAGGAGATCACCGTTAAATCTAAAAGATATGCTGTTTCTTCTAATGTATCGGTGCCGTGAGTTATAACAACTCCGTCAAATGCTTCATTTATCACTCTTTCATCAATTCTTTTGGCTAGCGAAAGCATATTCACGATCGTCATATGAGGAGAAGGAACATTTAAAAAGTCTTCAACAGAAATTGAAACGTTTTCCATTTTCATGATTGTGTCATGAAGGGGGTTATTAGAATTTGGTTTCACTTCTCCTGTTTGAACGTCTTCGCTCATAGCAATCGTACCACCTGTATGTAAAATAAGTATCTTTTTCATTTTAGGCCTCCTTTAAGTATGATTTGAATCACAAGGTTATTATTGCATTATGCGTAAACTTTTTCTACTATAGTAGTAGTTAATAAAAAATGTCCGTGGCAATATTTAATTTTACAGGGGAAGGAAATTTGCTATGCTTTCGATTATAACAGTGGCAATCACTCCTGCTATAGCACTTTTAATCTTTTTTTATTTAAAAGATGAATTTGAACAAGAACCTGTTTTGATGGTTATACGCTGTTTTATTTTTGGGGCACTTTTAGTGTTCCCTGTGATGTTCATTCAATTTGTCATTACGGAAGAAACTACTTTTAATTCTTCTCTTTTAATTACTTTTTTTCAAGTTGCTTTTGTAGAAGAATTCATTAAATGGTTTATTGTTCTTGTTGCAGTTTTTTACCATGTACATTTTAACCAACGGTATGATGGAATTGTTTATTCCACTGCTGTAGCGTTAGGATTTGCATCGATTGAGAATATTCTCTTTATATTAGCTAATGGGCTAGATACTGCATTTTACCGTGCAATTTTTCCGGTTACAAGTCACGCATTATTCGGAGTTGTAATGGGCTATTATTTTGGTAAAGCGAAGTTTCATATAAATAAACGAAACAGGTATTTATTTCTAGCTTTATTCATTCCTATTGTGTTACATGGGTTTTATAATTTGATTTTGGCCAGCCTTAATCACTGGATATATGCTTTGGCTCCGTTTATGGTTTGTTTATGGATTGTAGCTTTAAGGAATATTAAAAAAGCAAATCAGAATCAAGCTCTTCACATTATTAAAGATGTTACAGGCTAAAGGACTCGAATTCTTGAATCTACCCCCTCTTTCGTTGTATAGTGATATTTAATAACTTTTAAACACGTTATAATGCTTAAAACGAGAATGGATGTTGAAAAAGGAGTGATCTTTTTGCCTGAAACGAAACATAGGTATAAGGTAACAATTCGTTGTCAAGAATGCGGAGAGAAATATATCCTTCGCGGACGACCTAATGAATTAGGCGGTTTTGACACGGGATTTAAACGTTGTGTCTGCGGAAATGAAACTAAAATTGATTTAGATGTTACACCTGAATAAAGAAAAAATACAAGGCGATTGCGCCTTGTATTTTTTTTGTTTAACTATCTTTTAATAGTAGTATTCTCTACCAACAAATTAAGATCCAAGTGATATCCCATGGAGCAATTGCTCGAGGCGACTTATGGATCGACACGGAAGTAAGCAGTAATTCTTCAAACTTATGTGATAACTATTCAAATTTTTAGAAACAAGGATTTAGAATAAAATCGTAACTTTAGATAAAACTAGATGTATTCCAAATAATTGTGATATACGAGCATGATAGAAGGAGGATTTAGATGAAGTGGTATAAAGGTAAAACGATCCAACAACTCTTGTTTTATATTACTTTCGTATGTTTGTTTACTATGGCTCTGCCAGTTGACACAGATGCTTTTTCAGATCAAGTGGTTCAAAAAGGCGCTACAGGTGAAGATGTCGTTGAGCTTCAAGCCAGGCTTCAATACAACGGCTATTACGAGGGAGATATCGATGGTGTTTTTGGGTGGGGGACCTATTGGTCAGTACGTAACTTCCAAGAAAAATTTGAATTAGAGGTAGATGGTTTAGTAGGACAAAAAATGAAAGGTATGCTTGAAAAAGCTACAGAGTTTGATAAGGAATTTGTACATCGGATGTTAAGGGAAGGAAGGGAGTTTACTTACTATGGAGGCGTAGATAAGAATATACAGAAAGGACCTAAAGGCGGTAAAGATAAAGAGGACCCTAAACCAAAAAAAGATACACAGGAAACGAAGCAACCAGCTAAAGAAAAGGCACCTGATCAGGCAGCACCAGAACCTCCAGCAGAAGCGGAAACGCCTGAAGAAGGAACACCAAAGCGTTATCCAGGTGAAGATATTCCGGATGAAACACCGGCTCCTGAGGAAGCAGTCCCACAGGAAGATGATGGGGTTAGTATTCAAAAAGCAGTAAACGTTCCAGAGGGTTATTCGGATAATGACATCAACATCATGGCTCAGGCGGTACATGGTGAAGCTAGAGGAGAACCTCACGTCGGAAAAGTAGCTGTAGCGGCGGTTATTTTAAATCGTGTACAAAGCCCAACATTCCCAAATACTGTTACAGACGTCATTTTTGAACCAAGGGCATTTACAGCCGTTGCAGACGGTCAAATTTGGTTAACGCCTAATGAAGATGCTAAAAAAGCTGTCTTAGATGCTATTAATGGGCAAGACCCAACTGGAAACGCACTCTATTATTTTAACCCGGACACAGCTACTTCAGCATGGATATGGGGGAGACCACAAATAAAACAGATCGGCAAGCACGTATTTTGCGAATAATTAAAGTGAGGTGAGAATATGATACGCAATATTTTAATAGGCGTTTTAGCCGCCGGTGTTATTGGCACTGGAGTCTGGGGCTATAATGAACATCAAGAAAAAGAGGCCTTGGTAATACAAGGGGAAAACACGTACCAAAGAGCTTTTCATGACTTAACCTACCGTGTAGACTTAATAAATGACGAACTTGGTTCAACACTAGCAATGAATTCAAAGGAAAGATTATCTCCTTCTTTGTCAGAGGTGTGGAAGATTACTTCGGAAGCGCAAAATGATATTGGTCAATTTCCATTGGTTCTTTCGTCGTTCAGTAAAACCGAAGAATTTTTATATAAACTTGGAGAATTTTCTTACCGCCATGCGGTTAGAGACTTCGACGAAGAACCATTGACAGAAGATGAGTATGAGAATTTACAAACATTATATAGTCAATCAGAAGAGATACAAACTGAAATGAGAAATGTTCAATCAAAGGTTTTGAAAGATGATGTTCGTTGGATGGATATTAATGACCAATTGCAAGCTCAAGACGAGCCGTTAGATAACTCTATCATAGATGGATTTCACATCATTGATGAAAAAGTAGGGGCGTTCTCCGAAGTTGATTTTGGTGCAGGAGATAGTCACTTATCATCCAATGCAAAGGAAATTGCTGAGAATTTAAGTGGTGAAGAGATAAATGAAGAAGAAGCAAGAGATAAGGCTGCGAAGTTTCTTGACTCAGGGAATAAAGGTAACATAGATATTGAAATGGCTGGTGAAGGTTTGGAATATGAGGCCTATACCGTAACTGTTCCGGATGAAAAGCATGATACTACGACAACAATGGACATTACGAAAAAAGGTGGTCATGCAGTTTGGATGCTCAATGAAAGAGAAGTTGAAGAACAAAAAATTAGTTTAAGTGAGGCATCGGAAAAGGCAAAAGCCTTTTTAGAAAGAAATGAATATGACAGCATGCAATTGGTTGACAGTAAACAATATGACAATATTGGTGTCTTTGAGTTTGTTGTATTAAAAGACGATGTAAGAATTTATTCAGATGCGATTGTTTTAGAAGTTGCACTTGATCAAGGCGACGTAATTGGTTTTGAAGCTTTTCCATATTTGGCTAATCATAAAAAAGACCGAGACCTAGAAGTTTCCCTGACCCAGGAGGAGGCCGAGGAAAATCTAAATCCTCACTTGGATGTGAAAGAGCATCATCTAGGAGTGATTGAAAATCAATTAGAGGAAGAAGTTTTATGTCATGAGTTTTATGGCGTCATTGATAAAGATACGTTCCGCATTTTTATCAATGCAAAAAGTGGCCGCGAAGAGGTAGTCCAGAAAATGCAAAACCCTGAACGAATTTTCAAGGGCTGAACATCTTTAAAAAAGAAAACCATCAATATTATTAAAACTCAACCGTTAGGAGTAAAACTCTTAACGGTTTTTTCTTGCAAGGTATCTTTAAGCCACGTGCATCTAAAGAAATCAGCCCTCCTTTCTAGCAGCACCTAAACGAAATTACAGAGGTGCTACACGGGGTGACAAAAGCTCACGCTGTATATAATAAAAGACGGGGCGTGTTTTTTAAAACTAATGTTTCTAATCGGATCATTACACGATTGGTGTCTGAATTTGATATAATTAAGTAGTAATAGAGCAAGAGATGCAGGAGAATTATTTTTAGTATAGAATGTTACATATCGTGAAGTAAATTGAACAAGGGGAGGAAGGTTCATTTGATTAAAATAGGGAATACGATAAATCTTGAATTAAATGATCCAGAGAGTGGAAAAAAAGTTTTTAAAAGTAGAATTTTAGATGCTGAAACAGACAAAATTTATATAGACTTCCCTGTAGAGAAAAACTTTCACAAAGCAAGTTTCTTTTTTGAAGGTACACAATTTAGAGTTTGGATACAAGGTAATGATCAGGCTATTTACATGTTTGATACAGAAGTTCTCGGTAAATCTAATGGGAAGGTACCGATGCTGATGTTAAGCGATCCAGGGAAGGATTACTATATACGAATTCAACGTCGCCAACATTTCCGTGTAGACGCGTCTATAGATGTTGCCGTCCATTCTATGCGGGGGGAATTTCAAGCTTTTACTACCGTTAGTGTTGATTTGAGTGGTGGTGGAATGGCATTGATTCTTCCTAAAGAACCAACGTTACAGCCGGATCAAAAAATAAATACCTGGCTTTCCCTTCATCATCAGTCAGGAACCATTGAGTATGTTCCAGTGGTTGCTTCCTTTATACGTGCGATTGAATTTTCTGGACGTTTAAAAGGAATGTTTCAGTTTAGTGAAATAGAAGATACAGAAAGACAAAAAATTGTTCAATTTTGCTATGAAAAGCAGCTTGAAATGAAGAAAAAAGAAAAAATTTCTAATACGTAATCCAAGAAACTATTTTAAAGAAGGTTTTGGAATAAATAGACCGTTCCCATGTAAATGTGATAATATATGGGGTATATTAACAACATAATTTGTAGTAGTGCTAGAAAGGAAATACAGTATGAATAAAAGAATAAACATAGCTATTGATGGTCCAGCAGGAGCAGGGAAAAGTACCGTAGCTAAAATGGTTGCTGAAGAGATTTCCTTCATTTATGTTGACACAGGAGCAATGTACCGTGCACTTACTTGGTACGCTCTGCAAAATGATTGTAACGTAGATGATGAGCCGGGATTAGTGAATCTCCTTAAAAAAACGGACATTCAACTAATAAATCAAGGCGGCGTCCTGCATATATATTTAAATAAACAAGATGTCACCGAAGAAATTCGTTCTTCGGAAGTTACCGGTCAGGTTTCCTATGTAGCAAAGCATGGAGAAATTCGAAAAGAAATGGTAGCAAAACAGCAGCAACTTGCTTTGGCAGGAGGAACTGTTATGGATGGTCGTGATATAGGAACTGCTGTATTGCCTCACGCAGAACTGAAAATATTTTTAACGGCTACCGTAGAAGAGCGAGCTACACGAAGGCATGAGGAGCTGGTTTCTAAAGGAATTAAATCTGACTATTTATCTTTGAAAAAGCAAATAGCTCAAAGAGATAAATTAGATTCAGAAAGAGAAGTAGCCCCTTTGAAAAAAGCATCAGATGCAATAGAAATTGATTCGACATCGATGACCATAAATGAGGTTGTTGAAGCAATCAATGCCCTTATTGATAAGGGGGATTATAATGTGGAGTAGATTACACGATTTCGGTAAATTTATTTGCAGAGTCTATTTTCGTCTTTTTTACCGTGTACTCATTATAGATAAGGATAAGATTCCAGAAAATTCCGGAGTTTTATTGTGCAGTAATCATATTCATTATTTAGATCCACCACTAGTAGGTGCATTTATTAATAGACAGACGAGATTTATGGCGAAAGCAGAATTGTTTGATGCTCCAATTTTAAAGAGTTTATTACCAAAATTGGGAGCCTTTCCTATTCGCAGGGGTGGAAGCGACAGACAAGCATTAAGAACTGGCTTAAAGCTTTTAAAAGAAGAAGAACTAATCGGCGTATTTCCAGAAGGTACAAGAAGTAAAACAAGTGAACTAGGTGAAGGTTTGGCAGGAGTTGGATTTTTTGCACTTCGATCTCAAGCCTATGTTGTACCATGTGCGGTTATTGGTAGCTATAAGTTATTTTCTACTTTAAAGGTTGTATACGGTGATCCCATAAATATGAGTATACTTAGGGAACAAAAAGCATCTCCAGAAGAAGCAACAAAAGAAATTATGAATGGTATTCAATCATTACTAGACCAATCACGATAAACGTGTGGATAACGGAGAAGAGGTTTCAGCTAGAAGCCTGAACCTTTAGGTCTTTCTCTTATGACAAACAGGTAATTTCTTTCACTTATGTGAAAGATGATCATAAATAGCATTTATGGACCCGTATTGTTGATCGGGATTTAGGGAGGTTAATGTCAATGGTAGAAGAAATGAATAATGAGATGGTTGAGTTCAAAACTTTGTCAGTAGGTGATTTGACAAAGGGAACAGTCGCTAAAGTAGAGGAGAAACAAGCGTTTATTAATGTAGGGTATAAAATGGATGGCGTTTTGCCTATCAGTGAACTTTCCAGCCTGCATGTTGAAAAAGTGAGTGATGTTCTTAAGGAAGGCGAAGAGCATGATTTCAAAGTAATAAAGCTAACGGAAGATGAACTGCTTTTATCCAAACGAGCAGTTTTAGCTGAAAAAGCATGGGATGAAATGGCAGAACGCTTGGAATCAGGAGATATATTTGAAGCAGAAGTTGCTGATGTAGTAAAAGGCGGTTTAGTAGTTGATGTTGGGGTACGTGGTTTTATTCCGGCTTCTCTCGTCGAACGGCATTATGTGGAAGATTTTTCGGATTATCGCGGTAAATCTCTCCGATTAAAAGTTATTGAAATGGATCGCGAAAGAAATAAATTAATTTTATCTCAACGTGCTGTAATTGATGAAGAAGTAACCGAAAAGAAAAAGCAAACCCTTTCTTCTGTAAAAGAAGGAGAAGTAATTGAAGGAACCGTGCAAAGACTCACTGACTTTGGGGTGTTTGTTGATATCGGTGGTGTGGATGGATTAGTTCACATTTCTCAAATGGCACATCATCATGTAGAATCTCCATCTGAAATAGTGAGCGAGGGCGATACAGTAAAAGTGAAGGTGCTAGGTGTTGACCCAGATAACGAAAGAATATCTCTGTCCATCAAAGAAACACAACCTGGACCATGGGAGCTAGTTGCTAATGAAATTAAGCAAGGTGATATTGTGGAAGGAACGGTGAAACGCCTAGTAGCATTTGGTGCGTTTGTTGAAGTTTCTCCTGGAGTCGAAGGACTGGTACACATCTCACAAATAGCAAACCGCCATATTGGTACGCCTGGTGAAGTATTAAAAGAAGGAGAAAAGGTTTCAGCGAAGGTTCTTGATGTGAATACAGTCGAGAAACGGGTTTCATTAAGTATTCGGATACTTGAGGAAGAACAAGAAGAAAAAATGGAAGCTGAAGCTAAAAAAGAATATCAGAAGCATAATGACAATTCAGGCTTTTCCTTCGGAGATGTCATTGGTGACCAGTTAGATAAATATAAAAAATAATACTTAGCGATCAGAGCCAGGCTGCACCAAGGCTTTTTTTAGCCTTAACTTGAGATGAGTCGTGCAGGCATGAGCATTTTATTTGGAGCTAAGAAAGTCACTTAAATTCTAATTGTTTTTGAAGATTGAAGGTGGAAATATGAGTCGTTCCAAACGTAAGCTTGATCATATAGAACATGCTCTTAGTACTGGACAGAGCAGAGGCACAGGATTAGATGATATACGATTTATACATCAAAGTTTCCCAAATATTAGTGTTGATGAGGTATCACTGTCAACTGAAATCGGCGAGCTATCTACGAGTTCGCCGATTTTTATCAATGCTATGACCGGTGGCGGGGGATCAGCAACAGAGAAAATAAATCGAGAGTTAGCTCAATTAGCCAATATGTTTCATATACCAATGGCAGTTGGATCACAAATGGCTGCCATTAAAGATAAGACAGAACAGCAATCATACAAAGTCGTCAGGCAACAAAATCCCACCGGAATAATCTTTGCAAATCTTGGAAGTGAAGCAAGTGTTGATCAGGCGAAATTTTGTGTAGATTTGTTAGAAGCTGATGCTTTGCAAATTCATATGAATGTGATTCAAGAGTTGGTTATGCCTGAAGGGGATCGGAACTTTACAGGAGCTTTGAGAAGAATTGAGCAAATTTCTAATCAAATTGAAGTTCCGGTTATTGTAAAAGAGGTTGGTTTCGGGATGAGCCGAGAAACCGCTCAGCAATTGAAGGAAATTGGTGTATCGATAATTGATGTTGGTGGTTTAGGAGGTACAAACTTTTCTTTGATTGAGAATGCTAGAAGAGATGATCCTATGACTAGCTTTGATAATTGGGGAATACCCACCGCTGTATCGATTGCAGAGGTCAAGTCTATAGAAAAGCCTGGTGCCATTTTGGCATCAGGAGGCATTCAAAATGCACATGATATTGCAAAAGTAATTGCTCTTGGTGCCGAATCCGCTGGTATGGCGGGAAATGTTTTAAAATGGATAAGAGATGATGGTATTGATCGAACGATCGTTCATGTGGAATCAATGCTTAATGAGCTGCGTTTTATTATGACTGCTCTAGGTGTTCGTTCGATTCAGGAACTTCAGAAAAGCTCTATTCTTATTTCCGGCCGCACAAAAGAGTGGCTTGTTGAACGGAGAATTGATACAACTACATATGCAAATCGAAGGTAATGTCTGAGGGGTTGAAAAAGTCAATGTATACTTTTTTAGACCCTCAATATCATGCTGTTGTTGGATTGTCCCCCGATATTATGCGGTCAGCTTACGTGAACTAAATGCACGTTGACCATCTTCTTACGCTTTCCTGCTGGTTTTTCACTCTAAAGGATAAATGACCACCTAATAGGTTTAGATCTGTATTTTTTCGGTGAAACTGCTCTTAAAAGAAAGGAGCAGGGAAGACATGGATGGAATATTGTTTTATTGGGTCGGCTGGATGTATATTATTACTGTTTCATTTTTATTAGATGGCAAGTATCCTAGAATGTATTTGGTGACTATTGGATTTATTACGATTATTTTATCTACAATAACTTACGGTAATCATTTATTCGAATGGAATTTTGCGTATCTTCCGTTTTTGTTCATCTGTTTAGGCAGAATTAAATACTTAACTGCAGTCCAAATGATTTATGGATATGGCTTAAGTGCAATCATAACTATTTGGTTTTTAACGATTCACCGGCTAACTTTTCTTGAACCAGTATGGCTGTTCACTGAACCCGAATGGATTATCGCAGGAGTTTCCGTGATTCTTCTAGTTATATTTGCACGTGGGATTCAGCTCCGTCTTTTTATATTGTTGATTGGGGTTTTCCAAGGGTTAACCTTGTCCAAGATAGCTACCCATCTAAATAATGAAGCTGGGAACTGGCCTTTTTACGGATTTACTAGTATGACGGTGTTAGAGATTTTAGCAATGTCTTTGCTATGTATAACCGTTTGGAGTTGGTTAGAAAATATAGCGATTTCGCTTAAGGAAACGGTTGTTTTGTCTAAGCCGACAGTACAAGGTAGATAGATCGCTATAATAGAATAAATTGGTTGTCTAGAGCCGAGTTTTCCTTTATATGAAAAATACAAGCTTTTAAAAAGAGGTCTACCGATCTGAAATCAATAACAATTTTAAGTTACGAAAAATAAAAAATTTAAACTCTTTAATATATATTTATTGGCGTATGTCGAATGGAAGGTTTCTTTTCATGAAACTGCAACGTATAATAGATAAAGTATGTATTTAAAAGACGAAAGCGAGGAAAATACTGTGCCAAAACCAGTATTAGCCATTGTTGGAAGACCTAACGTTGGTAAGTCAACAATTTTTAACAGGATAGTAGGAGAACGAATAGCAATAGTTGAGGATAAGCCAGGTGTAACTAGAGACAGAATTTACAGCTCAGGTGAATGGCTTGAACATGAATTTTTTGTTATTGATACAGGTGGTATTGAAATAAGTGACGAGCCATTATTAGGGCAAATGAGAGCTCAGGCTGAACTTGCCATACAGGAAGCAGATGTAATTTGTTTTGTTGTAAACGGCAGAGAAGGGTTGACGGCAGCTGATGAAGAGGTATCACAAATACTTCAAAGGTCTAAAAAGCCAGTAGTAATTGGCGTAAATAAAATGGACGACCATTCGATGCATGAAAAGATTTATGAATTTTACAGTTTGGGAATAGGCGACCCACTTCCAATCTCCGGATCTCATGGTTTAGGAATAGGAGATTTGCTAGATCATTTGGCGACCCACTTTCCAAAAGACATAGAGGACAAATATGATGAGTCAACGATTCGTATGAGTCTAATTGGACGTCCTAATGTTGGGAAGTCTTCGCTAGTAAATGCTATTTTGGGGGAAGAAAGAGTTATTGTAAGCGACATTCCTGGAACGACAAGAGATGCGATTGATACTCCCTTCACTAAAGATGACCAAGAATACGTGGTCATCGATACAGCAGGTATGAGGAAGCGTGGTAAAGTATATGAGTCCACGGAGAAATATAGCGTCTTAAGAGCTTTGAAAGCAATAGAGAGATCGAATGTTGTTCTTTGTGTAATAAATGCAGAAGAAGGTATTATCGAGCAGGATAAGAAAATTGCAGGTTACGCTCATGAAGCTGGTAGAGCAGTTGTGATTGTTGTAAATAAATGGGACGCAGTTGAAAAAGACGATAAAACGATGAGAGAATTTGAGCAAAAAATAAGGGATCATTTCTTATACTTAAGTTACGCGCCAATCTTATTTTTATCTGCGAAAACAAAACGACGGGTCCAGCACTTGCTACCGGTTGTAAATGAAGTGATGGAGTCACATAATCTTCGAGTTCAAACGCATGTATTAAACGACGTAGTTGTTGATGCAGTGACGATGAATCCAACACCTACTGATCATGGTGGACGAAGACTTAGAATTAAATATACGACACAAGTTTCTGTTGCGCCACCTACATTTATTTTATTTGTTAATGATCCAGAACTTCTTCACTTTTCTTATCGTAGATATTTGGAAAATAAAATTCGAGAAGCGTTTGGATTTATCGGAACACCAATTCATATTATGGCAAGAAAGAAAAACGATTAACCGATAGGAATCTGACTTTCGAAATACTCTCTATTAATAAAGTGGGAGGAGGGATGTTATGCTGACAGCTCTTGCAATCATCTTATCGTATCTGGTAGGATCTATTAGTTTTAGTTATGAAATAGGAAAGCAACTGCGAAAGTTAGATATTAGGGAACATGGAAGTGGAAATGCAGGTGCAACAAATACATTAAGAGTAATGGGAATTGGGCCTGCTATTGTTGTTTTATTATTAGATGCCGGGAAAGGCATTGGGGCAGTCTTTCTAGGCTTTTATCTTTCAGGTGGTTCTCCAGTCATTGCGGCCACTAGCGGTTTAGCAGCGATACTAGGGCACAATTGGCCTGTTTATTATGGGTTTAGAGGCGGTAAAGGTGTTGCAACAACAATTGGTGTTTTAGCAACACTAGTTATTTTCCCTGCCCTAATAGCAGGTGCAGTAGCTATAGGCGCAATCATTTTCACGAGATATGTGTCTTTAGGCTCTTTAATTTTTATGATTGGTACGACGTTGATTACTGCTATTTTTTATAATTATTTTGAATACCCTTTTTATTATGTGTACTTTTTAATATTTATTACTTTGTTATCTATTTGGCGACATAGGCTGAACATTGAACGATTGCTCAGCAAAACTGAAAGTAAACTAGGAGAAAAAGCACAAGCAAAACAGGGGGAGGCGTAACAATGTCAAAAGTTGCTGTTTTAGGATCAGGTAGTTGGGGAACTGCTTTATCACTTGTATTAGGAGATAATAATCACGAAGTAAGACTATGGGGAAGATCACAGGAACAGGTAGATGAGATTAATGATAACCGGTGTAATGTAAGATATCTACCTGATGTAAAGCTCCCTGATAATATTCATGCATTCACGGATCTTTCGAATACTTTAGAAAATGTAGAAGTAGTCGTATTAGTGGTACCAACGAAGGCCATGAGAGAAGTGCTTAAAGAAGTAACCAAATACTTGAGTGTACCCGTTTTATTTGTTCACGCTAGTAAAGGTATTGAACCAGAGACACACTTACGTGTTTCAGAAATTATTGAAGAAGAAATTCCTCAGGAGCAAAGGACTTCTATTGCTGTATTATCTGGTCCAAGTCATGCTGAAGAAGTCTCAAGACGACAACCTACTACGGTTACTTGCTCCTCATTAGATATGAATAGCGCAGAAAGGGTTCAAGATTTATTTATGAACTCTGTTTTTCGTGTGTACACGAACCCGGACTTAATTGGCGTCGAGATAGGCGGCTCACTGAAGAATATTATTGCAATTGGTGCTGGAATGACGAATGGTTTAGGATTTGGAGACAATGCGAAAGCTGCGTTAATGACTCGAGGCTTAGCTGAAATTGCGCGTTTAGGCATGAAATTGGGAGCTAATCCATTAACGTTTGCAGGTTTAACAGGCTTGGGGGACTTAATTGTCACCTGTACGAGTGTACATAGTAGAAATTGGCGCGCTGGGAATATGCTCGGTAAAGGAAAAACATTAGAGGAAGTGTTAGATGAGATGGGTATGGTGGTCGAAGGAATTAGGACGACAAAAGCCACTTACCAACTTGCAGAACAAACAGGCGTGGACATGCCAATTACAAAAGAATTATATCAAGTATTATTTCATGATAAAACACCGGAAGATGCAGTAACTGAACTTATGGGCAGGGTGAAGAAACATGAAGTAGAAGATTTAAAGTTTGGTGACGGAGACCCACTTAATCATTTAGAACCCTGATTTTTGCTCTCACCTTTTTTCCTCCAATGCATAATTTAGCATTATAGGTTTGTAGGAGGAGGGATAAGAGTGGAAGAAGGAAAAAATCACTCGATTTTTGATCAGTTAGAAGGTAAAACAAATGTTAAGCAACAAGACTTATTTAACTTAGCACAATCCGTTAACCAAAAAGATTTATCTAAAGAGGAAAATGTGCGACAGCTCATCCATCAAGTTGCGACTGTAGCAAATGTACCAGTATCGAAAGAAAAAGAAGATGAGTTAGTTAGAGCAATAACTAATAATGAAGTACCTATGGATTTTGGTTCGTTAGCCAAAATGTTTCAAAAGACTAAATAAAGTTAGGCTTTCATATCAATCAAAATCGTGATAGCTAGCATATATTGAAATAGTAAGTGCATGGCTGTTAAATGATGAAGTCTAGGCAGTATTTAGTCATAGAAGACTGGAGAAAAGGCCCCTTTTCTTCAGTTTTTTGTTTAATTTATGAGCTGAGGGGGGCGAATCCGCTCTAGGTGGACGCAATGAAGTAACAAAATAGAAAAAAAGACATTAGGTTTAAGTCAGTAATAGAGTTTTAACAATTACAAATTGGGTTAAGTAAGACGAGCCCACATTACATAGGGTATTACCAGTTCAAAAAGAATTCTTTTAACATGCATTTTAGGATGAAGCTATGCTATAATTATGCAGAATTTAGAAGAAACGTTTAATATTCTTGGTTACTGAGTAAATATATTGGGCTTATCAGTAGATGGTTCTTTTTTCTAATGCTTATTTCGTAACCTGGGATAAAATAGGGGGAAATATTATGTTTGAAGATCCATTAATGAAAATGTGGGTATCTTTTATCGGGATGGCCCTAATGACAGTGTCAGTTATCGTCACTGTTTTTACTAAAGAAAAGCTTTCTGGCTTTTTGAGATATTTTTTCTTGACGATAAGTTTTATTTGTATAATAATTTCTGGGATCATTATCGTGCTTGTAGTTTTTACAGGACCAGCCCCGGAATAATAGAAAAATTTATGTTGGATAAGGGTAGGGATCGTTTATGTTATACCTGCGGTTAATTTCTGTGACATTGGCAGTTCTTTTATTATCAGGTTGTTTATATCCTCAAAATGAACGAAGAGAGAATCAAGTACCTAATGAGGCTCAGTTGCAGTCCGTTCAAACAGCAGTTGAGCAATATCAAGAAAATCGTTCTGTTCTTCCGATTAAGACAAGAGAAGCTGATACACCTATCTTTCGAAAATACCCCATTGAATTCGCCCAATTAGTACCTGGTTTTCTAGAGTCCGCCCCTGGTAATTCATTTGAAAATGGTGGAACTTATCAATACGTTTTGACAAACGTGGAAGAAGAACCACTTGTGAAATTAATTGATCTTAGAATTACTCAAACAATCCAAGATTTAGAAAGACGCTTGTACTCCTATCGAGGTGACCATGAATTTGCACCTGTCGAAGAAGTGGTTGGCTATGAACTATTGAAGCTGGATTTCGAGGCGTTGAAGTACGAAGAAGAACCTACGGTAGATAGTCCATTTCATCCTACCCATCGGCTTCCGTTATTTATGAAGACGGATGGAAGCATTGTGATAGATTATTCATTGGATATTCAATATTACCTTGAAGAATACGGGTGGGGAGAGTTTTCGGAAGGTGATGATCTCCGTTGGTTATTGGTTGAGCATGCTCCTTTTGTTCCAGCATACTCTGCGCCGCAAACAGTCGAGAATGGAGAAGTCATATTCATCGAAAATTAAGTTATATCATCATTCGATAGAATCATTTATTTTTACTTGCACGCTTTGAGAGAATGCTCAAAGCGTTTTTTTTGCATTAAACTTAGCAGCCGTAGCTACTTGAGAATGCAATAGTTGGTGACTTCGGCGGGGAAATCAACTACTGAAGACTCCGCAGAGCGGTTTTCCAAGGCTACTGACAAAGTATAAAATTACCTTCATAGAGCCAATTCAAGCACTTGGTATGAAATCAAAACAATCGTAAATAAAATCCGTTGTTCTGCATAAAAAAAGATACCTATGCATATTTGATGTTTACATGAAAGTCATTACAATCTTTTCACTTCTGTAAAAAAACTTATAGGTCTTAAATGTCATCGTTCATCATAGTTATTTCAGTAGACAAAAGTAATGTCTGGAGAGGATTCGTTCTCCTAGTCATAAAAGTTGGACAACGACATAGAGTAATAAAGACAAAGACTCAAATTCATTTATCACTTGCAGAGTGAATTTACGTAGAAATCTAGCAGGAGGCGATTGTGTGGAAAAGGTAGATATCTTTAAGGATATTGCAGAAAGAACTGGCGGTGACATTTATTTAGGTGTTGTAGGTTCCGTTCGCACAGGTAAATCAACGTTTATAAAGAAATTCATGGAATTAGCTGTCATACCTAATATTGAATTAGAATCAGACAGAGCAAGAGCACAAGACGAGTTGCCTCAAAGTGCTGCGGGAAGACAAATTATGACGACAGAGCCTAAATTTATTCCTAATCAAGCCGTATCCATTCATGTAGACGATGGACTGGATGTAAACGTAAGGGTTGTAGATTGTGTTGGATATGCCGTCCCTGGAGCTAAAGGCTACGAGGATGAGCATGGGCCACGAATGATTCATACACCTTGGTATGAGGATGCTATTCCGTTTCAGGAAGCTGCTGAAATCGGTACAAGAAAAGTCATTCAGGAGCATTCCACGCTAGGGGTAGTCGTAACAACCGATGGATCGATTGGAGAAATTGCTAGAGAGGATTATGTAAAATCTGAACAAAGAGTGATTGAGGAGTTAAAAGAGGTAGGAAAACCATTTGTTGTATTAGTTAACTCTGTTCATCCAACTCATCCCCAAACGGAAGGGTTAAGAGCAGAATTAGAGGAGACGCATGATGTACCAGTTTTAGCGATGAATATTGAAGGAATGACGGAACAGGATATCCATAGTGTCATGCGAGAAGTCTTATTCGAATTTCCTGTTCATGAAGTTAATGTGAACTTACCAAGCTGGGTAATGGTATTAAAAGAAGATCATTGGTTAAGAGAAAACTATGAAAATTCCGTGAGAGAAACAGTAAAAGATATTAAAAGATTGCGCGATGTCGATCGAGTTGTAGGTCAATTCTTTGAATATGATTTCATTGAGAGAGCAACACTTGCCGGAATTGAAATGGGTCAGGGAGTTGCAGAAATCGACTTAGATGCACCTGAGGACCTCTATGATCAAATATTAATGGAAGTGGTAGGTACTGAGATACGAGGGAAAGATCATTTACTGGAGCTTATGCAGGACTTAGCTTTTGCCAAATCAGAATATGATCAAGTAGCAGAGGCTTTGAAAATGGTTCGTCAAACAGGATACGGAATTGCAGCGCCAACTATCGCTGATATGAGTCTGGATGAACCTGAGATTATCAGGCAAGGATCAAGATTTGGTGTTCGACTTCGAGCTGTAGCCCCTTCCATTCATATGATTAAAGTTGATGTCGAATCTGAGTTTGCACCAATAATTGGTACAGAGAAACAAAGTGAAGAATTAGTGAGGTATTTAATGCAGGACTTTGAAGAGAATCCTCTATCCATTTGGAATTCTGATATCTTTGGCAGGTCATTAAATTCAATAGTGAGAGAAGGAATTTCTGCTAAACTATCACTAATGCCTGAAAATGCAAGATACAAGCTAAAAGAAACCTTAGAACGCATTATCAACGAAGGATCTGGCGGTTTAATAGCAATTATATTGTAGCTCTCCTATGTGGAGGGCTTTTTTTTATTTTGAATAAATCCCATATTTTAGGATAAAAAATAGGTTAACTTACCTTTTAAGGGAAAAAAGCGATAAAAATGCAAGGAATTACGCAAAAATTGTTGAAATATTATGCTCTATCGTTTAATATAAGCCTAGTTATCCCATGAATAAAGGGAAAACTATGTATAAAGTGTTTATTATTGTGAAAGTAATGGTATAACACAAGTATAAGTATAGAAGGAGGTGAATAGTATGAATAAAACAGAACTTATTAATGCAGTTGCTGAAAAGACTGAGCTTTCTAAGAAAGACGCTACCGGTGCTGTTGATGCTGTTTTCGAAGTCATCACTGGTTCACTTCAAAACAGTGAAAAAGTCCAGTTAATTGGATTTGGAAACTTTGAAGTACGTGAGCGTGCTGCTCGTAAAGGTCGTAACCCGCAAACAGGGGAAGAGATCGAAATTCCAGCAAGTAATGTACCAGCTTTTAAACCTGGTAAAGCCCTTAAAGATGCAGTTAAATAATTACATATAGGGCTATATGTTATTGACTGAAAGTGTCTCATGAGCTTAGCTTTTGAGGCACTTTTTCTTATTTCAAAAAAAATGGATAATTCAGCGGTATCAAAGAAAGTAATTTTGCAAGACCAGAATTTATGAAATTAGCAGCTACCTTCACGCCGCGCGCATCAAGGGAAACCCACCCTCCTTTCGAGTAGCACCTACACGCATTACGTAGGTACTACTCGGGGCGGCGGAAGCTGACGCTGTATTTAACAAAAGACGGCTATGCCGTTTTTCTTAGAGACAATGGCAATTTGTGGCGGTACCATGATAAGAAGGTTTTCTTGTCACAAGGCAAAGCGGTATGCTAAACTTTTATAGATATCTACATAATCAGTTAATATGAAATGGAGGCCGTATTGCTATGAGCCAGGTTGACCATGAAAAAATAGAAAAAGCAGTAACCATGATTCTCGAAGCAGTAGGAGAGGATCCAACCCGCGAAGGGTTACTAGACACACCTAAAAGAGTAGCTAGAATGTATGAAGAGGTATTCCAAGGTTTAAATCAAGATCCACGAGAACATTTCAAAACAGTTTTTGGAGAAGATCACGAGGAACTCGTACTAGTAAAGGATATACCGTTTTATTCAATGTGTGAACATCATCTAGTTCCTTTCTTTGGTAAGGTACATATAGGCTATATACCAAAAGGCGGCAAAGTTACAGGTTTGAGTAAATTGGCAAGAGCTGTGGAGGCGGTGTGTCGACGTCCCCAGTTACAGGAACGAATTACCTCGACCGTCGCCAATTCAATTGTAGAGACACTAGATCCTAGAGGAGTTATTGTTGTCGTTGAAGCTGAGCATATGTGTATGACGATGAGAGGGGTTCGAAAACCCGGATCCAAGACAGTAACCTCGGCTGTAAGAGGTGCATTTGAACGCAGTGATGCAGCTCGTGCTGAAGTTTTATCCTTGATTAAGGATTAGTTATTACCTTTCAATAAAATATCATTATCAGGCTAGGATTTTTATTCAGACTTGATAATGCAATGAAACGGGGGGTCTTCCATTGGCAGAATCTAATGATTATATTGTAATTAAAGCAAAAGAAGATGGTGTGAGTGTAATCGGTTTGACTAGAGGAACGGATACGAGATTTCATCATTCGGAGAAATTAGACAAAGGCGAGATGATGATAGCCCAATTTACAGAGCATACGTCGGCCATAAAAATACGCGGTAAAGCTCTATTACAGACAGCTCATGGTGAAATGAGCAGTGATGAGTAAAACTAAGTGTCGCTCTTAAAACTAGGTATTCCTTTTAATTAGTTTTCTAAAGTTGGTGCACTAATCAATCTGATTAACGAGACCGGGCATAATATAGCCTGGTTTTCTTGCTTTTTAGATTCAGCCAATAGGTTATCCCACCATACATACTACGAGGTCATCCTTGTTCTAAAATTTTGAGCTTATCACGTAAGTAATGTTTTATTTTGTATCCTTATCGCTATGGACTAATTGTGATATACTAGACGTGCATAGAATGCGATATATACTGGATATATTTTTATGCACTTTGAAAGCTGGGGGACTTTTGAATGACTGCGATTT
The DNA here is from genome assembly GCF_002886185.1 of Salipaludibacillus neizhouensis. Classification (GTDB taxonomy): domain Bacteria; phylum Bacillota; class Bacilli; order Bacillales; family Salisediminibacteriaceae; genus Salipaludibacillus; species Salipaludibacillus neizhouensis. The sequence continues at coordinate 790,514 of NZ_KZ614146.1, forward strand.
ATACGAACAATGAGGAATTAAAAAATATATATGACAGCTTTTATCTGCATGTTAATCATCCGTACTTAAATAAATACATTAAAAATCCAGAGATTGATGAGGATCAGGCGGAAGTTCTTCTTCTGATGCTTAAAGAAAAAGATTTGTCAGTTACATTTATTCACGACTGTATTCTAACAACGATGTTGGTTCAAGCGGCATTAGATATCCATGAAACTGTCGACACGCATGAACTTGGTACAAGCAAGCTAAAAACAAAACGGCAACTCTCTGTTCTTGGCGGAGATTACTATAGCAGTCTTTACTATTACGTTCTTTCCAAGTTAGAAAACAGTTCTTTAATTAGAGCATTTGCTCGCTCCATTCAAGAGATTAATGAATCTAAAATGAACATATATAAACAACATAAAAAAAATGCGCAGCCATCTCTTAATGATTTGAAGAAAATTTATTCTTCAGTACATATAAATATCGCGGAGCTATTAGATCTGAATGATTGGAGTGAAGGATTGGAACAGTTTTTCTTACTCAAATCTTTGCTTAAGGAAAGGTTCGATCTGATTGAATCAGGCAAAACAGGGATTATAGCTCAATCGCTGCATCAAATTATGGGAAACTCTCTAGTGAAATCAGAAACAAAACCTGATACGATTAATTACCTTAATTCTTATATTGCACTCACAGATTCAAACTTAAAACATTTTAATTGGCGAAATGAAGAAATACAAAAAATATTTCAAAAAAGAACAACGAATCTTTTATTGAAATACCAACTATCAGAGCAGTGTGTAGTGGAGGAAGGATAAACTATGGCCAGAACAAAAGAAGAGCGTGTCCATGATGTATTTGAATCGATTTCTGGTCAATATGACAAGATGAATGCTATTATCAGTTTTAAGCGGCATCTTGCTTGGCGAAAAGATACGATGAAGAAGATGGCAGTTCCTAAAGGAGCATCAGCACTGGATGTTTGTTGTGGAACCGCTGACTGGACAATTCATTTAGCTGAAGCAGTCGGTATTAACGGTAAGGTACGAGGGCTGGATTTCAGTGAGAATATGCTTTCTGTAGGTAAAGAGAAAGTAACTAATAAAAAGCTGAATCAGATAAAACTAATTCATGGTAATGCAATGGAGCTTCCATTTAAGGACAATGAATTTGATTTTGTAACGATTGGATTTGGTCTCCGTAATGTCCCGGATTACCTTCAAGTTCTTAAAGAAATGAGACGGGTTGTTAAACCAAATGGCACAGTTGTTTGTTTAGAGACATCTCAACCAACAGCCTTCGGTTTTAAACAAATTTATTGGTTGTATTTCAAGCATGTTATGCCATTATTCGGAAAGGTTTTTGCCAAAAGTTACGATGAATACTCGTGGCTTCAAGAATCAAGTCAGTCTTTTCCTGGTAAGGAAGAATTAAAATCATTATTTAAAGAAGCTGGATTTGAGGATATTACATATAAATCATACTCTGGCGGAGTGGCTGCATCTCATTTTGCTAAAAAATAAAAGATTTAATGTTTTGAAGTGGGGATAACAGATGAGAAAATTAAAGATAATTTTAGAAATGATTAAATTTGAACATACAGTTTTTGCATTACCCTTTGCCTTCCTTGGTACGGTATTGGGTAGTTTGATAATCAATGGAAGTTGGCCAACCATATCCGATTGGATCTGGATCACTCTTGCGATGGTAGGTGCAAGAAGTGCTGCAATGTCATTAAATCGACTAATCGATGCTCAAATCGATAAAGCTAATCCACGTACAAAAGACCGGGCTATTCCTGCTGGTTTGTTATCAAAAATGGAGACATCACTATTTATCGTTGTTTCATTTGTAGTGTTGTTTGTAGCTGCATTTCAATTGAATATGCTAGCCGTTTACCTATTACCGGTAGCTGTATTCTTTCTTGTGTTTTATTCCTATACGAAGAGGTTTACGTGGCTTTGTCATGTGTTTCTAGGGTTTACAATAGGCATAGCGCCATTAGGTGGATGGGTTGGAGCTACAGGAACGTTAACATGGGAAGCTTTTGTTTTGTTTCTAGCCGTAGCTTTTTGGACAGCCGGTTTTGACGTTATTTATGCTACTCAGGATGCTGATTATGATAAAAAAGTAAACTTACATTCGATCCCAAGTTTTTTTGGAATTACAAAAGCTCTGTTAATTGCTAGAGGATTTCACATCGTAAGCTTGGCATCGATGTTAATATTATTTTTTATCGCGCCATTAGGTTGGATTTATCTGGCGGGTGTTATTATTGTTGGATCAATTATGGTATATGAACATATGCTTGTATCTCCAGAAGATTTGTCTAAAGTGAATGTAGCGTTCTTTAAAATGAATGGGATTATTAGTGTGGTCATGCTAGCCTTTTCAATTGGAGACCTATTGCTATGACTCAACAAACGAATAAAAAAGTTCTTACAGTTGCGATCACAGGGGCTAGCGGTGCAGTCTATGGCGTTCGTTTTGTACAAGAACTGTTAAGACAAGGGCATACTGTTCATTTTGTTCTTACAGGAGCAGCGTGGCAAGTGTTTCATTATGAACTTCAATTAGATACCACAGACCAAGAGAAATGTCTTGAAAAATTATTTGGTGGTTATAAAAACTTTCATTATCACACCCAGCAAGATTTTTCAGCACCTATTGCCAGCGGATCAGCCAAAAGCGATGGAATGATCATTATTCCTTGCTCAATGGGTACATTAGCAAAAATTGCCCACGGAATTTCTAGTAATTTACTAGAGAGATCAGCCGATGTTGTATTAAAAGAGCGGAGAAAACTGGTAATTGTGCCCCGAGAGACGCCATTAAACTCTATTCACTTAGAGAACATGAAACGTCTTAGCGACTTAGGTGGATTGATTGTACCAGCAATGCCGGGCTTCTATCATAATCCGGAATCAATGGATGATATGATAAACTTTGTTGTAGGTAAAGTATTGGACCAGGTAGATGTTGATCATAATTTATTTACACGTTGGGGAGGCGGAGAATCATGAGCTTAATCGTTGGTGAAATATCTTACACGAATATTAGGCCGATGTTTCATTATATTGACCGTAGTACCTTAATAAATAAAGGGTGTGAATTTGTCCCGGCAATTCCGGCTAAATTAAACAAGGAAATGAAGGAAGGCACTATTCACGTTGGAGGAATATCTTCGTTTGCTTATGGTGAAAATGCAGAAAAATACAAAGTATTACCTCAACTATCTGTATCATCACCTAAAAGTGTCGGGTCTATTTTTCTGTTTTCTAAGACGAAGATAGAGGACTTGGACAAGGCCTCCATCGCGTTAACGTCGAGCTCGGCAACGTCTGTCAACTTATTAAAAATTATCCTGCAACACTTTTACCAACTGGATGTACATTATGAAACAACGGCACCTGATTATACTCAAATGATGAGTGAACATGATGCATGTCTTTTAATTGGTGATGATGCTATTTTAGCGAAAATGAATAAGCCTAATCATATTTTTCATTATGACTTAGGAGCATTATGGGCTCATTTTACGAATCTGCCGATGACATACGCAGTATTTGCAGTTAGAAAAGAGGCTTGGAAAGATCAACCTGATCTATTAGCAGAGCTTCATGAGCAATTTCTGTGGAGTAAGGACAAGTGCATGAGGGACGGATATTCAAGTATGATAAAATCAATAAAGCTGGAATTGGGTGGCACAACAAGTTTTTGGAGGAATTATTTCTCTGGATTAAACTATGAACTGACAGATCGGCATTTTGAAGGCTTGTATTATTATTACAAATTAGCGTACGACTTAAAGCTTTTATCAAAAGACGTTCGTCATATTTCGATTTGGAACCCTGCCGATCACTTTCATTCTGTTTAGCAAGGTGGACTATTATGAGACTTACTGATATATACTGGCATTTGAGGTCGGACATAACGAGAATTGAAAAAGAAATAGAAAAAACGATTGATGCGCAGCATCCCATTTTACAGGAGGCTTCCTCTCATTTGTTGAAAGCGGGCGGGAAAAGAATTCGACCGGTATTTGTGCTGTTATCTGCACAATTTGGGAATTATGATTTAGAGAAGATTAAACATGTCGCTGTTCCACTTGAATTAATTCATATGGGCTCACTTGTTCATGATGATGTGATTGATGATGCAGAACTTAGACGAGGAAAAAAAACGATTAAATCAAAGTGGGATAACCGTGTCGCAATGTATACTGGGGATTTTATCTTCGCAAAAGCAGTTGAAACAGCCACGTATAGTAATGAACCTAAACTTCATCGGATTTTATCTGATGCGATGGTGGAAATGTGTATTGGCGAGGTAGAACAAATTAAATACCAATATGACTCTAATCAACATTTCAGAGTTTATCTTCGGCGGATTAAACGTAAAACCGCTCTTCTAATAGCTGTGAGTTGTCAATTAGGTGCTATGGTTTCTGGTGCTACAGAAGAACACCAACGTTTATTAAAAAATTATGGGTATAACTTGGGAATGGCATTTCAAATTACTGACGATATTTTGGATTTTGTCGGCACAGAAAAAGAATTAGGTAAGCCTGCGGGAAGCGATTTACTTCAAGGTAATGTAACACTTCCGGCTTTATATGCAATGCAGCAAAGTCAAACCTTAAGGCAAACGATAGAGGCTTACCTAAACAAGAATGGTCTCAACTTTATTGATATGCATGGTACTATTGAAAAAGTTAAGCAGACAGATGCCATTGCCAATTCTAAGAAAGTAGCGGATCTTTATATCCAAAAAGCATTGCAGGCATTGGAAGCCCTTCCTGATACCCAAGCTAAGCACTCATTGACTCAAATAGCTCATTACATAGGAGACAGAAAGTTTTAAGCATCAGGATGTCTCAGTTTGTTAAAAGAATTATGAGACGTCTATGAGAGTAATAAGCAAATATTTCTTAGAGCCCGCTATGATTAATTCTTAATGCTTAGCGGGTAGGGCCCAGTGAAATCATTATTTAAATAGGTGTTAAATGATACATTTTTTAAGAGAATTTATAAAAATGACAGCTATCTTCACGCCACACGTATCAAGGGAAACCCACCCTTGATACTTAAATGATAGTGGCGAAAGATAACACTGTATTTAATAAAAGACGCTTAGCGTTTTTCTTAAGGTGTTGTGAAAGTTTGAAATATTTGCTATAATCTAAATGTTGGAAGTTATATACATATGTTGGAGGAATGCATGATGGAACAGACGTTTTTAATGGTAAAACCGGATGGTGTTCAAAGAAACCTTATCGGTGAAGTAGTTTCTCGCTTTGAAATGAAAGGGTTTACACTAATTGGGGCAAAAGTGTTACAAATTTCTCCCGAATTAGCTGAAACACATTATGGGGAACATAAAGGAAAGCCATTTTTCGAAGGGCTTGTTGAGTTTATTACGTCAGGACCTGTATTTGCAATGGTTTGGGAAGGTGACGGAGCAATTCTAGAAGCTCGTAAAATGATAGGGAAAACAAAACCTCAAGAAGCGGATCCAGGAACAATACGTGGAGATTATGGTGTAAATATGTCTAAAAATATTATTCATGGTTCTGATTCAGTAGAAAGTGCAAAAAGGGAAATTTCACTTTTCTTTAATGACAATGAGATTGAATCCTATAGTAAAACGGTTAATAAATGGGTCTAACTTCAAAAAGCTGCCTACCCGGTAGCTTTTTTTCTATTACACGGTAGTCGTAACAACATAAATATGTTACAAGTAATAGTATCACAGTTAGGAAAGAGGATTATTTCGATGGATGATTACCAATATTTTATAGACCAAGTGAAACAAAAAACAGCAATTGATTTATCCTATTACAAGGAGGCTCAGATGAAGCGGAGGTTAACCTCATTAAGAGATAAAAGAGGTTTCGCCAATTTTGAGGAGTATTATAAAGCAATGACACAAGAACAAGAGTTATTTGAAGAATTCTTACAACGAATGACAATTAACGTATCTGAGTTTTTTCGGAACCCACAAAGATGGACTGTTTTAGAAAAGAAAATCATTCCAAGACTATTGAAAAATCAGTCGTCTATTAAAATGTGGAGTGCAGCCTGTTCCACTGGGGAAGAACCTTACTCTTTAGTTATTTTACTTAACCAATTCCTTACATACAAACAAATAGATTTATTAGCCACTGACTTGGATCAGTCGATTCTGGATCGTGCAATAAATGGATTTTATCCAGAACGTGCTTTAAAAGAAGTAGAAAACAAAAAGTTACAAACTTATTTTGAAAAACAAGATTTAGGTTATTCAGTGAATGATGAAGTAAAGAAACCAATTCGATTTGGACGACATAATTTACTTCACGATAAATTTGAGACTGGATTTGATTTAATCGTATGCAGAAATGTGATGATTTATTTTACGGAAGACGCGAAAGATAAGTTATATCAAAAGTTCGCTGATGCTTTAAAGCCTGGCGGAGTTCTTTTTGTTGGGAGTACCGAACAGATATTTAATGCCCAGCGTTATGGACTTGAAACGGAAGATACCTTTTTTTATAAGAAAATGGAATAAGAAAAGGTCTTGTTTCTTTCTCTCTGGTAGAAAATTTTGTCGATTATTTTGATTAATATTTAAAAAATTCATGTATTTCCCTTGAAAAATTGTCTGAAATCATAAACAATAGATATAATGACTTTTTAACACATAAAAGCGATAAAGAAAGCTGAGGTAGGTATAAATGCGTTTTTTAACAGCAGGCGAGTCTCATGGACCAGAATTAACAGCAATAATAGAAGGGGTTCCTAGTCAACTCCCTTTAACAGTAGAGGATATTAACGAACACCTAGCCAGAAGACAAAAAGGCTACGGCAGAGGTCGAAGAATGCAAATTGAGAAAGATCAAGTTCGAATTACCAGTGGTGTTCGACACGGAAAAACAACTGGAGCACCAATCACGTTGCATGTAGAAAACAAAGATTGGACACATTGGACGAAAATTATGGGTGCTGAGCCTTTAACAGAAGAAGAAGAGCAGGACATGAAGCGAAAGATTACACGTCCAAGACCTGGACACGCTGATTTAAACGGAGCAATAAAGTACCGTCATCGAGATATGAGAAATGTACTGGAACGCTCATCTGCTCGTGAAACAACTGTAAGGGTTGCAGTAGGAGCGGTAGCACAAGTTATATTGAAACAGTTTAATATTGATATTTGTGGACATGTTCTGGAAATCGGGGATGTAGTTAGTAATCAAAAAGACCTGGACTCTGTCCAAGAGCTAAAAGAAATATCTGAAGCATCTGAAGTTAGGTGTATTGATCCTGAAGCAAGTGAAAGGATGAAACAAGCGATTGATGATGCAAAGCAAAATGGCGATTCAATCGGTGGTATTGTCGAAGTGGTGGCAAACAATGTTCCTATTGGATTGGGAAGCTTTGTACACTATGATCGTAAGTTAGATGGGAAAATAGCTCAAGGGGTACTTAGCATCAATGCATTTAAAGGAGTCGAAATTGGACTTGGTTTTGAAGCGGCTAGATTAAAAGGAAGCCAGGTCCATGATGAAATAGCACATGACGAAGAAAGAGGTTTTTTCCGCAAATCAAATCGTTTAGGTGGATTTGAAGGCGGTATGACAAATGGGATGCCTGTTGTTGTTCATGGCGCAATGAAACCTATTCCTACGCTATACAAGCCGTTACAGAGTGTAGATATTGATACAAAAGAAGCTTTCTCAGCTAGTATTGAACGTTCTGACAGCTGTGCAGTTCCGGCAGCTGCAGTTGTTTGCGAAGCTGCAGTAGCTTGGGAACTGGCTGATGCATTTTTAGATAAGTTTGGATCAGATACAATGGATGACATTAAGAAGCATTATGACGCGTATATGAAAGAAGCGAGGGAATTTTAATGAACGCCCCTAGTCTGACGATTGCGAGTGAAAAAAATAGTTACCCTGTTTTTATTCAAGGTGGTTTAAGGCATGAGTGCTTCTCCTATATTAGGGAGGCACTGCAAAAGAGTGTTAGTTCGTATATGATCATGATTGATGAAAATGTAGCTGATCTTTATTTAGCTGACTTACTAGCTTCTTTCCCTGAAAATATTCAACCCACTGTAACGAAGATAGCAAGTGGAGAGGGATCGAAATCGATCGAGAAATTCAGTCAATTATTAACCGAGGCGCTCGAGGTGCCATTAGACAGGCAATCGGTGATCATCGCAGTAGGAGGAGGAGTCACTGGAGATTTGGCGGGCTATGTAGCCGCTTCTTACATGCGGGGAATCCGGTTTATTCAAATGCCAACGACTTTACTGGCCCATGATAGCAGTGTTGGCGGGAAAACAGGTATTAATCACCCGTTAGGCAAGAATCTAATTGGAGCATTTCATGCTCCTTCTGCGGTCTTATATGACTCTGATATGCTGCGCACTCTGCCTGAGACAGAGTGGCGGTCAGGTTTTGCAGAGGTAGTGAAACATGGTTTCATTAAAGATACGGCGTTTCTAGAGTGGCTTGAAAAGAAAGTCATGTCATTCTCTGACATACCTTCTGATATATTGAACGAAATGCTGAGAAGATCCATTGCAGTGAAAGCAGAGATCGTTCAGGAGGATGAAAAGGAAAATGGTGTACGGGCCTTTCTTAACTATGGACATACTTTAGGACACGCATTAGAGTCAGAATTAGGCTATGGAAAACTGACACACGGAGAGGCAGTTGCTATAGGAATGGCGTTTGCCCATAAATTAAGTGAACGAGTGTTCCATACAACTTTACCCACTAAAACGCATGAAATATATATGACCAAACTAGGCTATCAGTTATCTATTCCAGAGGGGATTTCAGCTGCATCACTACTTCAACGTATGAAGCTTGATAAAAAAGCGGAGCATAATCGCATTCGTTTTGTATTACTAGAGGAAATGGGGAAACCGGTCTTGTTACCGGTTGAGGAACAAGTCGTATTAGATCTACTCGTAAGTGAGGGGGTTAACGCATGATTCGTGGATTACGAGGTGCAACCACTGTCGAAGAAAATAATGGTGATTCAATTTTAGCAGCGACAAAGGAACTCATGCTGGAAATTCAAGAAACGAACGGATTTCATCCTGAGGATATCTCTCATATTATAATAACAATGACAGAGGATTTGAATGCTACATTTCCCGCGAGAGTATTACGTGACATTGCAGGTTATCAGCTTGTACCTGTGATGTGCGCTCAAGAAATAGCAGTTCCCGGTGGATTACCAAAATGTATACGACTGATGGTAACTGTAAATACGACAAAATTTCAAAATGAAATTAAGCATATTTATCTTAATGATGCTGTAAATCTTAGACCTGACTTAACGCTTGACAAATGATTATATAGTCAGTACTATTGCTAATAAGTTTAGATTAGTAGAGAAGTTACGAGAGAATTAGTAAATGAGTGAACAAAAGTTGAGAAGAGCAGAGTTGGAGTTGAGGAGAGCAGAGAAGAGTGTATCAATTTACAGGATACGTCTGCCCTTTGGCAGGCGTTTTTATATTTTACCCCGTTCTTCCTCTTGTTACCATCCCTGTCTTAAGGAAGATATTCAATAGGTTGTCAATCCTTACGAAGGTGTTTTTCATAATACCCAATGAGACCAGTTGAAAATACATAATTAAAGAGAGGTGATTGGAATGTTAACGATATCAAAAGAAGCATTTGAGAGAGAATCTCAAACATATAAGACTGTAGCTGTATCGGCGAAGGTATTTGCAGATACAAAAACACCCATTCAATTATTCCATTTATTTAACGACCAAGCAGCATTTATTCTTGAAAGTAAGGACCCGTTATCTCCGTGGTCAAATTATTCCTTTATCGGATTAAATCCAATTTATTCCCTTTTCGATCAAGATAAATCGTATGTGTTTCAAAATAAAGCTGGTGATGTTTTAGCAGAAGGAAGTGCTTTTCAAGATACTTGGGAAAAAGCGTTGAACTATTTAAATATTTCTCCCAATATGCCTGATCTTCCTTTTCCAGGTGGGGCGGTTGGATACTTAGGATTCGAAGCTTATGCTCATTATGAACCTAGGTTAAAGCGTTCAGAAACATCGAGTGATGTATCTTTCTTATTTTGCGAAACCATTTTAGCATATCATCATGAAAAAGAAGAGTTAACAGTTGTTCATCTTCAATCAACAAACAGTACTGATGCGGATAGATCCTATAATCTTGCTAAAACAGAAGTTGATAACATCCTTCAAAAGATTGAAGAGGATAACGTGGTTTCAGCGTCGATGGTTCCAATGACACAAACGAAAGATGAAGATATCTTCAAAGGTGTGGCTTCCAACTATTCTAAAGAGGAATATATGAATCAAGTAAACAAAATCAAAGAATATATTGGTGCTGGTGATATTTTTCAGGCTGTTTTATCGCAAAGATTTGAATTGCCAGTTCAAACGGATGGTTTATCTCTTTATCGCGTCTTAAGAAAGATAAATCCATCTCCATATTTATACTATATAAGATTTAATGATCAGGAAATTATAGGTAGCTCACCAGAGCGCTTAGTAAAAGTGGATGAATCCAAAGAACTTGAAATTCATCCAATTGCGGGTACAAGAAAACGCGGTAAAACGAAAGAAGAAGATGAATTACTAGCTAAGGATCTACTTGGTGATGAGAAAGAACGAGCGGAACATTTGATGCTAGTAGATTTAGCCAGAAATGATATCGGCCGCGTAAGTGAATATGGCTCAGTGAATGTCAAGGATATGATGAACGTATCTTATTTTTCACATGTGATGCACTTAACGACGAAAGTCACAGGCAATTTGCGTAAAGGAACACATCCCTTTGAAGCTTTATTTTCTACTCATCCCGCCGGTACGGTTTCAGGAGCCCCTAAGGTCCGTGCTGTTGAAATCATTCAGGAGTTAGAACAAATGAAAAGAGGAGTTTATGCCGGCGCAATTGCTTACTGTGGATTTAATCAGGTGATTGATTCTTGTATTGCGATTCGGACAATTGTCCTTCAAAAGGGAGTTGCTTATGTTCAAGCAGGTGCCGGTATTGTACAGGACTCTGTCCCAGAAAGTGAATGGGAAGAGACACGAAACAAAGCAAAAGCATTAATATACGCAATTAAATTAGCCGAGCAGAGATTTGAAGCTGAGGAGGTTTCTAAAAGATGAGCAGAGCGTTAGATAAGATAATGTCAAAAGAAACGTTGTCGGAACAGGAAGCGCAACATCTTGTAATGGAGATGATGGAAGGTGCTGTTACACAGGAAGAAATGGCCGCTGTTTTAGCCATTCTCCAATTCCGAGGTGAAACTGTTGATGAGTTAGTAGGTTTTGCAAAAGGAATGAAACAAAAAAGTATTCAAATATCATTACCTTTTGAAGTAATGGATACATGTGGTACTGGCGGCGATGGTTCAAGTACGTATAATATTTCTACCGCAGTAGCTATTTTATTAAGCTCAATGGGCGTAAATGTGGCGAAACATGGCAACCGCAGTGTTTCTTCTAAAACTGGTAGTGCAGATGTATTAGAAGAACTAGGTATTCCTTTTCAGAAAAATGAAAAGGAAGCGGAGGATATGCTTCGAAAACATCATCTGACGTTTTTGTTTGCACAGACTTATCACTCTGCAATGAAAAATGTTGCACCCGTCAGAAAGAAATTAGCAATGAAGACTATTTTTAACTTATTAGGCCCGCTGACAAATCCAGCAGGTGCATCACATAGGATTATTGGGGTTTATGATGTTGAAGCTGCCAGAAAAATGGCTGAGGCATCCCGCCGATTAGGAATTCAACGCGCTCTTTTTGTTTGTGGGGAAGATGGGCTTGATGAAATTACTATCCAAGGTAAAACGACTGTTATTGAAGTAAATCAAGGAACTATTAAGGAATACACTATTTCTCCGGAAGACCTAGGTTTATCAACGAATGATATCGATGGCGCAATAGTCGAGACACCACAAGAAAGTGCAGCGCTCATTCAAGCAATTTTTCAAGAGAAAGCGCCAGAAGCAGCAAGGGATTTACTTCTTTTAAATGCAGGGGCTGGTCTCTACGTTCAAGGTGCTGTATCGTCAATGTCAGAAGGAGTCCATGCTGCTAGAAAAGCTTTGGGTGAGCCTGTCATGAAACATCTAGAAGCATTACAAATGGAGAAGGAGGCTTCGAATACCTGATGACAACTATATTAGATCGTATCGTAGAAAAGAAAAAAGAAGAATTATCATCCTTAATTCTACCAAGCGAACGTCTCGTAACACGTTCGAAGTATTCATTGACGGATTCAATTAGAAACTCTCAACACCCATTAGGGATCATAGCTGAAGTAAAAAAGGCCAGTCCTTCAAAAGGTATCTTAACGCATGATTTTAATCCTGTTGCAATTGCAAAATCTTATCAGAGCATCGGAGCAGCGGGGATTTCAGTATTAACCGATCAATCATTCTTTCAAGGCCATGCGGACTATTTAACAGCAATAAAATCAGAAGTAACAAACCCAATCTTACGAAAAGATTTTATTATTCATGAAAAAGAGGTTTCGTATTCTGAACGAATCGGTGCCGATGCGATCCTTCTCATTGCTGCTATTCTTGAAAGCTCTCAATTAAAAGAGTTGCACACACAAGCAGTCGAACTTGGTATGGACGTTTTGGTAGAAGTTCACAATGAAAGCGAATTAGAAAAAGTACTATCTCATATTACACCGCATTTAATTGGTGTAAATAACAGAAATTTAAGCACTTTTGATACAGATTTGACAACAACGAAGAGACTTCAACAATATATTCCTAAAGAAATTACCTTAATCAGTGAAAGTGGTATTCATTCTAAAAACGATGTTGATAAACTCAGGGAGTTAAATGTAAACGGAATTCTTGTTGGAGAAGGTTTTATGACGAGTCAAAATAAACAACAATTCGTCGATTCTTTGTTTTATGTGAGTGATAAAAAATGAAACCACTTTTAAAGTTTTGCGGTATGATGAATGAAAAAGATTATAAAAAGGCAGTAGCATCAAATACTGATCTCATTGGCTTTATTTTTGCTCCCAGCAAACGACAGGTCGATCCAGGTGAAGTTGGTCAATGGGCAACTGAAACACCTGCAAGCCCCCATCAGAAGCTTGTAGGTGTGTTTGTAAATGAAACAGTCGAAAAAATTGCAAGGGTTGTTCAGGATGCGAAAATAGACATCGTTCAATGTCACGGTAATGAATCTGTTGAAGAAATTCGAACTGTAAAGAGTTTTACAGGTGTGGACGTGTATAAGACGATCCATCATAACGACAGAGCTCTAGAAGAAATGAAAAAATACAGTTCTGTTGTCGATGGTTACCTTATTGATACGAAGACGGCAAATGCTTGGGGGGGCTCCGGAATTGCTTTTGACTGGGAGGCGATACCGAGTTATACCAAGGAGGCAGCTCGACAAGGCGTTCCTTGCCTGATCGCTGGTGGAGTGAAATTAGACAATATTCAAGCTCTATTAAAATATAACCCTTTAGGAATTGATCTATCTTCTGGGATTGAAACAAATGGGGAAAAGGATGAAAGGAAGATGAGTGGAATGACAAAAGCAGTGAATGAAACGTATCAACAACCTGATCATTTAGGACGATTTGGTCCATTTGGTGGAAAGTATGTTCCCGAAACTTTAATGTACGCATTGGAAGAATTAGAAAAAGCTTATGAAGAAGTGAAACATGATGAGAACTTTTCAGCAGAATTACTGAGGGAAATGAAAGAATATTCAGGCCGACCGACTGCGTTAACGAAGGCAGAAAGGTTGTCCAATCATTATGGTGGTGCGACAATTTATTTAAAAAGGGAAGATTTGAATCATACTGGCGCTCATAAAATTAACAATGCTTTAGCACAAGGACTTCTTGCAATAAAAATGGGGAAGAAACAAATTATTGCTGAAACCGGTGCTGGTCAGCATGGAGTAGCTTCTGCAACAGTAGCTGCGAGGTTCGGTTTATCATGTAAAGTATTTATGGGAGCGGAAGATATGCGCCGCCAGGAATTAAATGTTTTCCGTATGCGGCTTCTTGGAGCTGAAGTGATTGAAGTCCATTCAGGAGGCAAAACATTAAAGGATGCGACAAATGAAGCGATCAGACATTGGGTAGCTAATGTACATGATACGTTTTATCTGATCGGCAGTGTCGTCGGTCCACATCCTTATCCGATGATGGTGCGTGATTTTCAGAGTGTCATTGGCGAAGAAACGAAATCTCAGTTAGCTGAGAGAATTGGTCGCTTACCAGACGAAGTTGTTGCGTGTGTTGGTGGAGGAAGTAATGCAATGGGAATGTTTTATCCGTTTATCAATGACGATGTCGCTTTAACAGGCGTTGAAGCGGCTGGAAAAGGTACGGATACTTCGGAACATGCGGCTACACTTACAAAAGGTCGAAAAGGTGTGCTTCATGGATCGCTATCGTACTTGTTACAGGATGAACACGGAAATATTATTGAGCCATATTCTATTTCAGCCGGATTGGATTATCCGGGAATTGGACCAGAGCATGCTCATTTAAGAGATACTGGCCGCGTGAAATATGAAGCGGTAACCGATTCAGAGGCAATGGCTGCATTAGAAGATCTTTGTAAATTAGAAGGAATTCTTCCGGCAATTGAAACTGCTCATGCACTCGCTTATGTTCGTAAACAAGCACCAAAAATGAACAAGGATGATGTATTACTCGTTTGTCTATCAGGTCGGGGAGATAAAGATGTTCATACGATACAGGAAGTTCTCGGGGGTGACAAAGAATGAACCGAATAAAAAAGAGCAATTTTCAGGATAAAAAAGATAGATTTGTCCCATACATTATGAGTGGAGATCCTAGTTATGATGCTGCAATCGATATTGCTTTAGAGCTTCAGAATGCTGGCGTAGATGCATTAGAATGGGGAGTTCCGTTTAGTGATCCTTTAGCGGATGGTCCTGTGATACAAGCGGCGGGAGACCGGTCTAGAAACGCTGGTGGCAGTTTGACAAGCGCGTTGAAAGGAATTAAAGAAGCAAGAACAAGAGGACTTGAGCTACCGGTTGTGCTTTTTACGTATGTCAATCCAGTTCTGTCGTATGGAATCGAAAATGTTGTTTCGGCAATGCGGGAAGCAGATATTGATGGGATCTTAATTCCTGACTTACCGTTTGAAGAAAGTGAAGAGCTTCGTGAGCTTTGCGGGAAAGAGGATATTTCTGTTATTTCTCTTATAGCTCCAAGTTCCAAGCACCGAATGGAAAAAATCAGTAGACTCGGCGACGGTTTTCTTTACTACGTAACTTCTTTAGGGGTCACAGGCACTAGACAAAGTTTTTCTGATGACTTGGCAGCCTCTATTGAAACATTAAAAACCACAGCAACCGTTCCTGTTCTAGCAGGGTTTGGGATTTCTACACGAGAACATGTTCAGCATTTTCAATCAATTGCAGATGGTGTAATTGTAGGGAGTGCGTTAGTGAAATTTATTGGAGAGCGAAATTTGCTTTTGCAAGAGGAAGAAACAAAACAAAAAGCACTTGAAGAGATTAAAGAATTTGTACAAGAACTCATTTCGTAATAGTATAGAAGTAAATACAGTCGATTAGGTGGGGGAGATATCATTGAACATTAAATCATCTATGGTTGGTCTTCAGCCATATCAACCAGGTAAACCGATAGAAGAAGTGAAGCGTGAACTGGGATTAAAAGAAGTGATCAAATTAGCGTCGAACGAAAATCCATATGGTAGTTCACCAAGCGTAGAAAAAGCTATCATGGAGGAATTTCAAAATATTGCTGTTTATCCAGATGGCTACGCGCAGGAATTGCGAACGAAAACCGCTAATTTGCTCGGTGTAAACGAACAGCAACTTATATTTGGGAATGGATCAGACGAAATTATTTTAATTTTATGTCGTTCTTTTCTAACAAATGAAGACAACATTGTCATTGCAGACCCAACTTTTTCTCAATATGCTCATAATGCTGTAATTGAAGGAACAGAAATAAAGGCCGTTCCATTAAACAATGGCGTACATGACTTGGATGAGATGCATAAAGCGATCGATGATAATACAAAAATGGTGTTTGTATGTAACCCGAACAACCCTACTGGAACATACGTCAATGAAGATGCATTTATGTCATTTCTAAAAAAGGTGCCAAAAGATGTCCTTGTTGTAAGCGATGAAGCTTATTATGAATATGTTACAGCAGAAGACTATCCATCCACATTGCCGTTGTTGAAGGATTATCCTAATTTAATGATTTTACGTACGTTTTCAAAGGCATACGGACTTGCATCTTTGCGAGTTGGATACGGGATCGGCAGCGAAAAATTAATTAGGGAAATTGATCCTGGCAGAGGGCCGTTTAATACGAATACTATTGCTCAAAAAGCAGCATTAACTGCCTTGGAGGATCAAGAATTTATTGAATCATGTTACCGGAAAAACAAGACAGAATTAGCGAAGTATGTTGACTTTTGTGAGAAAAATGGTTTTGATTACTATCCGTCACAAGCAAATTTTATCTTAATGGATTTAAGAAAACCAGGCAGCGATATCTTTCAATATTTATTGTCGAAAGGGTTTATTACTAGAAATGGAGAGGCATTAGGATTCCCAACCTCTATTCGGATTACAGTAGGAACACCTGAACAGAATGATAAAATTATTGAAGAATTAACGAATTGGCTCGTATAGGAGGAACACTGTGAGGACACGTATATTTATTATCGGGCTGGGTCTAATAGGTGGCTCCCTCGCTCTTGCAATTAAAAAAGGTTATCCGGAAGCAATTATTGTTGGATACGATATTGATCCTGGTGCCAGAAGACTAGCCAAAAGTCTACAAATTATAGATGAATCAGTAACTTCTGTGTCTGAAGCAGCTTCTGAGGCAGATACAATTATTTTATCAACTCCAGTTGACAGCTCTATCCAGATTTTGAAAGAGCTGACGAATCTTCCTCTAAAAAAGGGCAGTGTAATTACTGATGTAGGCAGTACGAAACAAACAATCGTAGAGAAGGGGCAACAGCTTTTAGAAAAAGGTGTTTATTTCATTGGCGGCCATCCAATGGCAGGATCTCATAAGACTGGTGTCGAAGCATCTAGAGAGCATCTATTTGAAAATGCCTTTTACATATTAACACCAACTGCTGACGTTCCTTCTGCAAAAGTGATTCAGCTTCAAAATTTGTTGAAAGTAACACAAGCGAAATTTATCCAGTTAGATCCTAAAACACATGATAAGTTTGCAGGTCTTATAAGTCATTTTCCACATATCATTGCTTCTGGATTAGTACATCAAATGACGAAACTAGGGGAACAAGACCCTTTAGTCTCACAATTAGCAGCCGGTGGTTTTCGGGATATAACGAGAATAGCTTCTGCATCTCCGACCATGTGGCGTGATATTTTACTGCACAATCAAGAAACGTTATTGGAAATGCTAGGTGAATGGCAAGATATTATGAAAGAAGTAGAAAGTATGTTAATTGATAAGGATGAGGAGAAAATATACGCTTACTTTTCCGATGCGAAAGATGCACGGGATCAATTGCCATCAAAGAAAAAAGGAGCACTTCTACCGTTCTATGACCTTTTCGTAGATGTTCCTGACCACCCTGGGGTGATTTCAGATGTGACAGCTTTGCTGGCAGAAGCAAATATTAGTATCACAAATATCAGAATTATTGAAGCCAGGGAAGATATTATGGGGGTACTGCGTTTAAGCTTTCGCTCAGAAGATGACTTGACTCTTGCTAAAGAACAATTAAAAGTACACATGTATGAGACATACGATGCACCATAAAGGGGGAGACCTATGAGCCAGCAACTTGTGGAACCATTGAAACAATCGTTACAAGGGACAATTGAAATTCCTGGTGACAAATCCATCAGTCATCGAGCAGTGTTATTTGCTTCACTAGCAGAGGGAAAAACAACGATATACGGCTTTTTACGTGGGGATGACTGTTTAAGCACAATTGCCTGTATGAAATCTTTAGGCATTAAAATCGAAGAGAATGAGGATTATATTGTAGTTCACGGTAAGGGACTTCAAGGTTTTCAGGAACCACAGAGTATTTTGGATGTCGGGAATTCAGGAACAACAATTCGACTTTTATCAGGTGTACTTGCAGGCCAGGAGTTTTCTTCGGTTCTTATTGGGGATGATTCTATTGCGAAACGCCCTATGGCGAGGGTTACAGGTCCTTTAAAAATGATGAATGCAACGATTGATGGCAGAAGCTTAGCCTCTTATACACCGTTACATATAAGGGGAGGTAGTTTAAAGGGAATAGATTATCATTCGCCTGTTGCGAGTGCACAGGTTAAATCAGCAATACTGCTTGCAGGATTATATGCATCTGGAACTACGAAAGTGACAGAACCATCTAAGTCCAGAGATCACTCAGAGAGGATGCTGGAGAGCTTTGGCGTTCATTTAGAGGTTACTGAGAAATCTGTTTCACTAGTAGGAGGACAGAAGTTGCAAGGGACGACCGTTCAGGTTCCAGGTGACATATCCTCGGCAGCATTTATGCTAGTTGCTGGAGCAGTAGTTCCCGGAAGTGACATTACGCTGAAAAATGTTGGCATAAACCCTACACGATCAGGAATGATCGATGTATTACTTGAGATGGGAGCTAACCTTGAAATTTTGAACAAAAGGCGCTTTGGAAGTGAACCTGTAGCTGATTTAAGGATTCAATATTCCGCGTTAAAAGGGACTACTATTAGCGGTGATCTGATTCCAAGATTGATTGATGAGATACCCGCAATTGCTGTTCTGGCTTCTCAAGCTGCAGGGAAAACAGTAATTAAGGATGCTGAAGAGTTAAAAGTTAAAGAGACAAATCGAATTGATACGGTTGTAAATCAGCTTAAGATACTGGGAGTAGGTATTGAAGCAACAGATGACGGTATGATTATTCATGGAAATTCAGTTATTTCTGGTGGAACTGTAGAAAGTTTTCATGATCATCGAATCGGCATGGCGATGGCTTTGTGCGGATTAATTTCAAAAGGAAATGTAACAGTAAAAGATACGGATGCGATTGCCGTTTCCTATCCAACTTTTTTTGAAGATCTACGGGGTCTTATGAAAGAAGTTAACTAGATTAGTATGAGGGTGTTTCATCCGGTCTTTTTGACCTTGTGAGGCACCCTCTATTCATTATTTTAGTACAAATGGACATATACACTGCTCTTCTAACATAGCTTGTCTATAAAAAGGATGGGGTGGAGTTAAATGGAATACGTGATGCCAGTTTGGGACGAAAAAACAGGAAGAAATAAAGTGATTCAAATAGAAAACCGATCAATCCGTTACTATAATAAGGCATTTTCCAAGAAGAATATTATGACCCTGGACACAACAACTTTTGATGTTAGGGCAGGTAAAGTTACTATGGATGCCGATATAAGTAATGCCTATATTAGAGGAGAAGGCGTTTCATATTCTAAAAGATTACTATTAGGTGGTTATTCTTCATTTATACACATTGTTGATATTTCTTATGAAAGTCAAACCGATGTCATATTAGATAAATCCAGAAGAGCCTTAATGAACTGTCCTCTTGACTATATTCATGGTGTTCGATTGCCCATTACTAAATTAACTCCATCATGGATCAGACTTCTTAAAAATCATTCCATCTTTTTAATTTGTATTAAACCCAAAACAGTAGAATCCTTATTAAGCATTCCATGGGGAAGGATTTTAGAGGCAGCATTTCCTAAACGTATGATGTTTGTACTTGATCCTGACATAGAAACAGAAAATGAAAAGGGATTAAAAGAAATAGAACAAGCCTGGAGCCGATTGATTACTAGATTTTCAATAAACAGTTTTATGGAAATTTCCTCATTCACGAATGATTTGCCTTTGTTGTTTTTGAAGAGGATGGGACTCTATCCGCATAAAGGGAGCTTCGATTCTGGCAGTGATGCAGATTACTTTATGTATGAGAAAAATGATCCCATGAAAAATAAATATATAGCTCCGGCAATTATCGTACAAAAAGGAGAAATATTGAAGGCTGGAACTTCTTGGTATCTGGACAATAAAAAAGGGAAAGAATTAAAATATATTATTCCAGAGCAATTACTCTCGATTGAAAATATTCATCGGTATCAGATCGAAAGAAGCAAATTTAGTTAACTTGTTAGAATCGAACTAGTTGACTCATTCCATGTGTCCGTTAAAATGAAAGAAACGAAATGATGAAAGGAAGCTTATTTACAATGTATGAAAAATTAGCAAATGCAATTAAACTTATCGAAGAAGGTCAACATGAAGATGGCCTGACACAAATAGATACCTTGGTTAATGAACCAGAAACAGATGACGAAACGAAGAGGACTATTGCAGAATTATATTTTGAACTAGGTTTAGTAGACCGTTCTATTGTAATTGTGGAAGAATTAATGTTTCAGTATCCTGAACATGGAGAACTCTTTGCTTTTGCAGCAGAGTGTTACAGTGAGTTGGGAAAAGAAGATGAAGCAATCGATATGTTAACGGAAATTAAGCAAGATGATGATTCTTATATTCAAGCACAATTATTACTAGCAGATCTTTACGAAAGTCAAGGATTAGAAGAAGTTGCGGAACAAAAATTAATCGAGGCTTTGAAAAATGAACCGAACGACTCCGTCTTACAATTTGGCTTAGGAGAGTTCTATCTCAATCGGGGAGATTATAACCACGCTATATCATACTATAGAAAAGCGATTCATCAAGGCGATCTTCCTGATGAGCTTCCAATTCAACCCCAGTTGAGATTAGCCGAAGCATATAGTGCTACAGGAGAATTCGAAGATGCTCTACTTTATTATAAAGAAGGATTAGATGAAGAAGAAACGACAGATGGCCTATTTGGATATGGCTTTACAGCACTTCAGCTGGAAGACTATGAAACGTCAGTTAAGGCTTTTAACAGACTTCTTGAGATGGATCCGGATTACACAACTGTATACTCTTACTTAGCTAAGGCGTTTATTGCGCTCAATCAACGAGAAGAAGCGATGACCGTATTGCAGGATGGCATTAAGAAAGATGAATTTAACGAAGACTTATATTTGGAACTGGCAAGGCTCCATCTAAAAAGTGGAGAAAATAAAGAGGGCAGGCAGTATCTCGAAAAGGTTATCGCATTAAATCCATCGAATGTTACAGCAGTAAAAGAACTTCTGGCTTATTTTGAGGAAAACGAAGATTTTGAAAGTGTATTGGAATTGTTGAGTTTTTTGGATGACTACAATGAATATGACCCTGTCTACGAGCGTTATAGAGGTAAGGCGCTATTTGAGGATGACCAAGTCGAGGAAGCTTTGGAGGCCTATGAAGTTGCTCTTAATTCTTTAACAAGAGACGATGCTTTATTGGAAGAAGCTGCTTTTACATTTTTAGCAAGCAATAAAAAAGAAAAAGGAATTAATTTACTTGAAGAATTATTTAAGGCTTATCCAGAACGTTATGATATTGAAGAAAGACTCATTGATCTTAAAGATTAATAATGATATTTGGTAATAAATACAAGATCTTATTTGAGGTTTTCATTTGCTCAATTATAAGTAAAAAACATTACCTCAAATCGTTAAGAAATTATCCAAGGAAACAATAAAAAAATTATCAAAAAAAAAGGATTTAACGATAATTTCTCGAATAAGTATATATAGCAATACCATTATTACTTATTAGTCATGAAGAAAAGAAATGTAAGCTGTCCCTAAATTGTTTATAATATAAGAGGGAGGGATTCTGATGGAAAATTCAGTTCCTGTCATGGAGAAGCGAGACTTTCTTAAATGGTTTTTAGAGGAATACCAATTGAAACGTCGAGAATGTGCATGGTTACTTAATTTCTTAATGAGTGATGATATTTTAATTGAACGTGTTCATTTTGTTGAACAAGCAGAGCATTGTCCTAAAGCGCTGATGATATCGGCGAATAATGTAGAGCATGTGCCGTTTGCATTTCATAAAAATCAACATGTTACGATGGATGCTGAAAAGTCTTTTCATGATATCCGATTGAATAGAAATGAGGATATTTTTATTCAATTGAATTTTAAAAACAAGCAAAAAATACCGCAATACTTAGCTGTGTTAGAAGAAAACCCATATTTGCCTATCAATGAAGAGGAAGAAAATGTTCAAAGCTTATTAGCCGAGATGATCTTAGACGAGTCGTTACGGCATCACAAAATGAAAATGCTTGAAGGCTGTATTGATGAGGCCCTTATGAGTGGTGATAAATTGTCTTTCCGGAACCTGGCTGAACAATATAGTGCACTCAAAGCCCTTGAGTAAAAGGGCTTTTCGTTATTGAATAGAGGATATTTCAAAAAAAATAATGACTTTTGACACGTACTTTGAAGCAATCCGTATAGAAGACAGCTTCTTTACGAAGCATCATGGGAAGACCTCATTGATGATTAAGAGATTGTGGCTGAAATATTTAACAGGATGTAGATAAAGGAGATTGGAAAAATGAAATGGAAAATGGATCAGATAGAGATGTACTCAAAGGCAAAAGAATATGTTGACACTGCAATAATACCTCTTACCCCTGTTCAATGGGGAAAGGATGAGAAAAATATTATAAACATGGGAGAATATACAAATTATCTATCAGACTATATTGAGAGACAATTTACAGGAAGAGTTTTTTTATTCCCCCCTTTTACATACTTGAAATTTGAATCTAAAGAAGAAAAAATTAGAAGACTAGTTGAATGGGACAAGCATTTATATCAAGAAGGTTTTAAATATATTATGTATATAACTGCAGACAGTGAATGGAAAATAGTTGAAAAAAAACTACCTGGTGAGCTTATTTGGCTTCCAGCAATTTCAACAGAAACAACAAAAACAGATCAATTTAAAAAAACAATTCAAGAGCAGGTTCAGCAGGTTATGCCTTTGTTTTCCTTGAAGTGGCAAGAAGAGCCAACCGAAAGAGAAGACTAAGTTATTATTCTTCTAAAATGATCTTGTGGATTTTGTTGACATAGACCGTTTTTTTGGGCTATCATTATGATGTCTTAGTATGTTTTTTGTGTGTAAAATAATTGGGAAGAACTGTATGTGAGGAGGGAAGATCGTGAGTGAAAAGAAGCATCGAGTTTCAAGGCGTCAATTTTTAACTTATACATTAACAGGCGTTGGTGGTTTTATGGCTGCGGGTATGCTTAGTCCAATGGTTCGGATGGCATTAGATCCAGCATTAGAAGCCTCAGGCGGTTCAGATTTTATTTCTGTTGGTATTGGTGAAGATGAGTTGACCGGAGAACCTCAACGCGTAGATTTTAATGTAGAAATAGTAGATGCTTGGCATACTTCAGAGCAGTCTCAATCTGCATGGATTTATAAAGAAGGTGATGAAATTGTTGCCCTATCACCAACCTGTACACATTTGGGTTGTACAGTAAACTGGGATGCTAACGAAGATTATCCAGGTAATTACTTTTGTCCGTGTCATGGTGGTCGTTTTGAAAAAGATGGTACAAACATCGCTGGAACACCGCCAACGCGACCGTTGGATATTTATGATGTAGAAGTCAGGGACGGTATGGTTTATTTAGGACAAACTAATGAGCGTTAAAGGGGGGAAATGAAACAATGCTACAAAAAGTATATGATTGGGTAGATGAACGGTTAGATATTACCCCTTTATGGCGTGATATTGCTGATCACGAAGTGCCTGAGCACGTTAACCCGGCTCATCATTTTTCAGCGTTTGTCTATTGTTTTGGTGGTTTGACATTTTTTGTTGTCGTTATTCAAATTCTATCTGGAATGTTTTTGACCATGTATTATGTGCCAGATATAATTAATGCTTATGAGTCTGTGTATTATTTACAAAATGATGTCACTCATGGGATGATCGTAAGAGGGATGCACCATTGGGGCGCCAGTCTCGTTATAGTGATGATGTTCCTACATACATTACGTGTATTCTTTACAGGATCATATAAGAAACCTAGAGAATTGAATTGGGTAGTTGGGGTACTCTTATTCTTTGTTCTTTTAGGTTTAGGTTTTACCGGGTATTTATTACCTTGGGATATGAAGGCATATTTTGCTACTGTAGTTGGACTTGAAATTGCAGAAAGTGCACCAGTTATTGGTGGCTTTGCTAAAACGTTACTAGCAGGTGGAGAAATTATAGGGGCACAAACATTAACACGCTTTTTTGCGATTCATGTGTTCTTCTTACCTGGAGCTTTATTAGGATTATTAGGCGCCCACTTTTTCATGATTAGAAAACAAGGTATTTCTGGACCATTGTAAAAAGGGTGTTTATAAGATAAGGAGGGAAAGCTATGCATCGCGGGAAAGGGATGAAGTTTGTTGGTGACTCACGTGTCCCAGCAGAGAAGAAACCAAATATACCGAAAGACTATTCTGAATATCCGGGTAAAACAGAAGCATTTTGGCCGAACTTCTTGCTTCGCGAGTGGATGGTTGGGGCTGTTTTTCTTGTCGGATACTTAGTACTGACAGTTGCCCATCCAGCACCGCTAGAGCGAGTTGCAGATCCAACTGATTCTGGTTATATACCGTTACCAGACTGGTATTTCTTATTTCTTTATCAGTTATTGAAGTATGAGTTTGCTGCTGGTCCATACACAGTAATGGGAGCAGTTGTTATTCCTGGTATTGCGTTTGGTGCATTGTTGTTGGCACCTTGGTTAGATAAAGGGTCAGAACGTCGCCCATTAAAACGACCAATAGCTACATCGTTAATGCTTTTAGGTTTTATATCTGTATTTTTCTTAACATGGGAATCTGTAGATCAACATGATTGGGAAGCGGCAGCAGAACAAGGTGAAATTACGGATGATGTAGATATGGAAGTTGATGAATCAGCGGAAGGTTATCAAATTTTTGAGTCGCAGGATTCCTGTATCGGATGCCATGGTGGAGATATGTTAGGTGGATCATCTGGTCCAAACATGTTCGAAAGTGACTACGATACCGAGGAAGTAATTGAGATTATTACTAACGGTAAAGGTGCAATGCCTGCTGGTCAGTTCGAGGGTTCCGAAGAGGAACTTGAAACTCTTGCTGCATTTATTGCTAACGACGGACAAAGTGCCGACGGTGGCGATGCTGAGGCAGAAGAAGATGGTAGTGAAGAAGAAGCTGAAGAAGCTACGGAAGAATAATAGATGTTCCCATAGGAAGCTGGCTGAAGAAAATCAGTCAGCTTTTTTTCTACTATCTATTATGAAATTTCTTTGTAAAGGAAGATGATAATGATTTCCTATTTGTTACATATAATTGGTCGGCGATGGTTTATCGCGCTATTGTTAGCAGTGAATATTGGAGGGACGATTTATGGGTATATCTGGTATGAGTCTCAATTAGCAAATACACCTCTAATTTTTCTGTTATTTGTTCCGGATAGTCCAACGGCAAGCTTATTTTTCTGTCTTGTATTAATTGCATTTCTGTTCGGGAAAAATATACCTATCCTAGAAGCACTGGCAGCTGTAACATTATTAAAGTATGGTGTGTGGGCTGTAGTAATGATTTTGGCTGCCAAAGTTGCTGGTAGTAATATAGGAATACTCAATTTCATGCTGATAACCTCTCATCTAGGCATGGCAATCCAAGGTCTTTTGTATACGCCCTATTACAGAATCAGACCATGGCATTTAATCCTTGTAGCTATCTGGACAATACATAATGATGTGATCGATTATATATATAATATGCACCCCGGAGTGGCTAGCTCTATTCAACCCTATATACAAGAAATCGGCTACTTCACTTTTTGGCTAGGCATTGCCTCCCTTTTCACTGTATATATTCTAAATAAAACTAGCTTGGAAAGACAAATAGAAGAAAAATAACTTAATACAGCGTGAGCTTTCGTTACTTAGTTGCACCTTTACAATGCGTGGAGGTGTTTTTTAATTTTGAGGATTGCAGCCGCCAGCTGTACATTCTAGCATTAAAAAAAAGTATCGGTCTACTCTTGTCCTACTCATCATAAGATGAAGTAAGAAATAGAGGAGGGTCGGGCATGAGGAAAGGCAAACAATTACTTATATGGTTTTCATGTTATTTCCTGATTTTTTCTGCACTTTTTTATATAAATGATGGACGAGTATCTGGGAATACTAACGATGGATGGACGGAATTAAATCATCAAAGTGATACAATTTTAAAATACGTTAAGCAAGAACATTATGAAGAAGCTTCAAAGATCTTAGAGGGATTTTCCGAACATTTTCTTGAAATGCTAAACGAAGAAAAGTTAACGATGAAAGAGCTTCAAGTGATAACTATGTCCTATGATGATGCACTTGAAGCTGTCAAAAGTACTTCTTTATCTAAAGCTAAGAGGATTCAATTAGTTTATGAATTAAGACTCTTAATGGATGCTTATATGAAGCATGAGGATCCTTTGTGGAAAGAGATGGAAGAACCTTTACTTTTATCCTTGCAGAGCCTTCATATATCTTCAGATGAAGCAGATTTAAAAGCAATAGAATCCCCATTACGATCTTTTATTGGGCACTATAATACTGTTCAGCCAGCCTTAACTGTTGCACTTGAGGAAACGAATCTTCAAATACTTCATTCACAAGTTAAATACTTAGTTTTAATGACAAACGATTCGATCAAACCAAATGAATGGAATGCCCATCTTGAAAAAATAGAAGCTCAATTAGTAGTTATTTTTGACGAGGAAGAATCAACATTAGCCGATCCATCACTTTATTGGTTAATTATCACGATGAGCAGTGCTATTTTGAGTACTCTTTCGTATGTCGGTTTCAAAAAGTTTCGTGGTCATAAGCAAGAAGTCGTTAATAAAAAAAACAGAAGACGGGATCAGGATAACTAACCAAATCATTTAGATTGACACCAATCAATTATTTGACTAAAATTAATTTTATAATTGAAGAAGAAGTTAATTCTGGGAGGAATAGCAGCATGATTGAATCTTTTGGAGGTTTTATTCTTTACTTTGCGTTGTTAATGATTATTCCTTGGTGGGCTAGTTCAAGAGTGAAAAGTACGTATCGAAAATATTCACAAGTTGCTTCATCCTCAGGAATGACTGGTGCAGAAGTAGCTCGGAAAATATTAAATGATAACGGTATATATGACGTGACAATAGAGCCTGTTAAAGGTCAACTGTCAGATCATTACGATCCAAGAAAAAAAGTTGTTCGATTATCTGAACATAATTATTATGGGAATTCAATTGCAGGGGCTGCAGTAGCTGCTCATGAGGTTGGACACGCTATGCAGGATGCAGAAGCGTACAGTTTTTTACGTTTACGATCTACTCTAGTTCCTGTAGCTAGTTTCGGTTCAAACAGTTCCATTTTCTTAATTATCGGTGGTATACTCTTAACGCAACCGAGTCTGGTATTAGTTGGTATTATCTTCATGTCATTTGCTGTATTGTTCCAGCTTGTTACATTACCAGTGGAGTTTAATGCCTCAAACCGAGCAATGGAACAAATTGTTTCAACTGGAGTTATCAGAAATAATGAAGAAAAAGAAACTAAAAAGGTTCTGAATGCCGCTGCATTAACTTATGTTGCAGCAGCACTAGTAGCTCTAGCAGAATTGATACGATTTGTACTAATGTTTTTAGCAATGAACAGAGAATAATTTAAAGGTGTGTCACTAGGTATAGAAACCAAGTGACACACCTTTTTTAAAATTTTTAGAACCTAAATCTCTAAAGGTTTTTTGTTTTCATCCAAAGTAAAGCCTTCGCCCATTACATCCTGAACATCACCTAACGAGACGAACGCGTGTGGATCTAATTTAGCAATAAGGTTTTTTAGGCGTACTAGTTCATTTCGTCCTACCACACAATACAGTACTTCACGATCTTCACCTGTGAAGGTTCCTTTCCCTTTTAATATCGTTGCTCCTCGGTCCATCTCTTGTAAGATTGCAGAGGCAATATCAGTGGCATGTTCTGAGACAATCATCGCTGCTTTTCCAGAGTATGCCCCCTGCTGCATGAAATCAATAACTTTTGCTGCGACAAACACGGCTAACAAAGTATACATTGCTTCACGATAATTCAAATAAATAAGAGAGGTAGTAATTACAACGGCATCGAAAATAAACATTGTTCGTCCCATGCTCCAACCAAAATATTTAAAACTTAAACGAGCGAGAATATCCACACCGCCCGTTGTGCCACCATAACGAAAGACAATTCCTAAACCAACACCTAGAAAAACGCCAGCAAATAAGGCCGCTAATGTCATATCATCATATAGAGGTATAGAAACAAACGTATACGCTTGAAATAACCATAAGAAAAAAGACACAGACAAAGTTCCAATTAACGTATAGATAAAAGCATTGCGTCCCAGTATTTTCCACCCGATGATAAATAAAGGTATATTCAGAACGAGATTAGAATAAGCTGGATTTATTTCAAAAATAAAATAAAGAATTAATGTTATACCGGTGAAACCACCATCAGCTAAATTGTTCTCCATATTAAAATAAACTAATCCAAAAGACATGATAGCTGTTCCCAGGATAATAAATAAAACATGCTTCCATTGTAATTTAGCAGTCAATCGAACCCTCTCCTTTCTAAAGATAAGACTGTATTAAATGACAGCTTTTTAAAGACCAGAAGAAGCCTATGCTGATTTTAGTCATAACTGCTATATTATAATTCAAAGGAAAATAGGGTTCAATGAAAAAATATTTGTCAAATACGATTGTTTTCGCTAGGATAAGCGTATAGGCTTTTGTAAGAGAAAGGATCGTGAGGATCATTATGAGTGAAAAATCAGTACAGGAAATGCAAAAAGAAGTAGATCAATATATCTCTCAATTTAAAGAAGGTTATTTTTCACCATTAGCACTAATGGCAAGACTAACGGAGGAAACGGGAGAATTAGCTCGAGAAATAAATCATTACTATGGAGAAAAACCCAAAAAAACATCGGAAGAAGAAAAAACATTAGAGCAGGAACTTGGCGACATGTTATTCGTAATGATTTGCATGGCAAACTCTTTAAATATTAACTTGGAGGAGTCATTTGATCTCGTAATGGAGAAATTTCAGACGCGTGATAAAGATCGTTGGACTAAAAAAGAAAACTCGGAGGAATAGACATGATACATATAGTAATCGCGGGACCAAGAGGTAATATGGGAAAAGAAGCCGTAAAAATGGTAAGTGCAGAAGAGAGTTTTCAATTAACCGCTGTTGTAGACCGTCACCATGATGGTTTTCAAATGAAAGATGTAGAAGGTATGGAGCCTTTAGATGTTCCGATTTTTGAGGATATGGAGCAGTGCTTCCAACAAGTAACCTGTGACGTTCTTATAGATCTAACAAGTCCTGAAGTCGGGAAGAAACACATGCTCACAGCTTTCGACTACGGTGTGAGACCTGTAGTAGGAACAACCGGGTTCAGTGACGAAGATATCAGTCAACTTTCACAAATTGCAGAAGAGAAAAAAATAGGCGCAATTATTGCCCCTAATTTTGCAATTGGCGCTATTTTATTAATGAAGTTTTCTAAAATGGCCGCTAAATATTTACCTGATGTTGAAATTATTGAGCAGCATCATGACCGGAAATTAGATGCCCCCTCTGGGACAGCGGTAAAAACTGCTCAAATGATTTCAGAGGTTCGTGAACCAAAGAAACAAGGGCACCCTGATGAAAAGGAACAGCTAAAAGGGGCCAGAGGAGCAGAGTATGATGGAATGAGGATACACAGTGTTCGTCTGCCCGGATTAGTCGCTCACCAGGAAGTAATATTTGGTGGAGAAGGTCAATCGTTAAAGCTCCGTCACGATTCGTTTAATCGCACATCCTTCATGCCTGGTGTAAAATTAGCATGTGAAACAGTCATGGGTCTTACTGTCCTTATTTATGGATTAGATCAAATTGTTGAATAAAAAATAGACTGATAGAGAGGAGTAAAAACGATGAATATAGCTTTTATCGCTCATGATAAAAAGAAGGATGATCTCGTTCGATTCACGATTGCTTATGAGGGAGTATTAAAATCCCATACATTATATTCAACAGGAACTACGGGTTTTAGAATTATGGAAGAGACTTCTTTGAACCTTCATCGATATAAATCAGGACCACTTGGAGGAGATCAGCAAATTGGTGCAATGATTGCTGAAAATAAAATGGATCTAGTCATATTTTTCAAGGACCCCTTAACAGCCCAGCCACATGAACCAGATATTTCAGCATTAATTCGACTATGTGATGTTTACAGTATTCCGCTTGCAACGAATATGGCGACAGCGGAAGTTCTCCTTTCCGGTTTGAAGAGAGGAGAATTCAAGTGGAGGGAAATTTTAAAAGAGAAAAACAGGAATGAAAACTAATGGAAGAAAAAATTGATTTTTTAGCAATAGGGGCTCATCCTGATGATGTAGAAATTGGGATGGGCGGTACAATTGCTAAATTTGTAAAGGCAGGTAAGCGGGGAAAAATCGTTCACTTAACGTATGCTGAATTGTCTTCCAATGGTACAGTCGAGAAACGGCAGGAAGAAGCGCGGGAAGCCTGCGGGATATTGGGAGTAGGAGAACATATTCAACTCCCATTTGCCGATAGAGGTCTTCTGGAAGCACGGATAGAGATTATCGAAGCACTAGTTAAAATCATTCGTACTTACAAACCTAGGTTCGTGTTTGCATCTACTACGAATGATCGACACCCTGACCATGGTCACTGCGGAGTATTAGTAAAAGAAGCAGTTTTTTCGGCAGGAATTAAAAATTATTTGAGTGAGTTCTCCTTTCGTGCTCATCGTCCAAAGGCATTATATTATTATCAAATAAATGGGTTGATAAATCCAGACTTTCTGATTGATACGACGGCTTTTATAGATACCAAATTCAAAGCACTATCCTGTTTTGAGAGTCAGTTTAAAGTAACCGAAAATGATACAGTAACAACACCACTAAATAGTGGTTATTTAGAAAGATTAAAATCTCGTGATCACTTACTCGGAGCAGAGGTTGGCATTGAGTATGCAGAAGGATTCAACAGCGAGAAGCCGATTCTTATACATGACTTACTAGGAGATTCAATATGACTTTAAAAATAGGTATTACGTGTTATCCCACAGTAGGTGGTTCGGGCGTTGTTGCTACTGAACTGGGGAAAGCACTTGCTGAAAAAGGACACGAGATTCATTTTATTACATCAAGCATCCCTTATCGACTTGAAAACGGGGCAGCTAACATCTATTTTCACGAAGTAGAAATTAATCAATATTCTGTTTTTCGATATCCACCTTATGATATTGCTCTAGCAAGTAAAATGGCTGAAGTCATCAAACGAGAAGGATTGGATATTTTGCATGTTCATTATGCGATTCCTCATGCAATCAGTGCTTATTTAGCAAAAGAAATGGTTAATGGGGACGTGAAGGTTGTGACTACGCTTCATGGGACTGATATTACGGTGTTAGGACATGATCCATCATTATCTGATATGATCCGATTTGGGATAGAAAAATCAGATGTTGTCACAGCAGTATCAAATGATCTAGCCGAACAAACAGCAACGTTATTAAATATTGGGAAAAAAATAGAAACCATCTATAATTTCATCGATAATCGTACATATTACCCTCATGACACAACGAATATTAAAAAACAGCTTGGAATTAATGAATCAACTAAAGTAGTTGCGCACGTGTCTAATTTCAGGAAAGTAAAGCGGACACCTGATGTGGTGACGGCTTTTGCTAAAATTCAACAGGAAATTGATGCCGTCATGTTATTCATTGGGGAAGGACCTGAACTCACCATTGTTAGGCAAGAAGTGGAGAGACAAGGTTTACAAGATCGAGTACACTTCTTAGGGAACCAAAAACGGGTGGCTGAGCTGTTGTCAATTAGTGATGTGAAACTATTACTTTCGGAAAAAGAAAGCTTTGGGTTAGTGATTTTAGAAGCAATGGCCTGTGGTGTTCCTGTCATAGGAACAAACATTGGTGGTATTCCAGAAGTAATTGAGCATGGGAAAAGCGGTTTTATATGTAACCTCGGTGATCTTGAAGCAGTCTCTCGTTATGCGATTGATATCCTTCAAAACAATACGTTACAGGAAGAGATGTCAAGAGCTGCGATAGAACGTGCTACCAAAACATTTCATCAGGAATTAATTGTTTCACAATACGAAGAAATATACAAAAAAGCTTTGCAAGGAGAGACCGAGTAATGTACACGTCTCACGGTGCTTCTCATATTATTAACACATTAAAAACAGCAGGATATGATGCTTATATTGTAGGTGGTGCGGTACGAGATCAGATTATCGGACGTGCTATTCATGATGTAGACGTAATAACGAATGCTTCAATCGACGAGATTGAAGCATCTTTTTCGAGAGTTATTAAGGTTGGTATTCAGCATGGCACGATTTTAGTTCCTGTGGCTGGAACCCTTCCAGTGGAAGTCAGTACCTATAAAGGAGATACATTAGAAGATGATCTGCGTCAAAGGGACTTTACCGTAAATGCGATGGCAATGAGCTTGACAGGTGATATGATAGATCCATTTAATGGACAGCAGGATATTAAAAATAAAGTATTACGAACAACTGCAGATCCATCTGATGTTTTTTCATCAGATCCTTTACGTTTGTTAAGAGCATTGAGATTTGCAGTGCATCTTCAATTCAAAATATCTGAGCACACGCAAAGAATGATGAATGACCTATACCCGCTCATACATCAATCAGCAGTTGAAAGAGTTGCGATGGAAATGGAAAAGCTTAGTCAGGTTAGCCTTACCAATCAGGACTGGGATTTTCTATTAAATCAGAAAGTATTTCAAGAGCTCCCATATCTTTTTAAACATAGGGAAATCCAGTACCAACTGAAATCTCCAGCACACATGGCTAAACTGACAGATGACCTTGCTTGGTGGAGTGTTGCCCTTTACCAAAAAGAAATAGAAATTGTTAAAGACGGGTTACGGTACTATAAACTTTCCAATGCGCTCTCCAAAGATGTTAGGTTTATTCATGAGTTAGTAGGCATTTTTTTAGAATCCAGTTGGACAAGCAAAGATCTTTACATATTAGGCACAGAGCGTCTGCACGTTTCGCTTATACTTATAAACTATTTATCAGAATGCACAGTGCATAGTACCTTTTGGTTAATGCATTATAATAACCTTCCAATCAAGCATAGGAAAGACCTGGATGTGTCAGGCAAGGAATTAATACAGGAGTTCCCTGAATGGAAAGGAAGCGAGATTGGCGAAAGGATCAGGGCAGTTGAGACAGCTGTGTTGGAAGCAGTGATTCCAAATGATAAAGCAGAAATTTATCAATGGTTAAGAAAGGAGACTTAATGATGAAATCTAAATTAGTGCAATTATTGCGGGAGAATCAAGGTTTTTTTCTGTCGGGGGAAAAAATTAGTATAGAACTCAATTGCAGTCGTACAGCTGTTTGGAAGCATGTTAATGCATTAAGAAAAGAAGGATACGTGATCGAAGCTGTATCTAATAAAGGATACCAACTCATGCAAAATGAAGACCTTTTAAGTAAACATGCGATTTTATCTAGAGTAAAAGATAATCCATTGTTTCACCACATCGCCTTTTATGATTCCGTCACTTCTACAAATACGATCGCACATAAGCTCATAAATGAAGACGTGAAAGAAGGGGTTGTCGTTGTAGCAGATGAGCAAACTGCAGGAAAAGGGCGCCTTGGAAGGAAGTGGGCATCCCCGAAAAGATCGGCAATAGCGATGAGTATTATTTTGAAGCCAAAGTTGGATTTTCGCCAGGCACCACAGCTGACACTGGTGGCGGCTGTGGCAGTTACAAGAGCAGTAAAAATAGTAACAGGTTTAGAACTGGAAATAAAATGGCCGAATGATTTATTAATTAAAGGAAAAAAAGTTTGTGGTATCTTAACTGAAATGCAGGCGGATTCTGACCGTATTCAGTCGATTATTATTGGTATTGGACTTAATGTGAACCAACAGCATTTTTCAGAAGAACTAGTTGATCTGGCTACGTCTCTGCAGAAAGAGGGAGATCGTGTTTTTGATCGTGCGGAGTTAATCGCAGCAATATTAAAAGAATTTACTTGGTTATATGAAACGTATATAACAAAAGGATTCAGCTTTATTAAGCCTTTATGGGAAGCACATGAAATAACGATCGGTAAAGAAGTAGTGGCAAGGTCTGCTTCAAATACGAAAACTGGCATAGCTATCGGAATTGATGAGGAAGGGGTTCTGTTGTTGCAAGACGACGACCAAGATGTTCATCGAATTTATTCTGCAGATATCTCTTTTGAGAATTAATCTACACACATAATGATACTTTTTTTGTTATACTTACAGTGGACAGTATCCAATGGAACTGTACCTTAAATATCTTTGCAATGTAGATTTTATAATAGTCTGCCTTGATCCAAATACGGACAGGGACAGAGGGTAGAGCTTCGAAACTTACTGGTTGCCGATGTGATGAGATTTGTCTGATCGTTATTGGTTACCGTTTTATTTGAGTAGGCTTTCGAATGACGATGATAATTCAACCTTCTTCCCTTGAAGAGGGTTTTTTGTATGCTAAAAACCTCTTTTTTCGGAGAAAAGAAGATGCAAAAGGTGTGGTGACGCCAGTGTGGGAAAGTAATGACGCAAGCCTCACAGGGTCGATGGAGGCGCTAAAGCACTGCCCGTGTATACAAACCGCCTAGAGTGAATTTATTTACTGATGTTTTAATCAAAACGAACATTAAGATAAACTAAACCATTATTGAAAGGGGCGTACGATGAAAACAACAGCTGACTTTAAAAAAATGAAGCAGGAAAAAGAACCAATCGTAATGGTAACGGCTTACGATGCACCAAGTGCAATACTGGCAGAAAAAGCGGGAGTGGACACGATCCTAGTTGGAGATTCATTGGGGATGGTAGTTCTGGGATATGATTCGACATTGCCTGTCACGGTGGATGATATGGTCCATCATACGAAAGCAGTGAAAAGAGGAGCCAAAGACACATTTATTATTACTGATTTGCCATTCCTCAGCTATCACGCGTCAATAGAAGAAACATTTTCCAGTGCGAGACGGTTGATGCAGGATGCTCAAGCTCATGCTGTGAAAATGGAAGGGAATGGGCCGGTGTTTGAAAAAGCAGAGAAACTTATTCAAGCCGGAGTTCCTGTTGTCTGTCATTTAGGCTTAACGCCTCAAATGGTCGGGGTTTTAGGTGGTTACAAAGTACAAGGTAAAAAGCAAGGTGAGGCAGAACAGTTACTTAAAGATGCAAAAAGAACGGAAGAAATTGGAGCTTCGATGCTTGTATTGGAATGTGTTCCGGAAGGGTTAGTAAAAGAAATTACGGCTAGTCTCACGATTCCAGTAATAGGTATTGGGGCTGGAAGGTATACAGATGGTCAAGTATTAGTTTTTCATGATGTAGTAGGGTACCACTCAGGGCATGTACCAAAATTCGTCAAACAATATGCGAGTATAAAAGATACAATTTATGCTTCATTAACAGACTATACGACTGAAGTTAAAGCCCTGGATTTCCCAGAAAAAAAACATGTCTTCCAGCCAGTAGATGAAGAAGCAATCTCTCTTTACGGAAGGAAATAATTCAATGATAGAAATGAAGACACGTCAAGAATTGACAACATGGATAAAAAAGCAAAAGCAATTAGGGTCTACCATTGGATTTGTTCCAACGATGGGCTTTTTGCATGAAGGACATTTATCACTAGTCGAACAGGCAAAAAAGAAAGCGGATATTGTCGTGATGAGTATATTTGTAAATCCTTTGCAATTTGGGGAAGGGGAAGATTATGAGTCTTACCCCCGTGATCATGATCGTGATAAAGAGTTAGCAGATTCTCACGGAGTTGACGTCTTATTTAGTCCCGGTGTTGAGGAAATGTATCCAAGGCCGATGAGTACGACATTAGTGGTTCATGAAGGAACGGATGTGCTTTGTGGCCAAAGCAGACCTGGTCATTTTAACGGCGTGGCTACTGTTGTGTTGAAGTTACTGCAAATAACCTCGGCTGATTATGCTTATTTTGGATTGAAGGATGCACAGCAAGTTGCAATTATTCAACGGATGGTGGAAGACTTTCATCTAGCAACGGAGATAATTCCAATTGATATTGTCCGGGAAAGCGACGGATTAGCTAAAAGCTCAAGAAATGTTAACTTAAACCTGGAGGAAAGACAGGAAGCACCTGAAATTTATTCATGTTTAAAAGATGCAAGCCGAAAAACACAAAATGGAGATTTTACCAACAGTACTGACTTGGAAGACTGGGTTCGTTTACAGCTGCAGAAGAAATTGACAGGGAAAATAGACTATGTACAAGTGCTTGAATTTCCATCATTAAAAGCGCCGAAGCAACTAGAGGGAAAAATACTTTTGGCGACAGCCGTTTATTATAAACGTGCAAGACTGATAGACAATATTGTGATTGAGATAAAGGGATAGACTAAGGGGGAGTTTTGATTGTTTAGAGAAATGATGAGTGGGAAATTACATCGAGCTACCGTTACAGAGGCTAATTTAAATTATGTCGGAAGTATTACAATAGACCAAGATTTATTAGATGCCGTGGGGATGCTGGAAAATGAAAAAGTACAAGTAGTCAACAATAATAATGGAGCAAGGCTGGAAACCTATATAATCTCTGGGGTCAGAGGGTCAAAAACAATTTGCCTGAATGGAGCTGCGGCAAGACTCGTTCAGCCAAATGATAAAGTTATTATTATTTCTTATAAATACCTTGATGAAGCAGAATGTATGAATCACACACCTAAAGTAGCTATATTGAATGATACAAATGATATTATTGAAATGATGGGCACGGAGCCAGCAGCAACGATTAAATAGGATTCAAAAAACTCCTTTCTTTGAGAAAGGAGTTTTTATGCCATACTTAATACTGGCAGCACTAAACGGAATGCACAGGTGCTTCTGGATTTTAATTTAAATATAATTTATTTCAAGAAACTAGCATACACATGCTACAATGGATAATGACCTTCGTTTAAGAATTTATATAATTGACAGCTATCTTTACGCCACAAGCATCAAGGGAAGTTCGCCCTTGATGCTTAAATGATGGTGGCTTTAAAGATCACGCTGTATTTAATAAAAGACGCTACGCGTTCTTCTTAAACGAATGAGATATTATTGAAGGAAGGTAATGCTATGGAACGATTTGTAGTCCTCGATGTCGAAACAACAGGAGTTGCCTTTTCTCGGGGGGATCGTATTATTCAATTAGCTTATGCTGTAGTTGAAAATGATAAGGTTATTAATCGCTATTCTACATATATCAATCCGGAAAGATCTATTCCAGCTTTTATAAAGTCATTGACCAATATATCGGAAGAAGACGTCATTGACGCACCCTATTTTGGTGATGTCGCACCAAAATTACTCGAAGATTTAAGTCACTCATATTTCGTTGCTCATAATGCGGAATTTGATTTAGGGTTTATAAATGAAGCATTAGTTGATGCAGGTTATTCTCCGTTTACGGGACCAATGTTAGACACTGTCGAGCTAGCAAGAATTACTTTTCCTACAGAGGAAAGCTTTCGCTTATCCAGACTAGCTGAAAGTTTTAATATGGATCATGAAAATCCCCACAGAGCGGACAGCGATGTGGAAGCAACCACGCATCTTCTCAGTGAAATATTCCGTACATTTTCAGAGTTACCTTTACTGACGCTTCAGCAATTAGAGAAGCTATCAGGGAAACTCAAAAGTGATTTAGGGTCACTGTTGCTCACATGGATTCAAAACAAAAATTTAACTGCTGATGAAGCTCATATTGACTCCTTCCAGGGAATTGCTTTGCGGCATGATCAAAAAGTCTACGTGGAAGATGGGTTAACTGGATACGATGAATCGATGAATATTGATGATTTCCTTTCGTCTACGTTAGGAAATTCGGAGAAAATGAATACGATTATTCCAGCCTATGAAACGAGACAAGGACAGATAGAAATGATTACGTTTATTGACGATATTCTATCTAAGGATTGCGTAGGATTAGTTGAAGCGGGTACTGGTACCGGAAAGACACTGGCTTATCTTATTCCGTCAGCTTTTTATGCTAAAAAAACGGGCGAGCCTGTTGTAGTAAGTACGGAGACCATTCAGCTACAAGAACAAATTATAAAAAATGAAATCCCAACCTTACAAAAAATCTTGCCTTTTCAGGTGAATACTGCTCTTTTAAAGGGGAGAAGTCATTATTTGTGTCTGCAAAAGTTTGAAAATATGTTAAGGAATGATCCTTTCGATTCTTATGACCGTTCCCTATCCAAAGCACAAATTTTAATTTGGCTGACAAAAACAGTAACAGGAGATGTAGAAGAATTGAGTCTTGCTTCCGGCAATTCACGTTTTTGGCAAGAAGTAGCCAGTGATTCTTCTTCGTGTTCTAGTCCATCTTGTCCATGGTTTTCGAGATGCTTCTACCAAAGAGCAAAGAAAAAATCACGGCATGCTGATATTATCATTACTAATCATTCCTTACTTTTTTCTGATGTTATGGTCGACCACCAAGTCATTCCAAGCTATTCAACGTTAATTATTGATGAAGCCCATCACTTAGAAGAAACGGCAACGAAGCAGTTTGGCGACCGGTTAGATTACTTGACGCTCATACAACTATTAAATGATGCAGGGGGTCGCGAGAAAGACGATTGGTTACCGGATCGATTATCTCAAATACTAGATAAGAATTTATTGGAACAAACTAGTGAAATAGAAGAGTACGCAAAATTATTTAGACAAGAATGGAATGATTTATTTTTACTGTTAAATCAATATGTAACAAAAGGTACAAATGGTAAAAATGAAACTGGAAGGTTATCTAAGATTATTCATAACGAAGAGACTGTTTGGAAAAATGTTGAGGAAGCGGCTAAACGCTGTAACCAGTTATTTAAAACGTATCTGTCTCGTATTTCTTCTTTTGTAAGGGAGTTAGAAACATTTTTGGAAACGCAAAAAGGAAACAAAGGACAAATCGCTCTTGAATGGCTTGCCACGATGAAGTCTCAGCTTGAACATCAATATGAGATGTTTCATCACCTCCTTTTGTATCAAGAAGAAGGTTCGATATACTGGCTTGAGGTTGAAACTAAGGGACCGAAACAGTCTATCTCTGTGCAAGGTTGTCCAATTCATGTAGCAGAAAAACTGGCCGATGCTTTTTTCTCAAAAAAGGAACGTGTCATATTAACTTCTGCGACATTAACAGTTAATAATAAATTTGATTATGTAATGGACCGACTAGGATTAAAGGACTTTCAAGTAGAGACAAAACAAGTAGACTCTCCATTTTCATGGGATGATCAGGTGTCTTTTATGGTTCCGGACGACATGCCACTTATTCAAGAGGTTGGTGAGGAAGCATATATTGAAGCTGCAGCAATTCAAATCTACCGCATTGCACAAGTGACAAAAGGAAAAATGCTTGTTTTATTTACTTCTTACGATATGCTCAAACGAACCTATCATCAATTGAAAAATATGTTTGATGAAACGTTTATGCTTATTGCCCAGGGGGTACAAACTAAAAGTCGCTCGAAGCTAACGAAAAATTTTCAACAGTTTGATCAGGCTATTCTTCTTGGAACGAGCAGTTTCTGGGAGGGCGTAGATATTCCTGGAGATGATTTAAGTGCGATCGTGATGGCAAGATTGCCTTTTAGTCCTCCAAATGATCCAGTATTCAAAGCACGTTCGGACTTTTTAAAGGAGCAAGGTAAATCACCATTCATGCAACTGGCATTACCGCAAGCAATATTACGGTTCAAACAAGGTTTTGGACGGTTAATTCGTCGCTCAACGGATCGTGGAATAGTGGTTGTGCTTGATCGAAGAATAGTTACTACAAAGTATGGCAAGTTATTCACACGCTCTCTTCCTCAAGTTCCAATGTTGGAAGGTCCTATGTCAGATTTGGAAGAACATATTTATCAATGGTTTTACGATCCATCGAGGAATGAAGAGGGTAATACAGAGGAGTTAACAAACAATGTTGATGATTCATAATGTAAACATTTTAACGATGAATAAAGAGGAGGAAAATTTTAACGGTTTTCTCACAGTGGAGGGAAATGTCTTTTCAGAGGTAAAAAAGGGGACGCCACCTCAAGAATTAATCGATCAAATGGATGACGTAATGGATGGTAATAATAAATGGTTAATGCCCGGACTTGTTAATACACACGGCCATTTAGGAAGCTCTCTTCTTAGAGGGGCAGGCGACGATATGCCGTTAATGGAATGGCTGGAAAAAGTGATGTGGCCAAATGAAGGCCGCTTTGACAAAGAAACGGTTTCTATTGCTGCGCAGGTGGCAATGATGGAAATGATTAGATCAGGAACAACAACGTTTCTTGACATGTATCATCTTCATATGGATGACATGGCGGAGTTAGTATTGGAAAAAGGAATGCGAGCCGTTTTATGCAGAGGAATGATCGGATTAAGTTCAGAAGAGGAACAAGAACAGAAAATCCAAGAATCAGTGGACCTGTTTCATAACTATCATGGTACGGGCAATGGTCGAGTTTCAGTGGCAATGTCTCCTCATGCTCCATATACTTGTCCCCCTCCTTTTTTACAAAAAGTAGCTTCTGCCGCAGTAGAACATGGGATGATGATTCATACGCATTTGGCTGAAACAAGAGGTGAAGTCGAAAGGCACGTAAAAGAGTATGGGAAAAGACCTGTTGCCCATTTAGAAGAGTTAGGTATATTTAATCAACCGTGTCTTATAGCTCACGGGGTTCATCTGAATGAAGACGAGATTCAAATTTTAAAGAAACATCATGTTGCTGTCTCTCATAATCCGATTAGTAATTTGAAATTAGGTTCTGGAATTGCCCCGATACCCGGGATGATTTCAGCTGGCTTAACAATAGGTATTGGCACAGATTCTTCAGCAAGTAATAATAATTTAGATATGTTTGAAGAGATGAGAATGGCGGCACTTCTGCACAAGGGTGTACATGAATCTCCGAGTGTGACAAACAGTGAAGAAATACTTGCCATGGCAACTCATCAAGGAGCTAAAGCTCTTCGAATTAAAAATGTAGGCAAAATAGAAGCAGGTTTTAAAGCAGATTTTATATTGATCGATGCAGAACAACCGCATTTAACACCTGCGAACGAGTCTACTATGCAGTCACATCTTGTTTATTCAGCTAAGGGGAGTGATGTAACAGATGTTTTTATCGATGGAATAGCTCAATACTCTCATCGAACACTCTTGAAATTTGATGAAGAGAAGATATTATATCAGGCTAATCATTTGGCGAAAAATTTTGTCTAACATATCGATTCACGTAAGATCTATGATAAAATAATGAAGTATGCACGAGGTATTGTTTAGAAATCTTTAGGAGGAATCACGATGGGTGAAAAGGAGATTGAGATGATCGCTACATTAAAAATAGATAAGTGTACCGATTTGTATAAGGTAGTAGATACACTGAATCGTACCTTGAAAAAAAGAGATTTAATGTTCGGTCTCGCTCTCGATGATAATGAAAAAGAAAAAATGATATTTACTATTTACGAAACGTGAGGGATAAAGCATGAAAGCTTGGATAATGTCGATCTCTATTATGATCATTGTAGGCTTTTTAGCTTTTGGCTATTATCTCTATCAAGTGACAACGGATCCGTTGGAAGCTCGCGAAAATGCAGCGATACAATTAGCAGGAGAACAGGTAGACATTGCAGAAGTTAGAGAGGTAGAATATTATCATGGTCGCAGGTCCTATCAGGTAGTTGATGCTATCGATTCAGAAGGAAATGAGTTGTACATATGGGTAGAAGAAGTAAATCAATCTGATGAGGATGAATCAAATGAATCCGAAGTAGAGCCCACTATTGTAGTTCGGGATCACACTGAGGGACTGACAAAAGATGAAGTAACTTCCCTTTCTCAAGAAGAACTGTCTATGTCACGTTTAAAATCCGTACGATTAGGAATGATTGGTTCAACACCAGTTTATGAAGTGAACTA
This sequence comes from Salipaludibacillus neizhouensis, assembly GCF_002886185.1. Taxonomy (GTDB): domain Bacteria; phylum Bacillota; class Bacilli; order Bacillales; family Salisediminibacteriaceae; genus Salipaludibacillus; species Salipaludibacillus neizhouensis. Next base: position 832,566 of record NZ_KZ614146.1, read on the forward strand.
TGTGGACGATACGGACCGCCATTCTTTTTATTATGTTACATTCGAAGATGGAACGTATATCCGACATTATAATTTTTAATGGTAATCACCATAATCTTTATTTTCAAACAAGTGATGTTACAGACTTATGGTTGGTTTAGGTTAGTTGTCGACTGACAAGGTTCAGTAACAAAGCTAATTATATAAAAGGAGAGATAAACTATGGAATTTTCCTCTAGAGTAACATCTATAACTCCATCATCTACATTAGCAATTACGGCAAAGGCAAAACAGTTAAAAGCAGAAGGGCATGACGTGATAGGTTTAGGAGCGGGGGAACCTGACTTTAATACGCCACAATATATCATTGAGGCAAGTTATCAATCCATGCTTGATGGACATACAAAGTACACACCGGCAGCTGGATTACCTGCTTTAAAAGGAGCAATTGCGCAGAAATTCAAGGCAGATCAAGGAATAGAATATGCAGCTGACGAAATAATTGTGACTAGTGGCGCTAAGCATTCCTTGTCGTTGTTATTCCAAACAATCCTTCAAGAAGGGGAAGAAGTAATTATTCCTTCACCTTATTGGGTTAGCTATCCTGAGCAAGTAAAAGTAGCTGGAGGAGTTCCAGTATTTATCGAAGGCAAAGAAGAGCAAAATTTCAAGGTAACGAAAGAACAAATTGAACAAGTGATCACAGATAAAACAAAAGCATTTATAATTAATTCTCCTAGTAACCCTACTGGCGTTATGTATAGCAAAGAAGAGTTAAAAATAATTGGGGATGTATGTTTGGAGCATGATATTCTTATCGTCTCCGATGAAATTTATGAAAAACTAATATATGGCAGAGAAAGTCACGTTTCTATTGCTGAAATATCTGATGCATTAAAAGAGCAAACAGTAATCGTGAATGGAGTCTCTAAGTCACATTCAATGACGGGTTGGAGAATAGGTTACACAGCAGGAAACAAAGAAATCATTAACAAAATGTCCAATGTTGCAAGCCACACAACATCAAACCCGGCTGTAATGTCTCAATATGGCGCTATTGCTGCCTATCAGGAAGACGATGGCTCCGTTGGGAATATGAGAGATGCATTTGAAGAGCGTTTAAACAAAGTTTATGACCAATTAAATGGTATCCCTGGCTTTTCGTGTGTGAAACCTCAAGGGGCATTCTATTTATTTCCTAACGTGAAAGAAGCCGTGGAAAAGAGTCCTTTTAATTCAACAGATGAGTGGGTAACGGCTTTACTGGAAGAAGAAAAAGTAGCAGTCGTACCGGGAAGCGGTTTTGGTTCTCCTGATAACATTCGATTGTCTTATGCAACGAGTCTTGATCAATTTGAAGAAGCACTAGGACGTATTCGTCGTTTTGTAGATAAGTATAATGGTTAGATGAGGGAAGTTTATTATGCTTTACCAGAAGCACCTACATATATTTCGTAGGTGCTTCTGCGTCGCAGTACCGTTTATTTGAGATAAGGCTTGAAACGCAGGAATCGAGTACCTCTTTACTAAAGTAAAACAACATTGAATTCAATAGAACCTAAGATAAATGTATAATATGTAGTGAAAAATAGAATGCTCATCTTATAAAAAGGAAATTTATGGAGGTAGAATAGTGAAAACAACGATTTCAGAAGTAGGTAAGTATGTAGAACAAATCATTACGATGGGTGTATGGTTAGCAAATAAACGGTCCAGTGGAAAGATTGCTTTTTTACAATTGCGTGATGGTACAGGCTTTATCCAAGGAGTGGTGGTTAAAGCAGAGGTCGAAGAAAAGATATTTCAACAAGCAAAGGATCTTACTCAAGAAACATCTTTATATGTAACCGGAGTTGTTCGGGAAGATGAGCGGGCACCATCTGGCTATGAACTATCCGTTCAAAGTATAGAAATTATTCATGAGGCGAAAGATTATCCAATTACTCCTAAAGAGCATGGTACAGAGTTCTTAATGGATCATCGCCACTTATGGCTTCGGTCTAAACGACAGCATGCTATCATGCAGATTAGAAATGAGATTATCCGTTCTACATATGAATTTTTTAATGAAAATGGTTTTATTAAAGTAGATCCGCCCATATTGACAGGTAGCTCAGCAGAAGGAACAACAAATCTGTTTCATACGAAATATTTTGATGAGGACGCTTATTTGTCCCAAAGTGGGCAGTTGTACATGGAAGCTGCAGCTATGGCGTTCAATAAAGTATTCTCTTTTGGGCCAACTTTCCGAGCAGAGAAATCGAAGACCCGGAGACATCTAATCGAATTTTGGATGATAGAGCCGGAAATGGCATTTATGGATCACGAGGAGAGTTTAGTGTTACAGGAAAGTTATGTTAGTTATGTGGTACAAGCTGTTTTATCTAATTGTAAATTAGAGTTGAAAGCTTTAGATAGAGATATTTCTAAACTTGAAAAAATCAAAGCACCTTTCCCACGTATATCTTATGATGATGCAATTGAATTTTTAAAAGAACGAGAATACGATATCAAATGGGGAGAAGATTTTGGGGCTCCGCATGAAACGGCTATTGCAGAACATTACGATATGCCTGTATTCATTGTAAATTATCCGAAAGATATAAAAGCATTTTACATGAAACCACATCCAACTCGCGATGATGTTGTTCTATGTGCCGATTTAATCGCTCCTGAAGGTTACGGAGAAATAATCGGTGGAAGCCAACGAATTGATGATGAGAAGTTATTAAAGGATCGCTATGAAGAGCACAATCTTTCTGAAGACGCTTATCAATGGTACATGGACTTAAGGAAATATGGTTCGGTTCCTCATTCCGGATTCGGTCTTGGGCTTGAAAGAACTGTAGCTTGGCTCAGTGGAACAGAGCATGTTCGGGAAACTATTCCATTCCCTCGTTTGTTAAACCGGTTGTACCCATAATACAAGCTTCCAGAAGACCTCTTACATTGCTAAGGGGTCTTTTTATAGAGAATTTTCTTATGATCAGTTTTATGGGTTATTCATTGATTCCAATCAATAACATCTATTTGAAGAATAGTCTCATGATATAATAAAGGGGAGGTAGGTGGACAAGTATGAGTAACGAACTAACATTACAATTACTTAAAGAAAAGCCTTTTACGATCTCAGGGCTTTTCTTTAAACATTATAAAGAGATTGGACTAACCGATCAGCAATTTTTAATTCTTATGCATATTCAACAATTCCATGCAGAGGGAAATGAATTTCCGACACCAAATGAATTGATTGAGCGAATGACAATGCCTGAACAGCAATGTACACAAGAATTGAAAGTACTCTTAACCAATCGATTTATTGAGATACTTGAAGGGAAAGGAATAAAAGGGGATGAAAGAATATCGGAAAAGATTTCTATTGACCCTTTATTTGAAAAATTGCACTTATTTTTAAATAATAAAAACGTAAAAAAGGAAAGAAATGATACAGTAGCTTTGGAAGGTCGTATTTTTCAACGTTTTGAAGAAGAATTCGCCAGACCTTTGTCACCAATGGAGATGGAAATGATTTCTATGTGGATTGATGATGATCAACATGCTCCACATATTATTGAAGCAGCCTTGCGGGAATCAGTCGTTTCTTCACGTCTTAATTTTCGCTATATCGATCGCATTTTATTTGACTGGAAAAAGAACGGAATCAGAACAGTAGAGCAAGCAAAGAAACATGGAGAAAAAATAAGACAACATCACGATAAACCTAAATCTTTTCAAACGGCAGGTTCCACTAATGGAAAATCGAAACACCCAGGTTATAACTGGTTAGAAGGAGAGGAAAATTAAGAACTATGTTAACTAAAAAGCAAATTGAGCATGTTCTGCATACGATGGATACAATGTTTCCGGAAGCAGAATGTGAATTGACTCATTCAAATCCTTTTGAACTCACAATAGCTGTCGTATTATCTGCCCAAGCGACGGATGTTTTAGTAAATAAAGTAACCCCAAATTTGTTTGAAAAATATAAGTCACCGGAAGATTATATAGAGGTACCACTAGAAGAATTAGAAAATGATATTAAATCGATAGGCTTATTTCGGAGCAAGGCTAAAAATATTAAAAAGCTCTCTGAATCTGTGATGGAGAATTATAATGGCGAAATTCCAAAGGATAGAGACGAGTTAATTAAGCTTGCTGGCGTAGGTAGAAAAACCGCAAATGTTGTTGCCTCTGTGGCATTCAATGTACCGGCTATAGCTGTGGATACTCATGTTGAACGTGTAAGCAAACGATTGGGAATCTGTAAGTGGAAAGACTCGGTTCTGGAAGTAGAAAAAACATTAATGAAAAAAGTACCTAAAGAAGAGTGGTCAGCAACACATCACCGATTAATCTTTTTTGGTCGGTATCATTGTAAATCACAATCTCCAAGGTGCCTGGAATGTCCACTAGTAGAACTTTGTCGTGAAGGAAAAAAACGCTTGAAAAAGCAAGGTATCGAAGTAGTAGGATAAGCAAAGAAATTCATTAACGCCCTTTAAGCGAAAAAAAAGGAGACAAATGAGAATGATCATTTGTCTCCTTTTTGCTTTTAACAAGTTTTAGGTGTTTGGTTCTTCTTCCGTGTTGCTCGTATTTACTTCAGGATCAGGAGCTTCATTTCCTGGGTTCCCCTGGTCCCCCGGATTTTCAGGGGGGTTTCCATTCCCACCATTATTTTCAGCAGGTGGCGGTTCTTCTTGATTATCGCCGCTATTTTCTCCGTCCGCTGGTACTTCCTCGACGGGTTCTTCAATCTCTTCATCTGTTGGTTCTTCTTCGATTGGTTCTTCTTCGATTGGCTCTTCATTCTCTGGATTTTCTTCCAGCTCTTCTTCCTCTGGTTCTTCCTCTTCTTCGGGAATGACAACTTCTGCGGTTACAGGATCACTTTGTATATCGTTGTCTTCATTATGAACGGCAGTTACCTGGAAAGAGTATGTTTCTCCATATTCAGGATTCTCTAATACGTATTGTAACTCTTTCGATTCACTAATCGTTGTATAGTCACTGTCTGAACCAGCTCTAACCTCTAATCTAAAGCTAAATTCTTCAAGTGAGTCTTGAGGATAGCTCCATTCTACAAAAATAGCATGGGCTTCCGGATCATAAGAAGCTTGAAGTCCTGAAATATTGACGGCTTCGTCTATTTCTTCAACTTCTTCCACTTCAAATTCCTCTGAGACGTTTGAAGGTTCTGTTCCACGAACAAAATATTCGTAAATAATTTCGCTATCTGGAGTGTAAGAACTAGGAAGCAATCCCGTAGATCTTTCAACACCCACTTCAACAACAGAGTCTGGTTGGGGAAAGTCAGAAGTTTCCCGATCTTGATGGGCATAGCTCATTACTTCTTTGAAAATATCTCTCGACACCTGGTGTTCATTATTATTTATTATAATCTGACCATCACTTGGATTTTTGTACCCGGTCCATACTGCGGCCGCTAACTCAGTCGTATAACCGGCAAACCAAGCATCCTTGATAGCTGAGCTAGGTATATCATGGGTCTCCACTTGCTCAGGGGTGAAGTTAGTAGAACCTGTTTTTCCGGCGACAGGGAGTCCGGAGATTTGTGCGGCTGTACCTGTGCCTGATTGGACGACATCTTTTAACATATCTGAAATCATGAAAGCTGTGTAATCATTCATTGCTTGCACGGGTTCAGGTGCTAAATCAATCACTCGACCATCCGGAAATTCTACTTTTCTAACTGTATGTGGCTCATTATATTCGCCTTCATTACCAAAAGCAGCATAGGCGCCTGTGAGTTGAAAAGAAGAAACTTCATTTGCACCCAGTGCATAACTCTCATACATATCATCCAATGGAATTCCAAGCTTTTGTCCGAACTGCTGAGCATTATCAAGACCAACTTCATGTAATGTTTTGACAGCAGGAACATTGATTGATTGCTTTAGTGCCTCACGCACAGAGACGGAACCTTGGAATGATCGGCTAAAGTTTCTAACTGGATCACCTGTGGAGTAGCTGTATTCCTCATCGACAATTTGATGAAACGTTGACCATTTTAGTTGGTCAATAGCTGGTCCATAATCTAAAATAGGTTTCATTGTTGAACCTGTTTGATAATCGGTTGTTGCCATACTCATTGTGCGTGCTGCTTCAGCAGGTTGACGCATTCCACCAATCGCACGAACTTGACCCGTTTGTGTTTCCATCAGCGTAATCCCTGCTTGAAACTGATCATCCGGGAAGTTTTCATCATTTTGCAGAACCTGCTCCGTATGACGCTGTAGATCCTGGTCTAAATTTGTATAAATTTTCAATCCACTAGTATAAATATCGCTTGCCTCGATACCTTCAATTTCTTCGACTTCATTCAATACTTGATCAATATAGGATTGGAACTCATTTGTTTGTTGTTCAGCAGTTTCACCAGGGTTAAGTTGTTCTTCTACTGGTATATTTCTAGCTGTTTCAGCTTGTTCACTTGTAATTTTGTTGTTTGATTCCATGCGATTAATAACTGTATTTCTTCTACTCTCTGCATCTCTCGGATTGTTAAATGGATTATGTGCATTTGGCCGCTGTGGAATACCAGCTAAAAGAGCAGCATCTTCTATCGTTAATTCATCTAACTCTTTACTAAAGTAATAATTTGCAGCTTCAACAACGCCATATCTTGAATCAGAGAAATAAATAGCATTTAAATACATCTCAAGAATTTGATCTTTCGTAAATTGCTGTTCTAATTTCACTGCTAAATATTGCTCTTGTAATTTACGTGTGATCGTTTTGTCAAAATCAAGAAATAGGTTTTTGACAACCTGTTGTGTGATCGTGCTTGCGCCTTCACTGCCGAAACCACCTGTAATATTCGCCAATACAGCTCCACCAATGCGACGTAAGTCCACTCCGAAGTGATCATAAAAACGAACGTCTTCCACAGAAATAACGGCATCTAGTAAAACAGGAGGCATGTCCTCTATATCGGCAGATTGTCTGTTTTCTGCAGCTTCCAGATTGGTGACTGTTTCATCATTCATATCCATAATATCTGGATTTTGAGATAATGTTAAAAGCTCTTCGTCTAACTCAGGTGCATTACTGAAAATAGCAAAAACTGTAATAGCCCCTACTATCATCATTACACCAGCCATCACAACTAGAGCAACGAAGATCTTTTTAAATGTTCCTCTTTTTTTAGATGTGTTTTTTGATTTATTTGTATGACTATTCTTACTATCTTTAGGCTTTTTCCTGTCTTTTCTAGATAAGGACTCATCTGACATAGTTCATCTTCCTTTCATATACCTGGTAAAGAAATTCTTCAATCACTCAGTGGAAAGAAGCTTGTCAACTATTTTTAAGTAATCAATTCTCGGATGGAAACCGATAGGAATGTGATAACTACAAGCTTCTATTTGTTTCTTCGTGATAGACTTCCTGTTTTTTTCTTGTCCATCATAATAAAAAATGAGATCCTCTGCTTTCATTAAATATACTTCATCAAGGGCACTAAAACGGAGAAGAACAAATGTAATTCCTCCATGTTTGATAACAGCTTTCATATGCTGTATTTGATGATCGTGAAAGTTCTTTAGAGGAAAACTAGTTTTATTTTTTGTTTCCTTTGCTTCAAAGTCTATGTGTTTACCTTGATAAACACCATTATAGTCGGTGGTGGATGGCTTTTTGAAATATGCCTCCGTAACAACTGCAGCACTCCTTTTTGGATAATTGACATTAACAATTTGAAGTGGTGTTGGTTTTTTATGAATAATAGCAAGGTTGTGGGTTCGATAATATTCATTCGTTTCATTTATATCTTCTTCTAAACTCATCCCACGATTGCTGAAACGATCATCTTTTATATTGACGTTCTTTTTAACAGAAAGGATTCGGTTTTGTTGAAACTTTTTTCCGTTAGGATATCGAATTGTCATATTACCAACTTCCTTTGCCTTAAATAGTGCGTGTGAACATTAAAAACGAGCATATTATATGACTTCTGATTATTCATGAGACCAGGAAAGAAATCATCATTATATCTTATCACATTTTTAATGATTTAAAATGGACTTTATCCCTATTTGCAAGGGAGTAGTTGGCATAAACACGGATAAACTAAGAGTCTTAACAAATAGACTTGCTTTGAAAAACATCTAAATGTGAGGTTGAAGAAATCCAGTGAAAAATGCAGAAAAAATAGATCATTTTATAAAATATGAGCTTCAGAAAAATAATCTTGATAATGTTTCACGAACACTTGCCTATCAACAGTTTTACAATCACGTTCCAGAAATAAAATGGGCTTATCTGGCTAACATGGTTTCAAGAAATGCAGGTTGGTCTATGTCTGATCTCTTACATGATGCGATGGTGCAATTGTTGGATGATGAGTGGAGAAGAAGATTATTTACAACTTACGAACGTGCAAATTGGTTGATATTTTCAGATGCCTATCCACAACTTCTAATATACAAATTATCTCATGAAGCGAATTCTGGTTTGTTTGATCATCTAAAACGTTGGAATGTTTCAAAATGGATGATTAATGAGTGGTGGATATTTTGGTCAGAAAAAGATGAAGAAAGACTTCTTAAAGCCTTAATTATAAATGAACAAAATACAATTGAAAAACCTGTTTTAAAAGCTCCGTTTTTCAAAAAGAAGGTTTTTGGTCAATTTCTTTATAAAGTGCAGGATTTTAATCATAATAATATCGTTGTTTTTCCTTCTTCAGAAGGAGAATTGTATGGAGCAGCTTCCGCACACTTTACTAAAGTCGCCAAAAGAGTGGAAATTGGTTATAAATTAGCTTGGATATTGTTCGAATCAAAGGCGAAGGAAAGTATCTATTCTTATTATAAGAATTCAACGTATGTAGGCTGTCGGTCTATCGATATTCCTATACATATGTTTCAGAATGACCATTCATTGCCATTAAGAAGTGTGTTTCCTATTATTTATCACCACGATGAAGTGAGGGAAGACTGGTCTTTAAAGCATTACCATCAAAGTAATATACTGCTGAGTAAAAAGGTTCATCCACCAAAAAATAATCATTTAACTAAATGGTTTGAACGTAAAAGAAAGCATTTATTTATGATAGGAAAACTTGCTTCCTTTTTCGATAAAAAATAAGGAAGAGTTTATCTTCCTTATTTTGAATAAAGTATTAAGTTGAAGGGCGGTCTGGACCACGAAGTTTTTTGTCAATTTGACCTTTGGTTGGTCTTTCTTCAGGTTCTTTTTCATGTTGTTTTCCCTTGGATTGCGTTCGTTCAACTTCTTTTTTACTCATCTCTGCACCTCCTTTCTCTCATTTTGCGCACTAGGTTCAATTTCATACGGAAATTATAGAGGAAAAAGCTTTCTTTGCCGAAAACATACTAGTTTTGTCAAGCATACAGGTATTTAAAAAAACGAAGAGAATGAAAAGGAATATAAGAATGAAAGGGGCGTTTAAAGCTATGGAAAAAAGAATGTGGAAAACAAAAGAGATTGCAGAAGAATTCGGAGTGAATCCTTCTACTGTACAACGGTGGGTTAAGTATTTTCAGTTACCTTATACTAGTACGTCACAAGGACATTTTGAAATGGATCAAAAAACATTTCAAAAATTGAAGCATATACATCTTGAAACAAAGACAGGTAAAAAATTAAGAGACATATCTTTTACAAATACCAGTCTGTCTGAACCTTCTATTCTTAAAGGCAGAATGGTATCAGCAAATCAGTTAGATGAACGATTTGAAAGGCTTGGAATTCAATTGGATCACCTAGACCGCAAGTTGCAAACAAAAGCAGATGAAGTAGTTGAGTATCAAGTATTACAACAAAGAAAAGAAATCAATGAATTGAATGATTTAGTGGTACAGCTTACAGAACGTTTAACTTCTATGGAACAAGCTTTGATTTCAAAACATGAAGTGGCAATTTCCATGGATACGGAACATAAACCTATGAAAAAGAGAAGGTTATCAGGAATTTTTAGTTTGTAAAATGGTGTATGTTTGGTACAATCACCATGAGGTGAAGGCGTATGACAGATCAAGAGTTAATGGAATTAAAAAAATTAACTAATCAATTACTAGAACTAAATGAGCAAGCTTTCTTATATTTCAAGGAATATTCTCAAGAGGGAAAAGAAGCAGATTTCTTTGAAACAGTTAAACCATTTGCGGATAGAGTAAAAGATTCCATAGAAATTTGGTTACCTAAGGTATCTGTTTGGCTGGCTTGGGAAAAGCCCGATTATCTTCATAAACAGCAAATCGATCAAATGATTGAGAATTTTGAAGTGCTATCTGTTCATTGTTTTCAAAAAGACACAAAAAAAAAGCGATTTATTGAAAGATATAAATCGATTGAATATACTTTGTCTTTAGTCACTTTTTCGGACAAAACTAATTAATTTTTAAGGTGCGAGAACTTTATTACAAGAAAAGAATTTATAAATTAGCAGCTACCTTCACACCGCAAGTATCAAGGGAAACCCACCCTTGATACTTAAAAGATGGCGGCGGAAGCTGACGCTGTATGTAACAAAAGACGGCTATGCCGTTTTTCTTATCTATTGTTGGTTTGTTAGTTATGTCCATAATTTTAAGAAGGTAGTATCAAACTGGGAATGAGCCTGTTGATACTGCCTTACTCGTGTGAATTAAATTACCACCGTAAGTATAGTAATATTTTACATAGATAGGTGCAGAAGGGAACGAGAGTTTTGAAAAAAGTTGTCATGTTTAGCGTATTGATATTCCTATTGTTTGGGTGTGGGGAGGAAGAAATTTGGCAACCAATCTCGGATCAGGACAAGGAGCAAGAGTTACTTCAATTCATGGAATCATATAAGGACACTTGGGAAAAAAGTCTGGAAGGACAAACATACTCATTAATGGAAACTCATTTTGTACCAAATACTCATGTATATCATATGGAAAGAAAACAACATCAAGACTTAATTGCTGAAAGAAGTATTGAATCTTTGGTTGGATTCTCAAATGTCATTGTTGAGGAAAGTGAGTATGATGATGAGTATCGCGTGCAATGGACAGAAACAATCGCGATTGAAAAAATAGGGTCTTCAGAAGAAGTAACTCGTTTGAGACAATATTATATTTCAGAAGGAAGTTCCGGTTATAGAATTACTGCCATTGAAACTCTCGAAGAATAAGTTTTATCAGTATAGGGAAATGAAGTCTTAATTGGCGAATAAAGGCTTCTTAAGACTTCTGTACTTCTAGATTTTTTCCACATCAAATACTCGAAAGCCTTGGGATTCCAAGTGGTTTGTCAGTTTATCTAGGGTAGTTTTTGTTGTATCTTTAGGAAGAGTCACAATAATTCTGCGGAAGAAAGTGCTTTCGTTGTCTAATGTCATCAGACTGTGAATATTGGTAAACTTCTTCATGCTCGTAAGCATCGTACTTAATGCACCTTGGTACTCATGAGTAGACACAGTTAGTGTATAACTCCCAGTTTTAATTCCCCATGAATCCTCCAGTAATTCCATGACATTCGCGTGTGTTAAAATACCTGTGAAATGGTTGTTTGAATCTAACACTGCTAAATAAGGATATTTTTTAATGTTACTGAATACTCGAAAGAAGGATGCTTGTTCTTGTATGTAAACATCTTCATCCGAAATAAGAGTCATAATAGAATCTTCCCACGTAACAGCTTCTTTTACGATTGCTCGGTAAACGTCTTGTAAATAGATATTCCCTTTAAAACTGCTGGAAAATTCATCTAGAACTGGTATACATCGATAGCCACTTGCCTCCAATTCATCGAGGGCCTCCTTAATAGTGAAGGATTCTCTGCAGAAACGAACATTTTTCTTATCGATAATATTATATTTAATCTTCATGAAGTTCTCCTTTCTTATACAAGAATAACTTTATTATAAATGAAAAAACTCAAGAAAAAAGCAGTCTTTAAAAAACAGTGAATAATTAGATAGATGATTCTTAATAAATGATATAATACTTAATAGAAAAACTAGAGAGGTGTTTAAAATATGAAAGCACTTATTGTCATTGATTATACGAACGATTTTGTAGCAGAGGATGGAAACCTAACTTGCGGGGAACGAGGACAGTCTATTGAAGGACGAATCACAGAAATTTCCCGACAATTTATTGAATCTAACGATTATACTATATTTGCAGTAGACGCGCATGAAGAGAAAGATCTTTATCATCCGGAAACAAAATTGTTTCCTGCACATAATGTGAAAGGGACAACCGGACGGAAGCTATATGGTCAATTAGGTCAGTATGTAGATGATATTACCTACTCAGGTGAGCATAGCTATGAATGGATGGACAAAACGAGATATAGTGCGTTTGCCGGAACTGATTTAGAAATCAAATTGCGTGAACGACAAATTCAGGAGATTCACCTGGTTGGGGTATGCACAGATATATGTATTCTTCATACAGCAGTAGATGCTTATAACAAAGGCTTTACAATCATCATTCACAGAGATGCCGTGGAAAGTTTTAATCCTATAGGGCACGAATGGGCGTTGGGACATTTTAAAGAGACATTAGGTGCAGTTGTCATAGAAAAATGGTCAAATGAAAAAATCTAGCATGTTTTTTCTTCTATAAGGGTATGTAAAATGGTATGTACTTAATAGGAGGGATATTCATGGATTTACGAACAGTACGAAAAAAGTTAGAAGAACTTGCTCATCAGAGTCAAGAACTTAAAAACTCTTATCACAGGCTGGATGAAATGGAAAAGAAAGAATTTAAAGTTGGTTATTCATTGGACCGCGATGTAGATGAATTAGCAGAACATTTATTTGAATGGTCAGAAACACAATTTGAAAGAAATAAATAGAAATTAAAACGAAAGTGGCTTGATACCAACCGCGGGGTTACTATTACAAAAAAGTCAAAGGAGTTAAAAGATTCTGTTGTTACCTTTTAACTCCTTTTTATGTATAAGTTTACAAGTGCCCTTACGTCAAGCGTTTTTCTTATGGTTTTATTATCCCACAGAGTGAATTTATTTTTTCTGAAAAGGTAAAATGATATAATAATGCAAAAGATAAAAAGGTGGTGGAATATATGTTAAAGGATATAACGAAAACGATGGAAAATGGTATGAAAGTGTGGCCGGGAGATATTCATTTCTCATACACATCTTTAGCGGCAATTCGAGACGGAGACGCGGTCAATGTCGGTAAACTAGAAATGAGTACTCATACAGGAACGCATCTAGATGCTCCTTACCATTATGATCAAGATGGAATTGGTATTGATGAAATCCCACTCGATATTTTATGCGGAAACTGTATCGTAATAGAACTTTTTAATGTACATACGATAACGAAAGATCATTTAACATCTCTGAATTTTAAAGGAGTTGAAAAGGTCCTTTTTAAAACTACTCAATTAAAAGAGGGGCATAGTTATCAGGATTTCCCCGTGTTTTCAAAAGACTCGGCTCCTTTTTTAAAGGAAATGGGAGTTCATCTCATCGGCACGGATGCTGCTTCTGTAGATCCGTTAAATAGTAAAAATTTAGAAGCGCATCATTCTTTTAAGGAAACAAACATCTTTATTTTAGAAGGTCTAGAACTTTTTCAAGTGGAGCCGGGGTTCTATCACTTGACAGCACTTCCTTTGAAATTAAAAGGCGGGGACGGTTGTCCTGTTAGAGCTATTTTATCAAGTATCTAAAGGCTTGCTTTTTGTCAAAGTAAATTCATGAAAAAGCACACAATATTTTGTTGCATCTTAGCTTGCTTTTCTCACCTTTTACGATATGTTATAGTATATTTAATAGCGGAGGGAAAAGAAATGATAAAAAAAGAAACCAGAAATAATTTGCTTGAAACATTTGAGAAGCAGCAAAGGACCTTTGTTTATTTTTATGCCCCGATGTGTGGGACTTGCCTGATGGCGAGAAAGTTTATTGAAATGGTCGAACAGGTTGAAGGAGAAGATTTTGTTTATGAATTTGACTTGAATTTTCTTAAGACGGAAGCCTATGAATGGGAAGTGCAAAGTGTTCCATGTTTAATACTATTTAATGGAAACAAACCAGAGAAAAAACTATATGCATTTGAATCTGTTACAAAGGTTTTCGAATGGGTAAAAGAAAATAACAAAACGAGACAAGGAGAGGTACAATGAGCGCACCTGCATTTACACTGAATGACATGCACACAGATAAAGTACATGACTTAGAAGATTATAAAGGAAAAGCACTGATGATCACATTTTGGTCTTCTTCGTCTCCGGATAGTCAACGAGATCTTGCTAATAAAGAAAAGCTTTATCGAGCCATGCAAACAGATAAGTTCGACATGTTAATGATTAATGTCACTGGATTAGAGCATAAAGAACAAGCGGCAGAAACGTATTACAAGGAAAATGATTTTACTTTTCCAGTAGCGAAGGATGACGGGACAAAGATTTACGACAAGTACCAATGTATGTCGGTCCCTACCACATATTTGCTGGATAAAGACCATGAAATTGTATCTCGATTCAATGATAAAGCATCGTTTCCGCAAATGTTGACAACCATTGGAGAAGTTATTGCAGATTAAATTACTCTCAAAATAATATCCGAAAAAAACCTCTAGTCTAATTATGACTAGAGGTTTTTCCTTTTAGTAAGTGTGCTAACTGTTCAAGGTTTCAATGCTGTTCTATAAATCCCTTTGACTAATTCCCTCGCTGCGGCTGGATAGTGCGCTTCATCTAAATCATGACAAGCTTTCTCTATATCGTAACCAACTCTTCGGAATTGGACTTGAATGTCTTTCTCGGCTCTTTCAAACAAAAGATACGAAGCTCGTGGATCCCCATCAAATGGTAAACCCACACTTCCGGTATTAAGTATTTTTTTTCCTTCAAAACTCCTCATATAAGGAAAATGTATGTGACCATACAAATAATAATTGGCACGTGGATTTGCATCGATAAACGGTTTTAAATCATCGTTTGGAACTTGGTTAGAAACTACATCGAATATGCTAGTTGGGGTAGCATGAAAAGCAAATAATTGCGATTGGTTTGATAATGGAATTTCCAACGTTATAGGAAGCTCATGTAAGTAGTTAATGTCTTCGTCACTGAGTTGCTCTCTAGCCCAAGCCTGTTCTGTTTGCATTAATGATAATGCCTTGTCGGGAACATCACCTTGTTGCACGCCTCTGACGATCCATTCATCGGCATTTCCTTTAATCACTTTAGCCTGCAACTCACGAACCAAATTCAAGCATTCTTTCGGTTTTGCTCCACGGTAAGAGATATCACCTAATACGGCTACATGGGTAGCGCCGACCTTGGATACATCATCCAGTACAGATTTCAATGCTTGTTCGTTTCCGTGAATATCTGAAATAACAGCTAATTTCATTGGAAAACCTCCTAATTAATGATCTCTTTTCTCTACTTTAACAAACAAGAGCGAATATGTGAAATAGGCACGCTCGTTGGGTTCAGGATGACTTTATGATACGATAATAAATACAATATAAACAAAACGAAAGGGGTATCCAAACGTGAGAGTTATTTCAGTAGAGCCAACACCGAGTCCAAACACAATGAAGTTTACGTTAAGTGAATCTCTCCCTCATGGTACAGCACATAATTTTACATTAAAAAATAAAGAAGATTCACCATCTTTTGTTCAAGAAATATTTGAAGTAGAAGGGGTGAAAGGGGTTTATCATGTAGCAGATTTTCTTGCCGTCGAGAGAAACCCTAAAGTTGACTGGAAAGTTATTTTGCCAAAAGTAAGACAAGTTTTTGGGGAAGAGGCAGAAGAAGAGCAGGGTACTAAAATCGATGAGCACTTCGGTGAAGTAACAGTGAGTATTCAAGAATTTAAAGGTATTCCTATGCAAGTAAAAGTATCTGATGGAGAAAATGAAGAAAGAGTAGGGTTGCCAGAAAGATTTGTTGATTCTGTTAGTAAAGCAACGTTAGAAGAAGATAATGTTGTCCTCATGAGAAAGTGGAAAGAACAGCGACCTAGATATGGAGATTTAAAAGACGTAGGGAATGAAGTCGCAGAAGAACTTCAGGCAACGTTTACAGAGACAAGATTGAAGGATTTAGTCGAAACTGCTACGCAATCCAATGATAGCCTTACGCTTGAAAAACCAAAAAAAGAATGGTTAAAAGTTACGGAAGATATGCTGGATGATGAAGATTGGAAAAAGCGTTTTGCTGTTTTAGAACAAATGAATCCTGAAATCGATGATTTACCTGTTTTAGAAAAAGCCTTGAAGGATGAAAAACCATCGATCCGCAGGCTTGCAACTGTTTATTTAGGGATGATTGAAGACGATAAAATTATCCCATATTTAGAAAAAGCCTTGAATGATAAAACAGTTACCGTTAGAAGAACTGCAGGAGATGCGATGTCGGACATTGGAAGTAAAGCAGGAATACCGGCAATGATAAGATCGCTGCAAGATAAAAGTAAACTTGTTCGATGGCGCGCAGCTATGTTCTTATATGAAGTAGGAGATGAAACAGCCATTCCAGCTCTGAAGGAAGCAGAGGAAGATCCAGAGTTTGAAGTAAGTATGCAAGTGAAAATTGCATTGGAAAGAATTCAAGGTGGCGAAGAGGCAAGAGGTTCAGTCTGGAAACAGATGACGGAAGCCTTCGAATAAAATAATGGATGTCTCAGTTGTCATAGCTTGAGACATCCTCTTGCTTTTTAAGAGATAATTTATAAAAGAAGCAGCTACCTTCTCGCCGCACGTATTCAAGGGAAACCCATCCTTGATACTTAAATGATGGCGGCGGAAGCTGACGCTGGATTTAATAAAGACGGCTCTGCCGTTTTTATTAAGAGTTAAGAATTTATAAGTTGACAGCTATCTTTACGCCACAAGTATCAAGGGAAACCCACCCTTGATACTTAAATGATGGTGGCTTTAAAGATCACGCTGTATTTAATAAAAGACGCTTTGCGTTTTTCTTATTTATCACGTACTAGAGGCATCGTACAGCATCGAAAAGACCCGCCGGATTTGATAATTTCGGTAATATCAACTTCCAGAACCTCATATCCCCGGATACGAAGTTGCTGGTTCACTTCTCTGTTAATTGGTAAACTAAGAATTTTTTTATTACCTATGGACAGAACGTTTGTTCCTAGAGTGAATTGCTCTTCCTCATTTACTTCAATAAGTTCAAAGTGACTAGCTAGTATTTTCTTCTCTTTATTACTAAAGGCATTAGAATAAATCAACGCTTCTTTTTCGGAAATAATATTGAATACACAATCTAGATGAAGATATTTTTCCAAAAATGGAACAGTGATTACCTCATACTCATGTAATATCTTTTGCATATGGTTAATTGCATTTTGGTTCGTCCGATCGCTTAATCCAATAAATAATTGATGGCCATTAATGATGACGTCTCCGCCTTCAATCATGTCACCTATTAAGTTATAGTAGGAGATGCCGTTTTGTTCCAGCCACGTTTTCAAGACATTTTCTTCTCCAATTCGAGGAGAATGAGCCATATCTGCAACAAACGTTGTTTGACCTAAAGTAAAGCCGATATCCCGTGTAAACACTTGTTCAGGAAATTCCTCCATCTCAGGGAGAAGTGTGACTTGGACGTCATGCCTTCTTAACGTTTCTACAAGGTTTTGATGTTGTTCCATTGCTTTTTCTATGTGTAATCCTTCATCTTTAAAATGCTTTTGGGTTTCGTTAATTAGCGATTTGATGGTCATATGTTTTGGTTCACAAAGAACCACATGCTGTAGCTTGTCATATTCAGTACGGCAGTATGACTTCACAGTTTTATTTGATAATAATGACATAGTAAACCTCCAATTGAATTTCTAATTTCACTTAGTATTTCTTGTTTGAACATCTTTATGAGTAATATTAAAACAATTTTGCGGGGATAATTGAATTTCACACACTAAGTCGCTCTACTTATAAGTGTATAGTCTCGGAATGCTCGCCTATCATTCACGGAAAGCGGGCGGTAATTGTTTCGGAACAGACTTCAGTGATAATAAAGCTACAAAATAAGAAAAAAGACGCTACACGTTTTTCTTATAAGAATTTGACAGCTATCTTTACGCCACGCGCATAAAGGGAAGTTCGCCCTTGATGCTTAAATGATGGTGGCTTTAAAGATCACGCTGTATTTACCAAAAGACACTACGCGTTTTTGGCATCAACTAATAATATGGAAAGTAAAGGTAGTATGTGGTAGCATAAAAATAGCTGTAATATACAAAAAAATGGAGGAATACATATGACACGAGATGAATTAGTAGCTGAACTGGAAAATAAAAAATTGACAGAAGTAATAGACTTAATTGAAGAAGCCGAAGCAGGATACCTTACAGAATTAGAATTAGCACCTTCCTTAGGATTACTTCGAGACGATACCTTAAATGAAGCAGTACTAAACTATTTATCCTCACAAGGAGTAGAAATCATTTACGTAACCGAAGACGAGGAATAAGTACTTACATAAAGGAGTAAATAATGAGACCAACACCAGATCAAGCATTAGATGAAAGAACGTTAACTGTCTGGAAAATTGCAGCGGCAATAGGTTCTATCCTTTACTTTGTGTTTCCGGCAGCTTATTGGGGAGCTTTAAAATTTTGGGAGTTCCCCGATTGGATTTTTTACGCACTTATTTTCGTAGCAATCCTTTTTGCACTAATTAATATTTTTTTTATACAAAAGCTTCAATGGAGCAGATGGCGATATAAAATTTACGATAATGAAGTGGAATTAATGCACGGGGTTTTCGTTGTAAGAAGAGTAATTATTCCGATGATTCGTGTTCAACATGTAGATACACGTCAGGGACCAATTATGCGTTATTATAAACTTGCAAGTGTAACTATCTCAACTGCCGCTACGACACATGAAATACCTGGGCTTTCTCTTGAAAAAGCAGGAACATTGAGAGATCATATTGCGCAGTTAGCAAGGGAAGCTGATCCTAATGAATGATTGGAAACGGCAACATCCAGCCTCCATATTTATTAGTTTTATTAATAATGTTAAACAGATGATTATTACGTTTATCGCGATTTTTATTTTTGGTCAATCGCAAACAACGGGTTCTTTTTATTATTTAATTTTCTTCGGTGCTATTCTGTTATTTTCTATAGGAAGTGGCTTTATTGGTTGGTGGAAATTCAAATATATATTGAGACAAGATGAACTGCAAATTAAACAAGGACTTATTTTCAGGAAAAACAGATTTATTCGGAAGGACCGTATACAAAGCATTGATATCAATGCTAAATTATTACAACGACTGTTCGGTTTAGTCGAAGTAAGAATTGAAACTGCTGGAGGTGGAAATGAGCCAGAGTTTCGAATTGTTGCTTTGAGAAAAGAAGAGGCAGAACAAATAAAGAAACAGTTGTTAAAAAAGTATAAAATGAAAACCAAATTAGAATCTGATGAACAATCGGTAAATAATGAAGATTTTAATGAAAAGCTACCTAAGGAAGAGGAAGAAGAGTTCTATTCCTCTGATGGAACAGAAACGAAAGAATATCAGCTAGAAGAGGTTTCTGAGGACATGGAGGAAGAAGAGGAAAAAAAGCCTGAATATCAATGGGAATTAGGTAATCGCCGTCTTTTCGTTGCTGCATTGACTTCTAGTGGAGTTGGGATTGCAGCCACATTTATTGCTGCAATAATGTCGCAAGCTCCTCAGTTTTTACCTGATTGGCTTTTTGAATCGGTTATCGGGTGGTTTTTAGAGTCAAGTGTCCTACTTATAGGCGGAACTATTGTATTTGTACTTCTAACTGCTTGGTTGTTCACATTAGTTGGGACATTGCTTAAATACGGTTTATTTAAGTTAACGAAAATCAAAGACGAGATTCATATATCTCGCGGCGTCATTGATCAGCGTCAACTGACTCTAAATGCGAGTAGAATAACTGCGGTGAGAATTGTTCAGTCGCCTCTAAGACAGCTGTTCCGATATGTTTCCGTGTATGTGGAGAGTGCTGGTGGTGGCACGAAGGAAGAAGACCTCTCAACCGTCTTAATTCCTTTATGCAAGAGGATGGATGTACCTGAGATTTTAAATCAAATAATCCCGGATTTTGCATTTACACCTACCTATGAAGGAATACCTAAGGAAAGTTTACGAAGATACATGATTAAGCTTATTGTTCCGCCAGTAGTAGTTGCAGGTGTAGCGACATATTTTTTACCATATGGTTGGATTGCATTTGTTCTTCCTATTGTAGGGGCAGTTATTGGTTATTTTCAATATAAGTCAGCTGGTATCTCACTGCATAAAGAATTTCTGTGTATAAAAAGCAGAGTCATATCAAAAACAGAGGTTTTTATACCAAGAAAAAGAATTCAGGACATGGAGTCTACTCAAAATGTTCTCCAAAAATTAGATCAATTATATACGATTCATGTCTCTGTACTAACTTCAATGATGGGTAAAACATTTTCATTAAGACATATAAGCTTGTCTCAAATTGAAAAAGGGCATATGTGGTATTCCTATCAGGAAGAATTTTTACAATCAGCAGATAAAAAGACATCAACCGACCTCTAATAGGTATGGTTGACGTCTTTTTTTTTAAAAGGTATTCGAATTCGCCGCTGTCTTCAGCCTCTTAAACAGAGATATGTCCTGCAAGAACAACTCTATTTCGCTTTAAAGCTACTTTCCACCAACAACAGATTTTAGTCTTATCCATTAATCGTTTGAAAACTGAGTGGCATAGGTCGTTAGGACACGTTCCCCTTTATCAGAAGTAAACTCAAATCGGTCAAAGGTAACATCTGGTGAGTCATCATCTTTTATTTCCCTTTCGTAGTGATGCTGAACAACGAACTGGGTATCGTTATTAGCATAGGAAAGAAAATTAACACCCTCCAGAGATTGTTTTTTAAATGTATCCAATAACTGGATAAGTAAGGAGTTATGACAATATACAGAATGTTCATGGCCAATCCCAAGCTTCTCTAATCCTCTTTCAAGTGCTAGTAATGAAGGACTCTCCAGTTCATTAACCAAAATACGATAAGGATCAAATTGCGCTTTATTTAAGCGAATGACCGATCCATGACTTAATTCAACTTCTTCATTATCAGTAGTTTCAAATAATAGGCCTTTCACGTATAGAGCAGCTTTCCATTGCCCTTCTGTTTTGATTTCGAATTCAAAAGGGCATCCATCAAGACTGAGTGATTCCTTTTTTTTCTCATCATAGATGAATAGCTTTCTTCCCTTTTTGACAATGTGATAGTAAACATAAACATCCTCAAAAATTAGGTGTTCTGATTTTAATTTTCTGAGCTCTTGTTGAATTCTTGATAATGTTCTGTCCGATTGATCAATTTCATCTTGAATTTGGGTCCATCTGTTCTTCAATGCATGCGCAATGGAAGCTTCGTACGATAGTTTAAAAGGTTCAATTAGGGCTTCTAGCTGTTGTCCTGAGAATTCAATCTCTTGATTGTATGCATGGATCAACGGCTCTACTTCCTCGCCATTTATTTCAAGAGGAGGGTATTCGAATACCCCAACAATAGTGACAAGTCCTTTCCATGGTGTGTTGGGGGGAGCTATAATTTTATGAAGCACACCAACATATTGACCATGATCACGTGTCTTAACCTTAACCTGTTTCCCAATATATTTTTTACCTTGTTGTCGATTCATAATCAAACCTCACTTCAATCATTCTTTTTGTCAGACAAAGACTAGCTATCACTCTCATATTCCTCTATATCTTTCTTATTATTCTATCATGATTTGTTAACTAACAACAAAGAGTTTTATCAACATAAGTGGATAAATAATGGCTATTAGGTAACTAGACAGCAATTAATAAGGCACCGTTCCGCGGGCTCTGCTTATACCGTTGCTTTAAATGATGGAGTCGCCGCATTTCGCTTCCTTAATTTTCTCTTTCAAAACAAAAGTGTTTCGAATAAATACACTCAATAAAATTTATAACGTACAGAAGAGCAAATTTATGTTAAATTTATTTCGCTTTCACATGAGCTTTTTTGATAAATTTCTCCTTTTTGTGAGGTGAAGATTTATTCCCCGGAAATTTAATGATTCAAAAGACCCGGACCTTTTACTTGTGGATTTTGTTACAAGTTACTCATAAAAAATGTAGCAGCATGATGCAGACCTTTTAAGACAAGGCTTTGTACACTTATTACAATATATCCCACTTGGAATTGTTGCAAACCGTCATAACTTTGTAAAGCTTCTAACATCTAAATGTAATCCATATTTAGGGACAATGTCTCCTGCTATATACCGAAAAAGTGTTTATGCTGATTTAATGACCCCCCTTAAAAATTAAGGGGCACTCGAACAAATATACTGCACACATAGCGAGGTGTTTTATGGTGCTGAAAAATCTAATAGTAAAATCAAATCAAACTGAAGAAATAGAGCAGACTGTTTTATCCATTCAAATGGGCAATCAGGATATTGAAAATTATTTTATAAATAAATATATACCTTTTATTAAAAAAGTAACTGCGGGAGTATGCAAAAGGTACATTAATCCATCAAGAGATGATGAATTTAGTATTGCTATGATTGCCTTTAGTGAAGCAATTCATCACTATTCATCTAATAAAGGAAGTTCATTTTTATCATTTGCTAACCTTGTCATTCGAAGGAGGGTAATTGACTATATTCGAATGGAGCAGCGAAGGAGAACACCTTTGTCGTTTGACTATAAAGATGAAGAGAAAGAAAACATGGAGAACCTTGCAGAAGTAGCAGCTTCTTTTCAAACCTACCACACAAAACTTGAAAAAGAATGCCGTCAAGAGGAAATTTTACATTTTCAAGAAAGACTTCAATCATTTGGAATCAAATTAACGGAGGTTGCCAATCAGTGTCCTAAACATTATGATGCTAGAATAAATATGATCGAAATTTCGAGAATTATCATGAAGCATGATGATATACTCCACACACTTTTAGTGAAGAAGAGATTGCCGGTGAATCAACTCATGGCACATATTTCAATGAGTCGGAAAACCATCGAGCGAAATCGTAAATATATTATTGCGATGGTTATTGTATTTAACGAAGATTATTATTATTTGAAAGATTATTTAAAGGAGTGGTTTTGATGCAAAGAGGGGTCGTCATGGAGATCACTAAACTCTATATGATCGTCTTGACGAAAGATGGGGAGTTTATCCGTGCTGAATTAAACTTCGGTGCGGATATTGGGGAAGAAGTGTTGTATTCAAAAATTCCTCTCTACAGTTTTCCTCATTTCTTTAATCAAAAACTATACAGTGTACCATTTGTTTTTCTACTAGTATTTTTAATTACATTTCCTATCCCTAATTGGTTTGAATCAAATAAGGCTTACGGAGTTGTCTCACTCGACCTCAATTCCACTATTGAGTTAGCAGTTGATCGTAATTATGAGGTTCTATCTATGAACGGATATAATAAAACAGGCGAAGAATTAGTAAATTCGATGGATTCGTCGGTAGAGGGTAAAACTTTAGGTCGAGCAACTACTTTACTATTGAAGGAGGGAATCAAACTCGGAATTATTAAATCCCTTGATTCTATCTTTATTAGTTCATCGGTGGATTTTGATGAAAACTCTAACTGGGGTACGAACTTTTATTCTTGGTCTTCTTCAATAGTGAATGAGTATGGCTTTGTAATCTATCCAATTTATGTTGAAACAGAGGTAAGTGAACAGGCTAAGCAATTATCAATATCACCTATTAAATATGTGCTCCTCGCTCAGCATGAAGGCGAAATTGATTTTTCTAATATGACAAACACCTCGATTTCAACTATTGAAAAAGAAGTTGGGAAGTCCGTGACTCATCTAAAGGAGCTTGTGTTCCTTTCCGATCAAAACGAAAACATAAGTCCTTGAAAAACCCACATCAATTAATCATATAAGAAAAAAGGCAGAGCCGTCTTTTATTAAATACAGCGTCAGCTTCCGCCGGCTTAAGTAGCACCTACTTAGTGCGTGTAAGTGCTACTCGAAAGGTGGCGGTTTTCCCTTGACAGACGTGGCGTAAAGATAGCTGTCAACTTATACTTTCTTATCTCATATAAAAAAAGATGCAACCTTTTGGTTGCATCTCTTTTAGCTTTTTTCATTTTGTTTATACCTTAGCTCATTTAGTTTTAACAGGTGGTTCATTCTATCCATTCGAGTGGCTTGCAAATCTGATGCCTGTCGTTTCAAAAACGTATTCATTGTTGACAAAGTATCTAGTAATTCATGATATTTTTCATGTTTATGCGAATCGGATAAAGACTGATATGTTTTCAAAAGATTAGGAAGATCATGTTGAATCATCCTTTTTAAATGATGCTTCTCTTCCACATTTAGTAGATGATATTCTTCCGTACATCGTTGTAATTCTAAGACTAATTGCTTTAACGATTTAGCAATAGTATGATCGAGTTTTTGATACTGAGAATACGAATGTTCTGCTGAGCTTAGAAGTGCTTTGACTTGATCTTGAACATCCGGAGATGGCGTAATAGATTGCTCGGGTGAAGTAGATTCAGCCAATTGTGACTCACTAGGTACAGGTTCTCCTGATAAAGATAAGTCCAGGCGGTGGATATGATGGAATAGCGACTGGAACAAGGGATGTCTTCTAATATTTCTTACGGTTGTTGTTTTTCCACCCATTTGATAATAAATAGTAGAGTCGATAATTTTACCGAAACCATTTTCTGTTTTTACATTTTGTCGATACGTCGTAATATAGACTCTTTTCTTAATAGTTGAAGAAGATTTGTTCGTATCGATCATTTCGATATGGATTTTTTTTTCTTTAATTTTAATTTTATAAGCGAAACCTTGAATACTTCTTTTGAATGTTTTATTTAGGCGAGGCAACTCAGAGAGAGAAGACAGGTCTGAAATAAATTCCTCAAGCTCAAAGATGAATTCTTTGGTTTGTTCATTCATAAAGCTAGGTTCTTCTAAGGGTTTCATATAATTAGGAAGTAAAGGGATCACCCAGCTTTGCTCTAATAGTCGCTCACGCCAATTCACGTGGTCACCTCATTCTGTTCCGTTAGTTAAGAAGTTTTTTTTCCATTTGTTTATTTAACTCATCCATTTCAGTAATAAACTTTTTACTGGAATCTATAATACGGGTATTCGATTCTTCCGTCATCTCAATCGCTGCGTATACATCTTCGTAAGCCTTTTTAAATGTTTCTATTGCTATAGCAGGCTCCTCCAATGTTTTAAGTGTTTCTTCTGTATTAGATTTTAGCATTTCAGCATTACTTAAGAGCATGGACTCCGTCGTCTGATTGACATTTTTTACAGCATCGATCACCCTTTTTTGATTACTTAGTGATAGTTGAATAGAGGCTGTGACAGTAATAATATTTTTCGTCATCGTGATCGCGTTGAATATTGCTTCCTCTAGTTTCTCATTATTTTCAACAATAATATCGACAGATGCTAATGATTGCTGTAAAACAAGGACCGCTTGCTGCATGTTCCTGACCCTAGCCAAAACCTTTTGTTGTCCTTTTTGGATAGGGGATGGATCTTCCTGCCACTCATCTTTCTTTAATTCTTCTTCAAGCATGCTATTTAAATGCTTTCCAGTATCAATTTGAGTATTTAACCCAATAATTCTTTCTTTCGCTATATCTTTTAATTGATATAACATGACGGTATCTTCTTGCAAGCGATCTTTGCCGTGTAAGAGAGCTTCTATGATTGTATCTACTTCTGATTCAATCGATTGGTATTTTCTTGCGTATTTTTCAGCTGGACTCTTACGGATAACTTTTGTCATGAATTGCTTGAACTTCCCCTGTTTTAAATGGTTTGGCTCCAAATCAGATACAACATCTTTAAGTTTAGATAACTGATCAGGTAAGTCGTGGTTCGGATCATTCATCATGTCGCTTACAGGACGTCTAAGGGCTTCCAATGATTCCCCTGCTTTTTCTTGTTCTTTCGTTCCTAACTTTCCAATTGACTCAAGAATTTCATGAATATCTTGTTTCTCATATGAGGAGAGATCATTTGGGTTTTGAACATTTTCAGGTGTTTCCTCCGGCTTATTTTCGGCAGTTACTTTTTTATCTTCATTCATATGCAAAACCTCCATTTTTGAGGGTACTGTTTTTTGAGCTTTCTTATTTACGGTAGATCTATGATAAAAGTTTCATTACTACCCTTGTACCCTAAATTATACAGGTATGAAACGAAGGAGACAATTCAAGAGATTAAAAAACAAAGGTTTTTTGTATTTAACTGGGATCACTCTATATTCCTCTATACATATTATGTACTATTAGATAGAATTCTGATAGTAGTAATTTAGAATCCCATAGTGAAATATTGACTATTTATTTGAGGAGTGAAACGATGTGTTTAATAGGCGTCGCCATTAATGAACACAAGGATTACCCTTTTATCCTAGTTGCAAATAGAGACGAATTATACAACAGACCAACAAAAGAAGCTCATTATTGGCCGGATTACCCTTTGATGCTAGCAGGGAAAGACCTTGTGAAAGGGGGAACATGGCTGGGAATTTCCAAGGAAGGGAAACTAGCAGCATTAACAAATTACCGAGAATTAGATGAGAAGCAATATGCTCATTCCCGTGGACAACTGGTTACTTCTTTTATTAACAGTGCTTCTGAATTTGAAAAAATACTAAAAAATAAAAATTGTTATCCCGGTTTTAATCTTTTATATGGTACCACAGAAAAACTGGTATATACTTCTAATAGAGACAATCAAAAGAGAAGTATTACTAAGGGGATTCACGCACTAGCAAATGCTAGTCTGAATTCACCATGGCCAAAAGCTATGGCTTTAAAGAAAGGGCTTCACGAAATATTATCATTATCATCGAATGATGGTTTAGAACAATCATTATTTCAGTTGCTTTCTGATGAAAAGCATTTTAATGACGAATTATTACCGGATACGGGAGTTGGATTAACACTGGAGAGAAAACTTTCACCAATATTCATTAATATCGAAGGTTATGGGACAAGATCTAGTACAGTTATTATGGCAGACCGCAAAGGTAACGTTACTTTTACTGAAAAAGCTCATGCACCTAAATCACATATAAATACCTATGAATTTAAGATTGGTAAAAATACGTTCAATAAAAGGTAGCTTAAAGTGGTGAAAGCTATGGATAGTTAGATAAATACTGGTAAAAGCTCAACATATCAGTTGAAGTTTATCATATAGATTACATCAATTCAGAAGGACCAAAGAAAATTGTAATATCCTTAATAAATTTGGATGCAGAATTGGATTGCAATAATTCTGTGAAAAAAATAGACAGTGGGATGATGATAAAGTGGATTCTAAACAAAAGTTTGATAAGTACAGCTCTATTTATGATTTGAGGTCCCGTGGTGTCTTCTTTGTATCAACTATTGACGGTAACCGTGCTCATTTTCATTTGGCTGCTGGTCAACGCAATGTTCCCATGAACCTCCTCGCATGTTAACTTGTTTTCCAAAGGAGTTTGAAGGGACAGAAATATTAAAGAAATCCGGTGTGTGGGCATTGAGTATGGTGGCTTCAGATCAGGAAGAATTTCATGATCACTTCTTTTCAGGTGATCAATCGATCAAAGATATTGGTGAAGATAAATTTAAGTATGCGGAAACTGGCTGTCCTATTTTAAAGGATGCCGTAGCTTATTTTGATTGCAAAGTTTCATCTTTAATTGACAACGGGGATTTTATTATTGCCATTGGTGATATTGTACAAGGAGAAGCCTTACATCCGGAAAAGAAAACACTTAATGTTGAATATGTCTCTACTGAACGAAACCAGCATTCTCGAAAAGGACCTCTTACACTTCCATATAAAGGCTTTGAATTATGAATAAAAAACATAGAAGATCAAAAATTTTGAGAAATTACAGTATAGTGGTGTACTGATATCAAAATTTTTGTGAGAGTTAACTTCGGATTAGAACATGCATACTTATTTGTCATACATGCTCTTTTTTTGAAAGATAGTCAGTAATTAGTGATTTTCGGTTTATCTTAGCATTTTTAGGTTTGCAATGATTGATTTTGCTGATATTTAATCTTTTTATCTTGATATTCTCCCCCTATGTATGGTACAAAAGATATAAGTAATATGTCCCTGGTTTTCTGGAACAATGTCGGCGTGTCTTATTTGGATTATATGAGTATATAATAAAAGGATGATTAGAATGATAAAATGGATTGGGTTAATAAGTAGTGCTGTGATTGCTGTAACAATTTGGGGTTTGCTGCTATTTACTGTTCTCAAAGATGACAATGTCGAAAGCCAAGAGTCACAAGTTGAACTGGAAGAAACAGTACAGGAAGAGTTGGAAACAGAAAAAGTAGAAGAAGAAATAGAAGAAGAAATAGTTCCTAAAGAACTAGATCAAGAAGGACCTATAGTTTCAGAGGATACCCTTGAGATCGATGATAACAATGTTGTTACTGAAGAAACTATGGATGGGTTACCGGAATTATTAAATTCAATGAACATAGACAAAAAAGAGACTGTAGTTAAAGTTGTCAAAAACGGCGATGCTATTGCATATGGTAGCGGGGTTTCTATCGACGATATACTCGAAGGTATCCTTCCGGAAGAATAAATGGTGAATTTTGATGTAAATTAGCTTCTAGGAATAGTAAAATCTCTTTGAACCCTTTATAATGTAGTAGAAAGACAAAAGAGATTGTTGTCTATGTTTTAAAAGGGAGGTTCAGCATGGCGAATATAGGTTTCCCAAGTTTAATATTAATTTTAGTGATTGCGTTAATTATTTTTGGTCCGAAGAAGCTTCCGGAGATCGGAAAAGCAATAGGACAAACATTGAAGGAATTCAAAAGTTCTACAAAAGATCTAACAAATGATGACGAATCGTCTAACGATAAAAAGTCAAAGTAACAAGGAAAATTGCTGATGTAATAGGTGTAAGGTGACTTTCATCTTACATCTTTTTCATGTTTAAGGAGAGAAATATCATGTCAGAAGAAAACATGAATATGCTGGATCACTTAGATGAACTGCGTAAAAGAATCATGATTGTTGTCGCAACATTTATCGTCTTATTAATTGCCGTTTTTATTTATGTACAAGATATTTATGAATGGTTTACGAAAGATCTTGATATGCCATTAGCTGTTTTAGGACCTCTTGATATTATTGTTATTTACTTCACCTTAGCAGCTGTATTAGCTTTCGCTTTAACTCTTCCTGTACTTGTATTTCAGATTTGGTTATTTGTAAGACCCGGTTTAACCATGAAAGAGCAAAAGGCTTCGCTAATTTATATTCCAGCATCGTTTATATTATTTTTAGCAGGTCTTGCTTTTGGGTTTTATGTTGTACTGCCTATTGTTCTAAGTTTCTTATTAGAGCTTGGTAGCGGGACATTCGAAACAATGTTTACGGCAGATCGTTACTTTAACTTTGTTCTCCGTATGACATTACCATTCAGTATCTTGTTTGAGATGCCTCTCATTGTAATGTTTTTAACTACAATTGGTTTAATTACACCAGCCGGTATGAAAAAAAACAGGAAATATGCGTATTTTGCGCTCATCGTTTTGAGTGTTTTAATATCTCCACCAGATTTATTATCTGATATCCTAGTAATTATCCCACTTCTTTTCCTTTACGAAGTGAGTATTAGTATGGCTAAACTTGTATACAAGAAAAAAACAAAAAGCGATGACTAGTCAGAGAAACTAGATAATAAATAACCTAAAAAGGATGCCGATTATCGGCATCCTTTTTTAACAGATAAGAATGTATAAGATGACAGCTACTTTTACGCCACACGTATCAAGGGAAACCCCACTCGAGTAGCACCTAAACGTACTACGTAGGTGCTACTCGGGGTGGCGAAAGCTAACGCTGTATTTAATAAAAGACGGCTATGCCGTTTTTTGTTATACAGTGATTTAAGTTAACTTAAGATAGTTCAAATCTTTATTTCTTTGTAATGTTTCCAAAGATTTGACTATTTCTTTGATAGAATCTACGTCATTACAATCATAATGGTCGATATCCAAATGTAAAATAGGACATTCTTGAAAAGTACCAATCCATTCCTGATACCTGAAATATAAATCACTCCAAAATTTATCGGGGGTATTTATTTCCATCTCACGCCCACGAGATTGGATGCGCTGTATAATGCTTTCAAACGAGCCATCGATGTAAATTAAAACATCTGGTTTTGGAAAATATGGAGACATAACCATAGCTTCAAACAAGGAGCGGTAGGTATCATAGTCGCGGTTTGTCATATTTCCCTGATCATATTGAAGCTTTGCAAAGATCCCAACATCCTCATAAATACTTCGATCCTGCACATAACCCAAACCTTCTTCGTGCATTTGTTTTTGTTGCTTGAACCTTTCAGCTAGAAAATACATTTGTAAATGAAAAGACCATTTCTTAAAATCATCATAATAATCTTCTAAATACGGATTTCCATCAACCTTCTCGAATGCAGGTTTAAAACCTAGTGCACCCGAAAGTGCGTTGGTTAATGTTGATTTGCCTACACCAACGGTACCGGCTAATGTAATAAGAGATTGTGAATTCAGGTTGTGTTGTATTCGTTTCATAGTTTGCACTCCATAAAATAATTTTAGAAAAATGATTGGCGTTTCGTTAAAGCATGGTCGATTTGATCGATTATGCGTTGGAAATCATGGTCATTGTGAACAAAATCCATCTCATCGCCATTAAAAGTAAGAATAGGGATATCCGGATAGACCCTCTGGTGATCTTTCATAAATTGTTGATAATCATCAGATAGTTGCTTTAGGTAATTTGGATCCATTGTTTGTTCCATGCTTCGTCCGCGTAATTTAATACGGTCTAATAACGTTGGAAGACTAGCATGTAGGTGTACAATAAGATTTGGTTTAGGTAAATCATCTGTAAGAATATTATAAATGCGATTATATTTATCAAAATGGTGATTAACAAGTGTTTGCTTAGCAAATAAATTATTTTTAAAAATATGGTAATCGCTAATTACAGGAAGATCTTTTGCCAAATAGTGATTGTATGTATCTTCTAATTGCTTAAATCTATTACAAAGGAAGAACATTTCTGTTTGAAAACTCCACTCCTCATTGTCTTCATAGAATTTGGTTAAGAATGGATTTTCATCTACTATTTCTTTTAATAAATAATAGTTAAATTTTTCAGCTATTCGAGTTGCTAATGAGGTTTTTCCAACTCCTATAGGTCCTTCTATAGCAATGAATGGAGCATCAAATTGAGTACTCACAGCAGAAACCTCCCTTCAAAAATTTTGTCGAATTATAACAGCAACGTTAATTCTACCATATCTGTAGAGTTTTCAAATGCTTTCTAGTAAATTTTTTGCACTAAATGCGATATATTTTCAAAATGTAGGTCAAAGAATAATATACCTAGGCGTTTTCCTTAACAACTTTTGATATTTATAGTAAAATAGTTATAGAAACTTCTTGATTAAGGGGGCGTGTATATGAATACCCAAGTAAAAATAGTAACAGATTCGACATTAGATTTACCTATGGATGTTATTAAAAAACTAGATATTACTATCGTACCTCTAACAGTAACTATTGATGGGGAATCTTATTTAGACGGTATTGATATTTCATCATCAGAGTTTTCCAAAATGCTTGTGAACGCAAAAGACGTTCCAGGGAGTTCGCAACCATCAACCGGACAATTTCTGGAAGTATATGATCGACTTGGTAAGGATGGGAATCCTATTATTTCGATACATATGACGAGTGGCATGAGTGGAACTTTTAATTCTGCTAAAACAGCTTCAGAGATGACAGATCTTGATGTGACTGTTGTAGATTCAAATTTTATATCTGTAGCATTAGGTTTTCAAGTTCGAGAAGCCGCTGAGATGGCCTTAAAAGGGGCAAATGTTCAAGAAATTTTAGACAGATTAGAACAGGTACGGAAAAATAGTTCACTTTATATCATGGTGGATACATTAGAGTACTTGGCAAAAGGCGGAAGAATTGGAAGAGGACGAGCTCTTTTAGGTTCGTTGTTAAAAATAAAGCCAATAGCCTCTTTAGATGATGGTGTTTATACTCCAATTAACAAAGTTCGTACATATATGCAAATGATTAAATTTATGAAAAAAAAGTTCGAAGAAGAGACTTCAGGTAAAATAGTAAAAGGAGTAGGAATTGCTCAAATAGAGGCAAAAGAATTAGCGATTCAATTAAGAGATGTCCTAAGTCAAATGACTGATTTTGAAGACATATTTATTATTGAAACAACACCCATTGTTAGTACCCACACGGGACCAGGAGCATTGGCATTAATGTATTATTTTGATGATAAATAATAATGAGGTCATGACCATGGTTGGTCATGACCTTTTTTACAGAAAGTATAAGATAACAGCTCTATTCATGCTGCACGAATCACAGGGAAACCCACCTCCTTTCGAGTATCACTTATACACACTACGTAGGTGCAACTAGGGGGGGCGAAATATCACGTTGTATGTAACAAAAGACGCTACGCGTTTTTCTTAACAAAAAAACACAGATGATTAAAAGGAGATGTTAGCCTTGGAGAGGACCGGACTAGTACTTGAAGGCGGAGGTATGAGAGGTGTTTTTACTGGAGGGATGCTAGAATTTTTTCTCGAAAAAAATATTCACTTTCCTTATATTGTTGGAGTCTCTGCAGGAGCCTGTAACGCCGCCTCTTATATCTCAAGACAAGCGGGTAGGAATAAATCGATTACTGTAGACTATGCAGACCATCCTGATTATATATCCGTTAAACGATTAATTCGGTTAGGAGAATTATTCAATATGGATATGATTTTTGATCAGATTCCTAATATCGATAATCCTTTTGATTATAAAGTTTTTTTTGAATCAACTCAGAAGTTTGAAATTGGAGTAACGGATTGTCATAGTGGGGAAACGGTTTATTACGAGAAGCAAAAACTAGGAGATAATTTCAATAAAATACTTCGAGCATCCTCTTCTCTTCCAATGATTGCACCGATTGTCAGTCACGAAGGAAGTTATTATTTAGATGGTGGGATAAGTGATCCGATCCCGATTAACGAATCACTTAAACATGATAATCGTAAACATATTATTATTTTGACACAGTGCGAGGGTTATCGGAAAAGCCCATCAAAAAGAGGAATGTGGTATTTTAATCGTAAGTACAAAAAGTATCCAGGGCTTATTAATGTAGTAAGAAACCGTTCGAATGTTTATAATACAGCATTAGATAAAGTAAAAAAACTTGAAAAGGAAGGAAAAGCTTTTATTTTTCGACCGGATCATTTACAAGATGTTGCAAGAGTAGAACGGAATAAAGGGCGTTTACAGGCTTTGTATGATCATGGTTATCAGAAAGCAGAAGACCGTTTTGAGGAACTGATGAAATTCTTAGATAACTAATTGGGATTTTACTTTGAACGGGGTTTTAAAGTGGTTTCCAGTGTTAAAGAGAAGCAAAAAGGGTATGGAAAAGTGGCTACGGTCGAGATAAATTAAAAGGAGAGGCTGAGTCATGGTATTAACTGACAAAGAGAAAAAATTACTTATACGAGTGTTAAAAAAAGAAAAAATCAAAGTCTTTGGAAAAAAAGAGAAAAAAGATGATGTATCTGCTTTATTAGACAAATTAGAACAAAGTGCCAGAAACGAGAAGGTAAACAAAGTTAAGCCTTCTAAACTTTAACTAGGAAAATAAAGACATTTAGCACATGAAAAAGAGAGCGAATCCATTAATAATCCTTTTTTCTTTCTTTTATCTAGAATGATTTTCTTGTATACTATAAGTTGGTACATATTGAGAATAATTAAATTTAAATGAGAGTAAATCTTACGCAGGGGATACTTTTAGTTATAAGGAGATTAAATGAATGAAAAAGTTTTGGGAAAAAATTGTCCATTATCATGTGAGAACAGTGATAGTTGTGACAATTATAGTAAATGTATTAATTGCTATTCTTTCTTTTTTACCAGGATACGTAGGGGAACTTCCTAATTGGATTACCCGCTTACCCCTATTAAATGCTAGTATGAATTCTCTGACATTTATTTTTTTACTATTGGCTTTAATAGCGATACTAAAAGGAAAGATTCTACTTCATCAACGGTTTATATACGCAGCTTTTACGACAACCTCGATTTTCCTTATCTCGTATATAACGTTTCACTTCACAGCAGAATCGACTCCTTACGGTGGTACAGGTATACTTGCAATTTTTTATTATGTCATTTTAATTTCTCATATTATCTTAGCAGTTGTTATTGTACCATTAGCATTAATGGCCTTTTTCACCGGCATTAAAGATATGCGTGAAACTCATAAAAAATGGGTACACTGGACAATGCCATTGTGGCTTTATGTCAGTGCAACAGGCGTATTAGTTTACGTCATGATTTCTCCATACTATACCTTTTAATAATTGGGCATGTCCAAACGAGTTATTTTACTCGGGACATGCTTTTTTCTTGGTCACATATCTTCTTTATTTTTGTGCATGCTATGAAAGTGAATTTGACTAAAGAGGAGGAATCCTGCGTGAATCGGACATATCGATTATCTATATTTTTTAGCGTATTTCTTATAATTCTGGTAAGTATATTCTTTCGTTCAGAACACTTGGAACAGTCTGAAGGTACTTCTTCCAACCAAAAAGCAATGAATAATTTACAGGCGGAGGATCTGATAATGACTATCGATTTGTTTATGAATCAAGTCAAGCAAGATTTACTGGGGTGGGAACAGATAAGAAAACAGTCTGATAATACAGAATGGATAGTGGAAGAACTGAATCATCATGATCATATTGAAGCATATGCTGTGCTTGATCGGAATACCAAAAAAATAAAAGAAGAAATCGGTGATATTTCAGCGGAGTCTCTCGATAAAATACCTAATGATGAGCAAGATTATCTGGATGAATGGTATACCTCTGATCCATATATTATCAAAGGTTCAAAGAAAATGCTTATCTCCCATCAACAGGAACACGAGCTTATTGTTTCTGAAGTTGATATAAGTTTTGTTGAGCATTTTGTGAAGGATTTTGCGGCTTTATCAGACCGGGAAGGAAGTTTTGTGCTGGGTAATTCAAATATAGATGTTTCATTCGCCAGCCAAGATATGCAAAGCAATGAAAATATTATAAGTAAAAAAGTTCCTGGTTTGGATTGGAATCTGTACCTTGAGTCAGAGCCTTCAAATGAGACAAGAACGGAAGAAAAAAAGGGAGAAGTTGTAGTTACTCTATCTGATGGTGTTTCCCCGGAGCAATGGGTGGAGGATCATGAGGTTGTTTTGTTAGATCAACTTGATAAAACAATCGTTGTTAGAGACTTAACGAAAAATGCAACGGAAATGATGGATGATTGGTTTGGGGATTCTTCTGTAAAATATATGGAACCAAATTATGTGTATGAAAAGCAGGCTAGTTACAACCATAGTCCAACGAAGAGAGGTGCTGTCGGTCAGACAGAAGCAATGTTACCAAATGATGAGTTTTATGATCTCTACCAGTGGAACTTTAAAATGTTGGGTTTAGAAAATGCTTGGGGTTCCACAACCGGAGCCTTTGATGTCCCTGTTGCAATTTTAGACAGTGGGATTGATCCGACACATCTTGATCTAGAACAGCGAATTTCATCTGGATACAATGCATTCGAAGATAATGACTCTTATCAAGATGAAAATGGTCATGGTACGCACGTGGCTGGAATATTTGGGGCTGTGACGAACAATTCCGATGGAGTTGCAGGTGTTACATGGGAAAATCCTATTATGGCTGTAAAGGTGTTGGATCATGATGCATTAGGAAATTCTTTTTCGATTGCGAAAGGGATAAAGTGGGCAACTGATAACGGTGCGAAGGTAATGAATTTAAGCCTTGGCGATGCGCATAGCTCCGAAGTATTACATGATGCGATCAAGTATGCCTATAATAATGATGTGGTTATAATTGCAGCCACTGGTAATGAAAACGTAGAAGATGCAATGTTTCCCGCAGGTTATAAAGAAGTTTTGGCTGTAGGTTCTGTTAATCAACAGAATGAACGAAGTGTGTTCTCTAATTATGGAAATCATGTGGATGTTGTTGCTCCTGGTGAACATATTCCTAGTACGTACATGGGGGATGAGTATGTGATGATGAGTGGTACTTCTATGGCAGCCCCACATGTTACAGGAATAGCAGCCCTGTTAAGATCTAAAGAACCTGACTTAACCAACGAAGAAGTTTACCAACGAATTCGAGATACTGCATTAGATCTAGGGGCAGTTGGATTTGATCGTTATTATGGCTATGGCGAAATTGATACAAGCCGGCTATTTGCTAACTAACTATTTGAGTTCGTTCATTTGATAAATCATTAATTTGGTGATATAAGATAAGCTCGTCCAATTCTTGCGAACAACGGATGACTCGTCTGGAGGATAAACCATATTTGAATGCAATGAAGTGCAGTTCCTTTCGTTTCGTTTCAATTAAATCTAACATACCCATACTCCTTTCCAGCATAGAATATATATATTATCTTACAAAAAAGTGCAAAATGGAAGCCATTCTCCATAATATGTCAAAAGAATTGCAAAGTATGTTTATTTTTATCTCTTTCGACATTAATTATAGGGTAAAATCTTAGTATAAGAGGTAATTGTTTATTATCTGTAGGAAGTATTCTTTAAAAGCCGGCTGTATTTTCAACTCTTTTTTATACAATTGTATAAAGAATGAGTTGATTTTTTAGTTTGGTTGTATTCTCAGCGGATAATATCCTTAAAGGATGAATTTTGTTCAAAATTGCATTACACTTAATGTTAGTAGGAGAACCACTTATTTAAGGCTTCGAGATTTATTGTTAAAATCCCTGCGGTTTCTACGTTGCTCGTAGGACAAGACCGAACTATGAACAATAGCTTTTGGGATTTCTATTTATAAGAAACCGAGGTGATAAAATGATTAAACGAAATCTTTTTATTGGCGGAGAATGGATTGAACCTGAATTTTATCAGGATCGCTACTCCCCATTTACGAATGAGAAAATAGCAGAGGTACCTCTGGCAACAATCCGAGAAGTCGATGCTGCCCTCGAATCTGCACATAATGTTAAGCGATTGTTTAAGAAAATGCCCGCCCATAAGAGAGCAGATATTTTAGAGAATGTTGTAAATCTTATAGAAGAAAATAGAGAAGAATGTGCCAGGCTTATTGCAATGGAGGCAGCAAAACCGATTCAAATAGCACGTGGGGAAGTAACCAGAACGATGATGACTTATAAATTTGCAAGTGAAGAGGCAAGGAGAATGCCCAATGAATTTATAAATATGGATGCTGCTCCAGGTGGTGAAAACCGTGTTGCCTATACTATAAGAGAACCTGCGGGAGTAGTCGCTGCAATTACTCCATTCAACTTTCCGATGAATTTAGTGGCCCACAAAGTGGGACCTGCTATTGCGTCAGGTAATCCTATAGTACTTAAACCTGCTTCACAAACACCTCTCTCAGCATATTTTATAGCGGAACTTTTTGATAAAGCAGGACTTCCTAAAGGGATGTTAAATGTAATAACCGGAAAGGGCAGTGTTGTGGGGGAGGCATTAGTAACGGATTCAAGGACCTCTGTCGTAACCTTCACAGGAAGTGCTGAAGTGGGAATTGCAATGAGAAATAAAGCTGGTTTAAAAAAGATGACATTGGAGCTGGGTTCTAATTCGGCAATTATCATCGATGAGGGAGTAAATCTTGCTGAAATTGTTGATCGAATTGTCACTGGATGTTTTGCATTCCAAGGGCAAGTTTGTATTTCCGTTCAAAGAATTTACGTTCATGAGTCAATTAAGAAGGATTTATTGAAAAAAATGAAAGCTAGACTAGAGAAGTATATTTTTGGGGATCCATTAGATGATGCAACTGAAATGTCAGCAATGATTTCACCCGAAGATAAAGATCGGGTGTTATCCTGGATACATGAAGCAGTAGACGAAGGTGCTAATGTGATCACAGGTGGCGAATCCGAAGGTAATATGATCCAACCGACAATCTTGGACAATGTTCACTCTAAAATGAAAGTTTCTTGTGAAGAAATATTTGGACCGGTAGTAACGGTAACTTCTTTCATAGAATGGCAAGAAGCGATTGACTATGTGAATGAGTCAGAATACGGTCTACAGGCTGGCGTTTATACTGATAATTTGAAACGAGCCTTTTATGCTTCTGAGGAACTTGAAGTAGGAGGCGTGATGATCAATGACTTTCCATCGTTTCGACTTGACCATATGCCGTACGGTGGCGTTAAAAAAAGCGGAATGGGAAGAGAAGGTATTAAATATGCCATCGAAGAAATGACAGAAATGAAACTTGTAACTTTTAAAAAATAAAAAGACTTTTTAAAGGTTACACCAGAAAGTATAAGATGACAGCTCCTTTACGCCACACGCACATCAACGGAATGTGAAATGTAAAAACTAGACTATTGCTTACTACAAGCTTTAGTCTAGTTTTTTTGGTTTTTCTGTGTTGATCAGGCAAAGATTCGTGGGCAACTCCCAGTAAATAGAAATTTACCTATTAATCTACTAACGACATTCTAATCCTTGCTCTATTAATATATATAAAGTGACCCATCAACATACCTTTTGAAAAAACTTTTAAGGAGATGTTTTCATGAAAAAATTTCTTATTCTAAGTATATTAGCAGGTGCCATTTATTTTTCAGTTCCTAGTGAATCTTTTGCATCTTCATACAAAGTGAAAGAAGGAGACAGCCTTTATTTTTTAAGTCAGCGTTATGGTATATCTATCACTGAATTGAAAAACGAAAATAATCTGTTAACTAACGAAATAATTTCAGGGGACTATCTTGTTATTCCTACTAATGCAAAACACTCTCACACGGTTAAACCTGGGGAATCTTTGTGGAGCATTGCGACAAAGTATGGAATGACGATTGCACAGCTACAACAGAAAAATTACTTATCATCTTTTATTGTATATCCTGGACAAGCATTAGCTGTATCTGGAAAGGGAGTTAAAATTTCAAATCATGGATTTAGTGAGGAAGAGAGAAACCTATTAGCACGCCTCGTTCAATCTGAAGCTAAAGGGGAGCCTTTTAAAGGCAAAGTAGCCGTTGCAGCAGTTGTCTTAAATAGAATGGCGCATAAAGATTTTCCATTCAATATTAAAGAAGTCATATATGAAACGCATGACTCAGGAAGAATATTTGCTTTTGAACCCGTTCAAAATGGAGAAATAACTCGTCATGCAGATCAAGAATCTATCCGAGCGGTCGAAGAAGCAATGAATGGGTATGATCCTACCAATGGGGCAGTTTATTTCTTTAATCCGACTACTTCCACTTCCAAATGGATTGAATCGAGAGTAGTAAGACAACGTATAGGTAATCATGTATTTAGTTTCTAGAGAATACTGAAAAGAGGCATCCAAAATAGGATGCCTCTTTTTAAAGGTGAAAACCTTTTATAATACTAGAATTCTGGTTAAAAGAACAAACTAATCATCCATAGAAGATAAATCTCCGGCAGGTTCGTTTAATTCCCATGCTTTTAATACACGACGCATAATTTTACCACTGCGTGTTTTCGGCAGTTTATCCGTGAATTCAATTTCTTTCGGTACAGCATGTGCGGAAAGTTCAGTTTTTATGAACGTTTTGATTTCTTTCTCCAATTCTTCGGAATACTCATGCGAGGGATTGAGTACAACGAATGCTTTAATAATATGACCTCTAATTTCATCAGGTTTACCGATAACTCCGGCTTCAGCTACAGCTTTGTGTTCGACTAACTTACTTTCAATTTCAAAAGGACCGACACGCTCGCCGGCAGTCATAATTAAGTCATCGTTACGACCTTGGAACCAGAAATATCCGTCTTCATCCATATATGCAGTATCACCGGATACATACCAGCCTTCAAAGGCAAAATATTCATTGAATTTCTCGTCATTTTTCCAAATCTTACGCATTTGAGAAGGCCATCCTTTTTTAATGGCTAGGTTACCCATCTCATTTGGCGGCAGTTTTTTTCCGTTGTTATCAATGATGGCTGCTTCAATACCTGGAAACGGTTTACCCATCGATCCAAGTTTAATAGGCTCACTTAAATAGTTACAAATAAGCATGGCACCTGTTTCTGTCATCCACCAAGTGTCATGAATACGGTGCTTAAAGACCTCCCATCCCCAACGAACTACTTCCGGATTTAGTGGTTCACCGACACTCAGGATGTGACGAATGGAACTTAGATCATATTTTTTAATGACATCTGAAGGTGTCGACATTAACATTCTAAATGCGGTAGGAGCACTATACCAAACTGTGACATTATTTTTCTCAATCGTATCGTACCAATCGTCAGGAGAAAACCTTCCCCCTCGTATGACGTTTGTCGCACCATTTAACCAAGGTCCGAAAATTCCATAAGAGGTACCCGTTACCCAACCGGGGTCGGCAGTACACCAGTAAATATCATCCTCACGTAAATCCAACACCCATTTTGCGGTTTGGTAATGTTGAATCATTGCTTGATGCACGTGGTAGACACCTTTTGGTTTCCCGGTGGACCCCGATGTATAATGAAGGATAAAGCCATCTTCTAAGTCCATCCATTCAATCGCAGAATCATCATCTGTACACGCTTTCATTTCTTTGGAATAAGAAAAATGTTTTTCATCTGTTTTTACATCATCACCTACTAGAATTATCTTTTTAAGGTGAGGGAGTTCGTCAACTGGAATACGGGAGACTAGTTCAGGAGTTGTTACGATAACACTTGCTTCGCTATCCTCGAGTCTGCTCTTTACGGCATCTTTCATAAACGCTTCAAAGAGAGGACCAACAACTGCACCCATTTTAATTGCTCCTAGAAGAGCGATGTATAACTCAGGTGCTCGGGGCATGAATATAAAAACTCGATCACCTTTTTCAACATCTAATTTTCGAAACATATGAGCTGCTTGATTTGTTAGTTTTTTTAATTGCTCAAATGTGTAAGTTTCATTGCGGGAAGGATCGGAATATAATAATGCTTTTTTCGCTCCTCTTCCTTCTTTAACATGTCTGTCGATCGATTCATAGGCTATATTAATTTTGCCTGTTTTTGACCAGGTAAACACATCTCTTACATCGTCCCATGAAAAAGAATTTTTTGCAGATTCATAGTTTTGAAGTTGATAGTTACCTTGTTTAGGTTGTAAAATTTTCATGCAGAACACCTCCAAAAAAATACTTTAAATTACTTTCTATAGCAATCATATACCTAATATTCTGATACTTCAAATAAGAACTTATTTAAAGACAGAGATTTTTTTAAGAGATAAGAATGTATAAAATTGGCATCTACCTTCACACCGCGTGTATCAAGGGAAACCCGCCTTCTTTCGAGTAGCACCTTCACGCATTACGTAGGTGCTACTCGGCGCGGTGGAACTAACGCTGTATTTAAGAAAAGACGCTTTGCGTTTTTCTTATAGTATAATTTATAAGTTGACAGCTATCTTTACGCCACAAGCATCAAGGGAAGTTCGCCCTTGATGCTTAAATGATGGTGGCTTTAAAGATCACGCTGTATTTAATAAAAAACAGCAGAGCTGTTTTTCTTATAGAATCTCCTTCTTGATTTTTTTCGTAAATCAACGTAGTTTTAAGGGTAGGGAGTGAATAAAATGGATATTTTTACGATACTCATTCTTATTGTAATTGGAATCATCTTATTAAAAGTTGTAGGAGCAGTTTTCAGAATTGTTATTTTTATAGGAGTTATCTTGTTTATTGTTTATATTTTCCAACAATTAGTAAGTTCAGCTGCTGTATACTGAAGGAATTTTTAACTTTATTGTACGTCCTTGATGTAATGGAATGGAAAGACTGTTAGAGAAGTGATTTACTAATAGAGGTCACTGTAATTTATAGGTATAATGATAGTCATTATAGAGTATAACCACCCAAATATTTAAGAGGAGGAATTTAAATGAGCTATAGAGTAGAAAAAGATACATTAGGAGAAGTGAAGGTCCCAAATGAAAAGTGGTGGGGAGCACAAACACAACGCAGTTTAGATAATTTCAAAATTGGTTCTGAAAAAATGCCAAAAGAGATAGTAGAAGCTTTTACCATTCTTAAAGAAGCAACAGCTGCCGCAAACCTTCGTCTGGATAATTTAGAGGAAGAAAAAAGTTTAAAAATTCAATCGGTATGCCAAGAACTTCGTGAAGAGGGTACATATGAACATTTTCCTTTAGTTGTATGGCAAACAGGAAGCGGCACACAATCGAATATGAATATGAATGAAGTTGTTGCATTTAGAGGGAATGAACAATTGGAAAAAGAGGGAAGCAATGCCAGAATTCATCCGAATGATGATGTGAATCGCTCGCAAAGCT
Source organism: Salipaludibacillus neizhouensis (assembly GCF_002886185.1). Classification (GTDB taxonomy): domain Bacteria; phylum Bacillota; class Bacilli; order Bacillales; family Salisediminibacteriaceae; genus Salipaludibacillus; species Salipaludibacillus neizhouensis. Next base: position 874,963 of record NZ_KZ614146.1, read on the forward strand.
CCAATGATACCTTTCCAACAGCGATGCACATTGCTGCTTTAAAAGAAGTCGAAGATCGATTGCTGCCTGCGACACAACGTTTAAGAAAGACGTTTGAACAAAAAGCGGCTTCATTTGAAAATGTCATTAAAATTGGACGTACTCACCTTCAAGACGCTACTCCGCTCACGCTTGGCCAAGAGATGAGTGGTTGGGTACATATGTTAAAGCGTTCTGAAGAAATGATTGCACAATCAAAAACACAGTTAATGCATTTGGCAATTGGTGGAACTGCAGTAGGAACAGGTATTAATGCACATCCTAAGTTTGGTGATTACACTGCAGAAGAAATCAGTAAAATAACTGGGAAAAAGTTCTATTCCTCTGAAAATAAATTTCATGCGCTTACTTCACACGATGAACTCGTATATGCGCACGGAGCAATTAAAGGATTAGCCGCAGATCTAATGAAAATTGCAAACGACGTTCGTTGGCTTGCTAGTGGTCCTCGCTCAGGCATTGGGGAAATTTCCATTCCCGCTAATGAACCAGGAAGCTCGATTATGCCAGGGAAAGTGAATCCAACCCAGTCCGAAGCGTTAACGATGGTTGTTTCTCAAGTTTTTGGTAATGATGCTACGATTGGTTTTGCTGCGAGTCAAGGTAACTTTGAACTTAATGTATTTAAACCAGTGATTATTTATAATTTCCTGCAATCGGTTCGATTATTAAGTGACGCGATGGATTCCTTTAATGATAAATGTGCAATAGGCATTGAAGTAAATGAAGAAGTAATAGAAAAGCACGTGAAAAACTCACTTATGCTGGTCACGGCTTTAAACCCTTATATTGGTTATGAAAAAGCTGCAGAAATTGCTAAAACTGCATTTAAAGATAATTCGACATTAAAAGAAACTGCAGTAAAACTTGGATATTTAACCGAACAAGAATTTGATGAATACATTAACTTAGAAAAGATGGTTAGACCAACTGAATAATGTAAATACTAAGTGTCTTTTATTGAATGCAGCATGAAGCTAGCTGTCATTTTATACATTGATAGAAAACATCATGACAACAAAGTGAGGCTAGAATATGAATATCGTTGATTTACATTGTGATGCATTATTGAAGCTTCACATGGATCCAGGAAAATCATTTACAAATGATTCAGACTTGGAAGTGAATGCTGAAAGATTGGTAAAAGGAAATGTGAAATTGCAGTTGTTCGCTATTTTTATTGAGCCGGAGGTTACTAGTCACAAACAATTTCAAGTTGCTCTTGAGCAAATCGATCTTTTTCACCGTGAAGTAGTAGGCAAACATCCTAATATAAGAAAAATTGTCCATTGGTCTGATGTTGCTAAACTAAAGGATGGTGAAATTGGAGCTATTCTTACTCTTGAGGGTGCAGAAGCATTTGGGAATGATCTTGTAAAATTAAGGACCTTATATCAACTCGGAGTGAAGTCTATAGGCCTAACATGGAACAATGCAAATTTATGTGCTGACGGCGTAGCGGAACGAAGAGGTGCAGGTTTAACCAAATTAGGGTTTGAAGTGGTGACAATGAATAATCAAGAAAAGGTTTGGACAGACATGTCCCACTTATCAATAAATTCCTTTTGGGATGCAGTCGAGGCAGCCGAGTTTCCAGTTGCAACCCATTCAAATTCCAAAGTGATCTGTGGGGACCGGAGAAATTTGTTAGATGATCAAGCCAAAGCCATTATTGATAAAAAAGGATTTATTGGAATGGTTTTTAATCCCCCATTTTTAAATGGGAAAGAGACAGCCACGATGGACGATGTTTTGAGACATATTGATCACTTCTGCGGTCTGGGAGGATCAAAACACGTTGCATTAGGGTCAGATTTTGATGGTATTACGATGCATGTCAAGGATTTAGAACACGCAGGGAAATATCAAAATCTGGTTAATGAATTGCTAAAAAGATTTAAAGAAGAAGAAGTGCGTGGATTTGCATACCAAAATGTCATTGATCGTCTTCCAGTTTAGAAAATGAGTAGCTTCATGGCGGGTTTATGGAAATAATGGGGGCGGGGGAGGTTATTAAAGGACCTTTACCGCTCCCTTTGTTTACTTTCATAGAGAGAATAGTTAGGCTGCAATTATGCCCTCGCCTACATCGAGTAAAGATCATGATTAATTAAACCCTAAAAAAGGCTTTATAATTACTACTTTTCTAAATGTTTACTTGGTGATAGGAAAGGTAAGCATATTATAAAGTCTAACTCTGCATGCATGTTATACTTGGGTCATGAATGGCTGTTCGATAATTTCTAAGATGGGAGGCATTCAAAATGGAAACAGGCAATTTAAAGAAAGCAACATTTGCAGGAGGGTGCTTCTGGTGTATGGTTTCACCATTCGATAAGCAACCTGGAATTCATGAAGTTATTTCAGGGTACACAGGAGGACATACAGAAAAACCTTCGTATAAAGAGGTTTGTTCAGAGACAACAGGTCATTTAGAGGCTGTTCAAATTACTTACGATCCGGAAATCTATCCGTTTGAGAAAATTTTAGAATTGTACTGGGGTCAAATAGACCCGACAGATCCAGGCGGTCAATTTCATGATAGAGGCGAATCCTATACCACTGCAATATTTTATCATGATGAGGAACAAAAGGAGCTCGCTGAAAAATCAAAAAATGCACTTCAGCAAAGTGGGAAATTCAAAGATCCGATCGCTACGGTAATTCGCGAAGCGTCCACTTTCTATCCTGCAGAAACGCATCATCAGGATTACTATAAGAAAAACTCCCTTCATTACAAAATGTATCGTAAAGGAAGCGGAAGAGAAGATTTTATTAACAAACATTGGGGGTAATAGCATGAGTAAGAAAGACTTAGAGAAAAAGTTAACACCCATTCAATACAAAGTGACACAGGAAGATGCAACAGAGCCTCCTTTCAAAAATGAATATTGGGACTTCTTTGAAGACGGGCTGTATGTAGACGTCGTTTCAGGTGAAGTACTTTTTAGTTCAAAAGAGAAATTCGATTCTAGTTGTGGCTGGCCAAGTTTTACCGAGCCGCTTGAAAAAGAAAAGGTGAAGGAGAAACAAGACAATAGTCTCCGAATGACCCGCACAGAAGTGCGCAGCTCAGAAGGTGACTCTCACCTAGGACATGTGTTTAATGACGGTCCAGGACCAAATGGTTTGCGCTATTGTATTAATTCAGCTTCTTTACGATTTATACCTGTAAAGGATTTGGAAAAAGAAGGGTACAAAGAATATAAATCACTTTTTGAATAAAAAAACCACCAGACCAGTTATTTTAAACTGATCTGGTGGTTTTTATTTTTCAACGAAAGGTTGTTTTGAAGAATGACCGTTCGCTTAGAACGTTTTATTAGTATCTTATTCGATTAAATGCCGAAGCTACTTCTAGTTTTCTTGGTAAAGCAAAGTCTCCAGGATGTTTCCCTTTAAAAGGGGATAAAGAATCCAATCCATCTCTGGTTATTTCTTCATAAACCTTGTCTATTGCTTTTTTGAGACTTGTTTCTCCATTGGCAACGTTAGCAACACGTTTTACCATATGAGCAATGGCTTGCGTTTGACTTGAATCAACTAACTGTTCAACGTGATGCAATGCGAGGTTGGAATTGCCAATTCTTATCGAGTGTAATCCCTTTGCCTCGACCTTTTCTTTACGATCAAATAACTTCCTAATTTTTTGTAGCTCAAGTTTTCTCTCTTCGTGAGCTGAATAAAAAGCTTCTTTGTTGGACACTTCTTTTTCTCTAGTAGATTTAATTGTATCAGCAAGAAACTTCGCTTCTTTCGTTCGGTCAAAAGGCTTATAATCATCCATCATAATAATATGGTCCGCCACATCAAAGTAGTCACCGGATCCACCTAAAACAAGGACAGTTGAAACTCCTCTTTCTTTGAATAACTGCTGAACTCTGTCAATAAATGGCGTGATCGGTTCTTTGGATTTACTCACAAGCTTTTGCATTCTGCCATCACGAATCATAAAGTTTGTCGCACTTGTATCTTCATCTATTAAAAGGAGTGAAGCATCCATTTCAAGTGCTTCAATAATATTAGCAGACTGTGAAGTACTGCCGCTTGCATCTTCAGATGAAAAACTTGTCGTTTTCTTGCCGAAAGGAAGATCATTAATAAATGGACTAATGTTTACTTTTGTAACAGCACGCCCATCCTCAGAGCGTATTTTTACTGCATCTTCATCTGTGATGACATATTCCCGGCCATCTTCCAACTGATGATTGTAAACACCACGTTCCATGGCTTGTAATAACGTGCTTTTTCCGTGGTAACCCCCGCCGATTATGAGAGAGATTCCCTTTTTTATTCCCATGCCAGTTTTACTTTTACCAGATGGGAGATTGATTGTTGTCTCATACTCTCTGGGTGATTGAAACATAATAACGGATTCATCCATTAACGGTTTATTACTTACTCCAGATTCTCTGGGTAATCTTGATCCATTCGCAATAAAGGAAACAAGGTTTCTCTTAAACAATTCTTTCCGGATATAAGCCTGATCCTCAGCAAGTAGAAGAGCTTGATTCAGTTTTTCTCTATCGTAATTTCTAACTGTATTTAGGACAACGTTTGGGATAACTGATGAAAGAAGTGTCGCAGCTTTTTGTCCAAGAATGCGTCTGCCTTGAGCAGGTAAACCTGTGGAAAGACGGAATTCTATTCCACCCTCATCTATAGTTACAGCCGTTCGTTGCAATACTTCTTGACCTGGGCGATCAATGGATATTAGTCCACTTTTGCCGGTTCCATGAACGGGGTTCTTTGTATTTAAGATCTGCCGGTGACACTCATGAGCAAAAAAGTGTGTGAGGGCTGTCTCTTTTTGTAAGTTATCAAATTTATCAAATGTTAAATCCACATGGTTTGAAGATATAAAGAAGCGTACTCGAGAAGGCGTTGCAAAGGGATCTCCTTGGACATAATCGACATGCAACGTATAATTTTCTGCATGATATGTTCCTTGTATATCTTTTAAAGATCGATAAGATTTTCCATCTAATTGCTTTAATTTAGCTTGTAATGTATTCATTGTTTCATTCCTTTCATTGTTATTCTATTCCCTTCTTTGAATGTAACCGGAATACAGAAAAATAAACAGTCGAATCATATAGAATTTATTTGATCATTTATCGTTAGGGTAGAAAAAGTATTTTCTCATTACATAATAATCAGTAAAAGAGGCAACCTAAATCTGTTAAATACAATAAAATTTGGTAGGAGTGGAAAAATGAAAAAAAGTTGGCTTATAGTTAGTTTTATTGCAATAGTAGGTTTGATGATGCAGTTTCCAAACTTCACTAGTGCAGATGATACTACGACAGAACAAGCAAAAGCAAGGGTTGTCCACGCGTCACCAAATGCAACTGCAGTGGATGTGTATTTAGATGACGAAAAAATACTTACTGGTATGCAATTCAAGGAGCTAAGTGAATACCACCCATTGGATGAAAAGAGCTATGAGGTAAAAATTTATGAAGAAGGGAGCAAACCGAAAAACTCAGAACCTGTGTTAGAAGCCAATATAACAGCAATGGCAGGCGAATCATATACTTTAGCAGTCGGGGGTAAAGTTGACGAACTCCAATTATATGAGATAAAGGATGATAAAGAAGTAAATGAAGAAGAAGCCAAATTAAGAGTGATACACTTATCACCAGATGCCCCTGCTATCGATGTTTTTTCTTTAGATACACCAGTTGTGGCAAATGTTGCTTTCTCAGAGGCTTCTAAATATGAAAACTTAGCAGAGGGAAGCTACTCTCTTGACATAAGACCTGCTGGCCAAGAAAAAGAAATATTTAATATTCCAAATTTGCAGCTTGAGAAAGGTAAAAACTATTCGATTATTGCCTTGGGGCTTCTAAAGGGTGACCCAGCTTTCGATGTCATATTAGCAAAAGATAAGTAAATAAATTCTATCAGTGCACTAGAAAAATTTTCTTTTTTAGTGCACTTTTAATGAATGAAGACAGTGTTAACCGCTTACTAGAACTTCTGCGATACAACAGTTAACATCAATTTGTGACAAATAGTTAGAAAAAAAGCTTGTTCTTTCCGGGAGATACTGTATAAAATAATAGTATCTTATTTACACATAGGTGATTAAATGAAATTAATGGATCGAACTATTTACATAGTAATAGCCAGTGTATTGTGTTGGTGCATCCTACTGTTACCCATTAATCCGTCTGTCAGTAAAGCGCTAGCATCTGAATCTTTAGTGCAAAGCGAAGCATATGTAGTGATCGATTCCAACAGCGGGAAAGTCCTTAGTAGTAAAAATAAGCTGAAAGAAATGTATCCTGCAAGTATTACAAAAATTGTTACGGCAATTATGACAATAGAATCTATAGATATCAACGAGAAGACTACTGTAAGTAACCATGCTGTTCACGCAGATGGAACCAGGGTATATCTTTTAGAAGACGAAGAAATAACAATTGATCAACTTTTACACGGATTGATGGTCAGTTCAGGAAATGATGCAGGAATCGCTATAGCAGAACATGTTTCGGGTTCTGTAGAGAATTTTGCCCTAGATATGAATCAATTTCTTCGGGAGGAAGTTGGTGTGGAAAATACCTCGCTCTCAAATCCGCATGGACTTTTTGACGAAAGGCACGTAACGACTGCTCTAGACATGGCCAGAATAAGTGCCTACGCCATGAAAAATGCAAAATTTAGAGAGCTGGTAAATACAGAATCTTATAATTGGGTAGGTGAGGGGTGGGAGACAACATTGTATAATCACCATCCACTTCTAAGAGGTAATGAAGAAGTGATTGGTATAAAAAACGGTTTCGTAACGGAATCTGGTTATACATTAGCTACTGCAGCAATCCAAGAGGATACAGAGGTAATTGTTGTCACACTTAATAGTCCTACTAAAGATATCCTAGTTGATGATACGTTAACACTTCTTAATGAAGCTTTTAGCAAATATGAGACGAAATGGCTTTCTTTTGCCGATAAAGAAACGCTACCAGGCTATATTTACCCTGATTCACTGCCGGTTACGGTCGTTAAAGGGGAGAAAATTCTAACGGGAATATCGGAGACTGGAGTTGTTAGTGTCTACGGTGCAGGGAAACGTTTAATAGATAAAATACAGTTAAATCAAAGGCAAGAGGTTAGATTACCAATTGATTATTTAAATATAGATAAAGATGTAGCGATTAGCCCTAAACCTGAAAGAAGTGAGAGTTCATTTATGTCATGGTTAGTAGTAACCGGGTTTCTTTACTTCCCCCTGGATAAATAAAGACAGGCACCTTTTCAGGTGTATTATTATAAGATTATAATAGATGTATATATAATCATCATGGAGTGAAAGCGCTTGTCTTTATTCCGTAAATTTCAAACAATTCCTTAAATTCCTTATTGTTTGCGGACCATGACTGGTGTAAAATTTAACTATATAAGAAAAACGGCATAGCCGTCTTTTATTAAATACAGCGTGATCTTTCCCTTGATACTTGTAGCGTAAATATAGCTGCTAGTTTTATAAATTCTTTAAAAAAAGTGGTATATTGATAAAACGTTGATGAAAGACTTTTTGCATAAGAACTCGATGACGGAGTCTGGCAATAAGTCTTTTTTTGTAACAATTTATAAGGTTTTAAGTTTTTAGATATAGTTTCTCCTTCGACAAGAGAGACTTGAATCCACCTTAGCTACTTAGAACTTTCAAAAAAAACAGAGTTAAGAAAGCAACTATTTAAAGACTACGAATTTTACTTAGCTAAATTAAGTTTTGATTCAGCTAAATAGCTACCTGTAAATATCTATTTATAGGAATAGATGCACAAATTTTTCTGTGTTTAGAAGAAATACATAAATGAAGTCTATCAGGAGGATTGATCAGCATGGAGATGGCGAAAAATATTGCAAAACACTTCATTATATTTTCTTCTCTTCTCGTTGCTACCGTGTTGATTTTAACGTCAGTTGCAGTTTATCTTTGGCAGTCTACAGACGAGGGAAGATTGCCCGCAAAAACTGCAGTAGTGCTTCACGCAATTAATAATAACCTTGTTTCCTTAGACATAAATATTCAAGTACCACAAATTGTTTCTGGCGGTAGCGGCGGAGGTTCTCCTCTTTTAAAAGAAGACCTTTACATTCCTGTTCAAGGAGATGTCCAAATTCCTATGAGGATGTATCGACCTCAAGGAGAGGGGCCATTTCCAATTATTATTTATTACCATGGCGGTGCCTTTTTAAAGGGATATGGTAATATTGAAACGCATGATAATATTATTCGCTCTTTAGCTTCAAGAACAAAGAGTGTTGTAATAGCACCTAGTTACCGAGTTGCACCAGAGTATGTTTTTCCTACAGCAATAGAAGATAGTTATTCGGCTCTCATCTGGGGTGTCGAGCAAGCGGAGACTTTTCACGGTGATCCTGAACGAGTGAGTGTTGTAGGAGACAGCGCAGGGGGGAATATTGCAACAGTTGTGTCAATGATGGCTAGAGACCGTAATGGTCCAGACATTATTTCTCAAGTATTAATGTATCCTCTTACAACATTCCAGGATGTTCAATTAGAATCCAGGGATGTCTATGATAGCGGATATTATTTATTATCTAGGCAAGTCATGTATCGGGCAAGAGATTTATATACTCCAGAGGAATTGATGTGGTCGAATCCATATTCATCACCCTTACATGCAGAGGACTTAACGGATTTGCCACCAACACTTATTTTAACTGCAGAATTTGATCCTTTAAGGGATGAAGGTGAAGCGTATGCAGAAAGACTTGCAGAACAGGGGATTCCTGTAAAAGCGACTAGATACCGAGGTGTTATGCACGGGTTTGTCTCTTTTTATGAAGTGATGCAGAGCGGTCGATATGGTCTTCAAGAGGTTTCCAGCTTTCTCAGACAGTCAAATCAAGGAACGCTTCTTGTGAATGATAATTACCAATTACAAGTACGTCAAGCACCTCAAGGACTTGATCGTGTAAGAGAACAAACAGAAGCATTTGCTATTGCTGCCTATTTAATAGGGAGAACAGGTGTAGACCTATTTAACGATCAATAGTGGAGACTAGTTTTGAATAGAAGGAGGAAACATGGAAAAAAGGCTGCGAATTTTCATGATTATTTTTGCTGTTAGTTTATTAGTATTTGTCATTTCATATTACGGCTACTATATGTATATTGGTTTTATGTGGGTTTTAAACGACAGAATGTTAATGTTACTCGTATCCGATGGTCTATTTATTCTTTTTCTACCATTAGCTATAGTGTTACTCCTTCGGTTAAGAAGTGCTTGGTGGTTGACAATGATTCTTTTTACACAGCTGTTTGTTGCGAAGATTATAGCCATCTTTGCAAATCTATTTCTTGTTTTTTCGGGAACTATTGCCGAACCGTTACAATGGTCAGGATATGTCCTTGAGCTTATTTTTATATTTGTATACTTGCTTATCATCATTGTCTTTGCAATGCCATCCATTAGAGATTTTTTTACCATAACGTTAACACCTAAACAATGGGTCTGGAGAGTTTTTGCCGGAGCTATGCTGTTGTACATTTTACATTTTTTGATTACAATGGGTACAGTATATTTCGTAAATCCACAAGCGCCTTAATTATTAATGGGGGAACAGAACGATGGAGTCACTTATAAATTCATACACTAAAAACATAGAATTATCAGGGATTAGACAGTTTTTTAATCGTGTCCAAGCATATCCTGACGCTGTTCAGTTAACATTAGGTCAGCCGGATTTTCCTACGCCAACTCATATTAAAGAGGCTGCTAAGCTCGCGGTGGATAACAATATGACAACCTATACTCCGAATGCGGGCTTATTAGAACTTAGAAGTTGCGCGGTTGATTTTGTTAAAAATAAATATGAATTGGACTATAATCCTGAGAACGAAGTAATCGTAACTGTGGGAGCTTCACAAGGTATTGATATTACAATGAGAACGATCTTAGAGCCTGGAGACGAAGTTTTGATTCCTGCCCCTGTTTATCCGGCCTATGAAAATATCATTCGCCTCTGTGGGGCAATACCTGTATTTATTGATACAACGGAATCCGACTTTATTGTTACTGTCTCCCAGTTAAAGGCTCAGCTAACAGAAAAAACAAAAGCTGTTATGTTACCTTATCCTTCAAATCCAACTGGAGCAGTGTTAACAGAGGAAGATCTTACATCTCTAGCAAAGTTTCTATCTACGCAAGAAATCTTTACAATTACTGATGAAATTTATTCAGAATTGAATTATACAACAAGGCACCAGTCTATTGCTACATATCCTGGTATGAGAGCGAAGACAATTGTGATCAATGGTTTAAGTAAATCACACTCGATGACCGGGTGGCGAATTGGATTTGTGTTTGCTCCAAAAGAAATTACCCAGCATTTACTTAAAGTTCACCAATATAATGTCAGTTGTGCGAGTTCGATTTCACAATATGCAGCGCTAGAAGCACTTAAGAACGGTAAAGATGATGCTATATCGATGAAAGAAGTGTACAAAAAGAGAAGAGATTTTGTTTTAGCAAGATTAAAAGAAATTGGGATTCCAACGGTTATTCCAAATGGCGCTTTTTACGTACTCCCATCGATTAGGGAATCTGGACTTTCTTCTTTCGATTTTTCAGTAAAACTGTTAGAAGAGCAGGAGTTAGCGGTTGTACCGGGTGATGCCTTTTCTCCTATAGGTGAAGGGTATATTCGGCTATCCTACGCATATCATATGGATGAATTAAAAGAAGCACTCCAAAGATTAGAACGTTTTTGGAAAGGAATTGTATGAAGTTATCAAGACTACTCTAATTAAATTATGAGTAGTCTTTAGCGATGCTTTAAAGTATTTAAGAGGGCTAAACTCTGTTAAATAATTTTAACTATAAAAAGGTGATTTAGATTTTAATTAGGAGGGAAAAGATAAAAGACAGAAAAAAACGATTTTTTAGCTGATTTTCAAAGAAAATCTTTGAGGAATGTACAGTATAGTGATAAAATAATTGTGGAAACGCTTTACGATGTTAAAATAGTGTAAAGTTAATTAGTAGTATGTATGTATTTATTCAGCAATGGAGGTAGCGGAAAATGGCAAATCAATCGATTCGATTGAATGAAGGCTGGTCCCAGTTTTTTGGTCCTAACTTGGGATACATGCTCGAACAATATGATGATTATCATGAGGACGCTGAGTTAGTCGAAGAAGAATTAAAGCAGTTTTTTGATAAATGGGGGCCTTATAAAGAAGAGGACGCATCTACAAAAGCAGAGCAGACTGAAGCAAAAAGTGACTATAATGGAAATGTATCTGCTGCTATGAAAGCAATGACGTTGGTAGAATCCATTCGCAGAAATGGACATCTTATGTCGGACATTTCTCCAATTAACTTAGAAGAAAAACCTGAGATATTCAATTTTGAAGACTATGGTATTTCCGAAGAACAACTAAAGCAAATTCCTCCCGATTTATTATCACCGTTTAATTCCATTTCATTTAAGGATGGTTTAGAAGCAATTAAGTATTTAAAGAGTGTATATACAAAGAAACTAGCTTTTGAATTTACTCAAGTACATGATTTAGAAGAAAGAAGATGGCTGTTTCAAATGGTTGAGTCTGGAGATTACCTGCCAGAGGTGACCGATGAAAAAAGAAAACAATTACTTAATCGTTTAAATCAAGTAGAAGGCTTTGAACACTACCTTCACAAAACGTTTAAAGGCCAAAAAAGATTTTCTATTGAAGGCTTGGACAATATGGTTCCAATGCTCGATGAAGCTGTCAGAGAATCTGTAGAAGACGGCACAGAAAAAATATTAGTAGGAATGGCTCACCGCGGACGTCTAAATGTGCTTGCCCACGTCTTAGGGAAACCTTATGAACTAATTTTTTCTGAGTTCGTTGATGCCCCGAACAAGGAGTTAGTACCTTCAGAAGGATCTTTAGGGATTAACTATGGTTGGACAGGTGACGTTAAATATCACCTAGGAGCCAATTTCAGAATTCCAAAAAGCCAATCAAACGCAACGATAACATTAGCAAATAACCCAAGTCACTTGGAGTTTGTTGACCCCGTTGTAGAAGGATTAACGAGAGCTGCTCAAGATGATCGATCAGAACCGGGAGTTCCAAAACATAATAAGAAGAAGGCATTACCAATTTTAATTCACGGAGATGCTGCATTTCCTGGTCAGGGTATTGTCGCAGAAACTTTAAACATAAGTCAATTAAATGGCTATTCTACAGGCGGAACGATCCATGTTATCGCCAATAATATGATTGGTTTCACAACAGTAAGTGGAGATTCAAGGTCAACAAAATACGCCAGTGATCTGGCTAAAGGCTATGAAATTCCTGTTATTCACGTGAATGCTGATGATCCTGAAGCCTGTATTGCTGCGATGCATTTATCTTACTTATACCGAAAAACGTTCCATAAAGATATAGTGATCGATTTAATTGGTTATCGCAGATACGGTCACAACGAAATGGATGAGCCGTTAGCTACTCAACCAAAACTTTATAAATTAATCAAAGAGCATGATACTGCTTTTGAAATATACGGTAAAAAATTAGTAGCTGATAAAATCATTGAAGAAGAAAAATATAACTCCATGCGCGATGAATTTAACGCTAAGATGGATGATCTATATGAAAAAATTAAAAACAACAAACGTGAAACTATCGACGAGACGATGATTCCTCCTTCCTATGTCAGTGATACGCTTGAAGGAATTATAACGAAAGTACCGTTGACTTCTTTACGACTATTAAATCAAGAATTATTAGAATTCCCTAAAGAATTCAATGTCTTTCCAAAGTTAAGAAAAATTCTGGAGCGGAGATTAGAAGCACTTGAGGATGAAGGAAAAGTAGACTGGGCACTTGCGGAAACGCTAGCCTTAGGTACAATCCTGTCTGATGGTATTCCGATAAGAATGACTGGTCAAGACACGGAGAGAGGTACATTCTCTCACCGACATTTGGTATTACACGATTATGATTCTGAAAATATTTATTCACCACTTCATATTATTCCTTCCGCTAAGGCATCTTTTGCTATCCATAACAGCCCTTTGTCTGAAGGAGCCTGTGTAGGATTTGAATACGGTTATAATGTCCAAGCCCCAGAAACACTAACGATCTGGGAGGCACAATATGGTGACTTCTCAAATGGAGCCCAAGTTCTTTTTGACCAATTTATCTCAAGTGGACGAGCAAAGTGGGGGCAAAAGTCGGGACTAGTGTTACTTTTACCACACGGGTATGAAGGACAAGGACCGGAACACTCCAGTGGACGTATGGAAAGATTCCTTACCTTGGCAGCCGAAAACAATTGGCATGTAGTTAATTTAACGAAAGCAAGTCAGTATTTTCATTTACTTCGTCGCCAAGCAAGTTTACTTAAGGAAAATGAAATCAGACCATTAGTATTAATGGCACCAAAAAGTTTATTACGAAATGAAAGAGTAGCTTCGAATCCTCTCGAACTAAGTGAAGGGAAATTTGAGCCTATTTTGCCAAATGAAAGATTAGGAAAGAATAAAGATAAAGTCGAACGAATTCTGTTCTGTTCTGGAAAAGTAGCAGTGGATCTTGAAGAAGTCATCGATGAAAAAGAAAAAGAACTTGATTGGCTTCATGTGGTTAGAGTAGAAGAACTGTATCCGTTCCCTATAAAGAAAATTGAAGAATTGTTAAAAGAATATCCGAATCTTGTTCAATTCGTATGGTTGCAGGAAGAACCACAAAACATGGGATCTTGGCATTATGTTTTCCCTTATTTAAAGAAGCTTACACCAACGACAAATACTCCTGTGCACTTTATCGGTCGTAAACGCAGATCAAGTACTGCAGAGGGAGATCCGAAAGTTCATAAAAAAGATCAAGCTCGAATCTTAAGAGAAGCGACAACGAAGAATCTAGAAGGGGGATATAAATAAAATGCTAGAAATCAAAGTTCCAGAATTAGCGGAATCTGTCACAGAAGGAACCGTAGCCGAGTGGTTAAAAAGTCCAGGAGACTACGTTGAAAAAGGCGAGGATATCGTTGAACTAGAAACAGACAAAGTGAATGTTGAAATTGCAGCGGAAGAGGCTGGCGTTTTAAAAGAAACACTTTTTGAACCTGGTGATACTGTCAAGGTCGGAGATGTCATCGCAAGAGTAGACGAATCCGGTAAATCTAGTGGTTCTCAACAAGAGTCTGAAGCTAAGACCGAAGCTTCTAAAGAAGAGAAGAAAGCAGAGGAGAAATTGGAAAGTAAACCAGAACCATCAACTCCTGCTTCTAATTCTGAAGAGTCAACGAATGGAGATCGTCCACTTGCTTCTCCTTCAGCTAGAAAGTACGCAAGAGAAAAAGGAATCAGCTTGAGTGAAATTAGTCCTCGCGATCCCTTAGGCAGAATTCGTAAGGATGACGTTGATGAGCACCAACAAAAGCAGCAAAGTGCAAAAACTAGTGCTCCGGCACCAAGTGCTCCTTCGGCTGAAAAGAAAGATGACCCAGCTAAGCCAGTGGAACGTTTGAAAATGTCACGTCGTCGCAAAACAATTGCTAAGCGTTTAGTGGAGGCACAACAAACTGCTGCTATGCTTACAACATTTAACGAAGTTGATATGACAAACCTGATGGAACTTCGTAAAAGACGTAAAGACAAATTCTTAGAATCTAACGGTGTAAAATTAGGATTTATGTCTTTTTTCACAAAAGCTGTTATTGGTGCTTTGAAGAAATACCCTTACGTAAATGCTGAAATCGATGGTGACGACCTTCTATTGAAAAAATACTATGACATTGGTATGGCAGTCTCTACTGAAGAAGGTTTAGTTGTTCCAGTTGTAAGAGATGCAGATCGCTTGGATTTCGCAGGTATTGAAAAGGAAGTCGGTCGATTGGCTGAAAAGGCGAATGCAAAGAAATTAGCAATTGCTGATCTTACAGGTGGTTCTTTTACAATCACTAATGGTGGTGTCTTTGGTTCCCTATGGTCTACTCCAATTTTAAATGCACCTCAAGCAGGTATTTTAGGAATGCACACGATAAAAATGCGTCCAGTTGCCGTTGAAGACAATAAAATTGAAAACCGTCCAATGATGTATCTTGCATTGTCTTATGATCATCGTGTCATTGATGGTAAAGATGCAGTTGGCTTCCTAGTTAAAGTAAAAGAATTGATTGAAGATCCAGAAACTTTATTATTAGAAGGTTAATTAAGATTGAAGAGAAGGTGCCCCTGAGATATTCAGGGGCACCTTTTTTGGGTATATAATTTACGACTAGTAGTTTTTAATGTGTCTATTCCGAAAAAAATATAGCAGTAGGAATTTGAGGTGAAGAAGGTTGAATAAAAGAGTAACAATCGTGGGATCTGGTTTTGGAGGTTTAACTGCGGGAGCCCTTCTACAGAAACAAGGCTATAACGTAACTGTCTTGGAAGCTGCAGTGGAGTGGGGTGGCTGTTCTGGTAAATTTCAGCGAAAGGATTTTACTTTTCCAGTAGGCGCTACATTAGCAATGGGATTTGAGAAGAATGGCTTACATAAACAGATTAATGATTACCTTGGATTTAAAACAGAGTCCTATCCTCTTGAGAAGGTGATGGATGTCCGAATTGGCGAAAGAATTATACCGTATCATACTGATCGTGATTTATTTTTAAAAGTGTGGGAGAAAGAGGAACAAAAACAAATACAATCGATCCGGAAATTTTTTCAAGAAGTATGGAGTATCGGTCAAATATTGCGAAGACATATGTTACAGTATCCTGTTTTTCCACCTAAATCACGGCAAGAAACTTTCTCCATACTCAGGGGCGTTAAGCCAAATTATATTCGTCTTCTTCCATACATAGGGAGATCCCTTTCATTCTTAGTAAAAAAATATAATCTGGAAAATTGTAAAACTTTTATTCACTTCAATAACGGGGTCCTTATGGATAGTATGCAAACAACGTATGAAGATTGCGAAATTCTAATGGGAGCAACCGCATTGGATATTTATCACCATGGAGCATTTTATGTTGATGGGGGGCTATTTAAAGTTGCTGAGGAGTTAGTTAACTCGATAAAAAGTAATGGTGGGAAGACGCTGAAACCACGGCGGGTAACTAATGTGAACAAAAGAGATTCTATTTGGGTCGTCACAGATCATCGAGGTAATATCTTTGAGAGTGAACACGTCATTATGAATGTTCCTTTAGCAAATCTAAACGAGTTATTGACTAAAGAAACTTACGAAAAAATTAAGCCTGGTTTGAAAACGAAAGAAACTTCCCTGAAGCAATGGGGAGCGTTCACAATGTACTTAGCTATTGACGAGGATATCGTTCCAAATAATTTCAATTTGTTTCATCAAGTAATGATCGCCCCAAATAAATTACCGTCCAGTGATAATCATTTTTTTATGTCTATGTCAAAAAAAGATGATGAGTTTAGAGCCCCAAAAGGCTATCGAACGATTACTATTTCTACACATATTAACATCGAAGAATGGCAATCAATAGAAAACTATGAAAAGATGTCCGAACTTATAAAGAAAAAGGTACTGACTAAGCTTGAAAGCATGATACCGGGTATTAATGAGGAGAAGATATATACAATAACGGGCGGTCCGGTTGCTTGGGAACGATTCGTCCTCAGAAAAGAGGGAGGGGTTGGAGGTTTCCCACAGACGAGACAACATGCCATATGGAACGCTGTTCATCATCGAACAAATGAAAAAGGTTTGTGGCTGTGCGGAGATAATATTTTCCCGGGAGCCGGCAGTATCGGAGCTTCTAGTTCAGGTGTCCATGTAGCAAGATCTATATCAGGTAAACGGATATTGTAATCAATTAAGGATAGACGTGTTCAATTTAAGGTAGACACAATCAATTAAGGGAGGCATCCGATCAATTCAGAAAGGCGCAATCAAATGAGAGAAGAACGCATTCAATTCAAAGGCTGACGCCATCAATTGAGGAGAAGACGTGATCAATTCAGAAAGACGCATTCAAATGAGAGGTGAACGTGATCAATTCAGAGAGACGTAATCAATTGAGGGAAGAACGCATTCAATTCAAAGGTGGACGCAATCAATTGAGGGGAAGACGTGATCAATTCAAAAAGACTCATTCAAATGAGAGAAGAACGCATTCAATTCGAAGGCTGACACAATCAATTAAGGGGGGCATCCGATCAATTCAGGAAGACGCAATCAAATGAGAGAAGAACGCATTCAATTCAAAGGCTGACGCAATCAATTGAGGAGAAGACGTGATCAATTCAGAAAGGCGCATTCAAATGAGAGATGAACGTGTTCACTTCAAAGAAGAACGTATTCAATTGTGGAGAAAATAGTTACAATCCAGGCCAGGAAGGTTTTTACTTGAGCCACTGAGTTATCTTTTGAATAAGATTTTTATCAAACTAAGTTCTAGATTTTTATATTAAGTTAATTTCTGTGTTAGACTGATAGAAAATATAAAGAATTTGAGAGGCATTTTAAAATGACAAAGGCTATATTATTTGATTTGGATGGAACATTATTACCAATGGATACAAATATGTTCGTAGAAAATTATGTAAAAGAATTAGCACCAAAAGTAGCACATATTATCAGTCCTGATGAATTCGTAAAGGCTTTATTCGCAGGTACAGAAGCGATGATGAGAAATTTAGACCCTGAAAAAACAAATGAAAAAGTGTTTGAAGAAACTTTTTTAGAATTAACAACATTAACCCGAGAGGAAATTTGGCCAACTTTAAATGATTTTTACGAGAATACATTTCCTAGCTTTTCTCATATGTGTGCGCCGACACCGCTTGCCAGGATTGTTGTGGAAGAAGCGATTAATCAAGGTTATCGGGTAGCAGTTGCTACAAATCCAGTATTCCCTAAAGCGGCAATTTACCACCGGCTCAAATGGGCTAACATAGATGACCTTCCATTTGATCTAGTGACTGTATATGAACAAAGTTCTTTTACAAAGCCACATCCTCAGTATTACCAAGCGATATGTGATCAAATTGGTTTTGATCCAAAAGAATGTATTATGATTGGCAATGACAAGCAAGAAGATATGGCGGCCTCACAAACTGGTATGAAGACTTATTTGGTAGAAGGCTGTGTGATTGATCGGGGAGAACCTGTTTTTCCTATAGATGATTCGGGATCGCTAGAAGATTTGTATGAAAGCATAAAGAATAATGAAGGTATGTTCCAAAAGTAATTTCATTATATCCAAAAGTGCAACTAGAAGGAGTTTGAATTTCAAAAATAATTATTCAAAAAAGGCATTGAAGTGATTTAGCTTCAATGCTTTTTTTGCTTTGAAACTACCTTTACTTAAGCTTTCCTGGAAACCTTTTCTTTAATTAACGCTGCTTTGTTACTCATTTTCTTAGCTAGTAAACTATGCGCTAACATGCCTAATATGATAATAAATAAGCCGATAATAGCAAGACCACTTGGTAATGGTGTTGAAAGAAGAAGTACTTCCCCGAAAACTACAAAAAATATTTGCGCAGACTGAGTTGCTTCTACTGCTGCTAATTTCCCTTGATCTTTTCGGACTCCATCGGTTGCCATAAAAAATAACGTTGTAGCAATAACACCAGAGCTAATTGCTACGATAAATGTTTGAGAAACTTGTGAAGTGGATGGAGGCCCCACATTAATCATTCCATATACACTTAAAAGTATCCAAAAAGGCAGTGATGCGATTGTCATCCCCAGTACTCGTTGAAAAGTATCAAGTCTACCACCACAAAGTTCCATCATTTTACGATTGCCTAAAGGATAGGCAAAAGCTGCTAATACTACGGGTGCCACCCCTGCTAAAAGCATGGTCGTGGTAATAGAGGTTGCATGTTGCCATTGTATTAAAACAACGCCAACTAAAATGATCGAAGAAATAGACATAGCCTTGAATGGGATCTTATACCTTACTTTTATGTAGCCATCTGCAGTCTTTATTTGTTCATAAAATAAAGGAACGAGCAAAGTTCCAGTAACAATCGTTAGTTGCCATGTTCCAGACACAAGCCACCCAGGTCCAAAAGCAGCTGCATAAGTGATTGGCGCGTAGAACAGTACAAATGCAAAAAAACTCCAGAAAATCCATTTGAAGATATTTTGTCTCATTTCAGTAATTAATTGTTTCAAGTTTTTTCGAAAGAGTACAATAATGAGTAAAAATGGAACCATGAAGAAAAAACGAAGTGACGAACTCCATATCCAACTGCCGCCTGTAAGTTCCATCGATCGATTCAAGATAAACGTTACTGCAAAAAACATTGATGCTAAAACTCCGAGAAGGATTTGCTTCATAATACTCACACTCCACAACCATAGTAAAAAAAGTCTGATTTATTAACACAGTAAACAGTATACTACTTTACAGTCACTAATGGTGAATTACTCTACGGTTATAGAAGAAATTTTTCACGTATTAATGTCTTGTCAGTTGCATGTGTTATAAAGGGCTTGATTCGAAGAAGAACTGAAAATACTAATTTTTTTACCGGTGCTCTCAATAACGCGAACTACTTTTATCTGCATATCGTGTTTAAGGATAGATATTATAAGGAATACTTACTATATATTTATTGAAGAAGGAGTTGTTTTGGAAATGACGCAACAGGAATTAAAAAATAAAGTTTTAGATATATTTAAAGAGAACAAAATTGGAACGCTTGCATCAGTTAAAAATAATCGTCCTCATTCAAGGTACATGACGTTTTACAATGAAGAATTTACGCTTTATACACCTACACACAAAAATACTCATAAGGCTGAGGAAATAAAAGAGAATCCTTATGTGCATATTCTACTAGGTTATGAAGGTGAGGGATTAGGGGATAAGTTTATTGAAGTTGAAGGGAAAGCAACAATCTCTAATTCGAATAAACTAAAAGAAGAACTATGGAAAGAAGACTTTGAAAATTGGTTTGATGGAAAAGATGACCCAAATTATATTGTTTTAGAAATCGAACCTTCGATGATTAGATTAATGAATGATGGCAAGGAACCACAAACGATTACATTTTAAAAATATCAAAAAGTATGTCATGAGGAGATTGATATTCCTTATGGCATACTTTTTTAAAGAGAATTTATAAAATTGGCAGCTATCTTTACGCCACAAGTATCAAGGGAAACCCACGTCCTTTCGAGTAGCACCTACACACACTTAGTAGGTGCTACTCGGGGGTGGCTAAAGATCACGCTGCATTTAATAAAAGATGCTTTGCATTTTTCTTATAATCTAGTAATAAGCAAGAAATGAAAAACTCAGTATTACTAATTCATTTAGTGTACTGAGTTTTTTAGTGATGAAATAGAACTTTACAGAATGAACAGATAGAAAACTAGACACACTAACAGTGACTGATTTGACGGTGCATGAAAATTGAAATAGGAGCGTGAACGAATGAAAGCTGTAACTTATCAAGGACCAAATCATGTGGAAGTAAAAAATGTCCCTGATGCAGTAATAGAAGATAGAGAGGATATTATTGTTAAAATTACATCAACAGCTATTTGTGGATCTGATCTTCATCTATATCAAGGAAATATGCCGTTACCGAAAGGATATATCATTGGACATGAGCCGATGGGGATTGTTGAAGAGGTGGGACCTGGCGTAACAAAGCTGAAAAAAGGCGACAGAGTGATTGTTCCTTTTAATGTTGCGTGTGGTCATTGTGTGTATTGTGAGAAGGACTTAACAAGTCAATGTGACAACTCAAACCCTCACTATGATTCAGGAGGGTATTTTGGATATACAGAAAAGTTTGGCGATCATCCGGGTGGTCAGGCAGAATATTTAAAGGTGCCTTTTGGCAATTTTATTCCGTTTTTGGTTCCTGAGTCATGTGAACTAGAAGATGAATCACTCTTGTTTTTATCAGATGTCATACCCACTGCTTACTGGAGTGTGGAACATGCTGGTGTTAAAAAAGGAGACACGGTTATTGTTCTTGGTTGTGGACCAATAGGATTAATGACACAAAAATTTGCGTGGATGAAAGGAGCGAAACGAGTTATCGGAGTCGATTATATTGATTATCGATTGAGTCATGCAAAGAAAATGAATAAAGTGGAGGTTTACGATTTTACGAAAGATCCAGATATGGGTGAGACGCTAAAAGAAATCACAAACGGTGGGGCTGACGTGGTGATTGATTGTGTTGGAATGGATGGCAAAAAGTCCCCATTGGAGTTAGTGGAGCAGAAATTAAAGCTGCAAGGAGGAACGCTCGGACCGATCCAAATTGCTACGAAGGCAGTGAGAAAAGCCGGAACCGTCCAAATATCTGGTGTATATGGCAGTAACTATAATAATTTTCCTTTGGGGCCATTTTTTGCAAGAAATATAACTCTAAAAATGGGTCAGGCACCAATAATACCTTATATTCCCATGCTGTACGATAAAATAACAAACGAAGAATTTGATCCGAAAGAAATTATTACACATAAAGTTCCGTTAGATCAAGCTGGCAATGCTTATAAAATATTTAATGAGCATGAAGACAATTGCATCAAAGTGATTATTAAACCGTAGTTTAACAATTCTGGCTTCTTGATATGAAAATAGTAGTAGACACCTTTAATTAAAAAGGTGTCTTTTTTGCAAGACCAGAATTCATAAAATTATTGAATTTTTTGAGATTGTTATTTTCTATCGACCAGAGAGACTCGAATCCGCTCTAAGTTGCTGCTTTAAGCGGGACCTTGGCTATTCAAATCGAACTTTTATTTCCACTAAATCTTGTATCGAACCATCTCTTGCACTTCTTGTAAATACTTGCAGTGTACCTTCTTCAGAGGTTGGTTCAGTGTCAAATGTTACACTTTCTCTGAATCGCCCATAGTTTGGTCCTGCATATTCGGCAGTTGTAAAGGTTTCTTCGATAACTTCCGTATTGTTAGCATCGACTAGACGGTATAGTACATTCGCTTCAAAGGCTCTTGCAAATCCTTCAATTATAGAATTGTCACGAACGATACTTCCTGGAAAAGGTTGAACAACTACGATGTTTTGTGAAGACGGTATTGGAATAAGTACTTTAATCCCCTCATAAATAAGGTCTTGGGAAATGGCAGGCCGAGAACTGTTTGCTAACAAAATTTCTTCGATCGGTACACCAGTAACTTGTGAAATAGAATTCAACGTATCATTTAACTCGACATCGTATGCGAATACAGGCACCCTTAATTGTTGATTCGGAAAAATGATATTAGGATTTTGTACGGTTGGGTTTATTCCAGCTAGAAGCTCCCAATGAGTGGAGAATCGTTGTGCAAGTAATATTAAGTTATCACCTGGCTGTGCCACGTAAAAGGTTTCAGTTGGATCAACTAATTGTCTAGGGATGACTAACACTTGCCCTGTATAAATAACAAAAGGATCTGTAAAAGGTGGATAAAGACCGTTCGCTTGACTGATAGCATCGACATCACTTTCATATCTCACGGCAAGACTGTAAACAGTATCTCCTGGCTGAACAGTATGAATGATATGTGTACCATATTGAATCGCCATGTTCATCACTCCCTTTACTTCATTATTAATAACTATGATGTAACTTTTTGTCCATATGCTAGTTAAAATTCAGCTTAATTTATCAAAAGAATTTCCTATTTATGTTAAAATGATATTATTATTAATTATTCAATTAATTTAAAGATGGTTAACTCAGGAGGATAGTGAATGTCAAAGGAAACAGTGATTACTTTGAATGATGTTAGCGTTAGAAGAGGCGAAAAACTTCTTTTAAAAAATATTTCATGGAATGTACATAAAGGACAAAATTGGGCGATCTTAGGATTAAATGGCGCTGGAAAAACAACCCTTTTAAAAATCATTACTTGCTATATGTGGCCAACTCTAGGTTCCGTTGATGTGTTAGGGTATCGTTATGGAAAAGTAAATGTTCATGAACTAAGAAAGTCAATTGGGTGGGTTAGTAATTCTTTGGATCAGCAACTGCAGTCCCATCAAAATGATACAGCGCTTGAAATCGTACTTAGTGGGAAATATGCTTCTGTAGGTTTGTATGATTCTATTACTGAGGATGATAACCATCAAGCAATGGAACTTTTAAAGAAATTTGACATTCAACATATAACAAATGAACCTCTCCGTGTTTTTTCCCAGGGAGAACGGAAAAAAGTATTGCTTGCGAGAGCTTGGATGTCAGAATTAAAATTGTTAATTTTAGATGAACCTTGCGCGGGATTGGATATTTACTCAAGGGAAGAGTTCCTGAACACATTGGAAAAGATGACAAAAGAAGAAAATGCACCAACTATTGTTTTCGTAACTCATCATATCGAAGAAATAATCCCTTCGATAACTGATTTACTGTTTATCCATTCAGGGGAAGTGGTAGATTCAGGAACGAAAGAACAAGTTTTAACGGAAGAGAACTTAGAGCAGACATTCCGGGTTCCTTTGAATCTTCATTGGCATAATGAACGACCTTGGATTAGTGTGAAAGCAAAACTTTTATAAAAATTTCAAGGAGTTGAGATGAATTGGGTAAATATTCTATTGACGAGTTTATTAATCAAACAAAACAAGATGCAGGGGAAAATAACTTTTTTGAATTAGAAACACCACGTATTTTAGAAGTGAATTTAACAGATTTAGTATGGGCGAAATTAGGGTCAATGGTTTCCTATAGTGGAGATATAAAATTTGAACGCGAAAAATTATTGGAACACGGGGCTGGGCGTATGGTTAAAAAAGCATTTACCGGGGAAGCAAGTTCCTTAATGAAAGCACAAGGTCGAGGTCAATTGTATTTAGCAGATGCAGGAAAAAGAATCACTATTCTTGAACTGGACAATGATGTCATCGCGGTTAATGGGAATGATCTTCTTGCATTCGAACCTAGTATTGAGTGGGATATTAAATTGATGAGAAAAATAGCAGGCATGATGTCGGGAGGTTTATTTTACGCGACTCTTCAGGGCAAGGGGCTTGTGGCAATTACGTCACATTTTGAACCGTTGACATTGCCGGTTCGTCCTGGTCTTCCTGTGATGACTGATCCTAGTATGACAGTGGCTTGGTCCGGGCACTTACAACCTGAGATACGAACCGATATGAATTACAGAACGTTATTAGGAAGAGGAAGCGGAGAGTCTTTCCAAATGGAGTTCTCTGGTGAAGGATTTGTCATCGTTCAATCTGCACAAGACTCTTAATACACTTTATTAAAATTAAATGATAAAGGAGATAGTGCAATATGAAAAAGTTTTCAGAGAGAATTAGAAAGAAAGCAGATCCAATTTGGCAGGATAACTTTAATCATCCATTCATCAAGGGACTTGCTGATGGTACGCTTCCAATTGAATCTTTTAAATATTATGTTCTTCAAGATTCTTATTATTTATCTCATTTTGCAAGGATTCAATGCGCAGGAGGAGCTAAAGCAGAAGATTTCTATACGACCAGCCGAATGGCTATTCATGCGCAAGGCTCGTATGAAGCAGAAATGGCCCTGCACGAAAAGTTTTCTAAGATGTTGAATATAACTACTGAAGAGTTTGAAAACTTTATTCCTGCCCCTTCAGCGTATGCCTATACTTCACATCTCTATCGTGTGGCGTACAATGGGAATCTTGGTGAGATTATTTCTGCACTGCTTCCATGTTATTGGGTGTATTTGGAGATAGGAGATTTATTACAAGGTGCTACTCCAGAAGAGGAAGTGTATCAAGAATGGATCGCTGCTTATGGAGGAGACTGGTTCAGGGACTTGGTAAATGAACAAATCGACCGGTTGGATGAAATTGCCGAAACAGTTACGGAAAAAGACCGCAAAAAAATGGAAGAGCATTTTCTTATTAGCAGTCATTATGAGTATGCTTTTTGGGATATGGCATATAATCGAGAAGATTGGACCAGATGATTAATTTAGGATATAAAAAATGATAGAGCAATTTAGTAAAGAGATGGAGGATCGACTCATTCTCTAAATAGGGCCCTGAAAAAGTAAAGATTACTTTTTTCAGGGCCCTGTTTTTTAAAATGATGGTGACGAAAGCTCACACTGTATTTAACAAAAGGCGCTAAGGGTTTTTCTTAGCTTATGAGTTCTCTATTAAGTTGTTCAGGTCAATATCTTGTTCATTTTCGGGGTCATCAAGATGATACACTCTTGCTGTTTCCTGTGAATCATTGACATGTTGGATATATACTCGTGACCCGTTGAATGTAACATTTGCCATAATAGATGATTCAGAAATCTCTATTGCTCGTTGCGTATTCATTCATGCACTCCTCCTTAGCATAGTTGATGCAGTCTGTTAAAACAGGATTTCTATTTATTTTTTGCTTAATTAGGGGGAATTATTCCGAACAGGTGAAGGTTCTCCTCGATCCCATTACTAACTTTGATTTAAAAAGTTTTTTTAGGAAAAAATAAAGTTTAACTGATCTTTAAGGAGGTATGTAGATGATTTCAAAGGCAGATGTACAAAAAGCACGTGAAAAAATAAAAGATATGATACATGAAACCCCGCTGGATTTTTCTTATACTTTTAGTGAAATGGCCAACAATTCCGTTTACTTAAAGCTAGAAAATTTACAAAAAACAGGTTCCTTTAAGGTAAGAGGTGCCTATAATAAGTTGCTGTCTATGACCGAGAATGAGCGTGAAAAAGGGGTCATTGCTGCTTCCGCAGGAAATCATGCTCAGGGCGTTGCTTATGCTAGTCGATTAATGAAAATTCCTTGCACAATAGTCATGCCTGAAGGGGCACCTTTAAGTAAAGTTCAAGCAACAAGAGGTTATGGCGCGAAGGTTGAATTAATTGGCGAGAGTTTCAATGATGCTCTTGATTATGCACAAGTACTTCAACAAAAAACAGGTGTCTCTTTTATACATGCTTTTGACGACGATGCCATTATTGCCGGGCAAGGAACGGTAGGATTAGAAATATTGGAGCAATTGCCGGATGTAGAAGCCGTCATTTGTCCGATTGGCGGAGGAGGATTAATTGCAGGAATAGCAACTGCCATAAAAGAAAAGAAACCCGAAGTTAAGATATATGGTATTCAAGCATGTGCCTGTCCGAGTGCGCAAAAGTCTGTAGATGAGCAAAAACCAACCATGATCGAGGCATCGCCAACAATGGCTGATGGTATCGCTGTAAAGAAACCTGGCGAAAGAAATTTTGCAACAATCCAAAAATATGTGGACGACATATATTGTGTTGAAGAAACGGAGATTGCAAGAACAATGCTTACATTATTAGAAAGAAGTAAGCTTCTCGTAGAGGGCTCTGGTGCGTGTGCACTAGCTGCTTTAAGTTATCATAAGATTCCTATCAAGGAAAAAAAGGTCGTTGTATTGGTTAGTGGTGGAAATGTTGATATATCATTTATGTCTAAAATCATCGAGTACGGATTATTAGAAGGCGGTCGATATTTTTCTTTCCATACTCTAATTAAGGATCAGCCTGGAAACCTTCAAAGAGTATTAAAACTCCTAGCTGATTTGGAGGCGAATGTTTTGAACATTAATCAACAACGAGTAGGTGTGAAAGTTTTTCCTGGTCAAACTCTTCTGCAACTTTCGCTTGAGACAAAAGACCATACTCATATCGAGACGGTGATCGCAACACTAGAGGAACATGGTTACAAAATAACTGTGGTAGGCTAAGTATAAATGGTTACTTCTAAAGGCCAAGTGATTAAATTACTTGGTCTTTAAACTTGGTTTATTCGCTAAATACCGAAGTGGAATTACATATAAAAGGTTTGAATGGACACGTAATTTTATCTGGTGGAGAGTTATCGGTTTAAATGATGGGCATCAAGATTTATAATAGGAAAGAGTGAACTATTGTTAAAGGCGAGATGGCCGGGAGGTACAAGAGTATGGATTCAAAAAACCAAAACGATCAGAGTACTCCAGAGGAAGAACGAAAAAAAGAAGACGAAAGAGTTTTCTTTGATGGAGAACATTATTATACAAAAGAAGAATTTTTTAATCCAGATGATGAAGAGGAAGATCCTAAGCCTAAGAAAAACAAAAAAGGTTTTAAAATAGTAATTGCTTCAGTACTGACACTTGCTTTATTTAGTAATGTGTTTGCAATATGGCCAAAGCTGATAAATCTTCCAGCACTTGAATTTTTAGCAACTTCTCAGGAATTATCTCAAAATGAAGACGTACAAACATATACGGATTCGGTAGTAGTAGTAAGAGGTGGAAATAGCAAAGGAACTGGGTTTTTATTCACGGATGAAGGGCATATTATGACTAATCAACATGTCATTGAAGATGAACCTTTTGTAACAGTCTCGTTTCAGAATGGAGACGGATATCATGCCGAGGTTATAGAAAGTGATGAAGAACTCGATATTGCCATTTTGAAAGTCGAAGAAGTGGAACTAGATCGGCATGTATTAGAATTCGAAGATGCGTGGGATATAGACGAACCTGTTTACGTAATCGGTAATCCATTATTTTTTAATTATATTGCAAATGAAGGTCAATTGCTTGGCGAGACAACCACACAAAATAGAGAAGATCCCGTGCTGATGCTAGATGCACCGGTATATAGAGGTAGTAGCGGTAGTCCTGTCATAAATGAACAAGGAAATGTCGTTGGTGTTATTTTTGCAACGACTCAAGTTGATCATGAGGGTAACGAACAGAAGGTGGGTCTTGCAGTCCCAGTTGAGGATTTTATCGAAGATTTGTCAGTCGGAGAAAATTAAATTTTATGGATTAACGTTTAAGACTTGAATAAATCGTTGAATCTTGAGATAATGGCTGATGGCTTGATATAGATAATAATATAATGATGAAAAGATAACGAACATTAATATAAAGTTTTGAAAGTAGGGTTAATTATGAAGAAAGCATCCATTTATGGCTTAACATTTGAACAGCTTACGGATTGGCTGACAGAACGTGGTCAGAAAAAATTCCGTGCGCAACAAGTGTGGGACTGGTTATATAGAAAACGAGTGAAAGCTTTTTCTGACATGGTAAATATAAAAAAAGATTGTGTATTATTATTGGAAGAGAATTTTGTAATCCAAACATTGGAGTTGCACTCCAAGCAGGAATCCAAGGATGGTACGATGAAATTCCTATTCAAACTAGATGACGGAAATCTAATCGAAACAGTATTAATGAGATTTGATTATGGTTCTTCTGTTTGTGTTACTACACAAGTTGGTTGTAATATTGGCTGTAGTTTTTGTGCCAGCGGTCTTTTATCAAAAAGCAGAGACTTGACAAGTGGTGAGATTGTAGAGCAAGTGATGAATGTCCAGCACAATATGGATAGTGTCGGTAAAGAAGAAAGAGTCAGTCATATTGTTGTCATGGGTATTGGTGAACCATTTGATAACTTTGTGAACTTAATGGACTTTATTAGTGTTGTAAACAGTGATCGCGGACTTGGAATTGGTGCTAGACATATCACGGTGTCTACAAGTGGTATAGTCAAGAAAATTTATGAATTTGCAGATGCAGGCATCCAGGTTAATCTTGCTGTCTCATTACATGCTCCTAACAATGAACTCCGTACGAAAATTATGAAAGTGAACCGCGGACAACCAATTGAGAAAGTAATGGAAGCCGTGGATTACTACTTGGAAAAAACAAACAGAAGAATTACATTTGAATATATTTTGTTAGATGGAGTTAATGACAGTGCAGAAACAGCGCATGAACTAGTTGAATTAATCAAGGACAAGAAGCGACTTAGTTATGTGAATTTGATACCTTACAATCCTGTTGACGAGTATATTCAATATAAACAAAGTAAAAAAGGTTCTATTTTAACGTTTTATGACATTCTTATGAAGAATGGTATTCAATGTGGGGTTCGCCATGAACAAGGCTCTGATATTGATGCGGCCTGTGGCCAGTTAAGAAGTAAGCAGATGAAAAAAGACAGAGAAAAAGCAAAAGTATAAATTAAGAAAAACGCGTAGCGTCTTTTGTTTATTACATCGTTATCTTTCGCCACCCCGAGTAGCACCTACGAAGTGCGTGTAGGTGCTACTCGAAAGGAGGGTGTTTTTCCCTTGACACGCGTTGCGTAAAGATAGCTGTCAACTATAAATTCTTAACTTTAAAAAAGGAACTTGGAGATTTTTCTCCAAGTTCCTTTTTTATGTTTTATTTTTGATCTGAAATAGGACTAACACTTTTTCCCTCTAAAGGTGGATATGTCTTTCTAATAAAGACTGCTAAAATTAACCCTACAAAGGTAACAGAGGTGAGTACTACAAAAGCCATGTTTACCCCGAAGATTTCCGGGTATGAGATACCGGGTTGTTCAGCGGCATACTCTCCTGCAGTTGTCATTACTGTTACAAGAATAGCAGTTCCTACCGATGCTGCAATTTGTCGCATCGTATTTGTCATCGCTGTTCCGTGTGCAAGCAAACTTTGAGGTAATTCATTTAATCCAGCCGTAGTTACCGGCATCATAACCATAGATAACCCAAACATACGAATCGCATACATTACTGTTAAATACTGCAAGGAAGTTGATTCATCGAGAAAACACAGACCTAACGAAGCCCCTGTAACAATAACCATACCAACTACTGCAAGTACTCTTCCTCCAACTTTATCGAAAATTCTACCTGTAATTGGCGACATGATACCTGTTAAGACAGCACCTGGAAGAAGAACAAGACCAGCTTCAAAGGCAGTGAAATCTAAAATGTCCTGCATATATAGAGGAATAAGCGTTTCTGAACCAATAAGACCCATAAATGCAATTGAGGCCACAACTGTACCAATAGTGAATGTTCTGTATTTAAAGATGCGAAATTCCAGCATGGGATGCGCCATACGTAGCTGACGAAGAATAAAGAATACTAGTGAAAGAACCCCTATAATTAACACAATTAAGGTGATTGGACTAGTAAAGCCTACATTTCCTGCGCTTGTAAAAGCGTATAACAATCCACCAAAACCAAAGGAAGATAAGATGATGGATATTGGATCCACTTTAGGATTTTTCAGTTCGGTTACATTTTTCAAAATAAAGTGAGATACAATGATAATCCCAATGGCTAATGGCAAAATGATTAAAAACAATAGTCTCCATGAATAGTTAGAAGTAATCCATCCAGATAATGCTGGTCCAATTGCTGGGGCAAACGAAATGACTAAACCGATATAACCCATAGCTGCACCACGTTTGTTTACTGGGAATATCATTAGGAAAACTGTTTGCATTAACGGAAGCATAACCCCCGTACCAGTTGATTGAATAATTCTACCGAATAGTAATACTTCAAAGTTAGGAGCTAGACCTGCAACAATGGTTCCTAAGGTAAAAATACTCATTGCAGTGATGAATAATTGTCTTGTCGTAAATTTTTCAATTAGAAAGGCACTGATCGGGATCATAATTCCGTTAACAAGCATAAACACAGTCGTTAACCACTGAGCCGTATTGGCTGTAATATTCATTTCTACCATAATTGGCGGAATGGCAGTGATCATTAGTGTTTGATTTAGAATAGTAATAAAAGAGCCGATGAGGAGCAGTGCTGCTATTAGTGTCTTATTATTTACTTCGGTATTCAAGATGAGTCCTCCTGTTTTACATGGATAATATTTAGTGTGACTAAGTATTTTATAGATCTAAGAAACTATTATACGCTTAGTATTGCTAGTAAACAAATAAAATTAATAAATAAAGCGTACTTTAACATAACTTATTAGATTGTCCTAGTTAAGAAAGCAACTGCATGGAAATATTATTATATTAAAATAGTCATATTTAATGACTAAAAACATGTTTTTTTCCATTGTTTTTACTTCTTATATACGATACTTTTACCTTATAGACATTAAAGAGCTTCTAAATTAGCAGTTTGTTATTCCTGAACCTGGTAGAGAGAGAGAAAAAGGGAGGGTGTAGCGATGCCTAAAATTAAAATGAATCAGGCTCTTGCCTATGCTTGTGTCGTTATTGGAGCCTCGTGTTGGGGCATCGTTGGTTTATTTGTGCAGCAGCTGTACGCGAGTGGTTTTACACCTTGGCAAGTAGTGACAATAAGGTTAACAATTTCAAGTTTGATTTTATTTCCAGTATTATTTATTTTGTTTAGACAATATTTAAAGATCGATTGGAAGGATATTCCTTACTTTTTTATTTTAGGTGTTTTTAGTATTGCACTGTTCAATTGGTGTTATTTTGCAGTGATGGAGCGTTCATCAGTAGCAATTGCTGTTGTGTTTGTTTATACGTCACCAGTTTTTGCAGCATTGATAGCACGGATATTGTACAGAGAGAAACTGACATTGCAAAAAAATCTAGCCATTATATTCACCGTTGCTGGTTGTGCCTTAGCCATTGAATTTATTCCTATTGGAGGAATTACAGTTACATTAAGCACGGTTTTACTAGGTTTATTAGCAGGCTTATTTTGTTCTTCTTATAGTATAATCGGAAAACATGTCAGTAGGGCTTATCATCCTGTTACGATTACGTTTTACGCGATGATCTGTGGAAGTGTGTTTATGATACCGACGAGTCAAATATGGAAAAAGACGGAAATGTTACTAACGACTGAGATATGGATGCCGATTATGGGGATTTCGATTATTTCTACAATCCTTGCTTATGTGTTATTTACTCTGGGTCTGTCTTATGTAGAATCTAGTAAAGCAGCAATACTTTCTTCCGCTGAGTTAATTATTTCGGTTTTAGTGAGCATTTACATCTTAAATGAAAGTTTAACTTTTTGGCAAGGATTTGGATTTATATTTGTGGTTGCCTCAGTCGTACTAACTATCTTTTCATTCAAAAAAAGAGCGAGTCAAATTCATTCTATGAAAACGAGTAATAAATCGCTTGAATAAAAAAGAGTACTGGATAAATTATTTATTCAGTATTTTTTATATATATTAAAAAATTAGGTGTTTAGAGATTGCTTTTTTCTATCGAAAAAAAGGTGCTCGAAACCGCACCCTCCTTTCGAGTAGCACCTACACGTAATACGTAGGTGCTACTAGGGGGGCGAAAGATCACGCTGTATTTAATAAAAGACTAAATAATTTATCACTTTTTAGCATATTTCTTTGATTTAAGTGAAAAATATATGAAGAAATAATAGCTGGAAAGGAGAGGTATATATGGTTAATCGAAATGATGTTTGCAAGGCGTGTGAAGGAACAGGAATGTTGTCAGATGACGAAGAATGGCAGTATGTCTGCACGATCTGTGATGGACAAGGAGAAGCTATTGCTGAAAATATTATTCACCCGAAACGAATGAACGTAGATGAAAATAATCGTCTTTTAGATTAAATTATATTGGATTCTTTTTTATATCTACTACTTTCGGATTCCCTTCACCCAGAACCCGCCGAAAAATGCTTTTGTCTCATGTGAGATAATAAATGCGTGAGGATCTAACGCTTTTACAGTTAAATAGAGATTGCGTTCCGATTTTCTTGATGTAAGGATATCCATCATCAGACGCTCACCTTCACGCCCATATGCAACCCAATTTGTTACGCCATAACCTTTGTCCCGGAGTGAGTTTGGAATGTCTGGCTCGTATTCTTTGGTAATAACCGTTACTTTGATATATCCTAAAGCTAATTTTTCTTCAATTTTCATCCCAACGATAACACCAATTCCATAACCAATAGCATAAGCAATTAGATTTTCAGTGCGATCTAAGTTATCCAAGACAATACCTAAGCCAATAATGTACACAAGTATCTCCACAATGCTTAAACCAGCTGCCAGATAACGCCAGCCTTTTAATGTAAGAATCATTCGAATTGTAAAAAGTGTGACGTAAACAATGTTTATAACTAAGATAATAATTACCATACCAACCGCGTTCTCCATGATTAAACTCATTATAATCCCCCTAAAATATTCTAACTTTTTCATTTAATATGGTATAAGACGGGATCGGTTACTTATTTAACTCATAACTCTTACTATCAAAAAAATTACTTGTTTTATAATTACTTCTAACACAAAACGTTTATCCCTTTAAATTAATTTTGATAATTTAATTCTTTCTTACAAACCCTAAGGAAAGATATATAAGAGGAGGTTTAAGTATGGATAAGAAAAGGCAAGAAAATTCAGATAAAGTAGCAGAAAAAAGTTATGAACCAGACGATTACAATCGAACAGATGAATTATCTAAAGGGATGGCTATCACACACGAGCAAGTTTCTGACACATTTACCGAGGGAACCGTTGATGGGAAAATTGACGATGTAGGAGAAGATGGGTCATTAAAGTCTCATAATGGAGAAGCGATTCCAAGAGAAGGTTATGAATACAAAAAATATGACCAAAAAACTACAGAAAAATCTTAATTAACTACGCAATCAAAGCATAAAACACGATTCAATAAAAAAGTTTAAGAAGCCTTGATCTTCAGAACGTCGAAGAACCCATGCTGATTTTGGAAGCATGGGTTCTTCCTTTTTATTTAAATTATGCTAATATTATATTTCTCTAATAAATCTTTAAGCGCCGGACGTGTGTTTCCATTTGTACCAGTTATTTCAGAGGCAGTTATTAAAGAATTTAAAATTGCTTCTTCTGTGGCTTCTGAAACAGCGTGAAAAGCGATATCGATATCCTCCTCATGTATCACAGAGGAAGAGAGCAGGGTGTTAAGTTTATAATGAGGAACCTTTGTTGCGGTAGAAAAACCAATCACGATATCACCACTGCCAGTAGATAAGGATGATCCTGTAAGGGAAAGTCCGGTGACTGTTCTTTTTAAGATACGATTAAGTTGTCTATCAGAAACTGGAAGGTCCGTAGCGACAATAATCATAATAGAACCTTTATCTTTAACTTCATAAGAAGGATGCAGATGGAAAATTTCTTTGCCAGTCTCTTTACCATTAATGGTCAGATCCTTTAAGACTCCAAAATTAGTGCAGACTAAAACTCCCATCGTATACATTCCATGAGAGAATTGCATAATTCTAGATGAAGAACCGATTCCACCTTGTAATGAAAAACAAACCATTCCAGTTCCTGCACCAACGGAACCTTCTTGAAATTCAGAGGCGGCATTTGAGATCGCCTGAAAAATGTGTTCTTTTTGTATAAAACCTGCTCGAATGTCATTTAGAATCATATCATTGCATTCCCCGACAACTGGGTTAACAGTTCCAGTTGTTTTACCTATGTCGGGATTGCTCTTTAACATGTATTCAATTAGAGCATCCGCAGCAGTACCGACACTCAAGGTATTTGTAAGTATAATAGGAGTTTCGAGTGTACCGAGTTCATTCAGCTGAAGTGTACCAGTAGTTTTGCCAAAACCATTCATGACATGACAACTTGCGATCATTTTCTCTTTAAATAAATTTCCTTTGTGGGGAATGATAGCGGTAACTCCAGTTTGCATGTTTCTATCGCTAAGAGTTGTATGGCCAACCTTCACACCAGGTACATCTGTTATTGCATTTAGTACGCCTGGGCTAAAATCTCCAATATTTACTCCGTAGTTTCTTAACCGTTTCGTGTTTTGCATGTATTTATACTCCTTCCATCATGTTTATTATTCACCAAAAAGAAGGAATAATCCTTTTCTTTTCTATTTAGATGAAAGCTAAAATCAAGATAATTAAAAATTAATAGACTTGCATGGACTTTTCTGTGAAGACGGTGTATTCTCTAAGTTATGGACATAAGAAGTCAGACAACTTTATGAAAGGGGATACATACATGAAAAAGATTGCTGTATTAACAAGTGGGGGAGATGCACCTGGTATGAACGCTGCAATTAGGGCAGTGGTAAGGGCAGCCGTGTATTATAACATTGAAATTGTTGGAATTACTAGAGGATTTGCTGGATTGATCAAAGGTGAATTAATAGAAATGGAAGCGTCTACTGTTGGAGATATTGTTCATAAAGGTGGTACGATGCTGAAAACAGCTAGATCAGAGGAGTTTAAAACGGAAGAAGGAAGAAAAAAAGCTTATGAAATATTAAGGGAAAATGGGGTGGAGGGCTTAGTCGTTATCGGAGGAGACGGTTCTTTCGCTGGTGCTCAAAAACTCAGTGAAATGGGGATAAACACCATAGGAATTCCCGGAACAATCGATAATGACTTGGCATACACCGAGTATACGATCGGATTTGATACGGCAGTAAACACAGTTTTAGATGCTGTTACAAAAATTCGTGATACATCATCTTCCCATGAAAAAGCAACAATCATTGAAGTTATGGGAAGAAATTGCGGTGATATTGCATTACACGCAGGTCTAGCTGGAGGTGCGGAAAGCATCATTCTTCCAGAGGCTCAATTAGGGATTGAAGATATCGCCAAAAAGCTTAAACAAGGAAAAGAAAGAGGAAAACTTCATCACATTATCATGCTCGCCGAGGGATCTGGCATTGCTTCGCAATTGCAAGAAGAAATTTTAGAGAAAGCCGGTGTCAATGCTCGTGTAACCGTTTTAGGATTTATTCAACGCGGAGGAGACCCGACATCTTTCGATAGAATTATAGCTAGTAAAATGGGCGTGAATGCTGTGGAATTGCTGTTAAAAAATGAATCAAATAAAGTAGTAGGTATAAAAGATAATAAGATCTTTAATATGGATATTACGGAAGCTTTAAACATGAAAAAGCCCTTTGATAACCACATGTATAAGTTAACCGAAATATTATCTGTTTAGTATTAGAGATTTGAACACCTCCTTGCGTTTAATCCCTTCTACTAACGTGAATATTAAAGGTATCATGTTTTTGGAGGGAATTAATAAATGAAGCAACAAGAAATACAATTATTAAAAAAAGAACTTTTAAAAATGAAAGAAGAGTTCGAGACCCGATTATCAACTCAAGAGGATAGTAAGGAAAGTGCTGGGGATACGGGAGAACTTTCAAATACTTCTAACCATCCCGGAGATCAAGGAACGGAGTTATTTGATAGACAAAAAGAAATGACTTTAGATAATCATTTAAATGAAACGTTAGAAGAAGTGAGTGAAGCGTTAGAAGCAATTCAAGATGGCACCTACGGTAAATGTGCAGAATGTGGGAAGGAAATTCAGTTTGAAAGACTGGAAGCAATTCCAACGACAAAGTGGTGCATAGACCACGCGAAAAAACAAACAGAAGAAAACAAACGTCCAGTAGAAGAGGATATAACAAGTCCACTGAAAAAAGGGGATACATCTTATAAGCAAGAGCTGCGACAAGATACTTGGGAAGCTGCGAGTGAGCATGGTACCTCATCAGATACACCAGATGGCACTCAAAAATAAAATTAGATTAGTAAGTAGAGGGTGTGACCAAGTTTTTGGTCACACCCTCTAGACTCTCTAAGCATTTTCTTCGAATTTTTTTGCGATACCCACAATGACATTAGTAGCTTTTTCCATATTTTCGACGGAAATAAATTCATACTTACTATGAAAGTTTTCTCCACCGGTAAAAAGGTTCGGAGTAGGTAAACCTTTATAGGAGAGTTGTGATCCATCCGTTCCTCCTCTGATCGGCTCAACAATAGGAGTTATTTCCAATGAAGTCATTACTGAAAAGGCAACATCTACAATTTCTTTTACTGGTTCTATTTTTTCTCGCATATTATAATACTGGTCTTTGATAACTAGTTCAACAGTGTTTTTTCCGAATTTTCTTTGCATGCCTTCCGCGACCCAGCGAATATGCTTTTTTTTGTTTTCGAATTTCTGTTGATCAAAATCACGAATAATATAGTGTAATGTAGTTTTTTCTACATCACCATCCATAGAGAGCAAATGATAGAAACCTTCGTATCCAGCAGTGTGCTCTGGAGCTTGACTCAAAGGAATTTCATCATGAAAGTTCATTGCAAGCTTCATGGAATTTGTCATTTTGTTTTTTGCTGTGCCGGGATGAACGTTATTGCCATGAAAGATAACTTCGGCAGAAGCAGCATTAAAACTTTCGTATTGAAGTTCACCTATGGGACCACCGTCTACAGTATAAGCAAAAGATGCCCCGAATTTTTCTACGTCAAACTTATGTGGTCCACGTCCTATTTCTTCGTCAGGCGTAAATGCTATACGAATTTTTCCATGCTTAATCTCAGGATTAGCAATTAGAAATTCAAGTGCAGTCATAATTTCTGCAATTCCTGCTTTGTTATCCGCGCCTAAAAGCGTATTCCCATCTGTAGTAATCAGTGTATGTCCGATGTAATTTTGAAGATTTGGAAACTTATTAGGTTCAAGGATGATAGATTTCTCTTTATTTAACACGATTTCACTGCCATCATAATTCTTTACTAGCTGAGGGCGAACATTCGTACCAGTAAAATCAGTGGCGGTGTCTAGATGAGCAAGAAAGCCAATTACCGGAACATCTTTCTCTGTATTTGAAGCGAGCGAGGCCATCACGTAACCGTAATCATCTATGTGTACATCTTCCATACCAATTGTATGTAATTCTGCAACTAACATTCTTGCAAGTTCCCACTGTCCATCAGTAGAGGGACAAACTTCATTCGACATGTCTGATTGCGTGTCTATTTTTGCATACGCAGTTAACCTTTCAATCAATGTTTGTTTCATCTATTCTCAGCTCCATTTATTATATTTAAGATATGTATAACTAAATCATACTCTCTATTGTGTAATAGAACAAATACTAATTTTAAAAATGAAGGAACCCAGTAACATTCTACTCGAGGTATAGAGATAATTGGCTATAGAAGGGAAAGATGAAATAGCCGTGGTTCTTCTTTCAATCGTGCATTTACGCTCCTGACCACTTAACGGTAACGGTCGTTTCAACGAGAGGAATCGTTATTACTTCCATGTGATGCTCTATTACTTTTTACGAATAACTCCTTTTATGTCTCATAAATATCTTAGTCCATCCGTGAAAGAATGAACGGATAAACTACCGCAAATATCATTTTGGTTGCACTACATTTATAATAAAAATGGAATAAATGTATATAGAACAGCAGTTATTCCTGCTGCGATTAGAGCTGGTTTTAACTTAAAGTGGGCATAGTCGATAACCGAAAGGCCTAATATTTTTGAAATAGTAACGGTATCATCACTTAAAGGGGATGCAAAAGCCCCGAAAGAACCACTAGCAAAAACAGCTCCAATGACAAGTGGCAGACTTACATCTGCTGCAAAGGAAAGAGAAACGCCGAGGGGCATTAATATTCCCCATGCGCCCCATGCTGAACCGATAAAGTAAGAGATCATGGCTCCAAAAAGAAATAGCAACGGAGCGATAAACATATGAGGAATCCATTCTGTGTTGGCTGTTATAAAACTGGAGAATCCTAAATCATCAGTAGCGGAAGATAATCCCCATACAACAGTCAAAAGTACAATAACAGACATTAATTCATTTCCACCTAATAAAAAACTGTCCACTAATACTGTTAATTTAAAACGTTGAAAGAGATATAAAATGATACTCAAAAAAACAGTAATCAAAAGGGCAACAACCATTGCTTGCAGAACATCAGCTTCTATAAAAGCTTGAAAAAAGTTTACGCCCTCTCCCATGCCATCCCACCAGGTGAGAAACAGTGTGAATCCAATAACTGAAATAAGCGGAAAAATTAAATTCCATGGTCTGTTTGGTAACTCTTTAGAAACGGATGGATGACAGTCATGCCAATCTGCTTCCGATTCAGACTCAGACTCAGAACCTTCAATATCTGTAGGAGCATCTGACTTTGAGTGGTGAAAAAAACTTAAATATATACCTAGTAAAATGATCACAAAGGCAAAGAAATTAAAAGGAATGCTGCGAATAAATAACGAGTAAGGATCGATATCACTGCCTACATTCTCCACAGAAACTTGGATCACAGATACCATATAACCAACAAAGGCTGTTGCTACTGGTATCAAAACAATCACAGGTGTTGCAGTTGTTTCAATAACAAAACCGAGCTCTTTCGTAGACATTTTTATCTCCTTTAAAAGAGCTTTCATAATAGGAGCAATTGTCACAAAGCGAAATGTAGGTGCACTGAATGTCCCTATTGTAGAAACATAGGTGAGAATGAGGGCCTGTTTTTTAGTCTTGATCTTTTCGGCGGCAAGTTCTACAAATCCTCTGATCCCTCCTGTTATTTTAATGATTCCAACAAGACCGGAAAATGCATAAAGAAAGACAATAATTTTAATATTGTTTTCATCAATTAACGCTAGAACCAAATATGTAAGCATCGTTTGAATACCACCAAGAAAACTAGGATTAGCTAAATAGGATCCAACAAGAAGGCCAATAATAAGTGCTGGCAGAACTTGTTTTGTAAACATTGCTATAGGTATTACTAATAAAAAAGGTATTATAGATAGCCAACTGGCTTCCATGCTGCATTCCACCCATCGATGTACTCTTTCAAACATTTACTTAGCATGTGACTTAACATTAAAATTATGTATCATCGATATTTATGAAGGAGCCAATTAACTAAAGGCTATGCTATAAAGTGGATGAATCTTAAACTAGAAGGGGTTCTGAGTGATGATTGAAAAGATAAAAGAGAGAGAAAGTTACAAAGGTGATGTGATGGCGGGAATCTTTAAGGAGAAGTTGTACAGTGGATGACGGCAGACGGGATATAAGGATTAGAAGCCACTCATTTATTTTCCAAGTATGAGCTAAAGTACACAGACGCATACTACCTATAAAAGGAGGCTGAAAATGGGAAGAGACAGGCAAGAAAAAAAGCTGAAAGAGTCACACAGGGTTGAGTCTGATCGGGATCAAAAGTTAGAGTACAAAGGTGCTACAAAGCTAGAGGGGCCAGAAGCAGCTAGAAAAAGAAACAAAGAATAATTTACAGCGTCAATTAAAAAAACTTTCTGTAAGTAAATCTTACAGAAAGTTTATAGACATATGAACAACTACTTCCTGACTGATTGTCTGAATCAAGTCAGGTATAAAAATTTACGTTGTAACAGTACTATTTACAAAACTTTATAATTAACTTCCCATTTTACGGCGCATACTGGCAGTTTGTTTAGGCTGTTGGCTCGTCATTTTTTTCGTATTACCAAGGGAGTTATTTGTTTGTTGATTTGAACTGTTTTTTTGCTTTTTCTTTTCTAACTGCTGTCTCATTGCTTCTTGCAAATTAATTTTCTTTTTTGGGGTTTCCATGTTTTTGTCTCTCCTTATAATATAAGAACTCTTTTCATTATAATACAATTTATTCGAAATAGGTGATAAATTTTGATTCAAATGATGTCCTTATTAGTATCTCCATATATGGGGAGTTTTATTAGCGCATCACACTGCCACCCGATATCTTCATGGATTCGCCTACAATATTTTCAGCCGCGTCAGTTAATAGAAAGATAATACTATTTGCTACTTCCTCTGGATCTGTAATTCTTTTTGAAGGTAATCCGTTATTTACTATCTCCAATTGTTTTTCATAGCTTCGATTTTCTTGTTTAGCTTTCTTCTCAATTGCTCCACGACCCATTTCCGTATCTACAAAGCCGGGACATATCGCGTTGACTCGAATAGAATGTTCAATTGCTTCTAATGCAAAGGATTGAGTGAACCCAATTAAGGCAAATTTAGAAGCACTATATGCCGTGTTCCCATAAGTACCTCTTAGTCCGGAAAGGGAAGAGATGTTCACGATGGAACCTTTTTGCTTTTTTATCATCTCGCGGTAAACGAGTTGAGTAAGCAGAACGGTAGACGTGTAGTTGACATCCATCACTTCACGAAGATCATCTTCTCTGATTTGCTCCATCGTGTCTCCTCCAACAATGCCAGCTGAATTAACGAGACCTGTAATGGGACCATTATGCTTCACAGTTTTCTCCACAAGGTTGATTCGATCCTGTTCTTTTGCTATATTTGCCGCAATAATATTTACTCTTGCTTGATCATTAATAGACTGACATTCTTGCTTTAAATTCTGTAATTTAGCTTCATTTCTTCCAGTAATCGTTACATGTCCACCACATTTTACAACTTCAATTGCGGTGACATAACCAATACCGCCAGTAGCTCCAGTTATCAAAATATGTTCATCTTTCAGTGCATCTTTATCATAAATACTCATTACATTCACCAGCCTTTCTGTGTCTAATTATTCCCTTAATGAAAGAACAGAAACCTAGACTTCATTAATAAAAACAGTAGATACGAAAAGCGATGACTTCAGCGGTGAAAATCTTTTTTTAAGCCTCCTAAAAACGGTCTTTGTTAGAAGAGGCAAAAAGATTGCCTCTGTAAAGCATCGACCTGTAGAGGATTCGAGTACTCGTAAATTTCTGATTAAAACAATATTAGACGAAAAAATATCTTAAAAAAAGAGCACCTTAAAAGGAGTGCTCTTGTTTGATTTAATTAGTCATTCTCTTTCGTATTTAGCCGCTTTTTCTTAAGGAGAAAATGTACAATCATAAATGCAAAATAAATTAAAATTGCTACAATCATTAAACTTGAAAATTCCAGCTTAGCATTAAACCTTACTACAACAATCAAAGAAAGCAATAATAATGTGATAATCGTTCCGTATTTTGGAATAGGAATTTCTTTTAAACTTGGAATTTTTATTTTACTTACCATTAACACACATAAAAGGGTGTATATAGTAGCTAAAGCTGCATCAGGTATCGCGAAGTTAAAGATCGTTAATAATGCAAT
This sequence comes from Salipaludibacillus neizhouensis, assembly GCF_002886185.1. GTDB lineage: Bacteria > Bacillota > Bacilli > Bacillales > Salisediminibacteriaceae > Salipaludibacillus > Salipaludibacillus neizhouensis. The sequence continues at coordinate 916,608 of NZ_KZ614146.1, forward strand.
CACACCACCGGCAGCAGTAATCGGCACCCCGGTAAAATAATGTGCGGTTGAAGTTTCTTCGTCAATATTAAATCGAGCTAGTCTAATCGCTCCGAAAACCGGAAACATACCTGCTATTAATAAGCCGATCATTCCAATATCAACAAATGTCGTACTAAATATTAAAATAGCAGGTGCAATACCAAACGTTACAATATCAGCTAAAGAATCCAATTCTTTACCAAATGCACTTTCCACGTTAAGTTTTCTAGCTATCCATCCATCCATACTATCTAGCATCATTCCAATAAGTATAAAAAGTGAAGCATTTTGATAATCTCCTAACATAGCTGAGCCAACGGATAAAAATCCGAATAAAAGATTACTCAATGTTATGAAGTTTGGAATATTTCGTTTGATCACTTAATCATATCCTTTCTGCGTATTGGGTTGTATTTATGATTATATTCTATTGGATGTATTATATTAGCAGAAAGAAATAGCCACCCTGTCTGTGAGTCAGGTGACTATTTCAATAAAAAGCTGTTAAAACTATGTTGCCAACTGCCATTACCGCAAAATAAAATTCCTACATGAACAAGTTATTTTATTCCTTATTTACTTACTCATAGTATACAGTATTAGAAAGTTGAAATGCAATTGACAGCATTATCTTTAACTTGATTTCTCTATTTTTTCAACACGCGCTTCTTGTATTATTGTTTGTTTTTCCCTTTCAACCAAAAAGTAGATACTAGGAATCAGGAGGAGAGTTATCGTTGTTGCGAATAAGAGACCAGATATAACAACTGTAGCTAAAGGTGCTTGGTAACCTGCAGATGCACCGCCTAATATAGCTAAAGGAAGCATACCGCCTACTGTTGTCATCGTTGTCATGAATATCGGACGTAATCTATTTTTCCCGGCTTGAACCATCGCTTCTCTGATCGGTAAACCTTCACGTCTTAACTGGTTTGTTCTATCAACGAGTAAGATGGCGTTGTTTAAAATTATTCCTATGAGCATTAACAATCCCATTGCAGAGATAACACTTAATTCACGTTGAGTTACTAATAAGCCTAGAATAACACCCGTTGCTGTGAAAGGAATGATTGACATAATAATAAGTGGATGTTTTAAGCTGTTAAACTGTATGGCCATGACAACATAAACTAGAAACAATGAGATGATAAAAATAAAAATTAAATCATTCATCGCTTCTTGCTGAGTTTCTAAATCCCCACTCAGTTGTACCTCATAACCAGGTAAGTCTTTCCGATTCGATATTAATTCTTGAAGCTCGCTGTTTACCGAGCCTAAATCACGATTCTCGATCGAAGCAGTAACTTGAATAACTCGTTTGCCATCGATTCTTTCAATTTTATTAGGTGTATCTAATGAGGTAAAGGAAACATATTCGGATAGGGTTTTTTCACCTTCCCTAGATGTAACTGTTACGTCTAAAAGATTATCGATCGTCTTTGGACTCTCGTCTGCTTTGATAAATACAGGAATATAGTCACTAGTTTCATTATTACTAGGAATTTCAGCAATTGGATCTACTGTTTCAGATAAAGTCAGTTTTTCTAAAACTGTCATTTTAGATATGCCATCATTTTTCAATTGATCTTCATCTAAGACAATTCTTTTTGTTTCCTGGCTATTTTTAAAAGAGGTAACGACATTTGTAACTCCTTCAACGGTTTTTAAATCATTTTGGACATCTTCAGCCAAAAGTTGCAACTCCTCAAAATCTTCCCCGACTACCTCCATCTGAATGGATTGTTGACCACCGGTATCCATCATACTTAAAACGTTGGATATAGGAGTCTCATCTTCTAATTCTCGAATACTGGATATAACTTTGGAAACAACTTTATCTTGAGAAACAGTGATTTCATTATCTTTTGTTAAATTAACTAAGACATAGAAATTGTCTATATTATCCATGACAATATAACTATCAACATCCTGTAAATCTTCTAGTTGAAAGTGAATGGCATCTGCAATATCTTCTCTTTCTTCCGCACTAAGACCGGTTTCGAGATCTACAGTAAGCTCCGTATATCGATTAAAAATATCGGGCATGAGTGTAACTGGAACTTTAGCTGTTAAAAATAATGAGCTGGCTAAAATGACTAGGAATAAACTAATTACATAAATACTGCGTCTCTTTTTTTCTGAGACCCACTGAAGTATTTTTCCGTAAGTTTGCGTGATAGGTCCGTCTGACACTCTGGTTGAATTTTTTCGAAGTTTCAAGAAATTTTCGGAAAATGTTGGAATAACAGTAAAAGATATAAGTAAAGAACTAACGAGTGTGATCACAACTACTAGGGAAAGGACAATGATAAACGCACCCATTTCACCTCCAAATAGACCAATCGGTAAAAATACAACAATGGTTGTCAACATCGAAGCTATTACTGGAGAAGCAACTTCCTTTACACCTGTCATGACTGCCTCTTTACCAACAAAACCATTTTCTTTTTTACGGTAGATGGATTCCATAATAACAATCGATGCATCGACCATCATTCCAATTCCGAGCCCTAAAGCAATCATTGAAAGCATGTTTAAACTGTATCCTATGATCCACATCGTTGAGAATGTTAAAAGTAATGATAAAGGAATAGACAAGCCTACAATGATCGTCGCTCGTGGATTTCTCAAAAACAGGAACAAGACGATTATAGCAATGATCCCTCCAAAAAGAACACTTTGGGTAACACCATCTATTGCATCCTGAACATAATCCGCTTGATTGACAATTTCATTCAAAGAAAAACCAGAGACTAAATTCTCTTCATTTATTAAAGCTACTTCGCTCCGGACCGCATTTGCCATATCTATTTGTGTAAACCCGTCCGTACGACCAATCTCCGTAAATATGAAACCAGCATCACCATTTTTCCAAGTTTCCGCTTGAATTTCCGATGTTATTTCAGTCACTTCAGCAATGTCTTCGATTTGAACAGATCCCATTCTTGTTTCCATGAGATCATCAATGGATTGAAAGGACTGTTCCCACCGAAGACTTGGTTGACCTTCTTCATCTGACAATTCCCCCAATGATAAATCTAAGTTAACTTCTTGAATCGATTTAATCGCTTGATCGACTGTTAGTTCATGTTCCGCTAATTTATCTTCATCAAAGACAAGTTCCCATTCTTTTTCTTGTAAACCGGTAAATGCCACCTCTCTAACTTCCGGTAAAGCTTCGAGTCTTGGTTTGAGAACATTGTTAGCAAAGGTTGTCATTTCGTTTATAGACCCTTCAGAAATATCCATAAAAAATTCATAAGGCTGATCAGTCGAAAACTGTTGAACAGTCAATTCTGTGACTGGCAAGTCACTCGTGATTGATTGTAAAGTACTTTCCACATCCAAGGAGGCTTCCTTACCCATTCCTTCATCAGTGAAGTACTGAATCACCGCTAAACCTTCTGAGGAGGTTGATGTATAGGAATCAATGCCTTCTACACCTTCGATACTTTGCTCGGCAATCAATGTCAGCCTTTCCTCTACTTCGCTTGAAGTTAGAGAACCTGATTCCATATAGATAATTCCTCCATCCATCGTCACTGGTGGAAGCAATTCTTGATCTAACTTACCGATAGAATAGAATCCAATTCCTAATATGAATACGACCAAGAGACCAACAATCAGTTTTCGTTCTAACAATACACGTAATAAATTCATTAACATCGCCCACCTTAATTAGTTGATAACTTAAGCTTATGTGTTGGCGGACAATAGAACGACGTACTAGAGACTTGTATTTAATAAGACTTGAGGCGTATAATTTTCAGAAGTTGGATGTGAAAATTTTTATGTGAACAAAAAGGATAAATCAATCGTAATCACGAATTAACAATAAGGGTTAGGAATCTAGCTAGAATAAGTGAGGGATATATAATGATGAATAAAATAATTTTAATTGGCTCTAGTGGTTCAGGTAAGTCTACAATGGCCCGTCAATTGGGGGACAAGTTAAATGTAGATGTTTATCATTTAGATTCATTGTTTTGGAAGCCCGGATGGGTTGAAGTTCCTAAGAATGAACAACGTGAAACCCAAAAGCAGCTTGTGAGAAAAGATCGATGGATTATCGATGGGGATTATGGATCTACGGTTGATTTAAGAATGAATGCTGCTGATACTGTGATTTTTCTAGATACGAATCGATATCTATGTCTTTATAGGGTTGTAAACAGATGGAGAAAGCACCGAAATAAGACGAGACCGGATTCTGGTGCGGGTCCTGATAGGATTACATCTTCCTTTTTAAAGTGGGTGTGGTCATATCCTAATACAGTACGACCAAAAGTCATGGAGAAAATAGAGAGGTTAAAAGATGAAAAACAAATTATTATCTTGAAAACTCCAAAAGAGGTCCAGACCTTCGTCGATTGAACCATCGCATGATAAATTTTGAAAATAAATAGTAATCGACTAGCGTATTTGGGCAAATTTTTCAATTTTTTGTGGTTTGTCATTAAAAATGCTGTTTTTTACATGATAGGAATATATAAAGTTATGTTTTTTAGATATTGTTGTTGCCTCTCGAACAAAGGAGTCTCGAATCCGCTCGAGGTGGCTGCGTTCAACAGAAGATAGGGAAAAGCGGGTTTGAAAACCCCTTTAAAGAGGGAAGTTTAACCTTTATAAACTGCTATCGAAGAAGGAAGAGTGATAATTATGCCAACAACGAAATGGTTTAAATTTTTATACGGATTAGTTCTACTATTAATTGCTATTAATTTAGCTGTACAAGTACCTTTTATTTTCCAACCTATTGGAATAGCTTTCAGTACGATAGCGCCAGTTTTAATTATTGGAGGCGTTCTTTATTACATATTGCGTCCACTTGTGGGGCTCTTGAATAAAAAACTTCCAAATGCACTTTCAATAGTACTTATCTTTCTAGCATTCGCTGGGATAGTTACAGGTTTAATTATGTTTGTAGGACCAATATTAGTACGTCAAGTTACGCAATTAGTCGAAAACTTTCCTAACTTTGTTGAAACAGCACAAAGTTGGCTCAATGGTATCATGCAAAGCAATTGGGTAGCATATATTCAAAACGAACAAGCTTTCCAAGAGTTTGATACTTCCACAATCACAGATAATCTCTCCGGAATTTTTTCCAATATGAGTGAGAATATCATGAGCTTTTTTGCGGCGTTATTTACGACAGTAACAGTGATTGTTATTATGCCGTTTGTGCTGTTTTTCTTATTAAAGGATGGGCATAGACTGCCAGATAATGTTTTACGATTTTTACCAAAAGAACAAGTGGGGGAAGGTCAACGTATTTTAACTGACATGGATGAGACACTAAGTGCTTACATACAAGGTCAGGCAATTGTAAGTGTTTTTGTAGGCGCATTATCTCTCATTGCATATTTAATTATTGGAGTTGATTATGCACTAATTCTAGCGATTGTTGCAATGTTTACAAATTTAATCCCATTTATTGGACCATTCATTGGGACAATGCCGGCTGTGTTTGTTGCGTTATTCCAAAATCCAGTAATGGCACTTTGGGTTATTCTTGCTATTGTAGTTATTCAGCAAATAGAAGGAAATTTGATCTCTCCAAACGTAATGGGCAGAAAGCTACACATTCACCCATTAACGATTATTTTAGTGCTCCTCATTGCGGGGAACTTAGCGGGGTTAGTCGGTTTGATACTAGCGATCCCTTCTTATGCAATCGGAAAAGTAGTAATTCAAAATATCTATCGTCTGCTTAGGCTTCGATATCCGCAAATACGGTAGTATAATGCTAGAAATTGGAGGAGATTAACAGTGAAAGAAATGATTTCATTTTTAAAAGAACTGGCAGATGAATTTATAAAAGATAATGCGCCTATACTTGCAGCGGCACAAGCGTATTACTATTTGCTGTCCATAGTTCCTCTGTTAATCTTGGTTTTAGCAATTTTGCCATACTTGGATATAAATCCGGACAATGCAATACAACTCTTTCAAAGTGCACTACCAAGCGAAATGGCAGAGATATTACAGGATACGATTTTCACGATCATTTCCACTCCCAGTGGTGGATTGTTAACTGTTGGTATAATAGGAACAATCTGGTCAGCTTCAAACGGAATGAATGCATTTATTCTGGCAACGAATACCGCTTATAATGTTACTGAGAAAAGATCATTCTTAAATAGAAGACTTCATTCTGTACTACTTACATTCGGTATGATTATCGCTCTGGTAGCCACGTTAATTTTACCGGTTTTTGGAGAAGTTATCATGAGTTTTGTTAGATCATTTATGGTGATTCCAGGCGATTTTGAAATAATCTTTTTCATGGTAAGGACCCTTCTTGGATTTGTAATTATGGCGTTGGTTCTTGCTGCTCTCTATTATTTTGCACCTACCATTAAGCTTCCTTTCAAAATGGTACTGCCGGGAGCGATTTTTGCGATCATTTCCTGGCAGGTTATCTCTTGGGGATTCTCGTACTACGTTAGTAATTTCGGTAATTTTTCAGCTACCTATGGAAGTCTGGGTGGTATCATCATACTCATGCTCTGGTTTTTCTTAACAGGTCTTATTCTTGTAGTAGGGGCAGAGATTAATGCTATCTATTACAATCGTAAAACCATTGTCACAGTATCCAGAGTAAAATAAAAAAGGAGCAGGCACCATTATTTAATGGGCTCTGCTCTTTTTAATTGATATTTAATAATTCTTTTGCTCGTGTTACTTCCTGTTCAGAAGGGGTTTTGACACCGTCGAGAGGATAGGTTAAACCTAACTCTTTCCATTTATATACTCCCATTTTATGATAGGGTAGAATTTCTACTTTTTCTACGTTCGTAAGCGTAGAAATAAAAGACGAAAGATCTGTTAAATCTTTTTCTGTATATTTTCCAGGAACGAGAACATGCCGAATCCACACTAGGATTTCAAGAGAAGAAAGTTGTTTCGCAAATTCTAAAATATGTTTGTTTGAGACACCCGTTAATTTCCGGTGTTTTTCATCGTCCATTTGTTTTATATCTACTAGTACTAAATCGGTATAGGTCAGTAGTTCTAGAAAAGTATTTTGAAAAACTGCTGACTTGGAATAACATCCACCTGAACTATCAATGGTTGTGTGAATACCTAGTTTTTTACACTCTTTAAAAAGAGCAAGCAAAAAGTCGAGCTGCAGAAGGGGCTCTCCGCCACTTACGGTCACACCTCCGCCAGAATGCTTCATGTAAGGAAGGTATTTTTTGATATCTTCCATTAATGATTTCACGCTCATGATTTCTCCTGTAGTACGATTCCAAGTATCGGGGTTATGACAAAATTGGCAACGGAGTAAACAGCCTTGAGTAAAAATAACATAACGGATACTCGGTCCGTCCACCATGCCTGACGTTTCAATGGAATGGATTCTTCCTTCCATAATGAATTCCTCCTTGAGATTAGTATGTATAGGGGGAGCGTAAGTGCTCCCCAGCTGCTTTTAAGGCATTTCCATTTTACTTACTAGATAAGCGTACTAGAATCTATAAGTTGACAGCTATCTTTACGCCACACGCTTCAAGGGAAGCCCGACCTTCTTTTCGAGTAGCACCTACACGCAGTTCGTAGGTGCTACTCGCGGTGGCGAAAGATAAAACGCTGTATTTAATAAAAGACGGCTATGCCGTTTTTCTTATCACATAGACTCGTGGAATGTCCGATTTATCACGTCGATTTGTTGTTCACGAGTAAGTTTTATAAAGTTAACCGCGTATCCCGACACTCTGATTGTGAGTTGGGGATATTCTTCCGGTTTTTCCATCGCGTCAAGTAGAGTGGAGCGGTCAAACACATTAATGTTTAAATGGTGGCCTTGTTTATCAGAATATCCGTCAAGGATCGCTGATAGATTTGCTTTTTGTACATCTTTTTCTTTACCCAGTGCTTTAGGTACGATAGAGAAGGTGTTTGAAATACCATCTAAAGAATGCTCATATGGCATTTTTGCAACAGAGTTCAGAGAAGCCAATGCACCTTTTTTATCGCGACCGTGAAGCGGATTAGCACCAGGCGAGAATGGTTCACCACTTTTTCGGCCATCAGGTGTGTTCCCGGTTTTCTTTCCGTAAACAACATTGGAAGTAATCGTAAGGATAGACATGGTTGTCTTAGAGTTTCTGTAAGTTTGGTGCTGCATTAACATTTTTGAAAATTTAATAACGATGTCTTTTGCAATGTCGTCGACACGATCGTCATCATTCCCGTATTGTGGATAGTCACCTTCGATCTCATAGTCGACAGCTAATCCGTTTTCATCACGAATTACTTTTACTTTAGCGTGTTTAATCGCACTTAATGAATCTGCTACAACGGACAATCCGGCAATTCCAGTGGCCATGGTACGCATGATTTCTTTATCGTGTAATGCCATTTCAATTCTTTCATAGCTGTACTTATCATGCATAAAGTGGATAATGTTTAAAGTATTTATATAGAGATCCGATAACCATTCTAATACACTGTCGTAGTTGTTCATAACTTCGTTGTAATCTAAATACTCGGAAGTGATAGGCTTTATGCCAGGAGCAACTGTGACGTTCGCTTTTTCGTCAACTCCACCATTGATCGCATACAGTAAAGCTTTAGCTAAATTTGCTCGTGCCCCAAAGAATTGCATTTGTTTTCCTATTTCCATTGCGGAAACGCAGCAGGCAATACCATAATCATCACCAAATTCAGGTCGCATAATTTCATCATTTTCATATTGTAAGGAACTCGTCTCGATAGACATTTTTGAACAGAAATGCTTGAATGATGTTGGCAATGCAGGTGACCAAAGGATGGTTAAGTTTGGCTCGGGTGCTGGTCCAAGATTTTTTAACGTGTGTAAAAATCGGAATGAGTTTTTTGTAACCAATGGACGACCGTCTTTACCAATTCCACCAATAGATTCGGTTACCCAAGTAGGGTCACCACTGAATAATTCATTATATTCAGGTGTTCGCGCAAATTTTACTAATCTTAGTTTCATAACAAAGTGGTCAACTAATTCTTGGGCATCTTTTTCTGTTAAAGTTCCATTTTCGAGATCACGTTCAATATAAATATCTAAAAAGGTGGAAACCCGTCCTAAACTCATTGCTGCCCCATTTTGTTCTTTTACTGCTGCTAGGTAGCCAAGGTAGAGCCATTGAAAAGCTTCGCTAGCGTTTTGCGCAGGTTCTGAAATGTCAAAGCTGTAAATATTGCCAAGCTCTTTCAACTCTTGTAAGGCTCTGATTTGTTCCGCAATTTCTTCACGTAATCGAATAACATCCTCCGTCATTGTACCTGTGAGACTAGCAAGCTTTTCTTTTTTTACAGCTACTAGATAGTTGACACCATACAAGGCAACTCGTCTATAGTCTCCAATAATTCTGCCGCGGCCGTATGCGTCTGGCAAACCAGTAATAATACCGACCTTTCTAGCGAGCATCATTTCAGGAGTGTAAGCGTCAAATACTCCTTCGTTGTGAGTTTTTCGATAATCAGAAAAGATTTTTTCTACTTTTTCGTTTAATTTATAGCCGTAAGATTCAAGCGCAGCTTTAGCCATTCTAATACCGCCATATGGTTGCATGGAGCGCTTAAAGGGGATATCAGTTTGAACACCAACAATTTTTTCCGTTGCAGGATTTAAATAACCTGCCTTATGGGAGGTTATCGTTGATACTATTTCTGTATCAAGATCATACACACCACCGCGTTCACGTTCTTCTTTTGTTAGTTTCATCACTAGTTCCCATAAATCTTTTGTAGCTTTGGTTGCGTTAGTTAAAAAAGACTCGTCACCTTCATATACTTTGTAATTGGTTTGGATGAAATCTCTTACATTTACTTCATTTTCCCAATAACCCTGTTTGAATTCTTCCCATCCACGCTTTTCATTTTTTTCAAAAGTAGTCACCATCAAAGATTCCTCCATTTCTAAATTGAGATAAAAGTTTTATGTGAAAACATTCACATGATGTTGTGATTTAATTTTAAAACAGAATAAGGAGGAGGAGTAACTTGAAATGTGACACTTTCATGACGAATATAACAGAATGTTTTTTTTATATAACAGAAGGTAAAAGTGGGGATTCAGTAGTACAAGTTTTATAGTACAGGCAACTAAACTAAAAAAGGTGTCCCTTAGGACACCTTTTTTAAACTGCTGATGAAGAGTATATTTTATGTTGGATTGCTTGATAGATTGTTTGTGCTTCTAACTCTGTTACCGGAATCATTGGTAATCTAACAGGTCCTACGTGTATACCCTTCATTTCCAATGCTGCTTTCACTGGGGAAGGACTTGGCGCAATAAACATCGCTTTCATCATTGGCACTAAATCTCGATGAAGTGCGGAAGCATATTGGCTGTTACCGTTTTGGTGAGCGGTAATCATAGTTTGCATCTCACTACCAATAATATGTGAGGCAACAGATACGACTCCGTGTCCACCGATGGCTAATACCGCTAAGGTTAGACTATCATCACCACTGTAGAGAGAAAAGTTCTCTGGAGTATTTTGAATGATCGTAGTCATTGCATCAAGATCACCACTTGCTTCTTTAACGGAAACAATATTTTCAACCTGGGATAGTCGAATGATAGTTTCCGGTAACATGTTCACGGCAGATCTACCAGGAATATTGTAAAGCATAACTGGTAAGTTTGTAGACTCGGCTACCTTTTTAAAATGAAGGTAAAGGCCTTCCTGATTTGGCTTGTTGTAGTATGGATTAACGAGCATCACTCCATCTACACCAGTTTGCGTTGCTAATTTTGTTAATTCTACAGATGCTTTCGTACTGTTGGAGCCAGTTCCAGCAATAACCGGGATTCTTCCATCGACAACTTCCACGACATAACGGAATAATGAAAGTTTCTCCTCATTCGTTAATGTTGGGGATTCTCCAGTTGTGCCTGCAACAACAAGACCATCTGATCCATTTGCAATTAAATAATTTACTAATTCTCTTGTAGCATGAAAATCAATGTTTTCCTCTTGGTCAAATGGCGTGACCATCGCGGTTAAAACGTGTCCGAAATTCATTTGAAACACCTCTATTCAACAAATTTTGTTCGTCCAATCTACATGACGAGTCCAAGGTCCTGAATAGAGCTAAATCGCATGAGTAACTGTTATTTAAACACTAAAAAGCAACAACGAGGGTATCGTTGCTGCTAGAATGTATAACACAGTTATTCCAGCGTGAGATAGCCCTCCATATAGTCATCTGACTACATGACAGTTCTGCATTTATTCAATGACAGACCCAACAACAATCCTATGAGCAGACTATTGCTTCGGCAAGTATCCCTTTCGATATTTATCATAGGAGCTCAATCTCCTCAAAATACGTACTAATGACCTTTGCACCTCTATACTCACTTCAAAAGATAATTGAAGTAAATAAATATGAACTTTGAGTTTACTTTATCAAAGAAAAGTAACTTTTGCAATAGTTTTTGAATTTTATCTGTTGGACTTGGTTCTACTATTCCCGTAATACAATAGTTGAAACTTGTCTATAAAATAGGAATAGTCTAAATAACGCTCGCAGCAAGTCTTGTAAGAATAATAAAATATTAAACTAAGATACTTTTTTCGCTTGCCAATTTTTATTTTTTGAAAAAGAAGAAAGCTTTATATTACCTAGAGCAACACCAAGGAGAACAACAATAACACCTAACCATTGGATGGGTGCAACGTATTCTACTAAAACAACTGCAGAAAGTATGACAGCGACTGGAAGTTCAGAAGCAGAAAGAATTGTTCCAAGACCAGTGCCAACTTTCGGCATTCCAATCGCAAATAATAACGGTGGCAAACAAACCCCAAATACGCCTAGGAAAACGCCATATGGTGAAAAGCTAATCATTTGCGAAACACTCTCAAATGCGGTAGTCGGAGGGAAAAGAATACTAACAAAGATAAGTCCTCCTGTCGCGATTAGCGCGCTTTTCTGTAAAGGAGGAAGTTCTTTTCCAACGTTGCCGCTAATAAATAAGAATGAAGTAAACGTGAAAGCAGATAGAATACCAAAAATGACACCATTTATCGTAAAGCTTCCAAATCCATTCGTAATAATTGCAGTAGCTAAAAGTGAGCCTATGAGTAATATGACAATCGAGAGCCATTGAGCTTTACTCGGAGTTTTGCGATACAGAATGTAATCAAACAGAGAACCAATCCATACAAATTGAAATAAAAAGATGATCGCTAATGAAGCATCTATAGTTTGCAGCGAAAAGTAATAAAAAACACCGGTTAAACTCATAGGAATTCCGCAAAGTAAAAGCAAGCCAAGATACTTTATTGACATCTTGGATTTTCTAGTGAAAAGCACAAGTATCCAAAGAAGTGCAGCACCTATCATAAATTGACTAATAGTAATTTGAGCTAAATTAAAACCAGCACCATATGCAAGTTTCACACTCGTAGATAGTGCTCCTAAAGAACAACCACCAATAAAAACAAATAAAGCATACATCCACATTTTCATAATATTTCACCTCTAAATTTATTTTGAATACAAAAAAGCCATACATCGGGTCAGATGTATGGCGAAAATAAAGGATTATCCTTTAGAAAAGTCCATGTTCTTCACAAATTGCGAAGTTTTGATATTCAATTAATCCTTATTCATCTTAGTCATTTATTAAGGTTTTGTCAAGGGATTTTCAGCAAAATGGATATGAAGAGGAAGGTGGAATGTTAGAACCCACTTTACTGCGGCGGTAGTGCCTACAGTATGCGTATATTCATGTGATATTGCGATGGAAGCGTCCAGCTGCGGCAAGGGGGTGGAACCGCCTGTTCTAATTCACCACGGACGGATGTTTCACTTTTTTGATAGTGATTGTAAGAAAATGTATAAAGTAATACAATTAAAAGCAGATATCATATAATCATTAAGTGAGGGTGAAAAAATATGAGAAAAGTCGAGGTTGTCTCTTACAGAGAAGAATGGACACTATTATTTCAAGAGGAATCTATAAAAATATCTCGTATTTTCGGGAGTGAGTGTATACATCTATATCATATTGGCAGTACAGCAATACCGAACATGCATGCTAAGCCAGTAATTGACATCCTTGTTGAGGTGCAGAAGATAGAGAATGTCGATTCTTTTAACTTGGAAATGGAGCGGATTGGCTATGTGGCTATGGGAGAAAACGGTATTGAAGGTAGACGTTTTTATAAGAAAGGGGGAAATAACCGGAGTCATCACGTTCATGTTTTTGGAACGCAAAATAGAGAAATACAACGGCACATAGTATTTAAGGACTACTTGATAGCTCACCCACATGAAGCAGACAGGTACAGTCAACTGAAACAACTATTGGCGAAAAAGTATCCAGATGATATCGAGAAATACATAGATGGTAAAAACAATTTTATTAAGGATATCGATGCTAAAGCAAATAGATGGTTAAAAGGTAGATAAAATGAAACTGGTATAATTATGAGCAGAATTTGCATTCATTAATGATGGTAAGGAGATCTTAATATGATAGAACTAAAATTTTTTGACACTGCCGATTTTGAAAGGCTTATAAGTTGGATTGATTCCCCGGAGTTATTACTAAAATGGGGTGGACCAGGGTTTCATTATCCATTGGATGAGGGGCAATTAAATATATACAAGAAAAATTCGAATCACGATCATGCAGAAACTCTCGTATATAACGTTATTCACCAAAAAACTGGTGAAGTTCTTGGACACATTTCCTTAGGGAAAATAAATCGAAAAAATAGATCTGCGAGGATTGGGAAAGTATTGATCGGCTCTGAGAATATTAGAGGGCAAGGAATAGGACAACGAATGATGAAAGAAATTCTCAAAGTAGCATTCGATGAACTTCAATTACATCGTGTAAGTCTGGGAGTGTTTGACTTCAATATTGCTGCAATAATGTGTTATGAAAAAGTAGGCTTTAAAAAAGAAGGTTTACTTAGAGACACTGCAAAAAATGGAGACGAATACTGGAGTCTTTATGAAATGAGTATCTTAGAGGAAGAATGGAGGAGAAATTAAATCATGAATAAATCAAAAAAGATTTATTCATGATTGGAATTTTTCCATTGAACTAGAATCGTGATATTTTCGTTTGGAAGGCTTTATGATAACGAATAATAAAACAGTCGTCAGCACCAATGTGATAAAAGCACCACTTACAACGACATATTCAACGGAAATTAAATGAGCTGTGACAGCAAAAATAGAAGTGGTAACTATGACAAGAAAGGCTTCAACAAAACCATACATACTTCCAATACGTCCCATAACATCAACTGGAATATTATTTTGATAAAAAGTGAAAAATCCAGTGTTGGCAAAAGCATTCGCAAAGGCTAGAATAAACACCCCTAGTGATGCCATCAAGAAACTATTGGAGAAAGCAAAAATAATGTAGCCTATAGCAACCGTAAAGGAACCTAGACCGATGAGTAGAGAAATACTTAGGTTTTTGGTGAACACTACATTAATAATTGCACCCACTAGTATCCCTGCACCCGCAATACTTACGAGAAATCCATATTCCCCATCTGTCAATGAAAGGACTTCTTTTGCGAATGCCACCTCAAGGGAATCTATTGCTGTTTGCAAAACGACAAACCCACTAAACAGGAAATAGATAGTAATAACATAAATGTATTTCCGGCTAAATTCCATCACTACTTTCCAGTCTTTCTTTAACAGAGTTAAAGACATTGGCTCAATGGGTAATTTATTAATACTGTTCTTTTCCAAGTTAGGCATAAATAGTGTGACTGTAGCTGAAAAGAAAAATGCAAAGGCATTAATATAAATTGCAAGGATAGGGGAGCCACTCATAAATAATAGTCCGGTAATAGCGGGACCGATAAAAAAAGCACCCGAATCAAGTAAGCTTCTTAAAGAATTAAACTTTTGTCTTTGCTCGGTCGGTATGAGCCTTGTCATATAGCTCACCGAACAAGGTCGATAAATAGAGGAAGCCATATTTATAAAAAACACCAAGATGTAAATGACCCATAAGGAAGTATAGAAAACTGCTAAACATGTAATTAGAATGCCTTGCAGAAGATCCAACAAAATCATGAAGTGCTTTTTGTTAAGCCGGTCAATTATGCTGCCACTCCATAAATTAGTTACCAGTGTAGCTAAAGGTTTGATGATGTAAAGTAATGCCACGGCAAGAGCAGATCCTGTCATATTGAAAACAATAACATTCAAAGCAATAAAGTAGATCCACATGCCAATATTGGAAATTCCAATACCAAATAATAAGATGGAAGGATACTTCCATGGTTTCAATACTATTCTAATATTCACTAAAAAACCCCATCCCCAAGAATTTAATCTTGAGGACGAGTTTCGAAATCGCGGTGCCACCCCAGTTTATTAATATGTCACCATATTAATCTTATCAAGTACGTCAAAGGCAGAAACACCCGTGGTTTACTAGAGGTTCAAACAAATGATTATACTTTAGCTCTATAACGGGAGCTCCCGTCACATCATCCCCAGCGAAGGTTCCAATGCGACACTTAGAGGCTTGGTTCAATAAATTCATTCTTACTCCTTTTCAATTAACGGAGCTCCCTGTAAAGAACATCATTACCTACTCTTCTCTTCATTGCGTTTCAAATATTTAAAATATCTTATCATTTATAACAAATATTGTAAACAGTGTTATTTTAGAAGGGTGTTTTAGTGAAAAAGTTGGTGTATCGGGAAAGGAGCTTAAGAAAGTAAAAGGCGGAGACTTTAGCGTGTGAAGCAACGAATGAAGCCCTGCTCGTGGAAAGTGTTCTTCCGCAGTGAATTCAAGTGGCATCAAAGGCTCTGATGATATATTTAAAGATTGTTCATAACTTAGCATGCTAAAATAAGGATAGAATGAAAGAGAGGGATCTGGACTTATGAAGAACAAAAAAATTATTTTATTTGACTTAGATGGTACGCTTTCAGACCCTAAGCAAGGGATAACTTTGTCTGTTCAATATGCATTAGAAAAAATGAGTATCTTTGAACCTAACATTGACAAACTTGAATGCTTTATTGGACCACCTCTTCAGGTATCCTTTGCAGAGTATTATGGCCTTGATAAGGAAGATACACAAACAGCTGTACAATTTTTTAGAGAACGATTTGTCGAAAAAGGTATGTTTGAGAATGAATTATTCTCTGGTATAGCCTCTTTACTCAAGCAATTAAAAGACGCAAATTATAACCTCGTTGTGGCGACGTCTAAACCAACTATTTTCGCGGAAAAGATCCTTCATTATTTTGCCATCGACCATTTTTTTGAGTTAGTCGTAGGTAGTAATCTTGACGGATCACGATCTTCTAAAACAGAAATTATTCAATATATATTAGACAAATACATAGAGCATGAAAAAGGTAAGTTTATAATGGTTGGGGACCGCAAACACGATATTATTGGTGCAAATAATACAGGTATTGACTCCATTGCGGTGACATATGGATATGGTAATTTCGAAGAGTTGGAGACATCCAATCCAACAGTTATTTTAAATAGCGTAGAGGAATTACAGATAGTGCTTACCTTTAGTTAAACTAGTATTTTCTTTTTAAGGAGTTCGTAGAAAAAATAGAAGCTCCTTAAGAGCAAAACGTGTACTCGCATTAATGACAATAGTCCCTAATTCTATTTAATCGCAGAAAAGAAGAGAGGTTTTTTCCATTATATGTTAAATTTGTCTTATAGGTAATACAGAGTTTGCGAACGATTAGACATGGAAATAGTGAAAAGGTTTTAAGTTACAAATCATATTACTTTTGGGAAGGGGAATGGTGAAATGGCAACAGCAAATGACCCTATTTGGATTTTTGTTCTTTTATATGCAATATTTATAATTACGTTTATAAGTGCTATTAAAAGTCTAAATCAAAGAAAAAGAATTATTCTCTCAATCGGGATGATTGTAATCATACCAGTACAATATCTTTTACAGTTGGTTTCTTCAATTGGGCGCAGCCCAGGTGTGACTGAAATGCAGCATTTGATAAATGGTATAGCTCAATTCGATACTTGGGCAATTTTTGTCTTATTAGCATATTTATATATTGTGATTTGGTGGATAATGATCTTAAAATCGTATAAAAAATTTGGAATGCAAAATACTAATTCGACAGTATAATATTTTCTGTTCAGTAATAATTATTAATGCTTTTGCTAAGGCTATCGCTAATAAAAGAATGGAATTTTAAGTATATCTAAGAAAAACGTCTAGCGTCTTTTGTAATGATTTTGTTGATTGGTTATCATCGAAGGTTGTTTGGAAAAATTACCGCTCGCTTTCCGTGGATGATCCGCGAGCCTCCTCGAGCAAACGACGCTCTGCGGGGTCTCGCTTGGATCATTCTTCCATAGGAGTCTCGCGGATTTTTCCAAACTAGAATTTTTATAAAGGTAGTTTACATAAATGTTTCTAGACTTGAAAAAATAAGCACAACGTTTTAAAAAGGCTGTCTAAGTAGAACAAAATAACTCGAAGAAGCGAAGGCGGCGACTCCTGCGGGATAAGCAATAGCTGAAGACTCCGAGGGACGGTTTTGTCCAAGGAGGCTGAAGCATTGCCCGCGGAAAGCTTCCGCCTAGAGTGGATTCGAGATTCCCTGTTCGGTGAAAATAACTCCAATCAGAATCTATAACACTTCAGACTATTTAATTGTTTCTTAAGAACGACTTTGTATAGATAATGGTTCCATGTCCGTTAACTTTTCTTTTAATAATTTTTTAACTAGGGTTGCTGCTTTTACTTTGATATCAAGAAATACAGAAGTCTGCACGTTAAAGTTTCCAGTTGAGATGGAAGCTTTTAATTCATTAACTGTATTACACTCCTCATTAAAATCATTATAAACACTTCCGTATTGTAAGTATTGGTGAGTGTCGCTGCCTCCAACAATAGGGAGACCAACTACCTCCGCAAAATTAATTAGTTTACTTGTATAGGGTTCTTTTCCATAGGCATATAGATCCTTCCCGTTTAGATCAAAAGCATCCAGGCGTTGAAGCTGTTTGATTTCAAGATGATGGAGAGGGGTGCTCTCCCGGAATGGATGAGCTCCTATTTTTAATAATTGATAATCTTCAACAAGATTCAAAAGATCATCAAAAGGAAGAAAGGTAGTCTCGGTTGTATGATTTTCTAAAGATTTACGAATCTCTAGCACATCTTGACGGTTCCCAATCAGGATAATATGCCCATTTTCCTGAATATCTACTTCAATTCCTGGAAAAAGCTTTAATCCGTCAATCATATAATACCCTTGCTCGTACGTGTAATTCTTTTCAAGGAAATCAAAAAGATCATTCATTCGAAAGGTGTTAAAATGTTCCGTCATTGCCAGGGCTGTTAACCCGCTTGCTTTTGCCTCTTTCATCATCTCTCGGAAATAATCGGGCATAAACAGCGACTTTTTAGATATTTTTACGTGACTATGAAAATCTATTCTCATGATAAAACCTCCTGTTTTTCTAACTATTAAATATTTCCCGCAACAAACAACGTGAAGACATACAAAGCTGAAAATGCTAAGAACATGTAATCGCGAGATCGAAACGATAAATGGGCAAGCTTGATCTTTTTGACCTTCGGATGATTAAATGCATAGAAACTACCTTTCAGCTCTAACGCTTCAACTGTTGTTCTTGCCCGTTTTGCAGTACTCAACAGCAAAGGATAAAAAGATAGTACAGCGATCTTTGCAAAATAACCAATCGTACGCCAATAAAGAAAACCATGTTTCATAGGGGCCTTTCCCCGTAAACGGAAGGATAGAAATACGTGATGATATTCTTCGAGTAAACTCGGGAGCATCCGATAACCGTACGCAATACTAAAAGAGACTTGGCCGGGGACACCAATTTTTAGAAGGCCATTGCTCAATTTTTCCGGATCCATCGAACAAAAAACGGTGATACTTGCTAACGAGATGATAGATACCTTCATGGTTAAAATAATAAGCGGCAATATCACACTTAAATCACCACCAAAGAACCAAGATGCGATCAACAAATAACCACCTTGTCCTAGTAATCCTAAGCACAGAATCAGGATAATTAAAGGAGATATTTTGGCTGTGATTGTAGTTATAACCATGAATACCAGTAGCCCTATTAGTACAGGCTTATTATGAATAAACCAAGGAGCCATTCCGAAAAATAGATACCAGATAAATAGAGTACGTGGATCGAGCTTCGCTAAAAAGGTGTGACCATTCCCATAAGCAGTATTTAACAATTCAATTTTAACTTGTTCAACAGAGAGTTTTTCAGATAATTTCCGTGTATATTCCACTAGGATTCTCCTCTTTTTTTAATGCATGAACAAATTCTTCGACAGTGTAGGCGAGGGGAGACATATGTAACTTCCTGCTTAACTCTAAAATCTGAGGGGGTTTTAAACCAGCTAACTCCAGCAGGGATACGTTACTGAAAACTGATTCACGGTCTCCGTCGTGAATAACCTCCCCTTCATGTAAAACGATAATTCTGTTTGCCCATTCTGCGACAAGCTGCATGTCATGAGTCGCAATTATCACGGAAATAATTTGTTCTTTTAAAGAATCGATTAACTTCGTGATATGCTTACGAGTTGCAATATCTAGATTGGCTGTAGGTTCGTCCAGTAAAATGATAGAGGGTTCCATAGCAACGCCTATCGCTAAAGATGCTCGTCTTTGTTGACCGCCGCTCATTAAACGGCTGTCGTTATCCTGTAGATCTGTCAAGTCGAATTGGCGTAGTACATCCTCTACTATTTTTTCGTACCCAGGAACCTTTCGGGCTTTCAAATAAAACTCGACATCTTTTCTGACGCAGTCCTCAATAAACATCTCTTCAGGATTTTGATAGATGTACGTAACAGTATCTGCCAATTTTTCGGGCGAGTAATTCCTAGTATTTTTACCTTCTACATATACATTACCTTTCTCTGGTTTAACGAGACCTGTGATTAATCGCATTAACGACGACTTTCCCGCACCGTTATTCCCTACAAGGGCTACTAAATCACCGTGATGAATATCTAAATTGATGTCTTTTAAAACCTTTTTTCGTGAGCGATTTACCATTTTATAAGAGAAACTGACTTGCTTCAGTTCAACAAGTTTATCCCTTTCCGCAAGGTGAGAGTAGTTGCTCCGTGGAAATTCATCTTTATGGTTGTTTAATTGGATTGGAAACTGGTTTAAAGCTTCCTCTAATCTCACTGGTAACTCATTATTTTTAAACTGTCCGCACTGATAGGCTGCTTGGGTCACTTGTGGTGGATATATTTTGCTCGCTAACAGATGGTCTACTTCTTTTAAGGCGTCGTTCGTTTGCTTTTTCCAAATAATCTGGCCAGCATCCATTAACACAACTTGATCGCAAAACTCGGCAATAAATTCAGTATGATGTTCAATGACTATAATTGTTTTCCCATGATCTTTATTTAACATTTCTAAAATTTTATATACTTCTTCTGCATGGAAAGGATCGAGCTGAGCGACGGGTTCATCAATAATTAAGATATCAGGGTTAAGAGAAACAGCACCAGCTAAAGCGAGCTGGTGTTTCTGTCCTCCACTTAACTGCCAAACAAACTCATCATCATGACCATGCAGGCCAACTAAATCAAGTGCCCGTTTTCCTCTTTGTATGTAATCAGGAAAACCAAAATTAAGTGGTGCAAAACTCGCGTCTTCTAATACTCTTGGGCTAACTAGTTGGTTCTCAAAGTCTTGATAAACATAGCCAACATGATGTGATAGTTCGGCAACTTTATGATCCGTGGTTACTAGCCCATTAACAATGACTTGTCCTGTGAAGTCACCGACATAGTAATGAGGGATCAATCCATTTAATAATTTACAGAGTGTCGACTTTCCACTGCCGTTCCCACCTATAATTGCAAGAAACTCTCCTTTATTTATCTCTAACGAAACATCTTTTAGAACATTACTTTTTCCACCTGGATATTGAAAGTTCACTTGTTTTAACTGAATTTGTTTTGTCATGAAGAAAGTCTTTCGTTATCATTGTCATTTGAAGAATTATTTTTATTCTTGATCATGACTACTACTGTGATTAGAGCAACAAGAAAAGCCACAGCAATGCTTACCCAGATAAACCAACTACCGAAGATTTCCAGGAAATCTGCTTCCCATTCATAGTTGAATCCGGCTTCGGATAGAAACTCGAAGAAAAAAGCAGCACAAGCTAGTAAAATACCAACGACAATCAGTCTGGGGGCAATGACCTCTTTCATAGAGAATTTAATTGTATTGTTTCTTGGCTTCATTCCTAATAATGGTTCAATTTTTCCGTATAAACGAGGGACTAAATACAAAGTAGGCAGTAAGGCAAATAAGATACCAGAGAATAACACATCATTTAGAAAAGCGAATCCTTCTATCACAACCACACTTTCCGCTAATCCCGGTACAGCTTCTAGTTCTTCTACACCAATCCATACTTTTCCAATATCAACGACACTGCTAATTGCCTGATGAATGACAACACCAATAATAGCTGCTATACCAACTTGTCTTTTGTTGGTGGGATCATTAACGAGAGAACCTGCTATAAACATAGCCAATGAGAAGGCGATAAACTTCTCTAACTCGCCAAATCCACCAAATTGACCAAGCATGATTTCTCCAAAAATAACCTCTCCGAGTGCTGCTCCTATAGCTGCATATAAAGGGTGAAACAAAATACACAGTGTTAATGGTATAAAGGCAAAATACTCAATGGATAGTTCAATAGGACCTAATTGAATGGAAGGAACCAATTCTGTAATCATGTTGGATAGTCCGTACAAAGACATGGATAGAATAAACACCATCATTTTTTGCGACTGGGTCAAAACATACCGTTCTTTCATTTTACTCATTACCTAACCTCCTTTTATTTGTTACCTTCATCCTAAAACATAGCTGTTAAGCGAGTGTTAAAACAACGTTAATAGCTTGTAAACTTTTTAACGTTTTATAACATAGTGTAAAAAATCATACAAAATGCTATTCAATGATTTTTGAATCTGCTACGCTGTGACTAATTAGATGGATAGGAAACATTAATAATCTTTAGGGAGGAATTCAGAAGATGAATTTTAATTGGAATACGGAATCGCTGTCGCCCAGTCAGATGAAAGTTGCTGACTACGTTCAAAAAAATATACAACAAGTATTAATATCAACGGAGCAAGAGATTGCAACAACAGTGAAGGTTAGTATTGCTTCCGTGTCGAGATTTTGGCGATCCGTGGGGTATAAAAATTTAAAAGACTTTAAAGTGCAAATTGGTTCTCAACTTAAGATTTCTCCAGCTGGGAAAATGAAAAACGTATTGAGTAAATTAGAAGGACAAGAACTTCAATACCATACACTTAAATTTTCTGTTGATCACTTGTATAAAACGATGGAACAATTTCCGGAAGTTGCATTTAACGAGGCGGTTGATTGTTTATTGTCTGCTAAAAAAATACACTTGTATTGTCCTGGTCCCTCACGCGGGTTAGCAGAATTACTGAATTATCGTTTGTCCAGGTTTGGATTAGACTTACATACGATAGAAAAAAGCGGAAGTGAGTTACTAGAGGATATTTTGCATTTTCAAAAAGAGGATGTTGTCGTAATTTTTGGGTTTATTCGTTTGCTACCAGAAGCAAACGTCATTTTGAAACAAGCCAAACAGGTAGGTTACCAAACAATTATTATTACAGATCAGGTCGTATCTGAATTTTCTAAAGAAGCGGATGTCATACTCTTTGCAGATCGTGGGGAAGTACGGGAGTTTCATTCTATGATTGCACCTACTTTTATTATTGAAAATTTAATTATTTCGGTAGGAATGAGGAATAAAGAAGAAAATCTGAAACAGCTGGACCGTCTAAGTCAGCTTCGTAAACGTTATTCCGCAGAGTTGCCAAGGTAATCGACAGTCATCTTCCTTTTTTCATTCCATTTTTACTTGATACAAGACATGAATACAAGCATTTTGTCATTAATACCATACAGTGAATAAAGTAGTTTATGTATAGAACCGTCTTGTCTATTTAAAGGCGAGAGGAGTGAGAGAGTTGATAGGAACTGGTTTAAAATCAGGATTGGCTATTGGTGGAGGGATAGTTTCATTCATGTTTGGAGGATGGACAATGATGCTGGGGGTACTTATAGCACTTGTCGTATTGGACTATATTACTGGGTTAACAGCATCATATATAAAGGGTGATTTAAGTAGTAAGCATGGATTAAAAGGAATAGCTAAAAAAGTAATCATCTTTGCGATGGTTTCTGTAGGGAATTTTATTGACATAGCTTTAGGAAGTGGTCCATTTGTGAGAGAAGCAGTGATTATTTTTTATGTAACAAATGAAATAATAAGTGTTGTCGAAAATGTAGGAAGGGCAGGAGTACCTATACCGGAGAAACTAAGAAAAGGGATTAAAATATTGAAAAAATAACGATATAGAAAGTAAGTTTTGTTGAAGAGATTATGTTAAAATTCTCTAAAACAAGACAGCATTAACGAACCTCACTAATTTTACTTACAGAGAAGAAAAAGCCCTGCAAGGGAAGTACTTTTTCTTCTATCTTCTGTTTTTATCTTTATTTGGCCGTTAATTTAAACCCAATATTATCTAAAGCAGATTCTATATTTTTAACAGTTTTGGTGTTTAAATTCTTTAATTGAGTATTGTTCACTTCTTGTTTGGCAAATGAAGGCGAAACGCCAGTGATTACAGTGGAAATTCCCATTATTTCCAAAGCTTGTACCATGTCGAACAATACAGAAGGGAATGCATTCTCTAGAATAACTAATCCAGATAAATCGATAATGAAATGTTCGATCTGGTTTTCGGCTCCATAATTTAATACCTCCTGCATGATTAGTTTAGAACGAACCTCATCAATAACCCCTTGCACGGAAAGAATGGAAACACCTTTAGTTATTGGAATGATTGGAACACTTAAAAATCCTAAGTTATATTTTGCTCGGTCTAATTCAATAATATGGGATAAAACTCCGGCGATAGATTTTAAGTATTTTTTATCATCTTCGGTAAACTGTTTCTCTTCACGATCCATCACACATAACGTCCCAAATACATTTCCGTTAGTATCTTTTAATGTAACACCTAAAAAACCTTTGACACCTAGTAGAGAAGTGACCTCTAATTCCTTCGTCAAAGCGTCTTTCGATAAATTTTCGGTACACATGGCATCTTCTTCATTCATAATGATCAATCTGCAATAGTTATCACCGTATTCAACGCTATAGCCCTCTGGAATTATTTTTTCTTCTTTGTTAAAAGAACTAAGAACAGTCATGGCTGATTCTCCACGTTTCGTCACATAAGTTGTATTTACGTTTAGTTTTTCGCTAATTAATTCAAACATTTTTTTAGAGACATTTTTTAAGGATTGAAAATCATTTGTTGTGAGATTATATTTATTAGGCACGAGCTACCTCCAATATATATGAATATAGATTATTTAAAATTTAAAAATATAAAATAATTTTACCATATTTAAAGGATTTTGTTCAGTCGACACCCATTAAAAGTCGCAGATTTTTTGTAAATCGATAGGATTTTAAATAAAGCTTGATGAAGTTAAAGGCAGGGATTCTGGCGGGAAAGTAACGACTGAGGCTGCCACAGGAACGAGCGTAACTATGATTCAAGTTGTCTGATGGGATGTTTGGAAGAATTTTATTATAATTTCAATATAATGACAGGAAAAACCTTCGTTAATAGAGAAGTTTATTAAAACGTAAGAAACTAGTGCCGAGATTAAGGAGAGAT
This sequence comes from Salipaludibacillus neizhouensis, assembly GCF_002886185.1. Lineage (GTDB taxonomy): Bacteria > Bacillota > Bacilli > Bacillales > Salisediminibacteriaceae > Salipaludibacillus > Salipaludibacillus neizhouensis. The sequence continues at coordinate 941,408 of NZ_KZ614146.1, forward strand.
ATTTATGGACTTAAGATACCCAATTGGAGAATTCGAATTCAGGGATGACGTGACAATGGAAGTTGTTCAGACATGGATAAGTGAGATTGATATGGTACCAGTTAAATTAAGAGAAGCGGTAGATGGACTTAATGATCAGCAATTGGATACACCGTATCGTCAAGGGGGTTGGACCATTCGTCAAGTAGTTCACCATATGGCAGATAGTCATATCAATGCTTATATGCGAGTTAAATTAGCACTTACTGAAAATAAACCTACAATTATGCCTTACGAGGAAGCTAAGTGGGCAGAACTACCAGATTCAGAGATGCCTATAGATGTCTCATTAACCCTTCTTTTCGCTTTGCACCAAAGGTGGGTGACATTATTACAATCACTAGAACCTAGCGATTTAGAAAAAACTTTCTATCATCCCGAATCTGGTGAAATGAAATTAGGAATAAATATTGGAAACTACTCATGGCACGGTAGGCATCATATTTCACATATAACAACCCTTCGAGAACGCAATGGATGGTACTAGAGAAATAGATTTATACACTTCGCCATTTAAAGATGCGTTAATTACCAAGTCTCTGTGAATAAAATTCGGTAGTAAAAACCATAAAATTGTAATTAGCTGTGCGCATCTTTCTAATATTGCTTTTTCCTCTCGATCATCCCTTTTAATGATAAAGTTAAATAGCGCTACTATAAATAATTATGATAGAGGATTTGGAATTTTTACTGATCTAGGATCTTAGGAGGATGAAAATTTGTCTAATCTTAAACAAGAGTATTTTCTTGAAATAAAAGAACTACAGGACGAAATAGATAGAGTGAAACGTGAAAATGAAGCGTTAACTCGAAAACTCCAAACTTACCATGAAGTCAGTTTGCACCTTAGTGAGAGTGAAAAAAGATTTGAACAGTTATTTAACATAAGCTCGGATGCGATATATTATTTTAAAATATCCGAAAATAATATTTCAGCTGGAAAATTTATTAAGATAAATGAAGTTGCTCATCGCAGGTTAGGGTACACTCGTGAAGAAATGTTGGGAATGTCTCCTGCAGACATTGATATTCATGCGGAGGAAGAAATATATAAAATTCTTGAAGATGTTTATACCAATAGGACTTTTACTTTTGAAACCACACATGTTTGTAAGGATGGTAGCCTGATACCTGTAGAAATTATGACGGATACCTTTGATGAAAAAGGTGAGATATATTTTCTAACCGTATGTAGAAATATTAGTGATAGGAAAAAAGCGGAAAAAATAATACATAATACAAAAGAACAATATAAAAGGTTAGTTGAGTCTTCACCAAATGGTATTGCTATAATACAAGATGATAAATGGGTATATGCAAACGAAGCCGCGCTTAAGTTATTTGGGGCTAAATCCAAAGAGAATCTTCTTGGTGTAAACATTTACGATTTGCTTGATCCTATCATTCATAATGAATACAAGAAGATTACCACAAAAGATGAAGCTCCTACTAGAACAAATATATATTGGAAAACTATAGAAGGAAAAGAATTGCACACAGAAATCATTTCAATGCCTTTTACCTTTCGAGAACGATCAGCTACTCAACTTATTATTCAAGATGTCACCGAACAAAAACATGCAGAGCATATAATGATACAGGCAGAAAAAATGAATGTGATAGGTGAAATAGCAGCGGGGATCGCGCATGAAATTAGAAATCCTTTAACATCTCTGAAAGGCTTTGTGCAACTCTTTCGCGCTGGAACGGTTCCAAATCAAACATTCATAAATATTATGGAAACGGAATTAGAAAGAATTGATATCATTTCGAGTGAGTTTCTTACACTTGCTAAACCTGGAAATATTAATTTTACGTCGCTGGATTTACAAACTCTTTTAAAGGATGTTTTAGCCTTATTAGACACGGAACTATATAAACAATCTATTTTGATTGATATGAGAGTAACAACAGAGAATACTTCAGTTCGAGGCGAAATAACACAGTTGAAACAGGTTTTCATTAATCTTATAAAAAATGCCATTGAAGTAATGATAAATGGGGGAACCATTACGATTATTTTAGCGAATAGAAGTGGACGCGTTCACATTTCAATTCAAGATGAAGGAGCAGGAATGACTGATCAACAGGTAAGTCGTTTAGGAGAACCATTTTATACCACAAAAGAAACAGGCACAGGACTTGGTCTAATGGTCTCTTATACGATTATTTCTAATCATGATGGAGAGATCAGTGTTCAGAGCAAATTGAATGAAGGTACAACGTTTACCGTAAAACTACCATCAATATAAGAAATGAGTAAATTTTTCCAGGCGGTCAAATTAGAACATTGCAGAACTCGTACCGCTAGAATCGGACACTGTCTTTGGCAACGCCCCGTTCTCTTCAATGAAACGGTATTGTGTGCTCCTCAAAGAAACACTCTTTTTTAGTAATTTCTTGCGCATAAAAAATTAAATTAATAGAAAAAGAAGCTGAACGGAACTCAGCTTCTTTCGAATCTATTTTGATAATTTTAAAGCAGCTTCTGCAACTCGTTTTCCATAGTCTTTTCCTAGTTGCATTTCAGGATCACTTGCTTTGTTCATTGGTGAATCTTGTGAAGACTCGACAGGAATAACTGCTGTTGCACCATAGGGCGTGCCGTATTTTATTCTATTCTCGTCTAATGGACCGGTGTTTGATACAAAAATCATTCCGTGATGTTGCATTGGCGTTTGAAGGGCACGACAAATGTTTTCCACACCACCATGCTGAGTGGAAGTTGTTCCAAATACACCGCCAACCTTTCCCTGGAGTCCACCAGTAAACCATAACTGGCCTAGTTTTGAAAGAAAAGTTGCCATTTTCAAGTTGGGCTCGCCAAAGTAACCTGAAGATCCCCACATAATAGCTCCTGCATCTTTTAAATCATCAGGGTCCGTTTCCTCGACTGCTTGTAGAAAAACTTCCGTGTTTTCAACTTGTTTTGCGCCATCTGCAAGTGCAGTTGCAAAATCCTTAGTATGACCGTTCATACTTGCATGTAAGACATATACCTTCAAAATAAAGGCCTCCTTTGTGAAATTAATACAATTGAATTATTAGCTAAAACAGGTTAATTTATACTAATATCGTTACTGAAAAAGAAGGTATCAAGAAATTTTAAACGAATAAAACTCAGAATAGAGACTATATCTTCATGAAGCTATCTTTCTCAGCAGAGTCTCAGATACAAACTAGGTGATAAAAAAATAAATGAAACTTTTCAAGGAGAGAGGATGAGAGAGTATGATTTCCATGAGTAAAAATAAATGGATATTTCTTATCGCATTAACTTTAGTTTTCATTTTAGTGTTTTTTTCTGTGTATCATGCTTGGATCAGATTGCTGGAGAACTTGGTAAATTTTTAATTGGTCGAGGTTCGGGCTTTAAGGTCATTAGACTCCATAGCTTATTAGTTTACACTCGGTTAACTATTGGTGATTTATAGTTACAGGTGGAAACAAGATGATACTGTAATAAGTCATAGGTGAAGATACAATATCACTCAAGGATACATAACTTCTGAACATACATTTAAAGGGGGATACGAAATGAAAGATTTAAAGGTTTTTACAGCAGTTATTTTTATAGTTTGTCTTTTTATTGGGATAGGTTTATCTATGCTTTTAGATAACTCAGAAAAAATACTTCAAACTTTAGATGGAGAAGAGTTCGGTTTTTTAGTGGATCATCAAGAAATAGAATCTAGCATTTTTGATGCAGCATTTGATGCATCTTTTCACGCTCGAGTGAATGTGGCATTTCCCGACGAGATAAGAACTGTCACCTCTTTGATTAACATATACGAGGAAGGTGAGCATGTAGCTCAATATCCGTCGGGGGCACTTATATTCGATGATGATTTTCTATTCGAAGGGGACTATGTCGATTTTGCAACTGGTGGAATGAACAACCTGGAAGAAAATGATGACGGATATTATTGGACTCAAGTCATTAAAGTCACCGACGGGAGTCTAAGAAGTGGGGTAGACTTGCGCAATGAAGGAGATTTAGAAATGTGGACGCGGCAAGATAGTGTAGCTGTGAAAGATGCAGAACCTGTTATCTATGGAATCGGGGTGATAGAGGGTACAGGAGAGATGCAATCTGGTTATGAAAACCGTGAAGAATTTGAAGAATGGGCCGAGTCTCAGGGGAAAGTGATTACAATGGAATTGCTGATTTCATCAGAGAAAGAAGAATTAGAAACATGGGATCTGAGATAGAATAGGATGTAAAATAATATAGGCTTTTCCTGAGGAAGTCTATTTTCCGATTGTTTGCTTGAAAAGCCAGGGAGCATTTATTGAGCATTGACAAATTAGCGCAAAAAACATATATTCATATTGTTAACCTGTATTTTATATCGGTTAACAATAGAGTTGCTTTATTGTTAATATCGATATCAGTCTATTAAACTTTAAAGGATTGATAATATGCACACATATCGGGGGTAACTAAATGGAAAAATGGAAGGAACTAGCACAGCATGTATTAAATGATGGAGAGATAATGAATTCAGAAGCACTTTCAATTTTAGAGTGTCCAGATGAAGATATCCTCTTACTCATGCATGATAGCTTTCAAATTAGAAAAAAATATTATGGCAAGAAAGTAAAGCTTAATATGATTATGAATGCAAAATCGGGCTTATGCCCAGAAAATTGTGGGTATTGTTCTCAATCCTCTATTGCAGAATCACCAATTGAAAGCTATAGAATGAGAGACAAAAAATTGCTTGTTGAAGGGGCAAAGCAGGCACATAAGCTGAATATAGGCACATACTGTATTGTTGCTAGTGGCAGAGGTCCCTCAAATAAGGAAGTCGATCAAGTAGTGGAAGCGGTAAAAGAAATAAAAAATACATATGGGTTGAAAATATGTGCCTGTTTAGGTCTATTAAAGCCCGAGCAAGCAAAGCGCCTCAAAGAAGCCGGCGTAGATCGATACAATCATAATATAAATACGTCAGCGAGCCATCACTCTAATATTACGACTTCTCATACTTATGATAACCGAGTCAATACAATTACTATTGCTAAAGAATCAGGTATGTCTCCATGCTCAGGTGTGATAATAGGAATGAAGGAAGAAAAACAAGATGTAGTAGATATGGCAACTAGTTTAAAGACACTTGATGCAGATTCAATCCCAATTAACTTTTTACATGCGATTGATTGAACCCTGCTAGAAGGTGTAAACGAGCTTAATCCAATGTATTGTTTAAAAGTACTGGCTTTATTTCGTTTCATTAATCCGACTAAGGAAATTAGAATTGCCGGGGGGCGAGAGGTCAATCTTCGTTCCTTACAACCTTTAGGATTATACGCAGCGAATTCTATTTTTGTCGGAGACTATTTAACAACAGATGGTCAAGAAGAAACGGAAGACCATAAAATGTTAGAAGATTTAGGATTTGAAGTAGAGTCGGTAAAAGAAATGAAAGAAAGCATGTTTTCTTAATTCATAACCAGTAAAAGATCTCTTACGTTCACCTTCAAGATGTTCCTTTCATATAATTTTGGGAGGAGGTGGGTATATGAGGAGAAGTTTATTTTGGGGTGTGGATTCTGCAGCAATTGCTGATCAAACATTGCTTAATTGTGTGGTCACTAACTTTGGTCAACCTGATTTTTGGGGAAGGTACCTTACGACAGTTCCAAATGTGAATGAAGGATTAAGCAAAGAAGAAATCACGTTTATGCGAAATAAGGGGATTAAGTTACTTCCAATATACAATAATTTTCAAGAAGCTATAGGGTACTCAACAGGAAGAGTAGCGGCACGAAATGCTATCTTTAATGCTCAACGATTAGGAATAAATAATGATACGTTTATTTTCGCGAATGTAGAGAATTTTTTCAACATCGATGCTGACTGGTTAATGGGATGGGCAGATGCATTTGATGAAAGTAGTTTCCGGCCAGGGTATTATAACGACCCGGTAGAAGGAGATTTTAACGAAGCATTCTGTCAAGCACAGGAACAAAATGAAAATGTCAGGAATCAAACGGTTTTATGGAGTGCAGAACCTGAACCAGGTGTTACTAGGAAAAGGGATATCCCGGCGTATAACCCTGAAAGTCCAACATGTGGCGGCAATGTATGGGCTTGGCAATATGGGCGAGATGCTGAGATATGCCCAATAGACACTGTTCTTATGGAAGCTCAGCTTTTCAATAGTTTGTCTTGATCATTTGTGTAAAAAAATATTCATGTGGAGGAGCGTCTTAATATTTATAAGCATGCTCCTTTAATTAGTTATGAATGATTCTATGGAAACAAAAAATACAAATAGAGAAATGCCAATATTTATATATCCCCAGTAATAACGCTTCTTTCTAAGTTCACCTAATCCCGATAACAATAAAGTAATCCCTAAGAAAAACAATAAAAGAGGCATTAAATGAAAATTTTGTGATATAAGGCTATAACTTCCTAAACAAAGTACAATGATTGCAGAAACAGCAGCATATAGTTTTAAAAACATGATCTCACCTTCCATAAGTTATTCATAGTCTTTACTATCAGATTAACATAACGTAGTAGTTAATTCAGTGACTTCCATATTTTAGCTGGAAATAAATTATATTTAAACATGTCGATTCCTTTGATATTATAGCTTAAATACTGTAGTTTGTTAGAATAGAGCTATTTGCAGTACTTAATGAATTAACTTGTATTTATTTTAAATATTATAAGGAAAGAATAGGAGTTTTAAAAGGATGTATGGATTTAAAATTGTAGATAAACTAGAAAAAATAGATGAAGATATCCGAAGAGATCAACTAAAATACCATTCAAAAAGGGTGTTGGTTAGTAAAGAATTCACTTTCGATGCTGCGCACCACTTGCACTGTTATGAGGGGAAATGTAAGAATTTACACGGTCACACATATACAGCGATTTTTGGAATTAGCGGATTTGTTGATGAGACAGGTTTAATGATGGATTTTGGCGATATTAAAGATATATGGAAAAAGGAAATTGAAATTCATTTAGATCATCGCTATTTGAATGAAACACTTCCTGCAATGAATACAACAGCAGAAAATATGGTGGTTTGGATATATGAAAAAATGGCTGAATCACTGTTAAAGCCGGAGAATAAGAAAAAATATGAAGGCGGTAGACTAGAATTTGTTCGGTTGTTCGAAACTCCTACGAGTTATGCAGAAGCAAGACGGGAGTGGATGGAAAATGAGTAAGATTCCTGTGTTAGAAATTTTCGGACCTACTATTCAAGGCGAAGGAATGGTCATTGGAAAGAAAACGATGTTTATTCGAACTGCTGGCTGTGACTATTCCTGTGTATGGTGTGACTCAGCGTTTACTTGGGATGGTTCTGCAAAAAATGACATTGTTCAAATGTCAGCCGAGGAAATTTGGCTGAAGTTAAAGGAAACAGGTAATGACCGCTTTTCTCACGTAACGATTTCAGGAGGTAATCCAGCTTTATTGAGGCATCTTGATAAAGTTATCCATCTGCTAAAAGAAAACAATATATCCATTGCTTTAGAAACACAAGGAAGCAGGTGGCAGGATTGGTTTTTGCACATTGATGACCTGACAATTTCCCCAAAGCCGCCAAGTTCAGAAATGAAGACAGATTATACTGTATTAGATCACATTATAAAACAACTCAAGGATTCTAACAGATTCCCAAATACAAGTTTGAAAGTAGTTATATTTAATGACGAAGATCTTCTCTACGCTAAAGGTATCACGAAAAGGTATCCCTTATTACCACTTTATTTACAAGTAGGCAACGAAGATGTTTCAACTGAAAATACAACAAAATTAACGGAAGTACTACTCCATCATTACGAAGATCTAATTGATAAAGTTGTATCTGATAAGGAACTAAATGAAGCAAGAGTTTTACCGCAATTACATACACTGGTTTGGGGCAATAAAAGAGGAGTTTAATGTTTTTGTTGGATTTCAAATAGTAGTTGACGTGAACTAGAGGTAAGGCGAGCGATAAAGTTTTCTTATAAGTCTTTTTCTTCATATACATAGAAGAAAAATATGGTCATATATATTAATAATACGGTCATTCATAAATATCTTGTTCGGAATCCGAATGTAAGAAAATCTGTTTATAAAAGAAAGGAAGGGGGTAATTGTTAAATAAGCATCTAGATGTAGCAATGTATTGATCTCATCCAACATGGAATGTAGAAAAGTAACTGCAGTCAGACTTGATTTAAAATAATAATTAGGAGATGGTAGTATGTCACCCGTTTTAGCAGTTATTTTGGGGATTGCCGTTCTAGTGATATTATTATTCGTAATTACCAAGTCGATCAAGGGAAACCGTTCAAAGAGTGCAGATGATTCTGTCCTATCACAAAACAATTGCAGTGAATGTGACTTTACGATACCAGATAATTATTCCAAGGCTTTATGTCCGAATTGTAAAACATTTATAGCTAAGTAATTTTCATTTAATCATTCATTATATGTAAAAAGCATTCACAAATTAAGCCAGTGAATGCTTTTTTGTATGGAGATTAAAAACTGGGTAAATTATCGAGATTATTATCTTTAGAACCATCCGGCTCACTTCGAATAATATCTCTACCGTAGCGATGGAATACATCTATATGAGCAAGATTGCCTGATTTAGCTTCCTCTAAAGCACTCACGTAGTCTAACTCCTTGCCAGACTCTGTTTTGAATGCAATGATATCATCATCCTCATTTTTTCTTACGGCGACGATCTGTTCCTGAGTGGAATTAACATTCTCAGGATAGTCGTTTGTATTGTTAGCTCCCTGCGTTTTGTATTGATTGTAAATGTCTTCGAAATTTTTTGAATCCATGGTATCAAACCTCCTTATGAGATAGTATCTTTTTTTACTATAAAAAATATGTACATTCACTTTTCGGAAAGAGTATATAGAAGGATTATAAAAAGCTGTTTATTTACTATGATTGTTAAATCATGGGGAAAGCCTAAAGACGTTTCCCTTGGAAAGCACAGATGAAGCATATTAGAGCAACAAACCTATTCTCATATAAACAACAAACTGTAGGAAATGTTTTATTTTAAAAACGTTATATTTCCATTATAATTACGTTAGGTGCTAGGTTAACTATTAGTTTTAGCTGAGTTAAGTTTAGATGAGATGAGGAGAGATGAAACAATGAATAAGAAAGAATTGTATGCTCAATCAGGAGTGGCGATGACATGTCGTTCATTTAAAGAGTATGAAGAAATGTTTGAGTTGGACGTTGCATCGCTGGCGAAGAAGTCTATTCTAGATATTGCTGCAGGTGCTTCGTCATTTACTTCGGAATTAAATCAAAGAGGCTGTAATGCGATTGCAGCAGATCCATTGTACAGATTATCCACAGAAGAAATTTATATTCTAGGGGAAGAAGAAATGAGAATAGCTTCCCAAAAGCTATCTAAAAATGAGAATCTTTTTGTATGGGATTATTATCAAGACTTAGAGAATCATGAACAAATACGTAAGAAATCGTTATTTCAATTTATAGCTAGTTACAAAAATGATAATAGTAAAACAATGTATGTTCCAGCTAATTTGCCTCGGTTACCTTTTGAAAAGGATGTATTTTCATCTGTGTTTTGTAATCATTTTTTATTTTTATATGAAGCACAATTTGATTACACATTTCATTTGAAAGCGATGAAAGAATTAATAAGGGTGACCCAAAGAGACGGATCCATTTATATTTATCCCTTAGTTGGATTTAATGATGAAGTTTATTCTCACTTAAAGGAGTTAATACAAGAAGTAGAAAAAAATGGTGCGAGTGTTGAAATGATAGAAACCGCCTTCCGATTTTTACCTTCAGCAACTCACTTTTTGAAAATAACTAAATAATGCAGCAGTGACGTTCCTTGTTTGAATGGAGGGACGTCATTTTTTATAAGGTAAGTATTTAATAAAAGACGGCTATGCAGTTTTTTAAAAAGTAATGCTATACTCTAAGAAACAATTGCTAAGATAATAGACTATTTTCGAAAACTTTCTTGTTTTTAAAAAAGTTTAAGTAGCGAAAAGGTGCGGATTCACCGGAAATACAGCCTCCGCATTCAGGAACCAATCTGTTTTCATAAATACGATAAAAAGATTCCTTAGGAGTGATTGACATGTGGGAATTGTTGTTAGCCATGCTGGAAAGGTTGGGCATCATTGTCGCAGTCGCTTTCATAATGACTCGCTTTAAATTCATTCGGCATCTAATTGATAAACGAAAGATTACACCACAACATAAGGTTAGTGTCATCGTTATGTTTGGCATATTTGGAATAATTGGTACATATTCGGGTTTAACGGTCAACGCTGAGCATGCAACGTATACGAGGTGGGCCCTTGAACTGAACGAAGGAGAAGCAATTGCTAATTCAAGAGTAATTGGGGTGGTGGTTGCCGGTCTACTCGGCGGGTGGAAAATTGGTTTAGGAGCTGGATTAATTGCCGGTACTCACCGTTTCTTTCTAGGTGGTTTCACAGGCCTAGCTTGTGGACTAGCTACTGTGATTGCAGGAGCTATTGCCGCATATTTTTACAAAAGAAATAAAAATAAGCGGATTATCTCTTTACAGACCGCATTCTGGGTAGGAATGATTGCGGAAGCAGTTCAAATGATTATTATCGTACTAGTCGCCAGGCCATTTGATCAAGCGATGCTTCTCGTTGAAAGTATAGGTGTACCGATGATCATTGCTAACGGAATCGGAACAGCTATTTTCATCTTAATTATCCGAAACGTTTTTTATGAGGAAGAAAAAATGGGATCAATACAAGCGCAGAAAGCATTACGATTAGCCGATTACACGTTAAAATATTTACGAAAAGGACTTAATAAACAATCAGCCCAAGCTACGTGTGACATTCTTTTAAAGGAAACAAGAGTAGATGCTGTTTCTTTAACCAATAAGGATACGGTGCTAGCTTTCGAAGGGCTAGGTCATGAATACCATTTAGTAAATGATAAAGTTAGAACTGGCGCTACGAAACGAGTGTTAAGAGACGGCGAGGTAGTTATTGCTAACGAAGAAGAAATTTCTTGTGGCCACGAGAAGTGTCCATTGAGATCAGCTATTATCGCACCTCTGAAAATAAAGGATAAAACGATTGGGACATTGAAATTTTACTTTAAATCAGAAGAAGATATGACACAAACGACGATTGAATTAAGCAAGGGACTATCTACAATTCTAAGCCATCAGCTTGAGTTATCTGAAGTAGACCGACATTTGGAGTTGGCAAAACAGGCAGAAATTAAAGCTCTTCAGGCTCAAGTAAGTCCACACTTTTTATTCAATGCTTTAAATACAATTGTCGCGTTAATTCGAACTGATCCAATGAAAGCTAGAAAGTTATTAATTTCTCTCTCTCATTTTTTTAGACAGAACTTAGCTGGGACAACAGCAACAGAAGCTACATTAGAAGAAGAGCTTAATCATGTGAAAGCATATCTTCAAATAGAGGAAGCTCGTTTTTCAGATAAGTTAACGATAGAATTCGATGTCGATGAAGAGGTATTACATGTTAAAATCCCACCGATGACATTACAGCCTATTGTTGAGAATGCAATTAAACACGGGGTGAAGCAATCAACAGAAGCTAGTTTGATAATCATACGAATTAAAGAACTGAGAGAAGTCGTTCATTTAGCTATTCGTGATAATGGGAGCGGAATTTCAGAAGATCGTTTGAACGAGTTAGGTAACGAGAAAGTATCGTCTGAAACAGGAGCAGGTATAGGGCTCTCAAATGTGAACCGCAGATTGCAAATGATGTATGGTGAAAAGAGAAAAATCAACATAGAAAGTAAACAAGGGAAAGGAACAGTAGTATCCTTCTCTATTCCTTTAAAGAGGTGATTAAGGATGAAACGTATTCGTGTTGTTGTCGTGGATGATGAGCCATATAGTCGCGATGAGATATTATTTTTACTTGGAAAGTATCAAGAAGTGGAAATCATCGGGGAAGCAGATTCTGGAGAAAAGGCTTTGGGAGTAATCATGAGAAAGTCTCCGGATGTGGTGTTTATTGATATTGAGATGCCACAAATGTCCGGAATGGAGCTGGCGCATTCACTTAAAAGTATGAAAAAAGTACCTCTCATTGTTTTTGCTACTGCATATCCCGATTATGCAGCAAAAGCTTTTCGTGTTCAGGCGCTGGATTATATTTTAAAACCATTTGACGAAGAACAGTTGGAGGAAACAATGCTTCTAATAAAGGATCGGCTCATTGTTAAGGAAACGCCTAATGAAAAAATTGTTGTTAGTAGTGCAAGGTTAGCGGTAGAGGACGAAGGGAAAATTGTATACTTGTCCCCTAACGAGATAACGTATTTATTTCGTGAAGAAAGAGAGACAATGATACGAACAACAGACTCACAATACAGCATGAAAATGCCGCTTAAAGATATAGAGATGAAATTGAAAAATCATCCATTTTTTCGAACTCATAAAAGTTATTTGGTTAATATAGATAGAATTGAAGAACTCATTCCTTGGTTCAATGGAGCATATCAAGTAAAAGTAGAAGGTAGTACTGAAGAAATACCAGTAAGCAGAAATTATGTCAAAGCTTTACGTGAGAGATTGGAGCTCTAGGTAATGAATCATTAAAACCCTTAGAACAGGAAGATGGCTTCAATTAGTCATCTTTGCTACACGTAAAACCGAATAACATACACGTTAAGTACCTCTATTAACATCTCGTCACAAAACAGACACATTTGTTTATTGATGGTGATAAAATGAAAGCGTGTTCAACCGTGACTATATAAAAGAAAGAGGTGCTTTTAACATGATTACATTTTTAGTTTGTATTGCAATTTTAATTATTGGTTATTTCACTTACGGAAAATTGATTGAGCGGATCTTTGGAGTTAATGAGGCAAGACAAACCCCTGCATATAGTCAAAAAGATGGGGTGGATTATATTCCAATGGGAACGAATCGTAACTCAATGATACAGTTACTGAATATCGCTGGCGTAGGACCTATATTCGGTCCGATCATGGGAGCTCTTTACGGACCAGTAGCTTTTATCTGGATTGTTGCTGGATCAATCTTTGCTGGCGCAGTTCATGATTATCTGACAGGGATGATTTCCATTCGTAACCATGGGGCGCATTTACCACAGCTTGCCGGTAAGTTCCTTGGCAATTCTATGAAGCATATCGTCAATGTAATTGCAGTGCTTCTTCTGTTGTTGGTAGGAACCGTCTTCGTCACTGCACCTGCTGGACTATTATTTAATCTATTGGATGGTTGGGTAGCACTAGGTGTCATAACCGGAGTAATTTTTGCTTACTATATTTTAGCAACTCTTCTTCCAGTCGATAAAATTATCGGCAGAGTATATCCAATTCTAGGAGCATTATTAGTAATCAGTGCTATTGGTATTGGTGGAATGTTACTATTTACCGGAGCGGCAATTCCTGAAATAACGCTTGAGAACATGCATCCTGGTGGCGCAGCAATCTTTCCATTATTAATGATAACTATTGCATGTGGAGCTATTTCCGGATTTCATGCAACACAATCACCGATTATCTCCAGGACCATGGAGTCAGAAAAAAATGGACGTAAAATCTTTTATGGCATGATGATTGTTGAAGGTATTATTGCAATGATCTGGGCAGCTGCTGCGATGAGTATATTCTACGGTACAGATTTAAGTGATTTAATTGCTTCTGGTGGAGCTGGTCTTGTTGTCAGTGAAGTTGCATTTACATTACTAGGTGCGGTTGGTGGAACATTAGCTGTTTTGGGTGTCATTGTACTTCCAATTACTTCTGGTGACACAGCATTCCGTTCAGCTCGAATGATAATTGCCGACTATATTAAAGTCCCTCAATTAAAAATGATGAACCGTTTATGGATCGCATTACCGCTATTCGTTGTCTCTTTCGCATTGACAAACATGGACTTCACTCTTTTATGGAGATACTTTGGAGTAACGAATGCGGCGATAAGTGCTATTGCATTATTTGTAGGGGCAATGTATTTAGCCATTCAAATGAAGTTTCACTGGGTTGCAACCATCCCTGCTATTTTCATGACAATGGTTTCCTTTACATTTATCTTTAGTGCACCGATTGGTTTCGGGCTCCCAATGACAACATCTTACATGTTAGCTGGGATAAGTACAGGGATTGTAGTAGCTTTGTTTGCTTATAAAGTGAAACTTAATCGAGAGATTGAAAACTTTAAAATTGATGAGGACGTAACAAAGATAGCTTAAATAGAAAGAAATACTATTGTATTGCTTGTAAAAAGCTGATTCTCACTGACAAGTGAGAATCAGCTTTTTAAATTGTGATATATATACTAATGCATACTAAATGCCATCTCTACAAATAATATTCCTAAGTATATTTTTCAGAGAGGGGATATGGAGCATGAATTCAGAACAGGGTGGAAACAGTACTGAGGAGAAAATGAAGGAGCATCAGCAGCATAAATCTTTGGTTGCTTCGGAATTAGGTGATTTATTTGCTAATTACATAGGCGATTCGTTATTTTGTTGCGTGTATGAACATCACCTCGAAGTAGTTGAAGACAGCGAAGTGAAAGAATTTTTAACCATTGCACTAAAAAATAGCAAAAAACATTTAGAGTCGATAAAAGAAATTTATAGTAAAGAAAATATACCACTGCCAGTCGGTTTCGGAGAGCAAGATATCCGAAGAAAGGTACCTCGTTTATTTAGTGACTTATTTATGGTGTTTTATGTTACAGAAATGGGAAGAGAAGCGTTAATAACCTATGGAAGTGCTTTGTCTACTTCGTTTAGACAGGACGTTATTAGTCATTTTGAAATGTGTATAAAAGATTCCATAGAAATTTATAAACAAGGTCAATTCTTGTTACTTTCGAAGGGAATGAATATTTCTCCAGCTGCAATTCCTTATCCAAAAAAAGTTGACTTCGTGGAAAAGGAATCTTTTATCTCTGCTATTGCTGGCAAGAATAGAGCCTTAACTGCAATGGAAATTAAACAACTACAAATTAATCTTAATACAAATACATTAGGTAAGTCATTAATGGTGGCATTTAGTCAAATTGCAGAATCAGAAGAATTAAGAAAATATTTTCATGAAGGTTCGAAATTAGCTGAGAAGCAGATTATTGAATTAAGCAAAACATTTCAGGACGATAGCTTACCTTCGCCAAAATTAATGGATGCCCATATTACTGACTCTACGATTTCCCCTTTCTCAGACAAATTATTGCTGTTTCACACTGTCCTAGCCAACGGGAGTGCCATACAAAATTATGGACTGGCAGTGTCTACAATATTAAGACATGACATTCATCTTCAGTTCGCAGGCCTTACAGTGGGAATCGCAAAATACGTAAATGATGGAACAAAACTCATGATAAAAAAAGGGTGGTTGGAAGAGCCCCCTACATCCGCTGATCGAGACAAACTTTCAAAAATGTCACATGGAAATCAACCTGTCGAGTAATTGGTTGGGTAACGTGAAAAGAAAGCCGAAAAAACATGAGGTTTTAATGTGGAGCATAGCATTACCGGGTTTTGGTCAGATTCTAAATAAACAAGTCTTAAAAGGGATTGTTTTGATAATTTTAGAGTTTTTAGTGAATGTTCAAAGTAATTTTAACTTAGGGATTATGTATTCTTTTAGGGGTGAAATAAGTGCTGCCTCCGAGGTGCTCAATTATCAATGGCTTATGTTCTATCCCTGTTTGTATATGTTTGCCATTTGGGATGCCTATCAGGATGCTGATGGAGAGGTATCTGATTTAGCTTATCTGCCATTCGTTTTTGGTGCATTTTTTATTACAATCGGATTGATGTATTCCAGCAAGATAGTTTTATTCGGAATACTGTTAGGACCTGTTTTTTTACCGATGCTCTTTTTAATTCCCGGATTACTCATAGGATATATTGTTAGAAAGATTGTAGTGATGGTTACTTAGCGAGGAGTGAAAAGATGAATGAACTAACAGCGGATGAGACCTCCAATTTATTTATGACCTATATGACGAATTCAATGGCATCGAATGTAACTGCAGATCTGTTAAAAAAAGAAGACGAACCGTGGGTAAAACAGATGCTCGATTTCGTATTAAAGCTTGCAAATTATTAAGTATACGGAGCAGAAAAGTTTTTGTTAGATGACGGTCAAACCTTGCCAGAACCTTTTACTAAAAAAGATATCGTGCTTAAAAATAAAAGATATTATTCCACTAACTTTGTTGTGTTACTTAAGTTTAGTTTAGCGCAAGACGCACTAAATGTGCTAGGTTTAGCGCTCTCTACAAGTATAAGGCCCGAAGTTCGGGAATTTTACAAGACATGTTTAACTAAAACTGCAGATCTAGTAGATATGTGTCTAAAATTAAAAGTGAAACTTGGATTACATCAGCCTTTGATCTATCTTCCGGAAAATCAAAAAGTAGATAAAATCAACAAGCAGGAGTTTCTAGGTAATTTCTTTGGGAGAAATCGTAATTTAACTACTTCAGAAGTACTGCAACTTACTAACAATTATCGGGCAATAGAAGTGACCCGCGAGGTATGTCGATCATTTTCCCGGTCAATGAATACGGAACTTAAAGCACATTATGAACGAGGCATAGAAATGTGTAAAGACCATTTAGAGAGTATTAAATCAAAGCTAGACAAAGATGAATTGCCTCAGCTACCAACTTGGGAATCAGAAATCGATACGGAAGGAGGGGCACCATTTTCAGAGCAAGTTGATGCTATTCAAAACAGCAAATTTAATGAGTGCTGCTGCGGGCCGTTACGGAGTCTCTGCTTCTTCCATATTCCGTAAAGATTTAGGAGCTCTGTTTCTTAAGCTAATGGGAGGCATACTGGTTTATTCGGAAGATACAAGTAACTTACTCATTAAACATCATATGTGGGATCACCCACCATTACTAGAGAAAAAGTAGAGTGGATGGAAAAGTCGGCTAATAATTAGTCGGCTTTTTATATTCCAGGTGACAGGCGTTTTTAATTAATATAAAGGGGAAAACCAGGAGTACTAGTTAACATCTCTTAGTTTAAGGAGGGATAATGATGTCATTAATTACGCTTGTCGCAACAAAAGAACTCATCTCTATCATGAGTGATGGAAGGTTATGTGAAGGAGACAAAGTCTACCAAGAGGATTTCAAAAAAATAGCGATGATATCAGATAACATTGTTTTAGGTGCAACTGGAAATCATGAGGAAGCTAAATCCCTCTTAGCTAATTGCTGCTGAATGGCTGGAAAGTTCAGAAGATGATATCGACAGCTTTGTGAACGTGACACGAGAAAAGGTATTGAAAATCAAGCCAAAAAACCACCGGACTAATATTACTCTCCATGTCGTCGTAGGAGCAGTTAATCGTGATAATGATATTATTTACTATTATTTTACCAATGACAAAAAATATAAATTAGAAAAGTGCTTACCTAAGATCCATGATCCTCACCCGGTGTGTTTTTCGTTAGGGAAAAGAGAGGCAGTTGATAAACTGAAAAAGAGAATCTATAAAGAAATGACTCTAGAAGACGTAATTAACGTCCAGTCAAAAATTAATACAGAAATTTCTCATTTGGATAAGACAGTAAATACTACGACATTTCATGAGGCAATTTCTCTCACTAATTATTAGACAGAAACAATAGATAGATAATCATGCATACATGAACGGGGACTTACATCTAGTAGTTCTGCTCATGGATTATTAATGAGGGAGATAAGCAAATGAAATTAAAATCTCTCTGTGACTAAACTAGACATTTTTCATGGCAGGAAGAATATAATCTATCATAGAAAGGTGTTAAAAAGGAGTGGTGTCGTATGACAAGAAAAATAGCAGAGTCTTCCGAAGAAATGATGGAGATTCTAGAGAATGATTTTCTGTCGGTTAAATATAGTTTCAGGGAGTTCGAATTTCAAGAAGTTGCTCCATTATCATGGATCGTAACAGGGGAAGAAGGTAGAATTTATTTATCTTTTGACAAAAGAATAAGAGGACTGAATGTTAAGAGAGATACAAAACATATTCATGATGATTTTATTGTTCCTAGTTATGCATCCAATTTAGAAGACAAGTATTGGCAATATGACTTACATTATTTCATTGGTGAAGCATTTAAGGTAACAAACTTTATGCCTGAAAGAGAGTTATGTAAAGATGAAATGAGAAGATTTTTTCAAGTGTCAGAAAGATACTTAAGACTTATAAACAAACCTTCGAGAGAATTGCTGGCTAGCATTAATCGTCATAATGCCAGTGCCGGAACATTGGCAGGACTGTTACATTCTCATGTGAAGTATAGCCTTCGGGAGATCACAGGTGAAAAAGAAGTTCTGTTTGAAAGTATTGCTTTGCTGAAAGAATTTGATGCCATTGAAGCAGGAAGAGATTATGATAGAAAGAAATTTACTTTGATGTTAGACGGTTGTGAGCGGATAATATCGCAACATAAAATGTATATTCATTAAATTTTATTAAAGAGCCTAGTCCATAGTTATAAAACTAGGTTCTTTTTTGACATAAGAAAGATGACAGCCAACTTTTCAGCAGACGTATCATTCGAGTAGCACCTACACGAAATTCATACGTGCTACTCGGAGTGGTGAAAGCCCGCGCTGCATTTAACAAAAGACGGCTATGCCGTTTTTCTTATTGATCATTTTTTGTTGCCTGTTGGGACTCACTAACAAGTCGTTTTGTCATGTCTTCTGTTGCTTGTGAAGAATCTCCACTTGGGTCTACTCCTAATTCCTCAGCAATTTCATACTTCATTTTATCTAGAGCTTTTTCAATTCCAGGTACTAAGAGTTTGTTACTTTCAACCATGTTCATCAACTCCTTTTCTTTATTTCTCTTATTATGTCTAGTTATTACATTTTTATCAGGAATACAAATGTAATCTTAGACGCTAAAACTAAAATTGATTGTCTTTATCGATAAGAATTTATTTTTTATAAGCAAAATACTTGAAAGTCAAAATAGGTCAAAGTATACTAGAAATATGTTAGTCAAAGATAGTCAAAGTCAAATTAAATATAACAATAAAATTCCACATAAATCAGGGAGGTAGAAATATATGAATTGTCAAAAATGTAACGAAAGACAAGCAACAATTAATTTAAATGTGCAATTGAATCATAGCAAGCATCAGGTGCAATTATGTCACCCTTGTTTTAAAGAATTACAATCTGAAAGTAAAATGCCTTCTGGTTTTGGAGGATCTTCAGATATGCCATTAAAAGATTTTTTTAACCAATTCAATGAATCAACAATGAATGCACAAAACCAAGATAAAAATGGCAAGCAAGCTCAGCAAGGAGGTAACCGAGGAGGTGGCTTATTGGACCAGCTTGGTCAAAATGTTACACAGGCTGCAAAAACAGGTTTAGTTGATCCGGTTATTGGTCGTAATGAGGAAGTAGATCGAGTCATTGAGATATTAAATCGTCGTAATAAAAACAATCCAGTTCTTATCGGAGAACCAGGGGTTGGTAAAACTGCAATAGTGGAAGGGCTAGCTCTTAAAATTAGCGAAGGAGATGTTCCTTCTAAGCTCTTAAACAAAGAAGTATATTTACTCGATGTCGCTTCCTTAGTGGCGAACACAGGAGTTCGTGGTCAATTTGAAGAAAGGTTAAAACAATTGATTGCTGAACTGCAGCAGCGAAAAAATGTGATTTTATTCATCGATGAGATTCATCAAGTGGTTGGAGCTGGTTCCGCAGAAGGCTCCATGGATGCCGGTAACATATTGAAACCCGCATTAGCTAGGGGCGAACTTCAAGTAATTGGTGCGACGACATTAAAAGAATACCGTACAATTGAAAAAGACGCAGCGTTAGAGCGCCGTTTCCAGCCGGTGATGGTTCATGAACCATCGGAAGAGGATGCCATTGATATTCTAAAAGGAATTCAATCAAAATACGAAGCATATCATGAAGTAACATATTCTGAAGAAGCAATTCGTGCATGTGTGACGTTATCTCATCGGTATGTTCAAGATCGATTTTTACCTGATAAAGCAATTGATCTTTTAGATGAAGCCGGGTCAAAGCTAAACTTACAAGCAGGTGGCACCAACCATAGTAATATTGAAGAACGATTAAGGGTGATAGCTGAGGAAAAAGATGCAGCCTTGAAAGACGAGAACTATGAAGCGGCTGCGAAGCTCCGAGATGAAGAAGAAAACTTAGAAAAGCAATTGGAAACGAAGAAAGAAGAAAAGGTAATCGTAAACGTGGAAAACATTCAGGCAATCATTGAAAGGAAAACTGGTATTCCAGTAGGTAAACTCCAGGATAATGAAGCGTCAAAAATGAAGAATCTATCTGAGAATCTTGCCGGAAAAGTGATAGGACAAGCTAATGCGGTAGCTAAAGTTGCTAAAGCTGTTCGTCGTTCTCGTGCAGGGTTAAAGCCGAAACATCGTCCGATTGGATCGTTTCTATTTGTAGGACCAACGGGTGTCGGAAAAACCGAGTTGACGAAGACACTTGCAGAAGAAATGTTTGGTTCAAAAGATGCTATGGTTAGACTTGATATGAGCGAATATATGGAAAAGCATGCTGTTTCTAAATTAATTGGTTCGCCTCCAGGCTATATCGGTCATGATGAAGCGGGTCAATTGACGGAAAAGATTCGTCGGAACCCATACTCCATTATCTTACTTGATGAAATCGAGAAAGCACATCCAGATGTCCAGCACACTTTTCTGCAAATATTAGAGGATGGGCGGTTAACGGACAGCCAGGGCCGTACAGTCAGTTTTAAGGAGACTGTGATTATAATGACGAGTAACGCTGGCGTGGGTTCAAAGCAAGGGAAGGTAGGATTTGGTGCTGACAACGATGCGTTAAGGCAAACTTCGATTTTGGATTCCTTGTCAGCTTACTTTAAGCCTGAATTCTTGAACAGATTTGATGCAATTATTGAGTTTGATCACTTGGGAAAAGACAGTCTTATCGAGATTGTGGAATTAATGCTAAAAGAGTTGCAAGAAACATTGAAAGAACAAAATATGAGTATAACAGTATCACAAGAGGTAAAAGAAAAGTTGGCCGAGCTTGGTTACCATCAAGAGTTTGGTGCTCGACCATTGCGTCGAACGATTTCCGAACAACTAGAAGATCGAATTACTGATTTGATTCTTGACAAAGATGATACGAAAGAAATCAATGTTGTTCTGGAGAATGAAGAAATTAAATTGGTATAAACAATCACACCCACCATGTGGTAAAATTCATATGGTGGGTGTTTTAATTAATTATTTATAAAGATACAGATATAATATCTGTCAACAAGGGAGATTGATGAACCATGCGCTCTTCTACAAAAATGAAGTGGCTTACAGGATGTTTTGAATTTATTCTTGGTATTCCGTTCCTGGGTGCATCCATTGTCATTGGATTCTCATGGGCACCTCTCGGAGTAATGTTGTTATTACATGTTATTACAATGATTATTTCTTCAAGAGATGGCGGTAATAAATACGGCTCTATTATTGGCATCTTTACCAATCTCATTGCATGGATTCCACTAGTCGGAATGACCATGCACCTGATTACTGGAATTGTACTTATGGTAGATGCTGCCAGAGGAAAAACAAAACGAATAGAGTAGATCACGAAGGGGCTGAAAAAGTTAATTAGAACTTTTTTTGTGCCTTTTTTTAGTAGATAAGAATTTATAAAATTGACAGCTATCTTTACGCCACGCGTGTCAAGGGAAACCTACCCTTGACACTTAAATGATGGTGGCTAAAAGATCACGCTGTATTTAATAAAAGACGGCTATGCCGTTTTTCTTATTGACTTAGTTCTTGAGACTCTTTTTTCGTATTAACAGGTAAGGGTTTCATTCCATTTTATACCGAGTCCTAGAAATTGTTTTCTAAATGAAATGATAGTACATTTATAGAATAATTAAACAATTAATAAAGGGCGTGGGAATCTATGACAGGGAATGATAAACTAGAGGGGAAAAAGCCTGAAGAAATTTCTAAAGACGGTTCATTTAAACGGCAAAAAAACAGGTTTGCAACGCCTTTTGGAACAAAGTCTGGTGAGCTGCCTGTAGTAGCAGGACGCTATCGTCTTATATGGTCCCCAGCATGTCCATGGGCCCATCGCTCGGTAATCGTTCGAAAAGTTCTTGGTTTGGAAAATGTTATCAGTTTAGGCACAGTTAGTCCAATGCGTCCGGATATTCCTCGGGTTGACTGGGAATTTTCTTTAGATGATCAAGGAACGGATCCAGTGTTAGGGATTAGATATTTAAGTGAAATATATATTAGCACAGATCATAACTATTCTGGTCGTCCAACGGTTCCAGTAGTAGTTGATGTTACAAACAAGCAAGCTGTCAATAACGATTATTTCAAACTTACAAATTATTTGGAAAGAGAATGGGCTCCTTTTCATAAAGAAAATGCACCAGATTTATACCCCACACATCTACAGACTGAAATTGACGCTTTAAATGATGTTATTTTTCACGATATAAATAATGGTGTATATAAATGCGGCTTCGCTGCGTCACAAGATGCTTATGAACTAGCTTTCGACCAATTGTTTGCGAGGTTGGACGATTTAGAAGACCGCTTATCAAAACAAAGGTTCTTATTTGGTGATTTTATTACTGATTCTGATGTACGACTTTACTCTACCTTAATCAGATTTGATGCCGCCTATTATTCAGCTTTTAAAACGAATAGAAACCTTATCCGGGAATTTAAAAACTTAGGTGAATACGTCAAGGATTTATACCAAACGCCTGGTTTTGGAGATACAACGGACCTTGAGGCGATTAAAAAACATTACCATTTGTCGATAACGATAATTCCAAATAATAATGAGAAGAAAATTCTCCCGAAAGGACCTGTTTTAACTAGCCTTGACTCACCGCATAGTCGGCATTTAATAAGTGGTAAACAAGAGAAGTTTCTCAAGTAATGTTAGTGAGGGGATAAAGTAATGATTACACGTAATGCTGAAAAGGAAGAACTACAACTAATTCGAGAACAACGAATAGCTGCATATGCAGAGCATGCCAAGGAAATAAATGAAGATCACTGGAGGGGTCTTGAAAAAGCAATTTCTTCAGAGGGTGACATTCAACCAGGCTCAGAGATGATTGTTGCAGAAATCCATGGAGAAATTCTTGGTAGTATCGTATTGTTTCCAGCAAAAACAGATGCTTATGATGGATATGTCGAGGAATTGGAATACCCTGAAATTCGTATGCTGGCAGTGTCTCCTGAAGCGCGTGGCCAAGGTGTAGCGAAAGCTTTGATATCAGAATGCATTCGAAGAGCGAAAGAAAAAGGCTACAATACAATTGGCCTTCATACTGGATCGTTTATGAAAACCGCGATTAAACTTTATGAACAATTTGGCTTCGAACGTATTCCACAATATGATTTCGAACCAGCAAATGATGGTATTATTGTGAAAGCATTTCGACTGTCGATTGTCGATATAGAGGGATGTAAAACTGCTTCTCTTCGCGCTAACTAGCATAAAGGCAAGCCTCTTTTTTTTATACATATGTGATGGCGAAATCTCACGCTGTATTTAACAAAAGACGCTATGCCTTTTTCTTATCATGCTTTGTTTACTATTGTAGTTGTATCAATGAAATCTCTCTTCTACAGGTAAATGTATGGGAACCTTAAACCACCACAAAACAAATATGGCCACAAATCCCGATAGAACATAAGTTAACAGAGGACGGGTTTCATGCAGTTTCAATAGTGGAAACATGACAAATAAAAAAACAATCGACCATCCTAATGTCCATCCGTATTGATAGTCGATATGTCCTGTTAAAGTAAATATATATTCCCATATCCCATAAATTGCAATCCACTGGAGTGTATGTAAAATCTGTTTGATCATCGTTTTTGGGAAGTTACTTAAAAATAATAGCCCAGTAGCAGGAAAGACGATAAATGTATAGATGGTTTCTGTTACAGAATGATTTGAAAATGGATCGGCGTCCATTCTCCAAAGAAAGTAATTTGCTGTGTAAAAATTGTAAATCATGTTTCCGAGAGCGAAGAACAGTAATGAAGCGTGATACTTCTTCCAATTCCTCCAATCGCCCCATCCATAGGCCGCTATAATACTAATAATTGCAGTAAGTATATGCATAAAATTCACCTTTTAAAAAATATTTTTTTGTTTAAAATGGTTGTTTTCATTATTCTGAAAGCAAGTTGATACAATAGTAGTGTGCATATATTTGGGTAATATTATTAAAAAATAATAAGCTAAAAGTAAGAAGTTTAAATTGAATCAAGAACGATCTCGAATATTATAGCAAAATTTCAAAGTGGAAATGAAAGGTTAGAAGTAGAAGAATTTATTAAAGATATCACGCATTTGGTTGAAACTAATTTAGACAAACAGTAACTTGCAAGAAAGTAAACAATACTGGTTATTAATTATGCTATAATAATAGAAATTACATAGAAATGGGTGGTAGATGTGGCTTCTATTGGTAAGCTACCAGAAAATATTTCATTGTTACACGCTTTAGATAGTATCGGTGAAAATATTATTGTTGCTGATGTAGATTATAATATTGCATGGATGAACTCACATGCTACAGAATTGTTTTCAAAAGTTATCACTTGGGATTGAATATGGGCCGATTCCATCGTGTACCAGATTATCAAAAAAAAATTATGGATGAACTAACAGAAGTGCACCGGGCTCGTATAAATATCCGTAACAGATTGGTAGCTGATATTGTTATAACACCTATAAAAACTGAAGCGGAAAAAATAGAAGGATACATAGTTATGCTGTTAGACGTGACAACGAAAGCAGAGGAAGAAAAAAAGAAAGACAATTTGATCAAGGGCTTATCTGTTCCCATCATGTACATATGGGAGAAAACAATTGCACTTCCTCTTATAGGAGATTTTACACAGGAACGTGGAGAAAATATGATTTCTTCTGTTTTAATGGAATCTTCTTCTAATGATATTGATTACGTACTAGTATCTCTGGGGGGATTAAATAAGTTTGATGATGGAGTACAGTCAAGTATAAAAACGTTAAATGATTGCTTGCAATTAATGGGGATAGAATGTATCCTTGTTGGAATTACGCCAAAAATAGCAATGACCTTTGGTGAGGCAAACAAACAAATGCGTACTTTTGGCAGTTCACACGAGGCACTAAAGTACATTATTAAATAAAAAAATAGAGCGCGAAGTCTACTTGACAAATGCCAAAAAAGTATGATAAAAATTAAGTAATCGTTTTCAATTGCATACAAGGATTGTGACTGTTCGGCAGGCAAAACCTAAGTTTGTAGTGGAATTTCCCTTTTAGGAATATTCTATAACAACGTTAGGTTTTTTTATTTCTGTTCCTGCAAAAGCTAATAATATTTCGGAAGGTGAGGTGGATAAGGATAATAAAAAAGGTCCTAAATAGCAATATATTTAGTGCAAAGAATGAATTGGATCATCAGGAAATAGTCGTTACGTGGGAAGGATTGCTTTACAACTATAAAATTGAATCAGATGATATTATTAAAGAAATGTCGAAATATAAGTATTTTTGTCATGAAAGCGTTGACACTTGTTTAGAGAAGTAATATACTAAGCTTACAAATTAAATATCCTTCGAAGGAATGTTACCACTTAGTGGGCATAACCTGATCTGATTTTGAGAACACACAATTTGTGTGCGTTTCAAATCGGATCAGGTTTTTATTTTGCAAAAAATAGAAAACATCATAAGAAAGTGGGGGTTATCATGAAATACGAAGAGTTAGCAAAAGATATAATTGACAAAGTTGGCGGGAAAGATAACGTCAAAAGTGTTGTGCATTGTATCACCAGATTAAGATTCAAATTGAAAGATGAAAGTAAAGCCCAAACAGAAGAATTAAAGAACATGAATGAGATTGTGACAGTAATGAAAAGCGCTGGTCAGTACCAGGTTGTTATTGGTAATCACGTTCCAGATGTTTATAAAGCAGTCGTTGAAGTAGGTGGTTTCGCCCATAAAGAAGAGGTAGATCAAGAAGAAGAACAAGATACCAATTTATTTAACCGCATGATTGATATTATTTCTAGTATCTTTACTCCTGTCTTAGGTGTTTTAGCTGCAACAGGGATGATCAAAGGTTTTAATGCACTATTTTTAGCACTTGGATGGTTAGAAGAAGGACAAGGAACCTATCAGTTATTAGACATAATCGGGGATTCTTTATTCTACTACTTCCCAATCTTCTTAGGTTACACTGCAATCAAGAAATTTGGCGGTTCACCATTCATTGGAATAGCCATCGGGGCCTCTCTGGTTTACCCAACACTAAACACAATCTTGGCAGCCGAACCTCTATACGTCTTGTTTGCTGGTACAGTGTTTGAATCACCAGTTCAATTTACCTTTTTAGGTATTCCTATTATTATAATGGGTGCGGGTTATGCATCATCAGTTATCCCTATTATTCTTGCTACTTTATTCGCTTCAAAAGTGGAACGTTGGTTAAGAACATTCATCCCTGACGTTGTCAAAATGTTCTTAATTCCATTCTTTACATTGCTTATCGTTGTGCCACTTACGTTTATTGTTATTGGTCCTATTGCAACTTGGGCAAGCCAAATACTCGGACAAGGGACACTCTTCGTTTATAACCTAAGTCCAGTTATTGCCGGTCTTGTCATCGGTGGTTTATGGCAAGTAATCGTCATTTTCGGTTTACATTGGGGACTAATCCCAATTGCAATTAACAATTTAACAACAACTGGTGCTGATCCAGTATTAGCCATGATGTTTGCTACTACTTTTGCTCAAATCGGTGCAGTCTTAGCTGTATGGATAAAAACAAATAATGATAATTTAAAAACATTAAGTATTCCTGCTTTTATCTCTGGAATATTCGGTGTAACGGAGCCGGCAATCTACGGGGTAACATTACCTTTGAAAAAACCGTTTATTATTAGTTGTATTGCTGCTGGAATAGGTGGTGGTCTTATTGGTTTCGTTGGAGGACAAGGATACAGAATCGGTGGATTGGGAATTTTTCAAATCCCGTCATTTATCGGAACAAGCGGACTTGATTTAGCATTTTGGGGTGCGATTCTATCAGCTCCTTTAGCATTTGTATTAGCCTTCGTCTTGACATACATTTTCGGTGGAATTAATAAAGCCAATTCACCAGTAATGCAGGAAGGTGCAACTGCATCTGAAGCTCCAGTAGAGCCATTAACAGAGAAATCAACATCTTCTGTTGAGAATAAAGGAGAAGTAATTGCTAGTCCGTTTACTGGAAAAATCGTTCCATTAGTTGAGATTGAAGATGAAGCATTTTCAACAGGTGCTCTTGGAAAAGGAATCGCTATTTTACCTACAGAAGGTAAATTACATGCACCAGCATCTGGGACAGTATCAGCTCTTTTTCCGTCGAATCACGCAATTGGAATGACTACGGATAATGGAGCCGAACTCTTAATTCATGTCGGCATGGACACGGTTCAGTTACAAGGTAAATTCTTCACTTCTCATGTGAAACAAGGTGATCGAGTAGAAAAAGGTCAACTCCTTACTGAATTTGATATCGCGAAAATTCAAGACGCAGGATACAGTCTCGCGACACCAGTTGTTGTGACAAATCCAACGAATTATAATTTGATGACTACAGAAGAAAAAGAAGTGAAACAAGGTGACAGTCTAATTACGCTAATCTAGGTGTTTTTAATCAGAAGGAAGAGTATAACAAATCTTCCTTCTGATAATTTATTATCAAGGAGGGGTTACTATGAAAAATTACATATTTCCAGAAAACTTTTTATGGGGTGGTGCCATTGCCGCAAACCAAACAGAAGGTGCTTATCTAGAAGACGGAAAAGGATTAACTCTTGTTGATCTCCTTCCCACGGGACAAAAACGATGGGAAATTATGATGGGCAAGCTCGATAGTTTGGAACCCAAAGAGGGAGAGTTTTATCCATCCCATGAAGCAATTGATTTCTATCATCGCTATAAGGAGGATGTTGCATTATTTGCTGAGATGGGCTTTAAATCTCTTAGAGTATCCATTTCATGGTCACGCATTTTTCCGAACGGGGATGATGAAACACCGAATGAAGCTGGTTTAAAATTCTACGATCAATTATTCGATGAATTGTTAAAGTTCGGCATTGAACCAGTTGTAACGATTGCTCATTTCGATGTGCCAGTTAACTTAATCAAAACATACGGTAGCTGGAGAAACCGTAAACTTGTAAAGTTTTTTGAAAACTATGCAACAACTATTTTAGAGCGATACAAAGATAAAGTGAAATATTGGATGACATTTAATGAAATTAATATGCTGCTGCATTTACCGTTCGTAGGAGCTGGGCTCGTTTTTAAAGAGGGAGATAACGAATTACAGATCAAATATCAAGCGGCACATTACCAGTTGGTTGCAAGTGCATTAGCGGTAAAGGCGTGTCACAAGATTATTCCGGAAGCGAAAATTGGTTGTATGCTCGCTGCTGGTTCTACCTATCCTTATACATGTCATCCAGATGACGTTTTTGATGGGATGGAAAAAGACCGGGAATCGTTCTTTTTTATTGATGTGCAATCAAGGGGCGCTTACCCTGGCTATGCAAAGCGATTTCTTAAGGAAAACAATATTAGTATCAATATGGAAAAAGCAGATGAGGAACTTCTCAAATCTCATACTGTTGATTATATAGGATTTAGTTATTATGCAAGCCGTTCAACGAGTACAGATCCAGAAGTATTAAAGAACCAAACGAGCGGAAATATCTTTGGTTCCGTTGAAAACCCATATTTAGAAAAATCTGAATGGGGATGGACGATTGATCCTAAAGGATTTCGAATTACAGCGAATCAATTATATGATCGATATCAAAAGCCATTGTTTGTGGTAGAAAACGGATTAGGTGCGGTGGATGAAATGAGTGAAAACAGAGAAATTCACGATGATTACCGTATCGAGTATTTACGAAAGCATGTTGCTGAAATGGGCGAAGCAATGGAAGATGGTGTCGAGATTCTTGGTTATACTAGCTGGGGACCGATTGATATTGTCAGTGCATCTACAGGAGAAATGAAAAAGCGATACGGCTACATTTATGTAGATAAAGATAACGAAGGAAAAGGTTCGTTGAATCGAACGAAAAAGAAAAGCTTTTATTGGTACAAAAAAGTGATTGAGTCAAATGGTGAGCAGATCGATTAATTAGTTAGTTCAAAAAAGTAGAAGAAGCAATAGGCGGAGACTTGAGCGTCCGCCTTTAGCGAATTCGAGCACAGTCCTGATTAAAAGAATAATCTTTGATAGATAGATGATAAATTTTTAGAAGGAGTGATTTGATGAGTGAAATTAAAAAGTTTCCTGAAGGATTTTTATGGGGTGGTGCAGTTGCTGCCAACCAATTAGAAGGTGCATACAAAGAAGATGGAAAAGGACTTTCAACGGCAGACGTTTCTCCAAAAGGAATTATGAGCCCACCCGATTTCTCCATGAAGGATTTCAATTTATACCATGAAGGAATTGATTTTTACTATACTTACAAAGAAGATATTGCTTTGTTTGCTGAAATGGGATTTAAATCCTTTCGTTTTTCGATTGCCTGGACTCGCATTTTCCCTAATGGAGATGAGCAAACTCCAAATGAACAAGGCTTGGAATTCTATGAAAAAGTAATCGATGAATTAGTAAAATATAATATTGAGCCTGTCATTACCATTTCTCATTATGAAATGCCATTAGCTCTTGTGAAAAACTATAGTGGTTGGAAAAGCCGAAAATTGGTTGCATTTTATGAAAATTATGCGAAGACCTTGTTTACTCGTTTTCATAAAAAAGTGAAATACTGGATGACATTTAATGAGATTAATGTCGTTATGCATGCGCCATTTACTGGCGCAGGCCTTCTTTTTGAAGAAGGAGAAAAGAATGATCAAGACATTTACCAATCCGCACACCATCAATTTGTTGCAAGTGCATTTGCCGTTAAGGTTGGACATGAGATCAATCCTGATCTTCAAATTGGTTGCATGATTGCTTCCATGCTTACGTACCCTTATTCATCGAAACCGGAAGACATGTTGGCTGCTGTGATGCAAGATAGAAAAACGTTGTTCTTTTCCGATGTTCAGGCAAGAGGATATTATCCTTCCTACATGAAGAACTACATAGAGGAAAATGATATTAATATTGTTATGGAAGATGGAGATCTTGAGACTCTTCAGGAAAATACGGTCGATTATATCGGCTTTAGTTATTACATGTCTTTTGTAGCAAGTACGGAACCCGAACATTTAAAAGCACAAACATCTGGCAACCTTTTAGCAGGCGTAAAAAATCCTCATTTGAAAGCTTCAGAGTGGGGATGGCAAATTGATCCTGTTGGTCTTAGAACAGTAAGTAATCAACTGTATGATCGATATCAAAAGCCGTTATTTATTGTGGAAAATGGTTTAGGAGCAGTTGATAAAGTCGAAGAAGATGGCTCAGTTAATGATGATCACCGAATCGACTATTTACGAGCGCATATTCAAGAAATGAAAAAAGCAATTGCCGATGGAGTAGATATTATAGGATACACATCATGGGGACCAATTGACTTAGTAAGTGCATCAACAGCAGAGCTCAAAAAACGGTACGGATACATTTACGTGGACCGTGATAGTAAAGGACAAGGTTCGAATAAACGAATCAAGAAGAAAAGTTTTAATTGGTATAAAAATGTTATTGCAACAAATGGGGAAGAGTTATAATTTAATAACTAAATGGAACTGCTAAGTATGACTCTCTTAGCAGTTTTTTAATGTAATCGGACAGCGAATTTCATAAGTACTTCATTGTTTGAATGTTCACCCAACGATTCATTAATATAGCGAGATCGTTAACTGTAATAACTGCTCGTGTTTCATACATTCTATTAAAATTTTGTGGATCGTTCGATATGTATGAGCGAAAATGAGTCATATTCATAAGCCTAGTCAATTGAAATCAAACGATGTTAATTGGTAGATGTATTGTTCCTTATCGCTTCTCGAATGATGTCTGTGTCTTCTTGATTCGTTACTTCTTCTTGAGGAAATCTACAATTTTTATACATGACTTCTTCTTTCTTATAGCCAGTGATAGCTTCAAAGTGATTATTAACATGTATAATTGGATTATATGATAAATGAGGGTCAATAATTGTTTCACCGATACTCATTTCTTCAATTATATAAAAAAATTATCGGAAGAAAGATTAGCATTAATTAGTTTCAAAACTTTGTCATTTCGCAAAACGACAGTCCTATTATTCCCTCCAGGAAACTCTTTTCCATTTATTTCATTTAGTAGTTTGACAAATAAAAAATTATGTCTAAGTATTTAAATTTTTCAATTACGACTTATGTCTTAGTATATCTACATTTTAAACTTGAAGGCATGTTATTGTGAAAAGAATATAATGATAGTAATATGATTTTATTTTTATTGAAGGAGGTTATTCAAGGTGGAACGGAATGAAGAACTTTTCTTAATAAAGTCTATAGCAGAAATGTTGAATAAAGAAACAAATATGGAAGTAATGCTTCAACAAGTATTAAAGCGAATTCTAGAACTAACGAATCTAAAAACTGGTTGGATATTTTTATTTGATGAGGAGAAGGAGTATCAACTTGCCGCTCATGCCTACCTACCTGAGGCGTTAGAACTTAAAGGAAGGAAGTATATGTGTGAAGGTAGTTGCCGGTGTATTCATCGCGGCCTTACCGGAAATTTAAAGAAAGCAACAAACATGATAGATTGTGAGCGAATAGAGCGTTCTATAAAAGAGAAGAGAGGGAATACAGAAGGAATTAAACTTCATGCATCTGTTCCTATTAAATTAGGTGAAGTCATGTTTGGATTACTGAATGTTGCTTCTCCAGGCAAATTGAATTTTGATGATGACGAGTTACATATTTTAGAATCTATCGCTTATCAAATTGGAACGGCATGTGAAAGGATTCGTTTATCAGAGCAAGAAAGATCCATGCTTGTACTTGAGGAACGGAATCGACTCGCTAGAGATTTGCACGATTCTGTAAATCAACATTTGTTTTCCATTATGTATACTGCAAGGGGGACAAAAAGCATTTCAGAAAATCAAACGATTACTAATTCATTGGATGAAATCTATTACTCATCAAAAGATGCGTTAGCTGAAATGAAAGATCTCATTTGGCAATTAAGCTCAGATCATATTAAAGAAGGATTAAAAATAAGATTAGTAAATTACTGTAAAACACTTGATTTATCGGTTTCCTATGAGTGTTTGGAAAATAAGATACCGGATTATTTAGAAACTGCTTTTTGGAAAATTGGACGGGAAGCCTTAAATAATATTAATAAACATGCAGAGTCTTCGAAAGTCATCATTCACGTCGGAAAAATAGAATCATTCTTCACATTAAAAATTGAAGATAACGGGTGCGGATTCAATATGAATGAGGTTTCAAATAGCGGATTTGGACTTACTAGTATGAGAGAGCGTGCAAAACTAATAAACGGGAATTGTCTTGTGACAAGCGAACCAAATAAAGGAACAGTCGTTTACGTGAAGGTCCCGATAAGAAAGGAGAGAAAAGAATATAATGAATCAATCAATTAAATTGATGATCGTGGATGATCATCCCGTAGTCCGAAAAGGTCTTACCTTTTTCTTTTCTCAAGATAAGCATTTTGATGTGGTGTCAGAAGCAACGAATGGTATTGAAATGATTCAGTCACTTGAACAAGGTCTTAATGTTGACATTATTTTACTTGATTTGTCTATGCCAAAAATGGGAGGTGTGGAAGCCACACGCAAAGTGAAGCTTGCTAATCCCGAGCAAAAGATACTTGTCTTAACTAGTTTTGAAGACGCAGAGAATGTTATTTCTGCTATCCAAGCAGGAGCAGATGGATATTGTTTGAAAGACACGGAACCTGAAAACTTAATTGTTGCAATTAAGCGTGTTTTAGATGGGGACAAAAATATTGATCCTAAAATTGCAAATCATTTGTTTGAACATGTCAGTGGTGAATCACCGGAATACAAAGCATTAAAAGCATTAACGCAACGGGAGAAAGAAGTTCTTATTGAAATAGCAAAAGGTAAAAATAATAGAGAAATCGCAGAAACACTATTCATCTCAGTAAGGACGGTGAAAACACATATAACTAATCTATTTTCTAAACTACCAGTAACTGACCGCACCCAAGCAGCCCTATTTGCAATAAAGCATAATTTGGTGAACGATGAGAAAAGTATGTGATAAATAAAAGACCATACCAATAAAATAACTATTCATATAAATAGACTTGGGAAACGTGAATTATCGCATCTTTAGTTTATTGATCCAAAGCTTTTCATTTAAAATTACATGTGTGATTACCGTTATATATTCATTAATTGAGATATACTAAGTTCAAATACTAATAGTATAAAATTTTTAAGCGAACTTCATCTGTATAAAGGAGATTATAAATGATTATTGACGTCGACTTTCATTTTATAGAGACTAACGGAATTAGACTTCATGTTGCTTTTGCTGGACCGGAAGATGGTCCACTTGTATTGTTACTTCACGGCTTCCCAGAGTTTTGGTACGGATGGAAAAATCAAATTGAGCCTCTTGCTAATGCTGGGTATCGAGTCGTTATTCCTGATCAGCGGGGTTACAATTTAAGTGATAAACCCGAAGGAATAGCTAATTATACGTTGGATAAGCTGCGGGACGATATCATTGGATTAATCAAAGCTTGTGGCAGAGAGAGCGCAACGATTATTGGCCATGATTGGGGAGGTGCTGTTGCGTGGTATTTGACGGCTACCAGGCCACAGTATGTAGATAAATTAGTTGCCGTAAATATCCCACACTTAAGTGCGATGAAAAAAACAATCCTTAGTTACCCTCCGCAATGGTTAAAAAGCTCATATATTTTATTATTTCAATTACCAGATATTCCGGAGTCATTTCTTAAATCAGATAACTATAAACGATTGACAGGGGCTCTTCTAGCTTCGAGTAAAAAAGGCACGTTCCATTCAGTGGATATCGATTACTATCATAGTGCCTGGTCGCAAGAAGGCAGTGTGACTGGAATGTTAACCTGGTACCGAGCAATGCGTTTTGCAAAGCTTCCTTCGGAGAAAATAGCTGTATCGACAAGAATTATCTGGGGTATGGATGATCAATTCTTAAGTGTAGAAAGTGCTAAAAAAAGCTTGAATTTTTGTGAGAATGGTGAACTAATCTTTGTTGGGGAAGCGACTCACTGGGTGAACCACGAGCAACCTGAAATTGTAACCAAGCTAATACTTGAGTTTATATAACTTTACTGGTGAAGCCATGAATGCTATTAATAAACTATATCAGAAAAGAAATGGGGAAAACAACGTTATGACTAAAATTGCCATTATATCTGATGTACATGGAAATATGACAGCATTAGAAGAAGTTCTTAGGGACATTCATTCAAGAGATATCGATAGAATTTTTTGTTTGGGAGATTTAATCGGCAAAGGCCCACAAGGATCAGAATGCATTGAATTAATTAAAAATAATTGCGAAGAAGTAGTTAGGGGGAATTGGGATGTATTTATTCAATTGCCTACGAAAGACCCGTTTATTCAATGGTTTCAAGATAAGCTTACTAAGCAGGACTATCATTATCTAAGCACATTACAGTTCCATCATGATCTTGAAATGAATGGACAGTTTATTCGATTTATTCATGCTTCTCCTAGAAGTGAGTTCGAACGTATTCTTCATATCGACTCACATACTAAACGAACATCGATGTTTGAAAATAGTGAGAAGACTAATTCAGAAATTTCTTCGAGAAAGCCTGATATCGTTTTCTATGGAGATATACATACAACGTTCTTACACACTTTTAAAGAAGGCATCCTTTGTAACGTGGGGAGTGTCGGAAATTCATTGGATTTAACGTCAGCGTCCTATGTCATCCTTGATGGGACGCATTCAAACAATGCTATTCAGTTTGTCCGGGTAGAATATGATCGAGAGACCGAGCTTAAAAAGGCGAAAGAGCTTGGATTGGCTCAATATGAAAAATACTATAATGAATTAATGTATGGGATATATCGTAATTCCAGAAAGTAAGTTAGCATAAACAATGATTGAATTTTGCGGTTAAGTCTATCATTTAGTATGTGATTCTAAAAGTATAAATGAATAGTTGCTAGAATTAAACGAAGTTACTTATAAAAACGATGGATGTTTTAAAGAAACACATAAATGCAATAAATATGTATAAGCACCATTTGACAGAATTTATATCATAAGACCATGGAGGTCGACTACATGGAAGATCAATCATTCATACAAAAAATAGAAGAATTATCTTTGAATGCTTTACCGGCGCTTCAAACACATTTGTTCGATGGGTGGGTGTTACGATTTGCTGATGGATATACGAAACGAGCAAATTCGATTAATGCGCTTTATTTCTCGAAACAAGAAGTGGAACAAAAAATAGACATAAGTGAGCAGATTTACGAAAAAAGAAACTTGAGAACAGTTTATAAAATTACTCCCCAAGTATTTCCGCAAAATTTAGATAAGAGTCTTGATGAAAGAGATTATGTTCTGGAGGGAATAACGAGTGTTCAATTACTCCCATTGGAAAAGATAGAGTTACATTCAGCGCAAAACGTTGAAGTATACGAGTATTTACATGATAGTTGGTTATCTGCTTTTTGCCGTTTAAGCAAAATAAAAGAAAACGACCAATCAACAATGAAGCAAATCTTAAGAAATATTGTACCTGGTATTTGTTACGCCATGGTAATCGATGACAATGGTAACGTTGTTGCCTGCGGGAGAGGCGTTCTGGAAGGCGAATACATAGGATTATACGACATTATTACTGATGAAAAATATAGGTACAAAGGGTACGGAGAAAAACTTGTGCTTCAGATTTTACAATGGGGAAAAGAGAGTGCAGCTAAATTTGCATATCTTCAAGTAATGATCTCGAATGTTCCGGCATTAAATCTGTACAGTAAAATAGGATTCGAGGAAAAGTACAGTTATTACTATAGAATTAAAAAGTAATTTTTTTGAGTCAGCACAGAGTGCTGGCTCCTTTTCCGAAATTTTTCCAAGAATTAAAAGTAACTTTAGCTAAACGGTTCGGATGGGCATATTAACCGAGTTCAAGTAATTAAATATTATGAATGTACACAATAAGTAAACAAAGTAGATTAAAAAGAAAACTTTGGATATTGTTGTTTTCGATTTTTGTAAATCTTGTATAATAGTAGTCACTATTGTAAAACGAATAACTATAAAATGGTATAATCAGATAAATGATAAGTTTAAGGAGATGGGGAAATGTTGCAAAACTCAAACGTGAAACCAATGCTGCTCAATTTTCCACAGGAATTTGAAACAGAACGCCTTTTAATAAGGCTTCCTAAACCAGGAGATGGCAAAGCTGTTAATGAGGCAATAAAAGAATCTATAAATGAATTAAAAGCATGGATGCCGTTTGCTCACAAGGAACCTACAGAAGAGGAAACAGAGATTAACATACGAAATTCTTACATAAAGTTTTTGAAAAGAGAAGATCTTAGATTGCTGGCTTTTCTAAAAGAAACCGGTGAATTTGTTTGTTCGTCCGGCCTGCACCGAATTGATTGGGAAGTACCTAAGTTTGAGATCGGCTACTGGGTAGATACTCGACATCGTGGTAAGGGTTATACTACTGAGGTAGTAGAAGGGATAACCAAGTTTGCGTTTAAAGAGCTGAAAGCAAGACGCTTAGAAATAAGGTGTGATTCTAAGAATTTAAAAAGCAGAGCTATTCCTGAAAGATTGGGGTACATTTTAGAAGGTATACTTAGAAATGACGAACTTTCTCTTGATGGGAAAGAGCTGACTGATACTTGTGTATTTTCAAGGATTAGTTTGGACTAAATAAAAGGTTTGTGTAGACGTTTCTTTTCAAGAGGAAGCGTTATCCGCTCTAGGCGGGCGCTTTCCGAGGGCAATCCTCACCCTTCATAATGAATCAGAACGAAGAAATAAAAACCTATTAGGAGGCCTCTGCTCCCAATAGGTTTTTAAAAGTTTTATTTTCTAGTTGCTTTTAAGACTACAGAATATGACTTTTTGTAAGCTTATTCATTTGAATCTGTAATATTTTTTATTTCTTCAGGGGAGAGGAGACCTTCATAAATTTGCAGATCATCCATTAACCCTTGATAAGGGGTATCCCAATAGTTTACACCTAAGCCAAATTTGGCTGAAGTATTCGTGAATACATTTGGAAAATCAGAACCTGTGTGTTTCTCTTCTCCATTAATATATATTTGAATGTTTCCGTCTGCTACTGTGAAAGCGAGATGGGTCCATTCATCAGTTCCTATCGTCATCTC
Source organism: Salipaludibacillus neizhouensis (assembly GCF_002886185.1). Taxonomy (GTDB): domain Bacteria; phylum Bacillota; class Bacilli; order Bacillales; family Salisediminibacteriaceae; genus Salipaludibacillus; species Salipaludibacillus neizhouensis. The sequence goes on from NZ_KZ614146.1 coordinate 978,859, forward strand.
AGTATTGGCATCATACCAAGTTGAGCTGCCTGACCAAATCATCGTATTTTCAAGATCCTCTGTCCCAGATGGAAGGAGGCTAATCCAGTTGTCTGGATCCGTTGCACCGAAGAAAGCAGTCGTAAACGGTGTTAGTTTTTCCGGTTTTAACCAAAGTGATACCGAATAAGCGTCGCTGGAAATAAGCCCATCTGGTAAACTAACCCCGGATTCGCCATCAAAGGCAGCTGCTCTGCCTAGTTGACCATCTTCAAATGTGATCGTACCGCCTGAATTATCAAGTCTATCACCAGTGGATGCACCTGATTCGAAGTTACCCGTGCTTTCTTCAAGGTCATTTTCAAACGGATAATGCGCGACTAAGCCAGCTTCTTTCGTTGGTAAAACGGTGAGCTCAAAACTTTTAGTTTCGGAGACGTCACCTTTTGTAATTGTTGCTGTAAGCGTTGCTGTCGCAAATTCAGCATCAACACCTGGTCGGTTGATTTCACCTGAATCCGTAACAACCGTTTCGTCAGAAGTTTCCCACGTAATCTCTGAATTGCGAGTACCTTCAACGGGAAGTGTTACGTTAGAGATAACATTATCAATGTCACCGAGACTCAAATCATTTGCGACATCTTCGACAATCTCTTCGTCTGTTTTATCAAGCATTTTGCTGCCCCAAACAGTGACGCCTTCCTGAGACATTGCTGTAAATGTCATCACGTAACTTTCTGAGCTATGGTCCCATTGTTCGATAAATACGCCATCATATGTCACGTTATCAATCGTGATTTCGGCTTGATTGTGACTGGTTTTTTTCCAAGAACCTTCCACTGCACCAGATATCTTGTTATTTTTGTTTAAAGAAATGTAGGAGGCTTTTTCGATATCACCAGTAATATCGCTTCCATGATTGATATACTGATAGTCACCGATCAAGTCTTGCCGGTTTACCTTAGCAAGTTCTTCCCCTGCATAACGATAAGGGGCGGCCACTAGCCATCCTTCTTTGTTCTCAAACATTTGGTGGACACGAAGCTCGTGCATTTCACCTTTGTCAGGGAATCGTGTATGAAAAACTAAGAATCTTTTTCCAGTATCGGGATCTGTAAAGATAGAGTTGTGACCAGGAGACATGTAACCGTAGCCATTTCCAGACCCAGGATCGCCGACTTTTCTTTCAAATAAGAAGTTACCCATTAATTTATTTCCGTGATCAGCATGTTCCAGAGAATCAGGTTTGTTTCCGGGAATTCCATTGTCTAATGAATCAGGTAAAATAGCCGGATCTCCAGCAGCATCTACATATGGACCTTCAGGATTCTCAGAACGGAAAGATCTCATTTGATACCCACCGTCAGCACCTAACCAGCCATATGTGACATACAAGAAGTAATAGCCAGTTTCCTCATCATAGTTTACGTATGGACCCTCACCTGAACGACCATATCCACCAGATATTTTAGTTCCAAAATAGCGGTCTATCATTCTACCATCTTCTGTCACACCATCTTTACCAGGATAGATTGGTTGACCTGTAGTCGGATCTACTTCGAGAATGAATATCCCACCTGCCCAAGAGCCGTAAGTCATCCACATCTTTCCGTCTTCGTCAAAAAACAAGTTAGCATCAATTGAATTGGTGAAATCATTGTAGTTGTATCCACCATTGTCTAGAAACCATTCATCTCTTATTCCTTCAATCGTACCATCTTCAATAAGGTCTGGAAGATTGGTATTTTTCCAGTTTTTATTTACATCGCTACCAGCATCTTTTATACCTTCTTTCTCATGGAAATCAGAATACATAATGGTATCGACGTAACTATATGGACCTTCTACATCTTTAGATACAGCATAACCGATGGCGGATCTTATATATGTTGATGAGGCACTGTAATACATCATATATGCGCCAGTTGAACCGTCTTCATGTTCGTAATGTTCATTCCAAACGGCTTCTGGTGCCCAAACAGCAAAACCACCGGCACTATCCGAGTCATCTTCACCTGCCCATTCAAACGAACCAGCTAAGTTTTCAGATAAGTCACCATATAAAGTGTTATCAGGGGTTGTATATCCGTTCGTAAAATTAGACCATTCCATTAGATCAGTTGATTTCGCAGCATCAATATGAGTACCGAAAGCATAATACGTATCTCCGGCTTTAATAATAGAAGGGTCATGAACGGAAGCCTCTTGAAAACTAGGCACCTCCTTTTGATTTTCTTGGTTTGGCTTATTGCTATTGGCATTATTTTTACCACTATAGCCTTGACTAAACACTGTAATAGGAATAATTAATAGTAATAGAAATAAAATAAGCCCTATTCTCTTTTTGGTTGTTTTTTGCATTCTACTTTCTCCTCTCTATAAAACAAAATGTAAACGCGATCATTTCTTCACACAAAAGTCCTTACATTCATAAAATCGAATCCCTTCCCTCCTTATTCAATTCAAGTAGAAATTAAAACATAAACATATTAATATATTTATGAATATATTAACGATACTATAAGTTGAAAGAACTAACAAGGGGAAATAATCACTTGGTAAGGGTAATTATATAGTTTATATAAACATTAATTATATTTTTTAACAATTAATTTTCATTAAATAAGCCCTTTTTCGAAAAAGAGCTTTAATTTTGAAGTTTTGTAAATAGTAAAGGAAAAATGATTTTAGAGGAGGGGAAAAAAGATGAATAATGCAGGAGATTCTCTAAACGGCATGATATATCTTTACTAATAAGGGATACTCTGATTTATATTACGGATTTTTTACTTGCCAGGTTGTATAGATGAGATAAATGAATAAATCAATAAATCAAAACTATACAAGATAATCCAGATGAAACTGAGCCTATTAAGTGCGTGAAGATTAAATAAAAGTGGAAACTCAGATAAGTAAGTATGAGTAAACATAAAAACTTTTAATTCACGTAAATACAAAGTTATACTATTGTCGGAAATAAGCCAGATAAAATGCACAAAAACTATGGCTATAGTATGAATGAGAAAGAGATTTTTTCGGTAATTTACATACGAATATAAATCTTCATTCATGACGGATCGGTGGTGATTAGTGAATTTAGATAAAAGATATTTATCGAGACGCTGAATATCAGCACTTCCTAAAGTCATCGCATAGATGATAAACAGGATTATAATGATTTGAAACAAGGAAATATGTTTTGTTATATAGTAGTCAATAAAAACCAAACCAAACTGGAAAATCGTACAAAAGATAATCAAGGTTAAGAACAATCGATTTAGTCGGACGTATCGAAGAGTATAGCGATTAAAAAGAAATATACCTAAAAAAAACCAAGTAAGCCCTTCAGATATAACAAATAATAGCCATTCATTTACATACAAATAAGACACATAATCCACCTCACTGTTAGTGAAAGTGTATGTCCACATTGTTTACAGTATGTTCATTAGATTAATGCAAAGGTATACAATTTAGGGTGCTAAAAGTATATGCAAGAAATTGTATTCAAAGTAGAGTAACCCTTACAAATTATAGATGGTGAAAAGTCGATATTTAATTTCACTTAATCCTAATTTACTCTCCACATCATCCTCATCTTTCACATATTCCTTAAGGGATTCAACCTCTAGTTCAAGTTCATGGTAATAATCAATGGTACCTAACATTAATAGTTTCAACTTCTGTTTTTCATAATTTTTTTGAAATTTGTTCACATTCGAAAGCGCACCGTCCCATTCTTCCTTATCAATTTGCTCGTACAAATTATGAATATCGTTAAAGAGTGCCTCATCCGTTTTGGATTGGAAAATCTGAGCTGTTGAACACCCAGAAACCATGCATAAAGTTATCAACAATCCCAGACAAAGAATTAAAATTTTTCTAGTCAAAGTAAACACTCCTTTAAATTAGTAAATGATGTATGTTTCTTTATAGATTGCCCAATAATGGAAAAATAGTACGTATATTTAAAATAAGGGGGAATAATAGTGACTGAAATAGGAACAGTCGTTATAAGAGGGATACTTGGCTTTATCGTGTTATTTATTTTAGCAAGATTAATGGGTAAAAAGCATTTGACCGATATGACCTATTATGAATATATTGTCGGAATTGCTATCGGTAGTATTGCTGCGGAACTAACATTCGGAACGCAAGTAAGAGTATCTAATTTTATTGTTGGGATGATTATTTGGGCTCTCTTACCAATGATTATTTCGCAAATAGAATTGCGGTCTTTTGGATTTAGGAAATTTTCAGAAGGTAGTCCGACAGTCTTAATCGAAAAAGGGAAGGTCTATGAAAAAAATTTAAAAAAAGTAAGCTTAACAATTGATGAACTCATGATTCACCTGAGACAGAAAGATGTGTTTAAATTATCCGATGTTGAATCAGCAGTCATGGAGAAAAATGGTCAAGTAAGTGTAATGAAACATAGCAATGTCCAGCCAATAACGTCTAAAGATATGGGAATGCCGGTACAGCCGGAACATCAACCTCGTATCGTTGTTATGGATGGAAATCTGATGGAAAAAAATTTAAGTGAGCTCGGATACAATCAAGAATGGCTTTTAAATGAACTAAACAACCAAGGAGCAAATTCATTTTCTGAAGTATTTCTTGCACAAGTAGATTCAAAAGGGAATGTATATATTGATTTATATAATGATCAACTTGAAATGTCGCAAATAAAACAGAAACTGTTGTTAGCTGCAAATATAAAACAACTACAAACAAATTTAATGAACTTCTCTTTACAAGCTGAGAATGAAGAAGCGAAAGAGATGTATAAAAACCAGGCGCAAAACATGGAAACTTTGCTAGATAATATGACCGCTTATTTAAAAGAGTAATGAGGTTATTTATACAAAACTTTTTTAGCCATTAGTTTAGAATAAGGACGATCAGACAGTATAGGAATCTGCATGGAATACGTTTGCTCGTAGAAGAGTCTCCTTTTTTAAAGGGGATCCTAATTCTTCATAGTTATTAAGTAAGTCAATCTATTTAGCGATCATAATGGCAAAAAAACCAACGCCGACGATATAAAGTATGATACTGTAAAGCTTACCTAAAACTGTTTCAGGAGCAAAATCTCCATAACCAACTTGAGAAATAGTTGTCATAACAAACCAAAAACCATTAAATAGAGAATTAAATTCAGTTGGTTCTAATAAATACATGATTAGTGAACTTATAATGATAAAACCGAAACCGCTTACTATTAGAATCCAGTGCTCTATATTTATAGTTTTATCAAGAACTTTTTTAATCAGGCTAAAAATCATCGTTTTTCTCCCTATTGAATGAATGGCGAGGCAAAGGTCTGTGAAAAGACCTTTGCTACATCATTCCGAAAAATGTTTACTTATCATTTGTCATACAAATTTGTACGGTTCTCGGCTCGCTTATCTGCTTCATCAGCTCTTTGTTGCGCTTCCTTATCTTCATGGTCAGCTTGTTTCGGGTCATATTGAACATCTTCATTTTTGCCTACAGGCAAGTCGTCTTCTAAAAAGGAAGCAACGGCACCTTCATGTTCCTTGTTACGTTTATAACCTTTGTCAAGTTGTCCGGCATTTTCAATATCTCCAGACATGGTATACCCTTCTATTTCAACATTTCCAGTTGTTCCGTAAAGACCCATTCCGCCTAAATCGGCGGTGAGATTTTCGTGATTCTTGTCTTTGTTTTTATCTTTAGCCATTTGAGTACCTCCTTTAATAATACAAACACAATGTAATACACCTTATTGTCCTTCATCTAACCGGTGAGTATTCATTTAGAGGGAAATGTCTCCTTTATAATCTTTAGTGTGATTTTTCATTCTTTTCTTCATATGCTACTAATATAATCTCTTTATTCGAATCACTTCGCAAATCCTTCTCAAAAAATTCGAGATCGTTCAACTGCTCAGGACTAAGATCCGCTGCCGTAAATCGTTCTGGTTCTCTGTTTTCCACAATTAGTTCCTCCTTTATTAGGTGTGTAAAAACCATAATTTATTATTCGTTTGAAGATATGTTTCTATACTTGAATTCGCTCATTCTAATGGAGATTAACCGGTGAGTCATATATTATATAATTAGGAGGGGAGAGGCGACAAAATTAAAGGTAATGGAAGGAGTGACAAGTCATGATGGTTCAAGAACAAGATGAGACCCCTAAAATCATCATTTCAGGAGCCAATAGTGATTTAGCGAGACATTTAATCAAAGAATTACAACAAGATTTCCAGATCGCTGCACTCGCAGCATCTGTTCCGAAACAAGAATTTTTTTGTAAGAATATCATTTGGCGATCCTGTAATCCTTTGATGTTATGGGAAGTAGAGCACTGCATAGAAGAAGCTGATTACGGTATTTATTTTGTGCAATCATTACATACAATCAATCATTTAACACAAGCAAGGACGGAAGATCTGAATATCATTGCTGCTGATAATTTTGCACAGACGGCTAAGAAAAATAGATTGAAAAAGATTATTTATATTCGTTGTCCAGTTGAGAGAGAACATAAAAATTCCAGGAACGAGATAATACAAGATGAAGCGGAAGCTGTTATGCGCTCATACGGTATTCCTGTAACGACTTTGAGAACAGATGACATCGATGAAGAATCAGTATCATTAAATAAAGTTACCCTCGACTTAAAAAAGAATTTAAGTAACAAACGTGTTGGTGATAAGCAGTTAGGTACAAGCCGTCATGAAAAAGATAAGATATCCGAGTCCATTGTTAATGAAAATCATTCTGTATGTTCTGTGCAAAAATTACTGTTGCCAGATAGAAAGAATGCACAGTGGATGGCTTTTTACTATATGGAATGGTTGTCAAAATCGTTGAATCCACTAATTAAGGTGAAACAAGACTTCGATAACAATTGTTATATACATACAGTTTTCTTTAAAAAACCTTTGCTGTCATTTAGCTATTTAAAGGATAGAAGTAAACCAGATCATGCTTTATTTACGATAAGTGGGGGGATACTTGCCAAACGTATGCCATTTGAACAAGGTACACTAGAATTCAGAAAAATTCCAGGGAAAGAAGAATGTTTAGCTGCAATACATGATTTTATACCTTCGCTGCCTTGGACTTTTTACCTCATAACCCAAGCAAAAATACACCTGATGGTGATGAAAAGATTCAAGAAAAATTTAGAAAAACTTAGATAAAGTATGTTCAATGAAAATGTAAAAAGCAGTTCCTTGAATGGAAAGAAGAAGGGGGGCGGATGGAAGTTTCTGGCTTGTGTGCTTCTTTGTTGACCTCATTGATAACTCAATTTTATGGAATATTAGATTAACCAACAACGTCTCTTATAAACGCAAATGAAAAGGGCATACTAGTTATATTATCAGACTTGGAGGTTATATATATGAGTCCAAAAGAGAATGTCTTATCCATTTTCGGATTAGGCGGATTGAATGAAATCGGTAAAAACATGTATGCAGTAGAATTTGGAAACGAAATCATCGTTATCGATTGTGGCATCAAATTTCCTGACGAAAGCTTGTTAGGAGTAGATGTTATTATCCCTGATGTGGCGTATTTAGAAGCAAACAAGGAAAAAGTTAAAGCTTTGGTTGTGACACATGGGCATGAAGATCATATCGGTGGTATCCCATATTTACTAAGAAAAATAAATGTCCCTATTTACGCAACACGTTTTACACTAGGTCTTATTGAATTGAAATTAAGAGAACATAAACTGCTTAGAGAAACAAAATTAATGGAAGTAGACGAAAACTCAAAGGTGGCTTTTCAAGAAATTAGTGTTAGTTTTTTTAAAGAGATCCATAGTATTCCTGATTGTTTGGGAATTGTCCTCCACACAGCACAAGGTAATATCGTACATACAGGAGACTTCAAATTTGATTTAACTCCTGCAAGCACGGAACGTTCTGATCTTCATAGAATGGCTGAAATTGGTAAAGAAGGGGTGTTGCTTCTTTTGTCAGAAAGTACGAATGCGGAAAGAAAGGGTTTAACACCATCTGAGCATATCGTAGCTGAGCATGTTGATGAAGCTTTTTTGAAAGCGGAACGTAAAGTGATTCTTTCTACTTTTGCCTCAAATATAAGTCGTGTCCAACAAGTCGTTGACGCAGCAAGGAAAACGGATCGAAAGCTGGCGCTACTTGGAAGAAGTATGGTGAATGTCGTTGCTGTTGCGAGAGAACGTGGCTATTTGGATATTCCCGATGATATGTTAATTGAAGCGAATGAAATTGATGAATTGCCTCCTGAAAAAGTAGCGATTGTATGCACTGGGAGTCAAGGAGAACAAATGGCTGCACTTTCCCGGCTATCCACTGGCAATTTTCGTAATGTAGAAATTTTAGCTGAAGACACAGTTATTTTCGCTGCGGGTCCGATACCTGGAAATGAACGTAATGTCACTCGTATTGTTGATAACTTATATGCACTTGGTGCCCATGTCATTTACGGATCCGGAAGTTCATCAGGGATGCACGTGTCTGGACATGGCTATCAAGAAGATTTAAAACTAATGCTTACACTGATGAAACCGACTTATTTTATCCCTATTCACGGTGAATATAGAATGCTGCACCATCATCGGTTACTAGCAGAACAGGTTGGGGTAGAAAAAGGAAATACATTTATATTGAAAAATGGCGAAGTAGTCGATATTGAAAACAAGGTGGCTCGTCAATCACGGAAAGTTCCAGCGGGAAATACATTCATAGACGGTATAGGAATTGGTGACGTAGAGGATATCGTGTTGCGCGATCGAAAGCAACTTTCGGAAGATGGTATGCTTGTAATCGTTTTGACAATGAGTAAAATAGAAAAGCAACTTATCTCACCACCGGATACGATTTCCCGCGGATTCGTTTATGCAAAAAATTCAGAGGAACTGCTGAAAGAAGTCAATAATCAAATTGCAAAAGCGTTTGAGGAGTTAAAAGCATCCGAGCGAAAAGAATGGAGTATTATTAAACAACATATAAAACGAACAGTTGGAAAATATTTATTATCTCATACGAGAAAAAGACCAATGATCGTGCCAATTATTATTGAGATCTAATCATCTATCTAGGAACAATAGAAAAAAAGTGTTGATTTACGCTGCTCATTTGTAATAAGATCTTCACTTTTTGGAAAAATATAAATGGAAACAACTTATTCCTAAAGGTGGGTACAATTATGCGAATGATCAGTACTATTAGTTTGATGTTAGTCACGATGTTTATGGTAGCGACGAGTGTTAGTGCACATAATGGGTGGTCTCAAACAAACACTCCAATTGTTGAAATTGGGCAAAAATCCTATATAGAATTACTATTTGGAAATCATTCTGGAGAGCATACTAGCTATCGACTGGACCGCAATTGGGGATTAGAAGACTCTAATGTGGAAGTGACTGCCCCATCTGGTGAGAAACAGCAAATTACAGATACATTTTTTTATATGGGAGAAGAAGAAGAGATTGAAGAAAGAATAGGTGTGAACAACTATCACGTAGGTTCTTTGCTAACTAAAGAAGAAGGTATTTATACGATTGCCGCTAAGGGAGATTTCACCTATGGAGATGAAACTGAGCCTACCTTACGTAGCTCAAAATCCTATGTTGCTGCAAGCAAATGCCCATCACTTGAGTCGGTTAAAGATTTTAAAGGATATGACAAACACGTAACCTTAGACAGGGCTGAGATTGTTCCGTTGTTCAACCCAACAGCAATTGCACCGGATAACACAGTCTCTGCGCAAGTGATGTTGAAGGGGGAACCTGTTCCTAACGCTGATGTGGCTGTGATCAAAAGAAGTGATTCAAGTGAGGTTCGTGTGAATACGGATGAGGAAGGATTATTTTCTTGGGAAGTAGGAGAATCGGACTATTACCTTATCCGAGTAGAGTTAGAAGATAGTGAAGCCAAATATGAGGCAACAATGACTTATATTGTTTCTGAGAGATTAAGCTTATAGGTGTAAAAAGTAGGACTAGATGATAAAAAAAGCTGCAGGAAAAAGTTCGAAAGACAAGACGCTAAAAATTGATGTAAAACATAGCTTAATTCAACGATTTTAACAATAAAATCACCATGTAATTAACACGTGAAAAGCACCTGTTTTGTTCAGGTGCTTTTTTCATATTGAATTTCTCGTCCTCTAGCCTCTAAGGAGGGAGTAGTAATGATAGCAATTTCTTATTATCTGGAAAATAAGTTATCTCCATCATCTTGTATTTCAGTTACTTCTATACCTTTTCTTTGTAGTTTTATATATATATTCTTAATATCCTTAGTGAAAAATATAGCGAAACTTGACCTTCTATGGTAGACACACTTCCTTCTTCAAAAGTTAAGGGGACTTCACATTTCCAATATCTAGACAGTTTTATAGAGACATTTTTTTAATGTGAGCTTAGAATCCCTCATAGCTATTAAATTTTTGTTATAATAGAACAAGAGAGTAGGTGTAACGTATGGCAAAAGTATACACGGGTTTGTTTCATCATTCTGTTAGTGGTGTTTTAGTGAAGGCTACTTATGATAAAAAATTGTTAATAATGACAATAGAAGACGATTTAACAGATGCAAATGAAGATATTTATTTTAATACGGAGAGCTGGATTGAAGAGCATAATGAGCAACGATTTGAGACATATAAATCAGCTCAGCAGTTTTTAAGATCGATGGGGAATGATATTGAATTCAGTAAAGCTTAAATTTGTATTAGATTTCTTCTAATTTAGAGGGGAAAGGCGTGACACCAAGGTGTCACGCCTTTTTTCTTCCTACATTATTTCTCAGAATGTTTTTTCTTATAAAATCGATCTCTAACTTTTCTCAATCTAGCATGATAACGTAAAATGTCTAGCCGAGCTTCTTCTGCTTCCGGAGCGATTGGACGGAGTTTTTCCAGTTCCCAGTAATCTACAATCACATCGAGAACTTGATCAAAGTATTCTAAAGGACCGTAATTTGCTTCCTTTGCAATAATTGACATACGATCTTCGAAGTTTGGCATGACTGTTCCAGGCATTTGAAAGTTTTTGATAACATGTCCCAAATAATAACAATAATTAGGTTCCAATTGAAGATGGTATTTAATGACATCGCGATAAAAAGCATAGTGTAATGTTTCGTCTTTCGCTAAGCGACGAAGCAATGTAGCAAGGTCTTTATCCGGGCCGTTAGCCAATTTAGCGACATTCGTATAGAAAACCATCGTTGCGAGTTCCTGTAGAGTTGTATAAACCATAGTCTCAAAAGGTGATTCGAAATCAGGATTAAATCCACTCTCTACCGTTTGTTTATGAAGTTGATGTAAACGCATCGGTTCTACATTGCGAGTAATTAAAAGATAGTTTTCAAGGAGACTTGAATGCTGGTCTTCTTCGGCAGTCCACGTATGAACAAAATCCCGAATAACAGTTAATGATCCTTTGAATGTTTGATCCAAATGGGACGTAAACCAAGGAAGATTGACCTCTGTTAATAGGGCAGTTTCCACAGCTGTTATTAAATGTCTAGGCAAAGTAACCTGACTCTCGTCCCAGGGCACTCTTTTAAAACTTTTAGCCTTGTCCCACGGTAAAAATTCATGATAGCCCCAATCTATTTTTGCAGCTCTTTTTTTATGATCTTCATACATTTGTATTAACTTCGGTTCCAACCTGAAATCTAAATGATTTGTTAACAAACGGTGTTCCTCCTTCTTGTTTCTTCGAATTCGGATAATTTATCGCACTACTCAGAAAATAATTCGCTTTCATATTGATTATACAGAAAAATAGCCAAGATATCCATGAAAGCTTGAATGGGGTCAGACCCCCCAGAAACTTCCAGGAAGGAAATTGCAATATGTATGTAGATTTACTCTTGAAACCTTCGGGATGCGAAATATATAATAGAAGTAACTAGAAGGACGTGAATAAAAGTGTCTCAACCAAATTGGAAACGAAATTTATATATATTGATGGTATGTCAGTTCTTTGTCATGGGTGCAATGACAATGATCATCCCGTTTTTACCCCTTTATCTCCAAGAATTAGGAGTCACCGATCCTCAATCAATTAGTCGATGGGCCGGGGTAATTTTCGGGGCTAATTTTTTAACCGCTTTTCTATTTGCACCATTATGGGGAAAGCTTGCTGATAAATATGGCCGAAAATCAATGCTGCTTCGATCCGGATTTGGGATGGCGATTGTCATAACGCTTACAGGATTTGCAGTTGGACCATGGTCATTACTTTTACTTCGATTATTGAATGGAATTATCTCTGGTTTTATTCCAGCAGCAATTGCACTAATGTCAATGAGCACGCCAAAAAAAGAAATGGGACATTCATTAGGTATGTTGCAAGCTGGTGGTGTGGCAGGTACAATTTGTGGACCTTTATTAGGTGGAATTATGGCTGATTTAATGGGGTTTCGGATGATCTTTTATGTAACAGGAGTTACTATTTTGATCGCTGCATTTGTCGTGTTGTTTTTTGTGGATGAACAATTTGTGAGAAAAGAAGAAACAGTAAAGACAAAAACAATGCAGGATTTTAAAAAAATTATCTCCACATCCCCCGTTTTATCACTATTTTTCGTGTTTTTTATCGTTCAATGTGCATTAATAGGAATTAATCCACTTTTATCTTTGTTTGTCCAAGAGCTTAGTCCTTCACAAAATGTTGCTTTCTACGCTGGTCTGGCCATGTCGGTGATGGGCTTCGCAAACATGTCTGTAAGCCCGTTTTTAGGCAAACTCAGTGACCGGAAAGGCCATCACTTTGTGTTATTATTTGCACTTTTATTTGCTGCGATTATTAGTTTCCCACAAGCGTTTGTGCAAAGTTATTGGCATTTACTTATCTTCCGATTTCTATTAGGTATTTGCATAGGAGGACTATTACCAGCAATAAATTCGCTTTTACGTCACTTTTCACCAGAAGGGATGGAAAGCCGAACTTATGGTTTTTCGAATAGCTTTATGTATTTAGGGACGATGGTTGGACCGATCGCAGGTGGATGGATAGCATCAGTAGCTGGAATTAGAAGTTTGTTTATTATTTCTTCGGTTCTTTTGTTCCTCAATGTTTTGATTGTAAAATACAAGGTAATCCCTCATATGAAAACGAAGAAAGATATGCCTGGAACGAAAGTTAACAAAGGAGTTACTATAGGAAGTATCAAACCCAAATAAGAATCAAATAAGCGAGTGGATATCAATCTCCGCTCGCTTATTTTATAGAGGCCGCTGATAAAGTGAAATTACCAGCTACCTTCACGACGCATTTATCAAGGAAACCGACCTCCATTCGAGTAGCACCTACACGAACTAAGTAGGTGCTACTCGGGGCGGCGGAAGCTGACGTTGTATATAACAAAAGACGGCTATGCCGTTTTTCTTATATTCTGTACACTTGAGTTATATATTTCTCGCGTACTTTTCATCCGGAATTTTCATTAACTGGACATAGAGACTTGTATTGTCGTTGCCTGTGTTTTCAAAAGCCATCTCTTCATTGCCTATTATTTTAAAAACATAAACATCGTCCACAGAAGCAGATACTGTCTCTCCATCGATTGTAAATTCACCATTTCCATGCAAAACCATTAAATAGACAGTTGAACCTGGGTGTTTATGAGCAGGAAGTGATTGACCTGCTTAAAATTTAAAACAAATGCTGTACTGTCTGTTTCTTTATAAATGATTCGTTTCGTAAATCTATCTTCGCCATATTCTATAAACTCATTCACATTATGTTTTTTCATTTTAAAACCCCTTTTCATTTCTTTATGGTGTAAAACTCTTTTGGTAACTCTTAAGGAACCTTATAAGGTAATAGTAATACTCTTTTAAGGTAAACGTGGTGATTTAAATCACAAATAATAGGATGTTGGAAAATATTATGTCTGAAATCAAAGACTCGGACCTTGAAACCGTTGCACAAACGTGGATCGATTAGATTAATGCTTTCACTTTATAGTAGTTCCCTTGAGTGAGGGCTTTTCTTTTTAAAGGTAGAACAAGTACTTTATAATAATAGAGAAACCGATTAATTTGAGGAGAGGATTTTGCATGGAAGTAAAGGATCCAGCCGGTTTTTGGGTGCGATTTGCCGCAGGCTTTCTAGATGGGCTAGTTGTTATGTTCGTGACAGCTTTATTATCTACAATAATTTATAGAGATGTCTTTATAGAAAGGTTTACCTTTGTTGATACTTTAAGTCCTTTGTACTATCTAATTTTACCGGTCATTTGGTATGGATATACAGTAGGAAAACGAGCTTTAGGTATCCGTATTGCCAGAATAGATGGAGCGAAAGTTGGAATCACCACCTTGCTATTAAGACATTTGTTAGCAGGAATCGTATATGCTGTTTCATTAGGGATTGGTTTAATTGTGAGTGGCTTTATGGTAGGAATGAGAAAAGATTCACGGGCGATTCATGATTTTATTGCAGGTACTTATGTAACCTCTAGTCCGCCAAAGTAAAGAGGGAAGTGAGGTTATTTACAGGGGATGTATGTTTTACATAATCATCAAAACACCGATAACCTCTAAGCTAAATATATGATGATTTAGAGAACTTTAGTAACAGGAAAAGGGTGAGTGTAAGGTGTTAGAAAAAACCTTGAACTCTCACCCTTTTGTTTATGGGGTAGAATGAGTCGTGTCAGTCATGGCTCACTCGATCTTTTTGAGATTGGAATCTAGATTTCTAATTCAAACTTGCTGACCCTTAGGCATTTTTGTCCACTCGTCTTTGTGAAGCATATCTAACAAAATATTTTCCAAATTATTGGTATTAGGATCGTTTTCGCTAAGAGGTTCAGGTTTCCATAATTTCAATAGCAGCTGAGATCTAGAAGAATTCAGTAGATGTTTAATAACATGGTCATTGTCAAAATAATACACGATTATTTCTTTATTCATATAGGCGACATAAACTTTTCCGAGGCTTTTCGTATAGACATTAATAATTTTACATTGATTTCCTTTAATGAACCAATACATTGTTTCGATATCGAAATTTTTCTTGTTTACAGCTAGCATCGACTAACCACCTCTGATTTAATATTATTTTACGAGTTTCTTAACAATCTTCTTACTATATACAAATATGATGTTATTTAGTTTTATATACCAACTAGTCAAAATTAATTCCGAATTTTCATCACTTCCTAGTGTATAAGAGTTAGGGGCCTAAAACAGTATTACAAAGATAATCTTATAGGAGATTTAATTTAAAGTTAAGGCTTTCGATAAATGTTCTATATATTCGTCAAAAGAAACGATTTCGTGCAGAAATTGAAAATCGAGTTTACTACCATTTAATACAGAAGAGTTAACCAGTATTCTGTATTATTAAAAACGAGAATGAGTAATTATACACGGAAAAGGTGTATTTAAGAGAAGCTTGTAGCCATCTAATGTTAAGATAGTATTCAAACGTTAGCGAGAATATGAACGAAAGTAGCTGTTTTGATAATAGGATTCGTTTGATTGCGATTTGTATTTTTTTGTTTCCGTGGTTGTCGAAGTTACAGCAAAGATGTACCCTGAGTATGCGTATTTGAGGTATCCTATTATTTAAGGGTAAATATTTTAGTCTGGTGCCTTTTTTCTTTGCTTTATATCAACCATTAAATTATATCGCGACTGGTGTTAGTCGACTCATAATGTTAGGTGCATTAATCGTTTTTCCAGTTTATTTATTCATCATTAACTGTACAGGTATAGGCTTAGGTCGTAGTCAAAATGATAAAGTAATTAGCTAGAAATGAGTTGTAATAGAAGGGAGAGGGAAATGAATAAATATCGAAAACTAACGATTTTATTTGTATGTTTAGGAAGTGTATTCATTGCAGGTGGTTTTGCATTAAATCAGTATTATTTCTACTCATTAGCTATCGGAGGACTTGCATCATTTGTAACATCCTTGGTTGGTCTGTGGTTTGCCGTAAAGTGGGTACGGGAAGAGAATATATCGAAAGAACGAGTAGAATAGATTCCTTTGAGGAGACCGCGATGGTACTTATGAGAAAATACCTCAGTTTATCCATATTAGCTTTACTATTTTTTCTTGGTATAGTTGTGACTGCTTTAAAAATGTGGTTCGGTATAATAACTGTCTTACTATGTTTGCTCTTTATGTACGTATTTAAAACCAATTTGCGTTTCATAACGTCCATATTTATCTCTTTTATCGTGAGTTTATCATTCTTTCAATTCATTAATATATTCATACTTAACTATAATTTATCCACAGAAGTAGAGACTCTTTTAAATAGAAGCCTGCTTCTTATTATGGTGCTTGGAATCTGGTTAACACACCTCATTCATAAAAAGAAACTATCTTTTTTTAACCGTTTGCCAGAGTGGGATACATACATAAATCTCCCTTTTCATACGATTAAAATATCTTCTTTTCTGCTCGTGGTCTTCTTAGTCAACATTTTGATTTTAAGTCTATTTATTTTCCAACAAGATATAAGTGATATTCAATCCATGTTATTTTTTGGGTTACTATTTTCGATTATAAATGCCACTCTCGAAGAGTTTTTATGGCGCGGTATTTTATTATCAAGTTTAACGAGATATGTTTCTGTTTTATATGGAATGATAATAACAAGTATTGGCTTCGGATTAATGCATTTAGTTATTGATATGCCTCTATTATTGTGCATTATATTCTCTTTTGGTGGATTTTTCTATGCTGTATTAGTTTTGAAAACGAAGAGTATTTATCCCGCCGTGCTAATCCATTTCATGATAAATATAGGGATGGTTTTAAGTGGATGGATTGTATAGGACAGGAAAGCAAGAAACACGAACAGCGCAAGGCACTGTCCGCACTTAACTATGAAAGAACAAGTTTAATTTTTGTCAATGGTGTCTGGTTTGTTTTTGATATTAACATCTACTGGGGGAGTACTAACTACTTCAAAGGTTGCGGAGGCAAGCTGTACTTTTTCTGGTTGCGCTTCGATTTTCTTCAGTATATTTGTAAATAGGGTATCCTTTGTTGATCTTCTAGCTTTGTATTCCACAATGTATCTTAACGTAAACTCAACCCAGTTATCGTTCACCGTCAGTGTAACCATAGGTTCGGTCGTTGCATCTTCAATAATGAATTTTCGTACCATATAGTCCCAATGTTCTTTGGTTTGTTGACTGTAATCACCTAATTGATCAATAGCCACTTGACGAATGAGTTCTCTCGTAACTGTATAATCGCTGCCAAATTTAATTGGAAGGGTAATTTCATCCCACAAGAAAGGAAAATCCGTGGAATAATTATAAACTGGTTGCGTAAATACGAAACTGTTTGCAATCTTTACAATTCTGCCACTGTATAAATCTGCATCAACCCATTGACCTGTTTCCATGACAGTGGTTCGTAAAACGCCAAGATCAATTACATCTCCAGTTACACCACCAAGCTGAACTCTGTCACCGGTTTTAAACATTCCACCAACTAAAATAGTAAGCCAACCAGCAATACTGGCAATTACTTCTCGTAAAGAAAACGCAATTCCAGCACTGGCTACACCAAGTACAACGGTGATGCCGCCTAACATATCGCTGTACAAAATGGCTAAAAATATAGCTGCTAGAATAAATCCAAAAATATTCGTTGCTTTCCTTGTTTTATACCAATTATTTTGGTCTTTAACGTACCTAGTCAAGGTCTTTTTCATTATTCTAACGATAACAGAGATGATAATTACGCCTAACAAAGCGATGATTAATTTATATATTGTCGTATTAGTGGATATAAAATCAAATAGTTCCGTCATTTTTGAACTCCTTTTATGTATTCGTATAATGGTGTTTTACCCTCTATTAGAACTATTTAATCAACGAGATCGTATGCTTTTCGGATAATAAAGAAGCAACATAGAAAAAAGACACTAAGTTTTAAAGTATGCAATGCAGTTTTTACTAAACATGGGAAACGTGTGATTAAAATCACAGCAGACCATTTAGAAATGGATTAAAGTGGATCTATAGATAAAATCAAAATTTAAAATTGGAACCAACGTAATCAAAATTGTTCAATAATTTGTTGAAAATATCGTTCTTTTATTGTTTATTACTCGTATATACTTTTTTTACAGTAAAAAAAGATAAACGACATAGCATCTTTGAGAAGGAACTATTTTTTTAATAACATATGTGAATGACTGAGCAAGAGTAAAAGGAGGAATCAGGATATGAAAAAACTTGTCATGATTGGAAACGGAATGGCTGGAGTTAGAAGTATCGAGGAAATTTTGAAAAGAGATCCACAGAAATATGAGATTACTGTTATTGGGGACGAACCCCATCCTAACTATAATCGAATTATGCTGTCAAATGTTCTGCAAGGGAAAACAGTGCTTGATGAAATTATCATTAATGATCTTTCGTGGTACGAAGAAAATAAAATCACACTCCTCACAGGAGAGAGAGTAGTTACCATTGATCGAACAGAAAAAATAATTAAAACTGACAAAGGAAATGTGGTTTCGTATGATGAATTAATTTTAGCTACTGGATCAGATTCATTTATTTTACCACTTCCAGGAAAAGACTTAGAAGGAGTTATTGGCTTCAGAACAATCGAAGACACGGAAAAAATGATCGAATTCGCTAGAACAAAAAAGAAAGCTGTTGTTATAGGTGGAGGATTGCTAGGCTTAGAAGCTGCAAAAGGATTGATAGATCGAGGAATGGAAGTACATGTTGTCCATCTTTTACCGACTTTAATGGAACAGCAGTTAGACGCACCGGCGGCGAGAATGCTAAAGAAAGATTTAGAAAAACAAGGCATGAAGTTTAAAATGGAAAAACAAACTGTAGAAATTCTCGGTAATGCTTGTGTGGAAGGCATTCGCTTTAAAGACGAAGAAGAGTTAGCTTGCGATTTAGTCGTTATGGCTGTCGGTATTCGTCCTAACGTTTCGCTCGCAAAAGAATCAGGTCTTGAAGTAAAGAGAGCGATTGTTGTGGATGACCATATGAGAACTACTGACCCTTCTATTTATGCGGTTGGTGAATGTGCAGAGCATCATGGGATTGCGTATGGATTGGTCGCTCCATTATATGAACAAGGTAGAGCACTCGCCGATCAGTTAACAGGCATTCAAGGTACAGGATATCAGGGGACTATTTTGTCGACACAATTAAAGGTAGCGGGCTGTGATTTATTTTCCGGGGGTAAAATACAGGAAGATGATGATACAGATGCCATCGTCGTTCAAGACGCTGTCGCTAGAGTGTACAAAAAAATATTAGTAACGAATAACAAAGTAGTAGGAATTGTTCTTTACGGAGATGCGAGTGATGGGAATCGTTTGTTTTCCATGTTGAAAAAAGGTACGGATATTTCAGAGTTTACGACTGCTTCCGTTTTACAAAAGGCTGGAGAAGAAGATGATTCTGCTATGCTGGCGGAAATGCCTGCTGATGAGACTGTCTGTGGATGTAATGGTGTTACTAAAGGAAAAATAGTTCAATCAATATTAGAAGAGAGTTTAACGTCTTTTGATGAAGTGAAAACTTGCACTAAAGCAGGCGCATCTTGTGGTAAATGTCGTCCGGTGGTCGAAGGTATTCTTGCGCTTACTTTGGGTGACAGCTTCGACGCTGCCGCACAACAAAGTGGCATGTGTGAGTGTACACATTTCTCTCGTGATGAAGTTGTTGCTGTAATAAAAGACAAAGGTTTTCAGTCACCGAAGGAAGTTCGTCATGTACTTGAATTTAAAAATCCTGAGGGATGTCAGAAGTGCCGTCCTGCACTCAATTACTATATGAGAATGATTCTTCCGACTTATTATGAGGATGACAAATCATCTCGTTTCGTAAACGAACGGATGGAAGGGAATATTCAAAAGGATGGAACGTTCTCTGTCATTCCTAGGATGTATGGTGGCACAACAACAGCAGACGAGTTAGTACGGATGGGTGAAGTAGCTAAAAAATATGATGTTCCATTAGTTAAAATTACGGGGGCAAGCAGAATTGGTCTTTATGGCGTGAAAAAAGAAGATTTACCTCAAGTCTGGGATGAGTTAGGAATGCGTTCAGGTTATGCGTATTCTAAATCTCTCCGTAATGTAAAATCTTGTGTGGGTTCACAGTTCTGTCGTTTTGGTACCCAAGACTCGTTAGGACTCGGAATTAAACTGGAGAAGGAATTAGAAATGGTGGATACACCGCATAAAATGAAAATGGGTGTAGCGGGTTGCCCAAGAAATTGCTCGGAAGCGTTAACGAAGGACTTTGGTGTCATTTGTGTTGAAAATGGCTATCAATTGTATGTTGGTGGTAACGGTGGTACTGAAATACGAGAATGTGATTTCATCAAAATCGTTGCTACGGAGGAAGAAGTCATAACTTATGCCAAAGCTTACATGCAGTACTATCGTGAAACTGGAATTTACGGCGAACGAACCGCTCCTTGGGTCGATCGATTAGGCATTGAAACAATTAAAACGGCGCTCGTAGATCAGGAACAAAGAGACTATTATGTAAATCGTTTTACAGAAGCTAGAGACACATATCATGAAGCATGGAGCGCAATGCTTGCTAAAAACCAAGAAAAGAAAATCTATGAAGTGACGAGGGTATAATAATTGAATACTTGAAGGAAGGGTGATTACAGTATGAATGTTTTAAAAGAGCAGGTTCGAATAATGCCATTCGAAGATTTGCCGGTTTTAATAGGGAAAGAAGTGGAGATTCAAGGAAACTCTATAGCATTGTTCCGATTAACAAATGGAGACATACGAGCAATTGGAAGCCGGTGCCCGCAAACAAACGGACCACTTGCTGAAGGGATTGTTTCTGGTGAATTTGTCTATTGCCCCTTGAAGGATTGGAAAGTATCATTAATAACAGGGGAAGTACAAGCTCCAGATGAGGGGAAAGTACCTACCTATAACGTTGAGATAAAAAACGGAGATATTTTCGTTTCCATATAGGTGGTGAAGGACGTGAAAGGATTTGTGTCATTTGTTGGCGCTGGACCCGGAGATCTCGGGTTGATTACAGAAAAAGGAAGTTCCTGTTTGCGCGATGCAGACGTAGTATTATTCGATCGGTTAGCGAATCCACGCCTGCTTCGTGTAACAAAGGAAAATTGTCAATTGATTTATTGCGGAAAACTTCCGGATCGGCACGTCATGCGTCAAGAAAAAATCAATGAAACAATCATTGAGTTGGCATTGATGGGGAAGCGAGTAGTACGACTAAAAGGAGGAGATCCTGCGGTATTTGGTCGTGTCGGAGAAGAAGCGGAAGCCCTGCAAAAGCAAGGTATCGACTATGATATTGTCCCAGGGGTAACCTCCAGTATTGCTGCGGCAAGCTATGCGGGGATTCCAGTCACACATCGTGATCACAGTGCAAGTATTACACTGCGTACTGGACATTCTTCGCAAAAAAACAGCGTGGAAAATCACAACCGTTATGAGCACGGAGATACCATCGCTTACTATATGGGTGTGAAAAATCTCGGACACCATTGTCAAGAGCTCCTGGAAAACGGATTTTCACCAGAGACTCAGGTGGCCGTGATTGAATGGGCAACAACTGGAAAGCAGCGAACGGTAGAAGGTACGTTGCCGACTATTGCTAGTAAAGTCGCAATTAACCGTATTGAAAATCCCGCTATGACAATTATAGGAGATGTTGTTGGACTGCGAAAGAAGCTGAAGTGGTTCGAAAAGAAGAAGATGTTCGGTAAACGAGTATTAATTGCTAAAGCTTCATCCGGGGAAAGTAAGTTAGAGCGTTATTTCCTTGACCAGGGAGCAGTTACCTATGCGTATCCAACATTAAAACAAAGGAATAAATTGATTTCTTCGGAGTGGCTAAAGCGACTTCAATCAGTGGAAAAGATGGTTTTTTTCTCTCCTGAAAGTGTTCACATTCTGTTCGAAGCTTTTTTCTCTGAAGGTTACGATATTCGTGAGCTTCCAAGAAGTATCTTTTGTCTATCTGAAAAAACAAAAAGGGTATTAAAAAAAGCAGGTATTCGTTCTGAGAAAATAACCGAGCCGACGGTGGACATGATCCGAATCGGATACGGAAAAAATAAGGAACCAATAGTAAAAGACGCTAACTTATTAGTCACTCACACTCTCGATTTTGATCCAAGGTTCACGGAGATCGATCAACGTTTGCTTGAAGAAGAGCTTTGGGAAACGGTTATATTCCCTAGTAAGTCATCAGTAGACTGGTTTCTAGATGCGTTAATATTACATGGGGTGAAGCTTAAGAAAGAAATAGGTTTTGCATACATAGGTGAAAGTGTGAAAGAGTATGCGAAATCAAAAGGTTTTCAACATACGAATGAAGAAATTCAGCAAGAACTAGAAGCAGGAAAATGGAAATCAAGTTGATGATAAAAAAAGTAAGGAGCCTTTTTAGAGGGCTCTAGCTTGTATGAAAACATGCTCACTGTTTCACAAAAGTAATAAAATTAACTAAAAAAAAGGAGAAGAAGATGATGAAAGAAGTCATTGAGTCATTTGGAAACACTGCAGCATTAAAGGTCGGACAAATGAACGCCAGTAAAGGGAAGTTTTTTGTATCAGGTATGATGGCGGGATTTTTCGTAGGGTTAGGGATCATTTTAATTTTTACAATCGGAGGCTTATTGTCTCCAATAAGTATAGCTGCTACAAAGATAGTGATGGGAGTTTCTTTCGGGGTTGCTTTGAGTTTAGTTTTAATGGCTGGAGCGGATTTATTTACTGGAAATAATATGATTATGACGATCGGAACGTTAGAGAAACAAACAACATGGAAAGATGCATGGAAAATATGGGGATTTGGTTTTTTGGCCAATTTCGCTGGCTCCATCCTTGCAGCTGCTCTTTACTTTTATTCAGGTTTATGGCAATGCGCGACAGCCGATTTCATTACTGCTACAGCTAGTGCCAAAATGAATGCCCCGTTTATGGAATTGCTTGTACGTGGTATTCTTTGTAATATTTTAGTCTGTCTAGCGGTTTGGTGTTCCGTCAAACTTAAAGATGATACGGCTAAGTTAATTATGATTTTCTGGTGTCTATTTGCTTTTATTACATCAGGCTTTGAACATAGTATTGCAAACATGACGGTTCTTTCGATCGGATTAATGGTGCCGCATCCAGATACAGTTTCATTGGCGGGAATGGCTGCTAATCTTATTCCGGTTTCGATTGGCAATATGATTGGGGGAGTGGTGTTTGTCGGGGCAGCTTACTGGTATTCTATTTCGGATACGAAACCAAATAGAGCTAGAAACACAACGTTAAGTACAGTCAGGAAACAGGCTTAAATGAGTTTTGTTGCTTTAGGTCTTTTCTTGCATCATTCTCATGAATACTCTTTTCTAATTGGTACATTCTACAAGTATAAACCTTTTAGGAAGAGAGGTGCCAGAAATGGAGTTTCATTGGATTTGGAAAGGTATCCTTATCATTTTGTTTGGATCAATTATTTTAAGGATTGCTGGACGAAAATCGATTTCTCAGATGACTGTGGCGCAAACAGTTATTATGATTTCTATTGGAACGTTACTAATTCAACCTGTTAGTGAAAAAAGTATTTGGATTACCTTTCTCATTTGTTCTTTACTGATATTCACTCTTATCGTTGTCGAATTTGTCCAACTGAAATCTGATAAAATGGAACGTTTTTTTAGTGGACATGCGGTTGTAATCGTTGAGAATGGCAATATAAAGAAAGAGAATTTAAAGAGACTTCGGTTACCGGTGGATAAGTTAGAAATGCGCCTCAGACAAAAAAATATTCAGCGAATGGAAGATGTACTTTGGGCAACGGTTGAAACCAATGGCGAAATCGGCTATATGCTAAAACCCGAGTTACAGTGTGCAACAAAGAAGGACATCCAAACGGTGATAGAACTGATCGAAAAGAAAATGCCAATTCCCGCTGTCTATGAACAGGTTGTCCAGCCGGAAAAACCGGATAATATATTTAAAGAAGTATCTACAGGGAAAAATGTAAAGTATGTACCAGATGATTTGAAATAGTTTTGGGTTTAGTAAGATATGAAAAAGTCCCCATTAAATTTACACTTAGTGACACTCACCAGATCAGATTATTCTGAGTGTCACGTTCCTCATTGTTTAGAGATATTCATTATGACAACATAATCTAAGTGTCACTAAGGACCTCATTTAGTGACACTCGTAGCCCCAACTTTAGATGATTGTTTCTAAAAACTATTTTAGTTACATACTTCGCATAGATGCCACCTCAGTGTCTACATTAAAACCACCATCATTTTTAGGGAGTGGACATACTCTAAGAGCTGAAAAATATACTATTATTGCATTTAATTTTAGTATACAAGCTATACAGGCTAGGATGGGTGGGTGGTTGCTGAATGAACGCAAATATGTATAAATTAGAAGATTTTAAAGGAGATTTAAATGCAGGTGTGATTGTAGCAATTATGATTATACCCCAAAGTATGGCCTATGCGATGATTGCAGGGTTACCACCGATTATCGGGTTATATAGTGCGACAATTCCCATGATGATCTATGCATTGATGGCATCTTCGCGTCATGTTTCTGTCGGACCGGTAGCTATCGTTTCCTTGTTAGTTTTCTCTGGAGCGTCTCTGATTGAAACACCAGGAACAGCAGAATATTTCTCGTTAGTTTTGTTGCTTTCCTTCCTATCAGGGATCATACAATTAGCCATGGGTGCATTAAAGCTAGGACATCTATTTATGAAATTACCGCACTCCGTAGTAAGTGGGTTTATTTCATCTGCTGCAATTATTATTGGTTTCAGCCAACTTCCCCACCTTTTAAATATTCAAATTAAGAGTAGCAGTAATTTGTTTTCCTCATTAAAAGAACTAGGTACAAAATTGGATGAAGTTAATTTGCCTACGTTAATCATTAGTTTAAGCTGTATTACACTGCTCATATTTCTCAGAAACAATTTTCCAAGATTTCCTGCTCAGTTAGTAGTAATAGTAGCGAGTATATGCGCAGTATATTATTTGAATTTATCCGAACAGAATGTATCTATTGTGGGAGAAATCCCAAGCAGTTTACCAAGCTTGACAATGCCTGTACTTAACCTTGAGATGATAAAGACTCTCTTCCCAATTGCCTGTACGATAGCAGTTATCGGCTTTGTTGAATCCATAGCAATGGCAAAATTAATTGCTGAAAAAGAAGGATATACCGTTAATCCTAATCGGGAAATTACAGCTCTAGGCTCAGCGAATATAGCAAGTGCTTTTTTCTCTGGCTACCCAGTAGCCGGTGGTGTATCCCGATCAGCGGTTAATCACCAAGCTGGTGCTAAATCAAGGATGGCATCTGTTATTACGGCATGTTTGGTTTTATTGATTATTTTATTTTTGTCGCCGTTATTTTATTTTTTACCAGAGGCGGCGCTAGCCTCGATAATTATAGTCGCTGTTTACAGTTTAATTGATTTTAAATACATGAAAGAAGCTTTTCTGGAAAATAGAAGTACAGGAATGACACTGATGATTACCTTTTTAACTTCTCTATTATATGGTATTGAAAAAGGATTTTTGATTGGTTTATGTTTTTTTGTACTTATGTATGCCGGGAAAGTTGTCAAGTTGAATGTGAGATGATCTTGATTTAATGCTAAGGTACAAGGGTTCTCTCATTCTTTCTAGCAGAGTCGGTTTGTTTAGATCCTGTACAAGGGTCTATTTTTTTTGTCCTTGACAAGCAAATTGGGAAGATTTGTGAATAAATTACATCGAGGCCTAAGTTGTATAGGAGATGAGAGATAGTGCATGAAAGAAAACTAAACGTTGGGTAGCATGACCGCTATTTAGTTCCTTATTGGGGTTTACTGCTGCATCAGCATGTCCCGCAATCCGTTTTTAAGATCATACCTAATGCAAGTCACTATTCCATGATTGATCAACCAAGTATCATTTCGATGGAATTACTCGAACACCTTTCTCGTGCTTGTGAATATGTATAACTCCAAAAGTTGTTACGAAAGGTGGATTTAAATGCGATTACCAGTGATTGATATCGGTCTTATGAATGAACACCTCGCTACACATGAAGGTCTCCTTGGAAAACTGGATGTTTATTTAGAAGCCACGTTAGATAAATTTTTAATGAAATTAATAACAGTACAACGGGAAATGCTCAAAGTTCATATACAAGTCATGTTGGAATTACTGCTACCACAAAAAGAAGAGTGGGTTAATCTACCAAATGAAAATTTAGAAGAAGAGTTAGATTTATCAACGGCAACGGATTCAACTGGCAATGAATTAACAAAACGTATCTCATTAGAACTTCAAGCTACTGCCAATTCAATGGCCAGAACTAATTTTAACTCCGCTTTAATGATGAAAAATGAAAATGTAAAGCAAGTTCATTTTGAAATGGCGATTCAACAAGCAACCTATTTAAATTACGTTAATTATTTTGTGGAAGAAAATGAGTGGTCTATCTCGGTGAAAGGCACTGAAGATCAACAAAATAAGATCATTGAACATTTTAAACATCTAGTTTGAGACTATGGTACAGGACTAAATGATAAAAATTAAAGTGATAATTCTTTAGCTGTTGAGACAAATCTCGACAGCTTTATTTATATTTCAACCGGAATTCGAGGATGACACGAGTTGCCTAGAAGTTTATTCTTAGCAAATTTCTCATAAATTTTTTAGATTACGGATAAAATAAACCTACTATCTAAAATATGCAAATTCATATAATGAGACAAGGAAGGTTGATTTTGAAATGGCACTCTCTGAACTTTTAATAAGACTGATAATAGCTTATATCGTTTTATTTGTGCTTACTAGAATTATGAGCAGAAAAGAAATTAGTCAGATGACATTTTTTAATTTTGCTTCTGCAATTGCCATTGGCTCGATAGCTGCAACATTAGCAACAAATTCAAATTTTAGTATTCGTAATGGTGTGATTGCCTTAGCTGGATGGGGCGCTTTTACTCTAATATTTGGATACATTGACATCAAATCAAAAAAAGCACGGAAACTAACAACTGGGGAACCGATTATTGTGATCAAAGAAGGAAACATTATGGAGGACGCCCTCCGAAACACTCGTTTAGATATGGATTCCCTGAATTCCTTGTTAAGGGACAGCAGCGTATTTTCTGTAAAAGATGTTGATTATGCTTTTTTTGAAACGAGTGGCAAACTTTCTGTCATGAAGAAACATGAAAAGCAGGTGATTACAAAAGGTGATTTAAGTATTTTGAAGAACATCTCGCTCTACCCCACATCTACGGAAGTTATTTCTGACGGAATTATTAATACAAACAATCTTTCCAGGTTAAACCTTAATGAAGAATGGTTGCAGCAACAATTAGATCAAGAAGGGATTCAAGATTTGTCCGAAGTATTCTATGGAGAAGTCCAACAGGATGGGACACTTTATATCGACAAAAAAGACGATGACTTAAAAAGCTAATTAATACAGAAAATAAGAAAATAAAGGGCAGACAAAATCAGCCCTTTATTTTTCGTTGATTTTAGACATAACCACCAGCACCAACAATGATCAATAAAATAAATAGAACTACAATCAAAGCAAAGCCAGCTCCTGCGTATCCACCTGCATATGCACCCATATAATAACACCTCCTTTATACTAGAGGATAGTTTAGCTTATGTTTGTTAGAAATATTTGTTATGGTTATCCGTCTGTGTTTTCAAAATAGGCTCTTAAGTACAGAAAAGTGCAAAGGGTGAGCCCCTTTGCACTTGCTTAGCAAATACTATTCGTTTAAATAATGATCATAATGGACATTTCTGTGAAATTGAACACTATCGTCACCTTCGTATCCATTAATACCTGTTGATAAAAATGCTTCAATTTCTTCTACCCCGCCAATGAGTTCTTCATTATCTACAAGGGAAGAATCTTCAAAAACCATTGGAAGTTCATTGAACCTGGCTACTGACTGCCAAGAATCTTCGGCATCAAATTGTGTCTCATCGTCAGCGTCATCAAAATTATATTTTTCGAATCCTTCAAGTACCTCTTCTTCCACCGGTCTGGAGTTATTCATATTTGATTCAACAAATTCGACTTTTGTTCGTGCAGTGGGATTGGCTTCCAAACGTTCAACAGGGATTAATTCTCCAGTTGTTTCACATATCCCGTAAGTTCCATTATCGAACTTATCTAAAGAACGTTTAATATCTTTAAGTTGTAAAACGATATGTTCATGAAGTGCAATATCCTTTTCTCTTTCATATAACGCTGTTCCACTGTCAGCAGGGTGGTTGTCGTATTGGGATAACTCACCCGAAGAAACACTTGATGCAAAACCGTGCGCGAGTCCTAAATCATCAAATTCCTTCAAGCGTTTGTTCAAATTGGTTTGTTCTTTTTCTAATTCTGACTTTAAGTGGCTATATTTTTCCATCTAATTTTCCTTTCTTTTTCAAATTGTGAGTGCTTAACTCATCATTAGTTTTTCCTTTCTTTCTTGTGTTAGCACAATAATCTTTTGTTAATTAACTAGAGAAAAGTACCATTTAAAGTTTAGGCATTGAAAAGAATTAGATTGTTAAAAGACAGAAAAAAGTAAAAAACAACTTTTCTTGATCTAAATTTTACCGGAATAAATACAATTTTTAAGGTGAATAATAAACTCATCTTACACCTGTAGATAAAACCGTGATGCAGGGAGAGTTAGGGAAAAATTAAATTCCCCTTCTCTAAATACTGGAATTTTTATGCTATACTATGATGAAATGAAAACGTTTTTATTGTTTTCTACAATCTATTATTCTATTACTCTTAAAAAGGAGTTTTTACATGGAAATCACAGACATTCAATCTTTGGCAATTAGAATTAAAAAAAATGTTCAAACCGTCATTATTGGCAAGGAAATGGTTATTGATCAATTAGTGATCGCACTGCTTTCCTCAAGCCACGTTTTGTTGGATGATGTTCCTGGTATGGGGAAGACAATTCTGGCTAACTCGCTTTCTCAGTCTATTTCCGGAAAGTTTAAGCGAATTCAATTTACACCTGATTTGTTACCTTCCGATGTTACCGGAATTCATTTTTTTAATCAGAAGCAGGGAGAATTTGAGTTTCGCGAAGGACCAATTTTTACAAATATTTTATTAGCGGATGAGATTAATCGGGCTACTCCCCGAACCCAGTCCAGTTTGCTTGAATGTATGGAAGAACGGCAAGTAAGTATTGACGGAGAAACACATTCTTTAACAAAACCTTTTATGGTGATAGCTACCCAGAATCCTGTAGAAAGTCAAGGTACCTTTCCATTACCAGAAGCACAACTGGATCGTTTTTTAATGAAAATTGAAATGGGTTATCCATCGAAAGAAGAGGGGATCGCGATTTTAAAAAGATTTAAGCAAGGAAATCCTTTGGAAGGAATCAAAGCTGTAGCTTCTCAAGAAGAAATAAGAGCTGCACAAGATTTGTACTCAAGTGTCCATGTTTCCGATGATTTGCTGGATTACATCATTCAAATTGTGGAAGCAACGCGGAATCACGAGGAGATTGAGTTAGGGGTCAGTCCCCGCGGTAGTCAAGCCTTGCTGAAGGCGGTACAAGTACATGCTATTTTACAGGGGCGTAGTTTTGTATTGCCAGATGATATTAAAGCGTTAATCAAACCAGTTCTGGCTCACCGACTCGTCATTGATCAAATGAGTCAATTAAAGCAGGGATACGAGCATGAACTTCTAGACGAGATTATCAAACATATTCCAGTCCCTTCAGAGGAAGAGTTACTGAAAGGTGTCAAGTAATCGATGGCTCTACATACATTCATTTTTACAGTATTCGTACTTATCGCTCTGCAATGCGTTATTTTTTCAAATTTTGTTTTAAAAAATATCAGCTACAAGCGTTTTTTCAGCAAGCCTGCAGTATTTGCGGGTGAAAAAGTCGAGTTAAAAGAAATGATTGAAAATGATAAGATTCTTCCGGTTCCATGGGTTCGTTTAGCATCAAGGATGGATCCAAGCCTTGTTTTTAAAAAACAACAAAATCTTAACGTTGAGAGCGACGAATTTTTAAGCAGTTTATTTAGTTTAATGCCATATCAAAAGATTATCCGAACCCATGAAGTGACTTGTTTAAGACGAGGATTTTTTCATTTCCAAGAATCGCAAGTAACGAGTGGAGATTTAGTGGGACTCATTAAAAAGTATGAAAAGTACAAGCAGAAAGTTCGCTCCTCGTTTATCCGAAAATCCTACCATTCAAGGAGCTTCCCATTCCTTCCCATCAAATGCAGGGTGATTTTTTTGTGAAACGGTGGATTGTTGAGGATCCTTTTATCAATGCTGGTGTAAGGGAGTACGAAGCGGGGGACCCCCTTCGCTCTGTTAATTGGAATGCTTCTGCTCGTGCCCAAACGATGCAAGTAAACAAGAAAGACTTCGCGGCCGATTACCGATTAATGATTTATGTTAATTTTGACTATGATGAGGACATCCGTCTTCCTGTAAATGAGACAGACCTCATCGAAAAAGCGATTTCCTATGCTGCTTCCATCGCTAATTATACGACATCGAAAGGGATTCCAACCGGCTTTGGTTGTAATGGGTATTTGTATGTGCCTGGTGAAACGAAAGATGTACGAAAAAAATCCGTTCGCATAGAACCGAGGACGGGAAAAATTCATTTTAATCAGATTTTAAAAACAATGGCTAAGCTGAAAATAGATCGAAGCATGCCGTTTCATCAGTTTTTAAAGGAAGATTTAGATCACAATCAAACGAAAACAGATTATCTTTTTATTAGCGCTTTCTCGAGCGTTAAAATAGAGAAAAACGTTCGTTTGCTCCAACGAAAAGGGAATACGGTTGATTATCTATGGATGACTGAGGTTAACAGGGCGATTGGTGCGGAAAGGGGAACGCTTTAATGGAGCGGAATACTATCCAACTGTTTGTGAAAAAATGGCTGTTAGGAATCATGGAAGTGATTGTAGCTTTACCGTTGATTATATATGTATGGACGGCTTTCATTGATCACGGAAATATGTTCGCTTGGTTGAGTGTAATTCTTTTCATGTTTCTTGCCGGTATTGTGTTGGAGTGGGTCATTCCAAAGAAACGAAGGGCCAAGTATGTTTTCTTATCAGTCATAATCAGTATTTTAGTCGCAATGTTATTGACGATAAACATGCTTGCTTTTATCCTAACCGGATTATTTGTGATGGTCATGATTATGCGGGGAATAGTATACGGAAGAGAAGAAATAGGTGATCCATTTTCAGTGTACTATTTACTCAGTGGATTTTTTATCTACTTTTTCGCCTTCTTTTTTTATCGTGAAATGGCAGATCTTGCTCCTTATCAAACGTTCCTCACCTGGTCCGGCGTCATTCTAGTTTTATTTACGCTCTTTCAAGGAAATCAACAATACTTACAAGAAATAATGCTATCAAATGAAAAAAGACCCTATGTTGCAAAGGTTGTTCGTGTTAGAAATCGAATCGCTGTGAGTATATTGGTCGGGCTTGCTTTTTTAATTACTAGTGCCCACTACGTAGAAGCTTTTTTTTCTCGAATAATTGCTTTCATCGCTTCTATTATACCGTCAGCTTCTGAAGAGGAAGTGCCACCCCCTCAACAGGATGATCGCAGTATGCCAGATATGGGAATAGGAGAAGAAAATGCGAAAACGTATCGTTTTTTCGAGATACTCGAAATAATTGTGACATATATTGTTGGAGTAATTGTAATAATTGGTATTCTATTCCTCTTAATTATGATATATAAAGCTTTTCGAAAACATATTTTGGCTATGACAAAGTGGCTTTTAGCAACCATAACGAAATTAGGAGGATCAAGTGATAAGAATGAGGAAGAGCTTGCCTATGTAGACGAGAAAATGAGCATTCGAGATTGGCGTGCATGGAGGAAAGAAAACAAAGAAAAATGGTTAGATTGGGTGAGTACACCTTTTAAAAAAGAGCTAACAATGGATGATTTCCCTTCACGAAGAGAGAAAATCCGATTCCTATATCGTCAGTCCTTGAAAATGGAAATAAAAAATGGGTATCAATTCCGTAAGGATGCTACACCCTTTGAAACACTTCAAGAACTCCTATCTGAAGAGCGACATTTAGCAGATTTTTCAGAGCAGGATTTAGCCGAGGTATACGCTAAAATAAGGTATGGAGAGGTGGAAGTAAGTGACAAAGAGTTTGAAAGGATTTTTCAAAAAAAAGTATTGAAAGATAACGAATGAATGACAAATCACTAGGAGGTACGTCTATCATGTCTTTAAAAATTACGGCTGTTTTGGGTGACTATTATCATAATGAAAAGGTTTCTTTTAAAGCATCGGAAAACACTGTTCAAATGTTAAATGAAGAAATTGGGGGAGTAGAAATAAAGTATATTTCTCCGAATGAACTGATTGAAGATCTGAACAAAAAACCTGATGTGGTCATTTTATTCAAGGAAAATCGATTAAACCCAGAAGATGATATTGTAACTATTTGGATGGATAAAGACACTGCTTCCGCAATTACTAAGTATGTAGAAAATGGAGGTGGTTGGATAGCCTGGCACTCTGGCATGGCTAAATATGAAAATGTGACCGAATATATTTCCATGCTGCGTGGTCAGTTCAAATATCATGGTGCACATCAAATTGTCGAGTATATTGCCGAACCAGGCTCGGACTTCATTGTTAAAGATAATACATTCAAATTTTTAGATGAACATTACATGGTAGATTGTGAAGAAGAAAATACGAATGTGTTACTAAGATCGCGTTCTGTTGATGGGGATTCAATTGCAGCCTGGGCTCACGAGTACGGAAATGGGCGCGTCATGTGTATAGCCCCTGCTCATCTTGAAGAAGGATTGTTACACCCAGCTTTTCAAAAAATGATGGTGAACTCATTAAAATGGTGTGCTAGAAAAATCTCATCGTAAAAAGGTTATTTATCAAATTATCGTACAAATACCCGGAATTAGGGTTGGCTGAACTCAAATATAGATTCACGAATTTTTAAGGTTAATCGTATCCCATAATTGAAACTTTTCAGTTAATTTACCGTCTATATTAACAAGATAATTTATAATAAAAGACGCTACGCGTTTTTCTTATATAAGTCGAAGGGCGGGATCTGTATGTTTAAAAAGTTAAGTATACTATTTTCATTTCTTTTCTTAGTTTTGACTATAGGTGGATGCGGAGCTAGTGAGGATCAATCTCCATCAACCACTAACCAAAACTCTGCCTCAGAGGACAGCCAGTTTGTGGAGTATGGTGTTGCTGGGCGTATAGTTGAAATTACTGTTAGTGAGGATGAATCTATCCTTGGATCCATTCTAGTCGAAGGTTCTGAGGAAAATGGTGCTACGTATACCGAAGCTCTAGTCACTATTACATCGGATACTAAAATTTATAAAAATGAGCTTTCAAGTTTTGAAGATTTAACAATGGATATGTATGTGAACGTCTTTTTTCAAGGTGATGTGAAAGAATCTTTTCCAGTTCAAGCAACTGCGAAGCAAATTAACATCATACCCGATGATGCAAAGTAGTCGGGTATGATGGGTTTTGATTTGCCCGATTATTGAAAATTGTTGGAGGAATTGGATAAGAACAACTTCTTAGTTAAATACTATAACTAGGAAGGAGAGAGGCAGCAATGAGTCAACAAGAACACTTTGAACATATACACCGTTTAATGTCAGAGCTTGAAAATACATATACCGATTATTGGCAGAAGTTTTCAAACTTCGGGACTTGGGAATTTTGGGCAGTTTTAGCAATCCTAATTATTCCGTTAATTATTTTAATTATAGGAATAGATAAAAGTAAGATATTCCAATTATGTTTTTTCGGGTACTCTGTGCATATATTAGCAGCTTACATTGATGCTTTAGGTATCAGGAAATTGTGGTGGGATTATCCTCACGTTGTCTTTCCTCAGTTACCTGGGAGTATAAGTCTAGATGCATCTTTAATTCCCGTTTATTTTATTTTTCTATATCAATGGTGTTTAAATAAGAATAAGAACTATTGGTTGTACGGAACGCTGTCGGCATTAGGATTTACATTTATCTTAAAGCCAATCATGGTCTCGTTAAACTTATTTCAGCTATATACGATTTGGTTTGTATTGCTATCAGCTTATTTGTTTGTCATTTATGGCGCAAAAATAATTACAAATATTTTTATTATATTGTCAACGTCACATACGAATTATCGATAAAATAAGTATGAAATTATTGGCTCTCGTTAGTACCGAGCCTTTTTTCTATTGGGGAATTACGTTTCGGGGAAAAGAAGTAAAGATGGAAACTGTGAAAAGAGTGAAAGGTGATATCATACTTCAATATTTGATCGATAAAAGTGTTTAAACGATATTTATTTGGGAATGGATAAAATATAGTTCTGCCTACAGGAGTGATATTTTATGCCAGTTCAAACGAAACGAATTTATGAAGAAGCAAATAAAAAGGATGGCGTCAGAGTTTTAGTAGATCGTGTTTGGCCAAGAGGGGTGTCTAAGGAAGATGCAAAGCTAGATTACTGGATGAAAGAAATAGGACCTTCCAGCGACTTACGAAAATGGTTAGGACATGACCCTGATAAGTATAATGAATTCAAAAAGAAATATAAACAAGAGCTTGAAGATGGGGAGCAACAGGAAGAACTTAAAAAATTAAAAGAATTAACAAAGAAGCACAACAAAAATATAACTCTCGTATTCGCAGCAAAAGATGAACAAAATAATCAAGCAAAAGTGATCAAAGAAATAGTTGACAGGCAATAAAACAATAGATATGCAGAGACTTCATAAGAAAACCACAAGGGTAAAAGTGATTAGAATACGATATAAAATCAGAATTAAGTGAGGAGAACAGATGAAGCGTAACCGGCAATTGATACTGTTTTTTCTTCTAGTAATGTCATTCTTTATTTTTGTTTTCTCAGGTAACTCAAGCAGTATGAGATTCCTCTCACTCATCGTTTATCTAATTACCCTTGGTTCTATTTTATATAGATTGGTATTGGAAAAACGATCTTCCTACCGAACTCTGCTATGGATGTTTGTGCTCTTTTTCATTCCCATATTCGGGTATATTTTCTTTGTCTATTCAGGACAACTAGAAGTGAGAGGACATCTATTTCGAAACAAAAGAATGCAAGCTAATGAAGAAATAAAAAGCAGGAAAGTATTTAAAAATTCTTCCCAATGGGACAACCTTACAGAAACGCAGAAAAGTTTGTCTCAGCTAATTGAGAAATTTAGTAATAATCAAATTAGCTTTCATACGTCGTCGCAAGTTTTAAAGAATGGCGATGAAACATTTCCAGCTATAAAAGATGCTATAAAGCATGCTAATAGGTACATTCACGTAGAATATTTTACATTTCGATCCGATAAAATTAGTCAAGAAATCGTTGACTTATTATGTGACAAAGCTAAGAATGGCGTTGAGATTCGCTTTATTTATGATGCAGTAGGAAGTTCAATATCTAAGGAAGTATTAGCTCAAATGATGGAAGCGAAGATAGAATTTTACAAGTTTTTACCGGTTAAGTTTTCATTTTTTAACCAAAAACTCAATTTCCGAAATCATCGAAAAATTATCGTTGTCGATGGGGAAAAAGGGTTTGTTGGTGGATTAAATGTTGGTGATGAATATCTAGGAAAAGACCCCGAACTTGGCTTTTGGAGAGATACTCATCTTCTCATTCGTGGAGAAGCTATTAAAACACTTCAAGAAATATTTTTATTAGATTGGGCTTTCGTTTCTGGAGATACATTACAAGACTCGAGGTATTTTGAGACAAACTTCGAGGAATATAGTCAAGGAGGAGTTCAAATTTTACCGAGTGGTCCTGACGCACCTAGGGAAGATATTATGAGTGATTTATATTTTGAACTTTTGACTTCTGCCAAAAAATCAATTTTAATAACAACCCCATATCTCGTGCCTAATAAAGCGATTCGAACAGCATTGTCCATGGCAAGCTCGAAAGGGATTGATGTAAAAATATTAGTCCCGGAAATAAGTGATAGCGGTTTAGCAAAATACGCAACAAGTTCCTATTTTTCCGAAATGTTGGCGGATAATATTGAGATCTATAAATATAAAAAAGGCTTCCTGCATGAAAAAGTTATTATTATTGATGAACAGTTTGCATCGGTTGGGACAGCAAATCTTGACCTGAGAAGCATGCATCTGAATTTCGAAGTAAACGCATTTCTTTATGAAACGGAGAGCGTGAAAGATCTCCTCGAACATTTTAAAGAGGATTTGCTGGATAGTGACCTCTTAGATCGATCATCTTATGAGAAACGAGGAGCTCTCGAAAAAATGAAAGAATCTTTTGCCCGACTTTTCTCGCCAGTTTTATAAGATACACTGCAAGGGGTCAGACCCGCCATAATTTGGAAGGAACTGCCCCCTATTAGTTGGGGAGTGACAGCACCTCATATTAAACTAAGTATACGACTGCACCAAAATACTGAAATGTGCATGACATAGAATAATTTCTTTGGAGAAGAATATACCAATTGAGACACTTATCGAATACGTATCCTTTTTTATCAATGTGAACAAAAATCCTGCAAGCCATCCTCAATCCCTTATTCAATGCTTTCACTCCCTTTCTTCGGGTAGTGTGTGCTAAAAATTGGGAATTATGCATGGAATTATCGAAAGGCATATTATTTTCGTGAATTTTAATGAATAAAATCTAAATGGAGGCATTATATAAATGCTAGAAGTCCGCAAAGAGGGGGGATTTATGTGGTTTTAAAAAAGATATATGATTGCTTATTTCTGCATTTTTACAAATACATTCGTAATTAATTTTGAGAAAGGAAATATGACTAAAAATGTTAAAAACAAATGAAAATAATTAGTACCATGATGAAACTGAAAAAAGTCATGCATCACTAATATCGGTTTAAATATAAATGACAAAAACAGAGATAATAATAATGAATACAGGTAAAAGTTTTTGTTGTTATTTAGTGTCCATTGATAGACCAACATAAATAAAATCGGCATAAAAGCAGCGTCTAAAGATATGTTCCCAGAGAAAAAAGGAACCAGTTCATAAGGATATCCCCAAAAACCTTGTCTCGTTCCCCAA
This sequence comes from Salipaludibacillus neizhouensis, assembly GCF_002886185.1. GTDB lineage: Bacteria > Bacillota > Bacilli > Bacillales > Salisediminibacteriaceae > Salipaludibacillus > Salipaludibacillus neizhouensis. Next base: position 1,015,941 of record NZ_KZ614146.1, read on the forward strand.
GTATCAAAGTAACCAAACCAGACGTGAATATTAAAACCGTAAAAACCTAATAAAAGCATTTTTTTGCGATCGATTAAAAAATACAAAGCCACTAATGGCCCTATGAAAAAGAGCAGTAAAATAACCCAAAATTGCCAAGTGGCCAAACCAGAATATAAATGCCAATACTCTGTTTCTAAGCCGGTTAGTTGCTCTTTTAAGGATTTTACTTCGTTATACGATTTAAGTTGCTCTTTATCCAATTAGGCTCACACCTCTCTAGTATTGTTGGTATAGATTCCCCAAATCTTTTAACAATATGTGTTTCGGAAGCTGGAGTCAAACGATGATTTAAAAAAACACAAAATATATGATATTAAATTACCGTATTGAGAGCACACTAATTTTTAAAGGGGTGCTTTCATTGTTTAATCATAAATTTGAAAAAAATCTTTTATCTGCTATTTTCATTATTAATTTAATCCTGTTAATACCGATTATTACGCGTAAGAAACCAATAAAAGTGTGGATACTTCTTTATATTTACAATGCTGCTACTAACGTATTGAAGGACAAGTTTGTTGTAAATCGTAAGATAGTTAAATATCCAGTACGTATATTTCCGAATGTATTTAAGATCCACGTCTTATTTGATTTATTCGTTTATCCAACGATCACGGTACTTTTTAACCAAATGACTATGAAAGATAAACCTCTGGGCATTTTAGTAAAGCTTTTTTCTTTTATTATTCCGATGATTGTCGTTGAATATTGGGCAGTAAGGAAAACCAATTTAATTACTTGGAGTAAAGGTTGGAAGTTATCTCATACTTTTCTTGGATTAACATTAGCCACCCTGCACTCAAGAGTGCTGTTAGGGTTCTTAAAGAGAAAATTATGGAGGAATGAAGAATGGGGATAATGATTTCATTTTGGTAAAAGATTCTACATAGTTTTGGGGTAAGACTTGTACATGTTCAAAAACAAAGTTGCAGTGCCAAGCGAGGTGACAAAGTAATCTATCTTGGAGATATTTTTTGGGTGTTTACGTAAACTAAAATCTTTTTTTGAAAAAAACATGAAGAAGGAATAGGTGGAGAGACTTCACCGGGAAAAAATAGATGAAGTCCTTTACCGAGTAAGCTGAAGAAGTGTCCTCGGAAAATAACCCTGCAGCAAATTCAAGCGCCTCCAAGTTCTAACTAAACAACAATTTTTTAGAAAACAGCCTATTTTTAAAATCTACAAAACGTTAATGATGTCATTTTCAAATGATTTTGGTTTGTCCTTTGGAGCATATCTCTTGATAAGAGAACCTTCTTTATCAACCAGAAACTTCGTAAAGTTCCATTTAATGTTCTTACCAAAAAAACCCTTACTATTTTCTGTTAAGTATCGAAATAATGGTTCCGCATCTTTGCCATTAACTTGGATCAAGTTGTGCATCGGAAAGGTAACACCGTAACTCATCCGGCACGACTGTTCAGCTTCTTCAGAATTATTAACTTCCTGTCCAAATTGGTCCGAGGGGAAGCCAAGAACAATAAATCCCTGGTCTTTATAACTCTTATACAATTCCTCCAGATCATCAAACTGATCTTTTAGACCACATTTCGAGGCAGTATTAACAATTAGCATTGTTTTCCCTTTATATTCATTTAATGAATAGGATTCTCCATTCGATTTTGTGACAGTAATGTCATAAATACTCATGTAAATATCACTCCTTTGCTTTGGTTATCTGTATCACAAGTCCATTGCTCGAAAAAATGAATTTAAACTCTTTAAATTTTTCATTAAAGTTACTGGACTCACATCCATGAAGTTGCAGTTCGTCAGTTTTTCAACAATGGCCTGTTCTATTAACCCGTGATCAGTTTTTGCTGATTCGGTTAATGAGATAACAGAGGCACGTTTGTCTTTTGTGGATTGCTCCTTTGTAAGTCGTCCATTTGCAATCATCCGGTTAATAATCGGATGGAGTGTTCCAATACCTAGACCAAGACGATCCCCAATATCTTTCATTACTAAATGATCTTCTTCCCATAAGACAACTAGCACTAAATATTGAGAAAACGTAAGATTGAAAGGACTAAGCACTCGTGAATACATTTTCGTGAAATTGCTAGAAGCTTTGTAAACTTCAAAGCAAAGTTGCTGATCTAATTTTAACGATTCATACATTTCATCACACCTAGGTTTGTTATATTACAACAATCTCTACGTCGATGGAGTCCTTGACCGCTTTGGAATAAGGGCAATGATGGTGAGCTTTTTCGACATATTGATGTTTTTGATCTTCATCAATTCCGTCGATACTAACTTCTAGTTTTACCACCAATTTTAAACCGCCATTGTCAGTGTCTCTAACGAGAGAAACTGTTGTTCTGACTTCGCTTTTTTCAATTTCAATCTTATCACCTTCCAACAGGGATTCCAATGCACTATTAAAGCATGCACCATATCCAGCAGCAAATAACTGCTCAGGATTGGTAGCGGTCGTAACTTTTCCTCCAAGAGCTTTTGGTTTTGCTACTTCCAATTGAAATTCTTGATCCTCTGAATATACAATACCTTCTCTTCCACCCGTGTTAATAATTGTCGTTTCGTATAAAGTTCTCATTGGTAGTATTCCTCCAGTCATTTATATCTTACACGATCTATGTTACGATATATCGTGAAAGATGTAAATTATAAGGCTCACTAAGAAAAACGGCATAGCCGTCTTTTATTACCTGAAACACCAGGTTAATGTGGCAATGCAGTTTCTTTGACCTATTTGTTTATGTAGTGTTACGCTTCTCAGCGAAAAGCAAAAAGAACAGATCCAAAAAGGAGGAATTTTTATGGAACCATTTACTCAAAAAGAAATTCACTTGGTCAATCGACCCGAAGGCATGCCTTCAAAAGAAGATTTTGAATTTAGAGAAAAAGAACTTTCTTCTCTTCAAGAAAATGAAGTTTTGTTGAAAACACTATACCTATCCGTTGACCCTTACATGCGAGGTCGCATGAAAGATGTAAAATCGTATATAGCTCCGTTCCAGTTAAATGAAGCAATTACAGGTGGGGTTCTTGCTGAAGTTATAGAATCTCGTTCTGCTTCTTTTAAACAAGGAGATATTGTTACTGCCAACCTTAATTGGGCGGAATATAATGTAGCAAATGAACATTCAGTTCGGAAAGTTGATCCCTCAGTTGCACCAATCACAACCACTTTAGGTATACTAGGTCTGACAGGCTTAACCGCTTATTTTGGTTTGCTCGATATTGGTCAACCTCAGCCAGGTGAAACCGTCGTCGTTTCCGGTGCAGCTGGAGCAGTCGGATCCGTGGTAGGTCAAATTGCGAAGATCAAGGGAACTAAAGTAGTCGGAATTGCAGGCTCTGATGAAAAAATAGATTATCTATTAAATGAACTCGGTTTTGATGCTGCAGTCAATTATAAAAAAGATAGCTTTAAGGAAGATTTAGAGAAAGCGTTACCGAACGGCGTCGATGTTTATTTTGACAATGTCGGAGGAGATGTATCTGATGCTGTTATTGAACAACTCAATAATCAAGCGAGAATTTCCTTGTGCGGAAGTATTTCCTCATATAATACAGAAGGGGAAGACATTGGTCCTCGCATGCAATGGAAATTCATCAAAACAAGCTCGATGATGAAAGGTTTTACACTTGGGGATTATGCTCAAGACTTCCCAACAGGTGCTGTACAGCTGGCTAAATGGCTGGCAGAAGGAAAATTGAAATATGAAGAGACAATCGTAGACGGTTTTGAAAATACACCTGAAGCGTTCTTTGGCTTGTTCAAAGGAACGAACATAGGCAAACAATTAGTAAAAGTAGCGGAACCTGAATTCGCAAAACTATAAATTTACGGTATGGATGGATGTGACAAAGGTCTTTTAGCCTTCTGTCGCATCTTTTTTGATGATTTTCTTACATGAGCAACTTGAGTGTTGAAACGCACTAAGTAAGGGAAATATATGAGCGAGAGGACGCATAAATGCGCGGATAGCGAAGAGAAATGCGTAAGTGGAAAAGCATGAACATTTCGTTTTATGAAAAATCTAGTATACTTGGTATACATTCACTTTTCCAAAACTAAACTTAGTATAGAAAAGGGGTAATCGGTATGTATGAGCTAAAAACGAAAGAAAACGATAAAAGTGTATTGGCGTTTATTGAAAAAGTCGACAGTAAAACGAAACAAGAAGATGCTTTCCGGCTGTTGGATATTTTTACGGAAGCAACAGGTTACCAAGCAAAGATGTGGGGAGAAAGTATTATTGGATTTGGAGCCTATCATTATAAATATAAATCGGGGCATGAAGGAGATGCCCCTTTAGTTGGTTTTTCACCTAGAAAAGCTAAAATTAGTTTATATTTTGCAACTGGAGATACACAACGAGAGGATTTATTAAAGGATTTTGGAAAACATACAACTGGGAAGGCGTGTGTTTATATTAATAAGGTTGCAGATATTGATGTTGATGTGTTAAAAGCTCTAATTACTCAATCTGTCACGTTTTTGAATGAAACCTATCCTAAAAATAAAGCTTAGAAAAGAAAGATTACATGTCTCAAGCAACTTGAAAGCCTTTTTTGAGAGTCTAAATCTATATTATTTGAGAGGAGTTTTTACATGAATGCTTTTAATTCAAGACAGGAAGTTCCGGAAAAGGAAAAGTGGAACTTAAACGATATTTATCCTTCACTTGAGGAATGGGAGCAGGACTACGATAAAATAGAAAAACTAACAGAAGAACTACATAAATTTGATGGGAAGATTGATGATGGCAATGATCTCTATGACTATTTGCACAAAGAGGAAATCGTCGAGTCATTGTTTGGGAAAGTATTTGTATTTGCAAAACTTAGCGGTGATATCGACACAAGGGAAACATTAGCGCAATCGTTAACGGAAAAAGCTAGTCAACTTGGTGTGAAAATCAGCGCGGCCACGTCCTTTTTTACTCCGTTCCTTTTAGGATTAGATAAGAGTACACTTGAAAGCTTTCTACGCGAAGATTCGCGCTTAGATTATTTTAAAGATGATTTGTACGATGCTTTTCGTTATAAAGAGCATGTTCTGAGCAAAGAAAAAGAAGAACTTTTATCTCAATTGGGGGAAACATTATCTTCTCCAAGTCGCACGTTCGGAATGATCAACAATGCGGATATTAAGTTTGGCGAAGTGACAGATGAAGATGGCAATAAAAAAGAGCTTACTCGCGGTATGTACTCCAAATTGATGGAGGATGAGGACCGCAGTAAGAGGGAAGAAGCTTACAAAGCTTATTATGTGCCTTATGTACAGCTCAAAAATTCCATCGCATCGACGCTTTCCTCGGCAATTAAAAATAACGTGACTCTGTCAAAAGTTAGAAGCTATCCTTCTGCTTTGGAGAAATCATTATTTGGAAAAAAGATACCGAAAGAAGTATACATGAACCTTATTCAGACAACAAAAGATAATCTGAAATCAATGTATCAGTATACGGAATTACGCAAAGAAACTTTAGGTGTCGAAGAGTTAAAACAATACGATTTAGGGGTACCGTTAGTAACCGGTGTTAAAGAAGACATTCCATACGAGGAAGCATATGAAACTATGTTAGATGCTCTTGCACCACTTGGAAAGGACTATATAGAAGTTTTGAAGGAAATGAAAAATGCCCGTTACATTGATGTCCGGGAAACTCCGGGTAAAAGGTCTGGAGCTTTTAACTTAGGGCTATACGGCATCCATCCATTTATATTATTAAATCACCAGGATGATATAAATAGCTTATTTACGTTAGCACATGAAATGGGTCACGCGATGCATAGTCATTATTCAAACAAACACCAACCTCAAATTACAGCAGGCTATACGATTTTTGTTGCAGAAGTTGCTTCAACAGTAAATGAAGTGCTGTTAATCAATTACTTATTAAAAAACGCAAAAAGTGAAGAGTACCGCAAATATTTATTAAATCACTTTATGGACCAGTTTAAAGGAACGTTTTTCACGCAAGTTATGTTCGCTGAATTTGAAATGAAAACTCACGAACGTGCGGAAAACGGAGAGTCTTTAAATGCGGAGGCATTCAGTGAATTGTATGAAAAACTGTTCCAGGAGTATAACGGTGATGCACTCGTTATGCAGGAGGAATCAAAATATGGCTGGGCAAGAATCCCACATTTTTACCGTCCTTTTTATGTGTATCAGTACGCAACTGGCTTCGCAGCAGCCATATCTATAGCGAATAAGATTCTGAGCGGCGATGAAGAAGTTCTTGAAAACTATCTTGCATTTTTAAAAAGCGGTAGTTCGGATTATCCAATCGAACTGTTGAAGAAAACTGGAGTCGACTTAACAAGTCCTGAACCTATCAAAGACGCACTCAGCCTTTTCGCTGAGTTAGTAGATGAATTTTCAAAATTATAAATGGTTATTGGCACCCTGTAGATTGGACACTTTCTACAGGGTGTTTTTATGTATCTAAGGATTTATCAGGCTAAAAGGTATGAAGTGGTTGAGTGATAGCTATAGAAATCAATAAAAAGGAATGCGAGGGAATTTCCTTCGCATTCCTTTTTACAAGATAAGAAATAATAAGTTGACAGCTATCTTTACGCCACACGCATCAAGGGAAGACGGCCTCCTTTCGAGTAGCACCTACACGCATTACGTAGGTGCTACTCGGGGTGGCTTTAAAGATCACGCTGTATTTAATAAAAGACGCTACGCGTTTTTCTTACATAATTGAAGATATTAGAAATCCGCCAAATGCTCCTGTTAAAACTATAACCCATGGTGGGAGTTTCCAAAACACAAGCATGCTGAATAATATGGCTGCAAAGGCAAAATCTATCGCAGACAAAATGGAACTCGTCCATATTGGTGAATAAAGGGTAGCAATTAATATTCCAACAACCGCTGCGTTCACACCCATTAAAGCAGCTTTGATTTTTGGGTTCTTTCGCAACGAATTCCAAAATGGTAAAGTACCTAAAATTAAGAGAAAAGCAGGTAAGAAAATAGCAATCGTAGCAAGTATGCCGCCTTTCCATCCGTTGATCATCGCACCAATATATGCTGCAAAAGTGAACAATGGCCCTGGCACAGCTTGAGCAACTCCATACCCCGCGAGGAATTCTTCTTCTGTTAGCCATCCGGTTGGAACGAATTCTCGTTCGAGTAGCGGCAAGACGACGTGCCCACCACCGAAAACAAGAGCACCAGAACGGTAAAAGCTATCAAACATCGCTATCCAATTGATGTTCGTCATTTCTCTAAGAATCGGTAATACAATTAGAAAACCAAAGAATAACGTTAAGGAAATGAAAGCGAAACGATGGGATATAGGGAAATGAACGTCATCTTTTTTGTCATCAATGGGCTGATTTTTATACATAAGATACCCTAGTAATCCAGCTAGTAAAATAACACCCACTTGTGTAAAGGCAGTTTGCCACAATAAGGTTACTACGATGGCAAAAAGTGCGATTGTTTTCCGTTTAACGTCCGGTGTTAGGTTTTTCGCCATCCCTAAAATGGCATGTGCAACAACAACGACTGCGACAATTTTTAATCCTTGAATCAATCCTGCATCTGTAAATCCTAAACTGTGAAGTAGAAGAGCAAAAATGATTAGTGCAACGACGGAAGGAAGCGTAAAACCTAGAAATGAGACGATTCCGCCTAACACGCCTGCTCTCATGACTCCTATTCCAATGCCCACTTGACTGCTAGCTGGGCCAGGGAGGAATTGACATAAGGCCACTAAATCTGCGTAACTCTTTTCGTCCATCCATTTTCTTCGACGAACGTATTCTTCATGGAAATAACCTAAATGAGCAATTGGACCACCAAACGATGTGAACCCGAGTCTAGTGGATATCATAAGTATTTCTAATAGTGATTTCAGCTTAATCTCTAGTTTATCTGGCACAGATTCACCTACTTTTGTTTTGCTGTTCTTTTTTTAATAGATAAGATTTATAAAATAATAAAAGACGGCTATGCCGTTTTTTTTATATCATACAAAAGTTTTATTCCTGACTTCAACATAAAATGATATATTCTATAGCAATGTCTTGGAGCAAAATACCAATGGACAGGAATGGTCATTTTAACAGTATCAGAGTCACTGAGTTCAAACAACGATAATTTAAACAATAAATATAAAGTTTCTGTAAAGAGAGGAAAAGGGGTCAGACCCCCCATATATTGGATGATGTGTGGGAGGGTCCAGGATTCTCAAGGTACTAGAATTTAGAATTTGCTTTGACGTAAGGTTGTGGAACAAATATGATAAAAGAAAAAGTACTGGTTGAGAATTGAAACCAAGGTAGGGTGTTAGAATGAAAATTTTATTGGTAGAAGATGACAAAACGATTGCGTCTGGATTAGAATATTCTCTGAAGCAGGACAATTATGAAACGTTGCTTTGTCCGAATGCTACATCTGCGAAAAAAGTAATCAGTGAACAATTGGCAGAGATTGATTTATGTTTATTTGATTTGTCGTTACCAGATGGCAGTGGTTATGACTTGTGTGCGTTAGTCAAAAAGCAGTGTGACATACCGGTCATTTTTTTAACGGCATTCGATGATGAAGTAAATGTGGTGATGGGGCTTGATATGGGAGCGGATGATTACATTACGAAGCCTTTCCGAATAAGAGAGTTACTATCACGGATGAAGTCGGTGTTACGTCGCTACAACAAGCAAATACACGCTCAACCTAAAACAATCATTGATATAGATAATATTCAAATTAACACGCTCGAGGGAAAAGTCTATAAACATGGTGAGGAAGTGTTGATGACAGCATTGGAATATCGACTTTTACTCATTTTTGCGAATCATATTGGACAAGTTCTTACAAGAAACCAACTTTTAGAACGAATTTGGGATGTTGCCGGAGACTTTGTCAACGATAATACACTTACTGTCTATATCAAACGGTTACGGGATAAACTTGAAGATCATCCGCAAACCCCGACCCTTATAAAAACAGTGCGTGGGATGGGTTACAAGGTAGGTGATTAATATGTTACGTAATAGAGAAATTCAACGGCTTATTCTTATCCTGCTAGTGATCAGTTTGCTAGCAACGATTTTAGCAACGATAATTGTATCAATACCAGCAGCTGTTACCGTCTTAATCACGTCTATTCTTCTAATCACCTGCTGCCTTTGTTTCACAAGCTGGCGCTATCGTGAAATAGAGAAACTATCCAGTTATTTACACCGCATTAGTAATGGTGAATACAGCCTGGATATTCGTGATAATCAAGAGGGTGAACTTAGCATTTTAAAAAATGATATATATAAGGTGACATTGAGGCTTTCGGAACTAGGATCGAAATTAGAAGAGGATAAAATAAAGTTAACAAACGCCATCTCCAATATTTCACATCAGCTAAAAACACCACTGACATCGATGATGATGATGGCGGATTTATTAAGTGATCCAAATCTCCAAGAAGCAAAGAGAGAAGAGTTCACACATAACATTCGTCTCCAATTGGAAAGGATAGAATGGCTGGTGTCATCTTTATTGAAGCTGTCAAAAATAGATGCAGGAACTGCTCCATTTAAAAAAGAAAACGTTTCCGTCCAAACGCTGATTGAAAAAGCTATTGAACCTGTGTTAATCCCGATGGATATCAAGCAACAAACATTGGATGTCGATCAAGACGAGACGATTTTCTTCGTTGGAGATCTAAAATGGACGACAGAGGCAGTGATTAATATATTAAAAAATTGTGTCGAGCACAGCCAAGAAGGCGGAACGATTAAACTTTCATTTTCAGAAAATGCACTATTCACAGAAATAATCATTGAAGACAATGGGATTGGTATACCAAAGGAAGATCTTCCTTATATTTTTAAACGGTTTTACAAAGGGAAAAATGCAGGAGATGATAGTGTTGGAATCGGACTTGCGATGGCTTACAGCATTATCACACGTCAACAGGGAGACATTGAAGTTACTAGTGAGAAAGGTAGAGGGACTCGATTTAAAATTAAATTTTATAAACAAATCATTTAATAATTTTCCGCGGAAAATTGGCGCATAGAACAATCGACTCTCTCTTTGAAGTAAAACAACAGCTTTTACAAAGGCCTCTGAAACAAATTGTAGTGTAATTTAGGTTAAGTGACTAAACTGTCACAATCGAGTCACGTGAAAGTCACTTTAGGCAGATAAACTAGCAGTAAGATCTAACTAGGAGGTTTTACAAATGGATATTTTACAAATTAAAAATCTGTCTAAAGTTTATGGTAAAGGTGAAACAGCAGTTAAAGCATTAGATGACGTATCGTTTTCTGTTAAAAAAGGAGAATTTGTTGTAATCATTGGACCATCGGGTTCTGGAAAATCTACCTTATTACACTTACTAGGTGGTGTCGATCGACCTTCTAGTGGAAAGATTCTAGTTGATGACACAGATATTTATGAACTAGATGAAACACAGTTAGCTATTTTCAGACGACGTCAAATCGGGTTAATCTATCAGTTTTATAACCTCATACCTATTTTAACAGTAGAAGAAAATATTACCCTTCCTGTCTTGCTAGATCAACACAAAGTAGACAGCAAGCATCTTCAGAATATCGTTGCACGTTTAGGGTTGGAGAATCGTCTTTCCCATTTACCGAACCAACTATCAGGAGGACAGCAACAACGTGTGTCGATCGGACGTGCGTTAATTAGTAACCCGGCGGTCATGCTGGCGGATGAGCCGACTGGAAATTTGGATAGTAAAAATAGCAGTGAAATCATGGAGCTATTAAAAATGTTCAATAAAACGTATAATCAAACACTTATTGTAATTACCCATGATGAACGAATTGCTACTCAAGCAGACCGCGTGATTTCAATTGAAGATGGAAGGATTGCCAAAAATGAGGTGATCCGTCCGTGAACATCATAAACAAGCTTACAGTAAGACATTTAAAAGAAAATAAACGACGAACGCTCGTAACGATCATTGGCGTTATCATCTCTGTAGCTATGTTAACAGGGGTTACTACACTTGGAGTATCATTCCTGGATTTAATGAAAAAAGAAATGATTGCCACAGATGGCGAATGGCATGTGCAATATAAAAATGTGAATCAAGAGCAATTAAAAGCAATTGAAAATGATGAATCAACCAAAGAACTAATTATTTCCAACGACCGTGGATATGCCCAGTTAGAAGGCTCAGAAAATGGAAGCAAGCCGTATCTCTTTATTAAAGATTACAATCAACAAGGTTTAGAGCAGTTTCCGATTGCATTAAAGGAAGGACGACTTCCTCAAGCAGAAAATGAAGTAGTCATTTCTGAGGCGATTAGGGATAATGCAAACGTAACGTTTGAAATTGGTGATCAGCTCCCATTATCAGTGGGTGACAGATATTTAGAAGGCGAAGAGATGATTCTATCTCAGAAAGATCCATTTCAAACTGGTGAACTTAAGGAATCATTGCAAATTGAGTCCGAAGAAACGTTTACAGTTGTTGGTACAATCGAACGTCCGACATGGGAACCACCCTCGTCACCAGGATATACTGTGATCAGTTATATGAACGAAAGCATGGTAAATTCAACGAACACCGTGGATGTGGTCGTTGTTTTAAACAAAGTGGAGCGATCTCTTTTTAAGCATTCTGAAGAATTAGCGCACCAACACCATATTGAAGTCGTTCGTTATAACGATGATTTACTTCGTTTATATGGAGTAACTGATAATAGTGATTTGTTATGGACGATGTATAAATTAGTAGCTATTATCATGTCTGTCATTATTATTGGATCCGTTTCATTAATATATAACGCCTTTGCAATTAGTGTGTCGGAGCGCTCAAGACACTTGGGGATGTTGTCAAGTGTAGGGGCTACGAAAAAACAGAAACGAAACTCTGTGTTTTTTGAAGGAGCAATTATTGCAGCAATCAGTATTCCAGTTGGCATTATTGCTGGTTTTGCAGGGATAGCGATTACGTTTTCATTTATTAACTCATTTATTGCAGAAGCATTGAATGCAACGAATGACCTTGAAGTAGTTGTTACACCGGGATTGATTTTAGTAGCAAGTGGCGTTTCATTGCTGACAATTTTCATTTCAACATACCTTCCGGCTCGCAAAGCATCAAAGGTTTCAGCTATTGATGCAATACGTCAATCCGAGGACGTGAAATTATCCGGTAAAAAAGTAAAAACTTCCAAGCTGGTTCGCAGTATTTTTGGAATGGAAGCAGAGATAGGCTTGAAAAACTTAAAAAGAAACAAAAGAAGATATCAAATTACTGTCTTTTCGCTTGTTGTGAGTATTGTCCTTTTCTTATCTGTCTCTTTTTTCACTTCGAATTTGGAAAAATCAGTGGAACTTTCCCAAGAAACGACCAATTATGATATTCTAGTTTATGGCGAGAAATCCGACGAAGATGAGTTAGAACCATTAACGATGCTTGACTATGTCACGGAATCTAGTATCGTTCAAGACATTCAAATGAGAACTTGGATCGATCAAACAAATCTTCCTGAAATATTGCAAGAAAATGTAAAAGAAGATGAAAGTATATTAGAAGATGGAAAATATCCTTATAATATCTATTTACATGGGCTTGAGGAAGAAAATTTTCAAACGTATGCTGAATTAGTAGGGTTAGATTTGGAGAAATTAAAAAATCAAGAAAATCTGTCTGCAATCGTAATAAATGAGATCTCCTTTCGTGATCCTGTCTCAGGAAGGTTTGTTGAGACAGATGCGATTAAAGCCGAACAAGGTACGATGATTGATTTATTTTCCTTCGATTACGAAAGTGAGGAAACGGAGTTTATAAATGATATAGAAATTATGACCTTAACCGACCAGACGCCAATGGGTATTCGTGCAACAGGTATAGGTACTTTAGATATTGTTGTTTCTCAAAAAACAATCGATGAATTGCTTAGTAATAACGAAGATTATTCTATGAATAGATATTTGTATATGAATAGCTCAGATCCAATGGCAACGCAGGAAGCATTGGAAGAAGTAATACAGTCAGATATGTATGTGTATAATGTTTTTCAGTCTCAGCAGCGCGGGGAACAGATGATATTGCTGGTATCTGTGTTTACCTATGGTTTCATAGCGTTAATTTCAGCGATATCAGTTGCAAATATATTTAATACAATTTCGACAAGTATTTCCTTAAGAAAGCGTGAATTTGCAATGCTTAAGTCGGTAGGTATGACGCCTAAAGGCTTTAATAAAATGATAAATTATGAAAGCATTTTTTATGGAGTCAAGGCGTTACTTTATGGCTTACCTATTAGTGGTGTTGTGATGTTTTTAATCTATAAATCGCTACAGGCAACATTTGACTATCGTTTTGTTTTCCCATGGATGAGTATTATTATCGTTATAGTAGCGCTCTTTATCATCGTAAGTTCAGCAATGCTGTATTCGATAAGTAAAATTAAGAAAGAAAATATCATAGATGGATTAAAACAAGAGAATATATAAATCTTGGTTTGGAGGATAGAGAGTTTCTATCTTCCATTTATCTATTTTATGGATAATTATGTTAAAATAAAGTGTGAGCACTTTCATTTCAAAGGGGGCCTATACGGCGATGAACAGACTGAAAGACTTTGGATGGATAAAGGGAACGTTTATTATTTTTGGTTCCGTTATAGGATTCATAGGATTAACGATGACACTTATTTTTTTCTTATTACTTTGGATGGATAAATATGATAACCGATACATTGATTCAGAGGAAGCGGAGGTTGAAAAAATAAAACATGAAGAAATTACTCAGCGTTAAAAAATGAGGCTTAGGAGATTTAGTGATGACCAGTTTAAAGGATATAAGATTTGAAATGGTGGAAAGAGGGCAAAGGTCCTTATATCTAGATTACTTATTTTTAGCGGATGAAAGTGAAGTAGCAGTGAACAAATACATAAATGATGGTGAAATGTTTTCCATCTATTATCGTAATGACATCGTGGGTGTCGTATTATATGTTTTTCATGCTCAAGAAGTTGTCGAACTAAAAAATATTGCTTTAACGCCTGAGTATCAGGGCAGTGGCATAGGTAGTTTAGTTCTAACAGATGCGTTTGAACGTTATAAAAGAAACGGTATGATTAAAATAATTGTTGGGACAGCAAACTCAAGCATCGGAAATTTGGCATTATATCAAAAGGCTGGTTTTAGAATTTCGGAAATAAAAAAGGATTTTTTTAAAGAATATCCAACACCTATCTATGAATATGGCATTCGGGCTTTGGATATGGTGATGTTAGAAAAAGAACTCATAGAATGATTCTTAATCTTTGAGATTCTTTGGAATTAGTTAAGAGGAGGGGTATTCGTTTAGTGGACATAATTAATGTTAATAGTGTCGGAATATTACTATTGGGTATGTATATTGGGATTGATTTAATTAAAAATAATACGGAGAATATGTTGAAAAGAATCATTTTTTACAGTTTTATTTTCTATTTGATTGTGATTGGTCAGCTGACAACTGGAGGTATTAACGTTACTCCTAAAAGCACTGCAAATGAGGTGAGCCTTACTCATTTTATACACGTTATCCCTTTTTATTTTAGCTATGATTTGTGGACTTCTCTCCGAAACAATGGGCTAGATTGGTTTTTTATGAATACAATTAAATTTTATTTTTATAATTTGATTATGTTAGTTCCGTTAGGCGTTTATTTGGCATTGTTATTCAGATTAAAATCGCTTAAAAAAGCTGTTATTATTGTATTTCTGACCAGTTTGACCATAGAAACATATCAACTTCTCCTTGGGCTTTTTGGTTTGGTATGGGGAAGAGCATTTAGTGTTGATGATTTAATTTTGAATACATTGGGAGGCGCCGTCGGGTACATTGTGATAATATTCTTAATCGAAAAATTTGAGTACAGTGTTGCAAAAGGCTCTGAAACTTCATTTGGTAAACAGTAAAGTTTCTAAAACTGGCCTGCCTTTATTAAAGGCAAGCCTGTAATTAGTTTTTGACGTCTATTAGTGCAACTATTCTTTCACAAATTTCATGTGTTAGTAACGAATCATCTATCGACGGCTCAGGTGACATTTGATGTTCAACTGAATCAAGAAAAGAATCAATAATTTGATAAAAACCACGCTTTTGTAATGTAGGCTCCCAATCATCGATCTTAGATGTACGGATTTCCTTATGATGAAAGTGCGTTGTTTCTACAAGGTTGTTGACGACGTATTTATGTTGTCCTGTCGAGTATTCAATGATTTCTTCGGTTACTCCTTCATTTCTATTCATGATTCCTATCGCGGTACATCCTTTACCTTTAAGATGCAAAACTAAATGATCCATTTTATGATCATTTATTACGTAATCAACTGTTACCTCCTCAACTTCTGAAGGCATCAGAAACCTAAGTGTATCAACCACGTGGATAAAATCCTCTACAACAAATCTTCTGACATGATCGGGAGAAGCAAATCTGTTTTTTTGAATAAGGATAAAATTTGCTTTGCCATGATTCTTTAACTCTTTAATTTTTGGTATAAACCTTCGATTAAACCCTACCATGGCAATTTTGTTAGATTTTTTTGCGAGTCGTACAATCTTCTCTGTTTCTTTAAAATTCATTGAAATCGGTTTATCTATATAGGTATGTACACCATGTATTAGTAATTTTTCGGCTATTTCAGCATGAGCCTCTGTAGCAGTACTCACAAAAGCTGCATCGATGTTTTTTGCAATAAGCTCATCGACAGTATGAACGATTTCTTGTATTCGATACTTTTTTGACAAATGATAAAGGGTATCTTTATTTCTCGTACAAAGCACTAACTCAATGCCTTCCTTTTCCGAAAGAACAGTAGGCTTTTTTAGCAATATCACCTAATCCAATGACTCCTACTCTCATTCTAATCATCCTTTACTATTTCGAGGTAAATTACATGGTGCAACAAACTGATATTCGGAGCTAGTTCTAGGATACCACGTTAGGAATATATAATTTAAATAAATGCTATTTATCTGTAAGGTATTTTCATCTGCCTGACTGGAGTCCAAACCTTATGCTTCTTCAAGTTCTTTTTACGACAAGGTGATTTCCCTCACAGACTTATATATAAACTACTAAGTTAAGGTGAATAAAAGGTAATTTACTAAAATTTCAGGTGATTGTTCTCATTTACAGTAGAAGACAGGAAGGAGAGTTATACGATGAAAAAGACGGATTTCCCTTTGGTGTATTCATGCTCAGGGTGTTCTTCGGCCGCTCAAACCGCTAATATGATTGCGATTAAAATGGACCGGGAAAAAATTGCTGAAATGTTTTGTATCGCAGGTGTTGGAGGGGATGTCAAACCGTTAGTGAAAACCGCAAAATCAGGTCGTAATATCATTGCAATAGACGGTTGTCCCTTAGCATGTTGTAAAAGTTCACTCGCGAGACATGACGTACAACCAAAACATTACTTTGTACTTTCCGATTTTGATGTACCAAAGAAAATTGGGGAAGACCCTGATCCGACTCTTTTTACGAATGCATATAAACAGGTTATAAATGGAGCGGATCTCATTCATTTGGAATAGTGATTAAACTATGAGGAGTTTAAAGGAAAACCCACCCCGAGTAGCACCTACGCAAGCAATACGTAGGTGCTACTCGGGGTGGCTAAATCTCACGCTGTATGTAATAAAAAACGGCTATACGTTTTTCTTGAAAAAAGAAAGTCGACGTAGATAGATTTTCTAAAAGGTCATTGGTTACTTTTTCATCCCTTTTGTCAGAAACAATAACGGTTATGTAAACTCCCCCTATAAAAATTGTTGTTTTGAAAAATCTGCGAGACTCGCGGATCATCCACGGAAAGCGAGCAGTAATTTTTCAGAACAACCTTCCATGCTAACTAAGCAACAAAATAAATACAAAGACGCTAAGAGTTATTCTTAATTTGAGTTGTCACTCGTCAAGTAGTAAGTAATATTTCACTTGATTAATCGGGTATGTCTCATAAGGCACATATTTGGTATAGTCAATAAGTTTAAGTTTTTCAACGTAAGCGGGAGTCCGTTCCTCGAGCAAAATTTCTATCTTCTGTACCGTGTTATAAACAACTTTTGAATCTAAGTTAAATGCAACGGCAGCTTCTAAAATTGGAGAGTGTACTTGCAAGAGTTGAAAAAAGTCTTGTTCCGTTTGAGCTTGATCAATTAGAATTAGTTCTTTCAATTCTACATAGTTATATAAATTTCGCTCGAAAGAGAGCAACAGACTAATACATTTTTTTCGTGCATATTCATAACGACAATCATTCATTACCATACCTCCACTAATCAAATCGAAATCGTTACGTTTTATAATAAGGTTAACGAAACGAAATGTAAAGAAAAAACGAAGAAAAAGTTTAAATTAAAAGGCGACATGCATTTTGACAATATAAAAAAGATGAGATATGCTTAGGGGGCAAATCGTAACCATTACGTTTTGAAAGTATAAAAAACTCCAGGAGGTAAGTGATGGCTAAAAAATCAATGGTTGCTAGACAAAAGAAACGCGAACGAATCGTCGCTCAATATGCAGAGAAAAGGAAAGAACTAAAAGAAAAAGGTGATTATGTTGCATTAGCAAATCTACCACGAGATTCTTCACCTAGTCGGTTAAATAACAGATGCAAAGTCACCGGAAGACCACGTGGGTATTTGCGTAAATTTGAATTATCCAGAATTAAATTTCGGGAGCTTGCACACAAAGGTCAAATTCCAGGGGTTCGAAAAGCTAGCTGGTAATCATACGAAAATCATCCCTTAAGGTTCACATATTCTTGAAAGTGGAAGAATCAGCAAATAAATCAGAATACTTCCGTTTTAAAAATAGTATAATTAAGGGGCAGGGACGTGAGCTCGAACGGAGGGGAAGAGTTATGACTAAAATTCCAGTATTTATATTAAGCGGGTTCTTAGGAAGTGGGAAAACGACGCTATTAAAAAGTTTTCTAAAGAAATGTGCTCAAAAGCGATTAAAACCGGCAATTTTAATGAATGAAATAGGAAAAGCGGATATGGACGGGGAAATTCTACTCCAACGAAATAAGAACGAGATCGTGGAGAAGCTTTTGGATGGTTGTATGTGTTGCAGTCAAAAGAGCGAAGTGACAGAAACCATGTTGAAATTACTTCATCAACAACCTGATGTTATTTTCATTGAATTGACAGGAGTAGCGAATCCAGAAGAAGTAGTAGACTCATTGACTGATCCAGAATTAATTGATTCTCTCTATTTGGAAAAGGTAGTAACTTTACTAGATGGAGAAAATATACTCGAATATAACAGTATTTTTGAAGCTGATAAAGAATTAGTTCAAACGACGAGACGCCAAATTGAAGTTGCGGACCTGTTAGTTGTAAATAAGCTTGATTTAATTACAAGCTCTTTTAAAGAAAAAATTACAAAGGCAATCCGTAAACGGAACTCAGTATCCCCATTACTTTTTACGACGTATTCGGAAATTGATGTAAACGGTTTGCTTGAAGGAATTACAGAAGTGAATAAAGAGAAATTTTATGCAAATAGGCGAACTCCATACCCTCATATACATGGAAATAGTGTCTCTTTTTCACGCATTAATACACTAACTCTTTCTGTAAACGAACCTATGAAGTCATCAATAGTAGCAAAATTTCTAAAAAGATGGCACCCGAATTTATTACGAGCAAAAGGATATCTATTTGTAAATGAAAATTGTTATTTATTACAGCATGTCATGAAAAGAAGCTACTGGGAGCCGTCTGATTATAGGGGAAGAAACTATCTGGTACTGATTGGTATTGATCTAAATATCGACGAAATTCAAAAAGAGTGGGCTAAACTAAGTTTAAAAGTAGGTTCGTAAAAGTAGATGATTGTTTAGTAGCAGTGATAGAGAAAATAGAATTATTTTTAAGGTCAACAGTACCATTATCTAATAAATAAAAAGAGTAGGACCGCGTTTTTTTCTAATAGAAGGGGTCGAAAGTAGCTACGCATTTTTCTTAATAAGACACTACGCATTCCTATAAATCGTAATTATTTTGATTTATCTGCATGTTACTAATCTTGTCCACATATATTTTCCTGTAAATAGATATATGTGGAGGCATTTATGATGAAACGTGTAAAACAAAATCTTGCGGAAGTAGCCGGAATTCTTGTGCTTGTCTTCGTTTTTTATTTTATGATATTAAATGAACGATTGATGATGGAAAGTCTTTTGTTTCCTACATCACTGCTAGCTTTTAACACTATTTTTCTCAGTATTTTAATTGAAGCCTTGCCTTTTGTATTAGTAGGTGTTTTTATAGCGGGCATCATCCAGTTTTTTGTTTCTGAAGAGCAGTTGAAAAGGTTCATTCCTAGAAATCGAGTGATGGCGATCTTGATGAGTTGTTTGGTAGGGGCATTGTTTCCAGCGTGTGAGTGTGGCATTGTCCCGATTGTTAGAAGATTAGTATCTAAAGGAGTCCCTATTTTTGCAGGTGTCGGATTTCTCCTTACTGGGCCATTAATAAATCCAATTGTCATTTTTTCTACATATGTAGCTTTTGGTCAGGATCTAAAAATGGCTTTACAGCGAATGATTTTAGGGTTTATTATCGCATTATTTATTACAGCAATTGTAAGTCTCATTTTTAAACGAAACCAACTTAAAAAATCTGCAAATTCAAATCAGTTAGGCTATTCTTCATCTTCACTTAACCTCTCCTTGCGATTGAAAGCTATGCTGTTCCACTCGGTCGATGAGTTTTTTGATGTTGCAAAATTTTTAATTATCGGTGCCCTGTTAGCGGCATTCGTTCAGACTTTTATTTCAACGCAAGCAATGGTAGATCTCGGGGAGGGAGTTGTATACTCTACCGCAATCATGATGGGACTTGCCTATTTATTGTCATTATGTTCGGAGGCAGATGCCTTCATTGGTGCTTCATTTCGTCATTTGTTTCCAGAAACATCAATACTTGGATTTTTGATTTATGGACCTATGTTAGATTTGAAAAATACGATTATGATGCTAGCTGTATTTAAGTTTCGTTTTGTTATTGTCCTAATGCTTATCATCACTGTGAGTGTGTTCGGTATATTATTAGGTGTTCATCCTTTTCTATGAGGGGGAATAAAAAGTGATCTTTCATCCACAGCAAGCATTAAAAGCATTGATATTAGCCTTATTTTCAGGATTTATTATTAGATTGCACCACACAGGGGAAATTAATAGTTTTATCAACCCTCAGTATGCAGCTTTTAGTCAAGTAGCCTCGATCATTTTTTTAGTTCTCTTTTTTATCCAAGTTACGAGAATATTTTTAACGGAAGAACAAGCTGTTGACCATCAATACTGTAATATTTTGGGGTGTAGTCACGATATAGAAGATACGAAGCCCCTGAAAAATAGAATTGGATATGTGATGATATGTCTGCCTCTAGTCACGGGATTTTTTCTCCCGTATAGCGAGTTAGGTGCTGCCGAGGCCATGAACCGGGCTATTTGTTATTCGAGTAGCGAGACAAATACAGGACACTCTCACGAAACTTTGGGTACTAAATCAGACGATATCATGAAAGAAATGATCGATCAGCCAATCCTGTCCCTTGATCATTCAAATTTTATTGATTATACGAATGCCATTCAAACATCGCCAGAGCTTTTTGTTGGAAAACGAATTAATATGGAAGGTTTTATATTTAGTGATAAAGCTGTTGCCAATGGTCATCCAATGTTGGCAAGATTTATTGTGACACATTGTGTGGCAGATGCACATGTCACTGGGGTGGTATTGTCGAGTAGTGATAAGAGTTTGGAAAGGGAAAAGGGTTGGATAAGCGTGCGCGGGATAATTGATGTACATCAATTGGAAGGACAATTAGTTCCGTTTATACATGTGCAACAATGGAACAGTATCGATGAGCCAACAGAACCCTATGTATATCCATGATTAATTAAGGATAAATTTTGAAATAATAACACTAATTGTAATCATTTAGAGTTTAACTAGGAGGTCTGTTTTATGTATGAATGGGCAATTATTGGTGGAGGAATTCACGGATGTACAGTTGCTAACTTTTTGCTAGCCAAAGGCTTAACGACAACTAGTAAGTTATCAGTCATAGATCCGCATTCTGAACCATTACACATGTGGAAACGAAATACAGAGTTGATTGGTATGGAATATCTTCGTTCCCCATCTGTTCATCATATTGATTTGGACCCTTTCAGTCTTCAGAAATATCAAGAAAATAATCATGACAGGAAAGAACTTTATGGCAACTACAAGAGACCATCCTTAAATTTATTTAACGACCATGCGGATAAAACATTGGAAAATGTCAATATCCATCGTTCTTGGCACCAAGGAAAAGTTAGTCATGCATCAAGGAAAGGAGACGGATGGAGAATTATTACGGAATTAGGGAGTGAAATTTCCACTAAAAACATAGTGATCGCTATAAGCATCAATCATCAGCTAAAAATACCTGAGTGGGTAGCTTCATTAAAATCTGCAAGAGATAATATCTATCATGTGTATGATAAGAGTTTGACGAGCCTAGAAAATGTTTCAGGACCAGTAACGGTTATTGGTGGAGGAATTACAGCCGCCCACGTAGCAATTAGATTAACGTTTCTTTATCCAGGTCAAGTCACATTATTAAAAAGACATCCCTTTCGTATTCATTCTTTCGATAGTGATCCTGGCTGGTTAGGACCAAAGAACTTGATCTCTTTTCACAGAGAGAGAGACTATAGCAAACGTCGAAGTCTAATAAATGAAGCTAGACATAAAGGTTCTTTGCCTCGAGAACTGTATAACAAACTAGCTAAATTAGAGAAAGAAAAGAAACTTTGTATAAAAAATGGCGAAGTGGTGGTTGGAGAAAGAATCGATGACAAAGAAACAGTATTACACTTGAAAGATGGAAAAATCCTGGAAACGAATTCAGTTATATTAGCAACTGGTTTCACCCCTTCGCTACCAAATGAAGCGTGGCTAACTAATTTAATAAATTCGGAGGGACTGCAATGTGCAAAGTGTGGCTATCCCATCGTTCAATCCTCCCTAGAATGGTGTGAACATTTATATGTTGCAGGACCATTAAGTGAATTGGAATTGGGGCCAACTGCCAGAAATATTTCAGGAGCTAGGAAAGCAGCGGAGCGGATTTTGTTAAGTGCAACTTAAACATATCGAAAAAGGACAGTGAAATACTTTTCTCGTCCTTTTTCGATGTGTTTTGTTAGATTGCCCATCGGTCTACCACAATTGCAACTAAATGCCAATCATTTTCATGCTCTTCAAAAGCAAGAATGAGATTTGCCCAATTCATTCCGATTTCATCATCAGGTGACACAAAATATTCAATAAAGTGTGCCTCTGGATAAGCTTCTTCTACGTTTACAATCGTATTTCCCCGTGATTCAGTCTCATTATAATTCACGAGGCCGATCTCGAGAAATCTCGAATATAAATATACTCTTCATAGTATTCGGCTGGAGTGAGTTCTATGGGGTGACCGCTCCCGTCTTCTGATCCCCAATTATATTCTTCGCTGTCCTCCATAAAATTCCGCAATTCTTCTTTTGTGAATGTTAGATGATCATTTTTATCCACGTAACCGTATGGAGAGAACTGGACACCTTTTTCTGGATGAGCATGAATCGCAACTGTGCCAAAGTCTTCGTTTTCCAAGTCAATGACCACGGAATCGGCTTTCTCCTGGATAACTTCGTAATCGGAGTTGCCATTGGCGGACTCATTGGTATCTTCCTCGGTTCCGCTTTCTAATTGATTACTTTTCTCTTCAATTTCCTCTTCGATATTACTGAGTTCATTTTCTACTTTTTGAAGTTCAGCCACTTTAGTCTTTATTTCTTCTTGAAGATCATTAAGTTCCTCTTCTTTTTCTTCTAGTTGTTCAGAATTATTTTCTTCAATATTGACCGTGTTATTCTGCTCATTACTCTCTGCAGTGTTATCCTCTGAAGATATATTATTCTGAGTATTATTACCTGCTGAACAGCCAACTAATAAGAACAAGATTAAAAGACTGCTTAAAAGTATAGTTTGTTTATTTATAAGATTAATGATCATAAAAACTTCCTTAAACACCTATGAAATTTTTATTATTTCCACTCTTATCATTTATATAGATCTTTTTCTCTATAAACGCTCAGTGAAACTGGGATTTAAAAGAGGCAGGAAGAGACTGTTGTATTAAAACTAGTCTTATTTATAACTACTAGAATAATATATTCATAAGAGGGGGTTATTTTGTGATTACAGTTAATACTGCTTTCATTCCAGGTTTTGAAGTGATGGAGGTATTGGGCATTGCTCAAGGAAATGTTGTGCAATCGAAACATGTTGGTAGAGATATCATGGCTGGCTTAAAAACGATTGTAGGCGGAGAAATTAAAGGGTACACAGAAATGCTGACAGAGGCGAGAGATATTGCCTATAATCGGATGGTCAAACAAGCTGAAGAGATGGGAGCAGACGCCATTTTTAACGTAAGATATACCACATCTCAAGTGATGCAGGGGAGTTCAGAACTCCTAGCCTATGGAACTGCTGTTAAAACGGTGAAAGTTTAAATCATAGTTGATTTGATGCTGTTCAGATCAAAAGAAAGGCAAGGGCTTCTCAGCTCTACTTGCCTTTCTTAATTATATATTTTTTAGTTTAGTTAGTAGGTTTTCAAGTATAATAGCTTTTAGTCATTTCTTCCATCACCCAATTGGTTCGTGAACCTGTTTCACCAGTGCTTGGGCACTCTCCGTCATTGCGTAATTCATTGACAATAGTTTGAATGAGAGGCTGTTGAATATGTGTTGGACGCTCAAATTCCCATTCTTGTTTACCTGAACCCGTAATCAATTGAACCGGTTCGTGACCAAACGTGGAAAATACAAGTTTTCCCTTAGTACCAACGATCTCATTCACATCCTCTTTTTCATAAGCTGAAAAGCACCATGTTCCCACACCATGCACACCAGATTCGAATAAATAAGTTCCTGTGACAATATCCTCTGCTTTATAAGCATTCGTTTGGTTTGATGCGAATCCTTTCGCTTCCTCGATAGATCCTAGCAGAAAGTCAAGAATATCAAGTGTATGGCTAGCTACATCAAAAAACAGTCCGCCTCCAGCAATCTCAGGATTTACGCGCCAAGGTTCTTTGTTATCTTTCATTTCTATTGATTTTTGAAATTGTGTTGTTTTCACAAAACAAGGCTTACCAATAGCGCCTTGGTCGATTAATTCTTTAATTTTTAAAAACTTCGGCAGAGCTCTTCGATAGTAAGCTACAAATAGAGGTGTTTCCGTTTCTTTACATACTTTGACCATTTCAACGCATTCCAGATGATTCATCGCCATTGGCTTTTCTACGTACACGGGCTTTTTGTATTTCGCAGCTAGTAACGTATATTCTTTATGGAATGCTGGAGGAGTAGCGATATAAATCGCATCGACGTCAGAATCAGCAACTAATTGTTCTGCATCGCTGTACCATTTAGGGACACCGTGACGGGATGCATAATCCTTGGCTAATTCACCATTTCTTCTCATTACAGCAGTGAGATTTGAGTGACTAATTTTTTGAAAAGCAGGTCCACTTTTCACTTCGGTCACGTCTCCGCAACCGATAATTCCCCAATGAATGTCTTTTTGCACGTTAATCACCCTTTCTGTTTCTATTCTACCAAAAAGTGAGTATTCCGTCGCTAAACGTTGATATTTATTGGATGTAAATTTCACAAAATAATATAATTAAATTAAAGATTCTTCGTATTTAACAATTGATAGAAAAACGCTTTTGGAAATACATGTTAAAATAAAACAGATTCACTATAGGATGTGATGAAATCACTCGGAATATAATGTTTAAGAACCCATTAATCAAAGGAATATAAGAGATAGTAATTTTGAAAACAAAAGGAGGGTGTTTAGAATGTCGGTATCGATAACGATCGTATTGCTATTTATAGGTTATATTATTTTCGCAATTGATAAAAAGCAAGAGGATTTGCCTGTACCACCAATTCTAGTGATAATAGGTATCGGACTATTTTTCGTTCCCTTTTTCTCGGAAGTCGAAGTAACGAAAGAGATGATTTATCATGTTTTTTTACCAGCATTATTGTTTATTTCAGCGTATCAATTTCCCTTTGCAGATTTGAAAAAGCATGCTGGTATTATTACATTCTTGGCTACAGCAGGGACGTTGCTAATGGTCGTTATATTAGGGGGAATTATTTATGCAGTCAGTTTACCATTTATTTCTCTATCATTTGTCGGTGCGATGTTAATTGCCTCGATTCTGACACCGTCTGATCCAGTCTCCGTTGTGAGTGTGTTGAAAAAATCGGCTAAAGACAATCTTATTGCGGATGTCGTTGAAGGCGAGTCCCTTTTAAATGACGGAACTAGTATTGTCATTTTTACATGTATATTGGGGATATTTATGCAAACCCAAAGCTTGTCACCAGTCGCATTTGTTGGTGATTTTTTATACGTTTCACTAGGCGGAGTAGCAATTGGTCTAGTCTTTGGTTGGTTATTTAGTCAGGCAATTCACTTTACACATCATAAGGAATATCAAGTCATGCTCAGTATTATCTTGGCATATGGTTCCTTTCATATTGCTGAACATTTTGGAGTATCAGGTGTGCTCGCTACCGTATTCGCTGGCATTGTGCTCTCTTTTGAGTTTGGAAATCTAATTAAAGAAAAACATTTTCGGGAAGCGTTGGACGGATTTTGGGGTATCGTTGAAATATCGATTTTATCTATCTTGTTTTTAGTCATTGGTATCGTTTCTGCTGATTATCTTTTCTTCGACTATTGGGGACTTGCCATTATCATTTTCATCGCTTCCCTACTTGTAAGATTTCTTATAATCACAGGTTCAACGCAACTTATTCCTGCTTGGAATAAGAAAGTCAGTCTCAAAGAATCAGTTCTTATTAGCTGGTCTGGCTTAAAAGGTTCCGTCTCGATTTTCTTAATCTTGTCCCTGCAAGTTGGAAGTAGTCAAGAAATAGATGTAATTATTTCGATCACATTTGCCGTTGTGCTTATGTCGTTAATTATTCAAAGTATTGGCGTTCATCCTCTCGCTAAAAAACTGCTTTAATATAAGATTTTATGTCTAGACAAAAAATGATATAAAGGCTTAAAATCGGGCAAATCTATGGCTTTTTCGTCGATTAATGAAATAAGAATTCTATACACTTACCTTTCTATAATATAAAATTACTAGTAACCGTTTGTTTGGAAGAAGGGTGTGTATAAAGATGACTATTTTGTTAAGCGACCTTCAAATATTTTTATTAGAAACTTTAAGCATCATTGTTTTTTATTTTATTGTTAGCAGGTTTATTAAAAGGAATCTTCATCCTTTAATAAATGAAGGTTTAATTACACTAGTAGCAGGTACTTCGATCATTTTATGTATGACATTTTCAGTTAATCTAACGGAAGGGCATATCTTTGATTTGCGTCAAATACCTTTTATTCTTGGAGCTTTGTATGGTGGCCGAAGAGTAGCGGTTGTGTTATTTGTTATTTTGATTTCTTATCGTTTTTTTATCGATGGTTCAGGATTTTATGGAGCCTTTATCGTTAATTTTTTATTACTGTTTTCCTTATGGTTTATCATTCCAAAATTTTATCAGACCTTTAAGATAGAACGTAAAGTCAAACTTGCCACCGTAGCTGCTTTATTAGGTGTGATGTTTATGGCTCTTTTGGTCTCTCTTTTATTTAGTGAATTAATCGATAGGAGATATATCATATTTATAAGTCTCTTTTCAATAGCACAACCTATTGGTGTTATTATGTTTGTCAGTTTTATAGAAAAAGCGAAACAAGATATTATCCTAGCCGGTGAATTAAGGCGGCTTGAAAAACTGCAGGCTGTCAGTGATATTGCTGCCAGCATATCTCATGAAGTACGTAACCCATTAACAGTCACAAAAGGGTTTTTGCAATTATTAAGAGAACCAAATCTAACAGAGGAAAAAAGGAGCACATACATTAAGTATTCTTTGGAAGAGTTGGATCGTGCCGAACAAATTATTACTGATTATTTAACCTTTGCTAAACCATCACTTGAAAATATTGAGGTGTTGGAACTTGATAAAGAATTGGACTATATTTTAAAAGTCGTCAATCCATACGCTACTATGAATAATGTTCTTATTGAAGTGAATATAATAAACAATGGGTATGTTACAGGAGAAGCCGAGAAGCTCCATCAATGTTTATTAAATATTATAAAAAATGCCATTGAATCGATCGAACTGGAAGGACAAATAACTATTACAGTGGATGCACGTGATGGAATGGCAAAAATTTTGATTGATGATACAGGTACAGGAATGAGCGAAGAACAAATTAATAAATTGGGGACACCTTATTTTTCAACAAAGGATAAAGGCACAGGTCTTGGCACCATGGTTGTCTTTAGCATCATTAAAGCAATGAATGGAGAAATAAAGGTAGAAAGTGAAGTGGGAGAGGGTACGCGTTTTATAGTAACGTTACCGACTACGAATCACAACAGTAAATAAAAAGAAAGTGATTACATAGATTATTATGAATAGTATTATAGAAGAAGATATCAGCTATCTTTACGCCACAAGTATCAAGGGGAAACCCACCCTTGATACTTAAGTGATGGTGGCTTTAAAGATCACGCTGTATTTAATAAAAGACGGCTATGCCGTTTTTCTTATAAAACTTATGGTAGACTTGAAAATAAAACAGTGAGGACGTTTTGCGATGTTTGATCCAACAATTTTTGATAATTTGAAAGTGGCATTTGAGAATCATGTGTATGATTTAGATAACTTAAATCGGGAGATTGACATTACGAACAGACAGGACCTTCTTGATCTCTCCTTAATGTCCAGAGAATTTGTCATAGAATTTGAATTAGTGGATCAACAGGAAGTGAAGGCAGAGATTGTCCTAGAAGCAACGTTAAAAGATTTGGCATCTGAAATATTAGAGACATCCGGTGAATCTCCCGGCTGCACACTATCTGTGCGTTTTCATATGGTGGTCGAGGATATCGAGGACGAGTGTGAACTTATTGATGAAATTTTAGAAAACATTTGGAAGCCAGACCATCGTCCCGCCCAAACGTTACGTTTCACCTATGGAAACGCTCATAATGAATATAGGAATACCGTAGAAGTGCCTTTTAATCATAAAATTAATGAGGATCATATGGATCAAATTCCAGAATTCATTGATCACGTAGTACAGACACTCCATGAATTAAATGAGCTATAAAAACGAATTTTGAAAATGATCCAGCGATTTAATAGTTAGTTAAAGGCATAGGGCGTGAATCCTATATTTTTTTATTTGTTATAAAATGTTTTTGATAAGATAGAGTCACTCACTGAGACTATCTTATCTCAAGGGCACTATTCGCTTTCCATATTAACATTGGTAACCTCCGTTAGATCTGAATGGCTCTAAACAACATATTCAGCGACACTCAGGATAGGACTTTTCACCTCAAGGTCTCTAAACCCCATCGAAATAAACTCAAGAATCGTCCAAATACTTCCTTTTATTAAAAGGAGTTTTGTTATGCCGGAACGAAATATATAGACAGTGAATGATTATTACAAAGGAGAGGGTAAAATGAATAATCACGAAATTGATTTTAAGTTGTATGGAGACGACATGCAGTTTGTTGAGGTGGAATTAGATCCTGATGAAACGGTAATCGCCGAGGCTGGAAGCTTAATGATGATGGAAGAAAACATCAAAATGGAAACACTATTTGGTGACGGTTCCTCTGAAAAAGGTGGATTAATGGGCAAGTTGCTTGGTGCAGGTAAACGAGTGATCACAGGAGAAAGTTTGTTCATGACGACATTCACCAACGAAGGACAAGGCAAAAAACACGTCTCCTTTGCTTCTCCATACCCAGGTAAAATCATCCCAATGGATTTGAGTGAACTGGATGGAAAACTGATTTGTCAAAAAGATGCTTTCCTCGCTGCTGCAAAAGGAGTGTCTATTGGAATTGAGTTTCAGAAGAAAATGGGCGTTGGTTTCTTCGGTGGAGAAGGGTTCATTATGCAAAAACTTGAGGGAGATGGAATGACGTTCATTCATGCTGGGGGAACAATGCACAAAAAAGAGCTTGTACCCGGTGAGAAATTGCGTGTTGATACGGGGTGCCTGGTTGCTATGACAGGAAATATTGATTATAACATTGAATATATTGGCGGCATTAAAACAGCCATGTTTGGTGGGGAAGGTCTGTTCTTTGCTACATTAACAGGTCCAGGAACTGTGTGGATTCAATCTCTGCCATTTAGTCGTCTAGCCAGCCGCATTTTTGCTGCTGCACCGGAAAGAGGCGGAAACAAAGGTGAGGGAAGTGTGGCAGGAGGTCTGTTTGATATTTTAGGTGGGGATAGAAAGTAAGTTACTTAATCGCATGGAGTGTGATACTTGATCGGAAGCATCACTTGAATTCCCAGGCCAGGCGGATGCTATCCGTGGGTAACACTTTTGCCACATCTATAAAAAAGCAAAAACAACTAACTATAATAGGTAGTTTGTTGTTTTTACTTTATTTGTTAAAAAGGCATTTTCTAAAAAGATTTTAACGATACGAAATTGGAAACCCTTCAAAACTTACGATTTGGGATACTCGGATATGAACCGCCTTGTCATCGGAAAGATTAAGTTGGATATGATCCACGGCAACCCCAGTCAAAACACCCTCAATTTTTCCTGCAGTTGTAGTTACAATTATTTGTTCATTTTCATGCCTACTCAAATGGTCAACGAAAACAGGATCGAGTGGGGTTACATACTGAGTTGGCTGAGGCACGGATGGAACAGGAAATATAGGTATAGGCAGCAGGCATTTGATTCACATAAGCAGGTTGAACAATTGGATGCAGAGAAACAGGTATATTTTGGGCTTGCACGGATTTTTCAGCTTTGTTTAGCATAGAATTTGAATAATTATTGTCATTCATCAGGAACACTTCCCTCTCCAAAGCCGATTTCACTTATACTTATGATTGAAATCACTTAATATTCTCAAGGGACAAACATATTCCGGAGAGGGCATGCTTTTTAACGAAAGGTTTCTCAAATTCGCTTTTTCAAGCCTTTTATCAGAAATAATAGTAGTTACGTAAACTGATTCTATAAAAAGTGTTGTTTGGAAGAATCCGCGAGACTCCTATGGAAGAATGATCCAAGCGAGACCCCTCAGAGCGTCAGTTTGCTCGAGGAGGCTCTCGGATCATTCACGGAAAGGGAGCGGTAATTCTTCCAAACAAGCTTCCGTGATTATAAAGCAACAAAATAGAAAAAAAGATAAAGACACTTAACTGAACCCTTACGACTTGTAATACTCTGCTAAAGTAGTGTCTAGTTTGACAAGTCCTTCTGAAAGCATCTTAGCAATTTGATCGGCACCATATTCTTGGAAATGTGTATCATCTGTTTTTCCTTCTGGAAACGCAGAGTAAGTCCCCTCATCTACGTGCAAAAACACAGAGCGTGTTCCCTCAGGCCCAAGTTCATCATAATACTCACGACTCGACGTGTTTAAATCTACGAGTAATACATCTAAATCCTTCGAAATTTCTTCCATAGCTTGTTTATATTCAAGAAAACTAGTATTGAATTTTTCTGTTTCTGGATCAAAATCTCGTCGTCCAACAGGAGTAATTAAAATTGGTATTCCCGCTCGTTGGCGAACGCCAGTGACATACGTTTTCATGTACTCTTTAAAATCTGCGACTGGTGTATAACGCTCGGGAACGAAACTAGTTGCATCATTGTGACCGAACTGAATCAGCACAAAATCTCGTGGTTTCAACTCACGTAAAATATTATCTAACCGACCTTCTGTATAGAATGTTCTTGAGCTCCTTCCCCCGATTGCATGATTTGCGATCGTTAATTTTTTATTGAAATAACTAGGAAGCATTTGTCCCCAGCCAGCTTGTGGTTTCAAATCACGCTTGTAAGTTTGTGCAGTAGAGTCACTGGCTACATATACTGTTGGATGTTTAGCAGCTTGTCGATTTGGCAACTTTGTAATGACAATAGCATTAATTTTGGGCTGATCACCAGTTAATTCAATCGATAACTGCCCATCAATTACTGCAATTTCAAAATCCGATTCTGTAATTTGTCCAGCATGAAGAGAGGTGTTTTCTACTTTTTGAATCGACTCCGCCCTTATGCCAAATTCAGTGGGTTCGTGGATGTCACCCGAAACAACAGACACCGTGTAATCGCCATTTGGGAGATCAACGAGAAAGGCGGTGTTAGAGTATGAGATGAAATCTCGTTCTATGCCATGCGCTTCCTCTTGATATATAGCCATTACATTTGCGATGTCAGAAAAACCATAACCTGTTTCTTTACTATAAATACTTTCTTCTGTAACTTTTAGGTAATCTGCTACAACTGAACTGTCAGACGGCCCGAAATCATACCGCTTTTGTAAAGGTACTTCTAAAGAATTAACTCTTGTTGCAGAAATAGTTAAAACGGATGCGGCTGTAACAGAAGCAAGTGCGATTGCTAAGCCTGTTTTGATAAGTCTTTTTCTTCGTGTCATTTTTACACCTTCACTCTCGTAGGTTTATGTATAGATTTATGAAAAGCATTTTACTAGGGGAGGGACAGGGAATTTCAAAAAAGCAAATCTTGGTTAGGAATTGTTAGAAGTATGAGCAACAGTCTAGAATACTAATTTACGTTGAAAACCCTTTCACAATCTTATCATAAACTTTTTTTCATTTGAATATCAAATATGCGGTATATATAATCAAGGTAATGGTAGAGTTTGCATTATATTAAAAAGTTGGTGAATATATATGAGAAATGATTCCGCAGATAAGTTGTGGGAAGACTATTTAAAAACGAACCCAGACACACCAAAGAAATATGAAGCTTGGGCATTCGGTGATTCCAAGGAAATGGCTGATGAATTAGCCAAGCTGGTTTTAGAAGGGACGAAAACAGCGACTGCTTCTAACTACGTGCTATATAAGTTAGATGACGAACCACTACCGCATGTTGGTCTGCATAATATCATTCTTGATGGCGAAGGAAAGGCCGTAGCTATCGTAGAAACGACATCGGTAGAAGTTGTCCCATTCGACGAAGTTACGCCGGAATTTGCCTTTTTGGAAGGAGAAGGTGATCGTACCCTAAAGTATTGGCGAGATGTCCACAAAACTTTTTTTACTAAAGAATTCAAAAATATTAGACAAGAGTTTCAAGAGAACATGCTAGTTGTCTGTGAAAAATTTAGTTTAATATTCAAGAAATAAAATCAAAGGGATTCTTTTTACTGTGGAATCACGCATTTTAAATAGCACTTTATTCAACAGGGTCCACTTGCACAGCAGTCTGTTTCCCACTCGTTTGAACACCTGTCTTTTTTGTTCCTAAATGACTTAACTCTTGTAGTAAACTCTCCAGCATCTCTTTCGACTTTCCACTTTCGTTGCCTTTCACTACTAAATAGACGGAATCACCAGACTGGAGAATTTGTTCAGCCCGTCTTATTTTGGTTTCAAGATCATGCTCCTCAATAACGGGTGTCAGACGAATTTCCTTCACTTTAGGCTTACGTGCTTTTTTGTTGGCCTTTTGTTTTTCTTGTTTGGCCTTCCCAGAAGCGATTAATGTGCATGGGGGAGGATTAGATAGCATGGACGTACATACCAAATCCACCTTGTTTTCTTTTGCTATGGCCAGTGCCTCAGAAGTTTGAACGATGCCTAAATCTTCTCCGTCCAAGCCGGTCAGATGAACTTCCTCGGTCTTAATTTTATTATTTTTGATCATACGATACCCTCCGTTATTTAGATGAATGTAATATAATTATTATACTACGGTATCATAAGTCATCTCGTTATTCTGAATAATATGGAGGAACAATCTTAAAAATGAAATGTAATTTATTCTTATTAAAAGAGCTCACTTAATAGGGAAGGGAATCGCGGCTGCTTCTAAAAACTTTCGTTTTCCTTATTAAGTACCTCAATCTAGCTTAAATTTGCGGGTTATGTTTTGATAGGTATCTTTACTGCAAATAACATATAGCTCTGCGTCATCTGGCAGCGGTTCATTCAGTTTTTTTAATATTTGAAAATCATATTGGTCAGAGATAAAGTTAGCCTCTAATGATTTTAGTTCTTCAAATGCGTCATTATATGTTTTCCAAAGACCCCGATTGAAAAGTTTCCATATATCGACACCACTTTTTCTACTTAGCAGTTTCATCACTATTTTACTAGAACCTTTGTGTACAGCAGACTTAGCCATTAAATCTGAAAGAGCCTCGTCAGCGATAACAAATTCATCGACATTTGCATGTTTAAAATTAGGAATGTGTTTTTCTTTTAATATTTCTACGATGGTATATATATCTATCCCTAAATCCACAGCATATCCCTCAACAGAGGAAACAATAATGAGCGATTTACCATCAGCTGAAACTGGATCAATTTCATTTTCCTCTGTGAAAATTAAAACGGCATGTGCCTCCTGGACGTTAGCTTGTTCTAAAGTCTGCTTGTCGGTTGGATCTCCTTGGATATAAAAAAGGTTAACACTTTCAATGGGGGTACTAGGAAGAGAATCGATTAATACAATTTTTACATCTTCGCCAATTTCAATTATTTCATTCATCGTATGTTTTGCTTTATTTGACCAACCGATGATTACGTAATGACCCTTGCCCCTAAATCGCAATTTACCTTCCTCCTTTAGTGTTTGAAACATCCCATATCCCTCAACAATTTTACCAATGACAATACCAATTAAACCGATTCCAAATATGTATAAAAATAATCCGTATAGTTTACCGATTGTTGTTTCCGGAACGAAATCACCGTAACCGGTTGTCGTAACAGTCGTCATCACATACCAGAATCCAATAAATGGAGTTACAAACATATCTGGTTCTAACCAATGAACAACAAAAGAACTTAATGTGATAAAAACGATGGTTATAACTATAATAGGTAACTTTTTTGTCTTAACTGCTATCTGCATTAATTCAAATATCATTAACATGTCATCATATCCTCCATCATTAAAAGCATTACCACTATTATCCTGAAATATGATGGTAACTCTTAAAAGCTTTTTTTTAGGACGGATTGAAACTAGTGAGAATAGTGATCGTTTTTTTGTACAAAATTCTAGGAGCAAGGAAAGAAAAATAAGTCCTCAAAATAATTCGTTGACATTTTTATTTTAAAGGAGTAAATTACGTTTATAATCATTTAATATCAACCTTTAACCGCTGAATTTGTTTTAGTGCAAAACGGAGGAACCAATTTTTTGATAAATATGAATAGTATTTATCTTGGGGTGAATCTTAGTAGAAGGGATACTCTCAGTCACTAACCCGACAGTTAACTTCGTAAGCGTATAATAAGAGGGAAAGGTCTATGGAAACGACCCTTCTTTAAGAATGGTCTTTTTTTGTGTGTAAAAGGAGATGGAATTGATGGGCAAGCATAAGAAAAAACAGTTTGTTGTCATCGGACTTGGGCGCTTCGGTGGAAGTATATGTGAAGAACTAATCGCGCAAGGAAATGAAGTACTCGCTCTGGATAAAGATGAAAACAAGGTAAGAGAATTCTCAAAGATTGCTACTCACACGCTGGTCGCCGATTCAACGGACGAAGCTACACTTCGGTCATTAGGTGTTCGAAACTTTTAAACAGTATTTGTAGCGATTGGAGATGATATTCAATCAAGTATTTTAACCACTCTTTTACTAAAAAAATTAGGAATAAAAAACATTTGCGTCAAAGCAAAAAATATATATCACCATAAAGTTTTAGAAAAAATCGGTGCAGATAATATTGTTCATCCAGAAAAAGATATGGGAAAAAGAATTGCCCAGCATTATTCTGATGAGAATGTCATTGATTTTATTGAATTATCGGAGGATTACAGCATTGTAGAATTAGTAGCTACATCAAAGCTTGACGGAAACACTCTAGCAGAATTAGATATTAGAGCGAATTATGGTATAACCATTTTAGCCATAAAAAATGAAGGAGACATCAATGTGTCACCTGAACCGGATTACCAACTAACGAAGGGAGAACTACTAATTGTCATAGGTCATAAAAATGAAATAAAAAGATTTGAAGTAAAGGCCATGTAGTTCTACATTGGCAATATAATGACAGCAACGAGAGGGATATTTATGAGGAAACACCAAAAAGCTCAATCAATTAAATTATCATCTGTACAGATGATCGTG
The DNA here is from genome assembly GCF_002886185.1 of Salipaludibacillus neizhouensis. Classification (GTDB taxonomy): domain Bacteria; phylum Bacillota; class Bacilli; order Bacillales; family Salisediminibacteriaceae; genus Salipaludibacillus; species Salipaludibacillus neizhouensis. Next base: position 1,051,237 of record NZ_KZ614146.1, read on the forward strand.
ATCTTTTATTTTGCTACAGTTTTTCTATCAACGATACTAATAAGCTTACCAATCGCCTTAAAGCCTGGGGTAGAATGGTCGGTTATTGATGCTTTATTTACAGCTATTAGCGCAGTAAGTGTGACTGGTCTGACTGTAGTTTCCACTGCTGAGACCTTTAGTACTCCAGGTGTGTTTATTCTAGCATTTATTCTCCAATTTGGTGGACTCGGTATTATGACTTTAGGTACATTTATTTGGGTGGTTTTCAAAAGGAAAATTGGTTTCAGGGAAAGACAACTTATTATGACAGATCATAATAGGGATACATTCTCGGGTTTAGTTGCACTGATGTTACAAATTTTGAAGTTGTTTTTAATCATAGAAGCAATTGGTACTATTCTCCTTGGGGTTTATTTCTTAAATTATTTCCCAACTTGGCAAGAGGCATTCCTCCAAGGATTTTTCGGATCAGTTAGTGCTGCTACAAATGCAGGGTTTGATATTACAGGGGAATCACTGGTTCCATTTGCAAATGATTATTTTGTTCAAACGGTAAATCTCTTTTTGTTGATTTTTGGAGCCATCGGTTTTCCTGTATTGTTAGAATTGAAAGATATGTTTTATCACAAAAAAGAGAATGGTAAGTTTCGATTTTCATTGTTTGCGAAGATCACAACAGTATCATTCTTTGCATTAGCGATTCTAGGAACGTTATTAATCTATTATTTTGATAAAGATCATTTTTTTGTTGATAAAACGTGGCATGAATCGCTTTTTTATGCCTTGTTTCAATCTGTCACTACGAGAAATGGTGGATTAGCTACGATGGATGTCAGTGAATTTACTGAATCTACACAAATGGTGCAAAGTGCATTAATGTTCATAGGGGCCTCACCGAGCAGTGTGGGGGGAGGAATACGAACAACAACTTTTGCTATCGCTATATTAGGTATATTGTCTTTTGCTAGGGGGAAACAATCGGTGAAGATTTTTCGCAGAGAAATTGACCCTGAGGATATTACAAAATCATTTGTTGTCATTTCGGTTGCGATTATGATTTGCTTTTCCGCTATTATTCTATTAGCAAGTATTGAACCATTTCCACTTATGGCTATTATCTATGAGGTTACTTCTGCCTTTGGAACAACAGGTTTGTCGATGGGGATTACTCCGGAACTTAGCACACCTGGTAAAATAATTATCATGTTTTTGATGTTCGTTGGAAGGATTGGTATTTTTTCTTTCTTATTTTTAATTCGTGGCAAAACAACGTCCGAACCATATCATTACCCGCGAGAGAAAGTAATCATTGGTTAATGGGACGTTTTAATCATAGTATTTGTGAAGACCTATATTCTAGAGCGAGGACTTATTTGATGTCTTCGCTTTTTTTTATGTTCAAATGACTAGATTCATAGGAAAGGAAGCAGAGAACCGTCCCCTTGAACCGTTTGGAATGATTTGTCCCACTTTTGAATAGCATGGAGTAAGGAGTGCTTGGATGTTTTTTATGAGGGGGAAATCTAATGGTAGAAGCAATTTTAGAATTAGTGATGAGTGAGCCGCAAGCGCAAACCATGTTATCAAATCAGCTGATAGAATTGATTTTTATGATGTTATTTATAACATTTGCACTAGCGTTTCTCGTTCATTTCATGATGTATTTCAGGCTAAAGAAAATACGCCATTTTTTAGAAGCTACGGATTCAGTGGATGTAGATCCGTTACGGACATTTAAAGAGGAGTTTGATAAAAAACAACAAGAGGATTCCGTAAAAGTGGAGACATTTGTGCAACAGAAATTCTCCAGTTGGCGGATGTTTCATATTCCCGTAGTGAGTCTTATGAAAATGATTCAAATGACTGTGTCTGTCTTTATTTTAGTTGGTGTATTAGGAACATTTATTGGACTGACGATGTCGCTAGGAAGTATTGATTCCACGGGGGATCAGCTTGTTGAAAATGTGGCAAGCGTACTTGCCGGGATAGATGTCGCATTTTACACGAGTATTGTCGGAATGGGTTTATCCTTAGTGATGACCGTCATCATTCGGGTGGCGAATACGGAATATTTGCTGACAGATATTATGTTGAAAATGGAGTCTCATTTAGAGGGAAATGAACAGAACCCGATAGATCGGCTAATTGAAGTGTCGGAAACGATAAATTCTTCTATTATTGACCTTCGGGAGACAAACCAAGAATCGTTGCAAAACATTGAAAAATCCTTTAAAGGGTTTCAGGAATATACGATTGGACTCCAGAAAGCTGCAGAGGATCTAAGTAAGTTTAACGAGGGACTGTCCAATAACATTCAGGATTTCACCGTTCTTTTCACGAACATGAAAATAGTAACGAGTGGGTTTGATAAAGCAGCAACAAAGCTAAATGATCATTTTAACGACTTGTTTACCTATTTTGATAAAATGGATAAACGAAACGATCGAATGTCACAAGCATTTCAATATACTTCTAAAAAAATCGAGGAACTCACGGCCTCTCAAGTGAAAACGTTACATCAGTTTGAAGATTCCATGGAGGATTGGAAAGAGTATCTCTCTTCGATGGCTGAAAGGCAAGAGTCTTCACATGGCGCTTTTAAGAGAATGAATGCACAGTGCGATGATTTAGTAAAATTAATGAAGGAAAACAACAAGCAGTTTAAAGGGGTTTTTGGGGAAGATGTTAGTTCTAAACTGTCAGGGATACATTCATCTTTAAAGGATATGTCGAGTGATTTTGATAGACTTGGAAGCTCGATTGTTCAATTACCAGAAGCTCTAGAAACCATTTCTAAAACGCAATCAGAATACAAGCATTTGATATCGGATCGATTTGACGATTTAAAAGAATTCAATAAAGAATTTAATCAGCATTTAAAAGCACATTCCGCTGAATCGAATGCCTTTGAAAGGCAATTACGTGATGCATCGAGCTCTTATGAACAAATAAACATCAAAAATAATCAACTGATCAACGAGATAAATCGCACCATGCATGAAATAACGGATTCGTTTTCACAAAGAGAAAAGCAAATTGACTCCAGTGTTGAAGTGCTTAAAGATACGCTATCTCGCTATGTGACCTCGCTAGATGGAACATTGGGCGACAAGCTTGATAAGGTAGGAAGAAATATTGGTGATTACGTTATGGATATGAATGGCGCGATTAAAAAGGAATTCAAACAGATTGGTGAAATCACCGATCAAAATCAACAAAAAAACATTCGTTTATCCCAGCAAATGATTTATGACCTGAATCAAGAATTTCAAGAATTGAATCGTCAGCTTCGTACCGTGAAACCGGAGGAAGTAAGACATTTTAATCGCATAAAGGTTGGAAGCAACCATGATCAATAAATACCAGCGGCTTTTAAAAAATGACCAGGATGATGGACACTTTTGGCCATCATTCACGGATTTATTAACGGCAGTTTTACTTTGTTTTGTGTTGATCTTTATTATTATGATGGTCATAAAATCGTTCCAAATAGAAGAGATGGAGAAAACAATTGACCAAATAATGGGGGTCAGAGTTAATTTAATTGAAGATTTACAAGAGGAGTTTGACGAATCAACGGTAGGGGTGGAGGTTGACGAGGATACAGGTGCGCTCATCTTTAACACCGATATTTTGTATGAATTTGATGAGGCAAATTTAAAACAAGAAGGGTTTGCGTTTTTAGATGAGTTCGTGCCAACGTATTTAGAGGTGTTACTGGAGGGTGGTTATGAAGAATACATTTCAGAAATCATCGTGGAAGGTCATGCTGATCGAGAAGGTGGCTATTTGTACAATTTAGAGCTTTCACAGGAACGGGCATTCAGTGTGGCCGAACACATTCTGAGTGAAAGATTTCCGGAACAAGATGTCCAACAGCCTTTAATAGACAAGTTAACCGTAAATGGAAGGTCGAATACCGATGAGCGAACAGATGAAGCAGGAAATTATAATGCAAAGGATTCGCGGAGAGTAGAATTCAAATTCAGGTTGAAAGATGAAGAGATATTGGAGCAAACAAGAGGACTGCTTGGAGGGAACTGAACTTTAGTTCCTTCTTTTTTGTAGATAATTTATAGTATTATCGGTTTTTTAAAAATTGTTTTTTTCGTTGATCAGAGAGGCGCGAATCCGCTCTAGGCTGACGCTTTCCGCGGGCAATGCTTCAACGTCTTCGTACAAACGTGTCTCTTCCTCTGCCAGAAACTCTCCGAAAAGACATCCATCTAGACAACTTTCAGTATTCCTTTAAGTTCATCATCCCGTGTAGTATTTAGTCCGCCTTCTTCAAAAGCAATGGATTTCTTTGCGATAGAGTAGTATAACCAGGAATAAGATACCTCGATGATGTTTAATGGTGGTTTTGGTTCGTCATCAACGATGGAATTAAATGCATGCTGGATTGATTCTAGTATATTTGGCATGTTTCAACCCTCCTTTTCCATACTAAAATTTGCAATAAAAAGGGAATTTATGAATATGAGGTTAAATTTATGTTTTTGTTACCTTTATTTTTATTAAATCTGATTAAAGCCAATCACGTAATGCTAAAACAACTAAGTGTAACTAAACGGTTATTAACGTTACATTTACGATGAATAGTGCGTTGCGAAGGTAACGATACTTGCTCTTTAGCGAAACTGAGTGGGCGGATTTCTTGTGAAGGTCGATCTTTCACCTCTTTGCAGCTGTAAATACAAAATTAGTGGAATAAATTAATCTATTCCTATGCTACTTATAAAATCTGAATAATCTTCTTTTTTAGGTACAAAAAAAGGGAATTAATGTTAATATTATTTCAACAGATACCAACTCACAATAAAGTGATGATGTGCAATGGTTGGAAGGGTAGTGTGAATGTATGGGATTATTTTTTAAGCGAATGACTGATAAGGAATCAAATAACTGGGATAAAGGATGCATAGTTGGTTTTTATGTGTTTTTGATTCTATTATTTATTGATCACATGTACAGTTATATTTCCAACAACGGAGTCTTTTCTAACGGTGTAATTTTTTGGGCTGGATTGATATCAGCTTTTGCAGTCGGGTTTATATTAGACATGAAAGATAAAAAGATATCCAAAGTTTTGTAAGCAGATTTTAAGGGAGGGTTAGTTTGGATGAAACTCACTAGAGAAACACAATACATAAAAGAAGTTAGTTTAAAAAGGGAGCTTATATCTTCGTACCGAGACTTTCCATTAAATCTGTCAGTAATACGAAACTTTCATACGTTGACTTTACATCCCAATGTGACATATATCATTGGGGAAAACGGTATGGGAAAGTCAACTCTGCTGGAAGGAATTGCGATTGCGTTAGGCTTTAATCCAGAAGGTGGATCGTTAAATTTATTTTTCGAATTATGATTCCCACTCTAACTTAGATGAATTTCTTCGGTTAGTGAAAGGAGTTAATAAAGCGAAGGATAACTTTTTCTTCCGAGCGGAAACGTTTTATAATGTAGCGACAAAAATAGAGGATCTGGATAAAGAACCATGCGGCGGCAGAAAACTCATTGATTCTTATGGGGGAAATCGTTACACGAACAATCGCACGGAGAATCATTTTTTGCATTATTTATGGAGCGTTTTCAAGGAAAAGGATTATATATTTTGGATGAGCCAGAAGCAGCTTTGTCTCCGATAAGACAATTGTCTATGTTGGCAAGAATGAACGAGCTTCTTGAACAGGGCTCTCAATTTATCATATCTACGCATTCACCCCTGATTATGGCACATCCGAATGCAAAAATTATGAAGCTTACGGAATCGGGAATGACAGAAGTAAAGTTGGAAGATACGGATCATTACTCTATTATGAGACAGTTTTTTGAAGATAAAGATCAGTTATTGCATCATCTTTTCCAATAGATGTAAGTACCAGCTTCAAATAGGAGGTACGAATTTGAATGAATATTTAATGATATTTATATTTTTTGCGGTAATGATTTATAAAGTTATGAAAAACAGAAAAATAATGAAAGAACTAAAAATAATTCAAATTTTAGGTATAATAGTTTCCTATACTATTGTAATCCTTGTAGCGAGTGTCATCATAATATATCCTGGAAATTGGATCGCAGGATTTTCTCCAAATAATATTGGCAGAGTTTTTATTCAAGTAATTATAATTTGCATCACACTATATATAAGCAGAAGTCTTCTGAAAATAGCATTACTTCAAATAACTAATGGAGTCGTACCGAAAAACTCGGATTAAATTTGGACAAAAAAGGAGGAACTAACATGAAAGCGATTGGACTTATAGGTGGGATGAGTTGGGAATCATCGGTAGAATATTATCGAATAATAAATGAAGAAGTGAGGAAGCAATTAGGGGGACTTCATTCGGCAAAGTGTCTGTTATATAGCGTTGACTTCGAAGAAATTGAGCGTTATCAAAGGGATGACGAATGGAACAAAGCAGGAGAACTATTAGGAGATCTTGCACGGTCATTAGAAAAAGCAGGTGCTGACTTCATTGTTATTTGCAGTAACACGATGCACAAAGTAGTGGAAGACATTAGCCGTAAAACGAAGGTACCTATTTTACATATTGCAGATGCTACAGCACAGCACATTCAAGAATCTAGAGTTAATAGGGTTGGATTACTCGGAACGAAGTATACAATGGAACAAGATTTTTACACATCACGACTAGAGTCTCATGACATAAAAGTGCTTACGCCCGGAAAACAGGATAGAGACCTTATAAACAAAGTAATCTTTGAAGAACTGTGCGTTGGCAAATTGAGGCCATCATCAAAAGAGTACTTTAAAAAAGTGATAAATAGTTTGGTAGAGGATGGAGCAGAAGCAATTATATTAGGCTGTACGGAGATCGGTTTACTAGTAAAACCAGAAGACGTAGACGTTCAGCTATTTGATACAACCTATATTCATGCTGTTGAAGCAGTCAGGATGGTTTTAGAAAATTAGAGCTATTCTAAAGTACAAGTGTCTGAGTATGACGGCCTATGGAGATGAAAGTGTTTTTAATTGGGAGTCAAAGGTATTTTTGTCAATTATGTTATAATAAAGGTATATAAAAATTGTCTCATTGAAAGAAAAGAAGTAATCATACATGGATTTGAAAGACTTATTTTCAATAAAGAAAGGATTGGTGATATTGTATGTCAACAGGTATGTGGATATTCCTAGGTTTCATTGCACTATTGTCCACTCCAATCTTGATTATGGTCATTCGCGACGTTTTTGGTTTAAACAGTAACAGGTTTTATGGGGTTGAAGCGAATAAGAAAAAAAGAAGTAAGGTAGAAGAAGCTTATGATAACAAATCTACTCACTCAAAACCTATGCCTAAAAGTCATATAGGGAATGGAATGGGTAGTGGTCCGAGTGACCACGGAGTAAATTAATAAGGACTATTAACGGCCAGGAGGTTTAAGCTCTTGGCCTGATTTTTCGTTATTTCACATGTTAATTTATGCTATAATCAAACAATCAGAATCGAAAGAGAGAGGGATTCATTCGTGCGCAAATACATAGGAACGTTAGGTATTTTTTTGGGTGTCATTTTTTTTAGTGGGTATAGCTCGAATGTAAAAGCTGCGAGTGATTTTTTTGACGAGGGTGAGTTTGATTTCGAATTTGAATTGTATGAGAGTGACATTCAAAATGAACGCTGGAATAATATAAATGGACAGAATAGCCTTAATTCGAGTTCTTCAGGACAAACGAATGCTCAGGATCAGAATATCTTTAGTGCAGGAAACGATGTGCCGACTTCTGTTCAGGAATCAGGCCAACTGAATCCAACTGGCGGTATGTTGAATGGTCTTCAAGGAAGTCAGGATGATTTAAGTGGATTAATGTTAGAAGGAGTGTCTTCAGGACTTGGAATCGATTCTCTGATGAGTCAACTGAATCCGCTTAGTGGGCTTGGCTTAGGCGAGCTTCAACAAAATCTGGGTACGATGAATGAAGACGTAAATGAAGTGGATGAGAATGACGAAACAGAAGAATATAAGTATTATAAGGCGAATGATGTCGAGGATCTAATGGGAGTCATGAGTGGTCAGCTACCCGAGCCATTTTCATCACCAGTTTCGATAGAAGAGCTTTTAAGCGGATATTTGGATGAGGCTGTCGATAATACTGAATCCGAGATCGACTTCGCAATGGAAGATAATTTTGAAAAGGCTTTGGAGGAAGAATTTGCTTTAACACCCTTTGAATGGCGGGTAGATTTCACCGGAATACTTATGTCTTACGAGGATATTCTTGAAGCTGGTGATGGTGAAGATCCTTGGAATGGCGTCATTCGTGAAGAAGGACTGGTCGACTTTTGGGCGTTTATAAGGATGTCGAATAAGTTAGGAACCTATAATGAGACAGAAAAGGTTCTTAGTACGTTACGATCACATTATGGAGAGTATCAAGATGATGTGGAAGAGAGAATTGCAGAGCTGGAGGAGAAAGATGTGGCCAGTGGAATTAGCGCAGATTGACAAGTGTCTTGGATAAATTGATATGATACACGATTGAGTTCTCATGCATCTTTTGGAAGCAGAGAACAGTCCCCTGCATTCTAAATCGAGTATTTTTTAGGAGAGTTTATATGATTACTATTAAGGAAATTGCTAAACTAGCTAATGTATCTGGTGCGACAGTTTCACGTGTAATAAATAATTCGGGTTATGTAAGCGATGGAGTAAGGCAAAAAGTGATGAAAATTGTCGACGAAAATAAATACGTTCCGAGTGAACATGCGAAGGCATTAAGGACAAAGCACTCTAAAGTAATCGGAGTAATATTACCTCGGATCAGTACGGAGACTGCTAGTAGAATTGTCAATGGCATAAATGAAGTATTAGCCCCAGAAGGGTACCAAATTATTCTTGCTTCCAGTGACTTAGAATTACGAAATGAAATTAAATATTTAAAATTGTTCAAAAGCCGTCAGGTGGAAGGAATCATTTTGAATGCAACGAATACGAGTAAAGAATTAATGGAAGAAGTGGACGACCTAACCATTCCATTTGTTGCAATCGGCCAAGAATTAAAAGGGGAATCTTATGTTAGTTATAACAATTACGAAGTTGCAAAAGGTCTGACCAATTACTTGATTAAAAAAGGCCATAAAAAAATTGCCTTTATTGGTGTAGATGAAAAAGACACTGCAGTTGGTTATGACAGAAAAAAAGGTTACCTTGATACGATGAAAGATCATTCTCTTTCCATCGATGAAAATTGGATAAAAACGGGCTCATTTGCTATGACATTTGGTGAGGAATCCATGGAATCGATCATGAATAACTCTTTAACGACACCATCTGCAGTTTTCGCGGTAACAGATAGATTAGCTATCGGAGCAATGAAATACTTGAAAAAACATCTGTACAAAATACCAGACGATATAGCTGTTGTTGGGATAGGTGCTTCTGAACTAGCTGAATTTGTTGAACCTGGTTTAACGACTGTGGATTTTAATAATGAAAAGGCAGGACGGGAAGCAGCACAATTAATATTAAACAAAATTCAAGATAAGGAATATAAGAACAAAGAAATAATTTTAAACTATAGACTAATAGAAAGAGATAGTGTAAGATAACACTGTAACCGATTACAGATGAAAATAAAGCTTAAATGCCTTTATTTTTTTAGTTTATGTGTAATCGATTCCACACTAAAAAGGTTGTTTTTAAAGTATTGTTAAATTTATTGTATGTATTCGATTACACAAATGGAAAGGTGGAGTTAAAGTTGTCAGTAAACTCTCAAATCGCTAAGGAACTCATTGAAGCAGTTGGTGGTGAATCTAATATTAGTTCCGTTGCACATTGTGCTACGAGACTAAGAATAATGGTCAATGATAAAGAAAAAATTAATCAGGAACAAGTAGAGAATATTGAAAAAGTGAAAGGTGCGTTTTATAACTCTGGACAATACCAGGTTATTTTCGGTACCGGAACAGTAAATAAAATTTTTGCCGAGGTTGTAGATCAAGGTGTCTCGGAATCATCCAGAGATGAACAAAAAGCAGATGTAAAAAAACAAGGAAACTTGTTTCAAAGGATTATTCGCACGTTTGGAGACGTCTTTGTACCTATCATCCCGGTATTAGTAGCAACCGGTCTATTTATGGGATTAAGAGGTCTGGTTATGCAAGAAACTGTTCTAGCTTTTTTTGGAATGGCTCCGGAGGATATCTCGGATAACTTTCTTTTATTTACCGAAGTTTTAACAGATACAGCATTTGTCTTTTTACCTGCTTTGGTTGCCTGGTCGGCTTTCCGGGTTTTTGGTGGGAGTCCAGTCATCGGACTAGTTTTGGGTTTAATGCTCGTAAGTCCAGCTTTACCTAATGCTTGGGCAGTTGCAGCAGGTGATGCAGAACCGTTAATGTTTTTCGGAGTGCTGCCTGTTCTAGGGTATCAAGGCTCTGTTCTACCTGCTTTTATCGCAGGGCTAGTAGGGGCAAAAATGGAGAAGTGGATTAGAAATAAAGTTCCAGAATCGTTGGATCTAATTGTCACGCCATTTCTAACATTGTTAATCATGATTTCTCTTGCGCTTTTCGTATTAGGTCCCGTTTTGCATTCTGTGGAAGAAATTATTCTATCAGCCACTGTAGCAGTACTTGACTGGCCGTTAGGTATAGCCGGTTTGTTAATAGGGTTTTCTAATCAAATTATTGTTATTACAGGTGTTCACCACGTTTTTAACATGATGGAAATAGGTTTATTGGAATCGTTAGGGTTTAACCCTTACAATGCGATTATTACAGCATCTGTTGCGGCCCAGGGTGGTGCTGCTTTAGCAGTAGGACTAAAAACAAAGTCCAAAAAATTAAAAGCTTTAGCTCTTCCTTCTTCCTTGTCAGCATTCCTAGGTATTACTGAACCGGCGATATTCGGTGTGAACCTTCGTTATGGAAAGCCGTTTATAATGGGGCTAATTGGAGGAGGAGTCGGTGGATTCTTCGCTTCCATCATGAACCTTCAAGGAACTGGTATGTCGATTACAGTTATACCGGGAACTCTACTTTATTTGAATGAACAACTATTTTTGTACATTCTAGTAAACTTGATTGCAATAGGAGTTGCTTTCTCCCTCACATGGGTATTCGGTTATTCAGATTTAGATAAAGTAAAAGAGAACAAATAGAAAAAACAGGTGGAATCAAGCATTGTCAAAGGCTTGATTCCACTTAATAGTTTCAAACGGAAAGGGTTTTAATATGAATATAGATCTTGAAAAACCGATGACACATTTAACTGAAAATAAAGAAGATCGATATAGGCCGAAATATCACATGACTCCGCCTGTAGGACTATTAAATGACCCAAATGGGTTTATTTACTTTAAAGGCAAGTACCATGTTTTTTATCAATGGAATCCCTTTAAGACAGACCATAGTACAAAATATTGGGGACATTTCACATCGGGAAATCTGTATGAATGGCACCATGAAACTTCGGTATTAGCACCTGAAGATTGGTTTGATCACAGTGGTTGCTATTCTGGCAGTGCCATCGAAAACAAGGGGAACTTAATTGCCTTCTACACAGGAAATGTTAAAAATGAAAAGGGCGAACGAGAAACGTATCAATGTATGGCGACATCAAAAGATGGCATGTCATTGGATAAAAAAGGACCGATTCTCCATCTTCCCGATAACTATACTGCGCATTTTAGAGATCCTAAAGTTTGGAAAAAAGGAAGTACTTGGTACATGATCGTCGGTACTCAAACGAAAGAGGAAGAGGGTATGGTTGCTTTCTTTAGTTCGGAAAATCTAACTGACTGGGAACATCATGGACCGATAGCAGGTTCCTACATGAACGGCTTAGATTATTTTGGCTATATGTGGGAATGCCCGGATTTATTTTCACTTAGTGGTCAAGATATTTTAATTGTCTCTCCACAAGGGCTTGAAGCCAAAGGGGATAAATATAACAATTTATTCCAATCTGGTTATTTTATTGGAGAAATGAATTATGAGGATCAAACGTTTAGTCATGGTACGTTTACAGAGTTGGACAGAGGTTTTGACTTCTATGCTCCTCAGACAACTATTGGGTCAAACGGGAAAAGATTATTAGTTGCCTGGATGGGTATGCCTGACGAGGACGAAAAAAACCATCCTACGATAGACAATTGCTGGATACATGGAATGACTATCCCTAGAGAATTGTCGATAATGGAAGATAAACTATATCAAAAACCAGTAGAGGAAATGACGTGTCTAAGAACGAAAGAAGTCAGGCATAATAAAGTATCCATTTCTACTGATTTTCATGAGTTTGATGGTATTTCAGGAAACTCGATCGAAATGGTAATAGATATTTTAAGCAAAGATTACGAAGTGTTTAATATGAGAGTGTCGGATGCTATTCAGGTATCCTATGATTCATCAACAAACATATTTTCGTTAACAAGGAGAAAATACCATTCTGAAATAGATGAGGTTCGTGAATGTATTTTAGAAGACCTTTCTTCTTTAAATATTTTTATAGACGTGTCCACAATAGAAATATTTATTAATGGTGGTCAAGAGGTATTTAGCGCCAGGTATTTTACGGATAACAAGGATAGCTCAGTTTTGTTTAGTTGTGAAGGGGAACTCTCTCTTAAGATAACGAAGTGGGATATGAAAAACAGCATAATATTTTAAAAAATGGTCCCAGTAGATTGTATTCTATTGGGAACTTTTTTCGATTAATATCAGATGGATAGTTGAGAATCTTAATAAATGAATGAGTACTCGGTCTAGGTGTCATAATAATCATTGTTTGGTGACATTGGGAAAAGTGGTTTGGATGTGATTGTCGCTAACTAGTGCCGATAGCGACGGTCAGATGGAGGAACTATATCAGAGTGGCTGTAAATGGTGTGGATAGAGCTATTCACGAAATGTACTCGATGCGATTGTAACAAAAAGACTTGATTCCATAGGTATTTGGTGAATGTGTTGTTCCGTTAATAAGCTTGAGTTGCGTACAGCAAAGTTAGGAAGCAGAGAACCGTCCCTATGAACCCATGAGAGGAGGTGTTGGGATGTTGGCACAGATTTCGATGGTGGTTTTGTTGTTTATGGCTCAGCCGATTGAGCAGCCTGATAGTTTAACGGTTACCCACGAGGGACATACGATAGCCATTGTGAACCGGGAAGATTTTTCGATCCCTTATCTCGGTACACCGTTGATTGATAATGAAAAGTACCTGGAGTTTATCGATAAACTGGATAAGCAAATTTATCGGGCTCCTGTTAATGCAAAGATTAATGAACAGGAAATTATCGTTCCTGAACAGGTGGGTTACCGACTTTATCGAGAGGAGTTTATGGAGCAGTTTTGGACGTATTTTATTGGTGATGGACCTTCGGAAGTCGAAGTGACAGAGATAGAGATATATCCGGAAGTGGACAGCGAGTTACTTGCTGGTATTCGTGTGCAGCAGATTGGGGAGTATGTCACTTATTTTAATGCGAACAATAAAAACCGCTCGCACAATATCTCCCTTTCTTCAGATGCTTTAAATGATTATGTCGTTTTTCCTAATAAGGTGTTTTCGTTTAATGAAGCCGTCGGAGAAAGAACGGTTGAAAAAGGATACAAACGTGCTCCTGTTATCGTTAAGGGAGAATTATTTGAAGGAGTTGGAGGCGGGATTTGTCAGTTGTCCTCAACATTGTTTAATGCGGTGGATGAAGCCGGATTAAAAATCGTGCAACGGTATTCCCATAGTAGGAGTGTGCCTTATGTTCCACCGGGGCGTGATGCTACAGTAAGCTGGTACGGACCAGACTTTCGTTTTGAAAACAATTATAACCAACCTGTATTGATTCGAACGAAACAAAATGGAGGTAGTATCTCTGTTTCTCTTCATTCATCTGATGTGATTAATTATGAACCGCGAAAAGTTCCGGCTGCTTCAGATCATTTACCTAAAGAAATAAATATCCATGACTAATGTGTTAATAAAATAAGAGGCGGTATAAAAGGAGGAATTTATCCTTTTACACCGCCTAAGAGAAGCTTAGAATTTGCTGACAGCACGAGATACTAGATCAATTTCGTCCATATCTTCTTTTGATAAGGAGAATTGTAAAGTGCCGATGTTTTCCTGGGCATGATGGAGCTTAGAAGCACCTGGAATCGCAACAACGGTATCTCCATGGAAATGGATTAACCAGTTCAATGCTATTTGAGTCTGGCTAACACCATGTTTTTCGGCAAACTTTTCAAGTAAATCAATCAAAGGTCTCGTTTTTTCAAGTCCTGATTTTTTAAATAGATTGCTATATTTCCTCGGTCCGCTAATGTTCTTGATCATTTCAGGGTTTTTGTGGAATTTGCCGGAAAGAATTCCTTGTTCTAATGGAGAATAGGCGATAATCGTAATGCCTAATTCCTTTGCCGCATCTAGTACTCCGTTCGTTTCAATTCTGCGATCTAACAAGCTATATTTCACTTGGTTTGATGCAAGGGAATACCCCGCTGATTTAAGAACTTGATCAGCTTCTCTCATTTTAGCTTCATTAAAATTACTGACACCGACATTTTTAATTTTATTATTTTCCAACAGTTCATTCATCGCATCCATCTCTGCTTTGACTCCGGAAAACGAAAACGGTTGATGAATTTGGTATAAGTCTATCGTTTTTCCTTGTAATGCTTTGATTCGTTTATCTATCGTAATCGTTATCGATCCAGCTCCACGTAATAATGGCCACCACTTCGTTGCGATTAACGCTTTTTCTTCTTCGACCTCCAGATTATTTAATGCTTCTGCCAAAGCCGTTTCGGATTCCCCTTTACCATATGCCTCGGCGGTATCAAACCAATTGATCCCACCTTCAAGACTTAGCTTAACGATGGCATCAATGTCTTCCTGTTTCATTTCCGGCCAAAAGCCGCCAACTAAGCCTTTGCCTTTGCTAAATTGCCAACAGCCTAACCCTAAAGCTGAAATCTTTAAATTTGAATGACCTAATTTTCTTAATGGTAGACTTGTATCTGTCATTATTTAATTTCCTCCTCTGATTCTTTTCTGGATATTTATGTTATAGCAAGTATAACGCGGAGGAAGAAACAAGTCTTGTTTCGTGATTTGTGAAACGTATTGCATTTAATAACGTTCAGGTTGCCCTCACAAACAATTGCAGGCCTATGTAGGGTTTACCTTTATAAATTATCCGTCCCATGGGAGTGATAGTAGGAAAATCAGTTTAAGAAATTACATGTTTGTTATTAAAACATTGTAAAGGATGTTCATAGTCCACACTGTGATAATTTTCCATCTTTGAGGTATTTTTTGCATTCATATAGTTTCAACTGCTAAAAGAAAAAGGAAGCAGAGAACCGTCCCTATTGTTTGGCTAATTTTTTTCGGTCTTCTGTCAATGGGGGTTGTTCTATCCATTTATTTTCGATCATTATTTTGAGTCCGTCTGCAGAATATAATCCCATTTCGGATAAGAGTCTGGAGTAATGTATGGACAAATCTCCGCGCTGACATGTCCCAATAGCCGTGCCGTAAAAACCAATAGTCGTTGAACCAAAAAGTAATTTATGAAACATCATTAGCCGGTCAGAAAACGGTGAAGTGATTGAATTGGTAATTTCGGCGTCATCTGATTTCGCTGTGGGAAGATCCTCCATGGCTAAAATTGATTCAAAAATTTCAATATGTTTTTTGTACATTTCTGACCCGCGCCACAAAAACTTCTTCACTTTATCTGCTTGAGCAACTTGAGCAAATGCCATTGAAACCGCTCTGCTTAATTGGATTTTTTTCAAATCCCAAAAAATATGGCTGATTTCAATACAGCTTAATGGTCTTTCCGATCCCAAAAATCCTTTAATGAATGCTTTCTTTTCGATAAACTCAATGGAGGTGGGAGGACTAATGATTGGAGGTCGGGACACAATGCCTTTTTCCAATAGCAAGTCCAAAGATTTATTGAACAGTTCCATCGTTTGATTCTGACATTGAGTATAATAATCTCTAATATCTCTTCGTATATTCGTCGTAATAGCTGCTGCATATCCAGCCAAACCGTTAACACTCATAATGTAAGTGTAGGTTAAGCATATAGTGTCTGAGAATAATCGCGGTGCCGCCAAATTCAAATCTACCTCGTTAAATCCTTGAGGGATCGGGAATTTTTCTTCTTTTAAAAACTTTTCGATGACAGTAATATGTCCTTCAGCTATCTTTATAGCTGACTTCAAAATGATAAGAATAGATTCATCTTCTACAAATTTAATCATGTGTTTGTAAATACAGATTGCCATCGAGTCATTCTGATACTGCGTCCAAAGGTTAGATATTTCAGGCGCAGTAAGCTTTGTATGATGAGGTGTTTCTTTTGGTTCATTTGAAATGTTATCCATCTTTTCACCCTCCAAATATCATGTTTTTTTATTATGTGCGATTTCACAGATTTCTATTATAAGACTGATATTGATAAAGAATGAAATTTTTTAATCAGCCAGCTTTATGGAACACGAGTGAATAATACCAAAACTAACCACTACAGTTTTATGACAAAACATGCAGTTTTACGGAAACTTTACAATCCAAACAAACTGCCTTAATAAATATGATTTATGATGTAAATGTACACCAAGTACAAGTTCCATTTTCTTCATGTAGTGATTACCCCCCCTTATCATTACATAGATTCGATTTCCAGGTCATTAGTGGCCTGGTTTTTTTAAAAGGTAGATATCTAGAAGTAAGGGAACAACTTACCATGCTCGATCATTGTTAAACTAAACAATATAAGGAGGAAAACGACATGAAATTCTTAATATCTTTTTTTCTTATCTCACTCATGATGATCCTTCCAGCTTGTGGGGCAGATAATGTAGAAGAACAAGTGTTAGAAAATTCTGCTTCTGTTAATGAAATAACAGAAGAAAACGAAACTTCGGAAGAAATCGAAACTACAGAGGAAATTAGTGTAAATACAGGAGAACCCGAAGAAATTAGTGGGACTCTTTCTTTTTACACATCCCAACCTGATGCAGACGCGGTAGCCCTTGCTGATGGGTTTAAAGCAAAATACGAAAATGTGGATGTAGAAATCTTCCGCTCCGGCACGGAAGAAGTGATAAGTAAATTGCTTGCTGAGGAAGAGGCAGGAGCAGTTCAAGCAGATGTTCTATTAGTTGCGGATGCGGTAACCTTTGAAGGTTTAAAAGAAAAAGGTCTGCTTCTATCTTATGAATCACCTGAACTGAATGCTATTCCTGATGAATTTGTTGATGTTGACAATATGTACTCAGGAACTAAAATCATGTCAACGATTATGGCTGTAAATACGAACATGGTCGATGAAATGCCAACATCCTGGTCAGCTCTTACTTCGGAAGAGGCTTTAAACGAAGTAATTATGCCAAGTCCACTTTATTCAGGTGCGGCAGCTTATAATGCTGGAGTTTTTAGCAGAACGAAAGACTTTGGTTGGGAATTTTATGAAGACCTTCATGACAATGAAGCGACTGTTGTCCAAGGAAATGGTGCAGTTTTAAAAAGTGTCGCAGGTGGCGAAAAGGCCTATGGAATGGTAGTCGACTTCATTGTTGCGAGTTCAAAATTGGAAGGTGCGCCTGTGGAATTAATTTATCCTGATGAAGGTGTGCCGGTAATCACTGAGCCGGTGGGGATATTGGGAAATACAGATAACGAAGCAGCGGCAAAAGCATTTGTCGATTTTATTCTTTCTGAAGAGGGACAAAAACTAAGTATTGGCGTTGGTTACACACCGATTAGGGAAGGACTTGCCCCACCAGAAGAACTTAAAGGTGTGGATGAGTTAACAGTATTATCGAATGACTTGACAGACCTATTGAAAACACGCGAAGAAGATAAAGAACAATTCCGTAGCATCTTTGGAGATGAGTAAGAGATTGTTATGAATAATTTACAGCTTAAAAGGGAATTTTCTCCCCTTTCTATGGGGAAAAAAACGCGCCAACGCCTAACTACATACATACTTATTGGAGTCATCATCTTTTTCTTTGTAATTCCAATCATTCGCTTGTTTATCCTTAGTTTGATCCAAGATGGGCAAGTCACACTAGCTACCTATGTCGATGTATTAGGTGAAGGGCGTACTTGGTACATGTTAGAAAATACGGTATGGATGGTTCTCGGTTCAACAGCGATTTCTGTGGCTCTCGGTATGATGTTTGCATGGATAATCGCATACAGTGACATTAGAGGAAAGCTCTTGATGCAACTTTTCATACTGATTCCGTTTATCGTTCCATCCTATATTGTGACATTATCATGGACACAATTGATGAGTCGGAACGGTCCAGTTGCTTCGATACTAGACTGGATGCCTTTTCAATTTGAACCGATCAACATGTATTCTATGGGAGGAATGATATTTGTACTTGGGCTTTCTCACTTTCCTCTTGTCTATCTGTTCACGGTTGGAGTTTTGCGAAGAATACCAAGAGACCTCGAGTGGATAGCACGGTCAAGTGGAGCAAAACGCAGGCAGGTTTTCCTGCGAATTACAATGCCGCTTGCTCTTCCGGGGCTTGCTAGTGGAGGTTTGATTGCGTTTATTGCAAATCTGGATAACTTTGGAATTCCCGCTTTTCTTGGTATTCCTGCTAATATACCTGTCCTTAGCACAGCTATCTATCAAGAGGTGGTTGGTTTCGGCCCCTCTGCTTTTTCTAGAGCAGCAACTTTGTCTGTGATATTAGGTCTAATAGCACTAGGCGGGACTTTGATACAATGGCTTTTTGTTCGAAAATCTAAACGATTAGAAACAGTACAAGAAGATCATTCACCCCGCTACTCTTTAGGACGCTTTAAAACAGTGTTGGAAATCAGTTTATGGAGTTTTTTACTGTTTGTCACAATCGTCCCAGTCATTTCAATGATGAGGTCATCGCTGATAAAAACGTATGGTTTACCATTTAAATTAGAGCATTTAACGTTTTCTCATTATTCGTTTGTTCTTTTTGAAAATGATCGCGTACTAGGGGCGATCCTGAATAGTTTTGTACTCGCTACTGTGACCGCCATTGTTTGCATCATTGTCGGTACGACTTTCGCTTATATGAGAACGCGGAAACCAAATAATTTGACACGGATACTAGAAATTTTTATCGGATTGCCGTATGCATTGCCAGGAATGGTTTTAGCCTTAGCGATGATCTTCATGTGGTTACAGCCGATTCCCGGTTGGAATCCAGGAATCTATGGAACAATTTTTATATTATTAATTGCCTACATCACTAGATTCATGATTTTGCAAGTGAGGGGTAGTATCACAGCGATGAGTCAGATCGATCCATCTATGGAAGAGGCAGCTCAAGTTTTTGGGGCAAAGGCTACAAGTAAGTGGAAGCGAATTTTACTTCCACTTATGCTACCAAGCTTATTAAGTGGAGCTTTATTAGTTTTTTTAACCTCTCTGACAGAGCTAACAGTGTCCTCACTTCTATGGTCGAGTGGCTCTGAAACAATTGGGGTGGTTATTTTTAATTTTGAACAGGCTGGGTACACAACTTATTCCACAGCGTTTTCAACAGTGATTGTATTAGGAATACTATTAGGGATGGCGGTATTTTATATCTTTCAACAAATGTGGAAAAAGAGGGTGACGGAACCATGACAACCAAGGTTGAGAACGTGAGAAAAGTCTTCGGGGATTTTGAGGCACTGAAATCTGTTTCTGTGTCAATTGAAGAAGGAGAATTTATTGCTATTCTAGGTCCATCAGGGTGCGGTAAAACGACATTATTACGACTGATTGCGGGGTTCGAAGAACCAACAGCGGGAAGTATTTATATTGATAATAATCTTGTTGGCAATGAGAATCATGTGAAACCACCAGAACTAAGAAATATTGGCATGGTTTTTCAATCCTTTGCACTCTGGCCTCATATGAAGATATATGATCAAGTGGAATTTCCAATTATCCACCATTCATCTACACCAGATAGGATTAAAAGTAATCGTAAAAAGCGCATGGAAACGGTTCTCAAGCTTGTCGGTCTTAGTGATCTTAGTGAACGGAGGCCGAACGAACTTTCTGGTGGACAAAAACAGCGAGTGGCTCTCGCCCGAGCCATTGCTCACGAACCTTCTCTGTTATTAATGGATGAGCCTTTAAGTAGTTTGGATGCGGAACTTAGGGAAGAAATGCGAAAGGAGATTCAAATTTTACATCGAAAAACAAAAAGTACGATTTTATATGTGACTCACGATCAGGGTGAGGCATTAGCCATGGCTGATAGAATGGTGATTATGAAAGATGGAGCTATTGAGCAAATCGGAACGCCGGAGGACATTTATCTAAGACCTAATACGAGTTTTGTCGCAAGTTTTGTTAGCAAGGCAATACTTATACCAGGTAGCTGGGAGGGATCAGTATTTTATCCTGATGCAGCACCAGATAATGAATGGGATGGAAAATGTATAGCATCAGCTTTTAAGGAAAACGGAACGTATCCGGTGCGTCCTGATGAATGGATCATGAGTAAAAAATTTAGTGGCATTCAAGTTGTGATTAATAACGCACTTTATCAAGGAAGAGAAATTCATTATTCGGCTACGGATCAAACCGGTCTGACGGTGAATATGATCACTCCCATATCCGAGCGATATGAAATTGGTGATAAAGTATCTATACAAAAAACAGGAACCAAAGTTGTTTCGGTCACATCAACAACTGCCCGGTAGGTAAAATATGTGAACGATTGGTTAGCTTTGATTTACCTGAAGATTTAACCTTTATAAAGAATAATTCCGCATGGTTTTTCATGTACGACACATGAAGAGTTTGGTGGATTTTTCGATAATTTATATTACTTTAAGCCTCCAGAATCAGAAGACTAACTGACTCTGAGGGGCTTTTTATTAGATTTGCTGGTTTTTGAAGAAGAACTTTTATTCAAAGCCAAAATCAATATCATTCCTATAATGCAAGCTGTGCCTATCCATTGGATGGTTCCAAATGGTTCTCTTAACCAGAAGACTGTAGTTAAAACAGCTGCTAGGGGCTCTAAACTGCCTAAAAGGCTTGTTTCTTTAGGCGAAAGACTTTGTAAACTTTCAATATAAAACCAGAATGCAATCATCGTTCCAAAGACGATAACAAATAGAATGTATAAAGAGGCTTCTACGGTTAGGTTCGTAATGTCCACTTGCCACGGTTGGTGGATAAAACTCAAGGCAAAACCTCCAATGACCATCGCCCAGCCAACGATGACCAGGGAATCATATTGTTTTAGAAGCGGCAAGGCATATAACGTATAAAATGCTAATGCTACTGCAGATAAAATACCCCAAACGATTGCGGGCGCCGGGACAGATAATTGAGATAGCGACCCATTTGTTAACAAGAAAAAACAACCTAATAAAGCTAGAGAAACCGTTACGACATCCAGTCTTGTTAACATAGTTTGTTTGCGTAAAAGTAAATATACAATCAGCATTGCAGGTGCCAAATATTGCAGCAATGTTGCAACGGCAGCATTACCATGATTAATGGAAGCCATATAAGTGTACTGTACTGCGAGCATGCCAAATATCCCGAAAATAACTAATTGCATCGCTACCTTCCAGTTTTTCCAGACACCGAGTACTTGAGAACGGTCTTTTTTAAAAAATTGTATGGTTAAAAGTAACAATCCAGCAATGAGTAATCGTGTTGTCACCAGCCAATTGACATCGATGGCGTATTCCTGAAAAAGTTTTTGTGCAACTGTGCCACCCACTCCCCAAAATGAAGCTCCCGTGATCACGAGAAAAAAGCCAGTTTTTCTATTTGGTATATTCATAGTTATCCGCCCTTTAATATAGCAATAGTCTTATAATAAGTGAAAAATCAATTTATGGAAAGCAGGGGACGGTTCTCTGCTTCCTTTTTTGCTTCTCGGGGTATTTCATCTATAATAGGAATAATTAATGATAAAATGAGAGGAATGTTTTCTTTGAAAAAAATTGGAGTGTTAACGTCTGGTGGAGATTCACAAGGTATGAATAGTGCGATCCGCTCGATTGTCAGAACTGGAATTGCCAGTGGATTTGAAATGGTTGGGATTAGAAGAGGGTACGATGGCCTTATGGAGAAAGACTTTACGATACTGGAATCCAAAGATGTGGGGGATATCCTTTATCGCGGCGGTACGTTTCTCCGTTCTGCTCGTTCGGAGGAATTTAGAACAGAAGAGGGACAAACGAAAGCTGTAAATAATTTAAAAGAAGCGGGTATCGAATACCTTGTCGTAATTGGCGGGGATGGCAGTTATCGTGGTGCAGCTGAGCTTAATAAGCAAGGTATTAAAACATATGGTCTGCCCGGAACCATTGATAATGATATCCCATTAACGGACTATACCATTGGATTCGATACGACATTAAATGTAGTCACAGAGGCCATTGGGAATTTAAGAGATACAATGAGTAGTCATGAACGTGTAAGTGTTATTGAAGTCATGGGAAGAGACTGCGGAGATATCGCTCTTCATGCTGGGATCGCTAGTGGTGTGGATGCGATTTTAGTTCCTGAAATACCAGCTGATATTCAGAAAATATCTGCAAAACTAAAAGATGGCTTTGAACGCGGCAAAACGCATAGTATTGTGATGGTGGCAGAAGGTGTTGGCAAGGCTGAGGATATTGCTCATCAAATAAATGAATATAGTGGATTGGATACAAGGGCTACGGTGTTAGGACACATCCAGAGAGGTGGAACACCATCAGCTTTTGACCGTGTATTTACTAGTCGTATGGGGCATAAAGTGATTGAACTAGTTGAAAAAGACATCTACGGTGTAGCGTTAGGAATAGAAAAAAACGAGATCACCTATCATTCCTTTGAAGAAATCTTTGCAAGTGAAGACGAGTTAAATCAAAATTTGTACAAAGTATTTGAAGACCTGGTTTGATCAAAACATGGGGAAGGTTCTCTGCTTCCTCTTAGGAAGCAGAGAACCTTCCCCTGCTTTAGGAGGAAAATACTTGAATATTAGATTATTAGGTTCAGGAGACGCTGAGGATTATTTGATGTTAAGGGTTGGAGGCTCTGCAACAAAGTCCGGAAGCATTCGGATCTAGTTTTGAAGAGGAGAAAGATCAAACCGCAGCAAAGTATAAAGAGAGATTTGATTCGTCACTAGATGCTGTTACGTTTGGGGCATTTGTAGATTCTCAACTCGTCGGTGTAGTTACGTTAGTTAAGGAAAAATTAGTGAAAATGAGACATCGAGCGAATGTTGTAGCGATGTACGTAACTCCACAAAAACGAGGTAGCGGCATAGGTAAAGCATTGCTCTCAAAAGTTATTGAACAGGCAAAGGAATTACCGGAAATCGAACAAATTTATTTATCGGTTGTTACAACAAATGAATCAGCAATAAAACTATATTCAGTTAAAGGATTTAACGTGTTTGGTACAGAAGAAAGAGCCTTGAAATTTGATAATACATATTTTGATGAACACCATATGGTTCGGTATCTATAGGAAACAGTGGGACGGTTCTCTGCTTCCAGATGAATAGAGTCTATAGAAGAAACTTTTAACAGAAGGGTAATTTATTTTATTGATTTTATTGTCACAGACTCAGGCTCTTTCTTTGGGGAAGGGTCTGTTTTAGTGTCTTTTTTTTAAAGCTCTGCACAGGTAGATACTAGTTTTGAAGCAGAGAACCGTCCCCATGTTTTTCTAATAACGTATTGTGGAATAATATAAGTGAGCAGCATTTTAAATTAAGTAGAAAGGCGGTTGAACGAAAATGATGAAAGGAACCAATTTAAAAAAGCTAGCGGTGGGAATCATCAGTGCAGCTGTCGTACTTTTAATTATAATCCTTTATTCAAACAATACGGATATAAATACAGATAATAACTCGGCAGATTCAACAACCGATTCCAATGAAGTATCAAATGAACATGAGCAAAATGATGATCTTCCTGAATCAGAGGAAGAGAGTCAAGCCAAGGATGGATCAGTCGAAAATAACGAAACTACGGATATAGGGGAAAAGGAAGCAGAGAATGAAAACAGTGAAAATAAAGGAAGTTTAGAAGAAGAGGATAGTGTGTCCGAACCGAATGCTGAAGAAGTAATGGCTGAATATAAGGAAACCTTTTTAGAGATACAAAATCAAGCGAAAGAGAATGAAGGGAACCTGCCTGATTTCGAATCAAAACAAGCGTTAACTAGTCACTTCAAAACGATCATGTCTGATGATTTAGCGAACTGGTATACAGATGCTTATTTTAAGGAAGAGGATGGCAATGTATCTCTCCTCCCGCAGGATGGGCCTACATGGCTTAAGGAAACAGAACCATATGAACTAGAAAAAGTGAACGACGAAGAATATCATGTGATTCAAGAGTGGGACAACGAATTATTAGGACATAGGTTTATGATTTACGTACTAACTTACAACGGAGAAAAGTGGATTGTAGAGGAAATTCAGAGTGAAATAGTGGAAGAAGAGTAAGGGAGAATATGAAATAGGTCAAAAAAGTATGGAGCGCTACTTTTTGGAAGGTGATGTCGTGTAAACATGGAAAGTGACTATCTCTTAATCTAAGTAGATCCCATTTTATGAGAAAACATACAATAAACATACTAAGTTGCAAACCAAATTCGATATTGATTTGGTTTGAGAAGATCATTTAAATTACGGTTTTTACCAGACCTTTTGATTGAGGCCTTCTCTTATGCAACTCTCAAAATCTCACCGTAGTATGATTAGGTTTTTGATACGCCGAAATAAGTATTTTCTTAACTTGTTTAATAAACGATGAATTCTTTCCTAACAGTTTCGTGTGGTATACCCTTCACACACGAGAGGAAAACTAAAACAAAGTAAGAACTCTCGGTTAAAACTGAAACGAATCATAAATAACAGTCATCTCAACACCAACACGTTGATGATGGCTGTTTTTATGTTTTTAGAGCTGTTCCATTCTGCTAATTTGGAAGTAGAGAGCTATCCACCCTTGTTTACCCTTTTTTTCCTGTATTTAGAAGGTATTATACTTTGATTTGTCGAATTAGAAGAAAATTGGATTGGATTAGAGAGGGGTTTTGGTTTAATGATTCTGGTTAGCTCCTGTTTAGCAGGATTACAAATTAGAAATAACGGTACTCATAGTTTAAATAACACAATTAAAGAATTAGTGGAAGCAAATAAAGCTGTTACTATATGCCCTGAATTACTTGGTGGTTTTTCCACTCCCAGAGAACCCGCTGAAATAATAGGTGGAGAAGGTGATGATGTTTTAGCTGGTAAGGGAAGGGTGATCGATCGGTCAGGAAACGATGTATCGGATCTATACATTAAGGGGGCTTATGCCACATTAGAAAAAGCGAAAGAAATAAACGCAGAAATTGTTGTCCTCAAGGAAAATAGTCCATCCTGTGGGAGTTCAACGATTTATAATGGAGAATTTGCAGGGAAGAAGATTGTTGGAAATGGGGTTACTTCTGCGCTACTTAAAAGAAACGGTATTCAGGTAATCTCTGAAGAGGAGTTTTCTGAAGGTACACCTTTTAGAAAGGAACGCTTATGTATGCAGGTCAAAACTATAGCTGAGAGCACGTTCGAAGACCTAGAATCGGGATAGATTGTATCAGTGATCGATTACAATTATTTTACAGTAAGCTACTTTAGATTTTAATCAAGCGGGAGGAACGATGATGAATAATTATATTTGTGAAACTTGTGGTGTTCAATATGAAGGCTCAGTTACTACACCAGAGTATTGTACGATTTGTACGGAAGCAAGACAATATGTAAGTCCAAATGGGACATCCATGGACGACTTTGAAAAAAATGATAGATGCTGGTTTCAAAAATCAAATCCAATTTGAAGAGGATCGGTTATACAGTTTTAAAACGGAACCTAAATTTGGAATTGGCCAAACAGCTTATTTTATTCAAACGGAAGGGTTTAATATCGTTTGGGATTGTATTGCTTTAATAGATGACCATAGCTTTAAGGAGATAAATGAGTTGGGAGGGATTGATGCTATTGCTATATCTCATCCTCATTATTATGCAAGTCAAGTTGAATGGGCCGAGAAATTTAATGTTCCGGTCTACATTCATGAGGATGACAAAGAATGGGTAATGAGGCCAAGTGATCAGATTGTTTATTGGTCAGGAGAATCCCTTGAACTACAAAACGAGATTGTACTTCATCGTTTAGGTGGACATTTTAAAGGTGGTTCTGTCTTAGAATGGAAAGACGGTAATGACAATAAAGGGGTTTTACTAACAGGAGATGTGATTCAAGTAGTTGCTGATCACAACTGGGTTAGTTTTATGTATAGCTATCCTAATCTCATACCATTACCTGCATCAAAAGTAGAAGAAATTGCTCAGTCAGTTGAAAAAATGAAATTTGATCGATTATACAATGCCTTTCATAATATTGTTAGGGATGATGCGCATAACTCCGTACAAAAATCTGCCAAGAGGTATATGGAAGCCTTAAACGGAACGCTATTTAATACTTAGCATTTTACAAATATTATCCAAAACATTTGTTATTACTAACAGTTAAGTAAAATATTAAAAGGGAAGCAGAGAACCGTCCCTTTGTTTGGATTGGAGTGCTATCATGGGGGAAACTATTTATAAAAGTGAAAAAGGAAAACAAATAATCATCCAACACTATGAAGAGTACTTAAAATCATTGGAGTTTGATATTGAACGAGTTTATGTGGATACAAGCTTTGGAAAAACGCATGTTCTTGTAGCGGGTCCAACAGATGGAAAACCTATTTTTATCTTCCAAGGTGGCAATTGTATCAATCCAATGACGTTATCATGGTTTTCACTTTTAGCAGAAAAATTTAGGATTTATGCACCTGATACGATTGGTCACCCGGGATTTAGCGACGAAAATAGAATTTCTGCAAAGGATGAAAGTTTTGCTCAATGGATAAAAGAATTAATGAACTATTTTAATATTGAACACAGTGCATGCATAGGTCCATCTTACGGTGCTGGAATTATCTTACGGTTGGCAGCCTTTATGCCAGAAAAAATTGATTGCGCAGTTTTAGTATCTCCAGCAGGAATAAAGTTAGGTTCTAAAATTAAAATGATGAAAGACATTCTACTACCTTTGGTCATATATAGAATCACTTCATCAGAAAAACATTTGAATAAACTCGCCGGCAATATGTCGGATCATAGCATGAAAGAATTGGATAAACAAATTATTGGTGATATCTTCAAATTCATAAAAC
The DNA here is from genome assembly GCF_002886185.1 of Salipaludibacillus neizhouensis. GTDB lineage: Bacteria > Bacillota > Bacilli > Bacillales > Salisediminibacteriaceae > Salipaludibacillus > Salipaludibacillus neizhouensis. The sequence goes on from NZ_KZ614146.1 coordinate 1,078,443, forward strand.
TTGAACAAGAAATGCCCAAATTAACTGAGATGAGTGAGTTAACCAATTTTAAATCACCTACTTTAATCATAGCAGGGAAAAAAGATATTTTCTTTCCTGAAAATAAAGTGAAGAAAGCTGCTGAAGAAATTATCCCTAATTTAACGGCTTTTAAAAGCTACGATATAGGACATTTCCCATCTGAAGAATCCTTAACAAAAATTAATAATGAGATTATGGAATTTTTTAAAATCAATTACTAAAATATGAAGTTTTGATCACAAACGAGCGATCGCATAAACAGCGGTTGTGAAGATACTAGGAGAGTTTAGTTAATCTCTGGCGTTGTTATAGATTCTGTAATCTTATAGGGAAATATAGAGGAGGCAAAAATTGAAGAATAAATCTAAAAGGAGATGGTTATTCCTTTTCATGGGGATTGTTTTATCCATTTTTTTTTTTATTTTCAAAACAATGCCATTGTTACAACTGAATACAGTATTAGTTCTGATACACTTCCACAAAGCTTTAATGATTATAAAATAGTTCAATTATCTGATCTGCACAGCAAGTCTTTTGGAAATGATCAAAGTGATTTAGTTAACAGAGTGAAGAAAGTATCGCCAAATTTGATCGTATGTACGGGTGATTTAGTTGACGCAGACAGATATGATGAGGAACCTAGTTTTTTGTTAATGGATAAATTAGTTCAAATTGCTCCAGTTTATTATGTGACAGGAAATCATGAATGGTGGTCGGGGGAATTCAATTCATTAGAAGATAAGCTTAACGACATAGGTGTACATGTCATGAGAAACACAGCAAAGATAATTACCAATGGCACTGATAATATACACCTTGTAGGAATAGATGACCCAGCTGAAGTGGTAAATTCCGATGGAGAACGAACCATATTGAAAGAAAATATTGAGGATGCAATAGAAGAAGTTGAAAAAGGAAATAATTTTGAAATTCTTTTATCACACAGACCTGAAATGTTCTCCATTTATTGAGAATATGAATTTGATGTTGTTTTCTCAGGTCATGTACATGGTGGACAAGTTAGAATGCCATTCGTGGGTGGCTTAGTTGCTCCAAACCAAGGCTTTTTTCCAACGTACACTTCTGGGAAATACAATGCAGATGATACGACTATGATTGTAAATAGAGGACTCGGAAATAGCATTATTCCGTTAAGGATTTTTAATCGGCCAGAAATTGTTGCAGTGACTTTGAATGCTGTTAAATAATTCGTTTAAATGTGTTATTCAGAAATTCTATGAATCTATTGAGCCCAACCCTTGGACTACCAAATTTGATGGTAAATATATAGATGGATTTATGCAGGGATATAGTAGGATTTGAAATTTTAATCACTAAGGTGGAGGGGAAATGGTATGGCAGATTACACAAGAGATATAAGAAATATTGTAGGCAATAGACCACTTATTTTAGTTGGTTCAACAATTATTGTTTTAAATGAAAAGAAAGAGATTTTACTTCAACATAGGTCGGATACAAAAGAATGGGGGTTACCAGGTGGAGCGATGGAACTTGGTGAAAGTTTAGAACAAACTGCTGAACGAGAACTGTTTGAGGAAACAGGATTGAAAGCAATTGGATTTGAGTTTATGGATACATTGTCAGGTGAAGAATTGTATTTTAAATATCCTAATGGCGATGAAGTATTTAACGTAATTTGTGTTTACTATGCGAAAAATACATATGGGGAATTAAGCATGGATGGCGAAAGTATAGAATTAAAATATTTTTCTTTGAGTGAATTACCTTCTATCTTAGATAAAAGAGCAAAATTAATTATTGGCAAACATTTAATACAAAGAAATAAACATAGATGGTAATCGTGGGTTTTATGTTTGCAATCAATCATTTTCTAAGCAAGAATCACAGAAAAGGGGGGATGAAATGTCGTTAAATATATTATTACCACTACTCATTGCAGCAATTGTCGGAGGCATTGGATATGTCCTGTATAGATTATTTAAGTCTAAGTGTGGAAGAACATGATGCTTAAATAATATCTTAATAACTAAAAGAGGAATTTAGAGTTAAAAAGGAAGCAGAGAACCGTCCCGGTGTACTGTTATGACCTGAAGGAGAGTGGGTAATATGATTAAGGCTGTTGTATTCGATTTAGATGGAACTTTGCTAAACAGAGATGCGTCTGTAAGGGTTTTTATTGATAAACAATATGAGCGACTTAATAAATGGTTAAAACATATCCCAAAAAATAAATACATAAATAGGTTCATAGAACTTGATCATAGAGGTTATGTCTGGAAGGATAAGGTCTACAAACATTTAGTCGATGAATTTAATATTGTAGGGATGACTTGGGAAGAATTCCTTCAAGACTATATTAATCAATTTCAACATAGTTGTGTCCCTTTTTCTAATCTCGTGAGCATGATTAAAGAATTGAAAAATAAACACCTTAGCCTCGGAATGATTACCAATGGAAAAGGACAGTTTCAAATGGACAATATTAAAGCTTTAGGTATCGAAAAATACTTTGACACAATTCTTATATCGGAATGGGAAGGTATGAAAAAGCCTGAACCTCAAATTTTTAATAAGGTACTAAGTCAACTTAAGGTCCGGCCTAAAGAATCTGTTTATATTGGTGATCACCCGATAAATGATGTAAAAGCTGCTCGAAATGCTGGTATGAAAAGCATATGGAAACAAAGTGATCAATGGGATAATGTTAAAGCAGATTTTATAGTGAGTGATTTAAAGGATATCCCCTTTATTGTAAGTAGATTAAGTAGTCAAAATGTGGAGTAATAACTACCATGATAGTTACATAATTAATACATCAAATAAACAAGACAGGACACAATAAGTGAATCAATTATCCTGAATTGTATTGGAGGGGAAATTCACATGGCGAAAGAAGAAAAACTAAACGAAGAAGCTGCATTAAATAATAATTTGCCTTCTTCTACTTTACAAATGAATCAAGATATCATCAAACTTCATGAAAAACCGAAGTTAGATAATCCAGATAGACATAAAAAGGATAACGAAAAATAAGTGGGAACAATCACATAAATGTAAAGGCAGAGAACAATGGTTCTTTGCCTTTATAATGTTCTATTACTATTGTTAAAATACCTCATTTACTTCCCAAGATTCTACTGTCAGGTAAGCGGTTTGGGGATCATAGCCTTTTCCTATTAAATAACTGATGGCAGCCACTTCCCTCATGGCATGGAGATGTGATGTAACTTGAGCTTCTTGAAGGCCGTATTGAACAAAAGGTTCTACCATGGACAAAGTATGTTGTTTTAACTGTTGTATTTGCTGGGCGGGGTATGGCTGTGGATTGTGATAAGAATGTTGTACTAGATTTCCATAGTGTGGGTTAGGTGAAGATGGATAATTATTATAATGATGCATAAAACCAGCTCCTTTTTTCGTAAATACACATTAACCTATGTTTGAATTTACTACGTAGTGTGCCTAATTAATTTACGTAACACCCCCAATTCTAGTTTTATAAGATAGGATGATATAACGTACCTTCTCGGAGCATAGGCATATGATGTTTTTAGAAACGATGAAGGGAATGATGAGAACATGAATTATGGCCATAACTCGTATCCATATCCTTATTACGTTAATCCGCCAAATTATAACTCAGACGATATGTTAAGAAATAGTCAAGGATTAAATGAAAAAGTAACGGAAGCAATTCTTGCTGGGGTAAAAAGAGAAGCTAATGCTTTTGATTTCTATACACGATTAGTAAATACGGCACCAAATCAAATGCACAGGAATGAGATTCTTCAAGCGTTAGATTTGAAAAAAGTTCATGTGGCCCAACTTACTAATCTTTATACGAATGTTACTGGAAGGCAGCCCGAGTATCAGGTTGAAAATATTCCATTTCATAGTTATGAAGATGGTTTACGAAAGGCTTATGAAGCAGAATTAGAGGGGTTTGATGACTATCAGAAAAGCAGTTTACTAACGCAGAATCCTCACGTTCAAAATGTATTTTTAGGGGTATTGCATGGGGAAGAAGCGAATGCGACGCGGATGATGTCTTTAAATGATGAAGCGGCAGATCGATTAAATGATTATGGTACAGAACCACTTGTCATTGACATAGAAGAGGTTACAACGCAGAACAACACTTTCCGCACTGCTTTATGGACGGGGGATCATTTGCAAGTAACCTTAATGAGTATCGATGTTGGCGATGACATTGGTTTAGAACTTCATCCAAACCTCGATCAATTTATCCGGATCCAGGAAGGGCAAGGAATCGTACAAATGGGGGATAGCCAAGACCAGTTGGATTTTCAAGAAAGAGCCTATGCAGACTACGCGATTATGGTACCTGCTGGAAAATGGCACAACCTAACGAATACGGGTAATCAACCAATTAAACTTTACTCGATTTATGCGCCTCCTGAACATCCACATGGAACGGTTCATGAAACGAAAGCTGATGCCATGGCTGCGGAAGAAAGCCAGGATCATTAATTGATCCAGATAAAAAACAAGGTGAGGATAGGAAAAAGTTGAAGCTAACTAACTTTTCCCTATCCTTATTTATTTACCTGAAAAACGAGAAGGAACATTTTTTCATAGGAAGGAAATTACTCTCAACGACAATATTATGCGAACACGAGCTGTGAAATACAGGTCGTTTTTTTCTGTCTGAGAGCCAAAGTGATGGAAGAATATGTTAAAATAAAAAGAACTTGTGCTTTATCGTTTCGTTTCTAATAGAATACCAGAATGGTGAGGTGAAAGAATGAACGATATCAAAGAAAGATTAAGAAAACTAAAAGCAAAGCGGGAAAACCTTGCTAGTGAGTTTGATGTTGTTGTTAAAGAATATGAATCCAGTGATGTCCTTTCAGAAAATGAAAAATTACGGACTGCACTGCATGATCAAATACTAGATGAAAAAACAAATATTTTAAAAGTCTCAAAGGAAAAATTACATACGTATTTCGGTACGAAGATAGAACCTACGCGTGATCAATTATCCGATTTTGAAAAGGTATCAAAAACAGAAATTGAAAAGTTAAAAGAACGCATCACAAAGTTGCTTCGCGATGACGAAGAATCAATGAAGCTAAAATTACAGGACTTATCAAACGAAGTTGAAGACATGATTCTAAAGGAACAGGCCTTGCTTGCCAAAGAAGAGCAGAATTTATTGCATTCTTTTTCAGGTACTTATGAACAGTTGGGTAAAGAAGACGTGTCGGAGGATGTCATTCAAAAGCGAATGAAGCAAAACCGCCTTGAAATGAAAATAGGGTTAAACGTAATCAATAAGCTAGGCATACTTTTAATTATTTTTGGTGTGGCGGCGGCCTTCAGGTATTCCTATACCACCTGGTTCAATGATTACCTAAAAGGTGGCATGTTTTCCGTTCTCGGTATCCTTATGCTCATTGGCGGAGAAAGCTTGTATCGAAAGGACAGACAGACTTTTTCGCTCGGTGTTATCGGAGGAGGGATAGCCGTATTATATGGATCCGTTTTCTTTAGTTATTTTTTATTAGAGATTATTGGACTCACAGTTGCTTTGTTAATCTCGATGTTAATTACGGTTACTGCTGTGATTCTTTCGCTTCGTTATGAATCGAAAACAATTTGTACATTTGGATTAGTAGGCGGATATATTCCGTTTTACTCGTACTTGTTTTCTTTCGGTTTAGAAGGATATGCGGTAACGGCAGCGATGGCTTATTTGCTTATACTGAGCGGATCAATTTTATGGATCTCCTTTCAAAAACAGTGGAACCTCGTACACTATATTAGCTTTCTATTAAACATTCCATCATTTTTCATTTTGATTGCACTTTCCGCAAACAGTGGAATTAGTATGGTTTATACAATTTTAACGTTCCTGCTCTATTTAGTATTAACGATTGGGTATCCGTTGACATATAAAGTTTCATTAAAATGGATCGATGTGACAGTGTTAGCTTTTAACACTGCGATAAGTTGTACAGTCATTTATCATCTTTTTAATGGCTTAGGCTGGGATGATTTCAGAGGACTATTGGCCATTGGTTTCGGCGTTATTTACTTTGGATTAGGGAGATTTGTTGAACAAAGGATGGCGAACGAAAAGCAAACAAGGGTACTATTTTACGGTACATCGATAACGTTTGCTGTTTTAGTAGTTCCTTTTCAGTTCGGGATTGAATGGTTAGCGATCGGATGGTTAATCGAAGGTATTGTAATCATGCTTTACGCTAATCGTTACAAGCTAGTATTACTTGAAAAAGCAGGCTGGGCTGTTTTTGGATTGACGGTCGCAACGTTTTCACTTGAAATTCTTCAATACATGAATGTTCTTCATGTTCAAAGAATTGACTTCTTTCATGTTAGGTATTTTGCTATCATGACTGGTTTAATCATTGTGATGGTTTATTATGTGCTAGATCAGATGAAAAAAGAGAGTACGAAACTCTTTAATAGATTTGCCCGTTTTATTAGAGGTTTAAAATATTTTACGCTTGTGAACCTATGGGTATACGTTATTTATGAAAGTACGTATGTTTTTAACCAGAACGTACCTGATTATTATGAGCACTTTTCTTTTTATCAATGGCTATTATTTTCGTTTATTTCGGTTGGATTTGGCTATGCTCTCAAGAAAATTCCTCTTTTGTACGATCGAATGGTAAGTTATTTCTGTTTGTTTTTATACGTGATTGGAAGTTTGGTTGGGCTACTTGTGACGTTGACAATCCCAGCTTTAGGTGGCGATCAGAATACGTTTACCGATTACATCGCGTTGGTGATCTTAATTGGATTTAACTTTTTGATTTATGCGACAGGTCGTGATCTTTTAATGGCTTATATCCGTGGACAATATAAAAATGCAGAGTTGTATCCACTAATTCTATCCATCTATTTTATTGCGGTTTTAGCGGCATTTCTTAATGTTCAATTCCAGTTAGGTGATGTTAGTTTTGTGATAAGTTTGATATTCCTAGCAGTTGCTGTTGGTTATATTTTATACGGTTTTAAAAGAAAATATGTGTATGTTCGTCGTATCGGGCTTGGGTTAACACTGTTCTCAACGGGGAAGTTATTTCTCTTTGACCTCGGATTTTTGACGGAAACGAGTAAAATTCAGGCTTATTTCTGCTTCGGTTTAGTATTGCTAGGAATATCATATATTTATCAAAAAGTATCGAGTTCACAAAATGAACAAGCCCAAAGGAAAAATGAAACGACTTAAAATATAGTGAAGAAACAAAGCAATACACAGGAGGCATGATGGATAAAGTGAAGCAGGTAATTAAAAAGCCTTGGTTTCTTGGGATGCTTATTTGTATATTTGTTGCCGTCGTCTTATGGAATTCCCGATTGAGAAGAGAAAGTACGGACTCTCTCAGAGTAATTTAACAACGGACTATACCGGTCTTCTTCCCAAAAGAGTGGAAAGGGTCGTTAAAGCAGAAAATTCGGCGGCTCTCCAACGGATTGTTAGAGAAGCAAACGAAAGTGGACAACAGATTTCGGTCGCGGGGTTACAGCATTCACAAGGTGGTCATACCTATTACGAAGATGGTGTTGTGCTTGATATGCGTACATTTAATGACGTAATAAACATCGACGAGCAGGCGAAAACGATACGTATAGAAGCTGGAGCAACTTGGGAGGATGTCCAAGAAGAAGTATTGCCATATGGATTAGCCTTGAAAGTGGCCCAATCACAATCAATTTTTACAATCGGTGGTTCCCTTTCTGTCAATGCACACGGGCGAGATATCCGTTTTGGTCCCATGGCTGGAACTGTAAAGGAATTGACGCTTTTAACGCCGACCGGTGAAATCAAGACGGTCACCCGTGATAACTCGGCAAGTTGGATGAAGTACGTGTTAGGCGGATATGGTTTGTTTGGGGTTATTTTAGATGCAACATTAGAATTAACGGAAAATGATGTTTACACTATTCATACGGAAGAATTAAAAACAGAAGACTATGAATCCTATTTTTCGAATCTGTTAGATAATGAAAATACGGTGATGCACTATGCAAGAGTAAGTGTTGCGCCAAGTAGTTTTCTAGATGAAATGTATGTGATTGATTACGCCGAAACAGGTAACCAGGATAATGAAACGCCACTTAAAGGCGAACAAGGTGTTCGACTAAGTAAATTCGCACTCGATATCGGTCGAACAGGGGGTATCTTGGAGGATCTATTCTGGGAAACACAAAAACGATATATTAATTCCATTGATGGAAACTCAATTACTCGAAACAACGCGATGCGATCGGAATCTACGTTCATGGAATTTACGAAACCTGGCAAAGTGGAAGTGTTACAAGAATTTTTTGTACCGCTCAATTCCTATGAAGAATACATCGGTGATTTAAAGCAACTACTCCCGCGTGACGACAAGGACGATGATTTTAAAATACATAATATTACGTTGCGGTATGCAGCTGAAGACCTCACACAAGTTTAAATTATGCGACTGAAGATATGATAGGTCTGGTTGTATTAATCCAGCACGGTTTAGATAAAGAAGACATTGCGAAGGCAGAAACAATTATTCAAGACTGGACCACCTTAACCAATGAATATGGTGGGACCTATTATTTACCTTATTATCGATATCAAACGAAGGAACAATTCAAGGAGTCCTATCCCAATTGGCAAGACTTCAAAGAAGAAAAAGTAAAACGAGATCCAAATGATATTTTTCAAAATTTATTTTATAACCATTACATTATAATGAAGGAGTTTGTTATGAAAACTAGGAGAGTGTGGCATATCCCTCTTGTTGTCACTGTGGGTCAGGTCGCCATTTTTCCATACTATATCATTTGGTTAAAAGAGGTCTCCATGAATTTCACCTTGTTTGCGTGGATGTTTGCGGTATTTTCTTTTTCTGCCGCATGGGGGTATCGAGTGTTTCAGTCGAAAAAGAAGAAAACCACTTTCGGAATCTCATTTATTTATATTAGCATGGGTCTTGTCTATATACTTGTAGGATCTTTGAAAAATTCATTTGAATTACTTCCATACATTGTTGTTTTTCTACAGGTTTTCCTAGGTTTTTTACAGGGCTACTTTCGTGCATGGCATATCGAACAGAAGACCTATAAACTACACGCTGTGAATCACTATTTAATAGTGGGAGTCACTATGATAGGTCTATCTTTCGTTCAAATTGTTTCTCCCGTTATTTTTATTATGGCATTTGGTGCCCTTTTGTGTGGTTGTGGTGTGTGGGATTTCAGTAGTAAAAAGAACATAAATGTTAACAAGAAGGAAGCAGAGAACCGTCCCTAGCTTTCAATAACCTCTATCAAAAGTTTTTCGAATTTAGACCTGTCTTCTTGGGTGAATGCCTTTGGACCTTTCGTTCGCTGGCCGCTTTTTCTTGCCATGGCACTCAGATATCGAGTATCAAGCAACTGTTCAATATTTTCATTTGTGTAGGCGAATCCTTTATGATGAAGGACTTTGCATCCTTTTGCCATGCCTAGTGATGCTAGACCGTAATCCTGAGTAATAATAATGTCATCTTTTCGTGTTAGTTGCATAATTTTATAATCCGCAGCCTCAGCTCCAGTGTCGACGTAAACGGTCTCCACACCTTCAGGCTCTTCATTATTGGAAAAATGAGCATAGCTTTTTACAAGAACGACAGGAATCTCAGCCCTCTTTGCAACCGCTATGGCGATATTTTTAACGGGACTTGCATCTGCATCGACGTATATTTTCATAACAATACCCCCCCAATATGGCTTACTATAGATTTATGTATCAAGTGTTACTACCATTGTATTTGATTTTAATCTTTATATCAAAGCGGAGGTTTATTATGCGTAATCGAATATAGGCTGGATGTAAGGAAGTAGATTACTCTTCTTTGTATTCATTTAATGGAGGGAATGCAATTTCTTATAAAACCGCAATGGAATAATAGATGTTAAATAACAGCGATCAATGAAAACTAGAATACTCAGGCTTTATTAAAATAGAGGGTGATTATGAATCCCAACACCTACTATTATATAGAGTGAAAATCATCTCTTTGTCTTTAAAATAAGCAAGTTACTTCTATTATAATGGCACGTAAAAAATAGGGTGATGACAAAACAAGTGTTATAGTTACGTATCAGAAGTGCTAGTAGTTATATGTTGTTGGGTTTGACACCTTAAAAAGGTTTGTAAATTAAAATGAAATAATAGTAGACTATAAGGAAAGGATGTGATATGATTTTAGTCCGTCGTTAAGAAATAGTTTTTTAACACGGTTCATATCATTATTAAAAAACATCTTGCAAAGATGGTATTATTCTGGTATAGTTAATATCTTGCTTCGGATAACAAGCGAAACGAGTTAAATAAGTTGTTGACTTTCAATTGATATATTGATATAATATAAAGATTGACTCGAAAACAACGATCAACACATTGACCTTTGAAAACTAAACAAAAAGCCAAGCAAAGTGGGATATTTTAAAATATCCCGTCAAATGAAACAAATCGTTGAATGGTAACATTCGACAAACGCCAGACGAAAGTTTGGTTTTGATGTCTAGGACATCAAGCTTGATGATAAGTCATCATACTTTATCGGAGAGTTTGATCCTGGCTCAGGACGAACGCTGGCGGCGTGCCTAATACATGCAAGTCGAGCGCAGGAAACAAGCTGATCCCTTCGGGGTGACGCTTGTGGAATGAGCGGCGGACGGGTGAGTAACACGTGGGCAACCTGCCTTGTAGACTGGGATAACTCCGGGAAACCGGAGCTAATACCGGATGACCAACGGAATCGCATGATTCTGTTGTAAAAGTGGGGATTTATCCTCACACTACGAGATGGGCCCGCGGCGCATTAGCTAGTTGGTAAGGTAATGGCTTACCAAGGCAACGATGCGTAGCCGACCTGAGAGGGTGATCGGCCACACTGGAACTGAGACACGGTCCAGACTCCTACGGGAGGCAGCAGTAGGGAATCATCCGCAATGGGCGAAAGCCTGACGGTGCAACGCCGCGTGAACGATGAAGGTTTTCGGATCGTAAAGTTCTGTTATGAGGGAAGAACAAGTGCCGTTCGAATAGGGCGGCACCTTGACGGTACCTCACGAGAAAGCCCCGGCTAACTACGTGCCAGCAGCCGCGGTAATACGTAGGGGGCAAGCGTTGTCCGGAATTATTGGGCGTAAAGCGCGCGCAGGCGGTCTCTTAAGTCTGATGTGAAAGCCCACGGCTCAACCGTGGAGGGTCATTGGAAACTGGGGGACTTGAGTGTAGGAGAGGAAAGTGGAATTCCACGTGTAGCGGTGAAATGCGTAGATATGTGGAGGAACACCAGTGGCGAAGGCGACTTTCTGGCCTATAACTGACGCTGAGGTGCGAAAGCGTGGGGAGCAAACAGGATTAGATACCCTGGTAGTCCACGCCGTAAACGATGAGTGCTAGGTGTTAGGGGTTTCGATGCCCTTAGTGCCGAAGTTAACACATTAAGCACTCCGCCTGGGGAGTACGACCGCAAGGTTGAAACTCAAAGGAATTGACGGGGGCCCGCACAAGCAGTGGAGCATGTGGTTTAATTCGAAGCAACGCGAAGAACCTTACCAGGTCTTGACATCCTCTGACCACCCAAGAGATTGGGATTTCCCCTTCGGGGGACAGAGTGACAGGTGGTGCATGGTTGTCGTCAGCTCGTGTCGTGAGATGTTGGGTTAAGTCCCGCAACGAGCGCAACCCTTGATCTTAGTTGCCAGCATTCAGTTGGGCACTCTAAGGTGACTGCCGGTGATAAACCGGAGGAAGGTGGGGATGACGTCAAATCATCATGCCCCTTATGACCTGGGCTACACACGTGCTACAATGGATGGTACAAAGGGCTGCAAGACCGCGAGGTCAAGCGAATCCCATAAAGCCATTCTCAGTTCGGATTGCAGGCTGCAACTCGCCTGCATGAAGCCGGAATTGCTAGTAATCGCGGATCAGCATGCCGCGGTGAATACGTTCCCGGGCCTTGTACACACCGCCCGTCACACCACGAGAGTTTGTAACACCCGAAGTCGGTGAGGTAACCTTTTTGGAGCCAGCCGCCGAAGGTGGGACAGATGATTGGGGTGAAGTCGTAACAAGGTATCCCTACCGGAAGGTGGGGATGGATCACCTCCTTTCTAAGGAGCATTTAAGCTCAACTTATTGAATCGAACTTTGTCTTGGACTTTTTGTTTAGTTTTGAGAGGTTAGTCTCTCAAAGCTTCTTTTCTTTGAAAGAAGCCTTTGTCCTTTGAAAACTGGATAACGAAATGACTGAAAAGAATCACCGGTTATACCCTTTGAATACGTTCAAAGAAAGTGAACCGAGTGTCTTAGATGTAGGCTAAGAAAGACGCCACCAATTGTGAGTGGAAATTATCCGAAGAATTTTATATTCGAAGATAATTTTTGCAAGGAGAACCAAGGAGATCGAGGAAGCAAATGACGAATCCCCGGAGCGTACAACCGTACGTGAGGAGATGAGGAGTGCAGCTGACGATGAGATCTGCCGGTAATCCGCAACAAAAAATGGTTAAGTTAGAAAGGGCGCACGGTGAATGCCTTGGCACTAGGAGCCGAAGAAGGACGGGACGAACACCGATATGCTTCGGGGAGCTGTAAGTAAGCTTTGATCCGGAGATTTCCGAATGGGGGAACCCCTTATCCGTAATGGGATAAGATCCACACTTGAATACATAGAGTGTGAGAAGGCAGACCTGGGGAACTGAAACATCTTAGTACCCAGAGGAAGAGAAAGCAAATGCGATTTCCTGAGTAGCGGCGAGCGAAACGGAAACAGCCCAAACCAAGAGGCTTGCCTCTTGGGGTTGTAGGACATTCCATATGGAGTTACAAAGAGTCTGTGTAGATGAAGCGACCTGGAAAGGTCCGCGAGACAAGGTAAAAGCCCTGTAGTCGAAATGCAGACTCCTCCGGAGTGTATCCTGAGTACGGCGGGACACGTGAAACCCCGTTGGAAACTGGGAGGACCATCTCCCAAGGCTAAATACTACCTAGTGACCGATAGTGAACCAGTACCGTGAGGGAAAGGTGAAAAGCACCCCGGAAGGGGAGTGAAATAGATCTTGAAACCGTGTGCCTACAAGTAGTTGGAGCCCGTTAATGGGTGACAGCGTGCCTTTTGTAGAATGAACCGGCGAGTTACGATCCCATGCAAGGTTAAGCTGAAAAGGCGGAGCCGCAGCGAAAGCGAGTCTGAATAGGGCGAATGAGTATGTGGTTGTAGACCCGAAACCGGGTGATCTACCCATGTCCAGGGTGAAGTCCAGGTAACACTGGATGGAGGCCCGAACCCACGCACGTTGAAAAGTGCGGGGATGAGGTGTGGGTAGGGGTGAAATGCCAATCGAACTCGGAAATAGCTGGTTCTCCCCGAAATAGCTTTAGGGCTAGCCTCGAGGGAAGAGTTTTGGAGGTAGAGCACTGATTGGACGAGGGGTCCCCACAGGATTACCGAATTCAGTCAAACTCCGAATGCCAAAAACTTATCCTCGGGAGTCAGACTGCGAGTGCTAAGATCCGTAGTCAAGAGGGAAACAGCCCAGACCATCAGCTAAGGTCCCAAAGTATACGTTAAGTGGAAAAGGATGTGGAGTTGCTTAGACAACCAGGATGTTGGCTTAGAAGCAGCCATCATTGAAAGAGTGCGTAATAGCTCACTGGTCGAGTGACTCTGCGCCGAAAATGTACCGGGGCTAAACGTATCACCGAAGCTATGGACAGACACCTTCGGGTGTCCTGTGGTAGGGGAGCGTTCCAAGGGCGTCGAAGCATGACCGGAAGGACATGTGGAGCGCTTGGAAGTGAGAATGCCGGTATGAGTAGCGAAAAGAGGGGTGAGAATCCCCTCCGTCGAAAGCCTAAGGTTTCCTGAGGAAGGCTCGTCCGCTCAGGGTAAGTCGGGACCTAAGCCGAGGCCGAAAGGCGTAGGCGATGGAAAACAGGTTGAAATTCCTGTACCACCACGTTTCCGTTTGAGTAATGGGGGGACGCAGTAAGGTAGGGTAAGCGCACCGTTGGTTGTGTGCGTCGAAGCAATTAGGCTGACAAGTAGGTAAATCCGCTTGTCGTGAAGGCTGAGTTGTGATCGCGAGGGAAATTTAGTACCGAAGTTCCCAATCCTACACTGCCAAGAAAAGCCTCTAGCGAGGAAGCTGGTGCCCGTACCGCAAACCGACACAGGTAGGCGGGATGAGAATTCTAAGACGCGCGGGAGAACTCTCGTTAAGGAACTCGGCAAAATGACTCCGTAACTTCGGGAGAAGGAGTGCTCTATTAGGGTGCAAGCCCGAGAGAGCCGCAGTGAATAGGCCCAAACGACTGTTTATCAAAAACACAGGTCTCTGCCAAGCCGCAAGGCGATGTATAGGGGCTGACACCTGCCCGGTGCTGGAAGGTTAAGAGGAGGGGTTATCCCGTAAGGGAGAAGCTCTGAATTGAAGCCCCAGTAAACGGCGGCCGTAACTATAACGGTCCTAAGGTAGCGAAATTCCTTGTCGGGTAAGTTCCGACCCGCACGAAAGGTGCAACGATTTGGGCACTGTCTCAACGAGAGACCCGGTGAAATTATATTACCAGTGAAGATGCTGGTTACCCGCGACAGGACGGAAAGACCCCATGGAGCTTTACTGTAGCTTGATATTGGATGTTGGAACAGCTTGTACAGGATAGGTAGGAGCCTTGGAAACCGGAGCGCTAGCTTCGGTGGAGGCATTGGTGGGATACTACCCTGGCTGTTTTGACATTCTAACCTCGGACCGTGATCCGGTTCAGGAACAGTGTCAGGTGGGCAGTTTGACTGGGGCGGTCGCCTCCTAAAGAGTAACGGAGGCGCCCAAAGGTTCCCTCAGAATGGTTGGAAATCATTCGTAGAGTGCAAAGGCATAAGGGAGCTTGACTGCGAGACATACAGGTCGAGCAGGGACGAAAGTCGGGCTTAGTGATCCGGCGGCACCGTATGGAAGGGCCGTCGCTCAACGGATAAAAGCTACCCTGGGGATAACAGGCTAATCTCCCCCAAGAGTCCACATCGACGGGGAGGTTTGGCACCTCGATGTCGGCTCGTCGCATCCTGGGGCTGAAGTAGGTCCCAAGGGTTGGGCTGTTCGCCCATTAAAGCGGCACGCGAGCTGGGTTCAGAACGTCGTGAGACAGTTCGGTCCCTATCCGTCGCGGGCGCAGGAAATTTGAGAGGAGCTGTCCTTAGTACGAGAGGACCGGGATGGACACACCGCTGGTGTACCAGTTGTTCCGCCAGGAGCATCGCTGGGTAGCTACGTGTGGAAGGGATAAGTGCTGAAAGCATCTAAGCATGAAGCCCCCCTCGAGATGAGATTTCCCATCACGTAAGTGAGTAAGATCCCTCAGAGAAGATGAGGTAGATAGGTCTCGTGTGGAAGCATGGCGACATGCGGAGCTGAGAGATACTAATCGATCGAGGACTTAACCAAATGTTTTACTCTAAGCAACGATTCTTTTCAGTCCATCACGTTATCCAGTTTTGAGAGGTCAACGACCACTCACTATGTCCAGTGACGATCGCGGAGAGGTCACACCCGTTCCCATGCCGAACACGGAAGTTAAGCTCTCCAGCGCCGATGATAGTTGGGGGTTTCCCCCTGTGAAAGTAGGACGCCGCTGGGCAATTATGAAAAGACATTCTCTTTGGAGAGTGTCTTTTTTGTGGTTTTAAAGGGTTGTGCGGCTATAATATTGGAGGTAGGTAGAAACCAAGAGCATGAGTGAGAATAAGTGAGTTTGAAAAGTCCTTTTCGAGGTAGGTGCTACGGTGGTAGCACCTACAAACGTAGCAGGTAGAAACCAAGAGTATGAGCGAGAATAAGCGAGTTTGAAAAGTCCTTTTCGAGGTAGGTACTACGGCGGTAGCACCTACAAACGTAGCAGGTAGAAACCGGGAGGATGAGCGAGAATAAGGTAATTTGAAAAGGTGCTTCTACTATTAGTGACATTCAAAGCGACGAAGAAGTGAAGATAGTAGATATGCTTGACGTTTTCCGTCAGTGGGTGCGAATGTTTCAGCCTGAGAGTAATTAACCAAGTAATTTAGAGACATTCAATACCGGTTTTTCATTTTAACATTACTATAGCTAAAATAGTTACCTTAAAAGCTTTCTTGGTAACGGAGTGTACGTACTATACGGTTCTTGAAAGTAATCTCTTGATAGACATGATACGATCCATGTAAATCACAGGCTTTACATTCTATATTAAAACTGAAGCGCAGAACCGTCCCCTTGTTTTATTATTTGTTAAAATAAAACTTAAAATATAGAATTAACCCATATTACACTGTATAATTTATAATTCGTACCGAAGTACAGAGAACTGCCCCCCAAATCTTCTTCTTTGTACAAAATCAAAATAGCATTTATACTGGTATAGTAATGAAAAAGGTTTAATTATTTTTTGTGCCAATGCATAAAGTAAATGAAAAACCAAAGTTTAGAGGAGGAAATGACTATGGACCCACGAGAATTTAGAAATGCTTTAGGTTACTTTTCTACAGGTGTTACTGTCATTACAGGAAAAGTAGACGATAAACTAATAGGATTAACTGCAAATGCTTTTTCATCACTATCATTAGATCCACCTTTGATATTGGTTTGTATTGATAAGAAAGCGAGTAGCATGGCTGCTTTTAACAAACAAAGTCCTTTCGCAGTAAATATTCTTCAAGAAGGACAAGAAGATGAATGTTGGAGATTTGCCAAACGAGCAGAGGACAAATATGAGGGAGCTTCGTATACTTTTTCCAAAGATGGAGTACCAATTTTAAATGATAATCTTGCTACGCTTGAATGTACAGTAGAAGAAGTACTCGAAGGTGGGGACCACTATATTGTAACCGGCCGTGTGCAGAGCGCATCACGAAATGAACAATTAAAACCACTTTTATTTTTTGGTGGAAAAACAGGCCACTTAGCAGAATAAAACGTAAATGGTTGTTTACAGAAATTAACAAAGACTCTTTCTTTTGTGGAAAGGGTCTTTGTTGATAAGAATGTAATAGCTCTGTTTACGGCACGCTTTTCAAGAAGAACTAGCCCTTAGCACTTAAATTGATGGTTGCGAAAGCTTACAATGTGGGTATTCCATTCAGAAGTAATGAAGCAAAGAACCGTCCCCTGCTTCGGGTTTAGGAAGCTGATTTCCTGGTAAGTGATTGTTGTTCAGGTTTTTCGTTCTTTAGCCGGTAGGGGCTAATTATCCAATATAAACATCCTACGAAAAAGGCTCCTCCAACAATGTTTCCCAGTGTGACAGGGACTAGATTGCTAAAATAACCGGCGATCGTAACTGTTTCAGGACTTGGATGAATAAGAGCTAGTCCTAGGATAGCCATATTTGCAATACTATGTTCATAGCCTGAAACGATAAAAGTAGTTAGGATCCAAAGAATCATCATCATTTTTGCTGCATCATTTTTAGTTCTCAATGAACACCAAATCGCTAGACACACGAGCCAGTTACATAATACTCCACGAACGAATAATTCTGTTGTGCTCAAACTCATTTTAGTTGACGCGATCTTCATTAAAAAATGATCGCCTGTAATGCCTGAGAAAATTCCAGAGTATAAAATGAGTACGCAGAATAGCGTTGCTCCCAAGAAATTACCTAAGTAACACCATCCCCAATTTTGAAGCATCTGTTTAGGTGTGGTTACTCCAGACAACGTACTTACGGAGAAAAACATATTATTGCCGGTGAAAAGTTCTGATCCCGCAAACAGAATTAATACTAAAGCAACTCCAAATGATAAAGCAAAGAGTAGTGATGCTACTGGAGATGATATCTCTGCAAACGAACTGCCAATCGAAACGCTTAACACAACTGCCAGTCCAATATAGGCGCCTGATAAACAGGCTGACACTAAATATCTTCCTAAACTTGTATTTAACAGCTTCACTTTAGCCAGGGCCATACTATTCAATGTTTGTATCGTATCTTTATACAACTTGTCCATCTCCTAACCATAATTTCAATGTAAGTATAGTGCGATATTTTAATCATAAGTAACATCCTATAGCAACGGTTTAGTAAAATGTTGATGATTGTTATATTTACTTACATACATTTTGAACAATCCCTGAGATGATGTTGTTAATAGTGTACAGAAGAGAGTGACATGTGGAAATCACTTTTTTCTTCTGTTTTTTGAAAACAAAAAAGAAGCAGCCACCTAAGGCAACTTCCAGAGTTAATCTAAGATGTGAAGATTTATTGATCTGTATTACTCAAGCGAATTATTTTCATTTTGCTGTCTTAGTTCTTTTTCGGCTAAACCAAGGTTCACTTCGCGAAGTTCTGTGTATTCATCGACGGAGTCGCCAGGAATTTGACGAGCATCGGAAGAAACGGTGATTTTTTCTTTTTTAGGTGCATTAGTTAGTGTAGGTTTTTTTCTGAGAAATGATTTATCAGTGCTCATATGTTTCCCTCTCCTTTGGTTATCGTATATATTCAGCGTTGTAACTATTTTCTCCAGCATATACAGTCAGTAATGTATCTGAGTAACCGACTAAACGATTAATAATTTCATCTATGATCGCAAATAATAAGGGATGAGATTCATATTCGTGCAAGATGGGGTCTTGGACGACAATGGTCGTTTTCATAAATACATCTCGGTTGCCTTGTAATTCATAGTGAATAATGACCGTAGCCGCCGCACCGCCTGTTGTTGGTTCACTTAATTCTTTAAAAAACACGTACCATTCTTCGGACGTAGCGGAGCGAAAGTTTTTTGTGAATGTCATGCCTTCTATTACTTCCTGTATGTTCAGGCCAAACGTTGGTTGTTGAAAATTGTTGATGTTATTTCCCATGAAAATTCACCGCCTAATTCTAGTTTGACCAGATGATTACGATAGATGTGCGTTAATTTTTTCCTGGATGAACATAATAATTCAGGAAAAAGTCTAATGGTGAGGCCGATTTCCTCTACCTCATATTAGAGGCTATTATAAGCAAAACATTAATGTTAATATAAAAGCTGTCGTGTAGAAGTAGTTGAAAATATTATTTTAATAAAAGGGAAGGTAAGATAAATCCCTGGGAGAGTGAAGAATGTGAAACAAAATCAATGGACAGCTTTAGGGTTGATTGGAACGGCTGTACTTTTTTCCTTAAGTCTGTGGTTTAGCGCGACAGTTATAGGACCAAATCTCAAACTAGTCTGGGGTCTGACCCCAACAACCGAGGCATGGCTTTCAGCGTCAGTTCCTCTTGGATTTGTCATTGGTGCATTGATTAGTGCTTATTTCGGATTGCCTGATCGATTCAATACCAGAAAACTATTTGCGATTTCTGCATTTATTGGAGCAATTTTAAATTTACTATTAATTTTTGTGAATATCGCAAGTATAGGTATACTTATCCGTGTTCTTACTGGACTCACTCTGGCAGGTGTATATCCGCCGGCAGTGAAGTTGATCGCACAATGGTTTCCAAAGCAACGCGGCTTGGCAACTGGTACATTAATTGCTGCGTTAACACTTGGATCTTCATTACCACATTTAATATCTTTGATCGTGGTAGTTGAGGAAGCGTTTCTAGTATTGTTCATTAGTTCAACCTTAGCATTGATTTCAGCCTTTATTGTAGGCATGGTATTAGTGGATGCACCAACGCCCTCGACAAAAACGCATTTTTCAATGAAGACCATGAAACGAGTCCTGAATAACAAACCAGTCATGTTAGCCAATTACGGATACTTTGGACACATGTGGGAGCTCTATGCAATGTGGACTTGGCTTCCTGCATTTTTAACAGCCAGCTTTTTAACTTATTCTTCCTCTTTGGATCTTGGATTGAGTGTGTTCGTCTCTTTTCTAGCCATTGGTATTGCTGGGGGGCTTGGTTCTATTATAGGAGGGATTTTAGCTGATAAAATTGGTCGGTCTAATTTAACGATCATCTCATTGTCCGTGAGTTCGGTTTGCGCGCTATTAATAGGATTCACTTTTGGGAGCAATATATGGTTAACGATCACTTTAGCTCTCATATGGGGATTTTTTGTGATTGCCGATTCGGCCCAGTTTTCTGTAGCAGTTTCCGAGTTTGCAGAGGTTGAATATCTAGGAACAGCTTTAACCTTTCAAATGTGTATTGGATTCTTAATTACAATTATTACGATTAATCTTATTCCGTGGCTTCAAATGTGGGTAGGTTGGGAATGGGCATTTGTTGTGTTAAGCATTGGACCAATTTTAGGCATTGTAGCGATGGTTAAGTTTAAAGTCTATGAAAAAACACAAGAAAGCCAATTAGACTATTCGGGTTATTCATCCTAATCAAGCTACTTACGGCGTTGCTAATTTTTTATGTCCGTGCCTCTTTCTGCTTATCACTAAAAAGGAGAAGTTTTTGATATACTTCGTCTGAGTAACTGCAACAGGAAAACTAATTTATGCAAAGTCCCGGAAAAGAGAAGGATTAAGCTCGTCATAGAAAACTAAGCTAGTTTCTTCTATAGCTTATAAGATTAAATGTCATAGATGAAAGATTGATGTCTTATAGGTACTTACTAAGAAGGAGTTAACATTAGTAGTTTATCAGCAGAGGATAAATAATAGTAGACTATTAGAATATGCTGTGTTATGATATTAGTCCGTCGTTAAGAAATAGTTTTTATTAAAAAACATCTTGCAAAGATGGTGTTATTCTGGTATAGTTAATATCTCGCTTCGGATAACAAGCGAAACGAGTTAAATAAATAGTTGTTGACATTCAATTGATATATTGATATAATATAAAAGTTGACTCGAAAATAACGATCAACACATTGACCTTTGAAAACTAAACAAAAAGCCAAGCAAAGTGGGATATTTTAAAATATCCCGTCAAATGAAACAAATCGTTGAATGGTAACATTCGACAAACGCCAGACGAAAGTTTGGTTTTGATGTCTAGGACATCAAGCTTGATGATAAGTCATCATACTTTATCGGAGAGTTTGATCCTGGCTCAGGACGAACGCTGGCGGCGTGCCTAATACATGCAAGTCGAGCGCAGGAAACAAGCTGATCCCTTCGGGGTGACGCTTGTGGAATGAGCGGCGGACGGGTGAGTAACACGTGGGCAACCTGCCTTGTAGACTGGGATAACTCCGGGAAACCGGAGCTAATACCGGATGACCAACGGAATCGCATGATTCTGTTGTAAAAGTGGGGATTTATCCTCACACTACGAGATGGGCCCGCGGCGCATTAGCTAGTTGGTAAGGTAATGGCTTACCAAGGCAACGATGCGTAGCCGACCTGAGAGGGTGATCGGCCACACTGGAACTGAGACACGGTCCAGACTCCTACGGGAGGCAGCAGTAGGGAATCATCCGCAATGGGCGAAAGCCTGACGGTGCAACGCCGCGTGAACGATGAAGGTTTTCGGATCGTAAAGTTCTGTTATGAGGGAAGAACAAGTGCCGTTCGAATAGGGCGGCACCTTGACGGTACCTCACGAGAAAGCCCCGGCTAACTACGTGCCAGCAGCCGCGGTAATACGTAGGGGGCAAGCGTTGTCCGGAATTATTGGGCGTAAAGCGCGCGCAGGCGGTCTCTTAAGTCTGATGTGAAAGCCCACGGCTCAACCGTGGAGGGTCATTGGAAACTGGGGGACTTGAGTGTAGGAGAGGAAAGTGGAATTCCACGTGTAGCGGTGAAATGCGTAGATATGTGGAGGAACACCAGTGGCGAAGGCGACTTTCTGGCCTATAACTGACGCTGAGGTGCGAAAGCGTGGGGAGCAAACAGGATTAGATACCCTGGTAGTCCACGCCGTAAACGATGAGTGCTAGGTGTTAGGGGTTTCGATGCCCTTAGTGCCGAAGTTAACACATTAAGCACTCCGCCTGGGGAGTACGACCGCAAGGTTGAAACTCAAAGGAATTGACGGGGGCCCGCACAAGCAGTGGAGCATGTGGTTTAATTCGAAGCAACGCGAAGAACCTTACCAGGTCTTGACATCCTCTGACCACCCAAGAGATTGGGATTTCCCCTTCGGGGGACAGAGTGACAGGTGGTGCATGGTTGTCGTCAGCTCGTGTCGTGAGATGTTGGGTTAAGTCCCGCAACGAGCGCAACCCTTGATCTTAGTTGCCAGCATTCAGTTGGGCACTCTAAGGTGACTGCCGGTGATAAACCGGAGGAAGGTGGGGATGACGTCAAATCATCATGCCCCTTATGACCTGGGCTACACACGTGCTACAATGGATGGTACAAAGGGCTGCAAGACCGCGAGGTCAAGCGAATCCCATAAAGCCATTCTCAGTTCGGATTGCAGGCTGCAACTCGCCTGCATGAAGCCGGAATTGCTAGTAATCGCGGATCAGCATGCCGCGGTGAATACGTTCCCGGGCCTTGTACACACCGCCCGTCACACCACGAGAGTTTGTAACACCCGAAGTCGGTGAGGTAACCTTTTTGGAGCCAGCCGCCGAAGGTGGGACAGATGATTGGGGTGAAGTCGTAACAAGGTATCCCTACCGGAAGGTGGGGATGGATCACCTCCTTTCTAAGGAGCATTTAAGCTCAACTTATTGAATCGAACTTTGTCTTGGACTTTTTGTTTAGTTTTGAGAGGTTAGTCTCTCAAAGCTTCTTTTCTTTGAAAGAAGCCTTTGTCCTTTGAAAACTGGATAACGAAATGACTGAAAAGAATCACCGGTTATACCCTTTGAATACGTTCAAAGAAAGTGAACCGAGTGTCTTAGATGTAGGCTAAGAAAGACGCCACCAATTGTGAGCCTCTTCGGAGGTATTGGCAAGCAGGACCTGGAAGTTCGCGGAAGCAAGCGATGAGTCACCGGAGCGTACTTAGGTACGTGAGGATGATGAAGAGTGCAGCTGACAAAGACATTCAAAGGTCATGTGCAGCCAAACGCAAAAAATGGTTAAGTTAGAAAGGGCGCACGGTGAATGCCTTGGCACTAGGAGCCGAAGAAGGACGGGACGAACACCG
>NZ_KZ614146.1:1101463-1102087 GCF_002886185.1 Salipaludibacillus neizhouensis
GACTTAACCAAATGTTTTACTCTAAGCAACGATTCTTTTCAGTCCATCACGTTATCCAGTTTTGAGAGGTCAACGACCACTCACTATGTCCGGTGACGATCGCGGAGAGGTCACACCCGTTCCCATGCCGAACACGGAAGTTAAGCTCTCCAGCGCCGATGATAGTTGGGGGTTTCCCCCTGTGAAAGTAGGACGCCGCTGGGCAATTAGGAAAAGACATTCTCTTTGGAGAGTGTCTTTTTTGTGGTTTTAAAGGGTTATCGGTCTATAATCTTGAGGGTAGGTGCTACGCTAGTAGCACCTACAAACGTCGCGGGAAGAAACAAGAGGCATGAGCGAGAATAAGATACTTTGAAAGGTGCTTCTACTATTTAGTGACATTCAAAGCAACGAAGAAGTGAAGATAGTAGATATGCTTGGCGTTTTCCGTCAGTGGGTGCAAATGTTTCAGGCTGAGAGTAGTTAACCAAGTAATTTAGAGACATTCAATACCGGTTTTTCATTGGAAGGTTACTATAGCTATAATATTTATACTAAGCAGCCTCATGATAGCAGAACAAAGTGCACCTACTTAAACAGTTCTTAAAAGCAATTGCTTGATAGATAAGAATCTATAACTTCGTA
>NZ_KZ614146.1:1102097-1234647 GCF_002886185.1 Salipaludibacillus neizhouensis
GCCGCAGCGAAAGCGAGTCTGAATAGGGCGAATGAGTATGTGGTTGTAGACCCGAAACCGGGTGATCTACCCATGTCCAGGGTGAAGTCCAGGTAACACTGGATGGAGGCCCGAACCCACGCACGTTGAAAAGTGCGGGGATGAGGTGTGGGTAGGGGTGAAATGCCAATCGAACTCGGAAATAGCTGGTTCTCCCCGAAATAGCTTTAGGGCTAGCCTCGAGGGAAGAGTTTTGGAGGTAGAGCACTGATTGGACGAGGGGTCCCCACAGGATTACCGAATTCAGTCAAACTCCGAATGCCAAAAACTTATCCTCGGGAGTCAGACTGCGAGTGCTAAGATCCGTAGTCAAGAGGGAAACAGCCCAGACCATCAGCTAAGGTCCCAAAGTATACGTTAAGTGGAAAAGGATGTGGAGTTGCTTAGACAACCAGGATGTTGGCTTAGAAGCAGCCATCATTGAAAGAGTGCGTAATAGCTCACTGGTCGAGTGACTCTGCGCCGAAAATGTACCGGGGCTAAACGTATCACCGAAGCTATGGACAGACACCTTCGGGTGTCCTGTGGTAGGGGAGCGTTCCAAGGGCGTCGAAGCATGACCGGAAGGACATGTGGAGCGCTTGGAAGTGAGAATGCCGGTATGAGTAGCGAAAAGAGGGGTGAGAATCCCCTCCGTCGAAAGCCTAAGGTTTCCTGAGGAAGGCTCGTCCGCTCAGGGTAAGTCGGGACCTAAGCCGAGGCCGAAAGGCGTAGGCGATGGAAAACAGGTTGAAATTCCTGTACCACCACGTTTCCGTTTGAGTAATGGGGGGACGCAGTAAGGTAGGGTAAGCGCACCGTTGGTTGTGTGCGTCGAAGCAATTAGGCTGACAAGTAGGTAAATCCGCTTGTCGTGAAGGCTGAGTTGTGATCGCGAGGGAAATTTAGTACCGAAGTTCCCAATCCTACACTGCCAAGAAAAGCCTCTAGCGAGGAAGCTGGTGCCCGTACCGCAAACCGACACAGGTAGGCGGGATGAGAATTCTAAGACGCGCGGGAGAACTCTCGTTAAGGAACTCGGCAAAATGACTCCGTAACTTCGGGAGAAGGAGTGCTCTATTAGGGTGCAAGCCCGAGAGAGCCGCAGTGAATAGGCCCAAACGACTGTTTATCAAAAACACAGGTCTCTGCCAAGCCGCAAGGCGATGTATAGGGGCTGACACCTGCCCGGTGCTGGAAGGTTAAGAGGAGGGGTTATCCCGTAAGGGAGAAGCTCTGAATTGAAGCCCCAGTAAACGGCGGCCGTAACTATAACGGTCCTAAGGTAGCGAAATTCCTTGTCGGGTAAGTTCCGACCCGCACGAAAGGTGCAACGATTTGGGCACTGTCTCAACGAGAGACCCGGTGAAATTATATTACCAGTGAAGATGCTGGTTACCCGCGACAGGACGGAAAGACCCCATGGAGCTTTACTGTAGCTTGATATTGGATGTTGGAACAGCTTGTACAGGATAGGTAGGAGCCTTGGAAACCGGAGCGCTAGCTTCGGTGGAGGCATTGGTGGGATACTACCCTGGCTGTTTTGACATTCTAACCTCGGACCGTGATCCGGTTCAGGAACAGTGTCAGGTGGGCAGTTTGACTGGGGCGGTCGCCTCCTAAAGAGTAACGGAGGCGCCCAAAGGTTCCCTCAGAATGGTTGGAAATCATTCGTAGAGTGCAAAGGCATAAGGGAGCTTGACTGCGAGACATACAGGTCGAGCAGGGACGAAAGTCGGGCTTAGTGATCCGGCGGCACCGTATGGAAGGGCCGTCGCTCAACGGATAAAAGCTACCCTGGGGATAACAGGCTAATCTCCCCCAAGAGTCCACATCGACGGGGAGGTTTGGCACCTCGATGTCGGCTCGTCGCATCCTGGGGCTGAAGTAGGTCCCAAGGGTTGGGCTGTTCGCCCATTAAAGCGGCACGCGAGCTGGGTTCAGAACGTCGTGAGACAGTTCGGTCCCTATCCGTCGCGGGCGCAGGAAATTTGAGAGGAGCTGTCCTTAGTACGAGAGGACCGGGATGGACACACCGCTGGTGTACCAGTTGTTCCGCCAGGAGCATCGCTGGGTAGCTACGTGTGGAAGGGATAAGTGCTGAAAGCATCTAAGCATGAAGCCCCCCTCGAGATGAGATTTCCCATCACGTAAGTGAGTAAGATCCCTCAGAGAAGATGAGGTAGATAGGTCTCGTGTGGAAGCATGGCGACATGCGGAGCTGAGAGATACTAATCGATCGAGGACTTAACCAAATGTTTTACTCTAAGCAACGATTCTTTTCAGTCCATCACGTTATCCAGTTTTGAGAGGTCAACGACCACTCACTATGTCCAGTGACGATCGCGGAGAGGTCACACCCGTTCCCATGCCGAACACGGAAGTTAAGCTCTCCAGCGCCGATGATAGTTGGGGGTTTCCCCCTGTGAAAGTAGGACGCCGCTGGGCAATTAGGAAAAGACATTCTCTTTGGAGAGTGTCTTTTTTGTGGTTTTAAAGGGTTATCGGTCTATAATCTTGAGGGTAGGTGCTACGCTAGTAGCACCTACAAACGTCGCGGGAAGAAACAAGAGGCATGAGCGAGAATAAGATACTTTGAAAGGTGCTTCTACTATTTAGTGACATTCAAAGCAACGAAGAAGTGAAGATAGTAGATATGCTTGGCGTTTTCCGTCAGTGGGTGCAAATGTTTCAGGCTGAGAGTAGTTAACCAAGTAATTTAGAGACATTCAATACCGGTTTTTCATTGGAAGGTTACTATAGCTATAATATTTATACTAAGCAGCCTCATGATAGCAGAACAAAGTGCACCTACTTAAACAGTTCTTAAAAGCAATTGCTTGATAGATAAGAAAACTTTCCAGGATTCTAGTAAATAATAAACTATCCATCCTTGAAATGAAATGATACAGTGAAACAACCTCATGTTTCCAGTTAAAAAAGCTTGACGTGCGAGGAGATTTTAAGTAGATTGAGGAAAGTAATTGTTTTGATTTTGACATAAAGAAGGAAAGTGACACATGCGTATTTCATATTTTGATAATTTAAAAGTGTTTTTGATTTTTTTAGTGGTTACGGGTCATTTAATGGGACAGTTTTTAGGTAGAAGTGAATTCATAGATAGTTTGTATTTTTTTATAAATATATTCCATATGCCACTTTTTGTTTTTGTGGCAGGGTACTTCTCGAAAAACTTTGCTAGAAAAGACTATATCGGAAAATTGGCTATTAAGCTATTAATTCCGTACTTAATATTTCAATATATTTATACGACGTATTACAATTTGTATGGAGATGGCTTAGCTTATAATTTTTTAATTCCTAGGTGGGCGTTATGGTTTTTAATTAGTTTATTCTTCTGGAACCTATTGTTAATTGTGTTCAGTAGGTTTAAATACGGTTTGATTCTCTCTGTTGTAATAGGGGTATTTGCCGGATATGTGAATGAAATAAACGAAGTGTTAAGCATGTCACGAACATTCTTTTTCTTTCCATTCTTTATCCTAGGATATTATGCAAAGATGGATCATATTCTGGCTTTCAAAAAAAATATCTTTAAAGTGATAAGTGTTATTTGTTTAACTAGCTTACTATTTTTTATATATCAATATAACTTGATAGATCACGGACAATGGTTGATGGGAAAAAGAAGTTATGAGTTTATGTTAAATGGTGACATTAATTTAGCCTGGTTGTATAGAATGATCACGTATATGACAATGTTCGTCGTTTCATTTTCAGTCGTGCTTTTAATCCCTCAAAGAACATTAAGAGCATCAGAAATTGGTAAATACACGATGTATATTTACTTATTGCATTTATTTTTTATAAAACTAATCGTGGAATCCCCTATAAAAGAGCTTGTAATCCAAGAATCGATGTATGTCTTCTTGTTTATTATTCCATTTATGATTGTATGGTTTACGCAAAGTAAAGTGGTGAGAAAAATAACAAGTGGTTTAATCGAAGTGAAATTCTTAAAAAGGAAACATAAAACATCTTCTGTATAAAAGTGCTTAATGGTTTCCGTGATGGATGTCATATAATGAACATCATGCTAGCTTTTCAAAAGTAAAAGGACTCTTTCGTTTCGGGAAGAGTTTTTTTGCGTTTTATATATGTGTATGATGAGTACGCGCGTCCCCTAGACAATGGTAATGAAGCACAGAACCGTCCCCATGTTTCCTTAAATCGTGGGAAATAACTATACTGTTTGATTAAATATGAATAGATTGAATGAAGAAAACGAAAGGAGGAGATAAAATGATAAGAAGAGAATTTGACGATAATGGAAACCAAAGTTACTTTAAAGACTCTGAATCAAATGCTAGAGATTTAGAAGATTTAGCTGGTGTTTTTGAGGAAGAGTTCAAAGTCAGAGTCAATGCTTTTATTGACGGTAAAGATTTTTGCAATGCAGTCCGTCGTTGTCTATTAAAGGACCTTCTTGCAGGGGCTATGGATGAAAAAGACGATGATAAACGTAAGAAACACGGCTAGTTTTTAGATGTGAGGACAGGGCAATTATTGCCTTGTCCTCTTATTGGGTTTGTCTATAAATCGAAAACGTTTCTTGCTTGTTTATCTGTCTCGTATTTGAGTATGCAGTTTTTGGTACTATTTCGTAAATAGCTTAAATTCCGCCATTTAGATAAAGTTAAACCTTAATTAGTGTACTTCAATATATATAAATAACAACCAGCATTGTCGAATTAGCGAATCGTCTAAAGTTTAGCACATTTTTTTGATAGTAATTACAATTGCCCTTCCCTCCTTTTCTATCAGACATAGTATGCAGTATCAAACAATAAGGGGGTGTGAGATCAATGGGAGATTATAGAAGAAGAGATGATAACGATGTAGCAGGTATTTCTGATAAAAAGTTAAGACGTTTAGCAGATCTTTTAGATGAAGATTTCAAAGTACCTGTACGTGCAACCATTGATGGAGAAGATCTTTGCGATGCTGTTCGTCGTTGTTTAATCAAAGACCTTGTTGACGGTCTATTAGATGAAGAAGATAAACCGAAAAGACACAAGAAACACTTCTAGTTATTGGAGAACAATATTTAAGAGGTCAGGACAGTTATTGTCCGGGCCTCTTATTGTTGATAGATTATAGGGATTCTCGATTAATTGAAAACATCTATCGCAGTCTCGTATTTAATTCTGCAATTCCTGGTTTGATTCCGAAAATAGCTTCAATTTTTTCTCTATAAAAGATTACTATAATTTTTGTTTTTAGCACAGAACCGTCTCTATGTTTCCGCATATATTGCATTGACACAATAAGGGTTCAATAGTACTATTAGATTTATTGTGAATGATAATCATTATCAATCCGGGTTCATTTTTGGATGGTTATCATTGCTAGGTATACATAAGAGAGGGGAATTAATCATGGAAAGAAGAGCATCATTTTTTAGTGTTATTATCATTATGTTGTTAAGTATTTTGTCTGGTTGTGGATCTAATAATGAAGCAGCAAATGACCAAGCACAAGCGGAGGAAGAATCAATTCAAGTTGAAAACAGCAATGAAGAGGTTGATGAAGAAGATGTAGAATCGAGGGTTATTACTCACGAAATGGGTGACACGACTATTACAGGAACACCAACTAATGTTGTCGTACTCGAATTTTCATTTGTAGATGCATTAGCATCTTTAGGAATTTCTCCAATTGGAATTGCTGATGATGGTGATGAAGAACGGATAATCGGGCCTATTGCTGAAAAGATCAGCGACTACACTTCGGTTGGTGCTAGAAAAGAGCCTAGTTTAGAAGTTATTGCCAGTTTACAACCGGACTTAATTATCGCTGATTTAAATCGTCATAAAGATTCGTACGAAGAATTAAGTGAAATCGCACCTACAATTGTATTATCTAGTTTAAGTGCTAATTATGAAGAAAACGTTGAGTCGTTTCCCATCATAGCGGAAGCCTTAGGAGCAACAGAACTAGCTGACGAGCGTACGACTGATCACAACGAATTGTTAGCTGAACTGAAGTCTAAAGTTCCTTCTGATGAAAGCCGCACATTCTTACCGGCTGTAGTTACAGATACAGGATTTCACGCCCATTCATCTACATCATATACGGGGTCTTTACTTGAAACATTAGGATTAAAGAATGCGATTCAAGGTGAGGGAGTGGAAGATGCAACAAATAAGATTGATTTAGAAACACTGGTGGAGCATAACCCTGATATTATTTTTCTTATGACAGGGGATGAAGAAACAATTATCTCAGAATGGGAAGAAAACCCATTATGGGAAGAGATCAGTGCTGTGAAAAATGATCAGGTCTATAAAGTCGATCAGAACGAATGGTCACGTTTCCGAGGATTAATAGCTGCTGAATTAATCGTTCAAGATACTATTGACCTGTTATATGAGAACTAAATAATAATCCAAAAAAAGCGGATAAGCCGATCTTACCGCTTTTTTTATTTCAATGATGAACGAGTGAATTTCATCAATTGTTTCAACAAAGGATGTGCCTATATATGACTATTTCAGCAAAAAACCATCAATCCATCACGAAAAGTTCCAGGAATGAATTATTTCGTTTTTTACCACTTTTTGTTATAGGGATCTTCATCCTAGTCGTTGGAATTTTGATTAGTACATCCATTGGTATGGCAGATGTACGTTTTACTCATTTGATCGAATCTTTTTTTATTGGTGAGCTAACAAAAGAGCATTTAATTGCGCAAACTATTCGTTTACCAAGAGCTATTATTGCATGTCTTATTGGAGCAAGTTTAGCTATAGCGGGCGCGATCATGCAAGCAATCACCCGGAATCCCCTTGCGTCTCCACAAATTTTTGGAATTAATGCAGGAGCTTCTTTTGTAGTTGTGGCCTCTTCCATTTTCTTGACAGGAATTTCACCATATTCGATGGTTTATTTTGCTTTTTTAGGAGCAGCTTTAGGAGGAATGTTAGTTTATTACTTAGGTTCTTCCGGGGAGGGAATGACACCTGTCAAATTAGCCTTAGCTGGAATCTCTATTCACTTTTTTCTATCGGCAATAACCGAGGGACTCATTATATTTAACGAGGATACGACAGAAGGAATTCTTTTTTGGTTAGCGGGTTCAGTAGATAGTACAAGCTGGCAGGATGTAAGAATCATTTCCCCTTGGGTTCTTCTAGGGATAATCGGATCTTTTTTATTAGCTAGTTCTATTAATGTATTGAATCTTGGAGATGATGTTGCGAGTAGTTTGGGACAAAATACTGGTTGGATACGCGTGCTTTCAGGGTTACTCGTTGTTATTTTAGCAGGGTCTTCTGTTTCCATTGCGGGTCCTATTGGTTTTGTAGGATTAATTGTACCCCATATTACAAGGAATCTTGTAGGTATAGATTATCGATGGATTTTGCCTTTTTCCGCGTTATTTGGAGCTATACTCCTTATTTATGCGGATATTGTTGCACGTTTTATATCGTTTCCATATGAATCACCCGTTGGAATTGTGACAGCACTAGTAGGTGCCCCTTTCTTTTTTTACTTAATAAAAAGAGGGAGGAATTTATCATGATAAAAGACGAAGTGAACAAGGATATTACTAGAATAAAACGTATAACGCCTAAATGGCTGTTTATTATCTTGCCTGTAGCAATTATTATATTTTCTATCATAAGCACTGGGATAGGTGCTGTTTTTATTCATCCTTTAGATGTTTTAGCTGTGTTAGTGGGAACAGGGACAGAGATGGATACAATTCTCGTTGAAAAGTATCGAATTCCTAGAATCGTCTTAGCGCTTCTTGTTGGGGCAGGCTTATCTGTGTCGGGTACGATTTTACAAGGTATTATTCGAAATCCTTTGGCATCACCTGACGTCATCGGCATTACAAAAGGGGCTGGGCTGGCTGCGGTTGTGGTCATCATCCTTTTTCCGAATTCACCTACTTTTGTTTTACCGCTTGCTGCATTTTCTGGAGCACTGATCATTGCACTTATCCTTTATCTCTTAGTTTATAAACAAGGGATGCAGCCGACCACGTTAGCACTGGGAGGAGTTGCTCTTGGGGCTTTATGTAATGCTGGGATTCAGTACTTTATGATTAAGTTCCCTCTAGAAATAAATGCTGCTCTCATTTGGCTAACTGGTAGTCTATGGTCTAGTAGGTGGGAACAGATTTATGGCGTTTTCCCTTGGATTATCATTTTGCTACCCTTGTCGATGATTTTAGCGACCAAACTTGATATTTTAAATTTTGGTGATGATGTAGCAATAGGGCTAGGTTTAGGGGTAGTGCGTGTTCGGTTGCTTTTATTGTTCATTGCGGTTGCGCTAGCTGCTGCATGCGTGGCAGCTATTGGTTCCATTGGTTTTGTTGGGTTAATCGCTCCTCATGTGGCAAGAAAGTTAGTAGGTGCTAAACATAAACTTTTGATTCCTATGTCAGCAATGACAGGTTCTTTGTTAGTAGTGGTGGCCGACTCTATTGGACGCGGATTAATACCACCAAAGGAAATTCCTGTTGGAATCGTTGTAGCAGTAATAGGGGCACCTTATTTTTTATATCTTTTGCGTAAAGAAAGTAAGAATTTATAACGATATGGAACGACATTAGATGTGGTTTAAAATTTTGCTAGAGAGGGAGATAAGCATGGAGAAAAGGATATCTGCAATAGCAAAGGTTATACGCGAACGGAGATCAATTAAGAGTGGTTATGTAGACAAAGAAGTTTCACAAGAGTTAGTAATGAATTTATTAAAAGATGCTGTATGGGCACCTAACCATGGACTACGGGAACCTTGGCGATTTATATTTGTACCAACTGATAAAAAGAGTAAGTTTATTGAAGAAATAGTTGATACTTTACCAGAAGAACTGAAAGAAAATAGGAGAAACTATTTGAGTCAACCAGCGGCTTTTCTTATTATTGTCATGAAAGAAGAGTGACAACAAAAGCAATGGGAGGAGAACTTTGGCGCGGTAAGCTCTTTAATTCAAAACTTTCAATTGCTTGCTTGGGAACAAGAGCTTGGTGTTGTCTGGAAAACAAACCCACATATATACGATCCGAAAGTATATCAACTTTTAGATGTACAACCAGGCGAGAAAATTGTTGGGTTTTTACATTTAGGTTATTTTGAGAGTATACCAACATCAAAGCCACGGACATCAATAGAAGAAAAATTTACTGTTTTCAAAGGCAAGTAGAGTAGGTGTTCAGGAAAACAATTTGATGTGTAGGTTCAGTGGAATTCTGGTATTAAGGATAAAAAAACATAAGCTCGTGGTGGCATTTCTGCAATAAAGCAGGATGCTTTCACAAGATAAGCGTTTATAAAATTATCGGTTTTTTAGAGATTGTTGTTTTCGTCGAATAGAGGCTCGCGGACCGGAACATACGTGTAACCCTGCAAATGAAAAGGAAGCACAGAACCGTCCCCCATGTTTCCCTTGATAAATAGTCATAAATGATTTACACTGATATTTAATTAAAAAAATATAGTGATAGACTTCTTATCCAGAGTGGTGGAGGGACAGGCCCTTTGATACCCAGCAACCATTAAATCAATGATCGATTGATTTAAACGGTGCCAATTCCTGCAAGGATCGTTAACAATGATCCTTGGAAGATGAGAGTAATCGTATATACATATACGAGAACCTCTCTTAAACTTAGAGAGGTTTTTCTTATGGAGAGAAGATTTATCGCTCAAAAAGGGGCGAATTAGAATGGAAAAAGTAGTATTTGGAGCAGGTTGTTTTTGGGGTGTCGAAGCATTTTTTGAAAGTATTCGCGGAGTGGAAGCAACAAAAGTAGGCTATTCCGGTGGTCATGTGGAGAATCCATCTTATGAAGAAGTGAAAACAGGCACAACTGGTCATGCAGAGGTAATTGAAGTATTATATAATCCATGGAAAATATCTTATGAAGAGCTAGTGAGTAAGTTTTTTGAATGTCATAATCCGACAACCCGTAACCGTCAAGGGATAGATATTGGCACTCAATATCGTTCCGTGATTTTCTTTCAAAACCGGCAGCAATTAGAAATTGCGAGCACTAAAAAAGCCGAGTTAAATGACGTGGGCAGTAAAGAGATTGTCACTGAACTTAGTCCTTTACAACCGTTTTATCCAGCAGAAGAGTATCATCAAAAATATTTTCAAAAAAATAATGTGGTTGCTTGTGGGATATAAAGAGATTCAAAAGGGGGAATGAGTCAGTTGAGCTTGTTCTCCTTTTTTCTATGTACGAATATTCACTGGATACTAAAGCAATAGATGAAGATGTGCAAAGAATACCCTGAATTGAATGGGTCCTATTTTTATGGTCTGTAATTGGGATTTTATGTTAAAATTAACAAAGTGAGTTTTTCAGGATAGCTACTTTTAGAAGAATCCATTGCAGTTAAGAGGTAATACTTCATTTTGAAGTGGGAGGGAAAAGATGGTTCCTACATTAGAGACTAAACGATTGTTATTAAGAGAAATTTCAATGGATGATGCGGAAGAAGATAGCTAGGATTATATAATACTAAAATAATTTAGAGCTCTCCTTGCTTAACCTTTGTGTTGCGATTTTTGAGGGGTGTTGATATCGTATGATCAAAAATATATTTCGAGGAATGGCTATAGGAATTACCGAAACTGTTCCTGGTGTGAGCGGCAGTACAATTGCAATGATTTTAGGTATTTATGAAAAGCTCATCTATTCTCTCAGTATTTTAACTAGCCATGAAAGAAAAGAGGCAATGCCCTTTTTAATAACCTTTGGTTTGGGGATGGTCATCGGTTTTGCTTTATCTATAAACATTATAAACTATTTATTACATACTTACCGGACACCTACGCTCATGTTTTTTGTTGGAATCATTGTTGCTTTTATACCTTTTCTATGGAAAGAAGCTAATAATCATGCTAAAACAAATTTGACGATGAAACACTACCTCATTATTACTCTATTTGTATGCCTGGTTGTTTTAGGTCAGCTGTTAGGCGGATCGAACACTTTGGAAATGTCTAACCTTTCATTAGGTAATTATTTATTCCTTGTGTCCGCGGGTTTTATTGCAAGTACAGCACTTGTACTACCTGGTATAAGTGGAGCTTTAATGTTAACTATATTAGGTATTTATGAAATAGCTACCGCCGCTGTTATTTCATTATACATTAGTTAGATGACCAATTTATATTTGACTTGGTCTTTTTCTAATTGTCTATATATAAAGGATGTTAACATATTGTAAAAAACAATATAGCGAATTATTGATTATTTCTTGCAATCAAGTGATTTTTTTAGTATTATCGTTTCATAGCTAACGATTATGAAAATTCAAAAGGTGGTGGATCACGATACATTCATTTAATGATCTGGGAGAGTTGCTGGAAGAAGAGAAGGACACGATCAACCGCTTATCTAAAATGCCGTTGGGTTCACTTGATTTGGATGCTGTTTCCGTCGTTACGAACATATACCGGGTTGCACAAGGGTTAAGAAATAAAATGGAACGCGAAGTATTATCGAAATACGGACTATCGTGGACATCTTTTTCGATACTTTATGATTTGTCTATTTGGAAGGCAATAGAAACAAAAAAGTTAGCAGAATCTGCGGCGGTATCAAAAGCCACAATAAGTAATATAACAAAAACATTAGAAAAAAAAGAACTTTGTTATCGAAAAACGGATACGAGAGACAGAAGAATTACCTATGTAATGATTACAGCTAAAGGGATACAAGTAATGGAAGAATTATACCCTGAATTTCATAAAAGGGAAGTTGAAATTGTCTCTGGTTTAACTGTAAATGAACAGAAAAGTGTCACTGAATTGCTAAGGAAAGTTATCAGGAAAAATCAGTTTTAGTTTTGATACAAATGAATAGTGTAAAAAGTGATGATAGGAAAATAGTAGGGCTTACCTCCCTGTTTCAGAGAGTCGATGGTTGGTGTGAATCGATGCAAAGGTAATACGAATTACATTCCTAGAGCTTTCTTTGTAAAACTTCAATTGCAAAGAACGGACGAGCCGTTAATCGTGAGTGGAAGACCAGATTCTTTAAGAAGGGTGGAACCGCGTGATAAAATCACGTCCCTTTATGAAGGGTGTGGTTTTTAATTTACAGATAAGAAAGTATAAGTTGACAGCTATCTTTACGCCACGCGTGTCAAGGGAAACCCACCTCCTTTCGAGTAGCACCTACACGCACTTCGTAGGTGCTACTCGGGGGTGGCGAAAGATATGCTGTATTTAATAAAAGACGCTACGCGTTTTTCTTAGGAGGTTATGTAGATGGAAAATGTAATGGAACAACTGAATGTTGAACAAACAGCGGAAGTAAAAAGGCAAATGACGTTTTACAAGCAAGGTGTAAAAGAGATTATTCCTACAGAGGAGTTAGAGGTGAAGGTGGCACATTCCGTAATCAAGAATCAGCCACTTAAAATAAAATTAGGATTAGATCCATCAGCTCCAGATGTCCATTTAGGTCATACAGTAGTTTTAAATAAGCTTAGACAGTTTCAAGATAACGGACACATCATTCAATTGCTGATTGGTGATTTTACAGGAAAGATTGGAGATCCAACAGGGAAGTCTGTTGCTAGAAAACAATTAACAGATGAGGAAGTAAAGCATAATGCAAAGACGTACTTCGAACAATTTGGCAAGATTGTTGATATGGAAAAAGTAGAGCTTCATTTTAATTCTAAGTGGCTTTCTAAATTAAATTTTGAAGATGTGAACCAGCTGGCTGGGAAAATTACCGTTGCAAGGCTGATGGAAAGGGATGATTTTGAAGAACGCATGGCTCTTGGAAAACCCATATCACTGCATGAATTCTTCTACCCGTTAATGCAAGGCTATGATTCCGTGGAATTAGAATGTGATATTGAGCTTGGAGGAACGGACCAGCATTTTAACATTCTTATGGGAAGACATTTCCAAGAGAAATACGGTAAAAATAAACAAGTGGCGATGTTAATGCCATTATTAGAAGGCCTTGACGGTGTAGAAAAAATGTCTAAATCAAAGAAAAACTACATTGGTATTGATGAAAAGGCTCAAGAGATGTACGGGAAGACAATGTCTATCCCCGATGTATTAATAGGTAAATACTTTGAACTAGTAACAGATTTTTCACCTGAACAGGTAAACGAAATAAAAGCTGAGTTAGAATCAGGTAAATTACATCCAAGGGATGCAAAAATGTTATTAGGAAAGACCATCGTGCGTATGTACCACGGAGAAGAAGAAGCTGAAAAGGCAGAACAGCATTTTATCTCTGTTTTTCAACAAAGATCGTTACCTGACGACATTCCAGTAGTTGAATGGAATGGAAATAATGAAATGCCTATCTTAGATCTTCTTGTTGAGTTGCAGTTGTTAAGTTCTAAAAGTGAGGCCCGCAAAATGATTGATAATAGGGGTGTCAAACTTAATGGAAAAACGATAGAAGATACTAAAATACAGCTTACAATGATTGAAGATTTAATTGTTCAGGTAGGTAAACGTAAATTCGTAAAAATAAAGCTCTAAATCCACGAGGGGTTATCATCCCTCGATTAATTTTATGAAATATAAAAGAGATAGCAGGTGTAAATATGCAAAAAGTTATTTTCATAGATGTTGATGGGACGCTCGTTAATGATCATGGTGTGATTCCAGAATCAGCAAAGCTTGCGATCCGAAAAGCTAGGGATAACGGTCACCTTGTTTTTATATGTACAGGTCGGTCAAAAGCTGAGCTATTTCCCGAAATACTAGAAGCTGGATTTGATGGTATTATTGGCGCAGCTGGGGGATATATCGAAGTAGGCAGTGAAATTATATTACACGAACAAGTGAAAAAAGAGGATGTCGAACACCTCGTACAATTTTTTACCGAACACGAGATAGATTTTTATTTAGAATCAAATGGAGGTTTATTTGCGAGTAAACATTGCAAAAAACGTATCGGTAGCCTTATACAAAACTTATTAGCTGAAAAACCTGAAGATAAAGAGGAAATTGAAAAGGGATTGCAGCCATTTCATGATTGTTTAATTGAGGGAGAAGATTTAGTAAGAGAGGACATTAATAAGATATCCTTTTTAGGTTCAAATTTACCTCTTGAGAGAATAACTCAAGAATTTGCCTCAACATTCAATGTAATTCCTAGTACAGTGCCTTCATTCGGCAATAATAGTGGGGAATTATCTGTTCCTGGGATCCATAAAGCAACAGCCATTGCAAAGTTGCTACAGCATTTAACAATGGATAAAATAGATACCTTTGCATACGGAGATGGTTTGAATGATTTAGAAATGCTTGAATTTGTTCAACATGGTATTGCCATGGGTAACGCAAAAGATGCCATTAAAAAAGTAGCTGACGATATTACCGATACACACGATGAGAATGGTATTTATAATAGTTTTAAAAAATATGGTTTGATATAAAAATCATTTGAGTAGTCCTGTTCTAGCCCTTTGGGAGTGCACGAATAGTGATTCAAAATATTTATTGTGGCAAGTGATTAGTTTTATATTAGGGTTTAAAATGATTACCTATTGAAAACAAAGGTTGATCTAAAATGTCTTTCAAATTGCAAGATAATTTGAGAGGCATTTTTTATTTGTGGAGTTTGAATGAGATTACCAAGGTAGTAGTATATCATAATGATTAGACAAATATGGCAAATGGGTATTTATGTTAAAATTGGTGGAGAGGTAAAAATAGGATTGTCGAGTGAAAAAGGGGGAACTTATGAAATTACCAACCTGTTGGTCGTGTTCTTACGGTTTTAAATGGAGCGAATTACTAATTGTTATGGATGGGAGAAAACAATGCCCTCATTGCTCTAGTAAACAATACTTTACTGCTCATAGTATTTTCAAGTCAAGTGTCGTTGCTGTTCCTTTAGTGTTTATCCCGTTTATCTTAAAGCTATTAAATACTTCCTGGACGATGATGATTTTTATAGCTTTTCTTTTACTCATGATTTATATTGTTTGTTTACCTTTCCTATATGAATTTACTAACGAGCAACAGCATTTTTTTAAGTGATAAGAATTTATATAATTGGCAGCTACCTTCACACCGCGCGTATCAAGGTAAACCCATTCTCCTATCGAGTAGCACCTACACGGACTACGTAGGTGCTACTCGCGGCGGTTGAAGCTGACGCTGCATTTAATAAAAGACGGCTATGCCGTTTTTCTTAAGTGAGTTCATAAAAAACTTTGAATATTTAGAAGTTAGGGAGGTAGACATTGTGGATAGTACGATGAAAAAAGAATTCGAAAGATCAAAGTCAAAGGATAAAGTAGAACGCTATGAAGCGTACCACAATATTTTAAAAGCAACCGAACAAGAAGTAGATTGGGCCTATGAAATTTGGGAGCAATTGCTAGAGGATTTAACACATAAAGACAACCATCAACGCTCTAGAGCTGCACAATATTTGGCCAATCTAGCGATAAGCGATCCAGAGAAGAGAATGATAAAAGACTTTCCTCGGCTGTGGGAAGTAACCAAAGATGAAAAGTTTGTTACTGCAAGGCATTGCCTACAATCTATTTGGAAAGTAGGACTTGCTGGGACTGCACAAAAAGAGATGGTCATGGAATATATGGTTGATCGTTTTGAAAATGGAACAGATGAAAAAAATTATACTTTAATTCGTTCAGATATTCTGCAAAACATGAGATATTTATACGATACCTTAGAAGATGAGGACATAAAAGTAAAAGCTATGCAGGTAATTGAAACAGTGGATGAGAGTAAATATAAGAAAAAATATGCAAGTATATGGAAATGAACCAAAAGAGATAATTATGTTTATATAGACGACCGTAACCCTCCGCTATATTCATATGCAGCGGAGGAAAGGAAAGAGGCTGTTAATACTCTAAGGGGGTTTCAATGGCACAATACACAGGATTTGTTATAACATTGGGGTTCATATTTATCATCGTGATTTTCAACAAATATATGTTTTGGTGGGGCAAAAGCGTAATTATTACTTATTATTTGGTCGTTTCCTATTTTTTTATAACGGTTAAGAACAGAATTGATGAAAAATATGAGGACATTCTCCCTGTTCCAGAGGAATATTGGGATCAAAATACAGGATGGGTTGGCACGATAACTAATTATCTATTTTTACCTTTAATAGGTATCATCGTTTTTATTTATTTCAGGTGGTTTACCAAGGCTCGCACTAAAAAGGGGAAGGTACTTATTTTATTAAGTGTCATTCCTGCAACTGTCGTCTATGTTTTATTTAGCTTCTTGTTTTCTTTCGTGTACGGATACAGACCTTAAGATTAATTTAAGCGCGGAAAACTGGTTATAGAAAAGTGGTTATAAAGATAAAAATGGATTGGAGTTTTAATGATGAGAAAAGTAATTTTAGCAGGAGGAACAGGTTTCATAGGTGAATATTTTAAAACTAAATTTGACGAGCTTGGATATGACGTGAAAATTATATCGAGACAACCTCAGTACATTTCCTGGGATGATACATCTGGAATAATAGAAGCATTAGAAGGTGCAGAACTTCTGGTTAATCTGGCTGGAAAATCAGTGAATTGCCGATATAATGAAGAAAATAAAAAGGAAATCATAAATTCAAGGGTCAAGACAACTACTATTCTTGGAGAGTGTATATTGGCTTGCGAAAAACCACCTGAAGTTTGGATGAATTCGAGCACAGCTACTATTTATCGACACGCGGAAGATCGTCCGATGTCAGAAGAAAATGGGGAGATAGGTTCAGGATTTTCAGTTGATGTTGCTTTACACTGGGAGAAAACTTTCTTTGCATATGACTTACCAAAAACAAGAAAAGTCGCTCTCCGCACTGCTATTGTACTCGGTAAAGAGGGAGGAGTCATGACTCCATATCGAAACTTAGTGAAGTTTGGGCTTGGTGGTATCCAGGGAACAGGAAAACAAAAATTTAGCTGGATCCACATAGAAGATCTA
This sequence comes from Salipaludibacillus neizhouensis, assembly GCF_002886185.1. Taxonomy (GTDB): domain Bacteria; phylum Bacillota; class Bacilli; order Bacillales; family Salisediminibacteriaceae; genus Salipaludibacillus; species Salipaludibacillus neizhouensis. The sequence continues at coordinate 1,119,055 of NZ_KZ614146.1, forward strand.
TTGCAAATTGTGCTTTTTCTAAAGGGAAGAGAGGATCTTAGTGGCGTATTTAATTGTTCGTCGCCAAATCCTGTAACTAATCAAGAGCTTATGAAATCATTACGAACGGAAATGAATAAGTCGTTTGGTTTACCTGCCCCAAAATGGATACTGGAAATAGGATCGGCTATGATAAGGACGGAAACAGAACTGGTTTTGAAAAGCCGCTGGGTTATTCCAGAACGACTGGAACGAGAAGGATTCACGTTTACTTTCAATACACTTCATAAGACGTTGCAGGACGTTTTATAATAAATCAAAACATTACTCCTTTGAAGAAATTACATACTTGTGTACAGGGAGCAAATAGTTATAGAGTCCTGTGAGAGCCTGGAGAATGACTAGAAAATGACAAGGTTTAAGAGGCTTAATTGTCAGGATTTAAAGATTCATTCAGCCAGAATAATTTATAACAAGTGGTATAAAAAGTGTTAGGAATGCCTCTTAAATTAAATGTTGATTTGGTAGGCATTTTGATTCGTTTATAAGATTTTCGGTATAGGCTGATATTTGTATAATGAGTGAAAAGGGTAATTGGTTATTTATGTTAAAATTAGTGTAGAGGAACACAGACATTGTGAAAAGATATTAATCTAGTGATATTCTTTATTTGTAGTCTATTATCTTTTTTAACATTCCGTGAAATAACTCCTGTCAGGAGGAATATAAGTGAAAAAATATCTATTTGTGATTACATTTTTTAGTATTTTTTTGTTTGGATGTCAACAGGGGGCTCTTACAAATGGTAATGATTCTACAAAAGATAGAGTCTATAGCAGCTTATGGGATGAGAATAGTATCAATGTCAAACAGAAAAAAGACAACGGGAACTACGCTACAATAAATGAAATTCAGGCGAATGATCAAGTGGAAACTCTTATTGAAGCTTTGAAAAACGCTGACTGGCAGGAAAATGTGGAAGTGGATATTGGTCCCCCTGATTTTCGCTTTACTTGGAATTCATATAATCACAGCGTTAGGAGAAACCGAGATTATAATAGAATAGAATTAAAAATTGAGGGACAATCGAATTACGGAACATTGTCTAAAAACTCTTCTGAAATTGTATATGAGATCCTAACAGATAAAAAATGGGAAGCTGAATAGTATTGGGAGCAGAGGTGTTGAAGAAATAAGAAGGGTAAGATTTTTATGCAAACAATTTTAACGAACATAGCAATTGCTATAGTGACAGTTTTTATATTAGTTTATGTAGTAGATAATCTGATGATTGGAATTATTCCTTTAGTTAGTCTCTGGGTAGTCAATAATTATATTCGAGAATTGGAAATGAAAACGAAAGTTGATATAAAAATGAAAAAAATAGGGACTATCTGTTATTTTTTTACTGTAATTATAGGCTTTTTAATATTCTTCTTATAGGTCAAGTTAAGTTGCTAGATAGTACCAGTTCCTGTTTACCTCGTTATTGGGAGCGGATTATATTCGTGCACGATAACTGTATTTTTTTACTCTAAATTGGAGGAGATATGTTTGATAGTAGAAGCCGTAATGTTAAATGTTAAGCGAGGAATGGAAGATGATTACGAGGAAGCATTTAGGGAAGCCGCAAAAATCATTTCATCTAGGAAAGGTTACATATCTCACGAATTACAGCGATGCCTAGAAGTGAAAGGGAAATATTTACTGTTAGTGAAGTGGGAAACATTAGATGATCATACAGTTGGATTTAGACAATCGGAAGAGTATCAAGAGTGGAAGAGGCAATTGCATCATTTCTATGATCCATTTCCAACAGTGGAACATTTTGAAAAAGTACCTGTTTCATAGTTTGACGGAATTGGGGGGGGATTTGTCGGTGTAAATTAACTCGTATCTTATTCAATTTGCCGTTACAGCAATCGTTATTGGAGGAACTTTTACCATTCGATATTTCAGAACTGGTGAACTTTTATTGGACCAAATTATTGGCGTTATAGTAGGTGCTGTTCTATTGGTTTCTTTACTGGCTTGGAAAAGTATATAAGTAATTCCGATATACAAATGGTGTGCCTTTGCCTGGTGTTAGTGTTTTATTAAAGGGGGGATTGGATGAATAGTAATAAAGAAACTCCTGAAAGACGGCGAGAGAGAATGAGACAAGAAGAATTAAAACGAAACCCAACTGGAAATATGGTAGATGCTGCTAACAGAGCCCAATCTGGTGGTCTAATAGATTTAGTCAATAGCCTTGGTTGGAAAGGAACAGGCATACTTATTATTGTTATCATTCTAGGTTATTTAATTGTATCCTTCTTCTTTTAACAGTGGAGAATAATAACGGTTCTCTGTGTTTTCCTTAGCTTTTTCTTGGTTTAGTGTTAGGGTTTAACAATCTAGTTTTTAGAGTGATTTATAGGTTGAGGGGGATTTTTAATGGCCACTAAAACAAATAGTAATGCTGTTATTTCTTTAACTGTGGGGATTCTTTCGATAATTTTACCTATCATTGGCTTAGTCTTCGGCGTAATTGGGATTGTGACAGCGAGAAAAGCTGTGAAAGAAATAGAAAAATCAAGTGACGTTGGTGAAAGATTAGCAACGTCCGGTTTAATTTGCAGTTCGGTTGGAATTTTCATTCAATTAGTTGGGGTGTTAGGAATTATCATGTTTAACTTTTCTAGTGGAGGATGATGTTTGGTTATCGGGAGGAAAGATTGGCCATCAAGATATTAACTTGACGAACTGGTTCACCTCGCGCTTTAGTGAAAGCAACTTATAAGTTACAGAATCTAGTTAAAAATTGAATAGTCTAAAACTATAGAGCATTTCTGGCTAATGAGAAATGCTTTTTGTCTTTTTCGGGAGATAAATTGACAGCTCTTTTTAATAAAAAGACGTTATGTGTTTTTCTTATTAACAATAGAAACACAATACAAATCAACATTAATTTATTGTTAAACGATAAAATTTGTGGTAAAGTCAAATTTAATAATAAATAAGTGAGGTGCTTATTATGAAACGAGGAACAACACTGTTTTTAAGAATTGCTTTGATTATTATTGGAATTCCAGTTCTTGCTTTGTGCCTATTTTTGGTGCCTGAGATAGCGAATTTTGCAGCAGAATTGTATCCGGATATTGCTTATATAAAATATCTTATTTTCATCGATTTGTATGCAACGGCGATACCTTTTTACTTTGCTCTGTACCAAGCTTTTAAACTTTTAAGCTATATTGACAAGAATAAAGCTTTCTCGGAATTATCTGTAAGAGCTTTAAAGGTTATAAAATACTGCGCCTTCACAATCAGTCTCTTATATGTGGTAGGCATGCCACTTTTCTTTCTCATAGCGGAGAAAGACGACGCCCCAGGTATCATACTACTTGGAATGGTCATGATTTTTGCTTCCATGGTGATTGCAGTCTTTGCTGCTGTTCTTCAAAAGCTGTTAAAAAATGCTATAGATATAAAATCAGAAAATGATTTAACGGTATGAGGTGAATAAGATGGCGATTATTATCAATATTGATGTGATGCTTGCTAAAAGGAAAATGAGCGTGACAGAACTATCAAATAGAGTTGGAATCACGATGGCTAATCTATCTATATTAAAAAATGGAAAGGCAAAGGCGGTTCGGTTATCAACGTTAGAAGCAATTTGCAAGGCTTTGGAATGTCAACCTGGAGATATTCTTGAATATCAAAGTGAAATGGACAATCAACAACATTAAGACAACAGAACTTTTTTAGAAAGTGAGTGTTACATTAATTGGTAAATAAAATTTTATATTAACGAGGGGTAGTATAATGAAGAGATTATGGTCGTTATTTATGATAATTTTGTTACTTACTTTTTTATCTGCTTGTTCAGATAGCCCAGATACTCCTATTGAACCAAATGAGAATAATATGATGATCAACATAAAAAACAACGCTAATTTTGATTTTTATGGATTAGAAACTAAAATATTGAATCATTCACAAGGTATGACTAATGCTGACGGCTCTATAATTGAAAATGGAGAAGAATTAAGGTTTGAATTTCTAAAAGAAGATTTTGAGTTAGATGGAGAGGTTGAAATGGAAACTTTTATTTTGGCGGACGGTAATGTAGAAGATGACGTGGATAGAATACAGTTAAACAAAAAAGTTACGCTTGAATTAGTCAATAATAAAGAATTATTTTTTGAAATTACTGGTGATTCGATAAATGAAGCTGATTTGAAAAGAATAAAATAAAGCAAGGGACGGTTCTCTGCTTCATTTGTTGCGGAGAATTGAAGCAGAGAACCGTCCCCGTGTTTACATATAATTCAGAAAAAACTTGTGGAGGAACAAAACATGAGATCACTAAAACAACTCCTTCGTTTTGGGCGGGAGCAGGCTCTATCATGCTTGTTTCCTGTCGTTATTTTTGCCTCTTTGGCTCTCACCCAACTCATAGCCCTTCCCTTCCTGCCGCGGTACGACTGGCTTCTCATCATTTGCCTTCTGATGCAATGGTTGATGGTGCGGTCTGGACTTGAAACACGGGATGAACTAAAGGTGATCACATTGTTTCACCTTATTGGACTTGCGCTTGAACTCTTCAAGGTACATATGGGCTCCTGGTCTTATCCAGAGGATGGATATTCCAAGATTTTTGGAGTGCCTTTTTATAGCGGATTCATGTATGCAAGTGTAGCGAGTTATCTTTGCCAGGCGTGGAGGAGGCTTAAGATTGAACTGGTTAAGTGGCCACCGTTTTTGATCGTTGTACCTCTTGCAGTTTCCATTTATTTGAATTTTTTCACCCACCATTTTTGGATGGATGTTCGTTGGGGCTTATCTGTACTTGTCATTTTTGTCTTTTGGAAATCATGGGTCATATACGAGATTGATGGAAGTCGTTACTGTATGCCAATCGCACTTTCTTTTGTGCTCATCGGATTTTTTATATGGATAGCCGAAAACATCGCAACGTTCTTTGGAGCATGGGAATATCCTAACCAAACCGATGCATGGAGTCTCGTTCATTTAGGAAAGGTCAGTTCATGGCTCTTATTAGTGATTGTTAGCTTTCTCATAGTAGCGACGTTGAAGCAGGTTAAAGGAAAAAATTCCACTAAGGTAGATACTAGTCGATCTTTATAATTAAATTCGAATATTAGTTGAAGTTCTTACTAAAGCATACTAAAGGATGAACCGTGAACAGCGAAGCAGGGGACGGTTCCCTGCTTCACTTTTCGGGTGAAGAAGATGTGTCATTAGAACCTGAAATTCGGCGAAACGAATCTCACCGTTCTTATGAAGATTAAATAGATTATGATAATTGGTGCCATACATTTTTAAAAATATTGTGATTAAAACAGAAGAGAGATAGCTTGTTTTGCGTACGGGTTATATGCTTGAATAAGTTGACGTCTGTCTCTTATTGAAGTATCAGTCAGGTTTATAAAGATGGCTGAAAAGAAATAAACATGTGGAGGATGAAATTATGGATGTGAACTTAAAAGAACATTTAAAAGAATTAGAAATGAGGCACACAGGACTTGAAGTACGTCAAAGTCTTGAAGAACTAGATAATATACTAGACGATGATTTCTTTGAAATAGGCAGTTCAGGTTATATGTTTGACAAAAAAGAATGCCTTGAATCTGGAGTTGTATTAACTGAAATGTCACTACATAATTATGAAATATATCCGTTATCATCTGATTTAGTTTTATCCACTTATTTTATAGTAGATAAGACTAGAAATCGTAATACACTTCGAAGTTCTATATGGAAACTTATAGACGATAGATGGAAGTTATATTTTCATCAAGGCACTATCTCACCATTGCAATTAAGTGAAGTAATAAAAGATCTCACATGAAAAGTTAGTTTATATGTGCTAACGGTGATTTTCCTAATAAAGTACCAGCGGTGATCTTATCAATAGAGATCTCTTGTTTACTAGCGAAAGGCTAATTTATCAGAAAAAATACTGATAAATTAGCCTATTTTCTTGTAAAATCCTTACCGTTGTAATCCTCACTTCCTTCATGTAACCTAGTGGTAAATGTTGCGGCAATCGCTTCTAAAAATCATACAAAAGTGGAATATTTTAAACCTACAAAAATATCATTATATTATTTATTAAGACAGTCAATTGGAAAATAGTGTTAAACTAAAAGCGTAGTAATAGAATAAGAAAAAGTGAAGCGATTACATAAAAGTTATTGGGTATGTTGTTTTCGATAATCATTTTTTAGGAGGATAGTAATGAATAATCCTAGGAATAGGTTTGTATATAAAATATGGTCTCCTATATACGATAAGATTTTTAACTCAGGTGTTTTATGATACAATGGTTTACCTCAAAAATGAAGTGGAAAATTCGCCCACATAAAATTGACATAAGACTTAAATATTCTGAAAAGAGGGGGATAATTTGAAAAAGAGAATACCGAAAAAGATCCATATTATTGGTTTTGTTGGAAGTGGCAAAACAACGTTGGCAAAAGAGTTATCCACTAAGTATTCAATTCCATTTCACGAATTAGATAACGTTGTATGGATAAGGGATAAGGCGGGCGATATAAAAAGAACTGAGAAGGAAAGAGAAGATTATTTGAATAAGATTATTCAATCTGAAAGTTGGATAATAGAAGGTATTCACAATGAAGATTGGGTTGCTAATAGTTTTCGACATGCAGATTTAATTATTTTTTTAGATACAAAGTATTCAATACGAACATCACGAATAACAAAGAGATTTTTGTATCAAAAACTAGGATTAGAGAAATCAAATTACAAGCCGACAATCAAAATTTTTTTCAACATGTTTAAGTGGAATAAGCAATTTGAAGATAGAGGAAAGCCCAAATTTTTCGAAAGATATGGAATATATCGTGATAAAATATTTGTCGCAAATAACAAGAAATATATAATTAGTTACCTTAACTCATGGCAGGCAACGTTGAGAAGATATTAAAGAAATGTTCCCCCGTGAAATTCAGAATAAAATCTTAAATTATTCAACGATACATATTGGTGAACTTATAGAAGATAGGGAATACAATGTAAATTGAATGGGAGTGAAAGTAATCTATGACTGCAAGACAGTTTTTTCTGTGAAAATAAAAAGTGAAGAAGTTTTCGCGTTAAGAATTTAGGAAGTTGGGTTGAAGGGAAATAGTAGTTGAAGGCCGCACTAAATAGAGGGTGTATTTCTTGTTTTTTTTTTTTTACACAACCTTGAATGGATATGACATTGTAAACTTTTTTATCCAACTAAACGTGATTCTACGTACTGTTGTTTATTAATGAGTAGTGTGTAAATTATTCTTAGTAGTTTATGGGCGATTGCCAGTAATGCTTTGTTCTTTCCTCTTCTAGCAGAGAGTTTCCAAAAAGTAGACGCCATGGCTGTATTTTTCGATCTTGATATGGCCCAAGCTACTTCACAAAGAGCGGCTTTTATATGCGGGTTTCCTTGGACGCTTTTAGAACTTTTTTTTTACCGGCACTTTCGTTGTTTCCAGGAGATACTCCAGCCCATGAAGCTAAATGCCTGGAGGAAGGAAATTGCGTCATATCTGTGCCGATTTCAGCAATGATGCAGGCAACGGTATGTTCCTTAATTCCTGGAATGGTTAAAAGGATGTCTTTTTCTTCTTGATGAAATTGGACCAGAGAATCAATTCTGCTTTCTAGATCTTGAATGGACCTTTCCAAGTATTCGATGTGATTCCAAGAGCTTCTAATCATAAACATTTGATGTTCATTTAATGTGCCGAAAAGAGATTCAGAGATCGTTTCTGCTTTTTTTCTTAGGCAGTGATGTATACTAGCATTCACATCCTTTTGATCAAGGTACCCTTTTTCGACTAAGTGATTTAAGAGCCTACGTCCGGAAACGCCAAAGATATCGGAAATAACAGAGCCTAATTTGATATTTGAACTTTCGAGTACTTTTGAAATCCTGTTTTTTTCCGCGGTTAAGTTCCCGATCCATTTCTTTCGTAAGCGAGTTAAGTCGCGTAACTCTCGGAGATCTTGACTAGGTACAAAGCTTTTTTCAATTAAACCGTGACGAAGCAGTTTGGCAATCCATTCTGCATCGGAGACATCCGTCTTACGACCAGGGACATTTTTAATTCGTTGAGCATTGGCAAGAGTGATATCAAAGTACCCTTCAAGAATATTATAGACAGGCTTCCAATAGATTCCTGTGCTTTCCATGGCAAGGTGGATAATTTCTTTATCTTCCAGCCATTTCAATAAATCAAAGAGACTTTTAGTGAGAGTGGAGAAGGATTTTGTTTCTTTTTGAATGTCATCATCGGTTGAACCGATGATGGTACAAACGACAATCTCTTTTTGATGTACATCCATACCAGCACAACGGGGAACGAAAGTTTCCATACGATCTACCTCCAAAATAATGTCTATGGAAAGTGGAATAAGCTTGAACAAATAGTATTTTTCTGTACGTGATCATCTTCGGATAAAAGGAAGAGTCAACATCGGGGTGTACACAAAGCAAATTCCAAACAGTTTCTTATTCAGGGTTAGGACCACCACAAAAACGCGCGTTTAACGTCCTTTCCACAGCATTAATCAGTATAGGTAAATGGATAAAAAGAAAAACCCCGAGGGATAGGATAATTTTCATGCCCGGGGTGTGAGTGTTAAATCATGTGTGTTTCTTATGTGGTTCATTTCCTGAGGAGTATTCCACCGGTGATAAAGAAGCAGAGAACCGTCACCATGTTTTGAAACTAAGAATGCGAGGTGTTAGTTTTGCTAGATAATGAGGTTATGGAACTTTTAGGTATTGAGTATCCGATTATTCAAGCGCCAATGGCAGGTGGAGTAACAACGTCGGAATTAGTAGTGGCAGTTTCTAATTCTGGTGGTCTAGGAATGATTGGTGCAGGTTATATGACTGCCGATCAAATGCGTGAACAAATTAGAGAAATAACGCAGTTAACTGACAATACTTTTGGTATAAACTTATTTGTACCAACTGAATTTGAAGTGCCAGAGGAAGAAGTGGAAACCGCTAATCAGTTATTGCAGCCTATTCGTGAACAATTGAATATAGACGCTAAAGATAGCTTGGAAATTCCTCAATATAAAAAAGTTTTAGCAGAATTCCATGAACAAATAAACGTGGTAATCGAAGAAAAGGTCCCTGTTTGTTCTTTTACATTTGGTATACCTTCTAGAGACGTGATTAAAGAGTTGAAACGGTATGGCATTATCGTAATTGGCACAGCTACAACGGTTAAAGAAGCCATGGAAATTGAAAAAGAAGGAATGGATATGGTAGTTGTCCAAGGTAGCGAGGCTGGTGGACATCGAGGGAACTTTTTAGTTGAGCATGAAGAGAGTTTAGTAGGTTTAATGTCACTGATCCCACAAGTTGTCGACAATGTTAATATTCCTGTTGTTTCCTCTGGAGGTATAATGGATGGGAGAGGGTTAATGGCCTCTATTTGTCTAGGTGCGAAGGGTGTTCAAATGGGCACTGCTTTCTTAACTTGCAAGGAAAGTGGCGCTAGCGAGTTACATAAAGAAGAAATTCTTCAAGCTCATGAAGATCAGATTGTCTTCACTCGTTCTTTTTCAGGAAAGTGGGCAAGGGGAGTTAATAATAAATTCATCATGGAAATGCAACAAAACGAAGCCTCCCTACCAAGTTTCCCAGTACAAAACACCTTAACAAAAGGAATTAGAAAAGCTTCTTCTTCGCAAAGAAATCGAGAATTTATGTCTCTATGGTCCGGACAAAGTCCAAGATTAGCGAAAAGCCAAACGGTTAACGCATTAATGAAAACGATAATTGCAGAGGCGAAAACTATTTGTAACAAGAATTAAAAAAGAGGTTTTTCGGTTTAAAACGGAAGTTAAGCCCTAATGATTACAGCTTACTTAGTTCGAGAAATTTTATAGAAGGAGCGAATATAAATGAAACATGCCTTGGTCGTTGGTGGTATAGGTATGTTATCGAATGTGTCACTTTGGTTAGCAGATAATGGCTATCGTGTGTCGGTCATTGCAAGGAATCCCATAAAAATGGCACAGCTGATCGAGAAAGCAAGCACAAAAAAACAGATCACTCCATTGTTAGTGGATTATAAAAATGGGTTTGAATTACGAGATCAACTAAAACAGTCGATTCAAGTAAATGGAGGGATTGATATTGTCATTGCGTGGATTCATTCAGATGCTGAAGATGCACTGGAAATCATCGGAAATGATGTTTCTACTTCTATCGAAACATGGGACTTGTATCATATTTGTGGCAGTAGTTCAGATTTAGAAGAAATAAAAAGAAATGATATCGCACCTGATGGTTGTCAATACCACCAAGTGCAATTAGGATTTGTGGTGGAAGACAATCACTCAAGGTGGTTAACAAATCAAGAAATTTCCACTGGGGTTATAGAGGCTATTAAAAAGAATACATATATTTCATGTGTTGGTGTAGTTACTCCTTGGGAAAAGCGTCCTTAACAAAAAGGAAGTTTCATGATACGCAGGGACGGTTCTCTGTTTCAATCCTCACCCAAAAATGAAGCAGAGAACCGTCCCCATGTTTTATTAACACGATATTAGAATGAAAAAAAGGAGAGAGAAGAATGGAACTTGATTTTTTTTGGTTAGCAATAGCAATAGCGGCCGCAGGGTATTTTATTGGGGACGGGTTAAAAAACATTAATAACCCAAATGCTAAAAGTATAATAGATTCCTTGGATGATGACGATGAACACGAACTGATGAAAGAAAGCGAAGTTCATCATTTTATGGGAATATCAAAAGAAGATGCAAACTCTTTAATTAAAGACCATTCAGACATTCCACATATTATTATAAATAACAATGTGTATTATCCAAAGTCAAAATTGCGTAAATGGTTATTAGATCAAGAGTAGTGAACACTATTTGATGAACAGATAGTAGTAAGTTTATCTAACCTGCAAAGTTATATTTCTAGAAGCATAAGTAAAGCCTATCAGCAGCTGAAATTGCTTTCTAATAGGCTTTATTTAATAGGACTTTATTTCATCCATAGATAACAAAGCGTTTCTGAATGGTACCAGTGATTTCTTCCTCCGAAATTTGACTTTCATGATAGGTGATTTTAACTTCTCCATCTTTCGTATCCACTAAAGCTCTTTCAATGCCATCCATTTGCATTAAAACGGTTTCTAGTGTTTGAATGGGTTCCTCGTTCGTGGCTTCTTTAATAAATAAGGTCATATCGGCCAATTGTTACATCCTCCTTTTCCATTTAACTAAGGCATTAATATAAGACAAAACCAAGAGCGGTTCACACACACGCTCTTGGTTTTATTTATAAATTTATCATGATTGTTATTGCATAGGGTTTTGATTTTGATGATTTTGATGTTGGTTTTGATTTTGATTACCTTGCATTTGATTCATTGATCCGGATCCCATGTTCTGAAACATATCTTTCATTTGGTGTGTTTGTGACGTATTGAAAGTAGTTGGTTGGTAATAGCCATTTTGGTGCATCCAAGTCCAGATCTCATACGCCATCTCTTGACATAGGTTAGCTCCGTTAACATGGTATGTACGAAGCAATGTATCTACGCACTCGTTAGCCCACTGCATTCCCATCATCGAACCTGTTTTATGGGTGTTAAGAGCTAAGGTAGCCATGGTTTGATCCGAAAGAGTTTGTGGATTCATCATCGGAGCAGACATGGTCGATTGATGTTGCATAGTAGCATTAGATTGATTATTTTGATTAGAACCTTGTGATTGGTAGTTATTTTGCGTCTGAAAGTTAGGAGTTTGATGAGTTAACTGGGCGCCTCTTCCTTGCGCAAGGTTAATTCCCTGTTGGTAGGCAGACATCATTTGTTGTTGATGCTTTTCTAATATCCCTTTTAAGCGTTGATCATTACATTGGTTGGCAAACATCCCATGTTGTTCAATCTCGGCTGCTTTGGTTCTTAAAGCTTCCGATGTTTCCAAAAGTTCGTGTGCTGCAAAATTCATGCATATTCCTCCATATAAGTTATTGGGTTGTCCCCAAATGATAGTGTGCACTTTAGAATAAATTACATGCACGAATAAAGGTTCAAACAAGTCCGATTGCGTATCTTTTTCTATTAAAAAACTTTTAAATAGAGGAAAGTATCTCCGAGAAGCGAATTCAAGTGACATCCTATCTTCCATTAAAAGAGTAGAGAATCCAATGGCGCCAATGAAGCACAGAACCGTCCCCATGCTTCCTGTGAATGTGTGTGAAATAGTGTGGATTTGGTCGTTTTTTGGTTGTTTGTTTTTGTTTTAAAATGTTTTATGTTGTTTTATTTGGAAGGTTTCTTTATAATGAAAATTGTAAGGGCTTTATATTTTATTACTTGGAGGTAATTTTATGAGTGAAAATAAACCATTTATTGAAAAAAAAGAAGTTTTAAATTATATGGATAAGCTAATTAACAACCTTTCGCAGATCAAAGATGAATCTGGAGAATTTTTGTTGGATTTTGACGGACTCATTGTGGACGACAAAAGTTGGAGTGTATGGAATTGGCCACAAGGTGTTGGTTTATATGGAATATATAGATTTTGGGAGATAACAAAAGATCCAAAAGCCTATAATGTGGTGATGGATTGGTTTAATGATAGATTGGAAGAAGGAGCTCCGCCGAAAAACGTGAACACCATGGCCCCACTATTAACCCTGGCTTATTTATATGAAGAAACAAAGGACAAGACGTATCTTCCATATTTAGAAGAGTGGGCAGAATGGGTCATGTATGATATGCCAAGGACAACAGACGATGGGTTGCAACATATGACCTATGGTCCGGAAAATAAAAATCAGCTCTGGGATGATACTTTAATGATGACGGTATTGCCTCTAGCGAAAATTGGAAAACTATTAAATAGACCGGAATATATAGAAGAAGCTAAAAAACAATTTCTAATACACATAAAATATTTAGCCGACAAAAAAACCGGCTTATGGTTTCATGGTTGGACGTTTGAAGGAAACCATAATTATGCAGAAGCGTTATGGGGAAGAGGCAACTGCTGGATCACGATTGCCATTCCGGAAATCATAGAAATATTGGACTTGAAAAAAGGAGATTTCTTTAGAGAATTTCTTATCGATACATTAAATAGTCAAGTAAAAGAGTTAGCTAAACTCCAAGATGAAAGCGGTTTATGGCATACGCTGTTAAACGACAAAACATCTTATCTTGAATCTTCTGCAACGGCTGGTTTTGCTTACGGAATATTAAAATCTGTCCGCAAACGATATATTTCTCCAGAATATAAGGAAGTGGCTGTGAAAGCGGTCAAAGGAATTATTAATGAGATTAGCGAAGATGGAGCAGTTAATAAAGTGTCAGTAGGTACAGGAATGGGTGACAATTTAGAATTTTATAAAGAAATTAAAACAACTACTATGCCTTACGGACAGTCATTGGCAATTACTTGTTTAACAGAATATCTATATTCTTACGTTTAAGAAGAAAACATTATTTTTTTCAATTACATGTAAGCGTTGCGATATCAAGGAGGAGGAGGCAGAAGAGAATGAAAAAGAATATTCTTGCGTTAGTTGCCGGTTTAGCGATGTTAGTACTCATTTCTGGTTGTAGTACTCGAACTGGTGCGGAACAAGATACTCAGGTTTTAAGATTCGGATATGCAAGTAACAGTCAGCCAGTTATTGATGCTATGAAAGAGTTCGGAAGACTAGTAGAGGAAAAAACGGATGGAGAAGTGGTAGTGGATTATTTTCCAGACGGTCAATTAGGTGGAGAAAGAGAACTTATTGAGTTAACGCAAACTGGCGCGATTGATATGACAAAAGTTAGTGGCGCAGCATTAGAGAGTTTTTCAGATATTTATTCTGTTTTCGGGATTCCGTTTTTGTTTGATAGTGAGGAACATTATTACCGAGTGTTAGAAGATGACGATATTATGGATCCTGTCTATCAATCTACGCAAGATATGGGGATCGTTGGATTAACGTATTATGACTCCGGCGCAAGGAACTTTTATATGTCGGAGGGACCTATTGAAACACCCGAAGATCTAGAAGGGAAAATCATTCGGGTCATGCAGAGTGAAATTGCGATCGAGATGATTGAACTATTAGGTGGTTCGCCAACTCCGATGGGCAGTGGCGAAGTATATACTTCTTTGCAGCAAGGTATTATTGATGGTTCAGAAAATAATGAATTCGTTTTAGTAACAGCTGGACACGGAGCGGTTGCCCCGTATTACTCGTATTCCGAACATACGAGAGTACCAGATATCATCGTAATAAATGAAGAGAGTTTAGCAGGTTTAACGGAAGAACAAATAGAAGCGGTTCATGAATCGGCTGAGGAATCAACCGAGTTTCAAAAAGGAGTATGGAGTGAGGCAGTCGAAAACGAAAAACAAACAGCAGCAGAAGAATACGGGGTTGTTTATAACGACGTAGATAAAAAGCCATTCCAAGACGCTGTGCAGCCTATACATGAGCAGTTTAAGGAAAATGACGAATTTAATGAAATGTATGAAGCGATAAGAAATCTTAGTGATACAGAAGAAGAGTAATGAGGAGTTGTTTCTAGTGATAAACGCTAAAAAATATGTCGATAGAGTACTTGAATTTGTTACCTGTACAGTTTTTGCGTTAATGGTAGCGGTTACGGCGTGGCAGGTAATCAGTCGATTCATATTAAACAATCCAAGTACTGCTACGGAAGAGTTTGTTCGATTCGGTTTAATATGGTTATCGATGTTAGCAGCAGCATATGTAGTAGGTCGAAAGGGTCATATAGCGATCACTCTTTTAAGTGAAAAACTAAAAGATGGGAAGAAACTGGCATTAGGTTTAGTGATCCAATTTGGTTTCCTTTTTTTCGCTGCCATTATTATGATATACGGTGGATCCAGAGCCGTATCTCTTACAATGGCTCAGATTTCACCTTCATTAGGGATACCAATGGGATTAGTGTATTTATCTTTACCCGTGTCTGGCGTACTCATCCTATTTTATAGTTCTGTTAATATCCTAGAGCTTGTAAAAGAAAAGAAAGAAGGGGCACCAATCGAAACGCAAGTAGATAACCAAATCAAAATTAATTAAACAAAGCAGGTGAATGTTATGGTAATGGAAGCCAGTTTGATTTTAGTCCTCGTCTTTGCTCTTTTATTGGCGCTTGGAATACCTATTGCAATTAGTATAGCGATAGCAGCACTATCAGCAATTTTATTAGCATTACCACTCGATATCGCAGTTTTCACTTCTGCTCAAAAAATGGTGGCGAGTTTAGATAGCTTTTCTTTAGTAGCGGTGCCATTTTTTATCCTGTCAGGGATTATCATGAACCATGGTGGAATTGCTCATAAACTGATTGATTTAGCTAAGTTAATTGGCGGTAGAATTCCAGGCTCATTAGCGCACACGAACATTATCGGAAATGGATTATTTGGATCGATTTCAAGCTCTGCGATTGCAGCATCTACTGCAATTGGTGGGGTAATGGTTCCACTGCAAGAAAAAGAAGGTTATGATAGAAAGTTTGCTGCAGCAGTAAACATTGCATCCGCGCCAGTGGGGATGGTTATACCTCCTAGTACAGCATTTATTATTTTTTCGTTAATAAGTGGAGGTACTTCTATAGCCGCTTTATTTATGGCTGGTGCCGTCATCGGGTTACTTTGGATGTTCACAATCATGGTCGTTGCATATATAATTGCTAAAAAGAACAACTATCCAATTGCAGCTAAAAATAGCAATCAAAATGTGAAAAAGATCGTTATCGATGCCATCCCAAGTTTATTTCTCATCGTAATTGTTATTGGTGGGATACTCACAGGTGTTTTTTCAGCGATCGAAGCATCTGCAGTATGTGTCATCTATTCTTTATTTTTAGCGTTAGTTTATTATAGAACCTTAAAAGTGAATCAATTACCACATGTGTTTGTTAAAGCTGTGGAAATGACCGGGATTATTATGTTTTTAATTGCAGCATCTTCCCTCATGTCTTTTACGATGGCATTTACGGGAATTCCAGAAGCTTTAAGTAATTTAGTGTTGGGTTTCTCGGACAATCCTATTATCATTTTACTAATTATCACACTTGTCTTAATCCTGATTGGGACTGTGATGGATGTCGCACCAGCGATTTTAATTTTTACTCCCATTTTTCTGCCGATCGCATTGGATTTAGGGATAGATCCAGTACACTTCGGTATGTTCTTTATCTTAAACTTGTGTGTTGGTACGATTACACCACCTGTAGGTACAGGACTGTTCGTTGGGTCGAGTATTGCTAAAGTGAATATAGAGAAGTTAATCAAACCATTGATGCCATTTTATTTAGCGATATTTATACTCTTGTTAGTAGTTACCTTTGTACCGCAGATTAGTTTATTCTTGCCTAATCTATTAGGTTTGTAATCTAGGGATTCGTTAGTAGAATCGGTTATGTTTAAAAAAGAAACTAAATTATAGTTGAATATTGTGTATTTACATGGTTCCTCTCGTTATTGAATCTTAGATGTTTTAATAACGATGCAGGAGCCAATTTTAACAGGGATGAGAAAGCGTTACCAAACCAAGTAAACGATAGAAAGTAGGGGGGAAATGCTTTTAGCAGAAAGGCAACAAAAGCTTGTAAAACTTGTTAATGATAAAAAAAGTGTTCGTGTATCGGAATTGAGTGAAATGTTCTCTGTTTCTGAAGAGACCATTCGAAGAGATCTGGAAAAGCTGGAATATGATAAAAAATTAATTCGAAGTCATGGCGGGGCAATTCATCTCACTCCGGATGATGATTCAATAGAAATTCCTTTTTCTGAAAGAGAAACGATGAACGTAGAAGAGAAACAAGAAATTGCGCTTAAGGCAGTAGAGTATGTCAAAGAAGGCGATAAAATTATCTTAGATGCAAGCACGACTGCTTGTTATATGGCTAAAGTATTACCTGATATAGCCATAACTGTTTTGACCAATTCTGTTAAAGTAGCCATGGTTTTAGCGAAGAAAGAACGTGTAACTGTGATTTCAACAGGTGGGATCTTGTTGTCTAATTCCCTATCCTATGTTGGGCTGTTAGCTGAATCTGCAATGGATACTTATCACGTAGATAAGGCTTTTGTTTCTTGTAAGGGTTTACATTTGGAGCGGGGACTTACAGACTCGGATGAACAGCAAGCGAGGATCAAGAAAAAAATGATTGAGAATGCAGGAACCGTTTATATTATGATTGATTGCAGTAAGATTGGGGTTAGGTCCTTTTCCAAGTTTAGTGATTTGGATGTCATTGATTACTTGATTACCGATAGCAATATTGATGGAACGCTTGTCCAACAAATTAATGACAGAGGACTTGATGTTATTAAGGTATAGATGGTTGATTTTTAAAAGAATGAAGGTTAATTTTTATATCTGATAAACAGGTTATAATAATTCTTTTATTTACAATTCAATCTGAATTAGTTTAATGTGAATTAACGAAATTGTTTGATTAGTAGGTTGGATATAAGTTATTAGAAATGTTTGGTATGAGATGTTGGGCGTCCGTCTATCCATGATCAAATAAATGCCGATGAGTTGGAATGTTAGGTGCTGAAAGTTATCTGGAAATCCTATTATCCCATTTACGAAAACTTGACGAAAATAATTAATAAAACGTAGACTCTTTCCACGGGAAGGGTCTTTTTTGGAGCTATTTTTTGCTAGGTCAACCCAAGATTACCCCATCGGTGAAAAGGAAGCAGAGAACCGTCCCTTTGTTTTATTCATCATCTATTGTAGTCCAGGTCTTTCCATCTATATTATCATTCACAGCTTCTTGAACAGGCGTGAGGGGGCTGTCGTCTAAAAGGCTTTCATTCTGTCCTGGATGCTGTTCAAATTCAGTATCAACGACGTCATTTAATACCGCTGAACTGTTAGTTTCCTCTTTTACATTGTCCATTTGCTGCTCAAATAGGTTTTTCTTCTTCATAATTTTCCTCCATCCATCATAGTGATAATGTTATTATTCAACTTATCTTATATTAATATGAGTGGATATGTAATTTTGTTTTCTGTATGTTTTTCCAGTGTTTTTATATTAAATATTTTTTCTAACAAATAATACATGGCTCCATTAATATAGGTAGAAATAATCGTATCTAAAGGAAGTGGAGTGATATTTTGGTTTTTAAACTTATAGCAAGTAATATTAACAGTGTTTGCAAGAGTATTTATATCAAAGTTGGAAAACTAAAAAGAAAAGATTGAGCTAGGTGAGTGGAGTAACTGAAATAACTACAGAGAATGAAGTAACATTAATTACGTCACTGGTGCTAGGGAAGCACAGAACCGTCCCCTTGTTTCCCATGATTCATAATTAATAAAGGGTTTTCATGGTTTTTGTTGAATATAGTAAATCGTTGAGTAAAATCGAAGAAAGTAAGTTGGTGGGGGTTGAAATAGAGTGAAAAAGTGGTTGTACTTTCTTATGTTCTTGTCCTTTCTGTTCTCTGCAACTGCGTTTGTTTACTTTTTTATGAAAACGCTTACTGAAGATGTGGCCAAATCTGAAATTAGGAGCGATAAACCTAGCTATCGTCTTGTGATCATTCCAGAAGAAATGAATAATGATTATTGGCGTTTAGTGGAAGAAGGTGCTCGCAAAGCTGCAGAAGAATTAAACATATCTTTACAGTATACTGGCCCTGTTACTGCAAATGTAGACGATCATATAAAAACGATTCAAAAAGCTGTAGCTTCTAATGTAGATGGCATAATCACTCAAGGATTAATTGAAGATGATTTTACGCCACTAATTGATCAAGTAATTCAAAAAGGGATTCCAGTAATAACTGTTGATACAGATGCACCTGATAGCAGAAGGATGTCATACATAGGTACAGATAATTACAATGCTGGTTATTTGGCTGGACAGGAACTCGCAAAAGACACCAATGGGCAAGGGAAGATAGCAATTATAACCGGACACTTTAATACAGCCAATCAAGTGTTACGAGTACGAGGATTCAAAGATGCGATAGAGAAGGAAAAAGACCTTGAAATTGTTGCCATTGAAGAATCGAAAATCTCCCTGATTCAAGCTGCAGAAATGACATTTAAAATTATGAATGAACACTCTGACATAACAGCATTCTTTGGGACTAGTGCCCTTGATGGTGTAGGGATAGCGAGTGTGTTAAATAGTCTTGATAAAAATAAGAATATATATATCATGGCATTTGATACATTACCGGAAACACTTCAATTGATGGAAGAGGGAAGAATTAACGCTACTGTGATTCAGCATCCTTATGATATGGGATACAACAGCGTCAAAGTAATGGTAGATTTAATTCATGGCGAGAAAATCGAAGAATTAAATTTTACGGATACGGGAATTTTGCGTAAACATGAGCTCATAAAGAATTTGAACGAAGTGCAGGTCATTGACTAATGATTCACATTCGAACAAAGATGTTTATTTATTTTATGGCAATTATACTTATTATGATCGTTGGTACGATTTTTTTACAAATAAATAGTCAAAAAACGATTCATAGGTACACGGAAAGTTTTGAAAGTTTTTTAATATTAAATGAAATATCTCAATTAACAATCCAAACATATGACACATTAAATCTGTATCTGACAGAACGTGACCCCGAATATTTAGCAAAGTATGAAGTTTATAGAGATGAATTAAAGAGATACCAAGACAAATTAACAGGGAAGTTGGAATCGGAGAGCAACTCGTTAATTATCCAAAATCACGAAAATATGATTGGAAGTTTTTTAGAGGAATGTGAATTGACAATTCTCGCTTTCGAAGCCGGGCAAGTGGATTTTTATTCATATCACATAAATGAATCTTTAAAGATCTCACAATACATCCATGAAAATACGTTATCACTCGTAAATTCTGATCTAACAGAATATCAATTATTTTTTAATAAGATGACTGAGCGGGATCAAGCATATTTCTGGATGGTTGTTTACGCGTTATTAACTATCTTTTTCTTAAGTCTATTTCTAACCGATTGGTTCTCGAGAGGGGTGACTAAACCTGTATCTAAGCTCTCGAAAGCTGCTATAGAGATTTCAAAAGGGAATTTTGATATTGAAGATGTAACGATTAATACAAAAGATGAAATGGAAGTATTGGCAAACGCTTTTAATCAAATGCGTAATAATATTCAAAACCTGGTTGAGGAAATAAAACAAAAATCAGAATTAGATAAACTATTAAAAGAATTAGAGCTTAAAACCTTGCAAAGTCAAATTAATCCACATTTTTTATTTAATACATTGAATACAATTTCTCGAACGGCATATATTGAAGATGCAGAAAAAACAGTGGAGCTAATCGAATCGATCTCCACTTTATTAAGGTACAATCTCGGAAACTTGGAAAAACCTGTTTTACTGAAAGACGAAGTAAATATTGTGAAGGAATACTTATTTATTCAGGAGACAAGGTTTGGAGACCGAGTAACCTTTGTGTTAGAAATTGATGAAACTTGTTTAGACATAAAAATACCTAGTCTTACACTACAACCGATTGTTGAAAATGCGTTTATTCATGGGATCGAATCTGTGGAAGAAGCAGCAGAAATAAAATTAATTATTCGAAAAGATATGACGAATATCATTGTCGAAATACGTGACAATGGATGTGGTATGGCTGAGGAAACGATAGAAAGAATTCTGAATGAGTCAGAGCATAGTAAAGAGATTAAAGAAATAGTTGCCCAAAAAAAGAAAGGACACTCTACTGGGTTAGGCTTAGCAAATGTGATAAAACGGTTACGATTATTTTTTCAAAAGGATGATTTATTTTCAATTTATTCTAAGGTAGGGGAAGGAACTAGTGTTTATTTAAAATTGCCGAATAAAAGGGGGGAACTTTATGAAAGTAATGATCGTCGATGATGAAGCCATAGAGAGACAGGTTTTAAAACGTATTTTAGAGAAAGAGATCCCTGGTATTATTGTAAATGGGGAAGCTAGAAACGGACGTATAGCGATAGAAATAGCTGAAGAATTTAAACCGGATATTATTTTCATGGATATTAAAATGCCAGGGATGAATGGAATCGAGGCGATAAAGGAGATTCAACAGAGCCTTCCAAAATCAAAATTCATTATGATCACTGCATTTGATACATTCGAATATGCGAGAGAGGTTATGCAAAAAGGGGTACGGGAGTATTTGTTAAAACCAGCAAAAAAACAGGATGTATTAGATGCCTATTACCGTATGGAGGAAGCGATCAAGCGGGAAATAGAGGAAAGAGAGAAGCGGGATAATGTGAAAAAAGAGTATGATAAAGTTCTCGCGATCAGCCAAAAGGAGTGGATTGCTTCCTCTATAATGGACCATGTTTTGGAAATATCTTTTGAAGATTGGAGTGACCTTTTAGGATTAAGAGTTAATACTGGTCAAATGGTTGTTTTTTCTTTTAACGATACAATAGGAAAACAACAGCGCCAGTTTTATTACAATTGGTTAAAACAAACGATTAAACGAGGGAGTGAGTTATTTTTCGTCGGACCGATGATTGGGGAGAAGATTCCTGTATTATTCCTGTGTGAATCTAGAATTGGGAAAGAGCGACAAGTAAAGGCAGTCACTATCCAAAACGTTAGAAACTTTATTCATCAGTTTTATACTGCACAAGAAAAACGGACTGGAATAAAAGCTGGGATCGGAAAACCTTTCTTCATAGAGAGTGACTTTTCATCTTCCTACAATGAAGCGTTGGTAGCTTTAGGTCAAGTTAGAGATCAGGAGGGCCCACCTTATCAATATGGTGTAGTTGGGCAAAAAGAGATCGCTAATCAATTCCCATTAGACAGAGAAAAACTTATTATGGATGGCGTAAGAAATGGAAACGAGCAAGAAGCCCTTACAGCTTTTGAAGTTTATATTTTTGAATTGAAAGGAGAAGGTTTCTCACTTCTAGAACTTCATCAAAAAATGGAAGATTTTATGATTGTATTACGCCATACGTTGAAGGAATTAGGTATTGACAGTAAACGTCGATTCCAATCAACAGGTATTACTGGAAATGAAGAATTAATAGTTCTTTGTAAAGAGTATATACAATATCTTATTATGGAAATTATGAATTGGAGAATGGCTCACTCACAGTATTCATTGATTGAAGTAAAGGATTATATAAAAGAAAATTATGATAAAAACCTCACTCTGGAAGGGGTTGCGGAACAGCTTGGATTAAGTCCATTCTACTTTAGTAAATTATTTAAAGAAAAATTTCAGATTACTTTTATTCACTATTTAACAGATGTTCGTATGAACAAAGCAAAGGACATGTTATTGCAGAGAGATCAAAGTGTGAAAGAAGTTTGCTTTCTGGTTGGTTATAAGGATCCCAATTATTTTAGCCGTGTTTTTAAAAAGAATACGACTTTCACACCTAAGGAATTTAAAGAGAAAGCAATGCAAAAACAAGAGTGACTTTTGGTCATTTATGAAAAGTTAAGAATTTATAAGTTGACAGCTATCTTTACGCCAACGCATCAAGGGAAGCACACCCTTGATTTTTGAAAAAGTTAGTTTACGTAGACAGCCTTTCTGAAAGGTTGTTTTTTATTTGCTCTACAATAGCTCGTTCCTTAAACAATAATGGATGGGAAGTTTAAATAATCTAAAAGCAAAAAATTCCCCATGGTAAGTCAGCTACTTCATAAGCTTTGTGTAAATCCATGAAATGAATATAGTATGGATTCATTAACGCAGTCCAGAACGCTCTTTTATTAGTTTGCAGTAGAAGAGTGTGCTCTGTTAAACTCATGATTAGATAAGGAGTGAATGCAATGTTAATCGGTCATATAAAAGAAATTGTTCGTCATCCAGTAAAATCTTTTCGTGGAGAAAGTGTACAAAAAAACAAAATAATGGAATATGGTTTATATGGGGATCGTAGCCATACTTATTTAGACGATACTAAAAAAGGAGATTTCTTAACTATAACGCAATTCCAAGAAATGGTACGATATAAAGCGAGATTTGAGGGAGAAGAATCATTGGACAAATTTCCAAAAGTCGAAGTAATCACGCCTGAGGGGAAGGTTTTGGATTGGGAAGATCAAGAATTAATAGAAGAAATGGAAAGCAAATCAAAACGAAAAATTTCTACTAGGAAATATACGCCATCACATGTACCTATTGGACCAATTGCAGTAGAACACATTTTACTTGCAACAGATGCTTCATTAGATAAGTTGAAAGAACTATGGGGGAAAGAAGAAGTTAATATGAGACGATTTCGTCCTAATTTATTTCTATCATTAAAGGAAAAGAGACCTTTTATTGAGGAAGAATGGATTGGCCGACGTATTAAAATAGGCTCAGAAGTAGAATTGGAATTCGTAGGACATTGTGAAAGGTGTATGATTATTACTGTTGATCCTAGTAATGCCGAACGAGATTCGAGTTTACATAAAACGCTTATTAAAGAAAGAAATAATAATTTTGGTGTTTATGCTTCTGTAATAAAAACTGGGGACATTCAAGTAGATGATGAAGTTCATCTACTTGATTGAATTTTAAAAAAGAACGTGATGAATGTAAATGATTGAACGTATACTCTGTATCGTAAGCTTTTTTAAACATAAAGAATGTTCCCTTTAGTAATTTTGTATGATCACGTGGGGAAGTTGGTAAAAGGTCTGCTCCCTCTATTACATACTGAAAGATAGACTTAAACCTCGGTGCATGAGCATCGAGGTTTTTTATCAATTGATGATATGATTATCCAGTTTTTAGTTTTCGTTGCCATGGTTCTTATAGAGAATGTGGAATTGTCACATCGTTCTGAATATGCTTGTATTCGCATTTGCAGAGAGGGACTAGGAGGCACAATGAAGTGGTGGGTGAATAATAAGAACAAAAAAGTAGAGGTAATGATATAAATGTGCTAATGATAGCGCTCTCATTTATTTTTCATGAAGCTATAATTAAGCTGTACTAAATGATATTAACTTGAAAAGGGGAGTAAAAATGAGAAAAAAAATCAAATCCATTCCTGTTGTTTTGGTAGTTATCATGCTTGCATTTATTTTAGGGGCTTGTAACAGTAACAGTGATAGCGACGTAAGTGGTAACAGCGAAGGGGCAGCAAACGACGAAGAAAGTGCTGGCAACGAAACAACAAGTGAAAGCGGACTCAGTGTTGGGATCGTATTACCTACTAAAGATGAACCAAGGTGGGTACAGGACGAAGAAAGATTTAAAGAAGCCTTATCAGATTCTGATTATACGACGGAAATTTTATTTAGCCAAGGTTCTTCCGCTAAGGAAAAAGAAAACGTTGAAACTTTGATCAGTAAAGGTATTGAAGTTCTAATTATAGCTCCACATGATGGTCCTGCTGCTGGTGTCTCAGTAGAAGCAGCAAAAGCGGAAGGAATCACGGTTATCGCCTATGACCGCCTTATTACAGAAACGGATGCGGTTGATTATTACGTGACGTTCGACAGTCTCGCAGTTGGCGCAGCGCAAGGACAATATTTAGTGGACAATGCGGGAGAGGGTACTAACGTTCCATTGTATCTATATGCGGGTGCTTCTTCTGACAACAACGCATTCTTGTTCTTCGAAGGTGCATGGAGTGTTCTTCAACCTAAAATCGCTGATGGAACATTCGTAATAGCCAATTCTAGTGAAGCAGAAGCTTTACAAGATAAAGCGGAACTTACTCGTGATGAAATGGGTAAAATTCTAGGGCAGGTCACTACAAACTGGGATCCGAACGAAGCGAAAAACAAAGCTCAAACGCATCTTACAGCTGTAGGACCAGAGATGAAAGGTGATATTGCAGTACTTGCGCCTAATGACGGCACTGCACGTTCAATCGCAGATGTATTCTCAACTGATCCTGAAGTTTCAAGCTATATTATCACGGGTCAAGACGCGGAGAAAGCTTCTATTCAATACGTTATCGATGGGAAACAATCGATGACAGTGTTTAAGGATGTTCGTACGCTTGTGACAGATGCGATGGGCATGGCGGTTGATGTTTTAGATGGTAATACTCCTGAAACTACTGGTAATTACGACAACGGAAGTATTGATGTAAAAGCAAAGCAAACGGACGTTATTGTTGTTGACGAAGCCAATGTGCAGAGTGAACTTATTGATTCTGGATACTATGAAGCTAGCGAATTCACTGGACTATAAAATACAAAATAACGAAAAGACATACTTGCAAGGAAGTAGTGATGGACTCGTCTATCACTATTTCCCGATTGTAAAGGTTGTTTGTTAAGGGAGGGAAATCATGAGCGAATATATTCTGGAAATGCATCAGATCACAAAGGAATTTACAGGAGTCAAAGCGCTCAGTAATGTTAACTTCAAAGTAGAAAAAGGTGAAATCCATTGCTTAATCGGTGAAAATGGAGCCGGCAAGTCCACGCTTATGAAAGTACTTAGCGGTGTCTATCCTTATGGAAAATATAAAGGAGATATCGTATTTAATGGCAGTATTCAACAGTTTAATAAAATAAACGACAGCGTAGATGCAGGTATTGCGATTATTTACCAGGAGCTAGCATTATTTCCGGATCTAGCGGTTTATGAAAATATATTCATAGGCAATGAAGTAGAGAATAGAGGAGTATTGGATTGGAACCAAACGATTATTGAATCGCAAAAAATGCTAGATAAAGTGAATCTGAAAGTAAATCCAGAAACATTGATTAAGGATTTAGGTGTAGGCAAGCAGCAACTCATAGAAATTGCTAAAGCTTTAAGCAAAGAAGTAAAGCTACTCATTTTGGATGAGCCGACAGCAGCGCTCAACGAGGACGACAGCGAAAATCTATTGAGATTATTAAGAGAGCTTAAAAGTCAGGGAATTACTTGCATTATGATTTCACACAAGCTGAAAGAAGTAATTTCTATTGCGGATAAAGCGACTGTGCTTCGTGATGGAGAGACGATTTGCACGTTGGATGCTTCAAAAGGAGAAATTAACGAAAGTATCATTATTAAGAACATGGTTGGTCGAGAAATTAATGCTATTTATCCCAAACGAGAGAATAAAATTTTTGGCGATAAAATACTTGAATTAACGAATTGGTGTGCCTATGATGCCCAATTGGGACGTCAAGTCTCTAAAGATGTCAACCTTCATGTCAAACAAGGAGAAATCATCGGATTAGCTGGCTTGATGGGTTCGGGCCGAACGGAACTTGCCTTAAGTATCTTTGGTAATCCAAAGTCTTATAAATTGCAGGGGGATTTAAAATTGCACGGTAAGTCTAGACAATTTAAACATACTAGCGAGGCAATGAAAGCAGGAATCGCTTATGTTACTGAAGATAGGAAGGGCGATGGGTTATTTTTAATACAAGATATTAAAAGTAATATATCCGTTGCAAATATGAAGGGGATTTCCTCGAATGGAATTATCAATGTAAACGAAGAGATCATTGTTGGAGAGAAATATAGAAAGTCTATGGGAATTAAAGCGTCATCATTAGAGCAAGTTGTCGGCAATTTGAGTGGCGGTAATCAACAGAAAGTTTCGCTAGGTAAATGGTTATTTGTAAATCCAAATCTACTGATTTTAGATGAACCGACACGGGGCATTGATGTAGGAGCCAAGTTTGAAATTTATACGGTTATGAACAAACTAATAAGCGATGGTATGAGCATTATCATGATTTCCTCGGAGCTTGGTGAAATTCTGGGAATGAGCGATCGTGTATATGTTATGGCCAAAAGTGAAATCAAAGGCGTGTTAACATCTGAAGAAGCCAGTCAAGAAAAAATTATGCAGCTTGCTACGCAATAGGAGGTTAAATGTATGAAACTTTATATGGAAGCAAAAGAATTAATATCAGATAATATTCGCGACTATGGGATGTACATTGCCTTAATCGTAATCTTTATTACCTTTTCTATCCTGACGGACGGACTATTCATGTCTTCTCGAAATTTAAGTAATTTACTAGATTCTGCTGGTTACATTGCCGTTTTGGCAGTAGGTGTCATGCTAGTGATAGTCATTAGACACATAGACTTATCTATTGGATTCTTAGCTGGTTTTCTTGGAGCAATTGCTGCTATTCTACTCATGCAGGTCGGATTATCAGTATATTTGGTCATTCCCATCATTCTTATACTTGGAATTATCGCTGGTTTGGCTACAGGTTTTCTCGTTGCAAAAGTTGGGATTCCCGCCTTTGTTGCGACACTGGCTGGATGGCTCATCTATAGAGGAGCATTACTTTTAGTAACAGAAAGAACAGGGACGATAATCGTTCAGGATGATAAATTTAACGCAATCGGTAATGGATTTATACCGTCTCTTATGCAAGTAAATGGGTTGCATGTACTCACTTTGCTTGTAGGTGCATTGGGTATCTTATTCTATATTTATGGCGCAGTCTCCAATCGGAGAAATAAGATGAAATATAGTTTTGATGTTGTTTCAAAACAGCTTTTCCTTTTACAATTAGTTTTTGTTTCAGCTATTATTGCTTATATTACGTGGATCCTGGCAGGGTATAATGGTTTTTCTTGGACAGTCATTGTAATGTTGATTGTGCTTCTTGTTTATCATTTTTTTACAACGAAAACAGTATTAGGGCGACATATTTATGCAGTGGGAAGTAACCCTGAAGCAGCACACCTTAGCGGCATCAACGTCAGTAAAATTACTTTTCTTGTATTCGGTTCCATGGGCATGCTCTCTGCGCTATCTGGAATTCTGTTCACCGCTCGATTACAATCGGCAACAACAACTGCAGGTACATTATTTGAGCTAGATGCCATTGCAGCAGCATACGTCGGAGGTGTTTCCGCTGCAGGGGGCGTTGGTAAAGTGACTGGAGCTATTATTGGGGCGGTAGTTATGGCATCTCTAACTAACGGAATGAATTTGATGGGCGTAGGGATTGCCCCCCAATATATCATTCGAGGTAGTGTATTGGCGCTAGCTGTTATCTTTGATGTTACTACTAGAAAGAGAGGGAAATAGTTTATAATATTTTACTAGTTCATCGTGAAGACAAGGAAGGGTGTGGAAAACGTAACCGTATTTTTTGGTTTTAGGGACTCTTTTCCTTATGGGAAGGGTCTTATTTGTGTTTATTTCCACATCATCGAGTCAAATTACCTCTACCATTGCCAATGAAGCACAGAACCGTCCCCTTGTTTCCAAACGAGTGTGGGTGTAAAATGAATTGGAGGTTGTTTTCTGAAAATTTAAAAAATAAACTGTGAAGGTTGATGAAAATTGACAATGGAGGCTAAAGAATTAAAGGTTAAAGAACAAACTATTTTTCATCACACTGGAAATAAAATAATAATAGAAGATAGAGTGATAGATATCATCACGAGATTAGAAGAACCACTAATCATGGTCTTAGGAAATGTTTTAAGCGCGGAAGAATGTGATGAGCTAATTAGCTTGTCGAAAGACAGAGTGAAGCGTTCAAAAATCGGAAATTCACGTGAAGTAGAGGATTTGAGAACAAGCAGTAGCATGTTTTTTCAGGAAAATGAAAGTGACCTTGTGACGAAAATTGAAAAAAGAACCTCACAAATCATGAATATACCTTATGAGCATGGAGAAGGTCTTCAAATTCTTAATTATAAAATTGGGCAGGAGTATAAAGCTCATTATGACTTTTTCTCATCTGCACATAAAGCCGTTCGTAATCCAAGAATCAGCACATTAGTTATGTACTTAAACGATGTAGAAGAAGGCGGCGAAACTTATTTTCCTAAACTCAATTTTTCAGTAACTCCAAAAAAGGGTATGGCTGTCTATTTCGAATACTTCTATGATGACCATGCTTTAAATGAGTTAACGTTACATGGCGGCGCACCAATTATAGCAGGAGATAAATGGGCCGCAACACAATGGATGAGAAGGCAAAGAGTCGAATAAAGTGAAGAAGAACTGTCTCAATTGGGCATGAGACAGTTCCTTTTCTTTGTGTACGTGGGATATCGGCGGATGCCGCATCATAGAATTACTGGCATAGGAGGCTGAAAGCATTCACTTTCAAGTGACATGTTAGTAATCAGCAGATTCCTTTCCTACCTAGAAGGTTTTCTTATTTTACCTTTTACATCTTGAGAAAGACTATTCCCCTGGTGCCAATGAAGCAGAGAACAGTCCCCTTGTTTCTATTCAAACTGGTCCATTTGTTCATCAAAACCTGAAGAAACCTTTTCAAACTCTTCATCGCTGTCAATCGCGGAGATAGCACCATTATTGTCGACCTTTAAAAAGAACACATCAACCTCTTCACTTTCCTGCTCCAACTCGTCAACAAAACTTACGGCAACATATTCGTTATCATCTAGTTCCATTGTACCTAAAACTTCAACTTCCTGATCCTCCGTGTTTTCATCACTTATGGTGAACACGTTACCAATTTCTAGTTTTTCCATTCTACCAGCTCCTATCAATTATGATAAATCAATAATGGTTCTTTACAAATATGTTTTCTGTGTTGCTTAGTATCTTCCCTTAATTAAAAAAGTAAACACGGTAAATTTTTGTTCATGTTCAAACGTTCGTTTATTCAAATACAGTTTAGGTGAAAAATAATGAAATCCCGTCTGAAAGATGTTGAACTCATCCGCTGGGAAAAGTATTAATTGGAATCTACTTCGTATATGTGAAGCATACTAGTACTTCTCTATTGCCAAGTCAATGAAGCAGAGAACCGTCCCCTTGTTTCCAACTTTAAAGGAGTGAGATGAATGCAGGAGAAATACTTAGATAGAATGAGAAACGGAAAAGGTTTTATCGCAGCGCTTGATCAAAGTGGTGGAAGTACACCAAAGGCGCTTGCGGCTTATGGTGTATCTGAAAACGACTATTCCACCGAGGAGGAAATGTTTGATCTGGTGCATGAAATGAGAACTCGCATTATTACTGCGCCAGCATTTGATTCGGAGCATATCCTCGGTTCGATTTTATTTGAGCAAACAATGGATCGTGAAATTGAAAGCCAATATACCGGACAGTATTTAGCCGAGAAAAAAGGAATTGCACCATTCCTTAAAGTCGATAAAGGTCTTGCCGAGCTTTCTAACGGTGTTCAGAAAATGAAACCAATTGATAATCTCAGTGAAACACTGGAAAGAGCTAACCAGCGTGGTATGTTCGGAACAAAAATGCGGTCTGCTATTCAAGAAGCAAACAAAGATGGGATTCAAGAAGTAGTTGATCAGCAATTTGAAATCGGTAAAAAGATTATCGATGCAGGACTTGTTCCAATCATTGAGCCGGAAGTGGATATTCATAGTGCCGATAAAGAGCAATCGGAAGAAATATTAAAGCAGGAAATCAATAAACATCTTGATCAACTAAAAAAGAAGGAACGTGTGATATTGAAGCTTACCATTCCTACGATCGGTAATCACTATAAAGAGCTTATTGATCATCCTCAAGTTGTTCGTGTAGTCGCTTTATCTGGTGGCTATTCCAGAGACGAAGCTAATGCAAAACTTAAAGATAACGAAGGATTAATCGCAAGCTTCTCTAGAGCATTAAGTGAAAACTTAAATGTAAGTCAGTCTGACGAAGAATTTAATGCAGCATTAAAAGAAGCGGTGGACTCTATATATGATGCATCTGTAAATAAAAATAGCTAACAAAAGACGCTATGGTGAAATATGAGGCATGAATCCGACTATAAATAACAATTCTATAAAGCGGGCGACGTATCGACAGTCGCTCGCTTTATTAATGAGAGGCATAATCCCACCGATAATGACCAGCAATCGGGGTGCTTATTGAAGTTAGTTTTACTTCCGCTGCAAACGGACGGGTATTGTGAATTAAATAAGGCGTGCCATCTTTTGCACGTTTATCGGAAATAATACCGACGTGATGGAAACCTTCCAAATAAAGAACGATATCACCAGGCTGCCATTCTTTAAGATTCTCCACGTCACCTGGAATTAATTCCTTCGTTAACGACTCTGCAAAACGCTCAAAATACACATATTGATTTGGCACGCGTCGGAAATCAATATTAGTGTCCGGATGCCCATCTACTCTTGGATACAGTTCAGTGTTCGCATGTATATCCTCGTCCATCAACTCTTTTAAAGAAATCCCTGCATTGAGTAGTCCCCGCCAAATAACATCCGTACAAACCCCTTCGTTCTCAGGGGGATAGCCACCTGCATAGTAGGCGCTTTTATATTTAGTTCTCTGTTCCGATTCCACCCGGGCAGCGTTGACAATATCAATCGGATCCGGAATGCCGTTTTTATTCCGGTCTACTGAGGAATATGTATTTGGGACCTCAACTGTTTTTCCGAAAGGTATTTCGAAATGAATACCTACAGAATCAAGAATAATTCCGTCTTTAAAGAAGAACAAAAAAGCAAAGATGAAAGTGATAAAGATAGGAAAAATATAACGTATTATTTTACGCTTCATAATAGATATCTCCTCAGACGAATTTAAGTGAATTATATGGCAAAATCAGAAAAAAATCTAGCATATTAATGGTAATGCAGGGGACGGTTCTCTGCTTCATCCGGATAGTTTAGCAACACTATATAAGGAACATACATTCGCATTTTGTGGACAATGGTAATCTACAGGGATATAATATTAATAACCACATGTGGCTATTGGACAGAAACTTCCATTATATCTAAGGGTGGGATATTACTTTTTTAGGCGTATGAACGATGTAATACGTATCGTTTGTTTATGTGAATTTCGTGGTAAACTAAACGAAAGGAAGACTCGAATATATATTCAAAGCTAATACAGCCGAATTATTTAAGACTCTTGAACGCTCAGTAGAGGCACTTCAGGAAATTGAGGATAAAGACACGAGAACGGCATACTTTCAAACGTTAATTAACTATATTTTTAATGTAAAGAAAAACTTAAGTCAAGCTGAGGTGAAACAGTTCAGTAAACGAATCGAACATATCTATCCTGAAGGGAGCAAAATGATTATGAGTTTGAGAGAAGAAATCCTAAAAGAAGGGAAACAAGAGGGTAGACTACTTCAAAATCAGGAAGATATTCACTATTTTTTAGAAGAAAATATTCGTGAAGAAGCAGAAGATCTTTATAAAAAAGTGACATCCATTCAGGATACTGAGCGTCTTGGACAGTTGAAACGCAAATTGTATCGAACGAGTTCAAAGGCTGAAATAAGAAAGATGGTTATAGAGGGAAGTCAGTGATGTGTGTTTCTTGATTCTCCATGTATGAATATGCTCATGCGCGGAGGAGTTAGGTATTTTAACAGGTCGGAATTCAGATAATTCTTGATTTATGGAGATTGCTGTAGGTTTTAGAACAGAAGGCTCGAATACGCTCTAGCCGACGCTTTCCGCGGGCAACGACTTCGGCCTCCTCGGGAAAGTCCGCCCTGTGCGGTCTTCAGTTGTTGCTAATCCCGCAGGAGTCACCGCATTCGCTACTTCGAGCTTTTAAAAATCTATGGTTAAGAAGGTTCACGCTGTTATAAATAAAAGACGCTTTGCATTTTTCTTAACAAGAAAGGATAAAGTGAAGACTCAGTATAGGCACATAATTTCTTTATAAACTTATTTTTATCGTTTTCGAAAAAACATATTATTCACTGCAGTCATGGCTTAAAGCAGGGCGTATTTTTTTGTGTGAATTATCTAATGTTGCCTGCGATACTATACTTCCCCATCAAGTTTCACACCATAGTTTTTACCTGTGCAGTTCCTTGTTACCAACAAATCTCTCAACAACTAGCTAAAACCTCACTGATATTTCCAGGAGGGCCATTTGGATAATTGTTTCTTGATATCTATCGATGTTCATATGCTATAATCTAGTATTAGATGAAAACGTGAGTTATTACAAAACCAAATAGAAGAGTTAAATAAACTGGTTTCCAAGATAGTGTTGCAAGAGGGACACTCAAATTCGCTCATTGCATCAAAGGGATACTGAAATAGTGAAAATCAATTTTTTCAGTAACCTTCAGAATAATTCGTATTACATAATAGAGATCAATCAATCCCTTAACAGGCAATCTCATAGCAAGCAGGTGGAACGTGATGAAGTTACTGAATAAGACATATCGTTGTCCAATTACCTTAACAAATAAGGCAAAGGACAAAATGGGCGTGCTTGGGATAGAGCGTTCGTTTTTTTCGTTGGAGAGATCATTTCGTGTATATATAGAAAAGTATCCGCAGACAGCGGATCGTCCCCTTTCTGCCGCGTTGTTCTTTGATAATGTGGAAAATAAGCGTTTGGCCGATATGTACGATCGTCTTGTGATCATTCTTCATTGTGTGGTGGAGAAGGATTGTTTTATTGTGACAAATGTGACGAAGAAATCAGCGCGTTCCTCCGTGCGAACAAACTGGCGTCAATCAGTCGATCTCACTTTTGATTTAAGCGACCAACGAGGGAGACAGGTCCCATTTGACTTGCTAAACTTGCTTCATGACATGCCGGTAGCGCAAGAAATTTCCACATATGTGAAAAAGCGGATGACGAGTTGGGAAGGCTATTTGAAAATTCAAGAGCGTTCCGCGGATATTCCGGACATGGTCGCTCGTTTTACGAGTCTTGCATTCAACGATGATTTTAGCCGTGTAACGATCAAGGGATGCGAGTTGAATGATAAGGAATGGAAATCACTCAGAAATTTGAGCGTAAAACTTAAGGGGCTTGACCAAGACATCGGGAAGGTACTGAAAGCGAATCGCTCCGCTCGTACAGTGGAAGTAGAAGTCAATAAATATATGGAAAAACGAGCAAGGGAGCAGCAGCTCGACCTGCCTCAAAAAGAAGTGATCTTCAGTAACTTTGCGGCATTGAGCCAGGTGAAACGGTTACGGCAAGGGTTTAAACATTTAGAAGATGGCTTGGCCGCCAATCCGGAACTGGAACAACTTTTATTTGAAAACAAGCCGCCCGTTCAAACGCCCAAAAAAATCGCTCCGCTCAAATTTCATAATCGATTGAATGAATTTCAGCAGGAAGCAGTCCAAGGTGCGGTGGCTTCGGAAGATTTGTACGTCATTCAAGGGCCACCTGGAACGGGAAAAACAACGGTTATATCGGAAATTTGCCTGCAAAATGCGAGAGCAGGGCTTCGTACACTCGTTGCATCCCAATCGAATTTAGCAGTTGATAATGCGCTCGGCCGATTGTTGGAAAATAAGGATATTCGTATTCTTAGAGTAGGTCGTACGGAAAGCATTGAAGAGGAAGGCAAAAAGTTTATGGAAGAAAACGTAGGTCAGTATTGGAAGGACCATACGTTAAAAGAAGTCTCCACTCAATTTGAAGCGCGACATAAGCGCGAAAAAGAACTAGAAACAGAGTGGACGGAGAATGAAGCGGAACAAGAGCGGCTAAAGCCGGTGCTCGCACGATTAGAAGCAGAGGTAGAAGCGAAAAAGAAAGCGAAAGAGCAACATCACGAAATCGAAACGTTTTTGAAAGAACAAAAAAAGAAAGTGGATCATGCTGAAAAGGAGCAACAACATGCTCAGAGCGATGTGCAGGAGATCGAACAAACTCTTCGTACGTTGACGGATTTGATAGAAGAAGATAAAAACTTTCTGCGTGAGGTCCCCGAACCTGACACGATAAAAAAAGAAATCGAAGACAATCAACAGGTGATCCAAAAGCTGCAACAAAGCATTGCTGTTCAAGCACTTGAAGACAAAATCAGTGAACAAAAGCAAACACTGGATCAAGCGACTACGGAATATGAAAAGTTTGCCGAGGCTATCCAACAAACTGATGCTCTCATTATCAAAGTAACAGAATCGAAGCAAGTCGATACTCTGAGATGGATGGTTCTAGAGCAAAAACTCGAACGTACGTTAGATGTTCAGCAGTTATTTGAAGAGATAAAGGACATTCGTGAAGAAATTAACCAATTCCAAAAATTAAAGGAATACAATGACACGCTAAACCGCGCGATTTCCTATCTTGAACAGAGATTAAACGAGCATCATACCCCGACTGACAAGATTCAGCAACGGGCGCTCCACCGATTATCCGTTTATACGGCGGATGAAATCGATCAGTTTTTAGACGAATTAAGAAGCAAACTGAATGGACAACAAATCTCTGTGCAGGTGCTTGTATCGGATCTGGAAGGTTTGTATAGCAGGAGACACTTTGTGCGGCAAAAAGCCGAACGGTTAACGCCATTTGATACGAATAAACAGTTGGCGCAGGAAGCCTTTGGACAGGTGAAGCAAAAAATGCTCGGTCAACTCCACTACAAGCAGAGTGTCAATAATATGTCTCATGAAAAATGGCAGCTGGAAAAAAAAGACGAGGACTCAGCACTTCATTCTCTTCAAGAGAGTCTGAAGCAAATGTTGGAGACAGCAGAACGAATTCCGAACGCAAAAGATTTACTTCCACAAAAAGAAGAAAAAATGCTGGAACTGAAGAAAAAACACGAGCAATATAAGCAAGTGAAAGAGCAGCTTGAAACGAACCGCAAAAAACAAGAAGAAGAAAGCGTTCGGCTTCAAGAAGAAAAGAAGAAGCTCGGTGAAACTGAGGCCCGGCTCGAACAATGGCAAAGTTCGATCACTCAGAAGCAAGAAGAACAACTCCTTTTAAATGACATATTGGAGACTGATCCGGAGAGCGAGCATGAGGACCGCTTAAAGCAATGGGCGAGTCTAGCATTTAGGTGGGATTCTTTAAAAAAAGAGAAAGAGAGACTGCCTGTTTTTCAGTCGATTCAAGGACAATGGCTCTCTCTGTTAGAAGAGGCAAATGAACACGATTTAGAGGAAATTCGCAAGCTTTATGTGAAACATGCCAACGTGATTGGAACGACTTGCGTGGCCTCTGCACGAAAAGATTTCATCGACAGCTATCCTGAATTTGATGTCGTGATCATCGATGAAGTATCGAAAGCGACCCCACCGGAGCTTCTTTTGCCGATGCTAAAAGGAAAGAAAATCGTCTTAGTGGGGGACCATCATCAGCTGCCGCCTTTATTAGGAAACGATACGCTAGAAGAAACGTTGCAGGAAATGGCGGATGATAGTGATGACTTTGAAGGTAAAGTTGAATTAAAAAAACTGTTGAAAGAATCGCTGTTTGAAAGATTGTT
This sequence comes from Salipaludibacillus neizhouensis, assembly GCF_002886185.1. Taxonomy (GTDB): domain Bacteria; phylum Bacillota; class Bacilli; order Bacillales; family Salisediminibacteriaceae; genus Salipaludibacillus; species Salipaludibacillus neizhouensis. Next base: position 1,155,131 of record NZ_KZ614146.1, read on the forward strand.
TAAAAGCTTACCGAAACAGAACAAAACGATGCTTGCGATTCAATACCGCATGCATGAAAACATTATGGAAGCTATTGCACCGTTTTATGAACAGGAAAATGAGCGGCTTCAGTGTGGTTTAACGGATTCAGCTGCACAACGTGATCACTTGCTGGAATCACCGCTTGTTCAGCGAAATAATCATCTTTTATGGCTTGATGTTCCGAATGAACCTTTGTTTTTCGAAGAGCGAATGAAAGGCGGAAAAAGTCTGTATAACTCCGCTGAATTGAGAAGAATAGAAGATTTACTGAAGGAGTTGGATGAGGCAACAGCTCAAGCAAAACAAACAGGGAAAATGAATGCCGATGAGAAAAAAAGCATTGGTGTCATTAGTTTTTACGGGGAACAAGTTAAAAAAATCGATCGATTGATTCATCAGGTACTTCGTTTGGATCACTTGACGGTGCGCACGGGAACTGTCGACCGTTTTCAGGGCATGGAAATGGATGTGATTCTGTTAAGTATGGTGCGAAACCATGATAATAAACAGGCGGACATCGGTTTTGCCAATGATTACCGCCGATTAAATGTTGCCCTGTCGAGAGCAAAAGAATTACTCGTTTTAATCGGCAGTATAGAAATGTTTACCAAAAAGGCGAAACAAGCAGATACACGAAAAATGTATACGCACGTGTTAGAAGCAGTCAAAAAACAAGATGGTTTGCGTGAGCTTGAAGGGGTGGTTCAGCATGGATAAAGTCATGAATCGGTTACGCGCTGGTTTGCTTGAGAATCCGGCAGTCGTTATCAAAGAGACGGCTGTGTGGCATGTACCAGTTAAGATCTTTGATACGTCCTTTACGCGGGTCAAGCGTTCGAAAATGGATATTTTGATGAAAATGATGCTGATTGCTTTTGAGAAGACGGATATTCGGCGTGCTGCAAATATCACTGAAATGTTGTTGGTCGAGGAGCTGTTTGTTGCCGATTTGATGGAAGATATGCAGCGCAGGGGATTGATCCACCTTGAAAAATCAATTTTCAAGCTGACAAGAAAAGGGCGAGAGCAGTTAGAGTCTGGCATCATTGAAGAAGCACTGGATGAAGAGGGAGCAGAGCTTTATTACAGCGTTACTCATGATGATTTTTGGCCAAAAACAAGGAATGAATCGATGCCGGACCTAGATGAAGAAGGGTCTGCTTACCGGTATGAGCACGCCAAAGAACATGTTGATGAGGCCCGAATCTTGGAGGTCCTTTCCAAGCAACAAAACCGATTGGATGAAAAAGGCTTTCAAACGGTTGTTGCCGATGTTCATCGGTTTGAGACGAGGACGATAGAATCTGTCCCGTGTCTGGAATTTCAACTGTACAATAAAGAACAGGATATTTTTTATGCCCGTGTCTGGAACACATGGCTCGAACGTTGGGATGATAAACTCGAGAAACAAATCGAGGAAGAAGATCGAGTGGACTGGAGAAAGAAATGGATGGGAGTGGAGGAGGAGTGATTAGTTTTTTGTGGTGACTCTCCCCACGGAGAGGTTGAATGCTTTGAGGATGGCTGTATCAAATTCGGATGAAAGTTCCTGACTCTCATTGTGCAAAATAACGATCTTTTTGATTGTGTGCCAGCTCATGTTATAATGAACAACTTAGGATAATTACGACTTTAGCTCATAATTAAACGGATGCCAAGAAAAGCCTCCGCCTAGCAATAAATATGGAGGTGTAAGAGAATGAATAAACGATGGACAATCAGTAAAATTAAAGAATATGTTGAGAATAATTCAGAAAGTACGTTGTTATCGACGGAATATCACGGTTTTTCTCAAAGGTTACTGTTTAAATGTGCGTGTGGTAGCAACTTTGAAAAAACATTTACGAGATTTAAAAATAAAAACCAACGTAAATGTGACGTGTGCCAACCTCCAAAAGAGTCAAACTAAACGTATATCGAATAAACGAAGTGCCGATTTCAGAATCAAAGTTCTTGACCCCAGTGGGTCTACATAAATTAACGAGAATATAATTAGTAAGATACATACTTTAGTAGTGGTCAAATGGAGAAGCCTTTTGATGTAATGAAACATAGTCTGCTGCTGTTTATAGGGCGTTAAAAGCTTAACACATGTGCAAATAGAATAATCGATCCACTGTTACCACGCGAGTTTTGTAATATTGTTTATATATACATAGAATGTTTCATGCATATAAAGCTACCAGTATCAGATATAGATTCCCATGGCATCGTGAATTAATGCCAAATATCAATGGATTCCCTCACCGAAGATATAAAAAGTGATTGAAAGCAATGGGAAAGATCTGTGAGAGGTTCTGTGAATAAATCTAATAGTGTTACATTTACGCACTTCTTGATGAAGTGCGTTTTTTAGCAGACAAGGGGTTAAATATTGTTGCGTTAGAGCACGTGGGGGCACTTTTCTAGCACCAAGATTATCTCATCGATGCCAATGAAGCACGGAACCGTCCCCTGCTTTAGAATGCAATCTTTTATTAAATAATCGAAATAATGAACACGTATCATTTGAATTAGAATTTTTAGACTCATTTTTCATGGAAGACGTAGTTAGAATGGAATCACTTATGAATTTAGCTGGTCCGTATAGTATTACGATAGAGGCTAATAGTGAAAAGTCTATTCACTTGAAGGAATTACTCGAATTATCAGATGTTTCGGAACATATTGATGGAAGATCATCGTCTGATATTCATTTTAAGTTAATTGACGAGGAGAATACACGTACTTATTCGCTTACAAGCGTCATAATGGAATGAAATTATGGAAAGCGATTTTTGAAAGTAATATTATTATTTCTCCTTTGCCTTTATACAGTGTTTTTACATCATTGAATAGGATAGGAGAGTTAATTTCCTGATTACTAACGGGGTAGCGTTGAAGAAGAAAATAGAAATATAAGGGCATGGAGACTAAATTTCCATTCCCTTATTTATTGTGAATAATACTGTGATTTGTGTTGTGATAGTTATGCGATTTCTAATGTGCTTTGGTCTGCGATTTATGAATTAACCTATAACCCCCGTTTTTCAAAAATTAGAATCCCGACAAATGTTGTTGCATAAACGTTTGTGGGGATTTTTTGAGGATAAAGGTTGCTCATGAAAAAACCAGAAGTGGAAAAGTTTGTTTTTCGGTAGGCATTGAGGTAATGTGAAGCGTGATTTAAAATAACTTAGTGTAGAAATGGGGGGTCTACTATTGTATGTTGGATCCCAGTTTAAAATATTTTTTAAATACGCTCTGCCAATTCATTTAAGTCTGGTGAAGGAATGATTTCAAACGACCGTCTGCCATATTTGGCTTACTGATCACCTAATATAGGAGGGAAACATGAATCGTACATCTATTATATATATTGTTTTAATCTCGTTCATTTTAGCGGCAATCGTGTATTCTTTCTATTTTTATAAACAAGTACAGGACTATGATCAACTGATTGAGAAAGGTATGTCTTCTGAGTCTTCTCTGCCTACCTATCATTTTGCATTGATCGGTGAGGAAATGAATCATGATTATTGGCGTTTAGTAGGACAAGGTGCAAAGGAGACCGAAGCAGCGTATGATGTTTTTGTCCAATACGAGGGGCCTAAGCGTTCCAATCCCGAGGAACAACTGAAGCTTTTAGATATTGCTTTAAAATCACAAGTAGATGGGATTATTGTCCAAGCACTGAACGATAATTTCACTCCGCTAATTGATCGGGCTGTAGAGGCTGGCATTCCAATTATTACGATTGATACAGATTCTCCTGATAGTTTAAGAAATGCATATATTGGGACAGATAATTACGCCGCCGGTCAATTAGCTGGAGAAGCGTTGATTGAAGATACTAATGGAAAAGCTACTGTAGGAATTATTACAGGAAGTTTTGATAATGCCCATCATCAGTTGCGAGTCGAAGGATTTAGAGATGTAGTAGAAAAGGTCGAAGGAATCGAGATCGTGGCTATGGATGAATCAAACATCACAAGAGTAAAAGCAGAGGAAAAAGCATACGAGATGCTAACCGAGCATGACAATATTACTGCCTTTTATGGAACAAGTTCGTTTGATGGGATTGGCATCGTAGCCGCAGCGAAATCACTAAATAAAGAGGAGAATCTTTATGTGATGACTTTCGATACGTTAAATGAAAACATTCAATTATTAAAAGAAGGGGACTTAGATGCCATCGTTGAACAACAACCCTTTGAAATGGGGTACAAAAGTATTGAGATAATGCTCGATATTATTAAAGGGAAGTCGGTTCAAGACACCTATTTTACCGATGCTTCGATCATACGTATCTCCAACTTAGATAACTGGAAGAGTGAAAAGGATGAAGCCTCATGATTAAGATTCGCACGAAGTTGTTAATCTATTTTGTGGCTATTCTATTATTGATCGTACTTGCTTTTTTCATTCGGGATCAAAATGATCAAAAAGTAATGGAACTCTATGATGAGAATGTCGAACATTTCTTTCTCTTGAATGAAATGACGAAAATAACGAATCAGACGTTCCAATCCTTGCAAATTTATGTGCATGAACCTTTGCCTGAAAATCTATCTTTTTATCAAGAGGATAAGCAAAACCTTCTCGAGCTACAGCAGGAATTTTCCACGAAGGAAACAGAGGGAATCCCTAAGAAAAACTATCTTAACTTGTTGAGGACTTTTCTTGAACAAGCAGATCAAACAGTGGAAGGTGTAAATAAACAAGATATTCGGCAATATTCGATGTATTTAAATGAAGCAGATCAAACATCCAGTTATATTCATGAGAAAACACTAGAATTGATTAATCAAGAACTTACAAACTATAAAGAGTTATCTTTACTGATGGACACTAAAATTACCTATACGGAAAAGACCGGGACAGCTATGATAACTTCTATCATTTTACTAAGCATTTTATTTGCGCTTTGGTTTTCTAACGGCATTACCAAAACCATTGGTCGTCTATCAAATGCTGCAAAGGAAATTTCTGCAGGGAATTATTCTGGTGAGGATGTTGTGGTTTCTAGAAAGGATGAGCTTTGGCATTTAACGAATACATTTAATGAAATGAAAGGAAATATTAATCAATCCGTTACGGAGATTGAAGAAAAAGCAAGGCTTTCGCAACTCCTGAAGGAAATGGAATTGAAGAGTTTACAAAACCAGATAAATCCACATTTCCTATTTAATACGCTAAATACAATTTCCAAAACCTCTTATATTGAAGGCGCAGAGCGAACCAGTGATTTAATTTCTTCCGTTTCTGCGTTGCTGCGTTACAATATTGGTAACTTAAATAGAGAGATAGAACTTAAAGATGAAGTGGAAACTGTCAAAGAGTACTTTTTCATCCAAACAACGCGTTTCGGTGACCGCGTAGCGTTTGAAGAAAAAATAGATCCTGCGTGTCTCTCGACTCCACTTCCTTGCTTAACCCTGCAGCCAATTATTGAGAACGCCTTTATGCATGGGATCGAAGACATGGCTGAAGGGGCAATCATTGCATTAACGATATATCAATTGAACGAGAGGGTTTGTATTGAAGTGACGGATAACGGGGTAGGCATGGATCAGCAAACGATCGATCGCTTGCTGGATACGAGTAGAGAACAACCTGTTTCTTCAACAAAAAAAAGCTCTGGTCATTCCACTGGCATAGGGATGAAAAACGTGATTACTCGTCTCAAACTGTTTGATAAAGAGAGTAACGTGGAGATTGATTCCAAGCCTGGAAAAGGTACAACCGTAAGAATTTACTTATCAAAACAGGAGAGAGGAGGAGGAAAATAGTGATAAAAGTCATGCTGGTAGATGATGAGCCACTGGAAAGAGAAGGGCTCAAGCTGATGCTATCCAAGAACCGTTCGGGATTTGAAGTCATTGCCGAAGCGAAAAATGGAAATCAGGCTGTAGATCTGGCGTTAGAAAAGAATCCAGATTTAATTTTTATGGATATTAAAATGCCACAGTTAGATGGACTCCAAGCGATTCAAAAAATTATCGATGTTTATCCAACGATAAAGTGTATCATGGTATCTGCGTTTGATACGTTTGATTATGCTCGTCAAGCAATGAAGTATGGTATTAAAGAATATTTGTTAAAGCCAAGTAAAGTATCAGAAGTACTCGAAGCTTTCGACCGAATGGTAGAAGAAATAGAAGCCGAAAGAAAACAAGGGACTGAAATGCTGGAAATGACTCAACGGTTGGAACGAGTTAGTTCCTTTATCGAAATGGAGTTTATCGTATCGTCACTATTGGATCATGTCCATGAATTTGATCAAGCGGATTGGAATGAATGGTTACACCTTGATCAGTCACAAGGGTTCGTCGTCGTTTTTTCATTCGATTCGACTCGTCTCCAACCTGACAGAAATGAAAAAAGCCGGTGGTATCGGATATTAAAACAGGCATTACATGACCAGCGCCATCCTTGTCTTGTTGGTCCACTAACTGGTTTTCAAGTCCCGACATTATTGTTACTGAACAAAGAAGAAGAAGCAACTCTGGAAATGAGACAAGATTTTGCACGTTCCATCATCCATCAGGTTCAAAATCAGTTAGAAGCTTGCAGTGTATTGGCAGGAATTGGTACGATCGTTTCTGATGTTCATCAATTTTCTCGTTCCTACGAGGAAGCCATCTATGCGTTGGAATTAGTTTATAAACATGCAAGTGCGTCCTATATGACCTATAGTGACCATATGAAACAAAAGCGGACAGAGCTGATCCCATTTGAAGTAGAGAAAGAACTTGTGAATTCGGTGAAGAAAGGGGATATCCAAAAAGGTTTACATCTGTTTGATACTTATTTTCAACTGATTCACCAAGCTTCTGAATCGAAGGTAGAAATGATTAAAAAAGCAATGGAGAATTTCTTTATCATTTTAACCCGATCGATGAAAGAGTTTGGATTTGATGAAGATGTTCAGATGAGCTTTGATACATTAGAAACATCTATGCAAATAAAAGAACGTGCGAAAACACACCTCTCTGTTATTATCGAACGTCTAGGAGAGTGGCGAACGAGCGGTGTAGAGAGCCTACTTTTACAAGCAAAAGAATATATCGACAATAATTATCATAAAACAGTGATGTTAGAAGAAGTTGCTGAAACAATTGGTCTTAGCTCTTATTACCTGAGTAAGTTATTTAAGGATAAGTTTCAGGTTACATTTATTGATTATTTAACGAATACGAGGATACAAAAGGCAAAAGACTTATTATTGGATGGGAAAACCCCATTAAAAGAAATCGCAATGAATATAGGATACAAGGATCCGAATTATTTTAGTAGAGTCTTTAAAAAGGAAATGGGATTAAGTCCGCGTGAATATAGAAGCAAATATCAACAGTAAAACAATGATTTTACCTATTACGGGCTTACTAGTGAAGTGCAAAATACCAATATATAAAGTGGATTCCCAACTTTTTTTAATAGACGAGGAACAGGTTTGTTGTCCCGATGATAGGGGATAACAAACCTGACTTTGTCAATCTAGGATCAAGAGCATTATATTAATCTTTAACTGCCTTCCATATAGATCCATCATCTGACGAATTAATCCCCGTTTATGAAACACATACCAGCGAGGTCCCTCTTTAGAAATGACGGGATCGTGTGCACATAATTGACCGTTCAGACCCCAATCTACTACGTAAAAGTTTACTCCTTAAAGGAAAGACCTTGTTCTAGACAATACTTGTTTACACTAGCACCCAATAAATGATGGCGGACATAGCATCCGTAAGTTCAATAAAAACGATTGGCTTTTTTTGTGAAAATACTTGTACAAAATAGTCTAGGTTTTAACAATAATGTGAAGATGAAAGTGCTACCAAGAAAAAGTGTTTATGATAAATTTACTTTAAGAGAACGTTCACAATGTTATTGGAAACGTTTTATAGCTCATAACACGAATAATGGTAACGATATCATAGCGGCAAGTGACAACAGGAGGTGTGCAGAAAAGAAACGTTTATGTTGATTTAAGGGAAGATTAATCATAGAAACAAATAAGATAATTAGACACATCAAAAAGTTTTGACAGTGTATGGTGTGTATTTACCTAGAGAGTATGAGGAGGATCATTATGTTACAGAAACATTCATCACGATATGTTATATTAATTGCAATTGCAGCAGGTATGGCCGGTCTAATGTACGGTTTTGATACAGCGGTTATTTCAGGGGCAATTGGTTTTCTTGCGGAAAAATACAACTTATCACCGGCTATGCAGGGCTGGGTCATTTCCTGTGTAATGATTGGTGGGGTGGTTGGTGTTGCAATTTCCGGTTTCTTAAGTGATAAATTCGGTCGGAAGAATATCATGTTTTTAGCAGCTATTCTTTTTATCATTTCTGCACTAGGGTCTGCATTTGCAACAAGTGTTACAATGCTAGTTTATGCTAGAATTATCGGTGGATTAGGAATTGGTTTTGCTTCTGCTTTATCTGTTACATATATTAGTGAATGTGCGCCACCAAAAATTCGCGGTAGACTCGGTTCCCTTTATCAGTTATTTACTATTTTCGGTATTTGTGCTACTTTTTACATCAACTACGGTGTAGCGAATAGCGGTACCTATGCTTGGGGATTGGATGTTGGCTGGCGCTGGATGCTTGGATTTGGAACGTTTCCAGGCCTAATCTTTTTTATTCTATTATTCTTCATTCCAGAAAGCCCAAGGTATTTAATGCAAAAAGGTAGAGAAATAGAAGCGTTTCAAATACTGAAACGAATTAATGGCGAAGAAGTTGCGGAGCAAGAGTCGAAAGAAATTAAATACTCCATCAAAACAGAAAATAATACTTCTATTAAACAGTTATTGAAGCCAGGTTTGCGAATGGCTATGGCAGTTGGGATTTTCCTTGCACTGTTTAACCAGGTAATTGGTATGAATGCGGTAACCTACTATGGTCCAGATATTTTTCGTAGTGTTGGGTTTGAAAATAATACCGAATTTTTGGCGACAAGTATCATAGGTAGTGTGCAAGTAGTGTTTACAATTGTTGCACTTCTGTTGATTGATAAAATTGGAAGAAAGAGATTGATGGCAATTGGTTCGAGTTTGATGGCGATCTTTATGGTGCTGATTGGAAGCGTATTCTACTTTGAACCCGCTAGTAGTGGCATGTTACTAATCATATTTATAGCTGGTTTTACTGCAGCATTCTGTGTATCCATGGGACCAATTCCTTGGATTATGATTCCCGAAATCTTCCCGAATCATCTACGTGCTAAAGCGGTTGGTATTGCGACGATGTTCCTTTGGGGAGCAAACTGGGCAATCGGACAGTTCACTCCGATTCTAATCAATAACATGGGCGGAGCATTCACTTTCTGGATGTTCGCTGTGATCAACGCAATTTGCTTCACCTTTGTTATGACAATTGTACCGGAGACGAAAAATAAATCGCTCGAAGAAATTGCTGAAATTTGGAAGCCGAAAAATAAAAAAACAGTTGTTTTTGATAAAGATATTCACCAGGATTATGGTGTAAAGTAAACAACAAGTAAATAGTTAAGAGTTTTAAGGTGTCAGGTACTTTATATAGACAAATGTCTTTATGGAGTGCCTGACATCTTTGTTGTTTTGATCAATTGGTGATGAGCCAAGTTCAAGAAGTTCCTATCAATATGAAGATCTCAAAAGGTATTCAAAACCATTTTGATTTTGTGTGTACAAACATAGAAGGTTTAATGCCATATAAAGCTTCAAGTACCAGAGCATAGATGGATAGAATATACTAAATATCTATCTATGTTTAAGGACTTGACTTGATTCTTTATGCAATCAGCGCTAGGCTTTTAAAAGAACTGAACTAAGAAATGAGGCTTACTATTGACAACCTTTACTGAAAAAGTGATTGAGATTATACGAGACATTCCTGAAGGGAGAGTTATGTCATATGGACAGATTGCAAGACTAGCTGGGAACCCGCGTGCTGCCCGCCAAGTCGCTCGTATATTACATTCAATGAGCAAGAGACATCTTCTCCCATGGCATCGGGTTATTAATGCCAAGGGTAAGATCTCTCTTCAGAATGATGAGTCCTTTAACGAGCAGTTGTTGTCCTTGGAAAATGAGGGTGTAGAGGCAGGATTAAATGGAGTCATTGATTTAGCAAAATATCAATGGATTCCCTCACCGAGGGTATAAAAGGTGATTGAGGGTAATGGGGGAGATCTTTAAGAGTTTCCGTGAATAAATATAAAAATTTAAATTAACGCACTTCTTGATGAAGTGCGTTAATATGCTTTTCATAGAAATATTGTCACGATTGGCTTGTTGTGGATTCTGCCCCCAGTGCTTTATAGCACTGGGGGCACTTTTTTGTGAACCAAGATTACCCAATCGTGCCTATGAAGCAGAGAACCGTCCCCATATTTCCTATGACTTTAGTAATAGTAATTTAACTTATTACTTGAGTTAAATAAGTAACCGCCCGATATGAAATGTGTCAAAAAAATACGTGTATATACTGACAGGACTTGCTAAACCCTCTAATTAAAATAATAATAATGAATTCTATAGAAATTATTTGCAAATTTTTCTATGAAAATAGTAGGACTTATATTATGATATAAATATACTACATGAGAGAGGAAGAATTGCATATGGAAAAGGTATTAGGTTTTATAAAACTTAGATGGGGATATATTTTGGTAGCATTTATTGCTTTAATCATTGGAGGCATATTTGGCCCTTCTCAGGAGCAGGTAGATGCACTGGATCAAGAAAAAACTACTCTAAATGACACCATTTCGGATACAAATAAGCAAGTCAAAGCACTTGAAGGGGAATTATCGGATATAAATAAGCAAGTTAAAGCACTTGAAGGAGAAAAAAAAGAGTTGGAAGCTAAAGTAAAAGAAGCGGAGCCATTTTTTCAACTAAAAGAAGCCGAGCGTAAAGAAAAAGAGGCTGAACTAAAGAAAAAAGAAGAAGAAGCAAAGGCTAAGAAAGAAGCAGAAGAGGCTGCTGCTAAGGCTGAGAAAGAAGCGGAAGAAAAAGCAAAAGCTGAAGAGGAAGAAAAGGCTCAAGCTGAAGCAAAACGATTGGCGGAAGAGGAAGAGAAGAGAGGTTATGACACAGGGATAACCTATGACCAACTAGCAAGAAATCCCGATAACCATATTTTTGAAAAAGTTAAATTTCATGGGAAGGTTGTTCAAGTAATGGAAGGTGACGGTATAACTCAAATTAGATTAGCTGCTAATGATAATTACGATACCATGGTTTTTGCTGAATTTGAATCTTCTGTTGTTGATTCTAGAATTTTAGAAGATGATACCATTACGATTATGGGTATCTCTACTGGCTTATTGACTTATGAATCTACAATGGGCGGGAGTATATCCATTCCTGGTGTTTCTATTGAAAAAATAGAAAGGTAAGAGGATTATAAAATAATATATCTTTATCTTAAAAGAAGATGGCTTGAGTGGGCACTGAAAATATTAATAGTCCAAAGCTGAATATATAAATCTACCTAGCGGGCTGCCTAAATATGGCAGCTTTTTTTACCTGGATCGATATGGCTTTCAAACGGTTTTATCGATGTTCATCACTTGGAGACACGGACTTGTCGATTATGTCTGATGTTTAGAATTTCAACTGTATAATAAAGAACAGGATATTTTTAAAAGTTCGCATCAGAAATACATCGCTCGAACGTTGGTATGATGAGACCGAGAAATAAATCGAGGAAGAAAAACGAGTGATTGGCGATTGACCTTAAACGTTTCCGTCTAACAGAGGATTCGAATTCGCTCCAGGCGGCTGCTTTCCTGCCAAAGTCTCCACTTTCGCTCTTTCTAGTTTTTCCAAAAAAACAAGGTTTACTGAAGTAGGAGACCGAGGGAGTAATTATTTATGGAGATTAAGTTTTCGTTTATTTTAAACTCTGATTATGAAAATAAAGCAGCTTATAATAATGGCTTTATTGAAGGTGAATTTAAAATTTCACTTAAAGAAAAACTATATTTCGAAGACCCATACATCAATGTTGCTGAGCTAGGAATTCAATTGGGGGAATGGATCAAAAAAGTTCAAAAAGGAAATAGAATAAATATGAACTACGAGACTATTGACCATGACGAGGTAATTCTAAATTTTCTTTATGAAGGCAATAATAATTGGAGTATTTTTCCATTTGGCAGAATTTTGAGTCTCAAGAATTCTTTGCTACTGAGACATTAGTAGAGGCTGTTAGAGATTATTTACATGAGTTAAATAAAACAACTTCACGATATAAAATATGTCGTGAACCTTGATGAGTACATTAAATAGATCTTATATGCAGAGCTAAAATTATATAGATGCGTTTTATTAAGAATCTTAATGGATTCATTTCATAGGGTGGTTTGGTATGTTTATTTTCTCATGTCTAATTAACAAATATCCCCACCGTTGAAATGATGCACGGAACCGTCCCTTTGTTTCACGGGTTTGCGTTCACGCAAAATAATTGCGTACTTCTTTCATGTGCAGTCATGGGCAAAAAGGTTGCTATAGACCCACTCAAATTTAGTTTGGTAATATGGTTATGGCTTTACAAACGGTGGAGGTAATTTCATGGAAGCGAAAAAGTACAAGGATTTAAAATTGGGCGAACGCGGGGCAATTATTAGTATTATTGCTTATCTATGCCTATCTATTATTAAATTAATCATTGGAAATATAAGTGATTCTGCAGCTTTGAGAGCAGATGGTCTTAACAATACAACGGACATTATTGCTTCCATTGCGGTACTAATAGGTTTAAAATTAGCCCAAAAACCGCCAGATAAAGATCATAGCTACGGGCACTGGAAAAGCGAGACAATTGCTTCCATGATTGCATCTTTTATCATGATAGCAGTTGGTTTCCAAGTACTGGTTGGTGCTGTAAATTCCATTATTCAAGGCAGTAAGGAATCTCCAGACATTCTTGCTGGGTATGTAGGTCTTATTTCTGCTGTAATTATGTATTTTGTATATCGTTATAACAAGAAGCTAGCTGAAAAAATAAATAGTAAGGCAGTGATGGCCGCGGCAAAGGATAATATTTCCGATGCCTGGGTAAGTATTGGAGTAGCTATAGGTATATTTGGTTCACAGTTGAATATGCCTTGGCTTGACATAATCGCTGCCCTCATCGTTGGACTCTTAATCTGTAAAACCGCTTGGGGGATATTTACTCAAGCATCTCATGAACTCTCCGATGGTTTTGATATTAATAAGCTACAACTCTACCGAGATCTAATTTCCCAATTAGATGGAGTTGAGGAAATAAAAGATATAAAAGGTAGAAGTTACGGAAACAATGAAATAATTGATGTGGTTATTCTCGTTAGTTCTGCTTTAGATATTAAAGAAGCACATGATATTGCTACCCGTGTAGAACAAGTCATGATGAAGGATTATGATGTTTTTGATGTCCATATTCATGTTGAACCATATTAAAAACAATTATTAGGCTTTGACACCCTATTCCGTAATAAACGTGATTCAACTATTAAATTAAAGTAATTATTTCGCAGTATAAAACTAAGATGCAATAGAAGAATGATCTGCAAAAAGAAGGCGCAATTCTATAATAAGAATAGCGCCTTTTTTTGTATAGGACTAGATTGTAGAAATAGGAAGTACTAATAAATTGAAATCCGATTGGAAATTTATGTTAATGTGTTAATAATAGACCTAAGAGTTTGTGCCGGTTGAAATAGTTCATTCGACATTACAATTTCTTACCCTTTCTTTTCGCAAGCTCCTTTTTCAGCAGAGGAATCCCTTTCTCTTTCAACAATGTTGGTCCGTTGTGCTTTAAGTAGCTTGTGATTGTTCTTTTTAAAGACATCCATACCATCCCTTTCGAAAATCTGATTACACTAAAAAAGACCTTTCCAATTAGAAAGTAAAGGTCTCGCGAACAACCTAAGTTCCCAACAAAACCGAGGGTAAAGCTGTCCAAATATTCCTCTAAAAAAAGGATCAAAGTATTTTCTAATTTAATTTAGTATATTTTTAATTCTGACGGGAGTCAAATTTTAACTGATTTTGTTTTCGGAAGATTGGATCTAAGTCAATATGGGACACAAATAAGTTAACTTTCCATGCTGTTTGATGGAACTGCTTATCAAATTTATCGCAAGGTGGTTATATAAAGGGTGCAAATAGAAGAATGGTCATTGATTATTCATAAGTTATGTTCGAATTGAACATCAAATGATTTGATGTTCAATTTAAGAAAAGCAAGTTTTAAAGGGGGAAGAGCTTATTAAAGATTAACACCAAATTGATGAGATGATTAATGAAGGACTAGGTGCTGGTAAAATTGATAAAACCAAAGATGAAAAACTGTTGAAAAATCGATTAAAGGTTACAGAGCCAAAGAAATTCTATGAACGAGAGTATTGAAGATGTTCTGAAGCTGGGTAAAGACATGGAAAACATGAAAACGAAAAAAGAGGGGGGAACGTCTGAACCAATTCAAGGATATTGAAACTGAGAAAATAGAAAAAGTTTAAAATAAATGTAGTAGTATTTTAGGTAATTATGTTTATGTTGTTGCTGAAAAGAAGTAGTAAATGCTTGTTCAAGTCCCTCAGGGTGATTGATATATCTCTTGAATGCTCACTTATTCGCAGGATTCCATAACCTTAGTGTTAATCCTGAGTGCCGTAAAAACCATATTGGAAAGCAACTTTATATTAATTTTTCAATGGATAAAAAAGTTTAATAGAAATATTGTTCGTGCTATTACTACGCCAGTTAATAAGGTTTTCGATTGCCTATCATACAAAGATGGAATTAATGTTGAAACAGGTGTTAAACATGTTGATGGAGTTTCTGTTTTTTTCTATTATGATGGAGTAAATCAGGATAGAGTATTGATTGTTAAGAAGATTGATTAAAACTATGTTCTTCTTGTATTAAAGGGAGCGTTTTTTTAACAAGGGCCGCATTTTTTGTGTCAGTAAAAAGGGAATTAATGTTAAACTGAGAAGGAGTTTAGTGATAGAGAGAAACCCAATATTTCACAAGGAAGACGGAGCTATCTTGAAATGTTAAAGTCGGTTAAACCGAATTCAGACATTATTGTGGATGGAATGCTACCCATATCTAAAATTATAGATGAAATATACGAGAGAATTTCAGTCAATAAAACGCTGTCATAATGGAAACGTTCTTGTGCTAACGGGGAGCATTCCTGTAATTAAAGAATTTAGAGTTTGATAGAAAAAGAGTCCTCTTGGTATGATACGAGGTGTCCAAAGCTTTGCGCGCAAAAGGACCCTTAATTGATAACCAAGGAGGACTCACTAATGAATTATAACCAAAATCACAAAATTGCTCAAATCACAGCTGAAACACTAATTATAGGTGTTGATATTGCAAAGTTTAATCACGTCGCAAGAGCACAGGATTTCAGAGGAATGGATCTAGGGAAATCTATTACTTTTGAAAATACTCAATCAGGGTTTGATGGCTTAATAGGTTGGATTAAACAACTTCAAGTTGATAATCAAATGAATAAAGTCTTCGTTGGTATGGAGCCAACAGGACATTACTGGCTTAACCTTGCACATTATTTAAAAGAGTTAAATATCAAGTGTGTTGTGGTCAATCCATTGCACACTAAGAAAAGCAAAGAATTAGACGATAATTCACCAACAAAAAATGACGTGAAAGAAGCCAAAGTCATAGCACAGTTGGTCAAAGACGGTCGCTACGCTGAACCAAGTATCCCTGAAGGTGTTTATGCAGAACTTCGAGGAGCAATGAAAGTGCGCGAGCTATTATCTACTGACCTACGTTCTGTACAAGGTAAGATTCACAATTGGCTAGACCGCTATTTCCCTGAGTTTTTTACAGCCTTTAAAGACTGGGAAGGAAAAGCTGCACTTCGTACTTTAAAGCTTAATCTACTACCACATGAGCTACTGAAACTATCTGATGGTGAAATTTTAAAACACCTCAAAAAGGGCGCCCAAAGAGGTGTTGGTTTAAGTAGAGTGAGGAGATTAAAAGAGGCGGCTTGTTGTTCAGTCGGCATTAAACAAGGAAATAACATGGCTAAATTAGAGCTTAAAACCTTATTAGCTCAATATGACTTATTGAAAGAAAAGTTCGAAGAACTAGATGCTCATTTAGATGAATTGCTTAAACAAGTTCCTGGTGTTCATAATATGGTGGCAATCACAGGAATAGGGAAAGATACGGTCGCTGCATTTTTAGCTGAAGTAGGCGATCTAAGAAACTATTCTCATCCAAAACAAATTATTAAACTAGCTGGACTAAACTTACGGGAAAATACATCAGGACTTCATAAAGGACGCACAACCATTACAAAACGAGGGAGAAAGAAGCTCAGAGCTCTCCTCTTTCGAGTTGTAATGCCGTTAGTCGCTAAGAACCAAGCCTTTAAAGATCTGCATGAGTATTATACGACCCGTCCAGACAATCCGTTAAAAAAAATGCCGTCTTTAATTGCCATATGCAATAAACTAATACGAATCTTATTTACAGTAGGCACTAAACAGTGTGAGTTCAGTGAAGAAAAGATGCTTAGTGATATTCCACACTTTAATAACTTACAGGAAGCTGCATAACTCAAATACCATGTTTTATTAAACTCTATTAACCTAAGTGATTTTAAACAACTTACTTATTATCAAAAGACATTTGAAGCACGGAGAAGTCAGAACATAAACTAAAACTACGGGCAGAGACCCTGGCGGGGAGCATATCTGACCTCCACCCTCATGGCAAGGTTGAACGAAGGAATGTAGGAGCATTGACTCTGGGAGACATGGGAGGGTTAACCCCATGAGAAACGTGGAGATCCATCGTTGCGATCATACGTAAAATTCCCCTCTACTTTTAAAAAATTACTTAAGTGGAGCTGGTCAATCAGCCCCCTAACATCCATTTTTTAAAAGATAAGTTAAAACTAACCATGTAAATAATGTCTAGTGGTAAAGAGTAGCTATGAAATCCTTAGATAAACGGAGTTTTCGTAAGAAAACAAAAAGATTATAGAGGGAGTATAGCACAAGAAAGAGAAGAGAAAAAACGGAGTATTTATTATAATGGTGGCTCTATTGGCTGGGCAAAATGCCATGTGCTACCTTGGATAGCATTATATTGGTTTGTTCAATTTGTTAAAAAAATGGTATAGAAGCCTCTATCCAAGTATTGGTGAGCTGTGTTGAAGAAGTTATTGGTTTTAAATGGAAAATGAAAAATATAAGAAAGAGGGGTGATTACTATTTCTAGGGATTATAAGTTCTTTAATAAATGGAGTAAAACTCGAAAAATGGGTAAATGGAAATATATCCTTTTTATGGGATTTTATTTGGAGGAACAGGTTTTTTATTAGGAAAAGTAGGTTTAGATTTTTTCTTAGATAAAGCGTTTGAAAAGATATCAGAGTACATAATGACTTCAATAATATTTGGTATTCTGTTTGGAACTGGTACTTGGTTATATACAGAAAATAGATATAAAAAGTACACAGCAAATAAATAACACTAATCAACTAATGGAAGCGTTAGTGCAAGAAGTTAGCGGCTCTTTAGTACCTAATTCCTATCAAATGCTTTTTATTATGTTAAGGGGTGAGGATTATATGTCAATGAATAAGCAATGGACTGTTGGGATTTTACTGTTTGACGAGATTGAAGTGCTCGATTTTGCAGGTCCTTTTGAAGTTTTTTCCGTGACTAAATATGAAGACTTTACAACTAGAGCATTCATTGTAAGCACCATTTCAGAAACTGGAGAGATGATACATGCTAGAAACGGGTTGAAAGTTCAACCTGATTACAGCTTTGAGAACGCACCTTCTTTTGATATCGTTGTGGTTCCAGGTGGACCTGGAGCAAGAGAAACACAAATACACAATAGACGGGTTATAGAATGGATAACTAGTCAAATGACTAATGTTCATATTATGACTTCGGTTTGCACGGGTGCTTTTTTACTAGCTAAAGCAGGATTACTTAACGGGAAAACGGCGACTACACATTGGTTTAGCTATGATAGATTTGAAAACAAGTTTCCAAAGGTAACACTACAAAGGAATGTAAAATTCGTTGACCAAGGTAATATTGTGACTTCAGGCGGGGTTTCGGCAGGAATAAATATGTCTTTTCATATTGTAAATCGTCTTCTTGGAAAAGAAATAGCTTCAAATACAGCCCGTGGAATGGAATACGAAATATTACTTGACTAGAGTCAGAAAGTAACTACAATTCTATTTCTTGTTTACAAAAAGTGGTTTAGTAACATTACTGTGAAATTATTTATGCATATTTTCCGCATTTTAGTATTCCGTAATCGTGCCGGATGGTTAAAAGTAGTTCCTAAGATATAGAAAATGAGTTGGGGATTTATGTTAAAACGATAATAGAAAATGTGAGGGTTTGTGAATTTTACCACTTAAAGTATTGGGGAGGTTTGTTGAAGAGGTGTTGGAATACTTGGTATAAGAATAGAAAAGTAGGGGTGATTTTATGAAAAGAATTCAGCTAATTTTATTTAGTATGTTATTTGTTTTGGTAGCTTGTACAACAGATGAAACTACTATAGAAGAAATAGAATTACCCGAAGATATACCTGAGTTTGTACAAAAAAATGATTTTGAAGCGATTAATTGGGAAGAAAAAGCAGTTAAATTTGGTAATAGAGGTATCATTGGGAATGAAAATAAGTCAGGCGTCATTGGTGCTGATATGCCTAGTTTAAGCAATCAAAAGTGGATGTGGCATCTATGGGGAATGGATAATCTTGAGAACATAGAATTAACGGTTGTTGGTTTTCATAAAGAAACAGGAACTGTCCACCAAATTCTAATAGATGGGTGGACTAAAACTCTTAGTGGACCAAACAACGGTGCAGATGCACATACACCATCAACAGTAAAAATACCAGAGTCGGGAGAGTGGGCTTTATTACTTTATACCGATGGTGAATTATTTGATACATTAATATATGAAATAAATGAATAGTATTCAAGAGATTGCTATTGTTGTTGTGCTAAAAGCAGCAATAGTTGAACATGCCATTGGTGCTGTTGCGGTGCTAAAGGGAGAATGAACGAAGCAGTTTAGTGGAAGAAAAGAATACATCAATATTGTAAAATAAATGGAGGATTTAAATGGTCGAATTGCAAGTTATAAGTTTAGATAAGGTATCATTTCAATTAAAAGAACAACATAACTTCGAATGGCTATTAAATATGGGAGAGGTCTTCAGCGTTTTTGATGAACAAGATTCAGGAAATATATGTTTTGGAATTGAAAAAAACGGAACAAAAAAGTTTGTGAAGTATGCTGGTGCAAAGACAAAAGAATATACAGGACAACCAGAAGATGCGATAGAGTTGTTAAAGAATTCAATCCCACTTTATAGAGAATTGCAATATAAACATTTGATACATTTAATCGAACATTTTGAGGTTGAGAAAGGGTATGTGTTAGTTTTTGAGTGGTTTGATGGGGAATGTCTTCACTCCCATTGGTCGTTTCCCCCACCTCATAAGTACACTCACCCTGGATCTCCGTTTTATCGGTTCAAGCAATTACCAGTTGAACAACGTTTAAGGTCATTTAATAGTATATTAGATTTCCATCTCAATGTGGAAAAGAATAATTATGTAGCAGTTGATTTTTATGACGGTAGTATCTTATATGACTTTAAAAATAATGTAACAAAGATTTGCGACATTGATTTATATAAGAAAAAACCATTTATCAATACAATGGGGCGACTTTGGGGTTCATCAAGATTTATGTCACCAGAAGAATTCAAAATAGGTTCGAATATTGATGAAAGAACGAATGTATTTAATATGGGAGCAATCGCATTTGGACTGTTAGGCGGAGAATTAGACCGTTCAATTTTGTGGGATGCAGGACAGGAACTTTATCAAGTGGCAATAAAGGCAGTTAAATCAGATAGAAGAGAAAGATATTCAACAATAGAAGAATTCATCTCAGATTGGGAATCAGCCTCAAAACAGCATTTGTGAAGCATTATTAAAGCTCAAGGAGAGCGTTAGGGAAAGAAGCTAGCTGCCTTTTAGTACCTAATTGCTATCGATTCTATCTGCACAATCAGGCGCAATTCTGTAGCAAGAATTGTGCTAGTTCCATTTAATGGAATAAGAGGACTTTTCACGAAAAAATGAACTTGTAATTAATGTTATATGAAGGAGGGAATTACATGAAAGATACTACGAGCGAAATTTATAATAAGTTAGCCAATACATATCAAAACGATGTTGATGAGGGGAGTCCTTATAACGCTTATTATGAACGCCCAGCTATGATGACAGCTTTGCCTCCACAATTAAAAGGGAAAAAGGTGCTTGATGCTGGTTGTTC
This sequence comes from Salipaludibacillus neizhouensis, assembly GCF_002886185.1. Classification (GTDB taxonomy): domain Bacteria; phylum Bacillota; class Bacilli; order Bacillales; family Salisediminibacteriaceae; genus Salipaludibacillus; species Salipaludibacillus neizhouensis. Next base: position 1,175,511 of record NZ_KZ614146.1, read on the forward strand.
GGCTGGATGGTATTCTTCTCAATTATTGCAGCAAGGGGCGGAAGTTACAGGTATAGACGTAAGTCCCGAAATGGTAAAAGCAGCGAAGCATCGTTTAGGGGGAAAAGCGACAATCCTTCGTCATGATCTTCAAGATACGCTTCCTTTTAATGATAATTCCTTTGATGTGATTGTAAGCTCACTTACACTTCATTATTTAAAGGATTGGACATACACATTTCAAGAATTCAACCGCATTCTAAAAGCAGATGGAACCTTTTTATTTTCGGTTCATCACCCATTTATGGATTATACAAGACACAAATGCGAGGATTACTTTAAAACCCAATTCTTATCAGAAACCTGGAACAAACCTAATATTACAATTGATGTCAACTTTTACAGAAGACCCATGCAAAGCATCGTAAATAAAACCACTCAATTTTTCAATCTCCATGAGCTTATTGAACCCCAACCGCAAGAAAAGATGAAAGAAGTGAAAGAGAAATCTTATTTCTATCTTATGACCAGCCCTCATTTCCTTATAGTAAAAGCTACGTCAAAAAAGTTTATGGAAATCCAGCAATTGGGTTAAACTTTCTCTTCAACAATCAGGCGCAAATCTGTAATAAGAATTGCGCTTTTTTTTGTGTATAGGCCAGTTTATATAAGAATTAGGTTCTTTAAAATTAGAGATTAAATTGGAAAATTTATGTTAATATGATATTAGAAAACCTAAGAGTTTGTGATTTTTTACTTAAACTAAAGAGAAGGACTTTCCATTATCAAGTCGAATAATGTTTTTTGAATCGATTTTAGTTGAGAAGAGAAAGGTAGAGTTGAGAATGGATGTGAATCGTTTTAAAGCTGTATTATTTGATTTAGATGGAACGTTAATTAACAGTGAATGGTTAGGAACGGAATCTTATAATTATGGCATTCAGAAAATATTAAACAGGGAAATAAATGAGGTTGAAAAACAATATCTATTAGGAAAACCATTCAAAGCCTTAAGTGATTTGTTTCCTTATTTATCATCCATTGAAACAGAAAAAATTATAGAAGAGACTTTAGATTATTATCGTAAATATAACCATATGATTAAAGAATATGATGGGATTAAGGAAATGCTTCAAATTCTTAAGGAAAAGGGATTTAAATTAGGTCTTGTTACAGCTAAACTAAAACAAAATGCGACTAAGGAGTTACAAAATACTGGTTTATATCCTTTTTTTGAAGTGGTTATGGGAAAGGAAGATTGTCAGGATTTTAAACCTAGTCCTGTTCCTTTATTACAATTAGCTGAAAAACTTAATGTTAGGCCGATAGAATGTTTATATGTTGGTGATCAACCGACAGACATTCAGGCAACACACTCTGCAAATATGATAAGTGTTGCTGCACTTTGGGGAGAAGGGAAGACTGAAAGGTTATCCCCTCTGAATCCAACCTTTTTATTTAATAATCCATATCAATTAACTCAATTGTTATAAAGAGAAGACCGTCCCGTAGGTGGTTTTTTAGGGCTTCTTCAACTAAATGAGAGTTTAGCTGAACAAAGGATTTTAAATTTGAAACAGAGGTGTTGAGTAAATGGGTATCGTTATTGAAAAACCTAAGACAATACATTCAGAAGCTATTGCTAGTATTTGTTCGAAAGGCTGGAAACAAACAGTAGAAGGAATGTTAAGTGAAGAATATTAAATGAAAAATGTAGAGTATTAGTACGACAATGAACGTGTAAAAAAAGATATAAAAGCAGGCATTTATTCTTACATAGCATTACTTAATTCAGAAGTCGTAGGAGTAATTGGTGGTGCAAAAACGGAATCAAATGAAGGAGAAATATTTGTATTATATGTTGACGAAACTATTAGATATGAATGGGTTGGAAAAAAACTACTTGAAACTTTCACTCAACAACAAATGAGGAAAGGGATTTCTGAACAATGGGTTTCGGTGCAAGAAGATAATCATAGAGGTATCCCATTTTATGAAGCTAGAGGCTTTTTATTTAAAGAAAATAGAATCAAAGAAACTGAAACAGGAGAACAACAGGTATCATTACGATATGCTAGAAAACTAAATTCTTATTGAACAAACGGAGGTACTTTACTTTAATAAAGCGAACGCACCTTGTTAAGTGAGTGTTCGTAAGATACTTAAATTTTGAGTAGGGAGGTTTAAAATGGTAGTAATTCTAACCAGTATTTTTTCAGCTGTAATAATATTCATTACTGTTTTTTCTATGATTAAAGTCTTAAGTATTGCCTATAAAAGAAAAGAAATTTCGCATTTGAAATATAGAGTTTTAGCAACTTCTTTTATAGTAGTAGGTATTTTAGTTACTTCGGTTTTACCTTTTGGTTATCAAAAAGTATCTGAAATAATACTCTAATCATTTATATAGCAATTATTGAAATAGTGAAAAAGTGTACTTAAAGTAACGAGGAGAATAGTAAATTCTCTCCAGTAAAATCGAAAGGAGGTAGTCGTATGAATAAAAATAAAATATTATTACAGATTTTGGTTGGTGTTATTTTCTTTGTACTTGCTGTTCTGTTGTTTACTTTTATTGAGTCGCCTTCCCCTTATTTTGCTGGTTTTTTCGTAGCTTTTGCCACACTAGAGATTATCTTTTTGAATCGGATTATAAAAAATAATAAAAATCAAACTAGAAACCAATTATAAAAGGCTAAGTGAAGTGGATATTATAAGAATGTTTTCTTCAACAAACGGGACTGCGATAGTTACGCCTTCGCTCTCGATGGTGCTACAGGGGAGATGAGTTGAAGTAGATCTCTGCTATACAAAGTTAAAATAAGATTTTAGATGGAGGGATATATTTTGGATAGACTACTAGATTTTACTTTTGTAATATTGTTACCGTCACTAGTTACTATAGCGTTTGTGTATTGGACGATGAAAGTATGCTATTCAAAAAGATTCATACCGACTATTATGCAAACTTTGTTGGCTATTTTAGTTTTTTTTGTTCCAATAATTCTTGTTTCCTTTGACGTTATTAATGGGGGATTTGGTCCAGCAATTATGAGCATTGTTTTATTTAGTTCTTTGATATTAGGTTCTTTTGTAAACCTTATAGTAATTTTTACTATAAAGAAAAATGACCTGCCCAACTAACGGAGTAGCTGTTGCTATGGTGCCAATGAGGAGAAACTTAATTGAAAAAAACCATGCTGGTTTATTAGAAGATTGTTAGGAAGAATTCTGGGTTTATTACACACTTACTCTGGTCTGGTTTTGTTATTGGAAAACGCATTTGTAAAATTAAATTAAAACGTACTGATGGAGATAATGTTAAACTATCGAATATTTTTTTAGAGAAGTAAAGACGGGTGAGTACATTTTTTATGACTGTTCAGCGGAAAGTCCTAAAGGTCGTAGAAGTGTTTGTTACGACCGTGAAGCGCTGGAGTCAAGAAAAAAATTTAAACCAGAAAATAACGTTATTGATATGGTTGCGGACATGGGCATTGAGCTTTTAACGGAAGAACAATACCGGTATTTTCAAGAAATTGGAGAATTCGATAGAAAAACATCGAGCTGGATGAAAACACCTGCTAACATTAGAAAACTCGGCGGTGCCATTTTTTGTGATCGTCGTTACGACACAGTTTTTATGTACCACAATGGAGCAGAATCCTACTATGCTGCCAGAGGTTTCCGCGGCTCGCTAAGGGTCTAAATTTTGAACAGACAGTGAAATTTGAATGTGAGACTGGATCATACCTGGGGAAAGGCTCAATTTCAACAATGGATGAGGGGATCCCCAACTATATCAAGGCATGCTAACCTATTTAAGTTTGTAATAGTTGAGTCTTTAATATAATCGATCTAATTAATTTATAGGAGGTTTTCTAATGGGATTAATGATGAAAACGACATGTCAAAAATGTGAAAAGACATATCTCAAGATGCTTATATTTGTGTTCATGAATGTACGTTTTGCGAGAAATGCACGATCGAAATGTCCAATATTTGTCCGAATTGTAACGGAGAATTAGTCAGAAGACCCAAAAGTGTAGGGTAATCGATTTTATAGAGTGATATAAAATGAATAAGTGGGTGAAGAAATGAATATTAGATTAGAAAAGGCAACCGTTAATGATGCACAATCTATTTTTGATATTCAAGTCAAGGCATTTATGCCCTTGCTGGAGAAGTATAAAGATTATGAAACCAATCCAGCAAACGAAACTATCGAGAGAGTAATAACTAGAATAAATAAACCTAATGGTAGTTTTTTAAGATATTAGCTGACAACAAAATTAGAGGTGCTATCTGCGTTTTTTGGGAAGAAGATGTAAAGTTTTGGATAAGTCCAATGTTTATTCTACCTACATATCAAGGGGAAGGGATCGCCCAAAAAGCTATCTTTTTAATTGAAGAAATGTTTCCTCAAGCTATAACCTGGGAATTAGCAACAATTTTAGAGGAAGAACGAAATTGTTATCTATACGAAAAAATGGGCTATAACAAAACAGGAGTAAAGAAAATATTGAATGACAATACTACCTTAATTTATTATAAAAAGGTCTGTTAAATATAAATTCGGAGTCGCTGATCTACGAAAGATTGACGCAATTTGTTTCGAATTTATTGAAATATGGGTCAGGTTTATCGAATGAAAAAAGGTTATCATTTCCATTTCATTGTGGTAATATGAATCTAATCTTATAGAAGAGGTGAGTTGAGATGAGCAGAGTTGAGCAGAGTACAAAGTTAGATTTAGAGCGAATTGTTTTTATTGGGAGAACCTTTGAAGAGTATTTAAATATGTTCTCGCTTTCAAAAGAAGAACTACAAGGGAAAAAAATACTCGATTGTCCAGCAGGGGCTTGTTCATTTACTGCTGTTGGTAACCAAGCAGGTTTAGACGTAACAGCTTGCGATATTGCTTATTATCATTCGGGTGAAGACCTAAAAAGTAAAGGTGTCCAGGATATTGAACATGCGATGGAACATATGCAAAAAGCTCAAAACAATTATAAGTGGGATTATTTTAAAGATATAGAAGGTCTAAGAAACCATCGTTTAAGTGCCTTACAAGACTGTGCCAAAGATATGAAGGAATCTAGCGAAAGATACATTCCCGTTACATTACCCTCTTTACCGTTTAAGAATGAAGAATTTGATATTCTTCTCTCTGCACATTTTTTATTTATGTATGCGGATAGATTAGGTGATCAATTTCACATAGAAACCATAAATGAGTTATTGAGGGTTTCGAAAGAGGAAGTTCGTATTTTTCCTGTAGTAGATTTAGAGGGAAAAAGATATAAGTATTTAGATAAATTAATAAGTTATCTGGCTGACATTGGGTATAAAGTTGAAGAAGTGAAAGTTCCATATGAATTTCAGACAAATGCTAACTCGATGTTAAAAATAGTAAAAAGCTAGTAAAGGAGGGGGCAACGTAGCGGCGTTGCCCCTTTTTGTACTAACGAGGAAGCGAGTGTGAAACAGACTTTGATTGCTCTGTCGCTATAGAAACAGTTTTGTTCACAAGTCTTAAGGGGGAGAATACAATGACACGACAAATAAAAGCTTTAATATTCGACTGGGGAGACACTCTAATGTGGGATTTCCCTGAATTAGATGGTCCTATGGCATATTGGGAGAAAATAGAAGCGGTCCCCGGTATGAACCATGCATTAGAAATGGCCTGCAAAGATTATATTTGTTGCGTAGCTTCTAACGCGGGTGACTCAACTACAGAATTAATGGGAGAGGCTTTAAATCGCGTAGATTTAAGAAAATATTTTAATTTCCTATTTACTTCTCGTGAATTAGGAGTCACAAAACCGAACCTTGATTTTTTTAATAAAATTGTTAGTAATTTACATCTCAAGCCTGAAGAATGTATTATGATAGGTAATGATTATGAAAAGGAAATAGTTCCTTCAAAAGCTGTGGGAATGCATACGATATTTTTTACAGAAGAAAGAAAACGTGCAGTCTTTATGGATGCAGATTATACGATTAACTCTATGAATAACCTGTATGAAATAATTATGGATTTTGAAGATATGAATAACATACATACTGTTTAACTGCTTCGGTGAAAACCTATTTGATTGTGAAACAATAGACTTAAACAATTATATTGTCTTAGTATTATAGAGATTGTGACTACCGGTTTGTCGACTCCACACACAGTCTATAACAACTAGAATGAGTGGTAACTTAGGCGGGACTTTACCATAACAATTATTAAACGAAAGGTTTTGGTTTGTATGAATGCACATAATAATTTAACTAAAGTTACTGCTTATATAACTCGAATAAAAGATGGAGAAGTCCAATTACTTACTATGTTAGAAGAAGGTGTGGAATCGTATGGACTTCAAGTTCCAGGTGGTACTCAGGAGTTAGGTGAAGAGTTAGAAGAATGCCTACTCAGGGAAATTTATGAAGAGGCTGAACTTACCGAATTAAGAATAAATTCATATCTTGGAGAACATACGTATTTTTTAGCGAAGAAGAATGCTTCTATTACACGACACTACTTTCAATTAACAATTGAAGATTGTTGTGATAAATTCACGGTTGTTGTACGTAGTCAGGATGAAGATAATGGATGGATTTATCATTTAGGTGGCTTGACTTAGACAAAGCAATGATTCCTGAACTTGGTGGTCATTTAGGGATTAGACTAAAAAGTTTGTATAAATCTATTTTTAATTGAGCTATAACTATATGATAGTTTACATTTAAACTAAATGTGAGCTAATGGAAACAAGCTGTTGCTGCCATTTTTACAGGAAAATATTTAAGAGAAGTATAACAAGGCTATTTTACTAGGAGGGAATTAAATGTTTATAGTAAATGTTGAAGGTGCAATATTTAAAAATGGGAAATGGCTAATAATTGAACGCAGTAAAAAAGAAGAACATGCAGGTGGCTTGCTTTCTATTGTTGGAGGTAAGGTGGAGAATGAAGGAAATTCTTCTGATATATTAGAAAGAACTGTTAAGCATGAAATAGTTGAAGAGGTTGGTGTAGAAGTAAAAGATAATTTGAAGTATGTTCATAGTACATCTTTTGTAACCGATAAAGGTGAAAGAGTTGTAGATATTGTTTTTCTATGTGAATACTCATCTGGGGAAGCTTTTCCTAAAAGCCCAGATGAAGTTGAAAGAGTTTTATGGTTATCTACGGAAGAAGTGTTAAATCACCCGAAATCACCAATTTATTTAAAAGAAAGTATTAAACGAGCAGAAACATTCATTGATTCTGCTATGAATACTTAATTTACTATTATTTTGGAGTGATTGTATTGAATAAAATCTATGTTATAAGACATTGTGAAGCTGAGGGACAATCACCAGAGTCACAACTTACTGAAAAAGGGTTTAAACAGGCAGGGGAATTAGCTGATTTCTTTTACGAAGTAAAGGTTGACCGAATAATTTCTAGTCCATTTATCAGAGCTATTCAAACGATAAAGCCATTAGCTGATAACCTAAAAATTGATATTGAAGTTAGTAAATCATTGTCAGAACGGATACTTAGTGATAAAAATATGCCTGATTGGTTTGAAAAACTAAAATCTACATATGAAGAGCTAGATTTAAAGTATGAAGGCGGAGAATCAAGTAGAGAGGCTATGAATCGAATTGTTGGCGTTGTTGAGGATATTTTTAATGCTCAATCTCAAAATACTGTTATTGTTACACATGGTAACTTAATGTCTTTATTATTAAAATATTATGATGGGAATTTTGGATTTGAAGAATGGACAAACTTTAGTAATCCTGATGTGTTTGAATTAAAATTAGAGAATAATCAAGTTTCAAATAAACGTATCTGGGTAGAAAAATAAAATTATTAATTTGTGAAAGTTTACACTTAAACAAACGGGTAGCGTTAGTACAACAAGCAAGCTAACTTTTAGTACCTAATTCCTATTGATTCTATCTGCAACAATCAAGGTACGATTGTGAGAAGGGATAGAAAATGATCAAACTTTTTTTGTGAATTTTATAAAAACGAAACTTAAATCTACTGGAGCAGAATCATTTTGATCAATCTTTTTTCAAAATGGATTCTTTTTATTTATCGTAAAATATCGATTTGCAATGTTTTTTTGATTAAACTTTATCACAAAGCTACAATAGGATTTTTTTGTGCGTACATACATACGGGAATATAAGCTAAAGATTTGTAATTTATTTTACACAAACAGGTAGAGGGATAAAAATAAAATGAGCTAATTGTAGCTCTTTTTTTGTTGTTGCCAGACAATGCACTTGTTCTCATAATGTGCGAGTTTAAAAAAGTATTGTAAACAACATTTCTTTTGATAAGTTTAACTATTTCTTCAAGTATTTGAAACTAATTTAGTGTTCAGTCGTCAATACATTGAGAAAAAAATTGGAGTGAATAGGATGAATGAACCAGTAGAGGATTGTGATTATATAAAAGATAAAGAAGAATGGATCGGCATGATTTTTGATAAATATGGTGATCAATTGCTAAGGTTATGCTTTAACTATGTTAAGGATTGGGGCAAAGCAGAAGATTTAGTCCAAGAAGTTCTTGTCCAATGTTATATCAAAATTGATGAGTTTAGAGGAGAGGCCTCCTTAAAAAATTGGATTTACCGTATAGCTACAAATCGGTGCAAAGATGTTCTTAAAAGTTATTCGTTTCGAAGGGTGTTCTTACATAATTTTCAATCTCATCAAATGGCATCTAAGGAATATATACCTGAAGATACCATGCTTGAAAAAGAAGAAACTGAGATATTGGTTAAATTAATTTTTAAGTTACCTATAAAATATCGTGAAGTGATTTTGCTTTATTACTATGAAGAACTTAGGATATTTGAAATTGCGAGTATTCTTTCAATTAATGAATCAACAGTAAAAACTCGATTAAGAAGATCTAAACATAAATTGAAAAAAGGGTTAGAAAGAGAGGGAAATTATATATGGAAAAACAATTAAATGAAGTGAAAAGGATATTAGATAACAGTTTATACCGCGGGAAGAATCTATCTGAAAAAAGTAGGCAATCAGTTTATAAACGAATTCACGAGAAAAAAAATCGATCGATAATTTCATTTCGTTGGGGTCCCATTCTAACTCTTTCTGTTATTGGAGCCATTTTGTTTTTATTGGTACAACCTATTTTAATAGAAAAATTGACAGTGGATCCATTGAATGATGAAAGTTCAGCAAATAACTCTGAGAATAATGAAATGGTTAATGAATCTCTTTTGTCAGATGGAAAACCTATATCCCTTTTGATTACTAGAGAAAACAACGAAGGTATTGGTTCTTCTATTATCTTGGCGATAGCTCCTGAAAAACAAAATATAAAATTATTAGACATACCTTTATTCTTAAATATGGCAAGTAATGATGACAAAATTCTAACTATCAATGATATTTATGAGAACGGAGGATTCAAAGGAGTAAGGGAGAACGTAAAACAGTTTTATAATATTCCTATTGACCACCATATTCATATAACAGACGAAGAACTCGTAAAACTAATAAACAGTATTGAGGGAGTAAATGTTACTAATCCATTTGAATTCAGTTATAAGGGGAAAGATTTTTCTGAAGGAGATTTACATCTAAAAGGACGAGAAGCAATTCTCTATGGAGAGATGACAAAAGATGACCCTAGAGGAGAATTTGGAAGTATTGAGAGGGAAAATGAAATTTTACTAACAATGTTTGAAAAGGAGCTAAAAAGCAACGATATTATCAACCATTTCAAAACTGAGATAAATAATGAAGAGGTTAAAATACTATTAAAGTCATATCTAAATAATAGCAGTAATACTGATGTTTTAGAAATTAAAGGGTCAAGTCGAGTGGTTAATGAAACCTATTTTTATGAAGTTGATGATAAAACAAATAATGAAATAAGTGATGAAATAAATGATTATCTATTTGATGAAGTTAATTAAAAAATGCTTTATATCTTGTCATGATGATTGTCAGTTTTCTAGTTAAAAAAACTATTTTGGAACGTCGTTACAGAACTAGAAAAGGGGGTGGTATTTCAAATTCCTTCTCCTTTTATGTAAATGTCACCCCAAAAGTTGAAGAGATTACGAATTAATTTAGAAAACTCATTATAAAATGGACTAAACTAAATATACATTTGAAAATGGTGTTTTATCTGCTGAACTAAGTTAAAAAATATATAAATTAGAAAGGTTTTACCTCATTATGGAAATAAGTAGAAGTGATAGAAAAAAAGGTAAAATAAAAAAGGTGATTTTTTTAACATTAACGATAATGTTATCTTTGGTTTTTGTAACATCCGTTTATGCTTATTTTGAATATAAAGAAGGAATCAAAGAGGCAACGGAGCTAACGGACAAATCACATCCCCCTTATGAAGATGTAGTATTTAATGGCGTTGAAGAGAATATTGAAAAGGTTAGTATTCTACTTTTAGGTATTGATGCTAGAGGAAGTGAGAGTTCACGATCGGATACTATTATGATTGTTCAATATGAACCTGAAACGGGAACCTCAAAAATCGTCTCCATAATGAGAGATACATATGTTGAAATACCAGGTTATAAGAAACAAAAAATAAATGCAGCCCATGCATTAGGAGGGGCTGAATTAGTTAGAAAGACTATCAAAGCAAACTTTGATATAGATGTACAGTATTATGCAACTATTACCTTTAATGGTTTCTCTCATCTCATCGATACAACTTTCCCAGATGGTATTCAGGTGGAAGTAGAAAAAGAAATGTCTAAAAATATTGGGCTAACTCTTTATCCAGGTTCACAGAAGTTAAATGGGGAAGAATTGTTAGGATATGTAAGGTTTAGACATGATTCACAAAGTGATTTTGGTAGAGTTGAAAGGCAGCAAGAAGTATTGAGTCAAATAGCTGATGATGTGACTAGTATTAAAGGTATTACAAAAATTCCTAAAATGATAGGAACAATCCAACCTTTTATAAAAACGAATATTGATAATCAGACAATATTATCAGTTGGGAAACAATTTGTTAGTGACGAAACGAATATTGAGAATTTAAGAATACCTATAGATGGATCGTTTACATCTACAACATATGATGTAGGAGCAGTGTTAGATCCAGATTTAAAAGAAAATAGACAAGCTTTACAGGATTTTCTTAATTAAAACCCTACTTCATTTTGGCCTGTAAGGGTAGGGAAACTATTCGAGGATTGAGGCGTCAATTATGTAAAAAATACAATTAATCTTTCTAAACATCTTCTACTCTCAAAAATGGTGGTACTTCTTGAATCGGTTCACCGCCTAGTTCACCTAAAAGACTTGTGTTCACATGAGAAATCATTGAACTGACAATAAAAATCTGTTTGATTTTGATCTTTATAATTAAAGCTATTAGTTTTTCAGTCAGGAAGGGTATACAAATAAAAAAGGAGGCGCTACGAGTGAAGAAAATAACCATAATAGTTGGATTTATTTCTGTAGCTTTAATCGCTGGATGCCAAAATTCCGAGGATGAGGTACTGAATGACGAATCGCTTGAAGAAAACCCAGCAGATGAGAGTGTTCAAGAGGAGAATGAAAAATTAGAAACAGAAGACAATGTTGTTGAGAATGACAGCAAAAGAAGACAGGAGAAGAATCTTTACATGACGCTGACGATAATGATTCTGATACCTATGCTGGAACTCAAGAGACTCCTACTTACTTAATTGGTTCACACCATATTGAATCAGAAGTTGACGACATCATTCAATTTTATACAGCGTTTTCAATTACGCGTGATGAAGAGCAGCAACTATCACATGAAGATCGTATAGAGATGTCTCTTATCGACGGGGACCCTTCTGAACAAGGTATTCTTAGCTCATATGCTGATATTTCTTTAGATTGGCCAGAGCTTCATTTAGACTTAAATGAAGAAGGAAATGAATTATCAGCAACCTCCGCACAATCGGGCTTATTTTACGACTCGCTGTTTGGAATTAGTGATTTATATGGCATTGAAGAAGTGTTATTTTTTAATCCAAATGGAGAAAATGACATCATTGTGGCTGAACGAGAAATTGATGAGCCCCTCATTGTTGAAGATGAAAGAGGTCTAACACGCGGCTATTATACGATCTACGATGAAGATTTAGAGGAGACTTTGTTTCTAGCTGGCGGGGAGTTAGTAGAGCAAGTTGAGGATGATATTGGAGAGCCTTTATCCTTCCCAGAGACGGTTGAGGCGATGCATACGGTAGATCGTGAAGACGCATTTTACTTTTCCTCGATTGTTGAGGGATTGGAAATCGTCAACTCATCGATGGAAAACGGTATTGCTACAGTTCAATACACGATGGATGAAGAAGTTGTAACGGAAGCAGACCGGATTGTGTTTGAGAACGCGATACAGCTCGCTGCACTTGACTTCCGTGCTTGGGAAGTCCGTTTGATAAATAATACAATGCAAGAATTCATCACTTACCCATTAGTAGGTCAATAAATTAAGAGGTTTCTTTAAGAAAAAATTGCGTAGGAAGACGGGAGAGGAATCTTATAGGCGCAATTCTGTAATAAGAATTGTGTCCTTTCTTTGTGAATAAAGCCAGATGGTTGAAAAGTAGTTCCTAAGATTTTGAAAAAAATTGGGAAATTTATGTTAATATGATAACAGAAACCCTAAGAGTTTGTGATTTTATTCGCTTAAACTATCGGGGCGAATACTTCAATAAGAGAAAGGGATGATTTGGTGAAAAAAACAACGGTCTTATCTATAATAACTGGAATAATAATCTTAATGCTAATATCACTAATTCTTCCCAAATATGAAGAGATGCTTCATTTTTTCAATGCCAAATGGTTTTTAATTTATTCAATTTTATTAAGTGTTTTATATTTCTTATTTGGTATTTTGATTGAGACTAAAAGGGTAATTAAAGCGTTCTCTAAGAATATAAGTGTTAATTGGTTACAGTTTAGTTTTGTAGTTATTTTAATTTTAATAGTTTTCGTTCCTGCACAATATTGGTATACGCTGTTTCCTAATAAATTTTTACTTAGTTTTATCTTCAGAATTGAAGTTCAAGTTATTTTGAACGTTCTCGCAGGGATTTTATTTGTACGTTCATTTGATAACGAGATTTAACTTGGCTGTTAACTAAGAGCAATACTTGAATAACATAAAGACTTTCCTAAAATAAGTTACCACAGCTTATCACTTTTAACAGGGTTACTACTTTAGACATTTACAAATCAAAACGCATGGGAATTCACACCGCTTGTCACAAGGGTTTAGAGATAGAACCAATTTTATTTTGCAATTAGGTAAGAGGAAATAATAAAAAGGGGCAAAAATAATGATTGTTTCTATTTGTGGGACAGAGGGCAGCTATGCTGAAACAGCGGCACTAGAAATGTTAGGAGAAGGGATATCTCTATTGTACTGTAATAGTTTTCAAAGTGCATTGGATTCAGTTGAAAATAAACGATCAGATTATGTGATTTTACCCGTGAAAACATCAAATTCGGGATATGTATCAGAGGTGAATGAGTTGCTCTCTTCCGGTAATTGGAGAGTAAAGCAAAAATTTGGCCTTCATACTCACCATTGTCTTATGGCTGTAAAAGGTCAAGAATTAACTAGTATTAAATTAGTTTATTCTCATCCAAAGGCACTACAAGAATGTGAACTTTACCTAAGCAAGCTAAACGTCTCGTTGCGAGATTTTTATAATACGGCTGCTAGTGCAAAGTATGTTGCTGAAAATCATCTATTAAACACGGCAGTTATTGCTTCTAAGCAAGCGGCTCGACTATATGGATTAGAAATCCTAGCTGAAAACATTGAAAATAACAGTGATGTGACTACCTTTTATGCAATAATTCCTAGATAGTTCTTTACTTGTGAATAAATTGATTACATGATGCACAGAAAATTATTCCAAAGGGTGCTGAAGAGGAAGAAAAGATTTTTTATTGTAATGTATTAGGATTAGAAGAAATTGAAAAGCCGGATTCACTTAAAGGTGGTAGGGGCTTTTGGTTACAACCAAGTAGAAGATGTGTCACATTGGAGAAGGTGAGAAGGGTTGAGATTAGATGAGTGGAGAAGAGAGTAAATATGATATGATCGGAAAAACGTATAACCAAACAAGAAGACCAGATAAGAGAATAGTAAAAACTTTAATGGAAATATTGAACCTTGATGCACCAGCAACTGTTGTAGACGTTGGAGCAGGAACAGGGAATTATAGTTTTGAACTTGCTGAGAGTGGTTTTAATGTTCTGGCAGTGGAACCATCCAAAGTAATGAGAGAACAAACAAATGCACATTCAAATATTAAGTGGGTAAATGGAGTTGCTGAATATATTCCTCTTGATGACGCTATTGCAGATGCTGTGATATGTATTCTTGCAACTCACCACTTTCAAGACTTAGAAAAATCCTTTTATGAAATGAAACGAGTATTAAAAGATAATGGAAAGTTAATCATATTATTAGCAGACCCACGTTTGTGTGGTAGCGACTGTTGGTTAGTTGACTACTTCTCACCTATATTTGAGAAAGCCTATAAAGTTTATAAGCCGCTAAACGAAGTATCAGATACTTTGAGCAAGGTTTTTAATAACCAGGTTCAGATAGTACCATTCTTTATCCCTCATGATATTGAAGATAAATTCTTTGTTTCAGCATGGAGAAAACCAGAATTATATTTACAATCTTCCTTCCGAGCTGGAGTTTCGCCATTGGCAAATGCACCAACGGAACTTCTAAACCTTATCTTAGAAAAATTGGAATCTGATCTGGAAAGCGGACAGTGGACAAAGAAATATTGTCACTATTTAGAACAGGATTTCTATGAAGGTGGTTATCGTTTCTTGGTTACAGCAAAATAATACAAGTTTCAATGTCCCAATCAAAACTGATTGGGACATTTTCTTCTTCAACAAAACGAACAGGCGCAATTCTTTAATAAAGAATGTGTCTATTTCATTTTAGGGCCAGATTGCTGCAGGTGAGAGTGGTATTATCAGAAAATTATTACAAATAAAAGTGATAATTGGAAAATTTATGATAACATAATACTAGAAAATATAAGAGTCTGTAAAATTTTCACTTAAAGGGGAGATTTTAATTGGGGACAGAAATAAGGTTTAGACTTGCTACTAAAAAAGATTTAGATAGTATTGTTGCGATGCTTGCAGATGATGTTTTGGAAAGTAAACGTGAACAACATGAGCATCCTCTTCCTAATAGTTACATAAAAGCATTTGAGGCTATTACATCTGATCCTAATAACGAGTTAGCAGTAGCTTGTGACGGCAATGAAGTAATTGGGGTACAACAAATTACTTTTACCCCTTATATCACACATCAAGGTGGATGGAGAGCTACAATCGAAGGAGTAAGAACATCTGCTTCGGTAAGAGGAAAGGGTGTAGGTACTAAACTAATAAAATGGGCAATTCAACGTGCAGAAGAACGTGGTTGTCATTTAGTACAATTGACAACTTATAAAAATAGACCAGATGCGTTAAGGTTTTATGAACGGTTAGGTTTTAAAGCTACGGATGAAGGTTTAAAGCTAAAACTTTCATGATTCTTTATTGAACGATCGGACTAGCATTAGTTCAATAAGCTAGTTGCCTTATAGACCTAATTAATTCTATCACCAACAATCAAGCGGAATTAGTGAACAAACTACGAATTCTGTTGTGGTGCTAACGGGGAGCTTAGTGAAAGACCACATAGGATAAATTGGAGGAGTTTATGAAAAGAAAGTTACCAATTGTAATTGCGATTGCTGCCGTTTCGGGTGGGGGAAAAACAATAATTACGTCCAACCTTAAAAAGGAATTGCAAAATTAGCAAAACACTATTTTTTGATGACTACGATTTTGATGGTCCAGAAGACATTCTTGATTGGATTGATAATGGGGGTAATCCCGATGAATGGGATTTATCGCCATTTATTAGAGATATTAAAAAGTTACTCATCGAACCTTTAGATTATATAATTATCGATTTTCCATTTGCCTATTTACATAGTAAAAGGAGCCATTGCAATATCTAATACCGTTTTTATTGATACGCCATTAGATATTGCAATGGCTCGGAGAATAATTAGAGATTTTAAAGATAGTTCCATCGAGAATGTATTGTTAGATTTAGATAATTACATTATTAGAGGAAGACGGGGGTTTCTCGGTATGTTAAAAACGATCAAACCAAATTCTGACCTTATTGTAGATGGGACATTACCTGTATCTGATATTGTAACTATTATCACTCAAAATATAGAAACCATTGAATAATTTAGTGTGAAACAAAAATATCAAGTGAATTTGTTCATATACAAACGGGCAAGCATTCGTTAGGAGCTGTTGTATGGATAGTTCCTACTGTTGTTTAAGTAGCCCAGTATAGTTGAACAGTTAAAGGAGTAAATGACCATAAAGAAGTGAATGATCTTTCAAATACAGTTTATGTGAGGTGATATTATGTTATTCCAACATGGGAATTTAAGAGTTCGCAAATTGGAAAAAAAGGATAATTACCTTTTAGCGAAATGGCTTTCGGACCCAACAATACTTGAATTTTATGAAGGAAGAGACAACTGTTTTGATTTAGACAAAGTGAATAAAGTTTTTTATGCTTCCGAAGATAATGAAGTTAAATGTATTGTAGAGTTTGATGGTATCGAAATAGGATATTTCCAATTCTATAGAATAGATGATGAAACGAAAAAAGAATATGGTTATCTTGATGAAAATATTTATGGCACAGACCAATTTATAGGTGAAGTAGAGTATTGGAATAAAGGAATTGGAACATTACTTGTTACATCAATGGTTAAATTCTTAATCGAGCACAAAAAAGCAGACCGAGTAGTTATGGACCCTCAAACAAGAAATACGAGGGCTATAAAATGTTATGAGAAATGTGGTTTTAAAAAAGTTAGAATACTCCCAAAACATGAGCATCACGAAGGGAAATATCAAGATTGTTGGTTGATTGAATACCATAAATGAATTATCTCTTCTTCAAGTAACGAAGAGCGATAGTTAAACAAGCCTTCGCATTCGTTATTTTGCTAACTGCGAGGTCAGTTATTAGGGAGGGGCTTTAATGTTAGGAGTAAATAAAGGAGAAGTAAAGTTGGTAACTCATTCGCCAAATTGGAAAAAACTATTTACTGAAGAGAAAGAAATGTTACAATCCAGCATTGGAGAAAACATAAAGGATGTTCAACATTTTGGAAGTACAGCTATTGAAGGTATTAGCGCAAAACCTATCATCGACATGCTTGTTGGAGTAGATTCTTTAGATAAAGTTGAGAAATTCGATAAAGAGAGATTAAAAGAAAATGGATATTACCATTTATCGAAAGTACGTCTTGAAGGAAAAGTAGTTTTTGCTAAATTCTCTAACTTAGAAAACCTTACTAAGACACATATAATGCACATAGTTGAACATAACGGTACTTGGTGGAAAGAGCATGCTTTTTTTAGAGATTATCTGAATGAGAATTCTGAAAAAGCAAAAGAATATGAAACACTAAAAAAAAGGTTGGCATTAAAATATCCTAATGATGAACATTTATAGGCAGATGAAAAGAAAAAGTTTGTTGGTGATGTACTTAGTAAATTATAGAGATTCTTGTTCAACTAAAGGGTGCTACACTTCAATAACGATCTTCCGCAAACTTAGGTGCGAAAGCTGAACAAGAAGCAGATGATTTTTGTAAACTTAAAAGTCAGAATAGTTTAATAATTATATTGGTATATATCGCTTAATAAAAAGAAAGAGGTCATTTAACTAAGTGGGGCGATTCTTGATAATCTGAGCATCGCTTTCCTTGTTCTGTGACCGAAGCAGATTAGAATAACTGAGCCTATATTTTAGGCTCTGTTTAAGAATAATGTTGTATTTTTAATACCTCTACGAAAATAAATCTTACTATGAGCACAAAAAGGATGTCGTGGTAATACGGCAAAAGGCATTGGAATAGAACATTACTAGATTAAATAAAATGATAACGGGAAGAGATGAGGTGATTTTATATTAGAAAAACTCAGAAAAATGAATATGAAAACTGCTGTAATTATGGGGATTATTTTTTACTCTTTGACGATCTTAATCCATGTTCTTATTATTAGCGGCATTATTCCATTCACATGGGTTAACGGTGGACGGTCTGAATCCTTCGCTACTCAGCTTCCAATATCTATAATCAATACCAATATTTCTATTGTTGGAGGAGTTTTTACGCTAATTGTTGGCAGAAATATAGTATATAATTACAAAAGAAAAAGAGGGATAACCGTTATATGTTGGTTTTTTGTTGTACTTTGGTCTATTGGGCTTATACAACAATTTTTTGGAACGCCTTTTGAAAAAGTGGTTTGTTCCTTAATATTGTTCCTTGGAGTCATCTCGAATTTACGTATGGCGATTGAAAAGAGATAGCAGTAATGAACAAGTTTGTGAAATAAATGCCCTTAAACTAACGTGGCAAGAGTTTGTTACGATTGTTTTTTTATTGTACTAAGGGGCCAGGAGAGATAAAGTACAGTTATTGAGGAATGAACCACCGTTTTATTTATCCCAAGATATAAGAATGATGTGTATAGGGCATTTAATGGAAGAAAAATAGAGTATAAATAGTATGAAATTCGAAAAGAATTTGTGAGTAGGGATCTATATCATTTAATGTACCACCTGTTTTAGGTGGAAATTATACATTACTTAATGCTAATGTTAAGGTGAAATCAGAGCTTAAAAGTCCTTTGTAGGTTAAAGGTTCATATAAACAGTTCATTATTATATGAACAAAAGGAGTGAAGGTATGCCGTGTTTAAACAACTATGTCATTCTTGTCACCGGGGCTAATCGAGGACAGGGGAAAGCTATTGCTCAGCATCTTGCTACGTTGGGTGCTACGGTAGGGATTGGTGCCCGAAACTATGATGAGGCTAAAGTAGTGGCTAGGATGATTGGAGAAGATTACGCCATTCCAGTTCAGTTAGATGTTACAAAAGAATTAGAGTGGAAATCAGCGGTTGATAAGGTCATAAATAAATTCGGTAAGCTTGATGTGTTAGTGAATAATGCTGGAGCCCTAAAACGTAAACCATTTACAGAGACAACCATAGATGATTATCAACAGTTGATTAATGTCAATCAACTTGGTGTTTTTATGGGGATGCAAGCAGTTATTCCACAAATGGAAATGCAGCAAAAAGGCTCCATTATAAACAATGTGTCGATTTCTGCATTTGCCCCAATTAGCCAATCCTCTGTTTATGCCGCGTCAAAAGCATCTGTAGTTGCAATGTCAAAAGCTGCAGCTATTGAATTAGGACCAAAAGGAATTCGAGTAAATATGGTCCATCCAGGTGGAGTTGAAACAGAAATGACTACTCATGGCAAACATGTTCCTACTTTTTACGATTCAGTACCTTTAGGACGTATTGGACAACCAATTGAAATAGCTAGAACTGTAGCATTCCTTGCCTCAGATGAAAGTTCGTATTGTACGGGTACAGAGATAGTTGTTGACGGTGGCATGACACTGGGTACGTCAGATGAGTAAAAAATTCTTGGTAGATAGATTGTAAAATAATAATTAGTCCACATTAATTAAAGGGTGCGTTAGTGCAAAAAGCTAGCTGCCTTTTAGTACCTAATTCCTATAATAGGAATTTATTCTCGCGTTATGGTGTAAATCATAGAGCGAGTTTTTTTCTGCTATAAATCCACGTCTGCAGAATGGTTCATTTCAAATACGAAGGATTATTTCTTTATGAATAGAATACTACCTGCTAGAAAAAAACGATTAGGAAAAGAGAAAATGACTTATTAATTGTAATTACAAAGTTATAAATACCTAAGTTATAGAATATTTTTGTGTTTTATAAAGGTAATTAAATGTTAATGGCGAATCTTATACCTAAGAATGGAATAAATATACATAGGTTTATAAAAGAGGAAAGTAAATGGCATTCCACATACTAATTATTAGGAGAAAAAATAGGAGTAGTACCACCGTAGTTAGATATGCAGGATACAGAGATTTGTATGAATCTTGATAAGTCGGTGTTCCGTTTTTGATTAATGTATCCTTAACAGAAATTTTAATCTAGATCCTCTTTAGAAGTTAAAATAGATAGTTATATATGTGCTAGGGGGAGGACTAATTATGAAAACGTTTCCAATGAAGTTGCAATTAACTGTTATTCTTTTTTTCATTATGGCCATTCCAATCGCTGTTTTAACTTGGTACAGTGGTGATCAAATATTAGATAATTCGGAAAACGCTATTGCTGAATCTTCTTTAGCTGAACTGAACGCTAATCGCATGCTTAAAGAGAATGCGATGAATAATTTATCTCAGAACACGGCTGCTCTTACAAGTACAAGAATTTTCGATAGCATAGAGCCTTACAAGAACTATGCTGATCTATTCTCAAATTTCCGTCATCTTATTGATGTAAAAGAAGTTCAAATGGAACTCATAAGATTAAACCGTATGATTGAAGGGGCATATTCCACCTTCTTTTATTTAAATGACTCTGACTATGTCGTATCAACGGATAAAGGAGTTATGATGTTAGGAAATTACGAATCTCTCGACTGGATAGAGGAAGCACTAGTTGACCGAAGGGGAATCAGGGGTGTGTGGTATCCACGTAAGCTCGATTCGGGCTTGAACGTGTTATCTTATGTCCTGCCTCTCGACAAACTTTCAACCAATACGGAAGGAATAATTGTTGTCAATATACTGGAGAGTCAACTGGAAAATTATTTTAGTTCATCTTATGCCAATAAACAAGAATATTTGATCATGGATTCTGATGGATATATCATTTCTCACAGTGACAAAAGTTTTATTTTAGATAATGGGAACAAAGATCCTATTATTCGTGAGATATTAAATGATGACTTAAAGGAAGGTTATACGTTCCGCGAGGTTGAAGGAGATCGAATGCTGTATACATGGTCTCGGTCTCAAAATTCGGAATGGTTAAATGTTGGCGTATATTCTGTTAATAAACTAATGAATAATACACATACTTTACACCAAAATATTATTGACGTAACCCTTTTACTAATTTTGATAGGATTTATTTTGACCTTACTTCTGGCGACTTGGCTGTCAGAACCAGCAAGAAAAATAGTTAAAAATTTAAATTTACTTTCTAAAGGGATTAAGGGAAGAAATGAGCTTGCTATTTTGGACTTAGCATTTAAAAGTATGCAAGAAAAGGAAGAAACGCTTCATGTGATGTTGGATATACGTGAACAGGATTCCCGAAATCTTGCCATTTATAATCTAATACGAGGAGAGTTCTCTAAGCATGTTCTAGAAATATTTACAGAACCATTTTTCCTTATTGCCGTAGTTTCCATTGATCAATACAGAGATTATGTAATTAAAAATAATTCGGAGACTCGTAGTTATCACTGGTATCTTTTTACTACGCACTGTGATCGCTTATTACCGGAAGATGTGAATGGGCGATGTGTTTATCAAGGAGAGGGAAGTTTTGTTATTGTGATCAATTATGGACAGTCTGAAGTGGAGACAATCGAACAAAATATTCAATCCTCCCTTTTAGAGATAATGGATAAAGCAGAAGAGATAATGAATAGCACTGTAACAATCGGCGTTAGTAGTCCGACAACAGAGATGGATTTGGTACCAGCTCGTTTCTCGGAAGCGATGGAAGCCATAAAATACCGAATGGTTAAAGGAAGTGGAGGCATTATTAATTGGAATGATCAAAAAGAACATGATAAAAAATACATTTATCCTGTTAACAGTGAAAGACGAATCCTTAACTTTCTGGATAATAATGACTTGGACAGTATAATGAAAGAACTGGAATTTATCGGAAACGAGATTCGTTCTGCTGAATACATTTCTTATGATAATATTTTGTTTATTTACTTACAATTAGTAGGTATTTGCATTAAGCATTTAAGAGAGAATAATGTAAGCACCGCACGAATTTTTGCAGGAAGAGGGAATATTTATGCGTCTCTTGCTTCGATAGATACTTTGGATGAACTTGAAGAATACCTGTGCAATTTTTTCGAGGAAATTATACAGTATTTAAAGCAGCCGACTGTTCAGAACAACGATTATGGTGAGAGAATCCTCCATTATTTAAACAATCATTATCAGGAGGAGGTTGATTTCAAAGAAATGGCGAAAACCATTGGCATCAGTTACTCTTATATGCGTCGAATTGTTTATGAAACGACAGGTCAAAGTCTGATTGAACATCTCAACCTTCGGAGAATTGAAAAAGCAAAACAAATGTTACTCGAATCAGATTTAACAATCACTGAAATTGCTGCAGAGGTAGGGTACAATAATGTTCAAAGCTTTAACAGATTCTTTCGAAAATTTGAAGGAATGCCCCCTAGCAATTACAGACAAATATCTTAAAGAGAAGCTGGTTCACACTTATGTGGCCAGCTTCTCTGATTATAGAGTATGAGTTTCTTGGGAGGCGATCGTGACAAAAGTCTACTCCACAATTAACGGATTGAAAAGAATGAGTACCTTAGAATGTTTAAGGCGTATTGCCTTGCAACAATCATTGAATTTTCCTGATGAAGAGACTTTATTTTTGATTATACTAGTTAAAAATGATCTTTTGTTATACATACTATCCGCTAGTTCATTGATAATTATCAATATTAATATGGAATAATCACTATTGACGATTTACGTATGTATTGTTGTAATCTAACATGATGATTAACCTCTTAAATTGTCTGGAGGGAATAGCTGAGGATTTATTCAAAGAAATCAGGAGGTGAGATTTTGAAATTAAAGGAGGAATTAAGACAAAAGAATGAAAGCGCTTCACTTAAAAAAGAAACAAGCAAAAAGAGTTGGTATTTCCACATTCGTCGAGATTGGCAGCTTTATGTTTTACTCTTAATTCCAGTATCATTCGCGTTTGTTTTTAAGTATGTACCATTGACTGGAATCTTAGTAGCTTTTAAAGATTACAATATCATAAAAGGCTTTTGGGCTAGTGAATGGGTTGGACTTGATGTATTCAGAGATTTGTTCGCACGACCTGATTTTTTGAAAGCAGTACGCAATACACTGTTGCTTAATGTTTCTGATCTTGTTCTCAGTTTTACGATTCCAATTTTTCTTGCATTATTAATTAATGAAATAAACGGTAACATATTCAAACGAGTGAACCAAACACTAATCTATCTGCCACATTTTCTTTCATGGGTCATTATGGGAGCTCTCGCTTATCAATTATTGGGTTATGGAAGTGGTATGGTTAATAATCTCATCGAACAGCTTGGAGGTAATCGAATCCCTTTCCTCCAAAGTGACATTCATTGGCTGTTTAGTTACCTCGCAATCGGAGTCTGGCAAGGGATGGGGTGGGGTACCATTATTTACCTGGCAGCGATGAGTGGAGTAAACCCGGAATTATACGAAGCGGCAACGGTTGATGGTGCGAACAGGTGGCGTAAAATGTGGCACGTTACAATACCGTGTATCCGGCCGACAATTGTCATCTTGGTTATCCTTAGTTTGGGACATGTTATGGGGGGATCGTTCGAAAGAGTTTACGCTCTGCAAAACATGGCAACCACTGAATTCACAACTACGATTCCCGTACTAGTATTCCGTTGGGGTATTGAAAATGGTGATTATAGTTCTGCCACCGCACTTGGAGTATTTCAAGCAGTGATCGGACTTGTTCTCGTGGTGCTTGCAGATCAAATTGCTAAAAAAGCGGGGGAAGATGGACTACTTTAATTTTCGAATAAAGGTAGTAAGTTTCTCCATGTTCTAGAAGCGAGACTTCTTAACGCTTTTAAAGAACGGTTGTTTAAGAGGATACGTAATCACTGAACTACAAATGATGTGCTTACTAGAAAAGTAGATAGGAGGTAAAAAATGAAATTATCCGGTAGTAACACTTCTATCAAGCGATCAGGGAGAATCGACATATGGGATATAATAATTCGTATCATGCTCGTTATACTATCGCTAACATGTCTATTGCCATTTGTCCACGTTGCAGCCAAATCGTTAAGTAGTGATGCCTTTGTTATGGCGAACAACATTTTTCTATGGCCAAAAGGGTTTACCATTGATGCTTATAGACAAATATTGTCTGACCAAAGTATCATACAATCCCTTTATATTAGCGTTCTCATTACTGTGTTGTTTACTGCTTTGGGAATGATCATTACTGTTTGCGCTGCGTATCCATTGTCACGGAAGCAATTAAAAGGTCGAACAATGATTACAATTATGTTTACTGTCACTTTGTATCTTTCTGGTGGTATCATCCCTGACTACTTGCTTATCAATAATTTGGGAATGCTTGATACACTTTGGGCACTCATCCTTCCAGGTGCGTTTAGTGCTTTCAATTTATTAATTATGAAGAGTGCGATTACCAGCACGATTCCAGTGAGCTTGGAGGAATCGGCACGGATAGATGGAGCGAACCACTTTCAAATTTTGTGGCACATTGTTCTACCGCTCAGCAAGCCAATACTCGCTACGTTGTCTCTCTTTTATGCAGTGGGTCGCTGGAATGGCTATCAAGATGCTTTATTTTATATTAGGTATAACACGGAATTAAGACCTCTGCAGCTTAAATTATATTATCTTGTTGTTCAAGCAAGTGAAAGTTTTCAAACTGAATTGACGTTTGTGCAGACTACTAACCCTGAAGTTCTAAGAGCAGCAGTTGTAGTTTTCGCTACCCTTCCTATTATTTGCGTCTATCCGTTTATTCAGAAGTATTTTGTTCGAGGTGTTATGATCGGTTCTGTTAAAGAGTAGTCTTAAAAAATTAGATTAAATGGGGGATATCCATGAGAAAAACAAATTTATTAACACTAATCAGCTCTGTTATGCTCATCACTCTTCTAGGAGCTTGTTCAGATAATGAGAATGAAACATCATCAACTAGCAATACAAGCGAAAACGACGTCACACTTGATGATGATATGAAATTCTCAGAAACTGTCAGTCTTAATATACCAGTCTATGATCGCGCTTTTGAAAATTGGAATGTTTCCGATAACTATTACACAAACTGGATTCAAGACGAGTTTGGTGAGCAATATAACATTGATGTAAATTTTGTTCCTATATCACGAGGAAGTGAAGTAACAGATTTTCAACAATTACTTTCTGCTGGAAACGCCCCACATATTATTTACAATTATGATATGCCTCTGGCGCTTTCTTACTATAGCTCTGGTGTTTTTCAACCTTTAGATTTGGATGAAATTGCTGAGTATGCACCAACATATTGGGAAAAATTAAGTGGGACGATTGATCAGTACGGGATGATTAACGAAGAAAATGTCTTCTTTTTCGCTGAAAGACCCGATATCAGTAATTTTGTTTCAATTATCCGTAAAGATTGGGTCGAAGAGGTTGGAATGGAAGTAGAAGATTTGACTTCACTTGAAAAGTTTAATGAAATGGCTATGAAGTGGAAAGAAGCAGGTCTAGGCACTTTAGGCGGTGGTTTAACCGAGAATATTTACAATTATAACTATGCTTTTAGAGATTGGCCAATTGATCCAGAATATCGAGCTCTATACTCGGATCTAATGGTTGCCGATTTTACGACGGAGGATACAGAACGTTGGCTTCGCAATCTAAGCAATCAATATCACAACGGTTTAATAAACCAAGAATTCTATTTACTTGATGCAAATAGGCAAAAAACGGAATTCGTTGCAGGCAGGTCTGGTATTCATGGCGAATACATTTCCAGCAATACAGATCTATTTGAAGCGACCCTAAAAAATAATCCAGATGCAGAATTTGCAGTGGTTCCTCCATATGCAAGGGTACCTGAAGGACGCGAGGCACAGGGACGAGCGAATTTCCCATTTGGTTTAATAATGGGTATCAATGAGAAGGCAACTGAAGAAGAACGAATCGCTGTGTGGATGTATCTCGAATGGATGAGTCAGCCTGACAACTTATTCTTTCTGCAGAATGGTGTAGAAGGAGACAACTACACATTAGATTCTGAAGGCTTCCCAGTTAAGAATGAGGAATTTGATGGCGAATCAAGCTTAGCGATGAATAACAACAAGGACTATTGGTCACTTGTTACAGAAGCTCCTTATTTTGGTTCAGAAGAATTGACACATAAAGCGATGGAAAGTTTCTGGTCTCCGTCAGGGTACGAATATATCGTTGATGATATGTTCAAGTATCAGGAACAGGTAGTAGAGTATCTTAAACCAGATGCATTGTTCACCGTAGTTATTGAGAGTCAGAATCGATACCAGGCTGATTTGAACGCCCTTTTCCAAGAGCTTTATTTAAAAGTAGTCATGGCTCCTGAAGAGAATTTTGATGAAGAATATGAAGCTGCTAAGCAACGGTATCTTGAAGCTGGCTACCAGGAAATACTCGATGAAAAACAAAAAGCAATTGATGAAGACAAATTCCTGTATTTTGAATAAGATCAATCATACTAATCGAGCCCTGGTTTCAGCCAGGGCTCTTTCTCAAGAAAAGGTTTGTTCAGGAAGTGATTTTAATAGGATACTAAGGTTATCAAGCAGGGCATTAGGGTTG
The DNA here is from genome assembly GCF_002886185.1 of Salipaludibacillus neizhouensis. Taxonomy (GTDB): domain Bacteria; phylum Bacillota; class Bacilli; order Bacillales; family Salisediminibacteriaceae; genus Salipaludibacillus; species Salipaludibacillus neizhouensis. The sequence continues at coordinate 1,202,077 of NZ_KZ614146.1, forward strand.
AAGTGAAAATTACAGGCGGACAATAAAGAAGGAGGGTTTAATGATGAGTGAGCAAAAAAAATTGATCATTCATACGAAGCAAAAGCAAAGTGATTTAGGAGATTTATTTGGTATTTTCTTTGAAGACTTAAATCATGCTGCAGATGGTGGTCTGTATGCAGAGTTAGTTCAAAACCGTTCATTTGAATTTGATCCAATTGATAATAAAGAGTATCATGCTTTAACCGCTTGGGAAAAGGTGGAACATGGAGATTCTAAAGTAAATATGACTGTTGAAAAGGAAGATCCTCTTCATTCAAATAACGTCCATTATTTATCTTTAAACGTTATAGGAACGTGTGGAAGAGCGGGTGTGAAAAATCTAGGTTTTAATTCTGGTATTCCTGTGAAACAAGGAAATAATTATTTGTTTTCATTCTATGCAAGAACAGATTCAGATCAATCAAAAGTAATGACTGTAGCACTAGAAAGTGCAGATGAAAAAGACGTCCATGCAGTTCAAAAGATAGAAATCACAGCTTCTAAATGGAAGAGATATGAGGTAACATTAACTAGTAGTGAGACCGATAACAGTTCTCGTCTTGTCTTAACTACGGAACAACAAGGCAATGTTTACATAGATATGGTATCTCTATTTCCAGAAAAAACGTATAAAGATCGACACAATGGCTTGCGAAAAGATATAGCTGAGAAATTAGAGGCTTTAACTCCAAAATTTATGCGTTTCCCAGGTGGGTGTTTGGTCCATGATGGCAGCTTGAAGGAAGACGATAGAAATTCAATGTATCGCTGGAAAAATACCATCGGTAACGTTGAAACAAGAGCCCCTAGAAGAAATAACTGGCATTATCATCAAACACTTGGATTAGGTTACTATGAATATTTCCAGTTTTGTGAAGATATTGGTGCCAAACCAATTCCGATACTGCCTGCTGGCTATGATCCTCATCATCAACGTATCGTTCCAATAGAAGAACTGAAGCCGTGGATAGATGATGCCCTTGATTTAATTGAGTTTGCAACGGGAGGATCGACAACGGAATGGGGAGCAAAGCGGATGGAACTCGGTCATCCAGAACCATTCGAGTTAGAATATATTGGAATCGGAAATGAAGAAGTCGGAGAACCTTTTTATGAAAGGTATGCCTATTTTCATAAAGCAATCAAAGAGAGGTATCCAGACATAAAAATCATTAATTCTAGCGGTCCCTTTGCAGCAGGAAGTGAATATGAGCGTGGATGGAAATCTGCAAAAGAAAATAACTCCGATTTCGTAGACGAGCATTATTATCAATCAGCCGAGTGGTTTTTAGCTAATTACCATCGTTACGACGACTTTCGCGAAGGTGATCCAAAGGTATTTTTGGGAGAGTACGCAACTGGTGGCAATACTTATTATAATGCGTTAGCAGAAGCAGCGTTCATGACAGGACTTGAAAAGAATGCCCATGCAGTAGGTTTAGCTTGTTACGCACCAATGCTTTGCAATGTAGATTATGTTAAATGGGATCCTAATTTAATTTGGTTTAATAACCATGAGGTTTATGGAACACCTAATTATTATGTACAAAAATTATTTATGAATCATCAAGGTGATTACGGATTGAATGTAGAATTAAAAGGCTTTAAAAAGCAAAAGGAACCTAAGGATAAGCCAATAGTGGGCAATATTAAACTTGGGAGTATCCGAAACACCTCTCATTTTCATGACATAGTAGTGACGAATAAAGATACAGGTGAGAAAAAGGATTATAAAGCAATGACATGTGAAGGGATGGATCATCTAACACTAGATAACATTAAATGGGGAAATTATGAACTCTCTTTAAAAGCCAAGAAAAGTGATGGACCACTAGGATTCAAAATTTATTTTGGTCACGAAGATGATAAAAATCATTTCATCTGGGAGATTGGCGGATGGGAGAACCAGGATTCACTTATTGCGACACGCGCGAAAAGCTGGAACTCCTGTTTAACTCAAAGTAGGTTCTCCGTTGAAAACGATAAAGAATATCATCTTAAGTTAGCGGTCATGGGAAGAGAGATTCGTACGTTTATTGATGGAACATTAATTAATGAAACAAAGGATAAACTTCCTGTCATTGAACCCCTCTATTATTCAGCGAGTATAGATGAAACAACGCGGTACGTTATTCTCAAAGTTGTTAATGTTCAAAGTATACCTATGTCAACGCAACTGATCGTGAATGGTCTGGATGAGGAACGATATCATCTTAAGATCCACGAGCTGTCTGGTTACGAGTTGGAAGCAAAAAATAGTTTTGAATTTCCAGAACATATTATTCCTAAAGAAACGGAAATCGTTATGAGAGGTAACACCATTGACTATGAATTTCAAAAGCATTCCGTTACAATTATTCGGATGAGACCTATGGATATAAATATGTAATCTTAAGAGTTATCGGAGGTGGATGTATCACAATGTCTAAAGTTAATATAAATAAAAGTGAACATGGAGCGTACTTATTTGTGCATTTTATTCATGATAAAGAAAGAAAAGAAAACCAGGAACAAGTGTATTTTTCAGTCAGCAAGGATGGCGTGCGATGGGATACATTAAATGATAAAAAACCTTTACTGACTTCAACGTTAGGTGATCTTGGAGTAAGGGATCCATTTATTATCCGCTCTCCTAATGAAAATAAATTTTACATTATTGGTACTGATCTTTCTATTTATTACCGTAAAGATTGGGAGGAGGTTCAGAAATCAGGAAGCCAGCATATGGTAGTTTGGGAATCTGAAGATTTGGTTAACTGGTCGGAACAACGGCTTGTTAAGACAGGTCCTAAAACAGCTGGTTGTGTATGGGCTCCTGAAGCAATCTATGATAAAGAAACCGATGACTTTTTAGTGTTTTGGGCTTCACGAGAAAATTTTGGAGCGGAAAAGCAAAAAGTATATTACTCGAAAACAAGAGATTTTATAACGTTTGATGAGCCAAAGATATATATTGAAAGAGAAAATCATATTATTGACACCACAATTATAGAATACAAGGGTAAGTATTATCGTTTTTCAAAGGATGAAACTGTAAAAAGCATTACAGTCGAGGTATCGGATCGGTTACTAGGAGAGTTTACTTCTATAGATACAAATCTAAATGATATGATTGGAGTGGAGGGTCCAGCTTGCTTTAAATTACAAGGGGAAGAAAAATGGTGTCTGTTGCTGGACCATTATAAAAATGAAAAGAAATATATCCCTTACTATACGAATGACTTAAATACTGCAAAGTTCATAAAAAGTGAAGAGGATATGGACATACCTGTAAATTCTAAGCACGGCGGAGTAATGGTAATTACAATGGATGAATACAATGCACTGATTAACGCATATGGAATTAGGCACGATATAAAATCTAAAAAAAGGTAAAAACGATGTTGAAATCAGGTAATTATCTAAATTTTTTTCTCGGAATTTAAAGTATTTGGCCCCAGTACAGGGAATATCGCTGTTCTTGGGGCCGTAGTTATGATTTTTATATTGGTTCTTTAGTATACTTTCTGTACAGATTTTTGAAGTTTTTCATCATTTTTATTGAAAGAAAGGTTAGCACAAGACATGATAATTAATGAGAAAATACTACCAGAGAATAAAACGATTAAACTAGGTATTTTTATCATTAAGTATAAAGCAACGAGACTTATTAAAATCGCTATAATTGTATAGATGGGATATAGGAGCATAATGAAAAATGCATTTTTTATTACTTGAAGTAGTTTTAAATCGTAATGAACATAAACAGGGAAAATGTATAAGACGATTAAGATATAGACCAAAGACATGATTAGAAAAGGGATATATAGCAAATGCAGAAACCCGGTTGACTGTCTTAAAAACTCTAAATCAATATAGAATATAAAACCGATAATTACTAAAACCAGACCTAGCGAGTTACTTTTTTTAAATTCCTTTTTATAGGTTGTCCAAAATGTTCTAAAGGTAGGGACATCTTCATTAGATAAAAGTTTTCTTATCAACGTAAACATAGCAACTGTTGCTGGGAAGAAACCAAATATGACTAAACCTAGTAATGAAAATAATCCCCATAAAATATTTATATATGCTAATTTCATTATCCATTCACAAACTTTGTAAATACCTCCCACAACTCCTGTTGATTCCATTAAAGTAATCCTCCTAATAGTTATATTATTATACAAGTTTACCATTATTTAAGTAATTATTTGAATATTTTTTTTATTTAAATAATTCCATACTTTAGATGACTGCCCCCACTACTGTAACGTTTTACAATGGTGGGGGCAGTCGCTTTTTTTACAATCATCGATGACAAATTTTAGAAACAATAGTTCGCCATATACTTAACTCTTTTCCGTTACCTGAAGAGTCTTTTTTTGTGTGTTTTTCTTCTATCGAGTAATCAAGAGGCTGTATTCGTAAACACGTTAACGTTGTTTCTGAGATAGAAGTGTGTAGTAGCGAAAGGAGGCTGTGACTTCAGAGGGAACAGCAACGGCTGATGAGCCAACAGGGTGGTTTTAAGGTCACCGATAAAGTCTGAAAACTACCTGGTATTGGATTCTCACTCCGCAATCCTATTAGGATAAATACGCTACTAATAGGCTTTTAAAAGATGCGGCGGCATCGCTCATTACATCAGAAAGGCTCTGAAAAAGTTGGTTTTTACTTTTCAGGGCCTTTGGTGGTTTGCCCGAGGAGACTGAAGCTTTGCCCGTGGAAAGTGCGAATTCCAGTTACCATGTTATTAATTAGCAGATTTTTTCCTTTGAAAACGGTTTAAAACTACCTCACCGGTGCCAATGATGCAGAGAACCGTCCCCATGTTTCCTTCTCGAAAAAACGAATGCAAAGAACGATTATTTAGGAGACCAGTATATGTTGAAATTATTTCTTCTACTCAACCAATAACCGAATAAAAATATCAAGAAATAAATTGGGTATGAATAGAAATGATTCCAACTAATTTCCTTATACAACCCCATATAATCAAAAAATGGCTCACCAATAAACGAAGTTAGAAACGCAAAGATCAATCCCTTAAGATAAGGAGAAATATGAGGTTTATATTCAATTAGCATCATAATAGAAACAGGCATAAGAGTTCCATCCCAAGGTTCATATGCTGGTATCCATGGTATTAACTCATAGTAGTAAATCCATAAACCTAATTGTACGCCTATAAAATCGAAAAAAGACGCGACAATAACAATACCGAAGCCGGCAAATAACAAGCGGTTTCTACTTTTTTTATGATGGAAAAATGCCCAGGCAATCCAAGGAAGGATACTTAAACTTAATCCAAACCACCATAGGGGAGTAAAAATAACATTTTCCATCCATTCTTGAATCATTTCATACTGAGTATCGACAAGTAATTCATATAATTCATTTGTCTTCTGAATATATTCTTGGTTCATAAGCACCTATTTCCTGATCTGATTTTTTATATTATGTTTCCAATGTTTAGCTACTTTATTCTCCTCAAAAATACGAAAACAATTTTTATTTCTCTGTTTTATTTTTTAGGAGGAGGGTATATCATTTCTAGAAACCTACATTGCAGAATAGAGTGTTTTTACATTATATTAACTGATGATATTACTTGTAGGTTGAGGTCTTTCCTTTTGAAAGAAGAGGAAATTAGTAGCCGATGATCAACATTAGGAAAGATTTTTTCAGAGTCTACTAACTAGATGGATGAAAAAGGAGAGTTTTTATATGCGTAATCAGGTTAAGCATTTTATAAATGGAGAATGGATAGAATCAACAGGTTCTGAGACGATCGATGTTGTGAACCCAGCGACCGAAGAAGTGATGGGAAAGATCAGCTCTGGAACAAATGAGGATTTAGATAAAGCCGTTGCTGCAGCAAAAGCAGTACTACCGACGTTTTCAAATTCTACAAGAGAAGAGCGAATTCAATGGCTGCACAATATTGTGGAAGGATATAAGAAGCGAAAAGACGAATTCATCGAGGTGATGACAGACGAATTAGGTGCGCCACTTTCTGTCTCCGAGGAAGTACATTATAACATGGGTCTAGGTCATTTCAGTCACGCGGCAGAAGCCCTAGAGTCCTTTTCCTTCTCAGAGAATCGAGGCGGGCATACGGTCTTAAAGGAAACAATAGGTGTGAGTGGACTTATTACACTATGGAACTTTCCTACGAATCAAACCTCAACAAAGATTGCTAGTGCGATTGCGGCCGGTAGTCCCGTGGTGCTGAAGCCGGCATCAAAGACACCGTTTGCAGCTATGATGCTAGCGGAGATCATTGATGAGGCAGGTGTCCCTAAAGGTGCATTCAACCTTGTAAACGGAACAGGTTCTGTCATTGGGGACGGCATTAGTTCCCACCGAGATATTGATTTTGTTTCCTTTACAGGTTCCGGATCAGTAGGAGAGAAAATCATGCAAAATGCGGCGCAAACGATTAAAAAGGTAGCCTTGGAATTAGGCGGGAAATCGCCGCTTATCGTGTTGGATGACGCAAATGTAGAAGAAGCAGCGAAATCAGCCGTTTCCCATATGATGACGAACACCGGTCAGGTCTGCTCTGCCGCGACAAGAATACTTGTGCCTACTTCGCTGAAGGTTCAATTCGAAGAAGCGGTTCAAAAGGTATTACCATCTTTCCCGGTCGGTGATCCCCGTAAAAAAGGAATTGCAACAGGGCCACTTGTATCAGAGGATCAGTGGGAAACTGTGCAATCTTATATTGAAAAAGGAGAGAAGGAAGCAACATTGCTTATAGGTGGGACAGGCAAACCTGAAGGACTGGAAAAAGGTTATTTTGCCAAGCCGACTGTTTTTACGGATGTCTCTAACGATATGGTCATTGCACAAGAAGAAATTTTCGGTCCAGTTACAACGATTCTGACTTACGATAGTCTTGACCAAGCACTTGATATTGCAAACGATACTATTTATGGTCTTGCAGGCTATGTAATTGGTAAAAATCCGGAGAAATTGCGTGATGTTGCATCGAAAATCAAAGCTGGAAGAATTACTGTCAACGATGCTGACACCGACTTCCATGGACCATTTGGGGGCTATAAACAATCTGGAATCGGTCGTGAGTGGGGTGACTTTGGGATTGAGGAATATCTTGAGGTCAAATCTGTTCATGGCATGCCTTCGTAATACGAAGAAAGACAGGTTACAACGCAAAGAGTTCAACCATTATCTCAGAATTCATGGTCGCCTTAACGAATAGTGTAACAAATAGGACCCTTCGCTTTTTGCGGAAGGGTCCTTTATTCGTTTATTCCTCGCTGAGTGAACCATGCAAGTCTTCTGTATGTGTCAATGAAGCACAGAACCGTCCCCTTGTAACCACAAATGCAGATGCTCCAATGTTTATAAATCTCCAAAATGATTTATTGTCTTTTAAGTTCAATTAAGCCTAATACCAACGTTAGGATACCCACTAAAGAATGAGGCAGTAAATCGAATTTTCGAGTTATTAAACTATAGCTACCTAAAGTGACAACGGATATTGATAAGATAATTCTTAAGACTTTCAGCAAATTTTTTCCCCCTAATGTACATTTCTTCTTAAACAAAGCATCATTTAGCTTAAGTGAAAACATTTACAATAATCCATATATTCTACTATTACTTTAACATAAATTTCCCAATTGAATTTCAGAATCCTTACGAACAGTGCCTGGCACTGTTCGATGAACCCCTATTCCTCCGCCGGTACCAAGGAAGCACAGAACCGTCCCCTTGTTTCCTTGAAAAATTAGTAGTTAATTTATAGGCGGAAATGTTAAAATGATAAGGGAACAAATATGGAGGGTGATTATGAAGATTAAACTAGGGTTATTATATGGTGGGAAATCCGCCGAACATAATGTATCATTACAAACAGCAAAAGCCGTCATTAATGCATTGGATTTAACTAAATATGACGTTCATCCAATATACATTTCAGAAACGGGTCAGTGGGTTAGAGGAACTCAGCTTGAAGGTCCTGTGGAAGAGGTCGAGAAGCTTCAATTGAAAGAAGCAGGGGAAACGATTTCTCCGGTTGCTTTAAATTCAGAAATTTTTCCGGTTCAAGCAAAGGGTGAAAGCAGCCAAACGGAAGATAAGTTCGATGTGATTTTCCCGTTGCTTCATGGACCGAACGGGGAAGACGGAACCGTTCAGGGGTTATTAGAGCTGATGAACGTTCCTTATATAGGGAACGGAGTGCTGGCGTCTGCTGCCGGCATGGATAAAGTCATGATGAAAAACATTTATGAACAGGCTGGCATTAAGCAACCGAACTATGTATGGTACGTTCGCAGTTATTGGGAAAAAGAGACCGAAGCCGCTTACAAGAACGTCGAAGAAAAACTTGGTTACCCTTGTTTTGTCAAACCAGCAAACTTAGGTTCAAGTGTTGGAATCAGTAAATGTAACGACCGCGAAAGCCTTGAAAAAGCTTTTGTAGAAGCTTTTGAATATGACCGTAAAATCATTATTGAAGAAGGAATCGACGGTCGTGAATTGGAAATTGCCGTATTAGGAAACGAGGATCCGCAATGCTCCGTAGTTGGTGAAATCGTTCCAAAAGATGGTTTTTATGACTATAAAGCTAAATATGAGGACGGAAGCACAGGCCTTATTATCCCTGCAGACGTCTCCAATGAAGACTATGAAGAAATGAAACGCGTGGCGATTCAATCGTTTAAAGCACTCGATTGCTCGGGATTAGTCCGCGCTGACTTCTTTTTAACAAAAGAGGGAGACATCCTTATGAACGAAGTGAACACGATGCCAGGCTTTACACCTTTTAGCATGTTCCCGATGCTTTGGCAGAAATCAGGCTTGTCATACACGGAGTTAATTGAAAAACTAGTCGAACTTGGAAGAGAGCGACATCAGGAAAAACAGAAGATTAAGCACACCTTTTAAGCATAAATTTAGGAATGAGGTTGACTCTGAGTCAGCCTCGTTTTACATAGCTTTTCCCTATCTTTTTTCCGCATAATATCGTGGAAAATATCTACACATATTATTCAGAAAGAGGAACGTTTCTATCGATAAGAAGGAGTGAGTGCGATGATGCAAAAAACATTGAAAGAAATTGCTGTGTGGGCGAACGGAGAAGTTGTCGGTCCAGACACTAACCGTATCGAGGTTGCCGGAGTTTCCACAGATACAAGAACGATCGAAAAAGCAAATCTATATATCCCGATTGTTGGGGAGAACTTTAATGGCCACGATTTTGTGACAGGAGCTATCAAGAATGGGGCAGTCGGAGCCCTTTGGCAAAAAGATCAGCCGAATTCTCCTGCAGATGTACCGTTAATTTATGTCGACGATACGTTAGTGGCATTACAGGAATTAGCAAAAAACTACTTGGCGAGTTTGCCCGCAAAAGTCATCGCAATCACTGGTAGTAACGGTAAAACAACAACGAAAGACATGGTTACCTCCGTGCTTTCAACGACATATAAAGTCCAAAAAACGGAAGGGAATTACAATAATCACATCGGATTGCCATTGACGATTCTTCGGTTACAGGAAGACACAGAAATCGTAGTGTTGGAAATGGGAATGAGCGGAAGAGGAGAAATTGAGCTCCTTTCCAATCTAGCACAACCTGAAGCTGCAATCATCACAAACATTGGCGAGTCCCACTTACAGGATTTAGGTTCTCGTGAAGGAATTTCAGAGGCGAAATTTGAAATCACTGCAGGTTTGAGAGAAAACGGGACACTCATCATCCATGGAGATGAGCCATTATTAACAGAAAAAGTCGACCAAAGTCCGTTTCACGTCATCACCTTTGGTAATAGTGAAACAAACGATTATTGCCCGGCGCATATCCAACAGAAGAGCAATGGCACATATTTCACCTTAAAAGACGAAGCTGAGACCGAGTATTTTATTCCGGTCCTCGGCAAACACAATGTAAATAATGCTCTCTCAGCCATCGCTATTTCCAAGCAGATGAATGTGTCGATCCCAGATATCAAAAAAGGGCTCGAAGCAATTAAAATCACGGGAATGCGAACAGAACTGATCCAAGGAAAAGATGGCGTGACGGTCATTAATGATGCTTATAACGCGAGCCCAACGTCGATGCGAGCCGCCATTGACTTGCTTCAAGATTTAAAACACTACAAGAAAAAAATCGTCGTTTTGGGAGATATGCTTGAACTAGGTGACAAGGAAGAAACCTTTCATTTTGAAGTCGGTAAAGGAATTGACAAAGAGAAAATTAATGAAGTCATCACATTTGGCCAGCTAGGGAGAAAAATAGCAGAAGGTGCAAAAGTCAATTTTCCCGAAAATCGCGTTTTTGCATACAACGATAAACAGGCGCTGATCGCTAAACTAAAGGGAACGGTGGAAGAAGGCGATATCGTTCTACTGAAAGGCTCCCGCGGCATGAAACTAGAAGAAGTTGTGTATGAATTAACTTAAGTGTTTCAGATCGTAGACTCCGATAACTGTTTGCGGAAACGCACGTAAAAACTAGGAAACATGACCAAGCTTAGCAGCTTACTTTGAACAAATGATCATTTTTTTAGTCATGAGGTAATCTACTTTTAACCAAGTTTTCAGCCTTGTTCTAAACGTTGTGGGAATTTTGCGATACAAGACTTACGGTAGGTGACTGATTTTCAAAGAGGGAAAGAAGCAAGAGTAAATAACAGAAGAAATAGCGTGTTAAATCGTATATGATTTGGTGCGCTATTTTTTGTTGTTAGATCAGCATTGTTTAACCGGTATACACAAAAAAAGCATGTAAATTGGATACAAAAATTAGTAGGAGGGGTTATATTGAAAGCAGAAAAAAGCTTAAGAGTTTGTGAAAAAGGGCATAAATATTCTAAAAGTAGTGACTGTCCAAGTTGTCCTGCTTGTGATAAGGAGAATAAACTTGAAAGTGACTTCCTATCGAAACTAAGTTCACCTGCCAGAAATGCCTTAGATCAGGAAGGGATTAATACTTTGCAAAAACTTTCAAAATACACCGAAAAAGAAATTCTAACAATCCATGGTATTGGTCCAGCGTCCTTACCAGTTATGAGAACTTTATTAGATGAAGCAAGTTTATCATTTAAAAAATCGTAATGTGTTTTCCTATCAATTGAAGGTACTTAAAGTAACTACGCGTTAGTTCAATAAGCAAAGAAAATATGAGTAAAAACACGCAGATCTTAATCTGTGTGTTTTTGTATGCTATTAATAGTGTTTAGTTGGAGTATGAATGTAAAATGTGCTTTTATTTACAAACAGTCCCTACTGTTCGTAAACCATAGAATCTTAGATGTAATAAAGATAGTGTTCGTCCTAAACAGTCACCGAAAGCAAACACATTCACATTATCGAGTTGGATAAATAGTTCACTGAAAATCTTCAATGAAAAAAGTAAACTATTTTTATGACCTTGCATGTCAAGTTACCGCAAAATCGAATATTACAACATATACTTGACTCTTCACTAGTATTAACTGAAGAGTCTTTTTGACGTTTCTTCTTCCTGTTAAAGGAGAGGCTGTATTCTTAAACAAAAAGAAGCTGGAAGTAGCGAAGGCGGTGACTTGAGCGGGAAGAGCAACAGCTGAATCATTTCCCGCGGAACGCACCGCCTAGAAGGGATTCAACTGAGTAACATGTTATTAATCAACAGAATCCTTCAGATAGGAACTTTTAATTTACCTTTACAATCTTAAGAAAGAGTCCCCACCGCTGCCAATGATGCACAGAACAGTCCCCCTGTTTCCCTAATGTGTTATTATTTCATATAGATAGAGGTGATTCTTTGAGAACAAGTTTGGTAAGTTTAATGAATTTATGTTTAATAGTCTTTTTAATCACGGGATGTCAAGAGGCGGAAACAAACGAAGCTACTGGTGATTACAACTCGGAAATAGCATCTGAAAATAATGCTGATTCAGATGAATCGAGTGAAACAGAAAGTAAGGAAGAAAATTTAGATATAAAAGAAGAAAATGAAATAGAGACAGAAAGCAACACTAATCAAGGTGTAGAACAGAACGAGGGAAACACAGAAGAAAATCCTAGAGACGGACCTTCGGCGGATAAACTTAATGAAATGAAAGTTCACTACATCGATGTAGGACAAGCTGACGCAACGTTAATAGAATATTCCTATGAAGGCGATGATTTTAGAATTTTAATTGATACAGGAAATTGGGATGCTAATAACGTTGTCAATTACTTAGAGTCTCATGAGATTTCTCACCTTGATATTTTAATTGGGACACACCCACACGCAGACCATATCGGACAGATTGATCAAGTCATTGCAAATCTCGATGTAGAAGAAGTCTGGTTGTCTGGAGACACGGCAACCTCTGATATATACCAAGAGGTAATGGATGCTATTGAAGACAGTAATGTCGAATTTCATGAACCAAGAGCTGGCGAAGGATATGATATTGGTCCTCTAGGTCTTGAGATTCTAAACCCAGATACACTAACAGGTGATTTAAATGAAGGTTCTGTATCACTCAGAATGGATTACGGAGAAGTTTCCTTTATTTTTACGGGAGATGCGGAATCTCAAACGGAAAATGCAATGAGTCAAAGTGGGCTTCATTTGGAAGCGGATATTCTTCAATTAGGACATCATGGTTCGAACACAGCTACTACAGATGATTTTTTAAATGCCGTTAACCCTGATGTTGCTATTTATTCTGCCGGTTCTGACAATCAATATGGTCATCCCCATGATGAAGTGATTTCGCGAGTAACCGACAAAGGAATCGAACTCTACGGCACAGATGTTCATGGAACAGTAATTGTTTCTACTGATGGGGCCACTTACGATGTAACTACTAAAAAAGATGGAAATATTACTCCTGCATCACCATCTTCTGGTAATTATAGCGGTAGTTCAAGTTCGAGTAATTCTTCCGATGACGCGGATTCTAATGATCGGAATAACGGAAACGATAATGATTCTGCCACGAATACTGAAAATTGTGTAGATATTAATTCTGCATCTACGGAAGAAATTGAATCTATTATTCACTTCGGTCCTGCTCGGGCAGAAGAACTTGTTCATTCAAGACCGTTCAAATCCGTAGATAGCTTATCTAAAATAAATGGCATAGGCGAAGCAAGACTTGCCGATATCAAATCGGAAGGTTTAGCTTGTGTAGGAGGGGAATGATGAAACACGAAGGCGTTTTAGATCGAATCGTAGATGGAAAGTTTGCAACACTATTAGTCGAAGAGATTGGTGAAGAGTATACTCTCGATGTATCTGAGTTACCCGACGGTAGCAAAGAAGGAATGTGGTTTTTTATAACCTTATCTGGAGATAAGATCGTATCTTTAGAAATGAACAATAAAAAAACTACTGATGTTGAAAACCGAGTTGAAGAGCAACTTACTAGAATGCGTGCTAAAAGTAAAGGAAGTCGTTTTAAAAGGAAATAGTATAGCAAACTTTCTCACATAGTCGAAAATAATTCTTATAGTAACACGGAGTCCATACATGATACGAAACGAACGCCATTCCATAATCGGAATGGTGTTTTTTTCTTGACTACGAGATGCTTATCCTTATTTACAGAGTAAAATTAATACATTCAAATAGTAAAAAGGCTTTTTTTGGTAAATTGTCGAATTTATTATTAATAGATTGTATAGAAGGGGGAAGTTGCTTTGGTTGATAACGAAGTTTTGTCTCGGAATTTTTTGACCTTTGCCGAAAAGGAATGTAAAGGGTCAAGCCTATTATACGAATTTTTGTCCATAAAAATTTCTAAGGATGATCAACTTCTTGCTATTTGTGGTAACGCAGGTGATGGGCAACCTATCCCCAACCTGTTATTTGGTGCAGTACATTATCTTTTACTAAAAGGTAAGGAACACCCTTTAAAAGAGTTTTACCCGAGTATAGTAAATCATTCAAAGTTATATAAGGACTCGTTTGAATTCTTTAAGGATTTTTGTATTAAGCATCGGAATGAAATCGAATCAATTCTCAAAACGAGACTTGTCCAAACGAACGAAGTACGTAGATGTGCATACCTTTATCCTGTTTTTTGTACTGTTTATGAGAAAGCGAAGAAACCATTAGCACTTATTGAAATTGGAACTAGTGCGGGGTTACAGCTTCTTTGGGATAACTATTCATATTCTTACGGACAAAATGACATTTATGGTAATATTGATTCCAAACTTCATCTTACAGCAGAAATCAAAGGAGAAAATACACCAATTCTTCATTCGACACCACCACCAGTATCGACCAGGATGGGGATAGATTTAAATACAATTGATTTAAATGATGAAGAGGAGAAATTGTGGCTTAAATCCTTAATATGGACCGAACATAAGAAGAGGTTGTTTATGTTTGAAGAAGCTGCAAGTTATATGAAAGAAGTTCCAGTGAGTTTGTTTGATGGTGATGGGATAAGTTTATTATCAAAATTTGTTGATAATATTTCAGAAGACAGTGTGATTTGTATTTTTCATACTCATGTTGCTAACCAAATACCATTAGAAATGAAAAATCAACTGTTACAAATTGTTGAAGACATTGGTAGGAATAGAGACATATTTCATATTTACAATAACATTCAAGATAGGTACTTACATCTTGATTATTATTTGGATGGTATTGAAAGTAAAAATACTATAGCTGAAACCGATGGACACGGTAGATGGTTTAAATGGTTTTTGAAAAGCCAAATGCCAATTCAGTAAAATGGTGAAGCAGCTTCTCTATGGGCAGCTATTCTTTGTTCATTGCCACTTTGTGAAAAAATGTACTTTAACAAACAGAGTAGCAATAATGGAAGAACCGTAGTTTCTGTTATGGCGCTAAAGGGGAGGACAGTTATAGAAGAATTCTTGGAATGGGGAGAAGAAATGACAGGATCAACGTTCTATAAGGATTACAAAAATAATGAGGAACTAAGAAAAAGTTTTAATGAACTTGCCACTCTGGTTTTTGGTTTGAATTTTGAAGATTGGTATAAAAAAGGGTATTGGAATAACCGCTATATTCCCTTTTCTTATGCTGATGGGGGTAAAGTAATAGCTAATGTTTCAGTTAATCTATTGGACTTCGTTATAAATGGGGAGAATAAAAGAGCCATACAAATAGGAACAGTTATGACACACCCAGATTATCGAAATCGAGGACTTTCAGCAAGTTTAATGAATAAGGTTTTGGAAGAATTTGAGAGTAGCTATGACTTCATGTACCTATTTGCAAATCAAAATGTATTGGACTTTTACCCGAAATTTGGTTTCCAATCAGTTAATGAGTATCAGTTTTCAATGATATATTCGCCAATTCAATCTGATACAATAGGTATTCGTAAACTCGATGGTAACAATAGTGACGACCTTAACTTTGTTTATAAAATTGCCTCCGAAAGAGTGCCTGTTTCCAATCTGTTTGGGACACTAAACACTCACGGGATTCTTATGTTCTATTGTATATACGTGTTTAAAAATGATATTTACTACGTAGAAGATGAAGATGCAATAGTAATTTTTAAGGCGGAAGGAAAGCAAATAGATCTTTTTGATATTGTTAGTAAAAAAGAAGTCAGCATTCATAATATTCTTTCGAAGATTACTAATAGTGATACTAATAGGATTGTCTTTCACTATACCCCTAATTATAAAGGGGGTGATACACAAAGGGATATTTTTAATGGGGATGATGTATTATTCGTAAAAACGAGTGGTACTAACCATTTTCCATTACAAGTTAAACATCCTATTACTTCCCAAGCATAATCAGCTTTATAAAATTTTTACTTAAATAAACGCCACAGCGATAGTGGAACAAACTGAGATTGCTTATAAAGTTGCTAATGAAGCAGATTAGATATTGTACATATTTATAGAAAAATACGATAATTTTATGAGGTGAATTTATGATTGAAATAATAGCTTATGAAATGGAATATGTTGGAGGAAAAGTAGAATCAAAATTAAGCCTGACACCATATTCAGATGAATTTCATGATAG
The DNA here is from genome assembly GCF_002886185.1 of Salipaludibacillus neizhouensis. GTDB lineage: Bacteria > Bacillota > Bacilli > Bacillales > Salisediminibacteriaceae > Salipaludibacillus > Salipaludibacillus neizhouensis. The sequence goes on from NZ_KZ614146.1 coordinate 1,218,059, forward strand.
TTATCAGAAAATATATAACGAGTGTTTTTACGAGATGAGAAAAGTATTAGGTGTAAAACCGTATAATTTCTATTCTTCAAAAGAACAGATTGCAGATAAGAAAAATAATATATATCTATTGATACAAAATGAAAAACTAATCGCTTCAGTTGCTTGTTACGACAATGAAATAGATGACCTTATTGTAAATAAAAAGTTTCAAGGTCAGGGGTATGGTACACAACTACTTTTTTGGGCAATAAATCATATTCAGAATAATTCTAATGAATTACCGATAAAATTACATGTAGCAAAATGGAATGAAAATGCTGTAAGTTTGTACAAGGAAAACAACTTTAAGTGCACAAAGGTTGAAAAAAAAAGATAAGAAAAACGGGGAAGTGCTATTTCTCAATACTCCTATATTGTGATTTAGTATGTCATTTAGCCTTTATCCTTATAATCCTGATGAATATGTGAAACAACTTACTTAAGCTCACGGAGAAGCGATAGTCTGAAGCTGCTATTGAAGTGCTTTGGCTTTTTACATTTGAAAGGTGGAAAAAATGAAACCATTAGATTATAAAAGTTTTTATGATAAGGTCGGAAAAGCAAATGGATGGGATTTTAGTAAACTAAAGCTTGTATCCGAAGGGGCAAAGTGGGACTTTAACGAGGAAATAATGAAAAGGTCTAAAGCTTCTGATATCCTACTTGATATTGGTACAGGTGGAGGAGAAAATGTATTAAACCTTGCACCTTCATTATTTCTTTTAGTTGGAATCGATATATCTGTTGGAATGATGAAAACAGCTCAATCTAATTTATTAAAATCTGAAGTATTAAATGTACGTTTTTCTCATATGTCTTCTGAACACTTGCTGTTTCCAACCGACTTTTTTGATTTAGTTTCATGTCGTCATGCACCATTTAGTTCAACGGAAGTCGATAGAGTAATCAAAAAAGGTGGATATTTTTTAACTCAACAAGTTGGTGAGGGTGACAAATTAAATGTAAAAAAAGCATTTAATCGAGGCAATGTAGTTGAAGAATATGGTGCATTAAAAAAAAGATATGTTCAAGAATTAAAAGAAGTAGGTTTTTCCGAAGTTCAATCCTTCGAATATAATTCTACTGATTATTTTCAAAGACCAGAAGACATTATATTCTTACTTAAACACACACCAACTATTCCAAACTTTGGTCAGGAAAAGACGGACTTTGAAATACTGGATGATTTTATTAAGAACAATCGAACGGAGAAAGGGATTCGAACAAACTCTAAAAGATTTCTCATAGTAGCTAAAAAGTGAAAGCTGTTCCAATCTATCTCAGTTAAAAAGCTGCCTTAGGGCAGCTTTTTTATTGAATTAAGAGAAGGTAGCGATTTAAAAAATATTTAATAAAAAAATTTGAATAGATATTAAACAATTAGCAAACTTTTGGGATTGTGATTAAATACACTTAAAGTAACGGAAGCATTAGTTTAAAAAGACATAGTACTTAAGATATTCAAAATCTTTATTAAATATTTAGTAGAGAAGTTAGATAATTATATACATATTGATAAACCATTTTGAGGAGCGTGATGAATCAAGTACTTAAGTGCGAGAACTTGCCAAGGTTTGTCGGACATTTGAAGCAAAAGCCTAAGACATTTTTGGCTTTAAAGTAAAACTCTCTACTGGATTTCATTCCCCCTTTATTAAAGGGGGGTACAAACAAACGTGCAACACATTTGCTAGCGTGTTTTTGGAAAGTCCTAACCCCGATTTTTTTACGCTAAGAAGAAAAACAGTGTATTTTATATCCAAAGTAGGGCGAATAATATTTAAGGAAGGAAGATTTTATAGCCCTTTTATTCATGTGCTAATTGATCTCTGTCAGGTGTTTGAGGTGGTTGTTCTAGCCATGCGTTATCAATCATAATATTGGCACCGTCTTCTGCAAAGAGAGCAATTTCGGACATAAGCTTGGTGTAAAGTAGCCCTAAATCACGCCTTGGGCTTGTGCCAAGATTTCTCCCATAGTTCCCGACTCCGATTCCGTTTAATATCGTAATATTGTACATCATTATTTTATCGGAGAAGGTAGCCTCTGTTGATGAGGTAGGTAAAGTATCCCATGTACTTGCAGAAGGAAGAAACTCACTACTTAAGACAGAAGCAAATTCCTCAACATGTTTATCGGCAATATCTCTTCCTCTAATGAAGTAATCACGGACTTTCTTCGACTTTGCCACTTGACTGTATCCCATACACAACGTTCTCCCCAGTTGATTTCGGATCATATTATAATAAATTCCAGTTATCTCAATGACATTTATCGGCCGTCTATGACCGAACCACCCAGCTAAGTAATTTTGCTTTTCAACGTATTCCACCTTTTTAGGTGCTGGAATATAAGGGGATCTAATGAATATCCCTTTGGATAACAAAACTGTGCTGGTTTTGTTATATAGGGTAGATATTTCATGCAAACATTCAGTAAAGTATTCGGACATATCAAAACGAGCACTTGTAGACAACGCATAGGAATAGGCATCCATTTTCTGTTCACAAAAATTTTGAATGAAAAAAATGTAAAAATCATCTGTAAACAATCGTGGAGTCTCTTTGTTTACATCTTTCTCAACTGAAAAACCGTCAGGAACAGGAAGTTTTTCTTCTTTAAAGAAAGACGTTAATTTTGGAACCTGCTCTTTTGACAGCAACATCGCAAGTTCAAGAATAGAGCGAATTTCCCGATCTTCGACAGTGGATAAAAAATTCTCGAATAAACATATTGCCCCCGTATTACTCATGTAACTTGTCCATAGGTTTGCTACTTCTGCTGAATTTAATTCTATTTTATGGTCGGTTTGCGGTTTTGACTGCATCTAAAATAATTTCTCCTTTCCTTTCTTTTCTAATCAAGTAGAGTTTGTTTACAAACAACACTTTTGCTTTCAGATTCCATAAATATTCTATAAGTTATATTCTCCAAAATTCTTTATATTTATCCTAAAATACAGAAAATCCTAATGACATTGTTTACAATGCAAAACCTTTTTTTTATGAATCAGAAACAGGATATACTCGTATACACCATGATTTTCAACTTTTTGAATCGCCATATTGTGGAAGATCAATAGGAAATACGGGATTGAATTCTCTTGGGATATGGGGTAATATAAAGTATTAAAACAGATTATAGGCATTAGATAAGTGTTAACAAAAGTAACAATTAACAGCCATAATGGATGTAGAAATAGCTATTCCCAGTTGCCTCCAACGGCTTCTCTATAGAGGGTGTAATGTCCATTTATTCAAATATTGCTTATGTACTTTTTGCACTACTGGGACTTGCTGTGATTTTGTGGTATTTACAATTTCGAAAAAGAAGAGCATAAGGAGAAACTATGGGACTATTAGATTTACTAAAGGCGTTAATATTAGGATTTGTAGAAGGAATGACGGAGTTTGCTCCAGTTTCTTCAACGGGACATTTAATTATTGTCGATGACATGTGGTTAAGAACATCTGAGTTTCTTGGGAAATATTCAGCAAATACATTTAAAATTGTGATTCAGTTAGGATCAATCTTTGCTGTTATCGTCGTCTTTTGGAAACGATTATTAAGTCTTGTGGGACTTTACAAAATAAAAGATTCTACACCCGGCTCTCAATTAAAATTATCACATGTATTAACTGGGTTAATTCCAGCTGCTGTTCTGGGTGTATTATTTGAAGATTATATTGATACTTATTTGTTCTCTGTTGAGACGGTGTTAGTTGGTTTGGTTATAGGAGCGATTTTAATGATTATAGCTGATAAATTCGGACAGAAAGTACCAAAAACGCAATCTTTGGATCTGATTACATATAAGCAAGCTTTTGCTGTTGGACTTGTTCAATGTTTTTCATTATGGCCAGGATTTTCACGATCGGGTGCAACGATCTCAGGTGGTGTATTGTTCGGTATGAATCACCGGACGGCTGCTGATTTTACGTTTATAATGGCCGTTCCAATTATGTTCGGGGCCAGTTTTTTATCACTTTTGAAAAACTGGGAGTATGTTGAACCCGACCATTTATCGTTTTATATCGTTGGCTTTATAAGCGCATTTCTGTTTGCTCTTATTTCCATTAAGTTTTTCTTAAAATTAATTGGGCGTGTGAAGTTAACACCTTTTGCTATTTATCGTTTAGTATTAGCCGCTGTCCTATTCGTCATACTTGTTATGTAATTATTATTGAAGATGGTGTCAAAATGAGACCATTTTAAAGTGAAAAAGTATCATTTTATTTTGGCTATACCACAACTCCTAGAGTCGTGGTTTTTTTGTTTCTTGGAGACTAACCGTTACTTCGATTGTACTAGTACTATATTTAGAAGAGGTTATCGGATCGCTGAAAGGAGGAAACAGCGCATGTGGTAGAAATGGTCAATCATGAGAACTATTATAAAATTTCTACAATATCCTAGGGAGAAAGCAGATAGATCTAATATTAGGAGAAGAATATCTAGGTGAAAAAATTGAAGTGGAAGATGTAGGTAGATGGGGTTCAACTGAAATATCGGTGAAAGTTAGCGATAGTGAAAATTCCACTAGAGCGTTATTTGTTACGAAACGAAATCCTCATTGGTTGATCATTGCACAAAGGAGATATATTATAAAACGTATTTCAAGTAGAGTAGGAATCAATAAAAGCATTCACCCCCACCAATTAAGACACAGTTATGCGACTCATTTGATGAATAATGGTACGCCATTAGAGGTCATTCAAAATCTATTAGGACATGAAAAGAGCGAAACACCGAGGATTTATGCATAACTTAGTGGAACCATGAGAAGAGAACTTTACCGTAAATATTTTGAGTATATGAATATATTCCCCTTTGGTTATCCAGTCAGTTGGAAAACATGTTAAACTAAAGGGATGGTATTCGAGAATTTGACAGTACGCTTATTCAAGTATTGGGGGGGATTCTTCCACAAAGGATTCCGTTCTTCTTATTGAACATGCAACCCTTAATGGAACAAGAATGATGAAAAAACAACTCACTTTTATGGTGGGTTTGACCGATACTGTGAAGCAAAATTAATTGCTACCTTTACGAGTTTGATAAAGATATTAGTAATTCGAATAGATAAAAGTCCTCCTAAAATGTAATATTATTCTTTATCTATATTTCGGTTGCGAATTTCAACTTCCAAAAATAATAAAAAGTCTTTCAGTTGACTATGTTCTTTTTCATTATGAACTTCCAAAAAACACCTGGAGCTTTCATGTATACAATGAAGCTCATGGTCAGAAAGGATTTTTAAGTTTCTAGAATCTATAGTGATCACCTCTTTTTTTTTAGGGGGAGGACCTTTATTTAAATACCACTACCCTTAAATTAGCGGAAAAATGTCGTATTTTATAGAAAAAATATTTTCAGAGGAATGTACCTAAAATATTGGATAAGAATTGTAACATTTGTGCCTCAAAACAGAGTGACAGGAGGATGCATGATGTATTTACATGGTAAGAGAAAGCGCTATTGAAATAACGGGGGTGCATTAGTGGAAGAAGCGTTTGAGGCTGTTGCGACGCTAATGGGGAGTTTCCTTCAATATGGTGATGCCATTTTTATTGAACTAACGAGCAGTATTATTGAAAAAGATGTGTTGCATATAAAGGATTGAGAAGGAGAGGGAAAGAATGTTTCCAACATTAGAGACAGAAAGATTGGTACTAAGAGAAATATCAAAGGATGACGCAGAAGATATATTTGCTTGTTTTTCAAATGAAAATGTAACACAGTATTATGGGTAAGATACGTTAGAAAAGGGAGCCCATACTCCAAGAAGGTATAAAGAACTTAAATGGTGCCAATTCAGTTTATATAAGTGTTGAGAAAGAGAATAAAATAGGGGTCAATTTTTATTGTTCAAAAGGGTTCCATATAGTTTCAGAATTTGATGATAATCTTGAAGGTCATATAACGAAAATGTTAAGAATGATATTACATATATAAGCTTTTTATTCAACGAACGGGTTGCCTAGTTCAACAGGCAATCTACCCTTCAGTACCTAATTCCTATCGATTCAATCTGCAACAATTAGGCACAATTCTGTAATAAGAATTGCGCCCTTTTTTGTGTGTAGGGCCAGATTGTAGAAGAAGTAGGTTCTTTAAAATTTGAAATTAAATTGGAAAATTATGTTAATATGATAATAGAAAACCTAATAGTTTAATTTTTTCACTTAAACTAAAGGGGGAGCATTCCTGTAATTAAAGAATTTAGAGTTTGATAGAAAAAGAGTCCTCTTGGTATGATACGAGGTGTCCAAAGCTTTGCGCGCAAAAGGACCCTTAATTGATAACCAAGGAGGACTCACTAATGAATTATAACCAAAATCACAAAATTGCTCAAATCACAGCTGAAACACTAATTATAGGTGTTGATATTGCAAAGTTTAATCACGTCGCAAGAGCACAGGATTTCAGAGGAATGGATCTAGGGAAATCTATTACTTTTGAAAATACTCAATCAGGGTTTGATGGCTTAATAGGTTGGATTAAACAACTTCAAGTTGATAATCAAATGAATAAAGTCTTCGTTGGTATGGAGCCAACAGGACATTACTGGCTTAACCTTGCACATTATTTAAAAGAGTTAAATATCAAGTGTGTTGTGGTCAATCCATTGCACACTAAGAAAAGCAAAGAATTAGACGATAATTCACCAACAAAAAATGACGTGAAAGATGCCAAAGTCATAGCACAGTTGGTCAAAGACGGTCGCTACGCTGAACCAAGTATCCCTGAAGGTGTTTATGCAGAACTTCGAGGAGCAATGAAAGTGCGCGAGCTATTATCTACTGACCTACGTTCTGTACAAGGTAAGATTCACAATTGGCTAGACCGCTATTTCCCTGAGTTTTTTACAGCCTTTAAAGACTGGGAAGGAAAAGCTGCACTTCGTACTTTAAAGCTTAATCTACTACCACATGAGCTACTGAAACTATCTGATGGTGAAATTTTAAAACACCTCAAAAAGGGCGCCCAAAGAGGTGTTGGTTTAAGTAGAGTGAGGAGATTAAAAGAGGCGGCTTGTTGTTCAGTCGGCATTAAACAAGGAAATAACATGGCTAAATTAGAGCTTAAAACCTTATTAGCTCAATATGACTTATTGAAAGAAAAGTTCGAAGAACTAGATGCTCATTTAGATGAATTGCTTAAACAAGTTCCTGGTGTTCATAATATGGTGGCAATCACAGGAATAGGGAAAGATACGGTCGCTGCATTTTTAGCTGAAGTAGGCGATCTAAGAAACTATTCTCATCCAAAACAAATTATTAAACTAGCTGGACTAAACTTACGGGAAAATACATCAGGACTTCATAAAGGACGCACAACCATTACAAAACGAGGGAGAAAGAAGCTCAGAGCTCTCCTCTTTCGAGTTGTAATGCCGTTAGTCGCTAAGAACCAAGCCTTTAAAGATCTGCATGAGTATTATACGACCCGTCCAGACAATCCGTTAAAAAAAATGCCGTCTTTAATTGCCATATGCAATAAACTAATACGAATCTTATTTACAGTAGGCACTAAACAGTGTGAGTTCAGTGAAGAAAAGATGCTTAGTGATATTCCACACTTTAATAACTTACAGGAAGCTGCATAACTCAAATACCATGTTTTATTAAACTCTATTAACCTAAGTGATTTTAAACAACTTACTTATTATCAAAAGACATTTGAAGCACGGAGAAGTCAGAACATAAACTAAAACTACGGGCAGAGACCCTGGCGGGGAGCATATCTGACCTCCACCCTCATGGCAAGGTTGAACGAAGGAATGTAGGAGCATTGACTCTGGGAGACATGGGAGGGTTAACCCCATGAGAAACGTGGAGATCCATCGTTGCGATCATACGTAAAATTCCCCTCTACTTTTAAAAAATTACTTAAGTGGAGCTGGTCAATCAGCCCCCTAACATCCATTTTTTAAAAGATAAGTTAAAACTAACCATGTAAATAATGTCTAGTGGTAAAGAGTAGCTATGAAATCCTTAGATAAACGGAGTTTTCGTAAGAAAACAAAAAGATTATAGAGGGAGATTAGTTAGAGAAGGATATTTCACACAAATTAGCAGAGGTTTCAATAAAGGGGGAGTTCTTAATGTTTTATGTCAATGTTGAAGGTGCAGTATACAAGGAAGGTAAATGGTTGATTATTAGTCGTAGTTTGAAAGAAGGGCATGCGGGTGGTCTTCTTTCCCTTGTCGGAGGTACAGTTGAAAATGAGGGTAACTCAACAAAAATATTGGAAAGAACTTTAAGAAGAGAATTGTTCGAAGAGGTTGGAGTCAAGGTAAAAGACAATATGGATTATGTAAGAAACACTTCATTTAAACTAGATAATGGTAGCGTAGTAATCGATATTGTTTTTTTATGTGAGTTTGAGGAAGGTGAAGCTTTTGCTAAAAGTCCAAATGAAGTTGATGCAGTATATTGGATGTCCACAGAGGAATTAGTTAAACATCCACAAACTCCTATATGGTTGACTGATAGTATAAAGGAAGCTGAAACCCTGCTTAAAGTAAAAACTTATTCAACTAACGGAGTGCAATAGTTGAACAAGCTGTGATTGCAGTTATATTGCAGAACGGGGAGGTATGTTTAATTAAAAAGGAGGATTTATGAATAAATTAGGTTTATATTTTACAATTGGTATCCCAATTTTTTGCATGATTATTCTACTTAGGTTTTCTGGACTGATTGGCAACCCAACATTTCTGATTATAATTACTATCTTTATTTTCTTTCTACACTTTCTAAGAAAAAAATCACAAATCAATTTCAGATAGTAAAACTGTCTTCAATTAACGGGAGAGCGTTAGCGCAATAATAGTCAACGTTTCTGTTATGGTGCTATTGGGGAGGAGAGTTTGAGTTTTTTGGACACGGAGGTGTAGAATGAATAAGTTTTTATCAGCAGTATTAGCTATTATTTTATTTTCAGCACTATATTCTTGGTTTGGCTATGTCCCCATTTCTCAGCGAGAACCTAATGTTTATTACTTTGGTTTTTTTGAAACGTTTGTTTTTGTCGTTATCTATGCTGGACCTGTTTTTTTCTTGCGGGAGTACCACTTTCTATAATTATTGATAAATTAAGTAGAACGAATAGACATTCAAAATGGAGGAGTTACTTTCTCCAATTAGGTTTATATTCCTTTGCTGGTGTACTTATGGCTATGATTTATCTTTTACTATTTTTTCAACCTACACGTCTTTTTGATGCTACTTTGTTTTCAATCCTCGGATTTTTAGCATCTAATTTTCCCCTTTCATTTTTATTTATTGCTAACGAAATTAAAAAAGAAATAAATGATGATATTTTATTAAACAAACGGAGTAGCGTTAGTTCAACAAGCTAGTTGACTTATAGTTCCTAATTCCTATCGATTCTATCTGCAACAATCAGGCACGATTGTGTGGAACAACCTAGGTAGAAAATATCAAAATAGTTTATAAAAACGAAACTTAAATCTGCTGGAGAAGAATCATTTTGATTAATCTTTTTTCAAAATTTTTTTTATTTGAAATGGGAGAGGAATTTGTGGTGCACCCCAAAAGTTAGAGTGAAAATTTAACTTTTTGGGGTCACATCAGACTGTTTGCTTCTTTTTTAGTATGTGACAGTATGAATGGAAGCAGGGAACCGTCCCTGCGATTCCATAAATTTCATTTGTCGATTGTTGACGGATGCTGTAATTTTATCTATTATAGTATATAAGGACTACTATTTTAGACTTAGGAATTTCATTTTAATACAGGAGGGGAAGTGTTATTTTTGAAAAAGTTAATATCTATTAGAACAAAGCTTGGCTTGTTGTTAGCAATACCTATTATTATCTTCTCAATTATTATTGGTTACAACCTATTTTCTGAGAAACAGACAACGGACCAGTTAATTGAAACACTTTATGAAGATACTTATGTGAGTGCCACCAATTTAATACAGGCAGATCGTGATATGTATCAAGCAGATGCGGAATTTTCTAATGTGCTATACATTAACGAAGAGCAAGAGGAGCAAGAGCAATCTTTAAAGGAATACACGGAAAATGTAAATCAAGTAAAAGAAAGAGTAGCCCATGCAAAGTCATTAATTGAAACAAATGCATCCTTTACAACATTAAAACATGAGGATAGTAACCTCACTATGGCGGAACTATTTACTGACTTCGAAACGAATTTTGCTGAATGGGAAAATGCAGCAAGTGATTTAATGATTCAAGCGGAGACAGAGGACGTAGCTACTAATGTAACTCTTAGAACAAATGTTGAAAATACTTATGAGTTATTTGAAAAAGCGAGAACTAATTTGGATGAAGTTGAACAGCTTATTGATGAAGATGCTAATCAATTGATTGATAGTCTTAATCAAACAAATGAGCAAAAGTTTATTATTAATATAGTCGTCTTACTCGTAGTTATTATCTTAATAAGTATCTTTGGTTCACTATTCATTTTTAAAACAAATAAATCAATTAATAGTATTGTAGAGGTTTCGGGAAGAATTGCAAATGGTGATCTAACTAGTTCACCTCTAAAAGTTCAATCACGAGATGAATTAGGGCAATTGACCGAAACAGTAAACGTGATGAACGTAAATTTAAACAAGTTAGTAAGCTCAGTTGATCATTCAGTAGCAGAAGTCGTTGAATCATCAGTTAGCATGAGCTCAACATCAGAAGAGGTAGCTGCATCGATTGATGAAATTGTTCATTCTATTGATGATATCGCTCAAGGTGCTTCTAAAGGTGCACATGATGCGGAGCATACGAATCAAAAAACAAAAGATTTATCAGATCAATTAGAAAGTGTTAAAGAGAACATGGCGATTATGCTACAACAATCACAAGTGGCTGAACAAGCAAGTCAACAGGGTATTTCACAAATCGGATCCCTCAGAGATACTTCTAATCAAACAAGTGAAGTTTTAGCTGAAGTTAGCACTGTCATTACTCAATTGACTTCAAGAGTTAAGGACATCGAAAGTGTGGTTGATGTGATCAATGGAATTTCAGATCAAACCAATCTATTAGCCTTAAATGCTAGTATTGAGGCCGCGCGTGCTGGTGAACATGGTAAAGGCTTTGCAGTTGTAGCTGACGAAGTAAGAAAATTAGCGGAACAGTCTTCAACAGCAACGTCCGAAATAAGATCGACGATTCAAGTGATTGTGAATGAAGCAAACAATGCTTCAAAATCTATGGAAACAACTGAAGCGATCTCTATCAAACAAAAAGATTCTGTTACGGACACAGAGCAGGTTTTTCAATCTATTAATGATTCAGTACAAAGTATTCTCCAATCAATAAAGAACATAGACACCGGTGTAACAAATATGAACGAGCTCCAGGAGGAAGTATTATCAGCGATTGAAAGTATTTCTGCTTTTACAGAACAATCTGCTGCTTCCACACAACAGGTTTCTGCTTCAACAGAAGAGCAATTAAAAGCAATCGATCAGGTAGCTCAATCTGCAGAAAAATTAAGTGAGTTAAGCGAAGAGTTAAGAACATCTATTAAACAGTTTACTTATAAAAATTAAAAGATGTGGTGCATCCCAAAAGTTAGAATAAGAATTTAACTTTTGGGGGCACATCAATTCAAATTCCTTCCCTAAGACCCAGGAATTTTTAGAAGTATTTATTATATTGTTGTAGACTAATTTTAAAATTTCAGTTTGATCATGTTGTCTCGCAAACGAACTTTGATTCTTGACCTCGAATATAATTTTCCTCCGTTTTTTATTTAATCCTTCTGTACTCACGAATATCCTTTAGCCCCAAAAGTCCTGATTCCATCATTGTAATTTATATTGGCATGTCTATCATGGATCTTAATCAATTTCCCCCCTTTATGTGCTTTGAAATAAAGTTCGATAACTTATAAAAAAGTCTGATAGTTTATAAGAAAGTTTGATAAAAAGTTGATATGTAGGATTTTTCTTGTTCAGCAATCGGGCCATATTGTCGCAGATTAGTTTGATTTTTATCAGAAAACCATTGCAAATAAAAGTGATAATTGGAAAATTTGTGTTAAAGTGTTAATAGAATATCTGGATTGTTGTGAATGTTTTCACTTAAAGTATTGGGGAGAATAGTTGAAGAAGGAACTTTAATGGATTTGTTTAAATTAAAGGGAAAAGGAGTTGATTAATAATGATATATAGAAGAAAAACTTATAAAATTCAGCCAGAAAAACTAAACGAATTTAATAATTTTTTTCATTCTTTTTTATATCCAAATCAAATTAAACACGGTGCAAAATTAATAGGTCGTTGGGTTAATGACAACAAAGTCGAGATTTTAGCTATTTGGGAATATAGAAGTATTGAACACTATGAAAGTATAGAAAACCAAATTAGAAATAGTGAGTTACACAAAAAAGCAAAAGAAAAAAGAAAAGAAATAGGCGAACTTTACATTGAGAGCAACCAAGATTTTTTATCTTCGACTGCTTATCCTGCTACATACCATCCACCTAAACATATAATGGCTGTCAGTGGATATATAACAAATAAAGATGGAGAAGTATTACTTGTTAGGAATTTTCATCGTTCCGATACAATGGAAATGCCTGGAGGTCAAGTAGAAGAGGGAGAGACATTAGAAAACGCTATCCACCGAGAGATAATGGAAGAAACAGGGGTTGAGGTTCACTTAATTGGTATTACTGGCATTTACCAAAATATTACCAATGGGATAATTTGTGTTGTCTTTAGAGGTGAGTATCAATCTGGTGACGTAAGAACTGCTGAAAATGAAATATCAGAAGTAGTTTTCACAAAACTAAATAAAGAAAATGCTAACCAATTAATTACAAGACAGCATTTTAGAAATAGAACGCTTGATGCAATGGAGGCAAACTATTTACCTTACGAAGCATTTAAGGTTAGACCATACGAACTTATTAGTAGGTTTGAGGTTAAAAAAGAGTATAGTTAATCATATTCTTCAACTAAAGGAGTGCTATTCTGTAATAAGAATTGCGCTTTTTCTATGCCCTATCGATTATTCTTCAACAATCAGGCGCAAAACTTTATTAAGAGATGCGCCTATTTTTCTTTTGAGTCAGGATTTAAAGAGGACTTTTCCTCTGTGTTATCTGGTTCAAGATAAAGTATGTGGATAAGTGTAATTTTTTAAGTCGATGATATCCAATGGGAAGCGAAAGGAATGAGTAACCGATGATTATGACCCAAAACGAAATGATATATATTGTACAGTCGCAACTTGCAATTGATCTGAATTGTGTAATCGATGACTTGAATGATGAAAAGAATAGCATTATTTTTGTTGAAGCTCAAGAAAATCCTGGACGCAGACCTTTTCGGAGGAATTCACGTTTTTTTGAAATTGTGTCAATGGGCAAATCAATTGTGGTTTCCGCTACACCAGAACGATTGTCAATTGCAAAAAAACAGATGCAAGATAAAGATAGTGATAGCATTTTTGCTTTGCCTTTTATTAGAGGTCTTTACTTGCATTATCTGCCTGACCTGAAAAGGATAATTCCTATTTCACCGTTGGAAATTTTTTCTTTTGAACTGATTGAGCAAGACAAAGTTGTTAAGTTACTTAATGGTACAGAATTCAAAAATGCTATTATATATGATAGGAATCATCCTTGGCAGACTGATTTGGCTGTGCTCGCAAAGAAAGATGGGGAAATTGTTGGGGTAGCAGGAGCAAGCAAAACTTGTGCTAGACTGTGGCAAATTGGGATAGACATATTCCCTGAATATCGTAATTTCGGATTGGCAAGTTACCTTGTAAACAGGTTAACTCTTGAAATATTGGAACGTGGCGATATACCAAGTTATGACGTAATCGCCAGTAACATCGCTTCACAAAGAGTAGCTCAAAGATCTGGATATTCTCCTGGATGGGTATCTGATTGGAGATGCAATTTTGAAGGATTAGAAGCTTGACCATTTAATCAACGGTCGCGGACTTTATCTCTGCCATTAATAATTTGCTGCACAGTACTACGATACTATGCAATAGAAAAATGATCATCAACAATCAGGCGCAAATCTTTAATAAGAATTGCGCCCTATCTTTGTGTATCGGGCCAGATTTTTGAAGTATAAATTCAATTACGAAATTTTTATTTAAATTCACAGAGGTGTACTGAATAGTAATGTTCTTTTACGTTACGGTGTTGCTATTAGGAAACGGTGTGTTGAAAAGATTGCAAGAGGAATGGTTTTATGGTATTTTTATAATGATCGTTCTATATAAGAGGAGGAGTGTTCACCTTATGAGCAAAAAGAAACAGGATCTCATTGTACATGGGGAGCAGTTATTTTATAACCATGGTTTTCACGCTATTGGCTTAAAACGAGTCATCAAAGAAGCAAATGTTGCTCTTATGACATTATATAATCATTTTGACTCGAAAGAAGACCTGATCCTTGAAGTACTTAAAAATCGAGAAGAAAAATATTTTTCTATGTTGAAATCACACGTTAGGAATTCCAAAATCCAATCAATATACTCCTTAGCGGATGCCCATATTGATTGGATTCGAAAACATAATAAGAATGGATGCATGTTTTTAAGGGCTAAAGAAGAGTTTTCTTATAATGATGATCATGAGATTGTCCAATATGTAAATGAACATAAAAGATCATTACTGGCTTTTTTTGAAGAACTTGACTTCAACTATAGCGAAGCAATACAGTTAGTGCTATTGTTCGAAGGGGCCACTGCTTTATCAGAAACCTTGAATGTGGATGACGTGGAAATTGCGTTTATACATTCCATAAAGTCTATGGATCTCCATATGAGGGGTGAATAAGACAGCGTCGCACAATTAGAAGGAAAAGTCCAAAAGTCTTAGGGGTGTGTCTGCTCAAGATTTTTTCTTTTCGTTGTAAATTATAGTGATCGTTCTATATAGAAAGGCAGAGGTGTTGTTGATGGATTCGAAAAGATTAATCATGGTTGGTTTACCCATGATTGCGGTAACTTATGGTTTTGCAAGGTTTAGTTATGGATTAGTTCTCCCTTATATACGTGAATCTCTGGATATCAACCCATCTGAGGCAGGAGTGATCTCTTCATTATCGTATTTGGCATATTGTATAGCGATTATCATGGCGATGTTGTATATGCAGAAAGTTGGTTCCCGTATGCTGATTTTAATAGCGGGGATTACAGCAGCTATGGGAATGGGCATCATATCTATGGCCAATGATTCAATATCTCTTGGTATTGGGATCTTTATTGCTGGCTTAAGTACGGGGCTGTCTTCCCCCCCTTATGCAGATGTGATAAAAAAATGGGTGGATCAGAATAAGCGTTCTCCAACAAATACGTGGATCAATGCAGGTACTAGTTTGGGAACAGCATTAACAGGAATTATGGTCATTTTTTTGGGTACCAACTGGAGACTGACTTACCTTCTGTTTACACTAATAGCGTTCATTATATTGATACTTAATTACAAGGTCATTCCTAAAACAAAGGATACGAACAAAAATCGTCAGACCCAAGCATTTCACGTGACAAAAAAGGATGTTGGTAATGCTTATCCCTTAATTTTATCTTCTTTACTATTAGGAATTACGTGTGCGGCTTATTGGACGTTTTCAAGAGATTTTTTGCTTCAAATGGAGAATATTCCTGAAGCTCTCACGCAAGGGTTTTGGATCATCATCGGCATTGCTGGAGTATTAGGGGGGTTCGCCGGATATTTTAGCTCGAAAATCGGATTATTATCCTCCTACCGAGTAAGTGTCATTTTTCTAGGAACTTCTTCCTTGTTACTAGGTTTATCTACAAGCGTCCTCCCGGTTGTCATATCAGCGATTTTTTTCGGGAGTTCGTATATATTTATGACAGGTGTTCTGATCATTTGGGGCATCAATATCTTTAAAACAAATTCTTCATTTGGTCTTGGTTTACCATTTTTACTATTAGCTTTAGGGCAAGGATTTGGCTCATTGATTGGAGGAATGGTTGCTGAGTTTATAGGTTATGAAGTCATGTTTACCGTATTTGCTATGATTAGTTTTATTGCTTTAATTTTTAAACCGAAAAAATAAGTTTAACTACTTATGGATGTACCACAATCAGGCGCAATTCTGAAATAAGAATTGCGTCCTTTCTTGTGTGCCCGGCATGTCTAACAACTTGGTGGTGAAAGTCCACTACAGACTTGGTAGTAGGAACTGTTAGCGGAAGGCAAGGGTGTCCATCGTGAGATGGAATCTGAAGGAAGCCGGAAGCAAAATCCTGAGGTGACGAACAGAAATTGGATATAAGGCTGAATAGAGAAGGATAAGTCTGCAAGACAAGATGAAGTCCAATACTACCCAAATCTCTTACAGTAAATCCAGCACCTATATGGGAGGAAAGTGGTTAGACTTACCCGGGGAGGTCTTACAAGGGTTCCCGACAAGAGGGAAGGAATTTCCCACAGGAACAATCATGACAGTGATGGCATGATGAATTGTAAGAAGTCAGCCGAAGCCATAGTAGTCCAAAAAGAGGATGAAGGGCTGAACAATAGTAATCTTGGAAGCCGTGGAGGTGAGAGAAATGCAA
>NZ_KZ614146.1:1236303-1259688 GCF_002886185.1 Salipaludibacillus neizhouensis
ACTCCCTCAGTTAGATTCTATTTACTCACAAATGCTCGCTTATTCGCAGGATTTCAGACCACTTCTAAGAACAATGACGGATGAATGGAATGAGTTTTGATAATAAAGGCTACATGAAGGCATGCGGGAATAGAGGAGTCAATAGTAGCTCCATTTATTTCCATAATATACTGCACGCATCTCCACGCCGCCCCTGGAGGCTATCCCTCCCATGTCTCAACGGGTCATTTGCCCTTTCATTCCTTCGTCATGCCTATCCAAGGGGTGGAGGCCGGTTTTGCTGCGCAAACGGGTCAGTGCCCTTAGGTACAACGGTATCCAGTACTCCGCGCTTTCTCTGTAATCCTACGAATAAGCCAACATTCAAGAATTATTAAACTACTTTTAATTACTTTAAAGCCTTACTTAGTTTACGATTAGAATTAAGCTGCTATAGGTGCTAATGGTTGTACTTTCTGAGAACAATATGATTCATGATTTTTAGATATTGCCACCAATATTCTTGCTAATTTCCCCACGAGTTTCATGATAGATTTCATTTTTTTCATCTTTTTGACTTTAACATTATTAAAATGAATCTGCTTGAAATCAGAGTTATTGCTCACAAGGCTTAATGTCGTTAAAAATAAAAATCGCCTTAGTCGAGATCTCCCACGTTTTGAAACGACAATTTGTCCTTTCCATTTACCCGAGCTTGCTTCTGCCAGATGTAGTCCCGCATGTCGTAATAGAGAATTACCATGCGCGAAGCCACTTAAATCACCAGCTTCTCCTAAAATACCCGCCAATGAAATTTCACTAATTCCTTCAATGGCAATTATTTTTTTAGCGAAAGTAATTTGATCAAGTACGGAAGTGACTTCTTTTTCTACTCTTTCGAGTTGGACTTTTGCTAAATCGAATTCTTCAAGTAAATGTTCTAAATGAAGCTTATAGGCTTCGTGTGCTTGTTTACTGCCTACAGAATTTTTTGCTAAGTCAATTAACGATTGTGCTTTTTTAAGTCCTGCGTGACGTTTCATCACTGTTTTCCAACCTTTCACTATATCCTGTGCTTTCATGGAACATAGTTCTGAAGGTGTAGGAAATAACCGAAGTGTTGCGATTGCCCCTTTTCCTTTTACATCTTTAAATACTTCTCGAAGTTCAGGGAAGACAATATCTACCCAACGATTTATTTGGTTAATAGAACTGGTGAGGCGTTTAACGATTACATCTCGGTTAGCCATTAGCACTCGAAGCTTTTCAAAAGCTTCAGAAGTGGGCCGGATAAAGGAGTAATACCCATTCTTGATCATATCTGCAATCACAAGGGCATCTTTTTTATCGCTTTTAGATTGGGTATTATCACGATTTTCTTTATTTCTTTTCACATGGTGAGGATTAACGGTTACTACATCAATATCTTGATCATATAACCATTTAGATAGGTTCAACCAGTAATGTCCGGTAGGTTCCATCCCAACTATTTCAGTATTTAATCCTTTTGAAAGTTTTAAATGACAAATCCATTCCATTAATCTAGCGAAACCTTTCTCGTTATTTTCAAAAGTGAGAGGATCACCGACGACAATACCACGGAAATTTACAGCTCGTGCAACATGAACATGCTGTGCTATATCCACACCAACAACAAGATGTTTATCAGAAATTCTTTCAATTAGTTGATTTTGTTTGTCTTGCATTTTAAACTTCATATAAGAGCTCCTCCTTAGATTTGAGTTTTAGTTTGGTATCTATACTCTTATCTTACTGAGGGGCTCTATTTTTTTCAAAGTCGAAATTAACGCACTACAGGAATGCTAAAGGGGAGTTTACTTAAATAAGGTTGTGGTTTGTTAGATAAATTAGATTATTGATAAGGAGGTAGAGAATGAAAAAGTCACTTAGTATTTCCCTAGCAGTTATCCTATTCATAGTCTTAATAATTTGGGTTAGCTTGTCCAACTTTGAATTTGGAAAATACGATAATTTCCAAGAAGCAATTGAAAAGGGTATCCCAAATAAAGTTAATAATATTATTCATACTGAAAAGTACGATGGTGTCACTATTGTTATGTACACAACTAATCCAGATAAAGATGAAATGCCTTTTGCAGATTATGAAGCACTTGCAGTAGCTTTCTTCAAAGGTACGGATGGAGAGGGTTGGGATAACATTGGTCATCATGGATGGACACATTATGAGAATGAAAATATGACTGTTTATATCGAACCACTTCGAGTGTATGATAACAAAGGAAACTCGCTCCATGAATTTTATGTGGCGTACGGTGAAGTAAATAATGCTGAAATTGTAACAGTAGAAACTAGAAATAAGAAAGAAAAAACATTTGAAGAAGCCGAAATTATAACAAAACATGGCAAACGATATTACTTTCAAATAGGTAAAGAATTAATTGTCAGAGGATTATCTAAAAAAGGAGAAGTAATAGATAGGCAAGGTGGCTAATTATATCCTTGTGAAACAGTGTACTTAAACAAACGGAGTAGCTTTAGTTGAAGAAGAAAACGAATAATGCGTATATGAAACCAAAAGCGACGGAGGGGTGAAGTGATGAAACCGTTAGTTAAATCAATTTTATTAGGAATCACAGCAGTGATCTTAGGCGTAGAGAGGGAGAGTACTAAGTTTACTATTCAATGTTCAAAATGCGATTGTATTGGAGAATTAGAACATAGTTTTTTAAAAGATTCTGGGGATATAGCAGTTGATATTGATGACGAAAACATTGTGTCAATTAA
The DNA here is from genome assembly GCF_002886185.1 of Salipaludibacillus neizhouensis. Lineage (GTDB taxonomy): Bacteria > Bacillota > Bacilli > Bacillales > Salisediminibacteriaceae > Salipaludibacillus > Salipaludibacillus neizhouensis. The sequence goes on from NZ_KZ614146.1 coordinate 1,239,049, forward strand.
ATGCAACAAATGTGGATCTAGTATATACAGTTCAGAATATTAATGCACAGTTCGATTCTATTGTGAAGAAATGTACTTAAGCTAACGGGTGCTTTACTTCAATAATGATCTTCCGCAATCAGGCGAAAACCATTAATTAGGTAAGCGTCTTTTTATTATGTTAGCACAGGATATTTAGATCAATATTATTCTACTACCTATATTGTTGAATAAAACTAGTAATCACAGCCCATACTCCTAATAGTTTGATAAACTATTAAATAATTGCGGGGTGTGTGAATTGTTAGTATCTGAAGCTTGGACGAAGTATCAGTCGGATAAAAAAATTGAAGGCTATTCGCCCTTAACAATGAAGAACTACTATTTCCAACTTAATGTACTAATACGACATTTTGGAGATATAGACATTAATAGCTTCTGTACGGATTCATTGAAGAAGTACCTGGTAGAAGAGGGGGAAGACCTAAAGCCTTCAAGTTTAGGACATAGGATAAGGTTTCTTAAATCTTTATTTAAATGGTCCCATGAAGAAGACTATATCTCAAAAAATCCAGCTGCGAAAATTAAGGAGCCTAAACTAGGAAAAAGAATTCCGAAGTTTCTCTCGGAGCAAGAGATTGAGCATTTAAGGGAGTCTAGCCAAACAACGATGGAAAAAGCGTTATTTGAATTTATGTATTCTACTGGCTGCCGTATTGGTGAGATTACTAAACTTGATAGAGAGGATATTAATTTCCAAACGCAATCAGTGATCGTCTTTGGAAAGGGAAACAAGGAAAGAGAAGTCTATTTTAATATTAGAAGTGGTATTTGGTTGAAGAGATATTTAGAAGAAAGAAAAGACAATGATCTTGCATCGTTTGTGACGGAGAGAAAACCTCACCATCGTATGAACATTGATTTAATGAGGTACATCATTAAGAGGATTTCTAAACGTGCAGGGATAAATAAGAATATACATCCCCATCAATTGAGACATAGCTATGCCACACATATGATGAATAATGGGGCCCCTCTAGAGATTATACAAAGTCTATTAGGGCATGAGAAAAGTGAAACTACCAGGGTATATGCGCAGTTGAGTGGAAAACTGCGACACCAATTCTATAGTCAGTATTTTTAAAGAGGACAAATCTAGATTTGTTCTTTTTTTATTGTGTCAGATGGTTGAAGAGTAGTTCCTAGTATTTTGAAATTAATTGGAAAGTTTATGTTAAAGTGATAATAGAATATGTGGAGAGTTGTGAATGTTTTAACTTAAGTTAAAGAACCAGATAGTTGAATAAGAAAATCAAATAAGTTAGTTGTAATGTTTAATGAATAATGTAAAAAAGGGGGGCTTCTTTTGAGAAAAACCAAAATACTTGCTTGGACCGATGACTGGGGAAAATCATACTGTCAAGAAGAGAAAGTATTGGAAGAAGTATTTAGAGAAGAATTAGTTGATATTTTTCATATTGGAAGTACCTCTATACCAACAATAGGTTACGCAAAGCCGATAATAGATATTTTAATTGTTGTAAAGGATATTGAAAACGTTGATTTATACAACAATGAAATGTTGGAATTGGGGTACGAACCGAAAGGTGAGAATGGGATTGCTGGAAGAAGATATTTTCAAAAAGGAAAGGATAATAGAACACATCATCTACATATCTTTCAAGTCGAAAGTGAACACATAAAAAATCATTTAGATTTTAAAGAATATTTGATAAAGAACACTGAGGAAGCTAAAAAGTATGGAGAATTGAAAATCAACTTAGCAAAACAGTTTCCTAACGAACATCACAAATATCAAAATGGAAAGCAGCAGTTCGTTAATGAATTAGCCGATAAAGCGAAAGAATGGTCATCAGAGAGAAGATTTCCTTGTTAAATAACGGTCTGCAACAATCAGGCGCAATTCTGCAATAAGGATTGCGCCCTTTCTTTGTGAATAGGGCTGATTGTGGAACTTTTATACTGTGTAGTAGACAAAAATTGTGTATTAACTCTTAAAAAGAGACTCCTGAATTTTGGAGTCATTGATGCACCTTATGGAATGAATTTTAAAAACGGATGACGAAAAGTCAATTTCGAAATATCGTGATTTATGTGTCCTTGTAGGCTTGCTTTAAGCGATCAATTATTGTCTTAGAAATTATAGACATTAAAACAAGACTAATAAAAGACCAGTTAGCATTCCAAGCTTTTTCTAAGTAAATGTCTACCATTTTCATAAGTGGTAGTGCAAGATATGATACAAATCCTGCAAAAATGCCTATTGAGATTAAAAATGATTTCCACCTCTCGAATCTTTGGTATAAGATACTAAATCCTATTGGGATTATAAAAAGGTTTGCTGGTAACATTGTAGGGATGATTGGTTCTAGCTGTAATCGATAATCGTACCAGTCCATAGCCGTAGCCATATCATCTAAATTTTTATTTATTATATATATTATACCTAAATAGGCCGTGGTTGAAAGAGCTTTCTCTTTCTTTACAAAGAAAAAGAATAATAATAGGAACAATATACAAGTCGCGAGTAACATCCACCATTGCCATGTAAACAATGAATGTTTTGTCCAGATCTCCCATCTCAGATCAGTTAATTGGTTTGAAACTTTATCAATTTTTTTTCCTAGTTCGTCCATATTATCACCACCTAAATATAAGATGCCCGGGGAAAATAAAAATATGAATGAAATTTTTATAAGTAATAATTTTTTGATCTTAGTAAGATTTTTAATTATCACAGACGTAGGTATAACCCAAAAATCTTAGAAGAAGGTAGGGAAATGAATTCTTTGTTAAGTATTTGAAAGAGAAAAATACTATCTAGTTATTGCACAGCATTCCTGTAGTGCGTTAATTTCGACTTTGAAAAAAATAGAGCCCCTCAGTAAGATAAGAGTATAGATACCAAACTAAAACTCAAATCTAAGGAGGAGCTCTTATATGAAGTTTAAAATGCAAGACAAACAAAATCAACTAATTGAAAGAATTTCTGATAAACATCTTGTTGTTGGTGTGGATATAGCACAGCATGTTCATGTTGCACGAGCTGTAAATTTCCGTGGTATTGTCGTCGGTGATCCTCTCACTTTTGAAAATAACGAGAAAGGTTTCGCTAGATTAATGGAATGGATTTGTCATTTAAAACTTTCAAAAGGATTAAATACTGAAATAGTTGGGATGGAACCTACCGGACATTACTGGTTGAACCTATCTAAATGGTTATATGATCAAGATATTGATGTAGTAACCGTTAATCCTCACCATGTGAAAAGAAATAAAGAAAATCGTGATAATACCCAATCTAAAAGCGATAAAAAAGATGCCCTTGTGATTGCAGATATGATCAAGAATGGGTATTACTCCTTTATCCGGCCCACTTCTGAAGCTTTTGAAAAGCTTCGAGTGCTAATGGCTAACCGAGATGTAATCGTTAAACGCCTCACCAGTTCTATTAACCAAATAAATCGTTGGGTAGATATTGTCTTCCCTGAACTTCGAGAAGTATTTAAAGATGTAAAAGGAAAAGGGGCAATCGCAACACTTCGGTTATTTCCTACACCTTCAGAACTATGTTCCATGAAAGCACAGGATATAGTGAAAGGTTGGAAAACAGTGATGAAACGTCACGCAGGACTTAAAAAAGCACAATCGTTAATTGACTTAGCAAAAAATTCTGTAGGCAGTAAACAAGCACACGAAGCCTATAAGCTTCATTTAGAACATTTACTTGAAGAATTCGATTTAGCAAAAGTCCAACTCGAAAGAGTAGAAAAAGAAGTCACTTCCGTACTTGATCAAATTACTTTCGCTAAAAAAATAATTGCCATTGAAGGAATTAGTGAAATTTCATTGGCGGGTATTTTAGGAGAAGCTGGTGATTTAAGTGGCTTCGCGCATGGTAATTCTCTATTACGACATGCGGGACTACATCTGGCAGAAGCAAGCTCGGGTAAATGGAAAGGACAAATTGTCGTTTCAAAACGTGGGAGATCTCGACTAAGGCGATTTTTATTTTTAACGACATTAAGCCTTGTGAGCAATAACTCTGATTTCAAGCAGATTCATTTTAATAATGTTAAAGTCAAAAAGATGAAAAAAATGAAATCTATCATGAAACTCGTGGGGAAATTAGCAAGAATATTGGTGGCAATATCTAAAAATCATGAATCATATTGTTCTCAGAAAGTACAACCATTAGCACCTATAGCAGCTTAATTCTAATCGTAAACTAAGTAAGGCTTTAAAGTAATTAAAAGTAGTTTAATAATTCTTGAATGTTGGCTTATTCGTAGGATTACAGAGAAAGCGCGGAGTACTGGATACCGTTGTACCTAAGGGCACTGACCCGTTTGCGCAGCAAAACCGGCCTCCACCCCTTGGATAGGCATGACGAAGGAATGAAAGGGCAAATGACCCGTTGAGACATGGGAGGGATAGCCTCCAGGGGCGGCGTGGAGATGCGTGCAGTATATTATGGAAATAAATGGAGCTACTATTGACTCCTCTATTCCCGCATGCCTTCATGTAGCCTTTATTATCAAAACTCATTCCATTCATCCGTCATTGTTCTTAGAAGTGGTCTGAAATCCTGCGAATAAGCGAGCATTTGTGAGTAAATAGAATCTAACTGAGGGAGTACAACGATACTATTCAATAGAAAAGGTTATTCAACAAACAGGCGCAATTCTGTAATAAGGATTGCGCCCTTTCTTTGTTAATAGGGCCAGATTGTGGTGCGAAATGTTTCTAGTTTAAATGGAGGATGGTAACATCACTCCGGTAAAGGCTAGGCAATTCCTTATGGAATTGAAGGATTATATCGAAGAATCAAATGATGGGGTAACGCCCGGAAGGGTTCTCTCTAAGTCGATTAGCACTTGAATGAGTAAGACTGATAGTGTTATAAGCTCGGTGAAAAGGCATAAGAATTTACTGTAACAGTTCCGGCTGACGAAAACCTACTCGCGGGAGTGGTGTAAATCATGATGCTTGAGTTGAATGAATATGGTGAGAATGCAAAGAAACCTATAAGAAAAGGTTAAGCTGACGAACTTCTGAATATACGGGTCTAGACTGGCAGTACACAGAAATGTGTATATCACTAAGGGTGAAGTTAGCAGTGGATGAGTAAGAATTGCAATTATGAAAATCGATAATATGTTACAGGCATATAAACGCTAACAGGCTTACAGGAAGCACCTAAGTTCATTCCATAATAGATATAATTCAACGTTGTAAGCTGATAACGTGGAGGACTTACTTCTTAAGAAGCGTTGAAACGGAAAATAATAGTGAAAATAGCTATTATATAACTTATCTTTATATCAGTGAAAGTGGTGGCACAGTACTGATGAAATGTTTAATCCACATGGAGGGATAGCCACTAGACTAATGAAGATCATTCAACCATGTAAGGCAGTTCTTTATCGATTAATAAGGTTCTTGTAAGACTAAAAGAGGTTCAACTCCCAAGAAGGGAGTCACCGACTTGTTGAAACGGAAGAAACTGAGACACACGGAGTATTATAATATGCAACACAGTTTAGATAATCTCTACTCTCAAAGTGTCGATGGTCACAATTTCTATGACTTAATGAACGTGATTCGTTCGAATGAAAATATACGTCTTGCCTATAGAAACATCAAGAGAAACACTGGAAGTAAAACCGCAGGTTCAAATAAAATGACGATTGAGGATATCAAACATTTATCGGTAGAAGAAGTCATTGATAAAGTTCAGAACATGCTCCAATCGTACAACCCAGAAAAAGTCAGACGGGTTTTCATTCCTAAAGCGAATGGAAAAACCAGACCTTTAGGAATCCCAACGATTTGGGATAGAATTCTTCAACAGTGTATGTTACAAGTTTTAGAGCCCATTTGTGAAGCGAGATTCTATAAACATAGTTATGGTTTCAGACCGAATCGAAGCACCCATCACGCCAAAGCGAGATTGGAATCACTCATAAATTTAAGTGGACTCTATCACTGTATAGACGTAGATATTAAAGGTTTCTTTGATAATGTTAACCACAGTAAATTACTTAAACAAATGTGGTCGTTAGGCATAAAAGATAAGACCGTGCTCTCGATTACATCAAAACTCTTGAAGGCTGAGGTTGAAGGAGAAGGAGTTCCAACGAAGGGAACTCCGCAAGGTGGCATCTTATCTCCGCTCTTATCCAATATTGTGCTCAATGAATTAGATTGGTGGGTGAGTAATCAGTGGGAATCATTTAAAAGCCATTACCCCTACAAATATACAGGAGGTAAAACACAAGCATTGAAGAGATCAAACCTAAAAGAATGTTATATCGTCCGCTATGCGGATGATTGTGTGCCACGAAAGCAAACGAAGCTTCGTTTGCTATGCTGCACTTAAGATGAGAGAAGGCCTCTCGCAATCGCTATACAGGTAGAGATTGCAAACCACCCTAAGGTGCTGTAGTCAAAAGCTATGGTATTGAGCGTTAGGGAAAAAGGCAGTGCAAGACATTGTCAGGTAGGTATTAAGGAGACGAAAACCATTGAACCGCTGAAGAAGTATCGAAAGCATAGAAACGTCATCAAAACTGAGGGGGAGTCGTTAACTCAGGATAAGTTCGGAGGAAACCTGTCTACTGTCCGTTCGGTGACCGGTATAAAGGCGGCGTGACCTTAATACAGGCTTTTGTGTGGAACGTGGGAACCTACGACATGGATGCTAAGGGAGAGATTTCAAGTGGAAGCCCCACAAGAATCAGAGTACCAATGCCATGTATAGGGGCGGAATAACTCGTAGTAGCAATGAAACCTCCTAACGGAGATGGAGCAAAGGGGTTATATTATTCAGTTTTATAAACAGCTCAACCATCAAATTGGGAGGAACTTATGCATAAAACAAAGCCTTATGCGATATCTAAAAAGATAGTATATGAAGCCTTTAAGAGAGTTAAAGCAAATAAAGGGTCAGCAGGAATTGATGAGCAATCCATAGAAGAATTTGAGGAGAATCTAAAAGATAATCTATATAAAGTGTGGAACAGAATGTCATCTGGAAGTTACTTTCCTCCAGCAGTCAAGGCGGTAGAAATACCAAAGAAAGCAGGAGGGACCAGGACATTAGGAATTCCGACGGTTGCGGATAGAATTGCACAAATGACGGTGAAATTATACTTCGAACCTTCGGTAGAGCCATTCTTTCATAAAGATTCCTATGGATATAGACCTAAGAAAAGCGCCATTCAAGCAATAGAGACAACTCGGAAAAGATGCTGGAAGTACAATTGGGTACTTGAATTTGATATCAAAGGTCTGTTTGATAATATAGACCATGATTTATTGATGAAAGCAGTGGACAAGCATACAGACGTAGAATGGGTAAAGTTGTACATTAGAAGATGGTTAATGGCACCATTTCAAACAAAAGATGGAGTAAAAGAACGTACCTCCGGCACACCGCAAGGTGGTGTCATAAGTCCAGTGCTAGCAAATTTATTTCTACATTATGCTTTTGATAAATGGATGGCTATTAACCTCCCAATCAATCCATTCGCCAGATATGCAGATGACGCAGTCATCCACTGCAAGACAGAGGGTGAAGCAAAGAAAGTGCTCAAATCCTTAAGCCAGAGAATGAACGAATGTAAACTCGAACTTCATCCTTCCAAGACAAAAATTGTATATTGTAAGGATACGGACAGGAAAGAAGACCATGAAAACATAGCGTTTGATTTTCTGGGATACACGTTCAGACCAAGGCTGTCGAAGAACAGGTGGGGAAAGCATTTTGTGAATTTTACACCAGCCATCAGTAACAAATCTAAGAAATCAATTCAGCAAAAAGTGAGAGATTGGAAACTACAACTGAAGGCTGATAAAGAGCTCATAGACCTATCAAATATGTTTAACTCAGTCATTCAAGGGTGGATTAACTACTATGGGAAATTCTAAAAATCCGAAATGTACTCCTCTTTAAGGCACATAAACAAAGCCTTAATTATATGGGCGAGAAGGAAATATAAAAAGTTATCTCGTCACAAGAAAAGGGCAGAATATTTTCTAGGCAGAATTTCTAAACAAAATCCTAAACTATTCAAACATTGGGATATAGGTATCAATCCTACGGCTGAATAATGGGAGCCGGATGAGCTGAGAGGTTCACGTCCGGTTCTGAGAGAGATTACTGGGGAGGTTCCAGTGGTCTACTTGCCTCAAGGTCTTATGTCGTACACGTTCTCAAGCTGTTCGAATGAATCACGCCATAAAGGACTTTCTCTATACAAGATTACATCTTGAGACAAGTGAAGAAAAGTCTAGTGTTATAAACTTAAAGAAAAATTCGTCAGAATTTCTTGGATTTACATTCCGAGTTGTAAGGAAAGGTAAAACAAGAAAGGGCTATGTAGCTCATTCCGATATGTCGAAAAAAGCAAAAACGAATGCTAAAACCAAAATAAAGGACTGTATAAAGTCCATTCACAAGAATCCTTGTGCTGAAACGGTCTGGCATTTCAATACCGTGGTAATGGGTATACAAAAATATTACGCTGCGGCGACCCAAATCACAAATAATCTGAACGAGTTGAACTTCCATCTTCGCAAGACATTATATAATCGGTTAAAAGACCTTAGAAAAGAAGCCAAGTTTAAGGATATGACCAGTACGTTACAGAAACGCTATAAAGGATATGAACCACAATTCTATAAGATACAGGACATGGTATTTGTCCCCATCTATGCCCAACGGCATAAAACGAATTTGTGTTTTTCGCAAGATACCTGTAACTTTACTGCCGTTGGCAGAACAAAGATACACCAAAACCTAAAAGTGATTCAGAAAAACGTACTACATCATGTAATGACAAACTTTATTCCAAATCGAACGATTGAATACAATGATAATCGCATTAGTAAGTTTATTGCCCAAAATGGCAGATGTGCGGTAACAGGGGTGGAGCTCGGTGTTTCGGATTGGCATTGTCATCATAAAGAGCCTTATCATCTCACAAAAGATGATCGGTTTTCGAATCTAATCGTGCTATATGAACCTATTCACCGACTTGTCTATTTAAAGGATAAGCTTAAAATCAAAGCTACACTTCAGTTGTTACACCTGAACCATAAACAAAAAGAAGTGATTAACGAACTTCGTAGACAATGCAAACTTCAAGCAATCTAAGATTGGAACCACAAAAGGCTTCATTAAACATAGGAAAGAATGAATTGGATTAGTTGGCGCGCCGTACGCAATGAAAGTTGCACATACGGTGCAAACAGGGGGAAAAGGGAGCGATAACTTCAAACCCTTACCTATCTGTATGAGTAACTATTATGTTGCGTAGTAGACACATACTACGCAACAAATAACTACTTTTGTGAATAATGTACTTAAATTGAAAAAGCTTTATTTATATATGATTGATTTCAAAATCGGGCACCCCGATTGTTGAATAATATATCAGAATACTTAGGCGACTTAAAAGGTTGCTCATTACTTAGGTAAATTAAAAAGGCGCAGTCTAGATATGAAATGCGCCGTTGAAGTGGTTCCAAACTTAATAGATCCTTTTTATAATGCGGAGACAAAATACAACCCTTTTGAATGGACCCGTTATCAGAGTCATTATATTAACTATGCGTATGGATATTAATATAAATCCTAAATATAATCAGCTCGTATGTTCAACCTTTCAGTTGCCCATCAATATCGGCTTTTTAAAAGTTGCTAGAAGGCCTTCAATTATTATTTGTTTTAATACCACTCTTCTATCCTTTCTAACATATTCTAACTTCCATTCTATTGTAAAAGAAATGTGTCTCTTAATAAGACGATACTCTTCTTGAATAACATCAAAAAACACAGTCAAGATGGTGGGGATTTACAAGCCGATGAAGACTTTTCTTTTGTTTTTTTCGCAAGATTAGTAATTGACTCAATATCTTGTTCGGTTAAAAAATCTAAAAAATGCTCGCGTATTGCCATGGAAACGACAGGGCGAGCATCATCCAGTGCTGATTTTCCGGCCGAAGTAATGATTACCTCTACTCCTCGTTCAGTTAATAATGGTTCCCTTAAAACAAGTCCACGTTTTTCCATTCGGGTTAAATGATGGGACAACCGACTCTTGGTCCAATCCATTGAGTCTGCTATTTCCTGTTGGCGTAGCTTACCTTTTCCATAAAGATCCAATCGGTCTAATATACCAAAATCACCCTCCGATAGCCCAGTTTGCTCGGACATGTCTTTTACTACACGTCCAAAAATGTTCTTATAAGAGCTCTTCCACATATGCCATACTTGCATTTCTTCTTCACTTATCATTTTTTTATTCATAATTGGAGTATAACATGGTTGACACATCAACCACAAGGTAGTAAAGTGTACTTAGGTTGATGTATCAACCTAAGTGAAATGCATGGAATGATAAAAAGTATTTATCTGTAACAACAAAAGTTGCACGCAGAAAGGAGCGTTATCAAATGCATAATAAACCTGTTGCTTTGGTTACTGACCTCAACAATTTTGAAGGTACAGGAACCGTTCAACAGGTAGCTCGTCATTCGGCGAGCCTTGCTCTTCTTGACGAGAGCGGTCATATAGGCACGTTTTCAAATGAGAGACGTCAACTTCCGTGGTGATGATGGAATTCTTTCGTTGATTTAAAAAAGATAATCATTAATTTTTTTTGATATATTACAGAAGGAGTGAGTTATAAAAATGGAATATAAAAAACTCGGAAAGTCTGGTTTGGATGTTTCAGACCTATGTCTTGGAAGCATGAGCTTTGGAATACCCGAACGAGGAAATGCGCCATGGTCACTAAATGAAGAAAAGAGCAGACCAATTATTAAAAAAGCCCTTGAATTAGGCATAAATTTTTTCAGTACCGCTAATATGTACTCTGACGGCACAAGTGAAGAAATTCTTGGACGAGCATTAAAGGATTTCTCTCGCCGTGACGAAGTTGTCATTGCTACAAAAGTATTCGTTCCGATGCGCAAAGGTCCGAATGCAATGGGGCTTTCCCGCAAAGCGATTATGACAGAAGTTGATAATAGTCTTAAACGCTTGGGTACAGACTACATCGATTTGTATCAAATTCATCGATGGGATCTTAATACACCGATTGAAGAGACGATGGAGGCACTACATGATCTAGTTAAGGCAGGAAAGGTAAGGTATATTGGAGCATCCTCCATGTCAGCTTGGCAGTTCGCCAAAGCTCAACATGTGGCAGAACGAAACGGTTGGACTCGTTTTATTTCCATGGAAAATAGACTTAACTTGCTTTATCGAGAGGAAGAAAGAGAAATGCTACCTTTTTGCAAAGAGGATGGAGTTGGCGTTACGCCATATTTACCTTTTGCTGCAGGTCGATTAACCCGAGAATGGAATGAGCAGACCTCTCGATCATCGAATGACCAAGTAGCAAAGGACCTGTTTACCAAGACAGAAGAAGTCGATCGTAAAGTGGCGGGAAGAGTGGGAGAGGTTGCTGCCGATCGAGGTATTCCACGCGCACAGGTCGCACTTGCATGGTTGTTACAAAAGGAAGAGGTCACAGCACCGATTATTGGGGCGACCAAGATAAGCCATCTCGAAGATGCAGTGTCGGCGTTATCAGTTAAATTGACAGCTGGAGAAATTAAGAGTTTAGAAGAACTTTATGTACCACATCCATTGGTATAAGTACACAACTGCTTATGATAGAATTGAACATTTTGGATGCGAAATACTTTTCCTGATATTGCTAAATTTAATGGGATCAGGGGTATGGTTGCACAAGCTCATCTAATGACAAACTAGAATTTTATAAAGTTATTAAATACAGATGATTCCACTTAGTTGGAGGATTTTAACAGTCATTGTCGAAATAACAATATTAAAAGGATCTTACTAATTAATTTTACCGGTTTTTATAAAGGATTTGATAGAATATACTTTAAAGTAAGATGTTTTTTTAGCGGGTAGTTTTTCAACAATCGGCCCAGATTGTTGTGCGAAATGTTTCTAGTTTAAATGGAGGATGGTAACATCATTCCGGTAAAGGCTAGGCAATTCCTTATGGAATTGAAGGATTATATCGAAGAATCAAATGATGGGGTAACGCCCGGAAGGGTTCTCTCTAAGTCGAGTAGCACTTGAATGAGTAAGACTGATAGTGTTATAAGCTCGGTGAAAAGGCATAAGAATTTACCGTAACAGTTCCGGCTGACGAAAACCTACTCGCGGGAGTGGTGTAAATCATGATGCTTGAGTTGAATGAATATGGTGAGAATGCAAAGAAACCTATAAGAAAAGGTTAAGCTGACGAACTTCTGAATATACGGGTCTAGACTGGCAATACACAGAAATGTGTATATCACTAAGGGTGAAGTTAGCAGTGGATGAGTAAGACTAGCAATTATGAAAATCCATGATATGTTACAGGCATATAAACGCTAACAGGCTTACAGGAAGCACCTAAGTTCATTCCATAATAGATATAATTCAACGTTGTAAGCTGATAACGTGGAGGGCTTACTTCTTAAGAAGCGTTGAAAGGGAAAATAATAGTGAAAATAGCTATTATGATAACTTATCTTTATATCAGTGAAAGTGGTGGCATAGTACCAATGAAATGTCTAATCCACATGGAGGGATAGCCACTAGACTAATGAAGGTTTATTTAATCATGTAAGACAGTTCTTTATCGATTAATAAGGTTCTTGTAAGACTAATAGAGGTTAACCACCCAAGGGTGGCACCGACTTATTAAAACGGAAGACGCTGAGATACAAGTTGTTTCAAATGTATCTATGAATAAATGAAATGGATTAGTTGGAACGCCGTATGAGGTGAAAGTCTCACGTACGTTGTGAACAGGGGGAAAAGGGAGCGATAACTTCAAACCCTTACCTATCTGTATTAAGAGTGGTTCCTAGTATTTTGAAAATGAATTGGGAAATTTATGTTAAAGAGATAATAGAAAATATAAGAGTTTGTGAAACTTTTCACTTAAACTATAGTGGAGAAGAGTTGAAGATGGAGTTTTGTAAAAATTGAAAAGAAGTAAAATTATAGGGGTTGAGTTTTAAATGAGGAGAGTTGAATTTATTCGTAAAGAAGAAAAGAAATACCATGATTTGTGTTATGAAAACTACAAATTATTTGAGGAAGGTTCATGGCTATATAAACCAGTTAAAACAGTAATTGATGTACTACCATTGTTAGAAGGAAAAGCTAATCCTAATGTGCTTGATTTAGGTTCAGGAGTGGGGAGAAATAGTATCCCAATTGCACAAGAAATTAAAAATAAAAATGGAAAAGTTGTCTGTGTAGATTTATTGGATTCTGCTTTAGATAAATTAAAACTTTATAGCAAAGAGTATGAAGTAGAAGAAGTAATTGAAACAATAAAAGCAGATATAGGGCATTACGATATTGCTAAAAATGAATATGATTTAATCGTTGCCGTTTCAACATTAGAGCATGTTGAATCAGAAGATGTTTTTGAAAATGTAATTCGAAAAATGGCATTAGGAACAAAAAAGGAAGGAATAAACTGTGTCATTGTTAATTCAGAAGTAGAAGAAATTGATATAGCTACAAAGGGGAATTTAGATGCGATGATGGAAGTAAATATTAAAACAGAAGACATGATGAATAAATTAAGGAATATTTATGATGGTTGGGAAGTAGTTAATCAGTTAGTAAAACCATTGGAATATAAAATTGTTCGTGACGAAAGAGATGTATTGTTAACAACAAATGCTATCACTTTCACTGTAAGAAAGGAATGACATTTCACACTAACGGAGAGCGATAGTGGAAGAATCGTAGCGTCTGTTATGGCGCTAAACGGGGAGGATAGTGAAGTGAAATGTGGGAGGGGAATTGTGGGAAAACTAATACATAAGTTAGCGAATTTGATAAATAACAAAGATGGGAAAATAATAATTGGTATATCGGGACATGGTGCTTCTGGTAAGACAACTTTTTCAAATAACCTTGTAAAATTATTGGGAAATGATGTTAATTATATTAATACTGACCCTTATATTATTACTGATGTCAGGAAATACACGACTATAGATTATGAATATAATAATGAGAATTATTCTTATAAAATGACAGCTTGTCACCCTGCGGCTCATAATTTGTTAGCTTTGGAAAGAGACATAATGATGATTAAAGAAGATTTAGATTTTTATACAATAGATACCCATTACTTGAAGCGTACTTTAATTTCTTCACAGAATAATATTAATATTGTAGAGGGAATGAGTGTTGCATTTCTAAATCCAAATTTGTTTGATTTAACAGTCTATTTATATACTGATGGAGAAACTGAGCTAATAAGAAGAGGGGTTCGTGATGTTTCTGAAAGGGGGGCAGATTTTAATTATATAAAACAATCTCATGAACAACGTAGAATTCAATATGATTTATTTATGCACACTTATCATAAGAATTTTGATATTGTAATAAAAAATTCCAATTAAGAGGCTACTTTGGAAAAATTCGAAATTTAATTTTTCATTACATAAACAATTTTAATTCTTGATTTAACAATAGGGGGTTTTGACTACGGATTAACGAAAGTATGTGAATAATTGTACTTAAATTAACGGAAGCGTTAGTGCAATAAGTAGATGCCCTTTAATACCTAATTCCTATCTATTCTATCTTCAACAAACAGGCGCGAATCTGTAATAAGAATTGGCCCTTTCTTTGTGAATAGGACCAGATTGTGGAGTAACTGTCAGTACGTAGTAGCCTTTATACTGAGCAGCAAAAGGTCTTCACTTTTTAGCCTACTTTGTGAAATGTACTAACAGTAACGACGCAGGTTACTTTAAGATGGTACGGTATAATTAAACTCCTGCATTAAACACCAAATTGTTTTAAATGGTGGTCAAGATGCTTGTAGATTCCTTTTCCCCATTGTTCGGAAGTGAATTTTCCGAAAAAAGGATGTGGATGACCTGTACAAGCCTCTGGTCCATTCTTTTGAAATGTAATAATTTTTTGTTTCAGTTTTTCTCTTTCTATTTCAAATTCTTTTTTACTTGTAATTACAATGGATGGAATAGTAGACATATTGTGGGGTAAAGGTTTGTCATTATAAAAAATGGGTTTTGCAAATCGACCTACTAATAACCCTAACCAACCTCTTGGGGGTAAAGAATATCCCATTGCGATATCTTGGAAAGACGAGCAATGAGCTAACATTTGAGCGACATCCATTTTTCCCCATTCTGATTGTGAATTTACGTTTAAGTTTTCGATACGATTTAATAATTCATCTGTATACGTGACCTCAAAAATATTATTCATTAGAATACTCCTTTAGTTTTTGATTTAACCATTAAATGCCCTTGATTATTTAATATATAATTCAACGTCAACGTTATTTTATCCTTCTTTAACTAACTGGTGCAATTCTTGAAGAAACAGGGATTGCTATTTTGGTTATTGAAGTAAAGAATCAGTAATGAATATCTTTAAAGGGGGAAGTATGCCTGCATATGCTCCTCTTCTGTTTGCACATTTGATGAGATTAAAGATGATAAAGTTATATAATTAAAGATAGATGAACTTAAATTTCAAGCATCAAAAAAAAAACACCAAAAACAATTCTGAAAATTGAATTACTTCAAATCATAGGTAATATAACTGTTAAAGTAAGGGGAGCCATGAAGATATATTTCAATGTAATGAAGCAGGGAAACTAAAAAAACATATTAGGGGGCTACTAAATGGATCCATTAAAGCAAAATAGCGATGCTTGGGACAAGAAGGTTGAAGATGGTGCTGTATACACCAAACCTATTAATGAAGAAATAATTAAAAAGAGTAAAGATGGGTATTGGGGGATAAGGACTACGCCTACAAAATATGTTCCAAGAGAGTGGTTACCCAAATCATTAGAGGGACAGAAAATACTTTGTTTAGCATCTGGAGGGGGTCAACAAGGACCAGTATTAGCCGCAGCAGGTGCTGACGTTACAGTTGTTGATTTATCTGCAAAACAATTAGACCAAGATAAATTCGTTTCTGAAAGAGATGGACTTAAAATTACAACTATACAAGGAAGTATGACAGACTTACATTTCTTTGATGATCAACAGTTTGATATTATAGTTCACCCAGTATCTAATTTATTTGTTGAAAATTTGTCTCCTGTTTGGAAAGAAGCATCAAGAGTTCTAAAAGATAATGGTGTTTTAATTGCAGGGTTCACTAATCCTCTTCTTTTTATTTTTGATGACAAAGAAGATATGAAGGGTAACTTGGTTGTTAAAAACTCTATTCCATCAACTTCTTTAGACAACTTAACCGAAAGAGAATCTGAAGAATATCTTAAGGCAAAAAATCCGATTGAGTTTGGGCACACATTAGAGGATCAAATTCAAGGACAAATTAATGCTGGCTTTGTCATAACTGGTCTATATGAAGATGACTTTGGCGGAAGTAGACCATTAGATAAATATATAAAGTGTTTTATCTCAACCAAGGCTAGAAAAGTGGATATAGTTGAACAATAGCTGTGATTTACAACTGCATCTTTTACTCCACAGTACAACGATACTATTCAATAAAAATAATCTTCAACAATCAGGCGCAATTCTGTAATTAGAATTGGGTCCTTTCTTTGTGTGAAGAGTAGTTCCTAAGATTTTGAAAATAAATTAGGAAATTTATGTTAAAATGATAATAGAATATGTGGATAATTGTGAGTTGTTTTCACTTGATCTAAGGCGAGTCTAGTTATAGAAAAGATGAGGATTTAATATCGTGAAAATCAGAATAGGTTCAAAGAATTGTATTTTATTTTAATGAAGGGACACTTAAAAAAAATCGACCATGTACAATCAAACAGCACCAGAAGGTTCTGAAAACAGTGCAAAAAGATATTTCTCTGGGGTCTTTGGTATTGAGGAAATAGAGAAACCTGACTTGTCGAGAAGGGGGTTTGGTTTTCATTTGGTACTAATCAAATACATATCGGTATTGAAGAACCATTCTCACCAGCTAAAAGGCACATTCTGCTTTTGAAGTTGAAAATATTGTAGATAATTCCCAGGTGCAAATAGAATTTATCTATAATGACTCCTTGGAAATAGAAAAGAACTGTTAGTGTGGGCAAAGTATAAAAATCTAGTGTGGCACTTATAAAAGTGTACCTCACCTTTGATTATGCAACTAGGGGAATGAACTATGAGTGGTTTTACCAGTAATTGCGGGACCGTGTCCTCACGCAAATGTTTTTAGTATTATTTTAAAATAAATTTATTTCCATATAGAGGTGGATTCTATGGCTAAAATTGACAATGTACTAGCGATTCTATGGATGCTTAGTTCAGGTGAAAAAATTACTGCGAAACAAATTTCAGAAAAGTTAGAGATGAATATAAGGACTGTGTATCGTTATATTGATACACTTTCAATAAGTGGTGTACCTATAATTTCAGACGCAGGACATAACGGTGGATACACTTTATTGAACAATTTTATTGAAGCTCCTCTTTTTTTTGATTTTGAGGAGCAAACCTCGCTATTTCACGCTGCAATTTTTGCAGAAGAAGCCGGGTATTATGGAGGTGAAGCACTAAATAGGGCTATTTCAAAGCTAAGAAAATATTCGAATCAAGAGCAGGAAACAAAGATAAATCAACATTTAACTAGTCTTGAAGTAATAAGTCGATTAAGTTCCCTCGCTATGGAACCTTTTTTGAAGGAGTTGGAGCAGGCCGTAGCTGACGGATACTCTGTAAAAGTTCTATACCATAAAAGTGCTGAAGGGCAATCAAAGTATAGATTGGTGGATCCGTACAGAATTATTTATTGGAATAATAAGTGGTATGTGATTGGATTTTGTCATCTTAGGAATGATATCCGTAGTTTTAGAGTAGATCGAATGGAAAGTCTAATGTTAACCGAAAATAAGTTTAACCGACCAGAAAATTTTTCAGCGCGTGACTTTTTTATGAAAAACCTTGTTCCAACTATAGAAGATAAGGAAGGGATTATTTCTTTGGTTATTAATGGAGATAAAAGTTCATTGAGTGATATTTGCCAACATTGGTTTTTAGGAAATTATTTACAAGAGTGGACTTCAAATCAAGCAGTATTTCTTCTTGAGAAAGATATGATAAATACATATGTACCTTATTTACTTTTACCGTACGGTAAATCTATTCGAGTTATTGAGCCAATCAGTCTTAAGAAAAGAATGATTGAAGTTTTGTCGGAATTAATAAAATTTCATCAAATTTGATAACTTCCCTGACGCTAGGTGTCAGGGAAGTTATGTTATATTTGGCTATATTAAATGTGATTGGAGTGTTATTGGATGCAAACAAAAAAAGTTTTTCTTTATGTATTTAATACAATGTCGGACTGGGAATATGGATATTTAATTGCGGAACTAAACTCAGGAAGATATTTCAAAAAAGATTTAGCACTTTTAAAAGTAATTACAGTAGGAGCTAATAAAGAAATTATTACTACAATGGGAGGACTGAGCATAAAACCAGATATTTCCCTTGATGAGTGTACTCTTGAGAGTACGGATCTTATAATTTTACCTGGAGGGAATACTTGGGGAGAAGATATTCATCAACCTATTTTGAAAAAAATTGGCGAGGCTTTAAAGCTTGGCACTATTGTTGCTGCAATTTGTGGTGCGACTGAGGGACTAGCGAATGTTGGATACCTAGATTCTAGAAAGCATACAAGCAATGACTTAGAGTATATTAAAATGGTCTGTCCTAATTATAAAGGAGAAAAATTTTATGAGATGGAACCTGTAGTATCTGGCGAGAATTTGGTTACTGCATCAGGAGTAGCTCCTCTGGAATTTGCGATGGAAGTAATGAAAAAATTAGATGTATTTGCACCAGATACATTGCATTCATGGTATAACCTAAATAAGACTCATAAACCCGAATGTTTTTTCCAGTTAATGGACTCAATAAGTAGATGAGCTAAAAAAATCAACTTAGCAGTTTAATATTAGTTTAAATAATTACCATGCTTTAGACGATGTCTAAAGCATGGTTTTTGTATATAACTTAAAATAAAGACCTTAAATAGCAGTATAAATGCAACTTGATCTTTCATTCTTTTTACCTGTTTTTCATAAAATAAGTAATTTAATTATGCCGACTTTGAAGACACGTAGTCAAAGCAAAGAGGTTGCTGTCATAATGTTTTTTTCACTTTACTCTTGATATGACCCAATTACCCGGGTTGAAGATATGACGATGAATATATTAGTAAGTGATAAGCAACAAGTTCTTCAAACTACAAACTGGCTTGAAAAAATGAATATTCCATTTACTCATTCTGGCAATGACATGAATGAAGAAGAGGTTTCTGTGTTGAGCTCAAAAATTGATTTTAATTCATTATTAGAATATAGAGAAGCAGTAGGTAAGCAAACACAAGAGGTTATTTCTTTGTTAAGTCCTGGACAATTTAGGATGAAAATTGAACAAAACCGAATAAAACAATTATTTGATGAAAATACTGTAATGAAGAATTCTAAATGGTTAGCCGAATACTGGAGTAAATAAGACATTGCAGGTTTATTTCTCATGCCTGCTACAAGGCATATATTTTTGCACTTAAATAAGTGTGGTCGAATAAAGGACAAACTCCATAAGAAGATGAAGAGAATGGGATAAGAATGAAATTAGCCTATTTATTTATTGGGCTAACGGAATCCGTTAGTTCAACTAGTAAGCTGCCTTTTAGTACCTAATTCCTATCAATTCTATCTTCAACAAAACCAGCCAATAGTTGTCAACATTTTTCAATGAAAATATTAAAAATATCATGTTATACTGAATTTGTGCATGCCAAATACCCTTCCAAATACTATGTTTGGAAAGTTTTGGTTCACTTGGTTAAATTGTTAAATCAAGTTAAATCTCGGAAATAGGTTTTGTTTTTTAAAAGTGCATAAATCCAATGTAATAGTTTGTTTGCACAAGCTATCACAGCTACTCTAAAAGGTTTTCCTTCTTCCCGTTTCTTATCATAAAACGCTCGTAATCTCTTATTACGTGGAAGGATTTCATCGTTTTAGTACCTAATCCCTATCGATTATATCTTCAACAAACAGGCGCAATTCTGTAATAAGAATTGCGCTTTTTCTATGTGACTAGGGGCATATTGTGGAAGATCAGTATAATTTTTTATCAGAAAATCATTACAAATAAAAGTGATAATTGGAAAATTTATGTTAACATGATAATAGAAAATATAAGAATTTGTGAAACTTTTTCACTTAAACTATATTATTTTGGAGTGGTGGTATTGAATAAAATATACGTTGTAAGACATAGTGAAGCTGAAGGACAATCACCAGATTCCCAACTTACCGAAAGAGATTTTAAACAGGCTAGGGAATTAGCTGATTTCTTTTACGAAGTAAAGGTTGACCGAATTATTTCTAGTCCAATTGAACTAGAAATTCTTAATGAATGGTAAAATGATGAAAACTATCTAATTTGAACTTAGGGGGAATGGGAATGAAGTCGATAACAGTTTATCATTATGATGCTTTTAGTAAAGAACCTGACAAGGGAAATCCTGCGGGAGTAGTTTTAAACGGTGATGAATTGACAGATTTAGAAATGCAAGAGATTGCTTACAAAGTTGGCTTT
>NZ_KZ614146.1:1259698-1348919 GCF_002886185.1 Salipaludibacillus neizhouensis
TCTTCCCGTTTCTTATCATAAAACGCTCGTAATCTCTTATTACGTGGAAGGATTTCATCGTTTTAGTACCTAATCCCTATCGATTATATCTTCAACAAACAGGCGCAATTCTGTAATAAGAATTGCGCTTTTTCTATGTGACTAGGGGCATATTGTGGAAGATCAGTATAATTTTTTATCAGAAAATCATTACAAATAAAAGTGATAATTGGAAAATTTATGTTAACATGATAATAGAAAATATAAGAATTTGTGAAACTTTTTCACTTAAACTATATTATTTTGGAGTGGTGGTATTGAATAAAATATACGTTGTAAGACATAGTGAAGCTGAAGGACAATCACCAGATTCCCAACTTACCGAAAGAGATTTTAAACAGGCTAGGGAATTAGCTGATTTCTTTTACGAAGTAAAGGTTGACCGAATTATTTCTAGTCCAATTGAACTAGAAATTCTTAATGAATGGTAAAATGATGAAAACTATCTAATTTGAACTTAGGGGGAATGGGAATGAAGTCGATAACAGTTTATCATTATGATGCTTTTAGTAAAGAACCTGACAAGGGAAATCCTGCGGGAGTAGTTTTAAACGGTGATGAATTGACAGATTTAGAAATGCAAGAGATTGCTTACAAAGTTGGCTTTAATGAGACGGCTTTTCCAGTTAAATCTGATGTAGCTGACCTTAGAATTCGATTTTTTACACCAGGTCATGAAATGAATTTATGTGGTCATGCAACAATGGCAACTATTTATGCTTTAAAAAGTAAAGGGTTATTGGGAGATAAAACAGAGATAACAATTGAAACAAACGCTGGCATTCTACCGATTAAAATTAACACATCTGTCGATAGTGAAATATTTATAACGATGAAACAGGCTTCTCCCCAATTCAAGGAATTCACAGGTTCAAAAGAACAATTGGCCAACTCAATAGGATTAAAGGAATCAGACCTTCATGCTGATTTACCTATCCTTTATGGAAGTACAGGTACTTGGACTTTGCTAATACCGATAAAACAACTTGATACTTTTCAAAAAATGGTACCGAATCATAAGCAATTCCCTGAAATTTTAAAGGAAATGCCTAAATCATCTGTTCATCCTTTTTGTCTGGAAACATACGATTCAAAAGCTGATATGCACGCTCGGCACTTCTCTTCACCCTATTCAGGTACTATTGAAGATGCAGTAACTGGTACTGCATCAGGGGTAATGGGGGCTTTTTATGCAAAATACATAGAAAATAGTTTTATAGAACCTCTGAATCTTATAGTTGAACAAGGTCATGAAATTGAAAAAGATGGTCGGGTTGTAGTACATGTTTCAAAAAATAGTGAATCATTTGATGTTCAAATTACTGGAAATGCAATTTATGTTAAAGATTTTCAAGTTTTGTTAGAAAACTAAGAGTTTGTAAATTTATACACTTAAACAAAGGGGTGCGTTTCTTCAACAAGCAAGTTTTTTGTATAGGGCCAGTTTGTTAAAGAGTAGTTCCAAAGTTTTTGAAATTAAATTGGTAAATTTATGTTAAAATGATAATAGAAAATGTGAGAATTTGTGAAATTTTTCACTTAAACTCCCTCAGTGTGATTGTTATATCTCTTGAATGCTCACTTATTCGCAGGATTCCATAACCCTTCATAAGGGACCAGCGGAGGAATGGAATGAGTGATGATGGTTAAGGCTACATGAAGGCGTGCTCGAATAAAGGAGTTAGATGAAACTCCATTTTTTACCATATACTGCACGTATTCTCCACGCCGCCCCTGGAGGCTAGCCCTCCCATGTCTCAACGGGTCTTATAAAATAAGCCCTCTCATTCCTTCGTCACGCCTATCCAAGGGGTGGAGGCCGGTTTTGCTATAGGTATGGGTCATAGCCCTTTTGTTTAAGTCATCCAGTACTCCGTGCTTTCTTTGGATCCTGCGAATAAGCCAACATTCAAATTTTTAATAAGGTAATTAGGGTATAAAATAAATCTGTCTTCGTCATTATGCAGCTATAGAAGTTGAAGGTTGTACTTTTTCTGGGCAATAGGATTCATTGCGACGGGCCATGCTTACCAATATTCTTGCTAGTTTACCGATCAATTTCATGATAGATTTCATCCCCTTCATTTTCTTAACATGAATATTATTGTAGTGAAGATCTTTGAACTCAGGGTTGTTCATGACAAGACTCATGGTTGCTAAGTAAAGAAAGCGCCGTAGGCGGGATCTTCCTCGTTTAGAGATCACCACTTTTCCATTCCACTTACCAGAACTTGCCTCTACTAGATGTAAACCTGCATGTCGCAATAAAGCATTCCCATGGGCGAATCCACTTAGATCACCAGCTTCACCTAATATGCCAGAAAGTGAGATTTGACTAATACCTTTCATGGCCAGTAGTTTCATAGCGAAAGGGATTTGGTTCAAGCACTCCGTGACTTCCTGTTCAACTCTTTCGAGTTGTATGGAAGCAAGATCGTATTCCTCTAGCAATTGTGATAAGTGAAAGGTGTACGCATCAAGTGCTGTCTGGCTCCCGATAGATTCTTTAGCCAATTCACTTAGTAGACGGGCTTTTCGGAACCCAGGCTGTCTTTTCATGGTGGATCTCCAACCTTGAACAATGTCTTCCGGAGATAAGCTTTTAAGTTCTCCTGGAGTAGGAAATAACCGAAGTGTGGCAATGGCTCCTTTACATGTCACGTTTTTGAAAACTTCTCGCAACTCAGGGAAGACGACATCTACCCAGCGATTGATTTGGTTCACAGAACTGACCAGTCGTTTGACAACAACGTCTCGATTCGACATCAATACTTGGAGCTTTTCGAAGGATTCAGGCGTCTTGTAAATGAAGGCATAGTAGCCGTTTTTGACCATATCAGCGATGACGAGTGCATCTTTTTTATCACTCTTTGATTGAGTATTATCCCTATTTTCTTTATTTCTTTTGACTAAATAAGGGTTGACTGTGACAGCCTCAATGGTTTGATTTAATAACCATTTAGACAAGTTCGTCCAGTAATGTCCCGTTGGTTCCATCCCAACGATCGTAGATTGTAAGTTGTTTTTACGTTTTAACTCGTTGATCCAAACTTTTAACCTATGAAATCCATCCTCATTATTTTCAAAGGATAGGGGATCACCTACAACAATACCGCGGAAATTCACTGCACGAGCCACATGAATATGTTGGGCAATATCAACACCAACAACGAGATGACTGTCTGAAATTCTTTCAATCAATTGATTTTGTTTGTTTTGCATTTTATACTTCATATAGAGCTTCCTCCTTAGAATGATTTGTGTTCGTGTCTATAATCATTTTACTGAGGGGCTCTTTTTTTATCAAACCTGATAAATAACGATCTACAGGAATGCTAAAGGGGAGTTTAGATTAAGTATATAAAAAGGAAAAGGGGGATAACAAAATGCTAACAGAAAAAGTTCATATTGCCGTACCAACAGCTTTTTTTGAAGATGAATCTTTAAATGTCCAAGGGACAATAAGCCATATAAGAGACCTGTATAAACAAGGAGTAAAATCTGTTCTTGTCTCTGGAACTACTGGAGAACAGCATAGTCTAAACCTCCAAGAGAAAATTGAAATAATAAACGGTTTAGAACTGGAAGAAGAACTGATTAGTAATATGGAAATTTTATTTGGTGTGGCTTCAATTAGACAGAAAGAGGCAGAGGAATTAGCTGAAAAGATTCGATACACAAAAATATCCGGTATCATGCTTGGGTATCCCCCCTATGTTATACCAACACAAGAAGAAGCATTCGTTTATATAAAAAGGATTATGGACCTTAGTAATAAACCTACAATTTTATATAACAATCCAAAAAGAACTGGATTTGATTTATCAGAGAAGAGTATTATTCAATTAAGTAAGATAGACTTAGTGGTTGGAATAAAAGATGCTGGCAATAAAGAAAAAGTTGAACGAATAAAAAAAGGTATGCATAGAAACGATTTGTATTTTTATGCTGGTGGAGAAGTGGATTTAGAAGAAAAAGTATTACATGGATATAATCGTCTTTCTTCCATTGCTGGGAATGTTTCCCCGACAGAAATAAGTCAATGGTTTCTAAAAATGCTTATGAAGCAAAAAGTAAGTACACAAGAAAGCGAAAAAATAGAAAATATTATGGAACAAGTTTATCAAGGAAATGCTATTGTGAATCTGAAAAAAATCATTAATCGTAAGGGTATTCCAATGGGGATTTGCAGGAGTCCAATAGGAAATATTTAAATAGATAGTGAAATATTTTAGACTATATACTAAGATGTTTATCTCATCATGTAATATGTAGGTTGCTATTTCTGAACACTTTTAATTTTCCTCACTCGATACTTTTGAACTAACGAGTTTGCATTAGTTCGAGAAGCTAGATGCCCTTTATACCTAAATCCTATCGATTTTTCTTCCGAAATCATGCGCAAAACTGTAATAAGAAATGCGCCCTGGAGGCATATTGTGGAGTATCTCTCGTATTACGCAGTAGAAAATACTGTACAGCGAGAGTCTACACTTTTTAACGACTTTGTGAAGCTAAAGGGTGCGTATATTGTTTAAGTAAATACACTATCCCCCCTAGGCTTAACACAAAAACAGCCTATCCATAAGGATTGGCTGTTTTTGCATATAAGATTACCAAGTAGAACTCTGCATGTATGTTCGAATTAACTTTGTTACCGATTTATTGTATAAGGCTTTTGCTGTTTCTAAGCTTTCGATGTGCCCTCCAAGATAGAGGTGAATCAACCCGTGTAACGATGCCCATATAACGCAGACAACTTCTTGGGGGTCTTTCTCCGCAATTAATCCTGCTTCAATCGCCTCTGTAATAACCTGAGTGAACTGCTGCAATGCTGTAGTTGTAGCATAAATACTTTCTTCCTCTGGTTTAAACTCACTAAAAGCTCCACCGAACATCAATTGATAATAGTTGGGATAGTTATAGCTGAATTCCCAATAGGCTTCACATAGAGCACGAAGATAGTCTTCCATATTTTCCTGCCTTTTTACTGATTGGAAGGATTTTGCTAAT
Organism: Salipaludibacillus neizhouensis; assembly: GCF_002886185.1. Lineage (GTDB taxonomy): Bacteria > Bacillota > Bacilli > Bacillales > Salisediminibacteriaceae > Salipaludibacillus > Salipaludibacillus neizhouensis. Next base: position 1,264,751 of record NZ_KZ614146.1, read on the forward strand.
AGTTTACAGCCTTCTAGATATAGAAGTTTAATCAAACCATCCTTTTTGTTGAATAAATTATATATAATTTTTGTCGAACATTCCATTTTCTCTGCGACTCTGCGAATAGTGACTGCGTCGGGCCCTTGTTCCTGTAAGAGCATTGCTGCAGCTTCCACAATGGTCTGTTTTAGATTTTCAGTATGCTGTAGTTTTGTTTCTTGATAGGTTTTTAAGTTCATGTGATGTCACCCTCAAATCATTCGGATTAAAAAAGAAACGGTGTTTCCACATCTGTACTATACTGTATTCAATCTTAGCTAGTCAAATTCGTAGACATTAGTTTCCACTTGGGATACAATGATACTCATAAGAAACAGTGTTTCTGTGTTTTGATAAACAACTGAAAGGGATGATGGAATGAAACAAGTTATTGACAAATGGGCTCTGATTACCGGTGCTTCATCAGGTATTGGTAAAGTATTTGCCTACGAATTGGCAGCTAAAGGGAGTCACTTGATCTTAACAGCTCGCTCGGAATCAAAACTTAATGATCTTGCTCGGAAACTAATGGAAAAATATGCTATACAAACGGAGGTAATTGTATCTGATCTGTCACAAGCAGGTGCTCCTTTAGAACTTTACCAAGAAACTATGGATCGAGGCCGCAATGTTGATATATTAGTAAATAATGCTGGCTTCGCTACACATGGATTATTAGAGAACCAGTCTTTAGAAAGAAATCATGATCAAATTATGCTGAACGTTATGTCTCTCGTAGAGCTTACTCATTTATTCTTACCCGAGATGTTGAAGAGTAGTAATGGTGCAGTTATTAATGTGGCTTCCACAGCAGCATTCCAACCAAACCCTTATATGGCTGTATATGGAGCAACCAAGGCTTTTGTACTCTCGTTTACACAGGCGTTATGGGAGGAAAACCGCAATCGGGGTGTTCAATTCCTTACTTTGTGTCCAGGGTCAACAGAAACAGGCTTCTTTGAAAGTGTAGGCACTAATGATGCAGTAGTAGGAAAGAAGGCTAGTCCCAAGCAGGTCGTAGATGTTGCACTTCAATCACTTGGGACTCGTCGATCTTATGTGGTTGTAGGGCGTCTGAACAATCTGGTTTCTCAAATAAATCGCTTTGTTCCAAAAAAAGTAATGCTACAGGCAGTCAGCGGTTTGATACGCCCAGCAAGTAAGTAGAAGAATACGGGTAACATTAAATAGAAGTGAATGGATAAAGAATAGGGGAGTAATGTGGAATAAAAAGGTCGTCAATCGTGTAGTGTAGTAGTACAAGGATACTGGTAATTGAATAGCCCTCTAAAGAGACGATTGCTTTCATAGTAATCGTCTTTCGTATTTGAGTTTATACTATTAGGAGAATCGATTACATGGCTAACGATTGTTATAGCGATTATTGTTGTGACATGTTTGATGATTGGAAAAAATACACCTGTGAGAAAGAAAGAGTCAGATTATAACAATAGTGTTCTTCATGATAGAAGTAGATGATTTTTATATAAGGTAAAATTAAAACCGCCCTTTCTAACCGACGAATACTTACTTTATAGTTTATTCTTATTAATTTTTTCAATAAAGGATGATAAACCCTTATTAGTTGCTAAATCTTTGCGTCTAACAAGATGTGTTTCCATAAGTCGATAATCTTCTGGCAGAGGGGTTGAGTTGAATTCTATTTCTTGGGTTTTATTAATTACTGATACAGGAAGAACTGCTGAAGCCAATCCCGACTTCACACAATTTAACAAAGTGTCTAAGGTACTAACTTCTATAAAGTTAGTTGGTTTTTCCCCGTTACTGTCTAACCAATCAACTAAAACCTTTCTAAATGGGCATCCTTCGGGAAATACTGCCCAAGTCTTTGATGTCTGTTCAGCCTTCACTCCTCTTTTAGTAACTAGACTAACTACATCTTGAATCGTATATTCGATTTCAAACAAATTAGTCTGTGTTTGGCCTGTTATAAATGCAGCATCAAGCTTGTATTTCTGGATCATCTCTAATAATTTTGGTGATGTTCCTGTTATTAACGAAATCGATACATTTGGATGCTGTTTTTGGAAATCAGAAAGTATATTCATAAATTTATTTGAGGCAAGAGTCTCAACAACTCCAATAGCTAACTTCCCCCCAAAGTTTTCAGCTTCTCGAACAGCAAAAATTGCTTCTTCAACCCGTTTATTAATGGAAGCTGCATGTTCATAAAAAATCAAGCCTCTTTCAGTTAAACTAACTCCTTTAGGGTGTCTATTAAATAGAGTAACCTCTAGTTCAGATTCCAGTTTTTTAATTCGATTGGTGATATTAGACTGTACATAGCCTAATTTGTCTGCTCCCTTAGAAAAATTTTCCTGATCAGCTACAGTTAGGAAAACTTTTAAATCAGTTAACTCCATAACATTCTCCTTATCACTTTTATTGATGGATATATCATTTTTAATCATTTTACTAAATACCAACCCCAATGTAAACTTTTAATTGCAAGCAAATAAAAAAACAGGAGTGTTTTGATTATGTCAAAGTATACTAATCTTTTTTCCGAATTTATGATTGGTTCATTGGAGTTATCAAATAGATCGGTAGTATCTCCAATGACTAGAACAAGTGCTCAACCGAACGGGTTAGCTAATGAAAGAATGGTCCAATATTATTCACGTTTTGCAAGAGGTGGATTTTCTTTAATAATTACAGAAGGTACTTATCCTGATTTGACACATGGGCAAGCGTATGAAAATCAACCCGGAATAGCATCTGAAGAACAAGCTGCTGCATGGAAACCAGTGGTAGATGCTGTTCATAATGAAGGAGGAAAAATCTTTCTACAAATTCAACATGCAGGAGCAATTGTTCAATACAATCGATATACGAACTATTCATTAGCTCCCTCTGCCGTTAAGCCAAAAGGAGAAAAACTTAAAGCCCATGGGGGGAGTGGCGATTATTCACTACCAAAAGAAATAAGTAAAAAAGAAATGGAGGCAGTTATTGAGAGTTTTGCCAATGCTGCATTAAGAGCCAAGAATATTGGTTTTGATGGTATTGAAGTCCATGGAGCCAATGGATATTTATTAGATCAATTTCATACGGACTATACAAATCTTCGTGAAGACGAATTTGGTGGGACACCTGAAAATCGTGTACGGCTAAGTGTTTTAGTGTTGAAAGCTATTCGAAATAAAGTGGGTAACAATTTTGTTGTGGGTATACGTGTCTCTCAAGGTAAAGTAAATGATTTCTATCATAAATGGAAAGGAAAAGAGGATGAAGCAAAAATAATCTTTGAGAATCTAGCCTCAGCTAGCCTAGATTATATACACACAACAGAATTTGAAGCAGATAAACCAGCGTTTGGAGAGCACAGTCATACACTTGCTAGCCTAGCCAAAAAATACGGAAATGTACCTGTAATTGCAAATGGGCAGTTAGGAGAACCCGAAACAGCAGAAAAAATGATAGGTAACAGAGAAACTGATTTTGTTGCAATAGGAACTAGTGCTCTAGCTAACCCTGATTGGCCAAACAAAGTAAAAGATAATCAAACATTATCTAAGTTTGATCATCGCGTATTGGATCCAATTGCAGTAATAAGAGAAGAAGAAACTTATTAGTAGGAAATTGAATAGTCAAACTTAATGTATGGTACTCCAATACGGGTATCCTTCAAACAAGAGGTGGATAAAAAGTGAGTTGGATATTTTTAATTATTGTAGCAATCTTAGAAGTTGTTTGGATAGCTGCCCTAAAAATGTAAAAGGGTTTTACAATTCTAACTCCTAGCTTTATAACAATTATCCTGATTATAATTACATTTTATTTCTTTGCAAAATCGGTTATTAGATTACCATACAGTTTATTAACTTTTATCAATTCACTATCAATGCTTATTAAACTCCCTCAGTGTGATTGAACAAGTAGGTAACTATTTTTAAAAAGAGGACAAATTTTGGTTTGTTCTTTTTTTATTGGGCCAGTTTGTATAATAACTCAGGCTTCAAAATTGGGTATTTATGTTAAAATATAAATAACATTAAAGTTTGTACTTAACGGGTAGGTTAATGCATGAAACAATCATAAAGATAATAAGTGTATAAATAATAATCCAAAGGGAGGAACAATATGAATTTACCAAATAAGATAACGATTATTAGGATATTCTTTATTCCAGTATTTTTGATTTTTCTTTTAGCTCCAATTCCTCTAGGCGAGATACAAATAAAAGAAATCGATATCCCCATCGCACATTTTATTGCAGCAATACTTTTTATTATTGCTTCAACTACTGATGGACTAGATGGATACTACGCACGAAAATATAATTTAGTTACGGACTTTGGTAAGTTTCTGGACCCTTTAGCTGATAAGTTGTTAGTTGCAGCAGCATTGATAGCTCTAGTGGAGTTAAATATAGTACCTGCTTGGATTACTGTAATTATTTTAAGTAGGGAGTTTGCTGTAACAGGGCTTAGACTAATCGCAGTTCAAGAAGGAATTGTAATTGCTGCAAGTAATATTGCAAAATGGAAAACTCGAATTCAAATAATCTCTATCTCAGCATTACTGTTACATAATTATCCTTTTGTCTATATTGGTGTTCCATTTGATGTTTGGTCTTTGTGGATAGCTATGATTATTACTCTATATTCTGGATGGGATTACTTTGTAAAAAATAAGCACGTGATGCTTAAAAGTATTTAGCAGCTGATTCACAAGCGGGACAGCGTTGGTTCAACAAGCTAGCTGCCCTTTATTACCTAATTCCTACCTATTATTTCTTCAACAATCAGGCGCAATTCTGTCATAAGAATTGCGTTCTTTCTTTTTGTTTAGGACCATAATGTTGGAGAGTAGTTTCTAATATTTTGAAAATGAATTGGGAAATTTATGTTAAAATGATAATAGAAAATGTGGGATTTGTGAATTTTTCACTTAAGCTAAAAGGGAGTTTAGTTACACAACAGACTTTAAAGGAATTAATAAACAAAATAGTGATATATATATATAAATTATTTTAGGGGGAAAGCAATTGATTAATGAAGTACCAACTGTACAAAAAGTGGAGGAAGAACTAATTGAACATTACGACGACTTAAAAAATATAAATAAAGTTACATACTTAGGAAAAAGTGATAATGTAACATTTTGTATTGAGACTGTAAATACAAAAAGATATTTACTTAAACGTCATATGGAAACTAATTCGAAAAGTGTGATTGAATCTGAATTGTTATGGCTAGAAGAGTTAGAAGCGAACACTAACTTAAAAGTTCAAAGACCAGTAAGCAATATAAACAATCAATTCATTTCAGAAATAATTGATGAAAGAACAGGTAATCATTCTTACTGGACTTTGCAAGTTTGGATTGAAGGAGAAACATTGAATAGACAACCAACTGATGTTGAGTTAAAAAATTAGCTCAATTAATAGTTACTCTTCATGGACATTCCGTTTGTTGGAGTGTGCCTAAAGTATTTGAAAGACCTTACTATAATAATGACAATCTATTGAGTTCGCTAAATCAATTAAAACAAATGTTGGCTTTAAATGTTATGTCTTCTGATGACTATAAAGTATTACAAAAGACTACAGATAAAATAGTAAAGGTAATTAATTCGCAGGATAAAAATAGTGATACTTGGGGTATTATTCATTCCGACATTCATGAAAGTAACTATGTATTTAACCAAGGAATGCCTTCCATTATAGATTTTTCATCATGTGGATTTGGATTTTACTTATTTGATATTACCGAAACCTTTTTGCATCTTATGCCAAAAGGTAGGGAGAAATTAATAACCTATTATCAACAAGAACGCAATTTGCAAGGCAACTACTGTGAATTATTATAAGCGTTTTTCATATGGGCAATTATTCGAAATTTTGCATTTCTATCTAAAAACGCTAATGAACACAATGAGTTAGCTAAAACCATTCCAATGATAGTTGAAAAATTTTGTCAAAAATATCTAAAAGAGGAACATTTCTTGTACAACTAACGAGAGATAGTTGTACAACAAGAACAATAGTTAAGGAATTTATTTAGGAGGTATAGTATGTCGAACGATATATATTGCGATGAAATCTTAAACGGGCTTCTCCCAGTTAAAAAGGTCATAGAAACTGAAAGGGTACTAGCGTTTTATCATACACGCCCCAAATTTGAAGCCCATATCGTAGTGATACCAAAGAAACACATTCCGTCGCTGATTGAATATGACGAGCAGAGAAGGAAATTTTAATAGAACTACTTGGAGTGGTTCAACAAGTTGCAACCCAACTTAACGCAGAGTACGGAGCTTGCGGTGGGAAACCTACATGGGTGAATACCAATCATCTAAACACTTACATGTACATGTTCGGGCTGGAAAACAACTTAGACCCACGGGAGCTTTGGTGAAATAATTCTGTCGCTATCGGACAAGCGTTAGTGCAATAAGATAGGTGCATTTTAGTACCTAATTCCTATCGATTCTTTCTTCAACAATCAGGCGCAAATCTGTAATAGGAATTGCATCCTTTCTTTGTGTATAGGGCCATAATCTGGAACTAAGTGGTTGCTTACAACCAAACCTATAGAATAACAAAAATGGTGATCAAACTTTGAAAAAACAACGCATATGAGCCGTAATTGAAAATCCCCTAATTACATCGCAAAAATCCGGAAGCGTATTTTAATCCTTCATTGTTATACTGCATTTAGAAAAGAGGTGACTACATGCCCAATACATCAATCGGATTATTTCAAGGTATTGCTTTATATATTGCAACCGTTTTAGGGTCAGGTGTGCTTTTTTTATCCGGTGTTACTGCCTCAATAGCCGGACCGGCATCCATATTATCTTGGATGATCGTGATCATCATTAGTTTTCCCCTGGCTTATTCATTTGCCTGCTTAGCAAGGGAATACCCAGACGCTGGAGGGGCTGCCACTTTTGTAAGATATTCATTTGGGGAACATTCAGGTAATATTATTGGATGGTTCTATTTTGTCACAGCAGCAGTTGGACAGACCATCGTTTCTTTAACAGGAGCTTATTATTTAGGGAATGCTTTTGATTTTTCTCAGATTCAAATAACGTTTTCTACCCTATTGATCTTAGTTATTGCCGGGATTACTAATTATTATGGCATTCGAGTAAGTGGCAAAATTGCATTATTGTTAAGTGGGTGTTTATTTCTTCTATTAGTAATAACGATTGTGTTGGCTATTCCTAGTATAAGATGGAATCAATTTAGCCCTTTTTTTCCTAACGGAAGTGGTTCAATTGGATCTGCTGTAACCGTGATTTTTTGGGCCTTTTTTGGTTGGGAGGCGATTTGCAACCTTGCAAGCAATTTTAAGAATCCAAGTCAAAACATCGTTAGAAGTACCATTATTAGTGCCTTAATTATAGGGGTGCTTTTTCTTTCCCTTAGTTTTATAACCATTGGAACAGGAACGTACGGTAATGAGGAGAGTAATTTATCGCCCATTGCCGTTATTATGAATGATACGTTTGGTTTGAATGCTCAATTAATTACCGGTATTCTTGCCTTCATCATTTGTACAGGAACAACAAACGCATTTGTTGCAAGTCTTACTCAGCTTGGTTATTCATTAAGCAGAGATGGAGCGTTTCCTTCTTATTTTTCTGTGCTACACCCAGAAATCCAGATATCAAGACGCATGGTTTTGTTTGTCGTTATGTTCGCTGGGGCAGGGGTTATCATTACAAACGCTCTTTCTCTTACGTTTAATGATATTTTATTTATTCCAACGTCCTTGGGGATACTCGTTTATATTCTTTCAATGGCTGCTGGTGTTAAACTGTTTAGAAAAGGAACCTTTCCCTGGTTGTGTTCATTGACCGCCTTTATCTTATGTGCGCTCGTCCTTCCGTTTTTTCGGTCATATATCATTGTTCCATTGGTTGTCATTTCTATATATATAGCTTATATGTTCTTTTGTAATAAAAGGCGTTAAAATATTGAAAAGACAGGAGTTGAACGAGATGATTGTTCATACAAAGTTTTCTTTCAATGAAATGGTAAAAATCGCTAACAGTTGTGACTATTCATATGACGGTCTGTTTTTCTATGCAGTGAAAACCACAGGAATTTTTTGCCGACCCTCTTGTAAGTCGAGAAGCCCCAATAAAGAAAATATCACCTTTTTTCTAACATCAGAAGAAGCAAAACGAGCAGGCTTTCGTCCCTGTAAAAGATGCCAACCGGACTTGATGAAATTTGATCCTAAAATGGATCTTATTAATGACACAAAAGCATATATTCAAGGGCATTATAAGGAAAAATTTACATTACAACAATTAGCGCAAAACATCGGCATAAGTCCCTATTATTTAGGGCGACTCTTTAAAGAATACACAGCAAGAACACCACGCGCCTATTTAGAGAGTATACGTGTACGTAGAGCCGTTCATCTATTGAAAAGCACTGACTTGTCAATTATTGATATTTGTTATGAAGTAGGTTTTCAAAGCGCCTCAAGTTTTTATCATGCTTTTCAAAAGCAAACACAGCATACACCTCAACAGTATAGAAAGGAAATAAGCTATGATCTATGACGAATGTCAAACAGAGATAGGGCGTCTAAGATTTGTTCTAAGGGAAAATGAAACGCTTGTGCGCATATTTTTAACCGATCATCATTGGTTATCTTTTGTTGGAAATACCCCTGTTAAAAAGAGCTCTGAGCTAGGAAAACCTATTCGACAACAGTTACAAGAATATATTGGTGGGGAACGGAAGGAATTTAATTTACCATTCGCATTTGAAGGGACATCATTTCAAATGCAGATATGGGAAGCATTGCAAGCTATTCCTTATGGGGGAACAAAATCTTATTCAGAAATGGCCCGTTTTATTGGACGACCACAAGCTATTCGTGCCGTTGGCCATGCAAACAGTAAGAATCCGTTGCCGATTATATTTCCTTGTCACAGGGTTATTGGAAAACGTAAAAGTCTGACTGGATACGCTGGAGGTATAGAAATGAAAAAGCAATTACTTCATATTGAGGGTGTCATTATTTAAATACCCCACAAGAAATCAACAATCCTACAGGATCAATTGTACCCATGGGAGGAATAAGTCATGTCCTAAAAACGTGTACCTATGTAATGTAATATTCTATTGTATTATTCTTTAATAAGGGGGAGTTAAATGGAGATTGGAAAAGAATATTTGAGGATTGTAATAGAAAGATTTAATAGTGTAAAAAGCCTTGGAGATAAGACATTAAACCAATTATCGGAAGAGGAAATACATTGGAATTATAATAGCGAGTCCAATAGTGTGGCAATAATAGTAAAGCATTTAAGTGGAAATATGGTTTCAAGGTGGAGTGACTTTTTAACTTCAGATGGGGAAAAAGAATATAGAATTCGTGATGAAGAATTTATAGATGATATAACTGCGAAAGCAGAGATAATTACTGTTTGGGAAAAGGGTTGGAAAGTCCTAATCGAGACACTAACTGATTTAAGTGAGCAAGATTTATTAAAAAATATATACATTCGCGGAGAAAGTCATTTGGTCTTAGAGGCTATTGAAAGGCAAATGGCACATTACGCATATCATGTCGGACAAATTGTATATATGGGCAAACAACTAAAGGATAATAATTGGAAGAGTCTCAGCATTCCAAAAGGGAAATCCGAGAAATATTTACAGGTAATGCTTGAAAAACACCAGGATAAATAGGTTGAGATTGTTCTACTAACGGAGGTTTAGTGCAAGAAGCTAGTTGCCTTTTAGTACCTAATTCCTATCGATACTATCTTCAACAATCAGGCGCAAATCTGAAATAAGATTTGCACCCTTTTTTTGTGTATAGGGGCATTTTGTTGAAGAAAAAGCCGTTCCGTTTATAATAGAACCTAAATGGAACGATAATCATAAAATGCTTTAAAAAGGGAGAATACACGATGATTGCAAAGACTGAAGAGGATTTTAATGGATTAAGAGAAATTGGTAAAATTTGTGGAGCGATTCGAGATAAATTAGTCCAATGTATTAAACCTGGAATTACTACAAAAGAACTCGATGAAATTGCGGAGGAGATTTTTGATAAAGCAGGAGCTCAATCTGCACCAAAAGGAGAATACGATTTTCCAGGGTATACGTGCATTAGCATAAATGAAGAAGTAGCGCACGGGATTCCGGGGGAACGGACCATTCAAGAAGGGGACCTTGTAAATATTGATGTTTCAGGTTCTAAAAACGGGTATTTCGCAGATACTGGAATTTCCTTTGTTGTTGGGAAGGGAGAGATAATTTTGCAGAAAATATGTGACGTTGCTAAAGAAGCATTCGACGCTGGACTTGAGAAGGCAAAACCAGGTTCGAAAAAAAGCGCTCTCGGAAAGGCTGTACACAATGTGGCGAAACAACATGGCTTAACTGTCATAAAAAATCTTACTGGACACGGTGTTGGGCGCTCGATTCATGAAGCACCAGACCATATTTTCAATTACTTCTCTCGCTGGGATGACGAAATTTTAAAAGATGGTATGGTAATTGCCTTTGAGCCTTTTATCTCTACATTTGAAGAGAAAGTTTTCCAATCCGAAGATGGATGGACCCTCCTAACCGATGAAAGCTATGTGGCTCAATACGAACATACGATTATTCTTACAAAGGAAGGACCGATCATTACTACATTGTAAGAGCATAAATACCACAATCAGGAGCAATTCTATAGCAAGAATTGTGCTAGTTCTTTTGTATAGGGCCATTTAATGGAATAAATATAAGGAGAATAGTAAAGTGTATTTACTTTTATTTACCATAATTTATAGTGTAATAACACAGGTTTTGAATATAGGCTATGGACCTGCTATGGGAATTTATTTAATAGGTTTAGGCCTTGTCAAAGGTTTTTTTAGCGAGGAATTAAAAGATGTCTTTAATTTCATAAAAACTAAGTACTTGTACGAAAAAAACGGATTTAAAGACTCTTTAATGGATTTATTGTCTTTAATGTTAATTTTTATTAATTCATATTTAATCGATTATGAGCCATTTTTCCTTTTCAAATTTGTTTATATGTTTTTGCTTATTGCACTTGTATACCGCTTTCTATTTTGGGGCTTAACACGAACAATAAGGAAAAGAAACTAACTTTATGGAGTAAAAGCCAATGTTCGAGAATAGGGTGCGTTAGTGACTTAACAGAAGCAAGCTGCCTTTTAGTACCCAATTCCTATCGATACTATCTTCAACAATCTAGGCGCAATTCTGTAATAAGAATTGCGTCCTTTCTTTGTGAATAGGGCCATTTAATGGAATAAGACTTCCAAACTTAACCGGATATTTATGTTAATATTAGTATAGTTTGTAAACAAATATACTTAAAATAAAGTGGCAGAATACTTCAATAAGATTGATTTCCCTTGTATGATGGAAATATTAAGAAGTCTAAATTTGAGGTGATACGGTGCAAGTGAAAGGTCTCAATCATTTTTTATTTTCAGTGTCTAATTTAGAGGAATCTAGTAAGTTTTATAAAAATGTGTTTGATGCAAAGTTGTTAGTTAAGGGTAGAAATACTGCCTATTTTGATTTAAATGGTATGTGGCTTGCTCTTAATGAAGAAAAAGATATTCCTCGTAATGAAATTAGCCAATCATATACACATATAGCTTTTTCAATATTAGAATCAGAATTTGATATTATGTACGATAAACTAAAGAAATTGAATGTAAACATCCTGTTAGGTCGCTCAAGAGACGAAAGAGATAAAAAGTCTATTTACTTTACTGACCCAGATGGTCATAAGTTTGAATTTCATACAGGTACTATACAAGACAGACTGGATTATTACAAAAAGGAAAAAGCACATATGAAGTTTTACGATTAATTGATTTCTTGTTCAAGCAACGAGTTGCTTTGGAGAGATTGTGAAGGATTGTACTTAAAGTAACGGTAGCGCTTCTTGAATATCCGTATATTGTTGTCCCTGATCCGCTATCGTGGTTAGTTTAACATGAGTTATGTTTTAAATAAACAATTACACGAATTAATCGTCTAACTGCATGAGAGGAAGTGTTTTTTATGAAAAAACTTATTTTATTTTTATCTATGTCAGTATTGGTAGGTACATTGATTGCTTGTACTGATACAAATATTGAAAATGAAGGTGTTTCAGAAGAAACAAATCAAGAAGAGGTTCAAGAAACTACAAATGAAGTCGTTTATGAAATCCCGAATGATAGTTGGGATTTATCGTCAACATTTGAACATTCCATTTTAGATGAAGATGGAAAAGAAGTTTCTTATACGATTGTAGGTAATGAAGAAACGTTAGGTTTTACTGGTCCAATTCCGATGGATGTAGAAATAACTCATAAAAAGATTTGGTTTTATTTTGGGGAAGAAAATATTTATGATAAGCCAGTTGAAGTAAAAGCTGTTAAAGAAGGTACAGAAGAACTTATTGATTTGCATTCAGGTTCATTTTATGAAGGTGCTGAAGTAAGTCCTAATAGTGTCAATATGCCATCTCATTTGGAGTTTCCATCATCAGGATTATGGAAGATCCTTGTTTATATTGACGGTGAGTTTTATGAAAGCATTGTGGTAGAGGTTTATTAGAACGAATAAAATTCTTATTTAACGGGTGCTAGGCTTCAATAAGTGCGAGCCAGCTTGTTGCAGATTAGTGTGATTTTTTATCAGAAAATGAATACAAATAAAGTGTTAACGGGTATAAAAAATGAATTTCCGAACTGGTCAAATTTTGTTGAAAACCAATTTTATAGTTTTTCTGAAGATGTAAAGGACATTTTGGAAGAACAATTATTTAAAAAATCCATTGAAAAATTTGAAAAGATGAAACAACAGTTACCGTCTCCAGATGGACCAAGCTTTGTACATATGGATTTTCGTCCAGCAAATATAATTGTTGATAATGACAAAGTTTCAGGAATAATCGATTTTGAAAGCGTAAGATATGGTTCAACAGAAATCGATTTTACCAAACTGTATCGCGATTTTTTAAGTGTGGATGTTAACTTGTATGATGCATACCAAGAAGGCTATAACAGTATTAGGCCATTAATTGACCTAGAAAATGTATTACCTTTTTACCGATTTACTGATGCCTTTAATAGTATTGGATGGTGTAAACGTCGAGGAATTGAAAAAAATGCTTTATTTCTAGAGGAAAATTTAGCGAGATTAGAAAAATGGTTATTATAAAATATAGATGATTTTCATCTGTTTTTGAAGGAATGTTCTTAACGTAACGGGTGAGCGTTAGTTTAAGAAGCTAGCTGCCCTTTATTACCTAATTCCTACCTATTATTTCTTCAACAATCAGGCGCAATTCTGTCATAAGAATTGCGTTCTTTCTTTTTGTTTAGGACCATAATGTTGGAGAGTAGTTTCTAATATTTTGAAAATGAATTAGGAAATTTATGTTAAAATGATAATAGAAAATGTGGGATTTGTGAATTTTTCACTTAAACTATTTATTGAAGAAGGAATATGTTAGAAAAAGTTGAATTCTATTGAATCTCAAATCAGTCAAATAGATTTGATCATATGGGAGGAGAAAAAATGAAAGGCAAACTTCATATATTGGGAGGTGCTGGGTCAGGAACTTCGACACTGGGAGCTTCATTATCAAAAATCTTGCCTCATACATATCTTGATACAGATGATTACTTTTGGATAACCAAATTTACAGAACAAAGGCAAGTACCTGAAAGAAGACGAATGCTTAAAAAAGATTTATCACTAAATGAAAAATGGATTCTATCAGGAGCTGTATGTGGCTGGGGTGACAATTTTAAATCCTATTTTGACTTGGCTATATTCTTATGGATTCCCCAAGATATAAGGCTTGCGAGATTACAACAGAGGGAATTTAAGAGGTATGGAAATGAAGTATTACCTGGTGGTAGCAAATACGACCACTCAAAAGCTTTTTTAGATTGGGCTTCTTTATATGATAATGCTGGTATGGAAGTTAGAAGTAAATCTTTACACGAACAATGGATGTCAAAATTATCTTGTCCAATATTAAGGATTGAAGGAGATTATTCAATCGACGAAAGAGTGAATATTGTCTTAGATTATTTAAATTCTAATTAAACAAAAGGGTAGCATGTAACTTCTGTTATGGCGCTAATACGACAATATTGGTTTAGCTTATGATACTACTCGTAAAGCCGACCCTGAAATTACAAGGCGTTTACGAAGTCATTTACAAGTGTCCAATGGAAGCAAAATACTTGATATTGCTTGTGGAACAGGTAATTATACTGTTGCTTTAGAAAATACGGGTTTACATATGACTGGAAGCGATATTTCTAAAGAAATGATTAAGAAAGCAAAAGGGAAATCAAAGACCATCAATTGGGAAGTAGCGAATGTAAACAGACTACATTATGAGAATAATATCTTTGAAGGAGTTACATGTACATTAGCGACTCATCATTTTGATAATCTTTTAAGTCCTTTTAAGGAAGTGTTTAGAGTTCTTGATAAAGGTAGATTTCTCATCTTTACTTCTTCTCCTGAACAAATGAATAATTATTGGCTTAAAGAATACTTTTCAGAGGCTATTGAAAAATCTGCTAATCAAATGCCGAATGTAGGAGAAGTCAGCAATGTACTAAAAACAGTTGGATTTAATATCGTTGGTCATGAAACATTCTAAATACAACCTGATTTAAAGGACTTTTTTCTTTACAGTGTCAAGTACGAACCGAAAATGTACTTGGATGAAAAAGTACGTTTAGGAATTTCTACATTCGCAAACTTAGCTTGAAAGGAAGAAGTAGAAGAAGGTTGTAATAGGCTAAAAAAGGATATTGAAACTAAGAAAATAGAAAAAGTTTTAAATAAATTTAGTAGCATTTTAGGTGATTATGTTTATGTTGTTGCTGAAAAGAGATAGTAAATGCTTGTTAACGGGTTAGCGTTAGTTGAACAAGCAAGCTGCCTTTTAGTACCTAATTCTTTCTTCAACAATCAGGCGCAATTCTGTAATAAGAATTGCGTCCTTTCTTTGTGATAGGGCTATATTGTGGAGAAAATTATCTCTTTTTAATTGGATATTTATGTTAAAGTAGAATGAGATTGTGAAGAGAAATACTTAAAGCTAAAGTCGCAGGTTACTTGAAGAAGGATATTTAATTATCTAAGGGGAATTAATATAAATTTATACATATTTTTAATTTACTGGAAGGGGAAGGGAAATGAATGCTAGATTGAATGAATTAAAAATAAGTGACGATAAATCACTTTTAAACATTGATACAATTTACGTTTTTATGCAACGTAGTTATTGGGCAAATAGGAGACCTAAGGATAAAATCAAGAAATCTATTGAAAACTCCTTATGTTATGGGGTTTATGATGGTGGTAAACAAGTGGGTTTTGCCCGTATCGTTACCGATTGGGCGACTATGTACTATCTATGTGATGTATATATTGATGAAGATTACAGAGTACAAGGGATAGGAAAGAAATTGATTGAAGAAATAGTAAGTTCTGAGTGCTTAAGGAATTTATTTGGTTATTTGGGTACCAAAGATGCACACTCACTTTATGAACAATATGATTTTATCCGGGAACAAGAAAAAGTAATGACTCGGATGCCTGACTTTTTAAGAAATAAATAAGGGCATTGTTGTTCAACTAAAGGGAGCTTATATTCAATAAAACCATTTTAAATCATCTTCAACGATCAGGCGCTATTCTGTAATAAGAATTGTGTCCTTTCTTTGTGTATAGACAGTTTGTAGAAAAAGTATGTTCTTTAGAATTTGAAATTAAATTGGAAAATTTATGTTAATATGTCAAAAGAAAACCTAAGGAGATACCACAGGAAGATTAATTAAAATGTAGGGAGAGTACTCCATGGATTTAGATAAACTAATAGCAAAAGGAAATACTGCGAAGATTTATCATTCCGAAAACAAAATAGTAAAAGTTTATAACGATTTTTTGCCTGAAACGGAATCCATAAATGAAGCAAATAAGCAAAAATATGCATATTCATGTGACCTTCCTGTACCTGAGATTTTAGATGTTACTAAAATAAACGGAAAACAAGCAATTATAATGGAATATGTTAAGGGAGAAACATTAGGAGATTTAATGTTCAAAGATAAAGAACAAGCAGAATATTACTTGAATATTTCAGTCGATATGCAAATGAAGATTCATAACATTAATCCCAATCCAGAAGCAATCGAAGCAATGTATGATAAATTATACCGTCAAATTAAGACTACGAATAAATTAGATAACAAACAAAAATCTGATTTGTTAAAGAAATTGGATTCATTTACTTACGAAAATAGGCTCTGTCATGGAGACTTTCATTTATTTAATTTGATTAAGACAGATGACCAAGTGGTAGTTATAGATTGGGTTGATTCGAGTGCAGGAGATATCCGTGCTGATGTATATCGGACCTATCTTTTATATTCCCAAGTTTCTTCTGAATTAGCTGATATGTACTTACGAGTTTATAGTGAAAAGAGCGGAATTTTAAGGTCAGACGTTTTTCAATGGGCTCCAGTCATTGCTGGTGCAAGATTATCTGAAAGTGTGTCAACAGAGAATTCTGAACGACTTATGAAGATTATAAATCACTACTGCTCATTGTGAAATGACAACACCTATAAAAAATATTGAATTAAAATACTATCCTAAGCTAAACCTAAGATAGAAAAAATTTTAGGAGGAAATTATATGCCAGAAAAATCAGCAATTACGTCTTCTGAATTAGGTGTATTATGGCTTACGTATCAAGAAAAGACAATGATTTTACGTATGTTAGAATATTTTATAGAGAAAGCCGAAGACGAAAAAGCCAAGAATATTATGAAAAATTTACATGGAGAGATTGCCACTTACGTTGGTATTATTACAGAAATTTTACAAAATGAAGGGGCGGTCGTCCCAGTTGGCTACACAGCTCAAGATGTCAACAAAGAGGTGCCGAAATTATATGATAATGGTTTTGACATCATGTTTCTTCGCCTATTGAAACAAATTAGTACGGGGCTACACGCATTAAATATAACGATGACTTATCGAGAAGATATTGTACTGATGTTAACCGAGCTAACTGCCATTACGCAAAAGTATTACAACCTTTGCACACAATATTTGCTTGAAAAGGGATTACTTGTTAAATCTCCTCATGTTTCAATGCCAAGATCAGTTGAATTTGTGAAAGATAAGCATTACTTGACTGGACTCTCCGTTAGTCCGTTTAGCGAAAAACGTTCATTAAATACAGTGGAAGTTGCGCAACTTCATCATTCGATTGAATCAAATATTACGGGGCTTCAAATGATTACAGGTTTTGCTCAATGTGCAAATGAAAAAGAAGTAAAAACCTTCTTTAATGAGGGGGCTGAACTTGCTAAAGGCATTGTCAAGGAATTAACTGAAATCTTGCTTGAAAACGACACACAAGCTCCTCAAACAGCAGGTGGTAATGCAACCCGATCAACAATACCACCATTTTCCGATAAGTTGATGATGTATTGCACAAGTCTTTTTTGCAGTTTTTCGATGGGAAGTGGTTCATTAGGGACGGCTTTTAGTTTACGAAATGATTTGCCACCTAAAATGACGATTTTTCTGAAAGATACATTTGAATATGCTCATAAAGGTGCAAAAATTATGATAAAAAATGGTTGGATGGAAGAACCACCTCAAACGGAAGAGCGCAATCATCTGTTGAAGTGAGTGATGGAGGGTGAAGGAGTATAGAAAGCCTAAAAAACATGAGGCGTTATTATGGAGTATAGCTTTACCAGGATTCGGTCAGTTTCTAAATAGAAGTTTATTTAAAGGTAGTGTATTCATTTTTTTGGAGATTCTTATTAATGTTTTAAGCAACTTAAATGTAGCGATTATACATTCATTTACAGGAGAAATACAAAGAGCCATTGATGTAACAAACTTTCAATGGCTTATGTTTTATCCTTGTTTATATATGTTTGCCATGTGGGATGCATACCTTAATGCAGATGGAGAAGTGAACTGCTTTTCCTACATACCTTTTGTATTTGGAGCGTTTTTTATGACAATAGGCTTAATATATTCACCCTCATTAAAACTATTTGGATTGATAATGGGTCCTGTTTTTTTACCTATGCTTTCTTTAATGCCTGGACTTTTGGTAGGGTTTATTATTTATAAATTAGTTACTATCTACAAGACTTAAAAACTTTTCGACTCTTCAACTATCGGGTGGCGTTCGTATTATAAGGTTAACCAGATTTTACTGGTTGACCTTTTTTATATAGGACCTATTATATCAGTAGCCAGGGTAGGACGAACGGGTGCGTGGGACTATTGATCCCGTCAACTAAACTGTCCGCCCCCTACTCATAGAAACATGTTTGAGGCTGGTTGAGACAATGATCTCGAATAACAAGCGAAGCTATGATACTAGGAGATGGAAATAGGTGTACTGGTAAGTAAACAGGAGAGGAAGAGATAGAATGAATCCAGTAATTGGTCTGGATGTTTCAAAAGGAGAAAGTGAAGTACAAGCCTTTTTAGATAAGAGAAAACCTTATAAAAAAAGCTTTAGTGTATTGCACAACAATAATGGTTTAGAGAATTTACTTCGTTTTTTGATAGAAGTGGAGGGTGAAACTGGGGTTAGACCCACAGTAATATTTGAATCCACAGGTCATTATCACACATCACTTGTTCAGTTCTTAGAGGAGAATGATTACCTCTACATTATGGTCAATCCGTTACTATCTTATCAAGCAAAAAAATCAAGTTTACGGAAGGTAAAGACCGATGCGATAGATGCTTATAATTTATGTGAGCTTTTCTATAAAGAAGAATTGGAGCCATATAAACAAAGAGGTATTCAACTTCTGAACCTACGAAATCTCTCAAGGCAGCACGAAACAGTGACAGGTATTTATGTACAAACAAAACTACAATTCCATGCGATATTAGATCAGGTATTTCCTGAGTATAGAGGGGTTTTTGGAGATTTATTTTCAAAAGTTTCACTGAACACCTTATTGGAGTTTAGTACATCAGAAGCTGTTTTGAAGGCTGGGGAAAATCGACTATCAGATAAAATTGCAAGTGAATGTGTAACTAGATCAGAGCGTTGGGCGAAGGATAGAGCGAAAAAGTTGGTTGAAGCAGCTCATCGCAATCCATTTAAAAACACTCTGTACCAGAGCCATTTGATTAGTCTTCAAATGTATATTCAAATGCTTCTCCAGTACCAAGAGCATCTTTCAAAGTTAGATGACCAAATAGATGCCCTGGCAGAAGAAATAGAAGAATATAAGATTATCCAATCGATCCCTGGAATAGGAGGGAAAATCGCGGCAACGATAATTTCCGAAATCGGAGAGATCGAACGGTTTAATCATCCTAAAAAACTAGTGGTCTTCTCTGGTATTGATCCGAGCGTTCATTCATCTGGTAAGTTCACAGCAACAATTAATCGGATTAGCAAGAGAGGATCCAGTCGATTGCGTCATGCCTTATATATGGGAGCCCTCTGTGGGATTCGTAGTTCTCGCAATAAACGGCTTAGAGAGTTTTATGATCGCAAACGAGAAGAAGGAAAACCCTTCAAAGTAGCTATGATTGCTTGTACTAATAAGCTGGTTCATTGGATTTTCATTCTTTTGAAAAGAAAAGAGACTTTCCTAGATTTAGCTTAAGGGATATAATTAAGTAATTAATCCAAAACCTTCCAATAGGATAAAGGAAGGTTATTTGGTATGTTTATTTTTAGTATATCATTTTGTTTTAAAAATTTTTATAGAAAAATATTGACTTCTATTAGCTGGTTTTGTTCAACAAGCAAGCTGACTTTTAGTACCTAATTCCTATCGATTCAATCTTCAACAATCAGGCGTAATTCTGTAATAAGAATTGCCTCTTACATTGTGAATATGGGCAGTTCGTTGAAGAATTATAGCTTCTAGAAATAACAAAAATCCGCCCGAATAAGGGCAACAGGAAATTCTTATTTTATACCCCAAGATTTACTCAGTAGATAAATCCCTCTTTTTATTTCTTCTTCTGATACTCCCGAAAATCCTAATGACATTGTTTTCAATGCAGACCCTTTTTTGTATGAATCAGATACAGGATAAACTCTTACACCATGATTTTCAGCTTTTTGAATAAGTTCTTGTTCACTTAACTCTAAATAAACATCAATGAGAATTCGAGGACCTGAATTTTCTCCGTGAATGTTAACTTTATCACCTAACTCATTTTTAACTGCTTCTAAAATGATTTTTCTTTTCTTACGGTAAAGCTTTCTCATCCTATTTAAGTGTTTTTGCCATTCTCCATTAAGTATGAACTCCGCAAGGGCATATTGGTTATTGGAAGAGACCGTTTGTTTAAACAGCGTGGTAACCTCAGTTGCTTTCTTTAATAATGACTGCGGAAGAATCATATAGCTAATGCGTAGTGTAGGTAGAAAAGACTTTGAGAAAGTTCCTAAATAGATAACACGATTTTCCCTATCCAGCGCTTGTAAGGAAGGGGTAGGTTGACCACTGTATCTAAATTCTCCATCATAATCATCTTCAATAATATACGATTGATTATCAGCTGCCCATTTTAATAATTCTAGCCTTCTATTAATGGTCATAATTCTTCCTAAAGGATATTGATGCGACGGTGTTACATAAATTAAGTCAGGGATGTTTTTCTTAACTGCGTCCATTCTTAAGCCTTCACTATCTAGTGGTAAAGGGATGATTTCTTTTCGATTTAACTCAAAAATTTCTCTAGATCTTGGATATCCGGGTTCTTCAAAGCCGACTTTAAAACCGGTGTTTAGAATGTGACATAACATCTGCAGAAGGTAAGAGGTACTTGCACCAATAATGATTTGATTTGGGTCGCAATTTACGCCTCTGGATTGGTAAAGGTACTCGGTTATAAGAGATCGAAGCTCAATTTCTCCTAAGACGTCGCCAGGTCGACAAAGCTTTTCTGAATATTTATCTAAGCTAGCAACAACGCTTTTTCTCCAAGCAGAAAAAGGGAAAAAACTAGAATCAACGTGACCATAGTGAAAATCAATGATCTCATTTGTTAGTACATTAATATCTTGCACAGGTAATTCAGCAGTCTTTGGATCAGAGTGTATCAAAAATAACTCCTCGTAATCAGCAAAAATCCCGCTCCTTGCCTTACTTAAAATATAGCCTTCTGCTAAGAGTTGATCATATGCTCGTTCAACAGTTGTTTGACTGATAAGTAGTTTTTTGGCTAAGTGTCTTTTTGAGGGGAGTTTCATCCCTTTTTTAATACGTCCGTTGTGCATATTACTTTTAAAAAATTCAATAAGTTGTTGATTCAATGGATTATTAGATTCCCTGTCTAAAAATGGTGTTAAGTCCAATGGCGGTACTCCTTCAATCTGACATTGTTAAAAATCATAAAACTGGCCTTTTTCAAGTGGTCAATTTTAGCTTATGTTTATTATAATCAATATTATTACTTTGACAAGTAATTCAAAGGATAGGATTCTGGGGTGATTATAGTGAATGTAACAACAAAAGGGTGGATTTATGGTTTTATAGGAATACTTATATTTAGCGGTTCCCTTCCTGCAACTCGTGTGGCTGTCGGCGAACTTGATCCATACTTTCTTACAGCATTTCGTGCCGCAATTGCTGGATTATTATCCGTGTTAATCATTATAATTTTAAAAGCAAAACGACCTGAAAAATCGGATGTATTATCATTAATTATTGTGGCGGTTGGAGTTGTTATTGGCTTCCCACTTCTCACAGCTTTGGCACTCGAGCATAATACTGCTGCTCATGCCATTGTATTTTTAGGCCTTCTTCCATTGTCAACAGCAATATTTGGTGTCATAAGAGGGGGAGAACGGCCTACCCCTATTTTTTGGGTCTTCTCAGCAATAGGAAGCTTTTTGGTTGCAGGGTTTGCTTTCTTTCAAGGAGGCGAATCTTCGCTATTGGGCGACTTATATATGTTGATATCTATCATAGTTTGTGGCTTGGGCTATGCAGAAGGGGCTAAATTATCTCGTAAATTAGGTAACTGGCAAGTAATTTCTTGGGCTCTTGTATTGTCCCTGCCCTTTATGGCCATACTCTCCATTTATCTTTTTCCAAGTTCTTGGGAAGGAATTAGTATTGGAACATATGTGAGTTTAGCTTATGTTTCCTTGTTTAGTATGTATATAGGATTTGTTTTCTGGTATAGGGGTCTTTCACAAGGTGGCATAGCATCAGTGGGGCAGTTACAACTATTGCAACCATTCTTTGGCCTTTTACTTGCAGCGGTTATTCTTCAAGAGGAAGTTGGCTTTTTACTCGTTCTAGTAAATGTCGGTGTGGTGTTTTGTGTTGCTGCCGCTAAACGATTTTCACGGTAAAAGCTTTGTAAACAGAACGTACAGAGAGTCTGGATAATGATTACTGAAAATGAACAAACTTTTTCATATTAAATTCTTGTCATGCTTGCATTATAGAATCGATTTTGATCAATCTTTTTTCAAAATGGATTCTTTTTATGTATCGTAAAATAAGGGTTTGTTTGTATTTTTGATCAAGTTTTATCTCAAAACTACAACTACGCCATTAATTGGGAGATCTTTTTTTAATAAAGTCAACATACATTTATCATTGATAATCATTTTGACTGTTGCAGCTTTAAAGCGTATCCATTAAATGGGAGGTAATGTATGAAGGCCATTGTTTGTACAAAATACGGACCGCCGGATGTTCTAGAGCTTCAAGAGATTGAAAATCCTGTTCCCAAAAAAAATGAAGTAATGGTAAAAGTGAATGCGACAGCAGTTAACTCAGCTGACTGGCGGCTTCGAAAAGCTGAACCATTTGCGGTAAGGTTATTCTTTGGTTTTACAAAACCAAGGAGGGGCATTCTAGGCGGTGTTTTTGCTGGGGAAATTGAAGCGGTAGGCTCAGATGTAATACGATTTAAAGTCGGTGACCAACTATTTGGATCTACTGGCATGAGTTTAGGAGCTTATGCGGAGTACAAATGTCTGCCTGAAGATGGAGTGATTGCATTAAAACCAGAAAACATGTCCTATGAAGAAGCTGCCTCCGTTCCTTTTGGAGGATTGACAGCATTGCATTTTCTTAGAAAAGCAAACATCCAAAGGGCACAAAAAATCCTTGTCTACGGAGCCTCTGGAGCTGTAGGTACTGCTGCAGTCCAACTTGCCAAATACTTTGGGGCAGAGGTTACTGCGGTTTGCAGTACGACAAATGTGGAAATGCTGAAATCACTAGGTGCTGATAGAGTCATTGATTACAAGATGGAAGATTTCACTAAAAGTAGTGAGAAGTATGATGTTATTTTTGACACGGTAGGAAGGATGTCGTTTTTACCTTGTAAAAAATTATTAAAGAAAAAGGGAATTATTATATTAGGGTCATCGAATGTGTCGAAAGAGGTTCAAGGGCTCTGGACTTCCATCACAAGCAGCAAGAAAGTAATATCAGGGATGGCCGGTGAAAAGGTTGATAATCTCCTTCTACTTAAGGAGCTTATTGAGTTGGGGGAAATCAAATCTGTGATCGATAGATGCTATGGCTTAGAACAAATTCCGGATGCTCATAGCTATGTTGAAAAAGGGCATAAAAAGGGAAATGTAGTGATAACAGTGGGTTAAATAAAACGTCTAAAAGGCAATGATAGAATGCAGAAGTAGTTGGGGAGTTATATCTTTTATTAATTGGTTGCCTTTTGATTGAAAGGCCCTTTATATCAATTAGGGGACCTTTCAAAAATAATTTCAAAGTATGAAGCAGAACCATATCCTTTCGTAGCTGGAGCAAATATTTGGACGAATCTCCAACCATCTTTAGCATGGTTAACAATAATATTTTGGTAATCCTCTTTTGGTTTACCATTCCAATTACTAAGATCAACTTTCACAAATTTATATTCATACATGATTAAAAACCTCCTGTGTAAGTCATATTATTTTTTATACGTATGAAGGAGAACAATAGTTCAAAATGAGTTAGTGAATGCTTACTATTTGTTTCGTTTTCACACAAATGTTACTTATAACTAACTTGTGAAAGAACATTAAAAAGACAACTCCGAAACGTTAACAAGATATTTACCAGAAGTATTTGATTAAATAAGACCGAATTTTTATAAATAAACTGCTATGAGGAATGGAATTTCCGCATGGCAGTTTATTTATGTTGGAATCACTACTAACAGTTGTAGGTGATGTTCGTAAAATAGAATCTGGAAAAATCGATAGGCGGCCGACTGAGCGTAGCATTCGAAGACTGTTAAAACTCTCCATCTATTATTGATCGATAGATTCCTTCCTTAGAAAAGGTTTTTAATTTACCTTCATATCTTAAGAAAGACTCAACCCACCCGTGCAAATGATGCACAGAACCGTTTCTTTATTAAATGTAAGAATGTTTTCTTCATGGAATTTTCCCCTTCAAACCTTGCTTTTTTAAACTAATATCACACTGGTATTGAGCTTCGTGCACTGAGGGTAGAATAGTTGAACAATTGCAGCGCTAACTTCTAGTGCTAACCCTGCTCCGATAGTTCAAGAAGAAATAAATGAATTAGTGTTTAGTTCTACTGAAATATCTATATAAACTTACTAATCCTATAACAATTAAAACGATCATAGCAATGCCATAAAAAATCGACTTAAAAATGTAACTAAGCGAATTTAACCATAGCGGAACCTAATACAAAAAATAACACCACTACCAGCAATAATCTATTTTTCATATATTTCCTTCTCCCATAAAAATAAGACCTCTCCAACAATCATCCGTTAGAGACTTATAAGCAATCACAGTTTGTTCCACTATGCTACTCCGTTAGCTGAATTGTGAAGTATAAATAAGAACGAAAAATACAAATGCAGATGCACCAATGTTTATATATCCCCAAAATGATTTTTTGTCTTTTTTAAGTTTAATTAAGCCTACTACCAACGATAGGAAACCCAGTAAAATAAAAGAATAAGGCAATAAATCAAATGTTCGAGTTATTAAACTATAGCTACCTAATGTGACGACGGATATTGATAAGATAATTCTTAATACTTTCAGCAAATTCTTTCCCCCTAAAGTAAGTGTCTTCTTAAATTAAGCATCATTTTGCTAAAGTGAAAACATTCATATTAATCCTCATATTCTACTATCACTTTAACATAAATTTACCAATTCATTTTCATAATCTTGGAAACTACTCTCCAACTATTTGGCCCGATTCCGAAGGGCTTCACTCTTTGAATATAACACTTTTGATTGTACAAATGATGGATGTTAATCTTTGATCGTTTAGACAGTATGAAATGGTAAACAGTAAGGCATTCAGTGGTAAAAACGATGTCAATAATGCTACATTTCAATGGCTCATCTCATCGATTTGGATAAAAGGTTCATTGAAAATCTTCTATGAAAGAAGTAAACTGTTTTCATATCCTTGACTCTTCATTAGTAACTGAAGAGTCTTTTTCACGTTTTTTCTTCTGTGAGAATAGAGGCTGCGTTCGTAAACAAAAAGCAGCTTGAAGTAGTGAAAGGCGGTGAATCGAGTGGGAACAGCAAAGACTATCCCACCAGTGCCAATGAAGCAAAGAACCGTCCCCTTGTTTTACCCTTGTTTTAAAAGATAGTAGAGAAAGGATACTCAAATGAGAAATCTGTTTACAATAGGAGAAATGGCAAAACTTCACAATATAACCATGAAAACACTAAGATATTATAATGAGATTGGATTGCTAGAGCCAATTCAAATTGACGAAAGAAATGGATATAGATATTACTCAACGGAACAATTTGAACAAATAAATACGATACAGTATTTAAAGAAATTAGGGTTTTCTTTGAAGGAAATCAAGGGTCAACTATATCATAGGGATATTGCCGGTTTCGTGGATTTATTAGAGAAGCAAAAAAAACTAACAGAACAAAAAATAAAGGAACTCGTACAGGTGAACCGTAGATTCCAAAATCGTATCAACGATATTACATTAGCTCGAGAAATAATGGAATTAGGAGTGGTAAGAGTAGTTGATATAAATGAGAGGAAAGTAGTGAGATTGATGGAAAAAATCGGTTCAGAGCCCGAAATAGAGGTTTCATTGAGGCAGTTAGAGAATATGGCGAACATGAATTCTTCCATTTTTATAGGTGGTGTTGGGCTTACAGTAGATTTAAATAATATCAAAGATAAAAAGTTTGATGAATATAACTCTATTTTCATCTTAACGGAGGAAGAAGATATCGAGAGCTCATTCATTACAACCTTTCAAAAAGGGAAATATGCCAGTATTTTCTATAGGGGCGACCATAACGAATCATCTCCATATTATAAAGTGTTACTAGATTACATCAAGAAGAATGGTCTTCAAATGATGGGAGACTCCATTGAAAGAGTGATCATTAATCAGTACATTTCAAAAAACGAAGAAGATTACCTGACAGAAATTCAAATTCAAGTTACCTATTGACCTTCCCCTTACAGGAAGGTTTATTATTTGTATTGCTACTTGAAAAGGACTTTCCATCTATCGATTTCCGACTAGACAATAAAATAAAGGAGAAAACGAAATGACTACTATAAATAATAAGATTTGGTCACTGTCGTTTGTATTCGTACTGGTTTCCAATGCCTTAGTCTTTATGACTTTTGAAATGCTTTTACCGACTCTTCCCTTATTTATCACGGCCTTAGGAGGAGGTGCAAGTCAGGTCGGTTTAGTAACAGGAATTTTTATGTTATCGGCTATTTTAACCCGTCCATTTACGGGAATTCTTGCAACGAAGGTTGATAAAAAACTACTTTTAATTTTTGGTATTTTCCTTATGGCCCTATCTACAGGTGCCTATTATCTCTCCAACAACATCTCAACGTTATTGCTTATTCGATTAATTCACGGGGCTGGATTTGGTTTAGCAACCACTTACTTTGCCACACTTGCTGCTGAAATCGTTCCTAAAGATCGTCGAGGCGAGGGGATTGGCTATTTTGGTGTGGGAGAAACAGTTGCCATCTCAGTAGGTCCAATGGTTGGTATTATGACACTAGAATTATATGACTTTCAACGATTATTCTTTGGAGGAATGGCTGTTCTTTTTCTAGCTATTATTATGGCTATTTTTATAAAAATAGCACCTAAAGGAAAAAAGGTAGATAAACAAGTAAGTGGAAAATTTAAACTATTGGAGAAACGAGTTCTCTTTCCTGCATTGCTCATCTTTCTAATAGGAATTGCGGCAGGAGGAATTATGTCATTCTTTTCTCTGTACGCAATAGAGAAGGATTTTACTCTAGTAGGATTATTTTTCTTATTGATTGCCGCAGCAAGTTTTATGATTCGATTAATATCAGGAAAATTGTTTGATGTGTACGGGCTAGCGGTGATTCTAATACCGGGTTCTATTCTGTCGATTATAGGATTGATTATCCTATACGTAGCAGTTAGTGATAGCATGTTTTTAATCGCAGCTATCTTTTATGGATTTGGATTTGGTGCTATTTTCCCAGCCATTCAAACATGGTGTTTGAATTTAGTAGAGGAACATGAACATGAGGATGCGATGGCTACTTTCTTCAACTTTTTTGATTTAGGTATTGGAGGAGGTTCCTTTATCCTTGGATTAGTAGCTACAGTTGCATCTTATCAAGCAGTATATCTTGTCGCATCCATTGTGTATGGGTTGGTTCTAGTTATTTATCTTGTTTACTTTGTTAGAAAAAGACAATCAAATAAACAGAGTGGAAAAAGGGAAGAACTTAAAAATCAAGCAATCTACTAGTGTAGGAAGATGGGACTAAGGGGTTTGAAGACGGTGCAAAAGTTTTTGGTGAAGGAGTTCGATGAAGTACAAAAAATAGGTTAGCAATATCACTTGCTAACCTATCCACCTTTATGTACTTATGTTTAGCCATCGCATTATAGTAGATCATCTAACTTTGTATCTGAATAAATCGTGATTAGGATGACAGATTTTGTATCTCCAATATTTTTTACACTATGTGGAACACTTGCGTTCCAGCTAAAAGAATCACCTTCTTCTGCGATCATAGAATCTTCCCCTTGTTCAGCTAGCACTTTTCCTTCAAGCACTAAATGGCACTCTTCACCTTCGTGGGCATGTGGCTCATCTTCTCCAATGGCAAAACCGGGTGGCGATTCAACGATCATCATTCGTAACGGTCCTTTTGAGGTAATATGCTCAATTTTTAAATTTTTCAACGAAGAGATTCTTCTCTCGTCTTTTCGTACGGCACGCATGTGCTGTTTTTTCTCTAACAATAAATAAGGTAATGGCACCTTTAGATACTCCGCAATCGTATTCAGTGTATTAATGGAAGGTGATGTATTGTTGTTTTCGATGTTACTTATAAAACCTTTTGATAGGCCTGTGCCTTCACACATTTGCGCGATTGTAATCTTTTTTCTTTTTCTAATCGAGCGAATTTTAGTTCCTATGTCCAACCTAATCACCTCTAAGTGTTTTCGTTTAAGAAACTAATCATAATAGTAACAAAATCATTGACAGTCTACAAGTCTATTGTTAACATACAGGAAACAATTATTCTTATAGAAAAACAAAATACGTTTTTATTTTTTGTGATTTTGTTTTCAAATATGAATATGTTTTTATTAATAGGATACTGACGGCTTTCTGTTTACTTTTAAGCTGACCGTCTAGACCCTTTTAAGATAAGGAGTGATTTAGGAGGTGGATAAAATAAGTTGTTACTAAATAAGTTATTGGTTGATAGAAAAAATAAATTTCTTTAGGAGGAACAAAAATGAAAAATCAACAAGATATTGGTGCATTATTACTACGAGTAGTTTTAGGAATTATTTTTATAGGACATGGTACTCAAAAGTTCCAAGGTGGTATTGAAAACATTGCTGGGTGGTTTGATAGTATTGGGTTGCCAGGATTTTTGGCTTATATAGTAGCAAGTATCGAATTGGTAGGTGGGATTGCGATAATACTAGGTTTGGCGACTCGTATCGTAGGAGGACTTTTTGTCATCGTGCTATTAGGAGCAATCGTGACAGTTCAATTATCAGCAGGTTTTATTGGAGGGTATGCGTACGATCTTGCGTTACTGGCCATCTCTGCCTACTTATTACTAAATGGAAGCAAGTTATTTTCTTTAGATAGTTATATTTTAAAAGTAAGAAACAAATCATAATTTGTAGAAAGGGGACAGACCTTTCTGGTTGTAACTAATGAAAAATAGGAAGAGCATTTCGGTAATGATCATTATTGCTATTGTTGTTGCACTAGTTATATTTCAAAGAAAAGAAGGGCACAATGAAGATATGAGTATGGAGCAATAAGCGGTGTTAAACGAATAAAAGACCCTTCGATGTTTTTCTGAAGGGTCTTTTATTCATTTTTTCCTCGCTTGAGCGAACCACGCGAGTTCCACTCGTGCCAATGAAGCAGAGAACCGTCCCCTTGTTTTTCCAACTGGCATGTCTTGTTTGGCTAACGGTGTGGAAATTTAAGTGGTATAATTTGACCTCTAATTTCACCTGCTGGATTTTGTTCAGTATGAGCATTAACATAAGTTAATTCTCGTTCCATGAATTTCAATAAATCTTTTACAGTTTCTATACCTGCTTTATTTTCTACAATATCATCATTAGTAATAGTCCCTGTAATAAGACCTCTTCTCGTCGTAATCCCATTTTGCTGCTCAAGCGTTTCTAGGTCAGCCCCAAAAAGGAATGCAACTACAGGTCCGTTTACACCTCGGGCACCAACGTGGATATGTGCTTGAACAAAGTTTTCAATGTTTTTAACTTCTAGTGCAAACTTTATCTTCGTTTTATTTTTATTAGCTACAAATTTCGCTGAACCAAAAGCATCCGTTTCCACAGGAGGGACTTCATTTTCACCTTTTAATCTTGTCCTAAAGAATGTTAGCATCTTTAATCACCTCTCTTTCCTGCAACTAATACAGTCTATGTAAGGTAATTTTAATTTGTATAGGTTAGTAGCTAACTAAAGATGACTAGTTTCTCAGGAAGGGCTACAGAAAATCCTTATTTTATATCCCAAGATTTACTCAGTAGATATATTCCTCTTTTTATTTCCTCTTCTGATACTCCCGAAAATCCTAATACAAAGAGTATGGATGGATCCTAATACTGGAATACGTGGGGGATTTTGAATGTTTTCATGTAAATTAAAGGTAGAATTCTTTAATATGGAAGTGCCACGATGCTTGAATAATCGAAGCATCGCTTTCCTTGTTCTGCTAACTGGCAGTTATGTTTAATAAGAATTCTTTAATGTTTTTTCCAATCAATACATGTAATCTAACATATGGGGAATGATTAGATAAACTGATATAAGGAGAGTTAATGTGAAACAAATAATACTTTGGCTAATGTTTCTAGTTCCTATTGCATCTCTGTTGCTAATTGGAGATAAAACTCTTAGAAGATTTCTCCCAGTTGCATTGTTTGTTACTGTAGTCAACACTCTTATTTACCAAGCTGCATATCATTATAATTGGTGGAGAGAACCTGGGCTGTTTGACTGGGACAAAGTTGCAAATATTCCTTGGGTATATAGTGCATATTTAGTAGCAACATTATGGATTTTTAAGTTAACCTACGGAAAATTTACTGTTTATTTAATAACAAACCTAATATTGGATGGTGTATATATATATTTATGGTATCCAATCCAACAAAAACTTGGATTAGCTACAAGCGAAATGTCACCAGATATTACTTATTTAATTATGATCGGAGTAGCCCTTTTAATATATGGTTTTCAGATTTGGTATGAAAAAGATTTACATAGTTATAAAGATAATAACTAAATCCTTCCTAATTTCTTCTTAAAGAAACGGAGGTGCAAGAAGCTAGTTGCCCTTTAGTATCTAATTCCTATCGATTCATTCTTACACAATCAGGCGCAATTCAATAATAAGAATTGAACCCTTTCTTTGTATATAGGGGCTGATTGCGAAAAAAAATACTTAAACTAACTGGCAGGTAAGTTGAATAAAATTAACTATTATTACACAAACTGACATCACCGAATTCACATATGGGAATGTGATAAAATGTTTAAGAATTTCATAAATATTGGTTTTAATATTGAGTCGTTTATTTCTATTTTTGGAATTTTGATTGGTTTGGTTGTTCTTATTTTATTTTTAAAATTAAATTGGAAAAAGTATGGTTTATTATTTATCTTATCTGCGTTAGTTGGCAACATACTTTGTTATATCTTTGTTAAATTGAATTTCTACTCATTTCCATACTTGTTATTCCCGAAAATACTAATAATGCCTTTAACTCCAATTACATTTTCTTTTCCAATAATAGTTCTAATAGCTGTACGTTATAGCCCCAACCACTGGGGATGGAAAATACCCTTCTATTGGACAATCGTCCATGTAGGTATGTTTTGGGAAACTTGGTTGTTAGAAAATACAAGATTAATTGAATATAATTTTAAATGGGATTTTTGGGATTCTTATACTTGGTGGTGGATATTTTTCTTGATTTTTGAATGGGTTGGAGGAATTATAGTACCTGAAAATTTAAGAAAACCTATTAACATTCAATCTTTGAGATTCGGTAAACTAGGGTGGGCAATTATTCACTTCATATTAATTGTTACAATTTTTCTCGGAGGTTACTATTTAGGCTCTCTTTAGATAAAACAATAATAAACTAAAAAAAACTAAAGGGTGCAAGAGTTGAATAAGGCTGTTTATTTAAACAACTATAATACTTCTTTATTTAAAGTGGATGAAGATGTGGAGATAACTAAGCAATGGAAACAAGATGAGAGTGATTCTATCTTCTTCAATCAGGCGCGATTATCAACAACGGAGGTAGAAAAAAGATCAAACTTTTAAACTAAACTGAAAATTAAATCTGCTGGAGAGGAATCTATTTTGTCTTAATCTTTTTTCAAAATGGATTCTTTTTATTTATGTAAAATATAGGTTTGCGTTGTATTTTGATCAAACTATACCTTAAAGCTACAACTACGCTGTTAATTGGAAGTGGGGCAGAGGTTACTGCGGTTTGCAAAAGTCTGATCTATTTAATCGAGTGGCTCGTCTACGAAAAGAAAGCCATTACGATGGATCGCGACGCCAGAAACATTGAGTATTTCACAGAAAAATATCGTGGCAGGCTTAACCCGGAACTGGCCGCGTATAAAGCGAAGATCGAAGGTGGGGAATACAAGAAGTCATCTAGGTCTTCTTTCATTCTAGCAAGCGATGAATAACAAGAAAAGTAACAGACAAGCATTTAAATTAAAATTATAAGGGGAAGAAACATGAACAGATTAGAACGTGGAGCTCTTTTATAAATTCCAATGGAAATTCCAGATTAAGTACTTAATCAAGATTTATTCTAATCTAATATTTAAAAGGATAACATTTACCGAACTAGAGGTCTTTCATCAATTTGCTAGATTTGATGGAGACCTCTTTCTTCATGCTCTTTGTTACGTAACTTTGATAATAGTTTTCTAGAAGAAACTACAATTTACATCAAAAATATCCACCGTAGGACATTGTTTACATAATTTTAATAATTCCACTATATTTAGTTAACATAAATTCCCTATACTGAAATTAGTGTGGTTAATAAGTAGTCAATCTCTTAAATTTCATCTAAGAGATTGACTAGAATATTTAAGGAGAACATAGAATAGTTGAAAAAATCATCATGTAAAAAATTTAGAGCAGAAAATGTGTTGACAACCGATTAGCAATTAATTCGGTTTTGCGGATAACAGAACCGCAAAAGTAATATGTGTAAAATGGTAGCTGCATAAAGTGGGGTAATGGTATTAATCTAAAAGTTAGGAGGACAAAGTGGAAGGACATGATTACTATAAAGAAAGTATATTGACTTATGCTACTACTTTTGGACGAAGTATTCTAACTTTTTATTAGCCAGCTATTTGTCTTATGTAATCAATGAAGCAAAATATGGAAACTTAATAGTGGAATTAATACCTCAACGTGTTTTGTAATTTATCTTCTCCTTAATAAAGTAATAACCACATGAGGAAAACGTACATTTTTTTCATTACTATTTGAACGTAAATTGTAATACTCAAGTAGAAAATTATTTTAATGTGCGAGGTTTTAGAAAGTGATTTGAGAAGGGAGAAATATAAAAATTATGATATGTATAAAAAGACAATTAATTAAATCACTAACAATACTTGTAATTCTATCCATGGTATTTTCTATGCTTCCTGTTCAGGCAGCCAGTCAATTTTCTGATATCGAGGGGAAGTTTGCGAAAGATGAAGAAGCTGCAAATTCGTTTAAAGATTCATCATCTATTCCAGCTTGGAGCAAAGGATTTGTAG
This sequence comes from Salipaludibacillus neizhouensis, assembly GCF_002886185.1. GTDB lineage: Bacteria > Bacillota > Bacilli > Bacillales > Salisediminibacteriaceae > Salipaludibacillus > Salipaludibacillus neizhouensis. The sequence continues at coordinate 1,298,138 of NZ_KZ614146.1, forward strand.
GTGGTGTTTTAGCTGAAAATATTATGGTTGGATATCCAGATGGAAGTTATAAACCTCTCCATAACATTACTCGTGCAGAAGCAGTAGTTACATTAAAAAATGCTTTAGAAACAGATGAGCTTTCAAAAACATCAAAAGCTTCAAAAGCTACAAAATCATCTAAAGCTTCAAAACCATCAAAACCAAAAAAACCAAAAAAACCAACAAAATCAACAAAACCATCAAAACCACAAGGGACTACTAATGAAGTAAATGTAGATGTTCCTGAAGTGGAGCAACCTTTACCAGCAGTGGATAATGGTGGAAATGCTAATGATTCTACCTTAAAGAATATAGATGCGACTAATCCTTTTATTCATATTTTAGACGGTTTTGATCAAATATGGTCAATGAATCAACCAAATTGGAGAGACGGAACAGCGTTAACTGAACCAGGTGCAAATGATGAGATTGCAAACTATGGTGACGGACCTACCGTTTATTTTGATGGATATAAAAATGATAAGACAAAAGTAGTAGCTGATAAGAAAACATTTGTTAACGTAGAAATCAAAGATGCAGAGACTTGGGCAGCTAATATGAAATATGTAGAAGATGTTACTAAAAACAGAACAGATGAAGAGGCGTTAGCAGCCTATTATGATGATCAAAGAGATAAGATATATAGTATGATGGATGCTTATGGGCCTTTGGCTAATACCTACGTAGATATAGTGGACCCTGTAACAAGTGTTGTAAGATCAACAGGGGACATGAATAAGGTATTGGAAGAAATGACTGTTGAAGATCAAAGCCAAGGAATGGGAGAATGGCAGGAATCTGAACTTTCAGATGCGATGGATTTAGTTTCTTTAATTAGATTTAGAAATCCTTCTTCGTCTAACCCTTCTAAGTACTTTTTCTCTTCTCCGAGACCGTACAGAATGAATTCAAATGGAGAAGTGAAAGAAGTTGTTGATGAGAACGGTTTACCTGTTTGGGAAACAATCGGTAGTGGTGAAAATGTAGTAGAGGATTTACCTTCAGGTGGTAAAAAAGAAACAGGAGAAAAACATTTCCAACAATATGAAACGAATGTGGAAGTAATTCCTGCATTGGACTATGTAAGAAGAAAAGCGGAAGACGGAAGAGGAAAAGATGGAGCTTTTCCAAGTGGACATACAAGTGCATCGTATTTGTCAACATTCGGATTTGCATACGCAACACCGGAAAGATATGCTGAATTTTTAACAAGAGCAGCTCAAATGGGAGAAAATAGAATAGTGAGCGGAATGCACTCTCCACTTGATGTTATAGGTGCAAGAATACAATCTACAGCAATGACTGCATTTGCATTTAATATTGAAGAAAACAGAGAGGTATTAGATAAGGCTTATGAAAATGCTGGAGAGGTATTCGGTGAATTAGCTGAATCAAAAGAAATGAGCTTGTACGAATATGCGCATACGGTAACAGAGGATTATACGTTTGAAAGTGCGTACGATAAAGAAAAGTGGGAAGATCATGAAGCAAATAAAGCTTTCTATCGGGAAAAACTTACTTACGGATTACCTCAAACAGGAACAAAAGGTTTAGACCCTGTAGTACCTAAAGGGGCAGAAGTTTTATTAGAAACTCGTCAACCTTATTTGACAGATAAACAACGTAGAGAAGTAATATATACCACAGAAATTGAATCAGGCTACCCTGTAATAGACGAGTCAAATGGTTGGGGTAGAATTGATTTGGTAACTGCAACTGATGGATATGGTGAGTTTTTACACAATGTAACAGTTGATATGGATGCTTCAAAAGGTAGATTTAATGCCCATGATTGGTGGAGAAATGATATTAATGGTAGTGGTATGCTTACCAAGCAAGGGACAGGAACGCTTACATTGACAGGAGATAATAGTTATAAAGGAGGCACATTGCTAGAAGAAGGAACGCTAGAAGCTACATCTACGACTGCTTTTGGTGAAGGCGATCTTTATTTAGAAAATGGAACAGCTTTAGTGAAAGTAGACGGACCTTTACATTTAAATGGAAATTTCACAATAGAAGCTGGAAACTTAAATATTTCAATGGATGATGACAACAGTCAACTAAATGTTGATGAACTGTTATACATTGATGGTGGGGATCTTAATTTAGATTTTTCTAATTATGAAATAGAAGGTGCTCAAGACATGACTTTAATGACTGCCAACAAAGTGAAAGGTAAATTTGATAATGTAACTGCTTATGGTTACAATGTGACTGTCACTTATGAAGATAATAGTGTCATTGCACATATCGAAGCAAAATAATAGCAATTGGTAATTTGAAATATCTAAGCTGTCGACTATTGTCGGCAGTTTTTTAATTAAATCTAAAAAGCACCATCTATCACATTTAACGGTCGTTACAACGCTTATTGGTTTAAGCTGTTTTATCAACAGTTAATAAAAAGAACGAACTTAAACTATGCATAGAAGCTCGTTCATGTAAATAAGACAGATATCGCTATAGAGGCAGAAAGCAAGGATGATTCATGGAAGTTAAAGGACGTACTCGCCGACACGTATCAAATGTCCAGATACTTTCGACAGTATGCCCCTGCAATGATAAAGATTAAAAAGGAGATATTTGGCGTTGATTATAATGACACTCGTAAGGTAGTGAAGGAAATGGATGATGCAGAACTTTATGGTTGGATGGCGGGGAGGTATCAGGAGTATGATCGGGAGTTGAGAGAGGGTTTGGTAAAAGAGAGTGTTTAGGGTTCGTGGGTAACGCCCCATTATCCAACCGAATTTTTTTAATATCTACCATTTATTCATACCAACAATGATAAGTTTATCCGATTGGATAGGGAACGATGGTACCTGTGCTACCCTTTACCTTTTAGTAAGAGAACTCCATCATTTTGATAGATGGCTGTGAAGTAGGGGAATCTTTAATCGGTATATCTCTTCGGCAACCAGTTCAGCAATTTGCTTCGCACCATTTTCTTGAAAATGTGTATTGTCACTTACACCCTCTGGATAATTAGGGTGTTCGCCTTCGGCAAACCACATGAAGAGATCTTTACTTCCTTCTGGTCCAAGTTGATTGTACAAGTCGATACTTCTTTCAGACATGTCGATAACCGGCACTTGTTCTTCTTCTCCAAGCTGCTTCATCGCTTCTGGATACTCTCCGTGTGACCGCTTTGCTTGTCCATCTTCTGTAAACCTTCTTCTTTCAACCGGCGTTAATAAAACCGGTATAGCCCCTTTTTCACGAGCTCCATCGATATACTGTTTCAAATAGCTTTTGTAAGTTGTGAAGGGTTCTGTATAACGAGCAGGGTCATTTGACTTTGAATCATTATGTCCAAACTGAATGAATAAGTAATCTTTCTTTTCAATTTCAGCAAGTATATTGTCTAACCGGCCTTCATCAATAAAGCTTTTGGAACTTCTCCCTGAGGTGGCTTGGTTTTGGACTACAATTTTTTTATCAAACATTGGGTCAAGTACTTGGGCCCACCCTGTACGAGGAGCTCGGTCTTCTCCATAATAAGATGCAGTTGAATCACCCGCTATATAAATGGATACATTGTTTTCATGGCTTTCTTCTGTCCCGGACGATGAATAGGCCATAGCCGTTTGAGTCCCCCATCCTAAACTGATAAAAATCAATGCAGCAAATAGTAACATGCCTTTCTTGCTAATTTTTTTCATTGTCTCACTCCTTTTATAAGTTATAACTCTTCTCAACTTTATTTCTTGTTTTCCTCTCACCATTCCACCTCTTTCCTATAAGTAGTAAAGACTGGATTCACACCTTATCCCTCTTAAACAAATTATAACGAAGCTGTTATTACATATTTTGCTCAAATCAATTCATGTATCTTACATTTACCGAGAATGTTTGCGTTTCTGCTTCAATATGAATGATCCTCTCTATATTGATTAGGAGAAGTTCCTGTTATCCGAGTAAAGACACGCAATTTGTAACATTTAAAAGTTTAGTAGAAAACTAGAAGTTAACTTCTGGTTTACAAAGGGCCGGCTGAAAGTCATGGACACTTTCGGAAGGCCTCTACTATTAGCTGGAAATTGGGAAGATTACACTATCCAATTAGAGGTTTAGCTAGAATGTGCATATCTTACATCCAGCAAACAATTTGTGCAAAAGCGTTAAAATCAGTATAGAAAACGCTTACATAAAATAAAAAACTTATGATTGTTCATAAACTTGTATTAGCTAGGATACGATACATATTTTGTTTCTAAATCTACAATTTGTGTATTTCATGTAGAAATGGATGGTTGAATGAGCTTGATGGTGCTAGTTATAATCAATTTGTAATATTAAAAAAAAGAGGGGGAGGGTAGGGATATGGGTGACTCATCGATAAAAAAGCAAAGGGAGTCAAACCTTTCAATTAATACAAATGTATTGAATAAGAAGAAAAATCTTATTAGTAGATATTTAGATAATATTAAAAAAAACTGGATGCTTTATCTAATGATCGTTCCAGGGCTGTTATATTATATTATCTTTAAGTATGTCCCATTGTTTGGAAGCGTTATCGCATTTCAAGATTATCAAATTTTTAGTGGGATTTTAGATAGTCCTTGGGTTTGGTTGGATAATTTTAAGTATATATTTTCCTATCAAGATTTCTATCAAGTGTTAAGGAACACTGTCATGATTGCTTTTTATCAGCTGATTTTTGGGTTCCCAGCTCCAATTATTTTAGCATTGTTATTTAATGAAGTACGATTAATGTTTCTTAAAAGAACAGTTCAAAGCTTGTTTTATCTCCCTCATTTTTTATCTTGGGTAGTAGTAGGAGGAATTGTTTTTGAATTGTTGGCTTTAGAAGGAATTGTTAATGCCATTCGCGAGTTATTTGGTGCAGCACCAATTCTGTTTATGCAGGAAGAGAGTTATTTTCGTACAATTGTTGTCATCTCAGGAATATGGAAAAGTGTTGGATGGGGAACAATCATCTATTTAGCTGCAATTACGGGAATTAACCCAAGTTTATATGAAGCAGCAGTAATTGACGGTGCGAATCGTTGGAAACAAATAAGATATATCACCTTACCATTGTTATTCCCAACTATTTTAATTCTATTTTTACTGAACATTGGTAATTTCTTAGAGCTTGGATTCGATCAAATCTTTAACTTACTAACTCCGATGACATATTCAGTAGGGGATATTATTGAAACATATGTTTATCGAGCAGGGGTACTTCAAGGACAGTTTAGTGTAACAACGGCAATTGGTTTATTCCAATCAGTTATTGGCTTTATGTTGCTTTGGATTTTTAATAGGCTTGCTAGAAAATCAGAACAGGGGTTATGGTAATGAAAAAATCATTGGGAGAAAAATGCTTTCAATTCTTTAACTATACTTTTCTTATTGTCATTTCAGCAACAATGATTCTGCCTTTGCTACAACTGTTAGCAGTTTCCTTTAGTTCTCCAATCGCTGCTGAATCAAAACAGGTATTCCTGTTCCCAGTGGAATTTACCTTAGCTACATGGAAACATATCCTTCAAAATGATGTGCTTTGGAGATCTTTTGGAGTGACGATTTTCATTACAGTTGTTGGGACAATTTTAAGTATGTTATTTACAGTCTTAACAGCATTTCCATTGTCTAGAAAAGAATTTCTCCCCAAAAAGCCGATCATGCTTGCGATTGTCATCACGATGATTTTTAATGCACCAATGATTCCATATTTCCTAACTGTTAGAGAACTCGGATTGATGGATTCAATATGGGCACTAATTATTCCAGGATTAATTAGTACCTTCAATATGATCATCGTAAGGACCTTTTTCATGGGAATACCAAGTGAACTAGATGATGCAGCAAAAATAGACGGATGTAATGATTTTCGTATATTATTTCAGATCTATATTCCTTTATCGAAGCCTGTACTTGCAACAATTGGCTTGTTTTATGCGGTTGGTTTCTGGAATACGTTTCAAAGTGCAGTACTGTTTATACGTGACCAAACTTTATGGCCATTACAGATGAGACTTCGTGGATATTTCACATCACCAGAAGCTCTTGCTGAGGTCAATTTAATTACGGGTGACTTTGATTTCAATACAATAACTTTGAAAGCGGCAACAATTATTTTTGCTACGGTACCAATTGTCTTGGTGTATCCATTCTTACAAAAATATTTTGTCAAAGGTGCTGTACTTGGATCAATCAAGGAATGAGTCGATTAAACCGAAAATCGGTTTGATAGTAAAGATAGTTATTATGAAAAAACAAAGGGGGATTTTGAATGTTTAATAGTAGTAGAAAGCCATTTTTACTCATGTTTTTTACCTTGATGCTTGTTATTGGTATTCTAGTTGGTTGTTCTAGCAATAATGAAGTGGATAGTGAGTCAGGAGTTTCTGATGACGATTCATCAGAAGAAGTTAGTAAAGTAAAAGTGTTTAAAAGCCATCTGTCTAAAGGAACTCTTCCTGGTCCTGACGATCCGCATGTTCAACAAGTATTGGAAGATACAGGCGTTCAATATGAATTGATGTCCGAACCTGCTGGAGCGGATCCAGCTGAATACTTAAATTTAATGTTTGCATCTGAAGAATATCCGGATATCTTCCGCCCAATTGGTAAATTTGACCAAACCCTAATAAGTCAAGGTGCAGCACTGCCATTGGATGATCTACTCCCGAAATATGCACCAAATGTGTGGAAAAACATTCCTAAAGAGGCATGGGATGTCGTACGATCTGCTACACCCGATGGGAAAATCTATTATGTTCCAAAGGTATACCTAGTTCCAGAACGTGCTGCATTAATTCGTCAAGACTGGATTGATGCAGTAGGTATGGATATGCCTGAAACAGTTGAGGAATATAAAGAGCTATTAAGAGCATTTCGTGATGATGACCCAAATGGTAATGGAAAACAGGATGAACTTCCTACATCAGGAAGGGAATTTGGTAAATGGATGGATCACTTATTTTCGATCTATGGAGTAGCAATGTGGGAAGGTGAACCTGAATGGGATATTTATGAAGGTGAAATTCAATATGCTGGTGTTTCCAAAAATATGAAGGCATCTATTTCATTTATCCGTGATTTATATGAAGAAAAACTACTAGACAATGAAACCTTTTTAAATAAAGGTGAGGTTTGGACAGCGAAAATTAATACTAACTTAGTAGGCAGTTGGTATCATTTACCGGCTAACTTACGTGATCGTCACAACGCAATGCTTGAAGGAGCACCTGAAGCAAATGTTGTTGGAATGCCACTTCCAAAAGCAGAAGGATTTGAAGGGTATATCACTCAAAAAAGCATGGGAGAACCAGAATGGATGATTCCTGCTGCATCTGAGAAAAATGCTGCCTCAGCTTTAAAATTACTAGACTACTTCTATGATACGGCAAATAACGATTTTATCAGATATGGGATTGAGGGAGCACAACATAAAGTAGAAAATGGGGAAAAGATATTGATTCCTCCAACCGATGAAACACCTATCGCATTAGGAATGAGAAATTTAGTAACGAAAGAAGATATGGAGAATCGTATTGATGAAACGATGGAAGAATATCAAATCGAAATGGTTAAGGATATATTTGAGATAAGTACTGCAGATGCTCGAAGAATCGAAGGAGACGGTTTACCATCGACTGTTTACGAAGGATTTCCAGATATTCAATCGCACAAACTATTCCAAGAATATTTAACGAAAATTGTTATTGGTGAATGGCCAATCGATAAGTTCGATGAGTTTGTGGATAGATGGTATCAAGCTGGTGGAGATAAAGTTACTGAAAGAGTGCAAGAATGGCATGAAAGAGTAAATGAATAATAGCTAATTGAAAGAATTTCATAAGTCATCTTTGTATATAGATTTTCGAACATTCTTAATGATCTCCATTTCAGACGGACGCTTTCCGTGGGGCTCGTCTTCAACTAATTCTTCCTCCGAGAATCTCCGTCAGAATGGATTTTCAGACTTCGCTGATCCCACAGGAGTCGCCGTCTTACACTTCAATCATTCTTTTTTACGAACATTGATATCGGTATTTGTTCAAACGTTCGTTAAAATAGCTGAAAAATTGTATTATGAAATTGATTCAATTAATAAGTTTAACAGAAGTTGTTGCTCAAAAATGTGATTTTTGAGCAACTCTCATTTCAATTTTCTATAGGAAACGAGAATCCATGGAAAGGATTGAATCTAATGAAGAAAAGATATGCTATTTGTGGCCTAAGTGGGAGAGCTCTAGGTATGTTTGCTAAGCCGATTACCACTACATTTTCTGAAAGTTGTGAAATAGTTGGGTTATTAGATCGTGATTCTAAACGATTTGAATTATTTGAAACTAGATTCCCGGATCTAACTCCTGTAGAAACGTATGGAGAATCGGAATTCGATCGAATGGTTGATGAAACAAAGCCAGATGTAATCATTGTTGCAGGACGTGATGATAGTCATGCGAAGTATATAATTGCTGCCCTCCGGCGTGATCTTGATGTCATTACAGAAAAGCCAATGGTCACTACAGGTGAGGATTGTAGAAAAGTTTTAGATGCTGAGCAAGCTAGTAAAGGAAAGGTAACGGTTACCTTCAATTACAGATATGCACCAATTCATACAAAGATTAAAGAAATAATTATGGAAGGAAAGTTAGGAAGAGTTACCTCTATTGATTTGAATTGGTATCTAGATACACATCATGGATCAAGTTATTTCAAAAGGTGGAACAGGTTAAGGGAACTCTCTGGTGGACTATCAATTCATAAAAGCACACACCATTTTGATTTGGTCAATTGGTGGATAGACCAAAGGCCTGTTGAGGTTTTTGCATATGGGGCTCTTAATTACTATGGTCCAGATAGCGAATGGAATCCTAGTAAAGAGGATGGTAGGCATTGCGAAACTTGTATGCATACGGAGGACTGTGCCTATTACTCTAGGTGGAACTCGAGGAAGGAGCGGTTTCAAGTTCCAGATGATCACCTTGAATCACTTGAAGAGGGTAAAAAGTACCCTTATACAAACTATCGACCTGATCAATGTATTTTTGATTCAGAAATAAATATCGAGGACACATATTCAGCAACTATAAAGTACAATCGAGGGGCATTACTTAGCTACTCTGTTAATTTTTCACTACCATATGAGGGCTATCGTCTTGCAATCAATGGAACAAAGGGTAGGTTGGAAACAGTTGAATACCATGCACCAGGTCGGACCCCATTTCCTACACCGAAACAAACAATCGATTATTTTCCACTATTTGGTTCGAAGGAAACGATCCATGTTGTGCACCGCGAAGGAAGTCATGGGGGAGGAGATCCGCTACTTCTAGAGGATCTTTTTATGGGAGAGGATCGTCGGAGACCCTACAAAAAATTATCTGGAGCACTTGACGGAGCATATTCTGTATCAACCGGTGAGGCTGTTTGGAAATCAGTAAAAGAGCACCGTCCAATCACGATCGACGAAGTTCTTGCAAAACAACAGGATTACACATCAAGTGGGGAGATGAATTGAATTGAACCATTTTAATCATTTCTCTCCAGAAGAAAGCATGTCTTTTCAGCATAAAATGGAGGATGTTCTTACTACAATTGCTCAACGCTACATTGGAGCAAACCCCTCCAGACCTCCTAATTATCGGGTAACGAGAAAAAGTGCTATCAAGAAAATGGAGAATCACCGTTATGTTTTTCCTGCTGTAAAGATGTTTCCAGGGATACAAAATGGCCAAAAAATATATGCATGGGCTAAGCTGTGGGTTGTAGAGGAACACTCCTTTCCTTTTCTGCTTACATGCTTAGGACCTGTTCGCTTATATCATAATGGTGTTAAAAGATTTGGGTCAACGAGTGAAGAGGAATCCACCGATGTAGATAGTAAACTTTCATTAGATTTAGTCAAAGGTTGGAACCATTTTGTCCTTGAAATTGAAAAAGGAGAGCATGGATGTGGAGCTGTTTTTGGTACAGGAAACCGTAAAAATGTCCCTTATCACTTTTTAGCCCCTTCTTTTGAAAGGGCAGGAGAGGAAGGTTGGATTTATACTGAACCGATGGAGGAATCCCTTGATCAAATTCCTTCTTTGACATGTAGAGAATATTCAACAGGCTGTAACTGGCTTCCAAAAATAACCTCTTTGCCGAAAAAGGCTGACCAATTTTCACATTTATATGGGTCGAAAAAAGGATATGTGGCTTATGCTTGGACAAAGATAGAAAGTTATAGCCTAGAGCCTCTTGTTCTTAAAGGAACAACAACTGGTCCAATACAACTGCTTCTTAATGGTCAAGATTTATTTCAGCAAAATAATCTTGGTGAATTAGAGGTCATTATAAAAGTACCAATTGGATTACATGACTTGGTTGTTATTAGTGAAAGTGGTCAACAGAACTGGGGATTTACTTTAGAACTTCTCACAAGGAATGCTAGGTTATGGATTCCACATGAGGTAAAAGGGAGTTCGGATGCTTGGCTTTATTTAGGACCATTCTTAAATGATGAAAAGGTAATGATTTCTAACTATCAGTCAATGGATACTGTTGCTACAAACCAAGAAAATCAATCCTTTTTTTGGTGTACGGATCGAGGAGCGTATGTTCGACCCTTTCTCGAAAATCAGCTATTTGGCAAATGGAATTATCCTTTAGGTGTTACGATGTATGGTTTATTAGAAATAGCAAAAGAGTTGCATAAACCTGATATGTTAGATTACGTACTAGACCATGTAGAATTAGCAACTTCTAGATATGATTATTCAGTATGGGACAAGAAACAATATGGTGCAGCCGGTATTAACAATCAACTTTCTGATATTGATAGCCTTGATGATTGTGGCTCCTTCGCTGCCCTCATGATACTTGCAAATAATAATCGCCCATTAAAAGGAGCTAGGGAAACGGCAGATGTTATCGCCAATTATATAATGAATCAGCAAAGTCGCTTAGAGGATGGTGCATTCTATCGTGAAATTGGTGTATCACAAAAAATGAATAAGACGATGTGGTGTGATGATATGTACATGAGTGTACCATTTTTTTGCAGATATGCTGAACTAATTAGTGACAGTAGCTATTTGGATGAGGCTGCCAGACAGCTTCTACTATATAAGGGATACCTTTATATGGAAGAAGTCCAACTTATGTCACATGTCTATCATGTTAAACAGAAGAAACCTACTCAAACAACATGGGGAAGAGGAAATGGTTGGGTATTATTCTCTTTAACGGAGTTATTAAAAGTATTACCTGATGACCACGAGTTATATCCTCATATATTGACGTTTTATCTTCAACTTGCGGAAGGATGTTTGAAGGTCCAAGGGGTTAATGGATTATGGCATCAGGTTTTAATTGATCCAGAATCTTACGAAGAATCCTCCTGTACATCTATGTTTATGTATGCTTTTGCTAATGGAGTTCGGTTCGGATGGATTGATGACAAAGAACAATATTTACAGGCTGTCATGTCAGGGTGGAAAGGGTTAACCGAGCGGGAAATCGATAAACAAGGCAATATTTATGGAGTATGTAAAGGATCAAGTTATTCGTTTTCAAATTATTATTATAAGCACGAGCTTCCATGGACAATGAATGATACACATGGAATTGGTATTGTTTTATTAGCTGGAATTGAAACTATTAGGATGATTAGAAACCAAGAAAAACACTGTTAAACTCTAAAATTGTCGTAACCTCCTCACGAAAATGAATATGTAGTATAATGCCAAAAAGGAGGTCGAAAAAGGATGTTCAAATCATTTCAAAAATGGCTAAAATATTCATTGTTCAAAACGGAGACGAGGTTGATTTTATTTTTAACGATGGCCGTTTTTTTTATCATTCTCATCGTGAGTATAACATCCTATCAAACTTCCAAGTCAGTGTTGCAGGAGGAGTTAAACGAACCACAGCAACAAATGCTACAAGTTAGTATGAACTTTATCGATAATCACATTATTGAAAGCGATAACATTGCAATTAAGGTTGCACTTAACGAACATATTTATAAGTTTTTGAACAGCGATATACAGAATTCATATAACGATATTTCAGAGATTTATCAGCTGTTATCTACTTATATCAATAGTTCATCTCACATCAATAGTATTTACATATATGATATTAAACATGATAGTTTTGTTTCGATGCCCCAAGGATTTAGTTCACGTAAAACAACGTTTATCGATTCAAATTGGGTAGGTATAGCTGACGAGTTCGGTGATGAAATGATGATTGTAAAAAAAAGAAACGTTCATGATGGAGAAAAACACAATCGTTCTGAAGTGACTTTGTTTAGAAAAATAATGATTCAAGGTGAATTCAAGGGAATAGTTGCTGTAAATCTTGGAAATAACGATTTATTTGAACCATTAACTCCACCAAAAATGTCTAATTTAAGCAGTACTCGGTTTATTATCGATCAAAATAATGAAATTATTTATTCAACTTCTAGCAAAAAACTGGATTCTAAAGCAGTTGTGAGTTCAGTATCTGAATTAAATGACAAACATTTGGGAGATATCACCTATCATGACCGACAACTGCTTGTTAGCCAGAACATATCTCCACTGACGGGCTGGAAATATGTTTCTTTAGTACCTCAAGATAGTTTACTAGCAAAATCTAAAAAAGTCGGTCATGTCGTTCTTTCAGTGTCGATTATCGCTTTGTTACTTGGTGGGGTTGCCATTTATTATATCAACAACATTGCTTTTAGACCTATACGTCGAATGAAACAGCTATTTAATATTGGTAAACAAGACATGAACGACGATGATTTACTGCACTTAGAAAATCTTACAGGGGAATTACTTCATGATCATGCTCACATGATTCGGAAGGTAAGAGCTGAGGCAACGGCCAAGTTTTTTAGCGATATTTATAATGAAAATCTAACCAATACTAGAGAGATTAGTGAAAAATGCAAAGGGTATTTTCAAGAATCAGCAAATAACCCGTTTAAAGTCGCAATCATTTCTATTGATAATTTCTATGAATGGTCATATCGGTATTCAGATTCAGATCATTCTCTCTTAAAATTTGCATTAGCGAATATAATAACAGAAATAGTAGAGCCACATTCACACAGCGAATGTATCGACCTTGGAAAGGATAAGTTTGTGATTGTCCTTGATCCAAGTGAAGATGAAACACTGTTAGATGGAAAAATAAAGAAATCACTTTCCGATATTCATAGAATACTAAGGTTTAGTATTTCAATCGGAATTAGTAATCAGAAATCTGATTTCGGAAGATTATTGGAGGCGGTTTTTGAAGCAGATACAGCCCTTGGAAACAGGTTATATACTGGATATGGAAGCATATTGAAATTTGAAGAATTAATGGAACAGGATATTCGGAAAATATCAATAAATGATCATGTTTTAGATCAATTGACGGAAGCTATTGAAACTGGGGACAGGTTACGTTCTAGCAACTTAATTGATCATATTATTGGAGAGATTAAGAGAAGTAATTTGAATCCAGAGAAAGCGCTATCAATTATTAGGAGGATTGGTGAGAGATATCTTCGTTTTGGGCATAATGAGGATAAAGTGAATAGTAAAGAAAGAAATTTCTTTAATCAACTTCACACGATTCACATCGATGATATTGCGGACTTTCTTAATTACCAGGCAAATGTATTGATCGAGGAATCTCAGTCATCAGTAATATGTAAAGAATCCCTATTAAATGAAAAAATGATCGATTATATGAAGGCGCATTTAAATGAGCCAATCGGTATAAAGGAAATTGTCGATGCAATTGGTATTAGTGTAAGCTTGGCAAGTGCAATTTTTAAGAAGGAGAAGAATGAAACGATTTACGGATATTTTACTAATTTGAGAATGAAGCGTGCTGCTGAATTATTGTTGCATACGGATAAAAAAATTTCGGATATTGCTATAAAAGTTGGGTACCATCATGAAAATAGTTTTATTCGGGCATTTCGAAAATGCAATAATATTACACCGGGTAAATACAGGGAAGTGTTGAAGGCCAGGAAAGAAGTTATGTAATTAATTAGATACTTCACAGATTCATAAATTAGGTGATTTTAGTAAATTGGGGTGGAATAATAATGTTAAATAGAAGGAATATTGTAGACCGTCACAATCCTAGTATTACGAAGATAGAGTCACTTGCACCACTATCAATTGGTAACAGAGAGTTTGGGTTTAGCTGTGACTTTACAGGGTTACAGACCTTTCCAGAAGCATATGAGACTCCACTTGGGACGCAATCAAATTGGGGGTGGCATTATACTGGTGGACCAAATCTTTATTCCGAGAAAGATATTATGTATCAAGGTTTTGATACATATGGACGACAGGTAAATTACCCGATGAAACCGGAAGGGAAAGAGGTAGCTTATAACTGGTTACGTCAAAATCCTCACAGACTACATTTAGGGAGAATTTCATTTCGGTTTTTAAGAGAAAATAATCAGTTCGTGCAATTGGATGAGATTACAGGAATAAATCAAAAACTTGATTTATGGACAGGGATCGTTGAAAGTGAATTTTTTGTAGAAGGAGTTCCAGTCCAGGTCAAGACGGCTTGTCATGCAGATCATGATGTCGTTGCTGTACAAGTATCTTCCCCATTAATTAAGGAGAAACGTATTCAGGTATTTACTCTTTTTCCAGCGCCTGATGTGACTCATAATAGTTGGTCAAAAGCTACACAGCCTGACTGGGATAATGATGACAGACACCAAACAGAATATCACTCACATACTGACAAATCAGTTTTACTTACACGGAAGATGGATCAGGATCAATATGATGTAAGATGGGATTGGAATAATGGTTCCTTGCAGCAAACGGGAGAACATGAATATACACTAATTGGTGATGGGAGCTCTGAATTTTTAGAATTTGCGGTTTCCTACGCACCGAAAGAACCACCTTCTGTAAAACCAAAAACAGTATTTGAATCTAGTCGTTCCTTCTGGGAAGCATTTTGGCTAAATGGTGGAGCTCTCGATTTTTCTGGTAGTACCGACCCACGTGCGACGGAACTTGAACGAAGGGTAGTTCTTTCACAATATTTATCTACTATTCATAGTGCTGGTTCATTACCCCCACAAGAAACAGGTTTTATGTATAATAGTTGGTTTGGAAAATTCCATTTGGAAATGCACTGGTGGCACGGAGCACATTTTCCTCTATGGGGACGAAAGGAATATGTAGAAAATAGTCTTGAATGGTATCAATCTATATTGCCTCTAGCAAGGGAACTTGCTGAATCACAAGGTTATGCTGGGGCTAGATGGCCTAAAATGGTGGGGATAGATGGCAAACAAAGTCCTTCTCCGGTAGCACCAGGGTTAATTTGGCAACAACCACACCCAATGGCATTGGCTGAGATGTGTTATTTAGTTCATCCAACTACAGAATTTCTTAAGCGCTTTCAATCGATCGTTTTTGAGGCTGCAGACTTCATGGTGTCCTATGCACATTGGAATGAGAAGAAGGAAGTTTATGTTCTTGGACCACCACTAATACCTGCTCAAGAGTGTCACTATATACACGATAGTTTAAATCCTCCATATGAGCTTGAATATTGGAAGTATGGTTTGGAAATCGCAATTAGTTGGGCTAACCGATTAAATCTACCTGTGAATCCAATGTGGTCACGGGTAGCCAATTCATTAGCAAAGCCACGATATGAAGATGGTGTGTATCTTGCACATGAGAATTGTTTAAATACATTTACAGAGAAAAATCATGATCATCCTTCCATGCTTGGAGCCTTAGGTATTTTACCTGGTACGTTGGTGGATCCGGAAATCATGAGAAATACGTTATATAAGGTAAAAAAAGTATGGAATTGGGAATCTGCATGGGGGTGGGATTTTCCAATGTGTGCAATGACTGCTACTAGGTTGGGAGAAAGAGAGCTAGCTTTAGACTTTTTATTAATGGATGCTACTAAAAATACGTATTTGGTAAATGGCCATAATTATCAACGGTCTGGTTTGACCGCATACTTACCAGGTAATGGTGGGCTTTTAACCGCGGTTGCCATGATGGTTTGTGGATGGAAGGATGGTTCAGATCATCATTGCCCAGGGTTCCCACAAGATGGTAGTTGGTCGGTGAAATGGGAAGGGTTACATTCCTTATTATAAAGTAGAGTAAGTTCTTTTACATGGTGTAGAAAGAAGGAAATTTTAGCATGATATGACGAAAAAAATAACAATAGATGAAATGATAAAGGAGAATGAATGACTAATGCAACCAAACCAATGGTCAATGAAAATTGCTGAAACAATACTTTCGCAATGCGAAAATGGATATCACCCCAAAATTGCTAATAAATGGGGATATGTAGCGGGAATGACATTAAAGGCATTTGACTGGCTTTCAGAATGGAGTGGTAATGAAGAATATCACTTAATGGTTAAAAGACATATGGATCTATTTATTCAAGAAAATGGAACGATAAAAAACTATTCCATTGAGGAATATAATTTGGATCATATTAATGAAGGAAAGAACTTATTCTTACTTTGGAATCGTACTGGAGAGGAAAAGTATAAGAAGGCGATTCAGCAGCTAGTATCACAGCTTGTAGGACAGCCAAGAACAAGTGGAGGAGGTTTTTGGCATAAAAAAATCTATCCTTTTCAAATGTGGCTTGACGGTGTTTATATGTCATCACCTTTTTTAGCTGAATATGCGAAAACATTTCATGATTCTGAAGGATTTGACGATGTTGCAAGGCAAATCCTGTTGATTGAGGAGAAAACGCGCAACCCAAAAACGGGGCTACTGCATCATGCATGGGATGAAAGTAGAGAACAGCGTTGGTGTGACAAGGAAACGGGTCAATCATTCCACATCTGGGGACGTGCAATGGGATGGTATTGCATGGCCATTGTTGATTCCCTTGAACATTTTCCAGTTAATCATCCGAAACGTGGTCAAATCATGGGTATTTTTGAGCGAATGGCCCACGCTATTAAAAGTGTTCAAGACCAAGAGAGTGGACTCTGGTATCAGTTATTGGATCAAAACGGAAGAGAGAAAAATTATTTAGAAGCATCTGGTTCCTGTATGCTGACATATGCATTGGCAAAAGGAATCCGTTTAGGTTATTTGTCGGGTATTAATCTGGATGTCGTAATCCGTTCGTATGAAGGTATCCATAAACATTTTGTCACTGAAGATGAAGATGGCGTTCACCTCCATGGTATATGTAGAGGGGCTGGTCTTGGTGGGGATAAGTACCGGGATGGTTCTTATGACTATTATATGAGTGAGCAAATAGTAAGTGATGATCTTATGGGAGTAGCCCCATTTTTACTAGCGAGTATTGAAATGGAAAAATTAGCTAAACCTCAAATTATATGAAAATAGTCATTGAAAATAATAGATAAATAGATTGATCGAGAAAAATATCACTTGCACACTGCAAGTGATATTTTGTTAAAGAGAATCGAACTGGAGGTTTTTAGTTAATGATGGATAAGAAAAATTCTAGAAATCGCATTTCTTTAAAATATCCTGCAGCATGGTGGAGGAATATGTGGAGAGATGGTTTACCATCTGGAAACGGCAAATTAGGTGCTTCTGTTTCAGGTGGTGTGAGTTTGGAAAAGATCTTAATCAACCATGAAGGGTTATGGCATAGGGGCAAAAAAGATGTACTTCCAGATGTTGGTTATACGCTAAATGAAACACGTGATCTAATGAAGAAAGAAAAATACAAGGAAGCAAGCTGGCATTTAACAAATACATTAAAAGAGAACGGATATGATACTCGCTTAGCATCGTTTTTACCTCTTGTTGAATTAACCCTTAGGATGCAGCAGACAGAAGGGTTTAAACACTATCGTAGAGAAGTTGATATGGAAACAGGAGAGGTATCGGTAAGGTGGAAAGAGGGAAATGAGTTATTTGAACGAAATTTATTTGTTTCACGAGCGGATGATGTTGTTGTATATGAAATAAAATCAACAAGTGAATTACTAACTACAGATTTTCAGCTTGGACTACGTAAGACGGATAGGAACAACATGGAGCAGCGGGTAAAAGAATTGGAATGTTCAGTTCAGTACAAAGTAGAAGATAATTTTATCTTCTTTACGGCAAAAAATGATGATAACACTGAATATGGGGCAGTATTACGAATAATTCCTACTGGTGGCAAGATGAATAGTGACAATAATTGTCTTCGCTGTGAGGATGCTAAACACATACAAACGATTATGAAAGTTTTTATTAAAGGAGACCATGTAATAGAGTGGGCACGTATTCAAGAAGAGCTATTAGAAATGAAGGGTGATTACCAAGACTTGCTACAGGCACATATTCCATTACATACAAAATTATTCCATACAGCCTCCTTACAATTGAGTGATTCTGAAGAAGAACATTCAAATGAAGAACTCTTACTAGATGCTTATGAAGGAGAAGCTTCCATTCCATTAATAGAAAAATTGTGGAAGTATGGAAGGTACCTTTTTATCTCTGGTACGAGACCTGAGGGACAACCGTTTGGGATGTATGGTCTTTGGGGTGGAGATTATAATCTGATGTGGTGTCATCGGATGGCAAATGAAAACATTCAAATGATGTATTGGCATGCAACAGTAGGGGGGCTATCCGAACTAGTGCCAGCCTTATTTAATTATTATGAGGACATGATGGAAGATTTTCGAGGGAATGCAAAAAAATTATATGGATGTCGTGGTATATATATACCTGCAGGGACAACTCCTGGTATTGGTGTACCAAATCAAATCGTTCCTGTAATTATGAATTGGACCGGGGCAGCTGGATGGTTGGCACAGCATTATTATGACTATTATCTATACACTGGGGACAAGAAAATTTTGATAGAGAAAGTGCTCCCATTTATGAAAGAAGTTGTTCTTTTTTATGAGGATTTTCTTGTCATAGATGAAGGTGGTAATTACCAGTATCTACCCTCAGTTTCACCAGAAAATACTCCAGATAATTTTATGCCAAAGGATGGTAAACAAATTGCACATCCTATGCCAACCACAATCAATGCAACAATGGATTTGGCGATATTGAAAGAAGTGTTACATCATTTAATCGAGGGAGCAAAGGAAACGGCTTTTTATTTAGATGAAATTGAAAAGTGGCAGGAAATGCTTACCCGTATACCCCAATATGAAGTCAATCAAGATGGTGCCACTAAAGAATGGTTACACCCTGCATTTGAAGACAGGTACAACCATCGCCATATATCTCATATCTATCCTGTTTTTCCAGGTAGAGAAATTAACCAAGAACAAGATCAGGAACTGTTCGAGGGATTTAGAGTTGCCGTATCAAAGAGAATATTAGGTGCTCAAACCGGTTGGTCCCTGGCACATATGTCGAGTATATGGGCTAGAATGAACGACGGGAACAAAGCTTTGGAATGTTTAGATATCCTCACACGTTCCTGTCTCTTAACTAATTTTTTCACTGTTCATAATGATTGGCGAAATATGGGATTAAATATGGAAATTGAGACAGCGCCAATCCAATTAGATGCGAGTATGGGCATTATTAATGCAGTACAAGAAATGCTCCTATTTGTTTCTCCCAATATGATCAAACTATTACCGGCACTTCCTACAAAGTGGAAGAAAGGGAATGTAGGGGATTTTCGTTTTATGACCGGAAGGGTTTCCTATTCGTGGAATTTAGAAACACAATTATTATGTGGTGAAATCGTTGCTGATAGAGAAACCCTCATCACTTTGAAACTTCCTGGGTTTGCAAACTGTTTACTAACAGGTGATGGGGTCAGAATAAGCGAATCGTCATTAGGAAAAACGTATTATACGATAACGATGAAAAAGGGAATGACTCTTCATATCAAACCGATGTAGCTAGTAGGATATATTTATTTTTGAAGACAGGTTGCATTTTCTTCACCATCATTCAGTAAGAACTTCAATTAGAATCGGGAGTAGCACTGTTTGTAAAATCCCTTAATGCTGCAGGCATTTCAACCCTCGCAAGTTGTGACGGACATGGAGAAAAAGCGCCATCTATTACGTTAAATGGTCGTTATAACGCGTGTTGGTTTAAGCTGTTTTATCAACAGTTAATAAAAAGAACGAACTTAAACTATGCATGGAAGCTCGTTCAAGTAAATAAGACAGATATCGCATTAGAGGCAGAGAGCAAGGATGATTCATGGAAATTAAAGGATGAGCTCGCCGACACGTATCAAATGTCCAGATACTTTCGACAGTACGCACCTGCAATGAACAAGATTAGAAATGAGATATTTGGAGCTGATTATAATGATACTCGTAAGGTAGTGAAGGAAATGGATGATGCAGAGCTTTATGGTTGGATGGCGGGGCGGTATCAGGAGTATGATCGGGGGTTGAGAGAGGATTTGGCGAAAGAGAGTGTTTAGGGTTCGTGGGGGAAGGATTGATTAAATTACACTCGGATAATGGTGAAAACCAGAATCCGAGTGTTTTTTGCATATTGAGGAGGTGTACGAGTATTAATGTCGATGAAGGACATAGCAAAGTAATAATGTGATGGAAATTGAAAGATATACATACAGCCTTTTATTAATTTTATAAATATGTACGGAGGAAGGTATTGGATTGTTCAATTAGGGTATACCTCAACTGAACAAAATAGAATGAAGTAATATCAGGTTGTTCAATTAATAGAAAATAGTTTATGGATTTACTTAGAAACTATTTACTTGATTAATCCTGAGTGGAAAAGGTAGTGCTAAAAGAAAATTTCATTATAGAAGTTGAGGTAAGTTAAAGACTTAGGATTTCTTCAGTAAACTATCCAGATTGATGACAAAACATTTGAATCATGTCTAGAGCATGCTCTGTCATAGGGCCAACCAATGCTAATGTTTCCTTTCTTAAAGACCCTCCCAAAAGATGTACATCAATACTTGGATGATCCTGCAGTTCCTGAGTGACCTTAACCGAACTTGTTACGACTGTTAGTTCCGAAAAGGCTTTCAATTATTTTGAAAGTTGTAATGTCGTTGTCTTTGAATCAATTGAAAGTTTTCACTTAATTCCTGTACTGATGCCCGCGTAAGTTTTTTAATGTATTGAACTATTTTTAATTTGAGCGGTTAGTTTGCTCCCCCTCAAAAAGTTAAAAAAGTTCCTCCATAGAAGTTTATCTAGAATATCCTCAATTTCGAGAAAAATCCATGATCATTTGTGATTGTATATGAGTGTAATGGAGCTTCTCTTCTATTGTCAATAATTCTTCAATTCTTATTTTGGCAAAAATAAATAGGATTTACCTAATATCCAAAGACCAATAATGGATTCTTCAAACAAAATTATTCACTGTATAGTCTTTATACCTATTATATTGTAAATATTATGAATATACTTTCAGAATTATTAGGTCTATGAACATCGATAACAGGAAAGTAATGAAAATTGACAAAATTTACATACACATGTAATATTACAAACAATTGCAAACAATCAAAAAACTTCATAAACGATCACTCATTATCCGATTAGTTTTGCAAACGGTTTCTATATTTCGTTAGGGGGGGGATTCTTAACAATCGATTTAGTTCAGGTTTATGTGAATCTATCCAAAAATTAGAAAGGTGGATGTTATGTTGTTCAAACGATTTATAATATTAGGATTTTTAATATGTTTGTTTATAAGTTTGGCTAGTTTTCCGTTAGGGCCGGTGGCAAGTGATGAGAATGAAGATGTAAGTATAGGTGTTGATTCAGGTTATTACAATGAGATATACCGGAACCAATTTCACTTTTCACCTGAAGCGAATTGGATGAATGACCCGAATGGAATGGTGTATCATGACGGGGAATATCACTTGTTTTATCAATATTACCCATACGGGCTCACTTGGGGACCAATGCACTGGGCGCACGCTGTCAGTGAGGACCTCGTTCATTGGGAGCATTTACCTCTCGCTCTGGCCCCTGATGAATATGGTGATATCTTTTCAGGAAGCGCTGTCATTGATTACGATAATACAGCTGGTTTTGGCGATGATGCGATGATCGCTATATTTACGCATTCTGGCAAAGAGGGGCAAGTACAAAGTCTTGCTTACAGTCATGACAATGGGCGAACTTGGGATAAGTACGAAGGCAACCCAGTTATGCCCGATCCGCCTGTAGCTGATTGGAGAGATCCGAAAGTGTTCTGGCACGATGAGAGCGAACATTGGGTAATGGCTCTGGCAGCGGATGACCGCATAATGTTTTATACTTCTCCAGATTTAAAAACCTGGGAGGACGGAAGCGAATTTGGTCCGGATGGCGGAGTTCAAGCGAACGGAGCTGAAGAGGAGGAAATTCTTACATTATCCCCCCAGCGTGGTGGAGATTTCACCTATAAAGGGGATATAACTTTAGTCGAGAAAAATGGTCGAAAAGGTTCGGGAGGACTTGTTTTCCGTTCCAATGAAAACGGTGACAATGGGTATGTTGTCGACTTAAATGCTGAAGAAGACGAGGTACGACTCATCAAAGTTGTAGAAGGCGAACGAACAACACTAGAGACACAACCTTGGTCTCTGGATACATTTGAGACATATGGATTAAAAGTGAAGACCGAAAACGATCTAATTCAAGTAGTCCTGGATGATGAATCAATCATTGAGGTACATGATACTTCGTTTACTAACGGGCAATTTGGTTTAACAGCGTGGAATTCGACCGCAGAATTTCGTAACATTCATTTTGAAAACGAAACAAACTTCCTCACTAATTTGTCTGGATGGCAAGAAAAAAGCAGTAATTGGAAAGAAATGAATGAAGGTTTACAAGCAGATGCAGATGAAAATACCTTCTTAATGAGTGGTCAACAATCAGAGAACTTTTATTACGAAGCTGAAATGACCTTGCTGGACAAAGGAAGTAGCTCGCTCGTCTTTCGAGCTGATGAAGACGCCAATAACGGATATTTCACTAGATTGGACGCAGAAAAAAATCAAGTGCGTATTGAAAAAATCGAAAATGGTGAAACTTCGGTGATTGCTGAACAAGATTACTCTATCACTTCAGGAGAGACGTATCCAGTTAGGGTAAGTGCTGTCGATCATGATATACACGTATCAATCAACGGTGAAATAGTCCTCAAGACAGAGGATGACAGCTATTCTGACGGTCTTGTTGGGTTGCACACGGCTAATGGTTCTTCGTTATTTCAACATGTGAATGAATATGAGTATATCAGTACAGATGTGCGAGAAATTGAGAATGGAGATTTTGAAACTGGAGATTTAACAGGGTGGAACCCAGTTCGTGGAAATGCTTTCACTGATGATCATGTGACAGATGAAGAAGAATGGTGGGGTGGAATGTTTGATCAAGAGGGAACATATCACCTCTGGGGTTACGGTCCTGAAGGAGACAATGCTACCGGGGAAATGCATTCTGACAATTTTCAACTGGACGGGACTGGAGAAATAAACTTGCTTCTCGGTGGCGGGCATAACCCGGATGCCCTATATGTCTCTTTAATGCGAGCCTCAGATAATAAAGAATTATTGCGACAACCAAATACTAAATTTGAAGATGATGAAACGTACCGTCGTTATGTTTGGGACGCCTCTGAATTTTTGGGACAGACATTGTATTTAAAAGTAGTTGACCAAGCTACAGGAGGCTGGGGTCACTTGAATTTGGACGATGTAAATGTAAAAAACACAGGAGATCTGCCTGCTGAGGTAGATCAAGTTGCGAGAGAACCTGAGCGTTATGAGTATCAGACAGAAGGGGAGATTAATGATTGGAACAGTGTCTCCGGTGAGTGGGTCGACTCCACCTATGGTAATTACGGAGGAGTCTGGGAATGTCCTGCATTGTTTGAACTCCCCATAGATGGAGATTCGAATGAAACCAAATGGGTGCTGCAAGTTAGTGTGCAAGATGGCGCGATTGCTGGCGGTTCAGGGATGCAGTACTTTGTCGGTGACTTTGACGGAGAGACCTTTACGAGTGATGATCCTCCTGAAGAGGTAAAATGGGCGGATTATGGATCAGATTACTACGCCGGGGTTGAATGGAGTAACCTAGAAGGTGATAATGGAGAACGCTATTGGCTCGCTTGGATGAGTAACTGGCAATATGCCAACGATACTCCTACGAGCAACTGGCGTGGTTCTATGAGTTTAGTGCGTGAGATGGAATTAACGGATACAGAAGATGGACTCCAATTACGTCAAACTCCGGTTAGCTTAGATTCATTGCGGGAACAACAACATCGTGAGACGTTAGATGATGAGATTATATCAGGTGATAGTGATTTATTATCTGACTTCTCTAGTAATAGTTACGAGTTGATCGCAGAATTTGAGTTAACGGACACAACCGCTACAGAGTTTGGGTTTAAAGCTCGAAAAGACAATGCAGATGAGTATGCTAAAATCGCTTATCATGTTGATGAAGAGAGTTTATTCGTAGACCGTACCAACTCGGGTAATTTTAATTTCGGCCCAAATGTAAACAATCTTCAAGATGCTCCTCTTAAAGCGGAGGACGGTACCATAAAAATCCATGCATTCGTCGATCGATCATCGATTGAAGTTTTTGGTAATGATGGATTGCGTTCCATAACGACTCAAATTTTTCCAGAACCGGGTAGTGATGGGCTTCAATTGTACAGTGAAGGCGGAGATGTGACACTTAAATCACTTGAGCTCTATCCACTTCGATCGATCTGGGGGAAAAGTCCAGTGAAAACCAACTTGTCCGGTTGGAACACTCTAAACGGCACATGGGCCGACACGAAGAATGGAAAACAGGGACGTAGTAATGATGGGGATGCTTTTATTATGACTGACGATGAAGGAGAAAATATTGTGTATGAAGCAAGGATTGAATTCCCTGATACAGACTCACATCCAGAAGACCCCGATCAAGACACTATCGGTAACCCAATGGGGGCAGGAGCACTTGTGTTCCGTTCTGATGAGGATGCAAATAATGCCTATATCGCAAATCTAGATGTTCGTAATAATGTGGTGAAGTTAATCAAACGAGAAGATGGAACTTTTACCGACCTTGAGGTTTTTGACGATGAAGGAAGCTTAGAAATTGAACCTAATGAAGAATACAAATTAAAAGTTTTAACCTCCGGTGAACGGATCCAGGTGCTGTTAGATAACGAAATTGTAATCGATACGACAGATGATACGTTTACCGAAGGGTTTGTTGGATTAAATGTGTGGGAAACTACCGCGTTATTTGACCATATTCGTATGAGAGATAATAAAGGGAATGGACCTATGAATCGAAACAACAATAACAATTAAATTATCTATAGACTTAACAACGAAGGCTGTCGATACAATCGGCAGCCTTTTCAATCATATTTTTGTTAGATTTATAAGAGAGATCGAGTTCTTACTTAGGTACTGCTGAATAACTAAAAAACAAGATAAAACAAGGATTCCAGCCATTTTTATCGAAGTATAGTGCAAGGGAAAATGAGCTCAGGTCGTTAAAAACCTTGCACTTGGATGAAGTGCTCACGACGCAATGAATTGCGCGAAAGAATACTATAAAGAAGGATATCAATTCGTCCGGTATGCGGATGACTGTAATATCTACGTAAAAAGTAGAAAGCAGGAGAGCGTGTCATGAAAAGCGCCACTACATTCCTTGAGGAGAGACTAAAACTTACCGTTAATCGTGAAAAGAGTGAAAAAGGAAGCCCCCACGAAACGAATAAAAGAGAATGGGGGAAATTAATATGAGTGAAAAGATATTTACAGAAAAAGAAATAGAATTACTCTCTAAAAATCCATATGTAAAGTCAGTTGCTTCGAAGGGGATTGCTTATAGTGTTGAATTTAAACGCCTTTTTATTGCAGAAGATGCAAAGGGAAAACTTCCAAGACAAACATTTGAAGAGAATGGATTCGAGATAGATATAATTGGGAAGGAACGTCTGAAATCAGCCGCAAAACGATGGCGTAAAACGTATATAGAAAATGGGTTTAAATGGGTTTAATGGGTTTAAGGACACGAGAGTAGAGCGTTCAGGAAAACCTCATAGAGAAGTATTAGACCAAGAAAAATATGCACGTTTGGAAGCCCAAAATAACTTGTTGAAAGCTGAGAACGAATTAGTAAAAAAGATCGATTTAGCAGAAAGGATGATGAAAAGAAAGAAATAAAATTAAAGCCTGAACAATACTTTCTACTTATTCGTTCAGTTATTGTCAAATACAGCCTGAAAAATATGTGTTAAGGGCCATTTAGTGGAAGAAAAAAATGTAAAAAGAACAAATTCGTTGAGGATGCAATTACCAAAGTTTGGGCTGATAGGCAAGTTACCAAAATCAGCTTCAGGCAATATGTTACCTGTATAAGCCGAAGGAGGGGAGAAAATGGGGAGACGAATAAAACATACTTCACGTGACGTGGAGGAGTTAGCGAGGCTCATGATGGCGGAAGCGATCGGTGATGGAGTCCAAGGGATGAACATGGTGGGAACGGTTGTGTCCAATCGGGTAGAGGCTGACTGTGCTCCTGACTTCAAAGGGTTGCGCAATATCAGACATGCGATCTATCAAACCGTACCTGAAACTGGAATTCCTCACTTCGAGCCCGTCTTAAATGGATCATTGTATACACAACGTCCCAAAGAAGCTGACCTCCAGAGGGCTAGGAATTTATTACATGGTCATAGGGATCCTCGGGCCAGAATGAATTTGTGGTTTTTTAACCCTAGTCCGGGGAAAAAATTCCGAGCTCCTTGTACCGATACGATGCCAAGATCCCCCATGACGAAGTTCGATTTTGCGCACAAGAATCATTGCTTCTATGTCGCTGTACCGGGCTACTGCAAAGAGTTTTATAGATAAATTAAAAAGGAGCTATCTTCTCATGACTTTTGGAAACTCTAGTTATTATCCAATGAATTATTATCCTAGTTTTTATCCAGCTTCCATGATGCGGGACAGTGTCGGACAACAATATGGCGGCGGCTCCCCGGCGACTATGCCTTCTGGACCCTCGTATGCCGCCCCAGTGGTTCCGATGGGGACTGGGCAGCAACTTTTGGAAGGCACGATGGAAGAATCATTTATTGAAAATATCCTACGCTTCAACAAAGGTAAGGTCGGTACATTCTACTTTACTTACCAAGGTAACAACAAATGGAATGCAATGATTTACCGCGGGCGCGTAGAAACGGCTGGTCGTGACCACATCATCGTCAGCGACCCGTCCAGCGGTAAACGCTACCTGCTGCTGATGGCAAATCTCGACTGGGTAGAATTCGAGGAACAAATTAACTATCCTCACGCGGAAATTAGTCCGGATGTCCAGGCGTCCCTGACGACATCGGAGTGAGTTTGTAGAACACTAAAAACTTGTTGAACTACCATGAAAATAAAACTGCTGTGACTCCGAGAAAAGACAATACTAAAGAAGACGCAGCTCATTCGTTTTTTTAAAAAAGCGGAGAGCGCCAAATTCATGAATCTATGGACTAACAGTGGCAGAGTTTTTGCCTTGGGATTCTATAAATTTAAAAACTACGTTATCTGAGTTAGATATTTTAGATAATAAGTTACAAAAAGGTCTGATTAAACTAAGACCTTTAAATCCACAGATTAAGGGAAGAATTGTTCCGTTAAAGGGCGCGATTTCGGAGTAAAGAAAAAAGTCCAATTTCTCAATTTTAGTGCTGAGAAATTGGACTTTTTTATATTTACTTATAGTGCAAAATAACGCTTGAAATAGATGCAAAATAAATCCTAAAGTGACAAATTGGCTTATAATCGTTTCATATACATGAGTCAAAAAGGTGAGTGGTTTTATTATGAAATATGGTTATGCAAGAGTCTCTTCTATGGAAAACTAATTTTGTACACGAACACCTATGAAATTACAACAATTTTCAAATCACCTCCTCCTTTTATGTCATTTGAGTGTATTTAATATATGAAGGGCTTTTAATTTGAGAGGAGATGAGTAGGATGAATGAAGCAGAGTTAACGCATGGACTTATCAATTATTCAGATTTAATTGAACCAGGATTGACGTTTAAAGCGAGGGAAGTAAATCTAGATGGGAAAAGATGTGATTTACTTTTTGTTGATAAAGATGGAAAGGATCTGTATGTGGAAGTGAAGAAGCATGTAGACGTAAACGGAGGGGGTCAGTTGATGTTGTATCATGGATTAGTCAGTAATGGATCGGCACGGTTTATGCTGGTAGCCTTTTCTATCATGGACAAGTTTATTCATGGGGTGCACAAAGTCGGTTTTGAATATGTTGAAATGAAGGAAGAGGATATTTATTATCGATTCTTCTCCAGTAAAATAAAAGAAGGTGCGTAAAAGACCATTAATGAGACTTCAAGAAGTTAACATGCCTGTTATAACACGAGGTTTAGAAATATGAGAAGCAGCCAAGGCTTTCTTGAAAAAGCGCTTGGCTGCTTGTTTATCTCTTGATTCACTTAGATAAAAATCAATGGGTATTCCCTTCTGAATCGACTGCACGATATAAATACATCCATTGACCTTTTATTTTCACATTTCATCGACTCTCCAGGAATCATTGGTTGTCTTAAGATGACGTTGTACTCTTTCGTCTAACTCAGGTCCATATTGATGCACCCAACGCATAATGGTGGTATGAGCCATCGATAAGCCATGTTCTTCCATCATTTCGACTAAATCTCGAAAACTGAGGTTGTACCGTTAATAAAATAAGTTCAGGCTGATAGTGCTTCCGTTTGACCAAATTTTCCTTTTCCATACCGATCACACACCTTTTTTAGATTAGTAGATCAGTATGTCCAAGATTTAGAGAGTACTTGCAATTATTTTGAAGTTTTTGGACCAGAACCATAATTTGTTTTTAACCAACCTATTGGACTCATATTGACTTTGTTTGCTCCTGCATAGTTTGATACTTTTTCCACAACGCTATTCAAAGGAAGCACATTATAAGTATAAGGAAGCTCCTCATCATACTTGTATTCGAAAGTAAATGGTTCAGACGGAGGGTTAGATTTATGCATATTTTCACTTCCCACAATGTGAGAAGACCATGCCCAATTTCCTATGGTTGATTTATCATGCCATATAAATCCTGTTGTAAATAGGTTTTCTCCATCATTGTCCCAACTGCTTCCTGTATATGTTCCATATTGATTTGTTACTTTCGAGTTTACAATTAAATTTCTGTTATATGCAGCGTGGAATAACTCAGCCCACTGGTCATCCATATTTTTCGTATCTAACCCTTGAATCTCAGCACCTATGGTTGGCTCGTTAATATCAACAAATACACTAGTATCTGCTGCGATTGAAGCCCCATTTCTCGCATTAAGTGCTCGTGCAAATTGATATCTTCCGTGTTCAGCAATAGCACTTACATTATCCAGCACATCCTGATGCGTGGAGTTGTCAAGATACAAGTTGTATGCGTGACCTGTTCCTTGTCGGATCATCGGAACTCGCTGACCAATATTCGTATAACTGTTATAAGCAAGGGTTAATTGAATTCTTTGATTGCCATCCTTATAATCTGTTCCACTACCGCTCACATAGTCCATATAGTCTTTATCTCCGGAACCAGTTAAATGCACTTTGCTGTGATATGCAGTGTATGCCATAATCTGCTCTTTCGTCGCACCATCATTTCGCATTTTGTAGTACACACTTTCGGAATCTAGTTCGTTTGCAACATATTTTTCTTCCATATACTGAATCGATTGATAAATATCACTATCTTCTGATGGATTTTCATCGGCTGGTAATCCGAATTCAGACCAAGAGATGGTAATATTGGAACCACCATTCTCGGTATCAATTAATCCATCCGCTGCAATGGAAAATTTACAATGGTCAATCCATACATTATTGGCACCATTTACTTTAATAAAAGTCCAACCTACTTCCTTATGTCTTCCAGTATCATCCCATTGCCACATTCCATCAAAATTCAAATTTCGTATGACAATATCATTCGATGATCGGTTAAGTTTTATTTGTAAACTTCTTATGGTTTTCCCTTTTTTAGAAAAGATCGTTAACCCGTCAACATCATTTACATCTAATTGTGAAACACCCGAGGAAGCTAACTTCGGATTGGTAAATCCATTTGAAGGATCTTGGTGTTTTCTTATAAAACGATACTTCTTAGTTTCTTCCTTGCTTAGATTTAATGCATTCCATCCTAAGTTTAGATCTTTCGCCACTTCAATTACTTTCACACTTCCATTTCCAGCATCCAAAATTGCCTGCAAAAACTCTCGTTCCGTTTTAACCTGACGATAATAAGAGGTATCGATGTACTCGCTTCTATCATTAACACCTAATGATGCAAAACCACTTACTGACAGAAAACTATTATCATAGTCTTTTATATACCTTTCCGTGTTTGGTATAGAATCAATCTCCGCTGCATGTACTGCTTCGTTTCCCCCTATTAATAATGATGAAGTAAAAAAAGCTAGAACCAATAACCATATTATTGCCTTGTTAAATTTCATACGACTACCTCCTAATAAAATTTTTACATGTAAGTCTGGACGCAAACCAACAGCTTTCGAAATAGATCCGCCTTGTTTCTTCCCCTATAATCACCCCCTAAAAATAATTAAGTCTCTCGGAAATTAATTTTCCGCATCACCTCTAGTCTTTTGACTAGGTCTTTTTAAGTGGTTCATCCCAAAGAAAAGAGCGAATGCATTTTACCTATTTATAAACGTGTGTACAAGGCAATTGGAAATGCTCGTGCAAGCGCCAATTTTCAGATCCAGATGCCTTTTACGGCTGGGACAGTTATCAAGGGAAGTACTATTACGGACGCTCCCTTTTCAAGGTGAGTGCACAAGAAAGCGACTATGATCTCCTCTTTATCCAAGACTTTATCGGGCAAGCAAACACGATTCGGTCTTGTTTATCTCCGGACTGCATGAATGGAAACATTGGTACCCTGATTGGAAAGTGGGGGAGTGCATCTTGGATTCCGCCCTCGACGCCTACCTCATTTATGAAATATAGGAACAGTATGATGTTTCCGCCATCATTGACCTTAATTCAAGGCGTTCCAAACAGTTCACCTATAAGGAAATGGAGATCAATCTAGTTTGCCCCATTGGTCGAAAGATGATCGACTGGAGTGTGGATAATAAACGCTATCGCCGCAAGTATTGCTGACCTGCGAAAGTCGGGAAGTGAGAATGTCATCATTGTCCGACTCTGAATACGTACGTACCTTGTATACCATTTCTAGCGATAATCCTAGACTTTTTCCACGCGTGAAACGCAATAGTTAAGAGTGGTATAAACAGTACTCCCTTTGTGCCGGGGGCGAGCGTTGTATCAAGCGCCAAAAAGTGGGCTACCAACTGGAAGATTCAAAAGGACGTAGCTCACGGCATTGGACGGTTCGTTCCTATCACATTGCCAGGTGTCAACATGTTGATGCTTGGTTTAAAGAAGCATAGAAAGCCCACTTTTCATGTGTAGCCAAGCCTATCAAAGACCTTCTTGATCATGTTTTTTCATAAAACTGGTTGGTTTCATGAAGGTGTAAAAACTTGGATTATGTAGATGTCGACTTTAACAACGTTGTTATTTTTCAAGAAATAAACTCGACATAAACTAATAAACCACTATTTAACAACGTTGTTAATATATATATAGATTGTAATCGCTTACAATATTATCGTCAACGGTCCTTTAGGCCTAATTACTAACATCATGTTTTTATAGATTATTTTTTTTCGATAAAATAAAATGCTACGTGCCACATATCGAATTAGGACCAATATTTCATGCGGTTCCATTTCTTGGTGTCTTTCACACCACCAGCCTACATATAACACTGAATTTAGTCATGAAAACACAAATTTAAACAAACGTTTGAATGGGCAAAATTCAGGAAAACAAAAGCTGGAGTAGAACTCCATTTGCTTTAAAGGGAGGGAAGTAAATCTAGATGGGAAAAGATGTGATTTACTTTTTGTTGATAAAGATGGAAAGGATCTGTATGTGGAAGTGAAGAAGCATGTAGACGTAAACGCAGGGGTTCAGTTGATGTTGTATAGTGGATTAGTGAGTAATAGATCGGCACGGTTCATGCTAGTAGCCTTGTCTATCATGGATAAGTTAATTCATGGGGTGCACAGAGCGGGATATGAATATGTTGAAATTAAGGAAGAGGATATCTATTATCGATTCTTCTCCAGTAAAATAAAAGAAGGTGCGGAAAGAATCATTAGTGAGACTTCAAGAAGGTAAGAAAAACGGCATAGCCGTCTTTTATTAAATACAGCGTCAGCTTCTGGCGCGCCCCGAGTAGCACCTACGTAATGCGAGTAGGTGCTACTCGAAAGGAGGGTGGGTTTCCCTTGCTTCGTGTGGCATGAAGGTAGCTGTCATCTTATCTTTTAAAGAAATCAGCCAAGCTTCCCCTTTAGGGAATTGAATGGAAGAAACATAGTCAATGAGATTTTATTTAGTAAGGACATATTATAAGAAAAAAGGGGTTCCACATTGGCTGGAACTCTTCTTCATATTTGCCTGATCCTATGTCAAGAAAATTGGACACTTAAAGATTGAACTTTTATCAAAGGTCTATCGCGCTTTGTTAATTGGCCTATCAAGTAAAAGTACAGAACTCTGATTCCTGGTCGCCAGTGTGTTTAAAAAACATTAACAGACTGGACAGATTCCGAAATGTTGTCTGGGAACATTCAAAAAGCCACGAAACGCATTCATACCAGCGTTTCGTGGCTTTCATTTTAAGAACCGTTTGTGCAGCTTGTTATTCAACTGATGTTTTATCAGCATTTTCTTTCAAAAATGCTCTGAAATTATCTCCCCAATCACAAATGGAAGTTACAACGGGCTCTAGAAGTAAACCAACTTCACTTAGTTGATACTCCACTTTAGGAGGTACAACCGGGTATACAACTCTAGTAATTATTTT
Source organism: Salipaludibacillus neizhouensis (assembly GCF_002886185.1). Taxonomy (GTDB): domain Bacteria; phylum Bacillota; class Bacilli; order Bacillales; family Salisediminibacteriaceae; genus Salipaludibacillus; species Salipaludibacillus neizhouensis. Next base: position 1,331,058 of record NZ_KZ614146.1, read on the forward strand.
ATCTTCTTCTAATTCCCTTAATTGTCTAATTAACATACGTTGATTGACATCGGGAAGGTATTTTTGTAATTCACTTAACCTTAATGGAGATTGTTGGAGCAAACACCATATAATTACTATTTTCCAGCGTCCACCTATTACCGATAAAGCCAAATCTTTGCTAGTAAAAAAAGTTTTTTCTTTATAGAAAATTTCCATATATTATCCCTTTCTCTGTTGTTACTTTGTTTATAGTGACAAAAACATCAGTATTGTTCAATTAATTATAATATGTGATTATGGAAAAGTAAATTAGAAACAAAAGGAAGAGGGGATTCATTTGAAAAGTAGAGCTGCTGTTGCATTTAAACCAGGAGAACCACTTAAAATTGTAGAAATCGATGTAGAAGAACCAAAAGCAAAAGAGGTATTAGTAAAAATACTGTATACATCAGTATGTCATACCGATGCTTTTACATTATCAGGTGATGATCCGGAAGGCGTATTTCCTGCTGTACTAGGTCATGAAGGTGCTGGTGTTGTCGTTGCTGTAGGGGATGAAGTCACTTCAGTAAAGGCGGGGGATCATGTTATTCCTCTATACACGGCTGAGTGTGGAGAATGTAAATTCTGTCGTTCTGGTAAAACAAACTTATGTAGTGCCGTCCGGGAAACTCAAGGTAAAGGTTTAATGCCTGATGGAACAACTCGTTTCTCTTATAATGGTGAGCCTATTTATCATTACATGGGAACAAGTACATTTAGTGAATATACTGTCGTTCCAGAAATCTCTTTAGCAAAAATTGATCCAGAAGCGCCGCTTGATAAAGTTTGTCTATTTGGATGCGGTGTTACTACAGGGATTGGTGCTGTACACAACACAGCAAAAGTGGAAGAAGGAGCTGTGACAGCCGTATTTGGTTTAGGTGCTATTGGATTAGCTGCTATTCAAGGATTGGTTCAAGCAAAAGCAAGCCGAATTATTGCTATAGACTTAAATGAGGATAAGTTTGAATTGGCTAAAAAAATGGGAGCAACTGATTTTGTAAATCCTTCTAAATTTGATAAACCAATTCAAGAAGTCATCATTGAAATGACGGATGGAGGAGTAGATTATAGCTTCGAGTGTATTGGAAATGTTGAAGTAATGAAGTCTGCTCTTGAATGTTGTCATAAAGGTTGGGGTGAAAGTACTATTATCGGTGTAGCAGGCGCGGGTAAAGAGATTCATACTCGTCCATTCCAATTAGTAACGGGGCGTGTGTGGCGTGGATCAGCCTTTGGAGGAGTTAAAGGAAGAACCGAACTGCCAGGAATGGTTGAAGATTATATGAATGATAAAATTGATTTAGATTCATTTATCACACACCACTTAGATTTTAAAGACATCAATGAGGCGTTTGATTTGCTACATAAGGGCGAGTCGATCCGTACGATTTTAACATATGGAGAGTGAGAAAGTGAGACTAAAACTTATTGAAAAACATCGCTCTTTTGGTGGAGAACAATGTAAGTACAGTCATTATTCGGAAGTGTTACAGTGTGTTATGACATTTAGTATCTACTTGCCATCGAATAAAGAAATGAAAAAAATCCCTCTTATTTGGTGGTTATCTGGTTTAACTTCTACAGATGATAATTTTAGTCAAAAAAGTGGATTTCAAAGATTAGCTGAAAAATATCAAGTGGCAGTCATCATTCCAGATACTTCACCACGTGGAGAACATGTTGCTGATGATGAAGGATGGGACCTTGGCCAAGGTGCAGGTTTTTATTTAAAAGCAACACAAGACCCATGGGCAAAGCATTATAACATGTATACGTATATAGTAGATGAATTAACAACTATTGCGTCAACTTTGGTACCTAATTTTTCAGGAGAAGAAAGCATAATGGGCCACTCAATGGGAGGTCATGGTGCTTTAGTGATTGGCATGAAAAATGCGGCGAGATTCAAAGCGATTTCTGCCTTTTCACCTATTTTAAGTCCGAGTCAAGTACCATGGGGAATAAAAACTTTCTCCACTTATTTAGGGGGAAGTAAAGCTTCTTGGAAAGAATGGGACGCTTCAGAATTGGTCAAAGAAGCTGGCATTCCGCCTATTCTTATTACGCAAGGAACGCAAGATCAGTTTTATCCAAAACAATTAGATGAAACGATTTTCTTAAAGAATGCTCAGGAAAATAATCAAGTAGTAAATTACAAGAAGATGGAAGGTTATGATCATAGCTATTTCTTTATAGCTACTTTCTTAGAGGACCATTTCGCTTTCCATATGAAGTTCTTAAGATAATTTATGTTTTATTAAAAATATGGAATGGAAAATAAAAATATCCACATTGCAACTTAATGTGGATATTTTTATAACTCATTTTGTCGTGGTTTACAGTTTTACTTGCTAAAAAACCAAGACATAGTTAAAAAAATGAGTTAGTTGGGAGGGATAGTTCCTATGGATTTCAAAAAAATGTTAGCCAACAACCATGTTAAACCATACTTATTAAAAGCCCGTTATGGGATCGAAAAAGAAAGCCAGCGAGTTGACTTATCAGGAAATTTAGCTAAAACGGATCATCCTAAAAGTATATCGATAAGAGACGAACACCCATATATTCAGCGGGATTTTTCAGAAACACAGATGGAATTAATCACACCTGTTACGGAGACACTAAAGGAACTGTTTGATTACTTAGCAGCGATCCATGATATTGCTTGTCGTTCTATGGGTGATAATGAAATGCTTTGGCCATTAAGCATGCCACCACAGTTACCAAAAAAAGACGAAGATATTGTTATTGCGAAATTGAAAAGTGTTGAAAATGTTCGATATCGTCAATCTTTATCACATTTATATGGCCGTCGTAAACAAATGATTTGTGGTATTCATTTCAACTTTGAATTCGGCGATGAATTAATCCAAGCGTTATTTAACATCCAATCGGAGATAAAAGATTATCGACAGTTTAAAGAAGAGATTTATCTAAAAGTCACAAGAAACTATTTACACTATCGTTGGATAGTGACTTATTTTTATGGGACTTCCCCTAATAGTGAAGAGAATTTTTTTGAAGAAGATTCTTTGAAGCGAGCAGTGAGAAGTATTAGAAGCAGTAAGTATGGTTTTACTAATTCGGATGATGTTAAAGTGTCATATAGTAGTATACAAAACTATCTATCAGATCTTTCTTTGATGATTAAAAGAGGGCTTCTATTAGAAGAAAAAGAACTATATGCACCTATGCGTTTAAGAGGCGGGCATCATGTTTCAGATTTAGCAAATCACGGTGTTCATTATATTGAATTGAGAAATTTAGATTTAAATCCCTTTGAAACGTATGGCATTAGTTATAAACAATCAGAATTTCTACATCTTTTCTTAATTTATTTACTATGGAAAGATGAAGGGAATAATTGTGATGAGTGGGTAAAACTGGGTGACCTTTACAATGATGCAGTGGCCCTTGAACATCCATTAGAGCATACACAATTTGAAATCGATGCTAAGAAGATAATTGATGAGATGGAACATGTAGTAGAAATCTTAGATTTGAGTATTTCAGATACCCTATTTGTTCATCTGAGAGACATGCTAATGGACCCAAGTAAGACTTTAGCTGGAAGACTTTATAAAGAGAGTGAAAAAAGCAGTCAAAGCAAAGTGGCTACTTATATTGCTAAAGAAAATTATAAAAAATCATGGGATAAGCCATATCAATTAACAGGATTTACTGACATGGAGTTATCCACTCAGATTTTAATGTCTGATTGCTTACAGCAAGGAATCCAAGTAGAAGTTTTGGATCGGCAAGATCAATTTTTGAAGCTACAATTAAAAGATCATGTTGAATATGTGAAAAATGGTAATATGACAAGTAAAGATAGCTATGTATCATCTTTAATTATGGAAAATAAAACAGTAACAAAGAAAATTCTTCAACAACATGAATTCCGTGTGCCGAAAGGTGAGGAATTTCAGACAATAGAACAAGCTTTACGTTCCTATGATCTATTTTCCACCAAACCTTTTGTTGTGAAGCCGAAATCAACAAACTATGGATTAGGAATATCGATCTTCAAAGAAGGCTCAAATTACGAAGATTATCAAAAAGCAATCACACTAGCATTTAAAGAAGACTCTTCTATATTATTAGAAGAATTTATTAAAGGAACAGAATATCGATTTTTTGTGTTAAATGATAAAGTTTATGCTGTTTTATTACGAATTCCTGCGAATGTTAAAGGTGACGGTAAACATACAATTGAAGAGTTAGTCATTCAAAAGAATAGTAACCCATTAAGAGGAAGAGATCATAGGACACCTTTAGAAAGTATACAATTAGGTGAATTAGAAAACCTTATGCTTAAAGGTCAAGGATATCAAATGGATTCAATTCCGGAGAATGATGAAATTATCTATTTGCGTGAAAACTCTAATATTAGTACAGGGGGAGACTCGATTGATGTTACAGATCAAATTCCTGATGAATATAAAAAAATAGCAGTGGATGCGGTATCCGCACTTGGAGTTGAAATTTGTGGTATCGATTTGATTATTGAAAATACAGAAGTTCCTGCAGCAAATAAAAACGCCTATGGAATTATTGAAGCGAACTTTAATCCATCAATGTATATGCATATTTATCCATATAAAGGGAAATCCCGACGTTTAACTATGAATATAATACATTATTTATTCCCTGAACTATTACAAAGTCAGGAATCAAAGGTAGTCAAACTAGGGGTACCACTCGCAAAATGCGAATCTACAACGGTAACATAATGACAGGAGAGAAAGGAGATTGAGAGATGATTGCTACTTATGAAGAAAATGTAGCTAGTTTTGATAAAATTGATTCCGCAAAAGCACAGGAATTGGTAAAAGGGGAAGGAGAAGCCGTTATCTATATTGGCAAGGCTGTATGTCCTTATTGTCAAATATTCATTAAAAAACTAAAAAAAGTTGCTGAAGAAACTGATACTCATATCTATTATGTCAATAGTATAGAAGGATCTGATATGGAAGGTATTACGGCCTTCCGTAATGAATACGACATTCCAACGGTTCCTGGTTTCATCTTTACCAATGGTGACACAGTAAACGTGAAATGCGATTCATCCATGCCAGAAGAAGAAATCAAAGATTTTATGAATAAATAATTCAATTACAAAGCGCCAAGTAGTCATACCCATGTTGAATGTAACACAGAAGGCAGCTGTAGCGGCATTTCAGAGTGTCGAAAAAGACGATAAATATGAAGCTGATAATTTAGCAACAAATGCTATGAGAAAAATGTTAAATGAAATTTATATACGGACGAATTGTTATTGGGGAAGGGGAGATTGACCAGGCACCCATGCTATTTATAGGAGAAAAAATTAGGAACCGGCATTTCTTATGATCAAGCAAAGTGTTTTAAAAGTTGCTATTATTGTGTCAGGTCAGGGCTCATGGCATGCAAAGTTCAACGTCAATCTAGCCAGCAATCGAATGGTTGGACATACAGATGCAGCTTCCAGCGTTGTTCCCATAGCAGTTTTATAAACAAGCAACGCTTGATTATAAAACTGTAAACGACACGATTAAATATGGCAAAAAAGAGGGTGACACAATGTGTCACCCTCTTGATTTTTTATTTTTGTGCTAATTCTACAATTTCTTCTGGTGATAGTGCACCTTCATAAACTCGTAATTCATCCATTAATCCTTTAAATGGCGTGTCCCACCAGTTAACGGCGAGACTGAAGTTTCCGTTTGTGGTTGTAAATATATTTGGGAAGTTGTTTCCATCATGTTGTAATACCCCGTCTATATAAACCTTTATATTTCCTTCATCGACAGTGAATACCACATGAGACCATTGATCTATTGGAATAGTTCTGCTGGTTGTGGAGTCAACCCATCTTTGACTACCTGACCAAACCATTGTTTGACCATTGCCATTCCCTCCTGGGAGAAGGCTTATCCAACTGCTGTCACTCCTGGCTCCAAAGAATGCAGTAGTGTATGCTGATAAACTTTCAGGCTTTAGCCATAAGGATACAGAATACGTGTGGCTGGAAATCAGCCCATCCGGTAAGCGGACACCAGAATCTCCGTTGAATACCGCAGCTTCCCCACGAACACCATCTGTATAGGTAATCATTCCTCCAGTATTATTAATTCGATTTCCTGTCATTGTACCCGTACCAAAGTTTTCTGTACTGTCTTCGAGAGTACTTTCGAAAGCATAATGAGCTGTTAAACCAGCTGGCAGATAGGCTAACACAGTTATATCAAACGTTTTTGTAATAGTTGTACCATCTTTTGTAATCGTTGCCGTAAGCGTAGCGGTGGCATCCTCTTCCCCAACTGCTGGTCGAGTTACTTCCCCTGTGTCAGTTACTACACCAGGATCAGAGGTCTCCCAGGAAATCACCGTATTTTGCGTACCCTCAGTAGGAAGTGTCAAATTAGAAATAACACTATCTAAATCCCCAAAATCTAAATCATTGACTACAGCCTCAATAACTTCCTCATCCGTTCTGTCAAGAGTTTTCGTACCCCAGACTGCTACTCCTTCGTTCGACATGGCAGTAAAGGTCATGACAGTAAGTTCCGAAGAAGTGTCGTATTGGCGCAGGAATACACCATCATACGTTTTTCCATCAATAGTTAATTCTGCCTTGTTATGTCCAGTCTTTTTCCATGTACCAGTTACATCGCCTGATACGGTATTATCTTTGTTTAATGTAACGAATACAGAATTTGTAACGGAACCGGTTATTTCTTTTCCATGATTAACAAATTTATATTCACCAACGATATCTTGTTTGTTTACCTTATCCAGTGTTTCACCAGAATAACGGAATGGAGTAGCAACCGGCCATCCTTCTTTATTCATAAAGAGTTGATGAACCCGTACTTCATGTGATTCTCCTCGATTTGGGAAACGAGTATGAAAGACAACAAATCTTTCCCCAGTTTCTTGGTCGTAGTGCACGGAATTGTGACCAGGGGCCGCATAAGTATGACCAACTCCTGATCCAGGATCACCGATTTTTCTTTCAAACAAGAAGTTACCCATAAGCTTATTCCCAAAGTCGCTATGGGCATAACTATTTACTTTATTACCGACTGTGCCATCATCCAAACTATCTGGTAAAGCAGCTGGTTCTCCAGCGGCATCTACATATGGACCAGTTGGACTTTCGGATCGGAAAACACGCATTTGATATCCGCCTGTGGCTGCTAATCCTCCATAGGTTAAATATAAGTAGTAATAATCAAGCTCATCATCGTAATAAGCATAAGGGCCTTCAATGGAATGGCCAAATCCTCCAGCAATTTGCGTTCCAAAGTAACGGTCAATTATTCTGCCGTCCTCGGTTGTACCATCTTCCCCAGGGTAGATTGGCTGACCTGTAGACTTATCAAGCTCATACATATATATACCACCGGACCATGAACCATAGGTCATCCACAGCGTTCCGTCTTCATCATAGAACATGTTCGCGTCGATGGCATTTGGATAGAGGCGAGTGTTATAAACATCGTCTGATTGAAACCACTCTGGGTTAGGCTCAGCAAAAACACCATCTTCAATAAGGCCTGAGATATTGGTGTTTTCCCATTGTTTATTGACATCACTATTGTTGTCATATGCTTCGACTTTAGTAAATCCAGAGTATACAATCGTATCCACATACTCATATGGGCCTTCAATATCTTTGGAAACCGCATAGCCGATGGCAGATCGTTGCCATGTGGAAGAGACACTGTAGTAAATCATATAAGTACCTTTCGTGCCGTCCTCATTCACATAGTCCTCATTCCAAAAAATATCCGGTGCCCAAACGCCAAACCCTCCGCGGCTGTCGGCATCGTTCTCTCCTGCCCACTCAAAGCTTCCAGAGAGGTTTTCCGATAAATCTCCATATAATGTATTGTCAGTACGGGTATAACCATTTGTAAAGTTTGTCCAATTAATCAAATCTTCAGACTTTGCAGCAGCAATATGCGTGCCAAACACATAATACATTCCATCGGCTTTTATGATGGAAGGGTCATGAACGGATGCATTCTCAAAATCCATAGAATCTCCCTGATAATCCAAATGTGGTTTATTATTATTTTCATTTGGAGGAACATTTGGTTCTCCAGATTTTCCATTAGCGGAAACTGTAAGCGGTATCATTAATAATAGAATTAAAACAATAAAGGTTATTCTTTGTGCTGAAGTTTTTCGCATTGAGATTTTCTCCTAACCAAATTGAATTTTTTGAAATCAGTAAACAATAAAAAAATGAACAACTGTGAACTTCCATATGTCTTTGGAGATTAAAACTAAATTACCTTCCCATTAACCAACCTCCTTTTTTGAAATGGTAGATTCCCTTTGTGATAAAGCGTTTACAATATAAGTTAATAAAAATGTAAATGAAATTATCACTAAGTTAATAGTAATAGAGTAGGTTTGAATAATCATGAGAATAAGCGCCTAACTTTTAACATAAGTAACATCGAATTATGTCGTTTTTTGTAACTATTGTAAACTTGTATGGTCAAATTTGACCATACAAGTTTAACATATATGTTAATAATGAATTCTAAAATCATCACTGAAGATTAGATCATACTCTTATTAAAACAATGTTATGATAGGTGGATTCAAGGTCAATTTTTGACGAGCTGGAGTTGGCGATGAGGCGGAATTGGGTAACTCTATTGCTAGTTCAGCAACTATTTATTTCCGAGAGTTTGTGTGTGTGGTTCCTGACAAAAAGGAATTACCTGTACGTATATGGATTCCGTCGGCGCCTATAACGAAAAATACGTGGAGCTTGATCATCGTGGCTTTACACTTGATTATGAAGAAGAACTTTTCACTATCTACGATGCCGATGAATACATCATTACCAAACTAGGTGATTTTAACGAAGAAATGAACAAAATGTGTGAATTAGTAGATGTTGGTGTATGAAAATAATTGATTGGATGGCAGGGAAGTATCAGGAGATATGGTCAGGGGTTGAGAGGGGATTTGGAAAAAAGAGTGTTAACGGTGGCTTCGAAATAAAGTTATCAAAAGTAGATAGCAGGATTTTTTCTTCTTAAACAAACGGGCCATTAATTGAATAAGATTACACAAAAACTCGATTTCCGTTACGTTGGGAAATCGAGTTTTTGTGATTAAATTTTTTCCTAAGTATAAAGATTTTGCTTTAATTTGCTTCGATGAGTTTTAATCATGCTGTTGACTATTCAGTTCAACTGTATTATATTATTAGACAGTTGAACTATATAGTTGAAATGAATAGAGGGTGAGAGTATGAAACATAAATTAATGCCGTTGTCTGAAACCATGCATTATATTTTACTAGCCCTGCGTGAACCACTCCATGGCTATGCCGTAATGCAGAAGATAGAAAAAATAAGTAATGGTAATGTTATTTTAGCAGCGGGTACATTATACGGTGCAATTGAAAACTTGAATAAACATGGTTGGATTGAACCTGTCGGACATTCGGGGCGGAGAAAAATTTATATGATAACTACAGAAGGAAGCGCCATTTTGAAAATGGAACAAGAAAGGCTATCGCATATTTTATCCTTGTACGGAAGGGATGATTCAAATGAAGATGTTTAACATGTTTTTTAATATTGAAACAGAAGAGCAATGGTTGAACGAGCAATTACAAAAAGGCTATCGCTGTACAAATATTAGTGGATTAGGAATATACACTTTCAAAAAAACGGACAAAAGATATGTTATGCGACTTGATTATCAAGATTATTTACCAAAGAAAAAGTTCGAGGAATACAGAGGGATATATGAAGATTTTGGTTGGATCTATATAAAGGGGTACTGGCTGGGTGGAATACGGTATTGGCAAAAAGAAGATGATGATCAAAATGAAATCTTCTCGGACCGCCAATCAAAGAGTAATTATTATAAAAGATTAATGAGTTATTCAATTGTGTTGGGCATGCTGTGTTTGGCTTTTTCTTATATGCTTTACAAGGATTCGGGATTTTCGGGATTATATTTTGAAGGTCTTTGGAGTATGAAAGGTGCATTATTTTGGAAAGCATTTTTATTTGAAACTCCATTTGTCCTTTTGAAGTTGTTTCCCGCATTCATGGTTGTTTTTTTTGGTAGCAGTTACTATAAAGCTTATCGAAAGTATTCAATGTTAAAATAAAAATAGTATGCTGTGGAGTTTAGTATAAACTTTTATATCCAAAGAAGTAATTAAGCATACAAATAAGCCAATGAAATTGTGTGAGTGTTTAACGAAGGGACAGGTTAATCCTTTAGGGAATTGATAGGAAGAAACATAGTCAATAAAATTTTATTTAGTAATGACATATTATAAGAAAAACGCGTAGCGTCTTTTGTTAAATACAGCGTGATCTTTCGCCACAATCATTTAAGTGTCAAAGGTGGGTTTCCCTTGACACGCGTGGCGTAAAGATAGCTGTCAACTTATAAATTCTTATCTTGTAAGAAAAAAGGAGTTCCACATTGGCTGGAACTCCTCTTCATATTTGCCTGAACTCTGGATCCTGGCCCCAGTGGGCTCAAGTCTAGTAATTGACGGTGGATATACAGTAGTTTAATTTGATGTTAATGAGCGACTGATGTTGGAAAACCAATCTCATCTGAAATACGAGAGTTTCTCAGTGAAAAGAAGAAAAAAGGCAATTAACCATTCTACAGACGGTTAATTGCACATTTACAAAACTCGAAGATATTACTTAGATATAAATCATACATCGGTATAAAGGACTTGTTTTTAAACAAACTCCCACTTACAATGTTTCTACAGGGAATTGTTGAGGAATTCCTCAGTTGAAATTACATTGGCATACATACCATTAAGTGCACTTACAAATGCATAATGAACCTGCTCAGCTGACAAAATCTTATCTTGATAAGATAACTCTCTTGTAGCGCATGCATCTTCAATAAGTGTAGTTTCAAAGCCTAAATCCACTGCTGCTCTAACTGTTGCATCAATACACATATGTGTCATCATACCTATAACCATTACCTTGGTTACACCTTTTTCTCTTAATTTGCTTTCTAAATCAGTCTTTAAAAAGCTGTTAGGGAAACTTTTTACGATAATGTTTTCGTGTTCTGATGGTAGAACAGATTCATGTATTTCAGCCCCCTCTGTATTCGGAAGGAAGAAACCTAACTCTGGACTACTCGCGATATGCTGCACATGAAAAATATTATCTTTGTTATTTTGTCTAAACCATTCAAGAACTTTAGCAGCATTAGCGGCTGCCTTATCAGGATTGCTTAACTCCATCTTTCCATTTGGAAAATAGTCGTTTTGTATATCGACAATGATTAATGCTGTACTCATTTTATCCACCTCATTTAAAAGTTTTTATTACAAGTATAATGATATACAATATCTTTATTTCTATCGATACTTTGATGAAACACTTTTATATCAAATCATTTCATGGTGAAAGGAATTAATAATGGAACTAGATAACATTGATTTTCAGATCCTTCGGTTACTATCGAAAAATTCACGTATTCAATGGAAAGACTTAGGTGAACAAATTCATATGACGGGACAGGCAGTAGGGAATCGTATTAAAAAACTGGAGGAAAGTGGTGTAATTAAAGCTTACTCTCTAATAGTAGATGAAATGAAATTAGGACTGACCTTTACAGCGTTTGTCATTATTTATATGAAAACAGCTAATCATGATTCGTTTATACGGTTTATTAATGATCGAAATGAGGTAGTTGAAGCTCACCGAGTATCGGGAGAAGGCTGTTACCTTTTAAAAATAAAAGTTGATTCTCAAGAACAATTGAATCTTCTTCTTAATAGATTTCTCGATCATGGAAACTATACTTTAAACCTATCAATACAAGAGATAAAACTACAGAATCCGTTGACTGCAACATGACAAAAACGTTTTTTTCTAGAAGGATAGTATTTTAAATCATTTTTGGATTGTTTAGGATACTTTTTTATCGTTGGTTGCTTTCTAAGATATGCATGATTCGAGGTGACCTAACGAGTATTACGATGCAGTTTTTGTGAGTTAGAAAACGAATGCAATATTAAGTGTTTGGGACTAATTTCAAAACTGTGAATGATATTACACCTATGAACGTCGTAGAAAAATTTACCTCAATTAACCTCAATTTTTTGCATTACATGGCAGGCTAAACGAATAAAAGACCCTTTGAAGGGTCTTTTATTCGTTTTTTCTTCGGTTGAGTGAACCATCCGAGTCACCCACCCATGCCAATGATGCACAGAACCGTCCCCCTGCTTTCATCACACTGGATACTTCAAGCCGTTCTTCTCAATTTTATCTCTAACAATCTTATCAACATTCAAGTCTAATTCACTGCACATCGTCAGGGCATAGATTAATACATCTGCAATTTCTTCCTGAATATTTTCAATGTTTTCTTCTACGGCTTGTTCACTGCTTTTCCATTGGAAATCTTCTAGTAGTTCAGCAGCTTCAATAGATAAAGAAAGAGCAAGATCTTTTGGATTGTGGTGTTGCTTCCAGTTTCGGGCTTCTCTGAACTCATCGATCTTCTTTGTAAGTGCTTCTATTTCATTCATCGGATTCTTTCCCCTTTTTCAATGATTGTAGTTTTGCGCTTAATTTTGGATCTACCGCGTAGATATAGAGGCCTCGTATGCCTCGCTTCATTAAAACATTAATCGAATTTAAAATAATATCTTCTTTGATTTGTTCGGCTTGATCAGCATCAATGTCGTTTCTCGAGGTGAAAGCACCTGTATCTTTATATTTATGGATATCAATGACGATACGATCTGTTTCGTCATCATAACTGACGGAGGGACCGAGTACAACGCCTACATAATTTAAATCAAATCCCTGTACGGTATAAATGGAGCCAACTTCATAGATTGTATGGGCTTCTTCCGCCCAGGTGATGTTATTTCCAGTGATATTCCAAGGAAGATTTACACCCTCTTCCTTTTCGTCAACATAATACTCTTTGCCATCTTTTTTATGAAGATAATCAAAAGTAGAAACGATCCTGGAAAGACCGTATTTATCATTTTTCGATTGAATAGCTTCTTTCAATTGACGACCGTTATCATATATTTTGAACTCAAATTCCTGATCCTCATTACTCGGAAGAGGAAGTATCGTTTTGGAGACAAAATGGTTAATCCAGTTTAACGTGTCAGGGCTAGCATTCATTCTAAATTGATCCGTTAACTGCATCGTTTCCGCACTGTAGTGCCTAGTGATTTCTTGAATTAAACGTTGGTTCCAATAACTTTTTAGTTTTAACACTTGTTTAGGATCAAAGATAACAATCGTTATTTTACAACGTTTGATGATTTCATCCAGATGATTTTGATAGTGGAAATTATTATAAGAATCTTCCTTGGTTAAGAGTAAATGAGCTTCATCTACCAATACAATATCTGCTTGGGTATTGGTTTTATCCATTTGATTAACAAATGGAGTGGGCTTTAGAAAATTTTTCTTTTTTAAGTTAGGCAGGCTGTTGGCAATACTTTTATATGTTTTCAACATTTCACTATGGTTCACTAACAGATAATTAGTTGTGTCTTTTAAGGCTGAACTATCCTCATTTGCATAATCTTGAATCGTATTAAATAAGGAACTCAATAGAACACTTTTCCCCGTACCAGCATCGCCTTCAACGATAAATACATGATGACCTTCATTGTTAATACTTTTCTTGCAAAAATCTAGTATTCTATTTTTTACATCAAGTTGCTGTTCTGACAGTTCTTTATATGGAGAAAGCTTGTAAATATCTTTATTCCTTAAATTTTCGACGGTTTCTTTTACTAATTTTTCTTCTCTAAGTTTATCCCATATCTCCCCAAAAATTTCTTCATTAAAATATTCTTTATGAAAATAGTTGTGCATCTGCATATTAGCCGTTTGACTGACGTTTTGCAGCTTGTATTGATTGTCAGCAATAAAATAGTTGATCAAGTTCGATTCAATATTATAAGTAGCGGACTGATTAAATTTTTCATGACCAATGACGATTGTTTCGTTATGTATATGGCGCTTAGGATCAGTTAAATGGGCATTAAGACGCCGGTTTTTATGAACGGTTTGACCAATATATGCGACTTTACGCTTTTGGTTATAAAGGACATACACCATTGGATAATTGTTTAAGTAGACTGTTTGGACCTGGTCCAGTGCTTGACGGTTAAATGATCCTTTTTCAAATATCAATTCACTATTCATAAAATTCTCCTACATTAAAACGGGATTTACTTGCATGTAAAGACTAATTAGCTATATTCTATCATAATCGAGAATTACGAGAGACATTTACCTGGAAAATTCGACCATAGTGGTTAGGAAACGATAGCAAAGCAGGTGAGAATTATAACCATGTATTATTAATGAAATCTTGTTCATCAAGGAGATAAGATCCATTTGGGGATGCTGAAGATGGTTCATTCGAAGAGCATATAATGATTATAACTTAGTTTCAAAAACTCTTTCTATTAGGAAAGAGTTTTTTCTGTCTTTGAAAATAAGACTATCCCACCTGTGCCAATGAAGCAGAGAACCGTCCCTTTGTTTCCATATATGGTATAAAGAACATTCGTTCCTACTTTATATTGATTTTTTAATCGTTTATTCATATAATAGGTACAGGTAGAGAACTAGGGGAAAGCAGCATTATTAATAGGGAGGTGAAGTCTGTGGCAAAGCACTCAGGAGGAAAATTAGGAAAAGCTGGAAAAACCTTATCTACTTCTAAATCCACAAAGCAAAAAAGTCTAGCAGCTAAGACATTAAATAAACATAAAAATAAAATGCATTAAAAAATAGTTGAAAGTTTTGTAGATAGTCAGACTTTCATCGAAGTTACAGATTTCATATTACCCTAGTTCTTGGCAACTTGCAGAATGTTGTCCAAGACATTGACTCTACGGTTGAATTTACAACCAACTCTAGGAGCGGAAGAATATAGACAATCTTTGAGTATGAAGAGAAAAAGGCTAAAACTGCTTAAATAAGGAAGGGAGAAAGGGGGCTGTTCATTGACTATAAAAAAAGGAGAGGAAGCAGAAAAAAACCTAGAAATATTGTCAGAAGATGCAAGCGAGTACTTTAGGTATCTAACAACCGCATATCGTTCTTACAGTAAGCAATTTACTCCTTTCTTTACGATTTTTGATGGGATGTGGTGCCACACAATAGAAAATTTGAGGTTGTGGGTTTTTTATTTAAAATTATTTAGTTTAGCAATTACCTTTGTTGCAGTGTACACTGTATTTGAGATTTCAGATCTATCTATTTATTTACAACTCACTATTTTTGTATTAGTTTTAACGCCTATTATACTTTACATTAGAATGTTGGCGATTGAGAGGATGACTACCCCAGGGGATGGACTTTTTCACTTAGGAACTTTCGAGAAATTCAGAAAGAGAGAGTATGAAGCTTTTTGTAGATTAATACAGAACGATTTTAATCCCTCTAGGTTCAAGGAAGATCTAAAAATACCAAAGTTAGATGAAGTTGTAATAGGTATTTTCAAGCAAATAAAAGAAGGATTAATTATCGATAAATCAGAATTAAAAGAAGAAAAAAATAAACTTCAAGATGAAGTAAACGAGTTAAAAAGGTACTTAAAAGAAAATCTAGATTATAACAAAGATATTCAAAAGGATTTAAAAGAAACACGAGATGATTTGAACCACTATAAAATGTCTTTGGAAAAAATGACAAATATGATAGATCATATTCGAAGTAGTTTTAGAGCCATAGCGGATAGTGGGTTCGATTCCTTCGCTTTGAATGGTTTGCCATCTAACTATCCTTACTTAGTATACGAGTTAAATGACAAAATGAACGAGTTTACCTTAGTAAACTACGGTGAATTAAATCCCCATGAGTTTCAAGGGAAAATTCGTATAGAAGAAATGGATAACGAAGTGGTTTTAGCTTTTAAAAATAGGGAAGAGGAATACAAAGGGAAGTCTAGTTATTTGAAGCATATTCCACTTCTAAAAGAAAGACACATTGTAGTTAAGTTGCAATTGGATCAAAAAACAATCGAATCTCTCAATGATGATTTGCATTCCGAACACAAAATGAGTAAAATTAGTATAACAACAACATTCAAACAATTCTGGATTTGTTGGTTTGTTTTTCTCACATACCAACATCTCATAGAGAACAGCTTATCTAAAAAATTGAAAGAAAAGGGAGTTGAGGAGGGTGCCTAAGTTAACCTTAAATTCATCAGCTCATATTAACAAAACACTAAAAGAATTAATGGACGAACAAAGTAGAGAAAGAGAAGCGAAGAATGAACAATCCTTATTGCGCGGGAAAACTTTAAATGAAAAGACAGAACAATTATTAAAAAAATACAATAAGGAAAAAGTGATGAGCTAAGAATTTTCTTAGCTTTTTTTTATTCCATTTTTTTATTCAGTAAGGCTGTAGTTCTTTTGTTGAGTTCTATTCCTTTCACGGTGATTCTCTCATACTTTTCATTTCTTTCTCGACTCTGAGAAGCTATTAACTCGGATAAACTAAATTTATTATAAATGGAAGTTACTTTGTTTTTCTTCATTAATATTCACGCCCCTATCATAAAATACTTTTACCGGAATTCTATACTTTATTAGTATGCTCATTATATCGGTTGATATTCCAATCAAATGTTGTTAATCGTAAAGGGGAGTAAGGACGAGGATGAATTTCATTGTAATGTAAGTTTCAATAATGAAACAATTGCTCAAACGCATATAGAAAAAATAAGACCATAGAAGAGCAAGTGTTTATTGCAAACGAGAGCTCATCCCCCTCCTTAGGAAGGTCTTTTTTCTTACATCGTAACACCGCGCGCGATCTACATAATTCAGATGGCCTCAAGACATTGAAAAGGAAGCACAGAACCGTCCCCGTGTTTCCAAGCGCCAGCTTGGTGGTTGGAGCTTGCACAGAGGAACTTTGAAATTCCCACAACGGTTGAACAATATCAGAGATTACTACCAGAGATTACTTCAGAGAATACATACAGAGATCTCTTGAGACCTCCAAGCCTTCTCCAAAAACTTGCCTGAAACGAACAAACCCCAGCCCATGAAACCCAAACCCAAAACCTTTTCAAAACCCTCATCCAAAAAAACTTTTCACATTTTTCAAAACACCTCCTCCTTTTTTATCTATCGTCTGTACATACTCAGTGAAAGACGAAAACGAGAAACAAGAGGATGATTTAAATGAGAGGATTTAAGCGATCAGTGATCAAAGAAGAACTGTTGATGCTTACAGGAGACTATAAACTAGCGATTATGCTGAACCAAATGATCTACTGGTCCCAGTGCGTCAGAGATTTTGACAAATTTATTGCCGAAGAGAAAAAGCGAAACGAGGATTACGAGTTAGAGCTCACCCATGGCTGGTTTTACAAAACGGCCAATGAACTTGCTCAAGATACACTAACCGCCATGGCACCATCGTCCATCCGTCGCTATTTAAAAAAACTTCTCGAAGCCGGATGGGTAGAAGAGCGCGGCAATCCAAAAATAAAATGGGATCGCACCAAGCAGTACCGCGTGAATCTCGTTAAAATCCAACAAGATCTAAACCGAATCGGACTGTATTTAGAAGGCTATAAAACCGATATTCCGGTTCCAGCCGAGGAACTCGACCTAGACTACCAACCGCAATCGACCGTGAACGAACAAGCTGACACAAACGAGCAAACATCCTTTTTCGAGGAAGACCAAGCACCAGAAGCAGAAGACCAAGTCGAACCCACACCCAAGAAGATTCCTTACAGCGAGATTATCGCCTATTTGAATGACAGCACCGGCAAGTAATTCCAAGCCACGGCGATGAAAACACG
>NZ_KZ614146.1:1348929-2825913 GCF_002886185.1 Salipaludibacillus neizhouensis
CCAACCGCAATCGACCGTGAACGAACAAGCTGACACAAACGAGCAAACATCCTTTTTCGAGGAAGACCAAGCACCAGAAGCAGCAGACCGAGCCGAACCAACACCATCACCCGAGAAGATTCCTTACAGCGAGATTGTCGCCTATTTAAATGACAGCACCGGCAAGCATTTCCAAGCAACGGCGGTGAAAACACGAGATCTCATCAAAGCCAGATGGCGAGCTCATCCAAACCAAGACCACTTCGAAAAAGTCATCGACACGAAGACAGACCAATGGCTAAACGATCCAACGATGAACAAATTCTTACGACCAGAAACCTTGTTTGGACCCAAATTTGAATCCTACTTAAACGAAGGCACCACCCCAATAGAAACCGATTTTGAAAAATACTTAAAGGAGCTGGAATAAGCCATGTCACAAGCAGAAACAGCACAAATACTGCAAGAAATCGCCCGGTTTTATCCCGGCAAAATCAACCTGGAACGGAAAACAGTCCAAGCCTGGTACCGCTTATTGAAAACACAGACTTATGAAGACGTCATCGACCGCCTCGATCGCTATGCAGCCGAGAATAAATACTCCCCACTCGTGCATGACCTAGTCGAAAAACCGCGGCCAGAACGAAACAAAGACGTCATCGAAATCATCAGTCTATGGGAGGCGAACGCCAGTGGCGGACCAGTACAACCTTGAAGCGGAGAAAATGCTCCTCGGGTGTCTCCTGCTCGAGTCCTCCCTCGTCAAAGAACTCGAAGTCGAACCGAAGCAGCTCTCGTTCCATCACGAACCCCTGCTCCGCACCATGATCAACCTCGACAACGACAACGAAGACATCAACCGAGCAACCCTATTGGAACGCCTCGGCCCATCATTTATGAACCAAGTCAACATCGGCGAAATGATGCGAGCCGTGCCATCCATCTACGCCGTGAAAAAGTACGAGCAAATCATCATTCGCACCTGGCAGAAAACACAGCTGCGCCAAACCGCCCAAACCTTTCTGGTGAAAACAGAAGAGGTCGTTGATGACGCGACGGTTGATTCCTTTCTTTCCAGTGTTCGAACCATTGAGACCTTCGGCGCACGGGAGGATGATTTTCAATTAAAGAAAGTCTTGGTAACGATGTATGACCAAGTACTGGATGGGGTTGTCAAACGAGGGTTACAAACATCTTTCACTACCTACTACAGATTAACGAATGGCCATAGTGAAGGACAGTTCATCATCGTCGCCGCAAGACCTTCCGTCGGAAAAACCGCCTTTGCGTTAAACGTTGCGATGGGCCACATGAAAGAGAACGCCTTCGGGCATTTATATTCGCTGGAAATGAGTAAAAAGCAGTTTTTGAACCGGATGATCTCCGCCAAAGGAAAGATCGACTCGCAAAAGCTGCGTGATCCGATGAAACGATTTGATGCCGATGATTGGAAGAGATACACCCAGGCGATCAGTGACTTGTCAGAAGAGAATGTGTATATTTCTGATCGTTCCTCGGTCAAGATCCCGGAAATTTACGCGACAACACGAAAGATCATGCGTCAGCACCCGGACAAGCAGCACTTCATCATCATTGATTATTTACAGCTGCTTCAATCCGCCGCCAATAAGCAGAACCGTCAAGAGGAAGTCAGTGAAATATCTCGGTCGTTGAAAGCCATGGCACGCGACCTTTCGGTCCCCGTCATCGCGCTTTCGCAATTATCCCGGGGAGTCGAATCACGAGCCGATAAACGCCCGAATCTCTCAGACTTACGCGAATCAGGCAGCCTCGAACAAGATGCCGATGTCGTTGCGTTTCTCTACCGGGACGATTATTACAACCGGGATGGAGAGTCAGATAATAGCATTGAAATTATCATAGCCAAACAACGAGAAGGTCCCGTTGGCACGGTAGAGCTTGGTTATGAAAAAGCGTTTAATTTGTTTGTTAATAAAAAGGAAGAATGAAGTTGCTATACACAGTAGAGAGTTTTATAAAGTTATCGGTGTTTTAGAGATTGTTGTTTTCGTCGAACAGAGAGGCTCGAATCCGCTCTAGGCGGACGCTTTCCGCGGGCAATGCTTCAGCCTCCTCGGACAAAGACCGTCCTCCGGGGTCTTCACCTATTGCTTTTCCCGCAGGAGTAGCCGCCTTCGCTACTTCGAGCTTTTATAAATCTAGGGTTAAGAAAGCGATAGTTACATGAGAAATAGAAATATGTCCCCAGCTATTTCGATTTCGACCGAAAAAAGCGATTTGGAAAAATTCCCAATCGCTTTTTTAATATTATTGCTTTTTAGGTTTTTTATTTAAAATAGAGCGTAGTTCATTGATATCATCATCAGATAGGGTATCTTCCTGAATGAATTGGACAAGCATGGATTTCAGGGTACCTCCATAGATACGCTTGATAAATGATTCGGTCTCGGCACGCTGGTACTTTTCCTGTGTATAGAGCGGGTAAAAGGTGTAAACTCTTAGATTTTTATTGACACCTACTACATCTTTTTGAACTAATCGATCGAGAAGAGTGCGTATGGTTTTCGGCTTCCAATCTGTACACTCCTGTAAGGAAAATATGATGTCATTCGCTGTTTGAGGGGCTTTATCCCAAAGTACGTTCATGATTTCCCATTCCGATTCTGATATACTAGGAATGTTTTTCTCCATATTTCTCCCCTCCATTTTCTTTATAGATTCCTAAATCTTTTAAAATTGATAAAGTAATTTCTCCCGCCTTGCTTCCAGATGAATCATCTTCATTTTGTATATTGGTAGCAAAGAAATAAGTATTGTTCTTCGTCTCTACATACCCGATAAACCAACCATTGATGTTTTTTCCATTCACTGCTCCTGTACCTGTTTTTCCTGATAGGCGAGCTTCTTCATTCTTTTCTAAGAGTAGTGCTTCCTTCACAGCTTGGGTATGCATTTCCTTATATCCCAATTGATTGTTATAAAAGGCTTGCAGCAGTTGGACTTGCTCCACTGGAGAAATTTTTAATGAGGATTCGTGCCAGAATTCACCAAATCCCCCAGATACATCGTAGTTTCCATAGTTTATCTCTTGTAGATTGGATTGTATTGTTTCAAATCCTGTTCTACGATCTAATTCTTGGAAATACCAGTTTACAGATTTTTGTAACGCAGATGAGACATCCTGATCCATATTCCAAGCGTCATAGGGTTGCTCCGTACCATCCCATAAAAGGGAGGATTCTTCGGGTGATATCACATTTGATTCTAGTGCAAATAAGGCACTATAGATTTTGTATGTGGAATCAGGTGATACCCGCAACATACTTTTCTCTTCATTATAAATGCGATATTGCTGTGCGTTATGATCATATAAAACAAAGCTTCCTTCATATCCTTTAAAGAATTGATGTAAATCCTCATAAACTGCTCCGTCATGATTAAAATAGTATCGGTCGTTTTCCGACGCAAATGCGGAAATGAAAGGTAATTGGATTGTCAAAATGATACTGGCTAACACATAAATAAAGACGCTTTTTCTGATTGATTTTTTTGCGGAATGCTTATAGGCAGAAATTTGTTCCATTCGTTTTTTGATTTGAAGCTTCGAACCGTTTAATTGTGTCACTAACTGTAGCTTACTAGACCGTTTTGAAAGATCCAAAAAATTAATGATTGTATTTCCATATTCACTAAATGAATTATCATCATCTAGTAACTGTAAAACAGATGTATCACATGCGATTTCCCGATCCAATCTCATTTCTCTAAAAGCAAGCCAGACAAGGGGATTAAACCAATAAATGATTTGATAGAACAATATGAAGTAATTTGTCAGCAAATCCTTGTTTTTATAGTGATTCAGTTCATGAAGAAAGATATACTCATAATTTTTCAAATTAAGCCAGTTTTCATGCTGAGAAGGTAAGACGATATATGTTTGAAAAAGTCCGAATATTATTGGAGATTGGACTCTTTTCGAAATAACAATCTTTATTGATTTTTTAATTTGTAGTCTTTTCTTGCATTCTTCGAAAAGCACGAGAACTTCTTGATTGGAAAACGCTGAAGAATAATTCTTTATCCTTCTAAGTGTGAGCCAACCACGAATCATAGTAAAGGTAAATAAAAGCATCCCTGACATCCATAAACCCATCACTCCCATATTAAGTAAGGACAGGTCCGGCCGATTGACCGATACAGAAAAGTCTTGTATCAGGTGTAGGCCCTGCATCATATCAGTTCCAGTTTTTTCCACATTAGAACTGGGAGCATTAGTCTGATATGTATCCCCACCGCTAAAGAGAGAACTAAAATTATATAAATCAGTAGGTATGAATGGAAGTGTTAAAGTCATAAAAAGAAACATCCACAAATGATAGCGCCATTTTGCTGTTAGTTGTCTTCCAAACCATTTTCGTATAAGTAGAATAACGGTAACGGAAAATGAACACACCAATAGACCTATTATAAAATGAGTTAAAAACATGTCCTTCAACACCAACTCTCTTGATTTTAAAATTTTTTAAAAACAGGTATATAGCATATTTATAGTAGCTTGAGTTAGAAAATAAAGAATTGACTTTATTTGATTACATATGTAATACTATACTACAGATGTAATCAGACTACAAATGTAATCCGTTAAAACTCCTTGAATAAGGTTGTTTTTTCAATTCGTACATAAGAGTCTAATCAAATAATTAGGAGGTTTTACATCATGAACAAAAGATGGTTTTATCAAATACTAGCACTGATAGGCTTGGTGCTTATGGTTGTAGGCTGCTTAGATGAGAAAAAACAGGTTGTACAACAATCAGAAACAGAAAATACGGGGGGAACTAACCAAACGTCAGAAAATATAACGGCAAAAGAAACCTCAATGGAGAAATTTGAACAACTTGAGAAGGAATATGACGCGAGGCTTGGGGTCTATGCCATTGACACAGGATCAAAAGAAACCGTGGAATTTTGTGAGGACGAACGATTTGCGTACACATCTACATCCAAAGCCCTAGCTACAGCTGTTTTATTAAAGCAAAATCCGATATCAGTGCTTAAGGAAATAAGGACATTCACCAATGAAGATATTGTTACCTATTCTCCGATTACAGAAGACTTTGTGAACAAAGGGATGAGTCTGGGAAAGATAGCTGAAGCAGCGATGCAGTATAGTGATAATACAGCAGGGAATCTTCTGTTCGAAGAATTAGGCGGACCAGATGGATTTGAAAAGGCGTTACGAGAAAGTGGTGATACTATCACAATGGTTGACCGTATTGAACCAGATTTGAACGAAGCTATTCCTGGGGATTCACGGGATACAAGTACCCCTAAAGCACTTGCAACTACTCTTGAGGTGTTTGGAATCAGTGAGTACCTTCCTACCGATAAGCAAGAAATTTTTACAAATTGGCTAAAAGGGAATACTACAGGTGATTCCCTCATTCGAGCTGGTGTACCAGAAGGTTGGGAGGTTGGAGATAAGAGCGGAGCCGGTGGCTATGGAACTCGAAATGATATAGCGATTGTGTGGCCACCAAATCGAGAACCGATTATTATTGCGATCATGTCAAGTCGCGATGAAGAGAATGCGAGCTTTAATGACGAACTCATTGCAAAGGCTACAAAAGTGATTGCTCAGGCGTTTTCTAACAACAAATAGATTAACATTTTAGAGAGAGAGTACGACTCTTCGGATGAATGTCGTTTTTTACTTGTTAGTAACAGACATATTGTATGTTGAGATGTCAGTTACTGACACAATCTTGTAGATACCCCATATAGGTGGCATATCTAGCGACAACTATGATTTCTAAAGCGAGACTGTGAAACTATATGAACAAGAGATTGAAAATAAACAGAGTGGAGAAAAATTTGAGTTTGATGAAGCAGTGCTTTGGAAGTTTGAAGTAACAGTTGATGATGGGCCTTATAAAAGCTTTGTCGTAGAAGCAAAGTAACTCAGCACTAATATCAATTCAACAATTGGAGCGCAGTTGTTGAATAAGTAAAAAGTCGAAAGGATGATGATTTTGGTTAATGTCGCTCTTCTTCGAGGGATTAATGTGGGTGGAAAAAATAAAATTGATATGAGGTTACTTAAACAAACTTTTGAAAAAGCTGGGATGAATGATGTGGTAACATACATCAATACAGGTAATATTATTTTTTCATATAAAGGTCCATCAACAACCGAGCTACCACGCATTTTGGAAGAAGCAATCCATTGTGATTTTGGATTACAAATTAAAGTAGTAGTTCGTAGTTTCGATGATGTAAGTCGAATCATTAAAGCTATTCCATACACATGGAAAAATGACAAAGATATGAAAAGTGATGTCATGTTTTTATGGGATGAAATTGATGATGAATCTGTACTTATGAATTTGGTCATCAAACCAAATATCGACACGGTAAAATATGTCCCCGGTGCGATTCTATGGTCCGTTGATAAGATAAATGTAACCAGAAGCGGAATGTCAAAGATCGTTGGATCAAAGTTATATAAACAAGTTACGATAAGAAACGTCAACACAGCTCGTAATATATATAAACTTATGCAAAATCAAAATGATTAGTTCACCTGATGGTAATTATACAATTTGATTTTTCTTAGAAAGTGATGTGTATGTGCAACATCTACTCAAGGCAACAGTGTTAGTTGAATAGAAATTAAGTGAAATTAGGATTGAGACCATATTTTAGTTATTCCGTTAAAGGGCGCGATTCTGTAATAAGAATTGGGCCCTTTCTTTGTGAATAGGGGCAGATTGTGGAGAAAATTATATCTTTTTAATTGGATATTTATGTTAAAATAGAATGGGATTGTGAAGAAATATACTTAAATTAAAGGGAAGTATAGATGAATAATAGTGTTGAATTCTACATAGAGAAAATAAATGATTTTAGACTTTTATGGGACTGTTGTACACAAAGATGGAAAAATTATTGCGAATATTTGTAAACAAATAAAAGAAAATTCAAAGACAGAAGCAACTTTATCTGAAGTTGGAGGTTTTTGGTGGACGGAAAGTTTTCTACTCTAATTTGTTGGGGGCGGTACCCTGTGTGAACTGTAACCCGAATAATGGACACTAAAAAAAAGTGCCTCATTATTCGGGTTTTTATTCGTTTTACCTCGGTTGACTGAACGACGCGACTACCCCACCAATGCCAATGAAGCACAGAACCGTCCCCTGTTTCCAATTCAAAACCCTCATCCAAAAAAACTTTCACATTTTTCAAAACACCTCCTCCTTTTTTATCTGTCGTCTGTACATATTCAGTGAAAGACGAAAATGGAAAACGAAAGGATGAGAATGGAAATATGCCCCACTCGTGTAGGGATGACAATCAAGGAATTGTATCAGGAAGCTGTGATCGAAGACTTTAAGAGCCTCATCTATTTAATCGAGTGGCTCGTCTACGAAAAGAAAGCCATTACGATGGATCGTGACGCCAGGAATATTGAATATTTCACAGAAAAATATCGTGGCAGGCTTAATCCGGAACTGGCAGCGTATAAAGCGAAGGTCGAAGGTAGGGGAGAGCAAGAGGTCATCTAGGTCGTTTTCCATTCTAGTAAGCAATGAATATTAAGCAAAATAACAGACAAGCATCATTTAAATTAAAATTATAGGGGGAAGAAACATGAACAGATTAGAGCTAGAATTAGAATTACGAGGATTTTTTGTGACAGAAAAAGAGGGAGCTATCCGATTCAGTGACAAGAACCATCCGGATGATATCGTCCTCCTGAAGAGACAATTGAAAAAACTACAAATTGACCATACGTTCAAAGGAAATGACCTTATTGTGGCAGATGATCAGCTGGACAATGACGTGATAAAACAACTTATTTGGTCGGAAGTGAGAAATACAATGACACCGGCCTTCGGTTTTAGAATGTCGAGCTCATTTGTAAAGTTCAATGGGAATTCTAGCATAAGTACATTCCATTTAGAAGCGGGTGTAGCGCTGTTAGTAAAATCCCTTAACGCTGCAGGTATTTCTACTCTCGCAAGTTGTGACGGACACGGAGAAAAAGCGCCATCTATTATGTTTAACGGTCGTTAGCGTGTTGGTTTAAGCTGCTTTATGAAGAGGTAATAAAAGAAATGGACTTAAACTATCAATGGGAACTCGTTCAAGTAACTAAGTCTGATATGGCAATACAGGCAGTGAGTAAGAATGATACATGGAAGTTAAAGGATGTACTCGCAGACACGTATCAAATGTCTAGATACTTTCGCCATTACGCTCCGACAATGATCAAGATAAA
Organism: Salipaludibacillus neizhouensis; assembly: GCF_002886185.1. Taxonomy (GTDB): domain Bacteria; phylum Bacillota; class Bacilli; order Bacillales; family Salisediminibacteriaceae; genus Salipaludibacillus; species Salipaludibacillus neizhouensis. The sequence goes on from NZ_KZ614146.1 coordinate 1,357,172, forward strand.
AAAGGAGATTTTTGAAGGGAGAATAACAGTACTGGTAAGGTAGTGAAGGAAATGGATGAGGAAGAACTTTATCGATGGATGGTGGTGGGGAGGTGTTTTGGGGGTAAGCACCAACAAGAGCGTCAGTCCTGGTCTGGTGGTCTTTTAATATGGTTGTTTTCTAAAAGATTGTTGCTTTCAAAAAGATATGATAGCCCTCGATTTCAACAGTCTGATGCTTACCGCCGGGGAACACTTCAGAGCAATACCAGCAAAGGAAGAGACAGTTGACTCTTTCGCTTCTTCAAGCTTTTCTAGAAACAACAAAGATGACGGAAACAGCTTAATGTAAATCTCCGTTTGACCCGTTAGAGAAGCCTCCTCTTATTTGGCAGTTGGCAAATACTGCGGAGAATCATGATGAAGCAGAGAACCGTCCCCATGCTTCTTCATGAATGTTAGGGAGGTGGTGTTGAAGGCTTCTGCGTTTTCGATGTTACATACATGACCACAATCTTCTATAATATGAACATGCGCACTTTGATCATCTTTCACATCTTTTTGTAATCTCTTTATAAATAAATGGTCTTCTTCTCCTGAGATATATAACTTTGGGACATTTTTGCTTACTTCTTGCACGCAAACATACGTACTTTCTACATTTCGAGCTATATCAAACCATTTAATAAAATTATGTCTCTTCATTTTCTTCGCTTCTTGGATAAAGAACTCTCGAGATACCGCATGGTTTTTTTTAGGCATCATGATGTTAGCGAATAATCGGTAAATGAACATATGTGGTGTGACTTCTTTCAACAAGCCCCCCGTAAAAAGAAGGGATTTGGAAAAGAGATTGAACTTTGTTACAGCTCCTCCAAGAATGGCACTTTTAACTCGTTCTGGACGTAATTGGAGTATATTGTGAAGAATGACCGAACCGAGAGATATTCCTACAAAATGACACTTTTTTAAACCAATCGCATCCATTGTTTTAAAGATCTCTTCAGAAACGATATTAAAGCTAAACGGCAGACGATAATCCGCTATATCTGGAGAATTTCCATGACCTGGTAATGTTATAGCGAGTACACTAAACTCTTTTCGATATTTTTTCATTTGTTTATGGAAGACGTTCCGTCCACCACCAATGCCGTGTAACAGAACGATGCATTCTTTCCCTTTATTTTCAATAAACTGATAATCAAGCATAAGCTGACACCTCTTTACCGCTGAAAGGTATTGGTGATCGACACCTTATACTTTTTCAGTAGTTAATTTAGTTGGAATTCTCGCATGTATAATAGTAGATAATATCTCATCTGAGACATCTAGTTCTTTTAAGTTGGAGCATGATAATAATTTTATTGTGTTCTCGTTATGAAACGTTAACTGACGAACAAGGTAGTTTTTCAACGTAGAGATTTTATCATAGAATAGTGTTTCTGATTGATTCATAGACTCTATTTTTAAATCATTCACAATCGTAAATTGGTCGAAGTTCAGCATATCTGTAATCAGTCTGATACTCTTCCTATACGAAGGGGGATGACTATTTGTAATGTGATAGATGGTTTGATTCTCGTCATCTTCTAAACCAGCAAATAAAACGGCGACGACATAATCTACAGGTACAACATTAACGGTAGAGGACCTTGGTGCTATAAAACGAAACGATTCATTTTTTGACTCAGAAAGTTTCTTAATAAGACGTATGATTTTAATGAAGGAATTCAAGGTGAAGTCACTATTGGCTTCTCCAGTTTTCGAATCTCCAATAATAACAGACGGTCTATAAATAGAAACCGAAAAATAGGTGGAGTAAGACATAACCAAATGCTCTGCCATACACTTTGATTTTTCATACGCATTATTGAAATTCGTTTCTTTCGAGTACAATTCTTCTTTGCCTATGGAATTGGATAAACCTAACGTAAAGGCAGTACTGACATATTTAAAGTTCTTAATTTCAAGTAATTTAGCTAAATCTAAAGCGTTTTTTGTCCCGCTATAATTTGTTTTAAGGTATTCGCTATATTCCAAGCCAAATTGGACTTGACCAGCGATATGATACATCGCGTCAATCGGACCATTCATAAGATCATGAAGCTTTTTATTAGATAATCCAAAGGAAGGTTCGTGGAGATCACCGGTCAAAAATGTAATAGTTGAACTTTTAGAAAACTGAGCTTCGGCTTTCTCTATATTTCGAACGACACTGATTACTTCATGTCCTTCTTGCAACAATTTCTTAGTGAATTCACCACCAACAAAACCAGTGACACCAGTTACAAAAACTTTCATTACAAAAACCTCCATAATTCGACAATGAGGAAATTGTATCACATGCGTATGATGTTTAACACAGTATTTCAGTCTAATTATATGTAAAATCAACCAACTGAAAAAATACAGTAGTCTAGCTCTGTAAAACTCAAAGATTAAAGGGAGGTTTTTACATTGTAGAAATGATACAGAAAGTAGTTTCAGAGGCTTAACAGCAGTGTTTGAGGGTTTTTATTTGCAACAGACTCAGTCAACTGTCAATAAATCAAACCATCAGCCGAAAAGAGGCAAGAATGTGACAGTAGGGACGGTTCTCTGCATCACAATTTTTCTAGGCTCCTTTGAATGATGAATAGCCCTGAAGTCAAAGCTAAAAATGAAGCAGAGAACCGTCCCCTTGTTTCCTTTGTTGGAATTTACCCATTTATTGATGGAAAAGATCGAACATCACGTTTGTTATTAAATTTAGAACTCATGAATGTTGGTTTTCCACCAATAGTTATTAAAGTGGAAAATCGAATAGCTTATTATGAAGCATTAGATAAAGCACATACACAAATAGAATATGATGACTTTATTAAGTTAGACACCAACGAAATAGAAGATTCATTAAACCTATATTTAAGTACAATTAATAAAAACGCTTAGTAAAATACATAGAGTTGTCAGCTTAAGATACCCTCCATTATCTAACATTTTGCTAACGCAATAAAACTCTGGTTCCTGCTCCCCAGTCCGTTAAAACATTAACGCACTGGGGGTCAGGCGCTTTTTAACATTAGGTGCCTATATTTTAAACAAAGTGGCCTATTATTTTCTCATCACTCAAACACTGGTGGTCTAATATTTTGCTGGAGTGTGGGTTAATTTTTAATTAACATTCAGTCCAGACAGGCCTCAAATCTCTCATTGGATCTATTTCATACTCAGATCCAATCTCAGAGAGTGGGTCTTACCCTTTACATCCCTCATTTCATCATGTGCCGCCTTTCAACCTTTAATTCCATTTTTAGCTGAAAACTAATTTAGTACACGAACACTTATGAAAATACAACACTTTTCAAATCTCCTCCTCCTTTTATGTCATTCGAGAGTACTTGATATATGAAAGGCTTTTAAATTGAGAGGAGATGAGTAGGATGAATGAAGCAGAATTAACGTATGGACTTATCAATTATTCAGATTTAATTGAACCAGGATTGACGTTTAAAGGAAGGGAAGTAAATCTAGCTGGAAAAAGATGTGATTTATTTTTTGTTGATAAAGATGGAAAGGATCTGTATGTGGAAGTGAAAAAGCATGTAGACCCAAACGGAGGAGGTCAGTTGATGTTTTATAGTGGATTAGTCAGTGATAGTTCGGCACGGTTCATGCTGGTAGCCTTTTCTATCATGGACATGTTATTCATGGGGTGCACAGAGCCGGTTATGAATATTGAAATTAAGGAAGAGGATATCTATTATCGATTCTTCTCCAGTAAAATAAAAGAAGGTGCGCAAAAGATCATTAGTGAGACTTCAAGAAGTTAACATGAAAACAATCAAGCTTATCCCAAAACTGTGAATGACATTGCGCCTATGAACGAAGTAGCATAAATGAACCTCAATTTCTTACATTTACATGGTAGTTTAAACGAATAAAAGGTCCTTCGCTGTTGAAGGATCTTTTATTCGTTTTTTCCTCGGTTGAGTGAACCACGCGAGTCCCCCAACAATGCCAATGAAACACCAAACCGTCCCCTGTTTCCAAAACAAAACCTCCTGCACCAACATCGTGATTCGATCTTGCCTGAAACGAACAAAGATAGATCGCGATGCCAGGAATAAAGAATATTTCACAGAAAAATATCGTGGCAGGCTTAACCCGGAACTGGCAGCGTATAAAGCGAAGGTTGAAAGTGTGGGAGTGCAGAAAGTCATCTAGATCATCTTACATTCTAGCAAGCGATGAATAACAAGTTAAGTAACTTACAGGCATTTAATTTAAAATTATAGGGGGAAGAAACATGAACAGATTAGAGCTAGGATTAGAATTACGAGGATTTTTGTATCGGAAAAAGAGGAAGCTATCCGATTCAGCGACAAGAACCATCCTGATGATATCGTTCTCCTGAAGAGAAAATTGAAAAAACTGCGCATTGAACATACTTTCAACGGAAATGACCTTTTTGTGGCACAAGATCAACTAGACAATGACGTGATAAAACAACTGATTTGGTCGGAAGCGAGAAATACAATGACCCCGGCATTTGGTTTTAGAAGGTGGAGCTATTTTTATAAAGTCCAATGGAAATTCTAGAATAAGTACATTCCATTTAGAAGCGGGAGTAGCGCTATTAGTAAAATCTCTTAATGCTGCCGGCATTTCAACCCTCGCAAGTTGCGACGGACACGGAGAAAAGGCACCATCTATCACGTTTAACGGTCCAACGCGTGTTGGTTTAAGCTGCTTTATGAAGAGTTAATAAAAGAAATGGACTTAAACTATGAATGGGAACTCGTCCAAGTAAACAAGTCAGATATGGCATTACAGGCAGTGAGTAGGAATGATACATGGAAGTTAAAGGATGTACTCGCCGACACGTATCAAATATCTAGATACTTTCGCCATTACGCTCCGACTATTATCAAGATTAAAAAGGAGATATTTGGAACAGAGAATAACAGTATTGGTAAGTTAGTGAAGGAAATGGATGAGGAAGAAATTCATCGATGGATGGTGGGGAGGTGTCAGGCGTTGAGAGGGGATTTGGCCAAAGAGAGTGTTTGAGTTTGTGGGGAAAGGAATGAGTAGATTATTAGACTCGGATTATGATTTGAACCATCATCCGAGTGTTTTTTGCGTTTTATGGAGGTATATGAGAATTAATGTCGAAGGAGTAATGGCAGAGTAGTAATGTTGTATGGAAATAGAAAGATTTATATGCAGCCCTCTACAAACTAATTGATTATAGACGACGGTGGATGACATTGGTTTGTGTAATTAGAGTATACCTCAACTGAACAAACAAGAATGTAGTCTTACTAGGTTGTTGAATTGTTCATTTAGGGTTGTTCAATTAATAAACAGAGATTTGTACATTATTTCATTTATGGTAAAATAAAGGTGCCTCAAAAGTAATCATAGCTTCACCCTCTTTCTAACTTTGGAAAGAGCCGGGAAGTCTAAGTATTTTTCAATGCTTGGGCTTTTTTTGCTTACAGAAAATGAAATTGTACCAATGAATAACAGACTATAAATTCTGGATGTTCAAAGCTAAAAATCCATAGATTTATGAATCAAAGATTTTATAATTATACTTGTCGTACAAATTGACAAGAAGAATAGTCTTCTCAATAGGGGCAGATTGTGGAGTAACTGTCATAATACGTAGAGACTTTTACTGCGCAACAATTGTTTTCGTTTTCAGGTGGATTTGTTAAATAATATACTTAAGCTAACGGTTTCTTCAATTCAAGTGTTACCTCTTCATCTGCAATAAACTTTAAAAATCGCTTCCATTCTTTCTCTTTGTTCACGCCTTCGCTTCCTCGTGGTACCCTTTGAAGAATTCGAACACAAACTTAAATAACTGATGAAACATGACGTTGGAAAGTATGACATTCTCTTCTCGTATTCAGCGAGGTCATCCATAAATTTGTCGCATGCACTAACCAAAGTGTTAAGAGGTACTAACTTTGTACTTTTACCACCAATTGAAGTACTGTTCATTTCAATTTGGCATTCAGATAGGACTTTCGATATGTCAATGACCGCAAACATAAAACGGGTCCGAGGATCAGCATCCCTATATACATTTACCGCACGGGTAGAGTTGGCTTTGGTATTCCCTTGATTCCATTGAATCTTTACTGGGCCGAAAGGCGAAGAAGACGACATGGTAAGCTGGGCGATGCCTGGCATCATAGATTCCACAGATTACTCTCTGATGTAATGTCGAAAATAAGGGACCTAAATAGAGAAGTCAAGGGTGATATTATTGTTTCCGCAAGCGCAGGCTTATTCAAAGTCTGATAAATGCTATTTTACTTGATGAACTGCGAATCATCATTCATCCGGTCATACTGGGCAGCGGTAAACGTTACTTCGACAACATCGACACACGTCAGGATTTGAAGTTGATAGAAACCAAGCTTTATAAAACAAGTGGTTCAATGCTGATGCGATATGAGATCGTTAAATAATGGCCATTGTTTTTTTGGAATATAATTAAACTGAGGTAAAGAAGGTTCTTAAACAATCAGGCGCAATTGTTGAAGATTAGGAGTCTAATTCCTTGTTAATAATTTGAGGAATTAGACTTTTTTATCTTTAAAATCCTTAACTTTGTAAATTAGTATTTTCTTGGAAAACACTCCCTTGGTAAAATGCTTTGGAAACAAGTGGAAATTCTTGTGTAATCAGTGCGTTAGCAAAATGCTAACATTTTGCTAACGCACTGAAGTAAAAAACGTAAATTAACATGAAAGATGTTACAGCTAAAAAATTCAAAAATGTTGATTTACCACGATTTTATCACTTATCGTTAAAACACTCTCACCTTACTGGCGGCATGATGTTAGTTGCCCCCAAACCCCTTGATACGTGAGGGTTTTATGTAAGGTGAGAGTGAAATGCTAACATTTTGCTAACATAGAGGATTTTTAATCGAGGCTTCTCATGAGTTCAGCGAACTTTTGGGAAGCTTCTTTTTTCATTTCTTTCATGACGTGAAGATAGACATTCTTCGTAATTTGATCATCGCCAAATAGGCTCTCCAAAAAAAATGATATTAAATGAAAAATGAATGTTATTCTAATGTTCGTGGACATGTTGTGGTATTGTTTCATTTTCTACACTTGATTTATTGCTATCTATCGTTTGTAAGGTCCCCAATGAATGAACCAAAAAAAATGACATTAAGGGAAAAAATTATACAAAGAATAGCAATATTTTTATGAGGATAATTTTTTACTATTTCGGGAAGTTTTTGTGGTCAGAAATAACAGTGGTAAAAACTTATAATATATATATAATCAGTTGCTATGACCATGGTGAAAATTTCAGTTGGTGAGAGCATCACGCCTAACATAGCACCCATTAAGATTGAAGCTTGTGCCTCAAGTAGCCCGTTTATTCCAAAACCTTTACTTATGAATGCTACTAATGCGCTTATTATAAAAGAGTTCTCTCTATTCGAGGATCGGTATGGAAGAATTCATGAATCAACTAGGACCAGGAGAAACGCATGAACTATCCGAAGCTTGTATTCGAAGCAATCACAAACTACCTTCCCGAGTCATCATTCATCGATTTACCCAGGAGCAAATGGAAAAGAGATTGAAAGATCAAGAGAAGAGAGAAAAAAAGAAAGGGATTACGTATAAAGAACGAAACAAACGATTAAGCGTTTACCTTTCCATTTCGATAATATTCGGGATTCTCATTCCTTATATAAATCCTTGTATTCCCTTTTAAACGGGAGATATAATAAGCTTATTTTTCATGAATCATGAATAGATCTTTTAAATCGAAATAGCCTAAATCTCGTATACATAAATCTTTCTTCTGTACGCTGTGAAGACTAGTTGAACCGAAGCTTTTATCATTTTCTCTTCCTTTCACAAAAGGGAGCGCATTTAAAAAGTTTAAAGGAGTCCTGGCTTGATACAACAACTACCCATGGGAAAATGTAGTTTACTATCTTTGTGGGTATTGCTCAATTTGAGAGAGATTTAACTTCTGAAAGCATATTTATTCGGATACTTTTGACTTTTACAATAAATTGAAAAATCTGAATTTTCTATTGACGTGTACAACAACCTGATATATCATATATCATATATCATAAAAAAGTGTCGCTTTCGAAAATCCATTTGATCTATTCTATTTGTACAGAAATTGACCAAATATAGGAAGGGTGAAACATATGTTTCAAAACCAACTGAAACAAAAATTAAATGGACCGACTAATGAACCCTCATTGGGAGTTTTCATTGGCTTTCCATCGACCCAGCTAGTTGAAATGGCGGCACTAAATAACTTTGATGTGGTAGTAATAGACAATGAGCACGGCATGCTTTCACCTGAAAATGTCGAACATATGGTAATTGCTGCTGAGAATCGGGGGATTACACCTTTAGTTAGAGTAGTTTCAAGTAATCCCCATGAGATTTTAAAAGTAATGGATAGAGGGGCCCACGGTGTTCATGTGCCTCAAGTGGATTCTAAAGAAGAAGCGGAAAGGGTCGTCGAAGCTGTAAAGTACCCTCCTTTAGGTAAGAGGGGAGCGGCGTTTTCCATGAGGGCTGCTGATTACGGAAATATTCCAATCTATCAGTATTTAGAACAGGCGAATCAAGAATCACTTATCTGTCTCCATATTGAGAGTGAAAAAGCAATGAAAAATCTAGATGAAATCCTAAGTGTAAAAGGAATTGATATGGTTTATATTGGTCCGACGGATCTGTCTGTATCGCTTGGGTATGGCGGACGAATGGATTCCCCCCAAGTATTAAAATCAATTGATAGAATTTACCAAACTGCTCAAGAGGCGCGAGTAAAAGTGGGAATCCATACAAAAGATAGCAATGGAGCACAAATGAGAAAGGAATGGGGAGCCGATTATATTGGTGTTACTGTAACCTCACTGATCAACCAGTCCTTTTCTCACTATGTAAATGGTGTGAACTTAATGAAACTATAATTTATAAAAGTTGGGAGTGTTATTTTTATGGGATACGCACATCTTATCCAAAGGTTGAATACGATTTCGGCGATTAACTTGACCCCTTTTTATGAGGATACGAAAGAAATAGATTGGGATAGTCTCGAAAAAAATACTAATTTTCTTATTGATCACGGAGTAAAAGTAATTGTTCCTGGTGGAAATACCGGAGAATTTTACGCATTAAGCCTTGATGAAATGAAAAAAGTGACAAAAAAGGTTATTGAAATTGTTAATGGAAGAGCATTAGTGATGGTGGGTATAGGATACGCTGTACCGACAGCCATTGAATTAGGTAGGTACGCCCAAGCAGCAGGTGCCGATTGCGTAATGATACACCAGCCAATTCACCCTTATTCAAATAATGAAGGAGCAGTTACTTACTTCAGTGAAATTATTAATGCTCTTGAAATTCCATCTGTTATATATTTCAAAAATCCAAATCTTAGTGATGACGTTTTATATAAATTAGCTCCTTTAGAAAAATTTATTGGTGTAAAATATGCGATTAATGATCTACCTCGTTTCACAAAAATCATCCGTTCAATTTCAAAAGAACACCAAATTGCTTGGATCTGTGGCACTGCCGAAACATGGGCACCATATTTCTTTCAAGCTGGCGCAACAGGCTTTACGTCTGGTTTGGTTAACATCCATCCAACGAAATCTTTTGAATTATTACAGGCACTTGAAAAGAAAGAAATGAACAAAGTATGGGAACTATGGGAGGAATTGCTTCCGTTTGAGGAACTAAGAGCAAAAAATAATGATGGAAACAATGTTGTAGTAATTAAAGAGGCACTAAGACAAATTGGTTTTACCGCAGGAGTTACGAGACCTCCAGTGGCTGAGTTGGATCAAACGGACAAAGTAGCAGTAGCAAAGATTCTTCAAGGCTGGGGATTAATAAACAATACCATTGTATAGGAGAAAAAAAGCTATTTTGGAACATATGGCGAATTCTTTAAAGCTATCCTTTGATTAATTAAACAATCTTTTATTGAAATGAGTTAAAGCATAAAAAAAATTTATTTATTTTTATAAAAGGAATGGTGCAAAATGTGCAAAGTCTATTTAAATTATATAAATGGCGATTGGTCTTCTGGTAGTAATGGTGAAACAATACCAAGTGTTAATCCTGCTAACACGGATGAAATCGTCGGTTACGTGCAGAGTTCAACCGTTGTTGATGTAAATATTGCAGTAAAATCCGCCAAAAGTGCCCAAAAAAAATGGGAGAATATTTCATCGGTTCAAAGAGGGAATATTCTTCATAAAGTAGCAAATGTGCTAGAAGCAAGAACAGAAGATATTGCTGTGACAGCTACAAAAGAAATGGGAAAAACATTGGCCGAAACTACGGGTGAGCTAGCACGTGCGGTCTCCATTTTACGATTTTACGCACAAGAAGGTTTAAGAAAAACTGGAGATGTTATCCCATCTCAAGACAACAACAATTTACTTTATACAACAAGAGTCTCACTTGGTGTAGTTGGAGTTATTAGTCCATGGAACTTTCCTATTGCAATTCCTGTATGGAAAATTGCACCTGCTCTCGTTTTTGGGAATACCGTTGTTTTTAAACCAGCAACAGAAACTGCCATAACAGCAGTTAAAATCGCCGAGGCATTTCATGAGGGAGGTATTCCGAAAGGTGTTTTTAATTTAGTTACAGGCAAAGGATCAGTCATCGGGGATGCTCTTATTGAAAATGAAAGTATTGATGGAATTTCCTTTACAGGCTCGAATGTTGTTGGAAAGAAAGTCGCCTTGGGGGCAATCGAAAGAGGAGCTAAATATCAGTTGGAAATGGGCGGGAAGAATCCAGCCATAGTCATGGACGATGCAGATTTAGATGTTGCAGAAGAATTGACAGTGAATGCAGCAATGAAACATACAGGTCAAAAATGTACGGCAACAAGTATAGTATATGTGCATTGTGACATATATGATGAATTTAAAGAAAGAATACTAAAACGAGTTCATGATATAAAAGTCGGATCCGGCATAGATCCATCTGTATATATGGGTCCACTTTCCTCAAGAAATCAGTTAGAAGGAGTTATGAAGTATATTGAGAAGGGAATAGAAGAAGGGGGAAAGTTGATTTATGGAGGTAAGAGAATGGAAGGTCTAAAATATGATAAAGGTTACTTCATCGAACCAACAGTATTTGAGAATGTCTCCAAAAATATGACCATTGCCCGTGAAGAAATATTTGGACCTGTACTTGCCTTAATCAAGATAGAATCTTTAGAGGATGCATTGACCCAGGCGAATGAATCAATATTCGGCTTAAGCTCTTCTATCTTTACACGTGACCTAGCTAAATCTTTACAATTTGTGAAGGAAATACAAGCAGGAATGGTAAAGGTAAATGGAGAAAGTGCTGGTGTTGAACCTCAAGCTCCATTTGGTGGTATGAAACAATCTAGTTCAGGTTCAAGGGAGCAAGGTACAGCAGCTATTGAGTTTTTCACCTCTATAAAAACAATAACAATTACACCATTACTTTAAATCCGAATAGGAGAGATTGACATGAAACCAAAGGTTATTTTATATAACCGGTTACCAGAAGACTTACTGGAGAAGTTAGAGAAAAATTGCGATGTACGTCAGTATAATCTGGAATCTAGTTCAAATCCTGATTTTTTACAGGATCTACAGGAAGCTGAAGGGATTATTGGGTCCGGTTTAAAGGTAAACGGAGAACTATTGGACCAAACACCTAAGTTGAAAATCGTTACGAACATTTCGGTAGGTTATAACAATTTAGATATTGAGGAACTAACCAAACGTAACATTATGGCGACAAATACACCAGATGTACTTACAGACACGACTGCTGACACAGTTTTTGGCTTGTTGTTGTCAACAGCTAGAAGAATACCAGAACTTGATCATTATGTTAAATCCGGTCAATGGCAGCAAAATATCACACAAGATTTATTTGGTGTTGACGTTCATCATAAAAAGCTGGGTATAATTGGCATGGGAAGAATAGGATATGCCATTGCTGAAAGAGCACATTTTGGTTTCAAAATGAACATTTTATATAACAACCGTTCACGAAACATCTCTTCTGAAAATGAATTGAACGCAGAGTTTACTAGTCTTGATGAATTGTTGGTTAATTCGGATTTCGTATGCCTGATGGCCCCTCTTGTTCCTGAAACAGTAAATTTAATTGGAAAAAGAGAATTTCGTCTGATGAAAAAAAGCGCAATTTTTATTAATGGGTCTCGTGGAGCACTTGTAAATGAAGATGAGTTAATTTACGCCCTGACGAATCGGGAAATTTTAGCAGCAGGATTAGATGTTTACAAGGAAGAACCATTAAACTTAGAAAGTCCACTTCGTAATTTAAAAAATGTTGTTACGTTGCCTCACATTGGTTCGGCAACAGAGGAAACAAGGTACAAAATGGCACATCTCGCAGTAGAGAATCTTATTAAAGGCTTACAAAAAGAAACACCTCCTAGTTTACTAAATACTGAAGTTTTAAAACTGTGGGAAACAAACGGACTATAATTTACACAGAACCAGGGAGGGGAGAGATTTTTAATTTGTTCTGCCCTCAGATAACAGAATATTAGTAATTTTTGAAATAATTAATTTTTTCTCCATCCTAACAAATTTAAAGGAGATGAAACATTTTACCTACAAAAGGTGAAGTATTGATAAAAAAGTAAGCGCTTTCATATTTTCGTAATTAAACTTAGTCTTTTTTATTAGAAATTGAAGTGTTTGGCCGGTAAAAAATCTTACAATTACTTATTATTGAAATGGAGGTTGAATGAAAAATGGAATTACAAAAAGAAATTAATGCCCAACCTGATAAGACTCTTCTTCAAAAGATGAAGGATACGCTAAGATTATATGGACCGGGAATTGTTATGATACTCACAATGATGGGTGCTGGTGACCTCGTGAGTTCATCAGTATCTGGTTCAAACTATGGCTATGCCCTAATGTGGCTTCTTGTTGGATCATTATTAATTCGCTATGTCATCTGTAATATTATGGGGCGATTCCAGATGTTCAATAATCAAGAAATGACTATTTTAGAAGGCTATTCACGGATCCACAAATTTTTTCCATACTTTTTTGGGATTGCTTCCTTAATTATAGGACATTTAATTATTGCACAAATGATAAAAGGATCAGGAATAGCACTTGCATGGATGTTTGGTGTTGGGGATGAGTTCCTTTGGTCAATTGGAGTCGTGTTAACTAGTTTGTTTATTATGGGAAGAAATGCTTACCGAAATGTAGAACTAGTTATGAAGGTATTATTAGGTGTTTTAACTTTCTGTTTTGTAGGATTGGCAGTATATAGCGGACCGAGTGTGGGAGGCATTATTAAGGGGACAATTGGATTTGGATTACCAGAAGAAACAGGTACTTACAGTGTTATTCTAGTGGGACTTGCACTAGTGGGCGCAGTAGCTGGTTCGCTTACAAATTTAATTTATCCATATTTTTTACAAGATAAAGGCTGGACGAAGCCAATTCATAAAAAAATTCAGCGTAATGATTTATTGTTTGGATTTATTTGTGCAATCATACTTAATTTAGCTATTTGGATTGTTGGTGCGGAAATACTTCGTCCGAATGGAATTCAAGTGGAGAGCGTAGAGGATATTTCTCGTGCTTTATCCATGCACATGGGCCAACTTGGATCTTGGATTTTCTACTTGGGTGTTTTTGGAATTCTATACAGCAGTGTAATTGGAACTGCAAACGGTTATGGGAAAGTAATTACGGATTGTTATTATAAGATTACGAATAAAATTTTGAAGAAAGATCAGAAAATAGAGGGTGATCCGACATTTAAATGGATCAGTTTATTCCTGCTTATTTCCCCAATCATCTGGTCAATACCAGGGGTTACTGGATTTATAGCGCTTGTACTCTTTACGAATGCACTAAATGTAGTAGGTTTACCAGCAATTGCCGTTGGTCTTCTCATCATTTCTAATCAAAAAAAATATTTAGGTAAAGCTACAAATAACTGGTTTGAAAATACCGTGCTAGTAGTGACAACAGTGTTAGCTATTTGGGGATCTTATAAAATACTAATGAGTTTCTTTGCTTAATTTGAAAGTTAATTAAATTCATTTCAGAAATAGACTTGTTGTAACTTAAGAGTTAAATGTTAATATAGTATAGTTCAAATGCTATACTATATTAACACTGTTCCCGAAGGAGAATTTTAAAATGGAAGAAATAAAAAAAAAGATAAAAATGCAATCACGGCCTGTTCGAGAGATGATTTATGAAGAGCTTAAAGAAGGAATATTAAATGGAAATTACGAACCGGGATTTCATTTGAGAGAAAGAGAGTTAGCTAAAGAGTTTGATGTAAGTACAACACCCATCAAAGAAGCATTAAGACTTCTTGAAAATGACGGGTTAATAGTTACACAAGCAAGAAAAGGTTCATTTGTTTCCACCAGTGTCATGAGTTCAGTGGAAGAAATTAGATGGGCAAGAGCTGCACTGGAGGGTGTTTCCGCACGTTTAGCTGCTATTAAAAGGACTGAAGAAGAATTAGAAAAACTTGAATCTATCATTAAAAGTATGAAAATCTATACGCAGGAAAGAAATAGCGAAATGTTGGAAAAATATAATAGTACATTCCATGACTTCATTCAACAAATTGCAAAGAATAATTATATCTCCAACCAAATAAATGCTGTTTGCTCCTTCGACAAGTTTTTCCGTAAAAGGAATATGTCTGATAAGGAGGAACACGATCGAGCTTTTCAAGACCACTTTTTCATTTTCGAGAAAATAAAAGAGCAAGATGCGGTAGGAGCAGAGGATGCCATGCGAAACCATATTAATCGTTCGACAACATTTGCATTAAACAAGAATAAAGTCAACGATGAATAATACCAAAGATAGTGCTCACTTAAGATTTTAACTGCAAAGGTAATTTTGTTGATATATCAAATATCAAATGATAAATTGAAAGGATGATATTTCATGAATAGTCAAAGAAAATCACCTACAGGGATCCTAGGTTTCCCTATCACACCATTTGATGAGCACGGAAGAATTGATGAACAGGCGTTATCACGAAATGTGGAATTTTTAATAAATAACGGGTTAGAAGCTATCTTTATTTGTGCAGGATCAGGAGAGTTTCAGTCACTTAATAGAAATGAATATGAATTGATGGTCGATATAGCCGTATCAACAACGAAAAATAAAGTGCCTGTCTATACTAGTATAGGAGGAAATATTTCTACTTCGATAGAATTAGCTGAAATTTCAAAGGATAAAGGGGCTGATGGTTACCTTATTTTTCCTCCTTACTTAATTGATCCGGAACAAGAAGGTTTATATAACTATTATAAAACATTAATAAGAAGTACAGATCTAAATGCCATTATTTATCAACGTGGAAAGGCCGTTTTTACAGTTGACACAATTGAACGATTGGCGGAATTTCCTCAGTTCGTCGGATTAAAAGATGGAATTGGAAATATGGAATTGAACATTGAATTAACTCAAAGCCTCGGCGGTCGTCTCGAGTGGATTAACGGCATGCCATTTGGAGAAATTACAATGCCTGGTTATTTTGGTACAGGTTTTCATTCCTATTCATCAGCTATAGCTAACTATATCCCACATATTGCAAGGACATTTTTTGAGGCCTTGAAGCGGAATGATAAGGAATTAGTAGATGAACTTTATAAAAATGTACTGTTTCCTATTAATAATTTGAGGAAACAACGAAAAGGATATAATGTTTCCCTTATTAAAGCAGGGATGGAAATCATAGGTCTGCCAATTGGTTCAACGGTGAGACCACCATTAATTCCTGTTGAGAAGGAACACTTTCTTCAATTAGAAACCATATTGAAGGAAGCACTAGAAAAATATCCTGTACACATTTGTAAATGAATAGAATATAACAGAAAGTCTGCCTCTGTAGGTATGAAGAGGTACCGTCAGGAAAATACGGTTTTACAACGCTAAGCCATTGTTCTGTTAAGTAACTCCTAAAATAAAGTCCACTTATTCCACAAACTGGCCTTTAACTTAATAATAGTTATTTCAATTTTCCTATATTTTAACAAGGAGTTACTTAACAATCTGTCCCGATTGTTTCAACCACCTTTGAACCAAACTAACGATAACTCTCGAAGTGACCTAATAAGTCCTAAAAACCCCTTTTATCTCAGTTTCAATGATAAAGGGGGGCGGAGATGATGTTCTCTCTTTATTTAGTCCTCATTAAGTGTAATATATAATCTTATAAAACTTGCTCTTATTCAAGCATGGGGACGAAAGTTTCCATCTTGGTTGTTGCTCGCTTCAGCATGGGTAGCGTTCTAGTATTGGGCTTGCGCGGTGGTATGGGCAAAATTCAAACCATGTTGGAATTAGAAGCAGTCCCTTTACTATTAGAACCGTTTTTCTTGTTAGGAGATATCTTGTATGGTCTTGTTGCTTTTCTTAACATTTATGCCTCCAGTAATGGAGGCATAATAAAACGGAACGGGATAAATATGAGGTGACCTATCGTTATTCTAGAAACAGGCGCTTTTCCGGAATAACGATAAAAGTCCAATTTCTCAATTTTAATGCTGAGAAATTGGGCTTTTTTATATTATAACGATTTAATCTGTAAAAATGGTGTCGACAATATTTACATGAATTTCAGTTGTATTTAATTGATGGATATTTAAATCCTCATCTTTAATTAAAAGTGGGAGTTCTGTACACCCAATATGACACCTTGTTATATCACCTCTAAGCACCATTTCATTGATGATATTTAAGAATACTTTTTTAGTTTCAGTATTCACAACGTTTGGTCATGTTTGATTCTCCTAGGTTTTTATTTGATCCAAGTCTAATTGACCTTAACCAAATTGTCCAATCAAGTGTAACCTATTCAGAATAACGGCTATCGCTTATTGTGCATCCCTACTCGATTTGAAACTTTCTTAAGAGGATGTGGACAACTCGGGATATTTTCCTTTTAAATGGAGTGCCGACAAGTTGTGTAGATACTAATAAATGCCTGAATCTCAGTAAAAAAAAGAATGGATAACTTAATGAGTAAATAACAGTTCTGGTGTGATTTGTTATAATTTTTACTAATAAAGTCCTTGCTTACCCTTTAGAACTCTCATTTCATCATGTGCGGCCTATCAACCTTTAATTTCATTTTTAGCTGAAAACTAATTTTTTACACGAACACCTATGAAATGACAACACTTTTTAAATCTCCTCCTCCTTTTATGTCATTCGAGTGTACTTAATATATGAAAGGGCTTTTAATTTGAGAGGAGATGATTAGGATGAATGAAGCAGAATTAAAGTATGGACTTATCAATTATTCAGATTTAATTGAACCAGGATTGACGTTTAAAGGGAGGGAAGTCAATCTAGATGGGAAAAGATGTGATTTACTTTTTGTTGATAAAGATGGAAGGGACCTGTATGTGGAAGTGAAGAAGCATGTAGACGTAAACGGAGGGATTCAGTTGATGTTGTATAGTGGATTAGTCACTAAAAGATCCGCACGGTTCATGCTGGTAGGCTTTTCTATCATGGACAAGTTAATTCATGGGGTGCATAGAGCCGGTTATGAATATGTTGAAATTAAGGAAGAGGATATCTATTATCGATTCTTCACCAGTAAAATAAAAGAAGGTGCGGAAAGAATTATTAGTGAGACTTCAAGAAGTTGAAAACAATCAAGCTTATCCTTTAGGGAATTGATTGGAAGAAACATAGTCAATGATATTTTATTTAATAATGACATATTATAAGGAAAAAGGGGTTCCTTGGCTGGAACCCCTCTTCATATTTGCCTGAACTCTGGATCCTGGCCCCCAGTGCGTTAATGTTTTAACGTACTAGGGGCCAGGCGCTTTTACCAAGAGGAAGAGCCAAATTTTTATGTAGCACTAATCGCATTTTCACAATTACGACAAAAAAATAATAATAGCATAAAAAGCCATGATGAATATTATTCTAACTCATTAAAAAGCCTCGCGTTGTGAATATTACGAACGATCTCCATTGTTTCATTATTAATTTTATGTATCATTCGATAATTTGTTAAAACTAGTTCTCTTATCATTTCATTTATCAATTCAGGAACTACCCTACCAGGGAAAACAGCGAGTGTCTCAATCGTATCAATGATTTTACTGGCAAAAATACTAGCATATTCATCAGAACCTTGAGGGATATATGCACAGATTCCTTCTAAATCTTTAACAGCAGATTCTGCCCATATTAATTCAGGCATTTCCCTAATTTCTCCTTAACTTCATTATGAGAAACAACCTTGCCAGAATGGGGATCGTGTAGTCCTGTTTCAATTTTTTTAAACATAAAGCTCCTTAATTATATCCTCAATAGTAACATTTTCTGGTAAATCTTTTATAAGTTTTATTACTTCCTCTTTCGTGCTCACAGTTTATCTCTCCTTCCACTAATATCATTATAAACCATGTGTAAGCAAATATGATCATGTCATAAGCCAGGATTTGGGTTACCACAGTTCTAAGCAGATCCCTTCCTAAAAAAGATTATTAATTTTCTATTTAAATCTTGTTATAGAAGACCCCACCGGTGCCAATGAAGCACAGAACCGTCCCCTGTTTCCAATTCAAAACCCTCATCCAAAAAAACTTTCACATTTTTCAAAACACCTCCTCCTTTTTTATCTGTCGTCTGTACATATTCAGTGAAAGACGAAAATGGAAAACGAAAGGATGATTAAATGACGATCAAGGAATTGTATCAGGAGGCGGTGATCGAAGACTTTAAAAGTCTTATCTATTTAATAGAGTGGCTCGTTTACGAAAAGAAAGCCATTACAATGGATCGTGACGCCAGGAATATTGAATATTTCACAGAAAAATATCGTGGCAGGCTTAATCCAGAATTGGCAGCGTATAAAGCGAAGGTCGAAAGTGGGGGAGAGCAGAAGGTCATCTAGGTCCTTCCATTCTAGCAAACGATGAATAACAAGGTAAGTAACATACAGGCATTTAAATTAAAATTATAGGGGGAAGAAACATGAACAGATTAGAACTAGGATTAGAATTGCGAGGATTTTTTGTAACAGAAAAAGAGGAACTATCCGATTCAGCGACAAGAACCATCCTGATGAAGAGACAATTGAAAAAACTACGAATCGAACATGCATTCAAAGGAAATGACCTTTTTGTCGCACAAGATCAGTTGGACAATGAAGTCATAAAACAACTGATTTGGTCAAAAGCGAGAAATACAATGACACCAGCCTTTGGTTTTAGAAGATGGAGCTCTTTTGTAAAATCCAATGGAAGTTCTAGAATAAGCACGTTTCAGTTAGAAGCGAGAGTCTATGTTTGAATTGAAATTTTTTCTTTATAAAATAGGTTGTTAAAGGCAAATTTATAGGTTTTAGAAAACGCGTTCTAAAAACATACCTTTATAAACTTACCGTAACAAATTTTTGTAAAAGCAGGTAGTTTGACAAAAATTGTTGAATTAGTCAAAAGGGTAATGCAAATTGATAGGGGATAAACAGAGGAGTGTGAGTATTAATGAATAGAATTAATTACTTGAAACAGCAGTATATGAATCATGAGAATTGGATTAATCACTTATCTTACCATAATCATGACAGCCCATATATTTATAATTTACTATTTGAACAAAAACCTATTACCTATAATTATTATAGACATTTTTCATAATTGTATATAAAGAAATTAACAGGAGAATAAGGTTTCTGAGAATAAACATAACAAAATGAAGAAAATCGTAAATTGAACTAGGGTAAGTCCCAATGGAGTACATTCTATTGGGGTATTTTGCATTTATTAATTTTCAAGGGTTTCGAGTATCCTATTTACTTATTCCAAAAGTAGTTGTTGACATGTTTGTTCAAGGTGTACTTTAATTGAATATCCAAAATCAAAGATAAATTAATTAAAATAAATCTTTTGAATTTCATTTATGAAAACTGGAGATAAATATAGCTAAGAGGAGTTGAGTAAATTGATAAAAACTATGAAATATAATTTTAAGTTTGATAAGCAACTTTACAACCTGTTGAATGGAATACAGAATTTTGTTTTAAACAGTAACCATAGCCTGAGATTGGCAGCAATTCAGTTTCAGCTATAATAAGCGTTTTGGCAAATGACCAAAGGAAAAAGAGTTCAACCAGTAATAAACTGAAGTTGTTATATAGTCGAATGAATTTCGTAATTATTAGTCCATATACACTAAGGGTTTCAAGACACAAAGAAAAGGGAGTATCTCAAAACTTGCCATTACTATAAAAATCAATAGATTGAAGTACATTGCCACTTAATTTAACTAGCTATAAATGGACAAAATGCCGCAAGACAAAGGCTGGTGTGAAATTACATCTACTCCTTGTGTTTATGGAAAAGGGAACTTCCTAACCAGAAAAGGCCGTTATAACATCGGAAAAAGAACATGATCGTGGTCAGTTTGAAGCATGGTGGGTACTTTTTTCTTTCAATGCTACGAAAAAATGATGTCACACGTGTTGTCTACGACTTTACGATGATACCGCAGTTTTATCCGGAGCAAATGTTTTAAATGTATGACACAAACCGAAAATAATTTTCGGTTTGTGTCATACATTTAAAAGGAAATGAACTCCATTTAATTACAAATCGTTTTGATTTGAGTGCCGAAGAAATTTCAGAGATGTATAAGTCTAGATGGGCCATTGAATTGTTTTTTAAATGGATAAAACAGCATCTCCGTATCAAAAAGTTCTACTGTCAAAGTGAATAGCAATCCCAAATCAAGTATTCATTGCGTTAATTGTTTTTTGCCTGCGCATTCTCGCTCAAATAGCGACGAAAGCGAAAAACCTAACCGATTAGGAAGCCAGAGAATATTTGGCTGCGTAAAATTCAAGGAAAAACGATTCCTTAATAAGCTAATAAATCTACCAAATGGATAAAGCCACCTTTAATAGGGTATTTACTTTTTAGGCTCTAAACAGAATAGGAGATTAAACTGAAAATTAAGACAATACAAATGCAACACTAGTGGTATAATATAGTTAAATTATCTTGTTTTTGTTTTAGATTTAGGTTAACAGTTTTAATACTAGATCCTGTTGGGGATTTTCAAGATATTACAATTCAAGGTATTATAATAATATAGGACATCATTATAAATGATGATGTAAGCAAGTATTAACAATAAAAAGGTGTGAAAATATTGGTTTATAAATATTGGGTTCCTGGAATAGAACGAGCAAATTTAGTACTTAATTTAATTGCAAGAGAACCAAATCAATACCGGTTAATCGATATAACAAAAACTATAGAGATAAATAAAAGTACATTATTTTCCCTATTAAATACACTTGAGACCCTTGGTTGGATTGTTAAGGGAAAAGGTGATACTTATTCTCTTGGTCCAACATTAGGATCACTAGGTGCTGCATATTTTAAGCAGTTTAATATTTTGCAAGCGTTTTACTTAGAGGCTGCTAAATCAGTCAATGTTGTTAATGAAAATATTCAGTTGGGTATTTTAGATGGTACGGATGTTGTGTACTTGGCAAAAGAAGAAGGAAAATCACAGGTTAGATTATTAACAGACCCTGGAATGCGTTTTCCTGCCCATGCTTCAGCAATTGGTAAAATTCAATTATCAAAATACAGTTTAGAAGAATTAAACAGGCTATATCCGGAAAAAAAATTAGAGCAAAAAACACATAAAACTATTTGCTATCTAAATGAGCTTTGGGACCAATTAGTTAAGGCTAAAGAACAGGGTTATATTTGCGAGGAGCAAGAAGGTTCATTAGATTTTTTTTGTGTAGGTGCTCCGGTATATGACCATGAAGCTAAAATTATTGCAGGTGTTAGCTTTACAATGCTTGAGAATAGTTGGTTGAAAAAAAAGGAAGTAGCGATAGAAGAGATAAAAAATCTAGCGCAACGTTTATCAAATCAAGCAGGGGCATTATAGTTTTGGGTATGGGACAGTTTTAGCTAATTTATAGAATTTAGATAATTTTTAATTTAGCAAAAAAAAGTATTCCTTAACGTATTTGGCTTTTTTACACGGTGGTGCTTCATATTAATTCTTTTCACGTCGGTGCTAATAGCGTGGGTGATAGCACATATATTGGTAAAAACCTTAGTTCTATACGAGCTAGGGCTTTTTTTTGTTTAAATATTAAAAAAAGTTTGATTATTATGTATTTTATGATAATATGTATTTATGAGTTCACAATAAAAAACCTGGTTCTAAATAATAAACCATAAAGGGGGACAGTGGTGAAACAAAAATATTGGGTACCTGCAATAGAAAGAGCTAATTCAATAATTGAATTAATTGCTAATAACTCGTCCCAATTAAGGTTAATAGATCTTTCAAAGCAACTAGAGATTAACAAAAGTTCGATGTACTCATTGTTAAATACACTTGAGACGATTGGCTGGATTAAAAAAGATAAGAATGAACTGTATAAATTAGGGGCAAAATTAGGCTCATATAGTTCTGCTTATTTTAGTCAATATAATATTTTGGAAGCGTTCTCTTTTGAAGCGAGGAAATCTATTGATGTTGTCGATGAGCATATTCAGTTAGGGAGATTAATAGGAGGAGAAGTATTTTACTTAGCTAGGGAGGAAGGGAATTCACCAGCAAGATTGGTAACTGATCCTGGTATGAGATATCCAGCCTATGCTTCTGCTATTGGAAAAATGGTGTTGACTCAATTTAATTACGAAGAGTTAATAGAAATATATCCAGAGCGAGAGTTTGAAAAAAAAACAGAGAACACAATTGAAAATGTAGATGAATTATGGGAGCAATTATTGCAAGCTAAAAAAAATGGTTTTATCACTGAAGAGCAAGAAGGAGCTATAGGTTTTTGTTGTGTTGCTGCACCTATATACAATAAAGAAAAGCAAATTACTGCTGGCATTAGTTTCACAATGTTAGAAAATGTGTGGATTAAAAAGCAAGATCTTGCTACAGAGGAAATTATAAAATTAGCAAAACAACTGTCTGCTAATGGTGGATATAAATAAATTAAAGAAAAGGAGTATTTTAAATGAAATTAGTAACATTTCAAGAGAACAATGAAGAAAAGGTTGGGGTTTTAAAAAATGATAGCGTGTATACTCTATCTAAGCTAGTAGAACTTTATAACGTATCAAATAATGAAAGCGTATTAATGGAAGATAACATGCTTTCAGTCATTAAAAATAATGATCGAGATATAGCAAAGGTGTGGGATTGGGCCCAATCTGATTTTGGTCAGGTATCAGCTGCTGAAAGTTCAAAGAATGAAGTGAAAATTTCTGCTCCGATTTCAAACCCAGGGAAAGTGGTTTGTGTAGGTAACAACTATATGGACCATTGCATTGAACAAAATGTTGAGCCACCTAAAAAGCCAATGATATTTTCAAAATGGCCGTCTTGCATTATTGCAAATGGGGAAGAAATTAAATTGCCAAAAGATTCTGAGCAGGTTGATTATGAAGCAGAGTTGGCAGTTATTATTGGTAAAGGAGGAAAGAATATTTCCGAAGAGGATGCACTGGATCATGTGTTTGGTTATACCATTATTAATGATGTAAGTGCACGTGATATTCAGTTTGAAGATGTACAGTGGGTTAGAGGTAAGTCGTATGATACATTTGCTCCGTTAGGGCCAGTTATTGTGACAAAGGATGAAATTGAAGATCCTCATAATTTAGATATCAAATTAGAAGTGAATGGTAAAGCGCTACAGGATTCTAATACTAAGAATTTAATCTTTAAAATTCCTAACATTATTTCTTACTTATCGAAAGGTTTTACGTTTGAGGCGGGCGATATAATTGCAACTGGAACTCCTCACGGTGTTGGTGTATTCCGTGATCCGCAGGTTTTCCTACAATCAGGAGATACATGCAAAATTGAAATTGAATCAATCGGTACATTAGAAAATAAAGTGAAATAGGAGGTATGAAAAATATGAAAGTTTTATCATGGAATGGGCCAAAACGAATAGATGTAGAAGATCGCCCAGTACCAGAAATCAAAAGAGATGAAGTGTTAGTTAAAGTAGATGTCGTTGGTATTTGTGGATCGGAAATTGAGGGTTTCCTAGGTCATAATAGTTTACGAATACCGCCATTAGTAATGGGGCATGAGTTTAGTGGGTATGTAGAGAAAATCGGGGAAGAAGTGACACATTTATCTGAAGGAACTAAGGTTGTTGTTAATCCTTTAATTAATTGTGGTCACTGTGCAAAGTGTCGGAAGGGTTTAGAAAACTTATGTGATGAGAGACAAATTATAGGAATTCATAGACCTGGAGCTTTCGCTGAATTTGTAGCAGTACCTGGAAGTGCTGTAATTGAAGTGCCTTCAACTTTAGATTCATATACGGCCTCTCTTGCAGAACCATTGGCCTGTTGTCTAAGAGCATCAAGAAGAGCTGTAGCTAATCATAGTTTTTCAAATGTTCTAATATATGGGGCGGGCGCAATTGGTGTTTTAAGTGCATTTGTAGCAAAAAATTTAGGCGCTAGCCGTGTTATAGTTGCAGACATCAATGATGATCGTTTAAAAACAGTTAGAGAAGTAGGTATAAAGGACACACTTAATCCAAATGATGAAAATTTTGAGCAGAACATTAAAGCTATTGCTGGAGATAAAGGTATAGATGTAATTATTGATGCTGTAGGTTTTTTACCAACTAGAAAACAAGCTGCCAACCTAATCAATACCGGTGGTGTGATAATGAATATTGGATTAGGGATTGACGAAACTCCTCTTCCAATTAATAACTTTATCAGAAGTGAGGTTACTGTTCTAGGGTCTTTTTGTTATACAAAACAAGATTTCTATGATGCAGTCCAACTTCTTGTAGATTCAAAGATTAATATTAAAGGATGGACAGAAGTTCGAAAACTTGATGAGGGCCATCAATCTTTTATGGATCTTATTGAGAATAAAGTTGAAAAAAGCAAAATTTTCTTAGATTAATCATGAAGCATTATTTTTAGGAGGTAAAAGTTTATGGGTTTAACAGGACGTAAGATTGTTAGTATTCGTGCCTATGTGGCAGGGGGTGGTGGTGGTGATTACCACGATCAAAAAGAGGATCATTGGATTGTAAATCAGATTTCTACTCCGATGAGTATATATCCGGAATATAAGAAAACAAGAACAAGTTTTGGTATTAATGCATTGAAAACGTTAGTTGTTGAAGTAGAGTCTGATAATGGAGAAATCGGTTTTGGAGTTTCAACTGGTGGATATCCTGCAGCATGGATCGTAATGAATCATTTAGACCGTTTTATCGAAGGTCAACCTGTTGAAAATATTGAAAAGATGTGGGATCAGATGTATCGTTCAACAATGTATTATGGGCGTAAGGGGGTGGTAATGAATGCAATCTCAGCTATCGACCTTGCTTTATGGGATTTGTTAGGGAAAATTAGACAAGAGCCTGTTTATGCCATGATTGGCGGGAAAGTTCGTGAAGAAATTCCGTGTTATGCGACTGGGCCACGACCGGATCTAGCAAAAGAAATGGGATTCATCGGGGGAAAACTTCCTTTAGTTTATGGTCCTGCAGATGGAGAGGAAGGTTTAAAAAAGAACTTAGAATTAGCTGAGTCGATGAGAAATAAAGTTGGGGATGAATTTTGGCTTATGTGGGATTGCTGGATGTCATTAGATCTCCAATATGCTCAAAAGCTTATGCAGAAATCAGATGAACTAGGTTTTAAGTGGATAGAAGAGTGCTTTAATCCAGATGATTACTGGGCTTACAGAGATTTAAAAAAGAGAGCATCTAATAACATATTAGTTACAGGGGGTGAGCACGAAGCTACTAGATATGGGTTTAGAATGCTATTAGAATTCTGTGATTTAGATATTATACAACCAGATGTCGGCTGGTGTGGTGGTTTAACTGAATTAATAAAGATTGGAAATATGGCTGAAACTTATGGTAAATATGTTATTCCACATGGCAGTGGAATATATAGCTATCATTATGTTATTACAAAAACGAACAGTCCATTTGCAGAATATTTAGTTATGAGCCCTAAAGCAGATAAGGTTGTACCACAATATTATCCATTATTAGAGGGTGAAGTCGTACCTGAGAATGGCAAGGTTAAACTAACTGAAAAACCTGGATTTGGAGTAACGTTAAACAAAACTAGAAATTTAGAATTAATATACAAAGATTAAAGCTAACATGTAAGCGCTCAATAAAAGAAGGAGGCTGAAAAATATGAAGAAATTATCTTTGTTTTTTGTAATGATTATTTTATCAATTGGACTTGTTGCATGTGGTGGAAATAATGAAGGGGTAAATCAAGAAGTAAATCAAGAGATAGAAACAGAGCCTACTAACACAGATTCTGCTACTGAAACTTCTAGTGATAAAGAAGATAGTATAACAATTCGTCTAGGTTCACATTTACCACCTAGCCACTCTGTTATTGCTGTAACTGAAAAGTTTAAAGAAATTGTTGAAGCTAATTCTGAAGATCGTATTACTATTGAAATTCACCCTTCAGGTGAGCTTGGTGGGCAGAGTGAGTTAATTCAATCACTACAGATTGGTTCTTTGGAAATGACAATTAATGATGCTGGCGTTTTATCTAATTTTGCACCAAAAGTCGGGGTGTTAGACCTACCATATACTTTTAATGATTACGAACATGTTCATGCTGTACTAGATAGTCCAGTTACAGAAAAATTAGAATCTGAACTAGACGCAATAGGTATTAAATCAATTGGTTGGGTTGATTCTGCATTCCGTGATCTATTATTGAATAAGGAAATTTCTTCTATTGAAGATGTTGATGGACTAAAAGTACGTGTTCCTGATGCTCCACAATATTTAAGAACAGTAGAATCTTGGGGAGCAGCAGCTACTCCAATCTCATGGGGGGATCTATATACCTCGTTAGAAACAGGAGTAGTAGATGGTTTTGAAGGCTCTGCAGAAAGTATTTATGCTTCAGCATTACACGAAGTAGTAGGTTACCGTGTACCAACCGAACATATCTTTACAGTACTTTCTTTAAATATTAGTAAGATAGTTTTTGAAGAATTATCAAGTGAAGATCAGAAGTTAATCGAAGAAGCAGGTCGTGAGGCGGCTATTTATGGTCGTGATTTGGCTATGGAACGTGATGTTGAGTATAAAGAAAAGTTAGCAGAAGAAGGTTTACAATTAATTGATATTGATAAAGCAGCGTTCAAAGAAGCTGCTATGAATTTTGTGAATAGTTACGCTCAAGAAATTGAAGTTACTGATTATTTGGAAGAAATCAGAGAACTTCAATAAACAAATGAGCCAGCATTTTTTGCTGGCTTTCCTTTTTAAAATAAGGAGTGATACTCTTGGAGAAAATATTTAATAAAATAATGCGAGTATTGTTAGCTACATTATTTAGCGTGATCACTTTAATAGCTGTATTACAAGTGTTATCTCGGTTTTTGGGGATATCAATGAGCTGGACTGATGAAGCAATGAGGTTTCTCTTTATTTGGTTTACGTTTCTAGGTACAGGATATGCAATACGTGAAAAGAAACATATTGTAGTAGATTTCTTAAGTGGATCGATTTCCGAACCTGTTTTAAGAATAATAGATATCTTTGTACATTTGATAATGTTATTTTTTATTTTTGTGTTAATTAAGTACGGCTTCGAAGTAACACAAGTCACAGCTATTCAGAAATCTTCGGTGATGAGAATATCTATGTCTTATGTGTTTTGTGCCATACCGGTGAGCGGTATTCTGATGATGTTTTACACAACTTTGAATATTGTAGATTTACTAAAAGGGAAGGAGGGGAGGTCATGACACTATTATTAATGTTTGGGACTTTATTGATTCTGCTTATTTTAAGAATGCCTGTAGCGTTTGCCATTGGTGTATCCTCGATTGTAACGCTTTTGGTAACTACTGATATAACTTTATCCCTTATTATCCCAAGAATGTTAAATACGTTAAATAGTTTTACCTTTCTCGCCATTCCATTTTTTATGTTAGCTGGCTCAATTATGGAGCATGGAGGAATATCAACCCGCCTAGTTCGTTTTGCTAATAGTTTATTAGGTCATATAAAGGGTGGCCTTGGCCATGCCACAATATTTACAAGTACAATTTTTGCTGGTATTTCTGGATCAGCTTCAGCGGATACATCTGCTGTTGGTTCAGTTATGATACCATCTATGGTTAAACGTGGATATCCAAAAGGATATGCGGCTGCATTAACTGCTTGTGCAGGTGCCATTGGACCAATCATTCCCCCCAGTATAATTATGATCATTTATGGATCTTTAACTGGATTATCCATTTCAAAGTTGTTTTTAGCTGGTGCAATTCCAGGTATAGTTATGGCTATAGGGTTAATTATTATTAATTATCTAGGAGCAATAAAATACAATCTACCTTATGAAAAACGCGCCTCTTTTAAAGTAGTATGGAATAGTTTTATAAATGCTTTTTGGGCTTTGCTAGCTCCTGTAATCATTATTGGCGGTATCTTATTAGGTCTATTTACTGCTACTGAAGCAAGTGTTGTTGCTGTTATTTATTCGCTCGTTATTAGCATGTTTATTTATAAAGAATTAAGCTTTAAAGACTTATATAAAGTGTTAGTTCAAGCCACACATACAAGTATAATGGTTTTATTTATTGCAGCTACAGCATCAATTTTTGGTTGGATATTAGCTAACGAAAAATTGCCATTAAAAATATCAGTGTGGTTAAATGAATTTACAACTAATCCCTATATAATAATGTTGTTAGTTGTAATTATTCTTTTAATTATTGGGTGTGTAATTGAAACGATTGCCGCATCAATTATTTTTATTCCAGTTCTGGCAGTTATAGCTGAGGCAAGTGGGTTTGATCCATTTCATTTTGCTACTGTTGTTGCCATTTGCTTAATTGTTGGTGGCGTTACACCTCCAGTCGGGGTACTACTTTTCATAACTAATAGTATTGCAGAGGCGAGGTTTAAAGATACTCTAAGGTATCTAATACCATTTTTCACTCTAATACTAGTCGTAATATTACTAGTAGCGTATATCCCAACTTTGTCAACGTTCTTACCAGGTTTGTTAGAGTAGGTCATATTGATATTACGAACCTTTCTCCATAATTTAAGTTTTGGAGGAAGGTTTTAAATGTTTTATTACACCTTTATTAATGAAAAGAATATCAAACTATCTATATGAACTGTAACCCGAATAATGGACACTTAAAAAAAGTGCCTCATTGTTGGGGTTAGGTACCGACCCCCGAAAGTTAGAGTAGAAAATCTAACTTTCGGGGGTGTTTTTATGGCCAAATATAGTGAAGAATTTAAAATGAAGCTCGTCACCGAGTATTTGTATGGGAATCTTGGATACAAATCGTTGTCGAAAAAATATAATATACCCAGTTCCACCCCATTAAAAAATTGGGTGAGATCCTATAAAACACAGGGCATGGATGGATTAAAACGAAGAAAGATGCAGGAAGGGTACTCTGTTCAATTTAAATTAGATACGATACAATTTATACTAGAGACAGGTGCTTCTTATCAGGAAACTGCTGATCAATTTAGATTGAACAATCCTTCCTTAATTTATCGTTGGATGAAAACATTTAATGAACGAGGGATAGAAGGCCTAAAACCAATATCAAAGGGGCGACCTTCTATGTCTAAGAAACCAACTAAATCCAAGAATAAGGAAGAGACAAAGTTAACACGTGAAGAAGAATTAGAACGTGAGAATGAACTACTAAGACTAGAAAATGCTTACCTAAAAAAGTTGAAAGCTTTTCGGGAGAATCCAAATGCCTTCCACGAAAAGCACAGGCAAAAGTGGCATTCGAACTCAAAGAAGAAGGATTCCGATTAAAAAATATATTCATTGTTGTAGGTATTCCTGAAGCAACCTATCACTATCATGTGAAAAACTTTGGACAAGAAGACTCAGATACAGAACTAAAAAAACTGATTACAAGCCTATTTAAGCAGTTTCATGAACGCTATGGTTATAAACGTGTCACAAGAGAATTAAACAAATTAGGACATTCTATCAACCATAAAAAAGTGTATCGCATTATGCTGGAACTAGGGTTAAAATGTGTGAAATTTATGCGGAAATCCCGTAAATACAATTCATATAAGGGAAACGTAGGAAAAGTAGCGATAAACCGATTGTCCCGCCGCTTTAGCACACCTATCCCTCTTCAAAAGTTAGTAACCGACATTACAGAATTCAAATGTCTAGGCGAAGAGAAGTTATATTTAAATCCAATTCTTGACCTTTATAACGGAGAAGTAATTGCGTTTGAAATCAGGAAACGTCCAACACTAGATCTTGTCATAGAACCTTTAACAAGGGCGCTACAGATAATAAAGAATCATGCAACTTATCGCACTACCATTCATTCTGATCAAGGTTGGCATTACCAGCACAATCAATGGGTGAGGACATTAAAAGAAAATAAAGTATTCCAAAGCATGTCACGTAAAGCAACCTGCGCAGACAACGCTTCAATGGAAAATTTCTTTGGCATCTTAAAACAAGAAATGTATTATGGGGAAAAATTAGTAAGCTATGAAGAATTAAAAAGACGGATAGAAGAATATATCGACTGGTATAACAATGAACGATCAAAAATAAAATTGGCCGGATTGAGTCCAGTAGAATACCGAACTCAATCCAGCCAATCAGCTGCATAAAAAAACTCTAACTTTTGTGGGTAGCCACCCTGTTGAAGGGTCTTTCATTCGTTTTCCTCGGTTGATTAACCCACGTGAGTCTCCCACCCGTGCCAATGATGCACAGAACCGTCCCCTTGTTTCCCGTGTTTCCAAGCACCAGCTTGGTGGTTGGAGCTTGCACAGCGGAATTTTGAAATTCCCTCAATGGTTGAACAATACCAGAGATTACTACCAGAGATTACTTCAGAGAATACATACAGAGATCTCTTGAGACCTCCAAGCCTTCTCCAAAATCTTGCCTGAAACGAACAAACCCCAGCCCATAAAACTCTAACCCAAAACCTTCCCAAAACCCTCAGCCAAAAAAAATTTTCACATTTTTCAAAACATCTCCTCCTTTTTCATCTCTCGTCTGTACATACTCCTTGAAAGACGAAAACGAGAAACGAAAGGATGATTAGAATGAAAGGATTTAAACGATCGGTCATTAAAGAAGAGCTGTTGATGCTCACAGGAGACTATAAACTAGCGATTATGCTGAACCAAATGATCTACTGGTCCCAGTGCGTCAGAGATTTTGACAAATTTATTGCCGAAGAGAAAAAGCGAAACGAGGATTACGAGTTAGAGCTCACCCATGGCTGGTTTTACAAAACGGCCAATGAACTTGCTCAAGATACACTAACCGCCATGGCACCATCGTCCATCCGTCGCTATTTAAAAAAACTTCTCGAAGCCGGATGGGTAGAAGAGCGCGGCAATCCAAAAATAAAATGGGATCGCACCAAGCAGTACCGCGTGAATCTCGTTAAAATCCAACAAGATCTAAACCGAATCGGACTGTATTTAGAAGGCTATAAAACCGATATTCCGGTTCCAGCCGAGGAACTCGACCTAGACTACCAACCGCAATCGACCGTGAACGAACAAGCTGACACAAACGAGCAAACATCCTTTTTCGAGGAAGACCAAGCACCAGAAGCAGAAGACCAAGTCGAACCCACACCCAAGAAGATTCCTTACAGCGAGATTATCGCCTATTTGAATGACAGCACCGGCAAGTAATTCCAAGCCACGGCGATGAAAACACGAGATCTCATCAAAGCCAGATGGCGAGCTCACCCAAACCAAGACCACTTCGAAAAAGTCATCGACACGAAAACAGACCAATGGCTAAACGATCCAACGATGAACAAATTCTTACGACCAGAAACCCTGTTTGGACCCAAATTCGAATCCTACTTAAACGAAGGCAGCACCCCAACAGAAACCGACTTTGAGAAATACTTAAAGGAGCTGGAATAACCGATGACCCTAGCAGAAACCGCACAAATATTGCAGGAAATCGTCCAGTTTTATCCCGGCAAAATCAACTTGGAGCGGAAAACAGTCCAAGCCTGGTACCGCTTAATGAAAACACAGAACTATGAAGACGTCATCGACCGCCTCGATCGCTATGCAGCCGAGTACAAATATGCCCCACTCGTGCATGACCTCGTCGAAAAACCGCGGCCAGAACGAAACAAAGACATACTCGAAATCATCAGCCTATGGGAGGCGAACGCCAGTGGCGGACCAGTACAACCTTGAAGCCGAGAAAATGCTCCTCGGGTGTCTACTGCTCGAGTCCGCTCTCGTACTATCACGAGCACCTATTACGCCAGTTTGCAGAAAAGGAACTAGGAAATTCATTAAAGTATAATTTAGAAAATGATACGGAACTGACGAAGACCCCTTATGTTTACTTGGTCAATGAATGTAACATGTACAAGACGGCTAAAGAGTTAAATCTTTCCGTTAGTGGCTTTCGTTATCGTCTAAAGCGAATTCTAGAAATCTATCCGAAAAATATCCAATCTGCTGAAATTTTTCAATTATTCATACCTTTAAAATATATCTTAACGAATGAACTTGAGATTACGCCATGATCTTTTAAACCCTTGACAGGTTGCCTAGTTGTTGAGGTGTTTTTAAGTTTGCTCCTTAGGATGGGTGACGAATTCTGCACAATGAAGATATACCATTCTTCAAAAATATTCAAGATCATAAAAAGACATTAGTGACCTAATCTAATTTGATTCTAAAAATTCGATAATTCATATTGTAGTCCAAATAACGCATAATTGTATCAATTTTCGCATGACGTAGTTGTTCCTGAATAGAAAATTCATTAACTCCATTTTAAAAAAGAAGTTGGTCCATGGTATGCCTGATGCTAAGGCACTTGAATTGTTTAAAATCGGAGGCAATGGTTTAATGTATAAACTTTTGTTTTCTACAGGATTAAAACAAAGGGAAATTTTAGCATGTACAGAGGGTAATGATTTTTTAGTTATGAAACAATATTTTCGCTTTTATTTGAAATGAGGTAAGACGTTAAATATAATGAAGATAATTTAATATATTTAACCGTAGTAATACATTGTTACTAGAAGGACTAGGGCAATGGATTAGTGAACCTCACTATATCCATGCCCTTTTTATTATTTGACAGTTTTGATTACATAAGGCAACGGGAGGAGGAAGCTAGTGTTCTGCACGGTGGTTCTGGTACACCAGATGAGATCCTCATTCAAACGATTCAATCAGGAATTTGCAAAATCAACGTAAACACAGAAGTATCGATTTCGGTTATCAATTATTTACAGCATGCTAATAGTTAACAATCAGCATCTTTCTGTTGTGATGGCAGAAATAAAAAAAACGATGGTAAAGTGATGACAAAGTTTGTTCGGCTATTTGGAAATGTGAAATTAGTAAAGAGAGAATTCTACTTTACTTGGGTTAAGGTTATAGAGCCCCATAAGTTAATATAGAGCGTCCGCCTTAATTGGAAGAGCGCTCTTTTTCCAGCTGTGATGAACCTTTTTAAGTATAAATTACTTAATCATAATATACAGATTCATTTAATCGTAACCCTAATGTTCATGATTAGTTCTGTTGAATGCTAAAATGAAGTTGTAGGCTGTTTTTAAAAAGGGGAAAGAGTAATTTTTGCAACAGAAAAAGCAGAATAAAAACTATCTTTGTTACAAAAAGGGCTATTAGAATTTTTCATTTATAGCAAACAAAAAACTTTCGTTTATTTTTGTTTACCTTTCGTTTGTTATCTTATGATTATATTATTAACTTTTTTTGTTATTTAATTTTGTTTTTTTGTTATTTTAAGTTGACAAAATAAAAATAAATGATAATATAAAGAAAGTAAGGTGATGAAAACGGTTACAAAAATAGGACATTAAAATTCTGAATTTTACTACTACTTTTAAGGAGGGAGAAGGATGACAATGAAATTTGGATGTCATGGATCTACATGGGAATTAGATTATGACAAGGAATGTGACTATCTGGATAAAATAATGGATACCGTCAAGGTAGCAGGATTTAAGGGTATTGACGTTCAAGTAGCATTATTAGGAAAATATAAAAATGAGCCTGAAAGACTTAAAGAGGAGCTTGCAAAAAGAGAAATAGAGTTGGCTGCCTTAACTGTTCCGTTTACTTGGTTAAGAGAACAGGAATCGGATGAGGAGAAAGGGCATGCAAATTATTACATTAATTATTTGAAACATTTTCCTGGTTCTGTTATGAATGTTCCTGCTAGAGTAGGTCCAAACAGAGATAGTTTATTAAGGAGACAAACAGAAATTATTAGTTGTGTCAATGATCTTGGAAAACGTGCATACGAAAATGGAGTCACAGCGTCTTTTCATCCTGCATCTCCAAAAACCTCTTATTTTAGAATAAAAGAAGACTATGATGTTCTTTTTGAGAAACTAGATACAAAGTATATTGGTTACACTCCAGATGCAGGTCATATTATGGCTGGCGGAATGGATCCTATCGAAATTATAAAAAATAACTTATCTATTATAAAACATATTCATATTAAAGATTGTTCAAATACTTTTGAATGGAGAAAAATGGGGACAGGAGATATTGATTTTCTGGCAATTATGGAAACGCTTTATAACAATCATTATAGTGGATGGATTATGGTCGAAGAGGAAACAGAAGAAGCATCTCAAGATCCTGATAATGTTATTCTTGAAGTTAGTAAATATATTAATAGTCATTTACTTCCCATTACTAGAGGAGTAAAAAGTAGTTTTCAATAAGTTCAGAGATTTAAAAAATCATAACTTAAAATAGAAAATTAAAAGGGGGAATTAATAATGAAAAAATTAATGGGTAGTATTCTTCTGGTTGGTCTTGTATCTATATTAGCAGCATGCGGTGGGGGTTCAGAGCAATCTGGTGGATCTTCTGATGAAGGTGTAGCTGCAGAAACTACTTATCCTGAAAGAAACATTGAAATTCTAGTAGGGCATGGTGCAGGTGGAGGAACTGATATGTTTACAAGAGCAGTAACAAAAGAATTAGAAGGGATCTTAGATGTTAATATCAATGTTGTCAACCAAGAAGGCGGAGCAGGGGTTATCGCAGCGAAAAATGCATTTAATGCACCTGCTGATGGTTATACTTTAGTTGGAGATGCAGCATTTCCTATCACAACTGCAGCGGGTACTAATGAACAAGGGCTAGAAGGCTTTATACCAGTTGCTCGTTTCCAAAGTGATACTTATGGTTTATGGGTAGATCCTGCAAAGTATGAAAGCATTGATGATTTTATTCAAGCAGCAAAAGATAATCCTGGAAAGCTTACAATTGGTGGTACAGGATCTATGGGAATGGATGAAATTACAGTATTTTTACTTGGGCAAGCAGCAGAAGTTGATATAAGCTTTGTTCCAATGTCAGGCTCAGGTGAAATGCATGCTGGTGTTATTGGTGGTCATTTAGATGCAATGGTAGATGAGTTTGGTCCAACAAAAGCTTTATATGAGGATGGATCAGTCAAGCCACTTGTAGCATTTTCAGAAGAAAAATTAGAGCAATTCCCTGATCTTCCAACTACTGTAGAAAAAGGTTGGGATTTAACCGATGGAAATGAACGCGGCTTCTACATTAAAACGGGAACAGACCCAGAAATCATTAAAGTTTTAGAAGATGCGATGAAAACAGCCTATGACTCGGAAGAATATCAAAAATATGAAGAAGAAAACTACCTACATTTAAGAGAAGGTTGGTTGAACTCTGAAGAATTCACAGCACGTACGGAAGAATTAATTGAGAAGTATACAGGTGTTATGGCAAAACTTCAAAAATAAAAATGATAGTGTAGGAGGGTTAGCCTCCTACCTTATCTAAATTAGTGAGGAGGGATAAAAATGAGCAATATAAAAAAAGATTATATATTCTACAGTATAGTCATTGTATTTGCTATGATCTTTCTAACAATGACCCCGCAAATTAAAATTACTAATGCATCCTTTATTATCGGACCAAAGACTTGGCCTTATACATTATTAATTTTATTATTGGTTTTGGGAGCTTATGGAATTATTAGTAGTTTCTTTAAATCAAAAAAAATACAAGAAACAGAAGCAACGGAGGATAATGAAGACAATGAGCCTGAAAGAAGATTGTTTAAATTATCTATACCTATCGTTTGCTTAATAACTGTTATATTATATGTTCTATTACTTAGTGTATTTGGTTTTATTCTCTCTTCGCTTATATTTTTATATGGTTTATCCTTCTTGCTTGGAGAGAAAAAACAATTGAATGCAATCATATTTTCAATCGCAACAACGACAGTATTTGTCTTTTTATTTCCGGTTTTATTAAGCATTCCGTTACCTAGGGGGATGGGGGTATTCAGGCATTTCAGTCTACTATTCTATTAAAAAATAAGGGAGGGGGGGATAATATGTTTGAATATTTGATTACTGGTTTACTTAATGTGTTAACTGATCCAATGAATATCGTGATGTTACTTGCAGCAATTTTTATAGGCTATATTGGTGGTGCTATACCTGGAGTAAGTGGAACGATGCTAGTTGTTATAATGATTCCAGTAACATACACATTAGAGCCAGAAGCAGCTTTTATATTACTCACAGGTATTTATGCCATCACATCATTTTCTGGAGCAATCAGTGCTATTTTACTTAGAACTCCAGGTACACCAGAAGCGGTAGTAACAACATTTGATGGCTATCCAATGGCTCAGCAAGGAAACGCAGGCCGTGCGTTGGGGATAGCCATTCTTTGTTCAGTCGTTGGAGGCGTTATTGGAACATTATGTTTAATCACGATAACCCCAGCTCTTGCTAAAATAGCTTTATCCTTTTCATCTCCTGAATACTTTGCTTTAGCAGTCATGGGTCTGACTGTCGTTGCCTCTCTTAGCGGTAAAGAGTTAGCTAAAGGATTAATTGGTGTTTTATTTGGATTAATGATAGCAGTAATCGGAATGGATCCTTTAACTGGAACATTACGTTTTACATTTGGAACAACAGCTTTAACTTCTGGTATTAATTTAATACCAGTCATTATAGGACTTTTTGCTTTATCAGAATTTCTAAAGAAATCAAGAGATAGTCATGTTGTCCAAGAAGCTATTTCAAATGTGCAAACAAAAATCTTTGAGTTAGAAATTTTCAAGAAAATATATAGCACAATGGCTCGATCTTCAATTATAGGTGTATTCATAGGAATACTACCTGGAGTAGGTGCAACAACAGCTTCCATGTTAAGTTACAGTGAAACAGTTAGATGGTCAAAAGAAAAAGAAAAAGCAACTTATGGAAAAGGTAATCCTAAAGGTATTGCTGCATCTGAAGCTTCGAATAATGCTGCAGCAATGGGAACGTTAGTACCCTTGCTTTCACTAGGTATTCCAGGTGGGGCAACAGCAGCTGTTCTATTAGGTGCTTTTATCTTACATGGCATGCAACCAGGTCCTATGTTATTTAAAACAGAACCTGAACTTATGTATACAATTTTTGCTGCTTTATTATTAGCTAATATTGCAATGTTAATTGTTTCAAAACCTTTCATCAAAATTTTCCAAAGAGTAGTGAATATTCCTTATTATGTATTGGGTCCATTAATTGTTGTATTTTGTGTAATTGGAACATACACAGTAAGAAATAACTACACGGATATTTTAATTATGGTATTGTTTGGAATACTAGGTTATACCCTTGAAAAATATAGATTCCCATTAGCAACTATTATTTTGGGGGTTGTATTAGGACCGCTTACGGAAAGCGAGTTTCGCCGCTCAGTTGAGATGGCAAATGGGGACTTTTCAGTATTTTTTACACGTCCAATTAGTTTAACCCTATTAATTATTTCTGCGTTAATGTTATTCTATCCAATGATTAATGACTACTTTAAAAAACGGAAATTAAAAAATACTGATATTGCAGTTTGATAAAAATGTGACGGCTACAGTTTTATTAAATATTTTAAAAATAATGAAGGCAGTTAGATACTTACTGAGGAGGAAAAATAATGAATAAACCTAAAATTGGATTGTTATACGGAGATGCTGCAGGTGTTGGACCAGAATTAGTGGCAAAGGCTTTAGCGAAGAAAGAAATTTTAGAATCAGCAACTTGGATCTTAATGGGTGATGAAAGGGTTTTTAATAAAGGTGCTAATATAGTTAGTAAAGAATTAAACTATCAAAAAGTAGAAAATATAGATGAGGTTAATCCAGAGGTTTCTTCACTTTGGTTAATAGATACAAAAGTTACAGATCCTGACGAGATTGAAATGGGTGTTCTTTCAGAGAAATCTGGGAAGGCTGCTGGAGATAATTTAATGTTTGCTTTAAACCTTGCAAAAGATAATAAATTAGATGGTCTTTCTTATGCACCTATGAACAAAAGTGCACTCTATAAGGGAGGCTACGAGTTCATGGATGATATTCATTTAGTAGCTTCTGTTTTTGGTCTCAAATCAGGGTTTAGTGAAGTAAACGTAATGAATGATGTATGGTTTACACGTGTTACTTCACATATTCCGTTAAAAGAAATTGCTGAAAATATTACAAAAGATAATGTTTTAGAAAGTATCTATTTTGCTAATGAAATTGTATCTAAAGCTGGTATTACTCCCAGATTAGCTGTTGCAGGTTTAAATCCACATGCTGGAGATGATGGATTATTAGGAGACGAAGAAAATGACATTATTATTCCTGCAATTGAAGAAGCTAAAAGCAACGGAGTAAATGCATTTGGACCTTTCCCTGCTGACACGATGTTCTTACGATTAGAAAAAGAAGGATATAATTGTTTATTAGCTATGTACCACGATCAAGCTCAAATTGGTATGAAAACGATGGGCTTTAATAAAGGTGTAACAATTAGCGGTGGACTTCCTATCGTTATTACAACTGCTGCGCATGGTACAGCTTTTGATATAGCCGGAAAAAACATAGCAGATCCTGGTGCATTTGAGGAAGCTTTAAAGATGAGTGTAAAACTGATTAATAATGGATATAAGTAATATTCAAGTTAAAGCACAGTTAAACGACAGTGTTGATAATTAAAGGGAAACTTCTGAGACTTAGCAATTAATAAGTTATCATAAAAGCAGAATGCCTTTCCATATAAGAATCAACAAAAGGATATATGAAAGACTATTAAAAGAGAAAGGGAGTGTCTAGTCATTAGTTTGTGGCTATTAGACACTCTTTTTTAGAAATATGTTAATAATCTCAAGTTTAACAATATGAATATAAAATGCAAATTGACAGAAAATAAATAAAAGTTTAAAATAATAAATGAAAGTAAATAAAAGAAAATTAAAATAGAAATGAAGATTCATATCCTTATAGGAGGTTCTTGAAATGAAAAAAATTATAAATAATCCTGGTAATGTTGTTGAAGAAGCAATAGAAGGCTATATGTATGCATACAAAGATTCATTAACAAAAGTCAACAATGTAAACGGAATCATCCGTAAGGATCTTAAAGATAAAGTTGCAATCATCATAGGTGGAGGAAGTGGACATGAACCATTATTCCTTGGATTTGTCGGAGAAGGGCTTGCTGATGGAGTAGCAATTGGTAACGTATTCGCAGCACCAACGCCAAATACTATTCAAGACGTAGCAAAGTCTGTTGATCAAGGAAAAGGTGTTTTATTTATATATGGGAATTATGCAGGGGATGTTCTTAATTTTGATATGGCAACTGAATTATTAGAATTTGAGGAAATTCAAACACAAACCGTTTTAGTAGCGGATGATGTGGCATCAGCACCAGAAGAACGTAAAGGTGACCGCAGAGGAATTGCTGGAGATGTTGTTGTATTTAAAATTGCAGGTGCAGCATCCGAAAAAGGGTGGTCTTTACAGGAAGTAGTACGCGTAACACAAAAGGCAGCAGATCAAACATTTTCTATTGGTGTGGCTACAGCGCCAGGCTCCATTCCAGGAGAAGAGGAACCACCATTTGTACTAGGTGATGATGAAATCGAAATAGGTATGGGGATTCACGGAGAACCTGGAATGAAACGCACGAAACTAATGGAAGCAGATGATTTAACAGATGAGTTATTAGACATATTATTAAAGGAAAGTAAAATACAAACAGGTGATGAAGTAACTGTTTATGTAAACGGCTTAGGATCTACTACATTATTAGAATTACTTATAGTGAATCGTAGAGTAGCACAAATTTTAAATAAAAAAGGAATTAAAATATACGATATGGATGTAAATAGTTACTGCACAACACAAGAAATGGGCGGGTTTTCTATTACATTTTTAAAATTAGATGATGAGTTAAAAGATTTATATGATGCTCCTGCCGATTCACCTTATTACAAAAAAACTCAAAAGATTGGAGAGGAAGTTAAATAATGTCTATTGAAACAGTAAACAGTGTGAACACAAGACAACTGAAAGATATGTTTTTATATGTGGGGGACCAGGTAGTTGCATGTAAACCTTTACTTACTAAAATTGATAGTGCTATTGGGGATGGTGATCATGGCATAGGAATGTCTGTTGGTTTTACAAAGGCTGATGAGAATTTAAAAGCAAATGAATTTACATCAATTAATGATGTGTTTAAAACAATAGGCATGTCTATGATTTCCTCTATGGGTGGCGCATCAGGAATTATTTTCGGTACAATGTTTGTTGGAGGGATAAAAGGATTAGAAACGAAAGTTTCTTTAGATTTACCGTTATTAGCTGGGATTTTTAATAAAGCGTTAGAAGCTATAAAGCAACGTGGTAAAGCTGACCTTGGTGATAAAACTATGATTGATGCTTTGCAGCCTGCAGTTGAAGCTTTAGAAAAGAGCGCCGCAGCAAATGAAAGTTTAGTAGAAGGGCTTAGAAAGGCAGAGATTGCTGCACTTCAAGGAGTCGAAAATACAAAGCAGTATATTGCAAATTTCGGTAGAGCTAAATCTTTAGGAGAAAGAGCCATTGGTCATCAGGATGCAGGTGCTACTACGGTTTTGATTATTTTTAAATCAATGAAGGAATGGTTAGAAGGACAGGAAAATGGATAAAATATGGGTTGGTACCAATTGGAAAATGACGAAGACGATATCTGAAGGAATCTCCTATACAAAGGAGCTTAAACATTTAGCTGAAAAGATTACTTCTGATATTGAATTGTTTATCATCCCTTCCCATACAGCTTTGATTGATATAAAGAGAGAGGTTTCTAATTCCAGGATCCGATTAGGTGCACAAAATATGCACTGGGAAGATAACGGAGCGTATACTGGTGAAATCTCACCAAGAATGCTCCATGAAATAGGGATAGACTTAATTGAATTAGGTCATTCTGAGCGAAGGCAATATTTTAATGAAAATGATTATGAAATTAATAAAAAGATATTTGCTGCATTAAGATATGGGATGAAACCAATAATTTGTATTGGGGAAAATATCGAACAAAAAAACAACTCTGCTTCCTATGAAACACTTGCTTCTCAACTAAAAATATGTCTAAACGGATTGACGGAAAAGGAGGCCAAACAGGTTCTTGTTGCTTATGAACCTGTTTGGGCAATTGGTGAAAAAGGAATTCCTGCTGATTCTAAATATGTAGGTGAAATACATACATACTTACGTCAAGTATTAGTTGAAATGTTTCCAGAAAGTGGTCTTCAAATCCCATTGTTGTATGGGGGAAGTGTAAACTTAGATAATTTTTTGAAATATATTGAGCAAAAAGATGTAAATGGTCTTTTTGTTGGAAGAACTGCTTGGAATATGGAGACGTTTACGGTAATGATCAAAGAGCTGGAGAAACATCTTTATAATTAAAATGAAAAAAGGATACTCCTAGGAGTATCCTTTTTTCTTATTCTAGATAAAAAGAGCTTTTTAAATAATTTCTATATTTTCTCGAACAATTTTGTTATGAAGTTCCTTATCTAAAGATTTATCAGTGATAATCGTATCGATTTGCTCACATGTTGCAAAGGTGGCTATTGAGCTTGTTCCTATTTTGGAATAGTCCACCATCGCAACAATCTTATGAGCCTTTTCAACCATAAATTTTTTTAATTCTACTTCATATACATTAAAGTCTGTAAGTCCTTCTTCTATACTAAATCCGCTAGCAGATGTAAACATAGTGTCAATATTGATTTTATTCAATATACTTGTTCCTAGTAATCCCTCTAATGCCATTGAACCCATTCTGACCATTCCGCCTACTAATATGACATTAATTCCAGGATTCTCTTTTAACTCGATAGCAGACGATAAACCGTTAGTTACAACGGTAATATTTAAGTTGGAACCTCTTAATAATTTTGCCAATTCAAGAGCTGTTGTACTTGCATCAAGTAGTATGCAATCTTTTTGTCTAATATGTTTAATGGCCTTCTGACCTATGATTACTTTTGAATCACGGTTTTTCTTTTCGCGTTCAGAAAAGCTCTTCTTTGAAGAGAAGTCTTCATTTAAAACAGCCCCACCATGAGTGCGAGTTAACAGACCTTCTTCCTCTAAAATATTTAAATCAGTTCTTAATGTGGCTTCGGAAACATTTACATCTTTTGCTAAATCTTTAACAGTTACTCGTTTTTTTTTCTCAAGTATATTTAAAATTAATTGTCTTCTTTCACTTGCGAATAATTTATTCATAATTACCCCTCTTTATTTTGATATTCCATTAATCATTTGAATATAAATAAAAACAAAAAAAATAAAAAGTTAAATAAAACATATTACCTGTATTATAAGTCTAATTCAGGTCTAATTCAAGTCAAATCTCTTATGAATTCGTATTTTCAGAGGTAAAAAATGATAATTAATTTTAAAATATAAATATATCTTCGATAAAACAAAAGTAAACGAAAATAAACATTGAAAAATAAAAACAAATGTAATAAAATAAGAATAGGGATAATAAATAAATAAAGTATATTAAAAGAAAACGAAAGGGGATTTTTAAATGAAAGTTGGAATTGGTTGCGATAACAATGCTTTTGATTTAAAAGAAGTAGTAAAAAATTATATTGAAGAGTGTGGCCATGAAGTTGAGGATTACGGTTGCTATTCACAAGATGCTATTGATTATCCAGATGTTGCCTTAAAAGTTTCAAAAGGAGTAAGTAATGGCGTTGTAGAACGTGGGATTTTACTTTGTGGTACTGGAATTGGAATGTGTATAGCAGCTAATAAGTTTCCTGGTATTCGTGCTGCACTTGCCCATGATGTTTATTCAGCTGAAAGAGCACAACTAAGTAACGATGCACAAATTTTAACAATAGGTTCTCAAATTATTGGATCCGAGGTTGCGAAAAAAGTTGTTTCTAGTTACTTAAATTCTAATTGGTCAGGCGGTTCTCAACGTAAGGTAGATAAAATTGTTGAAATAGAAAATGAATATTTCACAGAGGTTAGCAAAGAATTATCTTCTAAATCTTGTAGTTGATTTACTAAAAGCATTAAAAAATATTTACTTTACCTATTAGGCAGTTTAAAAGGAGTGGGTCTCAAATGAATCAATTAATATATGATTTTTTACATGTTACAGAATCGGCAGCATTAGCATCACTACCGTGGATTGGGACTGGGAACAAAATCGAAGCTGACAGAGCAGCAACAAACTCCATGCGAATCTTGCTGAATAAAATATCAATGGATGGTGTTGTGGTGATTGGGGAAGGTGAAATTGATGAAGCGCCAATGCTTTTTATTGGTGAGAGAATAGGAACAGGAACAGGACTAAAAATCGATTTAGCTGTAGATCCCATTGATGGTACTACTTCTACTTCAAAAGGAAAAAATGATGCCATCACAGTTATTGCAGCTGCTCCTAAAGGTAAATTACTCCATGCTCCAGATATGTATATGGAAAAAATCGCTACGGGGCCAAAGGCAGCAGGGAAAATAGATATTGATGCACCGATTGAAGATAATCTGTATGCGGTTGCAAAAGCTACTGGGAAACAAATAAATGAGTTAACGGTCGTCATCCAGGATCGAGAAAGACATCAACAATGGATAGATACCATTCGAGGATTAGGTGCGAAGACTTACTTGTTTGAAGAGGGTGATGTTATTCCCGCGATTGCAACTTGTATCGATTCATTAAATATTGATTTATTTTTAGGTATTGGAGGAGCTCCTGAAGGTGTATTAGCTGCAGTTGGAATAAAAAGCTTAGGCGGAGATATGCAAGCTAGACTTTTACCAAAAACTGATGAAGAGTATGAAAGGTGTAAAAGCATGGGGATTGTGGAACCAAATCAATCATTGAAACATGAACAATTAATAGGTACCGATAATTGTGCATTTGTTGCAACAGGTATTACAAGTAATATGTTGCTAAAAGGTATCCGATGTGATCAGAAAAAGTTTATTACTCATTCAATGGTGATAAATGGATTAGACAAAAGTTTGAGGTGCACGGAAACGGTGCATTCGGCACTTTTAAGCGAAACGATAGTCTAGTAGCTTTTTAAACTCCTTTATATAGAATAATCTACTAGTTTTGCGGTAAAGAGAAGTTAAAGAGCAATTGAGGAGATTCAGTTGCTTTTTTTCTTAAATTGTTTGTGATTAATTTGACTCAGTATCATCAGGATGTAA
This sequence comes from Salipaludibacillus neizhouensis, assembly GCF_002886185.1. GTDB lineage: Bacteria > Bacillota > Bacilli > Bacillales > Salisediminibacteriaceae > Salipaludibacillus > Salipaludibacillus neizhouensis. Next base: position 1,401,794 of record NZ_KZ614146.1, read on the forward strand.
CTTAAAAAAGTAAGCAAAGACTGAATACTATTAGGAAGAATAGTCATCTTCAATTAATGATTTTAAAAAAACTTATTCTTTCAAAAATAATCAATTATTGAATGAACTTAAAATGATAGGTTTTGACATAAATAGGTTTATAAAGAGGTTTTATGGGGAGGAATTAATTTGATCAGAGACAAAGTGAATATTGATCAGTTATCTGTTCAAACAATGAACAATCGATGCAATTGAAAAAAGGAGCATATGTTATTTCTGAAGCAAATGAAAAGATCGATGGTCTTCTATTAGCTTCTGGATCTGAAGTGTCATTAGCGAGTGCATCTCAAAAAGGTTTAGAAAGAGAAGGGACTTTTGTTTCGGTTATAAGCATGCCGAATTGGGATCGTTATGAGAAACAACCACATTCTTATAGAGAAATTGTCATTCCGAAACATGTCAAGGTACGTCTTGGAATTGAAATGGGCGTATCATTTGGTTGGGTAAGATACGTAGGAGATAACGGGTTCGTTCTAGCTATTGATCATTTTGGGGCTTCGGCACCTGGAGAGAAACTGATAGAAGAATACGGTTTTACTGTAGAAAATGTTATAGCGCGTTTTAAAAACTACTTTAACGTACACATTTTTAATGAGATGAAACGGGGGCGGGAAAATGAAAAAAATTGCAGTTTTAACTGGTGACAGTGCTCCAGGAATGAATGCGGCCATTCGTGCTGTTGTACGACAAGGGATAGGTAAAGAAATGGATGTTTACGGTATCCAAGGTGGTCTTACAGGACTAATTGATGGGAATATTATTGAAATGTCACTGGAGATTGTATGTGACTTAATTCATAGAGGAGGATCAGTGTTACAGTATTCACATTTTGAGGGTCTCGAGAATGTCGATATTCAACAAAAAGCATTAGATCAAATTGAAAACTTAGGTATCGAAGGGTTAATTATTCTTGGTGGAAATAGAACTATGAGAGCTGCAGAGAAATTAAGCTCCCTAGGAGTTCCTACGGTTGGAATTCCTGTAACGATAAATAATGACATTGCTGGAACAGAATATACAATTGGATTTGATACAGCTGTAAATACAGTAGTAGAAGCCATTGATAAAATTCGATATACTGCATCATCAAATGAACGAACCTACGTTATAGAGGTGGCAGGAGGCCGAGTTGGGAATATAGCTCTTTGGTCAGGCGTGTGTACAGGAGCGGAATCGATTATTATTCCGGAAGCAAAACATGATGTTGAAGATATTACTGACCGAATTCATCAAGAATATGAGAGGGGAAAAAACCACAATATTATTGTAGTTGCAGAAGGAGTAGGTGTAGGAGCTGGAAAAGAGTTAGGTAAGATAATCCAGGAAAAAACCAACTTAGATACAAAAGTAACAATTCTTGGACTTCTTCAACGTGGTGGCCCACCAAGTGCATACGACCGAATGATAAGTAGCCAAATGGCAGCTGAATCTGTGGACTTATTAGTGGAAGGAAAGAAAGGTATCATGATTGGATTGAAAAACGGTAGATTGATTCATACACCTTTTGAGGAATTAGGAAAAGATAAGCCTGGGTTCGATCACAACACATACCAATTAGCAAGAAGTCTAGCAACATACTAATTATAAAAAGTAAATGGGGGAGTACATAAGTTAATTTTTCATTGAAACTGCAAGTCTTGAAACCTGACGTTATGGCAGGACAGAACATAAATACATCATAGATTTTATACTTGCTATTCATTATCTTCGACAAGGAAAAATATATTGTTAAAGGTATTACATACTCCCACCTCACGGACGGCATGAAGTAACAATTTCAATGTAGAAAATATATTAGCATTGTATTCAGTTTTGCCTTTCAATTATTCAAAGACATGACTTTTGATTAAGGGTTGACATCATTGCGATATTTTTTGCGAATGTTTACAAAGAAGCTAAAGGCCGTTCCCTTAATGTGCAAAGTAGTTTGTTTAACAAAGACTCTTCTCCAAGGAAGGGTCTTTTTTGTATTTTTCTTCGTTTTGAGTGAACCATGTGTGTCTTCCACCAATGCCAATGAAGCACAGAACCGTCGAACCGTCCCCTTGATTCCACATTTTTTAAAACACCTCCTCCTTTTTTATCAGTCGTCTGTACATACTCATTGAAAGACGAAAATGGAAAACGAAAGGATGATTCGAATGAAAATATGCTCTACTCGTGTAGGGATGACAATCAAGGAATTGTATCAGGAGGCTGTGATCGAAGACTTTAAAAGTCTGATTTATTTAATCGAGTGGCTCGTCTACGAAAAGAAAGCCATTACGATGGATCGCGATGCCAGGAACATTGAACATTTCACAGAAAAATATCGTGGCAGGCTTAATCCGGAACTGGCAGCGTATAAAGCGAAGGTCGAGGGTGGGGGGGAGATTACAAGAGGTCATCTAGATCGTATTGCATTTTAGCAAGTGATGAATACTATTAAATTAGAAGGTTATAATTTAAATTAGATTGTTCTGTAGCAATATCAAATATGACATTGACCAATGAGTTTAACTCATTTTCCTCACATAATTTAATAAAGTCTTCGTATTTTAATGCGCAAAAATTCATTCCTTTGTTTTCAAGTAAACCACTTTTTATAAATTTCAGATTCTTTATTGTTCTTTCTGGATTGTAGTGTTTATTAGCATGAATAACTAAGAATACCTCTTCTGATGTATTTTCCTGATATAATTCATTCAGTAAAATATATTGACCAACAATTAACTTTGCATAATTGCCTGTATCGAATTCTATAAGAATAGTTGAATTATCTGTACAATCTATTTTTTCATCTACCGAAATACTCACCGAATCTTCATTAGAGAAAGTTGTATTTCCAATAAAATACTCTGACCCATACTTTTGCCTCAAGTATCTTTTAAATTCGTTCTCCCTAGTTCTAGCTTTCGGCTTTTTAACCTGTTTCAATTCATTCATTATAACCCCCAAGTTATACATGTTTACTTTTTCATTCTAACACTATTTTTGTACTAATGTTATTCTTGTTTTGGATAAACACTAATACATTAACTTATGTAAAGGGAACATAATAGCTGTTTAGTGAATTTGTAGCTAGAAGTGTTACTAGTAAAATATTAACATTTTGCTAACGTAATCTCATTGATGCACTTCCACAACCACTTCTATTTTCCACACCTTCCTGATCCCAAAAAATCAGTTATTTTTATACTTCCTTATAATAACTGATAGGTGAAGATTTGAGCAGAAATTGTTCAGTTTTAGTTTAGCAGTTACACATGAGAAGCCTATCAACCTTTAATGTCATTTTTTAGCTAGAAATAATTTTGCACACAAACACCTCTGAAATTACAACACTTTTCAAATCACCTCTTCCTTTTATGTCATTCGAGTGTACTTGATATATGAAGGGCTTTTAATTTGAGAGGAGATGATTAGGATGAGTGAAGCAGAGTTAAAGTATGGACTTATCAATTATTCAGATTTAATTGAACCAGGATTGACGTTTAAAGGGAGGGAAGTAAATCTATATGGGAAAAGGTGTGATTTACTTTTTGTAGATAAGGATGGCAAGGATCTGTATGTGGAAGTGAAGAAGCATGTAGACCCAAACGGAGGGGGTCAGTTGATGTTGTATAGTGGATTAGTCAGTAATAGTTCGGCGCTGGTAGCCTTTTCTATCATGGACATATTTATTCATGGGGTGCACAGAGCCGGTTATGAATATGTTGAGATTAAGGAAGAGGATATCTATTATCGATTCTTCTCCAGTAAAATAAAAGAAGGTGCGGAAAGAATCATTAGTGAGACTTCAAGAAGTTAAAATAAAACAATCAAGCTTTCCTTAAGGGAATTGATTGGAAGAAACATAGCCAATGAAATTTTATTTATTAATGACATATTATAAGAAAAGAGGGGCTGTAAATGACATTGCACCTATGAACGTAGTAGCATAAATTAACCTCAATTTCTTGCATTTACATGGTAGTCTAAACGAATAAAAGACCCTTCGCTGTACACGTTGAGATGCTTTTTATTGATGATTTATTCAAACCAACTAGAGGTAAGCGACGAGCTACAGAGTGGCAAGTTGAACAAACACATGCAATGATTAATTACCGATATCTAAATCACAAACCAATAATGATCTCATCGGAATTAACTATAGATACAATATGTAATATTGATGAGGCGCTTGGAACACGAATATATGACATGTGCAGGGACTTCACAGTAACAGTTCAAGGTTATCCTAAAGTCTTGAATTATCGTCTAAGGGATTAACTGAAGAGTGTATTTTAAATCCTTATTATCATGAAAAAATCTCTATATATGCTTATACATTGGCTTTTTTAGGAGTTCAAAAAAAGTGAGTGATAATAGACGAGGGGTAAAAATATATAAATCAAGTCATGTACGTGTTCTATTAAATCGAGTAGTAAATGAGATGCTTGATAACGATACAGATTTAGCTACAAAACGCACTAGGGTTGTCGTTACAGTGCGTGTAATACTATACTTAAAATTTTGGAACAAGGGGAACTAGAAGAGCGGTTAGACAAGCTAGAAGAACGATATAAGGGGGGGATGTCTATTAACTGTAGGTTCAGTAGACTGGAAGTTAATCAAAATAAAAAAGTTGATCCAATAATGACAGAAGAGGAGTTTAGAGAATGTCGGGAAATGGTAGAAGAATTTTTTCCTAATAAACAGTATGAAGAAAACGGAAAAAATGAAGAAGGAAAGTATCATTCTTTATTGGAATCATTGGACATAGACGAACTTAAATATCTTCAATCCGAATTTGAGCAAGATGAAGATTCAGAAAAATTGGAATGATGGAACTAGGGGACTTGTTACAGTCCCTAACAGTAGGGATACTGCAGAAACAGTCAACCTAAAAAGGCAACCCCGTTGTGGAGTTGCCTTAAGTGCATCACAATGTTTCGCCATATTCTATAAATAAATCATCTAACTGTGTATCAGTCGTTATTTTCAATACTTTTTTTCTAACACTCGTGTTGGACACGTTTAGTAAGTAATAGCGTTCTTGCTTATCTTTTCCATTTTGTTTTCGAATTAGTCCAATTCTCGGGAACAAAGTCCAATACTTCTCAGCATAACGAGCTAGACCTTTAATTTTTGGTACATTATCTTTTTTATTCGAATCATGTGGGTCAAATAAATCAAATACATACTTATCATTCTGCTTACGAATAAAGATGAAATCTGGGAACATTGGAGTAATTTTGCCACCATCTTCATACGGAACACACATAGACCAATATTTCCTGTCTGGGTTTCTTAACCATGCATACACGTCAGTTTTTTCAAGCATTGTTTTTACAACATCTTTTTCCCAACCATTAAGCTCAATTTTGAATTTACCTTCCTTATCAACGTAAATATGCTTTTCAATTTCAATCGATTTATCACTTACGGTATATCCAACAACCTCAGGAAGATAAAACGGTTTATCGATTGGATTTTCTACTTGTGAAAGAAGTCGCTTAAACTCAGACCCTATATCTTCTGTTTGATTGGCTATATCAAACTTCCAAGTTTCATATAAATCATTAAATTGATTTTCGCAGTAAGTAAATAATTTTTTCATCTGTTTTTCAGAATTATATAAAACAAGCACTTCAAGTTTAAGTTGACGATAATTTTTTTCGACTTTAGTGTATTTAGACCAATAAAAAACATTTAGACCATCAAATAAACTCTTAAGCTTATCAAATGCCGTCGATATATCAACTACATCCGCTATTAATGAATACTGATTTGTTGTATCGACCACATTATCTCTCACACTAAATTCAATTTGATTGATACCAATATTTTCGATTGTTTCTCGGATTGAATCAAATTCACCATCAGTTTTCATTTCTTCTATTAATTCTCGCATTTTTGTAACAATTGCATCGTACGCATTTTTCTGAGCTTCCATATCAATCTGATTCATAGTCAATAGCCTTGATAATCTAGAATACTGCTTCAAGAATGAAAGTGAACTTTTCCCTGGAACTTCATATGTAGTTATAAAATTAAGCTCGGGGAATAGTTCTTCAAATTCGGTACTTCTTACATAATCAACGAGCGTTCTCTTTGTCCCTGTTTCACCGGGAACAAGAGCATCACTTTCTTGTAGAGAAATTACTACTCTATTAACCGTTTCTTGATCGTATCCAGGAAGGAACAACGAAACAGAGTTCAATTCAGAATTGGTACTAATTCTTCGGGCGAGCGGTGTTCGAACCATACGACCAAGTAGCTGAGCAATATAAGTAGCATCGTTTGCCGTACGATAGGAAACCATTGTTTCAGCTCTAGGACAATCCCACCCTGTAGATAGATTCATTTTGAATAGAACAAATCGGATATTCTCATCATCTTGAATTCTATACGGTTCAACATATGGGATGACCTTACCACCTATTTCCATAGATGATTTCAAATCAAAAGTTTGAATCAGTTCTCCATCGTATAACTCTCTTCCAAGATATTTTTCAATGGTTGCAACGATTAAAGCTAAATCTGTATTAGAAATATTATCCTTAGAACCGTCAGCAACTTGAATAACCATAATAGGTTTAACCAAAGTCTCATCTTGGCCATCTTCATAATATGATTTCCATTGCTTACCTTTATTGTCCCAATCAGTTAATGCATCATTTAGCATCGTCACCTCATTATCTAATGCTAAAGCAGGATAGGCTATTTTAATTCGGTCTTTTATCAATCCCGACTCTCGAACATCCTCTGGCTTAAGCAATATCTTTAATGCAAGTGATTCACTTTGCTTAATAAGTTGCATAAATCTTTCGGGTGTCGCAGTAACCCCAATTGTTAGTGGCACAGGAGATAACTTATCTTCTACACTACCTAACAAAAACTTCTGCATAATTGACTGTGCCTTCTTTTCTGACTTGGCATTATATACAGCACCTCTATGGGCTTCATCGATAACCAAATAGAAATTTGAAGGATACTTTCTAGCTGTATTTTCAATCGTATCCCAAATTGTATATTCTCGTTCATCTGAATATGAAGTGAGTTTCTTATCCGACCCTAACTTCTGTGTATTTAAGAAGTAGAAATGACCAAATTCAAAAAATTCCTTATCAAACGCCTGTTCAATTTGTACTATTTGGTTTACATTTATCTTATTTGATTGAGCTTCAATTTTGCTTTGCGTTTGTTTATTTAACTCTGGCGAATCAGATAGCCACAAAAATATTGAATTTTTATTACCTTCATTTACTTCTGAACCGAACAATATTTCTTCATATAGCTTTATAATTACAATTGTTTTCCCGGAACCTGTCGGAGAAGAAAGTGAGATTACTGAATTTTTACCAAATTGCTCATTGGTTGATTGTGCAAATTTAATATTTTCGTGAAGACTAACCAGTGCTTCCTCTTGAAATGGAAACAATACTGTTCTCATTATTTTACACTCCTTGTATCATGAAATTATCTAAGTAATCTTTATACAGTTGATAACTATTGACACCCGAAAATTCTGAAGCCATTTCTGAAAAAGCTTCATTTGAATTCGTAACTATATAAAAATATTCAATACCAACGTGATTTTTCATTTCTTCTTTGAACTGAGCAAATGCATATTCATTAATTAGAACTGAGAAATTGCTTTCGATTGGGAAGATAAAATCAACATCTTCGACATTCTCTGGGCGCATTCCAACACAACCCGACTTAGCCCATAAAATAGGAAGAATACTCTCGAATTCATTTCCTAGCTCGACATCATCCTTGTTTAAAAAGTCTAATGAAAAAAACTCACAGTTCGATTTAAAACCTACTGACTTCGCTCTTTCTTCTTGAAAGTAAGAATCTTTGGTACCGAGAATTTCAATACTCTTCTCAGAAATTCTTTTATAAGCCGATTTATCTTCTGTGACAATTAGAACCTCAGTGACATTATCTTTGGCCTCGAGCTCTTGATACCATTCTTCCTCATATGACAAATCAAATAGAATTGCTGTTGGCTTTTCATTGTCTATTGCAAAAGCGCCCGAGCTTACAAGTTTTGTGCTTGGAATTCTTTTCGTTCCTAATAGAGAAATAATCTTCTTCTTCTGTGCTACAGTCGTCACCTTGGAAGGCGATAAATAGTCAATTTGCTTAACCGTTCTTTTCTTACTCTCCATTCGATACTTATCAAGATAGTAATTTCCATCAATTGAAACTCCATCAGTATCTACACCTAATATTGAGTGTTTCACACGTGGCCAAGTCACGGAACGACATATGCCGTTGTCCTCCCATACATCATCACCTGGCAAGTATCCTTTGCCTAGAAACTCGGTCTCCTCGCTCGAAGAAACTTCATTATTAGTTACTAAAATCCCTCTTCTGTTACCGCCGTCTTCTAAATTTAATAAGTTCAATGCATGTAAAGTTGTCCCACTTCCTGCAAAGAAATCAACTACAAGTCCATCCTTCTTATTACTCAAAAAGGATTTGAGAGTGTCATGAACAGCATATAAAGATTTTGGAAAAGGAAATTGTTTGTTCTTAATAATTGAACTGACAATCTGTGTCCCATACTTATTAGCGTCGTAAAGATTTTTCTTCCAGACAGTTGTTTTTCTCTTAGAGGAACTTTGGGTACTAACAACAATCTTTGAACCATCATCTCTTCGACCCACAACACTATAATCTCCATTTTCTACCTTCACTATTGAAGGAGCAGTTACATATTTTATTGTATATGGTTGAAATTTATTTTTTTTATTAAAGTTAACCTGTACATAATCCTCATCTACTGCTAATTGAAGGCTTGGTCCAGTTAACCCCCAAATCATTTCTAGACCTTCTTCAGTCACAGGAAACACAGCTGTACATCCATTAATTTGCGGGACACTATTTCTATCTACCTCAATTGTTATTGGTTCACCAATTTTAAAGATTTTTTTTGTTTCATTTTCAACATAGATCGGATAGAATTGATTTTTTCGCGAGGAACGAACAGATGAGGGTTCACTTCGTCTCAAATAAGGCCATCTTATCTCCTCTAGCCCTCCTTCATCTAACATTTCTTGAGCTCCACCATTCCCGAAATATACCACCAAAAGATATTCATCTACTTGTGAAAGTCGTTGTTCCCGAGCTTTTCCTTTGGGATTTATAGTAATATTAATGATTTGACGTTCTGAGCCTTTGAATAGCTCTTCTAGCAACATACCAAGAGCAAACAATTCACTGTCGTCAATTGCGATAATTAAAACAGAATCATCTGGCTTCAAAAGTTTTTTTGCTAATTCTAAACGACGTTTCATAAAAGCTAACCACTTACTATGTCGCCATTCGTCATTACTATCTACAAAACTATTATTGTATTTCCAATCTCTAGCTCCTGTATTATACGGAGGATCAATATAAATGCAGTCGACTTCTCCAGGATACAGATAATCTAATAATTGAAGGGCATGATAATTATCTGCTTCAATTAGCATATGCCAAGCAGCATCTTTTGAACCTTTTTGCACTGAATCAACATGTTTTAACACAGGAAAGACAGCTTCTCCAAATCTACGAATTTGAACTACTTTCCGTTTTTCTTCTGAAAATAACTCACCTGTCTTCAAGTTTCTTAGTGTGACCTCGTTATCATTTATATCTGTAACTAGATATGTATCATCAACAGACTTGTTTTTATAGCAGACCGTCATACCTACTTGTAATTCTGAATTGTATAATAAAGTCTTCTCTGGTAAGTGTTCTTCAAAGACTAAACCAAACTTTTTCTTTTTCGTCAAATATGCAACTTCTTCAGACAATCTTGCTCTAAGGTGTACATCTGAAATTTGATTAACCAAGTCATTTATTGCTGCCATCATTCTTCCTCCAATTTCCAAATTCTATAACTTTAATTTTATCATAATTAGCATAATAAAAATCGCCAATATCAGACAAAAACTAAACTGTTATTGACGATAGTTTAATTTTCTTGATATTTGGTGGGAAACCATAAGGTAACTTTAGCCATTTAAATAATGGTGAAATAATTTCAATTGATATTATTGATGCAGAAACGGTATTTAATCATGTTTCTTCATATGAATTTTCAAAATCAAAGAGCGTAGAAATACGGTACTAAATGAACTCCAGCTTGTTTTAGCTGGGTATTCTTAATATTTAAGGTTTATAGTGAGACATCATACTTTTCTGCAATATCCTTATTTTATGCCTTCCACGTATCAATTTTGTTTATAGGTAGTAAAGGTAATAATTCTGTTGTAGATAAAAGCCTTAATGCATTCCTAATTTATCAGATGTATAAACAACAAATTACGAGTATAATTAATTGACCACATAGTCTATATAACTATACATAACTATACAGATATAAATATAACAGGTAACATATGAAAGTATTGTTTTTAAAGATTTTACAAACATAATGAAAATGAAATTTATCAGAAATAACATAGATGCGCTATGGGCGGAATGATGTATAAAGGGAGTCAAACCCCTTTTATATCAACGTTCATAACCCTTAATTTCTAACTTAGTGTCCGAAAAAGTGTCGGAGCAATTCTATAAATGTCTGTTTCAATCATTGCTGTTTCCTCCATTGTCATTTGTAATTTTTCCTTTTGTGTTGTCCTAAAAGTATGCTTTTTTATGAATGTACAAGGAAGTTACTTATGCATTAGAACTATAATTAGAAAAAAATTAATTTATTTTTGGATTTTTTCTTAAAACAAGTAGGAACACCCTCTTCTTCTGTCGAAATGTTTAAAGCAGTACTAGGAGGGGAAAAATGTCTATAATCTTACCTGAAATACTTTATCATGGAACTACAACAAAATCGTTACATATAATGAAAAAAGAATTAATAAACAAGGGTTATTGGAAAACTGGTAGAGATTTTGGAAAAGGCTTATATACAACTGTGAATTTGGCTCAGGCAAAAGTTTTTGCTAACATAAAATCAAATAATCCGAAAAATCTACCCTGTGTGATTAAGTTAAAAGTCGAAAATATTGATTTAAGCACATATAGAAAGAAAATTTTTTTAGGAGCTTCAATAAATTGGGCTTCATTAATATATAATCACCGGATTCATGAGGTTGGATTTTCCGAATATGATCTTATAGTAGGTCCACTTGCGGACAGTTCAATGAGGAAGGTTATCTTAGAATGTAAATTGAAACAACACAGTATAAATTGGTTTTATGAAAACGTAATAAGAAATAAGGAAAGTAAACTGATTGAGGATTTAGGAAGTCAAATTGTTTTTTCTAACGGTGAATTCGCAAAAGAGGTTCTATCTATTGATGGATGGTATATTAGAAGTAATGGAGGGTGGATCTATGAAAGTGTTGGCAAAAGAGATGCAAGCTCATTATAAAATAGAAATTGTGGCTACACTCAGAAAATTGGGGAATTTTAATCAAGAAAAAGCTTTAAAAATATATAACGATTATCAAGAACCAATTAAAAACTTAAATAGTTATCTGAGTCCGGAGGATGTAGCTGAACAAGTTTATGATAATTATTTAGACCGTGTAACCGCAGAAGAATGGATTTCCCACTTAGAATGGTTAAACTCAGATGACGACGAAGGATTTGTTTCATTTCGTAGTGAAAACAAAGAAATTAAGAGGGGAAAAACAGGTACAGGAAGGGTCCTTGTAGTATCTGCGAGCAATATAAAAAAAACTAATTATGTGGATGAAGTACCCAAAGTAGCCTGGAGTAAAGAAACAAAGAAAACTGTGACTCCGAGAAGAGTAATGGTGGGAAAAACATCTAACGATAAATCATTTAGGGGAGTTACAGGCAAAAGATTTACACAAAAAAAATAATAAAATCGAATGAAGCTCCTATTAGTGCTTTTATTATGTCTTTGTAATTCGGGGCAACTGATTATTATGAAAAAGGGTAAGGAAAAGTGCCTTACCCAATGATTATAAAAAAGCTCATAATATTGCTCATAGTATTTCTCTATTTTTTTCGTTGATGAATGGGCGAAATGATGTAAAAGAGTAAAAAATAAGTGTATAAAGTATATCTGATAAGTGGATCGGTGATTCATTTTTGACCACATTTTGACCACCAAATATATATTATTGTGTTTATTCCATTTACACTTTACAGATGAAAGAGCTTGTTAAATCAGGCACCTTTAATATTTTATTATTTCGTGTTTCTTCATATTATATAGATAAATCAAAGAGCGTAAGAAATACAGTTTAAAAAACTCTTTACTCGTTACAAACCAATTTAAATCGAGATTTAAATTGGAGTAACATGCGGGTAACGTAATATCGAAATAAATTATTATTTAGCGTTAAAGATGTTACAAAAGAAACCCTATAAAAACGTTTGTATGACGTGAGTTAATAGGCTTACGTTAACTTACGTTAAACATGTTACACAGCGACGGACTTATGGGCGGCATGATGTAAGTTGGCCCTGAAACCCAAGATATTAAGGATTTTTAAATGATTTGCTAACATTATGTAAAAAAGTAGAAGAGGCTTCTCATTAGTTGACTAAACTAATGGGAAGCTTCTTTTTTAATTTCTTCCATAATTTGTTCTAGTGCTACACTAGCTTCTGCTAGAATAGAAGTGTGTAATGTGTGAAGTAATGTGGGCTTTGTGTTTGAATGATTTTAAAAAAGTTACCTCCAAAAATTCTTCGTATTAACCCTTTAGTAAACGTTTTTTAAAAATTGTTTTTGATATTTTTCACGAACAGTGCCAGGAACTGTTCGTAATAGCAGAATAACGCCTATCGCTTATTGTGCATCCCTACTCGATATGAGGATTTCTTAAGATGATGTCGACAAATCGGGAGATTTGGCTTGTAAATGGAGTGCGATAAGTTGTGTAGATACCAATAAATGCTTGAATCTCAGTATAAAAAAAGAATTGATAACTTAATGAGTATATAACAGATCTTCTCGGTTATGAATATGTTGAAATTAAGGTAGAAGATATATATTATCGATTCTTCTCCAGTGAAATAAAAGAAGGTGCGGAAAGGATCATTAGTGAGACTTCAAGAAGTTAAAACGAGAAAAATCAAGCTTATCCTTTAGGGAATTGATTGGAAGAAACATAGTCAATGAGATTTTATTTATTAATGACATATTATAAGAAAAGAGGGGTTCCTTATTGGCTGGAACCCCTCTTCATATTTGCCTGGACTCTTGTTCCTGCCCCCGGTGAGTTAATATTAAGACACTGGGGGGGGGGCTGGCTCTTTTATCCAATTTATTTAATTGGGTTCAAGAATTTTAATGTCACCTAGAAAAAAAAGTTATATTTCATGGTGTTATCAAAAGAAAAATAGTAAAATGTACCCTATATTGATCTTTAGGAATGGAGAATTATTGTTTATGAGTAATGAATGCGCATTTTGTCAGTTGAACAAATACATACTAGAAAATAACCTAGCTTTTGTGATATACGACAAATACCCTGTAGCAAAGGGACATGCCTTGGTGATTCCGAAGCGGCATGTGGCGGATTATTTTGATACGACGGAACAAGAAAAAAGAGCGATGCAGCAATTAGCCGAAGAGATAAGGGGAATTCAAATAGCAGAGTTTTCTCCTGATGGATTTAATATCGGTATCAATTGTGGTGAAGCGGCAGGGCAAACGATTTTTCATGTTCACATGCATGTGATTTCTCGTCACAAGGGAGATATGAAAGATCCGGCTGGGGGAGTTCGTGGAGTGATTCCAGGAAAGCAGAAATACTAAGGAACCAGGAGGATGAATATGAGTGAAGTCAAATTAATCACCAAACAACTGATTCAAGAAATTACAACGAAAATTGATCAAGCTTCGACGATATACATCCTCGTTTCGTTCTCGATGAAAACTGGTGTCAAACTATTAGCACCACCTTTAAAACGTGCTGCTGATCGGGGAGCAGATATTAAAATATGTACGGGTGACTACATGTATGTGACTCAACCAGAAGCGCTTGAGATGTTAATACATATTGATTCTCGCATTGAAACCCGCCTTTGGAGAAGTGAGGGGAAGTCATTTCATCCAAAGGCTTATTTGATAGAGGGGGAAGAAGAAGGATATTTATATGTTGGTTCATCAAATCTTTCTTCATCAGCACTTACAAATGGAGTGGAATGGAACTTAGCCGTTTCGAATAAAGTGGCAGCAGAAACAATAAATGAAGCTCGAGACGAGTTTCTAGGTTGTTTTACTTTGAGCAAACAGTTTCTTTAAATGAACTAACATTGAAAAGTTATCAAAAAGTATATGAAGAGAAACGTCAACAAGTACCAGAGTTTGTTCGGTGGTGGACAGAAGACGATGAAAAAAGTTTAATGCTAGCTGATGATCGTCAAGAAGTGAGTAAGGTTGCGGAAACGAGAGAAGAATATAACACGTTGATTGAACCACGAGGTCCACAAATCGATGCGTTGCAAGCTTTGGATAATACAGTTGAAGAAGGATATGACAAGGCGATGATTGTCATGTCAACTGGACTTGGTAAAACATACTTGGCTGCCTTTTTTGCTAAGAAATATAAGAAAGTTCTTTTCATTGCACATCGTGAAGAGATTTTATTTCAAGCACAGCAGTCTTTCAAACATGTGATGCCAGATAAATCTCGCGGTATTTTGAATGGGAAATACAAAGAATCGGAAGAAGATCATGTCTTCGCCTCGATATTCACGCTTTCCAGCGACCGTCAATTGAAGACATTTGATCCAGATGAGTTTGACTTGATAATTGTGGACGAGTTTCATCACGCAGCAGCGAATTCGTATTCAAGGGTGATCGAGTATTTCGAGCCAGCCTTTTTGTTGGGCCTAACAGCAACGCCTGATAGAATGGAAGGTAAAGATGTGTTTGCGATTTGTGAAGGCAATATCGCCTTTCAAATGCATTTTCTTGAAGCGATCCAAATTGGCTGGCTCGCTCCGTTCAAATATTATGGCATTTATGATGATACGGATTACTCGCAAATTACATGGCTCGGAACGAGCATAAACAGTCAAGAACATTGGCTTTTTGTTCATCTATTAAACAAGCCTCTTTTTTAACCCAGTTTTTCAGTAAACAGGGTGTGAAAGCCGTTGAAATTCATTCTTCTGCATAAGGAATGAACCGAAAAGAAGCGATTAAACAAATTAGCGAAGCAAAGATTGATATTATATTCACGGTAGATTTGTTTAACGAAGGGACAGATATCCCATCTTTGGACACGCTACTATTTGTACGTCCAACGGAGTCATTGACGATCTTTACTCAGCAAATTGGACGGGGCTTACGTCTTCATGAAGCGAAAGAGCATTGTGTCGTTATTGATTTGATAGGAAACTATCGAAATGCAGATCTCAAGCTAAGTCTGTTCGATACAAGAGCAGAAGAAACAAGGGGAAAAAGTCGAGATGTTGTGCCTCAAGTACCAGCTTCTTGTTTGATCGATATTGATGTTCGTGCCATTGATTTATTGGAAGAGTTCAAGAAAAAGCAGCAACCCCGAAAGCAAAAGATATTAAGTGACTACCTACGTTTTAAAGAAGAGTTTGGTTATCGTCCGTCTTATTTGGAATTTCATCGTCACGGTTATGAGAATTCAAGAGCGATTCGACAAGAATTTAAATCGTATGTTGGCTTTTTATATTGGGCTGATGAACTGTCAAATAAGGAACAACAAGCATTTAAGGACGGAGAAGCATGGCTTATTGAAGTTGAAAAAACTTCCATGAGTAAAAGCTATAAAATGGTCGTTTTGCAATACATATTGAAGCGTGGAGCAAGTGAATGGTTGAAGCCAGTCACACCAGCTGAAGTGGCACCTTATTTCTTTACCTATTTAACAGAAAAAGAATACCGCCGAAGAATTGACTTTAATGACAAAGATAAGAGAAACTGGACAGAAGATGATGTCACGAAAGTCGCCAAGTTAATTGCACGAATGCCGATGACGAAGTTCGGTGGTAGTACTTCCTTTGATGGCGAGTTGTTTAAACTCGATCTTGATTTTGACGATGACAATCAGGATGACATTTATAAATGGACCCAGGAGATATGTGAGTATCGGTTGGAGAGTTATTTTGAGAAGAAGGAAGAGAGAAGATAGCCTAATTAGCGAGTTTAAAAAAGACTAAATGTTGAAGTAGCTTATTTTAAAAATTAGAATTTTTAGGAGGACATAGAAATCATGGCAGAAATCAAATACGAAATTGTTGAACAACTAGGAGTATTATCCGAGTCTTCTAAGGGATGGAAGAAAGAATTAAACCTCGTAAGTTGGAATGGAAGGGACCCAAAATACGATGTTCGAGAGTGGTCACCAGATCATGAAAAGATGGGGAAAGGGATAACTTTAACGAAAGAGGAAGTTGAATCTCTCACAAGAATATTGAAAGGCCATCTTGTATAAAAACATCGGTAGAATAAGGGGAAGCTCCAACATAACGGGAATGTGAAACTGAATTGTGAATAGATGTCGATGCAAAAATGGCTGAAAGAACTTTTCGGTTGGTCTAGCATATTTTTGCATGCCCTAAAACAGATTGGGGATGTTTTAATTTGCTTATCTATCAAAAGTTGTTAAGATTTCTAAGCATTTGAAGGAATTTGGTATAATTTGTTGAAACATACAATATAAGATTAATTAATTGAAGTTAAGTACGGCCATAGTATTGGAGTGTCTAAAGTGAAAATATCATTGAAGAAAAGATAATAATTTAAATATTAAGGAACTAAAAGAACTGATAAAAAACAACCGACGTATATAATATGTGAAAATGACGTTCTTTTTACTAAATAACAAAAGTGAAGTTGAAGCAATTCATCGGAAATTATAGTTTCCGTATATTAAAGACAAAAATGTAAACGGAGGACGCCATGAAAAAAACAATTCGTGTTGTTGGTGCAGTCATTATCGAGAACGGAAAAATATTGTGCGCGCAGAGAGGCCCTGATAAATCTTTGCCATCCATGTGGGAGTTTCCAGGAGGTAAGATAGAAGCTGATGAGAGTCCGGAAGATGCGTTGAAACGAGAAATTCAGGAAGAGATGCTATGTCACGTAGAGATTGGTGACCAGGTTGAACGGACAGTTTATGAATATGATTTTGCAATAATCGATTTAACGACGTTTTATTGCAAGTTAATAGAAGGAAAACCAACGTTAACCGAGCATGAAAGAATAGAATGGTTACTTCCAAATGAATTAGCGTCACTAGAATGGGCACCGGCAGATATACCTGCTATTGAAAAGCTTGCTAAAGTTAAGGTGGAGGAACTTTAAGAACAAAGATATTTTTGAATGCGGTATGTAAAGTTAAAATGATGAATTAGGTGATAGTATTGGATGTTGAGAAGAGACTGATAGTGAATTCAGGTAAAGGAAACTTGTTGAATGAATTGGTGAAATCATTAAAGGAATGTGAGAGCTTTTATTTTAGCGTGGCATTTGTTAATTTTAGTGGTCTGCAACTATTACTAGATTCTTTAAAAGAAGGTCAGGCAAAAGGTGTCAAAGGGAGAATAATTACTTCGACGTATTTAAATTTCACGGAAGCAAAAGCGCTTCACAAAATTACGACTTTTAATAATATTGATTTGAAGGTATTTGTAACCGATAGAGACATAGGTTTTCATACGAAGGTATACATATTCGAATTCAAAGAGTGTTACAAGGTCATTATAGGTTCTTCCAATATCACACAAAGTGCTTTGAAAAGTAATATTGAGTGGAATGTAGAAATTATCTCCAAATATAATGCGGCGTTTTTAAGAGATGTCTTGAAAGAATACGACACTTTATGGAAGAGCAGTGTGAATGCTGACAAGCGTTTTATCGATGAGTACGAGCAATTTATCAAAACGCTCACGACGGAACACAAAGTTCCAAACCTTATTTTTGAAAACTCCGAATACATTGTTCCAAATCGTATGCAAAATCGAGCAATGGAAAACCTCGAGAGAGTGAGAGCCTTTGGAGAGAGCAAAGCACTCGTAATTGCCGCAACGGGAACAGGGAAGACATATATGTCAGCGTTTGACGTGAAAGCTTATAAGCCTCGTAAAATGCTGTTTATTGTACATAGAGAAGAAATATTAAAGAAAGCGAAAGAAACGTTCGAGCATCTCATTCCTAACAGAGGGATCACGTTTGGTCTATTAACAGGTAATCATAAAGACCATGAGGCCGATTATTTGTTTGCAACAATTCAAACGATGTCGAGATACTATACTAATTTCACACAAGACGCTTTTGATTATTTAATAATTGATGAAGCTCATCACGCAACAAGCCCAACATATCAAACCGTGCTCAATTACTTTAAACCAACATTCACCTTAGGAATGACGGCAACGCCAGAACGAAGTGATCATAATAATGTGTTTGAACTATTTGATAATAATGTCGCATTAGAAGTCCGATTACATGAAGCGTTGGAAGATGAGCTCGTTATTCCTTTTCACTATTTTGGAATTACTGATATCGATGAAGTGGATTTAAGTGATATAGATATCGATGATGTCGCAGAAGTAACGAGGAGATTGAAGGTCAATGAACGCGTGGACTTTATCATCGAAAAAATGACGTTCTATGGAAATGATGGCGTAAAACGAAAGTGCCTTGGTTTTTGCGCTAGTATTGATCATGCCAAATATATGTCCGAGCAGTTTAATGTGCGAGGAATTAAAAGTATTCATCTATCTGGGGAAGATTCTGTAGAAACACGGGAGAAGTTCACGAAAAGATTAGAAGATGATACGGATGAACTTGAAGTCATCTTCACGATTGACATTTTTAATGAAGGAGTCGACATCCCTTCTGTAAATACTGTCTTGATGTTAAGACCTACGAACTCGCCGATTATCTTTATCCAGCAATTAGGTCGAGGGCTTCGTAAACATGAAGGGAAAAACTTTTTAACTGTACTCGACTTTATTGGGAATCACAGTAAAACATTTTTAATTGCGATTGCTTTAAACGGAAGTCGCTACTATGACAAAGAAAGTTTGAAAGTGGCGATCGCTACCGACTTTGCGAATATCCCAGGTGCTACACATATTCAAATGGATGAGATCGCACAGGAGAGAATTCTAGCTCAAATTGATCAAGAAAACTTCAACTCGATGAAATACTTAAAGGATGAGTACTTTGAATTTAAAAAGATGAATGAGGGTTACATCCCTTATTACCTCGTTGATTATTTGAAATTTGACGGTGCACCTGATCCGGTTAAATTTATTGATAAAGAAAAAACGTACCTTGGTTTTGTCGGCAAAACAGAAAAAGATGATACGTTGAAAGCCCTGTTAACGAATGAAGTATTCGAAAAAGCTCTGAAAGAATTATCTAGTAAACTACCATTAAAAAGAATTCATGAATTCGTGATTATCAAGTTTCTATTAAAACATGACAATATTTCCATTGACAGAGCGAGAAGAGAAATACTTAAATTTGTCAAAGAAGTAGATGATGATACTATTCTGCATGCTTTTGAGTGCTTAAATCAAGATTACTATGATAGTTCGCAACAGAACAGGACCGTAAAGCTTTGTGAGTTGGAGAATGGCCAATTGTATAAGAGTAATGCATTTACGTCACTTCTCGAAAATGAAAACTATCTAAGTTATCTAGAAGACGTCTTAGTTTACGGAATCTTCCGATATGAAAAAGAATTTAAACAAGATTACTATGGCGTCCCACATTTCAAGTTATTTGAACAATATCAAATGATAGATGCAGCTTTGCTTTCGAATTATCGAAAAACGCATTCGGCCTTTCGAGGATCAGGCTTATTAGCCAATGGGAACGAATATTTTCTTTTCATCGACTTGCACAAAGAAGAAGACATTGACGAAAGCATCAATTATAAAGATAAATTTATCGATCAACAATTCTTC
The DNA here is from genome assembly GCF_002886185.1 of Salipaludibacillus neizhouensis. Taxonomy (GTDB): domain Bacteria; phylum Bacillota; class Bacilli; order Bacillales; family Salisediminibacteriaceae; genus Salipaludibacillus; species Salipaludibacillus neizhouensis. Next base: position 1,421,696 of record NZ_KZ614146.1, read on the forward strand.
CAATGGCAAAGTCAAAATTCTACCAAACAATCATCTGAAAGAGGAAAAAACATCATTATGAACAGACAAAGAGGCATCAACCTCCACGTATTTGTACGTAAATACAAAGAGCTCGATGGCAAAACAGAGCCATTTATTTATATTGGCACAGGCAATACCGTTGAATACGAAGGCGAAAAGCCAATCACCGTCAAACTAGAACTGGAAAACGAAGTCCCACCAAATATTTATACGGAATTTGTAGAAAAAGTGTAGCCTTCTCGGATGAGGAGGTTTTTATTTTTCCATATTTTTTTCGATAAAGTTAACGATATCAAATAAAATATAAATTATTGATGAAAAACATGTATTTAGAACCATAATTTGGTGATATAGTAGAAGGAGTATAGTCCTATTCAGTAGAAATGAATCTTGACTAACCAATAGAAATTGAGAGGGAGAATTAAAATGAAGAAGAAATTATTATGTTTTTCAATTATTTTGCTATTATGCTTTTCTGTATTCACTACGGTCAATGCTCACTCGGGGAGAACAGATAGTAGCGGTGGTCATAACTGTACGGAAAAATCGGTTGCAAAAGGTTTGTGTACGGAGTATCACTATCATAACGGAGGTACTAGTGAAAGTTCGCCTTCCTCATCTAGTGGCTCAACTTCTACCCCTGTAGAAACAAAATCAGCAACTCAAATTGCTCAAGAAGAGAAAACAGAAGGAGAGAATAAAGGTTACACAACTGGAGTGAATGAAGGGTATGAAGGTCAAAAAACCAATTCTACCTCTAGCGGTTCGGATGCTTATAAAGAAGGGTACCAATTAGGCTATGAAAAAGGATATAGTGAAGGTTTAGCCAAGTTAGAAGCGGAGAAGAAAAAGAAATTAGAACAAGAGAGAGCAGAAGGAGAAAAAGAAGGATATTCGGTGGGAGGGGATGATGGTTATGAAGGAAAAAAGACCAATTCTACTACCAGCGGAACAAATGCTTATAAAGAGGGATATGGTACAGGGTATGACAATGGATACGAAGAAGGAGTAGAGAAATTTGAAAAAGAAAGAGCAAAAGGAGAAAAAGAAGGATATGCAATAGGCGTGGCAGAAGGTTATGAGGAAGAAGAGATCGATTCGTCTACAAGTGGTACTGATGCTTATAAAGAGGGATATAAGAAAGGGTTTGAAAAAGGGTACGATGAAGGACTAGAAAAATTAGAAGAAGAGAAAAAGGCTGCGGAAGAATCTGGGGTTGAACAGGGGTTGGCTCAAGATGAGATCGATATACCTGAAGAGTATGAAGAAGATGATAAATTAAAGAAAGCTTATGAAGTTGGTTTTAAAAAAGGCGTAACAGAGCGTGATGAAGAAAACATGAAAGTGTACATGGAACAAGGCGTTAAAGATGGAAATGCAGATAAAAGAAATGAACCAATGGATGTAAAGGCAATTTACATTGAAGCTTATGACGAAGGTTATGAAGATGGACAAGTTCAATTAAAAGATAGTTATATTGAACAAGGGTTTGAAGCAGCATTCACAATGCTTGCTTACGAGGAACCTAATTTAGCTAAAGATAGTTATAATGAGTGGTATAAAGAAGGTTTTGATTCTAATACGAAGATTTCTTCTATAGTCGAATCAGCATATGATATGGGCTTAAATGGAGACGATCTAGTTATTCCTGAAGAGTATGATAAAGCAGAATTTCTCTATCAACACCACTATGATCTGGGGAATCAACAAAGAAGTGCGGATAACACTAAAACAGCTGGTGGACTGTTCGGGGCTGGCTTTTTAAGTTGGTTTGGAAGACGGTTTTATGTAGCTAGAAAAATGATTAAATAGGAGGAGAATAAATGGGTATTTATCAAAAGCTTTGTTACAAAGTAGAAGATGCATTTGTAGGTGTGATGGCTAAGAAACAAGACTCGGAAGTGGTTAGAGAAAAAGTTGAAAGTTATAGAATATCGAAAGAAGATGCTAAAAAAACAACTAAATTAGAAAAAGTGCCTGAGGAAGAACAAGTGGAAGAGGTTAAATAATTTTTCTGCACCATGCTCACATAAGTGGTTTTATGTGAGCATGGTTTTTGTTTAAGGATTTATTTAATCGCTTTCTGATGGTCAAAACAATATATCTCACCTTTGAACTTCTGTTTAGACAAACAATAGCTCCTCACTTTAGCAGAAACAGGCTTATGACATTTTGCACAAGTAAACGGTTGATTTGTAACTTCGTTGATAGTCTGGTTTTTCAATGCTTGAGTATGTCTTTCTCTGATTTTTGCATCAGCAATGTTCGCATTTGAAAACCTCTTATAAATGATAGAAATATCATCACTACTTAATAACGGTTCCTTATGTTGGAGTTTCAAAGTGGAGATTTTCCTATGTATGAACTCTGATAATTCGATGTCATATACAAGAAGTTCATCAGAAGTAATTTTACGGTAATCGACTCCTACTTTAAATGTGCAGCGCTTTGTAAATGATACCATTGAAATGAATATTTCTTTATGGTTTAAATCTACTAATGTTTTTAGTGCTTGTATATGACCGTAGTTTTGTACAAAGGGGTTCATCATTTTGAACTTCCCGTTTACTAACCACGTATTTCTTTCCTTGCCGCCATAAATGGTCCCCTTGTAATTTTTCGTTTCAATCACAATGATGCCATAAGGAGAAAGTATGACGTGATCAATTTGTGAATAGCCGGATTTTGCTTTCTTGTTTTCTATGAGTAGATCACTTAAATACAGAATATCTTTTGGTAACTGATCCAATTGAATATCAATCTTATATTCTCCGATTTCTCCCTTTCTAGCAGCAACCATCTCTGTCGAAATATTAGGCTTTGGTGGGTGAGTGTTCTTTTCGCTTTTTTTAGAAGGCTCATCTTTCTTTTTCTTAAAGAAGTTTAAAAATGACATAATATCCTCCTTATTTGATTTTACATTCCCTTTAACACATCTTTAGAACCATGTTAAGAACATAATAACATATTTATATGATAAAATAGACTCATATGATAAAGAGGGAGGAAAATCTAAATGACTAAGAAGACCAAAAAACAATTATCGAGAGGTATTGCTGCATTTATTTTTCTTGTAGGGATATATTTTTATTACATGATTTATGAAGGGACAAGTGTAGTAATTTTCATTGGTTTGTTCATAGCTGTTCCAGTTATTGAAGGAGTACTTAATATGCTACTCAATAATAAGAAAACCTCTAAGAAGAGTGTGCAAAGACAGCCAAGTAGTAAAAATATCCGAGTAAAAGAAAAATCTAACCGGCTATTACCTGATAAAGAACTAATTAATATCTCATTGGGTGAGCTGTCATGGCGTGAGTTTGAAAGGTTATGTTTCTTGTACTTTAAGGCAATGGGATATAAGCCAAGAGAAACTAGACAGGGGGCGGATGGTGGTGTGGATTTAATCATCTACAATCGTTACCATAAAGCAGATGAAGCAATTCAGATCAAACATTACATACATTCCAAAAATCAAATTACTATTAAAACCATCCGAGAATTAAATTCAGCGAAACGTAATCATAATTGTATTCTATCAAGGTTTATTACTTCATCAACCTATACAAAGAAAGCTTTGAAACAAGCTGATGATTTAAAGATGACTTGTAATGATATTACATGGGTGACAAACAAACTTGTAAAATGGCAGGAACAAGAACGTATGAAGAGAGTCGGAAAAACTGTCTAGTAACTATATATAGTCTTAAACTGCTGCTTGGCATTTAAACAGGAGATTAAGAGGTTGTTTTTGATTAACGAGGACTTACTAACCTTAAAGAATATCATGTAACTAATTTAGTAATTGATTGAATGGCACTGAGAACTCTTACTCTTAGCTATCTGAATAAGAACTAAAAAATGTAAACATAAATTTCAATATTTTCTAGAGATGAGCATTCTAATCTCTATATGAATTTTTCAGTTTTAAATAGGTTATACGGGACTTTTCTAGTGGTATTTAATAATAATTGTCTTTTTCAACAAATTTCGACGGTATATTTATAGGGATAATGATATAGTTCGAACATACATACATAATTAAAAGGGTGTGCTGTGAATGTTATTAAAGAATATTTTCAAAGCCTTGTCTGATAAAAGGGATATAAAAACAGCAATTTTTAAAAAGGAATTCTCAGAAATTCCTCAGAATATTACGCAATTACAGTCATTATTGGAGGATACATCAGGGATCATTGATAAAAAACGTGTAGAAAATGATCTGAAGTTATTTAAAATCGGGTTAATTGGCGAATCAAATGTGAACTACGAGTTAAAGAACTCCATGCTTCCGATGATTTGTTTTCATGATGTTCGATTACAGGTGGAGGATTATACGGCGCAGTTTGATTTCATTGTCGTTACCCACAGTGTGATCTATGTCATTGAAACGAAGAAACTATATGGAGACATTGAGGTCAATGATTCTGGCGCATTTATTCGGAAAATTAGGTATGGCAAGGGGCTTAAAAGAGAGGGAATGTATAGCCCTATCACACAAAGTGAAAGACACTGTAGGATCCTCAAGAAAATCTTAACCGATCAAGGTTTTATAAAGAAAACACCCGTTAAACCCGTTGTTGTACTCGCTAATCCTAAATCAATTATCGATAAAAAGCGTGCCCCACAGGCTGTGAAGGATCTCATTATAAAGTCTGATCAACTCGTAAACTATTTATCAGAAGACATGAAACGACATAGAAAAGATCGCTATATGATGGACGATTTCATCACGAATATTAGTGATTTCATAATGGCCAATAATAAAACAGTAGACATAGATATGGAGAAATATAAATTAGACGCAAAACGTAAACCAGCAACAAAAACAAGAGTAGTGCTAGACACGGAACTAAAAACGAAAACAGAATCTGAGCCAAAGTTAAAAGTAGAGCCTGTGAAAAGTATAAAGCCTATTGCACCGATTAAGAAAGAAACTAGTAAAGAAGCGCTATACACAGAGCTTAAAGAATACCGGCTAAAGCAAGCAAAGCTTGAGGAAATGAAACCATACTTGATCTTCTATAATTCAACATTAGATGAAATCATTGAGAAAATGCCGACAAGTGTAGATGACCTCTTGAACGTAAAAGGCTTTGGAAAAGTTAAAGCAGAGAAGTACGGCCCGGCTGTTATTGAGATTGTGAAGATGTATCGTTGAGTAAAATAACATTACTGGCTTACAGGTAATGGTAGAGGCTCTACTTTAATAGAGTAAGGAAAATTGCTAGTTGTAAAACATGTATACTCTGTATACTCCATTAAGATAACCCTCTGAATTGGCAGAGCTATTTATGAAATCAAATCAAATGAATAAATGGTAATCTGGCAAATACTGTGTAGCGTGCAATATTAGGAGAAAGAGGCTTTTTAAATAGCAGAAATTATTTTACTTATAGTATATATAAATGAATATGAGCTTGCAGTGGTAATTTACAGGGAAGTTTACTCTATTACTTTAATGAGTAAACTTCACATGATAACTAGAAATTTAACTAAAAAACTTTCAAGGTCCTATACTAGGAGTGATAGATATGAGTAAATTTGATCAATTGTTTGAAGAATTAAATAAGCACCTTGATAGCACTAATCAAAATTGGCTCTTTGGAGCTGGAATAAGCTATCAATCGAATATCCCTTTAATGATACCAATGACTAAAAAAATTGAAGAAGATCTTCTTCAAGATAATACGACAACATTTTTAAGTATAAAGGAATTTTTACCTGTTGATTCTCACATCGAGCATTATTTAAGCCATATTGGAGATTTAATAGCCTTAATAGAAAGATCGAATAAGCATGAATTAACAATTAATAATGTAACTTATAATTATTATTCTTTAGTAACTTTGTACAATGAAATCATAAGCCTAATAGGAGACTTAGTGAGATATGGGTATAAGGAAAGTGAAAAAATTCAAGGCAACATAAATTGGCCTATAGTAGAAATTAAGTATCATAAAGCTTTTGTAAGAACACTATTCAATAGAAGATCAAACTTAGAAAACATTACAAATATTAATTTTTTTACTACAAACTATGACACGTTGTTAGAAGATGCTCTCGCACTTGAAAAGAAGTTAGTTATTGATGGGTTTACAGGTGGATCTATGGGTTTTTGGAATCCAAAAGTATTTAATACTAGCTATCAAGCTAGCACATTCAAACTTTTTAAACTTCATGGTTCTATCGATTGGCATAAGGATGATGAAAATGGCTTAATTAGATGCAGATATGGGACGAAATACTTGTCAGATAATTCTAATCTTTTAATCTATCCCCAAGCAACCAAATATATTGAAACACAAAAAGATCCATTTGCTTTTCTATTTAATAAATTCAGAGAAAGCCTCAATATAGAAAGAGATAATGTTCTAGTTACATGCGGTTACAGTTTTGGTGATAACCATATAAATAATGAGATTGAAATGTCAATGTCTCTACCAGACAATAAAACTAATCTCTTAATATTTATTAAAGAGAGCTGGATAGAGGCTGAAGACAAAACTACACTGCCAGAGATACTTATTAAATGGTTAGATGATAGTAATTTTCGGAATAGAGTATTTGTAATGAGTGATCAAGGCTTATATAACGAAAGTAGTAATATAGAGAAGGAACAAGGAGAAAATACATATGATTGGTGGACGTTTGAAGGATTGACTAATTTATTAGATTAACGGAGGTTCTTGATGGCAAATTTTTCAGTGGTTAACGATTTGAGTTTAGGAAGAGTTGTCGAAGTTGAAGGCACGAGTATTAAAATTGAACTAGATAACAATTTAACAGACTTAACTCGCTCTTATAACGGCAGAGTTTATTCAGTAGGTCAAATAGCTAGTATTTTGAAGATACATTTCGGTAGAAAAATATTATTTGTATATGTAAAATTGTTAAGAATGAGCTCTGATGTTGAAAATCAAGAGAAAAGTTCTTCGATCAATGCCGATTCTAGAATTATAGAGGCTGACTTGTTAGGTGAAGGTGTATGGGATAAATCTAATAAAACATTAAAGTTTTCTCGAGGTGTAGAGTTATACCCTTTGCCATTACAATCAGTCTACTTAATGACAGATTATGAGTTGGATGCTTTATATAGTGGTGCTGAATCGGATGCTCAAAATAATTCTGTAACACCTTTGGTAGAAATAGGTACTTATTCTGGAAGTAATCAAATAGTCAGAGCAAATATAAATAAATTATTTGGTAATCATTGCGCTATACTTGGTTCGACTGGATCGGGTAAGTCGGGAACTGTAGCAGCAATTTTACACTCAGTAATTGATGCTACTGGAGTAGAAAATAAAACTCTTCATCCTCGAATTATTATGATAGATCCTCATGGAGAATATGGAAAAGCCTTTAATGGAAAGGCAGTTGTTTATAACGCATATAGCGATGCAACAGCTGAAGCTAGTTCTTCTGAAGAAATTATTTTACCTTTTTGGCTTATGACGGCTGATGAATTTCGGTCTTTAGTAATAGGGAAGACAGAATTTGAAGCAACTTCTCAGAATAATATAATTTACGAAGCATTAGCTTATGCAAGAATGGTTAATTTAGGGATATTGAAACGAATTGAAGATACCGATCCAAAAGGAGGTACAGAAGCTGACCTGCAGGATGGGAAATCGGAGAAAGACAAATTACTATTTGATAGGGATAAGCCAATCCCCTTCAAGCTAGAAGACTTTCTATTTCATATTGACAAAATTCAAGGCAGGAAACTTGGAAAAACCGAAAAAATTTCACAATCGGGTAGAGAAAGTATTGACGGTATTTTAAGGAAATTTAGGATTTTAAGATCGAACCCACAATTAAATTTTATTATGAAAGAATTAGATGGCGATACACCACAATTACCCGAGATCATTAGTCAGTTGTTAGGAGAAAACGCAGGGGGGAATTTAAGGATAATTGATATATCTGGTCTTCCTAATGAAGTAGCTGGAATTTTAACCGCATTAATTGCAAGATTAACATTTCAGTATAAATTATGGCAATCGCGTGAAGAAAGAGAAAAAGATCCAGTTTTATTTGTATGTGAAGAAGCACATAGATATGTGCCTAAATTTGGAGAAGCTCAGTATAAAGAAGCACAAGTAGCTATTAGAAGAATTGCTAAAGAAGGTAGGAAGTATGGTATAGGCTTAATGTTAATTTCTCAACGACCTTCCGATGTAGAGACAACGGTTCTTTCGCAATGTAACTCTTGGATTATTTTACGATTAACAAATTCGAATGACCAAAGCTATGTTTCAAATTTTATTCCTGATAGTCTTTCAGGATTAACAAAAATTTTATCTTCTCTAACTCGTAGAGAAGCAATATTCGTTGGAGAAGCAGCTGCACTTCCTAGTAGAATTAAAATACGAAAATTAACTAGCGACAAACTGCCGGATTCTTCGGATGTAGATTTCTTAAAAGGCTGGAGTGCGCCTCAACTTACTCTGGATGACATAAAAAAGACTACGGAAAAATGGGTTAAAAATACTTAGTTGTAACAAATCTTATTCGAAAAATTAAGAATAAATACGAAAAAACGGTTAAGAGAGAAAGGATCTACAGTCCAATCGAATAAAGTGATAGGGATTGTAGACTTAAAGAAAATTTTAGTAGAGAATGATTCCATCAAGAAGACATTGGGAAGGTAAAGGGTGAAAAGTACGGACTATCGATTTTTGAGAGAATCGGCAGTAGGCATAGGTAATAATTAGGTCTGCAATACTATCATTAAAAAATCTATATATAGAGGAGGAAATCTAATTGTTTATAAGGGATGGTAATGAAGTTTTAAAAGACATTTTAATTAACAATTTAGAAAGTGATTCCTCTGTAAAATCTACTTCTGTAAAACACCCAATATATAGCCATGATTTAAGTTTAAGAGAAAAAAATATTGTGGAAAGCTTTTTTAAATATGTCTATTTGATTCATCCATCAGAAGTCGAAAAAGCACCTGTAATACATCCAGAGTTCATAAGGTATCCAACTGATAAAGAGGTATATAAAGAACCAAAACAACTAGATAACTTCTTTCTTGGCAGGAAGTGGTCAAGATACGTAACTGTTGACGGAAAAGAATATCGAGCAGCAAAAAACAATGTAAGAGCAAAATATGCATTTAGAGATTATACTAATGTAAATTTAACAAATGATAAAACATCTAATAGGCTATATGGCTACACTGTTGCACATATATTTGGTGGTGCAAACAATCCAATTCTCTTTAGTGCTGGTTTTAATTTAGCTCTAATTTTAGATGGTTTTGTTAAATTTACAGATGAACAGCACTTAAACAGTGAGATATTCTGGGCATTAACTTCTGCTAGTTATTTACTTAATTACTCAATATTAAATAATCCTAGATTAATTCATCAAAAGTACGGCATACCTTTTCAAGAAAATGATTTGTTTCCCTTATTTCCCATGATGAAAGATAATAAAATTATTAAAGAAGGGTTTAGAATAAAATACCAAAGAGTACCTGCTTTTCCTTTTTGGTTTGATATCAACGTAATTAGGAAGAACGGAAATACATATAAGATCGAAAAAGTAAGACCAGATTGTAAAAGAAGAGGACTTCAATAAGTAAAAGTGAATATATAACAATTTAGTATACTTTCATTCTTTTGGAGGGGTGCTATGTCTTTAACTTACGTTTTTGAGGACTACAGTAACAGTACGGAATCTATTGATCATATTCACCCTAAGCGAATCTCCATAAGCAAAATAACTGATAATGCCGGAGTAAAATTGATCCATGCTTAATATTTGTTATTAGACCTTATCAGCAAGCGATGGGGGTCAGGCATTTTTTTTCAGTTTTTCTGGACAGCGTTGTACGGCAATTAAATTTTTAATAAGCCTAAAGTTCGACAGTGTGATATTTTAAAAGGATCTGTTCTCTTAACAGTGTAAGAACAGATCCTCTATAAAAAGATAGCATTATCATTAAATAGAAAAGAACTGTAAGTAACTACGCTTGAAAATAAATGGGTGATTCTTATCTTTGACATTTAAATGATGTTTTTTTACGCTCATACCTTAGAATTACTACCGAAAAGTTGCATTTTGTTTCTGACAATGTTTTTCATTGCTTCACGACCGGCTCCTTGGTAAGCTCTCGGATCAAATGCATCTGGGTTAGCTTGAAGATATTTGTGTACAGCATTTGTATAAGCTACACAACTTTCTGTGTTAACATTTATTTTTCCTACTCCCATGGATATTGCGTCGACAATTTGTTGATCAGGGACACCTGAGCCCCCGTGAAGGACAACCGAGACTCCAATTGATTCTGCTACTTTATGGATATTATCTAATTGAATTTTAGGTTCTTTTTTATAAATACCATGTGCAGTTCCAACTGCAATTGCCATGGCATCTACTTTTGTTTCGTTCCAAAAATAGATCGCTTCGTCAGGGTCCGCTAACATGGCATCTTCCTCAGAAACTGACAGCCCGTCTTCTGTACCACCAATCGCTCCTAATTCACCTTCTACCGATACTCCCACTGCATGGGCAGCTTCAACCACTTGTTTTGACGTTTTATATTTTCTTCCAAATTATATTTTGAGCCATTACGAACAGTGCCTGGCACTGTTCGTAAAAATGTAGCCAAGTGTAAAGGGACATCTCTCTATTTCTTTTTATGGAAATCATATTGAATGAGGAGAACTGTCGAATCGCCCATGGGATACTTCTGATGAAACAGTAATTCTTAATAATGAATTGCTGTTTTTTGATTTCATTTTCTTAAAAGGGAAAAGAAGAGTGTCCACATTCTTAATAATGATTATCTATCAAAGTAATTTTCTAATTAGGAAACTAGGTGGCTAATCTTTTGTTTGCTATATAATAACCTCGGCTGTGCTTGATATTCAGATATTTTTGGTTGGATTTTCTGTATATGAAGTTATCTTGATTAAATTGTGTAAACACTATGAATTTAGAAAAAAAGTATTGTAAACGCTTGCAGTAATTAAAAGACTGTTGTATACTTCTATCTAACAGGTTGAATACATTGTATACAACGTATTCACAATACATAAAATGAGGTGAAAACAATGAAGTTTCCGATAGATAAATTAAATCCTTCTTCTAAAGGAGAAGAAATTGCGGGATTAATGCGTTTTGAAATTATTTCAGGGCATTTAAAACCAGGGGATATTGTGTCAGAAAACTCCATCGCTAAAAAATATAACTCTAGTCGTTCACCATCAAGAGAAGCATTACGTATTCTTCAAAATGAAAGATTACTTTCCTTGAACAGAACAGGGGTTGAAATCATTGGATTATCTCAAAAGGATATTGAAGAATTAAGTGATATTCGATACTTAATTGAAAATTTCGCAATAAAAGAATGTACTAAGAAGAACGATGACGAACTTATTGCTTTCTTAAATTTCACAGTAGAAAAAATGAAAATTGCTATTAATAAAGAAGACCCGACAGAATTGGCATTTCAAGACATAGCATTTCATGAAGCAATTATAAAAGCTAGTAATCATGATCAAATACATCATTGGTGGAAAAACATTGAAAAACTAATTGTAACGGCACTTTTAATTGCTACTGAAAAAAGGTTTTCGACCGAGACGAAAACCGACTTTAAAGAATTTTTAGTTGAGAGTCATTTAAATATTGTAGACGTAATTAGGGATGGAAGAATTGATGAAGTTGAAGAAATTCTTCAAACTCATTTCATTGATACTAGAGCTACAGTAAGAAAAAGTGTATTTATTAATAATGAATTTAAAAAGGGGCATTGAAATGAAGGCTGGAGTATTTAATGGACCAGAAATTGTTGAAGTAGAAGAAAAAAGTATTCCTATTATAAATGAGAATGAAGCGTTGATTAAAGTCTCGTATGCAGGAATTTGTGGAACAGATATGATGATATATTCTGGTTCACATCCTAGAGTAAAACCACCATTAATAATGGGACACGAGTTTTCAGGTCAAGTAAAAGAGATAAAAGGTAACGAAACGATTAAACCAGGTGATAGAGTTACGATTAATCCTCTTATAAGTTGTGGAAAGTGTTATGCGTGTCACATAGGAGAAAATCATATATGTAATAATTTGAATTATATAGGAATCTATAGCTCTGGTGGATTTGCTGAGTACGTGAGAGTACCTTTAAATAATTTAATGTTGTTAGATTCTTCAATAAGTGATGAAGAAGGGGCTTTAACGGAACCTCTTGCTGTGGCAGTTCATTCTCTTAGAAAATCAAGTTTAAGATTTGGTGATGTGGCCGTAATTCTTGGGGCTGGTCCAATTGGTATGCTAATTGCTATGCTTGCAAAAAAAGCTGGAGCATCACATGTTGTAATATCAGATGTTAATGAATATCGACTAGATTTAGCGAAGAAATTAGGTTTCTACACAGTAGATGCAAGAGAAGAGAATGTAGTTGAGGTTACTCGTGAATTGACTAACGGGATTGGAGCGGATGTTGTATTTGAAGTGGCAGGTACTCAAAGTACTGCTAATCAGATGATTGACGCTATTAAACCACAAGGAGAAATTTTATTAGTCAGTGTCTATAAACAAGCACCTCAAATAAATTTAGCTCAAATGCATTTTAGAGAAATCTCATTAAAAACTACGAGATGTTTTTCAACATATGATTTTGAACGAGCGCTTCATATTTTACGAAATAAAGAAATAGATGTTAAACAAATAATCTCTCATAAACTTTCGATTGAAAAGTTTGATGAAGGATTTCAACTTATGAAAAATGGGAAGGAATCTTTAAAAGTATTATACGAATTTTAAAAATAAGGAGGGGTTTTATTATGTATAGTAAGGACATGTTGAAAGGGCAAGTTGCAGTAGTAACAGGAGCAACAAGAGGAATTGGGAAATCCATGGCAGTTGCGTTGGCAGAAACTGGAGCTGACGTGGCATTAATTCAACGATCAGAAAATGAAGAAACGAAACGCGAGATTGAAAGTTTAGGGGTGAGATGTGAAATATTCCATTGTGATTTAAACAATATGGAGAGTGTTAGGTCTGTGATACCTGCAATTGCGAACGAAATGGGTACAGTTGATATTCTTGTAAATAGTGCTGGCATTCAGAAGCGACATCCAGCTGTAGAGTTCCCTGAAGAAGATTGGGATCAAGTCATTAATATTAACCTGAAAGCTGTATGGATTCTATGTCAAGAAGCTGGAAAAATTATGGTTTCAAAAAACAGAGGGAAGATTATTAATATTGCGTCTCTAGTATCTTTTCAAGGAGGAATTACAGTACCGGCTTATACTTCATCTAAAGGCGCTGTAGGACAACTTACTAAAGCACTTGCCAATGAGTGGTCCTCAAAAGGGGTGAATGTCAACGCCATTGTTCCAGGTTATATTGACACTGATATGAATACTGCTTTAATTAATGATCCTACTCGTAGTCGTCAAATATTAGAAAGAATTCCTGTAGGTCGTTGGGGACGACCAGATGATTTCAAAGGTCCCGTATTATTTTTAGCGTCTCCAGCATCAGAATATGTACATGGCCATTTATTAGCTGTAGATGGTGGATGGTTAGGAAGATAAAAACTAGAAAGGGGGAGAATTTTCACGTTGAATAATTATAAAATTCTAGATGTAGAGGTGTTTGTAACTGCTCCAAATAATATTGATTTGGTAGTAGTAAGGATAAAGACAAATAAAACCGGCTTATACGGACTTGGTTGTGCAACGTTTACTCAGCGTGCAATTGCTGTTAAACATGCAATTGAAGACTATCTAAAATCCTTCTTGATAGGAAAGGATCCTTCTAACATAGAAGATATTTGGAATAGTGCAAATGTAAGCGGATACTGGAGAAACGGTCCAATTATGAATAATGCTTTATCTGGAATAGACATGGCTTTATGGGATATAAAAGGAAAAATTGCAGATTTACCTGTGTACGAATTACTTGGTGGAAAGTCTAGAGATGGAGTCGCTCTTTATCGTCATACGGACGGATCTTCAAAAGAAGAAGTGGTAGAAGATATTCGTCAGGCCATAAAAGAAGGGTATCAACATGTTCGCTGTCAATTAGGAATGTATGGGGGGGCCGGCACTGAAGATACTGGTTTAATCTCAAAAAAAATGGAAGCAGCTAAAGGGTTGGTGAAAAAACGCTCCCCTGATAACTTAAGAGAAGGTCAATATTTTGATACTGACGGATACCTTAAAAGTGTAGTAGAACTTTTATCTTATATCAGAACTGAGGTAGGGGAAAATATCGAATTAATTCATGATATTCATGAAAGAGTTTCGCCTATTGATGCTATAAAACTCGCTAAAAAAGTCGAAAAATTTAATTTATTTTATCTGGAAGACCCTTTCCCACCCGAAAATTTAGAGTGGCTTAAAATGTTAAGAGAGCAAACAAGCACTCCAATTGCTATAGGGGAATTATTTTCTCACCCCAATGATTGGAAACAGCTAATCATTTCACAGCAAATTGATTTTATTCGGGCACATATCAGTGCCATTGGGGGGATTACACCTGCAAGGAAATTAGCTGTATTAGGAGAAATCTTCGGCGTAAGAACTGCTTGGCATGGACCTGGTGATATCTCACCTATTGGTGTTGCAGCTAATCTCCACCTTGATATCAGTGTCTCAAACTTTGGTATTCAAGAATGGACACCTATGAATCAACAATTAAGAGAGGTGTTTCCAGGTGGACCTATAATAAAAGAGGGATATGCATATTTAACCGATGCTCCAGGTTTAGGTGTAGATTTTTGTGAAAAAGCGGCATTAGCTCATCCTCCACGTAACGAACCTCCAGAGTGGACGCTGGCTAGAACATATGATGGGACTTCAGTGAAACCTTAGTTTTTACTATAAAATTATAAAGGGAGTAGATTGTAATGAAAAAATATTTATTTTCCATTTCAGCGACAGCATTAATCATTGCTTTATCGGCGTGTCAAGGAGAAGAGGGATCTAGTAATGCTACTAGTAATGCGAATGAGGAAAATGAAGAGGAGCATACCATTCGTATTGGAATAACTCAAAATGACCAAAATGCTGAGTATAAAGGATTGGAGCAATTTAAAGAAGGTGTTGAAGAACGCACAGATGGTGCTGTTAAAGTTGAACTTTATCCTAGTGACCAACTAGCTAGCATCCCGGATCTCGTAGAACAGGCTTCATCTGGTACCAATGTAGGTACAATAACAGACGCTGGACAAATTGGAGATTTAATGAATGAATTTTATATTTTGCAGTCCCCTTATATGTTTGAAGATTACGAAGAAATAGATAAATTGTTAGAATCAGACCTTTATCATCAATGGGTGGAGGATTTTACAGATAATGGTATCCGGATCCTTTCCTTTAATTGGAAATTAGGGGAAAGAAATTTGGCCACAAACACAAAAATTGAGACTCCAGATGATTTAGAAGGTAATGTCATTAGAACAAATGGTTCTCAAATAGTTGATGGTGCCATTTCAGCAATGGGTGGTTCACCAAGTGGAATGCCTTGGACTGAAGCATATCCTGGATTAGAGCAGGGTGTTATAGACGGAGTGGAGGCACATAATCTTGCTATTTATGAATCTAGTTTATATGAGGTCATTGATCATATCGCTTTGACTAATCATTTTCAATTGGTTTCAGGTTTGGTTGTAAGTAATGACTGGTATAGCGAATTACCTGAGGAGTACCAGGATATTTTGACTGAAGAAGCTCAAGGGGCTGGTGAGACTGCTTTTGAAATTGCAAATGAAACCGCAAAAGAGTACGAAAAATTAATGAAAGAAGCGGGCGTAGAATTCTCAGATGTGGACAGAGAAGCGTTTAAAGAGCGTGCACAAGATGTATATTCAGAACTTGGATTGGAAGACATACAAGCTCAAGTGAATGAGGTGCTAAATGATTAATGTTTAATAGTGCATTTTTCCCAAGAATAAGAAATGGTTATATTAAAATCGAGAATCTCGTGCTAATAACCTTGCTTACCTCACTAGTGGCACTAGTTTTTATGGAAGTTGTTGTACGCGCTTTCAATCAGCCGACGAGGTGGTCTGTTGGAGTAGCTCAATTAATATTTATGTGGGTGATCTTTTTAGGAGCTAATCGTGGGCTAAGACAGAATTCTCATATTGGTATTGATTTATTTACTAACATGCTTCCTAAAAAAGTTCAAAAATATCTTGAAATTTTTAATCAGGTAGTAATACTTACTTTTTTATCGGCATTAATTTATTACGGATTTCAAATGACATTTGCAAATACAGGTAGATTGATTACTGGTACTTCTATAGGTTACTACTTTATTACACTAGCGATACCTGTTGGAGCAACTATAATGATTGTTACTGCAATATGCAAAATGATTACGTTAATAAAGGATCGTAATAATACAGATATTCAAGGTGAAATATGAATATGAGTTATCAGAAATATAGGTGGTTATAGTATGACTATGATGCTAATCGTGTTTTTTATATTGATATTTGCTAATATTCCTATTGCTTTTGCTATTGGTATATCCGGGTTACTTTATTTTATTACATCCCCAGATATTATGAACATGGTTGCTATACAACAATATACGACGGGGACACAATCATTTCCTTTGTTAGCCGTACCGTTTTTTGTATTAGCGGGTCATATTTTAAATGTATCTGGTATTACAACAAGATTAATAAATTTTGCAAATTTACTGACCGGTCATTTAGTAGGTGGATTAGCACATGTATCAATTGTATTAAGTACTATGCTAGGTGGGATATCTGGATCTGCAACAGCAGATGCTGCCATGCAAAGTCGAATCCTTACAAATGATATGGTCAAAAGAGGGTATTCAAAAGGATTTTCGATAGGGGTAATTGGCGTTAGTTCATTAATTACCTCTACTATACCTCCAAGTATAGGGTTAATCTTATATGGATTTATTGGTGGGGTATCCATTGGCGATCTATTTATGGCGGGTATCATTCCAGGAATATTGATGTGTTTTACTTTAATGTTGACAGTATATCTTGTTTCCACAAAGAGAGGTTATGATGCAGGAAGGTCAGTTGAGAAACCTACATTCAAAGAACTTGTAGTTAGTTTTAAAGACTGTATATGGGCTCTATTATTTCCAATTATATTATTGGTGGGAATTCGCTTCGGAATATTTTCCGCTTCTGAAGGAGGAGCAGTGGCAGTAGTATACGCTATTTTGGTAGGGAGACTCATCTACAAAGAATTAACTTGGAAGAAATTTAAAACAGCGATTGTTGATGCCGTACAAGATAATAGTATGATTATGTTAATCATAGCTGCAGCGTCGATATTCAGTTACGTCATAGCATTTGAAAATTTACCCAGAAGCTTCTCAGAATTTACTATGGGGGTGACTACTAATCCGACACTCTTATTGTTACTAATCTTGCTCATCGTTTTTATTGCGGGCTTGTTCATGGAAGCGACAGCAAACACCTTATTATTAACTCCAATTTTTCTTCCAATAGTACAACAAGCAGGTGTTGATCCGGTACACTTTGGAATACTGATGATTGTATTAATTACACTCGGGGGTATGACTCCGCCGTTAGGTGTTACAATGTTGGCGGTTTGTTCTATTACAAAAACATCAGTTACAGAGTTTAGTAAGGGAGCATTTCCATTTTTAATCGCAGTAATTTTCTTAATTATAATATTGGTATTCTTCCCGCAAATAGTTTTATTTTTACCCAATACATTTTAAGCGTTATTAGTACGAACAAAATTAGGAGGGAACATCTTGAACATTCTATCATCAGCAGCATTACCTATAGAAAACCGTAAAAAACTAAATAAAACATTTCCAGAAATTAATTTTATATTTTGTGAAAGTATTGAAGAAGCAAAAGATCATCTTTCAACAGCTGAAATCATAATCACGTATGGAGATGATTTATCTGAAAATATATTAAATCAAACGTCAAATTTAAAGTGGGTCATGGTCATTGCAGCAGGAATTGACAAACTTCCATTTGAAGCATTACACAAACGTGACATTTTAGTTACTAGTGCAAAAGGGATTCATAAAGCACCTATGTCAGAATATGTTTTTTTTATGATGATGTCAGTGTATAGGCAAGGAAAAAGATTAATCGAGAATGAAAAGAATAAGGTTTGGACCCGGGACATTCAAATGGAGGAAATAACAGGAAAGAGTCTATTAATTGCAGGTACTGGAGTAATTGGACAAGAGATTGCAAAAGTAGCTAAAGCATTTCAAATGAAAACCATAGGGGTTTCACGAAGTGGTAAAACAGTCAATCATTTTGATAAAAATATCACTCATAAAGAAATGAAAACTCACCTTAATGAAGTAGACTTTGTCGTTTCAGTACTTCCAAGCACTTCAGGGACGCAGGGATTTTTCAAATATGAACATTTTGAAGCTATGCCTAATCACGCTGTATTTATAAACATAGGGAGGGGAGATGCCGTTCGAGCAGAAGATGTCCTTAAGGCTGTTCAAGAAAAAGAAATATACCATGCGGTCTTAGATGTCTTTGAAACAGAGCCCCTTTCTTCTGATCATCCTTTTTGGGAAGAAGAAAATATTACGGTAACTACTCATTTATCTGGAGTGTCTCCTCATTATTTCAATAGAGCACTAGAAATTTTTTCGGAAAACTTAAAATCATTCCAAGAAGATGGTAGAGAATTAGTGAATATTGTAGATACTCAAAAAGGTTATTAAGCGTGAATCCCAGGTTTAAATTAAACTAGAGAGTTCAGATATCGATTAAGAAAGAAATGTTTCTGTCGTTAATAAATCTATACTGATTGATTATGATTAGAGTTCTACTAGCTTGCTGAAGAACGCTAGATGTATGGCGTTCTTTATTTATTTAATATCCCCATATTAGTAATAGTTTTTACCAACATTTAAATTCTAGCCTTCGATATTATTAGAATGAGAAAGATAGCTGGTTGTATTCGCTTTTAGAAGAAAACTAAATCTAAATGTCTATGGTTAAAGAAAAATAATTTATAACTTAGCTTTTTGATTATATAGAATGATTACACTGAGTATTCCACTTAATTCTAAGTCCTCTTTTGTATTAGATATTAATATCTATCAAATGCAGTTATATAAAAATTTTAAAGGAGATGTATCATGCCATTACAAAAAAACTTTAAATTACATCAGTATCTTTATAACAATGAATGGAAGAGTAGTGACACAGGGAACACTATTGAAATTAACTCCCCCGATGATGGAAGTATCGTAGGTGTAGTACCTGCAATGTCCCAGGAAGAAGTAGATCGATCAATAATTAAAACTGCTAATGTACAAGAAGAATGGGCTGCAACAGATGGTCATGAAAGATCAGATCTCCTTCATAAATGGGCTGAAGAGCTTGAGAATATGAAGGATGAAATTGGGAATATGATACATTTAGAAGTAGGCAAAACTTTAACAGCAGCTAAAAGTGAAGTGAAGCGTACAGCTCAATTAATTCGTCATACAGCAGAGGAAGGTCTTCGAACACACGGAAGCTTTATTCAGGGAGATGCGTTTCCAGGGGCCTCTAAATCAACTAAAGCAATGGTTCAAAAAGTTCCTCACGGTGTTGTACTTGCTATATCTCCATTTAATTATCCTGTTAATTTAGCAGCATCAAAAATTGCACCTGCACTCATTACTGGTAACACCGTGGTGTTTAAGCCAGCTACACAAGGTGCTATTAGTGGTCTTCTCATGATAAAGGCTTTAGTTAAAGCCGGGTTACCTAAAAGTGTAGTGAATGTAGTTACTGGACGCGGTTCTATCATTGGTGACTTTTTGGTCACTCATCCTGAAGTGGATATGATTACTTTTACTGGCGGTACCTCTACAGGACAACATATTGCAAAGAAAGCATCAATGATACCTGTTGTTCTTGAGCTAGGAGGTAAGGATCCTGCAATAGTTCTAGAAGATGCAGATTTAAATAAAGCAGCTAAAGAGATAGTAAGTGGTGCATTAAGTTATTCTGGACAGCGTTGTACGGCGATTAAGCGTGTAATGGTAATAGATAAAGTTGCAGATGAACTAGTAGAGAAAATAAAAACTAATATAGCTACATTGAAAGTAGGGAAATCTACTGAGGAAGCAGATATTACCCCTTTAATTGACCAAAAATCTGCAGATTATGTTATTTCATTAATTGATGATGCAGTGAAAAAAGGTGCAACGGTCGTATCAAAAGGAATTATTCAAGATAATTTAATCGGTGTAACATTACTTGACCATGTTTCAGAGGATATGAGAATTGCTTGGGAAGAACAATTTGGTCCAGTATTACCGATCATGAGAGTTTCAAACGAACTGGAAGCTATTGATTTAGAGAAACGTAATGAATATGGTCTGCAAGCAAGTGTTTTCACAAAAAACCTTGAAAAAGCCTTCGTATTAGCCGATCGACTTGAGGTTGGAACCGTTCAGGTTAATGGGAAAACATCACGAGGTCCAGATCATTTTCCTTTTTTAGGTGTTAAGAATTCAGGACAAGGCGTTCAAGGAATCGGAAGAAGTATTGATTCTATGCTACGTGATAAAGTACTTGTACTTAATCTCTAATTCTTGAGTGAGCAAAACTAAAGGAAATATGTTCAGTGTAAGAATGTTAGGAGACCTGTGCTCCTAACATTCTTTTTAATGATGTCGATAATTAAACGCTCTGTATTTTTATGTTAAATAAAGAGGAATAACCCTAAGTTATTAGGACGCAATTTGCGAATTATCACTTTTTTAACAAATGGAAAATAACTATCGGTGGGGACATGCACTTTTTACCGATTAACTCAGCCAGGAGACTACTTGTCTTAGAAGAAGCAAATGGCAATGGGTTTGATGAGTGGCGCATGAGTTTTCACGAGAGAGAAATTTGTTCGTGAAGCAGGGGACGGTTCTCTGCTTCATTTTTGTTGTGTGAAAGAAACAGAGAATTGTCTTGTTAAAACGCTGAAAATTTTTAAAATGGAAATTGTCGATGTTGGATGTTCAGTATATAATGTTTTACTCAACGTTGGTTGCAGAGGAGCACGTGTTAACGGAACATGAGAAGATTAGCGTGGCTTTCTCCAAGAGAGTTGAATTCACTTGAGTGGGCACTAGCTTTAGCCTTTGACCTAAAAGCATATGAAACGATAGGGGTCAGGCACTTTTTTACTTTTTTAAAATAGAAAGTATGAAGAAACAGGGGAATGGCACTCTTATAAAGAAGCTATTATTCACGAATAGTGTCAGGAGCCGTTCGTCAAAGAATAAAGCATAAGAACTTCAACTTGCTGGTTGCACTGGTGAAATATTGAAAGTAGAGAAGCTTGTTTCTATTGAAAAGAGCAAAGACTTGATTCATATAGTTCTGGCTTATGAATGATGGCTTTCTCTCTATCATACAACTATAAAAGAGGAGATGAAATCGCAGAAGATAGTGCATGCCCCCAGCATATAGAGAAGGGAAAAAGATTATGAGCCTAAAGTTGAAAGGTTATGTAATAGTTCTAGGTACGTTATTCCTACTCATACTTTATTTAACGTTATGGCCGGTACCGATTAATCCTCCTTATTGGGAAGCTCCACAGGCGGAAGGATATACAGGTCCTCATAAAGAGAATAATAGGCTAGCAGGTATGGAATTTATTGAACTAGATAATTACAAACAACCGGAGCATATTGTGTATCGGAAAAATTGGCTGTATGCCGCGATGAAGGATGGAGAAATTATTCGCGTTCGTCCTGATGGATCAGAAAGGGATGTTGTAGTAGATACAGGGGGGGGGCCGCTTGGATTTGCATTCGATTCCAAGGGAGCACTTATCATTGCGGATCCTTTGTATGGAGACCATGGTGGATTGCTTCGGGTGACAAACACTGATGGGGAAGCAGAGATAGAACTTCTAACAGATTCCCACGAAGGAAATCCAATTCATTTTCCTGACGCAGTTGTAGTGGCAAAAAACGGGTTGATTTATTTTTCGGATGCCTCATCACTAGTGAAGGCAAAGGAAATTGGTGATGTTGGAAAAGCTGGTGAACTAGACATATTAGCCAATAGCAGTACAGGAAGGGTATTGGAGTACAATCCTAAAACACAACAGACACGAGTATTAATGAATGACTTAAGTTTTGCAAATGGAATTGCTTTAAGTGAAGATGAACAGTATTTATTAATCAATGAAACAGGAAAATATCGTGTTTGGAAGTTAGATGTAACTGCAGTAAATATCAGTGCATTTGAACAGAATATATCAGCAAAAATAGTCATTGATAATTTGCCAGGTCTACCTGATAACATCATGCAAGGGGAAGATGGAAGGTACTGGATCGGGTTAATCTTACCTCGAAACGACTTTTTAGATTATAGTGCAAACAAACCATGGCTTCGATCTATAGCGATGCGTTTACCAAATTTTTTGTTGCCTAAAGGTAATGGATATTCCCATGTTATAGCGATTAATGAGTCCGGAGATATTTTAGCTGATTTACAAGATTCAGGTAGTTCATATACAGAAATAACTGGAGCAACGGAGTCAGACGATAAGTTGTTCTTCCATCATTTAAATAATACGAACACAATTGGTTGGATTAAAAAAGAAGATATAGGATTTTGACTTAGAGAGTTACACTAGTTTTATTTAATGGGCGGTAGCTCATGACAGAGAGACATATACCTGATAGATTGAAAGGTTGTTAATGATCTACTGTGACTTTCTAAATAGTAGGAAACAATCGCTTTGAATTTAAGGGCTTGGTTAATATTCCTTGCACCCCATAGTCTGTCAGACTATTAAAAAACAACGTAGGGATGGTTTGATACGAAGCGGGATTCTGCTTTTTCCGCAGGTCGGCAAACCCCTTGATGACACGTTCACGATAAAGGGATTTGATATCCGCATTTACACGTCAATCTGAATGAAAACTGGCAGGAGATCCATGAACGATTGTTGGAAGTACTTGGCCTTAAATGAGGTTAAAACGGGCATGGATTTTTAGGAATGGAGACGATACATATGGAGGAATCAGAACTAAAAGACCGTCTGTAGCAACTAAGTATCTGGAAAAAGGGAGATCAGAGGGCTCCTCATGCCGAGTGTCAACAATTTCAATAGGGTCCTGAATTTCTAAAATTTAAAAATTCATGAGATTCACCTCTTTTTTGTGGTACTATACCCAAAATTTTCACCCCATAACTTCACCAAAAGTACGTAAGAATCTCTCATATGTAGTTTTTGGCAGTATGTTAATCAACAAAATTGTATAATCCTTTTTCTTATTGAACAAAATTCTTCTTCTTGTGTACAACGATAAAATGATTTACTCTTTGTTTAGGGAGAGATAGTCATGAGTGAAAATATTGAAGGTATTGATTACAAAAAAGTAATTTTGAATATGCACTTGATCCGCTAATTGTTCATTCGCAACTGAAATATATATAAATGAAGCATCAGAAAATTTTTTTAGAGCTTCAAAAGACGAGATAATTGGGGCAAGTCCTTTGGATATCTTTAAAAGTACCTCTAAACCCGCGATTATAAAAAGAATATCTGGGGCTTATAGGGAACCAGCAGAGCTTATTGAGGAAACTATCTATAGAATGGATGGGACCTCAGTTGATGTTGAGTTATATTGTCATCCTATCAAGATAGGAGAAACACGAGCCCTTCAAACTTATGTAAAAGATATCACAGAGAGAAAGCAACATGAAAAAGTACAATATGAAATGAATATACAAATAAATGAACTAGCCAGCAAAATTGTACCACTTTTATGCACATACTCTAGCAGTTACATTTTTAAATAAACGACCATTCAAAATAGATAAAAATAAGCGTCAGCAACTTAGGCTAACGCTTATTTTTCCGTTGTTACAGGTAACTTATTTTACTTCCCTCTTGTAAGTACCTTCAACCCTTGTCCCATATCTGAAGCAAGGATATAATTGCGGTCAACGAACACACCCCATACATCTGATTGAGCTGGAACATACTGACCAATTTGCGTTGGCTTACTTGGGTTTGAAATGTCGACCATATAAACCCCGCCAGAATAATGGCTTAAATAAAGAGTATTTCCATGAACTTTCGGGTCGTGGACTGTATTAGCAAACGTCCGTCCATCCTCAATGTTATCTACTAAATCTGTTTTAAATTCGCTTAATAGAATTGGATTTGACTTATCTTTGATATCGAAAATACGTGTATAGCCATATGATGATTCAAATCCTTCTCTAACTGGATTAGAAACCTCTCTCGTTTCAATTAAGATGTTTCCACCTTTAGCAAGTGCTGCAGAGTGGGCAGACCCTTGTTGGTCAGACGCATAATCTGTACGACCAAGGTAGACTGGATTTTCAGGATCTTTTATATCAAAGATCACAGTTCCTAAATCCCACATTGAAACGTACGCGTACTGGGCATTGTTATCTGTTATGACGCTATGGTTGAAGACAGCTCTTGATTTGCCATGTTCATCTGTCCAATGGTAGCCATTGAATGTGGGATTTGCTTGAATTTCCGGCAACGTTCTTGGGTCAAATTCCCAAATAGTCTTTGGCTCAGCTGGATTCGTTACATCAACGATTTGGAAGTCTTTTTGTCTACGTTCTTCTGGCTCGTGGTAAGCTGTACTATAGTAATCTGCATACGGATTTGATGCAAATACTAGTGTACGGTCCCCTTGTTGTGCTAAGTAAAGCTCATGAGTACCGTTTGTCCGATCATACGTTTCCCAGAACCCTAGTTTTTTAGGATTATAAGGATCAGTTACATCATATAATAGAAATCCACCAGCTGTATCTGCATTGCTATTCAACTGCTGTACACTAACAACAGCTAAATCTCCTTTAAAGTGCGGTGTATTTACACTTTTGACAATCACTTTTTCTTGCCACGTTCCTGGTACATCATCGTTCGCAAACACAGCTACTTCTTTTGGATCTGAAGGATCTTTTAAATCAAAAACACGCACGCCACCGTTCGCACCGTTTGCAATATGGGTTCCTAAATAAGCAAATCCTTTATGTGCATAAACGTCGGCGGTGTTATTTTGAACACCATTTAATTCACTAATCTGCACGGCAGCTGCCTCACTAAAACTAGAAACCTTCTTCTGGCCATTAAAGCTCGCCTCTGGCAAACTTTGTACTTGAACATTCGAAAGAACCGTTCGTTCACCTTTTGATACCCCATCAACTTCTAATTCATCATGCGCAAATACTGCTGGCGCCACTGCAGACATCGCCATGATACACGCCAAAGTCGTGCTTAAAATAACTTTCTTCTTCAATAGAATCCCTCCATGAAATAAAGTTTTGTGTAACGAAGTATTTCAAGGAAAATTATATCACTAAGATAATTAGTTTTACTATCGTAATTTTCAGATTAATCAAAACTGGTTATATTTAACTATAATGTAACTTAGTAGTCTATCTTTGCTCCCTTAACAAGCTCGTTCTAGGTAGTATCTATTAACTTTCTCTACCTAACTACTTAATTTCTCTGGAAATCTAGTGTGAGAAATTTAACTTCCATTGCTATAGTAGGGAATGTTTTTTGTTTTATCTAGGTATAAAAGAGGAACAATCAAGTTAAATTTAAACGAGAAACATTTATGATTTATCAGAAATCCTCGCATCCCAATCACCATGTTCACTGTAATTAAAAATCCAGGTGGTCAAAGGCACACGAACTTCTAGAATAAAGGAACTCTTGCAAGAAACTCTTTAAACTCTATGCATAGCATAGGACAATCACAAATGCTCATAAGTATCTCTTATCTAAAAGACTTTCTGTACCAAAGAGCAGAATGGAGGAGTTTAACGGGAACGATTTCTGTCTTTTATAGGGAGACACTGGATTTGCACCGATTCTTCTTCTTTTCATCGCCATGCCTAGAGTCTCTTCTTTGATGAGATTCTAATAACATTCATGAAGTGAGGCAGGGGACGGTTCTCTGCTTCATTTTGTTGGGTTTAGTAAGCCATTAATCAAGTTTTGGACATACTGTAAAATATTGAAAATTGGTGTTGAAGATGTTGGAAGCTCCGTATATAGTAAGATCATAGGAATGTATGTTCGATTAAAAAGGAGGGTGCCAATGGCTATTGACCATGATCGTTTATTTAAGGAGTTATTATCCACGTATTTTGAAGAGTTTATGATTGCATTTTTTCCTGAGGCTTATGAAGAGATTGATTTTAATCACGTAAGATTTCTTTCGGAGGAACTCTACACAGATGTGACAGCAGGGGAAAAATACCGGATTGACCTTTTAGCAGAGACGAGGCTGAAAGGAGAAGAAGCCTTGATCATCGTTCATATGGAACCTCAAAGTTATGTGCAAAAGAAATTTAACGAACGCATGTTTATTTATTTTAGCCGATTGTATGAAAAATATCGATGCAAGATCCTCCCCATTGCCATATTTAGTAACGATATGATCCGTGATGAAACCGCTACCTTTCAGCTAACCTTTCCGTTTGCTAATATACTAGACTTTAAATTTTTAAAACTAGAACTAAAAAACAAAATTGGCGTGATTATATCCGTACACCAAACCCTGTCGCTGCTGCATTGCTCTCCAAAATGGGCTATACTGAAGATGAGCGAGTTGAAGTGAAAAAAGAGTTTTTACGTATGATTGTAAAAATGAATATAGATATGGCTAGACAAACGCTAATTACCGGATTTTTCGAAACGTATATCCAACTGACGCCCACAGAAGAAGAACAATTAATGAATGAGGTGAAACAAATGGACAAAAAGGAAGGAGAGAAAGTCATGGAAGTAATGGTTTCTTATGAGCGGAAAGGCGTGGAGAAAGGAAAAACGTCAATAGCAAAGAATATGCTAAAAAAAGAAATGGAAGTAGATCTTATTGTTGAATTGACGGGACTTAATAAAGAGGAAGTATTGAAGTTGAAAGAGGAGATGGATTGAATCAGGGAACGAATTTTTGGTGGCTGCCCCACTAATGTAACGTTTTACAGTGGTGGGGGCAGGCACTTTTTTCAGATTTTCATTATGGAGTCGTTGAAGTTTTAAAGGAAGAATATGATTGTATACTCCTGCTAAGAATGAACCTCATCGTCACTGTATTTACAAAAGAATATACAGAATAATAAAATTGCTTTCCGTTTAATCTAATGTGTAAACTATATAAACATATCTCTGAAATGAATACCATTTGGCGATGATTTATTTTACTAAGTTTTTATTGTTTTTATTGATATATGCAAAGTTAGCAGTACACTATTAAAGTAATAAGGTTTACTTTAGTAAAATAAGGTATATTATATTTGTTGAATAGATTATTTTTAAAGAAAAGAAAAGTAGGTGAACAAAGTGGGGAAATATCAATTGGATTCCAAAAGTAAGGCAGCAGTGACAAAGTTTCATGAAAAACAGAAGTCTGCCAAATTTGATAAAAAGCAACAAATTGAAAAAATACGTGCGGAGTATTTGAAAAAGAAGCAAAAACAAACAGATAAATAATATGAATGAAAACATAGGAAGACTAAAACCTCCCTATGTTTTTCTTATTCGAAATTCTTTTTTGGGTGGACCACACATCTTAACCTTATCTAAGGTGTGTGGTCTTTTCGTATCAACTGCTTTCCTTATCTGACGTTTTGTATTTATTTTTCATTTTCTGAGCTGATGGGATACTTATAATCATTAATAAAAATAATGACAAACATCCTGTGAGATAATCGATCTGCACAGGATGTTTTTGAATTTTTGGTTGTCTGTTAGGGTACCGGGAGAAAAAATACATACGATATTGGCTTATTTAGATGCTAGAAAAGGAATTTTCCGGCTGATGATGTAGGCTGTATAAACCCCGGTTACTGCCATGCCTGTCCAGATCCAGGCATGCAAACTCATGGATGCGACACCACTGAAATAAGCGCCTACGTTGGCTCCCGATGATATAGTTGCTCCGTAACCCATAGGTATACCCCCTAACAGGTAATACCCGCCATTCGAATGGTAATCTTCGCGAAACGAAAAAGACCAGCAAGTGCCATCGTAAGGAGTGCACATGTTATTATTCCGAAATTTAATACACTAATACTGCTAGTGAAAACGGAATCGGTTAGTTCGTGAACAGGTTCCTGTTCTCCCCAGTAACTCCATGATACAGGATCAAATCCCATTTGATCAGCGAGCTTTGAGCCCCATAGGGTAAATGCACCTGTTACTTTCCAAGGGCTGCCTTGTACCATAAGCACTGCGGCATTTAATAGGGTGAAGGCTGTAGCACCGACCCAGATTGGCCAAGTTCGAAACAGAATTTCCGTCCGATTTGTACCGCGAGGCATCGGTGGAAGGGGAGGTGGTAGTTTCCGTTTATGGTGTAAATAGGTTCCGATAATAACGGTGGCAAAGATGACGGCTTGAAGAAGCCATGCGTCTGTGATCTTTGGTTCCTGGCCCCCAGTGCGTTAAAATGTTAACGCACTGGGGGTCAGGCGCTTTTTTTCTGAAAGTAAATTTTGTAGAAGTCGCCAATATTATATTAGATTTGATTCCACCATCGAAAAGAAGGTTTGCAGAAAAACTTAAGATGAAGATGTAAAACTAATTATAAAGCTGCCGAGCTAATTCGTGACCTTGACACTCACTTGGAAAGTACAATCGTAACTGCTAAACTAAAATGGACAGTCCAGATTGGGCTGTAATGCTAGAAAAAGAGGGAACCAAAAAGCCTTATTTTGTGGTTGTAACTAAGGGTAGTACTGACAAGTTAGATCTTAGGTTAAGTGAACAAGGAAAGATAGGCTGTGGTCGTAAACACTCTCCGTGTTTCCGTGTTAGAAACGAATGTCGAGTATAAGCTAGTTGATAGCTACGATTCATTAAAAGCGAATTTATAGTTAATTGTTTAAAAAGACTAAATATTGAAGTAGCTAACATTAAAACTATAATTTAGGAGGGCGTAGAAATCATGGCAGAAATCAAATACGAAATTGTTGAACAATTAGGAGTATTATCCGAGTCTTCTAAGGGATGGAAAAAAGAATTAAACCTCGTAAGTTGGAATGGAAGGGACCCAAAATATGATATTCGAGAGTGGTCCCCGGATCATGAAAAAATGGGGAAAGGGATAACTTTAACGAAAGAAGAAGTTGAATCTCTCACAAGAATATTGAAAGGACATCGATGAAAAATGTCTGAAAGATCTTTTCGGTTGGTCTAGCATACAGACATATGTGTTTGCGATTCATAAAGACACAAACAAGTCCTTATCACAGATTCGAGAGTAATATATGAGTGTAAGCGTAAAATAGTCCACATCTATTTTACGCTTACAGAAAAAGGGCATTTCTTTTCAAGGACGTAGATTCGACTTATTGAATTACCTGTATTCTTTTATCTAGGCTTGCGTTAATCGTACCTAGCTTGCTTGCATATTGTATCAGAACTTCCGCATCTGTTTGAGCATTGGTGTCGTCTATTAGAATCTCGCTTTCGGCAAACATTGTATAGCCATCTCCACCATTGAAAATATAATTTGGCATGGCAACGAGATAGTCTTTTTCTAAATCAATGGGTTCATTGTTAATTGTAATTGACTGCACCCTTGCTCCAACTGGAAGATTTGGATTATAGGAATATTGGATTCCGGATACTTGTAAAAATCCTCCTCCTAAACTTTCTACATGTGAAACACTGTTCTCAAACGCAGCTTGAATTGTCTCTCCTTTTACATTACTAAGAATTATTTTATTGCCAAAAGGTAAAATTGAGTATGCATCTCGTAATGAGAATTCTCCAGCAGGAATACTTGTACGAATTCCGCCGCCATTCATTAGCCCAATATCCGCGTTAAAATGATCGCGATAACTATCAGCCACAAAATTACCAATATTGGTTTCCTTGTATCTTGATTCATGATTATTTCCATAAGCTAAAGGATTATCTAATTGCGCAATCGTTTGACCTAGATCTTCTTCCAGTTTGTTTTGGTAATAGTCAGCTAACGCTTTTAATTCTGGGTCTTCCGGAACGGTGTGATCAACTTCAATAACAGTAGGAATGAGGCTAATATCCTTCGCATGTTTCGTAATATCTAAGCGAATCATCGAACCGATATTTCCTTCTGATGCTAATATATAATCGTTACCATGTTCTATAATAAAGGACCTGTCCTCTGCTTTTTCCTCTGTAAATACGGCGTCAACTTCTGGTACAGCATCTAGCAATTGCTTGTCCTTCTCAAGCGATTCCTGTGTCAATGCAATAATCACATCAATTTTTTGTGTATTTTTGATTTGCTCGACAGCTTTTTTAGCTGAAGAAATAATATCCTGCTGAATAATCTTCCCGTCATTTGTTGTCGTATACATGTCATCCGTTAAGCCGATTATTCCAATTTTAATACCACGTTGATTGATAATTTGATAGGTTGGCAGACTAGCAAATGCATTACCTTCTATATCTGTTAAATTAGACGTAATCCATTGAAATTTTGATGCTTTAACTAACTGCTCAGTCACCTCAGAACCGAAGTCAAAATCATGCTGTCCAAAATTGGCAATATCAATTTCTATTTGATTAAAAGCTTCTACAATTGGAAACCCCTTGTATACACCACCAAAGAGTGTTCCACCACCTAAATCACCACCAAAAGCAACGGAGGTATGTTTATTATCTTCTTTCACACGATCGATTACAGTTTTCAGTCTAGCGACACCACCACGGTCGCCATAATCGTTTACAACAGGGCTAATTTCGTGGGCATCATTAAAATATAATATAGTTGCTTTTCTTGGTTCCTTCGCATCTGTAGGACTTGATTGTATAAGAAAAGTACACAAAAATAGGGTTACACATGATAAAACAATCACAAGTTTCTTCATCTCTCATCCTCCAATTTTTCTATCTTATAAATAAGTATAGCTTTTTAATATATAGAGATTATGAAAGATGGATAAACTTTGAGTAAAGAAAATGTTACCCACCTTTAGATTTTAAATAAAGTCGTACCGTTTAACAAAGTTATACAGTTCTATCCCCTTTGGATTTTTTATTAAAAGGAATGTTTTCGTTGTATATCTCCAACTGGACCATGGGGATCAAAATAGCTTAACTGATATTCATATTCTTTGTTGTTGATAACCATTTTTCCCCCACATGTTTTGAGAGCATTCCTACCATTATGATAGTTTCGATGCCAAATATGAAACCTTAAAATATACAAAACCAAAAGAATGTAAAGAATGTTCACTAGCAAATGAAGGTATTTGTAAAAGGTATATAAGATAAAAATCACAACAGACTTCCGAAAATATACATAACCAGCACGAGGGTCAAAGGTATGCAAGACCCTTTTCGCCGTTCTGCGGTAGAACGTGTGAACGGATATCTGAAAGAATATTTTCAATTGAACAACGTTTAAAGAGCTGGTGCCTGGTGTGGTCAAGCCCCCTAAATATGGACAATAATAAAAATCGGCAAATTACTAGTATAGAAACTTTGGATTAGTTAATTTATTCATACTAAAAAATAGTAATTTAGTGGACTCAAACAGCTTTCAAATAATTTAATAAATACTTTTTCGGAGCTATAAGTCCTAGTTTATATTGGCTTCGTTTTTCATTGTAATACTCATATATTTGTTCAAATTCTGTTCTAACGAATTTTATTTAGAAGAGTCCTCCTTAGAGCTCCATGCACCATAAACTGTTTGACCGCGGTGTATTCACAATCAACTCATCCAGGAAACTACTAGTCTCAGAAGAAGCAAATGGGACTAATGGTTTTGATGAGTGGCTTATGAGTTTTCATGGCAGAGAAATCCGTTCACCAGTCCATCCCGCCTACGCTCCACAAGAAAGTTTTATGAATTGGCATGTCAGCGAAGTTTTTAAAGGACCGGAGCGGTATTTTGGGAATTAAGGAGAATTCGTACATAAAAGATAATCGTTTTATGAACAGATTCAAGAGCATTCTCATTGTGCCCTTATAAAAGTAGGAAAAGATCACTATGGAAAAACAAGTGATCTAAGTTAGAAACCAACCTTCCCAGTTAATACCAGTGTTGTAATTGCTGTTTTTTCGAAGAATCTATGGAATAAGTATTAGTAATTAACATTATAAAATACAAATAAAGGAGTTTTCCTATGTATAAAGTTGATATGACTAATAATGAGTTGATAGAAATTGAAACTACTAACTTTTCAGAACAGAAGATAAAAGAAAGAGAACATATTGAAGAATGGATTAGGAAGAGTCCTCAAACATTAGGAGAAGACTTACTTATTATTGGTCATGAGTATGATAAATTTGAAAATAACGAACGTCTTGATTTGTTAGCCTTAGACACAGATGGCAATTTGGTTATTATTGAAACAAAACAAGACTACGCGAGTTCAGGAGTTGATTTCCAGGTTCTAAAATATTGTTCTTATTGTTCAACGTTAAAGCCAATTGACATTATAGAAATTTACGAGGAGTATATTAAAAAGTTTAGTCTGCAAGGTGATGCTATTGATAATATACTTGAGTTCCTAGACATTGATTCCCAAGATATCTTAAACAATTTATTAAACAAAAGCCAACGAATTATTATTGTCGGCAATGAATTTGATAGAAGAGTCCTTTCTGTGGGAGCATGGTTGCATCAGAATGGGATTGATATCAAATGTATATCCATCAAACCATATATAGGAAATAATCAATCAGAATTACTAATAGATTTAAAACAACTTATTCCTCCTCAAAATATTGAAAATTATTACATTAAAAAGAAAGTCCAAAACACAAAATCTCAAGGTGATGTTTACCAGTCAGGTAATGTCATTCAATTTTTTGAGAAAACTGTTGAAAACGCAAAACGAAAAGGTCATCAAGCATATTATCATCCGAGGAAATCTTATTGTACTGTAAAATCAGGATACAAGAACATTTCGTTTACGCTCATATATCAAAAGAGTTTTTCTCATTTTGTTATTGAAGTGGTTACTAGTGATCCTGAAGTAAAAAAGGACATTTTTTCTGTATATCAAGGCAATGAAGACATGATTACTTCAAAAACCCAATTAGAATTTAAGACAGAAAGTGGGAAAAGAAATCCAGATTGGGGAAGAATCATAGGGTATCAAAAAATAGATAATGACGTAGCCATAGATCATTATTCTGAAGATATAAATAATAAATTCATCATGACAATTGAAGCTTTTAAAGAGCTCTTTAAACCAGGTATGTAAGGAATTATAATGAAGCTGGAGGGTCTACACTTCATTTTTGTTGTATGAATTTTTGGTGCTTAACGTTACAGTAGTGGGGGGTCAGACACTTTTTTTCGTTTTCAATCTATTTCTTTCTATATATAGTGTGGGTTTGCTCTCTTCGCATAAAACATCTTCACTAATTTCTACATTGTTGTCATCTCGAAATTGCAGACGACAACAGGGGCAAATGTCAAAAGAATGATCATTATATTCATCATATGCAGGTTCGCCTAACTTACATATTAATATGTTCAAAACTATAATCTGCCGCTATACTAATATTTAGTGAAAGACTAATTGGTAGGAATACGAACAGTGCCTGGCACTGCTCGTATGTCAGCTCCTATTTATCTGGAGTTATATCTCCATAGGCACAAACCTTTAAAGTCAGCAAACTTAATCAACGTTCATATAAAATTGTTTTGCTCGAGAGAAATTGAGTTCGATTGCCTGTTTTATTTTCTGATTATCTCTGTCTGTAATAGCTTGCATTAATTTTTTTCGACACTCTATACTGTTTGTCCGAGCACCGGGTACATTAAGAATTTTTGTCATTGATTCGTTCCGTAAATGCACGATTGTTTGCATTAGTTTGCTATATATTCTGTTACTACTACAGTGACCCATATGCAGATCAAATTCGTCAAGTAACTGTTGGAAGGTGTTATTATTCTCTGAATTATCATTTAGTTTATTTAATATGCCTTCTAGTTTTATTATGTCATTATTTATCATATTTTGAGAAGCTTCAAAGTAAACTTCAGACTCAATTAGCTTACGTGCAGCATAAACTTCTTCTAAATTATTAACTTCCTTATAATACATCCAACCAATTGTTTCAGCTGGAATAGTAGACTCTTGTTTATTTACAAAGCTTCCTTCTCCAGGCTTTATCGTAATAAGACCAATGAGAGCTAGTGCACGTAATCCTTCCCTTATTCGACCTCTATTGACTCCAAATTCCTCAGCCAAGGTACGTTCATTAGGGAGTTTCTCCCCTGCCTTTAATTGATTGGTAGTTATCCAAGAAGCCATTTGTTCCATAATCTGTTCAGTAATAGTTATTCTCTTAATTGGATTGATCTTAACCATCTTATAATCCCCTTTTTGTTATTTATCGTTTTTATAAATCATATGTTACTGGTACTACCAGAGTATCACAATTTATTTATAATAGGTATTCCCCATCTCTAAACGAATGCTGCTAAAAGCAAATTAGATGAAAGAATATTCGAAGTATTTAATTTATACTTGTAAACGCTTTAATCGCGTGGTATATTTTAGGTGTTGTGGTACTACCACCGAATAACTTTAAATGAAAACGCTCTCTTAATGGGGGTTGTAATTAAGAAAAGAAATATATTGTCACTTTCATTTGCATTTATTGGTACTACCACAGTACCAAAGAGGAGTTGAACTAACTTATTGAAAGCTAATATTAAAATTAAACAGAGAGGAGAAAAAAATGTGAGTGACCATATTTTCAGATCAATTGTAATGAAGCCATTGGATGACGTAGCAGTTGCTTTACAAGAGATTCCAGATGGAACTGAAATTGAAGTACATTTTTCGGAAGATCAAACGGCTAAATTGGTCTTAAAGGAAATAATATCTTTTGGTCATAAGTTTGCTATACGGACAATTAATAAAGGAAGTGAAATCAAAAAATATGGTGAAGTAATTGGGAGAGCTTCAAGAGATATTGAAATAGGTCAACATGTTCATGTGCACAATTTGGAAGGAATTAGAGGAAGAGGGGATAAAATTGTTAGAGATTGAAGAAGGGAAATTCTTAGGGTATCGTCGATCCAATGGAAAAGTTGGTGTTCGCAATCACGTCCTTATATTACCAACTATTACATGTGCTACGCAAGCTGCAAAGCAAATTACAGAGCTGGTAGATGGAACAGTTTCCTTTATACACCAACATGGATGTGCTCAAGTTGGAGATGATTATGAACAAACATTTCGAACTTATGTAGGTTTTGGTGAAAATCCGAATGTATACGGTGTAATAGTACTTGGATTAGGGTGCGAAACCCATCAGGCAAAAAGTGTTGCTGAGGAAATAGCTAAATCAGGAAAACCTGTTGTAACAGTTTCCATTCAGGATCACGGAGGAACGTTAACAGCAATAGCTGAAGGAGCAAAGGAAGCTACCAAACTAGTTCAAGAAGCGTCAACTCAATTAAGAGAATTGTGCGATTTCAGTGAATTGATTATTGGTACTGAATGTGGTGGATCTGACGCCTGTTCTGGATTATCTGCTAACCCAGCGGTTGGTGCTGTTAGTGACAAGATTGTTGAAAAGGGTGGGACTGCTATTCTAGCTGAAACAACAGAGTTAATAGGAGCCGAACATTTGTTAGCTAACCGTGCTTCTAACGATAAAGTTAAAAAACGTGTATATGAAGTAATAGAGTCTATGGAAAATCGTTCAATGCAAATGGGTATTGATATTCGTACAGGTAATCCAAGTCCTGGAAATATTGATGGTGGATTAAGTTCACTAGAGGAAAAGTCATTAGGAGCTGCAAATAAATCGGGGACTAGTCCTTTAAATCAGATAATAGATTACGCGGAAGAACCAACAGAGAAAGGTTTAGTTTGGATGGATACACCGGGCCATGACATAGAGCAATTAACTGGAATGGTAGCTGGAGGGGCTCAAGTTGTCTTATTTACAAGTGGAAGAGGGACACCTACAGGCTCACCAATTGCTCCTGTCATAAAAATTGCAACAAATACTCCTATGTTTGAACGTATGGGAGAAAATATGGACCTAAATGCAGGGAATATCATTGAGGGAACAGAAACAGTTGAAGAAGTTGCTAATAGAATATTCAACGAAATAGGATTAGTTAGTACTGGTAAAAAAACTAAAGCAGAAATCCTAAAACAACATGACTTTGGCATTTGGAGAATTGGACCAACGTTTTAATAATTATACGTATTAATAGTATGGTAGATAACTGTTAATAGATGTTAAGAGTTCTTCCTATCATACTTTAATAAACAATAAAAAAGGAGATGGTTATATTGAAAAAAATGAATAAGTGGATGTTTATGATTTTAGTAGTATTTATTATTACACTGGTTACAGCATGCTCTAATGAGGAAACTTCTTCTAACTCACCTGATGAAGCAGAAAATGAAACAACAGAAGATTCCTCAAATGATTCTAATGAAGCTAAAGAAGAGAACGAAGCAAATGGGGTAGAGGCAATTACTATTAACATTGCTCATGGCAATCAACCTGATGAGCCTGTCGGCCAGTTAGCGCAAAAATGGAAGGAGTTGGCTGAGGAAAGAAGTGATGGAGCACTTGAATTAAATCTTTATCCAAGTTCTCAATTAGGTTCTGAAAAAGATGTATTGGAGCAAGCTATGATGGGTAATAACGTAATTGTCATGGCAGGGTATGACTTCTTAATGGATTATGTTCCAGATGCAGGTATATTAACTGCTCCTTATTTAGTAGAAGACTTTGACGAATTATTATATTTAACCGAAACGGAATGGTATGAAAGTTTAGTTGATGATTTAAATGGTGAAGGGATAGATATCGTTACAACAAGAACTGTTTATGGGGAACGTCATCTTTTAACCAATGAAGAGGTACAAACACCAGCAGATTTAGAAGGGAAAAGTATTCGGGTTCCAAATAACCAAATGTCTATTGAAACATTTGAAGCTATGGGGGCTTCAGCTACACCGACACCACTTGGGGATTTGTATACTTCACTTCAACAAGGACTTGTAGATGGTGCAGAAAACCCGCTTCCTGTACTTCAAGGTGTCAAGGCACAAGAAGTTTCAAAACACCTTGCATTGACAGGACATCAAAAATTTATTACTGCTTGGATAGGTGGAACTAGTTACTTAGAAACATTACCAGAGGATCTAGTGCAAATTTTAAAAGAGACTGGTGATGAAGCTGGGGATTATGCTAGAGGAATTTTAGATGAAGAAACAAAATCAGTTTTGGCTGAATTTGAAGAAGAGGGTGTAGAGATATATGAAGTGGACCAGGAGCCGTTCAGGGAATCAGTTCAAGAAGTTTATAACTCATTTCCATCTTGGACGCCTGGTTTATATGACCAAATTCAAGAATTATTAGAAAGCCGTTAATAAGTTTAGTCAGTAATAAACAGGTTGTATTAATTGGAGTAGTGGTGAGCGTGGGCTATTTGCAATCATGATCACCACACTCTTCATGTTAAAAGCCATATGATTAATTATCAATTT
Organism: Salipaludibacillus neizhouensis; assembly: GCF_002886185.1. Taxonomy (GTDB): domain Bacteria; phylum Bacillota; class Bacilli; order Bacillales; family Salisediminibacteriaceae; genus Salipaludibacillus; species Salipaludibacillus neizhouensis. The sequence goes on from NZ_KZ614146.1 coordinate 1,459,191, forward strand.
CACTTAAATAATTAGCCGAATTTTTTAACATGTTCTGTCAGGGGGGAGTTTAATGATTAAAAAGTGGTTTAATGCTATTGATGATGGGGCGTCTACTTTCGCACTTTTTGGAATTATCATACTAACTGGTATAAACGTTTTTTCCAGGTATGTATTAAACAACTCATTACCATGGATTGAAGAAATTGCTATTGGTTTATTTGTTTGGTTTGTTTTTGTAGGTATGAGCTCAGCAATGAAGGAAGATAAACATATAGGAGTTGACTTCTTTGTTAAGAAAATGCCAAGACAGATTCGTATTATTGGTTTTATAATTCGTGCTGTAGCCATTTATTATGTTCTCTTCTATGTCTTTATCTATCTTGGATACGATTTAATGAAGACAAGCAAAATAACGCCAATTTTAGGAATTAGTTATAAAATAATTAATTTAGCTGTCCCTATTGGTGGATTATTAACGGTTATTCATTTTACTAAGGTATTGGTAAAGTCTTTTCCTATAGAATTTGGAAAAGAAGGGGGATCATGAGATGGCTTTAACTGCCGTATTAATAGTTTTAATATTGTTATTCATTTTAAATGTACCAATAGCATTTTCCTTAATTATAAGTACATCCGTATACTTCTTCTTTACTGATAGTTTTTCAAGTACAGTCTTAATTCAAAGAATGATTGGTGGGGTTCAATCAGTTCCTTTGCTTGCTATATTATTTTTTGTTACAGCAGGTATCTTAATGAATTATACGGGTATTACAACAAGGATGCTCCGGTTTGCACAAATTTTAACTAATCGTCTCCCTGGATCTTTAGCCCAAGTAAATGTGGTTTTGAGTACATTAATGGGTGGATTGTCGGGATCAAATGTTGCAGATGCAGCTATGCAATCGAAGATTCTAGTCCCTCAAATGGAAAAAAAGGGGTACAGTAAAGCATTTGCAACAGCACTTACTGCATCAACTTCTTTAATTACACCAATTATTCCTCCAGGTATTGCTTTAATTATGTATGGTTATATTGGAAATGTTTCAATTGGCGATTTGTTTTTAGCCGGCGTTCTACCTGGACTCGTTTTATGCTTGAGTTTTATGATTTATGTTCATTTTTATGCCAAAAAACATAAAATTGAAACAGAAAATAAAGAAAAAGTCACAAAAAAATACTTTTTCTTAACCTTTAAGGATGCAATCTTAGCATTATTATTGCCAGTAGTTATCATAGGTGGAATACGGTTTGGAGTATTTAGTGCTACGGAAGCTGGAGCAATAGCGGTATTCTATGCATTTTTTCTAGGGTTGGTTGTCTATCGTGAAATGAAGATAAATCAATTATTTGGTGCACTTATTGAAACTGTGCATACAGCCGCTTCTATATTACTCATAATTGCTGCAGGTTCGGCGTTTGCTTGGGTACTAACATTAGAGCAAGTCCCACAGAGAATGACAGGGTTAATGGTTAATTATATTTCCTCTGAATTTATATTTTTTATTGTTGTTCTTATTTTCCTATTAATCGTAGGAATGTTTATTGAAGGTAATGTTTCTATCGTTATTTTAACACCTCTGTTTATGCCAATGATTCAACAATATCAAATAGATCCAGTTCATTTTGGTATTTTCTTTATCGTATGTATAAGCATAGGAACACTCACACCTCCTTTAGGTACAATTATGTACACAACATGTGCGATTACAGGTACAAAGGTTGAAGAATTCATAAAAAGTAGTGCTCCATTTTTATTAATTCTAATAATAGCAGCATTACTTCTCGCATTCGTACCAAGTATTTCTCTTTGGTTACCATCAGTTTTAAATTAGTTAATAAGATTATCTTTCATGTCTTTATAGATTTTCCAAATAAGATATTAAGAGGTGCAATGTTGATTAATATTAATCTAGAAAAACAAACCGTTTTAATAACAGGTGGTGAAACTGGCATTGGGAGAGCGATAGCTATTAAGGTCGCTGAGGCCGGTGCTAGAGTAGCTATTAATTACAATAGTAGTAAAGAGAGTGCTGAACAAGTTACTTCTGAAATTATTGCAAATGGAGGGATTGCTTATAATTATCAATGCGATGTCACTAAAGAAGAACAAGTAAAAATAATGGTATCTAACATTGAGGTTGACCTTGGTTCGGTGGATATTCTTGTTAATAATGCTGGCTCACTAATAGAAAGGTGTAGGGTTGATGAGATGTCTTCGGAACTTTGGGAAGAAGTAGTAAATGTTAATCAAAAATCTGTCTTTCTATGTTCTAAATATGTTATCCCAGCTATGAAGATGAATAATTATGGCAGGATAATTAATGTCTCTTCTATTGCTGCAAGAAACGGAGGAGGAATGGGGGCCGTAATTTATGCATCTACTAAGGCTGCAGTGAGTGCATTTACAAAAGGCTTAGCGAGGGAACTGAGTGAATTCCAAATTTCAGTAAATGGTGTGGCACCAGGTACGATAACAACTGCATTTCATGATAAATTTACGGAAAATAATGTAAGAGAAAAGGTCGTTGAAACGATCCCATTAAAGCGAGAAGGAACGCCAGAAGAAGTAGCTAATGCGGTACTATATTTGGCATCACCTTTAAGCTCGTTCTTATTAGGTGAAGTGATTGAGGTTAATGGTGGACAGTTAATGGATTAGTAGTACAGGGGTTTGGAGATATAATAGCAAACAATTATATCTCTAGTTGTGAAAGCGTCATCTTATGGTTCGAATTGATAAATTAATAGGAGGTAGGAAAAGAAATGAGAGTAATTAGTTGTGAAGATCCTAAGCTATTTGTGGAAAAAACCGAAGGAAAACCTAAAATAGTAGACGGCGAAGTACTGATAGAGATAAAAAAAATAGGCATTTGTGGTACGGATATTCATGCATACCATGGTAGTCAACCTTTCTTTACTTATCCAAGGGTATTAGGTCATGAATTAGCTGGTATTGTAAAAGAAGTGGGAAATAACGAAAATAAATTGAAGATAGGTGATCAAGTAACGGTTATTCCTTACATGGAATGTGGGACCTGTAAACCTTGCAGAAGTAGAAAAACGAATTGTTGTACAAATATAAAAGTATTAGGGGTACACATAGATGGGGGAATGAGAGAATACTTGCGTGTAGCAATTGATCATGTGATTCAAGTAAATAATATTAGCTTAGATGAAGCCTCGATGATAGAGCCATTAAGTATTGGTGCACATGCAGTAAAACGTTCAAATCTTCAAGAAGGACAGGTAGCATTAGTTATCGGTGCTGGACCTATTGGATTAGGTGTAATGAAGTTTGCTAAATTAACAGGAGCAAAAGTGATAGCCATGGATATTAATGAGGATCGTCTGAAATTTTGTAAAGAATGGGCAGAAGCTAACCACACAATTAATGCCTTAGATGACGCTAAGGATCATTTGAATCGATTAACAGATTCTGATTTTCCAGATGTCGTTTTTGATGCAACTGGAAATAAAATGTCTATGATGAATGCATTTAACTATGTTGGTCATGGTGGTCAACTAGTTTATGTTGGACTAATTAAAGAAGAGTTAACTTTTAACGATCCAGAATTTCATAAAAGGGAAATGAGTTTACTGGCGAGTCGAAATGCAACTTTACAAGATTTTAACTATGTCATTAATTGTATTGAAAAAGGTTTAATTGACGTAGACAAAATCATTTCAGATCGAATTAGTTTCTCTAACCTTATTGATGAATTTGAAGAGTTATTTGAACCATCAAGAAAAGTAATTAAAGCGGTTGTAGAATTGTAAGAATATGATCCAAGTGAACTGGAATGCCATTTCCCTATTCATAGTTAAACCGGAGAAGTAGTGGAATAATAGTTTCGAATAAATACAAAACCTAGTTTTAGATTTTAAAGCAAATGGAGGAGTTTTAATGAGGATAATTCGATTTGAAGAGAAGGAATCAAAAAAAGTAGTATTAGCAGCTGTAACAGAAGGAGGTAAAATATATTCACTTCCGTATGCTAGTTTCATAGATGTAGTAAATGTAGCAACGACCAAAAGTGTTCAACCCCTTGAATTAATTAATGAGATTATTTTAGATACTCTACCGTTAAATTATTCTTTAGAAAAGTTAAATCTGTTAGTACCAATTGAGGCTCCAGAAGTTTGGGCTGCGGGAGTAACGTATCAAAAAAGTAAGGAAGCTCGAAATCATGAAGCTACAAATGGAAAACTAGATGCAACTACCTTTTATGACAAGGTTTACGATGCAGAAAGACCTGAAATCTTTTTCAAGTCTACAAAGGAACGAACAATTGGTCCTAACAGCCAGTTATATTTAAGAAGTGATTCAAATTGGCAGATACCTGAGCCAGAATTAGGGCTGGTGCTTGACGGTAAGGGGGACATTCTAGGATATACGATAGGAAATGATATGAGTTGTCGTGATATTGAAGGTGAAAACCCGCTTTATTTACCGCAAGCAAAGGTATGGGCACGCTCTTGTTCCATTGGCCCAGCTATTCTTCTAGCAGAATCTGTAGAAGATCCTTATAACTTTGATATCATGTGCAAAATTTACCGTAACGAAGAGCTAGTAGTCGAAGGTTCTGCAAGTACTAGTCAACTTAAACGCAAGTTTGAAGAGTTGGCTGGTTTTTTAAAAAGAGATAATATCGTGTTTCCAGGTACGGTCTTGTTAACAGGAACATGTATTGTTCCTCCAAATGATTTTACTTTAAATGATGGAGATCAAATTGAAATTGAAATTTCTGGAATTGGGAAATTAACTAATTTAGTTAAAAGCCAGGTTGTTCAAATTGTAAGATAAAAGGTAAAATTTTACGAAAATTGAAAACAAATTCTAGGAGGAATTTTTTATGGTAATAAAAACAGAAGCTACTACATTTTTAAATTTTGTGAACGGTTCGTGGGTCAAAGCATCGAGCTCAGAAGTAGAGGCAAGTATTAATCCAGCTAATCATAATGAAATTGTAGGGTATGTACAGAAATCATCTCTTGAAGACTTGAATACTGCAGTTGAAGCTGCCAAAAAAGCTCAAAAACCATGGGGAAAACTTTCCGGTGCAGAGAGAGGGGATTATTTATACAAAGTTGCTGATATTCTCGAAAAAAACATAGAACAAATAGCTGAAACAATGACAAAGGAAATGGGTAAAACCTTACCGGAAGCAAAAGGTGAAACCGCCCGTGGAGTTGCAATCTTAAGGTACTATGCAGGAGAAGGTATGAGAAAGGTTGGGGATGTTATTCCTTCTACTGACAGTGAAGCACTACTGTTTACAACACGTACTCCTCTAGGAGTGGTAGGCGTTATTACTCCATGGAACTTTCCAGTAGCTATCCCAATTTGGAAAATGGCACCGGCATTAGCATATGGGAATACGGTGTTGATAAAACCTGCTGGAGAAACATCGGTAACTGCAGCGAAAGTAATGGAATGTTTTGCTGAAGCAGGATTACCAGAAGGTGTTATAAACATGGTAACCGGTTCAGGTACGGTAATCGGTCAAGGGATTATTAATCATGAGGATATTAATGGAATTACATTCACAGGCTCTGATAGTGTGGGAAAACTAGTTGGTCAAGGGGCATTAGCTCGAGGTGCAAAATATCAATTAGAAATGGGTGGTAAAAACCCAGTTATTGTTACTGACGATGCCGATATTGACTTAGCTGTTGAAGCGACAATTAGCGGAGGACTTCGATCCACGGGGCAAAAATGTACGGCAACAAGCCGTGTTATCGTACAAAGTGCCGTATACGAAGAATTCAAAGAAAAATTAGTCTCAAGAGTAAAAGAGTTAAAAGTAGGTGACGGCTTACATGAAGAAACGTGGATGGGACCTTGTGCAAGTGAGGCGCAAATGAATACAGTTCTTTCTTATATTGAGAAAGGTAAAGAAGAAGGGGCAACTCTTCTCTACGGTGGAAATAAACACGAAGAAAAAGGATTAGAAAATGGATTCTATGTGCAGCCAACATTGTTTGATAATGTCAAAAATGACATGACTATTGCTCAAGAAGAAATTTTTGGGCCAGTATTAGCTTTAATTAAAGTTGATACATTAGAAGAAGCTGTTCAAGTAGCTAATGATTCAAAATTTGGCCTAAGTGCATCGATCTTTACAAGAAATATATCTAATATGCTTTCCTTTATCAAAGATATGGATGCAGGTCTTGTTCGTATTAATGCTGAGAGTGCTGGTGTTGAACTCCAAGCTCCATTTGGTGGAATGAAACAGTCTAGCTCGCATTCGAGAGAACAAGGTCAAGCAGCTATTGAATTCTTTACTTCTATTAAAACCGTATTTGTAAAATCATAGTATTTTTATAGAATAATAATACAAATGAAAGGTACTCCGATCCCAGGCTATCTAATGGTATGTAATTAATTAATCAGAAAGAAGAGGATAATTTGAGACTTAAGAATAAAGTCGCCTTAGTAACCGGAGCAGGATCAGGAATAGGGAAAGAAACCGCACTAACATTTGCTAAAGAAGGTGCATTCGTTATTATTGCAGATATAAATGAAGTGATGAGTTATGAGACTGTCCAAGAAATTGAAGCGATAAGTGGAAAATCATTTTTTGTAAAAGTTAATGTTACAAATGAAGACAGTATCAAAAATATGGTTAAAGAGGTTCAAGAAAAATGTGGAAAGATTGATATCTTATTTAATAATGCTGGGATAAGTGGTGTAGGTCAATTACATGAGATAGAACGAGAAACGTGGCAAAAAGTACTTGACGTTAATGTCACGGGAGTTTTTTTAGTTTCAAAAGCGGTCTTGCCTATCATGATGGATCAAAACAGCGGTTCAATAATTAATATGTCTTCTTGTATTGCAGAAATAGGTTTGGCTAACAGGGCTTCTTATGCTGCAAGTAAAGGAGCTGTTCTATCTTTAACGAAGTCGATGCAAGTTGACTATGCTAAATATAATATTAGAGTAAATGCTTTAATGCCAGGAACTATTTATACGCCATTTGTGGAAGACTATTTATCGAGAGAACCTAACCGTAATGCCGCAATTGCAAAGATAAAAGATAGACAGTTAAGTGGTGACTTAGGTAAACCAATTGACGTAGCGTATGCTGCACTATATTTAGCCTCTGATGAATCTAAATTTATGATGGGAACACCATTTGTAATAGATGGAGGAGTAGTTAACGGGAAGTCTAGCTGAAGGAGCTCTTACCACTATTACAAAGGATGTTAAGACTATATTAATACATGGAGGCTTCTTATATGAAATTGCTTACGTTTTATGAAAAAGGAGAGTTGAAATTAGGAGCTAAGACAGAAGCAGGGATATTGAATATTGAAAAGGCCGCAACTTATTTCAATATGGAAGTGGTTACTTCTTTTGAGGATGTGATTGGTAATGAAGGGGCTATCGAAGCTTTTGAATCTTTAATAGAATTAGCTATCGAGAATAAATCTAAGCAATTAATTTTAGATGAGGAAAGTATAGTTTTTGGCCCTTCAATGCCGAAGCCTGGAAAAATAGTTTGTGTGGGGTTAAACTATCAAAAACATGCAATAGAATCAAATATGCCATTTCCTGAATATCCAATTTTATTTAATAAATTTGATAATGCAATTGCAGCACATAATGAAATTATAAACCTACCAATTAATTCAGATGAAATCGATTATGAGGCTGAGCTTGCTATCGTAATTGGGAAAAAAGCAAAGCGAGTAAAAAAAGAAGAAGCATTAAATTATGTGTTTGGCTATTGTAATGCAAATGACTTATCATCTAGAGATTTACAGTTCCGTACAAATCAGTGGTTATTAGGTAAAACTTGTGATGGATTTAGTCCACTGGGTCCCTATTTAGTCACAAGTGAAGAAGTTGGAGATCCGAACGACCTATCGATTAAGACTACTGTTAATGGTGAAATGCGGCAAAATTCTAATACATCAGATATGATTTTTAAGTGTGATGAAATTGTTAGTTATATTTCCGAGTATATGACCTTGAGTCCAGGTGATATTATTTTAACAGGCACTCCTGCCGGGGTGGTTTTTGGATTACCAGAAGATAAAAGAGTGTATTTACAAGACGGTGATGAAGTGACAATTAATATAGAGAAATTAGGAAAGCTTACTAATACATTTAAAAAAGAAGTATAATACGAATGAATTTCATAAATAAGACCTGGTGCCTGCCCCCGACCACTGTAAAACATTACAGTAGTGGGGCCAGGCACTTTTTTTCCATTTTCAATCTATTTCTTTCTAGTGTGGGTTTGCTCTCTTCACATAAAAACATCTTCACTATTTCTACTTTGTAATCTTCTCGAAATTGCAAGCCCAACAGGGGCAAATGTCAAAAGAAGGATCATTATATTCATCATATGCAGGTTCGGCTAACTTACATATTAATATGTTCAAAACTAAAATCTGCCGCTATACTAATATTTAGTGAAAGACTAATTGGTAGGAAGAATATCATCATTATAATGGTATACTATGGTAAATTAATACAGGGATTTTTCCATTAAAAAGGAGTTTGTTAGATGACGAGTTATCATTTAAATTATGAAACTGTGAAAAGCAAGATCTTGCCGTCGATTTCCCTTAGCTTAAATGAATCACAAACTACTGCGATTTACAGTGATACAGATATGCAGGCGGAGTTCATAGATACACTTCTTAGTAATGGAGATATTACCGTGTTTGATCAGAAGGAAGGATTATATGATCGTTTGACGGTAGTTGATAATGTTACTTTTTATCATAAATGGTTCGGTTGTTCGATACCATTGCCTGAAATTCTTGTGATGTTCGAGCTGCAAATGTTTGCCACATAGCCTTTGCGGAAGTGCTCGCCGTCTGAAATTGCTCGTGTATACTATGCAAAATACTTTATGTCGGATACGTATCCAATGGTATTTCAAGAGCCGATTCATGGTGTCGATATCAAGACGATCAATATCTTTATCAGCATGCTAAAAAAGATAACAGACAATAAGGTACCAGCACTTATTTTAGTCTCCAATATTGAACATGCTCTGCTTCTTAGCGATGTTGCCTATAGGTTACGGGAAAATGGATTGCAGGAGATTGAAGTAGATAACGGGGAGAAGGATGAGAGTGCACCTGATGCTGAAACAGTTTCTACATTATCAACAGCAAAGTTATTTAAGATTCCTGCCAAGATAGATGATAAAGTCATTTTGTTCGACCCGATGGAAATTGATTATATCGAAAGCCAGGAGGGAAAGGCCATGATTGTCGTAAATCATGAATCTTTTTCACTCGATTCGACGTTGGCTGAAATAGAGAAAAAATTAGAGGTATATGGTTTTTATCGGTGTCACCGATCATACATCGTCAATTTGCAAAAAGTACGTGAGATCATTACATGGTCAAAAAATACATACTCACTCCGGATTGATAACCAACCCAAGTCAACCATTCCATTAGCTCGGACAAAAATGCAAGGTATCCAGGATATGTTTAACCTGAAATAAGTACCGTTCAGCTTTTACTTGGAACAAAGCTCCTTTTGCGATATCCATTCATCAAGAAATGGGTACATTTTAGCTTCCTTTTGGTACATCTTGCTTTGATATTACTGCATTCACAAGCAATACAGGATACGATATGCAGAGATCACAAAAGGAGGAGTTCAGTTGGAAAATGCAATTAAAGTTACGGAGTTAAGAAAGGTTTTCGATCACCATGTCGCCATTGAAGATATCAGTTTCTCTGTGAAGCCCGGAGAAATTTTTGGTTTGTTGGGACCGAGTGGATCAGGTAAAACAACAACGATCAAAATCTTAACAGGAGAGCTTGGCCAAACAGCGGGTGACGTCAACGTATTAGATATAAGTGCTCCATTATTTAGAACTGCTGATTTTAAATCTAAAATTGGGATACTATCCGATAATAGTACGTTGTATGAACGTCTAACCGTGTATGATAATTTGAAATTGTTTTGTAAGTTGTATGATGCACCATTAGAACAAATTGATGTCATGCTGGATCAAGTAAATTTGAAAGAGGCACGCAGCAAAGTCGTGTCTAAATTATCAAAAGGGATGAAGCAGCGTGTTCTGCTGGCAAAAGCGCTTATTCATAAACCTGACCTTGTATTTTTAGATGAACCTACTTCGGCTTTGGACCCTGGGAATATGGCACATATCCATCGTGGGCTGCAGAAGCTGAATGATGCAGGGACGACTATATTTATAACCACTCATGATATGGAGGAAGCAACAGAATTATGTGATCGTGTTGCTTTTTTAGACAACGGTAAAATACAGGAATTGGGCAGCCCGGCTGAGCTCCGGTATAAATACTCCACCCACGCCTTTCATATTGAAACATTTGAGAATGAACGACTGGTGATGGCAAATGAGGCCGGGAGTGCGGATAAAATCAGGGATCTAATTGCAAACGGAAAATTAAAATCCATCCAATCGGATCATCCCACACTCGGTCAGGTCTTTTTAAAAATAACCGGAAAGGAGCTGGCATAATGAACACACAACGAATAGGCGCCATTTTTGAAAAAGACTTAAAAGATTTTATGAAGAACATGATGCTTTTGACGATGCCAATCATCCCTATTATACTGGCGCTAATTTACAGTCGTTTAGGCGGAGATGAAGGACTCCCGATCTCGATGTTATATTTAATTGTCGGGGTCACCTTTTCTTCTGTAACATCAAGCTGCATGATGACGATGATGGCGGAAGAAAATGAGAAGAAAACATTACGAGGACTTATGCTGTCACCTGCCTCTTTTATGGACATCATTGTTGGTAAAAGTCTTGTAGTCGGGCTCATGACTTTCATAGCTTTAGCTATTTCTCTGCTCCTCGTTGGCATGAAACCTTTCCTGAATGTTCAGGCAATCATTGGGTTAATCTTATTATTTCTTTTCTTTTTATTCCTTGGGATTGGCATCGGATTATTCACAAAGTCGGTTGCCTCAACCTCTGCCTACTTAATGCCGGTAATGTTTCTGTTTGGATTCACACCGATGATTGATTTCCTCGGCCTTGGAGAAGACAGTATTGCGATTACGGTAGCAGAGTTATTTCCCTTAATGCAGTTAATAATCATGCATGAAACCAATTCCTGGGTGCCAATAGGTATTGTTGCGATTTGGACGATTGCCGCAGCAGCATTCACTTATATCTGTTTTAAAAAGGAAAGAACCGATGACTGATGCAGGGTGATGCAGGGGACGGTTCTCTGCATCGCTTCCATACACGATGATAATGGAAGTGCAGAGGCCTCCTATGAAATATTTCTTCAAAACAGCGATTCTTTCTAAATTGCTATTTTGAATGAGCATTGCCTGGCACGACCCGAATTTTGTTATATTTTATCGATAGATTAGAGAATTAATAGCACTTAATTAGCAATGTTATGACACTGAGAATACTTAGCTGTCTGAATAAGATAAGCATCTAATAATGTATTATCCTGATTTTGGGATAAGGGATTTTTCGATGCCTACTGAATAAGAACTAAATAAGTTAAAGATAAAGATCAATATCTCCTGGTGATGAGCATTATCGTCGCAAGGGGATTTTTTAAGTTTGAAATAAATTATTCGAGAATAAAAGACGGTAATGCCGTTACAACTTGAAAACATTTCCAATAAATTTCAAACGGGATAAAGGACGAGGTCATTTAAGGTTTGGAAGAGTCGTTTTGATAGCACTATGACTGGAGTTGGACAGAGTTTAAAAACCAAGTATATTATTGTATACTGTGAAGTAGTAACTAAATTTCATCTAAGATTATTGGAAAAACTTCACAAGGATATTAAAGGTAGTTCAACAATTGGGCGTAATTTTCGTAGTGAATGACCTCATTATCTAGATTAATGTTGGTTTGTTGCTTTATTAGATTTTTATTTAAAATTAATGAGTAATTATGTTTATTTACTACTTAAAAAAGGTATTTACTAATGACACTTGTATAATTTCGATTATTATCAAGCAAGGAGAAAGTAATACACATTGATACTGCACATTCTAGTTTATTTACTATTAAAAAAGTGGTGGGGGAATTAAAGTGAATATTTATTTAGAATCTTCATCTGAATTAAGAAAATTTTTCAAGGCTAATAAGAATAATTTTGAATCTACTTTGTTGGATGAAGCAGTAAACGTTAAAAATAAGATCAATCAAATTCTGACAATCGGTAATATAGATTTAGTTAATAATGCACATCAGTTAACTGTTTACATTATTAATAATGAAGATAATGAACTAAAACTATTTGCGAAAAAGGAAGGGATAGCCTGGGCAACATATTCTATGGAATTAACTTTTAAGCTGGAATGGATACAAGCTATTCGTAGAACTTTATGGATTTTTATACATAAGTATTTTGATCTTTCAAATCAATATAATATGAACGATTTTTTTAATCTAGAAGCAGAGATAAATAATAAAGTAGACATTTTTTTAAATGCATTTTTTATTAGTTACTCTACATACAAGGATTCACTGATTAATGCACAAAAAAAGTTAGTCGAAAATTTATCGGTTCCAATTATTCCGATAAATAGTAATATTAGTATATTGCCATTGATTGGATCAATTGATGGCAATCGTATTGAGATTCTAAAGGAAAAAGTATTAGGAGAGGTATCAGGTTTACGAATTCAAACGTTAATAATGGATCTTTCAGGTATCGCTAATATGGAAGAAGAAGTTATCTATGAATTTTTGAAAGTTATTGATGGTATCTCATTAATGGGATGCTCAACTGTATTAACAGGATTACGAAAGGAACTAGCAAAAGATATTACGGAATTGGGAATTAAATTCAGTCCAGAAACTAAGAAGTTAGGAACTTTGCAACAAGCACTAGATGAATACCTAAAACACGACTAAAACAGCTAAACTTTAAGTCGGATATATGTGTTTAAATCAAAAAATTTAAAAGTTAATCAAATGGACGCAATCATAAGGTAAAATGGTTGCGTTTTTTTAGTAGAACCGTTAACTATTGGGGATTGACAAAATAGTTAACACACATATTTCTAAATAATCGTTAATTAAATTAGTTCTATCTATGCGATAAATTAACAAAAATATATACTTCTTCCAATTGTATATTTTTAATAAAGGCTCTGTTAAAGGTAAATGTTGATTTTTGATAACTGATTGACTTCTTGATTTTATCAACATAAGAACAAACATTCGGGGGCCGTATCTATATTCAATATGTTGTTTTCTTATACCAATTTAATCCTAATGTATAGCAGAGAGGTGAGTGGTAAATTTGAAAAAAACATTGGAAAAAAGGTTGGCTCATTTATATTCTGGGGAATTATTTTCTATAATCACTTTTGTACCTGTTAGTTATTTTCTAAATTACGCATTCCCCAATCTACAATTGTATACTCTATATTCATTTTGGGTATCTTTTATCCTTTTAGAGTTTCTTTTATTACAAGCAACGATTTATTGGTATGTAAAACTTAAAAGACTAAGAAATGAGAATAATCCTATAACTCCGATTAAGGTTATTCGACAGTTACATTGTTTAAAAACGGTGAACAAGGTTATGATTCCGACTACAATTGTTGTATTTGTTTTTGATGTCATTAAATGGTATCCATCTTTGCCGTTAGGCGGGTTAACAATCACCTTCTTCATATATATCTTTGCGGGTTTAGAGTTTATTAACTACTTTTACATTCAACTCTCATACGATAATGTCTCTGACGTTAAAAATTTGTTAAGAAGTAGAAAATTGAAGAATTCCTGTATGAATAAAGATTTTAAACGAATTTTGAAATTGGAACTCTGAAAATTGAGTTCCAATTAATTTTTACCCTAGTAACATTCCATCCTTGATAAAAAGTAAAGTAAATTTGTCAAAAAGTAAAGTATACTGTACAATTTAATTACTGAAAGATTAAAGGGTGAATTATATGTTATTAAAAAATCGAGTAAAGGAATTAAGGGCTAAACATAATGTGACGCAAAGTGTTCTTGCAGAATCTGTAAATGTTACAAGACAAACCATCGTTTCTTTAGAGAAGGGAAACTACATTCCGTCACTTTTACTAGCTATGAATATTGCACATATATTTCATTTACCAATTGAAGAAATATTCTTTTTAGAGGAGGGTGAGAAATGAGCGTTTCTCGAAATACATTAATCACAGTTATTGTAATCATATTATTTGGGTGGGCGATGACTGCATTTTATTATGCTTCGATTGACATCTCAGAGTATTTAAACGATACTAGTCGTTCTACTATGTTTGAACTAAATTTAACGCCATTAATAGCTTTTGCTTGTTTGGTAGGTATATTGTCTTTTATTGGTTTTAGTAAAAAGAAAAAGAAATCGTGGGCAAAAGCACTACTACTACCTGATGAATTTGAGGAAAATGACGAACGTGAAAAACAGATTACTAGCCACCATGCAGAGCTTCTTACGTTAGCATGATGTATGCAACACCTATAATTGCAAGTCTATTCTTACTTTATCCGTTTGTATCTGAGTCCATCCCATACTATCCTATTGTTATATTTTTGTTGCTGCCACTAACACAAATCGTTACTTACCTTGTCTCATGGAAACAGAATTATAACTAAAGGAGTATTTAGGAAAGAGGTTATGATTTAGAAGAAGCAGGATTTTTGGTACCTGACCCCCATGACTGTAACATGTTACAGTCGTGGGGGTCAGGTATTTTTTTTTGGGGTCTCTTTTTTCTAAATTAGCGGTGTATTTTTCGGGAATCCATTTTATTCGTAATTCATTTTGTCCTAAAGAAAGCTTTTCAGAACGTTCTCTTATCAATTCACTCATGAACTTATCCTTATATTTTTTAAGACCTGTTGACGACTGGTACTATCCGAAGTTTAGTAGATATTCAGATTAATTTGTTTTTGATCTACTGTGACTCTCCAAATAACATATAAATGAAAAGTAAGAAACAATCCCTTGGAAAGAATTTGCTTTTTAAGGCCGTGTTTAAGATTCCTTGCATCCCATAAACAACCACCCTTGTGCTTCTATAGTTTTAAGAATTTAAGATTAACGAAGCCAAGTAACTGCCGTTCATTCAATAATAGATTCTTGTTGCTGAGCTTCGTCCATTTTTTGTTGTTCAACCATTATATTTTCTTTTATGCTTTGAATAGACCGACCAGCTAAAATTAAACTTCCCGTTAGATAAAGTATGGTACCAATAATAACAGCAAAGCCTAAGAAGTGAAGGAGACTGCCGATTAAAAAGGAAAACGCGATTAGCACGTCGTTAACTGTTTTCAACAGCCTGCACTGTTTTTTAAAAACTATCCGGGAAGTTCCACATCTTATATCTAAAATATCTTCCTTATTCTTGATGCTTAGCATGTCAATTCCTCCTTTATGAAGACATCTTTCACGACGGAATTTCACTATATATGTTGTATTACGCGGAAATTAACTAGTTTAATTTGAATAGAACCTATTATATCTTGAATAGTAATGTTTTCTGCTTATATATTGATAATTACCGAATTTTCTAACGCTAAAACTTTATATGAATGAAATTAATTTAATATTAATAAACAGTAATTCAGTGTAATATTTTCAAAGACTATTGGACTACAGATCGAGGGCTCCCCCGTTTTGCGAAATCCATCAAAATATGGACAGTGGCACAGTAACCGACCTTGACTCAATCTCAATGAATAGGGGGAAGATTATTCCATACTGTACACTCTCGAAAACTCGTTTTATAGATGTTGTAGGTCTCTTAATTAATAAACAATATAAGAGAGTATGTTCGCTTATAGATAGAGTTTTCTACTTAATAACATAAAAGTATCAATGATAGCTAGCAGATATCAAGGTATTTTGGTAATTTTTGTTGATTACAGCCACAAGAATGTACCATCTTTGCTATGTTTTTTACCAGCAGTTGCCACGAAATTTACCACTTGCAGTCAACACGTTTACCAGTAAAAACTTCAAGGATTTTGAAGTGAATAAGCCTAATCCTCTAACTGGGGGATTAGGCTTTTAGTCTTCCGGACTCACGCCAGAATAGTAACATTGTACTGCTCATTAAATTGTTTCTAATAACTACATCTAACTATTTTTATTTATTTACTACTATCATTGTGTGTTTGTCCAATCAAGCTTGTACCTACTTACATATCCTATTAATAAATGTAAGGAGGTGAGAAAAATGGCATCAACTTGTGATAGATTGGCTAGAATAATAGGTGGTACTGCTCAAGTTTCAAATGGAGTATGTGTAGTTTCACGACTCCGAAATATTAATGCGACTATATTAGATAGAAGAACACAATCACCTCTGTCTCTTCCATTCGCCTTATCATTTGAAAATCCAAAGAATGGAAAGACATTAAATTTGGGTGAAACAGTAATTCTTCAGAAAGAAATTAATCCTTTTATTTCAGAACTCCGAAAGAGAGGAATATTAGTTACAGCCCTCCACAATCACTGGTTATTTGATGAACCTAGATTAATGTATATTCACTGGGAAAAAGTTAGCAATCCATTTGAATTTGCTAGAGACAGTTTCGAAGCTGCTAAAGAAGCAGGTTTATTATAATTTAAGATAACCCCCTTTTTAAGAAGGGGGGTTATTTCTCCTCTAAATTCATCTACTTACCCTACTTACTTCACTTTTTGTGTCAACAATTTGTCCTAACCCTTATCAAATACGGCTTACGATTCATGGCTTGGTCCCTTAGTGGTTTGACAATCCATGGCAATTTCATTCTTATCCTCCGCCTTCTGGTGTCATCTTGCGGATAGTAATATCGTTCATACTTTCACCCCCACTTTTCAACTCAGTAACCATTAATTTTGTCGGAATAATATAACCTTTGTCGATACACTTTTAAATTGTTTATACCTATATTAAAATAGCTCTTGTGTGTTTTTTAAGTTCTATATTCCCATTCCACAGGAGGATAATTATATGAAACCCCCAAATATAGCAATTATTTTGTTAGAATTTAAAATTAAAGTACTGCGTTTGCGTATGGTTTTTAATGGTCGATCAAAAGGGCTTACCCACCCTCATACTATTAAACTTAGTCAAAAACTGGATGTTCACTTGTTTAAATATCAACTAATAACAATGCTTATAAAAAGTACATAATATCAATGAACAGTTTCGGTCTACTAAGTAATACAAGAGTCAAGAAGTGAAGGGACGGTTCTCTGCTTCGCTCCCATACACGATGATAATAGAAGTGCAGAAGCCTCTTATGAAGTACGTCTTCAAAACGGCCATTCTTTCTGAATAGCTGTTTTTTGGTTTAGACTTGTTTCTTGAAAGGTTTAGGAAGATACTAGGGGCTTTATTCAAATGAGATCCTTACTATTAAATTAATGAAATTAGGTAGAGCATGCAATTTGATTATCGTGTTAAAGTTTTTTCGGATTAATCGGAATGAACTGTATCATAAATAGAGGGAAGGAGTATCATTTGATTCAGAGGGAATCCATGTGGTAATTGTCATAGCTGTGGACATCTTCGCAATAAAAAGGCCTACCAAGGCGCAGGCCAAGCCAATGTAAAATGTGCGGAGTTTACTGCTTAGCACATTTTGTGGAGCAAAGTAATCGCTACTATAAAGTAAACGTGGACAAGTCTTTGAATCGGAGATTTCCATGTTTTCGATTACTTCACTTTCCTTCCCAAATGAGGGAGACATCAAGTCAGTTCTTGGTCATTTATGAGTTTCGCTTGGGCTGTTTGAACACTTCGTCCTGCCACAGTTGATATAGATAGATGATAAGCGAAAAACCGATCATCATAGCAACAATAGCTATTGTCGGCAAAGTCGATTCACTTGAAGCAAGCCCCATCCGTTGCCATACCGGGTACATGATGTACATAAATAACCCATCCAAAAGTATATTGACAGTCAAATACAACCAAAATTTCCCGAAAGTAAAACGGAATATCCAGATAACTATAACTAAATATGCTCCATACACCCAAGGAACCGGGACGACTTTATCCCACCCGAAAAGACTGGAACCAGCCTCTTTCCACCATCCGTAATGATAAGCCGCTTGATATGCCAAGGTATGAATAACGGTCATAAATAGAGCGACCGGCATGTACCGGCGCACAATATCCATTTTCAAAAAAAACAAGGACGCCCAAGGCAATACCAAGAGTGACCATAGAATAATCTGTTTCATGTCTTAATACCCCCATTAGTTTTATGTGTAGTATTACATTCGGTGCATATATTTATTCAGTATCTGATGAAAGTAACTGAAACACCAACTTGGATAAGGAGAGTAACATACCGATTGGAATAATATTTACTAAGTATGGTGCTTTCTATTTAAATGCTGAAATATACTTTATGGTCAAATAGAAATTTGTGTTTATATACATTACGTTAAACCGTATCATAAATAAGGCGAATTTTTCGAAATAGAAATAAAATTGAGAATAAGATGTTGTTTGCGCAGAATAAGATAAATTACTATGGCATATCGAAATTTTTAATAAAAAAGGGGGTAGTTGCTTTATTGTTCTTAAGGACGGTTCATTATTTAACCTGATATGTTGGTAGTAAATGAACCAAAGGGTGCTGGTGTCGCATTTGATGAAGAAAGATTATCTCGATGAGGCAGGGGACGGTTCTCTGCTTCATTTTTGTTGTGTGAATGATTAAACTTCTTGTTTTAGACATACTGTAATATATCGTAAAAAGGATAAATTCCTGGCTAGGAAATAGATGTATCATAATCTTCATAAGATGTTGAGAAGGCACGGAAAGGTGATTGATAGAAGTGAATGTCGAATCTTTTTTTCCCGAAAACATTAAAACGCCACTTAAGAATGATCCGCCGGGTGAATGGATGCCAACTCTTCCGGATAAGTGTATTCGTTTAAGTTCTGGTTTTCCCGCACCTACTCTTGTACCTGTTGAGCAGCTAAAGGCAGCGGTCATAAGCTTACTTGAAGAAGAGCAGGATTTACCGTTGCATTATGTTGGGAGCCCTAAAGTGGCGAAACTCAAGGAGCAGATTCAAGAAATGTTGCTAGAATATAACATTCGTGTATCGGGAGACGAGCTTTTAATTACATCCGGCGCATGTCAGGCGATTGATCTGGTTGCTCGCATTCTCATTGATGATAGCACAATCATTGTTATCGAGGCGCCAACATATATGGAGGCGTTAGAAGTATTTCAAAACTATACAAAGCATTTTATCAGTATTCCAATAGATGAGCATGGTCTCCAAACAAAAGTGTTAGAAGAAGTGCTAGAGGAAAGGAAAAAGAAAGGGCTCACCCTTCCGCGTTTGTTATATACCATCCCAACGTTTCAAAATCCAACAGGAACAACGATGTCAACGGAGCGACGGAAGCATGTTATGAAGCTTGCCGCCAACTATAATTTCCTTATTTTAGAGGATGATGCCTACAGAGAATTGTTCTTTGATAAGCCATCGATCCCATTAAAAGCAATGGAAAGGGAAGGTCGTGTTCTTTACGTTGGTTCTTTATCTAAAGTCGTTACAACTGGGATGCGGATTGGATGGGTAGCAGCAACTCCTGAATTTATTACTGCTTTAGCCTGGTTTAAAAAGGATTTGGGCCATCCGTTTGCACAAGCGACAATGGCTTCGTTTCTAGAAAATACCGATATGGAGACACGACTGAATTTCTTAAGAGACACGTACAAAGCGAAGTGTGAGGTGTTAATTTCTGCACTGGAACGATACCTTCCAAAATCGGTATCATGGTATATACCAGAAGGTGGTTATTTTGTGTGGCTCAACATTGCAGGTGTCGATACGTCGCAATTATTAACTGAGGCTCTCTCTGAGGGCGTCTCCTATGTACCAGGTGAATACTTCTTCTTAAATCGACAAGATGGAAAAGAGTTTCTCCGTCTTTCATTTAGTTATGCCAATCAACAGGACATAGTCGAAGGAATTCAAAAACTAGGTAACGTTATAAAATAATGTGAGGCAGGGGACGGTTCTCTGCTTCATTTTTGTTGTGTAAATGAAGTAATAAATCAAGTTTTTGAGATGATGTAAAGTTTCGAAAAATGGTATTGTAGATGTTTCTTACGAGGGGAAAGGTATGGAGAAAAAGAATAAATATAGTGTCTGTCCGCCCAGCATAATAAGAAGGGAAAAAGATTATTTAATAGTTTTAAGTACGTTATTCCTACTCACACGTTATTTAACGTTATGGCCGGTACCGATTAATCCTTCTTATTGGGAAGCTCCGCAGGCGGAAGGATATACTGGTCCTCATAAAGTGAATAACGGGTTAGCAGGGATGGAAGTTATTGAACTAGATCATTACAAACAACCGGAGCATATTGTGTATCGAGATAATTGGCTGTACGCCGCGACGAAGGATGGAGAAATTACCCGCGTTCGTCCGGATGGATCAGACAGTAATCAACAAAATTGTATAATCCCTAATCTTATTGAACAAAATTCTTCTTCTTGTGTACAACGATAAAATGATTTACTCTTTGTTTAGGGAGTGATAGCCATGAGAGAAGATATTGAAGGTATTAATTACAAAGAAGTAATTGAATATGCACTTGATCCGCTAATTGTTCATTCGCAACTAAAGATAATATATATAAATGAAGCAGCAGAAAATTTTTTTAGAGCTGCAAAAGACGAGATAATTGGGGCAAGTCCTTTGGATATCTTTAAAAGCACCTCTAAACCCGCGATTATAAAAAGAATATCTGGGGCTTATAGGGAACCTGCAGAGCTTATTGAGGAAACTATCTATAGAATGGATGGGACCTCAGTTGATGTTGAGTTATATTGTCATCCTATCAAGATAGGGGAAACACGAGCCATTCAAACTTATGTAAAAGATATCACAGAGAGAAAACAACATGAAAACGTACAATATGAAATGAATATACAAATAAATGAACTAGCCAGCAAAATTGTACCACTTTTAGAAGGCATTGCTGTACTTCCTTTGTTAGGAGAAATAAATTCGGATAGGGCAAAAATACTGTTAGAATTAGTACCAGTAAATGTTCAAGAGCAAAAGGTAAGTTGTTTAATTATAGATTGTTCAGGAATTTATAAAATTGACCATTTAGTTATTGACTTTTTTTCTGAAATTAACAGTGTACTAAAATTACTTGGGGTAAAGTGCGTTTTGACTGGGGTAAGGCCCCAATTAGCTTTAGAAGCAGTTACATTCGGCCTCAACTTAAAAAACTTAATTACTTTTTCCGATGTTAAGAAAGCCTTATACTTTTTAGGGGTAAATAATACGGAGTAAAGTAAGAATTGTCTTCAGTAGAATTGATGGCACCTGAGTGGGCTCTAGCAGATTTACCTGCTGTAGGGAAGTTGGACGGACTCTAATATATTGCTGTTTTTATCGTGAGTATGACAATTTTGTGCAAAGGACCAGACTAATAAGGTGGAGTCGTACTCGATAAAGAATATCTCAACAGGACAAAGAAGATTAGATATTTCCTAATCTTCTTTTATACCCATTTGTTTTGCGATAAGATCAAAATCCTGCTTACATATCTCTAAGTGACCAATGAAATAAGGGATGGAATTAAGTAACGAATGGGTGTTTCTTTACACCTAATAAAATCTATTTCTTCGAAAAGGAATAAAACCATTTATATCCATATCAAACTGGTAAATATGATCATTGCTAACTTTACCGACAGCAGTAAATTTTTGATAGGGAATATCTTCATTGAAATTCTTTTTTGACGAGTAATAAATGATCCAATCACCAGTACTCATCTTTTTTAAAGGAGCCTTTTTGCCATGACAAAGTTGAGCAAATCCTTCATAGACAGCCTTCATTACATCGTCGTAAGTGGCAATTCCAATCCAGTATTTTGTCAACACCCGCAATCGCCCTCGATGTTATTCTCTTCAAGAGTGTTTGAAACAGGAAAGTTCATTTCTTGCCATGCTGCAATACCACCGGTCAATTCTTTAACTGTATAACCTTTTTCTAGTAAATGCTTTGCTACTTTGGCTGCAGTATTACACCATACATCCCAGCAATAGACAATAATTTCTTTATCCATTGGGATTTCATCTAAACGAGTGTGTAATTCCTGTTGAGGTATAACTGTAGACCCTTTTATAATAATACTTCTTAACTTCTCTGGTCCGTTTCTTACATCGATTAAGAAATATGTTTCAGGATTTTTCTTACTTGACATTAAATAATCCATTGGACTGAGTGTTGCTTGTAAACGGGCATTAAAGTAATCAAGTGCATTCATAGTATAACCTCCTGATTTTTATAACGAACTCCAAATTTTTATAAGTATTTCCTTCAGAAACTGCTTATCTTTATGGTTTAAGGGTGATAAAACTTCCGTTTCGGTTTTCGTCAAAAACTCCCAACATGACTCCAATACACTAGTACCTTTTTCAGTGACGATAAGACTGTAAGCTCTTCGGTCATTTGGATTTTTAGTTCTCTCAACAAATCCTAAAGTTTCTAGGTGGTCCACATGACTCACCATAGTTGTCCGGTCTATATATATTTTTTGAGAAATGTCTTTTTGTGAAGAGTAAGGATTTTCCTTGATAAATAAGAGAACTCCATATTGTCTAGCGTCGATATTAAACGGGATCAGTGTTTCAGCAAACTTATTTTCCATTTGTTGTAGAACTTTACCAAACAGAAAACCATAAGATTGATTTAGTTGATTCAAATAAAACTCACCTCCTTAAATAATCAGCTTAATATATAATCAGTATATCTGACTAATTTAAGAAGTCAAGGGGACGGTTCTCTGCATCATTTCCATACACGATGATAATGGAAGTGCTGATGCTTCCTATGAAATATATCTTCAAAACAGCCATTCTTTCTGAATAGCTGTTTTTTGGTTTAGACAAGTTCCTTGAAAGATTTAGGGAGATAATAGATGTTTGATTTGAATGTATGTAATCCATACAAGGGGAAGTCTTAAAATAAAAAGGATTTTTAAAAGATTTATAGAAACTAAACTAATGAAATTAGTCAGGGCATACAATTTGATTACGGCCACCGAAATGTGCCAACCACGCCATCGTTTTTACCATAGAGTTAATTTAAACCGATGTGTTGGTTGTACATGAATCAAGGGTGTGGTGTCACGCATTTGTTGAAGAAAGATTATCTCTAAGGAGGAGAAAGCATGAAAGCAGTTGTATATTTGAAATACGGCTCACCCGATGTTCTTCAGCTGAAAGAGGTAGAAAAACCTTCACCCAAGGACAATGAAATACTGGTGAAGATATATGCGACTACGGTAACAGCCGGGGATTGGCGCCTTCGAAAGGCCGACCCATTCGCTGCTAGACTTTACAATGGTCTCATAAGGCCAAAAAAAGTAACCATATTAGGGTTTGAGTTAGCTGGGGAAGTTCAAGAAGTAGGTAAATCTGTAGAACGATTTAAGAAAGGTGATCATGTTTTTGCGTTCTGTGGTATTGGCTTTGGTGCATATGCCGAGTACAAATGTCTGCCTGAAGATGGAGTAGTGGCCATAAAACCGATTAATATGACTTATGAGGAGGCCGCCGCTGTTCCTACTGGCGGAATAACTGCCTTAAATCTTCTTAGAAAAGGTAAAATCACGAGTGGAATGAAGGTTCTTATTTATGGAGCTTCTGGAAGTGTAGGTACTTATGCGGTCCAGCTTGCCAAATATTATGGGGCAGATGTAACAGGGGTATGTAGTACCACGAATCTTGAAATGGTCAGAGCTATAGGAGCCGATATGGTCATTGATTATAAGAAACAGGATTTCACAGAAAATGGAGAAAGGTATGATTTAATCTTTAATGCCGTTGGGAAAAAAATATCAAAAATATCAAAATCAACGTGTAAAAAAGTGCTTCGCGCAAATGGAAAATATGTAAGTGTAGACATGTCACATAAGCCTCGTGTGGAAGATCTAAACTTCCTCACAGAGCTTATTGAGGCTAGTAAAATCAAACCGGTCATAGATAGACGCTATACGTTTGAAGAGATTCCCGAGGCCCATAGCTATGTCGAACAAAAACACAAGAAAGGGAACGTAGTCATAACTGTCAGGAAATGATGCAGGGGACGGTTCTCTGCTTCATTTTAGTTGCGTTAATGAAGCAATAAATCAAGTTTTTGAGATGCAGTAAAATATCGAAAATTGATAAAAGATTGATTTCAATGACGAGAGATTTCTTTCGGAAGAACTCTACACCGATGTGACGGCAGAGAAAAAATACCGGATTGACCTTTTAGCAGAGACAAAGTTGAAAGTTAGTTTAGAGAAAAGAGCATTCTAATAAAGAATGCTCTTTATTTTTGACTATTATTATTGATTTCAATAAAAACATTAACAAATTTGATAAATTTTTATTGCGAAACGATAAAAAACTTGTTAAAATCAAATTTATAATAAATAAGTGAGGTGTTTTTTATGAAACAGGGTTCAACCATCTTTTTAAAAATAGCTGTTTTTCTTATTGGAATACCGTTTCTTGCTATATGTATCTTTTTGTTGCCACAAATAGCGATTGAAGCTTTTGGAGAAGCAAAAAATGGTGCAGAGTTGGCTTATGTGGTATTTGGCATTTTAATTGTTATGTATGTATCGATGATCCCGTTTTGCTATGCATTGTACCAATCATTTAAACTTTTAAGTTATATCGATAAGAACAAAGCATTCTCGGACTTATCTGTAACAGCACTAAAGCGTATAAAAATCTGTGCCATCACAATAAGTGGCTTGTTTGTGATAGCCCTGCCTCTTATTTATATCATTGCGGAGTGGGACGATGCACCGGGTCTTATATTAATTGGAATGGTGATTATTGGTGCTTCATTGGTTATTGCAGTCTTTGCTGCCGTTCTCCAAAGACTTTTACGGGAAGCTATTCATATAAAATCTGAAAATGATTTAACGGTCTGAGGTGATAAAATGGCGATTATAATCAATATTGATGTGATGCTTGCTAAAAGAAAAATGAGTGTAACAAAACTTTCGGAGAGCGTTGGTATAACAATGGCAAACCTTTCTATTTTGAAAAATGGAAAGGCAAAGGCGGTTCGTCTATCAACTTTAGAGGCGATTTGTAAGGCGTTGGATTGCCAACCGGGGGATATTTTAGAATACAAAAGTGACGAAGAAACACAAGGGTAATAAAGTAGGGATAGCGGAGAGTAATTGAAAAAGACAACAATATTTTGAGGGGATAAAAAATGGCAATGAAAATTCCTTTTTTCAATCAAAAAAAACAGGAAGAATCCTTCCATTATTCGGAAGAGAGTACACCGGAACATATAGCGATAATTATGGACGGAAACGGACGTTGGGCTCAAAAGCGTGGAAAGCCAAGAGTTGCCGGCCATAAGGAAGGATTATCTGCTGTCGTAAAAATTGTCAAGGCAGCTGCTAAATGCAAGGTGAAAATTCTGACTCTGTACACATTTTCTACGGAAAACTGGAAACGTCCAAAGTCCGAGATAGACTTTATATTGAGACTTCCCAAGGAGTTTCTACATTTTTATCTCCCAGATATTATCTCCAATAATGTACGCATTAAGGCAATCGGTAATATGGAAGAGCTTCCAGAAAATACACGTGAAGCGATACAGTATGCTATCGACTCTACCAAGGATAATGACGGTCTTCAGCTGAATATTGCGCTCAATTATGGAAGCAGGCAGGAGATTGTGATTGGCATGAAAGAAATGTTCGCGGATATTAGAGATTCAAAACTGTCACTTGATAAGGTAGATGAACAGCAGTTTTCAGGATACCTATATACAGCTGGTATGACAAGTCCCGATCTGCTTATTCGAACAGGCGGGGAAAAACGCCTAAGCAATTTCCTGCTCTGGCAGATGGCCTACACGGAGTTCTTGTTTACCGATGTACTGTGGCCGGATTTCTCCGAGAAGGAATTTATACATGCACTTGAAGAATACCGGCACCGAAAGCGAAGGTATGGCGGAATATAAAGAGACTGAGTGTTGCTTGTAAACGGGCATTAAAGTAATCAAGTGCATTCTTAGTATAACCTCCTGATTTTTATAATGAATTCCAAATTTTTATAAGTATTTCCTTCAAAAACTGTTTATCTTTATGGTTTAAGGGCGATAAAACTTCTGATTCCGTTTTCGTCAAAAACTCCCAACATGACTCCAATACACGAGTACCTTTTTCAGTGACGATAAGACTGTAGGCTCTTCGGTCATTTGGATTTCTAGTTCTCTCAACAAATCCTAGAGTTTCTAGGTGGTCCACATGACTCACCATAGTTGTCCGGTCTATATATAGTTTTTGAGAAATATCTTTCTGTGAAGAGTAACGATTTTCCTTGATAAATAAGAGAACTCCATATTGTCTAGCATCGATATTAAACGGTATCAGTGTTTCAGCAAACTTATTTTCCATTTGTTGTAGAACTTTACCAAACAGAAATCCATAAGATTGATTTAGTTGATTCAAATAAAACTCACCTCCATAAATAATCAGTCTAATATATAATCAGTATAACTGACTATATTTGAAAATACAAGTCAAGGGGACGGTTCTTCAAGGGAAATAAAAGATAACCTTTGCTTGTTAAATTAACGCGGGAGCAATAGTGGAACAAACTGTCGCTTCCATTGTTGAACTAACGAACAGTTAGTTTAAGAAGGTATGATATTATTTTTGACACTTTGAGTGATTTGAAAGGGGGGAAATTTTTAGTTGAAGATGGTAATGATTGAAACTAATATAAAACTGCTAAGTTGATTTTTCGGCTCATCTATTTATTGAATTCAATAACTGGAAGAAATATTGAGGGTCCTGAGTCTTATTTAGGTTATACCATGCTTGTAATGTATCGGGTGCAAATACATCTAATTTATTCAGTACTTCCATCGTAAATTCCAGAGGTGCTACCCCTGAAGCAGTAACCAAATTCTCACCAGTTACGGAAGGTCTCATCTCATAAAATTCTTCTCCTTTATAATTAGGACAGACCGTTTTAATATATTCTAAGTCATTGCTTGTGTGTTTTCTAGAATCTAAGTATCCCATATTCGCAAGGGCCTCAGTTGCACCACAAATTGCAGCAACAACAGTACCAATCTTTAAAGCTTCACCAATTTTTTTTAAGAAAGGCTGATGAATATCTTCTCTCCAAGTATTCCCTCCAGGCAAGACTATAAGGTCTTCACTCTCTAGAGTACATTCATCAAGGGAAATATCTGGTTGTATGCTCAGCCCTCCCATCGTAGTAACACCTTCTTTATTCGTTCCTACTGTAACTACTTTTAAAGGAACTACATCTTTTTTGAAATATCTTCCTGAGTTTAATTCAGCAATTAAATACCCATACTCCCAGTCTGACATTGTATTAAATACATAAAGATAAACCTTTTTTGTTTGCATTCAAGTAACACTCCAATCTATTGATACTGTCTACTATAATATAACTTACCTTACAGATAATGCTAGGGAAATTATATTCCTTGATGAAATTTTTGCCAGCTGACCCCGACCACTGTAACGTTTTACAGTGGTCGGGGTCAGGCACGTTTATTCAAGTACTCTAATATATGGCTATCGTTATCCTGATTATATGACAATTTGTGCAAGGAACCTGCCTAATAATGAACAACTTTTATTGGTAAAGAACACCAGTTGACAATAGTTACTAAATATCCCTATGGATTTGCACTCTAATCAATAGGGATATTTTTAAATCCTAGAAATTAAAGAGCATGTATAGACAAGAAGGAATAAAAGAGCTAAGAAAAATACAATGAAACGAAGAGGAGCGGGTTTTTATGATAAGAATCTGAAGATAGGGAAATTAGTTCGTTAACCGTTTTCATTTCTGTAAGTTGGTAGATCAGTAGACAGCTTTAAAGAAATTGGTCTTTCCACTTATGATGAAGCGATCGCAAGAAATGCCAAGAAATTCGATTCTAGCTATGATTTTGCGAACTATCTTACGTTAGGGATATCGGGTGGTACCATAAATAGTATGGATACAAGGTATCAGGCGATGAAAGGTGACGGGAACATAGCCACTTTTCTAGATTACATAACCATGGGTACATCGGGCATGGTAAAGGAAGCAGTCAATCCGAAAGAACCCTATTCAGCAGAACACTGGATGAATAGTATTGGATTGGCAGGGACTTTAGCAGGTGGAGGACTTGCGGGGAATACTTTGAAAACTAGTGGAGGATCTCCAAAAGTAACGAAAAGCCCTAATAGAGAAAAAGATTCGGATGTAGATGTTGGTAAGGGTACGGGTAACCTTGCAGATGCGATGCTTAAATCAAATTCTGCTAAAGCATGGGGAACTCTCGCTGATAGAACTAACCAAGGTGTTAAGCACTTTAATAACTATTGGGAGTTATATCCTGAACGGATCCCTTCATTAGGCTAATCGTTTAGGTGTTGACCCTAATGACTTTGCAAATACAGTTCAAGGATTTGAGAATTTCACCAACTCTGCTAAAAATGTAATGGCGAATTATACTTCAATGAGAACAGTTGGTGATAAAACTATGTATTTTGTCGAAGGTGCAGAAAAAGCTAAGAAGGGTGTTGCGGTAATTGTTCAGAATGGAAAGATTCAAACAATGATGCCAACTTCACCAAAAGACTTCTTAAAACTACAATAATAAGGGTATAGGGAGGTAATTATGCCTAGAGCTAGGATTAATGAAATGAAGTATGATGGATATGAGAGACTCTATTTATTGGAGTTGATAGAATCGAATAGCAAAGTCTGGGCGTATGGTTTAGAACATGATAATTATGTTGAGAGTGGATTTAAAATTATGGAAGAAATAGTTGGAAAAGAATGTGATTTTTCAATAGAGTGGGTTAACAAAATCAAGGTAGCTATCTTTGATGTTGACGAAATTGTACAAGATAAACTAGGCTCATCTCACACAGCATGCAATGTTACTGTTTCAAAAGTAATAGACTTAGACTCATTTGAATTTTTTAGTGAGAGTTTAGGAACAGTTGTCGTAGAGCTTGAAAATGACGTTGATTTCTTGGGAGTTGACAGTAAAGTTTCATTTACAGGAAACCTACGTGCAGATTTTATTTAGTTCCTATCTACCAGATAAATGATTATATAGGCGGTTGTCTTATGCAACCGCTTTCTTAGTTTCTTTAACAAGCTCGCGAAGCGTACGAAACAATAACACTGTTATACATATCAGTGGCGTCTTCTGTTGATAAGAATAAAAGCAACCTAGTTAAAGAATATAGATCAAAAGTTTTTAATAGAAATCGACCTTATTAAATTCTTTTTTAGGGGTGTCAGCAGGCTTTCTTTTTTTATCTTTAAAGCGAATTCCTGCAATGAATAATCGAACAAACCAGAACGTAGCAGACAGAACTGCGACAGTATAATACCCATTCCACCCTTTTCTAAATTCTACGAGTTTTGTGTATTTTTCAAGTATATTTTCTAGAAGAGCCATTGGTACGCTAAAAAGGAAAACACTAAAAAAAGTTTTTATTGGTTTCATTTTATAAGTAAATTGGTTATATATAACACATGATAAAGGGAACAAAATGTAAAGAAATACAATATTTGAATCAAAAAGATTTGGGAAGTATCTCTTTGGATATTGAACATATTTGGTCTTTATTATTGGACCATCTATCAATGTAGAAACCAATGTTTTAAATAGATAAATGAGAAACCAATCTTTAAGGTCGCCTTTTCGGCGGAATAGGAATGCCCATCCCCTATTCCTATTAATGTAATTATATGTAATAATGTTCGCTCTCTCATATAACCGCTTCCTTTATGGTGAGATTTTACAAGAATGTCTAAAGAATTATAAATTAGTATCATCCAATCTTTTGTATTATATACACCTCATTTTCTTTTAAAAAGAGTACCTTTTTCAGATACTCTCAACTAAAATATTTCATTGCTACTTTCTCTGCCGTTCTGGTTGCTAAAGCTTGAGTGGTAAGGGTGGGATTTGCCCCACCGATGCCATTATAATGAACACTGTTATCAGCAATAAACAGCCTTTTTACTTGGTATGCTTCACAAATGTCATCAACGACATGACCCATGCGCATCGTCGATTCAATATGGGCAAATAAATGGGCTGGCCAATTGGTACGAATAATCTTTTTTGCCCCAGCCTTGAGTAAGATCTCCGCAGAAATTTTCGCTAATTGATCTCTCTTTTTCTTATCTTCCTTGCTTGGTGTATAGCGGATGCTAGGAATAGGGCCATGTTCATCCTTTAGTATTGGGTCAAGTGTTACTCCATTTTTCTTTTGGGGCTGGTCATCGGTAAGAATCAAAATGCTTAACGTATTTTGGTAGTTATGCATCCATTCTTTTAACTCATTTCCAACAAGTCGTCCTTGTAAATCCCATGGATCTTGAGCAGAATGTTCCTGCTTGAATGCATAGCCGCTTTGACTGAAACCAAAAGTTAACCCTGAAAACAAACCAGGACTTACACCAGATGGTTGGATACATCCTAAACCAGGATAATCAAATCTGGCACCTGATGTTGGACCAACAAATGGATTAATATGTTTTTGCCCTAAAATACCCATAATGTCTTTTTCATCGAATACTCCAGTTATCCAATCCCAATAGTGATTAGTTAATCCTCTTCCGACCCAAGAATTATTAGGGAGTTGTGAATTAAGCCATAGCCTTGGGCTTTCAATACATCCTGCTGCCATGACAATCACTTTTCCATATAGCTCTCCAGTCTCGCCTGTCCATGTATCTCTGTATTCCACTCCAATGGCTCGTAACTCTTCCTTTGGATCATGCTCCGTCAGTATTTTTGTTGTAAAAGTGTTAGGTCGAATTTCTACATTTCCAGTTGCAAGTGCAAGAGGAACATAACTAACGTTGGTCGATCGCTTTGCTACTTTATCCATTGATGGGCCGTGCGGGCAACCATTCACACAATGACCACAAAGAGTACAGCCCTCTAATTTTGATATTTCCTCTAAGCTCTTACTTGTATCCATCAATTGTTCATTCGGATGTAAGATAGCATTTGGCTGAGGTCGATAACCAGGTGTTGTAGGGTTTAATGTATTAAGGAATGGCCAGCCGGCTTTTTTTGCTCCATAATAAAACATTTCCTCTTTTGCTGTGGTAGGTGCAGGACGAACAGGCAATGTTGCCTCCACTTTTTCATAGTAAGGCAGTAACTCCCGATACGAAATCGGCCAGACATCATCAATCGCCATTGAATAAGCCCGAGGAGAATTAGCCCAATAATGTTGAGTCGTACCGCCAACACCAGTCGCTTGCCAAAGCTTCCCCCCAGTAGGAATAATTCGCTGCCAAGGGGCACGCCTGCGATCAGCAGCTCCCCAGCGCAAACGGCCGGATGTTGTATCGTTCATCGAGTGTTCAAATTTCGTATATTGTTGACGTAAGAGGCTAATGTCTAGGTCATCGGGGCTAGAACTACTCACGGGTCCACGACTTTGATTAGGGTGACTCCATTTCTTATTTCCATACCAAGGACCTGCTTCTAGAATAAGAACCTTAACTCCTAACTCGCCTAATTCTTTCGCAGCAACGGCCCCGCCACCACCGGCTCCAATGATGATTACATCAGCATCAAAATTCATCAATTACCACCTTCTTATTCTGAAAATTTTTTCACAAGAAATCCACGCAGGTCGCGATAACCAAAAGCAGGACCAGGATAGTTAACAAGATCCCATGTCATAAACGGTCTTTCGATTCTCCGATTTTCTGGAGGGGCTATACGAGTTGTACCTAGAGAAAACCATTCGGAATAGTAACCAAGCAATAGCATTTGATGGATGTTACCTAATATATTTTGCACTAAACCTATATTTCCCTGAAAAGGAGAAGGGAGACTCTCCATATCAACTCGACCATTTTCTAATAAATGAATGGCTTCAAATCGATTATTAATTGAAAGGGCGGCAAATGGCCCTCCTTCTGGGAAGATTGAATGATTTGGTGTCTCTAGTACTTGACCTGAAAGTACAAGTTGCTTAGCACCTGCATCAAGAACTCCAGCTGTTGCAGAGGATAGCTGAATCTTGTTCCCGCCCCACTCTCCTTGAATAGAAATATAATGATCTAACCCCCAAATAAGATAATCATCCAGTCGTAAATCTAATGCACCTAACGTTGAAGGAATAACAGCATCTACGAAAGCCATAAAGGTAGCTTGGGTATGAGCAATACTTGTTTGACTAGCTTTTAATGGTAACTGTATCGGGGCAGGTGTCGGTAAAGAAGGTGGATTATGGGAAACGAAAGTAGTCAATGACTGTTTAATATCGTTTAAAATGCTTCTTTTCTTCTGATGAGTGGAACTAGACTCTCTTTCAGGTAACTTCATCGTATAATTCCTTTCTTGTTTTTTTATATTATTGTCAAATATGGATTAAATATTCGCCTAGTAAAACACATTTATAGAAAGAACTAAAATTAAAGAGAAATAAATTGAAATCAACTTGGAGTGAATGGTAAACGAGTTTTAAACTTAATATAGTGGTCGGTGAAAGAGGTTACCATGTAGGGTGAAAAATCAGTTTTGATCTTTAGCAAGAGAGCTAAGCTCTAATAAATGGGCATAATCCATGAAGTAAAAAATGAATATAGAGTATAAGTATGATATAGCAGAGTGCGTTGCATGTATGGGAACCCGCTTATGCATACTGCAAAATGAGAGATTATTATTAAGAAACCGTGTGCTGATAAATAGTATGCACACGGTTTCTACTAGGTATACACACTACCTTGGTAGGAGTGAATAGTGAAGCCTTCGGGATTACCTCGTGACTGAAGGGCTTCCTCTAAATGTGTCAATCACAAGCGACGTCTGTTGATATTATACAGCTTGTACGCGACGATTTCATTATGGAATGGATCCATGATTGTATGAAACTTTGGGTTATTTCTTTCGAAAAATCACAATTAATCTTAACCAAACAATCTATTATATAACAATAGTGATCTTATCACACCTGATTGAGAATAACTTGGCATTCCAATCCCTCTTGGTCGACCTTTGCTGTACAATAATTCGGGTAAGAGACCACAAAAAGCACTGTTATTGTAATTATGGTTAAAGTACTTCCAGGCTTGGTTTACATCATGGTTAACTAAAAATGCTTCACCCAACCAGAAGGTGGGTCCGGTCCACGGCTTTAAATCGCCTTCTTCTGTTGTTAAACTCTCATGTCTCCAAATGCCTCCAATGAAGGGATCTTCAAGTCTTTGCTGAATAGCTTTAAGTGTCGGTTTTAACCACTCTTTTGGAAAAATAGGAAATTCAGAGAAGAATAGAGTAACAGATGCATCTAATAAATTTGTTTCCATCGATCGAGTAACAATTCCGTTGTGAACGTTATGTCTATAAATCGCCTGAATTAATTCAGATGAACCTTGTCTAAATCGATTAGCTTTTTCATTTTCAAAGATAACGTCAGCCATCTCGGCTGCTCTTATTAATCCAAACGCAGAAATACCTGATGTCCATGTCATATGTTCGAAGGTTTCCCCTAAATGTGGTCCAAATGTTTCCCAAATCCCTGCATCTGGGAAGATAAGCCCAGTTGAATCACGGTTCTTCAAAATCCATTCGGCCGATTGGTTTATAATAGGCCACAGATCACGTATGATTGTATCTTCTTTTACTAACGACCAAACTTGCCATATTCCGTATAAAATAAATCCAGTAGTATCGTTTTCAAAAGCATGCTCGTTTGGTAAACGTGTAACAACATTATAAGCAAAAAAATAGTTACCATCAGGACGCTCTATTAAATAACTAAGTGTTGCATACAATGCTTTTACTGCGTCTTCTAGATGTCCAGCTAATGCTAATGTAGATGCGATCCACAAGCTATCACGAATCCATACATTGCCTTGGTAAGGTTTAAATCCAATGATAATAGGAGTTCCATCTTTCTGTAGGCTCATTTTTGTTAACGTGTTACTCATCTTCCAAAAATATTTTAGCTCAGGTGTGAGCGTATTGATCTCTACTGTTTTATTGTGCCATGCTTGCCATACTTTCAATGTTTGATGTTCACTTTGATTAATGTGGGCCAATGTTTTCTCTAATTCTTGAAGTGCCTCCTCTTTAGAAGCGCCGGCTGCAAATAATTGAAAGACAGGCTCGCTGTATTCTGGGCCTTGGACCTTTTGAGCGGGAATAGTAAAGATCAATGGAACAGGGAGTAAACTGTGTTCAAAAATAGTTGCCTGACCTCCAGTTACTGCTTTAGAAATATTGCCTGTTATTCCTTCAGCAGAGGGAGAAACAGTAGTTGCAAGCCATTGGTTTTCAGAGAGTCGAGAAATAAAGGTGTTATCAATTCTTTCAACAATATTTTTTAAGTGTACGACAGGAAAAATCGATATTTCTGAAGGGTTGCTACGGAGAGTTTTAACTTCAATTGAGCGTATGAAAGAGTTTCTATTAGGAGGAGTCCATGTTTTTGTCCTGACTACGGTATTACCTTTATGAGTAACTACTTCATATATTCCATAGCCATGAATATACCTCGTACTATTTAATGAAATAATTTCCCCGATTTGTCCCAATTTCTCTTGAACTATTCCATATGGATCATACCAAATTTTATCGTTCTGGTCTTTTGCTAGTATATAAGAACCTGAATTATCTAAAAGTGAACTGGACAAGTCATAGTTTCCGAAAAAAAGTTGACTTATTTTATCAACTGGAAGACAACCAACATCATATTGCTGAAGCCAAGCTAATACATTACCATTTGAAATAGGAGCATGATTATCTTGATTTTTACCAATAAAATAATTCATTCATCTCACTCCTCAATGAGAAATTTCAGGCCTTCAATAATAATATTATATCTTTGAAATTTTTATGTTATTAGGAGAAAATTAAAAACTATAAGAAAATAATCTAGTGAGTTAGCTAGTTATAAGGAAAATCTCATTTAGATACACCACGGTGAGCCTATCACAACTTGAGGTATAGAAAAGGGTTCCACCCTAAATATCAAATGAGACTATACAAATCCCTGAAATTTCTTGATATACCGTTAGCAATTGGGAAGCATTTTAAGTGATCTCCTGCTATTATTGAGTAGGTCAGGAACGTTACCACTCCCTCATAAGAACCGCATGTGTGCCTTGTCATGATTATTTTACTAAGGAGCTACAATTGTCTAATGTTGTACTTAAATTAACGGGGAGAAACCGGCGCTAAAGGTGAAGATTGTTGAATAACTAAGTAACAGAGATAAAGAACATTGGGGGTGATTAAGTGGTGTTGAAAAAGATGATACCAAGCGTGTGGGAGACAAAAAGGCTCACGATTAAAGACCTTACTGAAGAAGAAATTCCAACTGCTCAAAAGTTATATGACCAAGGGAGTTTTATTCACCAATGGGACGGCGGTAGCTTAGATAAAGAGTATGTATATCGTTGTTTTACCGTTGGTGACTTACCGCCTAATGGCCTCAATGAGCAATTTAAAATCCAAGTTATACGAATGCAGGAAACGGGACTCATTGTTGGATTACTTACTACGTATCACGGATATCCAACGCCTGAAACATTTTATATTAACTACCTGTATATTGACAAAGAGTATCACAAACAAGGACTTGGACAAGAAGTGGTTAATGAATTATTAGATATATTGAAACAGACTAAATATAATGAAGTGCGGGCAAATGTTGCAATAAAAAATTGGGCAGCGCTTAGGTTTTGGACCAAACTTGGACTTAATACAATTCAAGGGATTTTCGGAGACAAAGAACACGGTGTTGATCATTACGCTGACATAGAGGTAATTAAGTATTTATGAGATTTTTCTTATTCAATTAACGGGGGAACATTAGCACAACAGCAGATGTGAACAAAATAATAAAAAGGAGCAAAAAATGATTGTTTCTATTTGTGGGATAAAGGGCAGCTATGCTGAAATAGCGGCACTAGAAATGTTAGGAGAAGGAATATCTCTATTGTACTGTAATAGTTTTCAAAGTGCTTTGGATTCAGTAAAAAATAAACGGTCAGATTATGCGATTATACCCGTGAAAACATCAAATTCGGGATATGTATCAGAGGTGAATGAGTTGCTTTCTTCTGGTAATTGGGGAGTAAAGCAAAAATTTCACCTTCATACTCACCATTGTCTTATGGCTGTAAAAGGTCAAGAATTAAATAGGATTAAATCAGTTTATTCTCATCCAAAAGCACTACAAGAATGTGAACTATTCCTAAGCAAGTTAAATGTCTCGTTGCGAGATTTTTTTAATACGGCTGCTAGTGCAAAGCATGTTGCTGAAAATAATCTATTAAACACGGCAGTTATTGCATCTAAGCAAGCGGCTCAACTTTATCGATTAGAAATCCTAGCTGAAAACATTGAAAATAACAGTGATGTAACAACTTTTTACACAATAGTTCCTAGATAGTGAAGCAGGCAGGTGAAGTCGGGGAAGGTTCTCTGTTTCCTTTTATTGTTATGAAAGCGATCAATCGTGTTTTTGCCTACTGCAAACTCTCGTAAATCGTATTTTATGAGTTTTAGGGCACGTAAAATTGTTTTATTGATAGGGCGGATTTTTGAAGACACCGGGTGAAAGGTCAGCTAGTAAATTTAAAGTATCTTGGTAATTTCTGTTGAATGAGTTTAGAGAGTAGTGATTATGTTAATAGTTTCAATTATGGATAAAGAAAATTCTGTTTCTCAAATCATTATTCTAGGAAAAGGTACATTTACAATAGTTTTACAAGAAGACGATTGTTACAGATGCAGCAGCTAATCCAGAGTTGAAAGTAATGATTAGAGAAAGTATGAAAGATTACATTGAAGGAAGAACTATGACGACAAAAGTGTTAAGATAATCACTATCTCCAAAGAATTTCTACGAGTGAATTCCAATCAGGTATGAAGCAGAGAACCGTCCCCTGCATCAATACGAGAGGAGAGTGTCATTTGGAAGTTACTAATCCAGCAGGTTTTCAAACAGATTTTTAGCGAGTTTTTTAGATTTTATCATTATATTTTTGGTGACAGGAATTATCTCATACTTTCTCTATGGAGTATTCTATAATAGTGACAAAAACTACCCTTCTGACATATTAAGATTCTTCTATACTTTGTTATTGCCTGTTTTATGGTCTGGGTACACGATAGGAAGAAAAATGGTAGGAAATCGTATCGTTAGAATGGATGGGAAAAAAGTTGGAATCGGCACAATTTTATTAAGAGTAATAGTAGCCGGAATTGCCTATGCTCTCACATTAGGAATTGGATTGATTGTAAGTGCCTTTATGGTAGGGATACGAGAAGATCAACGTGCGATTAATGACTTTATTGCACAAACTTATGTGACAACAAACCCACCTACGAAAAACTAAATAGTGGAAGATGCCAGTTAAACAAACGGGGAAATCTTTAGTTTAGCAAGCATTTGAAAATAACTATAAAAAATGGGTTAATTCTCTGAAATGGCCATTTTATTTTTGCAAACCAAAAGCACCACAATTGTGGTGCAAATAGAGATAACTTTCACCACATTTCATTTCCAAGTGTAAATTTCAGTTTCGGGATAGGTAACGGAATCCATGAAAGTTAAATTTTTCTTCTGGAACAACCATCACATACTGCTATATCCTTTTCTTGATTTCTTTCTAACACTCTTTTACATTTCATACAACGCTGTAATTGATTCACTTTTTCTTGTTCTCTAATTAGTTTACTATAACCGATATATAATCATCTCCTTTATTTATCTTATTCAATAACCGGAAGTTGAATTCCTTTAAATTATTTAATCTTGATGTAGGGGACGGTTCTCTGCTTCATTTTGTTGTTCTTATGAAGTGATCGATCGTGTTTATGCCATACTGCACACTTTCGTAAATCGTATTTTAAAATATGATATTGTTTTACAAAATCGATTGATTTTCAATACGAGCAATTTATCCCCGCAATAAGGCAACATAGTGAAGTAAGGCTCTGGAATTATCAAGGCTTTATGGTATAAAAATGATGTACTAATTAAGCATAGTGAAAGGAGACAAGATTCATGGGACAACATAGACTAACCAAGAGCTTTTCCTCAACATATGGAAAAATAAGTTATGATATAAAAGGTGAAGGACCCTCCGTTGTGCTCGTACATGGAACCCCTTGGTCTTCTTTTAACTGGAGACATATTATTCCTGCACTTAGCCAATGGGTTACTGTGTACTACTACGACCTTCTTGGATATGGTTATTCTGAGAAGACTGATATAGATGTCTCATTAGGAGTTCAAAATAAAGTTCTTTCTGAACTACTTGAATTCTGGGGATTAAAGAACCCGATGATGATTGGACATAACTTTGGTGGGACAACTGTCTTAAGAACTCATCTTTTAGAAGAACATAATTTCGAAAAAATAATACTCATTGATCCAGTAGCAATAGCACCATGGGGCTCACCTTTCTTCTCCCACGTAAACAAGTACGAATCTGCGTTTCAAGGCATACCTGAATATATACATGATGCAATGGTTTCGACGTATGTTCGGGGAGCAATGTATAAAGAGATGGACAATGAAACCTTAAAAGGGATAAAAGATCCTGGTTAGGCTCTATAGGGCAGCAAGCTTTTTATCGTCAAATAGCACAAGCGAGTCAAAAGTATACTGATGAAATTGAACCTGTTTACAGCGCGATAAACAAGCCAGTATTAATTATATGGGGAGAAGAGGATACTTGGGTACCCATTGAAAAAGGTCAAAAATTACATAAAAAAATGAAAACTTCAAGTTTTATTTCGATACCTAGAGCCGGTCACTTAGTTCAAGAAGACCAACCAAGTATTCTATTATCTTATATTTTGAAGTTTCTGGTTAAGTAGGGACCATGTAAAGTTTTTATAGGAAATGAAATGGGAGATTATATCGTAAAATCAGCATGTAGACCTCGTTAGACAAGGAACGTTTCAAAAATTAATTCATTAAAAGGCGCAAATTTGAACTAAGAATTGCGCTCTTTTTTTGTGTATAGAGGAACGTTCTTACGTATTTCATTAGAAGTAAATAACTTCACTTAAGCTATTGTTTGCTTCATAAGGAAATTTTACAAAAGTTAGGTTAGAAGAAATTTTAAAGTTATAAGGGGGAAGTAAATTGACACGAGTTGCTTCGTTATTAGATATTCCTGCAATAACATTACTAAAATTAAAAATGTTTAAAGAAGCTGGCATGGAACACGTTCTTAGAGAAGATTTTGTTCATGAAGTTGAGAACACCTACAAAGAGTTGTATGAAACAGGAAAAGCTACACATTTTGTCATGGAACACGATAATGAAATGAGTGCGTTTGCTGGGGCATTTATCAAAGAAGACATTCCTTATTGTTTCTATAAAGAAGCTCAGTATGGATTTATTGGAGATGTATATGTCGATCCTCGGTTTAGAAAACAAGGCTATGCACGAAAGTTAACAGACGAAGTGTTAGATTGGTTTTCTGAAAAAGAAATCCATACTATTCGTTTATTAGCTAGTGATAGCGCAAAAAAACTATACCAATCCATAGGTTTTAAAGGAACTGACCAGATGATTTTACATAGATAAGAGGGGATGCCGTGTATGACAACATACAAGCTGCATTCTTAGAACAAATGATAAAGTGAATATAAAAAAACCACTATATTCCAACCACGGAACGTTTGTTCGCGTTACAATGTTTGTATGTAAATTAATAACATTTGAGGTGGTTACTATGAAATTAAAAAATATCAACATTGAGGAACGAATGGAACATTATCGTGTAAATGGTTTAAGTATTGCTTTGATTGAAAACGGCCAAATTAGTGGAACAGAAAACTACGGATTACTGGAAGTTAAAAGCGATAGAGAAATAAACGAGAATTCGATTTTTGGTGCGTGTTCGATTAGCAAACTTTTAACTGGAGTAGCGGCTATCAAACTTATAGAGAAGGGAATTCTTGGTTTAGATGAAAATGTAAATGAAAGACTTATAACATGGAAAATACCTG
Source organism: Salipaludibacillus neizhouensis (assembly GCF_002886185.1). Taxonomy (GTDB): domain Bacteria; phylum Bacillota; class Bacilli; order Bacillales; family Salisediminibacteriaceae; genus Salipaludibacillus; species Salipaludibacillus neizhouensis. The sequence continues at coordinate 1,499,180 of NZ_KZ614146.1, forward strand.
AAAATGTATTCACAAAAACTAAAAAAGTTACGTTAAGGAACTTGCTTAGTCATCAATCCGGAATCAAGGATCCCGAAGGAAGTTTTTCTGAACTAAATACAGATACAGGTATTCCTTCAATGGTTGAATTATTAGAGGGGGAAACTCCGTATTGTAAGGATCCTATTGAAGTACAGTACGAGCCAGAGAGCAAATTCCATTATTCAGATGCAGGTTTTTGTGTTGTTCAGCAACTAATTGAAGATGTGACAGAAAAATCGTTTTATCAAGTGGTGAATGAGTTCATATTTAAGCCATTAGGAATGGAAAATAGCTATTTAAACACAACGATGTTAGAGATGGATAACCAGTACTTCTCTTGTGGTCATACTAAAAATGGTGATTTAGTAGAGGGGAAATATCCTATATACCCTTATCCAGCAGCTTCTGGATTATGGACGACTTCATTGGATTTAGCTGCATTAGTTCTTGAGCTAATGAATGCTCTAAAAGGAGAAAGTAAAATTGGCATTTCAGAAAGTTTAGCAAAAGAAATGATAACTTCTCAAAGAGGGAAAAGTTGGACAGGATTAGGTGTATTCTTAGACGGTTCTGATAAAGAATTAGAAATTTCATCTCTGGGTTGGGGAGTAGGCTTCCAATGTATGATATTTGCATCTCCACACTTAGAAAAAGGTGCCGTTATAATGACGAATGCAGAATTAGGTGTTCATCAATTAAAGGGGATTATAGGAGATATTTATAGGTCTCTTATATCTTAACAACGTTATGTTAAAGGGGGAGAAAGATGCAAATAACTTTAGCAAATCCTAATCATATATCTGACGTTATGGCTTTCTTTAATGAGATTTTAGACCGTAATAATAGTGCAATTTATTCGGAAGAGTTTTTATGTCCTCTTGGAATTAAAGCGGCCATAAGACGAGAGCAAATGATAGTAGCAACAGTAGAAGATCAAGTAGTGGGAGCAGTTCGCTTTTATCGAAAGAAAACGCAAAACAAAATTTCTTTATATCAATTTGCGGTAAGTGAGGGTTATCGTGGTAAAGGATTATTAAAAACGATGTTAAAGACGATAAATGATTTACCTATTGTTGTATTGTGTCCGACAGATTCGAAATTCAATGATTATTATTACAAGACAGAATGGAGAATTTAAAACATGGGTTTATAATGATGAATAAGAAAGATTAATATAAAATCACAACATATTTTCAAAAATTGATTGTAAGGGAGTTTAATTGTGTGAACCTCTTAAAGTTTTTTGTTTACCAAATTGCTCTTTCTATTATTGGCATAGCAAATAATTATTTTTTCAAGGATTTTCTTTATGAGCACTTCAATATACATAATAAATTGATTTCTTCATTAATTGCGACACCTATTGATATGATTATCATTTATTTCACCTTTAAGTTATATTCCTTATTAAAAACTAAGCTGAGATACAAGGTTTTAATTCATATAGGTGCATTGATTACAGGGTTTTTAATTTTTGGGTTAATAACTAATCAAATTTCTTTGTGGTGAATGTTCAACTAGGTCTAGCTATGTAGAAAAACCCCTATACTTATAATTTTTTAAAACAGACATGGAGATATATGCAATTATGAATCAAATAAAAAACGCCAGTATAAAATTAAAAGGGCAATTAGATCAACAGGAATATAAAGATATAAAAAGTCTTAAGGAGTATTGTGGTAGTAAAGATAAAGTAACAGTAAAGCTAGAGCTTGATTATAAATGGAGCAAAGCTCTAGATAAAAGTGTGGACAGTAATGAGATCAATGAATTTATGTTCTATGATGAAGGTATGCTTATCGGTTATATTGGAATATGTCAATTTGGTGGAGAAACGTTGGAAGTTAATGGCGTAGTCCATCCTGAGTTTAGGAGAATGGGAGTCTTCACCAGGTTATTCTCGTTGGTGAAGGATGAGTGGTACAAAAGAAAATCACAGGATCTGCTTTTACTGAGTGATCAAAACTCACTATCTGGTCTTGAATTTATCAAGAGTACAGGTGCGCATTATGAAAACTCAGAATATGAAATGTTTCTTAAAGGTGAACCAACTCTAGGATCAGCTTTAAATAAGTTGATACTTAGAAGAGCACTCAATGAAGACGCAAAAGAAATAGCAAGACAAAATAATATATATTTCCAATCTGACTCCGAGGAACTAGAGATTCTCCCCGAGGAAGAAGCGAAGCGCGGAGTAGATATTTATATTGCTGAAATTGATAACGAAATCATAGGGAAGGTACAAGTAAGTGTAGATGCTGGTATAGGTGGTATTTACGGGTTAGGAGTCCTTCCAGAATATCGAAGAAAAGGTTATGGTAGAGATATCTTAATGAAAGCGATAGAGAAGCTGAAAGAAAAGCAAGTACATGAAATAATGCTGCAAGTTTCTGTGGAAAACAAGCATGCCTTAGAACTCTATAAATCCTGTGGTTTTGAGGAGACTTCTACGATGGATTATTATAAACTAAGCAAAAAACAATGATGCAGGGGACGGTTCTCTGCTTCATTTTTATTGTTATTATGAAGCAATCAATTGTATTCTAGTCATTCATGTATACAGACGTATGGGCTTTATAGAAGAAGGTAGACAGAAGAAACAATTAAAATATGAAGATGGTTCATATGGTGATGACATATTGATGGCTTTTTATATTTAATAACAAGATTTTGAATTAAATTAATAGGGAGCTATCTCTAAATTCTGGTGCTAACGTGCCCTGCAAGAGGGGTAAGAAAAAAGGCAACACTGAAAATAATCAGGTTGCCTTTTCTGTATGATTAACTAAATTATACCATATATTTTCACGAACTATCAGTCTATGTTTTTCCTAATTTATTGGTAGTGTTGTACTTAGAATGGAGGTAGATTCATGATTGAATACAGAATAAAAACAAACAAAGACTTTACTGAAAAAATTGGGGAACTTGTATGTATGCTTGAACATTCAAGGGAAGTTACCTTAAGTGAAATTTCTAATCTAAACCAAAACGATTTAGATTATTTACCGAATAATCGTTCAAACTCGATTGGTTCTCTTTTATCACATATTGCGTCCATTGAGTTTGTACATCAGTGTATTTCGTTTGAAAACAGGGATTTTACAAACGAAGAATACTTCGAGTGGGGAGCAGCTCTGGAATTAGGGGATAAGGGAAGAGAAGTGATTAGAAGTCATTCTATTGATTATCTCAATTATCACAAGTTAGAAACAATACATTAACCTATTTGAAATCGAAACAAGATAGTTGGTTATTTGAAGTGAATAAATGGGGTAATGGTGTTTCTTATAATAATTACTATTTATGGTTTCACGTGATGGAGGACGAAATCAGCCATCGTGGACAGATTAGAACAATTAAAAAACTGCTGGAAAAAAGCTAAACTTAGATCAGCTAAAGAGGAGCAAGAGCTGAACAGGTATTTTATTAAACTATTGTACATTTAGTGGAACAAACTGTCCCTGCTCTTGTGTCGCAAACAAGGGGAGGATAGTGGAAGTGAAGCAATATTTTTATTATCAGTATTAGTGAAGTGCATAAATATAGGAGGAGAAGTAGTGCGAGAAATAACTTTGTCTAATGGTAAAACAGTAGAAGTAGAGTGTTTAAGTTGTGCGTTAACAAGTGGATTAATACAGCCAGATGGTGGTGTGGTCCTGGAAACGGAGTATTTCCACGCACATCAAGATGTTGCATATCCCATAAAGGGGCTAATAATAATAGCTTCTAAACGGCATATTAAACGTTTTGATGAATTAACAGAATATGAACAGGTAGATTATATTACGGTTTTATCAAGGATAAGGAAGGCACAAAGAGATATTTTAGGAATTGATTATGTTTATTATTTTTATAATGAAGACACATCTCATCATTTCCATACTTGGATGGTACCAAGATACGATTGGATGTATGAATTTGGTCGCTCTGTTGAATCAGTAAGGCCTGTTCTGCTCCACGCTCGTGAAGAAATGAATAACGATGAGAATATTCAGGAGGTAATGGAAGCAATTAAGTCTTTAAGGAAAGAATTAAATACATAAGTTTGTATTCCACTAACGAGCGTAATTCTGAAGGAAAGAATTGTGCTCGTTCTTTGTGTATAGGGTTATTTAATGGCATGGAACTTCCAAATATACTGGATATTTATGTTAGAATTGGTGTAAGGTTTTATAGAAATGTCTTTAGTTAAAATGGCAAAATACTAAGATTCGATAATGATAAAATATCGGTGTATGGCAGACTTAATGTATAAACTAGTTGGTTACAATTAAAAAGGAATAAGGAAGGAAGTCTAAAACTATGGATTTCGAAACAGTTATGCAGGAGCTTGAATCTCTCGGTAAGGAACGAACTAAAAAAATGTACCTATCCAATGGTGCGCACGAGCCTCTTTTTGGCGTTGCAACAGGTGCTATGAAACCAATCGTTAAGGAAATAAAAATAAATCAACGTTTAGCTGAAGAGCTTTATGCTACAGGTAACTATGATGCCATGTATTTTGCAGGCATTATTGCAGATCCAAATGCTATGACTGAGTCGGATTTTGATCGTTGGATGGATGAAGCGTATTTTTATATGCTATCTGATTATGTAGTGGCAGTAACGTTATCAGAGGCAGATATTGCACAAGACATTGCTGATAAATGGATTGCAAGTGGCGACGAGCTGAGGATGTCAGCGGGTTGGAGTTGCTACTGCTGGCTTTTAGGGAATCGCCAAGACAATGAATTTGCCGAAAACAAGATTTCTAATATGCTTGATAGAGTGAAAAATTCTATTCATGATTCGCCGGAAAGAACGAAAGTGTCTATGAATAATTTTATATACACCGTGGGGACTTCCTATTTGCCGCTACATGAAAAGGCTGTTGTGACCGCTAAAGAAGTAGGTATAGTAGAAATCAAAAGGGACAACAAAAAACCTAGTTCCCTAAATTCTTATGAAAATATTCAAAAACAAATAGATAAAGAAAGGCTTGGTTTCAAACGCAAGCATGTTAGATGTTAAAAACTGCTTTGTATCGGGGTGTTGATCCAAGAAGGGTCGATAGTGAACCAATTATAAAATACATATCTCATTAATGAAATACTACGTTTTATTTTTCTAACTGTTGTTGTTTTTTATCACTATAACTGAGGTTTTCAGAAGGGTGATTTAATGGAGGCAATCAAACTAGGATTAGCTATGTTATTCGCAATAATAGTAATTGCGATAGTTTTTTCTTTAGTAAGATTAATAGTAAAGCATTTTTTTGATGACTTTTATCGGGCACTCTACCGAAAGTCATATCGTTTATTCCATAAAGTTTTCAGGAATTAAATTTTTGTTCGCCCAATTGGTGGGGTTTCTTTGTTTTTATTTCGCTAATGGCCAGAAAAGTTAAAGTAGATAAAAAATTGAAAGTGAGGACAAAATGAATGAAATAGCATGGGACATACGTGAGGGCAAGCGTTTGAAAAAGATTCAATTAGTCCAAAGTAATCTCGTGACGCTCTTGTTATTCGTTCTATGTGCTTATTTTTTGAAGAACGGAATGGAGGCTTCCTTCCTTTTTGGAATATGTTGCGCGGTTTTCTGGCTCTATTTAGCAAGTATGGTGTACACCCTAAATACAGGACGAACAATCGGTACAAAGACTAGTAGGCGTGTGCAGGACTTTGATAAAGACCATTTTGGCGAGAAGCGCTGGAAGAGAAAGAAAATTATAGAGGTTGTATTCAGTAATGTTATAACTGTTGTTTTTACAGTGTTATTGGTTAATTTAGATTTTAATTTTGAAAGATTGGACTTTCAAGTCATTGCTATTCCATTTATCGGGGCTTGGATTGGCCATAATATAGGAGAGATTATGTGAGGCAGGGGACGGTTCTCTGCTTCACTTTTTGTTGTGCTTAACAAACAATTAATCGCGATTTTGACATCCTATAGAAACATATATGAATGAATGTTCTTTTATGGAAAGAGAAGTGCTACTATACATAGTTTTTCACTCACAAAATAGTATACCAATAAATGAAACACTGTTTGCCATTTCATACTTTGGGAATAAATATGTTCTTGTTTGATTGGTTTAAATATGATCACTCTTCTACGTTGGGCAATTTAATAGAATAAGGCTCCTAAACAAAAATGGATATTTATGTTAATATTGGCATAAGGTTATGAAAGTAATTAAACTTCAGCAACAGGAAACTTTAATACTTCCTTAATACAACCTTTCATGAATTTTAAGGAGGAAAAATAGTGAGAATAGTTTTAGAATCACTACGTTTTATAGGTATCTATTTTTTACTTCTGACGATATTAGGCGTAATTACTTATCTTATTTTATCAAGTTTCGGTTTAAATGCTGAAAAATATAGTTGGACGGCAATCGTTAGTGCATTTATCTTAATTTTCGTACTATACAAAAAGATGGGTTGGGGTGAGGGGTATAATAACCCCATTCTCTGCATTTCGCTTATGTTAATTATCATCTTTTCATTGTTAATTCCAGATACAAATTTGTTTATCAGTATGGTTTCCCGTTTAAGTTATTAACGTTATATATTGAAAATGGGAGCAGATTCGTTATTCCCAATCTATTTTCTGGAGGTATCACGGGTTGGAATGTGAGTATGGGTGTCTTTGGTAATTTTATAGTCTTCTATTTCACTTTACGCTTCATATTTAAAAACTTAGCAAATAAAAAAGAAGATCTTGTTAATAGGATGAGTTAATACATGTGATGCAGGGTCTTTTGTCTATTTTCCAAGTGTTTGTATACTTATAAGCTGTTATGTAAGCAAAATGGGTGCAATTAAATTTAGATTGTTAAGGTGATTAGTTTGAGTAGTAATTTCATTTGGAGGAATATTTATGAACCAATTAAAGGATAAAATTGCAATTGTTACGGGTGTAAGCCGTTTAAAAGGGATTGGAGCAGCTATTTGTAAGGAGTTAGCAGAAGCGGGTTATCACATCTTTTTTACTTATTGGATGGATTATGACAAAGAAATGCCTTGGAGCATTAATTTAGATGATCCATTGAAACTTAAAGAGGAATTGTTGGGAAAAGGTGTGAAAGTATCATGTATGGAACTGGATCTAACGCAACATAATGCACCGGAACAACTTATAAATAGAGTTTCTGAACAACTTGGTTCTCCTTATATTTTGATTAATAATGCCACACACTCAACTAACAACGATTTTTCTACTGTGACTGCCGAAATATTAGATAAACATTACATGGTAAATGTACGAGCGACGACACTGTTAAGTAGTTTATTTGCGCAAAGATTTAATAAGAAATCTGGTGGAAGAATCGTCAATATTACTTCGGGGCAGTTTCAAGGACCCATGCCTGGTGAATTAGCATATGCAACAACAAAGGGAGCTGTTGATGCTCTAACTATTACATTGTCGGCCGAACTTGCTCCGTTAGGCATCACAGTCAATGCCATAAATCCAGGTCCAACTGATACTGGTTGGATGACAGATGACATCAAAACGAAATTAAGACCATTGTTTCCGTTCGGTAGAATAGGCGATCCGAAAGATGCTGCAAAAACAATTAAATTCCTAGTGAGTGAAGATGCGGATTGGATTACAGGGCAAGTTATTCATTCAGAGGGTGGATTTAAAAGATAAACAATTCAAAAAGGCTCTTATCATAGAGCCTTTTTGGTGTATTATTAAGCATAAGTTTGTGAACTAAAGTACTAATTCAAGGATAGCTTTGCTTTAATACCGGTCTTTGATTGTAGTCAATGAAAATGAGTTAAGAATTGCGCTCTTTCTATGTGTATAGAGATAGAAAAATAGTGTTGGAGGGATAGAAATGAAAAGCAACATTTTAAATCGTATTACCAATATCCAAGAAAAAGTTGAATTTTCTGGAAGCACTCTCGTTAAGAAAAATAGCGATATTTTAGCAGAGACAAGCTACGGTTATGCTAACCGTTCGGAGCAAATTAAAAATAGTATGCATACAAGATATGGCATAGCTTCAGGTTGCAAACTTCTTACATCCATTGCAATCTGTCAACTTGTAGAGAATGGGAAACTTTCTTTTGATACAAAATTAGTAGATTGCCTCGATGTTCATTTCCCTCATTTTGATATGGGTATAACCATTCATCATCTATTAACACATACATCAGGGATACCAGATTATTTTGATGAAGAAGTGATGGATGATTTTGAGGAATTGTGGGTTAAGAATCCAATGTATCTTCTTAGAACCTTAGAAGACTTTTTACCCCTTTTCCAGAACCAGCCAATGAAATTAAAAGTTGAAGAGAGATTTCATTACAACAATGCTGGCTATATCTTACTTGGTTTAATTGTAGAGCAAGCAAGTAAACTTGCATTTTCCGAATATGTTAAAGAAAACATCTTTATAAAAGCGGATATGGATGACTCTGGCTATTTTGAATTTGATTCTCTCCCCAAGCATACAGCATTAGGTTATATTGAACGTCCAGATGGTAAGTGGAAAACAAATATTTACTCATTACCTGTAAAAGGTGGTGCAGATGGTGGAGCCTTTGTAACCGTCGACGATATGGCAAAATTGTGGGATTCGCTTTTAAACAACCAATTACTTAATGAAGAACATACTAAAAAGTTACTTACTCCTTATGTTCAAACGGATGACAAACATAGCTTTTACGGTTATGGAGTATGGATTGAGAAAAATGATGAAGAGATTTTAAAATTTCATATTATGGGTTATGACCCAGGTGTTAGTTTTCATGCTGCTTTTTATCCGAAAATTTCAATAATAACAGTAATATGTTCAAATAAATCCGAAGGTGCATTCGATATTATGAGAGAAATTGAAGAAGAAATTTCAATGTAATCTTCGGTTTGTGAAATAAAGCTATTAGATATTTGTGTTAATGTAAATGAATTCTAAATTAATGATCTAATCTTGTTAAGGAACTAAGCAAGGCCAGGATAGAAGATCTATGGATTACCTCGTACACTTGATACGAGGTGATTTACATATGTACTTAAAAGTTTTGAAAAACACGAATATCTTAAATTATTTACTTGGAGCAGGTGTTTCTAATACAGGCAACGTTATTGCTGGTCTTGGTTTCTTGTTTTTAGCTTATGAACTAACGGGATCGAGCCTTTATACGACTGGAGTAGTTATCTCACAAGCAGCCCCATATCTTTTATTCGGTCTAATTGGCGGAGTTATTGCAGACTGGACGGATAAAAAAACGTTACTTATATGGATTGAACTTATCCGAGTGCCAATTGTTTTATCTCTTGTATTATTTTATCGATTTGAGATATTAAATTACTGGCATCTTGTTTCAGTCAGTTTTATCATTCAGAGAATAGGCTGTTTTTATAATCCTGCTCATCGGGCAATATTACCTATGATTACAATAGAAGAGGAGAGAACGACTGCTAATAGTTTATTAGATACGGTAACAAGGGGGGGGACCAAAGTCCATAAAGAGGGCTACTGTGCAAACAAACCCTTTTGTTATCATTTTTCTATATTCGATCTTGAACATAGCAATCAAGATAGTTTTCCATTTTTGTGGATTGTAAAAGTTAGTTAGGATTTTGGAAAACAGAATAAGAAGAACTTGAATACCATCGATAGTATATAAGAAAAGATAGAAAGTGGGTGCTTTATGGGAGAACAAGAGAAATTAAAGATCTTTGATGATAATAGAAACCAAATAGGAATTGCTTCTCGGAGCGATGTGCATAGGGTTGGATATTGGCACGAAGTTTTTCATTGTTGGTTTGTCTGCAATATACAAGGAACAGATTATATCTATTTACAGCTTCGTAGTAATAAGAAAAAAGACTATCCTAACCTATTAGATATTACTGCTGCTGGACATTTATTAGCCGATGAAACAGTAAAAGATGGTGTAAGAGAAATAAAAGAAGAAATCGGAATAGATGTGGCTTTTGAGGAGTTGAAACAGTTAGGTGTAATCGATTACTGAGCTATGAAAGATAATTTCATCGATAAAGAAATAGCGAACGTTTTTTTGTATATGAATGAGAAGAACTTTGATGACTTTACTCTTCAAGAAGAAGAAGTTTCTGGAATAGTTAGAGCTAAATTTATTGATTTTGCTCAACTTTGGTTTGGCGAAAGAGATGAAATAGAAATCAATGGATTTGAAATTAATAATGATGGAAAAAAGCTTATTATTAATACAAATCTAAACAGAGATAAATTCGTACCACACGAAATTTCTTTTTATAGAGAAGTTATTCAAAAGATACAGGAGCAGATAAAATAGAACTTTAGTTGTGTAAAGTTGAATTAGAGAAAGACAAAACTGAGCCAGGAGTGCAAAGGTGAAGGGTGGGGTAATTTTGTTTGTCGGCCGTTCTTTATACATATTAGGTTTGCTATTTGTTTTCTTTAGCATAATCATATTGGTAATGTTGTTATTCTCAAATAATGGGAATCCGCTTATGCCTCTAGTTGCTTTACTTAATGGTTTTATGGCAATGGGAATTGGTGATATAGTAATAGACTTAAATCATAAAAAGAGCATAGAAAAGAAGAAGTAATTAAAGATTGCTCAACTAAAGTATCAAGAGTAGAAGAATAGGTTATTCAACGAAAGAGTGCATTTCTGAACTAGAGAATTGCGCTCTTTCTATAGTTATAAGGATATTTAATGAAAGGAGACTTTTAAACCGGGCTGGATATTTATGTAAATATTATTTTGAGGCTTTACGTAAAAAGGAGGTTGATTTATGTCTGAAATAACATTTTTAGCTTCATCTAAACCTTTTATAATACCTGATGAAATTCAAAAGTACAACAATCGTACTGTTTTTGAACGAGAAGTAGACATTATTAATTTATGGGTGAATGAAGTTGATACATTTGGATGGGGGGGATTTGTAGAGGGACTCTTTACTATGCCCTACATTTATGAAATCTCTGGTGCTGGTAATGAATTATTCTTATTGTATCTTGAAATGCATATGGAAATAGGGGATGTTTTAGAGCTATTACATTTTCCTAATCAACATGCCTTCGAGTATTATCAGAGAAGATTAATGGAAAACCCCGAACCGATTAATATTAATGGTGGAAAATTAACTTATCAAGATAAATATGGAACTTATCAGTTAAATCCAAAAAAATGGGTAGAAGAGTTGAGTCATAAAATTTATTTAACAGAATATGGAGTTACAACGATTGTTAAGTATTAATAGAGGCATTAAAAAAGGATTGGGAAACCGCAGTCCATATGAATTTCCATAAAGTATATTTAAAAATCAAAATTAGAGTTCAACAGAGCCATCAATCATAAATTAAAACCTTCATATAATAGAGCTATTACTCTTAAGGGTTAAAAAGATGCATTGTTTAATTAAAATTCTGTTGAAGAAATGGGTTTAGGAGGTCTTAGTCAATGATTATAAAGAGAATTTCTTGTAAGGTGAGAGAAGAAAACAAAGACGTATTTTATAAACATCAAAAACAATGGAAATCTCTTAGTGATGCAAAAGGTTTTTTAGGTCAAGTTGGTGGTTGGGATATAAAACAACCATTAACAGCATGTGTTTACTCTTGTTGGCGTAATTTAGAAGATTATCAACATTTTATGAAAGAGGAACATGACAAAATCTTTTTTAATTCGGGGCAGGAAAATACCTATGAATCATTTAAGTAAGTTTATTTCAAGAGAAACTAAAGGTTCCTGGGATGGGAGATAATATTGTTAATGTTTTAAGAAGATCTAAATATATACGAGTTGCATTAGGACAAGTTAAAGAGCACAAATTAAAGAAATTTATTGATATGCAAAAAAAAGTTTGGAATGTAGAAATGCAAAAATCTCAAGGGATGCTTGGGGGAACATTCACTTTCTCCAAAAAGAATAGCAATGACTTCCTCGTATTAACGGGGTGGGAGAGCGAAGATTCTCAAGAAGCATATGCGGAAGAAATTTTCCTTGAATTATTAAAAATTGCAAAACCTAAGAATGATATTTGGTACATTTAGGAGAACAATTTAAAGTTGAAGAAGGATGGCGTGTCTACCCAAAACATTTTTACAACAGATTGTGAAAAAAATTACGTTATCTCTAAAAGTTTTAATTTTTAGCAACTGTAAATTTTTCGAATATTTCGAATGACCCATTTACAAACTAATTTCAAAACGATATAATTGTTTGCACAAGCAACTATAAGGAGATATGATTTATGCTCGAAAAATATCTAACTGAGTGTCTATACTTTACAGCTAGCAGACTAGATCGAATAATTACCAAAATGGCCGAAGATGAATTTTCAAAGACAGGGTTGTCCCCTACAGCAGCCTATTTATTAATGGTTGTATATGAAGATGAAGGTCTATCTCAAAAAAAGATCGGAGAGACATTATACTTAAAACCATCAACCGTAACAAGAACAATTGACAACCTAGTTAGAAAAGAATTAATTAATAAGGAAATTAACGGCAGAACTACCTTAATATATTCAACAAATAAAGGCAAAGAATTAAGTACTTTAATTCATGAATGCTGGTTTAGCCTTAGAGACCATTATTCTTCTATTATCGGTAAAGAAGATGCGGATGAAATAACTAATAAAATAAGTAAAATTAATGATCAGTTAGATATAGTAGATTAAAAATATATCTTTTTAAAGGATATATTTTTTAATAAAATAGTTGCTTGTGCAAACAAACTATTTTGGTTGGCACAAATTCTTGTTAAGGAGGTGAAAAAAGAAAAGGTAACATATTCACTTTTATTATTTTAGCTAATTTAAATTAATGGAGGTTAGAAGATGAAGCGTAATGAAGAAAAATTATCAGAAGAATACATGGATAGTAATCCGGAAGATAAACCGGTTCTAGTTATTGGAGGAACAGGTAAAACTGGAAGACGTATTGTAAAACGGTTACGAGATCATCATATTCCCGTAAGAGTTGGATCACGAAAGGAAAATCCTTCTTTTAACTGGGAGGATAGAACAACATGGGAATCAGCTTTACGCGGAACAAAATCAGCATATATATCTTATTATCCTGATTTAGCGGTCGAAAATGCAGCTAAAGACATTGCGGATTTTTCTGCGATTGCAAGAAAAAATGGAGTTAATCGTCTCGTTTTATTATCAGGTCGAGGGGAAGAAGAAGCTCAAAACGCAGAAAATATGTTAATAAAGTCAGGTGTTGAATGGACGATCATTAGATGTAGCTGGTTTTGCCAAAATTTTAGTGAAGGCTTTTTATTGGATCAGATTAATCATGGGGAAGTCTCTCTCCCTATAGGAGATGTAAAAGAACCCTTTATTGATGCAGAAGATATTGCAGATGTTGCATTTGCAGCACTCACCGAGCAAGGGCATGAAGGCAAACTATATGAGATGACAGGTTCTTCTTCCATTTCTTTTGAAGAAGCTACAAATAAAATTGCAGGAGCAATTGGGAAGGATATTAAGTATAATCATATATCCATTGAAAAATTTGAGGAAATGTTAAAGAAAGATCAGACACCAAGAGTATATATAGATTTCCTTATCGAATTATTCACTCAAGTATTCGACGGTAGAAATACTAATTCGGAAGTTGGGGTACAGGAAGCACTCGGTCATAAACCGCGAAGTTTTGATGATTATGTCAGAGCTACAGCTGAGTCAGGAATTTGGACAATTCAAAATGCCTAATTCCATCATTTACACAGTAATTTTCTTTACATGTATTGGGACAGGAATATTGGCTGGCCTTTTCTTCTCCTTTTCCACATTTATTATGGAAGCATTGGGTGAAATATCTGCCAAAAGTGGAATGAATGCTATGAAAGCAATAAATAGAACAATCCTAAACCCATTGTTCGGGCTCATCTATTTTGGTACAGCTTTAATGACCCTATTTCTATTAGTCGCTACGCTATTCAACTCAGAATGGAATGGTAGAATTTATATTATATCCGGTAGCTTACTCTACTTGGTTGGAACATTCTTAGTAACTATTATTTTTAATGTTCCCTTAAATAATCTACTTGAAAGAGGGGATTCAACTGACTACTCTTCTCAACAAATGTGGAGAAGTTATATAAAAAAATGGACTGTATGGAATCATATCAGAACCGTAACAGCAGTTGGAACATTGGCATGTTTTGTTTTAGGATTTAAACTACTCTAAATAAAAATTCATAAACACTTAGGGGTGTATTTCTTATTTCAGAAATGTACCTTTTTTTAGTTTTTCGGTCTTTAGTGTTAAATTTCCTTTGATTTCTTTAGCAACTCGAGTTCTCTCTAGTATTATATTTTGCATTAATCATCCCTTCTAATTGTAGTGGAAGATTTAAAAATAATTTATTGTGGATCTCAGATTTACTAAGATCCTATCATTAAACTACCAATTGTCACTTATCTTTTAATAATGTTTTCTTGTAACAACCTATTGTAATTAAGATTGCAATAGTGTAACTTTTTAGACCTTCGAACTGGGAAATAGTGTTAAACTAAAGAAGAGACTAGTAGAGAGTGTTTTTTAATAAAAACTATCATTCATTCGTTTTTTTTTCGAATATTGATATCAGTATTTATTCATATGTTCATTGAAATAGCTAAAAAATTGTATCATTAAATTGGTTCACGATTTAAATTTTATAAAATTAATCGTTTCATTAAAGTATTTATAGACTTAATTAGGAGGACTAGAATTTATGATTATTGGTTTGCATCACGCACAAATTACTATTCCTAAAGGTGAAGAAGAGGAAGCTAAAAACTTTTATTGTAAAGTATTAGGACTAAAAAAAGTTGAAAAGCCTGATTCTCTAAAAGGTCGTGGAGGTTTTTGGTTACAAGTAGGTGAGACACAGGTACATGTAGGAACAGAAGAAGGATTTGACCGACTAACAACGAAAGCCCATTTGGCATATCAAGTAGAAGATGTTTCTTATTGGAGAGAGACATTGGAGGAAAATGGCATTAAGGTTTTAGATTCGGTTCCTATTCCTAACTTTGAAAGGTTTGAATTTAGAGACCCATTTGGAAATAGAGTAGAGATTATTAAAGAAATTTGAATGGACTAAATATGTACATATATAAGAAAAACATTTTTATATTAGCAAGTTGTGTTGCAGGAGGGACTTTCAGTGTGGAGATTTGTTGATGATTTAGCTGGAGCTCTGTACGATATTTTTAAATTTATTCTATGGTCAATTAGCTATTTACTTGCAGGGATGATAATCGTTGCAGTTCCAATGTATCTGATTGTTTTGGTAGTCGGTTACTTTCAGTAATTTAACACAAAAAAGCGATTTCTCAACAAAGGGTAATCGCTTTTTATGAAGAACGACTTAATTTACGAGTAGATTAGTGAAAACCATTTTCCATTTAAATTATGAAGCAGAGAACCGTCCCCTGCATTATAGATCTAGAAGAAGGATGTGAGAGAATGAGCTCTTTTGATTGGCATAAAGAAGCAAAAAATCTTTGGGATGAGAAGGCTGACTTTTGGAATCAAAGCAGCGAAGGAATGTGGGAAAATGGCAGCCGCAAGTCCATTGTTCCCTTTGTACAAAAGCACTTCCCTAAAGGCAGTTTTATAGCAGATTTAGGTTGTGGGGATGGATATGGCTCTTATAAGTTGGAACAGGCCGGATTTCAAGTGACGGGCATAGACTTATCGGAAGAAATGATTGAAGCTGCAAAAAGAGAAGAGAGAAATAAGCGAGTGAATTTTGTACAAGGTGACCTAACAACATTGCCGTTTGAAGATGAAACGTTCTCAGGGTTAATGGCCATTAACTCGATCGAGTGGACAGAACATCCTTTAAAAGCATTAGCTGAGATGCACCGAATAGTAAAAAAAGATCATTTATTGTGCTTAGGGATACTCGGACCAACAGCAGCACCACGAGCGAATAGCTATAACCGTCTTTACGGGGAATCAGTCATATGCAATACGATGATGCCGTGGGAATTCGAACAATTAGCACAAGAAAACGGCTGGGAAATCATTGGTGGGGAAGGTGTCTTTAAACAAGGAGTCGACGAAAAAATGGTCTCCCACTTACCAAAAGAATTGAAACAATCACTCACATTTATGTGGTTGGTCATGTTAAAGAAATTATGATTAAATGATAGCTTCATGAATAAAACCAGTGACTACAACACACAGCGATTGGAGGAATGAATATGAGTGATCCTATTATCATTGTTGGGGCAGGTTTAAGCGGGATTCGTGTGGCTTCTTTGCTTACTTCAAAGGGTATCGAGTGTTGCGTACTAGAAGCGAGAGGGCGAATTGGAGGCAGAGTTTTAAGTGAATCTTCCGTGGACAGGCCTGAACTTGGTAAGTTTGACCTGGGACCAACATGGTTTTGGCCACAGCAGGAGCCCATTATTTCTAGTCTAGTAAATGAACTCGGTTTACAGACATTCGTACAGCATACCGATGGAGATATCCTTCTCGAGCGATCTCAAAGTCAACCTCTAGAGCGACATAAGCTACCAGAAGGGGCTACCCTAAGTTCGGTTCGGCTCAGTGGTGGAGTTCAGTCCCTTATTGATGCCGTAGCGGCAACTCTTCCCCGGGGGACGGTTGAATTAGGAACGAGTGTGACAACAATAAGTATGGATGAAGCAGGAAAGGTAACTCTTGAAGCAGACCTCGCTGATGGAAAGAAGAAAAGTATACGTGCAAGAGCTGTGATCTTAGCATTACCGCCCCGAATTGTGGCGAGTCGCATAGCCTTCTCCCCACCTCTCTCAACCCAGCTTATGACGAGTTTGCAAGACAAGCCCACGTGGATGGCGGGACAGGCCAAGGTGATTGCGATATATAATCGTCCTTTTTGGCGAGAAGACGGACTATCCGGCCAGGTTATGAGTTGGGCAGGTCCCTTGCAAGAAATTCATGATGCATCACCGGATTCAGGATCCGGGGCACTTTTTGGTTTCTTTGGAATATCCGCAAAGATGCGCCAAGAGCTTGGTAAAGAAAGAGTTCTCAAACTAGTTGTCACCCAGTTGACACGACTCTTTGGGCAGTTAGCTGAAAAACCGATTTCTCTGTTATACAAGGATTGGTCTATTGACACTGAAACGGCGGTTGACGAAGACTCCATACCGATTAGCGATTTTCCCAACTATGGTCAACCGGCAAATTTTAGTTCGGGGAAAAAGAAAATCATTTTTGCCGGGACGGAAACCTCTTCAGAACACGGGGGACATCTTGAAGGAGCACTTCGATCAGCTGAACGTGCAGTTGCCGAACTGATGGAGTGAAGCAGGGGACGGTTCTCTGCTTCACTTACAGGTCAGAATTTGTATAATTCTTGATTTTTAGAGGTTGTTATATGCTTTCGAACAGAGGCGGTGAATCCGTTCCAGGCGGCTGCTTTTCGAAGGAGTCACCGCCTTCGCTTGTTCGAGTTATTGGTTCAGAAAGTCAATTAGACAACCTTTTTACATGGTTGGTTTTTATTTGCTTTTTCAGTGCCCGATGCAATGATATTAAAACGAACTTTCGGAGTGATAATAATCACGAATAAAAATCAAATATACGAGGAATTAGTTAATTACATGAATGAAGGGATATATTTATATTTATCCCATTTTATAGTCCTTCGATGATATAATTGTACCGGGTATTAAGAATTGAAACTGGAGAGGATGAAACGTAAATGGCGGAAATAAATTCTATTATGTCTTGGACGTTTAGTGGAGAAACATCGATTCCAAAAGAAATTAATGAAGTGTTAGTAGAAGGCGAAGTCCCAGAAATAGCTTATAAAACGGTTCGAGATGTTGCGGTAGTGACTAATAAAAGGTTTATTATTGCTGACAAACAAGGGCTTACTGGGAAAAAAGTTGAGGTTTATACCATTCCATTTAAATCAATCATTATGTACTCTAGTGAAAATGCGGGAACACTGGATTTTAATTCGGAGCTTGAGCTTTGGACAAAGGCTGGCACTTTCAAACTGAACCTAAGTAAAAAGGTTGATATAAGAAAACTAGATCGATTAATAGGAAAGTATGTTTTATAAATTGAAGGTTTTCTTTTAAAGCAATGGAAAGTTTGATAATAGTACATATTATAAGGGTCCGTTCTCTCCTCTGTGAGAGAATGGATCCTTTTTTGAAAGACCTGGCGACTTTCACTGCCTGCTGAAGTTGCGTATTTTACCGGAAAGCGAGAAGGTCAAGAATTGCTCAGTGTGGTTAAATGGCTTAATTTCTTCAGTTTAAACGGTAGGGAGCAGACTTCTCTACTTCTTTTTATCGTTGTAAAAATTGGAAGCAGAGAACCGTCCCTTTGTTAGTCAGCGTGATGCTTAAAATTATTGACTGTTTTCTGAAAATAGCTTATATTTAAGATTGAAATGTATATTCGTATACGATTTCAAAGGAGAAATAGGATGAAAAAAATTATGTTTATACTATTCACTTTTTCTATTGTTATCCTTAGTGGATGCTCGGTTCTTGAAGAAGTAAATAGCTCACTGAATTATGCAACTGAATCAACAGATTATATTAATGACCTACAAACATTTGGAGAGGAAGCATCTTCACTTGTCCAAGACGCTGCCACAGATCCTGATAAAAAAACTGAATTAGAGGGAAAAATAACAGACCTTGAGGCAAGAATCAAGGAATTTAATGAAATGAAAGCACCGTCTATTGCTACTGATCTTCATGAAACGGTTGTTGAAAAAAATGATCAAATCCTTGAGGGGATTAATACAGCAAAGGAAAACGGCGAACTGTCAGTTGAAAAACTAAAGGATACAGAAATTTTTAAAACAATAAATGAAATGACTGACCTAATAGATCAAATAAAGCAGCTTGAATTGTGAAGCAGGGGACGGTTCTCTGCTTCTTTTTTTGTGCTTAATGAAACAAATTTAATTTTCTTAAATTTCATGTTTCGCAGCTTTTGTACCCACATACAGGTCGATACTAAATTCAAAACTTATGTTTATTTCATTGATTTCTTAGTAATTTCTTCTAACTTTTAACTATCACACAGAAATTTTTCACAGTATTCTCCATTAACATTTTACGAGATTAGTAATATTTTTTAGCGTCTTTTTTCGTGTAGAAAAATTTGCTTTCATTACTTTGGACTGTGTTTTGTAAAATAATTTCCACATCAAATAAAATTGGTTTATAGGATAATCTTCGATAACTTATCAGTTATTAATTCTTTTAATAATAAAAAGTAATTTGAAATTTATGGCAGATAGATATTGTGGATGTTAAAAATTCAGTTTATAATAATAAATAGGAACATACGTTTGAATGAAGGAGAGATACCAATACTGTTGATTATAATTAACCAATATAATCATACTTAGTTGGTTTCTTTAATTTCTTTAACTCATTTCCTCCTTTAGATGGAGAGTAAATCATCCTCTAGTATGTTAATGAGATGTTGATAAGTTGATATAGTCTATTTATAGAATTTTAAAAGGTGGCATGAAGTAATGAGCGAACACATAGAATTCCCTCTATACAGAGGAGATTGTTTGTTCAGAATAAAATTACTTAAAAAGAACTATCAGGTCACCCAATACTTCTACAATTGTTGAAAGGATGAAAACAATGAATAATACAAAAAAATACGAAAACAATACGGAATTGGCCATTCAAGCTACTGGTCTCGTTAAGAAATTTGGTGACAATTTTGCAGTTGATGGTGTTGATTTAGAAGTACGGAAAGGAACAGTCTATGGTTTCCTCGGACCAAATGGTGCAGGTAAGACCACGACTATCCGCATGCTGGCAACTTTGCTGCAAGTCGATGGCGGATATGCCAAAATTTTCGGTCATGACCTCGTTGAAGAGGCAGACAAGGTACGCAGCAAAATCAGTTTAACCGGGCAATTTGCCTCGGTCGATGAAGATCTCTCTGGGATAGAGAATCTCATATTAATTGGTCGTCTTATGGGCTATTCCAGACGAAAGGCTAGAGAAAGAGGGAGTGAACTCCTTCAAGCATTTAGCTTAGGAGATGTAGCAAAAACTCAAGTTAAAAAATATTCTGGTGGCATGAGGCGTAGAATAGATATCGCAGCTAGTATCGTGGTCACACCGGATATTTTATTTTTAGATGAGCCAACGACAGGATTGGACCCGCGCAGCCGCAATCAAGTATGGGATATAATAAGAGCACTTGTGAGAAATGGAACGACTGTATTATTAACTACTCAGTATCTGGATGAAGCAGATCAACTAGCGGATCGAATTGCTGTTATTGATAAAGGAAGAATAATTGCTGAAGGTACAAGTGGTGAGCTTAAGGCATCTGTTGGCTCAGGTACGCTTCATGTTCGGTTGCTCGATGCAGATTCCAGACCTCAGGCTCAGAAACTATTGGCTGAGATATTGGAGACGCCGATCGAGCTATTATCAGACCCTACGGCACTTTCAGCTCTTGTTTCAGATAATGAGCGCGTAGCGAAGGCGCTTGGAGAGTTAGCCAGCGCCGGTATTAAGGTGACTGATTTTTCGCTTGGTCAGCCTAGTTTGGATCAGGTCTTTCTTACCTTGACTGGGCAATCAGACACAGAAGACAAGACTGAGGAGGCTAACTCATGACAAATTTTTCATCGCATTCAGATAATAATAACGATACTGAAAAAAGTGGTAACGATAATGGTTTAGATGAAGCACTAAACAAAGCGATTGCAAATCGCATGCGTCCTTCTAAACCTAATGGGATAAAGACATCACTTACCTTTGCATGGCGGGCGTTACTTAAAATCAAATACGTCCCTGAACAGCTTATGGATGCGACTGTCTTTCCGATCATGTTTCTACTAATGTTTACGTACCTATTTGGAGGGGCCATCGCTGGATCTACTGCTGATTACCTTCAATTTCTCCTACCTGGTATTCTCGTTCAGACGATCGTGACGATTACGATGTACACGGGGATCGAGTTGAACAATGACATTACAAAGGGGATTTTCGATCGTTTTCGGACTTTGCCTATATGGCGTCCGTCTGTCCTCGTTGGTGCCTTACTAGTTGATACTGTGCGTTATTCATTAGCAGCTTTTATTATGATAGGGTTAGGTTTAGTACTAGGTTTCAGACCTGACGGAGGTCTGCTTGGAGTTTTATTAGCTATGGTATTGCTACTTATTTTTGCGTTCAGTTTATCCTGGATATGGACGACACTTGGCTTAATCATGAGAACGGAAAAGTCGCTTATGGGTGTCAGCATGATGGTAATGTTTCCCTTGACCTTTATTAGTAATGTATTCGTTGATCCGGAGACCTTGCCGACGTGGCTGCAAGGATTTGTTGAAGTGAATCCCATTTCACTTGTTGTGACTGGTGTGCGAGGGTCGATGCACGGCATTGTAACCCTAGAAGAGATCGTTTGGGTGCTGTTGTCGTCTGCAATAATTTTGGGGATTTTTGCACCGCTTACGATGTATTTATACCGTAATAAGAAATAAGGATGCGGTTCTGGATTGAAGTAGGCATGGCATATGCACGAAACCAAGAAAGCTGATCTGAAACGCGAATTTTAACGTGGAGACAAAAAGTAGAATTACTAACTGGTAGCTGTTCTCTGCCTTATTTTGTGGAGTGAGACAGAGAACAGTTCCTCAATAATTGCTGGATGTATCTAAAGAGAATCACTTATTCGTGCTGTGCTGCTTGCTAGGTAATTTACGATTTGCGTGTGCTTTCCCTTGACGCTTTTCATTCTGCTTCGCTTTTTCCTGCTTTTCATGTAATTTTTCTACGAACTCATGTGTATCATCCATAAGAAACCCTCCTTATCAGAACTCGTTGTTCACATCTTCTCCGGTTCAAGCAAATGATCAAATGCCTCACCACTCCAAGAGCCACTTTTTTTGATATTATAAACGTTATTATGTGGATTATAGAAGCTATTATACGAAATGACACCTTTTCTTTTTTTACATTCCTCAAGGTTGAATAACCAAAAGGCATTTAAATTTGGTCTATAGAAGTCAGTATTAACAGATCAAATTATGCAAGAAAAATTTTATATTATAATGTAGCTGGACTTGTTCAGGAAGCTAACTAGTATATAGGGTAATGTGTCGGTACCGGTTAACTGGGCACAGTGTCCTAACACTATTTAATTAGTTTTGGGAGCTGGCAGGGATTTGTCATCGTGGTATAGAAATCAAGAAGTAGGGATCAGATTTCCTACCTTTTTTAGCATCATAACTAAATAACGAGGTTAGTAAAATTACACATGCATTTTCTGAGCTACCATAGAAAGAATTTTAATTGACAGATATTGTTTAGGATGGACAAAAGTTAGTACATATTCTTGTATAGGTTAAATCTATATTTTACATTCGCAGGATAGATTTTAAAGGATGGGGGTTCAAGAAATGGATACTAGCTACTTAGATTTACTTGCAAAAATATATGATAAAGAGAGTAAAGTTGTTACCGAAATGATTAATCTTGAGGCCATTCTGAATTTACCAAAAGGAACGGAACATTTTGTCAGCGATCTTCACGGAGAATTCCACGCATTCCAGCATGTGCTAAGAAATGGATCGGGAAATGTTAAGACGAAGATTAATGATCTGCTTAAAGATGAACTTTCTGATGATGAAATAAATGAATTTGCTACACTAGTTTATTATCCAGAAGAGAAATTGAAGCTTATAAAAAACGAAATGGAAAATAGTCAATCGCTCAATCAGTGGTACAATAAAACCATTGAACGTATGATAAATTTGGTCCTTTTTGCCTCATCAAAGTACACTCGAACAAAGGTGAGAAAAGCTTTGCCGAAGCAATTTGATTATATTATTGAAGAGCTGTTGTATAAAACGGATGAATTATCGAACAAGAAAAATTATTATCATAAAATTGTGGAGCGAATCATTTCACTAAGGCAAGTAGACAAGTTTATTGCTGGCCTGGCTTATACAATTCAGAGGTTAGTTGTCGATCATCTTCATGTTGTAGGGGATATCTATGACCGCGGGCCTCAACCAGATAAGATTATGGACACACTTATCAATTATCATTCCGTTGATATTCAATGGGGTAACCACGATGTCCTATGGATTGGGGCTTATTCTGGATCAAAGGTATGTTTGGCTAATTTAATTCGAATTTGTGCTAGATACGATAATCTTGACATTATTGAAGATGTCTATGGAATTAATCTCAGACCTCTTCTGAATCTAGCCGAAAAATACTATGATGATAACCAAGCTTTCCGACCGAAAAACAATGCATCAGAAGAAAATATATTTGAAAATGAACAATTGCAAAAAACAAAAATTCACCAAGCAATTACAATGATTCAATTCAAACTAGAAATGCCAATCATTAAGAGAAGACCAGATTTCAATATGTCTCGTCGGCTTGTACTTGAGAACATTGATTATGAACAAAAAATTATCACGCTTTATGGGGAAGAATACTCATTAGAAAATGATTGTTTTGCAACGGTGAATCCAGATCAGCCTGATCAGCTGTTAGAGGAAGAAGAACAAGTCATGAATAAACTGCTGTTTGCTTTCCAGCACTCGGAAAAATTGGCTAGACATATGAAATTTTTCATGAAGAAAGGCAGTCTTTATTTAAAGTACAATGGGAACTTACTCATTCATGGATGCATACCGTTAAATGAAGATGGTACCATGAAGGAAATGGTAATTAAAGATAAGTCGCATTCTGGAAGAGAGTTACTCGATATTTTTGAGTCATATTTACGCTACAGTTTTGCGCATCCTGAACGAACGGATGATCTTGCAACAGACATGGTGTGGTATTTGTGGACTGGTGAAAACTCATCTCTTTTCGGTAAAAAAGAAATGACAACCTTTGAAAGATATTTTATTAAAGATAAGGTAGCTCATGTAGAAGAAAAGAACCATTATTACTATCTTCGTGCAGATGAGGAGGTTTGTCGAGAAATTTTAAAGGAATTTGATCTCGATCCAGATCAGGGGCGTATTATTAATGGGCACACACCTGTCCTAGAAATAAGTGGTGAAAACCCTATAAAAGCAAATGGAAAAATGATTGTCATTGATGGTGGTTTTTCAAAGGCTTACCAATCTAAAACTGGAATTGCGGGGTACACCCTTTTATATAACTCATTCGGTATGCAGCTTGTTGCCCATAATAAATTCACTTCAAAAGAAGATGTTCTTAAGAATGGGACAGATGTTTTATCGGTTAAACGATTAGTCGATAGAGAAGTGGAAAGAAAGAAAGTGATGGAAACCAATAATGGCGAGAAAATATTACAACAGATATCTGACTTAAAACATTTGATGGAATACCGTTACCGGATTGACCAGTGAAGCAGGGGACGGTTCTCTGCTTCATTTTAATAGCTGTTGCAATAACTTTAATATTTTTTGAATTTCTACTTATCGGACTAAGTGATGCTATGTAATTGATTCCACGTATCACTAAATAACAAGCCCTACGCAGAAAATATTTAAAGAGTCAGTTCCGAAATGAGATTATATGAAAAGACGTCTCCCTGAAGTGGAGACGTCTTATGCCTTATTCTAAAAATTCGTGGTCGTCAATTGTCGTAACAACTGTCATTTTTTCTAACCAACGTGAAGTAGCAGTGGTTGAATTCCAGAAGTACAACGCTCCATCCACAAGGTTAGTTCCTTCCAACGCTTCTTGCACGGCAGCTATGGTATCTGCGTCTGGACTGTTTTTAATAGTCCCTGTTGCGTAAGGTTCAAACTGTCGTTTTTGCGTAATCACTTCATAGACATTGTCAGGAAACTCGTTACTATCTACACGGTTCAACACTACTTCTGCTACTGCAACCTTGCCTTCGTATACCTGACCACGTGCTTCTGCATGTACAAGGTGTTCTAGTAGATGACGGTCATCGGTGCTTAAGGTTGCCCTTTGTGTTTCTACTCTGTCAATGCTTACTGATTCCCATATTTGGTTACTAGGCGTATCCGTATGCAATGAACCAGATACAATGAATGGGTTAAATTTGTCTAGGTTGTCCAATTCAACGCTGTGACGCTTTTTAATATAGTTGATCGTATCCCCTTCGATTGCTTGGGACGAATTTTCGTCTTGATAATTGAAACTAGCCATTGTTGAGGTTGCTGCAGTAAATGCTAGGATGCCCGCTAGTAATAATCCTATTAATTTTTTCATATCTCAAATATCCCTTTCTATTAACCTATTAGCCTGTGAATAGCTGTGTCCATGCGTTATCATCGTACCTTACGTCAATAGCCGTAAAGTCATCGTTTACAATGTTCTTCCTTTGCCCCTGCGAATTTATCTCAGCTTTCACAATTGGCTATTGGAGATTTATTTTCTTGAACTCTACAGTAACGCACGAAACACGTAAGGGTAACCCCTCAAATTATTCCACCTTATCTAGATCTTGTCGGAAAAATAGAAGATTAAGAGATAAATTAAATGTCTAAATGGTCTTAAAAGTAGGAAGCAGGGATAGGTTTGGAATTTATTATTTAGGTCACAGCACTTAAGAAAGAGGAAGTATTGAAGATGAAAGAGATTGTTGATTGAAGAAGGAAACGGCATATGAACTATACAAAAACCGAGAAAGCCGAGCTAAGACGAGAATTTGAATGTGGAGACGAAGAGGAAAAAGATTGTTTCACGTTAATTAAGAAAAGGCGTGGATACTAAAATCATTGCTGAATCTGTTGAATTGTTTGAGGGAGAGATAAATATAATAGAGAAGTAGAGTAGTTAACATATTGACTTGGAGGTAATCTATTATTTTTTCGAATTGGAGGTGTGTGAATCTTATATATCAAAACCGACCTTTCTAAGTAGGAAGGTCGGTTTTGAAATACGTTAATTATGCTGATTTTTTAAGAAAGACCTTTAACGATTTGAGGTAACCCCTCACTAAGTGGTGATGCTGGTCGCCCAAGAAGTTTTTCGAAATCGTTGCTTTCAATTGATAATGAACCTGCACGAATGCTTTTCTGGATGTCAACAAGAAAAGGTAGAAGGAAATCCGGCACGCCAGCATCTTTCATAATGTCCGCGTAAGCAGTATCACTAACTTGCTGTACTGGTACTTCTTTACCCAAAACAGTACCGAGTGCAGAAGCGAATTCTTCCTGAGTTAATAACTTACCGGATAGCTCGTAGGTTGTATTTTCGTGCCCGGTTCCAGTGAGTACCGTTGCCGCAGCTTCTGCATAATCTTGTTGTAACGCCCAGCCTACTTTTCCACTTCCGGCTGATGTCACCCATGGAGCTCCAGCTAGTACTCCTTGAATACTTGAGGTTTCATTCTCCATGTACCAGTTATTGCGTAAGAATGAATAAGGAATGCCTGTTTTTATAATAGTTTCTTCAGTGACTTTATGCGTGGATGCAAGGAAGTTTTCACTTTCATTTGCATTTACTATGCTAGTATAAGCAATAAAATTAACGCCGACACGCTCTGCAGCAGCTACCGCATTAGCATGTTGCTTCGTTCTGGTTTCATTTTCCCCATCTGTAGAAATAATTAAAAGCCTGTCAATACCTGAAAAAGAAGAATCAAGTGTTTCAGGGTGGTCAAAGTCTCCTTGACGAACTTCTACTCCACGAGCTTGTAATCCTTCAGCTTTTTCCGGGTTCCGAACACTTACTGCAAGTTGGTCCACTGGGACAGTTTTCAATAAAGTTTCTACAACTTTCGTGCCTAATTTCCCAGTTGCTCCTGTTACTAGCATTTTCATTTTGTTATTCCTCCAATTTATGTAATATGATATTAAGTATTTAACCTGTATCCATTTAAGATACCTGTATTCATAGTAGATACTCATGAGCGTTTTGTCAATGAGTTATAATAAACCTTTATTCATTTTATGGATTTTAAGGTATAATACGTTGTATTGAAAATTGATACAAAATTAGGTAGGTGAATGAATATGTCCATCAGTAGCCGTTTTACAGTTGGCGTTCATATATTAGCTCTTATTGAACTTAATAAAGATGGGATCAGTTCATCTGAATTTTTAGCAGGAAGTATAAACACGAACCCAAGCTTGGTAAGAAAAATTATCGGAATGCTGAAAAAAGTGGAAATTGTGGAAGTTCGCCCTGGGGTAGCAGGGGGGAAACTTGCAAAGGATCCATCTAATATAACATTATTTGATGTTTACAAGGCAGTCGATGTGGTGCAGGAAGAAGAATTGTTTACAGTGCATGAAAATACACATCCTGATTGTATTGTAGGAAAGAATATTCAAAACTCAATTGCTCCTGTATTATCAGCAGCACAATTAGCTATGGAACAGGTACTCGGAAGTGTAACCATTGCGGATGTTGTAAAGGATATAGTTGAAAAAGAAACGTATAAAATACAGTAATTTGATCATTCATTCAGACATTCTTGAAGTAGGAATGTCTTTTTTTACAAGGTAAGAAAGTATAAGATGATGGCTATCTTTACGCCACACGCATCAAGGGAGGGGCGTCCTTGATGCTTAATGATGGAAGCGAAAGATCACGCTGTATTTAACAAAAGACGCTTTGCGTTTTTCTTAAGCTTTTTTATCATTAACCATAAAGGTTACATATGCTGCACGTTATAAATAATTGTTGGTTTGTAAGAATTCGCGAGATCCTGCAGTGACTCTTTGTTACAATGAAAGGTGTTTTCGTAGTTCCACATAGTTATTTTAACGATAATTGTTCTAAATTATCGCTTTATGCAGGATAATAATAATAATTGTTGAAAGTAATTAAATTAGGAACTTAGATTCACTTATTTTGAAATAATTTATAAAGGGGTGTAAACGATGAATGAAATTTTAACAAATGAACTTAGAGATCAATACTTAAAAACACTTTCGCCGGAACAAACAGATTTCATTCGAAATCATGTGAGACGTGGGAAAAAGACGATTTTTGCGAATTCTATGGCAAAGGATAAAGGAATTGTTCTTCCAGAAGATTTAAACAGCGAGGAAATTGAGCATTTATTAGAAGACTGGGTGTTAATTGATTACATTGATAATGGTTTTGTGAACCCAGATACCCCATGCGAATGTGGAAGGCCACTTCGATATCAATATATTGTAAAACACAACAAATCAAACGAACAGAGGACGTTTGGAATCAATCACTTTGAAGAACATACAGGGTTACCACCAAACATCGTTAAACTTATTAAAAGCGGTTTCCAGACAATTGAATACGAAATGGATGAGTTATTAATTAAAATTTTTAACAATTGGAATATAGAAGAGGAAGTACCCTTTACTCTGGATGAAGATTATATTTACCCAATAGATATGCAAAAACATTTGGATGCGAATGTCCCCTTATTGGATCGGCAAATAAAAAGAGTGAAACAACAAATCTTGTCATTAAGTTCAGGACCAAAAAGAGAGGTTACGGATAGAGAATTCGAAGCAAAGGATACTCAAAAAATTAGCCCATTTTATGCAACAGAAACTCAAGAACCAGATCCTATTAACTTGTTTAGCGAAGAGGAAATGCCTTTACCTAAGAAAGAGAATGACTTGAAGCCGTATGCGCTTGCAAGTGAGTATAGAGACGCGGTGTTCGGATACTTAACGGAAGGGGTTACTAGTACTAGAATAATCTGTGAATTATTAATGAAGAACTATCATGCTCCTTCTGAGAGATATTACTCAGGAAGACCTAAAATATATGTTAGCGTATGTTTTTACTTGGATTTATTAGTAAGTAAAGAGAAGGCATTACATATAGGCTCTCTTAATCTCGACGACCGCTATTATAAACTAACGTGATGCAGGGGACGGTTCTCCGCATCATTTTTTTGAGTGAATAAAATAACTAATAGTCTTGAAGAAGGCAGGGAGAACGGAAACACTCTTTAGTAAAAAATATGCTTTGAAAAGGAACAGAATTGGAATTCATTTCAGTAGGGAAAGGATTTAAGAATGAGGAAGTCTAGAAGTTAATAGAGGAATGTGTATTTCTCTTTTTCTATGATATACCGGTAGTACTTATGTTTCAGAAGATTGTAGACTGACTAAAATGTATTCCTATAAAGAGATAAGAAACAAATGCCCTAGCGAATGGACAATCGTTTCTTATCTCTTTATGCTTATTTTACTGCTGTTTTAGTTTGTTTTCTTTTACTTTTCTGCTCATGTTGATGAATAGCCCAATACAACTCTTCATCAGTATATAGGGACATTTTGATATTTTTCATGTGTTATCCCTCCTTTGTTCTTAGTAATTACAAGTATAGACCAAGTAATTGGAAGGATGTTCGATAGCGTTAGGTTTTATAACAGAGAAATTTGGATGGTGGGGGATGGTTGCTTCTAAAAATAAGAATGTTGATTTTTAAACAGAGACGTTCGAATATCCTCTAGGCGGCTGCTTTCTGTGGGCAATGCTTCAGCCTCCTCGAACAACGATCGTGTTGTGTGATCTACTCAGATAGCTTTTTACCGTTGGAATCTTTTCCCTTGGCTTCTTAGAGGTTAAATTAAGAGAGGGTTAAGCGAGCATACGTCTGTTTTTTAAAACTTGGCACTTTGGAAGCAGAGAACCGTCCCTGTGATATAGTATGATTATCAAAAATGATGTATAATTAAATATAGTAAAGTGAATACAGTGGATATTCTTTAGTACATAGTGAGCGCTTAAGTTCATCTATTCACAAAAATAAAAACTATCATTTTGGTCCATATAATCATTAAGGTTGCTGGTTTTGAGAGTGATATTATCATATAATAGTATATATATTATTATATAAATAAATGATATGGTTATAATTGTGACAAAAATGGTGTTTCACTAGGTCACACTTAGCTAAGTGTGACATCTATATAGGGGAAAGGTTGGTACAAATGAGCATCAGAGAAACAGAAACAGACGTCATTTTAATCGGCGCAGGAATTATGAGTGCTACTTTAGGGACACTCTTAAAAGAATTGGTACCCGAGTGGGATATTAAAGTGTTTGAAAAGCTGGCAAACGCTGGTGAGGAAAGCTCAAATGAATGGAACAATGCAGGAACAGGACATGCGGCACTTTGCGAGCTTAACTACACGGATGAAAAACCGGATGGTTCTATAGATATCAGTAAAGCTACAAAAATTAATGAACAATTTCAAGTTTCCATGCAGTTTTGGTCTTCCCTTGTAAACAACAAACTAATACAGAAACCACAGCAATTTATTATGCCATTGCCTCATATGAGTTTAGTGCAAGGAGAACAAAATGTTACTTTTTTAAAGAATCGTTTTAAAGCGTTATCAGAAAACCCTCTTTTTAATGGGATGGAATATTCAGACAACCCTGAAAAACTGATGGAATGGATTCCACTTATTATGGAAGGACGCGCATCGAAAGAACCTATCGCAGCGACGAAAAGCGATGCGGGAACGGATGTTAACTTTCGAACCCTGACGCGCATGTTATTTAACAACTTAGAGAGTAAAAATGTTGAAATGAATTTTAAGCATATTGTAAGCGACATTACCCGCACCAACGAAGGCTTGTGGGAATTGAAAGTTAAAAATTTGGAGAGCGGTACTGTCGAACGCCATAAGGCAAAATTTGTGTTCATCGGTGGCGGTGGTGGCAGCTTGCATTTACTGCAAAAATCCGGTATTCCAGAAGGTAAAAAAACGGGAGGGTTCCCTGTAAGCGGATTGTTTATGGTGTGTAATAATCCAGAAATTATAGCGCAGCATCATGCTAAAGTTTACGGTAAAGCTAAGGTTGGCGCTCCGCCAATGTCTGTTCCACATCTTGATACAAGATTTATCGACAACAAAAAAACGTTACTGTTTGGACCATATGCGGGATTCTCACCAAAATTTTTAAAATACGGGTCAATTTTTGATTTGTTAACGTCCGTAAAGCCGAATAATGTCTTAACGATGTTAGCGGCAGGCGCAAAAGAGATGTCATTGACTAAATATCTGATTCAGCAAGTGATGTCATCGAAAGAACAGCGCATGGAAGACTTACGTGAGTTTTTCCCGAACGCTAGAAGCGAAGATTGGGATTTAGTAGTAGCTGGTCAACGTGTACAAGTTATCAAAGATACGGAATCTGGAGGGAAAGGGACACTTCAATTTGGTACGGAAATGATTACTGCCGCTGATGGTTCCATTGCAGCGTTACTTGGCGCTTCTCCGGGTGCTTCGACGGCCGTTCACGTCATGCTTGAACTACTCGAAAAATGCTTCCCGCAACATATAGAAGAGTGGGAACCAAAAATCAAAGAAATGATTCCTTCTTATGGCTTGTCACTATTGGAAAACCCAGAGCTTCTGAAGGAAATTCAAGCTTCAACAGGGGAGTCGCTAGGACTAACCGAAAAAAAGCCAGTGTTTAGTTAATATTTAAGGAGGCAGGGGACGGTTCTCTGCTTCTTTTTTTTTGTGGATTTTGAAGCAGAGAACCGTCCCTATGTTTTTTAACCATGTAATTTAATTTGATTTCTGCCAGAGCGTTTCGCTTCATATAATGCTGCATCTGCTTCTGTGATCATATCTGTCGGTTGGCTTGACGGTGTTACTAGCTTCGTAGAAATCCCTATGCTTAGAGTAAGAATTTCTCCATTTATATTTGAACCGTTATGAGGAATGCGGGCACTTCTAACTGTTTCTTGAATTCTATTGGCAATGTCAATCGCCTGATCGATACTTCTATCAGGAAGCAACATCACAAATTCTTCTCCTCCATACCGGGCTGCTAAATCCTCCGTTCCTATCGTTATATTTCTGAGGAAGCTCCCCAATTGTTTTAAACAAGCGTCGCCAGCCTGATGCCCATATAGGTCATTAAAGGCTTTAAAAAAATCAATATCTAGTAATATAAGGGATATTGGTATTGAAACATCCAATCGTTTATTCCACTCTCGCACCAAGGTATCATCAAAACAACGGCGGTTAGCAATCCCGGTCAAACCGTCTTGCAAAGAAAGCCTTTCCAAAAGTTGGTTAGCCTTTTTAAGCTTCTGGTCTGCGACCGTCTTAACAGTTACATCTCGAAAATCCATAAATAACCATCGAAAAGACCACCATCCATCATAGGTATCGAATCACGTTCGATGGTTCGACCGTTTATTAATTGAATTTCTTCAGATCGATGGGTTTGAAGATTCTTCGTTATATTTTTCTTTTCACGTAAATAAGAGTCATAATCTTTCATCATATGTTGCGCTTCATTCACCAATAATTGCTGATCATCTAATGTATTACTTTTTGGGAAAATATTTAAATAGGCATCATTAAATAAAGTCACTTCCCCAGTCGCGTCTTCAACTTTAACCCCATAAGGAAGAGATGCAATGAGTGTTTCAAACTTAATTGTTGTTTGACGAAGTTCTTCCTCCGCTTTTTTCCTTGCAGTGATATCTCTACTCACCGATATCACTTGAATTTCACCATTTGGACCTTTTATAGGGGTGCCTTTCATTTCTAAATCTAGCCAATCTCCATTTATATTCATACAGCGATATTCTATACCTAGTGTACTCCAAGTGGAGACCATCTTATGAAAGAAATGAAACATATTTTCCCAATCATCAGGATGAATATGCTTAAGCGGATAGCTACCAACGTAATCATCAAGCTCGAAACCTAACACTGTGGTATGAGAAGGAGATGCGTATAGCGCTAATCCGTCCTCTGCAAGTACAGCAACCATATCTGATATGTTTTCAGAGATCAGTTGATAATTAATAATGTTATTGTGGAAAGCTTCAATATTCGTTTTTCGTGATGATAAACCAGTAATAGTTCCTGAAAATGATGCTATTTCTTGGTTTTTATCAAAGTCTATCTTTAAAAATAAATGAACCTTTTCCTCTTTCCCTTGCTTGGATACTAACTTAAATTCCTTTAGAATTCCATCGCCACTGCCTTCTAGAAGTGCTTTCAATTGTTCTTCAACACTGGATTGCTCTTCAGCTTTAACATAAGATAAAAAGGGCGTCCCTAATGCTTCTTCAATTGTGTAATCTGTGATATCCGTCCATTTTTTATTTAAGGCAATATAGTTCCATTCTTTATCGAGTTGGAAAATAACTGCGTTAGGGATTTCTATTAGTTCTTGATACTTTTTATTACTTACATTAGAAGATTTTTCTTTGAAATCCATTCTATATCAACTCCTATCCAGCTCTCCGTATTACTTCATCTAATAAGCACAGAGACACACATATATATGCTATATTATATCTTTAGAACCAGTGAAAAACCATATCATTTAGAAAAGGCAATTAATTAGTCCTGCATTCGATTTGGAGAAACAAGGGACGGTTCTCTGCTTCTTTTTTTGTTGTTTTTGAAGCAGAGAACCGTCCCTATGTTTGCCTAAGTTTGGATTTATTTAGATATAAATGGTAACCTTAATTTACTAGTGAAGGGGAGTGATTTGTAATGAGTATTGCTGTACCGGAGATTACACTTAATGATGGCCTGTCTTTGCCAGTTATGGGTTTTGGTACATACAAGTTGAACGGTAATGATGGAGCGAATGCCATTCACAGTGCCATTAATAAAGGGTATCGACTGATTGATACTGCTTATAACTATGAGAACGAAGGAACAGTAGGGGAAGCCGTTCGACGCACTTCTATTCCAAGACATGAATTAAGAATTACGTCTAAATTACCTGGCCGATATCAAACCTATGATAAAGCTGTTAGTACCATTCAAGAATCCTTATATCGAGCTAAACTGGATTATTATGATTTATATCTCATTCATTGGCCTAATCCTCAACAAAATAATTTTGTAGAAGCATGGCAGGCATTAATTGATGCTAAAAAATGGGGACTGATTCGATCTATTGGTGTTTGTAACTTTTTACCTGAACATTTAGAACGATTGGAAAAAGAAACTGGTACGAAGGCTAGTATTAATCAAATCGAATTACATCCATTTTTCAACCAAGAAGATCAAAGAAAATGGCATGAAGAGAATGATATCAAAACGCAATCTTGGAGCCCGTTGGCTCACGCAAATGATGTTTTGAATAATGATACACTAAAGAAAATTGCCGACAATCATAACAAGTCGATTTCTCAAGTTATTTTACGTTGGCACTATCAACTTGGGGCAATCTCAATTCCTAAATCAGCTTCACCAATTCGACAGTTGGAAAATATATCGATTTTTGATTTTTCATTAGATGATACAGAAATGAGTATGATCTCAGCATTAACTCGACAAGATGGCAGAATTAACAATCAAGATCCAGCTGTTTACGAGGAATTTTAAGTGAAATACGGGGACGGTTCTCTGCTTCATAAAATGAAGCAGAGAACCGTCCCTTTGTTTTCCTAAACTTTTTTTACGGTAGTATATTTTATTTTGTGGAATAACTGATATAATAATAGAGTTAGACAGTAAATTGGTGGAAGGGAAACGTGGTTGAATCAAATGAAAGAAACAGAAGAAAATAAAGTAACTAGCAATCAGAATCCTTTGAGAAAAAAGGTCAAACAATTGGTTGAGCATAGACTGTTCCAACCGTTTATAATTGGAATCATTTTATTCAACGGATTGGTTATTGTCACCGAATCCTATCTTGTTGGGAATGACATATTATTAGTTCTTGATGTAATGATTGTCTGGATCTTTGCTATAGAAATGATCCTGAAAATTGTTGGTCTCGGTTTTAGAGGCTATTTTTCTGATCGATGGAATATTTTTGATTTTAGTATTGTCTTAGCAAGCTTATTATTTTACGCAACTCCGTTCGTAAGTGTTTTAAGACTGATAAGAGTATTACGTTTGATCAGAATGATTCCGGCAATTCCAGCTTTAAGAAAGATAATCGATTCCCTAATGAAATCTGTGCCAGCTCTAACAGGTATTTTAGGATTGACGTTTTTGATCTTTTCCATTTACGCCATTATTGGAACAACATTTTTCAGAGATGTTCTTCCGTATGAATTTTTTGGGAGTTTTCACACCTCGCTTTTCACATTGATGCAGGTAGTAACCTTTGAATCGTGGGCGAGTCAGGTAGCAAGACCGATTATTCATGAAGTACCATGGGCGTGGGCTTATTTTATATCATTTATTGTCATTGGGGCATTAGTTATTTTAAATCTTGTAGTTGCCGTAATATTGGACTATTTGGGTCATGAAGACGAAACGCTTCAAAAGGAACAAATGGAAAGATTGTACAAAGACAACCAGGATTTAAAGAAAGATATCCAGGAAATTAAGCAATTACTTCTTGATAAAAATCAAAAATAACCATGGAAACAATAGGGGACGGTTCTCTGCTTCATAAAACGAAGCAGAGAACCGTCCCCTTGTTTCTTATTTAACTGTCACAATAAGTACTTCTGTCTCACTTGTTTTTGCGTTTTCCGTAAATTCTTTTTCTACATTTTCAACGACTTCATCCATGTTCGTAATAATTAAAGGAGAGATAGTACTAGTTGCCTTTTCATTAATGATTTCTAAATCGAAGCTCACCAGTTTATCACCGCGTTTCACTTTATCTCCGGCTTTAACAAAAGCTTCAAAGCCTTCTCCATCTAAATTAACCGTGTCAAGACCTATGTGGATGAGAAGTTCTAGTCCAGATTTAGTCTTTAATCCAATAGCGTGTTTTGTAGGGAAAACTTGGACAACTTCTCCGTCTACAGGACTGACGACATTTCCGTCACTCGGTTCAATGGCGATTCCTTCTCCCATCATTTTTTGAGAAAATACCGGGTCTGGAACCTCTGTAATATCCACGACTTTACCATTAATAGGAGCAGTAATTCGTTCTACAACACTTTCCTTTTTACCGAATAGTTTCTTTAACATGAAAACATCCCCTTTTGAAAAATTTGGACTTAATGGGTTCTTCGGGCAAAGTCAACGAATCGAAACTTGTCTGGTCTGTGTCTGGACTCTGTGTATTGAAAAAGGGTCGTATCATCAAAATAGACGTAGTTTTTGATGACAACAACATTATGAAACCCATCAAGGTCTAATAACTCGCGGTCTTCCGCAGTCGGCTCAACGACAACAATTTCCTTTTTTGCAAAACTGATGGTGAGGTGCAGCTCGTTTTCAACGTAATTATAAATAGAATCTGCACAAATTTCTTCTGTTAATCCAGGGACCAGCTCTTCAATGAGGTAATCCTTATCTAAGATAATTTTCTCCCCATCAATTTCCCTGATTCTTCCTATCTTCCAAACAGAGTTATTGCTGGTTAGATTTAACTGGCGTTTCATGTTTGCATCAGGTTTAATGAGTGATAATTCGCTAACAATGGTTTTAACGTTATCCATTTTTTGTGCCAATTCTTTGAAACTAACAAGTCCGGATATCGGAAAATCAAACTTATTGACATCGATCACGATAGAACCTTTGCCTCTAACCTTTTGGATAAACCCATTCTGAGACAAGAGGTTTAACGCCTTGCGAATTGTTTCTCTCGAAGTATCATAACGAACTGTCATGTCGTTTTCTGAAGGGAGAAGTGTATCAGGTGATATTTCTCCAGACTTTATTTGTGTTGCAATCTCATCATAAATTGATAAATATTTGTTTTTCATAGTGCAGCCCCATTTATTAGTAAAAGATAAGATATACGTTCGCATCTGCCTTTAAACTGAAAAAGGGGGATCAAGGTGACTCCTTTTTTCCTTCTCCATTAACACCTGCACCCACTGCGAAGGTGTTACAGGAATTGTGGCAAAAGCTCACGATGTAGTTTAGCTTAACTGTTTTTCTTAAGAGATAAGAGAATTTATAAAATTGGCAGCTATCTTTACGCCACAAGTATCAAGGGAACCCCACCCTTGATACTTAAATGATGGTGGCTAAAGATCACGCTGTATTTAATAAAAGACGGCTCTGCCGTTTTTCTTAAGATGATAAACAATGGATTCATAGGGTCTTAACTTGATTTGTTGGATGTCCTTTGGTGAATCAGGGTAGTTGGCTAGTAATTGATCGCATGAATACCCATCAACATCGAATGTTTCCGGCAGAGTAAAGGTTGTTTCTCGCCCATAAAAATTACTTACCATGAGTAACTTTTCTTCTCCATTGCTTCGTACATAAGCAAAAATATCATTATCTTCTTCTAAAAGCAACTGATAGTCTCCACTGGTGATGATATCGTATTCTTTTCTGAGTTTAATTAACTGTTGGTAATGATAAAAGACCGAGTTTTTATCGGCAACAGCTTGTTCCGCGTTAATTTCGCGAGAGTTATCTGCTGTCTGTATCCATGGCGTGCCTGTGGTAAATCCGGCGTGCTTCCTTGCATTCCACTGAACAGGTGTTCGTGAGTTATCTCTCGACTTTTGCTGTAATATTTCAATAATATCTTTGTCTTGCATGCCTTCTTCTTTCTTGGCGTTATACATATTTAACGACTCGACATCACGATAGTCATCGATGTCGTCAAATGCTGGATTCGTCATACCAAATTCTTCGCCCTGATAAATATAAGGGGTTCCTTGCATCATATGGATCGTTGTTGCCAGCATTTTTGCAGATTCCGTATGGTACCTTGTGTCATCGCCAAATCGCGAGACGACGCGGGGTTGATCGTGATTACACCAGAACAGAGCGTTCCAACCGCCACCTTTATTCATTTCGACTTGCCATGTTGATAGAATTCGCTTTAATTCATGAAAATTAAAATCAGCTTTTGTCCACTTTTCACCATGAGGATAATCTACCTTTAAATGATGAAAATTAAAGGTCATGTCTAGCTCCTGACGTTCCGGGTTCGTATACTTAATACAATTATCAATCGTCGTCGACGACATTTCACCGACGGTCATGATGTCATGCTTTGAGAAAACTTCCTGATTCATCTCCCGGAAAAACTCATGAACTCTTGGTCCATCCGTGTAAAATTTCCGCCCATCTCCAGGAGCAACACTTCCATCATCATCAGGAAAATGCTGATTTTTTGAAATTAAATTGATGACATCTAAACGGAAACCATCGACGCCTTTCAGAAGCCAGTAATCCATCATCTGATAGACTACTTTTCGCATTTCTTCGTTCTCCCAATTTAAATCAGCTTGGGTAACATCAAACAGGTGCAAGTAATATTGCTCGGTTGATTCCTCATACTGCCAAGCAGATCCCCCGAATTTCGAAGCCCAATTGGTGGGGTCATCGCCATCTTTACCATCCTTCCAAATATAAAAATCGCGATAAGGATTATCTTTTGACGACATCGATTGTTGAAACCACTCATGTTCAGTGGAGGTATGATTAATGACAATATCCATAATAATTTTCAGATTGATTTGATGTGCTTCCTTTAATAGTTGATCAAAATCCTCCATGGAGCCATATTGCTCGTAAATGTTGTAATAGTCACGAATGTCATAGCCATTATCTCGCTGAGGCGAGTCGTAAATGGGGGTCAACCAAAGAACATCGACCCCTAGTTTTTTCAAATAAGGTAATTTTTCAATAATCCCTTGAATGTCTCCAGTGCCATTACCAGTCGTATCGTTGAAGCTCTTTGGATAAATTTGATAGACAACCGCTTTTTTCCACCATTGTTGATCCAAATTGAACACCTGCCTTTTACTAAAAGAATAATCTATTTTTTCCCAAGACGTTTGTAAGCATTCACGCCCATTTTGGTTTTAGATAAAATAATCGTTAACACGAATGGAACAGCAATCGCTACAAACATGGCGATGAAAAAGATAATCCAGTATTGGAACTGAATGGAAAGGAATCCGGGAATGCCGCCAACCCCAATCGAGTTAGCCATGACACCGCCACCTACGGATATTACCGCGGCAATGGAAGACCCAATCATCGCTGCTAAAAATGGAAACATATATTTTAAGTTTATACCAAACATGGCGGGCTCGGTTACGCCTAAATAACAAGAAATTGCTGCTGGAACAGATACTTGCTGTTCTTTTTCGTCTTTTTTATTTAGGAAGATCATCGCAACAACCGCAGACCCTTGTGCAATATTCGACAGGGCAATCATCGGCCATAAATTCGTGCCATCAAATTCACTCATTAGCTGTAAATCAATCGCATTGGTCATATGGTGCAGCCCAGTAATAACTAGAGGTGCATAGGCAAAACCAAACATCGCTGCAAACAACCACCCAAATGTAGAAGTTAAACCTGAGTAGACTACTTCAGAAATCCACGAACCCATTGTCCAACCGATAGGGCCTAGGACAACGTGAGCAACTAACACTGCTGGAATAAGTGCAAAGAATGGAACAAAAATCATTGAGATTACATTCGGGATAACTTTTCGTAAACCTAGTTCAAGATAAGCAAGGACAAAACCTGCTAAAATAGCGGGAATAACTTGTGCTTGATACCCGATCATTTCTACTTGTGCAAAACCAAAGTCCCAAAACGGTATGTCTCCTCCACCTGCAACGCCGTATGCGTTAAGTAGTTGAGGGGAAACGAGAGTTATACCTAAAACGATACCGAGAATTTGGGTCGTTCCCATCTTTCTGGAGATGGCCCATGTTATACCGACGGGTAAGAAGTGAAAGATCGCTTCACCAATTAACCATAAGAAAGCATGGGTTCCGGCCCAAAATTGGGAAACTTCGACTAATGTTAAATCGTCTGGTCCGATCATACCTATTTCACCGATAACGTTTCTAAAACCTAGAATAAGACCACCGACAACAAGTGCGGGAATTAATGGTGTAAAGATATCTGCAAGGTGTGAGATCATTCGTTGAATAAAACTCATATTTTGTTTTGCAGCAACTTTTGCTTCATCCTTTGATGTATCACCAACACCGGCGATTTCGGTAAACTCATTGTAAAAAGAAGCAACGTCGTTACCAATGATAACTTGAAATTGCCCAGCATTCGTAAATGTACCTTTGACGAGAGAGATCTCTTCAATCTTTTTTGCATCTGCCTTGTCATTATCATTAAGTACGAAGCGCATTCTTGTCGCACAATGTGTGACAACGGAAATATTATCACTTCCCCCGACGTGTTCAAGTAATTCCTTCGCTGGTTCTGTAAACTTACCCATTTTCCATTCCTCCTTTATTGTATAAAAAGCTGTCTTGAGTCGAGCTTTATCGAACTTGTATATACAAGTCATGATTACGTTTTCATTATATCTTGTATATACAAGTTGTGTCAAGAAGGATTTTTAGGGACGGTTCTCTGCTTCATTTTTATGAAGCAGAGAACCGTCCCTTTGATTTACCAAGGAAGGCCTGCTGCATTGGTGGGGAGTCGTTTCAGGTTTAATTCATCTATTTTCTTAAGTAAGTCGGGGTTTGGTTTTGGATCGACGATAATTATTTTTGTATCTGGTTTAAGAGAAACCAAATATTGGTCCACTTCTTGGCGGTCAGCTTCGCCGTAGGAATGACCAACAATAATCAAGAGATTAATATCTTTCCCACGTGTGTTAAATTGGTCAATCCCATTTTTCACCCAACTTAGGATCCGTTGATAATTATCTTTATGAGGTGGAATAATATCCGCCTCCAGTCTAGGTTCTAACCAATCTTCTTTCGGAACAGTTGTTACCTTACCGTTATCCTGAAGTAAAGTTGTCATTTGCCAACGATCTTCCACAGAATACTCGGATGTATTGGTTTCAAAGTCTATAGATCCATGAGGCTTAAAAATAGGTATGCCTGTCTGATTCTCAAGGGAACCAGTCCGGAAAAAATGTATGTTAGAGGTTTCTAATGCTTTTTCGAAAACTAAATCGTAATTAAATGACACGACAAAAATCAGGTCTTTGTAATTTTGTTGAAGCCATTTGGTCCATTTCCAATTTACGATATTTTTGCTGTCAGCATAAATTTGAAAACTTGCATACGATAAGGATAAAAAGCGGCGGAGTTGACAATCCTTATCCCAATTGTAGTTTCTACTGTTCATAAAACGTTCTATCGCTTCATATTCATTCGGTTCGTACTGTGCAAGCTGAAATAGCTCATTTTGGATATATGGTAGTTTGTGAATGTATTTTTCATAAGACAGATTTCTTTTTCCGAAATGGGAGAGTGGAGCTGAAGGATTAAGTCCATAGCGGGAGCCGAAGTCTATGGTAAAACCATTCCCGATGAGCATGCAAAATTTCTCTATGATTAACCCCTCCTTTCAAGTTTCTTCTATATTGTTGTAAAAATCCTTGATATTATACAGGAGGCAAGGGACGGTTCTCTGCTTCCGTTTATGGAGAGTCGGAATCAAAAAGCAGTCCCCTTAAAAACTACTAAGAAAAACACGTAGCGTCTTTTGTTAAAAGTAACCTTCCATAATAACAAAACAACAAAATAGATATAAAAGACACTAAGTTTTTTCAAAATACTGCCATGCAGGTTTTCTTATTTAACTATCTCCCCAGCGGAACATTATTTCAAGACTGTCATGAGTACTGTGGAAGCTGAACTTCTTGAATGGGATTTAAACCATGTAACTTTTCCATAATAAGGGCGTATGAGAGACTGTAAATATATAGAGTTTTAGATTTGAATGTTTAAGATTGGAGGTCGATGTACAGTGAATTCATGCGTTAATCGCTAAACCGTTGTCAGAAACCGGGGTCAAACGATGAATAAATTTGGTGAATTCTAGTTATGAAGATAATGTAACTACCATGGTCAGTCCCACGGATAAATAAGTGGAGAAATATAGTGGAGGATTTTGTTGATATGTAAAAAACGCTCTATTGAGCTAAATGTTATTCTTATTGTCACTCTTATCACCATTCTGAAATATTATTACATTATTTATAAAATAAATTGACAATTTAATTCACGCGATTTATAATAAAAACAAATCATCCCCATGGAGGTTTGAAATGGCTTATGTAATTGGGATTGACGGTGGTGGTACAAAAACTACCTGTCTATTTAATAATATTAATGATTTTTTACCACATAAAGAATCCGAATCCTTGACTGTGATTGGGGAAGCATCAAACCCACATGTAGTCGGATTCGATGAAATGAAGACGAGACTTCAACAACTCATTGCGCATGGGGTGGCGAAATACTCCATTCAACCGAATGATATCAGTGGAGTTAGTTGTGGGTTAGCTGGAGTAGGAAGGAAAGAAGATGTACGAGAAATTGAAAAAGTATTTCAACAAATTTTTTTTGAACTCCAGTTTTCTGAACATTCAATATTTTCCGCTCACTCAGACTCCTACATTGCGCTTCGTGGGGCTCTCCAACCAGGTGCTAAGGAAGGGATATTAGTTGTTTCTGGAACAGGATCCAGTGCTACTGGAATAGGGAGTCAAGGTAACGTGTATAAAAGTGGTGGTTGGGGACATATTTTAGGTGATGAAGGTAGTGGCTATCAAATTGGAATGAGAGCGCTTAATAAAATTACGAAAGCATATGATATGAGAGAGAAGAACACGATACTAACTGATCTGGTTTTAAAAGAGTTAGCGTTGGAGCATCCTAAAGACCTTATCAGTTATATTTACGGCAGGAAACCAGAAAAGAAAGATATTGCTAGATTAGCCAAACAAGTGATGGAAGCAGTGAGTCATGGTGATGATGTTGCCGAGGAAATTTTAATCGGGGCTGCAAATGAGTTAGTCAGTCATGTGGAAAGCTTGCATAAAAAGTGCCCAAGTTATAACGAAAGAACGCCGATTATGACAACTGGTTCTATCTTTACGTATTCTAAGGACTTAGAGAGATATTTTATAGATAATATCCATTTAAAAAAACTAGGTTTCTATCAGACTGCATATTCTTCCCCGGTGTATGGGGCTGCAATGATTGCTAGAGAGAATTGTACAGACATCAAAAAAAGTTAGGTGTTGACTATGGAAAAAGAATTATCGAAATTAACGACAGAAAGTAGAAATGTAAATAGCATGAATTTAAGCCAATTGTCCACGTTGGAAGTCTTGCAAACGATTAATAAGGAAGATAAAAAAGTAGCTTATGCAGTAGAAAAGGTGTTACCTGCAATTGAAGTTGCCATTGAACACGTTTATCAAGCTTTTCAAAAAGGTGGTCGACTGTTTTATGTAGGTGCAGGAACGAGTGGTAGATTAGGAGTGATTGATGCTTCTGAGTGTCCACCAACGTTTATGACACCGCCGGAAATGGTGCAGACGATAATGGCTGGAGGAAATGAAGCTTTTACCAATGCAGTGGAAGGGGCAGAAGATAATGAAAAACAGGGTGCCAATGATTTGTTTGGGAGGGCGTTAACAAAAAATGATGTGGTCATTGGAATTACTGCAAGTGGACGAACTCCATATCCGATTGGTGCTGTGAAATATGCTCGTGATATAGGCGCATTTACGGTATCGTTATCCTGTAATGATGATGCAGAAATCAGTAAATTTGCTGCGTGTAATATAGAGGTAATTGTTGAACCCGAGGTATTGACGGGATCAACGAGAATGAAAGCGGCCACTGCTCATAAGATGGTTCTTAATATGATAAGTACGACGGTCATGGTAAAACTCGGTAAGGTTTATGAGAATCTGATGGTAGATGTCCATGCTAGCAATCATAAATTAATGGAACGAGCAAAAAGCATTATTATGGAAATAACGAATGTACCTTATGAAGAAGCAGAAAAAATATTGGTACTAGCGGACAACGAAGTGAAGCCTGCGATCGTCATGATTGAAGCAGAAGTATCGTTGGAAAAGGCGAAAGAAGCTATTTTGAAAAGTAATGGCTATGTTGGAAAAGCTATTGAACATGCCAAAAAGGACGACTAACGTTTTTGAGACCGTACGGAAGGTATAGAGCCTTCCATACGTTTCATATAAAACATTAACATAAAGGGGGATATGTAGTTGAAAAAATTATTTACTGGACCAGTTTTATTATTGGTAACTGTTTTGTTTATTGTTGGATTGTTGGCAGCGTGTTCGTCAGATAACGACGAAGTCAATGGAAGTACTGAGAACAATGGAAATAATGAGGAAGATAACAATCAGAACAATGATTCCAATGATGGTGATGCCGCTGTCAGTGGAGATGGAGACATTTCAGGTGAACTTGAAATTCAGTACTTTGTTGGTGGATATGGTGATTCATGGTGGAAGGAAGTCATTAGTGACTTTGAAGACCAATATCCAGATATCACAATTACGGAGCATGCGGGGCCAAACATCAACGATGAAATGAGATCTCGTTGGGTTTCTGACGATCCACCAGATGTTGTATACATTGATGGGGCAGGGTCTAGTGAAACTCAAATGGTTGAAGATGGTCAGCTTCTGGATTTAACCGATTGGATAAATGACGTGAAAGCAGAAAATGGCTCTCCTCTTTTAGACAATTTAATTGTAGAGCCAGCTAGATATGATGGAGATATTTATAGTTTACCATTAGTATTTGACACTTGGGGTACATGGTATAACGAAACACAGTTTGAAGCAGAAGGCTACG
This sequence comes from Salipaludibacillus neizhouensis, assembly GCF_002886185.1. Taxonomy (GTDB): domain Bacteria; phylum Bacillota; class Bacilli; order Bacillales; family Salisediminibacteriaceae; genus Salipaludibacillus; species Salipaludibacillus neizhouensis. Next base: position 1,543,518 of record NZ_KZ614146.1, read on the forward strand.
AGGTTCCTACTGATTTCGACAGCTATATGAGCACAATGGAAGCTATTCAAGAAAATGAAGGAATTGCGCCGTTTGCCACGACTGGGCAACACCCATACTACTTCCTTCGTGGGGCATTAACTCCAGCATTTGGTGCTGCAGGTGGCGATGAATTGCTAGCTGATATCGTTACTGGGGCAGAAGGAGTTTGGGAACGAGAAGAAGTTGTAGCTACCATGGAAAAGGTTGCGCAAATGCAAGAAGCTGGATACATCTACGACGGCTTTGGTGCTTACAACCATACGCAATCTCAAATGAACTTCTTGCTCGGTGATCATTCCTTTATTCCTGTAGGATTCTGGTTACCAAATGAAATGGCAAATGATGTTCCTGATGGATTTGAGTTTGGATTTATTCCAACACCAATGCAAGATGCTGGTGAGCCATTTGCAATTGTTCCAGATTTACGTCCGCTAGCAATTGCAGAAAATGCAAGTAATCCGGAAGCGGCAAAAGCATTTGTAGAGTTCGTGTTTACTCAAGAGTATGCAACAGCATTTTCTGAGCACACTGGAGCAATCATGAATCTAATGGGTGTTGATTTGTCTGATAATGAAAATGTACCATCATACTTGATCGAAGCAAATGCAATGATTAATGATCCTGATCAAGTACAAATTTATCACAGACCTCACCCAATGAGCGCTGATTTAGAAACACCTATCGGCGACGCGTTGATTTCGTTGATGTTAGGTAATATGACAGTAGAAGAGTTTACTGAAGCGGCAGAAGATGCAACAGCAGACTACCGTGGTGAGTAATTAGTGAGTAGAAGAATGATAGGCTAAAAAATTGTATGGGATGTAAAGGCAAAGTGACGTCTTTGCATTCCATTTTCTATTTATTTTAATTAAAGACTCGTTTTATAAAAAACTTCATTTTTTCATGCCCTCGTACTATATTATTTTATAATGTTAGATCTTAAATATGTAAGTTAAAGAGTAGTGAAACAAGACGACATACATAAGGAAGGAGTGATTCAATTGGTACAAACGAAGAAACAAAAATACTTATTTTTGGCGTTTTGCTTAGTACCTACATTTCTATTATTTTCAATATTCACGCTATATCCTTTGTTTAGTGGTTTATATTATTCCTTTTTCGACTGGTCGGGATCGGCTGCGAGTATGGAATTTATCGGATGGGGTAACTATGTAAGGATTTTTAATGATTCTATAATTCCGCGAACAATCATGCATGATTACTTTCTTGTTGTAACGAAGGTGTTTGGAATCATGATCTTGGCAACATTTTTTGCGGTTGCTATTATGCAATTGAAGATAAAAGAGGCTCCTTTTTATCGAATCATCTTTTTCTTCCCGAACATTATGTCTGTGGTTGTTATCGGGATACTATGGACGTTTATTTATAACCCTAGTATGGGCCTTGTAAACTCAGGCTTAGAATTTTTAGGTTTGGGTAGCTTGACTCGTCCTTGGCTTGGAAGCGAAACCTGGGCGTTACCGTCAATCGTTTTACCGTCTATTTGGGCAGGAATTGGACTTTTTATGCTTATGCTCATGGGGGGGATTGGTACGATTTCCAAAAGTTATTACGAAGCAGCGGAGCTTGATGGTGCTAACGAATGGCAACAATTTTGGAAAGTAACCTTACCACTGATCTGGCCACAAATAAAAGTTTCCATCCTCTATATCGTTATTACGACATTGAATGGATCTTTCATTATTGTTCAGGTTATGACAGGTGGTGGGCCGAATAACTCGACTCACGTGATGGGTTCGTATTTGTATCAACAAGCGTTTGTACAGTATAACTTCGGTTATGGGGCAGCGATTGGTGTCATGATATTGGTGCTTTCATTAATAACTATTTTCATATTACAAATATTTTTGCGTAGAGATAAAGTTCAATATTAGGATCAGGATCCTGGCTTTATATAGAGAGACTTCCTCTTAGAGTGAATGATTATATTTTTTAATAAAGGAGGGAATAAAGTGAAACAAGAAACGAATACTCGTAATCGTAATATAATGTCACGTAAAGGGACAGTGAAACGACAAACAACTGGTCATATAATGTCACGTGTAGGAATACGACTACCGCTCATTCTATGGTCACTTGCTGTATTGTATCCAATCATATGGATGATCATAGGTTCCTTCAAATCCAATGCAGAGATTTATGCTAATCCTTGGGGAATACCTGAGTCGTTTAATTTTCAGAATTTCATAGATGCGTGGCAAAATTATAATATAGGTGTGAGTTTGTTTAATAGTTTGATCGTAACGGTCCTAGGATCATTACTAACGTTAGTTTTAGCTGTACCGACTGCCTACGCCTTAGAGCGGATGGTATTTCGAGGGAGTACATTGTTATTTAACTTGTATATTTCTGCAATGATGATTCCCATGGTGCTTGGTTGGATTCCATTATTTTTCCTTTTAATGAATTTTAATATGTTAGATAATATATATGGGCTTACTGTTGTTTACGCTGTTTCACAATTGCCATTTAGTATTTTTGTTTTAACGACATTTATGAGTTCTATTCCAAAAGAATTAGAGGAGTCAGCGGCCATTGATGGGATGTCACCGTATGGAGTGTTGTTGAAAATTATTACCCCACTAGCCACGTCTGGTATTATTACAGTGACGATTATGAACGCAATCCAATTTTGGAATGAGTATTTCATGGCACTAATCTTTTTGCAATCAAGAGAGAACTATACGTTAGGGTTAGCGATTGATTTTATAAGTAATGAAGCAGAATATACGAATGCATGGGGAACCTTATTTGCAAGTTTGACTATTGCGATGATCCCTGTAATTATTTTGTATGCGATTTTCCAACGCCGTATTTCAAAAGGAATGACCGAGGGTGCTATAAAAGGATAAAAACGTGAGTGAGAGGGTGAAGTTAATTGAAGGGAACTAATTCTCTCTCTGGGGGACTTATTATGCTTAATGAAATAAAAAGTAAGTTACCCCCTTCTGAGAAAAAGATTGCTGAATTTATTTTAGCAGAACCACATGAAGCGATACATTGTACTGCTGCAAAACTAGGGGAATTAAGTTTAACGAGTAGTGCAGCTGTCATCAGATTGTGCAAATCGCTTGGATTGAAAGGGTTTCAAGATTTAAAGCTCCGGATATCGGGTGATTTACAAAAATCACCCGATATTAAGTATAGTAATATCGAACCGGGAGAATCTCAACAAGCAATTGTTGAAAAGGTAACCAACAATGGTTTGCAAGCGATCAAAGAAACAACAGAACTTGTTAATTTTGAATCTCTGAGTGCAGCGGTGGATGCTTTACAAAATGCTAATAAAATTCACTTTTTTGGCGTGGGAGCTTCAGGAATCATTGCCCAAGATGCCCATCAAAAGTTTTTGCGAATGAATAAAGCTGTTTCTTCTTTTACTGATATTCATAATGCGGCCATGTATATCGCCAATGTGGATAAAAATGATGTCGTGTTTGGTATTTCATTCTCAGGCGAAACCTATGAAACGATAAAAATCATGGAGCTTGCTAAGAAAAAAGGGGCCACGACTATAAGCCTAACTCGTTATGGTAACTCTTCGGTCGCAGTGAATGCCGATATACAATTGTTTATCTCCGCCTCACGAGAGGTCCCAGCGCCATTTCGTAGTGGGGCGACGTCTTCTAGACTTGCTCAATTACATATGATTGATATCTTGTTCGTCAGTGTTGTAACGGATCAATACGACATCGCTTCCGATTACCTAAAAGAAATTACAAAGGCGATGGATTTTCTGAAGAACAGGTAGGAAGTGGAAACGGACAGTTTCAAGGGTTATAAACGAGAGAAGTAACAATATTACTAGAGCGAGTTCAAGAAGTAATCGGCAATGGCTTCACAAGCTGCACGTCGGGTATGAAAAAACCTTCATAAAAGCCTTTAAATTACTGCAGCTGCTTCCCTCATTGCTTCAAGAATGTTCAAATGTAACCTTTTTGAACATCCTCTACTAGAGAGAATATAGTGGAAAGAGCCTACTGTTTTAAATAACAGTAGGCTCTTTTCTTAAAAGATAATTGGCTGTTACCTACACGCAATTGATCTGTGCTACTTGGGCGATAGAAGCTGGACCTGTAACTCCTTACTTAATGTTTTAAAAGCGTAAATCACATACACAATGATAAGACCTTTAAATTATACACTTTATTTCCATTTTTAACATCCCAAATACTTACACATAATTTAGTTTTTGATATATTCAGACTATTTAATGGTATTGGACTATACAACTAGTGTTACAGATGATAAATTTAACTTGTAAAATAAAATTTCAAAAAAATTGTTTTTTATTGAAATGGGAGGGAGTTGGTTTATTACACAAATATGTCACTTATTTACAGATGTTTTTAGGTGCTATAATCAAAAGGAGGTTAACATGAATAAAAAGTTATTAGTTATTCTGTCCATCGTATTACTGATGTCATTCGTTACGACTGCTTTTGCTGGTCAACCTCAGAGTAATAAAGGAAACAAAGGTGATGATTTTTCACTTGGGATTGATATTTTACTAGAAGATCAAATAGATTTAATAAGCGGAAAAAAAGTAGGTCTTGTTACGAACCCAACAGGAGTAGATCAAGAATTAAACAGCATAGTTGATCTTCTTTTTGAACATCCGGAAGTTGATTTAACAGCATTATATGGACCTGAACACGGAGTTCGGGGAGATGCTCAAGCGGGTGACTATGTGAAATTTTACATTGATGACCGCACTGACCTTCCGGTGTATAGTTTGTATGGGGAAACAAGGAAACCAACAGCAGATATGCTAGAAGATGTGGAGGTTCTCTTATTTGATATTCAAGATGTAGGGACCAGGTTCTACACTTACATTTATACTATGGCCTATGTTATGGAAGCTGCTGAAGAAAATGATATTCCGGTTGTAGTGCTTGATCGTCCTAACCCTATCGGGGGCGATAAAGTAGAGGGACCAGTCCTAGATCCAGAATTTGAGTCCTTTGTAGGTATGTATCCGATTCCATTACGTCATGGTATGACGGTAGGAGAATTAGCTTATTTATTTAATGATGAATTTGGGATTGGCGCAGATTTGACGGTCGTGAAAATGGATGGCTGGGAGCGTTGGATGCACTATGATGATTTACCGCTTCATTGGGTTCCTCAATCACCAAACATGCCAACATTAGATACAGCGCTCGTTTACCCAGGTGCAGCATTGATAGAAGGAACGAATGCTTCCGAAGGCCGAGGAACGACTAGGCCATTCGAGTTGATTGGCGCACCATACATGGACTCAACTGAGTTAGCGGCTACATTAAATGAACTTAGTTTATCGGGTGTAACATTCCGTGCCGCTTCATTCACTCCAGCTTTTTCTAAGCATGCGGGTGAACTAACGAATGGGGTTCAAATTCATATTGATGATCGCGATCAGTTTAAGCCCGTTGAAACCGGATTGCATATCTTAGCAACTTTGCAAGATTTATATCCAGACGACTTTGAATTTACAAACCCATGGGGGAGCTTCTTCTTTGATAATTTAATCGGAAATGGTGAAACTCGTCAAAGTATCTTAGATGGTGAACCTGTAGAAGAAATCATTAATTCTTGGCAGTCTAGTTTAGATGATTTTAAAGATCTAAGACAAGGTTATATTCTTTACGAAGAACACAATAAAGGCAGATCACCAGGTAGTAAAAGTCACCCAGGACAAGGAGATAACCCACCAAGCAACAATTAAGGGGCAATTGAGTGAAAAATATTAAATAATTTCTGATTTTGTTTATAGAGGATGTTCAAAAAGGCAACATTTGAACATTCTCTTATAGAGTGAGCGTCCTGTTGATTTAAAAGATAGTCCCCATATATCAATCAGGAGGTCTCTTATTAAACTAATGAAGGAGGAGGAATATATGTTTACGTTAGGAAAAGCCGTTTTCTGCTTATTATGTATGACGCTTGTCGTTTCCTTTTCGCTCCCGCAGCAGCTTTCTCATGCTGAGGAATCCGTTCAATTACCTATAGAACGAGAACATTTGGAAGATACAATACCTAGTTTCTTCTCCTCTCACGCCACCCCGCCCGAATGGGCAGAAGCATGGGAGAGAGCAGGGAAACCAAAAAATACATTAAGTGAAGGGAATGCTCAAAAAGTTCAAATGTTGCCAACTTATTTAGATGAGATCGATGATGTCATTCAATCTGGTATGGAGGAAGACATGTACCCTGGTGCAGTAGCATTAGTAGTTAAAGAAGGTACTATTGTCAAACATGAAGCTTATGGGGATGCCCTAAAATATGCGAGTACCAGTGAGTTACTTCCTTTGGAAAAACGATTGGCTACCAAGAAGGATACGATCTATGATATGGCTTCAATAACGAAAATTTTCACCTCAATTGCTAGTTTGCAGTTATTAGAAAAAGGATTAATCGAGTTAGATGAACCAGTGACAAGCTATATACCAGAATTAAACGATGATAGTATAACAGTCCGACACTTGTTGACCCATACGTCAGGACTACCGCCATGGTTACCTATATACACATATGAAACGATAGAGGAACGAATACAAACGGTTTATGAAGCCGAAACAGTTAATGAGCCTGGAACGACTTATGGCTATAGTGATCTAAACCTAATAGTATTAGGGAAAATTGTCGAAACGGTATCGGGAGAATCATTGGATGAATATATTTTCAACAGCATTACGGATCCGCTTGGTATGAACGATACAATGTTTAATCCATCGTCTGACATACAGTCCAGAATAGCTGCTACGGAGCCACAACCATATTTAGACCGTGGAATGGTATGGGGATCGGTTCATGATGAGAATGCTTTTTCTCTAGATGGGGTAGCAGGTCATGCTGGTATCTTTAGTACTGCAAAAGACATTGCGATCCTATCACAAACCATCTTAAACGGAGGGAAGTACGAGCAAACTCGAATATTAAAGACAGATACAGTATCTGAAATGCTCACTAATCAAATCACAAATGAATCTAGCCTTGCTCAAGGATTAGGTTGGCATTTAGATCGGAGTTGGTTCATGGGTGCTATGTCATCTCCAGTTACGGCCGGTCATACAGGATTTACTGGAACTTCATTCGTGATTGATCCGGAACGAGAGGCTATCGTCATCTTGCTAACAAATAGGGTTCATCCGACACGAACAGCAGGTTCCATTAATCCATGGAGGCAAGAGGTTGTTGACAAAGTAGTCAATGCTATTGATCAACATCCAAACACTAATGGGCGGAATAGTGAAAATGAAAAGTAACAGCTACTTATTGAGTGATAATAGAAGGGAGAGTATTATGAGACTGAAGATTTCCTTGCTTATTACCGTGTTAATGATTTCTCAAATTTTGGTGGGGGTGCAGCCCTCAAAAGCCACTAATGAAAGTACGGTCAATGATTTGATTATTTACGAAAATATACCTGAGGTAGATCCGGAATTTTCAGATCAAGGAACGGAATTGAAAGCGCTCTATTTACACAAAGAAGGCCATTTTACAGAAGTCTCACTGGGGTTGAATTGGAAATCGTCAAACACCAATGTGGCAACTGTTGATGATAACGGAAGGATTGAATTTACTGGTCAAAGAGGGAGGACGTTTATTTCTGTCACGGATGGGAACTATACAGATCGCATTGGATTACACAATAAAGCAAATCCGGCTCAAAAAAGTAAAAGTGGAAATTCACCCAATTTAATCGAAGTATTGAAAGAAAGTGGCGATAGATATCAAGTTATTGATAGATCTTTGGATTCTTTAACCATTGAAGAAAAAATAGGGCAAATGATGATGCCAGACTTCCGCCATTATAATGGAGAAGCAGTAACTGAAATGCTCCCAGAGATTGAGGAATTAGTAGAAGAATACCACCTTGGTGGGGTGATTCTTTTTGCTGAAAATGTTGTTGGCACTGAGCAGACTAGTAATCTTGTAAGCGATTATCAAGAGACTGCAGATAAGTTTGGCTTATTAGTAACCATAGATCAAGAGGGTGGTATTGTTACAAGACTTCAGACTGGAACTCATATGCCAGGGAACATGGCTTTAGGAGCGACACGTTCTAATGAATTGGCTACTCAGGTAGGTGACGTTATTGGTGCAGAATTGTCAGCACTAGGTATTAATACAAACTTGGCACCTGTTGTGGATGTGAATAACAATTCAGACAATCCAGTTATTGGTGTACGTTCGTTTGGCGAAGATCCAGAGTTGGTAGCAAATATGGGTGTGAACTATATAAAGGGATTACAGCAAAATGGTATCGCAGCGACAGCCAAACATTTTCCAGGGCATGGAGATACTGCGGTGGATTCTCATTTAGGATTACCGGAAGTTCCTCATGATAAAGAAAGATTACTAGATGTAGAGTTATATCCATTTCAAAAAGCGATGGATCATGGGATTGATGCGATCATGACAGCCCATGTAACATTTCCACAAATTGACGGAAGCAAAGCTATTTCACAAAAAGATGGGACTGAAATTTCAATCCCTGCAACATTATCTCGTAAAGTTTTAACAGACTTAATGCGAGATGAAATGGGATATGAAGGTGTTGTTATGACAGATGCCATGAATATGAATGCTATCACTGATCATTTTGGTTCTGTAGATGCCGCGATACGAGCTATCAATGCGGGAGCAGATATTATCCTTATGCCTGTTGGCCTTGAAGCAGTTGTGACGGGCGTTCTTGATGCAGTAAATGATGGTGATATAGAGCTAGAAGAAATTGATCAATCTGTTAAACGTATTCTCACACTAAAAGTTGAAAGAGGTATTTTCAAAACCGAAGAGACCATAGACCGAGAAAAACAATTGGAAAATGCTATACAAACCATTGGGTCTGATGTTCATCGAGCAATAGAACAAGAAGTAGCTGAAAAATCAATCACTATGGTAAAAAACGACGATGTATTACCACTTAGCTTAGAGGACAGTGATGAGGTAGTTGTGGTTGGAACTAGTTTCATAGCTGGATTAACTAGTGCGATAGAGAAACACCACGATAATGTGACAACGATATCTCTTAGTTCACAACGGCAATTAACCAGCGATCAAGAAGCACTGATTGAAAACGCTGATCAAGTTATTATCGGCTCATATACGTTTAATGTCGCAGGTAGATCACCAGGAAATGCAAATATGCACGTTTTTAATCAAATTCTTGATATGAAAGAGGATGTAGTTGGCGTAGGAATCCGGAATCCGTACGATATTATTGGTTATCCAGACGTTGATGCGTATTTAGCACAGTATGGATTTAGAGATGCTAGTTTCCAAGCAACAGCGGATACGATTTTTGGAGATAATAATCCGACAGGTCAACTTCCTGTTACAATCCCAGATTTTGATGAGGGTGTACTATATCCATATGGTACTGGGATTAATTATGAATGATTATGGATGCGGTTTTTCGAACGATGATCTCTAAACAACATGAGTGAATGACACACAGGTTGTTGCGTCGATTATTAAAAAGAAGAAAAAATGGCCACCAGTAATGGGGGCTATTTCTAATCTTAATACTGATTATCCCTTTAGTTCACAAACTTACTACTATCAAATAATATCGATAGAGCATAACGAGCCGACGGGCGGAGGTCCAGTCTGACCGTGCGAGAGCGGAAAAGCAAAACCAAGGACCCCCTTATCAAAAACTTGCGACGAGTAACCGAAGGCGCAGATTTTCTCTTCATTCTGAGCAAGGGGGATTCTCATTACCTTAATTTAAAAAGAAAGTGCTGACTTTTAGAAATTATTGTAGAACTGATAGAAGACTCGATTTATCGTTCCATTTCACCAACAGAAGTTTGTGCTGCCTCAAGGAGTAGATCGGCAATATGAACGGCACGAAGGGTATCTGATAATCCTTCACGTTCGATCCCTAATTTCATTTGCAATAGGCAACCTGGGTTGGACGTGACGATGGTTGTTGCTTCCGTTGCCCTTGTTGCTTTCATCTTGGAGTCCAGGATTTTCATCGACATGTCGGATTCCACAATATTATAGGTGCCCGCTGAACCACAGCATTGATCGGCGTTCTTCATTTCACGGTACTCTGTGTTTTGAATCGCAGTTAACAGCAATCGAGGCTCGGCTTCCGTTTTCATCACATTTCGTAAATGACACGAGTCTTGATACGTAATCACCTGATCGGGTAGGGATAACATCTGCTTATCAAACTCTAATTCTATCAGAACACTAGAAATATCTTTTAATTTTTTTGAAAACTCCTTTCCACGTAACGCCCATGTTGGCTCATCTTTAAGAAGGTGGTCATAATCCATTAAAAAGGCACCACATCCTCCTGCATTTGTGATGATATAATCGACGTCAAGTTCATCAAATGCAAGAATATTACGTTTTGCGAGCTCCTTTGCTCCATTTTTTTCCCCACTATGACCATGAAGGGCACCACAGCACGCTTGATTACTCGGGATGACAATGTCGCAGCCTGCTAGCTGTAATAGCTTCATTGTCGAGTCATTCGTTCTCATAAACATCGTATCCATTATGCAACCTGAGAAAAATGCGACTCGTTTTTTAACAGGTATTTTTGCTGGAAGATAGCTTGGTCGATTTTTCATTTCTTTCAAGCTAGGAACAGGCGGTAAAACTTTTTCCATCGTCGACAAACTGTCGGGGAACAGTTTCATCATGCCACTTTTGTGTGCGACTTTTTGTAAACCGAACCGTTGGTAGAAGCCGAGTAAGCCTGTGACTGCTTGCACGCGGTTTTGGTATGGAAATAGTCCTTTAAACACAGCTTTACGAACCGTACGAACGACTAAAGAGTGCTTTTTATTTTGATTAATGACGTCACGTGCTTCCTCAAGTAAATGACCATAGTTCACGCCTGACGGACAAACGGGTTCGCAAGCTCTACAACCTAGACACATATTAAGGGAGCGTTCAACATCTTCATCAGGTTCAATGAAGCCATCGACTACTCCTTTCATCACAGCAAGCCGTCCTCTTGGTGAATGGGATTCTTGAAAACCGGACTCAATATAAGTCGGGCATGAAGGTAAGCAAAAGCCACAGCGCATACAGTTTAATAATTCATCGTCACTCAGTCGCTCTTTAAATTGCCATTGAATGGTTTCTCGTTCTTTTGTAGTCGTCATGTTGTCACCACCACTCGTTTTCTCGAATCTTTGGCAAACATTTTTCCAGGATTCATAATGTTGTTTGGATCAAGCGAGTCTTTAATCGCTTTCATGGCAGCAATCCCTGCCTGACCAAGCTTTAATTCAAGGTAAGGAGCTTTCACGGTGCCAACACCGTGCTCTCCTGTAATGGTTCCACCAAGCTCAATTGCCTTCATAAAAATTTCCTCGAACGCTTTTTCAACTTGTTCAATTTCTTCGTGATTTCGAACATCTGTTAAACAAGTAGGATGAAGATTCCCATCACCGGCATGGCCAAAAGTACAAATATTAAGCTGATACTTTTCAGCAATCTCATTGATAGCTATGACCATTTTGGCTACCTCAGAGCGAGGCACCGTCGCATCTTCTAAAATGATCGTTGGCTTAAAGCGAGCCAAAGCAGAAAGAGCCGTTCGTCTTGCTGTTCTCAAACCATCTGCTTCTTCTTCTGATGTTGCAATTTTTACTGACACAGCACGTTCTTGCACACATAAACGAGACATCTTTTCAATATCCTGCTTTACCACCTTGATTGGTCCATCCTGTTCAATAAGGAGCACAGCCTTCACGTCAGTAGGTAAGCCAATTTGAGAATACTCTTCAACAAGCTTTAATGTCGGTTGATCCAAAAATTCAAGCGTGGTAGGGATTATTTTGTTCGCGATAATAGTGGAGACAGATTTGGCGGCTGCTTCAATGTCTTGATAATGAACGAGCATTGTCATCTTAGACTCAGGGGTGGGAATGAGCTTCAGAGTCGCTTCAGTTATAATCCCAAGCGTTCCTTCAGAGCCGACCATTAAGCGAGTTAAATCATAGCCAGCAACATCCTTTGCCAACTTACCACCTGTGCGAATAATCTCTCCGTTAGCTAAGACAATTTCTAAACCGATTACGTAGTCGCGTGTTACGCCGTATTTTAGACCACGCAGGCCACCGGAATTTTCGTTAATATTTCCTCCTAAAGTTGAAATTTTCATGGAGCTTGGATCGGGCGGGTAAAATAGACCTTTCGATTCCACTGCATGGATCATGTCTAACGTTATAACTCCAGGTTGAACGGTCACGGTTAAATTTTCTTCATCAATTTCTAAGATAGCGTTCATATGTTTAAAAAGAAGAACGAGTCCTCCTTCTGTTGGACAGGTTCCTGCGCAAAGATTGGTGCCCGAGCCTCTTGGGACAATCGGGATCCTACGTTCATTACATAGTTTCACAATGTAGGAAACTTCCCCTGTATTCCTTGGAGCGATAACTCCATCAGGTAAAGATTGAAACATTGGTGTTGCATCATAGGAATAAACAAGTCTTCCTACTTTGGTATCATCAAAGTTTTCAGGACCAACGATTTGTATAAGCTTTAATTTTATTTCCTGTGATAACATAGTTCATCATCCTCCAATATTTATAACTTACCTTTAATCATAAGAAAAAAAAGGATGATAAACTATGGATATATAGCTAGAATTTAAGGGTTTTCATCCCTGGTTTTTTAGATGATCATCTAAAAATGTAACGGCGAGGTAGAGTGTTGCCATGTCGTGAAATTCACGTGGATTTAACTCCGTTACATTTTCAATTTTTTTCAATCGATAGTGAAGCGTATTAATGTGAATATGTAGTGCGGATGCTGTCTCTTTAAACGATTGATTATGAACAATAAAGGCTCTAATTGTATTCATTAACTCAATATCTTTTATAATAGGGGCAATGGTTCGATGAACAAATTCATTGCGCGTATGTTTTTTAATATCTTGTAAGCACATTTCTAAACGAAGCTCGTCTTCAAAAACAATCGATTGGGTACGTATAGCCACTGCTAACGCCCGATCCGCCTGCTCGAAAGATCGATAGATTTCACGAGAAGAGACCATTTGACCAATTCCAAAAGACAGGGTTTTATTATACTTTTCTTTTAAATACCTTTGCAATTGTTCAATAAAGTGAAGCATACTTTGCCTTTTTTCATTCCCTTTTCTTGTTCGTAATAGAACGAAGCGTTCGTTTCCCCAACGGACAAAGATATCATTTTTATCGTGAACAATGGTTTGAATGATGTCATTCCATATTTTTCGTTGATTAAAATCATCTTCTGTACGTGAATAGTGGCCAATAATGATTTGTCTATCAATCGATAAATTAACGTCTAATAATGTAGATTGGTTCAAAAAGGAAGTGGACCATTCTTTTTGTTGAATCCAATCAAATACAAATGCCTCAAGCGTTCGTGAGTGCCATTCTAGTTGCTCGGAATAATAGCTTTCTTTAATGAGTAGTTCGGTCATTTTTTTTAATAATTCACCGTAGGGAGAAACTTTACTAGGTTCTCCGGTAATACCAATAACGCCAATAATTTGTTTTTGAAAGAAAATTGGAAGGTTAATTCCTGCCTTCACACCAGTTAATTTACGTTGGTCTTCCTTCGTGATAATGATTTTGTTGCGTTCACTATAGCAGGTTAGAGCACCTTCATGAAATGTACCTATCCTATTTTCGTCAGTGCTAGCAATAATGATGCCGTTGGTATCAACGACGATTAAATCTTCATCAATGAGATTTCTAACTTCTGAAATAATATTATTTGCTAACGAAGGTCGAATCATAGGGCACTCTCCTAGTAGTTGGCTGGTCGTATCTGTCACCAAGTTAGTATTATTATTATAAGTATGGAAGACTTGTTGGTAGGATTGAACTTTAAAATTCTTATGTTTATGAGGCAGGGGAGATATTTATCCTTTGACTCATTACGAAATTCTCTTAGAATGTAACTTAATAGTATGTCTATTGTATAATTCTCTCCCTTATAAGTAAATGTAACGAGGGAGGCGGAAGAATATGTAACCGAAGATGTGAAATTGATGGATGAGGAAGGAAACCAGATGATCTTAGAAGATACATACGCGTAATGCCGTTGCGGCTTAAATACTAGGGAAGTTTGTGCAGATGAAGTTTTCGTTGGTACTAAGAAATTTTCTATAACATAGTTCGGAAAGTAACTCTCCCACAAAAGAAGACGTGATCGAGCATTTTGGAAAAGCGGAAGAGAACTAGGTTTACAAAAGGATATAAAAATGTCCCCAAAAGGTTCAAAATTTAGAGGCATTCAATATTTTACTTAGTTTTAAACTTTCTCGTCCTTATATCTAACATTAATTTCATAAGAATCAATGTTAGATATTGATTTTAGTTCTTTGGATTTTAAGATATTTTCACCATCTTTTTCTATTGCATGTGCGATATCTTCTGTCTTCGATTCAGAACTGTCTAATGAAGTTCGTACAGTAGTTAATTCTTGATAATCGGCTACTATGTCTCCTATTTCCTCATAATCTTTTTGTAATATTTCTTTGATAGTTACTAAAGTTCTTAATTCTTCATTAGTAACATTGGAATCTCCAAGGTTTTCTTCAGGCACTTCCTATACTACATCTTTTGATTCTTTTTCATTTGATTTTGAACTAAAAGTCATTGATACCCCTATAAAAATACCTGCAATTACGACTAGACTAATGAATAAAAACACACTTTTTCCATGAATCCCCCTCCTTCCCTTTAGGAGTATGTCCATATTAATGAGAACATTCTTTGCAGGGGGCCTAGTAATACTATTTTTATTTCAAGGCTCTCAAAAAGCCTGAGGAGGCTCGCGATCGTCCACGGAAAGCAAGCGGGAATTCTTCAAAAACAACATATAACGATAACAGAACCTAATTAAAAGGGTGGGGGGACTCTGCCGACATGGCTGCAGGGATTCGTTGATATTAATCCAATTTCACTTGTTGTGACAGGTATATTTACTCCTTACAGATACTGGGACATTTTTTACGAGAATGATTAAGTTTTACACGAAAGACCCCTATAATCATGCATCCATTTATCGGTGGATTCGTCAAAAAGAATATGCACGGAAATATTTTCAATCAAACAAGATGTACTATTTATAGTTGTAGTGTCACTAGTGATCAGCTTCAAAGAATGGAATATTTTATAAAAGAAATCGAAGCGAAAAAACATCTCTATCGCTATAATTTATTAGGGTTATTTGCACTAATTCTAAACAAACGAATGAATAGGAAATACTCTTTCTTTTGTTCCCAATTTGTTGCAACCGTATTGCAAGAATGTGAGATTGCAAATTTTAAAAAACCACCCTCACTTATTAGATCGAACGAGCTAATAGAAGGAGCTAATTTTCAATTGTTGTATCAAGGAAATCTCGAAAAAATCTGCAGAGGAATAGATGTAAAAACAAATGTAGACATGGCATGTATGAATATTTAATTTTTAAAAAGTGCAAATATAAGGGCCAGTGGCGTACTCACTATCAATTCATCTAGAAAACTACTCGTATCAGAAGAAGTCAACGGCTCCCAAGGTTTTGACGATTGGCTCATAATTTTCACGGAAAAGAAATCTGCTCGCTGGTCCAGATTACGACCCTCAAGAAAGCTTCATACATTGGTATGTGATAGAAGTTTTTAAGGAGGCGGAGAGGTGTTATGTTTGAGGTTGCAAAATGGCTGAAATGTTATAGATTTAATATCTAAAATTACCTGAATTATTCATACTTACAAGTTCAACTATGAATATAACCGAAATCACACATTTTCTTGTTCCATTAAGAAAAATCATGATGATTTCGCTACTTTTTGACGTTCCCTATAAAGACTGCTTAGAATAGTTGAGTTTTTGGGCAGACTACTCCCTTGGTCGTACACTGAATTTTTAAAAGCTGATTTCAGGGTGATATACTCCAGCTGTAGGGAGCGATGATGATCAAACCGTCTGAAAAAAACGGGATAGACTAGGTTGAGAAGTTAACGCATCGGTGCCAATGATTTGTGTGAACACTGGATCTTTTTTCAAATGAGCCGCGGCATCATATTAGGAATATCAAGCAATAATTTGATATACTTTTTGACGAAGCAAATTTTCATTCGAATGAAAATAGTAAAGCCTGTTGTCTTTTAGCTTGAGATGTTGAGCTAACGTTTTTGAAAAAACAATTTTTTCATCGAATTCCCTAAAGACAAACTCACCCGTATCAGAGGAAAGGGAACCATAAGGATGGCTTACCTTGTTGGCTTTATTTATATGTGTTTAACAATGAATTCAGAATTATATTTCAGTTGTATTTTTTCTGTTGGACTGAATCTGTTCGCTTTTCCGTGGATGAACCGCCAAGCCTCCTCAGGCTTACCAAACAACCTTCGATAATAACTAAGCAACAAATTCACCAAATTAGAATAAAAGATTTTTAAAGATTGCAATGCAGTTTTTCTTAAATACAGCGTGAGATTTCGCCACCAAGAAAGCGTCAAGAGAGTTGTCACCTTAAACTTTTTTATCTGTTAAAAAATAAATTGACTTAATTTTAAATCGCACGTATGATAAGATTACAAACTTCATACATAATCTCCTAAAGGGGAGTAGCTTTTACAATATAGTCGTCATTTCGGAGTGAAAGCTCCCGGCTATATTGGCGACTGAAAAAGTTGTTAGCAAGACCTTTACATTGCGTAAAGGTCTTTTATTTTGTGGAAAACCTTTACTTCGGTAAAGGTTTTTTGTGTTTTTAGAGATAAAGGCTCCGTTAAAAGGAAATAAAAAGAAGTGAATGTTGATAATACAAAGGTTCTTAGTTTTAGAAGAAATGCAATTTCATGTAGATGAATGCAATCACATGAAACATGTTAGTGGTTACTCATTTTAAATCCTACCTAAAAGGAGAATGGTGAAATGAAATCTGTTAAGAAATATGATGACGGAGTTAGTGAAGCATTAAGAGGATTAGTTATAGGGGTAATAATGATGGTTGTTGTCTTTTTAGTGCTTCACTTTGTTTTTGGTATTCAAGCTTTTGAAAACTAAAGCGGAAATTGTTCCCCTTTTAATTGTGTGAATGGGAGAAATGTGATGACGACATCCACAGATTTTATCATGATTGGTTTTACAACACTTGGTAGTATAGAATTTATTGCGAGTTCCGTTTTCGTGTTGGTGTTAGCCCTGTTGTATAGAAATAGAAAGTATTTTAGAGATGCTGCCTGGTGCTGAACGAGCGATTGAAACATTCCATGGTAGTTTTGAAATGACTTGCTATAGTTTTCCGAGTGGACATACGATGAGAGCATCACTCTTTTTCTTCACAATAATTTTCTTAAAGGAACATAAACGAATAATAGTATAGGGGACCAAGTGGACGGTTCTCTGCTTCTTTGAACGTTTCAAGGAGGCAGAGAACCGTCCCTTTATTTCTAATAAATTGTAATCCGTTACATTTTAATTAATTCCCTATATATCAATGTTTTTGTCAATAAATAAATAAACATTGACAATAAAAATGTAATCCATTACTATAAAGTTGAAAGCGGTTACATAATCGGAGGGAGAGGGACATTCAAAATGGCTAATATACATCAAGTTGCAAAACATGCTGGGGTGTCCGTAGCTACAGTGTCCAGAGTGTTGAATGGTCAAGATACGGTGACTCCAAAAACGAGAATAAAAGTCGAAGCTGCAATTAAACAATTTAATTATGAACCTAGTATGTTAGGAAGAAACTTGAGAAATTCGGAAAGTCGATTATTATTAGTGCTCATACCTAAAATATCAAATCCCTTCTATTCCGAAATAATTAATGGCATTGAAACAACAGCAATTAAAAATGGTTACAATATTATTTTATGTGAGACGGATTCAAAACCGGAAAGGGAAAATATTTATTTTGATCTCGTTCGTAATAAAATGACTGACGGAATTATTTCCATGGATCCAGCAGTTAATGTGGAGTCGTTAACAAAACTTGCAGAATCATATTCTATTATTCAGTGCAGTGAATACGTGGTAGATAGTGGTATCCCGTATGTCACCATTGACAACGAGGAAGCAGCCTATAAAGCAGTGAAACATTTACTGAAAATCGGTCATTCAAAAATAGCACTTATGAATTCAGATGAAAGGTACCTCTATGCTCGTCAGCGTGAGCTAGGTTATCGTAAAGCTTTAAAGGAACAAAATATCGTGGTTAACGAGGATTGGATTTATTATACGCAGGAATTGGGGTTTGAAAATGGGCAACAGGCTATGAGAAAAATTTTGATGCAAGATGAGAAACCGACTGCTGTTTTTGCTGTGTCAGACCTTTTAGCGATTGGTGCCTTAAAAGAATTGAACAGTCGTGGGCTAAAAGTTCCTGAAGAAATGGCTCTCATTGGATTCGATAAAATTGAGTTTTCTAACATGACGCAGCCAACATTAACAACTGTTGCGCAACCAATGTATAAAATGGGTACGGTTGCAGCGAATATGCTGATTAATAAAATTAAAGGAGAATATGTTGACAATGTAATTCTTGATCATGAATTAGTGATTAGGGAATCTACTCTGGGTTAAACGTTGGCTAAGAATAGCGCTCTGTTATTAATAAGATTTAATAGTAGAGCGCTGGCCTTAGTTGTGAACGGTTACATCAATGGGCGGCCTAAAAAAAGACGGAGGGGTGAATTTTTTATGAAGAAATTACTGATTTTGTTTCTGTTTTTATTTGTAGTAACTGTACTTACAGCATGTGGTGGAAACGAAGATAGTGGTGGTGATGTCGAAGAAACAGATCAAGCTAACGAGAATACCGCTGGGGAAAATAATGTTAAGGAAGAAGCAACCGATTTGGTAATTGGTATCTCTTTGCCGGATGCTACTCACGGATGGATGGGTGCTCTCATTGATAATGCTGAACAACAGGCGAAAGAAATTAAAGAAAGTGAAGGCATTGATTATATTATGACAAATGCAGCAGATCCGAACTCTCAGGCTAATGATGTGGATGATTTGATTTCACAAGGTGTTGACGTGATTGTTATGCTTCCTATCGAATCAGCAGCACTTTCTCCAGTAGGACAGAAAATTAAAGATGCTGGGATCCCTCTTGTGATTGTAGATCGTGAACTTGAAAATGATGCGGCCGATGTTGTTGTCAAAGGGGATAATGAAGGAATCGGCATTAATGCTGGTAAATACTTTATTGAACAATTAAATGGAGAAGGTAAAGTAGTTGAAATTGAAGGCCCTCCAAGCTCTGTAACAAATCAAAGAGGCTCTGGGTTCAAGGAAGCGATGGAAGGAGAAGAAGGCATCGAGATTGTTGCTTCACAAAGCGGCGACTTTTCGACGGAAACATCTTTAGAAGTGATGCAAAATATATTGCAGGCGCAGCCGGAAATTGATGCCGTATTTACCCAAGATGACGGAATGGCGTTAGGTGTCCTTCAGGCAATTAAAGAAGCTGGACGGGATGACATTCAGTTTGTCACTGGTGCCGGTGGAGCTAAAGCTGTATTTGAAGATATACAAGATGAGGGCTTAATGTCAGCAACCTTCCTGTATTCTCCAACTATGGTTAGAGACGGCGTACAGATCGCAGCAGATATCGCTAAAGGCGAAGAACCTGAAGAGACAATGGTAGTCAAAGAAGCTACGCAAGTTACAAAAGAAAATGTTGATGAATATTATGATCCGGAGTCTAAGTTCTAAACAGACTTTTAGAAGGAAATACAATAATTGAACCATAGCTTATTGTATTTCCTTTTCTTATAAGGTAAGAATTTATAAGTTGACAGCTATCTTTACGCCACGCTTCAAGGGAAGTTCGCCTCCTTTCGAGTAGCACCTACACTCACTACGTAGGTGCTACTCGGGGCTGGTTTTAAAGATCACGCTGTCTTTAATAAAAGACGCTTTGCGTTTTTCTTAAATAAGGGGCGATTATATGTCTGAACATTCATTATTAACGATGACGAATATAAACAAGTCTTTTAATCGTGTAACTGTTTTAAAGGATGTTAAGTTATGTGTAGAACAGGGAGAAGTTCACGCTTTATTAGGAGAAAATGGTGCCGGTAAATCTACTTTGATGAATATACTTGGCGGGGTTTTGCAACCTGATGAGGGCTCGATTTACCTTAATGGAAAAGAAGTGAAAATGTTGAACCCAAGATTAGCACAGAGTAATGGCATTAGTTTTATCCACCAGGAACTTAATGTGGTAGCAGATCTGGCAATATATGAAAATATGTTTTTGGGAGTTGAGCTTCGCAACAAGTTTGGCTTTTTAAATGTACGCGACATGTGTGATAAAACAACCGAAATTATGACTAAATTAGGTGTGGATATTGATCCAAAAGAATATGTCCGAAATTTAGATACGTCGTATAAACAATTAATTGAAATAGCCAAAGCTCTATTGCACAATTCATCAATTATCATTATGGATGAACCGACATCAGCTTTAGCGGAGCATGAGGTCGAACGACTATTTGATTTAATGAGAAAACTTAAGGAGTCAGGTGTCTCTATTATTTATATTTCCCATAAGTTAAAGGAAATTCAAGCAGTATGTGACAGTTATACCATTTTGCGTGATGGTGAAATGGTAGGGAGCGGAAAAGTAAAAGAAGGAAGCTTGGAAACTATAACAAAACTGATGGTAGGAAAATCTGTTTCAGACAAGCGTCTTTATCAAGAACATGAATTAGGTGCGAAAATATTAGAAGTGAAAAATTTATCAAGTCCAGGTTTATTTAAGCAGATTGATTTTACACTCCATCAAGGGGAAATACTTGGCTTTACAGGACTAGCAGGAGATGGTCGATCGGAGCTGTTTGAAAGTATTTTTGGTTTTCGGAAAAACTACACCGGTGAAATTAAAGTGAATAATGAAGTAGTTAAAATAAATCATCCTAAAAAAGCATTAAAAGCGGGCATCGGACTTGTACCAAAGGATAGAAAAGAAAATGCTATTATCAAAGATTTAAGTGTGATTCATAATATGAGTTTATCTTCCATGGGGCATTTTGAAAAAAAGGGCTTTATTCATGAAAAAACGGAAAAAGACAGGTTTCAGCATTACAAGGATCAATTAAATATAAAAGTACACGATCCTAATGTGACGATCGACAAGTTAAGCGGTGGTAATCAACAAAAGGTCGTTATTGCGAAGTGGTTAGAGGTTAATGCAAATGTGATCATTTTTGATAATCCAACGCAAGGAATAGATGTTGGGGCAAAGACAGAGATATACGAGCACATTGTTCAATTGGCCGAACAAGGAAAAGCCATCATTATTCTGTCCTCGGAGGCTCCGGAAGTTCTTAGAATTTGTCACAATATCAATGTGATGTATCACGGTGAGATCATTGCCAGATTTAAGCGAGAGGATGCTAGCGAAGACGAGATTATGGGCTATGCAACGGGCGCAAAGAAGGAGGCAGAAATCATTGGCTAATCCAGAACTAAAACATGGTGATCAGCAACCGAAATCACAGTCTAAAATAAAGACGAGCAGGCTTTCATGGTTATGGTCGGAGTACAGTGTTGTGATTGCATTTTTATTAATCTATGTTGTTGCAGCAATTATGAATCCACGTTTTATAGAAATGAATAACCAAATAAATATATTAATGCAGGTGTCCATTATTGGAATTATCGCGTTAGGCATGACGGTTGTCATGCTGTCAGGTGGTATTGATTTATCCGTTGGTTCTGTCCTGGCTTTCGTTGGGGTAGTGACTGTGTTAGCTTTAAATGCATCAGGCAGCATTATTGTAGCTGTTATCGTTGCTTTTTCTGTTGGTGCTTTAGCTGGTTGTCTTAATGGTTTGATGGTAGCCAAAGGGAAAATTGCATCTTTTATTGCCACGCTGGGCATGATGGCAGCAGCTTGGTAGTAATGAAAAAGCAGCGTTATTGTCAACCATTCGCGTGGACCGAGTAAAAATTGGTGTATATAGCCTGGCGGGACTATTAGTCAGTTTGGCAGCAATTATTGAGACATCACGGCTCAACTCCATTTCTTCATCCAGTTCCGGTCAGGCATATGAACTCGATGCGATTGCTGCTGTAATTATTGGCGGCACGCGAATGACTGGTGGGCGCGGGAAAATAATCGGCACTTTATTCGGCGTGTTAATTTTAGGTATTTTGAATAACATGATGAACCTTATGAACGTTTCTCCGCACCTTCAAGGATTTGTTAAAGGTCTAATCATTATCGTCGCTGTTGTCTTTCAAAAGCGCGAGTAGGAGGGTATTAATTTGGGATTAAAGGTAGGTATTATCGGTTGTGGTTCGATTACAAAGTTTCGCCATGGTCCAGAATATCAGGCGAATCCATATGTAAGTGAACTCGTGTTTTTTGATCGGAATCCAGAAAGAGCAAAAGCTTTAGCAGAACAATTCGGAGGTTCTGTTGTCCAATCAGCAGAAGAGATATTGCAAGACGCCTCGGTAGATTTAGTGAGTGATTGCTCTTCCAACGAATCACATGAAATTTTTTCAACCGAAGCGTTATTAGCTGGAAAGCATGTCTTGTGCGAAAAACCAATTGCTTTAACACTTGAAGGTGCAGGTAAAATAGTTGAAGCGCAAAAGAAATCTCAGAAAAAATTAATGATTGATCATAATCAACGTTTTACACCCGCTCATCAAAAAGCGAAAGAAATTATTTTGAGTGAAAGTCTTGGTAAGGTATTAACATTTAAAACAACTTTTGGTCATTCTGGTCCTGAATTCTGGGGAGTGAATAAATCAAACAATACGTGGTTTTTCAAAAAGGATCGATCCGGTTTAGGAGTAGCAGGGGATTTGGGTACACATAAGATTGATATACTTCATTATTTGCTCGACGATGAAATTCAAGAGGTGAGTGCTTTTCAAGGAGCACTTGATAAGGTAGATGAACATGGTGAATCGATTGAAGTGTGTGATAACCTGGTTTGCAGCTTGAAAACAAAAAAAGGACGGATAGGGACTGCCTCCTTCTCGTGGACGTATTATGGCGAAGAAGATAATAGTACCTTCATATATTGTGAAAAAGGAGTGCTAAAAATCTATCACGATCCGGAATTTCAACTGGAGGTAATCACACAAACGGGAGAAGAAGTGAAGTATAAGTTAGAAACCGTGATGACAAATGCTAATCAAACAAACACGGGTGTGATCGATGCTTTTGTAGATTGCGTTCGTCTTGATCAACCTCCGCAAGTGACAGGAGAAGACGCATTATTATCGTTGAAAGTCGTGTTAGCCTTGCTGGAATCAGCAAATACAAAAAAGGTCATCACAGTTTAAAGTAAGGAGCAGGGGACGGTTCTCTGCTTCTTTTTGCGTTTCAAGGAAGCAGAGAACCGTCCCCAAAATTCCTTTCATAATACTTGGAACAATGAGCCATCCTACATATATCGATAAGATTCATTACATATTTTAAGAATAGACGTAGAAAAGTGTCGAAGGAGTGAAGCGACTTGGATTTACACTTTATATGGAAAGCCGTGGTCATTGTTATTGGCGGGGTACTTATTTTGCGATTGGCGGGAAGAAAATCAATTTCTCAACTGACGGTTGCTCAGACAGTGATGATGGTAGCTGTTGGTTCATTAATTATTCAGCCAGTTGGCGACAGAAATATTTGGATTACGATGGTGATTACACTTTTACTTGTACTTACATTAATTTTCATTGAATATATTGTGTTGAAATTTGACAACCTTGAAGGGTTTATATACAGCAAAGCAGTCTTAGTCGTTGAAAACGGTCAAATAAATGTAAAAAACTTAAGAAAGTTACGTTTATCAGTGGATATGCTTGAGGTGCGATTGAGACAGCAAAGTGTGCAAAGGATCAGCGATTTACAATGGGCGACGATCGAATCGAATGGTCAGTTAGGCTTTATGCTAAAGCCTGAAAAGCAATATTCTACCAAAGAAGATATTCAAAAATTGATGATGATGATGCAGTCAAACGCTTCCCAGTCTTTCACTGAAAATCAAACGAAAGCTTATGAATCAAATGATATTTTTATGGAGGTAACCAAAAATAAACACGAGGAAGAACCTCCAGATTATTTGAAATGAGGAGTCTTGCATGAATGTGAAAATTAAAAAGTTTGCTGTAACTCTATTCAAGTGGATATTTTTTGGAGGGGTTATTGGTATAGTCGTTGGTTCCTTGACTAGCTTCTTGTTAAAAACGAATGATTTTCTTGGTGATGACATTAGAATGAACCATTTTTGGTTAATCTATTTTCTTCCTCTTGCAGGCATCGCTGTAGGCTTTCTTTATATGAATTACGGCAAGAAGGAAAGCGTTGATTCCGCGAAAGGCAACAATCTTGTGATAGATGGAGTGCATGGGAAAGCCGGGGTATTAAGGAGAATGGGTCCGATCGTCTATTTGGGCACTTTTATAACTGTGTTATTTGGCGGGTCAACCGGAAGAGAAGGGGCAGCCGTACAAATGGGTGGAAGTGTTGCTCAAGCTCTCAACCAGTTTTTTAAAGTAAATCTACTAGACACAAAAATTTTTCTAATGACTGGAATTAGCGCTGGTTTCGGTGCAGCTTTTGGAACGCCGATAACCGGGGCTGTTTTTGGAATGGAACTCACTGCTTTAGGGAAAATGAAATACGAAGCACTGGTACCTTGTCTCGTTTCAAGTTACAGCGCTCATTTTTTAGCCACAGCAGTATGGAGAATAAAGCATGAAGAATTCATCATCGAAACTGTACCGAGTCTTTCTGCGTGGACATTCGCCAAGGTTATTTTGGCGGTATTAATTTTTAGTTTATTAAGTGTTATTTACTGCCAGTTGAGACATGGCATCCAAAAGTTCACAGAAAAATTCTTCCATAAAAATCATATGAAAAGAGCGTTTGTTGGAGGTCTCCTCATTGTAGGATTAACTTTAATCGTCGGAACACAGGATTACAATGGTCGAGGGTTAGAAATGCTTGAACATTCCTTTACAGAGGATGTTCCTCCATTTGCATTTCTAGCAAAGCTTATTTTTACTGCGATAACATTAGGCACCGGTTTCGTCGGTGGGGAAGCAATCCCTTTATTTTTTATGGGGGCAACCTTGGGCAATACATTGTCAAACATGATCGATTTACCAATGTCTTTCCTAGCAGCAATAGGGCTTGTCGCAGTTTTCTGTGGCGGTGCAAATACACCAATAGCTGCTTTTCTCCTGGCTGTTGAGTTGTTTGATGGAAAAGGAGTGGAGTACTTTTTTGTTGCGTGTATTGTAAGTTATATCTTTTCAGGTCACCATGGGCTTTGGCCTTCTCAAACAATCCATGAACCAAAGAGTAGATTGTATAGTACGTTGGGCGGGGAAACCATTGAAAGTATTGAGAGTAAGAAAAATCCTAGGTGATATTAGATGATTAATAAACCCGGGATTGCAAATTTCCAATGAGATGATCACCTTTTTATTTTGCTCAAGCCCCATGAGCAGCTGCTCCTTTTTGCGTTTTCCATCGCATTGACACTCATAATTACAATAATAAATTCTTCGGAAGACAACTCTTTAGCTTCATTCTTCATTAGATAGTTTATTTGCCCCCGAAGCGGAAAAGTGCTAATTCGTTTATCGTTTAGGATAAGAAAATTTTTTAGGAAATAATGTATAATAGTTTCATAGAAGGTAAACGGAGGGACGGTTCTCTGCTTCGGAAGCAGAGAACCGTCCCCTTATTTGCATAAAAAGGGAGTGAATTTTATGGAGGAAACGAAATGGGGGATTGTTGGAATTGGGAAGCTGGGCACAGCGATCTTAACTCAGTTTGAGCAATTTCAGATGCTGACAGGAGTTTTTCATCCGGATACGGACAAAACCGAATTAATAGAAAAGCAATATTCATACACTTGGAAACTGCAAAAAGACGATCTAGCATCTTTGGATCACCTAATCTTAGCACTCCCGGCGAGTGCAATTAGTTCTTTTATTAATAAGTATTTAGCTACTGGTTTGACGGTGCACAGACCTGTTTTAATCAATATGGCGACAAGCTTACCTACGGAGAAGCTTAATCTACAATATCCACACCTTACATGGCTAGGTATCAAATTTCTAGGTCATTCTGAAAGTTTGAAGAGATACGGAGACGGACTTTTTATTATGGAAGAAAATGACATGGGAAACCAAGAGTTCTGTGAAGTGATGAAACGGTTTTCCAAGCTAGGTCAGGTGGAAGCAGCGGATGAATCAATCGTAGAGAAGGTAAACAAGTTGGCCACCTATCAAGCTATAAAGGCAGCGAGAGAAGTTGAGCTAAAAATGGATGAAGAAGGATTGGCGGATAAATACAAAGAGCAGGCATTGCGTTCCATTGTTCCTGAAGTCATTAGAGCCTATTCCAATGGTAAACTAGGTCATTTTGCACAAGAAATCGTCCAAAAACTGAGTCGAGAAAGCAAGTAAATAAGTTTAGACATTGTGAATATTATCACCTATACTATAAGAGCAATGATTACTTTGAGAAATAATTTCCATTTAAAAATAAGTTAATGAGAAACGAACTTTGAATGGACAAGGAGAGAAATATACATGAAGAGATATCTTTTTCTGATAATTGGATTGATCGCTGTTGTAGGATATATATTAGTAGGAAATACAGGAATTAATGAGCAGGCAGAAGATAAAGAAGCAAAAAATATTCAGGAACTGGTTCACGACTATAGTGCAGGAAACAAAAAAAGCCTTTCTGCATCCATCACATCACAACAACTCATTGTAAGTGACAGTGAGAAAGGTGAGATCACCTATGACCTGCCCGAAGATGAATTTTTCGTTTCCATTGCACCTTATGTGGAAGAAACACATCCTTGAGCTGTCCATAACTTGACAGGTTGTCAAGGAGAGTTGATCGAAGAAGAATTTAACGTTTATATTGAGGACATGGAAGGCAACGAGATTGTTAACGAAGCATTGACATCTCAATCTAATGGATTTATTGATTTGTGGTTACCGCGAGACAAAACGTATCGCACAGTGATTGAGCACGACGGAAAAAGGGTGGAATCTGAAATATCCACTTTTGATAATGATAATACTTGCATTACAACCATGCAGTTGATGTAGAAAAAAGCACCTAACCAGGTGCTTTTTTTGTTGCAAGGGGACGGTTCTCTGCTTTGGAAGCAGAGAACCGTCCCCTTGTTTCCAGGTTTGTCCTCATTTTAAATTGGGTATAAATTCTTTATGTTGAATTCATATGATTTAAAAGGGAGGAAGAAATGGAATGAGTGATGATCACAAAGTGAATGGCAGCAACAGTAAAAAGGAACAGTTGGACAAGTTTACAACAGACGATCAAGGAAAGAAACTAACAACAAACCAAGGCTTAAAAGTGTCGGAGGATGAGTTTTCTTTAAAGGCTGGCGAACGAGGTCCGACTTTAATGGAAGACTTTCATTTCCGTGAGAAAATGACCCATTTTGATCATGAGAGAATCCCCGAACGGATTGTCCATGCACGTGGTTTTGCAGCACATGGTGAATTTCAAGTGTATGAGTCAATGAACAAATACACAAAAGCAGGGTTTTTACAGGACCCTTCTAAAAAAACACCTGTATTCGTTCGTTTTTCAACCGTCGCAGGTTCACGCGGATCGGGTGAGTTGGCCAGGGACGCTCGCGGGTTTTCTACGAAGTTTTACACAGAAGAAGGAAATTATGACTTAGTCGGAAATAATATCCCCGTATTTTTTATCCAAGATGCTATAAAATTTCCGGATTTAGTTCATGCATTAAAGCCAGAGCCACATAATGAAATACCACAGGCCGCCTCTGCACATGACACATTTTGGGATTTTATTGCGAATAATCAAGAATCGGCACATATGGTCATGTGGGCGATGTCGGATCGAGCAATTCCAAGAAGTTTCCGGATGATGGAAGGATTCGGCGTTCATACTTTCCGTTTTGTGAATGAGGAAGGGAAGGCTCATTTTGTTAAATTTCATTGGAAACCACTTCTAGGAACGCATTCCGTAGTCTGGGATGAGGCCCAAAAAATTAATGGAAAAGACCCTGATTTTCACCGTCGTGATCTCTGGGAAGCGATTGAAAATGGGGATTACCCAGAATATGAGTTAGGTGTACAAATTCTTTCGGAAGAAGATGAATTTAACTTTGATTTTGATATTCTGGACCCGACGAAGCTTTGGCCTGAAGAGGAAGTGCCGGTCAAGCTTATTGGAAAAATGACGTTGAACCGTAATGTCGATAATGTTTTCGCTGAAACAGAACAAGTTGCTTTCCATCCAGGGCACGTCGTTCCAGGCATCGATTTTTCCAATGATCCGTTATTACAAGGAAGATTGTTTTCTTATACTGATACCCAATTAATTCGACTTGGTGGCCCAAATTTTCATGAATTACCGATTAATCGTCCTGTTTGTCCTTTTCATAATAACCAACGTGATGGATACGGTCGTCAAACGATTAACAAAGGACCTGTAAGTTATCATAAAAACTCACTCGCGGCTAACACACCTGAACTTGCAACGGAAAAAAAAGGTGGTTATACACATTATCAAGAGAAGACGGAAGGCCATAAAGTGCGGGCTAGAAGTGAAAGTTTTAAAGATCATTTTTCTCAAGCTACTCTATTTTGGAACAGTATGAGTAAAGCAGAAAAAGAACATATTACGGAAGCCTTCAGTTTTGAACTTGGTAAAGTGAAAAGCGAGTTCGTTCAGCAACAAGTGGTGGATATGTTTGGCAATGTCAGCAAGGAGCTTGCGACAACTGTTGCTGAAGCAATTGGTGCTAATCCTCCACAAGGAGAAGAGAGTAATGATACGAAAACTTCTCCTGCTTTAAGTCAGGAAAACACGAAGAAAAAGCCTTCTACGCGTAAAGTAGCAGTTATCATTGACAATGATTTTCATGGAGCAGAAGTTAGTCAGGTTTTAGATGCTTTGAAAATAGAAGGGGTACAGCCCGAGATTGTCAGTGGAAAACTGGGAGTTATATCCGGCTCTGATGGAAAAGAGTTAAAGGTTGATCACACTTTCCTAACCGCAGACTCTGTGTTGTTTGATGCTGTGTATGCTGTTAGCGCCGGTCAGGGAAACTCTGCTTTTTACAAGCAAGCAGCGTACTTTACAAAGGAAGCATTTACTCATTTCAAACCAATAGGTGCCACTCATCATGGGGAGAAACTGCTTACGGATAATAATATGGAATCAAGTCCAGGCGTTATTTCCGGTGGCGAGGTAAAATCGTATACCGACCGATTTATCCAAGCAATTTCAGCTCACCGATATTGGGAACGGGAAGTGATTTAAAATATCGACATAGATTTTTTGTTATAATAGGGGGAAATGGAGGTAAACGGGGGGACGGTTCTCTGCTTCGTTTTATTGCGTGAAAACAAGGAAGCAGAGAACCGTCCCTTTGAAATAGGAGGTACATATGGAAATAGAGCAGTCAAAGGTGTTTCTTGAGGTTATTGATATAAAAGAAATAGGAGAAGGTATGCGCGTTTGTATTGATTTTATTGATGTACTTCAGCAAAATGACGGTCTTTACGTTGGAAATACAGGACATGGATATATCAAAGTTCTATCGGAAAATCGCCAGTCTGATGGCTATCCACCAAGACCGTTTCGGATTAATTGCGGTTCTTACCATCAATATTTATTTCAGGAAGATAAATCAATTTATTTACATGAAGTGGATGCTGGAAATCAAATCGAGGTTACTGGTGAACAAGACAATAAAAGTCTTTCCGTTGGTCGTGTTAAAATTGAAAAACGGCCTTTTTTAAGAGTAGAATGCAAAAATGGGGACTCTATCGTTTCCGCTACACTTCAAAAATCAACAAGTGTACACGTAGTTGAAGAATCAAAAGGTGACACTTCCATTATTGATTTAAATGTCGGCGATCGAATAGCATGCATGGAAGACATGCCAGGACGACATTTAGGAGAAAAAATTGATGAATTTATCATAGAAAAGTGATCAGGGGGACGGTTCTCTGCTTCAATGGAAGCAGAGAACCGTCCCTTACAAGCAAAGTACTTGCATAAACAAGTACTTTGCTTGTAAGATAGGTAAAGTGAAAAAGGGGATGATTCAGTGTCTGAATATCGGTTAGAGGATTCACTTGGTTTTCTTGTTGGAAGGGCTGGTCGATCTTTATCTAATAGTGTGCAACGAACATTTTCGGAACATGGCTTTAATGCAACGACAGAGCATTGGACAGTGTTGGTTCAGCTATGGAATCAAGATGGTCTCAGCCAACTCGAACTTGCAGAACGAACCGGAAAAGATCAAGCGAGTATGTCCCGGCTTATACAAAATATGTTGAATCGAGAGCTTATATATAGGAGGAAAGATCCTGTTGATGCACGGTGTAAACGGATTTTTCTAACGGAAAATGGAAAAGAGCAACAAGAGCGATTAATGGATCTTGTTAACGATACGTTAGAGAAGGCGACAGAAGGAATAACAGAGGAAGATGTGGCAATAACAAAGCGTGTTCTTAAAAATATAGCTTCTAAAAATTTAACAACAAGTTGGATGAATGAAGAGTAAAATAGAAAGTTGGGTTTAGATGAACAAAGTACTTTTAAAAATGGCAATTCTGTCTGTTTCGCTGTTAACAGTGATGGCTGGAGCTGCAATTTCCCCTGCATTAGGTGATATTGCACTTGCTTTTCCTGATGTAAGTGAAACAACCATAAAATTTATATTAACGTTACCTTCCGTAATGATTATCCCTTTTATCTTTATTTCTAGTCATTTAACAAGACGTTTTTCGAAGAAACATATTTTGTTTGCCGGAATGTTCTTTTACCTCATTGGCGGGCTTGGTGGTGGTTTTGCCTCAAGCATTGAACTTCTCTTGCTTTGCCGCGCTATTTTAGGGATTGGTGTAGGATTACTGATGCCAATATCCACAGCACTAGTGGCTGACTTTTTTGACGGGGAAGAAAGAACAACGACAATGGGGCAAGTGAGTGCGGCGAATAACTTAGGTGGAGTTGCCTTGTTTCTCATGTCAGGTTTTTTAGCAGCTATTAGCTGGAGAATGGCATTCAGTGTTTATAGTTTAGTCATTGTTGCTGCAATCATTGTGTTTTTCTATTTGCCAACCACGAAGCCTGAAAAAGATACGCCAGGCATGACAAGAGCTCCTTTACCTAAAAAACTTTATGCTTATGGAGCTGCGATGTTTTTTATTGTCTTAGCATTTTACTCGATTCCTACGAATATGGCATTGTTTATCCAAGAAGAAGGAATTGGAAACTCGCAAAGTGCGGGGATGGTTATATCAATAGCAACTGCCGCAGGTTTCTTCGCGGGAATATTCTTAGGGAAAGTTAAACGGTTATTCAAGACATATTTTGTAGCCATTCAACTATTACTAATGGGGAGCGGTTTTTTCATTATTGCTGTCTCCAATCACTTAGTGCTGATCGGCATGGGTGTTGGTTTTATGGGATTTGGATTTGGTTCGATTTTGCCTACTGTATTTGACCAAGTTTCGCGACAAGTTCCGAAATCGCAAACCGTACAAGCGATGGCGATTGTCACAAGTATGTTATTTTTCGGTCAATTTTCATCGCCGATTTTTCTGGATGGAATCGGTATTTTATTCGGAAATGAATCCATTCGTTTTATGTATACGTTCCTTTCAAGCAGCATGATTTTTGTCGCTCTGGCCTTTTTCGGTATTGCATTCAAGGTAAATTTAACACACAAGAAAAAACTGGCCATGGAATAAGAGCAAGGGGACGGTTCTGTGCTTCGAACGAAGCACGGAACCGTCCCTCTGTTTATTTTTGGAAGCTATCCAGTAATTCTTTCGTGTTACTAAAGACGAGATCTGGTTTAATACCAATATCAGGCATCGCTCGTTTACGATGGTTCATCCAAATCGAATGCCATCCAACTTGTTTGGCTCCAACGACATCATTTTCAAAGGAATCCCCGATATAAACGGTTTTGGATTTTTCTAACTGTAGCTTTTTTTCAATATGTAGAAATACTTCTTCACTTGGTTTCCCATAGCCTATTTCGTTTGAGATAAAATGATGTTCTTTTGGGATCCAATTTATCAACCCTAGCTGTTTAATTTTCATAGATTGATGTTCTTTATCCCCATTTGTTAAAAGAGCAATCTGTTTATTTTTACTGTTCAAAAAATCCAGCAGTAATTCTATATCCTTATATAACATTATTCTATGTTGTTCCTCTAAATAATTCTCCTGAAAATCAACTGCCTCCTGAAAACTAATATTTATTCCACTTTCTTGGCATGCTGCAGTAATGCGGTAGGTCTGCATATCCAGTAAGGAGACTTCTCCCGATAGATTCTTTTCAAACAAGGCATCACTATGCTTTCTACTCGATACATACATTTCATGAAGTAATTGTTCAGATACAGAGTTTTTCAGTAATTTGCGAAGAGCAATCTTAAAAGGAACTAGTTGGTCGTAAAGTGTATCATCAACATCAAAAATAATCGTATCCATAAATTTCGTATCCTTTCTGTAGGAGATAGGGGACGGTTCTCTGCTTCATTCGCAGTATGTTGGAAGTAGGAAGCAGAGAACCGTCCCTATGATTGTTACTAAAAATATTATATCATGTGTACAATAGAAAAATAAAAAGGAAGAAAAGGGGATATGATGACAAAAAATAACGAAATTAAAGAAGCTGGGTGGAACTTAGATAACAGTTATGCAGACTTGCCGGAAACATTTTATTCTAAAATTGACTTAAACCCTGTGAGTTCACCTGAAATGGTTATTTTAAATCATTCGTTGGGTACATCGCTTGGACTGAATTCAGGTGCACTGGAAAGCGAAGAAGCAGTAGCAGTATTTGCTGGCAACCGAATTCCTGACGGTGCTCTGCCTCTTGCTCAGGCCTACGCAGGGCATCAATTTGAGAATTTTACGATGTTAGGGGATGGACGAGCGCTATTACTCGGTGAGCAAATGACTCCCCAAGACGAACGAGTGGATATTCAACTTAAAGGATCAGGCAGAACACCATATTCACGAGGAGGCGATGGTCGAGCGGGACTTGGTCCAATGCTACGCGAGTACATCATGAGCGAAGCCATGCACGAGCTAGGTATTGCTACTACCCGTAGTCTGGCTGTTGTGACAACAGGTGAATCGGTCTTCCGGGAACAAGAACAGCCAGGTGCCGTTTTAACCCGTGTCGCTGCCAGTCATTTGCGCGTTGGAACTTTTCAATATGCTGCTAAATGGGGAACTGTTGAGGATCTCCGTACACTGGCAGAGTATACAATAGAACGCCATTTTCCAAACGTAAAGGATAACGAAAATCGATATCTTTCCTTGTTTCGCGCCATCATGGAACGACAGGCTGCGCTCATTGCTAAATGGCAGCAAGTTGGGTTTATTCATGGCGTGATGAACACAGACAACGCGGCGATTAGTGGAGAAACGATTGATTATGGCCCTTGCGCTTTTATGAATACCTATGATCCCGCAACTGTTTTCAGCTCCATTGACAGGCAAGGTCGTTACGCTTATGGTAATCAGCCGCCTATTTCGGGATGGAATCTTGCCCGATTTGCTGAAACTATATTACCACTGTTGCACGACGATCAGGAAGAAGCACTCAAACTGGCCCAAGATGAGATTTCGGGATACATGGATTTGTATCGAGGTTATTGGCTGGCAGGAATGAGGGAAAAACTGGGGTTATTTACTGAAGAGGCAGACGATGAATCTCTTATTGAAGACCTTCTTAGTTTGATGAAAAAAAATGAGGCTGATTACACAAATACTTTCCTGGCATTAACTTTTGATAAAACGGAGGATACGGCTCTTTTTGGGACTTCAGAATTCACTGCGTGGTTTGAGCAATGGCAAACAAGAAGAGACAAGCAGCAGGAATCCAAATCCTCTTCAGATGAGTTGATGAAAAATAGTAATCCTGCGCTAATCCCCCGTAACCACAGGGTAGAAGAAGCTCTGGAAGCTGCAGTGGAACAAGGGGATTACAGCGTGATGGAGCGTCTTCTAGATGCGCTTTCAAATCCTTATGCACACACACCCGAACAGGGTAAATTTTCCTCCCCACCACCTGAATCCAATCGTCCTTACCGCACATTTTGCGGCACATAAAGGTGTCACTGGGGACGGTTCTCTGCTTCATAAACATAGGAAGCAGAGAACCGTCCCTTTGCTTTACCTTTTTTAATTTAAATCCTCTGTCAATACGGAAAAAGGCTTTAAATTATCCCAACCATAGGCGATCTCTTCCAATTTTTCTCCACCGATGGTAGTTGACTTTTCATACACCTGCTCGCCGTCAAGATGTTTGAAGAAAGCACCTGATTGGAGATCTTTAAATGTCCATAAAGCAATGGTTGAGAAGTGAACAGAAGTAAGATGTTGTATAGCACATTCAAAAAGTTTTCTGCCATATCCTTTTCCTTGAACATCAGGATGCACATACACCCCATATATCTCTCCAGTATATTTTATTCTTAACCGAGCATCCCTCATAGTTCCAGCTAGAGAAAATCCAACTATTGTACCATTACCGTCTTCCACAACATAGGTCATCGTTCCTCCAGTTGTCGAGGACGGAAGATCTTTTTTCCATCGTTGCTCTCTAGTGTTATACGTGAACTTATCTAAAGTATCGGGTGGTAAAATATTCTTATATGATGAGCGAACACAATCAACATGAACACGAGCTATTCCTTTCCAGTCATTCACTTTCGCTTGTCGAATAATCATAAGGTTTCTCTCCCTTCTCCCTTGAAACATTTGAATTCTCTGTTAGAATAAAGAACCGTCCCTCTAATCGTGGTGGAATAATTTGGAGGGTTACTATCTCATGCCTCTTACGATATCGTAATCTTATAAATAAATTAAGTTAAACGAGGGGATGAAGAACGTGAAAAAATACAATAAATATATTAGTGCTGTTTTATCGGCAACAGTAGCGCTAGGGATTTATGCAAGTTCGGCAAGTGCATATGAATACTTTAACGAACCGCCATTTAAAGCATACAAAGTGAGTAAAGGTGATAGTTTCTTTTATATTGCAAATCGTTACGGTGTAGACTATCGTGAACTTCAACGGATTAATCCTAACGTTGATGCGCGTAACATGCAAGTGGGATCTGTTATTCGACTAATAGAGGATAAAAATAACCAAACACAATCAGCAGATGCTACATATGAATACGAGGTTGTTAGACTTGTGAATGTAGAACGAGAAAACCGTGGATTGAAGCCACTATCCATAAGAACTGAATTACAAAACGTTGCAGAAGCGAAGTCTAAAGACATGATTAACAACAACTATTTTAATCATACGAGTCCAACTCATGGTTCTCCTTTTGAAATGCTAGATGCATATGGCGTTCAATACCGAACTGCTGGCGAAAACATAGCCAAAGGACAACGCACTCCAGAAGCAGTTGTAAAGGCCTGGATGAATTCGGCTGGTCATAGGAAAAATATTTTAAGCACTAGCTTCACGCATATTGGTGTAGGATACTATAAAAACGCATGGACCCAGCTTTTCACAGGTTGATAGGGGAAGCAAGGGACGGTTCTCTGCTTCATTCAAAGATAATGCAGGAAACAGAAATCCCGTTCTATAGATACCTAAAGATATTTTTATAAAACTTTTCACTCTAAAACGCTCGGATATATTATCAAAGCGTTTTTATTTTGCTCTTTTTTACAATATGTAACCGTATTACTTAAAAAAGAAGCAGAGAACCGGCCCTGAAAAACATAAAAACTATTAAAAAAATACTATTTTTTTCCTGTAATTTAATATAGTATGTATTCTAGACTGAAAGTACTATGTGAGAATGAATTTTCTATAAAAAAACAAGTGAGTGATTGAGGATGGCGGATAGTCTTTTATTTAATAAAAAAAGAACAATATTTATGCTGATGGTTCATTTATGTGGATTAAGTGTATTTCTAACTAATTCTGATTACGCTATGATACCAAGTGATTGGGTATTATTTTCGGTTTTAGTTGTAGCTTTGATATTGTCAAATTACTTCTATTTACCTAAATTACCAAAAGGTAGTAGCGTTTCATTAGATACAGCTTTTTACATGGCATCTCTTTTCATCTTTGGGATAGAAGAAACTTTATTCTTATTGCTTTTAAGCAATATGTTATTTGCACTGATCCGACGTGAAATAAAGATTTGGAAACATACTTTCAACCTTTCCGTATACTCTTTAATGATCAGTGCTTCTTATTATGTTTTTATCATGTTTGCTGGAGAAGTTGGAGCTCCTATTCAACCATTAATGATTTATCCTTATTTATTTGCGCTAATTGTATATTATACTCTTAATAGTATACTAGTATCGAGTTACTTTTATTTCTTATATTTAGAAAAGTTTGGTTCAGTAATTAAAAGTTTTATAAAAGAATCATTTTCAAATTATTTTATTACTCTAGCTTTTTCGTATATTTTAGCTGTTATATTAACAGATGAAAATCCCATTTTCGGAGTCCTTATATTCACGTTTATTGTTGTTTTGTTATCAATTATCTTTAGAAAAAATCACCACCTATATGAAGAAATATCTAAAGACAAAATGTACCGGGAACAAATACTTAACTCACTGCCTGTAGGTATTATTACAATAGAAGACGAAAATACGACGGTGGATTTAAATCTTTCTGCAGAAAAGCTATTGAACAGAAATGCATCCGAAGTAAAGGGATATTTAGTCGATAATTCAGAAGCTCATGACAAAGAGAACAGAAATTTTTGGGGAAATGTTTCTTCAAAAAAGAAATACAACCAAGTGAAAACTCATTATGCTTCCAGAGATAAGAACTATCTTTTTTTGATGTCACAAACGGAACTTATTGACCAATACGATCAATTGATAGGAAGAATTATTTATTTCTTAGATGTTACGGATACAGAAAACCTTGAAAAAAGGATAGGTGAAAGTGAAAGTCTTGCAGTTTTGGGGCAATCAGCCGCGGGGGCAGCTCATGAAATACGAAACCCCCTTACTGTCATAAAAGGGTTTTTGACACTCGTTGAAGAATCCTTAGGCGATAAAGACAACCACAAATTTCAAATTCCTTTACTGTTAAGGGAGATTAAACGAATTGATTCTATTGTCGGGGATATGTTACTAGTTGCAAAGCCTGTAACCCCAACATTAGAGAAAGTGTACTTGGAAGACATTGTTAGTGACATTCTCCCTTTGTATGATTACGCAATTACTGATCAACAAGTTTACATTCATGTAGATCTTATCAAGGTACCACTTCTTTTAGATGCAAAACAGATAACGCAGGTATTATATAACTTGCTTCGAAATAGTTTTGATGCAATCGGTGAAAAAGGAACTGTTCATATCTATTCTAAAGTGGCAGGCAATTATTATCAGCTTTATATTGAAGATTCTGGACCTGGTATTCCACCCGAATATAGGGATGATCTATTTGAGCCATTTCATACAACAAAAGAAACAGGTACTGGGTTAGGTTTAACCATTGTCCAACGGATCGTAAAAAATCATCACGGAACGATAGAATTACTACCTGGAAAGGGAGCGACATTTAGAATTTCGTTTCCAATACAGGTGCAATAGGAGTTTATAAGGGTGCTGAAAAAGTTTTTTTCAGCACCCTTTTTGAAGAGAGAAGAAAGTTCACCGATACCTTTACAATTCTTTAATGTTGTTTCGGGCTACCCTCATCAATATTTTATTGGGATTGCAAAATAAACGTATTTTTTTAGATGTTTCAAACTTGCTTTTTTAGTACAGATAACTTATAATTTTGCAGCTACCTATAACTTCATTACAGAAGGTAGCAATGGGTAAGGTAATAGAAATTTCAATAATTTCATGCTTATTAAAAAGTTTCGAACTTTTACGTGTATAAAAAAACAAACTGCATTGTAGTTTTTCTTAACAAATAGCTGGCATGATATATTGTAGAATTACTTTCTCAATAAGAAACACAAGAATCGTTCCACTAACAAAAAAGGGGCTATATTTTTAATGGCAAAATCACTTCCGTTTACAATTTCAAAAACAGAAAACTTCTTTGATCGTCTTGGGGATTTTGTAGGTGATGTGTTTTACGACACGTTACCGGAGCAAGGGTATGAACTTCGAGATGAGCAAATCTATATGGCATTTCAGATTGAACAAGCATTTAAAAATTCATCAACAATCTTTGCTGAAGCAGGCGTTGGTACAGGGAAAACATTTGTATATCTTTTATATGCTATTTGTTACGCGCGGTATAAACGAAAACCGGCTATCATCTCCTGTGCTGATGAAACGTTAATAGAGCAGCTTGTGAAAGAAAAGGGAGATATCGAAAAGCTCGAAAAAGCACTTGGTATATCCATTGATGTGCGATTGGCAAAAGCACGTGAACAGTATGTATGTATGAAAAAATTAGATCCACTTGCCCATAAAACTTCCGATGAAGATATCCTGCGTGTTCATGATGAGATTCCTGATTTCGTCTATGAGCAAGGTTCTTCCATGCAAACATTTGAGCGTTACGGTGATCGAAAAGAATATCCATGGGTACCAAATGATGCATGGGAAAAAATTTCTTGGGATCCCATTCAACAGTGTTCCACCTGTGATTGGCGTCATCGCTGTGGTCAGACGCTAAACCGAGATTATTATCGACATGCCGAGGATCTAATCATCTGTTCTCATGATTTTTATATGGAACACGTTTGGACCAAGGATTCTCGGAAGCGTGAAGGACAAATGCCATTGTTGCCAGAGGCGAGCTGTGTGGTTTTTGATGAAGGTCATTTATTGGAGTTTGCTTCACAAAAGGCTTTAACGTATCGGTTTGATTCACAAACATTAGCTACTATTCTAACCGAATACATGAGTCAAGATGTACGAGAAGAATCATTACTGTTAATCGAAGATATCTTAGCTCTCCACGATGAGTGGTTTGATTTATTAAAAGAGACGGCCACATTTGTTGAGGGTTCTAACCGAAAAGAAGTTCCCAGATCAAAAAAAATGATGGAACTTGCGACAAAAATAAATGAAAAAGTACAATCATTATTAGAGCAGCTAGTTTTTGATGGTGACATGTTTACCATTGAAGATTACCATGTGAAAATAATTGAAGAATATTTAGAATTTTTCTCTTACGGATTAGCAGTCCTATTAGAAGGAAATCAAGGAGTATTTTGGCTGGAAGAAACGGAATCAGAGAGTTCATTTGTGATTATGCCTCGACTAGTTGAGGATGTCTTGAAAAAAGAAGTCTTTTCTCAGTCGATTCCTTTTATCTTTTCATCAGCAACGATGTCGCAAGCTGGAGATTTTAGTTATATTGCTGATAGTTTAGGCATTGAACGCTATGATTCCTTTACTGTTAAATCTCCATTTGATTATGAGCAACAAATGCGTGTATATGGTCATGTTCAAGAAACGGAAGAAGAGAAGTGGCACGAAATAAGAAATGAACTACTAGAGAGCAATGGAAAATCATTAGTTTTATTCTCTTCGAAGGAAGAAATGACTCAATTCCGTGAGTGGTCCGATCAAAACACTTGGAATTTCTCTATTTTTTACGAGGGCGACCGTGAAATTAGTGAACTGGTTAAAAAGTTTCAGGACGATCATTCTTCTGTGCTATGTTCGTACAACTTGTGGGAAGGGTTAGATGTACCAGGAGAATCATTATCGCAAGTGATCATCGCATCCTTGCCATTTCCACCACATGATCCGGTATTTCAAGCAAAACGTAAACATGCAAACAATGCTGTTGAGGAAGTAGACATGCCTTACATGATCCTTCGTCTAAGACAAGGGATTGGCCGACTAATTCGAACGAGCACAGATAAAGGGACGCTTCACATTTGGATGAACAAAACACAAAAAGAAGCCTACAAAAACGACATCCAACAAATCCTGCCAGAAGAAACAAGGGGACGGTTCTCTGCTTCTTTTTAGGTGAGATAAAGGGAACGTTGGTTCTCTGCTTCCGATAAGTTTTTAGTGTATAAGAACTTAAGGGACAGGATGGTTTATAAGACATTCCGACTATTTTTGAATTAAATAATGGATTAATAGCCTTGTAAAGAGTAGAATACCCATCTGTCGAATGAAGCACAGAACCGTCCCTGCGAACTTTTTTAATTTGTATGCAGGAGATAAGGGCTCTTGGGAGGAATATTTAATGGAGGACAAATGATAACACGTCCAACAAATTAGAAAGGTGGTCGTTGTCTTTGAATCAAAATGTTACCTTGCAAGAAATCGCCGAAAATATCTCTAAGCCGCTATTAAACGCTTCTGACAAAGAATTGGAAGGTTTTCGCCAAATCATCGAGGAAACGATTAAAATAAGAGATTCACATATAAATTTGAAGAAAATGGTCAACAACTATGCTAGTTCTAAGATTCAACGATCTTAAAAGTTAACTGCTGAAAAAGGTTGTCCTCAATGAAGAATACTGAAAAGTCGATGTGGACTTTTTCAGTGTTCTTTTTTGCTGAAATTGACGAAGTCTGATATCAATCATTCAGATCTTCAACAAGCATTACTTTTCCATGTGAAAAATACTCACCAATAAATCATTTGTTAGGGGATGTTTGCAGAATGAATCGCATTATGGTGATGGGTGTTTCAGCTGGTGTGGGGAAGTCTACGTTTGCACGAACGTTAGGACAATCTCTAACTATACAAGTTTATCATTTGGACACTATATACTGGAAACCAAATTGGATAGAAGCTTCGTCCGAAGAATTTTCTGCTCGACAGCAGGAGATTGTTTTGCTGGATAGTTGGATCACGGAAGGTAATTATAATAGTACATATAGTATTCGAATGGCAAAAGCAGATACAATTATTTATTTAGAACTCCCACTAATTATTTGTTTATACCGAGTTTTCAAACGGTGGATGACTAATATTGGTAAAACTCGGCCGGACATGGGCGAAGGCTGTAAGGAAAAACTAGATTACCAATTTCTTAAATTCATCTGTACTACTTACTATCCACGTAAAAAAATGATGAAATCCAAATTACAAGCTTTCAAAGAAATAGATTCTGAAAATAGGGTTATTACGTTGAAAAGTAAAAAAGACATCCACTCATATTTAGACTCATTAAACACTTAAACGCTATCTTCAACTACATAAAATAAAACATCTGTTTAAAGAAAAGTGGTGAAAATTTTGCTGTTTGATCAACGATATCATCTTCATGTAGGCTATTATGATAACTCAAAAGACATCGAGGCAATTTGCCTGAAAGTTTTAAATGAGGATATTTGGTGTATGTTCTTAGATAATGATTTTTATAAACTGCCTCTCCCAGGCTCCGATTATCCTTCTCTAGAATCATTTGGATTATTGATTGGTATCTTTAACTTTACTACGAAAGAAATGTCCTATGACATAGGAGCAAAACTGTTTGAAGACTTCCTTAAGACAGAGAACATCATTTAAAGAGACTGAATAGCGACTAATTTTTTTATTTTAAGCAGACATCAGTGTATACTTACCAAAGACATTCGTTTTATAAAATTAGGGGGAATCAGCGTGGTATTAAATCCTAAGGTAATTTTCTTAGACATGGACGGAACAGTATTAAATCATTTTAATAAGGTAAGCATTCATACAAAAGAAATTATTGATGAGTTACGAAACCGAGGTATATTTGTTTTTATCGCAACAGGAAGGTCAGCAGGTGAAATTTCAGGAGTAGTGCCTCCGGGTTTTCAAGTCGATGGTTTAATTACCTCAAATGGCATGGCAGGTTATATTGGGGATGAAGCAGTATATGAGCATTCACTTTCGCTGGAATTAGTGGAAAGAATCATTGAAAAAGCTAGAGAAAACAACGTTTATTATGAACTCTTCCCTTATGGAAGACCTCGCATTACATTGAAGCAAGATAAAGAGTATGTAGAAGATGAAGTGAAAGATCCTAAGCCAGAAAGTGTTGGAATAAATGAGTGGCTTTCCCGAAAACAAGCAGTCAAAGAAGAAATTGATTGGAAGGAAAACATTGAGGGCAGTGCGTTTTCGAAGTTTTATTTTTTTGCCCGATCTACAGAGCATATCGATCAATGGAAAGATGAGCTTGATCAGCTGAAAAAAGAAATGAATTTTACGACTTCCATTTCTTCTATTCATAATGTTGAGGTAATGGTTGCGAACGTAAACAAGGCAACAGGAATGAAGCAGATGTTACAGCATTTTGGGTTATCTGAAGAGAACACTCTCGCTATAGGAGATAGTAACAATGATTTGCCAATGTTAGAGTACGCTAGCTACTCAGTTGCGATGAAAAATGCAGCTGATTTAATTAAAGAGAAAGCCGATGAGGTTACGGAATTTAATTGTGATGAAGACGGCGTATATCATTTTCTAAAAGCTAAATTTGACCTGTAATTTTTGTCAGTTTGGAAAACATTGTTTGTTGAAAAAGGAGTACCTTTTAGTGATGAAAAGAAGGTACTCGAAACGATGTACTTGATTTATAAAATAATCCAGTAGAAATGAACTGAAAGTGGTGAATAGAACGTCACCAATGGATGTGTCCATGAAACAAATGAAGCAGAGAACCGTCCCTACTTGCTTTT
The DNA here is from genome assembly GCF_002886185.1 of Salipaludibacillus neizhouensis. Lineage (GTDB taxonomy): Bacteria > Bacillota > Bacilli > Bacillales > Salisediminibacteriaceae > Salipaludibacillus > Salipaludibacillus neizhouensis. Next base: position 1,586,133 of record NZ_KZ614146.1, read on the forward strand.
TTTAGAATGAATTCATCGACTAACCATTTGATGACAACTGCCTTAATAATGTAGATGGGGAAAGAGTAAATGTATCTCCAGTTATCGAGGTTATAAATCTCGAGCCAAACAGTCATAGGTTCAAAAATAACCGCCATGGTAAAATTTGCTATGATAAAGCTTCTCCATTTAGAGAAGTATTGATACAGAAACATATGAGCAACGATGATGATGCCTTGATCGATTGAAATTAGCCTTGGCATGATATTGAAAAGTTGATAAGGATAGGACTACAATTGTAATTCTAACCCAATATCATCCATCATTAACACAAGAAGGCTCATCAACGTTCCATACAATAATATTGGTGCAATTCTATTTGTATCAACAAACCGCCACCAGATAATCCACGGAATTATCAATACAGCTAAAAGTAGAAACCATTGAAATGAAAACAAGTCATGATTCAACCACTTTTCTAATCTCATTTCAAACAATCGTTCATTAAAACTTTGTATTTGCTCATGACTTGGATAGTTTTCTGGCATTGTAAGTTATCCTTTTTAGTAAAATATCTAACATTAAACCTTCATTCAAAATCACTTGCTCTTATATGGTGTACATTTTTCGTGACTTACACTCTCTTAAATGTATAAATAATAATTTTTATATTTCCCGGGGAAGCGCATGATCCGCCTTTATTCTTATATGGGGATCATTTAATCGAGAGAATTAGTAATGATTCAACAATACTTGTCAGGATATGCAACTAAAATATTTTATATCTTGAAGGTTGCGGCAGAATTTGATACGATAAAGGAAATAAAGAATCTATGTGTAACTGGCGTACACGGATTACCGTGAGGGAGCACATATTGATTGGAAAGTAGCCGTTCGCCTGGGCAGAGGTAAGGGATGTACAGGTACATCCTTTACCTCTTTCTGTTTATTTTTAGGGGGGATAGCTTAGTAGTTTGAATGTTATTGAATGAGAAGATCACACTAATTATTTCCACAGCAGTTTAAATATGAAAAGATGAAAGAGGCGGATAAAATGAGCTCAGTTATTTTAGACAATAAAAAAACAATTAAAACGTTAAACAATATTGCAGAGTCAGGTTTAAAGATCTTTAATAAAGATAATTATACGATTGATAATGAAAGTGAAAATCCTGATGCAATTGCTGTGCGTAGTTTTAACATGCATGATCTTGAATTTGGGGATAACCTGAAAGCTATTGCTCGTGCCGGTGCTGGTGTAAATAATATTCCCGTCGATAAATGTACGGAACGCGGAATTGTTGTTTTTAATACGCCTGGGGCAAATGCCAACGCAGTAAAAGAACTTGTATTAACATCTTTAATTGCTTCTTCACGGAACCTTTTTGAAGGAACCACTTGGGCAAGGACGTTAAAAGGCAAGGGAGACCAAATTTCAAAACATGTTGAGACCGGCAAGAAACAATTTGTAGGTAAAGAAATCAAAGGTAAAACTTTAGGTGTCATTGGTTTAGGAGCAATCGGTGCACTTGTTGCAAATGATGCGCTTAATTTAGACATGGACGTCATCGGCTTTGACCCGTTCATCTCTGTTGATACTGCTTGGAACTTATCTCGTACAGTACATCGTGCTATGACGATCGAAGAATTGTTTGCTAACTCCGATTACATTACTGTACATGTTCCGTTAACGGACGACACGAAAGGGATGTTCAATGAAAAAACATTCAGCATCATGAAAAATGATGTTACTATTTTGAATTTTTCACGTGACGGTCTTGTAAATGAATCGGATATGGCGGCTGCGCTTGAAAGTGGAAAAGTCGGCAAATTTATTACTGATTTTCCAAGTGAAGAAGTCTTGAATATGAAAAACGTTGTTCCATTCCCTCATCTTGGGGCTTCTACGAAAGAGTCTGAAGAGAATTGTGCTGTGATGGCGTCTCATCAAGTCAAGGATTTTCTTGAAACAGGGAATATCAAAAATGCTGTTAATTTTCCGAATGCATCTTTACCTTACACAGGAAACCGCCGTTTTACTGCGTTCCATAAAAATGTACCAAACATGGTTGGTCAAATTACCTCCGCTTTATCGAATTATGACTTAAACATTGCTGACATGGTAAATAGAAGTCGAGGCGATTATGCCTATACGATGATCGACATCGATAACAAAGTAAACGGAGATATCATTCCTAGTATCGAGGCAAACATTACAGAGATCGAAGGTATTATTGCCGTTCGTTTGATTTAATTCATTTCTAGCTTAATACTGAAAAAGCCAAGCCATTCTTTCCTTGTGAAAGTAAGGCTTTTTTTCTGTTTTCCTTTGAATAGATTACCTCGAATTCCTTTAGGTAGGTACTTTTTGCAGCGAAATACCCCCCTTAAGATACCCACTAATTGTTAGTACAATCATTCCGATTAGGAAAGCAACAAAGTATGGTGATACGGTGTCACGAATGATTCCAGTAACAGAGGAACTAACAATGATACCTAGAGAGAAAATGGCTGACATATAACCAAAGGCCCGGCCATGAACTGCTTTAGGTGCATTTTCTGTGATGGAGGTCGCCATTGCCGGCATAATAAGACCAAAGAACACACCCATCATAAATAAGAGAACGGGTAACTGTAAGAGATCACTTATTAAAGCAAAGAGTGTCATCGACATTCCGAACAAACCTGTCATAAGCCTCAAAAAAGGGCTAAACCGATTAATGAAAAAGAAAGAGAGTGTAATAAACGTCCCAATAGCCATATAGCTGAATAATTGGCCGGTTTGAAAAGTAGACAGTCCCCTTTCAACAGTTAAATAAGGAATTTCGAAAATAAGTACACCGTGGATATACATCACTGCAAAAGCTATTAAATAAACGATGGGTAGGTTGGGCGTCGATAGAATTCCACCGCCTTCAGATCCCTGTTTATGCTTTATTACCGATGTGACTTGTCTATCTTTTAGAAAAACGACAGAATACGTTGCGGTAAAGATCATTGCAGTCCCTATAAAAAAGTAGGTATTTGCGTAACCAATCCAAACGACCATTTGCCCACCGAGTAGTGGAGCAATAATACTCGCAATTGTTGATAACATACCATTAATGGCAATATTTTTCCCTTGTTCCCGACTATTTTTTGCATACCCCGAGAGTAGGGTAAAAGCGGCAGGAATTAAAAATGCTAAAGCAAAGCCGTTTAAACCATGCAGTACTAACAAATCCATAGAGTCTCCTGCGAGTCCGTGCGCGATAAATAACCCTCCGGAGGCAAATAATGGCAGAGTGATGAATAATTTCTTACCAAAGCGATCTACCAGAGGCCCTGCAATCAAATTTCCGGTTAAATTACTGAGTGAAGTAACACTTATAATAACACCAATTAAGATACTAGATGCCCCGAACGCAGCTGCATATGGAGTAAATACTGGAATTTGAATTCTCATGATCAAACTAATAAAAAACATGACAATAAAGATATTCAATTTATCTTGTGTTACTTCCCTCATACTGTTCACCTCAGAAATAATGTATGTCGGACCTTTCGTGAATAGACGAGCAGTTTTATATATGTTTTATATTCTTTTTCGAACACCAAAATAACAATAATAGGTTATAAAGATATTTTTGCAGGATAATCGCTAGTTTTATTGAAATAAGCATTATACTCAACAAGCATGAATCAATTTTACCATTTTATAGAAAGACAGCTATATGAAGACCATGTTTGAAAACTAAGGAGGGAAATCTGTGGGGAGTTATTATACAGAGACACAAGGAATCGAATCGTGGAAAAAGGAATTATCCGAACCGGAAAAACAGTGGAAGTCTGGTTTATCAGCGAAGGAACTAGCTTTGAGTTGGGAAGAGGCTAATGGTTTTCCGCTTAGTATTCAAGAAGCTTTTCAAGACAGTGGTATCCCTCTTTTTAAAAATACGACTTTTTTATTTGGATTTCCTGAATATAAGATCCCATTACCGGGTGGCGGAACTAGTTCGCAAAATGACCTTTACGTTTTAGCAAAAGCCAGTGATGAATTACTTACAATTATGGTAGATGGAAAAGTATCGGAACCTTTTGGGAAAACAGTCGGATTTTGGAGAGGAACGGACCCCAGCAGCGCTAAAAGAAAAAAGTTAGCCAAGTTACTAACCACACTTAAGTTAGAGGAAGAGGATGTATTGAATAAACGGTATCAATTACTGCATCAAACTGTATCTGCACTAATTGAAGCAAAAAGAGTCCAGGCAAAAAATACGCTTTTACTTATACATTCTTTTAGCAAGACAGCATCAGGCTTTGATGAATACTGTGAATTTGTAAAGATGTTTGAATTAATGCCCCTACGTAACTCTGTTGTTGGACCCGTTCTACTTAACGGTGTCGATGTTTATTTTGGTTGGGTCACGGAAGTAAACAACAATATAAATATGGAAGAAAACGAGACACCACAAGCCATTAAGGAGAAAAACACAACAATAAAGAAAGATACGAACAAGTTTGTTACAAAAATAAATCATGAAGTGATGTATTCTGCCGATCAATTTAATAATGATATAAATATTGGAGAATTTGTAAACACTACATTAATAGGCTTAATTAAAAACAGGCAGTTATCAAATGAGATGGTAGAGTGGTTAACGGACACTGAGTATTGTAAGGAAGTGTTTGATATTAACTACCCTGTGCTGAAGAAACTCGATGAAACGGTTCCTTCTTCCGAGCAGCGGAAGATACGAGGGTATAACCGCTACTGGACGAAGATCGTTTACATTCATCAGGCAAGGTACCTTATATGTAATGATTGGCATGAGAGAAACAGAGTTAAATATCAGAGATGGTTGGTAAGGGTTGAGAATAAATAGAGACAAGGTTTAAATCTAGTTCTGAATAGAAAGGTACATACACTGACAGCCGTATTCTCAAAACTGAGAACGGCTGTTTTTTTATGTTAAACATTCCTCATATGGAAAATAATGCTTGATTTTTGTATCATCCGTATTATAATGGGTAATACAGATAGTTTAATTCAAGATAAGGGGGTCCGAAGATGTTTAAGCTTGATACACGAAGTCGAGTCGCTATTTATGAACAACTAATGGAACAATTAAAGACGATGATTATTCGTGACGTCCTTCAAAAAGACGAAAAATTACCTTCCGTAAGAAATCTGGCTCAAGAATTAACGATCAATCCTAACACCATTCAGAAGGCTTACCGTGAATTAGAACATGAAGGTTTTATTTATACGATACCTGGTAAAGGCAGTTTTGTTTCTCCGCTTGATAAAAGTCCGAATAAGAAGAAACTTGCTTCCCTTAAACAAGATATTGAACAGAGAATCAAAGAATTCTTATTTTTGGGTGGTACTAAACAAGAACTGATCGATTGGCTAATACAGGGAAGCGAGAGAGAAGAGGGGGAAAGAGAATGATTAAAGCTGAAGCAGTGAATAAAAAATTCGAAGACTTGCAAGCAGTTCGAGATTTAACTCTTCATGTAAAAAAAGGATCTATTTATGGATTGCTCGGCTCCAATGGAGCAGGTAAATCAACGTTTTTAAAAATTATAGCGGGTGTGTACAAACCTGATAATGGTAAGTTAACAATAGAAGATCAACCTATCTATGAACAACCTGATACGAAACAAACGGTTCTTTTTATTTCCGATCAACCTTACTTCTTTAATCTTGCAACTCTTCAAGACATGGCTGATTTTTATGCAGGCGTGTACGAGCGATGGAACATGAAAAGATATGAGCAACTCACGAAGCATTTTCGGATGGATCCAAAGAAGAGATTAAACCGCATGTCAAAAGGAATGCAACGTCAAGCAGCATTTATTCTAACGTTGGCAACCATGCCAAATGTATTGGTTCTTGATGAGCCTTTTGATGGACTCGATCCGGTCATTCGTCAGCAAATGAAAAACTTGATTATGCAAGATGTTGCAGATCGTGAGCTTACATTAATCGTCTCCTCTCATAACTTACGAGAGATGGAGGATTTTTGTGACTATGTTGGTGTTCTCCATGAGGGTTCTTTATTGTTTGAAAGAGATTTAGATGAGTTACGGACAGATATTCATAAGTTACAGCTTGCTTTCAAAGAAGTGCCAAATGAGGATAGCCTCAAGCAAGACTTGGATGTTCTTCATTATGAGTTAAAAGGGAGTGTCGTATTTTTGATTGTTAAAGGACAAAACGATGAAATTCTTGCTAAAGTAAATCGACTTAATCCCGCAGTGGTGGATATGCTTCCATTGACATTAGAGGAAATATTTATTTATGAACTAGGAGGTGCCGGCTATGAAATCGAAAATCTCATTGTGGAATAAAGCCTTATTTAATTTACAGTTACGCACTGTTACTTGGTTTGGCATCCTACTTACATTGGCGCTTCTTGTCATGTTGCCAATTAGTATCTTTGTACAAGAAGTTCGTTTTGGACCAGAGTCGAATCTATGGTTTTATTCTGCAAACAGCACGCTAAACACCTTAAGTGAATTTTCACTTCCATTTCAATTAATTGTTTTTGCTATTTTCCCTGTTCTATTAGGTATTGTGTTGCTAAATTATTCGACGAAAAAAGAAGCTACGTATTTTATGCACAGTTTACCATTCACAAGACAAACCCTTTTAACCAATACGTATTTAGCTGGTTTCGTCGCATTGTTGTCACCTATTCTGATAACAGGTATTGTGTTAGGAATTTTAAGGTTTTTCCTCGAAGATCCTTTTTATTCTTTCGTTGATCTGTTCGCATGGATCGGATTATCCACGTTTATCTTAGTATTTGTATTCATCGTTACGATGATGATCGGTATTCTGGTAGGCAATGGTCTCCTTCATGGTGCGCTAACTTATACTGTCATTGCTGTGCCTGCACTATTAATTGTATTAACACTTCTCAATCTACAATATTTTATTTCAGGAGTAGCCCTTACTTCATATACGGAAACACTTGTAACAAAAGGGATATTTTTCGTTCGCTTAACCGATTTATACACCAATAGCTTTTCCATCTTAGAATATGTCATTTACATATTTATCATGGTAAGTCTCGTTCTTCTCTCTTACCTGATGTATGCCAAACGACCATCAGAGGCATCCGATCAAGCCATTGTTTATCCAGTAGTTCGATCAATTTTTCTCTACGGGCTGACTTATTTTGCGATGCTAGCAAGTGGGGTTTATTTTACGGAAGCCTTGCAGGGGGGATTTGCATGGACAATGTTCGGCTATGTCTTAGGGGCTTTTATTGCCTATACAATCTTGCAAATGATTTTGCAAAAAGCAATTCGACTTACGTGGTATTGGAAAGGATTTTTGGGCTACGTTGTTGTTATTGTCCTATTAATGATTCCAGTAAACATTGGCGGAGGCGTATATGAAAACAAAATTCCCACTACTGCAACTGTTGAATCCGTTGCGATTTATAGTTCTTATTCTTATGGAAACGAAGAGTCAGGTGAAGTACCTCGTTTGACCGACGAATTATCTATTGAGCAAGTGACGGAGTTGCACAAAGAGTTGAAAGACTATGACCATGATGATGAAGAATTTTATAGTTGGAATACAATTACATTTGATTATAAGCTGGAAGACGGCAGTTCATTAAGAAGAGAATACAGTTTAGGAGAAACAGGCAGTAAAGTCACCGAAGACCTAAGAAATAACGCTGAATTCAAGCAGGCCTATGACCCAATTTTTCAACTTAATGATTTAGATGTTACGTATGCTTCGATTCACGGTAATTTACAAGGTGACGAAAAAAGAATTTCAGATCCTGAGGAATTACAGACGTTAATCAATCTTCTTGAAGAGGATGTTACAGAAAATCCGTCACAAGTTCTTGCGCAAGAAAATGCAGTTAGTCTTGGTGACCTTCAATTTAATATTGCTCGTGGTAAAGATATTCACAGGGATGAATATGTTATGCATGACGTTGGATATGTCATGTTAACAAAAGATCACCTACGAACAATAAACTGGCTAAAAGAAAATGACTACGCCGATTCCCTATTATTGTCTGAAAATATAGATTCAGTTACTGTTGTTCCATCAACAGGAGATGACTTTTATATGGAAATAGATGAGGTTATTTATTCCTCAAACTCTATTTCAGATAAATTTCCTGATGCTTTAGTAATATCGGAGGCAAGTGAAATAGAAGAATTATTAGATGCGGGTCAAAATCACTCTAATGAAGATTATGTCGTTATTATTAATAACGAAAATGATTATCGACATTATTTCTTTATTGATAAGGAAGACATACCTGATTTTGTTTTAGAAGGATTAGAATAAATTCCTAAGACTTAGTTTGTTGCACGCGTATAAAATTGGAAGGTTACTAGAGTAAAGTGTGAGAACTTCTCTGATTAGCATAGCCTTCCTTCATAGCAATAATGTGTGAAACTCAATACAAGAAGGAGTGATTAGTCAATGGCAAAAATAACATCCATATGTGTATTACTCTTTCTTGTTTTTGTGTTCATAGGGTGTCAAAAAGATAGTATAGATTTCGATGAAAATGATCTCACTCATATTGAGGTAAATGAATGGGTGGATAATAACCACGTCGCAACAATAATCGGTCGAAATTCCATCACCCGACTAGTAAATGAAATAGAAACTACCAGCGCAGATTCACTTGTGAATACCGAGCGTGTGACCCCAGACTGTAAAGTCATATTTAAAAACAACGAAGAAATAATTTATGAAATGAATTACTATACAAATAGCGGGGACGGTTACATAGCATCCTTTTGTGACATTCCAAGGAAGTAGGGGACGGTTCTCTGCTTCTTTTTTGTGCGTTACATTAAAAGAAAGAGTTGTAAAAAACCTATTTCATAGATTTCTAAACTTAAAGTATAAAGCATAAATTTACCTGTTGAGGCAATTACTCAACAGGTTTTTAAAAGTTTTGATAATCGACAAATTTCTCGGGATTATTTATAGGTATAATGGTATAGTGCAAATGTAGACTAAATGAATGATCAGAAACTGGAGGTAAGTTTCCAGATTAGATACCACTTTGTGCCTTATTCACTTATTAATCGTTTTGAAGGAAGTCTCTAAATGATCAGGAGGGTTGTTATGAAAAGTATATTGAAAGACACACGTGAGTACAATAAACTTGCAAGTCTTGATTTTAATAAAATTATAACAGGTGTAATCATTTCGCATGGAATTTGGGCTTGTACTTTTATATATTTAAATATTCCTATATTAGTTTGGAGTTCTATCATTACGATTGCCATACAAGTAATTAACTTCAGGCTTGTTAAGAATCAATACTTCCAACTTTATTTTCTCGCCATTTTCTTACCTACTATAACAGCTGTAATAATAGCGACAATAACGATAGGTTGGGGTGCTGGTTTCCATTATTACATTCTGATATTCCCATTATTTGTTAGCTTTGTATCTAAAGGTTTGATAAAATATTTCATCATATTTTCTAGCACTATCGCGTATATTATCCTCTATTATTTAGTAGCAAAAAACACCGATATTGTTCCATTATATGTGTTTGAAACTTTTCATATTTTGAATTTCATAGGATTACTAGTTTTTACGGTATTTACGACGTCATTATACCAACGCACAAACATCTCTATGCTCCATAAATTACAAGGCATGGCTATGATAGATCCATTAACTGGTATTTATAATAGACGAACCATGTATGTTTTTTTAAATAATGCCGTGAAGGAAAATAGAGCCGGTTATGTATTATTAGTGGATATTGATGATTTTAAAGAAATAAATGATAAATACGGTCATGATTGCGGAGATGCCGCATTAATTTTCTGTTCAGAAATATTTAAGAAAATGATTACAGGTCAAGGAATTGTTGCTCGATGGGGTGGGGAAGAGTTTTTGTTTCTTATTTACAGCGATCGTGAGGAGATTGCAGAACAAATTGCCTATAACATCAAGGAAGCTATGGAACGAGAAGGTGCCTTTAGCTATGAAAAATGCGAAATAACCCTTTCTATTACAGGTGGACTGGCAAAAATAGATGACTCATCAGATATTGAAGAAACAATTAAAGCAGCAGATAAAGCTTTGTATATAGGAAAAAATAGCGGGAAAAACCAAATCGTTATATAGGGACGGTTCTCTGCTTCCTTTCTTAAGAGTTGCGGTAGGATTATTAATTGACTAAACAAAAACGATTGCTCAATGGAGCAATCGTTTTTGTTCATATTTACACCTCTAAATTATTTAAGTATATTTATTATTTCTGATTACTTTTTTGCTCATGTTGATGGATAGCCCAGTATAGTTCTTCATCTGTGTATAGGGACAAATCAATATTTTTCGTGTTTTACCCCTCCTTTGTTCTTTGTAATTACTAGTATAGTCCATGGAATCTAAGAGATGTTGTATAGCGTAAGGTTTTGTAACAGACAATTTTGGAAGCAGAGAACCGTCCCCTGCATTCCTATGTATTAAATAAAGTTGTCTTGTAAACATTAATTACAATGATGTTTGGACAGGGGTGGTTTTAGGATGAATAGGCACAATTTTCCGGCTAAGCAGGGTTTATATGATCCAGAAAATGAACATGAAGCCTGTGGAATTGGAATGGTAGCTAATATCAATGGGGAGAAAAAACATGAAATTATAACGCATGCGATTACTATTCTATGTAATTTGGAGCATAGGGGCGGTCAGTCAGCGGATACAAGTACTGGAGACGGGGCAGGTATACTGACTCAAATTCCTCATGTTTTTTTTGAAAGAGAATGTGATAAATATAATATTATTTTACCTGAAGAAGGTGGATATGGAGTAGGGATGGTATTTTTACCACAAGATCCTGAAATAAGAGCTAAAACTCAGAAACAAATTAGAACGATCGTTGAAGAGGCGGGACAAGTGTTTTTAGGTTGGCGAACAGTTCCTGTAAATGATTCGTTCGTCGGTGATATGGCAAAAAAATCGGAACCATTTATCCGGCAAATGTTTATTGCTCCTTCTGATGAAAAAATGGATCAGGATACATTTGAACGAATATTATATGTGATTCGTAAGCGGTTGGAAAAACAGATGAATGCCTCGGATATTGAACACCAAAAAGGCGTGTATATTTGTAGTTTATCGACAAGAACAATCGTGTATAAAGGCATGTTAATTCCAGAACAACTCGGTTCCTTTTTCATTGATTTAAACAATCGTTATTTCAAATCAGCGCTGGCACTTGTACATTCGCGGTTTAGTACAAATACATTTCCAAGTTGGGAACGATCACACCCGAATAGGATGACAATACATAACGGCGAATTCAACACGATTAAAGGAAATGTCAAGTGGATGCAGGCAAGAGAAGGACAGTGCAAACCGAAAATGTTTCGACCAGATGATTATAAGCACTTATTTCCAGTGATTGATAAAGATGGAAGTGATTCCTCTATGTTTGATAATTGTTTTGAGTTTTTACACCTAACTGGTCGATCACTCGCCCATACGGCGATGATGATGATCCCTGAACCATGGGTGAACGATGACAGAATGGGTGACGAGAAAAAAGCATTTTATGAATACCATAGCTCGTTAATGGAACCTTGGGATGGTCCGGCAGCGATTGTTTTTACAGATGGAAAACAAATAGGCGCATGTTTGGACAGAAATGGACTTAGACCTGGGAGGTACTATGTCACCAAAGATGGCATGATTATCTTAGGCTCTGAAGTAGGTGCGCTAGATGTGTCTGCTGAGGATATTGAATACAAAGAAAGGCTTCATCCAGGGAAAATGCTGCTAGTGGATTTGGAAAAGGGAAAAATTATATCCGATGAAAAAATTAAAAGTCACATCATTTCCGAACATCCTTACAAACATTGGTTAGCAGAAAATCTTGTTCATTTAAACGATTTACCGGAAAACACCCATAATACTGCCGATAGATTTACAGAAGACGATCGAAACAGGCAACAACTTGCCTTCGGATATACGAATGAAGAGTTAAATAAAATACTGAAACCTATGATTACAGATAAAAAAGATCCCATTGGTTCGATGGGCTATGATTCCCCACTAGCTGTATTATCAAAAAAACCACAGATGTTATACAACTATTTTAAACAAATGTTTGCACAAGTTACGAACCCACCGATAGACGCAATTAGAGAAAAAATTATCACTTCTGTAAGAACGACAATTGGACCTGAAAAAGATTTAGTTCGACCAGAACCTGAAAGCTGCAGACAGATTCAAATTGACACGCCAATATTGAAAAATAGCGAGCTGCGAAAACTCTATGACTCAGATTTTCCCAGTGTAACTTTCTCTATCTTATTTCCAGTTAATCAGGAAGAACAAGAGTTTTCAAACAGATTATCGAAGCTTTTTAATGACGTAGACACGGCCATTGAGCAAGGAGCGACACTGCTCGTTTTATCTGATCGAGGGGTAAATGCCGACTATGCAGCCATACCGACATTACTCGCAGCTTCGGGTTTGCACCATCATCTGGTTAGAAAAGGGACGCGTTCACTAGTTAGTATTATAACTGAAACTGCCGATGCAAGAGAAGTTCACCATTTTGCATGTTTACTTGGCTTTGGTGTAGAAGCGATAAACCCATATTTAGCTTATGAATCATTACAAGGTTTAATTGAAAGAGGAGACCTTCGTGATATTTCAATGGATCAAGCGGTGGATGAATACATAAAAGCCGCAACAGATGGGATTGTGAAGGTATTATCTAAAATGGGGATCTCCACCATTCAAAGTTATCGCGGAGCACAAATTTTTGAAGCCATTGGGATAGAGAAAGATGTTATTGACCAATATTTCACAAGAACAGCCTCAAGAATTTGTGGAATCGGTCTGGACATCATTGCTCAAGAAGTATTGATGAGGCACCGTCGTACTTTTGAAGAAAAGAGAGGATCAGAAAATTCTCTAGAACCCGGGGATGATTTCCAATGGCGTGAGGATGGAGAAGATCACCAATATAATCCCAAAACCATCCATCTTCTTCAACAAGCTTGCCAAACGAATAATTATACACTTTTCAAACAATATTCTTCACTTCTGACAGATACTGATTTGAATTTACAAGCTATTCGAGGATTACTATCATTTAAAAAGAGAGAGGCTATTCCATTAGAAGAAGTGGAACCAATAGAAGAAATCTGTAAAAGGTTTAAAACAGGAGCGATGTCGTATGGGTCTATTAGTATTGAAGCCCACGAAGCGCTTGCGATCGCAATGAACCGGATTGGGGGCAAGAGTAACTCAGGAGAAGGTGGAGAAACCGCGGACAGATTTACCCGGGATGAAAATGGGGACTGGAGGAGGAGTGCAATAAAACAAGTTGCTTCAGGACGTTTCGGGGTCACAAGTCATTACCTTGTAAATGCTGCCGAGATTCAAATTAAAGTTGCTCAAGGCGCAAAACCAGGTGAAGGCGGACAACTGCCAGGGATGAAGGTATATCCATGGATTGCTGAAGTGAGAAACTCAACACCAGGAGTAGGATTAATTTCACCGCCTCCTCACCATGATATTTATTCCATCGAAGACCTGGCAGAATTAATTCATAATTTAAAGAATGCTAATCCAGAGGCACGAATAAGTGTCAAACTCGTATCAGAAGTTGGTGTTGGCACGATCGCGGCTGGGGTAGCTAAAGGAAGAGCGGACCTCGTTCTCATAAGTGGATACGATGGCGGAACAGGTGCTGCTCCGAGAACAAGTTTGAAACATACGGGATTACCTTGGGAGCTAGGATTAGCGGAAACACATCAGACCTTGCTTTTGAATCGTTTGAGAGATCGAATTGTGGTAGAAACAGACGGGAAAATGATGACAGGAAGAGACGTTATAGTTGCTGCATTACTCGGCGCTGAGGAATATGGTTTTTCCACTGCACCGTTAGTTGTATTAGGTTGTATTTACATGCGTGTTTGTCACCTAGATACGTGTCCCGTTGGTGTAGCAACGCAAAATCCTGAGCTTAGAAAAAAGTTTCCTGGTAAAGCAGATTATGTCGAAAATTTCATGCGGTTTATTGCAACCGAGGTAAGAGAGTTGATGGCGGAACTCGGATTCAGAAAAATAAATGACATGATTGGAAGAACGGATGTGTTAGAAACAAATCAAGCAATTACACATTGGAAAACAAAAGGAATAGATTTAACGGAGCTGCTCTATCAACCGGAAGTACCGGAGAATGTAAGTCGTTATGCGACCGTTGAACAAGTTCATGGACTTGATAAAACAATGGACAAACAAGAACTTATTCCATTTTGTAAAGAGGCGATTGAAAATCAAGAACCTGTCGAAGGTACTTTTTCGATTCGAAATATCAATCGAGTAACAGGGACACTTTTAGGAAGTGTTATTACGAAGCGATATGGTGCAGAAGGGTTACCCGTGGATACGATACGGTTAACCTTTAAAGGCTCTGCTGGACAAAGCTTCGGAGCCTTTATTCCACCCGGTCTAACATTAAGACTTATTGGAGATGCCAATGACTTTATCGGCAAAGGAATGTCCGGTGGAAAAATAATCGTCCGTCCTTCTAGAAGGAGTACTTTTACCGCAGAGGAAAATATTATTGTTGGAAACGTTGCGTTTTATGGAGCAACTGCTGGAGAAGCTTATATAAATGGCATTGCCGGAGAACGATTTTGTGTCAGAAATAGTGGAGCAAGTGTGGTTGTAGAAGGTGGTGGAGATCATGGTTGTGAATACATGACAGGTGGGAAAGTTGTTGTACTTGGTGAAGTAGGGAAAAACTTTGCGGCGGGCATGTCCGGTGGAGTTGCCTATGTGTTGGATGAATCAAAAGATTTTCGTAACAAATGTAATCAGGAACAAGTTTTACTCGATTCGATTTCGGATGAAGAGGAATTGTCCATGATTTATAAAATGGTGGAGAACCATGTCTATTACACAGAAAGTGATTTCGGTAGCCAAGTAATCAAAAAATGGGCATCAATGAAAAAGAAATTCATTCGCGTGATTCCCGTTGATTATTTAGAGATGCAAAACAGAATCCGACATTTTGAAACAAGCGGATTAGATAAATATAAAGCGGCACTTGCAGCATTTGAAGAAAGTAAAAAAATAGTTAATTCCATAAAGGATGGAGGTTAACAATGGGGAAACCAACTGGTTTTATAGATTTTAAACGGCAATCGCGCCCAGAACGTGATCCAGCTGAGCGGACGAAAGACTGGGAAAGTTACATGTTGCCGTATGAAGAAAAAGAGCTCAAACAACAGGGTGCTCGTTGTATGGACTGTGGCATTCCGACTTGTCACACAGGTACCATGTTAAATGGCATGACTTCTGGTTGTCCTGTGCACCATTTAATACCTGAGTGGAATGATTTAGTTTATCAAGGTCAATGGAAAGAAGCCTTGAAACGGGAACACAGAATGAATAATTTTCCTGAGTTTACTGGTTTGGCGTGTCCAGCTCCTTGCGAAGGTGCCTGTGTTCTCGGGATTAATGAGCCGCCGGTTGCCATTCGGTCAATTGAGTTAGAAATTGTTGAAAGAGGATTCAAGGAGGGTTGGGTGAAGGCGTCGATCCCGGAAACTCGGACAACTAAAAAAGTTGCCGTTATTGGTTCCGGACCTGCAGGATTAGCTTGTGCTGCTCAGTTAAATAAAGCTGGACATCACGTAAAGGTGTTTGAAAAGAGTGACCGTGTCGGTGGACTTTTAACCTATGGGATACCTGAAATGAAACTTCCTTATTCGGTTGTTGAACGCAGAGTGAACCTTTTGAAGGAAGAAGGAATTAGCTTTGTAACAAATACGGAAGTCGGAAAGGATTTTTCAGTTTCAGCCCTTCAAACGGAATTTGATGCCGTCGTTCTTTGCGGAGGTGCGACAAAGCACCGGGATTTGGAAGTAGAGGGAAGAGAGCTTAAGGGCATCCATTATGCGATGGATTTTCTGCACGCAAATACGAAAAGTTTATTGGATTCTAATTTTGAAAACAATGATTATATTTCTGCAAAAGATAAAGATGTCATTGTTATCGGTGGTGGCGATACAGGAACAGACTGTTTAGCTACCTCCGTAAGACATGATTGCAAAAGTTTAACGCAATTTGACATTTATGAAAAAAAAGGAGATGTACGTGAGGATGATAATCCTTGGCCCCAGTGGCCTGTTATTCACCGAGTCGAATATGGACATAAGGAAGCAGCGGCTGTTTTAGGTGAAGATCCTCGAGCGTATGCTGTCATGACAACAAAGTTTGTTGGTGATGACAATGGTCACGTAAAAGAAGTCCATACGATAAGTGTGGAAACAACCATTGATGAGAATGGGGAAAAAGTTCGTAAAGAAATACCAGGCTCTGAAAAAGTATGGCCTGCTCAGTTAGTATTGTTGGCGATCGGATTTAGTGGGCCGAAACAAGAACTGATAAAGGAACTTTCTCTTGAAACAGATGAACGATCGAATGTTAAGGCAGAATACGGGAAATATGAAACAAATGTAAAAGGTGTTTTTGCAGCAGGAGATATGCGGAGAGGTCAAAGTTTAATCGTGTGGGCCATTAATGAAGGCCGAGAAGCCGCAAGAGAATGCGACAGATACCTAATGGGCGACACAAGATTACCATGAAGCGGGGGGATGCAAGGGACGGTTCTCTGCTTCATACTATAACTACTAGTGGCTATGACTTTGCTTTTTCATTATAGCTTAATCAATTTTAATCTAATGAAAGAGACAAGAAACGATTGCCCTTTAGAGCAATCGTTTCTTGTCTTATGTTCAGAGATAAGAATTCAAATAATCGCAGCTACCTTCACACCGCACGTATCAAGGGAAACCCACCCTTCCTTTCGAGTAGCACCTACACGCACTACGTAGGTGCTACTCGGGGCGGTGGAAGCTAACACTGTATTTAACAAAAGACGCTTTGCGTTTTTCTTAGTATTATTTTACTGCAAGTTTAGTATGTTTACTTTTACTTTTTTGCTCATGTTGATGAATAGCCCAATACAACTCTTCATCAGTATAGAGGGACAATTTAATATTCTTCATATGTTATCCCTCCTTTGTTCTTTGTAATTACAAGTATAGACCAAGTAATTTAAGGGATGTTGTTTTGCGTAAGATTTCATAACAGAGAAATTTGGATATGAGCAGGACGATAATCTGCATTTCTGGTATAAGCTTGGTTTATATCTTACGAAAAACTGCTTGATTTCCCTGAGTGATTCGCGAGTAATTGAACTAATTACAGCATAGCGGGGCTCGCTTGGATCATTCTTCAAACAAGAAGCAGAGAACCGTCCCTTGTTATTACATACTTTTACAATTTCAATCAATCTTACATCATAATTTGCCGATATCACTAGTATTTTGAAGATATTCAGAGATATTTTATGATTATTTTTGAGGATTTTCATCTTTTTGGTCTATTGAAGCCTAGTTACAGTTTTACGCTCCGGAACGATATGTTAAGATTAGCATCAAGTTCAATATAGAGAGGGGAATATCAATGAATAAAAAACACCTATTAAGTTTATCACTTGCAGGATTAGTTGCTGTGAGTGTTGCATGTAGTAACGATGAAGAGACAAATCAAGGTGGAAATGAAGGAAACGCAACACAAGAAGAAACAACAAATAATGAAGCTACAGAATCGCAGGAGGAAGAGCCCGCTGAAAATAACGAAACAGCTGTAGAGGATGAGGAAGCCTCAGAACAAATGGAAATGCCTGAACCTGACTTAGAAGGCGTTCCAGATATCGTGGCCGAAGTAAACGGAGAAGAAATACCTAAAGAAGAATTCGAAGTTACTTACGAAGGGCAATTTCAACAAGCCGCTATGCAATCACAAATGACAGGCGAAGAGGTTGACCAAGATCAATTAAAGCAACAGATTGTAGAGAGTATGATTGGTACGGAGCTTCTCATACAGGCTGCGGAAAACGGTGATTTTGAAGCTTCAGAAGAAGACATTCAGGAAACATTGAATCAAATAGCTGCACAAAACGGCATGGAATCAGGAGATGAATTTATTGCAGCTATAGAAGAACAGGGTACTGATGAAGAAGAAGTCATGTCTCAGTTAGAAGTGCAAGTTAAAATTGATCAACTGATTGCGAGCGAGACAGGGGAAATAAACCCGACGGATGAAGAGTTACAAGAATTCTATGATCAGATGATCGCACAACAAGGAGAAGTAGAAGGAGAGAATGGGGAAGAGGCAGAAGTCCCTTCTTTCGAAGAAGTAAAACCACAAGTTGAAGAACAAGTTAGAAGTCAAAAAGAAGCAGAAGCAGCACAATTACTTGTAGAAAAACTGCGTGAAGATGCAGATGTCACAATTAACTTATAAAAATATGTAAGACGACTTAATATTCATTAGGTTCTGTTTTTCTTAAATATAATAAAATAGTGAGGCAGCTAAATCAGATTGATTATAGCTGTCTTTTTGCTTTGTAAATACCTGAGGGACAGACTACTCTTAAAATAATACATTCTTCTTAGTAGTAACTTTTATCTTAAATAAAGAAGTTCATTTACTACATACAGCTGATAAATGTTGAATTATTTTAGTCGACAACGCTTTAAAAACATTTATAATTGAATGAGAAGCTTCATTAATATTTGATTCACAATTATTGCCAAATTTATGAAGCTCCAAAACATAGATTAGAACACCATAGGACGGAGAGAGAAGTTCGTGAAAAAGTTTATTAGTATCATAAGTAGTTTGATAGTTTTAGTAATCATTGCACTCATGATAGGGGGAGATTATTTTTATCGTGAAGCAGTAAAACGGGGAACAGAGGTCGAATTGCACCGCGAGGAAGACGCAATCCCTGCAATGGTAAATGAGAAAAACGAAGATATGATTAACGAAGCAGCTACTTGGTATGAAGAACAGAATTTTGAAAAAAGAACAATAACTACCTATGATGATCTTATATTAGAAGCGGATTTTCTAAAGAACGAAGAATCAACTGGTAAAGCCGTGATCCTTGCTCATGGTTTTAGAAGTCAACGAGCAGATATGAGTGATTTTGTTCAATTTTATCATGAGCAAGGTTTCGATATTTTGATCCCAGATTCCCGAGGTCATGGGGAGAGCGAAGGGGATTATATTGGTTTTGGTTGGCATGATCGCCTAGATTATCAGAAATGGATTAAAGAACTTATCGATGAAGAAAACAGTAGCGATATTTTCCTTCATGGTGTTTCCATGGGTGCTGGAACCGTGTTAATGACAAGCGGAGAAGATCTTCCTAATGAAGTAAAAGGCGTTATCGCCGACAGTGGATATACATCAGCAGAAGATATTTTAACGTATCAACTGCAACAAATCTATCAATTGCCTGCGTTTCCAATCATCCAGATCACCAGTGGTTTAACAAACGTTCGAGCCGGCTTTAGTTTTGGTGAAGCATCTGCAGTAGCCCAAGCTGCAAAAAATACGAGACCACTTTTTATTATTCATGGGGAAGCTGACGAACTCGTTCCAACTGCAATGGCTGATGAAATATATGAAGCTGCTGGTGGGGATAAAACGTTATGGACTGTTCCGGGAGCAGGCCATGTTAAATCTTATACAGTGGAAACGGTAGAATACCAAGACCGTTTGATGAAATTTTTTGAAGAAAGTATGAAAAACAATTGATTTAGAGAGAGTTTTTCCTAAAAAAATTTTGTTGCATTAGTGCATGGGATATCTAAAAGTGAAATAGAGAAAAGATTATGTGCTTCGAGCTGCTAACACAGCTCTTTTTTTTGAATCAAAGTCCAATTAACTGGAAAATGATGATAAAATATATTTAATCGATGTTGACCATAAAGACCTTAACAGCCCAGAATCCAATTTTTATTTATAGTTACAATACATGAACCAATTTCATAATACAATTTTTCAACTTTTTCAACGAACGTTTGAATAAATACTGATATCAATATTCGTGAAAAAACGAATGATTGAAGTGCAAGACGGCGAATCCTGTGGGATCAGCGAAGTCTGAAAATCCATTCAGACGGAGATTTTCGGAGGAGGAATTAGTTGAAGACGAGCCCCACGGAAAGCGTCCGTCTGAAATGGAGATCATTTAGAACGTTCGGAAATCAATATACAACGATGACTTATGAAATTCATTCACATATGAATTTATTTAAATAATTCGGTTTTTAAACTTCACAGTTAATATCAATCGTTTAGGAGGCTTATATGAATTTTATTTTAATATTTGGACCACAAGCAGTTGGTAAGATGACAGTTGGACAGGAAGTAGAAAAACTGACGGAATTAAAGCTTTTTCATAACCATATGACGATTGATATGCTTTATCCTTTATTTGGATTTGGTCCGGAGACATGGAGGTTATCAACATTATTTAGACAAGAGATATTTAAAGAAGTCGCTTCAAGCAACATGGCAGGATTGATTTTTACATTTGTATGGGCATTTGATGAGAAAGAAGACTGGGATTTTGTGAATAGTATTTGCGATATTTTTGAGTCCAAAGAAGGTAGTGTATATTTTGTCGAACTTGAGGCGGATATAGAAGAGAGACTCGTGCGTAATAAAAGTCACCATAGACTCGAGCATAAGCCTACCAAACGAGATATTGAGCAGTCTGAATATAATTTAAAAATTACAATGGAGAACCATAGACTAAACTCTATGGAAGGAGAAATTACACGAGAAAACTATATTAAAATTAACAATACACATTTAAGCCCTGAAGATGTTGCTTCTATTATTACAGATAGGTTTCAAATTTAGTTGTCGTACTATGAAAATTCTGAGCATTTGAAGAAAACCAAAAACTATTGGAGGAAGAATGTATGTGGATTTTATTAACTCTTATTATTATAGGAGTGGGCACAATTATTGGACAATTAAAAGAACAAACGAATCAAAATGAAAGAATAATAGAGCTTCTAAAAGAATGTAATAAAAACAATTAAATACTTGGATATAATGCATGTTTTCATACAGAACTGTGGATCGAAATAAATACAAATCTAAGAAACTTACTTTAACTAATATTCAGATTTGTCGAAGTTTTTCACTCGAATTTTTTAGAATAAAACCCCTATTAAATATACAAAAGATATCAATAATTGTTGCATAAAAATTGTATATATTTTATAAATTGGTATCTTTACCATTTTTCTTTTTGTATATAATGCACTTTATTGTAAATTATATGGAAGTGAGCAAAATATGATTAAGTGGGGAGAATGAGTGCGGAAAATTTTCACCCAACAAATGAAGAACGTCGTTTAAAATTAATCATGCAATTGTTTATACATTTACAGGGAATTTTAGATTGGCAAAAGAAGTCATTGATCCGGATGCTTTTGTATATACCTGTTTGCTCAGTGAAAGCCTAGCTATTAAAACAGTCATTTAGAAAATCGTTTTAGAGAAAAAAGGAAAATTGACTATTTAAGATGGTATACCTTTGCTTTGTGACATTCAAAGGAGTTTGTCTCTTGTGAATGTTACTATTCAAACTATTTAGTAACATTCGATCTTTAATTTAGGGTAGATTTGTTACTAAACACCCTGATCTATTCTATTCAACATTAACTTATCACATCCATTGTAATAAGAATTCAATCATATCAAAACTGGTTAATGTTTACATTATTTTGCGGAAATTTAAAATATAAGTGTAATTATCTGAAGCCGAGTTTAAACTTTTAGAATTCATTTAATAAAGGAGAGGTTTCTGTGAAATTAGAAAACAAAGTAGCTGTCATTACGGGAGGAGCATCAGGAATTGGTGCTGCTACAGCAAGACTATTTGTTGAAGAGGGTGCAAAAGTAGTACTTGTTGATTTAAATGAAGAAAAAGGAAAATCTTTCGAAGCTGAATTAAAAGAGCAAAATGTCGAAGCGATTTTTCTAAAAGCAAACATCACTATTGAGGAAGAAGTACAAGAAGTTTTCAAAAAGACTATGGATAGATTCGGAAAAGTAGATGTCGTATTTAATAATGCAGGGATAGGAAAAGTGACACCAACAGATGAGCTTTCCTATGATGAATGGCGTAACACAGTTAATGTGGATTTAGATGGGGTATTTTTAGTCGCTCGTGAGGCAATCCGTGAAATGTTAAAGTCAGGAGGAGGATCTATCATAAACACCGCTTCCATGTATGGGTGGGTCGGATCACCGGGATCGGCAGCATATAATGCAGCAAAAGGTGGGGTTCTCAACTTAACACGCTCGCTTGCATTAGAATATGCTACCAAAAATATCAGGGTAAATTCTTTAGCTCCAGGTTTTATTGACACACCAATAATTCCTGAAGAAAGCAAACAGGAACTTGCTTCTATTACCCCAATGAAACGTCTTGGCAAATCAGACGAAATGGCAAAAGCTGTGTTATTCATGGCTTCGGATGATTCATCTTATATGACAGGAAATTCATTGACAATTGATGGTGGATATACAGCTCAATAATAAAGAATTTGTCTATGAAAACTAGAGAATATATATTGTTTAAAAGTGAATTTCATCTAAAAAGGGTAACTTTCTTTTCTTCTGGAGATCATAAGACAATCACGAATAGACAGGAGTGGGATATATGAAAGACAATGAGCAAAAGGTACAACAATCAGTGTCCGATACTAACCAAATTCCAGATACGAAAGAAGCTACTCAAGAGCATGACAGTAATACGAATAACAATAAAAATGAACAGATTCAATCTGAAAAAATGAGATACAAACATGCTGACGAAATCTATGAATAAGAAATGAGGGGTGTCGTTTAAAAAGTCATTAAGACTTTTTACGACACCCCTTATTGTATATTCTTATTTGTGAAAATTCGTACCATCTGTTGTTGCTTCAATGACGCCGGCACGAATGACAAAGTCACCGAAATGCTCAGCATCGTTTCTTTCTTTTGCATAGCGGGAGAGGAGGGTGTTCAGTTCACTAAGAATTTCTTTTTCTCCAATGTTTTCCCGATACATTTTATTTAATCTACTACCATCAAATGCAGCGCCTAAATACATATTGTATTTACCTGGGGCTTTACCAATAAAGGCAATCTCTCCAAGAGATGGGCGTGCGCAACTGTTTGGACAGCCTGTCATACGAATAGTAATTTCTTTGTCTCGTAGTCCATTCTCATCAATGATTTCATCAATTTTACCGATGAGTTCCGGCAGATAACGCTCTGCTTCTGCCATTGCAAGACCACAGGTTGGCATCGCGACACAGGCCATAGAACTTCGTCGAATCGCTGAAAAATATTTGCCGTCTGTTAGACCATATTGATCAATTAATTCATTGATTTTCTTCTTTTTTGCGGAAGTAACATTTGCAATAATTAAATTCTGATTGGCGGTTAAGCGGATGTCACCTGTATGAATAGAGGCAATTTCACGCAATCCCGTCATCAGTTTATACCCGTCCGTATCGGCAATGCGACCACCTTCTACAAAAAGGGTATAATGCCATTTACCTTTGACACCTTTTTGCCAACCGTAACGGTCTCCGTTATCGTCAAAATGGAACCGCTTGGCTTCTGCCAAACTCCAACCCAACCGATTTTCAAGTTCTTCTCTCACTGCATCTAGTCCAAGACGATCAATTGTATACTTGAATCTAGCGTATTTTCGAACAGAACGGTTCCCGTAGTCGCGTTGAATTGTGATAATCTTTTCTGCCAGATCAATAATTTGCTCGGGCTTACAAAAACCGATCAACTTTCCAACTTGAGGATATGTTTTATCGTCCCCGTGAGTCATACCTAGTCCGCCGCCGATAGTTACGTTAAATCCGATCAGTTGACCTTCTTCAACAACAGCAATGAGTCCAAGATCTTGAGAAAAGACGTCAATATCGTTAGACGGGGGTACGGCAATACCAATTTTAAACTTACGCGGTAAGTAAAGTGGTCCATACATTGGTTCTGGATCTTCGACTTCTGGTGTTCCTGCTACTTTTTCTTCATCCAACCAGATTTCGTGATACGCCCTTGTTTTTGGAAGTAATTCATCACTTAGCTTCTTTGACCATTCATATACTTCACCATGTACATCAGACTGATAGGGGTTCGGATTACACATCACGTTACGGTTAACGTCACCACAGGCAGCAATGGTATCTAAAAGAGAATTGTTGATTTCTTGAATAGTATTTTTCATATTCCATTTTAGAATCCCGTGCATTTGAAACGTCTGACGTGTTGTTAGTTTTAATGTTCCATTCCCATGTTTATGTGCAAGCTCATCCATAACGAGCCATTGTTTTGCTGTTGAGACGCCGCCAGGCATTCTTACGCGAAGCATGAATTGAAAGGCTGGCTCAAGCTTTTGTTTTTGACGCTCGATTCTCTGGTCACGATCGTCCTGTAAATAGCTTCCATGATGCTTCATTAAGCGATTATCATCGTCAGAAATCCCAGAACTGATCCGCTCTAGCATCGATTCTTTTAATGTGCCACGTAATAAATTACTTTCTTGTTTTATGCGTTCCACGTCACTTGGTGGACCCTCAGGTGCTTTTAAATTATGATTAACCATTTTAAATGAACTCCTTTCAATCCCAAATCAATATACATCTCGCTGATATCGTTTTTGTTGTTGCATATCCGCTAAATACGCTTCTGCTTGTTCACGGTTCATGTTACCCTCTTTTTCAATCATTTCAATAAGAGTGTTTTGAACATCATGAGCCATGTTTTTCTCATCACCACATACATAGAGGACAGCCCCCTGTTGCAGCCATTCAAATAATTCTTTGCTATGCTCCTTAAGTCTATGCTGCACATAAACTTTCTTCTCTGTATCACGAGAGAAGGCAACATCCATTTTCGTAAGAACCCCATCCTTCAACCATTTCTGCCATTCAATCTGGTAAAGGAAATCGCTCATGAAGTATTGCTCACCGAAAAATAACCATGATTTTCCTTCCGCCTCGATTTCTTCCCGTTCTTGCATGAAAGAGCGGAATGGAGCGATCCCTGTGCCAGGTCCAACCATAATGATCGGAGTCTCAGGATTTTCGGGTAACTTAAAGTTTTCGTTATGTTGAATATAAACCGGAAGCGTATCTCCTGGCTCTAATCGTTCAGAGCAAAGAATGGAACATACGCCATTCCGTTGGCGTCCAAACGATTCATATCGGACAGACCCGATTGTTAAGTGTACTTCTTCCGGGTTTGCGTTCAAACTACTTGAAATCGAGTAAAGACGAGAAGGCATTTTTCTGAGAATAGAGACAAACTCTTGCACCGTTGAGTTCCACGGACCATAATCGCTCACTAAGTCTAGTAAATCCCGACCAAGAATATATTCTTTAACTTGGTCTTCTTTTCCAGGTGATAAAAGGTCTTGCAAAGATTCATTTTCAGAAAGCTTAGCAGCTTTTTCGAGAAAAGGTTTTGATAAAACAGTAATCTCAAAATGAGAAATCAGTGCATCCTTTAATGGTAAAGACTCGCCTTTTTTATTCACTACTACTTGTTCTTCAGCGTTCCATTTCATTTCGTTTATAAGCATATCTACAAGTGCAGGATCATTTTCCGGATATACACCAAGACTGTCACCTGGTTTAAATTCCAATCCAGAACCTTCTAATGAAAGCTCAAGATGGCGAGTTTCTTTATTAGAACCCCGACCGTTCAAATTAATGTTTTCCAATACTTCTGCGTGAAAAGGATTTGTTCTAGAATAGATGGTATCTGTTGACTCAGCAGTTGTGTCTTGAGCAGGGGCAGTGGTGCTACTTTCTTGAGCCTCACTCAATCCGTTAATGACACCCGTCAACCATTCCTCCGCAGGTTCATCAAAGTCTAAGTCACAATCAACTCTAGGGTGTAAACGTGTAGCTCCAAGTTCTTCTAATCGCTGATCAAAATCGGCTCCTGTTTTACAGAAAAACTCGTAAGAAGTGTCTCCAAGTGCCAAGACAGAAAAACGAAGATCGTCAAGTTTCGGAGCACGTTTGCCGAGCATGAACTCGTGGAAGGTTATTGCATTGTCCGGTGGATCACCTTCCCCGTGCGTACTTACTACAATAAGCAGATTCGACACCTTTTTTAGTTGTTTTGGTTTGAAATCACTCATTGACGAAACTGTTACATCAAATCCACGGGACGATAATTTTTTACCCGCATCTTCTGATAATCCCTGAGCATTCCCAGTTTGAGAACCATAGAGGATCGTGACATCTTTTGATACAGGCTGTGCAGATTGTTCAACTGGACTTTCTTTTAAATCCTCTCCAGCAACAGAAGCAGAAGCTGCCGTTTGGGACGCAGACAGATACCCGTTAAGCCATAGCTTTTGCGATTCTGTTAACGTAGGCAGAAGACGATTAAGTAGCTCTGCTTGTTCTTGATTAAATGGACTGTTCGTTTCTAGAAATTGCAACAATATTCACCTCACAAAGAATATAAACTATCTTTTAAAAATTAACCTTACTTACTAAACTTCCATTTCATTTTAAAAAATCAATCTTCAGAATTCATATAAAAAAGACTAATTCTATTATAGCTTTATTATTCCTATAAATTCAATCGGTTTTATTGGGATATTCAAAAAATAGTGAATTTTCATCAGTTATTGACTAAAAAATTAGTTAAAAACAATTATTTATTTAAAAAACGACACTATTAGATAATAAATAACTTCTTAGATTTAGTAAATGGTCAAATCACTCGAATACTCGGAGATGATAAAAAGGAGAAATTGTGATTATAAATGAGAAATTTGGATGGGCAACATAAAAAGGGGAACTAAGACAGCTTTTTGCACCTCGAGTTTCTAATCCGACAACACGCTTATTTAATAAAGAAGGTTGCCGAAAGGCGGAAATTTAGGTACAATTTCGATACAATATCATTCTAATGAACTACGCCTTTATATATTCAGAACAGTTTTGAAAGGGGTTTCACTATTGAGGATCTTGCTTTTCTTCTATTTGTTATTAATTGGTTTATTTGTAGGATACGTTTATAACTATCAAACAACAGATTCGATCGAACGAGAGTGGTCGGAAAATGAACTTACAGGAAATATGGATGAAACTTATGTAATGGTAACATTTCAAGTAGGAATTGATTATTGGAAACGATCATTAAAAGGCTTTGAAGATGCAGCTGAAGCAATGAATGTTTCCGTTGAATATCGAGGTGCAACGCAATATGATGTAGATGAAGAAATTACTGTTCTTGAACAGGTCATTGCAAAAAATCCTGCGGGAATTGCTGTATCAACGATGGACCCAAGAGCATTAAATCCTGTTATTGAAAACGCAGTGGATGCTGGTATTCCTGTGGTTATGTTTGACTCCGATGCACCGGAAAGTGAAGCTTATTCTTTCTTAGGAACCGATAATTATAACGCTGGGGTAGAAGCAGCAAACAAGATGGCAGAATTACTAAATGAAGAAGGAGAGGTGGGTGTGATTACACAGCCACATCAATTGAATCATCAAGAACGTACTCAGGGCTTTCAAGATACTATATTTGTCGAATATCCTAATATGAAAGTCGTTTCTATTAAGGATGGCAGAGGAGAACAGATGCTCTCTAAAGCTGCTGCAGAAGATATTATGAGGGAGTACCCTGATATAGCTGGAATTTTTGCCACGGAAGCAAATGGAGGAGTTGGAGTCGGACTTGCTACTGTAGCTAATAATCGTCAAGATTTGATTAAAATTATCAGTTTTGACACGGGAAAAGGGACCCTTGATATGATAGAAGATGGTGTTATATCTGCAACATTAGCACAGGGCACGTGGGAGATGGGGTATTGGTCATTGCAATTTTTATTCCATCTTCAACACGATATTGTTGAACAAGAAAATGACAGCATGCCATTACCGCGCTTTGTAGACACGGGAGTGACGATCGTAACAAAAGAAAATGTGGATTCTTATTATCCGCAATAAACCCTCAAGAATGGATTGATTATATTGAAGCGCTGGATCCAAATTAATAATTTACCGATTCGATATAAGTTGATCTCTCACTTTTTAATTATTAGTATTATTCCGATTATTTGTTTAGGAATGTTAATTAATTGGACAGTTGAACGTGTACTGGAGCAACAGGTCAATGAAAATACGTTACAGCTTATCAGTAAAGTCAACGAAACCTTTGAATTTCATATAAATAACTTACAAAGTATCACTTATTTTATTGCTTTTAATGATGATGTTCAAAATTTTTTTAATCAACAAGATGACCAACTAAATATAGATACGAATACGGAGTATGATATCCAACGCTATCTCCGTAATTTTACGACATTAGCTCCCGAAGTAGCTGGATTGTTGATTGTCAACAACGATGGAAACTATGTTAGTAATGAATTCTATGCACAAGCAACAGAGGATTTAACAAAGGAATCCTGGTATAAAGAAGCAGTGGATAATAAAGGTATTTTTAAAATCATCGGTCAACCGGAAAACCGAAATATATCTTCCTTAGTAAATTATCAAAATGATGATGTCGTTTCTGTAGTTCGAGCAGTAGTAGACCCTTACACACAGGAAGTCCAGGGAGTTATATTAATTGATTTGAAATTAAGAGTGATTGCTGAAACATTGGTAGATGTCCGTTTAGGGAAAACCGGTTATTTAATGGTTGTTGATGATCAAAACCAAAATATTTATCAGCCTGATGATCCTTTAATTGACACAATTCCAAACGAATGGTTAGAAGGGAAAAATTCTGGTACTTTCTCCAAAGAAATAAATTCTCAAAAATTACAATTTATTTTTCAGGAATCTTCGTTTGCTAACTGGACGACAATAGGGGTCTTTCCAGCTGAAGAAACAATTTTCGAAATGCGGGAGATTAGATTTTATTTAGTTGTTTTTGTTTTTGGCCTTATGTTATTTGGGATACCAGTTTCTTATTTTTTATCAAATTCGATATCTAAACCGATCTCACAATTAATGACCTTTATGCGAAAAGCAGAAGGTGGGAATCTTAACGTTCGTTACAAGGAAAAACGGGATGATGAAATTGGCTTACTAGGGCGCAGTTTTAACAAAATGTTAACCCAAATAAATCACTTGCTTCGATTAACAGAGCGGCATGAAAGGCAAAAACGAGAAGCAGAGTTCAGAAGTCTCCAAGCAAATATTAATCCACATTTTCTGTACAACACACTCGATACGATACAGTGGATGGCTAGAAAACAAAAGGCAGAGGATGTAGCAGAGGTAGTTGAGTCGCTGGCAAAATTATTCCGGATAGGTTTAAGTCAAGGCAGAGACACGATTACATTAACAGAGGAAATTGATCATATAGAAAGTTATCTAATGATACAAAAGACAAGGTATCGTGAGAAGTTGAATTATCACATTGATGTCGATGGCGGTACTCGTTCTTTCTATGTTTTAAAATTTATTCTACAGCCGATTATTGAGAACGCCATCTATCATGGTATTAAGGAACGAAGAGGCCCTGGCCATATTAGTGTTAAAGCGAAAGAAATAGAAGACCAATTAATGATTGTTATCCAAGATGATGGAGTAGGAATGTCGGAATTAAAACTTCAAGAAATGCGCCATTCATTAAGTGAGGCTATTATGAGAACAGAAAACCAAGGTGACACAAGAGATAAAAAAGGATATGGCATGTTGAATGTACAAGCTCGCATCAAACTTGCCTTTGGAGATCGCTACGGTATGTATATCCAGAGTGAAGAAAAAGTTGGTACTATAGTTGAAATTTCATTACCAATTCTAGTAAACGATATGATTGTAAAAGGGGATTAACACAATGAAAAAATGGAAGGTATTAATCGCAGATGATGAATTCATAATACGTGATGGTATTCGTTCTTCCGTTGACTGGGAAAAATATAATATGGAAGTCATAGGCGAAGCGGAAGATGGAGAGGAAGCTGTGGAATTAGCAATTACACATCAGATTGATATCTTATTGATTGATATAAATATGCCGATTATGAATGGTTTTATTGCAATGAAGCAATTGAAAGAGCAACTTCCCAATTGTAAAATGCTAGTCATATCGGGTTACGATGAGTTCAGCTATGCACAAGAAGCTATTCGTTTGCATGTTGAAGACTATTTACTGAAGCCAGTAAATCCAGAAAAATTGCAAATTTTGCTAATGGAAATAAAGGAAAAGCTAGACATAGAAGTGAATAAGGAAGTTTACTTAAAACAAGCGGCCAGCCAAATCAAAAAAAATCAAGCTCAAATGAAGAGAAGGTTTTTTCAGGATTGGATTGAACGTAATCTATCATCTGATGAAATTAAAGAACAGTTACATTTTATCGATTTACCTGTCAGTTCACCAAAACAGTACATGGTAATCAGGTGGCCAGAGTATCATCAAAACCAAACGTATATGCAGGAGAACGATCGGCAAATTTTCTTGTTCGCTATTGAAAATATTGTGGAAGAGAAATTAGCAGCTGAAATGTCTGCTGTTTTTCGTGACCAATCAAATCTATTTAATGTATGTTTATGGGAAACAGTGGATAATGACCAAATGAAAGAAAT
Source organism: Salipaludibacillus neizhouensis (assembly GCF_002886185.1). Taxonomy (GTDB): domain Bacteria; phylum Bacillota; class Bacilli; order Bacillales; family Salisediminibacteriaceae; genus Salipaludibacillus; species Salipaludibacillus neizhouensis. The sequence continues at coordinate 1,616,595 of NZ_KZ614146.1, forward strand.
AGAAGAAGCAATTTTAAAATACCTTAAAATCAAAGTATATTGGCATATAGAGGACGTTGACGTTGACGACTTAACGAATTTATATAAAACCTATGAAATGTGTAAATTAAAAGTAGATAAACAAATAAGAGTTTCCCCAATCGTTAAAGAGGCACAACTCTATGTGCAACAGAATTATCAGGATTCTTCCCTTACGTTAGAAAGGGTTGCGGAACAATTGCATGTATCATCTGTATACTTAAGCCGTATGATGAAACAGGAGTTAGCCATTTCTTACGTCGGCCTTTTAAAACAGATGCGCATAAATAAAGCTACTGATTTATTGAAAACAACGGATATGTCCATTCGTGCCATCGCAGAGGAAGTTGGTTTTGACTCTCAGCATTATTTCAGTACAACTTTTAAAAAAATGGTAGGCGTATCACCAAATCAATTTAAGAAATGAACGCTAAGCGAAAGCACTTTCCATATATAATGGAAGTGCTTTCTCTCGAGAGATAAGTATTTATAAAATTGGCAGCTACCTTCACACCGCAAGTATCAAGGGAAACCAACCTCCTTTCGAGTAGCACCTAAACGAAAACCGTAGGTGCTACTCGGGGTGGTGGAAGCGGACGCTGTATTTAATAAAAGACGGCTATGCTGTTTTTTATTTAAAAAACAAATATCTATAAAAAAATAACCTAAATTCATAGAGTTTGTTCTCCCTTTGTTACATTTAGATTAAATTTTTATAAAAACAGTTTAAAATAATGTAAAGGCTTTCAGCGTAAAGAATGATATTCTATATTTAGAAAGAAAATAAAAGTAATGAAAGGGGTTTCAATTATGAAGAAATTAGGTTTATTCGCACTATTATTTGGTTTTATGTTGTTTTTAGCTGCTTGTGGCGGAGGAAATGATAACGCTTCTGGAGAAACTAGCAATAATGGAAATGGAGAAGAAGTAGAGTCAAAAGATGCTTCAATAGGTATCGCTATGCCAACAAAATCATCAGCACGATGGGTAGATGATGGAGATAATATGGTTAAGCAATTAGAAGCACTTGGTTATGAAACTGATTTGCAGTATGCAGAGGACGATGTGGATAAGCAAATCGAACAAATTGAAAACATGATCGTAAAAGGAGCAAATGTACTAGTTGTTGCATCGATTGATGGAACAGCACTTACAAATGTTTTAGAAAAAGCGGCTGACCAAGGTATCGAAGTTATTGCGTATGACCGTTTAATTATGGGATCACCAGATGTTAGTTATTATGCAACATTTGATAATTTCCAAGTAGGGGTTTTACAAGCTTCATATATTGAAGAAACATTAAATCTAGCTGAAGAAGAAGGTCCATTTAATGTTGAACTATTCGGTGGATCACCGGATGATAATAACGCTAATTTCTTCTGGGATGGTGCTATGTCCATTCTTCAACCACATATCGATAGTGGAAAAGTAGTCATTCAAAGTGAGCAAACAGAATTTGAACAAGCAGCAACAATGCGTTGGGATGGAAACTTAGCAAAATCTCGTATGGAGAACATTTTAAGTAAAGCTTATTCTGATGGCGAAACTGTTGATGCAGTATTGTCACCATATGACGGCATTAGCCGTGGTGTTATCCAAGCATTAAAAGGTGTAGGTTATGGTTCTGGCGATCTACCAATGCCAGTAATTTCAGGGCAAGATGCTGAATTAGCTTCGATTAAATCAATCATTGCTGGTGAGCAAACTCAAACAGTTTTCAAAGATACACGTGTTCTAGCTGAAGTCGTAGTTAACATGATTGATGCAATTTTAGCTGGTGAAGAGGCAGAAGTTAATAATACAGAAACATATGACAACGGTGTAGAAGTAATTCCTTCTTATCTAGTAGAGCCTGTTTCAGTAGATATTGATAACTACCAGGAAGTTGTTATGGATGCCGGATATTACGAAGAGTCTGAATTAGAATAATAATAAACAAAACTGATTTAGTGGTGATCTCGATCGCCACTAAATCGTTTCATTACGTATTTCCGAGAAAGTGGGTGCGAGAATGTCAGATTATATTTTAGAAATGAGAAGTATAACGAAAACATTCCCCGGCGTTAAAGCGTTAGATGATGTGAATTTAAAAGTTAATAGAGGCGAAATCCATGCATTAATGGGTGAGAACGGTGCTGGTAAGTCCACTTTAATGAAAGTGTTAAGTGCTGTTTATCCAAGCGGTTCTTATGAAGGTAGTATTTATTTCGAAGGGGAAGAATGCCATTTTAAAGATATTAAACAAAGTGAAAATTCCGGAATTGTAATTATTCACCAAGAATTGGCTTTAAGTCCTTTTTTATCAATCGCCGAAAATATTTTCTTAGGAAACGAACGACAGTCTAATAAAATTATGAAATGGCAGGCAACGTTTTCGGAATCTAAAAAACTATTAGAACAAGTTGGATTAAAAGATTCACCCGAAACGATTGTAAAGGATATTGGTGTTGGTAAACAACAACTCGTTGAAATTGCCAAAGCCCTATCGAAAAATGTAAAACTATTAATTCTCGATGAGCCAACAGCGGCACTAAATGAAACAGATAGTGCAAATTTACTAAAACTGTTGGATGAACTTAGAAAACAAGGAATTACTTCTATTCTTATTTCTCATAAATTAAATGAAGTCGTCAGTATTTCGGATTCTATTACAGTTTTACGAGATGGAAAAACAATTGAAACAATTGATGCTCAAGGAGAAGATGCTTCAGAGGATCGCATTATCAAGGCAATGGTTGGCCGAGATATGACAAGTAGATTCCCTGTACGGGTTCCAAATATTGGTGAAACTGTATTTGAAGTAAAAGATTGGAATGTCTATCATCCTCAACAACGAGATCGTAAAATGCTAGACAATGTGAATATACATATTCGTCGAGGTGAAATTGTAGGTCTAGCTGGCTTAATGGGAGCAGGCAGAACCGAACTTGCGATGAGTATATTCGGAAAAACTTATGGTAAGCAGATAACTGGAACCTTACACAAAAATGGCAAACTAATTAAAGCTGATACTGTAAGTGATGCCATTGCACAAGGTCTTGCGTACGTTTCAGAAGACCGAAAAACTTATGGTCTGAACCTTATTGATGATATTAAACGCAACATTACCTTGTCTAACTTAAAACGAGTTTCCAAAAATTCTATTATAGATGAGAATAAGGAAATAACGGAAGCGCAATTTTTACGAGAAAAATTAAATATTAAAACTCCGTCACTTACACAATTAGCCGGTAATTTAAGTGGGGGGAATCAACAAAAAATTGTATTAAGTAAATGGATTTTTACTGAGCCGGATATTTTAATTTTGGATGAGCCTACACGTGGTATTGATGTGGGTGCTAAGTTTGAAATATATTCTCAAATAAACGAATTAGCGGCTGAGGGATTAGCTGTGCTTGTAATATCTTCCGAGTTGCCTGAGATTCTTGGACTCTCGGATCGAATTTATGTAATGAATGAGGGTCGTATATCTGGGGAGCTTGAGCGCGGGATAGCGAATCAAGAAAATGTGATGCGTTATATGACCGGATCTGGAGGTGCTAGTAATGAAAACATTAATTAATTTATTTAGCAATAATATTCGTCAATACGGTATGATCATTGCACTTGTGTTTATAACAGCCTTATTTTTTATACTAACTGATGGAATCTTATTTAAACCTTTAAACCTGACCAACCTAATCCTACAAAACGGCTTTATTTTAGTTTTAGCCATTGGTATGGTTTTGGTCATTATTACGGGAAATATTGATTTATCAGTAGGATCTGTCGTTGCTTTCGTTGGTGCCATAGCTGGGGTACTCATGATCAATAACAATGTGCCAGTAGTGTTAGCAATTGTATTATCCATTCTTGTAGGTGCTTTAATTGGTGTTTGGCAGGGATTTTGGATTGCCTATATAGGAATACCTTCCTTTATTGTAACCTTAGCAGGGATGTTAATTTTCAGGGGTTTAACTTTATATCTATTAGATGGGCAATCACTTGCACCATTTCCTGAGTCTTTCAGAATACTAAGTGGTGGCTTTCTACCCGATGTATTTGGTGCAGATGGATTGCATATATTAACACTTATTTTAGCGGGTGTCTTTTCACTCGTCCTGATTTATATGGAATACAGAAGCCGCAAAAAACAAGCGGCATATAGCTTTGATGTTCTTCCTCTTTGGATCTCAGTAACAAAGATGGTTTTATTGCTCTTTGTTATTAACTGGTTTGCTTATCAATTGGCACTCAATAAAGGGATTCCAATGGTATTGGGAATAGTATTTGTACTGATCCTGATTTACACATTTATTATGAACAATACAGTCATGGGTCGTCATATCTATGCAACAGGTGGAAACAAGAAGGCTGCTGATTTATCTGGAATCAAAACCAAACGTGTTGTATTCTGGGTATTTGTAAATAATGGTGTTATTGCAGCTTTAGCTGGTTTAATGTTTGCTTCTCGTTTAGATTCTGCAACACCTGCAGCTGGTAACATGCTAGAGTTAGATGCGATTGCTGCTGTATTTATCGGTGGTGCGTCGATGGCTGGTGGTGTTGGTACAGTCATTGGTGCTATTATTGGTGGACTTGTAATGGGTGTCATGAACAACGGTATGTCCCTAATTGGTATCGGTATCGATTGGCAACAGGCCATAAAAGGTATGGTACTATTACTTGCAGTAGGATTCGATGTATACAATAAAAATAAATCCGGAAACTAATTAATATAAAGAGCATTGAAAAAGTGATTTTTACTTTTTCAATGCTTTTTACATTTATACAAATTATCATTTTATTAAGATTGTTGTTTTCGTCGAACAGAGAGGCTCAAATCCGCTCTAGGCGGACGCTTTCCACGGGCAATAAGTTGAAGTCTCCCCATCCCTTTAAACCCCTAAGCATTTAAATTTGTTTTCAGTGAGCAAACTGATATTATTGGATGGAAACTTCAATTAAGAAAGGATACGTTCATATGTCAACTATACAGATACCCGTTTCAGTTTTAAATCTTGCCCCGATACGACAAGGGGAGGACGCAAAAGGTGCAATTGCTTCGATGGTTGACCTGGCGCAAGCCACTGAGAAAATGGGCTACACGCGTTATTGGATTGCGGAACATCACAATACACCAACACTTGTCAGTTCAGCTACCTCGATGTTAATTAAACATACATTAGAGCATACAGAACATATTCGAGTCGGATCTGGTGGAATTATGCTTCCAAACCATTCTCCATTAATCGTTGCTGAGCAATTTGGCACGATGGCTACTATTTATCCAGACAGGTTGGACTTAGGTCTTGGGCGCGCTCCAGGGACAGACATGAATACGGCTCGTGCATTAAGACGCTCACAAAGTGATGATTCAGTATATACATTTCCAAACGATGTAAAAGAATTACTTACTCGTTTTGGACCTGAAGAAGTTCAAGGTCAAGTAAAAGCCTATCCCGGTGTTGGTACGAATATTCCAATATATATCCTAGGTTCGTCAACTGATTCCGCTGGTTTAGCCGCTAAGTTAGGCTTACCATACGTATTTGCATCTCACTTTGCTCCAAAATATATGGAGGAGGCGATGTCGATTTATCATAATCAATTCCAACCTTCTGCCTATTTGGAGAAACCTTACATGATGGTGTGTCTCAACGTCATTGCCGCTGAAAGTGATGAAGAGGCCAAGTTAGAATCAACAACGATGCAGCAGTTTTTCTTAAATGTTGTCAGAGGTACTCAAAATCCTCTCCAGCCTCCTGTTAAAAATATGGACGAAATTTGGAGTCAACGCGAAAAAGAAATGGCTTCTTCGATGTCCAGTGTAACGATAATGGGAAGTAAAGACTCCGTTAGAGAACAGCTTATTAATTTTCAAGAAAAGTATCGCGTCGATGAAATCATGGCAGTATCGTATATTTATGATCCTGAAAAGCAAAAACGTTCCTATGAGATTTTAAAAGAAGTAGTCGATGAGAAATAAAAATAGGTATGGAAAAAGCAAATCCTTTTCAGTAAAGGATTTGCTTTTTTGTGCTCTAAAGATATTAAATGCAATTATATGTGAAATAGTCAAAGTTTTTAACAAGAATTCTGTCATTTTCGAATAGGCTAATAATGACTAAAAATAGGTATTAGAAAGGGGCATATATTATGATTCGAATATCGGGAGAGCCCTTTCAACATAATCAGAATTGGCCTAGTGGCAGCCCAGAAGGTATAATCGTTCAATCGATGCAAGAAGCTTCTATGGTTTATTCCTATGAAACCAAAGATCAGCTATCTTTCGAACTTCAGTTACGAAAAAACATCATGAACAGTGCAAATCAGATGAACAAAAGCAATGCACAATTTGCTACCTTTGAAAATTCTCGTTGTAACCCTCAATATTGGCAATTAACAGACACAGGGGGATTTCGCCTCCAGCAAGGAGTGCGTCCTTCCGTCGCCATTCGAGATATTTTCCAAAACGGTTCGCAATACGCTTTTGAATGTGCTGGAGCCATGGTAATTATTTATTACCATGCGGTTTTAAATCAAATTGGAGAGAGCCTATTTAATCAATTTTTTCAGGATATCTTTATATACAGCTGGCATTTTGACGCTGATCTAGGAATACGTCCGACCTATATAAATTCGTTTTTACTTGGCGATGTTGTCTACTTTAAGAATCCGGAAGTGGCTCCTAACACTTCCTATTGGCGAGGAGAAAATGCTGTCGTTATGGGGGAAGATCTCTATTTTGGTCATGGATTAGGACTAATGACAGCCGATCAGATGATTCAATCATTGAACCGGTATCGTATTCCAGGCGCTAATGCATCCGCTTATTTAACAAACGTAGTAGCTAGACCATCTTTCAAAAACCTGTATCGTATTTCGATGCCATCTCGAGAATCTTCTCTTCGCAAATATCAGTATGTAGTCATTGAGCATAATGAAAGCTCGATTCCATTCGACCGGTACCGATTTTTCCTGAACGGGATTTATAATCGGTAAATTTTAATTCTTGAAAAATGTCGGGATTGGAACAGTTAATTTCCATCCCTTTCTTGAAAGTTAAGAATTTATAAGTTGACAGCTATCTTTACGCCACAAGCATCAAGGGAAGCCCATCTCCTTTCGAGTAGCACCTACAATCACTACTTAGGTGCTACTCGGGGGTGCCGAAAGCTCACGCAGTAATTAACAAAAGTCTCTTTGCGTTTTTCTTAAACAGTTGTATTGATTCATGAACTAAGGCAAAATAAAGAGTATCAAAATAGTTTTTTGATAAAATTACGAGTCCGTCACCAGGTCTTACCGTGTAGTTGAAAAGGAGATGTTTTTTTGGTTAAAAAAGTCATTTTAAATGAAACACCTATTGATTTAGAAGGATATGAGGAAGACATTGTTGATGGTTTAATCAAAATATCCCTTCTTTTTAACGTTAGTCATCGGGACTATCATGAGATAACAACATTACTTTATAAAGGAACGTTTGATGTGAAAGTTCCTGATAAAAACCTATCCTTTAAAGGAACAATACATAACTATTCAACCTCGATTACGAATTTATATAAGCAGGAAAGCGTTGGTGAGTTTCACTTAAGTTTAATAGAACTTGCCTAAAGTCAGTCACTTGAGATTTCAACAGTCAAGACCCTGTGTGGCATTTGAGTGTCACTAAACAACACTTTTAGCATCACTCAGATTCAAGGAGATACTTACTGTCGCTGACTGTTATCACGTTGTCATTATTCCCCGGGGGTAGTTCCATGCTTAAGTGCGTATTATACTAAGGGAAGAAGTTTTAGCTCTACCTTTTTTCTGGAAGGAGAAGCCATGGATTACATGTTAGATATTCACAGTCAAGCAGTAACACATACAAAAAATAAAATTTTAAAAGATATTGATGATTACCTGGGAAGTAAAGAAGAATTATCATCTTATGAGCAATACCTTATGGAAAGAAGACATTATGTTGATCAAATATGGATAAATGTTTGGCTAACGAAAATAACGAATGACATTTCTAAAAAGGAAAAAAAACAGTTTTTAAAGCAGAGGGAGTACGAAGTTGACGGTGTGGACCGAAAAGTAATTAATCGATTGTTTCGAACTGAAATGAGATCGCACCATCCGTTTGATGTATTAAGTTGGCTGAATGACACGTTTTTCCGGCAAAAAAACGTGTGGGAAAAGCGATACCATGCTGCAAGGGAACTTTTCCTGCAAGAAAAAGCTGAAAATAACCTGGAACATGAAAAAACTTCCATGAAATTGGCTATAACTCGTGAAATAAAACGACTTATTAAAAAAGATGCTTTTCTTTTTTATCTTTATATTCGGCATTATATTTCTCTTCAACTAAAAAATGATTTGACTAATCATAAGTATAAAACCGCTGATACGTTTAAACTGGAAGAGAAATTAATTCCAGAGGGATATCTAAGTGATAGAGATTACATAAAGGTAAACGACTTTCTCTATGAGCTCACCGGTTCTATACAAAAAACTAATTATTGGGAATATGAAACGTACCATGATAAATATGACAAAGCTGTTGGAGAAATCTTATCAGAACGTGTATCCGAAATCCTTCTAGATCAATTACCGGAAACCGTTAAAAAAGAGTACAGTAATGTGTACCACAGAGAGTTAACGCCTGTTATTTTATACGAACTTAGTAGGCAAAGAATGTATGCATTACAAGAAGAATTTCTTGAGAAAATAGCAGAAGAATATTTTTCTGATCTCATTAACCTAGCAGCGCTTCCATTTGATGAAGCTACGCATCAAGAAAGATATCATGAGGATCTGATGGAGCAGGAACATAGAAAAGAACAAGAGTTATTGGCTATTAAACAAGAAGAAAAAGCAGAAGAACGGATGTTAGAGGATATTTTTGGACGTGAGTACAACCTTTCTTTAGGTAGAGATATTGATTACGTGCTTCATATTGGAGAAACGAACACCGGGAAAACTTATCGTGCACTAGAACGAATGAAACAATTGCCAAGTGGTATTTATCTTGCACCTCTTCGTCTGTTAGCATTGGAAGTATACGACAAGCTAAATGCAGAAGGAGTCCTCTGTGGTTTAAAAACCGGTGAGGAAGAAAAAGACGTGGATGATGCTACTCATATTTCCTGTACCGTTGAGATGTTTCATGAACGGGACCACTATGATATTGTAATCATCGACGAAGCCCAAATGGTTGCCGATAAAGACCGGGGTTTTTCATGGTACAAAGCCATAACGAAAGCCAATGCTAAGGAAGTCCATATAATCGGTAGTAAAAATTCGAAAGAAATGGTCTTACAGCTATTAGGGGATTCCACCGTCGACATCCGAGAATATAAGCGCGATGTCCCTCTAGAAGTGGACCAGAATATTTTCCGTATCAAGCATGCAACAAAAGGAGATGCACTCGTTTGTTTTTCCCGAAAAAGAGTGTTGGAAACAGCATCAGCATTAGAAAATTCGGGACATTCAGTGAGCATGATCTATGGCAGTATGCCACCGGAAACAAGAAAAAAACAAATGAAACGTTTTGTAAAAGGAGAGACAAGCGTTATTGTTTCTACAGATGCGATAGGAATGGGTCTAAATTTACCGATAAGACGGATTGTTTTCCTGGAAAATGAAAAATTTGATGGAACAAGAAGAAGACGTCTAACCTCTCAAGAAGTGAAACAAATAGCGGGTCGTGCAGGACGTAAAGGCATCTACAATATAGGAAGAGTTGCATTTTCAAACGATATTAAAATAATGACACGACTGCTTGAGCAAGAAGATAAACTTGTACAGACGTTTACAGTAGCACCGACAAACGCCATATTCGAACGGTTTCAAAGCTACTCACGTGACTTTGGTTATTTTTTAGAGATATGGGAAAAATTCGAATGCCCGTTTGGAACGAAAAAAGCATCATTATCTGAGGAGAGAGAATTATATCGATTTATTCAGGATACAGAGATTGAAGCACGGTTTTCGTTAATTGATCTTTATGGATTTTTACACCTGCCTTTTTCCAAAAAAGAATCGGAGCTGACGAGACAGTGGAGGTTAACGATGGAGGCTATCGTTAGCAGTACAGAACTACCAGAGCCACGAATCAAAAGTAAAAATTTGGAGGAATTAGAGCTTTCATATAAAGCTGTTGGATTACATCTCCTGTTTTTGTATCGATTAGGGAAGCGGACCGAAGCTTTATATTGGGAACGATTAAGGCTTGAACTGAGCGACGATGTTCATGAACAGTTAAAGACAGACGTCAAAAAAATCATCAAGAAGTGCAAACATTGTGGCAGAAACTTACCAGCAGATTTCAGATTTCACATTTGTGATGCCTGTCATTGGTCTCTAAAAGGAAGAAATATGCAGTATGAGTATTGACATAGATACCATCATTTCCAAATCGGGCCCTGACCTAGAAGAAAAAAGCTGAATGAACGAACCATAATACTTGTTTTATTAGGAAAATACCTTGTTTTTCTACTGAAAATGTAGTATATTTATCTAAATATTCAAATACATTGAAGAGGAATAGTAGGATTTTTGGAGCGTACAGAGAGCTGTTGGTTGGTGTAAAACAGTGGCAATCAAAATTCGAACTCGCCTTGAAGTAGCTCACTGAACTGGAAAAAGTAGGTGGAGACGGTGCCTGACCGTTACATTAGGAGGATATAAGGGTTTGAACCTTGTATCTGTTCGAGTGCATACCTTTATTAGGTATGAAATCAGAGTGGTACCACGTGGGATATTAATGTCTTTCGTCTCTATAGTTATAGAGATGAAAGACTTTTTTGTTTTTTAAAAGATAATTCAACCAATGAAAGGGTGTTTAGTATATGAAAAAAATTGAGAAGTATTCCAGAAATTATTTTATGCCGCCAGTAAAAAGTATGAAGTGGAGTGAAAAAGAATATATCACGGAAGCTCCGGCATGGTGTAGTGTCGATCTCCGAGATGGTAATCAAGCTTTGGTGGTACCGATGAATCTAGAGGAAAAGTTAGAGTATTTTCAATTATTAGTAGACATTGGCTTTAAGGAAATAGAAGTTGGATTTCCGGCTGCATCAGATACAGAATATGCATTTTTACGAACACTCATTGAAAAAAACTTGATCCCGGATGATGTGACGATCCAAGTTCTTACACAAGCCAGGGAACATATTATTCGTAAAACGTTTGAATCACTGCAAGGTGTCTCAAAAGCGATCGTCCATCTGTATAACTCGACTTCTGTTGCGCAGCGGGAACAGGTTTTCAAAAAGTCGAAAGAAGAAATCATTAGCATTGCAATAACAGGAGCAAAGCTATTAAAAAAATATGCATTGGAAACAGAAGGTAACTTTACCTTTCAATATTCACCGGAAAGCTTCACTGGAACCGAGATTGAGTTTGCGTTGGAAATCTGTAATAACGTGCTTGATGAATGGCAGCCTACTGCAACTGAAAAGGTTATTATCAATTTACCGGCGACAGTGTCCATGTCTATGCCACATGTCTACGCAAGTCAAATTGAGTACATGAGTGATCATCTGAAATACCGTGATAATGTGATTGTTTCTGTTCATCCTCATAATGACAGAGGAACGGGAGTGGCAGATGCAGAATTAGGAATGCTTGCCGGTGCAGACCGGGTCGAAGGTACTTTATTTGGAAATGGAGAAAGAACTGGTAACGTGGATGTTGTAACACTTGCACTTAATATGTTTTCACATGGTGTAGATCCTCAACTAAATCTTGAGAACATTCCAGAAATAATTGCTGTTTTTGAACGGATGACGAAAATGAAAGTAAGTGAAAGACACCCTTACGGCGGGGAACTCGTTTTCACTGCGTTCTCCGGCTCACATCAGGATGCGATATCAAAAGGTATAAAATGGCGAGAGGGTCACGAAGATAAATATTGGACGGTTCCTTACTTGTTAATCGACCCTAAAGATATTGGTAGAGAGTACGAGGGGGATATTATCCGTATTAATAGCCAATCAGGTAAAGGCGGCATCGCTTATGTACTTGGTCAAAAATATGGTTTGGATTTACCTACAGAAATGCGGGAAAGTTTCGGTTACAGCGTGAAAAATATCTCGGATCGTTTACACAAAGAACTTGTTCCTAAAGACATATACGACATTTTCGTGAAAGAATACGTAAACATAGAAAAACCTTTTGCGTTTATTAATTACCAGTTCAAAAGTTATGATGACTACCATACTACTGTTAAAATTAAAGTTAATAATGACGTTCAAGAGTTTGAAGGGATTGGAAACGGTCGTCTGGATGCCATAAGTAATATCATTCAAAACAAATTAGATATAAAATATACAAATCTCGTTTATAAGGAACATGCATTAGAAATAGGTTCTGGTTCACAGGCTGTTTCCTATGTAGGTATCACATCCGAAGATGGCAGTGTTTATTGGGGCTGCGGCATTGATATGGATATCATGGCTTCTTCTATCAAAGCATTGTTCAGTGCCGTCAACAAATTAATCAGCGTGGAAGCTACTCCAGTGAAATAATTGATCTAATGATACAAGGATTGGGGATGAAATTAGAATGCGCCTATTAACATTTATGAAAGCAGGAGAGTATGCTTTAGGTATCAAATTAGATCATGGAATTATTGATATAGAGGCAGCTTTAGCTGTTGAACCGGACAATCGAGTACCAGTTAGTGTCACGCATATCCTTGAAGGGGGTGATCGCGCTGTCGCTTCCCTTGAAAACTATCTAGAGAAACTGGATAACAAAAGCGATTCATCCTATATGTTGAATGAAGAGGAAATTGTATGGGGACCCAGCGTCACCCATCCGAATAAAATTATCTGTATCGGACTGAACTATCGAAAGCATGCAGATGAAACAGGAGCTGCATATCCTGAGTATCCGATTCTTTTCAACAAGTTTAATAACGCACTAACCGGTCATCAATCTGATATAGCTGTTCCAAATGTTACGAAAAAGTTGGACTATGAAGTAGAGTTAGGAATCGTCATAGGAAAACAAGGGAAATATATCTCTAAAGACAACGCATTGGATCACGTCTTCGGTTACTGTACTGCTAACGATTTGTCAGCACGTGATTTACAACGCAGAACCCCTCAATGGTTACTCGGGAAATCTTGTGATGGTTTTTGCCCAATAGGTCCATTTCTTGTTACAAGTGACGAAGTGGCAGATCCAAACCATTTAAAATTACAAACAACGGTAAATGGAGAAATTAGACAAAACTCGACCACGGCAGATATGATTTTTGGCTGTGACGAGATTATCAGCTACATTTCTCAACATATGACGCTAGTCCCCGGAGACATTATTCTCACAGGCACACCTGAAGGAGTAATCATGGGTTATCCCGAAGCTAAACAAAATTATTTAAATCCAGGGGATAAGGTAACAGTAGAAGTAGAAGGATTAGGAGCTTTATCAAATAGTTTTATAAAAGAAGAGTCATAGTATGATCATTGAGCTATGTTTAATCCGGTTGGGTTTGAACATTCAATGATTAAAAAACTTTTAATAAAAGATAGATGTTATTTTCTTGCTGTCTAGAAAAATGTTGTTTTAAAGTGGCTATCCTTATGCAGTAAGTGGATTTGGGTAGTCGCTTTTTCCCTGTGAATATTATTAATAGAACAATTTGTTTCCTTCAGAACAGTGGGGCTCGAATGCGCTAGATCAACATATTCCTGTCAGAAGGTATTAATAATATTAGCATTTAATAGAATATTACAGTGTTATATTCCTAAAATTAAAAGGCTTTTCTTTAATTCCAATCTTTTTGGATAAATACTTTGACAAACCATGATTATCAAGCTAGTATAGTGATAGAATAATCTGAATATTAGCGAACTTTGTACAAGTATTATTTGTCTGCAATAGTAATAAAACTTCGCTAAATTCAAAGGTATTCAAAAATATATCTCATGAAAGGTGGTCGTTTTTTTGGAAAATCGTGAACAATGGGGGACTAGAGCAGGTTTCATATTAGCTGCTGTCGGTTCTGCAGTAGGGCTCGGGAATATTTGGCGTTTCCCGTATGTCGCTTTTGAAAATGGTGGAGGCGCATTTTTTATACCATACTTATTTGCACTTTTAACTGCTGGTATTCCTTTGCTGATTATGGAATTTACATTGGGTCATAAATACCGTGGGTCTGCACCACTTTCATATGCACGTATGAATAAAAAGGCAGAATGGCTTGGATGGTGGCAAGTGGCGATAGCATTTGTTATATCCACATACTACGCAGTCATTATCGCTTGGGCTATTGCTTATACGTACTTTGCAATCGGACAGCAGTGGGGTGATGCTCCAAGTGATTTCTTATACGGAGAGTATTTACAGCTTTCTGAAGCACCAGGTCAAATAGGTAGTCTTGTACCATCGGTCTTTATTCCATTAATTTTAGTTTGGGTTATTACGTTAGGTGTTTTATTTAAAGGCGTTAAAAAAGGTATTGAAAAAGCTAATCGTATTTTCATTCCAGTACTATTAATAATGTTTTTAATTATTGTTGTCCGCGCACTAACATTAGATGGTGCTGCTCTAGGTTTAGAGACATTCTTCAAACCTAATTGGAGCGAAATCATGTCACCGAGTGTTTGGGTAGCAGCATATGGACAAATATTCTTCAGTTTATCGATAGCATTTGCAATTATGGTTACTTATGCAAGTTACTTGCCAAGAAAAGCAGACATTAATAATAATGCCTTTATAGCAGCTTTTAGTAACTCAAGTGTCGAGTTATTAGCTGGTTTTGGTGTATTTGCTACGTTAGGCTTCATGGCCACTACACAAGGTGTAGCCGTAGAAGAAATTGCCGCAGGGGGCATTGGTTTAGCATTTATGGTATTCCCAGAAATATTAAATTCATTCCCTGGGCTTAATGGTTTTTTCGGTTTCTTATTCTTTGGTTCATTAGTCTTTGCAGGACTGTCCTCATTAATTTCGATCGTAGAAACATTTGTGGCCGGTGTTCAAGATAAATTTAAAGTTTCAAGAGCAAAGGCAGTTATGATTGGTGGTGGGTTATCCGCATTAATCTCGCTCTTATTTGCAACACAGGGTGGGTTATACTTCTTGGATGCAGCGGATTACTTCATTAACACATTTGGTATTGCTTTAGCTGGACTTGTATCCGTTGTTACTGTATCTTGGTTTTTAAAAGAACTAAAGCCACTTCAGGATCACGCGAATACTACATCAGATTTCCGTACTGGCTTATGGTGGAAAATCTGTTTAGGTATTATTACTCCACTCGTACTCGGGTATATGTTTGTATTAAACCTGATTGATAACCTAAAAGCTAATTATGAAGGTTATCCAACATCATTTGTACTTTATTCTGGTTGGGGAGTTGCCCTGGCAGCACTTATCATCGGATTCATTTTTGCGGCGATGAAGTGGGATAAAAAAGATCTTGATGCTTCGACTTACTCAAAAGATGAAGGAGAAGATGTATAATGTCTGGAAGCGCAATTGTTATGATGATTGTAGGAATAATTATTATTTGGGGGGGACTTGCAGCTAGTATTTTAAATGCTGTTAAAGTTGCTAAACAAAAATAACGAAGTTAAGGCATAGGCGAAAGCTTCTGCCTTTTTCTATTTAGAGTAAAGTTTATTGTATTTTAGGCTGATTTTTATAGATTGTTTTTCCCAATGAGAACAAATCGTTACTTTAACTGGCCACAAGCAGACGTTTTCCGTGGGCAACGTTTCAGTCCTTGGACAGAGACAGTACTCTAGGTGCTTCAGTTGCTTGCTCCTTAGGATTAATAGCCGGAAGATCCTTTGTTTCTATATTCCCGCTGAGTTATCCAACTTTCACTTCCTAGAGACTAGCAATTAAATAAACATAAAAGTTTATGCTAGCAGTCACAGTTTATAACTATGAGTTTAACTTGTCGTGTAATCTAGAGTTCTGAAAGTCGTCCCTTTAAATATATTGTATCTATTATAATTAGCTTGGATGTCCTTTAGTATAGAAGAAATGTAATATCCATTCATTTAGTTTTCAAAACTTGTAGACTATATGATAACTTCGTGTTATTATATCTATCCGCCCTTAAAAAAGTCTTTTAAGCCGGTTCGTTTTATCAATTACAAAAAACATCTTGCAAAGATGGTGTTATTCTGGTATAGTTAATACCTCGCTTCGGATAACAAGCGTAACAAGTTAAATAAATAGTTGTTGACTTTCAATTTATATATTGATATAATATAAAAGTTGACTCGAAAAACAACGATCAACACATTGACCTTTGAAAACTAAACAAAAAGCCAAGCAAAGTGGGATATTTTAAAATATCCCGTCAAATGAAACAAATCGTTGAATGGTAACATTCGACAAACGCCAGACGAAAGTTTGGTTTTGATGTCTAGGACATCAAGCTTGATGATAAGTCATCATACTTTATCGGAGAGTTTGATCCTGGCTCAGGACGAACGCTGGCGGCGTGCCTAATACATGCAAGTCGAGCGCAGGAAACAAGCTGATCCCTTCGGGGTGACGCTTGTGGAATGAGCGGCGGACGGGTGAGTAACACGTGGGCAACCTGCCTTGTAGACTGGGATAACTCCGGGAAACCGGAGCTAATACCGGATGACCAACGGAATCGCATGATTCTGTTGTAAAAGTGGGGATTTATCCTCACACTACGAGATGGGCCCGCGGCGCATTAGCTAGTTGGTAAGGTAATGGCTTACCAAGGCAACGATGCGTAGCCGACCTGAGAGGGTGATCGGCCACACTGGAACTGAGACACGGTCCAGACTCCTACGGGAGGCAGCAGTAGGGAATCATCCGCAATGGGCGAAAGCCTGACGGTGCAACGCCGCGTGAACGATGAAGGTTTTCGGATCGTAAAGTTCTGTTATGAGGGAAGAACAAGTGCCGTTCGAATAGGGCGGCACCTTGACGGTACCTCACGAGAAAGCCCCGGCTAACTACGTGCCAGCAGCCGCGGTAATACGTAGGGGGCAAGCGTTGTCCGGAATTATTGGGCGTAAAGCGCGCGCAGGCGGTCTCTTAAGTCTGATGTGAAAGCCCACGGCTCAACCGTGGAGGGTCATTGGAAACTGGGGGACTTGAGTGTAGGAGAGGAAAGTGGAATTCCACGTGTAGCGGTGAAATGCGTAGATATGTGGAGGAACACCAGTGGCGAAGGCGACTTTCTGGCCTATAACTGACGCTGAGGTGCGAAAGCGTGGGGAGCAAACAGGATTAGATACCCTGGTAGTCCACGCCGTAAACGATGAGTGCTAGGTGTTAGGGGTTTCGATGCCCTTAGTGCCGAAGTTAACACATTAAGCACTCCGCCTGGGGAGTACGACCGCAAGGTTGAAACTCAAAGGAATTGACGGGGGCCCGCACAAGCAGTGGAGCATGTGGTTTAATTCGAAGCAACGCGAAGAACCTTACCAGGTCTTGACATCCTCTGACCACCCAAGAGATTGGGATTTCCCCTTCGGGGGACAGAGTGACAGGTGGTGCATGGTTGTCGTCAGCTCGTGTCGTGAGATGTTGGGTTAAGTCCCGCAACGAGCGCAACCCTTGATCTTAGTTGCCAGCATTCAGTTGGGCACTCTAAGGTGACTGCCGGTGATAAACCGGAGGAAGGTGGGGATGACGTCAAATCATCATGCCCCTTATGACCTGGGCTACACACGTGCTACAATGGATGGTACAAAGGGCTGCAAGACCGCGAGGTCAAGCGAATCCCATAAAGCCATTCTCAGTTCGGATTGCAGGCTGCAACTCGCCTGCATGAAGCCGGAATTGCTAGTAATCGCGGATCAGCATGCCGCGGTGAATACGTTCCCGGGCCTTGTACACACCGCCCGTCACACCACGAGAGTTTGTAACACCCGAAGTCGGTGAGGTAACCTTTTTGGAGCCAGCCGCCGAAGGTGGGACAGATGATTGGGGTGAAGTCGTAACAAGGTATCCCTACCGGAAGGTGGGGATGGATCACCTCCTTTCTAAGGAGCATTTAAGCTCAACTTATTGAATCGAACTTTGTCTTGGACTTTTTGTTTAGTTTTGAGAGGTTAGTCTCTCAAAGCTTCTTTTCTTTGAAAGAAGCCTTTGTCCTTTGAAAACTGGATAACGAAATGACTGAAAAGAATCACCGGTTATACCCTTTGAATACGTTCAAAGAAAGTGAACCGAGTGTCTTAGATGTAGGCTAAGAAAGACGCCACCAATTGTGAGTGGAAATTATCCGTAGAATTTTATATTTGATAGATAATTTTTGCAAGGAGAACCAAGGAGATCGAGGAAGCAAATGACGAATCCTCGGAGCGTACAACCGTACGTGAGGAGATGAGAAGTGTAGCTGACGATGAGATCTGTCGGTAATCCGCAGCAAAAAATGGTTAAGTTAGAAAGGGCGCACGGTGAATGCCTTGGCACTAGGAGCCGAAGAAGGACGGGACGAACACCGATATGCTTCGGGGAGCTGTAAGTAAGCTTTGATCCGGAGATTTCCGAATGGGGGAACCCCTTATCCGTAATGGGATAAGATCCACACTTGAATACATAGAGTGTGAGAAGGCAGACCTGGGGAACTGAAACATCTTAGTACCCAGAGGAAGAGAAAGCAAATGCGATTTCCTGAGTAGCGGCGAGCGAAACGGAAACAGCCCAAACCAAGAGGCTTGCCTCTTGGGGTTGTAGGACATTCCATATGGAGTTACAAAGAGTCTGTGTAGATGAAGCGACCTGGAAAGGTCCGCGAGACAAGGTAAAAGCCCTGTAGTCGAAATGCAGACTCCTCCGGAGTGTATCCTGAGTACGGCGGGACACGTGAAACCCCGTTGGAAACTGGGAGGACCATCTCCCAAGGCTAAATACTACCTAGTGACCGATAGTGAACCAGTACCGTGAGGGAAAGGTGAAAAGCACCCCGGAAGGGGAGTGAAATAGATCTTGAAACCGTGTGCCTACAAGTAGTTGGAGCCCGTTAATGGGTGACAGCGTGCCTTTTGTAGAATGAACCGGCGAGTTACGATCCCATGCAAGGTTAAGCTGAAAAGGCGGAGCCGCAGCGAAAGCGAGTCTGAATAGGGCGAATGAGTATGTGGTTGTAGACCCGAAACCGGGTGATCTACCCATGTCCAGGGTGAAGTCCAGGTAACACTGGATGGAGGCCCGAACCCACGCACGTTGAAAAGTGCGGGGATGAGGTGTGGGTAGGGGTGAAATGCCAATCGAACTCGGAAATAGCTGGTTCTCCCCGAAATAGCTTTAGGGCTAGCCTCGAGGGAAGAGTTTTGGAGGTAGAGCACTGATTGGACGAGGGGTCCCCACAGGATTACCGAATTCAGTCAAACTCCGAATGCCAAAAACTTATCCTCGGGAGTCAGACTGCGAGTGCTAAGATCCGTAGTCAAGAGGGAAACAGCCCAGACCATCAGCTAAGGTCCCAAAGTATACGTTAAGTGGAAAAGGATGTGGAGTTGCTTAGACAACCAGGATGTTGGCTTAGAAGCAGCCATCATTGAAAGAGTGCGTAATAGCTCACTGGTCGAGTGACTCTGCGCCGAAAATGTACCGGGGCTAAACGTATCACCGAAGCTATGGACAGACACCTTCGGGTGTCCTGTGGTAGGGGAGCGTTCCAAGGGCGTCGAAGCATGACCGGAAGGACATGTGGAGCGCTTGGAAGTGAGAATGCCGGTATGAGTAGCGAAAAGAGGGGTGAGAATCCCCTCCGTCGAAAGCCTAAGGTTTCCTGAGGAAGGCTCGTCCGCTCAGGGTAAGTCGGGACCTAAGCCGAGGCCGAAAGGCGTAGGCGATGGAAAACAGGTTGAAATTCCTGTACCACCACGTTTCCGTTTGAGTAATGGGGGGACGCAGTAAGGTAGGGTAAGCGCACCGTTGGTTGTGTGCGTCGAAGCAATTAGGCTGACAAGTAGGTAAATCCGCTTGTCGTGAAGGCTGAGTTGTGATCGCGAGGGAAATTTAGTACCGAAGTTCCCAATCCTACACTGCCAAGAAAAGCCTCTAGCGAGGAAGCTGGTGCCCGTACCGCAAACCGACACAGGTAGGCGGGATGAGAATTCTAAGACGCGCGGGAGAACTCTCGTTAAGGAACTCGGCAAAATGACTCCGTAACTTCGGGAGAAGGAGTGCTCTATTAGGGTGCAAGCCCGAGAGAGCCGCAGTGAATAGGCCCAAACGACTGTTTATCAAAAACACAGGTCTCTGCCAAGCCGCAAGGCGATGTATAGGGGCTGACACCTGCCCGGTGCTGGAAGGTTAAGAGGAGGGGTTATCCCGTAAGGGAGAAGCTCTGAATTGAAGCCCCAGTAAACGGCGGCCGTAACTATAACGGTCCTAAGGTAGCGAAATTCCTTGTCGGGTAAGTTCCGACCCGCACGAAAGGTGCAACGATTTGGGCACTGTCTCAACGAGAGACCCGGTGAAATTATATTACCAGTGAAGATGCTGGTTACCCGCGACAGGACGGAAAGACCCCATGGAGCTTTACTGTAGCTTGATATTGGATGTTGGAACAGCTTGTACAGGATAGGTAGGAGCCTTGGAAACCGGAGCGCTAGCTTCGGTGGAGGCATTGGTGGGATACTACCCTGGCTGTTTTGACATTCTAACCTCGGACCGTGATCCGGTTCAGGAACAGTGTCAGGTGGGCAGTTTGACTGGGGCGGTCGCCTCCTAAAGAGTAACGGAGGCGCCCAAAGGTTCCCTCAGAATGGTTGGAAATCATTCGTAGAGTGCAAAGGCATAAGGGAGCTTGACTGCGAGACATACAGGTCGAGCAGGGACGAAAGTCGGGCTTAGTGATCCGGCGGCACCGTATGGAAGGGCCGTCGCTCAACGGATAAAAGCTACCCTGGGGATAACAGGCTAATCTCCCCCAAGAGTCCACATCGACGGGGAGGTTTGGCACCTCGATGTCGGCTCGTCGCATCCTGGGGCTGAAGTAGGTCCCAAGGGTTGGGCTGTTCGCCCATTAAAGCGGCACGCGAGCTGGGTTCAGAACGTCGTGAGACAGTTCGGTCCCTATCCGTCGCGGGCGCAGGAAATTTGAGAGGAGCTGTCCTTAGTACGAGAGGACCGGGATGGACACACCGCTGGTGTACCAGTTGTTCCGCCAGGAGCATCGCTGGGTAGCTACGTGTGGAAGGGATAAGTGCTGAAAGCATCTAAGCATGAAGCCCCCCTCGAGATGAGATTTCCCATCACGTAAGTGAGTAAGATCCCTCAGAGAAGATGAGGTAGATAGGTCTCGTGTGGAAGCATGGCGACATGCGGAGCTGAGAGATACTAATCGATCGAGGACTTAACCAAATGTTTTACTCTAAGCAACGATTCTTTTCAGTCCTTCACGTTATCCAGTTTTGAGAGGTCAACGACCACTCACTATGTCCAGTGACGATCGCGGAGAGGTCACACCCGTTCCCATGCCGAACACGGAAGTTAAGCTCTCCAGCGCCGATGATAGTTGGGGGTTTCCCCCTGTGAAAGTAGGACGCCGCTGGGCAATTATGAAAAGACATTCTCTTTGGAGAGTGTCTTTTTTGTGGTTTTAAAGAGTTGTGAGTCTATAATCTTGGAGGTAGGTGCTACGGCGGTAGCACCTACAAAAGTAGCAGGTAGAAACCAAGAGTATGAGCGAGAATAAGTGAGTTTGAAAAGCTCTTTTCAAGGTAGGTGCTACGCTGGTAGCACCTACAAAAGTAGCAGGTAGAAACCGAGAGCATGAGCGAGAATAAGTGAATTTGAAACTAAATATATATAAGGTACACTTTTAAAATACAATTACATTATGTTGGGGCAGTGAGTGTATCCATCCATCTACATTGGTTTGTAACAACCATTAATTGTATAGTTCTCAAAAGGGAATAAACCATTTCCTAGCTAGACAGGATTCTGACTTCTTCCTCTGAATGTTACTATAGCTACATTATCTTGCCTTTTGTTAGCTAATTGAAAACAGAATAAACAATAATATAAAACCAAAGCAGAACATCCTCAATGGTATACACAGTATGAAATTTGCCAACTTTGAAACTTTATGAATTCAAGTAAACTGCTCTAATGGGAATGATCTATTTTAACATAAATTAATTACATTTTTAATCCGGCAAGGATCAGAAAAACACCAATTCCTATCACAAATAATTTACTAAAAGGAAGGCCACCAGCTACACCTATGAGCCCTAAAGACATTGTAAGAATCAATGTTAGCGGACCAACAATAGCCAAAACAGCATTAATAGCAAGTGCTTTCTCGATACTGTTGAATTTAAGCATTAAAAGAGCTGCTGTTATTTCAAAAGTACCTGATAACAAACGAAGTAAAACCATCCCGATTAAAGCTACTTCAATAGTTGCTAACCATGTTTTCATAAAATCACCTACCTCTAGTCCTTTTGCTCTTACTACTTCTATGATGGACAAGAGATAAAGTTGCCAAAAATCAAAACTATTTTATTTTATTTATTAATACGATAACTTGGTAGTATGCATATACCAATATTATTTATATATATTGGTAATATTTATCTATTTTAACGGACAGTCTTTCTATAAAAGACAAATTTCTGTTCATTGCTTTTTAAAACTGATATACTATTGAAGGAAATTAAATCTATAATAGAAATCCTTGCTGATATATAAACCAGTAAGGATTTTTATTGTTGTTGTTTTGTTACAGTTATTTGACATGAGCGACAATTTTAGTGCGAAATATGTTAATATCGCCTGGAAATTAGATTAAATCTATGAAAAGTTACAGTTTTGATACAGAAATATAATACTCTTATTACAAGAATGTCATATTTCTCTGTTATTGTTTTGGAAGAGACGAAAAGCACTTTCTATCATTTGTAGCCGATATAGATGGAAACTTGTAACTATTAGGGGGAAAATCTGTGCTTAAAAAGTTAATAGTAACCACCTTGGTCTTAGGGTTAGGGCATTCTATTATTGTTGATAATGCCTATGCCACAGAAGGACTTAAGGATGAGCAAGAGCGAACTGAACAAGAACGAGAAACTGTAAGGTCAGAACTTTCTGATGCAGAGGTTTCACTTGTTGCATTAGTTCAGGAACTCGACGTATTAAATAATCAACTCTCGGATCTAGATGAGAAAATTATGGAGAATCAAGAGAAGATAATTGAGACCGAAGAAAATATAGCGGAAAATGAGGAAGAAGTCGAAGTTTTGACGGTGGAAATGGAACGACTTCAAGATGACATTGATCAGCGATTTGAGTTATTAAAAGACCGAGCGAGTTCTTACCAGAAAAATGGTGGAGCCAGTACTTCATATATTGAAGTTGTCTTAGGATCTGAGAGTTTTGGAGATTTCGTGACTCGTGTAGTGACGATTTCAAGAATTGCACAAGCAGATGATGAATTTATTAAGCAACTAGAGCTAAATCAAAAAAAGCTTGAAAATGTACAAAAAGAACATGAAGACATAATTCAGGAGCTTCATGATCAAGTTACTGAACTTGAGGTCTTACATGCTGATATTAAGGAACAACGTGAAGAAACAACTCAAATTAGAGATGATTTGAAAGAAAACGAAGAAAAGCAAGAAGCTCTCATTGCTGAGTTAATAAAAGAAGAGCAAGATCTTGCTTTAAAGGAAGAAGATATACGTGAGAGGATTGAAGCAGAAGTTCAAAGGCAAAATGCTGAAAAAGAGGCTCAGGCTGAAGCTGAGAAAGCCGCCGTTATCCAAGAAAAACCTGTAAATCAATCAAAAGAAAATAACAATAACACTAATAATACTAATAATAGTACTAATAACAATAATTCTTCAACAGCAAACACTTCAAGCAATTCAAGCAACTCTGAAACCTTGACTAGCAGGGGACCATCAAACTCTAAATCTTCTGATTCAGAAGTACAGAGTTGGAAAACATTTTCCGCAACAGCATACACTGCTTCTTGCGCAGGGTGTTCAGGAATTACGAGTACAGGAATTGATTTAAATAGAAATCCTAACAGTAAGGTTATTGCAGTTGATCCGAGCGTCATTCCACTTGGATCTCGAGTTGAAGTGAAAGGCTATGGGACATTTTTAGCAGCTGACACTGGTGGCGCAATTAATGGAAATAAGATTGATATTTACATGTCCAACCGCGGAGATGCCTTATCATTCGGAAGCCGATCAGTTGAACTACGGGTGTTAAATTAATTAAGTATCGTTTTATGAGAGTACTACGCTTAAAAACGCTTGGATAAATATCCTAGCGTTTTTTATTTTTCACCCATTGGGTCGTAAATTATTCTGTATAGCCGACTATACATCGTTCACTTTAAAATTAGAATAGAACATCCGCTTTCTTTGAAGGAACTTATAATATTTTTTGGGAAAAATATCATTCGTCAATTCGATATAGTTAGTTACATAACAAGAACATTAGGGATATCTGTTATAATAGAGACTTATAAATTAATTCGCCATTATGAAGGATAAACATCACATTCTGAATCCGCATTTTTAAACCATAACTATTTAATCATCTTTCAATGTGAATGTTTTTAAAAATGTTTGTTTTCTACTTACAATGTAACCTATCTATTTTGGTGGATCTTGGTTGAAGAGGAAACGAATATCATCTATAATAATGAAGACAAATAATTCGGAGGTATATTATGGCTAAAGAAAGTTCATTTGATATTGTTTCCCAAGTAGATTTTTCCCGTGTGCAAAACGCGGTTGTGATGGCGACGAAGGAAATACAAACTCGCTATGATTTTAAAGGAAGTAAAAGTAGTCTTTCTTTAGAAAAAGAAGAGCTCGTTCTTGTTTCTGATGATGAATTCAAGATGGATCAGTTAAAAGATGTCTTCATCAGTAAGCTCATTAAACAAGAGGTTTCTTTGAAAAGTCTTGATTACGGAAAATTGGAAGGTGCATCTGGTGGTACTGTTCGTCAACGGGCAAAACTTGTCCAGGGTATCGATAAAGATAATGCTAAAAAAATTACGAAGCTTATTAAAGATAAAGGTCTGAAAGTAAAAACTCAAATTCAAGACGACCAAATTCGAGTGAGTGGTAAAAACCGAGATGATCTACAGACAGTTATCGCTGCTATTAGAGAGTCAGACCTGTCTATTCCAGTACAGTATGTGAATTATCGCTAAGATTAAAGTGATACAGATATATTTATAGAATAAAGGCATCTCCCATGAAAGGCCGGGAGAAGCCTTTTTAATTTACATTTAGTTCTTAGATTTCACATTATTGTTTTCTTTCGAAGCTAGGACCGCTTTTGCTTCGTTATAGGTCAATCCAGACTTATCATTAAGACGTTTAACTTCATTAATATCTGTTCCTGTTACCGTTTTTTTCCCCATGATCGAATACCTCCTTTATGATTTGCATTGTATGTTTAGTTTTGGCAATTCAAGAGAAATATATTGGTATAGAAAAGAATTATCTTTAGAAATCTGTTAGTTCTATCGTACGTAGAAGAAATCTTTTTAAAAGACACTCAAAAGCGAGAGGATAAATGATGATTGATAAAGTTTTGATCGTAGAGGGGAAGAACGATCGTAAACGAGTGAAGCAAGTACTTGATGAAGCAGTGGAAGTGATTTGTACTTACGGCACGTTAAGTGAGGAGAAATTGGAACGATTCATTTTTCCAATAGAAGATTTGGATGTTTATATTCTAGTTGATGCTGATCAATCAGGTGAAAAATTGAGAAAACAATTGAAAAGAGAATTACCTAACGCAACTCATATTCACACAGAAAAGACGTATGGTCAAATAGAAACAACTCCTTTTTATTATCTCACAGAAATATTAGGGGGTCATTTTAATGTCAAAGAATAGTAACCAGCAAATGGACAACTGTATTTATTTTTTACAGTAAAATTAAGTTCAGGTAATTTCTTAACGTAGGAAGAATAATCAATACGCAAGAGTTTTAAGATAAGCGTTAAATCGAGAATAGTAAATCTAAGTAGCAGACTATATCTCAAAAGGTTTTATAAATGTTTTTTAAGAAAGGTGGAATACGACATTGGAATATTTATTTTTAATTATTGGATTTGCTTTATTAATACAAGGCGCTAATTATTTTGTGGATGGCTCGTCTAACATTGCAAGCTTACTTAACGTATCACCGATGCTTATAGGATTAACGATAGTAGCTTTTGGCACGAGTTCACCCGAGGCAACAGTTAGTATAATGGCAGCATTGAATGGAAATGCTGATGTTGCAATGGGGAATGTAGTAGGGAGTAATATTTTTAACATCACGTTAGTAGTTGGTGTAACTGCCATCATTGCTCCTTTAACAGTGGAGAATGAAACAATTAGAAAAGAAATCCCTTTTACATTACTAGCTAGTGTTGCCTTATTTATATTTATGAGTGACATTGCGTTGCAGTCTGGAAATTTGAATGTGGTAACGAGAAGTGAGGGCTTAGTCTTATTATTGATCCTTTCTGTTTTCATTTACTATATTTTAGAAGTTGCAAGAACAAACAGAATAATATTAGTCCTCTGGTGGAAGAAAAACAGAAGGATAGTCCAAGCCCTAAATGGGGCAAACAAATTTTCTTGACTCTTATCGGTCTTGCTGCAATCATTTTTGGTGGGAATTTAGTCGTTAACAGCAGCACTGAAATTGCTTATGCATTAGGCATGAGTGAAACATTAGTGGGTTTGACTATTGTCGCTATTGGAACTTCTCTACCAGAACTTGTAACATCTATTACAGCAGCTATTAAAAAACAAACAGAAATTGCACTGGGTAATATTGTTGGAAGTAACATCTTTAATATTTTATTTGTACTAGGTGCTTCGGCAATCATTGTTCCTTTGCAAATCGATCCAAAAATCTTTATTGATGTTTTATTAATGATTATCCTCACCGTCGTATTGCTTGTCTTTTCTAGAAGTCATTTTAAAATCGGTAAAAACGAAGGGATATTTCTAGTTATTGCTTATGTAATCTATCTTTTCTATATCATTGCAAGAAATTAATACATGAATAACAGTCAGGAGAAATCAGATGTTATTACAGCCTTTGTCTAAAACCTTTTACGAACAAGAAGCGTTAATTTTGGCCAAGTCATTGTTAGGGAAACTCCTTGCGAAGAAAACAGAAGAGGGCATAGCGACAGGTAGAATTGTGGAGACAGAGGCTTACATGGGACCAATTGATCAAGCAGCTCACAGCTATCAAAACAGACGAACGAAACGAACGGAGGTCATGTTTGGTCCACCAGGATATACTTACACGTATTCGATGCACACGCACTGTCTCGTTAACGTTGTTTGCGGAGAGGAAGGCCAACCACAAGCCGTGTTAATTCGGGCCGTTGAACCTCTTTCCGGGATTGAACTAATGTATCAAAGACGTGATAAAGTAAAAAAAGAAACAGATTTAACGAGTGGCCCGGGAAAACTTACAAAAGCAATGGGGATCACAATGAATGACTATGGAAAACCATTAGATAGTGATACCATTTTTATCGCTGAAGGTGAAACACCACTCTCTATTTCCCACGGACCAAGAATTGGAATTGCAAATAGTGGCGAGGCAAAAGATTATCCTTGGCGGTTTTGGGAAACAGGTAATCGTTTTGTTTCTCGCTGACGATAGTAATTAGTTAATTCAGAGCAAAGGGTAATATCAAAAAAACATATTTAAACTAAACAAAGCACTTGTTCGATTAATCGAACAAGTGCTTTGTTTATATATAACTTTAACCAGTATATTTATTTCTTTTTATCTTCTTTTGCGGCTCTTTTCCTAGCTATTTTGCTTTGATTTCCATCACTTAATCCAAGGTCATCAGGAGTACTATTTCCTATTTCCTTTTTACTTATTAGACATCACTTTTTGTTCACCCTTTTCTGGAATATTTCTCCTTTACATATATTATTATGTAAATAAACTGAAAGATTATTCAAAAGGTATTATAAATAAAAATGAACCAGCTCTTTTTAGTTAACATAGTGCACAGATATGAAGGAGAGTGACTTATAAGTCACTCTCTTTGCTCACGCACTTTATATTTTTTTGTAGTTAGGACCCCGCTTATTTATGTTGATTTTTTTGCTCGTATTCGTAAATAGCCCAGTATACTTCTTCATCTGTGTATAGGGACAGTTCAATGTTTTCCATTTGTATATCCTCCATTTGTTATTATTAAGTTTAAAACAACTGATTTAATTCACTTTTAGAATGGAAGTCCTAATCAAGTACAGATACTTGTTCTAGTAGCATTTTTATACAAACGCTCATTTCTGTTACGAACCAATTTATATTTTGTTTGCTTTCTATTTTGCTCATATTGATAGATAGCCCAGTATACTTCTTCATCTGTATATAGGGACAGTTCAATGTTTTCCATTTGTGTATCCCCTCCTTTGATAATTTTAGTATAGTACAGGTTAGTTAATTAATGTTCCATTGCGTAAGGTTTTATGACAGAAAGATTTCTGTCAATTCAAATTATTGAATAAATAGACAAGACTGTTCCTTATCATTTATTGCTATCATGTAATCAACACTAACCCCCCTCGTAATTCGAGGGGGGTTAGTGTTGATTGATAAAAAGTAAATTCAATCTATTTTGCTTATTTAATTTAAACTATACAAAGAAGAAATAAACAATTGTCCCTATAAGTGCTGGAACAAACGTTACGACATAAATAATGCTTAAAATAATTAAGCGAGATTTTGTGTCTTTACTATAGTTTTTGTCATCTGGTTTCATACCAACAAGAACGGTTCCGACAAGACCTGCTAAGCATATAATTAAGGTTATGATGAGGTAAGGAATAGAGTCCATAGTGTTAAAATCCTTTCTGAAAAAATATTAGAATATTATACGTAATACCAGTATTACCAAATGTCTCATCCGTTATTGATTTAGAAGAACATATGTGAGGAGAGTAAAAGAAATATATTAAATACTTCTTTAAATGTAACACACTTTAATAAAGTTATAAATAAGTAAAATAGATGACGATAGAAAAGAATTAAATATTTTCACCATCACTTCACTTAAGGGTAAAAAAAAGGGGGGGGGATTCTTTTGTTCGAAAGGAAACAACAATCTCTAAACACTAAGACTTAATCAATTTTTATTTACACAAAAAAACGTTAAAGCAATAGAAACATACTTTAACGTCATGTAATGTTAGTTATTCAACAACAAGCATTGCTGTCATATCATCGTGATCTGCTCCGCACATGATACTGCAAAGTATTTTATACTCCCCAGGTTCAAGGTTAACAGTTGCACTTTCACCATCTTCAATATCTACATCTGTACCTTCAATTTTAATCCCATGGTTGCCCTCACCATTTACATAATTAATTGCTACTGTTTATAGATTGAAATTCAGATAAACTAAGTGATTTATATCACAGGGAAAAGGAAGACATTGAACATTTTGTGAACCACCTTGGTTTATTTAAGTTAGAAAACGATCCATGCAAAATCTCATGCAGAAAGTAATTGACTAAGTTGGGCAGTACACTGGACACTTTTTTTATCGTTTTTGAAATAGTTAAGTAACAATAAGCTTTTATAGATTTGTTTCTTCCTTAATAGGTAGATAGCCCTTAGATCCCTAATAATAGGGGAAACGGGTTCATATAAATTAAAACTGCTACTTCACCAGAAACGGAATGTGAAATTTTCCTTTACGTTTGCTTTACGAAATTCATCTAAATAAAACAATCTGTTAAAAAGTTCTTAATATCCAGATGATACGATGATCTCATCAAAGGAAACGAGGAGGTAATTTTTACGATGGATGTGCGCGCAGTGTTTATCGACATGGATGGAACGCTCTTAACAACTTCAAACGAAATTTCTCAGAGAAATAAGGAAGCAATTCATGCACTAATTAATCAAGGGATCAAAGTTTTTCTCGCAACGGGCCGACAATATGAAATTACTGCTCCCTACCATAAAGCGCTAGGATTAATGACACCAATGATATGTCTGAACGGGGCTTCTATTCACGATGGTCGAACAGGTAAAGCGATTCAGAAAAAAACAATTCTATTAGATGATGAGTATTTTCACCAATTGACGGGGGATGATCCTTGCAATGTCATTGTTCATACGGCAACTGGACTATATTGTAAACGGACCAGTATTGAAATAGATGAGTGGACGAGAGAGGGGAACATACCTCCATCCTATATTGGAGATTTAAGGCTTGCTAACTATCGGGATGTACTAAAGTATAGTATTCGGACAGGAACTTCGAGTACAGAGTTTGCAAGGAAGTTTTCAAAGCATGGTGAGGTCATTGATTGGAATGATGGATTTGAAATTCTCGCTAATGGCGTATCAAAATGGTCTGCTATCCGAACATTGCTTCGGGCCTATAGTATTCCAACGACTGAAGTAGTCACCATAGGGGATGGACCAAACGATATCCAAATGCTTAGCAATGCAGGAACAGGCGTCGCTATGAGTAATGCTGGTAGTTTGGTAAAAGAAGCTGCGGACTTCGTCACCGGTCATCATGAACACGATGGTCTCGCCGAATTTATTGAGCGCTATTTAATTAGCTCCTATGCTGTATAAAATGACAGAAGCATTGTATAACGCGGTCTAAACTAAAAAGTTACCACCTAACCGAATCGCTCAACCCGATTCGGATTTGTTGTGTTTAAAATACCAGATTATCCAGAAGAAAAACACATTCCACTATTATCATATTTAATTCTATGATAATATTTATTTATATTATCTAATTAATCTATTTATTAATGAAATAGGTTTAATAGGGTTAAAAGGAGGACGATTATATGGATAAAGTTACTTTATTAAGTGGAATATTCAAGGATTCGCAGCAAAAAGGAAAAGATTACTTGCTCTATCTTGATGTTGATCGTTTAGTCGCACCTTGTTATGAATCGGCTTCACAAAAGCCTAAAAAGCCCCGATATGGTGGGTGGGAATCGACAGGAATAAGTGGTCACTCGATAGGACATTGGTTATCAGCAGCTGCTCAAATGTACACGATTACAAAAGATGGTAAACTCTTAGAAAAATTGGAATATGCCGTTGACGAACTTGCTCATATTCAACGTTTTGATGATAAGGGATATGTAAGTGGATTTCCAAGAGATTGTTATGACAAAGCTTTTTCCGGCGATTTTGAAGTAGAACATTTTAGTTTGGCTGGACAATGGGTTCCTTGGTACAGCTTACATAAAATATTTGCCGGACTCATAGATATTTATACACTTATTAGTAATGATAAAGCTCTGGAGGTTGTTATCAATCTAGCAGACTGGGCGAAGAAAGGCACGGATAATTTGTCCGAAGAGCAATTTCAAAAAATGCTTACTTGTGAGCACGGTGGTATGAATGAGGCAATGGCTGATCTGTACACGATTACAGGAAATGAAGACTACTTAAATCTCGCTATCCGATTTTGCCATCTTGCTGTACTGGATCCTTTATCAAAAGGAATCGATGACCTAGAAGGAAAACATGCAAATACTCAAATTCCTAAAGTAATCGGTGCTGCAAAACTCTTTAATATCACTGGGGATATGAAGTATAAAAAAATCGCATGTTTCTTTTGGGATCTAGTTACAGAATCTCGTTCCTATATTATTGGTGGAAATAGTATTAATGAACATTTTGGTCCAAGCAATGACGAAAAACTTGGTGTTCAGACAACGGAAACTTGTAACACTTACAATATGTTGAAGCTGACGGAGCATATATTTGACTGGTTCAAGGAGGCTAAACACATTGATTATTATGAAAGAGCATTATACAATCACATATTAGCATCTCAAGATCCACATTCAGGAATGAAAACATATTTTATTTCTTCACAACCTGGCCATTTCAAGGTCTATTGCTCACCAGATGACTCTTTTTGGTGTTGTACAGGAACAGGAATGGAAAACCCGGCTCGATATACGCGAAACATTTACCAATCAAGTAATGACGATTTATATGTAAATTTGTTTATTTCATCGGAACTTGATATGGATGAAAAACAGGTTAAAATCAAACAAAAGGCAGATTTTCCGCATACTGATAAGACTACGTTAGTTTTTGAAGAAGCGGAAAGTGAACGATTAAATCTTCATATTCGTGTTCCTTATTGGGTTGCAGGCGAAGTATCGGTTGTGATAAATGGTAAAGAGAAGTATTCTCGCTCTGAAAATGGATATTTAACACTCAGTAGAGAATGGCAATCTGGGGATACAGTTGACATTCATCTCCCTATGAATCTGCATACCTATAAAGCAAAAGATCAATCGAATAAAATAGGAATTATGTATGGTCCTCTAGTACTAGCTGGGGCATTAGGGAAAGAAAATTTTCCTGAAAGCGACATTCTTGCTGATCACTTAAAGTTAAATAATCACCCGTTAATTCAAGTGCCTACACTTGTAGCAGACAAAGAAAATGTGCAGGATTGGCTAAAACAAGTCGATGGTAAACAATTAACATTTGAGACAGAAGCTATTGGTCAACCTGGGAATCAAAAACTGACTCTTGTTCCATTTTATAATCTCCATCATGAAAGGTACACATTGTATTGGAATGTGATGGAGCAACAAGAATTTGAAGTGTTTGAGGATAAAGAGCAAGATGAACTCGAAAAACGCCGAGCACATACGGTAGATGAGGTTCAGCCAAATGAACAACAACCTGAAGTGGAACACAATATCCAAAAACAAAATTCGCAATCTGACTATCTGGCACTTGTCCAAAGAGGATGGCGTGATGCAAGAGATGGAGGATTCTTTAGCTACGACATGGCTGTTGAATCGGACAAAAAAATGTATTTAGAAGTAACCTATTTTGGCGGCGATCGAACAATAATAGAAAATGAGAAAAAATACGTTCGTGAATTTAACATTTTAATTGATGACACCCCAATTGTAAATCAAACGTTGGATGGTCACGGTTCACCTGTTAGTACATTTGAAGTTCAATATGCTATACCACAGGATCTATTGAAAGGAAAACAAAAGATAGAAGTAAAATTTAAGTCCTCCGAAGGAAAAATTGCTGGCGGTATATATGGTGTCAGAATTGTTAAGTTAAACGAATAAAATTCTTTATTTTGCCTGATTTCTCGATGAGAGATTAGGCATTTTTTTATTTTAATAAGGTAAAATAAGGCGCTGTGAGTTTTCCTTAATAGAACAGTTAGTACTTCATCTTCACCTTTCTCTATTTTGAGCTCGTACATAAAGTTTTACAAAAATTCATGGATTAAATTACTGTATTAGGGAATGTTGTCTAAGAGTGGTTATAGAAATTAATAGAGGAGAAAAGTGATGAAAAAGCTCGATATAAAAAATGAAATATGTTTAATAGATGGATTAGAGATTCATTGTGAGTATGTCATGAATGGCAAACCTCCTATTTTACTTTTACATGGTTTCTTGTCTTCAACGTATACATTTCATCGTATTATCCCTATTCTTCAAGAGCATTACTCTGTGATTGCGATTGACTTTCCCGGTTTTGGAAAAAGTGAAAAATCACAATCCTTTATATACTCCTACCATAATTACGCTAAATTTGTGAAAGAATGTGCAGACTATTTCAACTTGGGGCAATTTTATATAGCTGGTCACTCTATGGGAGGACAAATTGCTTTGAATGTTGTTAAATTAATGCCACAAAGAGTGAAGGGTCTAGTATTACTTGGATGTTCTGGTTATCTTAAAAAATCACGTAAGATTTGGATTTACAGTTCTTACCTTCCTTTTTTTGATAGATTCATTTATTTATACGTTAATCGGACAGGCGTTGTTAAAGCATTAAAAAATGTCGTGTATAATCAATCATTGATTACAGAAAAACATGTTGAAGAGTTTGGTAAACCATTAACAGATAAAAACTTCTATAAAGGTCTTGCTAGGCTGTTACGTTACAGGGAAGGAGACTTAACATCGGAACAGCTTCAAGAGATAGCCATACCCTCTTTATTAATTTGGGGAGAAGAAGACCGCGTGGTCCCTATTCACATTGGTAATAAATTAGCGGAAGATTTACCCGAAGCTCGGATGATCACCTTCAAAGAGACTGGACACCTTATTACCGAAGAACGTCCTAATGAAGTTTGTGAAGCGATCATCTCTCATTGCTGTTAGCAAGTTTTTCAGTAGGTAAGCTAGTTAAATGAATGTTGTAAAGAATATGTATAGATTTTGTTTACGTGAAAACGAAACCTTTAAGTTACCTCAACAATGAGTTCACAATTATCTGTTAAGTTTGAAACAGATAGTTAATGATCAATTGGGAGGTTATAAAGTGAGGATAGCAATTTTTTCTGATACGTATTCCCCAGAAATAAATGGAGTGGCCAGAACGTTGAAGAGATTGACGGATTATTTGGATAAAGTAGGTATTGAATACAAATTATTTGTACCTGAAAATCAGCTCAGTACTCCTGACATTACTAGTGTTGAGAGGTTAGCGAGTATCCCGTTGCTTTTATATCCTGAATGCCGACTGGCGTTTCCGAATATGAACCTGTTGAAACAATCTCTTCATGATTTTTCACCGGACCTAATTCATATAGTGACTCCATTTAACGTTGGTCTTTACGGTCTTTACTACGGTAAAAAATACAATATTCCAATGGTAGCTTCCTATCACACGCACTTTGACGAATATTTGGACTATTATCACTTACCACTTTTAAAAACATGGTATTGGCGGTATATGGTGTGGTTCCATCGCTCATTTGAAAAACTGTATGTTCCATCTATTAGTACAAGAGATAAATTATATAAACACAAAATCCACTCTGAAATTGATGTTTGGGGAAGAGGTGTCAATCATCAGTTTTTTTCCCCTGCCAATCGTACAATTGAACTGAAGAAAAAATACGGAATAAAAGAAAAAAATATTTTATTGTACGTTGGACGATTATCCGCTGAAAAAGGCGTCCAAATAGCATTAGACACCTTTCACTCGCTTCCTCCCACCCTATATCATCAAACACACCTCATTATTGCAGGTGATGGACCTTTATTAAACCAATTAAAACAAGCTAATCAGGAAAAAGTGACCTTTACAGGTTTTTTAGAAGGAGAAGCACTAGCTGAAGTGTACGCTTCAAGTGATCTGTTCATTTTCCCATCCTCTACGGAAACATTTGGAAATGTTGTGCTCGAAGCTTTATCCGCTGGGTTACCTGTTATAGGAGCAGAAGCAGGAGGGGTTCAACATTTGATTGACCACGATACTACTGGTTATTTATGTCCTCCTGATGACACAACTTATTTTATAAAATATACGGAACGATTACTTTCAAATGAGGAGCAAAGGAAAGAAATGAGCTCTCAGGCAAGAACATACGCTTTAACTCAATCATGGGATGAAATCTTAGCGGAGTTAATCAAAGGATATGAAAATGTATTGAAAAAGACCATTCGGCATTCTGCTTAATTGTTCGTTAGATCAGATTTCAGAAGAGTGTTAAAATTAATATAATTATATATTGATTGAATAGTAGTTAAGCTTTATAATTAAACTCATCTTTATAAAATAGCTGAGAATAGAGGAGTGTAGCTGAGATGAGTAGAGAAGTTGAAATGAAAAAAGGGTATTTTGGTGAGTTTGGAGGTAGTTTTATTCCTGAAGAACTTCAAAAGGTCATGGACATACTCGAAGAAAACTTTGAATATTACAAGAATGATCCGGAATTTATTGCAGAATATAACTATTATTTAAAAGAATATGTGGGTAGAGAAAACCCATTAACGTTTGCTGAAAACATTACTGAATATGCGAACGGAGCCAAAATATATCTCAAACGGGAAGACTTAAATCATACGGGAGCCCATAAAATTAATAATGTCATTGGTCAAATTCTGCTTGCTAAACGCATGGGTGCCAAAAGAATTATTGCTGAAACAGGTGCAGGACAACATGGTGTAGCCACGGCGACGGCTTGCGCAATGTTCAAAATGGAATGTATTGTTTACATGGGTAAACTGGATACGGAACGTCAAGCATTGAATGTTTTTCGTATGGAGGTTTTAGGTGCAAAAGTTATCTCTGTTGATGCCGGTCAAGGAAGATTAAAAGATGCTGTAGATGCTGCATTAAATGACTTAGTAGAAAACTATCAACATACTTTCTATCTACTAGGTTCTGTTGTAGGTCCACATCCATTCCCTACGATGGTAAAACATTTTCAATCAATTATAAGTGAGGAATCGAAAAAACAGATTTTAGAAAAAGAAGGTAAACTCCCAACAGCTGTCGTAGCTTGTACTGGTGGTGGGAGCAATGCTATCGGAGCATTCGCGCATTATATCGACGAGGAAGATGTTCGATTAATTGGCGTAGAGCCAGCTGAAGCACCGACCTTAACAGAAGGTGTCTCAGCGGTTATTCATGGATTTAGATGTTTGACGTTGATAGATGAAGAAGGAAATCCCAAACCAACTTATTCCATTTCTGCAGGGTTAGATTATCCAGGCATTGGTCCAGAGCATAGTTATTTAAAGGAATCCGGACGAGCTGAATATGTTACAGTAACTGGAGATGAAGCCCTGGAAGCCTTTCAGCTTCTATCCATAAAAGAAGGAATCCTTCCAGCCTTAGAAAGTGCCCATGCCATCTCCTATGCTATTAAACTTGCAAAAGAACTGAGTCACGATGACATCATTATTGTTAATTTGTCAGGTCGGGGAGATAAGGATGTAGAGCAAGTCTTTAAACTATTAAATAAATAATGTTGAAAAGAGGATGTCTCAAAAGGTAGAAGAACCTTAGAGACATCCTCTTTATTTTACTTTCACCGCCTCTTATTAAAATGAGATACTGTCATTAATCAGAGCTTTATTTTTTCTAACAATATTACTTCCTTTTTTCAAGAAATAAAAAGCAATCACAAACGTCAAAGCTGCTCCATAAAACAAAGAAGGAGGGGAGAACACATCCATTATTAAACCAAGTAATCCAGGAGCTATAATAGAAGAGGCCATGGAGAACAAATAATATAATCCTGTGAAAAAACCGATCTTACTCATTCCACCTAGATCAGCAACTAAAGGATAGGCTTGCACATTAATGAACGCCCAAGCTATTCCTCCACTAAACAGAACGAGTTGCAAAACCAGCACTTGGTTTAATTCCGGAAATACAGTATTTAATAACGGAAGAGAAGGAATGGAAATGAATGTGAGTGGTAAAATAACTAAACCTATGAGCATAATCGGCAATTTACCTAGCTTACTTCCCAAAAGACCAGCAGGAACAGCAAAAATAACAAAAGCTAAACTGAAAAATCCAAGTGTAAAACCTGCCTTACCGGCTTCCATCTTCAAGAACTCAACAGCGTATACTGTGAATTGTGCTTCTAAACCTGCATAACCAATAAAATACAAAAAGATCGCAAAAAGGATAAAGAAATGTCCTCTGAACTCAGGCTTTAATATTTTGCCAAATCCATGAAAAAAAGACTTAGACGCTTGTATTTCCTCTATTTCGTCTTCGGATGAACCAACATAAGGCGGACGTCTATCTACAGTAAAATAAAGAAATATAAATGACAGTAATAGAAGAATCCCAGCCACAATAAAAGGGTAAGTCCTCTCTATTCCGTATAAGGTGGATAAACCAAATAATGCAATTAGCGCGCCAATACCACCCATGAGATTAATAATCCCATTCGCTGTTGACCGTTTTTCAGAAGGGGTGTGATCAGGCATTAATGCGATAACTGGTGCACGATAAATCGTCATTGCAAGCAAAAACATGATATCTATAGCCAGCAGCAGCCATAGTGTATTCAGAGCTCCATATGGAATCAGAATAAAGAAAAGAGCGGCAGCCGGCATACCTACGACAATAAAAGGCAGTCGCTTACCAAGCTTAGTATCAACTTTATCCGACCAAGCACCAATGAAGGGTATGAGGATGACCGCAAGTAAATTGTCTAAACCCATTATTCCCCCTCGAATAGCTCTACTTTCAATGTAGTCACCAAGAAGAAGCGGCATATAAGCATTATAAAACGTCCATCCAAGCGTTAATGCAAAGAATCCGCTGCCAATAGCGAATATTTTCCCGTACGAAAATGGCTTATCCTGTGTCATTAAAACGCCTCCAGTTTATCCCTTTTGCATTGCCTTACGAATGTGTACTGCTTTTTCTGGCCAATCAGTAATAATCGCTGCACAGTGTCGTTTTATCAAAGCTTGAATATGGTCGTCTTCATTCACAGTAAATGGTCGAACTGCCATATTTGCTTGATGAGCACCAGCCAGTAAATCAGAACCTGCCACTGGTAAAAAACAGTGTAATCCACTAGCCCCAATACTATGCGCATAATTCCATGGCTCGTACAGACCTTCCATGAATAAAATAGCTGTCTCCATTTCAGGATCTAATCGATGGCACTCAACAAGGCTATAATGATTAAATGATGAAATAATCACACTATCTTTTAACTGATACTTGGTGATCAAATCTATCACTATTTTTTCCATGCCAGGGTAATGAATAACGCCACTTTTAAGTTTTACGTTTAATTTAAGTTGTGTATGGACAGCCCAACTAAATAATTCTTCAAGTGATGGGATGATGACTCCTTGAAAAGAAGGCGCAAACCAGCTTCCAGCATCGAATGATTTCAACTCCTCGTAGGTGAAGTCTTTAACCCATCCATGAGCATTTGTCGTTCGATTAACCGTCTCGTCATGAATCACCACAGGGATGTCATCTTTCGTTAGCTGCACATCAAATTTTATGCCTTCCGCACCAGCTTTTAAGCCAGCCTCAAAAGATACCATTGTATTCTCTGGATGAGTACCCGCAGAACCCCTGTGAGCAAAAATTGCAGTATTATGTATCATTTCAATCAATCACCTCAACTTGGTTAGTCTATTATCTCTCTATACATATACCATCCTCAAGGTATCAATTCCTTTAGTCTGATAAATATTTACAAAAAGTTTACATAGGATAAGAAAAACGCGTAGCGTCTTTTGTTAAATACAGCGTGATCTTTAGCCACCCCGAGTAGCACCTACGTAATACGTGTAGGTGCTACTCGAAAGGAGGTGGGTTTCCCTTGACACTTGTGGCGTAAAGATAGCTGTCAACTTATACTTTCTCAAAAAAAAGAACGAGGATTGAAAAATCCCCGCTCATTTCATAAACGTATTCGATTTGTCTAGCAAAGCCTAGTAGACTTTATCGCCATTAAAGATAGAATTCTTCACAATGACGTAATCAACAGTGCGAATTGCTTCTAACTTATTTCCTCCAGCATAAGAGATAGAGGATTGGAGATCTTGTTCCATTTCTTTCAGCGTTTCTTCCAGTGAACCTTTATGTTCGACATACATTTTTTTACCTTCAACATTTTTCTTTTCACCTTTTTGAAATTCTGAAGCTGAACCAAAATATTCTTTAAAAAGCTTTCCGTCTTTCTCAAACGTTTCACCAGGTGATTCTTCGTGACCGGCAAATAAGGAACCAATCATCACCATTGTCGCTCCAAATCTGAATGATTTAGCGATATCTCCATTCGTACGGATGCCTCCGTCAGCAATAATTGGTTTACTAGCTGCTTTTGCACACCAGCGAAGAGCAGCTAATTGCCATCCACCAGTTCCAAATCCTGTTTTAATTTTCGTAATACAAACCTTACCTGGACCAATACCGACTTTTGTTGCATCGGCACCAGCATGCTCTAATTCACGTACAGCTTCGGGTGTACCAACATTTCCAGCAATAACAAAACTTGTTGGAAGGTGTTTTTTAATATGTTGTATCATATCAATCACTTCATTTGAATGACCATGAGCGATATCAATAGTAATGTAATCAGGTATA
Source organism: Salipaludibacillus neizhouensis (assembly GCF_002886185.1). Lineage (GTDB taxonomy): Bacteria > Bacillota > Bacilli > Bacillales > Salisediminibacteriaceae > Salipaludibacillus > Salipaludibacillus neizhouensis. The sequence goes on from NZ_KZ614146.1 coordinate 1,656,419, forward strand.
AGACTTTCGGAGGCTAATTCTTCGATAAATTTATATTCTTCCGCTTTGACTCCTACACTAATAGAGGTAAATAGACCTCGTGACTCCATATCTTTAATAAATAATTGTCTTTTTTCCGGCTCAAAACGGTGCATTACATAAAAATAGCCTTTCTCTGCTAAAAAAGTTGCAATTTTTTCATCAATAATTGTCTGCATATTCGCAGGTACAACAGGCAATTTAAAAGAACGTCCACCCAATTCAACCGTTGTATCACACTCGGATCGACTTTTCACTACACACTTTGCCGGAATTAACTGTATATCTTCATAATCAAACGCATTATCCATAATATCCACTCCTAAAAACGAATAATAAATATTTTTTTTGTATTAATGTTCGCCCAATAGATAATTTACATCAATCAATAGAGAATGTCAAAGTATTCGTGATGATTCTATTTATTATTTATATCGGTATGTAAATAACGGTTACAAGAATTCACTAGAAAGATTACACTTACACTATTGAAAACATAGCGATATAATGAAGATAAGTGTTATGCTAATTATTGTTAACCATTGAATCAAATAATATAATAACTATCGTAACCAGTGAATAGTTAAAAGGAAGGTAATATATGACAGAGCAAAATATAACTAGATTAAACATAGGTGATAAGGAACTGATCCTTATAGGCACTGCTCACGTTTCCAAGCAAAGTGCCGAACAAGTAAAAGAAGTTATTGAAGCTGAAAAACCAGATACTGTATGTGTGGAATTGGATGAACAAAGATATACGGCGGTTATGCAGGATAGCCAGTGGAAGGATATGGACATATTTAAAGTTGTGAAAGAGAAGAAAGCTACCTTACTTCTTATGAATCTACTGATATCTTCTTTCCAAAAAAGAATGGCAAAGCAATTTGATATAAAGCCCGGTCAAGAGATGATTCAAGGGATTGAATCAGCAAATAATTTAGGGGCTGAAGTAGTACTTGCGGATAGAAATATTCAAATTACTTTTTCTCGTATTTGGAATGGAATAGGTATATGGGGAAAAGCGAAACTAATTACAACTATTGTAGCCAGTATTTTCAGCAAGGAAGAACTTTCCGAAAAAGATTTAGAACGAATGAAGTCGGAAGATATGCTGAATTCCGCGCTTGAGGAATTCACGAATTCTTTTCCAAAATTAAAGGTTCCTTTAATAGACGAAAGGGATCAATATTTATCTCAGAAGATCAAAGAGGCTCCAGGGAAAAAGATCGTTGCTGTCTTAGGTGCGGCACATATCCCAGGTATTAAAGAAGAAATAAAAAAGGACCACGATTTAGAAGCATTATGCGAAAAGCCAGCTAAATCAAAAATTCCAAAGATTCTTGCTTGGGCAATTCCGTTAGCTATAGTTGGTATTATCGCGTACACATTAATTGCCAATCCTGCTGATGGGATCCAACAAATTATTAGCTGGATACTTTGGAACGGTTCTTTTTCTGCAATAGGTGCTTTGATTGCCTTTGGTCATCCGGCAGCAGTTCTCACAGCTTTCCTCGTTGCGCCTATAAGTTCTTTGAGTCCGCTTATAGCAGCAGGATGGTTTGCTGGAATTACACAAACATATTTTAGGCGTCCAAACGTGAGTGATTTTGAAAGCTTATCAGAAGATGTCTATAATTTTAAAGGCTTCCGGGATAATAAAGTAACACGTATTTTACTCGTAGTAGTTTTGAGTAATATTGGCAGTACGATCGGAACCTTTATTGGTGGTGCGGATGTCATCCGTTTGTTCCTGCAAAACTTCACGTAAAATAATAGAAAAACTCGTATAATGTGAGCTTTTACCATAACATTTAAGTGTCAAGGTTGTTTTTCTCTTGACACTTGTGGTGCAAAGAGAGCTGTTAACGTATACATATTAATCTTTTAAAAAAACGCCTAACAAATCATAAAGATTTGATAGGCGTTTCAATGTGCCGGCATGAAAATTTAAGTTTTAATTGTTATATGGAACGAGTTTTGAATCATTTATATACTGATCAATATTTTTAGAATTTACTTCGAGCGTTTCGGTCTCCTCAAAAGAGGGGACCTCATTGCCAAGATAGGAATCCAAGAGATTTTCTACAATTAATTCGCCCCAGGTATACTGACTTTGGGAAATCGTACTTGATATTTGATTGTTAGAAATTCCATCAAGGATCATAGGTAAATCATCGAAAGTAACCATTTTTTTATCCGTAAGCCCTTTAGCTTTCCATACTGTTACTGCTGCTGGACCCGAAAGCGAATCTACTCCGATTAACGCATCAAATTCAGGAAAGTCCTCAATCATATTTTCAATATTTGTGATAGTATCAGAAGGAATTCCATTACTGAATCTGATATCGAGAACTTCGATATTCGGATAATCCTTAAGAGTGTTTTTGACCCCTTCAATTCTGGAGTTAAGATTCTGCATCGTTGATAATCCAGTACTTACGATGATTGTTCCTTCTTCATTCAGTAACCGTGCAACTACTTCTCCAATATGTTTACCAGCTGCAAGATTGTCTGTACCGATATAAGAAATTCGTTTGCTTTCAGGTGCATCTGTATCAAAACATATCACATTTATTCCAGCATCTATTGCTTGATTAATATAAGGGGTCAATGCAGAAGAATCAGTTGGTCCAACAGCTATACCGTCAACTTTTTGCTGAATCAGGTTTTCCATTATTTGAATCTGTTCTTCAACACTAGCTGCCGCGGGGGCACGAATAAGAATATCAATTCCTTTCTCGACATTTTCAGCTGTTTCTTTTGCACTTAATGTGACTCCTTCAAAGAAAGGGTGTGCCACAGGGTATACAATGGCAAAAGTTAGTCTTTCTTCGTCTTTAATTGATTGCTCTGCCTCCGGTTCTATAGAGACAGGTTTTTCAGTCGACTCAAGGGGATTACAAGAACTCATTATGATGATTCCGCATAATCCTGTCATTACAGTAAACAACATTTTCATCATGGTAATCCCCCTTAAACATAGGACTCCAGTGACATATCCTTTGTTTTGAATTCTTTGGTGGTCATGCCCGTATCTTTCTTAAACAGTTTACAGAAATAATGTGCGTCACTATAACCAACTTTATGAGCAATCTCATATGTTTTGTCATTCGTTGTTTTTAGAAGTTCTTTTGCCTTATCAAGACGTACCCTAGTTAGATATTCACTTAAGGTTTGATTCGTTTCCTGACTAAACATATGACTGAAATACGAGGAACTGACGTTAACTTCACTGGCTATCATTTGAAGAGACAAATGCGCTTCATTAAAATGTTCCTCAATATATTCCTTTGCCTTTTGTATAATAGGATAAAATCTACTATTAGAATCTTCACGATTTTGAATGACGATACAAAGTATCTCATTCATATATTCCAATACTTCCGAAAGTTCGCTGACACGGGAAATTCTATTTTCTTGCACTGTAATTTCTTCTATTATGCTTTTAGGAGGCTGCACATGTTCTTTCATATATTCTGACACAGTTATCGTAAAATCTATTAAAAAATAATAGTAGTAAAAGGATGTTTGACTTCTTGGTTTATCAAGGTGAGCAGAGTAGTATTCACAAAACTGAGCGATGTTTTTTAGGTCACCAAATTTCAAAAAATGGATTAATTCTTTACGATTAACATGCTGGATATCTTTTTTAGATAAAACATCCTCGCCGGATTTTAATAAATGATATTTGTTTACAATACAATAAAATATTTTATCCTCATTTGCTTCTGAGAAGGAGAGAGCAATACCTTGTACTCGACTTCTTACTTTTCCAAGCCCAAAAACCACCGGATTGTCCGGATCAGTATTTGATAAATGAATTAATCTATGTTTGATTAATAGTGCCTGGCTTTCCAGATGATTTCTGGAGTTACTTCTCATTATATATACTGTTTCCTTGAGATTGCTTTTAAAACTAATCGTAGAAATATCATCCGTTAACCATTCCTCTAAATCGCCGGGAATATCTTCTAACTTTAATATTAAAACTAGGTAGTAGTTCGAAATAATGTCTATACGATGGTTCGCTGCTTCATTAATCGCATCAGAGGTGGAGTAAGATCCTTCACACAGTTCCTTTAAAAAATCTATCTGGGAACGTGATACATTTTGTGACGCTTGATCTTTTAAATTCTCCAGTAATTTTTCGTCTTGTTTCTCAAGGTCAATTTGTGAAATCACTTTAGTTAAGATGTTTAAAAGGTCATTTGAACTGATAGGTTTTAGACAGTATTCATTTATTTGGATACGCATAGCCTCTCTAGCGAATTCAAATTCATCGTGTCCACTTAGAATAATTATTTTAATAGATGGCATTTTCTCTTTTAGGATGCGACTTAACTCTAAACCATCCATGAAGGGCATTTTAATATCCGTGATAACGATATCAGGATTTAATTTTTCTATGAGAGGTAGTGCAATTTCTCCGTCAGGTGCATCACCACAATAAACGAGGCCTTCGCTTTCCCAGTCAATACAGTTGCGTATTCCTTCACGAACAACAATCTCATCGTCGACCAGAAATATCTTTTTCATAAAATCACCTCTTAGCAGGAATAGTTAAGCAAACAGTTGTACCTGTACCATAAATGCTGTCAATCGTTAAACCGAATGGTTCCCCGTAAAACAACTTGGTTCTTTCCTGGATGTTATACATACCGAATCCTCCGTCAGCTTTGTTTAACGTTTGTCCCTTATCTAAATGATCGCGTATATTTAACAAGTCTTCTTCTTTAATTCCTATGCCATTATCTAAAATACAGAAACAAATGTGACCATTCGAATCATAATCAGCATCAATTTGTACATGACCTTTTCGGCGTTTATTTTTTATACCATGGTATATCGCATTTTCCACAAGTGGCTGAAGAGTGAGTTTTAGGATGATGAAATTCAGAATTTCTTCGTTTATTGTGATCGTTACATCCAATATATCTCGATATCTGTTTTTTTGAATGATTAAGTAGTTTTCTACATGTTTGACTTCTTCTTCTATCGTAATTAAGTCTCTTCCTTTACTCAAAGATATCCGAAAAAAATGGGAGAGGGCCTTCGTGATATTAATGACGTCTTTTCCTTTATTTGCTTCTGCACTCCAAATAATCGTATCCAACGTATTATAAAGAAAATGTGGGTTTATTTGAGCTTGTAATGCACGTAATTCTGCAATTTTTAGTTTTTTCTCTTCATCAATACTGTTCTGAAGCAACGATTTAATTTTAGTGATCATCCTATTAAATGAGATTCCAAGATCAGCTATTTCATCCGAACTCTCACTTATAACTTTGACATCAAGATCACCTAGGGAAGCTTGCTTCATTTTTTCTTTCAAGTTACGTATCGGACGGATAAGTCTAGAACTAATAAAATAGTAAAGCGTAATTGTGAACATAATACTGCTTAAAACACTAACTATAATAAGGCTTCTAATATCATTAGCATCTTTCATAATTTCTTTTTTAGGAGCTGCACCAACTATGTTCCAACCAGTAACATCGGATGTGTGGCTAACAGTAAAGATAGATCGGTCAGAAAAATCCTCTTGAAAACTAGCAATCTTTAATGAAGAGTTATCATTCTTAGAAGATGAGAATGAATCACTCATGTATGGAAATATAAATTGCTCATCCGCACTTGATGTTATGAAAAATGAACCAGTGGTTCCTATTAGAGCATTTTCTACCTTTTCCTGAACGACTGTTGAATCAAGAAGTATCGTAATATAGCCAATGACTTCATAAGTAATATCCCAGATTATCGGTCTCGTAATCGAAATAACAGGTATATTATTGACAATTATCGTTTCGATTTTAATATCATTAGATGTGCCATTTACTTCTTTCTCCACAAGATTTACTAGTTCTGATTGATCTTTTTTGAAAACACCTTTACTTTCACTTATCGTTTTTCCTTCATGATTCGTTATGCTTACATCCAGAATATTTTTACTCGAGGGGATAATTTCACGATAGAAAGCAAACAGACTTAAAATTGTTTTCGCTTCCTCATATGTGTCAACACCAGTTCTGTTCAAAAATCTCATCGTATCTTCTTGCTTACCAATTTCTGTGAACCGAAGGGCATCCTGAAAGATAACATCTATTTCCTGACTTAACTGGGCCGCTTGAAGTTCAGCAGCAGTAAAAGCGTTCTCGGAAATGAGTTTTTCTGACTTACCATAAGAAATCATTCCTACAAAAATCAGTGGGAATACTGTTAAAAGAATAAACATAATAAGAAGTTTTGAACGCAAACTGGAAACTAAAAGCGCTATTATTTTCATAGTTTTACACCCATCCAGTAAAAGGTTTGCTTCATTATATCACATTTGTAAGCGCTTCCTTATTAAAATTTCAGCATTTTTACAATACAATATAATAATCTCCACCATTCATGAGTATCGTTCTTTGGTAAAGAAATCATTATCTATTTTATTTTACATCAAATTTATACGGCTTTAGTACATAAACAGTCACTATAATAAAATAGTCTATTATTTTTAAAAGATATTACACTTTTACATTAACTACGAACAGAAGAATCCATAAAAAATGAACAATTCTCGAAAGAAAATCTATTACCTCTTTAATGTAAGCGCTTTAAAATTAAACTACGCTTATAAAATCACAAGCGAAATTTAAGGAGGTAATAATCAATGAAAAATATATCGGGGGCAAAGTTTCTACTATTTATAGGGATGGCGTTATTGTTCATTTTGACAGCATGTGGAAATTCTAATGATGAAGCAAGTGGAACAAACAACACTAATAATACCAGCACCACTACTGAAACGAACAATACTTCTGAAACTGATGCCAATAATAGTAACGAAGCAGAAACAAATGAAGAGGGAAATGCAACGGAAGAAGAGGCTACAAGTGAAAAGCTAGTGATAGGATTTTCTCAAGTTGGAGCAGAAAGCGAATGGAGAACAGCAAATACTACTTCTATTCAAGATGCTATTACAGATGCTGGACATGAATTACAATTTTCAGATGCACAGCAAAAACAAGAAAATCAAATTTCAGCGATTCGATCTTTTATATCTCAGGAAGTAGATGCCATTGTGTTCTCACCAGTAGTTGAAACTGGTTTTGAAACTGTATTGCAAGAAGCTAAAGATGCAGATATTCCAGTTTTTTTAGCTGACCGTGCTGTAGATATAGAAGATGACTCATTATGGGTAACATTTTTAGGTTCAGACTTTATTGAAGAAGGACGCAAAGCGGCAGAATGGTTAGTTGATGATATGGCTGACCATGAAGGTGACATTAATATCGTTGAGTTACAAGGTACTGTTGGTTCCGCACCAGCAATTGATAGAAAAGAAGGATTTGAAGAGATTCTTGCAGATCATTCACAATTTGTTATCACACAGTCTCAAACGGGTGACTTTACAAGAACAGATGGAAAAGAAGTTATGGAGTCATTCTTAAGATCTGATGGAGATAATATCGACGTTTTATATGCGCATAACGATGATATGGCGATTGGTGCTATTCAAGCAATTGAAGAATACGGTCTAACTCCCGCTGAGGATATTAAGATCATTGGTATAGATGCAGTTAAAGGTGCATTTGAAGCGATGGCTGCCGGAAAAATGAACGTTACAGTAGAATGTAACCCACTATTTGGACCGCAATTAGTTGAATTAATTGAAGCCCATATGGCTGGTGAAGAGTTAGAGAAACGAATAGCAGTTGAAGAAGATATGTACACGATGGATCAAGCTAAAGAATTATTAGATTCTCGAGAGTACTAAAGTATAAAAAACTAAACTCTTAAATGCGATGAAAGCCACTCTATGTCCTTTCTAATAGAAGTGGTTTCATTACATAAAAAGAGAGTGAGGATGTATGAATATGATAGAAAAAGCTCCTATACTTGCAATGGATGGTATTACAAAAGTATTTCCAGGAGTTAAAGCATTATCAAATGTGTCTTTTCAATTGTTCTCAGGAGAGATTCATGCATTAATGGGAGAAAATGGAGCAGGTAAATCTACACTTATTAAAGTATTAACAGGAGTTTATCCATTAGACAAGGGTACTGTCAAATTGGAAGATGTGCCAATTGTGGTACAAAGTCCACTCCATGCCCAAGAATTAGGGATTAGTACAGTATATCAAGAAGTGAATTTGTGTCCAAATTTGTCGGTAGTAGAAAATATTTTTATAGGCCGTGAAATCATGAAGAACGGTCGTATTGACTGGAAAAAAATGAATGATCGTGCGGAGGAACTGTTATCAAGATTAAAATTAGATATCGATGTGACAAAGGAATTATCGTCATACTCGGTTGCCATACAACAAATGATAGCAATAGCGCGTTCGTTAAACGTATCTTCAAAAGTGCTCATTCTCGATGAACCTACTTCCAGTCTGGATGTAAATGAAGTAAACCAACTTTTTGAAGTTATTAACAATTTAAAAAAAGCGGGAATAGCAATTATTTTTATTAGCCATTTTCTTGACCAAATTTATGAAATATCTGATCGTATTACTATTTTGCGAAACGGTGAGTATATTGGTGAACACAAAACGAAAGACCTTCCACGACTTAAACTAGTTTCACTGATGATCGGTAAGGAATTAGAGGAGTTCGATGCACAGTCAGAAAATAAAGATACAGGATCCGAACACGGTGATAAAAAAGAAGTGTTTTTAGAAACGGAAGAATTAACTAAAAAAGGTAGTATTGAACCATTTGATTTAAAATTGCATGCAGGTGAAATTTATGGTCTTGCGGGACTACTTGGTTCAGGAAGAACAGAGTTAGCAAGACTACTTTTTGGTGCAGATAAAGCTGATTCAGGAACACTAAAAATCAAAGGAAAGACAACTAATTTGAATTCACCAAAACAAGCGATACTCAATGGGGTGGCATTCTGCTCCGAAAACCGAAAAGCAGAAGGTATTATTCCGGATATCTCTATTAGAGAGAATATGATTCTAGCCATCCAAGGAATTAAAGGCTGGTTTAATTACATTCCAATAAGAAAACAAATAGAAATCGCAGACAAATACGTGAGTTTGTTGAATATTAATCCACCGAATCCAGAACAATTAATGAAAAATTTAAGTGGTGGCAATCAACAAAAAGTACTTTTGGCTAGATGGTTAATTACGAATCCAGATTTATTAATTTTAGATGAACCGACAAGAGGTATTGATGTTGGCGCTAAAGCCGAAATTCAAAAACTTATGCTTTCATTGAAAGATAATGGGAAATCAATTTTATTCGTTTCCTCAGAGTTAGAAGAAGTAGTGCGTTGTTGTGGGAAAATTGCCGTTTTGAGAGATCACAAAAAAGTGTCAGAAATAACGAATGATGGGAAAATTGACCATCAGTATATTATGCAAGAGATTGCTGGAGGGAATTTATGACAAAATCTAGATTATTTTGGCCATTAGTTGTCTTAGCAATATTACTTTTAATAAATTTGATTTATGATCCTAGCTTCTTTGTAATTGATATAAGAAATGGGCATTTAACAGGGAGTCTAATAAACATTTTGAATCGGGGTGCCCCACTTATTTTAATCTCGATAGGAATGACACTTGTCATCGCGACTAAGGGTATTGATCTAGGTGTCGGTTCCGTCATTGCAATGTCGGGTGCGATGGCTGCCTTTATAGTGGATGGAAATCTTGGAGATTCAGAGAGATTATTTCCATTGTTTCTTGCTATTGCCCTTGCAATTGGACTATCTGCAGCAACTGGGTTGTGGAATGGCATGCTAATATCTCGAATCGGTATACAACCAATTGTTGCTACATTGATTTTGATGGTAGCAGGAAGAGGTGTAGCCCAACTTATTACTGGGGGGCAAATCACTACAATTTATTATGAGCCCTATTCATTCATTGGTGGAGGCTATTTGTTTATGCTACCGTTTTCCATTTACATTGTGGCTTTTGTTCTCTGCGTAGCATTATATGTGACTCGAAGAACAGCTCTTGGTTTATTTATTGAATCAGTCGGAGGAAATCCACTAGCAAGCCGTTTATCAGGGATTAGTTCAAAAAATATTGTATTGATGGTCTATATGTTCTCTGGTTTGTGTGCCGGCATTGCGGGATTAATATTAAGTTCTAACGTCGCTAGTGCTGATGGAAATAATGCAGGTCTTTGGTATGAATTGGATGCTATATTAGCAGTAGTAATAGGTGGTACATCTTTGATGGGAGGAAGATTTTTCTTAATGGGTACGGTGATTGGTGCATTGATCATTCAAACTTTGACGACAACTATATATTCTGTAGGTATTAATGCAGAAGTTATACTTCTTGTCAAAGCTGTTGTTGTGTTAATTGTATGCCTTTTGCAATCTCCAGAATTCAGAAAAAAGATTTCGGGTTTATTTTCTTCTTCTCGGAAAACGCCAAAAGATGAAGGAGTGAATCATCATGAATCGCTTTAAACTAAACGATAGAATGATACCTGTAATGATCACTCTCATGTTATTTGCTTTTATGTATTCATTTGGGATGTTCAGGTATTCCAACTTCACCTCTCCACAAGTTTTCTTCAATTTGTTTATTGACAACTCTTTTTTAATTATAGTTGCTGTTGGAATGACGTTTGTTATCTTGTCTGGAGGTATTGACCTTTCTGTTGGGTCAGTAATTGCCTTAACTAGTATGGTAGCAGCAAGCTTACTCTTGGCGGGACTTTCTCCAATAATAGTCATTCCAATTGCTTTATTGGTAGGTCCTGTGCTTGGGTTTCTCATGGGGTGTTGTATTCACTTCTTTAATTTACAACCTTTCATTGTCACGCTGGCGGGGATGTTTTTCGCTAGAGGACTAAGTTTTTTAATAAGCGTTGAAACGGTATCGATTAATGATGACTTTTTTCGATTTATGGCAAGCACAAGGATACCCATTGGAAACTATTTTATTTCCACAAGTGTAATCATTGCGATTATTGTTGTATGTGTTGCAATATTTGTGGCCCATTACACAAAATTTGGTAGAAATGTATATGCAATTGGTGGAAGTGAACAATCAGCATTGTTAATGGGCCTTCCTGTAGGGCAAACGAAAATTCTAGTGTACACCGTGAGTGGTTTCTGTGCATCACTTGCTGGATTAGTTTTTACTTTTTATATGCTGTCTGGATACGGTTTGCACGCAAACGGATTAGAACTCGAAGCCATTGCTGCAGTAGTTATAGGTGGTACGTTATTGACTGGTGGAGTTGGATATATGGTCGGAAGTGTGATCGGCGTACTTATGTTAGGTACAATACAATCCCTTATAGCTTATGAAGGATCACTAAGCGCTTGGTGGACAAAAATTGCAATTGGATTATTATTATTACTGTTTATTGGGCTTCAAAGGGTCATTGTTCATAGAAATGATAAAAAGAAGAATACAATATCTCTAAAAGATACAGAAGGCTCAGATCAGATCGCCCGATGATTTAAATTTAAAGAATAATCTATATGAATCTATATTAATGGGGAGGAAAGTATGATTACAAAAAATAGGATGAAATCTATGTCGATGTTTTTACTAGTTCTCATGATATTCAACTCCTTTTCTGGGATATTTCCAGAAGTGTCATATTCAGAAGGAGATAATCTGATTCTACATTATGATATGAAAACGAGGGAGGAAAAAGGGGGACAAACCCTAGTTAAAGACGTTTCAGAAAGTGAAGTTTCGTTCGACGGTGTGTTTAAAAACCCGGAGAATGGTCAATTCGTTCATAATAGTGAAGCGGGATTTGTTGGTTTCGATGGTGGAGGTTCCAATTCTGATAGCGGGTACATCGAAATTCCCAAAGGTACGGACGGTGAAGATCTGTTAAATAACTTAGAAGATGTCACGGTTTCTACCCTTGTCAACTGGGATAATGATGGTCAAAATCGGTGGATTTTCGGGTTAGGAAGAGTAGATAGCGATATTGAGTACGGTAACGGTTATCTTTTTGCTACACCGAGACATGGTATTGATAATAGTAACGTTGTTGCGACAGGCATATCAGAAAGTGGTTGGAGAGGGGAGACCCTTATAAGAGGACCCGCAAGTTTACAACCAAGAGATTGGGAGGTCATTACTGTAGTCTTTTCAGGATCTGATGATACGTTAACGTTATATATTAACGGTGAAGAGGTAGCTTTAGGATCTGCTGGGGAAAAAGCGCTAACCAATATTATAGATTCATCTGCGGATTTTTCAGGTTTTATAGGAAAATCGATATTCAGTAACGATCCTTATTATAAAGGATTGGTAGGAGACTTTCGGGTTTATGATAAAGCTCTGACCGATGAAGAAGTAGATGTTTTGTTCGAAGAAACGGTTCAAGAGGTGGATAAAATTGGTGATTTAGTTATAAACGATGCTAGAGATTCTTTAACGATCTCAGACTATTTAGCAGAAGGGGATCAAAATTTAGATGAGATTACTAAAAATTTAGCACTTCCATCAACAGGGAAACATGGTGTAGCCATCTCATGGAGTTCTAGTGATTTAGACGTGATTAAAAATGACGGCACCGTAACACGTCCGAATGTCAATGATTCGGACGCTATAGTAGAACTTACTGCGAATCTTTCATATGAAGAACATACTTTAGAAAAAGTATTTAGTCTAGTCGTTCTAAAAGAGTTTGGGGATGAGCAACTTGTAAATGAAGATGCAGCTAAAATAGTTATTTACAATCAAGATCAGGTGAAAGGAAATCTGAGATTGCCTACAACTGGTGAACATGACACGATGATTACTTGGAAATCATCAAATCCAGAAATTATTAAAGGGTCAGAACAAGCTAAAGATGACCAGCAACAACTTGGTTGGGTAATACGGCCAGATTCGGATACTGATGTAACTTTAACTGCAACTGTAACAAGAGGAACTGAACAGGTAGAAAAATTATTTGATCTTCAGGTGTTAAAAAACCCTGGTGAAATAGATTATGATGCTTATTTCTTTTCTTACTTTACTGGAGAATATGAAGGAGGAGAGGAAATTTCCTTTGCTACAGCTGAAGACCCTTTATACTGGAGAGCATTAAATAACGGAGAATCTGTCATTCAATCAACCATGGGTGAAGAAGGTTTAAGAGACCCATTTGTTATGAGATCTCCTGAAGGTGACAAATTTTATATGATTGCAACTGATTTAAAAATGGGAGAAAGCACTAACTTTGACGAAGCTCAAATTACGGGAAGTCATTCTCTAATGATTTGGGAATCCGATGATCTTGTGAACTGGAGTGATCAAAGAATGGTTGAAGTTGCACCAGAAAATGGTGGCAATACGTGGGCACCAGAAGCCTATTATCATGAACCTACAGGGGAATACGTTGTCTTTTGGGCATCTTCGATGAAAGTTGAGGATACTTATGGTCAGTATCAAAATGGTAGACCCTCAGGTCAGTACAATGTTATGTATTATGCTACTACGAGAGACTTTCATTCTTTTTCTGAACCGAAAGTAATGATCGATGATGGTTTCCCTACAATCGATACAACGTTTATTGAGAATGAGGGTACACTTTATCGATTCACTAAATCGGAAGTGGGATACAAAGTCTATTACGAGAAAGCAGATGACTTTTATTACGATGAAGATGGAATTGAGGAAAATGGTTTTCAATTTGACCCTGTTCTAGGCACACAAAATGGGAACCGGGGATTAATAGGACATGGGGGTAACAATGAAGGTCAGACTATATTTAAAGACATTCACGCAGATAAAGATTTGTGGTATTTGTTTTTAGATTCGTGGCCGTATCATGTTCGTTGGACGGATGATTTAGAAGATGGACAACAATTAGTTAATAATCTCATAGAAGATTCTGAATACGCACTTCCTCCAGGACCCCGTCATGGAACCGTCTTGCCGATTACACGTGCGGAGTATAATGCCCTACAAAAAAAGTATGCATTACCTGCACCAGAAGTTTCCGAGAAGCCTGTTGTTCATTATTCGTTTAATCCTGAAAATATTGACGGATCTACGATAAAAGATGTTTCAGGAAATGGATTTGATGCTCAATTAATGGGTGGCGCAGAAATTACAACCGAGGATACCGTAGGTGAATCAGGTGGAGCAGTTGAACTTGATGGAGAGTCAGGTTATGTGGAACTACCAGAGAATTTAATTAGTGATTTAGATTTGGAAAGCATGACAATGTCTTCATGGGTCAAAGTAAAAGAAAATCAAACAAATCAACGTATTTTTGACTTTTCTTCGGACACTGGTAGAAGTGTCAACCGTAATACTATGTATTTAAGCACTCAAGGGGATTCCGGTAACTTAGAGTTTGCAATCGTAACTCCATTTACCGAAAAATTCGCTAACCAAAATTCTATTTTAGGGAATAATTACAAATATGCCTTAAGAGATGCGAGGTTACCTACTACTCAATGGCAACATGTAGCGGTAACGATTGAAGGATTCGATGCTGTCCTTTATGTCAATGGGGAAGAGGTTTCAAGAAACTCGACCTATAATGTTGAACCAAGAATGCTATTAGAAACAACATTGAATTATTTAGGGAAATCCAGAAGAGATTCCCATCATTTATTTAATGGTATGTTCGATGATTTCCAAGTATATAATCGTGCGCTTTCAAGTGCTGAAATTGAATTATTAGCGGATGAATATTATACAGCACCAGTTGATGAACGTAATGTAACAGGAGTAACGTTAGATCAGGAATTAGTTAAATTGGCAAAAGGTGAAGAAGTAATGCTGACTGCAACAGTCACACCTGAAAATGCAGGGAATAAGAATGTTGTCTGGTCTAGTAGCAATGAAGATGTAGCGATAGTGGACGAGGGTGGGAAAGTAACTGCACTTGGAAAAGGAACAACAGACATTACTGTTACTACAGTTAACGGAGGTTTTATGGCAGTTAGCGAAGTTATTGTCTATGAAGAAGATGATGAAGACACTACGTCACCGGGCAACAAAGGTAAAGGGAGTGATAACGGAAAAGGCAAAGGGCTAGATAAAGAAAAGGGTGAAGGCAAACAAAATGGCATAGGTAAAGGGTTAGACAAAGAAAAAGGTAAAAGGTAAACAAAATGGTATTAGCAATGGTTTAGACTAAAAAAATTAAATGCCGAGTTTGTTTGTAGTGTATTACTAGCTTTCAAGCATATTTTTGCTTGAAAGCTAGTAAGTAGAAAAAACGAATATAACTACAAGTTACATTATATTTATTAATTTAATAGCTTCTTATTTAGGGGGTGATGTTAATGTAACATACATTAGTTACACAAAGTTACATGAAGATGATGCCACACAAGACTGTAATGTATCTGTAGTTAGGAGTTGAATGCTCTTTATGGAGTTAATGTTTCAACCAATTTTGCAACCCCTACCATAGACTCCAATCTATTTGAAGTAACGTTTGCAAAGTACCTTAGTTATTTAATTCGTGCACAGGTCTCGTAAACAAGATTAGAGAAAGATAGTGAGTCAAAACTTCAATAAACTAAGGAGAATAAAATGAAAAAACCTACAAAAATACTTTTCTTATTATTATTTCTTCTAGCTTTTACCTCAATGGCAAGTTTATCTTTTGCAGCAGGTGAAAATCAAATTCTTCATTATGAGATGAACAATATTGATGGTACAACCGTACCAGATACGACTGGTAACTTTGATGCCGATTGGATAAACCCAGAAAATTCTCAGTGGATTAATGGTGGAAATGTGGGAGCTATTAACTTCGAAGGGGGCAGTACTTCTTCTTATATTGAAATGCCAGAAGGGGTATTAGATGATTTAGAAAGTGTAAGCGTTTCAGCAATAGTTAATTGGAAAGGAAATCAATCTGCGGAATGGTTATATGCATTAGGTCAAGACAGCGATAAATATACCTTTTTCACTCCGCGTAATGGAGCAGGAGTTGCACGTCTTGGATTAGGGATTACAAGCTGGCGAAATGAGGCCAATGCAACGTCATCTTCAGATGCATTAACATCTGGTGATTGGAAGCTTGTGACAACAGTTATTGACGGAGAAGAGGAAACGTTAACACTCTATATTGACGGTGTTGAAAAAGCAACAGGTTCTACAAATGGTTATACATTAGAGGAAATCAATAATACAAATGGTAGAAGTGGATTTATTGGGAGGTCCTTCTACTCTGGTGACCCATACTTCGGAGGAATGATTGCTGACTTCCAAGTACACAATGGTGCGTTATCTACATCAGAAATAGCAGCCTTAATAGAGGCGAGTGAATCAAAAATAGAAAATCTAGATGGATTAACACTAAATTCTGTTTTAAGTCAATTAGATTATACCGATTTTATTAATCAAAATGGAAGCAAAGACGAAATTACAACCGACTTATCTTTGCCTAGTACTGGTTCCTACAGTACGACGATCACTTGGGAATCGCTAAATCAAGAAGTTATTACAAATAAGGGACAAGTAAACAGACCTTCTTATGAAGAAGGAAGTCAAGAAGTTGTTCTGATTGCAACCGTATCAGATGGAAACACTTCAGTATCGAAAGAGTTCGAAGTTACTGTATTGAGAGAATTATCGGATTCAGAAGTTATTATATATGATATGGAAGAATTAATGGTTCATAATATCGATAATGTTCTAGGGAATTTAACTTTACCAACAACAGGGGAGTATGGTTCAACAATTTCATGGGAATCTGAGGATTCTTCTATTATTACATCGACGGGGGAAGTAATTCGACCTTCGTATGGTGATGGTAATACATCTGTAAAACTGACAGCAACGCTTAGCAGAAATGATGAAACTATAATAAAAAAATTCACTGCTGAAGTAAAAGAATTGCCTTTAGAAGAAGATTTTGAAGGCTATTTGTTTACGTACATGCCTGGTGAAGGCTTTCCGAACGGGGAACAGATTTATTTTGGCTTAAGTGAAGGAAATAATCCTTTAAATTGGAATGCATTAAACAATGGGGAAGCAGTTATTTCATCAGTATTAGGTGATGAGGGGGTGAGGGATGCACATATTATTCGTTCCCCTGAAGGTGATAAATTTTATATGATCGCTACAGATTTGCGTATTCGCAATAACACAAGTTGGGGTCAATCAGTACGTAATGGTAGCAGATCTATTATGGTTTGGGAATCTACTGACTTAATACATTGGTCTGAACAAAGAATGGTGGAAGTAGCACCTCCTGAAGCTGGAAATACATGGGCTCCAGAAAGTTTTTATGATGAAACAACAGGCGAATATATTGTGTTTTGGGCTTCAAGTTTATATGAAAATGAGGAACAAAGAGCCAATGGAAATAGTTATCACAGAATGATGTATGCAAAAACAAGAGATTTTCATACATTTACAGAGCCAGAAGTGTATATGGACTTTGGCTATTCTATTATTGATACAACTATGATCGAACATGATGGAGGTATCCACAGAATTACGAAAGGTGGTTATTCATCAGACACAAGACCTGTTAATGACTTTGTTTTTCAAGAGGTTGGTGATTCTGTTCTAGATCCTGATTTCGAATTCATTAAGGAAGGAATCGGAATAGGAGACATAGACCGCGGAGAAGGTCCAGCAATATTTAAATCAAATACAGAAGAGAAATGGTATTTATTAATTGATGAGTATGGTGGCAGAGGATATATCCTATTTGAAACAACAGACTTGATTTCTGGTGATTGGAAATTATCTGAAGATGTTAATTTACCAAATCGCGCCAGACATGGTACCGTCTTACCAATTACTCAAGAAGAGCACCAAAGGTTACAAGAGTATACTCCTGGAGTTAAAGAACCATCTCCATTAGATCCAATTGAACCAAGTGAAAAGCCAATTCTCAAGTACAACTTTGAAGAAACAAGTACAGATAATTCGATTCAAGATGGCTCAGGAAATGATTACACAGGTACATTACATGGAAATGCTGCTTATGTGACAGATGAAGAAAAAGATTCACAAGTGTTATATTTAGATGGAACGAACAATACATTTGCAGCCTTCCCAACAGGTTTTTTTGATGGGAAAGATACTGTAACTATTTCCATGGATATTAAGGCGGAAACAGTATCAGGAAACTTCTTTACCTTTGCTATAGGAAGCAATAACCAAAGGTACATGTTCTTACGAACACGAGATACTGCAATTCGAAATGCCATTACGGTTGATGGGTGGCAAAACGAAGAGGTAGTTAGCGCTAATACTGCTTCTATTGAAAACGATTGGATAAATGTCAATCTTGTGATCACACCAACAAGTATGGCAATGTACAAGGACGGCATACTTGTTGATGAAAATAACAATGTTACAACGTCTATTTCAGACCTTGGTACAGATTTATTAGGGTACTTAGGAAGATCTTTTTACACTGGAGACGCATTCTTCAGAGGTTCTTTCGATAACGTAGAAGTATTTAATCGTGCTCTTTCAAAGGAAGAAATTCAAGAAAGGGAACTTTCATCAACTGGAATTGCCAATTTTGAAATACCTGAGCAAAGAGGTCAAACAGAAATAGACAGCAATGCAAGTACTATTAAAGTTGCCTTTAAAGGACGAAATGTTGATGTTACAAATTTAACACCATCAATCTCTGTTTTATCTAATTCAACAGTAACTCCAGCTTCAGGCGAAGCACAAGATTTCACCGATCCAGTCATCTACACGGTTACTGATGAGGATGACAATACCCAAGAATGGACTGTAAGTGTTGAGGTTTATCCTTCTGCTACATTACCAGGTCTCTATGCCGACCCACAAATCCATGTTTCTGGCGATACTTTTTATATGTATCCAACAACAGACGGGTTTGAAAGTTGGTCTGGAACACAATTCAAAGCATTTTCATCTAAGGATTTATTAAATTGGGAAGATCATGGTGTAATTATTGATCTTGCTACTGATGATGTAGAGTGGGCAACAGGTAATGCGTGGGCCCCAGGTTTTGCAGAACGTGATGGATATTATTATCACTATTTCTCTGCGAACCAACAAATAGGAGTATCAAAATCTTCATCACCTACGGGTGGATTTGAAGATGCGCTGGACGAGCCTCTAATTCCAAGGGGACAATATGCCGGACAGGCGATTGATCCCTATGTATTTACAGATGATGATGGGGAGTCATATTTTTACTGGGGAAATGGCGCTCTTTGGGGAGCTAAATTAAATGAAGATATGATTTCACTTGCGGAAGAACCAGTAAACATGACTCCGGAAAACTTCAGAGAAGGGGTTGTTGTTTTCAAGCGTGAAGGAACCTATTATCTCATGTGGTCAGAAAATGATACGAGAGATGAGAATTATCAAGTTGCTTACGCAACTGGTCCATCCCCAATGGGACCATGGACGAAAAATGAAGTAATTTTAAGTAAAGATACAGAAAAGGGAATTTTGGGAACAGGGCATCATTCCATTTTACAGATGCCAAATTCAGACGATTTTTATATTGTTTATCACCGTTTCGCTATTCCAGACGGAAATGGAACTAACCGTGAAACAATGATTGATAAGATGGAATTTAATGAAGATGGAACGATTAAAAGAGTTGTGCCAACTTTAGAGGGGATTACTGAACCAGTATATTTAATTCCAGATGATTCAAGTGAAACCACAACTGAAGAGCTCCAAAGCTTACTGGACACAGCAAAATCCTACACAAATGAAGGAAAATATACAGAAGAATCGTTTGCTACATTAGAGTCAGGGATTGCAGCAGCAGAAGAAACGCTTGAAAATGAAAAAGCAACGCAAGAGGACATTGATGCAGCTGTGACAGCCTTGCAAGCAGCAATTGATCAACTAGAAGAAGCAACGGAACCAGACCCAGACACTACGTCACCGGGCAACAAAGGTAAAGGGAGTGATAACGGAAAAGGCAAAGGGCTAGATAAAGAAAAGGGTGAAGGTAAACAAAATGGCATAGGAAAAGGGTTAGACAAAGAAAAAGATGAAGGTAAACAAAATGGGATTGGCAATGGCTTAGACTAAAAAGATTAAATGCCGAGTTTGATTGTATGTGTATTGCTAGCTTTCAAGCATATTTTTGCTTGAAAGCTAGTAAAGAAAAAACGAATATCAAGATATAACTACAGTTACATTATATTTATTAATTTAATAGTTTCCTTATTTAGGGGGTGATGTTAATGTAACAAACATTAATTACAGACAAAGTTATATGAAGATGATGCCACACAAGCCTGTAATGTATCCGTAGTTTGAAGCGAAGACTCTTTAAGGAGTTAATGTTTCAACCAATTTTGTGACCGCTACCATAGACTCCTATCTATTTGATGTAACGTTTGTAAAGTACCTTAGTTATTTAATTCGTGCGCAGCAGTCTCGTAAACAAGATTAGAGAAAGGTAGTTAGTCAAAAACTTCAATAAACTAAGGAGAATAAAATGAAAAAAACTTCAATAATACTTTTCTTATTAATATTTCTTCTGACTTTTACCACAATGGCAAGTCTATCTTTTGCAGCCGGTGAAAATCAAATTCTTCATTATGAGATGAACAATATTGATGGTACAACCGTACCAGATACGACTGGTAACTTTGATGCCGATTGGATAAATCCAAAAAATTCTCAGTGGATTAATGGTGAAAATGTGGGAGCTATTAACTTTGAAGGTGGCAATACTTCTTCGTATATTGAAATACCAGAGGGTGTTTTTGATGGGCTAGAAAGTGTAACTGTCTCCACATTAGTTAACTGGAAAGGAAACAGTCAAGCAGAATGGATTTTCGCATTAGGTCAAGATAGCAATAAGTATATGTTTGCAACACCTAGTCGTAATTCTGGAGACAACTCTGCACGTCTCGGCCTAGGTACTACAAGCTGGCGAAATGAAGCCGCAGCTAATTCAATAGAAGGGGCAATGGATTCAGATGAGTGGAAGCATGTGACAACAGTAATGAATGGTGAAGAGGAAACATTGACTCTTTATATTGATGGTGAGGAAGTAGGATCAGGATCTACAAGAGGTTATACATTAGAGGAAATCAATAATACAAATGGTAGAAGTGGATTTATTGGGAGGTCATTCTACTCTGGTGACCCGTACTTCGGAGGAATGATTGCAGACTTTCAAGTATACAACGATGCATTATCTGCATCAGAAGTAAGAGATTTAAAAGAGGATATGGGTGAGAAGATTGAAGAAATGGATGGGTTTATAGTCGAGCATGTTGCAAATAAACTTGATTACGAGTTTTTTATCAATCAAAATGAAAAGAAAGATGAGATAAAAACCAATTTATCTTTCCCGACGAACGATGACTATAATACGACATTAACATGGAAATCGAGCAATCAAGACCTTATCTCAAATGAAGGCACAGTGACTAGACCCTCTTATGAGGAAGAGAGCCAGGAAATTGTCATCACAGTAACTGTAGCTAATGGTACAAATTCGATTACGAAAGAATTTACAGTAACAGTCTTAAGAAAGCCCTCAGATTCTGAAGCTGTCACCGAAGATGCTAAAAACTTGATCATTTATAACATCAATGATGTACGAGGGAACCTGACGTTACCTACGATGGGAGAAAATGGATCAACAATTACCTGGGATTCCAGGAATTCTTCTGTGATTACACCAACAGGGGAGGTTGATCGTCCAACTCATGGCAGTGGAGATGAGATAGTTAGATTAACGGCTTCAATCACCTTGAATGATGAAATGATTACAAAAGCATTTTTAGCATCAGTAAAAGAAATGCCAGAAGAAGAAGATTATGAAGGATACCTCTTCAGCTATATGAGAGGGGAAGGTCGTTCCGACGGAGAACAAATTTTCTTTTCTTTGAGTGAAGGGAATGATCCGCTTAGCTATCAGCCTTTAAATAATAATGAACCTTCGATTATTTCAGAGTTAGGAGAAGAAGGATTAAGAGATCCGTTTATTATTCGTTCACCAGAGGGTGACAAGTTCTATATGATAGCAACTGATTTGAAAATTTATGGAAATCATGACTGGCACGGAGCCCAGACTACAGGGAGTAGATCGATTATGGTTTGGGAATCTAACGATCTGGTAGAATGGTCTGAACAACGAATGGTAGAGGTTGCTCCACCAGAAGCCGGGAACACATGGGCACCGGAAATATTTTATGACGATACAACGGGCGAATATGTTGTTTTCTGGGCGTCTAAACTTTATGAAGATGAAACTCAAAGAAGTTCAGGTGCCACACATAACCGAATGATGTATTCAAAAACAAGAGATTTTAATACATTTACGGATCCTGAAATTTATATAGACTATGGCTACTCTGTCATTGATACGACGATGATAGAACATGAGGGCAAAATCTATCGATTCCATAAAGATGAAAGAAATAATTCCACTGATGCACCACATGGAAAATACATTTTCCAAGACGTAGGAGATTCGGTTTTAGACGAGAATTTTGAACTTATTAAAGAAAGTGTAGGGCGTGATCATGTAGGTCATACAGAAGGACCGATCATTTTTAAATCAAACATAGAAGAAAAGTGGTACCTATTTGTAGATGAGTTTGGCGGAAGAGGTTATGTACCATTGGAATCACCAGACTTAAACTCTGGCGAGTGGACAGCGCCGGATAACTATAGCTTTCCGTCAGGTATCAGACATGGATCTGTGTTACCAGTTACAAAAACAGAACATGAAAGCTTATTGTCAAACGTGCCTAGTATTGAGGAGCCGAGCACAGAAATCGGTGTAACTGGTGTAACGCTTGATCAGGATCTAATAGAGCTGTCAGAAGGCAAGGAAGTCAAGCTTATTGCGACTGTCATACCTGAAAATGCATTGAATAAGAATGTTGCCTGGTCTAGTAGCAATGAAGATGTAGCGATAGTAGACGAGGATGGAAAAGTAACAGCACTTGAAAAAGGAACAACTTACATTACTGTTACTACAGTTAATGGAGGTTTTATGGCAGTTAGCAAAGTTATTGTCTCAAAAGAAGATGACTCAGACACTACGTCACCGAGAAACAAAGGTAAAGGGAGTGATAACGGAAAAGGCAAAGGGCTGGATAAAGAAAAGGGTAAAGGTAAAGAAAATGGGATAGGTAAAGGCTTAAATAAATAAAAAGTTTAAGTGAAAGGAAAAGCAAGACTAAATTAATTACTAGCTTTCAAGTCTATATACTTGAAAGCTAGTAAAAATAATATGTTCCGTTGTACAGTTCTTATTAGTATTGTTATAGTAAATTCACTTGAGAATGAGAATGAGTTATAAGGGAGTAAATTGTGTGAATATTTAACATAAAGAAATGGCAAACTGTTTCCTTTTGTTATTTAATTTAAAGTGACAAATAAACCTCATAAAAATGCTTTGTACTCTTCCCTCACTATTTTCGTCATCTAAGATTACGTTAATTCACATAAATTATTAAAACACTAGTGTTGTGAGGTTTAGACTATCCCTTTAGGCATCTAAAGCAGGACTAAGTTTATAAGATGGACAGGAACTATATAGCCTATCGCAATAATAAGGACAATAATGAGTGAATTATAAAAAACACTGGGAATTTGGATTGCAAAGTAACTATGATGGATTGAAATCATTCGACGTCTACCGGGAAACTACGATAATACTCCCGTTCATTCAGACCTTAAAACGTATGGAGAAGACCATAACCATGAATGGAAACAATATTTTATTCGTGATGACAATACGACAGCTTCAGAATGCCCTTTTCACCGAAAAAATAAAAAGGACTCATAAACATTTTTTGTTTTTCAATATTAGGTCTCATTCACTGAAATGGATCTGTCATGAAGCCATTTTTCCAGGAAGTAAGGTAATTCACCTTTAAGGGCAAGAGAAATGTGGCCCCCTTTTACTCTTTTATACGTTTTATCTATGCTCGAAACTTTGTTCATAATTGGATAAGTGAGTTTTTCAGGAACAATAAGATCATCAGTAGTAGAAATAACAAGCAAATTTGCTTTTAAATTTGAAAGGTATACCGTTTGCCCTTGAATTTTCAGTTTATTTTCCATTAATTTATTCTTTCCACCAAGGTCATCCATAAGTTGTCTTAAAGTTAGAGCAGAAAACGGGATATGACTGGACAACCATTCGTTAACGAGTTGACGCTTTACATTCGTCTTCTCACTTCGGGATGGGGTCAGTGAGGCTAACTTAGAACTGATTGTAAAGGGGGAAGTCGCCAATCGTAAACCAGTATTAATAAATTTGGATGGAATCATTCCGTAATCGTTCAATAATTGATCAACGCTACTTGAATCATTCTTCAAAACTTGAAACCAGTTAGGGAAAACATCGTAGGAGCTAAAGTCTAGAGGAGGAGCAAATAAGATGAGATTTTTAATAGACTCATTAATGATAGCTGTATAAATAACCGCCAAAGTTCCTCCAAGACAATAGCCAACCATACTCATCTCCGTTGTTTGAGCATGTCGCAGGGCCCTATCTACACCAGTTTTGATGTAACTCATAATATAATCATCAAGGGACACATCTTTATCTTCATAACCCGGTCTGCCAAAATCAAGCAAATAAACGTCATATCCTTGGTCTGTAAACGTCTCAATCATACTCATACCAGGAGCTAAATCAAGTATATACGCTTCGTTAATCAAAGAATAAACCAAAAATAAAGGCGTACGATAGACTTTTTTAGAAGCAGGGTAATACCATAGTACTGTTTTATTCCTCTTCCATACTACTTCTCGCGAAGATACTCCGACTTTCCTTTTTCTTTTTATACTTTTTTCTTTTTTATCACCCTCGTCTCTCCGCATATCCTTTCTTCTCCTTTTTAAAAGTTTTCGGTTTTGCAGGCATTTTAACGATTTCATACGTTTGTTGTTTTTCTTCTTTTTGAGCTTTTAACTGATGTATTTCTTCTTCGATGGTGTCTAGCTTTTCTTCTAACTGCATACAAAGTCTAGCAACGTTTGCTACATCATCCTTGGTAGGAATGTTTAGTTGTAGAGCTAAAATTTCACTGTACTCATGTAGCTTTCCTAAAATAGAAGAATGCTTTTCCATAAATTTGTGCGCTCTTTTTATTGTTTTAGGATCATCCAATAACTCTTGAACACGTTCATTTAATCGCGCATCTGTTTGGGAGGCGAGTTCCGATAGATAATCACGTAACATTATTTTTTTATCATTGCTCATGTGAATACATCCTTTCGCTTTTCGATCATTTGAAAGAGTTGAGATGCACTCTTTTTATACTATACACATTCGAACAAGCATTGGTTCACAATTTAGTTGTTTGTCTTCCAACAGGAGTATTTCATACAGTTAACTATAACCATGATAAACTTCCACTTATTCACTGATTTATCTTAATCTCCACTCATATACATCCCTTCTTCGATAGATTTACATAGAATGACTAAGTCACCATCTTAGAAGGAGGTAGAAAAATCAATGTTAAATAGAGTTAGGAAACGAAACCAGCCTCCTGGACCAAAAGGGAAGGTAATAAAAGGCAGTTTAAACGATTTTCAAGCTGGACCTCTACCATTTTTATTCAAAACAGCAAAGGAATACGGACCAATTAGTTGCTTTCGATTTGGACCTTTCCAAAATGTTTACCTTGTAAATGAACCAGACTTAATAAAAGAAATACTTGTTACAAAACAAAAGTCATTTGTGAAATCACGGGATATCCAAACACTTAAAGCTGTGGTGGGTGAGGGACTGTTAACAAGCGAAAAAGACATGCATATGCAGCAGAGAAGAATGATACAACCCTCTTTTAAAAAATCGCATATTTCAAGTTACGCACAAGATATGATAGATACAACACATTCTTTTATTTCAAAATGGAAGAATGAAGAAGAAAAAGTGATCACTGACGACATGATGGATATTGCACTTGGCATCATCACAAAAACAATGTTTAGTATGGATTTCGAAGAGGGTGCCAAAAAACTAGGGGAACCGATGGATGCAGTAATGAAGATTGGGGTTAAAAGAATGAGGTCACTTATTCAACTACCTCTCTGGCTTCCAACAAAAAACAATCGTAAATTAAAAAAAGCTGTATCCAAACTTGATCAAGAGATTTATCAGATTATTGAAAGGCGTCGACAAGAGCCAGGTGTTCACTCTGATCTATTAGGTGTTTTAATGGAAGCAAAAGACGAAGATGACGGAGAAGGGATGTCTGACTTGCAGCTTCGAGACGAACTAATGACGATTTTTCTCGCGGGTCATGAAACAACGGCTAATTTGTTATCCTGGACGCTTTACTTACTGTCTCAAAATCCAAAAGCGGAGAAAAAACTCTATGATGAAATCGTCGGTGTCACTGGCGATAATCAAGTAACTCCTGAGAACTTTGCTGACCTTCCCTATACTCAATTTGTTATCTGGGAATCCATGCGTTTATATCCACCTGCATATGTTATTGGGCGACAAGTCGACAAGAAAGTGAACATTGGAGGATATCATTTTAAAAAGGGTGAAATGGTGTTAATGAGTCAATATGTCATGCATCGAAATTCTGATTACTTTGACAATCCTGAGGAATTTATCCCCGATCGATTTGCCGATAATTTTATGAAGAAACTACCAACTTATGCCTATTTTCCATTTGGAGGAGGTCCCAGAGTTTGTGTTGGAAATCATTTTTCATTAATGGAGGGAGTCCTCGCATTAGCTGTAATGATGAAAGAGTACAGTGTGAAAATGGCACCAAATCATGGAGAAATTAAACCACAACCTCTTGTTACTCTTAGACCTAAGTATGGGCTTCGAATGATTATAAAAAGGCGGGCAAGCAATTCATAACAGCAATAGAAAAGGGTGTTTCAAAAGGTAAAGACTTTTTGAAAAACCCTCAATTTCATTCTATTTAATTTTTAGAAGGTGGCTCGCAGCCATCTTCATCACAAATAGCACCTGTCGGACTATTCGCTGCTTGAGAAAGTTCATCTTGGTCGATAATTTGTTGTAAAGATTGTACCAATGCATCCGTTGGTTGAGCACCTGTAATTGCGTATTTTCCGTTAATGAGGAAAAAAGGAATACTTTGTATACCATGATCCTGTGCTTTTTGTTCGTCTGCACGAACTTCTTCACTCATATCATTACTTGCAAGCATTTCAGCAACATCATCGCGATTTAAACCAACCTCTTCGGCTAACTTTATGAGCATATCGTGATCACCAATATGCTTTGATTCAGAATAATGTGCACGTAGAAGTCGATCAGTCATTTCATGCATTAGGCTATGTTTTTTGGCGAACATCGTTAAACGGTGTGCATCAAATGTATTGGTTAATACTTGCGTCTCAAATTGAAAATCCAAACCAGCCTCTTGGGCCATTTGTTCCATATTATTACAATTGGATTTAGCCTGTTCCAAACTCATTCCATATTTTTCTGCTAATTTCTCGTAAATATTATAATTTACGTCCCGTTCCATGTTGGGATCCAACTCAAAGGATCTATAATTTACAGTAACAGGATGGTCTATTTGTTGAAGGGCGTCTTCCAGACGCTTTTTGCCAATATGGCAAAATGGTCAAGCGAAATCCGTCCACATATCAATGAATAGCATAGTTAAAACCTCCATCTATTTTTCTTACACAGTTAGTATATCTATTATGATTTAATTTGACCAATTATTTGCTCTTTACTATTGAAAATAATTCTATCTTCAAGAAGGTAATAAATTCATGCATGGGGATGCCTCAAAATTCAATCATGATATAATTAACTTCGTTCGATCACAATATAGAGGAAACAAAGGAGGGACATTACATATGTTAATAAATAATATTTTATTTGCCAGTCCTATGCACAATGAACTTGAAATACTTTTGAAAGATAAAGAAGTATACCAGAGGAAACAATTCCGATTCTGCTCAGAGGAAAATGTAACTACGGAAGATTATAAATGGGCTGATGCTTTCGTTTCATTCAAAAGGCCAGGAAATTTCCTGTTCGAAAATATAAAATGGGTTCATTCTTTAGGTGCAGGTGTAGATAAGTTGCTAGATGATTCAGAATGGAAAAAAGATGTTTTATTAACAAGAACAATATCTTCTTTTGGTCAAAAAATCAGTGAATACTGCTTAAGCTATATTTTACGTGACACTCAAAACCACGAGAAGTATTCTGAAATGAACGTAAAAAATGATTGGAATCCTATACCTCCAATTCCTATGCATGAAAAACACGTGGTTATATATGGAACCGGGGTCATCGGCCAAGAGGTAGCAAAGTCACTATCCTATTTTGGAGTGAAGGTTGATGGGGTTTCCCTTAGCGGAAATGCCAATGAACATTTTAAAAACGTATATTCTTCAAAATCCGATTACTTTCGTGTTTTATCAAAAGCAGATTATATGATTAATACAATGCCTTTAACGAAAGATACGAAGCTGCTGTTTAACACATCACTTTTCAGCCAATGTACAAACACAGTTTTTATTAACGTCGGAAGAGGGGAGTCTGTTGATAATCATGCTTTACTTGAAGCCTTGGACAGTGGAAACATAAACTCAGCCATTTTAGATGTGTTTCAAGAGGAGCCTCTTCCAAAAAAAGATATGTTTTGGACTCATTCAAGAGTTATTGTAACGCCACATATATCCGCGGTAACAACGCCTGAGGAAGGACTAGATTGTTTTCTCGACACATTATATACTATCGACACCGACAGAATACCTTCTAACATAGTAGATGTAGAAAAGAGATTTTGACATTTGTAGCTCTATAAAAAAAACGAAAGCAAATGCTTTCGTTTTTTAAAATGATGCTGCATCTATTAATTTAATTGTTCTGCTGGTCCAAAAAATTCAAAATGATACTTATTTTCAGGTACTTCCCACTCGGTTAATGCATCTTTTACAGCCTTCATAAAAGGTAATGGACCACAGAAATAAAACACTTTATTGTTATCAGATAAGATAGATTTTAACCACTCTAGGTCAAGGTAACCTTCTTTTTGAAATGTTTTGTTTTTTTGATCTAACTCGCTTGGCTTTTCATAGCAAACATAGTAATCTACCGTATTATATTTGTTGGCCATCTCTTTTACATGGTCATCCATTGCATGAAAACCGCTGTTTATTGCAGCATGAATAAATGTAACTTCCCGTTCAGGCTGCTGTTCGACTATTGTATTCAACATACTAATCATCGGAGTTAACCCCACACCTGCGCTAATTAGTACAACTGGCTCAGACTGCTCCAAGTCTAATATAAAATCTCCTGCAGGTGATGTGATTTCAACAATATCGCCTTCATGAACAGACTTATGCAAGTAATTAGATACTAAACCATCAGGAACATCATTGTCGGTAGTTTCTTTTTTCGGAGTAATGCGGAAATAGTCTTTCCCTGGAGAATCAGATAAGCTATACTGTCTGATTTGGGAATATTCTCCGTCTCGTATCGTACAGCGAATACTAATATATTGACCGGGAACAAACGTTGGAATTGCCCCTCCATCTTTTCGTTTCAAATAGAATGAGGTTATAGCATCTGTCTCCTTCACTTTATTTTGGACAACAAATTGTCTAAAGCCATCCCATCCACCTTTAAGAGCAGACGCTTCTTCATACATATCTTTTTCAACTTGAATAAACACATCAGCAATCACGCCATACGCTTTACCCCAGGCGTCAGTAATATCATCTGTATCTGCATCTCCTAAAACATCTTTAATTGCTAGTAACAAATACTTTCCAACAATTGGATAATGCTCCGGCTTAATTTGTAAACTTCTATGTTTATGTGCAATCTGCTTCACGACAGGAACGATCGTTTCTAGATTATCAATGTATTGTGCAGCGGCATAAATCGTATTAGCTAAAGCTCTTGGTTGGGTACCTTTTTTCTGATTCGTTTGGTTAAAAATATTTAATAGTTCAGGATGATTGTCGAACATCATTTCATAAAATCGTTTTGTAATAGTTGCTCCATGCTCTTCTAATACTGGGACAGTTGATTTTACAATTTCAATTGTTTTAGCATCTAATTGTTCCGTTGACATTTCTAAAACCCCTTTTTTATTGTAATCACAGCGTTAAACATATATTCTTAATACATGTTATATTATACTTGCACACGACAACTAAAAGCAATATATTTAATACATGTTTAACGGAATGTTCACAATTCAAAATAATATTTCCCTGTTCATTCTTATGTTATAGTAAAATTTAATGATTATTTTTTCATATTTTATGATGAGGAAACAAGGTGATGTCATGCAATTAACTTCATTCACGGACTATACGTTACGTGTTCTTATATACCTAGGAGTGCAACCGGAAGACAAGCGATCAAATATAAAAGAAATCTCTGATTTTTATAGCATATCCTTTAATCACTTAAGTAAAGTTGTCTATGAATTAGGAAAGTTAGGTATGGTAGAAACAGTAAGAGGTCGAAATGGCGGGATCAAGATCGCTAAAAAACCTTCGGAAATCAATATTGGTTCATTAGTACGCCATACCGAAAGTCCAATAGAAATCGTCGAATGTTTTAATGAAGAAAAAAATACATGCAAACTTAATTCGGCATGCCGATTAAAGGGAGCATTAAAAGAAGCACTTGAAGCTTATTTGAATGTACTTGACTCCTATACGTTGAGCGATCTTCTTGTAAATAAAGAGGATATAAAACAACTTCTTATGAAGTAAATAAGAAAAATGCATAGTGTCTTTAAAGTAGAAGCAATTGCTTCCTTTTAACCCTGGATTTTTAAAAGCTCGAAGTAGCGAAAGTGGCTCCTGCTGCAAAACCAATAGCCAAAGGAGTTGCTCTCGGAAAGCAGCTGCCGTGAGCTAACTCGAGCCCTCTGTTCGAAAGAAAACACAGCCGCTAAAAAAAGATGGTACTCAGACAAAATAACGTCTGTACCATCTTTTTTGATAGATTACTTCACAATATTTGCAAGAGAACAATATGTCAACTAATTAAATATATCACTCGTTACAAAAAAAATGACAAAGCCTCTTACCTCTAAATATTAAAGGACCATTTCTTTAGCAAGTTCCTCCTCCAATTCTAAATGACCCTCCACCTGTAAATCACATTTATAAAATTCCAAGAACTAATTTAACACCTATCGGGCTATAGGTGAATATGCATAATTGCATACAATAGAATATTTGCGTAGGAGAGATAGAGATGCTCATTAAGATCGTTCAAGGAAATGACAAAGAACTGGAATTCTCAGATGTGAATGTTGTCATTGATGTGATACGAGCATTCACATTTGCACATCACGCTTTTATTCAAGGAGCTAAACAAATACTGCTAGTAAAAACAGTGGAAGAAGCCTTTGAATTAAAGAAAAGTAACCCATCATATTTATTAGCAGGGGAGGTGAAAGGCAGAGGTATAAAAGGCTTTGATCTAGATAACTCCCCTTCCTTAATTAGCAAATATAATTTAAATGGGCGATCATTAGTTCAAAAAACAACAAACGGAGTTAATGCAACTTTACATGCACTAAATACAGACATTGTTTTTGTAACAGGGTATTCAAATGCAAAAAATACAGCTGATTATGTGAAAAATTTATATTGTTCTATCAACCAAGATAATTCCATTCATCTCGTTGCTTCACATCCAAGTGGTGATGATGATTTAGCATGTGCGGAATATATAAAGGGGATTCTAGAAGAAAATATCATTGAATCCGCAAAGATGGTAGAAAAGAGAATACAAGCTTCTCATGTAGCGGAGAAATTCTACGATTCTGAACGACCGGAATTTAAAGAAGAAGACATTGCTATATGCTTAAAAGAATTGGAAAGTGATTTTGTAATGATTGTGAATCAAACGAATCGCGTACCAAGGATCGAGAGGGTAGATATATGAGAGAATCAGGACTAAATTTACCGATTAGAGAACCCAAACCAAGAGAAAACGGATTAACAATATTAATAGATAATGGTCTATCCACTCAACTGTTTAAAGACATGATAAACAGTTCTTCAGATTTGATTGATTTCGTTAAATTTGGCTGGGGTACTTCTGTTATAACAAGACAATTAGAGGAAAAAATGCTGTGTTTACATGCACATGGGATTGAATTTTTTTTTGGAGGAACGTTGTTTGAAAAGTTTCTTAGTCAACATAAATTAGACGACTTTTATAATTATTGCAAAGAATTCGACTGTAAATATATTGAGATTTCAAACGGGACCATAGATATTACAAACAAAGAAAAGGCGTCTTACATTTCAGATTTTTCTTCGGATTTCCAAGTTTTTAGTGAAGTAGGCTACAAGGATTGTGATAAATCTGAGTTAATTACCTCAACTGAATGGGTCGAATACATTCAAGAAGATTTCGAGGCTGGAGCAGCAAAAGTCATCACAGAAGCAAGAGAAAGTGGTACAAGTGGCTTGTGCACAAAGGATGGAGAGATAAAACTGCAATACCTTCAAGATATTTTGGCCGCTGACATTAATATGAAAAATATCATCTTTGAGGCTCCATTAAAAAAATTACAGGCATTATTTATAAAAATGATAGGTCCGGAAGTGAACCTCGCAAACATAGCTTTTCAGGATATTATTTCGCTTGAAACCTTAAGGCTTGGATTACGATCCGATACGTTTTATTTAGTTAATCTTGATTGGGGGAGTTTACATGAGAGACAAAAATAAAGTATTCCACCTTGCTATACCTTGTAAAAATTTAGATGAGACAGTGAATTTTTATGAAAAACTAGGGTGTAAATTAGCTAGACGTTATCAAGACAGAGTCACATTTGATTTTTTTGGAGACCAGGTTGTTTGTCACCTTAATCCAGATGAGATTGATGAGATTCCTAAAATGTACCCAAGACATTCCGGTATTACGTTTACTAATAAAGGCGAGTATGAGACTTGTTTGCGATTAGCAATGGATGAAGAACTACCTTTTTTCCAAGAAGAAATGGTTCGCTTTAAAGGAAAACCTGAAGAGCATCTTACTTTTTTTCTGGTAGATCCTGCAAACAACCTATTAGAATTTAAATATTATCATGACATAACTATGGTTTACTAAAAATATTTTTGACACATGACAGGTTGGGCAATTCGTTCAATCTGTTTTTACGTTCATTTGTACTGGGGATCACATCGAATTAAATTGGTAGATAAAAGGTACATAAATGAATGAAAGTAATTGACAGAATAATAAAAATCAATTATAATGACTGTATATAATTGAATACATCTCCTTAAAGGGGAGTAGCTTTTACAACATAGTCGTCATCTCGGAGTCTTGTACTCTCGGCTTTGTTGGCAACCGAAACGTTGTTAGCAAGACCTTTACCGGAAAGTGGTGAAGGAATTTTTTGTTTATAAACCTTTACCATAGTTGGTAAAGGTTTTTTCTATATTATTTTTAGGTTTACGGCTATCCTGACTGAAGAAAAAATTGTCATAACATTGTGACAAGCGCTTTTGTACTGGATAGAAAGGCGTAGGATTAAGTAAAAGGGAGGCCTTCAATGAAGTCATTCAGCGAATTGGCTTACAGTGTAAAATATGAAATAACCGGCTCGAGAACAAGAGTTAAAGATAAAGATCCAGCATTAGAATTAATTGGTGAAGGCAGAAGTGCTTTTGTGTTCAGAATTAACTCTACAAATAAAGTAATAAAAGTATTTTTCGCGCCTTTTTGTCATCTGGCAAAAGAGGAGGCTGAAATATACAAAAAACTAATCGGCATTCCATCTTATCCGGAATTATATGAATTTGGAGCAAATTATTTAGTTATTGACTATGTAGACGGAAACACGTTATTTAACTGTCTAGTTAAGGGAATAATGGTCACAAGCGACCATATAAAAGAAATTGACTCTGCTCTTTTACAAGCAAAGAAAAAGGGACTAAATCCGTCAGATATTCATCTAAGAAATATTATGATCACGTCTCATGGAGACATAAAAATAATTGATGTTGCTCGTTTTAGACAAACAAAAAAGTGTTCACAGTGGATAGACCTGAAAACAGGATTTTATCACTATTATAAATATCGGATTTTCCCTAAAAAAATACCTGCGTTTCTTTTAAATACAATAGCATTCTTTTATAAGAAAAAATTAATTCATCGTTTTTTTATTAAGAAATCAAATTTAAAAAATAAAATGGTAGGTTGATTTCAAGGGGAACTAAGTAGTAAATTAATCATTCTAATAAATTGTGATTTCAAAAACTGCTAGCCATTGAATACTTTAGACAGTGAAAGAAATTCTTTCGCTGTTTTCTTTTCGTTGCTCAGTTTTTCATAATGGAAGATACTATCGTTATTATTATGTTAAAGTATTTGAGAAGTTAGAAATACATTCGGTGGGGAGAGTTTCCATATGTCAAAACCAATGATTGCCGTTTTACCACTCTATGACAAGGCCAAAGAAAGTTACTGGATGTTACCAGGGTATATGAAAGGGATTGAAGAAGCAGGGGGGATTCCGGTCATAATGTCCTTGACTGCAGATGAAGAAGATATTTTGGCAATAGCAGAGAATTTTGATGGATTTCTTTTTACAGGAGGTCAGGATGTAAATCCAAATCTCTATGGTGAGAAAAATGAGAATTATTGTGATGAAATCTGTGAAAAACGAGATTTTATGGAGGGGATTCTCTTTCATCATGTTTTGCGCCTAAATAAACCTGCATTTGGAATTTGTCGTGGATTGCAACTTTTTAATGTTTTATTAGGTGGTACACTATACCAGGACATTGCTGCACAACGGCCTGGAGAAAATCAGTTAGAGCATAAACAAACTGTCTCTTATGATCAAGCAGTCCATCATGTATACATACAGAAAGACAGTACTTTTTATAACATAATGAAAAAAGAAGTAATCATGGTCAATAGTCTACACCATCAAGGAATTAAACACTTAGCTGACGTATTAGTCCCAGGCGCTAAATCTGAGGATGACCTTATTGAGGCTGTATATATGCCAGGGAAAAACTTTGTTTTAGCAGTGCAATGGCATCCGGAATTTAATTATCACATTGATGAAAACAGCGCTAAGTTATTTCTCGAATTTGTAAAATCAAGTGAGCTGTCATTAAAAATTACGAAACCTGTGTCCAAAATATAGAATAATGAAGGGAATTATTGTAAAAAAGGGTACGAAAAAAGTTAAAACCGCTTTTTTCAGTACCCTTTTGCGAAAATGGAATATCAAGTTCTCCATACATTGAACTGGAAAAATACAGATAATTATATTTTTTTATTGTGAGGTTTTTCAATTTCGCGATT
The DNA here is from genome assembly GCF_002886185.1 of Salipaludibacillus neizhouensis. Taxonomy (GTDB): domain Bacteria; phylum Bacillota; class Bacilli; order Bacillales; family Salisediminibacteriaceae; genus Salipaludibacillus; species Salipaludibacillus neizhouensis. The sequence continues at coordinate 1,691,600 of NZ_KZ614146.1, forward strand.
ATGTGACTCCGGGTGTTCGATTTCATGATCAGGGAGACTTTCAGTAGGGGTTTGATTGTTGGTTAACGTTTTATTTTTATTCGGATTTCGTTTTTTCATTTTTTCCTCCTTGAAGTAATTAATAAAGATAGTTTAAGTAAGTTTTAGAAATCTATACGATAAAGTTTTTATAAGTTAGAGGATAGAAACAAAATAAATAGACACCTTATTAATTGGAGGTGTCTGATTCATGAAAAAAAGTAAAGAAGTATCTTTTCTAAGGATTACGACAATGGTTGCATTATTTCTCTTACCTTTTGCAATCTATAAACGTTCATTCAAAGATTGGATAATAATTTATCTAGTTAGTTGCATCGGGAATACATTTGCCGACCGCACTCTCGTTTCCAAAGGCTATGTCAAATATAAAATAAGACCGAAATCAAAAATATTTTCTGTACATCTTCCATTTGATCTAATCCAGTATCCTTTAGCCTTACTTTATTATAATCAGTGGACACTAAACAGCAAAATTACCGGGATATTCCTAAAACTTTTAGTTTTTGTTATACCACAGATTATTATTGAAACAATAGCTGAAAAAAAGACAGATTTAATTACCTTTAAAAAGGGTTGGAAATGGTATCATTCTCTTCTGTCGATGGCTATGAAGTTTTTGTTATGCCGCCTTATAATTGCTTCTATTAGAAAACTAAATACTAAGAATGAAACCATCTTAAGTGATGCCCAATCTCAAGAGTAATACCTGAGAAAAGTTTGAGCACTAATTCTACAGGGAACATGAGGAAAGATGAAGAGAAAAAGGAGTTGATCTTTAAATGAAAGTATTAATTGTAGGTGCAAACGGTAAAGTTGCGAGACGTAGTTTACAACACTTTAAAAATTCAAGTAAACATGACGCTGTAGCGATGATTCGAAAAGAAGAACAAGCATCTGAGTTGAAAGAATTGGGTGCTGCTGAAACGGTCATTGCAGATCTTGAAGGAGATATTTCCGAAGCATTTAAAGGAATAGATGCTGTCGTATTTGCAGCTGGATCCGGACCTAGCACCGGAGCTGACAAAACAGTTCTCATTGATTTATGGGGCGCTATGAAAACGATAGACGAAGCAAAAAAGAATGGCATTAAACGTTTTGTTATGGTTAGCGCTATAAATGTGGATGAACCGGAAGCAGCACCTGAAAAAATGCGTCATTACGTCGTAGCTAAAAAATTGGCGGATGATCACCTGAAAGCTAGTGGTTTGGATTATACGATTGTAAGACCAGGTTCTCTAAATAACGAAGATCCAATAGGCAAAATCTTGCTAGAAGAAAAAATTGGACATCGAAATGCCGAAATTACTCGTGCAGATGTTGGGCATATAGTTTTTGAAACATTGGATAAGACTAATACTTACGGTAAAATCTTTGAGGTTTTAAACGGTGAGACGCCTATTGAAGATGCTATTAAGAAAGTTTAAAGAAGCCCTGTAGCGAACAGCGACTAAAACTGTTCGCTACTTTGCTAAATTGTTACATCGTTTTCTTTCCTTCTACTACATTAAAGGTTATTGCAGTATGTTCAGTCTCTACTTTTAGTTCTTTATTAAAAAATCCTTCAACAGCCCACTTAATCCAGAATTCCATGAAAGAATCCACTATATCTCCATTGGGAAGTGATGCTTTTTCTTTTACAGCACCTTCTTCAAATTCATATTCATATTCTAGTTCTAAACTATTGTAATCAAATTCTACTAAAATTTTATCTTTACTATTTTTAACTTCAATATTAGAAATATCTATAGGGGTACATTTGATATAAGTCTCTGCTATCGAATCAAAGGCACTTTCAAATCTCTCAAATAGTTTTTCAGAATTATATAATATACTTATAGTGACAGTGTTTTTCTTCACAACTAACTCTCCTCGATTTATATTTGCATTTAATCTACGATTAATTTTTAACACTATTTCATATTCTACTTCTAGTGTATCTTAAATGTGCAATATAAGTACATTAATTTGCAATTAATATAGAAACCAAATAAACGAACAAGAGTTATTTTTAGAATGATACTACTCGCTTCTAAAATCATTAATAATTAAATTAAACGAAAGATCACAGTACAATGGTAGTTTTACTGTATAAATAAGTATTTAAATGCTAAGATAATGGTACAATAGCTAATAGGAATTTTTTATCAAAAGTTTCAAATATGAAAGGGATTGAATAGTTTGAGTAATAACGAAACAAAAGCACAATTACCAGAGAACTTTAATGAATTAAAAAAATCGGTTAATAGAATGTCTAATTGGAGAGCCCGTTTAGATGCGGTTGAAGAGTTAGGTCAGTGGAAACACCGCGAAGCAATTGAACTTTTACAGCACAGTATGAGTGGAGATCCTGTATATAGTGTCCAGGTTGCCGCCTACCGCAAACTCGAAGCTTTAGGTGAAGACGTAACAATGCCGAAACAAAAAGACGAGGATCCTATCAAAGGCACGAAAAAAATTCTAGTCAGAATTAAGAAAAGTCTGCCAGAAGATCATTCTTATGAAGATTTCAAAGAAAAAGTGAAAAAAATGAGAATAGATGTCTACGATACGTATGAGGGTGAAAAAGGTACTGATTTTGATAAATGGCTGGAACAAACATGGTCAGAATTACGCACAAGATAAATAAAGCATGCCCATCACGTTCATAGTGATGGGCATGCTTCTTATAAGCTGGTTTATCACCAATTACAAGGTTAAATTAATATCTCCATCTTCCGTAATTTCAACAGTGGAGTAACTTTCAAATGTTTCCATATTCGTAATTTCGTGCTCGATTGGTTTGGCGAAAGTCTCCATATACTGCTGATACCTTTCCTGATCTTTAATGATATGATAATAAAATACTTTTTTACCTTCAGATTCTCGCATGTCCATCAGTGAAAATCTTTCCTCAAATTGCTGTTTAAACCATCCCCTTGCTTGATCGTGATTTACAAAGTTAGGCATTTCATTACTCAGACTAATAAGATCTATGTTCATTATCCCACTCCTTATCTAAGGTTTATTTTGTCCTCTTTCTTCAGGAAAATTCGGATTATTTTGTTCACTTTATTCAGGATAAAGCCGATTATCTAACAAATAATACACCTGTTAAGTATATCTATTCTGTTCAGAATCTTTTATTTAATATATAATAAATGAAATACATTACAGGGAGTGAAAGAATTGGAAGAAGTTCCACTTAGTTTAATTTTGTTATTTATCGTACTTCTATTTCTATCAGCATTTTTTTCATCAGCTGAAACGGCTTTTTCTAGTGCAAATCGTATTCGTTTAAAATCAATGAAAGATAAAGGTAATAAAGGAGCAGGTAAAGCTCTTTATATAACAGATCATTTTGACCAGGCGCTTTCCACAATTTTGGTGGGTAATAACTTAGTAAACATTGCTGCAGCAACGATCTCAGCTCAGGTTGCCACTCGGATTTTCGGGCCGAATTTAGGCGTTTTTATTAGCACATTTGTTGTTACTATTCTTGTTTTAATATTCGGAGAAATATTACCAAAATCCCTAGCTAAGGAATATGCAGAAACCTTCTCTTCGAAAATATCAGGAATTTTACTTTTGCTAATTAAGATTCTCCATCCAGTGAACTGGATTTTTCTCCAAATTAAGAAGGGTGTATCTTTATTAATTGAGAAAAATGAAGAAAGCCCTTCAAATACGGAAGAAGAATTAAAAATGATGGTTCAAATAAGTGAAGACGAAGGGGTAATTGGTTTAAACGAAAAAGAACTTGTTCATCGCTCTTTCGATTTTAATGATATTATCGTTACTGAGGTGTTTAGACCTAGAACGGATATGATTGCTTTAAATGTAACTGATAGCATTGAAACAATTAAGAACAAGTTTTTTGAACAGCGCTTATCAAGAATCCCAATTTATGAGGGTAATATTGACAATATTGTTGGAATATTATCTGAACGTGATTTTTTAACATCATATATTAAAAACAACGTTGAAGTAAGGCAACTGCTTAGAGAACCAATTTTTGTTGTGGAGTCAATGAAAATAAATACTTTACTGCCACAACTACAAAAGGAAAGAACCCATATGGCCATTGTAATCGATGAATATGGTGGAACTAGCGGTCTTATTACACTTGAAGACATTCTAGAAGAACTTGTAGGTGAGATTTACGACGAACATGATAGCGAAGTGAAGCTGTTTAAACAAGTGGATTCATCTACCTATCTATTTCACGCCGACTACCCGTTGGACGGCTTTGCACGAGTGACTGGAGTAGAACTTCCGGATACAAGTTACCATACACTTGGCGGCTGGTTATCCGAAAAATTCCAGCGCATTCCTCATAAAGACGAAGAACTTCGGTATGAACATACACTACTTAAAATACATGAGTCGGATGAACGACGAATTCGTTCCATTATGGTAAATACACAGTAGTGATTGAACAAGAAAATATATAAGCATCCCATAAAACTGCGTTCTCTTTCAGAAGGGATGCAGTTTTGTTGTTTAAAGAAATACTTCTGCTGCACACACCCACAAAAAAATTAATGACATATTGAGCATTTTGATGCCAGTTTCGGTATAATAAACAAAGTGCTTAAAGAGCGTATCAGCATAATTTAATAAAACCTATTTCCATAAACGTTAGTTTTGGGGGATTTGCTTCTAATAACAACAAGCTTTAAGAAAGATTAAATCTAAGATGAAATATCAGGTGAAAAAAATGAAACATGTAGAATTTAGAAAAGAAAAAATCCAATTATTTATAAGAATTTTATGGCCTATAATGATTACTCAAGTCGGGATGTTTGCCATGAATCTAGTGGACACCATTATGTCCGGTCGAGTTGGAACGGATGACCTAGCAGGCGTTGCCATTGGTTCTAGCTTATGGATGCCTATTTTTACAGGAATAAATGGCATATTATTAGCAGTTACAACAATCGTTGCTCAGCTGATTGGAAGTGGTCGCCGCGATAGAATATCAGAAACGGTGACTCAAGGTTTGTATTTATCGATGGTGCTTGCATTTCTCGTAGTAATTAGTGGGATATTTTTGCTTGAACCTATTTTATCTGTTATGAATTTAACAGAGGCAGTAAATCATATTTCATTTCATTATTTAATTGGTTTATCCTTTGGAATTGTACCACTGTTTTTAGCTAGTGTATTACGAAATTTCTTTGATGGACAAGGGTTTACACGAATAACGATGATTATAATTCTTTTAGCAGTACCTTTTAATGTTTTGCTGAACTATGGATTTATATTTGGTAACTTTGGATTACCTGCTCTAGGGGGAATCGGCGCTGGATACGCCACTGCAGTTACGTATTGGATAATCTTGGTTTTCAGTATTTGGATGACGTTTAAGGTTTCAACAATCAAACATTACAAAATATTTGTAAAATGGATGAAACCATCATGGACTACCTGGAAAGAACAGCTTTCAATTGGAATTCCTATCGGGCTTTCCATTTTCTTTGAGGCAAGTATATTTTCTGTCGTTACCTTGTTAATGGGGATCCTGTTTACGACCGTTACGATTGCTGCGCATCAAATAGCACTAAGTTTCACCTCATTAATATTTATGATTCCGTTGAGTATTTCAATGGCTTTAACGATTGTGGTAGGTTTTTCAGTTGGTGGAGGTAAACTGGAAGCAGCAAAGCAATACGGCCGTCTTGGTGTATTTGGAGGAATTGGTTTTCTCGCAGTAGGGGCCGTCTTTCTTTATTTTTTCAGAGAACCAATTGCCTATATTTATACCGAGGACAGAGAGGTAGTGTTAATGGCTGGTCAATTCTTTATTATTGCGATCATTTATCAACTTTCTGATGCTGCTCAAGCTTCTCTACAAGGTGTATTAAGGGGTTATAAGGATGTGAAGATTCCTTTTATTATTGCATTTACGTCTTATTGGATTATCGGTATACCTGCAGGCTATTATTTAGCTGCATACACACGATTAGAACCTTTCGGACTCTGGGTTGGAATTACATTAGGGTTAACTTTTGCTGCAATCGGGTTTCAACTCCGACTACAAATAGTCCAACGACGTGCAGAATTAGAAATTGCAAAGAATACATTAAGCAGTAAGTGATGTCATGTCCAAACGATAGTTAAATAACTATCGTTTTTCTTTTGTTACATTAATATTCCTTTCGAACCGAGGGGAGTATGTTATTATTACCTTTATTATATTAAAATTAAAGACGGCATATTGAAAAGGGGAATTGAAAAATGGATTATAAGGCAGTAGATGATTTAGTGGAGTTAGTTAATCTTCTTATAGAAGGAACTATTTTTGTATCTCGGACAACAGAAGAATCTCTTTCGATTGTTAAAGCAAGTGATGAAAGATTCTTTAAAGATGGTCAGTCGATTCCGATAGCTGATTCTTTTTGACATAATATTTATTTTGGTGGTCGGGAACCACTTTTAATTAATGACACTCACAGTCATCCTTTAACTTTAGAAAAATCTGTCATATATAGTTCAAATATTCATTCTTATCTAGGTGTTCCGATATTATATAAAAATGGTGATATGTTTGGTGCCCTATGTGTCATGGATTCTATAAAAGGTGATTTTAAAGAAGAAGATTTTAAAATACTCGAAAAATTTTCCGCATTATTCACTAGTGTAATTGAATTGGAAAAACAAGTAACATTTGATTCTTTGACTGGACTTTATACTCGTAATTATTTTTATGAAAATTTTGATAACTTTATAAATAAAGGTACATTAATGCTCCTCGACTTAGATGGCTTCAAACAGGTCAATGATAATAATGGACATGATGTTGGTGATATTGTCTTGAAAGAGGTAGCAGAGCGTATTACGGAAATTTTATCTGAAGATGGAATAGGAGTTAGAATAGGTGGTGACGAGTTTGTTATTTATTTTCCGAATTTAATAGATACTTCTTCCATTAAAGATAAAGGAAAATCTATTAAGAACGCGTTGTCTGATTGGGAATCTATTCCTTATAACGTAAATATATCTGCTAGTATTGGAATTGTGAAATTTGAGAGTGATGAATTAAACTTATCCACTCTTTTAAAAGTAGCCGACACTGCAATGTATCATGCAAAAAACAAAGGTAAAAACTCCTGTCATTTTTTGAGTATCTAAACTACTCATAACATGAAAATTCTAATCAGAAATGACCTTCCAAATATCAGAAACTGCATACACTAGCTTTTTATACGCAAGCGAACGGCTTATTATCATAGCTGTTTGCTTTATTTACCTTTGCGGATTTTCATGGTTAACAAGCGGCAATTCTTAAGATGTAGAGAAGCCTAATATTTATTATATTGCATAATTAGTGGTAGTATATTATGAGTCGTTCGTATAATTTTAAATGGATTAAACGTAAGTTGAATATCTACAGAATGGAGATGTCGTTTTGGAAACGAAAGAAAATACAGAAGAAGTACCGAGTTATAACAGGAATTTAATAGTAATCGTTCTGCTAGCAGGCGGTTTTGTAGCGATCTTAAATCAAACCCTAATGGCTATAGCTGTCCCTCATATTATGGCTGACTTCCAAATCACGGAGAACACAGCTCAATGGGTGACGACCATCTTTTTACTTGTAAATGGGGTAATGATACCTATTACGGCCTTTCTGATTGAAACTTTTACAACACGTAAATTATTCATCACTGCTATGACACTTTTTGGTATCGGTACACTCATTTGTGCTTGGTCCCCTACGTTTAGCGTCCTGATTGCAGGCAGGATTGTTCAAGCAAGTGGGGCTGGAATAATTCTTCCGTTAATGATGACACTCTTTTTAACTATATTCCCTGTTGAAAAACGAGGAGCTGCAATGGGGTTAGTAGGATTAGTTATATCCTTCGCACCGGCTATAGGTCCAACTCTCGCGGGGTACATTGTGCAAAATTATGATTGGAGAGTGATGTTTTATATCATTTTTCCATTTATAATCATTGATATTGTACTTGCCTACCTATTATTAAAAAATGTAACGAAACGAACTTTTCCTAAAGTTGATTTTTCTTCCATAGCTCTATCAACCCTTGGATTTGGTGGATTGTTGTATGGATTTAGTAGTGCTGGAAACCAAGGTTGGCTTAGTGCTACAGTAAGTGGTTCGATTTTATTGGGTGCTGTTTCACTTACATTGTTCATCCTGCGCCAATACAAACTTAAACAACCGATTCTTGAATTCCGAGTCTTTCAGAATAATACATTTACGCTGACAACGATCCTTGGTGTCATCGTATTCATTGGTTTAGTTGGTGCACAAACCATTTTACCGATATACATGCAAAACATGGCCAATTTCTCTGCTTTAGAATCAGGGATTATGATCTTCCCTGGTGCCTTATTAATGGGATTAATGTCTCCAATCACTGGTCGGATCTTTGATAAAATAGGAGCAAGAAAATTAGCGATTACAGGAATGGGACTAATGACATTAACTACATTTATGTTTACAAACTTAACTGAGACTACTTCATTAACTTATTTAACGATTGTATTTGCTATCCGAATGGCAGGAATGTCGATGGTTATGATGCCTGTAACAACGGCTGGTTTAAATCAATTGCCTTTAAGGTTAATTCCTCATGGGACAGCAATGAATAATACGATGAGACAAGTAGGAGCATCTATCGGCACAGCTATATTAGTAACGATTATGACTACGACCGCACTTAACATAGGGAATAGTCCAACATCAAGTGATCTCATCCATGGTGTCAACATCACTTTTTGGGTCATCTCTTTCGTTACATTAGCGGGTTTTATCATGGCGTTCTTTTTAAAGGGAACAACCCCTGCAGAAGATAGAGCAGCTCAGCTGGATAGCAATAAATAAAGGACACTATTTAGATCAGAAGAGGATGTGTCAAAAGGTGTTGTTACCCTTTTGATACATCCTTTTTCTTGCAGTCTGATCAGCCACTTGTTTATTAAATAAAAGTACTTCTTGTTAGCAAGTCGTATAATTAGATACAATAGAAGTATGATTTAATTTTGATAGATAAAAACTCGAATTAATAATTAGTAAGATGGGGTAAATTGTGAAAGGGATGTACATACATGGATCATTATCAACGCAAGATTGTGATTGCCCTGCTGATTGCGACTTTTTTATCTGCCATTGAGGTTACTGTAATTAGTACGGCAATGCCTAGTATCGCGAAAGATCTAGGAGGGTTTGATTTAATTAGTTGGGTATTTGCAATATATCTCTTAACATATGCGGTTACGACACCGATTTTCGGTAAACTAGCTGATATTTTTGGCAGGAAAAGGATATTTATTACTGGGGCATCTTTATTTTTAATAGGTTCCGCTTTGTGTGGGCTTGCACAATCGATGGAACAACTCATTTTTTACCGAGCGGTTCAAGGAATTGGGGCAGGGGCATTATTGCCGATGACGTTCACGATTGTTGGGGATGTTTTTAAGTATGAACAGCGAGCAAAAGCTCAAGCACTTATTGGTTCAATATGGGGAATCGCCGGGGTTTTCGGACCGTTAGTTGGGGGATTCTTTGTGGATTTTTTCACCTGGCATTGGATATTTTATATCAACATTCCATTTGCTCTCGTATCTATGTATTTAATAGGTAAAAATCTAGAAGAAAAAATTGATAAAAGAAAACGTTCCATCGACTATTTTGGAGCTATTACCTTTATTATAGGGACAGGAGCGTTACTTTATGCTTTACTTTCAGGTGGGAATGAGATCGCGTGGAATGAGCCTACGATGTTTTATTTGTTTGGAATTGCGCTCCTTTTATTAGTTACTTTTGTTATTATTCAGTTAAAGGTGCAAGAACCAATGCTACCTTTCTATCTTTTTAAAAATCGTCATTTATTAATTGCTAATCTCTGTGGTTTGTTACTCGGATCTATTTTAATTGGATTAACTGCTTATTTACCCTTATGGGTGCAAGGAGTTCTTCTTTTGGCAGCAACTTCTTCAGGATTAACATTGATACCTATGTCTATCGGCTGGCCTTTAGGTGCTTTTTTCAGCAGTCGCTTTATTGTTAAAATAGGAACGAAACCACTTGCACTTGCTGGCGTTATATTTATTGCATTAGGCTCACTTTCACTTACCTTTATTTCAGTCGCAACACCAAATATCGTTTTAATTGTAATTATGTTTTTTGTAGGGTTAGGATTTGGTTTATCCATGACTGTTTTTACGGTGATTGTACAATCTTCCGTCGATTGGAACAACAGAGGAACCGCCGCATCGTCCAATGCATTTTTGCGAACGTTGGGCCAAACACTTGGTATTACTGTGTTAGGGACTGTACTTAATCAGCACATTGGAGGTCAAACAAACAACGGTGCAGATGTTGCTCCCGAGCTTTTAGGAGCTGGACTTCACTCCGTCTTTATTATCTTAGTAATTCTAGCAGTTGCCTGTGTTCTCGTAACAAGTTTACTTCCCAAAGAATTGCCGGAATATGCGTATAAGGAAAACGAAGTTTCTAATGAATCTTAGGATGATTGAAAATGGAATGGAGGATCCAATGAATATTAATCAGTTTCCACGAAATCGTTATACACTAGCGCCAACACCCATTGAACGAGCACCTCGTTTTTCCAAGGCACTCGCAGGTCCCAACGTATATATTAAACGTGATGACTTACTTGGTCTCACAGAAGGTGGCAATAAAACGAGAAAACTTGAATTTCTTATTGCAGATGCACAGGCAAAACAAGCAGACACAGTTATTACAGCTGGCGGGATCCAATCTAACCATTGTCGACTTACTTTAGCAGCGTGCATTAAAGAAAATCTCTCATGTATTCTCATATTAGAAGAAAATGAAGTTGAACAATACGATACACAATCGAATGGAAATTATCTTCTTTATCAACTGTTAGGAGCAAACTCCATCAAACTTGTACTAAATGGGACAGATATAGAAGCAGTGATGCAGAAAGTCGCGGCAGAAAAAAGGAAAGAAGGAAAACAACCATATGTCATTCCTGTTGGAGGTTCTAATGTTACAGGAATAACAGGTTACGTGTCTTGTGCAGAAGAAATTGAGCAACAATCGAAAGACCTTGGGATTGCATTTGATTATATAGTGTGCGCCAGCGGCAGTGGTGGAATGCATGCTGGTTTAGTTACCGGTTTCGGTGGTTTAAATAATAGAACTAAAGTATTAGGCATGAACGTGAGCCGAAAAAAAACAATCCAAGAAGAAGCAGTTTACCATCTTGTGCAAGAAACATCTCAGAATATTAATTTGGAAATTAATATCCCACGTGACGCAGTCACTTGTTTTGACTCTTATGTAGGGCCAGGTTATGCCCTACCCACAAAAGAAATGGTCGAGGCAGTAAAGCTTTTAGCAAGTACCGAAGCAATTATACTCGATCCAGTTTACACAGGAAAAGCAATGGCCGGATTGATTGACCTTGCACGGAAAGGATTCTTTACACCAAGTGATACCATTTTATTCCTCCATTCGGGTGGAACACCAGCCGTGTATGCTTATTCTCAAGTTTTTTAGAAGAGATAAGAATTAATAAAAGACGGCTATGCCGTTTTTATTATGAAAAGTAAACTGGATCAGAAGCTAATAATTGAAAAGCTTGGTACAAATAAAGGATTCTACTCCTTAACCTAGAATAGGATATAGATGACGTAAATATCAAAACATGATGATTAACTTTTAGGGAGGTTGCTATGACATTACGTATTGGAATGGTTGGCACTGGCTCATTTAGCAAAATGCATGCAACGATTTTATCTGAAATGAAAGATGTAATCGTTCCATCTTTTTGTGGATCCAGTAAAGAAAAGGCAGATAAAATGGCTGCAAGTTTCGAAGGTGCAAAAGGATACGGCCTATTAACCGAAATGATAAAAACGGAACAGCTAGATGCTGTTTATGTTTGTGTACCTCCGATGGCACATGGAGAAATTGAACAGCAATTAATAGATCATAAAATTCCTTTTCTAATTGAAAAACCACTAGCTGCAGAGGAAGAGACACCTCTCTCAATTATAAATCAGCTTAAAGAAACATCTTTGATCACCTCAGTCGGTTATCATTTTCGTTATAAAGGCTCAGTCCAAAAATTAAAAGAAAGCTTAACAGATTCGCAAATTGGTATAGTCTCTGGTCAATGGATGGGTGATATGCCACAAGTTCATTGGTGGAGAAAACAAGAGGGTTCAGGTGGACAGTTCATTGAACAAACGACTCACATTGTTGATTTACTCCGTTACATAGCCGGAGAAATTGAAGAGGTATATGCATCTTACGGAAATCTTGTGAATCACAAAAAATTTGATAACGTGACGGTAGCTGATGTAGGTACGGTCAGTTTAAAGTTAAAAAGTGGCGTTGTAGCTACGTTATCGAATACGTGTATATTGCCACCAGGCATGTCTCAAGTTGGCATGAGTTTTTATACAGATAAATCAATATTCACTTGGGAACCAGATAAACTTGAAATTACACAAGCCATTGGTCTAAAACAGGAAGAATGGCAAGAAGATAACGCTTATAGAAAAGAAACCGAAGCATTTCTGCATGCAGTCAGAACTGGCGACACTTCCCGCATTCTTTCCGACTACGCAGATGCATACTTGACCCACCAAATTACTTGCGCTGCCTTGGAATCTGCACGTAAAGGCGTGCCCATTAAAATTAACTCGTAATAACGCAGGAATCCATTGGAACTAATAATTATTTTCATCGTCTTGCTTTATCTGTAAATAGTTTTTATCCTTCATAAATAATCGCCAAAAGACAACGAAGGCTGGAACTAATACAGCAAATCCACCTGCATAGCCATATAATAACCATTTGAACATGGTCGGATCGGTAAAAGCATCAAATATTGTTAGATCTGGGTAAAGAATATAAGGCATGTGAGAAAGTCCATAGGCAAAACTAGCTAAGCCAAATTGCAAAATGATAAACACTACACCAATCCTGGGTCGCCCAGGATTGGCTTTTTTTGATGGCCACCAAAGCGCACTATAACCTATTGATGCAGCGACTAAAGACAAGGCGAATAAATACCAAATATCAATCATTGTATCAACCATCCACGGGGCCTCAGGGATTAATGTCCACAAGGCAGTAACTGCAAAAAACAACGTAATGGGACCTAATATTATCGCATTTCTTCGGTATACAGCGTATGTTTGTTCAGAACCGGACTCACGAGCGTAATCACTTAGAAGCAGCGCTGCTAAAAAAAGCTCCGTTGCCAAGCCAAAACCTACATGAGTATACAAAGTCGGACTTGAAAGGACTTGATCAAATAAAATATACTGTTGCTCACCAGTACCACCGATGAAACCACCGATAGAAATTGGTAATATTGCCACCATTAGTGCAGGGATTAAAAGCCCGGTTAAACCGGAAATAACTACAAGTGGTTTCGTATATCTTTGCACAGTAAAAGAAAAAACCATAAAGGCACTCCGAATGATTAATAACATTAAGACAAAACTGACCGGAAGAATCATTAACGTTCCCATATAGTAAGCTGCACCAGGGAAAAAACCAACAATGGCAATAACAAATAAAACGAGAAATACATTTGTAACTTCCCATGAAGGAGACAAGTACCGATTTGCAAGGATGGATGCCTGCGTTTCTTTGTTTGAATAATACATCGCCCAAAAACCTGCGCCAAAATCAATAGAGCCTGCTATTGCGTAGATAAATAAGAACGCCCAAATAATCGAAATTGCTACATACGTTTCAGTCATAATTTAAATAAACACCTACCCATTCATTACGGTTAAATCTTGCTGTACCGGATTCCGTGAAAAGTAAAATCGTAAAACTAAAGCTGTTAATACAAGTAGCATGATATAGAGTCCAATGAAAAGGAAAAATAACATTCCTACATTTCCTGATTGTGTAGCGGCGTCACTTGTTAGCTGAATTCCATATATGGTCCAAGGCTGTCTGCCAGTACAACTGAAAATCCAACCCATCTCAATTCCAAACATGGAAAGTGGACCTGTTGTAACTAATGCGACCAATAACCAAGCAGGCAAATCTTTTTTTCTGAAAATAATAGCCCAAGCTAATGCAAAAACCGCAAGCCCAAGCAGAGTAAAGCCAATCCCTACCATAAGGTTAAAAAGCGTATGTACGAAAAGTGGGGGCCATTCATCTTGTGGAAAGTCATTCAAACCTTGAACAACGCCGTCGGTTGTCCCTGTTGCAAGCCAACTTAACATCCCTGGAATTTCGATTCCGCCCACAACCGTTTGAGCTTCAATATTCGGTGTCCCCATTATTGCTAACGGGGCATTGGCCTGCGTTTCAAAAAGACCTTCCGCCGCAGCAAGTTTTAACGGCATTTCTTCATGCAACATACCAGCTGTAGCATGTCCATTCGACGCCGTATAAATGCTTGCAAGTAAAGCAATAACCAGTGTTAACATTAACCCCTTTTTATGATAAGCACGTTCTTGCTCGGAGCTGGTTTTGCGCAGTAACCGATAAGCAGCAATAGAGACAAGTACAAATGCACCTGTCATATAGGCAGTTGCTAAAACATGTTTAGACGTATAAGGCATACTTGGATTTAATACTGCTGCCCATGGATCCACATCCGTGACAATACCATCCGTTACTTCGAACCCGCGAGGTGTATTCATCCAAGAATGGGCAATATTTATTAACCAAGCAGAAGAAGACGCACCAAAAGCAACGAAGGTCACACTCACTATCCTCATCATATGAGATAAGCGGTCTGCAGCATATACATAAATGGACATAAATACAGCTTCAAGGAAAAAAGCAAAAATCTCTATCTGAAATGGCACAGCAATAACTTTTCCGACAATCTCCATAAAACCGGGCCATAACAACGAAAGCATCACCCCTACAATTGTCCCTGAAGGTATTGCAACTCCTAAAAGAATGGCGAATCCTTTTGTCCACCTTTTTGCCATAAGTCCATAATCACTGTCTTTCTTAAACCAATGCATGAGCTCTGCAAACAAAATCATTAACGTTACTCCAACACCTAACGTTGCAAAAATGATATGAAATGCCATTGAAGTACCAAATAACATACGGGAAAGTATTACTGAGTCCATGTAACCACATCTCCATTCACCAGTTGTCTCTAGTAGAATGCTTCTTTTAGATAATAATATTCATTAATTTACCAATGGAGGTATTTTTGGGTGATTTTTAGGAGTTTAAATATTTCCCGTTAAAGAGAATTACTTCATAAATATATCTTTCAATAGGTTGTACTATATGAGGTAAACTATTAGTCTATTCTATCAATTATTGATTTATGCCTAATTCCGCAAAAAATATTACTATATTATAAAAACAAATTGTGATCATTTTTTAGGTGAAAAGAACGATAAAAAGAGAATTAAGTCGATTAAAAAAGAAAGAGTGAATCCATATATCAAAGTGATTACAGTTATATTTCAATTTACTTAAACTCTTTCATTCGGTCTTCTCTTTTCCTGCTTTTTAATATACTGTAATAGTAGATAGAAATTAAAAGGAGGCAACAACATTGAGAAATTTAATAATAGGATATAAAAAGAGTCATTTCATAGGTATTATATTGTTTGTGTTTGCAACCTTTTTCTTTATGAGCCCGGTATTAGGTGAAGCTAACGAGGAAGCTGAGTTTGGAGATCAGCTTTTAATAGAAGGAAAGAACAATGACCACGTTTCAGAGCTACAGGAACTTTTGAATGAGCGAGGATACATAAGTAATAGTGTATCAGAAGGCTTGTATGACAGCGCTACACGAGAAGCGGTAATAGATTTTCAAGAAACTGCAGGAATATATGTAGATGGAATGGCTGGAACTCAAACCATTGGAGCACTTAGTATTCTGGAGAAGGGGGATGAGGGCAAAGCGGTATTAGCTCTTCAGCACTCCTTAAACAGCCTCGGATATTATAACGCTAAACTAGATGGTGTTTTTGGTCCAGTCACTCATGAAGCTGTAACCGGTTTTCAAAAATCAGAAGGATTAGTTGTTGACGGCTTAGCTGGCCCTAAAACATATGGGGCACTGCACAAGGCCATTAATATCCAGGGAAATTCAAGTTCAACCAGCGTAAAAGGAACCGAAACAACTGAAACTGCTGTCGCCGACACAAGTGAATCTTCTACTAGTGACGAAGCAAGCGAGCAAGAGACGAAAACCGAACCTGACGAATCTTCCAGTGAAGGAGAAAAAGCACCGGAACCTTCTAGTAGTGAAGATGCAAGCGAGCAAGAGACAAATACCGAACCTGAGGAATCGTCCAGCGAAGAAGAAAAAGCACCGGAACCTTCTAGTAATGAAAATACAAATTCTAAAACTGAAGAATCAACGGAAACAAGTCGTTCCAATCAGAGTGGCGGTAGAACAATGACAGTGGAAGCCACTGCTTATACAGCGTATTGTAATGGTTGTTCGGGAACTACTGCTACAGGCATAGATTTAAGAAATAATCCAGGAAAAAAAGTTATCGCAGTCGACCCAAGTGTTATCCCATTAGGTTCAACAGTTGAAGTGGAAGGATATGGAACAGCCATTGCAGGAGATACAGGTGGGGCAATTAAAGGTAATAAAATTGACCTGTTCATGCCAAATCGAGAAGATGCGTTAAATTTCGGGAGACGAAGTTTACAGATCACCGTGTTAGAATAATTTTATAGTCTTATTCTGAAAAAGAGCCGAAAAATTGGGCTCTTTTTTTCATTTAGATTCCCTAAATATAAATCAATGTCACAGGCCAACCTGATCATTGCATAACTTACCACAGCATCGATTATCTTAGCCAAAGGAGGAAATAAATGATGTACCAATCCTATTACAATAGTAGTTATGAAGCATCAACTGCTTCCCTTTATTCATTTAATCGTCAACAGCGGGTGAGAGGAGAAGCAACTTGGACTGAGGGGGGAGAAGTAACGAAGTGTGGTATTCCATGGTCACACAGTCAATATATGACAGTTGCTGTAGCGGCAAATACACCATACAGGTGTGGGGAAACACTTATTGTCAAAAATTTGTCTGAACCCGAACAAGAAATAGCGGTGACAGTAGTCGATCAAATTGGTGAATCTGGTCAAGGGAATATTACATTGCATCGTAAAGCTTTTGAAGCCTTAGGAGCTGACGTGGAGGAGGGTATCATTCCTGTCGAAATTCTTCCATCTAACGATACCAACCAGGAGTCAAGAGCTACTTATCTGTTAAATGTCATTCAATCCGCCTACCCAAGGTTCAATATAGTTAGCTATCAGTCTATAGATAACGAAGAGATCTTCCGGGATGAAGTGAAGGAAATATACGAATATTCTTTACTATCCCCTTCTTCGGAACAAGTTTTAGTGCGAACGAACCTAATCTTCAATCCATTCACCAATAAAATGATTTCAATTGATATAAAAGGATTGTAAATGTAAGCTAATCTCTTTGATTTTCTTTTTTTTAACGAATAACTCGAAGTAGCGAATGCGGCGTCTCTTGTGGGAAATCAACGACTGAATACCCCGCGGCAAGCGTCCGCCCAAAGCGAAATCGATCCCTCTGTTCGAAAGCATAAAAACAACTAGTGTTTATGCAGTGTTTTTATAATATAACAGGCAGTCTTTTTGACTTAAAAATTTTCCTTTTGTATGATTAATAATCATACTACAAACACTATCCTTCATTTAGGATAATGAATCGGAACTTGGAGGGATCGATCAAATGAGCCAATCATTAAAAGGAAAAACAGCACTCATTACCGGAGCAGGTAAAGGGATTGGTAAAGCAACGGCAATTGCTCTAGCAAATGAAGGTGTAAATGTTGGACTGTTTGCACGAACAGAGGAAGATTTGAAGAACGTAGCTTTGGAAATAAAAAAAACCGGTGTAAAAGTTGCCTATGCAACAGTTGATGTTTCATCATTAGAAAAAGTGGAGGCAGCTGTAGATCATGTGACAGACGAGCTAGGTCCCTTCGATATTTTAATTAACAATGCTGGTACTGCAAAGTTTGGTGGTTTTCTAGATTTAACTCCAGAAGAGTGGAAAAATATCATTGATGTTAACTTAATGGGAGTTTACTATGTGACTCGAGCGGTACTTCCTCAGCTTATCGAAAAAAATGGCGGAGATATTATAAACATTTCTTCTACAGCTGGTCAAAAAGGAGCACCAGTTACGAGTGCCTACAGTGCTTCTAAGTTCGGGCTTCTCGGTTTAACTGAGTCCCTCGCAATGGAAGTTCGCAAGAAAAATATTCGCGTGTCTGCTCTCACACCTAGTACGGTAGCTACAGATCTTGCGATGAGAGAAAACTTAACTGATGGCAACCCTGAAAAAGTTATGCAGCCCGAAGATTTAGCAGAATACATCATCTCCCAACTAAAACTTCACCCTCGTGTTTTCGTGAAATCAGCAGGACTATGGTCTACGAATCCTTAAATTAATAAAGATATATTATAGAAAAGCTATTTAAGAAATCCTCTTAAATGGCTTCTTTTCTTTGATTTATATTTTAATGAGTTTACTTAATGTATGATCTCCAAGTCAGAGGCATATTTATAAATGTAACTACTAATAAAACTAATTTTGTGCAATTTACAAAAAATTTACACAAATATAATATTTAATCAATTGTAAATAAAAACAAAGTCATATATTATCGAATTAAGGAAGAAATCGTGTTTATTTAATAGGGGGGCATTACAATTGGATCAGAACCGAAAACTAAATGATCCAGTACTTTTTAACAATAGGGAAATAAGTTGGCTAGCTTTCAATCAACGAGTACTGGAAGAAGCCATGGATGAAAGAAATCTATTAATAGAAAGATTTAAATTTTTAGCTATTTTCAGTGCTAACTTAGATGAATTTTTTATGGTTCGCGTTGCAGGACTTACAGACCAAGTAAAAGTTGGTTTCAAAAAACCAGACAATAAATCGGGATTAACCCCAAAACAACAGCTATCATCCATTGGCCAAAAAACGAAAGAACTAGTTGAAAAACAGTATTATACTTATAACGAAAATCTTCTCCCTTATCTAAATGAGTTAGACATTGCCATCACCTCCGTTAATCAATTATCAGACTCTCAAAAAACTCAGATGGAAAAGTTTTTTGACGAAGAGATTTTTCCCGTCCTAACTCCCAGAGCCATCGATAATTATCGACCTTTTCCTCAGTTTCTGAATAAGAGCTTAAACCTGGCGATTATCATTGACGATCACGACGATTACGATTCTAATGAAGAACAATTCAAATTATTTAAAGGCAAAATGGCAATCGTACAAGTTCCGGGAGTGATCGATCGTTTAGTCGAAGTGCCTTCCTCTTCAACAAATAAGATATTTATACTACTAGAGGATCTCATTTCATTTTTTATTCATAAGTTGTTCAGTGGTTATAAGATCAAAAGTGTGACACCTTTTCGCATTACTAGAAACGCAGACTTAACAATTCATGAAGATGGGGCTGCCGACTTACTCAGCGTTATCGAGGAAGAATTAAAGAAACGTAAATGGGGAGCAGAAATTCGCTTAGAGATACAAGGACCTCATTATGATAAAAATCTTCTATTATATTTGCAGAAGAGATTAGAAATTCATAGAGGGGATACTTATATCGTAGATGGCCCTTTGGATTTAACCTATTTATTTTCGTTTTATAAATGGATCGAAAATCATTACGAATCTTTAGTGGATAAACCTATGACTCCCCTGTTAAATCCTGAATTAGCTGGAGGAAAAGATATATTCACCGTTGCATTGAACCAAGATATTCTTTTGCATCATCCTTATAATTCTTTTGAACCGGTTAACGATTTTGTCTCAAGAGCTGCGACAGATCCTAGTGTTTTAGCAATAAAACAGACACTATATCGTGTCAGTAGAGACTCCACCATCATAAAATCGTTAAAACAAGCAGCTATCAATGGCAAGCAAGTAACTGTCCTAGTTGAATTAAAAGCAAGATTTGATGAAGAAAACAACGTAAGTTGGGCGAAAGAACTAGAAAAAGAAGGCTGTCATGTTATTTACGGAATGACCCACTTAAAAACCCATAGCAAGATTACCATGGTTGTCAGAAAGAAAAAGGGACGTATAGAAAGATTTGTTCATCTAGGGACCGGAAATTACAATGGTGCTACAGCAAAGCTTTACACTGACATTGGATTAATTACTACAAATGAAAAGATTGGTGTGGATGCTACTAATTTCTTTAATTATATTAGTGGTTATTCAGAAAAACCAAAATATCACCATTTGTCAGTTGCACCATTTGATATTCGGGAAGAATTTATTAGATTAATAGATCAGGAAATGATGCATCACAAGCTGCATAAAAATGGTCATATGATTTTAAAGATGAATTCATTAACGGATGATGTGTTAATAAAAAAATTCTATGAGGCATCTATTTTAGGCGTGAAAATTGAACTGATTATTAGAGGAATTTGTTGCTTAAGACCCGGAATTGAGGGGATAAGTGAAAATATTAAGGTAAGAAGTATCGTTGGAAGGTTCCTTGAACATAGTAGAATTTTTTACTTTTTTCATAATGGAGAAGAAAGGCTTTATTGTTCTTCCGCGGATATGATGACTAGAAATATGGAAATGCGTATAGAAATCCTGTTTCCCGTCCTTGATAAAGTATTAAAACAAAAAGTAAAAGAATGGTTACTTTTATATTTGGCAGATAATGTGAAAGCTCGGGAGCAAGATGAAGAAGGTAATTATTATTATGTTAAGCCTGATGGCGATAGCTTGTTAATTAACAGCCAACTGGCAATCAAAGAAGCTATCGACAGGTCAGCTCCTAATACAAACATATCTAAATTAAATCCGGAACATTCTTTATTTATAAGATTTTTACTTAATCTAATGAAAAGTGCCAAGACTAAATAAACGTAATTACACCTTTAATTTGGGTATTAGTCTAACTATAAAGCAAACACTAGCATCTGAAAAATACCTTTCGGCAGCTAGTGTTTATTTGCGTTCTTGTTACGTTCGGTGAAGCTAGAAATAATCAAGTTTACAATTGGGACTAATTCAGTGTTATGTATAGAAAAATTATGATAGTTTTTAGAGACAGGAATAAATACATTTAACAACTCATCACTTCACCTACATGAAGTGAATTCTCAGGTTCATTTGTAAAAAGTATTTGACCGACTCAAATACATTTGTCATTTAAATCCTCATATCCAGTAACATACATAAATTCCCTAAAAAGCAATTAAAATACATTTTAAAAGAAGATTTAGAAAAAGCTTTATAAATCCACTAAAATTTTGTTTTAGGATTAGCCTTTTATCCATATAAATGTACAAAGATTCGAGGTGATTTTAATGCAATTAAATAATTCTGAGACAAAACAAATGTTAGAGGATATATTAGCAAGTATTGATGAAGCCATTCACGTAATTAATGTGAATGGTATGACTATTTTTTATAATCAAGTAGCTGCGTCAAATGATGGTGTGAAAATCAATGATGTACTTGGTAGACACTTACTTGATGTATTTCCATCTTTAAATAGACAATCTAGTACACTATTAAAAGTCATTGAAAACGATAAACCAATTTATCAACAATCACAAACCTATAAAAATAATAAAGGACAATTAATCGATACAGTCAATACGACGTTGCCCATTAGAGTTGGAAACAAAATTGTGGGGGCAGTGGAAATCGCCAAAGATTTAACAACCGTTAAAAGACTTTCTCAATCTTTGCTTGAGCTTCAAGGAAAAGTAAATAATCAAAAAGCAAAACCAGTTTCTATATCAGGAGCAAAATATAACTTCGATGATATTATCTCGGCTTGTCCAGAAATGGAACATGTGAAAAATCTAGCTAGACGGGCTGCTCATACCTCATCTCCAGTCATGATTTACGGAGAGACTGGAACAGGTAAAGAGTTACTGATTCAATCCATCCATAATTCATCTCCACGTCAAAAAAACCACTTTATTGCGCAGAACTGTGCCTCCTTACCAGCTTCATTGCTTGAAAGCACATTATTTGGAACCAAAAAAGGAAGTTTTACTGGTTCTGTAGATAGAGCTGGTTTGTTTGAACTTGCTCATAAAGGCACACTGTTTTTGGACGAAATTAATTCAATGTCTCTCGATTTTCAAATGAAATTGTTACGGGTCCTTGAAGATGGGGTAATCCGCAGAGTTGGTGGAACTGACTCTTATTTAGTGGATGTTAGAATGATTGTCGCAATGAATGAACACCCATTATCTTGTATTGAGAGACAACAATTGCGTACTGATTTATATTATCGTTTAAATGTAATTTTCATTGAAATTCCACCATTAAGAAAACGAAAAAAAGATATTACATCGTTAGTTGAGAATTTTATAAAAAAATATAATTATCTATTTAATAAATTAGTTCTTGGTGTAGAAAAGGATGTTCTTAGGAAACTAAAAAGCCATGAGTGGCCAGGAAATGTTCGTGAACTTGAACACACGATCGAATACGCAATGAATATGACCGATGGCGATACGATTACGATGGAACATATTCCAACTTATTTAAAAGAAATACCAGAAAAGCTAAATGAACAGGTAATTCTAGATTCTCTTAGAGTTACTTTAGAAAAAACAGAGATCGATATGATCAAAATGGCACTAAAAAAATCAAACAACATTCTCCAGGCGGCTAAACTTTTAGATATACCAAGACAAACACTTCAATATAAAATGAAAAAATATAAATTAAACTGAGGGGAGAATTTCGTTGAAAACACCTTCTGAAACAAAAATCCTAACAACTTCAAACTATACAGCAATGTTGACCTTAGATTTTTTTAATGAACGCCTTCGAGTCATTGATTTTCGTGGAAATGTCCTGAGCATTGTGAATGATATACAAGATCTATTTAATGAACATGCACTTTCAAAAATGATTTTTCATTGTAGGCCTGAACATTGGAAATTATTGCTTTCATTCGGTTTTGAACTTGAAGCAATTTTTCAAGGTTTTTTTAATGGAACAGATAATTATGCAATGGCCTTATATAAATCAGTTGAAAGGAGAACGAATAATAATTGGATTAAAGAAGATCAAATTTTAACTTCTATTTTGAATACAGGTCGGAATCAAATAGCAATCAAAGATATTCCTGAAATTTACCAATACCGAAAAGCAATTGTTAGGGATGCTGAATCACTCGCTATGCTTTATGAACAAGTTTTTCCAATTTACCCGACACCGATGAATGACCCAAATTACGTAAAAAAAGTTATGATTGAAGGTGCAATTTTTTATATAGTCGAATGTAACAAACAAATTGTTAGTGCTGCTTCAGCAGATGTTAACAAAACATATAATCATGCAGAATTAACGGATTGTGCTACTGCACCTGAACATCGAAAGTATGGATTAATGAAAAAGTTACTTATTATGCTTGAGGATGATCTAAAAAACGAACAAATCTTTTGTGTATTTTCGATTGCAAGATCCCTGTCTTTTGGCATGAATGCTGCTTTTTATCAACTTGGATATGAATACAGAGGTAGAATGGCAAATAATTGTTACATTTATCATGCGTTAGAAGATATGAATGTCTGGGTAAAGGATTTATCAAAATAGAGATGCCAACTTTTTAATTACTTTGCCAGAAATTCAGCACCACATGAAAGCAAAACTATATATTTTATTAAAAAATGCCAATAATTGAGCAGTTTTTTTGTTTTTAACCAACAGGAGAGTACATCCACAGTTTAAATTAAAATAAAAAAATCCTGTAATAATAGGGGCCACTTAAAAAGGTAATTCTTCTCCTTTTTAAGTGGCCTTTAAGCAAAGCAAAGGTGAAGCCATTGCTGCTTCCTTGAATCTGTTAAAGGAACTTTTTCAGTGTCATTGTAATAAAGTAGGTTATCTTGTTTGTATCATTACGTTTTGGCACAACAATTGCAAGTATATTGGTAAGCTGTTAACTAGGAGGAAACCTAATGAAAATGGATTTATATCAACCAAACCGTCACTGGAAAGAGATAGATATATGGAAGGATGTAACAGATGAACAATGGAATGACTGGATTTGGCAATTAACAAACACGATTAGAACTCTTAATGATCTAAAGAGAGTGATTAATCTAACTCTTGAAGAAGAAGAAGGAGTTAAAATATCTACTAAAACAATTCCGTTAAACATTACCCCATATTATGCAGCGCTTATGAATCCCGATGATCCACGATGTCCGATTAGAATGCAGTCAGTTCCTATTGATAGTGAAATTTATAAAACGAAATATGATTTAGAAGACCCCCTTGAAGAAGATGAAGATTCACCAGTTACAGGGTTAACTCATCGCTATCCTGATCGTGTTTTATTTCTTGTGACGAACCAATGTTCGATGTACTGTCGTTATTGTACACGTCGACGGTTTTCAGGGCAAATCGGTATGGGGGTCCCTAAGAAACAACTTGATGGTGCCATTGAATATATCAGACAGACACCACAAGTTCGAGATGTTCTTCTCTCAGGAGGGGATGGTCTACTAATAAATGATAGCATTCTTGAATATATACTCAAAAACCTTAGAGAAATTCCCCATGTTGAAATTATTCGAATTGGTACAAGAGCACCTGTCGTGTTCCCGCAACGTATTACAGAAAACCTTTGCAATATTTTAAAGAAGTATCATCCTGTTTGGTTAAATACACATTTCAACACATCCATTGAAATCACGGAAGAATCAAAAAAGGCCTGTGAGATGCTTGTTGATTCAGGTGTACCAGTAGGGAATCAGGCAGTAATTTTAGCAGGAATAAACGATAGCCTACCCATTATGAAAAAGCTTAATTACGACTTAGTAAAAATAAGAGTAAGACCTTATTATATTTATCAGTGTGACCTCTCTGAAGGAATTAGTCATTTTCGAGCACCAGTTTCTAAAGGTTTAGAGATTATTGAGGGATTGCGGGGCCATACATCTGGTTATAGTGTACCTTCATTTGTTGTCGATGCTCCAGGCGGGGGAGGCAAAATTACTTTACAGCCAAACTATTTAATTTCTCAAAGTTCAGAAAAAGTAGTTCTTCGAAATTTTGAAGGTGTGATCACTAGTTACCCTGAGCCAGAAAACTACGTTCCTGGTCGAGCAGATGACTATTTTAATGGTATATATGAAAATTTCCAAGAAAACCACACGATTACAGGAATTTCATCTTTATTACAAGATAAACAAAAAACAATTGTTCCTAATTCATTGGAACGATATGACCGTAGAAAAAACTATCAACAAATTGAAGGATATGAAACGTTAAAAGATAAACGGGAAAAACGTGATCAACTAAAAGAAAAGAAATATCAAGCGGAATTAAAAAAACAAGGTAACACTCCAAACTGTGAAGATTCGAAGGAGGTCTAAATATGAGATGCAACTGGTGTGAAAAGGACGAAGCTAAATCAATTGTTTGTACAGTTTATTGGGAACTTCCTGATGGATTAAGAGCTATCGAAATTTTAGACACACCTGCAATTCATTGTTTATCCTGCGGAATGGAATATCAAACAGAAGATATTATTGAAGAACTAGAAGATCACCTGATGTTAATCGATACAGAAAAAATAGGAAAAAGCATCACTTATGACCAGCTAATGAGTCTTCCAAAGCTGTTGAAAAGAAACTATTTTCGTTTTAACTGAATGTTTTACGACAGGAAAGAGGTACCGCGATGATGACACGTTCTTTATTAATTAAACCAAACATGGATGATTTCTACCCAAAAGCAGTTCGTGGCTCAGGTATTTACCTTTTTGACGATAGTGGCAAACAATATCTCGATGGTTCATCAGGAGCTGTAACAGCGAGTCTTGGCCACACAGTTCCAGAAATTATTGAGGCCATGCATGAACAATCAAAAAAACTATCTTTTGTCTATCGTTCGCAATTTACATCGGATCCAGCAGAGAAATTAGCAGAGAAATTAAATCAACTTGTTAATGCTGAAACTGATTATTGGTCATTTTTTGTTAACAGTGGTTCAGAAGCAACTGAAACCGCATTGAAAATCGCGATTCAGTATTGGCAAGAACGGGGGCAGGACAAAAAAAATAAAATTCTTTCTCGTTGGATTAGTTATCACGGGATAACAATTGGGGCGCTATCAATGTCAGGTCATGTAAAAAGGCGTGAACGATTTGTCCCGCTATTGGAAAATTATCCATCGATCTCGGCTCCCTATTGTTATCGTTGTCCATTTAATCTTGAGTACCCAGATTGTCAGCTTTTTTGTGCGAGCGAACTGGAAACAGCCATTCAGCGTGTTGGAGTCGATCATGTCGCAGCCTTTATTGCCGAACCAATGATTGGAGCAGCTGGGGGAGTGATTGTTCCACCGAAAGGATACTATGAACAAATCAAAGAAATTTGTGATAGATATGACATCCTTTTTATTGCTGATGAAGTGATGACAGGAATCGGACGGACTGGAAAAATGTTTGGACTTGATCATTGGAACGTGAAGGCAGACATTATCGCCCTAGGAAAAGGAATGAGTGCAGGATATAGCCCTATTGCTGCTGCACTTGCAAACGAAAAAGTGATGATGTCAATTGTTGACGGATCTAAATCAATCATGAGTGGTCATACGTATAGTGCGAACCCACAATCAGCAGCAGTTGCTTTAGCTGTAATTGACTATATTGAGAAAAATCAATTGGTGGATAGAGTTAAGGAATCTGGAACTGTTTTATTTCAAAAACTAGCAAACTTAAAAAATAACTATCCCATAATAGGTAATATCCGAGGAAAAGGACTCATGATAGGTATTGAGTTTGTTGCTGATTTGAAAAAAAAAATACCCTTTAACAAGGCAAAAACCTTAACAAAACTAATCGTTGAAACAGCGAGAAACAAAGGATTACTTCTCTATCCAGCCTCTGCAGGAAAGGATGGAATAGACGGTGATGCAATCATCATCTCACCACCATTTACTATAACAAAAGAAGAAATCGATTTGTTAGTCACTCTCTTTGAAGAGACGCTGCGTGATGTTCAAGCTCGATTGGAGGAAAACATATGAAAGCAAACTCATTAAATAAAGTTGCCACTTTAGAAGAAGCCATTTCACATATAGACAATGGTTGCACTTTACTTTTTGGAGGATTTGGTGGAATCGGTAGTCCTCCCACTTTAATTAATGGAATCATCGAAAAAGATGTAAAGGATTTAACTCTTATTGGCAATGATACCGGTTTTCCTGAGATCGGAATTGGAAAAATCGTTAGTCAAGGGAGAGCAAAAAAAGTAATCGTCTCTCATATTGGCTCCAATCCAGTTGCAGGTCGTCTGATGGTTGAGGGTAAAATGGAAGTTGAATTTTCCCCTCAAGGGACACTAGCAGAACGTATTCGTGCAGGAGGAGTAGGTCTTGGTGGAATTCTAACAGACGTAGGACTTGATAGTATGATTGAGGAAGGAAAACAAAAAGTGATTGTTAATGGAAAAGAATTTTTACTGGAAACGCCATTAACTGCAGGGATAGCTATTGTTTATGCTAACAAAGCAGATACGTATGGCAATCTTATTTATGAAACAAGTGCCCGTAATACGAATCCATTAGTAGCCATGGCGGGTACATTTACCATTGCAGAAGTAAATGAAATTGTATCAATAGGTGAACTAGATCCAGGGGAAATTGAAACTCCAGGAATTTACGTTGATATGGTCATTGAAAGCAACGGAGTTGATTGGAAATGGCCATGGGAATAGATAGCCGAAATCGAATGGCCAAACGAGCTGCAGCAGAAATTAAAGACAGCATGATCGTCAATTTAGGAATAGGTATCCCATCACTTGTTTCCAATCATTTGCCCCCAAGTATCGATGTGATGTTTCACGCTGAGAATGGCATTTTAGGAATGGGTAAATCTCCTGAAAAAGGAGAAGAAGACCCTAACTTATGTAATGCTGCTGGTTTTCCGGTAACGATTGTTCCGGGTGGATCTTTTTTTGACAGTGCTACTGCTTTTGGGATGATTCGATCGGGTTATCTCGATATATCCATTTTAGGTGGATTAGAGGTAAGTGAACAGGGGGATTTGGCCAATTGGATTGTTCCTGGAAAAAGAGTCCCCGGGATTGGCGGTGCAATGGAACTTGCCAAAAAAGCAAAAAAAGTAATTGTCTTAATGAACCATACAAACAAAAATGGAAAACCAAAAATACTAAAGGAATGCACGATGCCCCTCACTGCTAAACGTTGTGTTAACTTAATTATAACAGACATGGCAGTTATTGATGTGACAGAACGGGGGTTAGTATTAAAAGAGGTGATGGCTCCTTACACAATAAATGATGTTATTGAAAATACGGCATCCTCACTTCTTCTTTCTAATAATGTAACAACAATCACCTAATTAAAAATTGGGAGGATGAACGATGGGGGAAAGAACAAATATATTACAAAAGAACATTCATCAGTCAATCACAGCAAATCGAAAAGACGGAATCCACCTCCTTAAACGACTTGTTCAAATAGCTAGTACACAAGGAAAAGAAGCCGATGCACAACGAATTATATTGGAAACACTTTTTGATATGGGATTAGATGTTGATCTATGGGAGCCTAATGGAGAAGAATTACAAGCAAGTCCTTATTTTGCTTCTTCTAGATACGATTTTAGCGGAAGTCCAAATGTGGTAGGGGTTTTGAAAGGAACGGGTGGGGGGCGTTCAATCATATTAAATGGACATATAGACGTTGTACCGGCAGGAGACAGGAATCAATGGGAGGAAGATCCATTTAGTGGAATCGTAAAGAATGGAAAGATGTACGGTCGAGGGGTAACTGATATGAAGGGTGGAAATGTTTCTATGCTAGTAGCACTGAAAACACTTCAAACCTTAAATATTAGGCTAAAAGGGGATGTCATATTCGAAAGTGTGATTGAGGAGGAGAGTGGCGGATCTGGAACATTAGCAGCCATCCTTAGGGGATATCAAGCAGATGCAGCTCTCATTCCTGAACCAACCAACATGAAAATTTTTCCTAAGCAGCAAGGATCAATGTGGTTTCGAATTCATGTGAAGGGACGATCTGCACACGGTGGTACGCGATATGAAGGGGTTAGTGCAATCGATAAAAGTTTGATCGTTATTAAGCATATTAAAGAACTTGAGGATCAACGAAATAAACGAATTACTGATCCTTTATATGCGAAAATCCCCATTCCGATACCAATCAATATTGGAAAAATCGAAGGGGGAGAGTGGCCATCGTCCGTTCCTGACTTTGTCATCCTAGAAGGGAGAATGGGCGTTTCCCCCGATGAACAGATGGAAGATGCTCGGTTGGAGATAGAAACATGGATTGAAGGGTTAGGTGAAGTTGAACCGTGGTTTAATGTTCATCCTGCTAGTATTGAGTGGTATGGTGGCAGGTGGCTTCCAGGTTCAATTGACAGCGATCACGAATTGCTTAGTTTATTGTCCGAAAATTATCGTTTTGTTTTAAATGAGGAAGCTATAATTGAAGCCTCCCCATGGGGTACAGATGGAGGATTATTGACTCAGGTCGGGAATATACCATCGATTGTTTTTGGACCAGGCGTAACTGACCAAGCTCATTTTCCAAATGAATATATTGAGCTAGATCGCGTATTTGAAGCAGCTGAAATCATTGTTTTAACACTGATTGATTGGTGTGGAGTTGAATATTGATTACAAGGTTTGTTAACTAACAGCAAACAACCGCTATCATTTGATACGGTTGTTTGCCAAATTTGGGCTCAGCTCGGGTATCATCATAAACCTTGTGCACTACTCAATATTAATGACTACTATACACCCATCGCTGCATTGTTCGATCACATGGTTAGTCAGGGGTTTGTAAAGGTAAAGTATAGAAAAATGGTCGTCATGGAAAATGATGCAACAACACTAATTGACCGAATTACTAATTATAAGGTGAGTAACTACATAAATCGTAAAATCGACTTTATTAATCGAGTATTTATTTTAAAGAGATGCTTTCCTTCAAAAAAGGAATAGCACTTTTTTTTATTAATATTAGATTCAAATTATATTGAAAATCATAAAGTTTTTAGCTTCAAATCGTTATGAACCCAAACAAATAAATTTAAGATGCATACTTTTATTGTAAGTCTTCCAAACAATTTAGATTTATCAGGTGATGCAAATTTTGAATTGTTGACTTCTACAATAGAAAGTAGGTGTTTACTATGGCATTCGATAAAATATTTAAAAACATCCAGAAAAAATCAGGTGTAAAAATTACAGATATTATTAAATTAGCTAATTCTATTCAGGGAGCTAACTTTAAAGACGAAAAGACAGTAAGAGAAATAGTCCAAAAAGTTGCTGCCACTGCAAATAAATCTATAACTAAGGAAAAAGAAGATCAAATCGTCAAAATTATAACCGATGACCCAAACGCAATAAATATAAATAAAATCTCTAACATGATGGATAATAAGAAACAGTAAATTCTTATATCTAGTGTGATAACTGGGTTTATATTTCAATCGAAAAGAATTTCTTACCCTCGAAATTCTTTTTCGTTATTTTTTCCAATAGAATGAACGGGGACTTATTTGGGAAAAGTACAATTTATATAAGGAAAGAATGGAGGTTTAAAGTGGACAAGCACATTAATGAATTATCAACATGGTTAGAATCGCATACAGGTGAAACAGTATTTATTCAAAAAGGAGAATTATCTACAGGATTAAAGGAACTCTTTGATATTGATCGAGTCACATTTCAACTTGAACATTTTTCTATTGAGTCAAACGAGGACACCTTTGATGATTACATTTCAAGCAAGGAATTAGTACTTCACGGAAACGGCATTGTTCAAATAACCGAAACCGAAGAAAAACAATTACCTCAAAACATTTATGAGATCCCACTTAACGGGAAAATAGTAACCTCGAGTAATAAGAAAAACTTAAAAGTAGAAACAGAAAATGCTGTTTACGACATTCAGGTTCAGTAACTAATTTAGTAAGCAAATGCAATAGTACATATAGAAGCTTGAAGAGGAATTTATTCAAGCTTTTTCGTATGCTTATTATTACATTTCTTTAAAAATCTCAACCTTTTTAAGGTTTCTAAGTGCCCCTTGGTTGTAAGCGTTTCACATTTATTCTCTAAAATGCTTTAGATTTAAGTGCTTAGATTTCCTTGTCAATTCATCTGACATAGTAGGAGATTTTATCACGAACAATCGTTAAGATTAAAAGATATAATCATTAAATGAGCACTTATATACAAATATTATCAGTTTATGACCATGAACGGTATTAGAGGAATAAGCGATTAGATTCTTATCTGGAGGTTTCATAAATGAAAAAGCAAAAGCTAGTCTTAATAGGAAATGGTATGGCAGGCATGAATTGTATTGAGGAAATCCTCAAGAAAAATCCTAACATGTTCGATATTTCCGTGTTTGGCAGTGAACCGCATGATAATTATAATCGAATTCTATTATCAACTGTACTTCAAGGGAATACAAAGGTCGAGGACATCACATTAAAAAATAGCGCCTGGTATGATGAAAACGATATTGTACTTTATAAAGGTGAAACCGTACTGAAAGTGGATACTGATAATAAAACACTTATTACTGATAAAACTCGAGAAGTTCCTTACGATAAACTCATTTTTGCAACTGGTTCTGTCCCCTTTGTCTTACCCATTCCAGGATCGGACAAAGAGGGAGTTATTAGCTTTAGGACTATAGAGGATTGTCAGAAAATTATAAACGTTTCAAATACAGGCAAAAAAGCAGCCGTTATTGGTGGTGGACTTTTAGGTCTTGAAGCTGCAAGAGGATTACTTAATTTAGGTATGGAAGTAGATGTGGTACATATTGCTGGTAGTTTAATGGAGAGGCAATTAGACCCAACTGCTGCTAAAATGCTTCAACTTGAGTTAGAAAAACAAGGAATGAACTTCCTTTTAGAAAAAGCTACCGAAGAAATAATTGGAGATACGCATGTAGAAGGCTTACGATTTAAAGACGGCTCCGCTATAGAAGCTGATGCTGTAATTATGGCTGTAGGTGTTAAACCAAATATTCAAATGGCAAAAGATAGTGGCTTAGAAACGAAACGTGCCATTTTAGTTAATGACTATTTAGAAACAAGTGTGCCAGATATTTATGCAGTCGGCGAATGTGTAGAACACCGTGAAATGGTTTATGGACTTGTAAAACCTCTTTATGAACAAGGAAGAATACTTGCGGACAAAATTTGCGGGATAGAATCTGAAGGCTATCGAGGTTCTACCTTATCTACACAATTAAAAATTGCTGGAATTGATGTCTTTTCTGTAGGTCAATTTTACGCTGATGAAGATGCAAAAACGATTTCTCAATATGACGAATTAAGCGGAAATTATAAAAAAATAATTTTGAAGGAAGATAAAGTAATAGGTGCTGTGTTATTCGGGGATACTCAGCCTGGTAACAAACTGCTAGATATCATTAGCAAACAAAAAGTCATCACTGATGAAGAAAAAATGCTAATATTACACGCATCGGACCAGACGTCTCAGGTTGCATCAATGGAGCAAACTGAATTGATCTGTAATTGCAATGCTGTACCAAAAGGAACAATTATTGAGGCCTGTCAATCACAAGGTTTAACAACTGTTGAAGAAGTAAAACAATGCACAAAAGCTTCAAGTGCATGTGGTGGCTGTAAACCATTAGTGACAGACCTGCTGATGTACATCCAAAGTGAAGATTTTGATGAAGTGATTGTACAAGAACCAATGTGTTCTTGTACAACACTTACAGACGAAGAGATAGTTTCGCAGATGCAAGTTAGAAACCTAGCTTCCATTCATGATGTGATGAGGGAACTTGGCTGGTCTAAACAGGAAGGTTGTTCTACATGTGTTCCTGCTTTGCAATATTACCTTGGCATGATTTATCCAGAATATGAGTTAAATAAAGAATCGTTATTTATCAATCAACGGATGAATGCAACAAAGCAAAAAGACGGAACATTTTCACTTACACCACAAAGCTATGGCGGAGTTACAAATGCAGCAGAATTACGGAAAATTGCAAATGTCGTTGAGAAATACGAGATTCCCAATGTTGCGATAACTAGTGAACAAAGAGTTCATCTATTCGGTGTGAAAGAAGACAATCTTAAAGATATATGGCGTGATCTAGACTTACAATTAAGTAGTACTTTTGGAAATACGGTCCAAAATATCAAAACCTGTATTGGTGAAACCGTCTGTACTTGTGAAAAACATCATGCACTTCAATTAGCGGTTGAACTAGAAAAGAAAACGGATTATCTCGTAACTCCACATCGAATCAAAATGGGAGTTTCAGCTTGTATGCACAATGGAGCAGGTTCGACAACAAAAGATATCGGCGTGATCCAATTTGATCGAGGCTGGGAAATCTATGTTGGCGGAAGCAGTGGTCGAAATGCACTTCCTGGACAGTTGCTTTGTGTCGCGGATTCAGAAGAAGAAGTAATCGGTATTATTATTGGGTTTATCCAATATTACCGTGAGACGGCAAAATTTGCTGAACGAACTTGGGACTGGATTAGTCGAGTCAATCTATTGCATATAAGAGAAGTTTTATTTGATAAAGACTTGAGAGAGCAACTAATTGAAAGCTTGGACAACGATGCCTACCAAAACAGAAAAGCATTAGAAAAGTCTGTTCAGATATAATAACCTGTCCTATCGTGGCAAATACGCAAACAAAGGATGAGAGACATTGACTGAAAAGTTATTAAGATATTTCAGAACGAGACAAAAGGAAGCAGAAACAGAAAAATTGTACGACACACAATGTCCCTTTTGCAGTATGCAATGTAAAATGCAGCTAATTGAACAGTCAACGGTCACTAGGAAAAAGTACCAAACGGTAGGAAAAGATAATCCCACCTCGGAAGGACGTTTATGTATTAAAGGCTTAAATGCTCATCAACATGCTGTGCACACGGACCGTATTAAACATCCATTAAGAAAGATAAATGGTGAATTCCATCCAATTTCTTGGGACGAAGCATATGCTTTAATAAGCGAAAAATTTGCCGCCATTCAAACTAAACATGGGAAAAACGCATTATCCGTGTATGGTAGTGCAACCATTACTAATGAAGAAGCCTATTTACTTGGCAAATTTGCCCGAGTAGGATTAGAGACGAAATATATCGATTATAATGGTCGCTTGTGCATGTCTGCAGCAGCTTCTGCAGCTGCACAGACTTTTGGGGTTGATCGGGGTTTTACTAACACAATCAGTGAAATCCCTCACACAAGATGCATTGTTCTTGCTGGAACGAACATCGCAGAGTGCCAACCAACAATTATGCCTTATTTTGAGCGGGCAAAAGAAAATGGAGCATTTATTATAGCAATTGATCCACGCGAAACGTCAACTACAAAAATGGCTGACTTACATTTGAAAGTAAAGCCAGGAATGGATTCCGCATTAGCTAATGGACTTCTAAAAGTGATTGTAGATGAAAATTTGATAGATGAAAGCTTTATAGAAGAGCGTGTTAATGGGTTTGATGAAGTTAAAGAACACATAGCTACATTAGATTTAAATGAGATTGCCGAACAAACAGGAGTCCCAGTTGAGCAAATTATCAAAGCAGGCACTGTTTTTGGCAGAGAAGATTCCGGGATGATATTTACTGCTAGAGGAGTAGAACAACAGACGGATGGATCGATCTCTGTGCGAAACTTTTTAAATATTCTGCTTGCTACTGGGAAAATAGGCAAGAAAAATTCTGGATTTGGAGCTGTAACTGGACAAGGAAATGGACAAGGCGCAAGAGAGCATGGACAAAAAGCAGATCAATTACCTGGATATCGATCTATTGAAAATGAAGAACATCGAAAGTATATCGCGGATGTTTGGGGCATAAAAGAAAAA
Source organism: Salipaludibacillus neizhouensis (assembly GCF_002886185.1). Classification (GTDB taxonomy): domain Bacteria; phylum Bacillota; class Bacilli; order Bacillales; family Salisediminibacteriaceae; genus Salipaludibacillus; species Salipaludibacillus neizhouensis. The sequence continues at coordinate 1,726,516 of NZ_KZ614146.1, forward strand.
GACTTACCTCGAAAAGGAGTTTCTGCCTTTGAAACGATTCAAAAAATAGATGAAGGTGAAATTAAAGGAATGTTCTTGATGTGTTCGAATCCAGTAGTTTCTAATCCTAGCGCTGAATTTGTGAAAAAGGCACTAGAGAAACTCGATTTTTTCGTAGTCGTAGATATGTTCATTTCAGAAACTGCTAGATTAGCAGATTTAATATTGCCAACTACCTCCTATTTAGAAACACCTGGTACGATGACGAATGTAGAAGGTAGAGTTACTTTGCGAGAAGCAAGCTTTCCGGTTCAAGGGGAAGCCAAGCACGATTGGCAAATTATTTGTGAAGTAGCACAAGTTCTTGGAAAAGAGAAATATTTTTCGTTTTCTTCTCCAGAAGAAGTCTTTAATGAGCTCAGAATAGCAAGTAAAGGTGGAAAGGCAGATTATTCAGGGATAACATATGATCGAATAAGAGAAAAAGAGGGAATTTTATGGCCTTGTCCAGATGAAGATCATCCTGGAACGGAAAGATTGTTTGAGAAAGAGTTTGCCCATGATGATGGGAAAGCATCCATGGTTGTAGTGCCAAATACACCTGAAATACCTAAGGACACTCCGACGGTAGATTTCCCTCTATATTTAACAACTGGAAGAGTCATGGCTCATTATTTAACTGGTGTCCAAACAAGAAAAAGTTCAACGCTAGCCGCACACGATTTCGAATCATACATGGAAATTCATCCATCAACAGCGGAAAAGTATCACATACAAGATAACACCTTGGTGAAAATTGAATCAGAACGTGGAAGTATTGTTGTACGAAGTAAGTGGTCTGAAACGATCCGAAAAGATACTGTTTTTGTCCCTTTTCACTGGGCTGATTCACAAAATGTGAATCGTTTAGTTTCAAAAAAGCTAGACCCAACCTGTAAAATGCCAGGATTTAAAGTAAGTGCGGTAAAACTTAGTCCGGTAGCAAACTAAACTTCTTTTTACCCTACATTTTATTGAGACATAACACATGTAATTCTAGCTTTGTAGCTTAATTACATGTGTTTTTCTTGTCGTTTAGCCAGGAAATTATAGATTTTGGGGTTGTGGATAACTTTTAGAGTGAAGTTATTCTTTGGTTCACAGATAAGATAAAATCTGGCACTGGCTCCACTCGCTCAGCACAATGCATGTAATAAAAGACGCTACGCGTTTTTCTTATTATATTAAACCGATAGTGTAACGAGCCGACTTAAGGAGGTCAAAGTTTATTTAGCGACGAGTGATCGTAGTCCGAGAAGCGCCTACTGAGTAATGGTTTTTCAATCTCTCTCATTCTCGCTCATACTTCTGTTTTCTACTTACGCCGTTAGCACCTACACGCAACTAGCTGGTTTTACTACCTAACATAAAAATACACGAGAAATTATCAGAGAAATACAAAAAAAGTAATACTACACTCTTTTCAGTATTGTTATAATGTAAAAAAAGCTATTAACGGGAGCTATGAATATGGTGGAAAATGTAGAAAGTATTCAACCAATACTTGAAAAAACCTTTCAACATCTTCACACGAATCCCGAAATTAGTTGGGAAGAAGTGAATACAACCAAGTATATTAAATCTTTTATAGAATCCTATGGTTGTAAGGTCAAAACATTTGATAATTCAACTGGTCTAACTGCTGACATCGGACAACGGAAACCGATCGTAGCAATTCGGGCCGACATCGATGCTTTGTGGCAAGATGTAAATGGTAAATTCCAGGCGAGTCATTCCTGCGGCCACGACGCCCATATGACAATTGTGCTCGGCACATTCCTTGTTTTAGTAAAAGATCAAACTAATTTAAAGGGAACCGTCCGATTTATTTTTCAGCCGGCAGAAGAGAAAGGTACGGGGGCTCTGAAAATGGTGGAACATGGAGTTGTGGATGATGTGGATTACTTATATGGCATGCACTTACGCCCGTTTCAAGAGCTTGATAACGAAAAATTTGCTCCAGCGATATCTCATGGTGCCGCCCAGTTTATCTCAGGATTCATAGAGGGGGGATGATGCTCACGGAGCAAGACCTCATTTAAATTCGAACGCTATTCAAATTGGCGCAGAGATCGTACAAGCAATTAATAATATGAATTTTAATCCTATGATTTCTCATTCCATGAAGGTTACCTCCTTTCATGCAGGAGGATCAAGTACGAACATTATCCCAGGAAAAGCTACATTCACCATCGATATGAGAGCACAGAGTAACGAGCTAATGGAAGAAATGACGAAGCGCTTAGAAAATACTGCAAGCTTACTAAGCGAATACCATAATATCTCTATAAAATTAACACTAGATGCTGCTATGAAAGCAGCTGTCGTTAGCGATGAAGCTCGTAGTATTATCGAAGGGGCGATTCGCGAATCACTAGGAGAAAAAGCATTGAAACCGATGATTACAACGACAGGTGGCGATGATTTTCATTATTACACGATAAAGCGACCAGAGTTAAAAGCATCAATGCTTGCAATAGGCTGTAATCTTCAGCCAGGACTACACCACCCCAACATGAGATTTAACCTCGAGATGATTCCCGTCGCCGTAAAAATTCTTTTAAAAACGATTGAAAAAACGTTAACTAAAAACGGATAAACAACCATATTTTTAATATCTAGGAAATTAAATTTGGTATCGTTTGCAAGGAAGCGTAACCCTCATGTAGTATTAGAGTTAGAAATAGAAATAACTATTACTTTCGTTTTAAAAGGAGAATTTGATGGGAAAAGCAGAAGAAAAGATTAGTCCAGAACTAGTAGAATCACTTCAAGGGGAAAAATAGTATCTCTTGTAACAACTGACGCAGAAACAAACAAGCCTGATTTGAGTGTGATTTCCTGGTTAGTGGCACATAAAGATGGGAAGACGGTAAAATTTGCGCTAGGTCATAAAGCGAAAACGGCAACAAACATTCAGCAGAATCTGCAAGTTATCTTGGGTGTGACAGGTGCAGGAAGTTGCTTTTCCGTTAAAGGTAAAGCATCCGTCTCGGACGTATTCGATAAAACCATGAAGTTACGAGTGGTTACAGTTGAAATAGAGACTGTTGAGGACGTCATCTTCTATAGCGGGAAAATAACAAAAGAGACAGAATATGAAAAAACATATGATCCGAAACTTGCTGAAAAGCTTGATGCAGAAGTTTACAGTTTGTTAAACGAATAACTTAAAGGACGATTCTAAAGGCCTGACAATCAGGCTTGCAGGGATCGTCTTTTTTTATGAAGATTTTTTATATAAAGCAAACCTTCGAATTCCGTGTTCCACATAAATAAGTATTATGGATTTAAATAACAAAACCGTGATATTTGTACAACCTAAATTCGTGTCTAAAGAATATGATATTAAATATCGTATCTAGGAAGTAATTGAATGAGTAATGAACAGCTAATTATTCCTTGGGATTTAGATGGTTCTTTGGGAGATTTATATGTCCCATCGTTCATTGAAGATATGGCCATAGATGTAATAAAACACTATAATTTCAAAGTAACTCAAATGGAAGTAATAACTACCAAAGCAGATAAAGGAGGATTCATTTGGAAAATAGAAACTGATGAAGGACCCAAAAGTTTAAAGATCCTTCACAGAAGACGACGAGAAGCTTATTTAGCATTGGAGCACAAGAGTATTTAGTGGAAGTTAAAAAGGCAAGAGTACCTCCAATTGTTAAAACTAAAACGGGGGAAAATACTGTTGAAATGGGTGGAAAGATATGGTTTGTAGCCGAATGGATTGAGTCTTTATATCAAGTATCGGAAGATCTAGAAGGTGCAAAACTGCTAATCAATGCTATTGGTAAGTTCCATCAGCTATCAAAAGGTTACAATCCACCAATAAACGCTGAAAATGCTTCACGACTTTATCGTTGGCCTAAAACGTATAAAAAAATTGCTAAAAAGATGAATTGGTTTAGAGATTTGGCTAATGCTTATCATGAAATGCCTGCAAGTGAAATAATTTTATCAACTGTTGATGTTTTTGAGGAGCATGCTCGAAAAGCATTGACAATGCTTGAAGAATCTTCTTATAAAAAGCTAATCGCTAGAGGAAATAAAGAGTGGGGACTTGTCCATCAAGATTACGGATGGTCAAATGGGAACTGGCGGAATGTGGATTATTGATTTGGATGGGGTTGCTTATGATTTACCAATTAGAGACTTGCGTAAATTAATTATAGGTGCCATGGATGACCTTGGAAGATGGGATATGGATTGGATTGTTGGCATGATCGAAGCTTACCATGAAGCAAATCCAATTGAAGACGAGGTTTCTGACATCTTGGTTATTGATATGACCCTTCCTAATTTATACTACAAAAATGTAAAAGAAATGGTGTTTGACCCTCGTTTATTTTTGGATCATGAACTTAAATTAGATGTGGAAAGAATAGTAGAAATAGATAAAACAAAGTGGCCTATTATTGAACAACTTCGAAACGAATGGAAAGGAGGATATACAACATGAGAGTACTGATTATTTGTACTGAAAAACTGCCAGTCCCCCCAGTTAAGGGTGGGGCAATTCAAACGTATATAGCAGGCGCAGTCCCTTATTTGAATGAAAATCATGCCATAACGATTTTAGGCAGGGATGATCCTTCACTACCAGATGAAGAAATAATTGATGACGTTCAATACGTTAGAGTCCCAGGTAAACTACTAGAGACATATCGAGAGGGTATAGTTAATTTTGTGAAAGATAACACGTTTGACTTAATCCATATCTTTAATCGTCCTCGTCTGGTTTGTCCTGTGCGTGATGTTGCACCAAACTCTCGGATAATATTAAGCATGCACAATGATATGTTTAAAATTGAGAAAATAGATCCTGCAGAAGCGACGAAAGCCATTAGTCAATTAGATAAAATAATTACAATTAGTAATTATATCGGAGAAGCAATCGTCAAACTATTTCCAGAGGCAAAACCCAAATTACAGACTATTTATTCAGGGGTTGATTTGGATCGGTTCGTACCCATCTACTCTGATAAAGGAAGGAAATTAGGAGATTGGATTCGCAAAGAGTACGAACTCGAATCTAAAAAAATCATCTTATTTGCGGGTAGACTTTCCGCTAATAAGGGTGCCGACGTCCTTATACGTGCTGTCCACAAGTTAACTAAAAAACACTCGAATGTTGCACTCGTCTTAATGGGAAGCAAAGGGTATAGTGATAATCGCATGACAGATTACATCGCTTATATTAATGCTATGGCGAACCGCTTTTCTATACCTGTTATCACAACAGGATTTGTGCAACCAGATCAAATTCAAAACTGGTTTGCAGCAGCCGATATATTCGTTTGTCCATCGCAATGGGAAGAACCATTGGCCCGTGTTCACTATGAAGCGATGGCTGCAGGATTACCAATTGTGACGACAGCAAGAGGAGGAAATACTGAGGTTATAGAAGGAAATAAAAATGGATTAATTGTTGAAAATCCAGACAACCCTGAAGAATTTGTCACTCATTTATCCACATTGCTTACTAATCCTAAACTCTGTAAACAAATGGGTCAACACGGACGAAATTTTGTTGAAAGGAATCATAGCTGGGACCGAGTAGTGAGTGATATTGCAAATGTGTGGAAAGAGATTGATTATAACATTCAAAACAATACAACCATTGGAAGTGTTACATTACAAGGCAAGAAACAATTAATGGAGAACATTCAAGATACTGAGCAAAAAGAAGCAAATGCTGACCAAGAGATCCAAGGGGAAAAAAGAGATAAGAATATAAACACTCGGTTATCTGTAATAGAAGAACAACAGTCTCCAATTACCCAAAAAACACAATTACGAAAAAAGAAAAAGCTTCCTTATAGCCCATTCAATAGGTCACGTTCAAAAAACCTAGGTTTAGTTAGTATATTATTTTAAAAATTTACAATGAATAACAGGTATAAGACAACGTACATTCGTATATGTCTTATACTTTTTATCGGCTTATTTTATCATCTAAAGAGAAGTACTAGCGAATATTTCTATAAATAGATAGGTATTCTGGTATAAATTACTTTGCCAAGATAATTGTACAATCTAGATGCTCTTATCGAGAATATAGTAATAATTATAGAAACGTTTGGGAGGTAATCGAATGAGTGAAGAACAACTAATTATTCCATGGGAGATAGATAGTACTTTGGGAAAGTTATACGTTCCACCGTACATCGAAGAAATGGCCCTAGAAGTATTACAACATTATAATTTTAAAGTCAACCAAATGGAAGTGATGGCAACGAAAGAAGAAAAAGGGGGCCTTATTTGGAAAATAGAAACAGATCAAGGACCAAAAAGTTTAAAAATCCTCCATCGAAGACCGATACGAAGCTTATTTAGTATCGGTGCACAAGAGTATTTAAGAAAAATAAAAAAGGCTAGAGTACCTTCAATTGTTAAAACTAATACGGGAGAAAATACTGTGGAAATGGGAGGGAAGATTTGGTTCGTTGCTGAATGGATAGAGTCATTATATGAAGTAAAAAAGGATTTAGAAGGTACTAAGATACTAAGCAATGCTATTGGAGAATTTCATCATCTGTCCAAAGGTTACGTTACCCCAATAGGTGCTGAACACGCTTCACGGCTTTACCGTTGGCCAAAAGCGTATAAAAGAACCATAAAAAAAATGAAATGGTTTAAAGATGTGGCTAATACACACAATGATATGCCTGCAAGTCGACTAATTTTATCAACAATTGATACATTTCAGGAACAAGCACGTAGAGCTTTGACAATGCTTGAAAACTCTCCCTATTCGCAGTTGACCGCTAGAGGAAATAAAGAGTGGGGACTGGCCCACCAGGATTATGGATGGGGGAATGGGAAAATGGGTACTGGTGGCATGTGGATTATTGACCTTGATGGTGTGGCTTATGATATACCAATTAGAGATTTACGTAAATTAATTGAAGAAAGTTTGGAAAATCTAGGGAAATGGGATGTTAGTTGGATTCTTGAAATACTGGAAGCATATCATGAAGCAAACCCTATCGAAGATGCTGTTTTTGAAATTCTTCTTATTGATATGGCTCTGCCTAATTTATTTTACAAAAACATGAAAGAAATGTTATATGAACCTCGTTTGTTTTTAGATGAAAAACTAAAATCGGATGTTGAAAGAATCATAGAACTCGATCATACAAAATGGCCAGTAATAGAACAATTGAGAAAGGAATGGAAAGGAGGAAAAAATAAATGAAAGTACTAATTATTTGTACTGAAAAGTTACCCAATCCTCCTATTAAAGGTGGCGCAATTCAAACATATATAGCTGGTGCGATCCCTATCCTAAGCAAGAACCATCAGATAACAATTCTAGGCACTAATGACCCTAAATTACCTCATGAGGAAACAATTGATGGCGTTCATTACGTCAGAGTCCCAGGGAAATTATTAGAGACGTATCGTAAAGGCGTTGCCACTTATGTGAGAGAAAATAGGTTTGATCTAATCCACATCTTTAATCGTCCTCGTCTTGTAAGCGCCGTGCATGATGTGGCTCCAAACTCTAGAATTATATTAAGCATGCATAATGACATGTTCAAAAAAGAAAAAATAGAGCAAGAAGAAGCGAAAAAAGCGATAAACTGCTTAGATAAAATTATTACGATTAGTAACTATATTGGCGAAGAAATCGTCAAGTTTTATCCGGAAGCAAAATCAAAAATACAAACCATTTATTCAGGAGTCGACTTAAAACGGTTTGTCCCCGTTTTTACTGAAATGGGACAAAAATTAGGGAATTCAATTCGGAAAGAGCATAATCTGGAGTCAAAAAAAATTATCTTATTTGCAGGACGACTTTCGGCTAATAAAGGTTCTGATGTTCTCATACATGCTATCCATGAGTTGGCAAAAAATCACCCTGATATTGCTCTCGTAGTTATCGGAGGTAGGGGGTTTAGTGATAATCGTATGTCAGATTATATTGCTTACCTTCGCGCAATTACGTATCGTTTTCCTGTACCGGTTATCACACCAGGTTTTGTAAACCCTGGACAAATTCAGAACTGGTTTGCAGCAGCAGATATTTTTGTGTGTCCATCTCAATGGGAAGAACCATTGGCACGTGTCCACTATGAGGCAATGGCTGCGGGGTTACCAATCATAACGACAGCGCGAGGCGGAAATCCTGAGGTTATAGAAGTAAACAAAAACGGAGTAATCGTTGAAAAGCCAGAAGACCCTATGGAATTTGTAAAACACTTAACGAAATTACTATCAAATCCTAGTCTCTGCAGAGAAATGGGGCAATATGGAAGAAGATTCGTTGAAAGAAAACATAGTTGGCATCGGGTTGTTAGTGACATTTCTCAAGTCTGGGATGAGATCAGAACCAGAATTGAAAACAACACAGCCACTGCAAATATTTCATTGATTAACGAAGAAAAACAAAATTTAAATGAAAATAAGTCAGAACAGACACTGCAAATAACTGAAGAAGAGGTTCAAGGTCACGAGAAGAAACTAAACGATAGCTTAGAAGAGTCGACTGAGGTAGAAGATGATCAAACGGTTCAAGATAAAATGAAAAAAGATAAAGAGAAGAATGGTAAAGGAAAGAAAGATAAAGGGCAGAAAGAAAAGAAGGAACAATACTCACGGAACAAGAAAAAACTTCCTTACAGTCCATTCCGAAAAACTCGTTCAAAAAACCTCGGCTTAGTGAAAATAAAAATCAATATATTTAATTAAATTTTGCGACAACAACAAAACCAGCCAATAGTTGTCAACATTTTTCAATAAAAATATTAAAAATATCATGTTATACTGAATTTGTGCATGCCAAATACCCTTCCAAATACTATGTTTAGAAAGTTTTGGTTCACTTGGTTAAATTGTTAAATCAAGTTAAATCTTGGAAAGGGGTTTTGTTTTTTAAAAGTGCATAAATCCAATGTAATAGTTTGTTTGCACAAGCTATTACAGCTACTCTAAAAGGTTTTCCTTCTTCCCGTTTCTTATCATAAAACGCTCGTAATCTCTTATTACGAGGAAGGATTTCATCCGTTGTTTTCTGTTTGCGGCAGTCACGAATAGCACATTTAACAGCCATATACAAAGCTTGCCGTAGTCTGCTAGATCCTCTTTTGGTAATTCGATTGTAAGTACCTTTGAATGTGCCAGATTCAAAGACACTTGGATCAAGACCGGCAAATGCCACTAGTTTCTTAGGGTGATTAAACCTTTCAATTTCCCCAGTTTCAGAAATAATCGTTGCTGCGATTTTTTCACCGATACCGGGAATTGATCGGATAATCTTAGATTCTTCAAGACTTTTTGCTAAAGCATCTATCTCATTTTCAAGCATGGATAGATGTTTTTTGTGTTCAAAGAGCATACTAATATACATATCTAAGCTTAGGGCAAGACTAGAGTATAAAGTCTTCTGAAAAGGGTTTTGAGCTGCGGCAGTAATTAGTTTTTCAGCCTGTTTGTTTGCCCATTGTAGTGAACGAGTGTTACAGAATTCTTTTATTTTAGTTGCTAAAATTTCAGTATCAGCTTTTAAGGCATCTTCTGAAGTAGGAAATACTTGTAATGTTTTTAAAGAAACATCCGAATATAAGTCCCCAAAAACCTTACTATATTCAGGAAATACTTGATCCAAAACTGCATGAAATTGTAGTTTGGTTTGTACAAACATCCCTGTTATATTATCGTGCTGTCTCGTAAGATGACGTAAGTTCATAAGTTGGATACCACGCTTTTTATAAGGCTCTAAATCCTCTTTATAATACAGCTCGCAGAGGTGATTGGCATCAATGATATCTGTTTTTACCTTCCGCAAACTAGAACTTTTTGCTTTATAAGAGATGAGTGGATTTACGATAATGATTAAATAGCCTTTGTCCCCAAAATATTGAACAACAGGTGTGTGATAATGACCAGTTGATTCCATTACAAGAGGGGGACGTTCTCCTAAAATATCTTCTATCTCTTTAATAAAATCTAATAAACTAGCTAACCCATCAAGATCATGTTTTACTTTGAAACTTTTCTTGTAGGGCTTCTTTCTTTCCAAGTATGCTTGAACCTGACTCTCACCTTTTGCTACATCCAGACCAACGACTGGATTCATTAAAATTCCTCCTTCAAAAATATGATTGCCGGTAACCCCCAAACCCTCCTCATAGTGTCATAGCTTCGCTTGTTATACGAGATCATTGTCCCAACCAGCCTCAAACATGTCTCTACAAGTAGGGGGCGAACTGTTTTGCGGACGGGGTCATAGCCCCACAGGCGCGAACGTTCTACCACGGCTACCGTTATCATATATCGATATAAAAAATGGTCAACCAGAAATATTTTCTGGCTGACCTTATAATACGAAAGGTATAAGACTTTCAAACAAGTCTTATACCTTTTTATTTTTCTGTATACAGTTTCTCATTATCCAACTTTTACACTCATTTTCTAGTAAGAATATTTCGTAAATCATTTAATTCATATCTAATACCTTCTTTTATAGAAATTTTTGGTTGATAGTATAGTAACTGTTCTGCTTTTGTTATATCTGCCCACGTATGCCTTGGTTCTCCGCGAGGGTTGCCAAGAAAATTCAATGTTGCTTTTTCCCCTAAGATTTCTTCTAATATTTCAATCACTTCTAATATAGACATGCGTTCTTTTCCACCAATATTGATTGTTTTTCCTATGACATTTTCGGCATAAAGAACAGCAGCAGTCCCTTCCACACAATCAGATACAAAAGTAAAATCACGAGTTTGAGTTCCATCACCGTAAATTGGTATTGGTTTGTTGTTTAACATACAATCAATGAATATGTGAAATGCCATATCGGATCGTTGTCTCGGTCCGTATACAGTAAAGTATCTAAGAATTGTCAATGGAATACCATCGTTTTCTGCGTATACCTTACATAGATATTCTCCGGTTAGTTTGGTTATTCCGTAAGGAGATAGAGGCGAAGGTGTTGACGTTTCTAAAACCTTGCCAACACTTTCTCCATATACAGAAGAAGTAGACACGTAGATAAAGTTTTTTAGAGAAATGCTTTTACAAGCTTCTAGTAGCCGTTGAGTAACGTTAATATTATTGATCGTGTACAATTCGAAATCGCTTCCCCAACTGGTACGAACTCCTGGTAATGCTGCTAAATGATAAATCGCATCAACATTCGAAAGGGCCGTGCTCCAATCTATTTCTAATAAATTCTCGTTTAAAAACTGAAATCGAGGATGACGTAGAAGTTTTTCTATATTTTTTTGTTTAAACGTTATAAGGGAAGGATCAATAAATCCATCGATACCAATGACTTCGTTCATTTCATCTTGTAATAATTGTTCACATAAATGTGAACCAATGAATCCAGCTGCACCTGTCACAATGATTCTCATGGCCTTGCCACCCCAATGTAATGAAATCCATGTTTTTTCACGATCACAGGATCAATGACATTACGTCCATCCACTATTACACTCCCTTCCATAGAATCTTTTACCTTGATCCAATTCACTTTTTGAAATTCACTCCACTCTGTCGCAAGAATAAGTGCATCTGAACCTTTGATCGATTCATAGATATCTTGATGACAGGTAATTTTGGATGAAGGAAGGTGAACAATTGGGTCATAAGCGTAAACATTTGCGCCTTTTTCTATTAATTTGTCTATTAAATGAAGAGATCTTGAATCACGTATATCGTCGGTATCTGGTTTAAATGATAAACCCCAAACAGTAATTTTTTTATCGGATAGATCATATAATTTCTCGATTAATTTCTTTATATACAGATCAGTTTGTGTATCATTGACTTTCTGAACAGAGATTAATATATCGGTGATGATATTTTTTTGTCTGGCTGTATATTCCAATGCTCGTAAATCTTTAGAAAAGCATGAACCACCGTAACCTAATCCTGCTTTTAAGAAATGAGGACTAATTCTTTTGTCTGTTGCTAATCCACTCACTACATCTGTAATCTCAACATCAAATGCATCACAAATGCGTGCTATTTCATTGATAAAGGATATTTTAGTTGCTAAGAAAGCGTTTGAAGCATATTTGATCATCTCTGCTCCAGTCAAAGAAGTCACTACATAAGGAGCATCAAGTTTTCTATAAAGACTTTTAACGAGTTTTATAGACTTTTCACTATGTGAACCTATAACAATTCTGTCAGGATTCATCATATCGAATACGGCATATCCTTCTCTTAAAAACTCAGGATTAGATACAATATCAAATAAACCATGATTAATTCCCCGTTTGATCAATGTTTCTTGAACCGATTCATTTGTACCTGGTAATACTGTACTTTTCATAATAATTGTTTTATGAGCAGTGATGGTTTGAGCAAGAGTTTCTACCACCTCGTCCAAAGCAATTAGATTTTGACTCCCATCCTCATTTGGAGGAGTACCTACCGTTATAAAAAGGATCGAACATTCTTTGATTGCTTTATGAACATCACTTGTAAAATGCAGATTGTTTCTCTGTTTGTTTTTAATGATAAGTTCTGATAAACCAGGTTCATGTATGGGGACTTCTCCTTTATTTAACCTTGATATTTTATCTTTATCCTTATCAACACAAAAAACTTCATGACCTAATTCAGTCAAAACAGTACCAGTTGTTAATCCCACATAACCAGTACCTATCATACATATTTTCATTTGTATCACCCTTTTCACATAAATTAATATAGATAAATTAAATTATATTATATTATTATATTTTATTTTCGATAGTACGAAGGGTGATGGTATAGGAGTGTAATTACTGAAAAATAGGTATTATATCAAGATAGATGAGCAATCATTTCACCCTTTTTATAGAGGACAAGTTTCAAGTATGTCTTTCTTTAATAATATATAAAAATAGTGAATAGGGGGGAATTGAAGATGAGAACAGTGAAAAAGGCAATCATTCCAGCAGCAGGTTATGGAACGAGAAATTTACCCATTACAAAAGTAATTCCAAAAGAAATGTTCCCTGTTGCAGGCAAACCAGCCATTCAACTCATTGTTGAAGAAGCAATAGAAGCAGGAATTGAAGAAATATTAATTGTTGTATCTCGTAATAAAAGCGTGATTATAGATTACTTTGATCGATCTCTTGAATACGAATACTTTTTAGTACGAACAAACAAACATCACTTATTGGATAAAATAAAGCAACTTAACGTTTATATTCAATATGTACGTCAACCCTTTCCGGAAGGGTTAGGCGCTGCTATTAATCTAGGAAAGCAGTTCTCAGGTAGTGAACCGTTTGCAGTTCTTCTACCAGATGATATTTATATTAGTTCCAATAAACCAGCATTAACCGAGCTTTTAGATGTGTACCATACTTATCAAACCAATCTCATTGCTCTAGAGAATGTTAAACAAGATCAATTAAAAAACTATGGGGTAGTTAAAGCAAATAGTATTCAGAATAATACTTATGAAATTCTTGATATCGTTGAAAAGCCACAGTCATCTCCTCCCTCTAATTTAGCGGTTAGTGGTCGGTATATTTTTGAACCAACGATTTTTTCGTATTTGGAAAAAACAGCACAGGGAACTGGAGGAGAAGTTCAATTAACAGATGCAATAAAACAATTATTAACATCAGAAAAGTGCTTTGGGGTTGAAGTAGTCAGCGAAAGATTCGACATTGGTTCTGAACAGGATTACTTCAATCTAATCCAGAAAATAATGGGTCAGAAGATGACTGAGGAATAAGGGGATAGTAGATTTCAATAAGTTAAATTTATTTTTATTATTCGAGAACTTAAATAAGAGAGGAGATCATTTTACTTCCTCTCTTCAAACGCGGTACGAGTTCTAAGGCACAATTATTGCACTAATTCACTTTGAAATCACATCTTGTTTTCTCTGCACCATTTATGAGAATTGAAATGGTGTGAACACCAGGATAATGTGTTCGCGTCGTCATATTCTGAAAAGATTGAGAACGAGTGTATGTTTTTATTTGCCCCTCTCGTAGATCTGTTTCAGAGATCTTGAAAATCTTCCTTGTTCGCTTCTCACTCTTTTTAACAAAATCAATGGCGTATTCAATTCTTACTTTGGTTATGCCTTTAGCAATAATTTGAAAAGAATATGTAAGAGCTTCTCCAATAGCTACGTTCGTGTCCTCTAGCTTAAGATTTCTAACTTGCGTCAATTCGTTGGCTTCATAGCCAAACAAAGCAAGTGCTTCTTTGTTAGCTTGTTTTAATAACGTTCGGGAAGCATGTCGCAAAATCCAATCTGTTCTTTCATCTTTTCCAAACTCATTTCGAACCATGTTAATAACAACTTCAGGATGTGCCTTAGTAATGTCGTTTAAATTATTCGCAACGCTTTTTCTAACGTATAAAGATTCGTCGCGGATTAAATTCATTAAAAGTGGAATTAGCGGCATCGGATTCTTTTTAAACGATGGGAGGGATTGCCCCCAAGGAAGCCTCGGTCTGCACCCTTCGCTAGCTAATCTTCGAACGTGTTCGTTCTTATCGTTTGACCATTGGAACATTTTCTTTAACATTTTATCCTCATCTGCCATTAGAAAAGCTCGGATCGCAAATTCCGATGTAGAGAACTTCGTGAAATGTTCAAGGGCATGCATGGAGGCATTCCAGTTTTTCACCCCAAATTGCTCCACATAATCAGGGAAGATAATGCCGGATAGCCCTTGAAATTCCGTTGCAACTTCTTTCAATATTGGAAGTGTTTCTTCGTATTCTTCAGGGAGTGTCTCATACATAGCTGTAGACAATCTACGCACTCGTTGTTTAAATTCTAAGTCATCCCAGTCATCACGATACACTGCCGCATAAAAGTTCTCAGAGTTGAAAGAACTGGCCGAATTGTGTAAAGCATCTGCTAGTCGTTCGATAAATTCCTCACTATAAATCTCTTTTACTTTTGCCAAGCTAAACACTCCTTTCTTAGGTATACAAGCAGAAAATTTTTATTTCTTTTTTTCAATCTCTGGATAATCGCAATATTCAATAATGGTACCTTCTGTATCAGCAGGATTCAAATAGATTAATCTTCTACCGTGCTTATTTATTCTTCTTGTATCTTCCATTACCCGTATCCCTTTTATGTCCAGTTCTTTAATTGCTTGCTCTAGATTCTCGACTTGATAAGCGACATGATGTACGCCTTTTCCCTTTTGTTTAATAAAACGTGCAATCGGGGAGGTAGTGTTATTTGTAGGGGCCAACAGTTCGATACGACTATGATTTATTTCTAAAATTGCAATGTCACTTTCAACGCCCTTTGCCTCGCTCTTGTAACGATCGATTAATTTCGCATTTAACACTTCTATATAAAAGGTCATGCTATATTCAAGGTTACGGACTGCAATGCCGATATGATCAAGTTTTTTATCCATCTATGGTAATCTCCTTCATGAAAGAATAATTGCTTCATTTTATCACAGACAAACCGATCATGTCGTTTTTAACCATTTTCAGGATTATATAGAGGGTTTTTAGGTAACCGTGAACTGCCCCTACTTAATTCTTCAGAATTTGAAGTGGGGGCTTCTCGGATAATAGTCGCTTTTACTAGCCAACTAAATCAGTCGAGCTAACTCCGCTGTACCAGCGGTTCAAATAACTAATTATATTTATTTAGGCTACTTTCGTTTGGGAGAGGAGTCTTATTCCTTCCTTTTTTATATTTTTTGCAGCGTTATCGTCCCGGTCTGATATGTGACCGCAAGTACAAGAGTATGTTCTTTCAGAAAGAGATAGCTTTTCCTTCACTTCTCCGCAGTTCGAGCACTTCTTTGAAGAAGGAAACCATTTGTCGATTTTGACAAAGAATTTTCCTTGGTCTTCGAACTTGTATTTTAGAAATGTCTTGAACATGCCCCAACCGTTGTCGGATACACTTTTGACAAAGTTAAGAGCTCTGGACATGCCTTTCATTTCAAGGTCCTCGATAGCAATAGCATCATAATCATAATTAACAGCTAACGTGTAGCTCTTTTTGTGTAAAAAATCACGACGTTGATTTGCCGTTTTTTCCAGTAGCTTTGCTACTTTTCGTTTCTGCTTATACCATCGGTTAGAACCTTTTTTACGACGCGATAAAACACGTTGCTCTTTGGCTAATTTTTCGAGGGATTGTCGGTAAAAACGAGGGTAATTGGCTTTTTCACCATCGCTTGTTACGTACAAATCGCTAATGAAAAAATCTAATCCAACAACGTTTTTAGGTTCTACACGATTAGTTTCAATCTCATATTCTGTAAGAATAGATACATAGACTTTTCCAGAACCAGTCATCGAAATGGTTACAGACTTTAATCGATGGGTTTCTGAAATCTCTCTATGGTGTTTGATTTTAACCCACTTGAGTTTAGGTAACTTGATATGACCTTCCAAAATGTCACTATTTCCGTTCACGACGTTCGTTGTGTAGCTTTGTTTGTGCTTCTTGCTTTTGAATTTTGGGAATTTCGCAAACTTTGTTGTTTTTGCTCAAAACCTAAAAGAAGCGAAAGGCGGTGACTCCAGGAACAAAAGCGCAAGCGCCTTGAACATCGACGTAAGAGCTGGACTGAATCGAGTGAGATAAAGGAGAGTTGAAAGAGAGTTCTACTCTTTCGTTCTCGACTTATCGTAGACGAGGTGAGGGAAGCTACTCTAGTCGATAGGCGCTGGAGCTAAACGCCAACTTCCGTTTAAGATGTATCCACAACTCATAAATCTATAATTTCCTATGCAGCGGAAAAGCAACAACTGCAGACCCCGCAGGGACGAGCGTTACTTCACGAATAAGCTTCGAGTTGTCTCGACGGATACCCTTCGGAGCGTTGCTAGCAGACAAGTTCTTTTTCCCGAAGGAGGCTGAAGCGTTGCCCGTGGAAAGCGTCCGCCTCAAGCGGATTCATGGGGTATCATATCCTTTAAGTAAGTAAAACTCACACAACCAAAGGTTTTACGCAATAATTGCATCTGTTCTTTCGATGGATATAATCGACATTTGAACGCCTTGTTCTTTTTAGCCATATCAAGCCACCTCCAAACGTACGTTTGTCTATAATGATACCAAAAATCACATTATTTGTCCTTCATTTTTCCTTTTATTTTCAGAAAAAACAAAAAAAGGACCATTCATCTCCCACCTAAAATTCTACTAAATTTTTGAGGAAGGAGAATTCTGGCTTAAATCTGTTAAAAGCGACATTTGCATGCAAGGATTTAACTATGAACACTATGATGGGCTCGGGCTTGCGGACCTGATTAAGAACAAAGAGTTGGCGCGGTCGTGTTTGGCAAAGAGCTTCTTCAGAGCTAGTTGTCTCAAAAACCTTCTGAGATAGTGCCGCAGATTTGGATGTACTTCACTCAAAACCACCCAAGAAGCTAAGTTCGAAAGTATTACCCAGCAAAGCATGGATAAAGCTGGATTTAGGGTTGCCTTCACCAAGGTACTCTGGGTAAAATAGGGAAGGCTATAGATGAAAGCCTATGAAACTTTAGCTTTCATGAACCGTATGTAGAACTATAGGAGGGGATCGTATGCTCAAATATCTAGGCTTTGGAGTAATACTTGCTGGTATATCTATACTTATTGGCTTGCTAGTTGGGAGTGGATGGGATGCCGTTTTTGCCATAGCATGTTTCATTTCCATTATTGGAATAGTGCTTTCAGGACTTTTTTTAGGAGCATTTATAGGTGGCGGAAGAAGTAGTGCTACCAGTGAAAGGGAATCTAAAAAGGAGCGTCGACGAAAGACAAAAATGGGAACAGACACTATTTTGATAACAATCCCTAGTGTTATCATGGCAATTATCTTACTCTTTATCATCTAAGTCCATTTGTCTATAACAGATCTAAATATATAATTTAGAACGATGCCTTATCAAATGGGACATCGTTCTTTTCACTTTATATTCCCCCGATACTATGAAGACATTTAGGAAGAGCTAGCAGTCCCTTCACAGGAAGTTCTTGCCTAATCATAAACCTTTATCTATAATCCTAGTATATGTGTAAAATTACAAGCTTTGTTAAGTAATAGTGTTGGTTAAAATAGAACATTCTTAGCTGTAAAAAATATAGCAATGGAGAACAGCTTACTCTACCTAGAATGCAGATAAACTACAATAACAACCTATTTCAGTAATAAAGCCAAAGGAGGACCATGCGTGATCAAGCGTTTTTTGTCATATTACATCCCTCATAAGAAATTATTCGCAGCTGACTTTGGTAGTGCTATCATTGTTGCAATTCTTGAACTAGCATTCCCCCTCGCTGTCCAGTGGTTCGTCGATTCATTACTCCTCTCAGGAGATTGGTCAACGATCATGTGGGTTAGCATAGGTTTGTTTTTAGTCTATGGGGTTAGTACTCTACTACAGTATGTTGTCAACTACTGGGGACATAAACTAGGAATCAATATTGAAACTGATATGCGTGAAGAATTATTTGAACATACACAAAAACAATCATTTCGCTATTTTGATAATACTAAGACTGGACATATAATGAGTCGATTTACAAATGACCTTTTTGATATCGGCGAGCTCGCCCATCATGGTCCAGAAGATGTTTTTATTGCCATTATGACTTTTATGGGTGCATTTTGGATAATGATGACGATTAATTTACAACTTGCCTTAGTAATATTACTCGTAGTACCAGTTCTAATCGGATTAATCGTATTTTGTAATTTACGAATGAACAAAGCTTGGAAGCAGATGTTTCGTGACATTGCTGACGTGAATGCGAGAGTAGAAGATAGTGTTTCTGGAGTGCGTGTCGTCCAGTCCTTTACAAATGAACGATTTGAAATATCACGCTTCAATCGCCAAAACAATAAATTCAAGAACGCAAAAATAAAGTCATATAAAGTAATGGCATTTAGTGTATCAGGAATTTATATGATGACTCGCTTTATTACATTAATAGTACTCGTTTTCGGTGCTTGGCTCAGTATATCTGGTCAATTATCCTACGGGGAACTCGTTGCGTTCATTCTTTATGTCAATGTTTTGTTTAAGCCAATTGATAAAATAAGTGCGCTTATGGAATTATATCCAAAAGGGATGGCTGGCTTTAAACGTTTCACAGATATGATTGACACCGAGCCAGAGGTGAAAAATGCCGAAGATGCCATTCAAGTTCATCATCTAAAAGGTGATATATCACTTGATAATGTTGGCTTTAGCTATGAAGGCAATAAACAAGTGCTAGAAGGAATTAATCTGCAAATAAATGCCGGAGAAACAATTGCATTTGTAGGACCTTCTGGTGCTGGGAAAACAACGATTTGTTCCTTAATTCCCAGGTTTTATGATGTGAATGAAGGGGCAATTTCTATTGACGGATTAGATATTCGAAGCATGACGAAAGATTCTTTACGCAGCAAAATTGGGATAGTCCAACAAGATGTATTTTTATTTACTGGAACGTTACGGGAAAATATTGCTTACGGAATGTTAGATGCAACCAATGAACAAATTGAAAATGTCGCTCGTCAAGCAAAGTTAGATACATTTATCGAATCTCTTCCTTATGGATATGAAACCCAGATAGGAGAAAGGGGTCTGAAATTATCTGGCGGTCAAAAACAACGGATTGCCATAGCTAGAATGTTTTTGAAAAATCCACCTATTCTAATTTTGGATGAAGCAACTTCGGCACTTGATACAGAAACGGAAATGGTCATCCAAGAAGCTTTATCAGTGCTTGCACAGGATCGAACCACATTAATTATTGCCCACCGATTAGCGACAATACGGAATGCAGACCGAATTGTCGTCGTCACAGAGGAAGGTATTGCCGAAGAAGGAGCTCACGAAGAACTGATTGAGCAAAATGGTATTTTCGCAAACTTACACAGAGTTCAATATGCGCGACGTTAGGAACTAATTCATAAAACACACATAGGCTAAACTGAGAATCTTCGCTCAGTTTGGCTTATTTTTTATGTTAGGAAATGATAGATTTATAAGTTGGCAGCTACTTTCACGCCGCACGTATCAAGAGAAAACATCCTTGATACTTAAATGATGGCGGCGGAAGCAGAAGCTGAATTTAATAAAAGACGGCTATGCCGTTTTTCTTAGAAGATAAGAAAGTTTTCTTTAGAACTGTCTAGCTTCTACGTCGGTGTTCAAGGCGCTTTCGCTTTTTTTGTTAAATTTTATGGATTCTTAATAGGCTCATCTCTAACTCTAATGATTATTCAATTAATAATTTGCATTTAAATGGTAAATCCTAAGTTTTCAATGGCTAATTAAAAGGAAACATCTTAAGTGTAGGCTTGTTTAGTTGAGGGAATTATATATCAATAGTATTAAAAGGAGGAGCATGCATGGCTTTAAATGTAACACAAAAGTTAATCCAATCTCATTTACTCTCGGGCGAGATGAAACCAGGTGAAGAAATCGGTTTAATAATTGATCAGACGTTAACACAGGACGCAACGGGAACACTTGTCATGCTAGAACTGGAAGCAATGGGAATAGAACGGGCTCAAACAGAAGCGTCCGCTCAGTATGTTGATCATAATATCATTCAAGTGGACAGTAAAAACCCAGACGATCACTTGTTCTTAGAAAGTGCTACTCGGCGCTTCGGCATGTATTATAGTCAAGCAGGAAATGGCGTAAGTCACCCTGTCCATATGCAACGATTAGCCAAGCCTGGTAAAACTCTCTTAGGATCTGACAGTCATACCTGTGCGAATGGGTGCATGGGAATGCTTGCGATGGGTGCTGGCGGCATTGATGTTGCCATGGCGATAGCTGGAGAACCACTTTACGTAAAAATGCCAAAAGTGTGGGGCATTGAGTTAACAGGAAAACTTCCCGATTGGGTTGGAGCAAAAGATGTTATTTTAGAACTGCTTCGACGATACGATGTAAAGGGTGCGGTGGGAACGGTCATAGAATACTATGGGGACGGATTGAAATACCTTGATGCAATGGACCGACACGTCATCGCCAATATGGGTGCTGAATTAGGAGCAACTACATCGGTTTTTCCAGCAGATAGTGAAATAAAACGATTCTTGAAAACGCAAAAAAGGGAAAATGATTGGAGCGAAATAGTTGCAGATAAAGATGCAACTTACGATATTAATGAAAAAATTGACCTTTCGACATTAGAACCGTTAATTGCAAAACCATCTAGTCCAGGTAATGTCGTGCCTGTTTCCGAAGTAGCCGGGGAACCTATCTATCAGTCATATATCGGTTCTTCAGCAAATCCCGGCTATAATGATTTCGCTATTGTCGCTGAGATTGTAAAAGGTAAATCCATCGCCAAAGGAGTATCTTTTGATATTAACCCATCTTCTCGACAAATTTTAACGGACCTTATTAATGAAGGTCACATTACAAGTCTTTTAACTGCAGGTGGGCGCCTTCACCAAGCTGGATGTAATGGTTGTATTGGTATGGGGCAAGCTCCTGCATCAGGTCGTAACAGTTTAAGAACTACGCCTCGGAATTTTCCTGGAAGATCCGGGACGAGAGAGGATAGCGTGTTCTTATGTGGACCTGAAACTGCAGCTGCATCTGTTTTAACAGGAGAGATAACTGATCCACGAACATTGAAGATGAAGTATCCAACAGTAAGTGAACCTAAAAAACCTACCATTGATATCGATTTACTGGATGCACCATTACCATTAGAGGAAGCAAAAATGGTTTCGTTATATAAAAGTAAAAACATTACCTCGATACCGGAAATGCAACCTTTACCAGACGAGTTGGATGTTCCAATACTGCTTCATTTAGGTGATAATGTTTCCACGGACGAAATATTAGCAGGTGGAGCAAGAGTATTACCATTCCGAAGTAATTTACAAGAAATCAGTAAATTCAGTTTTGAGATTTTAGATAAAGATTATTATAATCGATCCCTAGCACTGCTTGAAGATGGAGGGCACTCCATCGTAGGAGGGTTTAACTATGGGCAAGGCTCAAGTCGTGAGCACGCTGCTTTGGCTCCAAGATTCTTAGGTTTACGAGCAGTATTAGTGAAGGATTTCGCACGAATTCATTGGCAAAACCTAGTTAACTTCGGAATTCTTCCTGTAACCTTCAGTAATCCAGATGACTTCGACAAACTTAGTGAGGGAGATGTTCTTTCCTTTAAAAATTTACGTGAAAGCTTACGTAACGACATCGCGATCTCAGCAAAAGTTGAAGCAAAGGGATTAGACATTCCATGTGTTCATGTAATGTCTAATCGGCAAGTAGACATTATGTTGGCCGGTGGTTTAATCAACTGGGTGAGAGAAAGAACGAAGGCGTAAAAGTTACGATTATCTTTAAGTTGTATTACAAAACAACCCGTAAGCCTGCTATATACAGCGGGCTTACGGGTTGTTTACTCTAACTGAGAAAATTACCTCTTACGGTTGTGTCCGACGAGGTGCTCCCTCTACTTCTAAATTCCTTGAATTTTCGATTATCCCCGAATTTTCTCTTGGACTTACAGTTCCGCCCCCAAGACCCTCGTTAATCATCCGATCCTCGTCAAGAGCTAGATTTTTTTTTGCTATATCAGAATTTTTCTTATCTTTCATTACTTTTTACTCCTTTGTTGATTGCTGTTACTCCCATCTAATTCAGGACTACTTTTAGAAATAGTGATTCGTTCCTTTCCGTCGTGCGGTTGAACAGCGTCTTTACTGTCTTGCATATTCCGTTTAGATTTTGAATGTTTACTCATCGTATCTAACCTCCTTTTTAGAAAGCTCGTGCCTTTATATTTTTTCCTAATTAAATGATATTATGAGCAGAGAGAAAATGTTGATTGAGTCATCGGGCGAAGTCTTGTAAAATGAATTCACCGAGATAATAAACTTAAAGATCACAAATATCCATATGTTTCCCAGATTAAAACTTTTAATAAAAGGTTATATATACATTATGGAAAGAAATTATAAAGGGGTACCATAAATGCCGTTTAAATTGATAATAAAAATACTGGTTTTTCTAATTTTGATTGGTTCACTTCTATATTTCAATTTTGCGTATATTGATATAAATCCCGATCACATCCAAGTACTCATGCAATCGTTTGGAATCTGGGCCCCACTCGTATTTATTGGTATTTTTACGATTCGCCCTTTTGTTTTATTTCCTGCATCTATTTTAGCAATCGCGGGTGGACTCTCATTCGGTCCGTTTATAGGACCTTTAGTGACGTACATAGGGTCTCTCAGTGGAGCTGCTGTGTCGTTTTTAGTCTTTCGAAAATTAGGTGCTAATTTAAGAAAAAAAAACTGGAATGGAAAAGGGAGCGATCTGCAATTAAAGATAGAAGAGAATGGTTTTTTTTATATAATGGCGCTTCGAATCATTCCAGTTATAAATTTTGATTTTGTGAGTTATTTATCTGCCTTATCAAGAATTAAATTTCGTAAATACTTTGGAGCAACAATGGTGGGTATCATACCTGGAACATTAGCTTTTAATTTTCTTGGTGCGTCGTTTGTTGACTTAAATTTAACGATGATTCTTATTACTTCAGGCTTGTTTATCGTCGCTTTTTCTATTCCTATCATTATAAGGCGAATCATGAAAAAGAAGAACATAGATATAGACCTTTTACCGGATGAAAAATTATAGTAGTGATCAGTAATATGTACCCAGTTCCAGACGAAAAATGAAGCGTTCATTTTTCAGTTAATCGGAGGATGCACGAAACACAGTTACCCTCTATGCCGATGTTGGGAAGGACAGTGGTAGCTTTGAACACATATGATGTAGTTATTATTGGCGGAGGTGTAGGAGGACTTACATTATCTGTTAAGTTAGCTCAAGCGAATTTAAAGGTTTTGGTTGTTGAAAGAGAGAAGCAACCCGGTAAAATTTATAAGGGAGAGCTTCTCCAACCAAAATCATTGCAAGGTTTTCAGTTAATGGGAATATCGCAGGAAGTATTAAGCGAAAGTTTCTCTCTTCCTAAAATACACACGTATGAAATGAATAAAAACAAAAATGGAGAGTTAGAAGAGGCTCTATATATTCCTTTAGATTATTTACGGCTTCCAGCCCCTTTTGCAGAAGCACGAATGATTCCTCACGAAACATTAAAGAAGATCTTACTGGATAAAGCCAAGGAATTTTCCGGGTTTCATTACTGGAATCCGGCAACATTCCATTCTTTTAGCGAAATCGATGAGCAAAATAATGAATTTAAGCGTGCCAAAGTGAAGTATGAAAAAAAAGAAATAGATATTGAAGCAAAGTTTTTTGTTGGAGCGGAAGGACGTGCTTCTATCATTCGTAAAGCCATGGGGGAAGTCGTCACTACAACCAAATATAACCATCAGTTTTTAACCGTGACATTTCCTCGTCCAAGTGATTTTACCGAGGCAAGAATGTATGCAACTCATGAAGATTTCATCGGACTGTTTCCACTTCCAAACAATAAAATTAGAAGTGTAATGTTGATTAAACCAGGGGACTATAAGTTGATGAAAAACGAAGGATTAGAAACCTTTTATGATTCCATAACTAAATTCGAACCCTCATTAAAAGGTTATGTTCAAGAAATAAAATCGTGGAAAGAGATTCAATTAATGATTCCTATTCGACATAATATTAAACAGTATGTGAAAGGAAATGCGGTCATTCTTGGAGATGCAGCTCATAGCGTCCACCCAATGGCAGGGGAAGGAATGAATCTAGCTATTCAAGACGGCATGGTGCTGGGAGAATTACTTGATTGGATGTTTTCAAATGACAATACAGACCCAAAACATTTGCGCTATTACGAGAAAGTACGAAAGAATAGATCTGACCGTATTTCCCGCCTGAGTCATTTATCTGCGATGGCTTATACGTGGAATTTCAGATGGTACCAAAAGTTAAGAATGTTTGGATTAAAACGATTAGAGAGAAATCCTATTCTGCACTATAAACATATGTTGAATATTTCGGGAATAGGTTGGTGGCCATACACTGTACTGGATGGTTTGCGGTTCTTAGGTCCTAGATGGGCATATTCAAAAAAAACTTTCGCACGTAAGAAAAATAATGTCATTTTTCAGAACAAGCATGATCATCCATGGAAATAGAGTAGCCCGTAAAATAAAATAATAGGAGTGATCCCATGAAATTAAGACTACCACAAATGCTTTTACTTTTAAAAGGCGGAAAAATGCTTTATAAATATTTGAAAAAAAGAAGAAAATAGAGTTAACTTGAAATGTCACAAAAAGTTTTAAAACCTTTTGTGACATTTTTTAAAAGCTAAGAATTTATAAAATGCTTTCGAACAAAGGATCTCATTCGCTCTAGGCGGACATTTTCCACGAGCAACGACCTCAGCCTACTCGGGAAAAAGACCGTGTCTCTTCCTCTTGCAAGTTCTCAAATAACAATCTATAAAAATCAGCCTCGTTAATTAAGTAGACCTGCTTTGCTCATTGCCCCAGTACCTTTTAGTAACCCGTTTATTTAAATGGTAATGGAGGTCTTCCACTAAATCGAAAAAGGCAACTAACTCATAAAATAAACTACTTTTTTCGGTCAGATGATGATGGTCGTGACTATAGACGTTAACTGGATGTGCACGCGTAAAATTGGAACGAAGATGATTATCTAATTCATCGATAAATTTAAAATACTCATCATTCAACGGTGCTTCCGTATCCTCTAACGTAGTCCTTACAATACGGTCAGCCCTCACCAAAAGTTCCTTTTCATAATTTGTTAACGGTAAAGTGGAAGATAAATAATGCAAGTTACCAAGGTGCAGAACAGCCCGTTGAATAAAGTTGGTTGTTTGTTTATACAAATGAAAACGACGGTAATTTCCCATTTTGAAGCGATGAAATCTCATTTCTCTCCGTTGCGACCGGATTAAATATTCTGTCCTCGATACTTTATTCCGTAATACATCATAGGAAGATGTTTCATTTATGCTTTTTCGTTCTTTTTTGGCAAATAATAAATTTCGAATTTCAGCTTGTACCGCTTTTTTTAATTCCAATACATGTTGGTTGTTTCGTGAACGAATCTCAGAAAGATAGTTAACAGGAAGTATAAAAGCATTGACTAACGATGATACAGTGAGACCAATCGTTGTTGTTCCTAATCGCAGTAAGAATGATATAAATACATGATCATGTAGTTCCGGAATCATCGCTACTGCAGTTAACGCAGCGACAAGAGTTCCTTCTTGCAGTTTAAGTTTTTGACATAGAATAATCGTTAAAAAAGCTGCGATAGTATAGGTCAAAGCTGTTACTCCCAAAAAATAATAAGAAGTGGTTGCTAATCCTGCACCAATCGCACTTGCCGGAAAACGAATGATTCCTTTTCGAATGGAATCCGATGTCGTCGGCTCAATGGAAACAATAGCTGTGATCACCGCAAAAATTACGGGTAAATCAAAATAGATACAAATTGCAGAAGTGAGAAACACCGCTATGCCTGTTTTGATTACTCGATTACCGATAAACCTTTTTTTATTTGTTTTTTTTATTGCCATAAAGACTTCCTCCGATGCATTACTAATACTTGTCGATTATACCATGATTTTACCTCAAGCAAATCAGTGATTATCAAGGTATATCTATTGTAAAAAGCATGTTTTTCGATACAATAGAGATACGAACATATGGTTGGACGAAATACTCGGTAAAGAGGTGAGAGCATGGCTGTAACTTTTATTTTAGGGAGATCAGGATCAGGAAAAACGACGAACGTTCAAAATGAGATTGTCAGGAAGATGCAAGAAGATCCAATGGGTCCACCGATTATATACATAGTACCGGATCAAATGACCTTTCAAGTCGAAAGGAAACTAGTCGAAAAATTAGGTCACGGGATGACGAGAACGCAAGTCCTTAGTTTTTCTCGACTAGCCTTACGTGTGTTACAGGAAGTTGGCGGGATATCTCGTTACCATATTCAACAAACAGGAATACAAATGCTTTTGCGGCAAGTTGTGGAAAGAGCGAAACCTGATTTTACTATTTTCCAAAAAGCACTTTCCAGTCCAGGATTTATCAATCAGTTAGAACAAATGCTTTCGGAATTTAAACGTTACCAGATAGACTCTGACACTCTTAGAGAAGAAATGAATAAGCTTGCTGAAAGTGAAGAACAAGATTCACCAACCGAGCGGACATTAAAGGATAAGTTGCATGATATTCACATTATCTTATCCGAAGTTGAAAAGTCCTTATCGGAAAAATATATTGCATCAGAGGACTATTTACAACTACTAGCCGATTCCTTGAAAGATTCTCTCGTTCTTCAAGATGCAGTTGTTTACATTGATGGTTTTCATAGTTTTACACCTATTGAAATAAATGTATTACATGAAATATTCCTCAAGATAGAAGAAGTAACCATTGTCTTAACGGTGGATGAAGCAGTAAAACAAGACGAACTCATTCATCCACTAGATTTATTTTTTGAGACGCAAAGCACGTACCAGCAATTACAGAATTTATGCGATGACTGTAAAATCTCCCATCAGTATATCTCGAATTACAGTAAAAGATTCGTTTCGCCGGCTCTCGCTTATTTAGAAGCAAATGGTGCAAAAAGGCCAGCTGATCCGATTTTAGAACATGATGGTATTCAAGTGATTAGTGCGGTGCATCGGCGTGCAGAGATTGAGAGAATAGCTAGAGAAATTATCTCCCTCGTTCGGGATGACAATTATCGTTATGGAGAGATCGCTATTCTTGTCAGAAATATGGGAGAGTACGATGATTACTTTGAAACGATCTTTCATGATGAAGGGATACCTTTCTTTTCTGATCAAAAACGTTCCGTACTGAACCATCCGTTAATAGAATTTATCCGCTCAACACTTGAAATCATTGAAAGACATTGGCAATACGACGCTGTTTTTCGTGCATTAAAAACAGAAATGCTATTTCCAATTGAGGACGAGCATATGAGAGAAAAAGTGGATCAATTAGAAAATTATGTTCTCTCATATGGTATCAAGGGTAAAAAGTGGTATGGGTCTGAGGAATGGACATACCAACGTTTTGCCACAACCACTGACTATGAAGGGGATAAAACGGATAACGAAAAAATATTTGAAGAAGAAATAAATCTTGTTCGTAAACAACTACTGTCACCAATAATAGATTTTCAAAAAGCTGCGAAAAATTCATCTACGGTTTTTGATTATGCTAAAGCACTATTTGAATTGCTCGAGGAAATAAAAGTAACCGATAAAATAGAACAATTAAGCAAAGATGCCATGGAAAACCATCGATTAAGAGAAGCACGTGAGCATGATCAAATGTGGAAGGAAATCATTGATTTGCTCGATCAAATGGTAGAAATAAGTGGCAACGAAAAAGTCAGTTTCAAGTTATTTATGCAAATGGTCGATACTGGCATCGAAAGTATGAAGTTTGCGATCATTCCACCGGCGATCGATCAAGTCGTGATAGCTAATATGGAAACCTCTCGGATTTCAGATGTTCGGGCGGCATTTATCATCGGCATGAACGATGGGGTAATTCCTGCAAAACCAAATGAAGACAGCATGGTGTCCGAAGAAGAACGTACATTTTTAGAAAAACAAGGATTGCAATTGGCACCTGGTGCTCAGCGACAGCTTTTAAATGAATCATTTGTCTTATACATGTCGCAATCCTTGGCCTCTGAAAAACTTTACATGAGCTATCCTTTGGCGGATGAAGAGGGAAAAAGTTTGCAGCCCTCGATGATGCTTAACCAAATTCAAGAAGTTTTCCCGGAATTGAAAGTAGAAGTCGCATTGGAAGGGCCTGCTGATGTTCAGACAGACAAAGAGGTTGATTTTGTAACGAATCCTGAACGAACGTTGTCTCATTTAACAAATCAGATGCAAGCATGGAGACGCGGCTATCATGTGTCTGAAATTTGGTGGGATACGTACAATTGGTTTATGTCACAAGAACAATGGCAAGAAAAAACAAAAAATGTGTTTGGCAGTTTAAGCTATAAAAATAAGCCGTCTTCATTGCCTCTTTCACTATCTGAAGAATTATATGGAACAGAATTAAAAACAAGTGTATCCAGACTTGAGCAATACAATGCTTGTCCTTTTTCACAATTTGCTAATTACGGACTGAAACTTAGGGAGAGAGAAACGTTTAAGCTTGAGGCTCCTGATATTGGGACCCTGTTTCATGCTGCGCTAAAAGAAATGGCGGAAAGCTTAAGGCAAGATGGAAGAGACTTTTCCCATTTATCTAGAGACGAAGCGAAAAGCCTTTCCAAAACCATTGTTGAACAGCTGGCTCCTAAAATTCAACGAGAAATATTGTTAAGTTCTAACCGATTTAAATATATCCAACAAAAACTGGAAGAAGTGGTCGCAAGGGCATCGACTGTTCTATCTGATCAAGCCAAATTAACAGGATTTTCCCCTGCTGGTTTAGAGGTCGGATTCGGACCAAACCAGCAATTACCACCTCTCACCTTTGAAATTGAAAACGGCCATAAAGTAGAATTAATAGGTCGAATTGATAGAGTGGACAGGGCTGAAGACGAAGAAGGCGTTTATGTTCGCATACTAGATTATAAGTCCAGTTCGAAAGATATAAAACTTGACGATGTTTACCATGGACTAGCCCTGCAAATGCTCATCTATTTAGATGTCGTTGTGAGCTTTGCTGCAGAGTGGCTTGGTACGGAAGTGACTCCAGCGGGTGTACTGTATTTCCATGTGCATAATCCAATGATTCAAGCAGAAGAAAAGCTATCCATTGAAGATATCGAAGAAGAAATTTTAAAACGATTCAAAATGAAGGGTCTTATTTCTTCCTCATTAAGTGCCATTAAACAGATGGATTTAAGTTTAGAGACCGGAAGATCATCCATGCTTCCTGTTGGTTTGAAAAAAGATGGACAACCATATTCGAATTCAAAAGTAATCTCGCAAACAGATTATGACGTCTTACGGTCGTATCTAAGAAATCACGTGAAAAAAGTAGGAGAATCGATTCTTCGTGGCGATATAGATTTGAAGCCATATAAAAAGAAACAAAAGATTCCCTGTACATTTTGTTCTTATAAATCGTTTTGTCAGTTTGATCCAACGATAGAAACGAATAACTATCGTCATTTAACGGATCAATCGAATGATGAAATTCTGGAATCAATCCGTGATAAAGGAGGAAACGTTAATGAATATAGAACCGAAACCGAATAACGTATCCTGGACGGATGATCAATGGAAGGCAATCGCTGCAGAGGGGAATAACATCCTCGTTGCAGCAGCAGCAGGAAGTGGTAAAACAGCCGTGTTGGTAGAAAGAATCATCCGCAAAATTGTCGATGTTGAGAACCCGACAGATGTTGACAAACTACTCATTGTTACCTTTACAAATGCTGCTGCTGCAGAAATGAGACATCGTATAGGAGAAGCGATTGAGAAACAAATTCATGACGATCCAAGATCCTTACATTTAAGAAGACAGCTCTCTCTTCTTCATCGCGCCAATATTTCTACGTTACATTCTTTCTGCATGAACGTAGTACGAAAATTTTATTATGACGTGGATATTGATCCAAGTTTTCGTATACTTGATCAAACAGAAGGCCAATTAATTCGCGAAGAAATTTTGGAAGATCTTTTTGAAGAAGAATACGGGGCAGAAGATAACCAATCATTTTTCACACTCGTCGATCAATATAGTGGTGACCGAACCGATGATAAATTGCGGAGCCTTGTGATGCATTTATTTGATTTCTCGAGGTCAAATCCTCAGCCTTTTCAATGGCTGGATGATCTCGTTTCGACCTTTAAACTAGAAGGAATTACTTCTATTGAAGAACTGTCATGGGCATCCTCGACATTAGAGAATGTACGTCGTCAATTAGAGAGTGCAAAAGACCTACTTCAACAAGCACTGGAAATGACACGAGAGCCTGATGGACCCGCAAAATATGCAGAAACACTGGAGACCGAATATACACAGATCCAAACAATTTTAAGCGCGAAGACGTGGGAGGAGATGTTTCAAGCATTTTCCGTGATCTCTTTTCCAACAATTCCACGCATTACAAAGAAAGACCTTGTGGATGATCAATTAAAGGAAAAGACAAAAGCACTTCGCGATCAAGCAAAGGATATTTTGAAAACTAATAAAAAAGCCTATTTTCAATACTCCCCCGAAGTACTTTTAGCTGATTTAACCGAAATGGCTCCGAGTATCGAAAAATTGACTACCTTAGTGAAAGATTTTTCTGCGAGGTATCTCTTTGAAAAACGAGATAAAGGCGTCTTGGACTTCAGTGACCTAGAACACTTATGCTTAGAGGTTTTGATTGATCAAGAAAAATCAAGTCTCCATGGACCTGTTCCTTCAAAAGCAGCCGAAGAATATATCTATCATTTTAATGAAATTATGGTAGATGAATACCAGGATACAAACCTCGTTCAAGAAACGATACTTACTTTATTGTCAAACGGGAAAAATCTATTTATGGTAGGGGATGTTAAACAATCGATCTATCGCTTTAGATTGGCAGAACCTACATTGTTTATGAATAAATATAAGTTGTTTGATTTAGATGGTGATAAGGATGGTCTCCGCATTGATTTGGCGAAAAATTTCCGAAGCCGATCGCAAGTGTTGGATGCAACAAACTTTATTTTCAGACAAATCATGGATGAGGAAGTTGGAGAAATTACTTATAATGACGTAGCAGAACTAAAACTCGGAAATACATCTTACCCTGACCAGGCTAACTTAGAAACTAGATTAATGCTCGTTAACAAGGGGGACAAACTGACGCAACATTCTGAGGAGGAGTCAGAAGAACCTGTACTTGATATGGAAGAAGAGTTGGAGACGTCTCAATTAGAGGCGCGTGCGATGATTCAAGAGATCAAACAACTGATCCAATCTAAGAATCCGGTCATGGATAAAGCAACAAAGCAGTCTCGTCCAATTCGTTACAGGGATATTGTCATCTTAATGAGATCCATGCCTTGGGCTGACACAATTATGGAGGAGTGTAAAACTGCTGGAATTCCTGTATATGCAGAATTATCAACAGGATATTTTGAAGCGATCGAAGTGAAGATCATGGTTTCTTTACTCAAGATTATCGATAATCCATATCAAGATATCCCGCTAGCTTCTGTATTACGCTCGCCGATTCTCAATTTCACAGAAGAAGAACTCTCTAAAATCCGTATTTTAGATAAACAATCTCGCTTTTATGATACATTGAAACTAGCTGGAACGAGTGAAAATCAAGATGAATCAATCAAAAACCGTTGCGCTAGCTTTATCGAACAGCTCACTCAATGGCGTAAAAAGGCTAGGTCGGGATCCTTATCCGAATTGATTTGGCAATTATTTCGAGAAACTGGTTTCTATGATTATGTCGGAGGGATGCCAGCCGGAAAGCAAAGACGAGCGAATCTTCGAGCATTGTATGACCGCTCACGGTCGTATGAATCTACTTCTTTCCGCGGCCTGTTCCGGTTCTTGCGTTTTGTGGAAAGAATGCAGGACAGAGGTGATGACTTAGGAACAGCAAGAGCCTTAAGCGAACAAGAAGATGTTATACGAATTATGACGATCCATAAAAGCAAAGGGCTTGAGTTCCCGGTTGTTTTCATGGCAGGTACGAATAAAATGTTTAATCAGCAAGATTTACGAGGTGACTATTTGCTTCATAAAGAGCTTGGATTGGGCTCTAAACGGATAGATCCGGAACTCCGACTTGCCTATCCGACCATTCCCCAACAAGTGATAAAAAATAAAATCAGGTCTGAATCATTAGCGGAAGAAATGCGGGTACTTTATGTAGCACTAACACGTGCCAAGGAAAAACTTTATCTCGTTGGAACTTTAAAAGATGTTGATAAATCATTAGAAAAATGGACTGAGAATATAGACAATCAATCCTGGTTACTTCCTAACATTCAAAGAGAAAAAGCGAGAAGTTTTTTGGATTGGATCGCGCCATCTGTGTTACGTCATCATGATGCCATACCTTTGTTAGAAAATCATGAGATAGATACTCAAGGCAGAGCCACCCAAGTCAGCGAAGATCCTTCCTCGTGGCTAGTAGATATTTTAGAAAAGGCAGAGCTTCAAGTGGAAGCCTCGGTTTATTCAGAGGTTGATCAAGAAATTGAACAACAACTTTTGACACACGAACCGGTTAATCTCGAATCTAGTTCAAGAAACAAAGTCTTACATCATTTAGAATGGTCTTATCCAAGACAAGATTCAGTCACTCATCGTGCAAAACAATCGGTTAGTGAATTAAAAAGAGCCATGCAAGATGAATACAGTGATGATCTAATGGCGACAAGCTTTCAGTCAAAATTCGCCGATAGACCGAAGTTTTTACAAAAAAATTCGTTTAGACCTGCGGAAAAAGGCACATTGATGCACACGATGATGCAACACGTTTCTCTTGTAGAAGAACATTCGCTGGAATCTCTTGAACGTCAACTTTTGCGTCTAGTTACAAAAGAGATAATTACATTAGAAGAATCCGAACAAATTAATCTGGAACACCTTCATCAATTTTTCCAGAATTCGTTAGGCAAGCAGCTAATCGCTGCTAAAAACGTATGGCGTGAAATTCCTTTCAGTTACCTTATCCCTGCCTCTCAAGCGTACTCAACTTGGTCGCAGCAACAGGATGAAACAGTATTTGTACAAGGAATGATCGATTGTGTGTTCCGCAATGAAGAGGGAAAACTAGTTTTACTGGATTATAAAACAGACACAATTACCGGCAAGTTTACTGATAAAACGGAAGAAGAAATTTTAAATTATTTCAAGGATTTATATCACTATCAAGTCGATTTATACAGTCAGGCATTGGCAGATAGCTGGCACGAAGCGATTGAAGAACGATATCTGTACTTTTTTGACGGAAATTATTTAGTAAAGATGTAGAGGAAACGGGGCTGAATTCATGAGATTATTACACACCGCTGATTGGCATATCGGCAGAACGATAGAAGGCAGAGACCGTCTTGAAGAACATGAAGACTTCTTTGAGGAACTAGTTGAAATATGTAACGAAGAAAACATTGATGCTGTTCTTATGGCAGGAGACGTCTTTGATTCCGTAAATCCGCCAGCCAAAGGGGAAGAGTTATTTTATGAAAGTATGGCCCGCCTCTCGGATTATGGGAAACGTCCAGTTATTATTATTTCCGGCAATCACGATCATCCAGAAAGGCTAGCAGCCGCGAGAACTGTTTTGAAGAAGCATCGTATATATATCCAAGGTTATCCTACGATGGAACCTTTGCGTATTTCTATCGATGGGTGTAAAGAGCCTCTAGCAGTAGCTGGACTGCCTTATCCATCAGAATCACGCTTAAAAGAAAGTTTTACTGAATCAAATGATGAGTTACAGCTTCGGGAAGCTTATGATGAAAAAGTAACAGATATTTTTAACATTTTAACCGAGTCTTTTACTGACAAAGAGATTCGAATAGCTATGAGTCATTTATTTGTTGCTGGTGGTTCCAGTACAGAATCCGAACGACCAATTGAAGTTGGTGGAGCATATACCGTTCGAGCAACGCAGCTTCCTGCTAATGTACAGTACACAGCGCTAGGGCACCTCCACCGTCCTCAAGATATTAAAAACGCCCCTGCAAGGGCCAGGTATTCAGGATCACCTTTAGCTTTCAGTTTTTCTGAGGCAGGTTATGCAAAATCAGTGTCCGTCGTAGATATCAAAGCTGGAAAAGTAGCAGATGTAAAAGATGTTTACTTGCGATCTGGACGTCCATTAGTCAGGTGGAAAGCAACCGAAGGGTTAGCCCAGGTACACAGCTGGATCGATGAAAAAAAAGATAATCTTGCATGGATCGAGTTAGATATTCATGTGGATGACACACCTTCAATGAATGAAATCCATAAAATTAAAAAAGCCTACCCTCATTTGTTAACGATACGGCCGATTTTCCCGGAGAATCAATCCGAAACACTTCCAGAAAGAAAACATGTAGCAATTGATGAGTTATTTAATCAGTTTTATCAACGTCAAACAGGTGGAGCTACTCCGGATCAGGAATTGACGCGACTGTTTTTAGACATCGTTAATGAGGAAGAGGAAGGTGGTTCTTCATGAAGCCTATCGAATTAACATTACAAGGGTTGCATAGTTTTCGTGAAAAACAAGTGATTGATTTTGCATCGTTGTGTGAAGGAGGGGTCTTCGGTATTTTCGGACCAACCGGCAGTGGAAAATCATCGATATTAGATGCCATGACTCTGTCCTTGTATGGAAAAGTCGAACGGGCTCCTAGTAATACACAAGGAATCTTAAATCATGCCGAAGATCAATTGGCAGTTTCTTTTACTTTTTCATTAGGTGAAGGACGTTACAAGGTAGAACGTACATTTAAACGTGTAAAAGATGACGGGTTGAGACAAGCCACAGCAAGATTTATTAATATAACAACCGAAGCTATCGTAGTAGCAGATAAAGCTGGTGATGTTACTAGAGAAGTAGAGGCAATGTTAGGGCTTTCCATTGATGACTTCACCAGGGCAGTCGTCTTACCTCAAGGGAAGTTTTCAGAGTTTTTATCTCTAAAAGGAACAGAACGGCGTCAAATGTTGCAACGGTTATTTCACCTTGAAAGATATGGTGATCAATTAAATCAAAAGCTTCGTCAGCGTTTGACCGCAACCAAACACGATAAAGAACTGATTGAAAAAGAACAACTTGGACTTGGTGATGCATCTAATGAATCACTGGAAGTTGCGAAAAACAAAGTAGTATCTTTGAAAAAGGGGATAAAAAAGCAAGAAGAGAAACTAGATATCTATCAAAAAGAGTATGAAGAATCAAAACAACTCATGGAATGGATAGCACAACTCCAGTCGGTCGAAAAAGAATTAAATGAACTTGATAAGCAGCAAAGTCATTTTACTGAATTAAAACAGGAAATCGTTCGGGCAAAAGAAGCCAATATCTTATTTCCTTACGTACAAGAAGTAGAAGAAAGCCAACAAGAAATCCATGCCTGGGAAAAGAAAGAAGCAGAGGCAAATAAAGATGTCAATATCCTTCATGAGAAAGCAGAAAGAGCGAAGAAGTCGTTTGAAAAAGCATCTTTTGAAAATCAGACACATGAAGTTCCGCTTAAAATGAAGCTTGACCGCTTTGAGTCTCTTAAAACAAAAGTAGAAGACTTAAAACACCGAACCACAGAGGTAAGTCAACTTCAATCGACGATAAAAGATTTGAATAAGACGTTGAAAGGGTTAGAGCTAGAGCAAACAGAGGCGAAAGAAACGCGAAAAAAATATGAAGAAGCCCAACAGGATTTAAAAGAAGAACTTAAACTGCTCCAATGGGACTCAGAAGAAAAACAGCTGTTAAATAAAGCTAATGAGCAAAAGTACACCCTACAAGAAACAGAGCGTCGTATCAAGGAATTAACAACACAAGTTACGAAACAACAGAAGGAAACAGACAAGGCTGTAGCTGCTATACATGAAGTCGAAGCGCAGCAAACAACTGCAAGTGAAGCCTTACATGAACGATTTCAGCAAATGATGCATTGGTACAATATTGTGTTAGAAAAGAAACAGCTCTTACAATCTGCCATTCATGATATTCAAGATCAAAAAGAACTTCAACAAGAAAATCAATTAAAAGTAGCCGTTCAAGAAATGAGACAAGCACTTACAGAAGGAGAGATTTGTCCCGTTTGTGGATCTACGGAGCATTTTTATGAGCACGATACTGGTCAAGTAAACAATGAAATAAGGGAAGACTTTATCCGTAAAGAAGTACTCCTAAAATTCGAAGCTGAACTAGGCAACTTGGAAAAAATGCTTGGAGAAGCGGGATGGAGACTTGATAAAGAAGCACGTCAATCTCCAATTAACCCAGAAGTTGCTGCAAGTACTGAAACTCTGCTTGATAATCAAGTTACTCCACTTCCTTCTGTACGGAAGGCTGAGTTTACTGACTCTTTAGAGAAGTGGTCAAATCAATGGCAAAAAGAAGATGAAGCAATATCTCGAGTGATTCAGCAATGGGAACAGCAGAATCATTCATGGACCAAACTTGAAAATAAATGGAATGAATCGAACATACATGTTAAACAAGCGAAAGAACGTCTGAAAGAGATAATGGATGAACTTGAAAAAGCACAACAAACCCATAACACTCAATTAACGGAATGGAAGACCAAATTTCCCGAGCATCCTTATTCCAACATTGATGAAATAGTTTCACGTATGCAAAAAAACGAACACGATTCTGATAAACTGCGAATAAGAATTGAGAAAAGCGTTCCATATATTGAAAAAATTCAAACTCAGCTGGATAACGTAGCAGGAAAGATTCAAGAGCTCATCGTCGATATTTCAAAGAAAGAATCTGAGTTAAACGAGAAGAAAACGATCATTAATGATATGAACAAAGATATAACAAATGAAACAAACGGAGAAAATATCGATACATTAATCGAAGGAAATAAAGCTAAGCTGGAAAAATTACAAACTACTGTCGAAAAGACGAAAAGTGAAAAAGAGAAATTAGAAGGACAAGTTAATACATCTGAGCGTTACTTGGCTGACTGTTCTCATTCTAAAACAGAGGCTATATCAAGAAATGAACGAGCATTACAGCGTTGGACTGTACAAAAGGAATCATCCTCATTTAATGATATGTCTCTCGTTAATGAAAAAATTAAGAACCTGGAAACAATAAATAGCTGGGAACTAAACGTATCTGACTATGAAAATAATCTGCGTGATGTTACGTTCAGTAAAAAACAAGTGGAAGATAAGCTGCAAGGAAAGCACATTACGTCAGATATGTACGAAGAGAAAAAAACAATATTTGTACAAGCAAAGCAAGAAATTGAGAATATGAGAACAGCATTTGGAGCTGCAAGTCATTATTTAGAAGAAATTGAAAAGAAAAGGGAACGTTATGATCACTTAGAGGAAAAGCGAATAGAATTAGAAAGTCTATTTGCTCAGCTGTCGAAGTTAGACAAAGTTTTTCGTGGAAAAGAGTTCGTCGAGTTTATTGCAGAAGAGCAATTAGTTCAAGTTAGTCGCCTTGCTTCTGAAAAATTACGTGCTTTAACGAGAGGACGTTATGCGATTGAAGTCGATTCCAGTGGCGGCTTTATTATGCGGGATGATCATAATGGCGGCGTGAAAAGACCTGTCACGACATTGTCAGGCGGAGAAACATTCCTTACCTCTTTAGCATTAGCATTATCATTATCAGCTTCCATTCAGTTAAACGGAGAGCATGCGTTAGAATTTTTCTTCTTGGATGAAGGATTTGGAACACTCGATCCTGAACTTTTAGAAACAGTCATAACTGCACTAGAACAGTTGCATACAAATCAATTATCAGTAGGTGTTATTAGTCATGTACCGGAACTCAAAGAGCGATTACCTAGAAAAATCATGGTTACCCCTGCAGAACCGGGTGGCAGAGGCAGTCGCACAAAATTAGAAAGTATTTAATTAGGAAATAACAACTCTATCTAATTAGAGCGGGAAGTGCTTGATCGCTGACGCTTCCTGAAGTTTCTACCTAATTGGTATAAATGAATCAATAAAAAAGATTGTGAATTTTTAATAGTCAAAGTCTGGTAAATCAGGCTTTGACTTTTTTTGGTTGCCAATATGGAAAAATTTACAGAAAAAATGGTTGCAATCTTAGTTATGTGTTATATAATAATAAACATATTACAGTCTGTATCATAACAGGTGTAGAGAGAGAGGAGAGATGTAGAAGTAATTTTCATCTTTTAAAAAGGAGGAGCTCTTGTTTATGAAAAAACTAGACATTAACCAAACCGTTGATAAGGATTGTACTTTTCTTTTTAACGAAAAAGCATCTGATTTTCTATCGAAATTACATGAAAAATTCGAGGAAGAACGAAAACTGATTCTAAAAGAGCGAATAGACCGTCAAGAAGAAATTGATGGAGGACTCCTTCCACATTATTTAGCAGATACGAAGCACGTTCGAGACAAAGAGTGGAAAATTGCTTCTATTCCTGCTGACATTGAAGACCGGAGAGTAGAAATTACTGGACCCACCAGTCAGCGGAAAATGGTTATCAATGCTTTGAATTCTGGGGCAAAAGTATTTATGGCTGATTTCGAAGATGCTAATTCTCCATCTTGGCAGAACACACTGCAAGGTCAACGGAATATGTATGATGCCATTCGCAGGGACATTGATTTCACAACTGATAATGGAAAAGAATATACCCTGCAACAAGAGGTTGCGACATTATTTGTTCGACCAAGGGGATGGCACCTAAAAGAAGAACATGTTTATATCGGAAATGAAGCCATATCAGCGTCACTGTTTGATTTTGGTCTATATATCTTTTTTAATGCAAAAGAACTAATAAACAGAGGCTCTGGCCCTTATTTTTATCTACCAAAACTTGAAGGATATAAGGAAGCTAGACTATGGAACAACGTATTTACTTTTGCAGAAAAAGAATTAGGTCTCATTCACGGTACGATAAAAGCAACTGTTCTCATCGAAACACTTACGGCTTCATTTGAAGCAGATGAAATATTGTATGAACTTCGAGATCATAGCGCTGGCTTAAATTGTGGACGATGGGATTATATTTTTAGTTATATTAAGCGCTTACGAAATCATAAAGCTTTTATTTTACCAGATCGCTCCGAAGTAACGATGACCACTAATTTCATGAGAGCGTATACACTTTATGTTATCCAAACTTGCCACAAGAGGGGCGCTCAAGCCATCGGGGGGATGGCCGCGCAAATTCCGGTAAAAGGGGATGAAGAGAAAAATAATCTTGCGATGATAAAGGTGCAGGAAGATAAAGAAAGAGAAGTGAAAGATGGTCATGATGGCACATGGGTGGCTCATCCCGGGCTAGTTCCTGTCGCACTTGAAGTCTTTAACAAGCATATGCCTAACGCAAACCAAGTAACTAGACTAAGAGATGATTACCAAATCACAGAGAAGGATTTACTTGGAATTCCTAAAGGAAACATAACCGAAAACGGAGTTCGTTTAAATATAACTGTCTCTATTCAATATATGGAAGCTTGGCTTAGGGGGCAAGGAGCTGTACCAATCTTTCATTTAATGGAAGATGTTGCTACTGCAGAGATATCACGGACTCAATTATGGCAATGGGTTCACCATCCAAAAGGGAAACTGAACTCCGGTGAAAAAATTACTGTCTCTTATGTGCAAAAATTAGTAGAAGAAGAGATGATAAAGTTGGAAGAATTATTTGGGGATGAAAACATGCAATCGGGCCTTTTTAATCAAGCCAAACAGTTATTGATGGAAATGGTTGAAAAGGAAGACTTTGTTGAATTCCTTACCATTCCAGCCTATAAAAAATTAATTATGAAAAAGGAGAGAGTCTAATATGACTAAAACCAATCAACTGGAACAGATGGCGAAAGAATGGAATACGGAACGATTCAAAGGCATTGTTAGGCCTTATTCAACGGAAGACGTGTTTCAACTCCAAGGGTCGGTACAGATTGAACATACACTAGCTAGAAGAGGAGCCGAGAAATTGTGGGAGCTTATTAATGAAGAAGACTATGTTCCGGCGTTAGGGGCTTTAACTGGTAACCAAGCTGTTCAACAAGTAAAAGCAGGGCTAAGAGCAATATACTTAAGCGGATGGCAAGTTGCCGCAGATGCAAATATTTCTGGACAGATGTATCCCGATCAAAGCTTGTATCCCGCTAACAGCGTTCCACATGTCGTAAAACGTATTAATCAAGCACTTCAGCGTGCAGATCAAATTGAGCATAATGAAGGAGGTGCTAAGAGAGATTGGTTTGCCCCGATTGTAGCGGATGCTGAAGCTGGCTTTGGTGGCCAATTAAATGTATTTGAATTAATGAAAGGTATGATTGAAGCAGGAGCTGCTGCCGTTCACTTTGAAGATCAATTGTCTTCCGAGAAAAAGTGCGGTCATCTGGGTGGCAAAGTTTTATTACCAACGCAACAAGCCGTTAAGAATTTAATTTCTGCTCGTTTGGCAGCGGATGTATCTGGCGTTCCAACCATTATTATTGCCCGAACTGATGCAAATGCAGCAAATTTAATTACAAGTGATGTCGATGAATATGATCATGATTTTATTGAAGGAAAGAGAACACCTGAAGGATTTTATCGAACGAAAGCCGGAATAGATCAAGCGATTAGTCGAGGTCTAGCCTATGCACCTTATGCAGATATGATTTGGTGCGAAACGTCAGAGCCTAATTTAACGGAAGCAAAACAATTTGCCGATGCGATTCACGAAAAATTTCCTGGTAAACTACTCGCTTATAATTGTTCACCTTCGTTTAATTGGAAGAAAAAATTAGATGATGAAACCATCGCCAGTTACCAAAAAGAATTAGGTAAGATGGGTTATAA
Organism: Salipaludibacillus neizhouensis; assembly: GCF_002886185.1. GTDB lineage: Bacteria > Bacillota > Bacilli > Bacillales > Salisediminibacteriaceae > Salipaludibacillus > Salipaludibacillus neizhouensis. The sequence continues at coordinate 1,767,877 of NZ_KZ614146.1, forward strand.
GTTTCAGTTTGTAACGCTTGCAGGTTTTCATGCATTAAATCACAGTATGTTTGAATTGGCAAAAGGGTATAAAGAAACTGGAATGACAGCTTATTCAAATCTCCAACAGGCTGAATTCGGTAATGAAAAAGCTGGTTATTCTGCAACAAAACATCAACGTGAAGTTGGAACAGGTTACTTCGATTCGGTTTCAACCATTGTTTCTGGAGGAACATCATCAACCACAGCATTGAAAGGATCCACTGAAGAAGAGCAATTTACTACTAGCGGTTGATAGGAATGGCACCTTGTTAATTCAATAGAAAATACAAAAAACACCAGAAGGTAAATACCTTTTGGTGTTTGCTCTTTCAATTACCTATTTTTTTACTTTCTTTAACTCAAGATACTCATTATAAGAGATCTCTTTATCTAAGACACCTTCATCTTGTATTTCAATGATGCGATTGGCGATAGATTCATTAAACTGATGGTCATGTGTCGCAAAGATGATAGAACCTTTGAAATTAATTAAGCCATTATTTAATGCTGTAATTGATTCTAAATCCAAGTGGTTTGTCGGTTCATCCAACATAAGCACATTCGCTCCACTTAACATCATTCTGGATAACATGCAGCGAACTTTTTCGCCCCCGGAAAGAACACTCGCTTTCTTCTTCGCTTCTTCACCGGAAAAGAGCATACGGCCAAGGAAACCCCGTAAAAATGTTTCTGTTTGATCCTCCGGTGAATATTGGCGCAGCCAATCAATAAGACTTAACTCAGATCCTTCAAAATACTCTGCGTTATCTTTCGGGAAATACGTTTGAGATGTTGTTACTCCCCATTTATAAGAACCACTGTCTGGTTCCATTTCCCCCGCAAGAATTTTCATTAATACTGTTTTTGCATTCTCGTTAGGCCCTACTAATGATACTTTATCATCTTTATTGAGAATAAAGCTAACGTCATTTAATACCTTTTCACCATCGATCGTTTTAGTTAGGTGGTTGACAGTTAACAAGTCATTTCCAATTTCTCTTTCAGAATTGAAGGCTACATAAGGATATTTCCTTGATGACGGCTTAATGTCGTCCAACTCGATTTTTTCCAATGCTTTTTTACGGGAAGTAGCCTGCTTCGATTTTGAAGCGTTAGCGCTAAATCTAGCAACAAAAGCTTGTAATTCCTCGATTTTTTCTTCCTTTTTCTTGTTCTTTTCTTGAGCTAATTTCAATGCTAATTGGCTGGATTCATACCAAAAATCATAATTCCCTATAAATACTTTGATCTTACCGAAATCAAGATCAGCTATATGAGTACAGACATTATTTAAAAAGTGTCTATCGTGGGAAACAACAATGACGGTATTCTTAAAATTGAATAGGAAATCTTCCAACCATTGAATAGCTTCAATATCCAGTCCATTTGTAGGCTCATCAAGGAGAAGTACATCAGGATTACCAAATAACGTTTGAGCTAAAAGTACTTTAACCTTTTGGCCACCAGTTAGTTCTGACATCTTCTTACTTTGAAGATTATCACTGATTCCTAGTCCTTTAAGAAGAACTGCAGCATCCGACTCTGCTTCATAACCGTTCATTTCCGCGAATTCTCCTTCAAGTTCAGCTGCTTTCATACCGTCTTCATCAGAGAAATCTTCTTTCATATAAATAGCATCTTTTTCTTTCATCACATCATATAAACGTTTATGACCCATCATTACTACTTCAAGTACTATCTGCTCTTCATACTCGAAATGATTCTGCTTTAAAACAGCCATACGATGACCTGGAGGCATGCTCACTTTTCCAGTTTGTGATTCTATTTCTCCAGATAAAACTTTTATAAAGGTAGACTTACCAGCACCGTTTGCACCGATTAATCCATAACAATTTCCTGGAGTGAATTTAATATTAACGTCCTCAAACAGCTTTTGATCTCCAAATTGCAAGCTGACATCTGTTACATTTATCATTTACCTCATCCTTTGCATTAAATTACCTTGAAAATTATATCATTTATTCCATTGAAATACGAGGTTTTAAAAGAATTGTTCTAATCTTAAAAGTCGGCGCATACACTATATACAGGGTCCATAAAGAAAAAGGGAGGAGTGGAAATGCGTTTCGAATATCCTAATTATTAAGGTATGTGTATTTTCTACTTAGAAGAATAGAAGGTTTATTCCTGACTCATATAGGATAATTTATTTAGTGGGACGCTCAAGTGAGTGGCCATTAGAAAGGATGTTCAGAAAAAATGCGACCAGACCAAGACCTAGTAATGCTCATGAAAAAACATCCACAATTAGTTGTTGAATCTAATTTTTCCTTTAAAAACTCAACAACTTTTTTTTCGCAAAGGATGACAAAATTAGAGTATACGGACAACCACAAACAAAAAATAGTTTATTTTTTTCACGGAAATCTATCCTCAGAAGAACTAGGTTATTTTATGGATGAATTTTCAAAAATGTTCCTACAAAAAACAAATATTTCACAAGTCATCCTAGGGGCGAAAAATATACCTACCGCTTATAGAAATATGCTTGATCACTTTGATGTTTCTTGGTTCGAAATTGATTTAACACTTGCTAAAAACATGATAAAACAACAAGAAAGTACGAAAATAAACTTTAAAAATCGAATTGAAAGATCAAAGTATCATGATGCACTGCTTGTTTTCACAGAAGGATTCTTAGGTGCAGACTTGAACACTTCCTGGGACGACTTTTCATTACTTGTTTCGGATCAACAAGTCTCTAAAGTAGAGGGTGAGTCCCCAAACTGCAAGGAAAGAGTATTTCAAATTTATTACCGCCATCAACTGCGTTATGAAGGTCTCATTCAAATAACCTATCAGAAACGTAATGAATTGATGCAATGGCCAGATCTGTTAACTGTGTGTATGACAGAAGTTAATTCCTTAAATGAAGATACTCTTAGAAACGATGTATTTAAGTTAAGTATAGATTTCCAAACGTGTGTAGATTGGAATACAGGTTATCTTTTTACAGAAATCCTTTGTGATGATGAAAGGTTAACAGAAAGAGATGCAGAGAGGATTCAATATATTTTGCAAAAATGGAACCTTCATCATAATTACTCTTTTCATTTAGCGGAGTATGACCAAGCAGATCTGGAATATTTCATTAAGAAACTAATATCAATAACTTTATTAAAAAGTACTGCCCATAGCAAACAGCCTATTTCTTAATGTCAGACGAAATCCTCCAATACACTGGAGGATTTCGTTTACATAAAGCAATAATAGATGAGCGTAATTCACTAAATAGCCATAATGAAAACGGCAACATTGTGAATGTGAATAATTTCACAATATAACTATAGCTTTATAAAATTATGTACGATATACTAAATTTGTAAACAGATACAAACATTATATTTTTTTAAAAACAATTGTGAAATACTTCACAATAATTTAAAAGGAGGAATTAAAATGGCCGTTGACGAGAAGAAATTAAAAAATGTGACAGATGCTGTAAAAGAGGTTAACAGGTTGGTGGAAAAAGCTCAAAAAGCCTATAAAGCATTTTTTAATTTTGATCAATACCACATTGACACCATCGTAAAAGAGATGGCTTTAGCAGGGGCAGATCAACACATGCAGTTAGCTAAGATGGCGGTAGAGGAAACAAACAGAGGCGTCTACGAAGATAAAATCATTAAAAATATGTTTGCAACAGAATACATTTATCATGCCATCAAGTACGATAAAACAGTAGGCATTGTTGCTGAAAACGAACATGAAGAAATGATAGAAATTGCCGAACCAGTTGGGGTTATAGCTGGGGTAACCCCGGTTACAAATCCAACTTCAACGACGTTGTTTAAAATTCTTATATCAATTAAAACAAGAAACCCGATTATTTTTGCTTTTCATCCATCCGCTCAAAAATGCAGTCAAAAAGCAGCCGAAATACTTTATGAAGCAGCACTTAAAGCTGGAGCGCCTGAAGGATGCATTCAATGGATTGAGAAACCATCTATTGAAGCAACGCAACAACTAATGAATCACCCAGGTGTGGCCGTTGTTTTAGCGACAGGTGGAGCTGGAATGGTTAAATCGCCTTATAGTACTGGGAAGCCAGCTTTAGGAGTCGGGCCAGGGAATGTACCTTGCTATATCGAAAGAACAGTTAATATTAAGCAGGCAGTGAATGATTTAATTCTGTCTAAAACTTTTGATAATGGCATGATATGTGCTTCCGAACAAGCAGTTATTATTGAACAAGTCATCTACGAACAGACTAAAAATGAGTTAATTAAAAATAATTGTTATTTCTTAACAAACAATGAACGGAAACTAATTGAAGAACTAGCTATCAATGAAAATACATGTGCGGTGAATCCAAAAATTGTGGGGATGCCAGCAGCAGAAATCGCAAAAATGGCAGGATTAAGTGTTCATCCTGATACGAAGATATTAATTGCTGAGTTGAAAACAGTTGGACCAGAATCACCGTTATCAAGAGAAAAGCTAAGCCCGATCCTAGCTTGCTTTATAGTAAAAGATGTAAAAGAAGGGTTTGATCGTGCCGAAGAAATGTTAGAGTTTGGTGGTCTAGGTCACACAGCTGTGATCCACTCAGCCAATGACAATGTCGTTCGTGATTTTGCCTTACGTATGAAAGCCGGAAGAATTATTGCCAATTCTCCATCTTCACAAGGGGCAATAGGCGATATATATAATGGTTACCTTCCATCTTTAACATTAGGTTGCGGCTCATATGGTTCTAACTCTGTGTCTCAGAACGTTGGTACAGTTAATCTTGTGAACTATAAAAAAGTAGGAAACAGGAAAAACAATATGCAATGGTTCAAAGTCCCGCCAAAAATCTTCTTTGAAAAAAATTCTAAACAGTATTTAGAAAAAAATGCCGGATATTTCTCGTGCGATGATCGTTACAGATGCCATGATGATCAAAATGGGGTATGTAGATAAAGTTCTTTATTATTTAAATAAGCGCCAGGACAAAGTACAATATGAGATTTTTTCTGATGTAGAACCTGACCCATCTATTGAAACAGTAATGGCCGGTGCTGAAGCGATGAAGGCATTTGAGCCTGATGTTATTATAACCCTGGGTGGAGGATCAGCCATGGATGCTGCAAAAGGAATGTGGGTTTTCTATGAGTATCCAGACCTTGATTTCCAAGGCTTAAAACAAAAGTTTCTTGATATTCGTAAACGAGTATATAAATATCCGAAGTTAGGAGACAAAACAAAGTTTGTTGCGATTCCAACGACTTCTGGAACTGGCTCTGAAGTCACCTCATTTGCAGTAATTACTGATAAAAAAAATAACGTCAAATATCCTTTAGCAGACTATGAATTAACTCCTGACGTAGCCATTATCGACCCTGTATACGTACAGTCTGTACCACCGTCTGTAACAGCTGATACAGGAATGGATGTCTTAACACATGCGATAGAAGCCTATGTTTCTGTCATGGCAAATGACTATACAGATGGATTAGCAATGAAAGCAATTCAACTTGTATTTGACTACCTGCCAAGAGCCTATCGAAATGGAAATGATGAACTTGCCCGAGAAAAAATGCATAATGCTTCTACGATAGCCGGGATGGCATTTGCTAATGCATTCCTAGGGATTAACCATAGTTTAATTAGGTGCAGAATTCCATATCCCTCATGGACGTTCAAACACGATATTAATGCCACATGTGATTCGTTACAATGCTGCAAAACCAAATAAATTTACTGCGTTTCCAAAGTACAACCATTTTATAGCAGATGAAAGATACGCAGAAATTGCTAGAATGCTAGGATTACCAGCTAATACTACCGAACAAGGGGTGGACAGTCTTGCCCAAGCCGTAACAGCATTAGCGAAAGAACTAGCTATTCCAATGAGTATTGAAGCGTGTGGTGTAAATAAAAAAGATTTTGAAGCAAAAGTAGATAAACTCGCTGACAGAGCATTTGAAGATCAGTGCACAACAGCAAATCCAAAACTACCTCTTGTAACCGAACTAGCCGAGATATACAGACTAGCATATAAAGGTCTTTAACACGTTAGACATTGTTGGATCACCTCTAAGTCGAGGTGATTTTTTTCTTTAAGAGATAAGAATTTATAACATTGGCAGCTATCTTTACGCCACGCGTGTCAAAGGGAAACCCATCTCCTATGGAGTAGCACCTACACGTATTACGTAGGTGCTACTCGGGGGTGGCAAAAGATAACAATGTAATTAATAAAAGACGCTACGCGTTTTTCTTATGTTAATCTTATTACGACAAGCTTTTACATTGATGCATAGATATATCCTTTTATATTTGCAACTATGTGGTTATCCCGTACAATTAGAAGATGAGAGGAGAGATACCGAAATGAAAAGTTTAAATGAAGATCTGATGGAAATAAAGGATCAACTTCGAAGACAATTGAAGTGGAAAGAACATGCGGAAAGACTTCAAACGCAAATTAATAATAAGAAAGAAATCACTTCCATTCTTGCAGAAAAACTTGCAGATGAAAAAGAAGACGTCGAAAGCTTAAGAAATCTCTCCATTGCAAATATCTTTTCAACGATCGCTGGCAATAAACAAGAGAAATTATTGGTTCATGAAAAAGAAGTAATCGAAGCGAAATTAAAATACCAAGAAGCCTATAAGGTTTTATCTGAATTAAAAGAAGAGCAACAAGAATATTTATTAAAAATAAAGAAATTAGGAGACCTAAATTCTATTTACTCTAAGATGTTAGACCGGAAAGAAAAGCTCATTCATGATGAGCAGAGTATTTGGAGTCAAGCTCTTTTTGATCTGACCGAAGCTGAGGTTGATGTATTGGGTGGGCTGCAAGAATATGAAGAAGCAATCGAAGCAGGAGGGATTGCCCAGCTAGCACTAGGTGACGCAAAAACCTCTTTTGAGAAAGCTAAAGGTTGGTCAACGTTCGATATGTTTGGTGGAGGCGTTATCTCAACTTCGATGAAGCACAGTCATTTGGATACTGCTAAAAACACGGTTCATGAAGCCGAAAAACGATTAAGACAATTTCAAGATGAATTGTTGGACATTCAAAACCATATGAAAATAGATCTAAGCATGAGTGAACTATTAACTTTTGCAGATTATTTTTTTGATGGAATCGTCATAGATTGGATGGTCCACAATAAAATTACCCAAGCAATGACCCAAATTGAAGAAACATTTGACTTAGTGACAAGAACGTTAAAAAAACTGGAAGAAGAACAAATACTACTACGTGAAAAAATCGACGAATTATCATTAGAAAGAATAAAACTTATCGAACAAGCTTAGTTGTCGATAAAATAATTATGTAAACTAAAATAGAATGGGTGAAATGGTAGATGACTGAAAAGGTGAAAATGATCGAGGGAGAGATGTATTTTTCCAATGATCCCGAATTACTTGAGTTAAGAGAAAGAGCCAGAGATTGGATGAAAAACTTTAGTGAACTTCCGATTAGAGCCTATAAACAAAAAGAATTGATGATAAAAGAGTTTTTTGGTCATGCTGGAAATACCCCCTTCATCGAAGCGCCTTTACGATGCGACTATGGCTTCAATATATATGTTGGGGATGATTTTTTTGCGAATTTCAATTGTACACTTTTAGACGTCTGCAGAATTGATATAGGGGACCGCTGTATGCTGGCTCCTAATGTTCAACTATATACGGCCACTCATCCCATCGATCCTGTTCAAAGAGCTTCAGGTAAAGAATATGGTAAACCAATAAAAATAGGAAACGATGTTTGGATTGGCGGGGGTGCAATAATTAATCCAGGTATAGTAATTGGAAACAATGTTGTTGTCGCTTCAGGTTCCGTTGTGACGAAGAATGTTCCTGACAATGTAGTAGTCGGGGGAAATCCCGCTGCAGTCATTAGATCCATCGAGCTCTCAGAGTAATATAATTACGAATTTGTATAGGAGGCACACTTGTGAAACTATTTGTTTACGGAACGTTACGAAAAGGACAGAGTAATAATCAAATAATCGAGAATGCAAGTATTTTTTCTGCGCAAGCCCGAATAAAAGGAAAACTATACGACACAGGGTATGAGTATCCAGCCTTGGTTTTAAAAGGAGATACCTATGTGTTTGGTGAAATTCATGAGGTTGATGATAAACTACTCCCTAAATTAGATATGCTTGAAGATTATGATGAATCAAGGTTAGATAACCTTTATTACCGAACTAAAAAAATGATTGAAACAGATAAAGGTGCAGTAGAAGCCTGGGTATACGTCATTGATCATCAACACGAACAAGAATTGAACCAGCTTGTTCCGTTCCAAGATTGGAGTATCTACCAATGGTATGCATCTGTAAAAGAAGTTAATTATTTTGCGTACGGTTCGTGTATGGATTTGGAAAGAATCGAGAAGGCTGGAATGAAACGAGAATTTTCAAACGTAGTTGGTATTGGAACATTAGACTCTCATACGATGGATTATTTAATTTCTCAAAATGATGGGGGACGGGCGGATATCATTGAGTCGGATGTTACTGATAAGGTAGAAGGGATCATTTATGCAGTTTCAAAAAAGGCCATCGATTACCTTTTTCATCGGGAAGGCGTACACTCTGGAAACTACCGCCCTATACTAATTAACATTCAAACAGAACAAGGAACACTTAAGGAGGTCTTGTCATTCACCGTCATACATAAGGAGACCCCCTGTGCACCGCCAAAGCACTATTCAACAGAGATTTTGCGAGGTGCTAAAGACAGATTATCTGCAGGTTATTATAAAAAACTGGAGAAAAACTTAGATATTCTTACTAAAAATTCAAATAATCGTTAAAGAAATGCCTGTCACATAGGTTGCCAAATGATTTCGCCTTTCTTTTCTTCCGGTTCTAATTCCACGTGAAAACGATGTTTTTTATAGAAATATTCTAAACGATCTACATGTCCCCAATCGCGCTTTGAAATCGCACCGGAAATAGCACGTATATTTTTACGTTCCGCTGTGTACTCTTTCAGAAATCTCATACAAACAGAGCCAAAGCCAAGGTTTTCTTTACCGCGAATATCATCTATATGGACACAGAAGTCATTTTTATAATGTGCGTGTATTGAAAAATCCCATTTCCCTTGGTAAGGTTTTTCACAATCATGAGCCATAACTTTACAAATATTGCCGTCATCACTAACATAAATAATGACCCACTTATTTTCTTTTGTTTCATCTATTCCGAGTACATCGTGGTGTTTAGAGATTTCCTTCATATTTTGCTGCATACGAAATACTTGAAATTCTAATTCTTCTAATTCACTGAAACGATCTTCTTTCGTTTTTTCCTGCTTTGGATCAAAAGCAGTTGGATAATAAAGCATTAGATTCACCTTTCTTATAAAAATTTCAATTCTACACTCACAAGTTTAGTATTCTACTAAAAACGACACTTAAATTCAAGGGTTAAATTATATTTTTATATATTAAAAAAGAAAGATTGCATCCCCAAAAAAAGTAAGATAGAATAGTAGGATAATCAAGATATCGTATTTCGTTAAATTATAAATCTATATCTTGTATGTTAATTTCATAATAATAAGAAAATTAGGTGCCTGGATTGCTAGGCTTAATCGGGAATTCGGTGCAAATCCGAAGCTGTCCCCGCAACTGTAAATGTGGACGATTTGAGGAAACCACTGTATAAATTTGTCATCTTTTGATGGTGATTATACAGGAAGGCTCAAAGTAGGATGAAGCAAAGTCAGGAGACCTGCCTTGTTTTCTTAGTTTCTGATCTTCGGGGGTTGAGCATGAGAAACGGTAGAGGATTAAAGCAGACGATTTTTTCGTGTGATTTTGAACGTCACTCGTTACCCCTCTTACCGTTTTATGTTACCTTCCCACCGATTGGGAAGGTTTTTTTGTTTTAATCTTTTAATTTTTTATGCTATCCAGCATCTAAAATAGAGGATTAAACTTCTCCCAGTGAGACGAGACGGTACCGCTTTTCTACTTTGAAAGGATGAGATGAATGGTAAACACAACAGTTATAAGAAATGATATAAAAACAGGAATCAAAAATTTACAAACTCGATTTCCTGATTTATCATGGGAAGCATTTCAAACCCGTATTGATCACATCGATGCTGGCAGTGGTAAAAATAAATCGGCATACGTACTAGGTGCTCTAGATCAATTACATGCAGAGGAATCAAATTGGACATATGTGGCAGCAGATCTTTATGCTAAGCAGTTATACGAAGAAGTGGAATTGAACCGTTCTTTTCCTGCTTATGAGAATTTCTCTGGTTTCATCAACAAGCTGGTTGATGAAGGTTTTTACAAAAAAGAACTAGCCGACAACTATTCAGCAAAAGAACTCATCGAAATTGAAGCAGTAATCAACCATAAGCAGGATGAGTTATTTACATACATTGGACTCAAAACATTAGCTGATCGATATTTAGCTCGTACACACGATGGCAGGCTTTTAGAATTGCCGCAAGAAAGATTTATGGTCATTTCGATGAGTTTAATGATCAAAGAACCAGAATCACAACGATTAGCACTTGTTAAAGAAGCTTATTGGGCATTATCTAATCTTTACATGACCGTTGCTACACCGACTCTCGCTAATGCAGGGAAAACGCATGGTCAGCTTTCTAGTTGCTTCATAGATACAGTGGATGACAGCTTACGAGGAATATTTGATAGCAATACCGATGCAGCTACTGTTAGTAAAAACGGTGGTGGACTTGGTATTTACATGGGCAAAATCCGCGCTAAAGGTTCTTCGATTAAAGGGTTTAAAGGGACGTCTTCAGGTGTACTACCTTGGATGAAGCAATTAAATAATACTGCTGTCAGCGTCGATCAATTAGGCCAGAGACAAGGAGCCATTGCTGTTTATCTTGACGTTTGGCACAAAGATATCTTTTCATTTTTAGATGCAAAGCTTAACAATGGTGATGAGAGACAACGTACCCACGATTTATTTACTGGGGTGACATTGCCTGATTTATTTATGGAAAAAGTCGAAGAACGGGCTGACTGGCATTTATTTGACCCCCATGAAGTTCGAACAGTGATGGGGTTCTCTTTAGAGGATTTTCACGATGAAGAAAAGGGTAAAGGACAATTCCGCCAGCGTTATGAAGAATGTGCAGCAAATGAAAAGTTATCCAAGGATACGGTTCCCGCTATTGACATTATGAAGCGAATTATGGTTTCTCAACTTGAAACAGGGACTCCTTATATGTTTTATCGTGACACGGTAAACAGAATGAATCCAAATCAGCATAAAGGGATGATATATTCTTCTAATTTATGTACGGAAATTATGCAAAACATGAGTTCCACAACAGTCGAAGAAGAAGTGACCGAAGATGGCATGATGATTACCAAGAAAAATCCAGGTGATTATGTAGTGTGTAATTTAAGTTCTATTTCCCTTGCAAAAGCTGTGCAGGAAAACGTGCTTGAAAGACTGATAAATATTGAAGTTCGGATGCTTGACAATGTGATTGATCTTAACACAATCGAAGTGCCTCAAGCACAAATCACCAATCAAAAATACCGTGCTATCGGACTAGGCACATTTGGTTGGCATCATTTACTGGCTGAATTGAAAATAACTTGGGAATCAGAGGAAGCTGTCTCTTACGCAGATGAACTTTATGAAAAAATTCACTACTATACGATGAAAGCAAGTATGAAACTAGCAAAAGAAAAAGGACCTTATCCAGCTTTTGATGGCTCTGATTACGCAACCGGCTCTTATTTTAAGAAACGGGGATACGAGTCTGAGAAATGGAGAGAGCTTCAAGAAGAAGTAAGGTTGTCTGGCCTTCGTAATGGATACCTGATGGCAGTGGCACCAAACTCCAGTACTTCCTTAATCGCAGGTTCCTCGGCATCGATTGATCCTATTTTCAAAAAAGAATATGCTGAGGAGAAAAAGAATTACAAGATTCCTGTAACTGCGCCAAATTTATCAAAGGAAACAACCTGGTACTATAAGCCAGCTCACACGATTGATCAGCATTGGAGTATTAAACAAAATGGTGCCAGACAAAAGCATATTGATCAATCTATTTCATTTAATTTATATGTAAAAAATAATATAAAAGCAAAAGAACTGCTAGGTCTTCATTTAGCTGCTTGGGATAATCAACTGAAAACAACATATTACGTACGTTCCACATCAAGCGAGCTCGAAGATTGTGACAGTTGTTCTAGTTAATCATCTGTTTTACTAATGGAGGAATAGAAAATGACGAAGCTTACACAAAGAAAACTATACGATGTTAATGCTCCTAATGCGTCAACAGGAATTATCCTGGGAGAAAGTTCCAATATTTTAAACTGGGATGATGTACGCTTTAAATGGGCATATCCACTTTATAAAAACATGCTAGGTAACTTTTGGACTCCTTTTGAGATCAATATGAGTACGGACGTAAAGCAATTTAAATCACTTACACCACCAGAAGAAGATGCTTTTAAGAAAATCATTGGACTACTTGCATTTTTGGATAGTGTTCAAACTGATTATGCGATGCACGTTTCGAAATATTTAACTGATTCCAGTTTAAATGCACTCATGACCGTGCTAGCATTTCAGGAAGTTGTCCACAATCAAAGTTATTCTTATGTCCTATCCAGTCTTGTAAATAAAAATGAACAAGATGAGATTTTCGAGTATTGGAAACATGATCCAATCTTAAGAGAAAGAAATGATTTTATTGCTGAGGGGTATGAAGCATTTGTTGAGAATCCGACGCCACGAACGCTATTAGAATCCATTGTCTATGATGTAATTTTAGAAGGACTTAATTTCTATTCTGGATTTAGTTTCTTTTATCACTTAGCACGAAATCAAAAAATGGTTTCCACATCAACCATGATCAATTATATAAACCGCGATGAGCAGCTACACGTATTTCTTTTTGCGAATATCTTTAAAGAGTTACGAATAGAAAACCCTGAATTACAAACGGAAGAAATCGATCAGTTTGTAAAGGATACGTTTATTAAAGCTGCCGAACTTGAAATAAAATGGGCTAATTATATTATTGGCGAGAAGATCCCTGAAATTCCAATTCAAGATCTAGAAGATTATATTAAGTTCATGGCAAACAAACGGGTCAACGAACTAGGTGTGGAAAGACCTTTTGAAGGATATCGCTCGAATCCGATGAAGTGGATTAAAGTTTATGAAGATGTAAATCAAGGGAAGACCGATTTCTTTGAACAAAAATCCAGACAATATACCAAGGTCTCAGAAGATAACGACTTTGATGATTTATAAGAAAAACGCGTAGCGTCTTATATTTAAACCTCAGTAAAAAAGTTAAAGACATCTAGTGTCTTTAACTTTTTTATATTTTGAAGAAGTTTTTCACGAATTCAGTCTTAGAGTAAATCATGGCAGATTTCTTTACTTTTTGAATCGTCTAGCGTAGCTTTGAGATAGACATCATGATAAAAAATCAAAAGGAGGAAAAAGGAATGACACAGCGATCAAAACAAGAAATTTCAGATTTTTTAAATCGTGCAGAAGTCACTTCTGTAGGGACTTCCAACATGGGTACTCCCAGACAACGAATGATGCATTATGCTGTAGACGAATCTTTTAATGTCTATGTAACGAGTATGAAAGGTGATCCGAAAGTTATTTAATGGAGTAATATTCCAGAAACAGCAATGTTGATCCATCAAGGTCAAACATTTATGGAAATGGAAGAGTGTGAAATTATTGGACGAGCTTCAGTCGTTCGTTCCGAAGAGGAAAGAGCAAAAGCAGCCAAACTTCTTGGACCCAGATCCCCAATTGTTGCACAGTTCCAGGAGCAGGATGCCGTCGATCGACTGGAATTCATAAAAATATTACCATATACAGTAAAATATAGATTTGTCCCTGAAATTCTTCAAGGGGAAGCTCCTACAGTTATTGAATTAAAAGAAAATCAAGATAAGTCAACAGATAAACAAGATTTAAAATCGCGTTTTAATGCTTGGAAAGAAGCAATTAGACCGCTATCATTAACTGCTTCATTTATTCCTATTGTTATTAGTGGTGCAATGGCCTTCGCACTTACTGATTTCTTTAATTGGTCATTATTTATTCTAACGTTACTTGGAGGTCTTATGGTCCAAGCTGGTACGAATATGATTAACGACTGGAAAGATGCAGAAAGGGATACTGAAAACACTCAAGGAATCCGTCCATTTACTGGTGGTTCAAAAATGATTCAACTAGGTCTTATTTCCAAGGCGGATATGGGGTTTTTCGGCATTCTACTAACGATAATCGCCGGTTTAATAGGTTTATTTCTAACCTTTCAGAGTGGTTGGGGAATAGCACCTTTAATCGGTTACGGATTAATCGCTGGTTTCTTTTATACGAATGGGAAAGATAGGTTTTCATTCATTAATCTATCTGTCGGGGTTGCCGAAGTGTTAATTGCAACTACCTATGGTGCGGCAATGATGCTAGGTGCTTTCTATGTTCAAACAGGAATGCACTCTACAGAGGTATTACTTATTTCTATACCAGTAGCTTTACTAATAACGAACGTTCTGTTAATTAATCAATTTCCAGATGCAACTGCTGATGAAGCAACCGGTAAAAATACCTTGGTAGTCAGGCTTGGCAAAAAAGGGGCAAAGAATGTACTTCTTTCATTATTTATCATTGGATATGGAGTAATTGCCTTTCTTCCACTTGTCGGTTTTGCACCTTATACCATCTATATTTCGTTTTTATCCTTGCCGTTTATGCTTCAAGCAATTAAGTATGCTCAAAAATATTACGACAAAGCACCTACAGACTTAATTTCCTGTAATGCGCACACAGCAATTCATCATTTATTTACTGGCCTATTATTAGCAATAGGCTATCTCGCATTATCACTCCATGTTTGGATAATTACGTTTCTATTTATTGGTGCTGTGTTATTTGTCTTATGGGTTTGGAAATATATTGAACGCAGACGACGTGTGATGAGTGACTTTAAGAAAGCCTTCTCTTCCTAATAATATTTTTCTTTGAAACGGATGTTTAGAAAGTTATATTTAAGTGAAAACAGTATTGAGTAGGATAAATTTAGAAAATCTCACTAAGGAGTGATGTACACATGGCAGATATCATGTTAACAACAAAAGCAACAGCTAAAGGTGGACGTGAAGGGCACGTAAAATCTGACAACGGTGTCATAGATCTTGATTTATCAATGCCAAAAGGTGACGAAATTCCTTCTGGTGTTTCAAATCCTGAGCAGTTATTTGCAGCGGGCTATGCAGCGTGTTATGACGGGGCATTAAACTTAATGGCGTCTAAAGAAAAAAAGAAAATTGATTCCTCCATTACTAGTGAAGTTAGTTTAATGAAAGATTCTGCAGACGGTGGCGTAAAAATTGGTGTTGTACTTCATGTGAATATTGAAGGTGTAAGCCAAGGAGAAGCAGAAGAGTTGGCTCATAAAGCACACGATTTTTGCCCTTACTCTAAAGCTACACGAGGAAATATAGATGTAGAATTAGTTGTAACTGCAAAATAAATGTTCTTCAAGGGTCCGGAGGCTTTGCTTTCGGACCCTTTTTTTATGGCTGCTTTCCGCGGCCAATGCTTCACAAATTATGATATTAATAAAGAATTAGGAAGTCACTTTTCGTGAGAATTCAGTTAAATCACTGTATAATATAAACAAAGGTTACCACTGAAAAGGGGGGACTATTTTGAAAAAGTTAACTATACTATCGTTAACTATCTTATTCTCCATCATTGCACTAATATTTGTACCAATTATATATGACTATTTCACAAAGCGTTCTTATGGTAGTGAACCACTTGAAGTTGATGTCCAAGAAGACACGAGAGAAATAGCTACCTTTGCTGGAGGGTGTTTCTGGTGTATGGAAAAACCTTTCGAATCAATCGAAGGTGTGAATGAAGCTGTAGTAGGCTACATTGGCGGTGAAACTGAAAATCCGTCCTATGAAGACGTCTCTGCTGGTAAGACGGGTCATGTAGAAGCAGTTCAAATTTTATATGATCCAAACTTGGTTAGCTATGAGGATTTGTTGCAAGTTTTGTGGAGACAAATAGATCCGACCGACGAGGAAGGTCAGTTTGTTGACAGAGGTGAACAGTACACTTCAGGAATCTTTTATCATGATGAGGAACAACAAGAAATCGCCGAAGAATCAAAAAAACAATTAGCTGAATCTGGTCGTTTTGATGAAGATATTGTCACCCCTGTAAAATCAGCAACTACTTTTTATAAGGCGGAAGAGTATCACCAGGATTTTTATTTAGAAAACAGTGTACGATATGAGTTTTATCGATCTAATTCTGGCAGAGACGAGTTTATCGATGAGTTTTGGGGCGAAGAACGTGACTATGAAATAACACCACCAGGTGATGGGGAAGTAGTATTCTGGCGTGAATATGAAAAAGAAACGGAAGATGAATTAAAAGCTCGTCTATCTGATATTCAATATAAAGTGACACAAGAAGATGACACGGAAGAAGCCTACAATAATCAGTATTGGGATAACGACGAGGAAGGGATATATGTCGATATCGTTTCTCAAGAACCGTTGTTCAGTTCCGTTCATCAATATGAATCTGGTACTGGTTGGCCTAGTTTCACGGAACCCATTATCCAAGAAAATATCGTCGAAATCGATGCATGGGGATTCCTCACAGAAACAAAAGAAGTTAGAAGTCAGTATGGAGATTCTCATCTGGGTCATGTCTTTACGGATGGACCTGAACCTACCGGACTCCGTTATTGCCTGAATTCCGCTGCATTGGATTTTATCCCCAAGGAAAACATGGAAGCGGAAGGTTATGGAGAGTTTCTTTATCTCTTTGAAGGTTAAGAAAAACGGCATAGCCGTATTAAATACAGCGTCAGCTTCCACCGCCCCGAGTAGCACCTACGTAATGCGTGTAGGTGCTACTCGAAAGGGTGGGCGGGTTTCCCTTGATACGTGCGGTGTGAAGGTAGCTGCCAATTTTATAAATTTTTATCATCTGAGAAACAAAACTTCAAAGCATCATTTATATAAAAGGGTACTGTAAAAGTAAAACAACTTTTTCAGTGCCTTCCCTTTTTATAAGGAAAGGAAATAGATTAAATAAGAGATAACGAGGTGTCCTCATGAAAAACACTTATAAAAAAGCAACATTTGCTGGAGGATGTTTTTGGTGCATGGTTAAACCATTTGATGAACTTCCAGGGATTGAAAAAGTCGTTTCCGGATATACAGGGGGTTCCGTTAGTAATCCTAGTTATAACGAAGTTAAGACAGGTGTAACCGGCCATTACGAAGCTATTCAGATTACATACGACCCATCGCTTTTCACATACGAAAGTTTGTTGAATCTTTACTGGCCCCAAATTGATCCTACTGATGATGGAGGGCAATTTTTTGACCGTGGCAGCCAGTATCGAACGGCAATATTTTATCATGATGAGGAACAAAAAATGCTTGCAGAAAAGTCGCTTGCTGAAATTGAGCAGACTTCTCGCTTTAAAGCACCGATCGTAACAAAAGTATTATCCGCATCTATCTTTTATGAAGCGGAAGAGGAACACCAGAAGTTTTATAAGAAAGAGCCGGAAAGATATGAGCAGGAAAGAGAAGAGTCTGGCAGAAAAAAATTCATTGAAGAAAATTGGAAGACCAAAGTATAAGCTTGTGAACAACCTAAGTGATGATTCTTTCTGCATTCGGGAATAGTATCCTTGAATCTCACTAAACTATAAACAATAAAGGAGTTACTATGAATAAAAATAGTTTACATCCTTTTTCTAGGTCGACTAAAGAAGAAGAAGGATTACCAAATGAAGCATTATATAATCTTGAAAAAGAGTGTAAACAATTTGAGATGGAAACATGTATTATTTATCGTAATAATGCTATTTCCTATACCTATGAACAAAAACAAGGTTTACTTACAGAAAAACACCGATTAAATTCAGTGACTAAATCAATTGTTTCATCTTTAGTTGGTATTGCATTAGAGGAAAATAAAGGATTTTCCATTGACAAAAAATTAATTAGTTATTATGACCAGATTGACAATGAGTCGATGAGCCAAGTTACCATTGGAAACCTTCTGACGATGAATTCAGGTTTTAAACCGGAAGATTGGAAACAAGTAACTGAATCACAGAATTGGATAGATACCACTTTTTCATTATCTTTAGAAGATAAACCCGGTGAACAAATGAATTATAACAACATCGATTCGCATATTTTAAGTGATCTGATTCAAAAAGTCACCGGTCATTCATCAACAGAGTTTTTAAAAGAAAAGTTGTTAAAACCAATGGATATCCACGACTATGTTTGGGAAGCAGACCCTAATGACATTCCAATAGGTGGATACGGCATATACTTAACACCAATTGATCTTTTGAAATACGGTGTGTTAATTATGCAAAAAGGGGTATGGAACAATCAACAGTTAATTCCTGCATCATGGGTTGAAGAAGCTGTATGTGGGAAAGTAAAGACGGATAAATGGAAACAACAGTATGGATACCATTGGTGGGTAAGTGAGGAAGTAAATGAAAGACAACCAAGCTTTTTCTATGCTGTTGGACGTGCTGGGAAGTTCATATTTATTTATCCTCAAAAACATCTTGTAGTTGTATTTACAGGGGCACTATCATCAAAAGATAGCCTGTTACCTTACCAATGGTTTGTAAAATATATATTAAAGAACTTGGACTAGGCGGACTTTAATGTGTTAAAAAAATGCAACGTGAACAACCTTCACTTAGTATCAACATAGAAGGTTGTTTCTTGTATCACAAGAGTAAAAGTTATATACTATAAAAAAGTAAGTAGTTGTGGAGGGATAAATTATGAAATCACTTAAGGGCATTCATCACGTATCAGCTTTAACTGCAAACGCTCAGGATAATCTACATTTTTACACAGAAATTTTAGGCATGAGACTTGTCAAAAAAACCGTTAACCAAGATGATACAAGTGTCTATCATTTATTTTATGCAGATGAGAGAGGAAATCCTGGAACAGATTTAACTTTTTTTGAAATTCCTCATGCAGCTAAAAATAGAGAAGGAACTCAGAGTATTAGCCAAACAGCACTGAGAGTCTCAAGTGATGAAACATTAAATTACTGGTTAGAACGTTTTGTAGAATATAACGTGGATAATAGTGGTATTCAAGAGCGATACGGTAGAAAAGTGATTGATTTTAAAGACTTCGAGGATCAGCGTCTACAATTAATTTCAGATGAAACGAATTCTGGAGTAGAGGGTGGTATACCGTGGGAAAAGAGTCCTGTTCCACAAGAGAAAGGAATCATCGGTTTAGGCCCCGTAAGATTATCAGTTCCGCGACCGGAAAAGACACATAAAGTTTTAACAGATGTCCTAGGATTTCAACAACATACAACGTACCAACTGAATGGTGACGAAGTAACTGTTTTTTCTACTGGTAAAGGAGGAACTGGCGCGGAAGTTCATGTTCACGCCACAAAAGATATGCCACGAGAACGTCCAGGGCGAGGAAGCGTTCATCATGTTGCTTTCAGAGTGGAATCAGAAGAAGAACTTCTTAAATGGGTTACGCATATCCAAAGCCTAGGTTATATGAATTCAGGATTTGTCGAAAGATACTATTTCCGCTCTCTTTATTTTCGAGAACCGAATGGCATTCTGTTTGAGCTTGCAACAGATGGTCCTGGATTCGAAGGCGATGAACCTTTTGAAAAGCTTGGTGAGAATCTTGCATTACCACCTTATTTTGAAGATCAACGCGAAGAAATCGAAGCAAAATTAAAACCATTGGAAACTAAATAGAAAATTACTATACAGACCGCAAGTAAATAGATTAAAATACAATAAGCGGATCAAGCAGTAGTTAACAGGAGGACTTATGAATATTGTTTCTATTTTAGTTGCGGTTTTATTTATTATTAATATGCTTCTTGCCATAATTGTCGTTTTTATTGAAAGAAAAGATGCTTCTGCGACTTGGGCTTGGGTAATGATATTATTTTTCATTCCCTTTTTAGGATTTATATTCTACCTTTTTTTTGGTCAAAACCTAACAAGGCGAAGGTTATTTAACTGGGCAGGTATGAGAAAGATTGGTATTGTGGATATAATCACCAAACAAATTGATCAAATCCGCGATCCTGAGTTTCGTTATTACGATGACAATGTTGATCCATACCGAGATCTCATATACATGCACCTAATAAATAACGATGCTATTCTTACTCATGATAATAATGTTCAATTATTAATGGATGGACAGGAAAAATTCGATCACGTTTTTGATGATATTAAACAAGCAGAGGATCACATTCATATTCAATACTATATTTTTAGAAATGATAACTTGGGTAAAAAACTTATTCAAGAGCTAGTTAAAAAAGCTAACGAAGGTGTAAAAGTGAGGGTTATGTATGATGAACTCGGTTCAAGAAACCTATCTAGGACACACTTCAAGACACTGATAGCTGCGGGTGGAGAAGTGGCTGTATTTTTCCCTTCAAGATTTCCTCTCATTAATCTACGACTAAATTATCGCAATCACCGGAAATTGATTATCATTGATGGTCAGATTGGGTATGTAGGTGGTTTTAATATTGGTGACGAGTACATAGGTACAAGCAAAAAATTTGGTTATTGGAGAGATACTCACCTTAGAATTCAAGGTAATGCCGTTGATCCAATGCAAACAAGATATATCTTAGATTGGAGTCAAGCATCCAAAAAAGCTAATATTGATTATGAATCAAGATATTTCCCGATGAAAAAAAATCTAGGCAACGCAACAATGCAAATCGTATCCAGTGGTCCAGACTCAGAATGGGAACAGATAAAGAACGGATATATCAAGATGATTATGAGTGCAAAAGAATCTATTTTTATTCAAACTCCTTATTTCATTCCAGATCAAAGTTTGCTTGATGTATTAAGGATTGCCTCCTTATCAGGGAAAGATGTTCGTGTCATGATTCCAGACAAACCAGATCATCCTTTTGTGTATTGGGCAACATATTCTCACATCGGCGAATTACTTAAAACAGGTGCAAAAGTGTATATTTATAACAAAGGATTCATTCACGCAAAAACGATTGTTATTGATAGAAAAATGAATTCCGTAGGTACAGCAAACATAGATATGAGAAGTTTTAAGCTGAACTTTGAAGTGAATGCATTTATTTATGATCAAGAAGTTTCAGAAATAGTGGCACAATCTTTTGAAAAGGATATGCTCGATTCAACTAGATTCACTGAAAAAATGTATGAAAACCGCTCGAAATGGATTCGTGCGAAAGAATCTGTTTCTAGACTTCTATCACCAGTTTTATAGTAAAAAGCACATTTAAATAGTTGTTGATTAAGTCTTCAGAAGAAAGAATGCTAAGATGCTTTAAGAAAAACAGACAATCCCTGGTAATCAGGAGTGTCTGTTTTTTTATTGCTTCTGTAAGTAAACATTGTTGTTTTAGATAATTAACTTGAAGAAACGAAACACTGAAAAGCATTAGCCTAAAGCGAATTTGAGTAACCTTCTCACCTGAATTAAAACAGCATTCAAAAGTTATTAAGGCCATTCTAAAAAAAATCGCCCGAAAATAAAAATTTGAGTTATACAACCTACATTCAATAAAAGGGCGTATATACTATACTATTATTAAAAATCTTGAATATTTATTTAAAAATACTTATAAATAATCTTGCATAAATATGTTTGAAAGCTTATAATAATAAACAATATACTAAGGAATCGAAAGGAAGATGATTTTCTTGAAACACGTAGCAATTATAGGCGGAACTGGATATGGAGCGATAGAATTAGTTAGAATCCTCCACATGCATAAACACTTGCAAATAACGAAAATCATTTCACAATCTCAACAGGGAGAATATTTAGCATCGATTTATCCGCACTTGATTGAATTCGTTGATACTCCTATGGAAGAGTTGGATATCAACCAATTAAAGGCAGAAATTGATGTCGTATTCTTTGCCACTCCAGCAGGTGTGAGTAAAGCACTCATTCCTCAGTTCAGAGGGACGAATGTTCAGTGCATTGATCTTTCCGGGGACTTACGATTGAGTAATTCACAGGATTATGAAAAATGGTATGGCGGTGAAGCTGCTCCTGAAGAAACTTTGAAAGAAGCAATCTATGGCTTGCCTGAAATAAATAAAGAAGAAATTAAGAATGCTAGAATCATTTCAAATCCTGGCTGTTATCCAACTTCTGCATTACTTGGATTAATACCAGCTCTGCAGCAACATATTATTCAACCAACAAGGATCATTATAGATGGTAAAACAGGAGTCTCTGGAGCCGGCAGAACACCTTCATCCATGACTCACTTTTCAGAAACAAATGATAACCTTAAACCTTATAAGATTGGTAAACATCAACACATACCTGAAATTGAGCAATACTTATCTGAATCAGTAAATAATAAGATTGCCGTTACCTTTACGACACATCTGATTCCTATGACAAGAGGTTTATTATGTACCGCTTACGGACAATTAACTTCGGATATTACCATTGATGAAGTGATTGAAATCTATCAATCTCATTATAAATCTCATCCGTTTGTAAGAATTAGAAAAAAAGATTCCTATCCAACTACAAAAGACGTATATGGAAGTAATTTTTGCGATATTGGCCTTTTTGTAGATGAACGGACGAATCAGCTTATTATCATGTCCGCCATAGACAACTTAGTTAAAGGAGCTGCCGGTCAGGCAATCCAAAATGTTAATTTAATGAATGGATGGGATGAAACTCATGCATTACATACCATTCCGATGTACCCATAGAAAGGAAGATAATCAATGCTTGCAATCTCAGAAAAAAATATCAAAGTAGTAACCAATGGACATGTGACTAGTCCTATAGGCTTTTCAGCAGGAGGGGTCCATTGCGGATTGCGTAGATCAAAACTTGATTTTGGCTGGATTCATTCCGAAGTACCGGCTGCAACAGCAGGGGTATACACGTTAAACACTTTTGAAGCACCACCCCTTAAAGTCACGAAGGCCAGTATAGCAAAAGAAAAAAAGATACAAACCATCGTTGTTAATTCGGCCATTGCAAACTCCTGTACCGGTAAGCAAGGTATGGATGATGCTTTGCAAATGCAACAATTAGCAGCGACTCAAATGGGCGTTAAGCTGGACCACGTTGCAGTAACTTCCACAGGAGTAATCGGGGTAACTTTACCAATGGAAAAAATCCGCCAAGGTATATCTTCCATGAATGAACCAGAGAACTATTCTGCAGAAAAGTTTGAAACTGCTATTTTAACGACTGATACGGTTACGAAACATGTCGCTATTCAATTTGAAATAGATGGAAAAACAATTACAATTGGCGGTGCAGCAAAAGGGTCCGGTATGATTCATCCGAATATGGCTACAATGCTTTCTTTTATTACTACAGATGCACAGGTTGATCCTGACAGTCTTCAAAACGCATTACGTGAGGTAACGAATAAAACATTCAATATGATCACTGTAGACGGTGATACAAGTACAAACGACATGGTTTTAGTACTCGCTAACGGATGTCAAAATAATGACACCTTATCAGAAAATCATCCACAATGGCCACTATTTGTTCATGCGCTACGCGTTGTCAGTGAAAACCTGGCTAAACAAATTGCCCGAGATGGTGAGGGTGCTACTAAGTTGGTCGAGGTACAGGTTAAAGGTGCAGCCTCAGAAAAAGTAGCAAGTCAAGTAGGCAAAGCAGTCATTTCTTCTAACCTGGTCAAAACAGCTGTATACGGAGCTGATCCTAACTGGGGAAGAATAGTTTGTGCAGTTGGCTATAGTGAGCAACCAATAGATCCAGATAAAGTCTGTGTCTCATTAGGGCATATTGATGTGGTTAAAAATGGGCTTCCTCTTGAGTTTGATGAATTGGAAGGAAAAAAATATTTAGAGCAAGAACAAGTTAAACTTATCGTTGACTTACAAGATGGTTCCGCAGAAGCAACAGCATGGGGCTGTGACTTAAGCTATGAATACGTCAAAATCAATGCTTCATACAGAACGTGAGGTGTACAGGATGAATGTAATGATTTTAAAAGTTGGTGGAAGTGTTTTGGCAAAACTTCCACAATCCTTTTATGAAACCGTTGTTCAGTTGAAATTGTCGGGTTTATGCGAACCTATTATCGTTCATGGCGGCGGTCCTGAAATTAACCATGCATTAGAACAGTTAAACGTTGAGAGTTCTTTCGTGAAAGGTCTTCGTAAGACCACGCAGGAAGTACTAGACGTTGCGGAAATGGTTATGAGTGGTTCCATTAACAAACAAATCGTCACAAAGCTTGGAAAAGTTGGCGGAACTGCACTAGGTCTAAGTGGGGTGGATTGCTCTCTTCTGAAAGTATCTCCAGTGGATCCATCGGGGGCATTAGGTTTTGTTGGTCAGGTAGAACAAGTAAATACAGACTGGCTAAAGCTGATTATGAACAATGGCGGGATTCCAGTCATTTCTCCTATCGGAATTGACGAGTCTGGCCAGCGTTATAATGTGAATGGTGATATGGCAGCTGCAGCAGTTGCACAATCATTACAAGGAAAACTGATCCTAATCAGTGACATTCCTGGTGTTATGGAAGACATTGATGGAAAATCAATTATTCATTCAGAGCTCACAAAAACACAAATCGAGAAAATGATTCTCTCCGGAGTTATCTACGGGGGAATGATTCCTAAGGTTCGCTCCGCACTTAAAGGACTCTCTGGTGGTGTCAAAGAATCTATCATACTAAATGGACTCACCCCAATTGACCTAGCTAATTATATCGCTGGAAAACAAGTTGGAACAAAAGTGATTATTGAGAAGGAGGCTCACTATGCCTAAATCAGTTATGTCAACACCATCTGCACGAATAATGAACACATATCAGCGTTTTCCTATTACTTTAGTTAAAGGAAAAGGAAGTTATGTATGGGATAAAAACGATACAAAATATTTAGATTACACTTCCGGGATTGCTACATGTAACCTCGGCCATGTGCCGGACTTTGTGCAAGCAAAATTGCATGAGCAACTGGATTCTTTATGGCATTGCTCGAACCTGTATGAGATTCCTTCTCAACAAGCACTCGCAAATATACTGACAGAGAATAGCGTTTCTGACCAAGTCTTTTTTTGTAATAGTGGTGCAGAAGCAAATGAAGCTGCCATCAAGTTAGCTAAAAAATATGCGAAAGACCAGGGACATGCTGAGAGAACAGAAATAGTTACCTTTTCTGATTCTTTTCACGGAAGAACTGGAACAACACTTGCAGCTACTGCACAGACAAAAATACATGAGGGATTCACTCCGATAACACCAGGTTTTCGTTACTTGCCATTTAATCATCTCGAGTCATTAACCGAAGTGAATAATGGTAAAACTACAGCGGTTCTTCTTGAATTAGTACAGGGGGAAGGCGGGGTACGTCCTGCAGATCCATCTTGGATTCAAGAACTAGCAAAAATTTGTAAGGAGAATGATATTTTATTCATGGTCGACGAAATCCAAACAGGCATGGGCAGAACTGGAACTTTGTTTGCTTATGAGCAATTTAATATTGAGCCTGACGTGATAACCTTAGCAAAAGGACTTGGGTCCGGTTTTCCAATCGGAGCAATGATGGCTAAGGAAGCCGTCGCTAACTCCTTTCAACCAGGAACTCACGGTAGTACTTTTGGAGGTAATCCTTTAGCAACAACAGCAGGATTAGCAACTATAGAAGCGTTAACTTCTCCTGATTTTTTAACAACAGTCACGAATAAAAGTGCCATGCTGACAAAACAACTGCATCAACTAAAAGAAGATTTTCCGAGTATCGTTGAAGTTCGTGGCATGGGGTTACTGATCGGAATCGAATTCACTCATCCTGTTAAACCGATCATGGAATCACTCAGAGCGAAGAAGATTCTCGTCCTTATCGCGGGTCCGAAGGTGTTACGTATCCTTCCTCCACTTGTCACGACGACAGAAGAACTCGAATTATTTATGGATGAATTAAAACATACTATTAAAGCCGAAGAACAGGGGGTAACATCATGACAAAAGGATATCTTATGCTGGAAACCGGAGAAGTTTTTGATGGAGATTGGATCGGTTCCAATGACGAAATGACGGGCGAAGTTGTGTTTAATACGAGCATGACAGGCTATCAGGAAATGATGACAGATCCTTCTTATGCAGGGCAAATTCTAACGTTTTGCTATCCTATTATCGGAAGTTACGGAGTGAATGAAGATGACAACGAGAGTCATTCACTAGCTGTCTCAGCTGTCATTATAAGTGATGTTTGTGAAGAACCGAGCCATTATCAATCAACGAGTTCTTTTTCAGCACAATTGGATAAAGCAGGAGTGCCCGGCCTGAAAAATGTTGATACTAGAGCACTAGTTGCAGTGATTCGAAAACATCACACGGTTCGTGGAAAACTTGTACAATCGAAAGAAAGTGTCATTCCTCTAAATGGATGGGGAAATAAGCATGATGGAGAGTTAGTTTCCCAGGTTACTGTATCCAAAAAAGAGGTTCATGGACAAGGAGAATCGCATGTTGTACTCGTCGATTTTGGTTATAAAAAGTCCATATTGGATGCTTTACTAAAGGAACAGTGCAAGGTTAGTATCGTACCTTATAACACCTCATTCGAAGAGATTGAAGCATTATCACCCGATGGTATTCTTTTAAGTAACGGACCAGGAGATCCAATGGAAATGGCACCTTTTTTCCCTCAAATCCGAGCCTTAACAGAAAAGTATCCGACACTTGGAATTTGTTTAGGTCATCAGCTCATTGCACTCGCTTATGGTGGAAAAACGAAAAAAATGCCTTTCGGTCATCGTGGCGGTAATCACCCTGTCAAAGAGCTTCTTACAGGCAAAGTTCGCATGACATCTCAGAATCATGGCTATGTTGTCGTTGAAGAAAGTATTGACCAACAATCTTTTCAAGTTCTATTTAAAAACGTAAATGACCGGTCTCTTGAGGGGATGAAGCATGTCAGTCTTCCCATTCAAAGTGTGCAGTTTCACCCTGAAGCTCACCCAGGTCCAAGCGACACAGCATATATATTTAATGATTTCATACATCAAGTGGTTACATCAGGAGGGAAACAAGTATGTGGAAGCGTGAATCTCTAAAAAAAGTTCTCGTGATAGGTTCAGGACCGATTGTCATCGGGCAAGCAGCAGAGTTTGATTATGCAGGCACTCAAGCATGTCTTGCATTAAAAGAAGAAGGCATAGAAGTTGTTTTAGTTAATAATAATCCAGCAACCATTATGACAGACAAAACAATCGCAGATCATGTCTATATGGAGCCTCTTGACGTGGAGTCATTAGAACGGATTATTAAGAAAGAGCAACCAGATGGAATGATTGGAAGTTTAGGCGGACAAACAGGACTCAATTTAACTGTCGAACTGTTCGAGAAAGGTATTCTCGAAAAATACAATGTCGAACTGCTTGGTACCTCGGTTAAATCCATTCAAAACGGGGAAGACAGAGAATTATTCCGCCAGCTGATGATAGATATTAAAGAGCCAATTTCAGAATCTAAAATTGTTCAAACACTAGATGATGGTCTTGCTTTCCTCGAAGAAATCGGATTTCCGGTTATTTTAAGACCAGCTTATACCCTTGGGGGAGCAGGCGGCGGTTTTGCTTACAGCGAAGAAGAATTTCTTACACTTTTAAAACATGGTCTTACATTGAGCCCGATCAACCAAGTATTAGTAGAAAAAAGCATAAAGGGTTGGAAAGAAGTCGAATACGAGGTTATGCGTGATGCCAACGACACCTGCGTCATTGTCTGCAACATGGAGAACATGGATCCGGTTGGGGTTCATACAGGTGACTCCATTGTAGTAGCACCTTCACAAACACTGTCAGACGTCCAGTACCAAATGCTGCGCACGTCGTCTCTAAAGGTGATTCGAGCTTTGGACGTCGTTGGGGGCTGTAATATCCAATTTGCACTAAACCCATTATCTAATGAATACTGCATCATTGAGGTAAATCCAAGAGTGAGTAGATCTTCCGCCTTAGCTTCTAAAGCAACGGGATATCCAATCGCTCGTATTGCAGCTAAATGTGCCATTGGATATCCTCTGGATGAAATCCTAAATCCTATAACTGGTAACACCTATGCTTCATTTGAACCAGCTTTAGATTATGTCGTCGTAAAACTACCGAGATTTCCTTTCGATAAATTTACCGAGGCTGATCGCACGTTAGGGACGCAAATGAAAGCCACAGGGGAAGTAATGGCGATTGACCGTACATTTGAAGGAGCCTTGAATAAAGCTTTACGTTCTTTGGAAATGAAGGTTTTTAGCCTTAAATGGCCAAACATGGATAAAAAGAGCTCCACCGAACTCGATGACTTATTATTGATACCTAATGATTTACGGATTTTTGCGATCGCGGAAGCTTTTTCAAGAGGTAAAACAGTATCTGAATTACAACTACTTACTGAAATAGATTATTGGTTTTTGAAGAAAGTAGAGCGTATGGTTCAATGTGAAGAAAAATTGGCAACATATGATTGGCCAGAAATTCCGGAAAACGTACTCCGAGAAGCAAAACGGTTTAACGTCAGTGACGAACGAATCGCGGAATTACTAGGTACCACATCAAAATCAGTCAGAAAAACGCTAAAACAACATGGCATTCAGCCAGTTTATAAATTAGTGGATACTTGCGCCGGCGAATTTGATGCTATTACACCATATTATTACTCCACATGGCACGGCCATGATGAAGTAACGACAAACCATGATCGTAAAAAGATTTTAGTTTTAGGATCAGGACCTATTCGAATTGGCCAGGGTGTTGAATTTGATTACTGCTCTGTTCATGCAGCTTTAGCAGTGAAGAAAATGGGATATGAGGCTGTCGTTATTAATAATAATCCGGAAACAGTCAGCACGGATTACTCTATTGCTGATAGACTGTATTTTGAACCATTAGCGTTAGAAGACGTTCTTTCTGTGATAGATAAAGAAAAAGTGGATGGGGTTCTTATTCAATTTGGTGGCCAAACAGCGATTAACTTAGCTAACAGCCTGGAAGAAGAAGGTGTCAATATCCTTGGTACTTCTCCGTTTCACATTGATCAAATGGAAGACAGAGAACAATTTTATGAGGTATTAAATAGATTAGATATTCCTCATATAGCAGGACACATTGTTCATGAAATAGAGGAGTTATCCTCATCAGCATCTGAATTAGGATTTCCAGTCTTAATCCGCCCATCTTATGTTATTGGCGGGCAATCTATGTTTATCTGCTATAGCTATAAAGAACTTAAACAATATGTATCCCGTATACAGAAGGATACAAATGATCAGTGCTGGCCTTTGCTCATTGATCAGTATGTTCCTGGTTTAGAATGTGAAGTGGATGTTATCAGTGATGGTAAGGACATTGTTATACCCGGTATTTTTGAACATTTAGAAAAAGCTGGTGTCCATTCTGGAGACAGTATGACTGTTTTCCCACCTGTTTCGCTATCCGAAGAAGAAAAGAAGACGATTATCGAAATTGCAAGTCAAATCTGTAAAACGGTCCCGATTATTGGAATGATGAATATTCAATTTGTTATTCACAAAGGTATTATCTACGTGTTAGAGGTGAACCCTAGATCTTCAAGAACGGTGCCGATTATGAGTAAAGTAACCGGAATTCCGATGATAGAATGGGCTGTGATGTCGCAACTTGATATACCGTTAAATACATTGTCTGATGAACTCAATTTATTAACTGCACCGGATTATTACACAGTGAAAGCACCTATCTTTTCAGCCAGCAAATTAAAAGGTGTCGATCATGTGCTCGGACCTGAAATGAAATCTACCGGCGAAATCATTGGGCTTGGCTGGACAAGAGATGAAGCACTTAAGAAGGTATCTTCTTTCCTTGGTAAAGTACAGCACATCCAAGACGAACCTATTCAATTATTTGCGTCCATCTCAAATCGAATGAAAGAAGAGAGTCTTCCTGTTATTGCTTCCTTCGCAAAGCTTGGTGCTGTAATCACAGCAACTCGAGGTACTTCAGAATTTCTTGCGAAGCATGGTATTTCCACGGTTGCTGTTTTAAACACAAAAGAAGAACTTTTGCAGCATTGGAAAGATTCACCACCACATATGGTAGTGAATATACCTAATCAAGGTCGTGAAAAAGAAAAAGTTGGTTTCTATATTCGAGAACTTTCTGTGCGGTATCAAGTTCCTTACTTTACAAGTTTAGAAACTGTCGTAGCGATGACGAATTGGATTACAGGTGAACAAGTCGAGGATTCACCGAACTCTTTACAATATTATGAAAATACATTAGCGCAAAAAAAAGAGGGGGCGACAGTATGGAAGGCATAGAGCAATTAGAAAAAACAAAGAACCTAAAACATTTTTTAACGATGACCGATTTAACCGGGGATGACATCCACGAGTTAATTGATGATGCCATTTTAATGAAACAACAAGTTAAAGATGGGGTACCTCATCCTCATTTACAAGGAAAAACATTAGGAATGATATTTGAAAAGTCGTCAACTCGTACTCGAGTTTCGTTTGAAGTAGGAATGCTGCAGCTCGGCGGTCACGCTTTGTTTCTTAGTTCACAGGACATACAACTAGGAAGAGGAGAAACAGTCTCTGATACGTCACAGGTACTTTCTAGATATGTAGATGGTCTTATGATTCGAACGTTTGCTCATGCAACAGTGGAGGAATTCGCTGCTTCTTCCTCTGTTCCAGTTATCAACGGGTTAACGGACCCACATCATCCAACCCAGGTATTAGCGGATCTCATGACTATTTATGAGACTAAAGGAAAGCTAGCTGGTCTTAAAATGAGTTATATTGGAGATGGAAATAACAATATGACTCATTCCTTATTAGAGGGTGCAGCACTTGTCGGAATGGATATGGCTGTCTCTAGTCCTAAAGGATTTGAACCTGACGAATCCATTTTCCAAGCCGCAAAGGCTATCGGTTTAGAAACAGGAGCTAACATCACTTTTCATAAAAAACCGGAAGATGCTGTTCATCAAGCAGACGTCATTGTCACAGATGTTTGGGCTAGCATGGGAGAAGAGGATGAGCTCGAAACTCGGAAACAATTCTTTAAACCATTTCAAATTAATCAAAAAATAACGGAGTATGCAAAAAATGATTATTTATTTTTACACTGTTTACCTGCCCATCGAGGAGAAGAAGTAACAGCTGAAATCATTGATGGAAAGCACTCTAGAGTGTTTGATGAAGCAGAGAACAGACTGCATGCTCAGAAAGCTTTATTAAAGAAATTACTAAAAAATTAATATTTTGTGTAGATTTCTGCATAAAAATACGTTATTATATATAAAAATACTACTTTCGAGGAGAGATTACCAATGAGTAAAGGAAAAGTTGTTTTAGCATACTCTGGAGGATTAGATACCTCCGTTTCTATTAAATGGTTACAGGAACAATATGATTATGAAGTTATTGCATTAGGTTTAGAGATCGGTGAAGGAAAAGACCTTGAATCTATTAAGGCAAAAGCATTGGAGGTTGGTGCAAACAAAGCAGTAATTATTGATGCAAAAGAATTATTAGCAAAAGAATATTTATTACCTGCGTTAAAAGCTAACCTTCTCTATGAAGGAAAATATCCTTTATCCTCTGCATTATCACGTCCTTTGATTGCGAAACTGCTAGTTGAAGTAGCAGAAAAAGAGGGGGCAATTGCTGTTGCTCATGGCTGTACAGGAAAAGGGAATGATCAGGTACGTTTTGAAGTTTCTATTAAAGCATTAAATCCTGATATAGAAGTCATTGCTCCAGTTAGAGAATGGGGAATGAACCGAGAAGAAGAAATTGCTTACGCAAAGGAAAAAAACATTCCAATCCCGGTTAATTTAGAAAAGCCTTACTCTATTGATGCAAATATTTGGGGGAGAGCTTGCGAAGCAGGAGTATTAGAAGATACTTGGGCAGAAGCACCGGAAGAAGCATTCGATTGGACTGCATCTATCGGAGATGCACCCGATGAGCCTGAATATGTTGAGATTGAATTTAAAAATGGTGAGCCCGTTAGTTTAAACGGTGAATCGTTACCTTTAGTTGATATCATTCAACAGTTAAACAAAATTGGCGGCAAACATGGTATCGGAAGAATTGACCATATTGAGAACCGACTGGTTGGAATCAAAGCAAGAGAAGTTTATGAAAACCCTGGTGCATTAATTTTAATTAATGCTCACAAAGAAATGGAATTCTTAACATTAACGAAAGAAGTAACACAATATAAAACACTAATTGACCAAAAAATGACTCAACTTGTCTATGATGGGTTATGGTATTCTCCACTTAGAAATGCACTCGAAGCATTTGTTGATGATACACAAACAAGTGTTAACGGTAAGGTCCGAGTTAAGCTATGGAAAGGCACTCAGATGGTTGTAGCAAGAAAGTCTGATAACAGCCTTTACAATGAAGCATTAGCAACGTACTCTAAAGGAGATATGTTCGATCATCACGCGGCCGTAGGTTTTATCAAACTTTGGGGATTATCGACACAAATTCACTCTCAAGTCCACAACAAAAAGCCTGACTTAGTGAACACAGATAAGTAAGCGGATATAAACTTTATAAGCTTGCCTCTTCTCTTAAGAGGGGCAGGCTTTCTTTATGAGATAAGAATTTATAAAACTAGCAGCTACCTTCACACCGCACGTATCAAGGGAAACCCACCCTCCTTTCGAGTAGCACCTACACGGACTACGTAGGTGCTACTCGGAGCGGTGGAAGCTGACGCTGTATTTAATAAAAGACGGCTATGCCGTTTTTCTTATGGAAAAGTCTCTGGTATATTTTATTTTCAGGGACTAGTATGAAATATAATAAAGGGAGGACCAATCCATGTCTAAGCTTTGGGGCGGCAGATTTACAAAAGAAACGAATAAATTAGTAGAAGAGCAAACGGCTTCCATTTCATTCGATCAAAAATTAGCAAATGAAGACATTCAAGGAAGTATCGCACATGTTAATATGCTTGCAACCACAGGTATTATTACTGAGGACGAAGGTGCGACAATTACGAAGGGATTAAAAGCTGTTCAAAACAAATTAGAAAATGGAGAATTAACTTTCTCTGTCGAACATGAAGACATCCATATGAATATTGAAAAATTCTTGATTGATGAGATTGGACCCGTTGGCGGAAAACTACATACAGGTCGTAGTAGGAATGACCAAGTAGCTACAGATATGCACCTGTACTTAAAAAATCATACAGAAGACATTATTGAGCTAGTAAAAGGCACGCAAAAAGCGATTCTAAATCAGGCATCAGAGCACATCGACACCATTTTACCAGGTTATACACACCTGCAAAGAGCACAGCCTATTTCATTTTCGCACCATATATTAACCTATTTCTGGATGCTCCAACGAGATAAAGAGAGGCTTCAGGATAGCCTGAAAAGAGTGAGTGGATCTCCTCTTGGCGCGGGTGCCTTAGCTGGGACTACATTCCCTTTAGACAGAAAACAAGTAGCTGATGAATTAGGCTTCGACTATGTATATCCAAACAGTATCGATGCAGTAAGTGATCGTGATTTTATTCTTGAATTCATGTCTGCCGCATCTATAATGATGATGCATATTTCTCGTTTAGCCGAAGAAATGGTCATTTGGAGCAGTCAGGAATTTCAGTTTATTGAATTAGATGATTCCTTTTGTACCGGTTCGAGTATCATGCCACAGAAAAAAAATCCTGATGTTCCTGAATTGCTGCGAGCCAAAACAGGGAGAGTTTACGGAAACTTGATGGGGTTACTAACTGTACTTAAAGGGTTGCCTCTTGCCTATAACAAAGACATGCAGGAAGATAAGGAAGGCATGTTTGATACTGTAGAGACGTTAGAAGGGTCCTTAATGATGCTTGCACCGATGATTGATACGATGATGGTGAAAGTAGACAATATGAAGCAAGCTGTCTCCGAGGATTATTCCAATGCAACAGACATTGCTGATTACTTAGTAACAAAAGGTATGCCATTCCGTCAATCGCACGAAGTGATTGGAAAAATCGTTCTTTATGGCATCGATAATAACAAATACCTACTTGATTTAACGATGGAGGAATACAAGAGCTTCAGTGAACTGTTTGAAGACGATATTTATCGTGTCCTAGCTCCTGAAGAAGTAGTTGCAAATCGTCGCAGCTATGGGGGCACATCACAATCACAGGTGAAAGAGCAATTGAAGTTAGCTAAGGGACTCATGTAAAAAAAACGCGTAGCGTCTTTTATTAAATACAGCGTGATCTTTCGCCACCCCGAGTAGCACCTACGTAGTGTGTGTAGGTGCTACTCGAAAGGAGGATGGGTTTTCCTTGATACTTGTGGCGTAAAGATAGCTGTCATTTTATACTTTCTTATCTTTTAACAAAAGTTTTATTTTCGATCCCCTAACCCCCGATCCGTAATTCAGGTGTGAGTTAGTGGCAAGTATTACAGGTTTAGCTGATATCCATTTTATAATTTCTAATTTAAATAGATTGAATCATGATACAATATTAAAATGAAATAAATCTTTTTTTATTAATTAACTGTAAACGAAACGCTGGGATTTATTTTGATCCAAGCGTTTTTGTCTAGAAAATAAGGAGTGGAAATATGACAGAGGCAAAGCTAGTTATTAATGAGAATCCTAACAAAAAAACAAAACCAGATCCTGACAACTTGAAATTCGGAAAATTGTTTACAGATCATATGTTTACAATGGAATATTCAAGAGAAAAAGGCTGGTTTCAACCACAAATTGTCCCGTATGCACCGGTTTCTTTAGAGCCAGCATCGATGATCTTTCATTACGGGCAATCAGTATTTGAAGGCTTAAAAGCTTACCGTGACGAAAATAATGATGTATTACTTTTTCGCCCGGATGAGAACTTAAAAAGATTAAATCGTTCTAATGGTCGACTAAGTATTCCTCCGATTAATGAAGAATTGGTCATGGATTACTTAAAACAGTTAATTAGTTTGGAAAAAGATTGGATTCCCCAGGCAGAAGGGACTTCCTTGTATATTCGGCCGTTTATTATTGCAACGGAGCCCAGCTTATCAGTAGCACCTTCTAATAATTATACTTTTTTCATTATTTTATCTCCGGTTGGCTCTTATTACCCAGAAGGCATTCATCCGGTTAGCATTATGGTGGAAGAGCACTTCACTCGAGCAGTACGCGGGGGAATGGGCACAGCAAAAACAGGTGGAAATTATTCAGCAGGTTACAATGCGCAAGAATATGCTGCTAATCAGGGGCATGCACAAGTTATGTGGCTAGACGGAGTAGAGAAAAAATATATTGAAGAAGTCGGTAGCATGAATGTTTTCTTTAAAATTGACGGTCAAGTCATTACTCCAGAGTTAAATGACAGCATCCTTCAAGGGGTAACAAGAAAATCAATTATACAACTTTTAGCGGATTGGGATATCCAAGTCATTGAAAGAAAAATTTCAATGAAAGAAGTATACCAAGCATACGAGGCTGGGACATTAGAGGAAGCGTTTGGTGCAGGAACAGCAGCTGTTGTTTCTCCGATAGGAGAATTAATCTGGAAAGATGAATCTATGATTATTAACGGTCGCCAAACCGGGGAGCTAACGAAATCTCTTTACACGACACTTACAGGGATACAAACAGGGAAAATCCCAGATCCTTTTGAATGGACAGTCCAAGTAAAGTAAGTAAAGGCTAGGCTGACTTCCAAACTTTGTTTTTTTGAAAAACGAAAGAGCGATATATAAAAAAACGAACGGTAATATACGCATCTTAAATATACATGAAGATAGCACCTATGATTAATTTCTAGGTGCTATTGCTATGAGAATTAATTATTTTTTTAGAACCAAAGTCCTTTATATTTTCAATTATTTCTTATACCATCTTTGTGCATTCTTTAATAACACTTTCTTTGCTCCATATTCATCTAGTACGTTATAAATAAGATTTATATCCGAATGGTGAAAAGGCCTCTTCGCTCTGGTGGAGGGGAGATCTGTGCCGAACATTAACGCTTCGGGGTTTATGTGATAAATTTCACGAATAGCATCTTCCGGATTAAAATCCAATCTGCCAAATCCAGTAGCTTTCACTTTTACACCATGGTCAACTAAATCCAGCAGTGTGGAGAATCCGTCTCTGGACAAGCCTAGGTGATCAATAGAAACAGCAGGAAGCTCAGTTAATGTACTGGCAATTTCAATAAGAGATCGTGAGTCGATGTACAACTCAGTATGCCAGCCCGCAAGGTCATGAACACGCCGTGAAAAGGAGTCTAGTCGTGCCAACATTTCCGAGCCACCCCGCTTCACATTAAACCGAACAGCCTTGACTCCTTTTTTATCGAGATTAATAATTTTTTCATCCGATGTATCATAAGGTAGTTGTGTAACTCCAATAAAAGATGGACCTAATATTTTTAAAGCATGTAATAGATATGTTTGATCATATTCTTGAAAAGAACCAGAGACTAATGCACCCCCGATAATATTTAAATCTTTCGCCTTTTCTAAGTAGTCATAGCTTGTGAACGTATCTGGTAAAAATCCCTGATTTTCAACTAACGGAAATTGTGGATCAATGATATGAAAATGCGCATCAAAAATTTCCATGTAGATCACTCCTCCTATTTTTTAAAAGACAAAAGATTTCCTTTTTGGTATGAAAGTTAAAAAACACCTCTCATACGCAACATGCTTAGAGGGTAGCGCACCCTTCCTTTCGAGTAGAACCAAAACTCCAATCATCATTGCTAATCAGGGTGGCGAAAGATATCGCTGCAGTTAACCCAAAAGACGCTATGCATTTTACTTATATTTTTATTATAACATGTAGTTACTTTTAAAATTGAGAGAAAAATGTTTTTAAAATAGACAAAAGGGTACGGTAAAATAGTAATGAATTATTTCCATAGGAGGTGGAATTGTGGAAGACTTTGGATTAACAGGAGCTACGACATTTTGGCTTTTTATTCCAATGGTAACGC
Organism: Salipaludibacillus neizhouensis; assembly: GCF_002886185.1. Lineage (GTDB taxonomy): Bacteria > Bacillota > Bacilli > Bacillales > Salisediminibacteriaceae > Salipaludibacillus > Salipaludibacillus neizhouensis. Next base: position 1,804,940 of record NZ_KZ614146.1, read on the forward strand.
TTGTTCTTTTATCCATCATTACATTCTTTACAGAAAGGAGAGAATAGTACGTTGAATACGGCTACCTTAATTACGTTTATAGTCTACTTAATAGGGTTATTAATTATAGGAATTATTGCGTATCGAATGACTAGTAATTTGTCTGACTATGTCTTGGGTGGAAGAAGGCTAGGTGGGGGAGTCGCTGCTTTAAGTGCAGGAGCTTCTGATCTAAGCGGCTGGTTGCTCTTAGGCCTGCCTGGTGCGCTTTATGTCGGCGGAATGTCTGAAATGTGGATAGGTGTTGGTCTAGCAGTAGGTGCTTATTTGAACTGGCAGTTCATTGCCAAAAGATTACGTCAATACACAGAGATTGCTGGAGATTCTATTACATTGCCAGACTTTTTTGAGAACCGCTTTCGCGATGAATCCAAAATTCTACGTGTTGTCTCCGCTTTATTTATTCTCTTATTTTTTGCCTTCTATACATCCTCTGGTTTAGTTGGTGGGGCATTATTATTTGAAGCTTCATTTGGATTACCTTATATCCAAGCTTTATGGATAGGGGCGATTGTTATTATCTCTTATACTTTCCTTGGTGGATTCTTAGCTGTAAGTTGGACTGATTTCTTCCAAGGTATCCTCATGTTTTTAGCGATCATCATTGTTCCGATCGTTGCTATTCAAAACATGGGTGGTTGGTCAGAGACGATTACGCTGGTCGGAGAGATTGATCCTACCCTTTTAGACGCTTTTGCAGATATGTCAACGATTGGTATTATTTCTTTACTTGCATGGGGATTAGGGTACTTTGGACAGCCCCATATTATTACTCGGTTTATGTCTGTAAAGTCTTCAAAAGAAATACCAAAGGCTCGTTTAATTGGTATGGTTTGGTTAGTACTGTGTTTATTAGGTGCGATGTTCGTCGGTTTAGTAGGAATTGCATATTTTGAAAACTTTACGGCATCCCCACTGGCTGATGAGGAAACTGTTTTCATACTGTTTACTCAAGTTCTGTTTAATCCTTGGGTATCTGGTTTCTTACTTGCAGCCATTTTATCGGCCATTATGAGCACGATTGATTCACAGTTGCTTGTTTCTACCAGTGCACTCACTGAAGACTTTTACAAATCTATTCTTCGCAAAACTGCTTCTCAATCCGAACTAGTCTGGGTCGGAAGAGTTGGTGTTCTGCTTATCGCAGGGATTGCAATCGCACTTGCTTATAATCCAGAAAGTTCGGTGCTGGAGCTTGTCAGTTATGCTTGGGCTGGTTTTGGTGCTGCATTTGGTCCTCTTATCATCATGTCTTTATTTTGGAGGCGTGCGACTAGAAATGGGGCACTTGCCGGAATAATTGTAGGTGGAATAACTGTCATTATCTGGTCCAACCTTGGTGCGTGGTTCGGTCTAGAAGGCGGTATTTGGAGTCTCTATGAAATAGTACCAGGATTTGTATTTAGTTTAATTGCGATTGTCGTTTTTAGTTTCCTAGGCAAAGGTCCTTCACGAGAGATTTTAGATGAATTCGATTCCGTAAAAACATCAGAGATTTAATTTCGTTACTAACGATCCTCCTTTTCAAAGGAGGATCGTTTTTCAGATTTAAACAGCTTTAGCCTTCCTTAGCTATTCTCCAAAACTAATTCTGTGCTTCGTTCAAGGTTATACGCTTTCTATCCATACATAATTATAAAATCGACTCAATGAACACATCTGAGACTTTCCTCTTTTCCGTAAATCTTTCAATAACTAAGTTTTCCTTGACTATTATTATTATTTTTTATGATAAAATAATTACTAGCGTTAATCTTAAGGAGAATCAGTTGATGAAAGAAATATGTATCATTCCATGTGGTAATAAGAAAATATGGAGTAAATACCCCGAAAGGCAGGCAGTTCCTGCCGCAGAAGCTTATATTGGAACATTTCACAATCTATGTAAGTCATATGCCGAAAAATTCTTTAACACACATCTTATTCTTTCCGCGAAACATGGCTTATTAAGACCGGAAGATGAGGTAGATGGGATGTATGATGTTAGTTTTTCTATGAAAATTCCTGAAGTTATTACATTAGAAGAGTTACAGCTTCAGATGAAACAAAAGAGTTTATACATGTACGATAATTACGTCGTTTTAACAGGGAAGAAGTATGTGCCGATTTTAGGGGGAATTATTCCCAGTTCTGCTCAATTAGATTTTCCACTCCTTGACTGTAAAGGTATTGGTTACATGCAACGCAGACTTAAGCAAGCGATTGAGTCTGACACACCAATTCATAAGGTGATCCAAGCATGATTGAGATTACTTCCATGAAACCCGTCATTAGAAAAGATGTAAGGGTCCTTATTTTAGGATCTATGCCTGGTATGGAGTCGCTAAAGAGACAGCAGTATTACGGAAATCCTAGAAATCATTTTTGGTTAATACTTGGAGAACTATTTAATCAAGAACTACATCAGTTAAACTATACCGAAAAGATTACCTTTCTTCATAAGCATAAGATTGGTGTTTGGGATGTTATAGCTTCTTGTGAACGAATGGGTAGCTTAGACTCAGCTATTAAAAATGAAAAAATGAATGACTTAGCGTCATTAGTAGTAAAGTATCCTTCGCTACAGTGGATAGGACTTAACGGCACGAAAGCTTATCAATCATTTAGAAAATACTTAAAACAACATCAACTCAGTATTTCATATGAGAAATTGCCTTCATCAAGTCCAGTTCCGGGACGGAATGTGAAAAACTTTAAAGAAAAAGTAGTGGAATGGGAAAAAATCTTGAACTATTTAGACACTAACGGAGGAATTTACAATGAGTGAGCAAAATTTATTATTAATTGACGGATTTAATTTACTGAGCAGAGGATATTTCGCAACGTCCTATGGAAAGAGCGACGATCAGCTGGCGAAAAATGATCAAGGAGAATATATAAATGCTGTCAGAGTATTCTTCCAAAAACTGTTTCAATTAAAGAGAAACTATAATATCACTCATATTTCCGTGGCCTGGGATGGGAAAAGAGAAGATACAGCAAGAAATCAAAAATACTCTTTTTATAAAGCGCAACGAACAGGACTTCCAGAACCTCTCATTGACCAATATCGTTTAATTGAAAAAATCTTAGCTCGTCTGGGTGTGCATCAACTAGCTGTACCCGGTTTTGAGGCTGATGACATCATCGGAACATTTTCAACGAATTGGTGTACGCAAAATATTGGTAAAGCATTTATCTATAGTAATGATCATGACTTGTTTCAGTTACTAAATGCAAGTACGTCTCAAATTCTGTCAAAGAAAAAACAAGAAATTGTTTATTCACTCGATAGCTTTCAAGAAGAATATAATATTTCTCCAACACAGTGGGTTGATGTCAAAGCATTATTAGGTGATCCTAGTGATAATATCCCAGGTTGTGCAGGTGTAGGAGAAAAATCAGCATTGCCGTTGATTAGGCAGTATGGTGATCTTAAACAGTTGTTTAAAAATATAGATATATTAGATGCCTCTTACAATCGCTATAAGAAAAAACTGGTTGCAGGAGAAGAAACTACTTGGATTAGTCGTGAGTTATCCGAGATTGTCACTAATATCGACAGTGTCAGAGATATTAATTTTGATAACTTAATTCCACAGTGGGACGAAGAACTCATTTTGGAAGAAATGGGCACACAAGGAATCCGTGTTAAACTTAAATAGTATTTTATTTTTTCATCCGAAATAGAAGGGGTGGCAGGAATGTTTACTTGGTTTAATAGAAAATGTGATTTTTGTAAAAGAAAATTAAAAAAACCTTCAAAATATATAGATGTGAACGATCGGGAAATCAACGTTTGTTATCAATGTGTTCCACAGGCAGAGCGTAAAGCATTACGTAAGAAAAACTAGGATAGTTAAACTTAGTTTCAGCCGTTTGGAAACGCATAGACTAAAGATAGTCAATTTTATAAGAGGAGGAACACGATGCGAATTATCTCACTGTGCCCAAGTAATACAGAAATAGCAGCCTATGTCGGACTGGAAGAATCACTTGTTGGACTTGACAAATATTCCGACTGGCCTGCGTCTATTCAACATTTACCACGATTAGGTTCTGATTTATCAATAGATATGGACAAGGTAGAAGCGTTGGAACCAGATCTAATCTTGGCTTCTTTATCAGTACCTGGGATGGAGAAAAATATTGAAGAGCTAGAGAAACGCAATCTACCATATGTGATCATGGAGAATCCTAAGACACTGTCGGATATAGGCAAACTTCTATTGTGGCTTGGTGAAAAAACCGGGAAGCAAGAACAAGGTCTTAAGGCTCATGATAGATTTTATCAATGGGTAGATAAATATAAAGATTTGAGCACAACAGTTGTTAAACCAAAATCTGTATATTGGGAATGGTGGGCGAAACCCATATTTACTCCTGGTAAGACAAATTGGTTAACGGAGGTTTCAACACTCGCAGGCGGTGAGAATGTGTTTGCCGATATCGATAAGTCAAGTGTTAAAACAGATTGGGAGGATGTCTTTCAACGGGATCCTGATGTGATGGCAATTGTATGGGTAGGAGTCCAACAGCACTTAGTAAAACCACATGTGATTAAAAAAAGACCTAACTGGATGGAACTAAGTGCTATTAAAAACAACCAAATGCACATTTTGGAGGAACCTTATTTTTGCAGACCATCCCCGAGACTCTTGATTGGTCTAATGAAAATAGCAGCGATCCTGCATCCTCAAATTTATCCTACTTATCCAGATGGGTTTGATCCAATGATAGATTCATTTGAAGAGGCAGAGGAGAGCATATAGCTTTACTTGTCTAAAAATCGTTCCCTTTGTTCTAACGTAGGAATCATACATTCGTTTTTCTTGCCAAACCATTTATATCGATTAGCAGCAAAACGATTATAAAAAAAATCTCTCAGAATTGAGGGAATCACTAATAAAATACGTAATAACGTCCAGCCGCCTTTGAGTCTCATTCCTACTCGAAGAGCGGCTGTACTTTTATCGTAGATCAAACCATTATTCTCAATGAGTATCAAACTATCTAAGTCTTTGCTGATATTATATGATTCTACTAATTCTTGTCCAATTTTACTTTGCAGCGAAGCAAATTTAAATGTGCCTTTAAGGTCACGTTTCATAATAAATTGGACACTGGAGCTGCATACATTACAAACACCATCAAATAAAATGACATGATTCACTTTCTGACACCCCCTTAAGTAATACCTAAGCCACCGTTTTCTTCATTTTTCTTTTGAAATACCATTTTAATCCAATTGGGACACATACTACAATAATTAGAATTCTCGTAAGCTGAAGGGAAGTAACGATTGCCGGATCTCCGCCAACTATAGATGCGGTTAAAACCATCTCAACTAGACCGCCTGGTGCCATACTCAGCATTGCAGTGGGTAAATCCATTGAAGTAATAAAAGCTAGTACAAAACCTAGACCAAGACCAATTAAAATTAACCAAACTGCTAATCCAGCAAATACAAACCCGTATTTTCCAGCAGCTCTCAAGTCGTTTAATGAAATATTCTTACCTAGTCCAATTCCTACACTGAGCTGCGCTGCGAGAAAGAGCCAGGCAGGCACTTGCGGGATTTCAAGTGGACTTATATTCAATAAACCTGTAGTTACAAGGGGAACGATCATGACGCCAGCAGGAATAAATTCCTTAAATCGAAAACCCAGGAGTACCGGTAATAACAATAGCAACGCAGTCCAGGAAAGAAAGGGTGTACTGGCTTGCTCTGATATTGCTACTGAGGTATTAGGTTCACCTGAAAAAGCATAAATAATTATAAAAGGAACCGTAAAGAGTACTACTAACAACCGTACGGTTTGAAATATCATCACAAATGAGGTCTTTGCATGAAGTGATTCACTTGCAATAACCATCTCCGTTAACCCACCTGGTATGGATCCGAAGACACTCGTTACTTGATCCACATTGATAAACTTTGAGATAAAAGAACTATTGATGATACTAATCAATATCATTAGGCTAGTTAATAATACATACGGCAGAAAATATGGACCTATAAGCAACATGGATTCAATCGAAAAATAAAGACCGAAAGTAATTCCTAATGTAATTAATCCTATGTTTTTATAGTGCGCCGGCCAGATCATTTTTCGACTTGTAGTGCTTTGCCAAACCATAACAGCTGTTAAAGGGCCTAACATCCAAGGAAGAGGTAGGCTTATTAAAAAAAAGATTAACCCGCCGATACAACCTACTAAAAGTGTTTCTAAAAATGATTTTAAATCTTTTTCCATGTGTTCCAACTCCAATATAATCCTTATGTACATTATAACATTTTTAGATATTATATTTTAAAAATTCTAAGAGTGGGGAGGAGGTGGAAGAAAATCAAGTAACGTCTTTTGTTAATTACATCGTTAACTTCCGCTACCATCAGTTATCATAAATAAAGGATGGGCTTCCCTTGATGCGCAGGATGTTAAGAGAGCTGTCAACTTATAGAATCTTATCTCTTAAATAGAAAAAAAGGATGACAATTAAGTCATCCTTTTTCTGAATGTTGTCTCGCAACACTTTTTGATTAATCTTCGACGATTTCGTACGCGCCTTCTTCATTATGAGTTTCTTTGCCAGTAATAGGTGGATTAAATACACAAACCATTCTCATATCGGTGTTCGCACGAAGCATATGCTCATCATTTTTGTCGAGAGCGTAAATACTATTTGTAGTAATAGGGTGAATTTTGTTATCCGACAATGTTTCAACTTCTCCGTCACCTTCGATACAATAAACTGCTTCCAGGTGGTTTTGATACCAAATGTGAGTTTCTGTACCTGCTTTAATTAGTGTATCGTGCACAGAATACCCCATGTTATCTTTTTTAAGAAGTAGTCTTCGACTCGTCCAGTTTTCACCTTTTACCTCTTGATCAGTTCCAATGATATCTTCTAATTTTACTACTTTCATGAATGACAGCCTCCTCAGTTGTAATGAATAAAATTTGTTAGTTTAGTTTGATACTGTTTCTTTTGTTGGAAACATTTCTTGCACAGTTGCTTTAATACTATCTTCAATTACCTTAAATCCTTGTTCCAATCCTTGCTCATCTATGTTAATAGGGGGGAACAGCTTAAATACTTCATCATGTCCGCCAGCAGTTTCCATAATAAGTGCGCGTTTGAAAGCATTTTTCGCAACTTTATCACTGAAACCATCCACATCAGAAGAAATACCTTGCATGAAACCACGGCCTTTTAAATGACCTTTCATTTCAGGATACTTCTCAATCATATTTTCTAAGAATTTTGTGATTGTAACTGATTTATCTTGCACACTTTTTTCAAATGCTGGATCTTCCCAATAGGTAAGAGCCTCTGTCGCAGTAATGAATGCATGGTTATTCCCACGGAACGTTCCATTATGCTCACCAGGCTTCCATTGGTCTAAATCAGGACGGATTAAAGTCAACGCTAGTGGAAGACCATAACCTCCAATTGATTTTGATAAACATACGATGTCCGGCTTAATTCCAGCAGGTTCAAACGAGAAGAATGTACCCGTACGTCCAACTCCTGCTTGAACATCGTCTATAATAAGAAGTATTCCCCAACGTTTGCAAATTTCATCAACTTTTTTGATCCATTCGAAACGAGCAGCATTAATACCGCCTTCACCTTGGACTGTCTCGAGAATAATTGCAGCCGGAATAGAAACACCACTACCATTATCTTCTAAAAATCTCTCGAGATACTCCAGAGTGTCGAGATCCTCACTAACAAAATTGTCATAAGGCATAGTCACAGTATGGCTTAAAGGAATTCCAGCACCTTTACGCTTCATAGAATTACCCGTAACGGATAAAGCTCCGATTGTCATACCATGGAATCCATTCGTAAAGCTGATGATATCCGTTCTTCCAGTTACTTTTCTGGCTAGTTTTAAAGCACTTTCTACAGTATTCGTTCCTGTTGGTCCTGGGAACATAATACGATACTCTAGATCACGCGGCTTTAAAATAACATTATTAAATTTATTTAGAAAATCTATTTTAGCTGTTGTAGCTTTATCAAGAGAGTGGGTGATCCCATCATCAAGAATATATTCTACAAGCTTTTTCTTCATATTTGGTTCATTGTGTCCGTAATTCAGTGAACCCGCTCCAGCGAAGAAATCAAGATATTCTTTCCCATTTTCGTCCCACATTTTATATCCTCTTGCTTTTGTGAAAACTGCTGGAAAACTTCTTACATAACTTCTTACACAAGATTCAAGTTCATTAATAGTACTAAGATCGTTAGCTGTCATAGGTTTAAAACCCCTCCGTATTTTTAATTATCTTTTTCAAATAAATATCGTTTTACTTGGAAAAAGGTCCAATTCGATACGTATATTCAGCTTTTTGTCCTTCTTCTGGAAAGACATCCTCAGGAAAACATTCACGTACTTCAAATGACGTATCATGTTCCTTAGCCATTCTCTTAAACAATGACTGAGAAGCCTTATTGTCATTCGTAATTGTTGCTTCCACGTAACGAACGTCCTTACAAGCATCTCTTGCAATGAGTTCGTTTAACATCTTGGAAGCTACCCCTTTACCACGTTGGGACGAATCCACGCCAACTTGCCACACAAATACAACTTCAGGATGGCTGGGTTGAACAAATCCTGTGATAAAACCAACTACTTTGTCTTCTTCGCGAGCAACAACACATGTTTCTGAGAAATACTCGGCAAACATAATGTACTTATATGCTGAGTTTAAATCAAGAGAAGTTTTCTTTGCTAATGCCCACATGTCTTGACCAACATCTTTCGTGGGTTCTTCTAGTGTAAGTGTTTCTAGAACTGCAGTCGCATTTTTACTCATTTCTGAATCCCACCTTTGTTAAGTATTTTCATAAAAGAAAGCATTTGTTCCTTTTATTAATCTCACGAATTTATTCAATCAACATTACTAATACTAGGAACTTTTCTCCAATTAATCAAATAGCTTTAAACAGCATGAGACCTTAAATATATGGACCTGTATACCTTAGTGCCGCTTAGACCGTTCTTCTTATTTATTTCTTCCATATCGTATCGATAGCACCAGTTTTGAAAAATAATCTTCCATAAACCTTGGCATAGTGGGGGAAAAGAAAAGGATCTCAACTATAGTAGTTGAGATCCTTGTTGCACCGGTGTTTTTGACCATTAATTAGTCTTAACAGTTAGTTTCTTACGTTTTTCATCTCGCTCACGACTACTTTTATCTAATACTTTTTTACGTAATCGGATCGATTCAGGAGTAACTTCACAATATTCATCGTCATTTAAGAACTCTAATGCTTCTTCAAGTGATAGTATTTTCGGCTTCTTCATTGTAACTGTAAAGTCTTTGTTCGCAGATCGAACATTCGTTTGTTGCTTCATTTTTGTAATATTAACAGTAAGATCGCTGTCACGATTGTGTTCTCCAACAATCATACCTTCATATATTTCTACACCAGGCTCTAAGAATAGCATCCCACGATCTTCCACACCCATCATTCCGTATGGAGTTGTTTTACCGTTTTCCATCGAAACTAGCGCGCCTTGACGACGTCCACCAACATAGCCTGTCGCAACAGGTTGGTAGCTGTCAAATGTATGATTTATGATACCATACCCTTTTGTTTGTGCCATGAATTCTGTAGTGTAACCAATTAGTCCTCGGGAAGGGATGAGAAAATCGAGTCGTACTTGGCCTTCACCTTTGTTTACCATATTTAGCATTTCACCTTTACGAGCACCTAATGATTCCATAACAGCACCAGTATATTCTTCTGGTACGTCGATTTGTGTGGCCTCATAAGGTTCACACGCCTTACCATCAACTTCGCGTATAATTACTTCCGGCTTGGATACTTGTAGTTCAAACCCTTCACGACGAAGGTTTTCAATTAAAATAGACAAATGTAATTCACCTCGTCCGGAAACTGTCCAAACATCAGGTGAACTAGTATTTTCTACTCGCAGACTAACATCACTTTCGACTTGTGTCATTAAGCGAGCTTCAATTTTACGACTTGTAACATATTGACCTTCACGACCTGCAAAGGGACTGTTGTTTACTAGGAAAGTCATTTGTAGTGTAGGTTCATCAATACGAACCAATTCCATCGGGTCTATGTTGTCGACCGGACAGATTGTTTCTCCAACGTTGATATCTTCAATCCCGGCAATGGCAATGAGATCCCCAGCTTTTGCTTCTTCAATCTCCAAGCGCTTAAGACCTAAATAACCAAATAGTTTAGATACACGGAATTTTTTCACAGAACCATCTCTATGGATAACTGCAGCCTGATCGCCTTTACGGATCGTTCCTCTAAACACACGTCCAATACCAATACGACCTAAATAGTCGTTATAATCCAACATGGTTACTTGAAACTGGAAAGGCTCCTCAGAATTGTCAATTGGAGCAGGAACAGACTCAATAATAGTGTCAAAAATTACTTTCATAGTACCATCAGTCTGATCTGGAGTTTCACTGGCAGTACCATTAATAGCTGATGCATAAACAACAGGGAAGTCCAGTTGCTGTTCATCTGCACCTAATTCAATAAATAGATCTAGTACCTCATCAACTACCTCTTCAGGACGAGCTGCAGGGCGGTCAATTTTATTTACAACAACTACCGGCGTTAATTTTTGCTCTAACGCCTTCTTTAATACAAATCGTGTTTGAGGCATACAACCTTCATATGCATCTACTACAAGTAGGACACCATCGACCATTTTAAGGATACGCTCTACTTCGCCTCCGAAGTCAGCATGACCTGGTGTGTCCATGATGTTAATTCTTTTATCTTCATAATTTACTGCTGTGTTCTTAGCGAGGATCGTAATACCGCGCTCTTTCTCAATGTCATTATTGTCCATCGCACGTTCATTTACCTGTTCATTTTCTCGAAATGTACCTGACTGCTTCAACAATTCATCTACCAACGTTGTCTTTCCGTGGTCAACGTGGGCGATAATTGCAATATTTCTTATGTCTAATCGTTTCTTCATAACTTAAAACGCTCCTGTCTTTTAATAAAAGTACTTCAACTATATAATCATAGCACAAATACTTCAATAAATCATTATTTTCTTTGAAATCCAAAATTGCCCACTACATATTAACTCATATCTATAGTTTCACTTAATCATATAGGGGTATTCTAAATAATATAATAATGCTAAAGAGGGGGGGAGTTTAAAATGAATAAATCATTAATATCTGTCCATGATTTGTCAATTGGGATGAAAACAGAACATGATATTAAAGATAACCTTTATCAACCCCTTTTAATAAAAGGAACCATCCTGAATCTACAAGATATAATCACGCTAACGAACTTGAAACAAACATACTTTATCTATGAAGATCAACTTCGGGAAACACCTAAAGAAATTAAAGATCTGATCAGCCAGATTAATGTTTTTTTAAGGACCAATACGAATATGGAACATTGGGGTGTTAACCTAGACACTGAATTAGACTGTTATACTCCTAGACAAAAGCAAATCAATAATCCTAATTGGGAACAAGTAATTAGTTATGATTATTTTAAACATCTTTTTTTTAAAACATACCAGAGAATTGTTCGATCAAATGGAAATAATGAACAATCCGTATCACTGACTCTTCTAAACAGGGCCTGTGAGTATGTCGTTTTCGAAATGAATAAGTCTTATTGGCAAGGTTCCTTCGATCGCTTATTTTATCATAAAACGTGTCAATCTTGGCTTAAAGTTCATACTAACGCGTTAACGGGTATTTTTGATAAAATGATGCTCCCAAAATCCGGTGCTTCCATTATTAACATCCATTCAAAAAGAGTAAAGGAGAGGAGATATCTATAACTAAAATACTAGCAATAAAGCAATCAAAAAATTTAACCGGGATTAAATGGACTTAATTAATCCATTGTAATTACCTTATTCAAGCTTAAGCTTAACCCTTTTACCAACCTATACTATTATCCATTGATCGCGGTGAATCGCTTCCTTTTTCCCATTTATAGACTGCTTATTTCCTATTGAAATAATTGACCGAAGTTGATCGGAGGAGTAAGTCACTTTCCCTTTACCTAACAATACCCCTGAAGACGCACAAACCTGGACCACATCACCTATATTAAATTCTCCTTGAATACTTGTAATTCCAACAGGTAATAAACTTTTACCTTCTTTTAAAATAGCCTGTGCTGCACCTTCATCAATGATGAGTTTCCCATTTGTTGAAGAGTGATAGGCAATCCACTGTTTTTTCGTCTTCATTATTTTTTTTGCAGTGGGGGTGAGATAGGTTCCATTTCCGTTTCCCGCGAGAATTTCTTCGATCGAATCAGTGGATGATCTTGTCCCTATAAATACATTTACTCCCATTGATAGAGCTGTACGCGCCGCTTGAAGTTTGGATTTCATTCCACCAGTTCCCACTTTAGAAGAAGTATCCTCCGCTTGAGCTAGAAGCTCTTCACTCACACCATTTAAATGATTGTACTTCATTGCACTAGGGTTCTTCAAAGGATTTTCCTGGTATATCCCGTCTATATCAGTAAGAATAATGAGTTGATCAGCATGTAGAAAACCACTTACCAAAGCTGACAGCATGTCATTATCACCAAACGTCAATTCCTCGATCGCAGTAGAATCATTTTCATTAATAATTGGTAAAACTCTTCGCTTCAATAGTTCATCCAGCGTGTTATAAGCATTTTGATATTGTTCCTCTTTGTAAAAATCATTTCTAGTCAGAAGAAGCTGAGCAGTATTGATTTGGTGTTTTTTAAATGACTCCCCGTATTTTTGCATTAATAAATGCTGCCCAACAGCGGCGGCTGCTTGTTTACCTGACGTAGTGACGGGGCGAGTAGAAAGCCCTAATTGTTTTACGCCTGTTGCTACTGCACCGGAAGATATCAATACTACTTCAAAACCTGCCAACATAATACTGGCGATAGCGTCTGCATGGTCGGACACTTTATCATTTGCTAACTGCCCGTCCTTTTCAGTAAGGGAGCTACTTCCAATTTTAATTACGATCCTTTTTATTGCCATTGAAAATAATCCACCTTCTCTTTAATATAGTGTACATTGAAATATTCTCACTAAAAAAACACCCCCGTCCTTAAACAAGGACGAAAGCATTCTGATTCCGCGGTACCACCTTTATTGACACTAATGTGTCCACTTGGATTACTCTTAACGAGAGTAAAACGTAGTTCGCTGAATATGAGCAGCTTCAATGTTAATTGCTAAAGGAATTTTTCAGCCAAAGAATTCCTATCTCTGCTAGTTTAAATTACAAAATAAAGTTTTTATAATTATCTGATAACCTATATAAGAAGTCAAGTCTTTCATTTTTATGTCACCGTGTGAAACGAACTCTCCAGAATTGGCTCAAGTAATTGTTTTGTCCATAACCATCATTGCTTATATATTTTTGAATAACGTGATATTATCATTTTAGAAAAACTGATCAACGATATCGATAAGGCTTAATTTTCATCAAAGTTAGCAACATGGAAGACAGGGGTATAAAATGATATATTAATGCTATTGATGTTTAAAGGATGATCTGTGTGTTTAATAAAATCATTGCAATATTAATTATAATAATCATCATACTGGTGGGATTATTCATGTATATCTATTATTCGATGGAATCGGCTCAAGAAACTACCTGGGAGAGTCACGACAGTGTCGATGAAGCTGGATTTAACCCAGATGCTCTTAACGAGGCAAGAAAGTACTATGAGTCTATTAATTCAACCGCTGCCATGGTGATATACAAAGGTAAAATATTGTTTTCGTGGGGGGATGTTGCTAAAAGTACAAATGCCCATTCTATTAGAAAAGGATTTCTTAGTGCTTTAATTGGCATAGAAGAAAATAAAGGAACTCTTATCTTAAATAACACTTTAGAGGATTATCAAATCGATGATAAACCACCATTGAGTTTTTTGGAGAAACAAGCAATGCTATCACACTTATTGACGTCTACTTCCGGGATTTATTTACCTGCAGGGGAAGAGTCTTGGGGCATGCGAATCGCCAGACCAAGCAGAGGAAGTCATTTGCCCGGCGATTTCTATTACTATAATAACTGGGATTTCAATGCTCTAGGCACCATATATAATGACCAAACGGGAAGAGATTTATTCGAAGATTTTGCTGAAAAGCTAGCCAAACCACTAGAAATGGAAGATTTTGAATTAAGTCATACAAATTATAAATATGAGAACACAAGATCACAACACCCATCCTATTTATTCCGTATGTCAGCTCGTGATATGGCCCGGTTTGGTCAGCTATATTTACAAGAAGGGGAATGGAACGGAGAACAAATTGTTCCGAAAGAATGGATAAAGAAAAGCACTACCGCACAGACAGATGTACCATCAAACACAATTTTTGATTACGGTTATTTATGGTGGGTAGCAACAGAAGCCCCCTTTAGTGATTTAAAGATGTATTCCGCTGTCGGTAGATATGGACAATCTATTGATATAATCCCTGAGCTAGATCTTGTTTTTGTCAATCGAGTTGATTCCAACCGAGTTTCATTTAAATTAACCAGAAGCAGTGTGAATGATCTTCAGAGACTTCAATTACTGCAGCTGATTTTAGATGCAAAAAGAGCTGAATAAGAGCGTGCCTATTAGGAAAACAGTTCTCCTGTTAGGCCAAAAAACTGTGGAAGTTTCGCTTATTGCATCAAAAGGTACTGAAAAAGTTATTAAAACACCAACCTTTTAGAAAGGTTGGTGTTTCTTTTTTGAACAATCATTTAAGTAACAAGGGAAAAAGTTATTTTGGCGGCACATAGCCAACTCCAATTTTCCCAATCACTAAATGTCCGTATTTCCATTTATTTAAGAAGTATATACTTGCGATTGAACACCCTATGCTGAATACAAATAGTACGAGTATATAACTAAATCCTATATCAATAGGGTACAATCGGAAAATAGCGTCTCCAAGAAATATAAAAAAATAATGCAATAAATATATACCAAAAGAATATTGACTTATAAAAACCAGAAATGGAGATGGTCTGGTGAATCTAGTTGTAATATAAAATAAGAACATACTTAACATTGTGGTATGAATTAGGATGTCAGTCCGTTTAGAGCTGTGAACGGACAGAAATCCAGAGTGATAAAAATAAAGTAACATAATACTGGAAAGAACGGGACCAATGATGATAATATAGCGCCACTTTTTTAGAGCTTCGATAAATAATTCATAATAAAGTCCTGCATAAAAACCTAACGCAAAATAAAATATCCAGCCGAATAAAGGAATCCAATAAAATCTTTCCCAAACGTAAGTCGAAAACGGAAGACTCTCTGGGGGAAGAGTGAAATTAAATATCATCAAATAAGTTGCATTGATAATAAGTGCAATTGGAAGTACTATTTTTGGAGACCACGCCTTTAAGTACCGGTAAAAATACAAGTGGAATAAGTAAAATTGAAAGATAATCAAAATAAAGTAACCGTGGTAATCTCCAATAAAAATGTTCCTTACTAATTTTAAACTCCAGGACTCCCAACCTTGCATAATAAACGGAAGGGAGTAAAAAACTGCCATAACAAAATATGGGATTAAAATAAAGCGCAATCTTTTTTTGAGAAAACCTGGAGGAACGTCTCTATTTCGATAAGAGTAGGAAATCAAAAATTCAGAAATGAATATAAACATCGGTGTACCATAATATAGAAGCATTTGAATGGAATCAAAAGTGATCGCCTCAAGTTCACCCATTTCTCTTATCGGAACAGTCATTAAAGCAGCATGTACACTATGAAGAAACACAATACTTAAACAACCAATACTTCTTAACACGAAAATCTCCTTAATCATCCCTTGACTTTTCATTTGATTCCCCACCAATACAGTCATATCATATTTACGAACATTACTTTTTTCCCTTTTGTTAACTTTTCAAACCAAGGCTAGATTCTACCATGATTGTCTCATATATTCGAGAGTTACTGAGAAACATATTCCCGTTATATTATATATGTTATGATTTTTTCATCATTCTAATGAGATAGGGTTAAAAATTGAAGCAAACGGGTACATATGGACTTTTAATTTTTGTAATGATGATTTGGGGACTAAATGTCGTCGCTGTAAAATACTTAGTTGAACACTTTCCACCTGTGATGATGCAATCACTTCGAATAGGGATTGCCGGGTTATGCGCGATCAGTATCCTATATTTTTTAAAAGATTTAAGAAAGCTTACAAAAAGAGAATGGGGACTTACCGCTTTAGCCGCTTTTTTTGGTCAAATTGGCCACCATTCCATGTTAGCCATTGGGTTAGTAGAAACTACTGCTTCAAAAGCGTCATTAATTTTAGGACTGATCCCTTTAACAACAGCTATTTTTGCTATGATTTTTCTCGGCGATCGACTTACAAAATTACGTTTTACCGGTATCTTATCAGGTTTTACAGGGGTAACCTTCGTCGTCTTAAATCCGGCAGAAGGAGTTGCTGGAATTTCTCAAGGTGACATGTATATATTTATTGCCATGGTTTCCCAAGTAATATCTTTTATCATTATTAAAGTGGCAACTAAAACGCTATCCTCCCGGCAATTGACTGGCATCATGCTTTTAATCGGGTCAGCGGGGTTATTTCTGCTTAGTTTCTTTTTTGAACCTGGAAGCCTTGGAAAGATGTCTAATACTAATCAAACCGTTTGGATTGTTTTTTTCTCATCTGCAGTTATTGCAACGGGACTTGGTCACATTATGTACAATGCCGCGATTCAAAAAATAGGAGCAGGTCAAACAGCTGTCTTTAATAACTTTATTCCTCTGTTTGCATTAATAGGTTCATTTTTTCTATTAGGAGAACCGATCTATTTATCTCAATTGATTGGATTCCTGTTTATTGTTTGTGGAGTTCTGTTAGGTACAGGTTATATTGAACAGATCTGGATTGACAGAAAGAGAAAAAAAACCCGAGCTAATCCGGTTGAAAATACCTATTATGACTAAGCATAGTCTTTGCTTAGTTTGTTTTTTTAGTTCTTTACTCACACTAAAACAATGAAAACGCTTCCTGTAATTATCGCGTTAGATAATCTAACATTTTTGTTGTTTGTAAATTTTCTGACGAATATACTGATAATTAACACCAGTTGGAACATTTGCTAACACATACTTTCAACTGAGATAAAATTATTCGAGGAGCGTGACGTAAGATGGACGAGATTTCTTTAATGAATAACGTATGGGTAATGCTTGGCTTTATTTTAGTTTTATTAATGCAAGGTGGTTTCATTCTCCTTGAAGCAGGTTCAACGAGAATGAAAAACGCAGGTCATATTGCCGGGAAAACAATATTCACTGTTGGTATTGCTTCCATCGTCTTTTGGGCTGTTGGGTACGGATTCATATATGGAGAAGGAAATGCATTTATCGGCTTATCTAACTTCTTTTTCGGAGATTACAGTGAAAGTGAAGGTCTTGTAGGATCTGTTGATTTCATTTTCCAACTTGCTTTCGCAGCAATCGCATTGACGATTGCATTTGGTGGATTTGCTGAAAGAGCAAAACTATCTGCTTACATTATTTTCGCAATTCTGTTTTCAGCATTTATTTATCCCGTTGTAGCACACTGGATTTGGGGTGGCGGTTGGTTATCCGAGCTAGGAAAACAAGATTTTGCCGGTTCAACGGTAGTTCACTTAACTGGTGCTGCAGCTGCACTTGCTGCCACAATTGTATTGGGACCTCGTATCGGTAAATTTAACAAAGACGGCACTTCTAATGATTTAGCAGGGCATAACCAAGTTTTTACTGCATTAGGTGTTTTACTTCTTTGGGTAGGTTGGTTTGGATTTAATGGTGGTAGTACATTTGGTGTTGAGGGTGCATTCTTCGGTTATGTATCATTAACTACACAACTTGCCGCTGCTGCCGGTGCTATATCTGCAATGTTTATTGTGACAGCGATGACTGGAAAAGCAGATGTACCTACTATGCTTAACGGTGCTTTAGCCGGACTTGTTGCAATCACAGCTTCAACAGCATTTGTATCTACTTGGGCTGCGGTTGTAATTGGTATTATCGCTGGTTTGATCGTTCACTTTAGTATGGTATTTTTCGATCGAGCGAAAATTGATGATCCAATCTTCGCATTATCTGTTCACGGTATTGCCGGTATTTGGGGCACGCTGTCCACAGGGTTCTTTGCAACTCCAGGACTAGCAGAGATGAACGGTGGACTTCCTGGATTATTCTACGGCGGTGGTCTTACTCAGTTAGGTGTTCAGTTAACTGGTGTCGTATCTTCAGGACTCTATGCTTTTGTGGTAGCTTTTGTTATCTTGAAAGTAATGGATAAAGTTATACCGGGTGGAATTCGAGTTACTGAAGAGGAAGAAATTATTGGTTTAGATATGAGTGAACACGGTAGTTACGGTTACCCGGAAAATATTACTCCAACTAATAGTAAAAAGACAGGTGCTTAATTGTGATAAATAAAAATCATCTTCCAACGGCTACTTATGAGGATTTAAGAGCTTGGAGAAATGAAATGATCCAGGAAAAAAAGTCTGATCACGCAAACTTGAATCAATTTCATGATGAACTTATGAAAGAAATTATTTCATTATCACAAAATATCGTAGAAAGTGAGTGGGGGAGTCCTCCCGCTCCTTTTACGTTTATTCTAATGGGAAGTGGCGGTAGGCAAGAACAAGCAATTTGGAGTGACCAGGATCATGGGATTATCTTTGATGGTAATAAAGAGCATGCCGACTACTTTTTAAAATTAGGCGAAGAGATTGTAAAAGGTATGGAAATTTGCGGTTACGAGCTATGTGAAGGTAAAGTGATGGCTAATAATCCGAGATGGTGCAAGTCTAGCGATGTTTGGGAGAGCCAACTACTTGGTTGGCTGGAAGACAGAGGCTGGGAATCATTACGAAATGTATCCATCTTTTATGATTCAAGAGCATTGGTTGGAGAAAGGTCTCTTTTAACAAAGACCAAGAATAAAGGCTTCGAAAAAATGAAGGAGAATCCGGATATATTAAGCAGACTAGCTGACAATGTTCAATATATAAAAAAAGGAATTGGCTTATTCGGCCAACTTTTACCGGAAACAAAAGGAGAAAACAAAGGAAAACTTGATGTAAAGGAAGTAGTTTTATTTCCATATATTAATGCGATTCGGTTATTATCTTTTCTAGAAAAGATCCAAGAGGCACCTACATTAGAGAGATTTGACCACCTTTCTGACAATTACACAGCAATTAAAACTTATAAAAGACCTTTTTCTGATGCCCTAGATTTAAGATTAAAGGTGAATCAGGATGTGAAAAATTACGAGAGTGTTCATTTCATTCCGTTGAATTCCTTATCAAAAAAAGAATATGAGGCTTTAAAATCATGGATAAAGGATGGATCTTCTTTGATGAGAGAAGCGACAAACATCATTAAGAGAAACAGCAAAGAGAGTGAAAAATCATGAATCCAATGTTGCAGTGGGTCCGTCAATTGTCAGGCAAGGGATCACCTTCTCACGAACGCGATCCAGCAAAAATTGCCTATATGAGAAGGTTACAAAAAGATTTAAAACAAAATGATTATTTGCGAACTCCTTTTGAAGATCTAACGATGGTTGTTTTTGATATTGAAACGACAGGTTTTAGTCCTAAAAAAGGGGATCGTATCTTGTCAATAGGTGCAATTAAGATCAAAGGCAGCACTGTTCTAGAAGAGGAAACCTTTTACTCTTTTATTAAACATGATCAAGCTCCTTCTGACACAATAACAGAACTGACTGGGATTACATTAGAAGACTTAATTGACGCACCTTCCCAAGAGAATGTGCTACATGATTTTTTAAAATACATCGGCAATGCACCACTTGTTGCCCATCACGCGAAACATGAAATTGATTTTATGCAAGATCTAGCCTGGCAGCTATATAAGACAAGTTTTGACCACAGAATATTGGATACATCATTTTTAACAGCATTGATCCCGGAACTTCGTCATATTAATGTATTAGAAGAATGCTGTTCATTTTTTGACATTGACACATCCAACAGACATCATGCATTACAAGATGCAAAAATGACTGCTGAACTTTGGTCCAACTGCATTCAAATAGTTAAAGAGCAGGGTTATACATGTTTACGCGACGTATACGCTTATATTGCCAGAACTAGATAGGATATAAGGGGAAGAAGTCCGCAAAGTGCTTATTAACAATAAGCACCCCGATTAAATTAATATTAAAAGAGGGATCAGCAGAATCTAATTAAATTCTGCTGATCCCTCTTACTTTACTATATTTAAATTTGATATACCTATCCTTTCATGATCCATCCTTCTTCTGTGAGGAACGTCTGTACGTCTTTGAAATCCCGAACAGGAATAAAAGGTTGTTTGTTGTCTATTAACGCATTAATTAATAAATTTTTCGCAAACGTTTGATCCGCATATTTGGCAGGTAGCGCATCGAGTTCGCTATCACCATAATAAAATACGTAATCATAAGGTTCTTTAAGTTTTTTAAATGTCACTTCCATATCAACACCGCAATGTTCCGAGTAGTTCCATGCGTTACGATCTATTTCTAAATGAATATTTTTATCTTTAAAAAATCCTTTGTTAGAAAAAACATCAATGTTAGAAAGGTTGTTCTTAGCTAGGATTTGTTGAATATAATAGTCTGTACCTGGACTAAGAATGTAAAAATCTCCGTCATTTTCTAATACTTTGTGAATAAAAGGAATAGCATGTTCATCTAGAGGCATCTCTTGAATTTGCTTCTTAATAATGTCTTCAGACTGATTAATAGAACCAAATACCTTTTTTATAAATTCGATATCTGTTAATTCACCGTTTTTCCAACGGTGATACAATTGTTTCCCTTCTGGAAAATATGTATCTATCAGTATCCAGTAGAATTCTTTTTTAGAAATTGTTCCGTCAAAATCCGAAATAAACGCCCATTTCACCATTCATACATACCTCCAATGATACAATGTATCTTCTTTTCCCTTATCATATCATTATCAAACTAATCTATATACCCTCAATTAAATAGTAAAAACCTTCAATAAAAAGGTTTTGTATAAATAATCTGATAATATTAATAATTATAAGTAGTTCAATGTTTTCACAAACTCAAGATTGTGTTAAGATAAGTCTTAATATTCTGTAGGAAGAAGGGTTCTGGTGATGGTAAAGACAATGACTAACTCCGTTCAAGTAAAAGACATCTTGATCGCGCACCAAATGTTAAAAGATATTGTGGTTAAAACACCACTACAGCTGGATCCTATTCTTTCTGAGCGATATCAAGCGAATGTATATTTAAAACGAGAAGACCTTCAAGTAGTCAGATCATTTAAACTTCGTGGCGCTTATAACTTGATGCAAAGTTTAAAAAAAGAAGAACTGGAAAATGGGGTAGTTTGCGCCAGTGCTGGTAATCATGCTCAAGGCGTAGCTTACTCTTGCAAAGCCCTTGGTGTGAAAGGGAAAATCTTTATGCCAAGTACAACTCCGCGACAAAAAGTTTCACGAGTAGAATTTTTCGGCGAACCTTTTGTTGATGTTGTTTTAACTGGTGACACATTTGATGATTCCTTCCTTGAAGCCAAGAAGTTTGGCGAGGATCATAAGATGACATTTATTCATCCATTTGATGACTACCGTACAATTGCTGGCCAGGGAACAGTCGGTATGGAAATACTGGAAGACCTTGAAGTTCCAGTTTCTCATGTTTTCATGAGTATTGGAGGTGGGGGACTCATATCTGGCGTTGGTTCTTATTTCAAGAACATCAGTCCATCAACACACGTTATTGGCGTGGAACCTGCGGGGGCTCCCGGCATGGAAGCTTCTCTTCAAAAAGGAGAAGTCGTTACGTTGGATAAGATCGATAAGTTTGTAGATGGAGCTGCCGTTAAAAAAGTCGGAAATCTTACTTTTGAAATTGCAAAGGAAGTCGTCGATAACGTTGTAGTTGTTCCAGAGGGGAAAGTTTGTTCTACCATGCTTGATTTGTATAATGAAAATGCTATTGTTGCCGAACCGGCAGGTGCATTATCTATTGCAGCATTAGATCAATATAAAGATGAAATCAAAGGAAAAAACATCGTTTGTATTGTAAGTGGCGGAAATAATGATATTGACCGCATGCAAGAAGTAAAAGAGCGTTCACTAATTTATAATGGAATAAAACATTATTTTATCGTGAATTTCCCTCAAAGAGCTGGAGCATTGCGAGAATTCTTAACCGAGGTACTAGGTGAAACAGATGATATCACTCGTTTCGAATATACAAAGAAAAATAATAGAGACAAAGGACCTGTCCTGGTTGGTATTGAATTGAAAGTAAAAGAAGATTATCATCCACTCATTGACCGCATGGATAAAAAAGGGTTCTCCTACGTTGAAATTAATAAGGATCAAGATTTATTTAATCTGCTCATTTAAAATCAATACTGGTGAAAGCTCAGCTTTTGCCAGTTTTTTTATACGAGATAAGAGAATTTATAAGCTAACAGCTATCTTTACGCCACACGCATCTAGGGCACCCCACCCATGATGCTTAAATGATGGTGGCGAAAGCTAACGCCGTATTTAATAAAATACGCTTTGCGTTTTTTTTATGTTCTAATTGAGATAATATGACTGAATATTTTCATCTCAAGCTTTAATTAGTTATAATAGAAATCAAAGTAATGAAATATGAAAGAGGCGTTTAAATGGATAAGTTAAAACCAGGTCTTATAGAGACCACGATAGTAGCACGGAAAATTGAAACTGGTTATGTCTTAAAATTAAATAATCAGGAAATTTTATTACATACTAACGAGACAAAAGAAGAATTATCGCAAGGCCAAGAAGTGGAAGTATTTCTCTATGAAGATAAAAAGGGTCAACTAGTGGCTTCTACGAACATTCCCGAGGTTTCATTGTACACGTATGATTGGGCAAAAGTAGTCGATGTCGTAGAAGAACTTGGTGTCTTTGTTCATATTGGTCTCCCAAAGGATGTCTTGGTTTCTAAAGATGACCTTCCTTTATTACGCGAGGTCTGGCCAAAAAGAGGCGATAACTTGTTTGTTCGTTTGGATCATGACCGGAGAGAAAAGTTAGTCGCAAAACCTGTGACAGAAGATATTATTGATCAGGAAAGAGATCAAGCACCTAAGGATTTATTAAACCATACAACGAGCGGTCATATTTATCGTGCCTCTAAAATCGGTTCCTTTCTCATTACAGAAGAAGGTTTCCGAGGATTTATTCATCAAGATGAAAGAAAGCAGGAGCCAAGGTTAGGGGAGTGGGTCAAGGGTAGAATTATTGCTGTAAAAGAAGATGGTACCCTTAATATTTCACTGCGTCCTCTTATTCTGGAAAGCCGCGATAAAGATGCTGAACAAATAGTAGAATATTTAAAAGCTAATGGTGGCGAAATGCCATTTACAGATCGGGCTAAACCGGACGACATTCGGGAAACATTCCAAATGAGTAAGGCAGGTTTCAAACGTGCAATGGGTAAATTGCTAAAAGAAAATTTAGTTCAGCAAAAAGAAGGTTCAACATTTCTTATCGAGAATGAAGAGACCGAAGAGTCTTAATTTCTCTTTTGGTTCCGTGGTGGTGGGCATTGCTTATCACCTTTTGTCTGTTCTTTTTTATTCAACACTAAAAAGTCCAGATTGGTCTAAATTTTATCCATAGATAAATTCTTATAGGCATTTAAATGAGGATATGATAAAATGAAACGCACGTTCCCCTTAAATAACCACTCTCTTTATTACTCCCTGAATACATAGAAAATGGTGATCCTTTATGAAATTAATCGTCGCTGAAAAACCAGATCAAGGTGCTAAACTTGCTGCGCCTTTTCCATTTGCAAAACAAAAAAATCATATCACCATTCGGCCTTGTGAAACGTTTCCGCAGGGGGCAGTTGTCACTTGGGCAGTAGGCCATCTATGCGAACTATTGTCCCCGGATGAATATGATGCTTCATGGAAAAAATGGCAGTTGGATATCTTACCAATGATCCCATCAGAATTTCAATACAAAGTTACGAAAACAAAGTGGAAGGCTTTTAAAGTAATCAAAGATTTTGTGCATGATCCTAAAATTAATGAAATCATCATAGCAGGTGATGCGGAACGAGAAGGGGAAGCAATCGTAAGACTTGTTTTACAACAAAGCAAGAATACCAAACCAATGAAAAGGTTATGGATTTCTTCCCTAACACCAAACGCCGTAATAACCGGTTTTCAAAATCTGAAAGATGAAATACATACAAGAGATTTATTCCATGAAGCCATAAGCAGGGCCTATGCAGATTGGCTAGTAGGTATGAATGCATCACGGGCATTTACACTATTGTTACAACACCAAGGAGCAGAGGATGTTTTTTCTACTGGACGGGTTCAAACCCCAACCCTCGCTCTTATCGTGAAGCGTGAAACTGAAATAGAAGCTTTTAGATCGGAAAACTTCTGGGAGGTCAAGGCTAACTTTCAAATAAATAATCATATGTATGAAGGCACCTGGCATAAAGACGGGGATACGAGACTTAAAGAGGAACAGATGGCTAAAAAAATTGCTCAATTTTCCGCCGGGAAACCAGCAAAAGTAACGAATATAGATAAAAACACAAAAAATATTCCACCGCCATATTTATTTAACCTTTCCGGATTGCAATCATTGGCCAACAAGCGCTTTAAGTATGCACCGAAGCAAACATTGGATATTGCACAAAAGCTCTATGTGAAGGGAATTATATCCTATCCTAGAACGGACTCTGCTTTTATAACGAAAGAAGAAGCGTCAACTCTACCGGATGTATTGGCGAAATTAAGGGAGTACAGTACGTTTAATGCTTATTTCCCCTTGCCTAATCCGTCAATACTTGTATCCAAACGCTACGTAAACCCTAGTAAAGTAAAGGATCACTATGCCATTATTCCAACAGATCAAACCATAGACCCTGCAAAATTATCACGAGAAGAACAAGTAATCTATGAAATGATCGTTGAACGTGTCATTGCCGCACATTATGATGATTGTAAAATGAGTTATTCGACCATTGATACGTTAGTTGACGAGAGAGCCACCTTTCGTTCGAAAGGAAAACAACTTCTAAATGAAGGTTGGCGAAAAGTTATCCCCTTCTCTCAAGATTCTCAAAAATCAGCAAAAGATAATGATACATCCTTACCTCCTGTCCAAAACGGAGATGAAGGGATTGTCTCGAAGGTAACCACTAAAAAAGGAGAAACAAAACCGCCAAAACGTTATACAGAAGGTGATTTAATTCTTGTCATGAAAACAGCCGGCAAACATATTGATGACGATAATCTTGTAAAAGTCATGCAGGATACGGAAGGACTTGGTACGGAAGCAACCCGGGCAGGAATTATTGGGATTTTAAAAGATCGCTCGTACATTACAGTCACAAAAAATCAGGTTTTCCCTACAGACAAGGGGCGAATCCTTATTCAAGCTGTTGGAGATTCCATTTTAGCTTCACCAGAAATGACCGCAAAGTGGGAACAAAGGCTAGCAGAAATTGGAGATGGCAAAACTCCCATGGAGCCATTCATTGAACAGGCTAAAAAACTTTCGGCATCAATTATTCAAGATGCACGAATGAACGCTAAATCTTGGCAATTGGACAAAGAAAAACTAGCTAACATACAATCTACGAGAAAAGGTTGGAAACAAAAAAAAGGGACTGGAAACTACCCGGCTAAAACTCTAGTTGGAGGTTGTCTAAAGTGTGATGGAAAGGTTATAGACAAAGGGAATTTTTATGGTTGTACCAACTATAATCAATCAAAATGTACGTTTACTATATCCAAACGCACGTTAGGAAAAGAAATAAGTATTACCCATGTAAAAGAACTGCTGTCAGGCGGTACGACGTCGATTGTCCAAGGTTTCGAACGAAATAATAACGTTTTCGACGCCGCATTGAAATGGGATAATAACAAGAAAAAAATAATCTTCATATACGATCAACAACCAATTAATCGGTAAAGGTAATGTCCAATTGTATAATTTCTGAACGACTGCCTATTCTGATTGGAGGACCCCAAAATCCAAATCCAGACGAAACGATAACATTCAGTTGCTCTTTCTTTTTAAAGCCCCAGTCTACTTCAAATATTTTTCGAGTAATGAGGTGATTAGGGGCTATTTGTCCCCGGTGAGTATGTCCTGATAGAACAATATCACTGCCGCTGTCCATGATTTCTTGGAGTTCAGATGGTTGGTGATCAAGAACCAATTTAGGCAACAAGCTATCCGCACCAATCAACAATTCCTCCATTGTTTTCCTATGCTTATCGGTTTTATCTTTTCTGCCGATAATTTGGATGGAACGATCTATTGTCACAATTTCATCTTGCAGAATATGTACATTGACTTTTTTCATTATTTTAGTCAACTCTTTTATTTTCCCCCCGTAATATTCATGATTTCCCAAAACTGCATAAACGCCTAACGGGGCTTGCAGATTCCGCAATATTTTATCCATTTTTTCTTTTTGAAAAATACCCGGGTCATCATCCACTAAATCTCCTGGAAATACAATTAGATCAGGATCTAACTTATTTATCATTGTAACTAACCGCTTAGCATGACTCTTCCCTGAGAGTCCCCCAAAGTGCATATCAGAAGCCATGGCAACCCTTAAAGTTTTCTTTTTAGCCTGTTTTCTCGGTACTTCAATGTGATACTTTCTTATGACTGGTTGATAAGCATTAAACAAGCCAAATAACATATACACTATAAATAGAATCAGCACTAGAAAACCGGCAGTTGTAATACTTGTATTTATAGAGATTGTTGTCAGGGAAATTAGCCAAACAAATAAATTTACAACAGGTAAAACGATAAGTGCAAATTGAAAAACTGCCAACCAAAAGGAACCGAGCATTTTAAGCCACATTAGTGATTTTACCATTTGTCCAATGATGTAGGAGTAAGCGAAAAACATCAGGAATACGGAAATTCCCCAACGAGCATCTACTTGGAAGGCAGTAAGTAACCAGACATGAATATTCCAGCCAATATAAAAGGAAAGCAGACTGTATATTAATAAAAATGTGCTCAAACTCAACAAAAACTTAACATTCATAAATTACCTCCTTATAAAGATATATCATGAGCATAACCTTGACTGATTAGTAAGTCTATTTTCTGAAATATCCTTGTATTTCCAGTTTTAATCATTCTGAGCTTGTAGATTATCCTATTTTTTATTATGATTTAAAACGTCTTCATTTACAAAAATTAAGGGGCAATAAATGAGAGAATTTTTCATTTCTTTATTTACTACATGGTACAATGAATACAAACAAGTAAAAAGGGTGAGAAAACTTGAAGAGCATTGAATTTCATGATGGAAAATTATACACGGAAGTACGTTTAAAAGTAAAAGGGAAGGCAGACGTCACTCATTCCATGGTTATTGATACAACATCACCACATACGATTATTTCAGAACGTCTGCAAAAAGAATTAAATTTAGATGTTTCCAAATCCGGTCAAGAAATCACATTAAGCTCCTTTAGTATCGGTCCTTTAAAAGTGAGCGATTTCAGTGTATTCAAAGAAGACATTGAAGTAGATGGAATTATCGGCTTAGATTTCCTAAAGTCAGTTGGCGCTAAAATAAATCTTGATTCGATGACAATTTCCAGCTCACGGACGTAAAACTATTTGCTTGACCGCCCTATGGGAAAAGGGTATCATCATATGCGATTAATCATCTTTATTTCATGAGGCTGTGTATAAGAATATTGTTGAATTTATAACCTGTTAAATATTTCTTGACTCTAAACAGAGTAATTCGTCATTGTAAGCGGAACGATACAATGGGCAGAGATAAATTAAGGCTGGCTTAGCAATTTTTTATCGTATTTCGTATGCAACATAATTCTTAACAACGCTTTTAAATATTGCATGATAAAATAGATTTACTTAGGAGGTATATTTATGCCAGAGGAAGAAGAAGTTCCGGTAATAAATCCAGGAGATCTAGTCAATGTGACCTCGGGTGACTACAAAGGAAAGAGCGGAAAAGTAATTGCTGCTTATAATAATTCTATTGCAGTGGAAGTCGAAACCACTCTCGAAGATGGCACAAAACCTAGAACTGTTTTAAAACATAGTGAGTATGAACTTTAGAAAAAGAAAATAAATACAAAAAAGCTCATCTTAGCATTTTGCGAGAATGAGCTTTTTTGTATGGAGATTTTGACAATTGATTATAGAAAGTTTAGTTAACATTTCTACACCCATCCGAAGGCATGAAAACTGTATAACAAACATGATAACACAACAAAAATAATGAGCACAAAAGGGGCATTAGCTTTGGCAATCTTTGGAGTAGACGTGTTCATCAACTTAGAAGCCATTAATACTTGCCCCGAGAAAGGAGAAAGCTGCGTTGCAGTCGTCCATGCTAATAACAACGTTAAAGCAAGGTATTCTGACGTAATACCAAATGTTTCAGGAGACAGAGAACCACCAATACCAATGACGATGATGATTGGATGAATGCCTATCTGAGCTAATAATACCGCTATCATGATAATAAATATTGTAAATAAATACACAAACCCAAATGAAATATTTAAGAGAAAAGTGGAGATAATTTCACCCATATTTGTATATGATACAGCCACTCCAAAATAACCGGCACTTATAAAAATCGCTATTTCATTTTTCAACTTAAAAAACGAAGCTTGAACCTGAACAGACACATCATTAAGATACGTCCGCAAAACCTTTGATCCAATAGCCCAAATTACCGGTAAAATCAGAGCTAAAATTGATACCACTGTGAGCATATTTATTTCTACAAAGTATTCCAATAAAAACAATAAAGCTAACAATACACCTGAAAATGATAAAACAGGCAGTAGGGAAGGGTTGTTATCAGAATCTGGTGATCTCTTGTTCTCATCTTCTACTAAAATAGGATCGTCAGCAAACTTAATAGCAGGAAGCATGATTATGCTGATTACCGTATAAACTATCGCTAAAACGAAGCCATACCCGCCAATACTAAACCACGACACATCAAAAAGTACAAGGACAAGCCCAACGTTCACAAAATAAGGCGACCACAACATACAAAAAGCGAACCCTCTCATAATATGTAAGGTTAATTTTTTTTCTTGGAATGAAGAAAAGCTTTCGTCTGCAATTTTTTTTACGATAGCCATTGCGCCAAAGTTTAATAAAGTGCCCGTTGAAGTCACAAGAAGGTAACTTAATCTGTAAGGATGTTTTCCACCTTGTTTTTCTTTTAATTGAACTTTTTCTTTTAAAGCAGATAAGTAACCTACCGTTGACATAAATGTTCCAATAAGTGGGATAAGTATAAATAAAGAAAGTAGATTAATATTTTCACCAAATCCATGCAGCACTGTGATAAAATGAACGTTTTCAAGATAAAAAATAATCGAACCAACTATGATTAAGATCGAGACTACGAAACGGTTTATTGGCGATATAAGAAAGATCGCATTCGCTAATAAGACAGCACCTAGTAAACTAAATAGATTTTCTATCCAAAGTGCATGAAAAAAGTGATTCGTTAAATATAAAATAGCAGTTACATAACAAATAACTCCTAGTATGCGTATATTCATGTTATATTGCGATGTTGACACCACCTTTTTCTAACTATTGCTTAACATTAGTATGGATGAATAGGGAGAATATTACGGTCACACCAAGTGGTATTTCAATAAAACATTTCTAGTATAACAGATCTCAATCGGAGGAGAACCATGAAAGAATCAATCGTATTAGTTACTGGAGCAAATAGTGGATTTGGAATGGGCATAACGTTAGAACTTGCAAATAAAGGATACAAAGTAATTGCAACAATGAGAAGTACTGAAAAGCAAGAACAGCTAAGAATTGAGGCCAATGATCGACTTATTCCAAAGGGAAGAATAGATGTCCAACGGTTAGATGTAACAAACCAAGATGAGATTGATACTATTTACAATTATATACTAAACACTTATGGAACACTTGATATCTTAATTAATAATGCAGGTTATACCCAAGGCGGAGTCATCGAAGAAATTGATGGACTGCAGTGGGAAGAACAATTTAAAACGAATGTATTTGGAGTCGTTTCTCTAACTAAGTCATTTATTCCAGTAATGAGAAAAAACCGCTCCGGGAAAATTATTAATTTAGGAAGTATCAGTGGTCGAATAGGTCTGCCTGGTTTGGGACCATATGCAGCGTCTAAGTTTGCATTAGAAGGGTTTAGCGAATCGTTGCGATTAGAATTGCAACCTTTCAATGTGTATACATCACTCATAGAAGCAGGCTCTTTTAAAACAGGTATTTGGAAAAAAGGATTAGAAAAAGCACCATTATCAAGGGTACCAGATTATAAAGACCTCATGAATTCCTTAAATAATCATGTGAAGAAAATGGATAAACAAGCACAAAATCCTCAAATCGTCATGGATACCGTTATCAAAATATGCGAAACCTCTAGACCTCATCTTCGTTACCCTGTTGGAAAGGGAGTCAAAGCAATTACTTTCTTGAAATCTTTTCTTCCTTGGGCTATTGTTGAACGTATCGTTCTTCGCATGATGAAATAGAAAAACGGCATAGCCGTCTTTTGTTAAATACAGAGGAAACTGTCAACTCCTACTGTCTGAATCTTTTAAGAAAATCCTAAACTAAACTCCTAAACGAAAGAAGAATGTTACAATGAAAACTTTAAAAGGTGTTCCGCAACGTCTTTATCTTATATACTCCCTACTTATACTGATTTACATGATAAATGTTTTCATAGATTCACCTGTCATTACATACATTGCCGGTGCTATCACAATACCAATCCTCATCATTTCCTTTTTTGGAGCATCTAAACTCTTTAGAATTCTTGGCTCTATATTTTTGGCAGTAGGATCCTACCTTTTTGTAGAGTCAAATCTCTCTCTTTTACATGCCTTAACATTTTTCACGACAAACTTAGGCTTAATTGGTTTATTAACTGTTTTACCTTGGATGAATATCGTGGTTCGAGCTGGCAGATTCGACCGAAGAATTAACGAATTAATGAAATCGAACGTGTCAAATATGGGTAGTCTATATGTTCGAAGTACTCTAACCACTTATACACTCTTATCATTTATTAACCTTTCTGCACTTACACTCACTCAAAGTGTACTTAAAGAAAACCTGCAAAAGGTTTCGAAGAAGTTTCGAGATGGTTTTATAAGTCAATCGACATTACGGGCCTTCTCAATGGCACTCGTTTGGAGCCCGATGGAAATTCTTGTTGCAATAAGTGTGGATGCCACAGGCGTGAGCTATTTAACGATGCTTCCTTGGCTCGTTTTATTTTCTGTAATCATGATGACAATGGAATCCGTTCGAGGTAAACGTGCATACGCAACAATGAAGTATGAGGCCCCCTACCAACTTACTAGATCGTTTTCTATGAAAGAAATTGTTCTGAATATTTTACAATTATTATTTGCTTTAACCGTATTTCTTACACTGATTGTAGGAATAGGTAATCTACTAGATTTGAGTTTCATATATGCCGTCACATTAGTCATCTTTCCGTTTGCGTGTGCTTGGGCCTTTTTAATGAAACGGTGGAGAAGTTTTTTAGCAATCGGGGTTAAAACGTGGAAAGACAGAACGAATAACATGCAGAACTTTTTCGTGTTATTTGTTACTCTTGCGTTTTTCTCTAATAGTTTGAATGAGACTCCTATTTTACAAGTAATCCAGCAACCGTTTATGGCAGTCTCAGAGTATCCTTTATTAATTCTCATTTTTATGCAGCTTACGTACCTTGTTATGAGTATGTTTGGTATACATCCCATCGCAACTATAGGTGTCTTAATAGAAGTAGTCGCACCACTTTATAGCGTGATGAATCCCTTAAGTATCGGAATTGTTTTCATCACAGGAGCATTAGCCACTGCGAGTGTCGCAACTTATGGGGTAACTGTAACTATAACTTCCATGAATACACAGCAAAATCCATACCGAATCACGTTGACAAACATGCCATTCGCTTTACTCTATGGTACTGTAGGGACTTTGTTAGCCTACTTTTTGCTTTAAATTCTTCGTTATCCGGTAACACCTGCATCTAACCCAGCTGGTGTTACTCTTTTATTACTTTCCTTTATTATTTCTAGTTTCTAAACTTTCTCACCAGGTTCAATTTTTTCTCGTAGTATAATAAAAACACAAATATTTTTTAATCCAATAGCGTTTTATCTTTTATCAGAAAGGGGAAACTCATGAAAAAAACAACTTTTACGTATTCATCTTTGGATGGGACAAAGATCTTTGCTAGAAAATGGTCCCCCGAAAAGCCGGTTAAACCAAAAGCAGTCATCCAGATTGCTCATGGTATGGCTGAACATTCCGAAAGATACACGGATTTTGCAGCTTTTCTAGTAGATTCTGATTATGTTGTATATGCAAATGATCACCGTGGTCACGGATACACGATGGCCTCTATGAAAGAATACGGATATTTTGCTGATGAGAATGGTTTCGACACTGCAACAGATGATCTACTCATATTAACGGAACGAATCGAACAGGAATACAACGGTGTTCCCATTTTTCTATTAGGTCATAGCATGGGTTCATTTTTAGCAAGAAGATATATTCAATTAGCTGGGGTCAAGATTAATGGTGTGATCATATCCGGGACTGGCAGCGATCCGGGTTTTCAAGGAAAACTAGGCATAGCCTTAGCAATCGTTGAAAAAAAACTGAAAGGGAACTCTACTCCTAGTCCATTGTTGAATTACCTTACGTTCAGAAGTCATAATCGCTTATTTGAACCTTCGCGTACGATTTATGACTGGCTAAGCTCCGATGAGAAAACCGTTGATCTTTATGTGGATGACCCACTATGCGGCGGGACATGTTCGACCAGTTTCTTCCATGATTTATTTACTGGCTTAGCATCTATTCATAACTTGGAACTTAATCAACTTATTTCTAAAGAGTTGCCTGTATTCATTTTCTCCGGGGACAAAGACCCTGTTGGTAACAATGGCGTAGGGGTAAAAGCCATTTTTGACATGTATCAAAAAATAGGGATACAGGATATAAGCTATAAACTCTATAAAAATGGCAGGCATGAAATGCTCCATGAAGTTAATAAAACCGAAGTTTATTTGGATGTTAAGAATTGGATAGAAGCACGTCTTAAATACTAATTCAACTGAATAATTCATCTATTCAAGATTTCCCGAGCAACTAATTTAAAAAGATATCTTCATTTCAAGGCTAGGTTAGGATAGAATAATAGGTAGCAGTTATTATGACCAAGTAATAAGTCAAGATATAGTTCTACAAACCCCATTCATAAGGAGAAGATTAGATGCAGAAACGAGTTGTCGTGACAGGTATAGGGGCAGTATCCCCTTTAGGAAATAACGCTATTACTTCATGGACCAATGCCATAAATGGTGTCTCAGGTATCGCCCCGATGACAAGAGTTGACCCGGATAAATTCCAAGTCAAAGTTTCTGGTGAAGTACGGAACTTCGATGTGAACGACTTCATGGATTTCAAGGAAGCTAGACGTATGGCCAGATTTACTCACCTAGCAATTGCGGCAAGTAAAATGGCGATCAAAGATGCCGGAATAGAAATTGGTAAGGAAATTGAAGCGGAGCGAATTGGGGTTTGGATAGGCTCTGGGATTGGTGGATTGGATGAGTTTGAATCTCAACACAAGAAGTACTTAGAAAAAGGACCTAGAAAAGTCAGCCCTTTTATTATTCCTATGTTTATACCCGACATGGCGTCTGGAAGAGTATCGATTGAATTAGGAGCAAAAGGGATAAATAATTGCTCTGTCACTGCCTGTGCATCAGGAGCGAATTCCATCGGGGATGCCTTTCGTGTGATTCAACATGGACATGCAGAAATGATGGTAGCTGGTGGGGCGGAATCAGCGATTACTGAAATGACAATTGCAGGATTTACGAACATGACGGCATTGTCCAGAAACCCGGATCCGGTAACTGCAAGCCGGCCTTTTGATAAAAATAGAGACGGGTTTGTGATTGCAGAGGGAGCTGCTACGTTGATATTAGAAGAACTCTCCCATGCAAAAGCTCGCGGAGCATCTATTTATGGAGAATTAGTTGGGTATGGCGCTACAGGGGATGCGTATCACATAACTACGCCTGCTCCAAAAGGAGAAGGCGCCCAACGAGCAATGAAGTTAGCGATGGCCGACGGAAACGTTACACCTGAGCAAGTTGATTATATTAATGCCCACGGTACCTCTACCCGATATAATGATTTATATGAAACCATTGCTATTAAAGAGGTCTTCGGTAAACATGCGTATGACGTAGCAATAAGTTCTACTAAATCGATGACAGGGCATTTATTAGGAGCGGCTGGTGCTCTTGAAGCTATTTTTTCACTTATGGCATTAAAGGAGAATATTATTCCTCCTACAATAAATTTTCAGACTCCTGACGAAGAGTTGGATTTAAATTACGTTCCTAATCATGCTCTAGAAAAAAATGTAGATACGGTTCTTTCCAACTCTTTAGGTTTTGGAGGCCATAATGCAACGCTTGTCTTCAGAAAAATAAAAGAATAACCACTTGAAATTTTAGATCATTTTTCTTTAGGAGTCTCGCGGATTCGAGCCTCTCTGTTCGATGAAAACAAAAATCTCTAGAAAACCGATAATTTTATAAATCATCTTGTAAAAAAGGGACTGAAAAAGTAAATGTTTACTTTTTCAGTCCCTTTCTATAATTAATTGTTTTCGCTACTTTTTAATACTAACGTCCGATACAATTTCAAATGATCGAAGGCGGGCTTCATGATCGAAAATTTGTGAATTAATCATTATTTCACTTGCTCCGGTTTTGTTTTGAAAATCTTGCAGTTTTTCTTGGATCATAGCAGGAGTACCAACCATTGCGGAACCAAATTGCTTTTCCAGTACCGATTTTTCATAGTCACTCCATATCTCATCCATGTCATCTACAGGAGCTTGTAAAAGATTAGGCGTATTCCGGATAATATTTAAAAACTGTATTTGCATAGAAGTCGCAAGTCGTTGCGCTTCCTTTTCTGTATCAGCAGCAATGACATTGGCAACTACCATGGAGTATGGTTCAGCTAGTACATCAGATGGCTGGAAGTTATTATAATAAAGTTCGAGTGCTGGTATCGTGTTTTCCGGAGAGAAGTGACTCGCAAATGCAAAGGGTAACCCTTTCTCCGCGGCAAGTCGAGCACTAAACCCGCTGGAACCCAATAACCAAATCGGAATAGACAACCCTTCACCTGGAATCGCTCTTACTTTAGGATCAGACTCTTCAGGACTAAAATAGTTTGTCAGTTCCTCTAGTTGTTCTGGAAAATCCTGTCCATCACTTCCTTGTCCCTTTCGTAAAGCAAATGCTGTTCGTTGATCTGTTCCCGGTGCACGTCCCAGCCCTAAATCGATGCGATTAGGGTATAATGATTCTAATGTTCCAAATTGTTCAGCAATCACTAGCGGGGCATGATTAGGTAACATGATCCCACCTGAACCAACGCGCATACTCTCAGTTACTTGCGCTACATGTCCAATTAAAACAGACGTAGCTGAACTACCTATTCCCGGCATATTATGATGCTCAGCAAGCCAGTATCTATTAAATCCTAACTTTTCAGCGTGTATGGCCAAATTTGCTGTGTTCTTAAACGAATCGTGAGCTGTACCGCCTTCAACGATAGATGCTAAATCAAGGACAGATAATGGTATTTCTTCTAGTAGTTTGCTACGATTAGCTATAGACATTATTTCAACTTCTTTCTTGTTAAATATTTATTGTGAAAGGAAGCTAGGAATAACTTCTCAGTAATACATATGTTTAGTCTATCAATAGCTATCTTACAATCAAAATATATTGCTTATAAAAATTGTTTTCCCGGCGAGGGTGAAGTCTTTCTCAAAGAAAGCGTCCGCCTGGAGCGAACTCAGAGGCAAACATTTCCTTTTAAATTCAGCAATTATTTAGGAAACAACCTATAACATTCATTAATAACAAAGACACAATCTTAAAAAGGATGAACTACATGACAAACAAACTTCCACCAGGACAATTCGAAACACAAAAATGGCCTATTTTACATCAAGGAGATGTTTATCCATTCAATGAATCTACATGGAAATTCAAATTATTTGGTGAAGTAAAGAAAGAACTGGAATTATCTTATCAAGAGGTGATGGAACTTCCCAAAACCATATCGTCTATAGACATGCATTGCGTCACAACTTGGTCGAAATTCGGAAATTCTTTTGAAGGAATTGCTTTTCGAGAATTCTTAAATCTCATCCATATAAATGATGGAGTGAAATACGTTAAAATTTACGGCTACTACAACGGGGATCCCTTTGGATATTCCGCTAACCTTCCATTGAATGCATTATTAGGGGACGATTCTTTATTTGTCTATAAGTGGAAAGACGAGCAAAGAAACTGGCAGGAAATCACTCCTAAGCACGGTTATCCATTAAGGTTTATTCCACCGGCCGCTTTTTATCTTTGGAAAGGATCTAAATGGGTATCTGGTATAAGGTTTATGAAAGAAGATGAAGAAGGGTTCTGGGAGGAGCTTGGATATTCTATGACCGCAAACCCTTTTAAAGAAGAACGATACAGGTAGTTTATACTTTGTCTTGAAATGCATTCATGAGAAGGTTGACTGTATCTTCTCATGTTCCAAAATATTTAAGTTAGTAGTGAGGATGGGGAAAGAGTGAAAAACTTAAAGAATGAAACGTTGTCTTTTAGCGAGGTCGAGTTTACGACCGCAGAAACATATCGATATCAGAGATTAGCAGATAAAAAACAAAGTACGATGTTTGAAGTTGCCTTTTGTGGACACTTTTCAGCTGGGAAATCAACGCTGTTAAATAAAATGCTTCAAGCAGATATCCTGCCGACAAGTCCTATACCTACGAGTGCAAATATCGTTCGAATCCAAAAAGGAGATCTCGCTTTAAAAGTACATTCTCAAGATTCAGATGACGACCATGTGTTTGAAGGGGAAATTCCATGGGACAAAGTTAGACAATGGGGAATGGATGGAAAATCGTTATCAGGGATGACAATTACTGCCCCTTTACCTTTTTTAGGAGATCATGGGTGTATTGTAGATACCCCGGGTGTAGATTCTACCGATGATTCCCATGAAGCCGTGACTGTCGAGCAGCTTTATTCAACAGATGCAATTGTGTATGTCATGGATTACAATCATGTCCAATCAGAGACAAATCTTTCGTTTTTACGGCAATTATCCTTGGAGAAGAAGCCAATTTACCTTGTCGTTAATCAAATTGACAAACATGATGAACGTGAAATAAGTTTAGATGCCTTCAGAACATCGGTTACCAAAGTTCTGAAGGAGTGGGATATCACATTCATCGAGCTCTTTTTTACATCCATGAAGAAAATGGATCATCCAGCGAATCAATTCACAGAACTTGAAAAAAAATTGAAAGGACTCTTGTTTAACAGCGAACGATTATTAGACGATTCTTTTAAACAATTGAACCATGGATTTTACCAGGCGATCGAATCACGATTACTCGTGGAGAAACAAGAATCGCTAAACGAAGTTTATGAGAAAGTAGAGGAAGACGGTTTTGACTCAAAGGATTTAGACAGACAAGAAGAATTAGCTCAAGAGCTTGTAAAGCTTCGTGATTATGATCAGGTCATGAGAGAATCCTATCAAAAGGACATGAGCAGTCTCTTTAAAAATGTTACTCTTTTTCCTTATACTACGACGGAGTTAACAAAGCACTGGTTAGGGGCAATGGAACCTGGTTTTAAGATGGGCTTTTTATTCTCAAAAAAGAAAACAGAAGAAGAGCAAGACAGCAGGTTAATGAAACTCATTGACGAACTAGAGGACAAAGTAAAATCCCAGCTTTTATTTCATGTTCAAGCATACTTTCAAAAGGTAAACCATGAGGAACTTCTAAACAAACAAGCTTTTGAAAAGGCTTATGAAGATCTTTCCATTGTTTTAGAGATGGATTGGTTTAAAAATCAGATAAATCGAGGCCATAAAAGCAGTGATTATGTTTATACATTTACGAAAGTCATCACGACTAAAATTGTCAAACACATTCAATCACAATCTGCTGCTTTACTGGAAGTTTGGATCAAAGAAAGAAAAGCATATGTAACGAAGCAAAAGGAGCAGTTAGTCGGAAAACTTCTCTCCCTCGAAAACTTAGACGACTACAAAAAAGAGCTGAACCTTAATAAAACATTGTATGATAATCAATTGAAAGGCATTCAGATACTTAAACCGGAGAAACAAACGTCTCGAGACTTCGAGAAAAAACTTATCGATGTTAGCTTTTTGACCTATCCTAGTGAATCTGTGCAGCAATTTAAAGGAATTGCTCTCCCAACTGACTCTATTATTAATGAGGAGGAAGAGGAGGTTTTAGAAACTCATGAGAACAGCTTTTCTGAAAAGGAAGCGGCTGTATGGTTGGACAAACTTCATGAAGGATTATTGGCATCACAGGATTCTAAAATTCTTACTTCAGAGCGTAACCAATTACTAGAACGTATTAAGCGTTATAAAGATCAAACATTTATTATTTCATTGTTTGGTGCATTTAGTGCAGGAAAATCCAGTTTTGCGAATGCCCTACTCGGAGAAAGAGTGATGCCAGTTTCGCCTAACCCTACAACAGCAACCGTTACTACTGTTCTCGCTCCAACAAACGATAACTCACATGGAACGGCTGTCATAGCGTTGAAATCCAAGCGCGCGTTATCGGACGAAATAAACTCTGTGAGTAGTACACTAGATCTTTCGTTAACAGTAGATTCAATCAAGACATGGAAGCCTGATAAAAAATCTTTTGTAACTAGCTGGCAAAAAACAAATGCTGATTATCTAAGCACTATCCAAACCAGCTTACTGGAAAAAAAGTTACCTCTAGGAGAGACGCTCACCGTATCAAACGACGAATTAGCTTCTTATGTTGCTGATGAGCAATACGCCTGTTTAATTGAACAAGTCCATATTTACTATGATTGTAACTTAACAAGACAAGGAATTGTCCTGGTAGACACGCCCGGCGTTAATTCAATACATGCGAGACATACTAACGTTGCATTCAAACAGCTACGTCAGTCGGATGCGATTTTCTATTTAACTTATTACAATCATGCATTTTCTAAAGCCGACCATTATTTTTTACAGCAGATGGGGAAAGTTAATAAAAGCTTTGGCCAAGACAAGTTATATTTTGTGATTAATGCCTCAGATCTTGCTGAAAGCATTGGTGAATTAAATGGTGTTAAACGCCATGTCCAAGATCAACTTAAAAATAATGGGATAGAACAACCAAGGGTTTATCATTTATCCAGTAAGGAAGGTATGGCGCAAAAAGAAAAGAAAACAATCGAGGAAACTAGCTTTTCCCGATTTGAAGAAGCCTTCTATCAACAAACGATTCTTGAACTTAAAACTCTTGCTATTAAAATGATTGAACATCAAGCCGAACAATTCAGTGAAAAATTAAAAGACAGTATTTCCTTTATGACATCAGATAGAGATGTCCAAATTCAAAAACAAACCGAATTAAAAGCAATCGCAGCAGAAGAAATAGAAAGAGTCCAGGAACAAAGGTTTACTGTACCAACTAGGGATGTTCTTCATGAGTTAGATCAGTTTACACTATATTTGCGACAAAGAATCACTTATGTATTAAATGATTATTATCCTATGACGATTAATGTCTCTGTGCTTACTGGTACATCTAAAAAACAACTTCACCAGCAGTTAATAGGAGCGATTCAAGAATGGCGCGGTCATGGTGAACAATTTATGAAACAAGAAATTGAAGCTATTTCAATAAGGTTAGAAAATGTCATCAAACGTTTTGTGGAAGCGTGGTTAATGGAACAGAAAAACAATGTTTCGAAGCGGCTTCCGTATTTTACGATGGATGGTGAACTAAAAAGTGTAGAATTAAAGGATAATGACCAAGACATCAGTTTTACATTTGATCCACTGCCTTACTTAACTTATTTGAAATCTAAAAAAGATTTTTTTGAAAATGGGAAAGCTAAGGATTTAAAGGAAGCACTAGTGAATGATGGGACAGAAAGAGCAAAAGAGCAAATTTCGAAAGCTGCCGAAAAGTTTCAGGAGTCCGTTAATCAGTCCATGGAATCATTAGAAAAACAGATGCAATCACGACTCACAGAAACCATACAAGAGGAAAGTCAACGCTTAGATGCCCTCTTAGATCGTCAAGAAAAGCAAAGTTTAGAACAAGAGCTCACGATGATAGATACACTCATAAAATCCTCCTCATAAGTAAACATTATGGGAGTGGAGGTGATGAAGGTGGGCAAACAACGAGGTCATCGGAACAAACAAAGTGGCGATGCACGGACATTAAGCGTAAATCCATTAGGAAGGCCACCTGATGAGAATAGTGCTGCAGGAGAAGTAGTAAGCAGAGGCCAAGAACTCGCGAAGAAGAAAAATACGAGATAATTTTATCCTGAAGCCGTGTTAGGGAGTTTCCCCCTTTCACGGTTTTTTTATTGTACAGAAGTTTATATCGGAACAGTGACGCTGTCCTTTGAATAACGTATCACTGAGGTGGAGCGGATGAAAAAGAATTCCTACATGAATATGCTGGCAGAATTAAACGTTTTAAGTGCACATCCTGGAGGAAAACTGCTAACAAAACAAATGATTAATGAGTTGGGGATCACTCCTGACATGACTATTTTAGATGCTGGCTGCGGACTGGGAGAAACAGCTCGTTTTATATCCGAGATGTATGGTTGCAAAGTAAACGCAATTGACAGTCATCCGGTCATGGTAAGCAAAGCAAGGAAAAATCTTGAAAATAATAAAAATGTTGTTGTTCAATTCACAACAGTACTCGATTTGCCGTTCGCGGAAAACTCCTTTCACCACGTTATATGTGAATCTGTCCTTAGTTTTACGCATGCGCCAAAAGCTTTAAAGGAGATTCAACGTGTTTTAAAAGATGATGGTCAAGTCCTTATTAATGAAATGTGCCTCCGTCAACCCTTTTCTTCCATTGATGAAAAGAAGGTGAAGAACTTTTATGAGGTAGAAACATTGTATACTAAAAATGATTGGCTAAATCTTCTTAAGAATTCAGGCTTCTCAAAAGTCACAGAAATGCCATTTAAGCCCTCAGAGGAACCCGCTACTGAAATTCTTCTACCTGACAATATCACTAGGGAACAGTTGGATATTTTAGATGAACACGCGGAGATGTTGAGTATGATGAGTGGACATGTGGAGCCAATACTTCTAAGTTGTGAAAAATAATGTTGAAATTTGCTTTCTGTCATCGTTTAAACTTAATAGGGGAGGGAATATAAATGATACGTAATCTAAAACTTAATAAAAGAACTTCGTTCGACTTTATGCTCAGTCGAACTTTCTTTTATATAGGAATCAGATTACCTCAAGAGTGTTTCTAAAAAAAGAATAGAAAAAGGTGAATACAATGCCATTCGCTCGACTCCTGATGACAGGTATAGCAAAAATTCTTAGTAAAGTATTTAGTATGGCTACTCTCACTTTTTTTGGCAGGCTTCCAACGCAAGACAGCTCAAAAATGAGCTTCATGGGGCTTGTATCGTTGTACTGGATTTACATTATTATTTCTGTTTTTTACCCCACCTTAGCAGAAATGTTAATTCCCTTTCTACCTGATGATGACACGATTATTAGAAACACTTCTATCGCTCTTGTACTTATTCTTCCTTTAACTGTTGGATATACATCATTAAAATTAGAGAACCGCGACTCAGAATGCTCTGTCGTTAAACAATTACTAATGGGATATATCTACTCATTTGTTCTAGGTCTTTTATCGATGGTTTTAGTGATAGTGATCCCAGTGATTAAATTACCTAGTATTTTGAAAATGCATACTCAGCAACAATTCGCTGTCATGATTCGTAAAGGTAAATATGACGATGTATTGGATGACATTAAAGATATCTTTGAAAAATATGAAATGAAAATTAAAATCCATGATCCCAAAAAACCAATTTGGCTCTGTTACATGTCGCTAACCTATGTATTGGAGCATATTTTCAATAGAGAGATTGCCAAAGAGATGAAATACTTGGTCGTGGATGTACAAGGAAAAAACGTAGAAGTAACTGTTCACGCCACGGATATATCGATACTGGGTCCTAAAAACGAAACGTTACAGGTAAATCATATATTAGCGGAAGAAATGGAGCCTGAACATTTATACTTTTCCTGGGATGATTCTGTTCAAAAAATTGAGGATAATCTTCGGAAGTTAAAAAACCAACAGCAGGAAGGTAAAGAGATAGACTTAAAAGAATTGCAAGACGCAACCTTAAATCTTCGAAAAGCTTCACTTGAAATTCAAGATTGGAATGCGATTCGCAGACAAATCTATAAAATCGAACGAGATCATTATTTATTAAAAGTAAAGGACTCAGAGACTACCGTATATGAAGCTTAATTATTTTATAGACAAATAGATACTGAGATATACAGTAACTTTAAAATATCACCTGGAAACCAAGTAAGTTTCATAGATTACTTGATTTTCAGGTAACTTTTTCGTCTATATGATATAATGAAATAAATCACCTTATTTTAATTCAGTAAGAAAAACGCGTAGTGTCTTATTTTAAAGCAAAAGAACTGCTTTCTTAACCATAAATTTAACAAGCTCGAAGTAGCAAAGGTGGCGACTCCTGCGGGAAAAGCAATAGCTAAAGACCCCACAGGGACGAACTTTCCCGAGGAGGCTGAAGCATTGCCCGCGGAAAGCGTCCGCCTTAAGCGGATTTCGAGCACTTCTGTTCAAAGTAAAACAACAATATCCCTAAAACTAATAATTTATAAACTCTTCATAAAGGAGAAACAATGACTAAAAAACTAAAACAAGTAACCTGTATAACTGTAGACGTGGTAAATTCGCGCAAACACCGAAAACGAGAAGAGCTGGAAAAAATTATTACAGCAATCAATCAAAAACATCAAGATTCTCTTCTAGTACCTTTTGTGATACGGTCCGGAGATGAACTCTTTGGAATTAGTAAAAATATCGGAAACGGGTATGACGTCTATAAAAGCTTATATGCCTTGACTAAAAAGCACAATACACCTGTCTATATCGGTGTTGGGGTAGGTGATCTTTTTGAAGAGAATCATACGAATTCAGATCTTGTCCAAGGTGATGCTATTTGGCATGCAGCAGATGCTTTGAAATCGCTGAAAGAAAAGAATAAACTGATGAAGACAATTCATCAGCATACGAATAAAAGCTTCCAATATGAATTTAAAGTAAGTAAAGACATGAATATAAACACTGCAATTAACTATTTCGTATTTTTCATCATGGAAAAAATTAGTAAAAGAACAGAGAAACAACATTATATTATTGACCTCATTGAAAATAACCCGTCAAAGAAATACAAAGAGTTTGCAGAAGAATTAAACTACGACGATAAGCATGTCGTATCTAATGTAAGTAAGTTGCTTAGAAGAGCGGAGTACGATGTTGTAAAAGAGGCGGAAACTTCTTTTATTCACCTTTTACAGTCTTTAACATTACCTAGTGAATCGGGGGATTTAGATGGATAACACCATTCTTATTTTCATGTTAGCCCATCTTATATGCGACTTCATTACACAAACGGATGCAATTATTAAAAAGAAAAATAATTATGACACCAGTTTTTTAAGCAATATGGGATTGATAGAACATGTGATTCACCAC
The DNA here is from genome assembly GCF_002886185.1 of Salipaludibacillus neizhouensis. Lineage (GTDB taxonomy): Bacteria > Bacillota > Bacilli > Bacillales > Salisediminibacteriaceae > Salipaludibacillus > Salipaludibacillus neizhouensis. The sequence continues at coordinate 1,848,813 of NZ_KZ614146.1, forward strand.
GTTGTAGTAACAGTTGTTTTATTGACGGTATTTAATGAACTAACTTGGATCACGTTGTTATGCTTGCTTATTATAGCAATTTTACATTATGTTATTGATCATTTTAAATCTAGCTATTCAGAAGTAATTATAGGGAAATCCATACATAAGCATGAATTTATTGACAAACTATTAGGAAAAAGATCGATACATTTTTTAACGGATCAGTTCATGCATATTGCTATCATTTACGTTGTTTTATTCGTGTTTAACAAGGTTGCCGCCTTGCCCGTGATAATTACCAAAACGTTTGAAGTAATTATGGAAGATATCCCATTGTCCCTTACGACAAGTATATTGTTGATAAGTATTTTAGTCGTATTATTAACCTTTACATCAAGTGTGTTGATTGCTGAACTTTTGCAAGACTTGAAACAACAAAAGAATACTGCAAAGGATGAAATAGCTTCCACTCTTGTTAAAAGTGATGATGATTTGTTTTTTCAAAACCACTATGCCCAACTTGAAAAGCTGAATAAAAATGTTTCCATTGAAAGAACCTGGGAAAAGAAAGACAGCAGTAATGGGAAAGAATCGATGACCATGGAATTCCAGCAATTTAATGAGATGGATGATAATTCAGCGGGGAAATATATTGGAATTTTAGAAAGATTGTTAATTGGTTTATTTATTGCTACTGGGGCCTATCAAGGATTAATTGTTATTGCCGCCTTAAAAACATTGACCAGATTTAAGCAATTCGAAGATAAAAACTTTGCAGAATACTATTTAATTGGTACGTTCCTAAGTATTCTTTGTGCGCTAGTCATAGGTTTATTAATAAGATCAATTTGGTTCACTGTATAAAACCTTTGCCTGAAGAGAAGTTTCTCTTCAGGTTTTTCCTCGAGTTTTTTATGAATTTATCATATTGACAACATTGTGAATCTCGACATATACTTATAAAAGTGAATTCCGAGTAAAGTCATAGGATAAGGGGATTTCAATGAATTATCTATATTAACAATTAAAAGAAGTCTCTCTTAAATCTGATTGTTGTAATTGGAACTGGATGAAACTCGAATCCTCCAGATGGATTCAAGCCTTCTTTAAAAAAACACTCAATAATAACTAACTTTTTTAAAAAGTAAGGAGGGGAATAATGGAATCTGTAACAATAAAGAATGTTGAAAAGACATTTCCTAACCGAGACAACAAAACATTTTTTACTGTATTTAAGGATATTTCTTTAGATATAAAGGAAGGGGAATTTGTTTCATTATTGGGTCCTTCAGGATGTGGTAAGTCAACACTACTGAACATTGTCGCTGGGTTGGATAAACCTACTAGTGGTGCAGCCTATGTTGGGGAAACAAAGATTTCAGGTCCTGGTTCTGATCGAGGTGTCGTTTTTCAAGAAGCTGCGCTCATGCCATGGTTGAATGTTATTGAGAATGTCATGTTTGCACTCAAAAAAACGATGGATAAAGCTACGGCAAAAAAGCACGCCGAGAAATATTTAAAGCTTGTTCACCTTAGTAAATTTCTCCATTCCTATCCTCATGAATTATCAGGAGGAATGAAACAGCGAGTAGCTATTGCAAGAGCGTTATCAATGGATCCGAAAGTACTCTTAATGGATGAACCATTCGGAGCACTCGATGAACAAACTAGAATGATGCTTCATAAAGAAGTGCAATTTATCTGGGAACAAACTAAAAAAACAATTCTGTTCGTGACACATAACATCAGGGAGTCAATCTTATTATCAGATAGAATCGTTCTAATGGGCACGCGGCCAGGCGGGATCATTAAAATTTTCCCTGTAGACTTACCACGACCGAGAATTCCTTCCTCACCGGAATTTATCCAATTAGAAGAAGATATTATGTCCATTCTCGGTGGAGAAATCGAAAAAGTGATGAGGGAGGAAATGGGAGATGACTTTAATTCTAAGAAGGCTAGCCTTCTTTATGGTACTGATAGCAATATGGGAAATCATATATAGAATCTATTCTAAGGATACAACACTTTTCCCATCTCCTTTAGGATCTGTGCAGCAATTATATATAGGCTTATTTGATACAGGTATTTTAGCTACTGCTTTAGGCGAAAGCATGCAACGAATTATTATCGGGTTTTCTATGGCCGTCATCATTGGTGGAATACTAGGTGTTTTACTTGGAGTATCTAAGTTAGCAGATGAAACATTAGGATCTTTAGTGATTGCACTTCAATCTGTTCCGAGCATCGTTTGGTTACCAATTGCACTTGTAGTATTCCAAGGTGGACCAGGCGCTATTTATTTCGTCGTCATCTTAGGTGGTACTTGGGCAATGACTTTAAATATTCGGATGGGTATTAAAAACGTGTCTCCCATTCTAATTCGCGCTGCAAAAACGATGGGATATAAAAATACAGAGTTAGTATGGAGAGTAATGCTTCCAGCCTCCATTCCATCTGCTTTAACAGGAGCAAGACTGGCATGGGCATTTGGATGGAGAGCATTAATGGCTGCGGAATTAATTGGCCGTGGTGGTCTTGGTAGAACACTGATGGACGCTCGCGATTTTTTCAACATGGATCTCGTCGTCGCTATCATGATTATTATTTCTGTTATTGGATTAATCGTAGAATATTTAATATTTAGTAAAATTGAAAAGAAAGTGCTTTCCCGATGGGGACTAGCTAAAAATGCATAAAATTAGAGGGGGAAATATTATTATGAAGAAATGGAATGGTGGATTATTTATAACAGTCGCAATGGTGTTGTCTGCATGTGGCACTGGCGAAGAGGAAAAGAGCTCCGGCGCAGATTCAACCGAGGTTTCAGCAGAAGAAGTAAACATTGGTTACTTCCCGAACCTTGATCATGCTGCCGCTATTGTTGGCAAAGAAAAAGGTTATTTCGAAGATGAAATGGAGAATCAGGATCTGGAATTTATAAATTTCCCAAATGGAAATGATTTTGTTGAAGCACTAGATACAGGGGTCATCGATTTAGGTTATGTCGGTCCAGGTCCTGCAATTAATTACTACCTAACTGGTGGTGATATTGTTGTAATAGGAGCAGCTGCAAATGGGGCAACTTTAATTGTTTCCCGGGAAGATTCAGGGATTCATAGCTTAGAAGATTTTGAAGGCAGTTCTTTTTGTACTCCAGGTAATGGTTGTACTCATAACGTTCAATTAGAAATTATGCTTCAAGAGATTGGTTTGAAATCAAACAGACGCGGCGGAGAAGTGGAACACCAATCCCGTGTTAATCCAGCTAGTATGGTAGCCATGTTTGAACAAGGTCAAATTGACGCTGCTGCAGCACCTGAACCATGGGGAACACTGTTAGTAGAAGAACATAATGCTAACGTAGTAACGGAATGGAACGAAGTATTTTTGGGTGAGGAGCTTGCAAGTGTTGTTATGGTGACATCAACGGAGTTCTTAGAAGAAAACCCGGAAGTAGTAGAACAAGCTTTGCAAGCTCATAAAAAATCAGTCGAATTTGCCCAAAATAATGAAGCAGAAACGTTAGAAACTATAAATAACCTTATTTATGACTTAACACAAACAAAGCTTCCAGAAGAGGTTTTAGAAAAAGCGTGGCAGCGAATGGAGGTTACTACAGAAACTCATGCTGAAGCGTTGCAAGCATGGGCTGATGCATCTTACGAGTTAGAATTCATGGATGAAGACCCAAATCTGGATGGATTTGTAGATACTTCTATGCTAGATAAAATATTAGAAGAAGAATAACACAAGCGTTTATCTAGGAAAAGAGTAAAAGGTCTGTTTGGAGTGTTCATTCCAAACAGACCTTTTTATTTAGGTATCATTTGAAAATTGAAGAAGGATGTTTTCTAGAAATTTTTTCTTTAAAGAGATATGATATTCCCCAAATACTCTAGGAAGACTTTCTGTGAGCCAGGCTTTTCTTCCGGCGAATCTCAGAGAAGTCAATCGAATAAAACCGTTAACCAAGGAAAAGTGAACAACTATCTTATTTTTCTATCGGTATCAAAATCATTTTGGTTGGCGATTCTAGCTTTGATATTAATTTAGTCGACAAATGTGGTATGATTATTTCAAATAACCAAATAATTCTTGGAGGAATTTTCATGACCACTAATAGAGAAGTATCAAAAATGAAAATCTTCACCCTAAATTCAAATGCCGATTTGGCACATGAAATCACTGATAAAATTGGAGTGAAAATGGGCAAAAGTATCATTAAAAGGTTCAGCGACGGAGAAGTCCAAATGAATATAGAGGAGACCATCCGTGGCTGCGATACATACCTCGTTCAATCCACATCCGAGCCCGGGAATGAATATCTAATGGAACTTCTCATTATGATTGACGCCTTGAAACGAGCATCAGCTAAAACAATTAATATAGTTATGCCTTATTACGGATATGCTCGTCAGGATCGAAAGGCACGATCAAGAGAACCAATTACAGCAAAACTAATTGCAAATTTATTAGAGGCAGCTGGTGCGTCCAGAGTTATCTCGGTTGATCTTCATGCTCCACAAGTACAAGGGTTTTTCAATATTCCAGTAGACCAGTTAAATGCTAACGCTATAATGTCCAACTATTTTCTTGAAAAGAAATTAGAGGATGTTGTAATCGTTGCTCCAGAAAATGCTGGTTCACTTAGAGCAAGACGGCTCGCAAACAAGTTAGATGCACCTATAGCATTTATAGATAAACAAAGAGGTGTCGATGATCCGTCTGTCCAAGGTTTAAATATTATTGGAGAAATTGAGGGGAAAACGGCAATAATTATTGACGATATTATTGATACAGCCAGAACTATCACTGCCGGAGCTTCAGCATTAATGCAGTTCGGCGCAAAAGAAGTTTATGCATGTTCTACTCATGGAGTTTTATCTGAACCAGCGGTTGATCGAATTCAAGCATCTCCTTTAAAAGAAGTTGTCATTACTAATTCGATATACCAGAGTGAAGAAAAACGTACTAATAAAATAACAACCTTATCTATAGGCTCATTGCTAGCTGAGGGCATCATGAGGGTTCATCATGATGAATCTGTCAGTACCTTATTTGACTAAAACATGAACAATTTACATGTTATAGATCTAATTTTAAGAAGGTTGTTTCGTCATAAAAACTGACGAATCGACCTTTTCTTTTTGCTTGAAAATCCGCTTGTACTAACTGGTGGAAAAGTATAAATAATCAGAATACATCAACTGAATTGTGTTTTTATTCAGTTTTCATTAGCTCTAATTTAAGTTTTTATGTTATAATTACAGAAATGTCGCAAAAATAGCTTGTTATATATTCTGTCGACATCAAATTTGATCACCATTAAGAGGAGGGACGTTATCATGGCTCGAGACAATTATCCTGTTGCACAGGGTTTATATGATCCATCCCAAGAACATGAGGCTTGTGGAATTGGAATAATCGCCAATATTGACGGTAGAAAATCTCATGATATCGTTCAAAACGCAATTACAATACTTTGTAATTTAGAGCACCGAGGTGGCCAGTCAGCAGACACAAGTACTGGTGATGGTGCTGGAATCTTGACTCAAATCCCGCATAGATTCTTTGTGAAGCAATGTGACAAAGAAGACTTTGATCTCCCGCAAGAAGGCGAGTATGGGATAGGAATGATTTTTCTTCCTTATGACTATGATGCACGTAAAAAAGCAAAACAACTTTTCGAAAAAATTATTATTGAAGAAGGACAAAAGGTTTTAGGCTGGCGTACAGTTCCTGTAAATGATGCATTCGTTGGTCATGTTGCTAAAAAATCAAAACCTTTCATTCGCCAAGTATTTATTGCTCCTTCCGAGGACATGAAAGATCAACTTGCTTTTGAAAGAAAATTGTATGTCATTCGCAAACGTACGAAAACAGAAATCTCAAAATTTGAAGAATTTGATGACTTTTACATTAGCAGTTTGTCTACAAGAACAATCACGTACAAAGGTATGTTAATACCTGAACAATTGGATTCTTTTTACATTGACTTAAACCATCCTGATTTTAAATCAGCATTGGCGTTCGTTCACTCTAGATTCAGTACAAATACATTTCCTAGTTGGAAAAGGTCACATCCAAACAGATATTCCATCCATAATGGGGAATTTAATACCCTTCGAGGAAACGTTAACTGGATGAGGGCGAGAGAACAACTTTGCAGTTCAGAGTATTTTAGTGGGGAAGACCTTCAAAAAATATTACCTGTTATTGATACTAACGGCAGTGATTCTTCCATGTTTGATAATGCATTTGAGTTTCTCCATCTGTCTGGACGTTCATTGGCCCACACCGCTATGATGATGGTCCCTGAGCCTTGGTCAAATGATAAAAACATTCACCAAGAGAAAAAAGACTTCTATGAGTATCACAGTACACTTATGGAACCTTGGGATGGACCAGCTGCATTAGCTTTTACAGATGGGAAGCAAATTGCCGCTTGTCTAGACCGCAATGGACTTCGACCTGCAAGATATTATGTTACTAAAAGTGGTCAAATCGTTTTAGGTTCTGAGGTTGGAGCTCTAGATATTTTCGCCGATGACATTGTTTATAAAGAACGACTTCATCCGGGCAAAATGCTGCTTGTTGATTTAGAAAAAGGGAAAATTATCCCTGATGAGGAAATCAAATTACAAATAGCCAGAGAAGAGCCGTATGGCGAATGGTTGAAGGATAACTTAAAAGATCTTGAAGATTTACCACAGCCTTCTTTGAAGGAAAGACCAGTAGTCGAGAACTTAGTTAATCAACAGTTAGCCTTTGGTTATACAACGGAAGAACTTAATAAAATTATTAAACCGCTGGTAACCGATGGAAAAGATCCTGTTGGTTCAATGGGATATGATTCACCAATAGCTGTTTTATCTAAAAAACCACAACTTTTATATAATTACTTTAAACAACTATTTGCACAAGTAACGAATCCGCCTATTGATGCAATTCGTGAAAAAATTGTAACTAGTATCGGAACAACAATTGGTGCTGAAGCAAATCTTGTTAAGCCTACTGCTGAGAGCTGTAAGCATATTAGATTAAACTCACCTGTTTTGTCAAATAAGCAATTGGAAACATTAAGACAGCAAAATCTTGATGGTTTCAAAACTTCCACATTATCCATTCTATTTAATGCTAAAAAGGATTCCTCTGAAATGGAAAAAGCCTTAGAGGAGTTATTTATCCAAGCTGATACAGTAATAGAAAACGGAAGTACATTATTGATTTTATCAGATAGAGGTGTAGATGCTGAGAATGCAGCAATCCCGGCTTTATTAGCAGTGTCCGGATTACATCATCATCTCATTAGACAAGGATCCAGAACTCGTGTCAGTATTCTATTAGAATCTGCTGAGCCTAGAGAAGTTCATCATTTTGCAAGTCTTCTTGGTTATGGTGCTGAAGGAATTAATCCGTATCTAACCTATGAAACTATCCATGATTTAATACTTAAAGATGACCTAAAGGTAGATACGTTGGAAGAAGCTGTCGATCAATATATTAAATCCGTTACAGACGGCATTGTTAAGATACTTTCAAAAATGGGTATTTCCACCATCCAAAGTTATCGTGGTGCTCAAATTTTTGAAGCAATTGGTATTCATAATGATGTTATTGACAGGTACTTTACTCGAACTTCTTCAAGACTTGGAGGAATCGGTTTAGAGACGATTGAAGAGGAAGTATTACTTCGCCATCACATCGCTTTCGGGGATCACCGTGGAAATAATAAATCTTTGGATGCCGGAGACGAGTTTCAATACCGAGGAAAAGGTGAGGATCATCAGTATAATCCAAAAACCATTCACCTCCTGCAACATGCTTGTCGCTCAAACAGTTATGACGCATTCAAACAATATACTAAATTATTAACGGACGAAAAGAGCAACTTACAGTCAATTCGGGGATTATTAGCTTTTAAGAAAACATCATCGATTCCAATTGATGAAGTAGAGTCCATTGAAGAAATCTGTAAGAGATTCAAGACTGGTGCAATGTCTTACGGTTCTATTAGTAAAGAGGCTCATGAAGCACTTGCGATTGCAATGAATCGTATCGGCGGAAAAAGTAATACAGGAGAAGGTGGCGAAGATATTGATCGCTTTACTCCTGATGAAAATGGCGATTCCAGAAGAAGCTCTATTAAACAAGTGGCATCTGGTAGATTTGGAGTAGACAGTCATTATTTAGTGAATGCCGATGAGATCCAAATTAAAATTGCCCAGGGTGCAAAACCTGGAGAAGGCGGTCATTTGCCTGGTAAAAAAGTTTATCCATGGATTGCCGACGTGCGTGGATCTACTCCTGGAGTAGAATTAATTTCACCACCACCTCACCATGATATATATTCTATTGAGGATTTAGCTGAACTGATCCACAATCTAAAAAATGCTAATCCTAGAGCAAGAATAAGTGTTAAGTTAGTTTCTGCCGTAGGCGTCGGAACAATTGCTGCAGGGGTTGCGAAAGGAAGAGCTGATCATGTCCTTATTAGTGGATACGATGGCGGTACTGGTGCAGCACCTCGCACAAGTTTGAAGCATACTGGAATGCCTTGGGAAATCGGTTTGGCCGAAACACACCAGACATTGCTATTAAATAGATTAAGAGATCGTATTACTGTTGAAGCTGATGGGAAAATGATGACAGGAAGAGATGTCGTCATAGCAACACTATTAGGAGCTGAGGAATATGGTTTCTCAACTGCACCATTAGTAGTCTTAGGCTGTGTCATGATGCGCGTTTGTCATTTAGATACATGTCCTGTTGGAATAGCAACTCAGAATCCAGAGTTACGCGCTAAATTCACTGGTGATGCAGATGCGGTTGCTAATTTCATGCTATTTATCGCTCAAGAAGTTAGGGAATTAATGGCTGAGCTCGGTTTTAGGACGATCAATGAAATGGTCGGTAGAACGGATGTTTTAGAGACGAATCAAGCAGTTGACCATTGGAAGTCTAAAGGCATTGATTTGTCATCTCTTTTATACCAGCCGGATGTACCTGCTTCTGTTAGTAGATATGCAACTATCAAACAAGACCATGGTTTAGAAAGATCACTTGATATGTTGGAATTAATACCTCTTTGTAAAGAGGCCATTGAAACAGGAGAACCAATTAAAGCTACTGCTTCTATTCGAAATATAAACCGTGTTACCGGAACTATTCTAGGTAGTGAGGTTACTAGAAGACATGGTAAAGATGGTTTACCCGAAGATACGATTCGACTAACATTTAAAGGATCTGCCGGACAAAGTTTTGGCGCATTTATTCCAAAAGGAATGACGTTAAAATTAGTTGGAGATGCAAACGACTATGTAGGTAAAGGCTTATCTGGCGGTAAAATATACGCTAGACCATCTCGAAAAACGACATTTGTTGCCTCTGAAAATATCATAATTGGAAATGTTGCATTTTATGGTGCATCAGCAGGAGAAGCATATATAAACGGAATCGCCGGAGAACGTTTCTGTGTTAGAAACAGTGGAGCAGAAGTTGTCGTTGAAGGTGTTGGAGATCACGGCTGTGAATATATGACTGGCGGTAAAGTTGTTATCCTAGGATCAACAGGTAGAAACTTTGCAGCTGGTATGTCAGGCGGAGTAGCTTATGTATTGAATGATAGTCCTGAACCATTTGAAACAAAATGTAATGCAGAACTCGTTCATTTACAATCCTTAACAGATCCTGATGAAATTGTTGAATTACGTGTGATGATGGAAAAACATGTTGAACACACGTTAAGTTTAAAAGGAACAAAATTACTGGAAGACTGGGACAATACTGTGAAAAAGTTCGTTCGAGTGGTACCTAAACAATATTTAGAAATCCAAACGAAAATTGCACAGTATAAAAAAGATGGATTGAGTCAATTCGATGCAGAAATGAAAGCATTTGAAGATAGTAAGATAAAAGTTGAAGCACTAAAATAAAAAAGAATGGAGGGGATACGATGGGAAAGATAACCGGGTTTATGGAATATGACCGTCAAGCACAACGAGAGCGTGACCCTTCCAAAAGAACGAAGGATTGGTTTGACTATACAATTCCACTGACTGTAGAAGAAGTACAACAACAGGGAGCTCGCTGCATGGATTGCGGCGTGCCAACCTGTCACACTGGCATGGAAATTGACGGAGTAACTACGGGTTGTCCTGTGTATCACCTTATTCCTGAGTGGAATGATCTTGTATACAAAGGGCAGTGGAAAGAAGCATTAAATAAAGAGCATGAAATGAATAACTTCCCTGAATTTACTGGTTTTGCATGTCCTGCACCTTGTGAGGGAGCATGTGTTCTAGGAATTAATGAGCCACCAGTGGCGATCCGAACAGTGGAAAGATCCATCATTGAAAAGGGATTTGATGAAGGTTGGGTAGTACCCGAACCTCCTGAGTCAAGAACCGGTAAAAAGGTTGCTGTTATAGGATCAGGTCCTGCCGGTTTAGCTGCTGCAGCGCAGCTAAATAAAGCAGGACATACTGTAACTGTTTTTGAGCGTAGCGACCGAATCGGTGGTTTACTAACTTATGGTATTCCTGAAATGAAACTGCCGTATGATGTCGTTCAACGACGAGTGAATATCCTTGAACAAGAAGGAATCACGTTTGTTACAAATACAGAAGTAGGGAAAGATTATACCGTTGAAGAGCTTGAAACTAATTTCGATAGCAGTATTCTTTGTGGTGGAGCAACAATTCACCGCGATGTAGAAGTAGAAGGCAGAGAATTGAAAGGTGTTCATTATGCAATGGATTTCCTTCATGCCAATACTAAAAGTCTTTTAGATTCAGAATTGGAAGACGGAAACTTTATTACTGCTAAAGATAAAAATGTTATTGTGATTGGAGGAGGGGACACAGGAACTGACTGTATTTCCACTTCTGTAAGACACGATTGCAAAAGCTTAACTCAATTTGATATTTATGATAAAAAAGTATCTGAACGTAATATGGATGTTAATCCATGGCCACAGTGGCCAGTCATTCACCGAATTGAATATGGTCAAAAAGAAGCTGCAGCTGTGTTTGGTGATGATCCAAGAGCTTATGCAGTTCAGACTACTAAATTCGTTGGTGATGAGAATGGACATGTTAAAGAAGTCCACACCATTAACGTAGAGCTAACTTTTGATGAAAAAGGTGCCCGCTTGCGTAAACCGATTCCAGGAACGGAAAAAGTTTGGCCAGCAGATTTAGTATTGCTTGCAATTGGTTTTAAGGGTCCTGAACAAGGCCTTCTATCTAAATTAGGTATTAAAACAAAAGCAAATTCTACTGTAGATGCTGAGTATGGAAAATATACGACTAATAAAGAAGGTATTTTCGCAGCCGGAGACATGCGTCGCGGTCAGAGTTTAATTGTATGGGCAATTAATGAAGGAAGAGAAGTTGCCAGGGAATGTGATCGATTCTTGATGGGAACAACGACTTTGCCTTAACCTTAAAAAATAGTAATGTAAGAAGACCACTGTCTATGTTTAACAGTGGTCTTCTTGTTATATAGGCTATAAAACTAGTAAAAAAGAAAGTAGTGTTAAATTTGAGTGTATTAAATAAGAATGTGAAACTTATTGCTTTAGATATGGACGGAACAGTGTTAAATAATGACCTTGAAATCTCAATAAAGAATCAACAAGTTATCGCCGAAGTATTAAATAGAGGAATTCCAGTTGTTTTAAGTACTGGCCGAACAATCATGACTTGCCGTCCGTTTTCAGATTTATTAAACCTGACCTCTTATTTAATTACCGTGAATGGCAGTGAAATCTGGCATACATCAGGAGATCTGATAGAACGTACGACTTTTACGTTAGAGCAAATAGAGATGTTAACATCTCTTAGAAATAAATATAGAACAAAATATTGGTCAACAAGTATTAATCATATATATCGGAATGAAATACCCGAGGAGCTTGCTTTACATGATTGGTTGAAATTTGGGTTTGATGTGGACGACGATCAAATAAGAGAAAAAATAATGACGATTTTAACACAAAACCAAACTTTTGAAATAACAAATTCAAGTTTAACGAATATCGAAGTGAATCCAGCTGGAGTAAACAAAGCAAATGCTTTGAAGAAAATATGTAAAGAGTTAGGTATTCAAATGGATAATGTTATGGCTATGGGAGATAGTCTTAATGACTTAGCCATGATAAAAGAGGCTGGAATTGGAATTGCGATGGGGAACGCTCAAGAGGCTGTAAAGAATGTAGCTGACTGGACAACGGTTAATAATACAGATGATGGCGTTGCAGTTGCTATCACTAAATTCGTCCTTCAATAAGTTTGGTTTTTGCTCTGAAAGAACAAGGTAATTCAAATTCTTTGCAGGCTTTCGATCCAGGCAAGCCGCCAGAGCTTTAGTTCCGCTCCAGGAGACCGTGGATCGTTCACGGAAAGCGAGTAGTCACGGATAACTTAAAATATATTTGCTGTTCAAAAGACAATTTCTATTATTCGTTTGACTGGATCGAAGCCAAACCAAATTAAACTGCCCATGATAAAAAAGACTGTGCCTTGAGCTAGAAAAGTAAACCCCCAAAAGCTGGCTGGTAAAAACGTTGATTTTGCTAACATTGTCGTATCTCCTGCTTGATCGCGTTGTTTCACACTTAAGACGAAAATGATCCAGCATGTAATAAAAGCTTGGACTAAAAGAGATAAACCAATAATATTTAGCACGATCTCATACCAATACATATATTCATTATAATAAAGAAAAGATAATCCAAGTATCACAGTTAATACCCATATCCAGCCAACTAGGTTTCTGACCCAAAATAACAAATTGTATGCTAGCAATAAAAAAATAGCCATCCCCACATAGAGGAAGAGATCCATCGATAAGGCATATAAATAGGCCACACTAAATACAGAGGCTAACGGGTATCCAGCTGCATAAGTAAGAACACGGCCAAACCAACTTCTATGACGGAATTCAGCAAGACCAGAAGTATTCCTGAAAATAGATATTGCGACAACTTGTCCACCAGTTAACGTAGCTACAAGTGCGTGTGCACTCTCATGAACCATCGTATTGAACATCGAAATATAAGGACCAATAATCGGCACAAATGAAATCGTTGCTATAACAGAAAAAAATAAAATATACTCCAACATTAAACATAACTCCACTCTTGTAAGCATTTCCTTGTTATTATAACAGAGAAAACAATCTATACCCTTAAAAATAATCGTCATAGTTTCCTATAGCATATTTCTTTAGATAAGATTCAGGCTTGTCACAATAATGTAGACAAGTTTTCTTCTCCTATGAATAGGCTCTTATAAAGGGAGGCTATGAAATGAAAATATTTGTCACTAAAAAAATCTATGTTATTTCTGGACTAATCTGTTTGGCCATTTTGTTAGGAGGTTATTTAACTTTCATGAACGCCCAGGGAAGAGCAGACAACGAGGGTGTACCTCACACAAATGAAAAAATGCAGATAAATCTTGTTACTGGTGAATTCAAATCTGAGACAGAAGATGGCGAAGAAATTGAAACGTATCGATGGGATCCTGGACACATTCATTTGCCGAAGGGGGAGCCCATAACGTTAAGCATTTATGGAGTCAATGGAATGGAACACCCTTTTATCATTGAAGGTACAGATATCAAGGGCACAGTCAAAAAGGGCGAAGAAACTTTATTGAATCTTCAATTTAACGAGGAGGGAACTTACCGGTTAGTTTGCACCTCTCATTCTTCGATTGAAAATAATGGACCTATGGTTGCTTACCTTGAAGTGAAATAAGAGCATTGAAGGTGTCTGGTAAGGTATTTTTACCTTTCCAGACACCTTCTTTAAACTTAGTCAGCGCCAAACAAGTGTTCCATTTGTTGTTCACGCTCTTTTTTTTCCAGATCTGTCGCCAAGTCATATTTTTTTAATAGGTGGAATGAAACATTTAATGTTTCTTGCGTCAAATTTTTCTCAAGAAATGTATGCCATTCTTGAACCACTTCATTTGGTAAAAAACTACTCTGATCTTTTAGTTTCTGCGTGACATCTTCCAAAGAATGGTCTAATTTACATTCACCCATTCATCATCACCTCCGATTTAGTTATTATGAATAGTATGGAGGAAAGATGTTGAAAAAGGAAGAGTTTCGGGTATAGTAATAGAAAGATCTTTTTAATTTTATTTTCCTTAAAATCAAGGGGGGTGTTGTAATAGTGAATAGTCAAGCTAGATTAGATGCTTTTCTAGTTGCTTTTAATGATAAAGAGGATTATGTCCAAGGACACAATATCGGACGTGATATGTTGTTAAATGGTGAGAACAGAAAACTAGCAAAGTTATTTGCTAGCTTATCAGGATTAGCCGAACAATTCTCAAAAGGTAAAAAGCAAGGCTTCCTAAAATTTAAAAAAATGGCCTTAAAACAGTTAGAGGAAATGCCCGAGCATCCCTTCGATGAGAAAGATTTACTTAGACAGATTCATGATCTTAACAATCTTTGTGTAAGTTCAAAGAACCAAACCGTACCACTCAAATTAAGAGTAAAATAATACTATGGAGAAGAAAGGAGAAACCATGATTACACGATATTTTACAATAAAAGAAGCGAATGAACTTTTACCTACTATCATAAAAGAAATTAACGAACTTAAAATGCTGCAACAAGATTTTGAATCAAAATTAAAAAAACTGGAAAGAGTCAAACATTCTATGCAGCTTGAGGTACGAAATGATACTGACAGTCTTTTTAAAATGGAAAGTGAAATAGAATTTATTGAGATGCAAGTACAATTACATGTCAATAATGTCCAGTTAACCGGAGCACAACTAAAAGGAATAGAAACTGCCCTAGTGGATTTCCCGGCAATTCATAACGATGAAGAGATTCTCCTATGTTGGAAGGAAGGTGAGTCGCATATTGCGTATTATCACAGTTTACAGGATGGATACTCGGGTAGAAAACCATTAGAATAACAAAAATAATTTCGATTATCTAAACGTATATGTAAAAGGGAGAAAATTATGAATTTAAGTATATTAGATCAATCGCCAGTTTCATCAGGTGCTACCGCTTCAGATGCTCTCCAAGCATCGATGCTACTTGCTCAGGAAGGAGAAAAGCTTGGTTATAAACGGTACTGGATCGCCGAGCATCACAATTATCCTGCCCTTGCAACCTCTTCTCCTGAGGTGATGTTAGGTTACATTGGTGCTAATACGTCATCCATTAGAATTGGAGCAGGAGCGATTTTACTTCCACATTACAAGCCCTATAAAGTTGCTGAAACTTTCCATTTACTAGCTACACTATTTCCGGGAAGAGTGGATTTAGGAATTGGTAGGTCACCTGGTGGATCAGCAGAAGCAATGATCGCACTATCAGGCAACTTTCTAGAAAATGTCCGAAAAACCCCCCAACTAGTGGAAGAGCTTCTATACTTCATAAATCGGAGTTTTCCTAATGATCATCAGTTTGCCCAATTAAATGCTCTACCAATACCTGATGTCAATCCGGAAACTTGGCTTCTTGGTACAAGTGGAAAGAGTGCTAATCTAGCTGCTGAGAAAGGTCTTTCCTATGCATTTGGGCATTTTATGACCGAAAAAGATGGCCCAAGTATTGTCCAACAGTATCGACAGCATTTTAGAGTAAATAGTTCCGGGCAACCATCACAAGTAATTGTTGCTGTTTCGGTTATATGTGCAGAAACGGAAGAAGAAGCTTATCGTATAGCATTGAGTTGCTTACTTTGGAGTATTCAAGCAAGTAGAGGGGTTACCAGTGGTATCCCATCAGTAGAAGAGGCAAGAGCTTATTCGTTTAATAAGGACGAGAAAAAGATACTCGAAAACCTTCGTTCAAGAATGGTTATCGGAAATGTGAGGAATGTTATAGAGCAACTGCGGAATTTACAATCAACTTACAAGGCTGATGAAATCATGATTGTAACGATTACACATAGTTATAAGGATAGACTTAAATCCTATGAACTTATAGCAGAAGAACTTGCTCTTTACATAAAGTAATCTCTCCGTTCTAATTTATACGTAAATTCTCTTCATCATATTTTTTAAATAAACAATGTGTTTAATAAAAGGGAAGGAGAGTTCGTAATATATGTTCAATGAAATCTTTAGCAATATTATTGAGAGTTTTTCCAATTATAGTTCTATGTATTTAAGAATATTAATCAGTGGAATTATTGGTTTTTTAATTGGATTGGACAGATCTTCCAAACAAAAACCTGCCGGGGTAAAAACATATATGTATGTAAGCATAGCTTGCACTCTCATTACTCTAGTTTCAATATATAGTGTAGATAAGTTCAGTCAGCCTGACATGGGAACAATGATGGACCCAATGCGTCTAGCGGCTCAAATTGTTACTGGTTTAGGCTTCCTTGGTGCCGGTGTTATTCTCAAGACAGGTTTACATGTCAAAGGTTTAACTTCGGCAGCTATGATTCTCTTTGCCGGAGGTGTAGGGATAGGGATTGGTGCTGGATTTTATGAAATCGTGTTTTTTGCTGTATTCGTAAGTTTTATTCTAGCCCGATTCGGAAATTGGCTTGAAAAATCAAAATGGCTAAGTGAAAAGGATGTGGAAGATTAAATAAGAAATAGGAGCCGAAAGAAGTTAGACTTCATTTCGGCTCCAAATAGCCTAGCAGTTATCTTGGTTGTTATTAGCTGCTTGGTTGCTCTTGTTGTTTTGATTTAAGAGTTCCTCACTAAATTCTACGTTTGCATTGTCTACGTTTAATTCGTTGTTGCGATTGTTTTTAGCATTTGCTGCGTTTTTAGCATTATTGTTGGCGTTATTAGCATTGTTGTTGTTTGCATTGTTGTTTGACATCTTATATCACCTCCCGAGAATTATTTTCTCCCCCAAATAGTTTTTAATACAAAAAATTAAATAAAAGAAATAATCATTTCTGGAAAATGAACGATTCAATGAATTACATAATGATTTGAACTAATAGGGCAGTAAGAAACCCTAAGGCTGCCCCAACTATAATATCAGAAGGGTAATGAAGTCCTAAGGCTACTCTAGAAACACCTACAAGTAAACCAATTATAAGAAGAAATGGTATAAAAACGGGAGCATAAATCATGATAGGGGTAGTAAAAGAAAAAATCGCAGTCGTGTGACCGGACGGAAAAGACGAGTCTTTTAGAGGATTTGCAGCAACAATAGAACACTTGTTAGTAAGGTAAGGTCTTTGTCGTGAGAATTGTTTTTTTATCAGATACACCGTTGTGTGACTAACGAGTAACGCCACAGCAGACTGAAAAGCAATAATTTGCCATGCTTCTTGTGCAAATAGTAGAAACAGGCATGCTAATGATACTGTGCAAATGCCCCCTCCTAAATGGGTAACCAATGTCATTCCTTTATGGTACATTGAATGAGATTGATTCATCATCCGAAACAGAGCAAGATCTGTGTGAATAATCCACTCCCTTGATCTTATCACGTGTCAAACCTCCTTTTAATTTAACCAGCATTATGTTCATCTTAAGCATATAGAAATTAGTTTAAGATAATATAATTTTCATATGAAGGTTTTACAAAGATTGTATAAACGACAGAAAAAAATGTCTATGCGTTATGAGTTCTCAAGAAAATAGAAGGATGGGTTTTCTTAGACACGCTTGGCGTAAAGATAGCTCTCCACCATAAATTATCCATAAATAAAAGCTCATTTCTATAAAATGAGCCAAATGTTTAGTCTTCATCTCGAATGGAAACCCCGTGATTAGACTTATTGTTTTCGATTAAGCGATACAAATGAACCGTTAAAAGCCCACGCTGGTAAAAAGCATCCATTTTATCTCGTCTAACAGAAAAAGGAAGCTCTACAATTCGTTTAAAAGGACCTTCATAAAGTTCTTTTTGAATTAAGTGAAAACCGTTATTTTCGAGACTAGAAGTACCACTGACTTCCAGTGTTTTTTCATTGATATTCAACCGAATATCATCTAGTTTTTTTATTCCTGGCAAGAAAATGAGACAAATTAATTCATTTCCAGATTCATATACGTTTGCTTTTGGTTGATGATGATCATTACCATCAAAAATGCCATTAAAACTACTCCAAAAATCATCTTCGAAAAATTTCTTAAAAGGTTTATTCCAATTTTGCGAATAATCTTCCAAAAATCTCACCTCTTTACAGGTTAATTTATTTCAGGCTTTCGCATTCACATTATTGCTCGGCCCTATATCCGAATTTGGATCTCCTTGTAACTGTCTAATATGTTTCACTCTTGATTCTGCGTCAATTACTTTAGTGGACCCGATGAGTAAAACTCCAGAGGCTGAAACACTCGTAATATCAATTTTGTTCACATAAATCGAAGAGGAATCATTAACTCTAGTAAAATTAATATGCTCGTTAATAAGCGCTTTCGGTAAAGGCATTGTAAAAATAGGATAAGCATCAAAGTCACCTTCGTCCCCGTAAAACCGTTCAAATTCTCGTTGTACAGCCAAGGCATTTGCACGAGGTTTGATACTCCATGAGTCACCAATTTCAAAAACAGAGTTCAAGGAAACATCTGTAACATGTATCTTATTAACAATCGATGTTCTTTTAAACAATTTATATAACTCCTTACGACCGGGAAAGTGGAACAAACGGTCCAATAATTAACGATTCTGGTGGTGTATCAAAAACAGAAGATAATGATATAGAATCAGTATCTCCAACAAGAAAAACCGATGAACTAGTTACACCAATAATTCGAACATTGTCTACACATACTTGTTTGTTTACGACGGTAAAATTCATGCCTATTCATTCTCCTTTCTTGGTAAATGCCTGACAAATTCTACACATGTATTATGAATGTCTTCTTTTACTTTACTTATTGTCATGTTTTTGAGTCTTTCACTTTCTTCTTGAGTTAAATTATTCAGGTCGGTTTTGCTTAAGTAATGCTCTATTCGACTATCTATTTGTTTTCTGATGTCTTCAACAATGTATTCGCGATAATCATTATTTAATGGCTTGTTATATTGATTTTCAATTGATTCAATATCCCGAAATGATTCCTCGTTAAGGTACTCATGCACTTGTTCTTGAATAGTTCTGAAAAACTCTGAATTCTGTTGCTTAACAGGAGGTACATTTAAATCTTGTTGGTTAACTGAAAAATCGTCAATAGTCCCTTGACCGTGATTTGGACTGAGACCGATATTCAAAGTACCTTCCAGTCGCTCAATTTTTAATTGATCAAATTTATAATCAATCCTGTCAACTCGTGAAACATGATTTTCTTTTAAAGTCGCCATCTCATTTTTGAGTTGCTCATTGTCTGTCTCAAGCTTAGAAATCCTTTCATATTGGGAGTTTAAATGCCAATACAATTGTTGGATTTGCTGTATTACATCTGGGTTATTATTATACATACAACCTCCTCCTTAAATTATCATCTTTAAAAATCTAACCAGTAGGAGGAGCAAGAGGCACGAGCGGAGTTACCTCAGGTGCTTCCTGAGAGGTTTCAGCTCCCGGTGCCGGTTCAGTAAATCCTCCTGTATTATAAAGGTTAGATAATGATTTAATAATTCCAGCACTCCCAATTTGAAATACAGAAGAGTTCGTTATCCCGTCAATTTTCAAATTGTGGATCGTTATATTTTGATTTATGTGGAAGTTCATACTTTCCTCCTTTTAAATAACTGAACTGACATTTGAATCCGCTACATCTCTGTCATACGTATTGGTGGAACTTTGATTGTTTCTAACCCTTAAACCATCACCTGTGTTAAATGATCCGGATCCTGCAAATGTTTTAGCGGTGCTAACGGGGGCAATCGTAAATACATCACCTATATTAAACACGCCACTGCTCGAGACAGCTATTACTTTCACGGCACCTACCAAAGCTGGCATAAATAATCATCCTTTAATAAACTGTTTAACTTATAGTAGCCTATGTAAATCCGTGAAAATTGTTCATATTATTAAGTAAAAAGGAATAGTTGAGAGGGGATATAGGAATAATGGAATCATTTTAAGAATTTATCAACGAAGAGATAAAACCAGAAGGAGATGGAGGGGAGAGTAGTAATAGTACTTAGTACTGAATTTAATCGATGCGTTTATTCCTACTACCTCCTTTATTACAGCTAATACTCATTGCTTATCCTCCAGTCTTCAAAGGAGAATTTTGTTTAAGTCTCATTCCCCTTAAGCATTACCAGTTTGATTTTGATCTACAACATCTGGATCTGCTGTATTGTTTATGTTAATTCCGTTATTGGTCACGATAAAATCCCCCGTATTACCTGCTCCAGAACCAGAAACTGATTTTGTAGTGCTTTTTGGAGAAATATTTTGAGTATCGCCGAAGTTAATGACTCCTCCATTTGAGTTAATTTTAAAGGAACCGACAATTGAAGGCATAGAAACACCCTTTTCAATTTCTGTATTTCTATATTTTTATTCTGCCACAGAAAAATGGTTACATCTCAGCTAATAGTTGTATTATCTTTCGCTCACACCTACAATATAAATTTGAATTATGAGAACTTCTTTTAATATTTTGCGCCTTGAACATGTTAGTATTACTATACAATCACTGATTTTGGAGGTAAGGCATGAGCAATTGGTTCCCGAAACTTTATAACCCGCTTATGAAGCCATTGGAAAAAATAGGCTTCGGAAATATCCGAAAAGAACTGCTTTTAAATGCAAAGGGGCAGGTTCTGGAAATAGGTTCTGGAACAGGATTTAATTTCTCTTATTATAAACATGCCGATAAGGTCGTAGCAGTTGAACCGGCAACGCAAATGAAGGAACAGTCCTTTATCCAGATAAAAAAAGCCTCTGTTCCAATAGAAGTAATATCAGCAAGTGGTGAAAAACTACCATTTGCTGATAATTCTTTTGATACGGTCGTAGGAACTTTGGTCCTGTGTACTATTCCTAATCCTGAGCAAGCTTTAAAAGAAATGCGAAGAGTTTGTAAACCAAATGGAAAAATCCTGCTTTTTGAACATGTCCGCTTAGAAAATAAGTTTTTCGGTTCGCTTCAAGATTGGTTGACTCCTTTTTGGAAACATATATGTGACGGGTGTCATCTAAATCGAAATACTCTTCAATTAATCGAACAAACAGGGCTTCAAGTCGATATGATAGAAAAACATTATAAGAAAATCTTTCTTGTTATTGAAGCTTCAATAATAAGTAATGACTATGAAAGGCGGTCCGAGATTGAAAACATCTAGAAAAAAGCTTGTCACTATAGGTGCAGCGTTAACTTCTATTGTTTGTTTTTCTTATGAGCAAAACAATCGCATTTCAAGCAGTGAAATTACTATTAAGTCAGAGAAGCTTCCACAAAGCTTTGATAATTTCAACATTGTTCAGCTGTCAGATTTACATAATAAATCTTTCAGAAAAAATCATAGTAAGTTAGTGAAGAAGGTGATTCATGCAAACCCTAATATCATTCTTTTTACAGGCGATTTAGTTGATAAAAGAAGTTACCGTCCAGAGATAAGTTTAATTCTTATGAAGAAATTAGTTAAAATTGCTCCAGTCTATTATGTGACCGGTAATCATGAATGGGCAACAGGACACTTTCATGAATTCGAGAATAGTTTAATCAATCTTGGTGTTCACGTACTGAGAAACACCTATAAAGAGCTTGTCGTTGGGGATGAGATCATTCATTTACTTGGAATCGATGATCCGTCAAGCTTGGCCGAACCTATCAGAGAAAGACAATCAACTGGTGAGACATTAAGAACCCTTTTTAAAGAAATAGATAATAAGAGTAGCTATAAAATATTATTATCACATCGTCCAGAATTTTTGTCACTGTATGCACAATTTGACATTGATCTGATATTTTCAGGACATGCTCACGGGGGCCAGTTTAGATTTCCCGTTTTAGGGGGCTTATTTGCTCCTCATCAAGGATTTTTACCTCGTTATACTTCAGGTATAAATATAGAAAAGAATTCCACATTGATTGTCAACAGGGGACTTGGTAACAGTCTTTTTCCGCAAAGAATTTTCAACAGACCGGAAATCATTGTAACAAAATTATCCGTAATGAGATAATTTTGTTTAGATTAAAGTTTGTGAAAGATATAGTTAAAGGGATGTTTTTTTATTTTTAACATATCCTAAGAAGACTACAAGGTAACCCTTGTAGTCTTTTTCTCTTAAATCAATTCCAGTAGAAGAAGCATATAAATAAAGTATTGCTAATTCAAACGAGCTCATTCACCTCTTGAAACTAATCTTTTAATAATATAAAGGCTCTGTTAAATCCGAATGCTGTCAACAATTGATTAAGAGGGAAACTTGTCCCCACAACAAATGATTTTTGTTTGCAACGCCAAAATTGCCGAAAACAGCCTTCCATGTAACAAAGCCTATTGAAAAGAAAGATGCAGGTGTAGTTATGATGAAAAATTTAACCGTATTGAACTACTCATTTGAAAATTCTCAAGAAAAAAATATGACTTTCGACCATGTATTCAACAGAATCGTTCGTTTTATGAAACGAAACCCAAATGGAAATTATCGTTTGATGGTAGGAACGGATTCGCAAATTCACCCTAGGTGCACAAGATATATTACAGGGATTGTTATTAAACAAGAAGGAAAAGGCGCATGGGCCTGCCTACGGAGAAACGTAGTCTCTAGAAAAATGACAAATTTACATGAAAGAATATCATATGAGACATCTTTAACTGAGGAAGTAGCTTCTCTTTTCACACCCGAAAGAAAAGACGAACTAATAAATATTGTTTTACCATACATTTACAAAGGATCGTCCTTTACCATTGAAGGGCACATTGACATTGGATCTGGAGAAAGAAACAAAACAAGAATTTATGTTCGGGAAATGGTATCAAGAATTGAATCGATTGGTATGGACCCGAAAATAAAACCAGATTCCTTCGTAGCAAGTGGTTATGCAAATAGATATACAAAATAAATTCTGCTTGATCTATGAAAGGGAGAGTGCCTTAAATATTGTTTAGAGGGATACCTTTTTTTTAAAAGGGTGTTTTTACTATGATAAATATGGTATTATTCTTCATGGTGGCATGTATTGGATAAAACCTATCGCAGTAGGGTATTAGACTATTACTTATCCCGCTAGAGTCCTCGCCTTTAGCTTCTTTAAAACATTTTCCAAATACCGGAAATATTTTTGGGGGTCACTTTCTAAAAAAGTAATATTTTATGATAACAAAGCCGTAAATTAAGGAGAAACACAATGAAAAAGTTTTTAGTAATAATAACTATTCTGCTACTAGGCTTTATAGGACTTTCTAAATATATATTTGCCCAAGATGGGTTTGATATTAAAGTCATAAATGAAACAAATAAAGAGATATCAGGTATATACTTAACTTATGATCATATAAAGTCAGATATAATCGTACCTTCAATTGAACAAGGGGAAGTATATAAACTTAACGTAAATCCGACCGAGACCTTTGTGGAAAATGCGATGAAACTACAATATAAAGATAAGGAAGAAAAATTACACACAGAATATGTTATTGGCTATTTTGAAAAAGGGTATTCTGGTAAAGCTGAAATTACAATAAAATCAGTGGATGAAAACGGAAAACTAGACATTGAAATCGTACAAAACGCATCGGCATATTGAACTTAGTTTATTAATAACAATGTATTTTTCCAGAATAATAGATTCACTTAACCAAAAAACTGCCTTGAGTTTTTAACTATCAAGGCAGTTTTAATATTGTATCTTATATTCCATGAGATCAATTATTACTAATTCACTATCTCACTAATTTTCTTAATATCATTGGCTATATAATCCGGTCTGACTTCCATTTCCTCAGTTGGGGCATCTTTTCGGTTTACCCATAATGTTTTAAATCCAAAGGTTTTTGCGCCAATAATATCCCAACTATTTGATGACACAAACAGTACTTCTTCCCGGGTAAGATTGAGTTTCTTCAAAACTTGGTAATAAGATGCTGCACTTGGCTTATATTGTTTATGATCATCTACACTTATTACTTGATGAATATGTTCTGCTAGGACCGAATTTTTGACTAACGGTTCTAACATATCTCGTGAACCATTCGAGAAAATTACCAACTGTTTGTTATTTACTTGCTCAAGAACTTTTTCTACCTCTGGATAGACATCCAAAGATAAGTATTCTTTAAGAAGAATGCTTTCTTTCTCTTCATCAAGACTCACATCACATGCTTTACAAGCGTATCTTAATGCTTCTTTAGTTACAGTATAAAAAGGAACATAATTTCCTGTTAGCTGCCTTAAAAATGAATACTCAATTTGCTTTTCTCTCCAAAGAACACTTATCCTTTTACCCAGGTTTGGAAAAACTATTTCACATTTTTTCTCAATGGAATAGACATTATACAGTGTTCCGTATGCATCAAATACAATTGTTTTTATCATAGGTAAATAACCTCCGATAATTAATTATGGCTGAAATCCTATATACTATTGTTTTAATAAGAATAGGGACACACTTGCATTCGCGGCAAGCAGAGTCTTCCCACTAACAATACTTTACCTCTTCTACAACTGCTAGTCTCTACAGAGCCATTGCCTTTAGCTTCTTCAAATTGCTCTCGATTTACGAAATCGTTCGATCTTTGACCCAATCATAGTGCAAATGGATGAAAAAGTGAAGAAAACTTGTCTAACTTTTTTTCCGGTGTATGATAGCTTACATTCATAATTGTTTATTATCCTGTACTTTAGGTAATAGCAAGCTAATGAGACAGTGCACGGGTAAACTTGAAAATGGGCACTCTTATTGAAAGGATGAGTGTATGAAAAGAATCCTATTAGTAGGTGGCGGCCATGTTCACCTTTATTTTATGAAACAACTTATTAATAATCCTATCAAGTCCATAGAAATCTTTTTAGTTTCGCCTAGTACATATCACTATTACTCTGGAATGTTCTCAGGATTCGCTGAGGGATTATATTATGCTGAAGAGATTCGAATTAACTTAGAGAAAATCTCCGA
Source organism: Salipaludibacillus neizhouensis (assembly GCF_002886185.1). Classification (GTDB taxonomy): domain Bacteria; phylum Bacillota; class Bacilli; order Bacillales; family Salisediminibacteriaceae; genus Salipaludibacillus; species Salipaludibacillus neizhouensis. The sequence goes on from NZ_KZ614146.1 coordinate 1,873,790, forward strand.
AAGAGCCAACGTACGATTTATCAGAGATTCCATTATTAAACTCGCTCCAAACGAGAACTCTGTAACCACTAAAAATGGTGAATTGATAAAGTATGATGTCGTATCTTTTGATATAGGATCAGAAACATTAGGGAATGATCACCCTGACTTTCAAACTCATGCAAGGTTCATTAAACCGAATCATCGATTTACGCGAACGATTGAAGCAGTAAGATCAGCTTCTAAACCAGTAATTGTAGGTGGCGGCGCTGCTGGCAGTGAAATAAGTCTGGCTATTCAAGCGTGGAGGAACAAACAAGGACTGGAAACACCTGTTTCTATTATAACCACTTCAAATCTATTAGAGAGTGAAGGCAAAAATGCTTCAAATAAACTTCATACATACATGAAGGCTACTCCAGTTAAACGATACACACATGTAAAAATTAACAGTATGGATACACGTTTTATTTATCTGAACAACAACGACAAAGTTGAATATGACAAAATAATCTTACTGACAGGTGCTAAAGCATCAAACATTTTTAAAGAAAGTGATCTTCGAACCGACGAAAGAGGTTTTTTAGCAGTCCAAAATTCATTACAGTCTCGAGAATACGCAAACATTTTTGGAGCAGGTGACTGTGTAACTTTATTAGACCATCCCTTTTTACCTAAAAATGGCGTTTATGCGGTTAGGCAAGCTCCCGTTCTGTATAAAAATGTACTTCGTTTTATAAAAGGGCAAAAACTAGATGATTTCATCCCTAATGATAAATTTCTGTCGATTTTATCATTAGGGAATAAACGCGGTCTCCTTTTGTACGGTAAAAAAGTGATTGCAGGAAGATTCCCCTGGCGATTAAAAAACTATATCGATAAGAAATACATGGCCAGTTTCAAATAGACAGAGAAGTACATTATATCTGAAGCATTGCCCGCGGAAAGCGTTCGCCTGGAGCGAATTCGAGCACCTCTGTTCGAAAGCATAAAATTATCTCTAAAAATCATGTTTTTTAAAAATTCTTATCTTGTGACAAAGACAATCTAAAAAGTTACTATTTAAGGTATAAGAAAGGGGTAAATTTTTTGTTTAAATACATAAGATTGGAAACGAAGAATATTGCATACTTGTTTCCGTTTATTGTCATTTTACTATCTGCTTGCAGCAACAGCACCGATAACACCGCAGTTGACGAAGAAATACTTCTAAAAGAGTGGGATTCCTATAAGGAAAATGCTTCTGAGAGTGAAGTTAGCATTTTTATGTGGGGTGGAGATGAAGGAATTAATGCTTATATGGATGAATTTGTTTCCCCTGAATTAAAAGAAAAACATAACATTACGCTTAATAGAGTAGCGATGGATACGAATGAAATATTACAAAAACTAATGAATGAAAAGCGTGCAAATCAAGAAGAAGGGACGATCGATATAATATGGATTAACGGCGAGAACTTTTTGAATGCAAAAGAAAATGATTTATTGTTTGGACCTTTTACGGAAGTTCTGCCAAATTACCAGGAATATGTTGATACAGAGAGTTTAGACATTTTATATGACTTCGGCACGGAGGTAGAAGGTTTAGAAGCTCCATGGGGAAGTGTCCAATTTGTCTTTCAATATGACTCCGCAAAAGTTTCAGATCCTCCTAAGTCTTTTGAAGAACTATCAACTTGGGTGAAAGAAAACCCTGGAAAATTTGTATATCCGGAGCCTAGTGATTTTACAGGAAATGCTTTTTTACAACATCTGCTATATGACCAAATAGGCGGTCCCGATAAGCTTTTAGAAAATGGATTCGATGAAGAATTTGTTACGAACAATACAGATGGAATGTGGGAGTATTTAAGAGACATTGAACCTTTTCTATGGCGAGATGGGGAGACATATCCTGCCTCATTAACAGAGCTTGACCGTTTGTACAGCCAGGGAGAAATATGGATGACAATGGGTTATAACGAAGCTCGAGCGGAAAGTTTCATAAACGATGGAACTTTCCCTGAAAGTACGAAATCATTTGTACTTGATTCAGGTTCTATTGGTAATACACACTTTTTAGCGATTCCATATAACTCGCCAAATAAAGAAGGAGCTCTCGTAGCAATTAATGAATTACTCTCCCCAGAGGCTCAAATGACCAAATATGACACAACATATTGGGGAGAAAGCATGGGTATTGATCCAGAAAAGCTTTCTAATGACAACAAAGAAAAATTAGCTGCAATGGAACGTGGCGGTTCTGTTTTACCGGCAAATGAATTAAACGAAGCATTCCTTCCAGAAGTGGATACACAATATGGAGGGTGGATAAGAGAGAAGTGGTTGAATGAAGTGGTTCAAACAGACTAAATATGTGTGGCCACTGGTCCCAGCTGTACTTTTTGTTTTTATCTTTGTAGGATACGCAATCATGATGGCATTGCTTGAAAGCATTACTATTAATGGACAATGGACACTAGATGCCTATAAGCAATTACTTGAAAACCAGTCATTTCGTGATTCTATTTTATTTAGTTTGAAGGTAACACTTACATCAACTTTTATCTCGCTGTTTATAGGAGTAGTCATTACACGCTGGATGTATTATTATTTACGCAATTATTGGGTGAAAGTGCTTATCTGGATTCCTATGCTCTTTCCTCACTTTGTCTGGGGATACATCGTTATCCTTTTATTTTCACAATCCGGTTGGTTTTCAGGCTTATTATACGAATTGGGACTCTTAGAAGACTTTACTCATTTTCCAGTCCTAACTCAGGATCAGCATGGTATTGGCATTATATCTACGTATATTTTCAAGGAAGTTCCTTTCGTGATTCTAATCATTCTTCCTGTCTATATTCAAATGAATCACCAGTACAAGCACGTCGTCCAAACGTTAGGCGGTTCTAAATGGGAGATATTTAAAACAGTGGAATGGCCAACTATTTTCCCGGTACTTAGCGAAGCAGGAATTATTATTTTTGCATTCGTGTTATCTGCCTTTGAAGTTCCTTTTCTATTAGGAGCGACTTATCCTAAAATGGTTTCTATTCTATCTTATGATTGGTTCTTTCAAGGGGATTGGAGTCAACGTCCTATGGCTTTTGCTGCAATGATTATCGTTACTAGTATCATAGTAATTTGTTCTATAGTACTTTTTTCCATGACAAATCGTTTAAGAATACGTGTATCGAAAGGTGAGAGGTAGGATGAAAAACAGACATTATTCCTTTCTCTTCTCAATCATTGGCTTACTAGTTTTTTTCCCCGTCGCCTTTCTTATCGTTACTAGTTTTGCTTTACAATGGACTTGGCCACAAATCCTTCCTACTGAATGGAGTACAATAGGTTGGAATGCATTAATAGAAGAACCCAAATTATTTCTTGCGCTAAGAACATCTATTGGCATTGGTGCAATCGTTGTTTTTATAAATTTAGCAATCGGGTTTCCCGCTGCGAAAGTTTTAGCATTTCAGTCATTTAAAGGGAAAAGCTTTATTGAAGCCTTTCTACTAATGCCGATTCTTATCCCTGGTTTGGCAGTTGCCATGGGACTGCATTTAACAATGATACGTATAGGAGTTGCAGATCACTGGGCGGGGGTAGCGCTTGTTCATCTCGTACCAACAATTCCTTACACGATAAAAATATTTAGATCGGGGTTTGAACGTGTTGGGTCGTTTTATGAATTACAAGCTCTTAGTTTAGGGGCATCGCAAAAAGAAGTATTTACTAGTATTTATCTTCCACAACTTATTACTAGCATTCGCAGTGCTACTTTCCTGATATTCGTAATCTCTTTAAGTCAATATGCTTTAACGGCAATAATCGGTGGAGGAAACGTGGTGACGTTAGCGATGATTTACTTTCCTTATTTATCTTCTGTAAATAATGCTGTTATTGCAAGCTTTTCTTTGTTATTTGCTGGTATACCACTCTTGTTTATTTTAATTATTGAAATTGTTATTCGTATGTTTATACCATATCGGAGCTTAACTAACACACAACAATAAGAGGTGCAGCATGTCTTATATTACATTTACAAACTTGACGAAATCTTATTCAGAGGATGTTATTATCGATCATCTCTCCTTTTCCATTGAAAAAGGAGAAACACTATGTATCGTTGGTCCTTCAGGGGCAGGGAAATCCACATTATTAAGAGGGATCGCAGGACTTGAGGATTTTTCATCAGGAAACGTATTTTTAGAGGATAAAGACATTACCCGCTTTTCGGCAAAACAACGTCCTTTTGTCTTAATGTTCCAGCAACCTCTTTTATTCCCACATATGACAGTATTCGAAAATACTATTTATGGTTTAAAGTTCACTGCTTTAAGCAAAAAGGAAATCGCACAAAAAGGAAAGGAATTCCTTGAAAGGATTGGTCTTTTATCCTATCGTCAAGCATTTCCTCATGAATTATCAGGTGGACAGCAGCAACGTGTTTCTCTAGCAAGAGCTTTGATTACGCAACCTCAGTTACTGCTGCTTGATGAACCATTCAGTCACCTGGATCAAACGTTGAGAAAAGAAATGCGGTACTGGGTAAAGGAAATGCTTCGGGAACATAGGACCACAGCCATTTTTATTACTCACGACATTGATGAGGCAATGGAAATCGGGGACCGAATTGCTCTATTCGAAAATAAGAAAATCCAGCAAATGGGAAAACCTGAAGACCTATACGAATACCCGAAAAATCTTTTAGTTGCCAAATTTCTTTCTGAAGGACTAATTATAGAAGGGACTAAATTCATTCATGCTAATCATTTAGCTGTTCAAGGAGACCCCACTAATTTAATTAAGTATTGGAAAGCTTTCGTACAATCTGTTTCTTTTAAATTTGGTAAAAAAGTTTTTTTCCTGGATATTCCGCAACTGAACCAGCAAATCTCTTTACAGATTGATGATGACTTACAATTGTTCGAAGAAATTAGTATTGGTGTAACAGATTTATCTCATATTGTCACCTTTGGAGAGGAATGATTGGTTTGCAAATCAAATCATTTATAAAATGGAGCCTTGTTCTATTTGTTATATTACTCCTTTTATTTTTCAACTATCGTTACTTAAATATCAAACCAATTGAAATAAGAGAATGGATATTGAGCTTTGGTATCTTAGCTCCATTATTTTATATTATTGTTTATACGTTACGACCTTTGATTTTGTTTCCCGCATCCATTTTATCTTTAGCCGGTGGATTAGCTTTCGGGGCTGTATGGGGTACCATTTTAACGGTAATTGGTGCAACAGGTTCTGCAGCAGTCGCATTTTGGGTTTCCAGAAAACTCGGGAAAAATGTAGCTAAGAAAGAGTGGAAAGGGAAGGGTGAAAAAGTTCAAGAACAACTTGAGATAAATGGTTTTATTTATGTCATTATCGTGAGACTAATTCCGATTTTTAATTTTGATATGATCAGCTATCTGTCAGGCATATCAAGAGTGAAGTTTATCCAATTTATACTAGGTACAGCGCTAGGAATTATTCCTGGAACATTCGCTTATAACTTTTTAGGGTCCAGTCTCGTGGAACCTAGACTTGAGACTATTTTGCTGGCCGTCGGTTTGTTTCTAGTCATTTCTACCTTCCCACTGCTGTTCAATCAAAAATAAAGAAATAAGTTCGGTTTCAAAAGAAAGGAGCGTTAAGATGCTCGATACACACGCAAGAAAATATGTACAACCCATTATTGATAAAACAGCTACGCTTTGTGTGCAGGGAGGTCTCTCAGCAAATCAAGTGACCGTCATTTCCTTTCTGATTGGTTCATCTTCCGGAGTATTTTTTTATTTTGACCATCTGTTTTTTTCGGTATTTTCGCTTTGGCTATCAGGATTTCTAGACGCAGTCGATGGCTCTATTGCGAGGCAAACAAGAACGCAGTCGTCCTGGGGAACAGTCATGGATGTGACATTTGATCGTCTTGTGGAAATTAGTGTGATATTAGGGATAGCATTTCGCTTCCCAGAATTACAATGGGCCCTGTTAATATTGTCGGTATCGATTATTTTTTCTATGACGGTATTTCTAACAGTAGGTGCCGTATCGGACAAACAAGGAATAAAGTCGTTTTATTATCAAGCAGGACTTGCTGAAAGAACAGAAGGTTTTATCCTTTTAACTTTGATGATGGTCGCTGGTGATTACAGATTGCTCTTTACGCTTATCTTCTTTGCCGTTGAAACATTTACGGGGATACAACGCTTTCTAGAGGCTAAGAAAATATTAAATGAAGGATGATTATAGTGGAAAAATATGATCTTATCGTTTTAGGTGGAGGCGCCGCTGGTTTAACCGTTGCCTCTGGAGCGAGTTCACTTGGTGCAAAAGTAGCTCTAGTCGAAAAAAACGAACAACCTGGAGGAGATTGCCTTCATGTTGGATGTATTCCTTCAAAAGCATTGATTGAAATTGCTAATACCATTTATTCGAGTAAAAATACGGAACAATATGGCATGACATCGAGTGGGGAAGTCAACATGAAACAAATCAATTCCCGGGTACATGAATCGATTGCCCACATTCAAAAGCATGATGATGCCGATCGGTTCCGCGACTTAGGAATCGATGTATACATAGGATCAGGAGCTTTTTTATCCAAAAATGAGATCATTATTGATGGTAAGGAACGTATATTTGGAAAGAGAATTGTCATTGCTACTGGAACTCGTCCCCTTATTCCTCCTATTGAAGGTCTTAAAGAAAGTGGATTTCTAACGAATGAAATGGTTTTTGACCTGGAGGAACTTCCTAATCGTATTGTATTTATAGGCGGTGGACCAACCGGAGTCGAGCTTGCTCAAGCTTTTTCAAGACTAGGAAGCAAGGTCACAATTATTGAACGGTCTTCTTCCATATTTAAACAAGAAGATAAGGAGATTAGAGAAAACGTCCAAATAGAATTAGAGAAAGAAGTTTCTTTTGTATTTAATGCTTCCGTAACCAATGTACACTCTAGTCATGGGGAAAAAATAGTAACGATTCAAAAGAAAGATAAATCGACGGAGGAGCTAACGACAGACGAGATATTCCTAGCTACAGGCAGAACTCCCAACTCGGATAAACTAGATTTAGATAACGCAGGCGTGAAGCAAACAGATTCAGGTCATATATCAGTTAACAACAAGCTTCAGACAAATATCCCATCGATTTATGCTATAGGTGACGTTAATGGCACATTACCTTTTACTCATATTGCCGGGATGGAAGGAAAACTTATCGTTCAAAATGCGGTTTTAGGACTCAGAAGAAAAGTTGATTACACGAATGCTCCTTGGGTCATCTATACGAATCCGGAAGTGTTTCACCTCGGTAACACGGAAGAGGAACTGCAAGAAAAAAAGTTGAAGTATGATGTTTTCAAAGTGTCGCTAGCTAATGTAGATCGTTTTGTCGCTGACCATAAAACGGAAGGACTGGTTAAAATACTTACGAATAAACGGGGCTATATATTAGGTGCTCATGCAACTGGTAAGGGAGCTGGGGACTTTATGCAAGAGGTTATATTTGCTAAACAGTATAAAAAAAAGATAGGGGATTTATCCCAAGTCATACACCCATATCCCAATCATGCTGCGGCAGTTCAAAGTACAGCCGATTTATATTGGCGAAAAAAACTGTTTGAAGGTTCGTTGCCAAAGGTGATAAAGAAATATATTAAATGGTTTAGGTGAAATGCTAGGAGGAGCCTCACCGAGCGTTAACCGAAAGCGAACGGTACAAGAAAACACAGAAGACTTATTATTAGTCTTCTGTGTTTTCTTGTACCGGAACTTCGTCATAGGACATCTGTGAACTGCATATTAAGATAATGGCGTTCTATAAATTGAAGGAGGGGTGATCCGTGAAAGATTTTACAACGAGAAAAGTATATTATCCCTATGTGAGTCCTTTTGATCCTTGCCCACCAATTACGGAAAAGGTGTATTCCACACCTGCTCAGCTTTATTTAGGATTTCAACCAGAAAATTTACAGCAGTTCACACCACAAGAAGCTCTTTATGCCGGTACTTTATGGAAAGTGTTTTATGACCCTTATTACGGATGGTATGAAAAAGGGAGGGAAGATCAATGAGCAAGAAACAGCTCCCTAATGAATTTTATACCATGATGGAAGAACTGCAAACGGTAGATTTTGTTTTAGTAGAGTTGACCCTTTATTTGGATACTCATCCAAATGATTACGATGCAATTAATCAATTCAATGAGTATTCTCACACAAGACAGACACTAAAAATTAAATTTGAAGAGCTATTTGGTCCTTTACAACAATATGGGAATAGCTACAGTGGCTATCCTTGGAATTGGGATGATCCACCTTGGCCATGGCAAATTTAGAGGACGTAGGTTACTAGACAGAGAGCAGCTCCCTTCTACCACATTTCAGCCATTAGAAGGGCTGTTCTTGAAGGTTTAAGCTATTAAGGCAGATAAGAATGGTAGATATCTTAGTTAAAAGGGGGAGAACTCACTTGTGGATTTATGAAAAAAAACTGCAGTATCCTGTAAAAGTGACGGAATGTAATCCTAGGTTAGCTAAGTACTTAATCGAACAGTATGGGGGAGCAGATGGGGAACTGGCCGCAGCTTTAAGGTATTTAAATCAGAGGTACACAATCCCCGATAAAGTCATCGGATTATTAACCGATATTGGAACAGAAGAATTTGCTCATTTAGAGATGATTGCAACGATGATCTATAAATTAACGAAGGATGCCACTCCAGAGCAAATCAAAGCTGCAGGTATAGAGGATCATTATGTTAATCATGATAATGCCTTATTCTACACAAATGCTAGTGGAGTCCCTTTTACAGCTTCATACATTCAAGCTAAAGGTGATCCGATTGCAGATTTATATGAAGATATTGCTGCGGAAGAAAAAGCGAGAGCTACTTATCAATGGATCATAGACATGTCCGATGATGTTCAATTAAATGACAGCCTCCGTTTTCTGAGAGAAAGAGAGATTGTTCATTCTCAACGTTTTCGAGAAGCAGTAGATATGCTTATAGAGGAAAGAGACAGAAAGAAAATATTTTAAAGGATGTTCAAAAAGGGAGTTATTTACCTTTTTTGAACATCCTCTAAGCAATGAGCGAATCCGCTGCATAGTCTTAAGCATGGTCTGAGTGGTTTTCTCAGAACAGGCGTGCAGCGTGTATAGCCATTGCACATATTAATTAAAAGTCACTTCATCTAAAGAGATGCAACCTCACTTCGATATCCCATCGAAGTAAGGTTGTTTATTATGATAAAACTCTGTTATCTTTAGGGAAGCTGTAGAACAAATTAAGTACCAAATTACTTTCGAAACGGAGATAAGTATGGATATTCAAAAAATTATTAACGAATTATTTTATAATGGTATCATTCATTCAAATACAATAACATTTGAAGAATTAAACGGAGGGACTTCAAGTAAATTGTATTTACTAGAGAGAAGTGGGACTGAGAATTGTGTCGTTAAAATGAATGACCCACAAGTTCTTAAATCAGAAGTACTCTATTTAGACTCATACAAAAAGATAAATCTATTACCTAACCTTTTATACGTTGAACAATCTTACAAGTACATCGTTTATTCTTACATTGCTGGTGATACAGACCAAGTTAGAAATGATAAAAGTTACATACTTCACAAACTTGTGCTTGAACTTATTAATAACTATACGACCGTGCCTACTTCGAATCGCTGGGGATGGGAAGATGATTCTGCTGAAACATGGCCAGATTTTCTTTTGAATGAAGGAAATGAAGCAAAGACAATTTTAGGTACTCTTCTTAAAAATGAAGATTATATCTTAATAGATCATCTTATAAAAAGTCCGAAAAGAATTCCATTAAACGAAGAACCTTTTTTATTACATGGCGATTGTGGTATACATAATTTTATTTTTAATAACGCTCAGTTGTCTGGGGTAATCGATCCAACTCCTCTTCTCGGACTGCCACTCTACGATTTAATTTATGCCTTTTGTTCTTCACCCGATGACTTATCTAAACAAACAATAGAATATGCCGCAAATCACTTAGTAACAAAATGGGACGGCAAAGAGCAACATTTATATGAAGAAGTTCTTATCGGTTTGTTCCTAAGGTTAGCCACGTGTATGAAACATCATCCTAGTGATTTAGAAGACTATCTAAAAGCGTGGAGTTATTGGAAAACCATTGTGAGAAATAGTTGCAACACGACCGAGGGGAGGAGTACAGAACCCTAATAGGTATAATCTATCAGCCTTAATAACTATATCAATAAGAAAAAAGCCGACTTCCAGATTTGATATTAAACTGGAAGTCGGCTTTTTATATGTTTTACGTACCTAAATGCTTTAGAAGAAATCGGCTTTAGTGCTCTTGTTCATTAAAGGTATTTTTATTGATTGATTGGATCGGTTGTTGCTCTTTAATACTTTCACTAAAACGGAGTAAATCTCCTTGAATAATACTGTCCGAGAGCTGCAATTCTTCTTGAACCTTTTCTTTATAAGATTCACATAAAGGGGTTTCCGCAGGTTCACCTGTTGTTTTGTCATAACACGTATTGCCAATAAACATCGCTTCATCTGTAATAAAATCACCATTTCTCAATATAACTAACTCTTCGCGGTCTTCAGAAAAGAGATTGTTACCAAAAATCGTTTGATTCTCTATCTCCAGACCGAGTAAATGAAAGAGTGTCGGACGAACATCTATTTGTCCTGAGACAGTTGAAATTGTCTCACCTTCAGCACCAGGTATATGGATGATAAGTGGGACCTGTTGAAGTTCGACTTCAACGAATGGTGTAACTTCTTTATCTAAATATTGACCCATAGCCTTGTTATGGTTCGTTGAGATACCGTTATGATCTCCGTAGATGATGATCATAGAATCTTCATAGAGTCCGTTTTCTTTTAACTCATTAAATAACTCCTTAATCGACTCATCCATATATCGAACGGTTGGAAAGTATTTATTCAACGTATTACTGTTGGAATCATACCTGTCGATATACATATCTTCTTCGCCTAAATCAAAAGGGAAGTGGTTTGTTAATGTAATCAAATTCGTATAGAAAGGCTGAGGCATATCAAGCATATGATCGACTGACTGCTCCATGAAAGGAATATCCTTTAATCCCCATCCAATACTGTTTTCCTCTGTAACATTATAATCATCTTTTGTGTAAAAACGATCATACCCGAACTGCTCATACATGACATTACGGTTCCAAAAGCTTCCATTATTTCCGTGAAGAGAAGCTGTATAATATCCATTTTCCTTCATGACCTCAGGCATAGCATAATAGTCATTACTGGAATGTGTGAAAAACACTGCGCCTCTTGCTGATGGATAAAGCGAATTTGCAATCAGGAACTCGGAATCGGACGATTTCCCTTGAGCACTTTGATGATAAAACTCTTCAAAATACAAACTATCATCGATTAAATCATTCAGAAACGGAGTGATTTCTTCACCGTTAACGGTCTCGTTAATGACGAAATCCTGAAGTGATTCTGCAGCAACAAAAATAACATTTTTTCCTTCTGCAATACCAAATAAATCTTTTTCTTCGGATTTTTCCATATCTTCGTTATCTTCTTTAATAATATAATCAATAGCTTCCTCATTAATATAATCATTGACTTCTTCAAGTTCTGACTCGTTTGCAAAAACTCTGGGAACACTGGATGTTATGTGCAATTGGGCATCATAAATGTGATAACTATAGATCCCAAGATTCTTTACTAAAAGATCTCGGTCAAATGTGCGGGTTAGTAATTCTGGTCTTTCAATGTTTGCTAGACTGATATTCGCGATAGTTATAAGAATAATCAAACCATAGAGCGGACTAAGTTTTTTAAAACTGTATTTTTCGTCTGGTGTATTCCTAACTTTTTTCCATTTATAAAGCAATATCGCTGCAATGGGGATGTCTATGAAAAACAATAGATCATATCCGTTCACAAGCGTTTGAACACTAGAGCCTAAATCATTAATATTATTCCCCATGAGAAGTAATGGTATAGTGATGAAATCCGTAAATTCCCTATAGTAGACAATATTGGCATAAAGAATAGCTGAAATTAAACTCATGAAAATAAGTAGAAGACCAGTTTGTCTTTTTTCTTTTTGCATCAGTATAAATGTAAATGCTAATAAAAGCACAGGCAGTGGATTTAACAGCAATATAATCAATTGATTCACATTTTCTAAAGAAAATTGAAATTCTGTTAAACTAACAATGATTGTTTTAACCCATAAGAAAGCTAATACTACCCAAAAAACTAGTGGTTTACTGCTGATTATTTGTTTCATGATCTTTCCCCCATATATATTACATTATTAATTCCAAATAATTTTTGTGTTTTCTACTCATCTTTCATGTAAAAAATTTCACATAGTTTCACATAATTAATTACACTTTGAAGATCCTTGTTTCACTAATGTATCGACTATAATAACCCCTTTTTTCATATAATTGGAAGTAAAAAAACGAGTCCATACTCCTCATAAAAAAGAATATTTCCATTTTAAAAGGGATAAAACTATTGATTTCACCAAGTATAATGGCTATTTCAAACTATTTGTAGATAACTTCAAAATAGTAACGAGTCAAAAATACATCAATAATTATTCTAGAAGTTCGAGACATTAGATTATTGTATCATTAAAATTAAGATTAGCAAGAATTTTTGGGTGCAAATTGCTTTAGTCTAATCTTTTGCTTTTCATATTTCCATTCTTAAATAAAGAGATGATAACCGCATTTCTCTTCATTTCAATACGTTAGATAAAAGGGGGGAAGAAGGGCTACGGTTCAATTTTAAATGATCGATGGCAACCTAAAAGACGATTAGCAATTATTGTGCTAAAAATAGCTGGTTGGGCGAATTCATCAACAACTCAAAAAAAGGTATATGCCCATGACACATCTATCTTAATATCATAGGCTAGAGTGAAAGCCGATAAGGACATAAACACAAATTTACTGTTGTGTTTGAGAGGAGATCTAAAATGTACAATCAAGGAATGCGTTCGAATCCAATGTACAATCAACAAACAGCTCACACAAGAGATTCGAGATTAGGATACGGTAGTATAGGTCCGCTGAGTGCAGGGCTTTTGGGCGCTGGATTAGGTTATCTCGGCGAGGAATTATTCGATAATGATGTACCTGCAGGAGTTGCCCCCGGTGGTTACGGTGGTTATCCGGGTCCCTCTGGCTATGGTGCTTATGGTTATTCAGGAGCTAACTATGGTGGATATGGAGGATACAATAACTATCCAGGTAACAGACCCGGTTTATTTTAATTAGAAGAATGTGAACAGAAGAATGATGTAGTGTTTGTCTATATCACCCAAAATATATGTTTTTAAAGAAATGGTGTATTACTATAGTTTTCTTGTTTTCAGTTGAGTTTTTAAAGTCCAAACGATTTTAAACATTTTTGCATACGATTTACTATGTGATAATAATTGGTGGTATTAGAATGAGTGCAGTTGGAGGTTATGCTGGCGGTGGTTTCGCTTTAATTGTAGTCTTGTTTATCCTATTAATCATTGTAGGGTCAGCAGGTTATTTTACACCAACTTATTAATTTTTAATAAAGCAGGGAAACCTTTGCCCTACTTTGTTTATGTTTTTAGGTTGCGCTTTAAAACCAATCCAATCCCTATTACACTAATTTAATTTAACTCCCATCCAAAAAAATTATGGTTTTATGTATAGTTATATGCAGTTTTTCCATTCGTCCCCCATAGTACTTAGGATATTTTTAATACTTCCCGCTAAGAATGAGAAGAATATAGAAAGGGGAGGTTATTTAGTGGGGAAAAGGAATAAGATTCTTGTTCCAGAAGCAAGAGAACAATTAGATCAGTTAAAGGCAAGGGTGTCCAATACCAATGATCCAGATAATGCAAAATTTGAATCGGCCCAAGAACAAAGGATTCCTTTCGTCAACGGTTACAATGGAGAAATAAAAGCGAAAGACGCAGGAAAAATTGGTGGAAATATAGGTGGAAAGATGGTTCGAGAATTAGTTAAAATGGCGGAAAACCAACTAACCAAGAAAAACTGAAGTAAAATTTCTAATTAAAAGTTAATACAATTAGTGACGATAAACTTTTCATTAAACTTTAAGACTTCTTATGAACAAAACACTACCTTTTAATGAAAATAATACTGAAGGACAATAATCATAGCAAAAGACACCGTTACCCTAGAAATTGGTACTGGTGTCTTTTTCAATTTTGTAGTATTCAAAAGTTAAAAATAATGATGAGAGAGATTTAAAAGCTAATCTCATGCATCAGAAACCTAAACGTAAGCTAGCTTACGTTTGAATATGATCGTTTCCGGAAACCCATTCAATATAAGATAATAAGGAGGCAATATTAATATGAGTAATAAAATGACGTTCCAGGTTACTGGTACAACAAAGAACATGAAATCAACACTGAAGGCGAAGCAACATGAATTATTATAGATGAACCACCTAATATGGGTGGTACGGATGATGGACAAGATCCACTATCAAATTTACTCGCCTCATTAGCAGGCTGTGAAAACGTGATTGCCAATATGGTTGCAAAAGAAATGGAATTTGATTTAAAGTCCATCGAATTTGATGTAAATGGTGAATTGGATCCTCGAGGTCTAATGGGACAGGCAGATGTACGCCCTTATTTTGAAAAAGTATCTGTTCATGCAAAAGTAACGACAAGTGAATCTCAAGATCGAATAGATGAGTTAAAAGAAAAAACAGATGCACGTTGTCCTGTCTATACAACATTAAAAGCTGCTGGAGTGGAGCTAGAGGCTAATTGGACAAAAGCATAAATAAAAAATATTTCTATCACAACGCAAAACTTGGTCAAAAAGTCCTTCTTTTTGGCAGATTAAGCGCTTAATGATTGTTGAATAAAAGTAAATCATACCACTTTCATTCGCTATGACGGAAGTAACTCTTCAGTCAAAAATCCCCTTCCTCCGAAGATCGAGGAAGGGGATTCTTTTGTATTACAGAAATAAAGCTATTCTTCTTTATTTAAAATGCTAGTGATCTCGTCAGCTTTGATTGAGTACCCAAACAGACTTTTTTTCACAAGCCCTTCTTTACGAAGTTTACTCATGAGCAGTGTAATCGTTTCTCTTGTAGATCCTACCATAGTTGCAATATCTTCGTGTGTAAGTGTCATTCGAATGGATTGCCATTCTTTCTCACGCAGACCACTTTTTTCACTCATTTTCATCAGTAAAAACAATGATCTGTAGCGAACGCTACCGAGGGCAATCTTTTCACTAATTTCATAAATTTCTTTTAATCGATTGGATAATATTTCGATAAGCTTTAGTGCGGCAGGGGGGTGTGAGGCAATAAAATCTTCAAACTTTTCTTTATTCATCGTGCATAAATTACAGTCAGTCATGGCCTCGGCATAAGTCTCTTGGTCACTTAACATTAAGTTTTCCGTTTCACCAAATATATTTCCATCTAATAATATATCAGTCGTAAACTGTTTTCCGCTTGAGTTTATTCGATACAGTCGAACTTGTCCTTTTTTCAGAATAAATAATACTTCTAATAGTTTATCAGGAGAAAGGATTAATGTCCCTTTTTTTACAGGAGTCATTGTACTACTTCGATCAATCAACTGTAATTCTTTCATTTCAAGTTCTTCAAAAATATTGATATTAGATAGGAGTGTTAGTTTATCCATGATCGTACCCTCTCATTTCCAGAGTTATTAGTTATATTTATAACAATACTATTTCTACATAAGAAAAAATGAGTGTATCTAAAACTATCTTCTTCGTATTGTACCTCATTATCTATAAGCAAAGAAGAAAAGTGAGAACGGAATAAGAGACACCCACCAAAATATATAATTTATTTCGTAACTCATAAAGATAAAACGTAAGATAGCTTACATTTTATCTTTATGAGTGTTTACGGCAACTGAATTCAGGTTAAAGAACATACATCACGACAGTTACAATCTTTTATGTAACCGAAGCCTATGCGTGATGCCTGATAACATCTTCTAACAGAGCCGGAATGGGAGCATGCTTATAGAGGCTGTTTCCTGAACTAGTCTTAAAGTTTGGACAGATCAATAAATTATTTTGCGGTAACATATATCAAAGCTCTATAAAATATAGAAAGGATGTTTAAAATGAAAGCATTAATGTTAAATTGTTCCTTAAAGACAAGTGAAGAAGAGTCACATACGAGTAGTTTGTTACAAAAAGCTGCCGAATGGTTGAATAAAGAGGGCACGGAAACCGAAGAAATCCGTATCGCCGATTACCAAGTTTCGCCGGGAATGGCACCAGACATGGGAAATGGAGATGAATGGCCAAAAATTATGGAAAAAGTACTTTCTGCTAATATAGTTATTATTGGAACTCCAATTTGGATTGGAGAAAAAAGTAGCATTTCTACTCTTGTGGTGGAGAGATTATATGCGTCTAGCGCGGAAACAAATGAAAAAGGGCAGGCGATTTATTATAATAAAGTTGGGGGCGCTGTTGTTACAGGTAACGAAGATGGAGCGAAAGAGTCGGCGAAGTCCATCTTGTATGGCTTGCAACATATTGGTTTCACCGTTCCTCCTAACGTTGATGCATATTGGGTTGGAGAAGCAGGTCCAGGACCCTCATATATAGAAGGCGGAAAAGATAACGAATTTACCAATAAAAACACAAAGGTAATGTCTTATAACTTATTGCATTTTGCACGAATGCTTCATAAACACCCAATACCTGCAATTGGAAATACGAATTAAACTTGTTAGGATAACTACTTTGTTAACAGTTGAAATTGATAAAGTATAAAATTACCTGTTAATGACTTCGCTCATTTTATCAAAAAGTCATGAACATCAACTTCTTTAAAAAGCAGTCCGTATAGGGCAATAATCCGAAAAGAGTGGTCATACCCACTCTTTTTTCCTTCACTAGTGTATCCTAAAATATTCATACTAGAATTCAGAACGGATAGAAAGAGGCAATAGATTTGGTTAACAACCGGAAAAAGTATAGTTATGTCTTGGCCTTATTGATGATTCTATTATTCGCTTTATATGCATTGTCACAGAACTTCCGTAATTTTATCTTTGAAGCTATCACACAATTATCCCATGGCGATATAGAAACCGTGAAAAACTATCTTTTGACTTTCGGTGTTTGGGCTCCTGTAATATCTGCATTGTTAATGGTTTTATCTGTTCTGATTGCACCTTTACCAGCTTTCATTCCCACATTTGCTAATGGTCTTATTTTTGGAGCATTTTGGGGAGGGATACTTTCATGGTCGAGCGCACTGATTGGTGCAACACTATGTTTTTATATAGCTCGAACACTAGGAAGACCTGTTGTGGAAAAACTGGTTAATCGAAAAGCATTGGACTGGTCCGATCGATTTTTTGTGCGCTATGGAATGTACGCTATAGTTATCAGCAGAATTGTACCCGTTATGTCATATGGTATCGTCAGTTACGCTGCTGGTTTTACAAAGATGAAATTTAGGATTTATATAATTGGTACAGCGATTGGTCAAACACCGGCTACTATGTTGTATTCCTATTTGGGAGAACATTCAACGGAGTCCATAATGATGATCGTGTGGGCGTTTGTGGCTGTCGCTGTTATAGCCATTGCAGGAACGGCACTTAAACCATGGTTAGAACGAAAAATGAGAAAAAAGTAATTTAAAATTTAGTATACCCTCCATATGAACTGTAACCTATAAAATGGACAGTTTATAAAAAAGACCTATGCTGTGTGGATGAGTAGTTCGATATCATACAATTTCAGATAGAGCAATCCTCGGTAGACGCTTGGTACTCAAGGAAATTTTAGCATATATAAAGGACTATCGTGCTGAAAAGAAGAATGAGGAAGTTAATCAATACTATATCCCCGCTCTAAACACGATAAAAATGCAAAGTGTGCACTCTATTTTCCCTTTTTTGAAGTTAAAATAGATATAATTTCAAATGAGAATTTTTTATTCATTAATTCAGCGGGTAATATCATGTTTCTGACAATTAGAAAGAGATGCATAATAGCCGTCCTATTAATATACCTTTATGTATAGGAGGTGGCTAATGGAAAAAAAAATTCATCACACTATAGAATATTTAACCAACGTATTAAGAACAGCCCAAGAAGAAGATGGTTCTTGGCACTACTGCTTTGAATCTGGCCCTATGACAGATGCTTATATGATTATTTTATTAAGATCTTTACATGACGATGATGAAGAACTCATTAAAATTCTTGTCAATCGACTTCTTGCAATTCAGAATAAAAATGGCGCATGGAAATTATTTAAAGACGAAACAGATGGGAATCTTTCCGCAACTATAGATGCCTATTTTGCATTACAATATTCAGGGTATGTAGATGAACAGGATCAGCTTATGGTTAGAGCTAAATCCTTTATTATTAAAAATGGTGGTCTAACAAATGCTCAAGAATTGACGAAAGTGATGCTTTCCTTAACCGGTCAATTACCATGGCCTATCCATTTACAAATTCCAATAGAATTCATTTTATTACCACGATCTTCTCCAATTAGCTTATATGATTTTGTCGGCTATGCCCGGGTAAATATTGTACCGATCCTTATTACCTCAAATTTAAAATATCACCTGAAATCAAGTAGAACTCCTGATTTATCTGATCTTATTGTTCAAAGGCAGCTAAATGAAGAGACCTCTGAATTATCTCGAGGTCTCTTAACCACTGTAAAAAAAGAAATAAACAAACTCATTAACTTTCCGAAAAATCTTCGCAGTCTTGCGTTTGAAAACTCGAAACAGTTTATGCTAAGTCGCATTGAACCTGATGGAACGTTATACAGCTATTTTGTGGCTACCTTTTTTATGGTGTTTGCTCTGCTATCGCTAGGCCATTCCAAAAATGATCCTTTAATAGCAGAAGCGATGAAAGGCTCTAAAAATCTCATTTGTCAAACAAAGGATGGCTACCATTTGGAGAACTGTACTTCCACTGTTTGGGATACTGCGCTTATTAGCGATTCCCTGCAACAGGCTGGAATTAATCCTATAGATCCGATGATAGTAAAAGCTGGTGACTATCTTTTATCCAGACAGCACTATAAATACGGAGATTGGGCATTAAATAATTCCAATACAACACCTGGAGGTTGGGGGTTTTCGGACATTAATACGATACTACCCGATGTCGATGATACAACGGCCTCTTTACGAGCGATAAAAGATCTTCCAAGTGTTGATCCAAGTTATGCAAATAATTGGTCGAGAGGAGTGCAATGGGTTTTATCGATGCAAAATAATGACGGAGGTTGGTCTGCGTTTGAAAAAAACACAGATAACTTTCTAATATCACTACTACCAGTTGATGGAGCCGAAAGGATTTTTATTGACCCTTCCACATCCGACCTAACCGGTAGGACATTAGAGTTTCTTGGAAAAGATGTGCGTTTCAACACCGCTTATCCACAAATTCAATGGGGGATTCAATGGTTAGTCAAAAATCAAGAAGAAAATGGTTCATGGTATGGACGGTGGGGAATTTCTTATATATATGGAACATGGGCGGCTATTACAGGATTAACAGCCGTTGGAATCAGAAAAAACCACCGTTCTATTAACAAAGGTGTAAACTGGTTACAATCCATACAAAACAAAGATGGGGGGTGGGGAGAGTCCTGCCTGAGTGATATTTACAATAGGTATGTGCCTCTTCATGCTAGTACTCCTTCTCAAACAGCATGGGCCTTAGATGCACTGATATCTGCTGCCGATCAGCCAACAAATGCCATAAACAAGGGAATCATGCAACTAATCGATAGTGTTCATCAATCTAATTGGAAAACAGAGTATCCAACTGGAGCGGGTATTCCTGGTGCCTTTTATATTCATTACCATAGCTATCGCTACATTTGGCCTCTCCTTACGTTAAGCCATTATCGGAAGAAGTATTTGTGAAATATATGTAAAATGATGGATAATAAACTGAAACTTATTTAAAAATTTAATTGTTTTCCGGTTTCGATGGGGGAGATTTTCTGTCCCCTCTACCCTTTATAAATAACAACAAAAGAATAAGTAACCAACCATAATCCTATCAAAAGATCAAAATACATA
Source organism: Salipaludibacillus neizhouensis (assembly GCF_002886185.1). Taxonomy (GTDB): domain Bacteria; phylum Bacillota; class Bacilli; order Bacillales; family Salisediminibacteriaceae; genus Salipaludibacillus; species Salipaludibacillus neizhouensis. The sequence continues at coordinate 1,893,888 of NZ_KZ614146.1, forward strand.
ATATCAGTTCAGTGTTTTTATTTATCGTAAAATATGGGGTTGTCAGGTATTTTTGATCAAACTTTATTTCATTTCAAAGCTACAAGTTTTGTTGAATGACAATTAAGTCCGGAACTGAAAAATATAGTTAGTCTATCATAAACAAAAAGGAGACAGCTTATTCAAGCTGTCTCCTTAAACGTTGTGGTTACAGATCTAATGCAGAAAATCAGGGCAATTAATAAACTTTAATGGTGGTCAAGTAGTTTTAATATTAATAGTTCACTGTGTTTCTTAAAAATATAGTTACTTTTTTCTTCTCAAAGAAGTGAGGATATGTATATGAAAATACTAATTGATTCTGCAGCTATTGAAAGTATTAAACATTTAATAGAATATTATCAAATTGAGGGGGTTACGACTAATCAATTCCAAATAAATTTCACCTCTATCTTCTACTCATCATCTTTGATTTTATTATAAAAATTTAAATAGGTGGATAACAAAGGATAAATGAAAAGTTTGGATTCCTAGTAAAAGGGTTAGGGAAAGCTTTGAATAAATATATACAGGCAAAAGGTTTAAGACCTTTAGACTAGTTTACGTGAGATTTTATAATATTTTAATAGATTTAACTAAACAAATATTCATAAAATCATAAAAATTCTAGATTAATTGATTTGCATATTGGAAGCGATTACAATTTTAATAACAACGTTGTTATATCCAAGTCATTAAATCTGTGACTATGGAAATTTAATATAGGGAGTTGATTTATGAAAGCGATGTAAAAATATTCATCAATTGGAATTTTATAAGAATTGGTAAACTAAGAATCCATCCACGAGACCATAGTAACGCTAATGGGAAACGGCAATTAGCTTGCTGACTCTACTGACAACAGTAATCGTTATAACTTCTTAGACCTCACATATATTCAAACTTCTATAAAGCTAACTCCTAACCAAAAGCTACAATCTAACACTTTTCTAACAACTTCTACTTTACATCCACTCAAAACTTTATGAAACTAAAAACAAGGAGGAAATGTATGAAGAAAATAGCGAAGTTTTTCTTGATTATTGTTCTTTTGATTTCTTATTTTCCGAGCAGTATTCTCTCGGTATACGCTGCAGAGGAGCCGTCTTTGGCTAACTTAATAAATGATGATTATGAAAATGAAACCATTGCAACACTTCCTGAAGGATATAATCAAACTGCATCAGCAGATGGGGTGACAAACGAGACCAGTGCTGTGTATGTTGACTCTGTTCCTGGAGATTCAGTCGGGAATGCGTCGACTAATGCATTGAGAGTATTCGATAATGATGGTCCAGAATCTAAGCGAGCAAGAACAATCGTAACGAAAACATTTGAACCGCAAACAGGAAGCTTTGTTACAGAATTAGATATAATGGAGCCAAAAGCAATAGGTAATTCTTATCCGATTCGTCTAGAAGACAAGGAGAATGGAAAATCAGGAATTATCCTTGAAGTATCTGGTGGTAATCTCGGTTACAGGGGGTCTGACGGTTCCTGGAAACAATTCATCTATGAAGGTGAAAATATTCCACTAGAATCGTATCAATGGTATCATGTTAAGATTTTAGCTGATATCAATAATGCGACATCTGATATCTATATTAACGATATGTATGTAGGAAACATTCCTTTTTATGAAGAGGTGGAAAGCCTAAATGCAATCGAGGCCCAAACGGCAGGTTCTTCAGTAGGGGATATATATTGGGACAATGCTCAAGTATATGTGGAGGCAACGGATTCACCTAAGGGATTAAGCGCTACGATTGGTGACCAAAAGGTAGAATTAAATTGGATTTCTGCTAAAGGTGCCTCTTCCTATAACATTAAGCGTAGTACCAATGAAAGCGGTCCTTTTGAAGTAGTAGAGTCTGGTGTATCCGAAACTCGGTACGTGGACAGCAATTTAGTAAATGATGAGACGTATTATTATGTTGTGAGTGCGGTTAATACAGTTGGTGAGAGTAACAACTCCAATCAAGTGATTGCCACTCCAACTGTTATTCCAAATCCTCCTGCTTCACCATCTGGATTATCTGTTATCCCGCGCGATAGTCAAATTGATTTAAGCTGGGGTTCATTTGGTCAAGGTAGGGACATCTTATTTGTCGGGACTGGAGTTAAGGCTGATGAGAAAACGATCAAACACTTGGAGTTACTTGGATTTTCCGTTACATTAACACTTGATTCTGAGGTGGTATCCGGAGATGAATCAGGCTATTCACTGGTGTTTGTCGGCGAATCGTCAGGCTCTGCTTTTATAGGAGATAAATTTAAGACTTCAACTGTACCTGTGGTGTATGCTGAACCTTTTGCATTAGATGATGTAAATTTAAGCAATGATCAGCAAGGAATGTTTGGTAGCTATGAAAATCAAACTGCAATTAAGATTGCGGACAGTAGCCATCCGCTTGCTGCAGGCTTAAATGGCATGGTAGAGGTCTACAGTCAAGTAGGGAAAATCAATTTTGGGACTCCAAGTGAGGATGCTACCATTATTGCTACTGTTGCTGATGATGACACAAAAGCAGCGATTTTTGCATATGAGAAAGGTTCGAAAAATGTTCAGAATGAAACCGTCCCTGCACGTCAAGTTTCCACATTCCTCTTTGCTGGGCAGGAAGATGTTATGACTGTAGAGGGTTGGAAGCTTATTGACGAATCAGTCAAGTGGGCACTTGGCATTGATAAGAGTGAGACGAGACCTAAAGAAACATATAATATCAAGCGAAGTACAGATCCTGGTGGTCCGTATACCACAGTTGCATCTGATATTGAAGAAACCAATTACAGGGATTTCGGTTTAGATAACGATATCAATTATTATTATGTTGTCACAGCTGAAAATATCGGTGGAGAGAGTGAGGATTCAGAGGAAATCCGAGTGATGCCAGTGGCACCGTTACAAGCCCCAAGTGGCTTGACAGCAACCGCTGCTGAAGGAAAGGTTACGATTAATTGGGATTCGAACGATGGGGCATTATCTTATGATGTGAAGCGCAGTACCGAAAATGGAAAATCATATGATGTGGTTGCTAGCAGTGTGAGTGGGACCGACTACACTGATACGAGTCTAACAAATGGTAAAGTGTATTACTATGTTGTTTCTGCTAAAAATGAGACAACTACAAGCGCGAATTCCGAATCGGTAAGAGTTGTTCCGACCCTAGAGAATGGAATACCGGCCATTCCAGCAGATATTGAGGTAACAGCTGGCAATTCTCAGGTTGTATTGACTTGGCCGTCAGTAACTGATGCTGATTCCTATACTATTAAGCGCGGAGCATTTGATAGTGGAAGCTCGAAGGTGATTGCATCGAATGTTCATAGTTCAAGTTTTCAAGATGTAGACTTAAAAAATGGTGAGACTTACGATTATGTAGTTTCAGCCGTTAATGAACATGGAGAAAGTTACAATTCTGAACCGGTAGCTGTAACCCCGGCAAAAGTGACTGTTGTAGCTAAGGATGGCAGTGGTGATTTTGAGAACGTTCAAGCGGCAATTGATTCTATACCTGATAACAGCAACAAGCGTGAGGTTATATATATTAAGAACGGAGAATACCGTGAAAAATTGACCGTGCCAGCTAGCAAAACAAATCTCAGTTTTGTCGGTGAAAGTAAAGAAGGAGCCGTTCTTGTCTATGATGACAATGCCAACACACTTGGTTCAGACGGTAACCCGATAGGTACATCGAAAAGCTCAAGTATTTTCATTTATGCGAATGATTTTATTGCTAAAAACCTGACATTCCAAAACGATTCAGGAGAAGGGACTGGTCAAGCCGTAGCTGCTTATGTTAGGGGTGACCGAGCCTATTTTGAAAACGTACAGTTTTTAGGGTATCAAGATACCTTGTATACAAATGATGGCAGACACTATTATAAGGACTGTTACATCGAAGGAGATGTTGATTTCATTTTCGGTGCAGCAACGGCTGTTTTTGATAGCTGCCAAATTAACAGTAAACGAGATAAAGGGATGTTAACAGCTGCTAGTACACCCCAAGATCGGGAATTTGGTTATGTCTTTCTAAATTCCGAAATCACAGCGGATGAAGGGATTGAAAATGTAGGTTTTGGTAGACCGTGGCGACCATATTCTGCTGTTTCTTTTATTAATACACATATCGACTCCTCGATTGCCCCAGATGGCTGGGACAACTGGGGAGATGAATCAAATGAAAAAACAGCTAGATATTCTGAATATAATAGTCAAGGTCCGGGAGCAAATCCAAAAGAACGTGATGGATGGACGAAGCAGTTGACACCTGAGGAAGCAAATCAGTATACCGTCCAAAATGTACTCGAGGGTAATGACGATTGGGATGTCACACGTATTGGCATCATCCCATTAACAGAAACCTCTCCGCCAATTATTACCGTTGATCAACATGACACATTTGTAAAAGAAGACAGTTTTACCATTTCAGGTAAATTGGATAATGAAGCAGTCTTAACGGTAAATGAAATAGAAGTCCCATTACATTCAGACTTTAGCTTTAGCACGACGATCCAGTTGGATCTTGGAGTGAACATCATTACGGTAGAGGCTATTGATGAAGATGGCAACCTAGCTATTCCGTTAGTGCTAAAGGTAACTTATGACAACGAATCGCCTATCGTCACATTAGATCCACTTGAAGGTGAGAAAAATGGGAATCACTACAATTCGAAGTTTAATCCTTACCCGGTTTCCGGAAAATTGAGTGAAAAAGGAACGGTTCTTGTTGATGGAGAAGAAGTGGATGTCTCTACTGACTTAACGTTCGATACGAAATTGAACCTTAAATCTGGGTTAAATAAAATCACCGTTTCTTCAGTAGATGTTGCAGGGAACCTATCTGCCCCCGTTGTTTTTAACGTTGTTCCTGAGGGGGATGCGGTACCACCTGGACCTGTAAAAATTACCAAAGCAGAAGCTACAAATCCGAATACCATTGAAGTGACGTTTAACAGCAAGCTTAAGGATTTTGATCCAAGTGATATTGATTTGCAAACGGCAATGGGTAATTGGTCTGAACTAAACCCTAAACTTACTTCAAACTTTACAATTGAGAATACGAAAACACAGGTTAAGGATGGAAAGACAGTGGCAATCATCGAAATAAAGGAGGCGTTAAACAATGACGCAACGATAACGAGACCGAACACTGACAATCCTCATAACATTCCTTACCTAAAGGTAGCCTACTATTCTGGTGATAGAGACAAAGATATTGTGCAGGCTGAATATCTATTGACTTGGCAGTTGGATAATGGCGGATGGTATAAAAACATGGAAGACAAATACAACAGAGAATGGGATGGCCAAGAAGCAAAATCTGGGTGGTACACTAAAGAAGATGGTGAATTAGGAACCATTGATAATAACGCCACAATAAATGAGCTTCTTTTCCTCGCAGTGATGTATAAAGAAACAGGCTATACACGTTATAAAGAATCGGTTCACAAAGGCTTAGCTTATTTGCTGGAAGCCCAGTATGAGAGTGGTGGCTGGGCACAGGCATATCCAGCAAGAGGAGGCTATTCTGACTATGTTACGTATAATGATAATGCGATGATTCGCGTTATGAATCTGCTAACAATGGTCAATCAAAAGAACTATCCGTTTAACTCAGATCTTGTTAATGAAGATTTTGTTAAGGATACCAGAGATGCTTTAGAGAGCGGGTTAGATTACATCTTGAAATCTCAAATAAAGGTGAACGGTGAGCTCACTGCTTGGTGTGCACAGCATGATCCCGAAACGTACGAAGCCCTAGAAGCACGTATATATGAACATCCATCTATTTCCGGTTCAGAATCAGTAGGAATTGTCCAGTATTTGATGTCCTTGCCTAATCCATCTGAAGATGTAAAAGAGGCAATTGACGGCGCCTTGAACTGGTTTGAGGCGAGTAAAGTTGAAGAGACACAATACGTGTCGGGTGACCCAGAAGGACAATACTTCTATTCGGATCCATCAAGCACTACTTGGTACCGCTTTTACGACATTGAAACCAACAATCCGATCTTTTCGGGTCGTGATGGTGTTATCAAAAACAGCATCCTTGAAATCGAGAAAGAAAGAAGAGACGGGTACCGTTGGGCAGGGAACTGGCCTGAGAAACTGTTGGAAGTTGCCAAGACTACAGGGTATTACGAAAATCGCGTTTACGTCAAAATTGTAGGCGACAACTCGTATAATGCTGCAGGTGAAACATTGGAAACCGGGGAATTGGTCCGGATTGAAGATGCTATTTCTGACTATAACTAAGCCAAAAGCTTTACCAAGAAGAAAAGCCTCTAAGAATAGATTCTTAGAGGCTTTTTGGTACTTTTTCCACATCCTGGGGCGAGGTAATAGTGGTGCCATATGAGCTAATCAATATACTGTCAATCTGCAAAAAAAACCAAGTCTAAATTAAACGGTAATTTCACTAAAATAAAAAAGCATCATTGAAGGTATGCGGATACATATGTAAAGTTAGTTTGATAATGAGCGAGGGAGTGAAGGATATTGAATACCGAAAATAATCGTGTAAGAAAAAAGAAGTATGTTTTAGTTGGTACAGATGGTAGGGCGGAATTTTTTTTGTGGAGCGTTGGTGACAAGCTTTAAAGAAACAGGGGAGCTTGTTGCATTTTGTGATATTAATCAAACATAGCATGACCATAAATATTACGGGCAATAGTCTTTAAATTCAATTTTTTGACACCATATCGTGATGCTGTTAGTGTAATAAAAGTAATTCAACCTATTTTTATCGGGAAAGGGTGTTTTAAATGACTAAGGTTCAACCTATAGATGAAGTAAAAGATCCAGTTCAGGAAAAAAGTGCTGATTTAAATAAACCTCAAAAGTCACTAATCATTGGTGGTCTAGTTGTTGCGGCAATTTTATTGAGTTATCTTGCATTCACACAAACTATTGCTCAACCTTTGTTACTAGTTATTGGCGTGCTGCTTGGTTACACACTGCTACATGCTCGCTTTGGCTTTACTTCGGCATTTCGCAGGCTTGCGTCTGTTGGAAATGGGCAGGCTATACGTTCACACATGCTAATGTTAGCAGTAGCGGTAACATTATTTGCTCCAATTTTAGCATTTGGTTATTCCTTCTTTGGTGGAGGAGTCAGCGGATATGTGGCACCATTAGGTGTTAGTCTTCTAGTCGGTGCTTTCTTATTTGGAATAGGGATGCAGCTTGGAGGGGGATGTGCTTCTGGTACGCTGTATGCAGTTGGAGGCGGACGTACTGTTATGTTTATAACACTATTATTCTTTATCGTCGGTTCAACAATAGGAGCCTATCATCTACCATTTTGGACCGAAGATTTACCAGCCTTTGAACCTGTTTCTCTAGCAACATCTACAGGACTCGGTTATGGTGGTGCTTGGGCCTTATCGATTGCATTATTTGGTCTTATCACTTGCATTACGATCATTATAGAGAAAAAGAGAAAACCACCAAAAATGGCACCTGTACCGTCAACAAGAGGTTGGAAAAGGATTTTCCGCGGCTCATGGCCATTGTTCGCAGCAGCGATTGCACTTGCGGTCCTTAATGCTTTAACGTTAATGACTCGTGGTACGCCATGGGGGGTTACTTCTGCTTTTGCATTGTGGGGATCTAAAGTTCTCATGTTTTTTGGAGTTGATGTCGCTAGTTGGGGATATTGGCAAGGTGCAAATGAAGCAGCACTGCAATCATCCATTTTTGCTGATTCAACTACTATACTGAACTTAGGTGTTATTCTTGGAGCATTCCTTGCTTCAGCAGCAGGTGGACTTTTCAAGTTTACTAGTATTAATCTCAAAAATGTAGCAGCGGCTGTCATTGGAGGATTGTTGTTAGGCTATGGTGCCCGTCTCGCTTTCGGTTGTAACATTGGCGCGTATTTCGGCGGCATTGCGTCATTTAGTCTTCATGGTTATATTTGGGGAATCCTAGCACTAGCAGGGACTTCTGTTGCATTATATATTAGACCACTATTCGGGTTATCCGTTCCAAAATCAAAAGATTCGTTTTGTTAAGGAATGAGGATAAAAATCACCATGCGAAATAATCGCATGGTGATTTGTTATTAACAGAGGATAATGTATCGTTTAGGTTTCATATATTCTTTGCATAAACATTATAGTTTATCGATTTTTTATTTAAAACGAAGAATAATAATCAAGGATTGTTAGATAAATCTGCTAAGATAAGGGGAAGACTAGTGTCCATCATCAATGAAGTCAATTTGCTGCTAGTAATTATTCGTGAAGGAATATTTTCTGATGGTTTTAGTAAGGGGTACTTTTATGCTAAAGTATAGCCAAAGTTGAACTTGAAAAATAAAAAAGTTCCGGAAGGAGAAATCAAACAATATGAGTACATATAGAAACGATCAAGTTAAAATGACAACAGAAGTAGAATCGCTGCGAAACATGCTTTCCTATGTAGAACATTTGCAAAGTTATGATGCAAAAATGCTGACAGTTCCCATAAAGTCCGGAAAATGGTCAATCCGTGAAATCATCGGACACTTATACTACTGGGACAGCTACTTGATGGAATCAGTAATTCCTCGTTTGGCTCAGGACGCGTCGCTGCCGCCCTTTCCGTATCCTGCAGTGTATAACCGAGCAGCTATAGCTTCCCTTGAAGGTCGCAAGGTATCGCGGATTTTAGAAGGATTTATCACAAGTCGTAAATTGTTAATTGAACAAATCATGTCTTTGGACGATCAGATGACGTTTAAGATAAGGGGATCCGAAGAAACATTCACAACGAATAAACTCGTCGATATGTTTTCAAAACACGACATGCACCATCAAGAGCAAATGGAAAGCTTCTTAACGCAGGCTTAGACAGTGATCAGTTTATTTATTCGTCAATAAAAACAGATAGTTAACTGATGAAGGGAAGCAGGATGAACTGAAAGGTTCATTTCTGCTGTTTTTCATTCTAAATATGTGATTTCAAACGCATCTTATTTCGATTAATACAATTTTTAATTATTATCCAGAGTTTATTCGAATAAAGAAAGATTGAAATAAATAATAATAATCACACTGAAAATCACGCAAATGATCCATGCAAACGGGGGATTTTTATTATGGATAGCTGTTACCAGAAACATGACAACCCATGTAGCAACTGACCACCACATATGCCAGTCGTTATGAAATGTAATAATTCCAAGAAATACATATAAAAACTCAAATATCGACCCGAGAATTATAAATATAATAGTATAAATTATTTGCAGATAAATCTTTGAGGCATATGGATAGAGTGAAAGGTAAAGTAATATGATAGCAGGAAGTGATAGAAAAGCGACCCGTAATTCATTCATTGTCGTTTGGAGACAAGAAAATTCCATGATATAACCACAGTGGTTGATCATACGTTAACGCATAGGCAAAAAGGCAAACTAATACGATAAAAAGAATTGTCGGATAGTATTTCCTCCAGTTTCCCCAGTCACCAAAACACCCTGTTAAAATCAAGAGTGATGCTGTAAAAAAGAATGGAATATACCAAGAAATCGTTTGCAACATAGACTGCTACTCCTTAGTAAAAACTTCATATATTATGTCTTTATATTATGCTCTTTTGCCTTTACAATATTAAACAATTGGGGAAGCGTTCATATAAATGCGAATTCAGAGATTTATTTATTTCTTTTTGTTGGACCTAATTGGTCACGTTACTATGTAAATTAAAGGTATGACAATCGTATGTAGGAGGGGATACCATTTATTAGTAACTCGCCTTATTCTGTTTAATGTCTTATTCTTCATAGATTCATCACATTTATATTATATGATTTTGAGTATGCTTTGGAATTATTTAAGAGGTTAAGTATTGAGGAGGTAACACTATCTATGACGTAACACTACTATTATTAGCATTTGGTGCTGGACTATTATCTTTTATTTCTCCTTGTAATCTTCCTTTATACCCTGCATTTATCTCATATATTACAGGGATGTCAACGGACCAATTAAAAGAGGGAGGCAAAGCATTTAATAAACAAGCTGTTGCTCACACTCTCCTTTTTCTAATAGGATTCTCCCTCATTTTTATCGTGTTAGGGATGTCATCTTCGTTTATTGGAACATATTTTTTAAAGTATAACGATTTTATCCGTCAAATAGGAGCAATTACCATCTTCTTTTTTGGATTAGTAATACTGGGTTTAATAAAACCAAAGTTTTTAATGAAAGAACAAAAAATCACATTGAAAAATCGGCCAACTGGATACCTTGGTTCAAGTTTGATTGGTATTGGTTTTGCGGCTGGTTGGACACCTTGTATAGGACCAATTTTAGCTTCAGTTATTGCCTTAAGTGTCGCAAATCCGGGGTCTGGTCTACTATATATGGTTACTTACAGTCTTGGATTTTCAATTCCTTTTTTCATTATGACTTTTTTTATTGGGAAATTATCCTTCATAAAAAAACATACTCATAAAATTGTCCAATTTGGCGGGTACATGATGATCATCATGGGGATCATTTTATACTTTGATTGGTTGTCAAAAATATCATCATTTTTAATTTACAATGTATTCAACGGCTTCACAGGTTTTTAATGTGTGATAAAATTTTATTTATCACATTTCTACCACATCTTTCATTTATATTAAATAAAGAAAAAAACACAAAATTTGTTGGAGGCAGAATAAATGAAACACTTACTATACAGCTTTGCTATGGTTTTAACTTTGTTAGCCATTCCTTTTAATGTTTTAGCACACGGAACAGAAGAAGAACATCAACAAGAGCTTCTATTGAATACGATGCTCAAAAATGGAATGATTGGATCTTTAGTTTTATTCGGCGTACTTCTCTTAGTTTGGTACGCTTTAAAAAAGAAAATGAATGGACTAAACATGCAAAAGAAAGAAGAAAGTGTTAAAAGAAATAAATTAAACAAGTTATCAAAATCAGTTCTCTTCATTAGTTTTATCCCTTTGTTAGCGGCAGTTACTCTTGGATTCTTACTTAATAACGAGAGTACTGAGAATGTTACATTTACGCATATCCACGGCTTAGGCTATACGAATAATGGACAGGAGATTTATGTTCCTTCTCATGATGGCTTAAAGGTATATTCAGATGGTATATGGTTTAGTCAAACAGAAGGTGAACAACATGACTATATGGGTTTTTCAATGGTGGAAGATGGATTCTATAGTAGTGGACATCCAGCTCCTGGTTCAAAAATGGCAAATCCCTTTGGAGTTTTAAAAAGTACTGATAAAGGAAAAACGTTAGAAACACTTGATTTATACAAAGAAATAGATTTCCACTGGATGACAGTAGGATACACCACAAAAGATATTTTTGTATTGAATCCGGAACCAAATTCAAGAATGCCTGAACCAGGGTTTTATTATTCAACGGATGAAACGAAAACATGGAATCAAAGTAAACTAGAAGGGTTAGTTGGACAAGCTTCTATATTAACCGCTCACCCAACGGAAGAAGGGACAGTCGCAATTGGCACTGATAGTGGAGTCTTTTTATCTACGGACTATGGCAATTCATTTGAGCCTTTACTCGAAAATGAAAAAGCAACAGCTGTATCCTTTGATCATAACAATTCCCTATTGGTAGCTGTGCCTGGGCAATTATTGTCAATCAGTTTAGTTGATAATAACCTGAGTCATCTCAGCATTCCTTCATTAGATAGTGATGATGCTATTGCCTACGTGAGGCAAAACCCTCAAAATGCTAGTGAATATGTTTTTTCCACTTTAAATAAGGATATTTATATCACAAAAGATAGCGGGGACACATGGACGAAAATTGTCAATAAGGGTAGTGCCGAAAAGACAGAGTTATAGTAAGAAAACGTAAATTTGTTAAAACGCTTGGGCCTAATGGGTTCAAGCGCATTTTTATTAAGTGACAATTCATAGATTGCCCAACCTTCTCAGTAGGTATTGGACCGACTGTATTAAGAATAAGATCTTCACAATTTAATCACAAATTATCGTTATAATTTCACAATAAATAAGTTAGCTTTCAAGGGGAGAATAAAATGAAGAAACGTAGATTAATAGTTCGAGCCTCAATTTTGTTTGTAATGACGCTGGCAATTGGATATACTTTTTTTCTTCAATTTACAGAAGAAAGAGGACTAGTAGACACAGGGGATGTTGTGCCAAACTTTATTCTTAAAGATGTAAATGGGAACAAATTTGAACTCGATGATTATAAGGGTAAAGGTGTTTATTTAACTTTTTGGGCTACTTACTGTAAGTACTGTACGGCGAAGATGGAGTATCTAAAAGAACATTATGAAAAATATAAAGAAAAAGGGGTAGAAATTATTGCCGTGAATGTAGATGAATCGTCGGTTCAAGTCCAAAGTTTTATTGATCGACACCAAGTACCATATCCCAATCCAATTGACCGTAACATGCTTGTAAGTAATGCTTATGGTGTCACTGCTCTACCTCATACATTATTACTAGATGAAGAAGGTATAGTTATAGAACGTAAAGTTGGGGGCAAAACGGAAGCAGAAGTAGTTGAAGCATTGGAAAAAGTTGTTCCAAAGTAATAACAAGTATGTGGCAGGTATCATTTTAAGAGCGCGGTACACTTTACTCTATTAAATAAGAGGGATTTACCATCGTTGTTATAACTATTCAAAAATCAACCCCCAAAGGTGGGAGTAGTGTGTTTTATCAGTTAGTAGATCAAGTCAGTGCATTTTTTAGAGAACCTTTTATGAATGCTGCAAACAGTATGGAATCAATTCCTCTATTTTTCGCCTTGGTACTAGGTCTGGTTGGTGCTTTAGCGCCGTGTCAGTTCTCTGGAAATATTAGTGCTATCACCCTCTACGGGTCGAAGTCTCTTAACCAAGGAATTTCTTGGTCTAACACTCTCTTTTATACACTCGGAAAAATTGTTGCTTTTACAGCTTTAGGAAGCATCGTTTGGATTATTGGACAAGAATTCCAACGAGAACTCACACCATACTTTCCATGGATCAGGAAGATTCTAGGCCCACTGCTTATTTTAATAGGTTTCTATATGCTTGGTTTCTTTACAATGAAGTGGACAGTGAAGCTATGGAAACATCAAGAGTCAGGAGGAAACAAGGGACAAAGAAAAGGGAACTGGGGCGCATTTATGCTCGGTTTTAGTTTTTCACTTGGGTTTTGCCCGACAATGTTCATTTTGTTTTTTGTGTTACTCATGCCAGTTACTTTTTCAACTCACTATGGAGTGATATTGCCAGGTGTTTTTGCGATAGGCACTGCAATTCCGCTCTTCATAGTAATTTTTGTGATTTGGTTTCTGGGAGCTGGAGGTTCCATATTAAAAAAAGGGAGAAGGATAGGACGAGTGGTACAAAGTATTGCAGGGGGAGTCATGATCGTAATTGGTATATTAGACATTATGACGTTTTGGTAATTCATGGTGACCAAAAGTTATACAAACCCTATCATATAAATCTTTGTTCTACCTACTCTATAAAACTAGGAAGTGCTTAAAAGTGAGAAAAACGAATTATTTCAAGGGAATATGGATGATTTTAGCTTTATTTTTTTCTGTCTCATTCATTACTACAGAAGTTGAGGCCCATTCAGATATTGAAGAAATCAAACCAGATGTTATGTCAATGTTAGAGGATATTCCTGATAAAATTGAAATCAGTTTTGGAGTACCTATTAACCTATATACTGATTCTATTCAATTGAAAGATTCACAAGGAACTTCTATTAAAATAGAAGAACCCACTTTAGAAAATAATAATAAAAATGTGTTTGTACCCATACCCGATGATTTGTCACCTGGTACATATACTGTTTTTATAAATGTTGTCGCCATAGATGGCCATGAATTAAATGAACAATTCACATTTGAAATATCACAGTCGATAGAAGAAAAAGAAAAAGTTCAAATTGAAACTGAAAATCATCTACAATTTGAAAAAACAATTCCTCATGATGGGGCATTAATCAAAAAAAGACCGGAGAAAATTGAAATATGGTTTACAGGTGAAATTGAAAATGACAGTGACGTCTTATTTGGTTTATTTAACGACAAAATGAACCCAATAGACATTAAAAAGGAATATATTAATCCTGAAAATCCACGAAGTTATATTATTGAGCTTAATGAACAGTTAGAAAGTGGAACATATCAAGCAAACTGGTATACACAAGGGAAAAATGGGGGAGATAGTGGGATATTTTATTTTGCCGTTAATGAAGTAACATCCATTGTTAACTCAAAAGTTCCTATTGATAATGTAGATAATAATATTGGATTCAATAAAACAGCTAAATGGCTATCGTACGTTGGAGTTTTTGTGCTATTTGGAGTGATGTTTTTCCAGCTGTTTATATCAAAAGGAGCAGAATATCTCCAAAGATGGAACATAATGGTACGTCTGTTTTATATAACAGCATTAATAGGGTTTATTTTATTACTAGTATTACGATTTAGAGAGTTGGAAAGTGTACCTTTTAATGAACTTTTGACCTTCCAGTTCATGTGGTTAACTTTCGCTCAATTCATTCTTCTAGTAACTGCTTATTGGATTAAGCGCATAAAATATCGTTTAATAGTTATTAGTTCAGTTATTGTATTATGGTCTGTTTCAGGACATTCCTCATTATCTGGTCATGGTGGCCTTTACGCTATCTTTTTCGATCTAATACATGTTTTCGCATCAGCTATCTGGATTGGTGGGCTTTTTGCTTTATTAATTATGATACCTAAAGATAATCCAATCGTATGGTTAAAAAAATATGGGAAACTTTATTCTGAGTTTGCTTTTTTAAGTATTATCTCCCTTTCTTTATCCGGGCTAGGAATGATTATACTATACCTTCCCTCCTTTAGTTTAGAAAGTCTTATGGTTAGTAATTGGGGGAATTACTTGTTATTAAAAATAATTCTTTTTGTAATTATTCTTTTGATTGGTTTACTGCAAAGGTACTTCCTGCACTCAAAAAAACAGCTTACTTCTAGTTTTTTATTGAGAACTAAAACAGAAATAATTATTGGTGTTATTATTATTTTTTTAGCCGCTTCTTTAATGAGCTCTTCACCAAGAACTGCAGAGCAAGGCATTTATCCAAGCCAATTAGTTTCTGATCATGATGTCAGTGTTACAGTAGACATCACCCCTTTTAAAGTCGGATACGGTGATATGGTATTAGAATTTGATACGGAACAATCCATTGAAAGTGTAGATATTGTATTAACTATGCCACCTGATTATGAAAGGGAGCAACGAGCATTTAATTTAGGGGATGGGAGGTTTCAAGTTACTGGAGCACTTTTGCACGCTCCTGGCACAATGAATCTTAATATTTCAGTAAAAACCTCCAGAGGTGACATAGTTGAAATCCCTTATATTATTCAAGTACCGGGAGAAACAATGGGTAATTGATCTTATTGGGGCAATGAAGAATATTTTGTGAGGATTTGATGGTGCAATATACAGTCTTTCAATAAAGAATAATCATTAAATGAATGAAACAGAAAATAAATACAAATACGGGATAAGTAAGGTGAACAGCATGAATTCTATCGATATAGTAAACTGGGTAAATATCATTTTTACTATCCTAGCAGCTTTTATTACCTTAACAATTTGGTTTACACTTATTTACTCAGGGATTCGTCGTAACAATTATAAATGGACATTTAGATCCTTTACTGTACTTAATATGTTTTTTGCATGGATGCTAATAATTCTCATCCAAAACTGGCTTTCCAATCACTTTAATAACGATTTGTTTAATATAACATACAAAATTGGTTTCGTACTTTTACCACTAACTCTTATTGCTTTGTGGCGAGTGGTTTTCATGGCTACAGGCGATTATCTACGTTCCGTTCTTAAAAGAAAGTATTACCGAAATATATTTATATTAGTTATTTTTATTTACAGTATTGTTTATACATTCACCTCTGGTATGGTTACGGTCACTAGTTCTTCTGAGGATCTTGTACCACTTGAAAGGTATATTGAAATTACTCAAACCTATGGTCCGTTATCCCCTTGGCCAAGTATCGAATTTTGGTTCCCAACTGTCAATCTGTTCGGAACCATCTCACTTGCAGCTGTTCTTATGATGGTTACAATAACATCCATGTTTAGTATTACTATTATCTTGATGGTTTACTACTGGAAGTTGAGAAAGAGGTTAAGCATGAAAACAGCAACCTCTACGGTTGGATCCGGTGTTTTTGCAACACTAACTTCCTTTGCTTGCTGTACATTTCCAGTTATTTACCCAATCCTCATCTTATTTTTTGGTTCGGCTACTGCAGAACCACTTTTACGCTTAATCACTAACGAATCGGGTTTGTTTATTAACGTCATGCAAATGGCCGTTCTATCCTTAATGGTTTTTTGCGTTATCTATACTGGAAATCGCATAAATTTGGAAGTGGCAAATCAGAGAATACCACCGAAGTGAATAACGTAGACTTGTGAAAATGCTATAAATCCACATTTATTTGAATACTTATAAGTCAATGGATGAGGAAAAAAAGATCGAACCGCTAACCTTTTAAAACTTTGATACGAGGTCATGCTCTTTTTAACAAGTATAATAAAAACATAATGTTTTCATTCATCACAGTTTTATCACATCTATGGAGTATATTGATAGATAACTGAAAGGAGGAAATACAAAATGCTTAATAAAAAGTTAATGTTACTCATGTCATTTGTTCTCGCAGCTTTCTTGGTTATCGGAGGTACAGCTTTTGCTTCACCGATTGAAGGGAATGGAATGATGAACATGATTAATGGAAACGGGATGTCTAATATGATGGAAGCTATGAACTCTCCTCAAGGACAAGAAATGATAGATGGCTGTCAAGATTTTATGTCCTCCTATGATGACTAAGGCATTACCTAAGAATAAAATTTTCATGATATGTAGAGAAGAGGAAGGCTAACATTAAAAGGTCTTCCTCTTTTTATTAAAGGAATCTTATATCTACAGTTAATCTGAATAATAAAGATTTTAACTATAGGTAGGCCACTAATGGAAGAATAGGTACTAATGTTGGATAAGTCTTGTGATTATAAAGAAATTCAGAAGATAAATGATCTTATAAAACTTTGTTATACAGAATAATACTTTAATATCCTCATAAACTAGAAGGGGTACAGCCAAAAAGGCTGCCTCGATTAATTAACCTTTCCTCCCTAAACACGCCTTCTATGGTTGCCCCTCCTATTTCAGATTAGCTCAATACTGGCTATCATTTCACGAATCCGTTTAAAATATATTGATCATTTCTTCTTACATTTCTGCTGGGTTGAGCATCTACACCATCTGTATTTCGGAGAACTACCCAGCCTCACGACAATGCGAAAGATAATGTCATGGTTTATCTGTCATTGGAAGTTGGAGAATGTTAAGTTTATGATAAATTAAAACAGGAAGAGGGAAAGGTTCCATGATCTATATTGATCCTTCCCCTCTAAAATCCTTCTATCTATCGTAATTTTAATGTTAAAAATAAGACAGTTTTGGATCATTGTAGATATTTCATTGAAAAAAGGACTATTTTCAGTCTGAAAACTGTTTTAGTTGCAAAATAAATTAAAATAATCACAGTTTCATCAAATTTGTTTTGTATAGTTAGAAGTACATACTAATAAATAAATAATGAGGGATGAAATATGAGGAAATCTTTAGTACTAGTAGTTGATGATGAATGGAATATGAGAAACCTTTTACGTGTTTATCTTACTAAGGGTAACTTTGATGTAATCGAGGCCAAGGATGGTCATGAGGCATTGTCAACCATACAACACCAAAATATTGACTTGATTATTTTAGATATAATGATGCCAGGAATGGACGGATGGGAAGTTTGTGCCCATATACGACAAACCAGCCGAACGCCTATTTTGATGTTAACAGCTCGAACTGAAACGAAAGATAAAGTGCAAGGATTAACTATGGGGGCGGATGACTATTTAGTCAAACCGTTCGAACCAGAAGAAATGATGGCGCGTGTAAAGGCGCTACTTAGAAGATCAGAGGGAACTAGTTCAAATTCGACCATCCTCACCATTCAGGATATGAAAATTGATCCTGAAAAGAGAAAAGCTTATATTCATGATCAACCATTCGAATTAACGCCCAAGGAATTTGATTTGCTATGTGTACTAATCAATCATCCTGGACGGGTCTTTAGCCGCGAAGTGTTACTGGATCAAATCTGGGGAAATGATTATTTCGGAGATTTAAGAACAGTTGATACCCATGTCAAGAATGTCCGCGAAAAAGTTCGCAAAGCTGGTTTAACTTACAGTCCCATCCAAACAGTTTGGGGAGTGGGTTATAAATCGAAGGATCTTGAGGAGAGAAAATGAAAGTAAATCGAATTGCCATTAAATTAGGATCCACCATCACATTACTGCTGCTTGTCGTTTTACTTCCTTTAGGGTTTGTCATTGATCAGATATTTTCAGGTTTTTATTACGGTCAAGTTCAGGAAGACATTGATCAACAATCTTCCCATTATGCTACTGCTTTAGCCGACCCCGAAAATGGGATGATGGTGCAGATGATAGAGATGATGGCCGAATTATCACAAGTGAAACTCTATATTGTGGATACTGAAGGCGAGATTATCGCCAATTCAAGTGTTCCAGGATTATCTAAGGGATCTTTCATACCTGAAGAGGAAATGAACACTTTGTCTAGTGGTAACACCATTAAAAAAGAATATGAAGCTCGAACAATGGGGAGTCGTTTTCTCGTCTCCGGTCAACCGATTCATGATGGGGATACTTTTTATGGTGGAGTCTATGTTTTATCAGCGGTAGACAGCATTTATGAATCCATACAAAAGGTCAGACAAATGTTGGTTTTGTCTAGCATCGGAACTTTCTTTCTTGCGCTTGGATTTACTGTGGTTTTGTCTAGAAAACTCTCTAAACCAATGGTACAAATGGAACAGGCCACTCGTAAAATTGCAAAGGGAGATTTAGATGCACGGGTGAAGGTTGTAACAGGTGATGAAACTGGTTCTTTGGCTCAGGCCATCAATGATTTAGCCGCTGATTTGAAGGTATATCGAGATACAAGAAGAGAGTTCCTCGCTAATATTTCTCATGAATTGAGAACCCCGATGACTTATTTAGAGGGGTATACAAAAATCTTAAAAGAGAACTTGTATCAGAGTGAAGCAGAGAAAGAGCAATATTTAGATATTATCCAACAGGAATCAGTGCGACTAAACCATCTCATTAATGATTTGTTTGAACTATCTAAAATGGAAGAGGGAAAGTTCAGCCTGAATCAGGAGTGGATTGACCTCAGGGAAGTGGTGGAGAACATTCATCACAAGGTTTCGTTAAAAGCAAAGGAAAAAGGAGTAATTTTTGCCTTTACTATTGAAGAAGATGTATCGTTGGTTTTTGGTGACGGTCTTCGAATGGAGCAAATTTTCAGCAACTTATTAGATAATGCCATTCGATATACAGACCAAGGGATAATTAGTTTAAATATAAAAAGTTTACAACCTTACGAGATCTTAATCGAGATTATAGACACGGGGAATGGAATCCCTAAAGAAGATCTTTCTTACATTTTCGAACGTTTTTACCGTGTGGAAAAATCTAGATCACGGGAGCATGGAGGTACCGGATTAGGACTGGCTATTGTAAAACAGTTGGTAGAAATTCAAGGGGGGACCATTCAAGTATTTAGTGAATTAGGGAAAGGAACCAGGTTTGAAATCAGGTTCCCTGTAACCTCAAAGAAAGGAAATGGGGGAGAAGAATTATGAAAAGGATAGAATGGATTTTGGCGATATCATTGGTGGTGATTGGTCTGTCTTGCTTGACAATGTCTGCCAACTGGCTTGTGACACCCGATTCAATGAGACCTTATTTAAATACATTATTTCTCATTTGCTTCTGGGCATGTGTTCCAATTATTGTCGCAACCTTGCTGTACTTAATCTTTAGGAAGAAAAAAGGTGATTCATAAATATATTCCTAAGATGCACGGTATAACACGGACTAATGATAACAGATTATTGAGGGGATGAATTTATATGATGAACATGATGAATGGGTCCATGATCTTAATGATGATTTTCTGCATTTTGGTCATAGGATTGGTGATTTACGGTGTATTTTCATTGCTATTTAAAGGTATTGAAAAGAAAAAAGAACCCATGCACCACGACGATAATTCAGCTTTTCAGATGTTAAAGGAAAGGTATGCAAGAGGGGAAATCAGTGAGAAAGAGTTTGAACTGAAAAAAGCAATACTTAAAGAGAAATAATCGTTGAAAAAGATACAAGTAGCCAGAAATTTGGTAATGGTGACAGATGAAATTGCCATGGATTGTGAATATTAGAAAGTAGTAAATAGGCGAAAAAATCTTGTGGTACCAATACTTTGGAAAAGAGCTTGCTCAGTTTTCAGGGATAAGGTATGGATCAGCAAAAAAGGTTAAGTTAAACAAACAAAAAAAGGAACCTAAAATAACGTTTTAGGCTCCTAAATATTTTTTAATAAGCTCCATACCCGCCATAACTAGCACCGATAATTATTAGGAGAATAAAAAGTACCACTAATAATGCAAATCCTCCACCGTGACCATATCCTGCTCCTGCTACTGCACCACTCATTTGAACAACTCCTTTTATTTTTTTTAGTGAAAATACCTTACAGTTACAAGATATGTTGATAAGAACCTTCTTGCTTGGATTTATACCTAAAAAATACTTGTGTAGGTTCCGTTGGTAAAATAAGCGATTCCAGGGTCTGTTGAGTTGTATTGGTTTGGTAAGAGCAAACCTTCAGTATATGGAGACGAAATGTTAGTTGGCTATACATATAAGCCGTTTGTGCATAGAATATTTTTGCATTTTCAACATCGCGATGCCCAGTTACAATATTATTTAATAAATTTTAAGATAGAAAGCAATTGGCCAATTTAGTG
Source organism: Salipaludibacillus neizhouensis (assembly GCF_002886185.1). Taxonomy (GTDB): domain Bacteria; phylum Bacillota; class Bacilli; order Bacillales; family Salisediminibacteriaceae; genus Salipaludibacillus; species Salipaludibacillus neizhouensis. The sequence goes on from NZ_KZ614146.1 coordinate 1,914,849, forward strand.
TGCTAATATTGGTATAGTTTGTGAAAAATATACTTAAACTAAAGTGCAGTTAGTAGAAGAAGAGAATCTTTAAACAAAGATTTTTCTAGATGGCAATGGAGGAAGCAAGGATGCAGCAGTTAAAAAGAATAGGAAATTCATTTTGGTATATGACACCCGTTTCAGAGACTGACAGACCGACTTTAGGAATGGTCGTTGGCAATGAAAGGAACTTGATGATAGATGCAGGTAATTCAGAAGCACATGCACGTTTGTTTTTAGAAAAGTTAAGTGAACATAATATTTCAAAACCAGATTTCGTTACAATAACTCATTGGCATTGGGACCATATTTTTGGATTGTCGGCCCTAAAAGATTCTTTGTCTATCTCATCTTCAGAGACGAAAAAAGAAATAAATAAACTTACCGGTTATGAATGGACAGATAAGGCTTTAGACGAACGAGTTAAAGAAGGAACAGAAATTGAATTTTGTGCTAATTGTATAAAAAAAGAGTATGGTCAAGAAAGAAATATACATATTCTTTTGCCTAGATTAACATTTGATAATCAGCTTGAAATAGATCTTGGAGGTGTCACATGTGTGTTAAAACATGTGGGAGGTAACCATTCACAAGACTCTGTTGTTGTTTATATTAAGGAAGAAAGAATATTATTTCTAAGTGATAGTATTTATCCAGATATTTTTTCCTCCAAAAACAACTATACAACGAAACGCACATTAAAATTAATACAAGAACTAGAAACATTTGATGCAGAAACATACATCCTTTCACATTCGAAAAATTTGAATAGAACTGAGTTTTTGCAAGAAATAGAGTTGTTAAAAGCAGTCGGATTCTATACTGAGAAATATAAAGGTGATACCGAGAAAATAAAGTCAAAGTATAAACAAACGCTAAATAGAGAGTTAAATGAAGAAGAATTACAAACAATAGAATATTTTGCAAATGGCTATGAAATGGATTATATCTAATACACATGGAACTTTAGTAGTTATGGGATTACAATCGGATGGAGGGAGAGAAGTCGCTCTTTTTTCCCTTTTCTTTTTTACTAAAATCGTGTTTACATATAAGTCGAGTTTGCCCCATGTTAAATCCACTAATTAAATAAAATATATTGTTGCACATTCCGACGAGATCAGGACATTGAATTCGTTTTGTGAAATCACTGATAACGATATAGATCGGATAAAATATTAAATAAATTAATTCCTCTATAGTTTCTTAGTTTCTTATACATATCCAATTTAATAGCGTTCATAATGTGTATATCAGTATAATATGAGGCTTGTTTCAATTTCTCCTTTATTAGGAATTATTTTAATTTAACGAAACATTATGTATTGACAAAGACAACTAATAGCATATAGACTTATATTATACAGAAAGTTGATCTCAGGCAAAATATATAACTATACACAACTTTTGTTATGCTTAAAGATACAAAAATTAGAATCGTGCTTTTTTTTACGGAAAAAGTTGACCTAAGGCAAAAAAAGTAGTGATGATCTACTTTTTAGTGAGGAGGAAAGAAATGACGGCTATAAATGTAAAAGGTCTCTATGTTTCTTACTTTGGGAATGAAGCCATTAATAATATTTCATTCCAAACAAATACAGGGACAATTTTGGGAATCATTGGACCGAATGGTGCAGGGAAATCAACCTTATTAAAATCCTTATTAAGCCTGATCCCAACTGATAGAGGGGTTATTGAGTACTATGGAAAGCCAGTAAAAGAAACCAGAAACAAAATTGCTTACGTACCTCAACGTAGCGATATCGATTGGGATTTTCCAATCACTGTGCTTGATACAGTTGTTATAGGAACATACCCAAAATTAGGTCTTTTTAAGAGACCGAAACAGAAGGATAGGGAATGGGCTTATCATTGTTTAGAGAAAGTTGGAATGAGTGATTTTGGGAAACGTCAAATTGGTGAATTGTCAGGAGGGCAACAACAACGAGTATTTTTAGCAAGGGCACTAGCTCAAGAAACGGAAATGCTTTTTTTAGATGAACCTTTTGTTGGAATTGATGCATCAAGTGAACAAACAATCATTACGATTTTGCGAGAATTAAGAAATCTAGGAAAAACGATTGTTATTGTACATCATGATTTAAATAAAGCAGCTTCTTATTTCGATGAGATACTATTGATAAATAAAGAATTAGTAAGTTATGGAAAGGCTCAGGACGTATTAAAACCTAATAATATAACAAAAGCCTATTCTGGCCAGCTTTCATTCTTAAAAGAACTTGGGGTGAATTTATCTTGAATTTAATTTCTTTTTTTGATGCAATTATCCAGTATAGTTTCTTGCAAAAAGCGTTAGTAACATCGGTTATGGTAGGCATTATATGTGGTGTAATTGGTTGTTTTATCATATTAAGAGGAATTTCGTTAATGGGAGATGCGATTTCACACGCAGTTCTGCCAGGTGTAGCGGTGTCCTATATGTTTGGGATAAATATTTTTTATGGTGCGGTATTTACTGGCTTATTAACAGCTATCGGGATAGGTTATATTAGCCAAAATAGTAGAATTAAGCATGATACATCTATTGGAATTATGTTTAGTGCGGCATTTGCCTTAGGAATAATTCTTATTACTATCATGCAAAGCAGTGCGGATTTGTATCATATTTTATTCGGGAATGTTCTTGCTGTTCCAGTAGCAGAGATGTGGATGACATTCATTGTAGGCGTCATTGTTCTAACAACCGTTTTTCTTTTTTATAAAGAATTGTTGGTTACTACCTTTGATCCAACGATAGCTGCAACATTCGGTTTACCAAATAAGCTTATACATTACATGCTAATGATACTTTTAACAATGACCACCGTTGCCTCTTTACAGACAGTGGGTATCATCCTAGTCGTTGCCATGTTGATTACACCTGCTGCAACCGCTTATCTTTTAACGAATAAGCTTTGGGTAATGATTATGTTATCTTCTGGATTTGGAGTTACTTCTTCAATAGTGGGAGTATATTACAGTTATACTTATAATTTATCATCTGGTTCAACCATTGTTTTAGTTGCAACGATATTATTTTTTATTGCGTTTTTCTTTTCGCCGAAACAAGGAATTCTATGGAAATCAATAAGAGCAAGAAAACATCGTTCACAATTAGCAAATAATTAATTAGGGGGAAGCATCATGATAAAAAGAAAGATATTCAGCGTATTAGGAATGTTACTACTGATTCTACTTACGGCCTGTGGAGAGAATCAGACAACTCAAGAAATAAAGGAAGAAAAAAAATTACAAATAGTTACGACCTACTCCATTATTTTCGACATTGTAGAGAATGTTGCAGGTGATCATGCAGAAATATATAGTATCGTTCCTATTGGTGCTGATCCTCACGAGTATGATCCACTGCCAGAAGACTTAACAAAAACGACAGATGCGGATGTTGTTTTTTATCATGGTCTAAACTTAGAAGAAGGAAACGGTTGGTTTAACAAATTAATTGATACAGCAGGAAAGTCTAAAAATGTTGTGCATCCTGTTAGTGAAGGTGTGGAGCCGATATACCTTGAAACACTAGGGCAAACGGATGATCCAGATCCACATACATGGCTTGATGTAAGTAATGTCATTATATTTGCGGAAAATGTACGTGATCATTTAATAGAAGCTGACGTTGAAAATCAAGAGGTTTATAAGAAAAATGCCGAAAAATATATACAACAATTAGAAAAACTTCATACTAAAACTCTTGATAAAATACAGGACATTCCTGAGGAAAATCGTTTTCTAATAACGAGTGAGGGTGCTTTTAAATACTTTGAAAAAGCTTATAACATTGAGACAGGGTACATTTGGGAAATTAATTCAGAAAATGAAGGCTCCCCAAAACAAATGAGTGACGTTGTTGATTTAATTAGGGAAAAGAATATTTCAGGATTATTTGTTGAAACAAGCATTGATCGCAGAAGTATGGAAACAGTTTCAATTGAAACAGGTGTACCAATTGCAGGAGAGGTTTACACTGATTCATTAGGGAAAGAAGGAACTGATGGCGATTCTTATATTAAAATGATGGAATCAAATCTTAATGTATTATATCAAGGGTTAATTGATGGAGATGATTAATGAGACAACATGAAGGCCTCTCGGATTCATGTTTACCCCGTTTCTGTTCAAAAACACGGATTCCGTGCCAGGTAACTGGTTCTCTAATTGTTCTTCCCTGAACGCTTGAAATAGTGGGATAACAACGGAATGAAGAGGGAGGAGGCATTCTTTTCTTCCTTTTCATTCAACACGGACCGTACCACGGTAGATCCACTTATTCTTGCCGTCTCATACCTGATGTTGCGAGTAATTTAAATAGTATTTGGTTAAGCATAGCAAGCGATCGTGATCATTTTCTAGAAAATATAATATCTTTTGTAATTCTTCTAAGGTCATAATAACAAATGATTGCTTACCAGCCATGAAACATTTTGCATGTAATTTTCTTTTAAACAAAACACACTGAACGACTGTAAACATGAAATATGCCGCTGAATGGTCCGTGATTTAGCATGGTGATTCATGACTTGATCTTGAATAAACCTTCGACTCGTTGATGGAATTAACGTATCTAACAGTTATGATCGATCATTTGTTCGTAAAAAGTCTTGATAGCATTTTAGATCAAAAGCATGCCACAAAGTGTATTTATCGAATAGTTTTTTTCAACTTCAAGATACATCATAAAATCATCGAAAGCTTCTTGAAAATTCATTGTAAAGACCTCCAAATCAAGTGAATTAACGGACGACACTGAAACTTATGGATCGATCCTATAAAACTTATGAAGTCAGTCCTAATAGTCAAGTGAGGGAATTAAGTTCACGATAACATTTATTATCGTAACAAGGAGTTATGGTTATTGTCCCTTTTTGATTCATTTCTAGTTTACATAATATATATTATAGGAACCCGAATATAATATTAATAATCCGTCTCAATTAATAAGTATTCTTATTGTTTTGAGACGGAATTAAAATTTTTTATATATTTTTATTATTTACCAATTTTCTTTTTATCCAACTTACTTCGTTGACCTGTCTCTCTAATTCTAATATCAACTTCAATCGTTATTTCAGATTTTTGCCACCGGTCTTTTAACCACTCTTGTTCACTAAAGTTTTCATGGTCTCGAATCCACAGACGATGTCCTAATAACCAAGGTTCAACATTGATATCTTTCATTTTTTGAATGGTCTCATACATATTTTCTTCAATGGATACTTCGACTTCTTTTTCGACTTTTCCAATGAGGTCTTCCGAGGTTTTTATTTCACCAGAAGCTATGTGAATTAATTCCCCCTCCCCACTTACCTTAACAAGGAATTTATCAGGGTCAATCGACACTACCTCTATTTTAGAGTCTGTATTTATTCTCAAAGAGACTTCTATCATGGTGTTAGAGCCGGAATCGACTTCAACTGTATAATTCAAATTATCTAATTTCTCTTCTTTTAGTAATGAGCTCATGCTACTTTGCTTTCCTTTAAGTACGTCAATCATCTTCCTATCTTTAAAGATAGCATGATCTTGGATAACATAATCAGAATTAGTACTAATCATCGGAATTTTTGCAGCTTTCGCAATCATATTCGAATCTCTTCTAAATTCGTATAACTTCAATTCTTCGACACGAACCATTTTTTGACCGGCTTCAAAAAAATTACTTATATATAACGCTGGAAGTGATGCTAGTGGAGATTCGAACGAAAGGACGTCATAGACGGTCTGGTTTTCTGGTACTACAAGTAAGTGAACACCATTATCAACAGGGGCTCTACGGTCAATTAAATCAATAACATCTCCAATCCCCTTTCTTGCTAATTTTTCACCTATCACAACTGTTTTTAAATGACCGAAAAATAACACAGTTGGTGTTCTTGCTTCAATGTCTGCGATTGCATCCCATAAGGAAGCATGCACGGCCATAAGTGTTTCAAATTCAGAACCTTGCTCTCCTCCACCTCCTCCGGGTGAAAACTGTGGAGTAACTACTGGCATTTGCAACGATACTTCATATTCTTCATCTTCGGTTATGTCGATTCCTAAACCTAAAATCATCGTTCGTTGATCTATTTCCTTAGAATCAGGAATACATCCTGCCAGTAAGCAAATAAAAATAAGAATAACTACCTTTAAACTAATTTTTATCATTGGCTTTCTCCCCTTTTACTGGCAATCAAAAAAATGCCGAGTATACTCGGCACAAGGAAAGAATAAAGGATTAGATTCATGTTTTGAAGAGTCAAGTCCAAATTGACATATCCAGGAGTAAGTATAACTAAGAAAAACAACGAAACAACAACAAGTAATTTTGTCATGATATCTGTCTTTTTCAAAGGTGGGATAAGCTTCTTTAATAAAAAACTTGTGAACCAAATTTGAATGACCGATATCTTGTAGAAAGAAACGAGCCAAATAGTTAGAAAAATCAAATCTAGCCTTTCAAAAATTCCAGTCCCCTTTGTCACAGACTGTATTAAGGTCGTTAGTGGGGATAGTAAGGTCAGTGCTTGGTCAAAACCAAATGTCCCTAACACCACTATCGCAACCATCGAAAAAGTGATCATTACAAACAATAAACTTATCGTTGATACCTTTAAAAATGGAACATCATTCTTCATATACGGAAAAAATCCTAATAACGCAACTACCCCCGCATATCTAGACATATCTGATATCGAACTCTTCAAAAAAGTCATCGTATCAACACTTAACACTGGTGGTATATAGATCCATTTAAAATCCTCAGTGAAAAAGAGAAAAATCACAGTAATAAAAATAACGATATCCATAATAAATAGTGTCACCAAAAATTTTGCGATTGCTTCTATTCCATAGATAATCGAGAAAAATATAATAAATAAAAAATATCCAACTATAATCCAAGCACTTGTATTTGTTAGTAAATAGCTATTTACAATAATGAGCAATGTCTCTATTCCCCAGCGACAGGTAGCAACCGCACTTATAAACAAATATAAGATAACAGGAATGTGAATAATAGCTAAAGTCTTTTCACGGAAGACTTCTATTAAATCTCCTCTTTCTTGTTTTTTTAAAGTTAAATGAAACAAACCAAGCAGAATAAGATAAGGAATAACAGAAAGTATAACTTTAAGCCATGCACTCCTTATCTCTTCACTACCTACATATGGCAAGAGAATAACTCCTAAAGTAATCGTAGAACAATAGGTATATACAAACAGCTTAGACGTACCGAATTTTTGATCAGAGTCACGTAAATTCATAGGGCATCCTCCAATTCCCTTCTTTCATAGAGACAAATTCATTTTTCGGGGTAAAAAAAATGAAACAGTTTTTTAAATTGCAAAGGTACAACTGGTGAAAGATAACTATGTCCTAAGTTATTCAACTTACATAAGTGAAGAATTGTCCACCCTACTGCTAAAGTCATTCCATACAGTCCTAATACCGATGCAGCTATTACATATAAGTATCTTAAAAGACGCCACGTAGCAACAAATTCCCAGTAAGGAACCATAAAGATGGCGATTGCAGTAAAAGCAATCGTTATCACCATTATATTACTGACTAGACCTGCTTCAACAGCTGCCGTTCCGATAACTAACCCACCAACTATACCAATCGTTTGTCCTACAAAGCTTGGTAATCGTATACTAGCCTCTACTAGAACATCTAAAGCAAATAGCATTACTAATGCTTCCGTTGGTGCATCTAACGGTATTTGTGATCTTGACTGAGCAATTGTAATCGCCATTTTAGTTGGAATTAATTCAGGATGAAATGCTACTAAAGTAACATAAAGAGCAGGTAAAAGCGTGCCGATAAAGACTCCTACAAAACGTAAAAGACGAACAAAAGAATAATTCCATTTTACGGTAAATGATCGATCTTCATTTGAAGAAAAGCTTTCAAATAGTTGGATAGGTGTAATAATACAAAAGGTATGGTGATCAAAAAATATAACTACTTTTCCACTTCTTAATCGAGCCGCCGCTTGATCAGGCCGTTCTGTCAATAAGCTTTGAGGAAACAAAGATAAATGACCTTTTTGAAAAAAACGTGCTAACTCACCAAGATCGTATATATCTTCATTTTCAATCTCTTGCATTTTTTGGTGAATGTGATTCTTAACTTCATCATTTACAGCAGAGGCTAAATATACAGCATTGATTTTCATATTTCTCGTTTCACCAATACTGGCTTCAATCGTATGCAAATTATAATCCCTTATAAAATTTCGGATTATCACAACATTTTTATCTGCATCTTAAACAAAACCGATCTTTGGGCCAAATACCTGATACTCCGTAGTAGGCTCACTAATCGACCGTGTTTGTATTTCCCTCAATTTTAATAAACGCGGAGCATTTCCTTCGAATTGAATAAGTGCATCTCCATTTAGGATCCCTTTCATAATGTCATACCAATTATCAGGTATATCAGAGGAGACAGTTTCATAAATACGATTCTGGGCTATTTTGTCGTCACTTTCTAAAAAGACGTCATTTAATGCCCTTCTAACAACCAAATCATCTAACTTTTTCGTGTCAGTTAGTCCTATAACATAGGAAATATTCAAATTTGAATAAGTAGATCTTTCAATGAGTCTAACCTCAAAATCATATGTATCAGCAAAGATTTCTTTTAGAATTTTTTCATTTTGAGATAAAGTCTTGGAAATTACGTTAGGGTCATCGATAATCTTGTTAATTCTATTTTCCGAAATGGGCTGCTTATTAGGTATTTTTTTCATTATAAACCTCCCATTTTTTTAGTAATCATAGTCTGTGGAATTAAGCTGTAAATATACAAAGATCAGACGCAAATTTTCTCCGTCTGATCTTTGTATTCAGTAATTATTCATCATTATACAACGTCGCTCACCAAGTTCTTTATAACGAATGGCAAGCGAATTTAAATATATACTGAGATAACTATAGTAATCGGTGTATACTATCCTTCTATAGCACATCTCTGAAAACCTTGAAAATAGGCGATATTTTACTGATATTTTGCAAACAAATAAAACAATTCAAGAAATATTCAGTTTACATAATAATCTTATTGTTAACTAAATGCTGTTCTTTAATATCTTTTAGTCAGTCGTTAATATTTTTAGAAAAGAAGCAGCTAGCTTTCCCCGCAGAAAGCAACCGTCAAGAGCGGATTCGAGCTCCTCTGTTCAAAAACATATAATTAGAATTTAATAAATTCTAATAAAAAAAGCATTCAGCTAATAATTCATTAGCTGAATGCTTTAACAAAACGTAATTTTTTATTATTAAGAACTATTTTCAGATGACTTTTTCTCTTTCGGCCTGTTTATATCCTCTTTTTCAATCCAAGTATCAACTACTTCGCCTGTTGAAGCAGTATCGAATAAGAATGAACCATTTGTATATCGATCGTTAGACCGTAAATCACTTAACCTAATTTCTCCTACAGAGCCATCCTTTACTTTCACGTGAATAACGTCACTACCATTTAAACCATACACGATCGCTACTGTATGAGGTTGACGTTTTAACTCCTTAATCATAACAAGACCACGCTTTGCTCTTGTTGTTCTCTCAAATGCCTTAAGTGGCATTTTTTTGTATGCAGTTCGTTGTGTTAAAAGGAAAATCCATGGTGTTTCCCCATTTGTAAAGAAAAGACAGCTTTTCACTTCGTCATCTGGTTTTAAACTTATAGCCTTTACGCCAGCAGTTCGTTGACCTGTAATGCCGACTTCCTCTTCTCCATACCATAGGCCATAACCGAATTTTGTTGCTAAGAAGACATCTTTATTTCCTTGAGTATGCTCCACAGAAATTAATTCATCTTCGGGTTTTAATTTCACAGCCATTAAAGCTTTCGAATGGCGTTGGGGCTTGTACTCACTTAATAAGGACCGTTTGATCATTCCGTTTTTAGTAGCAAAAATTAAATATTCATCGTCAGAAAATTGTTGGATAGGAACCCCATGTAAAATTTCATCATTAGGATTCATCCCGACAATATTGGCTACATGTTGTCCATTATCTTTCCAACGAAGTTCAGGAAGAAGATGCACAGGTATATAGAGATAGGACCCTTTTTTAGTAAATAACAGCAAGGTGTCTGTTGTATTCATTTCCATAGAATGCAACAAACGATCCGTTTCTTTCATTCCCGGACTTTCTCCATTAGAGGCAGTAAAGGACCTGATACTCGACCTTTTGACGTAACCTTCCTTTGTGACAGAAACACGAACGTCTTCAGAGGGAACAACCACTTCCAGATTAATTTTAAGATCCTCAATCTCCTCTTCAACCAACGTTCTGCGATCCTCACTATAATTTTTTTTAATTTTACGCAGCCCTTTTTTAATTTCATTTATTAAATTTTTCTCTGAGGCTATAATGCTTTCTAAAGTTTCAATTGATTTTTTTAACTCATCTGCTTCCTGTTGTAAGGTTGTAATATCTGTATTCGTCAAACGATAAAGTTGCAAATTAACGATAGCTTCCGACTGAGGTTCCGTAAATTCAAAACGTTCTTGCAATCTATCTTTCGCATCTCTTTTGTCTTTAGAAGCACGAATTGTTTCAATTACTTCGTCTAATACAGAAATAGCTTTAATTAAACCTTCAACAATATGGGCACGATCTCGAGCTTTGTTTAAATCAAAATTTGTTCTTCTGACAATGACTTCCTTTTGATGCGTAATGTATGCGTCAAGCATATGCTTAATGCCAAGAAGTTTAGGTGTTTTTCTGAAAATAGCAACCATATTAAAGTTGTATGAAATCTGTAAATCAGTATTCTTATATAAGAAATGCAAAATTCCTTGCGCATTAGCTTCTTTTTTTAATTCAATAACAATTCGCAGACCAGTTCTGTCAGTATCATCACGTACTTCAGCTATTCCATCTACCTTTTTATCCAATCTCAGCTCATCCATCTTTTTCACTAAGTTAGCTTTGTTAATTTCATAAGGAATTTCGGTAATAACAATCTGCTCTTTACCGCCCCTAATTTCTCCTATTTCGGCCTTGCCTCTTAATATGATCTTTCCTTTTCCAGTTTCATACGCTTTTCTCAATCCTTCAACGCCTTGAAGGGTTCCGCCAGTAGGAAAATCTGGACCTTTAATAAATTTCATGAGATCATCCACATTACAGTCAGGATGGTCCATTTGATGTATCGCTGCATCAATCACTTCGCTCAAATTATGAGGCGGTATATCTGTTGCATAACCACTCGAAATACCAGTTGACCCGTTCACAAGTAAGTTAGGATAACTAGCCGGCAAAACTACCGGTTCTTCTTGAGAATCATCGAAGTTAGACATGAAATCAACAGTGTCTTTTTCAATATCTAATAGCATTTCTGAAGCAATCCTTGATAGTCGAGCTTCTGTATAACGCATTGCCGCAGGTGGATCACCATCAATAGATCCATTATTCCCATGCATTTGTACAACCGGATGCCTCATTTTCCAATCTTGACTTTGACGAATCATTGCTTCATAAACAGATGAGTCGCCGTGGGGATGGTAATTACCTATAACGTTACCCACCGTCTTAGCAGCTTTTCTAAAAGGACGATCTGCAGTATTTCGATCCACATGCATGGCATATAAAATTCTTCGCTGAACTGGTTTAAGACCATCTCGCGCATCAGGTAAAGCACGGTCTTGTATGATATATTTACTGTATCTCCCAAATCTGTCCCCTATAACATCTTCTAGAGGCAGATCCAGGTAACGTTCTTTATCTTCCAAGGATTACTCCTCCTCTGTCACTAATAAGTTATCATTATCTAATATGTTGGTGTCCTCATCTAATCCAAAAGCAACATTTTTTTCAATCCATTTTCTTCGAGGCTCTACTTTATCACCCATAAGAGTGGAGACATGTCGTTCCGCTCTTGCTATATCATCAATCGTTACCCGGACTAGTGTTCTTGTTTCAGGATCCATCGTTGTCTCCCAAAGCTGCGTTGCATCCATTTCTCCCAGTCCTTTATATCGCTGAAGAATATAACCTTTACCGATTTTATCAATTGCTCCTTGTAAGCCACTTTCATCCCATGCGTACTCCACTTTTTCTTTCTTACCAGAACCTTTACTAACTTTGTATAAAGGCGGTAAGGCGATAAACACACGACCGCCTTCAATAAGTGGACGCATGTAACGGTAGAAAAATGTTAATATAAGCACTTGAATATGGGCACCATCTGTATCTGCGTCCGTCATAATTACTACTTTGTCGTAATTAATATTGGTGATATCGAAATCAGGACCTACATCGCCACCAATAGCATAAATCATTGTTCTAATTTCTTCGTTCTTCATAATATCTGCGAGTTTGGCTTTTTCGGTATTAATAACTTTACCGCGAAGTGGCAGAACTGCTTGGAATTTACGATCTCGCCCTTGCTTCGCAGAACCCCCGGCAGAGTCACCCTCCACTAAATAAAGTTCATTACGACTTGGATTCCTTGATTGAGCAGGTGTTAGTTTCCCACTTAGCATCGCATCTTTTCGTTTGTTTTTCTTCCCACTTCTCGCATCTTCACGAGCTTTACGTGCTGCTTCTCTAGCCTGTGAAGCTTTGACAGCTTTTCGTATAAGGTTATTACTAATCTCCGGGTTTTCTTCAAGGAAAAAACTTAGCTTTACGAAAACGACACTATCTACAGCTGCTCTAGCCAATGGAGAGCCTAGCTTCCCCTTCGTTTGACCTTCAAATTGGAGCTTATCCTCTGGAACTCGAACAGAAATGATCGCAGTAAACCCTTCGCGAATATCACTTCCATCTAAGTTTTTATCACGTTCTTTTAGTAATTGCAGTTTTCTTGCGTGTTCATTAACAGCTCTAGTAACTGCTGCTCTCATTCCTAGTTCGTGAGTTCCGCCATCTTTTGTTCGAACATTGTTTACAAAAGATAGTGTATTTTCGGTGAACCCGTCATTATATTGAAAGGCGAAATCTACTTCTATCTCTTCATGTTCTCCTGTAAAAGAAACAACTGGATGAAGGGTATCTTTTTCCTCGTTTAAATATCCCACAAAAGCTTCTAAACCAGTTTCAAACAGAAATGATTCTGTTCCGTTTTCTTGACCTGGTCTCTCGTCTATTAGATCAATTTTTACCCCTTTTATGAGAAAAGCAGCTTCTCTGAGCCTTTCTGCTAAAGTATCATTATGATACGTGGTTGTATTAAATATCGATGCATCAGGTTTGAAATGAATGGTTGTACCTGTTTTTTTCGTTTTGCCGATAGTTTCCAATGTTGTAACAGGTTTTCCGCCATTCTCAAAGCGTTGACGGTATATAGAACCTTCTCGATATATCGTTACTTCAAGCCATTCGGACAGTGCGTTTACGACTGATGCACCAACACCATGGAGACCACCACTAGTTTTATAGCCACCTTGACCAAATTTACCTCCAGCGTGCAGCACAGTTAGAATGACTTCCGGAGTTGGTTTACCGGTAGCATGCATGCCCGTCGGAAAACCTCTGCCCTCATCTTTGACACTGATACTGTTATCTTTATGTATTGTAACAATAATATGATTGCCATAACCTGCAAGGATCTCATCCACCGAATTATCAACAATCTCAAAAACTAGGTGGTGAAGACCGCGGTGATCTGTACTGCCTATGTACATACCTGGTCTTTTTCGGACCGCATCAAGACCTTCTAATACTTGAATGGCATCATCATTATACTCGAATTCTTGTTTTTTGGACAATGCTTCTTGCTCCTTTCTCTTGCAAACCGTACTAAAGCTAATATCTAACATACCATAACAATGGTCTGGTTTCGAGTGACGATTACATATTTCCTTTAAATTAATCGTCATGAATATGTGAAAAAACCAAAAAAAGAACATACATTCCCTTAGTTATCTCTATTTAGTATAATATTACATCTGCCATGTTGCAAGAATAAAAGGGACCAAGGAAACTGAAGCTAGAAAAGAAAAACTGCTTTGAAGTCTTAAAAACTTAGTCGCTTTTTTCTATTTTTTTGCTTTATTATCATGGAAGTTTGATTGGAAGAATGACCGCTCGCTTTCCGTGGTTGATCCGTGAGCCTCTCTGTTCGACGAAAAAAAATCTCTAAAAAACCGATAATTTTATAAATTCGATAAAAAACCATTATGCAAAATATTAACTTCTGCATAATGGTTCAACATCCTATTTATTCAGATATGCCAATTCTATTTTAATACACCGGTCCATCACTACTTTTTTGCCAGCCTTCAAGGCAATTTGCTCGGCCTCGTCGCTAGCTAATCCCAACTGACTCCAAAATACTTTTGCATTAGTTTTAGCTGTTTCCTCAGCTATTTCAGGAAGAAACTCAGTCCTTCTAAATACGTTTACGATATCAATATCGCCTTCAATATCAGTGACACTGGAAACTGCTTTTCGCCCAAAAACTTCTTCAATAACCGGATTCACAGGAATAATTTCATACCCTGCAGCTAAAAGTGCCTCCGTTACTTGATAAGATGTACGAGTGGGATTATCCGAAAGTCCCACAACTGCAATACGTTTTGCGTCGCGTAAAATCTCATTCACTTCTTCTCGATTAGGGGAACTCATTTAAAAACTCCTTTTCTGTATTTTATTTTACAATTAAAACAGGACATTTCACTCTTTTCGCGACTTTATGGCTTACGCTTCCTAGCACCATTTGTTGAAATTGATTTAATCCTCTACTACCAATAACAACAATATCATAACTCTCTTCACTTGCTTCTCTGACTATTGTTGGTCCAGGATCTCCAAAAGTGTGTTTTACCGTAAGCGGGATATTTGCATCTTTAACACGTTTCTCCATCGAGCTTACTCGTTCTTTTCGGTGTTCAGGAATTGCTCGCGGTTTCATATCGTCTTCGACTACTTCAGACCTTGCAGGTATATCATCTACAACATGGATGAGAGTGATGTCAGCCCCCTCTGTTAATCCAGCAATAAAAATTGCCTTTTCACAGGCACGTATAGCGTGCTCAGAACCATCACCCGCTAATAATATATGTTTAAACATAGATTTTCCCTCCCTCTATCTGAATGCTTCTAGTTATATTATAGCCGATTGTAAGCGCTAACGGGGAAGTACTTCATATTTTATTAGACATTAATCGAGTAACCCTTCTCCTTCTAAGTACTCTCTCGCAACCAACGCAGGATCAGCATCTTCTTCATCCACTTGGTAATTCATTTCTAACATTTCTTCTTCTGAAATCCGCCCACCTAGCTGATTTAAAATCCCTTCAATCTCAGGGAACTCTTCAAGCACATCCTCTCTGAATAAAGGAGCGCCATTAAACGGTGGAAAAACCATTTCATCATCCTCTAAAGCCACTAAATTATAGCGGATCATATAAGAATCAGTAGAATATGCATCGATGACCTGAACATCTCCTGAAACAAGGGCTTCTGACCTTAACGCGGCCTCCATTGTTTGTACGTCATTTAGTTCAAGATTATACGCTTCTTGAATAGCTGGATAACCATCAGGTCTATCATAGAATTCAAAGGTAAAACCAGCCGTTAACTCATCTTCATATTCCTGTAAATCAGATATTTTCTCAAGATTTAATTCAGCAGCTATTTCCTCTGTTACAGCGATAGCATACGTGTTTTGATAGTCCATCGGTTCTAGGAAAACTAAATTATATTCGCTATACATTCCTTCTTTGGCTTGTTCAAAAGCTTCTCTTTCCTCATAACTTTCTGGTTCCTCACCTAATAGCGTGGTTATAGCGGTTCCTGTAAATTCCAAATACCCGTCTATATCACCGACCTCAATCGCTTGAAATAGAAAATCAGTTGCTCCAATACCCGGCTCCAGAACAATATTATAATCTGTATCTTGTTCTATTAGATGCTTATACATATTAATAATTATCTCTGGTTCGGTTCCAATTTTACCAGCGATGGTTATTTCTTCTTGGGAGTCACTCCCGCTAATATTAAAAGCACTCATTGCTGTAGGTGTCGCCACAAGTAAAACAGCTACAATAACTACGGTAGCTATAGGAGTAATGGACGATCCAGTAGATTTTTTCTCAACAAATCGAAGTACAGCATCAAAAAATAATGCGAGAAGAGCCGCAGGAATTGCCCCTAACAGGATATAATAACTATTATTACGTTGAATCCCTAACATGATTAAATCACCTAAACCACCAGCCCCAATCAAAGCAGCTAATGTAGCGGTTCCAACTATCAGAACCATCGCAGTTCTAATTCCCGCCATGATAGTTGGCATTGCCAATGGTAATTGAACTCGATGGAGTTGCTGAAGTGTCCCCATTCCCATTCCTCTTGATGCTTCCATCAAAGCAGGATCAACACCTTTTATTCCTGTGTATGTATTTCTCAATATCGGCAGAAGAGCATAAACAGTTAATGCAACAATTGCAGGCATCGTACCAATTCCCAAGAAAGGTATTAAAAATCCAAGAAGTGCTAAACTTGGAATCGTTTGAAGAACAGCCGTAGAACCGATGATAGGCTCTGCTGCCTGTCGGTAATGGCTTAAAATAATCCCTAATGGAACTGCTACGAAAACTGAAATTAATAGGGAGATAAGAGACATTTCTAAATGCTCCCAAAGTGCGCTAGTAACTAGATCCCGCCTGTCTATAGCTAATTGAAAAAAAGTTTGAATGGCTAAGACTCTCATGATAAAGCTCCTCCTCGATCTTTGAAGTGATATTTCTCCAAATGAAGGACGATATCTTTGTAAGAGACGTCACCCGTATACTCTTTCTCGTCATTGAAAACTGCCAGAGAATCCTTCTCAGAATCTTTTAGTTTTTCAAAGGCCGCTCTAACTGAATGACTTGTTAATAGAAATTCGTTAACCTCTTCTTTCAATGGGGCTTGAGTACGAGATCGGTAAAGCGTCATTTCAGATAAAGGAGCACCCCACGGGTCTTGTCTTGCACCGATAAATTTCTCAACGAAATCATCTGAAGGGTGCTGTAAAAGTTTCTCTGGCGTATCCACTTGAACAACAGAACCCTCTTTTAAAATACAAATACGATTTCCTAAAGCTAACGCCTCATCCATGTCATGAGTGACAAAAACGATAGTTTTCTTGATATTTTTTTGTAAATCTAATATGTCTTTCTGTAACTGCTCCCGGGTTATCGGATCAAGGGCACTAAATGGTTCATCCATAAGAATAATATCCGGATCTCCCGCAAGTGCACGAACAACACCAACGCGTTGTTGTTGCCCCCCTGATAACTCATCTGGCATACGGTCACGATATGTAGATGGATCTAACCCAACCATATCCAGAAGTTCATCAACTCTTTTAGAAATTGCTTCTTTCGGCCATTTAACTAATTCAGGTACAATAGAAATGTTCTCTTTAATCGTCATATGAGGAAATAAAGCAATTTGCTGCAAAACATAGCCAATATTCCACCTTAATCGCTTCATATTCATGTCTCGGATATTTTTGTCTTGAATAAAAATCTTACCGTCTGATGAATCTATTAATCGGTTAATCATTTTCATTGTCGTTGTTTTTCCACAACCACTAGGCCCTATTAATACAAACAATTCTCCTTTTTCAATTCGGAAGTTCAGATCACTTACTGCTTTTGTTCCATCTGCAAAAACTTTGGATACTCCTTGAAATTCTATCATTCATTTTTCCAACTCCTTAGTAACATCTCCTATGTAAGATTCTAACTTTATAATTCACTTTATTACGTATTTTAAAACATCATACAAAAAAGCCGTTAACGGAAAAAATTCCTTTAACAGCGGTTTTGTGCTTATATTGTTTTCTAGCTTTAACTTCGTGTTAGGGAGAGTTTATTCAGTAATTCGATAGACATTACGATATTTTGATTCAAGATATTCAATCAAATAGCTTGGATTAACACCTTCACCGGTAGTATCTTTTAGAATTTCTAATGGCTCTTTGCTTTTGCCGTATTGATGAATATTTTTCGTTAACCATTCCTTAATTGGCGCTAAATCACCTTTTTGGAGTAGTTGTTTAAAATCGGGTAACTCTTTTTCCATCGCTTTTTTAAGTTGTGCAGCATAGACATACCCCAATGCATAGGAAGGGAAATATCCAAAAGCACCACTTGGCCAATGTACATCTTGAAGTACACCCTCCCCATCATGAGATGGACGAACACCAAGTAACTCTTCCATTTTATCATTCCATGCTCCCGGAAGATCAGCAACCTCTAACTCCCCGTTAATTAATGCTTTCTCTAGCTCATATCGGGCTATAATATGTAAAGAGTAGGTCATTTCATCTGCTTCTATTCGAATCAATGACGGGCCTGCAACATTAATACCACGATAAAAAGTATGTAAATCAATGTCATCAAATTGTCCGTTCGCATTCTTTTTCAGAAGATCATAATACTTTTCCCAAAAAGAAAAATGACGACCGACGAAGTTTTCCCAAAACAATGATTGAGATTCATGGATACCCATGGACGTGCCAGTACATAATGGTGTCCCAATGAACTTCTCATCGATATTCTGCTCATATAAAGCATGACCACCTTCATGAATCGTCCCAAACACAGCTGTACGAAAATCCATTTCATCATATTTTGTAGTGACACGAACATCTCCTGGATTCAAGCCTATAGCGAATGGATGGACGGTTGTGTCCAAACGTCCAGCGTCGAAATCATACCGCATGCTTTCTAGTATTTCTCGGCTCAATGCCTCTTGGTTTTTCGCTGGAAATGGTTGAAACAAAAAATCTGTTTGCGGCTGATCTTTTGCCTCTGTAATTTCTTTCACTAACGGAACAAGTGCCTTTTTCAGTTTGCCAAAGACATCGTCAATGATATCTACCGTAAGTCCTGGCTCGTAATCATCTAGTAAAGCATTATATTTGTTTCCTTTATACCCAACCCACTCTGTGTACTTACGGTTATAGTCGACTATTTTTTCTAAATAAGGCTGAAAAGTTTTGAAATCAGCATCATTTTTAGCCTTTTCCCACGCAACTTCCGCATTCGAAGTGAGAATAACATACGCTTTAAATTCTTGAGGAGGAATATTTTCGTATTTCTTTAATTGTTTTTCACACTCTTCCACCGAGCCTTTTGTAACTTCTGCGAGTTTGCTCCATACGGATGTCTCCCTCAATCCCTCTAAATACCCTTTTAACTCTTTTGAGGTGGACATCGCAAACACTTCTGATGATAATGTACCTAACACTTCCGATCGCTGAGAAGCCCCTTTACGTGGCGCACCAGTTCTCAAATCCCAAGCCATCAATCCAATTGATTCTTCAAAATGACTAATTTTCTTAATGTAAGTTAAAAATCTTTCTTCTAACGTTTCTGTTTCCGTAGTCATGTTTCCATTCTCCTTTCCATTTAACCAAGTATTTCAGTTCTAAAAATTTACTCCTGGTACCGATAGACGATAAATTAAGGAACTTACTTATTTTAAATGAGAACTCTGATTAGTAAAAACAACAATACTATCATACCCTTTCTCTAAAAAAAATTCATTAATTGGCCATAAGTATTCAAATTTGATCTATTAGGCATACAGCCTTTTATTTTGATATACTTTAAACAGAAATTCACAGATTAAGAAAAAAGGCATAGCCGTCTTTTGTTAAATACAGCGTGAGCTTTCGCCCGCCCCCCCTTGATGCGTGTGGCGTAAAGTTACTGTCAATTTTTACTTATCTTTTAAAAAAGGAGAAATGATGGATGGACATAAAAATTACTGAAAGAGCAGCAAAATTTTACATAAATGAAATGAATCTAACAGAATCAGATGATGTATCCTTGTTTGTCCGAGTTGGTGGAGTTGGTTCCGGAGGCTTCTCGGTCGGCATTCACAAAGGTAAACCAGACAAAGAATTTCTTACATATGAAGTTTCTTCGATTAGTTTTTGCCTTGCTCTTGATGACTTATGGTATCTGGATGGTATTACAATTGATTTTGATGAAGACATTGGTGACATTATTTTTCGGAACGAGAGATTTAGTGATTTAAGTAATCCCTGATAATACAGAAGAGCCGGACCCACACACAGGTTCGGCTCTTACTTATCTCATGTTCGATACACAATTATCGATCCGATAAGTATATGTTTGATAAAATTTTAATATATGTCTACTTGATAGCTTCATCTACCTGATGCGAAAAAGTGTTTAAACGTGAAGATGCTTGTTGAATATCATAAGGATTTAGCTTTAGTAACTTCGCTTGTTCTAATTGTGCTTTGGCATCCGAAATGGCACTTTGAGCATTCATAAGCTGGTCTTCATCCATGCTCATTGTAGCTTGACCCACCATTCTCTCAGCAGCCTTCAACGCTAATTCCACTTGTTCTATTTCTCCAAATTGATCAGTCATAACTTCCATCCTCTCTTCCTAATATACCATTTAGTATATGAAAGAAAAGCAAAATTATTCCTCTTTAAATTAATAAAGCCAGCTTGAAAAGACTTTCCTCAGGCTGGCTGGTAAGTGGCTAGTTTTAAAAGATGAATCAAGTACTTCTGAAAAAACACGAACTATTTTTGATCTCTTCTTAACGGTTTTTTACCCCAGTATTGAAAGAAATTTGTTTTAATATTACCATTGTAAAGCTTTCTTTTTTTCGTAGCCTGTTTCCCATACAGTTTTTCGAAATGCGGGTGGGAAGTGATAATATAAACAGACCATGTGTCTAATGGGCGTAATGTTTTTCCCAGTTCTCGGTATAAATTCTCTACGTATTGTTTATCCTGCATTCTTTCACCGTATGGTGGGTTTCCTATGACTACCCCGTTCTCTTTCTTTGTGTGGAAATCCTTGACTTGCATTTGCTTGAAGTCAATCAAGTCAGGAAAACCAGCTTCCTTAGAATTATTTTTAGCAAGTTCAATCATCTTATGATCAACATCCCCGCCAACTATCTCAAGAGGCTGATCATAGTTCGCTAAGTCCTCGGCTTCCTCTAATGCTTGATCAATCCATGTTTGTTCGTACCATGCCCAATCCTCGAACGCAAATGTTCTGTTGATACCAGGTGCTATGTTTTGCCCAATCATCGCGGCTTCAATAGGAAGGGTTCCAGAGCCACAGAAAGGATCGTAAAAAGGCTTATCCGGGTACCAATTCGTTAATCGAACCATTGCAGCTGCCATCGTTTCTTTCAATGGTGCTTCGTTGTGAAGATAACGATAGCCACGCTTATGAAGCCCTGTTCCACTTGTATCAATAGTTAACGATGCAATATCTTTATGTATAGCTATCTCAATTCGTTGAAAAGCCCCTTTTTCTTCAAACCATTCGATCGCATAATTTTTCTTTAAACTCTCCACTACTGCTTTTTTGACAATAGCCTGACAATCAGAAATACTGAAAAGCTGGGATTTAACGGATTTTCCTACTACAGGAAATTCTGCATCCGCTGAAATATAATCCGCCCATGGTAATGCCTTTGTTTTTTCAAAAAGTTCCTCGAAGCTTTCTGCTTTGAATTCTCCAACCAGTAGTTTGACACGGTCTGCACTTCTCAACCAAAGGTTAACTCTCGCAATGGCTGTAGGCTCTGCTGTAAAAATTACTTTTCCATTTTCAACAGTGACATCCTTATATCCTAAATGACGTACTTCATCTGCAACAATTGATTCTAACCCCATCGCAGCAGTCGCGATTAATGTAACTTTTTCCATCAAGATCATTCCTTTCAATATTCTTTTATTAGTATAGCCTATGAAGATCAGATATGTAAAAAGCTCTACGATGATATACATCGCAGAGCCATTCTCATTCATTGAAGACGCCATTTGTATTTAGTAAGCCATGTTCTGTTACTCCGTACTCCAAACGGGTGTCAGCCCTCGTACAAGAGCGGTAATCATCTGTCTACAGACTGCTCTGTCCCTTGATCCGTTCATTTCCGTCTCAAGGATGCCCCTACCTTATTTTGGGTTTCTCACTCGTGGGGTTTACCTCGTTCCACTCTGTCCATTTCTAGACAGACTCCGTCACTGTGGCACTTTCAAGGTACACATATCATATTCCGAAGAACTTAGACATGCCACCTGCCGTTAGTCTATCGCTAGACTACCCTGACTTATGACTTCATCAGGCACGAACACTACAATCATCTCAGATTGTGTGAGCATGGACTTTCCTCTACATGTAAACATGCAGCGATTACCCAAATACAAAATGGTTGTCATTTAAAACAACACTTTAAATATTAACACACTAATAGAGATAAAATCAACTTCCTTTTTTTGCTAATTGAATTGCTCTCTTCGCTAATCGGTCTGCTTCTTTATTTTGTTTACTTGGAATCCATTTAATAAAAGCATACGTGAAAGAATGGTCCATAGTGGCTAGTATAGAAGCTAATAAAGGTTGAAACAAAGGATTTTTTGTATATTTTCTTTCTATCGACTCAACTAAAACTTTAGAATCAGAACGAAGCGATATAATCGAAAACTCATGCTTTTTACAAATACGAAGAGCTTCCAAGCAAGCATGAAATTCAGCCTCGTGGTTGGACATTGGAAGAAGCGGAATCGATTCACGAATAATATTCCCATTATTCTTAATGAAAATTCCTGCACCCGAAGGTCCCGGATTCCCAGCGCTACCCGCATCTGTATAAACCTCGATCACATAAAGTTCTCCCTTCGTCCCTTATCTTTAAAGAAAGATCTGATATTCCATTGTTGTTATTGAATAGAGATTTAAATCAGCAAAAAGCTGAGATACCCGTGAGAAAAAGCAGAAACGGTCTTTATCAGGAAACTGAATTTCTTCCCGCAGAAAGTATCCGTCTTTCGCCAATAAAAGGGCTGTCCTCTCTAGAAATACAACCATCTTTTAGAAGTCAATCGTACAGCTTGCTTCCAAATACATGTTTCTCAAGATTGGATAATCTTCTTAAAATATCATAATTCGTATTTCCAGCTGCCGGCTGTGGCTTAGGAGCTTCCACTCTCGGTGGTGGTGTTGATTCATTCTTTACACTCTCTAACTCTTGCTCAAGCGCTTGGAT
The DNA here is from genome assembly GCF_002886185.1 of Salipaludibacillus neizhouensis. Classification (GTDB taxonomy): domain Bacteria; phylum Bacillota; class Bacilli; order Bacillales; family Salisediminibacteriaceae; genus Salipaludibacillus; species Salipaludibacillus neizhouensis. Next base: position 1,937,877 of record NZ_KZ614146.1, read on the forward strand.
TTTCCCTTCAAAAGCTTCATAATCTTTAATAATATCATCTAAGAACTGGTCTACTTCGTCTTGATTATAACCACGCATACTCGTTTTAAAGTCTTTCTCGTATATTTCGTTCTTGGAAAGTCTTGCAAGTTGTTTTTTCTCCACTATTGTTCACCTCATAAGTACAATCATGTAATACCTTCATTTTTTCAGAAACTTGCGAACTTGTCAATTCTAGCTTTCATTATCCAGCTCGTCCCGCACCAATTCTTCGATATCATCCGGTGTTAAATAAAAAATAGGGTATGATTCTGTTTCATGTTTCTTCAAAGCATACGACAAGTAAAATTTAGGTGTACCTTCTGTTTCCTCATCGTATAAAACGAGCAGAGCATCACTTTTGTCAATGATGAATTGGTTTTTCAACCGTAACTGAGCCGGATTATCATAGGGACGTTTTGTAATATAATCTTTATAATCACTTTGTTCCCAAATGGTGGAATAAAGCTTTTTTATTGGTTCAGAAAATCTTTCTTCTTGATTATGAAAAGGAGCTAAAGTAGATAACTGCAAGTCGGGATAGGATTCTTTTAGAATAGTCGTTGCTTCCGCAGCCCAAAGTTCTACACCTGGCTGTCCGCTCGTTATTACCCATTTTATATCAAATTCTTCTTTCAAATGCCTTATTTTTTTCAAAATGGCCTTTTTTAAATAAGAAAGCTGTTCGTGTTTTTCATTAAATATCCCTAATTCGTGGGGCTTATACCCCGTCACCGCCAATACATTATACAACATTCATTCTCCTTCCCTAATCTTATGTAAGAAAAACGCGTAGCGTCTTTTATTAAATACAGCGTGACCTTTCTCCACCCCGGGCCAACTAACGCTCTGCGCAGTATCGCTTGGATCATTCCTGCACAGGAGTCTCGACCATTAGAACATACTGTTCGAAGGGGCATAACAATCTCTATAAATACTAAGTATATTATAAATTCGCTTTTAAAAAAAAGCGAATTGGCATCTTTCCAATTCGCTAGAGTTATAGTTCTTATTTTTCAATTAACATTTACCATGATTCATTCCCATACCTGCTACATGCGGAGAGTGCTTTGAACCTGGGCCATATCCTGCTACCTGAGCGTTATTATACCCCGGTCCTGGTCCATATCCTGCTACCTGTGGTCGCGGTCCATACCCTGGACCCGTTGCCGCTCCTGCTACTTGTGGAGCAAATCCTGGTCCTGTCGCTGCTCCTGCTACTTGAGCTGGAGGGCCATATGATTGCTGATTTGTAATTCGATTTACTGTAGACTCCGTGTGTGGATAGCTGTGCTGGAAATTGTATCTATGATTCACTACATTTGTTGTATGACTAGGGTGCACGACTGGTACAATATAGTCACAATTTTTTTCCTGAACAGATTGTTGCGCCGGGCAAACTTGAGCCGGTAGTACTTTTGCTTGCCTATGCGGTTTGCAATGATGGAACATGTGATATCCTCCTTTTATTAATAGGTTCAATATCAACGTATGTATCCATACTGCAACATGTACTAGTCACTAACCTATTTTATTGAAAAAGAACAAATGTTGATCCAATTACAAGAAAAAACATACAAAGGAACACTTTCACCATAACCATTCTCTCCTTCATTATTACTACCGAGTAGTCTTACAAATATACTACCCCAGCAATTAATATAATGAAATTCCGCCAATTAATCAATGATTTTTTTCACTTTCTCGCCATTTTTTTACAAGTTAATTTGTAATGCATCACAATAACCATTTTACAACCCCTATTTATTGGCTAAAAGAGCCGAAAACTGCGCTTCCCCGGGAAATATTTATTGTCTTTTATTTTATGTTCATCGCCTTTCGATATTCCTGCAAAGTTGTAATTCCTCTTTGAATTAATTCTTCTATTAAAAATTGAAACACTTCTGCCGTCATTAATGCATCATTTAAAGCATGATGTCTTTCTTGCTGCACAATCCCAAACTTTTTCACTAAATGATCTAATGTATTCTTTTCGTTAGGGTATAAGTATTGCGCCAGCTTATGACAGTCAATGTGCGGTAGATTTCCTGTTGGCATATTCCAACGTTTGGACAGCTCTTGAAGGAAAGGGACGTCAAAACTAGCTGGATATGCCACGAGAATTGATTGATCTGCAAAAGATATAAAATCATTTAAACTCTCAGGAAATGCCTTCCCCCTATCAATTTGCTTCTGCGTCATGTCAATTAATAATTTAACTTCATTTGATGGTTTTTTTATTGGAGAAACAATCTGATAAAATTGTTTTGATAATCCTAGGTCACTCACAGTGATTTTCACAGCACCAATAGAGATAATTTCATCCCCTGCACGCGGAAAAAAGCCAGTCGTTTCTAAATCAAAAACGGTAAAGGAAAGATCCTGTAGTCTCTCATCCGCCGGAAAACTGGTTTCAGCACTTTGATTCATTTTTTCGCATAAAACATCATAGGTTTCCTGATGATTCTCAATCCACTGGTCCTTTGATTTTTCAAAGTGAAAACGATCATATATCAAATATTTAATAATTTTTAAAACCGATATTTCCATTACTATACTCCTCTATTCTTTGCAAAACTAAGCTCACTCATTTGTTGCAAGCGTTTTGCAATAATAAGAGCATCTTTCAATTGTTTACGTTCATCTTTTCCTAGTGTCATTGGTGCTATCAAATTAGATAAAGGTTCTTCATTTCGCAGTTGAGAAATGTTTGCATGAATTCTAAAATAATGTAAATAATCCATCGCTAATTTAGCATTTTTCACATCTCTAGGATGAAACACTTCCATTTCCTGCAGTTTATTCAACCGTGCTATCGTACTAACTTCTTGAATTCCGTATCGGATCGCAAAAATTCGAATCCCATTTACAATTTGCATTAAAGCTGCTTTCTTAACATCTAAGGTTTTCATTTTACCTTTAAGAGAAATTCTCCCTATCGGATTAATAGGCACCCGAAATCGAATAGTATCTTTTGCAAGCATAATATGAAGAATTTTCCCTTGCTCTACAGGCTTTGTTATAAAATCCCTCAACTTTTCTGCTAGTTTGAAATCACCGTAAACCGGGCGATAATCGATGAAAATTGTAAAGTCTCTTACCTCTTCGGCATCTGTTTCCTTCACCCATCTTTTTACTTCGGCTTTCCACTCATTTAATTCTCTGCACCACTTACGTTCTCTTGCCATAATCCCACCTGAACATTCAGGAAACCCACATTTCACAAGATATTCGTTTACGATTGCAGCAAAATGGTGAAAGAACTCTTCTACCTCCTGTTTGTTTGGAAGATGCTGATAATTATCGAGAATAAGACCATTATCTTGATCGGTACTAAATGCTTGTTCCTTTCTTCCTTGGCTTCCCATGACAATAAAACAATAGTTAACTGGAGGTTTTCCGTATCCCTTTCGTTTCATCTCTGCTAATGCAAATCTAATCACTTGCCGATGAATATGATCATTGTAATTTGAGATAAACTCACAAACTTCCGACGGATGTGTCCGCTCATCGAGCAGCGCTTCCGTGAAAAGTAAAAAATCCATATTTTTTTTCGGAGATAGAGGAGCTAATTCTTTAATAGTCTTCGCATGCTGTAACCGATAGGACAAATTTATAAACTTGGAATCCTGCAGCTGAAGAAAAGATTCCGCCATCAATATTCCTACCACTCGTTCTCCGTTAAGGACGGGGACAATATCTATATAGTCATCTTTGAAAAATGTTAACACCTCATAGCTAAAGGCATTCTCTTGAATTGTATGCGGATTTTTTTCCATCCACATCGTAATACTATCCTCTTTATCTCCCTGAATGAGTCCACGGATAATTTGTTGTTGCGTAATTACCCCTTTTACCTCTTCTTGTTGATTAACCACAACTAGTCCCGCAACTGTCCACTCTGTGATCAGCCTAGCAGCATCTTTAAGAGATTTTTGGTCATCGATCATTCTTGCTCGATCCATAATAGAATGAACCCGTGTTCGGAAAAGACCGATATTTTCACTGTCCATATCATGACGTTCTTTCTTTATTTCGTCATATAAGGATTTCATTCTCTCGCCAATTCCTGAAAGAATCACGTCAGAAAACGATTGGTTTTCAGTCATCGTTCGTAACAGAATACTTTTGCGGAACTTCACTGTCTGACAATCCTCCAAGGCTTGGACGGAAAAATTCATTTGTCCACTAGCAAGTAAAATCATGACACCGATCAAGTCCCCAGGATAATAAAAACGAACAGAAAATTGTTCTCCACTTTCTCTGTGAAGGACATTCTTAGCTAATCCTTTTAGTAAAAAATAAACCTCTACTTCTTCATCTTCTTCATGAAACATAAATTCATTTTCTTGAAACTCTTGTGTTTCTGATTCCCTCATCAGTTCTTCAAACTGTTCTTCACTCAATAAGTCAAAAGGAAAAGACTGCCGAATGACATCATAATAAGCCTCCGTTTTCACCACTCTCGTACCCACCTTCTTTGATCTCTAACTTTTTTTCTAATCGATTTAAACGCTTGTTTAAATCAGTAATGTGTTTCGCCGTTTTCAAAGAAACGGAATGCATATTAGTTTGTTTTTTCCATTGAGAATATCCACTTTTAGCATAATTATACGCTTTATAAACATTTTTTTCTTCATGTTCCGCTAATTTAGCTAGTTCTATCCACACCTCTAAAGAAGGAAGAGAATGCTGGTTTAATGCCTCGATAAAATAAGACCTGGCTCCTTCTTTATCACCAAGCTTTTTCGTTAGTTTCCCTAAACGGAAGTACCCTTGACTAAAAGGTTTATTCATCGTTTCAATCGCTAATTTATAATGTATTTCTGCCCATTTATACTCAGATAATTTTTCAAACCAATCTGCAATATAGTAATGTTCCATCGGGGAAGTAGGTTTATCCTTCCACTGAAATAACCTCATGCAAATTTCTTGATATAAATAGACTAATGAACGAACATCCTGATCATTATGCTTGATAATTCCTGCTAAATGATGGGGATCCTTTTCATGTAAATACTCAAAGTAAAGGATCGGCGCCATGCTTCCGGGTATATCATCGATCCGCTTCATATTTAATTTATATTCTTCCACAATAGCCAATCTACATGAAGGCAATTCATGCTTCCATAACCGCCTGGCACAGTGAAGCAAATCGATATGCCCAAAGCTTGGTAGCTTCGGGAGTTCTTTGCGGATGAATGCGTGCCTCGATTTTACTTGCGGCCAATCAAACGATTTTCCGTTATAGCTTATTAAATAATCATCTTCACTAAAATCCTCTAAAAAACCGGAGAGGAATGCAGCCTCATTAGAGGGGTTCTCCAACAAATGTTGCGTCACCTCAATCCCCTCTTCTCTAAGTCTGGCATAACCAATCAGGAAAATTACATTCCCCGCTCCGGTCGACAGGCCCGTCGTCTCAGTATCAAAAAACAATAATTGATCTAATTTACGATTTTTAAAAGATAACGGGTGATCTGAGAGTCCTTCTTGTTCCCACAAACTCCTCATCTCTCCCATAACTCTTAACGTTTCTTTGTCTTTTGCTGATTCATAAGGATAGATTAGTCTTTTTCGATAAGACCTTTCCCCATCAAAATAAAAGGGTTCAAAACCTAATTCTTCGAAGCTTTCTTCTAGCGTACTCTTATCTATTTTGACTACTTTGCTAACCAAGGAAGTTTCCGTCGCATCATCTAACTGTAAGTGATTTTTCATACGTAAAAGTTTGGACTTCATGCTCATTCATTTCACCTACCCTTGCTTATGGCTCATTTATTTTAGTTTAACATGAGATAAACGACGAAGAGAAACCCCGCGCCGCTACCCATAAACCCTATTTAGTTAAGCATACCGCTATTCTTTCCTCCAACAGACTCATTTAACAGGTTCACTACCCATTTTTTTACCTGCTGACCTGCATCACTTCCGCCGATCCCGACACAAGATGGACATCCGTCACTACAGGGACATTTAGAGACATACGCTAGTGCATCCTGAAGTATCTCTTCAATTTGATCAAATAAACACTCACTTAATCCGATTCCACCAGGGTACCGGTCGTATAGAAAGACTGTCGGCCGCTGGGAATGAATGGCCTTCACTTCAGGAACAGCATGTAAATCTTTTTGATCACACATCACATGCACACAAGATACATGTTGCAATACATGAGCTAATCCCATCAAAACTTGCTCGACATGATCATCATTTTTACCCTCAAATACTTCCTCTGCAAAAGTCACCGCGATGCCATTCGAATGAAGTTCTTGTTCAGGTAAATGTATCGGACCAGAACCAATATTATCAAAGGTTTCTAATTTAATTTTTTTGAAGATTGTTGCCATCGCTGTGACCATCACATCTCCATATTGAATCTCATGGTTCCCCATCGGTCTTTTTTTATCAATTTCTAAAACCTTTAAGTTAACCGCTAAGTTAGCATCGGTAAAGTACTCTACGTCTACTTCACGGACAAATGCTTTTTTCTCATCCCAATCCAAATATTCTACTTGGTATTGAGTCCCCTCGTGTAAATAGATTGCTTCATCGTGGAGTAATGTCATCGCACTAAATGTATCCATTTCTCCAATGACCACATGTTTTTCTCTCACGGATTGATCAATGATCACAACATTTTCCTGTGCCGCTGACCGGAGACTGATGTTATGTGCAGGAAACGCTGCATTCATCCAGTACCATCGTTGATTATTCTCGTACAGAACCCGCTCTTCTGTTAAGTACTCTAATATCTCCTCTACCTCATGGCCATCGAAGGTCTCCCCGCGTTTAAACGGAAGCTCATAAGCTGCACACTTCAAGTGATCTACTAATATAATCAAATTATTTTTATTGATTCTAGCTGTTTCAGGAGATCCCCCAAAGAAAAACTCAGGATGCTGGAACAAGTATTGATCAAGAGGGCTAGAAGTCGCAACCATGATTACGAGAGATTCATCCTGTCTTCTTCCTGCTCTACCTGCCTGTTGCCAGCTGGACGCAATCGATCCTGGATAGCCGTTCATAACACATACTTGCAGCTGTCCGATATCAACCCCTAATTCAAGCGCATTCGTGCTCACAACGCCGATCGTATCTCCGCTCCGCAAGCTCCGTTCGATTTCTCGACGCTGCTTCGGCAAATACCCACCTCGGTACCCTCGAATGCTCTGCTTGTTAATCTCATGTTTCACGAGCTCCTGCAAATGACTCAAAATAATCTCTACACGAACACGACTACGGGCAAAAACAATCGTTTGAATCTTTTCTTTTAAAAATTTAGAAGCTATTTCATTCACTACTTTGGTAGAATTTTTACGGATATTCAATTGTTTATGAACAATAGGCGGATTGTAAAACACAAAATTCTTTTTCCCTTTTGGCGCACCATTATTATCAATTAACTGAACATGTTCTCCTATTAGTTCGGAAGAAAGCTCTTTTGGATTTGCTATCGTTGCCGATGTACAAATAAATGTTGGTTTACTTCCGTAATACGCACAAATACGTTTTAATCGCCGAATAACATTGGCCACATGAGAGCCAAATACTCCACGATACGTATGTAACTCATCAACCACTACCGTTTCTAAATTCTCGAACAAAGAAATCCATTTCGTATGATGGGGCAAGATTGCCGCATGCAGCATATCAGGATTCGTAATGACAACATGTCCCGCTTTTCTCACGACTTGTCGGATGCTAGCAGGTGTATCGCCATCATACGTGTAAGAATTCATCTCTACTTCCATTTCATCTATGATTTCATTAAGTTCTGCTTTTTGATCTTGAGCCAACGCTTTCGTCGGAAAAATATAGAGAGCTCTGCTGGAAGGATTGTTCATATGCTTTTGCAGCACCGGCAGATTATAACAAAGTGTTTTACCGGATGCTGTCGGTGTCACGGCAACGACATTTTCTCCTCGCATCACGCTAGTGTAAGCACTTTTCTGATGCGTGTATAGGTTATCTATTTTTCTTTGTTTTAAAGCATGAATAATCTTGCTATCTATCTCCGTTGGCATGCTGGCTGTTTTAGCCTCTTCTTCCGGAATCTCATGCCAATAGGTTACTTGCTTGTCGTTTCGTAATTCGGCTACTAATTGTTCTAACGTTTTTTTTCCAAACATGTCTGTCCTCCACTCTCTTATTTTCTATTATAGAGAATATACGTTCGGATTTCAAAACAAAAAAAGAATGCCTTAAAAGATCATGAGACCTTTTGGACATTCTTCGGTGAATAATTCTAAAAATCTTTTATTTAGGTGCGTGACTATCACCTGTTTTTTCAGCCTTGCGATAAAATAATCGTGATATTGTAATTCCGAGAGTTCCCAATAGTAAAAACAGAATCGCTCTGATTGCCATTGAAACAGCCGGAATATCGATCAAAATAACTTTTGCCAATGTGAAGAAGATCAAGGCCATTCCAAATATTCTTGTTATCTTATCGTTCTTATAAAAGCCGTATGCTACGAATAATACAGCATACATCAACCAAGACAATGACATGACCATTGGTTGCATCATCGAATCGGAAGTGGTTAAACCAGCCAGTTGAGAAACATAAACCAACCCTAACAAACTAATGAATACTTTTGCGAAAATGACTGCATTACGCTTCACATAATCACTATCATTAAATAGTAAATAGAGACTCGTTAAACTAGCAATTAACACTGCCCACGTAACCGTTTCTATCGAAAAAAAAGAAAAAATCGTCATAGAAAAAGTAAGTATCATCCCGATCGAGTAGATAACTGCCCCTATTACTGCTTGTAACTTTGATTTTAATCGTCCTGTTAAAAGAATGACGATCAAGCCTTCTACAAGGAGAAGAAGAGCAACAGAAGTCTCAAACATCTCCATGAAATAAACAAATAGTACAATGGCTGAAGAAGACACGAATAAAGCAGTTTTATGACTTTCTTCCTTTTTCAAATACAATAAAATCAGATAGAGTCCCACTAAACCTAATAGAACAACATTTGTCTCTACGGTATTTAAACTTGAAATAACCCAAATTGATGTTAGTACAGCTGTCGTTAATACAGGAAACAAGGAAGATTCCTTCGCTTGCTTTCTTATTAGTAGCATTCCAACTAACACAAGATGTTGCAACACAACCGCTCCAGTTAATAGTCTAACATCCGGTTCTACTTGGAAAATAGCATATGCCAGTAATGCAAATTGAAACCCATATGTGACGACGTAATATAAAATATCAAATTCCCGTTTAAAGGCTAAGGCTATGAAAGCCAGAAAAACGATGAATTCATAACCAAGAAAAAATGTAAGATTTCCTTCTTGTGATGCTAATAAAAACGGAACAATAGATGCACCAATGCTACTTATAATCCCAATCGATTGTGACTTTAATTGCACCGAAAACGTTAAGCCCGCACCTACGGTTAACACATGAAGAAGAAAAGCAATGATTAATGGAATGAACCCATACAACACATGCATCGCAAAAGTGCTTATAAACATCAACCCAATTGAGCCACCAACTAACACTTGCGAAAGAACAATGTGCTTCTTTAAATGCTGCTTCCATCCAAAAAATAATAAGACAATACTAGCTAAATATCCAAAAGCAACTCGGACGTACTCGTTTATGAGTCCTAATTCAGTTCCCGCTCTAAAAGCCCATATAACCCCAATTAATAATATAAAAATAAAAATTCTCGGCAACCAAACTTGACCTATCTCCTTTTCCCAATCTCTAGGCTGCTTATTTTCTTTAACTCCGGGAGTGACAACTTCATTTTTTAGTTTAGGCATGCTTTGACTTTTCAACGGTTTATCTTTTGTTTTTAAAAGTGCAATGTCTCCCTCTAATTGCCGAACCCGTTTTTCTAAATCAATGATCCTTTCTTCTGATTCCATCCCGTCACCCCCCAATCCACTATTATTACTCTAACTATCCGCGGCAATTATAACATTTTTTAGGTGAATTAGGGATATATTACTAATCTGTATGTTCGTTATAGTGTCAGACACTATGTTAATTGATAGTTATAGGCAAACCTCTATACAGGCTAGTAGGATATTACATACAAATAAATAGAGATGTTCTTCATCGTAACATTATGAGGAGGCTTTTTTATTGTTGTTAACTAGAGGGGGGTTAATTAATGAGTAAACAAGTGTTAGGAATACTGATGAATCGGCGTGTCTGGAAAAATGCTCGTAATGGGAAAGGATATGAGAAGGTTCGCCTATATTTAGAAGCAGCAAAAAAATATAACGTGGAGGTATGTTTCTTTAGTTTATCTAATATTAATGTTCGTAATGGAACAGTTTTAACCTATTTTAATCATAAGAATAAGTGGTACCAGCGGCGTGTTTCTATACCTAAAGTAATACACAATAGAGCCAAATTAAGTACGCATTACAGGAGAAATTTAGAAGTTATTGAGAAGAAATATAAGGTGATTTTTTATAATTCCTGGAATAATTACAGCAAGTTACAAATTCATAATATCTTAAATAAAAATACTACATTAAGACCGTTTTTACCCTCAACGCATTTACTCACTAAAGGAAACCTTTTATTGTATTCACATCTCCCCTCATTTTTTTTAAAACCAGATAAAGGTTCACTTGGTAAAGGAATAATTAAAGTAATTAAACACTCCCCTAACAGTTGGAAAATTCACTTCCCAGCAAAAAACAAGAAAAAAATAATTGAGGTTCAACACGGAAACTTATTTTTATTCATATCTAAATTTATTGGTAGAAAGAGATACATTATCCAAGAAACGATTAATCTGCAGACTTATCATAAACAGCCTTTTGATATTCGTGTCTCCATACAAAAGGATCAGATAGTAAAGTGGAGGGTTAGTGGAATGGTGGGAAAAGTAGCAGCTAAAGGAGCTTATTTATCCAATGTGCATCAAGGCGGTTCAACAGTTAAATTTGAACATCTCTTTCCTAACAATCAGCAAATGATTAGAAGAAATCTTTCTCAAATTTCACAGAATATTATACAACACTTAGACAAACATCTCCCCCTTTTAGCTGACGTTGGGATCGACTTTGGAATCGATAAAAGTGGAAAACCATTTTTTATTGAAGTGAATTTTAGAGATCAACGATACAGTTTTTTGAATGCTGGCATGAAAAGAACATTTAAATTAACATACGATTATCCAGTAGGGTATGGGAAATATCTTTTAGGTAGATAAACCATTAACATACCTCTTTACTATGCTATCCAACCTTTTCTTACGTCTGATGAGGAATTTAGATAGAACTTTTTTTTGAGTAGCCGTTAATAAATTTGCGGCTACTCCTTCTATAATTTCTTTAATGGTTTTGTTTGGCACAGCTTTGATCTCACGAATATAAGATGATAAGTGATCTTTGTTTATCAATAGATATTCTTTTAAGCCTCTTAAATTTCGATTATTATATTTGTCTATATCATTCCAATATGTACTATTCCATTTGTTTTTTTCCATATAAATGAACCATATAAGCTTAACCCATGATCAATTAAATAAAAATCGTATTTATTTTGCTTACCAGTTGGATACAAAACTATATTTCGACTGTTTCTATCAATATTTAAGATCCATACATCAAATATAAACATTTTGATTTACCTATGTGGTCGAATAACATGATTAAAAACGTTATTATATCGACTACTGAGACTTCTCCAATTAGTTAAAGACTTATCCTTCTTTTTTATAGATACAATACCAAATTTCCCTTTTATCTTTGCCAATTCTATTTGTGCAACTGGGTGTTTAAGCATTTTACCTAATTTAAAAGAGATATACTCATTTGCCGCTAAAGGACCGGTGTAACGTTTACTTAAGAGCGTTGGATTTTTAAAGTATCCCTTCTGCTTTGAATCGCTTATCTGCGTTACAAGCCACACATTCCCCACTTTTTTTCTTGCTGGAGTGAAATAGTGAGACTTTTCTTTTGTCCAAGGGGAAGACGCACTAGTTTTTATATAAAGTATGTACCTATTTGACAGATAATTAGAGTACTTAATTAGGAATATTATCCGTACAGACCAATTTCGACTAATGTAAAAAAAAGGTAAATGCTTATAACGAAGGTATTAGGGTAAAGTGTTGAGTGAAAATACTGGAGAAGTTAGCGATAACTCAAAACAAATTGGTAATATGCTGGAACTTATTAGAAAAATATCATCCCAGTCTAATATATTAGGTTTAAACGCAAATATTGAATCTGCAAGAGCTGGTGAGGCAGGTAAAGGATTTGCCGTAGTGGCTGATGAAATCAGAAAGTTATCTGACGGTACTAAAAAAGCTTCTGAAGAAATTTTCACCTTTACGACCAATATTCAAAATGGAGTAGAAGTACTTATTTTGTCTTTAGATGAGGTAAATTCTACTGTCGACGTAAACACCGAGATCGTCACTAAATTTTCAGAGGCTAATTCCAAGCTAACGATATTAAATGAACGGTTAACGGAATCAGTGAAAAGAATATTGACTTTATAATTCAAGTTCTTCCGGAAAGGTAAGATTTTAGTAAAGAGATATTTGCTCTTATTTATGGTGCTTAAAAAATAGAAGCAAAATCTCTTTACGATTGTGTATTACTCCCAATAAAAATTGGGTCACTTAACCGCTCCGCTATTAGGAGAAGTATTTCTTTTACGGTCTAATGCACGAATACCCTCAATAATTAAACGTACCAACCAGAATGCAAATGTAAGATAGGACAATGTAAAATAACTGTTCCATCCTTTACTGTATGTCACTAATTTCGTGTTCTTTTCTAACCACTTCTCCACTAGTACCATTGGTGTACTATAGAGGAAGACACTTGGTATTGTTTTTACGGCTTTCATTTTATAGGTGAATTGATTATAAAGCACACAGAGTAACGGAAATATGACATAAAGGAATACGATATTGGAGTCGAACGATTTAGGGAAATAGCGTATTGGATATTTCACAAATTTTTTCTTATTAACAGGCACATCTAAAAATGTACATAATAGTGATTTTAACAAGTAAATGAGAAACCAATCCTTTACTGGACCTTTTCGAAATAAAAATGCCAACCCTCCCATTGAAATCACGGTAATTACATGTAATATTGTTTTATCCTTCATAAGACACCTCCTGTTATATTAAGATGCCTTCTTATTACTGAAAATATGTTTAAATTCCAAGTATTCTTCTTGTAATTTAATTAATTGAATAATTAAGGGATTAAAATACAGCAGCCGATGATGCTGTGGCCGATGCGCGCCATGTAAAAAGCAGTGGGTTTACAATTCTTATCCCAAAGCTTAAAAAGCCAATCCATAAACAGGATCGGCTTTTGTTGTATAGAATCATTTATCTAGCTTATATCGCATTACGAACATATATTCACTTTATAATTCATCTATAGATTTCGGTCATCCATTCTACAATGCCCATGTTTTTTTCACTCCGCAGGTCATCCACATTATGGTGTCCAATAATGTCACCATCTTTAATAGCAATCACTTCGTCTAAGATCATTTCAATTTCTTTTATTTCATGAGTCGTAATAAGAATAATTTGATTTTCTAGATCTATGAACGAAATTAAGCCTTTTACGATGGAATCCCTGACCATTGGATCCAGTCCGGAAAGTGGTTCATCCATTAAAATGACTGGTACTTCACGTGACAAGGTAAGTACGATTTTTAATCGTCCTCGGTTCCCTTTCGAGAGATGTTTCAGTTTAGAATCGCGGTCTAATTTCATAAATTTCCGAATTTCCTCGGCTTTTTCTTTGTTAAAGTCTTGGAATTGAGTGGCAAAAAAGTCAATTGTTTGCCCAACATTATAAAAACCGTAATATTCATCCAGTTCTGACAAGTATGAAACTTGATTAGCAATAAGACGGTCCACTTTTACCTCATTTACAGTAACATTCCCTTTTGATGGATGAGTCAGACCCGCAATTATTTTCAAGATTGTCGATTTTCCGCTTCCATTAGGGCCGACAATACCTATAATCTTTCCTTTTGTTAGTTCCAAATCAACATCATACAACGCTCTGTTTCTCATATACATTTTAGTGACACGGTTTAGTTTAATCATTGCTCAGTATCCCCTTTCTCGTCTCGTAGAAATGCTGTTACTCCGAATTGGATTTCCTTACCGTTATAACCCATCTCGTGCATCCGTTCCACGAAACGAGAAATTTCCTCTTTTTTTAAATATTCTCTTAACTCACTTAGAACTTCTTTATTCTCGGTAACAAACGTCCCTTGTCCCCTTCTAGTCTCTACAATACTTATTCCCTCTAACTCTCGATACGTCCTTTGCACTGTGTTTGGATTAACATTCGATTGTATCGCCATATCCCGAACTGATGGCAATTTATCATTAGGTTTTAGTTCTCCTCGTAATATTTGCCGGTTAATCCGATCGGCGAGCTGCCGATAAATAGGCTGTGATGAATGAAAACTATCTTTCATTTTATTTACACCTCAACTTTTCGATCGAGTATCCAGCAACTAGCAAAAAATAAAATGACTGTTTGAATAGCATCAAACAGATAGGTGCCTAAATAAATAATTAACTCACTTGTTTCACCTGTAATATCTGCACCCATTTCAAGGTTGAAGTTTACACTGGCACTAGACAATATATCACCTAAATTAATAGATCCCCACATCGTTAGCGTGTCATATAAAGCTGAAGACGTAACCCAGCCATATAAAAAACCATTCAGAACCATAAATAGTAGAAAAGATAGTGCGAAGCTGGCAAAGTTGCCAAGTGTACGAGTAAATAACAAGAAAATCATCCAGAAAAATAAAAACAAAACGGCAAGATTAATTGCTAACAATAAAAGGTGAATACTACCTAAAAATCCAAGTTCCATGACATATGTCCAAGGAATTTCAATAGGAATAATTTTCGTCGAGTTTAATGCAAGTAAAAATGTCGTTCCAGTGATGATAAACGTTACAGCCATAGTAGTAATTGCTGCCACCAGCTTTGCTAATATTAATTTATAAGCTGGCATTGGGTTGTGCAGCCATAAATGCATCTTCTTCTTTTCTGTCGAAAGGCTATGAATGAAGTAATACACTAAATAAAATACTTGAATTGCTGTCGCAGCAAAGGCAACGGCAGTTATTGTTTCCCCTAAAAACCCGTATCTATTCCCGAAGTAAGCAGAAATAGCTACTATTATAAAAAAGGCAACGATGGGCATGATGAATGCCGGTAATCCGAGACGTAATTCTTTTTTTGTTAAGTTTAACCAAGCGGTCATTTTAATACCTCCAACTAAATATATTTTTTATCGAGTATCAGTGTACTAATTAAATAATACACCGATACACGATTAGCGTCAAGGGTTTAGTTAATTATAGTTGAGAAATTTGTTCATTCATTTGATCTCCTTTCACGTTCATTTCTACGAATAATGAGTGTCCAATACTCACAACCTAAAGAACAAGAAATTGCTATTTGAGAGGACTATATACAATGAAAAATCATTCCGACATAAAACGAAAAACCTTCATAGTTCTAACCATCCTTATCTTCAGTTACATGATCATACCCGCTGTTTTTGCTGAAGAAGGAACGGAAGAAAAAGCGAAAGTCGCTATTATTATCGATGACTTCGGTGGAAATATTGATGGTGTTTACCGATTTCTAAAAGCAGAAATTCCGATAACAGTTGCTGTTATGCCTTTCTTGGATGAATCAACAGAGCAGTCAGTAGCTGCTGACGAGCTCGGATTTGAAGTGATTATTCATTTACCTTTAGAACCTATTAAAGGCAAGGCTTCATGGTTAGGACCTATGCCAATCACTTCGGACCTTTCTACGGAGGAAGTAAAGAGTCGTGTAAGGAAGGCGATTAAAGATGTTCCCCATGCAAAAGGAATTAATAACCATATGGGCTCAAAAATCGTAGGGAATGAGAGAATAATGAGAGCAATCCTCGAGGTTGCTAGTGAACATAATCTATATATTATTGACAGTGGAACAAGCGCAGACTCTGTTATCCCTGAATTAGCTCTAGAAATGAAATTACGTTACGGTGTAAGAGATACATTTTTAGATGATACCCGTTCTTCTAGAAATCACGTCTATAAACAGATGCTGAAACTTTACGATCAAGCGGAAAGGCGTGGAGAGGCGATAGGAATTGGACATGTAGGGATAAAAGGCACAGATACGTTTAATGGGATATCTGACGCACTTAAATATTTAGAGGATCGTCAGGTAGAAATTGTCCCGGTCTCTGATATTATTCCAACTGCAATTGATGTAGATCCAAGTGGTTTCTGGCAGCATATCGTTGAGTAAATTTCGAAAACTCTATAGACAGCAAAAAACCAACTACTATAAAAGTAGAATTGGTTTTTGTGTATTGATTCTAATGGATAGCACTTTTGTTATATAGCATGAGTTTTCCTCACCTCAAACAGCACCTCTGAATTGCGCTTATAGGTAAAGGGTTGATTTTCCTTGAATCTCTGGCCTTAAAGGTACCTGTCTACTTATACTCCCACACGAAAGGCCTAGTATTTTCACGACAGAGTATTAACTGAAGCCGTGATTTATTAATTCTCTATATTTTGGATCATTCCCGCTGATAAGGGATATTAAGTAATTCCGGTACCGTTACAAACTCCATCCCTTGTTCTTGTAAGGTTGGAATTATTTCACGAAGGGCATCAATCGTTTGTGTGCGATCTCCAGCTGCTTCAGCCCCGTCATGCATAAGAACAATTGCCCCTGGATGAATGTTCTCCAATACATTTTGTGCTATTTGCTCCGAGGTTAACAATGGTTCCCAATCCAATGAATCAACAGACCAAGCTATTACAGAGTAGTTTAGATTGCCTAACTCTTCTACTAATTCAGGGTAAAGGAACCCGTACGGAGGGCGAAACATTGTTGTTCTGTAGCCAACAATTTCTGCAAGTGTATCTTCGGTTTTTTGAACTTCATTAACAAGTGTGCTAATCTCACCTTCAGTTACTAGGTTAGGATGCCAAAAAGTATGGTTGCCAATCACATGACCTTCTTCTACGATTTGCCTTGCAAGTTCTGGTTGTGCTTCTGCTCTTACTCCCATTAAGAAAAAGGTAGCTGGAACATTATACTCCTCTAACACCTCTAAAACTCCTGGGGTATATCTTGGATCAGGACCATCATCAAAGGTTAAAGCAACCTTGTTTCCTGTAGTTGGGCCATGTAAAAAAGCAATTTCAGGATATAACTCCTGTAATTCTTGCAGGACAAGAGGTTGTTGCTGCCGCTGATCTTCCTCAGGGCCGCCTCTTAACGGTGGCGCCTCCTCCTCAGAAGGTTCTTCGTCTTTATCCCACCACCACACTGGTTTCGCTTCATCATTGGATAAATGATCTGACGCATAGCCAATAACCGTACCTATTACTTGAAAACCAATCAATAATGCAATAATGACTATTGCTTTCGACATTTTCTTTTTCATCCATTCATCTCCTTTTTTTAGACATTGTTATTATTTATAAAAATTGGGTATTTATTCACTCATTTAGATTCACCTTTTTAAAATGGCGAAATAAGAACTATATCTATAAGCGAAGGCTGTGCAACTTCTGCCTGATATTCAATAGCTGGAGACAAGGATTGTATTTGCTGAAGCATTGAAAAGAGGCCACTTAGAACTGATTCGACCCCTTTCCTATTGAAAGAATCTCTAAAAAAACTTCTATAAAGTAGCAGAAGTCTCGTTAAAATTATAAGTTATTATCACAGGATTGTTGGTTGCATTATTATGTAATTAACATCCTGAAAAACACTTCCCACTTTCGATGTATAAAAATACTACTATTCCCCTAAAAAACAACTGATTCTGTTATAAACGTGGTGGCGAATCGAAGCTTGTTCGTTCAGCAGCTGATGACGACCAGCTGGAAAATAAGCGACCTGAATATCACGACATTTATGCTTGTAAAACTCGATATTCTCATTCCAGTCAACGGTCGTATCTTTACCGCCTTGAAGTAAGTAAACCGGGGTATTCAAAATTGGACACTCGACAATATGTTCTTGCCACTTCTCCATTGCAAGCACCCAATCGGATTTCAATTGTTGTACTTGAAGCGGATCACCTCTGACAAATTTGCGATATTTCTCGTCCTCCGAATTTTTCTTAAATCTCCGTTTGGATTTATGTATAAATTTCCCAATAAATTTTAGTGTCCCTTTTGTAATATTCCACCGATATGGAAAATATAATGGGGCAACCAAGATTAGCTTATCTAATCGAACGATTTTCTCACTTGCAGCATGAAACAAAATTGCCCCTCCAGTACTATGGCCAAAACCAATAAATTTAGAGATGGAAAGTTCCTTCCTAAACACATCACAGCAATCTTTTACTGCTTGCACATAGTCATCAAAAGTGCTTATCGTCCCTGGTTCCCCTTGCGAGAAGCCATGCCCTGGTAAATCAACGGTCACAACTTGATAATTGTTCTCCAGCAAATCATTCACGGTATGACTTAATCCGCCCGTATGATCTAAATATCCATGCACGAAAAAAACTGTACCCTTCGGCTCTTTCTTTAAAAACCCCTGGATAAATACTTCTTGTCCAGAGGAAGTTACACGACCACATCGATATTCATGAAGTTCTTGCATGTCGAACGAGTAAAAAGATAAATATTTTTGTACACTAGAAAATCGCAAATGAGGATTAGAATCATCAAAACGATAACTCTCTTTCTTCATCTGCTCAATCCATGGAAACTTTTTTTCCATTTAATTATCCTCCATCAATTCCGAATCAAACTGTGATTTTATCCATTACACTACTAAAGTCAAAGTTGCTTGATACCTTTATTTAAAGAGGTTAAGTAAGGGTGTGCCACCGACAAGTTTTCATTGTCTGATGACACACCCTCATAAATGCAGTTCTTAACTTATTTCCCGATTACTTCAACAAGAGCCCTGCCGTAAGCAGGTAAATCCGGTGGTCTTCTGCTTGAGATTATATGACCGTCCACAACGACCTCATCATTGTGCCAAGTAGCCCCCGCGTTCTCCATATCATCTCTAATTCCCGGTGTACTCGTTACTTTTTTGCCTTCAAGAATGTTTGCAGATATAAGTACCCATCCCGCATGACAGATTTGACCTATAGGACGTTTTTGATCGTTCATAAAAGTAACCATGTCGATCACTTCTTTATATCTTCTCAATTTATCTGGTGCCCATCCTCCTGGAACTAGAATAGCATCATATTCCTCAATATTAATTTGATCAAAAGAATAATCAGTTACTACTGGTACACCATTTTTACCGATATATGTTTTTCCTGCTTCTTTTCCGACAATATGAGCAATTGCTCCTTCTTCTTGTAATCGATAATGAGGGTAAATTAGCTCTGAATCTTCAAAGTCATGTTCTACGACTGTTAACACTTTTTTGTTTTTTAATTTCAATTTCTTCACCCTTCCTTCTGAATACTATTGGTAATATTCCCTTTTATTGAAAGTCTCAATCATATGTACATTCTACAACCTTTAAAATGCCTCGTAAAGTTTGTTGATCTAGTATCCAAATAAGCCAGCTACCATTGGCTTGCTCACGTTAATATTACCTTTTGCCTTCCCACTCCTCATGAAACTGTTCTAGATATAACTCAAGAAATTCATGGCGTTTCTTGGCGAGATCTTTGCCTGTCTTTGTTTTCATTAGCGCAGACAATGTTAATAATTTTTCGTAGAAGTGGTTGATCGAAGTTGAAGTTCCTTCCCGATACTCTTTTTTTGTCATTTCAGTGCGATGAGATTTATCCGGGATATGCATTGCATCCCCTTTATTACCCGCATACATAAACGTACGCGCTATGCCAACCGCTCCAATTGCATCCAACCGGTCTGCATCTTGGACAATTTTACCTTCTATAGTATCAGGTTGGCGGTTATTCCCACCTTTAAACGAAACAGTATCAATCACAGCCATCACTTGTTTAATCGTTAGATAAGGCACATTCTCCTTCTCAAGCCAAGAAACAACAAATATTCGTCCTGATTCTTCTGATTCGTGAAACTTATCATCGCCGGCATCATGAAGAAGGCTTGCTAATTCACATATAAATAGATCAGCCTCTTCCTTCTGCGCAATCATCCTTGCATTTTTCCTTACTCGGTCTGTATGATACCAATCGTGCCCTGAAGAATCTTTTTCAAACAGTTTCTGCACCCAGGTCTCCGCCTTTTGTATGAGTTGATCCATAACTTCCACCCTTTTCATTCTCTACCATTTTTGTTGTGAAAATAATGTTTACGTGTCTTAAGCCAATAGTATGACACACCTTTACAAGATTCATGATCTTTATTTTATCAAATATTTAAAAGGAAAAGGAAGTTAATGTTTTTTACTAAATATTATTTTATGGTGCTCCTTTGGTGTATCTCTATAAATATTTTGTATATTCGGTTTAGCTAAATCATTTTTGGAAAGCCTTTTAAAAGGAATTTCAATTTGCAGTTGATCATGACTGAAAGGATATGGATCAAGGGTAACCATTGTCTCTGACAGCCACTCTGGATAAATTCGCTGATCCTTTAACAGTTCTTGCTTAAAACCATCTTTAAACCAAGTTATTTCTTCTTCTTTCCTAGCACCCCATCGGTTCATACAAATATAGAGAGATAAGTTATCACATAGTTGCAACAAATTAAAGTGAAACTCTCGCTCTCTTTCAAGGGGAAGTAACTTTTTTTCGCGCAGCGCTTCTTTTACAACATTCTGCCGATTATCTTCCTCCAACAAAAATGTAATCCCTAATTTATCAGCTGTGTTACTAAAAAAACTTGCATAATGACAGCTCAATAAAAAACCGGCATATAAATCTTCATTCAAAAGTTGAACGATACCGCTTCGGTAGGATTGCAATTTTTGCTCCATTGGAAAATCTGTAAATGAAGCAAGCTTCGATTTTTCCGGAAGGTAAATTGGATTTTTATCTAGTGGAATCCAACTTCGGTCATGGTTTATTACTGCATGTTCAACTGACTTTTTCATGTTTTTTCCAATAAAGTAATCATCTTTCCAATCACGCACAAATTGTCCGGAAATAAGCGCATGCTCATGCTGTTCAATACAAATAACATGATCCTTATGATGATTTTGAATAATCATTGTTACCCTCCCTTTTTATTAACCATTTGTCAGAACACGGAATTGTTTGGTACTTTTCCATATCCCCTCATTTAAATAGATGCTAAACATGTATAAAAAGAGCTTTCCAACCAAAAAAAGCGCTTCCTTTTTAAAGGAAACGAAAAAGTTTTATTATTTAATTTTTGATTCGCATTCATGACATTCGTTAGAGTAACATTCATGCATTTCGTCCCTTACAACTTTTCCGCATTCGGAACATTCCTTAGCTGGTAAATTACGAAAGAATTCTTTACTTGACATAATCATTGTTGTTTCCTCCCTTTTCTTTAAGTTACTTGTATTGTACTATAACAACAAACAAATTACAAGGTGTTGTATTAAAACAATTTAGCCTATTTTAATATAGAATACGCTTCATATAGATTTTTATGTGTGATGATTTTAATTTACTCTTTGGTATTATATAACAGAGCAAAAAAAGATGGAGAGAATCATCTCTCTCCATCTTTTTCTCTTCCTTTAGAGGTTAAGTAGTCTGTCTAGTTCTTCAACAAGTTTTCCTAGTTCAGGTTTGCTAATTTGCGCATCCGCTCCTACCTGCACTCCTTTATGATACAAGTCGCCAGTAATGAGTGATGAAAAGATAATGACCGGTAAATGCTGGACTTTCGGATCTTCTTTCACTTTTTTCGTTAAATGATGTCCATCCATAGTTGGCATTTCTATATCCGTTACGAGTAGATCCACCTTTTCTCCTGGGGAAGACTGTAAATACTCCCACGCTTCTTTTCCTTCTTCTGTGAAGATTAAGTTTCTATAACCTGCCTCAGTAAGAGTGTTTTTTAAAATATCTCTCAATACTGGTGAATCTTCAGCAATAAGTACTTGTTTATGAGATCGATCTTTCCTTTCAATACCGTCTATTTTACTTATCGACATGCCTGCTTCGGGCATAATATCGTAAACGATTTTTTCATAATCGAGGAGTAAGATCATTGCTTCCTCCATTTTAATAACACCGATTGTTAAGTCCTGTAAACCTTGACTCAGTTTGTTCGGTTTTTCAATCTGCTCCCAGGAAATTCGATGGATTCGAGAAACAGAGTGTACATGGAAAGCGACTTTTACTTGATTTAACTCAGCTACGACTAATTTATCTTGATTTCCTTCAACTGATTTTTCGTATCCTAGTGCTTTTGCCAAATCTATAACGGGTATCACTTCATCTCGCAGTCGGATGATTCCCTCTACATATGCATGAGAATGTGGCATTGTAGTTAATGCTAAAGGCTGAATAATCTCTCTCACCTTCATCACATTTATTCCAAATGTACCGATTCCTACTTCGAAAAGAATAACCTCCAGTTCATTTGTACCACTCTCTAATAAAATTCCTTTTTTTTCTTGGTTCATTATGATGCCTCCTCGGGCTCTATAAATCTATATGTAGTTCTTATTTCTTACTATATATTAGATTACCACGGTTTTGATTTATATTCCATATTTCTCTTCATAAAACAGTAAAATATACCATGTCTATAGTCCTGTTATTTATTCAACAGATTTCAATTGCTTCCTTTTGGAAATCCTTCTATAATAGTAGATGATACAGATTTGCGAGATTGGAGGTTCATTCATATGTTAAAACGTATTTTTTCTTTGGGATTCATAGCAATTTTCCTTCTGCTTACTCCTGTTACTGCGGCATTCGCAGAAACAAATGGAGGTCATGGAGATAGTGGTGGAGCTAGTTCCCTTGTTGAAGGTCCATTTATTATAGTTGCATTTGCAACCCTTGTTCTCATGGCCTATTACGCAATTCGTGATTAATTAATATTTACATAGGAAAAAATTCTTTGAACTGATATTCAAAGAATTTTTTCCTTTTCCTAAAAGAAAAGGAAGTCTCTAAAGGTCATTTTCCCATTCGAGACGCCATGAGCGAACAATCCACAGCACTCTATAGAAAGAAAGAGAGGGTGACTTTTGAAGTCATCCTCTCTAAATATAAATAGAGGCTTTTTAATCTAATACCTCTACGGACTCTATAACAACATCTTCTACCGGACGATCTTGACCTTCTGTTTCAACTTGGTTAATCTCCTCGACAACATCCATACCATCTATGACTTGCCCAAATACAGTGTGAACAAAATCAAGATGCGGAGTTCCTCCTACTTCCAAATATTTATCAATGGTTTCTCTCGGGAATCCACTGTCTGCAAACATTTCCTCACTTAACCCATCTTCCTTAGCAGTGACAATAAAAAATTGACTACCATTTGTATTAGGGCCGCTATTTGCCATTGATAAAGCACCATTAAAATGAGCTACTGAAGCATCGAATTCATCTTCAAAAGGTCCATCATAAATACTTTCTCCACCCATTCCAGTACCTTGCGGATCGCCACCCTGAATCATGAAATCCTCTATAACTCTGTGGAAAACCACACCATCATAATATCCTTCTTCACCGAGTGTAAGAAAGTTCTCCACTGCTTTAGGAGCTACTTCCGGGAACAATTTGATATGTATTTCCCCCATATTTGTTTGAATGATCGCTTCACGTTCATCCTCTGCTACTCCTTCTTCAAATTGTGGGTAGCTATCCGGACCTTCAGCAACTTCTGGCACATCTTCTTCTGCGTTCTCCGTATTAGCGCTGTTACTTTCATTTTCCTGAACTTCACTATTTTCTATCGTTGAATTGTCTACCTCTTCATTATTATTCGTTCCACCACATGCAGTAAGTATAAATATCGCACTTATACCGATACCTGCGGCAAGACTTTTTACGCTAAATCGTTTTGCTTTTTTCATGTTTCCTAACTCCTTTATCATTCTTTTTGGAAGCCATTTTCCAGGCTTCTTCCTTTATTTTTGCCGCATACGCTTTTCTTACTACAACACTCCTGATTTTACTCTACCCAAGTATCTTAGACAACCATTTTTGCACATTTAAACAACAATCAGATTTAATTATTGAAAGGAAAATAGTACAAGATTTATTTTACCAGTTAAACGAATAATCGACTTGACTATTGACTATAATAGAGTAAAATCAAAATAGAACACACGTTCGTTTTTAACTCAAAGACGAAAGGAGATTTTACCATGGCCAGACTAACAGCGGAGGAAGAGCACATAACGGAATCCTACATCTTGCTTGAAATGGCCCGTAAAGTACTTGAAAAGGACTTGGCTCACATCGGACAAGCGCCTATCAAACTGAAGGACCCTTATATACGCTTACTTGAAGTTACACTGCACCGCCTCAGCAAAGAACTCTATACAATAAAGATGTCGATGAAGACCCATGGATTGAAAATTCAGTTAAATAATCATGATGAAAATTTCTCAGAATACATTATTTTTTTTCATGGCTATGTCCTTACAGCAAAATATTTGAATACCCATTTAAAAAATAAAGTCAGTCACCAAATTGAGAATCTTTTCACCCAAAATAAACAAGAAAGCCAATGAACCTTCATCCCTATCTTAAGTATTGTTTGATTTTAGGATAAACATGGCAAGCTGTATTATAAAATACATCATTCCATGATGAGGAAGGAACATAAGACTGGATAAAATCAATGTACGGCTTTATTTTGACAAGTGGCCAATCCGTACCAAACATAAACTTATCATAGTTGTCACAATACGCAAAAGCATGCTTGAAGTGATCAAAATAATGAGGTGTTCGTAAAATTCTGCTCACCTCTTCCTCATCGCCAACTATGAGGCCTGATAAATCAGCATACATGTTAGAGTTTTTATAAATTATTTCTGCGGCATCAAGCATCCACGGATCTCCAAAATGAGCCATAACAAAGGTAACTTCCCGATGTTTAACAGCTACTTCATCTAACGTAAGCGGATGGGCGTATTTTAAGAGGCCACGCTCAGAATACGTATCGCCCGAATGAAAAATAACTGGAATTCGATGCAATTTAGCCAATTTATATACGGATTCATAGACTTTATCGTGGGCATAAAAAGGATAATAGCCTAAATATATTTTGATACCAACGACTTCAGGTTTTAATAACTCATTCTCTAAATGAAGCAATTCTTGCTTTTGCAGCCTGTATGGATTCACACCCGCACAATATACAACGGAATCAGAAGAAGCAGGCATCATGTCCATTCCCATCGGAGTTCGAGGAAGAGAATCAGGAAATCCTTCTCCTCCCTCAATTTCCCGAATTCCCATTCCAATAGCTAACGAAATATCACATTGTTCCATTTCTTTTCTTAGTCCTTTGTACGAATAATCAACATCGGAAATATGTTTAGCTGTATGCTGAAATGTTTCAATATGCGACAAATGTATATGGGCATCGATTATTTTCATGCATCCTCCCCTCTCCTAAAACAAAACGATTTAGGTGAACTATCCCATAGTATCCGAAATTGTTAGTTTATTACTTATTACCACTGGAATAAAAACCTTTTTCTTTTACCTGTTCATAAGCATTCGATAAAATTCCTTGGATGGCACGTCCTCGATCCTTTTTTCGTTTGCGATATTCATTATACAATGCCTCTCCTTCAAAACCTTCATCGATCAACTTCTTCAACACCATATCTGATAAATCTTCTTTTTTTACAACCAGAACGCCTTCTAGGTGTACACTAATGTGATCAACCAGTTTATTTACTGAACGAACTTCACAAACTAAGGTAGCAGGATCATTCGTACGTTTACTAATCGTTACTTCAGCCATTAACGACTGATTCTTTTCTAAATAATCTCGAAAAAATTGTTCCCATTCCGGGTCTAAAACAGCTTCAATTAACCAATTTTTTTCCGCTTCTTCTTTATTGATAATGAGACTATCTACTAAAGGAATATCTTTCCCCTTCATTACTTCATTTTCCCTTAGTTCCTGGTCAAACAATATCATTAATGAACACAGTTGAAATGTTTTCACGATGCTTTAACCCCCCACAAAATCTTCCACTAGCTTATACTACTTCGGTATCTCTTTCCAAATTCCCTCTCTCAAAAGCAAAAACATTCTTCCACTGAGCCACACCGATTCTTCCAAACAGGCGGCGATTACCCGTGGCAAAGCAACAAAGACACTGAAAAAGTTGATGGATACAACTTCAGTGCCTTGATGCAATGAGTTATTCATATGTCTCCGAAACGAAATCATCATTTTCCGAACTAGAGGCAATTGGTGAAAGAATCTGTTCAAAAAGAGCTTCCAGTTCATCAACCATCTCCACTCCTTCTAAAGAAACGGCAGTGGTTCCTGAACCTAATGCAAAGTAAAGAGGTAACTGTTCCTGTCTAATCTCATACTTAGAGGCATCTTTTATAGGTATCTTCTCTAAATAATTATTTTTCAGTCCAAAGGCGATTGCATAAATAAAACTAGTTGTAAGCCATTCCTTTTCATCGATATCTTTTTTGGTGGCATCTTTTAATTGTTGACTAAATCTTTCCCATTTCACGTACTCTGTCCAACCTTTTTTCGTCATGGAAGAGTACGTCATCATCATAATAAAGGTTGTAATACCTGCGAGAACGTAAAGGATACTTAGAAATGGAGATGCTAAGAATAAACCACTTCCTAGTACTACCATCACAACCGATAATCCCAAGAGAACCCGCTTATACGTCGGAAATAATTCCAGGTACCCCTTATCCTCCAGCTCATTCTTCATTATTTTTTCCCATGTGTACAGCTGTTTAATGAAAGCTTCACGAGTCTCCTGATTCTGAGTAAAGTAAAAAAGGTCATCCGAGTGAAAAACACCTTCTTTTCCAACATCAAATAGCATCCAGTCTATGAAAAACTTCTCATGTTCAGCAGAAGCCTCGGTTACAGCACCCTTTAACGAAAAATAATACGTCTCTGCAGTATCATCTTTACAGAAAACGAGCACTCGTTTTCGTACCAAATTAAAAAGACTTGAAATAATATGCCTTGTATACACTCCTCTGCCATAAAGTAATTGTGAAATGATAGAAGGCGAGAGTGTTTGAAAATCTAATTCAGTTTTTAAATCAAACGATAATTCCCTTGTTAATTGACGTTTTTTTCGATGTTCCGAATACATCACAAAAATGCATAGTAAAGACAAAATGATAAATAAACCGAGAAAGCTGATCTCCATTGTTTCCATTAGGACAATAACCTCCTTTAAGAAGAATGATCATTAACTTGCGGTTTTAACCTCCGATAAAAACGAATGCCGTAGAATCCAACTATAGTGACAGAAAACAGTAAATATCCTATTAAATAAGATGTGTAAAGATTTCCTTCGATCCATAAAAAGGATGACAATAAACTTAAGAGCCAAATCATCGATATATTCCCAACTACTGTAGATATAAGATAAGGTTTCATTTCCATCGGACTGACTGCTGCTGAAATAGAAATAAGATTACTTGGCATAATAGGAATACTTCGTAACAGAACAATCATTAGAACACCGTATGAAGAAATGAGATGTAAAATTTTTGAAAACTTCTTTTCTTTTTTAGCCCAAAAACGATTTACCCATTTTTCCCCCATGCTTCGAGCAAGCCAAAAACACAGAATCGTACCTAGCGTTGTACCAATAAAACTAAATAGAAAACCTTGAATCATACCAAATGACATAAAATGCAGCATAATTAAAATTAGGATCGGAAAAAGAGTAATGATATTCTGGATCATCATTAATGGAATCGTTATCAATAATACGCCATAACCCAATTCCTCAACGTTCTCCGTGAATTCCGTAACATCTTGTGATCTTAGCTGCATGATCCAATCCCAATTAAAAAAGACAAAAAGTAAAAGGACTATTAGCATTATCGAGATGGAAACTAGGTTTTTCATATTTTTACCACACCTATATCGAATTGGAGAAAGATAATCTCTTCTTCCGTAATTATAACGAAATCTTTCACTAAATGAAAAGGCAGACGATTCGAATGCTTCCCTGATCCGTTAAATACGCTTAGAGAAATCTCTGTCTTGAGAAGAAAAAGGATGTCTCTAAAGGTCTTATATGACCAACTGAGACACCCTTTCTCCTTAACACTCTGTTGTTTCTTTATGATTCCACCTTTGTCTTTAAACTCGCCATCCGTTTTAAATAAAAGAATCGATAAGTCATCGAACTAACAAATCCAATTAATGCCAATCCGGACATCAGATAATACAGGTTTTTTATATCAAACGTACTAATAATGGAACCACCTAGTATTGATCCAATAACTCCGGAAACACCAAAGAAAACAGCTATGAAAAGCAAATGACCTGTGGATTCCAATTCTTCAGGAACGAGTTTCGTGACAAATTGAAAAGCAGTCAAGTAAAAAGTTGCAAAGGCTAATCCATGAAGCACTTGTACATAAAGTAAAAAAGTTGGGTCTGGGGCAAGTGACATTAAGAACCATCGCAACACATATAAAGCTGCAGCAATCGTAATATAGGTTAACGGATGGAACCTGCTAAATAAATACACACTAAATGCAAATACAAGCGCCTCAGTTACGACACCAATAAACCAAGCCATACCTATTATCGATTCATCTCCACCTAACTCAACAATATACAATCCCATAAAGGAATCATTCATGCGGTGTGTCAGACTAATCGATAATATTAGAATAAAAAAGATCAACAATTGCTTGTTTTTAAGAAGCTTTACAGCATGAAGAAGCTGAACGGGTTTTTTAGAGGGCTCACTATCAGGAGCAAACCACGTAAAAACAATAGCCACTGCTAAAAAACCGGCGTAAACATAATAAATGTTTACGATTCCGATGTATGATAAGAGATACCCACCTGCTAATGAAGCGATCCCGAATCCAAGCGATCCCCACATTCTAATACTGCCAAAAGATACATTTCGTTGGATAGAAATTTTTTGTGCCAGACTATCCCCTAACCCTCCCGCGGGTGACATGAAAGAAAAAAAGAGATAAAGCACCGGCAGCATTAGAATGAAATCTGTAATCTGAAAAAGAATAAATCCGATCGCCATAGCACTGGTTAAACAAAGCAGTAAAATACGTTTGACGGTCTTCCAACGATCACTCATAAATCCCCAAAAAGGTTGAGCAATAATTGCTGCTGCAGGTCCAACAGCCAGTAATAGCCCGATTTCTGAACCACTTAAACCTAAAAACTGAAAATAAACAGGCAAATAGCTAATGATGATCGTCATAGCAGCATGAAAGAAAAACAACATACCTTTAAGCTTCCAAACAGATTGCATCTTACACTTCCTCTCCGTTACGAAAAGGGAAGGCGCTATATTACTTCATTAAAGGAGCCAATCATTTTCAAATAAAAAGATCGGATCCAAATCAAAAAATACATAGTGCTCGTCACTTACAGGATAAGAATATGTCCGAATAAGATCATTCGTTTCAATATCACGGTAGTTATCTGAAAGCATTCCCATTTTCCGATGCTTCATTTGCATTATTTGATCCAAGAAATATGTTCTCCAACTCCAATTCTTCCCTCTGGCTTTTTCTTCATTATGCCAGCTAGTATGGTTTTCTTTCAGCCAGTTGGCACTTATTTGAGAACCGTACATATCACATATGTACATCCTGAATGATACATCCTTAAATGTCTTGGTTAACTCTTGCATTAACCGATCTGTCGATAAAGATACATCTTTTTCATTTAAAATTTGAATCATTTTACTGTCCATACCATGAAGGAATTCAATTTGTTTCTGAAGTCTGCGATGCTCCATGTCTATAAATGTATGAATTTTCCCCTCTAAAAATTCTTTTGCAAGCGAGGGTTCAAGAAAAACATTGGTCGGTTCATGTAAATAATACCCCTGAAGGAATCTGCCTCCGTGCCTCCAAGCAATATAAAGCTGATGAAAATTTCTGATTCCTTTGAAATGAAGAGTTGCACCTATTTTCCTGGCAAATATAGCGATTGCTTCCAAGACATCTGTATAAGTAAAGTGATTGACTGATTCTTGCAAATCCGACAAATCTATTTTCATTATGTTAGGTTCCAACTTGGAAAAATAATCGAGGTTCGTTTTGCTGGTCTTTATATCATCTATTGCGACTTGAAAACCACTGGCTTTCATATACATTAACATGTGACTTACATCATCAACGCTCTCCATCATGTCATTCACACGAAACTCAAAAACGACTCGACTTGCAGAAAAGCCTTCTCTCTCATAACCTTGAAATAATTCCATGAGTTCTTCTAAGCAATCAAGCTGAATTAATACAGAGGGATCAATGTTAAAAAACAAACGAGGCTTGTTTTCTTGAGTAAGTGCGTATTGAACAGCCTGATGATAAATCTCTTTATCTATCTCCCATTTATATTCAGCAGGAACAGTAGGATCTAAAAAAAATGTAGATAATGTTTTAATCGTATCACCTAACTTAATTCTACCTAAAACCTCATATCCTATAATACGGTATTCTTCAGAATTCATAATTGGTTTTAATAGAAAAAAAACTTTTTCTTTATTTTCAATTACTTCTATCGGGTCCATTTTCTCCCTCTTTTCTTTTTAAGGGTTCTGTTTTAACTAAAAAGATTTGCTCTAAAATTTTTATAATCGATGCCTGTTCCTATATCTGTTAATTATATCACGTATCATATTATAGCACGAAGAAGCCTGATTTAGGTTTCTCAGGCTTCATAAATATATTGGTACAACCGTTCGCCTTCTTCATATGGAAGTTTGGAAAGCCCAATTTCCTCACCCACTCGTCCAAACGATTCATGGTGAAAATCAGACCCGCCTGTTTTAAATATTCGCTTACCTAACTTTTTTTCTACAGACAATGCTAAGGTTAAAAATCTTTTTACAGCTTCTTCATCGTGATCCCTATGAAATACTTCAATTCCGTCTAGATGATACTCAGAAAACCACGTTTCAATTTCCTCGTCTATGTTATAAAAAATCGGATGAGCGACAATAGCAACTCCACCAGCTTGATGAATAAGCTTTATCGCCTCGCTTGGTTCCATCTCTTTTTCTTTTACAACGTAACAAGGTTTTCCGTAGCCTAAATATTTTTCAAAAACCTCTTGAACAGTTTGAGCATATCCTTTTTCGATAATTGCTTTTGCTAAATGGGGGCGGGAATAGGTTTCCCCTGTCACCTGCTTTTTTATATCTTCAATAGTGATAGAAATGCCATGATCTTGACATTTTTCCATCATCCTATCCATTCGTTCTCTTCTCATTTTACGATGAAAGGACAAAGTCTCCTGTAAGACTGTGGAATGAATATCAAATCCATATCCTAAAATATCCACGCTTTGTCCATTAATCCTCGTAGAAAGTTCAATGCCGTCTATGAACCTTGCACCTAATGATTCGGCAGTCTCTCTTGCAATTTCTAATCCAACCGTTGTATCATGGTCGGTCAGCGCCAGAAGCTCCAACTTTGCTTCTACGCACTTTTTCATAAGAACTTCAGGGGAATAACCTCCATCTGAAGCAGTTGAATGCATATGAATATCTGCTTTATTTATATGAGCGCTATTTAAATAGGTCATTTTATGATTGCCACCAGTGATCAAAAACGGTGACGGGCAGTTCTCTTTTATGCTCAGTCAATTTATATCTCCGCTCTAAATTTTGGGTTGATTTCTCAGAAATATTCTTGCCTTCGAGATAATTATCAATTTCATCATACGTGATTCCTAAAGCTTGTTCGTCTGATAATAGTGGCTGGTCATCTTCAAGATCGGCTGTAGGATCTTTTTCAGTTAACCTTGCCGGTGCTCCTAATTCGGTCAAAAGCATTTTACCTTGTCGCTTATTTAGTCCAAACAATGGGGCAATATCGCAAGCGCCGTCTCCAAATTTCGTGAAAAATCCAGTTACTGCCTCGGCTGCATGATCTGTCCCAACTACGAGACATTTATAATGAGCGGCAATGTCATATTGTACTTTCATTCGTTCTCTTGCTTTTGTATTCCCCTTAACAAAATCCGTCATTTTGTCACTCGTTGCTTCGAGAAACTGTTGAAACGAAGCATCCACTGCTGGTTTAATATTTACCGTAATCTTGTTATAAGGTTGAATAAATTCCATTGCAGTTTGAGCATCATCTTCATCGGCTTGAACACCATGTGGCAGTCGAAGCGCATAAAAGGTGTATTCATCGGTTCCCTCTTCTTTATTAAGCTCTTCCATTGCCAATTGGATCAATTTACCTGCTAAAGATGAGTCTTGACCACCAGAAATTCCTAATACATAGCCTTTCATACCCGATTTTTTTAAGTAAGCTTTTAAAAAATTGATTCTTGAAGTTAGTTCCTCACTTACATTAATCTCAGATTTAACTTTCAATGATGCGATAATGTCTTGTTGTATTTCTAACATTGTATCGTTCCCCTTTCTATAGTTATTAAGAAAAACGCAAAGCGTCTTTTATTAAATGCAACGTTAGCTTCCGCCGCCATCTTTTAAGAAAAATGTGATCCTGTTAGTTTTTCTAATTGATTCAGTTTCCCATTTTTTCCTTCTAGTTCTAAAATACTTTTTTCTGTTTCTCCAATAAGATCAAAATGGGGGTAATCCTCTCGATTATGAATCCAGGCTTCCTTTAGACCATATTGTTTCCCCCATGCAACTAGTTTGTCCCAATCAGAACAAGCAGCCTTCGTAACTGTTTTGTGCTCAGGAAATCGTGAATCATACCAAAAATGAGTTAGAAAAGAAATTTCTCCCTCAGAAGCCTTCGCTTTCCACTGAGCCAATTCTGTTTTCTTAATTCCAAACGCCATCTTTGTTCCCCTTTCCCAATTCAATCTTACTACTACCATAAAGATGGAGACAAGAGATTGCTTCTAGTTTGAGAAGTAATATTACACACTTTCCCTCTTTTATCATTTTAACACACCGTTTTTTTATTCGAAAACTCCTGTTTAGGGTTTTATCGTTCCAGATCCCTTTTTATCTTTGAACTAAAAAGGTGTGTTAAAAGACCATTACAGGACTTCAACACACCTTTTCTAAAACTATTCTACGCTTTTTCTATTATACCTCGCCACGGTTCCTTGCTTCTTTCTCATCACCAATTTCAGCTCTGAATCCCTCTATACTTTCTTCTCTTCGGTGATTTTTTTCGCGAATAGCTTGTTTTTCTTCATTAGGCATATCGTCATTATTAGCAGTTACTTCCGCTGCCCGATAATTTTCTTCGGTGTTTTCGACCATTTGCTCAAGTCTTTCCACGTTATTCTCACGGTTATCTTTCTTTGGCATGACAACTCCTCCTTTTATATTCTTTCAAGGATAGTGTTGTCTCTTAGCCGAAAATCATACTTCTGTTTTTTTATTGTTTTCATAGGCCTCATGCCAATCTGGAAACCGTTTTTTTACGTTGATCGGTTTAAAAGTGTCAGCGTCTACACACACATGCTCACTTGTTCCAGTAAGACACAATATCCCTTTCTGGTTAAAGATCTTGTATCCATAAGAAAATCGTACGCCAGTATAAGCTTCAATCCAAGTCTCAATCGTTACATTTTCACCATACTTTGCTGGTGCATGGTACTTCATTTCAAGACTTGTAACAGGAGAAAGAACCCCCATTTTTTCCATCATGGCATAGTTAAAACCTAAATCTTCAATTAGTTTTGTCCTGCCAATTTCACACCAAACT
This sequence comes from Salipaludibacillus neizhouensis, assembly GCF_002886185.1. GTDB lineage: Bacteria > Bacillota > Bacilli > Bacillales > Salisediminibacteriaceae > Salipaludibacillus > Salipaludibacillus neizhouensis. The sequence continues at coordinate 1,971,648 of NZ_KZ614146.1, forward strand.
AAATAGTTAGCATGATAAACAACACCCATTTGATCTGTTTCTGCATACCTGACAGCTACTTCTGTATTGGCGATAAACATATTACTGATCCTCCTGATTCGATATGATAGAAAAATCATTTTTCTTAAGCATCGTCAAACTATTTTGATTATCTTGTTCATTCACTACTCGATAAGCTTGTCTTTGAATCGCATGCTCAACGTAATCTTTCATCGACCGAGCATTTCCAGCAGGGGGATCAGCAAGATTAGCTTGGTAAATAAAATCCTCAACACCTTCTTCTAGTTCGTACCCATACTCATCTACATAAAACTGAACTATCTTGAGTAGTTCTTCCGCTGAGTAATTAGGAAAAACAATCGTCTTTTTAAAACGTGAGGAAAGTCCAGGGTTACTTTGCAACAATCTCTCCATCTGATCGGAATACCCCGCAAAAATAACAACAAGATTCTCCTCATGCTTCGTCATTTCTTCTACTAACGTATCGATTGCTTCAGCACCAAAGTCTTGTGCTCCTTTACTAAGTAATGAATACGCTTCGTCAATAAAGAGAACTCCCCCTAAAGCTTCCCGAATCTTCTTTTTTGTTTTTATCGCGGTTTGTCCAACAAACCCTGCTACAAGATCGCTTCGGCCAACCTGGACTACGTGTCCTCTTTTTAATAATTCTAATTCATAAAGTATTTGACTGTAAATACTTGCCAGCGTCGTTTTACCTGTACCTGGTGGACCAGTGAAAATAGCGTGAAGTTGTATAGGAATCAAAGGTAATCCAATTTCTGCACGTTCTTTTTGCACTTTCACAAAAGAAGATAATTGCGTGACTTGTTCTTTTACATTTTGAAGACCTATCAAACGCTCTAACTTTTCTTCTCCTGATATATCGTGTTTTTTCTCTTTTTGTACTAGTAACGCAAAGGCTTCCTTATCAAGAATTGTAAAACTCTCTTTCGAATAGTTTTTTTCCTTCGCAATTTCTGCCCCTTGTTTAAAAATTGCACTTAGAATAATATCCTTTACCGTTCTAGCATTTCCGAAGCTCTCATCTACTTGCTCCTTTTTAAGACGATTCTCCAGTTCTGTCAAAGCATCCTCCGTTAAGGAGTAATCATTTTCTAGCGCCACTTGTTCACCAATTTCCAATAATTCATTCATCGAAAAATCAGGTAGATGAATATGGTTCGTTTCCGGGAACCTGCTGCGAAGTCCCGGGTTGCTCCATAGAAACGTCCTCATCTCTTCTGGATACCCAGCTAAAATAACCGCAAACTTGCCCGCATAACTACCACTTGTCATCGCTGACACGATCGTATCGATAGCCGTTTGTCCATAGTCGTTGCCGCTTGCGCCATCCCTTTTTAAACTATAAGCCTCATCAATAAATAAAATCCCACCTCGGGCTGATTCGATCACTTCCAGCGTTTTCTCTTCTGTCTGACCTACATAGCCGCCTACTAAAGAAGAACGGTCGACTTCCACCACTTCTTCACGCGGAAGAGCCCCCAGTTGGTAATAGATCTTGGCTAAGAGACGTGCAATAGATGTTTTGCCTGTACCTGGATTACCGGTTAAAATCATATTTAAGCTCTGTCCATTTTCAAAATGATACCCTTCTTGTTCTCTAATCCTTTGATATTCAAGGAAATAATAGTAAGAATGTACCTTCTCTTTCACTTCTTCCATACCTATCATCGCATTTAACTCATCTAATGGAGTACTATCAGAGTTCTCTTGCGATTCACGCCAACTTTCCCATAACCCGACATTGTACAGTAGTGTCGCTAAGTCTTCATCCATGATTCTCTTTTTTTCTTTAGAGGAATAAATTCCACTGACACTTTCTCTATATTCCTTAGCAGATAGCAACAAACGATCGATATCATTTCCGATCTCATCAACTAGAATTATTCCATCTTCCAGTAGCTTTGCCTGTTCTTTATCCACACGATTGGTCAATGATTGCTGGAGCACTTCCTTTTTAGCAGTCAGTTCTTGTTGCCATGCTTTTCCTTGTTGAAGCATCAAGAGAAAAGTATCAACAGCTTTTTTCTTTCCTTGACTATGATCAGTCTCTCTTATTTTAGGAAAGTCTTCTTTAAACCAAGGCTCATTCATAGCAGTCAAACCAAGATAAATAACAATTTCAGCTATATAATCTGAATCAGGTGATTGTTGGACAGCATCGCTTATCCAATGATCCACACGAGTGTCCCACTCTTTTTTTCTTTCATAGCGGGCCACAGCAATCATTGCTCTCCATTCACTCATTGCCTCCGTCGTATAGGAAGCATCCTCATTATCCTCGATTTTTTTGAATAATCGAACTAGTTCACTTTCTTTTAGCTGATTAAAAGGTCTATTTTTCAGCTCAGTCATTTTTTGAATACTATCTTGACTAGCCTCTTTTTTCTGTTTCTCCATTTACAACACCCCTTAAGAAAAACGCGTAGCTTGTTCTGTTTGATAAATCACGCCTTCACTGCTTTTGATTCTTTTACTTTTGCACTTTTTCTTGTACCAATGGTTACTCCGGTTAAAACTAATAATGCACCAACCATATGGATAGGAAGGAATACCTCACCTAGGAAAACCACTGCAAGAATAATCGCTGATAATGGCATTAAATTTATGAAAATCGATGCTTTCGCAGCACCGATCATTTTGATTCCTTGGTAATACATAATAAAACTAACTACAGACACTATGATACTCATATGTATGATTGAAGTCCACGTTAAAAACTCGCTTCACCTAGTGTTGAAAAAGACGAGTCAAACACCGCCAAAGGCAGCAACATGAGTGTACCTAATACAACAGCATAGGTTGTACTTGTGATGGAACTGAATCTTTGTAGCGCTACTTTTCCTAGAACACTGTAAAGTGCCCAACAAATCACTGCCAGTAACAGAATAAGATCTATTGGTGCGAATCCTTGAGCAATAATTTTCCCGACATTTCCTTCAGTGATAATGATAAACGCACCTGAAATCGCGATCATCAAACCTGCAATATGTCTTCCCTTGATTTTTTCTTTTAAGAAGAGACCGGATAAAATAGTAATTAAAACCGGATTAGCAGCAATAAACAAAGAGCTTTTCACAACAGGAGCATCTCTAGTAGCAATAAAAAAAGCAATGTTATATAAAGCAATTCCAGTAAGACCTAACAGCGCCATAAGGAACCATTCAGAACCTTTTGGTCTCCTACCGCCTTTATCAAGAAATATCATAATTGGAATGAGAATAACAGCAGCAAAAAAGAATCGAAAAAATGCAACTACAATTGGACTTAAATCTTGCGTTGCGAAGCTACCCGCTATAAAGGCACTCCCCCAGCTACTTGTTGCTAAAGCTAGCATGATGTATATGAGCCATGGTTTCTCTCTTAATAAATTACTCACAGAATGAACTCCTTTAGGAAATGTATATTTTCAGTTTTGAACATTTATAAAGCCTTTGTTTTTCATACAGGGCAAGGTTTCGTGTATACTTAATCTACCTTAATTAATCTAAAGGAGTCATACATATGTATCGGAAAATTTCAGTCATTACCGGAACTTTTTTTCTAATTATCGTGCTCTTTCTATATCACGAATCTTTCCTTTATTGGATCCAAAATACGGAGCAAGACCATCTATTTCTTACTACTGTCATCGCGACATTTATGTCGTTCTTTCCAGTCATTCCTTACCCCGTTGTAGGAGGTGTCATTGGTGCTGCTTACGGACCGACAATTGGCGCCTTAATCATTTGGGCAGGCTCTACTTTAGCTTCTTTCTTATTTTTCTCACTCATCAGGTACGGTGGCTTTCAAGCATTCGGCACAAAAGTACTGTTAAAATACGCTGCTACAAAGAAATTAACCCTTCTTTTTGAACAGAATGCTTTTATGTCCGTTACGATTATGCGAATGATTCCAGTAATCCCTTCTATTATAATTAACGCTTATGCAGCTTTAAGCAGAGTCCCCTTCGTTCTGTATGCCATCGCTTCAGCTCTCGGGAAAATTCCATCAATGATGCTTTTTGCTATCGCAGGACATACAATAGTCACGAACCCTATAGATCTCTTTTATATGATAGCTGGTTATGGTGCCTTTCTCGCAATTATTTATCTATTCTATAAAACTTGGCTCGGAAAAGTTGAGAAATCAAAGACTGATCCTAACAGAGCTTAAATCGGTCATCTTATATTATTTTTAAAGTTTAGTTTAATAATGACACCTACTCTGTAACAAGTGGCTCCTATAATTCCACCTAATGTGTTTAAAATGACGTCATCAATATTAGCAACTCTGAACGTAAATAAAAATTGACTTACCTCTATAAAAATGGAAAGAAGCATAGCTAGAAAAATAGTAAGAAAAAAACTTGTTGCTTGTTTTGACTTTTTTATTCGGTGAATCACGAAAGGAAAAAGAAAACCAAAGGGAATAAATAACAACACATTCCCAACTAGTATTCGAAAAGGGGCTCCCCAATTATCACTAAACACTGCAATACGATAAATACTGAGGAAAGGATCGAGATTATAGTTTCTTCCCCCAGGACCAGCAGGACCAAAGGAAGACCCGTAGTTCCAAGCAAAAAACGTAACATAAAACAATATTCCCATATATGATAGAAATGTAATAAGAATTAAAAAAGTAGGTGGACGGTTTTTATTTTTAACCGGAGCCATCGTATGCCTCCTTTTACTGAAATTTAGTATGTGTGTATAATATCTATGATTGACTCTAAATTATAATTTCTCTTTTCTACGTAAATCCTATTTTCACGACATTGTTTCATTATCATATGAACGTTGTATGTTTGACAAGGGAAAACCTCTAAAAAAAACAAAGAGCCATCTTTAATTTTACATAGCGAAGAAAAAGAGAGACGTGTAGTAAATACTAATATGTAAAATATCATAAGAAAAACGCTTAGCGTATTATTTAAAATAAAAGCAGGTGCTTTCTTAACCATAATTTTCAAAAGCTCGAAGTAGTGAAGGCGGTTGCTCCTGCGGGATTAGCAACGATTGAAGACCCAGTAGGGCGATTTTTCTCCGAGGAGGCCGAAGCATTGCCCGCGGAAAGCGTCCGCCTAGAGCGAATTCCGACCTCTTTGTACGACGAAAAAACAATCATTTAATAAGTATTTTGTGAATTATCTAACAAAAAAAAAGAAAGAAGCGAAATATCGCTTCTTTCCTTATTTTATCTTTGAAATTGTCCTGTTTTAAACAACTTTACTTTCCTTTGTCAGGAACATAATCAGGGTTTTTAGAACCTTTTGTATTCATTTGTTTGCCTTTATTCGCGTCACTTTTTACAGATTGAGTCCCAGGAAATTCGGGTCTAAATTGTGCGCTAGTGTGTTTTTGCCCCATTTTACTCACCCCCAAACTTAACGTTATATCCCTAGTTTATCAATATGACGCTGTTCAATTCGTCTTTCAATTTTTTCTATTTCCTGTTTATCTCTAAGCAACGTGTCTAAATTTTCGTTAAACAAATCCTTGAACTTTAGTTTTTTTCTTCTGCTCATTTAAGTGCCTCCTTCAGGAAAAGCCTGCCTTTATCATTATCTGCCAAACTCTACCAGAGATATACGCATAAATGTACCGGTACCTTTATTTTTCACTTAAATAAATATTTTTTTGCTCATCTACCGTCATAAGAAAGACATCCTTCACAGATCCATAACCTCGGAGACTTAGTTGTTCATCCACCCATGAACGTGAAACTTTTTTCTTAATATTTCCATCCACATATCTTCCATCTAATACAATCACAGATGGATACCCTTTATCAACAGGTTCATTCCCGCTATCCCAAGGTGTTAAGGCCTCATGTTTCGTTTTCTTAATCACACTAATTTGACCATTCGATTCTAACACAGCATAGTCTATTTCCGTTAAATCAATGGCACTGCTCAGTCTTAAATCCATCATTAATTGATCCACAGTCACTTTAGCTTTGGACATATTTTTATGAAGAATTTTACTTTTTTCCATGAGGACAATAGGTTCATCTTCAATGATTCTGCGGAATCTAGGTAGTTTCAAAGCAATATAGGACAAAAATAAATGGATCCCCACAATAAATGCGGCTGCACTCATTGGACCTGGTAAAGGAGCTTCACCATCCGCTAACGGTTCTCCAAGCACATCCCCTATAATTACCCCAAATAAAAAATCAATCGGATTCATCGTTGTCATGGAACGTTGCCCTAATACTTTAACTAGCAGAAACATATAGATGTATATTATCCCTGCTCTAATGATAAACCCTGATATAGGTAATCCTTCATCACCTAGCCAAAAATCAGGCATAACAACCCACCTACTTTAATTATGTTCTCCATCTAGTATGATCAGTAATTTAGGGATATATGTAAAAGAAATAAAGGACAAAATGAAATGAGAATGAAATTAAATGAACAAAGGCTACAATCATCATTCCATTGAAAAAACTTATTTAGATGGTTTGTTTATCTAGAAAAGTATTTGGTAGAATGACCACTCGCTTTCCGTGAATGTCCGCGAGCCTATAGCAAAAAAAACGCTCCTAATAGAATAAAACTGCTGTAGCTTCGCTCATTACATTAAAAAAGCACTGAAAAAGTAAAATCTACTTTTTCAGTGCCTAATAATGGATTAGCTCTTAAGTTGTTTGCATAGTGTTTCGAAGTACCATCGGTAAAATACCACCATGACGATAGTAGTCAATTTCAACTTCACTGTCAAAGCGAGCTAGTACATCAAAAGTTGTTTCTTTCCCTGTTTCGGGATCTTTTGCAACTACAGTAACATGCTCACGCGGTTGAATTTCATTTGTAATCTTCACATCAAAATGTTCCTTACCAGTTAATCCAAGAGATTCTGCACTGTCTCCAGCTTTGAATTGAAGTGGAAGAACACCCATTAGTACAAGATTACTACGGTGAATACGTTCAAAGCTTTCAGCAATTACCGTCTTAATTCCAAGTAATGTCGTTCCTTTTGCTGCCCAGTCACGAGAGCTTCCCATGCCGTAGTCTTTTCCAGCAAGAACGATTAATCCTGTATCCGTTTCTTTATACTTCATACACGCATCATAAATCGCCATAACTTCCCCAGTTGGCCAGTAAGTAGTGAAACCACCTTCTGTTCCGGGAGCTAATTCGTTTTTAATACGGATATTTGCAAATGTACCACGCATCATTACTTCATGGTTACCACGACGTGAACCATAAGAGTTAAATTCAGCTGGTGACAATCCTTTTTCAATGAGATATTTTCCAGCAGGAGTATCTTTACCGATTGCTCCAGCAGGTGAAATATGGTCTGTCGTCACAGAATCACCGAGTTTTGCAACAGCCTGCAAATCATTAAGCTCTGCTACATCCTCAGGATCTGGAGAAAGATTCTCGAAGAATGGAGGATTTTGAATGTACGTGGAATCTGGATCAAATTGATACAAATCTCCATCTGTTGTTTCAAGATTATTCCACTCTTCATTATCATCAAACACTCGCTCGTATTCTTTCTTAAAGAGCTTTGGATCAACTGATTGATCAAGTGCTTTCTGAATTTCAGCATTGGACGGCCAAATATCTTTAAAGAATACATCATTTCCATCCTGGTCTTTACCAAGTGACTCTGTTTGAAGATCAATATCAACTGTTCCAGCTAATGCATAAGCAACAACTAGTGGTGGTGATGCTAGATAGTTAGCTTTTACAAGTGGATGGATACGTCCTTCAAAGTTACGGTTACCACTTAGTACAGAAGAAACAGTTAAATCACTGTCAGCAATTGCTTTTTCGATCTCTTCTGGAAGCGGACCACTATTTCCAATACAGGTAGTACAGCCATACCCTACCGTGTTGAAACCAAGCTTATCAAGGAAAGGAGTTAAACCTGCATCATCTAAATAACCAGTAACAACCTTTGAACCTGGAGCTAAACTTGTTTTAACATAGTCCGGTACAGTTAATCCTTTTTCTACTGCATTTTTAGCCAACAAACCAGAACCTAACATAACATGCGGGTTAGATGTGTTTGTACAGCTAGTAATAGCTGCAATAGCTAATGAACCAGTTTTTAATGTTGATTTGTTCCCATTCGGATGGACTACATCAACTGTTTTTGAAATCTCATCTGGAGTTAATCCAAACCCATGGGGGCCTACAGGAGACGTCAATGCTTTGTTGAATTCTTCTTTCATTGCAGAAAGAGGAATCAAATCCTGGGGACGCTTAGGACCAGCTAAGTTAGGCTCAACTGCTGATAGATTTATTTTTACAACCTCGGTGAACTCAGGATCTCCTTGACCAGGCGTATAGAACATGCTGTTAGCTTTCGTATATGTTTCTACTAAATTAACAAGTTCTTCGCTTCGTCCAGTAAGACGCATGTAGTTTAATGTTTCCTCATCTACCGGGAAGAATCCAACCGTAGCACCGTATTCAGGAGCCATGTTTGAGATCGTTGCGCGGTCTGCTAATGTCATTTCTGACAAGCCAGGACCAAAGAATTCTACAAATTTACCTACTACGTTTTGTGCACGTAAAGTTTGTGTCACTTTAAGCGCCAAATCCGTAGCTGTAGCTCCTTCAGGCATAGAACCTTCAAGCTTTACACCCACAACTTCCGGAACTGGGAAATAAGAAGGTTGCTGCAGCATACCAGCTTCTGCTTCGATACCACCAACACCCCAACCTAGTACACCTAGACCGTTAATCATTGTTGTATGGGAATCCGTACCAACTAATGAATCCGGATATGCAACTGTTTCACCATCGGCATTTTTAGCATTTTGAACAACATTTGCTAAATACTCAAGGTTAACTTGGTGAACAATCCCTGTTGCTGGTGGGACCGCACGGTAGTTATCCAATGATTTTTGCGCCCAGTTTAAGAATTTATATCTTTCTTCATTACGTTTGAACTCTAGTTCCATATTTTTAAATAGAGAATCCGCTTTTCCAAAGTTATCTACTTGGACAGAGTGGTCAACAACTAAATCTACCGGAATAGCCGGATTAATTCGTGTCGGATCTCCACCAAAGTCTGCCATTGCTTTTCGCAAGGATGCTAAGTCAACTACAGCCGGGACACCTGTGAAGTCCTGAAGAATTACTCGAGAAGGTTTAAATGGAACGTCAATCGCTTTCACTTTATCTGTTCCCCAATTCGCTAAATTCTCCACGTGTTCTTCTTTAATCACCCGACCATCGTGTTGTCTTAAAACAGACTCTAAAAGTACACGGATGGAGTACGGGAGGCTGGATACACTTCCAACACCAGCTTCTTCAATCGCTTTCAAATCATAGTAGTGATAGGTCTTTCCACTAGCTTCAAATGTTTTCTTTGAATTATACAATGCTTTGTTTTCATTTGACATATGTATTCCCTCCTTCAGATACTATCATATAATACAATTTCATAATTGTCTAAAACCTTTTTTTGAGAGATTCTATTATTTTCACAAGTTTAATAATAACATTTTATTGGGTTTTTCGCACGTAAAAAGCTTTATTATTAGGAATCTTATCAAAAACTTATGTGCTATGTTTCATTTCTTTAAATGGTAGTTTTATATAAAAAGATTGTTCTTTGTTCGTAAAACATACTCAGTTCCGCCTGGGAGATATTTAAAAAGGCTTATCGATTACCCGTATCCAGGATTAGTCGATAAGCCTTATTACATTTAAATTAAATCACTTTTTCGTTGAGCCAATTCTTGGGAGTAACTATCCAATTGTCGCTTCTGATGTTCCGACGCAACGATATATGCTTTTTGAATTATTTGTTCTGCTTCATTCAGTTCTTCATGTGCTTCCTTTGACTGGTGCCCGTAGTCAGGTGATTCTTCATCTAATTGCTGAAATGCTTCTTCCAATTGGACATAAGCTTGCTGTGCTGCTTGAAATGCTTGTTGTTTATTCTTATTGTAAGGCATTTCCTCATCATCCTCCTTCATCTAGATAATCTTAGTATGGTATATGTGTCCATGAGTATCCTAGTTGCTCTCTGGAAAAACTAAGAATAATCTTTTTAATGAAGGAGGGTAGTAAATGGAAAAAAATACGTATAAATCTCAGCGTCGTGCAAATCCGAAAAATAAAAATCAACCGACTACTCAGCCCGAACCTCTTCAAGGGTCCCATAAAACAAAGCAAAAAAATCATGTTTCTCAAACTCATGGCGGCCGTAACTAGGTTATAAAATGCCGGGTTTACTTCGATGAGCAGGGCATCCGCACAAACTAGTGGGTGTCCTTTTCACTGGAAACCACTACAAACAAAAGTTACAATTTTTTATCTAATGTAATGAGAACTTGTTCTATTATCGCTTCGTCAGCTGATGAGATCGTTCTGAAATCGAGAAACACTTGCCCATCTTTCATCCGTGAAATAATAGGTGTGCTCGCCTTTCTCAAAAGAATTTCACACTCATTTGCGCTGGTCTTCCGTTTTTTCACGAGCAGACCGTAGGAAGCAAGCTCTTCTACCGGCATCGTTCCTCCTCCTACTTGTGAATGATCCTCCACACCGGTCAAGGAAATGTTCACCAGCTTGTCCTCCATCTGTTCGATAAATGAATGAACTTGCGTCGTTATTTCTACTTTTGATCTCAAAATATCTCTTAAAGCAGGAATGTGTTGCTGTTGTTCCGCTCCATACACATAATCAAACAGAGTGGCTTCCAATGCTGCAAGCGTCATTTTATCTACACGAAGAACTCTAGCCAAAGGATGTTTTTTTAGACGCGCAATATAGTCGGCTTTACCGGCGATGATTCCCGCTTGAGGACCACCTAACAATTTATCACCGCTAAAAGAAATGATATCCGCTCCCTGCCTTAATGAGTCTCGTACAATTGGTTCTTCACCAATACCGTGTTCAGAAAAAGGAAAAAGAGAACCGCTCCCCAAATCTTCGTAAATAATAATATCATTGTCCTCATGTTTATCTCTGATTTGTCTTAATTCTTTTGTTGAGACTGATTTCGTAAATCCAACTGTTTTAAAATTACTCGTATGCACTTTCATAAACATTTTTGTTTGTTCATTTATCGCATCCTCATAATCATAAGGATGGGTTTTATTCGTTGTTCCTACTTCTCTAAGTGTTGCATCACTTTCTTCCATGATCGTAGAGATTCGAAAAGAACCGCCAATTTCCACGAGCTCTCCTCTAGAGACGACCGCTTCAAAACCTTTTACTAACGATCGTAAAACTAAATAAACTGCGGCTGCGTTGTTATTCACAACCATTGCAGCTTCTGCACCTGATGCTTTCACAAGCAATCCTTCAATAATGTCATGTCGAGATCCTCTTTTACCCGACTCTAATTCATATTCTAAATTAGAGTAATTGGTCGATGTCTCCACCACCTGCTGAATGGCTCGTTCACTTAGTCTGGCTCGACCTAAATTCGTATGTAATACGGTTCCAGTTGCATTAATAACTTTACGTAACCGATAGGGTTGGTAATTTTTTGCTTTATAATGAAATTTATTTACCAAAATCTCTGTGAAAAACTCTCGTGACAGTTTTTCTGCCTCAAACTCCCCTGCTACTATTTCCTGCCTTAGATTTTCCAATTCTGACTGAACCCATTCTTTCGCCAGTATTCCCGGCACTTTTTTTTGATTCATGATGTCTTTTAAAGAGGCAGAAGCTAATAATTCATGCACGGAAGGAAGGTCACGCAGACTTACATTCATCTTTTCACCGCACTTTCATAAATTTTCCATTAATATATTTTCGCACTCCTGGTTAAGCTATTGTTGAAGAAGGTTATTAACTTTCTTCGCAAGAGTGAAAGACGGTTACGGGATTCGTTCAAATGTATATGTTCCTTGAGGGGTGGTTCGCTTGAACAACGTTTAAGAAAACAATCAGCAAGGCATGTCATCAAACGAAAAATGAGGTGTTTACGAAAGATACACATCGATTTGGCCCCACACGACTTACTATTCACTCGACGAAAAAGGTGGTCTTTATTGACCACCTTTTTTTATTTTCCCCCAAAAAATCATTCACCAGTCTCGAATTTTTCTCTTTCTCGCAGTATTTCCTGCTTTTCCAAACAATCTTTGAGTAATCCAGCTGCATAAAAAGCAAGTCCAATTCCTAAAAAAATATATATTCCATTACATAAGGCATTCAAGAAAAACACCCTTTCATTTTTAATTTTACAATAGACGCTATTAACGCTCCTATACCCGGACCTTCTAATACTAATCTTTTCACCTAGAAAAGCTGTTCGAGAATTCGTTTGATACGATTTCCCAAACAGCCATTACCTTCCCTTTATGAATTATTTTTTAAAGTTGTCATCTCATGAATAATTTCTTTATGTTGCGGAAATTCTCCTGTGTCCCATTTCGAATATATTTTCTTTCCATTGACAGTGACTTCAAAAGCACCACCAGAGCTTGGTATTAATTCCATTGATTCAATGTCTGAACGAAGGCTTCCAAAGGCATCTTCTGCGAAACTCGCAGCCTTAGGGGCATAATTTCACTGCATGCAAAATTCAATTTTAACTTTTAAACCCATTTTACATCGCTCCTTTATCTTCATTTATAGGTTTATTGTAGCAAAAGTTTCCCAAGCATGCCATCGGGTAGGTTTGATCATTTGAATGATATTACCGATACTGTTTATAATGGATAGACAAGGAGGTGTCACCCTAACATGACAAAAGATATTACAAGTATACGATTAACATCAATGACTAAAAAAGCTGGTTGAGGATGTAAAATTGGTCCTGATGACCTGGCGCAAGTATTGCGTCACTTACCCTCTTCAAAAGAAGACGCCAATCTTCTAGTTGGACTCGACACATCTGATGATGGCGGTGTCTATAAATTAACAGATGAAATTGCACTCGTTCAAACGGTCGATTATTTTACACCGATTGTTGATGATCCATACATGTTTGGACAAATTGGGGCCGCAAACGCATTAAGTGATGTTTATGCAATGGGCGGAGAACCTAAAACAGTTCTGAATATTGTTGGTTTTCCAATTAAAAAACTCCCTCATGAAGTATTAGCTGCTATCCTTAAAGGTGGAGCGGATAAAGTAAAAGAAGCTGGAGCTGTTATTGCTGGTGGTCATACAATTGATGATGATGAACCTAAATTTGGCTTAAGTTGTACAGGAGTTGTCCATCCAGACCGCATTTTTAAAAATGTAGGAGCTCAGCCCGGTGATCAGTTAGTTTTAACAAAACCAATTGGAATCGGCGTACTAACGACAGCCATTAAAAGGGATAAAGCTTCCGATGAAGAAGCAGAAGCTGCGACGAAAACAATGGCAACATTAAACAAAACGGCAGCTGAAACCCTAAAAAATTATTCTCCTCACGCTGTGACGGATGTCACGGGCTTTGGATTACTTGGTCACGGATACGAAATGGCCAGTGGGAGTAAGGTTAGTTTCAACATTGATTATCAAAGCGTCCCCGTTCTTGATGGTGCAAAAACACATGCAGAAGCAGGCGTCGTTCCTGGTGGGACAATCGACAACCATACTTGGTTAAAGGATAACATCGAATACGATAAAGCACTCAAAGATTATGACCAGTTGATTTTGTGTGACTCGATCACTTCTGGCGGACTCTTAGTTAGCTTATCTAAAGATGAAGCAAGTAAATATGTGGAAGAAATGAAAGAGAAATCCTCTCATGGCGCTTATATCATTGGAGAAGTCACGGAAAGAAAAGAGAAAGACATATACGTGAAATAAGAAAAACGGCATAGCCGTTTTTGTTAAATACAGCGTCAGCTTCCGCCGCCCCCGAGTAGCACCTACGTAGTGTGTGTAGGTGCTACTCGAAAGGATGTGGGTTTCCCTTGATACGTGCGGTGTGAAGGTAGCTGCTAATTTTATAAATTCTTACCTCGTAAGAAAAACGGCATAGCCGTCTTTTGTAATTTCTTTCAAGAAAAAGAGTGTCTACTAAGCCAAAATGGCTTTAGACACTCTTTTCATGTTTTATTCAAGCTCCCTGACCCAAACACGCTCCTGACCATCTCTCTTCGTATAGCCTAGCTCGTCTATTTTTTCCATGATTGGAACAAGGTATTTACGACTTAAACCAAGTGAACTCTTTGCGTCCTGAAGCGTGAATCTGTTCTCAGTATCTTTCTTTAACGTTGTCATGACTTTATCCAATACTTGAGAAGACACGAGATGTTTCTCATCTAAATGGATACAAACGCCCGATCTGATAAAATAATGTTTTAATTCTTCGATAAGAATTTCTGGTATACCTGCTTGCTCAACTATGTGAGAGAAAGTTTCGACCTCTATACCTTGTTGAAAAATGGTTGTCTCGACTTGTTCCATTCTCTTTTTCCACTGCGAAGGATAATGAGGGCGAAACGTTGGAATCAAAACGAATGATCCTTTCTTTTCCAAATCATCCCCTTTAATCGCCCTCTGAATAATCGCCGCCGCAACTTCTTTTCCATAAAATGAAAAATCTTGTTTTACTTGTGCCAGATCTTTACCTTCCCGAAGCGGATTATGATCATGAAAGGATTGAAGATCTTCTTTTATTAACGCCATTGCCTCGTCATAGGTAGCAGATAATAGAAAGAAATTATCTAGGAACAGTATTGTTTCATCAGCTGTCAGCTTTTGATTCAAAGCATAGAACTCATCTTGTTCAATCGCTAATTCATTTAAAACTTCCTTTTCAGTCATTCCTTTGTTTTGCTTCAATACATCAATAAACCGTTCTTCAGGAGTCCCTTCTTTTTTTCGGGACAACTTCTCGATCGTAGCCTCACCAAACTTATATTTTTCACCGGAAGCATCTATCACACTTCCTCCACCAATCGTCTCAGCAGGGCTTGGTCTTCTAAGGATAAAGCGGTCCCCCCGTTTCGTAACAACGGGGTTATCTAACCTTAACTGGCATAGAACATCTTTTCCTTCTGTTAGTTCATTACGATCAAAAAAGACTATCTTTCCATATACTTCTGCTGTTCCAACATGCATTTTCACATACCCGCGCTGCTTCAATGGATACTGAAGTTGCTTAACCGTATCTAATGAAACATCGATCGTGTCCGTTGTTGTATAGTGCTGCGTCGAAACTAGGACATCCCCTCGTTGAATGTCCTGTTTCGATACGCCACCAAGGTTTATTGCCACACGCTGACCGGCACTTCCCTCTTTTTGCGGCTCATGATGAACTTGTAATTGCCTGGCCCTAACCTTTTGTTTTTGGGGAAGAAGTTCTAGAATATCCGCTTCCTTAACCCTTCCTTCATAAACTGTCCCTCGAACAACTGTTCCTTGTCCATGAACGGTAAAGACTTGATCAATAGGAAGTCGAAAAGCTCCTTTAACATCCTTAACAGGAATATCGGCCAAACGCTCTGTAATTTTTTGTTTTAGTTCAGGGATACCTTTTTCAGAAACACTATCCACAAAAAGAAATTCCGTTCCTTCTAGAAATGTACCTTCAATTTGATCATTTATATCCGCTTCGATGAACTCCTTCATGTCCTCTTCGACTTGATCCATTTTTGTGACCACAATTAAGCCCTGATGGATGCCCAGTAACTGAAGAATATCTAAATGTTCCACCGTTTGAGGCATTACGCCTTCATCGGCAGCTACGACAAGAAGAACTAAATCAATCCCTGCCACACCTGCAATCATTTGCCGGATAAATTTCTCGTGTCCCGGAACATCGATAATCGATACTTGTGATTTAGCGTCCAGCTCCAGTCGGGCATACCCTAATTCAATCGAAATAGCCCTTTCTTTTTCTTCTTTCAAGCGGTCAGTTTCTATATTGGTGAGTGCTTTTGTTAATGTCGTTTTTCCATGATCGATATGTCCAGCCATTCCAATCGTTTGAAAACGTTTAGGCATGGTTTTCCCTCCATTGCTTTTAAAGGATCTCTCCTTCATTATCGTACCATAGCGACCAGATTTCACGAAGCGATCAATCCTTAATCCGCATAGGAATTTTAAATTTCACCGAGAAAAAATGAAAATACTGTAACTGCATTCAAAGTGGTTGATTATTATCTCACAATAGCCTATTATTACTTTTGGAGGCAAGCTCATTCTTTGTAAAACACTGTCTTTTATGCGATAATTAATGAACTAAATGGGGCCGGTTGTGTAACTGGTGTTTGCCGAAGTCTTCAAAACTTTATGGGAGGCGCGTGCCGTCTCCGGTGGGTTCGATTCCCACACGGTCCCGCCAAATTACATACTCTCGCAAGGGTTTGCGATGATTTGTCCGATGATTTAAACGATGATACCCCCGTAAGATTTTACGGTGATTTGAACGAGACTCTCGGGGAGAATTTACCGAGACTTCGAGGGTGAAATCTTTAAAATTTAGTTTATTACGTCTTCTATATTCGAAAATAGGAGGCTTTTTATTATGTCTAAAACCGGAAAAATCACGAATAACCGTAAACCTAAAACAGGAAAACGCACTTACGCCAAACGACATTTCAATCGAAACGCTTTAACCGAGGAACCGTTGTCAAAATTGTATGACCGCTTCATGCTCGAAAAAAGAACTCAGGGATTAACTCGAATTACTCTTCAAGGCTACGACATTCATTACGGATATTTCATCTCATTCATAGAGGATAAATACGGAATGAAAGACCTGGCGTATCACGAAATTGTTTCGAGTATCTTCGTAGAATACGTCCATTACCTTACGAGCGAACGTGGGTTAAAAGCAATCTCCGCGAATGTACGTATTAGAACATTACGAGCATTTTTACGATGGTGCTATGAGGAAGAATATATCGATGAACCCATTCATACGAAATTCAAACCGTTAAAAGTTCCAGAAAAACAAGTCGAAGCATTAACTGCCGATGAAGTAAGGAAAGTATTCTCGGTAATTGATAAGGATACTTTCGTAGGGTTTCGCGATTATGTGATGCTCACGCTTATTCTTGATAGCTTACCGCGTGTAACGGAGCTGTGTTCGATTACAAAGGAGAATGTACGCTTAGACGAGAAAGAAATATTACTTGAAGCGGAAGACACGAAAGGTAAAAAAGACCGCGTCTTGCCTATTTCAAATCATTCTCGCAAGCTATTAGAAGAATACTTACTCGAGGTTTCTGACTTTAACGAGGATTATTTGTTCGTCACCTATGATGGACGACCGCTTAATGAGGGAACCTTCCGCAAAAATTTATCGGAATACGGAAAGCTTAGTGGCGTTAAAGGTAAACGAATAAGTCCGCACACCTTCCGACATACAGGCGCATTAATGTATATTATGAACGGTGGCGATCCGTTTAGTCTGCAAAAACTACTCGGTCATCGCGATATTTCCATGACTCGAATTTACGTGAATATGCTCGATGACCGTGTGAAGTTGCAACATGACAAATACTCGCCATTACAGACGTTTTTTAAACGATAACATTAATTGAAGAAATATTCAGAATTATATTATATAATAATTACACTATTAATAGGATGAGCCGTGGATGGTACGTCTTAAATATTCAATTTATCCTGAATAATAGGATGACGACATTATATCGGAGGAAGTATCTAGTAACGTACGCTAGATTAAACTCACTCTCATCTAAAGGGTGTAACCGGTAATGAGTATACAGATTACATTTCAGTGTTCTGTCTCATTTAAAGCGTTTAGAGCAGTTATTGCGCTTTTGTGGGTCGTGTCGCGTTTATATTAAGCGAAGAAGATGGACGTCGAAAGGCGTCTTTTTTCTGTATTGATAGTCCTAAGCGGTCGAGTAGCTATTCATCTTTAAAATAATCATAATCTATAGCTTTTACCACAAATGTATGATTAATATCTACCCCAACACTATGATTAATCATTAACTTTGATAGCTCTATACCATCTATAAGAATAATTTTCTTCGCATCTAGTCGTTCAGCGTATTTCCTAGCATTCTGTGTAAAGTAAGAGGTTGTAATAAAAACGCCCTTTCTCGCACCTTTTCCGTCTAGAGCACCAGAAAAACTTTGAACAACGTCACGTCCAACGGAATTATTAGCAGCATAACTTTTAGCTTGCACATAAATATTATCTAGACCTAATTTATCCTCTTTAATTACTCCGTCCAAACCCTCATCATTTGTTCTTTGTGTAACTTCTCCATCTCCATACCCCATGACAGTTAATAGTTCTACCACTATATCCTCAAATTTCATCCAATGAACACTTCTTAATTGCTTCAATAAATTGTCAGCTAGTTCATTTTTTAATTCATCTAAATTTTCTTTAACAATTGTTAGAGGATCGACTACTTTTTCTAACTCCCCAACTTCTTCATCAATCTCACCTTTACTCTCATTAAGTAATTCGAGACCATCACTTGTTATCTGGTAAGTCAGTTTATTGACTTCTTCAATATAATTTTCTTTTTTTAAGCTGTATCTAACACTACGTACTTTAGAAAGAAATATAATATCTGAATTATTTTCGTATTTCATTAGTCGTTGTATTTCAGTTAGTTTAAAAAAGTCCACTAACTTTTCAGTGATTTCACTTGCCGAGTATGGTTCTCCATCTTTTATCAACTCTAAATAGGGAATCATCATTTCTCCAACAGAAGGAATAGTTCCTTTTACATTTTCATCATAATCTTTATAAGCCCGATCTATCTTGTGTTTTTCAATTATACGCTGTTCTTCTTGTTCGTTTTTAGGCATTCCTTCTTTATTTAGTAACAGTTTAATTTCTGAAGTAGTTAAACCCGCTTCATTAATTTTCTTTAAAAACTTCATTATTCTTAACGACTCCATCGTGTACATAACTTTATTTCTATTTACTTCAGAAGGTATGTAATCTTTAAAGTGTTTAACCCACCGTCTACCATTGGATTCAGACCAACCAACTAATTCTGACATTTTAGTTTTTGATATTAATTTATTATTCTCCATTTGATTCCTCCCTAATTACTCAACTACCTGTTTAGCAAAGTAACCTAAAAAAACAACTTAATTTTTAATATATTCTGTTTATTACTTTAACATAAAATGCCAACTAAAAAGACTTTAATGGTATTCGCTTTTTAAAAAATTGCCACAAATCTCGGTGCATCAGTCGTTGGATTCATTCAAAATAACCGCCCCCCCTCCGCACATATAGTCGAACGTGAAAAAACGAACGAAATCTACTCGAAATAGATATTCGCTCGTCTTTTGTTGATCGAACGGGCTATCGGATAATCAACTTTAAAATATCGGTGGTTATAGTACCTATTACGGCACCTTCTCGATAATCATCTCGTTGCGTCGCTATCGCCTTCCCTCTTGCTCTCTCTCTTCTACAATCATACCTCCAGATAATACATAAGCTTTACAATCACGAGACAGTACAAAAAGACTAAACGACCTTAGTCCTGTGGAATACAAGGCTAAAGCCGTTTAGCATAGTTTTATTATTTCCACTATCTACTTGACAGGGAGCAGTTCAGACTTCGAATCAGCATGTTTTTAATCTATGAAAATAGTCACTTGTTCTCCATTTTGATAAAATTCATAATTCATATCTACTCCATACATTTTTGGAATAGGATCAAAATTAAAAATGAAGTTTTGAGCAAATGATCTAGCTAACGTGTAATTACCATTAGAGTCAAATGTCCAATCATAATCACCCTCTAGAAAGAATTGGAGTACAACTTCCCCATTAACTTCATCAAGTTTAAAATCAGTAATATTTAATTCTTCTCCAGTCTCATAATCAATAGTATTACTACTTCGATCTATTCTGGTTGTAACTTCCTTAAGTAAAGCTTCTTTAACTTCTCCCTCGAGTACTTCATTTTCCGAATTAGATCCACTAATATTCTGAATTGCATCTTCGAGTTGAGCTATTTTTTCTGTATGTTCCTGAACTAGATGAGCTAACCCATTTTTACCTTGTGCAAATACATTCGGATTAACTAACACAAATGCGAATACAAAAGTAAACAATACAATTAATAGTTTTGTTTTTTTCTCCATCCTATCTCCTCCAATTTTATTCACTCTAAATATCCTACCTAAATATTCTACATTTGTAAACATTTTCTCTTTTAATCTATTAAGTATATTTAGTATCTGATATATAACTTCAATCTTCTATCAACATAAAAAGCATTCAGTGTAAAGTAGGAGGTTGTTCAAATCTCTATGCATCAGTCGTCGGATTTATTCGACAATAACCGCCCCCTCCGCAGATATAGTCAAACGTAAAAAAGTGAACGAAAACAATATATAGAAAAAAACGTTCGTCTTTTACTGACGTTTAAATCCATCGATTTGCATTCGTTCTTACCTTCGTCATTAAATCCGAAAGTCTTTCAAACTCGCTGCGATTTCATCCTCACGTATTCCAATGTATCGTTTAGTGGTTGCTTGATCGGAGTGATTGAATATTTCCATGAGCGTCGCTACGTCTTTGTTTAGTCGGTAGTAGTGATATCCGAATGTCTTACGCAATGTATGAGTACCAATATCATTACGTCCTATTAAATCGGATGCTTTCGTCAAAATCCTATATGCTTGAGTAGTTGTAATCGGCTTTTCTCCACTTCGAGAAGGAAACAAATAACCTTCGTTTGGCTCATCTTCTAGGTAATCCGCTATATCACCCATGATTGCGCCTAGTTCCACCGTTCTAACCTTCTTAGTCTTTCCTTCGCTGATTTTCATTTTCGATTTCCCTTTGACGTCCTCTATTCGAAGTTGAACGATGTCGCCTATTCTGAGTCCTGTGTTTACTCCGATATTAAATAGTAATAGATTACGATTAGAGAAGTCGCCCCTTGCCGTCTTACCAGCCACCTTTAATGCATCTCTAAATTCCGAAATCTCTTCCGAACTTCTTAAAGGCTGTACATCTATAATCGATCCTTTTCTATCTTTGGTTTTATTCGCCATCTAGTACCATTCCCTTCGACTGATATTATCGCATTTAACACGTATGCTTTACTCATTATATCGATAATACCATACGTTAAAAAAAGGAGTCAATTACAAAACACTGTTATAAAAGTATTTAACTAGTACGCTTTTAAGTAATAGCATACATTAACGCAATCACTATTCGAAGTCAAAACGATCATTTCTTACGAAGTATCCGCCAGGTTCATATAAGAACGAACGATGTACCGCGACATAAATACTCCTGGCGGTTATGACACGTACTCTACCGCTTATACAAGGCTGTAGTATCGACATTAATGCAAATAATGCAACTCTGTATAAAAAAGCGATTACTAGCGTTTAAACGTCTCTGAGAGAGCGATTCTAATGCAATTAACTTTCGATAGACGTACTGTCATGCGCTCATATCCATATAATGACGATCTCGGCTTTATCATCCGTATATCTCGGTATTTATCACTTATGAGCGTTGTTTTAATAGGAACTATACGGACTAATTTTCGTAAATATGGAACGATAACGTAAAGAGGATAACGAAGTATAATAGTTTAGGATACTATGGCACGACTTTAACGTTTATATATGGCTGTACCGCAACGTTTAAGTTGATCGATAACTATATGTACTATAACGGTAGATAGCGCTGCAACAATGCTTCCCGGAGGTAAGCGTTAATGTTCGGATTTAGTCGTAGTGAGGGCGTATGTTCCTAACCCTCGGTTTTTATAAGGCTGTCTGTCGTGAATAGTTCGCTCAGCGCAGGACATATGCGTTATAATAAAGTGGTAAATAATGGAGGCGTTTTTGTGGATAATATAGGAAAAATGTTAGCAGAAATAAGAGAAAATAAAGGAATTTCACAACGAGAACTCGCTAGGAGAATGGATATAGATCACGCCTATATAAGTAGGATAGAAAAAGGGGTAATCAATCCAAACATCAAATATCTGCAAAAGATTGAGAAGGTATTACAAGTTGGAATCAACTTAACAATACAAAACGAAAAAGAAATATTGGAAAATATAGAATTAACAAACTATGACCATATAAATGAATATAATTTAACTGTAGATGGTAAGAGGCTTTCCCAAAAAGAGATAAAACTTATCGTGAATCTTATCCGCTCATTAAGAGAATAAAATTAAATAACGGTTACAACTCTAATTGAAATACGCACATACTGATAGAAAATCAACGAGTCCCAGATATATTGGTTTCTAAAGATGTTACATGATGAAAGCTTGAATTTTCTAGTTTCTTCTATACTAGTACCTGGTCATAATTTCATGTAACATGATCGAAACTATGAATTACAAAAGCTAAAATCTGTCAGGAGGTGTTGACCATGCAAAAGGAAATAGGTTTTAAAATAAAGACACTTCGTCTAGAAAATAAGATGACACAGGAAGAATTAGGTAAGAGGTTAGGTGTATCAGATGCTTATATAAGTCACATGGAAAGTGGTAGACGCAAAATAAGTATCGATTTTTTAGAAGTAATCGCAGATATATTAGAGGTGACATTACCATATTTTTTCACAGATAAATTAACTGAGTTTCATTTAAATGAAAAGGAAATAGCTTGGATTAAATATTACAAAGTGTTGGAAAAAGAAGGCTTCACCATAGACGACATAAGACTTTGGGTTGAAATAGCAAAAAGCGTAAAAAAGAATATTTGAACAATTTTGCGTTATAATAGTAAATGAGAATTGGGAAGGACGAAGATGTTACTTATTTGCAGTAAGTAGCCTTAGCTTTCGTTCAAATCCTTTCACCCCTCGGCGCTGCAGATATTCTGAAATCGTCATAACTTGTCCCGAATACTCACAAGAAATAGTATCGTTATTCATATGGTAACCTCCCCCATTTTTCGACTCTCGTACTTCGCTTTTCTTTCTGCAAAATCAGACTCATTCTCGAAATGATGATCGAGGAAATATTCGGATATCTCGCCCCACTTCATCTGATACATATTTGTCTTTACAATATTGCTCGAAAGTAGCAAGGCTGGTTCTCGATGCTTCCCCTCTTTTAAATGTGCGTCTTTTGCCACTATTTCAAAATTATTAAACTGCTCTGTCATAAGTCTAATCCCCTTTTTAATCTGTTTTTTTCATGGTGAAGTTTATTGATGCCTAGTTCAAACTAGATTTGCTTTTAAATAACAGCTCATTGAATTTAGATAATTGTTCAGAATTTTTATTTTTCGTACAATTCAAATCTCCTAGTTTTGATAAAAAATTCCACAACTAATTAGCCCAATTTCGAAGCGGCGTTGTATGTCGCAGTATTCAGTTATCCAAATTTAGATTTTATTTTCCGACCAATCTTTTAGTAGTCCTCGCATACGTGACGAAGGCAGATATAATTTTATGGATTCTCCGTTACGGATGCGTGATCGATATACCCACTGTAGTAAATCAGCTACCGCTAGTAAGTCTTGATTCACAGATACACCGTTATCTTCGAAAAACGAGCGTTCTATTGGATTCATATAACGATTGAATACGTAAGCAAGTGCCCATCTGTCTTGGTATTCGTTTGTTGCTCTGGCATTACATTGCAAGAATGATTTCCCATACCCTTTCCCAGCTAATCCTTTTCTGACTAATTCGTGTTCACCTTTTACTGTCGTCCACAAAATTTCCGCTACTTTTGCATTCAACTTATTGCGGAAGTAGTTATAAATATTGTTTCGAACTTCTTCCTCTTTCTCAGCGGACATTCTTTTTAAAAAGGTTGCACTAAATGCGTTAGTTGCTCCGCCTATGTCATTCAATTTCCCTTCGTATACATTCATTAATTCGTATAATTCTTTTCGACTTTCCTTTGTCTTATCATATTCGATCAATTCATACTTTCCATCGTGATATTCAACAGCATGATACTCGTATTGAAAACCATATAAGTCGAAATAGTATCGCTGTATTTGTGCATCGAATAAGTAGGTTAGGATGTATACGTCGTCAAATAATCGAAATACTTGCGGAGGAAATGCCCATATTAGGAATCTTCCGCGATGATAGAAGAGGTTACCTGCTCTCGCTAACATCATTACGCTAGAATACGCAGCTTGTGCATCGTAATCCTCACATGTCCATATAACACGATTGTTTTCTACTTCGATATGTCCTAGTCTTATCAAGTCGGTTATGTCACGGTTTGTAACAGGCGCCTTTTCGATCACGTCCATGACTTCATCGAGAATTAACGTATATCCGCTGTCTGTTAACAATTCTATTAATTCATCGTCTGCGGTCTGAAAAAGTGAGTGCGTTGATACGATGTCTTTACCATCTACAATCATTTCTTTCAAACTTCGCATTTTGCTACCGTCCTTATTACTATTGTTCGGCGCATAGAACGTTCGATCTGTATTCTCTAGAATTCGTTCAACTTCCGCAAGATATGGCGTTATATAAATGAATTTCTCTAGCGGATTAGCTTCGTTCATATGTTGAATTGCATACTGCGTTTTTCCCGTTCCCATAAGAGAATCTATTACTTTAACTTTCGTCATACTAATCGCCCTTCCAATCGTGATTCGTATTTACACGTTTTTTTTACTACTACTAATATTGATCTAATATTGGATTAACTATCGAAGTAATATTGAATTAATTAATAACGAAATGCAAAAACGAGCGTAGCGAGTTATTTGCACGAGCTATAGCGAGTGAATCACTTGAACTTTCTAGCGATCACATACGATGTATCAATATATAAGTGATTAAGTTCAAACCCTTTGCTGGTCTGCAAAGATCGCATCCAGCGGCTAATAATAATAAGTTCTTTTAATACGTATTTAATGGCGATTTTTCTAGCACGTTTATTACCCGTTCTTTAAGGGAGAACGCTTGAAACCGTTGGTATCAAAGGGTTTATTTTCGTATTTAGCACCTTTACTTGCTAGAATCGTTTGTAGTAGTTATTTCGCACGATATATTAGCTACATTTTAAACGATTTAATAAGCCTAATATCTGCTACTCGTACTTATACGCCTGTATAGAAAAGCAAGTTTATTCGTATACGCTCGTACTCTAACGAAATCCGGTTTCGATCTCTTTCTTACATATGCGGAAAATCCTTGTGGTCACGCGTTATTCCATTCATTTCGTCCCCCTCCTTTCTTATCTACGACCGGCGTTATTTCCTCGTAGACTTCCCATACATACGTTTATTTTTTTATCCATACTTCGCTACTTCGCTGTAGGAAAATTTCCGTCACACGTACCCCAGATGTTTTAATCGTGTTTTCGTTCGATCGTTTCTCCCTTCACATGTAACTACCCGGCCGACCTCGTTTTGTCACACTTTTTACGAAAATAGTTTAAAGTTTTTTTCGCAGCTTTACGTATGTTACGTAACACGCCAGTCCGAAACATGATATTTGCACGCTGATAACACGATTACAAAGCGTTTAGATAACGCCAAAAAAAGCCTACCCATTGATTGAGTAAACTATTAGTGAGATATCGTACTTCCTAGCGATACACATTCTCTTCTATATGAGTACATCACACGTCGAACATTATCGCAATCCGTTCTCTTTATATACATCCTCTCTAACTCAATCGCTTATGAGACATCTTACAAGTGGTAAAACCGTGTTTCTAAAGGCTGTCCAACTGGTGCAGTTGTATAAAGCTGAGGATAGTAGATAATGTCGGCTATCCCATTCGATTATTCGCCTTCTATGGACAGTTCTGACTTCGCATGATCTACAAACCCAGCCATTACAGTATCTAACGTTTCAATATGTTCTATAAGCGATCTCAGTTCGGAAATGACTCCTTCTTTGTTTACAAATCGGCGTACAAACGCATTTTCATTCTCGAATACAATGCCTAATTTGTGCGACTTATCCAGCGTAAAATTACATAGTGCGGATTGCCTTTCGTTTTCAATAGTTTTAGGCGGATTAAAGTCATTGTCTTGCGATGATAAATTAAATGTATCGTCACCTTTCAATATTTCGGACAAATCAAGTCGCTTAGCGAACGTCTCTAAGTAAGCTTGATATTCGTTCATGTGATCGACTCCCTTTTCTTATGATTTCGGCTCGTTATAATAACGATACGTTCGCCCTTTCCACTATTAACCCGAGATCTATAAAATATACTATCGCTGTAACACGACTAACAAACGTATGGAGAACGAAAAAAGAGCCTGTCCAATGTATGAACAAGCTCGATGAGAACGTATTGATTTCGATGATTCTTGTTTTATCTGCGTTAATCCTCGTATCTCTTTCGGTTGTCGGACTCCCTGGCGTGATAAATCAGGAGATTACGGTTATGTAGCGCCAGAGGAATATTCAGTAAGAAGTAATATATGACGGTATAATGCTTTATAAATTACTATTCTAGGAAGTTCGAATTTGCTCGTCTTACTTTACTAACTTATTTTAATTTCTAAATAACTAACGTTCTCTTTTTTCCTATCATCTACTTTACCTACGCATAGTGTCGAATTTTGAATAACGAATTTTATGGTTTTACTATATACGGTTTGCTAGAATTATTTTACAGGAGAAAGTTACAAGGAAAGGGTGTTGAATAAATGAAGAATAAGAAATTTCTTTATATTTTATTGTTTTTCTCTAGTTTTATTGTTTTGGCTAGTATAGCAAGTGCTAATGAATCTCCAAAAACCATACCTATTGAAAAAGTAGGAGAAGACGGAGAAAGTTACACAAAGTATGTATCTCATGAAGCTGTAAACATTCTTATTTATGACGAGATTAATGTGGTAGTACACGAAATTTTAGGGCTAGAAAACCTTCAAATTAAAGGTAACTCGATTTCCCATGATGAAGGCACACATATTGGTATAAATCCTAGACATATAATTGTACCAGTAACAAATGAATTAAGAGTAGGCGATGAAATCCCCCAAAGTTTAATTGATAACTATGATCCATCAAAGTATATTGTCTATACAGAAGAAGAACTAACTGAAATAGTAAAAACTATGGAAATTAAGTTAGCCGAATACGAAACAAAAATAATAGAATTAGAAAAAACAATTGGTTCTATTGAAGAATTACAAAATAGAGTAGATAATTTAGAAGAAAAACTTCCACAAACTAGAAGACCAACTAACTAAATTAAATAACAAGATTCAAAAAGCCTTTCTTAGCTTAATGTTAAGGTGGCTTTTTTTTTATTTTTTTCTCGTAATCAATTCCTTCCCAATTCGCCGAACCACACTCTTTACGTCACATAATATGACTCTCTGTAAACCGTAGCACCTTCCAGCCATGACCCTTCAAATATGCGTCTTTTTGTCTGTCGTTCGTTTTATCTTTTGGCGCAGTATGATTTGCTTTACCGTCTGTTTCAATCGTCAATAGACTCGCAATACGTTTCTCAATACACAGTTGTCATTCCCTATTAAATAATATTATTTAAACTCTAAAAACTTTCTTTCGATGTATCTCTAAGGCCTTTAGTGATGGTGACAAAGGATGTTGCGCTTAGGAAAGAACCTTAAATTCTGCTTTTGAGCATTGAGTTTAACTTTGACTACGTGACAAAATTTTAACAGTAAATTGTATTCGTCAGAGGAGATGACCTTCATATGGGCGATGTCATTACGAATTGGCTTCGAACTGAGAAGAAAAGTAAGTTCATCGTATTCAAAGTAGTTTCTAAATAGAGGGTGTTTTTCGTAAAGATTGAGGACTTCGCGGAACAACATATCGTCTAGTGGCTTTTTAAATTTGAGATATTCTTCCCACCTCCAACCGTGTTTCCTAAAAAGCGTTGAATGAACGTGATACTTTAACTGCGTTTCAATTTCGTATAACATTCGATATGCCGACGTCATATAATCAACATCTAATTCGTGCATGAGCGTGGCTCCTTGCGAGGTTAGTGTGATAGTACGAGGTAATTCTAAAAAAAATTATAGCCTAGAATAATCTGAAAAGATATACATTTATACATACTTTTACGAAAAATAACTGAATTGTTTAACTTTTCTTTAATACGACGATGATAATTCTGAGGTGAGCATATGGAAACATTCGTCTTGGTGTTTACCGCTTTGTTAGTACTGGCGGTATATGTAACGTATAAAGAAATGAAGACATTCGATCGCACTTCCCTTCCAACTTTCGATAGTGAATGGAGTAAAACCGAGAGTCCCATTCAAAGGCGCTTACTTAAAGCGTTAAGAAATAACGGCTATTCTCCATTAACTGAAGTAACAGTCGGTAAACGTAAATTACGTATAGATATCGCTTTTCCTTTTCAGAAGTTGGCGATTGAAACGGACGGCAAGGCGAACCACACTTCGCCAAAAGATAAAGCGAGAGACCGTCGTAAGGATAAGTATCTACAAGAACACGGTTGGCGAGTGCTACGCTTTACAGGAACTAGAATTCATCGGGATATGAAAGGAATTTTACGAAGGATAGAATCGGAGCTTCAAAAAGAAAGCTAACGTGCTATAATACGATATAATAGAAGACGTAATACTATCGGACTCAAAACGAAACCTTTGGGGGATTCCTCGAAAAATACTTAAGGAACGTTGATTTTGCGGTGATTTATCGGAGATTCTCCGTAGAGAAGTCTTCAAAACTTTATGGGAGGCGCGTGCCGTCTCCGGTGGGTTCGATTCCCACACGGTCCCGCCAATATTCTTCTACATATACCAACTTCTACATACAACCTTCTGCCTTATATATATGGCTGTTGTCTCTATCTCCCACCGAATTACTTCTTCCCACGACAAATCAGAATAAATTTTGTAATATCAATGACTTTCTAACCCTAAAAGGAATATAATATAACAAGGTCCGATTGGTTCTCTTTTGGAACAATCTAGATTCTAAGATAATTTTTGGAGGCTTCTTTAATGAAAATGAAAATGTCCGACTTACCAGGTGTAGGCAAAAAAATGTCTTTCCTTACATCCGAAGAGCAAATGTTAGTGCTAATCTCTCATCACTCAGGTAAAAGAGAATTACATCTATTTGATGATGAAGATGATGATGAGCCTTGTTTTACCGTGAAACTAAACGCCTATGAAACAAAGGAAATTGGCGCCCAACTATTAGGAGCCATGAACCAACACGTTGATGCAGATACAATGAAAACATTCAATAAACACCTTGTTATGGAATGGTCAGAACTGAAAGATCATTCATTCCTGATTGGTAAAACATTAATTGACTCGAGAATAAGAGAAGAAACCGGAGCTTCTGTAATGGCTATTATGCGCGCTGATGATATGATTGTTAGCCCTGATCCTTCCGAAGTATTAAGAGCCGGGGATACTTTGATGGCAGCGGGGAAAAGTGATCAAATCAAAGAATTTGAGCTATACGTAACAAGAAAAGGTAACTGATGAATGGGATAGAGTTGCCGATAGTCCTAACTGCAGGTATTGTCCTATTACTCTTGTTTTGTGTAGGTTTTATTGGCATTAAAATAAAAATCCCCGGGGTTATATTATATATTTTATTAGGGATTGTTATAGGAGGTCTGTTCACGGACAATCACCTCCTGTACATAGCCGGTGAAATAGGCATTATACTCTTGTTTTTCATGTTAGGCATGGAGTTTCCAGTCAAACGATTAATACAAGTAGCCAAAAAAATTGCCCCAGCAGGGTTTCTCGATGTACTTTTAAGTCTAGGTGTCACCACCGCAATTTGTTTGTTGTTCGGGCTGGACTGGATAACTGCATTCTTAATTGGCGGTATAGCATATGCAACAAGCTCCTCTATTACAGCTAAAATGCTCGAGAGTTCCAAACGAATGGCAAACCCTGAATCTGAATACATGTTAGGAATACTTATTTTTGAAGATTTAGTCGCGCCTATTGTTGTTGCTATTCTTGTAGGTTTAACCGCAGGTGACGGAGTAACCGGATTAGATTTTAGTATCATCGTTTTAAAAATTGTTCTCTTAACAGTGTTTGCGGTTCTATTAGGTACGAAAGTATTCTCAAAACTTAATAGATTTTGCGATAAATATGTTACCGAAGATGTGTTTATTTTATTTATAGTCGGGATTGCTCTTTCCTATGGAGGCCTTGCATTATACCTTGATTTATCCGAAGTACTTGGAGCATTTTTAGCGGGTATTATCTTAGCAGAAACAAAACGGACAGAACCGATAGATCAATTATTGTTGCCGATAAGAGATTTATTACTTCCACTATTTTTCTTGTACTTTGGGACCTCCATCGTATTTGGAGAAATCCCAATGCTTCCGCTGTTAATCATTGTATTTGTTTGGTCTATTATTGCAAAAATTATCATCGGGATTGTTGGCGGGAAATGGTTCGGATTATCCAAGAAGGTTTCTTTAAGAGCCGGATTATCCATGACATCACGAGGAGAATTCTCTGTTATCATTGCCAGCTTAGCCACTGCACCGATAGCATTGTTTAGTAGTATTTTTATATTAGCATCAGCTACGGTAGGTATTGTTTTATTCGTGTATGCGCCTAAAATTACGAATAAAATCTATCCTAAAAAGATAAAAGTAAAAGAGACTGCAGCTACTTAAGTTATAAATAAACGTTAGAAAGTGCTTTGAGCACTTTCTAACGTTTATTTTATTCTTCCCTGCTTCTTGAAAACTCTGCTAATCGAACAACTATTTTATCCTCTACTTCTTTTGGAACATCACCAATGAAGTTATTTATAATGATCGAAAAAATTAATTCTTCATCGTCTTTGGTCATAACATATCCAGATAACGAAGTTTTCGAGGTTATAGTACCAGTTTTAGCATGTACCTTTCCCGCTGCCGCTGTTCCTTCCATCCTATTCTCTAGCGTTCCACCTACCATACGATCATCTGCCGCTGCAATAGGAAGCGATTGATAGTAAATATCAAACCATTCTTCCTTTTTCACATGTTGTAAAAGCTGTGTCATCTCTTTCACAGGGATTTTATTTAAATGAGACATCCCTGAACCATCTCGAAGTTGAATGACATCGGTATTTAATCCCGCGTCTAATAAATACTCTTCGATCACTTCTAGTCCAGCGTCCCAACTACCTTCTCCCTTTACTTCCTGTCCCATGGTTTTTGTTAAAACTTCAGCAATTGAATTATTGCTAAGTTTCATAAATGAATCAAACATTTCTTCTAACGTCATTGATTTTCGAACAGCTAATTCCCGAGCATCCTCAGGCGTTTCCCCTAGCCCTGAATTCCCTTTAACCTCAACTCCATGATCTTTTAATGCTTCATGAAATAAAGTTAGTACAAGCTCTGTTGGCTCCCAGATTGCAACCCCATTACGCCAGGTCTCTCCATCTGCTGGTATGATCCCCTTTAGGAAAATATCATTGTTTCCATGTTCTCTACCCCAATCAATATTTCTGCTTTCATCCTCCTTAACGGTCTCCACTTCATTTAAAACTGTAATGTAATCTGTATCAGGGAACACCATTGCTTCCGTTCTATCACCGACATGTCCACCCGGAATAACTTCAACAATCACAGAGCCTGCATTATAATCTTTATCAGGCGATATGGTTAATGCAGAAACTTGTGCAGCAGTTACACTTCGTTGGTTGCACCAAGACATATCCAACGATAAGCGCATATCATCGAAGAACGTGTCGTCAGCAATAAGATCTCCTTGAATAACTTTAATTCCAGATTCAGCTATTTCTTCAGCTAGCTTCTCATAGTCTTTCGGTAACATCGTTGGATCTCCTTTTCCTTTAAGGAAAAGATTGCCCTTGAGCACTTCGCCAATTTGCTTTCCATCTGTGTAAACTCCAGTCGTAAAAGTATAATCTCGTCCAAGAGTGTCCAAAGCTGCAGCACCGGTTAAAAGCTTCTGGCCCGATGCGGGTACCACACTAGTTTTTTCGTGATAAGTAAACAGTACATCTTCTGTTTCAGAGGATTGTACATGAACCGCTGGAAGTGCACTGTCAAGTTCTTCTGATTGAACTATGGCAAACAAATCAATGTTTAGCTGCTGTTCCGCCAATAAATTGGAGTCATCAGCTGTCACCAACATTTGATACACTCCAAAAAGCGTAAACACAACCAATGTAAACGTGAAAACAGATACCTTTTTTTTCGAGAAAATAAAACGTCTCTCCTTTCTAAACCACTGACAATATAAATATACATGCTTATGAATATCTTTTATTATCTAGTTAAACGTGTGTGTTTATGTAAACATTGGGTCTATATGGTATATTCAATATCCATTGTTAGGTTTGCTTTAAAAAGATCTTTTTCATGATTTTAATGTATTTCTCTTTTCAGAGTGGTTTAAATATCGTAAAATAACTAGGAGAGAAGAAAAGAGGTGTGACCCGATGGTCGGAGATTTATATATGTGGTTTATTTTTCTATGGTCTGTTGTTGTTTTTGTCTTAGTTGCAATAGGCGGTTATTTTATGTTTCGAAAATTCCTGAAAAAGTTGCCGAAAGAAGACGGAAAATCAATCCTCGATTGGCAGGGTTATTATATAGACGAAACACTTCATCTATGGACAGATGATAAAAAGAAACTATTAAATGAACTTGTAGAACCCGTACCAGAATTATTTCGGGATATTGCGAAAGGCAAAATCGCCGGAAAAATTGGCGAATATGCTTTAGAAGAAAATGCAGATAAAATGACAGAAGAACTCATCATTAAAGGGTATATCGCAGCTACCCCTAAGAGAGATCATAAGTTTTTAAGAAAAAAACTGAAAGAAAAAAAGATCGATGCAAGTCCCTATGAACCATATTTTAATCAATAAGAAAAACGCAAAGCGTCTTTTATTAAATACAGCGTGATCTTTAAAGCCACCCCGAGTAGCACCTACGTAGTGCGTGTAGGTGCTACTCGAAAGGAGGCGAACTTCCCTTGATGCGTGTGGCGTAAAGATAGCTGTCAACTTATAAATTCTTACCTTGTAAAAAAAAACCAGCATCCTGATAGTGCCGCTATCAAGGTGTTGGGTTTTCTGTTTGAACGTGCCAAGTATTTTGTTTCTTCGAAGATCTTTGATCATCTAGTTGTTGTTTTACTTCCTTGTATTTATAATACATCGCTATTCGCCATGGTAAAATCATACCAAAAGCTAATACGAAAAACATTCCTGCTAAAACTTCAAATTCAAAGTGAATCCCGAAAATTAATTTAAATAAAACACGAATAACTAACAAACCCGTTAAAATAAATGGAAAAAGCTTTGAACGTTTCATAAAAACATCATTTTCACGGATCTCAAAGGCAGAAGTTTTAATCAGTATAACTGAAAATAATACTCCAACTGAAAAAGCTTCGATTATTTCTAATGAAGTAATTTCTCGCACTGGCGGGTACACAAACATTAAGAAACCAGTAGACATTGCAACAGGTGGAATAAGGATTTTTCTCACCGATGCAGGCCGCTTCATTGCTTTCATACGAATAAACATAGCAAAAATAGCCATAAATACAGCTAATATTGAAAAGATGATCCCGTACATGTCGTTTCCTCCTAAAGCCAATCTAACGCCAAACTATTATACCATAGTTATCCGTCAAAATCGCACGCCCTTCTGGAGAGTTGAAATCAGAATAGAAGAATATGTAGGAGATTACTGATTAATCTTTAGGTCCAAAACTATTACTACCATATACTAACGGAAGCATCACAAGCTGGCAGATAAAGGTTCCATCAAGGGAGCGGAAGAGCAGAAAAAATCCCTTCCTGCAGAATTCTTCTAATGAGAGAAAAGAACTTTTTAAACGATCGTTTAAAAATAAAAAAAGTGCTAAGAACCGCAGTTCTTAACACTTTTCTGAAGGGTTTATTAAAGAATACCTAAATAACATCGTACCCTTGTTCTTCAATTTCTTCTTTCATTTTCGCGACTGTCACCGCACCTTCTTCATAATCAACAGTAACGTTATTGTCAGCTAGATTTACATCCGCATTGGAAACACCTTCCAAGTTTTTCAATGCTCCTTCGACAGATGATTTACAATGGTTACATGTCATACCTTTTACAAGAATAACTTCTTTCTTCATCATCAATTCTCTCCTTTATTTTAAAATTTTATTCAACCTTCACTCTTTTCAGGCGAAGGGAATTCGAAACAACAGAAACAGAACTAAACGCCATAGCAGCTCCAGCAACCCATGGTGCCAGCAATCCTAAAGCAGCAATAGGAATTCCAATGGAGTTATAAACAAACGCCCAAAACAGGTTCTGTTTAATATTTCTCATTGTTAAGTGACTTAAGCGAATGGCCTGCGGTATCGAGCGCAAGTCTCCTCGCATCAACGTGATATCCGCTGCTTCCATAGCCACGTCAGTACCAGTACCAATTGCCATACCAATATCTGCCGTTGCAAGTGCTGGGGCATCATTGATCCCGTCCCCTACCATGATCACTTTCTTCCCTTCGTCTTGTAGCTGTTTCACTCTCTCTGCTTTTTGTTCTGGCAAAACTTCGGCAAAGACAGAATCAATCCCAACAGATGCAGCGATAGCTTTAGCCGTTCTTTCATTATCGCCTGTAATCATAATAACTTCGTAGCCCTGGCTTTTCAACTCCGACACTGCTTGTTGCGATGTCTCTTTGACCTGGTCTGCCACTGCGATTGCGCCCATCAACGTCGAATCAACAGCTAGAAGCATAACCGTCTTTCCTTCTTGTTCCAAAGCTGTAATTCTAGCTTCGGTATCCCCAAGAGAAATATTGTTGTCCATCATAAGTTTTCGTGTGCCAACGTATACCTGACTATCAGCTAATTTTCCTGTTAGTCCATAACCTGGGATCGCTACAAAACCCGCAATTGTTGAAAACGGAAGCTGGCTTTCTTTCGCCTTGTTTACGACCGCTAAACCAAGCGGGTGCTCAGAGTAACTTTCAATAGAAGCAGCAATTTGTAGAATTTTATCCTCTGATTCCGTTGAAAACGCTAGTAAGTCCGTCACTTCTGGAGACCCTTTCGTAATTGTTCCAGTCTTATCTAATACAATTGTGTCGGTATGATGGGCCCTTTCTAAATGTTCCCCGCCTTTATAAAGGATTCCATTCTCCGCACCTTTACCAGTACCGACCATGATTGATGTTGGTGTAGCTAAGCCTAGAGCACAAGGACATGCAATAACCAATACTGCGGTAAAGTTTATCAGTGCCACCTGGAACGAAGCACCAGCAAAGAAATACCAGCCGATAAAGGACAGAATTGCAATCAAAAGTGCAGTAGGAACAAAATAGCCAGAAATAATATCGGCCATGCGTTGAATTGGAGCTTTGGAGCCTTGGGCGTCTTCCACTACTTTCACAATTTGAGCAAGCGTTGAATCTTTGCCGACTTTTGTGGCGTGGAAAGTAATAGAGCCTTGTTTATTGATTGTTGCCCCAATAACCTCATCGCCAACAGTTTTATCGGTTGGAATACTTTCACCTGTTAACATCGATTCATCAACAGAGGATTGACCCTCATGAACAATACCATCTACAGGTATTTTCTCACCGGGTCGAACTTTCACTAAGTCTCCCGATTGAACATCCTCTATAGCAATCAGACTTTCTTCCCCGTTTCGAATCACTGTTGCTTTTTTTGCCTGAAGTCCCATTAATGTTTTAATTGCCTCAGACGTACTACCTTTGGCTTTAGCTTCTAGTAACTTCCCTAGTAAAATTAAGGTGATAATGATCGCACTAGTTTCAAAAAACAGATTCACCTCACCCAGCATGACGAGATAAACAGAATAAAAGTAAGCAGCCGAAGTTCCCATTGCGACTAATACGTCCATATTGGCACTGCCACCTCTTAAAGACTTATACGCCCCTTTGTAAAACTGAAGTCCAGCATAGAATTGTACCGGTGTCGCAAGTGCCCATTGTAAGTACCCATTCATCAACCAATGAGGGAGTAACATCGCATTGGAGAAATGGTCGATCATCGTAATAAATAAAGGAATCGAGAAAACCAATGCGAATAAAAACAAAAATTGTTGTTTTTTCACTAGTTTATCTTTCTTATTTTTTTTACCATCCTCATTTTCACGATGGCGTTTGGCACTGTAACCAACTTTCTCGATTCGTTTTATGATAGTTTCTTCATCAATGAGCCCGGGAGTGTATCTCACTTTCCCTCTTTCCATTGTAAGGTTCACGGTTGCCTCTTTTACACCATCTAATTTACCAATTACTTTTTCAATTCGAGCTGAGCAGGCTGCACATGTCATCCCTTCGATAGAAAGATCCAAACTTTCATCTTCTACGTGATAGCCTAGTTTTTCAATTTTTTCAACAGCTTGCTGAGGAGAGAATAATGCTTCATCGAACTCTAACGTCGCTTTTTCCATCGTTAAATTAACAGTAGCGTTTACCCCTTCTTGTTTATTTAAGACTTTTTCAATTCGAGAAGAACAAGCCGCACATGTCATTCCTTGAATAGGTAATTGTATTTTTTTCGTCATATTCATTCCCTCTCCTATCTCATTACGACTTAGAAAACTGTTGAATAACTTTCATCAATTCATCAATCGATTCTTCGCCATCACCAAGTTGGATCGCATTTGTCACACATCCTCTAGTATGATCCTCTAGTAATTTATATCCTACTTTTTTCAAGGCAGCATTTATAGCAGAAACTTGAACAAGAATATCTACACAATAACGGTCCTCGTCTATCATTTTTTGAATCCCTCGTACTTGCCCTTCCACTCGTTTCAACCTTTGCAGCAATTGTTTCTTTTCAGCTTCTGATCGCATATTTACTGGTTCTTTGTCCGACGTGAGTGGAATCGTTAATCTATCATCCAAAGCGAGCACCTCTATTCGTGTTATTTCTATACATATACCATACCCCCGGTGAGTATTAATGTCAATAATTACGAATCGTTTTTAAGTAGGGGTATCATCACCCTATATTTTATATAGAGTTTTCAATAAATATACTAAAAAATAATAAAAGATTACAGTATATAAACTGTAATCTAAGTGGGGGTATATAATAATCGATTTATCTTCTACTAAGCACTCTAATTCATCTAGTTTACCATAAAATAATTATGTAACCATAAGATGATTCACTTCTTCTTCCACTGTATCCATAATCTCTTCTTCTGATAAATCATGAAGTAAAAGCTCTCGTTTTACAAAATCAGATTCATTTGTTGCACGTTTATGGCCATACTTTTTATCGTAATACTCCGTGAGCAAAAGTTTAG
Organism: Salipaludibacillus neizhouensis; assembly: GCF_002886185.1. Taxonomy (GTDB): domain Bacteria; phylum Bacillota; class Bacilli; order Bacillales; family Salisediminibacteriaceae; genus Salipaludibacillus; species Salipaludibacillus neizhouensis. The sequence continues at coordinate 2,008,716 of NZ_KZ614146.1, forward strand.
AAAGTTGTTTAAAATCTTCTTGCTTTAATAGTTCATCCATTTCTTTCTGAAATACTGTTGGTAAACCTTTTCTAATAATTGCGCTCGCATGTTTAAACTCTTCTACATACTCATGAGGTTGATAATCTTCTAACAATCGATCAACTCTTCTATCAAGGCCATCATGAATTTCAATGTAATGACCATTTTCTTTTGTTTCCATAATAAAATCAGGTAATACGATACGACCGATTCGTTTACTTTCAGCTTCTAGTATCATGGTTTTACCTGGAGAAATTTTTGAGAGTTCCTTCGCCAGTAAAAATTCAAACTGCTTTTGACTACGAAACGTTTTTCCTATTTGTCCAAACACAGACCCACGATGATTAGCTAAACCCTCTAAATCAATGACTGGATACCCTCTTTGTTTTAGTTCCTCAAGCCACTTTGTTTTCCCGGTACCAGTGTTCCCTTCTAGGACAATCGTTTTCCAATTCATCTGGGATAAGCTCTCTAATCGCTCCTGTACATGCTTTCTAATCGATCGAACTCCTCCTTCCAACTGGAGAACAGGAATGTCCATCGCATGCATGACAGAAACAAATGATGCACTTCTCATTCCTCCACGCGCGCATGCAACCACAGCCGTTTTCGGCGCATATTTTTCATTAAACTTCATCCATTTAGCATAAAACTCCGGTAATTTCTTCGAGTAAATATTAACGCCTATTTCTTTTGCTTTCTCAGGACTTTCCTGCTTATAAAGAGTGCCGATTTGGGCTCGTTCATCATTAGTAAAAAGCGGGACATTTATACTTCCGGGTTCATGAAACTCTTCAAACTCTGCGGGTGATCGAACGTCAATTAAATAATGCGGATGTTCTAACAGCTCACGATACTGGATAGATGGTAATATACGTTCAGACATACTTTATCTCACCTTTTTCTATAGTAATTTGACCTTTTCATGTTGCTTCCCTACATATGAAAAAACACCCCATCACGGAGTGTCCATTCTTATTTTTGATTCTGCATTGCTTTCATCATTTGATTAATCTTCTTCTGTGAAATATAGGACTTTTAACCTATAAACTTTATCCTAACGTTGATTCAATAGGGTTGTCCTAATCCAAAAAAACCACTTTTCCGTTGAGGAAAGTTTACCATAATGGATATGAGTTGTCTACTAAAGCATTAGGATAATGTATGATTGTTGGTTAATCCGTCACATATTAGTGCAAAATATCAGAACTTGGGTTGGACTAATTATTCTTCTCCGTTCAATTTCCACATTAAGTTCAGAGGCTATCTCATTACCACTCAAGAAGGTGAAAGACAGTAGACTACCTTTAGGTACTATCTCTGTTATGTTTTGATTCGGATTATTAGTAAAAGAGTATACAACAATTCTTTTCTCTTCAACACCACCAAGGGCTAATGTTACTTTTACTTTAGACAAAGGTACTTCTTCTACTAGCTGAGACCTTAATTGTTCAGAGACCACTACAGCCAATAGAAAGTGGGATCGGTTGGTATATAAGGGCTCATCCATCCAATACCCCTACATGCCTGAAGAAGGCATGCTCGAGGAATGGGAGCTGAAAATCCATCAGTCCTCTCACGCACGTTATTTCGAGGACTTCTTAAAATATGTAGAATACAATCGATCGATGGTGGAAATCATTCGAGCTAAAGTTGTCGAAACAGCTCAACAATATATCGCCGAAGCTTATGAAGAAGACAGTGAAGAGCGGGCACAGGAAAAAGAATCAATCGAAGCATGGTCTAATACACCTGAACGCCAGCTACAGGAAAAATGGACAACAGAGCAGGTCGTAGAGGCTTCTTCCCCGATCATTGATCACCAGCCGGAGGTCGAGTTAAAGCAGAAGTTGGATCATATGGAAGTAAAGGCTCTCTTATCTGATTTCAGTGAGAACCTGCACATCGCTAAGGTAAACGGGAAATATGTGATATTGATTGAAGGAGAAGCATTTTCTTTTGATAAAAGTGCCTCGCTAGTGGAGTTTTTTCCTACAAAACCTTCAGCCCCAAAGCTACCCATAAACTAAATTATTTTTTTATTTTCTCGACGGATATTCTTAATTCTCCGATACATTGTTTTATCATTTAATTTATAGAAACTCTTTATACCGGGACATAAATTCCCCTCGATAATCCATACGTGACCCTCTCTATCTATCCCAACATCCAAACCCATGATTGTTTGTTTTTTCCAATAGGAAGCAAGTTCTTTTGTTGCAATCAATACGACTCGTTCTATTTCCTTCATTATTTCTTTTCTATTCCTTGCTATATCATCATTTGCTTTTCTTAAAGCAGAAGTTACTGGAAGGATTATTCCCCCACCTGATCTATCGTTGGTTACCATAAAACCTTTTCCAGCCACCTTTGATACCATCCCTGTTACATGCCACTCACTCGACTCCTTTCGCTTTTGTACAATCACTCGGATGTCAAAGGGTTTGTTTTCATAGGTTGCAAGGTCAATGTATCGTTGAACAATATACGTTCGTTGAAGAATATGTTTTCGTTTGCTAATAAACTTTTCAATATAAGCTAGCGTTTCTTTCTCACTGGTGTAAATATTTTTTTTATTTTTTAAATGAATTTCATATCGGGATTGACCTAAACGAGAGACCTTTAAAATATTCCTTCCTCTTCTTCCTATTACTGGCTTCAAGACGACTTTATTGCATTTTCTTAAATAGCTCCACAGTATTTCAGGTGTGAATTTAGCCGTTTCCGGTAAATGGGGTTGTACCTTTGTATTTTTAATCATAATCTTGTGCTTTTTCCATTTGCTTCCTCCAGTGTATCTCAAAGTTCTTCCTCCTTATTCATATAATAGTTCCAATCCCTCATATAACTTTGTCTTGCTTTAAAAGCCTTAAGGTACAGTCTGAATCTTACAGCACCCATTGTTTTAATAATATATGTAAAGAGAGAAGAGGTGGTGTAATGAAGGTAACCACATATTACAAATTTAACGAAAATATAGATAAAGAAAACAGCGAGGAACGAGTTCAAGAAGAAGAGTCGATCGATGCCCCTCCCTGAGGGTGTGGGGTTATGAATCGATGTAGGAGGATGAGGGGTGTCAAATGTATTCTAAATCTCTCTATATTCCTCTGAAATTTAGCCTTTTCCCAATCGTAAGTGCTGTTTTTTAATGATAATTGTTTACAATGCGGCTTAAAAATTTTATAATCAATCTATGGACAAGCTACTTAAGTGTAGGACATGGCTATTTAAACATAGCTATTGCTCAATGAAGTCGTTAAATGTTTAACATCTTTATTCTAAGTTAATCATAAAATAAAAAATGAGCCGAGATGTTGGTAGCATCTCGACTCTCACAAATGTCATTCGGCAAGATAGCGGCCAGTCGGCATTGTAAATAAGTTAAACTTTTGCTTTTGGACGCAGGGTGGGTTACTTTTTCGCCAAATTTATTAACAAAACTACAAAAGTAAGTAATGCAATAAGAAAAATTCCAGCAGTAAAAAGTAATTGTAACTCCATATCCATCACCTCCGAAATACCGAAGGATTTACCGCCCCCCTGCTCACAACATTTGATATATCCTTATATTACCATCTTGAAACGAATCGGTCTATTTAAGTTTAAAATTCATCATTATTCGGAAATCCCCCCCCACACAAAAAACCAATGAACACTGCGCTATAAAATGTTTATTTCGAACTTCAATAACCCATTTGCGTTACAGAAGAAACAGCAGTAAATAAGTTAATAGAGTCTTGATTGTTTTGTTATCGATATGAATAATAAATGTAAATTTCAAACTCTTTCACTCCCTTCTTATTGACGGTTTGGCAATAAATTTAACCCCCCTTTTTTTCGATTCCCGTATAATATAGGAGAGACCAGGTAAATTTTAAATTTAACCGTAATAATTATGAATAGTTGTAAAAGAGAGCAAAATACCCTCCACGACCAGTGCAGTTATAATTAATACTAATGGAGTTTTAAGAGTGCCGCAGAGTCCGTTGGGGAGGTTTTAATTAAGTTTTAATTGTACACAAGTCATCAACATCATAAAACTTCACCAACGGACTCTTAGAGTGCTATAAATTTATTTGAGAGTTGAACAATCATATTTTAAATTTATAACCACAAACGGAGAGAGTGCCCAGTTATATACACCCCAATTTTGTGGTTGTATATCATGGAATGCCCATCTATACACACTCTGTGTTTGATGGGTACTTTACGTTGCTTTGCAATAGCTCTTCGAGATCAATTTAAGTTCTAAAGACACCAAAGAAACCCTTTAATAGCAACGCATTTTTTAAAAAAAGTCTATCAATTTTAATGATACAAAATGAAGGCTTAGTATCATCGTTAAAAAGGAGGGATTAAGGTGGCTAATAAACCGTCAAGAAAATCAATAAAAATGATGTATCAAATGTTTTACGATAAATCATTGCCCAGGTGATTAGCTAAGAAGAAGAAAGAGGATAAGAAAAAAGATTAACATAACGTTTCTTATGGTTGATTTGTATATGTACCAACGACAAAAAGAGTATCAGTTGAATTGATACCCTAAAAAGACTGTTTTGTTCTCCTGGTAAGGACATTTTGAAGGGCTACGAAAAACTTTACCCTTAGATAATAGATTAGTCTATATACTCCCAAAAATCCCTTATAAAAAAATTAATCTATAATTCTATATATATCTTATAGTGGTAAATGGTTTCTTCATATGTTTTCGGGGGGGGGGGTTCTTGATATAAGGTGAGGATTTCACGGTACAGTATTATCTCTAATGGTTTTTTCAGGGATATAAATTCTTCCCATCTCCATCCGTGTCTATTAAATTAGGTTGAATGAACATTGCCACCCCCATTAAGTGGGTGGTTTATTTCTCATATTCATTAACGGGCTACTTGAATTGGTTTTTTTAGACAATTGCTCATCGCTTATGGAACTTAAATATCTTTGCGTGATACTAACATCTGAATGCCCTAACAAGCGACTCAGTGAGTATAAATCGATGTTACTCCCTGTGAGCGATTGTACCGCAAAAAAGTGTCTAAAGCAGTGTGCCGAGCATCGCTTTCCTTCTATCCCTAGCCTGCTTCCTTAACAATGTCAAATAAACCAACATTTGACAATTATGTTCCTTTATAGGAAAGAAAATAATGAGAAGTTGTATCTTTGTCTTTAAAATATTCCTTCTTTGCTCGTTCATACTTAATCAGTGTTCGTTTCAATATTGGACTAATATAAGCCAATCGTTCCTTGTTTCCTTTTCCGTACACTAGAATATCTGTATCTCGAACGTTTTCGGATTGTAACCATCGTATTTCAGACGATCGGAGTCCACAATCGCTTAGTAACATGATGATTGTTTTGTTTCTAACCTCTATATATCCGTTGTACGTAAAAGCGTTTACCATCCCTTCTACGTCTTCTGCTGTGAAAGGATTCAAGACAACTTTCGGTACTTTAGGTAAGTCCACTCTTTTCGCCACATTTGTCTTTAGATATTCTTCTCTTTCACACCAACTAAAGAATGCCTTAATTATTTTAAACATAGATACGATACTTTGAGGTTGCAGTTGCAATGCCTGTTCCTGCTTATACCTCATATATGACCTTAAAACACCTATAGTAACCTCTTCCAATTCTACAATCTGCTTCTGTTCTGTTAAGAATTTTAAAAACTTGTTGTACTCTGACCATTTATTAAGCATGGTCTTCTTTGTGTACCCTCTCATCTTACACACGTAATAATACTCTTCCAACACATCTACTAATAACAATAAAAAAAACCACCTTTCTCGGATTAATCTTTCAACGAGAAAAGAGGTTTTTTGGTTTTAGTATTCAGAAGTAGAACCGATAAAATAAACTGCAGAGGAAAGATTCATAAGAGAGACAACGTTTAGATGAAAGATTAATCACCAAATTTTCTTCCAAATCGCTGTAACCCTTGCGGCACACCCCATCACGGAGTGTCCATTCTTATTTTTGATTCTGCATTGCTTTCATCATTTGATTAATCTTCTTCTGTGATGGGTTTTGCCCCATTTGCATCATCATCACTCGAAGCATTTTTTCGTTAATTGGCGGATTTTTCTTCATGTAATTCATCATGTACTGTCTAGCAAGAAAGAATCCTAGTGCGACCCCTGCTAACAGAGCGATGACACCGATTAAAATATTTACCCACATCGGCGTTGACCCTCCTTCATTCTTTCAAGTTATTGTTTCGACCTTTTTCTCTCTCAACCCTGTTTATTATACATGAACAGTTATGATTTTGAAAGGGAATTCCCTAAAACAAGTCAACACTTTTTAATATTCTATCGCCATATCTAGTGGTCGTATTGGTTTTAACCAGCCATACCTTTTAGATTGGACGCTGATTGCTAAGAAATAGGGTCTAAAATTACGTAGCACTTCAAAAAACATTGTCTCTGCGTCCAAACTTCCATCTGCGTATAAAATAATTTTATTTTTGGATAAGATTAATCTTGCGTAACTTTTATACTTATCAAGCTGTAAAATATGCTTTTCAAAGGAATAGTGGTAGTCATCTTCTTTACCTAATGCTTCAAAAAGAAATGTATCTAATTCATCAATGTGATAGTCATTTTTTATATAATTTATTTGTAAGTCAGTAATTGTCTTTAATATCCCTTTGGCATAATAGTTTTCAACAAATAGATGAAAAAGTTTTTTTTCCATACCGTTGTACATATATGCTACCTCTTCATTTACTAAAATGATATCATACCTTCTCATAGACATTCTCCTCCTAAAGCTTGTACCTACCTTAATTATAGAAGAACTACCCTAAAGGATTTGTCAGAATGTGTTAGGAAAGCTGACTAATTTTGTCATATAAAAAAGATGTCTCAAAAGGTCATAACAGACCTTTTGAAACATCCCATTCTAACAATTATTTTTCTAGTAACTGCTTGAATTTCAAAACAACATTTTCTGATGTAAAGCCATACTCCTGTAAAATTTTATCTCCAGGCGCTGAAGCTCCAAAACCATCAATTGCCAATATAGAACCATGATCTCCCGTGTAACGATCCCAGCCCATAGATACTGCCATTTCAATTCCTAAACGATTTTTAAGATTTGAAGGAAGTACAGACTCTTTATATTCTAGTGTTTGTTCTTCAAAACGATCCCAGCTTGGCATACTAACTACGGAAACGTGAATTCCTTCTTTTTCTAACGCGTGTTGTGCTTCAACCGCTAGAGAAACCTCTGAACCGGTTGCCAGTAGTAAACCGTCTGTCTTACCATTCGATTCAGAAACAACATAGGCACCTTTTTTCACGCCTTCATATGCTTTCTCTTTCGTCGAAGCAAGTGTAGGTAAACCTTGACGAGTAAGCACTAAAGCTGTTGGTTGGTCAGAACTTTCCAATGCAATTCTCCATGCTGCAGCAGTTTCATTACCATCAGCCGGACGAATAACAGAAATACCCGGAATAGCTCTAATAGCAGCTAACTGCTCAACAGGCTCATGAGTAGGACCGTCTTCCCCTACTGCAACACTGTCATGCGTAAACACAAACGTTGTAGGGATTTTCATTAGTGAAGACAATCTTAACGCTGGACGTAAGTAATCCGAGAAAACAAAGAATGTTGCGCAATAAGGCTTTAAACCACCGTGCAATGCAATACCGTTTGCTGCAGCGGCCATCGCAAACTCACGAACACCGAACCAAATATTTCGACCGGAGTAGTTATCACGAGAAAAAGCATCTTCTCCGTTCATCATTGTTTTTGTAGAAGAAGCTAAATCTGCTGAACCACCAAACAAACTCGGTACAGAGTTTGCCAAAGCGTTAATTACTTCTCCACTGTGCGCACGGGTAGCTGCCTTGTCTCCTTCTTCATATACAGGAATATCTTTATCCCATCCTTCAGGTAACTCGCCTTTAATAGCAGTAGCTAGTTGGTTAGCGAGCTCAGGATGAGCTTTTTTGTATTCTTCAAATTGCTCATTCCAAGCGTCTTCTTTCTTTTGACCTTCTTCTTCGAGCTTCTTGTAGTGCTCTCTCACTTCATTTGGAACATGGAAATCTTCTTCAAAAGTCCATTTATACGATTCCTTTGCTAATTTGACTTCATCTTTCCCAAGTGGTGCACCATGAGATGCTGATTTACCACTTTTGTTCGGAGAGCCAAAACCAATCATTGTTTTTACTTCGATTAATGTAGGACGCTCATCTGACTTAGCGCTTTCAATTGCCGCACTAATTGCTTTAAGGTCGTTACCATCTTCAACACGAATTACTTGCCATCCGTATGCTTTATATCGGTCTTCGACACTTTCAGAGAAAGATTCATGTAAATCACCATCTAAGGAAATATCATTTGAATCATACATAACGATAAGTTTTCCTAATTTCAGGTGACCTGCTAATGAAGACGCTTCAGCAGAAACACCCTCCATTAAATCTCCATCTCCGCAAATGCTGTATGTATAATGGTCAACAACATTAAACTGGTCTTTATTATAAGTTGCAGCTAAGTGCTTTTCAGCCATAGCAAAACCAACTGACATAGCAAAACCTTGACCTAAAGGACCTGTTGTAGCTTCTACTCCTGGAGTATGTCCAAATTCGGGATGCCCTGGAGTTTTACTTCCCCACTGTCTGAATCCTTTTAAATCATCTATAGAAACGTCATAGCCATGGAGATGGAGTAAGCTATATAGAAGCATAGATCCGTGACCCGCAGATAAAATAAAACGATCACGATTAAACCAATCTGGATTTTTTGGATTATGATTCATGTACTTACTGAACAATTCATAAGCCATTGGTGCCGCACCCATAGGCATTCCCGGGTGACCTGAATTCGCTTTTTCAATACTGTCAATTGATAGTGTTCGGATCGTGCTAATAGATAAATTCTCGATGCTTGTAGCCATTCTTGATCAGCCTCTTTTCATAAAAATTTTATCAAATATACTTTTATCATATACTTTATAGAGAGGTTAGACAACCATATTTAGCATGTTAGTTAAAAATATAACACATTTACAAAAAACTAATTTCATTTAAAACATCTGATAATGAATACATTCTGTAATTTACAGAGTGTATTGCGGCTATGATATATATTAGCCTAATTCTATTAAGAACAGAGTGGAACTCGAGTCCGATAAATGCGCATGCTTTCCTTCCTCGGTTTTTCGATTAAAATAACAATAATACTTATAGGTGAAGAATATTCAAATAAAAAAAGTAATCAGTTTCCCAAATAACAATAATGGAAAATGGATTACTTTATATAAACAAATCAAAAGATATTTCAAGAGAAATTAGTGTAAAGAATCATTCTCTTTTTCCTTTTTTAATTTAGCGGGTGTTACATCCGTACCCTCTTCGTCAACAACTTTCACCGATTTTAATTGGTTTTTAAATGACTTGCGAACATTTTTCAAATATTCATTCCTTAATTCTTTTTGCTCTTTTTGTTCTTTTAATGATAATCCTTCACTTTTTGCTTTCCTTGCTAAAATGTTTATTCTATCAAGTTTTTCTTTATGAATCATCTGAATCCCTCCGTTTGTTGATAGGCATATTTCATTTTAAAGCAATGAAATAAAGGATTCAAGTTTACTGCCTAATCGATGGACAAGCTTTTCATATGTTCCTGATATCTTCGATGTGCCGTTGCTTTTGAAATCGAATATCCCATCCCTCTTAGCATTAGGGCCAGTTCATGAAAAGTCATTCCACTCTCTCTTAATCTCAAGATCTCTTTGAGTGGAACCTCTTTTCTCTTTCTTCCTCCACCACGGGTTGCACCCAATAGATTCATAGACGGATCAAAGCCATTACTAACAGCTCGCTTCATCCCTCTTTTTATTTTAACATTTTGAAGTTTACGCTGATACTCCTCCACAATAGCGACGATATCCAACACCATTGAGTCGGTCTCAGATAATGCTAATTCACCATTGTCTTTTAGAGAATATATCTTTACATTCATTTTATTCAACTGGTGAATGAGAGCCATTTTAGCATTCCCACGACCAAGTCTTGTGTCGTCTTGAATAAGTAATATATTAGCCTCTTGTTTTTTAAATCGTTCGAGCATGATAAATATTCCGTCTCTCTCTATTTCATAGCCACTTGCTTTTTCTTCTATTATATCAATAACCTGGATGTTTTCGGCTTCTGCAATTTTCACTAGTTCTTCTTTTTGTCGGATAAGAGATGTTTGTTGTGTTTCTTTGTCAGTACTCACTCTCGTATATATTATTCCTCTCACTCTTGAGCAACTCCTGTCAGCTGAGTTGGAACGTCTAATCGTTGACCCGGAAAGATACTCTCATTATCCAAATCATTTTTTGATTTCATCCATGAAATAGTCTGTTCAATTGTCATATCATGGTCATCTGAAATTGAACTGGCAATCGCCCATAGAGACTCTCCATCTTCAACGGTCCATTCTGTTGACACCTGATACTTTTCTTCAACTGGTGTATGATTATCTGAAAAATAAGTCCATGAGTATAATACACAGGATAAAAGAAGTATAAAAACAGATCCGTCTATGTACTTTCGTAAAGATTTATATGTTTGCATTGCTCATCACCTCATAGTAAGAATGTTTGTTCCCTTTTACTATAACTAGAACATTTGTTCGTGTCAAGCGCATAAGTAGAACGAGTGTTTGCGAAACTAATGTTCTCATGGTATAATGTTCCTGTAAATGTTTCTTAATACTAGATTGCTATGATATACAACTATTAAATAGAACAAAATACATATAACGAGGTGTGAAATATGACAAAGCTCTCTTCTAGACAGCAAGCTATTTTTGATTTTATTAGATCAGAAGTTAAAGATCGTGGATATCCCCCTTCGGTGAGAGAAATCGGAGAAGCAGTGGGCTTAGCATCTAGTTCAACTGTGCATGGTCATCTATCAAGACTAGAGAAAAAAGGCTACATCCGCCGTGATCCAACTAAACCGCGCGCTATTGAAGTTTTGGGATTACATGATGATTCCTCTCAAGTAAATCACACGGCATCCATACAAATTCCTGTAATTGGTAAGGTTACTGCAGGACAACCGATCACTGCGATTGAAAATGTGGAAGAATACTTACCATTGCCAGCAAGCTTCGTTCAGGATGAACAGTCCTTTATTCTTGAAATATCTGGGGATTCTATGATAGAGGCTGGTATATTTGATGGCGATTATGTCGTAGTTAGACAACAAAGTCATGCAAATAATGGAGAAATCGTGGTCGCTATGACAGAAGATGATGAAGCGACTGTGAAACGATTCTTTAAAGAAGACAATTACTTTCGACTCCAACCTGAAAATTCTACATTAGACCCAATCATTTTAGATAATGTTACTATTCTTGGCAAGGTCATCGGCGTTTTCAGAACACTTCAATAGAATACAGGGAGAAGAGATCAGGTGAAACTACTTGGTCTTTTTTATCGTTTTGCGAGAGTAGACTTCTCTTCAATCGTGTGAAGGGGAAAACCCAACGATAAGGGGAAGATGACTGTCGGTTAGGCGTTAGCCTAAGTTTTTTGGTATCTGATATGATCAATCATAGTTAAGTACAATACTGATATCATTGTGAAATTAGATAGTAATAATCATTCAGTGTTCTTGATGTATTATCACCTTATATTGGTAGTCAAATACCGAAGAAAAGTAATAACTTCCGAAACTTAGGCGTATTCGTTTTGCCAAATCAAGACAAGTCGAGAATGAAAAGGAAAACATCTTTTCAACTCTCCTTTCATTTAAAGGAGCACCTACACACAGACCATAGGTGCTGCTTTGTCTGTCCAGTTTCTACGTCGGTGTTAAAAGCGCAAGCACTTTTGTTCCTTACGTTCGAATTTTTCCAAAGTACGAGTAAATAACCACATCATCATATATGACAAAACGCTACCAGAGAAAAATAGAATAACTACTGGAAAAGCCAATGACATATATGCTCCCTTCCATAAAATGAGAAGAAACAAAAACGCGATGTGAATTCGTCCAACAACAAACAATGATGTCTTCTGAAGAATTTCTCGTCCGTTCCCTTCAAAATGAATTGATTCAGGAATAACTGAAACTATTAACAAATAAACGAGCACCACCAGGATAAAAGCGATAACAATAAAAATAGGAATTTCCGCCCCTAAGGCAACCATGACCCGATAATTCCCATAAAGAACGATACCAGCTAGAGCAGTCATCCATCCGTACATATTCGCTTTCATAACGCGCCCTTTAAAACTCGTCCAAAACGTCTTCACAACTGGAATTTCTTGATCCCCTTGAACCCATTTCCTTGAGACCGAGAACATCGCGACCGTCGCAGGAAATAATCCGATTAGCCAAGACCAAGAACGGTGAAAGAAAGCCACAATATATTTAACAATGCAAATGTGAAATGATTTTTAAAAATTGATCTAGCTTTTCCATCATATTGTTCATCCTTCTATCCATGGTTCTTGATTCCTGGTTCATTAACCTTTTCCCCCCCCATATGTATCCAGCGATAAAGAATCGTTGAAAAAACAAGAACAAGATAATAATTGCGCAGAATCCCTTCGTTATAAATATATCCTACGGCAGTTAGCCCTATATTACCGGGAGAACTCGTTTCCCAGAAAACAAAACTTTCTTCAAACATTCGGAACCCGTTAATGATTGAGATCGTTGTCAAGAAAATGACCACTGGTTTGATAGCTGGAAACGTCACATTTTTGAACTTTTGCCAAACATTAGCGCCGTCAATATCAGCCGCTTCATATAAGTCATTATTCACATTTTGTAGTGCAGCTAGAAAAGAGATGATATTAACCCCCCATCCACCTCCAAGATGCAAGTGTAACCATCAAAAACATCCCTGAACCTACTCCGTACCGCCATTCAATCGGCGATAAACCGATAAAGGATAGGACCTGGTTTGCAAGTGCTCCATCAGAATCGCCTAATATCATCCGGAAAATTGTATCTGTCACAATGACGGAGGTTAGTGCCGGGATAAAAATTGCTGCCCGGATAAGGGTTGAATCTTTCATCAATTTATGATTCAAGAATATCGCAAAAATCATAGGTAGTGTCGTTAAAATCAAGATTGATTGTCTACTATGATCCATGTTTTTAATCTCCTTTCAATATTACTTTCTATATTGCACTTGGAAAATGATCTACAAGCCAAAAATCTATGCTGAACAAGAAAAACTAGAACCTCTACGGAACTAGGGTTAATTCTATTAAAATCTGTACTTATTCGTAATATCAACGATTTCATAATTAGTATCTCTTATCAGCAATTCCTATTACCCAACCTTAGATGTAGCATTACTTTCTTACGTCCCCTTCCCTTTAACACTTACCCTACAAGAAGTTCGAAAATAATTTTTGAAATAAAGCGACTAAACACTGGCCTGTTCCCCTGACAGGGTTCCAGTCACTCCAACTACAACATACAAAAGAGATGTTAGGAATCTTGGTATATACCTATAATTCTATGAGACTTCTCTCACTAAATATCATAAAAAGGCATAATTCCTGATCTATTAGTCCATCCGAAACTTCCTTCTTATTCATAGATTAATAAAAAGGGGGTCTGGTTTTAAATATCAAGCCGAAACCTATAAAAGACGGTGAGGAGCTATATTTTGAGCTCTCAAAAAGGGGGATGAAGTAATGACGAAAATAAAAGGTAGGAATAAGTGGAAAATGTATCAAGCTATGAGAAAAAATAAAAAACTTGCCCCTTACCTTGTCTACACAAAGCAATGGAACAAGAAAAACTTTAATGGAATGTTATCTAAATACAATGCTATTGTTGTGAAGCCTAATAACGGTTTAAAAGCTAGAAGTATTTATTTTATTTCGAAAAAGAACAGTGGATTTAAAGTGCAAATATACGAGCGAAAATATTTTTTTTCAACCAGTGAAAATGTTTATGATTTTATGAAAAAGAGAACACAACGTGTTTCATATATTATCCAAAATCACATTGATATGGAAAAAATAAACGACAGGCCATTTGATATCAGAGTAATCATTCAAAGGAGATCAATAGCTTATCCATGGACTGTCACTGCGTATAAAGTTAGGGTTGCCGGGGCGGGAAAAATGGTCACTAACGCTAGTAAAGGTGGGAGAATTTTAACTTTTAAAGATGCGATGCAAAAATGTGATATTCCGAACCAAGTACAAGGTCACTTATTAGAGCGCCTTAAATACGTTTCTATCATAGCATCATTAACCCTAAGTAAGTATTACCCTTACAAGCGTCTTTTCGGTATCGATATAGGAATTAAAAAAGATGGTTCTCTTCATATATTTGAAATCAATCGCCAACCGCTATTAAGAGGTTTTTCGAAATACCAACAAAGAAAAATTAGAAGATTTAAACATCCAAAGTAATGAACAATTAAAAATCCTTCTGGAGGTGTATTGCAGTGACAGTGAGACTAACAGGTAGAAACAAATATAAAATGTATTTAGCATTAAAGAAAAATAAAAACCTGCTACGACATCTTCCTGATACTAAGATGTGGAGTAAAGTTAATTTTTATAATATGTTAGAAAAATATAAGTCCATCGTAGTAAAACCAAACAATGGACAGCAAGGTCAAAGAATATATTTTGTGAAAGCAATTAAATCAAGATACGAACTATATATTAATAAAAAACGAAAGGTATTTAAGAAAAAGAAAGACCTTTATAACTACATTAGAATTGCTACACTTAAAAGAAGATTTATTATTCAACGAGAAGTGGATCTTGCTAAAATTGAAGGAAAACGTTTTGATTTTAGAATTATCGTTCAAAGGAAAACGAGAATGCTTCCTTGGGTTGTCAATGGAGTCTTAGTAAGGAAAGCAGGAAAAGGGTATAAAGTAACCAATAGGCGCCGACATGGAATAGTCTTGTCGCTAGAAGATGCACTAAAGAGCATGAATGTAACAAACGAAAGGAAAGAATTTAAGGTAAAAGAAATTCAAAAGATTTCCCACATGGCAGCAGAAACATTAGGACGCTCTTTTCCTAATCAAAGGATCTTTGGCGTAGACATAGGCATGAAAGAAGACGGTTCTCTTTATATTTTTGAATTGAACCGCTGGCCTCTGCTACATGGGTTCCGATTACTAAAAGACAAAAGTTATATTAGAAAAATTATGACTTACAAATCGAGAAGGAAGGGGTGATTAGCCCCTTGACCACACACCCTTAAGAATTAAGTCTTTTAACTTTTAAATAATTAATTAATCGAATCTTACCGACAGATCAGTATGGAACATAAATTCCTTTCCAGAAAAACTGTTTCAGAAATTAACTTCATTAAGTTTGTCACTAGTTCAATGTTTCTTAAACAGTTTTTTCTTCTTAAAGTACCAAACCTCATGTTCAATGAAAAATGCTTACTGTCGATTCGACTGCTGTTAAGTTAGCTTAGCTAAGCATGCAAATGGTTTATCTACATCAGTTACTTGGCGTGGTTTAATTACGTTGCCTTCACGAACCAAAATCCATGTGTTGATACAGAATTCCCCAGTTTTCTTGGTCTTTTGTATTTTATTTTTTTCTTCTGTATTAATTTATTCCTTTTAACGTTCTTTCGCAACTCCCATTCGCTCTGACTGTTATGAAGGGCTTCTTTCACATGCTGGTTGCTCTCTTCACTTACGATAGCTTCCTCGGGCTTGTTGCTTTCTTCACTCACAACAGCTTCCACAGATTGGTTACTTTCTCCTTCCCATCCTGTTTCTTCAAGTTTATCTTTAGCATATAGGAGTATATTGACCATGGTTTGTTTTACAGTATTTTCACCATAAGCTTTTAATAGTGACACTTTTGCACTCTGGGAATTACATTCAATAAACTTGATTTCTAGATCTTTTGTCAAGCCAAAATCAATTCCAATCTCCCCAAATTCCCCATACTTAAATTCAGTCTCAGTATAGATTTTATATAAAAAGGTTTCGATCCTTTGTTGCATTCTTAATTTTTCTTTGGGAGAAAGGTTTATCCAATCAAATAATTCACCCACTGGGAAGGCATGGGAATGAATAGTAATCGGAGAGTTTTCTTGGCTCACTCTTGCACTAATACCACTAATTTCAATTCCCTTTTTTTTGTTTCTTTGTAATTCGGCTCGTAAATCTATCCGTCTATTATTCACTTCCAATAAGTCTATAGCTTCTTGAATCATAAACTTTTTCCCTTTGTAAAATTTGTCTATGAAAGGTATCATTTCATCTAATTTTTCATAACTCTTAGAATGAATTTCGTCTTGGATATAATCGAAATGCTTACATAGATATTTATCGCCGGGAAGATGTTCTACCCTCACCACATTTTGCCCTTTTCTACCTGTGACACCCTTTAGGTAGATTGTTTGATGCTTTTTCATCATATCAAATAAATCTTCAGGACCTTCATATAAAATTGTATCTAACAAAAAAGACTTTAATGGTTTAAGGGTACCGAAATAGTTATAAATATCCCAATTTCCCAACGATGAAGGATTTAAGCACACCGTTTTCTTTTCATTACATTGTTCGATAAAGGTAAGATATTTGTTCCTATATTTTTTAGATGCTCCACCACGACGATAAAGAACATCAGGATAGGGAAAAGTGTCTTTTTCCCATAAATTATTTGTAAAATCAAAATAGTACCCTGTAATTAATTGTTTTTGGATATCTACTGTATTGATGGAGAAAAAAAACATATTAAAATTAACATATTCATTGGCTTCCGACAATTTTTCCAACCGATAATGAGGATTATTATTAGTAATGCCTTTCCAGGCTCTATTTGACACCAACACCCCGAGATTACCAGTTAACTTTTTCTGTTCAGTCAAGTTTCTTCACCCTTTCTTCTGTAACTTGCTCATGCATAGCATATTAATAAATAGCAAAAAGGTGAGTAAATCACGGCTTATAAGACTTAGAGTCACACCCAAATTCATTATCAATAAAAAAGCCTTCTTATATTACTCAGAAAAAAGTCAAATCTATACCCTCCTTGATAGCTGCTTTGATGGTTCTTGATAAAAGACACGTCCCATACGATAAAGAAATAGTAAACACAGACCAAAATCTACCTGGATAGTTATTTATTCTTCTGCCATAGCATACTCTTCAATGAAGTGTTGTTAATACTCCTTCTTATAACAGAAGCCGAGAATGGTAAAAAGGTCCTTTATCAGCTCATTATATTGTAATACCCAACGTTAATTGGAAGGAGGCTTACCCTTGTATATCGAATGGATAACAACAAATGAGGTCAACGAAATTTATTTGCCAGAGGATCTTAAAAGAGAAATAATCACTTCGTCAAAAACAATTACTTTTCATTTCGGTTCATGGAATAAGGAATTGTATTTACATTTTATAAAAGAAATACCTAATGACACCATTGGCCTTTCTGAAAACCTAAGAAAGGATGTTTTCATTCCCGAGGAACTGATCTATGATATAAATATGACAGAAAAAAGTCTTAGTCTAGGTCCAGTAGTTCTATACTTAGTATCTAACAGACTAATAAAACGTTTGGATAAATTAAAAGAGCGTATAGAAAATTTTGTCCCCTTAAATGGTTTAATTATAATTAGCAGTAGTTTAGGTATTAACACGGAAAAAGAAACAATCGAAGGGTATTATTTTCAACCTAAAACAGAAACAATCAACTCAAAATTGATGAAAGAAACCTTTTCATACCCAGGCGCCATATTTAAAAGAGCTCTCCTTTCACCGAGCATAGATACACATTTATATGAAAAGATGGGTGGACGAATATTTAATTCTAAATTTTTTAATAAATGGGAAATGTGGCAGTGGTTAACTTCTAACGATTTTTTAAAAAATAATCTTCCCCACACAAAAGAATTAAAAAGCTTAGAAGAGGTTAATGACATGTTGGACGTATATCATTCGATTTATTTAAAGCCTAAAAAAGGATCTAATGGGAAAGGAATTATTCAGATTGAAAAAAATGATTTTTTATTTCATATAACTAATGATAAATGTATTTCAACAAGGGGTGAAAGCTTAGAGAACCATCCTTTAATTAAAAGTGTTTTCGAAAGGGAAAATCAGTATATAATTCAGCAAGGAATTCCTGTCAAGCATCATTCAAGACATGTTGATTTCCGTATTTACATGCAAAAGGATGAGACAATGCGGTGGAAGTGTTCTGGGTTCATTGGTAGATTTGCTATACCGGGAAGCATAACTACCAATTTACAAAATATTGATGATATACTTCCAGGCCAAGAGGCTTTGAGGCTAATCTTTGAATTAGAAAAAGAAGAAGTAAGGTTAGTTGAGCAAAAAATTATTACTATTTGCACAGAAGCGTGCCAACTACTTGACCAACATGGTTGTTACGGGGACATTGCTATTGATTGTATAGTAGATAATGATTTACATGTCTGGATATTAGAAATGAACAAAAGGTATGGATATAGAAGTTTTTATTTCCTTGAAGATCGTAAATTATTCAGTAAAATAATACGTAACCCATTTCTTTATGCTAGTGCCCTAGCTGGTTTTAGTGGCGCAAGGGAACGACAAAAATTGTAAAAATAAGAGAATAAAGGCAAGGTCATTGTGATAAGCTCTTAGTCTCATCAACTATTCATACTAAAACCTAGTCTACTATCGATCTTTAAAGTTGGTTCATGGCAAATAACCCCCATTCCACTTATTATGGTGATTTGGGGGTATTTTAGGATTGAATTTCAGGACGAACTCCTATTGGTATTCTCCAAGCTCTGTTCTGTTACAACTTTTTTCTTTTGTAGTACCAAACAACATGTTCAAAAGGGACCCGGTGATGCTTGCTGTCAATTCTGCCTCTGTAGGGTTTAAAATTCGCTTCCAGAAGCCAAATTTTCTCTTGTTTGTCTATTGCGATATCCAGACCTAAATCAATTACTTGTGGGTATTTTAATTCCAGCGCTTTAGCTATTTTTATACATGATCGTTTGATTTCTTCCTTCTTTTTTTGATGAATTAAAGGTGTTAATCTGAATTTGAGGAGTCCGCCCTGATCACGGTTCGTAACATTCAAACACTTATCAGCCACTCTGGCGTACATACCGATTACCTTCCATGCGCCTGACTTAGTTTTTTGCGGCGATACTCTAAAATCAAACTTTTTCCCCTTATATTCTTTGCTTTCAACTCCTTGTTGGACGATAAACCGTTTTGGAGATGAAAATGTAGAAGAATAATAGGTGTACAGCTCATTTTTTGGTATCTTTTTGATTGTTTCTTTTGTCTTCAAAATGTGTGTCATAGTATATCCAGTGTTTGTTTTTTCTAGGACATAAATATTGTTTCCCTTGCAGCTTCGTTTTGGTTTAATGTAGATTTTATTAAACCGGTCTATCATCCCAACCATTTTTAAAAATGATAAGGTTCCTGTCTCCGGTAATAATGAAGTAATTTCATCGATCGATGCCAGATATTCATGAATTTTATATTTGCTTCTGTCTTTATTTTTTATGACATTAAAGAATATGATGTCATGATTTTTAGTAAGGTATTCAATTTTCCGGATCAATCCCTCTCCTTTTAGAAATGATGTGCTCCGATATAAGTTCACTTTCGGAATGGCGGTTTCTCTCCTTAGTAGCTCATCATTTTCATGTGAGTATACCATTGCTTTTACGGTCTTGTTTATTTGAGAAATACTCTTCATGCTGTAAAAACATATATCCACTTTATTTTTTTGGGCATGGTCTTTATAAAATTGCACGATAGAATCCGGTTTTTTAGAAATTGTATTTTTAAATATTCTAGATGGCAAAATAATACCAATCATAACAATTGCTCCTTTTTTTGATGGTGTCGACAAAGACATAGGATCATAAACGGTGCAAATTACTTGAATTATTTTTTACGTTTTAAAGCCATAATTCGATTGATCTGCGTTTTATCTTCTAGGCTTCGAAATCCTCCTAATAGCGGCCAGCGATTTAGTTCAAAAATATAAAGAGAACCGTTCTGATTCATCCCAATATCAACGCCAAAGATCGTTTGATTAGGAAAAGAGCATCCTAATGTTTCTGCTGCCACTAGCGAAATCTTCTTAACTAGTTTCACCTTGGAGGCTTTCGTTTCGTCTGTTACATTCATGCTCTTTAGTGCATCTTCTAGCGATAAAACTATTCCATGGTGTCGTCGATTTGTTACCTTGTAACCTTTTCCTCCTTTTCTAGCAAGAATACCAGTTACCTCCCAGGGAAGTTCATTCGTTTCCCTTTGAACGATAATTCTAAAGTCAAAACGCCTTTCGCCTATTTTGGCAAGATTCACTTCTTGTTGAATAATAAACTCCCTCTTGATTGCTGCTTTTTCTATATATTTAAAAACATCTAGATGATTTTCAAATACCTTCCGTTTTTTATTGATATAAACGGCGTAGTTTAATTCAGTTTTGTCCACAAAGTATATACTTTGCCCCTGTTTTCCGTTATTTGGTTTAACGACAACTGATTTATACTTACTTAACATCCTTAAAAAGTTTTCATAGCTCCACATCATTGTATCAGGAAGATATCGTTGCAACTGTCTATTTTTCTTCATTACCAAGTACATTTCATATTTATTTCTACCTCTTAATAGCACTGCCATTTCGCTTCACCCCTTTCTTCTCATCCCCCTCCAATTCACCTTCAAATTAAATATTTACAACACCATCTTCTTTTCTCACTAAAGTGAGTTTTCCCTTCCTTTCTACCCCTGCTTTTTCTGCAAGTAGATATTTTGCATATAAGACTATATTTAACATCGCTTTATTTAACGTATTCTTACCGTGAGCTTTCAATAGTGAAACTTTTGCACTCTGGGAATTACATTCAATAAACTTGATTTGAAAGTCTTTTGTCAGGGCAAAATCTATTCCAATTTCTACAAATTGCCCATATTTATCTTCGGTCTTTTTATAAACCGTGTATAAAAAGTTTTCTATCTGCTGCTTCATTTTAAATTTTTCTTCTGAAGAAAGCTTTTTCAAATCAAACAACTCATCCAATGGAAAGGCATTGGCATGAATCGTGATCGGAGAATCCTTTTTGCTCTTCCTTGCACTAACACCGCTAATCTCTATTTCCCCTATTTTGTTTCTTTGTAATTCGGCTCGTAAATCTACCCGTCTATGATTCACTTCTAACAGGTCGATAGCTTCTTGAACCATAAATTTTTTACCTTTGTAAAATTTATCAATGAAAGGTACTATTTGATCTAGTTTTTTATACCGTAATAAGTGAACTTTTCGTTTGGTATGATCGTAATATTTACATTGATATTGATTGTCAGGAAGACGTTCTACACGCACCACATTTTGTCCTTTTCTACCTGTGACACCCTTTAAGTAGATGGTTTTATGCTTTTTCATCATGTAAAATAAATCTTCTGGATCCTCATATAAAATTGTTTGTAACAAGTACGGTTTTAAAGGTTTAACACTACTAAAATAGTTGTAAATATCCCAATTTCCTAACGAAGAAGGGTTTAAGAATAACGTTTTCTTTTTGTTGCACTGACGGACAAAGGTACGATAACTTTTTCTTTCTTTTTTACACACTCCGCCACGTCGGTAAATAGTAGCTGGATAGGAAAAAATAGCAGTTTTCCATGAATTATCTGTGAAATCAAAATAATACCCTTTAATCAATTTTTTTTTCTTATCAACTGTATTGACGGTGAAAAAAAACAAATTTAAATTAGCATTTGCATTGGCTTTCGCCAATTGTTTTAATCGGTAGTGAGGTTTGTTTTTACACAAGGCTCTCCAAGCTCTATTTGATACCAAGACTCCGAGATGACCAGTTAAATATTTTTGTACGTTCAATATTCTTCACCCTTTCTTCTGTAACATGCTTATCCATGTTCATTCATAGCATATTAAGAAATTGTCTGTAAGTAACGGCTATGTGACATGGTGTTCCACCCAAATATTTTGTTAATATAAACTTTCGAATAACAGAGCATACTGTTTCATGTCCCTTCATCTATCAAATGAAAAGTTAGTAAATATCGGATGAAGATCGTAGGTCCACGTAAAAACATCCTTAAAAATCGAAGCTGACTCAAAAGAAGGGCACTGAAAAAGTAAAAATCGACTTTTTCAGTGCCCTTAGTGATTTCCCCGAGGAGGCTAAGGCATTGCCCGCGGCAAGCGAATAAATTTTCAAAATCGATCCGATAACACATTGTATGTATGTCTTCTATTTAAACAAGAAAACAGCCTGCTATTTTCAATTTGAGAAAATAACAGGCTGTTCAATTTAACTATCGGACTTTTTCACTGGCCTCCTCAAAAGTCAGCTTCTTTTTGAATAAAGTATGGCAATGGTTTCGTTCGCTCCGCGCTCGCTATGAGAAAACCGCTCATTGCGAGCTTTAAAATGGAGCAATGTTGCTCATTGCTTTTACGGTGTCTCAAAAGGTTTTTTCGACTTTTTCAGACATCCTCGAACGAGAAATGTGAGAACCTTTACTTTTGCCTTTTTTTCTTCTTCGCTTCTTCCTCTTTGGAGGGAACCCAGCTATACTCATGGCATACAGAAAGGGTGTACTCTTAACTTTAGGTGCTAACTTTGGGTCTTCTACTGGATATACTTGCCTAAGATTCATCTCTAGGATCCAAACATGCAGGTTTTTGTCTACGACAAAATCGATGGCAATATCTCCGTAACTACCTTTCTTGTCGATCGTTTTACAAGCACGAGTACAGATATCAATTATTTGTTTTTCTAGGGAGGAAGCACCTATCCTCCCTAGTTTGAAAATTCGTCGAAAGGCTTTACGACCTGTTAGCCAATAATCCAAGTTTCGTATATTAGTTATAATGCTCCCAGGATTAGAAATCCGGGCGGTGATACCTGAGGATTTCCAATGTTTGAATTTATTCTTTTGCATGTAGATACGAAAATCTATATTCCTTGATTGATGCTTAGTCGGCACGCCCTGTTGAACAAGATATGGTTTTGATCCGTTGATCCGCTTTTGAAGAATAGAGTGGTCCTCTAAATTTGTAACACTCGTTTTATTCTTTTTATCATTTGTGATGTGGATAATAGATCTATCACGCTCTAATTGCATAATTCCTCTACCTTCTGAACCTTTGATTGGTTTTAAATAAACGGAAGAATAAGTTCCAAGCATTTCCTTAACTTGTTCAATCGAGTTTACCTTTTTTGTGTAAGGAATGTATTTTTTTAAAGTTGAATCTGGGGACAACCATTCCCACATTTCCCACTTATTGAAAAAGTATGAATTAAATATGCTACCCTTGGTCAACTTGTAGAGATGCTCATTTGCTGTTTTGGCTAGCGGTACTCTTTTATAAACAGCACCAGGAGAGGAAAAGGTTGCTTTTTTCCACTTTGAGTCCCCATTCGGCATTTGTGGTTGGAAATAGTACCCTTCAATCTTCTGTTTTTTGGTATTGATTCCCTCTTCAGCACAAATACAAATCATTCCTCTTACTTGAACATATTCTTCGATCCGTTTTTGTAATTTATTTAGTCTTTTGCTCAGTCGCTCATTCGTGTTGGCTGCAATCCATAATATCATTGGTCCTACTTGCAATGTTTTTTTTGTTATTCTGAACTCATAAGAAAGATCATCAGGAATGAAAAGTTCATTTTTAAGATTTTCAGATAGACCAATAGTGTCATCTGAAAGGTCTTTATCAAATCGGACAGTCATCTTTCTACTCCAAGAACCAAAATGAAAATCAATCATCCCTGAGGAAATTTTTCCCTCACTTCGAAAGCTCACTGGCAAATGGATATCCCCATTTTTTTTTATACGTATATACTTTATTTTAAGCATCTAGGCGCCTCCCACCTTCTATTTTTTAATATTATATGAACATACAGAAAGATCGGAGTGGACGAAATAAAACTAAAGTATTTAATTGAGTAATTAAAATCAGAAGTTAACAAATTATATTAGCAGTAGCATATATGTGTTTAGAAGATCTAACTCGGTGGGTAACAAGATAACCCTTTACGTAACTTCCCCTTAGATGCAGCGAAAACGCACATATTTTATTAATAGCCTAATAATCAATTCTACTAGTCAAAACACCAAGCACAACATTTAATAATACATAGGATAACGTACAAGAATAATTCTTAAGGGAGGAATAAAAATGGGCGTAGCTAATTTAAGTCTAGTTAGTGTAGAGATTACAGCGCTTGATGGGGTGGACCTTATTGAACCACTTACAGTTTTTACAGGCCAGTCATTTCCAGAAGTGAATGGGAATGTTATGTTTGAAGTATTTGGTGAGCAGATTATTGCGCCATCTCCAACAGTGGATCTTGTTGAAGAAGAAGATATTGATGTAGCAGGTATTGGAATACTTACTCTATCAATATCAGTTCAACACATTGAATAGAAAAGTTCTTCTCCGTCTTTTGAAAAGCGATATGAATTTTAACAAATGCCTCCTCAAGAAAATGGATCAGCGAGGTAATTGTTCATAGAATCTAGAATATTTAATCTCCGTGTCCTTTCAGTAATTACTGAAGGAAAAGCTGCCTTCATTCAGTTACAATTCCCCCCATATAGCCATGGATGTATAACGGTAAATTCATGGTTCACCACCTACACCTCAACTATACAACAGTCATCTCCAAGTTTGCCACGCAAAAATTTTCTATCTCTTTTTAAACCCTTCTTATAATTTAATAGCCTAATAATCACTCCAACTAGTCAAAGAACCAAGCAACGTTTATAAAAATGCATAAGATGGTTAAAGTCCAAAGAATAATGTTCAGGAAAAATGTTGCAATAGCAACCCATTTATTTAGTATCCTAAAGCATTAGCTTATAAGATCACTATATAAACATTATCAAATTGAGTAATTTTCTATTTACAGTAAAATATAGATTAACAAAATTCGAGGTGTTGATTGTCTATGGCTAAAAAACCTTTAATTGGTATCTTAGTGAGAAACCCTACAAGGTTACGATATTATGAGATGACGAAGCCATTAAACGTTCATTTATTAATATTTAACTCTAAAGGAATAAATTGGACAAATAAAAGAATTGATGGTTTAGTATTCGACGGCACCAAATGGAAAAAAAAAAATTGTCCCTTCCCTTCCGTAATCTATAATCGGTGTTATTCTATAAAACAGCATTTGGTGACCAAATTAGACGAAGTTATTGGTAAAGGAAAAGTATTTAATTGTATTACGAGATTTGACAAATGGAGAATTCATCAAATATTACAAAATAGTTCTGTAGGAAGTTATTTACCAAATACGCATCTATTTCACAATAGCAATTTATTAGACCTACTATCAAAGTACAGAAAACTTATTCTTAAACCATGTATAGGAAACTTTGGAAGACGTGTTTACTTGATTGAACAGACTGATAATAATAAATTTAAATTATTCATTAATATAAACAGGAAAAATATTAATGAGCAAATATCCAAAGATAATCTAAACCATTTTCACACCGAAAAATCAGTAGGTGAAACTAATAAAATAAATATACAGAAACTTCATGCATTAATAAATGATGAAGCGTTTTTAGACGCAGCAATAATAAATACTTCAAACCCCCAAAATTTCACAAAAGGTATCGATGATTTAATAAAAAAAGAAAGGTTTTTAGTACAAAAGTTTATTCCTCTGGATCAAACCGATCAAAAGATCTATGATATCCGGATGTACGTGCAAAAAAATGAGCAAGGAAAATGGATAGTTACTGGCGGGCTTAGTAGAGTTGCCCATCCCACTTCATACATTACTAATTTGTCAACAGAAATAAAAAGCTTTATTAACATCCTTGAACGTAATAACAACCTGTCTGTTATTATATTAAAAACCATGAAAACCTTAAGTGTACAAATTGCTCATGAAATTGAAAAGAAAATAGGTCATTTGGGCGAACTGAGTGTTGATTTTGGTTTAGACGAACAAGGAAATCCATGGCTTATAGAAGTAAATGGTAATCCACAAAGAAAAATTGTGGAACGAATAAATGATCCTAAATTAACTAAAGATCTATATGTTATGCCGATTAAATATGCTCTCTTTTTGGCATCCAATAAAATTAAAAAGCCTTTTTTGGTTAATTCACCTGTTTCTAATAACAATTTGTTACAAAAGGAACGAATGAAAGATCAAGAACCTATAAGCAAAATAAAACAATCCAGTAAAACCATGGAAACTATCCTTAGTAAATCTGTTTTACTAGAGCAATTAACTTCTTCCAGTATCACAGGAAAAATTTTAATAAACTCAGCAACATTGGGACCTCTCCAGAAAATACATCGCATCGGTCCGGCTAGGGCAAAGCAAATTATTGCTATGCGTGAGTCACACCCATTTAAATCGTACGACGACTTGCAAAACATCAAAGGTGTGGGTCCTACTTTAGCTAATGATATTAAAACACAAGGCTTAGTCTCTTTTGATTAGTTTGTTAATGAAGCATGTTTTCGGTTTCTGACTGTATCAAGCGATTATAATAACCCTTATATAAGTTTCTTGCCTAGATTGTCCCACTTTTTTTACTGTCACTTAGATTTCTGTGATGGTATTTATTAGCAGATTTTTTTCAAGCAAGTCACTTCTGGACGTTAGCACCTAAACCACTAGCATAGGTGCTAATTTTTTCATCGTTTCGGAAATTATGGATTTATGAATGACGGATAGCTTTTAGAGTGAAGAGTGCCGTCTAGCTCGTCGCAGATAAACATTGCTATCTTAGGCGCTTGCGTTTTTGTTCTTAGACAAACCCACTTATGCTTCATACTTCTTAATCGTTTGATACATTCTTAAATCATTTAAAAAACGAAATCCTTCAACTTTAGGAGTCCCGTTCACTTCAATGACCCAAACT
The DNA here is from genome assembly GCF_002886185.1 of Salipaludibacillus neizhouensis. Lineage (GTDB taxonomy): Bacteria > Bacillota > Bacilli > Bacillales > Salisediminibacteriaceae > Salipaludibacillus > Salipaludibacillus neizhouensis. The sequence continues at coordinate 2,035,606 of NZ_KZ614146.1, forward strand.
TTCCCATTTCTATCTTCGCCAAAGTCGAACCCCAAAATGGTTTGTTTTGGAAATGATAAAGTTAAACATTTTGTAGCGTTTAAAGTCAGCCAGTTCAAATCGGATATGATTTTGTTTATAGCTGAATCTTTAACATTTGACTTTTAAAGGGCTTCTCTCACGGTAACTACACGGGCTCCTTTTTTCAAATTTGTAATAATAAATCCAGCTCGCGCTATTTCTCCATATGTTCCTGTAATTACCCACTTCGTTTTCGTTCCTCTCCGCTGAACGATATAGCGAAAGTCGATTGGCTTTTTATTTACTTTTACCGATTCAGGGAAGTGGGGTGCTAGGTTCTTATTCTTGATTAAGAGTTTGTGTTTATCCAATTTACACTTTCTATTCATATCTATTAATCCCTCCCCACATGAATGTTTCTTATACTATGGTTATATGAGTTTTTTACATAAATGATTGTATAAGTGACTCATTTTTATAAAAATAGGACAATGCCGGATACATCTGAAGAGGAAAAGAATAGAGTATTAAATGTCGCAAGAAAAAATTTAAGAAGGGAGTTTGCTTTGAAGCCCCTATACACTCTTTTTGATATATTTGGACCTGGGTATATTTTTAATGGAAAAGGATCCTATCAAAAACAGTCAATGGCTTACCGATACACCATTTCGCAGAATTTATCAACGGGAAGATTATTAACTGCCACGGGAAAGACGCCTTTAATTATTCATAAAAATGTAATCGCAATATGATAATAAGAAAAAGTAATAAGGTCTTTTTAACGACAAACTGGGCCATTCATTGCACAAACTATCTTTTCAATAATAATATGAAGTACTGATAGAAAAATAATATAACTCTTCCTAGGAGGGAAACTTATGGCATCAATTGTTCCTAGAATTCCAGCGATTGGAGTGACAGGGAGTGCTGGAAAGTCAACAACCACCGCATTTATTTACGCTATTTTTAAAACCAGATGGAAACATGTATTGAAAACGCGTGGGAATCGTAATTTACCTCGTCATACAAAGGAGAATGTCCAAAGGATTAGACCTTCTCATAAAGCAGTTATTTTAGAAATGGGCTTAGGCAGAGCAGCAGGAAAACATCATTTTCGTTATATTAAACCTAATATTGGAGTCATAACTAATGTCGGGACAGCTCATTATGGAAGACTAGGAAATAGTATAAAAGCAACCGCTAATGCAAAATCTTCCATGATTAAATATATGAATCCTAAAGGAACACTGTTGATAAATCAAGATGACCAAAATTCAAAATTGCTAACTACGCAGAAATTTAAAGGCAAGCTCGTGACAGTAGGTATAAAAAATAAAGCAAATTACCAAGCCAGAAATATTAAATATTTAAAAAATGGTATGACTTTTCAAGTTCCTTTAAATAGAAAGTTAGAAAGCTTTTTTATTCCAACATTCGGGGACCATAATGTGATCAATGCATTGTTTGCAATTGCTATAGCCCATCGACTACGTTTTTCTCCATCCAAAATAAGAGTAGGGCTAAGAAAGTACAAAGCCCCGGCTCGTAGGTTAAATGTTATTCCTCTGCCTAAGAAATCTCTTTTAATAGATGATACGTTTAATGCCAATCCGCAATCAGTAAAAGCAGCGACTGATGTACTAGTAAAACTTGGCAAGGGTAAAAATAAAATAATAGTGGTAGGAAGTATGCTTGAATTAGGAAAGTATTCTACTAGAGGACATCAAGAAGTAGGAAGATATTTAGCAAAAAAAGGAATTCATAGAATTTTCGTGTTTGGAAAAAAAGCGAGGGCGATAAGACGTGCGGCTATTGCTGCTGGATACCCTCCTAAAAGCATACACTCATTTACCAACCGTATACAATTACACAATATGTTAAAAATTCATGTCACACCTAATAGTGTCATTTTAGTAAAAGGATCACACCGTATGAAAATGAAAGACACAGCCGGATTTTTAGCAAGATACAGTCTTAAATACAATCGAAAGACACGGTTGAAACATAAAGTTGATTTACCAACAAAAATGTCTCCGCAATCACCAAAGAGTATTGTAAAAAAAAACGTGGTTGTTTTTAAGGAAAAGGAAAAACCTGTTGAGAAAGTAATTGATGAATGTGAAATATGCCAGGGTGAGAATATGTATATTAAAGGGACAAAAACCATTATGCCATGTCCATCATGTAATGCGACATAAGGATACTTGTCATTTGAACCGAATCAAAATGAGACACGTTAGACCCTTAACGATATCGGTTTCTGTAGGACTACATTTATGAGGGGGTTAATTATGAAACTAAAAGTTGGGTTACTTTTTGGAGGCAAGTCACCGGAACATCAGGTTTCTTTGCAGTCAGCAAAGAGTGTCTTTGAAGCCATCGATAAAGATAAATATGAGATTCTACTAATTGGAATTGATAAAGAAGGAAAATGGAACCTTTATGATAATTTAGACACATGTCTCTTAAATAACAATAACCCAAATTTAATAGAATTAAAAAAATCAGACAAGAGCATTGCACTTGTACCTGGAGAATTGAGTAATCAGTTTCTAGAATTACCCAGTGGTGCTTCATTAGGAAAAATTGATGTCATATTTCCTTTAGTGCATGGAGGTTTAGGCGAAGATGGCAGTATGCAAGGACTACTTCGATTTGCTAATATACCATTTGTCGGGCCCGGTGTTTTAGCGTCTGCTGTTAGTATGGATAAAGATGTTGCAAAACGGCTGCTCTCCGATGCTGGACTAAGAGTAGCCCATTCCTTGACATTTACAAGAAAAATGAAAGATACGATCGCCTTCAAGAAAGTAAAAAAGAAGCTAGGAACACCTATGTTTATTAAACCTGCTAACCATGGGTCATCAGTGGGAGTCAGTAAAGTCGAGTCAAAAGAAGAATTTTATCAGGGAATCAACCATGCATTTTGTTATGATCAAAAAATCATAGTCGAAGAAGCGATAGTTGGAAGAGAAATAGAATGCGCTGTGTTAGGGAATGATGAGCCAATTTCATCCTTACCAGGAGAAATTCTAACCCAAAATACATTTTACTCTTATGATGCAAAATATATAGATGAAAAAGGAGCTCAATTAACTATTCCTGCTGTACTTGAGGATATTGTCATTCAAGAGATCAAAGAGAAAGCAATTAAAGCTTTTAAGGTCTTACATTGTGAAGGATTGGCCAGGATAGACTTCTTTTTAACCCAAAATCAAAAATTAATTATCAATGAGATTAATACACTACCAGGATTTACAAAACAAAGTATGTATCCAAAATTATGGGAAGTTAGCGGAATACAATATAAAGAACTTATTAATACGTTAATTAGTTTAGCGATCGAAAGACACCAAATAAGCATTTAACACGATTATATTAGAATAGGATCCGCCTTTCACCATTATATATTCGCTCCTAAAAATGTTTTTGCGTGATATCCCCCTATACTCATTGCCTTCATCCACATACACATACAGTACATGAAGTTATTCCAAAGTTAGCTCACTCAATAAATCGTCCTAAGGGGGAAAATTGATGACTCGTCCGATTATAGCAATATCAGGTAGTGCAGGAAAATCAACAACAAAAGAAATGATTTCTTCTATCTTACAACAAAGGTGGAAAATTGTTAAAACCATAAGGAATAAAAATACGATACCAAATACGAAACTGCACGCCTAACGAATAAATCCATCACATAAGGCTATGGTTGTCGAATTCGGAATGAGTAGACATGGACACATTAGATCACACTTGCGTTATATTCGTCCAAATATAGGTGTAATCACCAATGTAGGTAGTGCGCATATTGGGAATTTTGGAGGTCGCGTGGAAGGATTAGCCAGAGCAAAATCAGAATTAATTAAAGGAATCACGTCTAATGGAACATTGTTAGTGAATGCCGACGACTCTAATTCAAAATTACTTCATACGCAAAAATTTAAAGGAACAATGATAACGGTAGGTATTCATCATGAAAAGGCCAATTATCGTGCCACTAATATTGAATATACGAAAAAAGGCATGTCTTTTCAGCTAATATTAGACCGAAAATCACAAAAATTTCAGATTCCTATTTATGGTGAACACAATATTTATAATGCTATATTTGCCATTGCTGTCAACCATTATTTGGGGTTTTCACATACTGAAATCAATACAGGGTTAAAAAAATATCGAAAACTAAAAAGACGTTTAAACATCAGGCGTATTAGGTCTGGTATAACCATTATAGATGATTCCTATAGCGCAAACCCTCATGCTGTGAAATCGGCTATTGATGTTTTATCACACATTGGAAAAGGCAGCAATAAAGTAGCTGTTTTAGGGAGCATGACTCGATTGGGTGCTTATCGCGTTAAAGGACACAAAGAAGTAGGGAAATATATTGTTGAACGAGATATACAGCACTTATATACCTATGGGAAAGACGCTCAATGGATAAAGGATAGTGCAATAGAATACGGTTTTCCTAAACAGAACGCATACCATTTTACCGATAAACGAGCCTTACACTATCATTTATTAAGAAAGATTGCCTCAGAATCGCAAACCACCATTTTAATAAAAGGTTCGAATAAAATGAAAATGGGTAAAACTGTGCAACTATTGATTAAACACAAATAATGAAGTAGGAAAATGCACCTCCCCCCCTTCATTATCATGATCGTTAAAAGAAAAAATTCCGTTTTTCGTTTACTAATTATGGATTTCATTTTAAAGGCAAGGGGTTATACAATATGGAAAGATGTCATCTCATAGTTTATGGAAAAGTTCAGGGAGTAGGCTTTCGCCGCTACACTCGCAGAAAGGCTATTCTATATCAGATCAAAGGATGGATTTGTAATAAAGACAATGGCACCGTTGAAATAGTTGCTCAAGGTTCGCCCGTAAAAATGAGAAGTTTTATTAGGGCAGTAAAAAAGGGTTCTAAAAAATCAGAAGTTAATCGAATAAAGTTATTCAAATCTGATGACATAAATAGTTATCGGAAGTTTATAGTAAGGTATTAATGTTATGCTACAAATTAAATTCTTATGTATTGAGCCTTAACATGGTCGAAAACTTGTTAAGTATATGAACAAAAGCACAAGCACCTTGATCATCGACGTAGAAGCTCGGTTAGCACCAACTCCAGTAGTACCCATGAATGACGTGTAGGTGCTACTGGCAAGGGTGCTAAAGATGAGGAGGTCTCATACCCGTGTCGATGTTTTAATTCGCTATTTTTAGCTTCAATTTTGTATCTGCTTTTTGATTTTTCTTTGAAAGGTTCTGAGTTTTGAAAGGCTCAATTAACCGGCGTGTTCTTCTGATTTAAGAGAGACAGAGTATGTGTTTGATTTTGCCCCTGGTTTATAGCATCCCTCTTGCAATGGACATCGTTTACATTTTTCAACTTCGAAATAATAGGTATCGGTTTGGTTTTTCACAGTCCCTTTTTTACCGATACGTGCTTTGCGAATCGCTAAATGTCCTGCAGGACATACATACTTTCCAGCATCTTTATTAAATTCAAATTCATCTTCTTTTTTTCTCGTCCCTAGTACAGCCGGTTTGAGTTTTGCGACGAGCTTTATACCATGTTGACTTGTGTAGTAGATATTTTTTTTCTGAATAAGCTGCATCTCCAACAACGGATTCAACAACCATGCCCGCCTTTTGACTTTTTTCGATTAAAGTTTTCAGTTCTTTGCCATCATTCTTTTCTCCCGTTGTGATCGTTGCTCCAGTGATGATCCGTTCGTCACTCATCGCAAGATGAGTCTTATACCCAAAGAAAGAAGAATTCTTGGATTTATGACCGACTCTGGCATCCGAATCTTCCGATTCTCTTATAAAATGACGATCATCATCAAGGGTCTCTTTTAAAAGGTTAAGAGGCTCTTTTACTTTCGGATATGTAACAAGCTTTGGTTTATCTTCTATGATTTTTACCAAGTCCTCTGTATAGGCTGCTTCGATCGTATCTTCTACAGGCTTTTTCGGGAATTTTTCTTTCATGGTATCATCAATGGAGTAGATCACTTTTCGTACTTGTTTCGATTGATTTCTCAATATTTCCTGAGGTGTCTTTTGGTTATACCGTACTTTTGTGTAAGTGGCATCTACGATTAATACAAGCGATTGAATAATTTCTTTTTCAATCGCACTTTCAACAGTTTTCTCGATCAGAAGGTCCAACAGGTTCATATCTTTCAATCGCTGACGACGAAATTTTGTTAAGGAACTCGAGTTAATTGGCCTGTCTTCTGACACCATATCTAGAAAGTATTTAAAGGACATATCCACTTGAACCCGTTCGATCAAATCCTGATCTGACAGTGTCTAAATCGTCTTCAAAAGAAGATATTTAAACATGCTTAGATAATGGACGGCATTCCGTCCATTATCTAAGCAATACTTTTCTTTTAGTTCATCATAAACAAATGAAAAATCGATGAGCTCATTAATTTTTCTTAAGAAATGATCCTCCGGAATAATCGCTTCATACAAACCGTTATAAACACTTAATTTCATTGAATGCTGGTGTTCTAATCATCAAATCCCCCACCTTAAGCTCGATTGTGTTCCTATCTCCAGTTGATTTTTAAAATTTTTGAGACGCCAGCGGGAAAAGCAATGGGCGCAGACCCCGCAGGGTGATTTTTGAGTCCACTGAAAAAGTCTCCACCAACTCAATATTCTCGATTATAATTAAAATATTAGTTGGAAGGGGTGCGTCACATGATCCAGAATCTAGAAGAAATTAAATTGAGTCCACATATGGAGTTGTATGAGTTAGTCATTCCAAAAGATAATCAACTCCGTCAAATCAATGAATTAGTAGACTTTTCATTTGTCCTATTCCGGTCACGAGAATTTAACGTTTGCGAAGAACTCCAAGTTTCGCCTTGTTTCTAAGTGACATCCGGTGATTACACATGGAAAAAGAGTAAAAGAAGATGAATTTATCTTCAATAAAGACGCCGGTTTATATATGTATCCGGCCGGCCATCTAGCAACCAAAAAATCGAACAAAAAACGAAAGAACCGCACCACATAATTAAAACATTACTTCAACATCAGTAAATGTCGCGTTTGTCCATTACGAGATGGATGTTACAAAGAAAATGCAAAAACAAAAACGTATTCCATCACCATCAAATCTACTGAACACCTCGATCAAGCGACGTTTCAAAAAGCAGAAGCGTTTAAAGAACTCGCGAAAGAACGCTACAAGATCGAAGCGAAAAATAGTGAATTAAAGAATCGACACGGGTATAAAAAATCTTCAAGCTCGGGTCTCTTTAAACATGCAAATCCAGAGTGCAATCACTATATTCGTGGTAAATATAAAGCGAATATTGAAACTTAAAAACGAAAAAGAGTAAGAAATAAGATGAGATATAGGCCTGAATCATCGAGAATCTGGTTCAGCGAGTTCTATATCACTTTTTTTTACGTTTACACTCAATAAAACTGACTTTATCAGTGGCCTCGTGATTTTTCCCGAGGAGGCTAAGGCATAGCCCGCGGCAAGCGAATAAATTTTCAAAATCGATCCGATAACACATTGTGTATGTTTTCTATTGTGACAAGAAAACAGCCTGCTATTTTCAATTTGAGTAAATAACAGGCTGTTCAATTTAACTATCGGACTTTTTCAGTGCCCTCCTCTAGGTAGAGGGGTTTTTCGATTCTTTGATATGGAACTCTCTTTTTGTTGAGTAAAATTAGATGCTAAGCCTTCGAAGGGAGTTTCTAGAGGTGCATTTAAAAGATTCTATTCTCTTGTTTATGAAGATAAATACAGTATTCTAAAGGATTAATAAATGCGCTTCTTATAGTTTGCTGTGGTGATTTTGCAACTAGATAAGCTAATTTAGTAGATGTAGAATTACATTCAATAAACCACAATTGCTGGTTTGAATCTAAGGCAAAATCTATGGCAGTTTCACCTAGAGAACCATAAATTCTTTCTATACTTTCATGAAATTTTCTAAGAAAGACTTCTATTTTCTGTTTTAATAAGTCTGCTTCTTCCTCTGAATAATTTAAATAGGAACGAATAAAAGGATCGAAGCGAAAAAACTCTGCACCGGAAGGTAAATTTGTAATAGGTGAGTTTTCGGCTCCGATTCGCGAAAAAATATCTATAACTTTTAACTTACCATTCCCTGTTCTTTGTATCTCAGCACGCATATCTGTCATCCTGTTATTGTTAACTTTAATAGAATTAATCGCCGACTGCATTATTGCTTTTTTATTTCTTAATATTCTTCTGATGACTTTTGTTAACTCATTATATGTTTTTACCTTACGATATACTAACCTTCCTGAAAAATATTTATATTCATAACCCTGCCCAGGAACCATCCTCACGTGAATGATACTATTGCCTAGTCTTCCTACCCTCGGTTTTATATAAACTGAATGATTATAAGCAAACATTTTTCTTAGATCTGTTGGGTGGTTGTACAGCATAGTAATGGGTAAATATTTTGAAACTTCTTCATCTTTTAACAGCTCTTGGTAAACATTCCATTTGTCAAAGGCGCTTCGTGCATTTAAAAAGTAAACGCCATTTTTTATTAAACTCTCACGAAGTTTCATATTTACGTTATTATTAATTTCACGCGTTCGACTGTATAATACATCGGGGTATGAGTATTCTTTTCTACGCCATTTTTCGGATTGAATATCAAAATAAACGCCATTTATTGTTAATTCCACAAGGTTTATATCTTTTCGTGAAAAGAAAAATAATTCAGTATTATTTAATCCATTATTCGCTCTCACAAGCTCTCTGACTGTAAATTTATATTCTTGTTTTATATATATATTGTGAATAGCTTTTGTGCTTATATATACTCCTATTCTAACTTTCTTAGGTTGTAGGGATCGAAAAAGATTCATGATTTCCACTCCTTTCTCTTGCTACCTTTTTCTAACGTGATTTCCCACTAGCTCAGAATGAACAAAATCTGCTCCTGCGGATACTCGTTGCAGATAAACATTGCTACTTTTTAATGGACTTCCGTCCGTCGCCTCGTTATGCTCACGCTTTATTTCTTAGAGAGTTAGTTTCAGAGCTAAAGGGATAATCACTTTTTCTAATAGTACATGTTATGAATAAAAGCGCGTATAGTTCTCAAAAAAGGTAACTGCCCTAAGCCCTAATCATTCAGGTGTTTTCATCAATAATAGAGAAGTTGATATTTAATGTGAATGTAAAACGGATACAAATTTCATAAGCTGAAACTAGATCAGAATGTTTACCAATAAAAAGACGACTCTAAATTCACTAATGAATTTAGAGTCGTCTTTTTAAATCAGCGATTACATCATATTGGAAATCGAAGGTTTGTCATGTTTCTTCTTCCTTCATTTTTCTCTTCAATATAAAAAAACTCTTATCTATATAAATTTATCTTGTTATCATTTATTCTGCTCGTTAAAAAGTGTATCCATAAATTTGATCATTTCTTCAGCAGGTGAATTTACGACATTATAAGGGTTTTTTTTGTGACTATTAATTTGGGATAATGCCTTTTGTATTTTCTTTTTAATATTTGACGAATTATAGTCTACATGAAGAACATTATCACCGTGTTCCCGATTCTTTTGTCTATTTCCTATATTGATAAAAGGCAGATTAAAAAAAGGCGCTTCTATAATACCACTACTGCTATTACCAACCAATACATTTACCTGAGACAACAAAAACAAATATTCATCTGCAGGGAGAGAATGAAAATAAGTAGCATTCTTATTTTGGGCCACAAATTCATTAATATATTTACTAAATACTTCCCCTCCAGCATCACTGTTAGTTCCTAATAGAATGAGCTGTGTCTCAGTAAACTCCCTTAAAGCAGCTAAAGTCGTATTAATTTGACTGGAAATAGGGGTACTTTCTTTAGAATCTGGGTGCATAATAAATAAAATCTTTTTTTTACTTCCAGATAACTTTAATTTTTTACTAAGGAATTGTTTTTGAGTGTCGTTCATATTTTTAATTTTTTGAATGTCATGTTTTCGTAAAGAACCAATAACGAATATGTTTGAAGGTTTTTCTTGCATCGAAATTAAGCGGATTTTTGATTCAAATGAAGAGACAAAATGAAAGTTGGATAACTTGGATATTGCATGCCTGACTGCATCATCTGCAGATCCTGACTTCTCCCCCCCATGCAGATGAAAGATCAAGACATTTAAGTAGTGAGCTGATATGGCAGCGGATAACATTTCTCCTCTATCTCCTAGAATAAGAATTGCATCAGGTTCAGCTTGATCAATAATGTCTGCAAAATATATTGTAGCCAACCCTATAGACTTAGACATTGCTCCTCTAGAATCTCCCTTCAATAAAATAGAGGGAGTAGAAAGGATATAAAAAGGATCTTCTCGCAGTTCATTAATTGTTTTTCCGTATTCCTCCAAAAGATGCATACCTGTTACAACAAGCTGTACATCTAAAAATGAGCATTTTTCTATTTCGAATAAGAAAGGCCTGTAGATACCATAGTCTGCTCGAGTTCCTGTGAAACATAAAATTTTCTTATTTTCCCCCAAAATGCACCTTCCTTTATTTCATGTTTCTAAGTCCTCCCATAATAAAGGTGATCCGATTGGTTTATCACATTTAATTTTTTTACCTATTATATTTTTAAATTGCTTCGCCTCAATATGTGTGGCAGGTCTTAGGTACGACAAATCTTCTTCAGATAATCTGTGACCTTTAGTGACTTCCTTACCAAGATAGATACCTCTTCTTACCGTTTTTTTAGTATCTAATTCAGAGGGTGTAACATGCTTTACTGTACTGCCCAATGCTGCCTCTATCTGTCTTATACCTTTAACCATTATTTTGAAATCTTCCGTGTTCAAAGAGGATTTGTGGTCTGGTCCTTCCATGGTATTATCCAAAGTAAGGTGCTTTTCAATTATTTTATATCCTAAACTTGTTGCTGCATAAGGTATTTCTATCCCTAAAGTGTGATCTGAATAACCAACTATACAATCAAAGTGCTCTTTAAAGGTTTCGATTACTCTTAAGTGAACTTCATTGTAAGGAGCGGGGTATGCTGACGTACAATGTAACAGCGCCAGTTGAGTATGTTTCGGGAAAATTTGTACCGCGTCTTGGATATCCTGCAAGGTTGCCATCCCAGTTGAAAGTATGATTGGCTTATTATAAGTTGCAAGCTGTTGAAGCAAAGAGTAATGTGTTAAATCACCACTTCCAATCTTATATGCAACTACATTCATTTCTTCCAACAGCTCCGCACTTTTCTTATCAAAAGGAGTTGAAATAAAAGTGATACCAAGATCATCACAAAACTTTTTCACCTCTTCAAACTCTTGTCTATTTAATTGATATTTTTTTAGCATGTCAAACTGTGAAGTATAATTCGTACTTTTTTGGTATATTGCTAATTTACTTTTTGGAGTTACTAATTGATCAGTTTGATAAGTCTGAAACTTTACAGCATCTGCACCTGCCTTTTTGGCTGCGTTTATAAGTTGTTTTGCCATGTTTACAGACCCGTTATGATTTACTCCTATTTCTGCAATGATATACACGCTTCCTTTATCGGTTACTGCAATATTACCAATCTTGAAAGGCATTTTCTCAATCCTTTCCAACAAATTAATCATCACACTACAATGCTTTTTTTAATGCCTTAATGACGTATAGTTGTTCATCGAACGTAATAGTGGAGTAAAATGGGATAGCTAAGGTACGATTGGACATTTCTTCGCTAACAGGAAAGTCCCCTGCTTGAAATCCGTACAGAAATCTAAAACTATTCTGCAAATGGATAGAAGGAAAATAAGGTTTAGCTTGAACACCACTCTTTTCCAGGACGGCTATCACTAAATCTCTGTTTGTATCCTTAGGGAGAATCACTATAAAAACAAACCAACTTATCTTACATTTGTTTAGTAAAGTTGGCAAAGTTACAGGAAGAAAATATTTATTAATTAATTCGATATAACGTAAAGCTGCTTTTTCTCGTTTCTCAAGAATTTCCGTCAGACGTTCCATTTGTGCTAATCCTACAGCAGCTTGCAGTTCCGACATGCGGTAATTGTAACCAATATAATCATGTTCTAACCATTGGCTGTTTACACTTCTGCCTTGGTTTCTTAAAGCGGAAGCCATTTTAAAGATATCCTCTCCGTTAGTAACCAAGATTCCGCCCTCTCCAGTAGTAATTTGCTTATTTGGATAAAATGCAAATACACCAGCATCTCCTAAAAGTCCAACTGGTGTTCCTTCCCATTCCGCCCCAATTGCTTCACAAGCATCTTCTATCACTAACAGATTATATTCGTTCGCTAACCTCATAATGTCATCCATTTTGCAAGGTTGCCCAAATATATGCACCGCTAATATTGCCTTTGTTTTAGAAGTAATAGCTTGTTCTATTTTTGATACATCCATATTTAGTGTGCTTGAGTCAATATCGACAAAAACAGGTACTACCCCTTCATAAACTAAGCAATTGCCGGAAGCAATAAAACTATAAGGGGAAGTTATGACTTCGTCTCCAGCGTTTAATCCAAGTGTTTTTACAGCCACATGTAAGGCGCTTGTTCCACTATTCATGGCAACAGCATAGCGGGCATTAAATTTGGTTTTAAACATGTTTTCAAATCCTTGCGTTTTCGTTCCCATACTTAATTGACCCGATTCTAAAACCTCTTTCACATAATTTTTTTCTAGTTCAGAAATGTCGGGCTTCGAAAGTGGAATAATCATTCTTAACCTCCTCCTTCACCAATCATCATTCCTTACTCATCTTATTAAGCTTAAAGCGTACATAGACCTCTCAACATACACCCATTTTAATATATATTTTCTAAAAGTAGTTTTTTAGCTTGTGCATCAGCAATTTTCCAATCATACCCTGCTATAAGTAAGTAACTAAAAGAGAGGTGTTTTTTATGGATGACCAATCATTAATCAACAATTACTTTAAAGGGAAAATGATACTAGTTACCGGTGGAACGGGGTCCATCGGCCAACGGATCGTTTCGACTTTATTAAAATGTGAACCAAGAAAAATTATTATTTTAAACAAAGATGACAGTAAACAATATTTAATGAAACAAAATTATGTCAACTGTCCAAATGTTAGCTTTCTATTAGGTGATATCCGTGATTATGACTGTGTAGAATATGCGACAAGAGGGATAGATATTGTTTTTCATGCAGCTGCCTTAAAACAAGTGCCCATTTGTGAAGAACACCCCTTTGAAGCAGTAAAAACTAATGTTATAGGAAGCGAGAATGTAGTCAAGGCTAGTATCTTTAATAAAGTCAAAAAAGTAATAAACGTTAGTACAGATAAAGCGGTTAATCCTACTAACACCTTAGGAGTTACAAAGCTTTTATCAGAAAAGATTTTCTATAATGCAAACTTGTCATTAAACAATAATGAAACAATTTTTTGTTCCGTACGCTTTGGAAATGTGATTAACTCTAGGGGATCTGTTATTCCTCTATTTATTGATCAAGCTAAGTCTGGAAAAGCAATAACAGTCACTGACCCTAAGATGACACGATTCATCATGAGTATTTCCGATGCAGCAAAACTAACCCTAAAATCGGCGTTTTATTCAAAAGGAGGAGAAACGTTCATTTTTAAAATGCAATCTCTGGAAATATTAAAACTAGCTAAAACCATTAAAGAATATTATAAAAAGAAAGGAATCAACACACCTCCAATAAAATCAATAGGTAAAAGAAGCGGTGAGAAACTCTGTGAAGAACTAATATGGGTTCATGAAAAGGAACGTGTGGTAGAAGACAAAGAATTATATGTAGTGCTCCCAGAGGATGTTTCCTCTTTTTATCACTTTACCAAAACATCAATGCCTATTTTTCGATCTGATCAAATAGAACCAATTGATCAAAGGGAGATTATAAAATTATTAGATGGATATGAAAGTAAATCAAGGTGATTGCAACGGAGAAAAAAATGAAGTTATATGGTCGTGCACTCTAGAATTCTTTTCCCTTTTTCACCATATAAAATATGCACGTGTTCCTATTGCACTACCATTATTAAGAGATTTCCAAAAATATATGAAACACCACTAGTGTTGCATAAAATTTTACATTCATCCTTTTTAGAGCCAAAAAGGTTTCGTGAGTAACTGAAGTAGCCTGGAGATGCTTCCAATTATGTTACTGGGTAAAACATTGTCGTAGATGGGGGTCTTTCTCCTTGGTAATAAAATATCGGGGTTCCAGTAATAATGAATCTAATATTGCTGGTTGTTCGTTGACAGAGTTGTTCGAATATTGTCTAGAAAATAAGCTTAATTGTTGGGTTCTTGTCCGTTTCATGCTTCTATACAAAGAATATAATAGTATCAATATTAGTTTAATTTAAAATTAGAGAAAGAGAACCATTTATCATTGACAAGAAAGGATGGTTTAGGTTTATTATGTTGAAAAAACAAACAAAATGGATTTATATACCAATAGAATTGCCTACAAGGGAAATAGATGGAAAACTTCTTTTAGCATATTTCGCAGTAAAAAATAATTACCGTGTAATTATTGGTGAACAACGAAATATATATGATTTTGCGCGATTTTTTCCACCAGGTATTTTTTTATCAAAGGGATATCCAAACATAAATAAGTATAAGACTAGCCACTTATTTAATATAAAAAAGCAAGGTCACTCTATTGTTGAATTGGACGAAGAGGGATTATTTCTGAATTTATTCCGTGATAGAACGAGTAATGAAAATCTTAAAATACTCAACCAAATATATTGTTGGGGAGATGTTCAAAAGAAAACTCTTGTAAATACTTATCCCCATTTTAAAAATAGATTTTCCATAACAGGTCATCCTCGTTTTGATTTATTAAGGGAAAAGTACCGCAGCGTACACAATCATGATGTTGAACAAATAAAAAAGAAATATGGAGATTTTATTTTAGTCAATACGAGATTCGGTTTCTACAATCATATAAGCAGAATAAAAGGAATTATGAAACGTAGAAATAAAGATTTATATGACGACTCAAAGACTCTATATCATCATTTTATTAAAATGGTTAAGGGATTAAGTAAAAGCTACCCAAACTTTAACATTGTTATCCGTCCTCATCCAAGTGAAAGTAAGGTTGAATATCAAAGAGAATTTATGGACTATAACAATGTGTTTATTGAACATGCAGGAACTGTAGCGAAATGGATTTTAGCTTCTAAATTAATGATTCACAATAATTGCACTACAGGTGTCGAAGCATTTTTACTGAACAAACCTGTTATTTCATACATGCCGATTAAACCGAAACTTAATGTATATTTAGCAAATGCAGTTAGCTATAAAGCTACTAATTTAGTTGAGGTAACTACTTTTATTGATTCATATATCTCTACAGGAAAGATCAATAATATTATTGATGACCTTAAATACACTGAGAAAGGAAAAAAAATACTATCTAACCATTATGGAGCTATGGATGGAAGTTATGCTTATGAAAAAATTATTCGTGAGCTAAACAAAATTAAGATAAATAGAAGTTCGGCATTACGAACAAAGGCAATCAAGGAAAAACGTGTAAAACGCTCAAAATTAGTGGTTACAGAAGCGAAAATTAAATCCTTTTTTAATAAATTAGATAGGATCGAAAGCGTTGATAATAAATTAACTGTTCGTCGACTCAAACCAAACCTTCTTTATCTCATAGAACCTAACGAGATTAAGATAAAAAGTAGTGCGCCATTACGAACAAAAGCAATCAAGAAAAAACGCCGAAAAAGTGCTCCATTACGATCAAAAGCAATCAAGAAAAAACGCCGAAAAAGTGCTCCATTACGATCAAAAGCAATCAAGAAAAAACGCCGAAAAAGTGCTCCATTACGAACAAAGGCAATCAAGAAAAAACGCCGAAAAAGTGCTCCATTACGAACAAAAGCAATCAAGAAAAAACGCCGAAAAAGTGCGCCATTACAAACAAAAGCAATCAAGAAAAAACGTGGATAACGTCGAAAATAAGTGGTTACAAAAAACGAAAATTAAATCCTTTTTTAATATTATTAGATAGGATCGAAAGCGTTGATAATAAATTAACTGTTCGTCGACTCAAACGAAACCTTTATCTCATAGAACCTAACAAGTGATATCAGAGATGAAAACCTATCTTCTTTTGAAGGACTGCGTATTTTTTCGACGACTGTAGGGACCAAATCGTCCTACCATTCAAAATTTTTTTGAATGGGTTCATAAATAAACCGACACTTTTTTTATCGATCCGGTTTCCCTGTCTGATGATCTTCGTACTAAAAGTAGACAGAGTTATAGTCATTCTTTTCAATTCGATATTCGGCAATAGCTGGTCTAGCCAAATATCTCCCAATATATTTAGCTGCTCCTTTCGCATTTTTCATTTTCTTTTTTGCATTCACATAAAAGCCATGAGGATATCGTATGTATAACTGATCTATTAACTCTTTTACATCGTCCCGATTTGGGTACCATTTCATCATTAAATCCATCAATAACTTTTGCCAAGAGTTGCTTAAATAATTGTAAGGAATATAGTCAACTGGAGCCCTATTTCTGTTTATCAATAGCGCCTTCAGTAACCAATGCATGAGGGTTAAATTTCAGGTCTCTTCCAAACGTATGAACAACTGTTATAACACCAACTTCTAACTGTCTTTTCTTATTTTTCTTCTTGTACCAATAATCAAATACTTGTGCTACTTCTTGAGCTAGTTCATTTAACTTTTTCCTGTCTTTGAAAAATACCTGACAAAGTTCTTTAGGAACAGTAAAAATCATATGTCGATGAGGAACATCTAATATGCATTCCACTTGTTTTCTGCCCATTCGTCCGTAGATTTCTTCTCACAACGATGACAAAAGCGACGCTACAAGTAAAACATACGAAAACAGGCCTGGATTCTCTTCCCCCCCCTAGACACTCATATTTTGCATATCCAATGTCTTTTGCACCGCAATGCATTGCTTTTTCAACCGTTTCTTCAATATCCTTTTGTAATTCTTTTGGAAATAAGCGATTATAGCGCTTCTAAAATCCATCAAAGTGACCTTTTAGAATTTGTTTGACAATGCCTTGCTTCTTCACCACATAGAAAAGTTATTTGGGTTTTAATCCAAACAAAAGAAAAAGCAATAAAAAAGTTGAATTCTTGCTGTTGTATCCAAGAAAGTCCTTAATAGATCATATGTTCAATTTAATTATATGACATAATTTACTCTTTTTTAACTAAAATTACAGAACAGGTCCTAACAAATAATGACCTCATTAGTTTGAGAATATGAAAGGTTTTAGTCCGTTGGTAAAAGTTTTTTTATTCACAACAAATTGTTATCTTTAATAAAGATGTTAGTAACAATATTTATAATATTTGATGAAGCAAAAATACTCGAACTACCATACTTTTTTTTATTTCGCTTTTTCATATTCCATGTGGCTACTCTTAAGGGAGTGACAGTAGTTGAAGGTTATGCTTCAAAGCTAAAAAGACTTAGAAATTTAACAAAAGATGTTCTGCTATTTTCACGATTTTTGATCAAGCCGAGCGAATTAAGGAGGTGTAAAGTATGAGCGATAACGACAGGACAGTTGCATTGATTCCTGCCAGAGGCGGCAGTAAAACTATTCCCTATAAAAACATCAAAATGTTTTTAGGGAAACCTTTAATTGCCTGGACAATTGAAGTTGCATTAAGTACAAAAGGCATTGACAGAGTAATCGTTTCTACTGATGATTTGAAAATTGCAGAAATCGCCAAGCATTATAATGCAGAAGTGTTTTTGCGTGAAAAACATTTAGCTTTAGATGATTCTATGCCAATTGATGTGATAAAAAGTGTGATAACTAGATTGAGGAAAGAAGGTGATAGCGCGTCGTACATGGTTTATCTTGAACCAACGAGCCCCCTCCGGATTCAATCTGATATAGAACAAAGTCTAAAGCTTTTACGTGATTCAAGTAACTCCTTTAAATCTGTTGCCACTTATACTGAAGCAGAGTTAAACCCGCACCGAGCATGGAAAATAGAAGATGATATCCCGAAAGTATTTATTCCCGGAGCCAACCCTTGGCTACCTAGGCAAGTCCAACCAAGAGCTTTTCAATTGAACGGAGCTGTGTACACTTTTTCTATTCATGACATTCTTCACCATGCGCAACATCTTCTCCCCGAACCTTCTGGAGCTATCCTAATGCCAAAAAACCGGTCAATTGATATAGACGATGAAGTTGACTTTTTACTTGGTGAATTACTTCTTAAAAGGAGGTTAGACAGTGAATGCTCTAAGTGATTTATTCTCTTTGAAAGGGAAAACCGCTCTCGTTACTGGGGGAGCTGGGTATTTAGGGAGTGAAATTAGTATAACGTTAGCAGAACTAGGAGCAAGAGTGATAATTGCAAGTAGAGATATTAAAAAATGTAAAGATAAATGTAACGAGATAAATAAGCAGCTTGGAAATGATTGCGACATTCACTTTCTTGAATTAGATTTAATGAAAAAAAAATCAATATTGCATTGTTTCAAACAGATAGATTTACAATTTGGTGGTCTCGATATTTTAGTAAATAATGCTTGGTCTGGGAATAAAAATTCATTTGAATCTATTACTGATGAAGATTGGGAATACGATATTAATATGAGTTTAAATTCGGTCTTTTACTGTATTAAGCGTGCTTTACCAGGATTAAAAAAAAATAAAGGGGTTATTTTAAATATTACTTCTATGTACGGACATGTAGCCCCGGATTACCGCATTTATGAGGGGACAGAATTTACCAACCCTCCGAGTTACGGGGTAGCAAAAGCAGGAGTCATTCAATTCACAAAGTATTTAGCCAGCTTTTTAGCTCCTGATCATATCCGTGTAAATTGTCTTAGTCCCGGCCCCTTCCCTCACGAAGTAACACAGCATAATCAGGAATTCATTAAAAAAATATCATCTAAAAATCCTTTGAATCGAATTGGCAAACCACATGAAATTAAAGGAGCGGTGGCTCTATTGTGCACAGATGCATCGAGTTATATGACTGGACAAAATATCTGCGTTGATGGTGGGTGGTCTATATGGTAATGAAGGTTGGTATCGTGGGGTTCAATGAAAGTAACGGACATCCTTTTTCATTTTCCGCTATTATTAATGGGTATAGACCTAATGCAATTTCAAACGCAGGATGGAGGGTGATCCAAAAATACCTTGATTTAAGAGATCAATCTGAGTTTGGGTTTGAAGGTATAAATATTACACATGCTTGGACACAGGACACCGCATTTACAAAAGAACTGTGCTATGCATGCAAAATCCCTAATCCACTATCGAAAATAACAAACATGCTTGAGGAAGTAGATGCCGTCATTATCGCTCGTGATGATTACCAGAGTCACAAAGGTCTGGCTTCTCTTTTTTTAGAGCAGGATATTCCTACTTTTATTGATAAACCACTATCATTAAAGGAGAAAGAACTGACTTATTTTAAACCTTACCTTAAAACTGGCAAACTTATGTCTTGTTCGGCTATGCGATTTGCTAAAGAATTAGATCGCTTTCATAGGGATCCTTCCCTTTATGGAAATTTGTATCTAATTCGCGCGATAGGGCCTTTATCTTGGGAAAAATACGGTATACATTTCCTTGAAGCTATCATACCCTTTCTTTCAACGGAACCCCATTCTGTGAAGTCTTTAACAACTAAGTATGATTCAATGGTAATTTCTTTGAAGGATAATACCTTGTTTCAAGTAAATACGGCAAAAGAACAAACACATAACTTTCTGCCTTTCTTTATTGATTTTTGTGGGTCCAAAGCATACTCACAGGTCACAGTAGGTGATAACTTTTCTATGTTTAGGAGAACACTTTGGTATTTCTTTCAATCTGTTAAAACCAAAACTCCCGCCATTGCCCCGGACTCTACATTAATGTTAATGAAAGTATTAATAGCTGGACAACGTTCAAAATTAGAAAACAGAGAGGTATTCATTGATGAAGTCATCATTTAAAGAACTATTTCAGTTACACGAAAAAGTCGCAGTTGTTACTGGAGCTCTTGGTATTTTAGGGAGACAATTTTCTTCCGGCCTGGCAGAGTTTGGTGCCAACGTCGTCATCGTAGATGTAGATGAAGAACTCTGTAAACAATTTGCTAAACAATTGTCTGATCAATACAAAGTAAAATGCTTCGGAATCGGATGTGATGTTTCATCTCCTCAGCAGGTTAAGAATATGGTGAAAAGAATAATAGAGAAATATAAAAAAATTGATATTCTGCACAACAATGCTGCAACGAAAACCTCAGATCTGAAAGCTTACTTTACAGCATTTGAAGACTATGATTTGGCACAATGGAGAGACGTGATGGCTGTTAATATTGATGGAATGTTTCTAGCGGCACAACAAGTAGGAAAAGAAATGGTTAAACAAAAAAAAGGTACTATTATCCAAACTTCTTCCATATACGGAATCATTGCCCCGGATCATCGCATTTATGAAAAGTCTCATTACTTAGGGACAACAATTAATACGCCTGCCGTTTACGCTGCTTCTAAAGCTGCTGTCTGGGGATTGACAAAATATCTTGCTACTTACTGGGCTGAGCAGGGGATAAGGGTGAATATGCTAACACCCGGAGGGATGGAGAGCGGCCAAAATGAAAAATTCAAACAGAATTACTCATACAGAACTCCCATGGCTCGTATGGGAAACCCAGATGAATTAGTAGGTGCACTCATCTACCTTGCTTCTGATGCTTCTTCTTATGTTACGGGACAAAATATGATCGTTGATGGAGGATTAAGCATTTGGTGAATCTTAACAAAATAACTTCTTAAATTTAATACTGATAATGAGGAGGTTTGTTTAGTATGTATGGTAATAACATTTTTAACAACAATTTAGTACTAAGGTATAGCCTAACAAAGGAATTTTTTGATTCATTCAAATCACTTAAGTATTCAAGTATAGAGTTACCATTAACAATGGTGAAAAACTTTCATAACTATATAAAAGGTTATGTCGATACCCATCATAGAAATATAAACCTAATTATAAAAATGAAAAAAATGCACTCATTTATTTCATTTTTTTCATGAACTAATAAAGAGGAGGAATTAATAAATGATTTTGGGTATAATTCCGGCAAGAGGCGGATCAAAAAGATTGCCTAATAAAAATGTTTCTTCTCTTAATGGAAAACCATTAATTGAGTATTCCATCCTTACAGCAAATAATTCGACACACATTAACCGAGTGGTTGTTTCAACTGAAAATAAAGAGATTGCACACATTTCTAGAAACGCAGGTGCTGATATACCTTTCTTAAGACCATCAGAACTAGCCGAAGACAACTCTAACGTTATTGATACTTGCCTGCATCTGTTGAAAGAATTAAAGCAAAGCGAACTCTATGTACCAGATATAATCATTTTACTTCAACCCACTTCCCCTTTACGTTCATCCGACCACATTGATGAAGCAATTGAACTCCTATTGAAAGAGAAAGCAGATACCGTACTCAGCGTTTCCCCTCTCGAATATGCTTTGAATACACTGATGAAGGTGAATACCAGCGGGTGTATGACGCCATATCTTGCTAATAATTCATTCAACAAAACTGATCAAATCTATCGATTAAATGGTGCAATCTATGTAGTCAGAGTCCAAACCATTATTGAAAATAAGTCATTTTCCAGTAGCCATTCGATTCCTTATATCATGCCATTAGACAAAAGCGTTGATATAGATACTGCGTTCGATTTTCAACTTGTTTCGTTTTTAATGAAAAAGGAACAGAACGATTAAAGGAGGAACTGCATGATTGGGATCATAGGGTCTGGTGGCCATGCAAAAGTTATTTTGGATATATTTTTAAAGTCTCTTCCTTTTGAGCAGATAACATTTTTCAGTTCAAATCCATCTGTACAAACCTTTGAAGGGTTTCCTTTATATACTGATTCAATTGAAAATCATCACCTTATAGATTCAAAGATTGATACGTGGCACATAGCTATTGGAGATCAAAATATTCGTAAAGAAAAAATAACATTCCTGCTTAACAAAAATTTTTTCATGACTTCAGCAATCCACCATAAAAGTATTATTTCAGAGTCTTCAAAAATAGGTAATGGAACTTCTATCATGGCAGGGGCCGTAGTGAACCCACAAACAACAATTGGAAAAGGTTGCGTAATTAACACTTCTGCAAGTGTTGATCACGACTGTAAAATTGACGATTATGTTAATGTTGGTCCTGGCAGTATACTAACTGGAAACGTTTATATTGGAAAATTAACGGACATTGGAGCTGGAGTAACAATCATCCCAAATATTAAAATAGGAAAAAATTGTAGAATAGGAGCTGGAGCTGTGGTAATTTCTAATATCCCAGATAATAGTGTTTGCGTTGGTGTTCCGGCAAAAGTTATTAGAACTAATAAACCCCTTTAAGGGGATGTTCAATAAGGTTACATTTGAACATTCTTCTTAAAGAAAACAATTATATTACAACGTTTGTTCGTCTTCATCTTATCGCAGTAACACGTTTATTTATCCTTAATTAAAAATTCGATGAGCTTACGAATGCGATAGGATGCTGATCCTCCTTGTTTTAATATTTCTTTTTAAAAAACCTGACCTAGTTTCATTAAGTTATTTTTATACTGTTTATTTTCAGTTAACTTTTTCACTATTGAACTTAAATCCCCTCATTATAAGCAGCACAACCTACAGACCCTTTTATTAAATATCGATGCTAACCATTATAATTAATGATAAATTCATACGGTATTTTTGGTTGTAAAACAATAATTCCCTTTTTAAACATAGCAGCTTCTACAGCAGTAGTGGAGGATATAGTCATGCAGTAGTCTGATTTCTTTAAAAGATCAAATAATTTATATCCTGGTGCTGTCGAACCCACTTATCAAAGGTTGATGGTGTCAGTTCGTTTGGTCATTTTGGGTTCTCCTGAGCTTTTATTTGAACCAAGTTTATATGTCCTTAACTGATTTGTCTAATCAAGTGTAACCTATTCATTTTCCCGAACTGTGCTTGAATGCTAGACTTCAACTCTTTATGGCCCTCCATTTCCTCCCACCTTCCGAATAGCGTTTAGTCATTCTCTTTATCTTAGTTTTTTATATTGTGCAACTGTTCAAAGAAGTTATCTCTAACACTAACTTCGATAACCCCATTAAAAAAACCCATCGTTCTTCGAGTGTGTCATAGTAGTGGTAATGAAGACTGTAAATGCATGAAAATGCACCTCACAAATTGGTATTTTTGGTTGTTTGTCTCTCCCATTTTACCATTTTTTCGCAAGGTCTATTTTATCCTGCACAGGATTTTCACCACCAAGTTGTAAGACAAGCCGCCACGTCATAAAAAAGGATTGTAGAAATTCTACAATCCTTCAATCAACCTTTTCAATTAACCACGAACTGTTTTTAGTGCAGTAGACCACTTGTTCACTTGATCTAACATACCATTTACATTTTCCAGATGTAGTTCAGCTGGTTTGAAAACAGTACCATTTTCAAAATCTGTAAACAATGATAATGTTGGATGAACACGAACGTCAGCCACTTGTACTTCTCCTAAAATTCCACGCAGATGCTCAACTGCACGAGCACCACCTGTAGAACCATAGCTCACAAAACCAGCTGCTTTATTGTTCCACTGTTCACCTGCAGTATCAATGGCATTTTTCAATGCTCCCGAAATACTGTGATTATATTCCTGAACAATAAAGACAAAACCATCTAGGCTTGAGAGTTTGTCGTGCCAAGCTTTAATACCTGGCTCTTCTCCATCTGTTGTAAATACGAATGGTAAATTGAAATCTGCAATATCCACGATCTCATAATTTGCATCTCCACGTTTGTCCGCAATATCTTTCACCCATGCGCCAACCTGTGGACTAACTCGTCCTTGACGTGTACTACCTAATATAATTCCGATGTTTAATTTTTCCATTGTTATTTCCTCCTTAGAATCTCTTTTACCTAATATTTTTTCTAAAAAACGCATGCTAGACACCAACTCTGTTTAAAATAAGTACCTTCCCCAATGAGAATAGTTCCTCTTCATTGTCCTTACCTTCTTATACTTAGAGACTTTAATTGTTAACCTTGAATTTAATTTTCAAGCGAACAAAAACGAAAAATCAATTCCGCTTATCTCTAATTTATATAGTACTACATAATATATTACGATTTCAAGACATTTGACTTTATTTTTGTAAGTAATATTAAAAAAGTACGTTAATAGTGTTTTTAGACTAAGAACTCACTTCGCAGTTTGTGAATAGAAGTGAAACACTTCAACTCTAGAGAGAAAAACGCGTAGCTGTTTTATGCGACGTATTAAGATGAAGATCACGAGGGATCTTCTTGTCCACATAGAATACTACTTTATTTACCCGACATACTATAGATATGTAAAAGGGAGGTGTTTCAAATAGAAAAATTTGAAAACAGGCAATATCTGCGAAATAATGAAACCAATGAAGAATTAAATATTGATAATGTAAATAAGGAATTTGGGAATGAAGATGGACCCCCAGAATTAAATAAAAATAATCGGAGTAATCTTAGAAATGGTCGATCAGAAAACGATAATAAAATCAAATGAAAATGTAAAGAAGCAGAAACATCTCAGTCTTGCCCTTTAGTTTCAGTCATTCTATCGGGAAACTTCAGGGGCTTTATCACCATCTGCAGTAGACTTCTTCTCGAACTAAAACCCCAGAACCTATACAGCACTCTGAGGTTAATCCCATTAAAAATTACTCATGTTCTGGTGAACTTGTGTACGAAACATGTAAACCTTTAATTAAGCTTAAATTCACCGTTGTATACGTATAATTTATCAAGGTTTAATAAATATAACTTCAAGGAAATTTAAACCTAGGAAGATTAAACGTTATAAAAGCTAGAAGTTTAAAACTTCTAGCTTATGTTCATAATTTAAGCATTAAATAAAAATCCTTTTCTGTCGATCAACCCTAAATCATATGCTTTCTCAACGTAACTGAAAGTTTCTGCTTTAAATGATTGATTATTACCCATTCTTATTTGAAGATCACTATGAGATGTCTGCCAGCCATCTACTCCTCTTGATAGATTAGGATCTTTAACTTCACCGCTCTTTAGTTGGTCGAAAAGTCCTTAAACCCTCCTGATGATTTAATATGAGAAACATCTTGCCCACCCATCTTAGCTTGATGCCTTGCCTCGAGT
This sequence comes from Salipaludibacillus neizhouensis, assembly GCF_002886185.1. Taxonomy (GTDB): domain Bacteria; phylum Bacillota; class Bacilli; order Bacillales; family Salisediminibacteriaceae; genus Salipaludibacillus; species Salipaludibacillus neizhouensis. The sequence goes on from NZ_KZ614146.1 coordinate 2,060,863, forward strand.
GTTAACCTTGTAAATGCAGAAAATGCACTTCTATTAGAATCATTTATCATCATTTTATTTACTTCCTCTCTATTTAATTATTAATCCTCAGCTACTCCCAATCAATTTGAAAACTTTAAAATGTGTTCTTCTATTAATATCGACTGAAATATTACAAATTTAACCTTTTTATTCAAAGAGTTTTCTATTTAGATGATATAAGTATTTTAAGGTAATAGTAATAACTTTTTTTATAGTACACTACACTTAACAATTTGAGTGATAACGACCATAAGAATGTACCGCTTCTGTCATATTTTTTACCAGCTATCGCCAATGCATTTATCAATGGGTGACATCAGTACGCGTATTTAAAACGTTAAGGATTTTGAAAGATAAAAAATCCTAATCCCTCCGTATTTTTAGCGAGGAATTAGGTACTAAAGGGCAGCTAGCATCTTACACTAAAGCTAACCCGTTACTTTAAGTGTAATCATTCACAATACCAAAAAGAACCAATATAGTTTAATGGCTATCTAATCCTTTTCATAAAATACAGTTTTTCGCACATAATAAACCCAACTTTATATTATAGAGGAGGTATGTAATGAATGAAAAGAAAATATATCTAACATCTGCTGAAATTGCTTCGCTTTGGACTGGGTATATGAATGATAGTATGTCGAAACGTGTATTAGGTTTTATGCTGAAGCATATAGAAGACACGGATATAAAACCGGTTGTTCAGTATGCCTATGATATTTCATCCAATCATCTGGAACAGTTACTTGCTATATTTCAAAATGAAAATTACGCTATTCCATACGGGTTTACCGAAGAAGACGTAAACATGAACGCACCATGGCTTTTTACGGATACATTTTGTTTAACCTATGTGAACCACATGTCGAAAGTGGGTTTGTTAACCTACAGTGGGTTTGTTTCTATGAGTTATAAAGGAGAGGTACGAGGTTACTTTACACAAGCAATAAACGAAACAGCTACGCTTTATAACAAAACGACCGAAATTGCCCTTTCAAAAGGAGTAAATGCAAGACATCCTTATATTGAAGTTCCGAAAGAAACGGATTACGTGGACAGTAAAAAATATTTTAGCGGGCTAAATCCATTTAATGACAAACGCCCATTAAACGCCATTGAAATTTCTTATTTGTATATGAATATACTTACAAACTCAACTGGCATGAAATTGTGCCTTGCATTTGCTCAAACTTCGCCGTCCAAAGATATACAAGATTTTATGTTGCGAGGAAAAGATATCTCGCAAAAGCATATTAAAATTTTTGTCGATACACTGCTAAAAGATGATATTGAAGCTCCGCAGGTACCTGATACATCTGTAGCTGATTCAACAACCCAAACATTTTCAGATAAATTAATGATGTTTCATATGTCTCTAATCGTTGCTGCAGGAATTGGAAACTATGCCACGGCTGCTGCTACCAGTCAACGAAGCGATTTAATGGTCAATTATGAACGATTATCGTTAGAAATTGCCCGACTTGCTAAAAGTGGAGCCGATATCATGATTAAACACAATTGGCTGGAACAACCACCGGGAATTAAAAATCGAGAAAAGCTCACAAGAAATAAAGAAAAAGCTAATCACTAAATGGTTAGCCTTTTTTCTTATAATTTTTGTAATAGAAATCCGACAAACAACCCCGGAATGACACTTAATATTGGAAGTCAATTTGAGCGAGTGTTATGATTTTATATCCTAATAAAAAAATATTTCAAATAAATTCATTGTCGAAATTTAGGGATGGATATATAATAAAAATGTACTTCGCCGGGGGCTTTGTGCGAAGAAATTAGGTGTTTTGTGATGGGAGTCGCCCCTGAAAGAAGGGTGGCTCTTTTTGTGTGTAGAAGCAGAGGCATAGCGCCCCTGCTCTTTTTCATTACTTTCTTGGGTAATTGGTAGTCTGTCCAATATTACCCAAACATATGAGAAAAAGTTTGTGGTCCAGCAATGCCATCTTTAGCAAGGTTATTTACGCTTTGAAAGTTACGGACAGCATTACGTGTTCGAGTGCCGAATACTCCGTCAATCTTGCCTAACTTAAATCCTCTGCAATGAAGAATAGCTTGTAGGATCCACGTTAGATTTCCTCTAGCTCCTCGCTTGAGGTTAATACAAGCTTCACGAGTATTAGATCCAAACTTACCATCAACGACTAAACGTGCTGACGTCTGCCTATTTAACTCTGTTTGTAGTCCACGGACGAGAGCACCTTTTGTTTCGTCACCATAGATATTATCTACAGAAATCTTTAATCTGTAGCGACTGTTTAGGGTTGATTGGATGGTTGCAGTTGTACCAGTAACTGTCTTTGGTTTGCTTTGTTTGACTGGTGTAGGTTTCGAAACTTTAACTTTCCCAAGACTGATAACTTGTCCAATCTTTAATTTACTAGGATTCACATCTTTATTATATTCGATCACTTCATCAATCGTAATCCCGTCAATTTCGTTCGCAATCGACCAGCACTCATTTCTCCGATCTCCACGATCCATACGCCTTGTAATAGTTCAGCTGCTTCTATTCCTTCAAACGATTCCACACTATTTGTAAACCAGAACTGCCCCATCTTTTGAATCAACGTCGTTTTACCAAGTCCCTGGGCACCGATTAAAACTGGCATGGTATCGTGTTTACATCAGGGACTCATCGCTCTTGCAACAGCTGCAGTAAATGATTTACGTGTGACTGCTCTAGTGTACTCCGTATCGGCAGCACCCAAGTAATCGATGAATAGAGAATCTAGCCGCTTCACTCCGTCCCACTTTAATCCGTTTAAATAGTTCGTCACTGGATTGAATCGGTTCTTAGCGGAACACGTAACCAAGGCGTCATTAATAATGTCCCGGACTCTGAAGTTTAAGATTTTTTCTAAGTATCCTCATAGTCCGGCATCGTCTGTATCCGTCCAAGAGAAAACACTGTGATCCTCTTCTCGAGGTGCCCATGGGAAAGGACCTTCTCCGAGGATGACGTCCGCAAACGTATCCATTCGTATACGTCCTTTTAAGTTTGGATCATGATCTAAGGCAACCAAAGCGTTTTGAATTGTTTTTAATGGTTGTCCAGTAGTAGGACTGATCTTCAGCTCCTTGATCCAATTGAAATCATCCTTCGTAGCAGGAGTTGTATTTGATTCCGTTCGGCAACTGCAGCTGTTTGAATCAGTTCATCATATAAGTTATCTGCATCAGTATTCTTTTCACTCATCATGCCCTGTTGCATAGCTTCGGCAACCTCACCTAACTCTTCTACTAGGATTGGAAGCCAAGTACCATGCGAATGCCTTTGAATGCCTCACTTTCTGTTTTGTCGTTCATGTTCCTGGAGCACGTCATATAACGCGTTACTTGTTTTGGAGTTTTGGAGCTTTGGTTCATTGGTTTGTCTCCCTTCATCGTTTTCTCGGACTGCGACATTTGAAAAATGACTAAAGCACCCATCGCATTTAATTAATTCCATCATAAAATAACTACAAGAAGGAGTGGGTTTGGTGGAATCAGAATTAGATATTATTGATGAAGTACTTCCTCTTCTCGACATTATTACAATATTAATAATTGAAGCTGATCCAATAATCGGTATTGTTCTTGTAGCCCTGCTTAAACTTGTTACTGAGGATAGAATTGCTAAAATTTCCTTAATATTATTAGTGATTGTCTTAGGTACTATAAATGTTGAGTGAGAATTGTAGTAGCATAAAGTATATGCGTCTTATTAACCTATTAAGTTTCATAAAAATACATTTTTTCTATGAAAAGTTATTATTACACTGACTTGACTCCTAATGGACCCAAATGAAGATTTTATATGGAGTTTTTTTGTGTCATAATTTTCGTCATTTCTGTATTACCTCCTAATCAAGTAACCTTTTCTCGATATCATTCATTCGTTAAAAATTTCTTCACTAGGGGAATGTGATTATTCTCAACTGCATACTGAATGTACTTCTTCTCAATCTTCCATTCTGCGTCAAGATAATCGCATAGATCGACTAACAATCCTTATAAAAAGTACTTGATATTAGATTCGGACTATTCATTAATCGTCGTTTTGTTTATCAATCCAAAACATTCGACTGACACAACATGCGTCTAAAATACGTTCCATTAATCATTACCCCTTTGTTACACAATCTCGGTCATTTCTCAGACTGCTCATCAGCCAATGTCTTCCTCATTTGTCCATGATTAATTCGACTGTTTTTTTCTATCTATCCGCAATCAACTACATCGTTTTTACCTTATTACCATAAGATGTACTATCCGCAATCAACTACATCGTTTTTACCTTATTACATAAGATGTACTATCCCTATCGAAGGGGGGGTTACTAATGTTTGTCTTGATTGTAGTCTTATTTATTTTGTTGATTATTGTCGGTACAGTTTTCGTTAAACATTGCTAGAATTTTTGATGCGAGCACTTATTTAGAAGCGCTCGCTTTTTTTATCCTCATTCCTGATTTTCATGATTCAATTTTTTATAACTTCGCTTTATCCGGCTTTAGTCCTTGAAGTCTCGGACTGTGCAATACAAGTCACTGAACATTCATGTTAGCAGGATCCTTCATATTGAAACTATTCTCCAAAAGTTAAATGCCGTCTTTTATTGACCAAACAGTTACATTTATTTAAATTTCCGCATTAATTTTAGGAGCTTTGTCCTCTACACCTTCTTTTCTATTTCATATATTAATATAGTCACATAAGAATGGAGGTAGGAAAATATATGGGTTCATCATACTATCACACAGCTTGTAAATATAAAGGTAGGCCTGTGGAAATTAGGGATTGTTATGGAAAATGTTATCGGGGTACTATAGAATATGTTACACCACACGGTGTCTATCTTAGTACAGGATCTGGTGGAATATTCTTCCCATTCTTCGCTATTGTTTCTTTAGTACTGTTAGCCTCGTTGTTCTTTTTTTAAGTAACTAATCACTTTAACAGTAAAAAACATTAATGGTATAACAACGTTGCTACATCATTGTTTTTTCAGAAAGGCTTATGGTACTAAATTTGGTAGACATTCAGAAGGGAAAGCATCTCCTTCTGAATGTTATACATAGAATTTTCATGACACTCTAAGAATTTGGTTTACCTTATCTGATTGATCTTTTATTGATCAGTAAGTTAGATCATTTAGCGTATGTTACATATAAATTATAAGAATCGCTTGATCGTGGAATATTGTAAACGAGCACAATATTCCGGATACTCTTTTTCACATTAATCCAGGTGTAAATCTGAAATAATGTGCTATTTTTTTCACGGTATTTCGGAATGTGCAAAAACATGTTCAAATTACTCCAGCGTATATTTACAGAAAAGAAAACCCCTAAAAAGGGGCATTAACTAGCATGTAATTTTCTATGTTTATTCGAACCTTGTACACCTCGAATGTGTGGAGAACAAACCTTACTTCACTTTCCAGAGTGACAAACCAGTCAGAATCTCTCTCCAAATATGCATGGAGGTACCAGTTCTGTATCCGTAACTCAAATGCATAGCCTTGTTCTATCCAGTAAGGCTGTTGTCCGATCCATACTCTCCATTCTTGCTGATGATGGTCATATACTAAGATCCCTCGCCTCATGATAAGCCATGATCCTCTATAGCTAATCTTACGATTTCCTCATCTATCTGTTCCTTCTTTAGTTGAAATCCATATAATAAACTGTTAATTGTTAAGGTATTTAGAACTCGAGGCCAGCCCTGGGATCGTAATGCAATCGCTTCTACTGCTGTTTCCGTAAAGATGGGCATCTTTGCCCCTGCTAACTTCATGTGATGATGAATGTAATTGGAAACTTCCTCCCTAGTTAAGGGTTGAATCTCATATTTCATAATCATTCTCTGAGAAAGGGGACGATGATGATTTAACGCTAATCGTGTCTTTAAATGCGGTAAACCAGCTAAGACTAAGATAAAAGGATTCATTGAATCCATTTGAAAATTAAATAAAATGGCGATATCCTGTAAAAAAGCATCCTTTGCCATATGCATTTCATCCAAAATGAAAACGGGGGTAATCTTTCGTTCTCCCGACATTCGTTCAATCCCGTGTTGAATTTGTCTGAAAAGATCAACCTTACGGAACTTCGGTTCCTCCCCCAATCCGTATACCAATCCACGATAGAAATCCATTACACCACCCGTTGAAAGAGGAAAATAAACGACATGATATAAGGAAGGATTCAATGACTCCTTAAAGGACCGTAAGATAAACGTTTTCCCCGCACCGGGATCTCCAATAAGGAGACCCATGCCCTTTGTTTTTTGTAAATAATTTAATGCCTGTAATGACCCTTGATAATCATTGGAAGGAAACGCATCCGAAGGTCGTATATCTTTTGAAAATGGTGTCCGAGCTAAGGAGTAAAAAGATTTATACATGAGCTTGTTCCTCCTTCACATCGGGCTTTTGAGACAATGAAAATGGCGAGCGAACCCGTTTTACATGTGCATTATCTTTCATGGATACGAGAGCTGCTTCAGCCACTTTCTTATCCTCCTCAAAGATATAGACCCCTTTTTCGTCTAGCCTCACATCGATAGAATGACCAATAAAACGTGATGGTACTTCATAGAGTTGTTTATTTAAGGTGATTGTACTATCTACTTTTACTTTCCGTGCTCTCTTTTTAGAAAAATCGTTTCAAGAACAGACAAATCCTCCAGAAATGTGAGATCCTTCAGTTGAGATTGAAACATTTCATGTGGTGTTTTACCTTCTAAAGAGGCGTGAACTCTTCGATGATAATTTACCTCTAACCAGCTCCAAAATCGTTCATTTAACTCTTCTAGTGAATGCACGGGATCGACTTGTAATAATGGATAAAACCTCGTTTGGATCGTTTTAAATAGCCTTTCTACCTTCCCTTTAGCACGGGGGTCATACGGCTGCGTGTGAGCTAATGTAATCCCGAGTTGGGCACATGCATATTGAAGTGTTTCAGATCGATAGATCTTGCCATTATCGGCGTATATAATGGTTGGTTTTCCTCGTCGAATCAAGGCCTCTTTCGTTACTACTCTCAAACCATCAAACTTCTCTGACGAGAAAAATTGCGCATACGGAACCAGCCGAGAACAATCATCAATATAAGCAATTAAAAAGGTTTTTGTCTTTTTCCCATTGTTGGGCACATAAGGGCCGTGTGATAAATCAGCCTGCCACAACACGTTCACCTTTTCGTGAGCGAACCGTTTTCTTTCAGGTGTCGCCACCATTTGTTTCCCAACAAGGTTGTGTTTTTTTAGTAAACGAATTATAGTAGAGTAAGATATTTGGTTTCTTTGTATCTCTCCACGCTCGATTAGTTGTTCGTAGAAAACACTAACCGGCATATGGAGAGATTTTTTTCGTGTTTCTAGGACGAGATCTTGATCATCCGGGGATAGCCGTCGAGAATTTCCTCGATCCATACGCTTCTTAGGCTTTAAAGCTTCAAATCCATTCCTCCGATAATGAAGAAGCCACTCTTTTATTGTTTTCTCTGCAATTTTCCTTTCTCCATAATAAGGAACAGAATGAACTTTCCCTTCCAGTCCTTTAAAATATTCCTTAGGATCTACTTGTCCGTTTAACAGGGGCGCTATTAACCCGTACCTGAAATAGGGCCACTTGTTCACGAGTTTTTTCATTCATGGAATCTTCCTCCTTTTTTATCGAAGGACGACCGGTCATCCATGGTTATTATTCTACTTTTTCAGATAAATTCTGACTATGAAAAAGGTATGTGGGATAATCAATATTTTTTAAATCGGCTAAATATGGTAGAATTAACGTGCCATAAAGTATGTTGATAAGTGACCCCATGACCTTCGTAAGAAGGGTGATTCGCCAAAATCAAGGATCATTTTCATATATTTTGTGGCTTCTTTTATAATATCCCGCGACATTCCACTGATTTCCCCTAAGCTGATAAAGAAGCTATGAGTCCAATTTATGATCTTGAGGTATCGATGAAGATAAAATCTCGCTAACTGACAGTTTCCTTTTATGCTTTTACTCTGAAGAATCTTGTTTATTCTCTCTAAAACCGTATGGATCGTATGTTGAAAATAAGGGATTAGAAAGTCTGGAAGGATAGAAATATTAACTTCACATTGTAAACATCTTAAGCGACTAATCGGGATCCGTTGGATTGTCACTTCCGTTATTCCATACCGCCAGTAATATCCATTACGATGAAGATTTCCGTGTGCCTGACATTTGCAGTTAGGGCATACATCAAACAATGGAAATCCGTTCTTTTTCCCTCTTTCACCGTATTCCACTAAGCTAATACCAAAATCATGAGAAATGATCATAAAAAAACTCCCCCTTCTAATATGCAAAAAATTTAGCACATTATTCCAGAGAAGTATAGATAGAATTCCGTAGGATTTTGGAAATATAAGCGGTAATCATGAGGATATAAAGTGACTGTTTACAGGAAAATGATTACTGCACAATAGCCGTCATTTATACATTACCTACTAATAAAGCAACCTTTGAAACTTACTGGATATTACAATCGTTGTTTCTTTCGTCTATTACGTTCCTGGTTACCTCTGACGTGAGACTCATTTGTCATGGTGCAACGCTGCCACTAAACTGTTTCACCACAGGGAGGAAAGTGTCTCTCTATCTTTTGGCATACATTATTTTTGCTTTATTATTCATCCTTCACCGCCAGTCACCCTTTTTTCGATACTTATAAATCCCCCACTCTTTACGCCAACGAGCCAACCCTGTTACTGACATGCCTAATTCTTGTGCACTATCGATTTCTCTCATGCCTTTCTTTTTTATTTTCTTATACACATTCACGTGAGGTTTTTAAATTTCGGTCCACCAGGTTTAGATTCACCCTCCAATAACGCACCAAACTTTCTCAGCTTGACACCGTGTTTACACCCTCTGTTACAATACGCCGTGTTTCTTTTAGGATTTTGACAACCGTTACAATGGTTATGTACGATGATGTCCACTTGTTTGAATATCTCAATCCGCTTTTCTTTATCTCGAAGCATGGTTTCACCACTCTCTTAATAATCAGAGACAAAACCATCAGCCGTTAAAGGTAGATCCGGTGCCCAACTAATGGACTCACCCATGATCGCATTCACACTCTCTAAATCTGCTTGGTCTTTCGGCACGTCCAACACCACTTCATCGTGAACAAGGATCACTGATTGGTAATGGTTATTCTTCAATCTGATGATGGCTTCTGCTAAACAATCACGGGCAATGGCTTGGGCCACGTTCTCCGTTAATTTACCGCCATAGGTGTTCATCTTGCTCCACTTCTTTGTGGTTTGATCCATGCCCCAGTAATGGACTGCTTCCTTGCCAAAATCATTCTCAGATAAAAAAGGTTTGGCATAGAATAACTTCCTCCTTCCGCTTGGCAGTGTAATAGTTAGAAAATCCAATCCGTTGATAATGTCGCTTTCTCTATTAAGAAGGAGCCCTTTCACTCCTTGCGGTTGTCCGGTTCTCATAACAGCAAGTGCTGCGTTTTCTATGCTGTACCACAGATCAACGATCCTTTTGTTCGTGCTTCTCCACCGTCTTACAACATCCGGGAGTTCACCTTCTTGTAATCCCATGTTCAACGCGCCCATTTGGATCAGTGCACCAACGGCACCCTGGTAACCTAAAGCAAGTTCTGATACTTTCCCTTTGCTTCGTAGTTCGTACTCTGGGTTTCCTTTTTTGATTAACTCGAGGGGGAACTCCAAACATCTGGGAAGCAGATGCCTCATATATTTTGCCGTGTGTCTTAAAAACTTCCATACGCCATGTTTCACCTGCTAGCCAAGCAATCACTCTCGCTTCGATAGCGTTGAAGTCACTGACTAACAGCACGTTCCCTTCACTGGGTACAAAAGCTGTACGGATTAATTCAGATAAGGTATTAGGCACGTTTCCATAGATCAACTTGATTGCATCGCTTTTCTTTTCTTGAACGAGTTGACGAGCATAAGATAGAGTATCCAAATAATTACGAGGTAAGTTTTGGACCTGGACTAATCGACCTGCCCATCGTCCTGTACGGTTTACCCCGTAAAACTGAAGCAGTCCTCTGACTCGACCATCTTCTCCTTTTGCTTCTTTCATGGCTAGGTATTTTTTCACACTAGTTTTAGACAGCTCCAAGCGGATCTGTAACATCCGTTTGACGTCTCCTTCTAACGAGTTAACCAGTTCTTCCACGATAGCTTTCTGAAGGTTTTCAACTTCAACACCTTTTGAAGCAAGCCATTTTGTAAGTTGTTGTGTGCTGTTGGGATTATCTAATCCTGTTATTTGCGTAGCTTCGGCAGTTAACTCTTTCGTCGATAGATGACTGACATACAGAGCGCCTTCAATAAGTGGTGTGTCTACGGCTACCCCGTAAGCATTCATTTCCTGATCGATCTCCCACAGTTTTTGTTCTGCAGCTGGTATCGGAAAATTACTTAACCAACGTTCGACTTCCATTTCTGTTACAACGTCCTGGATGCAATACTCTATGAATAGATCCCATTTTTCAGGCTCATGGTGTGGCAACGTTTCTGTTCTTCCGCTGTTCTTCTTGGTGGGTTTAGTTGGTGTGCAAAATAATCGAATTAAAGAGGTTCCAGTACTTAATTTCCTTTTATCGTTTGGTAGCCCTAGCGCTACGCCTGTAGGCGATAACCCCGCTGTGTATCCGCAATATAAACCGTGGAACATTGTACATCTCCACTGATTTAAAGGAGTATTTGTTATCGTATTCAAGCAATACCACTCGAAAGCAGCGTTATACGCGTGCTTTGTAACTGCCGGATCTCCGAGAGCCTTCATAACTTCATCAGGAATAGTTTCATCTTCTGCTAGGTCAACAATTTCTACTGGCTGCCCATCAATAGAGTAAGCAAAGAGTAATATTTTAAAAGCAGGGGACTGTACACTTCTGTACAATCCCGCTTTTCTAATGTCTATATCACTAAACGTTTCAATGTCTATATTTAACGATTTCATATCCCATACACGCCACCGTTGTTAACTGGTGCGCCTGTGATCGGATCGTACTGCAGTTGTTGCTGTGGTGCTTGTCCTCCACCGAAATCAGAATCAGCAGCAGGAGCAGAAGTACCAAGCGCTTCTCCATCACGTGTTTTCTGTACGTTGGTACTGATATAGCAACCAACGCCCTTTTTACCTGAGAACATGTAAGGACTAAAGTTAATCGCAATACGGCCATACATACCGCTATAGATTTCTGTTGCATCCATGATCGGCTGTGCGTTTACATCAACTACTTTTGGCGGGTAATCAACCCCGGTTGAAGCCGTGAAGGCCCAGTGTCCTTTGCACTCTTCACCAAATGGCATTCCGTCTGAAGGTCTGACACCGTCACCGTCATGAACTGGAATAGCTACGTTAGGAGGAACAACCCCGTTCCACTGCTTGGCTTTCCCTCTTTCTTTCGCAGCTTCAAGAGCGGCATCAATTTTTTGCTTTGTCTGTACATCTGACTTCGGAAGTAAAACAACCGCGCTGTATTTTGGTGCGCCCCCGTGTTGGTTTTCACGTGGAGTTAATAGATTTACAAAGCTGAAACGTACCTCACCAGTTACTACTCTTGTTTGGTTTGCTTGATTTTCCATGTTTACATTCCTCCTTTTAGGTTCTATTTGTATTTTTCGCTTACGTACTTCAAACCGGTACCTGTATGAATCTTTACCAATCTTCTTGAACAATTCTTTTCGTGCTTTGCTTTTAGTAGACTCCAATATTCCAAATACATCTTTTTTAGAGACCGTACTGAAAACTGCATATTGATAATCCATTACTGAAAATCGTCTTTCGCATCCACGTCATTTGTTACTGCTTCACGTTTGTCCGAAGTAGGAGCAAGCGTAGGTTTTCCTGGTGACTTTTGCACGTGCCCTGGTTCTTCTAGCAAACTACGGTATTCTTTGGCTCCAAGTTCTTTCTCAAGCTTTGCAACAGTCAATGGGACACGGTCATATAAAACAGCTTCATCGATCCCGCTTATCGTTAAATGTTGAAAAGCTTTGTCCAGGTCCACGTATGATCGTGATCCTCTACCTGCAACAACCTTCCACCCGGTAATCTCTTTACCTTTCAAACTTTCTTTCAGTACATGATCCTTCAACGCCTTGATCCACGAAGCAATGTGTTCTCCTTTTTCAAGAATGGCACCTACTTCTTCATCAGAGATTAAAGGCGGTTTCATCTGTTTAAAATCATCTAAAGCAGTGAACTGATCCGCTCTCGCACGACACGTTACCTTTGCTTTACAAAACTTGCAGTGTTCTCCTGGTACAAACTCGCCTTCCCCTTCAAAAGCTTTGCGGGCTATCGGCTTGATCTCTTCTCCCCAGTCCAACAACTCTTGAAGTGGGATCTTATACTCAGAAGCATCGCTGAATAGACGAGGTTGAACGACCACCATTTGAACGTGTTCAATATTGTGTAGAAAACCATATTCGAGATAAGCACCAAGTGCAAGTTTCATCTGTGGATTTTCTTCTGCACTAACAGGCACCCCCTTCCCATACTTAAAATCAATCACGTAAAGGGTAGATCCACCGATAACAATGCAGTCCCCGGTTCCAAATCCTTCTGGAACGTAGGTACTAAAATCTAACTTCTTCTCCACGGCTACAAATGGGGCATAACTAAATCCGTGCGTAATGCCTTGAATGTACTCCAGGTATGTTTCCGTGTGCTTTAACATTTCGTCTTGGAACAACTCATTTTCTTTAAATTTCTTGATACGGTTATTAAATTTACGAATGCCCATAGGTTCGGTATAGTGCTTACGTAATCGTAATTCCGCTATCTAATGGGCAAGTGTTCCTTCTTCAGCAAAGCTAGAAGTTTCATCTTCGAACTTTTCTTCCACACGGGCACTTGGCGTACACGTTAACCAACTAGTTGCACCGCTTGCCGATAATAACGCATGGGCACGCTCAGAGTGGGCAATATTATTGCTCATATTTTAGCGCCCTTTTCACGAAGCTTTGTTGCAAATGCCCCATATTGCTCCTGTGGAAGTGCTGTTAATGCTTGTGCTCCGAATGATTCCAATAGAGAAACCAGTTCTTCCCTCTTGCCCTGATCAACTAATTGCGTAGCTGCTACTGCTAATTGATCCATTGTGTAAGCTGGCGCAGAATTTGATAGAAAACAAGGCATGGACCGGGACATCAGAGTTATTCAGCGGGCTGCAACTGAAATGACCCCAGAACAACGAAGAGAAGCATTAAAAATGTGGGACTTCCTTTTTAAAGAAGTGATCGATGACGCTAAGAAGCAAGAGGATGTGAATGGCGATGACGAGGAAGATTAATTTTGAGAAATTAAACAGAGTAATTAAATGCCCACATTGCGACAACGAAGAAATTTTAGGAGATATTTGTCATGTTTGTAATCTCCCAACTGTAAATAAATGTAGCGGCTTTGACAAGAAATATTTGCAAGATATCTATGACGGTCCATGGCTAACGTTTGAGAAAAGTTGTGGGAAAATTCTACCAACAAATGCCCGTTACTGCTATAGTTGCAATTCAACGTCTACATTTATAGAATGCGGTCATCTTGTTCACCATGAAGAAGAAATGGAGTATTTAAAAGGATTAGACGCAAATAAAGAAAGAACACCGTTGAATAGAGATGATTACAATGAATTGAGTTCTATTGGTCTAATAGGAAATCAGAATTACTAACCTTAGGTCACAGAAGTATGCAGATCACAGCAAATGTATATTCTCATATCAGTGAAAAGATAGAAAAGAACAGTATGGATAAATTCGAGGAATATACCAAAAACATATTTGAGTGATATTTTTTGTCATATTTTTAGGTCAAATTTAAGTCAATAAAAATCGTAATTATATTTTAAAGCGTTTGACCTAAACAAAGAAAACCCCAGAACCTATACGGCTCTGGGGCTAATCCTATTAATAAGTGTTCATGTACTGCTCGCGCTCCCAAGGGTGAACTTGTGTGCGGAACATATCCCACTCGATTTCTTTAAGTTCAATAAAGTGCTCAAGTGCGTGTGAACCAAGTGACTTTGTAATAATTTCGTTTCTTCGTAATGCTTCAGTTGCTTCTCCTAGATTCGCAGGTAATGCTTGGATTCCTTCTGCTTTACGCTCTTCAAGGTCCATTGCATAGATGTTGCGATTCGTTTCAGGTGGTGGTGTCAAGTTATTTCTGATACCATCAAGGCCAGCTGCAAGCATTGCTGCCATAGCTAAGTATGGGTTAGCTGCCGGGTCTGGACTACGAACCTCAATACGCGTACTCAAGCCTCTTGAAGACGGAATACGAACTAATGGGGAACGATTTCTCATAGACCACGCTATGTAACATGGTGCTTCATAGCCAGGTACAAGTCTCTTATACGAGTTCACTGTCGGGTTAGTGATTGCAGTGAATGCATCCGCGTGCTTAAGGATACCGCCTAAGAATTGCATTGCTGTTTTACTTAATTGTGAGTCAGTTGTCTCATCATAGAAAGCATTTACGTTACCTTCTGTGAATAAAGACATATTAGCGTGCATTCCGCTTCCGTTTACGCCAAACAATGGTTTAGGCATAAATGTCGCATGCAAGCCATGCTTTCTAGCAATTGTTTTAACAACTAGCTTGAACGTTTGAATGTTGTCGCAAGTTGTAACTGCGTCTGCATATTTAAAGTCAATTTCATGTTGGCCAGGAGCAACCTCATGGTGAGATGCTTCAATTTCAAAGCCCATATCTTCAAGCTCTAAAACGATATCTCGACGGCAGTTTTCCCCTAAATCTGTAGGAGCAAGGTCAAAATAACCACCTTTATCATTTAGATCAAGTGTTGGTTCGCCATCTGAGTCAATTTTGAATAAGAAGAATTCAGGCTCTGGTCCGATATTGAAATCCGAATATCCAAGGTCTTTTGCTTCTTTAAGTACTCTTTTTAATACGCCACGCGGGTCCCCATCAAACGGAGTTTGATCTGGGCTATAAATATCACAAATTAATCTAGCTACTTTTCCTTTTTCCGGAGTCCAAGGGAAGATTACCCAAGTATCAAGATCTGGAAATAAGTACATATCCGATTCTTCAATTCTTACAAAACCTTCTATGGATGAACCATCAAACATCATCAAGTTATCCAATGCTTTTGTTAATTGACCTACAGGAATCTCAACATTCTTAATAATACCTAAGATGTCTGTGAACTGTAATCGAATAAATCTTACATTTTCCTCTTCTGCCATGCGTAAAATGTCTTCTCTAGCGTATTTACTCATTCGTATAGTCTCCTCCTTCAAATTTACTGCTACTAATGTAGCAGGGGTACTTTTACAAATCTCCTTCATCGAACAAAAGGATGCTCATGCTTAACGATGAACATTCAATTTTTTCGATTTATCTAAGGATAGTTTTATGATACCGAAGATTTTTCATTCTTTGTATAACCTTGTCAGATAATCTGACAAAGAAATTTTCTGACAAAGAAAGATATAGTTCCCCTTTTTCATAATACCCAAATCTACAATTTCCTAATCTACCTTTTAATTTACACGTCATTTTTCTATTAATTTGAGCGCTGCATCGAACACTGCAATCTTTACATGTTCAAATGTTAGACCACCCTGAACGTATGCTGTATACGGAACTCTAATTGGTCCATCAGCGGTTAGCTCCATACTCGCTCCTTGAATAAATGTTCCCGCAGCCATGATCACGTCGTCTTCATAGCCCGGCATATAACTAGGGTGTGGTTTAACGTGTGCATCTACTGGTGATGCTGCTTGAATCGCCTGACAAAATGAAACCATGGCTTCTTTCGTTGGAAAGGAAACCGATTGTATTAAATCCGTTCGTGGCTCTTCCCAGGAAGGCGAAGTCGTCATCCCTAATTCACTCAGAAATCTAGCGGTATACAATGCCCCTTTTAAGGCTTCATTCACGACATGAGGTGCCAGGAAAAAACCTTGATACATTTCCAGCAGTGAATAGAGGCTTGCTCCACCTTCCAGGCCGATACCTGGAGAAGTCAAGCGGTTCCCACACAGTGTAATTAAATCTTCTCTGCCAGCAATGTATCCCCCGGTTTTTGCAAGTCCACCGCCTGGGTTTTTAATAAGCGAGCCGGCAATAAGGTCTGCGCCTACATTCGTTGGTTCAAGTTTTTCAACAAACTCACCATAGCAATTATCCACAAATACAATGATAGCAGGATCTATCTTTTTCACTTTTTCAACCATCTCTTCAATTTGTTTAATTGTAAACGACGGCCTATCTGCATAACCTTTTGATCGTTGAATCCCTATTACTTTTGTATTTGGCGAAAATTGATATTCTACCTCTGCAAAATCTACCTCATTATCCTTCAAGGCAATTTCTTTATAACTGATATCAAAATCTGCCAAGGAACCTGTCCCTTTTTCTCCGCGTTTACCGATTACTTCTTCCAGCGTGTCATAAGGGGCACCTGTAATATACATAAGTTCGTCTCCAGGTCTTAAAATACCAAAGAGACTTGTACTAATTGCATGCGTGCCGGAAATAATTTGTGGACGAACAATTGCTGCGTCTGTATGAAACACATCTGCGTAAACTTTTTCCAAGGTATCTCTTCCTAAATCGTCGTATCCATACCCCGTAGATCCTTGAAAGTGAAAGTCCGATACTTCATTTTTCTTAAATGCTGATAACACTTTTCGTTGGTTATGTTCCGCTATCTCACCTCGTTTATAAAAGGCATCTTGTAATATAAACATGGTTTCACTACTAATTTTCTCTAGCTTGTCTCTTGTAAGTAATTGTGACTGCATGATTTTCTCCCCTAGTCGTTCTTTCTGTCTTGTAACTCATGATAAATTCCCGATTCAACTGGCGCATATCCTCTAATAATATAGTTTTCCGTTGCTTCATCGAATTGCCTCTCTATTTGGATTGTTTCTTTTTGTATTCGATGAAGAATTTTTCCATCGGAAGCATGTACATACACGATAAAAGAATCAAAGTATTCTTCCATCGCGGCCTCGATTTTGTTTTTTAGAATAACCATATCGTCATCGTTATGTGCACTAATTAAAACAGATGCCCCTTTGCTGTGCGAAAAGAAATCTCCTTCAATCTGATCGCGTTTATTATAAACCGTTAACATTGGTATTTGCTCTGCTTCTAAATCCAGTAGAATTTTTTCCACAGTTTCTTCGTGATTAACAAAGTCAGGACTCGAACTATCTACCACGTGTAAGATCAGGTCCGCTTCTTTTACTTCTTCTAGTGTCGATCTGAAGGCAGCAATAAGGGCTGTTGGCAACTGCTGTATGAATCCAACTGTATCGGTCAGAAGAACTTCCATTCCGGACGGCAGTTTTAATTTTTTTGTAGTCGGATCTAATGTTGCAAACAATTCATCCTCCATATAAGCTTCGGCCTGTGTAATTTTATTTAATATCGTCGATTTACCGGCATTTGTATATCCTACCAAGGAAATTTGATAGGCTTGGTTCTTTTTCCTGCGCTCACGGTATCTTTCACGGTGCGCAACAATTTGTGATAACTGCTTCTTTATTTCATCCATCCGGCCTCGAATGTGGCGCTGGTCAATTTCAAGTTGTGTTTCACCAGGTCCACGAGTACCAATTCCACCCCCGAGACGAGAGAGAACGTGTCCCTGTCCTCTCAAGCGCGGAAGTAGGTAACTTAACTGGGCTAATTCTACTTGCAGTTTACCTTCTCTGGACCTGGCTCTATTCGCAAAAATATCTAATATTAGCTGTGTTCGGTCGATCACGAGAATATCTAATTCATTTGTTACATTTCGAAGCTGTGAAGGCGTTAATTCATCATTAAAGATAACAACATCCGCTTCTTTTTCTTCTACTAGTAATTGTAATTCTTCCACTTTACCGCGGCCTATATAAGTACCCGATTGGGGACGTTCCAATCCTTGAATGAGGCTTGCTATAACTACTCCTCCTGCAGTATTCGTTAACGCAGTAAGTTCTTCCATACGATACTGAAAGTCTTCTTCATTTGCTGATTTGAGTTTGACTCCTACTACAATAACTCTTTCTTTACTCGCTTTCATATTTGACTGAATAACAAATCACCTTCTTTTTAGGATTCCCCTAGAATATTATGGAACGCTCTCTCAAAATCGATTCTTCTTAACGTTGCAAGTATATCCCGGCTATATTCCTTTTCCTGCAACAGGCGGACAGCCTGAATACGAATTGCTTTCTCTAGCAAGTTCCGGATAAATCGCCCATTACTGAACCTTCCATGTTCATATTCTTTTGCAATGATTAAAAGTTCATTCATATAGGTCATAGATTCATCATCAAGTTCATAGTCTCGCTGTGCTGCCATACTTTTCGTCATTTTCAACAGCTCTTCTACCGAGTAATTGGGAAAAGTCAGTACCATTGGAAATCTTGACGGCAATCCTGGATTTAATCTCATAAACCGGTCCATCTCGACCGGATAGCCAGCAAGGATTAAGACAAAATTATGTTGTTGATCTTCCATTACCTTAACAAGAGCATCGATGGCCTCTTTTCCAAAATCTTTTTCTCCGCCCCTCGCTAGTGAATACGCCTCATCAATAAACAAAACTCCACCGAGAGCTTTTTCTACTAAGTTACGTGTTTTCTGTGCGGTGTGTCCTATATATTCTCCGACTAAATCTGCTCTTTCCACTTCAATAAAGTGACCCTTTTCTAGTACATTTAAGTCTCTCAACATGGTAGCTATTAATCTTGCCACGGTTGTTTTACCTGTTCCTGGATTTCCTTTAAAAATCATATGAAGTGCTTGTTGACCGGTCTTTAACCCTTTATCCTGTCTAATATTATTAATGTAAATCCAAGAATAAATTTCGTGAACAAATGACTTAATGGATTCTAATCCTACATAGTCGTCAAAAGACTTCATGACATTGCGATATTCAACATGATCTATCGGCGGATAATTGCCTTCCCGCCCCCATATTGAATCGTTCTTCTCTCTCTCTTCAGAGTTGATAACAATATTTATTTGTCCTCTTTTTTTCATTTTAGCTGACTGTAACATCGAAGTCACCATCCTCTATCTTAAAGGGAATTCCTATCTGTCACAATCACTATACGCATGAACTTTATAGACGTGACAAATGCCCACAAGAAAAAAGGATCTAACATTCTATAAAGCAACAGAAGCTCAGCAAAAAAAGAAGGCTACGCTCGCGGCATCAAAAGGGCACTGAAAAAGTTAAAAATCGACTTTTCCAGTGCCATTCCTCTTACTTACTTTCCTGATTTAATTGAACATTTCGCTGAGGTGAGAACGTTGAAATTGCGTGCTTATAGACCAATTGTTGTTTACCGTCTGTATCTAGTATAACGGTAAAATTGTCAAAGCTCTTCACATGTCCCCTGAGCTGGAATCCGTTAAGTAAAAATACAGTAACCGGAATATTTTCTTTCCTCAATTGATTTAAGAATTGATCTTGTATGTTCACTGATTGTTGTTTCATATATGTGCAGCCCCCTCTATTCACATTATTAACTATATTCTAGATTTAAAACAACTTTCCTTCTAAATATAGAATAATTTCTTCTATTTTTTCTTCCCGGTCGTCTGTCATATCAAACCATTCTATGTCCATCTTGTTACGGAACCATGTTAATTGCCGTTTAGCAAAGCGTCTGGAATTTTGTTTTAAATTATCAATCGCCTCTTCCTTTGAACAATCTCCAAGTATATACGGAGTAATCTCTTTATATCCAATCGCTTGCATCGATTGCACCGAAGCAAATCCTTCATTTGTTAACTTCTTCACTTCTTCAATCAACCCATCTTGGATCATTTGCTCCACCCGTAAGTTAATTCGTTCATATAATTTGTCTCTATCCATCGTTAATCCTATAACATAGAAATCATATGAGGAAGACCGGTTTTCTTCTTTATCACTCCGTAAAGGTTTACCTGTAAGGTGATAGACTTCTAATGTCCGAATCACACGACGGCGATTGTTTGGGTGAAGTTCCTGGTAACTTTCTGGATCAATATCCTTAAGCTGGCTATGTAATGCTTCGTTCCCATTTTCTTCCGCATACTGCTCTAACCTCTCACGAAATGCTGTGTCTTCCCCTTTTTCTGAAAAATCATAGTTATATAATACAGCGTTCACATATAACCCTGTACCTCCCACAATAAAAGGAATCCGTCCTTTTTCGTATATTTTATGTATAGCAGTGTTTGCCGCAGATTGAAAGTCAGCAACCGAAAAAGAGTCTTGCGGATTTATAATATCTATTAGATGATGGGGTACATCTTCCATTTCCTCTGGCGTTATTTTAGCAGTACCTATGTCCATGTCACGATATACTTGCATGGAATCCCCACTAATAATTTCACCGTTGAAATGTTGGGCTAGTTGAATACTCGTTGCGGTTTTCCCAACGGCTGTAGGGCCAACAACTACAATCAATGGTTTACGTGTTGTCATTGTTATTCCCTCTCTTCCAAATCAATAATACCATAGTGGAAAACTGAAGATGGTCTGACTTGAACATGAAAACCATATAAAGCAAAGCGGGTACTCTTAAAATGGTCCTTCAATACTACTTTCTTTCTTGCTACTCTTATAGCATCGATGATCATTTGTTCAAAATCACCTTCGTATAACCCATATTGTTTCAAAGTTTCGATACCATCTGATGAGACTTCTTCTTGAAACATAGGATCGAAATAAACCACGTCAACACTTGCGTCTGGCTGTTCCTTTAACCAGTTTTCTGCGTTTGTATGAATAACTTTTATTCTTCTCATTGCTTCGTTTAAAGGCAGAAGGGAACTTTCATACGATTGAAGCCCTTCTTCTACGATAGTAAAAATAACCTCTGATGCTTCTAATCCAATAACATTGCCTTGCTTCCCTATAGCTAAACTTGCAAGTTGTACATCAGATCCAAGACCCAGCGTTGCATCCACTAGAATATCACCTTCTCGTAAATCACACGCTGATACGAAAGGGTCCTCTTGATGATAAAGCCATCTTTTCGCCCGAAACATCGCAGCATTTGGATGAAAGAAGAAAGGCTGACTTCCCTCTTTACGATATACTTCAATTCTAGTAGTTGTAACTACGTATGCAGGCCCGCCACATTCACGGATTAACTTGTCAATCGGTTGTTTTCTTCTTACAACATAAGGAAGTGACCACTTTTCAGCTAACTTTCGCCCCCACTTTTTTATATCTTCTGCTGCTTTCGAAGATGACGTTACAAATCCGTCTCGCTCCATACGAATCCTCCTCTACCTGGGATGACTAAAACTAGTAGCACCTACACACAGAACATAGGCGCTACTACATTATCCTCTTAAACATTTTTTCGATGTCATAGGTGGAATAATGAATAAGAATGGGTCTGCCGTGAGGACACGTGTATGGATCTTCACATGTGCGTAACGTCTCTAAAAGTTGGAACATTTCATCCTTTGTTAAATGACGATTTGCTTTAATAGCAGCCTTACAGGACATAAGAATAGCTGCTTCCTCGCGTAGTTTTCCGATATGAATCGTTTGCTCATTTCTTAATTGTTCGAGCATTTCTGAAATAACTTCCTCTTCCTGACCTTCCGGAAACCAAGTAGGATGAGACCTTACAATATACGTACGAGAACCAAATGGTTCCAGAAATAACCCTACGTCTTCTAATTCCTTTTGGTATTCTGTCATCAATGATTCTTCTGATTGTGTAAATTCGAATTGAAGTGGCACGAGTAGCTCTTGCAGCTGGTTATTTGTTAACGAGAGTTTATCTCGGAAATACTCGTATTTAATTCGCTCTTGTGCAGCGTGTTGATCTACCATATATAAGCCTTGGTCGTTTTGTGCCATTATATACGTGCCATGCAATTGGCCGATCGGATAGAGCACTGGTACATTGGCTTTGGTGACATTTCCCTCTTGGCTTGATTCTTCTGATTCTTGTGAAAATGGTGGTTCAACAACAGGTTCCCTTTCCAATTCCCAAATGTCCGCTTCTGCTGCTTTTTGCTTATTGATCGTTTGAAAATCTGATTCTCTCACTTCACCCGTCATATCATTTTCAGGTTGCTGAAAAAAACTAGATTCTTGCGCATTTTCGGTCTCTTCCTTCTCCCTTTGATTATTCAGTGACTGCGCACGATGCTCGAAAGAAAAGGCCATTTGTTCCGAATTAGGTTTATTGTTTGAATATTTTCTTTCTAATACATCTGGGATTAACTGAATTCCTTTAAAAACATCTTTAATACTTCCTGTAACGAGCTCCTGTAACGCTTTTTCTTTACTAATTCTCACTTCAAGTTTTGAGGGATGGACATTGACATCCACCAGTAAAGGGTTCATCTCAACATGCAGCACTACTAATGGGAATTTCCCGATCGGTAAAAGGGTGTGATACCCTTCTTGAATCGCTTTTATGAGTGAGTAATTTTTCACGTATCTACCATTTAAAATAGTAGACATATACGAACGATTCGACCTAGTTACTTCAGGCTTAGCAATAAATCCTTTCAAAGTAAAATCTAACGTTTCCGCTTCAATAGGAACCATTTTTTTTGCCATGGCTGATCCATAAATAGAAGCGATCACGCGAGCAAGATCCCCATTTCCCACTGTTTGCAGCAAAGTTTTTTGATTGTGCGTAAGAATGAACGCTATTTCCGGATGGGACAATGCCATTCTATTGATGATATCTGAGATGTGACCAAGTTCCGTATGAATCGTTCGTAAATACTTTAAGCGAGCCGGTGTATTATAAAACAAATCTGTAACAATGATTTCCGTTCCTTTCCGTGGAGTGGCCGTCTTTTCGTGTTTCACGTGCCCCCCTTCAAGCCGGATTTCTTGTCCCTCTGTTCCACCCGTGCTCGATTTCAAGGTGAGTTTTGAAACGGAAGCAATACTCGGCAATGCTTCTCCGCGAAAACCCAGTGTCTTTATTCGAAACAAATCTGCATCATGTTGAATTTTACTAGTAGCATGTCGGAAAAAAGCCATTCGGAAGTCGTCTTTCTCAAGTCCATCTCCGTCGTCTAAAACCCTTATTAATGACAATCCACCCTCTTCAATATCGATCCGAATCTGGGTACTATTCGCATCAATCGCATTTTCTACAAGCTCCTTCACAACAGAAGATGGTCTTTCAACCACTTCCCCAGCAGCAATTTTGTTTGATAGCAATTCATCGAGCTGAAAAATCTTCGCCATTAGTCACACCTCCTTTTTTATTTGGTTAATTTTCGTTGCAGCTTGTCCAATAATTGAATGGCTTCAATTGGTGTTATATGAAGGAGATTCGCTGACGTTAACTCAGTAATCACCTTATCTTCCGTACGTGTTCTTTTATTTTTTGATTTTTGCAGCGGAAGACTCTCTTCCTCAAAGAGCGTTAATTGTTGCGGACCATTCTCCTCTTTCTTCTCGAAAAATGGAACTTCCTTGTGGATTTCAGAATCAGGCTCAGGTGAATAATTCGTTACAGGTTTTCGAATTTGAGGTTCTCCTGCTTCAAATTCTTTTAAGATCATTTTTGCACGTGCAATCAGCTTGGGTGGCAGTTCTGCCAGTTCTGCAACATAAATTCCATAGCTTCGATCCGCCGCGCCTTCGATCACTTTATGAAGAAACACGACTGTCCCGTTCTCTTCTTTTGCTGAGACATGAACATTTTTCAATCGCGGTAACGCTGACTCAAGCGTTGTCAGCTCGTGATAATGCGTAGAAAATAACGTTTTTGCTCCAATATCATCATGAATATATTCCATAATCGCTTGCGCTAAACTCATTCCATCGTACGTAGATGTGCCTCTTCCAATTTCATCCAACAGAATGAGGCTCTGTTTTGTAGCCTTCGATACGGCATGCTTTGTCTCCAACATTTCCACCATAAATGTACTCTGTCCCTGCGCCAGGTCATCTGCCGCTCCAATCCGCGTAAATATTTGATCAAACACTGGTATTTGGGCTTGATGAGCCGGAATATAACTCCCAATTTGTGTCATAATCGAGATGAGAGCCAGTTGTCGCATATACGTGCTCTTACCAGCCATATTTGGCCCCGTCACAAGTAAAAGCTCCCGATCTTCGCCTAAATAGATATCATTAGGCACGTAATCTCCTTCATCAATCATTTTTTCCACTACAGGGTGTCGGCTCTCACGAATATCAACTGTACCTTCTGAAATTAAGGTTGGCTTTACATACCGATTTTCTTCCGCTATTGCCGCAAAGCTTTGCAGGACATCAAAAGTGCTGACCACACTCGCAAGTTGTTGTAAGGAAGGAATATACGCCTTGACTTGTTCGCGAATTTTCATAAAAAGCTCGTATTCTAGCTTTTCGCTTTTTTCTTCCGCTTCTAAAATCAATACTTCTTTTTCTTTTAATTCTTCCGTAATATATCTTTCTGCATTCGTCAGAGTTTGTCTTCTTTCATAACGTCCCTCGGGAATTTGCGGTAGATTTGGTTTCGTAACTTCAATATAATATCCAAAAACTTTATTGAAACCTATCTTTAACGAACGGATACCAGTGACTTCTTTTTCTTGTTTCTCCAACGCGGCGATCCATGTTTTACCGTTTCTCATAGCATCGCGGTATTCATCCAATTGTTCAGAATATCCATCTTTAATGAGACCGCCATCCGTAATTCCGACAGGACAATCCTCGTTAATGCTGCCTTCTAATAGGTGCCGTAAATCCTGACAATCAACGATCCCGTGCATTAAGGAGTTTCCGTAATCACTGTTTAGTGATCGTACCGTCTGGAAAATGGTTGGAACCTTTTCCAATGATTTTTTTAACTGAATCAAGTCACGACCATTCACATTACCGAAAGCTACTCTTCCCGAAAGTCGTTCTAAATCATAGACTCCTTGCAGGTGTTCTTTTAACGCCTCTCGTTCAAAAAAGCGTTCAATAAGTTTCCCGACTAATTCATGTCGTTTCGCGATCGTACCCTGATTGAGAAGGGGTCTTTCAATCCATTGCTTAAGCATTCTTCCTCCCATAGCAGTTTCTGTGCGATCCAAAACCCATAGAAGAGATCCTTGTTTCTTCTTTTCTCTCAATGTTTCTACTAACTCTAAATTTCTCTTGGAATGAACATCCATTGTCATATATTCTCGCGGTAAATAAAATCTAGCAGCCTGTAAGTGATCTAATGAACGTTTTGTTGTTCTCTTTAAATACCAGATAAGCTGATAGCTCGTTTCTTTTGTTTTCCCATCTGAAAGAGCTTGAACAAGCCCAGTGCCTTCATCTAGTGGCTCCGTATGATCCTCATTCGACAGTGTCACGTGAAGTCTAGCTTCTAATTCGTTTCGCCTTCCCTGCTCAAATGAAGAAGGAATAATCACTTCCCGCGGACGAAAACCTGCCATTTCATCAATTAACTCACTAAAACTACCAGTCATCGTGGTAACAAGGAATTCTCCAGTAGTCATATCAGCAGCAGCAAGCCCGTATTCATCGCCTTCAAAAGGAGTGACAGATAGAAGATAATTATTATCTTTTTCCCCAATAGCTCTGCCTTCCATCACTGTTCCAGGAGTGATAATTTGCACCACTTCCCGCCTGACAACCCCCTTAGCCTCTGCTGGATCCTCTGTTTGTTCACAAATAGCTACTTTATAGCCCTTCTCTATTAATTGTGCTATGTAATTTGCTGCTGCATGGTGGGGAACACCACACATGGGAATTCCAGCTTCCCCTTTTCCACGAGCAGTTAATGTAATTTCTAATTCCTTCGCTGCCTTTTTTGCATCCTCATAGAACATCTCATAAAAGTCACCTAAGCGGAAAAACAAAAAAGCATCTTCATGTTCCGCTTTTATGCGTAAATATTGTTCCATCATTGGGGTAATTGTAGCCATCGTTATCATCCAACCTTTAGCTTAACTTCTCTAGTAAATACGGACTTATTATAACATAATCAGCGTTAGTCTTAGTAAGAAAAACGATCTAGCTGATTTAGTTAAGAAAAACGCAAAGCGTCTTTTGTTAAATACAGCGTCAGCTTCCGCCGCCATCTTTTAAGTATCAAGGGTGGGTTTCCCTTGATACTTGCGGCGTGAAGATAGCTATCAAAGCTTACAGAAGTTTTCGTAAGTTTCGAAGCTTAGATAAGAAGTTTTCTGAAGCGCAAGACCCCGGGATCCCTGGATGAATAACCCGCGTAAATCTTAAAACAAAACACATCCTTACGAAGTTTTAATTCCTTCGTAAGGATGTGCCTGATTCTCCCAAGATCCTATTCTTCAAGATCACCCATTAAAAAATTAGGATCGAGGTCTTCAAAATCTCCATCTTTTATTTGATCGCTATCTAGGTCATCGTCAAAATCTGATGTTGCGGTAGGATCCACTAAGACTGTTATTTTTGTTTCCCCAATTACCTCAACCATGAATTCTTTTTCTACTTGGATCTCCACGTCTTTTTCATTAGATGCAATAAGGGCTTCTAGCGTATTTGGTTGCTGCACCATTCGTGCGACAACTTCTATATCTCCTGACAAGATATCACTGTCTTGCATGACTAATGGTACGACATCTGTATATTTCACAGTTTCGGTCGCCACTTTTGTCTTCGTATTACCGGAGTAAGAATACCAAATATTGATATCATATGAACCCCGCATTTCTACTGCATCACCCTTTTTTTTCGCAGCATATTTGTGATTGATAATCCAACAACCAAGAATACTGGTAGGCTGATCTTCTGGTGCTACAATATGCTTGGTTTCCGAAAACTTTCTTCCTTTTCCACAAACAGCTTTCGTAATTATTTCCCTGTAGTGTTGATCGTTATCTGAAGCTGACATCGAATTCCCTCCTTGCACGTAAATAAACTACGTGACATTCTCTAAAAACCTCTCGCTTGCATCCTATGCAAGACAAATACCTAGTGTGTTATTTTTAATAAATAAATAAGTGATCGCCTGTTCAATGATGTATATGTCCCTTTTCTTGAAAAAATGATAAGAAAAACTGCATTGCAAATTTTTGTGTCCTTTTTTCTATTTTGTTGCTTTTGTTATTACGGAAGGTTGTTTGGAAGAATTAAAAAAAGTCATTTCCAAATTGGAAATGACTTTTCTCTACTCTAGAATATTTTTATTAGCAACCGCCTGATTTTAAAGGGTTTTTATTTGTTGTCCCTTGAAGAAGATCTCCACCAGTAGATTCAATAATTTTTGTTGTCACTGTATTCGAAATGGTATTACTCACTAATTGCATTAATTCATTAACTTCTGTTTGTGATTGTTTAAACTCTTCAACCAATGGGATACCCTCTAATTCATCTTGAAGGGCATCAATTTTAGCATCCGTTGCCTTCAAAGCTTCTGTTTTTTGATAATGTTTTAAATTAACAGCTTCTTTTTGTAAAGCCTTGATTTTCCCAATAATTTCCTGAACGCGTAAATGATCATTAATCTGTGATTCCGCGCGTTTGAAAAAATCTACTTCTTCCGTTTCAGCCATCATTGCCGCCAATTCTCTAGCTTTTTTTACGATATCTTGTTTTGTATATGTTCCACTCATATTAATTCACCCCAACCGTTTCTACAACTTCGCCATCTAATGACCATGTTTTTGCATTTGTTACTTTCACTTGAATAAGTGTACCAATGGACGCATCGGTCCCTCGAAAGTTCACTAATTTATTCGTACGGGTTCTACCCATAAGTACGTCCTCATTTTTCTTACTGACACCTTCTACTAATACTTCAACCACTTTTCCTTGGTAAGCAAGGTTATTGGCTGCAGACATTTCATTAACTAAGGCATTTAAACGCTGTAATCTTTCCTTCTTCACTTCCATTGGCACGTTGTCTTCCATCTTAGCTGCTGGCGTGCCATCTCTCGGAGAATAAATATACGTATACGCACTGTCATAGTTCATTTCCCTCATTAATGAGAGTGTATCCTCGAATTGTTCTTCGGTCTCATTTGGAAACCCTACGATGATATCTGTTGTAAACGATGCATGCGGAATTGCCGTCTTGATCTTGTTAGCCAGTTCCACATAATGCTCACGGGTATACTTTCTAGCCATTAATTTCAAAACAGCATTACTACCGCTTTGTACCGGTAAATGAATATGCTCAACCATATTCCCGCCTTTAGCTAAAACTTCGATTAAGTGATCATCGAAATCTCTTGGGTGACTCGTTGTAAATCGAACGCGAGGAATATCTATTTTCCGGATTTCTTCCATTAAATCTCCGAGACCGTATTCCATGTCCACAAGATCTTTTCCGTAGGCATTTACATTTTGACCAAGCAATGTGATATCTTTATAACCGCTTCTTGCAAGGTGACGGACCTCTTCGATAACGTCTTCAGGCCGTCTACTCCTCTCCTTGCCTCTTGTATAAGGTACAATACAATACGTACAGAACTTATCACAGCCATACATGATATTTACCCAGCCTTGAATCTTACCTTTTCTTGCGCGAGGCATATTTTCAATAATATCGCCCTCTTTGGACCAAACCTCAACCACCATCTCTTTACTGAAGATAGCATTTTTCAAGAGATCAGGCAATCGGTGAATGTTGTGAGTACCGAAAATTAAATCCACGTGCGGGTGCTTTTGAAGAATACGGTTTACGACCGATTCTTCTTGTGACATACAGCCACAAACCCCGACAATTAGACCTGGGTTTTCCAATTTCATCGGTTTTAAATTTCCAATTTCACCAAACACTTTATTTTCTGCGTTTTCCCGAATAGCACACGTATTCAAAAGAATAATATCAGCATTTTCTGCAACTGCTGTTGATTCAAAACCCATTTGCAACAGAATCCCCGCTATATTCTCTGAATCGTGTTCATTCATCTGGCAACCATATGTTCGAATTAAGAATTTTTTCCCTTTACCAATCCCTTGCATATCTTCCGGGATATCAAAGTTATATAAGATAGATACATCTTCTTTTCCACGCTTTTTTGCCTGCTTTAAATCAGGCGGAGTGTAGCTCGTTTGAAAGTATTGAGAGTAATCTTTATTCTGGTCGGATTTTACGTCCGCAGAAGAAGTCCCCTCCATCGCTTTCACTTGTTGTTTTTTCTGATCTTCATTCATTTGCCATTCAATCTCCTTTACTAATTAACATACCGTATAAAGTATAAAGGGTTTTAAAGCGTTATACAACCATTTGTATAGAGATAGCAATTGCCTTCCGTTAGCAAGACCGATAACTGCTAGTGACCACATCAAGCATTCGAGATATATGCTAAGTAATCTCTAATCATTCTCATTAAAAGTTCATAAAAAACTCTCTTCCTCTTTAGTGAACTGTATAGTAGACTCAATGGGTAACTGTCTACACTCTCTAAAGAAAGGTGCTGACACGATGAAAGATTTCTTAAATACAGCAAATAAAAAGCACCTTGTAAAACCACATTCAAAAATGACCCTTAAGATAAAACTGATTTTCCTTATCACACTGCTAATAACTGGTATGTTTTTAATCCTAGGTTTACTTATCAATTATTTGTTTACGAATACATTAGAAGAAAGTATGGGCGAACAAGCCTTAAATGTTGCCGAAAGTGTTGCACACATACCAGAATTAATTCAAGCGTTTGAGGATGAGGATCCAGCATCTACAATCCAACCTATCGCTTCTGATATTCGTGAAGCAACTGGTGCGGAATTTATCGTCGTTGGTAATAAAGAGGAAATACGATATTCTCATCCAAATCATTCCCAAATCGGCAAAAAAATGGTCGGTGAAGATAACCACCGAGCACTAGCACTCGGTGAATCCTATGTATCAACTGCTCTCGGCTCGTTAGGACAATCTTTGCGAGGGAAAGTTCCTGTCCTGTCTAATAATGGAGAGATTATTGGTGTTGTTTCCGTCGGATTTTTAGCTAAGGATGTTGAAAATGTTATTCAGGCTCATAGTAAAGAGATATGGCTTGTTTTGATCATCATAGGATTAATAGGTATTATCGGTGCAACTTTCGTTTCTAACTATATTAAAAGGATACTATTCGGTTTAGAACCAGAGGAAATTTCCCACCTGTTATTACAAAAAGAAACCATTTTACAATCGACACATGAAGGTATTATCGCTGTTAATCAAAAGGGTACGATTACATTAATCAATGCATCGGCACAAAAATTACTATTTGATGCAGAGTCAATTCATTATATAGGAACCCAAATAAGTGATGTTTTACCGGAATCTCAACTTCCAGAAGTGTTAAAAGATGGACAAAGCCAATTTAACCGTGAAATGCAAGTTAGGAGCGTTAGTATCTTAGTTAACAGGGTGCCTATTTACTATGAAAATATGTTAATTGGTGCTGTTGCCACATTCCGTGATAAAACAGAAATGGAAACGTTGACGATGGAGCTCACTAGAGTTAAACAATATGCTGAAGCGTTGCGAGCGCAAACACACGAGTTTTCGAATAAACTTTCTATCATTTTTGGCTTGCTACAATTAAAACATACCAAAGAAGCGATAGAATTTATTAAGAAGGAAAGTAATCTCCAACAGGAGTGGATCAGGATTGTTATTGAAAAAATATCCGATCCACTATTAAGTGCCCTCATCTTAGGTAAATTAAATCAAGCAAGTGAAAGACAAATTTCATTATCCATCCACCCTGATAGTCAACTTACGGCCCATATGTCTGATCGAAAGCGAGAAGCACTGCTTACGGCACTAGGTAATGTAATTGATAACGCCATGGATGCCGTCCAACTCAAAATAAGAACAGAACGGAAAATATCTATCTTTTTTACTGATCTGGGAGATGATGTCTTAATTGAAGTGGACGATTCGGGGTCAGGGGTGTCATTAGATGATATGGAAGAAATATTTCGCCAAGGCTTCTCAACGAAAAAAGGATACCATCGAGGTGTTGGACTAGCCCTTTCAAAGCAAATAATATCTGAAGTTAACGGAGATATATTTCTTGAAGAAACAGACCTTGGTGGGGCCTGCTTTGTTATCACCATACCTAAATTAGAAGACTAAAGAAAAGAGGCATGAATAATGACTGAAGACTTTCGTGTTTTAATTGTTGAAGATGATTTTCGGATTGCTGATATTACAAGTGAATTCATTTCAAAACTAGATGATTTTTCAATTGTTGGTTTGACAAAGTCTGGTGAAGAGACGCTCGAGTTTTTGAAAAAAAACACCCCTTTACCTCACATCATTTTGTTAGACGTTTATATTCCGGATGTTAAAGGGTTAGATTTATTTTGGAGTATTCGAAAAACTTATCATCAAATCGACATTATCATGGTAACAGCAACAAAAGAAGTAACGATGATTGAGGACACCCTTCGAGGAGGAATTTTTGATTACATTGTTAAACCGGTAGATTTTTCTAGATTAAAAGCAACGTTGGATAGATTTAAAGAACGCCGAACATTTTTGGATTCTAAAAGTACGATGGACCAGAAAGAGATTGATATGTTAACCGGTGTCCAGGAGTCAATGAGGTATGAAAATGCCTCTCACGCTAAAATACTCCCTAAAGGGATCGATGGAATGACTCTTGATAAAATCAGGGAAATATTACAGCCTCTTAACCGTGAAGGTGTGACAGCGGTAGAGGTTAGTAAAAAGCTAGGTGCCAGCCGTTCTACGGTGAGGCGTTATTTGGAATATATGACCTCCATTAATGAATTAAAGGTTAAACAAAGCTATGGGGAAGTTGGTCGACCAGAAAGACGTTACATCTGTGAACAAAATGAACAAAACTAACAAAATAGTTTTTAATCGATTTATATAACTAATCTGCCCCCTCTTTTCTTTGTATGGTATCTTTTTCTTACAAGCAACAAGATGAGAAGAGGGAAGTATAATAATTATGCAATTAATTTGTATGCGCTTCCATTATATTCCCTCTTCAACTTACTTTTTTATGATGGAGGGAAAAGCATGTTAAGTATTATAGCCTTTACTACTATTTTCGCAATCGTATTTTTACTTATTAAAGGAAAGATCAGTCCGATTATCGGTCTTGTTATTATCCCTATTTTAGGTGCACTCTTAGCGGGATTTGGTATCTCGGAAATCGGTGAATTTTTTAATGAGGGAATTGATAGCGTTATCAACGTTGTCATCATGTTCATTTTTGCTATCCTTTATTTCGGTGTCATGCAAGACGCTGGACTTTTTGATCCAATTATTAATAAAATGATCAAATTCTCCAGGGGAAACGTTATTGCCGTTGCAGTAGGTACGGTGATCATTGGTGCCATTGCTCATCTTGATGGATCCGGGGCTTCCACGTTCCTTATCACTATTCCAGCTTTATTGCCTCTTTATAAGCGTTTGAAAATGAGCCCGTACCTTCTTCTTTTATTAGTTGGTACAAGTGCCAGTATTATTAATATGGTACCCTGGGGCGGTCCTCTTGGTCGTACAGCAGCAGTTTTGGGAGTTGATCCTTCAGAACTTTGGAGACCTCTCATTCCTTTACAAATCATTGCTTTGTTATTACTAGTTGGTATGGCTATTATTCTAGGAATGCGTGAGCAGCGCAGAATAAGCAAGTTAGGTCCTCAAACTAGTCTTGATTCAGAGGCTGCTGCAGCTCTTGAATTGGATGAATCTGATATGAGTGATGATTCATTAGAAAAACAAAACACAAATAACTTACTTCGTCCTAAATTGCTATGGATTAATTTGCTTTTAACAGTCGGTTTGATCGCGATGCTTGTATGGGGAATCATTCCAGCCGGCTTTGTCTTTATGATTGGCTTAAGCATTGCTTTACCGTTAAATTATCCAAAGGTAGATAAGCAGATGGAACGAATCAAAGCACATGCTCCAAATGCACTGTTAATGGCATCCATTATTTTGGCTGCAGGTTCATTTTTAGGTATTTTGACTGGAACAGGCATGTTGGATTCGTTAGCAACAGATTTAGTCCTGATTTTACCAGCTTTACTTGTCCCTTACTTGCATATCATAATCGGCGTATTCGGTGTCCCTTTTGAATTAATATTAAACACTGACGCTTACTATTTTGCTTTACTTCCAGTCGTAGAACAAATTGTTACTAGCTATGGGGTGGAAGGTGTATCTGCTGCCTATGCGATGATGATTGGAAATATTATTGGAACGTTTATAAGTCCCTTTTCCCCTGCTCTCTGGCTCGCACTTGGATTAGCCGGTCTTGAAATGGGTAAACATATTCGTTACTCTTTTTTCTGGATGTGGGGTTTCAGTATTGTATTATTTGGCGTAGCGATCATGATGGGGATTATTTCTTTATAGTAGCCTAAGAAAAACGCGTAGCGTCTTTTGTATCTATTTTGTTTTGTTATCATTGAAGGTTGTTTGGAAGAATTTCAGCTCCCTTTCCGTGGATGATCCGCTAGCCACCTCGAGCAAACAACAATTTTTTAGAAAGGCAGTTGCGGAAAACAATAATATCTAAAAACAAGAATTTTGTGCTTCTTACCTGTTAAAATAGGAAAACATATAAATTCTGATATTATCAAAAAGGGCACTAAAAAAGTAAAAACTCTACTTTTTCAGTGCCCTTCCGTCTGTGTTCGAGGAGGCTGATTTCTTCTATCTTTAGGGGAGCATATAAGTAATGCAAAAGTTATTTTTACCCACTAGCAATTACATAAATTCCGCCGCTAGTTGTTCAAATTCTTCTTTTTTTAGCGATAATTCCTGTGAAGCAAGTGATTCTTCTTTAAATCCTTTCACCATCGATTCATAGGACGGTTTTTGTTTGTTTTGGTAAATTAATCCTGTTACAAGGCCATCGTATGTCATTAGTGTATTCATTGCCTTCATACGATTTTCAGGATCATAGTCTTCAACCGTTGATAGTGAGATCAAGTTCTCTTTGAACCAAGCGTACGTGTTGATTTTATTAAAAGTTACACATGGACTAAATACATTGATTAAAGAAAACCCTTTGTGATTCATTCCTTGTTCGATAAGAGACGTTAGTTCTTTTAAATCACTGGAGAAACTTTGAGCAACAAATCCTGCTCCAGAAGCTAAGGCCAGTTCCATCACACTTAAGGATGACTCAATAGATCCCTCTGGTGTGCTTTTTGTTTTGAAGCCCAAGTCACTTCGCGGAGAGGTTTGCCCTTTCGTTAATCCGTATATTTGATTGTCCATCACGATATATGTGACATCAATGTTTCTGCGAATAGCATGGATGGTATGACCCATTCCGATTGCAAAACCATCTCCATCTCCTCCTGAAGCAATAACAGTCAATTCA
Source organism: Salipaludibacillus neizhouensis (assembly GCF_002886185.1). GTDB lineage: Bacteria > Bacillota > Bacilli > Bacillales > Salisediminibacteriaceae > Salipaludibacillus > Salipaludibacillus neizhouensis. The sequence continues at coordinate 2,095,153 of NZ_KZ614146.1, forward strand.
CGGTTTGCCATCTTGACACCTTGAGCAATTGGTAATGACCGTCCGTGGATACCGTGAAGACCGTATGAATTAATATATCCTGAGATTCTGCCTGAACAACCGATGCCTGACACTACCGCTAATTGCTCTGGAATAACACCGACGTTTGCCGCTGCACGTTGTATTGCCGCCTGTACCGAGAAATCACCGCACCCGGGACACCAGTTTGGTTTTACATTATTTCTAAAATCTTTAAACGTCGCCATACTTTAAAGTACCTCCTTACATCTGTTGTGAATCTCTGAAGGTAAAAATGGATTTCCATCATATTTTAAAATGGACTCTACTTTATTTAAACGAGTATTCATTTTCAATAATTGTGCCACTTGACCCGTAGCATTATTTTCAATCACAATGACTTTCTTTGCCTTATCTATCATACTTTCTAACTCATCCGTTGGAAACGGATGTAATAAACGTATTTGTCCGTGGTTTACTTTAACGCCATCTTTTTCAAGCATTGGGATTGCCTCTTGAATCGTTCCTCTAGTAGAGTTAACACCTAAAATTAATACATCTGCATTATCATGTTTTTCGTCTTTTACTACTGGGACTGGGAAATTAGCAATTAACGTATCTAGCTTTCTCATACGCTTATCCATCTGAGCTTTCCTGTTCTCAGGACTTTCTGATGGTTTTCCCTGTTCATTATGCTCTACACCAGTTACATGATGAAGTCCATTAGGCATGCCTGGAATAACTCGTTTGGAAATACCATCTTCTGTAACATCGTAACGCTTGAAGTATACCCCTTTTTCTTGCTCTGGAAGAACTTCTTCAGGATCTAATTTACCCCGACGGATTTCTACTTTTTCAAAATCAAGTGGTTCCACAGTTTGCTTCCCAAGTGAAAGTGCTAAATCTGTCATAAGGATAACCGGCACTTGATACTCTTCTGCGATATTGAATGCTTCAATCGTGTCATAGAATGCTTCTTCCACACTTGAAGGGGCTAACACAACTTTAGGAATTTCACCGTGAGTACCAAATATAACGGCAAAAATATCGGATTGCTCCTGCTTTGTAGGGAGTCCTGTACTCGGACCGCCTCTCTGCGTATCTATTATGACCAATGGTGTCTCTGTCATGCCACTAAGGCCAATTCCCTCCATCATGAGAGACAATCCAGGACCAGCCGAAGCAGTTAATGAGCGAACCCCCGCATAATTTGCACCGATCGCCATGGTACATGCTGCTATTTCATCTTCCGTTTGAATAACCGTACCGCCATAATCGGGTAATTTTCTAATAAGATACTCCATGATTTCAGAAGCTGGTGTTATAGGATATGCTGGCATAAATCTAGCGCCACCAGTTAATGCACCAAGTGCTATCGCATCGTTACCAATCATAAACATACGATGTTTACCGTCTGCTTTTTCTAATGAAAAATCTCCAACGTTTCCGCTAGCTTCTTTCTGGAAATATTCCATCCCTGCTCGAATAGCATCCATGTTCTTTTCCACAACTGTTGCACCTTTTTTGGAAAAAATTTGTTCGACCACTGATTTAAACATCTCTGGATTTAATCCTATCACGGCTGCTGAAGCTCCTACTGCGACCATATTTTTCATCAATGAGGTGCCTAAATCTGTAGCAATTTTAGTGAAAGGAACCGAAAATAACTTTGCATGTGACCCTTCCGGAAGACTAGGTGTAAATTTACTGTCACCTATTACAACTGCTCCCAAACTAAGTTCATGGTGATTTACATCAATCGTTTCTTGGTCAAAAGCAACGAGAATATCTAAGTCATCCGAAATAGAATTCGTTGCCTTTATGCTAACCCTAATTTTATTATTGGTATGTCCACCTTTGATTCTCGAAGAAAAATGGCGGTAACCATATAAAAAATAGCCTTGACGGTTTAGAGCCATTGAAAAAATCTCTCCCGTACTTTCAATACCTTCCCCTTGCTGTCCCCCAACTTTCCATGAAAGTTGATTTATCATTATTCACTACACTCCTTTTCATCTGCACCGGACGTCTTCCCATCTAATACAAGTGATAATCCTTCTATGAATGCGGATACATTCATGTAGTTAGTTAATCTATTATGCTTCCCCTAGTTGCTATATACCTTAAACTACTATTAAATGAGTTTGACACTTCCATTTAATCAGCTCTGGCTAAAGAACATTTTCAATAATGAGCTTGAATCAAGATAAAAGAAGTGTCGCCTCTCATCTTACGTAAGTTTATGTATCTATTTATATTGTAACATAATCTCTGACCTTTCCTAGACGAAAGTTAGAATATTCAATTTTCTTTTTTGGGCATTTAGCTAATCTTTATTCAATGAATAGCCCCACTCATATGGGTTTCTTTCCTATTATGGTTCAAGTGTTTCCACAAAAAAATACCCGACTGAGAATGTCAGGTATTTTTTGATTTATCGGGGCTCAATGATCAACTTAATAGCGGTTCGGTCCTCATTATCGATTTTAATATCTGTAAATGCTGGAATACAAATAAGATCGATACCACTTGGTGCTACAAAACCTCGAGCGATGGCAACTGCTTTCACGGATTGGTTTAATGCACCTGCCCCAATTGCTTGAATTTCTGCGTGTCCTCTTTCTCTAATGACTCCGGCTAATGCACCAGCTACAGAATTTGGATTGGATTTTGCTGAAACTTTTAGTATTTCCATTTCAGAACCTCCTTTTGGAATTGTTGTTCAATCGATTGCCAAACATCAAGTTAGCACCATGGGATTTGAAATTAATCGCTCTTTCTTTGATCAACCTATCAAAAAAGGAATGTCTTACACTTTACCTCTTTCTGTATATATTCGAAACCTCAAATTATATACATCATGTCCCTAATCAAAAAAGGGCCGGTCCTCATTAATGCTAATACGTTGAATATTTAAAGCCTTTCCAGACTGGTTATCGAGCTCAACAACTACTCCATTTAACTGTTCCCGTCCTGTTGTTACCTCAAACCTAGCAGGTAAGTTTGTTAGAAATCGATTAATGATGACATTTCGGTCCATCCCTAAAATACCATCCAAAGGTCCGGTCATACCAACGTCCGTAATGTAAGCTGTACCATTTGGCAGAATGCGTTCATCAGCAGTTTGAACGTGTGTATGCGTTCCAACTACAGTAGAAACCTTGCCATCCAAAAACCAACCTATGGCTAGCTTTTCACTCGTTGCTTCTGCATGAAAATCAACAAATATAAAGGGAGTTTCTTGTCTTACTTCTTCTACAATCGCTTCTAATTTCCTAAATGGACAATCGATAGGTGGTAAAAAAGTTCTCCCTTGAGCATTAATAACAGCTACCTTTTTATTACCGACTTTTTTAATTACATATCCCTTACCGGGGTTTCCTTCGGGGAAGTTTGCTGGTCTTATCATATTCGATGCTGATTCATCCTCTATAAAATCAAATATTTCTTTTTTATCCCACGTATGATTTCCCATTGTTACAACGTCTACACCTAGTTGAATAAAATCGTGATAAATTTTACCCGTAATTCCTTTCCCACTTGCTGCATTTTCTCCATTTACAATCGTAAGATCAGGACGGTATTTCGATTTTAACTTCGGTAAGTATTCTCTCAGCGCTGATCTACCTGGAGAGCCAACAATATCTCCTATAAATAATATTTTCATTTTCAATCCCTCATTTTTTCATTATGTAATCATATAGTTTAGTCGAAAATTCATTACGTATCAAATATAGTGAAAAACTAATTTTTGTACATTTAAGATTTCCAGTCTCTCGCACACAAACACATATGTAAATTTTATTTGAACCCAATCATTGTGATTTCAAGAAAAGTTGCATAGCGGTTTTTGATATGTGCACATTAAAGAGAACTCTTTATTTACATTTTCATCTTTTAAAAAGGAAAAAAAGTGGTATAAAATACCACTTTATTTCGCATACTCAACAGCCCTTGTTTCACGGATCACAGTAACTTTAATGTGCCCAGGGTAATCAAGTTCATCTTCAATTTTTTTCGTTATATCACGAGCAAGTTTATACGAATCTTCATCCGTAATATAATCAGGCTTCACCATAATTCGAACCTCACGGCCAGCTTGGATAGCATATGTTTTCTCCACGCCCTCGAAAGATTCAGAGATCTCTTCAAGTTTTTCCAAACGTTTAATGTAGGTTTCCAATGTTTCTCTTCTCGCACCAGGTCTTGCTGCTGATAAAGCATCAGCTGCAGCTACCAATGTCGAGATAACAGATGTCGCCTCTGTGTCTCCATGGTGAGAGGCAATACTATTTATAACAATTGGATGTTCTTTGTATTTCGTTCCTAACTCAACACCTATTTCAACGTGGCTACCTTCTACTTCATGGTCAATTGCTTTACCAAGATCATGAAGGAGACCGGCACGTCTTGCCATTTGAACGTCTTCCCCTAATTCTGCTGCCATGATGCCCGATAAATGAGCAACTTCTACAGAATGCTTAAGGACATTTTGCCCATAACTTGTGCGAAATTTCAAACGACCTAAGATCTTAATTAAATCGGGATGTAAATTATGAATTCCCATTTCGAATGTCGTTTGTTCCCCATACTCTCGAATTAATTCATCCACTTCTCTTCTTGCTTTATCCACTGTTTCCTCAATTCTTGCTGGGTGAATTCGGCCGTCCTGGACAAGTTTTTCAAGAGCAGTTTTTGCAATTTCCCTTCGTATAGGATCAAAACCAGAAAGGATAACTGCTTCAGGAGTGTCATCGATTATTAAATCGATTCCTGTTAATGTTTCTAATGCACGAATATTTCGGCCTTCTCGGCCAATAATTCGACCTTTCATTTCATCGTTTGGTAAACTAACAACAGAAACAGTAGTTTCCGCAACATGATCAGCAGCACATCGTTGAATCGATAAAGAAAGAATTTCTTTCGCTTTCTTATCTGCTTCTTCCTTCGCTCGCGTAACAGATTCTTTTATAAAAACTGCCTTTTCATGTGCCAACTCATCTTCCATTGTCTTCATAATAATTGCTCTTGCTTCATCTTTCGTAAAAGCAGAGATTCTTTCTAATTCTAGCTTTTGTTCTTGTAATGATTCCTCGACTTTGCTATTCATCTCGTCGATTTCATGCTGACGTTTCGACAATTGCTCTTCTCGTTTTTCAAGAGTAACTTCCTTTTTGTCCAACGTTTCACTTTTTCGATCCAATACTTCTTCTTTTTGAACTAATCGATTTTCTTGTTTTTGAATATCGTTCCGACGATCACGAACTTCTTTTTCAGCATCCATTCGAAGCTTATGAGCTTCGTCTTTTGCTTCAAGAATTGCTTCTTTTCTGCTCGAGTCCGCTTCGCGTTTAGCATCGTCAATCGTATGCTTCGCCAATGCTTCTGCACTCGATATTTTTGCTTCTGCGAGTGATTTACGGACGAAATATCCAACTAGAAAAAAGATTACTACAGTGAATAGCAAAATGAGGATTTGTACGATCAGACTATCCAAGACTGATTCACCTCCTCATGCTATTTCTCGGTGGAACTAAATTTCAAATTTCTTTACATGTTCATCCATTCATAAATAAAGCATTTCATACATCCAAATACGACTTTAAGAAAAAAATCGTAAAATGCAGTATTCTCACTAATTGTATGCTTCATACTCAATAATGTCAAGCATTGGTAAGGGTTCTAAGACCTATTTTTTACATCTGAGGGTAACCCAAAGGAGTCCCGAAAAATAACCGGAACTCCTCCTGTTTTTTCATTATTTTAAATCTAATGGTAGGTCTGCTTCTTCATCAACCTCTTCTGGAACGGGAACATCTTTTGGCTTGACTAGCCCATGATGCTCACGGATTTGTTTTTCAATGTCTGCAGTAATTTCAACATTTTCTTTCAAAAACTGCTTGGCATTTTCCCGGCCTTGTCCCATTCGCTCACTGTTAAAGGAATACCATGCACCACTTTTTTGAACGATATCCAATTCTGACCCGATATCTAGGATCGATCCTTCTCTTGAAATACCAAGTCCGTACATGATATCAACCTCTGCTACTTTGAACGGAGGAGCAACTTTGTTTTTTACTACTTTAATTTTCGTTTTATTCCCTACCATATCATTTCCTTGCTTAAGTGTTTCTGCACGACGGACTTCAAGTCTTACCGAAGCATAAAACTTAAGTGCTCGCCCCCCTGGAGTAGTCTCCGGGTTACCAAACATGACCCCAACCTTTTCACGGATTTGGTTAATAAAGATAACGATTGTTTTCGATTTGCTAACCGCGCCCGAAAGTTTTCGTAAAGCTTGAGACATGAGACGTGCCTGTAAACCAACGTGTGAATCTCCCATTTCCCCTTCAATTTCAGCTTTCGGCACTAGCGCTGCAACCGAGTCAACAACTACGATATCAACAGCCCCACTTCGAACTAGTGCTTCAGCAATCTCTAAACCTTGCTCTCCAGTATCAGGCTGCGACAAAAGTAGATTGTCAATATTAACGCCTAAATTTTGGGCATAAACAGGATCTAATGCGTGTTCTGCATCGATAAAAGCGGCTTGTCCACCATTTCCTTGAACTGCAGAAATAGCGTGCAAAGAAACGGTCGTCTTACCTGATGATTCAGGACCATATATTTCAATTACTCTTCCTCTTGGATAGCCACCTATTCCTAAAGCAATGTCTAATGCTAATGAGCCACTTGAAATGGTCGATACACGATGCTCCGGTTGCTCACCCAGCTTCATAATAGATCCTTTACCAAATTGTTTTTCAATTTGTTTTAACGCCATATCTAATGCTTGTTTACGATCTGACATTCTACAATCTCTCCTTCATCTATTTAAAAATTTTACTATCATCCTTGAATTCTATCTTATCCTATTTAAACACACTTGCCACCATTTTTACAAACATTCGTTCGCTTTTTCATTTTACAAATAAAAAACCGCCTCGTCAATAGATAAGGCGGATTCTATTTTAATTATTTTCTTTTAGGTCTCGGTTTTGCCGGCTCCAGATTAATTCTGGCACCACTGACTCTCGAGTATTTTAACCCTTCGTACACAAACGGTGCTACTTCTTCTGGCACTTCCAAGAACGTAAAGTTTTCAAAGATATCTACTCTCCCGACAGATTTCGGATTCACTCCGACAAGACGTGATACTTCATCGACTAATTTTTTCGGTGTCAAATCTACATTACGCCCAACGTTGATAAAGAAACGGGTCATTCCTTTTTGAGCTCCTGTCTCGCCAAAGTTATACCCATCGTCATTCATATCATCACGGCTGTAGAAGGCAAGTTTCATTAAAGCGGTAACCACTTTTTCCGCAGGATATTGGTCTAGTAAATCTGTAACAACACTATCATACAAACTCTCTTCCTCTTCATCGTTTTCAATTAAATCGATGATTTGACCTTTCCACACATGTTGTTGTTTTTCCACTACCTCTTCCACTGAAGGTAAACTTTGTGCAGGAATATTCATCTTAATTTGTGACTCAATAGAACGTAAATGTTTCATTTCTCTTGGTGTAACAAGCGTTAACGCAATACCATCTCTTCCGGCTCTACCCGTTCGTCCGATTCTATGGACATAACTCTCCGGATCTTGAGGGATGTCATAGTTGATCACGTGCGTAACATTTTGAACATCTATTCCCCTAGCAGCAACGTCAGTTGCAATTAGAAATTCAATTGCTCCATCACGAAACTTTTTCATGACCATATCACGCTGCGATTGAGATAAGTCTCCGTGAAGTCCATCTGCCATATACCCTCTTGCTTGAAGTGCTTCGGTTAATTCTGCTACACCTTTTTTAGTTCTGCAAAAGATAATTCCTAATTCGATCGTTTCACTATCAATAACTCGGCATAAAGAATCTAATTTATTTTTCTCAAGTACTTTATAATAGACTTGATTAATTGAAGGCGCAGTAACGTCTCCTTTGCTAATCGTAATTTGCTTAGGATTTTTCATGTATTTGTTAGAAAGTTTGCGAATTGCCGGAGGCATTGTCGCTGAAAACAGCATCGTTTGTCGATCACTGTTCACTTGCTTAAGAATCTTTTCAATATCCTCAACAAAACCCATATCAAGCATTTCATCCGCTTCATCCAAAATAAGCGTATGAACTTTTTGTAATTTTAAAGTACCACGATTCAGGTGATCTAAAATTCTTCCAGGTGTTCCGACAACTATTTCCACACCTCTATTCAAGGACTTGATCTGATGCCCAATAGATTGCCCCCCGTATACAGGTAAAGTCTGAACATGCATAAATTTAGAAAGTTTTTGTAATTCTCCTGCTACTTGAATCGCCAATTCTCGTGTAGGAGTTAAAATAAGCGATTGAACATGCTTTTCCTTCGTTAAATGCTCTAACAACGGAATTCCAAATGCTGCAGTCTTACCTGTTCCTGTTTGTGCTTGTCCAATGACATCTTGATTTTTTAGTATTTCAGGAATAATTTTTTCCTGAATAGGTGATGGAGCTTCGAACCCCATATCTTTTATTGCTCTTTGTAACTCATCAGAAATTTCAAACTCTTCGAATTTCATCATTATTCATCCACCTTTTCCTTACTAAGTTCATGTAGAAGATAATAAAAACCATGCTTTGCAGCTCTTTCACGTATATTTTTTCGGCTACCTGCTAATTGTAATTTAAACACTTCTACATTGTCATTTACTGCTATTCCAATGTAAACTAGACCTGCACTCTTGCCCTCCAAAGAATCAGGACCTGCAACACCTGTAAAACTGATACCAACATCTGTTTTAAGTAGTTTCTTTACATTCAAAGCAAGAAGTTCAGCACACCTTTTACTCACTGCGCCTTCTTTGGTTAATACTTCTTGCGGTACAGATAATTGAGCTTCCTTCACTGCATTACTATAACATATGATTGCACCCTTAAAAACTGAGGACGATCCAGCAACTTCGGTTAAAGTACTAGAGAAATCCCCTCCTGTCAGGCTCTCTGCTGCTCCGATTGACAACTTTAATTCTTGAAGTCGGTCAACCACTATACCATGCAACTGTGCCTCTCCTTCACCATAAAAATAGGGAGATACACGACTGACAATCTTTTGCTTCAATTCTTCCAGTTTTAGTTCGTTTTCACTCGCATCCGTGCCTTTCACCGTTAACCTTAATGTAACTTCTCCACCTGAAGCTAGAGGCGCTACAGTTGGATTTGTTTGCGATTCAATAATGTCATCAATTTCGTGAACCAATTGCGATTCCCCAATATTAAAAAAACGTAACACTTTTGATTGAATTTGATCTTTTGTATGTAATTCCTGTTGTAGAAATGGCCCAGTATATCTTTCAAACATTGGAATCATCTCTGTAGGTGGTCCTGGAAGAAGAATTACTTTCTTCCCGGATACATCTACTGCCATACCACAGGCCAAGCCATGATCGTTAGGAAATACGTAAGAACCTTGGATTATTAACGCTTGTTTCAGGTTATTTTCCGTCATTTTCTTTTCGCGTCCAGCAAAATATGCATGAAGTCTTGCTTCTGTATTCTCGTCATATACGAGTTCCCTACCTGTAACTTTGGCTAGGATTTCTTTCGTTATATCATCTTTTGTCGGTCCTAAACCACCAGTGAGGATAAGTAAATCGGATCTCTCTAGTGCAGTTTCTACTGTTTTTTCCAAGCGAGCTTCATTATCCCCCACAACAACATGGTGATAGACATCAATCCCAAGTTTTGAAAGTTCTGAGGATAAAAATGTAGCATTTGAATTTTCGATCTGCCCTAGCAGTAGCTCCGAACCTACAGCGATAATTTCTGCATTCATGTTGTAATCATCCTTCCCATACCATCACATTGATTTATTCAAGACATGTTTATTTTTCACAAAATAATCTATGCCGGATAGTACTGTTAGAATGACTGCGACATATACCATTATCGTTGCAAAAGGAAAATTCATGAGTTCAAAAATCATGTTATGCAGTAGGAGTGCTGCTGCTGCAATGATTTGGCTTACTGTTTTCCATTTCCCCCAAGTACTTGCAGCAATAACCTCACCTTCGCCTGAAGCGACAAGTCTTAACCCGGTCACAGCAAACTCTCTACTTAAGACCACAATAGCTGCCCAAGCAGGGAACATGTCCAAACCAACAAGAGAAACAAAAGCAGCTGTAATAAGCAATTTGTCTGCTAACGGATCGAGAAACTTCCCCATGTTTGTTACTAAATTATGTTTTCTCGCATAGTAACCATCAAGCCAATCTGTTGCACTGGCAATGATAAAAATGATGGCAGCAACGAAATGGTGAACGGGAATATCCGCACCTAATATACTCCAAACTCCCCAGTTGAATGGAACAAGCAAAAACACCATAAAAAGAGGGATTAATATAATCCGTGATATTGTAATTTGATTTGGAATGTTCACGAGAATCCTCCTATCTGCTTCATTTTATTATGTAAATATATTCTGGACCTTTTCAATTTTATCAAAAAGACAGGCGTAATGCGAATACTAACGATTCTGATTTTTCTTTAATAGCCAAAAGGGATGAATCAAGGCCAAAGCAGACCATATGACACACCCCAATACAAACAATATGAAAAATATCTCATAAGAAAAACGCAAAGCGTCTTTTGTTAAATACAGCGTGAGCTTTCGCCACCAACATTTAAGCATCATTCAAGCCCTCTGTTCAAAAGCATACATCTCTTAAAATGAAGAATATTATAAACTTTTCAGCTTGCAAAAAAGCACTGAAAAAGTGCAAATCGACTTTTTCAGTACTTTTCTCTTAATACTGAATTATTTTTTGATTACGATTCTAACTCCACTTCAACATATTGTCGAACCCCTGCATCGTCGTTTTGATACTCCAATAGCTCATCGTTAATATAAATATCAGCTGTTGTTACGTTTCCAAGATTAAAAATAATGTGTGATTCATCTGAGACGTCTAAAGAAACAGTATCACCTTGAGTATGCGGTCCTTCATGAAGACTATCGCCATCCGAATTAGAAATTCCGATCCAACTGTCTCCCGCGACTTCTATGCGAATCTCAAAGCTGTCCGTGCCTGAAAGTTGGTAGAAAGAACGATTACCCTCTATTGAGTCTAAAGTCATTGACTGAGCTACTTCTTCTTCCTCTTCTTCATTATTCTCTACACTGTTTGCATTATTCTCATTTTCACTACCGTTGGCAGCGCTGCTATCTTCTTCACTACTAGCATTACTCACTGCTTCTTCATTCCCGTCGACGGTTTCATTCTCCTCGTTGACGGAATCAGTGATTTCAAGAGACGGCTGCTCCTGTTGTTGTTCTCTCGGAACAGATGCATCATCACTATTGCCTTGATTGAAAAGCCAGATTCCACATGCAATAACTAAAAGAAAAATTACAAGCACAATCGTAGGGATGAACGATGCAAAACGAGATTTACGCCTCACTGTTCTAGGTTTTGAACGATTTACTCTTGGCGGAAGATCGACCCGTTCTCTCTTGGGTTGAGGTAATTCCTCCTTGTGCTCATCAAAAATCATATCAGGATCTAAACCTACTGCTTCTGAGTAGCTTTTCACAAAAGCTCTGGCATAAAATTCACCTGGCATCTTTGAAAAGTTACCTTCTTCTATTGCCATTAAATAACGCTTTTGTATTTTTGTGACTTTTTGCATTTCCTCTAGCGTATAACCTTTTTCTTCTCTAGCTGACTTTAGTCTAATTCCTAGTTCTGACATTTAAACACCCACTAACTACCTGATATCAAAGGATGAGAAGCCTGATTCTACAGCCTCGTATGTAATTTCTTCGTTCTCATCACTTCGAAGTTCAATGATATAATCAAAATCTTTTAAAGTATATTCCGTTTCCCTAATAAATATATCAGGGTGCTCTACAACTTTTGTTGCAGGAAGTCTCATCATTTCCGATACAAGCATTTGATGCCTTTCTGACGCTCTCATTGTAGACACGATTCCATCAATAATATAAATATGATGTTCTGACATTTCATCATCGGCAAGTTGACTGCGTATTGTCTGTTTTAAAAGAGTGGAGGATAAAAAAGACCACCTTTTGTTCGCACAGACACTTGCAGCGACAACAGACTCTGTTTTGCCGACACGCGGCATTCCACGAATACCAATTAGGCGATGACCATCTTTTTTAAACAATTCCGCCATGAAATCCACCAGGATTCCAAGTTCTTCACGTGTAAAGCGAAATGTTTTTTTTTCATCCTCATCCCGCTCAATATAACGACCATGCATAACAGCTAATCTGTCGCGAAGCTTTGGTTGGCGGATTTTACGTAACGTGATCACATCCATCGTTTCAAGAATCAATCTTAGTCGCATGATAGCTTCATCATTAACACTTTTAATTAACATTCCTCTTCGACGGTGCTCAACACCATTAATTGTAACAATATTTATATGGAGCATTCCCAATAAAGAAGCAATTTCACCAAGTAGCCCTGGTCGATTTTCATGGATTTGATATTCCATGTACCACTCTTTTTGTTCCATTGGTAACTCCCTTCGTTTAGTTTAGCATATGTCTCTTGCTATCATAATAGATTTTTTTCATCTTTAAAAGGGATTTATGAAAATCCGGGATAATTCCTTCAGGTTTTAGGCAATATTTCCAAAAATAATTGAAAAATGTGGGAAACTATGTGAAACAATATAAATATATTGGCAATTTCGATAAAGAGAAAGAGCACCGTCATAGAGACGATGCTAGAAAAGCTCTTCTTATTCACTCTATTTTTGTACAAGTTTTACCATCATATTAGCTATTGCATGTTGTTCTTCTTCAGATGCAACAGACCACATATCGGCTAACACTTGCTCTTGCTCATTCTTTGGTTGTACTTCATCAGCTAAATATTCTCCAACTTGATAAGCTACCTCTGAGACAGTTGACTGATCCATTCCATCACTTTGACCTTGATCAAGTTTGCCGCCTAAGAAGTCTTTCCATTGATCCCAATGATCTAATACAGACATGCTTCATTCCTCCTTTTTGTTATCTTCGTGTTTATTTTCTCACGAAAGAAGAATATTATTCACACCTGTAAAAGATTCGTTTAACAATACCAAGCACCGTTAAGCCGGAGTATATGTCCATTCATATAAGTCATTTCGGGCGATATCAGAAATTCTACCGCTACCGCTACTTCCCTTGCCTCACCTATGCGACCTGCAGGTATACTATTCTCCAGATGCTCCATTTCCTCCAGCGTATACTCATCTAACATTTTTGTTTTTATGGCACCTGGTGCGATACCGTTTACTTGAATTCCACTAGGTGCTACTTCTTTAGCTAATGCTTTCACAAATGCATTCTGTCCGCCTTTAATCATTGAGTATGACACCTCATTCGAAGCTCCAGTTTCGCCCCAAATAGAAGTAATAAAGATTATTTTTCCTTTTTTGTTTGAAATCATCGCCGGTAAGAACTCTTTTGTAATCATCGATGGTGTGATAAGACCAATAGCCATTTCCGTAGCCAGTTCGTCTTGTGAAATGTCTTGTAATAACCCGGAGTTTGACACTCCAGCATTATGAACAATGACCTCTGGAGTAATGGATAGTGATTGGATAATACTTATTGTTTCTGTTGCATCAGCAAAATCTGCTTGAAATATTTTGCAATTGCTCTTATACGTTTTCTCTATTTCCAGTAAAAGTTTATCCATTGCGGATCTATTTTTATGATAGTGGAGAATTAAGTCATAGCCTGCCTTTGCAAGTCTAATACTAATCTCATGACCAATATCCCCACTGGCACCGGAAATAAATGCTACAGGTCTAGTCATTACTATTCGTGCTATCCTCACTTTTAACAATACATTGACTCATCTGAGTATCCAACGTGAAATGCTCTTTCATCGTTTCTTTTAATTGCTCTAAAGTTAATGACTCAAGCATAGGGATTACATGAAATAGATCCATATCATTAAAACGATAACGGGTAAATTGGTTTGCAATAAATTCAGGAGAGTTCATCGCCTTTAGGAAATATCCGATTTTCTTTTTTCGAATTCTATCTATTGCTTCTTGGTCAATAGGCTGTTCAATAAAATCTTTTACCATCTCTTCAATTCGGGAAGCTAATAGTTCTGGGTCATTGGAATCTCCACCGATGACAGAAAAACCAAATCCTTGCTCTGCTGTATAATCAAAACTAAAGCTATCATCAATTAATCCTTCTTCATAAAGGCTTTGATAATTTGTTGAACTTTGTCCAAACATCATTTCCAGAACTAACTGTAACGATAACTCATGTCTTAAAAGGTCTTCACCGCTTCTATTTGGATTTTTATCCTTAATACCTACTAAACATTTCCCTGTATTAACTGGCATAGGAATAACTTTTTTCTTTGTACTAACTTCTGAAGATTCCGATTCAAAAAAGCGTTTAATCTCTTCAGGTTTTGCGAACGTTTTTGCTTTTTGATTGTTTTTCACTTGTTCCATCACTTCATCAGGGACTACATTTCCAACGATAAATAAAACCATGTTACTAGGATGATAAAATGTTTCATAACATGTATATAGTAATTCTTTCGTTGTTTTCATAATTGAGTCTACTGTCCCTGCAATATCAATAGAAACAGGATGATTTTGGTACATTGCTGTCAACAAACCAAAGAAATTTTGCCAATCCGGATTATCTTCATACATCTTAATTTCCTGTTCAATAATTCCTTTTTCTTTTTCAACAGATTCATCTGTAAAATAAGGTTTCTGAACAAAATTCATTAATGTTTCAAGATTATCTTTTACATTCATCGTACTTGAAAATAAATAAGCTGTTCTCGTAAAGCTAGTAAATGCATTTGCCGATGCGCCTTGTTTACTGAACTGTTGGAATACATCGCCTTCTTCGTCATCGAACATTTTATGCTCTAAAAAGTGAGCAATACCATCTGGTACTCGTGTCTTTTCATCTTTACCAAGAGGAGTAAAATGATTATCGATAGATCCGTATTTAGTTGTAAACGTTGCAAATGTTTTATTAAACCCTTTTTTAGGCAAAACATACACCTGCAGACCGTTAGATAGTTCTTCCGCATAAAGCGTCTCTTGTAATTGATCAAATGTAAGCTTACTCATTTGCAGATTCCTCCTTTCCCTTTAAAAAATAAGTGGTATCCAGTTGAATTTTTGATGCGACCTGTACGATATCTTCTTTCGTCACTTCGTCTATTCTAGTCATCCATTCCTCTAAGGGAATTCTTCCGACCCCTACTTCATTTTGATATTCCAACTCAATTCTTCCACGTGGCGAATCCATTGTTTCAAGGATTTGATTTTTAAATACAGCTTTTGTTTGCTCTATGTCTTCCTCTGTAAACTCACCGTTTTGCATGTCTTCCATCTGCTTGAAAATGATACTAGTTGCTTCATCGTATTTATTTGATTCAATACCAGCCATTACGATTAATAGACCTTTCATACTTTCAATCCGGGATGCTGCATAATAAGCAAGAGATGCTTTTTCACGAACATTTATGAAAAGTTTCGAATGAGAAAAACCGCCGAATATACCGTTGAATAATTGTAAGGCAAAGTACTCCTGGTCTCCGTATGTAACATTAGTCCGGTAACCTAAATGAAGTTTACCTTGCTGTATTTCTTGTTCTTCAACAACTTCGCGCGGCTCTCTTGATTGCTGGTTTGCACTAGAATCTGGGGAGTTATTATTAGTATTAGTTGTTGTTTCATTGCGAGTGATCATAAAATACTTTTCAATCATTTCTTTTAAATCGTCATGGTTCATATCGCCCATAATATAAAAATCTATTTGATCATTTTGCAACACTTGCTGATAATATTCAAACAGGTTTTTACTGTCTATAGCATCTAAATCTTTTTCTTCCCCTAATACGTGAAGACCAAAAGGTTCGTTCTTACACATTTCTTCTGTCAATCGTTTGTTAGCAAATCTCATTTTATCATCAAAAATAGACGCAATTTTTTGGCGATGCGTTCTTATTTCGTCCGAGAGTATTTTATCATCAAATTGATTATTTGATATTTTTGGATGAAGAAAGACTGAAGAAAGCAATTTTAAGCCTTGTTCCATTAAAGGCGTGTTATCTTTTAAGAATTTTTCGTTTGCAATATCCATTCGGAATGACATAATCTGATTTTCACCTTTTTTTACAATATCACCTTGCAAAGAAGCACCATAGAGATCTTCTAAAGCACTTCGCAGAGCCAATCTTGTTGGATAATCCTCCGATCCACTTTGTAAAACTTGAGGCAGAATAGCCCTTTTGGTTACCGTGTCTTTCGCTAATGGGGCTTTCAATTGGATGACAAATGTATTCGTTTTAAATGTGGTTGATGGAATATAATGCACATTTATGCTTCCAGATTGGAAATGAATCACTGGTTCTTGGTTCATATAAATTACCTCCCTCTAATTACTAATACTATTCCTTAAAATGAACTGATTATGTTATTTCATACTCTTTAATTGTACTTAACAGACCAATAATTAGCAAAAAATTCATATTTTCCATGAAAATACTAGCTATTTTTATAAAACAACAAAAAATAAGCAATAAATCGAGATGTGATCACCCGTTCAAGAAAAACTCTCAACAGATAATCACACTTCGGTTCATTACTTACTAAAAAGAGGAAATCCAACACTTTTATTTTGTTCGTCTTAATAAACTCTTTTACGCATTACGTGGAACTTAAACTTGTCTGCTCTAAAATAGTTAATGGAATACAATACCGGTTTATCCAACTCATTAAAGTGCATTTGCTTTAGCACTAATAATGCTGTTTCCGGCTCACATTGCAAAATCTCAGAAATTCGTTCGTGATAACCAATCGGTTCAATTTGTGTCATAGCATAGGTAATTGTTGTACCTGACTTTTCCAATTGATCAAAAATTGATTGTTGTTGGTGGGAAACATAATCAGGTAAATGTTGTTTAGGAATCTTATCTAAACAATAAACAACCGGTTCTTCATCAGCTGTCCTAACTCGATCGATAACGATCATATCTGTCAATTCTTCATCATTAAACCTTCGTATATCATCTTCCGTTGCACTCTCAATCGTAGAAGAGATATAATTAGTGCCAGGTACTTTATTCCCGCGTTTAATCATGTCTGTCACACTAAATAATTCTTCAATGCCAGAAGAAAAAAGGGGCTTCGTATTAATAAATGTCCCAACTCCATGTCTCCGAATAATCACACTCTCATCTTCAAGCATGCGTAACGCTTCTCTAAGTGTTGCTCGACTAATTCCAAGTTGTTTAGATAACTGAAATTCAGAAGGTAATCGTTCTCCAGTTTCGTAAATTCCATTTTCAATGTCTTCTTTGATTTTATCTATTACTTGTAAGTATAATGGCCGTTGATCAGATTTAATCATCTAAACCCCCCTTTTCTGAAACAAAATAGTCATTTTTTCTATAATTTAATGTAACATGAAATATGATTTTGGACTATCATTATTTAATCGTTTTCAGTGTTTTTTGACATCAGACGCCATTCGTGTCATTTTGAGAGATTGGATCCTCTGAGATCTTTGCTACAAGAACTTCGCGAGGTTTACTTCCCTCATAAGGTCCCACAATACCTCTAACTTCCATTTCATCGATCAGTCTCGCAGCCCGAGCATAACCAACTCTAAAACGGCGCTGTAACATCGAAACGGAAGCAGTTTGCATTTCCGTAATTAATTTAACTGCATCGTTATACAGCTCGTCTTGTACTTCCTCCCTTACTGGATCGGAGTCCCCTTCTTTTGGCATCATTTCTTCCGCATATTGTGCCTTTTGCTGCTCAATACAGTGCATCACTATTCTTTCAACTTCATCATCGGATAAAAAAGCGCCTTGAATTCTAGTCGCTTTAGAAGCTCCAACAGGTAAAAATAACATATCTCCTTTACCAAGGAGTTTTTCAGCACCATTTCCATCTAAGATAGTTCTAGAATCTGTAGAACTCGACACACCGAAGGCGATTCTTGATGGTATATTTGCTTTAATCACTCCAGTAATAACGTCAACAGAAGGTCTTTGTGTTGCAATGATTAAATGAATCCCTGCTGCTCGGGCCATTTGTGCTAAACGCGTTATCGCATCCTCCACGTCGGAAGAAGCAACCATCATTAAATCAGCTAACTCATCCACAATGACAACGATAAAAGGAAGTGGTGAATGGGCCTCCGCCTGATCCCGTTTTTTGTTTTCTCTTTTTAAATATGTGTTGTAACCTTCTATATTCCGGGTTCCAGAGGCTGCAAAGAGTTCATACCTGCGTTCCATTTCATTCACTACTTTTTTAAGAGCCTGCGCTGCTTTCTTTGGTTCTGTAACAACCGGAGATAACAAATGCGGAATACCATTATACACATTTAATTCAACCATTTTAGGATCAATCATCATTAATTTCACTTCATGAGGTTTACTTCGCATCAAAATACTAATGATTATTCCATTAATACATACACTTTTTCCACTTCCTGTTGCACCTGCGACAAGAAGGTGAGGCATTTTATTGAGTTCTGCAATAACTGCTTCTCCTGAAATATCTCGCCCCAACGCGATTGCTAACTTATTCTCTTTTTCTTGCATTTGAGAAGAATCAAGCACTTCTCTCAGCGTAACCAGTGACACTTCCTGGTTAGGTACTTCAATCCCTATTGCAGACTTACCCGGAATTGGAGCTTCCATCCGAATATCCCTCGCAGCTAGAGCTAACGCTAAATCATCTGTTAAGTTAACAATCTTGCTAACTTTCACTCCAGTACTAGGATATACTTCATATTTTGTAACAGATGGTCCCAAATGAACCTTTGTAACTTTTGCATCGACTCCAAAGCTCTCTAATGTACGTTCTAATTTTCTCGCGTTTTTTGATAGCATGGCATGTTCTTTTGACTGGCTTGCTTTGGCAGGATTCGATAACAAATCAAGATGTGGAAGTTTATAATCTTCGTTTTCAGATTCTGCAATGACCAAAGACTTTATTACTTTACCGTCTTCTGCTACCTTTGTTTGAACTGGTGCTCCTACAGAAGTATGTGTGGCAGTAGCAGTAGCTGCAGTTACTTTTTCGTTCTCTACTTCAACAGGATCCTCATGTGATACTGGTGGCGTTTCATTATTTCCGTAAGCTTTTTTAGAGAAATCATAAATGATCGGCTCCTCTTCAAATTCATCGTCAGATTCCTCTTCTTTAATTTTCTCAGCTTTTACAGAAGGGGAGGAAGCTTTCTTTTCGCCCCTTTTTTGTTTCACATTTCCCCAGAAAGTAGAAACAGAATCTCTAAGTCTATTTTTCATGTGAATAAAAAAGGCTGAAGGAACTCCTCCACTTTTTTTCAAGATATCAACAAATGATTTACCAGTTATTAAAACTAACGAAGTAATAATAAGTCCTATTGCAAAGAAAATTGTCCCTCCCGAGGAGAAGAGCACATGGCTAACCGAATATACGATTGCACCAATCATTCCTCCACCTAAATTCTCGGTAATCGCTGCCCCCTGTAACTGCTGCCAATATAAATCCCAAGTGTTTCTAATGACAGAGAAATCATTAAATTCTACCCGATCGGACAGGTCTTGAAAGAGTTGTACATGGCTCAATAACATGATAGAAATAATCAATAAATAAAGGCCAATAAATTTCCGGGTCCATACAACAGGGAGTTTTTGCTTTAACATAAGATAAATGGAAAAAAGGAAAAGACTTATCGCTAATAAAATATGCCAGCTTCCAAGAAAAAATCGAAATAATTGCACTAGTCCTTCTCCAATAACTCCTAATTGTGCGAAAGTAACAAGAGAAATAATAAAAAGAAAAAGCCCTGAAAGTTCATACGTCAATTGCGATTTCCATTTCTGTGTTTTTTTTGTGCGTTTTTTTGCCATCAGATCACCTCAAAAATTCTTCAATATGCATTTCTTTATGTATGAACGGAAGAAGCAGCCGAATGATCGGCTGCTGCCACCTTATTCACGAACGCTTGTTTCGTTCATTATAGCATAATTATATTATTTATAACTAAATGTTTTAAGAAAAACGGCATAGCCGTCTTTTATTAAATACAGCGTCAGCTTCCACCGCCCCGAGTAGCACATACGAACTGCGTGTAGGTGCTACTCGAAAGGTAGGGTGGGTTTTTCCCTTGATACGTGCGGTGTGAAGGTAGCTGTCAACTTAACTCTCTCAGAAAAACCGAAGTCCTCTAGAGTTGAATCATTTGTCCAGGGGCATATTTGGATTCTAAAAACATATTTGGATCCGTTGCTAATAAACGAACGATACGACATGACTTTAAATCTTTCTCTCTTTCGACCACAAGCTGCCCTCCAGGAATCGAAACAAGCTCTTGGGCTCCGTACTCAGACTCGTCAACGGGAAACATGAGGTGAGGATTTTCGTAAGTATATAAGATCATTGAACAACATCCCCTTGCATTTGCTGCTTCTGTTCATCAATTAGCTCTTGCAGTTTTTTTATCGCTTGACCTAATCCACCTACTTCGTTTATTAAACCAGCTTTAACAGCATCCGTCCCTATCACATTTGTCCCTATATCACGAGTGAGATTTCCTTTTGAAAGCATTAATTCTTTAAAATCCTCTTCTGATACGGAGGAATGCTGCGTAACAAAATTAATGACACGATCCTGCATTTTATCCATGTACTCAAAACTTTGCGGCACACCAATGATAAGACCTGTTAGCCTTATTGGGTGAATGGTCATCGTTGCGGATTCAGCGATAAAAGAATGTGTGCCAGCTACGGCGATTGGTACACCAATAGAGTGACCTCCCCCTAAAACTAATGTCACTGTTGGCTTGGTCATCGAAGCAACCATTTCTGCCAAAGCTAAACCCGCTTCAACATCCCCTCCGACGGTATTTAGGATTAATAGTAACCCTTCAATTTTGGAATTCTGTTCTGCAGCTACCAATTGAGGAATAACATGTTCGTATTTCGTCGTTTTATTTTGCGGCGGTAACTGCATATGACCTTCAATTTGGCCAATGATTGTTAGAACGTGTATATTGCTTTCTTCCATTGCAGGAACATTCGTCGACCCTAATTGTTGAATTTTATCGAGTATTCCACCTTTATTCTTATTATCCTGATCTTGATTGGGTTCTGGTTGATTTTGATTGCTCTGTGTCATGAAAAACCCTCCTTCTAATCATTAGTATGGAGGGTGGGAAAACTTTTCATGCAAAAATAAAAGAGTTACTTATTCATGCGAACATGATAAGTAGCTCTTTCGTCAGTGTTTAAGCTTCCATTATTATTGGCATGATCATTGGACGACGCTTTGTTTTTTCATATAAAAATCTGCTTAGTTGATCTCTGACTTGCCCTTTCATCTGAGACCACTCCGTTTGATTTAGTTCCATCGACTGAGCTAATGCCTTCACTACCAACTTTTCTGCTTGCTTAATTAACTCTTCAGATTCCCTTACATAGACGAAACCTCGTGAAATAACATCAGGACCTGATAAAATTTCGGTATGCTTCTTATTTAACGTAATGACAACAACAAGTATTCCGTCTTTGGATAGAAGTCGGCGATCTCTTAAAACAATATTACCAACATCACCTACACCAAGTCCATCTATTAGTACATGACCTGCAGGAATCTTAGACGTTCGCTGGCCTTTTCGTTTATTAAATTCTACAGTTTCGCCTTTATCCAGTAAAAAGATATTACTGTCTTCGAGACCCACCGAACGAGCTAATTTCCGGTGCGCATGCTGCATTTTAAATTCACCATGTACTGGGATAAAGTACTGCGGTTTTATAAGATTCAATAGTAGCTTTAGTTCTTCCTGACTTGCGTGACCGGATACATGAACTTTTTTAGAACTACCATACACCACTTCTGCACCTGTTCTAGAAAGAAGATCTACAACTTCAGAGACTGTTTTTTCGTTACCCGGTCTTGGCATAGCAGATATAATTATTCGATCTGTTTTCTCTATTCTTACGAGTGGGTGAGTACCTTTAGCAATTTTTGAAAGAGGACTTAGTGCTTCCCCTTGGCTGCCTGTTGTTATGACAACCAACTTTTCTCTATCATGCTTCTTCATTTCATCAACAGTAAGAATGGTATTATTTTCATCCACTAAATACCCTAATTTCCGGCAAATGTTCGTCACCCGTTCAAGTTCTTTTCCTAAAAAGACAACTTTCCTTTCCACTTTTTCAGCAGCATATAAAACTTGTTGAATGCGGTGAATATGAGTAGCGAAAGTCGCCACAATAATACAACCTTCCGCTTCATGGAAAGCATCTTTCAATCCTTCTGCAACAATGGAATCTGATGGTGTATTTCCAGGAATTTCGGAGTTTTTACTGTCTGAGAGCAGACAAAGAACACCCTTCTCACCAATTTCAGTTAGCTTACTAATTTCAGTAGGCTTACCATCAACTGGATTTTGGTCAAATTTAAAGTCTCCTGTATACACGATAGGTCCCTGCGATGTGTGTACGATAATGCCCAGTGAGTCAGGGATACTGTGGTTTGTCCTAAAAAAGCTTACAGGTGTTTTACCGACTTTAGTTTTTGAATTCGCATGAATTTCAATGAATTTAGGTTTATTTTTTAACTTAACTTCGTTACACGCTTCTTGGACTAGTGCTAGGGTAAGTTTTGATCCATAAACCGGTACATTTAGTTCTCGCAGTACATATGGAATCGCTCCGATATGATCCTCATGGCCATGACTCAAAATGATACCTTTAATTCGTTCTTTGTTTTCGGTCAAATATGATATGTCAGGAATAACAATATCTACTCCAAGCATGTCATCTTCGGGATGCATACATCCTGAGTCTAATATTATTATTTCCTCATCTAATTCTACGACATACATATTTTTCCCGACTTCCCCTAAGCCGCCTAAGGAAAATATTTGTATTTTATCTGTTTGCTGGTTTGACAATTGTAAATCCTCCTATTTTTTTATAATCACTCTCATCCGAACCACCCACTTTCATCAGTATAACGTATTATCGTTTTGACCGACAACTATTGTTTATTTCTAATTAAAAATATAGGCGTCAAAATTATAAAAGACCGTGTATCTTATTTAGGAATATTTCCTAAAATAGATTCACGGTCTTAAAATAGTTTTTTGAATTAGATAGTGTCTAAAACTTGAGAAACTAGTTTTCTCTCTTCGGTTGTTAACGGAACAAGTGGAAGTCTAACGCCACCAACATCCATCCCTTTAAGCTGTAAAGCTGTTTTCACTGGGGAAGGGTTTGGAGCAATAAACATGTCTCTCATCACCGGTAACAATCTCTGATGAATAGTACTGGCTGTTTTAACATCTCCACTTCGGAATGCTTTAACCATCTCTTGCATTTCTTTCCCGATCACATGACTGGAAACAGACACCACACCGTCAGCTCCAACTGCTAACGCAGGAAGAGTTAAACTATCATCCCCGGAATATACTTGGAATTCTTCGGGTGTATTCGAAATTATCGTAGTCATTTGATCTAAGTTACCGCTCGCTTCCTTAATAGAAGTAATGTTTGGAATTTTAGAAAGTGCAACAACTGTTTCAGGCAACATGTTAACAACAGACCGGCCAGGAACATTATAAAGCATTACAGGCAAAGATGTTTTCTCGGAAATAGTTTTAAAGTGTTCATACAAACCTCTTTGGGAAGGTTTATTATAATAAGGGGTAACAAGCATGATTCCATCTACACCGACCTTCTCGGCTCGAACTGTTAATTCTGCCGTCGCATAGGTGTCATTCATACCGCTCCCTGCAATAACCGGGATTCTCCCTGCTGCAGCCTTTACCGATTGATCATATAACGCAACCTTCTCTTCCATACTAAGCGTAGCAGATTCACCAGTCGTCCCACCGACGACCACACCTTCTGTTCCATTAGCAATCAAATAATCTATTAATTTAGGGAGTTTATCAACATCTATTTTCCCATTTGAATCAAATGGTGTAACCATCGCTGTTAAGACGCTTCCTAGTGCCATATATCCCACTCCTCGCTTCGACTAACTCTCTAGATAATCGGATTTAACATTTTTTAACTGTAAATTTTAGTTACCCAGTAAAAACACCTGATGAAGCGCATTTACTGCATTAATCATATCTGTTTCTTTTACTAAGACCCAAATTGTTGTGTGTGAATCGGCTGATTGCAAGATTTGAATGTGCTCATTTGCTAATGCTTCGACTATTTTAGAAGTAATCCCCGGGACCCCTGTCATTCCAGCCCCCACTGCCGAAACCTTTGCGCAATTTCTAGTGATTTCAGGAAGTAAATCCATCTCTTCTAATACTTGCACTGCAAGGCTGGTGAGATGATCCGGGACTGTGTAGGCCACTCCCAGCGGATGAATACTTATAAAGTCCACGGAAATTTCAGCTTTCGCCATAGCTTTAAACACCTTTGACTGTAGTTCATATTCCTCTTCTTTTGCGGTTAATTTAATCTGAGTAACATTGCTCACTTGTGCAATACCGGTAATTGGTCTTTCATCGATATCTTTGCCTAAAACATTTGAAGTACTGGTTGTGATCAACGTTCCGTAGTCGTCCTCGGAAGTAGACCGGATCCGAATTGGAACTTTTGCCTGCATTGCTACTTCCACTGCACGAGGATGAATAACCTTTGCACCTTGATAAGCCAAGTTGGAAATCTCGTTGTAAGTGACAACACTAATCGTTTTTGCATTTTTGACGATTCTTGGATCTGCTGTCATGACACCTGTTACATCCGTAAAGATATCAACCACTTCAGCTTGAAGAGCTGCTCCTAAAGACGTGGCGGATGTATCAGATCCTCCTCGTCCTAATGTTGCTGTAGTACCCTTAGGAGTCTCCCCTTGAAAACCAGCTACAACAATAACATCATAATCCTCTAATGCTGTTCGCAAACCCTCTACTTTCATCTCAGTGATCTTTGCATTTGTATAATCTTCTGTCGTACGAAAACCAGCCTGAGCACCAGACATTGCAAGTGCTTTGACACCCTTTTGCTGCAATAGCGTGGAAAATACGACAGATGAAATTGTTTCTCCACAAGAAGCAAGCATATCCTGTTCCTTTTTTGAGATCGGAGTAGTGATTCCCCCTACTAGGCCTAATAATGTGTCTGTTGCATAAGGGGCCCCATTTCTACCCATTGCAGAAACAACCACTACCACTTTATATCCTTCTCTCAAAGCCTCTAAAACATGATGACCCGAACGTTCTCGTAATTCCTCAGATTGCAGGGAGGTCCCACCGAATTTTTGTACCACAATTTTCATAGACTTCTTCAGCCGCCTTTACGTTCTGTATTATTTTAATAAACCTAGTTTAATTAAAGAAAAACCAATTTGAACGGAATTAAGTGCAGCACCTTTTAACAGATTATCTGCAACAATCCACAAATGGAAACCTTTTTCCTCATCTAGATCTCGTCTGATTCTTCCAACAAACACATCGTCTTTTCCTTTTGCTGCACTTGCTAATGGATAAACCTGATTACTTGGATCGTCTTGAAGTGTAATACCTGGCGCTTCAGACAGTAATTGCCGAATGCCTGGTACATCAAGTCCGTCTTGCTCTACTTCGATATAAACAGACTCTGAATGTCCAGTCTCAACTGGCAACCGGACACACGTAGCCGCCACTTTCAACGAATTATCATGCATAATTTTCTTTGTTTCGTTCATCATTTTTAGTTCTTCAAAAGTATATCCATTCTCTTGAAACACATCAATTTGCGGTATAGCATTAAATGCAATCTGATAATGGTTTTTATCACCAGATACAGGGAGTACTTGAGGATTAATTTCTTTTCCTTCAACGATTTGCTGAGATTGCTCATACATTTCATCAATCGCTTTAACCCCTGCTCCTGAGACCGCTTGATATGTAGAAACAATTATTTTCTTTAAACCTTTTGCTTTCTTGATTGGTTCCAACGCTGCCACCATTTGGATCGTTGAACAGTTTGGATTAGCAATGATGCCTGAATGATTTTTTAGATCTTCTTCATTTACTTCTGGTACAACTAATGGAACATCTTCATCCATACGGAATGCACTTGTATTATCTACAACAATTGCCCCACGCTTTACTGCTTCTGGTGCTAATGCTTGAGAGATGGATCCACCTGCACTGAATAGAGCCAGTTGAATGCCTTCGAATGATTCCGCTGTTGCTTCCTGAACCGTTATTTCCTCACCTTTAAACATAATTTTTTTACCTGCTGACCTTTTTGAAGATAAAGGTAAAAGTGATGCAACCGGAAAATCTAATCTGTCTAAAGTATCTATCAGTTGTTCTCCAACTGCTCCCGTCGCACCTACAATCGCTACATGATAACCTTGCTGTGTCATAATAAAATCTCCTTCCAATTCATCCATTACTGTATTTTTACATTCTTGTTAGAGGATGTTCAAAAAGTTCAACGATCATTTCTTCTGCGTCTCTTTTTAGGTGCAGCACGTCATTACTGTCGATTTTTATCTTTCCTACAGAGCTTGTTCTTTTTATTAATCCCTTTTTGAACTTAACTAATACAATACTACATGATCATCGCCGTTAAGAAAAATCTTAACGACGATCACTTCCTCTACCTCTATTTTATCAAGTGTGTCAAATAATTTCATTATTCTTTATAAGTTTCTATTATAACAGGTTGATATTGTTCTTTTTTCAAGGCAGATTCTATTGTTTGTGGTAACTTGGTAAAGTCTGCCACAAGAGAATTTGGCTTTTTAAAAGGATGATCTTGACCAAAGGGAACAAAAAATATATTTTTTGTTGACATTAGTTTCATCACATTTACCCCGTTCAATCCAAGCGCATCATTTGTAGATATCGCAAGGACAACTGGACTTCCTGTACGAAGTGTCGCCTTTGCTCCCATTAAAACAGGTGTATCAGTTAAGGCATTTGCAAATTTGCTTGTCGAGTTTCCAGTTAACGGAGCAATAACCATGCAATCTAAAGGTGTTTTTGGTCCGAACGGTTCAGCTTTTACAATAGAGTCTACAATAGGCTCTTTCGTAATCTGTTTAATTTTTTCTATCCACATTGCGGCCTCACCGAATTTCGAATCCGTATTTTGAATGGTATAAGACAGAAAAGGAGTCACCTTTGCTCCACTTGCCACAAGAATCTCCATTTGAGGTAAAGCGTCGCCATACGTACAGTGAGATCCCGTCAATCCAAATCCAATATGTTTTCCTTCTAAAGACACGTTATGTCCTCCCTTCTGTTAATTCAATCCATTGATCTTTTAATAGAACGGATAATAATTGTGCCAATTGAAGACCTGCTGTTTTAGGCGCTACTAATCCAGGGAGACCTGGTGCTAACATAGCTTTAATGGATCTTTTTTTAGCAAATTCAAAATCTGTTCCTCCTGGCTTAGATGCTAAATCTATAATAAAAACGTGGCTTGGCATTTGAGATATAACATGAGATGTGATAATTAGAGATGGAATTGTATTAATCACGACATCTGCATGACAAACGACATTGCTCAGTTCATCTAACGGCTTCGGATTCACATTCATTTCATAAGCCCTAGCCAGCAATGCCTCTTCTTCAGCAACCACAGTTACATTTGCACCTAACCCATGAAATTTATTGGCAATTGTTTGACCAACTCTTCCAAAACCTACAACTGTTACGTTTGCTTTGTGAATCGTTACATTTGTATGTTGAATAACAAGCATAATCGTACCTTCCGCGGTTGGAATGGAATTGTAAATTGCTAAATCATCTCTCGTCATTACTTCAATAAGTTCTCTATTTTCTTCAGAAATTAATGACTTCAAAGTTTTGTTCGCAACTCCAGTATAAAACCTCGTGTTGGAAGAGGTTTTTTTCACCCAATCTCTCTCCAGTACTAAAGGATTACCAGAAAATATTGATTCAACTTCATTATTAGTATCCATACCACTAACTGGAAGGATTACTGCATCCAAACTTTCTGGATTAGTCGTACCAAATTCTTTTTTTTCCGCTTCCAGAAAACCATCATCTACATTATTAAATCCGATAAGGTGAAGCGTAGCATCTAGTGCAGATAGTTTTCTAATCACTTCTATTTGACGCAAATCTCCTCCAATAATGGCTATTTCCATTCCACTTAACAAATAATATCTCCCCTCTCGCTATAATAGAAAGGGAATGGAGAACCTTGCGATGTTCTCACCACATTCTATGTAGTGCTATCTATTTTGTGAGTAAAAACAAAAGCATAAATGCCTTGTTTTAAACTGATTATGTAACCTAAATGCGTTCATTATTTCTAAATAAATTAGTGATAATACCTAGGCATTAGCCCTTTCTTTCGATGTTTTAGTGAACCTCATTTCGAGAATAAAAAATTCTTATAAAAACTTTGAATGTTGTTACAAAGAAATGTTTGAAGAAGCGTTTTCTGAGGTAAACAGACTCGAGTACTTCCCCGTTCTAAACATCCAATTTAGCCAAAAACACAAAATCTCCCCATTTTAAAGAGACTGCAGAAAAATAAAAATACCTTTTTCTGCAGTCTCTTTAAAGTTCGTTATTTTACGGCGTCACCTCAATGATGATCATATCGGTTCCTATTTTCCTTATCTGTTTCCAATAAACCGTTACTTCTTTCTCTCGCTTTCCAAGTCCAAACCATTTCAAAGTAGGAATAACAAAAGCTTGTATTTGTCCACTTTTTTCATCAATTTGCAAATCCGTTTGACCCAAAACTCCCAGACGCTCTCCTTTATGATAATCAATGATTTCTTTTTGACTAATTTCACTCAAACGCATAAAACCCTCCCCCTTCTTTATATTATTATATGAAGAGGGGGAGGGTAACTATGATTATCATTTTAGGATATTTAATTAACAGACAGGGTTGCAGGCATTTTCCCCTCAGGACTTATCAAAGTAGAAGAAAAATCTTTAGAAAAAATATCTTCACATGTTTCTTGAATATCTTTCATCTGCACATTGTCAACAGACCTAGCGACTTCATCAAGCGTACGATGTTGTTTTAAAAGCAACTCGTTTTTCCCATTGCGACTCATTCGACTGCTAGTGCTTTCAAGACCTAACATCAGACCGCCCTTTAATTGTTCTTTTCCATTTCTAAGTTCTTTTTCTGTTAAGCCATGTTGACGCATTTCATCGATCGTATTTATTATCACATCATAGACATTATCAAGTTGCGCCTGTGCAGAGCCACTGTAAATTGTCAGCATCCCTGAATCATTGTAGGACGAGTGATAAGAAAATACAGAATAAGCTAAGCCTCTATTTTCACGAATTTCTTGGAATAGTCTGCTACTCATACTTCCACCGAGTGTATTATTCATTAAG
The DNA here is from genome assembly GCF_002886185.1 of Salipaludibacillus neizhouensis. Lineage (GTDB taxonomy): Bacteria > Bacillota > Bacilli > Bacillales > Salisediminibacteriaceae > Salipaludibacillus > Salipaludibacillus neizhouensis. Next base: position 2,124,504 of record NZ_KZ614146.1, read on the forward strand.
ATTAACGAATAAATTCGAGGATCATTAATTCGATAGCCATCAAAACCTAAACAAAGATGGGCTTGTTCTGTATCTTTTTTACGCACGATATTATCTGGAATAAATATCGGCTTTTCCAGTGTATCATTGGCAGGCTTCCGTTTTAAGGATGCAAAAAGTTCCTGGACATATTCCACGTAAGACTCATCCACGTTGCCACAGATAGAGATAACGACATTATCAGCGTGATAATATTTGTTCATGAAGTTAAGCAGGTCTTCCTGAGTAAAAGATTCCAGTGTTGTTTCGGTACCTAAGATTGGATAAGCTAATGGATGTTCGCCATAACTAGCCTTACTTAGCAAGTCGTGAACAAGATCATCTGGAGTATCTTCGTACATTTTAATTTCCTCTAATACAACACCTTTTTCTTTATTCAATTCTTTGGTTTCAAACTGGGAGTTAAAGTACATATCTGCTAACACATCTGCAGCATATTTCGCATGGGTATCAAGTACTTTCGCATAATAACAAGTATATTCCTTGGATGTCAGTGCATTCACATGACCGCCAATCGAATCAAAGGCCTCTGCTAATTCTTGAGCAGTTCTTGTTTTTGTCCCTTTAAAAAACATATGCTCAATAAAATGAGATAATCCATTTTCTTGCTTGTCTTCATTTCTTGATCCTGTACCAATCCACACTCCGATCGATACGGAACGAACCGTATGATTAGGTTCAAATACAACTCTTAAACCATTCTCGCTGACATAACGTTTTATCACTGTATATCCTCCTAAAATTAAAAATCATCAAGGTGCTCTTTTTTCGCCTAAAACTTCAGATAATTTCCCTAAAGCTAATCCTTTTTCTTTTACTCCTTGAAGAATCAGTTCCAGACCTTTCTCTGCTGATTCGGTTGGGTGCATTAAAATAAGTGACCCTGCTTCTGTTTCATTCACGACGCGATCAGCCATCGCTTTTGGGTCTGGATTTTTCCAATCAATCGTATCTACTGTCCATAATACGGTATATAAATCATAATCTCTAGCAATTTCTACAACTTCCTGGCGATAACTACCACTCGGTGGAGCAAACCATGTGGGAGTTACATTGAGTGTTGCCTCAATCACTTCATTCGTGCGAGAAATCTCATCATTTATTCTACCAGAAGACAATTGTTTCATGTTTGGATGAGAATAGGCGTGATTACCTATCTCGTGACCTTCCTCTTTAATCATCATAGCAAGATGAGAGTTATTTTTCACCCATGAGCCATCTAAAAAGAACGTAGCTTGAACATTATTCTCACTTAATATTTTTAATAGCTTTGGCAAATATTCGTTTCCCCATGCAACGTTCACCATAACGCCAGCCATTTGTTTCTCTGGATTACCTCGGTAGATCGGTTGAGCGGGCAAATCAGCCAAAGAAACACTTGGAGTTGTTTCATGAAAAATCAGTTCTGATTCATCAAAGGTATCATATTTTTTGAGTTTCTCATAAGACGCTTGCACATCTATGGTTTGACCGTTTAATCCTGGAATAGCTTTCCAAACAGAATCAACTTTTGCATCCATTGGTGCGATATCCAATTCTTTTTTATGACTTAATATTTCCATATATAAAGGGTCTTCTTCTTTCACAACTTCTTCCGCTTGTCCCCATTTTTCTTCCACGTATCCTTTTGAAATAGGGCTATGTGCAGTAGATAGCGTTAAACTTAATATAAAACAGAAGGTGCCTATTTGGATCACTATTTTCTTAAGCATTCTGCATTCCTCCTTCTTTAACAATTATGTTAAAAAAGGACAAGATAGAACCTCATAATTTCAACCAGCCATCGTTTTATAAATCTTTATCCCAAACTTTCACAATGTGCTTAACGCTTGAATAAGAACGCATAAAAAAACGTTTGAGGAAGTATTATCCACAAACGTTTCTCAATAATCTAAGTTACTTTACATCGAATAATTATTGTTAGAGAAATTTACTTTTTTTCCTCTTCTTCCAATAAAACTTTACGAGAAAGGTTGACACGTCCTTGATTATCTACTTCTGTAACTTTAACCATGATTTCATCACCCAAAGAAATCACATCTTCTACTTTTGCAACACGCTCTTTTGCAAGCTGGGAAATATGAACTAAACCATCTTTACCTTTAAATATTTCTACAAAGGCTCCAAATTTTTCAATTCGTTTCACTTTTCCTAAATACGTTGCACCTACCTCGACATCGCGTACAATATCTTCAATCGTTGCTTTTGCTTTATTATTCATTTCTTGATTTAACGAGGAGATATAAACAATACCATCTTGCTCGATATCGATTTTAACACCTGTTTCTTCAATAATTTTATTAATGATCTTACCACTTGGTCCAATTACATCACGAATCTTGTCAGGATGAATTTTCATTGTTAAGATCTTCGGTGCATGAGCACTCAATTCTTTACGAGATTCCGGAATAGTAGCCAGCATGTTTTCCAAAATAACTAATCTGCCTTCTCTAGCCTGTGATAGAGCTTCTACTAATACAGCCTTATCAATCCCTTGAATCTTAATATCCATTTGTATTGCAGTTACACCTTTAGCCGTTCCAGCCACCTTGAAATCCATATCTCCAAGAGCATCTTCCATACCCTGAATATCAGTAAGTACAGTCAAATCATCTTCATGCTTGACGAGACCCATAGCGATACCTGCCACTGGAGCAGTAATAGGTACACCCGCCGCCATCATTGCTAACGTACTAGCACAAATACTTGCTTGAGAAGTCGAACCATTTGATTCTAAAACCTCAGACACTAAACGAATCGTGTAAGGAAATTCTGATTCAGGAGGAATAACTTTCTCCAAAGCACGTTCCCCAAGGGTACCGTGTCCAATTTCCCGACGTCCCGGTCCTCTTATAGGTCCTGTTTCACCCACACTGAATAACGGGAAGTTATAGTGGTGCATAAAACGTTTTGAAGCTTCTACACCTAAACCATCCAGTATTTGAACGTCACCTAAAGCACCTAGCGTACAAATACTTAACGCCTGTGTCTGTCCACGAGTGAATAGTCCTGATCCGTGTGTCCGTTGTAAAATATCGATTTGTGAAGCTAACGGACGAATCTCATCTTTTTTCCGTCCATCAGGTCGGATATTTTCTTTCGTAATTAACTTACGAACCGTTTCTTTCAATAATTTATCTAGTACTTGTTTAGCATCTTTTGTTCGGTCTTGTTCCTCATCAACATAGCCTTCTAACATTTCATCGTAGACTTCTTTGATGGCGATTTCACGTGCGCCTTTTTCAACAACTGTTGCAGCTTGTACAAGTTGTGTTGTAGCCTTTTCACGAAGCTCAGCTTCCAGCTCTTTATCAAGAGTAAGAAGTTTCACTTCCATTTTTGTTTTACCGAGTTTCTCTATAATCTCTTCTTGGAAGGAAACTAATTTTTTGATTTCTTCATGTCCATACATAATTGCATCCAAAATGATTTCTTCAGGAAGCTCATTTGCTTCTGCTTCCACCATATTAATAGCATCTTTTGTTCCAGCAACGATTAGATTTATATCGCTCTGTTTCATTTGATCTGTACTAGGATTGATGATAAATTCCCCATTAATACGACCAACTGTTACTCCGGCAATAGGACCATCAAACGGGATGTCTGAAAGCGATAATGCAAGTGATGAACCGACCATAGCCGACATTTCTGAAGAGCAATCTAGGTCACTACTCATAACGATGCTGATAACTTGAACATCATTTCTAAATCCATCTGGAAATAGAGGTCGAATCGGACGATCGATAAGTCGGCTAGTTAGAACCGCGTGATCACTTGGACGTCCCTCACGTTTAATAAACCCTCCGGGGATTTTCCCAGCAGCGTAAAGGCGTTCTTCATAATTCACTGTTAAAGGAAAGAACGGTAAGTCTTTTGGTTCTTTTGAAGCTGTAGCAGTAGATAATACTGTAGTATCACCATAACGTACCATTACTGCGCCGTTTGCTTGCTTTGCGTACTGTCCTACCTCGAACGTTAACGTACGGCCGGCCCATTCCATTGAAAATGATTGATTTTCTTGATTCATCTTTAGTTTAACTCCTCTCATTCAAGTAATAGTTCCTTTTATAATTAACTTTTATTTATGTAGTTATGATAAAAGCAATAATATTTTTATAATAGAGCAAATCTTTTATGTGTTGAAAAACAAGGCTGTTTTATTAAAAGTTGTTAGGATTCCGCTTGAATTCGCTACAGCCCGTACACTTTCCGATTCTCCAAGCTTATAACCAAACAAAAATATCATAAAAAATCATTCACCAAGTGTCATTCTAAGTTTTAGAAGTAGGAAATTTTTAACTATCTACGTAAGCATAAGAAAAAGCGGGAGAAACTCCCGCTTACGTAATTATCGACGAAGACCGAGCTTATCGACAACTTGACGGTAACGAGTAACATCCTTATTACGTAAATACGTAAGTAAGTTACGACGTTGACCGACCATTTTCAAAAGACCACGACGTGAGTGATGATCTTTCTTATGAGTACGCAAATGATCATTAAGCGTAGTAATTTGCTCCGTAAGGATAGCTACTTGCACTTCAGGAGAACCTGTATCCTTGTCATGAGTCTTGAAATTTTCAATAATTTCATTTTTACGTTCTTGAGTTAATGCCATTTTGCTACACCTCCTTCTTTTCATCCCCAATTGCCGAGCAAACGTCGGTGACTCGATTTGCCAAGCATTGGTTCTTAACATTTTTAATCATACTAGTTTTATTGCCATATTTCAAGTTTTTCATTCATTTTACACAAAGAAAGAAAAATTTAACCCGTTTTTGGCAGATTCTGCGATCTAAGAATCTTGTTCAAATAAGCTTCTAGCTGTTTCTTTATCTTTTGAAATTTGCGCGATTAAATCATCAACGGAAGCAAACTTTTTCTCTCCTCTTATTCTTGCAACAAATGAACAAGAGACTTCTTTGTCGTAAAGATTACCATCGAAATCGAAAAGATGAACTTCAATCGTTGGAATCTCGTTTGAAGGATCATGAAAAGTTGGTTTGTATCCTATATTACAAACTCCGCGATGCCAGTTTTTGTCTACACGTAACCATACAGCGTAAACACCTGTAGTTGGAATAACTACTTTTTCGTGATAAGCAATATTAGCTGTCGGAAAACCAATCGTTCGTCCACGCTTTTCACCATGAACGACCTCGCCATATATGACATATTTTCTTCCCAAATAGGTGGTTGCCTTATCAATATCCCCCTGTAAAAGTGCATGACGAATTTCAGTAGAACTTATTTTCTCACCTTCATACGTGATTTTATCCACCGTTGTCTGAGATATCTTCTCACGAGAATGAAAAGGTAATGTTTCCATGGACCCTTTACCTAATCGACCATAGGAATAATCAAAACCTGCGACAACATGATTAATATTTAACCCAATTAAATACTGATCCACGAATTCCTGAGGAGACAATTCTGAAAAAGCAGTGTCAAATTCAATGATAAACAAGTAATCTATCCCAAGTTCAGATATCTGTTTTTCTTTTTCTTTAATCGTGGATAAATAGTATACGTCATCTTTATCAGTTTTACGTAAAACTTCTTTCGGATGAGGAAAAAATGTCATAACAGCAGACTTCAATTGCATCTCATTCGCTTTTTTTTTCGCTGTAAGAATCACTTCTTGATGCCCTCGATGAACTCCATCGAAAAAGCCCAATGCTGTAGCTGTCTCAGGAAATTCCATTTGAGTATGAGGGTGTTTTAACTTCACTATTTGCATTATTACCACCTCATCGCTGATGAACAGTTCTTATCATTTTTTCAGGTTTCATACTGTCTGCTCTTTTTTCATCTTTTTTATATAAAGCGAGACATTCTCCTTGTTGATTATACAAACCCCAAATCGTTTCGTCCATCGATTTAACTTCTTCTGGTATAGTCAAAATCGCTCCTTGCATTACTCTCATTGCATCATGGTCGGTCACTGTTATTTTCGGAAAACTTGAAAGAGCTTCTTCCGGGCTAATTAATAAATCTTGTTGTTTATCCTGAAGCCGGTATTCATCCAGCGTCTCCAAGGTATAACAATTCTCCCTATGGAAAGCGCCTGACGCTTCACGAATTAAATGAGACATATGTGCTGGGTATCCTAACTTCTCGCCAATGGCAACAGTTAATGTGCGTATGTATGTGCCTTTACTGCAAACGGCTCTAAAAGAAAATGAAACTGTTCCATCTTGATTCTTTTTTGGATGATCTAGTAATTCAAGCTCATAAATCGTTATTTCACGGCTGGGACGGTCTATTGTGATTCCCTCTCTGGCATATTCATAAAGCTTTTTTCCTTTTATTTTCACAGCGGAATACATCGGCGGAGTTTGTTTAATTACTCCTTCAAGCTGGCGCAACACTGCTTTAGCACTGTCTTCCGTGATGTCCTCTTTAATTTCTTTTTTGTCTACTAATTCTCCCGAAGAATCTTCCGTTGTCGTCGAAAATCCTAATGTTACTTCACCAATGTATGTTTTCTTTTCAGCAGTTAAATACTCTACAATTTTCGTTGCTCTACCCAGACAAACAGGAAGAACTCCTTCAACATCAGGGTCTAGCGTCCCAGTGTGACCTGCCTTTTTAGTACCGAATCTCTTCCCAACTTCTCTCACTGCAGAAAAAGAAGTCATTCCTTTAGGTTTCCATAAAGGAAAAACACCTATTAATTCGTTTGACATTATGTCCACTCTCCAGATTAAGTTTAATTTAGTATTTAACCAAAAGAAAGGGGAGACAGATTTCCTCCATCTCCCCTAGTATTATTACTTATCTTTATTTAATCCACGTAAAAGCTCATCAATTCGGTTTCCTCGTTCTATGCTTTCATCGAATGTGAAAGATAACTCCGGTGTCTTTCTAAGTTGAATTCTTTTACCGATTTCAGATCGAATAAAACCGTTAGCTTGCTCTAACGCTTGAAGCGTTTTTTTACGTTCTTCATCTTCCCCGTAAACAGTAATAAATGCTGTTGCTTGTTGCAAGTCACCGGTTACATCGACTGCAGTGACTGTAACGAAACCTATACGGGGATCTTTAAGATCTCTTTGAATGATATCTGTTAACTCTTTTTTTATTTGTTCCCCAACACGATTGGCACGAACTTTACTCATAGCAAGACACTCCTATCGACAACGTAGATTCTTTCTTTTTATATTATAAGCTTAAATCCTATAACCATTCCCAAGTGATTGAAGTAACTTCTAATTGCTCATTCGAATCAATAATGGAAATTGCCCGCTGAAGTTCTTTTTCTACTTGGATCTTTTGTGATCCTACAGAAACAATTGCCCATTCTGTCCGTTGCCAAACATCTTGGTACCCAATCTCTGCAATAGAGACATTGAACCGTTGCTTCACGCGAGTAGCAACACTTTTGGTTACAGATCGTTTTTCTTTCAATGAATGGGGATGATAAATCACCGCTTCAACATTGATCGATCCAATTATCATTTACGTTTAATTTCTTCCATAACATAAGCTTCGATGATGTCTCCCTCTTTCACATCATTAAAGTTCTCAAGAGTTATCCCACATTCGTAGTTGTTGGCAACTTCTTTTACATCGTCTTTAAAACGTTTTAATGCGCGAACGTCACCTTCAAAAACAACAACTCCGTCTCGAATAACCCGTACAGATGATCCTCTTGTAATCTTTCCTTCTGTTACGTAAGAACCGGCAATTGCACCAATTTTAGATACTTTAAATACTTGTCTTACCTCTGCTTGCCCAATAACTTTCTCCTCAAATATCGGATCCAGTAGGCCTTTCATTGCAGATTCAACCTCTTCGATTGCATCATAAATGACACGATGTAAACGAATATCTACTTTTTCAGCATCAGCTGTTCGTTTTGCGTTTACGTCTGGTCGTACGTTGAATCCAATTATGATTGCTTTAGAGGCAGAAGCTAAAATAACATCGGATTCTGCAATTGCACCAACACCTGTGTGAATAATGTTTACTTTCACACCTTCTACTTCAATCTTCTCTAAGGTACCTTTCATTGCTTCTGCAGAACCTTGAACGTCTGCTTTTACAATAAGGTTAATTTCCTTAATTTCTCCCTGTTGGATTTGTTCGAATAAATCTTCCAGGCTAACTGTAGATGTTTCTTTTCTGTCAGCTACACGCTGTTTAGATGCACGAGCTTCACCGAATTGACGTGCTTTTTTCTCATCTTTAAATACGCGGAACTGGTCACCCGCTTGAGGTACAGCATTTAAACCTGTAATTTCAACCGGTGTAGAAGGTCCAACAGATTTAACTCGCTTCCCAAGATCATTGACCATTGCACGCACTTTACCAAAAGAATTGCCCACAACAATTGGGTCTCCAACATGAAGTGTACCCGCTTGAACGAGAAGCGTTGCAACAGGACCACGACCACGGTCTAGTTCTGCTTCAACAACCGTACCTAATGCAGCTTTATCAGGGTTTGCTTTTAACTCTCCGACTTCTGAAACTAAAAGAATCATTTCAATCAATTCATCAATGCCAGTTCCATTAATAGCCGAAACATTTACAAAGATTGTTTCGCCGCCCCAAGCTTCTGCAACTAACCCATGCTCAGTCAGTTCTTGCATTACTCGGTCAGGGTTAGCACCCTCTTTATCCATTTTATTAACAGCTACAATAATTGGTACTTCCGCTGCTTTAGCATGGTTGATTGCTTCTACTGTTTGAGGCATAACACCATCATCGGCTGCAACTACAAGAATCGTAATATCTGTTACTTGGGCTCCTCTTGCACGCATCGTAGTAAAAGCAGCGTGACCAGGAGTATCAAGGAAAGTTATTTTTTTATTATTCTCTTCGATTTGATAAGCACCAATATGTTGCGTAATACCGCCTGCTTCTCCGGCTGTCACTTTTGTGTGACGAATACTATCAAGAAGTGTTGTTTTACCATGGTCAACATGACCCATAATCGTAACAACTGGAGGACGTTCTTCTAAAAGAGCCGGGTCTTCATTTTCTTCAATTGATTCAAAAGCAGTTTCGTCAATAATTACTTCTTCTTCTGCTTTCACACCAAACTCCTCTGCTAAAATATTGATCGTTTCATTATCTAATTCTTGATTAATAGTTGCCATAACACCTAAATCCATAAGCTTTTTAATAAGTTCTGCTGGTTCTTTTTTTAACTTTTCGGCAAATCCACCAACCGTTACAGGTGTAGAATAAACGATTTTAGATGGTGTTTCTTTTACCGCAGGTTTAGGAGATGTCTGTTTTGTTTGTTGCTGCGATTGATTACGAGAGTCATTTTTACGGTTTTTATTATTACCACCGTTATTTACTCGTCCTTTAGAATTATCTTTTGACGCGTTGTCCGTACTTTTATTTCCAGTATTCTTAGCTTTGCTTTGTTCTGGCGTTGCTTTCTTAGAAGCAGGAGCATCCGTCTTTGCCGGGTCTGTTTTGCCACTAAGTTTTTCGATTGTCTTGTCATCAATCACACTCATATGGTTTGTTACTTCAATGCCCATCTTTTTAAGTTGATTAATCACTTCTTTACTTGTCGTATTATTTTCTTTTGCATATTCATAAATACGAATTTTTTTCATATACATACCTCCTATACCTACTACAGCTGATCCTGTAATAGATATTACTCAATTAATGAGCGAAATTTATTTGCAAAACCTTTATCAACTAATCCAACAGTCACTCGTTCGGCTTTTCCTATCGCTTGTCCAATTACATAGCGATCTTCAAAAAATATATATGGAATTTCATAATAATGGCACTTGTCGGTAACCTTTTTTTTCGTGTTATCTGATGCATCTGCTGCAATAATAACAAAAACAACTCGTTTTTTCTGTATTGCTTTAACAACAAGCTCTTCCCCGGTAACAATTTTTCTGGCTCGTTGCATGAGACCCAATAAGTTCACCCATGATTTATCTGTCATGTGACTTTACCTTTATCACTCATACGAAGAAGTTCTTCGTAAACTGTTTCTGGAACCTTAGCTTTTAAATGACGGGATAAGCTGTCTTTTTTTTGTGCGTTTGAGATGACATCGTAATCTTTTGAAACATATGCCCCTCTGCCTGATTTTTTCGAAGATGGATCCACGAAAACTTCTCCTTCAGGCGAACGAACCACACGAATTAGTTCATTTTTAGGTTTCATTTCCTGAGTAACAACGCATTTACGAAGGGGCACTTTCTTTTTACCTGCCATGCCTTTCCCCTCCTTAGTCCTCTTTATTTCCCTCAATATTATCCATATAATCATCTTCATCTTGCTGAATTTCTTCTATAGGAGCATTAGCATCATATATACCTAATTCTTCAGCATCAGTTTGACTTTTAATATCGATTTTCCATCCTGTTAATTTTGCTGCTAACCGCGCGTTTTGGCCTCGTTTACCAATGGCAAGTGATAATTGATAATCCGGAACAACCACTTGGGTCATTTTTTCGTCATCACTTACAGTAACTTGGAGTACCTTAGAAGGACTTAATGCATTTGCCACATACACTTGAGGGTCCGCAGACCACTTAACGATATCTATTTTTTCGCCTTTTAATTCATTCACAATTGTTTGAACTCGTTGTCCGCGTGGTCCAACACAAGATCCAACAGGATCAACATCCTCATCGTCCGCGTGAACAGAAATTTTTGATCGTTCTCCTGCTTCGCGTGACACTGATTTAATTTCAACAGTACCATCATAAATTTCAGGTACCTCTAATTCAAATAACCGTTTTAAAAGTCCAGGATGGGTTCGTGAAATCATAATCTGCGGTCCTTTTGTTGTTTTTTCTACTTTAGTAATATAAGCTTTGATTCGATCATTGTGTTTATAAGATTCATTCGGCATTTGTTCTCCGACAGGCATTAATGCTTCTACTTTGCCTAAATCAACATAAATGAAGCGATGATCTTGACGCTGGACAATACCAGTCATGATATCTTCTTCACGATCTATAAAATCAGAATAAATAATACCTCTTTCTGCTTCTCTTACCCGTTGAGTAACAACCTGCTTGGCAGTTTGTGCTGCAATTCTTCCAAAATCCCGCGGCGTTACTTCGATTTCAACCACATCGTCAACGTCATACAGAGGATTAATTGACTTCGCTTCTTCAATCGCAATTTCAAGTCTGATATCGAAAACCTCTTCAACTACTTCTTTTCTTGCATAAACACGGATGACTCCAGTTTCGCGGTCAATATCCACCCTAACATTTTGAGCAGAATTAAAATTACGTTTATATCCAGTAATTAAGGCTTGCTCAATTGCTTCCAAAATAATTTCCTTATCAATACCTTTATCTCTTTCAATGGATGCCAATGCATCCATAAATTCATTATTCATGGAACAATTTTCCCCCTTTCAAATTTAATGGCTCTACTAGTAAAGGGCGTTGATGACTGGTATGAACTGCCTATAATTACTACAAGTTATTATTGCATGTCAGCACAAACACAGTTTTCTTCATCCTCAACTCTTCATTGTTACAAAGCCATATTAAAAAGCTATCGCTAATCTGGCTTTTGCCACCTTTTCATAAGGTACAGTCACCGTAATACGACGCGTTTTTACCTTCATTTCAATAGTAAGATTTTCTCCATCGAACTGTGTTAATAGTCCTTCGAAGCTTTTGGCTCCATCAATAGGCGCATAAGTTGAAACATGTACATTTTTTCCTACGGCTCGTTTGATATCTTTTTCACCTTTTAATGGTCTCTCAGCTCCAGGTGATGATACTTCCATGTAATAAGCCTGTTCTATAGGGTCCTTTTCGTCGAGAGCTTCACTTAATTTTTCGCTTACCGCTGAACAATCTTCCAAATCCACTCCTTTATCACTATCTATAAATACACGAAGAAACCAATTTTTTCCTTCTTTTTGGAATTCCACGTCCACTAACTCTAGGGACAGTTCTTCAAGAATTGGAGTCACAAGATCTCCCACCTTTGTTTGAATATTTTCAGCCATAGGGTAAACCTCCTTTTTTCGTAAGGTAACTCGTATTGATACCTTGAATCTATGATGCCCAGCTACGCTACCTTATCGATAAAAAGGATAGCTTTAGGCTTCCTTAATTATTATTCCTTCAAATGGAAATGAATATAAGTACAATAGCGTAAGCCCCATAAACACCGACGTAGAAGCAGAACGAAACACTTCCATATTAAACGTATTATGTACAACTCATGAAACTATAATTTCCTAAATAGGTACAAAAGAAAGAGTGGGTTTCCCCACTCTTTCGTAGCCGATATAATCTGAGTCCTTCATTAATATACCATATTCTAGGGACGCATGCAAATTCTCTTGTACTACATGAGTTGTCCCCCCCTTTTGAAAGCAAAAACTTTTTAGAAAATAATCTATTTCTCAAAAAATTATATCACTTAAAATAAAGAAAGTTGATTTGAATCTGACATCCCGTCTAAACAACCATGATCGTCTAAACTTTCGAGAACAGTTTTTGTAATCTTACTTCGCTCCCGTAAGTCTTGCTTAGAAATAAATTCTCCATCTTCCCTAACTGTTTCAATATTTATAGCCGCATTTGTTCCAACACCAGTTATCGCATTAAAAGGTGGGATGAGAGTATCTCCATCGACAATAAATTCTGTTGCCTTAGAGCGGTAAAGGTCAGCTTTTTGGAAAGAGAATCCCCTTTCACACATTTCCAAGGAAAGCTCAAGTACTGTTACAACACTTTTTTCTTTTGGAGAAGCATCGAATCCTTTACGATAAATCTCTTCAATTCTTTTACGAATCGTTGCAGACCCTCGTACCATTGTATCCAATTCAAAATCATCCGCTCTAACCGTAAAATATGCTGCATAAAATAATATTGGAAGATGTACCTTGAAATAAGCTATTCGTACTGCCATTAATACATATGCCGTGGCATGTGCCTTAGGGAACATATACTTTATTTTCAGACATGAACCAATGTACCAATCTGGTACACCATGCTTTTTCATTTCCTCAATCCATTCTTCCTGCAGTCCTTTTCCTTTACGGACAAATTCCATAATTTTAAAAGCCAAAGAATGTTCTACACCTTTATATATGAGGTAAACCATAATGTCATCACGGCAACCAATAACATCTTTTAATACACACGTACCCTGCGCGATAAGATCAGCTGCATTATTTAACCATACGTCTGAACCATGCGATAGCCCTGAAATTTGAACAAGCTCACTGAAAGAATTAGGTTTTGTTTCTTCTAACATTTGCCGAACAAAACGTGTCCCAAACTCCGGTATGCCATACGTCCCCGTCTTACACATAATCTGTTCTGCCGTAACTCCTAAAGGTTGTGGTCCTGCAAATATTTTATATACTTCTGCATCATCCACAGGTATATCATTTGGATCAATACCACTTAGGTCTTGAAGCATTCTGATAACTGTAGGATCATCGTGACCGAGAATATCCAGCTTCAACAAATTATCATGAATAGAATGAAAATCATAATGAGTGGTTTTCCAATCAGATTGGTTATCATCAGCAGGGTATTGTATCGGTGAAAAATCATATATATCGAGATGATCAGGTACAACAATAATACCACCCGGGTGCTGGCCTGTTGTCCGTTTAACACCTGTACATCCAGCTACAAGCCGGTCTATTTCTGCGCCTCTAAGCTGAATATTTTCGTCACCCTCATAGCCTTTGACGTACCCATATGCTGTTTTATCTGCGACAGTTCCAATTGTACCTGCTTTATAAACATAATCTTCCCCGAATAATTCTTTTGTATAATTATGAGCCTTTGACTGATAATCACCTGAGAAGTTCAAGTCTATATCGGGAACTTTATCCCCTTTGAAACCTAAAAACGTTTCAAACGGAATATCATGACCATCTTTATTGTACTCTGCATCACATTTCTCACAGGATCGATCCGGCAAATCAAAACCTGATCCCACTGTACCGTCATTAAAAAAGATAGAATGATAACAGTTTGGACACACGTAATGAGGAGGTAATGGATTCACTTCTGTAATTTCTGTCATTGTTGCAACAAAACTGGAACCAACAGATCCTCTAGACCCAACCAAATAGCCATCCTCTAGCGATTTTTTCACCAGTTTTTGGGAGATCAAATAGATCACGGAAAACCCGTTACTGATGATACTTGTCAATTCTTTTTCTAATCTGTCAATAAGGAGTTGCGGCAAATCATCGCCATAAATGCTTTTTGCTCTTGCATAACACATTTCTCTGATTTCCTCATCTGCACCTTCAATATGAGGTGTAAACAATTCATCTGGGATTGGTTTTATGTCATCAATATCATCCGCGAAATTCTGAGTATTCGTTACAACAATTTCTTTTGCTTTATCTGCCGGTAAAAAACTAAAGCAGTCAAGCATTTCATTTGTAGACCTGAAATGAACTTGAGGAAGTGTCTGTTTATTCAACGGATTGGCTCCACCTTGTGAAGCAATCAGGATTTTCCGGTAGATATGATCTTCAGGCTGTAAATAATGAGCATTACCCGTAGCCACGACTCTTTTTCCTAATTTATCACCAATTAAAATAATATTTTTGATCATATCTTTTAATGCTAATTCATCTCTTACAATTTCTCGCTCTACTAAATGAATGTAATTACTTGGCGGCTGTACCTCAAGATAATCATAGAAAGCGGCTACCTCTTCTACTTCTTCTGGAGACTTTTGCATAAGAGCATCAAAAACTTCCCCCTTATCACAAGCAGATCCTATTAGTAATCCTTCACGATGCTTGATCAATTCAGAGCGCGGAACTCTAGGCACGCGGAAAAAATAGTTCAAATGTGATAATGACACAAGTTTATAAAGATTTTTTAACCCTGCTTTCGTTTGAGCATATACCGTACAATGATTTGGACGTTGTTTCTTATAATCGTCTTTAGATGTCTGATCATTCAATTGGTGATGAACTAAAATTTCTTTTTCTGTGGCATCTTTAACCATTTTCCAAAGGAGATGGCCAGTGGCTTCAGCATCGTAAATCGCTCTGTGATGTGCCACTAATTCGATATTAAATTTCTTACACAACGTATTCAGCCGGTGGTTTTTAAACGTAGGATATAGAAACCGGCCTAATTCCAATGTGTCAATAACAGGATTAGTTACTTTTTCAAAGCCGATCTTTTGATAACCTGCATTCAAAAATGCCATATCAAAGCTTGCGTTATGGGCAACGAGGGTATCGTTTCCGATCCATTCATGAAACTTTTTTAGTACATCTTCAATTTCTGGTGCAGTTTCTACCATATCATCTGTAATTCCCGTTAAATCAATAATCAATGGACTTAGTTTCTCGTGTGGATTTGCAAATGATTCAAACTTGTCAACCACTTCACCATCTTTTATTTTCACTGCTGCTAACTCAATAATAGTATTATAAATAGCAGACAAGCCCGTTGTCTCCACATCAAAAACGACATACGTTTCATCTTGAAGCACACGGTCAGAAGGGTTATATGCAATTGGAACACCATCATTTACTAAATTAATCTCTACCCCATAAAGAATTTTTATATCATGTTTTTTCCCTGCACCAAAAGCTTCCGGAAAAGATTGCAGCACGGCATGATCGGTCAACCCAATTGCTGGATGCCCCCATTTTTTGGCTTGTTCTATATAAGAGCTAACTGGCGTTACAGCATCCATTTGACTCATCGGCGAATGAAGGTGCAGTTCTACTCTCTTCTCATCTTTAGGAGCGCTATCTTGTCGTTCCGCTTTACGGATCTGTTCAAAATCTTTCGCCATCATTACTAAGTCTCGAATAAATGTGTCAAATTGCACACTCCCTCTTACCTTTATCCACATTCCTTTCGTAATAGATTGAAAGACTGGGACATCTTCTTTATCATTCGAAAACATTTTTATAGTTAATGAATCTGTATAGTCTGTTATTTTAAAGGTTAATAACGTCCGTCCACTTTTTAACTCCTTCGTTTCTACATCAAAAACCAAGCCTTGAATAGTAATTCGTCTCTCTTCCTCGATAATGTTTTCAATAGGCTGAGGATCGTCTTTAATTTGAACGCCCATCGTAACTTTTCTATTATGTTGGAGCTCTTTTGCTTTTTCATCGTATTTCTGTTTTTCAAGCATTGCTTCCACGATCTTATTTTGATCTTCTTCCATTTTTTGCTCTGCGAACCGGTCCATTGCTTCTTGTGATTCCTTCACCGTAGTCTCTAATTGAACATTTCCAAATCCTGAATCTTGGAATACTTCTTTCAAAGGACCCAACACTCTTCGATGGAGCATCTCTGCTTCCGTTTCATTAAGCACTGCAATGATAACTTTCCTACCGTCTATCACTGGCACTTGTTCTTGCAACCGCTGAATAAGACCGTTAGTAGTATGCCTCACTTGTTCTACGAAGTAAGGCCAATATTCATTTATATGTTTCGTAATATCACTGTTTTCCTCATAATCTATCATAATACTTACATCTGCAATATGTTGAAGACCTTGAGTAATACGACTTTTAAACAGTTCAAAAGCAGTATAAGGCAGAACTTTAGGTATCATAAACGAAAATTTCCATCTGCGCTCTTTTTGATACACTTCAAGTTTTTGTATATATGAGCCCTGTAACTGATTTGAAATGATTTCATCAGGCATCACAACTTGCTCCATTAAGAGGTTAAATCGCTCCTGCCTAATTTCAATTTCATTACTCACTTTCTTCCCCTCCATTAAGAAAAACGGCATAGCCGTCTTTTATTAATCTTCTAAGAAAAACTGCATGGCAGTCTTTGAAAAATTAAAACATCTAGTTTTGCTTCGAAGAAAACAACAATACAAACTTCGTTGATTACGCGCAGCCTATTAAAGAATTATTATACTTTCTTACCTTTATCTTGTAAAACCAGGTGTTTCATTACTATGAGGGTGCATCATAGAGTCAGTTATCGACTTTATGAACGCACCCTCATTATAAAAATTATCTAACAGTTTTAGCTAAGAATTCCAGGAGATCATCCTCATGAAGTTCTAGCATTTCACCAGTCTTCCTTATTTTAACCTCTACAATGCCATCTGTTGCTTTTTTACCTACAGTAATTCTCACTGGTAAACCATAAAGGTCTGCATCTTTGAATTTAACACCTGGACGCTCTGTACGGTCATCCAATAAAACCTCAAAATGTTGCTGTTCAAGCTTCTCATATAAAGACTCCGCTAGAACCCTTTGCTCTTCTTGCTTTATATTTACCGGGATAAGATGGACTTGAAAAGGAGCTACACTGTTTGGCCAAATAATACCATCATCATCGTGATTTTCTTCTACAATTGCTGCAACTGTTCTGGAAACTCCAATTCCGTAACTTCCCATCACAATCGGTTTAGCTTTTCCTTGGTCATTTAAAAATGTTGCACCTAGTGCTTCACTATAGCGTGTCCCGAGCTTAAATACATGACCCACTTCGATACCTTCTTTGAAAAGGATTGTTCCTTGCCCATCTGGTGAAGGATCTCCTTTTTGGATATTTCGGAAATCTCCGTAAGAAGACACTTCAAAGTCTTTATCAGGGTTGACATTCTTAAGATGGGTATCTTTTTGATTAGCTCCTGAGATAGCGTTAACCATGTACTTCACAGCATGGTCTGCAATAATTTTCACTTTATTATCTATTCCAACCGGACCAATGAACCCAGCCTCTGTTTCAAGCCATGAGCTTGTTTCCTGATCAGAGGCAAGTTCGACTTGCGTTGCTTCAAAGAAATGTTTGATTTTCACGTCATTTACCTCATGATCTCCACGAACCAGCACAAGTACAGGTTCTTTATCAACGATAAATAGTAACGATTTCAAGCAGCGTTGCTTGTCCGCTTCCAAAAATGCAGCAACATCGGTTATAGATTTTTTACCTGGTGTTGAAATTATTTCTATATCATTGAGGGCTTCACTGGATTTTTCGTAGGCTACATTCACAGGCGCTATTTCAATATTCGCTGCAAAATCTGAAGAATCAGAGTAGGCAATCGTATCTTCACCAATGTTAGAAAGAACCATGAATTCATGAGTGTCCTTTCCTCCCATTGCACCAGAATCAGCAACAACTGCTCTGAAATTTAATTCACAACGCGTAAACACATTCTTGTAAGCCTCATACATTTTATTATAACTTTCATCTAATCCTTCAAAACTCGTATCAAACGAATAGGCATCTTTCATTAAAAACTCCCGGCCACGAAGAATCCCAAATCTAGGTCTTCTCTCGTCACGGAATTTCGTTTGAATCTGATATAACGTCATTGGAAGTTTTTTATAGGAACCAACAGCATCTTTTACTAGGCTCGTAATTACTTCCTCATGTGTTGGTCCTAAGGCAAACTCACGGTTATGTCTGTCTTTAAATCTCATTAACTCAGGTCCATAAGCTTCCCAACGCCCTGACTCTTGCCAGAGTTCCGCAGGTTGAATAGCCGGCATCAATAACTCCTGTGCCCCAGCACGATTCATTTCTTCACGGACAATTGTTTCCACCTTTTGCAACACTTTCATACCTAAGGGTAGAAACGAATAAACTCCAGAAGCACTCTGACGAATCAACCCGGCACGAAGCATTAATTGATGACTCTTTACATCAGCATCTGCCGGTATATCTCGTAACGTAGGTGCTAAATATGTACTTTGTCTCATTATAAGCCACCCCAACCTTTACATTAATATTAATCATCTAAAAAATGTGTTCAAAAAATTTGCCAATGATTTGATTTTCCTCTATAGATCACTTTGGTACAACAGTGAAACGAAGCAACACCCTAAGTTGAAATTAGAGGTGTCGCTTCTAAGTTAAAGCTTTTTTCTTTAAGATTATTAGTTTAATTTAAAAAGCAAGGTACTCAAATCCGCTTAAGGAGTAAGCTGGAAAGGTCATCGCTTCCTAGTTGTCTAAACGTCTACAAGAAAAATTTATTTATGTCGTTCCACGTCACTGCAAGCATTAATAACATTAGCAGAGCAAAGCCAACAAAGTGAACGATTCCTTCTTTTTGTGGATCAATTGGTTTTCCTCGAATTGCTTCTAACCCAATAAATATCAGTCGACCACCATCAAGTGCAGGCAATGGTAACAAATTAATTATCCCTAAATTAACACTTAAAATTGCTGCCCATTGGAATAAAACTAGAATTCCCATTGCTGCAACTTCACCCGTGTAATTATAAATCCCTACAGGGCCTGATAAATGATCTAAACTAAATTGTCCGGTGACAAGCATACCTAATGCTTCAACTATGAGCATTGTATACTCATACGTTTGTGTGAAACCGAAAGCAATTGCACCGCCTATACTCTTTTCAGTTGGCGGATAGATACCTACGACCCCTTCTACTTCATCCTCAGCGCCAATTCTTTCTTGAGGGACTATGTTAACCTCAAATTGATCTGACCCACGTTCAATTTCAAACTGAAGGTTTTCATTTGGCTGATCTTGGATAATGCTGGTCATATCTTCCCAGGTGGTGACATTTTCACCATCGATAGAAAGAACTCTATCTCCACTTTCAAGACCCGCTTCCAAGGCAACACCATCATCCGTTAAATCTCCAACTAACGCTTCATCGACTGGCATACCAGCAATAAGTGCATAAGCCATTAATATTACAACAGCTAGTACGAAATTCATCATAGGTCCAGCGAAAATAGCTACTGCACGCTGGCCAACTGTTTTAGATGAAAACTGACGATCATAAGGCGCTATTTGTGTAGCTAGTTCATCATGAACAAACTCAGCTTTTTCATCTATCTGATAAGTTATTAGTTCCTCTGAATCATCTACATACCCTTGTACAAATAAATCATGTTCCATATCTATTTTTTCTACTTGCATCACCTTGCACCCGGGATGTTTAGACTTATTATTAATAATCATACAATTTACTTTACCAGAATCATTAAAAAATAGACCAATTTCATAGCCAGGCTTGATTTGAACCATCTCAGGATCTTCTCCAGCCATTCGCACAAAGCCACCTAATGGAAGGAGCCTAATCGTATATACCGTTTCATTTCGTTTAAAAGAAAATATTTTCGGTCCGAATCCTATGGCGAATTCACGACATAAAATACCGGCCCTTTTAGCAAAAATAAGATGCCCCCACTCATGTATAAACACAAGTAGTCCAAAGATCACAATTACTGCTATTAAAGTATTCATTCACACACACCCTTTAACTGATATAAGATAACACCTTGTTTCTAATCTCATCATCTAAAGAAATGATTTCTTCCAGTGAAGGATCGTTGGATGGGGTGTGACCATCCAATGCTTTTTCTACAAAATATTCTATATCTAAAAATGATATTTTTCCTTGTAGAAATAAAGAGACTGCGATTTCATTTGCCGCATTTAATACAGTCGGAGCCGAACCACCTTGTTTACCAGCCTGATACGCAATTTCCAGACATCTAAATCTCTCTTTGTCCATTTTTTCAAAGTGGAGTGCACCAACTTCCCATAAGTTTAACCTTTCTCCACCCTTTAAATCAAGCCTCTCAGGTAAAGATAATGCAAACTGAATAGGAACTCTCATATCTGGTGTTCCGAGGTGGGCAAGTACACTACCGTCAATATATTCAACCATAGAATGAATAATGCTTTCTTTATGTAAGATAACATCAATTTTATCATAACTCATGTTAAACAACCATTTCGCTTCAATAACTTCCAAGCCTTTGTTCATCATCGTAGCAGAGTCAATAGTGATTTTAGCTCCCATTTGCCAATTAGGATGTTTTAATGCATCGTTAACCGTTACTCCTTCTAGTTCACTCCGTGTTAAATTGCGAAAACTCCCACCAGATGCAGTTAAAATTAGTTTAGAGACCTCTTTATCAATGTTACCGTGTAAACATTGGTAAATAGCTGAATGTTCACTATCGATTGGTATAAGTTGTACACCGTGTTTTTCAATCATCGCTGTGACAATATGTCCGGCTGTCACTAACGTTTCCTTATTTGCAATTGCTATATCTTTTCCAGCCTCAATCGCTTTTAAAGTAGGTTCCAAACCTATTCTTCCCATGACGGCATTGACAAGTACTTCCGATTCCCCATATGTAGCAACTTCTATTAATCCGTGGTCTCCATAGAGAATGCAGGCAGGATAAGTAATCTGTTGTTTTACTTTTTCACAAACTTCCAGAGATCCTACACTTATAATTTCAGGTTGGAATTCTTCAATTTGTGCCATTCCAACCTTTATATTCACACCAAAACTGAGACCTAAAATAGAAAACTTATCAGGATGAGAACGAACAACATCCAGTGTTTGAATCCCTATAGATCCAGTTGAACCAATTAAATTAATTTTTTTCAATGATTAACGCCTCTCTTTTCATGACCAGATTAAATGAATCCAAGCAAATAAATAATTGGCATTACAAATATCAAACTGTCAAATCTATCTAAGATACCTCCGTGACCCGGTAACACTTGACCAGAGTCCTTTACTGCATAGTGTCGTTTAAAAGCCGATTCGACTAAATCCCCTAATTGCCCAGTAATAGAAACAATAAGCATAAACATCATCGTTACAATCCATGATGAGAAAACCGGAATGAAAATTATAAAAATTGAGCCGATTAAAACCGCTAGAACAGTACCGCCAACAGCGCCTTCTATCGTTTTTTTCGGACTAATTTCCGGCCAAAGTTTATGTTTCCCAAAACTTCTTCCAGCAAAATAAGCCCCTGAGTCAGTTGACCAAACGATGGTTAAAATAAAAAATATCACTTCTAGTCCGTTTTCTAAAAATCTGGCATACATAAAGTAATGAAAACCAAAACCTACATACACCGAGGCAAGAATGACAAAGCCGGCTTCATCAAAGGAAAAAGAATTTTTCGTTACAACTGTCAATGCTAAAAGAACGATAATTAACAGTAAAAATAACTCTAATCTTTGAAGGTGAATCCATTGCATGGACACTAAGTTTTCCGGAACTAATAGGAGAAACATAAAAATAAATGCAACAACTCCTTTAACAGAAAACGGTTGGATTCTTTTCATTTTAATTAATTCCCACATTGCAATAGCTGCCAAGGCAATCATTAACAATGTAAAAGGAAGATCCCCTAAAATAATAAGGCCAAGGAAGGCACTACCCCCAACAACCCCGGTTATAATTCGTTGTTTCAAATTTCCTGCTCCTCTCTAAACACCGCCATATCTTCGCTGTCTCTTTTGATACTCCCGGATCGCTTCATCAAAATGCTCCTCTGCAAAATCCGGCCAGAGTACTTTCGTAAACCAAAACTCGGAATAGGCTAATTGCCAGAGCATAAAGTTGCTAAGTCTAATTTCTCCACTGGTTCTAATAAGTAAATCTGGTTCAATAAGATCCGAAGTCATCAGATGGTTGGAAAGCATCGTTTCAGATACGTCATCTATGTGTATAATCCCATTCTCTATATCTCTGTAAATTGATTTCATTCCATCAAGGATTTCTGACCTGCTGCCATAATTAAGTGCAAAATTCAAGATAAGTCCATTATTATTCTTTGTTTTCTCAATAGCATTATCTACTGCTTTTTTCGTATAATCAGGTAATTTCTCGCGATCACCAGTAATTCTGATGACAACATTTTCTTTGATCAGTTTTGGTAATTCAACACTTAAATAGCGTTCTGGGAGTCGCATTAGAAAATCAACTTCTGTTTTAGGTCTCTTCCAGTTTTCAGTTGAAAATGCATAAAGTGTTAAAACTTTAATACCTAGATTATTAGAGTAACGGACAATCTTTTTTATAACACTCATTCCTTCACGATGTCCTGCTATACGAGGAAGACCTCTTTTTTTGGCCCAGCGCCCATTTCCATCCATGATAATTGCAACGTGATTCGGGATGTTTTCTTGTGAGATTAAAAGAGTAGGATCTTCATTTGGTTGTCCGTTTTTATTACGGCCTGTTAATTTATCAAACATGCTTTTTTCCCCCAGGCGGTTTGAAATTCAAATAATGACATTTTTTATATGTATCATACACTTTACCATCTTTGCACATATGTTATCGACCTGAAATGTTAATGTGGAATATATTGGTCCCTTTTTATATTCTACCATGAACAAGCTTATCGTATAAGATGAAAATTTGTAAATGGTCAACACCATATTCATTTAGTATTTCAAGATCTATTGAACATACTCAATTAAATTGAAAAGACCCTCTATCTCGAGAGGGCCCTTTCTCACATTTTTAATTATATACAATTAAGAAAGACTAGACCTCACGAATACTTTCTTCCTTGACTTTAGAAATACTATCGATATTACTAATTGTGGAATCTGTAAGTTTTTGAACTCCATCTTGCCCACGACGAAGTTCATCTTCTGTTAATTCACCATCTTTTTCTTTCTTCTTTAGTTCGTCATTCGCATCCCGGCGTACATTACGAACAGCAACTTTAGCTTCCTCTGCGTAACGACCTACTATTTTAACGAGATCATTACGACGTTCTTCTGTTAGTGCAGGAATCGTAATTCGAATGATATTACCGTCACTGGACGGCGTTAATCCAAGGTCAGCTTTTTGAATAGCTTTTTCGATATCAGAAATAGAAGATTTATCGAACGGCTGAATTAAAAGCATTCTTCCCTCAGGAACAGTTATGGAAGCAAGTTGATTTAACGGCGTCATCATACCGTAATACTCTACTTGAACCTTGTCTAATATAGATGGATTGGCTCTGCCTGCCCGTAACGTGCCTAATTCTCTTTCATACGCCTCAACTGACTTTTCCATTCGCTCTTTTGCTTGTTTTAATACTTCGTTTGACATTATTTTACTTCCCCCTTATTATTGTTCCAATTTCTTCACCTAACACAGCTCGTTTTATATTGCCTTTTTCCGCGATAGAGAAAACAATTAACGGGATATTGTTATCCATACATAGAGACGAAGCCGTGGAATCCATAACAGCCAAACCGTCCTTTAAAATATCTAAATAAGTTAACGTATCATATTTAACCGCAGTTGAATCAATGCTAGGATCAGCGCTATATACACCATCCACATTGTTCTTGGCCATTAAAATGACATCCGCTTCAATTTCAGCTGCTCGTAATGCGGCTGTTGTGTCTGTTGAAAAATAAGGATTACCCGTACCGGCAGCAAAAATGACCACTCGTTTTTTCTCAAGGTGGCGTATTGCTCGGCGTCTTATGTATGGTTCGGCTACTTGTCTCATTTCAATGGAGGATTGAACTCTTGTTTGAACCCCTATATTCTCCAAGCTGTCTTGGAGTGCTAATGAGTTCATTACTGTAGCAAGCATTCCCATATAATCTGCGGTTGCCCGGTCCATACCTTTAGCGGCTCCGGCCATTCCCCGCCAAATATTGCCTCCTCCAACAATAATTGCAACTTCAACTTTCAGAGCGACAATATCTTTCACCTGATCAGCGATGGATTGGATCATTGTTGGATCAATACCGAATCCTTGATCTCCTGATAACGCTTCACCACTCAATTTTAACACAATTCGGCTATACTTTCGCTCCTCCATAGTACCCTCCATTTTATATTATGTATTTTAACTAATACTCTTAGGAAAAAGGGACACGGAGTGCCCCTCTATGATCCAGCAAATATTATTTTTTAACTTGAGACATAACTTCTTCAGCGAAGTTTTCTTCCCTTTTCTCCATGCCTTCTCCAACTTCATAACGGAAGAAAGTTTTGATTTCCGCTCCTTTTGAAGATACATACTTGCCTACTTTTTGATCACTGTCTTTTACGAATGCTTGCTCATTCAAACAAGTTTCTTCGAAGAATTTACCAAGTCGACCTTCAACCATTTTATCAACGATTTTCTCAGGTTTACCCTCGTTCATAGCTTGTTGCTTCAATACTTCACGCTCACGATTTACTTCATCTTCAGAGACTTCTTCACGACGAACATACTTAGGATTTAAAGCAGCAGCATGCATCGCAACGTCTTTTGCAACTTGCTCATCTGCAGTTCCTGTAAGCACAGTTAATACACCGATTCGTCCGCCCATATGAATATAAGCACCAAATGCTTCATTTTCTCCACCTTCAACAAGTGCGAAACGACGCAACGAAATTTTTTCACCGATTTTTGCGATTTGGCTATTAATAAATCCTTTTAGAGTATCTTCTGAACCATCGAAAGATTGTCCTAAGGCTTCATCTACTGTAGTTGGATTATTAGTTAAAATATGACGTGCGATCTTATCCACCATATTAATGAAGTTTTCATTTTTTGAAACAAAGTCAGTTTCAGAATTGACTTCTACGATAACAGCACGATTGTTTTCTGTAACGATATGAGCAAGACCTTCGGCAGCAATACGGTCAGATTTCTTTTCTGCTTTGGCAATTCCTTTTTCACGAAGAAAATCAATTGCGCTATCCACATCCCCGTCAGTTGCTGTAAGGGCTTTTTTGCAGTCCATCATACCTGCACCTGTTTTTTCACGAAGTTCTTTTACCATTTTAGCTGAAATAGCCATTCAAATTCCTCCTTAATTTATATCTTCTGTTTTATTTACATTTTAAGTATAGCGCTTGTTTTTAAATTTCGAAAACTATTTGGGATTCCCCCGGCGCTTTTTTACATTATTACCACTTTACAGCATCAACATAACCTGCAATAGTAATTTTAAAAAAAGGATGATAAAGGGTCTAGCCCTCTATCACCCTTTTGGACGAACATTTTAAGCAGATGTTTCTTCACCCTGATTAGCTTCAATGATTGCATCAGCCATTTTCGCAGTAAGTAAACGAACAGCACGAATTGCATCATCGTTACCTGGAATGACATAATCAATCTCGTCAGGATCACAGTTAGTGTCAACAATCCCAACGATTGGGATATGCAATTTATGAGCTTCAGCAACAGCGATTCGCTCTTTACGAGGATCGATAATAAATAATGCATCCGGTAGACGCTTCATCTCTTTAATTCCACCTAGGAATTTCTCAAGACGGTCCATTTCCTTAACAAGAAGGACAACTTCTTTTTTAGGAAGGACATCAAACGTTCCATCTTCCTGCATAGTTTCGATCTCAACAAGACGAGCAATACGCTTACGGATAGTGTCAAAGTTAGTTAAAGTACCACCTAACCAACGTTGGTTAATGAAGTACATACCACAACGCTCAGCTTCTTCCTTAACAGAATCTTGAGCTTGTTTCTTTGTACCTACAAAAAGCATTGTTCCACCTTGCTCAGCTAAGTTACGAACAAAATTAAATGCCTCGTCAACCTTCTTAACTGTTTTTTGAAGATCAATAATGTAAATACCGTTTCTTTCTGTGAAAATGTAGCGATCCATCTTTGGGTTCCAACGACGTGTTTGGTGTCCGAAATGAACCCCTGCTTCTAATAATTGTTTCATGGAAATCACTGCCATTTCACTCACCTCCTCTGGTTTTTTAAATCCTCCGCTCGCATCTTCTCTAATTAAGACTTTAATTGAATAAAGCACCCTCGATTAGATCCGCAAGCGTGTGTAGTAACACCAAGAGATAATATATCATATACATCATGCTATGACAAGAGATGGAAGGAATTTATTTATAAAATTTTAGGAGTAATTCAACCTCTCCAGCACCAATGCGTAATTCCTTTGCAATATCAGTTACAGAATTCCCCCGTTTGTAAAGCGACAATACTCTAGATGTTGTAGAAGAATCCAGAGCTATTTCTTCTGATGTTTCATCCGGAAGTGGAGGCTCATACTCTTTATAATCTTCTTCATGATCAGCGGAATCAGGAAAAGTATTTACTAAACTCTGATCAGGATCAGTTATTGGTTCTGGTATATTTTCTATCTTTCTATGTTCATTCACTTTAGGAGATGAATTAGCAGAAAGTTTACTAACCCTTCGAGCTAATCTTTCATTATTGTCTTTCATTTCTGTAGTATAAGATAGAAGAAGATCTTCTAATTCTTTCATTGTTTTTTCTTTATCTAAAGGTTTTGTACGCTCCATTCGCTGATAGAGAAGGATCATAATATAAAAACTTACAAAATGCAGCGCCAAACTTATGATTACTAAATATAGCATTATTGTCCCCTTTGCCTTTATTACATCTCCATCATCACTAATATAAGATATTAAACACATCGTTTCCTATTGATTGTAACACTTTTTGTTGTTATAAGGTCTCAAACTTAATTTCACTTTTCTCAATACGAAATAATACATGGTCGTGCTTTGATATAATTTTCCGTTTATATTTACCAAAGTTTAGAACTGTATTTGGATAGATAGTCCGTTGAATTTTCACTTTCACATCATCCTGACTAGCAAATAATTCTTCCAACTCCCCTAATTGCTCACTGGCTTCCTGCATAAGTTTATTAGACTCAAAAAGTGAATTTCTAATCCTGAGTTTCATTATTTTTTCTTGAGCATTTAGAGAACCTTCTGCTTCTTTCGTAACGATCCTTTTTAATAAGACACCTAACTTTTGAACATCGTCTCGAGCTTCCTTGAGTTGAATTTTATATTTTTTCTCCGCGGTAACAATCGATTCACTTAAGCCGATGTATAACTCTGTAGGGGTACTCATATGGTTGCCAAGTTCATTAACCACTATTTCCACACCTGCTGAAATGCTTCCACCAACTATGTTTCCTTTTCCTTGATTACAAAACAACCGTCCTTGCGTTTCGACCTTGCTATGTAGTATAGACTTTGATACGTGGATATCACCTTTAGCTCGAATGTTGGCCTGATTTAAAAAAGAGGTCTTGATTTCTCCTTGTGCATCTATGAGACCTTTCCCTTGTGCAACCACTCCTTGATGTATGTAAATAGAACCACCCGAAACTAATTCGGCCGATTCAACAGAACCATGCACACGAATGTCTCCTTTTGCTTTAATTTCAAAGCCGGAAGGCACGTTCCCGCGAATGTTTACGTTTCCAACAAAGTCAATATTCCCAAAGTTTAAATCCAAATTCCCATTCACTTCAAAGATCGGATAAACATGTACGACTTTCGGTTCAACGGATACTTGACCATCTATCATCGAAATAATTTCCATGCCGTCGTCACTTATCCGCGTATTTTTTCCAGTTCGTAACTTTAGATCCTTTCCAGGTCTTGCTTTTATTTCCTCTCCGTAAACAGAAACACCTTTTTCTTCAGGAGTGGGGTTAATTTTCTTTCCTACAATTGTACCTGCTGTAACAGAAGGAATGTTTATCACTTGCTTTAAATTTTTATCCTCATCCCCTGGTGTTACTTCTGTTGAATCTCCTTTAAAACCTTCTAAGACGGTCCATAAACAAGCATCTATCCCGTGTTTTGGCTTTTCTCCTTGAGCAACAGTAACGGGTAAACTAATTTCTTTCGAGACTATTTTTTCTAAAGTTTCTTTACTAATTCCATATACAATTCCATGTTCCTCGAGGAACAATGTTAGATCTTCTAATTTCAACTCTTCTGGCAAAGAAAGATTTTGCTTAAGAGTAACCTCGAGTGCATCATTGTCAACTTCTATCAATAGTACCTCATTTAGGCTATCCATTATAGGTTCTCCCCCAATATATGAAAATTGGAATATTCAAAAGTAATTAGGTTGGATAACAAACTATAAGTTATCTTTTTTCAATTTTTGCTGAAGTTTAAATAACGTTTTCGAATGGATCTGTGATATACGGGAAGTGGATAGATTTAGTACTTCTCCTATTTCGGTTAAAGTGAATTCTTCGAAATAAAACAAAGAAATAACAAGTTGTTCGTTCTCATTTAATGTTTTTATATATTTTGCTAATTCTTGATTTCTAGCTTTTGTCCCCAGACTTTCTTCAGGGGTGGGAGTTTGCTGGTCCACTATCGAAGAAGAATAGGTATCATCCCTCTCAGTATCAGAGGTAGGTTCATCAATGGATAGAAGATGGGAGAAAAAGCTTTCATTCATAGTATTAGTTACATCATTTGCACTCCATCCAAGTTCAGATGCCACTTCCTCAGAAGTTACATATCGACCATGCTGTTGTTCTAATTGCTCAATTGTTTGTTCCACCTTTTTTGACTTATCACGGATAGACCTTGGAAGCCAATCCTCTTTTCTTAATCCATCTATAATAGAGCCCCTAATACGAAAGGAAGCATATGTGTCGAATTTTAGTTCTCTTGTATGATCAAACTTTTCTAGAGCGTCGTAAAGACCAACTAATCCATGACTTCTTAAATCATCTAGTTGTATGCTCCGGGGAAGGTTTACACTTATCCGCTGGACATGATAATCCACTAATGGCAAATAAACTTCTATCAACCGATCCCCAGCTAGTGGATCCCTGTCTTTTACCCATCGATCCCATACTTTTGTTAACGTCACTGATTCTTTTACCTTAGACATAGGAAACCTCCTATTTGCTCATAAAATATGTCACATACATTTTCTAACCTTTATCTTTTCTCATTAACTTCTTATCCTTTAGTTTCTTGTTCCTTTTCTGTACCTTTAGTACTCTTAGGAAACTGCTCTTTCTCTACCAGATCCACGGTAATAAAACCCCAGATAATATGAAAAATTAATCCGATAAACAGAAATATCGCAAACGCAACACCACCGCGAAAAAGCGAGGTAATGACAGAATTACTTGTGAGAGAAGAAGCAAAAACTACCAAGAAACCAAGAAGACTGGAAACTAGAATAAACAAAATTCTTTGTCTGCTCATTATGCTTGAATCACACCTTTATTTACGGTTCGAATTTCTAACACAGATGATTCAGGATCGAATTCAATGGTTCTGCCACTATTTCCTCCAACATCTTCAAACATGATAGGAACGTTAGCATCCGCTAAAATTCTTTTTACTGCCTCTACATTTCTCGGTCCGATTCTAGTAGCTTCATTACTAGAAGAAAACTTGAACATCTGCGCACCACCAGCTATTTTTGCTTTCATGCGGTATTTAGATGCACCTTGTTCTAATAAATTTTCAAGTAAATCTGTAATAGCAGTGTCTGCATATTTTGCTCTATTCAACTGTCCCGAACGCGCAAACGTCGAATCGGGAAGCATAATATGAGCCATTCCTGATATTCTTAAACGATCATCATACATAATGATACCAACACAAGATCCTAACCCAGACGTTCGAATGGTTTGTGGTGGCTTTGCTAGCTTTAAATCCGCCATTCCGACTTTCACGACATTACCCACGACACTACTCATCAAGAGGTACTCCTAACGAATGAAAAATTCTAATCAGTGATTCAGGGTCCGGCAACAAAAAGAAATGACCTTTTGATTGAATCGTTTCATCTTCTCCTAACTCATTGATTTCTGTATCTATTACTATCGCAAAATCACCAGCCTGTGACAGTTCAACAAGTCCAAAAGACAGGATTGCCATTGTCATATCTATCGCTAAATCTGGCGGGGTTGGCTGCATATTTAATTTCGTAAAGTCCGATAATGCTGACAAATATGACCCCGCCAATATATTGCCTACTTCATTTAATGCTGATGCACCCATTTCATTAATCGGCTCCTCACTAAAATCAATCGTTGAGTCCCCAACTAATTGCTGAACCAATCGGCTTGCTTCGTCAACCGGTAACATAAAAAACATATTACCTGGTGCATCCCCTTTTATACGGAGGAAAATAGCTGCCACGACCACTTCTTCTCCTCCTACTAAATTACTTATTTCATTAAAAGGAACTACCTTAACTGCAGGCACCTTCATATCAATGGTTTTATTTAACATTTGAGATAAAGCGGTAGCAGCATTTCCAGCACCTATATTTCCAATTTCTTTAAGAATATCTAAGTGTTCGAGTCTAATATCGCTTAAATCCTTCATTATACGGACCTCTCGATATCTTTCATTTGCTCTCTTTCTGTTCGGTTTAACACCTTGTCCAAATTTAGTAAGATCAATAGTCTTTTTTCAAGTTTTGCCACACCTTGAATATATTCTGCCTCCAAAGAACCTACTACCTCTGGAGGAGGTTCTACTGACTCCCGAGAAATATCAATCACATCGTTAGCTGCATCTACCACTAAACCAACATCCATATTCCCTACCGTAACAATAATCACCCTTGTTGTATCCGTATGATCTATTGCCTCGATCTCAAATCTTTTACGAAGATCAATAATAGGCGTTACTACCCCACGAAGATTAATTACTCCCTCGACAAAATCAGGAGTACTTGGTACACGAGTTATATGCTCTACTCGCTCTATTGACCTGACTTGGTCCACCTCAACTCCGTATTCTTCATCTTTCAACTGAAAAACAATTACTTTCATATCTTGTAAACCAGATCCTTCACTCATTGTCCTCGTCCTCCCTTATATTATTAATTGAAAATATGTTAAGTTCATAACCATTCACATAGAAACATTTATTTTATTAAAGCATTGCAATCAATGATTAACGCAACTTGTCCATTTCCAAGAATTGTGGCGCCAGATATAGCAAATGCATTGTTCAAATAGTCGCCTAAAGACTTTAATACTATTTCTTGCTGTCCAATAAAGGCATTTACTACTAATGCAGCCATTTTTTCGCCTTTTCGAATAATAACTATTGAATAAAATTCATCGTCTTCCCTTGTCTTAGGTACATCGAAGAAGTTTGTTAGGTTAATTAGTGGAACCACGCTGCCTCTAAAATCAATGACCTTCTGGTTGTGAGCGGCCATTATATCTTCTTTTTTAATAATAGCCGTTTCAATAATCGATGATAGTGGAACCGCATATTTCTCATCTTGAACTTCAACAAGCATGACAGAGATGATAGATAATGTTAACGGTAATTGGATTGAAAATACAGTCCCTTGATCAAGCACAGAGTTAACAGTTACATGTCCACCTAATGATTCAATTTTATTCTTAACAACATCAAGACCTACGCCTCTACCTGAAATATCTGAAATTTCATCTGCAGTGCTTAATCCGCTTGAGAAAAGTAATTCATAGACTTGTGTATCCGTTAAGTTAGCTGCATTTTCTTGGGAGACAACGCCACGACTAATTGCTTTAGCAAGCACTTTGTCACGGTTAATACCTGCACCATCGTCAGATACTTCTATAAATACATGATTTCCACTGTGATAAGCCTTTAACGTAATTTGACCTTCTTCTGATTTTCCTGCTTGTTTTCTTACAGCAGGAACTTCAACACCATGGTCAATAGAATTACGTAACAAATGTACGAGTGGGTCTCCTATTTCGTCGATTACTGTTCGATCCAACTCTGTCTCCGCTCCAATAATATTTAAATTCATTTTCTTATCAAGATCTTTGGCAAGGCCTCTGACCATTCTAGGGAAACGATTAAATACTTGCTCAACAGGCACCATTCGCATATTAAGAATGATACTTTGCAGGTCTCCCGAAATACGTGACATATGTTCCACAGTTTCTGTTAATTCACTGCTGCTTAAATCCTTTGAAATTTGCTCGAGCCTTCCACGATCAATGACTAGTTCTTCGAATAGATTCATAAGGCTGTCTAATCGATCGATATTTACGCGAATTGTTTTACTTGAGGCAGGAGATGTTTTCTTTTCTTGTTGCCCCTCCTCCTCATTCGAAACAGTTTCATTCGCTTGTTGCTGATCATTACTAGTGTTTTCTTTTTCCTCTTTTGAATCAGGAGTCTCTATTAAAGTGATCTTGACATCTTCAATTTCTGAAACTTTCATAACTTTTGCTTTTACATCTTCTTCCGGATCCTTAGTAACAATTGTCACTGAAAAACTTAAGTCAAAATTTTCCTCTTCTAGTTGATCAACAGTAGGCACTGATTTGATCACTTCCCCAATTTGTTCTAATACTTCGAAGACCATAAATACTCTTGCTGCTTTTAGAATAACATCCGCTCTAAGAGAGATCTCCAAAGAGTACCCTTGAAATCCTTGTTCCTTTGATTGCGATAACACCGTTAATTCAAAATCGTCAAAGTCATGTTTCTGATTTGAAGAAGTTTTTTCCATCTCTTTAGTCGCAGCAACCTCACTCAGTACTTCTCCTTTTTCTAGCCTCTCTAGCTTACTAACAGCGGCCGAAACGTCTCGTTTACCTTCACCACCGTTAGCAACATCTGTTACCATTGCTTCGAGGTCATCCACCGACTCAAAAACGACATCCATTAATTCACTGCTAGCCTTTAACTTGTTATTCCGGATTGCATCCAATACATTTTCCATATGATGAGTTAACTTAGCTAAATCTTCATACCCCATCGTAGCGGACATTCCCTTCAGTGTATGAGCTGAACGAAAAATTTCATCGATGATTGAATTGTCAGTCGGATTACTTTCCAGTTTAAGTAAATTGTCATTCATAGCTTGCAGGTGCTCAGTACTTTCATCAAGAAACATATCTAAATATTGATTTTTGTCCAAAAAGATCCCTCCTATTAGGATTGTTCAACTAAATATTTTGCTATTTTGTCTAAATCTAACTCTTTATCGACTAATGATGTTTCAATCGCTGATTTTGGCATTCCGAAAACGATAGATGTTTTCTCAGATTCCGCAATGGCAAGTGTAGGTAATTTTTCCTTTAATTCAACTAATCCCTTTTTACCATCCGTTCCCATCCCGGTCATGATCACTGCAATAACTTTTTTCACTTTGACTGATGAAAGCGATAAAAACATTGTATCTACCGAAGGTCTATGTCCATTTACTAATTCTGATTGATCTAAATGAATCGCGACTGAAGTCCCAATAGTCCTTACTTTTAAATGGTATCCTCCCGGAGCAATATAGGCAATACCTTTTTTTAAAATTTCTCCATCTTTTGCTTCTTTTACAGTAATGGCGGACAAGGAATCCAATCTTTCACTGAGTGATTTCGTGAATCCTTTTGGCATATGCTGAACAATTAGAATAGGGTAAGGAAAATCGGAAGGCAGTTTAGTTATCACTTGATGTAATGCCTTAGGACCCCCTGTAGAAGTCCCTATAGCAACAATAGTCTGCATCCCCGTTCCTGATTCTCTATATTTAGGTTTGCTGTCGCTGATTGGAATTACATGCTCAATTTTACCTTCTCGACTATTTTTGATGGGAGAATGATTTATTTTATGAATAGAAACCTTGGAAGCGTGAATAACTTTCTCAATAAGATCCTTTTCCACTAAATTAATATCTAATGAGATAGAACCTGATGGTTTAGAGATAAAATCAAATGCGCCATACTCCATCGCTTTAATCGTTGTTTCTGTACCTTTTTTCGTTATACTCGATACCATAACCACGGGAGTAGGCCGAGTTTGCATAATTTCTTTCAACGCTTCTAAACCAGACATAACCGGCATCTCTACATCCATAGTTACTACGTCAGGATGTAACTTCATTACTTTATCGACAGCATCTTTCCCATTCCTAGCTTTATCAATAACTTCAATTTCTGCATGCTTACTTAGCATATCTGCAATCATTTTTCTCATAAATGCTGAATCATCAACTACGAGTACCCGTATCACGTTCCCACCCCTCTCTAAAGTACTAGTTTGAAATAAAACTCTTTAACTTGGATAAAAAAGTTCCCATAGTTATTAGTTTGCCGGAGTCTTTCTTATCTCTTCCTATAAAAACGTCAATTGTGTTTTCTATAGCTTTGGAACATTTTGAATTTGGTGCGAGCAATAAAAACGGCTGTTGCGAACGAACGGCTTTCAAAACTGTGTCATCATTTGGAATATACGTTAAATATGTAATCGATTTATTTAAAAACCGGTTTGTAACATTGATGACATTTTCTGCAGTACGATCCGCTTCCTTTTTTGAAAAAGCTCGATTTACCACCATAGAAATAGGGATTTCCTCGTCTTCAAGGTGAATAAATTTTATCATTGCATAGGCATCGGTTATTGAGGTCGGCTCAGGGGTAGTTACCAGTAAAATCTCATGTGATGAGAGTAGAAAATGTAAACTACTTGTTGTTACACCTGCTCCCATATCTAGTAATATGTAATCAAAGCTCGACTCTAAAGATTCAATTTGTCTATAGAAAAAATCAGCTTTCTCCTTATTCATTTCGAATAATCGAGTTAAACCACTTCCACCAGCAACATAAGATAAACCAAGAGGTCCTTTTTCAACGATCGACCAAATAGACATTTCTTGCTCTAGCATGTCGACAATAGAATATTTTGAAGATTGACCTAACAGAATATCAATATTGGCCATACCGATATCCAAATCAATAATTAATACATTCTTATTTCTCTTTTGCAGACCTAGAGCAAAATTAACGACAAAATTTGATTTGCCAACTCCACCCTTGCCACTGACGACAGAGATTACTTGAATAGATGTATTTGATTTTTCATTCCCTTCGTCTGCTACTAATAATTGATTTCGAAGTGAATCAGCTTGATCTCTCACAGGATCCTCATCTCCTTATTAGCCTTTCGAGGATGTTTCCTTGAGTTGCTTCTTCAATGTCATCAGGTACGTTTTGTCCAGTAGTGAGATAACTACTACCAATTTTAGAATCTGCAATGATATTCACCATTGCTCCCAACGTCTCTGTTTCATCCAGTTTTGTGAAAATAAGCTTGTCTACCTTAATTAACTTAAACTGTTCAAGAATCTTTTTCATATCTCGGTATTTTGATGTTACTGCTAAAACGAGGTGAGTCTCCGTTTCATCATTAAAATCCATAATTTCATTAAGCTGTTCTACGTAAACTGCATTTCTGTAATTTCTCCCTGCGGAGTCAATTAAAATAAAATCATAGTCTTGTAGTCGTGTAAGAGCTTCTTTGAAATCTTCCATCGAATAAGCGACTTCAACTGGGACATTTAATATTTTAGCGTAAGTTTTCAATTGTTCTATAGCAGCAATCCTAAACGTATCAGTTGTAACAAAAGCTACTTTCTTTTTTTCCTGGAGAACTGCTCTAGCAGCGATTTTTGCTAATGTCGTCGTTTTACCAACGCCGGTAGGACCGACAACGTTCAAATACTTTTTATCGTATTTGAATTCACCAAAGGAAGCTTCAGAAGTGAGCGCCCGAAGTTCACTTTCCAACCATTCTTTTATATCATTTTGTTTCTTATTTTCGCCTTCCTCTTTATACCATCGTCTTAAAAGATTTTTCATAATAAGCGAACGGTAGTTAGAGTGAATCTCTTGGTCAATTAGCTGACTATTAATCACTTTCAAAGCCTCAGGATAATCTTCACTTGCTGAGGGGCCATCGCCTTGCATATTCGTAATCATCCTTTTTAACTCATCAATTTCAGATGATAACTGATTAGGAGTCTCTTTTTGTTCCGTTTGATTCAATTTTGCAGGAGATACTTTCTTTTTTGATCGAACTGGCGGCAGTTCTTGATCTAAGGCCGCAATAACTTCAATACTTTTTTTAGTGAAAAAACCAAGAAATCCACCGGTTTCCACTTGTTTTGAATTCAGAATCACAGCATTGTGACCTAATTCATTTTTTATTTTAGTCATTGCTTGAGCCATGTCTTTGGCTTGATATTTCTTTACTTTCATCCACCATTCACCACCCCTACACTCTGTACTTCAATGTGTGACTCAAGTTCGTTATAAGATAATACTGGAACTTGAGGAATATACCGTTCAATTAAGTGTCTCACATACATTCGAACCGCGGGCGAACAAAGAATAACTGGCATTTGTCCAGTTTCCTGCATACGTTCTACTTCGGACATGACGGATTCCATAATCGCCTGTGCTTTGGAAGGGTCTAAATTAAGAAAAGTTCCATGCTCTGTTTTTTGAATCGCATCGGCTAACGCTTTCTCAACACTTCCACTCACGGTAATAACGTATAATGCTTCACCTTCTGCTGTGTAATGTTTAGATATTTGTCGTGAAAGGGATTGACGGACATACTCCGTTATTAAATCCGTATCCTTTGTCATCTGTCCATAATCCGCAAGCGTTTCAAATATAATTGGTAAATTTCGGATAGACACTTTTTCTCTTAAAAGATTACTCAAAACTTTTTGAATATCACCAGTAGACAATGGGTTTGGTGTTACATCTTCTACAAGTGTTGGATATGTTTCATTCAAATGGTCAATAAGCTGTTTTGTTTCTTGTCTTCCAATGAGCTCATGAGCATGCTTTTTAATCACTTCTGTTAAATGAGTCGAAACCACAGAAGGTGGATCTACTACCGTGTAACCAGATAACTCGGCTTGCTCTTTTAACTCCTCGGAAATCCATAAAGCTGGCAATCCAAATGCTGGTTCAACTGTCTCTATACCTGTAATATTTTCATCATCTACTCCGGGACTCATAGCCATAAAATGATCAAGAAGTAATTCTCCTCTTGCTACTTCATTGCCCTTAATTTTAATCGAGTATTCATTCGGTTGAAGCTGAATATTATCGCGAATTCGAATCACTGGTACAACCATTCCCATTTCTATCGCTAATTGTCGACGGATCATCACTACTCTGTCAAGAAGATCTCCTCCTTGGTTTGCATCAGCTAACGGGATAAGCCCATATCCAAATTCAAATTCAATCGGGTCTACCTGAAGAAGATTTATAACGCTCTCAGGTGATTTAATATCTTCTTCAGCATTAGCAGCCTGTTCTTCTTCCTGATCCTCTATCTGCACCAGTTTCTTTGCATTTCTTTCTATTGCAAGACCACCAACACCTAAAATTGCCGCTATCGTAGAAGTAACTATTAAGGAAATAGGTGTGAAAATTCCTAGTGCAAGAACGGTTCCGCCTGCTACATAAAGCATTTTTGGATATGCAAAGAGCTGGGAGGTAATGTCGTGACCCAAATTACCTTCGGATGCACCTCTTGTCACTACAATCCCTGTAGCAGTAGCAATTAAGAGAGCAGGAATTTGACTGACTAAACCATCACCTACGGTAAGAAGTGTATATTTACTAGCAGCCTCTGCTACAGGTAGTCCTTCTTGTAACATACCAATAACTAAACCAAATATAATATTTATAATTACAATGACGATACCCGCGATAGCATCCCCTTTAACAAACTTACTTGCTCCATCCATAGAACCATAGAAATCAGCTTCTTGTTCAATCTTTTTTCGCCGATCTCTTGCTTCTGTATCAGAAATCATCCCTGCATTCAAATCAGCATCGATACTCATCTGTTTACCAGGCATGGCATCCAGCGTAAATCTTGCGCCAACCTCAGAAACTCTTTCCGCACCTTTTGTAATAACAATAAATTGAATGACGACCAAAATAACGAATACAACAAAACCTACTAAAGCATTTCCCCCAACAACAAAATCTCCAAATGTAGCAATAACATTCCCTGCATCACCTTGGTTACCTAAAATTGCTCGAGTAGTAGAAACGTTTAATCCTAAACGAAACAAAGTTACTAATAATAATAAAGTTGGAAAAATCGAGAATTGTAATGGTTCTTTCGTATTCATAGATACTAAAATAATCAAGAGTGCAAATGTAATATTTACAATAATCAAGAAATCTATTATTCCAGTCGGTAGTGGAATAATTAACATAATGACTATTAAGATGACTGTTAATAATACGCTAAAATCTTTTAAAGGCATTTGCACGTCTCTCCTCTTCATTCAGACTTTGATACAAACTAGAGTCGACTACAAAGTCTTGAGCTGACCAAAAGTCAGTAGTGTTCTAGATTTAGTGCAGCAATGTAACACTTAGTCATTGCTTTAGTGGACACTTCATGCAGTTTTCAAGATGAAGTAATCATTTTTATACTTTCTTTTCGATACGATAAACATATGCTAACACTTCCGCTACAGCCTTAAATAGATCCTCTGGTACTTGGTCCCCAATTTCTGCTTGGGCATATAAGGCTCTAGCCAAAGGCCGATTTTCTACGGTAATTACCTCGTTGTTTTTTGCGACATTGATGACTTTTAAAGCAATGTAGTCAACACCTTTCGCAATAACAACAGGAGCTTCCATTTTTCCATCCTCATACTTTAATGCAACTGCATAGTGAGTAGGATTTGTAATTACAACGTCTGCTTTCGGAACTTCCTGCATCATTCTGCTCATCGCCATCTGACGCTGTTTTTCTTTAATCTTCCCTTTAATTAAAGGGTCACCTTCCGTTTTCTTATATTCATCTTTCATATCCTGTTTTGACATACGAATGTTCTTTTCGTGATCGTATTTTTGATACATGTAATCTAGGATAGATAGAAAAATGAGTAAGACAGAAACGGATATTCCCATTAACACAACAAGTTCTATAATTAAAATCATACCGTCTTCTATTGAATAAAGACCTAAGCTTAATAAGTCCTCCATAAAAATCCAAAGGACACCGCCAGTAACAAGACTCACTAAAAATATTTTCAGCATTGATTTTAGAAACTCTACGAGCGCACGAACAGAAAAGATTCGTTTAAACCCTTTGATTGGATCAAGTTTACTTAACTTCACTTGTATTGCTTCAGGTGCAAATAAAAATCCAACTTGAATATAATTACTGAAAATAGCTGCACAAATGGTAACTAACATGATAGGTGCAAGCACAATGGTCGATTGATAAGTAAATTCCATGAACATAGCGACAACATTTTCTTCTGATAATTCCAGTAGTAAATAATCAGTAAATGTAAATCTTGCCATAGCAAACAACTGGTCTACAACAAAAGTTCCGATGACTCCAAAAAATAAGAAGACGACTAATAGAATAATTGCTGTATTCACATCGGCACTTTTAGCTACTTGTCCTTTATTTCTTTCCTCTTTACGTTTCTTCGGAGAGGCTTTTTCAGTTTTCTCTTGGGCAAAGTATTGCAAGTCGAGGGAAATATACATCCTCTAAACTCCTCCATATAACTGCATCAACGTTCTCATCGCAATAATCATCGTATCCACCAGATGTGAAACAACCATGAAAAATGGTGCCATAGTTAACATCATCACTATAAAACCTAAAAATATTTTTAGTGGTAACCCAATAACAAACACATTTACTTGAGGTACCGTTCTAGCAACCATACCTAAAGCTACATCAACCAAAAAGATCGAGCCAACAATGGGCATGGACATTTGGAAAGCAATGATAAACATTGTGCTGAAAGTTGCCACTACATGATCCACAACAGCCTCATCACCGAAAGGTATAAACACTTGATCCATGGGAATAAATTGGTAACT
The DNA here is from genome assembly GCF_002886185.1 of Salipaludibacillus neizhouensis. Lineage (GTDB taxonomy): Bacteria > Bacillota > Bacilli > Bacillales > Salisediminibacteriaceae > Salipaludibacillus > Salipaludibacillus neizhouensis. Next base: position 2,164,650 of record NZ_KZ614146.1, read on the forward strand.
GTAAAATACTCCATCTAGTAAAAGATGGTGAGCATTAGTCGCTAAGAGAAATAATAACGAAAACGTATATAAATAACTCCCGATCAAAGGTGACTGAGCACCAGTTTGAGGGTCTATAACATTCGCAATCATGAACCCTAGTTTCAAGTCTATAAGTCCACCTGCAACCTGAATTGCGTATAGCAAAATAGTTGCAATCAGACCTACTGTCAAACCTACTAATGCTTCCTTAAGAATCAGCAGAAAAAACTCATAGTTGATTTCTAATAATGGCCAATCACCCGTGAAAAACATAATCCATGAAAGAAAGATAGAAATTCCAATCTTCACTTGACTAGGTATATTTTGGTAAGAGAAAAAAGGCAGTGTGATGAAAAAAGCTGATACTCGAACTAGAATGAGCAAATAAGCAGGAAGCCATTCAAATATATTTACCATATGATCATCCTATGAATTGATGAAGATTACTAAATATTTCTTCGGCAAACGTAAGCATCTGCGTTAACATCCATGGGCCGAAAACGATGAGTGCGATGAGAACCCCGGCGATTTTCGGTATGAAAGCTAATGTTTGCTCTTGAATTTGTGTCGTTGCCTGGAAGATACTAACTGCCAAACCTATTGCCAATGCAGTAATTAAGAGTGGACCCGATATAAGCAGTGTTGTAAATACCCCTTGCTCTGCCCAATGAATAACCATTTCTGTACTCATACGAATTCCCCCTTTTAAAAGCTAAATAATAATGATCGAACTATTAAGTGCCATCCATCAACCATGACAAATAGTAATATTTTAAATGGTAATGCTATCATTACTGGAGGTAACATCATCATCCCCATTGACATCAGAACACTTGCTACTATCATATCGATCACTAAAAAGGGAACAAATATCATAAAACCAATTTGGAAAGCTGTTTTCAGTTCACTAATTGCAAACGCAGGAACTAATGACGTCAAAGGAATATCATCTAGCGTTTCCGGTCTTTCTTGTCCTGCATATCCCATAAATAATGCTAAATCTTTTTCTCTAGTGTGTTCTGCCATGAATTCTTTGAATGGTTCTGTTGCTGCTGCGAAAGCCTCTTCCTGTGAAATCTCCGCATTAGAAAGTGGTTGCAAAGCATTTTCATTTACTTCCGCCAGTACAGGGGCCATAATAAAAAATGTTAAGAAAAGTGCTAAACCTATTAAAACTTGGTTAGGGGGCATTTGTTGCGTTGCAAGCCCAGATCTTACAAAGGATAATACGATAACAATACGAGTGAAACACGTCATCAAAATTAATATTGCCGGTGCAAGCGATAAAACTGTAAGTAATAGTAACAATTGGATCGTTGCTGTTAAATCGTTGGAATCATCACTGAAAACGTCTAAAGCCGGTATTTGGAATAATAAATCGATCATCGGTCTTTCTCCTCTAATGCAGAATGAACCTTTTTATGTGTTTTTTTTACATCGGTTAATTCTTGCTTTAATAAATTCTGAAATGCTGTTGCATCCGAATTTGAAGAACCAGCTGCACTTGAGTTTGAAAATCCATTTAATTTTTTCTTTTTCAACCACCCTGTGAATTTTGTTAAAGGTTGTTCAAATAATTCTTGTGATTGATTAGATTTTAAAATAACTTCCAGTTCATCAGGATCATCAATTTCTTTTAATAACTGTACTGTTTCACCTACACCTACAATAAGAACACGACTCCCGATATGAACTACCTGAACAGACCGATTAGTACCGACTCCAACACCACCAATGTTTCGAACGAGTGAATTTCCATGGACATTCTGTGATCGCTTATTAATAAATCTCAAAACTACATAAATACCAAGAATAACCACCCCTAAAGCAAGAAATAACTGTAGAGTAAGAAAAAATAAATTCTGTTCACCCATTCCTGTATCTTCATTACCTTCAAGAGCGGGCATTTGTACATTATCAGACTCCGTATCATTTTCTTCGTTAATCCCGGAGTCCGTATTTTCTTCCTCACTATTACTTGGTGTCTGTAATATTTCATTAATTCTTCGATCGCCTTCTCCAAAATTATTAGTTTCTGCATTTACCACAAAAGTTGAAGAAAAACAGAGAATAATAACAAAAGAAAAAACATATAGGTTACATAAATTTCTCACTGTGGTCACTCCTTAAGAGCCTTAGCCTAACGTTTTATTTATTGCTTCCAGAACTCTGTCAGCCTGAAATGGTTTTACAATAAAGTCCTTTGCACCAGCTTGGATTGCGTCTATTACCATTGCCTGCTGCCCCATTGCCGAACACATAATTACCTTTGCATTCGGGTCAAACTTTTTGATTTCTTTCAAAGAAGTAATCCCGTCCATCTCTGGCATCGTAATATCCATCGTCACAAGATCGGGAGAGTGTTCTTTATACATCTCTACTGCTTGCGCACCGTCTCCTGCTTCACCAATAATTTCAAAATTATTTTTTGATAAAATATCCTTAATCATCATTCTCATAAATGCTGCATCATCTACTATTAGTACTTTCGTTGCCATAACTTTCGTCCTCCTTAGTTTTTCAAAACATGTTTACTTTAATTTATTTAACCGATCTTTTTGGCTAACAATATCTGTGACTCTAACACCGAAGTTTTCGTCAATTACGACTACTTCACCTTTTGCAATCAATCTTTGATTCACTAAAATATCAACTGGCTCTCCGGCAAGTTTATCAAGCTCAACAACTGAACCCGGAGACAATTCCAAAATATCTTTAATCGATCTTTTTGTTCTGCCCAATTCCACCGTCACGGAAAGAGGGATGTCCAATAACATATCTAAGTTCTTGGCTTCATTCTCATTTAATGAAGGTGTATCAAAGTTTGAGAAAGCAGCAGGTTGAACATTTACAGATCGGCCAGGAGCAGAATAACCTGAAGTAACGTGTTGAGGCTCTGTTCGATTTGCATACTGCTGTCCACCCAAGTTAGTATCCGAAGATTCCCGTGAACTAGGTTGTGAAGCAGGAACCGTGTTATCTTCCTGTTGACTCTGTGGTTGTGGTGGCAATTCTTCCTGAGCATGCTGAATGACATCATTAGAAGGTGTATCATCTTGAGTAGGATTCATTAGTTGATCAACCATATCTTTCGCAAAAGAAATCGTAACAAGCTGCATGATCTTAGAGTCAATTAAATCCCCTACTTTTAAATTAAATGAAATATTAACCAACACGTCATCATCAGGCAATTCTACATTGCTTTGATTGTTAGAAAAGTCCAATAAATCGATGCCTGGCGGAGAAATATCAACTTTTTTGTTGAATATCGTAGACATCGAGGTAGAAGCTGACCCCATCATCTGATTCATAGCTTCTTGAACTGCACTTATTTCCATATCGCCTAAATCATCAGGAGCGTTTAATCCATCATTGCCCATCATTAAATCTGCGATGATCGAAGCATCAGATTGCTTGATTACAAGTAAATTTACACCTTCGAATCCCACCGTATATTCTACCGAAATTGCCACGTGTGGTTTAGGAAACTCTTTCTCAATCTCTTTTTTACTAATAACGGAAACTTTCGGTGTCGTTATATCAACTTTTTGATTCAATAACGTTGACAAGGCAGTTGCAGAACTTCCAAAGGAAATATTACCTATCTCACCTAGTGCATCTTGCTCTATACTTGACAAGTAGTTTTCAACTTTAAGATTATTATCACTTACATTTTCTTCAGTGTTCTCTTCTTCATTGTCACTGTTATCATCATTATCCATGCCACTCAAAAGGGCATTAATTTCATCTTGAGAGAGCATATCATCATTCATCAATGTTCCCCTCCTCTTCTAAAATGTCCGTGACTTGAACGGCCACATGGTTTTTCAATTTACCTGGTTGAACTTTGAATTTAGGTTCGCCCCCAACACGAAGCAAAAGAGATTCTTCAATTGACTGATCCAGTTCAATGATATCGTTCGCGCCTAGATTTAAAAATTCAGCTATAGTAATCTCTGAATGTCCAAGCTCAACGACTACATCAAGTGGAGCTTGTTTAATATTTCTTCTTAACGATTCTATTTCAATCGGTTGGAGTTCTTTTTTCTTTGTTTGCATCCATAAGTGAACAGACAGCAACGGAAGAAGTGACTCAATCACGACGTGCGGAAGACATATATTAATCATCCCGGAAGACTCCCCTATCGTTGTAGATAAAGAAATTACAACCACGGTCTCATTCGGTGATACTAATTGCAAAAACTGAGGGTTCACTTCCATGTCATCCATTATTGGATCTAATTCTTTCACAGAAAGCCAGGCCTCTCGAAAGGTTTCCAGAGTTCTTTGAAATAATTGTGTCATAATCTTTGTTTCAATTTCAGTTAAATCTTCTACCTTATTATAGGCTTCGCCTTTTCCACCAAGCATACGATCCATCATCGCAAAGGCAATGTTTGGATTCACTTCCATCACGAATCGTCCTTCTAATGGGTAAGGTTCAAACACGTTCAAGATGGTCATCCGCGGAACTGAACGAATGAATTCGTCATAGGGTAGCTGATCGACTGATGCCACAGAAATTTGAACAAAAGTTCTTAATTGTGCGGATAAATGTGTTGTTAATAATCGAGCAAAGTTCTCATGAATTCTTGTTAAACTTCGAACTTGGTCTTTAGAAAACCTTAACGCTCTTTTAAAGTCATACGACCTTATTTTTCTCTCGGTGTCTTCTTTTTTCAGTTCATCTGCATCCATCTCACCAGTGGATATGGCTGATAATAGTGCATCAATTTCACCCTGTGATAGAACATCTGCCATCTTTTTTTCACCTCACTTTTTCAGACATTTAAACGCAGTATTATTGAATAACGCGTTGATTCATATAAACTTCAACTACCTTACCATCCTGCATAATTTCATTGACGCGATCTCTAATACGACTTTCTAATTCCTTAATTCCCTCAGAACCTTGAAAATCAACATCACGCATGTCAGATAGTTCTTGAATAATAATATTTTCTACTTGAAAGCTTCGTTTTTCAAACTCTACTTTCGCATCATCGTTTTCTAATTGAATAACAAATTGTGATCTAATAATATGATTAGACAATAAATTTGTTGTAATTTCTTCCGTTTCAACGGATCTTTCTACAACCTGATCTACGGTAGGTTCCCCTTCAGCTTCCGCTTCCTGGAAAAATTGTGTGTATAACACAAGAGCTAAAACTCCTATTAGGGTTAATGCTATTAAAATGATCATCATAATATTGACTAGCTTGTTCTTAAACATGGTTTATACCTCCTCATTAGAGTCATAGTGTTTCGAAACAAGAGAGGTTAATCCAATCTGTTTATAGAATTCGGTAATTTTTTGATATAACTCTTGTTCTGTTTCTTTCACAACAATCTTTTTGCCATTGGTTAAAGTGACTGTTGTATCCGGAAATGCTTGAACCTGCTCTATGTAAAGGGCATTTAATGTAAAAGATTGGTCATTCAATTTGGTTAAAATTATCATTAGTTTAACGAGCTACACTTTATAAAGCGGGCTCTTCTCTTCCTCCTTTAATTCAAAAATAAGGTTGACTTAGCGCCTAAAATGACACTAAGCCAATCAAACATTATCGTTTTAAATTTATAAGTTCTTGTAAAATCTCATCCGATGTTGTAATCATTTTTGTGTTTGCCTGGAATCCACGTTGTGCCACGATCATTTCAGCAAATTCAGCAGCAAGGTCTACGTTAGACATTTCAAGTGTTGAGTTGACTAGATCACCACGCCCTTGTTCACCTGGATTACCAATGATTGGGTCTCCTGAGTTGGCTGTCGCGGTAAATAAATTTCCACCAGCTTTTGAGAGCCCTCCTGGGTTAGCAAAAGTAGCAATTTGAATTTGTCCCAATTCAGCTGGAGGTTGGCCGTCTGAGAAAATGCCGCTAACAACTCCTGAACCAGAGATTGTATAACTTTCATAACCTGCATTTGGATCTATTTCTATTTGTCCATTATCACTCACTACAAAATACCCGTCTGAATTGACTAGTGTTCCCTCTGCATCGAGATAAAAGTTACCTGCTCTCGTATAGCTTTCTGCTCCGTCACCATCCTGCATAACAAAATAGCCATCGCCGGAAATAGCTAAATCTAAATCTCTACCGGTTGTTTGTAAAGAGCCTTGTGTCGAAATCGTATCAATCGTTGACAGCCCTCCACCCAAACCAACTTGTTGCGGGTTAGTTCCTCCTCGTACATCCCCAGGTTCACTTGCACCTTTCATCTGCTGACTTATCAAGTCATTAAAAGTTGCCCGTCCCTTTTTAAAGCCAAATGTATTCACGTTTGAAATATTGTTACCAATTGTATCTAATTTTGTTTGAAAGTTATTCATTCCGCCAATACCTGAGTATAAAGATCTAATCATAATATTAATCCCCTTTTTGATGGTTCTTTTAATAGCTGTTTCCGTCAATCCACAGCATAAGGCTTCCTGTTAAGGTCCAGCCAGATTACTTAATTATTGATAATAATCGCACCATTTATATTCGTAAACAATTGAGACGCCGCTTCCTCTCGGTCCATCGCAGTTATGACGGTGTCGTTTGTGGCACTAATAACAAATGCTGCATCATTCGTTAAAACAAGAGAATCATTCACGCCTTTGTCGCGTGCTTCTCTTACTTTTGTCTGTATCTCATTCCATGTTTCATTAGATATTTCAATGCCTCTATCCATCATTCTTTTCTCAGCATGTTTACTGATTTTTAATTCTTCTTGACTCTCCAATGTTTTTGTAAGCATATTTTGAAAGCTGTTTTTTTCAGTTGCTTTAGATTCAGAAGTTTGCTTCACTGATGGTTTTGGTAAAGTATGATGTAGATGATGAGGCATGATTTTTACACTCATGTTAATCACCTCTTAGCTTGATTGTTTACTTCGGATTCGTTACAGAAACAACATCTGTGGTATTTATTTTCGTTTCACCATCAATAACAAGCTGCGCTTGTCCATCTTTGAAAATCACGGATGTTACAATTCCGGACTTGGAAACCGTTTCCGTATCATCGTCTTCTGCTGTTTTGTCCCATTCAACTTGTTTACCAATTAAATCACTATGAGAAACAAAATTTTGCGTTGTTTGCATATCCAAGAACTTCTCTAAATTGGAATTCATGTTTGTCGTTTGTTCTAGCGCAGAAAACTGAGCCATTTGTGCAATAAATTCCTGGTCTTTCATAGGATTCATCGGATCTTGATTTTGCAATTGGGTTAAAAGTAATTTTAAAAACTCATCCTTACCCAAGGTTGAACCAGTATTATTTTGAGCTTTTTGTTTCTCCAAATAATCAGCATGATAATTACTTTCTGTAGCTTGCACATTTACCGGCATCCATTCTGCCTCCTTAAACTTCCGTATTAATCGTTGCTTCCAGGAATTCAGCGAAATCAAGGATATCTTCTTCCTCGGTCTCCTCTTTTTTTCGATCAGATTGTTGCTCAGCTGTTTGTTCCTCTTTAGGATTACCTTGAGACAAATCTTTCAGCGTTTGCTGACTTTGTTGCTGAGTTACTTCTATTTTATCAACCTGAATATTTTGCGATTGAAAAGCATTTTTTAAATGTTGTATCTGACCTTCAATTAAGTCTCGAGCAACCGCTGTTGTAGTCATCATTTTAGCAACTAAAACTCCATTCACTTGCTGAATAGTTATATCCAACCTTCCTAGCGAAGCAGGGTTTAACTTCAGGTTTAATTGTTGGACCCCATTACTTAGTTGTTGAAATGAGCTTTTAGCTAACATACTTTGAAACTGGCGAATAAACTGCTCTTGTTGAGGTCGCTCAGTCTGAGACTCTCCGGTATGAACCATAAATTGCTGTAATCTAGCCATATGGCTGTTAGACGTATCGAACAAAACTGGACTCTGATTATCACGGACTACAGGTTTTGCAGAACTACTTGCTAGCTGATTTTGGTGAGCTAACTCTGCAATACGAGTTGTTAAAGTAGACGGTTGAAAGTCAAGCTTAGCTTGTCCCCTTGATAAATCTGTTTTTGATGTACTAGCCAGTTGATTGAGCTGAGCTAATTCAGCAATGCGTATTGCTAGAGTTGATGTTGGTGCTTGTGCTTGTAATGGTGCTGTTTTCACCTGTGCATTTTGAGCTTCAGCAAAAAACTCTTTTAATTGATTGAAGACTTGATGAAGATTTGATGTTTTTTCATTCCCTTGGATTGCCTGTGGAAAGTATGCAGCGACTAGCTGTTGTAAAGCTTGAAATTCATTTCCGCTCTTTAACTCTAATCCTTGTTGTTCTTTTACAGTGAAACTAGTAATGATAGCAAGAAGGATTACTGGATCTCCTGTTGTCTCAAACTCTTCCATAAGCCCTTCAATTGACACATAGCTGTCCATCAACTCTTCTAAATCTTTTTTCCAGGATTCCGGAAGTACATCAAGAAATGCAGCTACTTCCTCGCCCATTAGAATATCCTCAGGTATAAAACCTTCGTCTGTTGGAATCTCTTCTAAAAGCTTATATATTACCTTTAGCAACTCTTCTGTGTCTATTTCCATAAGTTGAGCAATAAAGTCTTTCTCTTCTGAAGATTCCAATGAAAATGCGCTGAGACTATCTTTATTTGTCTCTTTTCCCTCTTTCATAAGACCCTCTAGTGCATGTATGAATGACTCAGACTTTCCCGCCGATTCTTTTTTAGCTAATGAGAAACCTTCCCCATTACCCGTTTTACTTACGTTTACCATTGATGACATCATCATTGCGTTCAATTTTTCACCCCCTCTCATTGACGTTAATGCCAATCGCTAATTTGACATTTCACTAAGTAAGCCCGCTGCGGCTTCGGCATCCATTTTACTTAAAATCTCAGATCTCGAGTTAACTTGCATGATTCGTAAATATGTAATTGCCTCGTCTTGAGGAATCTCTCCGATAATATCTGCAGCTTTAGATGAAGTCATTTCTTCCAGCGTTTTAACGATATCATTTATATCTGTAGTATCGTTCTCTGGTTCTTCCCCTTCAATACCAAGATCTTCCGATTGAATCGTCACTAACTCTTCCTGAAGACTTACAATTTCTTCATCTTTCGAGTTGAGTTCACTCTCTATTCGCGTTATTTCTTGTAAGTAGGTTTCATTCTCATTTTCAAGTTGCAAAATATATTCTTCGTCCGAAATACCCTCTTCGCTTTCTTCACCTGATTCGCTCGCATCTTCCATTTCTTCCTGCGGTTCTTCAATAAAAGGAAGTACACTTGCCAAACGTTGAAGCTGGTCTCCAAATCCAAAATAAAAAGCAAGAACTACTGCCAATATCAGTGCAAAAACGGCAGGAATTAAGATAACCATGAAGAAAACTAAAAACTTACTTTGACCTGATTCTTTCGGTTTATTTTTACTCATAGTCTCACCTGATTTCATCGTCTGACAAACTGTTGAACTGAAATTTCATCAAGAAACCTCTGTTCCTCTTGTTTTTCATTCTCTAAGTATTCTTGCAACTTAATTTCTTTCATTTTTTCATATTTTTTTAAATCAACAGCTTTAAAATTTAAGTAATTCTCTTTTTCGTTCATTTTTATTCTTGCTTTTTGAGTCATCATTTGCAACTCTTCAATTTCCTTTTGAATAAATTCTATCGTTTGTTCATTCCATTGAATCATAGAAATGGCCAAACCAGTTTGAAGCTTTTTATTGTTTTCTTCTGCAAGGACTTCTTTCCTTTTCATCAATTCATATAAATTTGTCGCAATCTCTTCGAATTTCTTTACGGAATCAGTATAAGCAAGCTCGGCATCCGATTTTTCATAATCCTTCATTTCAAGCACTTTTTGTAGTGTAAATTGAAAACTCATCAATTACCTCCCTTGCTAAACTTCAACGACATCTCATGAATTGTTTCCTGGAAAGTATACTCTTCTTCTAATTCTTGTTTGAGAAATCTCATAATTTCGGGATACTTTACGATAGCTTCATCGATCTCTTTATTTGTTCCTTTTTTATAAGCACCAATCGTAATTAAATCTTCAGAATCAGCGTAAGTAGATAATAAACTGCGCATATAATCTGCAAGCCCTTTATGTTCTTGCGAAGCAATATCATTCATTACTCGACTTATGCTCTTTAGTACATTAATTGCAGGAAAATGACCTTTATTCGCAAGTTTGCGATCTAATACCAAGTGCCCATCTAATATCCCTCGCACACTGTCAGCAATTGGTTCATTCATATCATCCCCATCCACAAGTACAGTATAAAAGGCTGTAATTGAGCCGACCTTATTCATGCCACTTCTTTCTAACAGTCTTGGTAAAAGCGCAAATACAGAAGGAGTATACCCTTTAGTAGTAGGTGGTTCTCCTATAGCTAAACCGATCTCCCGCTGTGCCATAGCAACTCTGGTCACCGAATCCATCATCAACGTGACATTCATCCCTTGATCCCGGAAAAATTCTGCAATGGCTGTTGCAGTCATCGCTCCTTTTATCCGCATTAAAGCAGGTTGATCAGAGGTTGCGACTACTACGATCGTATTTTTTAGCCCCTCTTCACCTAAATCTCTTTCAACGAAATCTCTTACCTCTCTACCACGTTCACCAATAAGAGCAATCACATTAAGGTCTGCATCTGAGTTTTTGGCGATCATTGCCATAAGAGTACTTTTTCCTACTCCGCTTCCTGCAAAAATACCTAAACGCTGGCCTTTTCCTACTGAAAACAAACCGTCGATTGCCTTGACACCTAAACTCATCGGCTCACTTATCCTAGGGCGATCCATTGGGTTGGGAGGATGATTGTCGGTAGAAATTGATTGATAGGCTCCTTGAGTGATTTTATCGTCAAATGGACGACCTAGCCCATCAACAACAGAACCGATCATACTCGATCCAACACTAATTTGAAGAGGTTTATGTGTTGTTTCTACTAAACTTCCAGGTGAAATCTCGTCAACACGATCATATGGCATTAGAAGAACTTTCTGATCCCTGAAACCCACTACTTCTACGAAAATACGTCTTGGTTTTTTTTTACCTACAAGAATTGTACACAGATCACCTACTGAAGCTTGTGGACCCTTTGACTCAATCATAAGTCCAACCACTTGAGTAACTTTTCCATACGTTTTAAAGGGAGTAATGCTATCGACATGTGACTGAAGTTGTTTAATACTCACCTGAGTTTCCCTCCCTTAACTTTTCAAACAATGATTTTTTTATTTCCAAGAGTTGACTGTCTAAAGAAACATCCATTTGACCGTAAGGAGTTTCAATGATACATCCATTTTCTTGCAAATATTCATCAGGATAAATAAGTAGTTCTCTCGAGTGAAGAGCTATTTCCTGTAATTCATTTTTATGAAAAAGAGTTAACTCAAACCATTTAGGATGAACGTATAGTTTTACTTCTTCTTGTTCACGTACCTCTAGTACCGCTTTTTTGAGAAGTTCCAGCCATGACTTTTCATTGTCAGCTAATGTTTCGCCTATAACCTTTTTAGCAATTGTAATCGCTAAATCAAGCATAATCGGCTCTGAAGACTCTATCTTTTTTAAATAATCGTCTTTAGCCACTGTCACTGTGTTTTCTGCTTGTTTAATATGTGCAGAATACTCTTTTTTAACTTGTTCAATCGCATCAGAGTAGCCTTGATTATATCCTTCTTCAGCTGCCTGATTTGCTTTAAAATCAGCAGTCTCATCCATCAGAATTTGCTGCTGTTTTTTCTCTTGTAACCAATCTTCTTTTTCTCGTTCAAGGTCGTTTTTTTGCTGTTCTAAACGATTCTTTTCTAGTTGGATTAGTTCTTGTTCATTATAGTGAACATAATCACCTTCAGATTCTATCATTTCTGACGAATTCGTATCAGTTCCGTTATCATAATGGGTAAACGCAGGTGTAATACTTTTCAAGTGAATTAATTTTTCATTAGAAACTCTTTGATCGGTAGAGGCAGATTTAATTAATTTAGACAATAATATCATCTCCTCCACCACGGGCGATGACAATCTCTCCTGCTTCTTCCAATCTGCGAATTATCGCAACAATTCTTGATTGTGCTTCCTCAACATCTTTTAAACGGACAGGTCCCATGAATTCCATTTCTTCTTTAAATGTGTCTGACATCCTCTGCGACATGTTATTGAAAACAATCTCTTTCACTTCATCACTTGCTACTTTTAGTGAAAGTTGCAAGTCATCATTCTCAACGTCACGAATAACTCTTTGTATCGAACGATTATCCAATGTAACAATATCTTCGAATACAAACATACGCTTTTTAATCTCTTCCGCTAATTCAGGGTCCTGAATTTCCAAAGCATCTAAAATTGTTCGTTCTGTACTGCGGTCAACACTATTTAATACTTCTACCACAGACTCAATTCCACCCGCTTTAGTAAAGTCTTGGGTAACAGTCGTAGAAAGCTTTTTTTCCAGAATACTTTCAACTTCACTAATTATTTCTGGTGAAGTGCTATCCATAACGGCAATTCTTTTTGCGACATCCGCTTGCACTTCTTGTGGAAGGGAAGACAAAATTTGGCCTGATTGCTCACTTTCCAAATACGAAAGAATGAGTGCAATCGTTTGTGGATGTTCGTTTTGAATGAAATTAAAAATTTGAGACGGGTCTGCTTTACGAGCAAAATCAAACGGTCTTACTTGCAAAGTAGATGTAAGACGATTGATAATTTCCATTGCTTCAGCCGAACCTAGTGCTTTTTCCAATACATCTCTCGCATATCCTATTCCACCTTGAGTAATATAATCTTGGGCTATTGCTAGATGGTGAAATTGCTCAATGACATCATCTTTCGTATCTTGCTCCACACGTCTCACACCTGCAATTTCAAGTGTGAGTTTTTCAATCTCTTCTTCTGACAAATGTTTATAAACTTGAGCAGAAACATCAGGACCTAAAGAGATTAATAAAATGGCGGCTTTTTCTTTACCTGATAATTCTTTTTTTCTCGCCACTATGATTTCCTCCCTTTAGTCCTCTGATAACCATGTTCGTACCAGTTTTGAAAACTCTTCTGGTTTATCTTTGGCCAATTTTTCTAGTTGCTTACGACGAGCTTTTTCTTCTGAATCAGGTCCACTATCGATTGGAGGTACTTCGTATGGATTGCTATCCTCCATTGAAACTTCCTTCACTTCTTCTTCAGTTTTACGACCTCTAAACAAGAGGAATATTAACAAAAGAACTACAGCAATCAGAGCACCTACGATATAGTACCAAAACGGAATCCCCTCTGCTGGCTCTTCAAATTCGACTTTTCCGAAAAACGGTTGTGACGCAACAAAGATGCGTTCTTCCAATTCTTCTGGTCCCCACTCCGCCGTCAAATCACTATCTACAGATGTTTTCACTATTTGACCTAGTATTTGTTGGATGTCATCAAGGCGTTCTTGTGGAAGTGAATTTGGATCCTCAGGATCAGGAGGTTCTACCATCACTTGAATACCGATGTCCTTTATTTGATATGGGCTTTCCACAATATCTTTTGATATCCGATTAACTTCATTATTTATTCGCTCTTCCAATCGCTCTGAGTCGCCTTGAACAACTCCATTAACTCCCTGGTATGCAGGTATATCTTCCTCACCGGTTCCAGCAACACCACCATCTACTAATTCGCCTCCGGTGTATGTCTCAGTGATTCGCTCAACACTGATAGCCAAACCTTCCATATTCTCTTCATCCACCGGCTCGACTAATTCCTCTTGCCGGTTCTCTTGAGTGAAATCAAGATCCGTTGAAATAGACACGAGTACTTTGTCCTGCCCCATCATTGTACCTAGCATTTGTTGAACTTGTTGTTGGATATCCCGTTCTATATCTCGTTGTATATTTCGATGTTCTTCATAAACTGAAAGCGCAGAATCCCCACCACTGCCAGGACTATCTTGTAATTCTAAATACCTGGATAATTGGTCCATCATTACAATGTTTTCTACTGGTAAGTCTGGAACACTTCTTGACACTAGATGATACAAGGCTCGAATTTGATTTTCATCCATGGAGTGCCCTGCTTCTAATTGTAACAAAACAGAAGCAGTAGCTTGTTCTGGTTCGTCTCCTAGCCATACACTCTCTTCTGGTAAAGTTATCATCACTTGTGATGCCTGAACCCCATCCACATTGCGAATTAGGTCTTCTAAAGAAGTTTGAATAGCCGCTCTCTCAAGAAGTTCAAATTCATTATCCGTTGTTCCAAAACCCATATTATCCCTAAAAGTAGCATAATCAATTCTGCCTGTTTGTGGAACGCCTTCTGCAGCTAAACTAACTTTTAGGTCATCTACTAAAGCCTCTGAAACTGAAATGGATGTCCCGTCGCTACTCACTTCGCTAGCAACACCTTGACTGTCTAATGTTGCTTTTATTTCACCAGTTTCTTGTATTGTTAAATTCGAATAAAGAGGAACATAATTTGTACGTGAACCTAAAATCGAAAATGCTAGAAAAATAACTATGATAAATGCAATTGAGCCAATAAACAATCCTTTTTGTTTCTTTGTCCGAGATTGCCAAAATTCTATTGTTTTATTTTTATAACCAGTCACTGTATCGTTCATGTTGCCTCCCACACTGCCCTAACCATTTAAAAAAGAGAATAAGTCTTTATAGTTAATCTTTTTTAAATTCTTTAGTATAATTTGTTAAGAATCGGTTTAGATATCCGATATATCTTATAGGACATTCAATAATCTAAGCCTTATGTACATTTTTGTCTCTTGTTTGTCCTCATTAACTATAAGAAATAGAATCGACATAACGTAACAGGGTGATTGTCCCATCACAGAATAAAACAACAGCTAATCATTTTTTTATCCTCTAACGAAAATTATGTTCCTCATAAAATATCACTTATAATAGCATCTTATCTAAAAATTAAAAATAAATTTTACCACTCACAATTTAGTGGTATTTAAGATAAAAGTAGAGATTAGACTTGCATTCTCATGACTTCTTGATACGCTTCTATTGCTTTATTACGAATCTCTGTCGTTGTTTGTAATGTAACTGTAGCTTTTTGGCTTGCAATCATAACATCATGCAAATCAACTTGCTCTCCACGGGCCATTTTTTCCGTCATAACAGTTGAATTGACTTGTGTGTCATTCACATTAGTAATTGCTTCATTCAACCAAGTCTTAAAAGATACTTGTGCTTCATGTGGAGTACTCATCGTGTTATTGTTTTTTATTTGTGGATTCATTATAGACTTCGTCTGTTGAAGTGGATTAATATCCATCATTTTACACCCCTCCTAGTACCTAGTAATTAATGAGATCTGGAAAAGTTGATTACTATCTTCCTATTTCCAACGCTTTTAACATCATATTCTTATGAGCATCCAGCGTCGTTACATTGGCTTCATAAGATCTTTGGGCACCCATTAAATCAATCATTTCTTTCAACGGATCAACATTAGGAAGTTCTACAAAACCCTCTTCATTTGCATCTGGATGATCAGGTTGAAAAACTTGTCTGAAAGGAGTCTGATCTTCAATTATATTTTTGACTTTAACACCTTGCCCAACATCCTTACTCATACCCAAGGCTTGATTAAAATGTGATCGGAATCCTGACTCCTGATTTGCCTGCATCGTTACCATTTTTCTTCTGTAAGGTTCCCATTCTCCGTCTACTAATCGGCCTCTCGTAGATTCTGCATTGGCCATATTACTAGATACAACGTCCATTCTTAGACGTTGTGATGTTAAAGCAGAGGCAGAAATATTCATTCCGTGAAACATTGACATTTTAATTACCTCCCATGTCCAATAACTGTCTGTATACTGCTGAATCTTCCATTCATACGATCTACCAGAACATTATAATAAATTTGATTCTTAGCTAGTTCACTCATTTCTTGATCAATATCAACATTGTTCCCATTATGGTTATATGTAGTATTCGTTCTTTCTACAACTTTGGCGGCATCATTATTAACAGTACCCCCAAAATGGTTGTGACGCTCATCTGTCCGGTGTGCTGATAATTGTTGATTACTCATGGCTTCGTTTAATTGGTGAGAAAAAACAGTTTTTTTAGCTTTATAATTTGGTGTATCTACATTTGCAATATTTTGTGATATTGTATTTTGCCTAGTCATTGAAGAAGACAAAGCAGTTTCTAACAATTGAGTAGTAGGATTATTAATTGCGTTCATTGTGCTTTCTTCCTTTCGTCTAGATAACATGTCTTGTTAAAATAGAACTACTATCTAGATGTATTCTATAGAATAAACGGGTCATTGTCTAACAGTTATGGAAAATATAATATTTTCATAAAAAAGTACTAGATTACATTAGGGTTATAGTCACGGTTCGTCACAAATTAACAATTGAAGTCACAATATGACAAAGTTCAACTTTTTCCCCCCTCTATTTTAAACTTTAACATATTTTTTACCATTTTATATATAAAATATCAGTTTATTTTTTGGATACAAAAAAAGAAGGCTAAAGTACTAACAGCCTTCTTTAATATATCTATCTTTTCTTGTTTGAGTTAATTTTTATGTTTTTCTAACTCCGTGAGGAACTTATCATTTAATACTTTAATGTATGTCCCTTTCATACCTAGTGATCGTGATTCAATAACACCAGCACTTTCCAATTTTCGTAGCGCATTTACGATAACTGATCTGGTAATTCCTACCCGGTCTGCTATTTTACTTGCAACAAGCAGCCCTTCCGTACCATCCAACTCCTCGAAGATGTGGTCTACAGCTTCAAGTTCACTGTAAGATAACGAACTTATTGCCATTTGCACAACAGCTTTACTACGTGCCTCGTGCTCAATTTCCTCTGTTTTTTCATGCAGAATCTCCATCCCTACAACTGTAGAACCGTATTCCGCCAGTAACAAATCGTCATCATCAAAGCTCTTATCCAAGCGCGCTAGTATTAGCGTTCCTAAACGTTGACCACCACCTTGAATGGGAACAATTGTTGTTAAACCTTTAGCAAACAGATCTTTATTCTCTACAGGAAATGCAGTAAATTGACTTTCCACATCAAGATTGGAAGAAGTCTCTTCAATCTTAAATAACCCTGAGGTATAATCTTCTGGAAACTGTCGTTCCTCTAACATTTGCTTCATTCGGGAATTTTCTATCTCTTGTTTTATCGAAAATCCGAGCAATTTTCCTCTGCGACTTACAATAAAAATATTAGATTCAATGACATCTCTTAATGTCTCAGCCATATCTTTAAAGTTAACAGATTGCCCTCCACTTTTTTGCAGTAAATCATTAATTGTTCTAGTTTTTGATAATAAATCCATTGTGTGCCTCCTGTTATAATATAAATTGACTTAGATCACGGTTTTTAACTACGTCTTGAAGTTTTTCTTCTACATAGTTAGGCGTAATTAAAATTTCTTCCATGGATATTTCTGACGCTTCGAATGATAAGTCTTCCAGTAATTTCTCTAAAATTGTATGAAGTCTTCTTGCTCCAATGTTTTCAGTTTCATCATTAACTTCAGTTGCTATTTCCGCAATTTTACGAATAGCATCGTCAGAAAATTTCAATTTTATTCCTTCCACCAGTAAAAGTGCTTGATATTGTTTGACTAACGCAAAATCAGGCTCTACTAATATCCGAACAAAATCGTCTACATTTAAGCTGTTTAGCTCTACTCTTATTGGAAATCTTCCTTGTAATTCAGGAATTAGATCCGATGGTTTCGCAAAGTGAAAAGCACCGGCAGCTATAAACAGCATATGATCTGTTTTTACAGGACCGTATTTTGTCACTACTGTTGATCCCTCTACTATCGGAAGAATATCACGTTGTACACCTTCTCTTGAGACATCTGCTGACTGCTGTTTGCCTTTCCCAGCAACTTTATCAATTTCATCAATAAAAATAATTCCCAATTGTTCGGCTTTTGAAACTGCCTCTTGATGAACCTCATCCATATCGATGAGCTTTTGCGCCTCATCCTCTGTTAACACTTTTCTAGCTTCTCTTACTGGGAGTTTTCTTTTCTTTTTCTTTTTAGGCATCATATTTCCAAGCATATCCTGCATATTCATACCCATTTGTTCCATACCAGCACCTTGAAACATATCAGAAAAACTTTGTTGTTGCTCATCAACTTCAATACTAATTTCTTCATTTTCAAGTTGACCATCAGCTAATTTTTTTGATATTTTTTGTCTGCGGTCTCTAATCGAACTATCTTCTTGAGATTCACCTGTTTCTGTTTCCTCGCCTGCGTCCTGCTGATTACCTTGAAAAAGCATTTCAAAAGGGTTTCGATAACTCGTTTCTTTCTTCTGTGAAGGTACCAATAATTCTACTAATCGGTGATTGGCATTTTTTTCTGCTTGCTCTTTCACTTTCGATATTCTTTCATGCTTTACAATTCTAATAGAAGTTTCTACTAAGTCACGAACCATTGATTCGACATCTCTTCCTACGTAGCCTACTTCCGTAAATTTAGTTGCTTCTACTTTTACAAACGGAGCACCAACTAATTTAGCTAATCTTCTTGCAATTTCAGTTTTACCTACACCTGTAGGGCCTATCATTAAAATATTTTTGGGAGTTATTTCATCTCTTATTGCCTCATCAAGCTGACTGCGTCTATATCTGTTCCTTAAGGCAACTGCTACAGATTTTTTCGCTTTATTCTGTCCTACTATGGATTGGTCAAGTTTTTCTACAATTTGTTTAGGTGTCAAATCACTACTCATGTCTTTTCCCTCACTTTTAAAGAACATTTTAGTTTTTTTCTTTGCTAGATAATTCCTCGACAATAATCTGATGATTTGTGTAGACACAAATATCCGCTGCAGTTTTCAGACTAGCATAGGCGATTTCTTTAGCCGTTAAATTAGGGGCATGTTCTTTCAACGCTCTCCCAGCAGAAAGCGCATAATTACCACCCGATCCAATTGCTAATATTCCGTCATCCGGCTCGATTACTTCACCAGTACCTGCAATTAAATACAGGTTCGTATGATCCATTACAAGGAGCATGGCCTCTAGCTTTCTGAGGACGCGATCACTACGCCATTCCTTCGCAAGCTCAACTGCAGCCCTTTGAAGATTACCATTAAACTCTTCAAGTTTTGTTTCAAATTTTTCATAAAGTGTAAATGCATCGGCAACTGATCCTGCAAAACCTGCTATTACCTGCCCACGATAAAGTCTTCGAACCTTTTTAGCTGAATGCTTCATGACTACAGCATTGCCAAATGTGACCTGGCCATCTCCTGCAATCGCAGACTGTCCATTATGTTGAATAGCAAAAATTGTTGTCCCTTTGATCTCTTCCATAGTATCTGTTTCCCTCCTAACCTGTTTTAAGCCCTTGGGTGTGAGGCACGATAAACCTCTCTAAGTCGATCCTTTGTAACATGAGTATAAATTTGAGTAGACGATAATTGACTGTGACCTAGCAATTCTTGGACAGTTCTCAAATCAGCCCCTTCATTTAACATGTGAGTAGCAAATGTATGACGAAGGACGTGTGGACTGATTCTGGAGGATATAGAAGCATCTTTAACAAGGTTATTTAATACTTTTCGAATACTTCTATCACCTAATCTTTTTCCTCGATAACTAAGAAACAAGGCTTTTTCATCTTGTGCATCGTTATGTAATATCATCGGTCGACTTTTCGATAAATAAACATCAAGCGTATCAGCCGCAAAACTACCGACCGGAACATAGCGCTCTTTTCTGCCTTTACCTCTAACAAGTAATGTTCCAATAGTTCTGTCAAAATCTTGTAGGTTCAAGCCAACACATTCACTTACCCGCATTCCCGTACCATACAAAAGTTCTACTAGTGCCAAATTTCTTTTGCCTAGTGGATTCTCGACATTTATAACATCAAAAATTGCTTGCATTTCATCCTCATAGAAAAAAGTAGGTAGGCGTTTCTCAAGTCTCGGAGTCGTAACCATTTGAAACGGATTCTTCATTACTAATTCTTCCCTAACCAAGAAGGTCCAAAACGAACGTAAACAAGAAATTTTCCTGGCTACTGTTTTCCTTGCATAATTCTTATGATGTAATTCCGTTAAATACACGCGAATATCTCCATGGGAAACAGCAGCGATTGATTTAATCAAATGCTGCTCAATAAAATGAAAAAAGTCATTAATATCCAACGTATAGTTTTCAATCGTGTGAGGGGAAGCACCTTTTTCAATTTGTAAATACTCAATAAAGCGCAGTAACCAATCTCTATTCATTGATTTCACCTATTTTATTCAACATTAAGAGCTACTAAATCTTACCACAGATTAGTAGCCCTTTCAAATATTTATACTCTTTTTTCGCAAAATTCTGAATTGTTGCTGTTGATCACCCAGCATACGTTTTATCTTCTTTTCACATTTGGTTTGCTCTTCGAAAAGTGGCCACAGTATTGATTGCTAAAATTTTTATGGATATTCGGTGGTATGAACTCTTTCATTGCTACGCCCATTGTATCCTTTGAAATACACAATGAGCGTTTTTCTCAGCATAGTATGGCTCCATTCTTCAGCAAGCCTGACAGCACTTATGCAGTTAATTACTTTCTTCCTTATAATCACATTGTGAACACTGAACATGAACACCTTTTTTAGATTTTTTCTCTACTAACATACTTTCACACTTAGGACATGGTCTCGCAATTGGTTTATCCCAAGAAATAAAATCACATTCCGGATATCTGTCACATCCATAAAAAATACGTCTTTTTTTACTTCGTCTTTCAACAATATTTCCTTCTGAACATGTAGGACATTTCACTCCAATATCTTTCACTATCGCTTTTGTATTTCTGCAATTTGGAAAGTTTGAACAAGCCATGAATTTCCCATATCTACCCATTTTAAATACCATTTCATTCTCGCATTTTTCGCAATCTTCACCAGCTGGTTCATCTTTTATTTCTACTTCTTTCATCTCTTCTTCTGCGTACCTGAGACGTTTTTCAAAACCTTGGTAAAATTGATCGATGATGTTTACCCAATCTTTTTCGCCTTCTTCAATAGAATCTAAATTAGATTCCATCTCAGCAGTAAATTCAACGTTTAGAATCTCAGGAAAGAATTCGTTAATGAGTTCTAATACGATATCACCAAGTTCAGTGGGAATAAAACGTTTATCCTCCAATGAAACATAACCTCTGCGTTGGATTGTATCTAGTGTTGGTGCAAAAGTCGATGGTCTGCCTATTCCTAGTTCTTCTAAAGTTCGAACTAACCTTGCCTCTGTATATCTTGGAGGTGGTTGAGTAAAATGCTGATTAGGGTCAATACTTTCAGAAGTTGCCTTTTCTCCTTCTGTCATGTCTGGCAGAAGACGGTCTTCTTCTTTTTTCCCTTCATCATTTCCTTCTATATATACTTTCATAAAACCCGCAAACTTTAATTTAGATCCAGTTGCACGGAACATTATACCGTTGTTCGTTAAATCAACTGACATCGTATCCATCACTGCAGGTGACATTTGTGAGGCTACCATACGTTCCCAAATTAGCTTATATAGTTTATGCTGATCACGACTTAAATAAGATTTAATTTGTTTTGGATCAAGCATGACAGAAGTAGGTCTAACAGCCTCGTGCGCATCTTGACTATTTTTACTCGCCTGCGTCTTTTTTGTTTCTCCTTTATTATGATATTCTTCACCATAATTTGTTTCAATGTAGTCTTTAGCTTCTTGCTTGGCAGTCTCAGATAGCCGTGTGGAATCTGTTCTCATATACGTAATAAGACCAATAGTTCCTGATTTACCGATATCGATTCCTTCATAAAGTTGTTGAGCAATCATCATTGTCTTTTTCGCTCGGTAATTTAATTTTCTCGCCGCTTCCTGTTGAAGCGAAGAAGTTGTAAAAGGAACGACAGGATTTCTCTTACGTTCTCTTTTTTTCACTTGATCAATATGAAATTCAGTTCCTTCGATTCGCGTCAATACTTCTTTAACTTCTTCTTCAGAGGATAGCTCTGTTTTCTTTCCATCAACTGACATGAATTTTGCTTCAAATTCCTGGCCTTCTTTTTTCATGGAAGCTGTGATTGACCAATATTCCTCTGGATTAAAAGCTTTTATTTCATTTTCGCGATCAATAATCATCTTTACTGCAACAGATTGAACTCTTCCCGCACTTAATCCTTTTTTCACTTTCTTCCAAAGTAAAGGACTAATATTATAACCTACTAACCTGTCTAAAACTCGACGGGCCTGTTGCGCATCAACTAAGTTCGTATTGATCGTTCTCGGATGTTTAAATGAATCCTTGATCGCTTGCTTCGTAATTTCATTGAACACCACTCGGCATTCAGAAGTTTTATCAATATTTAAGCTCTCTGCTAAATGCCACGCGATTGCTTCCCCTTCTCTATCAGGGTCAGCTGCTAGATAAATGCGTTTAGCTTTTTTAGCTGCTTGTTTTAATTCTTTTAATATCGGGCCTTTCCCGCGAATAGTAATATATTTAGGTGTATAATTTTCTTCCACATCAACGCCCATTTGACTTTTTGGTAAGTCGATTACATGTCCCATAGATGCTTTCACAGAATATTTCTTCCCTAAATACTTCCCTATAGTTTTAGCTTTTGCGGGAGATTCCACGATTACTAGGTAATCGGCCATACATTAGTTCCTCCCCTTTAGAGGTATATTAAATCTTCCCCATTATTAAACACTCTTTTATCATTTGTCAAATTCCACAAGAATAAAGTTATAATAAAACAGCATGAATAGTCAAAAAAATCGTGTTATTCATGTCATTTTTTAATTTATTTGAATTCATTAGCTTTCTACAGAATAACATAGGAATAAGCAAAATGTATAAAATATCTAATAAAGCTCTAAAAACAGATGGTATATTATTCGGATTCATTTATGAAAACGCCCGCCTGTGACTTGTAATTAAGTGTAGGAAAAAGAGTCGAACAAAACTCAGTTTTACATATAAAGGGGAGGTATATCAGAAGTTATAACGAATATTCTTCGAGGATATCACTTGCATGTAGAATCATTTTGGCTCCTTCTTGGATAAGTCTATTTGTACCTTTGGAATGCATGTCTATTATTCTTCCTGGCAATGCAAAGACATCCCTGTTTTGAGATAGTGCAGAATCACTTGTGATTAATGAACCACTTTTTTCTTTAGCTTCAATTACAAAGGTAGCTTGGGATAAACCACTGATGATGCGGTTTCTTTCAGGAAATTGCCATCGATTAGGTTGAACATAAGGTGGATATTCCGTTATAATCAATTGATTCTTTTCTAAGTTCTCCTTGAATATAGAAAGATTCTTAGGATACGTATAGTCCAATCCGTAACCTAGTACTGCTATAGTATTTCCATCAGCTCTTAAACATAGCTCATGAGCCAAAGAATCAATTCCTATTGCCATACCACTCACGATTGGCAGTCCTGTCTGTACAACGTCTACCAGTATCGTGTTTAACGAATCTTTGGCATAGTCTGATGGATGTCTCGTACCTACAACACTTAATTTGTTGGGATAACTTAACAAATGAAGATTTCCACGATAATAAAGGAGCCAAGGGGGGTCGTAAATAGTGGATAATAATGAGGGATAACACGGGTGAACGATAGAAATATAACCAATGTTCTTTTTTGCAAGCTCGTACTTTAAAAAAGAAATATCTATTTTTTTTAATGTATCAAAAATCTCTGACGCTCTTTTTGATGATTTAGGAAAAAATTTAAGGAAATATTGTTTATCCGTATGATAAATCCATTCCAATGTTGGATCAACTTGCATACAAGTTTGGAGGAATTTAAAGCTTCCTGACGAAGAATAGTGGAGATGAAGCAAACGCTCATCCAAAGTAGTGGGGAGGTTCATGGGAGAATCCTTTCTCTAATGAAGTTTCGGAGAATTTTTATAAAGGTTGTGCCAAACGTCGTTTTGTTACGTTTGGCACAACCTTTTTTCACTATTTTATTTGTGAGTTAAACATTTTTCATATAAATTAGCTTCTTTCAATGCCGCAATAAGCGTCTCACCCATTACAGCAGGTGTTTCCGCTACTTTAACACCTGCAGCAGTTAATGCTTTCATTTTCTCATCAGCAGTACCTTTACCGCCTGAGATAATTGCACCAGCATGACCCATTCGCTTACCTGGAGGTGCTGTTTGACCACCAATAAAGCCTACAACTGGTTTTGTCATATTAGCTTTAATCCACTCAGCAGCTTCTTCCTCTGCTGACCCGCCAATCTCACCAATCATGATCACGGCTTCCGTATCTGGATCTTCATTAAATAAATTTAATACATCAATGAAGTCTGTACCATTGACCGGGTCTCCCCCAATTCCTACTGCAGTTGATTGACCAATACCTTCAGTAGAAAGCTGGTGGACAGCTTCGTAAGTTAAGGTACCTGAACGGGAAACAACCCCCACATGTCCTTTTTTATGAATGTATCCTGGCATAATACCTATTTTACATTCATCAGGAGTAATCACACCAGGACAATTCGGTCCGATTAAGCGTGTTTTTTTGCCTTCAAGATAACGTTTTACTTTTATCATATCAATAACAGGAATACCTTCAGTAATCGTAATGACAACATCTACACCTGCATCTGTCGCTTCCATAATTGCGTCTGCCGCAAATGCTGGTGGAACGTAAATTACGGAAGCATTTGCACCAGTTTTTGCAACAGCTTCACTTACTGTATCAAATACTGGAATGCCTTCTACTTCTGTTCCACCTTTTCCTGGTGTCACGCCTCCGACAACTTGTGTACCATATTCCACAGCTTGTTTAGTGTGAAAAAGACCAGTAGCACCGGTAATTCCTTGAACAATGACTTTAGTATCTTTATTGATCAAGATGCTCATATATATCCCCGCCTTCCTTACGCTTTAACTAATGAAACTATTTTTTCTGCACCATCAGCCATAGAGTCTGCCGCAGTAATATTTAATCCAGATTCTTTAAGAATCTTTTTCCCAAGCTCCACATTGGTTCCTTCAAGACGAACCACTAATGGAATTTCTAAACCAACTTGCTTTGTAGCAGCTACAACACCATCAGCAATGATGTCACACTTCATGATCCCGCCAAAAATGTTTACATAAATACCTTTTACATTTTTATCCGACAAGATGATTTTAAAGGCTTCTGTAACCTTTTCTTTTGTTGCACCGCCCCCAACATCTAAGAAGTTAGCAGGATCACCAGAATAGTGCTTGATAATGTCCATTGTAGACATAGCTAATCCAGCTCCATTAACCATACAACCGATATTTCCATCTAAAGAAATATAACTGAGATCAAATTTTGAAGCTTCAATTTCCTTCTCGTCCTCTTCATCTAAATCACGATACTCGATGATGTCTTTTTGACGGTATAGTGCATTGGAATCGAAATTAAATTTCGCATCTAATGCCATAACTTTTCCGTCTCCAGTTGTCACTAGTGGGTTAATTTCAGCAATTGAGCAATCTTTTTCTGAAAATACTTTGTAGAGACCCATCATAAATTTCACAGCTTCACGAACAAGCTCTTTTGGAATGTTAATATTAAAAGCTAGTCGTCTTGCTTGGTAAGGCATCAGTCCAGTTACAGGATCAACGACCTCTTTGAAAATCTTTTCCGGTGTAGCTTCTGCTACCTCTTCAATTTCTGTTCCGCCCTCTTCTGATGCCATCATGACAATTCGTGAAGTAGCACGGTCAACAACTAATCCAACGTAATATTCATTTTGGATATCGCAACCTTCTTCAATTAGCAAGCGCTTTACTAATTTACCTTCAGGGCCCGTTTGATGTGTGACAAGCGTTTTACCTAGAATCTCGTCAGCATATGTACGAACTTCATCTAAGTTCTTCGCAACTTTGACACCGCCGGCTTTTCCTCGTCCACCTGCATGGATTTGGGCCTTAACAACGTTTACAGCGCCCCCTAAAGATTTAGCTGCTTCTACAGCCTCTTCAACAGAGTATGCAACTTGTCCATTAGGTACTGCAACGCCATAATTTCTTAACAGTTCTTTTCCTTGATACTCATGGATATTCATTTCCATCCTCCTTACTGATTCAAATAATGATGAATCTACACAACCATTATAATAACATTGCTGTGTTGTTGACAAATCCAACAAATCCTTTATTAGAAACAATTATCTAATTGAAGGAACCAAGAAAAGACAAAGTGAAGCTTTGTTATCTTTTCACACAATAACCATTTTACTATACTTTCCGACAATTATGTGAATAAAAAGCTTAAAAATTTTAATAAATCTACATTTTCATTTTTGAATAGGGAAAGTGGAATTTTTAGTTTGTTCAAATTCGTGTTTTCATGCTAAATGAATAAATTTACATTGGAATTGATCGCTTTTCTCCTTGGTTTGATCGCGTTCCTCTCAAATGAATGCGTTCCCTCCTGAATTGATCACGTTTCTCTTTCAATTGAACACGTTCCCCTTAAATGAATGCGTTCCTCCATGAATTGATTGCGCTTCTCTCTCAATTGATCACGGTTCTCTTTAAATTGTCCGCGTCTTTCCTCGAATTGAACGCGTTCCCCTCAAATGAATGCGTTCCCTCCTGAATTGATCACGTTTCTCTTTCAATTGAACACGTTCCCCTCAAATGAATGCGTTCCTCCATGAATTGATTGCGTTTCTCTCTCAATTGATCACGGTTCTCTTTCAATTGACCGCGTCTTTCCTCGAATTGAACGCGTTCCTCTCAAATGAATGCGTTCCCTCCTGAATTGATTGCGTTCTTCTCTCAATTGATCACGTTTCTCTTCCAATCAATCTCGTCTTCCCTTGATTTGAATACGCTCCTCTCAAATGAATGCATCTGCCCTCCATCTCAATTAAGTACTCGATCATCCATAACAATCAACCACATACAAAAGGTCACTGAAAAAGTAACATTTACTTTTTCAGTGACCTTTCAAATTCATGCTCTATTTCTTTTTTAATTCCTCTTTATCTAGCCGATATACAAAAGCAAATACTTCTGCAACTACATCATATAAATTTTCTGGAATTCGTTCATTAATATCTAACTGAGATAATATTTCAACTAACGAGGCATCTTCTTGAATCGGAATGTTATGTTGTTTTGCCCGGTCAATAATTTCCTCGGCTACATAACCTTTTCCTTTTGCCTTTAAACTTGGAGCAGAGTCTTTCAAAACATCATAACCAAGAGCTATTGCTCTTTTACTGTAATCTATTTTCTTATCTCTTTGGTTTGAAGCCTTTTCACTCATATTCTTACGTCAACCCCTCTATATCCATATTCGTCCTTTCGATAGATATTTCCCGGTTGAGAAAAGACTTGATTACTTGTTTCTGATTTTAAAGGTTGTTTCCATTGGATACTCGATAATTGATAATCCATATTGGATAGTTTTTCTTTAAGAATCGGAAACCAGCGTTCAGCCACAGATTTTGGTTTTTCTGTTTCATTAAATATAGTTAATGTCATGATTCGATTTTGAATCTGAACATCGACAACAGTTTCATTCAGTGCTTCTAAATTCAAGTAAAATATGATTCGACAATGGGATTCGTCTATGAGCCCATTTTTTGTTTGACCTTCCCATTGAATCGTAAGATCTTGATACTTGTCCGTAATTTTTACGGGCGCTTGAAAAAGAGTATGCTGAATAGGACCATGTTGTTCAGAGGACATTAATTGTTGCCCAGTCACTCTTTGCAGTAAAAATTCCGCCTGCTCTCTCGCCCCTTGAGTTTGAGTGGAAGTCTGTTGCAGAAACTGCATCAGTAAAGACTTTAACGATTGTACTTTTTGCTGTGCTTCCTGGTTTGTCATAGACCGTAAATCACCTTCGTGTTGTAACCCGAATTGTTGCAATAACATGCGTAGAGGCGATTCATCCCTTGTACCGTTTCCATTCGTTAAAAAAAATGATTCTTTCGATGCATTTTGTACGTTTGACCAAACTTCTCGAATTTGGTCACTAGGTTGTTGAAGAAGCCATTGTTGGAACTGATTAGTCATATTTGCAGAATTACCGCCCGGGTTCAAAAGTTGCAACATCATTTGCATTCCTTGAGGCTGATCCATTCGGACATTATTCATGAAAGCTTGAAACAATGCCTTTGGTTCCATTGCCTGCATTGCCGTCTGGCTTTGATTACCTTGAAATAGCTGTGGTGCAATTTGACGTAATAACTCTTGATTTTCAGGCTTTAAAATAGTTGCTTTAAACTGCTTGAAGAACTCTGGTAATCGTTGATTTTCCGGAATAACTCCGATTTGATTTGCGACTGTAGCTGCTTGTTGTGCTGTTAATCCGTTGCCTCCAAGCTGCTGTAAAAGAGTATGAAATGCTCCCGTTGTGCGAGAGGGGTCTGCTTGATTTAATATCGTAGAAAGCATTTGCTGTAATTGCTGATTTACTGCAGTTCCTTGTGGTGTTGATTGAAGTTGCGTGTAAAGGCTTGACATTGTCTCTCCCATGGACTGGTTCGATTGCATAGACACTAACGATTGGAAAGTTGTAGTTGTCAAAGGAAAGCCTCGTTGAATCATATTTATAACTACTTCTAATGATTGTTGCTGATTAAGAGAACTCTTTTGTAGAAGCTGTCCACCTTCTAATATATTCGATCGGGTAAAGGGGAGATTAAGCTGTTGCAGTTGCTGCAGGACTCGTTCGTATGTAGCCCCTTGAGGCACCCCGAGCTGTTGCAGTACTGCTTGCGCATTCGATGGACTTTGGTTACTTCCCGAGGAAGGGGGGACATTCTCTAATACTTGTAACCGAGGAATACCTTCTCCTCCCATGACTCGAAACCAATATCTGGATCCTTTTTCTAGGTGTGCTTCCAACTGCGCAGAGAGTGTCATTGACCCTAACTGAAGCTGAGCTAGCTGCCCCGGATAAAGTTGAGTAATCGTTCCTTGGAAAACTTGTCCGGGTCTCAACTGTATCGTTTTAGAGTGAATAGGATCTAATCCTTTTACAAGATTTTGGAGAATTTTAGTTTCGAACATGTTTACCTCTCCCCCGTTAACTTCCTGAATCAATTACTTGTTTAATAGGTGCAAAGCTCGTGCGGTGTTCATCCATTACTCCATAAGTTTCAAGAGCTTCTAAATGTACCTTGGTTCCGTATCCCATGTGACGATTAAAATGATAGTTTGGATACTTTTTATGTAGATCTTCCATATAACGGTCTCTTGTAACCTTAGCGACAACAGAGCTAGCCGCTATTGATATTGACCGGGAATCCCCTTTAATCAAGTCTAACTGGGGAATTGAGGTCGGCAGCTTCATCGCATCCACTAACAAATAGTCAGGCTTTTGAGAAAGTTTTTCCAAAGCTCTCATCATGGCATGCTTTGAAGACTGGTAAATATTGAATCTATCAATTTCTTTAGAAGATGCTTCGCCAACCTCAACGGCTATAGCATAACGAAGAATTTCTTCGTAAAATTCCTCTCGTTTCGCCTTCGATAACTTTTTAGAGTCTGTTAAACCCGGCAAATAAAAATCTTTTGGTAAAATAACACATGCGGCCACTACCGGTCCGGCAAGTGGTCCTCTTCCTACCTCATCAATTCCTGCAATGAAATTGCTTCCTTGCTTATAAGCCTGTTTTTCATAATACATCATGTCATAGAATTGGGTACGCAACTGTTCTTTTTCATTTTGCTTTTTCTTCCATGAAGTAATCAGCTTTTGTACGCCTTTTCTGTCGTCCTCAGACAACTCTTTTAATATGCTTACTTCTTCCGTATCTAAGTTTTCTAAGATATTTTTAACTTCAATAATTGTTTTTTTCGTCATACAAAAACCCTCTCTTACTATCTATCGGCTAATCCGTGTTTTAGTTGATTCATTATTAAAAAATGAATCATTTTCTAGTTCGGTTTTAAGAATTATAATTTCCTTTAGATGGACAAAAGAAAAGACACGCATTTGCGCATCTCATCCCTTTATTTATTAGGTCTTTCTAAACTAATATTTCCTAGTTTTCCTTGTCGGAAATCACGAAAGACAATTTCTGCAACACGGTCGTAGTCAACATGTCCACCGGGAACGAGGCACCCTCTTCTTTTCCCAATTGCGTCAAAAAGATCAACAACATCCTCTGTTAACTCCGTCAAATCATATCTTTCTTTAAGCAAATTCGGATATTCATCCTTTAGATAACTAAGTAGAAATACCATCGTTTCTTGAAAATCAAAAATTTCTTCCTTAATTGCACCAGTTATCGCTAACCTAAACCCAACGTCTTGATCCTCAAATTTCGGCCATAATATACCTGGTGTATCAAGTAGTTCCATTTCTTTTCCTACTTTAATCCACTGTTGCCTTTTCGTAACTCCTGGCTTATCACCAATATTCGTAATCCTTTTATTTGCCAGACGGTTAATGACTGTTGATTTCCCCACATTAGGGATACCTAGAATCATTGCTCTTATCGCTCTTGGATTAATACCTTTTGATCTAAACTTATCTAAAAGAGGTTTTGCCTGTTCCATCACTTTTAAAGGAACATCTTTTATTCCTTTGCCTCGCTGAGCATCAATTATAAGCGTTGCCCAATTTTCTTTTTCGAAATAAGCAACCCATTCTTTAGTTATACTAGGATCTGCGAGATCTGCTTTATTTAATAATACGAGCCTAGGCTTATGAGAAGTCAATTCATCGACCATTGGATTCCTCGAAGATACAGGTATTCGAGCATCAACGATTTCTATCACTACATCGATGAGCTTTAATTTTTCCACGACCTGCCTTCGTGCCTTCGCCATATGCCCCGGGTACCATTGTATTGTCATCGTGCGTAAAACCTCCTAATCCACCATACGAACTTCCTGGAACGGCCAGAAGACAAAGTTTGCCTTCCCTACTACATCCTCGGAGTTTACAACGCCTATATGGCGGCTATCTTTACTATGTTGACGATTATCCCCTAAAACAAAAATATGTCCTTCAGGGATTGTTTCTACCCCTGTGACTTCCTCTAACTGGAAATCACCTGTTAACGGTTTACTTGGAGCTTCTTCTTTATAAACATCGAGATAAGGTTCTTCCACTTCCTCACCATTTATATATAAAACATCATTTTCATATTCTATTGTGTCTCCTGGAAGTCCAATGACACGTTTGATATAGTCTTTATTTTGCGGTGCATGAAAAACAACAATATCAAATCGATCGGGTTCAGAAATATTGTAGCCAATTTTATTAACAATCATGCGATCATTATTCTCTAGCGTAGGCATCATTGATTCTCCGTCAACTACAATTGGAGCAAAAAAGAAATATCGGATAACGATCGCTAAAGTTAAGGCTACTGCTACCGCTTTAATCCATTCCCATGATTCTGACTTTGCCATGAAACATCCATCCTTTTAATAAAATGTGCTGATTACAACAGGCTATCACCTCGTGTGACAAGAACCCGCATCTATCATCCATTTATTCTACCACATTACTAGTTGATTGTGGTTATCATAAATAGTTATATATGGATAGTTCATTTAGTACATGAACATCTAGTATTATTTATGTATTTTCAAAACAAAAAGGAGCTTGATCACAAGCTCCTTTTAGAAAATTCTCTTTCATACCCAAACGTAATTTAACGGTATGCACGTTCTTTGATACGAGCTGCTTTACCGCGTAGATCACGCAAGTAATACAATTTCGCACGACGTACTCTACCACGACGAGCTACTTCTAGCTTATCAATACGTGGGGAATGCACTGGAAATGTACGTTCAACACCTACACCGTAAGATATCTTACGAACAGTGAATGTCTCGCTTATACCAGTTCCACGACGCTTAATGACAACACCTTCGAATACCTGAATACGCTCACGAGTACCCTCGACAACCTTCGCGTGTACTTTAAGAGTATCACCAGGACGGAAGTCTGGAATGTCTGTTTTCAGTTGGTCTTTTGTAATATTACGAATGATTTGTTCCATTTATCTGTTCGCCTCCTTCCCTACAGATCTTCATGTCTTTTAAAATGACAGCGGAACATCTTGATCTGGCCAAAGCCACAAAGACTATAATATCATATATATTACTTTGGCTCAAGGTATAAATCTTTTACTTTGGCTATCTTCGTAAATTTTGTTGTTTTTATCGAACTGCTTGAAGAAATGAAAAACGGCCAGCCTTGATTCGAAGAGTCAGTTATTTTAAAAATTTAATAAAATCAGCATCTTTATCTGATAATTCTATTTCCTCTAACATATCGGGCCGTCTTTCAAACGTTCTTTTTAACGATTGTTGTCTTCTCCACGTATTTATCCGCTCATGATGCCCGGATAAGAGAATATCAGGGACTTTCATGTTCCGAAATTCAGCTGGTCTAGTATAATGAGGATATTCAAGAAGCCCTGTACTATGTGAATCAGTCACTGCAGACTGCTCATTACCCAGCGCACCAGACTGGAGCCTGGTGATGCTGTCTGAGATAACCATTGCTCCAATTTCTCCCCCGGTAAGAACATAATCACCTATGGATATTTCATCAGTAATAATGTGTTCACGAATTCTTTCATCATAACCTTCGTAATGACCGCAAATTAACATTAGATGATCTTCTTTTGCAAGTTCTTCGGCTTTTTCCTGCGTGTATTTCTCTCCTTGTGGGCATAACAATATTACCCTGGGAGGCTTTTCATTAGATGCAGATGATTGCTCTGCTTTTAGAGCATCGACAGCATCAAATAAAGGCTGGGGCGTTAATACCATGCCTCCTCCACCACCGTAAGGATAATCATCTACTCTTTTATGACGGTCAGTGGAGTAATCCCTGAAGTTTACGACATTAAATTGGATAACCCCTTTCTCCTGAGCCTGTTTTAAAATAGAGCTCGAGAAGACACCATGAAACATTTCCGGAAAAAGAGTAAGAATGGAGACCTTCATCAATCTAACAGTCCTTCCATTGGCGTAATTGTAATTACTTCTGTTTCCAGATCAACTTTTTTCACAACTTGATCAATATAAGGAATCAAAATATCCTTTCCTCTATTGTTTGGACGAACAACCCATACATCGTTCGCTCCAGGAGAAAGAATTTCTACTACTTTCCCAATGTCTTCGCCGTCATCAGTAACTACCTGTAAGCCGACAATATCACGATAATAGAATTCATCTTCACTCAATTTGTCGTCTAAGTCTGAAGCATCTATTTTCAAGAGAGTATCTTTGAATTTCACTACGTCATTAACATTTCCGTATCCTTCAAATGTTAATAAATCAAATTGTTTATGCTGCCGCCATGATTGTACTTTGACAATAGTTGTTTTATTATTTTTGTCAAAGATAACAAGTTTGTTCCCTTTCGCGTATCGTTCCTCCGGAAAATCAGTTCGTGAAATAACACGAACTTCTCCTTGAATGCCGTGAGTGTTAACGATTTTTCCAACGTTTAACCACTCAGTCATCTTCCATGCCTCCCTGGCGCAGTTGATGCACAACACCATCTTTTATCACGATTTCGGTTCCTTTCATTATTTCTTCCCAGTTGTCACCTTCCTCAACTTGCTCGATCATCTGAATTGTGCCTTCACGTAATTCAGAGCCAAGATCGAGTTCATCCAGTTGGCCGAGCTTTAGCTCTAATTGACGAAGCTGTCCCTGTCGTTTCGCAACTTCTTTATTAAAACTCTCTTTAAGAGACGTTTGGTAACTTGCACTTTTATTTTCTTTCATTTTTTTATGTAAGACGAATTCTAACTGCTTCATTTCTTTAGATAATTGATATTGTCTTGCAAGAAATTGCTCCTTCAACCTAGTCCTGCTACTATCTGTCAAAATTTGTTTAACCACTACTTTTTTAATAATTTCCATCTTATAACCCTCCATACTTTTCACTTATTAACTCTTTTATTTTACCATACTTTATTATTATGTAAGAATGTCTAAAATTTTTATCTTAAAAGAGAGCCATATTCCAAATAAATCCCTTTCTTTGACGACTCAACGCCTAGTCAATCTTGCAAATGCGCTAAGCCTCCTTCAAGGCGGTTACGCTTTCTTTATACATACAGAAAAAAGGGAGAGGTTTTCCTCGCCCTTTTATCCAATCTCTAATTGAATTCTTTGGTTTTGATTCGCTCCTGCTGCATTCACAACCGACCGAATCGCTTTTGCAATTCGACCTTGCTTTCCAATCACTTTGCCCATGTCGTCCGCGTGTACTTCCAGCTTCAGTGTGAGTGAACGACCGTTTTCCACTTCTGTTACGACGACATCATCAGGATAATCAACAAGTGCCTTAGCAATAGATTCAACGAGTTCTTTCATGGTCACTCACCTTCTTGGATTATTTCCACACGAAGGACTATTTTGCGTTCTTCGCGTTGTGAAGTTGTTCCATAAGACCAACCTTTGAAAACAAGTTACGAACTGTATCGGAAGGCTTCGCTCCATCTAACATCCATTTCAACGATTTCTCTTGATCTACGTTAAATTCAATCGGATTTTTTAGTGGATTATACGTTCCTAGTTCTTCAATAAATCGACCGTCACGTGGAGAACGAGAATCCGCTACAACTACACGATAGAACGGCGCCTTTTTTTGTCCCATTCGTTTCAAACGAATTTTAACTGCCATGTGTTTCACCTCCATAAATCTTTCACACAATTAATTATATTATCATAAAACCTACCAGGGATCAACCCTAGTAAAGTAAAAAAACTTTACAGCATCTTTTTACACCTGAAATACAAGGGTTAATCTTCAAGAAATTACATGAAAGGAAGCTTCATACCGCCTTTTTTCTTTCCTTTTTGCATTCCCGACATTTGCTTCATCATCTTTTTCATTTCATCAAATTGTTTCACTAAACGGTTAACTTCTGGTACGGAAGTCCCGCTTCCTTTAGCAATTCGTCTTTTTCGACTACCGTTTAAGAGTGAAGGTTCTTCCCTCTCAGCCTTCGTCATAGATTTGACAATTGCCTCAATGTGCACAATCTGCTTCTCATCTACTTGGATATTCTTTAAACCTTTCATCTTACCTGCACCAGGCATCATATTAAGAAGTTCGTCTAAAGGTCCCATACTACGAACCTGGGCGAGTTGTTCAAGAAAATCATCAAATGTTAATTCATTCGTACGCATTTTGCGCTCTAATTCTCTTGCACGTTC
The DNA here is from genome assembly GCF_002886185.1 of Salipaludibacillus neizhouensis. Classification (GTDB taxonomy): domain Bacteria; phylum Bacillota; class Bacilli; order Bacillales; family Salisediminibacteriaceae; genus Salipaludibacillus; species Salipaludibacillus neizhouensis. Next base: position 2,199,773 of record NZ_KZ614146.1, read on the forward strand.
CTCATCAACACTCGATTCGGCTTTCTCTATTAAGGAGAGAACATCACCCATGCCGAGAATACGTGATGCCATTCTCTCAGGATGAAAAGGCTCAAGTGCATCTGATTTCTCCCCCATCCCTGCAAACTTAATGGGGGTGTTTGTCACTGCTTTAACTGAAATGGCTGCACCACCTCTAGTGTCGCCATCAAGCTTCGTGAGCACCACACCAGTAATGCCTAGTCGTTCATTAAAGTTCTGGGCAACGTTCACAGCATCCTGTCCAGTCATCGCATCAACAACAAGAAGAATTTCATCAGGTGAAACCACTTCTTTGATTTCATCTAATTCACCCATTAAATTTTCATCCACGTGCAACCGACCAGCAGTATCAATAATGACATAATCGTGATGCTCTTCCTTAGCCTTCGCTATAGCTTGCTTGGCTATCTCCACTGGGCTGACTTGATCACCTAAAGAAAACACCGGCATATCTAATTGCTTCCCTAATGTTTCAAGTTGCTTAATTGCAGCAGGTCGATAAATATCAGCTGCCACCATTAATGGACTGCGATTATGCTTTTTCCGTAAATGAAGGGCCAATTTACCCGTGGTCGTTGTTTTACCGGCACCTTGAAGACCAACCATCATGACGACAGTTGGGGGCTTCTGCGCAGTAGCAATCTTGCTTTGCTCCCCACCCATAAGTTTCGTTAGCTCTTCATTGACAATTTTAATAACTTGTTGACCTGGGGTTAAGCTATCTAAAATATCCTGCCCCACTGCGCGTTCCTTAACATCAGATACGAATTTTTTCACTACTTTAAAGTTAACATCCGCCTCTAGAAGAGCCAGACGTACTTCACGCATCATTTCTTTTACATCTTGCTCCGCAACTTTACCTTTACCCCGCATTTTCTTTATCGAGCCTTGGAGTCGCTCTGCCAATCCTTCAAATGCCATATAAATGTGCCCCCCTATTCCAGTTTCTCGAGAGATTCAACGATCTGGATCAAACGATCGGGACTTTCCTTTTGTTGTATTGATTCTCTTAACCGACTAATATATGTTTGCCGTTGCTCAAATCGAGCGTGAAGATTTAATTTATCTTCATATTCTTCCAACAGAGCTTCTGTACGTTTAATATTATCATACACAGCTTGCCGGCTCACATGGTAGCTTTCTGCAATTTCACCTAATGACCAATCATCCAAATAATACATTGCCATATAGTGATTTTGCTTTATCGTTAATAACGATTGATAAAAGTCATATAAATTATTCATGCGGATTGTCTTTTCTATCAAGATTTACACCGCCTTGTTAAGGTATTTTCCTTTACGTGTAATTATGATACAAGAGCTTGTAAAGTATGTCAAATTTAATCCTTGTTTCTTGCAAGACTTTATCAGCTCTAGAGACATTCTCTATTTTGGTCCGCTATCCGCTGCCTCTTCTACTTGTTCCAACACATCCGAAAATAACCCGTGAACAAACTGATCTGCTTCAAACTCATAGAGATCATCTAAGCCTTCACCTAAGCCAATTAATTTAACAGGTATATCCAATTCATGACGAATTGCTAAGACAATTCCGCCTTTTGCTGTACCATCTAACTTTGTGAGTACAATACCTGTAACATCTGTAGCTTTTTGAAAGACTTTTGCCTGACTCATTGCATTCTGACCAGTAGTTGCATCTAATACGAGTAATACCTCATGAGGTGCATCCGGTATTTCTTTCGTTAATACTCGCTTGACCTTTTCAAGTTCATTCATTAAGTTAACTTTATTTTGCAACCGACCTGCTGTATCACACAAAAGAATATCTACTTTTCTTGATTTAGCGGATTGAATCGCATCAAACATTACCGCTGCAGGATCTGAACCTGCCTGTTGTTTTATCACATCTACACCTACACGCTCGCCCCATACTTCCAGTTGCTCAATCGCACCTGCTCTAAAAGTATCTCCTGCAGCAAGAAGCACCTTTTTGTTTTCTTGTTTAAACTTATGAGCAAGCTTACCAATACTAGTTGTTTTCCCTACTCCGTTCACTCCGACAAATAATATGACAGTCAGTTCATTTTCTTTGATAAGGAGATGTGATTCTTGATCTGATTTTTGCAGTAACTCCGCAAGTTTTTCAGAAATGACAGGCTGAATATCTTTAGCATCTTGAATGTTTCTTTTTCTAGCTTCATCTTTTAAATCATCTATTAACTCCATAACAGTATGAACACCGACATCTGCAGAGATTAAGATTTCTTCTAACTCTTCAAAGAAATCCTCATCGACGGTACGATAATTTTTTACCAGATCGTTCATTGCTCCAACGAAAGAATTTCTCGTCTTGGACAAACCTTCTTTAAATTTCTCTGTTACAGCATCTGATTGCCCGGTAAATTTTTCTTTCATTTTTTTAAAAAAACTCATTTTTTTCCTCCATTCACGTTCTCTTATTTCGTAGTCATTAATTCTTTTGTTTCCTCTAATTTTACAGAAACCATATTGGAAACTCCTGATTCCTGCATGGTTACACCATATAGCACATCTGCTTCCTCCATTGTTCCCTTACGGTGTGTAACAACGATAAACTGTGTCTGTTCACTAAAATCTTTTAAATAGTGTGCAAATCGGACAACGTTGGCATCATCCAAGGCTGCTTCCACTTCGTCCAGTACACAGAAAGGGACAGGACGGACCTTTAAGATAGAGAATAATAAAGCAATCGCAGTTAATGCTCGTTCTCCACCTGATAACAAAGCAAGATTTTGCAGTTTTTTACCGGGTGGCTGTGCGACAATCTCTACCCCCGTATGAAGAAGGTCTTCTGGGTCTGTTAATTCAAGTGACGCCCTTCCGCCACCAAAGAGCTCCCGGAAAACTTCTTGGAAATGTGACTGTATCTGATCAAAGGTTTCTTTGAAAAGACGGGTCATCTCTTCATCCATTTCCGAAATAACCTGATGAAGGGTAGCCTTCGCTTCCTCTAAATCCGCTTTCTGTTCTGCTAAAAATTCATACCTTTCCTTGACGCGGTCATACTCTTCAATCGCACCTACGTTTACTGAACCTAACTCTTCCATCGCCATCTTAATTAACTTAACTTTTGTTTTCGCTTCCTCTAAAGGTATTTGGAGTGGGAATTTCTCTTTTGCACCGTCATAACTTACTTCATATTCTTCTTGCAGTTTAGTTAGTCTAGTATCCAGCTCCACATCAAGGCGATTTACTTTCACTTCTTTTTCATGAAGTGTCTGTGAAACAAATTTAAGCTGCCTGTTTAACTCTTTCGATTCCCGTTCTTTATCATCATGATTTTGTTGAAGAGCGAGACGATCTTTACGTCTTGTTGTGATCAATCCAATTGTCTTGTCTTTTTCTTCTTTCCGATGATCAATCACTTGATCAAGATCAGACGCATTCACCGCTTGATTAGACAGTTCCTGCTCCAGTTGCATAAAATCTTGATCTTTCGTGAGAATTAATTGTGAGACTTCCTGTAACTCCTGCGAGAAACGATTGAATTCTGCTTGGAAATTTGAAAGCTGCTCTTGTTCTGTAGCAAATTGAATTTTTTGCTCAGTCAGTTTGGAAGATAACTCCTGTTTATTTGATTGATCCTTCTTCTGCTGCTTACCAATCTTTTCAATTTGCTCGTTTAATACTTCAATTTTAAGCTCTGCTTTTTCAATCATTTCAGAGAGATCAGTAATTCGATTCGTTTTCTCTGTCATCTCATCCTTGTAATCATTATATTCTAAATCATAAACTTTCAATCGCTCATTCAAATTACCTTCAGAAAGCTCCAACTCTTTTAACAAGGCTCGCTTATCTTGTTCCGTTGTACGAGCCTGTTCACCTTCTTCAGTCAGCGATCTTTTCTTGTCCTGGATGTTCATTCTTTCTTCTTTAAGAAGGCTCACTTGTTTTTGCAGTTCTGCCGTTTGGCTATCTAGCTTCTGAACTTTTTCTTGTACCCGTTCAAGCTCTTGCTGCCGACCTAATATTTGACTTTGATTTTGCTTGACACTACCGCCTGTCATACCCCCGCCAGGATTCACAACATCTCCATCTAACGTCACAATTCGAAAACGGTAGTTTAATGTTCTCGCAATTTCTTGCGCTCCTTTCATGTCCTTAGCAATCACTACATTTCCTAGAATATGCTGAATAACAGATGTGAATTTTACATCAAAATTGACTAAATCACTGCCAATGCCTATAAAGCCTTGGAGCGATTTTATTCGATTATGGTCATGCGAAGGAACAGATCTAGGCTTTACTACATCTATTGGTAAAAAAGTCGCCCTTCCTAACTTTCTCTCTTTTAGAAATTGGATTGCTTTTCTTCCGGTATTCTCATCGACTACAACAATATGTTGTTGTGATGCCCCTAAAGCAATTTCAATTGCAGTCTGGCGACTGGTCTCTACTTCAATAATTTCAGCTACCGCTCCATGGATACCAGGGAAAGTTCGATCACGTTCCTTCAATATTTCTTTTACACCATGGAAAAAACCTGCATAGTCATTTTGCATTTCTTCAATAACTTCTTTACGAGAGGTTAATTGCTGCAAATGTCTTAGTGCATCATAGAGAAGCTTTTCTTTTTTCTCATATTCTCCATCTTTACTTTCTTCCTCGCGTTTCACATTCTGATAATCCATTAAGAGCTTATCAACATTTTCTTTAGCTTCTGTCCATGAAGATGTAGCCTTTTCTTTTTCCTGTTGGATGTTTTGCCGTCGTTCTACCAACCCTTCATTATCTCTTTCTAAACGTAACCGCTTGTCTTCACTTTTCACAGTTTGCTCTTTTAAAAAACTTTGTTCATTTTTATAGGATGCCTTTTCGTTAAGCCACTCTATGTAGTCCGCTTTTAAGCTTTCCAGTTTTTCTTCTGAACCCTCTTCAAGTTCCTCAAGTTTGCTTTCAAGCTCTTTAACAGCTTTACTCGTAATCGTAACTTTCTCTTTATGCTCTTGCACAAGTAGCTCTTGTTTTTTTAATTGTAGAGATATTTCCTGCTTTTTATCTTTTAAATTTGAGATTTCCAGTGAAAACTGATCTTTATTTTGAGCGAAATTTTTTCTTCGCTCCTTCCAAACTTCTCTTTGCCCTTCTTGTTTTTCGAGATCTTCACTCGCAGTTAGTAAGATGCTTTGAAGATCCTCAATCGAATCGTCCAGTGTCTGCATGTTAGAGCGGTAGCGTTCTAATTTCGCCTCCAGATTCTGAACGGCCACTTGCAGTGTACCCTCCCGCCCCCTTAAATCATCAAGTTCTTTTTTCCCATCTGACCATTCTTCATGGAGAATTTCAATTTCTTTAACTAAAACTCCAACTTCATTGTTCTTTAGTTCCTCTTTCTTCTCTAAATACTCTTTAGCAATCGAAGCTTGCTCTTTCAGTGGCTCAACTTGAGCTTCCAATTCATGTAAAATATCTTTGACTCGATTTAAATTGTCTTGTGTATCAAATAATTTTTTCTCTGATTTTTGTTTGCGGTTTTTGTATTTTAAAACCCCTGCGGCTTCTTCAAAAATCATCCTGCGTTCTTCAGGTTTACTACTAAGGATTTCTTCAACACGACCTTGTCCAATAATGGAAAAGGCTTCTTTTCCCAGGCCGGAATCCATAAATAAATCAACAATATCTTTGAGACGGCATGATTGTCTATTAATTAAATATTCACTATCTCCAGAGCGAAATACTCTTCTTGTAATAGAAACCTCACTATAATCAATGGAAAGATGCTGATCCTCATTATCCAAAACCAGCGTTATTTCAGCCATGTTTAAGGCTGCTCTACTATCACTGCCTGAAAAAATAACATCTTCCATTTTTGCACCACGTAGATTCTTTGCTGATTGTTCCCCTAAAACCCAACGTATAGCATCTGAAATATTACTTTTTCCACTTCCGTTAGGTCCCACAACTGCAGTAACACCTTTTACGAAGTCTATAGATAGACGTTCCGCAAAGGATTTAAATCCTACTAGTTCTAATCTTTTAAGGAACAATGTTATTCACCTCTTTTATTTTTTCTCAGAGGCCTTAAGTTACTGACCCCAACTTATTTATTTTATCACAAAAAACTACTGATATTAATTGATTTTAAAGGTTACTATGGTGTTTTCCTTAGGTCATGTTAAAATAGAGTCAACTGATTATGTTGAAAGGGTGAGATCATTGTCAAATGAGGAAAAAAAGAGAGAAGATCTATCTATAATGATTGAGGATATTAAAAAGCAACTCCATATCGTAAATGGGGCAGCGATTAAGCCTGAGAACTTCTCATTAAAAAAATATGATGATATAGAAGAAATACACACTATGGTTATGAAAAAAACTAATTTTAGTGTCAGTGAATTGGACGCAATCGTGTCTGAACTAGGAACTATGCGAGATAAAGATCCAGAATAAAATAAAAATGCCTAGTATCTTTTATTTACAGCATTAAAACCACTTCTTACCAGGAGTGGTTCTTAATTTTTCTGAAGTTTCATGTAAAGTATAACAGCTATGCTAAACTTTATACGAAGTTACTTAGAAAGGGGTTTTTATATGAGCGAAGAATTTCAGCCAGGACAAACTGTAACAGGGTTATATAAAACCGGAAAATATATTGGTGAATTAATCAGCCAAAATCGAGCAGGAACACACTTCGTAGTAAAAGTTCTTGCAGTAATAAAACACCCTACTCAGGGTGATCTTCATTCTCCTAAAAGTGTCGATGTTCCACTTTTTCACGAACGACGGGCATTAAGTTTTTCAGAAAAGACGAACATACCGCAAACATACTTAAAACCTTTTGACGGCGATATTCCAGAGTATGGAGAATCATTGAAACATGCTCTAGAAGAACAAAAACGCGAGCTCCAAGAACTAGACAACGACTGGGCAAACAAATCCATAGAAACATTAGAAACACTTGAAAAAGATTATTTCAAGTAAAACGTACGCTAAAAATAGAGGTGTCTCAAAAGGTTATGAAAATTTTTGAGGCATCTCATCAGATTTTAATCAGGTTTTGATCAAAAGATTCAATGCCTGTTTTACATTAGACATCGTTCTTAGTGAAGTTACATTCGGACAAGAACTTACTGCTTTTCGAGCTAGACCAGGTCTTAACCCCGTAAATATAAGAGAAATCCCCAGCAATTTCATAATCGCACTAATTTCATAAAGGAAATTAATTACAACTTCATCAATATTATAAATGCCAGAGACGTCTATTATTAAATATTGCAAATCATGGCCTTGAATTTTTTGAGGAATAATATCTATTAGTTGTTGCGTTCTATCTTCATCTATCTCACCAACGATAGGGATAACAGCGATTCCTTCAAAAACTGGAACAATGGGTGTAGCTACTTCACTTATTAATCGTTTTAATTTTTTTTCTGATTCTTTACGTGAAGTGATGTCTCTGATGATTGATTGGATTGCTTGCCGGTCACCAAAATTGACTGGGTGGCAATATAATTCAACATCCACATTAGTTCCATCAAATATGTGAACTGTCGTTTCGATAAGCTCTCCAATTTGATTCTCTTCTGTTGCTCTTCTAATTCTTTCAGTGATCACTTCTTTAAATTCATCCGTAAAAACATCAACAACCTTTGCCCCTATAATAGTCTTTTTTTCTGTCTTGAAAAAATCTGCTCCTGATTGATTTATATAGAGAATTCTATTATCTGAATGAATAATTGTAGTTTCAAATGAGTATTCAACAATTTGGCGGTACATTTCTTCTCTTTCCGAAATTGATAAATGATTATTATCCGACATTTGTTTCACCCTACCTCCCCTCCCTACTTCCTAAATATATATTGAATAGTTTCAATGATACTCCGACTTCTCTAAATGTCTACAGTTATAATTATTCAACGAATATTCTTTGTCCGAAGCAGAAGCATGCCCACGGAAAGCGTCCGCCTAGAGCGGATTCGAGACTCCTTGTTCGATGAAAACAACAATCTCTAGAAAACCGATAATTTTATAAATTCTTATCTTGCAAGAAAAACTGCATTGCAGTCTTTAAAAACCTTTATATCTAATTTGGTGAATTTATTGCTATGTTATCCTCGAAGGTGCTTTCTTAGCTGTTAAAAGGAATGACTAATGAAAAAGGGCTCTAAAAAGGTTAAATGACTTTTTCAGAGTTCCCTTTTTCCTATCACCGTATCAATTAATCCTCGTCTTTCACATCCGGATCCTCCGGAATTGGTTCCTGTTTCCATTCATCTATAAGCTGTTTAACCTTTTCTAATTGATCAAAGTGGTCGTTGAACTGTTCAATATTAATAACAAATTGCTCTCCATCATGAACCGCTCTAATTTTGCCTTCGTGAACAAGATGCAGGATGATTGGCTCAGACATAGATAAATAATCTGCAACTTCCTTTACGGTAAAGTACATGTTGAAATCCACCTTTGTCTTTAAGAAAAACGCGTAGCGTCTTTTATTAATGCAGCGTCAGCTTCCACCGCCATCTTTTAAGTATCAAGGATGGGTTTCCCTTGATACTTGCGGTGTGAAGGTAGCTACCAATTTTATAAATTCTTATCACTTTAAAAAAACTATTATAAGAAAACAGCCTAATTTAAGGTTGTACGATAAACATAGCTTACTTTTTTATAATTCATTTTTCCTTCATAAAAACGGTGTGTATCTTTTCGATCTATCCCAGAGGACAATGCGACCGAATTATATTTATTCTTTCTTGCCCAGTCATGGACAAAAGTTAGAAGTTCTTCACCAAATCCAGACGAGCGCTGTGTTTCATCTGTAACTAAGTCACACACCCATATAAACCTTCCGTAATACAAGGTAATCATAGGCATGAAACCTATTACAGCAACTATTTTTTCATTTTCGTACAAAGCAAACAAACGATATTGCTCTTTTATTTGAGCTTCTAAAATTAATTCTACATATGCTTTTTCAGACAGATGATTCCGAAGTTGGCTCATGATAGGATACGCTGACTCTATTTCTTCCTGTGTCTTCAACTCTTCAATGAGAGACATTTTCCATCCTCACCTTTCTTTTTGAATCTAAATGAATTCCATGTGATCGGAATATATCTTTATGTTGAGTACTTTAATTATTACCATTGATCTTTTATCCAACTATATTTTATTAATCGATATACATTCCACTATATATAAATACCCCTATAAAAAGCCCCTATACGGTAAAAGAATTTACCTTCAGGCTTCTTATCGGGGAATGTGATCTCTAATTTATTTTGTCTCAAGTTTTTCTAGAGCTTTTTGAGCTGCCATTTGCTCTGCTTCTTTTTTCGATTTACCAGTTCCTACTCCTAGCTCCTCTGAAGACAGGGCAACTTGCGATACAAATTCTCTTGCATGAGCAGGACCTTTTTCTTGTACAATACGATATTCAACTTGTCCCTGATTTTCCCGTTGAATAAGTTCCTGCAATTGACTTTTGAAATCCATCATATGTGAAAAAGTACCATTGTGAATTTTAGGATAAACATGATTTTCTAGAAATTGATACACCGCATCCATCCCTAAGTCCAAGTACAGAGCACCTATAAAAGCTTCAAAAACATCAGCTAATAAAGCAGGTCTTTTTCTGCCGCCTGTCATTTCTTCCCCTTTACCTAGTAAAACGTAGTCACCGAACTTTAATTCATCTGCATTAATAGCAAGAGACGGTTCACAGACGATTGCAGCCCTGAGTTTGGTCATTTCACCTTCACTCATATGATCAAAGAGCTTAAATAAATATTGTGATATTGCCAGCTCTAAAACTGCATCTCCAAGAAATTCAAGTCGTTCATTATCATCGTGTGGACGAATCCTATGTTCATTTACATAGGAAGAATGAGTAAAAGCTTGGATAAATAAGTCTTCATTTTTATATTCCACACATAACACCTTAAGAAATTGACGATATTTTTGTTTTTGAGCATTCGTCATTTGCATTTTCTTAGATTGACGCTTCATTCCTCTTCTATGTATCTTCCTTGTTTGTTGCATGCGAACCCCCATCACTGTCTCCCAATGAAATCATTCAAAAACTAGGAAAACGTCTTATGAACATCATTATCATTTCTCCACTTTTACATATGAAATGAAAATTCCATCGCTCAAAGAGTCGTTCCATAAATAAATGTTTTACATATTTTCCTTGTTTTTGAATTACTCATTTGTATTTTAAATCCCAAGTCCTCCATTTTAAAAGAAGACTTGGGTGTAGTATACCTGCCAAAATAGACAATTGTTTATAAGAGAAAAAATCTCAAATTAACCTAATTGTAAAAACCATCGCTTGTAACTAGATAGCGTCAACACAGAGCTAGCGTTGATTAAATCAATATATTATTGATGACGCTCTATGTATTCCATCACGTCACCAACTGTCGCTATTTTTTCAGCGTCCTCATCAGAGATTTCCAAATCAAATTCATCTTCAAGTTCCATCACTAGCTCAACAACATCTAGAGAATCAGCTCCAAGATCATCCTTGAAAGTAGCTTCTTTTTTAACCTCAGACTCGTCAACACCGAGGCGTTCGGAGACGATTTTCGTAATTCTTTCATTAATCGTTGCCATTATTACTTCACCTCCTCTCAGTTATTATAGGATACTGTAAGATAAATTACTAGTTCGTTTTTTGAAAACCAACAGAATACCTATCACTATACCCATTTAGCAATGTTCACATTCAATAAGACTTAGGGCATCACCATGCCGCCATCTACATGAATGGTCTGTCCAGTAATATAAGATGCCGCGTCGCTAGCTAAAAAGGTAACTACTTTTGCAACATCTTCCGGTTTCCCTAATTCTCCAAGAGGAATTTGCTTTAGTAATTCATCTTTCGTCTCATCAGTCAGCTGGTCAGTCATTTCTGTTTGTATAAAACCAGGTGCTATTGAATTAGCTCTGATATTTCTATTTGCAAGCTCACGTGCTAACGATTTAGTTAAACCAATCACACCCGCTTTACTGGCAACATAATTAGCTTGCCCGGCATTCCCTAATACTCCTACCACGGAAGAAATATTAATGATTCTGCCATATCGCTGCTTCATCATTGGACGTGTAACTGCCTTTGCGCAGTTAAATACGCCTTTTAAATTCGTATCAATGACAGCATCAAAGTCTTCTTCTTTCATTCGCATAATAAGTGTGTCACGAGTAATGCCTGCATTGTTTACAAGGATCTCAATCGAACCGAATGTCTCCACTACAGTCTTGATCATCTGCTGCACACTTGCGGAGTCAGCGACATTTGCTTGTAAAGTGATAGATTCTACTCCGAACTCCCTACAAGCTTCTGCAACCGCTTCTGCCTTCTCTTTACTACCTGAATAATTTACGGCCACATGAACACCTTGACTAGCTAATTCCAAGCAAATTGCTTTGCCGATTCCTCTTGATCCTCCTGTGACGAGGGCGTGTTGTCCTTTCATTAAATCGTCACTCTCCTTCCATTTTTAATGTACTAATAGCCTTATTCAAGGTCTCTATGTCAAAAACCGGAAGAACTGTTGCTCTTCTCGAAACTTTTTTTACTAAACCGCTAAGAACTTTTCCGGGGCCAACTTCAATAAATGTATCTACCCCTTCTTCCACCAGTTTATTGATCGTATCTTCCCACAATACTGGGGAATAAATTTGTTGAACCAAGGCATCCTTAATTGCAGTAGCCGAATCCACAGCTTCCGCTGACACGTTGGCAATCACTTTTAACTGAGGTTCTTCGAACGCAATGTTATCAAGGATTACTTTCATTTTATCTGCTGCAGGTTTCATTAAATCAGAGTGGAAAGGACCACTAACTGAAAGAGGCAATGCACGTTTGGCACCCTTTTCTTTCGCTAACTCAATGGCACGTTCCACGCCTTCTACAGAACCGGAAATAACAATTTGACCAGGGCAATTAAAATTAGCCGGTTGCACAGGTCCAGCTTCTTGAGTGGCTTGGGTTGTTACTTCCATTAATATTTCCCGGTCAAGCCCAAGAATAGCTGCCATCGTTCCTTTTCCTTTAGGAACGGCCTCTTCCATGAATTGACCTCGCTTACGAACAGAGACTACTGCATCCTCAAATGTCATTGCACCGCTTGCTACAAGCGCTGAATACTCTCCTAAACTATGTCCTGCAGCAAACTCCCCATGAATATCGTGTTCTTGAAGAACTTTCCAAATAGCAATACTTGTTGTTAACAAAGCTGGCTGTGTATTTTCTGTCTTTTTAAGTTCTTCGTCATCGCCTGTGAAAATTAATGATGTAAAATCTTCAGCTAGGGCTTTGTCAGCTGCTTTAAAAACATCGGCACATACAGAATACTCATTGGCTAACTCTTGTCCCATCCCAACCTTTTGAGAGCCTTGTCCTGGGAATAATAAAGCTATTTTACTCATCCTTCTCCTCCTTGAAGCTTCGAACCTAATTCAAGCTCTGTTTTAATCGTTTCAATCACTTCTTCATCGTGCATTAATTTTGCTTGACGAATGGCACTATAAAAAGCTAATTCACCTGAGGAACCATGCGCTTTTATAATTGGTGCAGCCAACCCGAATAATCCTGCCCCGCCGTACTCCGAATAATCCATTTTTTGTTTTACTCGATTAAATGAAGGTTTTAAAAATCCTGCTGCCAGTTTGTTAGGCACAGAAGAAGTTAATTCTGATTTAAGTATAGAGAATAATGACATGGCAGTACCCTCTATAGTTTTCAACACGAGATTACCTGAAAACCCATCACAAACGACGACGTCCGCAACACCGTTGAGTAAATCTCTTGATTCTACATTTCCGATAAAATTCAACGAACTATCTTTTAGTTTTGTAAATACATGTTTTGTAAGGTCTGTCCCTTTCCCGGGCTCAGATCCAACATTTAAAAGTCCTATCCGAGGTTCTTTAATTCCACGAACCTTCTTCATGTACACATCGCCCATCATTGCATATTGGACAAGATGTGAAGGTTTTGCATCCATATTGGCTCCCACATCCAACAGCAAAAATCCTTCTCCGCCAAGTGTTGGCAGCATCGGAGCTAATGCAGGGCGTTCTATGCCCTTCGTTCTCCCAACTACCAGAAGACCTGCTGTCATTAACGCTCCTGTATTTCCTGCTGAAACTGCTGCATCAGCGCGTCCGTCTTTTACAAGTTGCACCGTTAAAACCAAGGAAGAATTTTTTTTGCGGCGAACTGCTTTTACAGGAGAGTCTTCACCTTCAATTACTTCATTCGTATGTAAGACATCGATTTTATCAGTTTTTTTTAAAAATGGCTTAATTTTAGTTTCATCGCCAATAAGTGTAATATGCAAATCCTTAAATGTTTCCACTGCTTTTACACAGCCTTTAACAATGCTCTCAGGTGCATTGTCTCCACCCATTGCATCTACTGCTAACCTCATGATTAACTCTCCTTCCCTTCATTCGCATCATCCCGGAACATAGAGAACTCACCTTTAAAAACAAGTTCTTGTTCGACATAGCTTTGAACTTCTACGATTGTTCTATTATCTTTTATTTCAAGAACCTTTGCTTTGGCAACAACACGTTCCCCATCATTAACTTGAGACTTAAAAGATACATTCGCTTGAGCGGTTAGTGCTAATTCATCATTGATAATTGCTACAGCTAATGAGTTAGCTTGTGCAAATATATGATGTCCTCTTGCAATTCCTGTACGGGAAAAAACATGTTCTCTTTTTATGTCTAAGATAGAAATAGCGTGGCTGTCCAATTCCAGATCAATCATTTCTCCAATTACTTCTTCAATAGGTAGAGCCTTCACAGTATCATACTGCTGCTTGGCTACATACTTAATTCTTTCTCTAACTTCCGGTATATTCATTTCCAAACGATCTAAACGTACAGTCTGAACACTTACCTCAAATTCCACGGCTAATACGTCATCCGTAATAAATGGATTCTGTTCAATTTTTTCTTTTAATAACGGCTGACGTTTCCTTTTAGATAATTTCATTCTTATCACTTCCACACTCATATGACTAGGTACTAACAGTAGTATATATTTCTATTGGTTTGTTTTCAACCGAAAATATAATCATTAATCAAATTTGTGGTCTTGAAATGCTCCTTGCTTCTCTAAAATGTCTCTCAAATTCATGTAATCTGAACTGTTCCAAAAAGCATTAGAATGAACGAGTTTACTTGCGTCTTGTCTAGCTATCTCCAACACACGGTAATCTTCTATTAAATCTGCCACCTTAAAAATAGGCAGTCCACTTTGTTTTACCCCAAAAAAGTCACCCGGTCCCCGAAGTTCTAAATCACGTTGAGATAATTCAAAACCATCATTCGTTTCAGCCATAATACTCATTCGCTCTTTGCCGACTTCTGTTTTCGGATTTGCTAATAAAATACAATAAGCTTGCTCTTGCCCGCGTCCGACTCTTCCTCTTAGCTGGTGGAGCTGTGACAAACCAAAACGATCAGCATCGTATATCACCATCAATGTTGCATTAGGAACATTTACCCCAACTTCGACAACGGTTGTAGAAACTAAAACTTGAACCCTATTTTGCGCAAATTCATTCATTACGGCATCTTTCTCTTCGTGATGAAGTCTTCCATGCATTAGCCCCACCCTTAATGATGATAATGCTTGAGAGAGTTGTGCATGAACATCTATTGCATTTTGGACATCTAGTTTATCGGATTCTTCTATTAATGGGCAAATAACATACACTTGATGTCCCTTTTTGATTTCCTTTTTCATCAGTTCAATGACTCTCGGCAATACATCTGGTGGTGCCCAATGGGTTTCAATCGGTTTACGTCCTTTTGGCATCTCATCTATCGTGGAGACGTCCATGTCTCCATACGCAGATATCGCAAGCGTTCGTGGGATTGGAGTCGCCGTCATAAATAAAACATCTGGTCGAATACCTTTGTTTCTCAAAACTCGTCGTTGCTCCACACCAAAACGATGTTGTTCATCTGTTATAACAAAACCGAGATTTTGAAAATCGACGCCTTCTTGAATAAGAGCATGAGTTCCAACAATAATATCTACGGTCCCATCTCGTAAAGCTGCTAGTGTTTCCCTTCGCTCTTTCACTCGTGCAGATCCAGAAAGAAAAGCTATCGTAACATCCATTCCTTCAAACAGTTCGCGAAGAGATGTTGCATGCTGCTCAGCAAGAATTTCCGTCGGAACCATGAGTGCTCCTTGATTACCGGCCAAAACATTTGCGTACAATGCAATAGCTGCAATAATTGTTTTCCCCGAACCAACATCCCCTTGCAATAATCTGTTCATTCGATAGGCAGACTGAAGATCGTGACAAATCTCCTGTAAAACTCGCTGCTGTGCACCCGTTAAATCGAAAGGAAGTCGATCAATAAACGTATTGACTTCTGTTTGATCAAATACCTTTTCTTGCCCTTCAGCACCTTCTCGTTCCCGCTTCCGGAATATTTGCATTTTTAATTGAAATAATAAAAGTTCCTCATAGATCATCCGCCGTTTCGCTTGGCGAAAAGCTTCCATGTCTAACGGAAAGTGCAAATGATAAACTGCTGTTTTTCGATCAACTAAACGATAGGCATTCTTCAACTGTAACGGCAGTACTTCTGTAATTTGTTCCCCATATTGAGTAAAGGCTTTTTCAATATATTTTCGAAGCATATGTACTTTTAAATCACCTTTTACTGAATATACTGGTTCTAACCCTGCTTCTCGATCACCTGATTGAGATTTAATTGTTCCGCCTGTCATTGCTAATCTGTTTCGATCAAGTTTTCCTGAGAAAATCAGATGCTCTCCTAATTGAATTTGTTTTTTTAGAAATGGTTGATTGAAGAAAATCGCTTGAACGAGGAGGCCATCTACGAGAATGCGAACAGACAATCGAGACTTTTTCTTCCCAAAAAATCGTAAATCTGGTTCACTATGAACTTTCCCTTGCAAGGTTGCTTTCTCGTTATGCTGTACCTCTTGTATCGGACGAATTGCATTATCTTCATATCTAAAAGGAAAGTGTTCCAGTAGATCCTGGATCGTCACAATCTTCATTTCATTTAGCTGCTCCATAGCCTTAGGTCCAACGCCATGTAGTTCTGAAATCGAATCATTCATCTAAATCACACCTTATTTTGAGCGCAAACCAAAATTTGCTCTTTTTATTATAGAATTGGACGCTGTTAACTATGAAAATCTGTCAGGTAATCACTTTTTAGTAATAACTCTACCCGAACAAACTTTCTCCTTATTGTATTCTAACAAACTCAACAACAAACGGCTATAATCAAAAGTTATTCTCTTTTCCTTAGGATTTTCGTAAAACAACAATTTTTAAGAAAATCACATAGAGGTTTTTGTATTTAATTTGTAGCTTGATTATCATGGAAGGTTGTTTGGAAAAATTACCGCTCCCTTTCCGTGGATGATCCGCGAGCCTCCTCGAGCAAACTGGCGCTCTGCGGGGTCTCGCTTGGATCATTCTTCCACAGGAGTCTCGCGGATTTTTCCAAACAACAATTTTTATAAAGGCAGTTTACATAACGGTTATTGTTTCTAGATTTTAAAAAACAAATAAACACAACGTTTTAAAAAGGCTGTCTACGTTGACTTTCTTTTTTATAAGTAAAACGTGTAGCGTCTTTTGTTAAATACAGCGTGAGCTTTCGCCACCCCGATTAGCACCTACGTACTGAGTGTACGTGCTAACCGAAAGGAGGCGGGTTTCCCTTGATACGCGTGGCGTAAAGGTAGCTGTCAACTTATTTCCGAACAAAATAACTCGAAGTAGCGAAGGGGGCGACTCCTGCGGGATTAGCAATAGCTGAAGACCCCGCAGGACGGTCTTTGTCCGAAGAGGCTGAAGCATTGCCCCGCGGAAAGCGTCCGCCTAGAGCGAATTTGAGACTTTATGTTCGATGAAAACATCTTTCTGTAAACAGCACCCAAAAAAATTTCCTATTCTCGAAAAACAAAAAAAGGCACTAAAAAAGTCTTAATCAACTTTTTCAGTACCACGACACTATTGAACAGCCTTGAAATTCGTTAGCTTTTCATTTTAGTAACAGCAATGGAGAGAGTTCCAGGTCCTACGTGAGTACCTATTACTGGACCTATATCTGTAATAACTTCCTTCTTAATAGAAAAGTGTTCGTGTAATTGTTTCATAACTTCTATCGCTTCATCCTTTGCCTCCGCATGGGAAATGCCAATATGAAGATCTGCATCCCCGTACTTATCTGTGAGTTCTTGGATAATACGTTGAACCGCTTTCTTTTTTCCTCGTACTTTCTCAAACGGATACACCTCTCCTTCAGGATTTAATGAAAGGATTGGTTTTATTTTCAAAAGAGAACCTAAAATGGCGGACGCTTTACCGATTCTACCGTTTTTCTCTAAATATTCCAATGTATCCACCATAAAGTAAACATTTGTATCTTCCAGAAGCTCACTTAATCGATCCATACAAACCTTTTTACTAGCACCAGCCTGAGCAAGAGTTGCTAGCTCTACAATAATTACGCCAATAGCATAAGAAGCCCTTTTAGAGTCTACAACAGTTACCGGAACTTCATCGCCCAATGTCTGAGAAGCAATATAAGAGGACTGAAACGTACCACTCAACTTTGAGGATAAATGAATAGAAATAATATCAGATTGATTATACTCCTCATGTAGGCGACGATACACTGTCTCGAACTGATGCGGGGTCGGCTGAGAGGTAGTTGGTATGTCTTGCGTGCTTGTTAGCTTTTCGTAAAATTCACCGGATGTTAAATCGACCCCATCTTCATAAGAATCTTCCCCAAAATGAACAGTTAATGGTACAACAGAAATGTCTAATTCCTTTTGTAGATACAGTGGAATATCAGCAGTAGAATCTGTAACAATTTTTACTGTTTTCATCATTTTATCCCCCTAATATAATCACTATTCCACCGCTAAGATGTAGGAATATAATGGTTGATCTCCGATGTGAATTTCTACTTCGATGTCTTCATATTTTCCTTCAATATATTCTCCTAGCTCTTTTGCTTCCACGGAATTACGGTCTTCACCATGAATAATCGTGACAATTTCACAATTTTCGTCAACCATTTGATCAATCAGTTCTTTTGCCACATTTTGAACAGAAGACCCCGTAGAAATGATATTTTTTTCATGAATTCCCATGAAATCACCTTTTTTAATCTTCACTCCGTTAAGGCTTGTATCACGGACAGCATACGTGACCTCACCAGTTTTTACGTCTGTCATTGCTTCTGCCATTTCTTTCGCATTCTCCTCAAGAGAAAGTATATTATTGAAAGCCAGCATAGCTGCAAGACCTTGTGGTACAGATTTAGAAGCAACAACGACTACTTCTAGTTCAGATACTTCTGCTGCTTGATTTGCAGCCATCACGATATTACTGTTGTTAGGTAACAAAATCACTTTTTCAGCATTGCAACCTTCAATGGCTTTAACAAAGTCTTCTGTAGATGGATTCATTGTTTGACCACCTTCGATCACTCTTTTTACACCTAAACCTTTAAATAAGTCGGCTATTCCAGAGCCCATACCCACTGTAATAACAGCAAACTCCGTTTTCTTTTCTTTTGCATTTGTTGTGGAATTTTGTTCAGAAGCCTGCGAATCATCGTTTAAAATACTCGAATGTTGTTCTCTCATATTTTCAATTTTTACATTAACTAATGAGCCGAATTTTTGGGCTTCGGTAATCACATTTCCAGGGTATTCCACATGAATGTGAATTTTTAATAAGTCTTCGTCGGAAACAACTAATAAAGAATCTCCATATTCATCCAACTTGTTTCGGAATTGATCTTCATTGAAGGCATTTTCCTTTATTTTATCGTTATCAAACTTAACCATGACCTCTGTGCAATAGCCAAATTCAATATCCTCTGTGGCCATATGGCTTTGGGCTGATAATTGATGGTGCTCAAGTTTTATTAACTCGTCCAAGTCAGGAGCGTCTTGTTCTACCATATCAACAATTTTCTCACCTTTTAACACAGCCAAAAAGCCCTCATAAATTGTTACAAGGCCTTGTCCTCCAGAATCAACTACGCCGACTTCCTTTAAAACAGGAAGTAAATCTGGAGTCCTTTCTAGGGAATCCTTTGATTCTTGGAGAATATCCTGCATTACTTTAATAATATCATTGTTCTTTTTACTTGATTCAGTCCCTTTCTTAGCAGCATCTTTCGCTACGGTTAGAATGGTCCCTTCCACTGGTTTCATCACTGCCTTGTATGCCATCTCCACGCCATACTCAAGTGCTTTACTCAGCTCTTTGGAAGTAATTGTTTCTTTACCTTCTACTGATTTAGAGAATCCCCTGAATAGTTGAGATAAAATAACCCCTGAATTTCCTCGTGCCCCCATCAGCAATCCTTTTGCAAAACTAGAACTAATAAGTCCTACATGATTGGCTGACTGGTCCTTGACCTCTTTCACACCTGACGTGATTGTTAAGTTCATGTTTGTACCTGTATCTCCATCAGGAACTGGAAATACGTTTAATGCATCAATTTTCTTTGAGTTTTTGGAAAGATTATTTGCACCTTCGATAAGCATTTTTGCAAACTTTTTTCCTTCAATACTTTTCACCGTCACGAATGTTCCTCCTAACTAAACGTGCTTACGGATTAGTAACACGAACTCCTTGAACAAATATATTAACAGAGTCTACCACTAAACCGAGCATTTGTTCCAATTGGTATTTTACTTTCGACTGCACATTATGAGCTACTTCAGAAATTTTCGTGCCATAGCTGACAATGATATACATATCTATATGGATATTTGCGTCCTCATCTTCACGGATGACCACACCCCGAGCTAAATTCTCTTTTCCTAATAAATCAGTAATACCATCTTTCAACTGTTTTTGTGAAGCCATTCCTACAATACCGTAGCAATCAACTGCGGCACCACCTGCAATGACAGCAACTACTTCTTTTGATACGTCAATATTACCAAACTTTGTTTTCATCTCTATGGTCATTCCAAATGCCTCCTTTAAGCTGTTTACCTCTTGGCTATCGTCATTTTACTATAAAACTTGGTAATTTGAAAGAAGAGTTACAGGTGTAACAAAAAAATCAAAGCTCTTTACAAACAGTGTCAAGTTAATTTACTTGATGAATGTTAAGATTTCACTTGAAATATTTCAGTCGTTATGCTAATATAACCAAGTGTCTAATTATGAAATATAAACGAATACGAATGATTGTACTCATCGTGAATCAGAAGGAGGGATAATCATGGCACGTAAATGTGTTATTACAGGAAAAGGTCCTAGAACTGGAAATGCACGCTCTCACGCGTTGAATTCTACAAAGCGTCGTTGGGGCGCAAACGTTCAAAAAGTAAGAATTCTAGTTGACGGCAAGCCGAAACGTGTATATGTTTCCGCAAGAGCTCTTAAATCCGGAAAAGTGGAACGTGTATAATTGAAATGAAGTTAAAGGATTTTGCTAAAATGAGAAAAGGTTTTTATTATATCCGCTTCTGTTCTAGCATGTCCAAATTAAAAAACGGCGCACCCAGCGCCGTTTTTTCTTTTTATCTATTATAGTAGTTGTTTTTCTTTCTCTGCCGATCCGGCAGTGGCGGGAGCATCCATTACATTAAGCACCTATACGCATTCATAGGTGCTTGTAATTTCCGCAAAGGTAGATGCAATAAGAATAAAACGATAAGATACCCTTTTTGAGACCCAACCTTAACTTTTTTTGAATGTGCCGAGAACCGCTCTAACAAAGCCTCCAATAAATCTAGGTAATTTAATAGTATAAAATTTCAATACTTTCCCCTCCTCGAAAGGACACTCCCTGATAAGTAAGCCCTTGTGTTTGAGAAAACATCCATTAATGTATCGTTGTTAACAGTATATTCAAGGTCGTAGAAATAGTACCTGTTTTTTCAAAGTAATCTAATTTTAAATCTTTCTATCAGTCCCTTGATTGAATCAAAAACAACTTTCCACCGGTAAACTTGATTACTCCTTCAACGTCAGTAATTTCGTTACTGATACATAGACTGGAGCCTTGCATCAATGTCTGTTTTTCCAACGGGTATTTAAAACCTGTAAGTGACAACCCTTCCACAAAAGGAGTAAAAGGAATTAAAGAAACATAAGTATAAGCCCCTTTCGTCACTTTATACGTTCCCTTTTCTCTTAAACTCATTTTATTCCAACGATCCAAAATGGAGACCGGTATATTCGTTTTTAATCCTTTTAATAACAATTGGGCATTTATAAACAAGTGATCTAACCTGCCTCCGGTTGCCCCTACCAAAATTATCTCTTCCGGATTTCGTTTTAATACCCACGTTAAAGCCAGTTCCATATCTGTTTGATCTTTTTGTTTTGGGAAAACATCTAATTCAACAGACTTTTTATGGATCCATTCCAATTCCTCGTTGGTAATAGAATCAAAGTCTCCAATCGCATGAGTTGGTACTATTCCATTCTCCATCAGTACTAAGACGCCTCGATCAACTCCTACAAACTTTGCCAGTGGGTACTCTTCCTTAATGTCTTCGAGCAATGGCACATGATTTAACGGACCTCCGGCATATAATATATACGTCAACAGAAACTCTCCTTCTAAGAGAAATTGAAGTGCCCGGAAGCTCTTCTTACCCCTCATTGTCTTATTAATCGACGAACTCTTAGTTTTTAAGAAACATCCCCTGCTAAAAGCGCTGTCTAAAGCAAATTCAAGCCCCTTCTTGTTCAAAAGAAAACAACAACCCTCTAAAAACTAGAAGTTATAAATTATTTTTAAAAAACGACTGTCGCTTTGAATATGCAACAGTCGTTATCATTAGTAATCCCCACATAATCTATGTAAGAGTTAACTTAGAGGTGCTAGTGGTGAAAGAAATGTCCAGCTTCCTCTCACACTACCAACGACCACAATGCGGGTCTTAACTATTCTATCTTGTGTACCCTATATTGAACCTCGAATACTATCAATAGCTTCTTTTCGGTTAGTTTTTCCGTAGATTGCGGAACCAGAAACCAATACATTCGCACCTGCAGTTTCACACAAACGGGCAGTAACCGGATTTACTCCTCCATCTATTTCAATATCGATGTCTTTTCCTAAACGGTCAACCAATTCTTTCACCTGTGACACTTTTGGCAACACTTGATGAATAAAAGACTGCCCGCCAAATCCAGGATTGACCGTCATAAGTAAAACTAAATCAACATCTTCTATCACATGTTGAATAAGAGAAACCGGAGTAGCAGGATTTAAAACTACCCCTGCCTTCGCACCTGAATCTTTGATCAACTGAATAGTTCTATGAAGATGGGGGCATGCTTCTGCATGCACACTAATAATGTCAGCCCCGGCTTTTGCAAAAGCCGGAATGTAATTGTCTGGGTTTTCAATCATTAAATGAACATCCAGTGGCAGTTTCGTTAACGGACGAATTGCATCGACAATAAGTGGACCTATCGTAATGTTTGGAACAAAATGCCCATCCATCACATCAACATGAATATAGTCAGCACCACCTTTTTCCACGTCAATAATTTCTTCTCCGAGTTTTGCAAAATTTGCTGCTAAAATCGATGGAGCAATTTTCATCATAACTAGTACCTCCGTTTTTGACTTTTAATTTCATCTAAAAACTCTAAATAGTGTTCATAACGATGTGTTGCTATCTCTCCATTTGCTACAGAATCCTTGACTGCACACGATGGCTCATTGACATGAGTACACATTCGAAATTTACAATCATTTAATCGCTCTAACATTTCCGGAAAATAATGTGCGAGATCATATTGATCAATCCCTTGAAAATCTAATGAACTAAATCCAGGCGTGTCTGCAACATAGCCACCAGCTTCAAGCGGAATTAACTCCACATGTCTCGTAGTATGCTTACCTCTACCTAAGCTTTTAGAGATTTCATCTGTCTCGATATCGAGTTTAGGGTTTAAGGCATTCAAAAGAGAGGATTTCCCTACACCAGACTGCCCCGCCAACACAGAAATAGTACCATTTAAGAATGGTTCTAATTTTTTTAACGTCTCCTCCATATAAATCGATGTCTCTAACACTTCATAATTAAGGTTTTGATAAATCTTTTTGTATTGATTTAAAGACTTCTCGGACTTCTCAGAAGTAAGGTCTATTTTCGATAAACAAATAATTGGCTCGATTTTATTTGCTTCAATATGCACGAGAAATCGATCTAATAACACGGGGTTAAAAGAAGGTTTCTCTACAGAAAAGACCAAAATTGCTTGGTCAACATTTGCAATTGGAGGCCTGACTAATTCATTTTTTCGATCTTCCATTTCCATAATATAACCATCTGTTCTATTTTCAGCTTCAAAATCCACCCAGTCACCAACTAAGGGGGAAATTTTTCGCAGTCGGAAATTACCTCTCCCGCGACACTGGAAAATTCCATTTTCATTTTCTACATAATAAAATCCACTTAGCGCTTTTATAATTCTTCCTCGAGCCATTCGGACCTCCTCTTAGTTTCTTATTCAAACTGCTGAAGCTCTTCATACGTATATTCATAAGGTGAATCTTCAAACTCTTCGTCGTCTACTTGTAAGATCAGAAAACCAGAGTCTTCCGGCGCTACAGTCATCGGTAAATCAAATGTTGTCGTTTCCGTTATTTCTTCATCAATTAATTGATTGGGTGTTCTATTTTCCATATCTGTCACAGAGATGCGAATACGATAAACTCTAGGGTCACCATTCGCTTCTTCCGTTTCACTAACTTCGACAACAAAAGGAACGGTTGCAGTAATAGGTTCTAGTTCCTCTTCCGGCTCTTCTAACTCTTCCTGAGGCTCCGGTTCAGGAACTTCCACAGGTTCAGGACCTCTGGAAATTACGACATTCACTGTCGTACGCTCACGAATTTCTGTTCCTCGTGCAGGGTCTTGAGAAACTACACTTCCCTCTTCCATTGTTGGATGGTATTCTTCCTCAAAACTCATACTTAATAGAGGATTATCGGCTGTAGTCTCGATGACTTCTTCCTGAGTCATCCCAAACAGGTTACTCATAATGTAAGTAGGCCTTTCACTAACCGTTAATGTTACAACCGTTTCACTAGGGATTACCATTTCTCTCGCTCCTGGAGATTGGTTGATCACTGTATCATCATCATACTGTGACGTTTCTTCATACTGTACCTCTACTGATTCAAATTCATATTCTTCAAGTAGTGTTTCGGCACTCTCCCTTGTCTCACCAGTAATATCTCTCATTTCAATTGGTTCCATTCCTTCACTAACATACACCGTGATAAGAGTACCTTCTTTAACCGATTCTCCTTCTCCAGGGTTAAGCGAAATGACATGATCCGCTTCCATCTCATCGTCATGGCGCATCTCCTGTTCAACTTCCAAATTTAATTCGGCAAGGGTTTCAGCAGCCTCTTCATATTCCATTCCTACTATTCCTTCAGGAATCTCAACATCATTCACATGAAGCAAGCTTGGAATTAAATAAAAAGAAACAATAAATATACCAATTAGAAATAATATCGCTAGTAGGGATAGTTTAAACCAAAATCTTGCACCTTTTGGTTTTTTACTTTTAGAAACTGCATCATTCTCTTTCCCTACTTTTGTCTGTTCCGAATTCACTTTACTCGAATTCGGAACAACCATTGTGTTCTGGAAATCGCTTCCGCTTTCGTTTTTACCCACAACAGGGACAGCTTTTGTCATTTCGTCATCTTGACTAGAAATGTATTTAGGTGTTTCATTTCTGCGGTCGGGATTAAGCAATGTAGACAGATCTGTTTCCATCTCATGGGCAGAATAATACCTTTCGTCCGGATCCTTTGCAGTAGCTTTTGTGATAAAATTCGCCATACTTTGTGGAAGACCGGGAACTTTTTCTTTTATATCCGGAAGTGGTTCTTGAAGTTGTTTAATAGCAACGGATACTGCCGTATCCCCTTGAAAAGGAACTTCCCCAGTAAGCATTTCAAACGTGATAATTCCCACCGAGTATAAGTCTGATTTTAACGTAACTTGACCACCCTTGGCCTGCTCGGGCGATAAATAGTGAACAGAACCTAAGACCGAGTTCGTATGTGTTATCGTTGCTTCACTGATGGCTCTAGCAATTCCAAAATCAGTTACTTTAGCAATTCCATCAGGTCCCATTAAGATATTGTGCGGTTTAAGGTCCCGGTGAATAATGTGATTATCATGTGCATGTCCAACTGCAGAAGTAATTTGTCCTAAAATCCTAACAGTCTCTGCAACTGATAACCCCCCACTTTGTTGTATGTAACTTTTCAAGGTCATTCCATCCACGTACTCCATAACGATATAATATAAATTTTCCTCTTCCCCTACATCGTAAATAGTCACAACATTCGGGTGTGATAAACTCGTAGCGGATTGAGCCTCTCTACGAAACCGGCGTATGAATTCCTCATCATTGGAGAATTGAGACTTCAGCATTTTTACAGCTACTTCACGATCAAGTATAAGATCTTTAGCTAAATAAACATCCGCCATTCCTCCTCCACCGACAGATCGAATTATCTGATAGCGATCATTTATTCTTTTGTCTTTCATTCATGATCCACACCCTTCGACCTGTTGCTCACGAGCGCGAGTGTAATATTATCTTCTCCGCCAAGTTCATTTGCTTTTTTTATCATATCATTTGAAATTAAAGGCAATGATTTTTCGTTCTGAATCATACTTGCCAACACTTCATCTGAAAGTTTATCCGTTAAACCATCGGAACAAAGAAGGATGATTGCATCATCTCCCCATTCCAATGATTCTACATCTACTTTTACTGTTGCCTCAGTGCCTAATGCTTGTAAAACGACATTTTTCCTAGGATGTGTCGCTGCCTCTTCACGTGTAATTTGACCAGAACGAACCAGCTCCTGAACAAGAGAATGATCCTCTGTAATTTGTTTCAAAGTGTTTTCTTGAAAAAGATATACTCTTGAATCTCCAACATTTGAAAAAGTTACAAAATCTTTCGTTAATATAGCTGCGACTAAGGTAGTTCCCATTCCTTCGCATTCTTTGTTCGTCAGAGAGTGTTGATAAATCTGCTCATTTATTTTCTCCACGATATTTAGAAGCCAGACCTCTGCTTCTTTTGGAGAAAATAATTCAGAGCGATTTTCACTCCACTTATCCACCATCAATTCTTTCGCAATCAAGCTGGCTAAATCTCCTGCTTGATGTCCACCCATACCAT
This sequence comes from Salipaludibacillus neizhouensis, assembly GCF_002886185.1. Lineage (GTDB taxonomy): Bacteria > Bacillota > Bacilli > Bacillales > Salisediminibacteriaceae > Salipaludibacillus > Salipaludibacillus neizhouensis. The sequence continues at coordinate 2,225,988 of NZ_KZ614146.1, forward strand.
CCGCGACTAAAGCCAGTGTCTGACCTATTTGATCCTCCACAACTGCCCCATTATCCTCATTGTGAGCTCTCACTTGACCAATGTCTGTCTGATATATACTTTCCATCTCAACCCCTCTTTCCTTAGCCTGTTTCGTTTTATTAAGGCTGTTTACTAAAAGATTGTTGCGTTTAAAAGATTAGGACAACTTCTAGGTGGATTTTTCCGCAGGTAATACATTGAATATATTACTCTCTTTTTAGAATAGCAGAAATAAAAAATCCATCTGTACGGAACTCACCAGGAAACAGTTGAAAATATCCCGGATTTTCTTTCTTTTCACTTGCTATTATACCAGGTATTCTAGTTAGGAGTTGATCGTCAAAAATAGCTTCTTCATTTTCCTCAACAAAAGCAGTGACGACATCATCATTTTCTTCACGATCTACTGTACATGTAGAATATACCAAGCGTCCACCTTTTTTTAATAGCGGCCATACTGCTTCAACAATCGATTGTTGAATTTCTGACAAACGGTGGATATCTTCTTCCTTTTTAGACCACTTTAAGTCTGGTTTTCTTTGGATAACGCCTAATCCGGAACAAGGGGCATCTACTAAAATACGATCAAAACTTTCTTTGTCATATTTCTCATGGAGTTGCCTGGCATCAGCAACTTCTCCGTGAACAATCGATAATTCAAGTCTTTTCGCCTGGTCATGGATAAGTTTCACTTTATGGGAGTGAATGTCAATACTAACTACTTCTCCGATATTTTGCATTCGTTCCGCAATGTGCATGGATTTGCCTCCTGGTGCTGCACAGGCATCCAAGATCGACTCTCCTTGTTGAGGATCAAGTGCAAGGGTCACTAACATGGAACCTTCGTCCTGAATAGATATCCAACCATTCTCGAATGCCTTTGTATTGGCTAATGATCCTTTTTTCACGTATAGACATTCTTCTACATAAGGACTTTCCTTCACTTCCAAACCTTGATCCTGAAGGGATTCCATGACCTCTTCTTTTGTGACCCGGTTTGTATTTACTCGAACGGAATGAGTAGGATGAGTTAAATTAGCAAACGCAATAGAAGATGCTCGTTCAGCCCCGTATTGCTTGCTCCAACGCTTTAATAACCACTCTGGATGACTCGTTTCCACTGCCAGACGTTCAGTCTCATTCTTTATGGAAGAAAATTCCGGTAACGGATGACGTAGAAATGACCGCAGAATCCCATTCGTCATACCTGATATCCCTTTATGACCTCTTTTTTTAGAAATCTCTACTGCTTCGTTTATTGCAGCATGATCAGGCACGCGGTCAAGAAAAATAAGTTGATAAACGGTCAACCTCCATAATATATGTACCCAGTCATCAATTTTGACGAGCGGTTTCTTGGAATATGCCTCCAAATAAAAATCAATTCGCTTCTGATACTGGATCGTACCATATACAATTTCTGTTAGTAACGGAACATCAATGGATGCGATATTTTCTTTCTTTATCGTATCATTTAAAAGTAAATTACTGTAAGCTTGATTTTTCTTTATTTTCAATAAAATCTCCAAGGCTGCTTCCCGAACATTTCCAGTCGACTTCTTTTTACTCATTATCTTTAGCTCCCAACATCGTTTCCGTTGTCCATTTTCCGCCTGCTCCTCTTAAAAAAGTCGCTACATCTAAAGGTTTTTTCCCAGAGGGCTGTATTTTTAGTAATGCAAGAATACTTTTTTCTCCACACGCCACAAGGATTTCGTTCTCAGTAAGCCCAATAACTGATCCTGGTTGCTTGTCAGTTTTTCCGGCTTTCACCCTAGCCTCCCATATTTTCAAACGCCGATCTTCTACGGTAGTAAATGCGACAGGCCAAGGATTTAAGCCGCGGATTTGATTAAAGATCTGCTTTGCAGATTGTTGCCAGTCAATAACTTCCTGCTCTTTTTTAATTGTTGGGGCGAATGTCACCTTGGCTTCTTCCTGCTCTTGAGGATTTAGCTTTTCTTCTTGTATTAGAGGCAGAGTTTCCATCAGCAGATCAGCGCCTATTTGGCTTAATTTATCGTGCATAGTTCCCGTCGTGTCCTCCTCTAAGATTGGTATACTTCGTTGTGTTAGGATAGCACCGGCATCCAATTGTTTGACCATGTACATAATCGTTACTCCTGTTTGCTCTTCCCCGTCAATAATTGACTGGTGAATAGGTGCCCCTCCCCGGTATTTAGGAAGCAAGGAAGCATGAACATTTACACATCCGTAACGAGGTACATCCAGAAGTTCTTGAGGAAGGATTTGCCCGAACGCAGCTGTCACAATTAAATCTGGTTTCACAACTGCTACTTGTTTCCATTCCTCTTCATGTTTAATTTTTTCCGGCTGGAAGATTGGAATATGTAATCTTTCTCCTTCTACCTTGATCGGTGGGGGAGTAAGTGTTTGTTTTCGTCCTTTTGGTCGGTCTGGTTGGGTGACAACAAGTACTACGTTATACCCTTTTTCACTTAACGAACGTAGAACTGGCACCGCAAAATCTGGTGTACCCATAAATACGATCTTCACAATATATCTCCCCTTTATAATCTATTTTCCTCTTAATCAACTCGTATGCTTCCGCTGCGACCCAAATTCTGAATTTAAAGCATCATATACGGATTCATATCCATATGAATAGCTAAAGACGATCGTGTCGTTTCTGATTGATATGTTTTAATGACTTCCTGCAAAGTATTTGTCAGTTTAGGCTCAACTTTATATTTTATCATGCATTGATAGCGATATCTATCTTTGATCCTCGGAATAGTAGAAGCGACCGGACCATATACAAATGTTTGGTCTGAAAGCTCTCGTTGCAAAAAGTGAGTAATTTTTTCGGTAACAGAAACGACTTGATCTAACTGTTCTGAACTAACATGAATAATAACTAAGAAATAATATGGAGGATATCCTCCTTGTTTACGGATACCCATTTCTTTTTCAAAAAATGATAGATAGTTATGCGACTTTACGTCTTCGATACTGTAATGGTCCGGAGTATATGTTTGAACCACGACTTCTCCGGGCTTTAAATGCCTTCCAGCTCGACCACTTACTTGCGTTAACAGCTGAAAGGTTCGTTCACCCGAGCGGAAATCCGGTAAATGGAGCATCGAATCTGCTGCTAATACTCCAACGAGCGTTATGTTTGGAAAATCCAAACCTTTTGCGATCATTTGAGTTCCGAGCAGTACGTCTCCCTTCCCTTCTCCAAATTGACGCAGGAGTTTTTCATGGGAACCTTTGCGTCTTGTAGTATCTACATCCATTCTAATAATACGAATCTCTGGAAATACCTTCAATAATTCTTCTTCCACTTTTTGTGTACCGGTACCGAAGAACCGAATAGAGTCACTTTGACATTCTGGACAAATGCTTGGAATGGTTTCTGAATGGCCACAATAGTGACATTGCAACGATTGATTCGTTCGATGATAGGTGAGTGAAATATCACAATGATCACACTGAGGAACGTAACCACAGTCTCGACACATAATAAACGATGAATACCCTCTTCGATTTAAAAAAAGCACTGTCTGTTCTCTTTTTTCAAGCCGATCAGATATGCCTTTTACTAATGATTCTGAGAACATCGAACGATTTCCGGAACGCAGCTCTTCTCTCATGTCAATAATCGATACTTCAGGCATTTTCACATGATTCACTCGATTTTCCATTGTCAATAATGTATAGACACCTTTTTTTGCACGCGCATAACTCTCCAAGGAAGGTGTAGCACTTCCTAAAATAATGGGGGCTTTATAATATTCGCCACGTTTAATTGCAACTTGTCTCGCATGGTATCTTGGCGACTCTTCCTGCTTATAGCTCGTCTCATGCTCTTCGTCTATAATGATGATTCCCAATTTTTCAAACGGCGCAAATATTGCCGACCTTGCCCCAACAGCTACATCGACCTTACCTTCGCGAATCTTCTGCCATTCATCATACTTTTCCCCTTTAGACAGTGCACTGTGAAGAACAGCTACGCGAGAGCCAAACCTTTCTTTGAATCTCGTAACCATTTGTGGAGTTAAAGAGATTTCCGGAACGAGAACGATTGCTTCTTTACCTTTTTTAAGAACTTGATCGATAGCTTGTAAATAAACTTCGGTTTTTCCGCTCCCGGTTACCCCTCGGAGAAGAAACGTTTGATGATTCTCCTGATGGATAGAATCCAAAATCGGGTCTAAAGCTGTTTGCTGTTCTTCCATTAAGGGAAGTGGTTCCGATTTCACAAATGTTCTTCCCTCATATGGATCTCTTGCAATCGCCTTTTCCTCGATAGACACTAAGTTCTTTTTTCTTAGTGACTGAACAGTATCCCGAGAAACATCTGCTTTTTCAAGAAGAGCTGTTAACGTATATTCACTTTCGTCTTCGAAATGACTAATAAAAAACTCCAATAGTTTTACTTGTTTAATTGCTCGGGAAGGTGTCGATTCAATCGCTTTTTCTAAATCCTTCTTTGAAACCATCAAATTAACAATTTGCTGTTTCTTAACGGAATCACTGGTCTTTACTAGAGGGGTTACTAGCACAACTTCCTCTTTAATTGCAGTCATCATCACCTTTTTATCAAGCTCTGACGCATCCTTACTCCACTTTTCCCAGCTTTCTATTTCATTCGTTTCTGGAAAAAAAGGCTGGATTGATTCTGGCACCTCGCCTTCATCTAAAGATTCATGAATGGACAATCTTTTATCATACTTCGCTCGCATAGCAGCTGGAAGCATAGTTTTTAGCACTGTAACGTGAAATGATAATGTATTATCCTTCACCCATGTTGATAAGGCTAAAAGCTCTTCAGTAAGAGGTGGCTTTAAATCAACTAGTTCTGCTAAAGGTTTAATTTTTGAGGAATCGTACTCACTGTCTTCTGCAATAGCTATCACAAATCCCTGAACTTTTCTAGGTCCAAATGGGACGTTCACCCTAATTCCTGGAACAATGGTCTGTTCGAATTCAGGTGGTACCAAATAATCAAACATACGATCCGTTTGATTGACGGCAACATCTACGATTACTTTTGCGATCATTTAACGCTCCTCCAACAAAGTTTTTATTTCGTTTAACAACAAATTTGCGGCTTCTCTTTTTGTTGTTAGAGGGATTGCAACTTCTTTTCCACTAGAGAAATACAGATTTAGTTCATTTGTGTCCACTTGAAAACCCACGTTTTTTTCGGCTATCGAATTGGCTGCAATGATGTCTAAGTTCTTTTTCTGAATTTTCTTTTTAGCGTTCTCTTCTATGTTCTCTGATTCTGCTGCAAATCCAATAAGAAGTTGAGACGTCTTTTTTCCCCCTAAAGATTGTAAAATATCATTTGTTCGTTCCATTTCAATGTGAAGGTCACCATTTGTTTTTTTCATTTTCTGCTCATATATTTCCTTCGGACGGTAATCAGCTACAGCTGCCGCTTTGATAACAACGTCCATCTTTGCAAATTCCCGGTGCACAACATCAAACATATCTTTAGCTGACCTTACCGGAATCACACTCACTCCATGGGGCTCCTTTAAAGAAACTGGTCCACTCACTAAAGTTACTTCAGCACCTCTTGCAGCAGCCATTTCAGCTATGGCATAGCCCATTTTTCCAGAAGACCTATTTGAAAAAAATCGAACTGGATCAATCGTTTCTTGGGTTGGACCTGCAGTGACCAACACTTTTTTCCCATGCCAAATCTGATTATTTTGTGAGATAAAGTGGTGATCGATCATATCAGCCAAATCTTCTGGTTCCGCCATTCTTCCTTTTCCAACATACCCACAAGCTAAATACCCTTCATTTGGTTCAATATACTTGTAGCCATACTCTTTTAATAATGTCATATTCTTTTGTACAGCTGGATGATCATACATATGAACATTCATGGCTGGAGCAATCATGACGGGAGCTGTTGTAGCTAATAAAGTAGTCGTCATCATGTCATCTGCCATACCATGAGCCAATTTACTAATAATATTTGCAGTTGCAGGCGCAATTAACACAAGATCTGCCCAGTCCGCAATGTCAATATGCGCAATTTTTTCGGGATTTGGTTCCGTAAAAGTATTGACATAAACATGGTCACGCGATAATGCTTGGAATGTTAAAGGCGTGACAAATTCTTGTGCAGAGTCTGTCATGATAACTTTTACTTGATATCCTTTTTGAACTAACTTGCTTGTTAGAGCAGCTGCTTTGAAAACAGCAATTCCTCCCGAAACACAAAGTAAGATTTTTTTTTCAATTCGTTCATCATTCATGGTATTTGCCTCCCGTAATCAGTAGAGCCCGTCAGAACACCGACATAGAAGCTGGACTTCTAAAAGGTATTATATATATATCTACTTACACGATACCTAAATTTCTTGAAAAAGACAAAAGAAAAAACAACCTGGGGTCAGGTTGTTTCGTCGTCTTCACGAATCTCATAGGTCAAATGCTCGGATTCTATTTCTTCTAATGCCATCCCTACATAATTAACTGACTTAGAAGCAACCGTACGTTGAAAAAGTTCTGGTTTTTCCCGAAGTTGTCTTGCTCTGTGTGCTGAAACTGTCACAAGAGTATACTTGGAGTTAATTTTAGTCATTAACGAATCAATTGATGGTTGTAACATTGTCTCACTCCTCCACTAATTCTTTATAAAGATGAATTAATCATTCTTTTTTCTAATTCTCGGCAATTACAATAGATTTTATTCGTTCTACTGCTAACTCTACTATATCATTTTCTACTACATAATCATATTTGTCCATTAAATCTATTTCATCTTCAGCAATAGTCATACGACTATCGATTAAATCTACGTTCCTCTGCCTTCGATACTGCTGAGAAGTTCATTTAAACTTTAGAGGCATTAAAAATCCTTGGGATATTGTGAGTAACCAGTGAATGCCATCAGGTTTACCGATGGCATTCGTATTTATTCTTCCGACGCGTCTTCTTTACTTGAAATGACACGCTGAGCAACTGTTTCAGGCTGAACAGCAGACAATATTACATGATCACTGTCAGCAATAATTACTGCTCTCGTTCGCCTGCCATATGTTGCATCAACAAGCATATTTCTTTCTCGCGCATCAGAAATAATTCTTTTAATAGGTGCTGATTCTGGACTAACGATCGAAATAATTCGATTTGCTGAAACGATGTTTCCAAATCCTATATTAATTAATTTTATATCCATTATTCATTCTCCCATCCTTAATCTTCTAATTGGAGGAAGCAGTCCTTCCCATTCCACTTCAGATTCATTCTATATTTTGTACTTGTTCTCGAATTTTTTCTAATTCAGCTTTGAGTTCAATCACCAGTTGACTCGTTTCGAGATGATTTGATTTTGAACCGATTGTATTTACTTCTCGATTCAATTCTTGCACTAGAAAATCTAACTTTCTTCCAATTACTTTCGCATCAGAAAGAATCGATATAAATTGTTTTAGATGGCTATCGATTCGAGTCAATTCCTCTTGAATATCAGCTTTCTCAGCAAACACAGAAACCTCTGTCAATATTCTTGCTTCATCTATTTCTGTTTTTCCACCTAGACCTAGAAACTCTTCCACTCGCCGTTGTAGTCTCTCGCGATATTGCTTTTGAATCACTGGCGTATACTCACGCAATTTAACTATGAATTGCCGTAATGTATCTATTCGATGAATAATATCATCACGCAGCTCTTGCCCCTCTTTTAATCTCATATCTCTTAATTCCATTGCAGCTTCTTCTACAGAGGACAAGATAACATCTGTGAGCTCACTCGAAATGTCACTAGATTCTCTCACAGCAACTACCTCTTCATTGAACAAGAGTTCTTTAAGAGGAAATGAATTTGAGGAATGAAACTTTTCAGCCATTTCATCAAAAGTATTTTGATATTCTGCGATAAGGTTCCAGTCTATCGATAATTCTTTTTTTGAAACCCCGTCTCCTTGTATATGTATAAACACATCTACTTTACCCCGGCTGATAACTCGGGAAATAGACTTCTTCATCCGCTCTTCTAAGAAGAACAATTGCTTCGGCATGCGAATATTTATTTCGCAAAATCGGTTGTTTACCGCCTTAATCTCTACTGAAACATGACAACTATCAATTTCCTTATTAGATCGCCCATATCCTGTCATACTCATTATCATTCTATCACATCCACTTCTTACATTCTAAACAATTTTCAGGAATACAACAAGGGGACTTATGAAATTCCCTTTACCCTTTAGTTATATAAACCTTTTTTTCTTTCATCGCAAAAGCCTAATACATGTTTTAAACTGTGTATTTTTGCTATAATAGTTAAGCACGCTTTCCCACTCTTTATTTTCAGAGTGGAAGAGCACGTTAAAAGGGAGGTGTATTTATGTCATTTGATGGCATTGTTACACGCGCAGTAACCGATGATTTAAAGGAAAAACTTGTTAGTGGAAGAATTGTTAAAATTCAACAGCCGCATCCTACCGACTTAATTATAACGGTTAGGGCTAATCGAAGAAACCATTCGTTATTTATTTCAGTAAATCCATCTTTCGCACGCTTCCATCTAACTTCTATAAAGCTTGAAAATCCCCAAGAGCCTCCTATGTTTGCAATGTTGCTTAGGAAACACCTTGAGGGAAGTATGTTAGAAAGTATTCAACAAGATGGCTTAGAACGTATCATTACATTTTCATTTAAAGGTCGTAACGAACTCGGAGATGTATCCTATAAGAAATTAATTTTAGAATTAATGGGAAGACATAGTAATCTCATATTTCTGGATACAGAAAACAACAATATTTTAGATAGTATAAAACATGTACCACCATCCGTTTCCCAGTTTCGTACAGTACAACCTGGGCAAATTTATATAGAACCTCCCCATCAGGATAAATTAAACCCATTAGAGATGGATGAGGATCTACTAAGAAAAAATTTGGATTTTAACCTTGGAAAAATGGATCAGCAGATTCAAAGTCAATTTAGTGGATTGTCGCCGCAAATCATTAAGGAAATTCTGTTCCAGGCAAAACTCACAAATAGAGATACACTCCCACCTAAATTCTTGGAAGTGCTGAAACCTGTAAAAGAACGCACTTATACGCCTTTTATGGTAACTAACGCCGATAAAGATGCTTTTTCTGTCATTCCATTAGAGCATCTGAAAGGAACGAAAGTTCATTTTGACAGCATTCACGAAATGCTTGACCGCTTTTTCGTCGATAAATCAGAACGGGATCGTGTGAAACAACGTGCGCACGATATGGAACGATTTATAAGAAATGAATATCAAAAAAATAAAAAGAAAATTACCAAACTCGAAAAAACCTTGAACGACGCAGACAAAGCACAAAAACAACAGAAATATGGAGAATTGCTTACTGCAAATATGCATTTAGTAAAACCAGGACAAACTGAAATAACTGTGGTTGATTATTATGACCCAGAACAAAATGAAATAACGATTCCTTTGCATCCTCAAAGAACAGCATCTGTGAATGCACAACAGTTTTTCAAGAAATATCACAAGTTAAAAAACTCGATAGCCTTTGTCAAACCGCAAATAAGACATGCCAAAGAAGAAATGGCATACTTAGATTCCTTGATTCAGCAGGTGGAAATCGCGACTACAAAGGATTTAGAAGATATTCGTGAAGAGTTGGAAGTTGGAGGGTATGTTAAAAAGAAAAAGAGTAAAAAGAAACAAAAAAAGAAAGATTCCAAACCTACTGTTGAAAAGTATCTTTCTTCAGAAGGGGTCGAACTGTATGTTGGTAAAAACAACAAACAAAATGAGTATTTAACAAATCGCCTTGCCCATCAAGATGACACTTGGCTTCACACGAAAGACATTCCAGGTTCACACGTAATTATCCGAAGTCAGGAATTCGGAGATACGACATTAATGGAAGCAGCAAATCTTGCCGCTTATTTCAGTAAAAGCCGTATGTCAGGGCAAGTCCCAGTCGATTACACACTTATTCGTCATGTAAAAAAACCTAATGGGGCCAAGCCAGGATATGTAACCTATGATAAACAAACGACATTATTTGTTAATCCAGATAATAATCTCGTACGAAAGCTAGCTGAAAATGCTAACAAAGGATAAAAATGCGTAGTGTCTTTTATTAAATGCAACGTCAGCACTGCCACCCCCGAGTAGCACCTATGTAGTTAGTGTAGGTGCTACTCTAAAGGAGGAGTTCTTCCTTGCTACGTGTGGCTTGAAGCCGTTGCCCACAGTCCGACTAGAGCGGATTCGAGCCTTTCTGTTCGAAAGCATACAACAATTTCAAAAAAAGAGGCTGTTTCAAAAAGGTATTTTAACCTTTTGAAACAGCCTTTTAGCATTTATCCAGCATCTAAAACTTTAAACTGCGATTTTACTAAGCCGTAATATTCCCCTTTTTGATCAATTAATTCCTGATGGTTGCCTTGCTCAAGAATATTTCCGTGTTCGAGAACGATAATATTATCCGCTTCTCGAATTGTGGACAATCGGTGGGCTATCATAATAGCCGTGCGTCCGTGTAGCAGTTTTTTCAAAGCACGTTGAATAAGTTGCTCCGTTTCAGTATCTATCGAAGCAGTTGCCTCATCCAGGATAAGAATACGAGGATCAGCCAGCAGTGCTCTAGCGAATGAAATCAGCTGTCTTTCTCCAACCGACAGGACATTCCCTCTTTCCTCAACTTCTGTTTCATACCCATTGTGAAGTTGTTGGATAAATTTATCGGCACCTACTGTTTTAGCAACTTCCATTACCTCTTGGTCACTTGCATCTGGACGTCCAAAACGAATATTATCGAGGATCGTTCCTGAAAAAATAAACGTATCCTGCAAAACTATACTTACCTTTTCTCTTAAACTGTCCAAGCCAATATCACGTAAATCATTACCGTCTAATAGCACTCGACCGCTTGTCGGGTCATAAAACCGGCTTATTAAGTTAACGATGGTTGATTTCCCGCTTCCAGTATGCCCAACGAGAGCAACAGTTTGCCCTTCTTTCATTTCCAAATTAATGTTATTAAGTGCCTTACGGTTCGCATCATAAGCGAATTCAACATCTTCAAACTTAATATTTCCTTTCACTTCTTTTAACTTTTTTGCATTGTTTTTTTCAGGAACGGATGGTTGCTCATCCAAAAATTCGAAAATTCTTTCAGACGAAGCCATACCGACCAAAAGCTGATTGTATACTTGCCCTAACCTTGAAATCGGTTCCCAAAACATCCCAATGTACAAAGAGAAAGCAAAAAATTGACCAATGCTTAATGCATCTATTTGAATCAAATGAACACCGTACCAAAGTAAAACCCCTGTTCCAATTGCTCCACTCATTTCAACAAATGGTCGGAACATTGCACTTTTTTGTGAAGCATTTCTCCACGCTTCATAGTTCTTTTCATTCATTTGATTAAAGAAACCAATATTTTCTTTTTCCTGTGTATACGACTGTGTAATTCTTATCCCTTGGATGCTTTCATTCAAGTGTGAATTAATCATTGACTGTTTAATTCTTACATCCTGCCATGATCTACGAATGTTTCGCCGCAGTTTTGTTGAAATAAAAAACATCAATGGTAAAACAATCATTATAGCTAATGTTAGCTCAGGGCTGATGAAAAACAGCATGACAATAATCCCAATTAACATAATGATATCCATTAATAAATTAATAACACCGTTCGTAAACAAATCCTGCAGACTATTTACATCATTGGTTATCCTTACTAAGATCGAGCCCGCTGATCGTTGATCGAAAAACCGGTGTGATAATCGTTGGATATGGTTGAAAAGTCCTTTTCTTAAGTCGAAAATAACGAGTTGCCCCAGTTTATTCATATATTTGATCCGTATCGTATTCCCTATCCAGGAAACGACATAAAGTCCTGTGATCACCAACACCATAATAGCTAAGAAGTTCACATCTCCTGATTCAATAATATGGTCAAGAGCGTAACTACCAATTAAAAGCGGAGCTATTAATCTCACAGCTGTAGACAATAGCATACCAAGGATTGCCAGTGGTAAAATATCTTTTGAATAAGGTTTCATATAACTTATTAGCCTTGTCATTTGTAACCAGTTAAATGGTTTTTCTATCGCTTGGTCCATTGAATAATGAAATCTCTTTAAAGTTCTTTTATCGGTGTTCTGTTGCTTATTATCTGAGGCTATTTTTTCTTCTTCTGTCATTGCTGTCACCTCCTATTTAGCTTCTTCCATAAATTGTTTTCGGTCCTGGAATTGGATATCATAAATTCTACGGTAAATGCCGCACTCATTATTTAGAAGAGAATCGTGAGTTCCACGTTCAACGATTTTCCCTTCATCCAATACGAGAATTTCATCGGCATGCATCAACGAAGAAATTCGATGTGCAATAATAAAGGTTGTTCTTCCTTGCATGACTTCCCGAAATGCAGCTTGAATTTTCCCTTCCGTTTCCATATCTACTGCACTAGTAGCATCATCCAGAATAAGGATACTTGGATCAATACAAATTGCCCGTGCAATCGCAATCCTTTGCTTCTGGCCGCCCGATAGCCCACCACCACGCTCTCCAAGTACCGAATCATATCCATCCGGTAGGTCCATGATAAATTCATGAGCATCTGCTCTTTTAGCAGCATCGATGATTTGATCGATTGTTGCACCAGGGGCTCCGTAAGATATATTGTCTTTCACTGAAGAGGAAAAAAGAAATGATTCTTGTAAAACAACGCCCGTATTTTTCCGGATTGTTTTCAATGTATAGTCCGTTATCGGTCGACCGTCAATTCTAATTTCGCCTCGATCTGGTTCATAGAAACGTGAGATTAATTGAGTAATAGAAGTCTTTCCTGAACCTGTCGCTCCGATGAGACCAATCGTTTTTCCTGGAGAAGCCTGAAAGGAAATATTGTCCAATGCTAGATCTTCGTCTTCATCATAACGATGACTCACATTTTCAAAAACAACATGACCGTCTAATCTATTCGCCTCGACAGCATTAGGCTTATCAAAAATATCTTCCTTTTCATCGAGGACTTGTAACAGTCGTTCGCCTGAAGCTTTCGATTGTGAAAAAGTGTTGATAATAAATCCTAAATTCATTAACGGGTTAATAATAAACCAAATTAAACTAAAAAATGCTATTAGTACCCCTGGCTGGATAGTATCATTAATGACTAACCATCCACCGTAACCTAAAAGAACAACGACACATATATGACCAATTAATTCCATTAAAGGGAAATATCGTGCCCAGATGTTGGAGGTATGAATAAACTTATCTCTATAATCCGTATTTTTAGCGTCGAATCTGCCCATTTCAAAGCTTTCTTTAGACAAAGATTTAACGGTTGTCATCCCACTAATATTCTCCTGTGCTTTCGTTGTCATGTCTGCTAAAGATTTACGAATACTCGTAAAAGCTGGATGAACTTTTTTATCGAATTGATATACTGTAACAACCAAGAACGGTAATGCACCAAGTGTCACAAATGCTAATGAAGGACTGTAATAGAACATGATTCCTAAACTTAGTCCAATCAGCATGACTAAGTTAGTCAACTGCGCAAAACCAAAGGATAAAAAGAAACGAAACCCTTCGACGTCTGCTGTTAATCGAGACATAAGGTCTCCTGTTCTTGCATTGTCATAGTACCTGAATGGCAAGAACTGTAATTTTCGGTAAAGTGCATTACGTAGCTCATATACAGATTGAATACCGAACAAATCCCCTAAGTATTGATGAAAATAAATGGCGACTCCTTTTAATAACGTAATCACAAAAAAACCTAGAGCCACATATGGTACCCATTGAAAATTTCCGTCAATCACTATATAGTCAATCGTGAATTGCAGAATGATCGGATATACCACTGTAAAAACTGTTGAAACTAATAAGAAAATAATGGACAGGAAAAAATATCGTTTATAAGGCCAATAAAACTCTTTTAAACGTTTAAATGTGTCCATCTCTACACCTCCTTCAAACCTGAACTGAATATGAGTAATACGTCATTAACACAAAATATTCTCATACAACTCAGATAACTCGATTTTGAATTTATCACAATAGCTCTAATATATCGGTTTCCGAAATAAATATCTATAGTCTTTTCTTCGCATATAAGAGCAAATAGCCTTGATAAGATGCCATTTTCTAGTGATATAGAGCATTTCTTTACAATTACAGCTATTTCCGTAACTTTTTGTAATCGCTTAAACTATTGGGTTAAAAAGGTTAGTCACACTTCTCCTTATTACTAGCGGATTATCCACGGTAATTGAAGGGAAGTTCTTCAAAATAATACAGATTTGATAAAATTCAACAAATAAATAAGGATATGCCAAAAGTCCAAAGACGTTTTGGCATATCCTCTATTTATATAATAGTTCCTGTAAAAAGATTCCTGAAGAATCAATGAGACGCCACAGAATGTTAATTCTATTAATGAATTATTTTGATGACCAAGTTTTCGGGTTTTTCTGCCATTCCTGTAACAAATAAAGATCTTTCTCTGTAATCATGTTATTTTCAGCCGCTACATCAATTAGTGTTGAGTAAGTTGTAAGTGATTTTAACGGGTAGCCAGCTTCTTGTTCAGCTGCTTTTGCTGCTGCTAATTCATAGGTAAATATTGAGCAGATACCTAGAATTGATCCACCTGCCTCTTTTACTGACTCTGCCGCTTCAATGGAAGAACCACCTGTCGAGATGAGATCTTCAATCACGAGCACTTTTTTCCCAGTTTCTAGTTTTCCTTCAATTCGATTCTGTTTACCGTGTCCTTTCGAAGAGGAGCGTACATAAATCATTGGGATCCCTAAGTGATCAGCAATCCAAGCTGCATGTGGTATTCCTGCAGTAGCTGTGCCGGCAACGACCTCAACCTCGGAGAAATGTTCTTTTATGTAGGAAGTGAATATTTCAATCACTGTCTTTCTTTCCTCCGGAGAAGACATGATTAAGCGATTATCGCAGTAAATAGGCGATTTCATTCCTGAGCTCCATGTATATGGGTTTTCTGGATTCAAAGATACTGCTTTGATAGACAATAAAATTTTTGCGATTTCTTTTTCTCTCATAGCTTATATACTCCATTCTTTTAAATAGTTATGGTAAGCCTTAAGTGGGTCTTTAGCTTGCGTTATTCCGCGCCCAACTACAATCGCATCACTACCTAGTTCTCTTGCCTTATTAGGCGTAACTACTCTCGCCTGATCGTTTGCAGCATCACTTTTAAGACGTATACCCGGCGTAACCGTTTCAAAGGAAGGGCCACAATGTTCCTTAATTAAGGGAACTTCCAATGCAGAACATACAACCCCATCAAGCTCAGCTAACTGGGCTTGATGACATAAATGCAACACATGCTTATCCAAAGGTAGATCCACAGCCATTTCGTGCTTCAAAATGTTATCGGTCGTACTCGTCAGTTGAGTTACTGCAATTATATTAGCAACTGATTTTCCAGGAGGAGTACCCCTTTCCAGCCCTCTTTTTGCAGCTCGCATCATGGCTAGTCCACCCATCGCATGGACATTTACCATATCCACTTCTAATCTTGCCAGTTGCTTCATTGCTCTTTCCACCGTTGTTGGAATATCGTGAAGTTTCAAGTCAAGAAATATCGTATGCCCTTGAGCCTTCAGCTCGGAAATGAGCGATGGACCAAGGCGGTAAAATAATTCCATCCCTACTTTCACGGCAATTTTTTCTTCGGTAAAATAGGATAAAAATCTATCTACTTCTTGTTTTGAATCCATGTCTAAAGCTATGAAGAGATACTTTTGTTTAATGATTTCCATCCCCTTCCAATGATCGAAGTTATATCTTCTATGTCTAACTCTTTCATTCTTTTTTCTAAATCATCGATTAATGTCGGACAAGCAAACGGATCTACGAAGTTAGCTGTTCCTACTGCAACCGCTGAAGCGCCGGCCATCATGAACTCTAATATATCATCTGCAGTGTGAATGCCGCCCATCCCTATGATTGGAATCTCTACTGCCTGACTGACTTCATATACCATTCGGATTGCAACAGGTTTTATCGCAGGACCAGAAAGTCCTCCTGTTTTGTTAGCTATGACTGGCTGTCCTGTTTTCAGATCTATCTTCATCCCTACTAACGTGTTGATCATACATAATCCGTCAGCGCCTGCCGCTTCAACCGCTTTTGCCATTTCCACAATATTTGTGACATTTGGTGATAACTTTACATAAACAGGTACCTTTGAAACAGCTTTTACTGCTTTCGTTAATTCTGCCGCCATCACGGAGTCGGTACCAAATAAAAGGCCACCCTCTTTTACATTTGGACAGGAAATGTTGAGTTCAATTGCAGCTACATTTCCAATTTTTGAAATACTTTCAGCAACATGCACATAATCTTCTATCTCGTTGCCCGCAACATTTACAAGTATAGGTGTATCAAATTTCTCTAACCACGGGAGTTCATGTTTCGTAACGTGCTCCAATCCAGGATTCTGCAAACCTATGGCATTAAGCATCCCGCCATCCACTTCGGCGACCCGTGGTGTAGGATTACCGCTTCGTTCATGGGCAGTAACTGCTTTTACAGCGATAGCTCCTAATTTATTTAAATCATAAAATCTGGCAAACTCCTGACCGAATCCGAAGCATCCTGATGCAGGCATCACCGGATTTTTCATTTTTAATCCAGGTAAGTTCACGTGTAATTTTGTCATATAACCACCTCACCAGCTTCGAATACAGGACCATCACAGCATATTTTACGGTACTTCTTCTCACCCTCTGCAGGTTCATTTACATCACATACACAGGCAAGGCATGCACCAATTCCACAACCCATTCGTTCCTCAAGTGACACATACCCAGTAGAGGTAGCCGCCAGTTGAACGGCACGTAACATTGGCGTTGGACCACAGGTGTAAAAAACATCATAACTGTTTTTCTGTTCTTCCATCGCAGTTGTAACAAATCCTTTTGTTCCCCTTGAACCATCTTCGGTAGTGATCGTTACATCACTAAGTTTTGCAAATTTCTTTTCAAGAAAGATGTCTTTTTCAGTGCGGAATCCAATGATTGTTTTGACCTTAATCCCTTTAGCTACTAGTAATTTCGCTAAATAATAGAGAGGAGGAATTCCTACCCCTCCTCCTACGAGAAGGGCAGTATTTCCTTGAATTAATTGATCGATGGGGAAGCCTTGTCCTAATGGTCCCAAAATATCAACTTTCTCTCCCGGGATTCTCTCCGATAAACGCTTGGTCCCTTTTCCTTCTACTCGGTAAATAATGCTCAATTTTTTTTGGTCGATATCCACGTTGCATATACTGATTGGCCGTCGCAGTAAAGGATCAATGCCATCAGCAACTTTCACATGAAGGAACTGTCCAGGTGTCACCATTTCATTGACAGAGTTGCCCGTCAACGTCATTTCAAAGATTTTAGGTGCCAACTCCTCCTGCTTTACAATTTCCAGCTTATCTACAATCATACAAGCACTTCCTTTGAGTGTGCTCTTGTTTGACCCATTGCCTCCGCAGAAAATGTAAATAACTCCATCACTTTAAGTAATGCTTCAGCAGTATCCATTGATGTCATACAAACAATTCCATGTTCTACAGCCTCTCGACGAATACGGAAACCATCTCGTGCCGGCTGCTTTCCTTTTGTTAGAGTGTTGATGATAAATTGTGCTTTACCTTCTTTGATAACGTCTAACATATCTGGTGACTCCCCACCGAGTTTCGACACAACCGTAACTGGGATACCATCTTCTCTAATACGTTCAGCCGTACCTTCAGTAGCTAATAAGTTATAACCGATTTGATGGAAACGATGTGCAAGTTCCATGGCATCTTCTTTATCCTTGTCCGCTAAGGTAAACAAGACCGAACCATAGGATGGGATCTTCATGCCTGACGCAATTAATCCTTTGTAGAGAGCTTTCTCTAATGAGTAGTCTCGACCCATGACTTCCCCAGTAGATTTCATTTCCGGTCCTAGCGTAATATCTACACTTCTTAGTTTCGCAAATGAAAAGACAGGGACCTTGACAGAAACAAGTTTTGGCTCCGGAAGACATCCGGTTTCAAATCCTTGCTCCTTTAACGATTGACCAAGAATTGCTTTTGTCGCGATATTTGCCATGTTTACTTCTGTTATCTTACTCAAAAACGGTACTGTTCTGCTCGACCTTGGATTTACTTCAATTACGTAAACTTCATCTTGATGAATAACAAATTGAATATTCATCAATCCTTTTATTTGAAAGCCTTTTGCCAATCTAATTGTATAATCAATAATTTGTTTCTTTAGTTTATCTGAAATGTTTTGAGTTGGATAGACTGCAATACTGTCTCCGGAATGGACACCTGCTCGTTCAATATGCTCCATTACCCCGGGAATCAGGACTGTTTCGCCGTCAGAAATCGCATCTACCTCAATTTCTTTACCGGTCAAATACCGGTCAATTAATACTGGATGCTTTTCATTCACCTTTACAGCCCGCTCCATGTAGCGAAGAAGGTCATGTTCGTTATAAACGATTTCCATCGCACGACCGCCCAATACATAAGATGGTCTCACTAATACCGGAAAACCGATTCTTTTTGCAATAACCAAAGCACCATCTACAGACGTTGCTGTCTTCCCAAGAGGTTGCGGGATATCCAAGGTAAGTAATTTTTGCTCGAATTTATCACGATCCTCGGCAGCATCCATGTTTTCCAAGGAAGTTCCTAAGATCTTTACACCTCTTGCTTGTAAATCATCTGCCAAATTCAATGCTGTCTGTCCGCCGAATTGCACGATGACTCCTTCAGGTTTTTCATGATTAACTACATGCATAACATCTTCCACAGTTAAAGGTTCAAAATAAAGCTTATCGGAGATTTCAAAATCAGTAGATACAGTCTCCGGATTGTTATTAATAATAATTGCTTCGTATCCTGACTCTTGGATCGCTTTTACGGTATGGACCGTTGCATAGTCAAATTCGATTCCTTGGCCGATTCTAATCGGTCCCGATCCTAACACTAGGATAGACGGAGTTGACGTGATGATTGATTCCTGTTCGTCTTCGTACGTACCATAGTAATAAGGAGTTTCTGAAGCAAACTCGGCTGCGCACGTATCGACCATCTTGAAAACTGGAGTAATTTCTTTTTCAACAAGAAACTTTTCAACTTCTGCAATCGTCGTTTCACATAAGTCAGCCACTGTTTCATTTGAAAAACCTAGTCTTTTCGCTTTATAAACGACATCTTCCTCTAGACCACTTGTTTGTAAAGCTGTTTCGTGCTCAATAATTTTTGCAATATGAAACAAAAAGTAGAAATCTATTTTCGTTAATTCGTGAATTTCTTCCATTGTTAAGCCAATACGGAACGCTTCTGCGACGTAAAGAATTCGTTCGTCATCTGCTTTGTGTATTCGCAGCTCAATCTCTTCACGGGTTAATGTATCTCTTTTTCGATGATACAGGTGTGTTAAATCCACTTCTGTCGAGCGAATCGCCTTTAATAACGATTCAGGAAAAGTTCTTCCGATCGCCATGACTTCCCCCGTAGCTTTCATCTGTGTTCCGAGGGTACGATTAGCCGAATCAAATTTGTCGAAAGGCCATCGTGGAATTTTCGTAACAATATAATCCAATGCCGGCTCAAAACTTGCATACGTTGTTTTCGTAATCGGATTAATACATTCGTCCAGCTGATATCCTACAGCAATTTTTGCTGATAATTTTGCAATTGGATATCCTGTTGCTTTAGAAGCTAATGCCGAAGAACGACTGACTCTTGGATTTACCTCGATAATATAATACTGTTCACTGTATGGATCCATTGCACACTGAACGTTACATCCGCCTTCGATTCCTAAGGCTCTGATAATTTTTAACGAGGAATTTCTTAGAATTTGGTACTCCCGGTCTGTTAACGTCTGACTAGGCGCAACTACGATTGAATCACCTGTGTGAATGCCTACAGGATCGACATTTTCCATGTTACATACAACAATCGCCTGGTCTTTTTTATCGCGCATGACTTCATATTCAACTTCCTTGTAACCGGCAATACTTCTTTCAATTAAACATTGGTGAACCGGGCTGCTATGCAGTCCACTTGCGACAATTTCAACTAGATCGTCATGATCATACACAAGCCCTCCGCCTGTGCCACCTAGAGTGTAAGCTGGACGTACGATGATAGGATAACCAATGCGGTTTACGAAAGCTTCCGCTTCTTCTATAGAATGAATAATATCGCTGTCGGGAACTGGTTCATTTATTTGGTTCATGAGTGTTCGGAATTCTTCTCGGTCTTCCGCTTTTTTAATCGCTTCTAAGCTAGTTCCTAAAAGCTCAACCTTATACTCTTCCAAAATGCCGCTCTCCGATAATTCCACCGCTAAATTCAATCCTGTTTGTCCACCAAGAGTTGCGAGTACCCCATCAGGTCGTTCTTGTCGAATAATTCTACTAACAAACTCTTTCGTTAACGGTTCAATGTACACACGGTCTGCTGTTGTTTCATCTGTCATAATTGTTGCTGGATTCGAGTTAATTAGTATGACTTCATAGCCTTCTTCCATCAATGTCTGGCAAGCTTGTGTTCCAGCATAATCAAACTCAGCAGCCTGACCAATTACTATTGGACCAGATCCTATTACGAGAATCTTATGAATGTCTTGTCGTTTAGGCATGTGTCTTCCCCCTTAATTCCTCTTGATTCGTTTCAACAAGTTGTTTGAACTCCTTGAATAAACCTTTTGCATCTTCCGGTCCTGGTGAAGCCTCCGGGTGGTATTGAACACTAAAAACCGGTAATTCCTTATGACGAACTCCTTCAACAGAAGAATCGTTCACGTTAATATGAGTAATTTCCAAGTCAGTATTTTGTAAAGATTCTTCGTTGACAGTATATCCATGATTTTGTGAGGTCATCGCTATGTGACCTGTTCGGAGATCTTTCACCGGATGGTTGCTGCCACGATGGCCAAAATTCATTTTAGTCGTTACTGCTCCACAAGCTAAGGCGATCAATTGATGACCTAGACAGATTCCAAACATCGGAATCTTCCCTATTAAGCCTTTCACTGTTTCAATCGCTTCTGGGACATCTGTCGGGTTTCCTGGGCCATTACTTAGAACAATCCCGTCAGGTTGTAATGCCAATACCTCTTTGGTTGTCATGGAATAAGGCACAACGAGAACTTCGTATCCTTCTGAAACAAGGTCTTTTACGATTCCTTTTTTTACACCATAATCAATCAAGACAATTCTCTCTTTAGGTCCTGGATTCATATAACGACTTTTCGTGGAAACACGAGATACCTGATCTGTCGCTAAATGCATATCCTTTAACTCAGCCACAACTTGCTCGACATCTGCATCCATCGAACAAAGACGACCTTTTAATGTACCTGAATTCCGAATCATGCGAGTCAGTTTTCTCGTATCGATACCTTGAACTCCCGGGATATCTTCATTCATTAACCAGTCATTTATCGAGAGCTGAGATCGAAAGTGACTAGGATACTCTGTTGCTTCTCTAACAATTAGACCATTAATACTCGGTTTCACACTTTCAAAATCATTGCGATTTATGCCATAGTTTCCGATCAGTGGATAAGTCATCGTTACAATTTGTCCACAATACGAAGGGTCAGAAAGAATTTCCTGATAACCAGTCATTCCTGTATTAAATACAACTTCTCCATTTTTTTCTTGCTCACTTCCAATTGCTTCTCCTACAAATGTTTCGCCGTTTTCAAGAATAAGTTGTCGTTTCATTGAGAGGCCTCCTCTTTCTTATCTTGCCATGCTATTTTCCCTTGATAGACGGTAAGTACCGGCCAGGATTGAAGTTCTTCTTCTGCAAATGGTGTGTTCTTGCCTTTGGACAAAAATTGAGCAGTGTCGACTTTCATCGTTTTATTTTGATCAATCAAGGTAAAGTCTGCTGCTCCACCTTCTACTAGTTCTCCATAAGGTAAGTTGAACGCTCTTGCAGGTTTGATTGTTAGCCATTCAATAAGTTGTTGTTCAGTGAAAACACCTGGTTTAACGAGCTTTGTATATAATAACGGATAAGCAATCTCTAGCCCGACTATACCAAAAGGTGCTTCTGTCATAGAAAGCTTTTTTTCATCTTCTGTATGCGGTGCATGATCTGTTGCGATAAAGTCCAAAGTGCCATCTAGCAGACCATCAATGAGTGCAATTCGATCGTCTTCTCCTCGTAAAGGAGGATTCATTTTATAATTGCCCTCATCCCCAGGGATATCTTTCTCAGAAAGAATAAGGTGATGCGGCGTTACTTCCGCAGTTACGGAAATACCAGCCCTTTTAGCATCGCGAATGACTCGCACGGACTCTTTTGTACTGACATGACACACATGATAATGGGCACCTGTAGCTTCTGCTAATAAAACATCTCTGGCAATGTGTACAGATTCACATGCAGAGAGTATTCCGGGAATTTCTGATTGTTTGGAAAAGTTACCTTCGTGAACAACTCCTCCAAAAAGAAGCGAATTATCTTCGCAATGGGCAACCACGGGCTTGTTCAACTTTGCGGCCAACTTCATTGCCTCATACATTTTACCCGCCTCTTGTACTCCGACCCCATCGTCAGTAAAAGCAAATGCCCCTAAATTTGCTAGTGCTTCCATATCTGTAATATCCTTGCCAAGTTGGCGCTCCGTGATCGAAGCATATGGTAAAACTCGAACACTGCCTTTTTCTATCATGTTGTTATTAATCTGCGAAAAGTGTTCTGGAGAATCAGGTACTGGTCGAGTGTTTGGCATAGCAGCAATCGTAGTGAAACCACCTCTTGCCGCTGCTAATGTTCCGGTTTCAACTGTTTCTTTTTTCTCTCCTCCTGGTTCACGAAGATGAACATGTAAATCTACCATTCCTGGCACAAGTAAAAGATTCTTCACGTCAATCACTTTGTCAGCCTCTGCCTCATCGATAGCTTCCTTAGACAATGTTAAAATAGTTCCGTTTGAGTCATCTACTAATAGATGAATGTCCTCTAATTTAGCTTCTTTTTCTGCATATCTGCGGGCATTTTTATATAACACGATCATAAAATTTCTCTCCTTTCAAATTTAACACATGAGCCAATACTGCTTTTCTGACACTTACACCATTCTTCATTTGTTTAAAGATGCGGGATCTTTCGCATTCTACCAATTCATCAGCGAGTTCTACACCTCTATTAAAAGGAGCGGGATGTAGTAAAATAGCTTCTTTTTTCATTTTCTTTTCTCTCTCTACTGTGAGTCCATACTGATTATGATATGTTTCTTGTGTATACCCTCCGTTGCCATCATGTCTTTCTGTTTGAATTCTTAGCAGCATCAGTACATCTGCTTGCTCCACAGCTTCATCCATCGTTAAATATTGATCTTCTTTTAATTGAGGATCCATCCATTCTAGTGGGCCGGAGTATGAAACCTTCGCACCAAGTTTTTCTAAGATCTTGGCATTTGTATGAGCGACACGACTGTGCCTAATATCTCCGCATATAACGACGTGCAAGGAATCAAATCGTTGGAATTCCTGTCTAATCGTCAGTAAGTCGAGAAGAGACTGTGTTGGATGATCTCCAGCTCCGTCACCTGCATTGATAACGGGAATATTCAAACCTTTTAATTGATCGTAGTATCGTAATTCCGGATGGCGAATGATCAACGCTTTACAACCAATTGCTTCTAATGTTTTGGCTGTGTCATAAAGCGTTTCTCCTTTTTGCACACTCGAGTGCGTAGCATCAAATGCAATCGTTTCTATACCAAGCTGTTTTTCAGCCATCTCAAAACTGCATTTAGTTCTCGTGCTAGGTTCAAAAAAGAGATTTGCAACAATTATTTGTTCCATGTGCATTGGTTTAGAGGAATATGTCTGCCGGTCTGCTTCCTTCAACAAATATTCCAACTCAGGCATCGATAAATCATTCAAGGTTCTCAACTGTCTCATGCAACCATCTCCTTAAATTTTTTAAGAAAAACGCATAGCGTATTTATTAAATACAGCGTGATCTTTCGCCACAATCACTTAAGCCCCCTTGATGCGTGTGGCTTAAAGATAGCTGTCAGTTTATACTATCTTAACTTTTAAAAAAACGCCCTTGTATACTCAAGGGCGCTCATAAAGAAGGAAAATCTCCTCTCTTTATTCACCCTTCTAAACCTCACTGGGTCTTTTTAAAGGATGTAACTATGAAATTTCACTGTCCTTTTTTTCAGAACTCATTTCTTCAAACATTTCCCTGCTTGATTTCACAGGATCTTTACCAGGTAAAATAAAATTTAATACTATTCCAATAATCGTTGCCAAAGCCATTCCAGCTAGCTGCACATCATCCGTTATTTGTATAAATGCTCCGCCTATTCCAATGACCAAAATGACGGAAGAGATAATTAAATTACGTTTTTTACCAATGTCTACATTATTATCAATCAGCATTCTTAAACCATTGGAAGCAATAATACCGAACAATAGTATAGAAACACCACCCATTACTGCGGTAGGAATTGAAGTGATAAGTGCAGACACTTTACCTATGAAACCAAATGCTATTGCAAATACTGCCGCACCACTTATTACAAATACACTAAACACTTTTGTTAATGCTACGACACCAATATTTTCGCCGTATGTCGTATTTGGCGGTCCACCGAGAAGGGAGCTAATGATCGTAGCAATTCCGTCTCCAAAAATAGAACGGTGTAAACCGGGCTTTTCAATAAAATTTCGCTCTGCTACTTTACTTAATACCATTTGGTCACCGATGTGTTCGGATAATGTCACGACTGCTATCGGAACCATGATAAAAATGATTTCCCATGAAAAACCAGGAGTATATGTTACAAACGGGATAATAAAATCAGGAACTTGTATCCAACTCGCTTCTTTTACTGGAGTAAAATTAACTAGTCCTTGGTACATGGCAAAAATATATCCACCAACAATTCCGAATAATATAGGTATAAGGCCGAAGAATCCTTTGAAAAAGATCGATGCAATGATTGTTAATAAAAGCGTAAAAAGAGATACTGTCATATGAATCCCACTATACGTTTCAGAAACTGGATCGATCATCGCCATATTGATAGCAACACTTGCCAACCCTAATCCGATGACCATGATAACTGGTCCAACTACGATTGGCGGTAAAAGTCTCATAAGCCAATTAACTCCCGTTGCACGAATGATAATTGCTACTATTCCGTATAATAATCCCGCAAAGAAACTTCCTACCATAACACCTTCTGGTCCACCGATCGACATGCCTGCGATGATTGGTGCTATAAAGGCAAAGGAGGATCCTAAATATGCAGGAATACGACCTTTCGTAATAAGAATATAAGCTAATGTACCGAGTCCACTTGAAACGAGTGCAACTGCCGGACTTAATTCTGTTAACATCGGCACTAATATAGTAGCTCCAAACATAGCGAATAAATGCTGAATACTTAAAATAATCCATTTATCTAATCGGGGTTTTTCTCGAATACCTACTGTTTGCTGCTGTTTTGTTCTCATCTGTATATCCTCCTATGTTTTAACAATAACTGTTTTATTGCAACAAAAAACCTCTTTGTTGGACAAAGAGGTATTTCGTCACTTTATGAATGAATGCAGTTCACCTGCATTTCAGTGCCATAAAGGAGGAATATACCCCTTGTCAGCCTCTCCGGACTGGTTTAAAGGGAGGTTTTATGTGTGATAATAATTTCTTCGATACCATCTACTTCATGTAATTTTGCTTCCACTACTTCTGAGTTAGAAGTTGGTACGTTTTTTCCAACAAAGTCTGGTCGTATCGGTAATTCTCTGTGACCTCGATCAATTAGGACAGCCAGTTGAATATGAGCTGGTCTTCCTAAATCAATCAAAGCATCTAGAGCCGCTCTAGCAGTTCTTCCTGTATAAAGAACGTCATCGACAAGAATGACTTTTTTATTCGTAATTTCTATATCAATCGAAGTTCCTTTTATCTCAGGCTGCTCATCTTTTGTTCTATGTGACAAATCATCCCGATAGAGAGTTATATCTATTTCACCTATATCGACTTTCTTACCTTCAATTTCCTCGATACGATTGGCCAACCGCTGAGCAATATATACACCTCTTGTTTTAATGCCAACAAGGATACAGTCTTCGATTCCTTTATTACGTTCAATAATTTCATGTGCGATTCTCGTTAATGCTCGACGAATGGCTTGCTCATCTAATATCGTCTTAGACATTCTTTTCAGCCTCTTTTCTGTAATAAAACTGCATAGCGAGATTTCTTAAGAAAAACGGCATAGCCGTCTTTTATTAATACAGCGGATCTTGCCACCATCACTTAAGTGTCAAGGGTGGTTTTCCCTTGGCTCGCGTGGCGTAAAGATAGATGTCAACTTAAAAACTCTTACCTGTTAAAAATAAAACCCCTCACGCCGATCACAGCGAGAGGGGTTGGTTACATGATTGTTTCAGAAATTCCTCCTGAAAATCCAGGTAGGTTTTCTCAAATTCATTTCCCTTCTCAGCCTCACGGGACTGTAATTAAAGGATTAAGTTTTTAATCTATCATCATTATTCCATGCCAGCTCTTCTCTGTCAATGGCTATTTTTCGCTACAATTAGACATTCTTTCAAGTCTTCAGGTATAGGTGCATGAAACATAAGTTCTTCCTCTGTTCTCGGATGTACAAATCCGAGCATTTCTGCATGAAGTGCTTGTCCAACAATTGGAAAATCATGTTTTTTACGTGGACCGTATTTAGGATCCGACACAATCGGAAAACCGATGTATTTCATATGAGCTCTTATTTGATGAGTACGTCCTGTTTCTAATTCACACGCTATATGTGTGTATTTTTCGAATCTCTCAAGCACTTGAAAATGTGTGACAGCATCCCTGCCATGATGTTCTGTTACCGTCATTTTCTGTCGGTCATCTGGATCTCTTCCAATTGGCGCATCAATTGACCCTTTGTCATGAGGGATGACACCGGACACAATCGCAATGTATCTGCGCTTTGTCGTTTTAGCTTTTAATTGATTAACGAGTGACTCATGAGCCAAATCATTTTTTGCAACCATCAGAAGTCCAGACGTGTCCTTGTCTATACGATGGACTATCCCTGGGCGCAAGACACCATTAATCCCTGATAAATCGTTGCAATGTGCCAACAAACCGTTAACAAGCGTCCCAGAAGGATGGCCTGGTGCTGGGTGAACAACCATTCCCCGAGGTTTATTCACAACTAGCACGTCACTATCTTCATAAACGATATCAAGATTTAATTCTTCAGGTTCTGCTTCTAGTTCTTTTACAGGAGGCTCATCAATGATTACATGATCATCCTGTTTAATTTTATAGTTACTCTTCGTTATTTCTCCGTTTACCTTCACAAATCCATCTTGTATCCATTGTTGTACCAGACTTCGAGACCAATCAGAGGCTTGTTCAGCGAGCCACTTATCTATTCGAACACCTTGCTCTTCAGATTTAAATTCATGTATTTTCATTTTATGACTTCCCTTGTGTTTTTTCTTCTCTAATGACATGTATCATAAGCATAATAACTCCAACCACTAATGCGGAATCAGCTACGTTAAAAATAGGAAAATTATATGAAAAAATATAGGTATCAATAAAGTCAACTACTGCACCGAACAATACCCGATCAATAAAATTCCCTATTGCGCCTCCTAGAACGAGCCCGAGAGAAAGGCCGAACCAAGGCTGATCTTTACCATATAACCTTATATAATAAATGACAACACCTATAACAATCAATGTAGCAAGGAAAAACAGCCACATTTGCCCTTGTAATATCCCAAACGCTGCTCCTGAGTTTCGGTGGGACGTTAAGTATAGTACGTTCTCAATGAGTGGAATACTTTCTCTAATTTCCATATGTTGTACAACCAACCATTTTGTAAGTTGATCAAATAAAATCACAACGAGTGCTATTACATAATAAATCAACGCCATGTCTCCCCTCGCTACTGCTTTAATGTACCCTTATGCATTTTAGCATAGCAACGAGAAACAGACAATTAAGAAAAACAGCATATCCGTTTTTTGTTAAATAAACCTTTGCATTTATGCCACACTTGATAACACTAATAAGCAAAAAATAATTTAGAAAAGGTTATGTCAAAGACTGATAAATCCTAGGGGACATTTCAAGAATATACTCTCAGTCCAAACTCTATCAGACGAAGCTGCAAAGTTGCCCTTAGAAAACGTTCGTTTGCAGCGACTTCGATTCCTTTTTTGGATTTTCCAACAAAATCTTTATTGGTTTTATCGTTACCAGGGTAAGCGGGTTCCATTCCAGCAAATTTAAAAAACTTCGTCTCTTTCTTCCGTTATTGTCACGGAAGGTTGTTTGAGCATTGACCGAGGAAAGCGTCCGCCCGCCTAGAGCGGGTTCGAACCCTTCTGTTCGAATGGAAACAACAGTCTCTAATAACTAAGAAATTTATAAATTAATTTAAAAAACTAGTCTACCGGCTGATGGACCGTTAGACTAGTTTTTTAGTTATCCTTCGTAATGATTTACAATTGTGTCTGTGCAGTCAGGACAAAGATTAGGATGATTTACATTCGTTCCTAATTCCTTTGTGACCATCCAACACCGTTCACATGTTTCACCTTCAGCCTGCAGGATTTCAATAGCAATTGCTTCATATTTTTTCGCTCCTGCCGGTGCATCTGAAATACTTCCAGCAACTGTTGCCTCAGAGCTTATGAATAGCTTATTAAGATTTCCAATGGATGAAAGAAGCTCAAAGTCTTCGCCATCTGCATAAACAACTACATGAGCACTTAAACTTTTCTTAATTCCTTTTTCATTTCGAGCTTCTTCCAATGCTTTCAATACATCGTCTCGCAGATCCATAAAACGATCCCATTTTTCTTTCAATTTAGCTACACCGTCGTAATTCTTTACTTCAGGCATATCTGTCAGTTGAACACTTTCTTCTTCTACACCAGGAATATGCTTCCACACCTCTTCTGTCGTATGGGAAAGGATTGGTGATAATAACTTAACGAGAGTAGTCAACGTCTCATGCATCACCGTTTGTATCCTTCTGCGGTCAAGATGATCGGCATGTTGAATGTACAACGTATCTTTTGAAATATCCATGTAAAAAGAACTTAACTCGACCGTACAGAAATTATGAACTTTGTTATAAACATGGGCAAACTGATACTCATCGTAACCAGTTTTAACATCCTTTACAAGATCGTCTAACTTGATTAACATATATTGATCCAACTCAGATAAGTCATTGTAAGCAACTGTATTTGATTTCGGATCAAAATCATTTAGATTTCCGAGTAAAAAGCGGAAAGTGTTTCTGATTTTACGATACACTTCAGCAACTTGCTTTAGGATATCATCCGATACTCTTACGTCTGCCTGATAGTCCACTGAAGAAACCCAAAGTCTTAAAATATCAGCACCTAGCTGTTTCATTATCTTATTAGGGATAATGACGTTTCCAAGTGACTTACTCATCTTTTTGCCTTTGCCGTCTAACGTAAATCCATGACTAATCACTTGTTTGTATGGTGATTTACCCGTCACAGCTACCGCAGTAGATAGCGAAGAGTTAAACCAACCGCGATATTGGTCAGAACCTTCTAAATAAACATCCGCCGGGCGAACTAAGTCATCACGTTCTTCAAGCACTGCTTGGTGTGACGATCCTGAGTCAAACCATACATCCATAATGTCCATTTCTTTTGTAAACACACCATTCGGGCTATGTTCAGACTCAAATTTATCTGGAAGGAGATCGGTTGTTTCCCATTCGAACCAAATGTTAGATCCATGCTCCCTAAATAATTCGGATACATGAGTAATCGTCTCATCATTAATGATAGGTTCCCCATCTTCTCCGTAAAAGATTGGAATCGGAACGCCCCAAGCACGTTGTCTGGAGATACACCAATCACCACGATCTCGTACCATATTATATAATCTAGTTTCTCCCCATTTAGGCAGCCATGTTACTTCTTCTATTTCTTTTAGCAAGTCTTCGCGGAAATCTTTAATAGAAGCAAACCACTGTGGTGTAGCTCTGAAAATCACCGGCTTCTTTGTACGCCAATCATGAGGATAGGAGTGAGTCATAAACGTAAGTTTCAGCAACGCACCTACTTCATCCAATTTCTCTGTAATTGATTTATTCGCCTCATCATAGAATAAGCCTTCAAACATTGGTGCTTCTTCTGTAAATACACCTTTGTCGTTTACAGGACATAAAACATCTAATCCGTATTGCTGACCAATAATATAATCATCTTCCCCGTGACCCGGGGCTGTATGAACACAACCTGTACCTGCATCTAAAGTAACGTGATCCCCGAGAATAACTTGTGATTCCCGATCATAAAATGGGTGTTTTGCTTTCGTATGCTCAAGATCAGCACCTTTGTAAGTAGCGGTGATTTCATAGTTTTCCCATTCAAATTCTTTCACAAGTGATTCAAGTAACCCTTCAGCAACAATATATTTATTATTATTAACGTTAACCACTACATAGTTCAATTCATGATGTAAAGCAATTGCTAAATTTGCAGGAATCGTCCAAGGAGTTGTTGTCCAGATGACATATTTCTCATCTCCTTGGAGAACTCCACGTCCATCGGTTACATCAAATGCGACATAGATTGATGGAGAGCGTTTATCATGGTATTCAATTTCTGCTTCTGCTAGAGCTGACTCAGAGGAAGGCGACCAGTAAACAGGTTTTTTCCCCTTATAAATGTAGCCCTTTTTAGCCATTTCACCAAACACTTTAATTTGTTGTGCTTCATACTCATGCGTGAGAGTTACATATGGATTGTCCCAGTCACCTCTTACTCCTAGACGTTTAAATTGTTCTCGTTGATTATCAACTTGGACTAAGGCATATTCTTCGCACTTTTTGCGGAATTCAGCAACTGTCATTTTTTTACGATCAACTTTGCCTTTTTTAGTTAGCGCTGTTTCGATTGGCAGACCATGTGTATCCCAGCCCGGGACATAAGGTGCTTGAAATCCATTCATAGACTTGTATCTCACGATAAAATCTTTAAGAATTTTATTTAATGCATGGCCCATGTGAATATCACCATTTGCATATGGGGGTCCATCATGCAGCACAAACATTGGTCTTCCCTCTGTTCGTTGTTGAACCTTATCGTAAATTCTCATGCTTTCCCAATCCGCTTGCATCTCGGGTTCTTTATTAGGAAGATTCCCTCTCATCGGAAACTCCGTTTTCGGCATTAATAATGTTTGTTTATATTCCATACTTTCTTCCTCCTTTAACTTCCTCTTACATTAATAATTTATTAAAGGCTTTGTAATAGCCAAAAAAAACAAAAAATCCCCCTCATCCACATTGGGACGAGAAGGAAAACCCGCGGTACCACCCATATAAGTGCTGACTTTTATTTGACCAATAGCACTCAACTTAAGCATGAAATATCGCTCATGACACGGTACAGTTTACTTGAGAGATAAGTAGGTTTCTCTCGTTCAGTGCACAGCTCTAGGGTGATTTTCAAAATAGTTGGGGCACCGGTCTCTCACCATCACCGGTTCGCTAAACTGCCTCAAATCTATTCTTACTTTCCCTATCGTCGCTTATCATTTATTATTACCAATCATTGAACTATATAACAAGAAAACGGAAAAATTCAAAAAAGTGAATGCTCACATAACCTTGGTAAATTCCATCCCAAGCATCTATTTATAAAAAAAGCGTCATTCTCCAATATAAATTGGTTATTAAAGTATATGATAATTTCTTTTTATACGTCAAGTAGGTTAAAAGTTTTCGTAGGACTCTTCTTCTTGTTGTTCTTTACTCGTTTGACTTAAGTCATCCCAGTCTTCTGTATTAAGCATCTCTAACTGAGCTTCAAGAAGCATTCTGAACCTCGTACGGTAAACAGAAGCTTGTTTTTTTAACTCTTCCACTTCTAAAGCAACTTTCCGGGACTTGGACAGCGCTTCATTCACTATACGGTCAGCATTCTTCTCAGATTCCTTAATGATCAATTTCGCTTCTTTTTCTGCTGATCTTTTGACACCTTCTGCCGTTTCTTGTGCGACTAGAATAGACTTATTCAACGTTGTCTCAATGTTTGAAAAGTGAGTAAGCTTATCATCAAGTTCAGAAACCCGATCTAATAACTCTTTCTTTTCACGAATGACGGATTCATAATCTTTAATAATTTGATCTAAAAACTCATTTACTTCGTCCTCATCATACCCTCTAAAACCTCGGGTAAATTCCTTATTATGAATATCTAAGGGAGTTAATGGCATAACCTAGAGCACCTCCGAATAATTGTTTATTACAATACTTATGTACATGTTTCGACATAACCTGAAAAAATTCCTTTTTTACTTAGGAAATCCCAAGATAATTCGATGTTTTCCCTTTTTAGTTTCTCCCTCTAATTCCAGAATCTCGCATCTCCCAAAACCTCTTACTGAAAGAACATCCCCTTTATGTATAGTATAAGAGGGGTTATCAACTATTTTCCAATTAACTTTAATTTTCTCACCAGTAATCGCCACTTTCACTTTTGCCCGAGGAAGACGAAAAGCTTCTGAAACGACAGTGTCAACTCTCATTGATGACACAGTAACAAACTGTTCATCGGTTTCTTTGACACCTTCTATAAGAGACTCACGATTAACTTTCTCCAGCCTAACTTTTGCTTTTCCAATCGATTCTAGGTTTACAAGGACATAATCAGCAACCTCATCCGCAAGAACAACCTGATACCGTTCTTCTGTTGAAATGATGTCACCAAATTTTTCACGTTTTATACCAATACTCATTAACGAGCCAAGAATATGGGGATGCTCTATCGTCACGAATTTACTTGGGTAAGTAATTTCATATGTTGAAACACTATAATCCGATTCTTCAGGAGTATAGTAATCAGGGTACAAAATGGCCCGCATTCTTTCAGGGGCTGAATGGCCGCCCCAAAACGACACTCGCACTTCATCACTCTTACCGATAAGAGTAGAAAGGATATGTTGTTGTCTTGGATCCAGAAAATCCGTTACCTTAAACCGATATTCATTTGCAACCATTTCTTTCCAATCAAGTACTTGATCAACAAATGCATATTCTTCTTTTCTGTAATGTTCATAAATAGACACCTGTTCACCAACCATCTCATTCGTTATAAAAACATATTAAATAAGTATCTTAATCCATCCATTGCAAAACGTAGTGCAAATAAGGCAACTAATGGTGATAGATCAATCATGCCAAGTGGCGGAATGATTTGCCTGAATGGAGCAAAAAGAGGTTCTACCAATTTTCCAATGGCTTGACCAAATGATGATTCTCTTGCATTTGGAATCCAAGACATAAAAATATAAATAATACAGATAAACCAATAAATTTCAACTGCTTGAATGATTAAACTTGCTATTAATTCCATTTTCATTCACTCTCCTACATACTATGATCCTTGGATCATATCAGATATCGAACCAGTTACGTTAACATTATCAGGAGTACAAAGAAAAATCTCACTACCGAGTTTCTGTATATCTCCTCCTATAGCATAAACTGTACCGCTGAGAAAATCTACAATTCTCTTTGCTTGATCTCTAGGTATTCGCTGTAAATTTATAACAACTGCTTTTCTATTCTTTAATTGATCAGCTATTTCCTGCACCTCATCGTAACTATGAGGCTCGATAAGCATCACCTTTGCTTGATTTTGGACACTACTCAAACTCACTACATTTCGTTTATCTTTTCTGGTTTCTTTTTCAGGAGTTGAAAACTTTTCATCCTCTTCGGAATTTGCAACTTCCACTTCCATCTCCGATTCATTATAGTCATCTTCTAATTCAAAAAAACGCTTAAACTTTCTTTTCATACTCATATTATTTAACACCTCGCCTCTTTGAATGGCTATTTTTCTTTTCCAACTAATGAGGTACCAATTCGAATGTAAGTTGCTCCTTCTTCAATAGCAACTTCATAATCGTTTGACATCCCCATTGATAATTCATGACAAGGAGCATGAATATATTCTTTTTGCTCAATTTGCTCTTTTAACTCACGTAATTGTTTAAAAGCTGGTCGCACTGTTTCTACGTCTTCTGTATATGGTGCCATCGTCATTAGACCAACGATTTGAACCGATGTATACTGCTTTACGTCCTCGATGAAAGCTGGAAGTTCAGCTGGAGTTAGACCAGACTTTGACTCTTCACCAGTAACATTTACCTGAACGAAGCATCTTACAGTCTGTCCCTCTTCTGCACGCTTGTCTAATTCTTTTGCTAACGAAAGACGGTCCAAAGAATGAATGAAATGAAAAGCAGGAATTATATTTTTCGCTTTTCTGGATTGCAAGTTCCCTATAAAGTGCCAATTGACATCCCCATCAATCACTTGCCATTTCTCCATTCCTTCTTCTACTCGGTTTTCACCTAAATGTAAAATGCCGGCAGAGACTGCTTCTTGTGCTCTTTCAGTAGAGACATATTTAGTAACTGCAACGAGATTTACTGTATCTGGATTTCTGTTGGACCGAGCACATGCTGCACGAATAGTATCTTGAATGATTGTTAAATTTTCAGTGACTGACATGACTGTCGACAAACCCCTCTCATTTCTAATAAATAACTCTAATTTTCTTTAAATAAGACGAGTGACCCTAGTAGCATCTTGGTTGTTATAAGATGCTACTGAAACAGGTACTCTTCTTTATCCGGATCAAGGTGATTTTCATAAGTCCATACTGTTATCATAAAGAATTTTTTACATTCAAGCAATGATTTCATGAAAGGAGCGTCGAAATACTAGGAATTATCGATAATATCCATGTTGTTTATTCTAATTTCGCCTGGAATTCCCCTTCTAGACGCACTAATATGACATCTGAACCTATTTTCACAATGTTTTTCCAGGGCACCATGAATTCTTCATCTTTTTGAAACATATTCCTTATTTTACTCCCACCTATAAAAATAGAATTAATTCTGCCTTGCTCCAAATCAATATCAATATCGGTTAAGTGCCCTAACAACTTACCATCGGATAAATTTACAATATCTTTTGACTGTAATTCAGACATATTTAACATAATATCTTCTCCTTCTTTAAAGTCCTATATTCAATCTTCTATATCTTATGCTTGTAACAAAGCTCATATATCAATTTAAAGAAAACAGCTAGTATAATAGCTTATGTATATAGCTTAAGTGCTTACATTAAATCACTTGTAGATATAATTGATTGTGCTGTGAATGTTTTTAATTCTACCGAGTAATGGAACACCTTAGGACTATGATCCAAATAAATCTGCACATAAAAAAATAACCTGCTTTCGCAGGTTATTCACGGGCGTGCTTATTCATTTGTGTGATGGCTGCTTTTTCCAACCGTGAAACTTGAGCTTGAGATATCCCTATCTCATCCGCTACTTCCATTTGAGTTTTCCCTTGAAAAAATCGCATATCAAGTATTACCTTTTCCCGCTCATTTAACTTAATCATTGCTTCTTTCAGAGCGATTTCTTCAATCCAATTTACATCTTTTTGCTTATCATCACTGATTTGATCCATTACAAAAATTGGATCGCCACCATCATTATAGATAGGCTCAAAAAGGGAAACAGGATCCTGAATGGCATCTAATGCAAACACTACTTCTTCTTTCGGTACACCTAATACTTTTGCAATTTCTTGGACTGTTGGTTCTCTTTCGCGTTTCTTCTCACTCATTAAATTATCACGAACCTGAAGAGCTTTGTATGCAATATCCCTGAGTGATCTAGATACACGAATTGGGTTATTATCTCTTAAGTATCTTCTAATTTCTCCAATTATCATCGGAACTGCATACGTTGAAAATTTAACATTTTGTCCTAAATCAAAGTTGTCGATGGACTTCATTAACCCAATACATCCTACTTGAAATAAATCATCGACGTATTCACCTCGATTATTAAATCTTTGGATCACACTTAATACGAGTCGAAGATTGCCATTAACTAATTCTTCTCTCGCATCTGGATCACCTTCCTGCATCGCCTTAAATAAAATTCTCATTTCCTTATTCTTCAGCACAGTTAACTTCGATGTATCTACTCCACAAATTTCTACTTTATGTCGTGTCAATGCTTTCCCTCCCAACAGGAGATAAGGTACAAAATCAGTATGTCCTTGAGAGGGAAAATTATGCAGACATCAAATCAAAACGAAGCATAAATAATAACACTATTTATATAAGATGAAAGATAGATTAAACCATTTTATTAAATTCTTTCCGAAGCCTTTTAATAATTCTTTTTTCTAAACGAGAAATATAAGATTGTGAAATTCCCAGCATATCCGCTACGTCTTTCTGCGTTTTTTCTTCTTCTCCCGCTAATCCGAAACGTAACTCCATAATTTGTTTTTCTCGATCATTCAGACTCAGTAATGCTTTAACAAGAAGTCTTCGGTCTACTTTTTCTTCCATACCTTTTGTAATAATATCATCTTCTGTTCCAAGAACATCCGATAACAACAATTCATTTCCGTCCCAGTCTATATTCAAGGGTTCATCAAACGAAACTTCAGATCTTAATTTATTATTTCTTCTCAAATACATCAGAATTTCATTTTCTATACACCTAGATGCATATGTCGCCAATTTAATTTTCTTTTCTGGATTAAATGTATTCACTGCTTTTATCAAACCAATGGTTCCGATGCTAATTAAATCTTCAATATTTATTCCGGTATTTTCAAATTTCCGAGCAATATAAACTACTAAACGAAGGTTTCTTTCAATAAGCATTGATCGCACAGACTCTTCTCCATTCGGTAATTTTTTTAATAAATATGCCTCTTCATCCTTAGACAAGGGGGGAGGAAGTGCTTCACTTCCTCCTATGTAGAATATCTCATCCGATTTTAGGTTTAATTTTTTTCGTAGCTTAAACCACCACAACTTAAGCGGCATCATATATCTTTTCATTATCGCTCCTCCTCGGTTTAATAGGCTGATTCCTAAAAAATATTGCTTTTCAAAAGCATATAATGGTATTCGAATATGCTGCTGATGGACGCATTCTGTGAGCAACACCGTTAGCCTCCTCGGACAGAAAACGTTCAGCCTAGTCTTCTCCAGATGCTTTTTTCCACTAGAGTCGACAGCCTTACTTCTACAAAGCTCTTTTTCTAAAAACAGCCGGTTTATATCTCTTTATATTTCTTTTCTATGCTGAATCATCGCAGGATGAAGGAGACAATCATAATCTCCGTTTTCTCCTAAGGAACGATAACTAAGCCCTAACAGTGTTCGAGGACAAGAATATGCTATCCCCTGCTCTTCTACCGTCACTTCGTCTGGTTTTATCGTCCAGAGAAACTCGAGCTCACTCCCTACTGTTCGAAAAGGGACAATGGAAACATTCCATGACAACTGGTCAAATGACTGAGTAATGTTGTCAGGTTTTTGTTTTGTTAAGTTAACAATATCTTCTGGGAATTGATTCTTAACTTTTGTCATATCTATAATCATTACTGGTTTTTTGGAAAAGGGATCAGTTAGTCGATTCCCACTGTCGACAAATCCTGTAAGCTCTAACGCTATCCCTGCAACTTTAACATTCACTTTCATAATTTCAGAGAACCGTATTTTCACCTCCTCAACAACTTCAAACCGCTTCTTCGTATAAAAATATAAAACTGGAAAACCAACTACAATGAACCCCCAACTAACAGGGCTACCAAATGCAAAACCATTGGTGGCAAAAGTACCCTGTAAAAATGAATGGTCTAAATTAAAATAATAATGTATACCTATTAACCCACCACCTATCGCAAAATTAACAAAGTAGAACATGAGGAGTGCCTGAAAGAAACTTCTAATTTGCTCGAAAGAAAATGTGATTAAAATAATAAGTACCGAATAAAGTGCTTTGTTAACCGGATGAACCATAAATGCTGCTTCGGGTATAAACATGAAAAATACAAAACATGAAGCAAATAAGGCCCCAAAAATAAACCTTTTTTTAGATGTCTTTTTCTTCATAACAACTGATGTCAATATGAGTAACATCAGATCAATTAAAAAATTTAATAGCCATATCAAATCCAAATAGAGATTCATTATCTCCACCGTCCAACCTCGAATTTAAGGATAAGTATAGCCCACAAAAAGAACTAAGTCTGTCACTTCTTGCTATGAAAACCCTACTTATTTTGAGAGGTTTTCGAATTTTGTGTCACAAGAAATTTTGTGAACTATACGAATCATACAAAGTATAAAAATTCAGAGTAGTTTTACCCTGTCATGCAAAAAAAGAAGATTTATGAAGGAAAGTATCCTCAATAATTCTTCTTCTTAATTTGAAGGTTGTTTATAATAGTATTCAAGTCCGCTCAAGGCGGTCGCCTCCGATTCTTCTAACTCTTTTACGTAACCCGAAGTTGTATAAATACATCCTATTAAGCTAATAAAAGCGCTGCATATTTTGTCACATCTGGTAAAGTTTTCTACATATTTATAAAACCGACATTAACTAAAAAAAGCCAGTTCCAAAAGGTTTGAGCTTTTGGAACTGGCTTTTTGATATTATATTATCTGTTTCGACGATTTCTTAAAAATGTTGGAATATCTAATGTATCCAATTCTTCTTCTGACTGTTGTGGTTGATTAGAAGTTGGCTTGGGTTTTTCTTGTGTGGATGCAGTTTCAGTTCTAGTCTGCGAGCTTGGCTGACTAGATCTTTGCTGACCTAAAGAAGCACGACTGGACGGTGCCCTTTCCTTTGGTTGTTGCTGCTGCTCCATTTCAAATCCTGTTGCAATAACGGTCACAACGATTTCATCTTTTAAATTCTCATTTATTACAGAACCAAAAATCATGTTTACTTCGCTGTCAGACGCTGAAGATACGATTTCTGCTGCCTCATGAACTTCAAAAAGACTAAGATTGCTTCCGCCTGTAATATTCATCAGCACACCTTGTGCTCCATCTACGCTTGTTTCCAATAATGGGGAAGAAATTGCTTTCTTAGCAGCTTCAGCTGCACGGTTTTCACCAGTAGCAACACCTATTCCCATTAATGCTGATCCTTTTTCACTCATGATTGTTTTCACATCAGCAAAATCCAGGTTAATAAGACCAGGAACTGCAATTAAATCAGAAATACCTTGGACACCTTGACGCAATACATTATCAGCCTCTCTGAACGCTTCAAGCATAGGAGTGTTTTTATCAACAATCTCCAATAAGCGATCATTAGGAATGACAATAAGTGTATCCACTTTTTCCTTTAAAGCTGCAATTCCATTCGCAGCTTGCGACATTCTTTTTCGTCCTTCAAAAGTAAAAGGACGCGTAACAACACCAACCGTTAAAGCTCCTGCTTCTTTTGCAATTTCTGCAATGACTGGCGCTGCTCCTGTTCCAGTTCCTCCACCCATTCCAGCGGTGATGAATACCATATCTGCGCCCGATAGTTGTTCTTCTAATTGATCACGACTTTCTTCTGCAGCTTTTTTTCCAATGTCAGGATTAGCACCAGCACCTAATCCCCTAGTGAGTTTACCACCTAACTGTAATTTATGATCTGCTTTAGAAAGATGTAATGCTTGAGCATCTGTATTCACAGCAATAAAATCAACACCTTGAAGACCATTTTCGATCATTCGGTTTACTGCGTTACTTCCGCCGCCACCTACACCTATAACTTTTATTGTTGCTAATTGTTCCATATCTTGTTCAAATTCTAACATTTTCGATCCTCCAATCCATCCTCATTACATTTATATTTACTCAAAAAACATCTTAAACATATTCGAAACTTTTTTCTTCACACCTGGTTCTTCTTTTGAATTTTTAGAGTGTTTTGGTTGTCTAGATTGTTTTTGGTTTTCCATACGCTCTTTACGATCTTCCTCATTCCCTTGAATTACTTCTTCTAAGCCTGAAGCAATTTCTTTCCCTTGGATTCGAACATTTCGGTATGCAAATGTAATAAGACCAATTCCATTTGTATATTGAGGCTCTCGTACGCCAATATAATCTGGAATAGCGACACGTACATTTTTCTGAAGTACATCTCGAGCAAGCTCGAGAACTCCTGGCATTTTAGCCGTTCCTCCAGTTAAAACGAAACCTCCAGACAAGTCTTGATACCCAAGTCTGTTAATTTCTTTTTGTACTAACAAGAACATTTCCTCTAGCCTAGGTTCTATAATGTTAGCAAGTTGCCATTGTGAAAACTCTTGTTTTTGATCACTACCAATCTCCGAAACTTCAAATGTTTCATCATCGGAGGCATGATCTACGAAAGCATGTCCATAACTTGTTTTTACTTTTTCCGCTTCTTCCGTTGACGTTCTAAATCCGACTGAGATGTCATTAGAAATGTGATCTCCACCAACTGGAATCTGACTAGTTCCTTGTAAAGATCCATCATCAAATATGGAGACAGTAGTAGATCCTCCACCCAAGTCAATAAGGGCCACACCTAAACTTTTTTCGTCTTTAGAGAGCGCGATAGAACCTGCTGCTAATGGCTGAAGGACAATATCCGCTACTTGTAGACCCGCTTTTTCGACACAACGTAATAGATTATGTAACATTGTTTTCGATCCGGTGATAATTGTTCCTTCCATTTCTAAACGGACACCTATCATGCCTCTTGGATCATTGATCTCATCTAGACCATCTACAATAAATTGCCGTGGAATAACATCGATAATTTCTCTTTCCGGTGGAATAGAGATCACTTGTGCAGCATCAATAACCCGGGTGATGTCTTCGTCCCCTATTTCACGATCGTTACTAGAGACAGCAACTACCCCATGGCAAGGCTGTAGTTGAATATGATTACCTGTTACACCAACAATGACATATTTGATGCTCATTCCTATCATTCTTTCTGCTTTTTCAACAGCTCTTTTGATAGATTGAACAGTTTGATCAATATCGACAATTGCTCCTCTTTTAATTCCTTCTGATTCAGACTCTCCTACTCCAATTATGTTCAAAGAGCCATTTGTCATTTCACCAATAATAACTCGTACCGATGAGGTTCCGATATCTAGAGTTACATATGTATCATGATTTTTCATTGGCTTGCACCTCCCTTAACCTGCTTTAAAGTTAATAAATGTTTTTTTTAATATGATAACTTAAAGGTTGTATTCAACAATTATATCTCATTACCTCTTTTTATGGGTATAAAAACAAAAAATGAAAAATATACCATTAGTCTTTCGTAGTACTATCACTCTTTTTTGTCCATTTTACAAGAAAAATCCGTCGAATAATTGCGATATTGTGAAATAAACGTACACCAAATGCAAAAACAGCTGCTAAATACAAGTCTACACCAAGATGAACACCGAGAAAAGCTAAACTAGCAGCTAGAAAAATATTTGTGAAAAATCCGGTAATAAATACCTTATCATCAAATGTTTTTTCCAAATGTGCTCGGATGCCACCAACGAGCGTATCCAAGGCTGCTAGTACCGCGATAGATAGATAACTTGAGTATTCATCCGATATTTGGAAGTCTGTAAGAAAACCAAATAATATTCCAATTATAAGAGCTAGAAGTGGCAACCACATTCAGGATCCCTCCTGTACTGGTTCCATGAACCGAACTCGATAGTCTTTCTCATAAGCCGGTAATTCCACTTGATTCACAGGAGTAGAGACAAGGCTTAAATTTTCATAAGAAAATAACTCTCTGGATTGTGAAGACATCATAGCATGGTGCATTGATTCCGGATCATCAGTAATCACTTTTATTTCTAATGGAAAATGACTGAGCCAACTACCGTTAACTAGCGTTCTGCCATTAGCTTCTCTAATAGCGGTAGTTGCTACATAACGTTGCATGTCAATGGCTATATGAGTCGCTCCCTGAATGTTCAGTTCATTAATAAGTAAGCGCACAAGGTAAGGCGGAACTGATCTAATGGCACCCCCTTCATAATCTACATCAAAAGCAACATCAATTTTTAAGATTATTCCTGGCCCACTAACTTCTGTCAGTCCAGCTTGCTCCTGTAATTCAGTAATCACATCGCCCATGACCTCTTCAACATCCTCTGTCTGTTCCAATTGATACAGTATTTCGCGCTGTCTCTCTAGTTCTTCGTTTAATCTTTGCTGTTTTTCTTTTTCCGCCACTAAATCCTGCCTGAGTTCAGCCATATTCCGGCCTTCTCTATTTTCAGGTTCACTTACAGCTTGAAATTGTACAGCCACCATAAATCCAATAATTATCGTGACACAAGCAAAAATAGTCATTCTATTATTCATAGGTTCACCCCTTCTCAGAGAAGAAAGGATCTAATATAATTTCATTTCTTTTCTCAATACGAATATCAATATTTTGATTGACGAGCTGATCTTTTACTCCACCTACAAGATTCAAAGATTCATCTAATGTTTCACTGTCACCGATTGCCGTTACTTCAAAAGGTGAAAATGACGTTTCTCCATCAATCTCGATCACAGGCCCTATGCATTGGATATACGACTGCTGGTGTATTCTATGACCATTTACAGCAATAGCCTCTGCCCCGGCAACGAGAAGTTCATCTACGATTTGTTGGATATGCTGTTCATGGACAATGTAATGATTGGGATTGTCTTCACCTGGCACATATTCTGCATCATCTAGCTTGACATGGATTCCTTCTCCACTCACTCCAACAGACCCAGTAACCATTCGAAGTTGATCAATATCTTCCACCAAATTCAAATACAAGCGCTCAGAAGTCGAAATATCGTCTTCCACCGTTTTAATTTGCCTCTGAACCTCTCTTAAACTATCCGTAAGCTTTTGATTTACTTGCTGTTCGGAAATGACCTCATTACGAAGTTCATCTTCTTCTTGCCACTGGGAATCAGACAAAGGAGGACCTTGTTGGTTTGTATGACTTGTGTACTGGTAACTTAATGAAACAAGAAAACCAGTAATCAAGAGAACAAACGAGAACATCACATGTTTACCCTTCACCCTCAATGCCCTCAACCTCCTCTTCGTCTATTTCTTCCTCTTCCACTTCAAAACTTTCAAAATAAGGATTCATCCTCATATGAACGATCCCATCAATC
Organism: Salipaludibacillus neizhouensis; assembly: GCF_002886185.1. Classification (GTDB taxonomy): domain Bacteria; phylum Bacillota; class Bacilli; order Bacillales; family Salisediminibacteriaceae; genus Salipaludibacillus; species Salipaludibacillus neizhouensis. The sequence goes on from NZ_KZ614146.1 coordinate 2,269,093, forward strand.
TCGGGATCTAACTGGTCAACGACAGCAGGATACGGGGTAATCCTTTCAGAAAAATCCCTTATAGTTGAACTTACTGTAAATCCATCATTCATCAACAACGTAATTCGGGTAGGATCATTTTCCGTAGGTTCCAGAGTAATTTCTGAAATACGCTCAAATATCCCTTTTGGAGTTTTCGAGAGTTGAGATGCCATCTGTACTCTTAACTCTTCCGTTTCAAAATTTCGTAAAACGGGTGCATCATATGGGACAACATCCTGGGCAGGATCTTTTGAATATTGCTCACCAGTTTCCAAGACGGGGAAAAAAGTATTCTCCTCTTGAACATAGGCAATATGTGCATATTCCTGAACATCTATTATGATACTATTTAAAAATTCCCTTGAAAGTTCAATACTCGATACGGCCTCGTGAGACGTAATCTTTTTAGAAACTTCTTCTTCATTCAAATTCCACATACTCACTCCATCAAGCAAGCCGGATTGTTCAATCACCCATTCTGAATTCGCGTAATCATTTCCTTTTACTTTTACTTGTTGGACATGACTGTACGAACTTTGAAAATAGATAATGAATAACATTAATAAAAAGAAGATTGACACATACAAGATTAATCGTCGATTGGTCCGTTGTTTTCTTCGAGCTTTGAGTTTAGGAATTCTCTCTTCAATTTCAACTACTTTCTTTTCTTTCATACATCTTTCCTCCATCGTATAGCAAGGGATTGAATGAGAAAACCAATTTTCAGTTTATCGACAAATAAAGACGATTTCCTGCTTCTCTCCATCATAACGCAGTTATTTACTCTTGTAAGGAAAATCACTTATTTTATTATGTGATTTATTGTAAATCAGAGCTATCCTTTGCAAGTGGAACAAATTCCACTTCCGTTTGTAATTGTATTTCAAATCGCTCTTCAACCTTATCCTGAACATACTGAATAAGTTTGAGCACATCTTCAGCCTTTGCATCCCCTTTATTGATAATAAAATTTCCATGTACAGAAGATACTTCTGCATCTCCAATCGAAAATCCTTTTAACCCCAGCTCTTCTATTAACTTCCCTGCATGGTTTGGTAACGGATTTCTGAACACACTTCCGCAACAAGGATCTGTCCAAGGTTGTGTCTCTTTTCGATAGGATTTATTTTTTAATAAATCTTCGCGAATAGAACTAGCATTTCCTTGTTCCATTTGGAATTCTGCTGCAACACAAATGCCACCATTCCTTTGTAAAACGGATGTTCTATAATCAAAATTCAATTCTTTATTGGTCAACCATTTTAAACTGCCATCCGGGAAAAGGATTAAGGCTTTCGTTAAGATAGAGGAAATATCTGCCCCATGAGCCCCTGCATTCATATACACGGCTCCTCCTAATGATCCTGGGATACCAGCAGCAAACTCAAGTCCTGAGTATCCTTTTTTACTAAGAGTAGTAGCTAATTTAATAAGGGAGCATCCGGCCTCTACCGTTAATAAAGTTCCTTTTAATGTGTAACTGGCCATTTGGTCTCCAAGCTTAATCACCACACCTGGAATACCTTCATCAGAAATGAGAACGTTAGACCCTCTACCTAAGATAAATAAAGGAAGGTTCCTAGCCGTGATTGCACGTAAAGCTGATTGTAGTCCTTTTAGGGAACTCGGTTCATACAAAATAGAAGCTGCCCCACCTATTTTCCAAGTAGTATGATTCTTTAGAGATTCATCTACTTTCACTACTCCAACGTCTAATGACTCCAATTCATTAGCTAATTGTCTCATTTAATCCCCCCATTTCCCAACCCTTCGCCTATAAGACACTTTGAATCATTTTTTTAATATCTTCTGCAGCATTTGGTTTACCAAGCGATAAGGCTCCTTTTTTCATACTTTCCCAAACAAAATCATCATTTAATATATGATCAATATCAGATAATAATTGTTCTGAGGAAACATCTTTCTCAAGAATAACCTTCGCAGCATTCTCTTTTTCCAGTGATCTCGCATTTTTTTCTTGATGATTATTTGTCACATACGGGCTAGGAATAAGGATAGAAGGAAGACCTACAGCTGTGATTTCTGATAATGTAGTAGCCCCTGCTCTTGCAACTAACAGGTCAACCTCGTGTAATATAGCCGGCATATCATCTATATAAGGTACACAAACCATTCGATGACTATCTTCTTCCGATAAATGATCCTTGACATTATTATAATGAGCTTCACCTGTGACATATAAACATTGGTAATTTTTCCCTCTCCATAAAGGGAAAGTCTCTATCATGGCATCATTAATTGGTTTAGCTCCGCGACTTCCACCTACGACAAGTACTGTTTTTTTAGTTGGATCTAACCCAAGCTCTTTTAAACGATTTTTCCCATCTTCTCTCTTTAGGGCAACGGCTTCCGTTGCTCTTGGATTCCCTGTAAATACAACCTTACTTTCAGGAAAGTACTTCGCAGAATCCGGAAAAGAGATTGCGATTTTGGTCACATGTTTTGCTAGAAACTTATTCGTTAGACCTGGGACACTATTTTGCTCATGAATGAGTGTAGGTATGTTTCTTTTAGCGGCCGCATAAACAACCGGTCCGCAAACATAACCGCCAGTTCCTATGACTACATCGGGTTTAAATTCTTTTATATATTTTTTGGCCACCCTGACAGCATTTAAAAACCGATAAACTGTTCGTATATTCTCCAAGGATAGCTTTCGTTTAAAACCTGAAATTTTGACCGTTTTAAAAGGGATTCCCTCTTTTGGAACAATAGAAGCTTCTAAACCATTATCCGTGCCAATATATAAGCATTCAAGCGAATGATCTTGTTTTTCTAAATGTCTAATAAGTGCAAGAGCGGGATAAATATGCCCACCCGTTCCTCCACCTGAAATTAATACCTTCATCAATATCCTCCTAATAACCGTTACCTAAAGATTCGTTAAACAATGTATTCTATCACGATAGTAAGGTTGCCATTATAATCTAATCATTCTTATTTTAACCGATATATAGAGTGATTTTAAGTGTATTTTAAATTCTTATTTATTTTTTTTAGTTATTCGATCATTTTAACGTAAAAACAATAAAAAAAACGCCTACTTTCTTCAGCAGGCGCCCTATTAAAATTAGTCTAAGCGGGAGTATGACGACTAATATTTAATAATATTCCAATTGTAGTAAGCATAATTGTTAATGAAGAACCGCCGTAACTCATCAAAGGTAATGTAATTCCAGTAACAGGCATTAACCCGATTACTACGCTAACGTTTATCATTACTTGAAAAGCAATCATCGCCGTGATTCCAGCAGCAAACAATGTACCAAATAAATCTGGTGCATAAAGAGCAATTCTAATCCCTCTCCATAAAAGAACTGCAAAACAGATTAGCACAAATCCACCACCGATAAAGCCAAGTTCTTCTGTAAGAATAGCAAAGATAAAATCGGTCTGAGGCTCCGGGAGATAGAAATACTTCTGACGACTTTCTCCAAATCCTAATCCAAGTAAGCCTCCAGGAGCAATTGCATAAAGAGATTGAATAATTTGAAAGCCACCCCCTAGAGGATCTTCCCAAGGATTTAAAAACGACGTAATTCTTTGAATACGATAAGGAGCTGAAGCGATTAAACCTATGAATCCAACGATACCAATACACCCTAATATTACAAAATGAGAAATCCTCGCCCCCGCAATAAATATCATCAGCACACTAGTTAAAATCATCACTGCCCCAGTTCCTAAATCCGGTTGGAGCATAATAAGCCCAAACGCAAGAAACAAAAGTGCCAAAGTAGGTATTAAACCTTTCTTCCATGTCACAATAAACTTTTGATTAACAGAAATGTATGACGCTAAAAATAATATCATCGCTAATTTCATGAACTCAGAAGGTTGGATCGAAAAAGCTCCAATCCCTAACCAACTCTGAGCCCCCCCTCTTACCAAACCTACACCTGGAATTAGTACGATGAGAAGGAGCAGGAAACAAACCCACAACGCTGCTTTTGAAAGGTCTCTCCATCTCCAATAGTCTATTTGGGTCATTAAAAACATAGAGACGAACCCAAGCGCAACAAAAATGAGCTGACGTTTCACAAAGAAATATGCGTCATCAAATCGATACTCTGCAGAAACAGAGCTCGCACTGTAAACCATCAAACATCCAACAGTCACGAGCATTAACGTGACAATAACTAAAAATATATCCGGTGAAGACCTAACTCTAGGCATAGAAAGAACCTCCATTCTTCATCAAGCTCCTTGAATGGAGGATCGCCAAGTAAAGAAGCTTGATTACATGTCTTTACTAACTATACCTATGAAAAATTAGGACAATCATTCCTGTAAGTTTTCATTAAATATTCTTTTAACAACACGTGTAAATTCATCGCCTCGTTGTTCGAATGTTCTGAATTGATCCCAGGATGCACAAGCTGGTGATAAAAGGATCACTTCACCTGAGACAGACTTCTCAAATGCTAGCCTCGTCGCTTCTTCTAAAGAAGACACCGTTTTGATAAATGGCACATTTGCTTTTCTTGCTGCTTCTGCTATCGCTTCTTTTGTCTCCCCGTATGAAACTATCTTCGACACGTGTTCGGATAGCAGCGGAATCAAGCCATCAAAGGAAAGCCCTCTGTCTAATCCACCAGCGATTAAAACAATTGGTTGCTTAAATGCACGTAATGCAGTCACCGTTGCCGGAACATTCGTTGCTTTCGAATTATTATAGAAACTTCTTCCAACCGCTTCCCCAACATATTCTAGACGATGTTTCACTCCTGCAAACGTCCTTAGTACATGTTTCACCTGATCCACCTTGCCTCCCGCTAATATAGCAGCAGTCGCCGCGGCCAAAGCATTGGATAAATTATGTTCACCCGGAAGTGATAATTCTTTTGCCTCCATTAACCGATGATTAAATACCTTTATCCAACCATCTTCAATCGAAGCGCCATTCTGTATCGTCACTTTAGTGGAAAATGGGATTAACTCTGCTTTCGCTTCCTGAACGATATCGCTAACAAGAGGATCATCTGCATTATAAATCAAGTAATCACTGTCGGATTGATTCAAAAAAATGTTTTTCTTAGCATTCATATATTCATCCATCGAGCCGTGATAATCAATATGTGCTTCCACTAAGTTTAAGAAAACTGCAATTCTTGGTGTAAATGTTTCAATGCCCATTAGCTGAAAACTGGACAATTCTACAACCATTTCATGCTGTGCAGTTGCCTGCTGAGCCACACCGCAAGAGACTTCCCCTATATTCCCAGCTAATAACGGTTCTTTTTCACCGCCATATAGCATCTCACCTATATACGTCGTTGTTGTTGTTTTACCATTCGATCCAGTAATACCAATCATTTCTGCTTCGGAAATTAAATACGCTAGTTCAACTTCTGTGTAAACTGGCAGCTTCATATCAATTGCCTTAACTACCAGTGGATGATCGTACCTTATACCTGGATTTTTCACGACATAATCGACTGTTTTGTTAATTAAATTTTCTGGATGCGAGCCGCAAACTACGGATACTCCAAGCTTCTCTAACTCTTGGGCTTGTGTATTTTCTTCATAAGGTTTTTGATCATTAACCGTTACCTTTGCGCCAAGCTTATGCAACAATCTGGCAGCCTCGGTACCACTTTTAGCCAATCCAATAACAAGCACATTTTTTTCTTCAAATTTTTTAATCATTTTCATGTCATCCACACCTCTAAATAAACGCCGGTTACAGCAAATAAAATTCCAACTGCCCAAAATGTTACAACAACACGCCATTCACTCCAGCCCGAAAGCTCATAATGATGGTGAAGAGGACTCATTTTGAAAATCCTTTTCCCCCTTGTTTTAAATGAAATCACCTGGATAATGACCGATAAGGTTTCAATAACGAAAACTCCTCCTACGATCACGAGTAAAAGCTCCATTTTCGTTAAAATTGCTATCATCGCAAGAGCTCCGCCAAGTGCTAATGAACCTGTATCCCCCATAAATACTTTTGCAGGATGTGCATTAAACACTAGAAACCCTAAGACTGCACCTACAACAGCTACAGAAAACAAAGAAACTGTGAGCATACCTGTTGAATAAGCAATAATAGCAAACGCCCCAAAAGCAACTGCTGATGACCCTGCCACAAGTCCATCCAAACCATCCGTTAAGTTAACGGCATTACTTGCACCAACAAGCATGATGATAATCAATGGAAAATAAAAGACCCCAATATCCACTGCCAATTCCGTTCCTGGTATACGAATATCTGTGGATAAACCTGCCTGTACGAGCACAATGTAAACGAGAGTTGAAATCCCTACCTGAGCAAAGAATTTCTGCTTTGAAGTTAATCCTAAATTTCTTTTTTTGGCTACTTTTATATAATCGTCTAAAAATCCTAGTAATCCGAATCCTGCTGTTACTAAAAGCAACAACCAAACTTCTACACCGATAGTATGAAATTGCCCTGCCATAACGAGAGTAGATAGAACGATAGAAAAGATAATCATCACTCCACCCATTGTCGGTGTACCTGTTTTTTTCTGGTGAGACTTTGGACCTTCATCTCGAATACTTTGACCAAATTTTAATCTCTTTAAAAAAGGGATAAAAATTGGCGATAGTACTACTGTTAACAAAAATGACACTAATAATGTAAATAACAAACCTTGTTCCAACATGAAAGGAACTCCTTTCTAACCTCTATTCAATTCTGTAATTATTTGTTCTAGTAGTGCTCTATTTGCTCCTCTGTATAAGATTAAACTAGAGGAATTAATGAGTTCTTTAAGCATATCAACTGTTTTAGCGTGATTTGGAAAGTGCCTAGTTATAAGTGTATCATTTGTCAATCTGTTTAATGCCTCTGTCACCCAAAAAGCTTTTTCTCCTATTGTTATAACATGCGTGATGGGGTCTGCTAACTTCGAAGCAAAAATTTCATGAAGCGTAATATCCAAGGGGGTAGATTGAAATCCTTCATCAACAATAACTACCCTATTTTCAAAAGAGTGTAAATACTTGACCATGTTAATACTATATTCAACATCACTGTGTTCTACTTTCTCATGGTCGAAAACTACTATAGAACCCGGAGCATTTCCTTTTACATCTAACCCCAGGTCTTCCATAGTCAGATCCTTTAATGAGTGAACTATCTGGTCCGCACCTATTCCTAAGTGAAGACCTGCTGCAATCGATGGTACGACACACTTCAGGTGATTGCTCAAATAAATTGGAATAATGAAATCAATGAGGATACCTTCCATTTGAAATCGGAGCGAATCTTCCTTTGTTTGAACAGATTTAATACTGAAAATATTACTGTCTTCGTAGCCAATTGTCATGACATCTGTTTTCCATTCACCTTCAGCGATCGGACGATCCCCATCCATCACAACAGTACCTGTTGCCTTCATACCTTCTACGATAGATATCGCTTGGGTATTTCCTCCAGTATTCTCACTAATAATTGCTAAAGAAGGCTTTACAATTTCACTTATTCTACTCACATGTGATGTTTTAGTAGAAGGAACATCCATAATAAAAACATCCGTATTACTTGGCATAGAAAGGATTGTTTCAAGTACATGAAGGACAGTGACACTGCTCCCACCTTCATATACAACAAACGGTTGATCGAGTACTTTTTTCAGAATTTTTTTAGTGGCTACTCTTGAGTAGTCACCTAGAACCACGATTGTAGTTGGATCTACATTAAACAAGTATTCATTTGCCATTCTTTCAAGCGCAAGATGGACATTATCAACGTAAAAGATTGGGAAACTTTCAGGCAGAGTAGTTGGAAGTTCTATTCCGTTCTGCCAAAAACTACCGACTGCACCATTTTCTATGGCTGTTTCAATTAATTGGTGTCCATCAAAACCACCATCGATAATCGGAGCATATATAATACCTTGTTTAATTCTATTACTATCGGTACTTACACCGGCAGAAACAAAATTAAATGTAAACTTTCCGCTAATCCGATCAGAAACAGTCTTGATGAGTTGATAATCAATATCGCCATTCATCTTATATCCGCTCCCTCATCGCTTCCCTTGCAATTTCCCGGTCATCAAAGGTGAAAGTTTGATCACCAATGATTTGGTATGTTTCATGACCTTTACCTGCAATCAAGATTACTTCGTCTTGACTCGCTTGGTTAATTGCAGTAATAATAGCGGTTTTCCTGTCTTCTATGATTTTATATCTATCTCCTTTAATTCCTTGTTTCATGTCATAAAGGATTGATAGGGGCTCCTCAGAACGAGGATTATCTGATGTTAAATAAACAAAATCAGCCAATTCATCTGCTATCGAAGCCATGAGAGGTCTTTTTGAGCGATCACGATCTCCCCCGCAACCAATAATGACGGATATTTTTCCTTTAGCAAAACCTTTGATTGTTTCCAGCACATTTTTTAAACTGTCTGGAGTATGGGCATAGTCTACAATGACGTGATAAGGTGTATCTCCTTCTATTCTTTCAAACCTTCCTGAAACGCCTTTTATAGCTTCTACACTTGTTTTAATAGAAGATATTGGCACTCCACTCGCATACGCTGCTGCGGCTGCTGCAAGTACGTTATACACGGAAAAAAGTCCGGTTAAATAAAGTTTAAACAGGTACTCCTCCCCCGCTACTTCCAATGTAAAGTTCGTGCCATCTTCCCGGATCTTTACATCTTTCGCACGGAAGTCAGCTTGTTCCTCGATGCCATAAGTAATAATGGGTACTGCTGTCATTGTTTCCAGCGTATTAAAATGTTTATCATCCACATTTAAAACAGCAATTTTTTTCACACTCTTATCAAAGTTACTGCCAAGTTGTGCAAAAAGTAATCCTTTTGCCTGTCCATATTTTTCCATCGTGCCATGATAATCCAGGTGGTCCTGAGAAAGGTTTGTAAAAACACCAATATTAAAGTCTGTTCCGTGGACTCGCCCTAATTCTAACGCGTGGGAAGAGACTTCCATTGTCACCGCTTCAACATTTTCTTTCACCATTTCCGCAAATTCTTTTTGCAATACGAGTGATTCCGGCGTTGTATTTTTCACACTGATTTCTTTTCCTTTGTACTTCATGTACATTGTACCAATTATACCTGTTTCCATTTTGAAATCAGATAAAATCTTCTCGATAATATGTGTCGTTGTCGTTTTGCCGTTTGTACCAGTCACACCAATCATATGTAATTTTGAACTAGGTAGTCCATAAAAATGAGCAGAAAGAATAGCCATTGCACGTTTGACATCTCTCACTTTAATCATTGGAACGTCTATAGTCAGCTCTTTTTCTACAACTAAAGCAACAGCTCCTTTCTGAATCGCGTGCTCAGCAAAATCGTGTCCATCTACTGTAAAACCAGGAACACAGAAAAATAAGCTGTTTTTTTTAACGAGACGAGAATCCATTTCAACATGGGTAATTTCAGGATTCTTTGTTCCGATATATTCAAAGGATGGTAATACCTCCGTCAGTGTTTTTAAATCGGTCATTTTGCTCCCTCTTTCATGTACTTCTTTATTTTGTAAAGCAGCACCTACAACCAAATCATAGGTGCTGACCCTTTAACATTTTACTGTTCTTCTTCGGTTTTGTCACCCAAATATATTCGAATTGTTGAACCTGTTTCTATTCTAGTTCCTGGATCAGGCGATTGTGAAACTACTTCCGTGCCATCCCCACTAATATCTAACTCAATATCATAGTATGCATCAAAAATCTCGCGCTTCGTTAAGCCTAATAAATCGGGTACTTCTATAACTGGTATGTCAGACCACGCCTCTTCTTTCTCTACTTGCTCTGTTCTTCTTGGAACGTCTAGAGCACGTAAACTGTCTTCAATAATATTTCCAACGATTGGAGCAGCTACAACCCCACCAAACTGTATCGTATCTTTCGGATTATCAATGGCTACATAAACAACAATTTCAGGGTCATCAGCTGGAGCAAAACCAATAAAGGATACAATATGGTTATTTTCTAAATACTTTCCGTCTTTTGCTTTCTGCGCCGTACCGGTTTTACCACCGACTCGGTATCCATCTACAAAAGCACCCCGTCCTGTTCCCTTAGCGACAACATATTCTAATGCTCTGCGAATTTCTGCAGAGGTTTCCTCTGAAATAACTTGTTTTTTCACTACTGATTCTTTCTTACTTATGGTGTCGCCAGTTGCGCCGTCTAGCCATTCTTTTGCTAAATAAGGTTCGTATAAAGTACCTCCATTTATTGCAGCTGAAACCGCAGTAACTTGTTGAATCGGTGTTACAGAGACCCCTTGACCAAATGAAGTTGTCGCCAGTTCAAGAGGACCAACTACATCCAAGTCAAATAGTATCCCTGTCCCTTCTCCTTGTAAATCAATTCCCGTTTCATTACCAAAACCAAAGTCATCGATATATTTAAAAAGTTTTTCTTTCCCTAACCTTTCGCCCAGTTCAACAAAACCGGGGTTACAAGAATTTTGGACAACTTCTAAAAAAGTTTGCTCCCCGTGTCCGCCTTTTTTCCAACACTTTAATCTTTTACCAGAAACTTTTACATACCCTGGATCATGAAAGTTATCTTCGTCGAGATCTACAACACCTTCTTCAAGGGCTGCAGCAAGTGTGATAATTTTAAACGTTGACCCTGGCTCGTACGTACTCCAAATTGGTTTATTTTGATTATAAATATCCGGTGGCACTTCCTGAAAGCTTTCCGGATCATAATCTGGCCGGGATGACATTGCGAGAATCTCTCCTGTTTTTGGATCCATCGCAATAGCCATTGCTCCATCTGGATTATAAGTGGCTTCGGCTTCATCCAGTTCCCTCTCGATAATTGTCTGAACGTTGGTATCAATCGTCAATTTTAAATCATCACCATTTTCAGGAGGCGTGTAACGATCTGCTAAGTTAGGCATCCTCTGTCCCTTAGCATCAGAGTAAAAGGATACATACCCTTTTTCCCCGGACAATTGTTCATCATAAAATAATTCGATACCAGTAAGGCCTTGGTTATCAATTCCAGCAAAGCCTAATACGTGAGACAAATACTTTCCATACGGATAGTGTCGCATATTATCTTCAGCAATATAAACACCCTCCAGCTGTAATAGACGAACTTCATTTGCTAATTCATTCGATATTTTTCTTCCCTCCGGATTTATGCGAACAATAGATGTATTTTGAGTCACATATTCATATGCTTTTTCAGAAGTCATATGGAGTACCTCAGCTAATTGCTCCGAAACCTTTACAGGATCCTTTATTTGCCTTGGAACAACTAATACGGTAGGAGCAGTGACGTTTATCGCGAGCGGTTCGCCATTTCGGTCAAGGATATCTCCTCTTTCGGCTTCAAAAGGAATATTTCTTCCCCAGGACTCTTCTGCCTTTTCAGAAATCTCCTCACCCATAACTACTTGCACGTACCATAAACGTGCTCCCATAATTAAAAACAGTACTACCCCCGCAATTAAAGTAAATATGAGTCTTTTTCTAACTGTTACAAAGGATACAGTTTTCATAAACAACCTCCTCACCAATCACTTGGTTCAGACATATGAAAGAAATGGACAGGTTAGAACGAAGCCACTGAAATATTATCTAAGAAAAACGCCGTAGCCGTCTTTTATTAAATACACCGTGATCTTTAGCCACCCCCGAGTAGCACCTACGTATTGCGTGTAGGTGCTACTCGAAAGGAGGTGGGTTTCCCTTGACACGTGTGGCGTAAAGATAGCTGTCAACTTATACTTTCTTATCTCCTCAAAAGGGCACTAAAAAAGTAAAAATCTCCTTTTTTAGTGCCCGTTAGAACTATTTCGTCCGAAATATCACCTTACTAAGCTAATCCATAAAGAATTCTTGCTCTTCTTCCTCCACAGCGTTATCTTCTGCAACCTCACCAATGTTCTCTTCATCTTCATTATCCTTAGAAAGGCTTACGCTCATACGACTAAGTTCATCCATTTCTGTACCAGCTTCTGGAGTTTGTTCTTGAACAAAACCGCTGCCATTCACTTCCATACCAATGTCTAGAAGTTTGCCTAATAAATAGACATCACGCAGTGACCAGCCAGAAATATCCGGAACTAGCGGCAGCTCATCGTCTGTTAAAAAGATAATTTTTTCTCCAGAGATTAATTGTGTGCCAGGTTCATGAGATTGACTGGTTATCTTATCGCCTTCTCCTATAACAATTACTTGAAGTTCCTTTTCAGTCAAAATAGTTTTGGTTTCTTCAAGGCTTTCACCTTGGTAGTCTTCCAACTCAATAGATTCTTGAACAGACGACACTTCATCATCTTCAGATGGAGCTATGTTTAAATATTGAAGACTTTGTTCCATCACATTACGGAAGATCATCGATACTGGTTCGGACCCAATTTGACCAGCATCTAGTTGTGGCCTGTCGACTGCAACATAAACAATCACTTCCGGATCATCTTTTGGAGCCATCCCTATAAAGGAATAAATATTTTCACCTGACAGATAGCCACCTGATTCACTAGGAATTTGCGCAGTTCCCGTTTTCCCAGCGATATCAAAACCGTCAATTGCATATGGTCTTCCCGTGCCATCTTCTTCTGTAACAACTGTCTCAAGAATATCCAGCACTTGGTTAGCCGTCTCTTCCGAAATCGGTTCCCCTGCAATAGTAGGCTCATTCTCATAATCCGTCTTTCCTGTATTCGGATTTACAATTCGATCAATAATGTATGGTTTCATCATCTTGCCATCATTTGCCACCGCTGTAGCTGCTTGGACTTGTTGGATAGGAGTAATAGCTGTCGCTTGTCCAAAAGCAGTTGTCGCTGCATCAATGGTATATTGTTCAGCAATGAGTCCTGTTGCTTCATTCGGTAAATCAATGCCTGTCGGTTCACGAAAGCCAAAGGCATCAATATAGCTATAAAGTTTTTCTGGTCCAAGTTTTTCAAGGGCAATTTTTGAAAAAGCTACGTTGGATGACCGTCTTACCCCTTCATCATAAGATATAGTCCCCCAACCTCTTCCACCATTATGATCATTAACTGTTTTATCTACAATTTCGATTGACCCTGACTCAAACGTTTCGTCCCCGTTGTAAACACCTTCTTCAATCGCTGCAGCCAAGGTGAATATTTTCATAGTAGAACCCGGTTCGAAACGTGAGGAAATGGTGTAGTTCGTATAGTTTTCAATGGATTCATATTCGTTCGGATTAAAACTAGGCCGATTTGACATGCCTAGGATTTCCCCTGTTTTTGCATTAGCAACAATCGCCATCACTCGTTCAGGATTAAAATCTTCAACCACTTGATTCATCGTCTGCTCAATAGCCATTTGAATTCGAGAATCAATGGTTAAATAGACATCATCGCCATTCTTTGGCTCTTTAATAGTCTCTTCTGAATCTGGAAGTTTTCGATTTCTTCCATCTTCTTGATAAGTAATCTCACCATCAGCTTCCAGAAGATATTCATTTAAACTGCTTTCAATACCCATTCGAGCGACCGACATATCTCTCTCTGTATAACCGATAATATGAGAGGCAAAAATTTGTTTTGGATAGTAACGTCGAGGATCCTCTCTGAACAAAATCCCCTCAAGCTTTAACTCTTCTATTTCTTCCCGCTTTTCGTAGCTCATATTTTTCGACTGTGCACCTAGTTCTACCTGAACAGAGTCTCGGGATAAGAGTTCTTCGAGTCTCTCTGCATCCATCTCTAATATAGGACTTAAACTTTGAGCGGTCGCTTTTGGATCCTTTACATAGCTATCAAATCTATCATCTAGAATCGCTATAACAGTATAAGAGGGTATTTCCTCCGCCAATACATCACCGTTATTATCATAGATAGACCCTCGTTCTCCATCAATAACATTTGTTTGCGACCATCGTTTAGCTACTAATTCCTCTAAGTCTACCCCTTGCACTTCTTTTGCAGCTTGTATGTAGACAAACCGAGAAAAGATCACCACGAATACAATAAACAAAAGAAACAAAAAGAAAACAGCTCTTTTTGTAACTTGGCTACTTTTTATTTGTTGCTGCATGAGAATCTGCCTCCCTTGTAATTTTCCAAAAGGAGCATTTAGTCATTACCATGAATAACTTTTACACTTTGGTCATTTAATTTCATACCAAGATCATTTTGCGCAATATCAAGAATTCTTTCCGGATCAGAAAGCTCTTTTACTTGAAGGGATAATCCATCATTCACACTTTCTAATTCCGAGATGCTAGTTTGGTTCTGTTCGATGTGATGATTCGCACTGTAAATAGTCGCATAATTTGATAGAATAAGATAGAGCGTAAACACGATAACTCCTGCTGTAATCATGTAAATAAGCTTTTCCCCTTTCGTAACCCCACCTTTAAATATGCGTTCTTTTACCGGTTTAGTAACTGTTCTTCGTTGCGGGGCAGTGGATTCATGCATTCTCTTTTCCACAAGTGGGCTCATTTTCATTCCTCCTCCTTCTTATTTTTTTCAGCAATCCTTAATTTTGCAGAGTGGGAACGGTGGTTCTCTTCCAACTCTTGCTCATTAGCTGTCACCGGTTTTCTCGTTATCAATGATAATTCTGGTTTTAAACTTTCAGGAATGACGGGCAAGCCTCTCGGAAGTTCTGGAAGACTGCTCTTATTTTTAAAAACTTGTTTACATATTCGGTCTTCCAAAGAATGAAAAGTTATAACAGCAATACGTCCTCCTGGTTTCAAGAGTGAGATAGCATCTTCGAGAGCTGTTTTAAATACATTTAATTCATCATTAACGGCAATTCTGATTGCCTGAAAGGTTCTTTTAGCCGGATGCCCACCTTTTCGTCTCGCTGGAGCAGGAATTGCTTCCTTAATGACCTCAACTAATTCAAACGTGGTAGTAATAGGAGCTGTTTCCCGTCTCTTTTCAATTTTACGGGCGATATATTTCGCGAATTTTTCTTCACCATACCGGGAAAAAATTTCTTGTAGCTTTTGAAAACTCCATTCATTTACGACTGTAAAGGCAGAAAGATCTTGGGATTGATCCATTCTCATATCTAACGGAGCATCATAGCGATAGCTAAATCCTCTTTCCGGTTCATCAAATTGAGGAGAGGAAACACCTAGATCGAAGACAAATCCATCCACTGCATCTATTTCTCTGCTTTCTAAAGAATTTTTAACAAACTCAAAGTTGCTATGTATGAAAGCTACTTGTGCAGAATAGTTAGACAGTCTTTCTCTCGAGTGTGCTAACGCCTTTTCATCTTGATCAAATGCAACTAGTTTCCCCTCAGGAGACAACTCTTGTAAAATCCGTTCACTATGACCCCCGCCACCTAAGGTACAATCGACATAAATACCATCAGGTTTGACATCTAGTCCTTTTACTGTCTCTTCTTTCAATACTGTTTCATGTTCAAACAAACGATCTCTCCTCCCTTCTGCATATGATTAACAAATAGCACCCTCCTATAAACCATAGGTGCTAATTTAACTTAAAAGTTGATGCAAAGCGCTTCCGCTTTTCCTTATTACAAATCAAAATCTACAATGCCTTCAGCAATTTCTGCAAACGACTCCTCTGATTCGGCAAAATATTCTTCCCAAACCTCTTTACTCCAAATTTCCACTCGGTTCGACACTCCGATAACCACACATTCCTTCTCTAAACCAGCATATTTACGAAGTGTAGAGGCAATATTTACTCTTCCTTGCTTGTCCAATTCACATTCCGCTGCTCCAGAAAAGAAAAATCTTGTAAATGCTCGGGCATCTTTTTTAGTAAAAGGTAAATTTTTAAGCTTGTCTTCTAGTATTTTCCATTCCGGTTCAGGATATACAAATAAACACTTATCCATTCCCCGTGTGACAACGAAGGTGGATCCTAATTCATCTCGGAATTTAGCAGGAACAATCATTCTGCCCTTATCATCAATGTTATGATGATGTTCTCCCATGAACATAAAGATCCACCTCCTCCCCACTTAATAACACTAACTTACCACATCCCTCCACTTTATACCACTTTCTTTTTGAAAATAAACGAAAAAAAATACTTCAGATTTCTCTGAAGTATTTTACATCGTCAAATATAAATGGTGACCTGTTTCAAGTAATTTTCGATGGTCTAACATTTCATTGAACGTATTTTTTACTAAATCTTCCCCGTATAAATTTAAAAAAGGAAAAATGTTCAAGTGTCTTTCTTGCCAATTGCCGTTTGGTCTGACCTCCACCTCTAAACACAATAATCTTTGAAGGTGAATCCTTTGCGTTGATTCGACAAAATGACTGATTTCTTTTTCATATACTTTTAATTGTTCTTTCATTTTTAGACGGAACTGGTCATGTAAAAGTAATGCACCTTTACCCAAAGGAGAAATACCTTCTTCAAGTTTATCCTCAAATTTAGCCAATCTCTTTTTTGCTTTTTTGAATACTTTCACATCATCAACAGCTTTTCCATCATTGATGATTTGCTCTCTTTTCTGCTGCGTTCCTTCAAACGTGATTTTTTTAGTATCTAGTTGATACCTTCTTATAGTTTTCTCGGACCTCCGTGATAAATAGGTGATATGATACCTTGGCTTCACCAATGGCATGCAACGGTCAAAGGAGTGAAAAACTTGTTTTAACGTCCCCCAATACTTTAACTCACCCGGTCCAGCTATAAACGTGTGCACGGGTAACAACAGGTCTTGCATTAAAGGGCGCGTGACAACATTATTACTTAATGCTAATTTCCCTGTAGTGACTGCTTCTAACATTTCGTCTTCTGACCACTTGCGAGAGCCTTCTTTTTCCTGATAGTTCCCATCCTCTAGTCGTTCTAGAAGAAAACGCTGCTTTTCCTCATGAAAGAAAAGATGAGCGTTTTGTTGGTCAATCGTAATAGGTTCTCCAAAGTCTGCCGCTTTCATCTCTCTGGCTTGTTCGAGAAACGAAGCTCTGATAGGGTCATTCTTTCGGATCATTTCCTGAAAGTAAGGCTGCTCAATTTGTCTGATTTGAGGGTCTGCAGCATCCATTAAAACCAAACCGGTGTCCGCAAACAAACGAGACAGCAACTTTGCACACCATTCGGAATACGTGTTTCCTTGCTCAATATCTTCTAGAAGTTTTTTGTAGAGACATGCCGTATGCTCAGTTTCAGGTAAAAATTGAAACGCATCCTTAACTAGCTTCTTCGCCTCTTCTTGATCGATGATTCTTTCAGATACAGGTTGCTTTAAATCATTCCGTTCTGTTATTTTAATTTTTTTTGTTTCTTTTCCGTCTGTGAAAAATGTGTGATTCACTTCATCAATGTCATGATCCTCACCGGCAATCCAAAATATAGGAATTACAGGACTAGAAAGGCTCTCTTCCAAGTTTCTTGCTTCAATAAGAATCGACAGAATTTTGTTCACCGTGTAAATTGGCCCAGTTAATAAACCGGCTTGTTGACCGCCAACTACGACAACACTTTCTTTTTGTTTCAAGCGTTCAATTTGCGCAAATGTACGGGGATATGCATTATATTTCTTATTATACGATGTTAACGCCTGCACGAGTTCTTCTCTCTGAAAGGACATCTTCATTAATTCGTCATACCTGGATCGTTGACTTTTACTGGATAAGTCGTAATCAAAAAAGGAAAGAGCATTACGGTTATTATTTAAATACTTATGTATAAAAGAGCCTGATTCATGCGTGTTAGTAATTTTCATTTCCATGACTGTGTTCAACCTTCCATTTTCAAATTGAACTAGATTAGTTTATCATTCGCGAGATTATGTAAAAAGTTCTATGATATTTATCTCTTGTGTTTGTAACAACTCCAGATGAAACCTTTCAAGTAGCGCTAAAGAAATTCTGCTTCATTATAACAGAAGATCATGCGACAACCAATGAAGAAGTCTTATGCTTTTCTTACGAGAATATTCGAAATACAAGTCCATAAATTGTTAAGATAAAATACAACGGTAAATACACGACAAACTGAAAGCGCCAAACGCTCTTAAACACCTTTTTTATTTGAATGTCATCATTATGCTTCCAATGTACAATCGTAAAAATAGTTGCAGACAGTAATAAAAATAAAAGTACGAAACTTCCAATTTCCAAGGACCATATTTCTCTACATAAAAAATAAACCGACATTATAAACAAAAATACGGTATAATCCACTGCTGTTTTAAAAGCATATTGCTTACTTTTCGTTATTTTAACTAACACAAAATATACTAAATAGAGTCCTAATATTGGAGCTGTTATAAGAGTAGCAATAAACCCAATAGCCAAGTCACCCATCTTACATCCCCTTTTCAATTTCTTTTACACGTTGATGAATTCCCCTTATCTTTTCAATAGGTATATTTTTCTTTTCGCTTTGTTCTAACAAATAGCCTGTTAAAGCGTCAATTTCAGTTTTTCTATTATGTAGAATGTCTATTAACATAGATGACTGGTTTTCTGCAGTTTTATGGATAACTCTCTGTACATTTTGCCATTCACTATCTGGAAAATCCAGTAAAAATCTAGCTTCTTGAAAAACTTCATAAGCCTTCTTCTTTAATTCACTATCTAGTAATAAACTTCCATTTCTAACTTTATGAATGGCAGTCAATGGATTAACGACGACATTCACCAGTAGTTTTTGTTTGATATCCACTAATATATTAGGACTCCATGTAATAGAAAAGGTACTGTCATTACTCCACAGATTAAAAAGAGGTTTTCCAGATAAACGTTCGCCACCTATTTTAATCTCTCCTTCCCCCGTATGACACACTCTAGTTAGAGATTGACGAATAGCTCCATGTGTAACAATACCAGCTAAAATAGGATTTTGAAGTGTCTTTCTAGCCTTTTCAAGATGTCCCATCCCATTTTGTAAAAACAACAATGGTGTCTCCGGAGGAATGATTTGTCGCAAATAATCTATCAAAGAATCCACACTCGTTTGTTTAACCGTTATAATAATTAAATCCTCTTTATTTGCTTGGAATTTGCTGAAGGTAACTACATCAACTTGATGACTCTTAATAAATCCGTTTTTTTCTTTAATAATACCATTTTCTTTTATCAGCCTGGTTTGTTCTTTTGTTCGTGTCACCAATTGGACAGTATGACCAAATGTCAATAGATAAGAGGTCACTAATAATCCAATCGCACCTCCACCAATTACCGTAACTTTCATAAGAACACCTCATTTTTCGATCCTAGGTCTTATTTTATCATAAGTGTTACAAAGAAAATATAAACCGGATAGATAACGTTTTCATTTTTGATTCATTTCAATTATAATATGAATATAGTTATCTTCTAACATTATCAAAATAAAATGGAAATGTAATTATGGAGGGGAAGCAATTGGATAAACATGAAGTGAGCAGACTAAAAGTAAATTTTAAAACCCTTGAGGAATTCGAAAATTTCAGAGAGTATGGTCAACAAGAGTTATCAATGAAGGAAGATTTAGAAGAAAATATTGTAGAAAATGATAGCGATTCTCCATTTTATGGCGTTTATTTCGGTAATAAATTAGTAGGTCGAATGAGTTTATATATGATTGATAAAAAATTCGATCAATATTTCGATCCATCGCAAGATTACTATGAGCTATGGAAATTAGAAGTTTTACCAGGCTACCAAGGAAAAGGGATTGGAAACAGTCTCGTGGATTTCGCTAAAAGCAAAGGACTCCCAGTAAAAACAAACGCTCGTCAAAGATCCGATGATTTTTGGGCAAAACAAGGTTTCGAAGCTCTGACTTACCAAACAGATCGGGATCGTGGAGAAAATCCATATGTATGGTTTCCAAAAGGAGTTTCTGAACAAATATAAAGAACCCAACAAAGCCCGAAGATTTGAAATAGTTCTTCGGGCTTTGCTATGTGTAAATTCGCTGTAACGGGAGTGTCCTGCTACTACATCGGTATTCAAAGGGGTTTCGCTTTTCTTATCATTTATTTAATTTTTCTCTATGTGTGGCACGTTGCATTGCGTGAATCATCACTTGATAATCCTCTCTCACTTCCTGGTAAGCATCCCTTAACTTCGCTAGCTCTGCTGTGAGCCGCTCATTTTCAAGGTGTAACTTAGATGTCTTTTCCGTCAAAGTTTGGTCTGAGTTGATTTTATTTTTTTGCCATGTCAAGAAAGAGATTATTTCATCCATCCACTCCAACTGTTCTGCGCTTGAGAGCTCTTTATGTGAAGCTATTGAGGTCAAGGAACTTTCTTGATCGGAAGGTTCTATGATCGTTGTTTGAAGTTGAGTACGTTTCAAATCTTTTCTTGTTTTTTTAGCTAACTGTATCGCTGCCACGTATTGTTTACGAATCGCAGAATTCCAACGAAAACCGCATGCGGCGGAAGTTCTAGAAAGTTTTTCAGCTACTTCTTCAAAGGCTGCAAGTTGAGTTCCACCTTCACGAATATGTCGCAACACTGTCTCAGCAAGCAATAAGTCCTCGTCTTGATTCCAAGCATCTTGTCTAATCAATACAATACCCTCCTTTCCGTGCCAATCTTTCAATTTCTTCTTATATGTATGCATATAGTAGAAAAGATAGACTTATAAGCACTAGAAATAGGTAAGGGACAAACAATGATTTTTAATATTTTTTATTTTTGAAGCCATCAACGGCTTTGTGCTTCACTTTCCGAAAGTCTTGCACACGCTGTTACTCCTTCATCCATAGAAGTGAAGATTGAATACCTTCTCTTGTCGGCAGAAGGGACTGGCACCAATGATATCTTGTTTCATTATCGATCCACCTATCAATAAATCCAAGGTTCTTCCATTCTCCCTCTTTATATATTTTAACAGAGAAAACAACAGAGCTTTATGATAACCAAACTTCCTCGTTAATGGACGAATGGTAAGCGAGGCATTGCCAAGTAATTTATTATGAGTGACCAGCTGTTAATCCCACAGGATTTGCTCTTTCATATTTAAACCGAAAAGTTCACAAAAAAACAGCATAAAAAAAAACAGGAAGGAGTTCCTTCCTGCTTCTAATTTATTTACTTACTTGCTACATCGCGTCCTTTATAAGATCCGCATGATTTACAAACACGGTGTGAAAGTTTCATTTCACCACAATCAGGACATTCTACCATTCCCGGCACACTTAACTTGATGTGTGAACGACGTTGATTCTTCTTCGTTTTACTTGTTTTTCTAAATGGTACTGCCATGAGTCCCACCTCCTTGGAGATAATTCAAATCAAGTAAACAATTAACATTGCTTACTATTTTTTGTCAAAAAACTTTTCCAGTTCTTTTAGCCGAGGATCCACCTTAACTTTCTCCTGCCCTTTGTCATCCATCGTTGTTAGTTCCCAACCACTTCCTGATTTCGGAGCCGGCCCTTCCTCTTTGTCACTGAATACGCGCAAAGGCTTCTCTAGCAAAATGCGCTCTTGTACAAAAGGTACTAGATCAATCATGTTATCCTTCAGTTGGTGAACTTCTTCATCTTCATCGAAGGTCGCCCAATCATTTAACTGAAATACTTCAGTTGCGTTCATGGTAAAAGGATACTCCACATCATTTAATGTCCGAGCACACGGAAGTGTCATAGAACCTGCAATTTCTAATTGAAATGTGACAGAATTTCTTGTAACAGAACCATCTCCCTTTACTCGAACGGGAGTAATCTCACGAATTTCACTATCTAGTTTTTTTAATTCACTAAAGTCGACTAATTCATCTAGTTGCAATCCTTTCTCCTGAAGAGATTGCACTTGCTGCACCGACCATTTCATTCTTAATCACCTCAAGACAACAAATGTAATTATATCTTTCAAAAAAACGTTTGTCAAGATAAGATCTTTACATCATAGATTCTTTTTCTACGTACATTTCTCGTTTATACAATATCATATTTTAAAACGTAATGCGAGTAGATGAAATGAAGCTTCATCTATGGTATTTTTTAATAAGACAAACAACCATAAAAAATTTAGAGAGAAGGTGTTATTTTGAACGTACTTGGGCTCATAGTGGAATATAATCCATTTCATAACGGTCATTTATATCATCTCCAAACTTCGATAAAAAAAACAAATGCTGATTTAGTTATTGCTGTAATGAGTGGACCATTCCTTCAAAGGGGCGAACCTGCACTAGTTAGCAAATGGGCTAGAACTACAATGGCATTAAAAGCCGGGATCGATCTGGTGGTGGAACTTCCTCACGTTTATGCTACCCAAAAAGCTGAAATATTTGCCGATGGAGCCGTACGTACCCTTGATTCTCTCGGAGTCACTCATATTTGTTTTGGTAGTGAAAATGGAGATATTACTCCTTTCATCGAAGCAAATACTTGGCTTATAAACAATGAAACCGAAGTGAACATTCGCATCAAAGAGGAATTAAAACTTGGAAAAAGTTACCCTAGATCTTTTTCAGAAGTTTATACTTCTTTGACTCAAAACAAGGACATGCTCGATTTGTCAAAACCTAATAATATCCTCGGTTTCCATTATACTCAATCCACATCGAGATTGGCATCTTCTATAAAAATGGATACTATTCAGCGAATAAGTGCTAATTATCATGACATTTTCATTAAGGATAAAAAGATTGCCAGTGCTACCGCCATTCGTCATAAATTGTTAATTGAAAAAGCGAGTTTTGAAAGCATTTCTAATTACCTCCCTGATTACTCCTTAGAGGAATTACGTCTTCACGAAGAAGTAAATGGAAAATTTCATAGTTGGGATGATTACTATCCTTACTTAAAATACAAGATCATCACAGAGGATAGCTTATCGCTAAAGGACATTTTCGAATGTGAGGAAGGACTAGAGCACCGAATTAAAAAGTGCATGATAAATAACGATTCATTTCAAGGTTTTTTAGATGCTTTGAAGACGAAGAGATACACGAGAACTAGATTACAACGGCTTTTAACCCATATCCTTTTAAATACTTCCAAAGAATTTATGAGAGAAAGCTTAGCGAATAAAGATCTTCCTTATTTACGTATACTTGGCATGTCCCCTGCCGGGCAACAGTACCTTGCACAAATAAAAAAGAAGCTGGATATTCCTATCATTACAAATGCCCGTCAATCTAAGAACGAAGTATTTTTACACGATGTTTTAGCCAGCAGAGTACATGAGATGGTTTTGCATCCTCAAGGGAAAACATTCAGAGATGAGTTTACAGCAACTCCTATTCAATACAATCCTTATCCTGATAATTATTAAGTAGGCCCGCGGAAAGCGTCCGCCTAGAGCGGATCCGAGCCATCTGTTTGAAAGCATAGATAACAATCTCTAAAAGTCAGAAACTTTTAAATTTTTTTAAGAAAGGCTGTATCAAAAGTAGAAACCACTTTTTGATACAGCCTCTGTAAGAAATGAGTATAGTCGTCTACTCCTTATGATAAACCTTCCAGGTATTCCAACGCATCTGTAAACGTGTTTACGGGAACAATCTCCATGTCTGTTCCTAGTGATTCTGCCGTTTCAAGAGCTATTTCATAATTAGATCCTTCTGCACCGAATTCATTAGGAGCAAAAAACACATCCGCTTCAACATTATCAGCTGCATATATTTTTTGTTCTATTCCACCAATTCTTCCTACAGTCCCATCCTCACTTATCGTACCTGTTCCTGCTATATCAAGTCCGTGAGTAATATCCTCTTCTATTAGTTGATTATATATCTCCAAGGTAAACATCAATCCAGCAGAAGGACCGCCAATTTGATCTGCATCGATCTCAATTTCCGGTTCATTAATTAACATCCGGTCTGTTACAGGATTAGCAATACCTATCCCCCCTCTTTCTCCTTCTGGATCTAATTCTTCCGGAAATTGATTGACCGTTAAATTAACAACTTCTGTCTCATCTTCGCGTTCAATTGTTATGTCTACATCCTCACCAATTTCAAGTTCTCCGAGTATATCGAACAGTGTCTCTACTTCCAACACTTCTTCACCTTCGATTGCAATGATACGATCCCCAATTTCAAGTTTTCCATCAGCATCCATGTTAGGAATGATCGATGAAACTAAAACCCCGTAATTCTCAAAATAGGCTTCCTTACCAGCCTGTTCATATGCTACTAGTACAGCAAGTTCCTGAGACCCTGTCATCATCATAATTTGACGGTGTTGATATTGGTCATCGGTTTCTCCTTCAGGTCTCACTTGATCTTCTGGGATCAGCTCACGACGGTCACTTAATAATGACCATATATAGTTTACAGTATTGGCCTGTCCCATTCGAATCGTTGTAAGCATAAAAGTTCCCTCATAGTCATTCGCGTCCTCTACCTCAATAACATCACTCAAAACTTTTGCTTCTCCGGGCACTGTAAAATAATATGGAAGCTGTACAAAATTAACCACTATCAGTATTGCAAATAAAATCCCCCATTTTATGAATGATTTATTTGAACTCTTTGTTGATTCCTTCATCTTCGTTCCCCTTTCATGACATTTCAGCTTTCCACTTGTCATTTAGCTAGTCTTTCTTTTGGGTTATTTTTTAAGCGCTTATTGCTTTAAACAGATAGGTTCACGATACACTTAAAGTTGCTTGCTACAGGCGTATGCATTCCACGAACAACGATTGGAAAATCGCTCTAGGGGTCTTCATTTGCTCCTGAGGTTATCGATGAAGATATAGCTTTACCGACTGTAGTCGTAATCTTTCGCTGGTTCAAGCTATCTTTGTTACTTTTTAATATATGATCAGTGGTCTAAAAATAGTTATCTTAGTATAAACATAAATGGACAAGGATTTAAGTAAAACATTTCGAAATGAATAAAGTTGATTTCCTTATGTTCTAATCGGAGGAACATGCTAAATGACATCTAGCTCACTTCATAAAAAGGAGAAATTCCATGAGTAAACTCCCTTTTATTCAAACAATGATTTATGGATTTTGTACTACTATATTAGCGTTATGTTTTATTATTTTTCCTAAGTATGCATTTGAGGCATCTGTTAACGGTATGACAGTTTGGTGGGAAGTTGTCTTTCCGTCTCTGTTGCCTTTTTTCATCTTATCTGAGTTTCTTATTCGATTTGGTGCCGTCTCTTTTGCAGGAACTCTGCTTGAACCGTTAATGCGCCCCTTATTTAAAGTACCGGGTTCTGGCGGTGTCGTCTGGGCAATGGGCCTAGCTTCAGGATTTCCAGCAGGAGCAAAATTAACCACTCGATTATGGCAAGAAGGTCATCTGACAAACATTGAAGGTGAAAGACTAGTATCCTTTACAAATGCTTCAAATCCTTTATTTATTTTTGGAGCAGTAGCCGTAGGTTTTTTTGCCAATCCTGAACTTGGTCTTCTCTTAGCTGTTTCTCATTATGCCGGAAATCTGGGTGTAGGTATCATTATGAGATTCCATGGTTATAAGACGGACAAAACACATCGCCGTCATAGTGAAGCCTTCTCATTAAAAAAAGCAATCAAAAACATGCATAAAGACAGACTGAAAAACCAAATTCCTCTTGGAAAAATGATGGGCGAGGCGATTAATTCCTCGATTCAAACTCTCTTAATGATCGGTGGATTTATGATTTTCTTCGCAGTCTTAAATCAGATGCTTGAAATTATCAACGTTTCGATGATCATCAGCATGATCATTTCTATTATACTCGGTTGGTTTCAGATACCCAAAGAATTAAGCCCTGGCATTATTGCAGGTTTATTCGAGATAACCATTGGAAGTCAACGAATTAGCAGCGTACAAGACGCTTCTCTTCTTCAACAAGCTGTCGTGGTCAGTTTCATTTTGGCGTTTAATGGATTTAGTGTACAAGCTCAAGTAGCAAGTATTATAGCAGAAACAGACATACGGTTTACACCGTTTTTTATAGCAAGATGCATACACGGAACCCTATCAGCCATATTTGCGTATTTTCTGTTTCATTACTTATACACGAATCGATCTATTCCCTCTAGTGACTTTGGTCCATCCTTACCTACTTTTTTTGAATCGGTTTCTTCGTTTTTCCTGGAAACTTATGAAATAATTAATCTTTACGGAAGTACTTTTACGCTTCTATGCCTTTTGATATGGTTCTGGATATTGTTTTTAACTGCACAAGAGCGTTAAACTATGAAGATTATAAGCCTTAAGAACTCAGCCTATATCGTATGGGTACCTATGTATAATGGAGTAGTACTTTTATAATCACTTTGTGAATTTTTTCTTTAAGGCAACTTCAACATTATTTGGCACTAAATCATCTAAAGGAGCATGATATTTTGCAACTTCTTTTACAATACTTGAGCTTAAATAAGAATATCGATTGTTTGTCATCATAAAAATCGTCTCAATCGAATCATCTAATTTTCTATTGATAGCTGCCATTTGCAGTTCATATTCAAAATCAGAAACAGCACGTAAACCCTTGATAATTGAAGTTGCCTTTTTGTTTTTAACATAGTCTATTAACAACCCATCAAAGCTGTCCACTTCAACGTTTAGAAGGTGTTTTGTTGCCGTCTGTAGAAGTTCAATACGTTCTTCAACAGAAAAAAGAGGTTGCTTATGTTGATTGTTCAAAACCGATACAATAACGTGATCAAAAACCTTCGCACCTCTACTAATAATATCTATATGACCTAAAGTAACAGGATCAAAACTTCCTGGAACAACTGCGATTCCACTCATTCATACTTCCTCCTTTGAAATGTTTTGAAAGATAGTTATATTAGTGTCACCATATTTTTCATCTTTTACTTTCTTAAAAGAGACAAGATTTTCTTCCATTACCACTTGAACAGAATGTTCGATCACAATGAAGCCATTCACTTGAACAAGATTATTTGTATCAATAAACGCTAAATCCATATGTAATTGCTCTTTTGCATAGGGAGGGTCTAAAAATATAAAGTCAAATTTTCTATTATTTTTATGAATTGCCTTAAGTGCCCTTTTCGCCTCAGCCCTGAAGACCTCGGACTCTTTTTCGGCTTTAGCCAGTTCAATATTACGATATATTGTTTCGATTGCTTTTTTATCTCGATCAACGAAAATAGCTTTCTCCATACCTCGGCTAAGCGATTCTAATCCTATGGCTCCACTGCCAGCATATAAATCCAACATCATTCCCCCGTCAAAGTAAGGACCTATCATATTAAAAATAGATTCTTTTACCTTATCTGAAGTAGGCCGTGTAGATTGTCCAGGTACACTTTTCAGCTTTAATCCTTTCCGGTTACCACTTATTACACGCATTATATTCTCACCCTGCCTTAGAAAAGTCATTATGTTTTAGCTATATTACCACAATTTTCTTTATCATTAAATAAAGTTGTATGCTTTGAAATAATTTAGATGTATAATCCAATTTTTTCCGTCCATAATAATAATAGTAGCATGAAAGACGATGTTACTGATAACCGCGGAGAAGACTTGTTATTCCCCACGAGCTCTTCCTCCGGTTTCTCCTCTCCCCTTGCCTTAACAAGTGAAAACCGGTTTAAGGCAGCCTGTAGGTATTACTTACAGGTTTTTTTTATTTGTCTACATATAAATAAAAGTCTTCAGTTTACCTGAAGACTAAATACCCATTTTATAATCGTCTTTTTTCTCCTTATCAGGAACAGAGTTTTGGTACTCTGTTTTAATCCAAGGGCGCATAGACTTTGAAACACTTTTTACAAAATGAAACGACTCTAATTTGGCGATATTCTCATCAGCACGGTCTTCGTCACAATAAAGAATAACATACTTCATTTTCTTGGATACGTAATGGATATTACCAAAGCGTTTTAATTGCTTCACTTGTTTTAACGATTGTACCCAAATGGCTAATCCAACACGACCAGTTACCATAAAAACTTCCCCTTTTCATTAAGAAAAACGCGTAGCGTCTTTTATTAATTACAGTATTATCTTTCCCCACCATCATTTAAGTGTCAAGGGTGGGTTTCCCTTGACACGCGTGGCATAAAGATACCTGTCAACTTATACATTCTTATCCTCTAAATGGCGTTCAAAAGGCAGGATTTAACCTTTTTAACATTGTTTTAGTCGCAGAACCAAACGTTTATAATATCCTAAACGCAAAAAATACGTCTTAAAATAGTCTCTCTTCTTTTAACCGCATCCGCAACTTCCACCGGAACCGCAGCCACCGCTACAGCTGCTTGCTTGATCAAAGAACGGATTCCCTGTTGGTACTTTGATTTGCGGAGAGACCGCTAGAGCAATAATTTGACTCACTTCATTCAAAAGATTCTCTAACTCTTTCTCAGCATTTTTATATTCAGCAATCAAAGGGTGTGTATCGAGTTCGCGTTTATACTCTCGCACCTCTTTGGTGATTTTTTTAAAATCCGGGTGATATTTCCCGAATCGCTGCACCTCGTCATAGCTCTCTTTCAAGCTGCGAAAGTGTCGAAGCATCGTTTGTGCTTCTTTATTTGATTGCACTTGTTGCTTTAAATCAACATAGTCATTAAATGTGTCGGACTCTAAGATTATTTCACTAAATTGATGAGACTCTTGGAGTATATTGATATCTGTCATTGTTGTCACCATTTTAAACACCTCCGCCTATTTATTATAACATGAATAGGCGGCGCGATGAAACAAGTCCATGTTTTATTCGAGATTATTCATATTTAATAGAACGATAAATAGTACTTAGAAAACTCAATCACACAGCTTAAACATTCTCATTTCCTTGCCTCATCATATCTAACATCATCATGACTAAATTCATGTTGCTTTGCAGTTTATCTATTCTTTGTGGAAAAGTCTTACCATAGTAACTGTTAGATTCGGAGATCATTTTATTATATGCATCGGGATCTCTACCTAGATTTCGATACCAATTTGGATGAGCTCTTAAATAGTAATGTGTTTCTGGATTAGCCTTAATTCTTTCATACACATTCCTTCTCATGACCAACCTCCTCTAAAATGACGTTAAATTAGTCTTCACGAAAACCAAAAAATGAAGACGGTCTTTCAGGTGGCGGCGGAGTTTGTGTTTGACTAGGTTGTTGCTGTTTGAATTGACCAATTAACTCCTGGACGGAACCAATAACAGTTGTAAATTGTCCTAAATGGTGCTGTAAGTCATTCAAATTCATTTTTTTAAGCATATTTAAAACATCGATATCTTTCGTACTGTCACTTTTATCCTTTTCCGCTTCTTTTTCGTTTGAGTCTTCGTTTTCCGACGTCTCTAAATAGGAATCCCATATATCATCTTCTTCACCAAACAATTTCCACTCTTCAAATAAATCTTGCAAAGTCTTTGATTCATTCTTAACATCCCTTAACACGTGAGGATTGTTTCGAACAAAACTTTTGAACTGTTTAATTTCAGGGTGTAAAGATTTACTCATGATACTCACCTCTCCTTCACAAGATAGCTATACTACATCATAATTATTTTGTGAAGGAGGCGTGCGCCCATTTTTACCTGGGTGTAAGGAAATTTTGTGTATAGTAGTCGCGATACACCCCCACTCCAAGGTGGGTAAAGTCATCTTTTAACAGATTGACTCGATGACCTTCACTATTCAACCAGCCCTCTACTGCTTCAATTCCATCTACATAATGGGCAGCAATGTTTTCTCCAGCCAATTGGTAATTGATGTCCCCCTCTTCCAACCTGTCACTTAATTCTCCTTGAGAAGGCGAGGTGTGGGAGAAGTACTTTTCATCATGCATATCTTTACTATGCAAATACGCCACCTCTGAAGTTTGTTCATGACCTTCCAGCGTCGATAATCCGTGTTTCTCTCGTATACCATTGGTAAGTTCGAGAATTTGTAATTCTTGTCCACTTACCCATTCCTCCTGATTAACCTTTTCCCAATCAACAGCCTCAGCGATTTCTCCACTATAAGTCATCGAATAGGCACGGTGCTTGATTAGCGATTCTTCATTGATATAACGAACAGAAGATAAATCCTCGTTAAACGTGTCGAAGTAGAGTTGTGCCCATATACCATCTTTGATTTTTACAAGTGGGCGCCCTAAAAGTTCTTGCTCGGTCAATTCAAAAGTAACTGTCTTTAGCCCGCTGTTTAATACTGTTTGACTTTTTTCAAAAGAATAAACGGAACTAATCGTTTCATAATTTCCCCCTATTGCAATTCCATCAAGTATTACATCCTCACTGTTCGTATAAGTAGTCACAACCTTGTTATCGTGTACTCCAATCATTTTAAATGGCCCACTTGAAGTATATACAAGCCACTTATATCCAAATGGAGTTTCATCAATTCTGTCTGGATCGCCAAGTATGTTATAAACATTCTCTGCATCTTGACCTATCCACTCGTGTAAAAAGAAGTCTTCAAGATTGTCAGCTGTTTCGTTTTCCGATTCGTGATTGGTCTCATTTTGTAATTGAACTTCCTGATTATTCTCTGAGTTACTATCACTTTCTAATTCAATCTCTTGATTATTATCTTTAAAATTTTCTGGTTCAATGCTTTCTAACCACTCAGAACCTAGAAAATATAAAAGAGCTATTGTAAGTAAAAATGCCAGAATTGCTTTCAAAAAAATTCTCCTTCCCTAATTATATAAACAAATTATTTTATGAGTAACTCAAGGAAATATAAATAATTATATCATCTATTGAACAGGATGGTATTGAAATTCACTGCAGGCAGATGGTTTCCGCGACCAACACTTCAGACTCCTCTAGACATCCTACATAAAAAAGGCAAAACAAAAAGGTTTCTCTTTTAATAACAAGAGAAACCTTTTACTTTTGATAACTTTAATGATGGTACTGCGGTAGTTCAGATATTTCTGATAAGGCTATGGCCGCTTCGTGTTCTGTAGATTGATGTACTGCTAAATCTCCTAAAGAGACAATTCCGATTAACTTATCACCGTCAACAATAGGCAGGCGTCTAATTTGATGCTCAGCCATTAACTTTGCAGCCTCTGTTACATCCATGGAACTCTGAGCAGTAAAAATATCATCACTCATTACTTCTTGAGCTTGAGAAGTGTTAGGTAATTTCTCAGCTATCCCTCTTATCACAATGTCTCGGTCAGTGATCATCCCCATCAGTTTACCATCAACACAAATTGGAATAGCACCAACATGGTCATTTTTCATTTTAACTGCTACGTCATAAATGTTGTCGGCTGGGGAGCAAGCATCAACCTCTTCTGTCATAATATCCTTCAATGTAGTCATTAAATTTCCTCCTTTCAAGATTCACACACCTAGGTTGTCCATAAATTAAAGATTTATTTTTATTTTTAATGATGACATCGTTGCAACAGAATCGATTTCATAATATTATTAAGGAAGAGTGATGTTTTACTGATACTAAGGAGGCTACAACAGATGAAATTTCATGACACTGGACTAGATGGTTTAACAGTTGAATATCAAGTAATAGAAGAAGCTATGGAGGCTGCAGGTTTTCACAATCAATACGATTATGAACGAATTACATTCGATTACAAAATAATTGACCAAGTTCACGACGACGTTTATTATTTTCGAATTCCTGCACACGTTACGCAAGGAGAAATCCCTTTACCTCATAGTTTAGTGGAAATTATGGTACCTTATGTAGGGAAACACTATTATCCTCACGGCGTAGAGTATGATGAAAAGTTCCCTAAAAAAGTTGTAGACAAATGTAATAAAAAAATCGAAGTTGTCTTGGCCAAATTAAAAGCAGAAGCACTTTAGATTGTAAACTACATATAACTACATTCGTTTATTCAAATTGCTTTCGATTCAGATTAGTGAGACCTTTTTTCATAGGTCTCACACACATGTATCGAAGGCTTTTTTCAAATTGAGACGTCTTATCTTCTCAATATAAACATAATTTTGAGGATTTCCACAAGCCTTTTAAGTGAGTCAGCCATGACTCTATGATACGATATAACTATATTTATTGAATAAGATTAATTTTTTTCTACTCTATCTTACTTATTTCATTGTTTTTCTTATATAATAATAGATAGGTGTTTATTTATATATACATTTAGCATTATCAAGAAAGGGGCATTACTTTGACACCACAATCAAAGAAAAAATATATTTATTTAATAATTGGCATCATTGTCGTTGCCCTGTTTACATATTTCGTGTTGCCTGTTTCACTACCTATCATACTTGCATTAGTAACTGCTTTATTTCTTTCTCCACCAGTAAAATTACTGATAAATAAAGCAAAGTTATCAAGGAGTATTTCAGTCTTTATTATATTTATAGCCTTCTTAATGATTATTGTGGTAATTGGTTACTTTACATTTACGAGAGCACTTACACAGTTAAACCAATTCGTAGAGAATCTACCTATGATGATCAACGAAATAAACATTGTATGGATGTCTGTTCTTGAAAATTTAAGGGTACAATTCGACCAATACTCTCCTGACATTGTTAATGACATTGATGCAGCAGTCACGACACAGTTACTTCATTTGCGGAATACTTTACAAGATGTGAATATCATCGGACATGCAACGAATATTTTAGTGAAAATACCATCTTATCTTGTTTCATTTCTTGTTTATTTGATCTCTTTATATTTATTTTTACTAGATCTTCCAAGATTAAAAACAAAAGTATTCGGCTATATGTCTGAAAATACTGCAGAAAAAGTACGTTTTATGTCATCAAGGTTATCCTATGTTGTATTTGGATTCTTTAAAGCACAATTTCTTGTCAGTATTATTATTTTTATAGTGACCCTTATAGGATTACTCTTTATTGCACCAGAAGTCGCATTAGTAATGTCTATCTTCATTTGGGCGGTTGATTTCGTTCCACTTATCGGATCTATAGCAGTTCTGGCGCCATGGGCAGGATATTATCTTATTGCAGGGAATACCGCAGTTGCAGTTCAATTATTGATCCTAGCGGCTGTACTGCTAACTATTAGAAGAACGGTAGAACCTAAAGTAATGGGCCACCACATAGGTTTATCGCCACTTGCAACGCTTATCTCCTTGTACATAGGGTTAATGTTATTTGGTGCTGTTGGTTTTATACTAGGGCCACTTGCCGTCATTTTCTTCACAAGTGCCAAAGAAGCCGGAATTATTAAAATGAATTTTAAAGTATGAATATGAAAAACGCAAAAAGTCTCTTATTTAAATTTGAAGCAGTTGCCTAATTAACACTGGATTTTAAAAAACTCGATTTAGTGAAGGCTGCGACTCCTGCTTGATTAGCAACGACTGAAGACTCCGCAGGGACGAGCCTTACTTCACGAGGAGGCTGACAGTCGTTCCCCGCGAAAAGCAGCCTCCTCGAGCGGATTGATCACCGCTGTTACATGGGAAACAACAAACTCTAAAAATATCACATTCCCTTAAGAAAACATCGTCTGAATTACACTTTCTACTTTCGAATAAAAGACCTAGCTTTTTAATAAGCTAGGTCTTTTCATATTACAAATTATTCTTTTTACTAACTATTGCAGAATGCACTACTTTAAAAAGGAACTTTTGAAATGTCCATATTAGGAGTATCCCTGCATAACTGCGATGAGTATACGGGGCAGAGTATTTAAAATATCAATGTTATCCGCTTATAATCGCTCGAAATAAATTTGTTGTTGGACCAGGTTCATAAACAACATAGAGTAAACAGTAAACGGCTATCCCAGTTACTGCAGAAATAAACCATATTACCGATGTAATTGGACCTAACCTTCTATGAGAAACTAATTTATTTTTATAACCAGTAACTAACTGAATAATTCCAAGAACTGCCGCAATGGTTGCCATTGATATATGGAAAAGAAGGAATATAGTATAGTATAATTTTATACTTTCAGGTCCCCCAAAAGCAGTGCTCCCAATAAACAAAGTTTTAGATAAGTATGTTGCAAAAAATATTGTTGCTAGTACAGCAGCCCAAAACATAACTTTTTTATGAACCTCAATTTTTCTCTTTGCAACAAAGTACCAACCTACAGCTACAAAAACAGCACTCAATCCAATAAATAGTGTACTTATAAATGGTAAAAATGTCGCCACCTTTTCTCGCCTCCAGATTCAATCTCTAACAAGCTAATTCTATCATGTTTTATAAAATTAACTCTACAGAAGTGGTTTATATAATCACATTTAACCATTCAAGATTTTGAATAGTTAAATGATGTTTTGAAAATATTATGCCATCCTAATTGTGGTCTATGCGGAAGGCCCTTGATAATTGTGACGTAAAGAGAGCTGCCACCTTCTTTATCTATCAATGAAAAAAAGTACCCCCTTAAATCATAAGGAGGTACTTCCATACCTTTGTTGGTTTAGTACTTAACAACACCAATCAGAAGCATTAAAGAAGCAACTGTTAATGCTGCTACAAACAAACCAGACCATATCATTGCGTTTACCCAACCAGTACCTTTTTCATTCATATGCATGAAAAAGTACAATTGGAGAACTACCTGGAGACCAGCTAGTATAAGAATAAATGGAATAGCAAATCCGTTAGGTATTACATCGCTGGCAATGGAAAAGAACGCCATTGATGTAATGAAAATCATGAGTACGAACGACACTAACTGAGTGCGCATTTCTCTCTTTAATTTTCGTTTTGTTTGATTTGAAGGCTCCCCTTGTAAAGGAGCACTTGGATCAGCATGCGGGTCCATCAGATCAACCTCCTATTCCGAGTAAATAGACGACTGTGAAAATAAACACCCAAACAACATCAATAAAGTGCCAATATAAAACAGCAGTATAAAACTTAGGTGCATTTGTTAATGTTAAACCTGATTTTCGATAACGAATGAGTAGAACAGTAATCCAACTGACACCAAAGGTAACGTGGGCACCGTGCGTTCCAACAAGAGTATAGAAAGCCGATGCGAAAGCACTGACACCGAACCCTAACCCTTGATGATTGTACTCATAAAATTCATATATCTCAAATCCGAGGAAAGCAAGCCCTAATACTACAGTAGCAGTCATCCATAATAGAAGTCCTTTGTAATTTCCACGTTTCATATTAATAATCGCAAAAACACTTGTCAAACTACTTGTTAATAAAAGCATTGTCATGATAAATACTAGATCCACATGGAAAAGATCGCTTGGTCCAGGACCATCAGCAGTTCCACCTCGGAGTCCCAAGTAAGTACCAAATAAACTTCCAAATAAAACTGTTTCTCCACCTAAGAAGAACCAAAACCCTAAATATTTATTTCTACCTTCCAACGTTGCTTTTTCGGGATTAGGAGGAAGGACTTGTGGTTCAATCGTATGATTATCAGCCATTATTTCCCACCATCCTTATCTCGTTTAACTGCCTCTGCCGGAATATGATACCCATGGTCCTCTTTAACTGATCTTAGGAACATACCGATAAACGAAATAATCAGACCAACAATTGCAAGAGGATATACGGCATAAATTAAACCAAAACTTGCTACAAATAAACCAAATGCGATGATCAATGGTAAAATACTTCCGTTTGGCATGTGAATATCTCCAATCGGCTCAGCTGCTTTCATTTTACCGTCACCTTCATATTTCTCATACCAAAATGCGTCTAATTCCCGTACAAGTGGTGTTTGAGCAAAGTTATACTCTGGAACCGGTGTTGTAGTTGTCCACTCCAAAGTCCGTCCATCCCAAGGATCGGAAACATTTGTAGTGTTCTTCATTGAAGTAAAGATTGTTACTAGGAGAATAATAAAAGCAACACCCATCAAAAAAGCTCCGATTGTACTAATAAAGTTCAATTGATCTAACCCTTGCCCAGGAAGATAAGAAGCAACTCGACGCTGCATTCCCATTAATCCAAGGAAATGTTGGACAAAGAACGTAAGGTGGAAACCTGTTAAGAATAACCAGAAAAAGACTTTTCCTAAAGTTTCATTTAATCTGTAACCGAATATTTTCGGCCACCAATAAAATACACCCGCAAATAATCCAAATACAGTTCCACCGATAATTACATAGTGAAAGTGAGCAACAACGAAGTAAGTATCATGGAACTGATAGTCTGCTGCACTTGCTGCTAGCATTACTCCTGTTACCCCACCCATGACAAATGTTGGAATAAAACCTAAAGCAAATAAATTTGCAGTTGTAAACTGAATTCTTCCGCCCCATAGCGTCAGAAGCCAGTTAAATATTTTGATCCCGGTTGGAACAGCTATCGCCATTGTCGCTACCGCGAAAATCGCATTAGCAACTGGACCTATACCTACTGTAAACATATGGTGAGCCCAAACCATGAATCCTAAAAATCCAATGATTAATGTTGCAAATACCATTGCTGAGTAACCGAACAATCTCTTTTTTGCAAACGTAGGCAATACTTCGGAGAAAATTCCGAAAGCAGGCAAAATTAATATATATACCTCAGGGTGACCAAATATCCAGAATAAATGCTGCCATATAATGACATTACCACCCAAATCTACTCCGAAGTATGTAGCACCAAATAAACGCTCTAACATTAACAACAATAATCCAATTGTCAACGCAGGGAATGCGAATAGGATAAGCATAGATGCTACAAATGAACTCCATGTAAATAGAGGCATTCTCATCATACTCATACCTGGTGCTCTCATATTAATAACTGTTACCAGAAAATTAATACCACCAATTAAGGTTCCAATACCACTAACTTGCAGACCTAGGACATAAAAATCCAGACCGTGGCCTGGTGATTCACTTGATAATGGCGCATACGCAGTCCACCCTGCGTCAGGTGCGCCTCCTGCAAACCAGCTAACATTAAGTAAGATTCCCCCAAATAAAAACAGCCAAAAACCTAAAGCGTTTAAAAAAGGAAAAGCTACATCTCTCGCGCCAATTTGCAAAGGAATCATGTAATTCATAAATCCGAACAATAAAGGCATCGCTGCTAAGAAAACCATGGTTGTTCCATGCATCGTTAATAATTCGTTAAATGTTTGAGCCTGTATAAACGAAGATTCAGGAAACATTAGCTGAATGCGCATTAAAATTGCCTCTAAGCCACCTACGGCAAAGAAAAATGCACCTGCGGCAAGATATAAAATTCCAATCTTTTTATGATCTACCGTCGTCAGCCAGTCCCAAATCACATTTTTAGACTGAGCCTTCTCATAAGACACGTTGTTTACCCCCTTTACAAACCTGTTTAATTCTCAAGTACTTTTAAAGTATTCATGTATTCAATAAGTGCTGTAACCTCATCGTCTGTAAGACTGTCAAAACTAGGCATTTCGTTCCCTGGTTTATATTCCTGAGGATTTCTAATCCATGCTTCGAGATTTTCATCCGTAGGGTCTAGAAAACCAGCAAGAACTTCACGCTCTGAGTAGTTGGTTAAATTCGGTCCAATATTACCACCATCTTGGCCAACAGCGTGACAGGTAATACAGCTTTCTTCAAATACTGCTCTGCCATCAACAGCAACTTCACTTTCAGGTTCCAAAAGCTCTTCAGCCGGTTCTGACATATTAGTAGCCCAAGTATCAAAAGTCTCAGGGTCTACAGCAATAACTCTGAAATCCATTAACCAGTGAGAAGGACCACAAAGTTCTGTACATTTCCCCTGATAAACACCTTCTTCTGGTGCTTCAAACCACATATCATTTTGAACACCAGGTATGTTATCTTGTTTCCCAGCTAGAGCTGGAACCCAAAATGAGTGAATCACATCACTTGACTGAAGTTCAACGATAATACGTGTATCTGTTGGAATATACATTTCTTGACCAGCAGTTGCATCGTAATCAGGATAATTAAATTCCCACCAAAATTGATTTGCGGTGACTTCTATCCTTACATGATCTCGTTCAGCATCTTCTGCATCAGCTTCACCTGACTCTTCTGCTTCTTCCCCCACTCCTACATCCGCAAGAGTAAACGTATCCATAACGTTTGGAACTGCTAACATTAATAATAAAATAATCGGTATTGTTGTCCATATAATTTCTAATGTACGATTTCCGTGTACTTGTTTAGGAATATGAGTATCTCCCGGCTTATCACGGAATTTAAAAAGCACAAAAATGTAAATTGCAAAGACAACAACCAAAACTGCAATCATAATATACAAGCTGAGCTGGATTAAAGAATATTGCATTTCTGCAACAGGTCCTTTAGGATCTAATGCAGATAAGTTCTCCACTCCACAACCAGTTATCAGCAAGATGAAAGATACCGGAATTAGTCGCCATATAAACTTCATCTCGTCACAACCCCCTCTTTCTTATGGTGTATTCTAAAACATATGAACAATAACCATTAATACAAACATTATTGTTAAGTAATTAAGAGAATATATAAACATATGTTTCGCCCATTTTAAGTCATCTTTCGTTTTTAAACCAATCAGTCCAAGACCTAACCAACCTCCACCAAGCAAAACTGCTACTGTAGTATAAACTGTACCAAAATCCGCTACCAGAAGTGAAACTGGAATTAGTGCCGCTACATACCAGATAATTTGCCGTTTTGTAATAGCAAACCCTGCTACAACTGGAAGCATAGGAATACCAGCAGCTTTATATTCATCAGACCGTTTCATCGCCAGCGCTAAGAAGTGAGGTGGCTGCCAAATAAACATGATTAAAAATAATGACCATGCATACGGATGCAAACCAGCGTCAATTGCGGCCCAACCAATTAGAGGAGGGACAGCACCAGCGAAGCTACCTACAATCGTGTTGAGAGTGGTTGTTCTTTTTGTCCACATCGAATATAAAACAACATAAATAATTAATCCCAATACTCCAATGACGGCAGCCATTAAGGTGGTCATTGCAAGAAAAGCTGTCCCCGCAATGGATATACTTAATCCATAGGTCAGTGTTTGCTTACCGGTTAGTTTTCCAGTTACGGTAGGCCGCTCCTTCGTTCGTTCCATTATATGATCTATATCACGGTCAATATAATTATTTAACGCACACCCCCCTGCCATTACCAATGCAGAACCAAGCAGAGCTAGAAACGCTGTGAGCGGATCACTCCCTAAGGTTGTGCCTGTATAATAAGCAGCTAAATATAGACCAGCAAATGTGGTGATTAAGTTTGACATCACAATACCTGTCTTTGAAATAGCTAAATATTCACGCCAGGTTGCTGGGCTGCTAGCTTCCAAGTCAGTTTGGCTCAAAGTATTTGCTGTTGAAGATATTGTACCTGTTTTATTCAATTTGTTCACCCCCCCCTAAATCTTCATCATTCCCAACCAAACCATGTTTCCATTTGAAAACTAATAATTTGTTCCCGATAATGTATGTAAACAAATTATTATTCTCTGAAAACTTAGAATTAACCCATGATTGATCAAAATCATTTTGAACCATTCCTTACACATTATAAAGGAAGACTCCATGATTTTCATCACATTTTTTAAAGATTGATTTACTTGTGACAAATTTGTGACAAATTTGTCGTATAAACTCATCTTCACTCTATGATAATAGTATATATTCGAACAATAATCAATTGACAGTAAACCAATTTAAAGTTCGAAAAATCTGCCAAACATGTTTCATTGACTTTTTCATGAAGACTTCTTAAAATGAAGAACGAGTTGTCTTTTATCAACAATCACAAATTTAAAAATTTATTGAAATAACTTTTTCATCGTAATTGGAATAGAAAGTAATGACTAACAATGAAAGATGGTGAACATATGCATCGGTTTTTAAAAACTTACGGTGTTATCACCACGATTGGAATGATCGTAGTTTTAATACAAGGAGCATTAGTTACCCAAACAGGTTCCGGAGAAGCATGCGGAGCTGAATGGCCACTCTGCTATGGTCAACTAATACCAGAGAACCCTACCATACAAACGTTGATTGAATATACGCACCGTCTGGTTTCTGGATTACTCGGTTTCATGGTTATTATCCATGCAATATGGAGCTGGCGCTCAATTGGTCATATGAAAGAAACGAAATTCTTTGCTCTACTAGCTGTATTATTTATTGTATTCCAAGGTTTGTTAGGCGCAGCAGCGGTCGTATGGGGTCAATCAAATGCGGTCATGGCACTTCACTTTGGTTTTTCTCTCGTTTCTTTTACAAGCGTATTACTTCTCACGATTTTAGCTTTTGAGGATGGGAAGTTCGACTCCATTAACATCCCCTCTTTATCAAGGAAAATGAAGCAATATATCTACTTTGTATTAGTTTATATTTATATCGTTGTCTACACTGGAGCTTACGTAAAGCATTCTGAATCCGGTTCCGCATGTTCCGGCTGGCCTTTATGTAATGGACAGATCATACCTAGCTCCAGTTTGGATGGAAGAGTAGCAATACAGTTTGGTCACCGAATAGCAGCTGGCCTTTTATTCCTCGCTATTTTAATACTTTTCGTGCAAGTGTTGAGAAAATACAGACACGAAAGAATTCTCGTGATCAGTTCAGCTATCAGTTTAGTGTTTGTTACATTCCAAGTAATTAGTGGTGCTGTGGTAATTTTTACCGGATTTACGATCAATGCGACAATATTTCATGCATTTATGGTTAGTCTTCTATTTGGAGCAGTTAGTTATACAGCTTTATTAGCATACCGTTCAAAAACAGCCATAAAAAGAGGATAGACAAATTGTCTATCCTCTTTTTATTTATCCATATACCCCACTAGATTAAGTGAAATACTTTAATGTTTTTCCCCTATTTTTATAAAACTAAGTGTACACTCTCACACTTAGCTTTGCGGAATTCAATTATTAATACATGCCTCATGAAGAGATGACAACTCTTTTTCCAACTGGCCTAATAATTTCTTCCCATCCTCTTGAGAAACGAGGTTCAATCTTATTGCAAAGTCAATTTCTCTTGATAAACCGAACATTTGTGTATCTA
This sequence comes from Salipaludibacillus neizhouensis, assembly GCF_002886185.1. GTDB lineage: Bacteria > Bacillota > Bacilli > Bacillales > Salisediminibacteriaceae > Salipaludibacillus > Salipaludibacillus neizhouensis. Next base: position 2,309,808 of record NZ_KZ614146.1, read on the forward strand.
AAACCTCTTCGTAAAGAGGACACTGAGGCATTGTTAAATTTGTCATTTGCACTTCAATGAGTTTTAAAATCTTTTCCGCATCTTCTTTTAGAAGGGCATAAGCTTTTTCACTTTGTCCGGTTAGGGTTTCAATTGACATGCGAATCCCTCCTGTCATCTATAAAAATTCCAAACCTGAATAATAAGTCTACCTACTAAGATGTGCCTAAACTATTCTTCTTTCTATATTATCGGTTATTTCTTGAAAATGCAATAGTCACATCTTTCTTTACAAACTAAAATATGCTTAATTGATAGCGTTGAGCCAATGATTCTAATAATTTCATCCCTGCTATACTATTCCCTTTGTCGTCCAGAGCTGGACCATATATACCGATTCCAACTCCGTGTGGAATACATGCCATTATCCCACCTGATACACCGCTCTTTGCCGGTACCCCAACTCGTATCGCGAATTCCCCTGAGGCATTATACATACCGCAAGTCACCATAAAAGTCTTTAATATTCTGGCTATATGTAAAGGTATGATCTGGCGGGCAGATTCCACATGCTTTCCTTCGTTTGCTATTACAAAAGCAATTCTGGCTAAGTCTTGACAATCAACTTCTATCGCACATTGTTTCGTGTATAATTCTAATACATGTTCTACGTTACCCGTTAAGACATGGTGTTGTTTTAAAAAATAAGCCAGTGAACGGTTTAAGTCAGCAGTTTTAAACTCCGATTCAGAGACCTCACTATTATAACTTATGGAAGTATTTCCGCTTAATTCATGTACGAAAGCTAATAGTCTTCCTAATTTTTCATCTATTGTATTCCCGTTTATCAACGATGTAACGGCAAGTGCTCCCGCATTAATCATTGGGTTCAAAGGTTTTGATGGGGAGTGGGTTTCTAATTTTATAATAGAATTAAAAGGGTCGCCGGTTGGCTCCATTCCCACCCTAGAAAACACGCCTTCTTCTCCCCTGTCCATAAGTGCTAATGCAAGAGCGATAACCTTAGAAATACTTTGTAAGGTGAATTTCTCAGAAATATCCCCTGCTGCAGCACAAGTACCTTCTGAGTCAAAAATTGCCAATGAAAGTGTCGTGGGATTTGCAAAACTCAATGCCGGTATATAATCAGCTACCTTCCCGTTCTTTCCGTGCGGTAGCGCTTCTTGTACCATTAATTTTAAAGCTTTATTGTCCTGACATGGATTCATTCTTGTTGCCCCCTGTTCCTGACCTACTATATGATCCGTGACAAACCCTTTTTACACCTTTATAATAGAATGAAAAGGAAGGTGTTGTCATCTATGATTGTCTCCATAAAAGGACTTGTTAAACATTCAATAATCCTTGACCCCGGCGTCTGGATTTTTGACGATCGAAAACTAAATTTAGATACATACTTTTCAGAAGAGCGACCTGCTGACTATGATGCATCTTTAGAACAACTTGGAAAAGCTTGGTCGGAGCAACGCAAAGGTGCCCGACCACCCCAAACGAATGGAAACAAAATAACGATTGATAAAAAAGATTTAACTGAAAAATCGTTAGGAATTTCTTTAGCTCCATTTATTTCGAACGCCGCTCCAACAACTGAAGCTAGTATCGTTGAGTTTTCACGAGGAGAAACAAGAGAAGTATTTCAATGTTCTCTTGAGGAAGCTAAAAATGCAATAGTAGCCTTTTCGAACAAAGGAAAACCATTAAGAGAAACAGGACCTTTACATTTTTATTATGGTGATGGATCAAATCAAAAGGATCCAATCACATATATTGACGGTATTACTATTAAATAGATAGTAAATGTTCAATAACCATCTATTATCTAGTTAAAAAAGGGTGCAAGCAAAGAGATTATTCTCATTGCCTGCACCTTTTTATCTTCTATACTAAAGCAAATCAGCTGCTAATTGAGCGAGTCCGGATCTTTCCCCTTTTTCTAGTTTTATATGAGCCGATTCTGGCAAATGTTTTAACCGTTCGGCCACATACGTCAATCCATTTGTATACTCATCTAAATAGGGGTGATCAATTTGTTTTGGGTCTCCCATCAAAACTATTTTACTTCCTTCACCGACTCTTGTTAATATGGTTTTCACTTCATGTTTGGTTAAATTTTGTGCCTCATCGATAATAATAAATTGATCAGGAATACTTCTTCCCCTTATATACGTTAATGCCTCAACCTGTAAGGAACCCATTCCTGCTAAGATATGATCCAGTTCCCCTGGTTTTTTTGTGTTAAAGAGAAATTCTAAATTATCATAAATCGGTTGCATCCAAGGTCGAAGTTTTTCATCTTTTTCCCCAGGCAAGTATCCAATATCTTTTCCTACAGGAATAACAGGTCTCGCTACCAGTAATTTTTTGTAAATTTGCAGATCTTCTGTTTGCTGTAAACCCGCAGCTAAGGAAAGTAATGTTTTTCCTGTACCAGCTTTACCGACTAAAGTTACTAAAGGAATATCTTCTCTAGTTAATAACTCTAATGCCATCTTTTGTTGAACGTTTCTTGGTTTAATTCCCCATGTCACTTCTTTATTACCTAAAAAAAGCTTTATCTTCTTTGAATTCGTATCACTCATAGCCAATGCTGACCTAGTTCCGTTTGAGGAATCCTTAAAGATAAAAAAGTGGTGCGGATAAGCTTTTTCAATTTCCGCTTCTTCGAAAGTTAATTCTTTTTCCTTATATAATTTAGTCATCTTTTCTGGGGCTAACCATCTCTCTTCATATCCCTTGTACATTCTGTCGAATTGGACGACACGATCTGAAAGGAAATCCTCAGATCTTATCCCCAATGCGTCAGCTTTCACTCTAAGAAGCGCATCTTTACTAACCAAAACAACTTCCCTGTAGTTCCCGTCTCCCTTAATTTCTTCACTTAAATTCAATGCAACAGCAAGAATTCGATTATCATTTGTCGGTTCAAAGAAGTGACTCTTCATTTGATCGAACGAACGATGGTTTAATTCAACAATTAATTTTCCTCCGTTTATTAACTTAACTCCTTCATGTAACTTTCCTTGTTCGCGCAAATCATCTAAGAGTCGGGCTACTTCCCTTGCATTTCGTCCTATTTCATCCATGTATCTTTTTTTAGAATCTACTTCTTCCAGCACGACAGCTGGAATAATTACATTGTTTTCTTCAAATGAGTAAATAGCCAATGGGTCTTGCAGCAACACGTTCGTATCAAGAATGTAAAGGTTAGTCAAACGATTCCCTCCCATTAAATCTATATTCATGGTGGAACTTTGCAATGACTATATTCTATTCAAAACAGTATATTCGTGCGCCTTTTTAGAATACTGTTTACTCCACACGTTGTGTTTGAAATATAGCTTTAAAATAGAAACAAAAACGATGTCCCCATTTCAAGAATGAGACATCGTTTTATATTAATTTTTTAGTGCGCTCATCACTTGACTATCTAATTTTTGAGCAGCTTCTTCATCATATGTTTTTTCATACTTAGGTTCTGTTGTAATTTTTGAGCCGTAAAACATTACATCTCTAACTTCTCTTATTTTAATTTCAACTAATGCTAATTTTAACGGAATATTGTCTATCTTCTCCGTAATAACCTTTGCATTACCGGATATTGCATAGGTAGATCCCGCACCTAACATCGTAATCGTAATTCTTGGCTGTTTCTGTAAATTGACTAGCATTTTAGAGCGATTATCTACGGCAAATCGAATGTGCGAATTATCCTGAGCATACACCCACGAGATAGCATTCACATTTGGTCCACCGCTTTCATGATCTACAGTGGCAACTGTTACATAATTTTCTTCTCGTAAAAAAGGAAGAAGTTCTTCCGTTAAAACTGTTTCAACTTGATTAGCCATAATCATCCACGCCTCCTTCTATACTTTCCTCTACCGTAACTATACCTATATTTTCCGGAACTTAAAAGCAATCTTACTAAAATAGATATATTTTAAGAATTCAGGAATTAATAAACAGGCTAAAGCTTACCTACAATATTTTATGCTAGACATGTTATACTTATATCATTAAATAAATAATCTTCTTAAGTGTGAGGTGCAAAATGAGAGTAAAGTGCGTAATATGCGATATTGTTGAATCAATTAACAATGATTCCCCCCAAGCTAAAAAACTGCGGAACAGACCTATCCATACGTATATGTGCCAAACGTGCTATAGTCGTATTGAAGACCGGACCGTTGACAGGAAAAATACAGGTAATTTTAAAAACAATAAACCTCAAGAAGAAAAAGATGAATACATTTAACAAAAGAAAAGCGATCCAGACAAAAGGTGTCTGGGTCGCTTTTCTTTTGCGTTTGAAGTTTTTAAGTAAATGAGGTAATTAGTTAATTTCTCAAATGTTTTATTATTTATGATTCATTTTCTGCCATTGCTTCTTCTTTTTTGTGACGGCGCAGTTGTATTTTATATACACCTAAAATAACTGCGGCTATAAGCAAGGACTCTATAATTGGTAATGAAAATGAAAGAATAGTAATAATAAAATTTCCTAAAAACATAACTACATAAACAACAACTGTTTTGAGAATTGGTAATTTACGGGCAAAACCCAGATTAAACACGACAATACTGAGTGCATTTATTATTAAATACATCACAAAATATGCCATAACAGCATTCTCAGGATCAGATGCTCCCAGCCACTCTGCAATTGGTGCTAAATTAGGTGAAACAGTTTTGGCGGTTGTTGCTAAGTACATAATAGTCACTCCAATATATTCTTTAAATTCATTGCTGACACTTTATTATACCACGAAAAGACATGGATTCTAACGTTAAAAAAAATCGCCTATATTTCGAGCTCAATGTGAAATTAGACAGTTTCTGCATTATCTATATTTCGCCCTTTTTTTTAAGCAGGTTTTCCGCTACACTAATATAAGAAGGGGTTGATGAACAATGAAATCATTTGATCTTCCATTATTTATCTTTGCTGTATTAGGAACAATTGGAATCATGGGAATTGGAATTTCATTCGCACAGACGAGTATGCTAATGTTTCTCGGATTTCTTATTTTAAGCCTAGGAGCAGTTGGGGCTGGATTTAGCCGTAAAAAAATGCTACGTTCGAATTTAAATGACAAAGGACAGGCTTAACGCCTGTCCTTTTTTATTTCCTGTTAAGCACCTCTGTTATTTCCTTATAAACCCACGGATTAGCAGCTATCATAGTGTCTTTTTCTAGGAAAGTTAGCGGGTCCCCATTGTAATTGGTTACTATCCCTCCTACTTCCTGTAATAGAGCATAACCTCCAGCCATATCCCATGGCGCAAGATTAAAACTAATATAAGCTTCTAATCTTCCACATGCAACATATGCCATTTCAAGAGATGCAACGCCATATGAACGAATTCCTCTTGATTCTTCTAATAGCCACTCTAACTTTCTATCCTTCAACATCCAACCTGCATTAAAACTTAACAACGATTCATTCAATGAGACCTTTGGAATAGGCTCTATTTTAATGCCGTTTAAAGTTGCACCTTCTCCTTTTAGTGAAAGGAACATCTCATCTCGCATCACATCATACACAAGACCTATGATTGGGACTCCATCTTGAAAAATTCCGATAGATATCGCAAAATTACTCTTTTGTTGCACGAAATTAATTGTCCCATCAATGGGATCTAAAATCCATACAACACCATCCAAATTTTTTATTTCTTCAAAAGATCCTTCTTCTCCCATCAAGCGATGATCTGAATATGTATGACTGATTTTATCTAAAAAAAACTTTTCTACATTCTTATCAACATCTGTTACCAGGTCATGCTGATGTGCTTTCGTCGTAATAGAAAATGTTTCTTTCATTTGTGCTACTATAAGTTCTCTAGCTTCCCTAGCCCATCGTTCAGCGTTTTCTTTCACTTCAAGACGATCAAACTGATCCATTCCCACCGCTAACATCTCCTCAAAATTGAAGTTACAAATTCATTTACCTCCATCATATCATGCAGGCCCGTGAAGATATCTATATAATAGTGCAAAAAAAGTGAACCTTTATAAGGTTCACTTATATTATCATTTATGCTTCCAGTAGAAGCCACTCATTTCTTAACTTCTCTAGTTTTTCTTTGCTATCATCAATTTGGTCTTGTTCCTTTAGTTGCATAGCATCGTATAATGTTAGGAGTTCATAGTCAATCTCCAGCTTCAAGACTGGGATTCTTTTCTCCCCATCTCTTCGTTTTAATGTCTGAATGACTTTCTCCATAATGGTACACCCCTTTTCTTAGTTTCTCGTTTAGTTATACAAGACCACCCTAAAACGAAAATAATAATTCCTGTTACTTATAAAATATGTCATTTATCGAAATTTTGCAACTATTTTATTATTATTATTTTGTATTCCACTATTCTCACGATTTTAAACTTAATTGAGAAGGATAGTTCATCTTTCTTTTTTTTAATATAAAGATTTGCTAAAATAGAAAGTAATCTTGAAGATGGTCGGCCACTCCGAGGTTAATGAAAATCATTGTAGTGGCTACGATGTAAGGAACTGATATGATTATTAAAGTTCCATCTATTGCTAAATTTGAGCTGAATTAAATTGAAAAACATTTTTCTACTGTATTATTACCAAAATAAATGAGGGAATACATTATTACTATCAAAACTAACTAAGGAAAAGGTTATTCCTTCCTAGCTACACCAAATTATATGGAAATGAGGGTATATTATGAGTTTTAAAGGATTTGGTAAAGAGGATTTCACTTCGTTTGAATTTAAAGGCCTTGAAGAACGCATGGCGGCAATTCAGGAAAGAATTCAACCGAAATTCAAAGCAATTGCAGAGGACATAACAGATGATCTATCTTCAAAAGTTGGCCATGACATGTATTTACATATCGCAAGACATGCCAGGCGGAAAGTAAATCCCCCAGTTGATACTTGGTCTGCCTATTGTCATAATAAGCGAGGGTATAAACAACATCCGCATTTTCAGATTGGATTATTCGATGATCATGTATTCATCTGGTTGGCTTTTATTTATGAATTACCAAATAAAACAGAAATTGCAACCCGATTTCTAGAAGATATAGAATCAATAACTGAAACGATACCGAAAGATTTTGTTATCTCTGAAGATCATATGAAGAAACATGCAGAGCCATTAGAGACAATTGATCTGGAAAAAACGTTAACTCGTTTTCGTGATGTAAAAAAAGGCGAGTTTTTAATCGGACGTCAAATTGATGCAAATGATTCCCTCCTTGGAAATGGGGAAGAATTTATCAAATGTGTAAAAGATACATTTGATACTTTAACCCCTTTATACAAAATGGCATTACGAGAATAAGCTCTGACGGAGTTTGGAGTTTAGCAGTGTCTGCTTACACGACACTGAACGTACTTTCAGATATCGGATAAAGCAAAAATAGAAGTTACTCCTGTAGGTTGGGAGTGACTTCTATTTTTAATGTACTTATTAAACACTGCTGAGCATTGGTTATTTAAGGCCCAGAGCCTTCAGTAAATTTAAGTGCCGGCCCGAAATAACCTAGCAGGTTAACACAGCATTTATTTTAAATTAATAACTTTTAAATCGCTATTTTCCCTAGCCATTTTAATTGTGTGGTAAGCTGATTGACCTGATTGTTCTTGATAATCTTTAAAGTGCTGTTTTTCTTCTGACTGTGATGGTACAACTTTTTTATATTTTTGGTATTGATCTAAAAGTATTGATCTGTCTACTCCTTTTGTATAAGCAGCATCAATCAAATCAAAAAAATGCACGACATCTATTACCTCGTCTTTAGACCAATCTATAGAGATTGGCAAATTAATATCTTTATCCATTCATTCCTACTCCCTTCCAAAGCTTCTGGGTTTCTGATATACTTCATTTTGTTTCTATTTCTTCAATTATCATATAACATAGAAGAAAAATAGTATAATCCTTATAGCTTCAATGCAATATTTTAACAGTAACAAAGGATGAATTAAATGAAAAGAGGTTCTTTACAACAGGGCTGAATTAATACCTTGTAATAGGACAAACCTCTTATCGTAACTTACTTTAAACTTGAGGTGAAAGAAGTGTCATATATTCGTCGACAGCAACAGACTCCACTTTTTCATGGGGTACTTAACCATGCTAAATCTTTACCGGTCCAATTTCACATCCCAGGTCATAAACATGGAACTGGAATGGACCCTGAATTCAAACAATTTATGGGAGATAACGCTTTATCCATTGATTTAATAAATATTTCTCCACTAGATGATCTGCATCATCCTCATGGAATTATAAAAGAAGCGCAAGAACTTGCTGCTGAAGCATTCCATGCAGACCATACATTTTTCTCAGTACAAGGTACAAGTGGTGCGATTATGACTATGATCATGACAGTTTGCAGCCCTGGGGACAAAATAATTGTCCCCCGAAACGTGCATAAATCAATTATGTCCGCAATCATATTTTCTGGAGCTACACCAATTTTTATTCATCCCGAATTGGATGTTACTTTAGGGATTTCGCACGGAATTACAGTATCATCCGTGAAAAAAGCCATCGAGGCAAATCCTGATGCCAAAGGAGTTCTTGTGATAAACCCCACTTATTTTGGCGTAGCTGCAAATTTAGAGGAAATTGTCCGTTCCGCCCATGAATACGATATTCCCGTCCTTGTAGATGAAGCCCACGGTGTCCATATTCATTTTAGTGACAAGCTTCCATTGTCAGCGATGCAGGCTGGTGCCGATATGTCTGCTACGAGCGTTCATAAACTTGGAGGTTCTCTCACTCAAAGCTCTGTTCTAAATATTCGGGGAGATTACATTTCCTCTTCCCGTGTTCAAAGTATCATTAGTATGCTTACAACAACTTCCACTTCCTATATCTTATTATCCTCTCTAGATACCGCCAGAAGACATTTGGCAATAAGAGGGGAAGCTCTATTGGACGAAGCAATAAAACTCGCAGAAGCAGCCAGAGAGGAAATAAATCGGATTCCTGGTATTTACTGTCCGGGTAAAGAAATGCTTGATGATCATGCCATTTATGATCTTGACCCAACTAAACTCATTATCTCAATCAAAGACTTATCTATTAATGGTTACGAAGTGGAAAACTGGCTGAGGGATAAAGCGAATATCGAGGTCGAGCTTTCTGATTTGTATAATATCCTTTGTATCGTGACTATTGGTGAGACTAAAGAAAATATAACGGTTTTAACAGATGCATTAAGAGAATTGTCAGTACAGTATTTTGATGCTTCTAACCCTAATCCAGAAAAATCTGATGTTGAAATACCTAATATTCCAATTCTTTCTTTGTCTCCGCGTGAGGCATTTTATGCAGATACAGAGTTGGTAAAACTGGACGAATCGGCAGGCCGCATTAGTGCTGAATTTATTATGATCTACCCACCAGGTATCCCAATATTTATTCCTGGTGAAATTATTGAACATGACAACTTACACTATATTTCAGAAAACATTAAAGCTGGACTGCCAGTGCAAGGACCCGAAGACGCCACTTTAACTTATATTCGAGTCATCAGTGAACGAAAAGCAATTCTATAATTCTTAACTCTTAACAATAAACATAAAAAACATAGACATCAGAAATTTCTCTGATGTCTATGTTTTTTTATATCTTTAGCGAAACAATTGGCTTAAAATATCATGAGCTTCTTCCAATGAATATGGTTCCCAGAATAACTCTCCATAAATTAATAAGTCTTGATGTAGGTGGAGTCCACTTCCATCGTCATCCACTGCTCCACTTGTTCCAGAATTCCCAACATACCCAATAACAGTCTCTTCATCGACTTTTTGTCCTAATTCTAACTCCTCAGGTATCGAATCTAGGTGTGCAAAACGACTCATCACACCATCCTCGTATTGCACCCACACTTGTTTTCCTCTTAATCGATCCAGTATATATTCAGGTGTGTATCCTACTTCTCCCGCTACATCTAAATCCTCGTTTCTAATTTCGTGGGAAGGATAATCATCAAAGTCAGCATCTACTCTAACAACCACTCCATCAGCCATTGCACGAATAGGGGTATCTGTAGTTATCTCAGTACCCGTCGAATAACCATACCAGTCAATTCCCTCATGATAGCCATTACGATAAATACGAGGAGCACCAGGAAGATGACTCTCAACTGTACTAACACTGGCATTTTCAATAGGCTCTTGCAGAAATGACAAATATTCGATCATTTCAGACACGGAAAGAGAAGAGATATCTACCTCAGTTTGTCCGGTCGATGCCCAAGCATCTATTACTTCATCTTCCCAAGTAAATGAAAGTAGTTCTTCCTCTTCTTCATACGTATACTCGGTCTCCAAGCCTTGTTCGATAAACTCTTTTGATACATAAGGATCTCCATCTATTTCTTTTAAAGTGATTTCATCTGAAGGGATATATACCCCATCTACTTCCATCACTGGCACTTCGTAAACAAAATAAAATTCTCTTCCCTCTATTTCTAAAGTCAACGATTTATCAGTACTATTATATTCATAGTCTCCACCGAGATTCTCTGTAACCTCTTCCACTGATAAATAAACTTCCTCATCTCCCTCAATAGAATGAGTCTTAAATTCTTGTTTTTCTTGCTCAACGTTATTACTTTCTTGATTCAAATCTGGAACCTCATTATTCTTTTCATTGTTCGAATTGTTTTGATTAGAAGCCCCATCAGGTATCTCTGTTTGTTCTTCTGGTTGTTCCTGATTTTGACACCCTACTAACGTCGTTACGAAAAATAGGGTAATAAGACATTTCTTCATCGTACTGTAATCCCTCATCTCAACTCTATTTTATAGCTTCAGGGTCTACCATTTCATACCCTTTGTCACGAAGACCAGAAACTATATCTTCTAATGCATCTTTAGTAAAATCTCGGTCATGCATAAGCAAGTTTGCACCGCTTCTTAATAATTCGGTTTCGACCATTATTTCGGCGATAGCTTCTTTATTCATGTATTCCGCTTCCCAATCATAGCCGTAAGACCAGTTCATCGTCTGCATATTTTCTTCTTCCAAAACTTCCATCATATAATCTGTGCCGGCTCCATGTGGCGGGCGGAAAAACCTCGGCCTTTCGCCTGTTACTGCCTCAATCTCGTCATTAAGCTGAACAATTTCATCATATTGTTCTTCTTCCGATATATCACGTAAATTTGGATGAGTCATCGTATGATTACCTATCTCAAAACCAAGATCATAGATTTTCTGTAATTGTTCTTTCCCTTCATCAGACTGAATAAAATGACCATTCACAAAAAAGATAGCCGGTGCTTCTAATTCTGCTAATATTTCGGCCATTTCTGCACCATGACTGTCAGGAGCATCATCAATTGTAAGTAAAACAACTTCTTCTGAAGCATCATCAATTGGTTGCACAGAAAAATCATTTGGATTAATTTCATATTCAGGCACCACTTCTTCCTTCACAGTGGTGTTATCTTCAGCGGTGCTGTTACTATTACTATTTGTACTGTTTTCTTCAAGGTCAGTGTTTGTGTCATTTAATTCGTCGGAGTTATTACCGTTCGAATCGATTGTTTCCTCATCACTATCTTCTAGTTCATTCGATTCATTCACTTCAACAGGCTCGTTATTTAGAGATTCCTCATCAACTTCTTCATTGTTTCCGCAAGCCGTTACGACACCAGCCAGCATTAAACTAACACTTATGTATACAAATCGTTTCAATTTTACCCCTCTTTTCAGTATCTCTAAATATCACCTTCAAATTTTACCATAATTCAACACAAAAATGTATCGTTCTTCTAGCACATCTTATCTAATACTATGTTGTATCAAATTATAAAATATAAATTGATTAATTATGATAACCACCGGGCACTATAAAGATGGTTAGTATACCTTCACTATGATTCCCATAAATATTCCATTAATAATCAGTCATGAATTAAAAAATTAAATGAAAGGGTGATTACATGAAGAAGCTTACACCAGTGTTCATGATATCAGTCATCATTTCTCTTGCTTTTATTTTATGGGGAGTGATAAATCCTGAAAATTTAGAAGCTGTAACAGGAGAAATACAAGGTTTTATAACTGATCAATTTGGTTGGTTTTATTTATTAGCAGCAACGGGTTTTCTAGCTTTTGTGATATTTCTAGTTTTTAGCCCGTATGGGAGAATTAAATTAGGAAAACAGGATGAAGAACCCGACTACAACTACATAACTTGGTTTTCCTTCCTTTTTACAGCAGGTATGGGAATAGGTTTAGTTTTTTGGGGTGTATCTGAACCGATGTACCATTTTTACGAGCCTGCTCCTTCGGAAAATATTGAAAGTCAATCCATTCAATCTGCGGGATATGCGTTAAGATACGCCTTTTTTCACTGGGGTCTTCATCCATGGGCCATCTATTCTGTCGTCGCTTTAACACTTGCTTACTTTAAATTTAGAAAAGGAACCGCAGGAGTTGTTAGCGCAGCATTTGAACCTCTTCTCGGTGATAGGGTTAATGGTGTCATCGGAACAACTATCAATGTTATTGTTGTTTTCGCTACCGTCTTTGGTGTCGCTACCTCCCTTGGGTTCGGAACGGCTCAAATCGGTGGTGGAATATCAAATTTATTCGGTATTGATAATACAACTGGTTTGCAAGTGATCATCATTATTGTTGTGACATTCTTATACATGCTGTCTTCTCAAACGGGTTTAGATGTCGGTATACGGATTTTAAGTAAGACTAACATATATTTAGCTATTATTTTGATGTTGTTCTTATTATTCTCCGGACCGACAAACTTCATTATGAATTCATTTACACAGACTTTAGGTGGCTATGCTCAAAGCTTAGTTAGAATGAGTTTCCAATTAGATACATTCAATATGGAATCCACCTGGGTTGAGGATTGGACAATTTTCTACTGGGCTTGGTGGATTGCATGGGCACCTTTTGTTGGAACTTTCATCGCTCGTGTTTCAAGAGGCCGAACAATTCGTGAATTTATCATTGGTGTCATTGCTGTACCAACAATATTTGGAGCACTTTGGTTTTCTGTTTTTGGCGGAACAGCGATCCACCTCGAGTACATTCAAGGAATTGATGTCATGGGTGTGATGGAAGAATTCGGGATGGAAACTGCTCTCTTCTTTGTCTTACAGCAATATAATTTTGGGTGGATAATGTCGTTTGTAGCAGTTTTACTTATCGCATCTTTTTTTATTACATCAGCAGATTCTGCAACTTTTGTATTGGGAATGCAAACAACAAACGGAAGTATGAATCCTGCCAATTCAGTGAAATTTGTTTGGGGCATTATTCAGTCTGCTACTGCCGCAGTCCTTCTTTTGGCTGGTGGATTGGAGGCCTTACAAACCGCTTCAATCATTGCGGCCTTCCCTTTTGCAATCATTATGATCTTCATGATTATCAGTTTGATGAAAGCTTTAAGGAGAGAGACCATACCAGAGAGAAAAAAATACAAAAAATGATTCTTGGTAGAAGGTCCAACAAAAGTTCACAAAAAATCTTCAACACAATAGATGGCTAATTTCTATTAGATTACATTATTTGTTCAAGGTATCATTTATATAACATTTTGATTACGACAAAGTATTCATATATTGTATATGGTAATATTAGGGTATCTTAAGTACCAAATCCGTTTTTAATTATTGGAGGCTAATTTTGTTTAAGCGACTTATTCCCTTTATTGCTATTACACTTATGCTGGTTTTTGTTTCAAGTTGTAACCAACAGTCAACAATTAGTACAAGTTATCCTTTCCTGGAAAATTCTAAAGAAGACAATTCTCCGGTGACTATTTTATTTTCTAATGAACATGATGATATAAATTCCGAACATGATTATTACGATGCACTAATTAATTTTCGACAAGATCATCCTAATAAACTTTCTCAACTAAATATTATCTCAAATGATGACGAAGAGATTGTAAATTACTTTGATATCAAATCGTTTCCAACATTATTAATAGTTGATGATTTAGAAGTAATCATGCAGATAGATGGACAACATGATTTCCAGTCTATCTATAACAAATTGAAAGTAAACCTATTAAGCCTTAAAGAACGAGCCTCTTAACTTTAATTTCCGCGCGCCTGATAAGACGTTCCTAATAGACTTAAAGAACTGCTCTCATTTGCTCTTCACAAGCAATAACTGTAGACCCACCACACTGGGAAGAGCGTTACTTTACGGAGGAGAAGGAGACGTGTTATTTTCCCGAAGAGACCTGACATTGCTTCAGGAAAGCAATCGTCTGGAGCCTCTCTGTTCGATGGAAAACAACAAATCTCTAATAAACCGGTAATTTTATAAATTCCTAACTTATTAAAAATGCCACCCAAATTGGGTGGCATTTTTTTACTTTTATTTTACTATATGAATTGGCATTCCTAATGCTACTTCAGCAGTTTCCATCGTGATTTCTCCTAGTGATGGGTGTGCATGAATTGTCAAAGCAATATCTTCAGCAGTCATTCCTGCTTCTATTGCTAAACACGCTTCAGAAATCATATCAGAAGCATTTGTACCTGCAATCTGAACCCCTAATACTAAACCATCTTCTTTTCTAGTGATCATTTTCAGGAATCCTTCAGATTGATTTAAAGATAATGCTCTTCCATTTGCTTGGAAAGGGAATTTTGAAGCTACATAGTCATATCCCTCTTCTTTAGCTTGTTTCTCATTAAGACCAACACTAGCAAGTTCTGGACCTGAGAAAACAACTTCAGGAATCGCAGTATAATCGATCTCTGCTGGTTCTCCAGCGATTGCTTCAGCAGCGACTTTAGCTTCATAAGAAGCTTTGTGCGCTAATGCCGGACCATGTGTAATGTCACCAATTGCATAAATATGAGAAGAAGAAGTACGGCATTGCTTATCAATTTTGACTAAGCCTTTTTCATCTAGTTCAACACCAGCTTGTTCTAAACCAAGCTCGTCTGTATTAGGCTTTCTGCCGACTGTAACTAGAAGATAATCACCTTCAAATTCTTCTTCTTTTCCATTAATTTCTGCTTTAACTTTAATACCTGTATCTGTTTCTTCCATTTCTTTTGCCATTGCTTCTGTTTTAATCGTCACACCTGCTTTTTTCAAGCGTTTAACAACAAGTTGACTCATTTGTTTTTCAAATGTAGGTAAAACTGATTTTGTACCTTCAAGAATGGTTACTTCAGAACCTAGATTAGCATATGCTGAACCTAGCTCAATTCCAATATAGCCTCCGCCAATGACAATAAGCTTCTTAGGAACCTCGTCCAAAGCCAATGCACCTGTGGAAGAAACGACACGTTTACTCCACTTAAATGCAGGAATTTCAATCGGAGTAGAACCAGTTGCTACGATACAATCATTAAACTTATATGTTTGAGAACTTTTCTCGTCCATAATTTTAACTGTACTATCGTCAACAAAGTATGCTTCCCCACGAACTACTTCTACTTTATTTCCTTTAAGTAAGCTTTCCACGCCCCCAGTCAACTTGTCGACTACAGAACCTTTCCAGGCTTGTACTTTTGAAAAGTCTAACTTTGCTTCTCCAACAGTAATTCCCATATCTTCTGAGTTTCCTGCGTCGTGGTAACGATGTCCTGCTTCGATCAAGGCTTTAGATGGGATACAACCTACATTTAAACAAACGCCACCTATCGTCCCTTTCTCAACAATCGTTACCTTTTTCCCTAATTGTGCTGCGCGAATGGCAGCCACATATCCCCCTGGCCCAGAGCCAATGACGAGCGTATCTACTTCTACCGGAAAATCTCCTACTACCATGTTTACCCCTCCATTACAAGTAATTGTGGATCGTTTAACAAACGCTTTATATGGTTCAACGCATGCTGAGCTGTTGCACCATCAATGATACGATGATCAAAGCTTAATGACAAGGCTAACACTGGAGCAACGACTACTTCTCCATCTTTAACCACAGCTTTTTCAGCGATGCGACCAAGCCCAAGAATTGCTACTTCCGGATGGTTGATGACTGGTGTAAACCATTGACCACCTGCGGATCCGATATTTGTAATTGTTGTAGAAGCACCTTTCATTTCTGCAGATGATAAAGAGCCTTCTCTTGCTTTAGTAGCAAGCTGATTAATTTCATCAGAAATACTGAAAATATTTTTTCGGTCTGTATCTTTTACTACAGGAACCATTAATCCTTTTTCAGTGTCTGCAGCAATTCCAATATTGTAATAATGTTTATGAACAATTTCTTCTGTAGCATCATCTAGAGAAGTGTTTAACATTGGGAACTCACGAATAGCAGAAGTTAATGCTTTCACCACATAAGGTAAATACGTTAACTTAATACCTTTTTCTTGTGCTACTGGCTTGAATTGCTTACGATGAGCAACTAAATTTGTTACTTCAATTTCATCCATTAAAGTAACGTGAGGCGCAGTGTGCTTGGAATTTACCATAGCTTTAGAGATAGCTTTTCTAATTCCGGACATCTTCTCACGCGTTTCAAGTTCTCCATTCTCAGGCTTGTATGCAGAGACTGATTTCTTCTCAGATTTCGCTGTATCAGCTGATTCCTCAACTGTTTCAGACTGAGAATCCCCAGAAAGGTATGACTCGATATCATCTTTTAACACACGTCCGTTTTTACCTGAGCCGTTTACTTTACGGATGTTTACTTCTTTTTCACGAGCAAATTTACGGACTGACGGCATTGCAATTACTCTTGCACTTTCATCAATTTCTTCTTCGTTTGCTGCTTTTTCTTTCGGAGCTTCTTCTTTCTTTTCCTCTTTAGAAGAAGTGTTTTCCTCGGATTTCTCCTCAGCTTTCTCTTCCTCTTCATCTCCACCATGCGCTTCTGCCGGTTGCTCCGCGTCTGTTTCAAATGTAATAATTACGGTTCCAACAGTTGTAACAACACCCTCTTCAACATGAAGCTTTTGAACAACACCATCTACAGGAGAAGGAATTTCTACAACAGCTTTATCGTTTTGTACTTCACATAAAACGTCGTCCTCTTTTACTTCATCGCCTTCTTTTACCTGCCACTTAACGACTTCACCTTCGACAATACCTTCCCCGATATCAGGAAGTTTAAATTCATATGCCATATTTTTTGCCTCCAATTCTTTCTTATCTTTGACTCATACAGAACAAGGAGGAACAAATTTCTTCTTCCTCCCTTTTGAAAAATATATCTATTTAAAATTCAATAATGTATTTTGCTTTTTTAATCACATCTTTATGATTAGGTAACCAAGTATCTTCAGCTGATGCAAATGGGAACACAGTATCTGGTGACGTTAACCGAAGGACCGGCGCTTCCAAACTAAGGATTGCTCGCTCATTTATCTCTGCGACTACTTGTGCAGCAATTCCTGCTTGCTTCTGCGCTTCTTGAACTACCATTGCCCGATTTGTTTTTTCTACAGATTTGATGACTGTCTCAATATCAATTGGGCTTACTGTACGTAAATCAATTACCTCCGCTGAAATACCATCCTTTTCAAGCTCTTCCGCTGCTTTAAGAGAAGTATGAACCATCGCACCATATGTAATAATAGTGATATCTGTTCCTTCTCTTTTCACATCTGCTTTACCTAAAGGAATAGAGTAATCATCTTCTGGAACCTCTTCCCGGAACGATCGGTAAAGTTTCATATGTTCTAAAAACACAACTGGATCATTACTGCGAATAGAAGAGATCAATAACCCTTTCGCATCATAAGGTGTAGAAGGAATAACTACCGTAATCCCAGGTGACTGAGCCATTAAACCTTCCAAACTATCTGCATGAAGCTCAGGTGTCTTCACTCCACCACCGAAAGGAGAACGAATTGTAACCGGAGAATGATACGTTCCACCAGAACGATAACGCATGCGTGCAAGTTGGGCGACAATGGCATCGAATGCTTCGAAAACGAAACCGAAGAATTGAAGCTCCATTACAGGACGGAAACCAGTTACACTTAAACCTACTGCTAATCCACCG
The DNA here is from genome assembly GCF_002886185.1 of Salipaludibacillus neizhouensis. Lineage (GTDB taxonomy): Bacteria > Bacillota > Bacilli > Bacillales > Salisediminibacteriaceae > Salipaludibacillus > Salipaludibacillus neizhouensis. The sequence goes on from NZ_KZ614146.1 coordinate 2,327,760, forward strand.
ATTCCAGATTCAGCTAGAGGCGTATCAAATACACGATCTTCCCCATATTCTTTTTGTAGTCCTTCTGTAGCTCGGAAAACTCCTCCGTTTTGCCCTACATCTTCCCCGAAAACGAGTACTTTCTCATCGTTTTTCAGTTCGACTCGCATTGCATCAGTTATTGCTTGAATCATAGTCATTTGCGCCATAGCTTACTTCGACTCCTTTTCTTTATATTCGTTCATTTGCTCCTCTAAATTTGCTGGAAGATCTTCTCCCATAATTCCAATTAAGTCCGTAACTTTTTGTTTCGGAGCACTATCTGCTTCTTTAATAGCTGCTTTTATATCTTCTTTAGCCTGATCGACTACTTTGTTTTCATCATCTTCCGACCATAGATCTTTCCCTTCCAAATACTTTCGGAAACGGACAAGAGGATCTTTCTTTTCCCAAGCATCATCTAACTCAGAAGTACGGTATCTAGTTGGGTCGTCTCCTGCCATTGTATGAGGTCCATAACGGTAAGTCAGAGTTTCAATTAGTGTTGGACCATTATCTTCCAATCCACGTTTTCGAGCTTCTTTTGTTGCTGCATAAACTGCAAGTATGTCCATTCCGTCAACTTGTACTCCATGAATACCTGCTGCTACTGCTTTTTGTGCAATAGTTTTTGCGGCAGATTGTTTTTCAACAGGCACTGATATAGCAAAACGGTTATTCTGCACAATAAAAATTGCAGGAGAATTAAACGCACCAGCAAAGTTCATTCCTTCGTAGAAGTCGCCTTGTGAAGCCCCACCATCACCTGTGTAAGTAACAGCAACTGCATCTTCTTTATTCTTTTTAAGACCCATTGCTACACCAGCAGTTTGCGTGATTTGTGCACCGATAATAATTTGAGGCATCATTACTCTCACGCCTTCTGGCATTTGACCACCCATAAAATGACCACGAGACCATAAAAATGCTTGTGCTAAAGGAACACCATGAAAGTGAATTTGTGGGATATCACGATATCCTGGTAAAATCCAATCATTCTCCTCTAAAGCAAACTGCGATCCAATCATTGAAGCTTCTTGACCGGCTACTGGAGCATAGAAACCTAAGCGCCCTTGACGATTAAGTGAAATCGCTCTCTGATCCCATATACGTGTATATACCATTCTTGTCATTAATTCCTTAAGCTCGTCATCAGAAAGCTCAGGCATTGCTTCTTCATTAACTACTTTCCCTTCCTCATCGAGGATTTGGAAAGTTTGGAATTGATCCTCTACTTGTTGTAGTTCTTTCGTTTTTTCCATGAATCTTTTCACCTCATCCTTTCTAATCTTAGAAATATCTTTTAAAATAAGTCTCTTGAATCACTACTAACTAAGATACCCAAATTCAATTAAACCATGTGATACGAAACCGATAATTAAATATATAGTGGTTGTATACCCTTTTTCAGAGGCATTAATCCATTGTCTTTACGACAATTCCACACCTTCTGTAATAGTTTCATTTTTAAATTTATGATACAACCCTCTATTTACAATTTAAAGTTTACACAAGTTAATTTGATTCGTCAACGCTTTTGAACTAGCTTTCATTGAATTTTATCGCTTAATATTATAATTTTTTTCAGTTACAATGTTTAAACTGTTATAGAATTATTAGTAGATCTGTTATATATCATTAACTTGTTCAATTCATCACAAGTTGATATAAAAAAAGATGACTTTCGTCATCTCAAAAAAAGTAACTTTATTATTCAAAATTAATATCTAAGTCAGATGCTTCATAGAAAGCAACTTTTGCTTCATTATAGGAAGAAGTCAATTCATTAAATTGATCATTTAAAGAAGTGATTTGAGAATAAGATTCATTCACGATCTCATGCTGTGCCTGAAGGTCTTCCACTTCTACATCTTCAGTCTTCGCCATCTCATATAATTTAATATCATCTTCAATGGAAGCCATATACACTTCATGTAATTCTTGATAAACATCATATCTTTCATCCATAACCTGAATTAATTCTTCTCCATGAGTTTTTTGCTCAGCTTCTTCTTCATCTATTTCTTCAACATGTGGTTCAATTTCTTGAAAAACCGTGTAAGATTCTTCAATCAACTCATATTCCTCTTCCATTATCGTTCTTCTTGATTCAGCAGAGGCAATAGCTTCATCTGCTAATGGCTCAATTTCATCAACTGACGAGAGTGTTAACATTTCTGTATATAGTTCAGCTTCATTTTGTTCAGCTTCAGTTAAAGGTCCTTGCTTGGTCTCGATGTCTTGTTCTATTTGAACTGACTCTTCTAAGGGTTCAAACATTAATTCTGCCGGTTGTTCATTCGTACAACCAGATAGAATTATTAAGGTGACTACCATCACCAAAACGATATATATATTTTTCAAAAAAAGCCCCTCCTAAAAATAATCAAACGAAATTGTCATCCATTTAACAAGCTACCCTATTTTCTCTATTTTGACAAGATATTTTTTGAAGCTGGGTATAATATCCTGTTTTTCATTCCTTGATGAAGAATCCTCTTTTTCTAGGCATATATCCATTCCATCTCTGGTCTAATGCATACCATGTTATTACGCCGCTCAACAAAGACGGCTGACGATTAAAAAGGAGGATTTATTATGTATGGATACGATGGTTGTTGCGACCCTTGCGGATATGGATCACAAGTTGCTGGTGCTGGGTATGGTCATCCAGGTGCAGTTGCTGGTGCCTATGCCCCGGCTGCAGGCGCAGGAAAAGGCTTTGCTCTAATTGTGGTGCTTTTTATCCTATTAATTATTGTAGGAGCATCTCATTTCCACTGCTAAATCGCATATTCTGGAGAAAGCGAGTTAAAATGACTCGCTTTCTCTTTTCTTTCGCTTGAAAACTGGGTATGATAGGAGAAGAGGAGTAAATGGAACTCTTATCAGGTTTAGTCGAAGCAAGATTACTCCTTTAATTAGTGAAAACACTCCTCTAGCCAGTATTTTATCTATTTTAATTAAATAATACATAATTGGTATTATGTTATTATCATATTTTTTAAGTGTATAGGAGGACACAAATATGTTGACAATGGAAGATATCATAAGAGAAGGACATGCAACATTGCGGCAAGTTGCAGAGCCAACGGATATACCACCAAACGAAGAAGATAAGAAAACATTGCAAAGCATGATGGACTTCTTACTACATAGTCAAGATCCTGAAATTGCTGAGGAATATAACTTAAGACCTGGAGTAGGGATTGCTGCACCACAAATAAACATTCCCAAAAGAATGATCGCTGTCAGAACAACGAATCATAAAGATGAATTAGAAGAATATGGGTTATTTAATCCTAAAATTATTAGTCATTCAGCAGAAACAACGTTTCTTGAGAGTGGTGAAGGCTGTCTTTCTGTTGATCGTGAAATAACCGGAACAGTTCCGAGGTACTCACGGATCAAAGTAGAGGGCTACGATTTAAATGGAGAAAAAGTTGTGAAGAGATTTCGGGGATTCTTGGCAATTGTGTTCCAACACGAAATTGATCATTTAAATGGGATTATGTTCTATGACCGAATCGATGAAGATGATCCTTACAAGGAAACTCTTCCTCCAAAGGAAGTCATTAATAGAACTGAACATGAAGAGCCCCTTTCTTAAAGTAAAGGAAGGGTTTTTTTATGGAAGCCATTAAATCTTTGGTTTATATTATTCATAGCTATTAGCCATATAACCTTTAGATTAGGGTGAATTATTCTATTTTCAGAGTAAATACTGCCGTCTAATTAGACATCAAACTTGAATTGCAAGGGAACAGGGTTTAAAATGTTGAAAAGGTGGAGAGAACGATTATTGAAAAGTTACGAAGGGTTTATTTATTAGCTGATTCTACTATTTATTTCATCTTTTTTCAGATCGGAACTGAAAAAAGGGGGAAAATTTTGAAATCCTATCTAATTCATCGGTAACTCGGCATTTATTCAACGCTTACATAGGATCACTGAGCTTGAAAACGTATGAAGAAAAGTTAAAAGAGTCCTATACTATAAATTTATTAATATGAAAAAGGAGAGGATCTAATGATCTTTAAAGTGTTTTATCAGGATACATTAAACGAAGTACCTGTAAGAGAGAGAACAAATTCATTATATTTAGAAGCAGCATCGGAAGAGGAAGTACGTAAAAAGTTAACAGGTAAAGAATATAATATTGAATTTGTGACCCCGTTATCAGAAGAATCACTCGCATACGAAAAAGAAAACAATCTTGATTTTAAATTGGAGAATTTTTAAGGCATGAAAGCAAAAAATCATCAAGTTGCAATATTTGCCCTAGGGGGTCTGGGTGAAATTGGAAAAAACATGTATGCTGTCCAATTCCAAGATGAAATTATTATTATTGATTCTGGAATCAAATTTCCGGAAGACGAATTATTAGGAATTGATTATGTTATTCCTGATTATACGTACTTAGTTAAAAATGTAGACAAAATAAAAGGTTTATTTATTACTCATGGTCATGAGGATCATATCGGTGGAGTCCCATATCTTCTTAAAGAGATTAATGTGCCAATTTACGGTGGTAAACTTGCTTTAGCATTAATTCGAAATAAATTAGAAGAGCATGGCCTGCTTCGTACAGCCCAATTACATGAAGTTGCAGAGGAAGACATCATTAAATTCCAAAAAACTTCTGTATCATTTTTCAGAACAACGCATAGTATTCCTGATTCATTCGGAATAGTTGTAAAAACACCATCAGGAAATATCGTTCAAACTGGTGATTTTAAATTCGATTTTACGCCTGTTGGCGAACCTGCTAACCTTTCTAAGATGGCAAAGATTGGTGAAGAAGGTGTTTTATGTCTTTTATCAGATAGTACAAACAGTGAAGTACCTGGTTTCACAATGTCAGAAAGAAAAGTAGGAGAAAGCATCGATGCAATATTCCGAAAAGTAGACGGTAGAATTATATTCGCTACGTTTGCCTCAAATATGTATCGGCTGCAACAAGCAGTAGAATCTGCTGTCAAATACCAACGAAAAGTTGCTGTATTCGGGCGCAGTATGGAGTCAGCTATTAGAATTGGCCGTGAGCTTGGTTATATCAAAGCTCCAGAAAGTACATTTATTGAGACCTCCCAGCTAAATAAAATTCCAGCGGAACAGGTTTTAATTTTGTGTACTGGAAGTCAAGGGGAACCTATGGCTGCTCTATCAAGAATCGCGCACGGGACTCACCGTCAAATTCAAATCATCCCCGGCGATACTGTTGTATTCTCTTCCTCACCTATTCCGGGAAACACACTTAGTGTGAGCAAGATTATCAACCAACTATTCAGAGCAGGTGCTGAAGTTATACATGGTTCCCTTAATGACATCCACACTTCTGGTCATGGAGGACAAGAAGAACAAAAACTGATGCTTCGTTTAATGAAACCGAAATACTTTATGCCAATTCACGGGGAGTATCGCATGTTAAAAATGCATACGAAACTCGCACAGGATTGTGGTGTTCAAGAAGAAAACTGTTTTGTAATGGACATTGGAGATGTACTAGCCCTTGATAAAAACGAGGCTAATCTTGCTGGTAAAATTCCTTCCGGTTCAATTTATGTTGACGGTAGTGGTATTGGAGATATTGGAAACATTGTTCTAAGAGATCGTCGTATTTTATCAGAAGAAGGGTTAGTTGTTGTGGTTGTAACCTTGAACATGAAGGAATTCAAAGTAGCTTCTGGTCCTGATATTATTTCTCGCGGGTTTGTATATATGCGAGAGTCAGGTGATCTAATTAATGAAGCCCAGAAAAAACTTGCTGTTCACTTAAATAACATGATGGGAAATAAAACAACGCAGTGGTCTGAAATTAAAAATGAAGTGACAGACACTTTAGGACCTTTCCTATATGAAAAAACAAAACGTAAACCTATGATTTTACCAATTATTATGGAAGTTTAATTTAATTCAAATGGGATAAGTATTCCATTCATACGAATACGGCATGAGCTCGAATCCTCGAGACTTTATGCCGTATTTTTAATTTCGTTTCTTCCCCCTCCCCTACACCATCACGGTTCATTCCCTTCGAATTGTAACTTTCTCGCCTTATTTACGACTAAATATAGAAATAGTGAATGAGGAGGCGAATGAATCGTGACTAAGCTAGAATCACTGCGCAAATCTCTCTTTATTTTTTCATTACTACTTCTGTTCCTCTCTGCTTGCTCCAATGAAGGCTCTGAAACTAGTGCAAACGAAGCAAAAGATTCGGAAAGTCAAAATGTCGGCCTAGATAATTTCGACGACAATTCATCAGTAAGTGTGGAAGAATTGGAGACTGACACTCAAGATCAAGGTGCGGATAGAGTATCGAATACGGAAACATTACAAAATTTCGATCAAATGATCATTTACACTGGAGAGCTATCAATAATCGTCGATAATTATACAGACACACAATCACTTATCGAAGAGGAAATTGCTCAATATGGTGGATTTATCGCGGAAACTTCGGTTTACCAACACGGTGAAAATGAAAGTCAATCTGGGTATATAACTGTAAGAATACCACAAAAGTATTTCTATCCATTTTTAAATGAATTAGAAGCAAATAGCATAGAAGTATTAGAGAAATCAACGAACGGAGACGATGTTACCGAAGAATTTGTAGATTTAGATTCGCGGTTAAAATCTAAAGAAATAGTGGAAGAACGTCTAACATCCTTTTTAGAAGATGCTGAAAATACCGAAGACTTACTAGTAATTTCACAAGATTTATCTGAGGTTCAAGAGGAGATAGAACAGTTAGTAGGGAGAATGAATTATCTGGAAGATCGAGTAGCCCTCTCAACTGTTACTGTTCATATGGAAGAAAGAGCCGTGAATGTTTCTTCACTGCATGATGGTGAAACATTAAACACACTAGAGCGTGCCCAAAGTTTATTTATGGACACGATAAATACACTTATAACAATTTTTTCACGACTATTCGTATTTATAATTGGTCTTTCCCCTATCATCGTTCCTTTAATTATTTTGGGATTCGGGGTCTTTTTGTTAAAAAAGAGGCAAAAGAAAAATAAAACTGATCAAATATAACCTCTCTAAATGTATCTTCGCAGTATTTTATAAATTATGATGTATGTAAAGTAAAAAAGTGTGGAAGTTTCGCTCATTGCATTAAAAGGGCACTGAAATAGCAAAAATCGACTTTTCAGTGCTCTTGGTCTACTTCCTAAGGAGACTCAAGCATTGCCCGTGGAAGCGTACGCCTATAGCGTATTCGAGCACTCCTGAAAGAAATAAAACAACAATCTTTAGAAAACAGACTTACTAAAAAATAGCTATCTATTTGTATCTTTCATTGAGCTTAGCTTACTAAATGATTAATCCTCATCATCAAACAGATCTTCTTCCATCCGATTAATATCCTCATCGGCTCCAATAACGATAATAATATCACCCTTGCGTAAGTCTTGAGTCGCATCAGGAGAAACATTTATTTCTTCATCTCTTTTTATCGCCATGATATTACATCCATATTTAGCTCGAATATTCAAGTCAATCAAGGATTTCCCATGAACAGACTGTCCTGCCATTAATTCAACAATACTATATTCATCGGATAACTCTAAATAATCCAGAACGTTTTTAGAAACAATATTGTGAGCAATTCTTATTCCCATATCTCTTTCTGGATGGACCACTTTATGTGCTCCAATTTTGTTAAGCACTTTTTCATGGTAATCATTTTGAGCCTTTACAGTTATGTGTTTCACACCTGCCTCAACTAACATGAGGGTTGTTAAAATACTTGATTGAATATTATCTCCTATTGCAACAATCACATGGTCAAAGTTACGTATACCTAAACTCTTTAGTGTGTTCTCTTCCGTTGTATCAGCTACAACAGCGTGGGTAGCTATGTTTGCAAATTCATTTACTTTGTCTTCATTCAAATCAATCGCTAATACTTCCATCCCCTGCTCACTTAACGACTGACATATACTCCCACCAAATCTCCCTAAACCTATAACAGCAAATTGTTTTTTCATTCTCTTCCTCAGCCCTTCTCTTTACTTCTATTTATATCATACCGAGAATTACCATTCGTTTCAATGAACTTATCTCATAGAAATATATGCCGGTTCCGCCCCCCTATAAATTCCTGTTTAAAACAACAAAATTTAGCGTTAAATCAAAAATGTTTAACGAGTATGCCCATTGTGGTAAACTGTAACATGCAAACTATAGAGAATACGAAAGGAGTATACATATGTCGGAATGGATTGAAGCAATTAATTGGACAACCATAGGCACGAAAGCTTTAATAGTCTCTTTACAGTTAATCGGGATTCTTATCGTCTTTTTCATTGTACGTGCAATTGGGAACAAATTTATTTCCTCAAGTTTCACCAAAATGAGTACACAACGAAATATCTCAGGAGGTCGCGCTAAAACTCTTGAAAAACTAACTAGTAATGCTTTTTCTTATGTTCTTGTATTCATACTCATTACTCTAATTGTAGGGATTTTTGAATATGATGTGACAGCACTCATTGCAGGTGCTGGTATTGTTGGTCTTGCAATTGGTTTTGGAGCCCAAGGACTTGTCAGTGATGTCGTTACTGGTTTTTTCATCTTGCTTGAAAAGCAGATTGAAGTAGAAGAATATGTCACTGCGGCAGGACTTGATGGTATTGTAGAAGAAGTCGGACTAAGAACTACTAGGATTCGTGGATTTGATGGCACTGTTCACTATATTCCTAACCGTGAAATAGGCAGCATCAGCAACCACTCACGGTCTAATATGAGAGCCTTAGTAGATATTGGCATTGGATACAGTGAAAATATTGACGAAGCCATTGTCGTCCTTCAAGCAGCTTGTGACCGTGTGGCAGCAGAAGACGAACTTATTATAGAAGGTCCAAATGTTCTTGGTGTGAATAGCTTAGGTGACAGTGATGTCGTTATAAGAATTCTTGCCAAAACCGCTAATATGGAACAATGGGGTGTCGAACGTAAATTACGCAAAGCAATGAAAGAGGCACTAGACGCAAATAATATTGAAATTCCATTTCCACATCAAGTGAACGTACAAAAAGAAGAAAAATAAGATAAAAAGGGTCAAACACTTTTTAGATGTTTGACCCTTTTTCTTTAGGGATGATGTATAAAATTTTTGTTTCATGCTGTCTGATCTTATTTTACTTTACTCTCTACAAGCTCACACACTTCATCCGCCGTTAGACCTTCTGCTGATATTACAGATGCTTGTGTTTTAGTATCTGCCATCCCCATCATGTTATCGTGCTGACCAGACACCACACAACAATCACAATTCGCGGCGTCCTGATCACTATGAAGGGCAACTACCTGGTGTCCTCTTGCTTGTAAAGCCTGTTCTACATCTGTTAAAGATTCTTCTACTCCAACCTTCGCCATAATAATTCCTCCTTTATTTTACATAACGTAGTATGTCTCTATCAATCATTCTTATACGATGATAGCTAAAAGGGTAAAGGAAACGGCTGTTTCTTTTAGATTGTTGTTTTAATTAGAGCAGTGTGGCGCTCGAATTCTGTAAAATCCCGATGCTATGTTTCTTCCATTGCCAGCAGAAGTAACCGTCTTTCGCTTCTTCGTTAACTTCTATGAAAACAACCAAGGTGAAACATAAACCTTTGCAAAGTAACTCAATCAATTGGATGTTCGAGATTCAAGAAAGTCCACCATGTAATTCACAGCGATTGATAAAGAAGCTTCGTCTGCATTCAGTTTAGAAGAATGTAAACCATGTTCACTATTTACCCCCAGCCAAAACATTAATCCTGGAATTTCTTCTAGGAAATAACCAAAGTCTTCTCCAGTCATCGCCTTATCGCATCGTTTAAACGTAATCGGCGAATAGTTTTCTGCAAATGAAATGAAAGAATCAGTTAATGTATGGTCATTGTAAACCTGACAATAATTAGACCCGTAATCAATGGTTGTCTCACACCTGAATGCAACTTCTAATCCTTTCGCTAATCCTTCAATTCTCGCTTTAATATCTTTCATCGATTCTAAAGATAATGTCCGAATTGTTCCTTCGATTCGCGCATTTTCAGCGATGATATTTTGCTTAGTCCCGGCTTCAACCTTACCGATTGTGACAACGGCAGAGTCAAGAGGCGAGATGTTCCGTGCAACAATTGATTGAAGCTGAGTAACAAAATGACTTGCGGCCACAACCATATCTTCCGTCTTATGCGGGTAAGCAGCATGCCCGCCCTTTCCTTTGAAATCAATAAACAATTCACTTGTATTGGCAAACAAAATCCCCGGTTTTGTAGCAATAGTTCCTACTGGTAGTTCTGGTGCGATATGTAGAGCGTAAATTTCATCCGGTTTCCAAGTTCTGAATTCTTCTGAAGCCAAAATTGGCTTTGCCCCTCCTGGTCCTTCTTCTGCAGGCTGGAAAATAAATACAAGATTTTGCGCAGGTTGATTTCGGGAAAAATGTTCCACTAAACCCAAGGCGATAGTCATATGAAGGTCATGACCACAAGCATGCATTCGTCCTTCATGTTGAGAGGAAAACGGGGATGAAGTCTCTTCAACTATAGGTAATCCATCTATATCAGTACGGTATCCTATTGTCTTTGATGGATCTATTCCGTTTATTTTAACGAGTACACCAGTTTCCCATGTCTGAGTGTGCAGAAACTTTTGCGGACATTTTTCTAACACCTGCAAAATAAATTGTTGCGTTTTAAATTCTTGAAAACCAAGCTCTGGAATTTGATGAAGCGCTCGGCGGCGGGCCACCAAGCGCTCTTCTAATGCTTTATCATAACTCATGTTTATTCCTTATTTAACTTTCTAAGTTCTTGTTTAATTTCAGTTTTTCCCTTCGTGCGATCATCAATTTCTTTTATAACACGTGCTGGAGTACCTGCAACAACAGTATTAGGCGGTACGTCCTCTGTAACAATTGCACCTGCTGCTACTACAGCACCTTTACCTACTGTGACACCTTCAAGAACTACTGCATTAGCCCCTACAACAACCCCATCTTCTATAATTACAGGTTTTGCGGAAGGTGGTTCAATCACACCCGCAAGAACTGCGCCCGCTCCGATGTGACAGTTCTTTCCTACCGTTGCTCGACCTCCAAGTACAGCGTTCATATCGATCATAGTGCCTTCTCCAACTACGGCACCAATATTGATCGAAGCACCCATCATAATAACTGCAGAATCTCCAATCTCAACTTGTTCACGAATAAGCGCACCTGGTTCAATACGGGCATGAATATTTTTCATATCCAATAATGGAATCGCTGAATTACGTCGATCATTCTCTACGACAAAATCTTCAATTTTTGATTCATTGGTTTTAAGCGATTTTTGAATCTCTTTCCATTCACCAAAAAGAACACCAGTATTTCCTTGGATAAATGATTTTGTTTCCTTACCAAAATCAATACCCTCTAAATCTCCTTTAATATGTACTTTCACAGGTGTTTTTTTCTCACTATTAGAGATAAAACTAATAATTTCATTTGCATCCATTTGTTTCATTGATTATTCCTCCTCAGTATATCTGCATTCTTTTTCATCATAGACATTTCAGCCACAAAATGCAATTCATTAGCAATATGTAAAAAAATCACAAATTGTTTTGTTTATGTAAATACTTTTGTAATGAATGTTGTGGTTTCTTTCGCTAAATCAACCTCTTTAAAACTGAAATCATCGCCGTCCGATCGATACGTCCTGACAATTGGGCGCTGCGGTAATCCTTTATGTTGTCCAATCACTACTCCTATAGAGCCATCATTTAATTTCACTTGGATACCCGTTGGATAAAAAGCGACACATCTTAAAAACTTCCACACTACCTGGTGATCATATCGTATATTCGTGAGACCCATAATACGTTCACACGCTTCATGCGGAAACAAAGACATACCATCCTCCCCATTAGAAATCAAATGATCGTAATCGTTAGCAACGGCTACAATTTTAGATAGGAAGTTAATGTCTTTTCCCTCCATACCTCTCGGTTCACCACTTCCATCTACATTTTCATGATGTGTGAGAGCTATGTGAGCAGATACAGTGCTTATTTCCTGGACTTTTCGCAAGGTATTAAATCCTTTCCAAGAATGGTGCTTCATTAATTCATCTTCAGAAGAATACCCCACAGGGATATCTCTTTTTTTCACTCTCCCTTGCGTTTTTCCAATATCATGAAGTAATGCACCTACCGCGAGATCCTGAATACGCGTCTTAGCTAGACCAATCTGAACACCTACCATAACTGAGATGATACAGACATTCACTAGGTGGACAAAAAGATTATTATCTTTTGTTCGAATATCTGTTAAATGAAGAAGAACATCAGAGTTTAACATGACCTCATCAATCATTTTCCCAACAATTAAACTGATTTCTTTTCCATTTATCTCTTTGTCGGCTTGGATAAACTGGATGGTTTCCGCTAATGCTGTGATTGCTTGTCTTTTTGTTGTTTCAGAAACAACTTCTTCTATTTCAATATTTTCAAACCTATCATCTTGCACAAAAACCGAGGATACACCCATTAAACGCAATTTTGATAAAAGTCCTATTGTCAATGTTACCCCTTCACTCAATAGAATTCTTCCGTCATCTGCAAATATATGCTTTCCAAGCTTTTCACCTTGTTCAATTTTATTTATGGACGCATACCTCATAGCAGATCCCCCTCTTGCAATAATCTTTTATCCGCTTCAAATTACATTTGATTTTCTTCTTCATCTTTATTATTTTCCGATTCCATATAAATACTTCTGCTTGGAAAAGCAACAGAAACTCCCTCATCCTCTAATATTGCCATGATCTCTAAATTAATATTTTCTTTCACTTCCATATGTTCTAGCCAAGCTGTAGTCTTCGTGAAAAAGTAAATCATAATATCCAAGCTACTATCATTAAACTCATTAAACCTGACAATAATCGTTTCCTGGTCAATATCATCTCTCACTTTAAGTAGATTATCAATTCTCTCTGTACACCTTTTCACTTTATTTCTAGGCGTAGAATACTTAATACCCAAATCAAAGCTAACTTGCCGTTTTCTCATAGAAGACCAGTTTTGGATCGCTTCGTTCGCTAAAGTGGAATTAGGTATGACGATGATCGTATCCGCAAACGTTCTAATACTTGTACTTCTAAAGTTAATATCTTCTACTATTCCCTCAACGGTGGGCGTGCTGATCCAATCCCCTAACGTGAAAGGTTTCTCTGTAATAATAATCACGCCACCAAAAAAATTACCAAGAGATTCCTGTGCTGCCAAAGCAAAAGCCAATCCACCCAGACCAAGTCCTGCTACAAATCCGTCTACATTAAAATCCCAGACATCAGCGATAATACTAATTGCCATCGCTATCACCGCAAAGCGTATAAGCTTCGACAAAAATGGTAAAACGATCTGATCAAACTTTATATCAAGCCTCGTACCTACTCTTGTAAAAATAGTAGAGGATGAAGCCGAGATATTATATATTCCCCAAGCAATATGACCAATGATAAGTGTACGAAATATCCTATAAATGGTGACATCAAATGTTTCAGGAGTAGGCAGGTAATAAAAAGCCGTAAATAAACCAATCGCTACAAAAAATGATCTCAAAGGTCGTTCGAATGCCAGTAATCCACTTGTCAGAATGTCTGTTGGTGCTTTCTTGGAAAAAGCCAAAATTAATTTAAATATGTAAGTCGTAAAAAGCTTCCTGAACAACAAAAATAAAAAGAAAATTCCTATTGCAATAGAAATCTCCTGCCACGTCAACGCTAAAAACCAATAATTCATCTGCTTACTCCTTTAGTTGCGATAATCCTATACAAGATACATTTTTATAATGAATCCTTTCTATCTGGCACAATGGTAACAGGACAAGGTGACAAGTGAAGAACACCGTAGCTGACACTTCCTAGTATGGCACTCACTACAGGTCCATTACCCCTTGATCCCATAATAATTGCAGTTGCTTGCTGTTCTTTTGCCAGTGTCGTAATTTCGATGGAAGGGATACCCACTCTAATTATCGTTTCAAATGGTATCTTCCCTTCAATAATACTAATCGCCTCACTTAATTGTTGCTTCCCTTTGGTAAGTTTCTCTTCTGGCCATCTATCCATACCATTACTCTCAGAGAAAGATTGTTCATCATTCTTAGGTTGTACATTTAATAATAATAATTCTTCTTTTAAACTCAAAGCAATAGTAACGGCATAGTCTAAGGCGTGATGTGAATGCTGAGACCCATCTATCGGAACAATTATCATTTCGTACCCCTCTTCTTCATATAGTTAATACTAATATCTAAATATTAACTTGAAACGTTTAGACTGTAAATGATATACTTTTACCTCATTGATATAAACGAATGATAAAGAGGGAAAACTAATGAAAAAACAATTTGCCATTATAGGATTAGGAAGATTTGGAACCAGTATCTGTAAAGAACTCTATCACTTAGGCCATGAGGTTTTAGCCATCGATAAGAATCAAAAAAAATTGGACGAAGTAAAGGGTTTTGCTACACACACATTGAATGTAGATGGTACAGATGAAAGTGCATTACAGAAAGTTGGAATACGCAACTTTGAACACGTCATTGTAGCAATTGGTGAGGACATCCAAGCCAGTATTTTGTGCACCCTTCATTTGAAAGACTTAGACGTCAGAAAAGTATGGGCCAAAGCGCAAAATGATTATCATCATAAAGTACTTGAAAAAATTGGCGCCGATCGTATTTTCCATCCTGAGAAAGACATGGGAAACCGTATTGCTGAATTCTTAACATCCGAAAAAGTAATTGATTACATTGATCTCTCTGCCGAATACAGCATTGTCGAAATACTTGCAACGAATAAAGTCAATGGAAAAACGATTGTCGATTTAGATGTCCGCGCAAAATATGGCTGTACAATCATTGCTATAAAACAAAAAGGAAAAGTTGATGTTACACCTAACCCTATGGATCCTTTGTACGCTGGTGATATCATTGTTGTTATAGGAAATAAACGGGATCTAAGACGTTTCCAACTTAACGCGTTATAATTTTTAGGAGGGATTCATGATGATTGCTATTAAATTAACCAACATTTTAAAGCGATTTATACACGGGTCCGAGACGACATTATTGTTCAAGGACTTAAACTTATCCGTAAACGAAGGTGAAGTAGTCGTCATTTCAGGTGATGAAGGTACAGGAAAATCAACTTTACTCCGAATGATAGCAGCAATGACTCCCCCAAACAAAGGAATCGTGCAAGTTTTTGGAGAAGATGTCGTAACAATAAAGAAACGAAGCGATTGGCGAATGAAAAACATAGGTTATATTAATGATGAAGGGCTTCTAATGCCTTTTCTGACAGCCAAACAAAATTTACTGATGGATATTAAGGAGGACTCTCCTAAGTATATAGAACAAGAGCAAAAAGCTATAAACATATTAACTCAACTTGGTTTTTCAACAGAGAACTTTAATGATACTATTGAAGGTCTTGATGATAAACATCAGGTTCTTGCTACAATTGCACGTATATTGATGACAGGTCCAAAGTTAATCTTGGCCGATGAGCCTCTGAAATCGCTGCAGGGATCCGAAGGCGCTGGCATTTTAGAAGAATTACTTACATTTGCGAAACAAAACGATACTACCGTAATTATTTGTACAAATGATCCGGCCATATTCCCCCAAGCAGATCGTCATTATAAGGTTGAAAACAACAAGCTTATAGAAAAGAGTAAACAAGAGCCGGTACTTTAATTACATTACTAAGAAGCCCACTAACTAACGGTGGGCTTCTTTTTAGCTACCACTATAAAAAATAGCAAGTATAGTAAATATTGTATAAGAAATTACCACTACACCCGCACCTATTAACAGTACAATGATAATCCCCTTTTTCAGTTTTTCCAATCTCATCCACACCCTTTTTATTCCCTTTGGTTTTCCTAGTTCTATCTCCATTATGCCAACATTTGAACAAAAAAGAAAGAAAAGAGACAAGCATATGAAACGGTCTTTCAAACTCTCGGACTTTAGCGTAAATCTAGATCATAAAGAAACCACATTCAATGCTCTTTTACTCTAAAAATCCCTTCCAAGAATTCACCGTAAATTAAGTTTATTGCCCACTCTTTTTTGGTTGGTCTTGCATATTGTATCAGAGGAGAAACCGCTAAGTGAGGTGAAAGAGAATGAGTAAAGATAAGAAAGATTTTAATAAACCTATTCAAGAGCAAGCATTCGGAGATATTTTAAACTCCATGGACTCTTTTTTTAATCAAGCAATAAATCATTTTCAAACATCGCGACCAATTGCTGTTCATCAATATGAGACTGCAGATAATTTCATTATTGAAGCAGAGTTACCAGGAATTAAAAAAGAACAAGTACAATTAGATATTTTTCAAAATAATATTAAAATAAGCATTCACGATGAAGAAGCACGGGAAAGACGGGACAAAACAAACAACATTTCTCAACAAGCTTTTAGATACCAGCGCTCAGATCGTATCATATCACTGCCATTTGCAATCAACGAAACGGATCTAAAAGCAAACTTATCGCAGGGATTATTAACGATTAAAATACAAAAAAAGCGCAAACGAATTCAAATTGATTCGAAGGAGGTATAATCCAATGTTTTTCCCAAAGCAACCTTACCCACCTTATCATCAGCATAACTTCTATCGACCACATCCCTATCACCAAATGAATAATGCCCCTCCTCCTGCTTATCAACAACCTCCACCGCAGTTCTATCAAGCAGGTCCAAGTGGTCGATGGGGATACAATGCTCAAATCGGGAATTATTCGGGCTATCCCCCTCAGCCTCAGCAAGTGAGTAAGACAGCAAAACTCATGAAAGCATTTCAAACAACAGAGGGGAAATTTGATTATCAAAAAGCTTGGACGACAATGGACCAGGTAGTGAAAACTGCTAACCAAGTCAGCCCCATCGTAAAACAAGTTGGCAGCTTCTTCACCCGTCCATAGAACAGGAGGCAAAAGCCTTCTGTTTTTGCATTTATGGAGGTAGATAATCATTATGTGCTAAAATAATATTAAAGGAGTTGATAAAGTTTGTTAAATGACACGATTAAAACGATATTAAGTCACCGCTCGATACGAAAATTTACGGATGAATCCTTAAGTGATGAACAGATCAAACTACTCGTTGAATCTGCTCAAATGGCTTCCACCTCGAGCTTTATTCAAGCCTATACGATTATTGGCGTGGAAGACCATTCTAAGAAAACGAAACTTTCAGAGCTAGCAGGTAATCAGCCTTATGTGGAAACTAATGGGCACTTTTTTGTATTTTGTGCTGACTTATACCGACACCGTGTCGGTTCTGAATTAGAAGAGACGAACGTAGAAGATTCTTTGGAATCGACGGAGAAATTCATGGTATCCCTTATCGATGCTTCACTAGCTGCTCAAAATGCTGCTATTGCTGCTGAGTCCATGGGTCTTGGAATTTGCTACATAGGCGGATTAAGAAACGATATTACAAAAGTTTCGGAACTTCTAAATCTACCTGACTATGTCATCCCATTGTTTGGACTGGCTGTTGGAGTACCAGCAACTAAATCAGATCAAAAACCGCGCTTACCTATCGAAAATGTTTATTATAAAGATGCTTATCCTTCTAATAAAGACACAGTTACTGAGGGCCTTCATCATTATAATGATATAATATCCGATTATTATCATAAACGCACCAGTGGAAAAAGAAGTGATCGGTGGACAGAGCAAGTATCACAAATGCTAAGTCAGCCATCACGTCCAGATATGAAAGACTTTGTTAATAAAAAAGGGTTTATGAAATCATAGAATTCTGATAAACTCATTAGAAACTTGCTTTCAATATTGAACTGATATTTAAAAATCTCATTTCATGATTAACCGCTTGATAATGAGTGAAAAAATATTACACGATACTATTTCGAGGAGGAATACACATGGTTAAAAAAATGAATGTTGAAAGTTTTAATCTTGACCACACAAAGGTGAAAGCACCTTATATTCGATTGGCTGGTACCACAGAAGGGGCAAATGGAGATACAATCTATAAATATGACTTGCGTTTTTGCCAACCTAACCAAGACCACATGGATATGCCTGGACTTCACTCTTTAGAGCATATGATGGCAGAGTTAAGTCGTAATCATCATGATCAAATAGTGGATATAAGTCCAATGGGATGTCAAACAGGCTTCTATTTATCAATCATTAATGACAGCAGTTACGAGAATATCCTTTCACTTCTCGACAAAACGTTAAACGATGTTTTAGTTGCTACAGAAGTGCCTGCGTGTAATGAAGTACAATGCGGTTGGGCTGCTTCTCATTCTCTAGAAGGAGCAAAAGAAATCGCTCAAAAAATGCTCGACAGAAAAAATGAATGGACCGAGGTTTTTGCTTAATACACGATGCTGTTAACCAATTAATATCAACATACAGAATTTATAATGAAGTCTTATTAATTAAAAAGAGATGTACTAAGTTCATTGAACTCGTTACATCTCTTTTTTATAGTTATAACTTCTTCTCCATTGTCACATGTAAAATACCTGCATCATAAAATGTATCAGAAACGGTGGCATATCCATTTCCTTTATAGAACGATTCTGCGTGAGTTTGGGCGTTTAATTTTAACTTATCCATCCCGCGCTCCCGAGCAACTTGCTCCATTTCTTTCATTAATGCAGCACCAAGGCCTTTCCCTCTCATCTCAGCTAATATACAGACTCGTTCAGCCTTACCGTAATTCTCTTCCAATCTTAAGCGTCCTGCTCCTATCGGTTGGTTATCATGATAGGCAACAAGATGAATTGACTCTTTTTCTTTCTCGTCCACTTCAATTTCTGCGGGTACTCCTTGCTCTTCTATAAATACTTGTCTGCGAACATCATAAACGTCCCTTAACTCTTCTACTGTTCTTGCTACTAATACTTGAACCATTATTGACTTTTTCCTAACACAAACGTTTCATGGACACTCCATGCCCCATTCTCAAGCTGATACATTAATGAAAATCGATCAACTGTTTCTTCATGATGAATTGTCTCTAACTTTAAACGCCCGTACACGTCAGATAACTCGTCATAATTCATTTCTTGGCCAATCGTAATATGTGGAACATAAGGGTGTTCCACATCAATGGTTAAGTCACCTTCATTCAATTTTGCATGTAATGCAAACAAATCCTCGTTCTCCGTTACTTTCATATAAATTGTATTCGTCACAGGATGAAATGTACTGTACTTACCTATCTTTAACGTAAAAGGATTCGAAGTACTAGCGATTTCTCTTAGTTGATTAATCATATCATCTTCTTCGTCTTCGTTAAGCTCAAAAGCAGCTTTTAAAGTAAGATGCGGAGGTACTTTTGCATATTTTGGATCATAACGTTTTCGATAGGAATTAGCAATATCCTGGAGATCTTTTGATGGAAAAACTGCAATACCGTACTTCATAGTTAGTCCTCCTTGTTACATAAAACATTATATGTTTTATGAGTATAGTTTTGTAACTCTTCTTCAAGAAAATGACCATAAGAAAAACGCTTAGTGTCTTTTGTTAAACTTTAATGACCTTGGTTGAAAAAAACTTGTTATTCCCATGGGGCAACCCCTTTAACCAAATAATGCATAGGCTAAATTGCAAAAAGCCTGTCATCATACGTGCCTTTGTAATTTAATCTGTCTATATCATAGTACAATTCGCGTTAGAATTCAAAATATCCTTTTGATTATTCCTATTTCCTTTTTTCCTATAATAAGTTAACTGAAAAGAATGAATTTTAGAAATATGGTAGAATGTAAAATATACACAGTGACTTAACTAACATAAAGGAGAGGATTTCATGACAAACAAACAACCAGTGCATTGTCATGTTGTAGAAAATGCAGCAAGAAAATTATTAACCGAGCGAGGAGTCTCCATTGAGTCCATTGCCAAGATAGTTTATGATTTACAAGTTAAATATACTGATTCTCTAGATATGAAAGATTGTATTGATAGTGTAAATGCTGTACTTGAGAAGCGAGAGATACAACACGCACTTTTAGTCGGCATTGAATTAGACAAACTGGCAGAACAAAAGAAACTCTCAGAGCCTTTGCAGTCAATTGTTGAAATGGACGAAGGATTATTTGGGGTTGATGAAACGATCGCAATAGGTTCCGTATTTGGTTACGGTAGCATCGCGGTTACAACATTTGGCTTTTTGGACAAAGAAAAAGTTGGTATTATCAAAGAATTAGATTCAAAGGAAGGCAGTCACGTTCATACCTTTTTAGATGATCTTGTAGCAAGCGTTGCTGCGAATGCTTCGAGCAGACTTGCCCATCGCATTCGTGATCGTGAAGAGAAGCTTCGTCAAGATGAAATTGATCGAAAAGACGAGGAAGAAAGAATTGGTTAATAAACCTTGAGGAAGGCTCAAAAGGTCAAAAACCTTTTGAGTCATTTTTGTTTATTGCTCAAATACTCGTCCTAAACTTGATGTAAAAGCTTTGAAGTGCTATTATCTTAAACAATGATGCCAATATATTAATGAGGTGAGACCTTATGATAAAGAAACCTAGATGGATTTATTGGAAACAAATATTCACTTCAAAATTTCAAGCTAATTGCTTAAAAGCGAAAATAGAAGATAATTGGGTAAATGGATACGAAGTTGGGCCGTTAGTAGAGATAAGGAAAATAAAAAATGACAAATATGTTGTTCGTTACACTTATGACGAATAATATCCACCAAATCTATTGACTTCCGGCCTCTTTTCTTATATATTAGTAGTTGTCGTATTATTAATTTACATAACGATCCGTTAGCTCAGCGGGAGAGCACTTGCTTGACAGGCAAGGGGTCACTGGTTCAAATCCAGTACGGGTCACCATATTACTATAATGTTAATCCCTTGTATTTATACAAGGGATTTTTTGTTATCTAAATATACTAGTTTTTAAAATCCAATAAAAATGGAATAAATTGTAATAATATCCTTATAAATGAGGGAGAAGATAATTAAATAAATATTTGTAAATAAAAGGCGAGGAGAGTAAAAGAAATTTCGTTATTAAATAGTGACGATGAAATGTATTGTTATTACAAACCGATTGCGTAACCAAGCGCACTTATGGTCAAATAAATCGAACAAACTGTGATAGATACCCGCAGGACAATAACTTTACCAATAGCAAAAAGCTGATAATAGAGCATAAATTAGTTTCTATTATCAGCTTTTATTATGAAATTTATTTTTCTGCCCAATCAGAAAATTTTCCGCTGCCTTCACAACTAGCGCATTCGTAATAGCTAACAGAAAAATCATAGTACCCCATCGGCACATGCACCCCTCTACCTCTGCACTCTGGACATAACCCCTGTTCTCGCATTACTTCAATCTTTCGCTCATTTCTCTCGTTATTCCATTGTGAAATTGAATTTAATAATCCCAATTTCATCACCTCATTTTCCCTTTTGAATATAGTATTCTGGAAAAATGAAAATTCTATACTTACTTTTTTAAAAAAGTTTGATTTCATAAACGTTATTTCAAATTTATTAAAATACTGACTAAGCAAAAGGCGCGACTCCTGCGGAATAGTAAAAGGACATTAAAAAGTCGTTTTTTACTTTTTCAATGCCCTTTTGATTAAGCCGGTAGCACCTACCGAAAAATCGATCATCTTTCCTCTCTTATACTCGCTCATGCTCTTATTTTCTACCCGCTACTTTTGTAGGTGCTACACCGGTAGCACCTACCGAAAAATCGATCATCTTTCCTCTCTTATACTCGCTCATGCTCCCGTTTTCTACCCGCTACTTTTGTAGGTGCTACCTCGGTAGCACCTACCGAAAAATCGACCATTCTTTTCTTTCTTATACTCGCTCATGCTCTTATTTTCTACCCGCTACTTTTGTAGGTGCTACCTCGGTAGCACCTACCGAAAAATCGATCATCCTTCCTCTCTGATACTCACTCATGCTCCTGTTTTCTCCCCGCTACTTTTGTAGGTGCTACCTCGGTAGCACCTACCGAATATATCTAGAGTGGATTCGAGCTCCTCCATATTAAAAAAAGGGAATCCATTAGAGTTTTCTCCTAATGAGTTCCCTGAATCGATAAACTTTATTTGATATATTAGCAGTTTCTATTTCCCTTCTTAAAAGCAGATGGCTATTACTTACCTACTTTTAAACAAAACTTTATTTGTAGAATGTGGTGATTTCAACCCTGCAAAAAATTCTTTTATTTCTACCTCTGCATACTCAGCATCTTCTCCATTAACCGATACTGTGAATTTCTCCCCTTTTTTCAGCGTGAGAATCAAGTTTACAACCCCTAAAATTGCTTTAGAATTGTATGAGTTATTTCCGACTTGAATATAAACATCGCTAGAAAACTTACTCGTCATGGTGACAAATTCAATGATTTTCTGGCTGTTAAAAGCTTCCTGAAGGTAAAATACACTCTTATGTGGCATGCTTTCCACCTCCATTTATTGGGTTGACTGAAGTATAACAGGGGTTTTTTTACATCTCTACCATGTTGTCAGAAGACTTTCCAAATTACTTTCAGTAGTACGTATGTTTAAAATAAAACGAAACAGGAAATGTTATCTGTAAGAACGTTAAGATCATTTAACATTTTGAATATTTTTAGGAGGCTAAATCATGCCATTATTAGAAATAAGTGTTGTTCCCGTTGGAACTCAATCAGAAAGTTTTAGTAGTGACGTAGAAGAAGCCGTATCCATTATTAAGAAAAGAGGCCTATCTTATCAAGTCACACCGACTGCAACAATTATTGAAGGCGACCTAGATGATATTATGGATGTGGCCAAGGAAATTCACCATAATGAGATAGGGAATGGTGCAAAAAGGGTAGTAACAAATATTACGATTGACGATCGAATAGATAAACCTATCAGCTTAGATAGACAAGTCGATCACGTTAAAAATAGTTAGACAATTTTAGAACACAAGAAAAGAATGCTCCCTGAACTTCATTCAGGGAGCATTCTTTTAATTATCTATTTTTATAGCAATTTTGCCAAGCTGTTTTGCCTCTTTCAATCTTTCCATCGCTGCCTTTGTATCCGCTAATGGAAAAGTCTTATCCATAACAGGCTTAACCTCATGTTTTCCAATAAAATGAAGCATCTCCCGGAACTCAGCACGACTTCCCATAGTCGAGCCTAGAAGGTTTTTTTGACCGTAGAAAAAGTCACGAAGATTGAAGGTAACATCATCTCCAGTTGAAGATCCGAATGTCACAATGGTTCCACCACGTCTTAATTGATTTAATGACTTATTAAACGTCGCTGCTCCAACCGTTTCAATGACGATATCCGCTTTTTCACCATGCAATGACTCATCCCAGTCACCCTCGCTGTCAATCGCTACGTCAGCACCTAATTCTAACGCTTTTTCTAGTTTTTCGTTAGATCTTGAAGTGACGATGACTCTCGCACCTGCTGCTTTTGCAAATAACAAGAGTAACGTTGCAACACCTCCACCTATTCCTGGTAGCAGAACAGTGTCTCCAGTATCTATATTTGCCCTAGTAAACAAAGCTCGATACGCCGTGAGTGCTCCTAACGATAGTACCCCCGCTTCTTCCCACGATAAGTGAGGTGGTTTTGGTTCTATGTTATTTTCCGAAATCACGATTGATTCTGAGAAAGTACCATGACCTGGTAACCCAACAATTTGAAATCCTTCTGGTGGTGCTTCACTTTTATCTAACCATCCCAAACTAGGATTAATAATCACTTCGTCACCAACGGAAACACTAGTGACATCATCCCCTACCTCATCAATGATACCAGCACCATCAGATCCAATAATGAGGGGAGGATCAGTTTCTTCACGTTTTTCTAAAATTGAAAGGTCACGATGATTTAAGCCTGCGATTTTCATTCTCACTTTTACTTCTTTCCTACCCGGAGACTCTTCATTCATATCACGATATGAGGTTCCAGTTAGTCCTTTGCTTCCTTCATGTACAAACGCTTTCATTATTTTACGCCTCCTTATATTTTACCAATAACACAAATATATATTGAGCATGATCGGGATCAGCCTTCTTTTCCTCATTTTAGCAAAAATAAGATCGTATGTATAAGAAATAGGTCCTCCCTTTAAAAAGTTTACTTGATTATCGGATTTTGTATTTATAAAAAAGAAAGGGGTTCATGCCTGTTTATAGTATGCAAAAATCAAAGGTGTTACTATATAATTAATAGGAATGCTTCTGGAGAGGAAGTGGTATCAATTGAAGCTAGATGCAGAGGATTTACCTGAAAAAGAAAGACATGTTTTTGAGCAGATGAAACAACTATCACCCGCAAATAAACGTGTTTTATGGACGCTTATAAAAATTTCAAATAAAGATCACATATGTCTTATAAACAAGGAATATAGACCAAAAGAAATGAATGTCTTAATGAAAGAACACTTGATATCAATCAATCATGCCTATCTCCACTCCCGGAAAACAAGCATCTTTGTCCTTCGAAGAACCCCACATTTAATGAAAAAATTACAGCAGATTGCTACTGAAAATCAGTCCGGGTTTTAGAAAGTAAGAAAAACGCGTAGCGTCTTTTGTTAAATACAGCGTGATCTTTAGCCACAATCATTTAAGTGTCAAGCGTGGGTTTCTCTTGACACGCGTGGCGTAAAGATAGCTGTCAACTTATACATTCTTATCTTGATAAAAAAAAGAGGATGACTTTAGTCATCCCCTTTCTGTTTCAAGCAATATAAATGTTCCTAGTTAATTCCATCTTCTTTCGGAAAAGAGATCAACCAGTGTTCACTAGCCCTGCGGCTACTCCACTAATTGTTAACAATACATCAGTCAAACGTTCTTCAGACTTTTCATCTGATTCACGCATACTTTGGATAAGATCTACCTGAAGGAAATTCAGTGGATCTACATAAGGGTTTCTGCGATGAATGGACTCTTGGATGTTCGGTGTATGGTCAAGAAGTTCTTCATTTCCAGAAATCTTTAACAGCACATCTTTTGTTTTATTATACTCTTGTTGTATTTCCCCGAAAATTCTATCAGCAATACTTTTGTCTTCCACTAACGTCATGTATTCTTTTGCAGTTTGCATGTCAGCGGTCATTAGGGCCATTTGTAAATTATTAATGGTTGATTGGAAAAACGGCCATTTCTGGTACATATCTTGCAGCATTTCAAGGTTCCCATCATCCTTTGACGCAAAGGAATGAAGACCAGTTCCAGCTGCGAACCAAGCAGGTAACATTTGTCGGCACTGAGTCCAAGCAAACACCCATGGAATGGCACGTAAATCTTCAAACTTTTCGCTGCCTTTTCGACTCATAGGTCTAGAACCAATGTTTAGTTCTCGTAATTCCTCTAAAGGAGTTGTTTGTTTGAAATAGGTTAAGAAATCTTCATCTCCAAAGACAAGTGATTGGTATTTATCTAATGAATTTTGGGAGATCTCTTCCATTGCATCTTCCCATGCTTGATCACGGAAGAATCCTTCGTCTGAAGCATGATTCCATACTTTAGAAGATGCACTTATTAGCGCTGATGCCGCTTGCTCCAAGTTACGATAAGCGATGTCTTTAAGAAGATATCTGCTTGAAAGTACTTCCCCTTGTTCCGTAATCTTCACACCATCGCCAAGCGTCTCTACAGGCTGAGAAAGAATACTTCTATTAAGCGGTCCGCCTCCTCGTCCTAATGAGCCACCACGACCATGGAAAAACTTCAGTGCAATATTAAATTCCTTCGCCATATCATGAATTTCCTGCTGTGCTTTAAATAGCTTCCAGTTAGCTGTTAGCGTTCCTCCATCTTTACTGCCATCGGAATACCCTAACATGATTTCCTGGTGATCACCACGCTCATGAATGTGATTACGGTAGACGTCCATCTTGAACAACGTCTTCATAATTTCCGGTCCAGCAATAAGGTCGTTAACTGTTTCAAGAAGTGGTGCTACGTGCAAACCTGATTCTACAGTTCCATCTGCATGAAGACGATAAATTCCCGCTTCTTTAGCTAATACTAAAACTTCCAGTAAATCACTGGCAGATTGAGTCATACTTACAAGGTACACTTCAATAGATCGTGGTCCAAACTCATCATGAGCTTGTTTAATCAGTTTAAAGTTATCAAAAATTTCTTGCGTTTCCTTTGTGTAATCTTCATTTAATAACATTAATGGACGTGGATCCTGAAGGACCTTTTCGAGAACCTTTAATTTTTCTTCTTCAGAAAATGAAGGGTAATTATCTGTAATATTAACAACCTTTAAGATTTCAGAGATCGCTGTCTCATGTTCTCCACTATGGTTACGAATATCCAGTGTTGCTAAATGAAATCCAAATAATTGAACTTGGCGGATTAATTTATTTAATGTCTTTAATTTATTATCAGACGGTTGATGATCTTTCGTACTTTTTTGAATCATCAATAAATCATCAATAAGTTCCTCTGAATTATTATAGCCGCTTTTCGATTTCCCGACTTGTCTTACTCTCTTTAACATAACTGCAAATTTACGACGATACATTTCTGTTTTAACTGGCCATGCTTCGCCTTTTTTCAAATACGTCTTCTCTTCTTCTTCAACACTTTGAATGAAATCATCGCTAAAGCTAATTCGAGTCGTAGATTGACTAAAACGCTTCATTAAATCTACAAGATGCTCATCGTATTTTTTTAATGCTAGTGCTCTTTGCAACTTTAACGTTTCCCAAGTTACTTCCGGTGTTACAAATGGGTTCCCGTCTCTGTCTCCGCCAATCCAAGATCCGAAAGAAAGAAAGTTAGGTACTTCCCATGTATTTGTCGGGTAGTAATTATCCAATTGCTCTTCCAATTCAGAGTGAATATCCGGTAAAACATCAAATAACGTCTGATCGAAGTAATAAATACCATTCTTCACTTCGTCTAAAACAGTTGGTTTACGATGGCGAAGTTCATCTGTTTGCCATAAAGCCGTTACTTCGTTAACAAGACTTCCATCTAAATGCTTTCGTTCTTTTTTCGTTAACATTGGATTATCAAATTCCTGTAAAATAGAAGAAATTCGCTTTTGAATTTCCAGCACAGTTCTCTTTGTTGCTTCTGTCGGATGTGCAGTAATAATAAGTTCAATCGATAAATCATTGATAATCTGTTGGATAACCTCATCGGAGTGGTTATTTGCCTTCATTGTTGTTACTGCACTTTCAATAGAAATCGGCTGAATAACACCATCATCTTCGAGCTGATATTGTCTAGCTCGGCGAATTCTGTGATTTTGTTCCGCAATATTTACTAAATGAAAATAAATTGAAAAGGCGCGAATAACATGTTGTCTTGTTGGTGATTGCAACTCGTGGATTTCTTTTTTTAGCTTGTCGTAAGAAACCTCATTATAATTTTTTCTCAAGTCTTTTGTTGTTTCTCTAATGCCTTCCACGATGTTAAAAAGTTCTTCTCCACCATGTTGTTTTAAAATGTCACCTAAAATGTTTCCTAGCTTTTTCACATCGTTACGTAATAATGAATTATTATCTTCTACCTTTATCATTGATTGAACCTCCTGTAAAAATGATTGCATTTAATCAAATATTACGCAGATTGTCGATCATGATGATAAGGACAAAACTTATCCACCATGGACAAAAAGCGTCCCGAAAAATGCAAAGAATTTTTCACTGCTATTAGTTCTATTCTATCAAACAGCTTGTGTAAAAAACAAATATTTCTGATTATTACTGTACAACTATTCTTCATTAGTCGAAAAACTAACCCAAAATTTCCCCTCGGAAATAAGTAATAGGTTTTAACATAGCATATTTCTGCCTATTCGACAAATTAAGAAGAATGGAATAATAGACATTTGTTGAACCTTCTGGTGATCCCTTTTTGACAACTGAAGCTATGAAGAGCTTGAGTTTTCCACTTCACACATATAGCAAGAAAAGAACAATAATCTATCGTTGCAAAAAGTTTTTTTATCTTACTCGTCTTTTATAAATAACCCTGTTATCGGACAAATCCATCTAACTTCTCTTCCTTTCTGCGGTTACTAGTTACATGAAGTCCGTTTGTTGCTTTCTACTTGAGTAGCCGCCTCTCGCTTCTCCAAACACTTCTTTAAAAATAATAAAACCATCTAATATTCAAATAATATATGACTAAATCATTTATTTTTAGTATAACTAGAGTAGTCATTAATAATTAATTTATTTTGGAGTTGAAACGGTAATGATTGAATTAGGCGCTATTCAAATCTCATTAATAATCCTCTCGGCAATGTTAATTGGCATATCTAAAACTGGCTTACCAACGCTCGGTATTTTAGTCGTCGCAACTATGGCATCTGTCTTTCCTGCTAGAGAGTCAATCGGAATTGTTCTGCCGATGCTCATTGCTGGTGATATTATTGCGGTCACCTATTATCGCAGAAGCGTTCATTGGCTTACCTTGTGGAAACTCGTTCCCTGGGTTTTAGGTGGTCTTATTTCAGGATATTTACTGTTACTGTTCAATTCAAGTAGCAGGTCGATTGAAATGATTATAGGTACAATTGTATTATCTCTCATTGTAGTTCAATTCAGCAGAGAATATTTCATGAACAAATCGAATGCAGCTCTTCCCCAGTCAAAAAGCTTTATCATTTTCATGGGGACGCTAGCGGGCTTCACAACAATGGTTGGAAATGCAGCTGGACCGATTATGGCCATTTTTTTACTAGCCATAGCTTTACCAAAAAAAGAATTTATCGGAACCGGCGCATGGTTTTTTCTAACCGTCAATCTCATTAAAGTCCCTATGTATACTAGCTTAGGTCTTATTTCATTGGAAACATTGTCAATTAATTTATGGCTGCTTCCTTTTATAATTATTGGTGCAGTTATTGGCATTAAGTTTTTACCTCTAATACCACAGAAACTATTTAATACAATTATCCTTGTCCTGTCTTTCCTTGGCGGATTACAATTATTACTCCCATAATTACTTTTGACCACATCTCCTATCTAAATAATTGTTTTAGAAGATCAAGTTGAGTAAACTATAATTTAGGAGAGGTGAATAACATGGACGTTCTTATTTGGATTATTATTGTTGCATTATTTATTATTAGCTTCATCGGTCTTATATATCCAATCATTCCGGCAGTATTAATGCTTTGGGTTGGAATTATTCTTTATTACTTTTTTATAGATGCCTCTGCATTGTTATGGTGGACTTGGGGATCTCTGATAGCATTGACCATTGCTATATTTGTTGCTGATTATCTGGCTAGCATGTATTTTGTTAAGAAATATGGTGCTTCAAAACATGGAATGACAGCTGCGACCTTAGGACTGATTGTTGGCAGCTTTATTATACCGCCTTTTGGTATTTTAATTGTACCTTTTGTATTAGTTTTAGTCATCGAATTGCTACAACAACACTCACTAAGCCATTCATTCAAAGCCGCTGTTGGTACACTGCTAGGCTTCCTGACGAGTACATTTGCCAAAGGAATGATTCAGCTTATACTTATTGGAATCTTTTTAGTAGATGTTCTTATTTTCTAGCACTCGGAAGGAGTTAAAATCATGGAAGGCCCGTTACATAAGTATTTTAAACAGCAATCCTTATATTGGTTAAAAAATAAAATGACTGACCTTTGCGCAAACGAGGTTAAGTTGTATGCACGAAGAAAAAAATTAAAGGCTGATGCACTTGGTATTAATTTCAAACGTAAAGAATCACGTATTATTGAAGTAAAGATATCTCGCGAAGACTTTCTCCGTGATGAGGTTTTGGCTGCTTCCTATGGCTATCATGCTATTGCCGACTACGCATATTTGATGACTCCAGTGGGGCTTCTATCAAAAGAGGAAATACCAATCGGATATGGTCTTTTGGAAATGGATGAATTTGATACTATTAAAGTACGAAGGAACCCGACACGTAATCCTAAACCCATCCTTAAGCTTGATACGTTAGTGAAACGAACCGCCAGGGCAGCAACAAACGCTGTTTTATTTCAAGAACTTACGAAAGAAAATAAAGATTTAACGGATGGGGCATTCTCAAAAGAAGCGTTAGCTCATCTTGTTCGGGCAACATGCACATTATGTAAGAAAAGAAAAATGTATTTGATTCACTCAAGGCAAGAATTCGTCGTGTGCGAATCTCGCACTTGCAAAAATGATATTCCTCTTTTAAAAGCAAGAGTTCACACGATGACGTCATACAATGAAAATTTTCTCAACGAGCTCGAGGATTTAATAAGAAATAAAATGACGTAGACTATGGTATAATAAGCAATTAGGATTTTGATTATGATAACTGGAGGAACTATGTTAACTTTTGAAGAAAAATTAGAAATTATTGAATCTTTTCCCGCATTAGAGAGAAAAGATGTTTCCTTAGGAAGAGTGAATTTTCATTTTAGTGAAAGTGCTACAGATAAGAAAAACGTGGTCTATCATTTACATCCAAACGGAAATGGCTTCGTGTATGCTGGTGAATTAACTGGTTACGAAACCAATGATAAAGGGATGGTAAACATTCGGGACTTCACGGAGAAGGCGCTTCGTAATGTACTGGAAAATGCGATTGTTTCTTTGACTCCTGAAGACGAGGAAGAATTTGAAGAGGAATTATTCATAAACCAGAACACGCAGACATTAGCGTTAGTGCACGAAGACGACTTATGGAATGTTTATGCAGATGAACAGTTAGATGGAACATTCACTTCTTATAAGGAAGCGACTCAGTATTTAACCGAAGAGGGTTTTACGAAAATTTAAGAATACTAAAAAAGGAGCACCAACGGTCATCAGGACCTGTTGATACTCCTTTTTTTATTTTATGGCATTTTTATATAAACAGTTGGTTTAATTAGAACAAGACAGTATTAGAATTACATGCAGGTTGACACTTGAAAAATTTATTTATTAGCTTTGTGAACCTTTAACTGTTTTCCTTTAACTGTTGTATCTCTCATTTCTTTTAATACATAAGGTCCTTTACCATTTAAAATATCCACGTAGGAGACATTTTCCTGTATGGTAATAATCCCAATATCATCTGCTGAAACTTCTTCTAACTTAGAAATTGTACCTACAAAATCGACAGCTCTAATCTTTTTCTTTTTCCCGCCATTAAAATACAATTTCATAATATCTTTATTTAGTTGCTCATTTTTATCTTTTTTCTGTTCAGGACGTGTTTTCATCTTTTCTAAAAAAGCAGGTTTAGCATTAGAAACTTCTTCTATTGTTGGTGGTTCCACGCGTTTAATTTCAAAGCCGATATATGCTTCAACCTCATCTAAGATTCTCTGATCACGAGGCGTCACAAAGCTCATGGCTTTTCCTTTTTCCCCAGCTCTTCCAGTTCTCCCTATTCGGTGTACATAGTCCGCAGCTTCCATAGGAAAATCAAAGTTTATGACGAGAGCAATCGTCTCGACGTCAATTCCTCTAGCAGCCACATTGGTTGCGACAAGATACCGAACAGAACCCCGCTTAAATTTATCCATCACGTAAAAACGATCTTTTTGCATCATGCCGCCATGCAGCCTTTCACAAGAATAGTCCAAATTTGTTAACTCCTCATATAATTCATCCACTCTCTCTTGTGTATGACAAAAAATAATACAGCTATTTGGATTTTCCACAACAGTTATTTCTTTCAATAATAAAAACTTTTCAGATTCATCCAACTCGTAAAGTGATTGATCAATGTCACTGCTAATTACCTCTGTCGATGCAATTTCAATTTGAACTGGATCCTTCATATACTGATTGGAAAGAGTCTGTACATCGTTAGGAAGAGTGGCAGAAAAAAGCATGGTTGTTCGTTCAGCAGGAATTTTTTTAATAATAGCTTCTACTTGATCGATGAATCCCATATTCAGCATTTGATCCGCTTCATCGATGACTAAAAATGCCACTTTTTCAAGACTTAATGTTCCTTTTTCAATATGATCGAATACTCTTCCCGGAGTCCCAACTACGACATGACTTTTTTGCTTTAATTCACTTTTTTGCCTTGCAAAAGGCTCTTTTCCATAAATCGCGGTAGCTTTTACACGTTTGAACCTGCCTATATTCGTTATTTCATCCTTGACTTGAGTAGCTAACTCTCGAGTCGGTGTCAATACGAGTGCCTGCGGTTTATTTTCATCCCAATCAACACTTTCACATATCGGTATCGCAAACGCGCCGGTTTTTCCGCTTCCCGTTTGTGCTTTGACCGTGACATCCTTTTTCGTTAATACGAGTGGAATGACTTGTTTTTGCACATCCGTTGGTTGATCATATCCTAAACTGTTCAAAGCACGAGTAATGTCATCACTTAACGACATTGTTGTAAATTCTTCCTCCGTCATACCTTCACTCCTTATCAATTTTCAGGTCAGTTACCAATCTCATTGTTCATTCATTAAAAAGCCAAAATTATCTATCATTATTTTTCCGGGTCCATTGGAAATGTATACTGTAATCTCTGTTATATTTTCAGATTGAAAAGCTCTGTTGTTCTCTTGAAATTCCTCCATAGGAAATTCATAAGTTTGAAAAACCGGTGCTTCCGATTCCTCATACTTCTCATCTCTCATAATATCATCAAACCATGGCAAGATCGTGTATTGTGTTTCAATTGGAAAATTCACCGGTCTAAATGGATCTGCTGTAACAAGAGACGCTTCTCCATTATCGGAAGTCATTTCTATTTCGATTACTGGCGTTTCTGTTTCCTCGCGCGCTTCTCGTTCCATATCCAAACTAGTTAGCGATAACTGAAAGCTGTCGAGGTTTTCTGAGAAAGACTCGGCTAGAAAATCCTCCTCTAATTCAATCGTGAATTGTGCTTCTTCTTTCCATGCCATTTCTACCCCATTTACTCCTTTGTTTACATCCCTGCGATCTTCAGCCCGATCAATATCCCAAGAATGGAAGCCTTCTTGCTCTACTTCAACTCCATCCATATAGTGGATTTCCTCTTGACTTTGATTAAAATCAGTAAAAGTCACATAATTTCCATCTTCAAACCGAGTGATATACTGATTATTAGGCAACCAATCTTGACCATAACGAACGTCACGAAATAAATCCCGGTATTCCTCCTGACCAAGCAAGGTTGTTTCAAGGAAGGCAGAAATATACACTTTGGCCACCTCCTGTTGCGCTTCTTCATTCATCATTTGTTGACGATTTAAAAAGATCCCTCCTGGAAGTCTCATATCCATTCGACCCCAGTCCGTATTGAATTGACTGTGATTCGCTTCCGCAATATACACAGATGCTTTAAAACGATTCGATACTTCATAGAAATAAGATCGTAAATATTGCCGATCTCCCTGGAAGGTGTTCACGTCTCCATCCCGGGATCCTTGCAAAAGTAAATAATTTACTTCTTCTAACCTGGCTCTCTCATCATCCACTGTTTTATCCGTTGGGGCAATGCCAACCACCGATTCGATATGGATATCTTCCATTCCTGAGAGAGTAGTATCCTCTTCAAACCACTTCTTATAATCGGCGACCATGGCAGCTGCTTGTCCACCTCTTGAATGACCAACTATTGCTACCTGATCAAAATTTATACGATTATAAAAAGGATTGTCTTCTTCTTTTTCATAGTCTTGGATTTGCTGCAGATGCTGCATTAAAACCCATGCCCTCATTTTCATATCATCATTCGGAATGCCCGACCATCCTGAATAGTTCAAGAAGTTTTGATCAACGGAGACAGCAATAAAACCTCTACTAGCTAGAAGCTCACCTAAATATTGATATCCTTCATCGGAAAAGTGCTCCATGCGATGATTTCCATGCACCATAAGCACTAGTGGGAATTCCTTTTCTCCTTCAGGCATCCAAACTCGTCCATTTAAAGGCAATGCAGTTTCATCAAACCCCCAAAAAGATTCTTTTCTTCCACTCCACTTCGTAATATATTCAGAAGCATCCACTGATTTTGAAACAATTCCAACTTCTTCCCCGTACTCGCTGCGACGTTTATCCGTGCCACTTCCGAAAGTAAAGAATGAAAACTCATTCTCTCCCATTAATCCAGGATTTTCTAGTTGCAAAGGTTCGAATGGATCATTCTCAGAAAATGAACGTTGAATTTCACTTTTATCACCAGATACAATGAACGCTGTTACAATGAACAATACTGAAATGGGTATTAATGAGACAATAAATTTCTTCTCCAGTTTCCATGTACTACGCGTATAAACAGCTACAACAATACCTAGAATCATCCCTACAACAGGAAAACTAAAACCAATTACTACTGAAAATAAAGGACTTAAACTTTGTGCATCAAGAAT
The DNA here is from genome assembly GCF_002886185.1 of Salipaludibacillus neizhouensis. GTDB lineage: Bacteria > Bacillota > Bacilli > Bacillales > Salisediminibacteriaceae > Salipaludibacillus > Salipaludibacillus neizhouensis. The sequence continues at coordinate 2,362,114 of NZ_KZ614146.1, forward strand.
AAAGTAAACTAATCCTCCCGCATACACTAAACTGCCAAGTAATAGCCGTGGTACAGGTACGTACATAAAAGAAAGAAGCGTCGCAAGAACAACTGCAGCGATCATAAAAACAAAATTATTGATGATAAAATAGATGATTAGATCAATTAATGTACCAATACCTGTTGGGTTTCCAAGCCCCGCGAGGATGCCACTAACGATTACTGATATCCAAACTCCGATTGTCGTCATCCGCCAAAAGTAAGTGTCGTACTCAAAAGTACGTTGTATTCTTGATTTCATCCATAAAGAAATTCTTTTCAATTTATTCTTCGTTATCCATCTGCTCATGCTCATTAGTATATATTTACTCCTTAATTTGCTTGAAATGATAATCAGTTCTACATTCGTAGTACTAAGAGAAACTATTATTTATTCTGTCATTATACCAAACCAAACTGCTATCAGGAAAAATGAATTTAGTAAAAGTTTGTTTCCCCAAAAAAATAAGCACCGACGCTGAAGAACCCCTAACTGATTTAGAGGTACTTCAAGCTTTGTGCACTGCAATAAAACTTATAAATTTATTTTTAAACCCGTTTATTAATTTGAAAATTATCCTCTAGAAGCAACCAATTTTGAGGGAAATCCCATCCGAGAACCCAATAATATAAACCTCTCAAGTCGAATTCTTTCACAAGGTCAAATTTTGCTTGGATACTTCTTGCATCTTCAAACCAGACTTCGTGCTCATCTCCTTGTTCGTCAACATAAGTGAAAAATGGAGATTGTGCTTCCTCGTCGTATTCTATCACAGCATTATAAGTAAGAGCTAATTCAATCGCTTCTTGATGATCGATCGCTTTAGCACGTGTTTCCCCTTGAACAAACGGTAACGTCCAATCATATCCGTAAAGTGGGATGCCCATCATTATTTTTTCATTTGGCATGACAGATGCCGCATATTCAATGACTCTCCTTACTTCATTTATGGGTGCGACAGCTCTAGGTGGCCCCCCTGTCCATCCCCACTCATAAGTCATTAAAAATACAAAATCAGCAATTTCTCCATGAGCTTCATAATCATGACCTTCGTATAAAACCCCAACCATATCTTCTTCAACCTGTGGTGCAAGTGCACTTGATAAAAAGTATCCTAACTCGTCTAACCTTTCTTTCGCTCGCCTCATAAATTGATTGTAGGGCTCTCTGTTGACTTCCCCTAAATACTCTAGGTCCATATCTAAACCTAAATACCCTTTTTCATTCATGATTGCTATCGCTTCGTCCAACATTCTTTCTTGTAATTCTTCACTCTGCAATATCGTCGTCACCAGTTCAGGACTAAATTGCCCATCTTCAATATTCGTTATAACCATTAATGGAACAACACTATTTTCATAAGCAGTATTAATAATCTGTTGATCTTCTATCGACGTTAGGCTGCCATCTTCATTTAATTCATAGCTGAATACCTGTACAAAGGTTAAATAATTACCTACTTCACCTAATACTTCTGGTGATTCTGCTCCCGTTATATTTATATCTACGTATGCCCCAACATCAATTGCCTGATTTTGACGGTTCATTCCAGGAATATACAAACGAGATCCTACAGGTACAAATGCTGGATTTACAATATTGTTCATTCTCAGTAAATGTTGTAAGGAGATATGATATCGTTCACTAATCTGTTGCAAATTTTCCTGTGTCCCCATCCAATGAAACCTGCCAGCCACAGGAATAACCAACGCTTGCCCTACCACTAGTTGTTCCGGGTCCGGCAATTGATTCGCCTCAGCGATCGCGAGATAATTCACACTATACGTTTGAGAAATCGACCATAAAGACTCACCATTTGAGACTACATGAATCTGCACTTTATCATCCTCCTACAATTTCCTCATATCATTTATATTCCGGAACAACATTTAATATGAACTGGTTTCCGTAAAATTTTTTATAATGGGATAAGAGTCCCAGAGAAACAAAAGGTGTGGATTCAAAAGCCTCTTTTCTAAAATGAAACAACAAACGATTAACTGCCAAAATCTAGTTCTTCATGCAATCCTTATCAAATGTGACACATGAATCGTTCGATGGTATAATACGAGAGTTGTTTTTGCTCGTAACGTCATAAAATAAAGGTGATAGCCATGGACTTTACCATACAATACCTCTCTTTTTTCGTCTTGCAAGGAGAGGGTCAAGGAGATCAAGGAAACAAATCATTTAAACATTATCAAACACTGGATGAAGAGACATACCTAGACCACCCATTAAAAGATTTCCTAGATGGAGAATTAATGAAAATTACTAAACGTAAATCAGAAAGAAACCCAAAATCAGAGCAAGTTCCTACTAAAATAGGTCACTTTGTTGTGGAACCTGGCTATGAGTTGGATACAAATCCTAACTATAACTTGTTTCAACGATTGCGTTTGGCAAATGTCCTAGATGAATTCAAAGACCATAGTGAAAAACTAGTAAGATCTTATTTAGAAACGAGCTCTATCAGAGCGGGTGCTATGCTTGTAATTCGTGCAAAACTAGACAAATTTATGGACGATCCGTTTATCTTTATTTTAAAATGTGATTTTGAGCCAAAGGTTGCCTCAATCACAAATGAACAAACATTAATTCAGCATGTTGAAATGGCCATTACCGCTAAGAACATGAAATCCATCCAATACCCTTACATGCCTGAAGAAGGCATGCTCGAGGAATGGGAGCTGAAAATCCATCAGTCCTCTCACGCACGTTATTTTGAGGACTTCTTAAAATATGTAGAATACAACCGGTCGATGGTGGAAATCATTCGAGATAAAGTCGTCGAAACTGCCCAGCAATACATCGCTGAAACATATGAAGAAAACAGTGAAGAAAGAGCACAGGAAGAAGAATCGATCGAAGCATGGTCAAATACACCTGAACGTCAACTGCAGGAAAAATGGACAACTGAGCAAGTCGTAGAGGCTTCTTACCCGATCATTGATCATCAGCCTGAGGTCGAGTTAAAGCTTAAGTTGGATCACATGGAAGTAAAGGCTCTCTTATCCGATTTCAGTGACAACCTTCATATTGCTAAGGTAAATGGGAAGTATGTAATATTGATTGAAGGAGAAGCATTTTCGTTTGATAAAAGTGCGTCACCTGTAGAGTTTTTACAGCCGGATTCGTTGGAGAATGTGTTGAAGAGGATTGGGAAGTAGCGGAATTGGTGGTTTTAGTGACCAAAAGTGTGACCAATTAGATATAGTTAAAATGTTGTTACGAAGGAGTTTTCATAAGTTTTAGTGACCAATAATGTGACCACGAAAATACAAATAAAAACCCTGTTGTCGTAAAGGTTTCCTATACATTTATAATAATAAGAAGTGGATTTCCGCTTCTTATTTTTTATATACGAGTTATTAACTATTGACTAATGGCTGGCATGGATATAATTACGTTACAGGAACTCTTCTGACATTCCAATTTGAGGATATGATCTAAAATAACGATCAGAGGAATACAATTCACTTAATACAATGGATATTTAGGAATCGGTTAACCACATGAAAACTATATATATTAATGTACATGATATTATTTTCAATTGATTGTCCTCAAAAAGAGTCCTCTTAGGGCACTCTTCCTTTATTATTCGCTAAAACCCCACCCTAATGATGTTCAATATATGGATTATAGAATTGAAGTATGTGTGAATAGAAGATCTAAAAAATAACTTTCTATTTCATCATCTATCATTGAAAATGCTTCATTTTTAGCTACAATTAAATTGGAAAAGAGACCCCTTAGGGAGTCCCTTATTTGACTAACTTGTTGATACTCTTTGATTAACAAGCTGAGACTTTGATACTTCTCTATCCATTTATCGTTGATAATGTTTGTCGAAGTCTGGATTGAAACTTCTTTTCGTCCTTTGTACTTTCCTTCTGCTTTTGCTATCGCAATGCTTCACGCTGTTTTCGAGCATATTTTCACGTTCAAAATCATTAATAGCACTAATCATCTTTAACATTAGTCTGCTGTTGCGTCAGTTAGTGATATTTTATCTTACTCGATACCTCAAGATCATAAATTGGAATTCATAGCTTCTTTATCCTAGGGAAAATCAGTGGAATGTCGCCGGATATTAAAAAAGAAGCCACAAAATATATGAAAATGATCCTTGATTTTGCCGAATCACCCTTCTTACGAAGGTCATGGGGTCACTTATCAACATACTTTATGGCACATTAATTCTACCATATTTAGTCGATTTTAAAAATAATGATTGTCCCACATACCTTTTTCATAGTCAGAATATAGCTGAAAAAGTAGAATAATAACATGGATGACCGGTCGTCCTTCGGAGTAACTTGTTCTGAAAGAGAGTATTACTGGTGTAAATCAATAGGTATCTGTAATAATATCAGCCATTGCTTGACTTAAAAATCCACAATCTTATAAGGAATCCGGATTTTTTGTTCTTTATTTTACTGTTAATATCACACGTTGATAATGCTTTAATCCATGTGCACCGTCATCTTCTACTTCTGCAATAATATGAATCGTGTCCCCAGAATTAGCATCTTCAGGTACAGTAAAGGTCACTGTGTCTGTATCGCTTCCTGAAAGCTCAATTGTGTTAGTTACTTCACCCTCGGCTAAGTTACGGTGAAGGCCTAATTGTAGGTCTCCTGCCATTTCTTTTTCAACTTCTAATGGCTCTACATTTGAATCTTCATACGTATCTACTTCAAAATATCTCCACCAGCTATAAGTTAAGTTGTCACCATCTGGGTCAGCAGCGTTTGCATGAAGCGTTATTTCTTGCCCTTTTTCCACTTCTAAATCTAATCCTTCTTCGACTGTAAGTGTAGGATTATGGTTCGCATCTGCATAGTCAGACTCAATTATCCAGTCTGCACGTGCTGCAAAATCATCTTGAATATCATCAAACCAGCGCATTAATGAATACTCTGCCTCATAGTGCTCTGTGTATGGGTTATAATCTAACACTGTATTTTTAAATAGTTTGTCCCTTTCTGCACCAAATCGGCCGCCCCATCCTCCGTATGAAGGATTTTCTAAGCTTCTCAATCCGTTATCGATTAAATAGAAGAATGATGGTGAGTCACCTTCAGAAATGAAATCATAACGATTATATTGTGGATTGTTTTCAAGATATTCTTCACTACCACGTTGTTCCTCTGGTAATTCTCCTTCGATGATGTTGCCATCGCCCATTAACGCATACATATCTAATAACTTTCCATGACCTTTAATATGCTCGTTATTCCAATCACCTTGTAGTCTGCTATTTACTTCTTCTGTATGAAATTGCCAAGCATAAGCAAAATGCCAGAAGTTAGATCGGTCATTAATAATTCTAATCTCCGGCCACTCTTTTGCAATATAAGATCCATAGCTATCATCCTGATCTAATATGATATATAAAATTAACTTATCACTAACTGCTTGTTTAATTTCTTCCCAATTTTCCATGCCTTCATATTCTTCTTGGATAGATTTCAAAGCTCTTGCAGTAGTATTTGTTCCACCCCATGTTTGAACATATAAATCGCTTTCATCCTCATTTAAGAATAATTCTTGTAGGAACTCCGATCCTTCTGTTATTTCTTCCATTTCACCTACATTAGAAATGTTACCTATTTTTGTATTCTCACGTAAAAATTCAGGTTCAGGATAGCCCTCTGCATGTGTTGTTAAGTTAGGATATGCTTCTTCATAAGCATCAATCATTTCGAATAACCACTCTGTTCCTGTCCATCTGAACGGATCGATTCCTTGCTCTTCATCACCAGCATAATGATACATGGAGCTAGTAAGAACAATACCTTCTAATTCCATTTCATTCGCATACAAAAGATAACGAAGGACAGAGTTCATATCGTCCACTTCTCCATCTGTTGTAATAACCGTACGAGCCTTAGCATTTAAAGTCTCCTCTGTTCCTTCCGTATCCTCATTCACTTCACTATTTTCGATGTTAACGCTTTCTTCATTGGTAGCCGTATCTGTTTCACTGTTACTATTACAACCTGTAATGAAAAATACGCTAAGTAGCAACATTAGTAAAAGCTGAGTACTTTTCTTCATCTTGTTCTTCCTTTCTATTTCATAAATTTAATATAGAAGTAGCAATCAAGACATAAAAAAAACCTAAATCAAGGCAAATTTTACATTTGCCTTGATTTAGGTTATGCCCATTCGGTAACATTCCTATATCATGTTGAGATTATACCAGACATTAAAAACGGTTGCAAACATTTTAATAGACGTCTAATACAGTCTTGAACTAAATCATAATTAACAATAAATTAGATAGTAACATGCTAAATACTAGATTTACCAAACCTTGTAAATAAATAATGCAAAAGGTAATATGACTCTGGGATAACCCCCGTTCAACAGCCTTCATTTTATATTCTTTTTGATAAATAGAACTCTGTTGATTTGTTCATATCAATATCCTAATAGATGCTCGCTTCGGTATACGATAAATTTCTTTCAAGTCGAAAGGCTCATATCAATGCTCGAATAAATTATTGACCGATTGGCCATGTTGATAATTAGATTACGAAAAATGCCTATCTCCATGTAACCCATGAAAAAAACTTTCCATAAGTTTAAACAACTTATGAGAAGCCTCTGTTAAAATCACATTGTTAAGGAAGTGTTAGCATTTCAATCTAACCTTACTCAAAAACCAAATCATATAATGGGTCGAGGGGCAACTTACATCATGCCGCCCATGCCTCCCATATCAGGCATTCCGCCGCCGGGAACTGCCTTCTTCTATAAATAATTGATATTATAGGGGTTACTGTACACTGGAATACCCAAAGGATGTTCCGTTCTATCTCCCTTTAGTTGTTTCATTTGCTTTTTTTGAATACATTTCGAATAAAACGGACAGTTTGATTCATTCTCAGTTTGTTTGAACCTTTAACTAAAATCGTTGAATTAGCTTCAAGTTTATGCCGTAATACTGCATGGAGGGTTTTTTTCGATGAAAAGTGCTTTACACATGTTGATGGAAATCCAGAATTAATGGCACTATCGCCAATCAATTTTGCTTTAGAACCTACCGTAAATAAAAGATCTATCTTTTTCTCTGCAATATACTTTCCAACTTCTGTATGCCCCTGAACAGAATACTTCCCTAAATTAAGCATGCTTCCTAAGACAACAACTCTTTTATGATCACTAATGCTTTCAACAAGAACATCTATAGCTGCTTTAGCTGAATGCGGATTAGAACTATAGGTATCATCAATTACTTTTATTCCTTTGCCGAGATGAAAAAGATTAAATCTCCTTTTCATTTTGTGAAATCTTTCTAACCCTTTTTTTATATCCTCTGCATTAAAACCAAGCTGATGACTAACAGCAATAGCGAATAGAGCATTTGAAATATGATGAAAACCGAAAATAGGAATAAAAAACGAGTATTTTTTCCTATCGAGATTTGTATCAAAGGTCATTCCTTTATCAACATATTGAATATTAGAAGCAAAATAATCTGCTTTTTGTTTATAACCAGTTTTGACTATTTTTCCTTTAAAGCCAGTATATAGTAGTCTAGAATTTGGATCATCAGCATTTAGAAACAAAATTCCGTTTTGTTTCATACCTTTAATCAACTTAGATTTCTCCTTAGCAATGCCCCTAACTTTACCTCCAAAATAGCCAACATGAGCAGTACCTATATTTGTAATCACACCGATTGTAGGCTTAATAGTATTACAATGTTTAGTAATACTGCCTTTACCACCCATACCGTATTCTAAAACAATTCCTTGATGCCGTTTTTTAATTTTTTGTTTATGCTTTTGAGTTGCCCTATAATGGTTTAAATTAGCTCTACTTTTATAAATATCCCATCTTTTTTTAAGAATAGAAGCAATCATTTCCTTTGTTGTTGATTTTCCTGCACTACCAGTAACAGCAATGATTGGTCTTTCTTTCAAGTTTTCACCTTCACTTCTTTTTAAACGAAATATTCTTTAATTTATAGTTAACTCTTATCTTTGTTGATTTTCCATCTCTTTCTATACGCATTTATTCTGTAATACATCGTTCTATCTTTTAATTAAAGATAGGATATTTTTTAGAAGAATAATAGACAAATGTTTCACTGTTTCAAAGTCTATACTCTGCTTATTCTTGATATTAACGTTTTATAGGAACTAGTTTTTACTGAAGACTTTTTAATAGCTTCTTTTTTCTACAAACCTTCCGCCCCATGCTAACCATAAATTAAATTATTTTTTTATTTTCCCGGCGGATATTCTTAATTCTCCGATACATTGTTTTATCATTTAATTTATAGAAACTTTTTATACCGGGACATAAATTCCCCTCGATAATCCATACGTGACCCTCTCTATCTATCCCAACGTCCAAACCCATGATTGTTTGTTTTTTCCAATAGGAAGCAAGTTCTTTTGTTGCAATCAATACGACTCGTTCTATTTCCTTCATTATTTCTTTTCTATTCCTTGCTATATCATCATTTGCTTTTCTTAAAGCAGAAGTTACTGGAAGGATTATTCCCCCACCTGATCTATCGTTCGTTACCACAAAACCTTTTCCAGCCACCTTTGATACCATCCCTGTTACGTGCCACTCTCTCGACTCCTTTCGCTTTTGCACAATCACTCGGATGTCAAAGGGTTTGTTTTCATAGGTTGCAAGGTCAATGTACCTTTGAACGATATACGTTCGTTGAAGAATATGTTTTCGGTTTCTAATAAACTTCTCAATATAAGCAAGAGTTTCTTTCTCACTGGTGAAAATTATCTTTTTATTTTTTAAATGAATTTCATATTGGGATTCGCCTAAACGAGAGACCTTTAATATATTCCTTCCTTTTCTTCCTATTACTGGTTTCAAGACGACTTTATTGTATTTTCGTAAATAGTTCCATAGTATTTCTGGCGTGAATTTAGCCGTTTCCGGTAAATGGGGTTGTACCTTTATATTTTTCATCATAAGCTTATGTTTTTTCCACTTACTTCCTCCAGTGTATCTCAAAGTTCTTCCTCCCTCTATTTTAAAGTGCCTATCTCTCATTTACCTTGCATTGCTTTTGAGTCCTTAAGGTACCGTCTCAAACTTACACACCTTTGTTTTAACAATATATGTCAAGAGTGTAAATGCGAAATAATGAAGGTAACCACTTATACAAAATTAATGAAAAGATACATGAAGAAAAATAGTAAGGAAACAGTACAATAAGGAGAGTCGATCGAAGCTTGGTCTGATACACCTGAATGCTAGCTGCATAGCTGCAGCAAAAATGGACAACAGAGCAAGTCGTAGAGGTATCCTCCCCGATCATAGCATCAGCCCGAGTTCGAGCTTAAGCTCAAATTGGATCAGAAGTATAGGCTCTGTTATCGGGTTTTAGTGAGAACTTACACATCGCTAAGGTAAATGGGAAGTATGTAATATTGATTGAAGGAGAGGCATTTTCTTTTGATAAAAGTGCGTCGCCAGAGGTGTTTTTGCAAACCGATTCGTTGGAGAATGTGTTGAAGAGGATTGGGAAGTAGGGTTTACACGAGAGAAAGAGTTGTTTTTATGACCAAAAGTGTGACCACTCTCACATACTCAAAATGTTGTTATAAAGCATTTCGGTTTATTACTTGTTTAATAGGAAAACGGTATCAGGTACCATCAGTGGACAGTTTGTCCATAAACAGTATCTGATACCTTCCCCCTAATAATAGATTACCTTCTATGCTTATGCTCTTGTACGGTAGTTTAGATTATGATTCTTTAACGTTTTATCTTTTCCAAATAAAAAGTGCTTTTCCATATCTGGTGAATATTTAGAGTTAATGGTTTTGTTGCCTGTTGCTTCTGCTACTGCCCTCAGCATGGCAGGTGATGCTCCACAACAAAGGCCAATATAATTAACACCAATATTTTGTGCTTCTTTTGCCCAATCCGCTAATTCATACCGGTTATGGTAAAGAGGATCTAACGATGTTGGGAAAGTTGTTTCAGTTGGCAGGGAACAACTGCATCCTCCATCAGGTAAATTAAAGAATGTGGGGTGTTCTTCAGTAGTTCGGTATGGAATTGGTAATCCACCGACAAAACCTTTTACCTCTTCTCTAATTCTCCTTAGGTATGGCTGCATCGTATCTGGGCCACGGAAACAGTTCATTCCTACAACTAACGCACCTTTTTCTGAGAGAATTTTACAGGATTCTTCTACCGTATAACCCTCTCGCAATATATTCTCGCCCATCAACCCTAATGTAATAACTGCTGGCAAGTCTTGTTTCTGAATTTCTTCTAATGCTATAACAGCCTCTTCGTGGTAATAAAAGGTTTCAGCATGTATAAAATCAACCTCTTCTTCTTTACACCACTTTACCATCTCCGCAAACATACTTCTTACTTTTTCCTTAGATTCGAGATCTTGAGGATCAAAAATATTCGTATTAGAAATGTTACCTGCCACTAATGCTTCCTCTATAGGATGTTCTTTTGCCACTTCCTTCGCCAAACGGATTGCACTTCGATTTAATGGCTCAAGTAAATGTTCTTTACCTATAATTCTCATTTTTTCACGGTGGGCATTATATGTGAAAGCTAAAACTACATCTGAACCTGCATTCATATAATCTCGATATGTTTGTTTTAAAACCTCTGGGTTTTCCAAAGCTACATCGGGTACGAAAGAACCTGCTTGTAAATATCCTCTGCGTTCCATTTCAAACAAATACCCTTCTCCTACAATGACGGTGCCTTCTTTTAATCTTTGTTCTAAACTTCTTTTCTCCACTACCATCTAAACCCTCTCCCTTTTTTAATCTAAGGTTAGTGTAGCAAAGAAATAGTAATATAACATAACACCTAAAGTCTATCGATTGCCATAGTTTTAAACTATAATACATTTAATTCATCGGCAATCGTTTCTTTTAAATAGTTAATATAAATCGTTGCTAGCGGGCTGTTTGTGACATCCTTATGTGTAATATAGCCAATCGCGATTCGCTCATCCACATTTAAAGGAAGCGCCACAATATCATCATCGTTGATATCATAACTAATTACTCCTGTTGAAATCGTATATCCGTTCAACCCTATCAGTAGATTAAATAAAGTAGCTCGGTCACTCACGCGAATGTTTTTTGGTCTCGAAACCGTGCTGAGTATCTCCTCAGAAAAATAAAATGAGTTATAATCCCCTTGTTCAAAAGATAGATACGGATAAGGAATTAAATCATCTAAGGACACAGATTCCTGAATCGCAAGTGGATTGGTAGAACTTATAAACACGTGCGCCCTTGCTTCAAATAGGTCATGAAATATCAAATTTCCCTCTCTTAGAAACTTACAAATCACCTGTCGATTGAAATCATTCAAGTATAAAATTCCAATTTCACTACGAAGGTTTTTTACATCATCAATGATTTCATACGTCCTTGTTTCTCGGAATGTAAATTCATATTCATCACGATTATAGTCTCTTAGAAGTTTTACAAATGCACTGACTGCAAAGGCATAATGCTGTGCTGATACAGAAAAATGCTGCTGTGGTGATTCTGTCGCATTGGTATAGCGATTTTCAAGCAATTCTGCCTGCTCAATGACCTGTCTTGCGTAACCTAAAAACTCCGCCCCCTCTGGAGTAATGACAATTCCCTTATTCGTACGTGAAAAAATCGTAATTCCCAATTCTTTCTCTAATTCTTTAATTGCATTGGATAGACTCGGTTGACTAATAAACAATTGCTGTGCTGCATAACTAATCGATCTGTTCCTAGCCACTTCGATTACATATTTTAATTGTTGTAATGTCATCTACTTTTCCTCCCCGCTCCCATTACATAATTTTATCTTAGCATAGACAGCTTGGGAAGAATTTTAAACACAACTAAGCACTATCTGTGGACGGTTGTCCATAAACAGCACCAGGGAACATTAACCCTACCACTTTTGTACTGCAGAATGAATGGGGACTGAAAAACCATCAATCCTCTCATGAACGTTTATCCGAGGACTTCTTAAAATATGTAGAATACAACAGGTCGATGGTGGAAATTATTTGAGATAAAGTCGTTGAAACGATCCAGCAATACATCGCTGAAACATATGAAGAAGACAGTGAAGAACGGGTACAGGAAGAGGAATCGATCGAAGCATGGTCAAATACACCTTGAACGCCAGCTACAAGGAAAATGGACAACAGAGCAGGTCGTAGAAGCCTCTTCCCCTATCATTGATCATCAGACTGAGGTCGAGTTAAAGCTCAAGTTGGATCACATGGAAGTTAAGGCTCTCTTATCCGATTTCAGTGACAACCTATACAATTCATTTTCTTCAGGTCGATCTTATCACTTAGTAAACTTCTAAAAAATATCAAATACATTCCTTAACCCTCTTCCTACACCACGTATCAACCAAATAATTAACCTGAATGGAAGTAAAACCAATTCCGGCAACCAAAATAAAAAATCTACAATAAAATCTAAAATTGAATACTTTTCATTATTTTTCTTTCGTCTCGTTTTTATTTTCTTTCTATTCCACCATTCTTTCATGTAAAGCGTCTCCCCCTTTACTATTTAAAATTACAATTTTGTTTAAGCCCCTCTTTTTATCACCTTCCATTCATTTACCAGTATTTTAACATAAATATCCATATTTAATCTAAAAAACGTAGTGTCTTTTTTTCTATTTTGTCGCTTTTGTTATTAAGGAAGGTTGTTTCTTGGCTTGGAAAAGCAAAAAACACCACTCATTAAGAAAGGGTGTCCACACAGACTATTTTTTGCATCAATAACTCGAAGTAGCGAAGGCGGCGACTCCAACAGGAAAAGCAATAGCTGAAGCGTTGCCCGCGGAAAGCGTCCACCTAAAGCGTATTCGAGCATTCTGTTCGATGAAAATACAATCTCTCTTACTTCAATACCTTTACAAACAATTAAAGAAATTATTTTGGTTCCTCAAACTCTATCTCAATTTTACTCCTGATGTCGATATTTTTTAACGCTTGGGAAGCTAAATGATCGGCTTCACGATTCTGTTTTCTTGAAATTGACTCATACTCCGGTCTTATGCCTAATTGTTTGAATTTAGCTTCAATCCGATCTGCCCAATTGTTCAAGACTTCCTCTGTACACGCCCATTCGCCGTTTAATTGATTAATCACAACTTGTGAATCTCCAATAAATTGAACAGGTAAATGATGAACTCCCAGAAGTTCCAGCTCTTGTAAAGCGAGATGAAGAGCTGCGTATTCAGCCTCATTATTCGTCTCAAGCTCTAATATTAATGCGTTTTTTCTAAGTCGAAATGATTTACCATTTTGTTCAAAATAAATCGCACAGCCTACGCCTGATTTTCTTGTATCCCGTTCAAAACCACCATCAAAATAAACAGTAACATTATGGGGCTCGGTTTGGATTTCCTCCATAAACTTTTTTAGTTCCTTTAAAGACCATGTAGTGTCTTGGCTATCAACAAATGTTAAATGTTGGATGCGACCAGTTCTTTCGAGATCTTCTGCAATTAAAATCGCTTTACCGGCACGCATCTCTTCCGAACTAAAAGAAGTTTCCAGTCCTTTGGGTGTTTTATATGTTAACTCAAATCTAACATTCATACTAAACCACCTTATCTAGGTTTTATTTATAGATTAGAACATACAATCAATTATGTCCATTGTTCCCTTCAAGATGGAGAATTATTTCTCTCTAAATTTTAAAAAATGACTTGGAAGAAACCAAGTCATTTCGTGAACTTTATCTTTTTCGCTTGAGTTACCTCTGATTTTATTTCCTGAGATGCCTTATCAGGTGATTCCGCTTTGCTAATAGCTGTAATCACGGAAACACCATCAGCACCTGCTAGAATAACCTCCTGAGTTCTCTTCGCATTGATCCCGCCAATTCCTACAATTGGAATCGTGTAACCAAGATCACGAATTTGTTCAATTAATGTTGTTCCTTTAACTTCCTTCGCATCTTTTTTCGTTTCTGTCGCATAAATAGGTCCTACACCTAAATAGTCTGCTCCGCCGGCTACTGCCTTTTCCACTTCTTCTAATGTATGTGCTGAAATACCAATGATTTTATCAGGAAATTCACGTCTCACATACTGTAGATCTTCATCGTCTTGTCCAATATGAATTCCATCAGCATCCAATTCTTTCGCTAGTTCTAGATCATCATTAACGATAAATAAAGTATTATTTTTCCGACAAATAGCTTGTAGTTCTTTGGCAAGCTGTCGCTTTTCAGTCCCAACGAACGCACCCTCTCCTTTTTCCCGAAATTGAAAGATAGAGACGCCTCCATTTAAAGCCAAATCTAACGTTTTTTGCGGAGAAGTTATACAATTTTGGCTCCCCATAATAAAATACACGCCAAGTGCTTCTCGTAATGTTTCATTTTTAAGATTACTCATCTAGATTCCCTCTATTCAGCTGTCTGTTATATGCCCAATGATTGGTAGGTCCATGGCCTTGTCCAATATTTAAATCTTCTGTTATCGCAGCCTGAGTAAACATAACCGCTATTCTTACGGCTTCTACGATTTCCTTTCCCTTTGCCAATTCAGCCGCTATTACTGCTGAAAAAGTACATCCTGTCCCATGAGTATTCACCGTATTTTTTCGAGTATTTTTAAATTCATAGAACTCTTCGCCGTCGTAAAAAAGATCAATTACGTTTTCGCCATCTTCTGCGTGCCCGCCTTTAATAACGACACTTTTTGTACCCATCTTAGAAAGGCTTACTGCGGCATCTTTTCGATCCTTTATTGTAACGATCTTTGCACCTGTTAAAACTTCAGCTTCCGGTATATTAGGTGTAATGACTGTTGATAGCGGTATTAAATCATGAATAATTGCGGTTACCGCTTCATCTTCGAGTAATTTACTACCACCTTTTGCAATCATGACAGGGTCAATCACGATATTTTTCCATTCATAGTAACGTATTTTATTTGCAACTCCCTTAATAATTTCACTTGAAAATAACATGCCTGTTTTCAAAGCATCTACGCCTAAATCTTCACCTACAGCTGTTAACTGTGCTTCCACCGCTTCCACTGTCATTGGATAAACACCATGGACTCCAAGTGTATTCTGTGCTGTAACAGCAGTTATCGCTGACATACCATATACTTGTAATTCTTGGAAAACCTTAAGGTCAGCTTGGATCCCTGCTCCTCCACCACTATCTGAACCCGCAATTGTTAGTGCGTGCTTCACGTTCATAGCTTCCCCTCCTCTCTTTTGAATCACACTTCTTTAACGAGTAAGTGTTTTGCGATTATTTCGGAATTAATATTGTTGAGTTGATTTAAAAATTCTATTTGAAAAGAACCAGGTCCTTTTTCTCCACCTCTTGTCATGGCTCTTTCTGCTGCAATACCATAGGTTGCCAATGCAGCTACTGTGCCAGTTAACAGATCCTTTTCCGTAGAGATAAAAGCTCCAATTACAGCGCTTAACAGGCAACCAGCCCCAGTAATTTTGGATAACATCTCGTGTCCATTTTCTACTAAGTAAGTCGACGTTCCATTTGAAACGACATCTTCTTTTCCTGTAATCACTACTGTCGTGTTAAATTGCTTGGCAGCATTTTTTGCTAAGTCTACTTTATTTCCGCCGGTTTCTCCAGCTTCTACACCTCTTATTTCCCACTGCTGTCCAATCATGTGAGATATTTCTGCTGCATTGCCTCTCAGCACAGTTACCGCTATTTTATCCATCATGTTTCTGGCCACCTTTGTACGGTATGGCGTTGCTCCTGCTCCAACAGGATCAAACACTACTGGGATACCTTTTTCATTAGCAGCTTTGCCGGCAAGCACCATGGATTTCACCTTGTTTTCATCCAATGTTCCTATATTTAAAATGAGTGCTTGTGCGTTACTTGTCATATCTTCAACCTCTTCTTTTGCATGGGCCATTACGGGTGCAGCGCCGAGCGATAAAAGACCATTTGCGGTGAAATTAGTCACAACCTCATTGGTTATATTGTGGATTAGGGATTTACGTTCTCTTAATTCGTTTAAAATTTCTGCAATTTTTTGATTATTCATTTTCATTCTCCTCTCAATTTATGTAATAAGAAAAACGCATAGCCGTCTTTTATTAAATGCAGCGTCAGCTTCCACCGCCATTTTTTTAAGTATCAAGGATGGGCTTCCCTTGATACGCGCGGTGTGTAGCTGCCATCTTATCTTTTGAAAACAAAAAAGCTTCCTCAGTTAGGAAGCGGGTAAACGCGATACTTTATGAACTAACTAATTGTAACCTATGTTAATTCGATAAAGGAATCATCCACTTTCCTACGCTGGTATCAACCAGATCAGGTTAAAAGGGTTAAGGTAACGCACCTCTCTCAGCTAGATAAAGCACCCCTAGTGTCTCTTATTCAATTGAAATTTTCTCCATGTTAGCATAATACTTCTTTTCTTACAACGAACTCGCTGTACTCTTATTATTCTATTTAGGTAACTATTGGACTTCCTAATATCATTATACAGAAAAAGCTAGCTTAGAAGATATCTAAACTAGCTTTTCAGAAACATTATTAATTAACTCGGACAACAACTCCGCTGAAATTATCCGCCCAATATCCGCTATTCATATTAGCAACTGCAACTCCTGTTGAACTTTGAGAACCAATAAATTGGCCTCCACCAATATAAATACCTACATGTCCATTAGTTTTGTAAGTATTAAAAAATACTAGGTCTCCAGGTTGCTTATCACTACTAGAAATTCTTTGTCCTGCATTAACTAATCCACCAGTACTAGCAGGTAGTGATTTACCGACTTGCGAGAATGACCAGCTTACAAAAGCTGAGCAGTCAAAACGACCATTTGCTATATCAGAGGATGATCTCCCTCCTCCAAAAACATAGGTTGAATTCCCAATGTATTTACGTCCAACTTGGGTGACTGACCCACCATAGCTTGAAGGAGCAGGCGCTGCCTTTGTTTCACTTGATGAACTTTTACTTTTATTATCAGT
This sequence comes from Salipaludibacillus neizhouensis, assembly GCF_002886185.1. Taxonomy (GTDB): domain Bacteria; phylum Bacillota; class Bacilli; order Bacillales; family Salisediminibacteriaceae; genus Salipaludibacillus; species Salipaludibacillus neizhouensis. The sequence goes on from NZ_KZ614146.1 coordinate 2,379,117, forward strand.
ATTAGTTACTGTTGTATTAGTGTTTGCATCTGAAGCAGAAGCAACATTTGGACTTGACGAAGAATTAGTGTTACTCTGAGTTGCTGCCGCCTCTTCCTCTGCTTGTCTTGCAATCTCAGCTTCTTCTGCCTTTCTTAAGTCTTCTTGACGTTGAATTTCAGCATCAATCTTAGCCTGTATTTCTGCTTCTTCTGATTGAAGATTACTATCTTCTTCTAACAATCTTGCCATCTTTGATTCAATTTCAGCTTCTTTTGATTTTAACTCGTTTTTAAGTTCATCGTTACGTTGGTTTTGGTCTTCTAAATGATGTTTCATTCCAACTAGTTCTGTTTGCAATTCTTCAAGTTCATCTAATTTCCCCTGAACGGTTGCCTGTTTTTCTTCTAGTTCTTTTTGGTTGATCTCTAATTGTTCAATAAAATCATTATCAGCTTTAGCAATTCGAGTGATTGTAACAGAACGAGTAACAAAATCTCCAAAGCTGTCAGCGCCTAATAGAACTTCTAAATACCTGGAACTGCCACCATTTTTTTGGTAAGCGTTCGCACGGTCTTTCAACATTTCAAATCGAATTTCAATATCATCTTCCAATTCTTTGATTTCAACTTCGAGTTTTTCAACTTCTTTTTCTGTAGAGTCCACTTCTTCATTTGTATCATCAATCGTTTTTTGGTTCGCAACCAAAGCTTCATCAATACTAGCAATCTCATTATTAATCTCATCTAAATCACTAACTAATTCCGCTAACTCTTGCTCAGCATCTGATAAACCCGACTGGATTATTGTTCTTTCTTCTTTTATAGTATCTAATTCAGTATTTGCGAATACATTAGGTATAACTAGCAAGCTACCCATACCAATTATGAATGATAGTCCCAATATTTTTTTCAACATTCTTCCCCCTGTGATTTGCTGTGTTGGATAAGCGACTTTTGACTTATGTCTTCTGTTTGAATTAATTATGTAATAATAACAATGATGTTTACTATAAATGTCCTAATTCATAGCTTTAGAATAATTATTTTTCTGTATCACTAGATGAATAATATCATCCTAAGATAACAGTTGTGTAATAGAAATATTACAGTTGTGTTTCAATGTAATAAAAAGAAGACCATCTGACTATTAATAAGCTATTCTGTCACATCATACAGCTTTTTACCTACCATATAACATGAAACACCAAATTTCTTCAGTAAAATCCTTACATTCTGCCTATGAACTACTAGTCTAATATTCAAAAAAAAGACTAGTGAGTTATCACTAGTCCCTCTTATATCTAGTTATGCAGATTCTTGCTTTTCTTTTCTCTTTTTCAGAAACAGTTCCCGACGTTTTTTCATCCCCTTCGTTATATAGCCACCTTTGAAATTCCGAGGCTCATAAGAAGCGACAAACGCCTTCTCTTCATATTGATCAATTAATCGATAGAACTCTTTTTCACGATCTCTTCTAGATGTACAATAGAGTAAATATCTATCGGTATCGATTCCCTCGACAGAAGAAGTAGATACACTAAATCCAACTTCACGAAGTCTATTTATTAATTCCTGGTTCTTTCTTGGAATGTTTGCTTCAATGGATACATAACCAATAGCCAGTTTTTCTTCAATTAATGCTCCTAAATATAAACCAACACCAAAACCTAATGCATAGGCTCCCATATTGTAATAATTTGATAAGTCACTTAAAACGATTCCTATTGCAACCACGTAAATCATACCTTCTAAAATACCAAGTCCAGAAGCCTTACCTTTTTGAGACTTTACCATCATTATAGTACGTAACGTGAAGATTGGCACATACAAAAGTTGTGCTAAAAATATTAACAATGCTTCTAATAACATAACATCCACCTCTTTCTAATTCCAAAATATATTCTATACAGAGAATAGAGAAAAAGATATAGTTTTCATAAAAAAGTTTTCGAGAAATTTTGGCAACGACTTTTCGGTCCGTTTTTAAATGTAAATTTGCCAAACATTCTATTTTTGGCGGAGCTGTTTACCTGCTACTTTCTCAATTAGAGATGGAAATAGCTGATAGAGTTTCGAACCTATCCCCATCCACAAAGGTAAATTAAGTTCTCTTTTAGGTTTATCTATGAGTCGAACTATTTTATGAGCAACAACATAAGGATCAAGCATGAATTTCTTCACACTTTTTTCATACTGTCCGGTTTTATCTGCATGCTCAAAAAAAGCAGTTTGGACAGGGCCCGGATTCACAACACTAACGTAGATCGGCTTATCATGAAGTTCCATTCTTAAGGCATTAGCAAAACCCAACACCGCGTGTTTACTAGCTGAATATGCACTTGATTTCGGTGTAGCCAGTTTTCCTGCTTGTGAACCGATAAAAATTATTTGTCCAAAACCTTTTTCAAGCATACAAGGAAGAACTGCTTTCGTACAGGCAATCGTTCCTAAAACGTTTACCCGAAACATTGCTTCAATATCATTTATGTCCGCATCCTCTACAAGATCAAATTTGGCGAAGCCTGCATTGTTAATTAATGTCGTTATCATCCCAATATTTTCATAAATGTGCTGGAAAGTATAGTGGATATCTTCTGTATTAGACACATCCAATTTATAAAAAGGGACTGTTATTCCTGTTTCATCAAAAATAGCTTCGGCTACTTTTTTTAACTTATCCTCTGATCTGGCTAGCAAAATTGGAGTGCCGCCTCTTCTCGCAACCTCAAATGCCATCTCTTCACCTATTCCTCCCGAAGCTCCTGAGATAGCTACTAGTTCATCTAAAAGTTTCTTTGTCACGCAGACAACATCCTTTCTTATATTCAAGTTGGTTATATTATAATTGTCAATTCAACGTTAGTCGAAAATAATATATTATTTCAAGTTGACATACTTCTTAAGCACATCCATAATAAGGAGAATTTAAATAATCAGAAAGTTTAGAAAAGGTGGAATCTTAATGACATTGAATATTACAATGATTGGTGCTGGTTCTATGGCTGAGGCACTAATCGGTGGTTGGGTAAAAGATAGCAAGGTCTCCCCTGACAGCATTATGGTCACTAACTATAGCAATGATTTTAAACTTCAAGAGCTTAAAAAGAAATACGGTATTTCAATATCTAGATCGGTAGATGAACTCTCCGAACATGCTGATGTTGTTTTCTTAGCATGTAAACCAAAAGATTGGGAAAAAGCCTTAGATCCCTTTCGATTTACCATGAAGCAAGGTACTCCATTAGTGTCCGTGATGGCAGGAGTAACCATACAATCCATGGAAAATTTCTTTGGGGATCATGCTATCCCAGTCATAAGAAGTATTCCAAATACTTCTGCCATCGTTCAAGCCTCGATGACTCCTTATTCAATCGGAAAGTGGATCAGCCTAGAAAACAAAAAAGCAGTAACGCATTTGCTTCAATTTGTTGGACAAATCGCAGAAGTACCTGAAGAGAAGATTGACGCGATGACTGCTTTAACAGGTACTGGACCCGCTTATATTTATTATCTAATGGAATCAATGGAAAAAGCCGCCGAGAAAATTGGCATCGATCCAGAATTGGCTCGTCACCTTGTTTCGCAAACATTACTAGGCGCTAGTATTCGGGTGCAAGAAAACGTGTTCTCCCCAAAGTCACTTTATGAGCAAATCATGAGTCCGGGTGGAACAACAGAAGCAGGATTTAACGTACTGAAGGAACGCGGCGTTCAAGATGCTATGGTCGAATGCATTGAGAAAGCTTATGAACGTTCACAAGAGTTGGGGAATAAGTGAAACCAAAGTAAAGGCTGGAAAAACGAACTCTAGGCGAATTCAAAGCAACAATCTAAAAGAAACATCTTTTATTTAATTGAGCATCACCACCTCCAATGATGAAAACATTGGAGGTTTCTTCTTTTATCCCATTCAAGTAAAATTGAAGAGTATTTGACTATTACACAATCAAATGACCTTCGGAGGAAATTATAATGACAGAAGAAAAACCGCAAAAAATCTGGAAACATACATTGCATAAGATTGTAGAAAGCACTCTTTTCATCAGCATCATTATCACGTTAATAGTAATAAATGCAATTATAGTAGGCTTAGAAACCTATCCTACTATTTATGAGGAATACAGCTCTTGGTTTTGGGCTGCTGATACTGTTCTTCTATGGATTTTCACAGTCGAAATAGCTTTAAGGTTACTGGCAGCGCCAAGTCTAAAACAGTTTTTTAAAAACAATTGGAACTGGTTTGATTTCCTCATAGTTGGTGCCAGTCACTTATTTATAGGGGCACACTTTGTCACCGTCTTAAGGGTCTTACGTGTTTTGAGAGTATTCCGTGCTATTTCTGTCATACCATCACTAAGAAAACTAGTAGATGCCTTGTTAATGACTATTCCGGCTTTAGGTAACATCTTGTTATTAATGGGAATTATCTTTTATATTTTTGCAGTTATCGGAACAATGCTTTTTCAACAAGTCGCGCCAGAATACTTCGGAAGTTTACAATTATCACTTCTTACCCTTTTTCAGGTAGTCACTCTGGAATCTTGGGCAAGCCAGGTTATGAGGCCTATTTTTGCGGAGCTCCCATGGTCGTGGGTCTATTTTGTGAGTTTTGTATTAGTCGGCACCTTTGTTGTCTTTAATTTGTTTATAGGCGTTATTGTTAACAACGTAGATAAGGCAGAGAATAATGAAGAAGAAACTGAAGACACACATGCAGAAGTGAAAGAATTACGTAAAGAAGTAAAAGAGCTCACAGAACTAATTAAAACCGAATTCTCCAAAAAGTAAAGATGCCCTCACTTCAATATCTGATCGTTTATTTGAAATATAAGTATTCTTTTAGAAAACACCCTTAAAGCAGTTCCAATTTTTTTAGTGAAAACCAATAATTTTATAAATTATCTTGCTAAAAAGAACATTATTTTTATTCAAGAATAATGTTCCTCTATAAAGAATATGCTCTCTGACATTGCATCCAACAACTATGAAATCGGCGTATTTCCACGGTATATAAGCAAAATTGATATAATATTCCGTTTATTAAGGATGAAGAAAATATAACCAATAAGGATCGATTGTTAGATTATCTAACGAAAATTATTTCCTTCTAGCTATTCCATGATATAGTATGAAAAACGATGGAGAAGGAAGGGGTTCCTTTGGCATTTTCGTACAAAGACAAAAAAGTTATAGGAATAGGTATTGTCAGTGAGTTAACTGGTTTATCTGAACGTAAAATTCGATACTATGAAGAAAGAAAACTTATATTTCCTGATCGAAGTAAAGGTGGTACGCGAAAGTATTCATTTGATGATGTGGAAAGACTCGTAGATATTGCGAATAAAATGGAAGATGGTATGCAGACTTTTGAGATTCGCCGCGAAGAAATGAAGAAAACAGATGTTCGTGATAAAATGCTACGTGGACAATTAAATGCTGCATTTAAAATCAGAAAATAGTTTGTGCTCTGAAAAATGTGACAATGTTTTGGTTTTCATACACAGTTTTTAGCAAGATTTTTAGTATCATTCAGCAAGATTCATTTTCATGGAATAATAGTATTTATTCTTTATAGAATTTCCGTTTCAGAAAAGCTGGGATTAACTTTTAAAAAAACTGAATAAAAAGAACATTGTGGTTTTCACAATGTTCTTTTTATGTTCCTTCTTTACTTAGGACATTTGTCCGGTCATGCTCGGGAAAGGGATCACGTCTGCTGGTGATGTTTTCATTTGATAGCTATAACATTTATAACCCTCTTCATTGCGTTTCATAAATGTTTTTTTAGTTATTGGTCGCAGTGCTCCCCAGATAAGGGTTTCTGGCTGATCCCACGAATGACATGCAATAATTTCTTGTTTAAAATAATAGGAGTAGCCCGAGATATAGTTTTTACAAATGTACCGAACTGTTTGTTTACTATGCACGCCTGATCACCTCTGAACTAGTATGTCATAAAATTAAAATAAATAAACGTTGTCATCATAGAATTGAAAAAACAGGCGTGTAAGCGATATCATTCCATTTGACTTTTCAACATTATTTGTCTACTATAATATAAGAGAGTATCAAAAAGGTTTGAATGATGTTAGCTAGGAGATGGTCAAATCTTACCAAGGAAAGTGTGCATGAATTTGCAAAATTTAGAAAATGGAAAAATATTGAGTCACCCTATTCATACTTTAATATTGCCAGCTGAAGAGGTTGCTCATGTTCAGCCTGATAATAACTTAGAGCACGCCTTACTAGTCCTGGTAAAATCAGGCTATACCGCAATACCAGTTTTAGATGCAACTTTTAAACTAAGTGGATTAATAAGTAAAGCACAAATATTGGATTCAATATTAGGAATGGAACGAATTGAACTGGAAAAATTAGATCAATGGAAAGTTAAAGATGTTATGACAACAGATATTGCTTGTGTCGATGAAGACATATCATTTGAACGAGTTTTATCATACTCCATTAATCATCCCTTTGTATGTATTGAAAACGAACATAAAGCCTTTCTTGGCATCATTCCAAGAAGTAAAATCTTAGCGTACCTTAATGGATATTTTCATGAACAAAGAAAGCTAGAACGTCCGTAATCAAGTTATGTGCCGAACTGAAACCTAGTTCGGTTTTTTTCGTCTTAAAGCCTTTTTCGATATTAAAGATGCTCGTTCATTTATGGAGATGCATATTTTCGCTGTAGACCATCTAATAATTCGGTAATTGCTTCGAAATTCTAATTGGCAGAGTTTTGTGTCCAATACGATCGAGCTAGAAGGATTAAAAAGCTTCCAATATTATAAAAACTCAATGCTAAAAGCACCTCACATTTTTCACACGATGAATGAGGTGCTTAACTATTTTATTAAACGCGGCAGCATTTCCACAAATAAATTTAATTCATAAATTTATTTAACTGTTTTTCCCTATCAGAAAACATCCCTTTTAACATAAGGTTTACAATGAAAGGAGGCACGAATGATTCATATTCTACTCGATCAATCATCTTTGTTTTATAAGAACCTAGCTCTTTAAATGCATGCACATGGCGCCAAGTTTTGAATGGAAAAGGTAATTTCTCTCCTTCATCCATAAAATAAGCTTCTGGAACTACTTTAGTAATCCTCCCTTTCCAGTGTAGCCGTAGCAGAATAAAATCTAAACGAAGATGTACCGAAGCTCCTTCTTTTACGTCTTTATCCCCAAGAATATCAATCTTTGGAAAAGCAGTAATACTAGCTAAATTCTCATTCGTCTGAAAAAATGACCAAACCTCTGATATCGAACGTGGAAGCTCAGTTTTATAATAAAAAGTATGACGAAACATAGACAGCCTCTTTTCCCTCTATTTACGCATAAACATTTACGAGTAAGCCGCGTATTTCTCCAACCATATTCAGGATATCTAATCCTTTCTTTTGTTCATTAAGAACAGCGTCAGTTAAATTCAAGAGTTTTTGGTCAACTTCTCTAACAATTTTGTAAACTTTAGTCCTTCCTCGTCTATTAAAACCTTTTCGCTCCTCCAGACTCAATCCAAGTTTAACAGCATCATCCATAAATTCTTTAACCAATTGCTTGTACTTTCGAAGTTCATCTATTGTTCTCGATTCAGATAACGTTTTTCCTTGGTCATCTATTTTAGTCAGCAGCTCATTCAATTTTTCATACTGAGCGTTATTACGACCTTGTTTCATAATTTCTTGAAAAGAAACCTTTGCTTCCGTACTGGCTTTTTTTTGATCTATCTTATTTAAACTGGCTCGTCCAACACGTTGCACATCCATTTTAGAATTCTCCTCTTTAAGTGGTTATTGTTTCTTCATTATATAAAATTTTTATTAAATTAGATAGAGACCATCTTGTATATATCCTATCAATTTCTTTGAGTATTGAACTTTATTCTATTTACAAAGTAAACTTTTTGGAAGGGTTTCTTCAATAAATCTTTATCAAAAAACATAAAGAAGCATCCAATTGCATTGTATTTTAATCGTATCCTATCAGCAACCTTCTATTGCAACCTACTCTACAAATAAAAGAAAGACTACCGAGGCAGCCTTTCTTAGTCGAATTCTACTGTAATAATTGAAGAACACCTTGTGGCAGCTGATTGGCTTGAGCAAGCATTGCTGTTGCTGATTGATTAAGAATATTGTTCCGAGTAAATTCCGTCATTTCAAGGGCCATATCTGCATCACGAATACGAGACTCTGCACTCGATAGATTTTCATGGGTCACTTGAAGATTATTTATTGTATGCTCCATTCGGTTTTGTAAAGCACCTAGTTGCGCGCGAGTATCAGATACATAACTAATTGCTCTGTCCAAAACAGATATAGGGTCTTCACCTTCTGCATATTCATCTTCATTTGCAATATTAATGTCTTTAATAGTGGTGGTAGTAAACTCTTCGTTTGTACCTAAGATATCAGAACTCATTTCTGGTATATTTATCTCAACGTTCTGACCTGAATTGGCTCCAATTTGAAAGAATAAATTATTATCATTACCATCTAATAGAGTTCGTGTGTTAAATTCTGTCTTGTCTGAAATGCTGTCTATTTCTTTCACTAATTCATCAATTTCTTTTTGAATTTGCTCTCTGTCTTCTTGTGTATTTGTATCATTAACACCTTGTACAGCTAACTCTCTCATTCTCTGTAACATCGAATGAACTTCAGTCAATGCACCTTCTGCAGTTTGGATAAGAGATATACCGTCCATCGCATTTCTTTCTGCTTGTTTTAAACCACGGATCTGAGATCGCATTTTTTCAGAGATTGCAAGCCCCGCCGCATCATCAGCAGCACGATTTATTCTTAAACCAGAAGAAAGTTTCTCTAAGTTTTTTGATGTAGCGTTTTGATTTTGATTCAAGTTCCTGTATGCATTTAAAGCTTGTATATTATTATTGATTTTCATTACGTGAGCACCCCTTAAATTTATTCGTACTTAATATTTTGTTCATAAGCACTGTTTTTCATCTTCAATGTTTTCTGAGAAGGATTATCGTTTGACTTTAATGCCTTCACCCAAGCTTCACTTAATGATTCAATAGTTGTGATAACTTCATCAATAATAGTTGTGTCTTTTTTAAAATTTGCGGTTACTAGCCTATCTGCCAAATAATTATAGAGTACATCTAACTGATCTGCTATTATCCCAGCTTCGTAGTTAATCCCCGCCCCTAATCGTTGGAGAATATCATTTGTTTTTTGAAGTTTTTCATTAGCGACAAAATAGTTTTTTTCATCTATAGCTTGCTTCGCATCTTCCAGATTATTTAGGCAGGCTTCATACAGAAGTGCCGTAATTTCCTGAGGAGATTTTTTATGTAAAGCTTCTTTTGAAATCAATTCGTTCACCTCCATGAAAACATCGCCACATCCATGTATGTTTTCGTGTCCATCCGTGTCTCTAATAGTATTATCGGTTACTTCCTATAAATAATTAATAGTTTCTTTCCATTTCTTCTATAAGTAATAACATTTCAGCAATAACCGCGTACAGCTGAGGAGGGATATTGTCTCCCAAATCCAAATCCAATAAATTTTCAAGTAGCATCGTGTCCTCTTCCAGGTGGATATTGTTCTCCTTGGCAAGATCAATAATTTTTTGAGCAACATATCCTTTCCCCTGAGCAACAATTTGAGGTTCCTCTCCATTTGCTTCATCATAACGAATGACCGCTGCAGAAGGACCATTTAATTTTCGCCGATTTACATGATTAAAATGCTTCGAGATCATCATATTTTAAAGTCAAATCCTTCCTTCGTCATAAATGGCAGCAATGGAGTTTCTTCTTGCGGAGCCTCGGCTGTTTTTTTCGCTTCTACTGCTGGTGACATTGTACTCGTTTTAATAGCATTGATATGGAAACCAACCTCTTTAAGGTTATCTAGATATTTTTGTCCTATTGCTTCCGCTTTCTCGTTGAAATCCTGGGAATCATTTTTTAACGTCACATTCAATGTTCGGTCAGAAACGTTCAAGGAAATTCCTAACGCCCCAAGTTTCTTCGTTTCAATATGGAAATATAGGTTACAATTCTCCCAATCTACTTGTTCTCCTTCATTTCTAGAATTCACAAATACTTGTAAATTCTCGGCTGCTCCTTTTAACATGATGGGTATTTGAAGCATTAACGTATGCATGTTTTGCTGAGAATCACTTCGACTGACTAATTGCTGTCCTGCCAAATGTTGAAGTGTTTGCTGAGCCTGCTGCTGGCTTCGGCTTCCTTCCTCTTCCCCTTTTGCCAACTGCATTAAAATAGATTTCATGTTCCGTTGCTGTAAATCTGGCGGGACTTCTTTACCTGCCGCAAGTAATTGTGCAAGCTCCGTCTCCCTGTTCATCCCCATCGCTCTTACGCCTTCAAATACTTGACGTCCAGATCCTTCTTGCGTCACGAAAGACCGAGAAACGTGATCCAAATGTTGTGATAATCTATGCACAGTAGGTTGTGGTTGTCTCCATTCTTGTTCTTGCGTTAAAAAGTGTTGCACCCGTTGATTCGATGGTTTAAATTGCATCGCGTCCATCGTTTGTTGCACACTTCTCACTAATTGCCTTGCTTCCTGATAATTCCCTTTTGCCAACAAATTTTTTGCTTGAGCAAGATCACTGCTAGCTCCTAACATTTTTCTTTCTGTCTTCATATCCGCAAAAAGCATCCAGTCATTTTTCATAATTGACCGATCCAACTGTTGGATAACATTCTCAAGCATCGGTCTAGTTTGTTGAACTGAATTTTGCCGGAATTGTTGTATCATTGTATCAATTCGACCTAATTGTTTTGACATATCACGTTGAAATTCCTTGAATTGATCTGTTGCTTGCGCTAGTCGCTCAGTTACTTCTATTACAAGAAAACTTTTTGACGATATTGGAGAAGACTGTAAAAAATCATTTTTCATATATTGTTGCATCTCTGTTTTAGAGTCGCTTATTAATTGAGCTTGTCCTTCTTTTGGAATGGCTTGTTCCACTTGTTGAAGAGTTTCTACCATTATTTGTCTTGCCTTTAGCTCTCTCCCTGATTCAAGGCGGTCCGTTGCTTGTAACATCCCTTGATTTAATTGTTGGGTGGATTGAGCAGAGAGGCTCGCCTGTGGCATCTCTGACTTAACCGTTGCAATTGCTTTTGATAAGTCAGATTCATTTTCAATCATTCCGAGCCAATTGGAAACTGTAGGTATACTTTGTTGCACTTGGTTAGTTGAGTGTGTTTGATTACTTAGAGATGTTTTCTGTAGCTGCTGAGTTAATTGAAGCATTCGATCTGCCGCTGCTTCCCTTCCTATTTTTGCTTGCGTAACAATCATTTCCCGAAGTGCTTGATTTACCTCTTGACGCAATTTCAGGTCACCAGTTCGCTGAACAACTTGCTGTAATTGCTCGATCGATTGCCGTACATTTTGCCCCGATTGCAAACTGTTGCGAACATTGTCTATTGCGCGTATAACTGCTTCTCTCGAAGGCATCCGGTTAGCTTCCTTCAATGAATCAGTCTGAGTAACAGGCTCTCTATTCACAGATTTAGTCATCTCTTTTATCTGGTCCGTTACTTTGGGTCCATGTAAAGCTTCATGCACCGCCCGAAGTTGAGAAGAACTTGGTTCCAATCTTTTTTGTGCCATCATTTCAATCGTTTGACCTCGTTCTTTTTGCGTTCCACGTCCAGATTCTAAATACTGTTTCAGGTCATTCGCTGATTCTTTCGTTAAAGGTACCCCTCGATCCAACAGCTTTTGTGTTGATTGTACAAGTTCCTTACTAGGTTCCTTATGTCCTAGATCCCGTAATACGCGCTCAGCAGATTGTCCACCAGGGTTGTTTGTTGCCGTCTCTTTTGATTGCCCAGTATCAGCCTGAACCTCTTTTACTTTTATTCCGTCATTTGATTTTTCTTGGACTTGGATATTAATTCGATCGTTTTCAGGAACTTTCCCTTCAAACTTTGCGCGAACCTCTTGTCCTCGAATCGATAAAACAGCTTCTCGGTCAGATATTCTTGATTCCACTCTCGCTTTATATATATCGCCTTCTCTTAATTGAGCAGGACGTTCGTTTCCTTTTGTTTGTATATTCAATTGTTGATTTTGTATTTCCATGGGTGATTCTCCTCCCAATACATCTCTACTTTCATATACATTATCGGTTTATAGGTGCAGGATGTTAAGACAATATAAGAAATCTGTAGCTAGCCAAATCAACGTAAGAAAAACGGCATAGCCGTCTTTTATTAAATACAGCGTCAGTTTCCACCGCCATGTTTTAAGTATCAAGGGTGGGTTTCCCTTGATGCGTGCGGTGTGAAGGTAGCTGCCAATTTTATAAATTCTTATCTCACAAAAAAACGTCAACAGTTATTCTGTAGACGTTTTTGCTAATTCTCTTCTTCTTTATTAAATAAATCATTACGTAAAAAATCCTTTTCCAGACTTGTTCCCCGTCTCTTTCTGTCTCGTAACTGATCGCTTCGATCTGATTTTCCTATTTGGGTTCCTTTTAATAATGCACTCTCACCGTACTTATTTCTCAAGGCATCGACTATTCCGTTTAATTTGTCCTCTTTTTCCTCTTTATCATAGGCAAATAAATCTAATTGTTTATATGCTGATCCTTTTTCAACTAAATCCATTCCAGTCACACCTAGCAACCGTATCGGATCTCCATTCCAATATTTCACCCATAACTCCCATGCGGCTGTAAAGATGTCATCGTGCGAATGAACCGGATAAATAAGCTTATGTGACCTTGTTACCGTATTGTGATCATGGTAACGAATCGTCAATTGAATGTTACCGGCATAAACATTTTTTCTCCGTAAACGACGTCCAACAGAATCGGAAAGGTTCATGATTACTTTTCGGACAAGAGCTTGACTCGTTGTGTCTTTTGGTAATGTTGTGGAGTTCCCGATGCTTTTAAATTCATTCACAGAATCCGGATCCACAGGACGATCATCAATTCCATAGGCTTTTTCGTAAATTCGCATTCCGCCTATTCCTAGTTTCCGTTGAAGTTTTTCCGGATCAGCGTTGGCAATATCTCCAATTGTATAAATACCCATTTTTTCTAATTTCTCTGAAGTTTTACCGCCAACTCCATGCATTTCTATCGTTTTCAACGGCCACAGAACAGAGCTGACTTCCCGCTTTCGTAAAATGGTGATTCCCATCGGTTTTTTCATATCACTAGCCATTTTAGCCAGGAATTTATTTGGGGCTATACCAATACTACTGGGAAGCGCTAATTCTTTTTTTATGCGAACTTGGATATGTTTTGCTAGTTCTAGTGCTTCTAAGGAAATATTTGCGTCAGTTACATCCATATAACCCTCATCAATGGAGACTGGTTCTACTAACGGTGTGTACTCATATAATAGTTGAAACATTTGTTTAGAAGCCTGACGATACCGGTCAAAATTTGGTTCCCGTACAATAAGTTCGGGACACTTCTTTAATGCTTCCCAAAGAGGCATCGGCGGTTTAACTCCTCTTGCTCTTGCCTCGTAACTGGCCGTCACAACAATCCCTCTTCTTTCTTTAGCATTTCCCGCAATGGCTAAAGGCTTACCTAAAAGCTTTGGGTCATAAGCTGCTTCTACAGAGGCGTAAAAACTATTCATATCGACATGAAAAAGCACTCTTCCTTTAGCCATCATCTGACACCTGCTCTCAATAAATCTCTCTTTCTATTTTGCCTCTTTTGAACAAATAAATCAACGAACAAACGTTTCCCAAAAAATAAAAACCTCACTCTTCAGTATTCAGAGCGAGCTTTCCATTTTTTTACATATGAACGTTTATTTCTTTTCTTCCAGTTATAATATGTGTTATTATAATGATTAATATAGTTGAGAGGTGGTCAGAACTATGCCGCAATTTGTCCGAACTTATGATCTGGTTTTAATCCGAGTAGTGGAGGTAGTGACTGATTACGTAAGAAAGGAATGGCCATCACCTACCATACGACAACTTTCATCCAAAATAGGTTATTCCGAAGAAGTAATTCTTGAATCAATAGAATTTGGTACCATCGAGCCTGCCACCCTGTTGCAATAAAGAGAGTGGGGCTCTTTTTTCTTACATCTATTAGTATTCTATTTATCTTTTAAGTTAGTACTATTACTTTTCGTAGCACTCCCAACCCAGTCAACAAACTCTTTGCCATGAAAATGCAGATTAAATTCTCTGCTGAATTCCGCAACATATTCCATCATGACCGGATCATTATCCCACTTTTCTTTAATGAAATTAAGTACTTTAAACTCTTTAAGTTGCGATTCTTCCCTCTTCCTATCTCCTTTTTCCGTTAATTCAACATATGTAACTCGCAAATCTTTTGTGTCCTTTGACATGACTATTAGTTCTTTTTTTGCGAGTCTCGTCATCATTTGCATAACTGTGGACCGGTTCCACAACCCTAATGTCGCAATTTCCGAAATAGAAATTTTATGCTTAGAATAGATAATCCACATGACGTGCTGTTCGGCAAAAGTTAAACCTAACTCTTTTGCTTTACATTGCCACTCATCTTCTAAAGCTTTCCCTATCCCACGTACATAATTTAAAATGCGATGTTCCAGCATTGCTTCTTCCATCTTCTTCACTTCTTTCTAACAGTATATTACAAGTATCTTACCATATATTTCATAAAAAAAAAGAAAGAGGACATTCTCATAAGCCGATCACTCATCGAACTCCTCTTTAACTGTTATTGCTTTGCGGCCGTTTGGGTAATAGCAACCACTAGTTCTGCAGTTTTCACCAATTCCGTAATCTTAAGTCGTTCATTCGTTGTATGGATTGCTTCATAACCAACTCCTAAATTAATTGTAGGAATCCCAAAACCTGCAAATACATTAGCATCACTGCCGCCTCCACTTTGTTTCAATGTTGACTGCCTTCCTATATTAGAAACCGCTTTTTTTGCAATTTCAACGACCTGTTCGCCTTCCATATGCTTAAATCCTGGATAAATTAGCTGGATATCAACATCTACACTACCACCCATTTCAGTCGCTGCTGTTTCATACGCTTGTTTCATTGCTTGTGCCTGCGCTTCCATTTTTCCGGGAAGCAATGATCTCGCCTCTGCAAGAATCTCAACACGATCACAAACGATGTTTGTTTGACTTCCGCCCTCGATACGACCGATATTTGCTGTTGTTTCGTCATCAATTCTTCCTAGTGGCATTGCTGCAATTGCTTTAGAGGCTATGGTAATTGCGGAAATACCTTTTTCAGGAGCGACACCTGCGTGAGCTGTTTTTCCGTGTACAACTGCTTTAACTTTTGCTTGAGTCGGTGCAGCCACGATGATCGTTCCAACATCCCCGTCACTATCAAGCGCATAACCATACTTAGCTATGATATCCTCTGCGTTCAAAGCTTTCGCTCCTACCAATCCGGATTCTTCCCCAACAGTAATAATAAATTGAATCGTTCCATGCGTAATTTCTTTTTCTTTAATCACACGAACAGCTTCCAGCATCGCTGCTAAGCCAGCTTTATCGTCTGCTCCAAGAATCGTTGAACCATCCGTTTTTATGTAACCGTCTTCTATTAGGGGTTCTATCCCTTTGCCTGGTACTACTGTATCCATATGAGAAGTGAAATAAATTGGATCAACTTGCAAAGTTCCTTCTAACGTGCAAATCAGATTTCCTGCACCATGTCCAGTAATAGCAGTACTTTCATCTTCTTTCACAATCACTCCTAAGTTCTCAAATTTATTCTTTAAAACATCTGCAATTTTGCGTTCATAACGGGTTTCCGAATCCACTTTCACTAGTTCTAAAAACTCTTCGATCAATCGTTGTTCATTTACCATCCGTAATTTCCCTCCAATGTGAAAATAGTTTGCTTTGTTATTGTAGCAAACTATTTGATCCCTTCCCAATTATAAAGAAATCTCGGTAGTAAATGCTATTAATTAAAGTACTCATGATAAAAAACTATGAAGAACCCTTCATTACAAAATAATAGAGTTACATAGATCGGATTTATCGATGAGCCTGAACCCCTATCACGGTATCGTCCTACCTAGAGCCGATTCGAGCCTCTCTGTACGGCGAAAATACAATCTCTAATACACCAAAATTTTATACATTCCGGTGTAAAAGGACCACATTCGCCCTTAAGAGAAAACGTGATCTGAGTCTATACGTCCCTTATAAACTAAACACGTAAAAACTATAAAGGTATATTTCCATGCTTCTTAAGCGGACGAGTTTCTTCTTTATCAGCTAGCATATCTAAACTTTGGATAAGCTTTATTCTAGTCTCCCGCGGATCTATGACATCATCAATCATCCCATTTGCCGCGGCTATATATGGGTTTGCAAATTTCTCCCGATATACTTCTATTTTTTCTTCGCGCGTTTTAGACGGATCATTACTGTCCTTTATCTCTTTTGCAAATATAATATTTGCCGCGCCATGAGGTCCCATTACAGCAATTTCAGCATTCGGCCAAGCATAAACGATATCAGCACCAATCGCTTTACTGTTAAGCGCAACATAAGCCCCTCCGTAAGCCTTTCTCGTAATCACGGTAATCTTTGGTACAGTCGCTTCAGAATATGCGTAAAGTATTTTAGCACCATGACGTATAATCCCTCCGTGCTCTTGTTGTACCCCAGGAAAAAATCCGGTTACATCCTCAAATGTAATAAGAGGGATTTGAAAGCTATCGCAAAAACGTATATGTCTTGCTATTTTATCTGATGAATCAATATCGAGACCACCTGCCATCACTTTCGGCTGATTGGCTATAATCCCTATCGAATATCCTTCCATTCTCGCAAAACCAACCACTGCATTTTTAGCAAATTTTTTATGTACCTCTTTAAACGTGTTAGGATCCACAATCTCTTTAATGATACCTCTTACATCATAAGACTTACTAGGATCCATCGGTACAAGGTCAAGTAGATCAAAAAGGAAGTCTTCTTTTTTCTTAAAAGCCGTTTTAGGAGGTTTTTCACCTTGATGCTGTGGTAAATAACTTAATAATGATCGGACCTCAAGAAGTGCTTCTTCTTCTGTTTTACAGGAAAAATGAGCATTTCCGCTCTTGGCACTATGAACAGATGCTCCGCCTAACTGTTCCGCAGAAATAGTTTCCCCTGTCACTGTTTCGATAACTTTAGGGCCGGTAATAAACATCTGACTCGTATTTTCCACCATAAAAACAAAATCAGTTATAGCCGGCGAATACACTGCTCCGCCTGCGCAAGGTCCCATGATCACTGAAATTTGTGGAATGACTCCCGAATAAATTGCATTTCGGTAAAAAACATGTCCATATCCATCAAGAGAAAGCACTCCTTCTTGAATGCGTGCTCCTCCTGAGTCATTTAATCCAATAAAAGGAGCTTTATTCTGCACAGCTAAATCCATCACTTTTGCTATTTTTTTAGCATGCATTTCACCAAGTGCACCACCGTAAACCGTGAAATCTTGTGCAAAAAGAAAAATTTTACGCTTATTCACCTGACCATAGCCGGTAACAACACCTTCTCCTGGTGCTGACCCTTTTTTCATACCTTCTTCATCAAATCGGTGTTCCATAAACGGATTTAGTTCCA
Source organism: Salipaludibacillus neizhouensis (assembly GCF_002886185.1). GTDB lineage: Bacteria > Bacillota > Bacilli > Bacillales > Salisediminibacteriaceae > Salipaludibacillus > Salipaludibacillus neizhouensis. The sequence continues at coordinate 2,396,697 of NZ_KZ614146.1, forward strand.
CAAATGTTCCTTCATCTACGAGTATATCAATGCGTTCTCTTGCAGTGAGCTTTCCTTTATTATGCTGCTTATCTCTTCTGTCATCTCCCCCGCCCATCTCAATTTTTCGCCGCTTATCATATAACTCGTTAATTTTATCGTACATGTCCATATTACTCGCCCCCTTTCTTTGTTTCACAAAGTTCGAGTAATGCGCCATGTGTGCTTTTAGGGTTTAAAAAAGCTATTGGATAGCCTGCAGCACCTTGTTTTGGCACCTCATCAATTAACGACACTCCTTGAGCTTTTAATTGATCTAACCGCTCCTGAATGTTATCTACTGCCAACGCAATATGATGGACCCCTTCCCCTCTTTTATTTAAAAATTTATGGATAGGACTGTTATTTCCAAGCGGCTCTAATAGCTCTAATTTCATATTCCCAATCGGTAAAAAGGCTACTTTAACTCCTTGTTCCGGTACTTCAATAATTTCCTGGACTTTAAGTTGAAAATGATTTTCATAAAAAGCTGTCGATTCTTCTAAAGAATGGACGGCTATACCTATATGATCAATTTTTTTTGGTGGATCTATTTTCCCTGTATATTCTCCGCGATGTTTTCTGACAGCTTGTTCTATAAAAGTTGCCACGACTTTTGTAGACGTCCCTGGAGTAAAAATCTTTAGAATGCCTTTTTTTTCAAGTGTTTTGACATCTTCCAAAGGAATAACTCCACCTCCAAAAACTAGAATATCCTCGGCTTCATTTTCTTTCAAAACGTTAAGCACTTCTGGAAAAAGCACATTGTGCGCTCCTGACAAACTCGATAAACCAATGACATCTACATCTTCTTGAATAGCAGCTTTTACGATTTGTTTCGGTGATTGTCTCAGTCCAGTATAAATAACCTCCATTCCTGCATCACGCAGCGCTTGAGAGATAACTAAAGCTCCTCGGTCATGTCCATCTAATCCTGGTTTAGCAATTAATACCCGTATCTTATCCACGATAGACTCCTCCTTGTATTACTCCTGATATTCTCCAAAAACATCTCTAAGGGCATGGCAAATCTCTCCAACCGTTGCATATTCTTTTACCGCTTCTATAATCACGTACATTAAATTATCTGTGCCTCTTGCAGCTAACCTAAGCTGGCCTAATAATTCTTGTACCTTCTTTTCATTTCGACGATTACGGATAGCGGTCAGACGCTTTAATTGAGCTTCCACAAAAGCTTCGTCTACCTTCATTAAATCCGGTTGTTGTTCGTCTCCAACCTGAAATTTATTGACCCCTACTACAATATCTTCTTGATTTTCCAACCGCTTCTGCGTGTCATAGGCCGCACGATGAATTTCCCTTTGCATGTATTGTTTTTCAACTGCAGCCACAGCCCCGCCCATTTCATCAATTTGTTTAATATATTTTTGTGCTTCTCTTTCAAGATCATCTGTTAATGCCTCAATAAAGTAAGAACCACCTAAAGGATCAACTGTATCGGAAACACCAGTCTCATGAGCAATGATTTGTTGCGTCCTTAATGCGATTCTTGCAGATTCTTCTGTCGGTAGAGATAAAGCCTCGTCTTTTCCATTTGTGTGCAGACTTTGAGTTCCTCCCAGAACAGCAGCGAGCGCTTGAAGAGCAACACGAACGACATTATTTTCCGGTTGTTGAGCCGTTAAAGTAGATCCTGCCACCTGGGTATGAAACCGCAATTGCCAACTTTTCGGTTTTTTTGCATGAAATCTGTTCCTCATTATATTTGCCCACATTCTTCTTGCTGCACGAAACTTCGCAATTTCTTCGAAAAATCCATTATGGCCGTTAAAAAAGAATGCTAGTCTTGGTGCAAAACGATCCACATCGAGCCCTGCTGCGATCGCAGCCTCCACATATGCTATTCCATTGGCTAACGTAAAAGCTAACTCCTGCACCGCAGTAGAGCCAGCCTCACGTATATGGTAACCACTGATACTTATCGTATTGAACGCTGGTACATTCTCTGAACAATATGCAAAAATATCGGTTATGAGTCTCATTGATGCTTTAGGAGGATAAATATATGTGCCCCTAGCAATATATTCTTTTAAAATATCATTTTGTATCGTCCCTTGAATTTCTTCTGTCGGAACCCCTTGCTTTTCTGCCACAGCAATATACATTGCCAGTAATACAGCAGCCGGAGCATTAATCGTCATCGAGGTGCTCACTTGGTTCAACGAAATTTGATCAAAGAGCATTTCCATATCCTCTAACGAATCAATCGCCACACCAACTTTTCCTACTTCCCCTAGCGCCATTGGATCATCTGAGTCGTATCCGATTTGAGTCGGTAAATCAAATGCTACCGATAATCCTGTCTGCCCTTGATCTAATAAGTAGCGAAATCGTTTATTCGTTTCTTTGGCTGAACCAAAACCCGCATATTGCCTCATCGTCCAGTGCTTACCGCGATACATCGTTCCACGTATCCCCCTTGTATAAGGAAATTCGCCAGGAAAACCAATATTATTAATGTAAGCGCTGTCAATTTTACTCGGAAAATGACTTCTATTAACTGTAATATTAGAAGAAGTATGGAATGTTTTTTCTCTTTCAGGGCGGTTGATTAACTCTTTTTCTATGCTTTCCTGCCATTTTCGAAGTTCACTTTTTTCCTCTTCCATTGCTTTGTCCTCCTTCACGCCCTACTTTAGTGGTAAAAGAATGATCTGAATATAACATATCATGACTCCCCTTAAGAATGAAGTGTTTCTTTTCTTTTTTCAGTCATTCTCATGTTTCCTTTGATTTTCTTTTCATATCTACTTGAAAAATTGCTCATAACACTATAGTATATAAAGGAGAAATGTTAGAGGAGGGAAGAAACATGCCCCGTAAATTTCGAAAAGCAATCGTGTACATGATGATTATTGTCATGTTTTTAGGTACTGTTTTAATGGGAATCTCATTGTAATATTGACATACGAAAGGGCAGCCACAATTGGCTGCCCTTTTTTCTATCTGCTTAAAGCTCCGTTCTCTATTCCTAGCTCTTCCATTGATTTTTCACTGGATGTAACCAAAATTCTTGTACCTAATGGAATCTCTTCAAACAATATTTCCACATCTGCATTTTTTAATCGAATACAGCCATTCGTTACATTATGCCCTATTGAAGAAGGTCTATTTGTCCCGTGAATACCATAAACCCTGCCGTCTGTTTCCTTTGCATCGAAACCAATCCATCGGGATCCAAGTGGATTTTTCTCATCACCGCCTGGAATATCCATTTTTCGATAATAAGGATTTTTTGCCTTTACACTAGCAGTGAACTCTCCCTGCGGGGTATCCTCACCATTCTTTCCAATTGCTACCTCAAATTGTTGCTTCACTTCTCCATCATCTATAAAGGCAAGCTCGTGAGAAGTTGTTTTTACTATGATATAAGGATCCCCTACAAGAGGATTCTCACCTAACGGCCAAATGGGTGAAATAACATATAGTACAGCAAGAAAGATAGAAAACATCAAGTCTCAGTCCTTTTTACGCTTATTCTCCATCATTTCAATGCTTCTTATTCAACGAAACACTTTATATTCTTTGATTGGTTTAAATTGCTCTTTTATCATTAAGTATTGTTCTAGTTCTCTTACGAGATGTGCAAGAGCAGACCTAGCTTCGAACTCATCCCTTGTTGTAGGTAAGGGCATATTTTTAAAAGATTCCCGAAGTTCTTCAATTTTTTCGATATAAATATGTGCCGTATTCTTTGGATGTACTCCGTCGGCCAAATCATCCATAAAATCCGCGAGCATATCACCTTGAATAACCTGATAGTCCATAGATGTTAAAAGTGGCATCATTCGTTCAATAATATCCAACTGTTTTTCACGCATTTTAAAATAATGATAATAGACATCTTCATAACGGAGGACATGGTTTTCTAAATTTTGCAAAGCATGATTTTTACCTTTTTGGAGTATCGTGGTGGCTTCTGTAATTTCATTGCCATCCCAAATGTTATCACCTACACGAATATACGCTGCAAATTCATGAAATATTTTGCCGTAACAGTCTTCGATTTCAGACTGAAGTTTTTCAAGACCCTTTTCTTTACTTGGCATATACAAATTTGCGATTAATGCAATACCAATACCAATTGATATTAGTGCTAATTCATTCAAAAACAATTCAAAACTAAAATCAGATACTGTATATATGTGCATCATAAGTACAAAACTTGTGACTATTCCTTCCTTGACCTTTAACAAAAGCGTCGTAGGAATAAACACTAGTAACACGATTCCTACACTCAAAGGAGTGTAACCAATCGTTTCAAAGATCAACACCGCAAAGGCAATTCCTATTAATGCTGCTAAGAATCTAGCCCAGGATATAGAAATTGATTTACGTCTTGTTTTTTCAATACATAAAACAGTAATAATTCCTGCTGATGCAAAAAAGTCTAATTGAAATGCTTGAGCAATCATGATTGCAATCGATGCCCCAACTGCTGTTTTGACTGTCCGATAACCGATTCTAAACATGTAGTTCACCTGATTTCTACTAAATAAAACAGTTTTGTTTTCTATCCGTATTTTTTGTAAGTCTACACTATATATTCTTTTAAAACGATATGTTCTCTGCTGTTAATTAAAAAAAACTTCAGTATCTATACTGAAGTTTTTTTAATATATGTATATGGTGCGCCTGCCAGGATTCGAACCCGGAACGCGAGAGCCGAAATCTCGTATGATATCCATTTCACTACAGGCGCAAAGGTGCGGAAGAACTTCATCCGCACTATAGGAGTATAGCAACTTCATTCAAAAAAATCAACCATTTCTAACAATTTCTTTAGATTACTCTGCTTTTTCTTCAAACATTTTCTCAAAACGCTCGTTCAATTGTTCTTCGTTATAGCCTAACTCCCCAAGTCTTCCGGCAAAATTCTTTGCCCACAAGGTAAGTCTTTGTGACATTTTGGCAAACTTTTTCGCTTTTTGTCCTTTTTCCTGTTTTGAGCGGTCTTCTGCGTTTGACATAACATTTTCGGAAATAAATAATGCTTTCCAAACGTCCTCTTCTGCAAACTGATCCGCTTGTTCATTAAATGTTTTAATAATCTTTTTATAATAATTTTCAAACTCATCAAATGGAATTTCCTCTTCCATTTTCAAATAAACTTGGATTTGTTTATATAATTCTTCCATCCTAACACTCCTTACCTATATTAAAATTTAATATGTATGAAAAATTCCGTGATAGCGTGCATTTATATGTGAAATCAGTCGACCGAAAATATTATACCACAAAGAAAAGACGGTTTCCACCGTCTCTTCAATAAAATGTTATTTTAAAGGGTTTACTTAAAGTATGTCTCAAATCCCTGTTCGAGTTTTTGGACTACTTCAATTGGTTCATGACCTTCAATTTCATGTCTTTCTAACATCATTTTGATTTCCCCGTCTTTTAAAAGTGCAAAGGAAGGAGATGAAGGAGCATAACCTTTAAAAAAGCTTCTAGCCTTTTCTGTAGCTTCCTTGTCTTGTCCAGCGAACACAGTTAGATAATTATCTGCTTTGATTTCGAAGTTCTTCATATAGGCTGCAGAAGGTCTTGCAATGCCCCCTGCACATCCGCAGACAGAATTTACAAGAACAACGGAAGTTCCTGGCTTATTAAAAACATCTTCTACGTCTTCTGGACTTTCCAGTTGCTGATATCCAGCTTCAATCATATCGTTACGAGCAGCTTGCACTACATCATTCATAAACATTTGAAATTCCACAAGTTACACCCTTTCTATAGTTGGACTGTAATTCTATTTTACATCGTTAGACGGTTGTTTACCAATATATTGTTTGATTATTTATATAGGATGTTCAAAAAGGTAGTTTTTTACCTTTTTGAACATCCTATATGCAATGAGCGAAACCGCTGCATTGTCTTAGCCTGGGCTGAGTGGTTTTCTCAGAACAGGCGTGCAGCGTGTGTAGCCATGAATTTGTTGCTTTGTTATCAAGGAGGCTGAAGCATTGCCCGCGCAAAGCGTCCCCTTATAGCGGATTCGAGTCCTTTTGATCGAAAGCATACACCTGTTAAAAAAGTAACAGCAAGTAATGAAAACTTGCTGTCACCTCCGTTGTATTTATTGTAAAGCTGTTCTTAGTGTTTCAATGTTTTGCTCCATAAGGGAAAAATAATCTTCATCATTTTCGACCTCTTCTTCTGTTAGTGCTTCAATGTTATGTAACCATAACTCTTCCGCTCCAACTTCTGTCCGAACTGTTTCGGCAATATCTGTAGGGATGCTCTGTTCAAACATTACGTAATTAATCTTATTAGTACCCATAAAATCGATTACATCCTGAATTTGTTGAATCGACGGTTCGTTTGTTGATGAAAGACCGGAAATAGCAGATTGTTTAATACCATAACGCTCTTCCCAGTACCCGTAACCAGCGTGAGAAACAATAATTGTATCTTGAGTTATTTCATTAGCCATTTGTTGAAAGGAATCATCTAATTCTTCTAACTCCAATTTAAGTTCTTCAAAATTCCCGGTAAATTCTTCTTCCATTTCTGGATTAATTTCCACTAAAGCGTCTTTAATATTTTCTGCAAGCTGGATTGAACGGATTGGATCCAACCAAACATGAGGATCTTCTTCCCCATGAGCATGCTCCGTGCTTTCAGTGTCTGTTTCATTATTTTCATGTGCATGATTATTCTCTTCGTTGCCCTCATGTGCATGATTGTTCTCTTCGTTGCTCTCATGTGAGTGATTGTTCTCTTCATTGTTTTCATGTGCATGATTGTTCTCTTCGTTGCTCTCATGTGCATGATTGTTTTCTTCGTTGCTCTCATGTGCATGATTGTTCTCTTCGTTGCTCTCATGTGCATGATTGTTTTCTTCCTCATGGCTTGCTTCATCATGACTATGATCAAACCCAATTAGATCTATTCCGTCTGAAGCAGCTAGTATTTTCACTTCTTGAGAGTCAACCGCATCCTTAATACTATCTGCAAATCCCTCGAAATCTGCACCATTATAAATAAATAAATCCGATTCAGCAATTTCGATCATTTGATTAGCAGTAGGCTCAAACGTATGTGCATCTGCTCCAACTGGGACGATGTTATTCACATTTACGTGCTCACCGCCAATGCGGTTTGTAAACTCTTCTAGAGGGAATAACGTAGTCATAATCTCTATCGTTTCGGTAGATTCATTTGCTTCGTCTTCCCCATTGTTGTTTGAATTCACAGTGTTTTGGCTATCTCCACAGGCGGATAACATCACTGCTGTAACTAAAAGAACAGAAAAAATAATCATTCGTTTCTTCATTTCCTTCCCCTTTCGTAACTATTACGTTTTGTTTTATTCACAAACAGAAGTATATCGTACAAATTACGATTTGTAAATAATAATGATTACGATTCATGATTGAATATGTATTCCTTATTTATGAAGTCCAAGAACAATAAAATAACACACAGAAAGATACGCTTCTCGCGCTCATTCTATGCGTTATTAAAACACTCTATTGAATCTTTCAATTTTTTACATATTTAATGTATTCTCATTCATATTCTCTAATACATATTTAATGTGCCCCATAAATTTACCGGAGATTAAACCATCCAATACACGATGATCTAATGACATGCATAAATTCACCATATGACGAATAGCTATCGCATCATTTTCCAGAACAACTGGACGCTTAACAATCGATTCCACCGAAAGAATCGCTGCTTGAGGTGAGTTTATAATTGGCTGTGATTGAATCGAACCGAAGGAACCTGTGTTATTTAAAGTAAATGTTCCATCTTGCACATCTTCTTGCTTCAATAAATTGTTTCGCGCTTTTTTGGCAATGTCATTCAATTCACGGGCAAGCCCTTTGATGTTCTTTTCATCAGCGTGTTTAATGACAGGCACAAACAATCCGTTATCAGTAGCAACGGCCATGGAAAGATGAACATCCTTATATTGAATGATTTTATCTCCTGCCCATTTCGAATTTACTTCAGGATATTTTTTTAACGCATCTATTGTGGCTTTCATAAAAAACGGTAAAAAAGTTAATTTAATTCCTTCATTTTTTAAAAAATCACCTTTTATTTTTTCCCGATAGCGCACAAGGTTCGTTACATCTACTTCGATCATCATCCATGCATGAGGTGCCTCATGTTTGGATTTGACCATATTTTCAGCAATTGTTTTACGAACCCCGCTTACGGGAACCTCGATTACCCTATCGTCAGAAGAAGTAGCTGACTTTTTATAGTTCGAAATTTCAGCGTCAGCAACACTGTCTCTTGCAGACAGTTTAGCAGCGGTTGAAGATTCGGATATTTCGTTTGATTCTGGCGTAAAACCTTTCTCAATAAGCGCAAGCAGATCTTTTCTGGTCACTCTGCCGCCTTTTCCTGAGCCATTGACTTCAGTGAGATCAATACCATGTTCTTGTGATAATCGAAGCACAGCGGGTGAATAACGCTTTTTATGAGAGGAATCTTCAACCTCCTGTGAGGAACTAGTTTGTTCCTGAACAGCATCTGATGTTTTTTTATCTTCAGAGGAGGGACTATCTTCTTCCTGTTTCACAGTTTGTCCTTCTACATCCATATAACAAATAACTTTCCCAACATCAATTTTTTCATCTTCTTGTGCAATTAATTCTTTAATAACCCCCGTGTATGAGGAAGGAACCTCTGCATTGACTTTGTCTGTCATTACTTCCGCAAGAGGATCATATTTATTCACTTTATCTCCTGGCTTCACAAGCCATTTTGTAATCGTTCCTTCTGTAACACTCTCACCTAATTGAGGCATTGTAATTTCTGTTACCATCTATATAACCTCCTATTCTAGTACTCCGCTAAATCCCGCATAGCTTTTTCCACTTTCTCAGGATTAATCATAAAGTTTTTCTCCAATGGAGGTGCGTAGGCCATTGCAGGAATATCTGCTCCCGCTAATCTTTTTATTGGTGCATCTAATTCAAATAAACAATTCTCAGCGATAATAGCTGCTACTTCACTAATAATACTTCCCTCTTTATTATCTTCCGTAATCAAAAGAACTTTACCTGTCTTTTTAGCTGCATTTATAATAGCTTCTTGATCTAAGGGGTAAACTGTTCGAAGATCTAATACATGTGCTTCATATCCATCTTCAGCCAGACTTTCTGCTGCTTGCAATGCAAAATGAACACAAAGACCGTAAGTAATAACTGTGATGTCTTCTCCTTCACGTTTTATATCTGCTTTCCCGATTGGCAGCGTGTAATCCTCGTCTGGTACTTCTCCTTTTATTAATCGGTACGCTCGTTTATGCTCCAAAAATAAGATTGGATCGTCTGAACGAATAGAAGCTTTTAATAAACCCTTCGCGTCATAAGGAGTCGAAGGCATAACTATTTTCAAACCAGGGACATTTGCAAACATCGCTTCAATCGATTGTGAATGATATAGTGCACCATGAACACCACCACCGTAAGGAGCACGGAAAGTAATCGGACACGTCCAATCGTTATTTGACCGATAACGAATCTTCGCTGCTTCTGAAACAATTTGGTTCACTGCAGGCATAATAAAATCTGCAAATTGCATTTCTGCAATAGGACGCAATCCATACATGGCTGCACCAATTGCAACTCCAGCAATTGCTGATTCTGCTAAAGGCGTATCCATCACACGGCTTTCTCCGAACTGATCATAGAGTCCAGCTGTTGCCCTGAAGACTCCCCCGTGTTTGCCAATATCTTCTCCAAGCACAAAGACATTTTCATCTCGTTCCATTTCTTCTTTCATTGCTCTAGTTATTGATTCGATATACGATATTACTGGCATATAATCACTCCTCTCCGTAAACGTGGTTCATCATCGATTCAGGTTCAGCATAAGGCGCCTTTTCTGCATAATCCGCTGCCTCGTCAATTTCAATACGAAATTTAGCACGAATCGCTTCTTCTTTCTCTTTTGTTAATAAGCCAATTTCTGTTAAATATGCTCCAAAAGTGTGAATCGAATCTTGTTCTTTTGCTGTATCTACTTCTGTTTTTTCACGGTACTTACTATCATCATCATCACTCGAGTGCGGTGTTAAACGGTATGTAACCGTCTCAATAAGCGAAGGGCCTTCACCCTTTACAGCCCGTTCTCTTGCTTTGAAAATCGCTTCATAGACGGCGATAGGATCATTGCCGTCTACTGATTCTCCATGGATACCATATCCTGCTGCGCGATCGGAAACTTTATCAATGTTCAGCTGTTTATCTAGCGGAACTGAGATAGCATATTTATTATTCTCGCACATAAAAATAACCGGAAGATCGTGCACACTGGCAAAATTAATGCCTTCATGAAAATCTCCTTGATTTGAAGAACCTTCTCCGAATGTGGTAAAAGCGACGAAATCTTCTTTTTTCATTTTAGCGGCCAGTCCAAATCCAACTGCATGCGGGACTTGCGTCGTTACAGGGGACGATCCAGTTACAATCCGATTTTTCCTTTGACCAAAATGTCCAGGCATTTGTCGACCTCCTGAATTAGGATCCTCTGCTCTCGCAAAGCTGGAAAGCATCAAGTCTTTTGCAGTCATTCCAAAATGAAGAACGATCCCCATGTCACGGTAATATGGCAATATATAGTCTTTCTTTTTATCTAATGCCATTGCGGCTCCGACTTGCGCTGCCTCCTGCCCTTGGCAAGATATAACAAAGGGAATTTTCCCTGCTCGGTTTAATAACCACATTCGTTCATCGATCATTCGTGCTAAAAGCATCGTTTCATACATTTTCAAAACTTCTTCATCAGTTAATCCAGCTTTATGGTGTTGAAGTTCACTCATAAGAACTACCTCCCCTTGTTTTTAAAAGTTATCTATTTTTTGTCGTCTGTTTACATGAGAATCCATTACGCATTCCAATTGTTTATTAACCGTGTATTTCTTTTCCGTCTACCGCCAGCGCAGCTTCTCCCATAATCTCTGATAAACTTGGATGGGGATGAATAGTTGAAGCTACTTCCCAGTGCGTGGCATCCAGGACTTTTGCTAATGCAGCTTCTGAAATCAGATCAGTCACATGCGCACCTATCATATGAACTCCGAGTAAATCCTCTGTTTTAGAATCGGATACAAATTTTACAAAACCTGAACTATCCCCATTAACAAGCGACTTGCCAATTGATTTAAACAGGAACTTACCGGTCTTCACTTTAAAGCCACGTTCTATTGCAGTCCGCTCCGTTAACCCGATACTTGCTACTTCAGGAGATGAGTATGTACATTTTGCAACGAACTCTTCTATGACAGGGTGTGCTTCTTCTCCAGCCATGTGTTCAATAGCAGCGATACCTTCATGTGAAGCTACATGAGCTAGTTGTAGTCCACCAATCACGTCACCAATTGCGTATATGTGAGATTCTTTCGTTTGGTATTTTTTATTCACTGCGATGACATCATTTTTCACTTGGATGTCTGTATTCTCTAGACCAATATCCTTTATGTTAGCAGAACGTCCAACAGAGACCAAAGCTTTCTCGGCTTTGACAGTTTTCTTTTTTCCATCGTGTTCGAAAGTTACAAGGACTTGTCCATCTGTTATCGTTACTTCTTCAGATAACACCTTCGCAGCGGTTAAGACGTTGACTCCCTTTTTCTTTAATGCTCGCTCCATCTCTTGAGATATGTCTTCATCTTCTAATGGAAGAATGCGGTCAACATATTCAAGTACCGTGACTTCTACGCCGAAGTCTGCAAACATCGAAGCCCACTCTACTCCAATAACCCCTCCGCCAATGATTGTAATTGTCTCTGGCAGCTTTTCTAAACGCAGAGCACCTTCTGAAGAAAGTATATGTTCTTCATCCATCGTCAAACCTGGAAGTGACTTTGGATGACTTCCGGTTGCAATCAACACATTTTTTGGAATGAGCATGTCATTCTCAGAACCACTATTATTTTCAACTGAAATTGTTCCTGCTGAAGGTGAAAATATTGATGGCCCTAAGATCCTGCCGAATCCTTCAAAAATATCGATTTTACCTTTTTTCATAAGATATTGAACACCTTTATATAGTTGTTCAACAACTGCGGCTTTTCTTTCTTGCACCTTTAAAAAATTCAACGAAGTATTTTCTGTCATAACACCGAATTCTTCTGCATTCTGGACAGTTTTAAATACTTCAGCACTTCGTAATAAAGCTTTACTTGGGATACACCCTTGATGTAAACATGTACCACCGAGTTTTTCTTTTTCAACTACCGCTACCTTCAAACCAAGCTGACTAGCACGTATAGCAGCAACATAACCACCTGTACCAGCTCCTAATATGACCAGATCATATTCTTTAGTCATGATAAACCCCCATTCTTTATTTTGACAAGATAAAAGAATAGTATTGATAAAATATTATATTAACCGAAGTGCAGAGAGATAATGAAAATTCTTATGACCCCTTACACATTCGGTCTTATGATCAATAGAATTCAAAAAAAGATTTGTATTCACTGATTTTACCAATAAATATGATGTTTATACAATGGAATAATCTTTTGTTTCTTCAAATCCTCGTAAAACTCTTAACATACCTGGGATTAAAGCCTGCATTTCATTCTCACCTGGTTTTACAATTACCTTGATAACCATTCTACACGAGAGATGATTTTATAGACAAATTCTTTTCCATAGGCTGCGACTAATCCGCCTAAATTCAATGCACCTGTCCCGAAAATTCGTCTCTAAGATCCTTTAACATTAAAGCATTTACTTTGTATGTATCAACTGGAATTGGACGGAGTAGACCACCCCGCCTTCCATTATCTATCCTCTTCCACGACTAAGCACATTCATTTCATTGGATAAGAATTGTCTTCTCGATTTCCTCATTGTTTCAATTCTTTCTTCAGCCATTCGGTTGGCTGCCACGTATGAAGGAATACGGTCACGCTTGGAAATCTCAAATATTTTAGAAATACTATCATAAATTGTTTCAACTTTTTTCATCGCTCTGTCACGATTGTATCCAATTAATTCATCCGCTACGTTTATTACCCCACCCGAATTAATGACATAATCAGGAGCATAGACAATCCCGTTTGCTTGAATAATATCCCCATGACGATTTTCTTTCAATTGATTATTGGCAGCTCCAGCAATTACTTTAGCTTTGAGTTGAGGAATCGTTTTATCGTTAATCGTTGCCCCTAATGCACAAGGAGAATAAACATCACAATCTACTGAATAAATATCATTAATATCAACTGCTTCGGCTCCAAATTCTTCAACTACTCGGTTTACAGCTGCCTTGTTGATATCTGTGACAATAAGCTTTGCTCCTTCTTCATGAAGATGTTTACAAAGATTATAAGCCACATTTCCTACACCTTGTACAGCAACCGTTTTCCCTTCTAATGAATCATCTCCAAATGCCTCCTTAACAGCTGCTTTCATCCCCACGTAAACGCCATATGCAGTCACAGGTGAAGGATTACCAGAAGACCCAAACGCCGGTGAAATACCTGTTACATAATCTGTTTCCTGATATACAAGATCCATATCTTCCACAGTAGTACCGACATCTTCTGCCGTAATGTAACGTCCGTTTAGACCTTGTATAAATCTTCCGAAAGCTCGAAACATCGCTTCATTCTTATCTGTTCTTGGATCACCGATAATTACGGCCTTCCCTCCACCCAAATTAAGTCCTGCCGCCGCATTTTTGTACGTCATCCCCTTCGATAATCGTAAGGCATCTTCAAAGGCAGCTTCTTCAGAATCGTATGTCCACATTCTAGTTCCACCTAAAGCAGGACCTAACGTTGTATCATGAATAGATATAATTGCTTTTAGTCCCGACTCTTTATCTTGACATACGACAACCTGCTCGTAATCATACGATTCCATATACTTAAATAATTCCATTTTATTTTCCCCCTACTGGTATTTTTTGAATTTTTAACAGGATGATGAAAAATCATTCGCTTTCAAAGCTTTTCTGCAGCATCTATCATTATCATTACCTGTCCGGGTCAATAAAGACGCTTTGCGTTTTATTAAGAATCCACACTTAGCTTTAATGCAATTATTATGCCAACTCTGATTCAAAAGAGAATCGTTCACATAATCTTAAATTCTTTAAAAAAGTTGTGCAAAAAAGTGCATTGTCTGCAATAATTTGCACGCAAATTATTGCCTATTTGATTCCATATTTATCAAGTTTATAATAAAGATTTCTAATTGAAATACCTAACATTTTTGCAGTATTTGTTTTATTTCCACTGTTATGATTTAAAGCATTTAATAAAATCTTTTCTTCCTGCTTGTCCATCATGTGTTGCAATGTTTGTTTTTCTTGGAATTCAATATTCACTGTTTCTTGTTGATGATTTGGTTGTATTTCTTCTTTGAACAAAATGGGTAGATGAGCCTCTGTAATGTTTAGCTCGGTGTAGCCCATGTGGATGATTGCCCTACCTAAAATATTTTCTAATTCTCTTATATTACCCGGCCATTCATATTGCATTAGCTTTTCTAACGCTTCCATTGTCATTCCAACTATATTTCTACCGTAATCCTGGTTTAACTTGGAAATTAAATACAAGGATAATTTATATAAATCATTCTTCCGTTCACGTAAGGAGGGAATAAAAATAGGCATTCTATTTAAACGGTAAAATAAATCTGCTCTGAAAGTTTGGTTTATCATCTTCATTTCTATATTTACATTGGTGGCCGCAATAATTCGGACATCAATTGGAATAGGTGTTGTACCACCAACTCGAACAATTTCTTGCTCTTGTAATACACGAAGAAGTTTTGCTTGCATATTAGCAGAAACCTCCCCTATTTCATCAAGAAAGATACTTCCTTGATCCGCCTCTTGAAATAATCCTTTCTTGCCTCCGCGCTTTGCTCCCGAAAATGCCCCGTCTTCATAGCCAAATAATTCACTCTCTAGCAGAGTCTCAGAGATAGCGGCACAATTTACTCGAATAAACTTATTATACTTTCGATTACTTTCATTATGTATCGCATGGGCAAATAACTCTTTACCGGTGCCACTTTCCCCCCTAAGAAGAATAGTAGCAGGTGTTATTGCTGCTAGTTTCGCTTGTTCGATTGCAAATTGAAGTTCAGCAGAATCACCAATAATATCTTTAAAAGTATATTTTGCTTCTAACGTTCGAATAATCCGTTTTGCTTTTTCCAATTTATATGTCAATTCCTGCATTTCAGACATATCATGAATGACTGCTACACTTCCTTTTAATTGATTGTCGACGATAACAGGCGCAACATTTACGATGACATCTTTTCGAAGGGGACCCACTTTCATTTTTGTTCCTCGGATTGCCTCTGTGCGCTTAAGAACTTTCATATGCACACTTTCACCTTCGGAAATATCAGTACTTGCTGGCATCCCTACTACTTGATCCTTGGTTAAGCCGGTAATTCTAGTGTAGGCTGGATTAATCATTACCCCTTTACCGCTCTCATCTACCACCGAAATAGCATCATTTGAAGAATGAATAATTGCTTCCAGCATCGTTTGAATACTTTTAAGACTAGTTACTTCTTCCGCCATTTTTTCAATTTCTGTAATATCTTTAAATACTGCCAATGCACCAATTAATTCCTTTCCATTAAACATCGGTACTCTTGTTGTAACAATTGTAAGGTCCTTGGAAATTATCTGTTTGCGGTTTGTTTCTATTTTCTTTGTTTTCAATACTCTCGGTAACTCGCTAGAACGAAGAATGTTATTAATTTTCACCCCTAATACTTGTTCCTCGCTAAATCCCGTTATTTCTTCTGCTCGTTTATTTAATAATGTAAATTTTTCCTCTATATCTATCGCGATCATTCCATCATGGGTTGACTGTAAAATACTATTTATTTTTTCGTTATGAGTTTTAACTTCTTTAATCAATCCTTCTTTTTCTTCTAATAAATAAAATAGAATCGATGCTATTGAACTTGGAATAACAGTCACAGGTTCATCTTTTACATACTTTCGTATCTCTTCCAATAATTCATAATCACCTGTCGCTTCTATCACCACATCAATAGAAGCAAGTTTTTCCAACGCCACTTCCCATTTTGCAAATTGAAGAATCCCTGCTCTTTCACACTTATTTCCACCTTGATAAACAGGATTTTTGTCAACGACACCAATAACCTGTAATTGATTGGTTTTAGCTAAAACTTCTAGAAGAGCAGTCCCTTCCTTACCACCACCGATGATAACAACTTTTTTCATATATATTCAGCTCCTTAAATTCTTTCTTTCTGATTAAGGTATGCAATTTTTTTCATTATCCCCCACTACTATACACCAATTTATTCTTTTAAAATATTTACTCAAGAGTTTGCCTAGAAGGAGATAATCAGATAAAATAGATTAGTAAGTGTCTATTAGGAAGGATTGGAACCATGACTATTCAACGATTTATCGCTCTTGTTATTTTACTAATTCCCATTTTCATTGCCGGGTATGGCATTAAATTAATGAGAGATACATTATTTCAAATATTAAACTGGCCATATGGAACACACTACTTACAATTTTTTGTTGGCATTATTGCTTTAGTTGTCGGAGTCTGGTTCATTGGAGGATTTATTCTTCATCGGGACAGAAAAAATAATAAAGTAGCACCGCGCTTTCAAAAAAAAGCGTAAAAAAAAAAGAGCCACTCGGCTCTTTTTTTAATGTTTTTTAAGCTATTGAAAAAGTACTGAAACACTATACAATCATCCTAGTTTGCATGCGTACTAATATTATGTTCAATACGTAACTTGTCAGCAACCATTGCGATAAATTCTGAATTAGTTGGCTTTGCTTTAGATACACTTACTGTGTAACCAAACATTTTAGATATAGAATCAATATTACCGCGACTCCAAGCTACTTCAATCGCATGACGAATAGCCCTTTCCACTCTACTGGCAGTAGTGTTAAAATGTTTCGCTATCTCTGGGTAGAGTACTTTAGTAATCGAACCGAGCAATTCAATATCTTTATACACCATCGTAATGGCCTCTCTTAAGTACATATAACCCTTGATATGTGCTGGTACACCGATTTCATGGATAATACTTGTTATACTCGCGTCTAAATTCATCGGTTTATTTTCCCTTTTATATTCATTAGCCATAGAATTTCTTGTATAAGGTGTTCCCTGACCGGACACATCTCTAATTTTATTCATCAATGTATCCATATCAAAAGGCTTTAATACGTAGTAAGCCGCTCCCAATTCCACTGCCTTTTTCGTTACATCTTCTTGTCCAAAAGCAGTTAACATAATAATATTTGGGCGCTTCTCAAGTTGACGATCATTCAGCTTTTCCAATACAGCAAGTCCATCTAAATGTGGCATTATAATATCAAGGATTAGTACATCCGGCTGAGCCTCTTCAACTAATTCCAAACATTCTTGACCATTGTATGCAGTCCCCACCACATCCATATCTTCTTGAGACTGTATGAAATCCTCAAGTAAATTCACCAGTTCACGATTATCATCTGCAACGCACACTTTCACTTTTTCCAAAATTATTTCCTCCTCGATCTTAATTTGTAATGGATGTTTTATATCTTCCTCTTTGACATATTCGACAGAGCTTTAACGATCCCTTTAATTTTTTTCGATTTTTTTGCTTAAATCTTACGTATTCTCTTGATTAATCATTAATGCTACCTTATTCGACTTCATTCGATTTTAAAAGTGTGATTTCTCACCGTTTGTCGAATAATCTTTATTTTAATTATACCAAAAAAAGCAGACAATGTCGGACCTCGGATTCGATCCTCTTCGTTCGACGAAAACAACAATTTCTAAATAACCAATAATTTTATTAATTATCTTGTAAGAAAAACGGATAGCCGTCTTTTAAATACAGCAAAAAAGAGCACTGAAAAAGTTCAAAACAACCTTTTTCAGTGCCCTTTCACTCCATCTATCCAATTTTCGTTTAACTTGCTTCGTTCAACTCCGATTTATTATCAAGTGATATATCTGCATCCCGAAGCATCCATTCAATATGGCAACCGTAACCTGACGATGGATCGTTCACAAAAACATGTGTGACCGCTCCTATTATTCGATCGTTTTGAATAATTGGACTTCCGCTCATACCCTGAACAATACCACCTGTCTTATTCAAGAGATCCTCATCCGTAACTTTAATGACCATTCCCTTTGTAGCAGGACCCTTTTGTGGAGTGCTACTGACTATTTCAATATCAAATCTTTGTACTTCTTCCCCATCAACTACGGTTAAAATTTCTGCCGGACCTTCTTTTACTTGCTGAGCAAGCCCAACTTCCATAGGTTCCATATTTTGATTACTTCTTATATCCCCATGAAGCTTGCCAAATATTCCAAAATCCGTGTTATTGGTAATATTCCCTAATATATGTGAGTCCTTTGAAAACCTAGCTAGTTTTTCTCCCGGTTCACCTGTAAGTCCTTTTTCTATAGAGGTCACATCCGAATAAATAATCTCTCCGTCCGAGACTTCAATTGGTTCTTTTGTTTCCATATCCGAAATGACATGACCTAAAGCACCATATTTTTTCGATTTTGGTTCGTAAAATGTTAGCGTTCCTACACCTGCAGCAGAATCCCGTATATAGAGACCTAATTGATAATTTTCATCATCGTCTCTTTTTATAGGTTTCAGTTTTTTTTCAATCGTTTTTCCATCACGCTTAATTTCAAATAAGATTGATTCATTATTTTCACCAGCTTTTTGGACTAATGGTTGAATCTCTTTTATTTCCGATATATTTAATCCATCCATTTTTAAAATTGCATCTCCCACTTGTATTCCAGATTCTTCTCCTGGAGATTTCTTTCCTGCATTTGTATCCAAAATATGATGACCTACTACTAATACTCCATTTGTTTGAACACGAACTCCGATTGACTGCCCACTAGGAATTACTTTTAGTTCAGGATGGACTGTAACATCAACTGAGCGGAAGGGTATTCCATTAGCGCCCAGGACCAACTCACTTTTTGATGCCGACTTCCCAGTCAATAATTGCGATGAAGCTGCTTCTGTTTCAATGGAATCATTGTCCATTTTCAATACGGAGACTGATGAAGGAACTTCGAAAGACTGTCCCTCAAAAACAGCGACCTCGTCTGGTATTTGGACATAGTTTTGTATAGGTGGATAAAATGCAGCAGAGAATAGTATTGCAAGGAGAAGTATCCCCACTGTCTTTCGTATGATGCGATAACTCACTTTTTCACTCTCCTCGTTTGAAACCTTCCACCTCCACCATGGCTGTAATACTAATTTTGCCTTGAACGGTCACATTTATAACCTGAGAACAATAAAAAAACTAACCTCATTTGGTTAGTTTTATCATCCTACACCGCTCTAGTGTTATACATAGACAAACTTAAAAATTATTTCATATTTTGGGCTTGACTTAACAATTCCTTCGCATGTTGTCTCGTCAAATCAGTAATTTCTACTCCTGAGATCATTCTTGAAATTTCCTCTGTCTGTTCTCTATAAGCTAATGCATCTACATTCGTGCTCGTTCGGCCCTTTTTTTCATCTTTAGAGATGAATAAATGCGTATCGGCCATTGCCGCTACTTGAGGCAAATGCGTAATGCACAGTACCTGAGATCCTTGGGAAATCGTATATATTTTCTCTGCAATCGCTTGGGCAACCCGACCACTAACTCCTGAATCAACCTCATCAAATATAAGTGACGTTACTCCTTCATGTCTTGCTAATATTGATTTTAAAGCAAGAATCATCCTAGATATTTCTCCACCTGATGCAACTTTTGCTAGTGACTTCAATGGTTCACCCTTATTGGTCGCCACCATAAAAGAAACGTGATCCATACCGGTCCGGTGAAAAGGTGAAGACTTTATTAAATTTTGAGCGGTCATATCTGGTACTGTTTTATTCGAAAAATCAACTTCGAATACCGTATCTTTCATATATAAATCCTCTAGTTGTTTCTGGATTGCAGCTTTAAGTTTTTTTGACTCAGACTTTCTTATTTCGGTTAAGTGATTTCCCTCAACCACCAAATCTTCCGCAAAAGCCACTAATTCTTCTTCCCACTGCACGACCCGCTGTTCACGATTAGTCAGGGTATCTATTTCACCTTCTAAATTAGCTGCAAATTCCAGGATGTCATCGACAGATTCTCCATACTTACGTTTTAATTGATTAATCTCACTCAAGCGTGCTTCAATTTCATTCAAACGATTAGGGTCAAATGCAATATCCTCATAATAGTCCCTTAAAGAAAACGAAGCCTCTTCTAACATATAATAAGAGTTAGCGATCGATTCATGAAGATTATGTAATTCTGGATCAAGCGTGGCGGCCTCTTCCATTTGATTCATAGCTGCCATTACCCACTCTAATCCCTTTCCATCTCCGTAAAGCGACTCATAGGTACCGTGAACTGTTCTGTAAAGGTCTTCACTATTATCTAAGCGGTGCTTTTCCTCTAATAATTCCTTATCTTCGTTTGGTATTAACTCTGCTTCATTTATTTCTTTAAACTGATACTGTATTAGATCCAATCTTTGTGCCATTTTTTGTTCATTATCACTTAATTGTAAAAGTTGTTCTCGCTTCTTGGTGAATTGTCGAAATAACTTATCATATTCTGTCCTTGTATTATGAAGCGAAGTTTCTGCAAATCTGTCTAGAAATAATAAGTGTTTGTCAGTCTGAAGTAACTTTTGATGTTCGTGCTGTCCGTGGATATCCACTAATGATTGGCCAACTTCTCTTAACACAGCTAATGTAATTAGTTTCCCGTTAGCCCGGCATATACTTTTCCCCTGTTTCGTAATTTCCCTTCGTAAAACCATTGTTTCCTCTTCATCAACTGCTATTCCCAGTTCTTCAAAAAAGACTAACAAATCATGATTTGATGATTTTTCTATCGAAAACAAGCCTTCTATTTCAGCTCTTTTTGAACCATGCCTCACAAAATCTACAGAACCCCGTCCTCCAATAAGTAATCCAATTGCATCAATGATAATTGATTTCCCTGCACCAGTTTCTCCTGTTAAAACGGTTAAACCTTCTTCAAAAGAAATTGTCGTTTCCTCAATAATTGCAAAATTTCGAATGGATAGTTCCATTAACAAAATTTTCCACCTCCACAACTTTCATTAAACGCTTAAAGCATTCCTAAAAAACGTTCTGTGATTGGTCCTGCATCTTCTTCTGTACGACAGATTATAAGGATCGTATCGTCTCCACAAATATTACCCATTACTTCATGCCAATCTAAATTGTCAATTAAAACAGCAACAGCATTGGCGTTGCCCGGTAATGTCTTTAACACGATCATATTTTTTGTAGAATCAATGGATACAAAGCTATCCATCAGTGCACGTTTTAATTTTTGCAACGGATTGAATCTTTGATCTGATGGCAAGCTATATTTATATCTTCCATCCATCATTGGAACTTTCACTAAATGCAATTCTTTAATATCACGACTAACGGTTGCTTGTGTAACATTAAAACCTGACGTACGAAGTTGCGTCACTAAATCGTCTTGAGTTTCTATTTCCTGGTTCGCGATAATATCTCTTATCTTAATATGTCTTTGTCCCTTGTTCACTTATACTCCTCCAATACCGTTCTTTTCTTTCATTCATTATAAACGATTACTTATATTTATACAATAAATGAATAAACATTAGAATTTTGGAGAAGAACATATGAAATAATGGTTTTTATTCTCACCTAATAAAAAAGAAACAGATTAACTTACATCTGTTTCTAATCTTTTATTGGAGTGTGAGCAGCCTTTACTACCTCATCCGCCTCATCTGACGAAAAAGGTATATTTCGTTTCTCACCTAATGTTAAATGCATGAGAAATTCAATATTTCCTTCTCCTCCTTTTATAGGTGAGGGTGCAAGTCCACTTACTACAAACCCTAACTGCTCTGCAAAGTCGACCATTTCTTGAACTACTTTCAGATGAATTTTTTTATCTCTAATAATCCCTTTTTTACCGACATCATCTCTTCCAGCTTCAAACTGAGGTTTAATTAATACAGAAACATGACCATCTTCTGTAATGATTGTTTTCAGAACCGGCAGAATTAACTTGATTGAAATAAAAGATACATCAATCGTCGCAAAATTTGGCTTACCCTTTGTAAAATTTTCTTTAGTCGCGTAACGGAAATTTGTCCGTTCCATGACTTCCACCCTGCTGTCCTCTCGAAGTTTCCATGCAAGCTGATTGTAACCTACATCGAGCGCATATACGAGACGTGCACCTTCTTGTAAAGAACAATCCGTAAAGCCGCCAGTGGAAGCTCCAATATCCAACACAATCTTATCCTGAAGATCCAATTCAAATACTTCAATGGCTTTCTTGAGCTTTAATCCACCCCGGCTTACATATGGGATCGCGTGACCTTTCAACTTAAGTTCAGCATCAACTGCAACTTTAGCACCTGGCTTATCTATGCGTTCCCCATTAGCTAGAACAAGTCCGGCCATAACATTTCGTTTTGCTTTTTCTCTTGTTTCCACAAGTCCATTTTCTACTAATAATACATCAATTCGTTCTTTCTTCATCTGTTATGCCCGTTGCCTCTTTCTTGGTAAAATCTGTTGAACAGTAGCCGCAACGTTTGATGCCGTTAACCCTATTTCCTCTAATAATTCTGGAACACTTCCATGTTCAATATAACGATCAGGAATTCCCATTCTTTCAACTACCATCGTATGGTAATGGTTCTCATGATAATGTTCCAGCACTGCACTGCCAAAACCTCCTAATAACGCTGTTTCTTCCAACGTCAGTATAGGACGATTATTATCAGCTAACTCTTTTAGCTTCTCTGCATCGAGTGGTTTAATGGAACGCGCATTGACAACCTCTACATTAATTCCTAATTTCGTCAGAATTTCTGAGGCTTCCATCGCAACAGGAATCATTGTTCCAAAGGCTAAAATGGATAAATCTGTTCCTTCTTTTAGATTTTCCCACTTCCCTATCGGAAGAACCTTTAACTCTTTATCCATATGAACGCCGAATCCACCGCCACGAGGGTACCTTACTGCGATAGGTCCACCGTCATACTGTGTTGCTGTATAAATCATATGTTGCATTTCATTTTCATCTTTTGGACTTAAAATTTTCATGTTTGGCAAATGCCGTAAATACGAGATATCGAACACACCTTGGTGTGTTTCCCCGTCCGCACCGACCAAACCTGCTCTGTCTATCGCAAAAAAGACATTTAGATTTTGTCTGCATACGTCATGAACTAATTGATCATAAGCTCGCTGTAAAAACGTTGAATATACAGCAAACACCGGTTTCATCCCTTGTGTTGCAAGCCCGGCTGCCATTGTTGTTGCATGCTGTTCTGCTATCCCAACGTCAAACATACGGCCAGGGAATTCTTTAGCGAACTTGTCCAAACCGGTACCACCTGGCATCGCTGCAGTGATCGCGACAATTCTCTCATCATCTTTTGCAATACGTTTAAGGGTGTCGGTAAAAACTCCACTATAACTTGGAGGACCAGGTTTTTTAACTACTTCACCTGATTCAATTTTATACGGCCCTAACCCGTGCCAAGTTCCTTTTGCATCATTTTCAGCAGGTGCATACCCTTTACCCTTTTTCGTGATAACATGAACGAGAACAGGTCCCTTTGTTTTTCTAGCATAGGTAATATTTTTCTTTAAATCATCTAAATCATGACCATCAACTGGACCTAAGTAAGTAAACCCCATTTCCTCAAAAAACATTCCGGAAACAAGCAGATATTTTAAACTATCCTTTACTCTTTCAGCAGTTGCTGCAAGTCTACCCCCAAAGGCTGGTATTTTTTTAATTAGCATTTCCAGCTCTTCTTTAGCTTTATTATATTTCCCCGCTGTTCTCATCCGGCCTAACATCGAATGAAGAGCCCCAACGTTCGGCGCAATCGACATTTCATTGTCGTTTAAAATAACAACAACATCTGTTTGCTCATGACCAATATGATTAAGCGCTTCCAACGCCATTCCTCCGGTCAGTGCACCGTCTCCGATTACTGGTATGACTGTTTCATCAGTACCTTTAAGATCTCTAGCTAATGCCATACCCATGGCAGCAGAAAGAGACGTCGAACTGTGTCCCGCTTCCCAAACATCGTGCTTGCTTTCAGAACTTTTAGGGAATCCACAAAGTCCTTTGTATTGTCTTAATGTATCAAATTGATCTGCTCGACCCGTTAGAATTTTATGAACATAAGCTTGGTGACCAACGTCCCATAGAAATTTATCTTTAGGACTATCAAATAATTGGTGCAGAACGATGGTAAGTTCCACTACTCCTAAATTAGGACCCAAATGTCCACCAGTAACAGATAAATTTTCTATTAAAAAATTTCTAATGTCTTCAGCAAGGTCTTCTAGATCTTCATTGCTGCATTCTCTTAAAAATGTAGGTTCTTTTATGCTTAGCAAATCCAAGAAAAACCCTCACTTTCTCTTATTATTATTGGTATTCTTTTTTTTACGCTTCTTTCCTTTAAATATTGTTATTTTCAATTTTACCTCTATTAAGTAAAATAATCTACCCACTTGATAGATGATTTCTGTCGAAAAAGTTATCGCTATTGTTTTCCCAACTGATTTACCGCCGACAGTTAGTGCTGCAACTATACTAGTAAATAATATTGAAATTCCAAACTGAACAGAGCTGCCATCCGTGTGTCCCATTTGTAATGCCAGTTGCAGGACAACATACGCGGAAGCTGTACCACTTATAATACCAGCAATGTCACCGATTACATCATTTGTGAAGTTAGAAAATCTGTCTGCATTCCGTGTAATCAAAACGGCATGTCTAGCTCCTGGAAGCTTTTCAGCAGCCATTGCATGAAAGGGTCTTTCATTAGCAGCAGTTGCCGCTACCCCTATAGTATCAGATAACACCCCTAATAATACAATCAATAAAACAATGACCATTCCAATTCCCCAATTAACACCACTTAAAACAGCTGTTGAGACAACGGAAAAAATAGCCGCCAGCACCAAAGTGACAGCCGCTATTATCAGACTCCAGTTTAATGATTTCTTCACAGATTCTTTCATAATCTAATCCAAACTTTCAAGTTACTCATAATATCTATGATTTATATGTAAGGAGTGGTCATTCAAAGAGTAAAAACTGTGTCATAGGTCCAGTTGGTTTTCCCAAGCGAGTATCACAGCGTCGCCGCTATGACGGTTTCCCTTTAAACTCACCTTGCCGTTGTCGCCATACGTCAGACTGGATTACCACTTAGAACACACTATAATCCTCTTTAAATGTCAAGTAGAACAGTCTAGGAGTTTTCCCCAACAGCTCTTAAAACAATCTCTATCCTCTTTTGCAGAGAAGATTTCATATGGATGATTCCATTTACAACCTAGCAACCATAATCCCCTCTATCTCCACTCAAGGCAGGCTACGCTGCTCACGGATCCCCATCCGCAAAGCAGGTTCATACCCTAACACATAGGTAACGCATATAACGAACCCACATGCTAGGGCCTCCGCGGCTGCAGGGTCATCGCCCACATGCCATTGTGGATCGCCCTACAACCTTTACTCCCAGTCAGGACCCAAAGCTGGGCGCCTCAAGCCAAGACTAGGAACTTCATCGATATGCCCTTTAGCGGATTTTTAGACCCGCCTTCGAGAAAGTAGAACCGACTAGAATACTGCACCACTCTCTTAAGTTATTATAGCATGAGATGATTAAAACAGACAATAATTATCATTAGCAACTTTGCGAATGATTTCCAATTATGCTGTTCTGTTTTTTATAAAGTCTGCGATCTCTTCTAAAAGGCCAAACTCATAAGGCAAGTTACTTAAATGCGATTTTGCTGCATCTATATGATAATCTAGTTTTTCTTTAGCTTCTTCGAGTCCGAGTATGCTTGGGTAAGTATTTTTATCACTTTCTGCATCACTGCCTACAGGCTTTCCAATACTTTCTTCATCACCTTCAACATCTAACACATCATCCTTTATTTGAAACGCCAATCCAATATGTTTACCAAAAGCGCTTAATTCAGCAATTGTTTCCATTGACGCTGAACCTAAAATCGCACCACATTCCAAAGAAACTCCTAGTAAGTCACCTGTTTTTCGATGATGTATTTGTTCAAGTTCATCAAGGGAAAGAATTTTACCTTCTCCTTCCATATCAGCTACTTGTCCTGCTACCATTCCGGATGGTCCTGCAGCTTCTGATATTCGTTGCAACAATTGAATCTTAGTAGCATCAGAAATATCCTCTAATCTGGATATTATATTAAAACTATGAGTGAGTAGACCATCACCGGCTAATATTGCCAGTGCCTCACCAAAAACTTTATGATTTGTCGGCTTCCCTCTTCGTAAGTCATCGTCATCCATTGCCGGTAAATCATCGTGAACGAGGGAATACGTATGAATCATCTCAATCGCACAGGCTACATCATAGCCTAGTTGCAAGGGCTTATTTAATCCTTGCAAAGTTGCTAGCAACAAAATCGGTCGTATCCTTTTACCGCCAGCCTGAAGAGAATAATCGATCGCATCTAATAGAGATTGCGGTCCTGTGAGAGTCTCGACTATACTTTTAAGTCTAGCTTCAATATGCTGGCGTTCTTCAAGAAAAAAGTGTTCTATCATTGCTTGTGATTTCACGGTTTACTTCTCCTCTTCTATATCAAATGTACTGATTTCCCCGTCCTCAGACAAAACTTCAGTCATCTGTTTTTCTACATGCTGTAAACGATCGTGACAATTCTTTGATAGTTTCATCCCTTCTTGAAACATCGTAATTGCTTCTTCAAGAGGTACATCACCTTGCTCTAATTTTTCTACAATATTTTCCAAATCATTCATTGATTGCTCAAATGATTGCTTTTTCTCTTCTGCCATGTTCCCGCCTCCTATGAATTTTCGCTTCGCTTCACGTGGTTTTCAACTCTGCAAACAAGCTGACCATCTTGTAACTGAACAGTCAGAGAAGTTTTTAACGGTGCTTCTTCCATATGTTTCACTAACTTGTTGTCTTCATTATATACAAGGCTGTAACCCCTATCCATTAGTTTTAATGGACTTAAAAGTTCTAATTTAGATATTTGTATCGACAATTGATGCCTTTTTTCTTTCATAACTTCAGTCATCCCTCGTTTTACAGCATTCTCAGAAAGAGCGAGACGATCTAACTCCTTTTTGATTCTCTCTTGAGGATGAAGAGACGATAATCGCCTTTCCCAAGATAGAGTTTGCTCTTTGTATCTTTCTATTAAACGAGCATACTCCCGCTTCAGAGTATCCTGTAACCGATCTAGTTCCTGCTCTTTTTGTTCAACTAATTGCTTTGGATACCGAAAAGCATAGGATTTATCTAACGAGGCAAGCCGTTCTCGCTTTTGTGTAAGTTTAGCTTCCATTACTCGAATTAATCTAGCTTTACGTTCAAAAATAGTAGTTAATAAATCTTGGATATTCGGTACAGCAAGTTCTGCCGCTGCTGTAGGTGTTGGTGCTCGTAAATCTGCTATAAAATCACTGATTGTAATATCTGTTTCATGACCTACAGCAGAAATGACGGGGACAGTTGATCGAAAAATCGCCTCTGCAACACTTTCTTCATTAAAGGCCCATAATTCTTCTATTGACCCTCCACCCCGTCCAGCAATGATAACATCGAACCTATTCGCTTCATTGGCTTGAATGATTGCCCTTGTGATCGAAGCAGGAGCGTCTGGCCCTTGAACGAGGACAGGTAATAATGTGACCTTTACTAACGGGTAACGGCGAGTTAATGTCGTAATAATATCCCTTACAGCAGCTCCTGTGGGTGAAGTTATTACTGCAATAGATTGCGGCATTTTCGGAAGAGATTTTTTATTTTCCTCTGCAAAATACCCTGCCATATCCAGACGTCGTTTTAAGTCTTCAAACGCTAAATACAAATTACCGATACCGTCTGGTTGCATTTCTTTCACATAAAATTGATATTGTCCGAACGGTTCATAAATAGAAATATCTCCTCTGACTAGCACGCTCATACCGTTGTCCGGCAGGAATTTCAAATATTGATTATGTCCTGCAAACATCACGCATTGCACTCTAGAGTTAGGATCTTTTAATGTGAAATACATGTGGCCCCTACTATGACGCTTAAAATTAGAGATTTCCGCCCGTAACCAAACATTTTGTAACTGGGAATCCTGATCCACGAGTTGTTTAATTTTTTTAGTCAGTGCACTTACGCTTAAAAAATTCTCAGTCATCAGTAAAACCCCTTAGTTTACTAATCTTCGGGCAGAAATAATTGTATTGTGAAGCAGCATAGTTATCGTCATTGGACCTACTCCACCTGGAACAGGAGTTAAATAGGATGCTTTTTCCTTTGCCGTTTCGAATTCCACATCTCCGACAAGTTTTCCAGCACTGTTTCGGTTTACCCCAACGTCTATCACAACTGCACCTTTTTTTATGTAATCACCATTTATAAAGTTTTCCCGTCCTACAGCTACTACAAGAATATCTGCTGATGTCGTAATTTCTTGCATATTTTTTGTCCGGGAATGGCAATAGGTTACTGTTGCATTCTCATTTAAAAACAGTTGACCGACAGGCTTCCCGACAATATTGCTCCGTCCAACTACGACAACATGTTTCCCTTCAATTTCAATACTTTTGGATTTAACCATTTCAATAATTCCAGCAGGTGTACAAGGGGAAAATGCATCTTGTCCCGTCATCATTCTACCGATATTTATTGGATGAAAACCATCTACATCTTTATCCGGACTAATCGTCTCCACCACTTTTTTCTCCGATATATGATCTGGTAAAGGTAGTTGAACAAGAATACCATGTATATGAGATGCCATATTTAAATCTTCAATTTTCTTTAGTAATTCTTCCTCGGAAATTGACGTGGGTACAATGTCTAATTCAGAATGGATTCCTGTTTCTTCACAAGCTCTTGCTTTTGCTTTTACATAGGATTGTGAAGCTGGGTCTTCTCCTACAAGGATCACTGCCAAACCAGGCGTCATTCCTTTTTCTTTTAACACTTCAACTTCTTTCTTCATTTCTAGCCTTTTTTGTGCTGCTAATTCTTTTCCGGAAATAATCGTTGCTGACATCAAAAATCCCCCTTTTAATGGTCTTACTGATTTATTGGTATTATGAGTTTTTCAACACATTCGCTACATTTGAGAGAACTCCGTTTACAAATTTCCCTGATTCTTCTTCGCCGATAAAACCTTTTGCTAAATCAATCGCCTCATTTAAACTTACATTTATCGGAATATCGTCTACATACTTCATTTCATACACAGCCATTCGTAAAATAGCCCTCTCTATTCTCGAAATCCTCTCAAGGGACCAATGCTCTAATGCACCATGGAGAAACGAATCGATTTCATCCGTATACTTTAACGTTCCATTGACGAGTGAATCTAAAAAATCGTCTTGCTTGTCCCCCTTTTCCAGTACGGATTCGATTGCCATAGAAGGATCAATATCTGTCATTTCAACTTGGTAAAGTGCTTGTATCGTTCTAATTCTTGCTAATCTGCGGTTCATGATTTTCTATCTCCTTTTATATCTTGCTAGTTTGATTAAACAAACTACATACATCCTCCCCTTTTTATGAGGAGTTATTCTATTTTTATCCACTCTAAATCATAGCATAACTTCCCGTTGGAAAACAGGAGTGATACAAGGTTATCATGTATCTTGAGGCAATTATTTTGCATCCGTCGAGACAACTCGAAGCTTCTTCGAGTTTTTCCCAGAAGAACAAGGTTTACTTAAACAATATTAAAATAAGAAAAAGCCAAAGATTATCTTTGGCTTAGAGTCCTTAATCTTTCTTGCTAGGTTCAAGATCGCCTTTGCCTTCGAAATGCACTCCTACGACATGAACGTCTACCTGCAGTACTTTAATCGCGATCATATTTTTCAATGTTTGAATAATATTTTCTTGCATTTTTTGGCAAACATCAGGAATGGAGACACCGTAATTAGTAATAACATAAACCTCAAGTGATACCCCGGCGTCCTTAAGGTCTACTTTTACTCCTTTGCCATGAGAACTTTTTCTTCCGAATCGCTCTGCAACACCGGAAGCAAAATTACCCCGCAGCATTCCAACACCTTCAATTTCCAACGCAGCCAAGCCCGTTATAACTTCGATAACTTCTGGCGAAATTTCTATTTTGCCTAATCCATTGTTATCTTCTGCCATATGAACGACCTTATTTTCCGACATCATAAATTCCTCCTTTATTCGTTAGGATCCTCTGTCATTATCGAATATGTTTCCAAGAATTTCGTGTTGAAATCCCCACCCTTAAATACATCATGATCTAACAAACGTAAATGAAAAGGAATCGTCGTATGGACACCTTCTATGATAAATTCCTCTAGTGCTCGTTTCATCTTTGCCATTGCCTCATCGCGATCTTTTCCATAAGTGATGACTTTAGCGATCATCGAGTCGTAATAAGGTGAAATAGTATAACCTGGAAAAACTGCACTATCAACTCTTACACCTAAACCGCCAGGAGGCAAGTACATTTCAATCTTGCCAGGTGATGGCATGAAGTTCTTGCTAGGGTTTTCCGCGTTTATCCGGCATTCCATCGACCAGCCTTCAAATCTTACTTCCTCTTGAGTATAGGAAAGCTTTTTACCAGAAGCAACTAAGATTTGTTCTTTAATTAAATCAATGCCAGTTACCATTTCGGTTACGGGATGCTCTACCTGGATCCTGGTATTCATTTCCATGAAATAGAAGTTCTTCTGATGGTGATCGTAAATAAATTCAATAGTTCCAGCGCCTGTATACTCTACTGCTTCAGCAGCTTTAACAGAAGCTTCCCCCATTTGTTCTCTGATTTTTTCATCAAGGGCCGGGGACGGACTTTCTTCTACCAACTTCTGCAACCTGCGCTGAATGGTACAATCTCTTTCACCAAGATGAATGACATTTCCGTAATTATCCGCTAATACTTGTATTTCGACATGACGGAAATCTTCTATATACTTTTCCAAGTAAACACCTGGATTACCAAAGTTGGCTTGTGCCTCTTTTTGCGTAATCGATATTCCTTTATGAAGTTCGTCTTCATTACGTGCTACCCGAATCCCTTTTCCTCCGCCGCCTGCTGTGGCTTTGATGATAACAGGGTAACCAATACTTCCGGCTACTTTGGCACCTTCTTCAGGAGACTGAATGATCCCCTTTGAACCCGGTACAACGGGAACACCTGCTTTTTCCATTGTAGTCCTGGCTACATCCTTTGTACCCATTTGATTAATTGCCCAAGGACTTGGACCAATAAAAGTGATATTACACGCCCCACAAATTTCCGCAAAGTCGGCATTTTCAGAAAGAAAACCATATCCAGGATGAATACCGTCTACTTCTGTTAATGTGGCCACACTCATGATATTCGTGAAATTTAAATAACTGTCTGTGGAAGAAACAGGCCCAATACAATAGGCTTCATCCGCGATTCTTACATGAAGCGCGTCGTGGTCAGCCTCAGAAAAAACGGCAACTGTTTTTATATTCAGTTCTTTACACGCTCGAATTATTCGAACAGCAATTTCTCCCCGATTTGCTACAAGAATTTTCTTTAACATTGCTGTCATCTCCTATTCAGGCTTCACTAAGAAAAGTTCTTGCCCATACTCAACTAGTTGTCCGTTTTCTACGAGAACTTCTACGATTTCCCCTTTTATTTCCGCCTCGATTTCATTCATAAGTTTCATGGCTTCGATAATACAAACAACACTCTCATTATTTACTTGATCGCCTGACTTAACGTAAACTGGAGAGTCAGGTGATGCGGCCTCGTAAAATGTTCCGACCATTGGTGATGTAATCGTATGTAAACCAGCATTTGTATTTACGGATTTTTCCTCTTCGTTACCCATTACTAGGGACTGTTGCTCGCTGTCCGAATCAGTAGCTGGTGGCCTCTCAGATTGGACCTCTGATGATTCCTGGGAAATCACCCTTGAATTTGCTTCGTCATTCACCTGCGACGACTGCATTTTTCCATAGATGTTTTTTCTCATCGTTACTTTAGAGCCATTTTGCTCAAATTTAAATTCATTAATGCTAGATTCATCAATTAACTTAATTAGTTCACGAATTTCTTGAATCTTCAACATTCCTTCCACTCCATTCTTTTTTTCTCATCATATAAATAAAAGTTAATTTTATAATTGCAGTTTTTTTTATGACTTAGTCCTAAAAAATATGCTACCTTAAAAAAGACTAAAAGGGAACCTTTTTTTCTGGTCCTATGTATAAATTGAACAGATAAAAAACCTTCCTTCGAAGGTTAGCCATGGCGAGGAAGGTTTAATCAGTGCAATTATTCAGCTGTGTTTTTATAGTCACGAAATATTGGGAAGTCTGATAAGTTATCCGGAATTTTCTCATCTACTAATAAAATTAGTTTGACGATATTTTTATTTTTTGCCATATGATACTTATCTCCATAGTTATTCTCTTCCACGAATTTCTTTAAACTCTGGTAATCTTCTTCCTTGATGGATACAGGTTCTCCATCTCCTGCTTCTTCTTCCGTTTGAACAAAACCAACTTCAAATTCTACAATTTGGATTTTATCATTTTTTATGTTTCTAGTTTGTTCCAAAACTGCTTTCGCACCCT
Source organism: Salipaludibacillus neizhouensis (assembly GCF_002886185.1). GTDB lineage: Bacteria > Bacillota > Bacilli > Bacillales > Salisediminibacteriaceae > Salipaludibacillus > Salipaludibacillus neizhouensis. The sequence continues at coordinate 2,429,404 of NZ_KZ614146.1, forward strand.
CAGTTAACTCGGACCATTCCATTAAAAATCTCTCCCTCTGTAAAGCATATTGTTCCATAAATGATTACAATAGGGTATTATACCACCACTGAAAGTAAAAATCATGTATTACTATTATTTCATACTCCGCTTTAATTATATACCTATATAAACAAAGAAAAACGCACCCTCTTTTTTAAAAATGCCTTCTTAACCTTTATATTTTTTAAAAAGATCGAAGTAGCGAAGGTGGTGACTCGGGAAAAGCAATAGCTGAAGAAGTTGACCGTGGAAAGCGTCCGCCTAGAGCGGATGCAAAACACCTCTTTTCGAAAAAAAAAAGGAGCATATAGCTCCTCCTTTAATTACCTGGTTGAAATCCTACGCGCACTGTCTCTATGCCTAAGTGTTCATAAGCTAACTGGTTAATTTCTACAACCTCTTCTTTAGATAGCTCATTTGCTCTAACGTAAATGTTAACCTGGTTTTCATCAGACATAACAAGAACATCTTCATATCCCTGCGAACGAATAATCGTTTCTACCATTTCTTCTTGCTGTGACATTTTTTGAAGTGATTCCACTTTTTCCATTGCTTCTACTTGAATCTCCGGATTGGTTTCTGCAGCTGCTATCACGCTAACGTACTCTTCATTTAACTTGCTGCGCGCATCTTGCCGTTGTAACTTAATCGTATCGAACATTTCTGCTGCACTCATATCACCGGAAACATTTCCGATAACATCTTCTGCCTCTTCTAACTCGATAAATGTTTCTTCATCGCCTTCTAACCATTCTATCTCCAACTCGTCCGTTAGTTTATCTAGATCCATATCCTCTATCGAATTAACTTCTTCTACCTCTTCAATGGATGCTTGCTGGTTTTCAATTCGATCCATTGAAATATAATATACAGACAGTACAATAATTAAACTTAACATCGTCAATAACCACACCGTTTGTCTTTTTAAAATCATGTTGTATCCTCCTTTTGTTTTCTTGGCATGACAGATACTCTGTGTGATGGTATATCAAGCACTCTACTTACAGCTTCTACCACCCATGTCTTTACTTGAATATTGTCTACACCGTTTGCCACAATCAAAACACCTTTAATATCCGGCTTATTCGACTGAACGAGAAGCGGTTCTTCTTTATCACCATTGCGTATGATCACAACTTCTTCGTCCTTCGTGGAGTCCCTTACGTCTCTTGTCCCCCCTTCACGATCCGTCTCCTCTGTCTGCTGTTCTTTCGACTGTGTATTTTTTTCGAAAATATGTGTTTCAGTCCCAGAAACAGTTACCATAACAGAAACGTTCGTTACCCCTTTCATTTGTTCTAATGCATTTTTCAATTGATCTTCTAAATGTCTCTCATGCTTTTCATCTTGTTCTGGATCTTGATCCTGCTCCTTATCGCCTGATCGGAAAACTGGCTCGATATCTTCTCCCTCCTTATCCTCAAGTTCTTCCGTTTCAAGAGACATGGAAGGTTGTGACGGGTCATCGTTTTGAAAAAAGCTGCCTAAGAGCATAAAAGTGACTCCTAGAAATACTAATACAACGAGATAAGTTAGTCGGACTTTCTTTCCTTTATTATTTAAAGAAAAGGAGGCGAACAATGATTTTGGGTTAGGTTTTTTAATCAACGAGGCTCTCTCCTTTATCTTGAATTGTTATTTTTTCTACTGGTACTTGCCATATTTCTGAAAGACGATCTATCATTTGGATTTGTCCCTCCAATTCCTCTTCTGCTGCCTCTGTCTCGAAACTTTCAGAGTCCCGTTTAATTTCAATCCGCTCCACATGAATCTCGTTATTCTTACTTTCCTCATCCACTTGAATCTTTTGTGAATCTTCGAGGATGACATGAAGATTATTAAGATTGTCCGTTTCTTCTGTTGCATGCAATGCTTCAAACGAAACCTCGATCGAAACTATTTGCTTGTCAAACTCCTCTAGCATAAAAGTTTCTGCATCAGCTTTTAGTTGGACAGCCACTTTTTCAGAAATATATGCAAGTGATTCTGATTCTATATCTGTTTTTTCTAATTCTTTAAGAATTGATTGATCTTCTTCGACTCCAGTTTCAAATTGAACAAGTTCTTCTAAAACTTTTTCTGGATCTTCTTGGAAAATAGAGATAACTGGTTGCAGCATTGCTACAAGTATCATTAACCCTATAACAAGCTTGACGTAACGGTGAGTAGATGAATTAGGTAACATTAACTCTAAAATAGTAGCAAATAAAATCAACAATATGATATTTGCTATCCAACTGTTTATAAGTGCCACTCGCACATCACCTCTTATTACCTCATCATGATGGATAGATTTCCGGATATTACAATGATCGTAATAGATAAAAAAAACATTAATGAAACTGCTGCTAAAGCTGCAAAAATCAATAACACATTTTTTCCTATGATAGATAAACATTCGATGATCGGACCCCCGCCAAGCGGTTGTAATACAGCTGCTGAAAAAGAATAGATCATTCCTAACGCCAAGACTTTCAAAGCGGGAAAAATGCAAACGAGTAACAGCATCACCAAACCGAGCACCCCGATTGTATTTTTCAATAATAACGAAGCTCCCATTACAGTATCTGCTGCATCCGTAAACATCCTTCCTACTACTGGAATGAAATTTCCTGTAACGAATTTAGCTGTCCGAATCGCTATCCCATCTGCAACAGCGGCTGTCGCACCTTGCACAGATAAAACTCCTAGAAATACAGTAAGGAAAATCCCCAGACTCCCAATCGATATATTTCTTAAAAGGACAGCCAGTTTAGACACTTTATAATGCTCCGTCATCGTACTAACGATCGAAAGTAACGTTGATAAAAGTAGAAGAGGTAATACAAAATACTGCACAAATAAACCAGTCGTGTGAACGATAAACATGATGATCGGATGAAAAAGAGCAACGGACGTGACGCTTCCAACCGAGGCCATCAAAACTAATATGAGAGGGATAATCGCCATCATGAAATTGCTCATCGTAGAAATTGTTGTTTCCGCTAATTCCATCGCTAAATAAAAACTATTTAAGGCAATGATGATTAATACCATGTACGTAACCGCATAGGCGACTTTGCTAATTTGATGTTTTTCAAAAGCTTGCTGAAGTTGGACAAGGATCATACTGAATACAGTGAGCAAGATTAAGGTTCCAAGTAGTTTTCCTTGCGCTACTATTTCATGAAGAAAATAGGAAGCGAACCCGGTTAACCAGCCTTTGAATGATAAATTATCAGTGTTTCCGATTAAGTCCTTAAGATTATCTCTTTCAATTTCCGGTAAAAAACCTCCATACTCATCCTGAAGACTGTCCCAAAAATTCATTACCTCACTAATATCTAACGAACCTAACTGCTTTTCCACCATCTCTTCTTCTGTTATTGGAGTTGTTTCTTCCTCTGCAAAGACAATACTTGTCCAACCTTCACTCAGAAGAAAAATAATCGCACATCCTAACATAGCGAATAAATATTTCATTAAACGTCCCCCATGGCCGACGGAATAAGCGTTAATATCGTATCAATAATGACACTGATAATTGGGATTGCCATAACCAATATGAGTATTTTCCCAGCCAATTCTATTTTAGAGGCGATGGAACCTTGATCAGCGTCCCGAGCGATCTGAGCAGCAAACTCTGCGATATATGCAATTCCAATAATCTTAAAGATAGTCTGGACGTAAATCATATTTACATTTGAATTCTCCGCCAATTCTTCCAGCGTTTGAAAAAGAACTGCTATTTTATCGATCAGAAAAATAAAGATTATTGCTCCTGTGAAGACGGTAATAAGAAGAGCAAACACCGGTTTCTGCTCTTTGACGATGATAGCTAGGAAGGTGGCAATCATTCCTAAACCTACTATTTGAATGATTTCCATCCCACTACCTCCCTCCTAACTTTGAAATAAAAACACAGAGCGGATTTTCGTAAACAAATCATCAATCACTGTTGCCACCATGTAAAGAACAAGGACAAATGCGATCAGCGTCACCCAATTCGCAATTTCTTCCTTCCCCATCTGTTTTAATACGGTATGAATCATGGCAACAACGATTCCAACCCCGGCTATCTGAAATATTAGACCTACATCATTGGCCATTGGACTTCCCCCTCACTGCTTTCCATTACAGCAACATAATTACTAACAGTAATCCGCCTAAAAAACCTAAACTCCGATACATAGACTGATATGTCTTCTGAGAGTCAACTGCCACTTGCTCTCTATGCGTCAAGTAAGATTGGGTAAGCTGAATTTGCTTACGCTGCCCCTCTAAATCTTGTTTTCCTAATGTCTGACCGAATTGCCTTATTACTTCAATATCCTGGTTATTTAGATCAATATTTTTTTTCCATAAATCAAGTTCTTCTTCCCAGATCTCCACAACAGATCCCCTGTTTTCGCCTATCCGTTCGCCGACACTAAACAAAAATTGCTTCGCGGGGTCTGGTAATTGCCGAGAAATTTGAATAAGCGCTTCAGATAATGGCATCATTGCAAATGCTACTTCTGTATCAAAGGTTTCTAAAGCAACCTTCATATGCCTTAGTAACAACGTTCTTCTTTCCAACCTTTTTGATAGTTCCATGCCTATCAGTGCTGAAGCCAAAACAATAAATATTGCTCCTATCCATATCATCTTGAGATGACTCCAGGTTCCGTTTTATCTAGATATTTGAATACACCTTTTTTGCCTACAGCCGAAATTTCAATAATTGTTTCAAAAGCCGATTCTTCCAACAAGGCCTTTATAGTAGGACGTTTTTTAACATTTTCTAACGTCGTTCCATGAACAGTTGAAATAACAGTGACTCCTGCATAAATAGCTTCCATCATTGCTCTTCCATCTTCTTCTCTGCCTATCTCATCGACAACCAGTACATCCGGACTCATGGAGCGAATCATCATCATCATCCCTTCAGCTTTAGGGCACGCATCCAACACATCTACTTTCGTACCGAAATGATGTTGAGGAATACCATGAATACAACCAGCTATTTCAGATCTTTCATCGACAATGGCAACATTTTTAGCTGGAATCCCTATTTGAGGCATGCCTAGACTTATTTTCCTGGCTAAATCTCGTAATAATGTTGTCTTTCCAGTCTTCGGAGGCCCTATTATTAACGTGTTTGTCCAGTGATTTCTCCTGTATAATTCACGGATATAATCATCACTCACACCTTGTTTTTCTTTTGCAATTCGAATATTATAGGAACCAATTTCACGCAATCCTTTTACATGTCCTTTATCCATGACCACTCTTCCGGCAATTCCAACGCGATGGCCTCCGGGAATAGTTATATAGCCTCTTTTTAATTCTTCCTCTAATCGATATAAGGAGTGCTGACTTAATAAAGACATCATTTGAGAAGCATCCTTTTCTGTGAAAATTGGAGGATGATTCTTAGTTTTACTTTTCAAACCCACAATCTCAACTGGTCTGCCTATTCGTAAGCGAATTTCTTCCATATTTTCTCTGTCTTCCGCAGGATACCTTTCCACATAATCTTTTATGATTGTTGGTAGAATATGAAATATTTCTCTCATTGCGACATTTCCTTTCTATACCTAAAAATTTTCCTTCGTGTCTATAATGAAATATATGAATCCTTGTCCTAATTATTACAACAATAAAAAGACAAACCTCGATTACAAGAAATTTGTCTGCCTGAGTAGCAGACAACAAAAAAAAGACTGCGTATCCAGGGCGTTTAAGCCGGATACGCAGTCTTTTGTAAATAACACTATCTTGTTTTTTTATACTTCCCCTCAAACAAAGAGAAAGCCTAATGTCAGCTTCTTTTAACTAACCTCTTGAAACATATTTCCCTTCACGTGTATCAATAATTAACGTGTCGCCTTCGTTTACAAAGAATGGCACTTGAACCGTCAATCCTGTTTCTACAGTAGCTGGTTTTGTACCGCCCGAAGCTGTATCGCCTTTTACTCCTGGTTCAGTATCCGTAACTTTTAATTCAACGGTATTAGGAACTTCCACACCTAAGATTTCATCACCATAGGTTAGAATTTGCACTTCCATATTTTCTATTAAATACCTTAACTGATGGCGAATTTGATCTGATGATAATTCCAACTGTTCATAAGAAGATGTATCCATAAATGTATGAACATCTCCACTTGAATATAAATACGACATTTTACTGTTTTCCAAATGAGCTTTTTCAACTTTCTCACCCGCACGGAATGTCTTTTCCTGAATATTACCGCTTCGCATACTTCGAAGTTTCGAACGAACAAATGCCGCCCCTTTACCTGGCTTCACATGTTGGAACTCTACTACTGACCAAATATCATTATCCACTTCAATTGTTAATCCTGTTTTAAATTCGTTTACTGAGATCATTTTTTTCCTCCTAAGTATTAAGCTACTCGCCTAAAATGAGTAGTTCCTTGGTAGATTTTGATAAAATATCATTTCCACTTTCAGTAATAACAATGTCATCTTCAATTCTTGTGCCACCGATACCCGCAACGTAAATACCAGGCTCTACGGTGACAACCATGCCTGGCTCTAATACTTTATCTGATTTATAAGATAAACCAGGTCCTTCATGAACTTCCATACCCATGCCATGACCAGTGGAATGGCCAAAGTACTGTCCGTATCCCTGTTCTGTTATATAGTCACGGGTTAATGCATCCGCTTCTTTACCAGTCATACCCGGCTTAATTCCATTTACACCACGTATTTGTGCTTCAAGCACTGTTTGATATATTTTTCTTAGTTCTTCATTTGGATCACCTATGGCTACTGTTCGAGTAATATCAGAACAATATCCTTTGTAATAAGCGCCAAAGTCTAACGTTACAAGTTCACCCTTCTCAATAACTTTAGAACTTGCAACCCCGTGGGGAAGTGCAGAACGTTGTCCAGATGCTACAATTATATCAAATGAAGAGGATACTGCCCCATGTTTTCTCATAAAAAATTCAAGTTCAGTTGAAATATCAATCTCTTTTACACCGGCACGAAGGTAAGCTTGAATGTGTGAAAATGCTGCATCTGCAATATCAACAGCTTCTTGAATAATGCTCAATTCTTTGGAATCTTTAATTAAGCGCATCTGCTCGACCATACCGCTTACAGGCATAAATTCTGCTGATCCTAGCACTTTTTTATATGTATCATATTCACTATAGGTAAGTTGGTCTTTTTCGAATCCTAACCTGGTAATTCCCATTTCCTTGACTTGATTCGCTACTTCTTCGTGTATCGGGGTTGTATGTTGAACGATATTAAATCCATTAATTTGACTTTCTGCTTGCTCAACATATCGAAAATCCGTGATAAAAGTTGCTTTATTCTCTGAAATGACCGCTACTCCTGCGGTCCCGGTAAAGCCAGTAAGGTAACGACGATTCGTGTCACTGGCAATGATTAAACCGTCTATATTTTTCTCGGAAAATTGATTTCGTAATTGATCCAGTTTTTTCATCCTTTCGTCCTCCTTGCAAACCATGCGATTCTGATAAGAAATTGTAAATCATCGAAAGACCTGAGCATACAGGCATTTTTTAGACAAAAAAATAGAATGTTCCATAGAACATTCTACCACAGGAGCTTATTCTTGGATAGACTCACCCTCATGAACTGTGCGTTCGTGGTACTCGTATGAAACGGAATACCCTATAAACAAGCCATAAACTACATAAAGCGATATAGAGGTTGTTAAAGTATTACGATTCATTTCGGTAATAGGGTCTATGGTATTAAACAAGGGATGCAATACTACAAATACAACAAGCCATAACACAAAACCAAAAACGATTCCAGGCCATATAGAATTAAATTTTGCAAGTAAAACTCTATATAAAAATGCTACACCAATCGATATTATAGCAATGGCCAAAATACCCAACCATTGTCCTAAAGTTCCAGTCTTCCAATCTCCTAATGCCCACGGCTCTAAAATGACTGCAGGTCCGAATGGAATAAACTTAAACGTATAGGCGAAGTAAGCCACTAAACTCCATAATGCTCCACCTACAAAACCTATTACAGCAACTGTAGAAATAAAAGATTGACTTGCTTCTTGTTCATTTTGTTCTAATTTTCCCATTGACTTCACCTCGAAAATTAGTGTATCCATTTAGGGAATAATTTATCAGCAAAACAATATTAGGTGTAATTCAACTTCAATATGGGAATAGTTATATAATAATTAATATTTTTAATAAGATCTTTATATTTAGATGGTTAGAATTCGTTTTCTAATGTAAAATAGAAAGAAAGTGTAAGCGGTCGAAAGCAACGAGGAATAGAATAAAGAAAAGTTTCATCCATAATATTGAATAGAGGTGTTGAGACATGTTCCGTCGTTCTTTTCATCCGATCATCCTAGTGATTATTGGGTTTGCCATCTTTGGTATAGGAATGCAACTATTTACAAATCCAACTCAATTTTTCACTCAAATTTTAGTGACGGTCGGTATTGTTGCAATACTTCTCCTAGTGATGAAGAAATTTATAATTCCAAGACTTATGGGTAACCAAGCTTCTTTCACGCAACAAAGAAGCCAGCAAATCAAGCAAACCCAAAGCCGTAAACCAACTGCGTCCTTCAAGAAGAAGCAAAAAGAAAAGAAAAAGTCCATCTCTCGCCCGTTAGTTAAACGTCAGTCTGATGTTAAGTTAACTGTTATTGAAGGTAAAAAGAACAAAAAAAAGAGCCGAGCTTTATTTTAATGCTTGGTTTTTTTCTTTATCATTTTTCATTTTTTCGCAAATTATTATTGGAAAGGGGACTGGGATAAATGATTCCTCCATTTTCAAGCCCTTTTTTAATTCACAGTGTCTGGTCTGAGTGGTTATTGATTAGTTTTCTTGTACTGGTAGGTATTATATATTGGACAATAAGTAAAAAGATCGGTTTTCAAGCCTTATATTTAACTATATTCTCGCTTTCGCTGGGTTATATCATCACGATGTATCTCCCTTACTTGTATACTAATGACCAATTACTCCCGTTAACTCACCCGCACATACAAGCAGTTATGACATTATTCTCGATATTTATTCCACTAGTGAGAAGACAAGTGGAGATAATTATGTGTTTAATACCACCTTTGTTCATTAGTGTCATCTATTTGCTTCTTCAAGGTACTCCAGTGTTCTCCATTGTAGGAGGAATATTAATAGGCGGTTTTATTAGTTATATGTATTACCGAAGTTTTGATTGGATAGAAGCAATGCCTGAACGATATGTTTTTGGGTTCGCTATTATTGTTCCTATCTTTATAGGTATCCTGATTTATCCGCAGAATGATTTTCTTATATTACCCGGTTTACTTCTTGGGTCGGGCATCGGGATTGCTCTTGAACAATATAAATTAAGAATTAGCATTACAACCAGTTCAGGGATGAGCAAACTGATTGCGTTAATGATTGGATCATCAGGTTTGATTTTGTCTCACTTATTTTTCTTATTCAATCCTGTTATTTTCACCTTGTATTATTCACTCTTAGGTTTTCTAGCAGGATTATGGATAACTTTTCTCATTCCACTCCTCCTTTTTAGCACAAAACTTTATGGCCAGCAAAGTAAGAGAGGAGATACTGCCTAAGTCTTTTTATAAACTGATTTCTTCTAATACGACCATTTAGCCAGAAATTTTCGGGTTGATTCAGCTCCAAGCTGAATTAACCTGTCTTTTTCTTCATCGGACATTTTAAATTGTGTTGCCGTTATTTCATTGACCGGGATAAATATAATATCTTTTGCATGAAACTTAGAAACATATCGTTGATCATGGGCCTTTCTCATCGTATCAAACATTGAAGTCAGCATAGATAGACCGTTTGGTATTTCTTTAGGTGGCGACTGATCAAATTCAGGAGAAAGTTTCATTCCTAATACAGGGCGTTCCGCTTTCATCCCTTTCCTCACGAATAACCATAACGGAAAATTACTTAACACCCCTCCGTCTACAATTAACGATTCTTTTCCGTCTTCTCCTTTTAATTTAACTGGTTCGAAAAAGAAAGGCAGACTACAGCTCATTCTCACAGCTTTTGCGATAGAAAACGTTACCGGGTCTATTCCGTAACGCGGCAAATCATCTGGCAAAACGATAAATCTTCCATTTGTTAAATCCGAGGCAACCAACTTCAAAGTTCCCGATGGCAGATCACCGAAAGTTCTAATTCCTTTCTCATACAAAGCACTAGCGACCCAGTCTTCAAATACTTTCCCTTTATATAGACCCATACGTTTGTATAACTGAATCCACCGTAGAAATGGAAAGACGGTGCTAAAAGGATTTTGGTCAAGAAATTGGTTCATATCCAATTGGGTAAAGAGCTGATACATTTCATCATTTGTATAATTAGCTTTAACAAACGCCGCTGTTAGAGCACCTGCACTAGTTCCAGCAACCCGATTTATGTGTATCCCCTTTTGTTCTAATGTACCTAATGCACCAACAAAAGCCATTGCTTTTATACCGCCACCAGCAAAAACTGCGTCTACTTGAGTCATTGGAGGATTCCTCCTTTTAGTTTAAGTGTATTTTATTAAGTGAATAAAATGACAAAAAAACTTGAGGTTCCTAATGCGATTTTAAATTTGAATTGTTACAACATTTCGTTAGAAATTAATAATTTGTATTATCAAACTTGGTGAATTAGTTGATTTATTATCACGGAGGGTTGTTTGGAAGAATTACCGCTCGCTTTCCGTGGATGATCCGCGAGCCTCCTCGAGCAAACGAATGCTCTGCGGGGTCTCTCTTGAATCATTCTTCCACAGGAGTCTCACGGATTCTGCCAAACAACATCTTTTTATACAGGCAGTTTAGGTAACCGTTATTGTTTCTGATGAGAGGCTTGAAAAATAACAGAAAGTTAAATAAATTCATCATTCAAAAAAACTGGACTATTGAATGTTTCACTTCAATAAGTCCAGTCTCGTTATTTAATCTCATTATTTTGTTTTTCAATGCTTCTTAAATCATCTACCCGCTTTGACTTTTCTTCAAAATATTGTACTAAGTCTCCGATACGGTCAATAGCATCCCAACTTAGATGATGTTCAATTCCTTCTACGTCGCCATAAATGTTTTTTTCATCCACACCGATAACCCGCATGAAATCCTCTAATAGTTCGTGGCGATACACAAGGCGTTTGCCGATTTTTTTTCCTTTAGCAGTCAGCACCAATCCTCGGTATTTTTCATAGATCAAATACTCGTTGAGATCTAATTTTTGCACCATCTTCGTTACCGATGAGGGATGAACCTGAAGGGCATCTGCTATATCGGACACTCGAGCATATCCTTTTTCTTCTATTAGTATATATATTCGTTCTAAATAATCTTCCATACTAGGCGTTGGCATTAAGGTCCCTCCAAAATCTTAAGTTGCGATATACTCTAAAGCTAAGATAATTATACTATAAATAAAACCGACTCTCCATACAAACCCCTAAAAAGGTGCTTTTCACGTTGCTAGAGAATACATAATAAATACACGTGATGACTTTTTTTCTATTATGTTGCTTTTGTAATTATTAAGGTTTGAAAGAATTCTAGCAAAAAAAAGTCCCAAGGGTTTTATTTAACCCTTAGAACCTTTAATTCTTTCCTTATAATCCACACTTTAGTTGAGCCGAACAATTCGTACACGTATTACAACCGCCGATGTCTTCTACTGTCCCTTTACGGCATACGGGACAAGTATCTCCGACTTCACTTCCAAATGTTACAGAAGTAGATCGTAAATCAGAGATTGTTTCTACTAAGACAACTGGTTTTTTATGTTGTTCATCTTCAGCTTCGCCACCAGTTAAATCAACTGTATAATCATCGTTATCCTCAGCTTTTAATGTCAGCACTTGTGAATCTCGGCTACCATCCACGTAAACAGTACCACCTTTTGCTCCGCCTTTATAAAGTCGTTCATAGACACTTTTCACTTGATCAACAGTGTAACCCTTAGGCGCATTTACTGTTTTACTTAATGAACTATCGACCCATTTCTGAATGATACACTGAACATCCGCGTGGGCTTCGGGACTCAATTCCATACTGGAAATGAACCATTCCGGTAAATTGTTTGGGTCCACCTCCGGATGTCTATCTAAATAATCTTCAAGAATTTTTGCTTTTACCTCAATAAACTTTCCTAAACGTCCACTTCGGAAATAAGAAAAAGAGAAATATGGCTCCAGTCCCGTTGATACACCGACCATCGTTCCTGTTGATCCAGTTGGAGCTACTGTCAAAAGATGAGAATTTCTAATTCCATGCTCTTTAACCCCTTCAAGAATATCTTCTGGCATTTTTTTCATGTAACCAGTTTGAGTATACTTTTGCCGTAAAAAGTTCGTTTCATTTTCAGAAGAACCTTCTAAAAACGGAAAGCTTCCTTTTTCTTTTGCAAGCTCGATACTTGTCCGATAAGCAGTGGTAGCAATTGTTTCAAAAACTTTATCAACCAAAGCATTACCTTCTTCTGAACCGTAAACTGTTTCCGTATTGATAAGTAAATCATGAAGCCCCATTACCCCTAGACCAACACGACGCTCACCTTTAGCTTGCTTTGTATTATCCTCTAAAAAATAAGGGGTTGCATCAATCACGTTGTCTTGAATTCGAACTCCAGTAGCTACTGTTTGTTCAAGTTTCTTGAAATCGACAACTTTTTGATCTATATCGGCCATCTCTGCAAGGTTCACAGCTGCAAGGTTACACACGGAATATGGAGCAAGTGGTTGCTCTCCGCATGGATTAGTAGCGACTACCTTTTGCCCGTATGCCTGTGCATTTGTCATTTCATTGGCGTTATCAATAAAGAATATTCCCGGTTCTGCAGAATAAGTGGCACAAATGTTAATTAGATTCCAAAGCTCTTTTGCTTTGATTTTTCGATACGTACGAACACCAAAACCTAATGCTTCCCACTCTCTAACATCACCATATTCATGCCAATCACGATTATAGGCTTCCATCTCATCTTTAGTATAATTTTCTACGTCAGGAAAACGCAGTTCATATTCCTGATCATTCTCAACAGCTTCCATGAATTCTTTTGTAATACAAACAGAAATATTTGCACCTGTCAGGAATTCAGAATTGTTCACCGAGTAGTTCCCGCCTGCGCGCAGCTTTGATTCAGCTTCAGCAATTATTTTACGGTCGAAACCACCTTGGCCTTCGATGTTTTTATAATTAGCAATACTTTGATACATCGCTTCTTCTATTTCGGATAAAGGTGTGAATTTTAATTTTTCTTGAATCAGACGTTTTATTTGCACATCTTCACTATTTTCAGACAAATAACGTAAAATCCGCGGATTTTGCATCTTAGAGATAATAAATTCCAATATATCCGGGTGCCAATCAGACAACATGATCATTTGAGCTCCACGTCTGCTTCCACCTTGTTCAACAAGGTGTGTCAGCTTAGCGATATCATCTAACCATGAGACTGACCCTGAAGATTTTCCATTTACCCCTCTGGCCAATGTATTACGAGGGCGCAGTGTTGAACCATTCGTCCCAACCCCGCCTCCGCGACTCATAATCTCCATCACTTGTTTCCGGTGTTCAGAAATACCTTCTCTTGAATCCGCTACAAATGGCATAACGTAACAATTAAAGTAAGTTACATCCGTGCCAGATCCTGCACCATACAAAACTCTGCCCGCTGGAACAAAATTCATATTTACTAACTCGTAATAAAACTTTTCAAAGGATTCATCCCGTTTTTGAGGATCGACTTCTACATTAGAGAGGCCACGCGCATTTCTCTTAGCTATTTGTTCATAATATACTTCCAATGGTTTATCAATCGTATCTAACGACCTGTCCACAATTCCGGTTTGTTTTTCTTCCTCATCTAAGACACCTAAAAATTCTTCTTCAACTGAAATTTTAGCTCGGCTTTCTTCCCAGTTTAACTCGACAACATATCCATAACCTCTTGCTGGAAACTTTGGATCTGCTTTCACTGTTAAAACAACAAAATCTCCTACTTTCAACGTCTTTTTCTCTGTATCTTTGAATGTGTAACGATCTAACATGACTAAACGTGAGACACCGCTTTGTTTTAATTTCATGTCAGGGGTGATTGGGAACACTTGTGGAAATTGCTCGATATCACGGTTCAATTCCTCCACATTAATCCCTTTGTTCGACATAAATGTTGTCACAGGCTTTCGCTCCTTTATATATAATGCAATGTATGTATACATCTAGATGTTTACTTCAATCAAGAACGAGGTATCCAAAGTTAGATACCTCGTTCTTTTCCTTTTTCAATATATCATAGCATCTTTATTTTATCAATATATAGTGTGGTTTATTTTGTAGGTAACACCATATATAGACGTGTGGGTTTCTTTTATTCATTTTGTCAACTTTATAAAACTCTATAAAAAAGAGGAAACTCAAGCTATCGAGACATAATATTCGATAATATGACAATAACCAAAAAATTTGGGGTTTGCATTCTTTTACCTTCTATCAGGTTATTCTTTTATTCTTTTTCTTAAAATCAAACGGAATCGTTTGCCAATTCACCAAATTACGTTTATCATTTATAAAGGAAACCATCCAGCGAACTAAAAGGAGTGGCAATTTTAACATGGATATGAGTATTTGGCTATTAATTGCAGTAACTGTTGTACTAGTAGTAATCATAGTGCTTCGTACTAAGAAACCGAAGTACCTAAAAACGCTCGATCAAGAAAAATTTAGAGAAAATTATCGAAAAGCGCAATTAATTGATGTCCGGGAAGAGAAAGAATTTCTAGGCGGACACATATTGGGCGCAAGAAATATTCCACTGTCCCAAATGCGTCAAAGAGTAACAGAGATTCGTCCTGATAAACCAGTATACCTTTATTGTCAGAATGGAACGAGAACAGCTCAAGCTGCAAAAATTATCCGTAAAAAACGTGGAGCAGAAGATATCAACCAATTAAAAGGTGGATTTCGTCAATGGACTGGAAAAATTAAAAAATAACTTCCGGCTTATATAAAGATCGGCTACTCATGGTGCTAAAGCTCCAGGTAGCCGGTCTTTTTTAATAGAATAGCGTATATACTCCTTCAAACTAAGGGACTCTTCAGATTCCTCGGGAAAAGGCCATGTCTCTGCCTTCGCCATCGACGCTGAATCGACCATCCACCGAAACATTCAGTTGTTGTTTGAGCTTCCCGCTCTAAAATTCCTGGCAATTACTTCTTCAAGCTTCAGTGATATATCTTAAAATTGGTTTTCTTGCTGCTGTTGTTTCATCTAAACGATCAATGACTGTATGATGTGGAGCTTCTTGAACGACTTCCGGCGTTTCTTCAACTTCTTTTGTAATTTGGATCATTGCATCACAAAATTCGTCCAGTGTTTCTTTCGATTCCGTTTCGGTAGGTTCGATCATCATGCACTCTTCCACGTTAAGCGGAAAGTAGATGGTTGGTGGGTGATATCCGAAATCCAACAATCTTTTAGCGATATCTAACGTCCTTACGCCTAGTTTTTTCTGACGCTTACCGGATATAACAAATTCATGTTTACAATGTTGCTTATACGGCGTCTCAAAATAAGGTTCAAGTCTTCGAAGCATATAATTTGCGTTAAGAACCGCATATTCAGATACCTTTCTTAATCCTATAGGTCCCATCGTCCGGATATACGTATAGGCACGAACATTAATTCCAAAATTACCATAGAATGGTTTCACCCTCCCGATCGACTCAGGAATGTCAAACTCCAAACGATATGTTTCCCCATCTTTCATTACTAATGGTGTTGGCAGATAAGGAACGAGATCGCTTTTAACTCCCACTGGGCCTGATCCCGGACCGCCACCCCCATGAGGTGTAGTGAACGTTTTATGAAGATTTAAATGTACTACATCAAATCCCATATCACCTGGTCGTGTTATTCCTAAAATAGCATTCGAGTTTGCCCCATCGTAATAAATTTTACCGCCTACCTCGTGAATGATTTCTGTCATTTCAACGATTTGTTCTTCAAACAATCCAAGTGTATTAGGATTAGTAAGCATCAGGGCGGCAGTATCATCCCCAGCCAATTCTCGTAAATGATCCAAATCTACAAGACCTTGATCATTGGATTTTACTGTGACCGATTCAAATCCAGCCACTACTGCTGAAGCAGGATTTGTACCATGGGCAGAATCAGGTACAATGACTTTTGTCCGTTTATGATCGCCATTAGCTTCATGATAAGCTCTAATGAGCATTAAACCTGTCCATTCACCATGAGCACCTGCTGCTGGTTGTAATGTCACCTGATCCATGCCTGTAATCTCTTCTAAGGAGCGTTGGAGCTTGTACATGAGTTCTAATGCACCTTGTATTGTAGACTCATCCTGATATGGATGTAAATGTGCAAACCCTGGGAACCTGGCTACATCTTCATTAATTTTAGGATTATACTTCATTGTGCATGATCCTAGTGGATAAAAACCTGAATCCAACCCGTGATTTCGTTTCGAAAGTGCTGTATAATGTCTAACAATTTGTAGCTCGGAAACCTCAGGCAATTCAGGACTTTCTTGCCGTTGAAATTTTTTTGGTATGAGTTTACTGAGTTCTATATCTTCAATGTCAAGCTCGGGTAGACTGTACCCAATTCTGTCCTCTTTACTTAATTCAAAAATCAATGCTTGATTTTTGTTGTTCATTTGACTCCCCCCAATACTGACGCAAATTGATCCATTTCCTCTTTCGTTCTTAACTCTGTAACAGCCACTAACATCAAGTTTTCTTTCTCTTTATAGAACCTGGATAAGTCCAAACCACCGATGATACCGTGATCAAGAAGTTCTTTGTTTACGTCTTTTATGGCTTTTGGTAGCTTAATTACAAACTCATTGAAGAAAGGTTGGTCTGTTATCACCTCAACTCCTTCTTCTTGCAACTTATTTTTAGCATAGTGGGCTTTTTGAACATTCTGAGTTGCCATATGCTTGATTCCTTTTTTTCCGATTGCACTCATTGCTATCGAAGCTCCGAGCGCATTTAATGCTTGGTTTGAACAAATGTTACTTGTCGCTTTATCGCGTCTTATATGCTGCTCTCTAGCCTGTAAGGTAAGTACAAAACCACGTTGCCCGTGATCATCCGTTGTTTGACCGACTAATCTTCCTGGAACTTTCCTCATTAATTTCTTTGTTACCGCAAAATATCCACAATGAGGACCACCTAATTGTGTTGGAATTCCGAACGGTTGTGCATCCCCTACAACAACATCCGCGCTGTAGTTGCCAGGCGGCTGAAGCACACCTAAGCTTAATGGATTGGAAGAAACAACAAACAATGCCTTTTTCTGGTGAGTAATCTTTTCAATCGTTTCAAGATCTTCTATTTGCCCAAAGAAGTTGGGATATTGGACAATCACTGATGCAGTATCGTCATTATATTCTGCTTTTAGATGCTCTAAATCCGTCATCCCGTCCTTGTCATCAATTTCAATTACCTCAAGGTTTTGTCCTTTTGCACTTGTCTTTAACACTTGACGTGCTTCGGGATGAACGGTTTTAGAAACAAGTATTTTCTTCTTTTTTGTTTGCGCTGCACTCATCATCGCCGCTTCGGCTAAAGCTGTTGGGCCGTCATACATCGATGAATTCGCCACCTCCATGCCCGTTAACTCACAAATCATCGTTTGAAACTCAAAAATCCCTTGAAGTTCTCCCTGTGAGATTTCCGGCTGATATGGTGTGTAAGCAGTATAGAATTCGGAGCGAAGAAGCATATGGTTAACGACGGTCGGAATATAATGCTCATATACGCCTGCTCCTAAAAAAGATGGATATTCTTTTATATTTTTATTCTTAGTTGCCAATCTTGTCATTTCTTTAATTAAACTTATTTCATCCAAGCCTTTTTCAATGTTTAAATCACCTTTAAATCGCACTTCTACCGGTATATCTTGAAAAAGTTCTTCCACTTGACTAACACCGATTGTATCAAGCATGTCGCGCTGATCCTTCTCCGTCATTGGTAAATAACGAAATTTTTCCATCTTCTTATCCCCCTTCGTTACATTAAGACCGTTTATAAAACGGCGTACTTACAACCTTAGCCTTTAAACGACGCTTCCTTACTTGTACTTCCACTTCTGTGCCTAATTCTTTATATTCAGAGTCAATCAAGGCCAATCCGATATTTTTCTGAAGCGTTGGAGATTGTGTTCCAGTTGTAATAAAACCAATCTTTTTCTCCTTATAAAATACCTCATAGTCCGTTCTTGGAATTCCTTTATCCATCATCTCAAGTCCAACCAGTTTTCTTTTAGCACCTAGCTCTTTCTGCCTTTTCAATACGTTTTTACCGAGAAAGTTTTCCTCTTTATCTGTTTTCACTGCAAAACCTATTCCAGCTTCTACAGGCGTAATCGATTTCGATAATTCTTGGCCATATAGTGCAAGCTTTGCTTCAAAACGCAATGTATCCCGAGCTCCAAGTCCACAAGGTAAAAGCCCTTCTGACTCCCCGGCGCTTAGAATACTCCTCCATAAGTGGACGGCATCATTTGGAGAACAATAGATTTCAAATCCATCTTCACCTGTGTAGCCGGTTCTGGAGATCAAAACCAATTTATTAGCAAAATTTACTTCTGACTTAAACCTAAAAAATGTTATCTCGGATAAATCCGTCTTTGTTAACTTTTGAGCAACATTTTCTGCGAGTGGCCCTTGAATCGCTAACTGGGCAAAGTGCTCTGATTCATTTTCCACCTTTACATCAGTGTTAGCATGTTGCTTCAGCCACTCAAAATCTTTCTCAATATTAGAAGCATTCACAACGAGCAGAACTTCTTCCTCGGAAAACTTATAGATAACAAGGTCATCTACCGTCCCACCATCTTCATAACACATGGCATTATACTGACAAGCACCAATTTTCGCTCTTTTCACATTATTAGTTAAGATTGTTTGCAAATAGTCCATGGTTCCTTTTCCTGTGACACGAATCTCTCCCATATGAGAAACGTCGAAAAGACCAGCCTTTGAACGTACCGCATGATGCTCTTCTTTAATACTGGAAAATTGAACTGGAAGATCCCATCCACCAAAATCAATTGTCTTTCCATTTGATTCTTTATACTCCGCAAATAGCGGCGTTTGTTTTCCTGCCAATGCTAGCACCTCCATTTAATTCTTTAAAAATTAAACATACAAAAAAAGACAGAAACATGCCTGTAAGCAACATGTCCCTGTCTTGTGTACCTGAGAGTTTCGTTTTATTTAATATCGCTGTGTGCTAGAAACGTACTAGCAAACGGCTTATAAAAGTGTCCCCATGGGTGTTCTGCCTTGAGCAGATTCTTTCCAGAGCTGCGTCCAATAAGAGTCTTTTTGCCTGAGAGATTCACGTCAAAGACGCTTGCTCCTTCGGCGATGGTCCGTTCATTTACGTACGGAACATTCTCTCCCCATATTTTCATTCGCAATTATTGGATTGTATGATTCATGAAACAAACACATTTTGTTCATACTAGGAAACAGACATCTTTCAATAACTTTACTCTATATTAACACTTTTCTTTTTTTCATGGCAATAGTCATTATAATATTACAATTTTTCACACGTTTAAATAGGTACTTTATATGAGAAAGGAAGATTGCTATGGACGTAATGATACAGCGAGACCATCAATGGGGCGAACAATTTTCTGAAGCCCTCTCTCAGCCAGGGTCACTTTCTACTTGGAAACACTATAATATGGGAGTACAAGTAATGAAAGAAATGGTTATTTCCGATTTCAAAGGATTAGTTACTCCAAAGCACCTTCCTCATGTTACTTTTCATGACTATCAAATGGAGACTGCCAAAAAAGTGATGGAAGAGATGCATGGAAAAGCTATTCTTGCTGATGAAGTAGGGTTAGGAAAAACAATTGAAGCTGGCTTAATTCTTAAAGAATATATGATTCGAGGACTAGTATCAAAGGTACTCATTCTCTCTCCAGCCTCCCTTGTGACACAATGGTGTCAGGAATTAAATGAAAAATTTTTCATACCTGCTGTGGAGCAGCGTAAGAAACCTCAGTGGGAATCCGTAGATGTTATGGTGACGTCTATTGACACTGCGAAAAAGGAACCACATGCAGAAACGATCAAAACAATTGATTACGATATGATTATTATTGATGAAGCTCATAAGTTGAAAAATAAACGCACAAAAAATTACCAATTTGCCAGGCAACTGAATAATAAATTCTGCCTATTGTTAACAGCAACTCCGATTCAAAATAAATTGTCGGAAATTTACTATTTGATCTCTTTGTTAAAACCAGGTTATTTAGGTTCTGAAGAAACGTTTTCTTCTCTTTATAAATCTGGCAATAAAAATGATGAGCTCCAGCAGCTTATTCAAAAAGTGATGGTACGTAACAGACGTGAAACAACCAATATGAAGTGGACAAAACGTATTGTAAAAACAATCCCTATTGAATTTTCTGAAGCAGAAAGAAAGGTTTATGACTCGATTACGAATTTGAAAACACCGTTAAAAGAAGAATCCAATCCGCTACAGGGTGGTTTGCTCACGTTAACGATGCAAAGGGAACTCTGTTCAAGTAGAGAGGCTGCTTTTATGACACTCAAACAAACACTTGAAAAAATGGATTCTCCTTCGCCAACTATTGTAGAAGAAATGCAATCCATCATGGTCGCTTTACATGAGCTTCCGGCTCACCCTAAAGCAGTAAAAGTCGTTGATTTAATTAACTCATGGGAAGAGGATGAAAAAGTCGTCATTTTCACGGAATATCGAGCTACGCAACTGTATCTTCAATGGTACTTATCGCAAAATGGTATCACTTCTGTGCCATTCCGGGGTGGTTTTAAAAGAGGGAAAAAAGACTGGATGAAACAACTCTTTAAAAACCATGCAAGAGTTTTGATTGCAACAGAAGCCGGTGGAGAAGGGATCAATCTTCAATTTTGCCACCGAATTATTAATTACGATCTCCCATGGAATCCGATGAGAATTGAACAAAGAATAGGAAGATTACACCGTTTAGGACAAGAGAGTGATGTATACATTTACCATCTTGCCATCCAAAATACGATAGAAAATCATATTTTACAGTTACTCTACAAAAAAATTGGATTATTCGAAGGTGTTATTGGAGAATTAGATCATATTTTAGAGAAGTTTAATCAGCAAAGTGTTCAAGAGTACCTTTCATCTACCTTTTCTTCCTCCGAGACGGAAGGAGAAATACGGATAAAGATGGAACATCTTGCTTCTTTAATGCTAGAAAAAAATGAAGGAGAGAATCGCCATGCAACAAGCTGATATCCATTTATTTTTATCTGACTTTTTTCAAGAAAACAGATGCTCCATTCAGCCCCTCTCCTCCACAGCTTTTGAGGTGCAGTTATCGAATGAAATTGATAAAGAAATAATGAATCGTCCTTTTTATTGGCATTACATTGAAAAAATGAACGGACAACCGAGTCCTTTTAAACTAAAGATTGAAACTGATTCGTCAAAAATGAACGATGATAAAAAAACTGAGTTTATACATTATGGCTCTCCTAGGCTTAGACAGCTATTTTCACTCGCCATCCAAAAAGGGAAATTCGGCCGTTTCTATGAACAAGTGCAGCCGGAACTACAGTCTGTTCCTTTGAAACCGTGGCTTTGTTTGAACGGATTTATCAACTATCACAGCCATCTCAAAAAAAATCGTTTTTTTTCTATCGGATTAAGTTTAATTACGGGAGAAATGTTAAACGACTTTCATGATCTAGTTCAGAATTGGAAAATTGACAGTCAGTTGCCTCATTACACATTTACTTTATCACCTTTGGTGAAAGAATCTTCTGGCATTGAGCGAATACAGCACTATCTTGTGTCCAGTGTCGAAAAAGAAACACATCATTGGGCAGATGAGGCCATAACAAAAATGAATGTTGATTTAAAACTTCTTGAACAATTTTACACTAGTGAAACATCAAGTAATGAAACCTATGAGAAAGAAAAACAAACGATTAGTGAACAATTTCAGCCCTATGTCACTTTATCCATTGAAAATGGCGCCATGTTTTACTTAAACAGTCATCCAGTGAACTACCCACCACTTAAATTCTAACGAATGTTGAAGTGGGGGCTTCTCGAATAATAGGTGCTTTTATTAGCCACCCAAATTGACCGAGCTATCCCCGCTGAACCAGCGGCTCCATCTATTATTTAGGCTATTTTTGTTTCAGAAAGGAGTCTTTTTCCTTCGTTTTTAATATTCTTTGCCGCATTTTCGTCACGGTCAGATTCGTTCCCACATGAACATGTATAAGTCCTTTCTGAAAGAAATAGCGTTTCTTTCACTTCCCCACATTCGGAACACATCTTCGAAGAAGGGAACCATTTGTCAATTTTGACAAATGACTTCCCATGGTCTTCGAACTTGTATTGTAAGAAAGTTGTAAACCTACCCCAACCATTATCAGATACGCTTTTCCCGAATGTAAGAGACTTAGACATGCCTTTCATATCAAGGTCTTCGATAGCGACAGCATCGTACTTATTTGCCAACGCATAACTCTTTTTATGAAGGAAATCACGACGTTGATGAGTCGTTTTTTCTTGTAACTTTGCCACTTTCCGTTTCTGTTTGTACCAACGATTCGAACCCTTTTTACGGCGTGACAAAACTCGCTGTTCTTTCGCTAGTTTTTCAAGAGATTGACGATAAAATCGAGGGTAATTGCCTTTCTCACCATCGCTTGTCACGTACAATTCACTCATAGAAAAATCAAGTCCAACAACGTTATTTGGTTCAACTGGTTTCGTTGCTTCTTCAAATTCCGTTAGAATCGAAGCGTAGATTTTCCCAGAACCAGTCATCGAGATGGTAACAGACTTCAAACGATGTGTTTCTGGAATGTCTCTATGTTGCGTTAACTTTACCCATTTCAATTTAGGCAACTTGATATGACCATCCAAAATTTCTATATTTCCATTCACAAGATTGGTCGTATAGGATTGCTTATGTTTCTTGCTTTTGAATGTTGGAAACTTGGTATTCTTTTTGAAGAAAGATTTATACGCTTTATCTAAGTTCATTTGAGCATTCGCTAAAGAAAGACTATCCACTTCTTTCAGAAACGGATAATCCGTTTTGTATTTAGCTGGAGTCGGGTGCTTTTGTTTCAACAACATCTCTTTGTTATCCTTGAATCTCTCATACGTATCCATTCTATCTTTCAGCATTTTGTTGTACGTAAAACGTACACAACCAAATGTTTTCTTCACTAAGTGAAGTTGTGCAATTGATGGGTATAAACGAAATTTGAATGCCTTGTTCTTTTTGGTCATATCAAGCCACCTCCAAACATTTGTTCGTAGGTTTATTTTACCAAACCACTGTCTATTTGTCTTTGTTTTTTCTTTTTTATTTTCTGGGAAAAAGATAAAAAAGAGCCATTTATCTCCCACCTAAAATTCTACCAAATTTTTGAGGAAGGAGACTTCTGGCTATAGATCGTTAAATTAATCAAAATCCACTTATTTTCTTAACTACAGCGTGAGCTTTCGCCACCCCAAAAAACACTTCTGTACTTCGTGTAGGTGCTCGAAAGAAGGATGTGGTTCCCTTTATACGTGTGACGTAAAGAGAGCTGTCATCTTATATTTTCATACCTATTAAAAAAAGCATCATGAGTGTTTTTCACTCTTGATGCTTCTTCTCCGTTCTTTAGCTATACTGAAAGCGATGGGTATCAACCCAAATAATCGAAATGACATGGGAGCTTTGTATTCTTTTTTTTCCGCTTTTATCGCTTTGCGTACATCTCTTGGTTGATCAACATACGAAACCAATTGCTCTGTCATGTACTTTACGTAATCATTAGTTTTCATCGAATTTTCCTCTCTATCCATACTTAGCTTAGGATAGACGAACTTCAAACATTTTATTCTTACTGAGGCATCTAATACAAGTGTTTTTAAATATTTCCTTCTATCCAGCCGCTAATATTTTTAGTATTCTTATCATAATTATACTTCACCCTTTTTTGTCGACTTCTGATAGTAATTACTTCAAGTATAATTTCCATATTTGAGTTGCTTCCTTCTATTTCATACTTTACCACCCCCTCTAAATAAGAAAGTTCGCCTTTCATTAGTGTTACTTGCTCAACTTCATCAATCTGTTTCTGAATCTCCACCACGCCATTGAAAATTAACTGCTCCATTCTATACTGATCTTGCTCCATCTCTAGAAATCTTTTTTCATTCTCATATAACACCAAAAAATGAATAAATAACATTGACGATAAAGAAAGAATCATTAATACAAGGAAGAGTGAAAAACCTCTTTCGTTCACTGTTCTTCCCCCTCTTCATAAGTAACCATCGGTATATATGTAGACGGATGAGTTAAAACTTTTTTATACGTATTTTCATTTGCCTCAATTTCAATGACCACTCCATATGGTATCTCCTGAACATGAAAGGAGTTGATTCGCTGTAAAAAAACTTCATGCCCCCCCTCACTTACCTGACGACGGATTTTATCTTGATACTGTTCATAATGTACAATATTTTGATCTTCAGGACGGTCAAAGTAAATTTTGTTGCTTTGGTTATTTAATGAGAAAACTGTACTTTTTCTAAAGTCTACTTGCAGTTGAGTAGTGAAAATTACGAATTCCTCATAAGAAAACGAGTTCTGATCTGGTATTGTATCCGCCCACAATCCGGAAATAGGAGGGACTAGAGATACTATTAGCAGAAAAATACTTAGACTAATCAACGTACCAATCAATGTAAAACCACTTTTATTCCTTATTTGGCGTTGAAATACACCAATTTTGCTCACGATGATTACTCCCCTCCCAAGAAAGACAAAGATCTTTAGCGTTACCATAGTACGATGAAGTAACCAAGAGCGTATATTCTTGCTTCTCACTGGTTATTTGAGATGGAAAAATTGAGGCATCCTCATACATATGGAGAAATGCAAATTCTTGCAATAGCATCATCGCCTCTTGCTGTTCTCTAATTGTTAATCTCTCGTGTTGAACAATAACAAAATAAGGAAGAAAACAAATCGTAATTACCATCAGAATCAGAAGTGCGATCATTCCCTCATAAAGCAGAAATCCCTTACTAGAATTTTTCAAAATAGAACCTCCCTCGAACTAGTTGAAAAATTAGATGGCACCTTTCATCATTAAACTGAATCTCAATTATTCCAGCTTTCGAAATATTTCCATTAGGTAGAAATCTTAATTCATTTAACAATAAAGTTCGAGGTAGAAAGGCTGTTCCATCAGGAGTTTCTTTTTTAAATAAGACATTTAACCCGTCCATGACTTGATAAGTTGAACCATCGGTTGCAAAATTAAAGCGAATGCCCTTTCCATTTGTCATGGCATACATTTGGTAGTAATGAAGATCTTGTTCCATTTCCTTTAGGAAATACTCAAATTCAGTTTCCTCCATAGCTCCTTGAAAAGTTGGCAAGCTTATTAAAAGTAAAAGCGATATAATCACTAAGACAATGAGCATTTCTATGAATGTAAAACCATTTTTCATCGAATTATATACCATTTCACCTATTCATCTCTCGTAATTTCGTCACCATTTAATGTTAGACTAGTACCATCAGGGCAAGTTACACTCTTTACATAGTTCTCGGTTTGTAGATCGTTTAATGACGTTGGACGTTTATTGTGTTCAATTTCATAAGCAACAACTTGTGTTTTAAGAAGCTCAATTGTTGCGTCACAACCTTTATTACTCGCCATTTCCTGATTCTTCGTTAAATTTGGTAAAACGATTAATAGTAATATTGAAATAATTACTAACACAATCATCATTTCAATAAGAGTAAAAGCACTTTCTGATTTTAAAGTTCGGATAATTTTTTTCATCTCATTCACATCCTTTATATTGTTTGTAAAGATATCGAAAAGAATATCGAAATTTTCTATTAATTATTTTACAGTTCGGGTATAATTCGTAGATAGGATTCATATACGTGAGTTAATTGATATAGGGAGGTATTTTTTTGTCAGCACTGTCTAAACACATAGCCGAGGCTCACACAAAAACAATAACGTTAGAATTAGGAAGATTGTTAACACAAAAGGAAAAGGATTTCATATACTGGTTCAGTAAAAAACAGTCTTTAGAGGATTTTCAAAAAGCGAACAGAGAAACATGAGGCCTTGCATTTGCAGGGTTTTTTGCTGTACTTTAGATAATTTTACGTGGATTGTAAGTAGAATTTTATATTTTCTCACCAACCTTCAAGGATTGAAAAAATAGGTAACATCATAGACAGGAATAAGAATAGGATCATAACCCCGATCACACATAAGAATATTGGTTGAAAATAACCTATATAACGGAACATTTTCTCATGCATGTGTTGAAATAAAAATGTGGAAAAGCGCTCTAATTCGTCTCCTAATCGTCCTTTCGATTCTCCAAGCGCAATAACGGAGGATAATTGATCTAGATAGACATTCTTTTTCTGTATCAATTCTGGGAATGATTCACCAGCTTGAAGTCCAAAAGAGATTGCTTGAGCATCATATCTAAAAAAATCTAAATAAGAATCTTTTTCTATCATTCTCAAAGCATCGTGTAATGAAAGACCATTCTTTAACATCGGCGCTAATTGGGAAGTTAAATAATATGTTAAGAGGTGTCTCAAGTAATTATTAAGCAAGGGGACTTTAAGCAGAGTTTGAACTTGTTCTAGTAGAGGTTTACGTCGTAGCCAATAAATTAATAAAAATATACTCAGAGCTATTACCAGAATCAGCGGTATTTTTACCCATTCGGAAAAAATTAATAATACTTTAGTCATTAATGGTAGCTCTTGATCCATTGTTTCAAAAAAAGTTTCAAATCTGGGCAGCACACCTTCTATCATCAAGGATCCTAACATAACAAAACCCAAAAATAGAAAACAAGGATAATGTAAGATTTTTTTTGTCTTTTGTTTTAAATCATGGCGTTTCTTTAAAATAACAGATGCTTGCAATAATCCTTTTTGGAAATCCCCAAAACGTTCAATAAACAACAAATAACTGACTAGTTCTTTTGAAAATGATGCATCTAAAAGTTGGTCAGAAAAACTTTCTCCGACTATCAACTGGCCATATAGTCCTTCCAGCCATTCTTTTTTACTTCCTGCTGTAAAAGCCGTATATAATTGAATTGTTTCAGAGAGTGCATAACCTTCCTTTAACAAAGCTGATAGTTGAAATAAAAAGTCTCCACGCTCACCATCATGACGAAATGCTTTTTTCACGTTTCATATCCACCTTTCCCTCGCCGCGTCCATTCGGCTGCAGGAAGATATCCCAGAGATATTCCTTTTCTTAGCCAACTATTTAATTTTAATCGCGGTACAGTCAATTCCCCTTCAGTGCCTAATATTCTCATCGCTGTTTTCAGTTCATCATCAACAAGTAATTCATAAATCGCCCCCCTTCGTCGTTTTCGTCTTTTACGGCAATAAATTTGACATTCCTCTCCACAATATGGACACATCAAATCCACTAGTCGTTGTGCCACAATTCCATGGAGTGTTTCCTCTAAATCTGTAAGACTGACTCCTAAATCCAAAAGCCTCTTTAAAGCCCCCGTCGTCGAACTGCTATGTAATGTTGTTACCACTAAATGACCAGAAAGTGACGCCCGTATCGCCATTTTTGCAGTTTCAGGGTCTCTAATCTCACCTAACATAATTAGATCGGGATCATGTCTTAACAGGCTTTTTAATCCACTGGCATATGTTATTCCTGCCTTTTCATTAATCTCCATTTGCAAAAAATTAGTTTGTTTCTGCTCTACCGGATCTTCAAGCGTAATAATATTTTCATGGGATTCTTTGACTCTTTTTGTGAGTAATGAATATAGAGTGGTTGTTTTTCCAGCCCCGGTAGGACCACATAGGATAATTAATCCTTGTTTTACTTTCATTAGTTCTAGTAGCTCTTTCGTTTGAGTTGGAAATAAGGATAATTGAAGTATTTCTTTTTCACTTTCAAGGGGGAACAAGCGGATAACCAAACTTTCCATAGCAGAGGATGGAAATGTTGAGAGTCTCATAAATACCTTTTGATTGTTAACGATTAACTCTAATCCTTGATTTTGGGGTCGACGTCTCTCACCGATATCCATACCGGATACAAATTTCAAGTGTGAAATCATTCTCTTCATAAATATTTCTGGCATTGTTTCCATATCCACTAATCGCCCATCTACTCGAAACCGTAACATTCCTCCTAGTTTATCGGGGACTACATGAATGTCTGAAGCACCATATTGAAGAGCTCGCTCGACAATCTTTCTTGTTTTCTGTTCAATATCCATCAGTTCTTACCACATCCTTTTCAAGTTTTCTGAGAAAAACGGCATAGCCGTCTTTTGTTAAATACAGCGTCAGCTTCCACCGCCATCTTTTAAGTATCAGGGGTGGGTTTCCCTTGATACGCGCGGCGTGAAGGTAGCTGCTAATTTTATAAATTCTTAACCCTGTAAAACATACATTCGACACAAAATGATTAATTCCTTCTTTATTATTAAATAATTTTTTTAAGATAAACTAATCTTTTTATTTAATTAGTTACTTTGTTATCTCGTAGGTTGTTTAGAAGAATTACCTCCACCATACCGCGGATTTTCCAAACAAGCAACAATCTCTAAAAACCGGAAAATTTTAGTATAAAAAAAAGATGTACCAATTTGTCATAAGTGACCATTTGGTACATCTTTTTTATTTTTATTGGTCTTTATTTTCATTTTCTTTAAGTTCATTAACATCATTTTGAATTCGCTCTTTTGTATCTTCAATTTCTTTTACAACTTGATCTGCCAATTTTTTACCTTCAGTTTTTTCCGTTTCCATAATCTCTTTTACATCCGACGCTAAATCGTCACCCATATCACTAGCTTTCTCTGTAACACTAGTTGTTTTGTCAGCAACTCTTTCCCAAGAATCTTTTGCTAACTTAGAAATATTATCTGACTTTTCTTTAGCAAGTTGTGTCCACTCATCGGATTTCTCTTTAGCAAATTGACTATATTCGGTACCTTTTTCCTTAGCTGCAGTTGAAAACTCTACTGTTAAATCCTTAGCAACTGTTGCTTTATCATTAATGTCCGACCGTAATTCACTTCCGGACTTGGGAGCTAAAAGCATTGCAGCTGAAGCCCCAACAATACCTCCAATAATAGCACCTATTGCAAAATCTTTTGTATCCATCTTACTCATAATCATCTTCCTCCCTTAGTTTATATTATGTAATGATTCTAGGCTATATATCTTATTCCTTCTTTTAGAAGGAAATAAACCTCTAATTTCATACCACTAATTTCCTATGCTCTTCCTTAAACAAAAAAAGACAGTCAAAAAACTTTACTAAATTAGTCACATCTTTATCTATAATGACCATTATAATATACTCCTCTGTATTATAATATACTTAGACGAAAGTTTAAATGAAGTGAGGAGTGAATTTGTCATGGTTGAGCAAACTCTCAAAATTACTGGCGTCCTTTCAGATCCAACTAGATTTTCAATTTATCAGTTTATCGCTCGTCTTCATTGTGAAGTCACTGTCCAGGAAATTGCTGAAAGTTTTCATATCCATCCAAATGTTGCCCGTCTTCACTTAACCAAGCTGGAAGACGTTAACATGCTAGTATCTTGCACGAAAAAAACTGGCGAAAGTGGTCGTCCAAGCCGTTCTTATCAACTTTCTGATGAACTAGTCAGTCTACAATTTCCTTACAGAGATTATCAACGATTAGCGGAAATTGCTATCAATTATTTGTCTTCTCTAGGTGAAGCAGGAGAGAAGGCATTGGTAGACACAGGTCACCGTTTTGGATTTGAAGTTGCACGTGACTTTGTTTTGAGTTTCGATGAAAATATAGATCTAATGAATACCACAAAAAAATTAATTTCATTGAAAACATTGCCCTAAATCAAGGCTTGAATCCAGAAATTCATTTTAATGAAGACACGAGTGAACTGGTTTTCCGGATTTTTAATTGTACTTTTAAGGAGCTAGCGCCTAAAAATAATGCAGTATGCCAAATGCACCATGCACTTATCTATGGTATATTCAGTTATTTTTTCGCAGATATTCACATTACTGAAAAATCAACTATGCTTGAGAAAAACCAAAAGGCATGTGCGTATACAACTATCATTTTAGACAAACAATAAAATTATTATAACGTAAATGTAACTATATATTAAAAGGTTCCCTAAAATTGATTCCTATAGATTGTTTACAAAAAACGATGTTCGATTTATAATAGGGTGAACCTACATACGTTCATAATAGTTCTATTTGACATAAGGAGGGATAAGTCTTGGATCGCATGTTTAGAGTTTTAGGTTTTTGGACTGGTATTTTCGCTGTGCTTTTCATGGTTGGAGATATGCATTCAGCCGCCATTTTATTTTTTGCACAGACAGGCATATTTGTTGCAGTTAGTTATTTAAAGTTAACAGAAAGAGTTTATATTTACATCTTCGGTGCGTACTTAACAGTATTTTTTGTTGGTTTTACTTATTACACAACGTTCATTATGCAACCTTCATTTGGACATTAAGACTTCCTGAACCTCGTCGGATGACCCGAACGGGGTTTTATTTTATTCTTCTATTTTATAAGAATCTTGTTTATTCAAAGCATAATCGAGCTGTTTCTCCAATCCTTTCTCTTGAATATTTACCTGAAAAGCTGCACTAATCCCTCCAGGGTGGACAAATGCTTGAATAGCTTGATTTCTTTTAAATTGATCTGAAAAAGGATTTAATGTTCCATCAGCTGAAGTTTCTAGCAAAGAAAAGAGGCCTGCTTTAACTAGAAACTTATCTTGTCTCACATGCATCACTTCAGTTAATCCCACCTCCTCAGTAATCAGTCGGAAAGCATCCCACTGAACATGAGAAGTGATATCCATTTCACCCGGATTTTCCAAAGGGTTCCGGACCATCTTATGTTGTTTATATCCCCTGATAGAACCATCCTTTCTTTCTGGAAGCAGTAATTCACTGTTCTCATATCCATAATCCACTGTAAAAATTACTCCTTTGCGGAGCCAACTAGCTATTTTTTCTATCCACGTTTTCATCACCAGATTTATTTCCGTCCGGTAGTATTCAGGCAGTTGGGGACCGTATCTATCTATCCAATGAAGTATTTGTGGATTTTCACAAATTATTTCCTTCTCTACAAGCGCTCCATCTTCATTTAATTCAACTTGAATCTCATACAAGGATTGTCTTGTTTGCTTAATCAAATGAATAGGCATGGCATCAAGAAACTCATTAGAGAAAATAATCCCTTGGAAACTAGTAAACTCACTCAGCATCTGTTCCATCGAGGCGAATATTTTCACGCTATCCGGGAATTGTGCTAATTGTTGTCTTAAAATTTCACGATGATAACTACTAGATTCAACGATTAGATAAGTAACATCTTCTAGGGAGTTATCTTTAATATAAGTTAATGTATTGCGAGCAAAGGAACCGTCTCCGGCTCCGAACTCACAAATGGCTAAAGGCAGTTTTTCTTTTTCCACTATGTCCAGAAATGTCATTGCAAATGATTGAGAAAAAACTGGATGCACATGATTACTTGTATAAAAGTCTCCATATTTCCCTAGTTTAATTCTATTATTCGAATAATATCCCACGTCTCGATCGTAAAGTGCTACACTCATAAATTTAGCATAGGTCCATGGAGGCGATGAAAAACTTTCTAACTTCTGTATGAATTTAGTCATTTAAAAGCCCCCTACTACATTATTTAGCCTTGATATGGTATTGAAGCTTTAAATGAAAAACCAGTTTTTTTAGTCTTATGATCAGTCGGTTCCGCTTTTCTACCTACCAACCGAATCCGTTAATAAAAGGGTTTGTTTCTTTTTCTTCAGTAATTGTTGTTTCGGGACCATGCCCGTTTGCTACGATTGTATCGTCAGGTAGTGTTAGCATTTTGTCGCGAATAGTTTCCATCAACACGTCATGACTCCCTCCTGGAAGATCGGTTCTGCCAACACCTCCACGGAACAATACGTCCCCTGAAAAAATTATCTTTTCCTTTGGAAAGTAAAAAGATACACTTCCAGGAGAGTGACCTGGAGTTTCCAAAAGTTCACACTTAAAACTGCCAATCTCTAATATACCTTGTTTCATAAATGTTTTTTCAGCTTTATTGGCGACTACTGACTCTATTCCTTGAAACAATCCCGATCCATTAAGTTCAGGTTGTGAAAGCCATTCTTTTTCTTTCTCATGAACGTATACAGGGCATTTATATTTCTCACGTACTGCTTCTACTCCTCCAATATGATCAAAATGAGCATGAGTTAACAATATCGCTAGGATAGTTAAGTCTTCCTCTGCCAGCAATGTGAATAACTTGTCCTCATCCCCACCTGGATCAATCATTAAAGCTTCCTTAGATTCATTGTAAATGACAAAGCCATTTGTTTGTAAAGGTCCTAATGAGATACGTTTCCAGTTCATGTATTATTTCCCCTTCCAATATTATATCTTCTTATTGTACTACGTTATTATATCCGTTTAAAAGCAGTCTTCCGACAGGGAAGAACTAAAGAATTAAAAGTAGTCTTCTTACTTTTACGATTCCCTCAATTTTATCAGTGTATTTCTTTCATATACTCGACAAATTCATAAAAAAAAAGTAAAATATAAGTGAACTTATGTTTGTGAAGCGAAGAATAGGTAACAGGATAAAATGGATCAATTCTACATAAGATATTCCATATTTATTACGTTAAAGGAGGAAAAAAGATGGTATTAGGAATTATCACTCTTTTAGTTGCGATATTTTCTTTATTGGGATTAATAAGCCAATTAAAAGTTAAAAACTTTTTCGGTGTCGGATTTGCAGCAATTTCATTCGCTGTTTTTGGTTGGTTCTCTGTTCGAACACTCATTTCAGTGATTATCAGTAGTGGCGGAACAGTTTAATCCGAAACTTATACTCAAAAACCGAGCATTCGGGCATTTGCCAGAAGCTCGGTTTTTATTTATTGCCTCGCGGAAAGCGTCCTTCTCGAGCAGATTCGAGTTTAAAACAAAGCCACCTATAAAAAGAATTCCTACGTTCTAATACTCCTTTATTCCTCTCTTTTTTCATTAACCGAAGCTATTTTACCTTGCATAGAGGAAGGTTTATCTCGTCTTTCGTCTATCCTTATATTCACCGCAACTCGTTGATGCCCCATGCTAAAAGGAACCTCTTGAATTTCTTGCAAAATCTGAAATATATCCTTCGTCTCCCCTTCAATAATTGTACTCATCGAAGTTAATTCATATTTAATAGGTAAAGACGTCTCTTCTAACAGTTGCTGAATCTTAGCAACAACATCTGACATACTTGTTGATTTTGAGCCCAAGGGCATAATCGTCACATCTGCAATAGCCATTTTCTTCTCTCCTTTCTTCGTTTTCCTTAGTCGTAATTTTCCAGGGAATTCTTTCATAGCTAATCTTCGATAAGAGCGTATCGCGGTTTTTACATGCTTTTCTTCTGGTTGTTCCGTTGTAATATTTCTTTGAAGCCAATAGGACATTTTCAGAAAGAATCGATGTACTTTCATTTCCCTTGTCCTATTAAGCCAGTATGTTGCGAACGGAAACACGACAAGAGCCGAGACCGTTCCCCATTGCAAAACGTCGGGAACGCTAATAAGCTTTAATCCTACGGTTAAACAAGGGACTAGCAGGAAGAAAAGTAAAATACCATTAGTAGAGCAAAATCTATTCGTTATTGTTGCCTCAGTAATTTCTTTTCGTTTTCTTACCGAAATAACACCATTATAGCTAAACACTTTGTGTTCAGCTCCATGATATTTTTTCAATTCTTTAGGAAACCAAAAATGTGTTCCTAATAAAAAATAGATTAAACTATAGACTGGTAAACCATATACTCTGTCCATTCCAAATGCATTCATTACATAAGGAAGAATAATTAAAAGTCCCCACAAAAAGAAACATATATGATACCAAACAGGCATTGCTTTAAAGACCAACCAGCTAATGTACAACATATTTTTAGGCGAAGCAGGCTTTATCCATGTTTCTATTTTTTCTTTATGATCATACGAACAAGCAATATATTTATTTCCAATAAATATTATTCCTTTTTGAAACGACAGTCCCTTAACCATTTAAAAATGAGACTCCTTTCGTAAAGCCACATTTTATAAATTACCTATTACGGACCAATAGCTTTGTATTTGCTCATCTATAAAACGGTCTTCCATGTTTATGCCATTATCTTCGTTAATCGTATGTTCCTCCCATGTATGGTAGTACCTCCACCGTAACTCAGTTGCTACATTTACATATTCAGGGAAGTGTAAAGTAACTTGCCCGGACGGACCTAAAATTTGTTCGTCTTGCATTTCATTTGGAATGGGTATAACAATTCCTTTATCAGATAAAAAAAACTCGGTACTTTCGTAAACAATTTGATTACCTTGCCATAAACTAACTTCAATTCTTTCTATGACAGAGTTCAAGTTTTTTTCTCCTTCACTTAAAAACAATTCAATATAATCGTTTCCTTGAATTCCTTCTTCAGGAAAGTCTCCCCATTGCCAGTTAACCTCAACTGTATTTTCATTCATTTCAGTTGCTGTTATAGTGATTAACTGTTGTAAATCTTCATTTGTAATACTTTCCTTTTGAGAAATGCTCATATAACCAAACAAAAAAAGACCAATCATCACGACAACAGGCAGGATAATTACAATTGCATTCCCTTTCATTTCAAACTTCCTTTCTTGATCTCCTAAAATGATAAGTTGCGTAAGAGTTGTTTAACACTTAAGAATAACGCATAGCGTTTTTATTGTACGTAAATCTATTATAAATCCCCTCATCTGTCTAAGCAACTTCACGAAGTAGAGTATTCATTTAATTTTGATCTCCATTTGCATATAATACTTTAAAATTCTTAACTCTCAAGTTAAAGAAGGTTGTGATACAAAGTGGTTTTTAACTTTGTATCAC
Organism: Salipaludibacillus neizhouensis; assembly: GCF_002886185.1. Classification (GTDB taxonomy): domain Bacteria; phylum Bacillota; class Bacilli; order Bacillales; family Salisediminibacteriaceae; genus Salipaludibacillus; species Salipaludibacillus neizhouensis. Next base: position 2,464,450 of record NZ_KZ614146.1, read on the forward strand.
AACCTCTTAATCAACCATTAACCAACTAATAGTTAGATGTTTTAAAGTTATTATTAAGGTTTATATACTAATTTAGTGAGCACTTTTTTGTTTCGCAAGCCATGCCGCTCCAATTACTCCTGCATCATTTCCTAGAGTTGCAATCTTTATTGTGGTAGATTTTGCGATAAGTGGAATCGCATATTTATCAAAGGACTGCCTTATGTAATTAACTAATAGTGTACCGGCTCTCGATACACCTCCACCAATCACAATTATTTCCGGATTAAGAGCATTTGCTAAATTAGCCATTGCAAACCCTAAATGTTCTGTCGAATCCCTCACGATACTTAGTGACAGCTCATCACCTTGATTCGCTCCATCAAACACATCTTTCGCAGAGACGTTTCCATGTTCATCTAAGATACGTTTTAAATATCCTTGAGGCTTTGTATGCACTGATTCCATTGCCAGCCTCGCAATACCTGTCGCAGAAGCGACCGTTTCCAGACAACCTGTTTTTCCACAATTGCAAGAAGCCCCGCCACTTTTTACTGAAGTGATATGACCAATCTCTCCAGCCATTCCTATTTCTCCATGAACAATCTCTCCGCCAGCAATAACACCGCCTCCTACTCCTGTCCCGAGTGTAATTGCTAACAGATTATCTGCTCCGTTTCCAGCACCTTTCCACTTTTCCCCGGCGGCTGCGACATTCGCATCATTATCTATCACTGCTGGTAGTTGCAACCGATCTTCTAATTCCTTTTGAATAGGATAGTTCTTCCATCCCAAGTTGACAGCCTCAATGATAACTCCATTTTCTACATCTATATAACCTGGCGCACCAACGCCAACAGCAAGAAGTTGACTTTTCTTAAATCCAAGTTCCTTGGCCTGAGTTAAAATTGATTCAGAGACATCACGTAAAATATATTTTCCTGCCTCTTCACGAGCCGTTTTTATCTCCCACTTATGTTGAATTGTCCCTATTTCATCAATAAATGCCAACTTAACTGTTGTTCCACCAATGTCTACTCCCACGAATACATTTTTATTCATTTCAATCATCCTTTTTAACATTTTTACAAAAGATAGTTCTTATTTATCGGACTATAAAAAAAGAAGTTGGCCAGGAGACCTTAATGTCTTTCTTTTCGAATAACTAATAAAGCCTTTATAAAGAAATCTTTCTCTATCATCCCAAGTCTGTTTAATTCTTTTATTTCTTCTTCCATTAAATCTAAATCTGCTTGGCGGTCTCCTGTGTAAATAAACGTCTGATACGTCTTCAAAAACTGCAGTAACTCAAAGTAGGTCATTAAAAGATCTCCTTTTACCATGTCCAAACGTTATTTTCACTTTTCTTATTATACCAGTTTTAGAAAAGCAAGGACGATAAAAAGAAAAATAGGAACGAAATGAATCAGTTTTAGAAAACGAAAATGAATGAGTAATTTATTCATAAGGATAAATCCAGCAAACATGCCTCCTGCAGCCCATGGAATAACCAATAACAAAAACCATGCTGAAAAGCCATATGCAGCAAATTCAATCCCTAAAAGAAGATAAAAAAGAGAAATGATAATCCAGTGTTGGTGTCCTTGGTAAGGAAAATAACCAAAGGATGGGTGATACGCTTTAAAGAAATAGACAATAACCAATAATACAAATAAAAACAAACCAATTTTCATAAAGAAAATTGGTAACCAGTAAAAAAACGCTGCTCCAATAATAATTCCAATTATTAAAGGTAAAATAGTAATAGTCAAAAGAAAAATATAAATAAAAGGAAAGGAAAGTCTTGCGTTTAAAGCAGGCATCGTCCCAATTGATAGCCCTGCAAGAAAAATACCTGTCATTACAATTAAAAAATTCATCATTCTGTAACACCTCCTCTGGAAAGGATATGAAAAGAAGATGAATTTAAGGACAAACAATTGAGTTGTTGAACAACCTTTCCGTTGGTATACTTACAACTACAGTAAATTAATTTTTTGTGATGATTTCTGACAGAAAGAGGGAAATAGAATGGCTAATGATAAATTAGATGAAATTCTAAAACAAGGTATTTACGGGAAACCTGAAATTCGACCCGAGGAACGCAAACTATTTTTAACTACAATTGCAGAAAGAATTTATCTTTATTTAACACATTCACAAGTGAGACATCAGGGATTCTATCCAGAAGCTGAAAAGATAATGAAAGAGAAAAAGAATGCTCATTTATATTTAAATGGTCGGTTGAGTTACCAGTTTTACAGTAATTATATTCAATTGGCAAATAAACACTCTATTCCTTTCACCATTATCAATGACGGTCACGATACACCAGTAGGAATTGTTCTAGCAGCTGATCATGCGATAAATCAAGAAAGTAATATGTTTATTGACGACGAGTTGTATCAAGATGATATGAAATAAGATCGGGCATTCGCCCGATCTTATTTTTTCTTTCTATTCTATCTATCAGGATCTGCTGGATGAATGGCTCTAGGTCGTCTATTCTTAAGTGGCATTGGTGCACGAAGTATAACGTCTCTGGCTCCCTTCCACTGAAAAGGAATAAATGGCCAAAAATAAGGAGTCTCAAAAACACGCATGGATGTTAACAGGATCAATAGCATGGCAATCCCAAATACAAATCCAGGAACATTAAAGACAGACACAATAATCAATAACATTACTCTTACTAAGCGATTCGCCAGTCCCATTTCATAACTTGGTGTTGCAAAAGAGCCTACAACAGATACCGCTAAATATAAGACTACTTCGTAGGAAAACAGTCCAACTTCTATAGCTACCTCGCCAATTAATATCGCTGCAACTAGTCCAAGTGCTGTTGCCAGTGCTGACGGGGTGTGTATAGCAGCCATTCTTAACATTTCAATTCCTGATTCTGCTATCAAAAACTGGATGATTAAAGGTAACCTTCCAGCATCCTCTATTCCGATGTAGTCCAATTGAGCAGGAAGAAGGTTGGGATTTTTAGCTAATAAATACCATAACGGTAGCAGAAAAATAGAAACCCACACTGCCAGAAACCTTACTAGCCTTAACGCACTTCCTATAACCGGCTTTTGTCGATACTCTTCAGCATGCTGCAAGTGATGCCAGAATGTTGTTGGTGAAATAATCACACTAGGTGAACCGTCTACAACGATAAGTACATGGCCTTCAAACAGATGACTCGCTGCAACATCCGGCCTTTCCGTATAACGTACAAGGGGATATGGATTCATGTGCTGCCCAAAGATAAACTCCTCTAACGTTTTGTCTCCCATTGGTAAGCCATCGGTCTCTATTTTTTCCAAGGCAGTGCGTATGTATTTAACAAGTTTCGCATCCGCCAAGTCTTCCATATAAGTGATACACATATCTGTATGCGATCTGACACCTACTCGTATATATTCATTGCGTAAGGATTTATCTCTAACTCTTCTTCTAATAAGACCCGTATTAAAAACAACCGTTTCAACGAATCCATCCCGAGCACCTCGAATTACTTGCTCCGTGTCAGGCTCTTCTGGTCCTCTAATAGGATATTCCCTTGTATCTATTAAAATTACTTCACTAGACCCATCGACAACCAGAGCTGCAGGACCCGAAAGTACTTGAATGACAATTTCATTTAAATCTGTTTCTGTTTCCAATTCAATATATGGAATTTTTGATTTTACTAAAGTTTTTACGACATCGCCTGTGAGGTCTTCTGCTTTCAATTTACTTAATTCACGCTGGATCTGAGTTAATGACATATCCTTAGCAAAAGCATCTACTACAAATATCGCCATCCGTAATCCATGAAACTCAAGTTCCAGCAGGATTAAATCAAAACTTTTATCAACCGCAAGCTCTTCTTTTAAATAAGCAACGTTCTTATCATAACTGCGAGAAGCTAGCTTTTTATTTAACGTCATTACTATCTTCACCTCCTAGACAATAGCTTCACCTACTTTATTCCACATCATGCAAGAACTATCGCAACAATCTCAAATCTATGAAGCATAATTATTGCTATGTTTTCATAATAAAAAGTAGGTGGACTTGTCTTAGAGGAGGGATAGAATGATAAAAAAAATAAATAAGCATTTTTATAAGATTGTATTTATTTCATTTGGAATCGCACTGCTTCTCATTTCCCTTCCTGCCTTTTCAAGTTGGACACAAAACAAAGAAGCATTTATTTTCTTTCCGGAAGACGAAACTGTCTTTTTCAAACATGCAAAGTCATCTATTGAGTTATTGAATAAGAAGGATGATGATGAATATGTACTGAACATCGCATTTGCATCGGAAACGAATAAACCCGCATTCCTGCGAAAAGATATGTCCCTTTTGTTTGAAAATGGAACATTTGTCCATGCCATGAAACAATCGTTAAAGGATCAGTTGTTTATTGAAGAGGTAGGGACATATGATGGGGAAGACAGTGGGAGATTTGACTCGATCACTTTTCATCATGCAGAGACTCATTATTCAAACGAACAAATAAACAGTAAGTACACGTGGAGTTCAGATCGATTATATGTCGAGGATTCCCCTTTCTCACTGCTTCATTCCTTTCATGAACCAGCAGACAAAAATGATGAGAAGGACAAAGAAATATTGGATAGTATTTTAACGCAACAGCTTACTTATGAATTAGAAGGATTATTAGAAGAGTTTCAAATTAATGGTGATTATTATCATGCTTTTACACTTCTTGACTTGCCTCAATATAAGGAGGTTGCTTTGCCAGGTCTTACGGAAAAAGAAACATATGCATCGCTTGGACGAATATGGGAAAATTTATACCGCTACTATGTATTAGGAATAAACACGTTCACAGAAGAGACTTACTCTCCATTAGGAAATAGTATTCCTCATATTTTACTGCATAAAGACGGCACTCACCTTTTGCTGCTATATGAAACTAACGATGGGACCAAACAGCAATTACTGCAATTAATTCAAAAATTAGACAGCTGATAACCCAGGATGAATTAAAGTAATTGCTTTAATTCATCCTGCAGGTTCTGGTAATCTTCATTATCTGGATTTAACTCCACTGCTTTCTCAACCATTTCTAATGCCTCATTTATTTGACCGTTTTCAGAATAGACAAGTGCTAAATTATAGTAGGCCTCATGGAAGGTCGGTATGAGTTCAATTGCAAGAAGAAGTTGTTTCTCTGCGTTTTCATAATCGTCCAATTTAATCATAACGTACGATAATAAGAAATGCCCGTTCGCCTCTGATTCCTTATCCGGTTGATTCTCATTTGACACCCCCATCTCCAAGTAAGGAAGTGCCTTTTCGTAATTTTCTGCTTCAATATATTCCTGTCCAACCTGGTAATATATCATAGATATTTGTTCAGAATCCGTCTCCTGTTGGTATCCAATCCAAAGTAGTATTGTTGCCGTTATTATCGTCACCACGAGTGATATCGCTTGAAAAATATTTTTCTTGTGCTTTGGAAGTCCTACTATTGCGGAAGCTAAAAATCCACCAATCAGACCTCCAATATGAGCACCATTATCTACCATCGGAACGAGAAATCCGAATCCTAAATTTATGATCAATATAACAATCACATTCATACCCATTGTTCGAAAAAACAACCGCTTATGATTTACACCGAAATACAGCAACGCCCCAAAACAGCCGAAAATTGCACCACTAGCTCCTGCTGACACATTATCGTTAAACATAAAACTTGACGCAGAACCTATAAATCCTGCTATAAAATATATAATCACAAAACGTCCTGTACCAAAAATTCGTTCGACAGCGCCACCGAGATAAAAAAGTGCGAGTGAATTCATAAATAAGTGCAAAAAACCGATATGTAAAAACATGGCATTAAATAAACGCCACCATTCTCCTTCAAGGATCAAAGGGTCAAATTTCGCACCAAACTCAATAAGTGTTACTGTACTGGTTGTGGACCCACGCATTTCGACAAAGGCAAAAATAGCTAAAATGATTCCTAAAAGCAAAAACGTAAAAAGCGGTTTCCCGTGAAGAAATAAATTCCTTTCTTTTTCCTCTCTCTTTTTTAAAGACTGCTTTACTGATTGCTTGAGCGATACTAGTAACTCATCTTGTCTGTCTTCATCTATATAATCCAAATTTATGTAACGAGGCATCTCACTTAGATCCCATTCGGTTGCGAGAGGGAACATTTTATCCTGTAATTCTTTGATCGGAATAAGGATCGTTCGAAATTGATTTTTTCCCCCTGCCGTTAAAGGCAATGCCTTTTGTACAATGCTCTCATAATCATCCACGGGAGTATGAATCGAGAGAATAACATTTACCACATTTGCTTGTCGAAGATTAAGTTTTTTGCTTATCTCTTTTGAGTACTCAAATGTTCTAGCAATACTGCGTCTTAAGTGATTACTCCAATCAAAATCTCTTTGGGTTAATTTAATAATCTGATAAGGCTTTTTGCGATCGTCTTCCAACCATACTTCTTCGTTATTGTTACTTATGTAAACAACCCTCATCCCTTCTCGATTAACAAGATGATGAATGGATTCCCAAAATCGAATAGAGAGTTCATTTCTGTCCATTTTCAAGCCCTCCTCTCTTAGAACATGTTCATGATTTCCCGCTTGCATTCTTCCATTGTTTTAACTTCCGCATACGGATGGACATCCTTACACGAAACTTCTTCCCGCGAATTTAGATAGATGACTTCCCAGCCAGCTTGTATCGCGCCTTTCACATCATGATCCCACGAATCACCAATAAACAGCATTTCTTCTGCTGCTAATCCTAGCCTTTTTTCTGCTATTCGAAAGATTTCTCTTGCTGGTTTAGAATATCCTACCTCTTCTGAGACAATGATATTGCCAGAGGGGATCCATTTATTCGCTCCGATTTTCTCCACTTTTTTATATTGTGTATCCGTAGTGCCATTAGTGATAATAGCCATTGGTATTCCTTTCTTATCAATATACGACAATAATTCATGCAGCCCCGTAAATGGTTCACTGTATTCATCTATAATATTATAGTAATATGCGTGAAATTCATCCGCTAACTCATCACCATAGGGCAACTTTAAAAATTTCATCGATTCATTAAACCTTAAACGTCGATATTCATCCCCACTAACTTCTTTTTTTTCGAATTTCCCCCAAAAACTATCGCTGTTTTGTTTGAAGACAGGGAAAAATTGTTGATAAGGGACATGCTCTTTTTTTAGGACATGTTTACCCAAGTATGTTAAATAGCACTCTTCTATTGCTTGTTTAAATGCTTTTTCATGACTGAATAATGTATTATCTAAATCAAACGCGATTCCTTTCCATTTCATGCAAACTTCACCTCTGACTATATGATATCAAAATACTGTGCGAACCTATATTATCTTATATTTCCCTCTCCATATTTATGCAAACAAAAAACCCCAGTTGCCTGGGATTCAATGTAAGGTCTGAAACATCATTTTTTCTCGAACAAATGGAATACGCATCATCCAAGAGACGGCTAATACTCGTAACCAACGCCTTTTCAGAAACATATTCAAAACTCTATACCTTTTCTTCCATAATACATATACTAACAATGCTACCATTATGCTTCCAACAAATCTCATTCTGCAATCACACTCCTTTAATACATAGCGTGATTCAAAAGCACTTATTTTATCCGAAGAAGCATCTGAATAAAAAATTAATTTACCGTCATCGTAAACTTTTTATGGATTACGTATTACGTTTATGGCATCGTTTAAAACCTTCGCAGAATGATGCAACTGTTTCGTTTCTTCCTCGTTCAAGTCTATCTCCACGATACGTTCGATTCCTTGGTTACTTACAATAGCAGGAACGCCAATATAAAGATCATTTAACCCATATTCTCCTTGCATTAAGGTTGAAATCGTCAAAATAGAACGCTCATTGCGAAGTATTGCTTTTGTTAATCGCGCTAAACCCATCGCAATCGCATAATGTGTAGCACCCTTCCGCTCGATTATATGATAAGCGGCATCGCGGACATTTATAAATATTTCATCTAAATCTTGTTGTGTTCCCGCTTGTTTGTATTTAGACATATATCTTTCAATCGGCTCTGAACCGATTCTAGTTTGACTCCAGACTGGTAATTCCGTGTCTCCGTGCTCACCGATGATATAGCCATGAATATTTCTAAAATCTAATTGGAAATATTCGCTTAACAGAAATCGAAATCGTGCAGTGTCTAAAATTGTTCCAGACCCGATTACCCGTTCCATCGGCAGCCCTGAAAATTTCCATGTTGCGTATGCCAGTACATCAACAGGGTTAGTGGCTACAATAAATATTCCATTAAAACCACTGCTCATCACCGATGCAACGATAGTTTTGAATATAGCAACGTTCTTTTCAATTAAATCTAATCTCGTTTCACCGGGTTTTTGATTTGCTCCAGCTGTAATAACTACAATATCAGCATCCTTACAGTCACTGTAATCTCCTGCCCAAATAGTTGTTGGTGCACCAAAAGGGATTCCATGATTTAAATCCATGGCGTCGCCCTCTGTTTTATTCTTATTTAAATCAATTAAAACCAATTCATCGGTAATATTTTGATTGATAAGGGAAAATGCATAGCTAGATCCTACCAACCCTGTTCCAATAACAACTACTTTTGACGTCTTACTTGCTGAAATCATCTTGAACCTCCATCACAGTTTAAGTCTCTTATAAAAACGTACACTACTTCTAACTAATCCGCAAGATGGTTTTATCACATTCCAATGTATTTAGTAAAAAGGGAAGTCGCTCTGGTAGTGTCTTCTGTCCCTTGAATAAGCGTTCTTCCGTCTGGAAATAACACTAAAGTTTCGCCTTCATGAAGTTCGGCTCTTAATAAAAAGGGCGTCTTTTTAAGTTTCTTCGATGATCTTCTCAGTATTCCTTCCCACTCGTTCAAATCAAATCCAGGGGTGTGATTAATTTGTACGGTTTCACGGCCACATAAAGTCGTTATATTATCTACATTTCTAGCTTCTAGACTTGGAAATGTCTTTAACTGGCAAGTTGGACATTTAACTTTAGCCTTGCCCATTTTCATCGTGAATTCGTTATTTTTCCATATATCAAACGTCGTCAATACTTGAGCAACTTGATCATCGTTTCCAGATAGTAATTTTAAGCAAGCCAACGCCTGAAGGCTTGCAACGATATCGACTACCGGAGAAAGAACGCCAATCGTATCACAAGTTTGCCCTGCCGTGTCATTCGTGGGGAACATGCATCGTAAACAGGCTGTTTTACCAGGAATAAAAACAGCACCCATCCCCCGTGAACTTACTGCTCCGCCATATATGAACGGTATTCCTTTCTTATACGCAACGTCGTTCATCAGGTATCTTGTTTGAAAGTTATCGGTGCCATCGATGATGACATCAACATCTTGCGTATAATCCTCGATATTTTCAGTAGAAACATCGGACACATATCCTTCTATCTTTATAGAACTATTTAGCTTTTTAAGTTTCTTTTCTGCGGCTACAGCTTTTGGTAAATAGTTTGCAACATCTTCCTCATCAAACAACATTTGACGTTGGAGATTACTAAGCTCCACATAATCCCGATCACAAAAAATAAGGTGGCCGATCCCTGAACGTGCAAGATGATTTGCAACAACTGTTCCTAAAGCTCCCATCCCAACTATAAGGACTTTGGAATCGCCCAGTTTTCTTTGACCTTCTTCACCGATAGGCTTAAATAGGATTTGCCTAGAATACCTTTCCCAAGAAGCTTCCATACGACGACCTCCTCGATTCATTAATCTTTATAAAAAATAAATGTACCCAATTATTCCACCAATAACCGCACCTGACAGTGTACATAAATCATTCACACGATCATTTGTTATCCATGAATAACCTTTTACTAAAATGGTGGCTTGATCGCAGTGTCTCCTTCTTTCTGTTAGTTCTCCACACGTTCTGCATTTATACAGCCCTTGGAACTTTGAACCAGCCATTGCGTCAATTACCTGACCTAAATAACCTGCAAAAATAAGGAATAGAGCTATCCACCATGGAAAGAAAAAGTCAACAATCATTCCCTGCATGCTAAAGGCGATGATAACAATAACCGTACTTCCCAGTATTCCAGCGATGTTTCCTAAAGCAGTTGTTCCTCCCGATTGTCCAACTAAGACTTTCCTATTAGTAAAAATCACCCTCGGAGTTTGTTTACTCGTTTTACCGATAGTGGAGGCCCATGTATCACTTGTTGCGGCTGCTAATGAACCAATAAAGGCCGTGATAAGAAACGTTTCTTTTGTGATTAAAAACAAAAGAGCTAGAATTGCTGACACACCACCGTTTGCAAATACTTGAGAAGCATCTCGAGTCTCCCCCTTTTCCTCAAAGGGTATTGAATTTCTTCCCGTATTTTGTCGTCCTTCAATTTTTTTACCTAAGATTGTCGAAGTTAGAAAAAAGCTAGCTAACAATACTAATCCATACAAGGAAAGCCCCAACGAAATAATTGCCCCAATCAAAACACTTGCAAAAGCTCCGCTCCGATTTAACGATTTCTTTTTATAGGAAATAATAGCAAGTAGACATACACCGGTAATAAAAAAAAATTGGATAGTTTGAGAAGGTGGCAATACAAGTCACTTCCTTCGTAGTTTGGCTATGTATTAAAACATGTGTATTTAAAATCCCTCTAGGCGGCTGAGTACTTTTATAAAATTCAACCTCGGATGCTATAAATAAGTATCGTTGACGTTTGAGATCACTTTTGATGGTGTAACAATTTTATTAACCGGAATATCATGACTTTCAACTGGAAGTTTCCCTTTAATTTGGAAGTCAAAACAAATGGATACTGTATGGAATAAGTAATCTGCTAACATTCGGTCATAATATCCACCACCATGACCAATGCGGTAGCCCCTATCATCGAATACAATTCCGGGAACAATCATTAGATCAATATCTTTCATGTCTACATACTCACATTTATGTGGATCAGGTTCTTTTAAACCATAAAAGCTAGTTTCAAGCTGATTTACATTCTCTAAATAATAAAAGTCTAATTTTTTGTCTTTAGGGGAGCAACGTGGAACAGCTATTTTTTTTCCTTGTTTCCAAGCTTGCTTAATGAGTGGCATTGTGTCTAATTCGATACCTACTGCTATTGTGACAGCAATAATTTCACTGCTTTTCCAATCCACCAATTGATACAATTGTCTATATATTTCGGTCAATTCTTTTGTCCGTATTTCTGGACTATGTAATGAAAGTTCCTTTTTCGTATTCTCTCTTAAGTTTTCTTTCATAATAGGATCCGCTCCCTAGTTAAATAGTCATTTTCATCATCTCATTTTTTATTTAAAAAGTAAAAAATGAAAGAAATAAGTTTAATTTGTAGCTGGAGAATACCACTGGTTTCTTTTTGAGACATTTATCAAACAGCAAGATGGTTTCACCTTTAGATGTCATTTTGTTTTATAATGCGACATTTTCACCTTTATTTAAGTGTATTATTTAAATTGTCCTCCCCTTGTATGGAGGGAGGTGAAAACTATGGGCCTTAAGGATTTAGAATTAGCAAGTTTTTCTAAGTATGAACTTGATTGCCTGTTAAATAGCATCAAGACGTATTTAGCGAAAAATGATGGAAGTGGAAAACGTAATCTGAAAGATCTTTTATTTATGTTAGAAAAAGAAATCAGTAATCGAAACTAATTAAAAAATCTTGTTGATAAACAGATTTTTTAATTCTTTAGGCATTATTAGGGGAGGACTTTAATATATAAAATAACTGACTTTGACTCGAAACACCTTTTAGTAACTAATCACTTCTAGGAAAGTATTGGTTTATCTTTTTAACCTATAACTCAAAGGATCTACTAGGTCTTTTGAATCCTGAATACATAATTACCTAAGGTTAGTAGCCTTTAAGTCTGCCTCTTTTGCAAGCCATTCTATGGATAATTATATGACGTTATCTAAGCTTCTCTTCATCATATAGAAAGTAAAAGAGCGACTATAAAACCTCTTGTGGGAGGTTTATAAGTCGCTCTTCCAATACTTATTACTTTGTTTCACGGTGAATCGTGTGACGCTGCAATCTAGGGCTGTATTTTTTGAATTCCATACGGTCCGGGTTTGTACGTTTATTTTTTGTCGTAATATAATTACGGTCGCCTGTCTCAGTGCAAGCTAAAGTTACTTGTACGCGCATATATTTCCCCTCCAAACTCTATTGTTACTCACACCTTAAAATAATAGCAGATTTTCGCAACAGATTCAAGCTAATAAATTATTTTTTGTGTACTTAAAATATTAGTTCGAAAATATTGGCTTTATTACTTAAACTTGTTAGTCGGACAATTCTTGAACTTTCTAAGGAAAAACAATGCCACCTGAACCGACAGAGCTTTCGCCGCCCCCGAGCAGCACCTATACAGTACGTGTGTCTTAAAGAGAGCTGTCAGCTCATACTTACCTAAAAACCTCCATAGAAATTAAAGCCTTAACTATTAGAAAATGTAAATAACGGAATATTCTTTTTTAACAAGTCATAGAATGGTGGTGGCTTCAACCATTAGAAAAACTATTTTTTGTGACTACTTAACCTTGTCCCCTAGTAATTGCTTGAATTCCTCGTGAGCAGATTCTAGATCATAAAGCTTTTCTCTCTTCACTGTCCAGTCGTAAAGAGAGACATTTTTATGAGGCTCGATTGTAATATCATAAACCATCCCCCAACCATAACTATGCTGGGATATCGGTGCATAAATCGTACTTCGAGATTTATCTTCTAGATATGCCTCCATGTCAATTTCATTCGTTTGATATTGTGAGGACCCTCCATTTGGACCAATTCCACTAACCAAATAATATTCTTGATCGTCACATACCATTATCGACTCATTATGAGGAGAATAATAAACAAACGGGACTGAAACGGAAGATTTCATATGGTATTGAATCATTAACTTTGCATGACAAATATCGCTTTTATCATTATAAATAACCAACTTATGCAACTGACTTTCTCCCGAGGATATTGGTAAATGAAACCACTTCATTCTTATTCCATTTTCTTCATTCTCTAAAAATTTTAACCCTTGTTGGGGAATAATAGATTGTTTTATGCCTTGATTTATTGTAAGTACGTATTCGTTATAAAAAGGGGCGAGACCTGATGTTGTTATTTCCATTCTGTTCATCTCCTTGTTCATTGTCTTTCTTCTCCTTCTATCGTACCTAGAATAATTCATTTCAACAAGAAGGTATTTTTGTTATTTTTTGTCACTATTTCTGCAGTATCACTAAAGAATAAATATAAAGAACCTAGGAACAAATCGTAATTTATGATATAAAATAATAGTAGCATTCTATTCACTAGGAGGAAAAATTATGGAATTAGTTATTATTGCATTATTAGGTGTGTCCGCTCTCTTATTTATCTTGTCTTTTTTTACTAAAGATCGCTATAAAGTAGTGGAAAAACAGCAAGAAAATATTTCGATTCAATTTATGCAAGAAATTTATCAATTAAAAAAGAAAGTAAAAGTTCTAGAAGAGGAATATATGCTTGAAGATGGCAGTAGCTCACCTAATAACAGTTTGAAAGAAAACATGAAGGTAATTAGCAGAGATGATGTGTTGGCTATGTATGAGGAAGGATACTCGATTGAGGAGATTGCTTCAATGAGTGAATACAACGCGGAGGACATCAAGGATCTATTGGAGAATTAATACATAGGATAGGAAGTGGAAAAGAATATGGCTTCTAAAGAAAACATACGCGGAGCAGCAGCTGGGTTATTCTTTGCTGGTGTTATTTTAGCCGGAATAAATTATCTTCAACCTACATCAAGTGAAAGTGAACAAAATTCAAAAACACGTGTAAATGCAAATGATATTACAACTGAAGAGGCATCATCTTTTTTGGCAGAAGAAGGTTTTTCAACAATACCAACTGAAGAATATGAGTTGCTCACTGAGCAACAAGACGACCTAACCGAAGAAATTACCTCACTGACAAGTCAACTAGAAGAACTCGAGCAATCTCAGGTTAATGAAGAAGAAACTACCCCGGACGAAACAAGTACTGAAGCTTCTGACTCAGAAGTCATTTATAATAGTGTACTTTCGATCAGCTCTGGAATGACAACGCAAGAAATAAGCGAACAACTAGTATCTCTTAATATTATTGACGATGCTGAGGAATTTTCTAACGCGATATTTGACAGGCAGTTAGAACAACGTCTTCAAATAGGTGAATTTACCCTTGATAGTCAAATGAGTATTAATGAAATTGTCGAAAAAATTACTTCCTCATAAATTAGACTGTTTCTTATAAATCGATGTTTTAATTCGAATTTCACGAAATTGTTCTAAATAAAAACAGGCGTATGATCAAGGATAATTCCCCCTTGTCATACGCCTGTTCCCTTTATAAGTTAGTCTTCATTGTTATCAATTACTAAGGTCATTGTCAATCTCATCAACCTCTTCCGCGTTATCAGGAGCATTAGGTCCTTCACGATACTCTTGAAGCTCAAAATAAGCTCCTAACGCACCTTCTGCAATACGATTGGCTACACCACTGGTATCAATATTAGCCGTACCAGGTACGACCACTGAGATAGCAACTTCCGGATTATCATATGGCGCATATCCAACAAACGTTTGGTTATTTGCCTCTATCCCTTCAACAAACACCTGTGCTGTTCCTGTCTTACCTGCAACAGTCTCCCCTACGTCACCAAAATAGGATCTTGCTGTCCCTTTAGGACCATTCACAACACGATTAAAACCTTCTTGTATTCTATCTAAATAGGTTGGATTAGAATCGAGATAGTTTAGAATATTTGGTTTAATTTGCTGCGAAAGAGCTCCCATCTCATTTAAATCCGAGTTAGGCTCACGAATTTCTTTGACTACTCTTGGTGCAATTCTAACTCCATCATTCGCAATTGTCGACACATATTGTGCTAGCTGCATAGTGGTATACGTGTCGAACTGTCCAAATGACAAGAACAATAACTGACTTGGGAGATCATATCCACCATTAATTCCTTTAAATTCATTTGGCAGATCAATACCTGTTTCAACCCCCAGACCAAATTGCTGGTAATATGATCGAAGGGTATCAAAACCATGATAATAACTGCCCCAGTTTGTTCCTGAGACACCTGGCGTGTAATCTACGAGCCTCATAGCTACATAAGTCATATATATGTTTGATGAACGTTCTAAGGCTGTGCGTTCATCTACGTAACCTAATGTACTCACAGAACTAATATCCTGTGACCCCGGTAATTGAAGCGGGCGATCATAAATCCCTACTCCCGGTTGCATAACTCCCGAATCTAGACCTGCAAAAACTGTTGCACCTTTTATAGACGAGCCGACAACATAAGCTGAGGTAAAAGTTCCAATGTCATTGTTTAGACCTGTCATAGAGAGCACATCTCCTGTATTCGGGTCCATCATGACGACATATGCCTCTTCATCATCAATAAAGTTACTGGCACTGCTGTTAATTTCATCTTCAATAACATCTTGAACACGTTGATGCAGTTCCAGATCAAGCGTCAGGACAAGATCATTCCCTCTACTTCCAAGGCTCTCTTCCGGATTACTGAGGATATTACCATCCTGATCAATTGAGTTTTCAAGTTCCCCTTTTCTCCCTTTGAGAACAGACTCATACTGCGCTTCTAAATAACTTCTTCCGACTTCTTCGTTTCGTTCATACCCTTGGGATAGAAATATATCAATTTCATCTCTCGGTATCGAACCTACACTACCTATAATTCCTCGTAATTCATTTCCATACATGTACTTTCTCGCTGAATCACGAATAATGTCTACTCCTGGCAACTGGTCCATATGTTCCATTATTTTAGCACTTTCTTCATATCCGATTCCACGATCAACTTTATGAGGCAAATTATTATACCCTGAATTAAACTCACGCCAAATTAGAAAAACTTCCAAATCATTGTCTGTCAGCTGAGAAAGTTCTTCTTCCGTAATATTATCTAGTCGCTGTAAATGTGCTTCTGAATCAGAAAGATCCATTTCTTCAGCTTCTTTTATCGAAAGTTTTCCCAAGTATTCCTCTTCGTTTAAAATTGACCAAAATTCTTTCCGGTCCCGTTCAAACTTATCTCCTAACTCTTCTACTTCATCACTCATAGAGATAAATTCACTGAGTTTCGTTGCTGTCTCTATCATTTCAGTTTGTGAAGTATTTCTGTTTGTGTATGTCACAGTAAATTGTAATTCATTATCAACTAAGAGATTTCCATACCGGTCATATATTAATCCACGAGGGGCTTCGACAGGTTGACTTACATTAACCGTACTTTCGAGCTGTTCTTGGTAAGATTCCCCCTGCACAATTTGTACAACACCCAGTCTTAATATCAATGCAGAGAAAAGCATGAATACAACAAAGAACAACAAATTGAGTCGAATTGATAAATGTGGTTTTGTTAATTTTTTTTCACTCATAGCGGAAACCCTTTCTGTCCTTCTGAAATAAAAAGTATGAATATTAAGAAAACATTTAGAATAGACACCCTATTTCATAAGGTGTCTATAAGACGACGTTGCCCGCATATGCGGTTATCTTCCAGGTTTCACGAACCCGCCAATGACAGGTGGGTGCTTGCAAAAATATCTTCAGCTTCCTTTCATTTTCAATAAGGCATGCTGTTAACATTTTAATATAAAGCTCCCAAAGTGAATAAATGTTCGGCTCGAATTATACTTGAAGTTCACCAACAAAGCAGGCATCTTTATTTAAGATTATTATATCACACGATACTCACTTTTCAATATGAAGCGATTGTCCTGTATTTATCTTTTCTTAAGCGCGCTATAGCTCTCTTTCTTGTTTGACTCTGGTAAAGAAATATCCTTGATAAACCAAAAGATAACGAAATGTCCTAGCCCAAGAAAGAGCAAAGCTATCGGTACCCCCTTTTCTTCACCTAAACTTAATATGGCGACAATCAGTATGAGAATAGAGGCAATTCTTCCGAAATTTAAAAATAATTCACGAACTACAATATATTCTACTCTCATTGTCGCAGCATCACGGCTGCTTCCTATGACATCATATGTTAAGGAAAGATAAGGAACTAGTAATAATGGATATGCAATGGATGCAAATACCCCGTAAATAATTAAATGTGTAAAATCTGCACCAAATGCGATGATAAAAACTGCAAAGTATAAAATAGTTCCTCCAATAAGGACCGCATATTTACGTTTGGTTTTCGGCAAAAATCTTCCTACAATAAAATAACAAATAAAGGACAAAAATGAAGTTATTAAACCATATGTGCCAATAGCTAGTTCACTTCCCGTTGCAATGTACAACCAGACAATGACAACAAAAATAAAACTCCCTTCCCTTAAACCTTGAAAAAAGTTCGCATGCAGGATATTTTTCCAATGACGATATTCTTTTCGATACGAAAAACCTTCAGCGAGTCGATATTCTCCTTTTGCTGACCTTCTCCCTAAAAAAAAACTTAAAAATACGGCTACTGAGAAGAGAAAAAGGGATCCTGAGAATATCACTTGATAACCGATTAGGTCTTCCATATATGTAATAACAAAACCAGCAAATATCGGGCCTATCATTCCTGCAAAAGAAGTAAGCAAGCCAAGAAATCCGTTGAAAAAGTCTCTTGTTTCAGGTTCCGTAATCTCAAAAGTAAGTACGTGAAAAGAAAGCCAGTAAAACCCATAGCCAATACCTAAGAGTGCACCTAAGAGGATTAAGTATTTTCCCGCCTGATCACTTAAAATAAGTACCGTCAAATAAAAACAGGATAGTGATATAACACCTAATCGCAATACGATAATCCGGTCTATTTTCTTTGCCCATCTGCCAGCTAGTATAAATGTTATGGGCTGCATAATAACTGCTGATAAATTATAAATAGAAAGTTTAATAAGATCCTCTGATTGTTTCCACAAGAACACATTCACAAAAGTATTTGATAAAGCGATACTTAAAGCATAAAGCCCTCCAATAACCAAAAGTAATGTAATGTCTTTATTTACTTCTATATCACCAATTAATTTTTGAGTCCATTTTTTCACACTACCAACACTCCTTTCACCAACATCACTTAGTTTGTCACGAAGGTAAAAGGATATTCTTGATTCTGTATGTAGAATTCAAAAAAGTGTTCCGAAAGCATAAGCTTTCGAAACACTCTAATTAAACTTTATTATTTAGCTGCAGAATAGCGCTTAGCTACTTCATCCCAATTAATTACGTTGAAGAATGCATCAACATAATTAGGACGCAGGTTTTGATACTTTAAGTAATAAGCATGCTCCCAAACGTCTACACCTAAGATTCCAGTCTTGCCTTCCATAATAGGTGTATCTTGGTTTGGTGTGCTTGTTACTTCAAGCTTGCCATTATTAACTGCAAGCCAAGCCCAACCTGAACCAAAACGAGTTAAAGCTGCATTTTTGAATTCTTCTTTGAACTTATCAAAGCTGCCAAAAGTTTCTGTAATAGCGTCCGCTAATTCACCTGAAGGTGCGCCGCCGCCATTTGGAGACATGATTTCCCAAAAAAGTGTGTGATTAAAGTGTCCGCCACCATTGTTTCGAACAGCACCTCGAATACTTTCAGGTAAAGCATCAAGATTAGTAAGTAAGTCTTCTAGGCTTTTTCCTTCAAGATCACTGTGACCTTCAAGTGCACCATTAAGCTTTGTTACATACGTGTTGTGGTGCTTGCTATGGTGAATTTTCATCGTTTCTTCATCGATGTGTGGTGTTAGTGCGTCATGTGCGTATGGTAGTTCTGGTAAAGTAAATCCCATTCATATCTCCTCCTTATATTTAGTATTGCAGGTATAAATTTTATTGAAAAATAAAAAATCCCCCACAATGATAAGGCCTTTTCTAATTTTTATTAGAAGAGGACTTCTTATCTTATTTCACATTATCAAATATTCCCTCAGCTTACAAATAATAAACCTTTGTTTTCAGATAAATCTACTTAGTCTTTAAATTTAACTACCGTAAAAAAGATTGTGTTTTAGAAGACTCCACGAGAATTTTACAAGGATAAAACAGAAAATAATTTTAACTAGCACTCAACATACCACTCTATACATTTTGAGTTGACTTGCTCCATGACATGAATGACATCCGGGGATTTATCATTTGGTTAGGACTCTTCAATTGAAGCATATTTGCGTTCTTAGAAAAATCAATAATTAGTTTTTCATCATATATCCATTCGACACGCTTTTCAATAGCAACGCGAAAAGGTAATGGTGTAGTTTCTATGAGTAATTCTCTATCTGTAATGTCTTGTTCCTTTAATTCAACTAATTGACTGACTCCACTTACGACACAGCCACATCCATCTGTTTCATACTGAATAAACAACACTTGATCTTCTTGAAGAGATGCTGTTTCGTTAATTACATTTATCGCTTCATTAGTTATAAAAACTTCCATTACATTCACTCCCTTACTTTCTTCATTATGAAGGAGGAAAAGAAAGAAGACAATTAAAAAGCTCACTAGCAATAGCTAGTGAGCTGTTAAAGTCAATATGGAGGAGGAAGAGGGATTCGAACCCCCGCGGGATTTGACTCCCCTGTCGGTTTTCAAGACCGATCCCTTCAGCCAAACTTGGGTATTCCTCCTAGAAAAATATGGTGGACCCTGTAGGACTCGAACCTACGACCGGACGGTTATGAGCCGTCTGCTCTAACCAACTGAGCTAAGGGTCCAAACTGGATAAGTCTATAAAATCATGGTAGCGGCGGAGGGGATCGAACCCCCGACCTCACGGGTATGAACCGTACGCTCTAGCCAGCTGAGCTACACCGCCTTGCTGTCCATCGCTCTTTTAAAGACAATGATTATCTTAGCACGGGAATCAAATACAAGTCAACACTTTTTTAAATCTTTCTCACAAAAGTTGAAGACAGCAGGAAGAAATGACCCCTTCCCGCTGCTAACAATCCCCATAATTAACTTTATTCTTCTTCCAAAATAGCTTCAGCAATATTCACTGAATGATCGCCTACCCGCTCTAAATTACTAATCATATCTACAAACACGATTCCTGCAGAACCTTGACAACTACCATCATTTAACCGCAAAATATGTTTTTTGCGAAGCTGTCTTTCCATTTTGTCAATTTGTTCCTCTTTTAATATAACAGATCTGGCAGCATCAACATCTTCATTTTCTAATGCTTTTATTGCCTCATCTAACGTATCAATCGTCAAACTGAACATTTCACGTAAATCTTCTTTTGCTAATTCTGACATTTTCACTTTATTTGCAACTTGGAACTCAGCTAATTCAACAATATTCTCCATATGGTCCCCGACTCTTTCTATATCACGGACCGTATCCATAAGCATAGAGTGTAAACGAGAATCATTAGCTGTTAAAGAGTTTGTTGAAATTTTAACTAAATAATCCGTAATTTTCCGATCCAAGTTATTAATTGCATCTTCAAATTGATAAGAAAGCTCTGCGTGGCGCTTAATTTTTGTTTCAACAAATTGAGAAGCTTCGGTTAAGCCTTGCCTAGATAACTCCGCCATTCTCAACGTTTCTTTCTTCGCTTGACCAAGAGCAATAGATGATGATTGCGAAATCAACACAGGATCGAGATGCTGCGCTTTGTACTCAATCACTGTTTCATCTCCTGGTATAAGTTTTGTAACTATAAGAGCCAATACTCCAATAAATGGTAGTTGGATTAATACGTTAGAAAAGTTAAAAATACCGTGAGCCACAGCAATGGTCATTTCTGGATTCAATACTAAAGAATCTTGTAAAAAAGAAATCATTGCAATATATGGACGTATAATAATTAAAACTAAAATCGTTCCAATAACATTGAAAATAACATGAGTTAGTGCTGCTCGTTTCGCTGCAATGGATGCCCCAATCGCAGCAAGTACTGCTGTAATTGTTGTACCTATATTGTCACCAAACAAGACTGGCAATGCAGCACTCAAGTCCATAGCACCTTGAGCAAAAAGTTGCTGTAATAAACCGATCGCCGCTGATGAACTTTGAACAGCTACTGTGAAAATGGTTCCTATTAACACACCTAATAATGGATTTTGACTCATACTAACCGTTAAATCCGTGAAAGCTTCCATCTCTCTTAACGGTTTCATACCATCGCCCATTAATTCTAATCCATAGAACAATGCGCCAAATCCGAAAAATACTTGCCCGTAATTATTTGCTTTTTTATTTTTCAGGAAAAAAATCAGAAAAGTTCCTACTGCAATTACGGGTAGTGCATAATCGGAAACTTTAAGTCCGATTATAAATGCTGTAACAGTTGTTCCGATATTTGCACCCATTATTACACCAATTGACTGGCGAAGAGTCATAAAACCAGCATTTACAAGTCCAATCGCAAGAACTGTGGTTCCTGTACTGGTTTGTAAAAGTATTGTTACTACAATCCCCGCAATAACACCCATTACAGGATTACTGGTAAACTTGTCTAATACATCTCTGAGTTTGTCACCCGCAACCTTTTGCAGTCCATCTCCCATGTATTTGATTCCAAATAGAAAAATACCCAATCCACCGAAAAACATAAACAACAAATCTCTTAGTTCCAATACGTCATCCCCTTGATCTACCAAGTTTCGATTTAATTCGATCTGTTTCGCTAACCTTTACTATCGTAAACTCTAATTATTAATAAAATATTAATGGATTGTAAAGATTATATTAAGTTTATAAATTGATTCAAAAAAACACAAGGAAAGTTTACTTGTCCATTATGTTATGTTCCTTTAGAATAAGAGTCATTAACCAAATAATTTACATAAATAACCCAAGGAGTGAACAAATGAATATATTTAAACAATTTATTAGCAGTTTACATTCTCCAGAAACTATTGCAAAATTTCGCATGCAAAAAATTGGCAAAACAATTCTTTATGTATTTTTCCTCATGTTAATCACATCTATCCCTTTTTCCATTCAATTAGGTGCCAATGTTAACAATCTTTATACGTACGTAAGTACAAATGTGGAAGAGTCTATTCCTGATTTCTCCGTTGAGAATGGAATTCTTAAGTCTGATGTAGAGGAACCAATTATTACAGAAAACGATAATACGGTGATCATTTTTGATCCGACAGGAGAGCTCACACCATTAGATTTAAATGAGTATCAAACTGCTTTTGCTCTATTAGATCGGGAAGCTGTATTGGTTATTGAAGGGAATCCCCAACCTGTAAGTTATCAGGACCTAGGTACAGACATATCAAAAGCAGAACTATCAGAACACATAGAAACTTTCGGAGGACTCTTACCGTTAATAATCGGTGTCATGATTGTAGGACTGTATTTATTTACAACAGCATTGAAATTTATCGGTATCTTTACTTTGTCTGTTATTACCCTTCTATTGAAACGAAAAACTGCTAATCAGCTAAACTTTAAACAAGGCTGGGTACTCTCCGCTTATGCGGTAACGTTACCAACTATAATTTTCGCGGTCTTTGATGCTATTGGTTTAAATATTCCTTTTTCTTTTGCTATATACTGGGTCATCGCTATCGTTATGATTAACCTAGTTTTAAGAAATATACCTAAACCAAAACAAAAACCAATAAGTGATAAACCTTCAGATCCACAACAACCACAAATTTAGTTCTCAGCTAAATTAAAGCCACTAAAAACAAAATTTGAGCGAATCCTCTAAAGGGCTCGCTCAAATTTTTAATATCATTCTACAATAAACCCATTCGCACGAACTGAACTAGATTTGTTCATGCTTTTAAGGATGTCTAAAAAGTATAATAGACTCCCGTAATAAATCTTCCTATAATATTAATTCTTAATTAATGTAATTTAGAGGTTTTTCATTAAAAAATGTGATATATTAATATTATATAACGAACAGTAAAGTTCTTGATATAAACCAACACCAAGGCTAGCTGGTGTTTAAGACTTTTAAGGGGGCCTCAAATGATAGGAGAGCGTGTTAAAAAATACCGGAAAGAAGCCGGATTATCTATGACTGAATTAGCTGATAGAGCAAGTGTTGCAAAGTCATATTTAAGTGCATTAGAAAGAAATATACAAACAAATCCATCTATTCAGTTTCTAGAAAAAATAGCTACCGTCTTACATATTGATATGAATGTGTTATTGAAAGATGAATCAGATTTAGACAATATACATACCAGTAATCTTGATAATGAATGGCAAGCTTTAGTTAGAGAAGCGATGGATTCAGGTGTGTCAAAAGACGAGTTTAAAGAGTTTCTTGAATTTAACAAATGGAAAATAAATAAAAAATAATGAAAGTCCTTCGCGGAGCTTTTTATTTTGCCCTTAAGTAAATTACTAAAATGACGTTATTTATAAAGTTATATAATGTACATTATACAGAATGTAAAATAAAATATAAAATCTCATAATTCGTTATAATTACTATATAACGAACAGTTATCGTCTTTTATATAGTCCATCTCACATTTACTTCCTTTTTCATTTTTCCTATATTTAGGTTTGTGCGTTATAATGAACTAAGTGCAATATACATTCAAGGAGGAATGAAAGTGATTAGTGAAATGATCAAGCGACGCCGTAAAGAAAAAGGGTATACGTTATCAGAATTATCTAGAAAGACTGGAGTATCTAAATCTTATTTAAGCTATTTAGAACGTAATATGAAGAAAAACCCTTCAATTGATGTAGTAAAGCGTATATTCTTAACGTTAGATTTACCTCTTAGTCCTTTATTGCATCACGAGAGAATTGTGGAAGATTTACCAAAACAACAGCAACAATCATAAAAAACACATGATTATAACCTTAAACCCATCAAATTTCTGTAGCACCAGGTATTTCCAAAGGTGCTACGGACTTATTCTATACAATAAAACAGATATTATGCAGAACTTAAATTTTGTCCTGACGCAATTCACTATTTTTGGTTATCGTTATTAATAAAAACTCCCTTACCTCTTCTGTTTTCAAACCTAAATTTTTTGCTTGTAGTATTAGATCTGTCCATTCTTCATCTAGCTGATACCGGTATTGTTTTTCCATCCTAATAGTTAACTCCTCCTAACGGGACTTTTTAACCGACTAGACAGTTCAGCAATCATAGGAAATGCCAATACCCCTTAGACCCGAAACTTTGCGTCTCTATTTTTCAATAGATTTGCCATTTACTAGAATATGTATTTATTCATTTAAATTTGCAAAACCACAACTAATCACACCCTATATTTTGTAATATATAGCGAAGAGTATCTAAAGTATAGACTATATAATTAGAAAATTTTAGGGGAATTTGTCATGTGCTTCAAAACACATCTTTTTACTCACTTTTTTTCATATTACTGAGAAAGAATCTAATTATAAGTTACTCTTTCAAAGATTTGCTTATGTGAATTTCTTTAGAATTTACTATAAATTGATATCCAAATTACGAAAACCAAGTAAATTAAAACGCTTGGATATAATTTATCCAAGCGTTTCAATAGTATTGGCATTTAATAAGAAATTTTCTGTGCTGATTTCCTAGTTACTTTACTTATTCTCTGGCGCTATTAAAATTCTCGTCCCATCAACAGAAATTATCTTCACACTTACCTCTTCATTAATCCAAAGATTATCCGAAGTGGCGCTGAATAACTTACCGTCAATCTCCACAGTCCCTGTTGGTCGAAAAGGCGTTTTGGTTACTCCCATTTTTCCAATTAACTCATAATAATCCTCGTTCATTGAATTGTATCCATTTTCACTAGATAATTTGTCTTTTAACGTCATCTTTTCCCACATTTTTCTTGGTCGGAACATCTTAGTAAATAAATATGAACTAGGTGCTGCTATAATCAATGCCAATCCAACCAAAACACCATATACCAAATCCGGTGCCGGGAGAGCCAATCCTAATACCATTAGAAGTATTCCTATAAAAGCTATCGTACCATCTCCGGTCACCTTACCATCAAAAATAACAAGACATAATCCTATCAGGTAAAGTATGACAACCCAAAATCCCTCATCTATTGAGGTTAGGTGGTAGGAGAAATACATTGTCATAATTGCAATACCTAACAACCCGAATAATCCTTTTGTCCTCACCATTATTTCGCCGAATATTAGCAACGTCGCTAGGAAAATAACTAAGAACCCGATGGAAGCTTGGTCTAAAAATTCCATATGGTTTCCTCCTCTCAATCTAAATCCTAATGTCTATATTGTATCAAATGTTTTCCTTATATGTGTAAATACGAATCTAAAACTAAAAAGTTTCATTAGTTTCAAAGTAAAAGAACTAAAAAATAAACAGAAGCCTGAAGCATTATCCGGGGAAGATAGCCCCTAGAGCGGATTTGGGCCTCTCTGTTCGACGAAAAAATAAACTCTAAAACCCCAGTAATACTATAGATTTCAGTGTTAAAAAGGGCACTTCAAAGTATAAACTTTTGAAGTGCCTTTGATTAACTAAGCTGTTTTCTTTGTTTCTGGAATATAGAAAGCTTCAGAGCTAAACCAACCTCTAATAATATCAATTAAACTGCTGAAAAACTCTAAAATAGAGTCAATGAAACCTTGCCCTTCTTCACTGCTTAAAAAATCTCCAATATTTTCACGAATATGGCTAATCTGGTCCTGAACTTGGTCCCAGTCTATATTTAAATCTTTCATTCGATCAAACAAAGAGACAAGGCCATTAAGTTCTTCTTCAGTTAGTGTCATTCCCAGCTCATCCGCTAATCGCTGAATAAGAGCTCTTAAATCTTCTTCCGTTTCAATATTTTCTTCCGCTAATGCTTCCTTTATTCTGGCCATTAGTTCTGTTGCGTCTTCAACACCATATTCTTCGCCTAATTCGGCAGTTTTAACTAACTCTTCATTTGCTACTTCTTTTTGTTCCTCCGGTATAACCTCGTCTATTGATGCTTCATAAGCTTTAATAAGACCAGTTAAAGCTCCTGTACCAGAGACATCAAAAGGAGCCGAAACATAAATTTGAGCATCTTTAACACCTGCAGTAATTAAAGCATTTGCATACATTCCTTCAGAAACCCAATTAATACGATTCGTTTCTACATCAATGCCTTCTCCTGCTTCTAACATAGTAATCTTAGAAGATGAAAGGGCATTACTCCCTATAATGGAAGCACTAATATGTTCCCCTAAATATTTGTGTTCCTCTTCATTACTAACTGAGATCATCATGGCTGTTTCTTCGTCTACATTCATTTCATCTAGTAAAGAGGATCGTTGTTGAGGATTCAGATCCTCTCCTAATGTAACTATTTCATCTCCTGGTGCAGCATCAGCAAAGCTCACCGAGACAAAAAGTATCCAAATAGCAAATGTTGATATCATCACTCTATATATTTTATCCATCGATCATTCCCCTTTTCTTTTGTAAATCATATCACAAATAATATAAACGCTTAATTTACTAGTAGCTAGAGACAAAAGTCTTAACATTTATAAATACTTTTCTCCTCCATTCTTATTTGTACTCTCTTTAAGACGTTTGACAGTTACAAAAAGTTACATCCCGTTGAGTTTTTCCGAAAAATTCTAGCATGTCTATATTATCAACGATATTTCGTCATAAGTTAACATAGGGCTTCATAGATTAGAATATAAGAACATTTTCTTGTATAAATGAATAAACACTCAAGGTAACAAAGGCAAATCAAAAGGAGGATTACCATGCGTCCAATAATAACAATATTACTTATAATTATCATTGGTTTCTGTGTAAGGATTGATCTGACAACGGGTTCTATTCCTACTACCCTTCCGCAAACCAGTCCAGAGAACGATTCTGTTTCTAACGAAGAAGAATCAGTAGTACCACCTCCTGTTGCTATCCCGAATCAAGTGATAATTGTTGAACCCGGGCAAACCGTATATGGAATCGTGCAAGAACTTCATGAAGGGCAGCCTTTTGCTATCCCGATCCATGAAGTTTTAGAAGACTTTGAAACCTTAAATCCTGAAATATCAGCTAATCAATTGATAGCAAACGAACAATATAAGTTTCCATTGTATAAAGATAATGTTACGAATTAATCATACTTCTTGCCACGCTTCTCCTGCGTTGTTACAATGTAATACGATAGAACATATTTTATTGACCTAAACGCGCAAAAGGGGCGATGATGAATAATGACCCAAATGACTCACAGGAAAGATACACGAGCTGTAAAAGTAGGATCCTTAACCATCGGAGGTAGTGATGAGGTCATCATGCAAAGTATGACCATGTCTAAAACCCATGATGTTGATGCTACTGTAGCAGAGATAAACCGACTTGAAGAAGCCGGTTGTCAAATCGTACGTGTAGCTTGTCCAGAAATGAAAGATGCAGAAGCAATATCTGAAATAAAGAAAAGAATAAATATTCCGCTTGTCGTGGATATACATTTCGACTATCGTTTAGCATTGAAGGCTATTGAAGGCGGTGCCGATAAAATTAGAATTAATCCTGGTAATATCGGCAAAAGGCATAAAGTAGAAGCCGTAGTAAACGCCGCTAAAGCTAAAGGAATTCCAATTCGAATCGGGGTTAACGCAGGTTCTTTAGAAAATCGTATTTTAGAGAAGTACGGTTATCCAACAGCTGATGGTATGGTCGAGAGTGCTCTTCATCATATTAAAATACTGGAAGAACTAGATTTTCACGACATTATCGTCTCTATGAAAGCATCCGACGTGAATTTAGCCGTAGAAGCATATGAAAAAGCTGCTCAAGCTTTTGACTATCCGCTTCACCTAGGAATTACGGAATCTGGAACACTTTTTGCAGGAACAGTTAAAAGTTCGGCTGGTCTCGGAATTTTGTTAGGTAAAGGAATAGGAAATACGATGCGTATCTCATTGAGTGCAGATCCGGTGGAAGAAATAAAAGTAGCGAAAGAATTACTTAAAACATTCGGATTAGCAACAAATGCTGCAACTCTTGTTTCTTGCCCTACATGCGGAAGAATTGAAATTGATTTAATTAGTATCGCTAATGAAGTCGAGGAATATCTTCAAACGATCAAGGCACCGATAAAAGTATCCGTTTTAGGTTGCGCTGTAAATGGTCCAGGTGAAGCTAAAGAAGCAGATATAGGTATTGCAGGGGCACGTGGAGAAGGTCTTCTATTCCGTAAAGGGAAAACGATCCGAAAGGTTCCAGAAGCTGAACTAGTAGATGAATTGAAAAAAGAAATTAATATATTGGCCGAAGCACATTATGCAAAAGAAAAAGAAAAACTGCAAGAACAAGAATAAATGGAAATAGCAGAAAGAGGGTGACTCTAAAGTCGCCCTCTCTCTTTTTTTTGTTGTTCACTAACTGACGAAAGGTGCGAAGAAAAAACTCATGATTAAAGAAAATGCTCCAATACCAATTGCTGTATACCCTATTCCCGGATGATCCTTTTTAGCTGAGATTGCGCCGAAAATAATACCTGCGATTGAAAATATAACTGGCAGAAAAAATAGTGACACAATGGAAAGAGCTATACCTAATGCGCCGACACCTTTGCCGGCTGCTTTTGTATCTTCCTCATTGGTCACTTCTTCTTTACCCTCTTCTGCTTCTGGTCTCGGTTCCCTAAACCCAGCTATACCAGCCCCTGCATTCGGTGCAATCTCTGCTGCTGTTTCTTCTCTATACACTTCTGTTATTTCTCTTTCTTCCGGTCGATCTAACGGACGTTCATCATTGTAACTTTCTTCTATCGTTTGGTCTTCTTGTAACGCTTGATCTTCCGTTTCATCTTCTTCTAAAAAGTCTTGATTTTCAGTTTCATCTTCCCCTAGTAAGCCTTGTTCTTCTTGAACCACTTGATCAACTTTTTCTTCTTGCTTCTCTTGATGATGCGCTAACAATTCTTCTTCTAAATCGTCCTCTATCTTTTCATCATCCAATTCATCATAACTTATCATTACTTTTCCCTCCTTTCAAAGATGCAAGGTGTACAATTAGTATGAGTATGAGACAATAAAAGCATAAGAGGAAAGATTACACAGTAGGAGGAAAGCAGACAATAGCCTTGCGAAGATGCTTTTTTTCTACAACAGCTTTAAAATTAAATCATTTATTAAAAGAAGGTGTTCATGATGGGAAAATACCGATTCGGTATTGATATTGATGGAACGATTACTAATCCAGATACATTCTTACCGTATCTTAACAAACATTTCGAGAAACAACTCACGCTGGATGATATCGTCGAGTATGAACTTAGCGGTGTACTGGGCTTAACAAAGCAACAGTTTCTAGATTGGATGAAAGTTCATGAACCAAACATTTACAAACAAGCTGAAATGGCAGAACATGCTAAAGATACATTACTTGATTGGAAAAAGTATCATGAATTGTATTTTATCAGTGCAAGACCTAAAGAGGTCAAGACCGTCACGGAAGAATGGTTTCACCGTTTAACAGTGCCTTATGATCACATTGAATTACTAGGCCAACACGATAAGTTGAATGCAGTAAAAAAACATAATGTCGATATCTTTTTTGAGGACAAACATGATAATGCTTGTAATATTGCTGAAGAGTGCCATATACCAGTAATACTTATGAACACCCCATATAACCAGCTCCCTGTACCAAGTAACGTCTTTAGAGTTGCTGATTGGAAAGAAGCAAAGCAAAAAGTGTCCACGATTTTCTGAAAAAGCTGACTTATATCAAAACGGGTACTCAGTCATATTCTACACAGATAAACCCGCCAAGACGGCGGGTTTATCAAACGTTTTTTTGTTCTCCACACTGTTCACAATAGCCGTATACTTCAAATTTATGATCGATTATCTGAAAGCCTTCATCAGATATAATTGACGTATCCATAGGGCATTGATGAATATGTTTTGTTTTCCCGCAATCTAAACAAATTAAGTGGTGATGATGATAATCTGTCGAGCAAGAAAATCGAAACTTCTTTTCACCATCCAAATCTGTGGTTTCTAAGATGCCTAGTTCGGTAAACAAGGATAAGTTGCGATAAATCGTGTCAAAACTCAAGCCATTATACTTATTCTGCAGAGCTTCGAGAACATCTTTTGCTGCTAAATACCTGCTTTCATCCGAAAATAATTGTAAAATGTCTGTTCGTTTATCTGTATGCTTATAACCTTCTGTTTTCAGCAGTTCTTTTGCTTCTACAACATTCATCTATTGACCCCCTTAGAAATTAAACCGTTTTCCTCAAACGTACAATTATTCGTTGGACAACGATAGATACTACAAGTATGGTAACTCCGCAAACAACGATCATTCCACCGGTAGCTATATTTAAATAATAAGAAGTGACAATTCCACCTATTACAGAGATCTCTCCAAATAGAATACCAAAGAATATTACTTGGCGAAAGCTTTTTGCAAACTGAATACTTGCCGCAACAGGCAGTGTAACCATTGCACCTACAAGCAATATCCCTACAACTTTTATAGACATAGTAATCACCAGTGCAATGAGTAAAGAGAATAAAAAGTTTATTTTTTTAACTGAGATCCCCGATGTGACAGCAAATTCCTGGTCAAAAGAAATAGATAATAATTCTTTGTAAAACCCTGCTAAAATAACAACAGTCACTATGCCAGTGATGACAATGAAAAACAAGTCGGATAAAGTGACTGTAACAATACTTCCGAAAAGATAACTGTACCATTCTGTATAACTACTCTGTACTAAACTAATTAAAATTGCACTCATACCGATCCCCGTTGAAAGAATAATCGGAATAGCCAACTCTTGAAAATCCTTGTAAATCTGCCTAAGTTTCTCGACTAGGAGCGAACCGGCCAATGAAAATAAGAGTCCGGTATATAAGGGATTGACAGGTCCTAACCAAAAAGCACTCTGACTCATGAATATCCCCGCTGTAATACCAGTGAGGGTAATATGAGAGAGCCCTTCTGAAATAATCGTCATTCTTCTTACAAGCAAAAAGGCTCCGATTAATGGACTTAAAAATCCTATAATAATACCTGCGATCACACCTCGTTCTAAAAATGTTAATTGCTCTAATATTTCCAACCTTCTCACCTTACTTCTTTTTTATAATGCCTAACGTTTTTTGGTCAGTGTGATAGAAACAAGCAGGATAAGTACATTAACCATAACAATAGTCCCTCCCGGTGCTAAGTCGAGATGAAAGGCACTAATGAGACCTGTTAATACTGAAATTTCACCGAATAAAATGGCATAGAAAAACATTTGTTTAAAGCCTCTTGCCCACCTCATTGCAGCAGCTACTGGTAAAGTCATTAATGCAGAAACAAGTAATATACCTACTATTTGCATGGAAATACCTATAACCAGCGCTACCATAATCATAAACAGAAAATGGAGCGTTCTTCTCGGAATCCCGGAAATAACTGCTTGTTCTTCATCGAAGCTTAAAAAGAACCACTCCTTATAGAACAAAATTAACAATGCTGTCACAATAATTGTAACGATGATGACAACATAAAAATCCTGTTTGTTAATTGCTATAACACTTCCAAACAAGTAATTAAATAAGTCATTATTAAAGCCATTGGCAAGTGAAATAAACACAACACCTATACCGATCCCCGTTGACAATATAATAGGAATCGCCAATTCTTTATAGAATTTATAGACATTTCTTAAACGTTCAATAAAAATAGAACCTGTAACCGAAAAAGCTATTCCCATATATACCGGATTAAGTGCTGCAAATAAAGGATAATGCCTTCCAAGCAATAAACTAAACGCTATCCCAGTCAAAGTAATATGAGATAAAGCATCCGCCATCAAAGAAAGACGGCGTACTACAATAAATACTCCAAGAAAGGGTGCTAAAAAACCAATCATTAAACTTGTATACAAAGAGTACATTAAAAAATCGTACTGGAAAAAAACGTCAATCATTGCTTATCTCTCCATACATCATCGTGGTCATGGTCATGATGATGGTGATCATGTTCATGATTGTGTTCTAAAAGATTAACATCATGACCATACATTGCTGACATCATTTCTTCTTTTTTATTTTCAAACGTTTCTTTGTTTCCATGAAAATGAAGACATTTATTTAAGCAGGCAACCTCTGTGACATATTCAGACATTGCACCTATATCATGAGTAACGAGCACCAAAGTAATCCCTTTTTCATTATTAAGCTTTTTCAGCATCGTATAAAAGTTCCGTACTGATTTAGCATCCACACCAACTGTCGGTTCATCTAAAATAAGTAAATCAGGATCACTTACCAGCGCACGTGCTATAAATACTCTTTGCTGCTGTCCCCCCGATAATTGACCAATATTCTCAGATAAATACTCTTCCATGCCGACTTGCTTCACTGCTTCATACACCTTTTGTTTGTACTTCTTTGTCATGAAGCGAAATAAGCCTATTTTACCGAACAACCCCATTGAAACTACTTCAAAAACAGTTGCTGGAAAACCACTGTTGAAACTGTTTGCCTTCTGAGAAACAAAGCCTATTCGACTCCAACTGTCGAACTTGTTAATCTCTTCTCCAAATAATTTCACTGTTCCCTCGTTAGGTTTTAACAGTCCTAATATACTTTTAATTAATGTAGATTTACCTGATCCGTTTGGTCCAACTATTCCTAAGAAAGACCCTTGAGGTATTTTTAAGTGAATGCCTTCCAAGACATTTCTTTGATTGTAAGCAAATGAAACCCCTTCTACATCAATTGCTAATGGGTGTCTTTCTTTTTTCATATTGA
This sequence comes from Salipaludibacillus neizhouensis, assembly GCF_002886185.1. Taxonomy (GTDB): domain Bacteria; phylum Bacillota; class Bacilli; order Bacillales; family Salisediminibacteriaceae; genus Salipaludibacillus; species Salipaludibacillus neizhouensis. The sequence goes on from NZ_KZ614146.1 coordinate 2,497,154, forward strand.
TCCTCCAATGTTTATGATCAGAATCATTCCGATTTAACTTCTCACAAAAGTATACATGAGCCTGCTAAATTTGTAAATCATTTGAGATGTGTCGTATCTTAACAGTTTCTCGCATTTTATGTCTTTCCCCTATATACTATAGGTATAGTTATAAGGAGGCATTAATGATGAAAGCAGAGCAGATTGGAATCATCGATATGGGCTCAAACTCCATTCGATTTGTTGTTTACGATATTAATGAAAAGGCTTGCTATAAAGAGATTCAAAACTTAAAGGTTGTCGCAAGATTAAGTAGTTATATCACAAAAGAAGGCATCATGTCGAAAGAAGGCATTGATATCATTATTAAAACGTTACATAAATTTGAAGAAGTCCTTGCAGATTATAGTATTTCCCGTGTAAAAGGAGTAGCAACTGCGGCAATTAGAAATTCTAAAAATAAACAAGAAATTTTAAAAGCTATGAGAAAATACTCCAATTTTGATATAAAAATACTTTCTGAAGAAGAAGAAGCATATTACGGGTATTTAGCAGTTACAAATTCCACACAACTAGAAGAAGGAATTACGATTGATATCGGTGGTGGCAGTACGGAAATAACGTATTTTAAAGATCGGCTTCTTCAGCATTCCCACAGTTTCCCTTTTGGAGCAATTACATTAAAAAATCAATTTGTTGCTGGAAGTACCCCTACAAAAGAAGAGTGGACAAAATTAACATCGTTTTTAAAAGAATCCTACTCTTCCCTTCCTTGGCTGCAGGACAAAAGTGTTCCTGTTATAGGTATTGGGGGTAGTGCGAGAAATCTCGCACTCGTCCATCAAAATATTATTTCTTATCCTTTATCCGGGCTTCATCAATATCAGATGTCAACCGTCGATGTTACATCTGTTCAGAGCAAACTTTCTGGTCTTCCCCTCAGCAAAAGGGAAAAGGTAGATGGTTTATCCAAAGATCGTGCAGATATCATTCTTCCTGCCATAGCTGCCATAGAAGAACTTCTTTATCATGTGCGAGCAGATGAGTTTGTGGTCAGTAATAAAGGCTTAAGAGATGGCATTTTTTACAAACTTTTTTTGGAACCACTAAATACTAGTCACTTTCAAAACGTTACCGAGGAAAACTTTTATCAATTATCGATAAACTATAGTTTAAACATAACGAAGCATAAAAATATTGCTGTCCTTTCCAGTTTCCTTGTCCATGAATTGCTTCATCACGAGCTCATTTCTCTAACATCTGAAGATTTAGATCTTATGAAATGGTCTGCCAAAGTGTTTTATATAGGGAGTTCTATTCACCCAGAGGCTAAAAGTCAACACACCTTCTATTTATTGACAAACCAAGCAATAGACGGTCTTTCTCACATGGATCGGCTAGCCGTGGCCTTTATTTCTTCCTTCCAATCTAAATCTAGCTTAAAACAATTTGCAAAACCTTTTAGTGATTGGATAAATAAAGAAGAAATATCTAAGTATGAATTACTTGGAGCTATTCTTAAGTTTTCTCACGGCCTGAATGCGTCCGATAGAAATGTTATTAAAAAAATAAAAGTATCATTTGTTCATAAAAGAACCATTGGTTTGAATATTTTTCACACAGACGATCCATTCTTTGAAGAATTTAATGCAACGAAATATAAGAAACATCTTGAACGCGTATTGAATAAATCAATTCAGTTAACGTTTGTGCCTATTTAGGAGGTCTGCTATGAAAAATAAATCCAAACGACAAGCAGTGAATTTAGACGATCCTCTATACTATAATAACCGCGAATTAAGCTGGTTATATTTCAACAAAAGAGTATTGGAGGAAGCATCTGATACACGTAACCCATTATTAGAAAGATTGAAGTTCCTCGCAATTTTTGGAACAAATCTTGATGAGTTTTTCATGGTACGGGTAGCAGGCCTAAAAGATCAACTAAAGTTAGGATTTAACAAGTTAGATAGTACCTCTGGAATGACACCTAATCAGCAATTACAAAAAATTAGTCAACAAAGCCGTCGACTCGTTAAATCACATGATCAACTCTTTAAAGACACGTTGAAACCAATACTCAAAGGGGAAGGTATACAGTTTTTCAATATAGAAGATTTAAACGCTACTCAATACAACTTTGTATCGAACCATTTCAAAAACTATATTTTTCCTGTACTGACTCCTATGGCTATTGATGCTTACCGTCCTTTTCCGATACTCCTTAACAAAAGTCTTAACCTAGCCGTTTTATTAGAGGACAACTCTTCTGACACATCTGCCAGATTAGCAATTGTACAAGTCCCAGCTGTTTTAGACCGAACACTTAACATTCCTTCCTCTAACAAAAATAAAGGGTTTGTGATGCTTGAAGAGGTTATTAGCTATTTTATCAAAGAACTATTTCAAGGTAATAAAGTTCATTCCGTATCTCCTTTCAGAATTACAAGAAATGCTGATTTAACCATTCAAGAAGAGAGTGCAAGTGATTTATTAGGTGAAATTGAGAAGGAATTGAAAAAGCGCAAGTGGGGCTCTGCAGTAAGATTAGAAATTCAAAAAGGAAACATGGAAAAGAAAGTATTGCTTTTTTTATTAAAAGTTCTGGAGTTAAAGCAAGATGATGTTTATGAAGTCGAGGGCTCTATAGATCTTTCGTTCTTGTTAGATTTTTACGATCAGGAATCCACATACTTTGAACATCTTGTATATAAAAAATTGTTCCCTCAGTATCCTGCAGGTTTATCAATGGATGACGATATATTTGATGTTGTAGATAAAAAAGATTTATTTTTCCATCATCCCTATGAATCATTTCAACCTATTGTCGACATGATTGCTCAAGCGGCTACAGACGACCGAGTTCTTGCTATTAAACAAACTCTCTATCGTGTTAGCGGAGATTCCCCAATTATAAAATCGTTAGCAAAAGCAGCAAAATTTGGAAAACAAGTCACCGTTTTAGTCGAAATAAAAGCAAGATTTGATGAGCAAAAAAACATTCAATGGGCGAAAAAGTTAGAAAAAGCAGGTTGCCACGTCATTTATGGCCTGACAGGATTAAAAACACACAGCAAGATCACGCTTATTATTACGAAAAAAAATGAAAAAATTCAAAGATATGTTCATCTTGGTACTGGTAACTACAACGATACTACCGCCAAATTTTATACGGATATGGGGATTTTAACTTCAAAGGAATCGTTTGGAGAAGATGCTACCAATTTTTTTAACGTACTAAGCGGATACAGTGAAAATCCTTCTTGGCGGGAATTAGTTCTCGCTCCTTTTGAAATGAGAGATACTTTTGTAGAGATGATTAATCGCGAAATTATCGAACATGAGAAAAACTCAGACGGGCGTATCATCGCTAAAATGAATTCCTTAACCGATAAACCCATTATTATAAAACTTTATGAAGCAAGCCAAGCAGGGGTGAAAATTGATTTAATTGTACGAGGAATATGTTGTTTGAAACCTGGGATTAAAAATGTAAGCGAAAACATTCGAGTAATCAGTATTGTTGATCGTTTTCTTGAGCATAGTCGTGTTTTCTACTTTCATCAGAATGGAGCAGATAAAATATTTCTTTCGTCTGCTGATTGGATGACAAGGAATATGGAAAAACGCATTGAACTTCTTTTCCCTGTTTACGAAGGTCGAGCTAAAAAACGAATTAAAGAAGTTTTGGAAACTACTTTATTAGACAATAAAAAGGCTCGTTCTCTTCAAACTGATGGCAGCTATTGCTATGTAGACAACAATGAAGAAACGAAAAATATCCAAAGCCAACATATTATCTATCAGCTAGCCGCAAAGAATAATACTACTAAATAGAAAAGTGAACCGCCTTGCGTATAAGAATAGCGGCAAAGCAGTCTTTTATTAAATACAGCGTCAGCTTCCACCGCCCCCGAGTAGCACCTACGCAGTGCGTCTAAGTGCTACTCGGGGGCGGTGGGTTTCCCTTGATACGTGTGGTGTGAAGGTAGCTGCCAATTTTATAAATTCTTATCTTCGAACAAAAGGATGTCTCGTTAGCTCAAAGTTTGAACAAACGAGACATCCCCTTTTATTAGAATTTATATGTTACTGATCATAAGCCAAAAGTTCTGTAATTTCAGCATTCTCCTGTATTTCCACGGCATACTCACTTTTGGCATGCCCATTTTCATCTTTATAATTTTCTAAGCCAGTCATTCCTCGATGGTAAGCAGTTAAAGCATGGTTCCAATCCCCATATTCGTTATGCAGAAATTCTAAATAAACGACAGATAATTGTATGGAAAAGTGCGGATCAAATAATTTCTCATCATTATATGGAAGATCTGCCATATCTGCTATCCAAGGACCAGTATTTTTCATAAATTGTGCTAACCCATAAGCATGCCCATACTTTGTTTCAGGACCGACTAACGACGGGTCAAACTGCCCTCCAGTCTCTACCTTTAAGAGTTCATAAACAATATAGGGGTCAACATTTCTCTTTTGAGATTCAAGTGCTAATAAAGTCCCCCATTCTCTTTTAAAGAGTTTATTGCTATCATCATACAACTGATCAGCTACGTGACGCGCTTCGCCCCATCCGTCATATTCACTTGCATCATAATCATCTGGCAGTTGCTCAAAAAAAGCTTCCATTCTTTCCAATTCTAAATTGACTAGCGGTTCTCGCTGTTCTACTTTTTCAAGTTTCAATTCTTCAATTGATTTTTGAGTAGTCGAATACTCGCTGCCTAAAATAATTGAAGCTCCAACGAGGACAACAATTGTAATGATCATTATAATCATTTGATTGCGCATTGTTTGTTCCTCCTTCATAATATAACTACAAATTAGCATAATAAACGTTTTACACACAACTTGCAACTTATTACACTCATATACTAGTACCCTTAATAGTAGAATTACAAACAACAGCTATTTATGTTTTGAATTAAAAGGGTGATCAGAATCCTGATCACCCTACAAACGATAGCTGTGAAAACAAAAAATCAATTCCCAGTCTTCAACTGCAATTAAACATGATTATTGCACATTTCTCCTAATTTGACATATTTTAAATAATCTTAAGTTAATCATATCTGTTTACTACAGTAGGAGGTAATACATTGAATCCGTTTATAAAAGATGTTGTTAATCAAAAAATCAAAAATCTAACAGCTAAAGAACTTATTCGTATGGGACGTCAAGAAGGCATTTCACTCACAGTGAAAGAAGCTAACCAAATTCTTTCCATTTTACACGCACAACCATTTGATATTAGTAATAAAAACCAGGTTAATAATATTAAAGCACAATTAAAACAAAAATATCCCCAGCTCTATCAGCAGGGAATACTTTTGTTGAAACCGTATGAACATTATTTAGAGTAAGATAATACTTCCCTACAAATGCTTTTAAAGAGTGTTGGACAGGTAGGAAGAAAAACATGTTCAACACTTTTTTTATTTCAGCTGTTTCATATATTAGCGTTGATCGAAGAAACGAAGGCTGTGACTACAGTAGCAAAAAAAATAGCGAAAAACCCCTTAGGAAGACTTTTTCGCAGAGGCTGAAATCGTTTCCCGCAGAAAATAGCCAACAGGCTTTTTAATCCAGGTCATTAGTTCACGAATTAGTTATTACTAACAATTCCTCTTTTAGTGAAGGATTAAAAGTTTGAGCTTTTAACATTTCTATTTCTTTTTGATAAGGAGCTTTTTTATTTTTTTTATCTGTTCCTACATAAGGTGTTTCTAATATCTTAGGAACTTTCTTTAGCGCATCATGGAAGATAACTCGTTCTAGCGTTTCAAATCCAATATGGCCAAAACCAATATTTTCATGACGGTCTTTACTGGCTCCTTTAATATTTTTACTATCATTCACGTGGAGTACCTTTAGTCGATCTAACCCGATGATCCGATCGAATTCTGCTAGTACAGCATCTAGATCATTCACTATATCATAGCCCGCATCATGTACGTGACACGTATCAAAACAAACGGAGAGTTGTTGATTGTGAGTCACTCCGTCTATAATTTTAGCTAATTCTTCAAAAGACCGACCACATTCAGTTCCTTTTCCTGCCATTGTTTCCAAAGCTATTTGCACGTCTTGATCCGGATCTAAAACCTCATTTAATCCTTCAATAATTTTTTTAATCCCCTCATCAGGACCTGCACCAACATGAGCGCCTGGATGAAGTACGATCTGTTTTGCACCTAGTGCTTCTGTACGATCAATCTCACTTTTAAGGAAATCGACTCCTAATCGGAAAGTTTCCGGCTTCGTTGTATTTGCAATATTAATAATGTAAGGTGCATGCACAACGATATTAGAGATATTATTGGCTTTCATATGTGCTTGACCTGCTTCTATATTCAAGTCTTCAATTGCTTTTCTACGTGTATTCTGTGGCGCTCCTGTATACACCATAAATGTCGTTGCACCATATGAAGCAGCCTCTTCACTGGCTCCTAACAGCATTTTTTTACCACTCATTGAAACATGAGATCCTAATAACATCTTATTTTCCCCTTTCAAATCTAACGAAGTAATACTAAAAACGTATTTTTTTATATGTAGTGAAGCTTAAAGTCCCAGTAATAAGAACTTACCACTCTTCCAAAACCGAATTAACAAGTCTGGAATGAGTGGTAAGAAAATCATTATTATTTTTTTCGGTTCAGTCTTCGTTGTCGTGTTGCATCTCTTTCCATTTGTTGTTTTGCTTTCTTCTTATAGCCTGGTTTTACTTTTTTAGGAAGTTTAATTTTTGCGTTGGCACCCTTATCATCAGACTTTACTGATCTGTTTTGTACCTGAAATGATCTCTTTTCGATCGTAGTCCATTCATCTTTTTTCAGTTCTGTATACTTAAAATTAATTTTCTGTTTTTCTAGTCTTTCAATACTATTCTGATCATCTCTTCCATAAAGGGTAATGGCAATACCATCCCACCCGGCACGAGCTGTTCTTCCTACTCGGTGAACGTAATATTCTAATTCTTTAGGAATTTCATAATTTATAATATGACTAATTCCTTTGATGTCAATTCCTCTGGCCACTAAATCAGTTGCGACCAAATATTGAATTTCAGCATCTTGCAATTTTTTCAATACTTTTTTACGATTCCGAGCAGGAACACCGCCGTGAATACAATCAACATTCAAGCCTTCTTTTTGCAAGCGGCTGAATACTTTGTTCGCTGAGTCTTTTGTGTTAGTAAAAATAATCGCCAGAAAAGGATTAACCTTTTTTGCTATTCTCACAAGTAAATCTTCACGGTCCCGATCTCGATCCGGCACGAGCCAATGTTCCATGCGAGTTGGAGAAGCACCTTTTGCTTCCACTTCAATTTGCTTTGGATTCTTCATATATTTTTGCAGGAAAGGCTTTAACTTTTCAGGAATTGTTGCTGAAAAAACTAGAAGCTGAAGATCCTCACCTAATCGAGATGCAATGAGATCCACATCTTCAATGAAGCCCATATCAAGCATTTGATCCGCTTCATCAACGACAAAGGTTTTTATGGCGGATGGTTTTAACGCCTGCTGGTTTAACATATCTAAAATTCTTCCTGGTGTACCTATGATGACATGCGGTTGATTTTTAACTTTTTCAATCATACGTAGACGATCTGTCCCACCAACTACTAATGATGTCGTAATTGGATCTTCACTCGTTTGACTATATGAAGTAAAAACTTCGTATAGCTGTGTGGCTAATTCTCTAGTTGGAGCTGCAATAATATGTTGGGTGGTTTTTGATGCAGGATCTACATTGTGAAGTATTGGCAATAGAAAAGCTAATGTTTTTCCTGTGCCCGTATGTGATCTTCCAATGACATCTTGTCCATTCTTTATTGCTGGTATGAGGCGTTCTTGAATTTCAGTAGGTAAATTTATCCCATTATCCTTCAAGGCTTCAATAAGAAAGCTCTTTAATTCAAATCGTTCAAAATTATGTTTCATCTTACTCCTTCTTTCTCTTTTCGTCTTTATACAAAACGAATCGGCTAAGCTAATTACCTATTTTATCATGAAAACAATCGTGAAGGCTAGTTCTAAAGAAGACTTTACTTGTTATCTCCTCAAGATTAATTCGTTTCTTCTTCCCCTCTATGTCTAAATCCAAAATACATTACATATTTTGCGTACCTTATTCTATTTTATGAGAATAACGCCCAAACAACTTTTGATGGTTTGCATATGACTAATAAGAGAAGAATTTGCACGAAAGGATGATATTCATGTTTGGCCCTCCACCATATCAACAATTTCAACCACCTTCTAATCCGGGCTTTAATCTTTTTCAACCTGGTCCTTTCACCGGTGGCGCGCCTCAAGCCCCACCCGCTGCTGCTGCATCAGGTGGAAAGGGATTTTTATCTAAATTACTCGGTGGGAAAGCTGCTGCTGCTGCTGCTGCTGCACCTGCCGTTACCGGCGCTCCTTCTGCTGCAAGCGGGATGAATATTGGTCAAATGCTAGGTTATGCCCAACATGCTCAACACGTTATTAAAACTGTTCAAACAGTAGGACCAATCGTTCAACAATATGGTCCCCTTCTAAAGTCTTTACCCGCTTTACTTGCGGTATTAAAATCAAATACGGATGATGCCGAAGACTCTTCCACTTCAGTAGAACCTGCTGATCCTTCAGAGGAAGATAAAAAATCAACTTCATCGATACCTAAAGCCTCACCCGCTATTGAAAAAAAGGTGAAGAAACAAGTTCCTGTGCCGAAAAAAATCACTCCTAAGAAAAAAGTATCTACATTCCAATCCGAACCGTCAAAACCAAAACTTTATGTATAGTGTTTTACTGGAAATTTACCTACATCGTCTGACACGATGTAGCATACATAGTAAGGAATATTTTATCACATTTCCTCGAATCTTTTTATTGACTAATCGGAATTAACATAGTAAAATTTTTATTTTAAATTATTTTGTGCTATAATAGAAATATTATTGTATTGGAGGAATGTCTATGTTTAAAGTGGGAGACAGTGTCGTTTACCCTTACCATGGGGCAGGGCAAATTAAAGACATGGAAGAAAAAGATATTCTTGGTGAAAAACTAACGTACTATGTTGTTTATTTCCCTTTGAATCACGTAACATTAATGCTTCCAGAAAAGCGTATTCAAGAATCCGGTTTAAGGAAAATCATTGAAACTACCCAGCTTGAAGAACTGGCAGTAGCTTTAAAAACCTGCGAAGTCCCCGTTAAAAAAGAGGCAGCTCGTCCATATTCAAAGGAAAATGAAACACTTCTGAAAACCGGTAGTATTTTAGATGCTGCAAGCGTCATTGCAAACTTAACTTCAAAAGAGGGCGAACGAAACAACGGCCTTCATATGGAAGATCGTAAAAATTTAGATCGCGCTAAACAATTTATCGCCAGTGAATTAATGCTTGTTAATGATATTAGTGAAGAAGAAGCATTAAGCTTTATAAATGAAAATTCCCAGTCACAAGGTGCTTAATAGTTGTTCTGTCAATTGAATAGCATTTTAAGGGGGCACTGAAAAAGTCGTTTTTAACTTTTTCAGTGCCCTCTTTTTGCAATTAAAGAAACCTTCACGTGTTATTTATTACCTCCCTTCTCCTTTCTAACCCCTATCTCTTTGATTGTTTTCCAAAGACACAAGCTTTATAATGAGATAGTGAAGTTAGTATAATGGTTACTAGCTGAGAAATGAATTTAAAGAGAAAAATGATATTTGTATTATAGAGGAGGATTTCTCATGGAAGTCATTAAAATATCTCCACGAGGTTATTGCTATGGAGTGGTAGATGCTATGGCTCTGGCCAGACAAGCCGCAGATAATCTGGATTTACCTAGACCTATCTACATTCTGGGTATGATCGTTCATAATAAACATGTTACAGATGCTTTTGAGGTTGATGGTGTTATTACACTTGATGGTTCTAACCGTTTAGAAATACTAAAACAGGTAGATAAAGGGACAGTTATTTTTACAGCTCACGGTGTTTCTCCTGAGGTAAGAGAGTTAGCAAAGAAAAAGGGACTTACTACTATTGACGCTACCTGTCCGGATGTAACGGTGACTCACGACCTTATTCGCAGTAAAAAAGATGAAGGATACGAATTCATCTATATAGGAAAGAACGGCCATCCAGAACCAGAAGGGGCTATTGGCGTTGCTCCTGATGTTGTGCATCTTGTAGAATCCGTCAAAGATGTAGAAAATTTAGAACTTAACAATGATAAGATTCTTGTTACAAATCAGACAACAATGAGTCAATGGGACGTCTCCCATGTGATAAATGCGGCAATTAAAAAGTATCCTCATGCAGAAGTTCACAATGAAATATGTTTAGCCACTCAGGTACGTCAAGAGGCTGTTGCCAAGCAAGCTGGTGAAGCTGATCTACTTATCGTGGTCGGTGATCCGAAAAGTAACAACTCGAATCGCCTTGCTCAAGTTTCCAAAGATATTGCAGACACACCATCTCACCGCATTAGCCATGTAAATGAAATTCACTTGGAATGGCTAAAAGGCATTGATAAAGTTGCTGTCACTTCTGGAGCAAGTACACCCACACCTATTACAAAAGAGGTTATTACTTTTCTACAAAACTTTGACGAGGATGACCCACACACTTGGGATACTACTAGTATGGTGAAATTAACTAAAATTCTTCCAAAGATTAAAAAGAAGAAAAAAATTCAAAATGTATAGTATTTTAAGAAGAAGGCCGCCAAAATATTTTTGGTGGCCTTCGCTCTAGTATAGAACCTGCCTAGAGCGGATTCAAGTTTCTAAATTATATCAACTCTTTATAAGTAACACTCTTTCTACAAAAATCGGAAAGGATCGGTATGAACATTAGAACTAATAACCTCTGTATCATATTTCTTATCTCTAAGAAAAAGTTCTACTTTTTTACGTACCCCTTCTTTCATAATTTTTTCTACATTATGTCCAGGGTCTACCATCGCTAACCCTTCTACCATCGCATCGTGAGCCACATGATAGTATAGATCCCCGGTAACATAAACATCCGCACCTTGCCTTATTGCCTGGAAAGTGTATTTGTTTCCATCACCACCAAGAACAGCTACTTTTTTAACTTTCCGATTTCCTTCACCAACCACACGAAGACCCTTTACGTCAAAAGCAAGCTTCACTTTCTCCGCGAATTCATCTAACGTTAACTCATTTTCCAAATAACCAATTCTTCCTAAACCCAAGGGTTTTCCAGGAGAAGCTATTTGATATAGATCATAGGCAACTTCCTCATAGGGATGTGCTTTGGTCATCGCTTGGATTACTTTTTTTTGCTGCGATGCATGGTACACCGTTTCTATTTTTACTTCATCCACAAACTCCATTTTACCTTTTTCACCGATGAATGGATCCGTTCCTTCCTCAGGTTTAAAAGCACCCGTGCCTAGTGAGTTAAAGGTGCAGTGACTATAGTTACCTATATATCCCGCTCCCGCTCCTCCAAGCGCTTGTCTTACGTTATCAGCCTGCTCTTCAGGAACAAACACAACAAGCTTCATTAATGGATCCGTATCTGTCTCGACGAGTACACGAAGGTCAGTTAGTTCTAATGCATCTGCCATCATGTCATTTACACCACCTGGTGCTACATCCAGGTTTGTGTGAGCAGCGTAGACAGTGATATTATGTTTAATAAGTTTTTCAATTGTTCTTCCATACCCAGTATCAGTGCGCAGAGCTTTAATAGGTTTGAATATAACAGGGTGATGAGCAATGATTAAGTCAACATCATTATCAATAGCTTCATCAACCACTGTCTCCAAGACATCTAATGCTATCATTACTTTTTTTATCGGTTTATTTAACGTGCCTACCTGTAAACCGACCTTATCACCTTCAACAGCATAAGATTTTGGTGAAAATTGTTCAAATGACTGAATAATCGTTTGGCCATTCGCTAACTTCACGATAATTCCTCCTTGATCCATTGTAATCTTTTTGAAATTTCATTCATTTTTTCTTCTTTATTTGTTTCTTTTTTTGCTTGTTGAATTTGCGATCTCACGTGTTCTAATTTTAACTCTTCCCTTATCCATTTCTTTTGAAAAGTAGAATTTTTATTTTTCAATAAACAAGGTCCCATCCAGAGTTCCTTTTCTAAGTTGTCGCTATACATTGCAGAAGGTTTACCTGGCTCTGCAACAATTATTTCATAAATATGCTCATCTTCTTCTACCATTTCTTCTGCTATCAAACTCCACTGATGTTGAAAGAGCCACTTTCTAATATGATTAGCAGCTACATTTGGTTGTAAAACCAGTCGTTTTACATTCACTAATTGTTGTTTTCCTTCATCTAAAATGGAAGTTATTAATGGTCCGCCCATGCCCGCTATCACAATAGTATCGACATTTTCACCTTCAAGAACTTCCAGTCCACTACCTAACTTCGCTGTAATTTTCGACGATAATTCATGTTTGTTAATTAGAGATCTTGCTGAGCTCAACGGTCCTTCATTTACTTCTCCGGCAATGGCCGTTTTACACTTTTTGTTTTGCACCAAAAATACAGGTAAATAAGCATGATCTGTGCCTATATCTGCTACAGTGTCTCCAATCACGTATCCACCAACAGTATGTAATCGTATCGAAAGATTTTGTTCATTCATAAAAATCACCTTAGCTCCTATGTTAATACTGGTTCAAAGCATTTAAAAAAATAATAATGTTTTTGAACTTCCTTTTATATGACAAAAAGAAGGATACATGATCCTTCTTTTACTAATTAATTATTCAGATTCAGCCATAATAAATTCAGCTACAGCATCAGCTTCTTCTCCTGCTACTAGTCCATCAGGCATATTACCTGGACCTTCTGCAATTGCAGCCAGAACATCATCGTGCGAAAGATTTCCGCCATTTAATGGTGGACCTGACGCACCACTCAAGTCTCCGCCGTGACAACCTGCACAGGTACCTTCAAAAATATTTTCTCCTAATTCCACAGGACTTGCAAATTCTTCTTCCGCAGCGTTTTCATTGCCTTCACCATTTTCGGATGCAATATCCTCCTGATTAATACCAACAAACGATAAAACAATGATTAAACCGATCCCTAGAAATGCAGTTAATGCGAAAGGGAATAGTGGTTTTCCTCTCATCTGTATGTACCTCCCTTATTATATACTAAGATAATTAATTTTAAACGCTTCACATCGCAAAGCTCTATTATATTGTATATGAAAAACTAACAATAGAAAAGTAAAATATCTATTTCCATCACAATTGATATTTTTATCGATCGGATAACCCAAAATCCTCCGTCATAGCCCGAGGATCGTCTGTAATAATAGCATCAACCCCACATAGTTTACATATTTTAGCTTCTCGTATCGTTTTGATGTTATAAACCCTCACCGGAACATTTTTTTTACTCCATCTCCGATAATATCTTATCGACTGAAAGCTATGTCGTATGTGTATGCCATCCGCTTTTATTTTCTGTGCATAATTTGGTCCTCTGAAAATTGGAGTTTTCGTCAACAAAGCCGTTTCAATTTCAGGAGCTTGTTTTTTTATTTCGGCTATATACGGATGATAGAATGTTGAAATAATGACGGAATGAGTAACGCCATGTTGTAGAATTTCATTTACACAACTTTTCACAAATAAATGGTGATTATCAGATTGCTGCTTCAATTCAACATGTAGCTTTAAGGAATGATCTTTTGACCAATTTAGTACTTCAGCAAAAGAAGGAATCTTCTCTCCTCTAAATGATTCTTTAAAACTACTTCCTGCATCAAATTGTTTTAACTCTTGTAATGTAAAAGAACGAACAGCACCACTTCCATTTGTAGTCCTGTTAATTGTTGAATCATGAATAACGACCGGGATATTATCTTTAGACCATTGAATATCGAACTCTATTCCTTTTATAGGGTATTTTACAGCTGACATAAAGGCAGCCATCGTATTCTCAGGGGTGTAACGATTGTTTCCTCTATGCGCAATAATGTCCATCGCTAAAACTCCTTTCTATATTCCTTGACCAACTACTAGTGCGATAAATAATAGTATCCCAGTTCCTCCTGCGATATATAAATAATGATAACGAAATCTCCACCCAACAATAATCCATACAATACATAACAGGACTATTCCCGTCCCCAAAGCAAATAAATTATCATAGAAAAATTCCTCTACAGTTACAATGAGTAATATAAAAGAAATAAATGTCGAAAGAACAACGAAAAGATGTGAAATTGGTTTACTTTTGTTATTATAGTTCCTTGCCCCTATTATCCCGAGAATTAGAAAACCTCCTAATCCACTTAATTGCACCACTGATGAAAATTGCACGAAAAAAATGATGGCAAGAAGAATAGTAATGATAACTATCATAATTAAAAAACTGACGATAACTTTACGACTATTTTTAAGGATTGCCTTGATTGCAGTTGACCTGTTCTCATTTTCTTCCTGGAGTTCTCCTTCTGTATATAAACTAAGCAAAAAACGGCAATATGTTTCTGGTAACAATTTATTTTCTTGCCACTTTTTTATTTCGTTTATAATAATATCATTTTTACTCTCCTCCATATAAAGCACCTTTCTCCCTAATTAGGCATATTTTAAATCATTACAATAATCATTCTATTATGTATCTTTGACAGATAACCATGTGATGCACCTAACGTAAAGCTTAGTTTATACTCTCTTATAGGTGCTACTGCTACACTATTTTATTATATCGTCTATATTTATTTTATGTATAATGAAGTTCATAATAAAAACGCACAGCGCCTTTTATTAAAAACAACGTGACCTTTCGCTGCCATTTATTTAACAAAGATAGCTGTTTTCTGTACTTTCTTACTATAAAATAAAAGCTTGAAAGAGGAAAACCTCTCCCAAGCTATATGGTCGTTTAAATATTGATGTTTATTCGAGAAAATCCTTCAGACGTTTACTTCTGCTTGGATGGCGCAATTTACGTAATGCTTTTGCCTCAATTTGTCGAATTCGTTCCCGAGTAACCCCAAATACTTTTCCTACTTCTTCTAAAGTACGGGTTCTGCCATCATCTAGGCCAAATCGTAGGCGTAATACATTCTCTTCACGGTCTGTGAGTGTATCAAGAACGTCTTCAAGCTGTTCTTTTAACAATTCATAGGCTGCAGCATCAGCTGGTGCTAGAGCTTCCTGGTCCTCAATAAAGTCGCCTAAATGTGAATCATCCTCTTCCCCGATAGGAGTCTCTAGAGATACCGGTTCTTGAGCTATTTTCAATATTTCTCTAACTTTATCTGGTGTTAACTCCATCTCTTTAGATACTTCCTCAGGTGTTGGCTCTCGACCTAGATCCTGTAGAAGTTGTCGTTGCACACGAATAAGCTTATTTATTGTTTCTACCATGTGTACTGGAATTCTAATGGTTCTTGCCTGGTCAGCAATCGCCCGGGTAATCGCTTGTCTAATCCACCAAGTAGCATACGTACTGAATTTAAAACCTTTGTCATAGTCAAACTTCTCCACAGCTTTAATCAAGCCCATGTTTCCTTCTTGAATTAAATCAAGGAAAAGCATACCTCGACCAACATAACGCTTAGCTATACTTACAACTAGACGAAGGTTTGCTTCGGCTAATCGCCGCTTCGCTTCCTCGTCACCGTCTTCAATCTTTTTAGCTAACTCAATTTCTTCTGCTGCAGATAATAATGGAACACGTCCAATTTCTTTTAAATACATGCGGACGGGATCATTAATTTTAATACCTGGTGGTACACTTAAATCATTTAAATCAAAAGAATCCTCCTTCTCCACTTGCTGGAGACTTGGTACATTCTCGTTATCATTTATAATTTCTACTCCTTGTTCTCCAAGGTATTCGAAAAATTCATCCATTTGATCAGAGTCTTGATCAAATGCACCTAATCTCTCTGTAATTTCGGCGTAGGTTAATGTTCCTCGCTTTTTTCCTTGTTCTACTAATTGTTCCTTAACCTGATCGATGGTAAGATCACCTTCCGCCAATGGACGAATTGGTTTATCAGCCATACGACCCCTCCTTCCTGAAGTTCACAACAAATACTAAAATTATTGGATTCAATGGTTTTTTAATTCTTGTTTCATTTTGATGATTTGCATCGCTATTAACGCTGCTTCTCCAAAATTATTCATTTCTTCTGCTTTTTTTTGCTGTATTTTTAATTGATCAATTTCTCTATATTTAGGAAATTGATGAATCTGTTTCAGATAATCGTTCAATTCCTGCTCAGACAGGTCATGGTTAACCCTCTTCATCGCAAGACTAGTGGCTTTGCTTCTCAAATCACTATCTGATATTCTTTCTATAAAGTGAGATGGATTTGGGTCGTATCCTTCTCCGTAATAGCTATAAATGAGTGCGGCAATTGCTTGGTAGTCATCAATGTAAAAATTACCACCAATTTCTTTTTGCACATGGTCAGCTATTGACCTAGAATGAAGCATAAGGGCAATAAGTTCTCTTTCCGCATTTTCATGGGCGGGAAGCAATTTCTTGGGTTCCTTTGCTACCCTAGTTTGAACAGCTTTATGAATTTGCCGCTTTTGTTTTTTTTCAGCAACCTTCATTAGACCCATTTGTTCTTGCTTTAATGCTTCTAATGATAAAGAGAACTCATCCGCTAATTTTCTTAAATAGTGATCTCGCTCAACAGCACCGGATAATTGACTAATCTCCTGTAAAATGTTTTCTATATACGTTAAGCGATCTCCTTCTTGTTGAAGATTCTTGCCTTTGCGATAAAATTCAAAAATGAACGACATGAATGTCACACTCTGCAGGATGACATCCTGGTTAAATCGTTTTGAACCATGTTTTCTTATATAATCATCGGGATCGTCTCCATCAGGCAGTAATGCTACCTCTACTTCGAGACCAACATTCCGCAGTAATTGCCCGTTTTTATAGGTTGCTTGCATACCAGCATGGTCAGAATCGTAACAAATAATAATCCGATCAATATTTCTGCGCAACATTTTTGCTTGATTTTCAGTTAATGCCGTACCCAATCCGCCTATCCCGTTGTCTATACCCGCCCTCCATGCAGAAATAACATCAACATACCCTTCAAACAAAACAGCTTCACTTTTCTTTTTCATTAAAGGGCGAGCCTGATGAAAATAATAGAGAATATCACTCTTATTAAAAAGCTGGGATTCGGGACTATTTAGGTATTTAGGCTTACCATCATTTAAGACACGACCACCAAAAGCAACCATTTTCCCTTGTCGGTCCCAAATGGGAAACATGATTCGATCTCGAAATTTGTCATACGCTTTGGAGTCAGAGTCTCTTAAACCGACGAGGCCCGCTTGTTCCATCTCTTCCATGGAAAAATCCCTTTTCAGTAAAAAACGGGAAAGAAACTCCCAGGAATTTGGTGCGTATCCAATTTGAAAGTGGTCAATAACCTCTTTCGTGAATCCTCTACCCCTTAAATACTCTCTTGCTTGTTTCCCTTCATCAGAAACGGTCAATACATGATGATAGAGCTTTGCTGCAAGCTGGTGCGCTTCGTGCCAACTCTTTGATTTGTTATCTGAACTCTCTTCCGTTTTGGACAGAGCATCTAATTCTGGAATGGTTACATCTGTTTTATTGGCCAGTTTTTCAACTGCTTCAATAAAACTAACATCTTCTATTTCCATGACAAATGAAAATGCATTCCCACCAGCGCCACAACCAAAACAATGGTACAACTGTTTATCGGGTGAAACAGAAAAAGAGGGCGTTTTTTCTCCATGAAAAGGACATAACCCTTGGAAGTTTCTTCCCTGTTTTTTTAGCTGAACATACTCACTAACTATATCAACGATATCCAGTGATTGACGGACTTGTTCAATTTTTTCATCAGGAATTCGTTGACTCACCAGACTCACCAACCTTTTATTTCAAAACATTCCTTAACCGCAGAAGCACCTAAGCTTCGATTGAGGTATTATCTTGTTTGTTTCGGATTACACCCGATCCTCCTTATAGCGTTTTTAGGTCATAGCAGTACAGCTCTTCATTAGCTTCACTTGGAGGGTGACAAGGCACCGAACAAAATAATCTATTCCTGATCAGATAATTTCACTCTCCTCTTCACTCAATGAAAAACTTACTATGGTTTAATCAACAACTGGATTCATCACCATCGACAAAAATCCTCATATTTTTCTTTTGCATATGTTGGTTATTCTACATCCATTTTCAGAATCCTTCTTTTTTGGCCACTTATTCCATATTCCCTAAAAAAATAAGAGAGAAGAAATAAATTAACATAATGTCTCTTACTATCTTTACCAAAAAAAAAATAAAAAGTCTTGACATTTACAATTTATTTGTTCTCACTGTAATTATTCCTATTTTTATTTATTATTATCAAGTCACAATATTTCATTATATAGGATAAATTGACTTTTGACTAGAATTTTCTCTTATTTCTCATTTTTCTAGAAAATACAGTTCAAATACTAGTAAATCCACGTTCCAAACAACACTTGAAGTACCCATACAAACGATGACACTAGTTAATAATTAGAAAATCATAAGAATTTGAATGACTATTTTAGAAAAGAAATTATATTATAAATTTATTTTAATAATTTTTTATGCAGGCTGCTATTTAAACTTTGTCGCGCTGAAAAAAATCTTGAAAAGCTTAATAATCATCTAATAAACAAAAACAAGAATAAAAAGTAAAATATCGGATAAACATCTTAATACCGTGTTTCTTCACTTAAATATGTTTTTCACAAGCAAAATATGCCCACATAAACGAAGACCCAAAGGAGGAAATCCCAGTGAGCCTTTAACCATTTATTCTTTTTCTTTACGCTGGACAATTTGAAATATTAGATTTGCTGTTTCTTCTACTGCTTTAGTCGACACGTCAATTACTTCACACCCAATGCGCTTCATTACTCCGGCCGAGTAAACAAGTTCATCTTCAATGCGTTGAATTTTAGCATAGTTTGCTTCTTCTTTTAGTCCCAGAGCTTTTAAACGCTCTGTTCGAATACCATTCAACTTAACGGGACTGATCGTTAAGCCAATTACCTTGTCACTATTTATAGAGAATAGTTCCTCCGGTGGTTCTACTTCAGGAACTAAAGGAACATTGGCAACTTTGAGACGCTTATGGGCAAGATATTGTGATAATGGTGTTTTTGACGTTCGAGACACACCTACAAGCACAACATCGGCCCGCAGAATGCCTCTAGGATCTCTTCCATCATCATATTTCACCGCAAATTCAATGGCTTCTACTTTTTTAAAATAATCCTCATCCAGCATATGGATAAGACCAGATTCATTTTTAGGAGGACATTGTAACTTCTTTTCCATCATGGCAACCATTGGTGAAAGAATATCATGCGAAGGTATATTATGGAGCTTTGCCTGCTCAACCAGATGTGTCTTAACTTCCGGAAGAACAACAGTAAATGCAATCATTCCATGATTTTCTTTCGCAAGAGCAATAACCTCATCTACCGTCCCGATATCTCCCACATAAGGAATACGTTGTATCATTGTTTTATCTTCATCAAATTGACTAATCGCTGCTTTTACTACTAGTTCAGCAGTTTCACCAACAGAGTCCGATATAACATAAACGATCGACCGATTAACGGGAATTTGTGAATTAATCATATATACTCCTCTCATTTTGACAGAGAAACCTTAAGAATGAATATCATCATCAGCAATAAATACGAATGCTTTCGTTATATTCGTCTTCGTCAATCGCCCAATTACTTCATGGTGGATTTCGCCATCAGTTTCAACTTCTTTTACGACAGGAAGTCCGTCGATTTGCTTGCCTATTAGTTTGTTTGCTACTTCCAACATACTGTCAGAAGGATGACATGTTGTAACATTTGGCATCCTCGTCATGATTATACTTACTGGAACTGATTCTAAGTCTTGCTTCCCCATACTTGCTCGAAGCAAATCCTTTCTAGAAACAATCCCGATCAGGTGTTTCCTTTTATTAACAACAAAGAGAGTTCCGACATCCTCTAGAAACATCGTGCATATCGCATCGTACACGGATGCCGATTCCTCCACAACTACCGGAATTGATTGAAACTCTTTTACCGTTAGCTTTTTCATTCGTTCATTAAAGAGCTGTGAACCGGTCTTACCGGTATAATAATAGCCCACTCGCGGTCTAGCATCTAAAAATCCAGACATGGTCAAAATAGCGAGATCAGGTCTTAAAGTTGCTCGCGACAATGAAAGTTTTTGAGCAATTTGCTCACCAGTAATAGGACCGCTTTCTTTTACGATAACAATAATCTTTTCTTGTCTTTCATTAAGTTCCATTGCCTTCACCGCCCTCTGTACTCAGGCAAGAGTAATTCTAACTAACCTTATTATATCTTAGTCTTCCCTGCAGGTCTAAAATCTTTCTATTCCTCTGCATGAAACACAATCACTTGGAATTCAGCAAAAGACGTAATGATTGCGGCAACTTTTTTCATTTGTGCTAATCTATTTTGCTTGATATCATTATCTTCGGCCATGACCATAATATTCGCAAAATAATCATGAATAACTGGTTCCAACTCTTTTAATTGCGCATACGCGTCAGAAATATTCCCCTCTTCCAAAAGCTGAGCAATTTTTGATTGTTTTTCTTCCGCTTTGTTTTGCAATGTTATTTCTGCTTGCTCTTTTAGAAGAACAGTGTTTACCTCTGCTTGATCATTCGCTTTTTTAGCAATATTCAGGACGCGACTGAATGCTTCCACATCTTTTTTAAATTCATTCGTATTTAGTAATGTCATTAAAAATTCTGCTCGATAAACTGTTTTAGAAACGAATCCTATATCGGTACTCAGAACAGCATCCGCGACATCATAGCGGACGCCCCGCTCCTGGAGCATATTTTTATAACGGAGCCATATAAAATCCTCCATGTCTTTCATGACATCTACTTTATCACGGTTTAGAAGGCCTTTTTCAGCAATAATTTCAAGCGTTTCCTTGATTACCGAAAATAAATTAACATCCCATTCTTGTGATAAAAAGATTGTTAATACTGCCGCAGTTTGACGGCGCAAGCCATGTGGATCTTGAGAACCGGTTGGTATGTTACCAATTCCGAAACTAGTAACAATTGTATCTAATTTATCAGCTACGCTAACATATGCACCAATAGACGTGCTTGGTGGCTGATCCCCAGATTGCTTTGGTAAATAATGCTCACGGATTGCTTTCGCTACTTCAGCTTCTTCACCAAACTTTAGAGCATACTCTTCCCCCATTCTTCCCTCCAGTTCCGGAAATTCATTGACCATGTGGGTTACTAAATCAGCCTTTGCTAGTTGCGCAGCACGCTTTGTTTGATTAAGTTGAGTGGGACTAGCTCCTGTTTTTACAGCGATCTTTTCTGAAATTTCTTCTATCCTCCGAACTTTGTCACCAACAGAACCAAGTTTTTCGTGATAAACAATTGCTTCTAAACGAGGTAACCTTGAATCTAGTGACTTTTTCAAATCCTCCTGATAGAAAAACTCAGAGTCAGCAAGGCGTGCCCGTAATACTTTTTCATTTCCTTTTTGAACGTTCTCTAAATGACGATGATCACCATTACGAACAGTCACGAAATGAGGCAACAGCTCTCCTGCTTTATTTTTCACCGGGAAATATCGCTGATGTTCACGCATCGATGTAATTAATACCTCATCAGGAACTTTTAAAAATCGTTCGTCAAAGTTTCCAAAAAGAGCTGTAGGATATTCTACCAGATTATTTACTTCTTCCAATAATCCGTCATCAATAGGAATGACCCAGTCTTCACTCTCTGCTATTCGCTCGATTTGAGTGCGTATAGCCTCTTTTCTCTCCACTGGGTTTACCATAACATGCTCACTTAAAAGCGTTTCAACGTAACTATCAGCATCAGCCAGCTGTCTCGTTGTCCCTAAAAAACGATGTCCTATCGTTTCATTGCCGGTATGGACGTTCGTTATTTCAAACGGAATAACCTCGGATCCATATAATGCTACAAGCCACTTCACAGGTCTGACATAACGGAGGTCATTGGCACCCCACTTCATGTTTTTAGGAAAAGGAACACGCAGAATAACATCTTTTAATTGCGGTAGAAGTTCAACTGTCTTTTGACCCGTCACATGCTTTTTAACAAAAACGTATTCCTCGCCTTTTAATTCTTTGAAAAATAAATCATCGACAGAAACCTTTTGTCCCCTTGCAAATCCTTGAGCCGCTTTCGACCAGTTTCCTGACTCATCCATCGCAATTTTCTTAGAAGGTCCTTTTGCTTCTTCTTCAATATCACGTTGTGTTCCTTCCAACCCTTTAATGACTATTGCTAGGCGTCTTGGAGTTGAGTAAGCCTCTATGTTTTTATATCGAAGGCGATTATCCTTCAACCACTTTTCTACTAATCCCGATAGATTGTTCATTGCATCCGTGACAAATCTCGCAGGCATTTCTTCTAATCCAACTTCTAGCAATAACGATTGATTATTCATGAGATGTTTCCTCCTTATCCTTCAACATTGGAAATCCTAAATCTTCCCGTACATTGTAATACTGCTGAGCACAATTCCTTGCTAAGTTTCTGACCCGTCCAATATACCCCGTTCGCTCGGTTACCGATATGGCACCTTGCGCATCTAATAGATTAAATACGTGCGAGCATTTTAAAACATAGTCATAAGCAGGTATAACAAGTTTTTCTTCTAAAATTCTCTGCGCTTCTTTCTCATATTTAGAGAACAGATCAAACAACATCGCTGCGTCAGCAACCTCAAACGCATATTTTGACTGTTCATATTCATTTTGTAAAAAGACATCTCCATACGTGAATCCATTCACCCATTCAAGATCAAATACATTTTCTTTATCTTGAATGTATGAAGCAAGTCTTTCAATACCATAAGTGATTTCAACAGATACAGGCTTAGCGTCTAAACCGCCTACTTGCTGGAAATAAGTAAATTGGGTGATTTCCATTCCATCGAGCCATACTTCCCAACCTAGTCCCCAAGCAGCTAACGTCGGAGCTTCCCAGTTATCCTCCACAAAGCGTATATCATGTTCTGCTGGATTTATTCCTAATTGTTTAAGGCTTTCTAAATACAATTCCTGAATATTGTCTGGAGAAGGTTTCATGACTACCTGGAACTGATGGTGCTGGTATAAACGGTTCGGGTTTTCGCCGTATCTTCCGTCTGCCGGACGTCTAGAAGGTTCTACATACGCAACATTCCACGGCTCTGGTCCTATACTTCTTAAAAATGTCATAGGGTTCATCGTACCAGCACCTTTTTCCACGTCATAAGGTTGCAAAATCAAGCAGTTTTGGTTGCCCCAAAATTTTTGTAACGTTAAAATCATTTCTTGAACGTTCATTTTCATACCCCTCCAATAATAGTGTTTACAAAACTAAAACATTAGACTATTCTTATAAAACCAAAAAACTCTCATCCCTATGCCCAGACTTTGGACATAGGGACGAGAGTTACCCGCGGTTCCACCCTAATTGCATATAAGAATATGCCTCTTTCTAAAGTATGCTCCGGAACGCCTTCTTTACTGTCATTGACGCTTAGCTTTCACCGGCCTAAGCTCGCTTTTGTCAAGATTAAGTAAGTACTATTTTCCTTCTTCGCATTTATAAGTATAATAAAAAAATTTCTTTTGCTTCTAACGTGTGATCGATGCTTATACAGCAAAATCGTTTTGCTTTCACTTTTCTAACATATTACATAAAGAACACTTACGTGTCAATGTGTTGATCTGTAAACTTCTCCATTTGATCTAAAAAGCGCTTTGATTTCAAATACACACCAACATGTTCCTGGTAGTACATTTCCAAGACTTTTTTCAATTGCTGTTTTGTTTCCGTTTTGACCGAGATATGCCCGATCCTAGTTGGATTCAACTGCTGAAATAATTGCAGTAATTTAATCGTTGCTGAGGAAACCTTTAAATGGTAGTCATCTATATGCATACATTGAGAGCATAAAACACCACCTTGGCGTAAAGAAAACACAAATGGCAGATCAAATCTGCCACAATTTGTGCATTCATGAAGTACTGGCATTGAACCCGTGTAAGCCAACATTTTTGTTTCAAATATCCGTAACAGTATCTCGCCATCCTCTCCTTCATTCAAGTGATGAAGGAGCTGATAAATTAGCTCAAACAAATACGGATTCTTTTCGCGATCGTCAATAAGTTTATCTAACAATTCAACCATATAAGCCCCGTATGCCGTTAACATTAAATCACTTCTAATCTCACGGAATGAATCCAAAATATCCGCTTGGTTTAAAGTGCCAATCCCTTTAGATTGATGATATACAAACGAGCCATAAATAAATAATTGTGAACTTGAAGCAAACCGACTTTTAGGTTTTTTCGCTCCTCTGGCCATTAAGGCAACCTTGCCAAATTCCCGGGAATAAACCGTTAGTATTTTATTTGATTCTCCATAGTTAGTTGTTCTAATAACGATTCCCTCTATTTTTTGTAACAAAGCCACCACCTCTAATTCATAAGCATTAACTTAGTGAAGAAGCGACTCTTGATCCTCCGAGGAAAGCCCCTCTTCTTGTAGAGGGTTTTCTTCCATTCCATCCCTTTCTACCTCTTTATAAAGTAAATAGGATTCCGGGTGTCCTGTAACTGCAAAAAGATTCCAAGTTAAATGTTTCATTAAACCTCGCCCCTTTCATGCAAAGAACGTTTTTTCGTTCTCCTCATTTATTAGGATGACCCTCTCCGTAAGGAATAAATCATGAAATAATTACCCACTTAGTAATCTTCTTCCCCGTAACCAAAATCTCTCAAATATTTTGGCTTATTACGCCAATCTTTTTCTACTTTTACCCAAAGTTCCAAGAAAATTTTTGATCCAAGAATCTTTTGAATATCTTCCCTGGCTAATCTTCCTATCTCTTTAAGTAATTTTCCCTGCTTACCAATCACAATGCCTTTTTGAGAGCTTCTTTCTACAACAATCGTTGCTCCAACATACACCGTGTCCGTATTGTCCCGGTGCTTTACTTGTTCAATCTCCACAGCGATAGAGTGTGGAATTTCTTCATGTGTCAGATGTAAAACTTTTTCCCTTATCATTTCTGACATAAGAAATCTTTCAGGGTGGTCTGTAACTTGATCCTCAGGATAGTATTGGGGTCCTTCGCCCATGTAGGAAAAAACCTGATCCACTAAAGTATTGACATTATTTCCATTTAAAGCGGATATTGGAATCACTTCTGTAAACGAAAAAGAGTTTTGATATTGTTGAATAAGCGGTAACAGCTCATCAGGGTGTACTTCATCAATTTTATTAAGAATTAAAAAGACAGGTGTCTGCAAATTTTTAAGACGTTCAATAATAAATCTGTCTCCTGCACCTTTTCCTTCTTTAGCGTCAACTAAAAAGAGGACAACGTCTACCTCTCTTAGCGTGTTTTGGGCAATTTTTGTCATAAAATCACCTAAACGGTGTTTCGGCTTGTGAATCCCTGGTGTATCAATAAACACTAGTTGACCGCGATCTTCTGTGTAGACCCCTTGGATACGATTTCTCGTTGTCTGAGGTTTATCACTCATGATGGCGATTTTTTGACCGAGCAAATTATTCAAAAGTGTCGATTTTCCGACGTTTGGTCGACCAATTAAGGCTGCAAATCCAGATTTCTTAGTTCCTTTATTCTCCATGTAGATCCTCCGGTGTAAAAGCTCCTGGTAATAGTTCAGTAACTTTCCATTCTGATGTAATACCTTTTAAATTTGTTAAATATACCATTGTATCTGGTTGTAGTAGTTCAGACATCACTTGTCTGCACGCTCCACACGGTGATACAGGCCCCTCCGTGTCCGCAATGACCGAGATTGCCTTAAAGTCTCGAGCCCCCTCAGAGACTGCTTTAAAGATCGCTGTGCGCTCGGCACAATTAGTCATGCTGTAAGCAGCGTTTTCAATATTACACCCATGATACACGACACCATCGTTCGTTAACAAAGCTGCACCTACCTGGAATTTAGAATACGGTACATAAGCTTTCTCTCTTGCGAACTTTGCTTCTTTTAATAATGATTCTTTATCCATTTCATCACCTTCACATTGAAAATATTTAATATAGCAGTTTCCGGACAATTCTAATAACTGTGAATTTGACCAATTTTAGCTAGTAGTTTTACGAAAACAGTTCGTTAATTTATTTACTTCTTTTAGAAAAAAAGATTGTATATTCTTGGAAGGAATATCATACATCCCACAACAGCTGCTGTCAAAGCAAACATAAATACAGCACCAGCTGCTACATCCTTAATAATTTTTGCTCTCTCGTCATATGTTTGTACAACAAGATCAACCATGTGCTCTAAAGCAGTATTAATCAATTCCATTCCAAGGACTGCACCAATGACAACAACTAAGATAATTTGCTCGGTGAAAGGAATAGTCAATAATTGCGCCACCACCATAATTACGACCGATATAACACTGTGAATACGAAAGTTCTGTTCGTATTTCCATGTATGCCGAACTCCTTGAGATGCATAAAAGAAACTCTTCTTCAGGCGATTCCACGAGACAAATGTCTGGTTATTTTTTGAGTCCATGTTCCTGCAATATTTCCTCTTGACGTGAAAACATCTTTTGTTCATCCTCTTCAGAATCATGAATATATCCCACTAAGTGAAGGAAGCCATGGACAGCTAAAAAACAAAGCTCCCGATGAAAATCATGACCATACTCTTCTGCCTGTGCATGTGCCTGAGGAAGAGAAATAATAATATCTCCCAATAAATTCGGAACTTCGCCTGTCTCACCAACGTTGTCTCCTTCATCTAATGCAAAAGATAACACATCTGTTGGGTGGTCGATACCACGATATTCTTTGTTTAATTCATGTATTTTTTCTTCATCTACGAATATAATTGAAATTTCAGATTCCTCTGCAATAGATTCATATGTCAATGCAGTTCTTATAACATTACTGACCAATTCTTGGTCAAAACTAGAGAGTGTTTCTGTTTCATCTAGCAAATCAATTGTATAATTACTCATTGTTTTACCCCTCCTTTTTTTCGGCAATTTCATCATCCGGATACTCTATCCTTGAATGAAAAGTTCCTTGCATCGTTTCTAATAAAGATGTTGCTACCGTATTTAATTCCTTTAATGTTAAATCACACATATCAAACTGACCATCTTCCAACCGGTCAGAAATAACTTTTCTGACAAGCGACTCAATTTTTTCGGGTGTCGGGTTTTGCATAGATCTCACTGCTGCTTCCACCGCATCCGCAATGCCTACAATGGCTGATTCTTTTGTCATTGCCTTCGGACCGGGATATCGATAATCACTTTCAGACACATCCTCACCAAGCTCTTGCTTCGCTTTGTAGTAAAAGAATTTTAACAATGTCGTTCCATGGTGTTGTTCCGCAATATCAATTAATTCTTTCGGCAATTTATTGGTACGTAGCATCTCAGCACCATCGTATGGATGAGCTATTATGATCGTTTTGCTTAGTTGAGGGCTCAATTTATCATGAGGGTTACCCATTTTCATCTGGTTTTCTATAAAAAAATGAGGCCTTCTTGTTTTTCCAATATCATGATAATATGCCCCAACTCTAGCCAATAATCCATTTGCACCTACC
Source organism: Salipaludibacillus neizhouensis (assembly GCF_002886185.1). Lineage (GTDB taxonomy): Bacteria > Bacillota > Bacilli > Bacillales > Salisediminibacteriaceae > Salipaludibacillus > Salipaludibacillus neizhouensis. The sequence continues at coordinate 2,524,789 of NZ_KZ614146.1, forward strand.
GCCTCACACGCTGCTTCTGCTAAATTGGCTACCATCACACTATGATGATAAGTTCCTGGTGCTTCTAACAGAATCTTTCTCAATAAAGGATCATTGGGATTTGATAATTCAATGAGCTTGGTATTTGACAGTACCCCAAATCCTGCCTCAATAAAAGGAAGCAGGCCAATTGTTAAAACTGCTGCGATAAAGCCGCTTAAGACAGCAAAACCAAAGTTAGATCCTATATCCATCCACCCATATTGGGCGTTTTTCAGCATAAGAAGCGCCATAACGACAAGAATATTGATAATTGCAACAAACATACCAGCCTGGAGTACCCTCATCACCCGATGAGATTTATTCAAGAAAAATACTCCTGCTATGCCACTAAAGAATATATACACACCATGCGAATAATCTAATATCCCTGTCGCTTGGTTGTTAAACATAATACTTGCGATAATTGCAAATACCATACTCGTAAACAAAGCAATTCTCGCGTTTAATAATATCGTTAAAAGCATAGTTCCCATTGCTACTGGAGCAATGTAAGTAATTCCATCTAATTCAATGCCGTGCATGATACTGACTAACTTCATTATTCCTAGTGAAAGGATATAAATTAATGAGTACATGAGTAAATGCGTATTATTGGTTTTTAAAGAGGTTTTTGCATCACTTAAGTAATATCCAAGCATGGAAATTAATAAAATAACTATAATTGCAAGCCCTATATATGGGTAAAACATCGTAACTTCTTCTGTTAGCCCTACCAGCGATAACTTTTGATAAAGTTCAGAAGTAATAACTTGTCCTTCTTCAACGAGCAGTTGTCCTTCTCTGACCATAACCGGCTCAACTTGTTCTTGTGCCATTTCTCTAGCTTCTAAAGTTGCTTCTTCATCTAACATATAATTAGGAGTTATTCCAAATCGTGCAATTTCAATCATCGCTCTCGATAATTGAAAGTTAGCAGTAGCCGTTAATACTTTTTCTTCTGCTTGATCTTTCGCCTCTGAAACTTGGTCCATCGGAATTTCAATATTCATGACATCATCCACAACACTTGTTGTCGTTTCTTGAGCCATTTGCAAATTTTCAGAAGATGATTCCAGCAAAGTTATCAGCGTCTCATCAGATAAAACATCACTTGTTTGCTGTGTTAACGTAGTCCTGACCTTTTCCAGCATACCATCAGTACTTATAGGTCCAGTCATGTCGAGCGTCTCATCATTCTCAGGTGCTTCTTCTCTAACATCTAGTTGTAAATCAATTTCAAATTCAGACTCAGCAAGATCGGCTTCCGCCCTCACTTGTTTAACGGTATGAAACACATCCTGAATACGTTCTATTTGATTTTGAGCGTACCTTGGTTTTAGAGAATAAACGGGTTCAACAGATTCATAAGCGTCCAGCCTTAGTCTATCGGTTTCTTCTCTATTCTCAATCGTCAAAGGGGAGCGAATATCCTGCTCGGATATTGTCCCAAGTTCTACCTCAAAAGTATCAGGAATGACATTCGAAACCAATAATCCGTATGTAACCATTCCTAAAATAAAAAATAGAGATATTCTGATATATCTGTGTGCTTTTACTTTATTCCACCACGTATGCTGGTCAATTGATGAACGTAAAGACATGCCCACCCTCCCTTTTTAAAGACCCTACTCATAAACTTATCCATTTTTAGTTATTTTATTTTCGCGATCATCCTCTGCTTCATAGGCACGAATAATTTTTTGCACAAGCGTATGCCGAACTACATCAGACGGTTCTAAGTGGATAAATGACATACCTTCCACATTGCTCAAAATATTAGTTGCGACTTTTAATCCAGACACTTTGCCACGGGGAAGGTCTATTTGTGTCAAGTCACCTGTAATAACCATTCTGGAACCGAACCCCAGACGTGTAAGAAACATCTTGATTTGCTCTGATGTTGTGTTCTGTGCTTCGTCTAATATAATAAATGAGTCATCCAATGTGCGCCCTCTCATATATGCAAGAGGTGCAATCTCTATTGTCCCTCGCTCAATCAAACGTTCTGTATGTTCAGCTCCTAATAGATCATGTAGAGCATCATACAAAGGACGCAGGTAAGGGTCTACTTTTTCTTTTAAATCCCCTGGCAGGAACCCTAAACTTTCCCCGGCTTCAACCGCAGGGCGAGTCAATACAATTTTTTTTACATGTCCTTCTTTTAATGCATGAACTGCTAATACCACAGCTAAATAGGTTTTACCTGTTCCAGCGGGCCCAATCCCAAAAACAATATCATTTTTTCGGATTGCTGATACATAGTGACGCTGACCTAAAGTCTTCGCCAAAATTGGTTTCCCTTTAGATGTCGTTGTTATTTTATCTTCGTACAAGTCAGTCATCTCATCCAATAAGCCACGATTAGATAGCTGAGATGCATAAACAACATCTCTTTCTTGAATGGCGACACCATTTCTAATCAATTTTAATAGCATCTCTAAAATATCGACAATATGCTTAATCGTTTCTTCATCACCAGAAATAGTTACTTCTTGACCTCTTGTTAATATCGTTGTTGAAAACGTTTCTTCCAGTCGTTGTAAATGTTTATCATTTGGTCCAAACAAAGCTTGTACTTCATTTGCCCCTTGAATGTTTAATTCTATTGTCTTTTTATTCTCCGTCAAATTTACTCAGTCTCCTTGAATGATAGGCTGTCTCACCGCGATATCATCGATGATTTTAAAGTGTATGGATACCTTTACTTTACCACCCTCAATTGATTGGTGCAAAACTTTTTCATCCATAATTTGCGCGTGATTGGAAAAATTATCAAGTAAACTTTTTTTCCCTTCCTCCATAGCAATTTCCAATGCCTCTTTTTTTAGCAATTCTTTTTCAATATCTTCTATTCCGTATTCATAAGAATACCCATATGAAATGGGAAGAGTTACACCTAGTATCTCCCAATTCTCTCTAAAAATTTCTTTCACTGTTTCCTCTGAATCAGGTTTACCTATCCCCCATATCGGAAATTGGAATCGATCATTACCGATAAAATGTTTTTTTTGAACTTCTCCAGTTAACTCTTCCACAGCGGATAAAAGAGGGACCTCAATGTCAGCTTTGTACCAAAACTCTCCTAGAACTGTTCCTGTAGCTGACACTTGCTTTTCTTCTCCTTCTTTACCTATATTACCCGAGACTAATATATCACCCTTTTCGACAAGTTCATTCTCACGCACGATCAATTTTCCTTTTTCTACAAAAAAGTCATGAACCATCGCTTTTCTAGTTGCTACTAAGTGACCGTTTATCGTAGCTGGTGTTTTTTCAACAATCTCTTTTTCCACTATTTGGAAGTGATAAGATGAGCCTTGTCTTGTAACCCCTACCCAAGTAATATCTTCTCTTTCATTCATGATATGCGTTTGAATTTGTTCAGGAGGCGGCAAAAATAATGCGATACTTCCCTTTTTAACTCCCAGTTCGTCTATCGTTGTCATTACTTCGTGTTCTAACTCCGGAGTAGCTCCATCTATTTCAATTTTCCAAACCATATTAGAAAGCACAATTATACAGAGAAAACAACTTAATATACCCATAACCATTCCCTTGCGATTCCATATGCTTGCCCATAAAAAAGGTGCACCTTTCTTTCTCGTAAATGTAACCTTGCAGGACAAAAGCTTGGCCACTTTTTTGACAGCCCCCAAATCATCTAAATTAACATGGGCTGTGAAAATCTCTTCTGACTCGTATTCAATCCCCCATATCTCTAAACCAATTTCTTTGCTCAGTCTAATAAATTTCTCAGGAGTGGTCTCTTTGATCCGAATTTTCATGAAACCTTTGTAATTCTTCAGCCAATCATTACGCATATTTACTTCTCCTCTCAGTCACGATTTCTATCGAGATAATGGACATCTTTTATTTTTCCTTCAAGTAATATTTCTTCAGCATGGATTTTCTTGATGATGAACTGTTCACCTCTAATTAAAAGTTCCCCATCCGTTAAAGCTAGCTTTAATTCCTTGTCTGTAAATAACAAGACACCTTGATGGTTCTCAATATAAATATGAAGGTTCCCAACCAAAGTGATCCTAGGTAAATCCATCACAACATCGGCAGGTAAATCTAAATAATTTACCATCCACTTTTTTACCCATTTTTGAAATTGCTTCATGTTGAACCACCTCTCCACTAATATGTATGAATTTAATCACTCTACTATCACAAAAAAGAAAAGAGACTAGCTGATTTATCACTAAAAGTGATAAATCAAACTAGTCTCTCAAGTTTAACTATATAATTATGGACGTCTTCGTCCTTTAGGCTTCCCTAAAATTTCTGCCCAAATGACTCCTTTTACTGCATCGTTTCCAGAAACTCTGCTAAAGTCGAGTCTGACTTTAGGTGACCTTACATTTCCTGGACGACCTATTGCAGAATCATCCACTTCTCCAGCTCTTTTCATTGCTTGTTTTTTACGCTCTTGAAGCCTATTATAACGTTCTTGCAGCTCATGACTTGCAGTGCCTATTTCAGCATCTACCTCTGATAGCGATGCACTCCTTGAATCTGAGTCATTTGAGTGATCCTCTGCTTGACGTTCTTGGGGATAATTATCCGCTGACCGTTCTTCCTGGCGAAAAATATCTTTCCAATCAACCTCTTGCTTTCGATTATCAGTTTCTGATTTATGCTGCGACTGTCCTTGTTCCGGAGCATTCTTTTTGGCACTGCCACGAAAAAAGCTAATCAATGCTGCAATGATGAAAAAGAGAATAAGAGGTGATTCTTGTAATAATTGGAATATGCCTTCCATTAATCTACGCTCCCTTCATAATAGGAACAAAAGGAAGTCCCTCTTTCAATCATTACCGATTGGATCCTGGGTTATTTGTATCATCTTCACTTGAGTCAGTAGCTTTACCGATAGATCCTCTCATATCCGTATCTGCCTTGACATTGTTGAAGTTCATGTAATCCATTACCCCTAAATTTCCTGAACGGAAAGCTTCCGCCATAGCCCTAGGTACTTCTGCTTCTGCTTCAACAACCTTCGCTCGCATTTCTTCTACTCTTGCTGTCATTTCTTGCTCAGCTGCAACAGCCATAGCACGACGTTCTTCTGCTTTAGCTTGAGCAATTTTCTTGTCAGCTTCTGCTTGATCCGTTTGCAATCCTGCTCCAATGTTTTTACCGATATCAATATCAGCAATATCAATTGATAGAATTTCAAACGCTGTACCAGCATCTAAGCCTTTTTTCAATACCGTCTGAGAAATCATGTCTGGACTTTCCAGCACTGCCGCATGATTTTTAGCGGAACCAATTGTAGATACAATCCCTTCACCAACTCGGGCGATGATTGTTTCTTCTCCAGCACCCCCGACAAGGCGATCAATGTTAGCACGAACAGTAATTCTAGCTTTGGCTTTCACTTCGATACCATCCATTGCCACACCAGCAATAAAAGGCGTTTCAATTACTTTCGGATTAACACTCATTTGAACAGCTTCTAGTACATCACGTCCTGCCAGATCAATAGCGGCGGCACGTTCAAATGTCAAATCAATATTTGCCCGTTGTGCAGCGATGAGAGCGTTTACGACTCTATCTACGTTACCACCTGCCAAATAATGACCTTCAAGCTTGTTAGTATTGAGTTCTAAACCAGCTTTTACAGCTTTAATCAATGGATTAACAACACGATGTGGTATAACCCGACGAAGCCTCATTCCAACTAGTTCGAAAATACCTACCTTAACACCAGCAGCCCATGCAGAAATCCACAATGCCACTGGAACAAATGTTACAAGTACACCTATTGCAATTATAATAAGACCAATGACAATAAATATACCAATCTCTTCTAAGTTCATTTGTTTTCCTCCTTTTCCTTTTTCAACCGATTAATCATCAGACCCGAGTCTTTCTTCCCGAACAACTATTCGAGAGCCAACTGCAGATATGACCTTGACTTTACTTCCTTGTTCAATATATCCTCCTTCAGAAACCACGTCAAGTCGTTCGTTCTTTATTAACGCAGTTCCTGAAGGTCTAAGGCTTGTTAATACTTCGCCTACCTCTCCTACAATCTCACTGCGAGACGTATTAGAAACGTAACCCTGGTCGGTTTTCGTTTGAGCAGTTAAGATGACCTTTTTAAATGGCCCACGGTATCCAACATATTTAATAAACATAATAGAGGCGATTACTGTAATTATTCCTGCAATTACAACGGATAAAAGGATATACGATGTGGAGTATGAACTTAACACCAGACTCCCCACTATTGCACCAATTCCCATAATCCCGAAAATCCCAAAGCTGGGTAAGAAAATTTCAATCAGGAGTAATATTACCCCTATTCCAAACAAAATTAAAGTTTCCCAACCAGCGAATCCCGCAACTAAATGTCCAAAGAAATACAAAAACAATGAAGTTGCTCCCATAATACCGGGGATTCCAAAGCCGGGAGAAAATAATTCTAATACTAGTCCTAAGCTTCCTACCGATAAAAGTATCGGGATAACAATAGGATTTGTAACAAATCGGGCAATTTTTTCGGCTAAACTAACTTCAGCTACCCGTTCTTCAGCATTTTCCATACCTAGGAAAGCAAGAAGTTCTTCTCTATTCTCTAGAACTGCTTCGGCATAGCCAACTTCCAAAGCCTCTTCGCTAGTTAATGAAAGAAGTTTGCCTTCCGGGGCACCGTAATCAGGTAAATCCACCTGCGGATCGGCCATTGCCAGCGCGTATTTTTCATCTCTATCGTTTAAACCCGCAGCACTTCGCATTCTTGAGAGCCACGCTGAGTGGGCTTTGCTGCTTGCAGCATTCCCGGAGCCATCAATTACTTGAGCAGCTCCCATCTCCGTTCCTGGCATCATAACGATCTGATCAGCATTTAGAGAGATATAAGCACCTGCAGACATTGCTTCACCAACAACAAAAGCCGTGGTTGGTGTCGTTGTATCTCTCACCAGCTTAGCAATATCGCCTGCTGCATCTACCAAACCACCAGGTGTATCTACTTCCAGAACAATATGATCTGCTCCCTCTTCTTCTGCCTTTTTTATAGAACGGTTTAGAAAAGCTTCCAAGCCTCTTTCTACAGCTTGCTCAACTGGAATATAGTATACTAAATCACCTTCACCTTCACTTTCTGCCTGGGGTGGGGAGAATATTAATAAGACAAAAGCCAGGACAATCATAGATGAAAAAATCATTAGCCTTATTTTTTTATTCATTTTTCTGAACCCCCTTTCTATTTCTTACTGTTTTCTCCCATAAATTCATTTACGGATAAGTCAGTATGAAGTTTCACTAATCATACTATTAACAATTACTTCTTTTATTTTACCTTTTATTTCAGAAAACATAAAGAAAGAGGCTGTCTCCAAAGATACAAAATACCTTTTTGAGACAGCCTTTAAAACAGTGAGCGTTCCCTCGCTTCCTCATGTAGCACTTAGAGCAGTAGGTGGAGATGGAGATGCTACAATGTGCAAACGCTTATTTCCTCACCTTACACGTTCATTTGACGTCCCTCACTTTAAATAATCACCTAGGTCATCAACCAAACAAACTCAGACAAAGTAAAAACGCCTTGTAGAATTCTACAAGGCGTTCGTTAATTAATTAAGTTAATGATTGTTCCACTTGTTGTCTAATTTTCGATCCATCTGAACGGCCTTTTACTTTAGGCATAATCGCGCCCATCACTTTACCCATATCTGCTTTAGACTTTGCACCAACTTCTTGAATCGTATCATTCACTACTAGCTGGAGCTCCTCATCAGAGAGCTGTGACGGCATATATTCAGTCAAAATATCAATATCGACTTTTGTCTTTTGAACGAGATCTTCTCTATTTGCTTGCTCAAATTCCTGGAGGGATTCATTGCGTTGTTTCATCTCACGATTTAAAATCGTTAAGATTTCATCTTCAGTAAGCTCCTCACCTTTGTTGATAGATTCGTTCTGAATTGATGCTTTTACAGACCGAATAACCGAAAGGCGTTGCTTATCTTTACTCCGCATGGCATCCTTCATATCTTGATTTAATCGATCAAGAAACTTCAAGGAAATACACCCTCTCCTTAGAACTTACGATTACGAGCCGCTTCGGACTTCTTCTTTTTCTTAATACTAGGTTTTTCATAGTGTTTACGCTTTTTAACCTCTGCCATCGTACCTTCTTTAGAAATAGTTTTCTTGAAGCGACGAAGAGCAGTATCTAAAGTTTCATTCTTACGTACACGAGTTTCTGCCATTCTGTATCCCTCCCTCCGAGCAACCAATCAAAACATGCCAAATTGCATGTCTTTTTTTATTATATATGAATGGGAAGTTATGGTCAACTTTATTTTTAAAATATCCTACTATTTATACTAATAAAAAGCGAATCTATTACTATAGTGCTTGTTCAAAATCGTTTATAAAAACAATCTGAAATACTTGTCATCCTTGTCCCACTATAGCCATATAGTTGGAGGAGGAGGTATGTTTATGAGTGAATGGATTACATTATTTGCAATATTCATTTCTTTATTTTTGTTTGGAATGTTCGTCATGAGGCACGGATTATTGCTTCGTTTCAAAACCAAAATCCCTTACCTGACATATCAATTCATCGATCATCCCATAAAAGGACTATTAACAGGAATAATTGCTTCCGCAGCGCTTCAGAGTAGTTCAGCTGTAATGGTTATCACAATAGGTCTTGTCTCCACTAAGATAATCCGTTTCAAGCAATGCATTGGCTTAATTCTTGGTGCGAACATAGGTACAGTATTCACCCTGGAACTTCTTGCCTTTGAATTATCATATCTTATTATCCCATGCCTTATTATTGGAGCTTTATTACTTTTTTCATCGCAAGAAGCAACATTCTCGATGGGGTGTTTCTTTTTTGGGCTAGGTATCATTTTTGTTTCTATGCACGGTTTTGAAACATTGGCCGCACCTTTGTCGGCTATCCCAACCGTATATGATTGGTTTATGTGGTCTCAGGAATATACAAGTTTAGGTTTGTTTATCGGTATTATTCTTAGTAGTGTCATTCAATCCAGCTCTGCTGTTTCCGCTATGGCAATGAGTTTTTTAGACGAAAATATTCTCTCACTCCCTGCTTCAATTGCAATTGTGTTTGGTGCAAACATCGGCACCTGTGCTACAGCTTGGTTAGCTTGTCTAGGAGGTTCAAAGGACGCAAAACTCGCAGCTTATGCTCATATATGGATAAATATAATTGGTGTTTGCTTATTTTTTCCGTTTATAGAAACCTTTTCAGAGTTGATAATATTAACAAGCGATAGTAAGAGTCAACACCTTGTTAACGCTGCGTTCCTATTCAATATAATTAGTGCATTACTAATTTTACCTGTGATTAGTCCTTTCTCAAGATTTATAGAATGGATTCACTATAGGAAAATCTAGATTAGAATACACTTTTTATCTATTAAAACTAGAGTCATTTCAAATAAAAATCCAATTTCCAGTCCGCGCCTCGTTTCGAATACCCTCTGAGCTTGAGCTACTCAATCAACAATTAGATTAAACAGAACCAAAATCAAAAAAGATGACCCTGGCAGAAAACCAAAGTCATCTTTTTCATTTTTAGAACATCACAATAGAAAACTAAACTAATTCTGGTTGTTCATCTTTTACTACTTTTACGAAAGATCCAATATTGAAAGGATACCCGGGCCGCTCAATTTTCACTTTCACGATCTTGCCAATCATATCTTTTCCTAATGGAACTTTCACTTTCATGTAGTTATCCGTATAACCAATTAAGTACTCCGGGTTTTCTTTATCCTCTTCTTCAGGAATCATTTCAAGCACTTCACCTTCATGAAGGCTGGCATACTCTTTTGCTTGCTGATTGGAAAGCTCTATTAGCTGTTGGACACGCTTATGTTTAATGCTGTCCTCAACCTGATTTTCCATTCTGGCAGCAGGCGTACCTGTTCTCATTGAATAAGGAAAAACATGAAGTTCAGAGTAACCAATTTCACGGATAAAGTCATACGTTTCCTGAAACTCTTCCTCTGTCTCACCTGGGAAACCTACGATAACATCGGAAGTGACAGCAAGACCAGGAAGTGCTTTTTTCAAGAGATCTACCCTCTCCCTGTAAAAGGAGATTTCATATTTACGTCTCATTCTTTTTAATACCGTATCTGAGCCTGACTGCAAAGGCACATGAAGATGTCGTACAATTTTCTTGGACTTATCGATCACGTCAATGACAGCATCAGTAATCTGACTCGCTTCAATAGAGGAAATGCGAATTCTTTTCAATCCGGTAATTTTCTCTAAATCCGCCAACAGGTTCGATAAGCTGTAATTCTTCATGTCCTCTCCATACCCACCTGTATGGATTCCTGTCAAAACAATTTCTTTATAGCCTGCTTCTACTAATTGTTCTGCTTGCTGAAGAACATCCTCTGGTTTTCTAGAGCGCATTAGTCCTCTTGCCCATGGAATAATACAGAACGTACAAAAGTTATTGCAGCCCTCTTGAATTTTCAGCGAGGCACGAGTTCTGTCAGTAAAAGAAGGAACATCCAGTTCTTCATAGACTCGTGCTTTCATGATGTTACCTACACCATTAATTGGCTCGCGTTCATTTTTATACTGTTCGATATAGTCTATTAGCTTATGACGATCCTGTGTCCCTACTACAATATCAACACCAGGAATAGCCATTACCTCTGCGGGAGATGTTTGAGCGTAACATCCTGTTACGCAGACAACTGCATTAGGATTTTTTCTAATCGCACGACGAATAACTTGGCGACTTTTCTTGTCACCAGTATTTGTTACTGTACAAGTATTAATAACATAAACGTCGGAAATATGTGTGTATTCTTCTTTTTCATAACCTGCATTTTGAAACAATTGCCAAATTGACTCTGTTTCATAATGATTTACTTTACACCCTAACGTATGAAATGCGACCGTTGGCATTATTTTCACCCCAGTAATTCAAAATGGTATGATATGGCTGCTAAACCATATAAAGGAGCTGTTTCACTCCGTAAAATTCTTGGACCTAACGCACAGCTAATAGCCCCTGCTTCTTTCATTTTTTCTATTTCTCGATCAGAAAAACCACCTTCTGGACCAACTACAAGTAAAAGTGAATCTCCAGCTTTAGTACGTTGCAGGATTTGACGGAATCGGCTTTTCTCATCGTCCTTAGCATCTTCTTCATAGGCAACAATGACTGATGAAAAGTGATGAAAGGTTTTTAGTAAGTCGTTTAATAAATGGACTTGATGAACTTTTGGGACATAGTTCCGATGCGACTGTTCGGCAGCTTCTTTTGCAATTTTTTCCCAACGTTCAAGTTTTTTTGCTTGTTTTTTTGAATCAACTTTAACAATTGAACGGTCGGCTTGAAAAGGAATAAAAGAATGCGCTCCAAGTTCTGTTCCCTTTTGAATCACCAGCTCTAACTTATCGCTTTTTGGTAACCCATGAGCAATCGATACTTTCACTGGCATTTCTGCGTCTTTATCCAATTCCTTCACGATTTTTGCTTTCACTAAATCTGCTGCTGTCTCTGTTAGCTCACACAGGTAACACGAACCTTCCTCATTACAGCAAATTACCGTGTCCTCAGGATTCATCCTCATTACACGGGAAATATGCTTTGCATCTTCATTCTCTATCATAACATAGTCGTTTTCAAATTGAGATTTGCTCAAAAAATATCGTTGCATGCACTCACCTATTCTGGCTTTTTTGCGACAATTGCAATCCAGTCTTCCATCTCTACGATTTCATCTATTTGAAATCCAGCAGACAGCATAGCCTCTTTTACCATTGCTCTTTTGGTTTGAATAATTCCAGAGGTAATTAACTTTCCGTTTGGTTCAAGCAGTCTAAAAGCATCTTTCGTCATTTTAACAACTACTTCTGCAAGAATATTTGCTACGATAATATCCGATGAATCTTTCACTTGATCTAACAAGTTACTTTGCTGAACGGATACGATATCTTGCGTGTTATTAAGTGTGATATTCAATAATGCTGACTCAACAGCAACCTCATCTAAATCTAAAGCCTCTACTCTCGCAGCTCCTAATTTTGCGGCAGCTATACTTAAAACCCCTGATCCTGTTCCTACATCAACTACCGTTGAACCCTTTTTCATATGTTTTTCGAGAGCTTGAATACAAAGAACTGTCGTGGGGTGTGTCCCTGTTCCAAATGCCATTCCCGGATCTAGCTCAATGATCATCTCGTCGTCTTGAACTGCTTTATAATCTTCCCAAGTCGGTGTTATCGTAATGTGATCGGAAATTTTCACAGGCTTATAATATTTCTTCCAAGCCGTTGCCCAATCTTCTTCATTTACTTCACTTACAGTAACTTTATTGTGTCCAATATCAATATTATAAGCAAGAAGTTGGTTAATGGCCTCTTTTATTTCATCGACGGCATCTCCAAGAAAACTGTTTACGGGAAGATATGCTTTTAGTAAAACTCCTTCTTCAGGATAGTCATCAGGGGAAAGTTCATAAATTTCCCCAAACTTTGTTTCCCAATCACGTTTTAAGTCCTCTGGATCCTCTATTACAACTCCACTGGCTCCAGCTTCGTGCAGAATATTACTAACCGGATCAACTGCTTCTTGAGAGGTTTGTATGCTTATCTCAGACCATTTCATCTAACCAACTCCTCGTTTTAATCTTTATTCTCCGAAGCTCTTAAAAGTTCTTTTTACTTTTGAAAAGAAGTTATCATTTTGTTCATCTGGTGCTTCATTTCCGCTAATTTCAGAGAATTCTCTTAATAACTCTTTTTGACGGTCGGTAAGGGTTTTAGGAGTAATGACTTTCATTTGAATGTGCTGATCACCTTGACCCATACCTCTAACATTCGGCACACCTTTACCACGTAAGCGGAAGTTGGTACCAGTTTGCGTTCCTGCTGGTACTTTTAACTTTATTTTTCCTTCAAGCGTTGGCACTTCAATTTCATCACCTAACGCGGACTGAACAAAGGTAATTGGCATTTCACAGAAAATATCATCTCCGTCACGTTTAAAGAATTCATGTCCTTTTACGTTAAAGACAACGTATAAATCGCCGGCTGGACCTCTGTTCATCCCAGGTTCACCTTGGCCGGATACACGAATTTGTTGTCCTGTATCTACCCCTGCTGGTATTTTAATATGAATTTTTTTACGCTTTTTAACTTTACCTTTACCGCCACAAGTACGACACTTATTTTTAATGAATTGACCCGTTCCGTCACAATGATGACATACTCGACGGTTAACTACTCGACCAAAAGGTGTGTTTTGTTCGACATTTAATTGACCGGCACCACCACAGTGAGAACATGTTTCCGGAGAGCTTCCTGGTTTAGCACCTGAACCATCACATGTGTCACACTCTTCTTCGCGAGGAATTTCAATGTCCATTTCTTTCCCGAACACTGCTTCTTTAAAATCAAGGTTCATCGTATACTGCATATCAGCACCTTGTCTAGGAGCATTTGGATCTCTACGGCCTCCGCCTCCGAAGAACATATCAAAAATGTCACTAAAACCGCCGCCACCGAAATCACCTTGTCCACCGAAACCTTGATTCGGATCTGTGTGACCAAATTGATCATAATGGGCTCGTTTCTGTGGATCACTTAATGTATCATATGCATCTTTTACTTCTTTAAACTTCTCTTCCGCGTCAGCCTCTTTGTTGACATCCGGATGAAATTTTCTTGCTTGCTTGCGATACGCTTTTTTTACTTCCGCTTCCGATGCTCCTTGTTCAACTCCAAGGACATCGTAAAAGTCTTTTTTACTCATCAATCTCACTCCCCACTGCTTTTAATACATAACGAATATCTTAACATTCCCAATGTAATCAGGCAAGATTATCTATTATTTACTAACTTGATCATTCGTGAAAAAAGTCAAAGCCAAGGAAAACCTGACTTTGACTTTTCACTTACTCGGTACTATTGATCCTTTTTGTCGTCATCTTTCACTTCTTCATAATCTGCATCAACGACATCTTCATCGTTTCCGCCTGATTCTCCGCCACCTTCTGCTTCTTGAGCAGCCTGTGCTTGTTGTGCTGCTTGCTCATACATCTTTGTGGAGAGTTCCTGTACAATCTCTTGAAGCTCATCTTTAGCTGTTGTGATAGCTTCAATGTCTTCTCCTTCAAGAGCAGTTTTTACTTTTTCTTTTGCAGCTTCCGCTTTTTCTTTATCGGCAGCATCTACGTTATCTTCTCCAAGATCTTTCAACGTTTTCTCCGTTGTGAATACGAGTTGATCTGCTTCATTACGAAGGTCAATCTCTTCACGACGTTTCTTGTCTTCTTCAGCATTCTCTTCTGCATCCTTGACCATTTTCTCTACTTCTTCATCAGACAAACCTGAAGAGGAAGTAATGGTGATTGATTGTTCTTTATTAGTTCCGATGTCTTTGGCACGAACGTTCACAATTCCATTCGCATCAAGATCAAACGTCACTTCAATTTGCGGAGTGCCACGTGGTGCAGGTGGAATATCCGTTAATTGGAATCGACCAAGCGTTTTGTTATCAGGAGCCATTTCTCGCTCACCTTGTAAAACATGAATATCTACGGATGGCTGATTATCAGCAGCTGTAGAGAATGTTTGTGATTTACTTGTAGGGATAGTCGTATTTCTTTCAATCAACTTTGTCATTACGCCGCCCATTGTTTCAATACCTAGAGAAAGTGGAGTAACATCAAGTAATACAACATCTTTCACGTCTCCTGTTAATACACCCGCTTGAACTGCAGCACCTAATGCTACTACTTCATCCGGATTTACACCTTTATGAGGATCTTTTCCAGCTACTTTTTTAATTGCTTCTTGAACCGCAGGGATACGAGTAGATCCACCAACAAGAACTACTTTATCCACTTCGCCTGCTGAGATACCAGCATCTTTTAGAGCCTGGCGAGTAGGTCCCATTGTTCTTTCAACAAGATTAGAAGTAAGATCATCAAACTTAGCACGAGAAAGGCTTAATTCTAAGTGCTTCGGTCCTGATTGATCAGCTGTGATAAACGGAAGACTGATTTGTGTTTGAGAAACACCTGACAAATCTTTTTTCGCTTTTTCAGCAGCATCTTTCAGACGTTGAAGTGCCATTTTATCTTGAGATAAATCAACACCGTTTTCTTTCTTAAACTCAGCAACTAAATAGTCGATAATTACTTGGTCAAAGTCATCCCCACCAAGTTTGTTATCACCGGATGTTGCTTTAACTTCGAAAAATCCTTCTCCAAGCTCAAGGATAGACACGTCAAATGTTCCACCACCAAGGTCATATACAAGGATCGT
Organism: Salipaludibacillus neizhouensis; assembly: GCF_002886185.1. GTDB lineage: Bacteria > Bacillota > Bacilli > Bacillales > Salisediminibacteriaceae > Salipaludibacillus > Salipaludibacillus neizhouensis. The sequence continues at coordinate 2,540,110 of NZ_KZ614146.1, forward strand.
TTGATCTTCTTGTTTTTCCAAACCGTAAGCTAAAGCTGCAGCAGTTGGCTCGTTAACGATTCTTTCAACTTCAAGACCAGCGATTTTACCAGCATCTTTAGTAGCTTGACGTTGTGAATCATTAAAATAAGCAGGAACAGTGATAACTGCTTTCGTTACCTTTTCCCCAAGATAAGCTTCTGCGTCAGATTTTAATTTTTGTAATACAATAGCGGAAATTTCTTGTGGCGTGTAATCTTTGCCTTCTGCCTCAATTTTATAATCTGTACCCATGTGACGTTTAATAGATGTAATTGTGTTAGGGTTTGTGATCATTTGTCGTTTTGCTACTTCCCCAACTTGACGCTCCCCATCCTTAAACGCTACAACAGATGGTGTCGTTCTTGAACCTTCAGCATTTGCAATAACTACTGGCTCGCCACCCTCCATTACTGCTACACAAGAGTTAGTCGTACCTAAATCAATTCCAATAACTTTACTCATGAAATATTCCTCCCATTCTTTGCATATGTATTATGCATTAACTTTTACCATTGCTGGTCTAATAATTCTATCTTTCAGTTTGTATCCTGGTTGTAACTCTTCCACGACAATATTTGACTCAAATTCTTCTGATTCTACTTGCATCACTGCCTGATGAAAATGAGGATCAAACGGCTGCCCTACTGTCTCAATAGGTACAATCCCCTCTTTTTCAAGAGCTTCTTTTAACTGTCGGTATACCATTTCCATCCCTTGTAACAAGCCCTTTGTATCCTCTGATTGAGCATCAACCTGTAATGCTCTTTCAAAGTTATCCATGGCCGGTAAGAGACTTTCTGCTAAGCTTTGAGATTTATATTTAGCCGCCGATTCTTTTTCCTTATTCATTCGACGTCGGAAATTATCAAAGTCTGCTTGAGTTCTCAATAGACGATTATTAGTTTCTTCAAGTTTTTCATTCAACTGGTTAAGCTCATCTGAAGTTTCTTCTTCGTCAGTATCCTCTTGACCCTCTTCGTCGTCTACTAGCTCCGCGTGAACAGGCTCAATGACTTCGTCTTCAGTGGAACCTTTTGTATCTTGATCGTCGTAAACTTCTTTTCTTTCTTCATTTTCCATGTTTCTCACCTCCTTAAATCAATAAAATATTTTTATTCAGTATAAAAAAGGAACCCCTCTTTTATACATGAATATTATTCCGATTTTCGATGATTCCATGCCGTCAATAGCTTTGTCATATCTTTAGACAAATAATCCATAATGCTGATGACACGGGGGTACTCCATTCGCGTAGGACCCAAAATACCAACCGTGCCCATATGTTTCCCATCCAGAGAATAAGTGGCAGTAATAATTGTACAATCGCTGAATGGTTCAAAATGATTTTCTTCACCTATTTTAATGGTTAACCCATTTTCTGCTGAACGAAACAACTTCGATACTAATTTATCTTCTTCAAAAATATCAAGTATGTTACGAACCCGCTCCACATCATGAAACTCAGGTTGACTCAAAATATTAGTTTTACCACCGTAAAATACTTTTTCATGTTGGTGCCTTTGGAAAACATCCTGAAGCATGTCGATCATTGACTCGTATTGAGTAATATATTTTTTCAAAACATTCGAGATTTCCAATGATAATTTTTCCTGTAGTTGTACCATTGGAATACCTCGAAGTTTCTCATTTAAAATATTAACCACTTTTTCTAGTTCAGAACCGTCTAATTTCCCAGGAAAATGAACAGTCTGATTTTCTACGTGGCCAGTATCCGTTACGATAATGACAACAGCCTGGGTTTCGGAGATAGGTATAAGCTGCAATTGCCGTAATCTCGATTCGAATACTTCTGGACCAATGACAATGGAAGTATAACTGGTTAAGCTTGATAGCACTTTTGCTGACTCTTGAATAACTTGCTCTATTTCATCAAAGCGATTCGCTAAAATGGACTGAATATCAGATACTTCATTTTTTGTTAATTTGCTGGGTGATATTAAATGATCGACATAATACCGATATCCCTTTTGTGAAGGAATTCTGCCAGCGGAACTATGAGGTTTCTCTAAAAAACCTAATTCCTCTAAATCTGACATCTCATTCCTAATCGTTGCTGGACTAAAAGTTACATCATCTCTTTTTGATATACTTCTTGATCCCACAGGTTCAGCATTCGTAACATAGTTATCTACGATAGCTTTGAGAATTAGTAACTGACGATCTGTCAACATATACATCCCCCCTGTTAGCACTCTGTGTCTGCGAGTGCTAAATCTATAATATAAGTTACCAAAGATGGATTGAAGTTGTCAACGGGAGAGCGTTATTTCTGTAAACTTTTTTCTTTAATCAGCTAGAAGGAACTTTTCAAATACCTCATTACCAAGCAGTAAACCCTTATCTGTCAAGCGTATGAACTGATTTTTTTCTTCTAAAAGAGAGTTTGCTTTTAAACTGTCAATAACATCCGGAAAAACATCGTGAATGCCTAAAGAAAATCTTTCGTAAAAGGTTTCACTCGAAATCCCTTCTAATTTGCGGAGTCCCATAAACATTTGTTCCTCCATCTTTTCTTTTACAGGTACTTCATGTTCTTCTAAATACGGTAACGCATTCTGACGAAGTGCCTTCATATATTTTGGCAACGGACCATTATTTGCTCGTCTTACACCGTTTACATAGCTATGCGCTCCCGCACCTATACCATAATATTCATCATTGTTCCAATAAGTTAAATTGTGCTCACTTTTTAATCCATTTTTAGCAAAATTACTAATTTCATATTGCTGGAAATCATTTATTTCTAAAACTTCACGAAGTTTCTCATACATATCTGCTTCGAGCTCCTGAGGCAGCAATGAAAGTTGACCTTTCCGATGCATTTGATAAAACACCGTTTTCGCTTCAACCTTCAATGAATAAGCACTAATGTGCTCAATCGGCAAGTCACATGCTTCTTTCAGAGTTGATTCCCACTGTGCCATTGTTTGATTCGGCAATCCGAACATTAAATCAAGAGAAAGATTGGTAATCCCTGCCTCACGACTCATGTGGACAGTGCGCTCGATGTCACTTGTTTTATGGTCACGGTTAATCGCCTGCAGTAATTTTGGGTCAAAGGTTTGAGCACCAATACTTAATCGATTAACCCCTACCTCTTTTAGCATTGCAAGTTTCTCTTTGTCTGCACTGCCGGGGTTTACTTCCACGGTCCATTCAACTGGATCAGCCAACGGAAAATGCGATTTAATACTAAGTAACAGCCTCTTTAATTGCTCAGTTGATAGAGATGTTGGTGTCCCTCCACCAACATATATCGTTTCAATTTTATCTTGCGAAGGGAACTTTTCCTGCGTTAACTTCATTTCTTTCTCACAAAGAGCTAAATATTCATCGATTGGTTGATTTTCCAGGAAAAACTTATTGAAATCACAATAATGACAAATCTGCTCACAAAATGGTACATGTACATAAATAGAACGTGGCACAAGGATCCTCCTATAAGAAAAACGCAAAGCGTCTTTTATTAAATACAGCGTGATCTTTAAAGCCACCATCATTTAAGCATCAAGGGCGAACTTCCCTTGATGCTTGTGGCGTAAAGATAGCTGTCAACTTATAAATTCTTATCTTGTAAAAAACGGCATAGCCGTCTTTTATTAAATACAGCGTCAGCTTCCGCCGCCCCGAGTAGAACCTATGTATTGCGTGTAGGTGCTACTCGAAAGGTAGGATGGGTTTCCCTTGATACGTGCGGCGTGAAGGTAGCTGCAATCTCTATACAAACTGTAAACTATTGCTTAAGCTCTTTAAAGGCGAAGAGGGCGTGCCAAAAGGTCAATAATGTCCTCCTGATACTCCCCTCATCACTTGAGTTATTTTTTTTCATCCATACTCAAGACAGACATAAACGCCTCTTGAGGTATTTCAACGTTTCCTACACTTTTCATTCGTTTCTTACCTTCTTTTTGTTTCTCCAGTAATTTTCTTTTCCGCGAAATATCGCCGCCATAACATTTTGCCAAGACATTTTTACGCATTGCTTTGATCGTGGATCTAGCTACTATTTTTTGACCTATACTAGCTTGAATAGGCACTTCAAAATGTTGTCTCGGGATTAAATCCTTTAACTTTTCAACAATTGTTTTACCACGATCGTAAGAGCTGTCTCTATGAACGATAATCGATAAAGCATCTACTGTTTCCCCGTTAAGTAAAATATCCATTTTAACCAAGTTACCTTCTTTGTAGTCGATTAACTCATAGTCAAAAGAGGCGTATCCTTTTGTACTTGATTTTAACGTATCAAAGAAATCATATACAATTTCCGATAACGGTAGTTCATAAATAATATTGACGCGGTTCTCATCAAAATATTTCATATCAATATAATCACCGCGTTTTCGTTGGCAAAGCTCCATGACTGCTCCAACATACTCATTTGGAACCATGACTTCTGCTTTGACATAAGGTTCCTTCACAACCTCAATTTTTGCAGATTCAGGCATGTTAGACGGATTATCAATTCGAATTTCTTCTCCGTCTGTTTGCGTTACTTTATAAATAACACTAGGAGCTGTAGTTATAAGATCCATATTGAACTCTCGCTCAATTCTTTCTTGAATAATCTCCATATGAAGAAGACCTAAAAACCCACAACGAAATCCAAAACCTAACGCTTGGGAGGTTTCCGCTTCAAATTGAAGAGCAGCATCGTTCAATTCTAATTTTTCAAGTGCATCCCTTAACTCATTATAATTGTTCGTATCAACCGGGTACAATCCACAGAACACCATTGGATTTAATTTACGGTATCCCGGCAATGCTTCGGCGGTAGGGTTACTTGCCGAGGTTACTGTATCACCAACTCTACTATCGCTGACATTTTTAATACCGGCAATCATAAAGCCTACGTCCCCAACAGTCAATTCTTCCCGAACAACCGGTTTAGGATTAAATACGCCAATTTCCTGAACTTCAAACTCTTTCTCTGTTTGCATCATTCGGATTCTTTCACCTGGCTTTACTGTTCCTTCCATGATTCTTATATAGACGATAACGCCTCTATAGGGATCATAAAGCGAATCAAATATCATAGCCTTTAACGGTGCCTCAGGATCGCCATCAGGTGCAGGTACGTTTTTGACAACCGATTCCAATATCTCTTCAATACCAATTCCACTTTTAGCCGATGCTAACACACAGTCCTCTTTCTGCAACCCTATAACATCTTCCACTTCCTGCATCACACGCTCTGGTTCAGCACTAGGAAGATCAATTTTATTTATCACAGGAATTATTTCTAATTCATTATCAAGTGCTAAATAAACGTTAGCTAATGTCTGTGCTTCAATTCCTTGTGCTGCATCTACAATAAGCAAAGCTCCTTCACAGGCAGCTAAACTCCGGGAGACCTCATAAGCAAAGTCGACATGTCCCGGTGTATCAATTAAATGGAATATGTATTCTTCCCCGTCATTTGCAGTATAAGTTAACTGAACTGCGTTTAACTTTATGGTAATTCCCCGTTCTCTTTCTAAATCCATCGCATCCAGCATTTGATCCTTCATCTCACGTTGAGTGAGCGCACTAGTTTTTTCTAATATGCGGTCAGCAAGTGTTGATTTCCCATGATCAATGTGGGCAATAATTGAAAAATTCCGGATCTTATCTCTTCTTTTTATACGATCTACAGGTTTCATTGCATCATCACTCCTACAAAACTCCATTCCAAAAGAGGGTTATGTCTCCTCTTTAAATCATACTACTAAGTATTATAGCAATAATAGAAGCAATCCTACAAATACATTTATTCTACTGTTCGAAACAGACCTTGAAATACACTCTCGAACATACCCGATGTTCTCTCCCCCATTTCCGAAAAAAGGAGGCTACTTTCTTCCCCTCCATACGTTGAGGATTCGTGCGTTATTTTTTGATGGAATTCTTCGTCCCCACCTTCACCATCATACACAACTATCCCATTATCATCTTCCATGTCAATAATATTTGACTCTTTTTCTTTTAGAGTAAATAAAGGTTCATCTTCCTTTTCAGCATTCGGATTTTGAACATTCTCCACTTCTTCTTCCTCAATTACCTCAAAGTTTGATTGATAAAGAGCCAGTCCTTCATTCTGATATATAATCCCCAAAATAAAACCAAACATAAGGATAGAAAGCAACATACACATCCTTACGAATAAATGACCCATCACGGATCCCTCCTCTCATTCCTCGGATTCTTGATTCTCCCAATAATATTCGCTGAATACTTTCGCAAATAATTCAATCGAACGGTATACTTCTTCTAATGAGTTTTCTACCCCTCCAAATTCAACAAGCATAGCTTGATTGGACAGGTCCTGATTATAGACACCATTTTTTCCGCCTCCGGTTGTATTTGGTGCAAAAATCCCTCGACTTAATCCATAATGCTGGTCTTGGAGTCGTTTGTGTAATTCATTTGCTAATGCTTCATTCTCCTGATAATTGGGGTTATTTTCTCCAATTACAAACAAAGTTTTAGCATAAGATTCGCCATTCATTTCCACTGTTGTCACTTCTTTTGGCTGGGAATCACGGTGCAAGTCAAAATAAAATTGTAGATCGTCATTTTTTTCCGACGCTTCTTGTACTATTTCCCGGGACATATCGTAGGATTGACTATAATCCCATTGGCGTGCATTTAATTCCTCACCTATATCCGTAGTATCAACTTCTGCTCCGATTCCGTATTTTGCAAGCTCCAGTCCTAACCGCTCACCTACCAGTGTAATATTGACACTTTCGTGCAGTGCTTCCTTCGAGTTTTGTAGCTCGGGAAGGTAAGATTCTCTGTTATGTGTGTGAACAATATGTACAGTGACTGGTAATTCTTCCTTGTTCTCTTCGGAAAATGTTTGTTTCAATTCATCAAGCTCTTCAATTCGCTCGGTCGATGCTTCTCGTTCTGCTAATAAAACTTCCATCGGTGGTGCAGATTCAATCGGCATATTTGTATAATCAGAACCTTCTCCAGCGGTAAGTATTTTGCCGTCAAATAGTGAAAATCCCGGTAACTCTCTTCCAAGCAGACTTCGAGGATCATCTGGATCTAAATTTGTTGCTATCTCAAACAAAACAGGTGCCACAGAAGGTTCTTCATATCCATCCGGCAAGCTTTGCTGTAAATACCTATTTTCTTTTCCCATTACAGACACAAGATCTTCAGCAGAAAAAAGGTGACTCACTTCATGAATTGATGCAGAGGTAAGGCTGTAACCCGGACCCAAAGTCGTTAGTGTTGCTGTTAAGAAAAAGATAGTGATAACTCCGAAAATAAAGGATAGCAACTTTTTATGAGGGCTTGTCCTTTTCGACCCTATAAGCCTTCTGTTATTTTTATTTAAATGTTTAGCTGCCAACATTCTCACCCTCTCCATCCCCGTATAACAAATCTATATGAAGGAAGAGAGGATATAGAACGTTGAATTTATCGTGTGTATGCTCCTACATTTTTTTGGTCTACATCTCCATGTAAAGCAGCATTTAAACTTTGAGCAATTAGGTGGGCCATATCTTTTATGAAATCATCTACTTCTTTAGGAGTTACCATAAGATTTTGCCCTAACGGTGACAGAACCTCTGCTATGAGTTGTCGCTTTTCTTGCTCTTCCAATCCCCCAACTACCCCTAAATAGAGCTCTTTTTCCTTGTCACCTGGTAAGTCCTCATCGGTTAGTTTTCTCTTTTCTCCGAATGTCATTCCAGCAGGAGCTAACCTTCCTTTTGGTCCTTGAGGATCCCGAATTTCTTTTCCAAAATGCTTTAAAATATAATCAATCGTATCACTAGTGATTGAAACAGCATCTACAACAGTAGGTACTCCAATCGCGATAACCGGAATCCCAAGAACTTCTTCGGATAATTCTTTCCGTTTATTACCAACCCCTGAGCCTGGATGTATCCCTGTATTTGAAACTTGTATGGTTGTATTCACTCTTTCAATAGAACGCGATGCCAGGGCGTCAACAGCAATGATAAAATCGGGTTTCACTTTTTCAACAACACCCATAATAATATCACTCGTCTCAATTCCAGTAAGTCCCATGACACCTGGGGTCAGTGCACTTACTTCACGAAAACCTTCCTGGACATTTTCTGGCTGCAACTGGAATAAATGTTTGGTAATTAACAAATTATCAGTAACCATCGGCCCTAAAGCATCTGGTGTTACATTCCAATTTCCTAATCCTACTATTAAACAAGAATCTTCCTTTCCTACCCCTACAGAATCTAAAAAGTGACTAAATTCTCTTGCAAAAACATTTTCCGCTTTGGCTTGAAGTTCAGTATCTTTTTCCCGTATTCCTTCAATGTAAAGTGTTAAATACTGTCCTGCTTTTTTGCCGATAGCGTCCACTGCACTATCCTCAATGGTTACGTAAGTAATATCAATTCCTTCCTCATTTTTCTCAGAAACACTTACTCCCTGTAATGATGATGGAGAGTCTGTGTCCTTTTCTTTTACAATGCCCTCTCTTTGTTTTGCAAGATCATGTGCTTCTACAGCCAGGTCGGTTCTGACCTGAAATTTCGTTAAATCCAATTCTTCCATCTTTCACACTTCCTCTCTTTTCTCCATCTTCACAAACCATTGATGGAAAATGTTATTGCATTTTAAAAAAGCTTTTGGTACAATCCATAGTGTTGCACACAAAACAAAACGTTATTACTGTCTAGGGGGTGAATAAGATGGCAAACATTAAATCTGCTGTCAAACGTGTCCAAACAAATGAGAAGCGTCGCGCTCAAAATGCTGCATTTAAATCAGACCTTCGTACGGCAATTAAAATTTTCAATACAAAAGCTGATCAAAAAGATGTAGATGGTTCTAAACAAGCATTCCTATCTGCTACTAAGAAAATTGATAAAGCTGCAAATAAAGGAATCTTCCATAAAAACGTAGCGAACCGTCAAAAGTCTCGCTTACAACAGCGTTTAAACGAAATTTCTGCTTAATAAAAAAAACCAAGTTACAGGGATTTCCCGAACTTGGTTTTTTTTATGGGTTATTTTCCGATTCTGATTTTAGTTCCCCTTTGTATCAAGAATAACTCTACCCCTAAAGCATCATTCATTTTTCCTGTTTTAATCCGAAAATCAAGTTCAGCAAGCTGGTCTAAGTAAGACAGTAATTCTTCATCCTTAAATCTTTGCACTTGCTTTAATGCTAATTTAACAACATACGGATGAAGTTTAAGCTGGGAGGCGATCATTTTCTCCCCGTAACCCTGCTGTGACAACTGCTTCACCTGATATAATATCCGAAATTGACGAACCATCATTGCAAGTATTCGTAAAGGTGGTTCTTTTTGTTTAATTAAATCCTTGAATATTTTCAGCGATTGATGAGCTTGACCTTTCACTACGCCATCAACTAAAACAAAAATATCTTGCTCTAGTGACCGGACTACTAGCGAAGATACATGTTCCTTAAGTACTTCGTTGTTTTCTCCGACATGTAAAGCCAATTTTTTTATTTCAGAAGCCATTTGCATTAAATTGGCAGCTGTTAATGTTATCAGTTCTTGCTCAGCACCTTCGTTAAACACTACTTTTTCTTCTTTCGCTTTCGATTGAATCCATTGTCGCAATTCTTTTTCAACCAGAGGACGGGCCTCCATAACCGTTGCTTGTTTTTTCATTAATTTTACTATTTTTTTTCTGTCATCTAATTTTTCGTAAGGAGCTAGCACAATTAATACAGTTTCTGGTGCCGGTTTTTCTATGTAGCTTACTAATTTGGTTAAATCATGTTCGACTTTTTTAGGATCTTTTTGGCCAGAAAAAAAGATGGCATCTTTAATTAGTACGACTCTTCTTTCCCCCATAAAAGGGAATGTATATGCTTCTTCCACTGCAATTTCCACAGGATTTTCAGCCATATCGAACTTTGATAAATTAAAATCCTGCTCTTCTGCAGAGAGCCCTTTTGAAATAATACGATGCAACATGTCTTCAAGTAAGTAAGTTTCCGTTCCGTATAATAAATATAAAGGAGCTAACTCCCCTTTATTTAATTCTTGCAATACTTTTACATAGGACAAGACTTCCTCCTCCTCCTTCACCATCTCAAGTTTACCATAGCTTTAGGAGAATAGAAAAAGGGAAACGCCTGTCTCAGGCGTTTCCCATTTATGATAAACGCCACCCTAAAAAAGACCTAGGTTCCTTCCGGGGACGATAATCAATCTTGTAGTCATATGTTATCCTATGTCTCGTTAATATATAGGTGACAGCACTTAGGAAATAGAGCCAATTTATATTAAATGTACCAGTCTGCATGTTCTTTTTAATAAATAATTTAGAGGAAATCAATTCACAAAAATTTTTTCTTCTACATGCTTAAGTATGGATTTTTCCAGCGAAATGACTTATACTAAAATAAGCATATGCACCTTGATTTTGGATCACACATTTCGCTGGTGAAAAGGCGCTCGAGCTAGTCGGTGTAAGAAACAGATTTGTACTTTCTTACCTTTCTAAAAAGCAACAGGAGGGATGCAAAATGAACGAATTTGAAAAGGATGTTCAATCAAATCGCAATGATGCTATTGATAGCGGTATTGGATTTGTTGTAGTATTTGGTTTTTTTATGACCATTTTCGCTATTGCACAAGTAATCGATCTCCTATTTTAAATGATGGTACTACATAAATAACACGCTTCCTTTAGACTTGGAAGCGTGTTTATTTCTTTAATGAAAACGCGTAGCGTCTTTTATTAAATACAGCGTGATCTTTCGCCACCATCACTTAAGTGTCAAGGGTGGGTTTCCCTTTACACTTGTGGCGTAAAGATAGCTGCTAATTTTATAAATTCTTATTTCTTTTTAAAAAACATTAATTTACAGTTAATCACGGTAGAAATGGCGTTACATTTATAATCCCGTTATTTATTTTTATCACAATAGCCCCTTGCTTATCTGTTCGAAATACCTTCGTTTTATGGCTCGCAAATCTTTCCAATACTTCCGCACTAGGGTGACCATGACGATTATTTTCACCAGCAGAAATAAAGCCATATGCTGGTTTTAATTGGCTTAGTAAAGCTTCCCCCGAAGAAGTATTGCTTCCATGATGTGAAACTTTCAAGAGATCTACCGTTATGTCAGGGTAATTCTCAAGTAGCTCTGTTTCTCCATCTTCTTCCAAGTCTCCTTCAAACAACATCGTTCTTCCAGCTAAAACTGCGTATACAACGATAGACCTTTCGTTTTCATTTTCCGTATTCTCTGTTCCTGATGGATGAAAAATATAAAATGAGTTTTTCCCAACACTCCAATTCATCCCTTTTTCGGCCAAAGTAATCTCGACTTTATCATTAAATAAACATTCCAGACTTCCTCTACCTTCTTCTGATATCGGAGTACCTTTAGGATATAACGCCTCCTTAATCAAAAATTTTTCAGATACATAACACGTTTCACCGATGTGGTCTAAATGGCCATGAGACATAATAAGTAAATCAATTTCTTTAATTCCTTTAGCCTTTAAAAAAGGTTCAATAACATAGGCACCAGGTCCTTTAGGGCTTACCGACTCATCTTGTTCTCCCCAGTGTACAACTCCGCCTGTATCGATGAGATAGACCGCTTCTCGATGGGGTAATTCCACGACAATGGCATCACCTTGTCCTACATCTAACATCGTTACGGTTATATCCTCATTCATATAAGGCATGAGAAACTGAATGATAAATGGCAGCAACATGATTGTCCCCCCCAATACCCGTATAAATGTTTGTTTTTTTTCAATAAGAACCATGCCAATAAAAATACTAATATACATACTCCATAGCATCCATTCTGGTGGTTTTCCTAAAGCAATAACACTCCATGAGAGAGTTGATACAAAGTCCAATACAAGTTGAATGAGATGGGTACTGATGGAGAGAAGGTTATAAGTAACTAGAGCTAAAGGAGGAATCACAGCATCTAAGATTACCGTAATAAACGATAGCGGTAAAATCCACATAGAAATAAACGGAATAAACACTAAATTAGCAGGAATAGTTAATACCGAAAAGTCAAAAGAGTGATAAAGAAATAGGGGCATGGAAATAATTTGAGCGGTAACCGTCACTTTAAATAATAACGTTATCGGAGAAGTCTCGTTGAATACTTTGCTAGACAGCAATAAACCAAAACTCGTCAAAAAGGACAACTGGAAACCTAAATGATACAAGTAAAATGGATCGATAATAAGAAGAACGAGACAGACAAACGAAATCACATCGATTCCCTTGAGATTTATTCGATATCTAGTGATGACTAAAAATAGCATACACATGAATGAAGCACGCACGACGGAGGGAGCACCACCAGCAACAAATATGTAAAAAGGAAGAAAAAAGAACACGATTAAGGAAGCTTTTTCTTTCGTTAAACCTATTCGCAAAAGTATATTGAAAATAAAAGCTGTTACAATCCCCACATGTAAACCAGATACAGCTAGCAAATGCAATACTCCTAATTGTCGAAACTGTTCCAATCTTTCTTCATTCATGTACGATCTTTCACCAAAAACAAGGGCTGATATCAATGCAGAAGTTTCCAAATCATCTTTTTGGACTATCTTATGCACTGCTTTGCTCCGACCAGAATCCAACCATTTTAATAAACCTTCCCCTGCGTCACATACAAGGGTATTCTCATTTACTGTCATTCTCCAGTGGATATGTTGTTCGTATAAATATTTTTTATAATTAAAGGTATAGGGGTTTTTAGAGGGAGGAGGAATCTCTAGCTCACCGGTGAAATTGCAGTAGTCATACTTATTGGGGATTGTTTCTAAATCATTTTCTTGCCTGTAAGAAAGTAAGATTTTCTCTCCGTTATCTAACAATACTTGGAATGAGTATCCTCCTGATGTTGATTGTTTTACATTGGAGACTATCTTGCCTTTGAAATTTGCTTCTTCACCTGTCAGTCTCGTTGACATGGTTTCTAGATGGTAAAGTCCATATAAATAAAATATACTCAAAACCAGTACAGATACTACTGCACTTAGAAAGTTTTTTCTTTTCACACCATACACTACAAATGGAAAACAGCCCAACACCAAAAAACCTGCTGACCAAAGATTCCACCCATCAAACGCTAACAGTAATCCTGAGATCGCAAAAAACATAAAACAATAACTACGAGAAAACATGGCTCCCCCCTTGTGCTGAACGCAATAAGAAAAACGCAAAGCGTCTTTTATTAAATACAGCGTCAGCTTCCGCCGCCATCTCTTAAGTATCAAGGGTGGTTTCTCCTTGATACTTGCGGCGAGAAGGTAGCTCCTAATTTTATAAATTCTTATCTCTTAAAGTTAAAACTGCATAGCAGTATCATGCAAAAACTTAGAGTCTTTAATAGCTATTTTGTTGCGTCTGCCTAGAAGAGCGAGTTTGAGCACCTCTGTCTAAAGTAAAAGGACAATCTCTAAAAATAATAGAACTATAAGTAGCTTCGAGTTTTATAATATAGATAAGTAAAAATAGGGATTTTTAAAAACAATGCTGGGGGGATTAGTAAAAGTTGGAAACTGTTGCAGAGGACTTGCGTCATTAGATCATTATAAAGAAGATTGCCTCATGCACAAACTTGGTATAAATTATGAGACAACCTCATTTAAATAAATTAACTTAAGGAGTTGCTGTAAAAAGTTTATTTGCCTGATCTTTCAATTTTTCAACTTCTGTTGATTCTACACCATTTTCTTCTAGTTTATTTAATAGATTTGCCGCGAACGTTAATTTCTCCTTTGAATTAACATCCAGAATCATTTCCTCCAGCTCGACCTGTTCCACTTCCACACCACTCTGTTCAAACATTTCAAGAGCAAATGGATGATTCTTATACTCTTTTGCGTAAATAACTTTTTTAATTCCAGCTTGAATCAAAGACTTACAGCAATTCAAACAAGGGAAATGCGTGACATATATTTCCGCACCCTCGGTGGGAACTCCAAACTTCGCACATTGCAAAATTGCATTAATTTCAGCATGAACTGTGCGGGCACAATGATCATCGATTAGATAGCAACCATCATCAATACAGTGTTTTCCACCCGATATAGACCCATTATATCCGCCAGCGATCATACGCTTATCTCTAACAATTGTAGCTCCTACCATCAATCTCGTACACGTACTTCTAAGGGCTAACAAATGACTTTGCGCCATAAAATACTGATCCCATGAAATTCGATCCATTTTATGTATTCCTCCTAATTACTCTTCATTCTCTATCCAGTTTAGACAAAGCCTGTCCCTCACGTCAATCAAAATAAAAAGGTGCACATTTCCATTAAAGAAAATAATTACCTAACTATGAGAAATTCTTTTATTGACTCCAGTGTTTTCTCGCCTATGCCAGGTACCTCAACTAAATCTTCAACATTTTGAAAGGGTCCATTCTCGTCACGATAGGCAACTATAGCTTCTGCTTTTGAGGGACCAATGCCCGGAAGCTCCGTCAACTCTGTATCTGTTGCCTGATTCAAAAGTATCCCTTCATTCGAAGGACTTTCACTCACGCCAGATATGTCGCTTATTTCCGCTTCTTCCCCTTCTTTTGGAACCACGATCACCATTTCATCATAGCACCTCTCTGCCAGATTTATCGCTTCTTTAAGAGCTTCTCCTGTGAATCCTCCAGCCTGTTCAATAACATCATGAACTCTTTCACCATCTTTAACTGTATACACACCTGGATTTGTGACTTCTCCTTTAACATCAACTACATAAAAGGAAGGTTCGACTTCTGCTTCCTCTTCACTATTATCCTCGGGACTCTCTTCTTCCCATGGAAGTGATGAAACTTCTGTCTCTTCGTCCTCCGTTGAAAAAGAAGAAACACCGAAACCAATCAAACCGCCAACAGCCACTAATATCGTTACACCCAACACAATGAACTTTTGCTGAACGTTATTTTTAGTGAAATTCATTATTTTATGCTCCTTTTCTACTTGCTTTAGTTTTGACACGAACCCCTTTCCTTTATCAACAACTCGTCTAATCATTCACTAACATTAAAAAATCATAGGAAGCTTATTCGTTTCATAAGTATAAGAATTAGTTTATTAGGAGTGAAGTATATGAAAAATATCGGCTTCATCGGTACAGGAAGTATGGGGAGTTTGATCATAGAAGCATTTATTAAGGCAAAGTATATTCCTCAAAAAAATGTACACATGTTAAATCGTACTATGGAGAAGCCATTAAAATTGCAGGAAAAGTATAAGAAAACCACGATACATCAAAATGTTAATGAGTTGCTTAGGGACTGTGAGTGGATTTTTTTATGTGTGAAGCCTCATGAGATGGTTGCTGTCCTAGAATCTATGAAAGAAAATATTACCACCAATCATATTATTATAACGATCACAAGTCCTCTTCAAGTGGAAGAATCAGAAAGGATTTTACAGCCTTCTTCTATCCCTGTTGTGCGTTTCATCCCAAGCATTGTTAATCTTTCCTTAGATGGGCCTTCCTTAGTGACATTTGGCTCTCAGTGCACCAAGAAGCATCGGAAAGAACTTTGGGAAATG
Organism: Salipaludibacillus neizhouensis; assembly: GCF_002886185.1. Lineage (GTDB taxonomy): Bacteria > Bacillota > Bacilli > Bacillales > Salisediminibacteriaceae > Salipaludibacillus > Salipaludibacillus neizhouensis. The sequence continues at coordinate 2,555,675 of NZ_KZ614146.1, forward strand.
TTTTCTTCTATCTCCAGACCTCAGCTGATCACTCCACCTATCACAAGAGTAGCGTCTGACATTGCCAGTTGTGGACCAGCATTTCTAAGCTTTCTCTTAATGAAAATGATAAAAGGAGCTACAGACGAAACTGAAATTGATGAAGAAACGGCTCTAAAAATAATGGAACGGATGATTATCGGTTATGGTGAAACTCTTCGACAACAACATTTTGATTTAGAAACCTTAAAGAAAAGAGTTACAGTGCCGGGTGGTGTGACTGGAGTTGGATTAAAAGTACTTGAGGATGAAGTAGGAATGATGTTTCACCATTTATTTCGAGAAACAGAAAAAAAATATCGCGAAGACCGCCGAAAAATTGTTGAGCAGATAAAAGATAGGGAGGAACCATGAGTTAATCGTTAAAAAGAAGTTTTGACTATGTTATTGAATGAAATGAGGAAGTTTTGAGTAGTTAAAGGCAGTGCCCCTGATTCGGGGCAGCCTATGCTTATCTATTCTTTAGTATATAAGAATAAACAATTTTTGAAAACTATTTTTTTACAGCTTTGAAAAAGATACGGTCTTTCTCTTCTAAATCCGTACTTTCACCAAAATCACTTGAAATTTCAATCTCTTGAAACCCAGCTTCTTCCAACCATTGCTTATATTCTTGCAGTTGAAAAGTTCTTTGATACTGAGTTTCATCAATACGTTCGTATGAACCATCTTGTTTTTTCAGAAAAAAAGTAAGCTCGTGTTCGATACTCAACGTTTCTTCTCCTTGTTCACAAAACCACATATAGGAAATATCTTCCCCATTTTCTCCGTAAAGCTGATTTGAAAAAATGTATTCCATTTTATATTCTGAATGAACATCAAACAAAAATACCCCATCAGACTTCAAAGCTGAATAAGCTTGTTGGAAGGTTTGTTTGACGTCCTTTGAATCAAGAAGGTAATTCAAACCATCGCAAAAAAGCGTAATGCCATCGAGCTGTTCAAATCCGCTAAAAGATCTCATATCTTGAAGTATAAAAGGAATATTTAATCGTTGCTCTCTTTTTTTATCGTCAGCAATTGTCAACATGTCTTGAGACAAATCTACCCCAAACATGGTAAATCCTTGCTTTGCAAGCATACATGTAAACGTTCCAGTTCCGCATGCCAGATCTAAAATACTCCCTTTATCAGGGAAATTAGTTGTTGCAAATGACAGCCATGACTTGTAGGGCGCGTCTTCCATTAAACTATCATACAAGGAAGCGAAGTGATCGTGTTTCATGTAATCGTCCTCCTTGTACTATCTATTCAGAATTTCTTCTACGTCGATTATACGTGCGTCTCCCCATAACTTTTCGAGGTTATAGTAAGAACGCTCTTCCTTATGAAAGACATGAACGATCACATCATTTAAATCAATTAGGATCCATCTAGCCTTATCTGCTCCTTCTAACCTTTTAAGTTCAAAGCCCGCTGCCACTGCAGATTTTTTTATTTCGTTAGCAATCGCGGCTACTTGTGTTTCTGAATTACCATGGCAAATCACAAAATAATCCGCTATTAGGGAAACTCCTTGCATATCTAATGTAGTTATTTCATGCGCTAGTTTATCATCCGCTGCTCTAACAGCTATATCCAGTTTCTCATTCGAATTCATATATTATTGACAACCTCCATTTTTAATAAAAAAAACATATTTTAACATTTTCCTCTTACCAGCTTTAAAATTAATTAAACGAGTTACCTTTACTATAACCTATCTTAAAACAAAATCATTATATGCTGCAAAAGTATCCGGATATATCGGCAACTGTTTATTGCTTAAATATTGAATCGTATTTCCCAGTGCAGTCAGACAAGCCAGATCAAGATTTTCATCGGAAATTTTTCTTACTTCTTCCGCTTGTCGAAATGTTCTGCCTGGTTCTATATAATCCGCCAAAAACACAATTTTTTCTTCCAGTGACATACTTACTTTTCCCGTCGTATGAGATCGAATACATGATAGGATTGTCTCATCCGTGATGAAAAGTTCTTCTTCAATAAATACAGCTCCTACAAATGAGTGAAGTATCTCATCGCCATAGTCTAACATGGCATTGGGGAGTTTATCGCACGTTTGCACTTTACGCCTCATCTCAATAATTGGACGGTGCTTTGCATAATCGTGAAGAATTGCAGCTAATCTAATTTTTTCTAGATTGCCACCATAAATGCCAACTAATCTTGTTGCTTCCTCCGTAACTCGCACAGTATGCTCATAACGTATAGGTTTCAAGGCCTTTTGAACCGTTTCAAATGCAGTAACCTCATTCATATAAACGATTCTCCTTTATAAATTGGTATACCTCATTTAGAAGCAAAAACTTGTTCTCCTTGTTCGATCTTATACTTTTCCGAATATAACTAGACGATAATTCAACTGTCACTTCCTCTAGTAAAAGCACTTCTTTTGGGACACTAACACGAGGAACTTGAAAACCTGGTCTAACTATAACTATAAATGGCAACATCGCTTGTAATTCTTCGCTTTTATGCCAAGAATGGAAATTTTTCAAGCTGTCTCCACCCATTATGAACGAAAATTGCATATTCGGATAGTCCTCTAGAAGATCTTGAACCGTATCGGCTGTATATGAAAGACCTTTTCGTTGCATTTCGATGAGGCAAAGTTTATAAGAATCATGAGTGTTAACCATCAGTGTCACTAAATCAATACGTTGCTTCTCCGTGGTTTTGGAAGAGACTTTTTTATGGGGAGGAACATAATTCGGCATCCACCATATCTCATCCAACTCTCCTTTTATTCTTGCTTCCTCGGCCATAATTAGATGCCCGAGATGCGGAGGATCAAATGTTCCACCAAAAATACCTACTTTTTTCATGTTGCTCCTCCCTATTAATTCGGAAGTTCAATCGATTTTTGTTCTTTAGATTCCTTGTAGAAAATCAATGTATTCCCGATAATTTGAACGACTTCCGCTTTCGCTCCACGCCTGATTTCTTCTGCGACAACTTCTTTATCTTCTTCGCAGTTTTGTAAAATACTTACTTTAATGAGTTCCCTTGCTTCTAATGCATCATCTGCCTGTTTAATAAGGTTTTCATTCACTCCGCCTTTTCCAACTTGTAATATTGGCTTTAAGTGATGAGCCTCTCCTCGTAAAAAGCGTTTTTGTTTTCCAGTTAGCATAATTATCCTCCTAATTCTTTCATAACTACATCTTTCATTATTTCCCGTGGAGCTTCCTGTCCTGTCCAATACTTAAATGATAGTGCACCTTGATTAACAAACATGTCTAAACCGTTAAGAATCTTTGCACCTTTTTTTTCCGCCTCCAGTAAAAATCTTGTCTGGAAAGGAGTATATATAAGATCGCTGACAATTACATTTTTACCTAGCATCTCTAGTGATAAAGGCATGGTATCTATGTCAGGCGTCATTCCAATCGAAGTTGTATTAATTATAATATCAAATTCTGTTAATTTGGCCTGTGCCATTCCAATTGGCATAGCTGCTGAACTTGTGTACTTTCCACAGTCCTGTGCCAGACTTTCCGCTTTAGATAACGTCCGGTTTGTTATAACCAATTCCTTTACACCATAAGAAGCCATCGTTATAGCTACACCTTTTGCTGCACCACCTGCACCTATTATTAATACACGAGAGGAGGCAATCGTTTTTTCTGAAATTGGCTGCAAAGACTGCATATAGCCTTCTCCATCTGTATTATAACCTACAAGCTTACCATCCTCCTGAACAATCGTATTAACAGCTCCTATTTTCTCTGCTAAAGGATCAATCTCATCAAGAAAATTCATAATTTCCACCTTGTGTGGGAGCGTGACATTTAAGCCCTTCACTCCCAAGCCTCTCATTCCCTGAACTGCTTGTTCTAGATACTGTTTAGGAACATGAAACGCATGATATGCTGCATCTAAATGACAATATTTAAAAGCTGCTTCTTGCATGACCGGAGATAAACTATGCGAAATTGGATCGCCTATCACACCATATACTTGTTTCATTCTCCATCACTTCCCCTATTAGCTAATTAAAATTAAAATATTGAAGGTCTTACACTTACCGTGACTCCTTTAGGTGCATAAGATTTTACAATACTACCTGAACCACTAACAGTCACCCAGCCCAATCCAGAAAAAACAAGGTCGTATTTCCCCTCTTTTATTTTCCATTCTTTCTCTGTCATTTCAGGAAAAGCAGCTATATTCTCTTTTTTAGGCGGTGTTAATAGCTCCCCTAAATGATTAGAATACAATTCATCAGCTTTTCCCGTTTTAGTACGATGAATATGAAGATCATTGGATACATAAACAATAAACGATTGAGGTTCTCCATTATTAAAGTCCACTCTTGCCAATCCACCTAAGAATAATGTTTGACCCGAAGTAAGTTGAAATATTTTTGGTTTCACTTCTTTTTTCGGTGTAATTATCTTAAGCTCTTCTTTATCTACAAGGTGAGCCATCTGATGATGATTAATAATTCCAGGTGTATCAAAAAGATTAGAACCGTCGTCTAGAGGAACATCGATCATGTCCAATGTCGTTCCGGGAATGTTTGACGTTGTGATTAACATCTCATCTTCTGCTCCAAACTCCTTTAACAACTTATTAATAAATGTTGATTTTCCAACATTGGTGGAACCAACGATATATACATCTTTTTTACCACGATGTTCATCGATTAAATTTGCAACATCCATCAATGCTTCACCTGTGTGCGCACTCATTAAGTGCACATCTGTAGCCGTCAAACCATATTCTTTTGCTGTCCGTTTCATCCATTGAATGACCTTCTGCCTTTTTACGGATTTAGGAAGCAAGTCCACCTTATTACCAACAAGGAGAACTTTATTTTTTCCTACAAATCGATGTAAACCTGGCAACCAACTTCCATCAAAATCAAATATATCAACAATTTTAACGATAAGGGCTTCTTTTGTTCCAATTTCATTTAGAATTTTTAAGAAGTCGTCATCTTTTAAAGAGACATCTTGAACCTCATTGTAATGTTTTAACCGATAACATCGCTGACATATAATAACATCTCGTTCCATTGCTGAAGATGGTGTGTACCCTAGTCCATCTTTACTCTCCGTTTGAATTTTCACTCCACAACCCGAACAAATTACTTCTTCTCTTCCGATTTCTCCCATTCTATTAACCCCTTCTTTTTCATTGATTGGAAAACTATTCGCTCAATCCGACGATTGAATTTAGTAAAAAAACCATCGTTTTTAGCTACTGGCACGACGAGTATCGTTTGAAACCCACTTCTGTTGCCACCTAAAATATCTGTTAACAGCTGATCACCGATCACAACTGTTTCTTCTCTTTTTACATTCATGAGTTTGCATGCAGTTTTAAACGCACGGCTCAACGGCTTCTTTGCACTGTGTATAAATGAAATTTTATGAGGGTCCGCAAAATACTTTACTCTCTTTTCATTATTATTAGATACAATCACAACTTGAAACCCTAGTTCTCTTAAATTTTCAAACCAAGCAATTAATTCTTCTGTAGCATCTGGACGATCCCATTCAACTAGGGTATTATCAAGGTCTGTTATTATTGCCTTGATACCTTTTTCTTTGAGTTCGGTAATCGATATATCAAACACAGATTGAACATATTGGTCTGGAATAAATTGTTTTAGCACAAACTTCCCCCATTTCGCGTTCAGAAATTGCATTTTCCTCTATTAGAAAATATTTCATCTCTTTATATTACCTGTAATCGATCATTGATTTCAAATATAACTAGAAATTTTAAAAATAAATTGCAACTATTACAAAAATCTTTCGACAAAATTTTACATTTATGCTTATCTGTGGATAAGTTTTTGCACAGGAACAAAAGAGATGTACCTTTTATTTAGAGTCTTTATAAACAACATATCCACAAAGATATCCACCGATTTTGTGGATAATGTCTCGTTTGAGTACCACTGACATTCGTGGTAATATCAACTAAACTCACTAAGAAAGACACTTTCTAAAGAGTGAACGTTTTGAATAAAAGGAGGATAATTTTCATGAGAAGATATGGAGCGATGCAAAATTTGTCCGATGAACTTCTTGTTGAAACATACTATAAAGCTCGAGAATTAAACCTATCTGACGATTTCCTGTACTTAGTACTTAAAGAAATGGAACTGCGTGCTATTTATGATAAGAAAATTGATCTATAGAAAAAAATAGGACAAGTACCAATAACTTAAGCAGCTATTTCTCTTGTCCTATTCCTGACGCCTTGTAATAACCCGGATATATTCCCTGGGTTCAAACTTTATTGGTATTAATCGTTCTTCATCTAATTGAAACCCCTCATACTGATCCTCATTTTCACGATATTTCATCATGTCATTCATTGTATTTATATGGAGAACACCTCCAACAGAAAATATAAAACTAAATATTATCAAAGATATCAATACTTTTCTTTTTAATCTCAACAAGGTCACCTCCTTTTATTATAAGGGTGAGCCTGTTTTTTTTATTTATACAATGAAACAGAAAATTTTTGAGAAGAATACTCTTTAACTAAATTAAAGATGCTATGTAAGAGGATTGGCTTGTTTTCAGGGGAACTTGTTTGGAATAAGTACCGTTTTCTATCCTCCTCAATCTAATCGCTCCGCGGGGGGGCGGGTCAGCCTTCGGATCTTTTTTCACAGGAGTCTTGCCGGATTAGCAATGATTGGGGCCCCCGCAAGGACGAGCGTTACTTCACGAGTATGCATCGAGTTTTATAAACTTTTATAAAAACAAACTGCTTAAAAACAACATTTAGTCATAACAAATCGTAATTTTAAAAAAGATTTTAAAAAAAGATTTCATTTGTTTTAACTGTGTTTCTACATATTTAACATTATTTATAAAGTCCACGCATGTTAAAGTAATAAAGGATGCAAGGACATTCGATTTATATTATACTTTTATTTGCGCGAAAAAGAGTAATTCCCTGCGACCCATTTAATAAAAGTGGTAAAATAACTGGTAAAATGAAAACCCATGAATCAATTGTTCAATAAGGAGGTAAATAACTTGTCAATGCTTCATTTTGTTGCTTTAGCACCTTTTATAGTAGCGATAATCATTCCGTTTCTATACAAAAAATTCCGTCATATACATACAGGCTGGTTTGTTTTGCCAGTCCCTTTACTACTATTTATCTACTTAATTCAATATCTCCCTTTGGGTGGAGAGGCCATGGAAATAGTAGAAAACACTGTTGCTTGGGTGCCCTCTTTAGGCATAAACTATACTGTCTATTTAGATGGTTTAAGCCTTTTATTTGCCTTGCTGATCACTGGAATAGGGGCTTTAGTTGTTCTCTACTCCATTTATTACATCGCAAATAAAAGAGACGAACCACTTAACAACTTTTACGTATTTTTGTTAATGTTTATGGGAGCTATGCTAGGAGTAGTCTTATCCGATAACTTAATGGTTCTTTATGTATTTTGGGAGATCACAAGCCTTTCTTCCTCTTTGTTAATTGCCTATTGGTATCATAAAGAGAAATCACGTTATGGGGCCTTAAAGTCTATGTTAATAACTGTTGCAGGTGGATTCGCTATGCTTGCCGGTTTTGCATTGCTTTATGTAATGACTGGAGCTCTCGGCTCTGCAACTTTTAGTATTCGTGAAATCATTTCATACGCGGATGTTTTAAAAGACAGTCCTTTATTTTTACCCGCAATGCTATTAATTTTACTTGGAGCTTTTACAAAATCAGCTCAATTCCCTTTCCATATATGGTTGCCTGACGCTATGGAAGCACCTACGCCTGTTAGTGCTTATTTACACTCTGCAACCATGGTTAAAGCAGGAATTTATTTGGTAGCTCGCTTTACCCCTTTATTTGGCGGGGAGGCTGAGTGGTTCTGGATCGTAACCGGGGTCGGATTATTTACCATGCTATGGGGATCCGTATCCGCAATTAGACAAAAGGATTTAAAAAGTATTCTTGCCTTTTCAACCATTAGTCAGCTAGGTTTAATCATGAGTTTGCTTGGCCTAGGGTCTGCAGCTTTGTATTTTGATATTCCTAATGCCGGATCGGTCTACTCGGTCGCCATTCTTGCGGCAATATTCCACCTTGTTAACCATGCAACTTTTAAGGGCAGCCTATTTATGGTAGTAGGGATTGTGGACCATGAAACAGGTACACGTGACATTCGTAAACTTGGTGGACTTATGGCTCTAATGCCTATTACATTTACCATTTCACTCATAGGGATCGCTTCAATGGCTGGATTACCTCCTTTTAACGGTTTCTTGAGCAAGGAAATGTTTTTTACCGGCACGCTGCAAAGTATGACGCTTGATATTTTTAACGTTCAAACACTTGGTTTTATTTTCCCGGTTGTTGCTTGGATTGCAAGTGTATTTACGTTTATCTACAGCATGATTTTGTTCTTTAAAACATTTACTGGAAAATACCAGCCTGAAAAACTGGATAAAGAGGCTCACGAGGCTCCAATGGGCTTATTAATCCCGCCAATTATCCTAGCTTCTTTAGTTGTAATCTTTGGTTTCTTTCCGAATTTATTGGCCTACACGATCATTGATCCTGCGATGCAATCCATTCTGCCAGGACTCCTCACAGAAGGAGAACAATTTGACGTAAAAATATACCATTGGCATGGACTTAATCCCGAATTGTTTATGACGATAGCTGTTGTTGCTTTCGGTACACTTATTTATTTGAATTTAGACCGCTGGAAAGAAACTACTTTCTTCATGAGAGAAAGAGATCCACTTAACGCATTTTACGATAACGGATTAGACGGGTTGGTCACGGGATCTCAAAAAGTTACAAAGTTACAAATGACCGGCTTACTAAGAGATTACATTCTTTACATGTTAGTTTTTATTATTGGTATGATCACCTGGACCTTTATAAAATTCAATGCTTTTCAATACGACTTTGCAAATCTGACTTTGGTGCCTCCATATTTATGGATTGTAATACTAGTAATTATTGCAGCATCCATTTCTTTACCATTCATCTCCCATCGGATATCTTCCATCTTAGTCCTTGGTGTGATTGGTTTTCTTGTAGCACTGCTATTTGTGATTTTTAGAGCTCCCGATTTAGCATTGACACAATTACTGATTGAAACAGTGATGGTTGTACTCTTTTTATTGGCTTATATTTATTTACCTGAGCTGAAAAAAATAGATGTGAAACCGAGATTTAATATATTTAATTTAGTCGTTTCTATCGGTATGGGACTGGTTGTTATTGTCACGGGAATAAGCGTCCATGCAATGAGAAATGATCTCGACATCACGTCCATTTCTGAATATTTCATTGAAAACTCAAAAGCTTTAGGTGGCGGCTATAATATGGTCAATGTCATCCTTGTCGATTTCCGTGGTATGGATACATTACTTGAAGTGTTGGTATTATCTATTGCAGCATTAGGTGTTGTAACGATGATTAAATTGAAAATGAAAGGAGGAGAGGATATATGAAGACAAATTACCTCATGCTCCATACCATTACTCGTATCGTTACTTTTATCATCCTTTCCTTCTCGATTTATTTATTTTTTGCAGGACATAATAGTCCAGGTGGAGGATTTATCGGTGGATTAATGATGGCTTCAGGGCTTATTCTTCTCTACTTAAGTTTCGATTTAAAGACTATTAAACGAGTTTTACCATTTGATTATTCAACGCTTATTGCAACGGGATTGTTAATCGCTTTGTTAACTGGCTTCAATGGTCTATTGTTTGGAGATCCTTTTCTTACTCAATATTTCGATTACTTTGAATTACCTATACTAGGTGAGGTTGAATTAACAACCGCTCTTCCTTTTGACCTTGGAGTTTTTATCGTTGTCGTTGCAATCACTCTATTAATAATTTTAACCATTGCAGAGGATGATTCATAATGGAAATATTAATGATCGTCACAGCTGGCATCATCATTTCTGTGAGCACGTATTTATTGCTAACGAGAAGTATATTAAGGGTAGTATTTGGGATTGTCCTTTTGTCACATGGGGTCCATCTATTAATATTAACAATGGCTGGTTTAATGGGAGGGTCTCCGCCGCTTTTAACAGAAGATGCTTCTTCCTATACTGATCCACTTCCTCAAGCATTAATTTTAACTGCTATCGTTATTAGCTTTGGAGTTACTGCATTTGTATTAGTACTTGGATATCGAACGTATAAAGAACACAAAACCGATGATTTAGATCAATTAAGGGGTAATGGCGATGAATAATATTGTTGTATTACTTCCAGTCCTAATACCTTTTGTGGCAGGCGTAATTCTTATATTCTTCAAGAATTTCTCGACGATTCAACGTACAATCAGTGGTCTTGCTGCATTTATACTATTATTCAGTTCTGTTTTCCTCACGTATCACGTTTATCAGGACGGAATATTAACATTGGAGGCTGGAAATTGGTCCGCACCATTCGGTATCATTTTTGTTGCCGATTTGTTTGCTGGATTGATGACTATCCTAAGCGGAATTGTTGGAGTAGCTTGTCTCTTTTTTGCTTATAAAACCATTCATAAGGATAGAGAAAAGTTTTATTTCTATCCGTTTTATTTTTTCTTATTAACCGGGGTTAATGGTGCCTTTTTGACGGGCGATATATTTAACCTGTTTGTCTTTTTTGAAGTTATGCTGATTTCGTCTTACATATTAATTGTAATGGGCGGAACAAAGTACCAGCTTAGAGAATCTTTCAAGTATGTAGTAATTAATATTTTCGCTTCTGCTTTATTTCTAATTGCTCTTGCATTTCTGTATTCGTTAACAGGTACTTTGAATTTTGCACATCTCGCACAACGAATTGCTGAGGCTGAACAAACCGGTGTCTTCAATGTTGTAGCGATTCTATTACTAATCGTATTTGCGATGAAAGCAGCTTTGTTTCCATTGTATTTTTGGTTGCCTAATTCCTATTATGGACCTCCTACAGCAATTGCAGCTATCTTCGGCGGACTTTTAACAAAAGTAGGTGTATATGCGATTTTCCGAGTGTTTACACTCGTATTTATACACAATATTGATTTTACACATTCGGTAATTTTATTTTTGGCTGGAGCTACTATGTTTGTAGGAATATTAGGTGCTGTCGCCAAGTTCGATTTCAGACATATCCTGTCTTACCAAATTATCAGTCATGTTGGGTATATGATTATGGGACTAGCGTTGTTTACGCCATATGCGATAGCGGGTGCCATATTTTATATAGCACATGATATGATTGTCAAAACATCGTTATTTCTTTATGCAGGCGTCACACAGAAAATAACAGGAACAACGGATCTAACAAAAATGGGTGGTTTATTAAGAACATATCCCCTGTTAGGCTGGCTATTTTTCATTTCAGCTATAGCACTTGCAGGTATTCCCCCACTAAGTGGATTTTTCGGAAAGTTTGCGATGATCGTAGCCGGTTTAGATCAAGGTCAGTATATTATCGTTTTTATTAGTTTACTTGTAGGATTATTAACGCTGTACTCTATGATCAGAATATTTATCTATGTTTTCTGGGGAGAACCTAAAATAGAGAATGACAAAGATAATCCTGTGAAAATAATGCCTTTACTACTCCCTATTATTCCTTTAGCAGCTTTGACGATTGCAATGGGAGTATTTGCAGAACCGATCTTCTCATTCTCTATGGAAATAGCAGAACAGTTACTGGACCCATCACAATACATTGAATCTGTGTTTAAGGAGTAGGTATTATGGCGTTTCAAATTTTACTTAATATGTTGATAGCAGTAATTTGGATGCTATTGAAAAACAATTTCAGCCCCGTTGAATTTATGTTGGGTTATATTGTCGGGTTGGTCCTATTGTTTTTCTTGAGAAGGTTTTTAAAGTTTGATTTTTACTTCCGGCGGATTTATGCCCTTTTCAAACTGATTATTCTCTTTTCGTATAAATTGATAATGTCTAATTACGATGTTATTAAAATCATTCTCAGTCCCAAACTGAACATCGAACCAGGAATTATTGCGGTGCCAACAAAACTTAAAACAGATTGGGAAGTAACCTTGTTGGCAAATCTTATATCGTTAACACCTGGAACGCTTTCGATGTATTTTTCAGAGGATGGAAGAACGATTTTTATACACTCCATTCATGTGCCTGATAAAGAGGCGGCAATCAAAGAAATACACGATTCGTTTGAAAAGGCTATTCTGGAGGTGACCAACTAATGCTTTATACCGTCAGCCATATTACATTAGTATTAATGTCGCTTTCAATTGCTATTTGTCTTTACAGAGTTTTTATTGGACCTACAATCGCCGACAGGATAGTAGCCCTAGATACTACAGGTATTAACTTAATAGGGTTTATTGGAATCATCATGATTCTGCAGGATACAGTTGCTTATTCAGAAGCAATCCTAGTTATTGCAATATTAGCCTTTATTGGTACGATTGCATTTTCCAAATTTTTGGAAGGAGGAGTTGTCATTGATCGAAATCATCATTAGCATCCTTCTTCTCATTGGTGGAGGGCTTACCTTCATCGGGTCCATTGGCATTCTTCGTTTTCCAGATGTTTATGGCAGGTTACACGCTGCAACTAAAAGTGCTACTTTAGGTGTTATCAGTATTATGTTCGCAACGTTTTTTTACTTTTGGTTCATACATGATATTTTTGTCGGCAAGCTTCTCTTAACCATTTTATTCGTGTTTCTTACTGCTCCCGTTGCAGCATTTATGGTTTCTAAGGCAGCATATAATACCGGAATTAAAATGTCGGACAAAAATAGTCAAGACGATTTAGCGATAGCAATGAGGGAACATGAGAAGAAAAATAAGCAAGAAAAATCAAATAGTGATGTTTAAAAATACAGAGGGTGCCTCAAAAAGTCATAATTGACCTTGAGACACCCTCTTTTAATATTTTTTCATTGTTTTTACTCTTTCCATCTGCCAATTGATTGCCCGTGTTCGATAACAACATCCACTTGCTTGACTTCCTCGTTTATCACGATCGTATCTGGCTCGAATAACAGAACAATACTTGATCCAAATGAAAAATAAGCTACCTCTTCTCCCCTATCAAGTGTTTTTCCTACATGGGTAGGATGAATACTGTTCACATTCAATGCTCCTACCTTTACCATCGCCATCCGTTTATCCTGATGAGTTAGCTCGGTGATTAATCGATAATTGGAAGCAAGGGGTTCTTTGCCATAAAATTTCCCCATCTCATTCACGGGCTCTGAGTATTTCCCTAGTGCCCATCTTTTGACGACTTTTCCCGAAAAAGGACTATGTATTCGATGATAATCTTTCGGGGATAAATAAAATACAAAGTAATCCCCATGTTCATATCTGTTAATCGCCGACTGAATACCTAACATGGTTTTAAGTGAATATGCCTTTCCTTTAACATGAAAAGACAAATCCTCCCCTATTTTCCCTGACTCCGTTAAAACTCCATCAACCGGGCTAACAATCTCGTTTTCATTTTCAGGTAATGCACGAACCCCAGCTTTCAGTTCACGGGTGAAAAATTCGCCAAGTGTAGGGTAATCAGTGACTTCCCTTGCGAGTTCTCCAAGATTTACACCGTATACTTTTGCAAATGATGAGACAAATGGTTTACTTAATTTTGTACTTACAAAACCCTTTAATAGCCTTGAATAGACTGGGTTGTTTGTTAATTCCAGCATTAATTTATACATTTCTTTTTTCATAATTAAGACTCCTCTATTTGTGTTCAGCATTTTAATGCTATACTTACCTTTCCTTTATGTTAACAATTTTAACATTTTCCATCCTTGTGATAGGTATTTTCCCGTATAAAAATATAATTTAATATAGTTGTCTTCCATCGGGGAGACTTTTTTAAGAAAAACACAAAGCGTATTTTATTAAATACAGTGTGTCTTTTACTAATACAAGATTTGGTAGTAAAATTAAGGTAAGAATTTCTTCCTTAGCTTCTCATATTAATATTTACTCTTTTTTGGAGGACAAAAATATGCAAATTATTCTTTCCCATTCTAATTTAGATTTTGACGGTTTAGCTTCGATGATAGCTGCCCAAAAACTATACCCGCAGGCTGAGATAATTTTGCCCTCGAAAATAGGGCCGGAAGTATCTCACTTCCTAGCTATATATAAAGATACATTCCCGTACAAACAAACTCAACAAATTGAATGGAAGCATGTTAAAACGGTTATTCTCGTAGACACTAATGATCTTGACCGGACGGGGCAATCTGAGTTATTGCCAACACAAACAGAATTGATTATTTATGATCATCATCCTCGTACGAGTGAGACACCTGAACATAAAGAAACGATTATAGAACATGTTGGTGCTACAGTTACACTATTAATAGAACTACTCATTCAAACTGATGTTCTAATTACACCCTTTGAAGCTACTGTTTTTTCAATGGGTCTGTATACGGATACCGGTTCCTTTTCATATGGGCATACAAATGCAAGAGATTTCAAAGCTGCTGCATGGCTGTTGGAAAATGGCGCGAACCTTCAAGTAGTGGAACAGTTTTCCGATGCTCCATTGAAAGAACCACAACAGATACTTTTTAAAAGCTTATTAAAAAATAGTGAATTAATTTCGATAGATGGCTTGGATATTGTACTTGCTTCATTTCAGCAAAAAAATTACACTGGTCATCTTTCGAAAATTACGCGTAAATTAATCGAGGTAACTGGAGCAGATGCAGTATTTTCTGTCGTGCAGATGGGAGAAAAAACGTTTGTTACGTACCGGGCTGCTTCAGAGAGGATAAATGCGCTGCCTCTCATGCAATCTCTTAACGGAGGTGGGCATAAGAAAGCTGCTTCTGCACTAATCAAAAATCAACCGGTTACATTGATAGTAGAGAGGATTCGAAAAAAACTTCCCTCTCTCGTTTCTCCAGCCTTAATGGCAAAACATATGATGTCGTCCCCAGTGAGAGTCGTTGCTCCTGATACAACCATTGAAACGACTTCTAAAATGTTATATAGATATGGTCATACTGGCTTTCCCGTTGTGGATAACGAAAAGATCCAGGGTATTATTTCGCGAAGAGATGTAGATAAAGCTTTACACCATAAATTGGGACACGCTCCTGTGAAAGGATTTATGAGCCATGAGCCTATCACCATAACAATTCATGACACCATTGACCGTATTCAGGAAATCATGATTGATAAACATGTCGGCCGACTACCGGTAATACATGAGAATACTTTAGTAGGTATTGTTTCGAGGTCAAATATCATTCAAGCTATGCACGGTGAAAAAACAGGTAGTACCATGTTGCCATCTAGCTTTCCCCACCCAACAAAACGGCAAGTGACACAAACAATGAGAAAAAAATTCCCGAGTTCGATTTATCAGTTATTAGTAAGTATAGGCGACCAAGCCGCAAAACTTTCCATGGCACCGTATCTAATAGGTGGAATGGTTCGTGATCTTTTGCTTGATAAAGATAATAAAGACATGGATATTGTTGTGGAAGGTAATGGGATCCAACTTGCCCTTCACTTGCAAGCAACTTATGGAGGTTCAGTAAGGCAGCATGAAGAATTTAAAACAGCAACTTGGAAACATCCTTCTGGTTTCCTTATAGATTTAACAAGTGCCAGGACTGAATATTATGATTTTCCGGCGGCACTTCCAAAAGTAGAAATGTCAACCATTAAAGAGGATCTATTTCGACGGGATTTTTCTATTAATGCCATGGCTATATCCCTCAATTACGAAAGTTTTGGTGAGCTGCTGGATTATTTTCACGGATATGAAGATCTTATATCAGGGAAAATTCGTGTGCTTTATAATTTAAGTTTCGTAGAAGATCCTACCAGAATTTTAAGATCGCTTCGTTTTGAAAGCCGTTTTGATTTTCGCATGGACACTCAAACAGAAAAACTAGCTCACCAATCTGCTAATAATATTCTCTCTGTATCAAAACAAAGATTAGCGAATGAACTATGTCGACTTTTTTACGAAGGAAACGCCTCTCACGGCGTGAATCGACTTTATGAACTAGAACTTCACACCTATTTAGTCACGAATCCAATCAAACATGAGATTGCTGCAAATCGAATACGCGAGCTAGAGGATTACCACAGGGATCTACATCAAAAAGGACTTGCCATTTCTAGGTCTGTCTGGATAGGCTACATGGCGGCATTGACATATGGAGACTCTAAAGACATACGGGAATTAGAAGACTATTGTTTATCGAAAGAAGATCAAACTGTGTTAAATAAAATCGAGGAGTTAATACACCATCTAAACCAAGACCTTGTGAACGCCCCTATAGCAACATTTCACGAACACTTTTCTACTTATTCATTGGAATCACTTTTAGGCTTTCTAGCATTCATTCACCAAGACGCTAAAAAATCATTTATTGATTATTTAATCAAAAGAGAGAGATTACAACGAAAAATAACTGGAAATGATCTCAAAGAATTGGGATTAACTCCAAGTCCTTTATTTAAAGAATTACTTTATAAGGCCGAAGTATTTCAGTTACAATCATCCACTATTACGAAAAGAGAAATTCTCGAGAAACTCACTGGACAGTATTAGTAATGACATTTGAAATCGAGTTTTTAAGACACATTTTTACAGTGGTATTCCAAATATTTGTCTTTTTAAAGGGATTATCCTTGCTATCACTTTTAAGCTCTTTTATAATAGCAATTGAGTCCGAAAAGTTAGTGAATCATTTCACTTAAATGACACTATTTCATTTTAAGGAATACAATTGGACTTAAATGACAATCATTATTTATAAAAGGAGAGATTTATAACATGGCTGAAAAACGTATGGTAGGAAAACAAGCACCAAGATTTGAAATGGATGCGGTTATGCCTAATAAAGAATTTGCGAAGGTTTCTTTAGAAGAAAATATGAAAAATGATCAATGGACAGTTTTATTTTTCTATCCAATGGACTTCACATTTGTTTGTCCAACAGAAATCACTTCTCTTAGTGACCGATTTGATGAATTTGAAGATTTAGATGCAGAAGTTATAGGAGTTTCAACCGACACTGTCCACACACATAAGGCTTGGATTAATACTCATCGTGATGATAATGGTCTTGGTGATCTGAAATATCCACTTGCGGCAGATACTAATCACCAAATTTCTCGTGAGTATGGTGTACTTATTGAAGACGAAGGTGTTGCTTTGCGAGGTCTTTTCATCATTAGTCCTGAAGGCGAATTAATGTATGCAGTTGTAAATCACAACAATATCGGTCGTGATGTTGATGAAACATTACGTGTATTACAAGCACTTCAAACAGGTGGATTATGCCCTGCCAACTGGAAGCCAGGACAAGCTACGCTGTAAGTTATCAAACGATTGATGCGTCAGATAATATTATTGATGTACCATCTAAGAAAATGTGTTTTAAGGAGTGTTTTTGATGAAGTTGCGAGCACAAATGCCTGATCTTAATGGGGCAACTGCGTGGCTAAACGGAGAAGTTTCTAAAGAGGATCTTGTGGGTGACAAGCCTACATTAATTCATTTTTGGTCTGTAAGCTGCGGATTATGTAAAGAAGCAATGCCAGATGTAAATGAATTTCGTGATGAATACAGCGATAAACTAAACGTTATTGCGGTTCACATGCCACGATCTGAAAAGGATCTTGATATGGCAGTCATTGAAGAAACTGCTAAAGAACACGATATCAGTCAGTCGGTTTTTGTTGACAATGAACACAAACTTACGGATGCTTTTGAAAATCAATATGTACCTGCCTACTATGTGTTTGATGAAGAAGGTCAACTTCGTCATTTCCAAGCAGGTGGTGGAGGCATGAAAATGCTTCGTAAAAGAGTGAATAGAGTTTTAGGTATTGAAATAAAAAAGTAAAAATACCCGTGATACGGTGTAAGTAAAGGCACTTCAGTTGAAGTGCCTTTTTTTCTGACGCTGAAAGGAATTTTTACACTAAAGAAGGTGCAATAAAAATTTCCTGAATATGAAGGTCCCTCTTTTTGCGTAAATCAATAAATTCTTCCCCTACTTTCAATAGCGGACGCCGTATTTCTTCTTTAAATAATTGAACAATACGTCCTTTAGTACCATTATCCAATAATACATCGTTGCCTATATAGCCATATAAAATGTGTTCGACAAAAGGAATCACAATTTCACTGTTAAAGCGCCCTTTGAAAACTTCAAGAAGCAACTCATCAAGAGCTTCAAGAGGACCGTGTTTTTCTTTATAAATGCGGTCTGATGAGATTGCATCATATACATCAGCAACCGCAATAATTTGCGATAAAAAAGGGATTTGATCACCTTTCAATCCATATGGATAACCACTTCCATCGAGCCTTTCATGATGACACAATGCCCCATATTCAATCTCTTCATTCTCTCCTGGCATCATAGCTATCATTTCTTTCCCATAAATGGTGTGTTGCTTTACCTCATCAAATTCATTTTTAGACAGTTTCGATTCTTTATTTAGAATTTGCGGGGAGACTTTCATTTTTCCAAGATCGTGCAGAAAACCTATTCTGCCAAGTTGAAGAATGTCATCAATAGGAAGCAACAATATTTTTCCGATGGTTGCTGAAAGTAGACCTACATTTAAAGAATGTCTATATGTATATTCATCATGCCCTTTAATATGGCGAAGTTCTAAAAATATATTAGGTCCCTTTAAAACACTTTCTAGCAAAGGAGTAAAAGGTTTCATAAAGTCTTGTAAACTAGGTACCTCTCGAGATATTGCAAGTTGAAATAATCGTTTAACTTCTACGACACTTTCTTTATATATGATCGATATATTCTCTCTATGTTTAAATATGTCCTCTACTTGGTTTGATAGAGGTTCTTGGGGCATATCCATTAAAAAAATATCCTCTATGAGATGATTTTGTAAAATAGAAAGGTGCCAGTTCGTTAACACCATCCCTTGTTTTAACAGGAAATGTCCAGAATCTGATATAACATCATTAGCTAAAGTACGGCCAATAACCGATTGATCCCAATGCTCACTTTTAACTTTTATCATTAAATTACACCTCTATCCTTTTTTTCTTTGGAATTTATTTCTAGAATATCATATACTAGAACAAAAGTCTCACTTTTTAGTGTTTGTTAATATTTTTTGTGAAAAAGGCCTATCGCTAATTAGCTAAAATCTAAAGGACATTTTTTTGCTTTTGCAGTCCTCATTGTGATACGTTTATTTCACATAAATTAGTTAGATGAAAGGATGAATGAAATGAGTGTACATATTGATGCAAAACAAGGAGAAATAGCTGAATCCATTCTTTTACCTGGAGATCCTCTTCGCGCAAAATTCATCGCTGAAAACTTCCTCGAGGACGTAACTTGTTATAACGAGGTTCGCGGCATGTTAGGTTACACTGGAACATATAAAGGTAAACGAGTTTCTGTACAAGGGACTGGAATGGGCGTACCTTCTATTTCTATTTATGTTCACGAGTTAATTAATAGTTATGGTGTAAAAAATCTTATTCGAGTTGGTACTTGTGGTGCCCTTCAGAAGGATGTAAAAGTTCGTGATGTTATTTTAGCGATGAGCGCTACGACAAATTCTGGCGTAAATCGTCATCACTTCAATGGCATAGATTTTGCTCCTACCGCTAATTTTGAGTTGTTGAAGAAAGCTTATGATGGAGCAAAAGAACACAATTTGAACGTAAATGTCGGCAGTGTTTTCACAAGTGATGTATTTTATAATGATGATAAAGACCTAGTCAAAACTCTTGCTGATCACCAAGTACTAGCTGTGGAAATGGAAACTTCCGCCCTATATACAATTGCTGCAAGATTTGGAGTACAAGCTTTATCCGTATTAACAGTTAGTGATCACCTAATAACCGGGGAAGAAACCAGTTCCCAAGAACGCCAGGAAACATTTAATGAGATGGTCGAAGTTGCTCTTGCGGCAGCTGTTAGTGAATAAACCATCATAAAAGAAAAACGGCAGAGCCGACTTTTATTATATACAGCGTTATCTTTCGCCACCCCGAGTAGCACCTACGAAGTGCGTGTAGGTGCTACTTGAAAGGAGGGTGATTTTCCCTTGACACGCGTGGCGTAAAGATAGCTGCTAATTTTATTAATTCTTATCTCTTAAAAAAGCCGCATTCCTTCAATAAAAGGAATGCGGCTTTCTTAGTTTCTGGACCTGTGATTGTAGGTGGAGTCTGTCAAAAACATTTCGTACGCTGAAACGAGTTCCATTCAACACGTCTCGGATTCATTTGAGCACGTGCCACACTCATTTCCAAGCATCTCTCGTACATTTGAGCACACAACACGTTCATTTCCACTCTTCATCTTTATTTGAGAACGTTTCACACTCATTTCCACGCCTCTCGCGCTCATTTGAGCACACAACACGTTCATTTCCACTCCTAATCCAGTCATCTCTATTAATAAATCAACTCGACAAATCCTTCTCGGGAGATTTTACCGAAATAATAGGTCATATCTAAATCAGATAAAGCCTTTTGAATCGCATTTTTTTCGTACTTCACACTTGTTAGTTTTTCTTGTACATCTGTAACATCACCGATTCCAAAAAAATCTCCATATATTTTACAATCTGTAATTTGACCTTTAGAGACATTAATACGAATATCGATTGTACCAGCATCGAATCTTTGGGAACGTTGGAGATCAAACTTCGGAGATTTACCATAGTTCCAATCCCAGTTTTTATACCGACGTTGAGAGATTTCTTCGATGCCTTTCCAATCTTCTTCTGTTAAACGGTAAGTTTCTACATCGCCACTTTCAAAGATATAATCTAATAAGATTTTTTTCAGTTGGTCCACTGTTAATTTATCCTCTAAAAATTCATTGATGTTTGCGACTCTGCTTCGGACTGATTTAATTCCTTTAGATCTCATTTTTTCTTCGTTTACATTTAATGAATCCACGATATTTTCAACATTGACATCCAACATGAGCGTACCGTGACTGAACATCTTTCCTTTTGTCGTATATTGTGCATTCCCGGAAATTTTTCGCTCGCCGACATGGATATCATTACGTCCACTGAGCTTTGCATCGATTCCTAGTTCTTGCAATGCATCTATAACTGGCTGGGTGAATTTTTGATAATTTGAAAAACTGTCCCCATCATCCTTCGTTAAAAAACTAAAGCTTAGGTTTCCCAGGTCCTGATAAACCGCCCCTCCGCCTGAAAGTCTTCGAACGACGTGGATATTATGTTCGTCAATATATTTTTTGTTGATCTCTTCTAATGTATTTTGATTTTTACCAATGATAATACAAGGTTCATTCACGTAAAAAAGTAAATAGGAATCATCAATTGGTAAATTTCGAAGAGCATACTCTTCGATCGCTAAGTTAACTGTAGGATCGTTTACTTGCTCATTATCAATAAATTTCATTCGAATTGCCTCCTAATTCTCGTTTATACGTCATTATCATATCATATATACCCTTGAAATCTTAAGAAAAACGCAAAGCGTGTTTTATTAAATACAGCTTGATCTTTAAAGCCACCCCGAGTAGCACCTACGTAGTGCGTGTAGGTGCTACTCGAAAAGAGGCGAACTTCCCTTGATGCGTGTGGCATAAAGATAGCTGTCAACTTATAATTTCTTCTCTAAAAAAAAGACACGCGGATTATCCTCCTCGTGTCTTCCTATTTGGCATCGTTATTCCTTGACGAACTCTTTGGTACTTCTAATCGTATCAATTGGCCGAACCGATTTTTCAATTTGCTCACGTTTCGGCTCTAACATTGGTGGTAAGGATAATTTTTCACCAAGCGTTTCATAGGATTCATCTCCCATAAATCCTGGTCCGTCTGTTGCAAGTTCAAATAATATTTGCGGTGCTACTCTCGTGTACATTGACTCAAAAAAGTGACGATTGACATAACCGGATGTCTGCAATCCTATGCTGTGAAGTCGCTCAATCCACTCGTCTAAAACGGATCTGTCTTCTACCCGGAATGCTGCATGGTGAACGGTACCAAACCCTTGTCTGGCTTGTGGAAGAATCTTGTTATGTTCTACCACAACCTGTGCACCATTTCCCCCTTCTCCCACTTCAAACAATGAGTAAGAACCTTCTTTACTAACTTCTCTAAATAAGAAAGCTTTTTCTAATATTTCTTTAAAAGAATCAACATCTGCAAGACGAATATGAATAGGCCCTAGCCCAGTAATCGCATATTCTAATGGGATTGGTCCTTTTTGCCATGGAGTTCCCGCAGCTACTCCAGTGTCTTTTTCATCAGAAACCAATTCGTATTGCTGATCATCAAAGTCAATAAAAGCAAGCCTCTTAGTTCCAAACAGTTCTTTAATTCCAGCATGCTTTATTTTTAAGCGGTCAAAACGTTTGACCCAATATTCCAACGCTGCATCATTCGGAACTCGAAAAGCTGATTTTGAAATTTCATTAGTACCATGGACTCCTTTGGGGATGCCCGGGAAATCAAAAAATGTCATATCTGTTCCTGCGTTTCCCTTGTCATCTGCAAAAAATAAATGATACGTCTGAATGTCATCTTGGTTAACTGTTTTTTTGACTAAACGCATCCCTAAAACATACGTAAAAAACTCATAGTTCTTTTCCGCACTACTAGTAATAGCTGTTACATGGTGCATCCCTTTTAATTCATTCATTAATAATTCCTCCATT
Source organism: Salipaludibacillus neizhouensis (assembly GCF_002886185.1). GTDB lineage: Bacteria > Bacillota > Bacilli > Bacillales > Salisediminibacteriaceae > Salipaludibacillus > Salipaludibacillus neizhouensis. The sequence goes on from NZ_KZ614146.1 coordinate 2,578,345, forward strand.
TATACATTACTAAGAGTTTTACACAAATCTAAATTTCTATGTGTTCCTTCTATGATAACATGCCACGCACTTTTATAAAGCAAGTTACTTAAAGTAATGAGTTATTCTTTTTACCACAAATTAATATATTATTAATTCAAGGTAAATGTCATGAAAATTCACAAGTAAAAAAGTTTTACTTGACATGTTTACTATAATATTTTAATCAAATAGCAAGAGTTTTTTATCTTTAATTCGAGATAATTATATAATAACTGTTTTTCTATGTCAACAATATTGAAATTTGAAATAATTTCATACACTTCTATTCTACTTTTGCTAAAATAAACGTTAGGAAATGAAAAAAGGTCTCTGCCACTAAGCAAAAACCTTGTTTTCTATCTGATTAATCCTCTGCAACGCTCTTTCGTTCCCCTAACAGCTTTTTAAGTTCTTTTTTACTCTTTCTTGAAACAAGGATATATAAAATGTCATTTTCATAGATGACAGTTTCTCCATAAGGGGTTACCAGTTCTCCCTTACGAATAATTGCATTTATCAACACATCATTCGGAAACTCTATTTCAGTTAAGTTTTGACCAACGATTTTTGTTTCTTCGTTCACCACGTACTCGACAATTTCAGCATTGGCCTGACCTATCGAAACTAGTTCTAGAGAATGAAGAGGTGTTACTTTCTTTGGTCCTGTTAATCCTAATTTATTTGCAAACACTGAAATGGTTGAACCTTGAATTAAAGCAGATGTTAATACAACGAAAAAGACAACGTTGAAAAATAGTTGGGCATTCTCTACTCCGGCAATCATAGGAAATGTCGCTAAAACAATCGGGACTGCCCCTCGAAGACCCGCCCAAGACAATAGCGTTTTTTCTTTCCAAGTGTAGCCAAAACCAATAGTTGATAAGAGAACGGCCAAAGGTCTTGCAATTAGAATTAAAATAAAAGATAAAAGTAATCCATTTAGGATGATCGCTCCTGTGAAAAGCTGACCTGGAAACACCAATAACCCTAAGATGATAAACATTAAAATTTGCATCATCCAAGCAAATCCTTCATTAAATCGGAAAATAGTGTGTCGATACGTTAAATCTGAATTTCCAATAAGCATCGCTGCTACATAAACAGCTAATAACCCGCTGCCACCCACGCTTGCAGTAAGGCTATACGTTAATAGGGCAAATCCCATCGCTATTATAGGGTATAAACCGCCAGAATCAAGGTTGATCCGATTAATAATCCACGACGCAATCCACCCCATACCTAATCCTAGTAATAAACCAAATCCCATTTGTAAAAAAAAGGCACCAACTATATGCCATATTCCTTTTTGGTCCATTATTATCAATTCTATGAAGGCCAGTGTTAGAAACATCGCCATCGGATCGTTAGTTCCTGATTCAGCCTCGAGAGTAGCCCCGATGCGAGACTTTATATTTTGTTCCTTTAATGCCGCAAAAACTGCAGCAGCATCTGTTGATCCTACTATAGCTCCAAATAAAAGCCCTTCAAGCCACGTGACATCCAACACAAATGTTGCAGCTATAGCCACTATGAAAGTGGTAATTAAAACCCCCACAGTTGCTAACACTAACGAAGGCGCAGCAATCGGTTTAATTGTGGTCCATTTTGTCGAAAGACCACCTTCAAAAAGAATAATGACAAGTGCAATAATACCAATTAATTGCGCATGTGATGCATTATCAAAATAAATGAGACCTAATCCATCACTTCCAGCAATCATCCCAAGCAAAATAAATAATATTAGCGCTGGGACACCGAAGCGTGATGAAAGCTTGGTTGTGATCACACCCATTATTAGAAAAGAAGCAAGGATTAGGATAAAGTAATCCGCACTTAACATGTTTTGAACCATCCTGTCTCCCTCCGCCTTTTAATAATTTCTGTCTTTACGATACTATCTTCTCTTTTTTATCATATCACGTAACTACCCCATATAATAAATGATACACCCTCTCTGAAATTGCATTTATAGCACCCGAATGCAACTTTGTATATGAGTAGGAGTGCTTTGGACAATCCGTAAATCAGAAAAAAGATGCGCCAAAAGTCTAATGACTTTGACACACCTAGAATCAATATAGATAGGAAATAACGATCACTCTTACTCTTCTCTTTTTAAAGCTGCTCGTTGGTGACGATAAAACTCATGGAATAACTTCATTAACGATCGTTTCTCAATTCGAGATACATAGCTTCTTGAGATTCCTAATTCTTTAGCTATTTCTTTCTGCGTTCTTTCTTTTTGTTTATCTAAACCAAATCTTCCTACGATGACCTCTTTTTCTCTGCCATCAAGAATATGAATATACTCATATATTTGTTTTTTCTCCATTTTTAACTGGATTTGCTCCGCCAAATCATCCGTGTCGGCCTGCAAAACATCAATTAAACTAATCTCATTTCCCTCTTTGTCCTGTCCGATCGGGTCATGAAGAGAAACATCCTTACGTACTTTCTTTAATGCTCTCAGATGCATTAGAATTTCTATTCTAATGTCAGAAGGGGGCCATCAAAAAGCTTGTCTATTTAATCATAATAACTTAGAGATAAATTATCAAATGCTTTTTGTTACCATATCAAAGTGTGGGAAATGAAGAATAACTTACCTGTTATTCTTCTAACTCAAATTAAAGCATCAGTTTGCTAGACCATTCGTTGCTTTTGAGAAGTTATTATTTACGAAGTAATTTCTATTATGTAAGTTAATCCTCAGCCATAAACAAAGAGAAGTAAACTTTTATTAAATTAATACCATGATCATAAGTTAGACAGTTTAAACTTCTTCATCGTCATTTCCTTCGTCGGAACCCTCATCAGATTCTTCTTCAGTTGCTTCTTCTGGCAATACTTTAATTGTGTTGAGCAGTCCTGAACTTCTATTATATTAATAAGTGTCTCGTCAATTGTACTCTCCGTAGCGACTACTTCTTCTGCTCTACCATCTACTTTTTTTGAGAATAGCGTTTAGTTGGTTGGTGGAAGCGTTCATACGGTTATTCAAAGAATTAAGCATTCCTTCATAGTCATCGTGTTTATTCCGAAATTTAGAAGGAAGCTAATACACGGAAAATTGAGAGAGATATAGGAGCAATTTTAAGAAGGTTGTGTGAGATCAAAAATGTAGAAATTATAGAAGCTCATACAATGCCAGATCATATTCACATGTTTAGTAAGAATCCCCCCCAAAAAATGTCGGTTTAAATGGGAAAAGTTCGTTAATAATCCATGATAGACATGTAAATATAAAATACAGTCATGGAAACAGGACTTTTTGGGCAAAAGGATATTACGTGAGTACAGTATGATTGAATCAAAAAACGGTACCGAAATACATTCGAGGGCATTATTTCTCATCATCATTATTAACCTTCCCGTTAGCACCATAGGAACTCCGACAGCTTGTTGTGCTAAGTCTCCCCGTTAGTAAAAAGTTATAAAAAATTGTAACCTATCCCCTTTCTCTTTATACTTCCTTGCCGTTAAGACCCAAGAAAAGAACCTTGATAGATGTCAAAATCATGTAAAGTTCACCAACTTGTCACATCTGCTCAAAGTAAGCACTATATTGCCATTCAAATTAATGATATATTTGAATAGATATGATTCTTATTACCTATAAACTCAGCAGAACAAGTGTTAATAGTGACAAATATCACCGACTTAACCAGTCCTAAAGTATTATAATATGGGTGACAAAATTTAAATTTACGAAGGCGAGGCTTAATTTACAATGACAATATTAAGTAATCAAACATTAATTGACTCCTATGAAAAAGCTCTACAACTGCAATTATCAAAAGAATTTATTGAATTATTACTTGAAGAACTCTACAAAAGAGAAATATTACATACATAAAATTAAATACATTACAGAATCTCTCTCTAACACTTAAAGTTTTCAGTGAAATCCCTTAATTTATTTCCTTAAAGTTCATACAATTAAAGGATTCTCCCCGTTTGTTTAAGTGAGTCATTTCACAATATCACTATATCTCTACTTTCATTTAAATATATATCCAAACCCCTTTAATTATATTTGACACTTCACATACTAAATCGCAGTGGACTCACATAGCTTCTAATAATTATTGAATACCTTGTGAAAAGAGGTTTGAGTTTCTATGTGATTTCTCTTAGAAAAGCTCAAATCATTTGATATAACAATTCAAAACGCATGAGATTTCAATGTGAAATCCCATGCGTTTTGAATTGTGAATGGCTTGTTTGTACCTCTGAAGTAAACCCGTTAATCTATTATGCGTTTTTTTTCTGATTTGTTCCAATCTCCTTCGTTTATTTAAACCTCTCTTCATAATGTCTGTTTAAACATAATTCTGACATTTCCTTCGTACTATGGACGTCAAAAGTTTCTCTTGAAACTTTTGACATAATGATAGAAGTTTCGTCGAATTACTTAACAATTCTTTAGATCTACTATAAGATAATCTTTGTCGGTTTTTTAGATCGTTAATTTCATACCTTTAGGAGGAAGTCATGGCAACTCAAGAGAAACCTATGGATAAGTTAGAATATAAAATCAGTTACTACGTAGCCGCATGATAAATACTGGTCATTTAAGGGGCCTCACTCACCCACATACTTTTAAATGGAGCCAAGAACTTGATATTTACTTGAATAAATACGATTAAATAAAATCACTAAGCTAGCTAATTCTACTTTTTTCAACTCCACATTATGAACCAAATACAACACAAAATTTTAATGGATCTCCATCTCTCTTTTTTTAAATGTAAGAGCAGCAACAGTTTACTTCTTTAAACCTATCCCTTATTGCAAGAGGAAGATAGAAAGGCTATTTGGAGAAACGGATATTAAATGTCGTTCCTTCAGGACTCGATGTATAATCGATTTTGGCATTATTTCTCTTGGCAATGGAAAAACAAATGGGTATTCCTAAACCTGTTCCTTTGTCTTTAGTTGTAACAAAAGGAATTGTAATATCCTCTATAATGTCAGAGGGTATTCCTTTCCCTTCATCCATAATGGATAAAACTATCTTATTCTTCTCTTCATACGTCATAATTTGAACTTTTTTTCCTGCATTCATGGCATCTAAGGAGTTATTAATTAAGTTCAAAAGAAGCTGTCGAATTTCATTTTTGTCAATAAGTAAGTCTGCGATATTACTCAAATGTAAGTCAACTGATTTACCTTCTTTTAGAGCTCTTGTTTCTAGCAAGGGGAGGATGGATTTTATTAATTCATTTAAATTATACTCCTCCAATTTTTCAGGTTTATCCTTCGCTATATCAAGAAATTCAGTAAGGATATCGTTCACACGGTTGACCTCATAAATCATCAAATCAAATATAGGTTTGTGTTTTTTAAGTTCTTCGTTTTCAGCCATCAACTGCAAAAACCCTTTAACAGTCGTCATTGGATTCCTTACTTCATGGGCAACACCTGCTGCCATTACTCCGATAAGATTTAATTTTTCATAGCGTTGCTTTTGCTTTTCGCGTTCTTTCCGATCTGTGATGTCACTAAAAGTGACAAATATCCCGTTTATATTAGGAAACAGTTTTACTTCGAACCAAAATTTTGAATATTCAGATATCATCTCAAATACTTGGGGTTTTTGTTCTTCATATGCTTTATGGTAAATAGTGTCTATTTCTGTATCTATGTATTTAGGGTTAACATCACAAACTTTTGTCCCAATAAGTTCTTCTTTTGTCCTTTCAAAAAATAGTTCTTTTAAATACGGTTCTGCTGCCTTATTAATAAATACAAATTCATAATCGGAATTTAAAAAATAACAAGCTTCAGACATATTTTTTAATACTTCGATCATATCTAATTTATTTTCAAGCGACTTTAACGGCATTTACTTTACTCTCCTTTTAAAATAAATTCTCTTATCTATACATTATCACAAAAAATACGATATCCCTTCATAATCAATCAATTACCTTCACAATCAATCAATTCTTGAAGAATAGCTTCATTTAGATGGTAACATGAAAAAAAAGCGCTCCTTCTTAATGAAGAAACACGCCCTTTTGTTTATGTGTAATTATTTACTTAACTCTTCCTAAGGTACTGATACAAACCCTACCAGTAATAGTAACATATATAAATTCAATACTAGCTGAGTACGGGAATCGATATCGTGACCTGGGTTCCCACCCCGACTTTACTTTGGATGGTTACTTCCCCTTGATGTTGTTCGATAATTTTATATCAGCATTAAACCTAGTCCAAATCCCTTTTCTTTATTTGAGTAGTATGGCTCTCCTAACTTCGGAAGACGATCTTCTTGAATGCCCATTCCTTGATCATTGACATTCACTTCGATCCTATCGTCTTTCGATGTAATGTCAATATACAGATTCCTTCCCATCTTTGTCGCTTCAATCCCATTCTCGATAACATTAAAAAATGCTTGTTTAAGCAAACCCTCTTCACACCAAATGAAAGGCACCTCATCATAATCTAATTCAATATAGACATTATTTGTGATTGTTTGTGTCTTTAGTGATTGAATAACTTCTTGAAGTAAACGAGTTATGTCCGTCATTTTATAAGACTGTAGCTTAGTCCTGCCAAGTAAAGAGAATGCATCTACAAACGTTTCGATATTATTTACCTCATCTGTCATAATATCAAGGAAACGACCGTAATCCCCCAGTCCATCAGAAGTTCTTATTAATTGCGTTAGTCCTTTCAATGATTGCAATGGATTCCTAATTTCATGTGCTACACCAGCTGCAATCTGCCCCACAGCAAGTAGTTTTTCACTTCTTAAAAGCGATTTTTCAGCTTCTTTTTGCACTGTAATATCCCTTAGATGAACGGCCCAATTGCAGATTTCACCATATACATCCTTTATTGGTGTGATGGAGAGCATCATATGATATGCCTTTTCATCATTTGTAACTCGAATCGTTTCTAAAGTGGATAAATTAGAGTCAGAATTTGCATCAGAGTTATATTGAGCAGTAACAACACGACGGTAGTAATCACTCATTTGATTTATCAAATGGGGTGGCATGGAAGGGCAACGAAGAATATGAAACCCCTCAAGATTTTCTTTCCTCCACCCTATCAATCGAGAAAAGGCGGGATTTGCTATTACGATAGTAGCATTCATATCTAATAAAAGAATGGGATCTCGATTCGTTTCAATGAAAGATTCGGACAATTCTTTGTTGATTTGTTCCAACTCCACTTTTCTTTGTTTCGTTATATCCTTTACATACACAGAGATATTAATAATTTGACCTTCTATTTCGTTGGGTACCATCATCACTTGAAGCTCAACTTTGTGCCCTTTTTTATAGTTAACCCCTAATTCAAACTCATGAGTTTCACCTTCAAACAGTACAACGATACTGCGCATTCAAACAACATCTATTTGTACTAACTTTGTGAAAAAATGTACTTAAAGTAACGGGATAGTGTTAGTTCAATTACCTTTAATTTCAAAGAAGCCCAAATATGCATTATTTTATGCATATTTGGGCTTCTTATTTTATTCAGGAGTGCTTTTTATTTCATTGGTAAATGTACTGGCGATGTGTGGTAAATCTCTTGGCGTTCATTGGTAAAAAAGATGGCAAGGGTGGTAAAATCTTGTGTCCGTATTCAATATATGGAAGTTTCATAATCGAGTTATTTGAAATACGTACAATTATGGTTTGTAGAACTAAAATTGTTAGGGGCTAAGTATAATAGTATTGATCATTATCACCGTGAAATTTCAATCGAAAAGGATGGTAAGATATCGATAACCGATATCTTACCATCCTTTTTATTTTCTAATCTGCTTCCCTCTTTAAACCCGCTCGTTGGTGGCGATAAAATTCGTGGAATAGCTTCATTAATGATCTTTTCTCAATCCGTGATACATAGCTTCTAGAAATCCCTAAATCTTTAGCAATTTCCTTTTGGGTTTTTTCTTTTTGTTTGTCTAAGCCAAACCTGCCTACAATAACTTCTTTTTCTCTTCCATCCAGAATATGAATATAATCATAGATTTGCTTTTTTTCCATTTTTAACTGTATTTGATCGACTAAATCAGCAGTATCTGCTTGGAGAACATCGATTAAGCTAATTTCATTGCCCTCTTTATCCTGGCCAATTGGGTCGTGCAAAGAAACGTCTTTACGAACTTTCTTTAACGCACGGAGATGCATAAGAATTTCATTCTCAATACATCTCGCTGCATATGTTGCCAACTTTGTTCCTTTTCCAGAGGAATAACTTTCTATTGCTTTGATGAGACCTATGGTTCCGATTGAAATAAGATCTTCTGTATCTTCTTTCGTGTTCTCAAACTTTTTGACGATGTGCGCCACTAACCGGAGATTATGTTCAATGAGTAAATTTCTTGCTTCTGCGTCGCCTTCCTTCATTAGTTCAATGTATTTCTTTTCATCTTGTTCCTTTAAAGGCTGAGGAAACGCATTGTTCTTAACAAAGGAAACAAAGACAAGCAATTCTTTCACAAACTGAGTAACTGCCATTATAATACTGGACATGCCCCCACATCCCTCCTAAGCGGTCATATCCTATGTATATGCCCAGGAAGGTTTGGCTGTGTCTGTCTTATAAGAAAAACGGCATAGCCGTCTTTTATTAAATACAGCGTCAGCTTCCACCGCACCGAGTAGCACCTACGTAGTGCGTGTAGGTGCTACTCGAAAGGAGGGTGGGTTTTCCTTGATACTTGCGGTGTGAAGGTAGCTGCCAATTTTATAAATGCTAATAAAAATGCTTAAATAACATTTCATTCCTACTATGAAATGAAACTGTTAGCAGCTCTATTACTCTTTAGACGAATTAAAACCGTCTACTATGAGCTCTAACTTACCTGTTCCTGGATCAATAACCAACCCGTGAACTGGAATATCTGAAGAAATTAATGGATGATTTTTAATTCTATCAACACTGTTTTTTACGCTCTCTTCGACACTGTCAAAGCCAGTAAGCCATGATTTTAAATCAATACCTGCATGAGTCAGCATTTCTACCGTTTCATCGGTAATCCCGTGCTTCTTAGACTTTTCCAGAAGCGAAGATGCATGAAGATTGGCCATTCCACAGTCATGGTGGCCAACTACATATACCTCTTCAGCCTCTAATTCATAAACTGCTATAATAATACTTCTCATAATACTTCCAAACGGGTGTGATACCATTGCTCCGGCATTTTTGATAATTTTTACATCACCATTTTTAACATTCATAGCCTTCGGTAATAACTCTTGTAACCGCGTATCCATACAAGACAATATAACCATTTTCTTATCAGGAAATTTTGTAGTTTCATATTGTTCATATTCTTTGTTTTCAACAAACTGTTGGTTATGTTCCAGAATTTTCGATAAATATGTCATAATAGCTAAATTCCTCCTCGAATTTGTAACAATATAGATTTTTCTTACTATTATAGTCTATGCGTACATAAAGGTCACTTTATATGTACTTATTATTTCACTCATTTTACTAAAAAAACCACGCTTAGACAACAGGAACAAGATAGATTCCTTAAATAGAGAGTCTCCCTCCATTAAATGAACTCTGATCGCTCGCTGCCGACTTTTATTGAACACCCCTCCTTTTTTAGAAGCGAACTCTAAAGAAAGTTCAATTGCTACGACGTGAGTTTACCTGTACTAATATGGTATAATCTTTCATGAAACTAAATGAACACAGAGGAGCGATTCCATGAATTTTATAACGCTAAATAATCAATTAAAAATGCCACAACTAGGGTTTGGTGTTTGGCAAGTAGACGATGAAGCTGCAACCCCTGCTGTTGAGAAAGCGATCGAAGTTGGCTATCGTTCCATTGATACTGCGATGATCTATAAAAATGAGCGTGGCGTAGGCGAAGCAATTCGTTTAGCAAATGTACCACGGGAAGAATTGTTTATTACCTCTAAAGTCTGGAATGGAGACCAGGGTTATGAAAATACGCTGAAAGCTTTTGATGAAAGCTTGGAGCGTCTTGGATTAGAATACTTAGACTTGTATCTCATTCACTGGCCTACACCAGAGTATGACGACTATGTAGATACTTACAAAGCAATGGAGAAACTTTATAAAGACGGAAAAGTGAAAGCTATAGGCGTTTGTAATTTTGATATCGAGCATTTACAGAGACTTCTAGATGAGTGTGACGTGACACCAGCAGTAAACCAGGTAGAATGCCACCCATACCTAGCTCAAAATGAATTAAAAACATTCTGTAAAAAACATGATATCTATTTAGAAGCTTGGAGTCCCTTGATGCAAGGCGGCGAAGTGTTAAATCACCCGATTGTTCAAGGAATAGCAAGAGATCACGATAAAACAGGGGCACAGGTAATTATTCGTTGGCATTTGCAAAACGATTCGATCGTCATTCCAAAGTCTGTGACACCATCGCGTATTAAAGAAAACTTTGACGTGTTTGGTTTTGAGCTTTCCGATGACGAGATGGAGATAATCAATAACTTAGATCGTGGTGTACGAAATGGTCCAAATCCTAGTGAGATGAACGTAAGATAACGAGCAGAAGGTGGTGCCCCATAAAATTAACGTTAATATTATGGGGCAACCTTTTCTTTTTCATGAAAACAATTTCACACTTTTTCTATTAGAAAAATAGTTTATTTTTTCTAGTTTTCTATTGACGGTTCCCAGTATTTAATTTACACTCTAAATATTCAAAAAAATATATTTTTTATCAAAAATGAAAAGAACTCTGCATAGTTAATACCTTGGTAAACCAATGATTTGACTGCAATGTCACGGTACCATTAGCTCTCGTTCTGAAGTATAAGAGATCGATGGAACTTAGAAGTCTCTGGAATAGTCGTCCTCTTTTCAGGAAGAGGTATTTTTATTATCATTAAAACCAAGTAAATCGATATGTTTTATAATATTGATGGTGATTGTCATACTTCATTAGGGTATTAGGGGGGTGTTGGACATGATATTATCCTATCTTGCTATCATTGTTGCACTATTTTTCGCAATGAATATCGGTGCAAGTGGAGCAGCAGCCACAATGGGACCAGCATATGGCAGTGGTGCAATTTCAAGAAAAAAAAGCGCATTATTGCTTGCTGGTTTCGGAGCATTTCTTGGTGCTGTTGTTGGTGGTGGCGAAGTTGTAAAAACCGTTGGAGAAGGTATCATTCCGTCTGACATTTTTTCTATCGAAGTAGCTGTTGTCATACTGATTGCTTCGTGTTTAACACTGTTTTTGGCGAATGTTATCGGTATCCCACTCTCTACTAGTGAAGTGACAATTGGCGCGATTATTGGCGTCGGTGTCGCCTTCCAAGCACTCTATGTTTCCAATATTCTATTCATTTTATCGTTTTGGCTCATCATTCCTGTCATCGCTTTTGCTTTATGTTTCATTTTCGGAAAAGTGATAATCAGTGTTGAAAAAAGATGGCCCCAATTGAAAGGAACAGGAAAGTGGAAAAAAATTCTTACCATTGTTTTAATACTAACAGCATTTATAGAAGCATTTTCCGCTGGAATGAACAATGTCGCTAATGCAATTGGACCTTTAGTTGGTGCAGGATTAATGCAGAGCTCTTCCGGAATTTGGCTTGGCGGTCTTTTTATTGCTATTGGAGCCATTCTATTGGGTGGAAAAGTTTTAGAGACCAACGGGAAAAAAATTACTTCCTTCTCTCTTCTTCAGGGTACTGCGGTATCTGGAACTGGTGGAGTATTAGTCATTATTGCATCATTATTTGGAATTCCCGTTCCATTAACACAAGTTACTACTTCAGGAATTATTGGTATTGGCTGTTCGGAGAATGGCTTTCAAATTTGGCAAAAGGATGTCATTAAAAAAATAATTAAAGTTTGGGTTGTTTCTCCTGTTTTATCCCTTGTTGTTTCATTCAGCTTGATACATGTTTTTTTACAACCAAATCCATACATTGTTGTCATCGTATCAGCGATCATTATTGCAACGATTGGAACATTGAGTTTATATCGATCTGTGAAACTGGAAAGACGAACACTTGAAAATGAGCGAAGTATTTCTTAAGAAAAACGCGTAGCGTCTTTTATTAAGAAAAACGGCAGAGCCGTCATTTTTTAAACACAGCATGGGCTTCCCCGCCATATTGTATCAAGGGGTGAATCACCTTACTCTTGATACAATATGGCGTGAAGGTAGCTCTTAAACGTTAACTTTCTTAAAGAAAAAGGAGGCTTTCACATAATGGACAACAAAGTAAATGAAGCCGATTATTTTACATTTACCGAGAAAAATTATGATTTTTTCAATCAAAAATTGCAGGATTTAGGGTCACAGGATGTCATTAAATGGGCGTTTGATTTTTTCGGAGACAAATTAGTTTATGCCTGTAGTTTCGGGGCTGAGGGTATTGTACTTATTGATATGATAAGTAAGGTTAAAAAGGATGCCAGAATCGTCTTCTTAGATACTCATGTGCATTTTCAAGAAACCTACGATGTCATCAATCAAATAAAAGAAAAATATCCTGAACTCCAAATTGACATGGTCCAACCGGAATTGACGCTCGATCAACAAGCGGAAAAATACGGCGAAAAACTATGGGAAACGCAACCTGATTTATGCTGTTACTTGCGTAAAAATAAGCCTTTGGAAAGAGCCTTAGCTGGAAATTCAGCTTGGTTATCTGGTTTGAGGCGCGATCAGTCTCCTACTAGGGCCAATACCGAATTTGTAAATAAAGATGATAAGTTTAAACTTATCAAAGTCTGCCCTCTTATTCACTGGAGCTGGGAGGATATCTGGGATTACATTAAGGAGAATGACTTACCTTATAACGCCCTCCATGATCAAAATTATCCTAGTATCGGCTGTCAACCGTGTACCTTCCCTGTTAAACCGGGAGAAGATCATCGAGCTGGACGGTGGAAAGATATCCAAAAAACAGAATGCGGTCTTCACACAAGACCCACTAAATCCTAAGGAGTGATTCAAAATGACAGAAAGTATTGCACACGGGGGAAAACTCGTAAACCGTATTGATGAAAGCTTTGATTACACATCTATCCAAACTGAAGTTACATTAGACAAAACTGGATTATCCGATTTAGAGCTATTAGCAAATGGTGCCTATAGTCCTTTAACAGGATTTCTCGGAAAAGCAGATTACGAGAGTGTTGTTCACAATTTACGTTTAGCAAACGGAGCTATTTGGAGTATTCCAATCACCCTTCCGGTAACAAAAGAAATTGCAAATTCTTTAAAGGTTGGGGAATCAATCCGTTTAACGTATGAAGGCGTAACGTACGGAGTTTTGGAATTAGAAGAAATATATTCTCCCGATCAAGAAGTGGAAACATTTCAAGTTTATAAAACTAGTGATGACCAACATCCCGGTGTCAAAAACGTCCTTAAAAGAGGTGACACTTATTTAGCTGGTCCAATTACATTAGTGAAAAAACATGAGAAGGAACAGTTTTCTACTTATTATTTAGAACCTAAAGAAACTCGCAAGACATTTCAAGATAAAGGTTGGAAAACAGTTGTCGGTTTTCAAACAAGAAATCCAGTCCATCGTGCTCATGAGTACATTCAAAAAACAGCGTTAGAAACAGTAGATGGTTTGTTTTTAAATCCTCTTGTAGGAGAAACTAAATCAGATGACATTCCAGCTGATGTGAGAATGAAAAGTTATCATGTTCTATTAGATAATTATTATCCGGAAGAGCGTGTTTTCCTAGCTGTGTTCCCTGCGGCAATGAGATATGCAGGACCGAGAGAAGCGATATTTCACGCCTTAGTTCGTAAAAATTATGGTTGTACACATTTCATTGTTGGAAGAGACCACGCTGGTGTAGGCGACTATTATGGCACGTATGAAGCACAAGAAATTTTTCAACAGTTTACAGAAGACGAGTTAGGGATTAGTCCTCTCTTTTTTGAACATAGTTTCTTTTGTAAGAAATGTGAAAATATGGCCTCAACAAAAACATGCCCTCACGGTAAAGAGGACAGAGTCATCCTTTCAGGTACAAAAGTACGCGAGCTTTTACGTGATGGTAAGACACCTCCGCCCGAGTTTAGTCGACCAGAAGTAGTAAAAGTACTCATCGAAGGGATGAAAGTAAGCGTATGAGCCAAAAACCTTTTGCTGACAATATCCACTGGCATGATTCTGTTGTAACAAAACAGGACCGTTCACAGCTTAATGGGCATAAAAGTTGTGTATTGTGGTTTACTGGACTTTCTGGATCTGGAAAGTCCACGCTCGCCAATGCGGTAAATCAACGATTATTCGAGAAAAAACTAAGTAGTTATGTGTTAGATGGGGACAATGTTCGCCACGGATTGAATGGAGACCTCGGTTTCAGCCCTGAAGATCGTCAAGAAAACATTCGCCGCATAGGAGAAGTTTCCAAGTTATTTGTCGATAATGGTACCATCGTATTAACTGCGTTCGTATCGCCGTACCGAGATGATCGAATGATCGCAAGAAAATTAGTTGCCAAGGAAGAATTTATCGAAGTGTATGTGAAATGTAACTTAGAGGAATGTGAAAACCGTGACCCTAAGGGATTGTACAAAAAAGCCAGAAATGGAGAAATTCCAGAATTCACTGGTATCAGCGCTCCCTATGAAGAACCGGAAAGTCCTGAACTTGTCATTTCTTCCGATGAAACTTCTATCGATACCTCAGTAGAACAAATAATAACGTTTCTAGAGAAAAAGCAAATTATTTAATCATGAAATCGAGGAGGAAACAGTGTGTACACAAGCAAAGGTGAAGTTTACTTGGTTGGCGCAGGTCCTGGTGACCCAAAGCTGTTGACTCTTCGAGGTGCAGAACTGTTGCAAGAAGCTGATGTTATTGTCTATGACCGTTTAGTGAATAAAGAAATTTTAAAGCACGGTAAAACCGGTGTCGAATTAATTTTGTGTGGGAAGTCTCCTACAGGTCCTTCTACTAAGCAAGAGGAGATTAATGAGATCCTTGTTTTCCATGGCTTGCAAGGCAAAAAAGTGGTGCGATTAAAAGGTGGAGATCCGGCAATTTTCGGCAGAGTTAGTGAAGAAGCCATTGCGTGCCGAGAAAACGGCATCCACTTTGAAATTGTCCCTGGAATTACTTCCGGGATTGCAGCACCAGCCTATGCGGGTATCCCTCTGACTCATCGTGAATTGAGCACCTCGTTTGCCATTGTCACTGGTCATCAACGGAAAAATGGGAAAACGGACGAAATTAATTGGAAAAGCTTAGCGACAAGCGTAGACACGCTTGTTTTCTATATGGGAGTCAGTCAAATTAAAGTCATTCAAGACAATTTACTGTTCCATGGGCTCTCTCCAACCACACCTGTTGCACTCGTGCGCTGGGGAACTTATCCAACTCAAGAGACTTTAACAGGGGAACTTCTGACGATTGCAGAAAAAGTAAACAAACGGAAATTTAAATCCCCTGCCATCATTATCGTAGGAGAAGTTGTAAGGCTTCGTGAGAAATTAGCGTGGTTTGAAGAAAAATTAGATCACTCTTCTCATTTTAATGAATCCTGAAATATTTGAAGGAGGTGTTTACTAGATGAATTCGAACAATGCTGGCGTTTTAGTTATCGTTCACGGTTCAAGTAATCCTAGCTGGGTTAAAGTGGTCGACGAAGCCATTCAACTAGTGGATACAGCACTGCCAATTACTGTAGGATACTTGGAATTTTCTGAGGAAAGATCGATTGAACAAGGGATACGAACCTTTGAAAAGCAGGGCGTAGATACCATTCTATCTATCCCTTTGTTTGTTTCCTCAGCAAGCACTCATATCGAAGAAATTAAGTATGCGCTTGGTCAAATTAACACACCCGTTATTGAGACGGATTTGAAGCCTATCTCGACTTCAGCTAATATTATTTGGGTTGATCCAATGGACACTCATCCACTCGTTCTAGACATTATTATGGAACGAGTAAACTCGTTGTCTGAGTATCCTGAAAAGGAAGTTTTACTTTTTGTCGCTCATGGTAGTGATGTGCCATCATTCCATCAGCGGTGGGAAAAGATGCTTGAAGACATTAAGCAGACTGTTGCTCATCAGGTACCTTTTCATCAAGTCACCCACGGAACATTGCACCCGGACAATTTAGAAGAACGGGCAAAAGAGGCTGCTTCAAATGGTCACACGTTGATAGTCGTGCCTTTGTTTTTAAGTGAAGGATACTTCACAAAGAAAGTTATACCGACAAGACTTGATGGGTTATCCTATAAATGGGATGCTAAAACGTATCTCCCTCATCCATTAATTTCTAAATGGATAGAGGACAAAGTTACTACAGCATTGTAATCATGTGAGCACAGTACATTCAGCAAAAGGAGAGGTTTTCAATGAGTAGTCCGTTTATCCTTCAGCTCTATCGTAAACCTGTCCTGGTAGTCGGCGGAGGAATTATCGCCGAAAGAAAAGTTGCCTATTTACTAAAAGAAAAGGCGCTTGTAACAGTTATCAGTCCTCTTATTACGGAGGGTTTAGAATCTCTACGAAGTCAAATAAAGATTATTAAAACATCGTTATCCGTAGAGGATATTTCAGAGGAGTATTGCCGCCGTTTGAATATTAATTGGCGGTCGTTTCTGTTAATTGTAATGGCTACCAATTCCCATCCTCTGAATGAGCAACTATCAAATCGGTTGTTCCCCTATGTTTCTTTAATTAATATCGTTGATAACCCCCAATTAAGCAGCTTCTACTTTCCAGCTGTAGTCGATAGGGGAGCACTTAAAATTAGTGTAACAACGTCTGGTAAAAGCCCTATCTTAGCAAGAAAAATTCGTGAATACTTGTCCGATACATTTGGTCTAGAATACAATGCTTATCTAGAAGAATTGCATCACATCAGGACGGAATTGCAGAAAATTGAGCCTGATCCTCAGAAGAGAAAAGAAATGCTTGAGGAAAGAACAGAGTTCCCCTTACCACCCGCCACAAAAAATAGCGGAAAGTGAATTTATCGGGGTCAGACCCCCCATTTATTTCCAATACATAAGAAAGAAGGCGCAAGCCCCTGAACTTACTCTACAGGGACTTGCGTCTTTTTAAGTTTTTCTTTTTCGGTGCTGTTCCTACATAACTTTCCTCTGGTACCCTATAAATTACTTCCTCTTATTTTTGTTTCCTCAAGTTTTAATCCATAGCTTTCAAGTGCTTGAGGTACATTTGGTGCAATATGGACATGTTGAAAATTAATACCTTGCTGTACGACTGTCATGGCAATGTTTGAGCGAACCCCGGTCAGGGTAATATGAACACCAATAAGACTGAGTGATTGAATCACAGAGTTAATGTAAGAAGCCACAATATCATCTATATCGGGTACACCTGACATGTCAAAAATAAGCTTGGATAGTTTACGCTCTTTACAAACGTTTAGCGTTTGTACCATGAGCAACTGCCCTCGTTTCTCATCGATTGTTCCTATAAGAGGACAGACAGCAATTTTGCTAGTCAAGTTAATAATCGGAACGGATAATTCGTTTAATTTTTCGTTAAATTGCGCTTCTCTTTCTTTGGTTGAATCAACATGTTTGTTTAAAATTTCTTTTATTGCTATTTTTATTTCCTTATTAAGTAAATCATGCACATGTAATAACTCATCAGAAGACAATCCAAATTGTTCCCGGGCTTCCGCTTGGAACATTGTCCATATTGATTTTGAAATTTCATAAAGCCCTTCAATTAATGCAATAACAGAAACTCTGTTTTCAAGTGAACTAAATGTTGTGTTATTCGTTAGAAATGTTTGTGGGGAATTATCATCTAGTTGGGCTGTCTTGAGCCTGTCGTGAAACCTATGGAGAAAATGTGTAAAAATGTCTCTTAGTTCTTTTACATCATGATGACCCTGTATTTCTCCTTTACCCATGACCTTATTAATAAGTTCCTGTTCATTTTCCAATACGTGATCAATAATTTTTTGTGTCAGCAGCTCTCTATCCCGTTTCATTTTATTCAAGATCTCCTTCATACATAGCGTTGATAGTTTTTAAGTCTCTATATACTAGTTTTACATAGTAAAACAATAAATGTAAGAAGTATATTTCATTATACTAAGGAGGATTCATCTAATGGAAATCAAACAAATAAAAGCAATAACAACAACCCTTGAAATTGTCTGTGGTAAATGGAAAGCTATTATTCTATTAGTACTGGTCGGGAAAACTTTGCGCTTTAGTGAGATTAAAGCGAGTTTACCCAATGTCAATCACCAAACATTAATAAAACAATTGAAAGAATTGGAGCGCGATGGATTGATTGAGAGAACATCTTATCCTGAAGTTCCACCACGAGTGGAATATACATTAACAGAATACGGTGCAGAATTAGAGTCACTTTTAAATGACATGATGATTTGGGGAGGAAAACATATGGAAGTAAAAGAGGAAGCTGAAAATAAAGAATTATCTACATTGTAAGCAGTGTATCTGATTTTATCCAATCACGTAAAAAAACTAGCCGAGGCATACTCAGGCTAGTTTTTCGAATTTTGACACTGTATCAAGCCATGTTTTTGGCTTGTTGTGCTAACTTATCATACAAAGCTATTTCATCTTCGAAAACATGCTGTTCTACTAATTCCGCTTTTTCAGGCTCTGAAAAATCAAAATCAACCGTTCCTTCAAATTCAAATGTTGCATTTCCTCTGAGCCGAACAGTATAGCCTTTTTCATCATCTTTATTAACGACACATTGTACCATTCCGCCGGGATTTAATACTGTAATAACTTCATGGAATTTATTAATTCCCAGAAGGCACGAGACTAAACTTGAAGCAGACATGGCAGTACCGCAAGCATTCGTTAAACCTACGCCACGTTCAAATGTTTGTACAAAAACTTTGGCGTCTCCCAGATCTTTCAGAAAACTCACATTTACACCATTAGGAAAGATATCTTTTTTCTCATTAGCACGTTGGCCAATTTCACGCACTTGCTTCTGATAAACCTCGTCCACTACTGCAACAATATGAGGGTTAGGTACACTTAAAGCAGTAAATGATAAAGAATCATCTAACCCCTTGATGACAGTATCAACATGTTGAGGTTGATCGACGTTTAGTGGAAGCGTCTTAGGATGAAGGAATACTGGTTCAATAGCAACCTCATATGTAAGCACATCCTCAAAAATGTCATCTACCTTCTCTACTTCCAAGTCAGCCTTCATCGTCTCAATAACGATATGCTCATTATTTAGTAGATCTATGACATATCTTGCAACACAGCGAAGACCATTGCCACACATTTCAGCTTCAGAGCCATCTGTGTTGAACATCCGCATTTTTGCATCGGCACGATCACTATCCTGAATGAATAATATCCCGTCTGATCCTATGCTTCTCCCACGTTTTGTTAAGTATTTAGATAATATTATTCGATCATCTTCTGAAAAATTATAGTTACCATTCATTTCATCGATAATAATAAAGTCATTTCCTGAACCGTGACATTTCAACACATTTATATTCATCATTTACGCTCCTTTGTAATACAAAGTTTATATATCTCTATGATAATCTGTTTGCTTTCCTATGACAAACATTACTTCTTTTCCACTCAGTTTACTTCTGTAATATTGTTATTTTAATCTCTAAAACCAAGAATTTTATAGATTCATTTTAAAAAGTCCAAGGGGAAAAACCCCTTGATCTCGGAAAACTTTTTTCTACTTAGAACATTTTAACCGAATAAACTAGTGAATGTCTGTACTCCCGCAATTCCATCAACAATTATACCTGCATCTCTTTGAAAGCTTCTTACAGCAGCCTCGGTTAAAGGACCGAATATGCCATCAATATACTCTGGGGAGTGTCCCCTGATGTGAAGAATTGCCTGAAGAATCCATGTAATATTCCCTTCAGCCCCTCTCTGCACGTTTACAATGCCACCTCGAGTCTGCGGACCCCAAATACCATCTACAGCTAAACCTGCGTTAAATTGCGTATTTAGTTCTGTTTGCAATCCTAAAATAAGCGCTTGTTTAGTCTCAGGTCCAAAAATATTATCAACGGCAATATTTAACCCATACCGACTATTCAAAGTAGATTGTATAGTTGATATCGTCCCAGTCGGCGTTTGTGGTGTTGGGTCAGAGATCGGTTCTGGTTCTGGTTCTGGTTGTGCGGGGGCTCCCGAATTACCTTGTTCCCATCCAAACACCTCAGCTAGCCCATTCGTATGACCTTGAGCAACACGCTCTAAAAATTGGTTACTTTTTAATTTTGCTGCATCTTCTGCCCGATCAATAAAAAGGTTCTCTGTCAAAATTGCAGGCATCTGTGAGGTCCTTAATACTGCGAAATTTGCTCGTTTTTTCCCACGATCAATTCCACCAATTTGAGTCATAATTGCCGCGTGAATAATATCTTGATAGGATTGAGTCACTGACGATACATTTCCATTCCAAATAAATGATTCAAAACCAGTTTGCCCACTGGCATTTACATGTATCGAAACAAATATATCAGCTCCCCAGGTGTTCGCGATTGTTGTCCGCTCGCTTAGAGAGAGAAAAATATCTGATTCTCTACTTAATTGAACCTCCGCATCACTATAGACCGTCAACTGTCTCTGTATCCGTTTGGCAATATCTAAAACAAGATTTTTTTCTAATAAGCCGTTTCCTGTTGCACCAGTATCATTACCTCCGTGTCCTGGATCAAGAAATATTTTAGCCATTTTTTAGCCTCCTTTATCTAGCAGGTTATTCAAGTTTATTGAGAGGAAGATAAAATTAAGTTAACTGCCTCCTATCTGTATCTCATGCTATTATTCGATATCCGGCACGGCATGTACCTGTATGAATTCAAAAAAGACTTTTCTCTAATTATATTAGGGAAAAGTCTCATTTGTGCTAAATTCCTTATCTTATTTAACAACAGTCACTTTCATTACCTGTAATTGTTAATCCTGCACCTTCATCGGTTTCTTGATACTCTAGCGTCATATTTTCAGTTTGGCTATGAATCGACTTATCAATCGCCACTTTAATGCCATTTATTTCTTCTACTACATCATTTTCTGTTGCCTCATCCAGAGCCAATCCCAATTGGGGACCACCTCAACCTATTCCGGCAACAAATACTTTAATGCTCGATACGTCATGTTCTTTTAAAGTTTTTTCAATAAATACCTTTGCTTCATTTGTAATTTTCATATTTCCACCTCACAATTGATTGTACATTAATCACATAATATCAATCTTCCAGGTAAAAAACAAGAAAACAATCCTGTCTAGTCTCCCAAACCGTTTACGAAAATATTTGCGTTATGGCGCATCATATCTAGGTATGTTTCCGCATTGGAACCTTCTCCGCCCACTGCATCCGTATATACCTCCCCTGCAATTTCTACTCCAGCGTTCTCTGCTACTGTTTCCATATATTTGGTCCACCGTTGTCTCAACAAAAACAGCTGGAACATTTTCGTCTTGAATGATATCTATGACTCGATTGATTTGTCCTGTAGTACCCTCTTCATGAGAATTGATTTCCCAAATGCCTTCCGTTTGTAAACCATAAGCTTCACCAAAATATTTGAAAGCATTCTCACTCATAATAATTGTACGTTTATCTTCTGGAAGATTCTCTACTTCTGCTTCGATCCACCCTATAATTAATACAGTTATATCCACAAAAAAATTCCAGCTACATCTTCTGTAGCTGGAATACATTAAAATTAAAACTTAACTTCAAATAGTAAACTACGTACTTTTTTGATAGTGCATCCATAATTCTTGCTCTTTATTATCTGACAACTCCATATCTTTTAAATACTCCGGAGCTTCTTCAATTTGCTCACGTGTAACACTAATCGACATTTGTGATACCGACCATTCTACATCATCTATCCATTTAGTAGATATTAATACTTTTTTTCCGCCAGGAAGCCACTTTTTCGTATCAACGATAAAATATTTGATTTCAAATGTTTTTTCATCGATAAGAAAATTATCGACCTTTCCAAACACATCATTTTTCACTGATAAATTATACCCCATGACATTCTTGGCCTTATGGACAGAGTAATTCTCATTCTGAGCCAGATCCGCTTCGGCCGAAACGTCTGGACTGCCTAAATCCGTATCCGTCACGGTAGAAAGGCCCCACACTCCATTACCAACCCAGTAAGGACTTAATCGATAATAGTTATTAAATTCTTCTTCATATCTTCTCGAAACAGGCTCATCTCCCGGATCAGGTCATTTCTCGGTTTCTTCTTTAGATATATTCACCCTAATGACTTCCTCTTTATGATCAATTTTAGCGATTGATAGCGGCGATACAAACCTTTTTTCCGATAAAAATGTTACTCCCGTTTTTACAACCAAATAGCGAATTGTCCAATCATCCTCGTCAAAATAACAGTCTGATACCTCACCAATTTCACCATCCGAACCAAAAACGGTGTAAGATGTTAGCCAGTCGTAATGTAAATACATGAAGATACCCCTTTCTAAAAAGTATTTATTAGTAAAATTCCCGTATGTTATTTTTTCAAAACATGGTTGTTTAAAGTGAACTTATTTAGAGTCCAATAATTTTAAGACCATCAATTGCTGTTGGTTTACTTGAATGCGCATCATCATTGATACTTTCTTACTATATAAAAAAAGCTGAACCGGTAATTACCGGTTCAGCTTTTACTACTGTTTATCTCTCAAATAATCCTGCTCCCACTATTTCTGAAACAAAGATTTCGTCAATCTCACCCTCAAAGTCAAGTTCAATTTCCTGACCTGGTTGTAAGGAAAGTGCCAAAATTCCAAGTAAACTTTTAGCATCAATTACCCAATGGTCCTTTTTTATCAAAACTTTTCCTTCGTATTGACTAGCTTTGTTCACAAAAAAGCTTGCTGATTCAGCAAAAATCGGTTTTTTCACTTTTAATAACATGCACAACACCTCCGCCTATTTGGTTGCATTCATTATACCAAATAAAACGCTTTCGCAAAGCTTATTTTATAAATTTTCTGAAACATATTTCAACTTTATGTATTTAAACTGGTAATCTGTTACTATTAGTTTAAGTATCTTTAGCGGGAGGAAATTACGTCATGGAGCAACTGTCATCTTTAATGAAGAACTATTTTCAACACAAAAAAGCAGAGATTATGGGGATAAATAATTTTGCTCGGTTTGCAATTTTCGTTCCAATTATTGAGCAAAATGGAGAATATCATTTTGTTTTTCAAGTACGCTCAAAATTTATTAAACAACCTGGTGAAATATCCTTTCCCGGGGGAAAAGTAGATGAAACAGACCTTTCTACAAAGGATGCTGCCATCCGTGAGTTACAAGAGGAATTAGGCGTTGATATGGATCAGATTGAATTACTTGGTGAACTTGATTATATGATTACACCTTTTCATTTTGCACTATATCCTTTTATTGGAACTCTTGCTTCCCAAACAAAATTTCACCTCAATCCAGACGAAGTTGAGGACATTTTTTTCGCACCAGTTTCTCAAATGATGAAAATGACTCCTAAAGAACACCCCATTCATTTACAGGTTTCACCTTCGGAAGATTTCCCTTATCATCTAATTCCTAACGGGGAAAATTATAACTGGCGGACCACCGTTATGAACGAAAAATTTTATGAATACGAAGGCCACGTCATTTGGGGACTTACAGCTACGATCTTAAGCCATGCATTAGAGGAATTAAGAAAGGCTTCTAAAGGATAAGTCTTATTTATTGTTAACGCGGATATAAAAAAATACTTGGCGTCTATTGTATTTATTTTGCTGCTTGGTTATCATAGAAGGCATTTGAAAAAATTACAGCTCCCTTTCCGTGGATGATCCGCGAGCCTCTTAGAGCGGATTCGATCTCCTCTGTTCAATAGGTACCAACAAAAAAAGAACGCAGTCCACTTTAAAAGTGAATGCGATCTCTTTTTTATATTTATTGGCTCTTTTATTCTTCTTCAGCTAGCAATCTCTGAGCTCTTATAGACGTTCTATGAAAGAAAATCGCCATTACTAGCATGACACCGATCGTAATGAGTAATCCACTTTGATGACTAGTGTGAACTGTCTCATTCGGCAGTACTGTACCAAGCACCAAAAATGCTGTAAGAGCAATTGTAATAAACGCAAATCTTCGATAATCATCTATCTTATCTTTTAACATTTGTAATTTAGTATCACTCACTATAATCACCTCAATGATATATTCATAGATTCTCGCTAAAAATAGTATAACATGAGGGATTACAGCGTGAGCATAGCAATGTTTTCCTTTCTATCCATCTTGTATTGAAACGTGAAAACATCGTTCAAGGCACTAATAAATAATCTTATCAGTGTCCATTAATTAATGATTATGCTTTTTTCTTCTTAATTCTCCGAGCATTAAAAGCACGAGCTTTGCAGAATGAACAGAAGCTTTTTCTAGAAACTCGTCGTATGAATGTTTTGCATCCTTTCCAGCAATATCTGATAAAGATCGAATGATCACAAATGGGCATTGGAATTGATGACATACTTGAGCGATAGCTGCAGCTTCCATTTCAGAACAGTATGGGTCATTAAACTTACTTCGAACTTCTTCTACACGCTTTGGATCACTCATAAACGAATCTCCTGAAATAATCAGCCCTTTCACAGAGTGTATGCCTACTTCTTTCGCACAATCTTCTGCTATGTCTATTAAGCCGTCATCTGGTCGATATAAAGCAGGCATTAAAGGTACTTGGCCAAATTCATACCCAAACACCGTAGCATCAACATCATTATAGCGTACCTCTGTAGAAATAACGATATCCCCTACGGCAAGATCGTGATGGAAGCCACCAGCAGATCCTGTGTTAATAATATAATCTGGATAGTAAAGCTGGTTCATCAATGTAGCGCTTACCGCTGCATTGACCTTACCGATTCCAGACTTGGATAAAATAACTTCCATCCCTTCTAACTTTCCTAAATAAAATTCACAGCCTGCAATCACATTCTCTTCTAACAGACTCATCTTAGACTTTAATAATTCTACCTCTTCTTCCATTGCTCCGATAATTCCTATACGCATGTTCTATCCTATCCTCTCATCTAATGTCACCTTTTCTATCATAGCTAATCTCTTCTTTTGCAACAAGGTTTTTTTATAACGTTAGTCATTCCCTTTTTAATTGTGATTACTCTATGACCACATGGTACAATAAAATACGACAGGGAGGGAAGATTAAATTGATCATACAATCCAACGCATTGCGAGATAAAGTCGAAATATTTGAAACATCCAGTTTGATGGATTTAGAAAGAAAAATCGAAAATAAAATTAATGAAAACCAAGCAATTTTATTGGAAGTCCATCATGTTTCTCATCAATTAGCATTTAATCCTATTAACGGTAAAAAGATTTATACGGCAACCGTTCATTTTAAGCAACTGAAAGAAAACACTGGCAACAAATAGCCAGTGTTTTTGTTTAACCACTTATATATGGATTTGATTGTTGCTCTTCAACAGACACAGGTTTCCAGCCTTCTCCTTCTACCCATGAAAGAGTTACTTTATAAGGTGTGTGCCGACCATCATAAGTGCTTACAAAACCCACAGCTGTCTTTGAGTCTCCACCATTTTCGATTCGCCAAACTTCCATGTTATTATCTTTTAAACCAGTAGCATATTGCAAAGCTTTGTCCATCTCTTCCCTATTTACATGACCTGAATCGAAAACTAATGAGAGTTCATCCTGTTCTGTTCCAATAGGGCTCCACTCTTCATCATCTTCTTCTGAGTTGTTATTACTATCAACATTTATACCATCTAAGTCGTTAGAATTGTCATTACTTTCTTTTTCATTGTTTGATTCGTTTGATTCGTTTGATTCGTTTGCCTCGTTTTCTGAATTGCTATTACTATCATTCTCACTATTACTGTCGTTAACACTGTCATTATTAACAGCAACATTTCCATCGTTAGCCAAGTTATTGCTATCATTTTCGTCTTCATTACCATCCTCTGCCGGAATATTTATATCTGATTGATTAGTCTCCTCGATCGATTCATTAGAAACTACAGCCTCGTCCGAATTTCCACCAAAAAATATAGTAGCGACAATAAATACGATTAACAAAGCAACAACACCTATAGACCCGTTTAATATAAAATTCATACGTTTCTTTTTTCTCATATCTGAACGTTGGGGAGTATTTTTATTTTCTGTCATTAGCTTGAATCCCTCCTTCTTACAATATATATATTATAGATTAAATTCAAAGTAATTTCGAGTAAAGTACAGTAATTTGAATATTTTTTAACAATCTGTAACCATTTACCAATCTAAATGTAAAAGTAACTATTAGATTAGGCCTTAGGGCTCACGTAATTTTGTTACTTCTTTATATAAATAAAATCATTATTCAAAATCATTGTCTCTTAAAAGTTATTTATTGTAAAACTCAAAGCAGACTAAAGCGGATATATCAGAAGGTATATTCTTCTTTTAAAAGCGGCCATCTTTAAGAAAAACTACATTGCAGTCTTTACCATCGAAGGTTGTTTGGAAGAATTACCGCTCGCTTCCGTGGATGTTCCTCAAACCGCCTCGAGCAAACGAACGTTAGGACAACACATAAATTCTGATACTATATAAATAAGAGCACGGAAGAAGCTTAAAACTTCTTCCGTGCTCTTCCAAAAGGCAATGCTTTCTTTAATGAACTTTTGTAATCTCGACTTTTATATCTCCACCCGGAGTAGCCACGGAAACTTGATCACCGATACCCTTACCAAATAAACTTTTAGCCATTGGTGAATCATTAGAAATTTTACCCTCAATTGGATCTGCCTCAGCACGTCCGACAATCGTGTAAATTTCTTCATCACCATCAGGTAGTTCTTTGAAAGTAACAGTTTTACCTAATGAAACAACAGAACTGTTTGTATCTTCCTCAATAATCTCCGCATTTCTAATCATCGTTTCGATTTGTTTTATTCTACCTTCTACAAAGGCTTGTTCTTCTTTCGCAGAATCATATTCAGAGTTTTCCGAAAGGTCGCCAAAGCTTCGGGCAACCTTTATTCGTTCAACGACTTCTTTACGTCGTTCCGATATTAATGATTCTAATTCTTTTTCTAATTTAGCTTTTCCTTCTAAGGTCATATAATGTTTATCATCTGTCATGTCCCATTCACTCCTTAAACTATTTAAAAATCTTTATTACTTCTAGGTCACGCATACAAGAGCTATCTTATTGAAAAGAATCGATATCCAAGAGATTTAGCTTCTCATTTAAATATACATGTAGAACGTTTACATATGCTCTTTTCTTAATAGTTATTAAGGATTACCAACTTAACTAACGAGATTAAATACAATTAACATTTTTCTAATCCAATTACTTTTAATCAGAACCTACCTTGTTTAAAAAATAACTCCCTTTACTATGTACCTTAATAATTACGTCAGCGCCCAACTTACTTACAATGATTTTCCATTGTAACAGTCAGAGCGCTGTCTAGTATACATATTTAATTAAAACTGGTAGTTCATCATCCCTAATATTTAGCTCTTCTGAATAGTATAAACAAAAGTTTGGCTTTCGCCAAGCAAAAAAATTATATCATAGCCTTTTCCGCTAAAATTGTTTTGATTTTAGCGACCATTAAATCAATTGCGACTTTATTATGTCCGCCTTCAGGAACGATAATGTCAGCATATCTTTTCGTAGGTTCAATAAATTGCAAATGCATCGGACGAACCACCGAAGTATATTGGTCTATAACTGAATCGATCGTCCTTCCTCTTTCTTGAATATCCCTCAATAACCGACGAATGATACGCATATCAGAATCTGTATCTACGAAGAGTTTTATGTCCATCATATCCCTCAACCGTTCATCTTCTAATATTAATATTCCTTCTAAGATAATGACATCTCTAGAATACACTGGAATAATATCATTTGACCTTGTATGATTTGCGTAATCGTATACTGGCTTTTCCACCGACTCTCGATTTAATAACTGCTGCAGTTGCTTTAACATTAAATCATTGTCAAACGCAAGCGGATGATCGTAATTGGTTTTCAGCCGTTCTTCCATAGGAAGGTGACTCTGATCCTTGTAGTACGCATCCTGTTCAAGCATCAGGATGGATTGTTCCGGAAATTGACAATAAACTTCATTGGCAACGGTTGTTTTTCCAGAACCCGATCCTCCTGCCACTCCAATTATCACAGGTTTTTTACTCATGATAGGCTTCCTTTCTCATCATGTTCTGAGGATATACTTTGTTGTCTAATTTAAACTTCACAATTTGAAGCGGGTGTCTCGCAACTTTTATTTCGTTACCTTTTTCATCCCAAATTGTATCAATTTTTTGTGTGAAGTTATTTATTTCAGGGCCGAAAAATTCAATAACATCCCCTTGTTTAAAATAATTTCTTTGTTGCAATGTTACCACACTTGTATCCTCATCAAAATCAATCACTAATCCTACAAAGTTGGCATTCGGCTTTTGACTGTGATTACCAAACATTTGCTCCACGTGCCCTGGCGTGTTCTCAAAAAATGCAGGGGCTGTTGGTCGATTCGCGCATTTAGCCAATTCTTTTATCCATTCGGGGTCAATGACAAAATGGTCAGGATCAGCACAATAAGCATCAATCACTTTTCGGTAAACACTCACTACTGTTGCTACATAATGGATTGATTTCATTCTGCCTTCAATTTTAAGACTATTTATCCCAGCATCAACAAGCTTTGGAATTGCTTCAATCAAGTTTAAGTCTTTCGGTGACATTGCAAAAGGTGCATCGTCCTCATTAAACAGTTTAGTTTCCAATGGTTCTTGCCCTTTATCATGCTTCTCCGCGTACAAGAAGTAGTCCCAGCGACAGGATTGACAGCAACCCCCACGATTAGAATCTCGTGCTGTCATGTGGTTACTAAGCACGCATCTGCCTGAGTACGAGACACACATTGCGCCATGGATAAACGTTTCTATTTCAATATCAACATTTTTCTTCATTTCTAACATTTCTTGAAGTCCAACTTCTCTTGCCAGAACTACTCTGTCTAGCCCTTCTTGTTTCCAAAACTTCACCGCTTGCCAGTTCGAAAGAGATTGCTGAGTAGACAAATGCACTTCTAAAGTAGGAGCAACTTTTTTACAAGTCTCAATAATAAGAGGGTCCGCAACTATAATACCATGTATCCCCACTCTTTCTAAGTCAATCAAATATTCTTCCAGACCATCCATATTTTCATTATGGGCAAAAATATTAGTAGTTACATAAATATGTGCTCCATATTTTTTAGCGAACTGAACACCTTCTGCCATCTCTTCCGAAGAAAAATTGTCTGCATTCGAGCGGAGTCCAAAATCTCTTCCACCGATAAACACTGCATCCGCTCCATAATGAACAGCTATTTTAAGTTTTTCCAAACTTCCAGCCGGTGCTAATAGTTCAGGTTTCTTCGTAATCACTCGCTTCACGTCTGTCGAGACCTGGGTTGAGGCTTGCATCATTTGCGTTCTCCCCTTTGTTAACATCTCAGGTTAATATACCGTTTCTTTGAAAAAGAAGCCTGTATCTAAAACTCTATTGGAAGGTTGAATTCTCTTCAATTCGGTAAAGAGGTTCTCTTTTTGACCATTATATTTATCTGGGTGTAAAAAATAAAGATCAATCGCTTCTCGGTAGAGAGACGTTACCTGTCTCATATACGAGTAGTCTTTTTGAATTCCTTCTATTTTAAAGGAATCTACACCCACTTCGAACAATTCTTCTAATTCATCTATCATACACATATCCTTTGGACTCATGATATGAGTACCATTTTTATCTTCCCAAATGGGATACTTTGCTTTTCTTTCAGGGTCATGAAGAATCAAATTCTGATTTTTTCCTCTTCCGGAAATCTGCAAATCTTTTCCTTGAAAAGTCATATAATTACCTAAAAGTAACCGTTTCGATTGAAACATACATGACATACCATGAACTTGAACTTCAATATCAACTTCTGCCTTTTCCTTGATTTCCACAATAGAATCCATATTCAATTCACGTGCAAGTACTGCTCTTGTCGACCCTTTTCTCCCCCAATAATTCGCACTGTACCAATTCGTAGCCGTTGTTTCCGTATTCCAATGCAGTTTTAATTCAGGCGCATGTTCACGCACACTCATGAGAACTGCTGGATCTCCAAACACAATTGCATCCACACCTATTTTTGAAAGAAATTGAATATAATCAGGCAATTTAGGAAGCGATTCATTATGAAATAAGGCATTCATCGCTACATATACCTTGGCACCCTTTTGATGGGCAATCTTTAATGCATTTTCGATATCGTCACGATTAAATTCCCCGGCCAATCTTATGCCATATTCTTCTTCCCCTACCATAACAGCAGTTGCCCCTGCATCCACTAATCCTTCTACTTCTGTCACGTTTGCTGGTGTAACTAACAACTCTGGTTTCTTCAATCTTTCTTCACCTGCCTTGTTTCTGAAGAACTATGTAATTTTTTACTTACCATTAATCCATCGCCAACAGGCAGGATCGTAGACACAAATCTGTCATGATTCATTAAATTTTCATTGTAAGCTTGGATCTTGCCCACAAGCGACCGAACCCTTCTCGTTTCGGCCTGCTTCTCATTTGACACCATGCCTTTAAAAAGGACATTATCTGAAAAAATAACGCCATTCACTTTTACCATCGGTTCATATAATGAGAAAAATCGTTCATATTGTCCTTTTGCAGCATCGATAAATAGAACGTCAAAAGGGGCTAGGTCTTGGACAGCTTCTGTCACCTCCAAGGCATCTCCTTGAATAAGTTCAAACCTCGTCTCCATAGTTGCCCGGTGTATGTTTTCTATTGCTGTCTTTGCTCTCTCTTCGTCTCTCTCAATCGAAACAACATGACAATTCGGAACTGCTTCCATCATTCTGATAGCTGAATATCCTATTGCAGTACCTATTTCCAGTATTCGTTTTGGTTGCTGAATCCTCAAAAATTGTAAAAGTGTATCCATTCCATCCGTTTCCATGATTGGAACGTTATGAAGCGAAGCATATGCCTCGATATCTTTAATAAACGTTGATTTATCCGGAACAATGCTTTTAATGTATGTCTTTGTCTTAGCGCCTATTTCCATAAAAAAAGCGCCTCCTTTAGGTGCTTTTTACAAACATTATCTTTATATTCTTTTTGACCGATATATTTTACCATAAAAAGAAAGAGAATGCGACTAAACATCCTCTTCCATTAACTCACAATACTGGGATCATTCATTCACTAATTTTAATATAAAAAATCCCTTACTGGTATTCATTTACAATCTCTGTATGATCACTATAGTTTTCTGTGAAATATACTTCCCCATCAGGAGAATGATAGAAATAAAGATACTGGTGAATTTCAGGCTCCATTGCTGCAATAATCGAATTCGTGCCTGGATTATTTATAGGACCAATCGGAAGACCATTTCGGTTATACGTATTATAAGGTGATTCAATTTCCAAGTCTTCATTTAAAGTTCGTTCCAAATGCTCTCCATGAGCGTAGGCTACAGTTGGGTCCATCTGTAAAGGCATGTCAACATTCAGACGGTTAGCAATAACCCCGGAAATAGTATAACGTTCCTCATCTGTACTAGCTTCACCTTCGATAATAGATGCTTTTGTAAGAAGTTCATGGAAAGAAACGTTTTCTAAAGCAATAATACCTTGCTCCTCCATAACTCCAGTCATTCGATCTAACATTGATTCTATCACTTGAGTCGCTGTCACCTCTTCATCTACAAAGTCGTACCGAGCTGGAAACAAGTATCCTTCAAGTGGTTCTCGAATATCTTCCGAAAGAATATCTTCTGTAAGAATATCATATCGTTCGATAAGTTCACCTAAGTACTGTTCATCTTGCGCAAGTTCCTCCAACTCTTCTACCTTAACATTTGTTTCTTCGGCAACTTTTGCAAAGATATCTTCTATCCACCATCCTTCTGGAATTGTAAATGAAGTTGCATAATCTTCATAGACTTTACCATCTTTTAGATCTTCAATGATTTCATCCATACCCATTGATCTACTCAAGAGATAGTCCCCGGCTTGAAAGCCAGACTCATTTTGAAATCGAATGTAATACTTAAATACAGTAGAACTTGATATGAGGTCTTTTTCTTCGAGAATTTCACCAATTGAATCCGGTGTCGATCCAATCGGAATCGTTACGCCAATTTCTTCTTCATCATTTTCATCAGTTGGACCTATTGCGCCTATTACATAACGATAAGATCCAAAACCTACAGCACCCACTGCAATAATAGTTATAAGAAAAAGAATAAGTACTATTTTCCTCACCATACTTGCTTCTTTTTTCTTCTCTTCAATTTTCTTTCTATGCTTTTCTTTCAATTCTTGTTTAGCTAGTTTTTTTGAATGATCATCTGCCATCTTTCATCCCCCTTTCACCTTTCTCATTATACTACATCTTAAAATAATTTCGACAATCTGTAAAAAGAAAGTCGTTTTTTTATGAAATAAACTTTGAATATTTTTCCAAACGAGAACTTTTAGAAAGGCTATTTTCGTAATAGTATAGTCCCTAACTCATATTAAATACGAAAAAAAACTACCGGTTTGAGGCCGGCAGTTTTATTAAAACAATTCTTAGTTTTCTTCTTCCTCTCCATCTTCTTCTTCAGAAAAAGTGTTCAAGAGTTCTTCAACCATTTCCCACTCTTCGTCTGTTTCAATTGGAAATAGAGCAAGTTCTTCTCCTTCTGGTTCTTCATACCGGAAAGCATGAACTTCAACTTCATCATCATCATTTTCGTTTTCATCTGAACCTTCTGGCGCTAGAACCATATAAGAATTACCTGAAGCATCCACATCAAATGTAAAAAGGACTTGAAACAAGTGCTCATCACCATTTTCGTCAGGTATGATAATTCGATCCTCATCACTACCATGGTTTATGTTTAAATCTGTCATTGTATGACCTCCTCTTTAAGACTGGCGATCTAAGTATCCTTGAAGGATCATGACTGCAGCCATTTTATCAATTACTTTTTTTCGTTTCTTTCTACTTACATCAGCGCTAACAAGCATTCTTTCTGCTGCTACGGTTGTTAAACGCTCATCCCAAAAATCAACTGGTAAACCAGTACGGGCCTCTATGTCTTTTGCAAAAACCTGACACATTTCGCCGCTGGGACCAATTGTCCCATTCATGTTTTTAGGTAAACCCACAACAATTTTTGTAACCTCATTTTCTTTTATTAACTCTTCTATTCTTTCCATATCCGGCTCAGGATATCCTTCCTTTCGCCTGATTGTTTCAACTCCTTGGGCGGTCCATCCGAATGCATCACTAATAGCGACACCAATCGTTCTAGTTCCCACATCTAATCCTATTACTTTCATTATTTCTCCTTTTGATGCTGAGCTAAATAAGAGCGAACAAGCTCTTCAATTAATTCATCACGTTCTATTTTCCGAATGAGCGTTCTTGCATCATTATGACGAGGGATATAGGCAGGATCCCCTGACAACAGATACCCGACGATTTGATTAATAGGGTTGTAGCCTTTGTCTTCCAGAGAGGAATAGACTTTTAACAAAACTTCTTTTGCGTCTTCATCTATAGAATCGTCGTTGAAATTAAATTTCATTGTATTATCCATTGAACTCATGTGACACACACCTCTCTTCTATATTTGAAAGAAAAGGTTAAACACCGTTTTTGTCGTAAAACGGGATAACATTCTTTTTTAACACTTTCCATATTCAATATATAGCATCAAAATTTCTTTCATACTTGTCTCCTATTGTACACGAAAATAATTCAATTAGACATTCCTATTTACTAAACCAGGAACTAATTTTAGAGCTTCTTCTACTTTGGCAGGGTTTTTACCGCCCGCTTGAGCCATATCCGGTCTTCCACCGCCGCCTCCGCCACATTTCGCTGCAACTTCTTTAACAATATTTCCAGCATGATGTCCCTTTTGTATTAAATCTTTCGAGACACTTGCAACAATATTTACTTTATCATCATTAACTGAAGCAAGTACAATAATACCTGATTCTAATTTATCCTTCAATGAATCAACAAGTTTTCTCAAATTATTCATATCCGATGCATTTACTTGCTTCACTAATACTTTTACATCTTCTACATCAATAACATCATCAAGTAAACTTCCTGCTTGCAGTTGACCTAATTTAGCAGACAAGGATTCATTTTCTTTTTCTTTCTCTTTCAATTGTTTTTGCAGCTGACTGATACGATAAGGTACATCATTGATCGTGGTCTTTAATAATCCAGCCGTTTCTCGCAACGTATCAACTTGACTATCCATGAATTCATAAGCCTTTTTACCGGTCACTGCTTCAATTCGACGCACACCAGCGCCTATTCCTGCCTCGGTAGTTATTTTAAATAACCCAATTTCTGCTGTGTTATTTACGTGACAGCCTCCACATAGTTCCAAGCTGTAATCACCTACCTGAACGACACGTACTTCGTTACCATACTTCTCGCCGAAAAGTGCCATTGCACCCATTTCTTTAGCTTCTGCCAATGATTTGTTCATCGTTTCCACAGAAATGGCATCCCATACCTTTTTATTAACTTCCTCTTCCACTTTCTCTATCTCTTCATCAGATAATGGACCAAAATGAGAAAAATCAAACCGAAGTCGATCGTCATTTACAAGTGATCCCGCTTGATTCACATGCTCCCCCAAAGTATCCTTCAATGCTTGATGAAGTAAATGAGTAGCTGTATGATTTTTTACAATCCCTTTTCTTGTTATGTCATCAACTTGAGATTGCAAACTCATTCCCGTTTTGAGTGTTCCTGAAGAAACAAATACTGTATGAAGATTTTGGCCGTTAGGTGCTTTTTGTACATCCTTCACAAGTAACTGAACATCTTCGTTTTGCAGGGTACCCTGGTCCGAAATTTGCCCACCGCTCTCCGCATAAAAAGGAGTTTGATCAAGGACAATTTGCACCGTTTCCCCTTTGTCAACGATATCAACCATTTGTTTGTCTTTTACAATTGCTAATATCTTCGAGTCTGTTTCAAGTTTATCGTATCCCTTGAACTCACTGGCTTCCGTAATCTTTCCAAGTACTTCATCTTGAAGTTGCATCGAGCCCGAGTCTTGTCTAGCTGCTCTCGCTCTATCACGTTGTTTTGTCATTTCCTCTTCAAAACCAGCGCGATCCAATTCAAGTCCTGCTTCTTCTACATATTCTTCTGTTAAGTCTACAGGAAAACCATACGTGTCATATAACTTAAAACCATCTGTCCCTGAAATTGTTTTCTTGCCTTCATCCTTTGCTTTATCAATAAGTTTGTTCAACATGGAGAGCCCATCATTTAGTGTTTCATGAAATCTTTCCTCTTCCGTTCGAATAACTTTTTGAATAAACGCTTCTTTATCTTTGACTTCCGGATAAAATGCCTCCATAATTTCACCAACTGTAGGAACTAACTTGTACATAAAAGGTTCATGAATGGACAGTTGCTTTGCATAACGAACCGCTCTTCTTAAAAGACGGCGTAAAACGTATCCTCTGCCTTCATTCGAAGGTAGTGCTCCGTCGGAAACAGCGAATGAAACGGTTCTAATATGGTCCGCAATCACTTTAAATGCTGTATCAAACTCCGTTGACTCACCGTAAGGCAGCCCTGCAATTTCCTCTGTTTGACCGATGATTGGTAAAAATAGATCCGTATCAAAGTTTGTTTTTGCATCTTGAATCACAGACACCATACGTTCTAATCCCATACCCGTATCAATGTTTTTCTTAGGAAGAGGTGTATAGCTACCATCTGGATTGTGGTTAAATTGAGAAAATACAAGATTCCATATTTCTAAATGACGCTCATTTTCTCCACCAGGAAACATTTCAGGATCATTAGGGTCATTCCCATACGCTTCTCCACGATCATAGAAAATTTCTGTATTCGGTCCACAAGGTCCCTCTCCTATATCCCAGAAGTTTTCTTCTAAACGAATGATTCTTTCCTCAGGCAAGCCTATTTCCTCGTGCCAAATTTTAAAGGCTTCATCATCATCAGGATAGATCGTTACAGCTAACTTCTCCGGATCAAATCCAATCCATTTATCGCTCGTTAAAAACTCCCAGCCCCAATGAATTGCTTCTTTTTTAAAATACTCGCCAATAGAAAAATTCCCTAACATTTCAAAAAACGTGTGATGACGTGCTGTTTTCCCTACGTTTTCAATATCATTCGTACGAATAGACTTTTGCGCATTTGCAATCCTAGGGTTTTCCGGGATTACTCGACCGTCAAAATATTTTTTCAACGTTGCTACCCCACTGTTAATCCACAATAATGACGGATCTTCATGAGGAACCAAAGGTGCACTTGGCTCGATTGCATGTCCTTTCTCTTTAAAAAAATCTAGAAACATTTGTCTCACTTCAGCTGAACTTAATTTATTCACAGTAATAACCTCCTCTTAAATTATCGACCTCATAATTAGAAGTGCTTAGATAGCACTTTAAATAACACAGAAATTAAAACACAAAAAAATCCCCTCCCAAAAAAGGGACGAGAATATGTTCACGCGGTACCACCCTAGTTACAAAGAAAGTAATTTTCATCACTCACTTGTCACCTCAACGAATAACGATCGTGTACCGGCGAGGTTTCACTCGCTCTCAGGAGTAGCATCCATCAATCTTCATCCAGAATTTCTTTCAGCCAAGGAAATTCCTCTCTTAGTGGTATGATTCCACAATTGGATGGGCTTCGATTTCAATCTCCGTCATCAATTTTTAAAATAAGTATATGTATAAGCATATTATAGGAATCGAATGGTCATTTGTCAATCATAGCTCCCTTTTCTGTTTCTAATAATCCGACGGAAATGTAAGATAAATACTTTAATTACTGCTAACACAGGTACCGCTAAGATAAGACCGATGATTCCAGCAATTTCATTACCTGCAACTAATGCAAAGATAATAAGTAATGGATGCATGTGTAAACTTTTCCCAACAATTACTGGAGAAAAAATATTACTTTCTATATTTTGAATCACTAAAATAAGGATTATCCCATAAAAAACAAGCTGTACCGACTCAGTCAAACCTACTAATACTACCGGAACCATTCCTAAAATTGGTCCGAAGTATGGAATAATATTCGTCAATCCAATAAATATCGCTAGCAACAATCCATACGGCATATCAATGATCCAAAAACCTATCCAAGCTAATAAGCCAACTAATATACCTACAATAATCTGCCCACGTATGTAACCACCAAGAGCTTCATCCAGCGAATTTACTAATTCTATACTTTCAGAACGAGCACGCATCGGCGTAATGTACCAGCTTACTCTCTTTAATAGTGGCAAATCCTTTAATCCGTAAAAAACCACAAATGGAATCACTATAAATAGTAAAATCCAATCAAAGAGACCCATGAGTAACGTTCCTATTTTAATAATAGAATCCGCTATCCACTCTTCTCCACTTTTTATCCATTGATCTAAATGTACAGAAAATGATTCCGGAAGAAAATCGATTTGGTGATGTACGTCAGAAAGTAACTCTCGATAGCCATTTGCCATAGAAGGGATTTGTTCTAGTAATTCTTTTCCTTCTTGAATGACGTATGGGATGGCCTTCATAATAATACCGCTCATTACTACGATAAATAAACAAAATAAAATTAAAATAGATAACGGCCTGGGAACATGGAGAGATTCCAATTTTTCCACAAGAGGATGAAGTAAGTAGATAATAAAACCGGCTATAAGAAATGGAAGAAAAACAACCATTAGCTTTTGAAGAAAAGGCCATATAATACTTAGTAGCAGTATGAATCCACATAGTAAAAATGATGTAATAGTTATTAATATAAGGATCATGAGCCAACGTTTAATTTCTTCATTCGATCTTTTTTTAAACATATTCTCCTCCGTGACGCCGTTTGTGAAAACACTGAAAAGGTAGACGTAGTGAACCGTCTACCTTTAATTACTTGTTACTGATTAACAGGACTCTTCCCCTCGTGCTTACCAAATTGATTTACTACTTGAAACCTAGGGTAAAAAACATGAAACACCCGATCATCTTGGTTATTTCATGCCAATTTACTCTTTAAAGATTCGTTTTATAAATCAATATTTCTTTCTTCCTCTGCGAATAAATCATCAAGGGAGCTCAACGATCCATCAACTTCCACCTGGTGGAGGTGTAACTGACCATCCGTAATCGTGAGTTCAATAAAGCAACCCCAACAGTAGTATTGACTCGTACCTATTTTTCCTATATCTTTGCTTTTACAATTTGGGCATCGCAATTTCCGACCCTCCTAGGGTACTTCTTACTGAACAATGATGGAAAGGCAATCTTTCTCATTATGAACAGTAGAATGATTAGTTCGTATGACCTTTATTCCTTTAAAATCCTCAAAAAGGCCTTCCGTCACTTGATACCCTATAATTTTACCCGTACTTGGTAAAAAATATACGTCTTCGATAATTCCTACCATGTCCCCATCCTCTTTTTTGATCACCTGTCCCATTAAGCGATCATTTCCATGGAAGAACCGTTTATTTTTTTCCGTAACAGGCAAAAGAGAGTCGGTTGTATTAACATAAAACCCTTTTTTTGTTTCTCCATTTACCAGTGATAGTGCTAGTGCATGCTTTTTTGTCCACCATTGACCATTGTCCAGCCAATAACCCGTTATAAGGTTAGCTGTCAGGTCATACATTAGGTCAGTTATATTGCCAAGTTTCCGGTTCGTTTCTCCGCAAAAAACGGATGCTCCCTTGACTTTATTAAATGTTCTCAAGGACATCACTCCTTTGAACATTCTTAGTCTTTGGCAGCACCCGATTATTCATTCCTGTATTCTGTTTCCAATCTTATTTGGGCTAATTTTTCCTTCAAGGTAGTGTTACGTTCCAGATCCCGATTTGTTTCTACTGCCAGCTTCAATGCCTCCCAATCTCCACATAACAACAAAAATTCCTTTGCCCTTGTCACACCTGTATAAATCAGTTTTTTTCGTAACATTCGATAATATCCTTTAACTACAGGCATAATAACGATAGGAAATTCGCTTCCTTGAGATTTATGAATGGAACAACAATAAGCATGAGTAATTTGGGTTAAGTCAGGCTTGGTATAAACCACTTCTTGTCCGTCAAATGTAATGATGATTTGTAATTGTTTCTCCGTATTTTCTTTTTCAGTGAAAATCGAAACAATTTCACCTCTGTCTCCGTTGTAAACATTGTCTTCTGGATTGTTAACAAGCTGTAATACCATGTCGCCTACCCTGTAAACGATATCTCCAAATGGCACTTCTCTGCGTTGATCCGTTTTAGGATTGAATAAGGTTTGCAGCATGTTATTTAAATTTTCTACTCCAGCAACTCCCCGGTACATTGGAGCTAGCACTTGGATATCTCTTGCGGCATACCCTTTTTTCATAGCACTTTTACATATTTGCATCACTGCTTCCGGGACTTTTTGTTGATCACAAGGAAAAAAACGTAAGTCTTTACTTTTTTGATCAATAGCAGCTGGAAGTTCGCCATCTTTTATTTGGTGCGAAAACTCGATTATTTGTGAATCTTCAGATTGACGATAAATATCCGTCAAACGAACAGCCGGAATCACGTTAGATTCTAATAAATCAGCGAGCACTTGTCCTGGACCAACGGAAGGAAGTTGATCTTCATCCCCCATAAAAATGACCTGCATAGAATTTGGAATGGCTTTTAACAGTTGATTTGCTAGCCACGTATCCACCATAGAGACCTCATCTAAAATAAGAATTTCTCCTTCTAGTTGATCGTCTTCTCCTTTTTCGAAATAATCATCATCCGCTCCTTTATAACCAAGCATGCGATGAATCGTCGAGGCAGGGAGGCCGGTTGATTCGGTCATCCTTTTTGCAGCTCTTCCCGTTGGAGCTGCCATTAAAATTGGATATTTTTTGGATCCACTGTATTCTCCAGGATCGATGGATATCCCCTTCAAGCGTCCAAAAACTTCTATCAACCCTTTAATAACCGTTGTTTTTCCGGTCCCCGGTCCGCCGGTAAGTATCATCATTGGTGAGTGAAGCGCCTGTTGTATGCCTTCTTTTTGTGATGGTGCATAACTTAAACCAAGCTCTTCTTCCACTGCTCCCAAGGCTTTTAAAAATTCCGACTCTGGATATTCGTCCATTTCTTTTTTGTTTAAAAGCAATCGTCCCAGATTTTTTGCAATGCCTTGTTCAGCAAAAAATAAAGATGGTAGATACATATTTTCTTGTTCGATAATTATTTTACCTTCTTCACCAAGAGCAATAACTTGATCGGCAACATCCAATGCTTTGATGTCTTCATATGTATCTTTTTCGAGTAATTTTTTTGCTTCTTCCACAATCATTTTCTGTAAAGCAAATACGTGTCCGTCACTTAAGGAGTAATCCTGTAAGACAAATAATATTGCTGCTTTTAATCGATCCGGATGATTTCCAGTGAGACCCTGCTTTCTGCCAATAAGATCGGCTTTAGCAAATCCAATTCCATCAACGTCTTCCACCATTCGATAAGGATTGGATTGAATCACGGTTAAAGCCTCTATTTGATATTCACGGTAAACCTTCATCGCAAGCTGTAATCCAAACCCGTAATCATAGAGTTTTAAGAGAACTTGTTCAATTCCCTGGTCCTCTAACAGAGTTTTATAGACATAATCAGCTTTTTCTTTTTTAAGCTTTGTCACCTTCTCTAAAACAGTACGATCCTCTAGAATACGAGATATCGCATGGACGCCTAACGAGCCGATAATCGATTCGGCTGTTTTTTTACCGATTCCGGGAAATCGGTCACTGGATAAATACAAAATAATCCCTTGTTCCGTTTCCGGAATCACTTTTTGAAATTGCTCGAATTTATATTGTTTTCCGAATTTGGGGTGATCAGAAAAGTGCCCTTTAAATAAATAAGTAAGCTCTTTTTCAGGCTCTGTCATCATCCCTACAACAGTCACTTCTTTATCATTCAACTTTTGTGAAGACTCATTCACTCTTATTTTAGCAACTGTATATAGAGAATCTACGCTATGAAAAACCAAATGAAGAAGCTCCCCTTTTATATAATCTTCTTTTTCTTCATTTGACTGTTCCATGCTTTCCACCACCTTGTTTATTCTCCCTGACGGAGTAGTTCTTCCATTTGGATCTTTGCATTGGCACTTAATTCATGGTCCGGTTGTATTTCAAGCGTCTTATCAAACAGCTCTAATGCTTTTTCAGCATCGTTTTTCATTGCATAGGCGACTCCTAAATTAAAATAGGCATCTGAATACTGATCATCTATCTCAATCGCCCGATTAAACTGAATCATTGCTTGATCGACCTCTTCCGCCTGTGCCAAGCACATACCATAATGGAAACGTGCATCCACGTCTTCTTCGTTAAGTTCCACTGCTCTGCTGAGACTAGGTAACGCTCTCCGGTAGTCTTCCAGTAAATAAAAACTCATTCCGAGCATATAGTAAACGTCTCCTTGTTGAAGACCTTTAACAATTGCCTCTTGATAAACATCAATCGCTTCTGTGAATTTTTTTTGTGTATAAAATACATTCCCTTTTCCATAGTATGCTGTCGCTAAATCTTCATCCATTTCCACTGCCTTATCATAAAAAACAATTGCTTTATCATCTTCACCAACGGCCGATAATAGATTACCGAAATTCGCGTAGGCGATAGCGTCTTTAGGATTTTCCTCAATTGCTTCATTTAATAGTTTCGCTGCTTCTTCAATATTTCCTTCTTGCATTTCTTTTACCGCTAATTCATTTTTATCCATATTAATCGCTCCTTCTCAGAAAAACGCGTAGCGTCTTTTTTCTAAAATAGTTCTTATCCTCGGACAAAGAAAAGGACTGATTTTATAAAATCATCAGTCCTTCAATATTTCGTCAATTGTTCCACCACCGAGACATACTTCCCCCTGATAAAACACAACAGATTGACCAGGTGTGACCGCTCGTTCCGGCTCATCAAATAACACCTTTACACGACCATTATTCAATGGTATTAATTCCACACCATGATCTTCTTGGCGATATCGAAATTTAGCAGTGCATCTAATGTTTTCTTCAGGAACTTCTCCACTGACCCAATTTAAACCATCCGCAATTAATCCGTTTGAATACAGAGCATCATGGTGATAGCCTTGTCCCACCAATAAAGTATTAGTTTCCAAATCTTTACCGACAACAAACCAAGGCTCTCCAGCACCACCAATACCTAGCCCTTGACGTTGCCCAAGTGTATAGTACATCAGTCCATCATGTTGCCCTTTCACATCGCCGTCCACTGTCTTCATATCACCAGGTTGAGCAGGTAAATACTGACTTAAAAACTCC
This sequence comes from Salipaludibacillus neizhouensis, assembly GCF_002886185.1. Lineage (GTDB taxonomy): Bacteria > Bacillota > Bacilli > Bacillales > Salisediminibacteriaceae > Salipaludibacillus > Salipaludibacillus neizhouensis. Next base: position 2,620,756 of record NZ_KZ614146.1, read on the forward strand.
TTGAAATTTCGTTCACCGATGAAGCAAATTCCGGTACTGTCTTTCTTTGAAGCTGTTGCCAATTCTGCTTCATGAGCGATTTCGCGGACTCTTGGTTTCTCGATCTCCCCAATCGGGAACATCACATGTTGGAGTTGATCCTGACTTAACGCGTTAAGAAAATAAGTTTGATCTTTGTTGCGGTCTTGCCCGCGCAAAAGTTCCACTTTTCCTTCATCTGTCCGTTTCACTTGAGCATAATGACCAGTAGCCACATAGTCAGCACCTAACGACATAGCATGATCTAAGAAAGCTTTAAATTTAATTTCTTTATTACACATGACATCCGGATTCGGAGTACGTCCGGCTTTGTATTCTTCTAAAAAGTACGTAAATACTTTGTCCCAATATTCTTTTTCAAAATTAACCGCGTAATACGGAATGTCTAGCTGATTACACACCCGAATGACATCATCATAATCTTCTGTTGCCGTACAAATACCATTTTCATCCGTATCATCCCAGTTTTTCATGAAAATACCGATGACCTGATATCCTTCTTCCTTTAACAAATGCGCGGTAACAGAGGAATCTACCCCACCAGACATTCCTACTACTATACGTGTATCTTTTTTAGCTTTTTCTGATACGTGAGTATTCATAAACACTCACCTCCTTGACTACTTTATCTGACTTTCTAATCGTTTCATAACGTTGACTACTTTTTGAGCTGCTTCCTCAATTTGTGCAAGATCGTTCCCTAGTCCGAAACTAAATCTAACAGCAGAGTGACTTCTATTTTTATCATTAAACATGGAGGTAAGTACATGAGAAGGATCAATCGAGCCGGCTGTGCAAGCCGAACCACTTGATACTGCTACACCATCCAAATCCAAGTTCATTAATATAGATTCGACATTGAGTCCAGGAAAACTGACATTTAATATATGAGAAAGAGCCTGTTCCTGATTTCCATTGACTTTGAAGTTTATCATTTCCTGTTCAAAGCTAGTTAACAAGATTTCTTTGAATTGAGTATAGAGTAATTTTCTCCTCTCACTTTCCTTCAAAGCTAGTTCGAGTGCTTTCTGCATACCTACAATTGCTGGTACATTTTCTGTTCCCGACCGTCTTTTTCTTTCTTGCTCTCCACCATATTGCAATGATGCTAAATGGATGCCTTGCCTAATATATAAAAAACCTGTTCCATTCGGTCCGTTGATCTTATGACCCGAAGCTGCCAATAAATCCACACCTAGCTGGTTCACGTCTATTTGCTCTGATCCAAAAACTTGGACAGCATCTGTATGAAAAACCGTTTGGTGTGCTGCCAATACTCGTCCTATCTCTTCAATTGGCTGTATCGAGCCTACTTCATTATTTCCGAACATAATCGACACAAGAATTGTTTCATCGGTTAAAGCATTTTCCAAGTCTTCCATTGAAATTTCACCATGCTCATTTACATCTAAATACGTCACAGAATACCCTGATTTTTCAAGATGTTGAAACGCATGTAACACAGCATGATGTTCTATTTTAGTGGTTATAAGATGGTTTCCTTTATCATTGTTCGCAAAAGCATAACCAAGTATTGCTAAATTATCGGCCTCAGTACCACCACTGGTAAAAACAATTTCATCAAAGCGGGCATTTATTTTCTGAGCGATGAACTCTCTCGCTTCGTCAAGGCCTCTTCTAGCTTCTCTTCCGAAATGATGAATACTTGAAGGATTACCAAAATAAGTTTCAAAAAATGGCTTCATCGCTTGAAAAACCTCGGGATGCATCGGAGACGTAGCCGCATGATCCAAGTATATTCGTTCCATCGTCTTTCACACCTTCTCTAAGAAAAACGGCAGTGCCGTCTTTTATTAAATACAGCGTCAGCTTCCGCCGCCATCTTTTAAGTAGCAAGGATGGGTTTCCCTTGATACTTGCGGCGTGAAGGTAGCTGTCAACTTATACATTCTTATCTACCTAAGAAAAACGCGTAGCGTCTTTTATTAAATGCAACGTCAGCTTCTGCCGCCATCTTTTAAGTAGCAAGATGGTCTTCCTTGCTACGTGCGGTTTGAAGGTAGTTGCCCTCTTTATACAGAACGCATAGCGTCTTTTATATTATAATGCTTCGCAGGTAACTTGATCAAACGAAGAACCTCTAAATGTAGAACATAAAATTTTCCTGTTCCCCTGTATCTTCGTATGTTGCTAAATCATCAAGTGTGGTGGAATCAAGAACATCTTTCACCGCATCGCGAATTTTTATCCATAAATCACGTTTTGCCGGCTCTTCATCATCAATAATTTCTACTGGCGTAATCGGTCCCTCCAGCACACGAATGATATCTCCAGCTGTAATTTCTTCCGCTAGTTTTCCTAACATATATCCACCGTAAGCACCTCTGACACTTTTAACGAGCATCGCATTTCTTAACGGTGCTATCAATTGCTCTAAATAATGTTCCGAAAGATTATGCTCTTTGGCAATAGATTTTAGTGATATTGGGCCTTCTCCATCTTTTTTTGCTAATGCTATCATAATTGTTAGTCCGTATCTTCCTTTAGTTGATATTTTCAACATGAATCCTCCTTTCCATTTTTCTTTCTATTCGTGTATCCATCCATTTTTGACAATAGTTTAATGAGAAACCAGTTACATGCCCAATTAAAATACTAAATAAGATTGTACCGACGAACACTGGTCCACCAAGTCCCCATCCTGCGATTAAGACTAGTACTTCCATAAATATCCTCACACGGGCAACCGATGCTCCCGTTTTTTGTGAGAACGCCAGCATAACGCTGTCTCTAGGACCTGCCCCACATTTTGGAGATATATAAATTCCAATACCAAAGCCCATAATAAATATTCCAAAGACAAGCATGCAAATTTTTACAACCAGTAATTCAGGAGTTGCTAGTAAAATCAGAAAAATATCCACAAAAACTCCAACAAAAATCATATTTAAATAGGCACCTAATCTCGGCCATTCTTTTGTCATTATTGTAGCTAAAACAAGTAATATGAATCCCATGATTATTGTCCAAGAACCGATCGTAAGCCCAAACTGATTGGTCAGACCAATGTGGAGCACATCCCATGGTGCACTTCCTAAATCAGCGGAAATCATCAAAGCAATGCCAAAACTCATTACGATAATTCCAAAGAGAAAAACGCCCCATCGAAACCAAGGCGTTTCCTGATGTTTGTTCCTGGTGTATGCAAGAGTCATAAAACGTCAACCCTCTCTATTTTTAACGAGCAAATCATACTTTATTGATGTTTAATTGTTGTTCGTTTAGTAAATTCATTATAGCATAGATACAGGAGATCTGTTCCACAGGAAGCAGTGGTATATCTATTAAAGGTACTTCATTTAACCTCTTGCATTCTATCGGTAAATGCTAAATAGTGCAATGAAATCCAGCTTTAATAATAAAAATAGAATTTTAGCTCAAGATTCATCACCTGAACGAGACATCTTACTGATTAATTTTATACATCATAATCCTTAAAAAGGTGGTATACAAATGGATTTATTTCATTATCCTAACAACGATCAACCAAAGGGTCCTTTAGCTTCCCGAATGAGGCCGAGGTCACTTCAAGAAGTCATTGGGCAAGAAGACATCATTGGGCAGGGGACTTTATTGAGAAGAGCGATTGAAGCTGATCGTCTCACACCCATGATTTTTCACGGTCCTCCCGGCACTGGGAAAACAACACTGGCAAGAGTTATTGCTAACACTACTTCGGCCCGATTTGAACAGTTGAATGCTGTACAGTCTGGCATTAAAGATGTCAGGGAAATTGTCCAACAGGCAAAAGACCGACTCAAATTTGAACAAACAAAAACTGTCTTATTTATTGATGAAATCCATCGTTTTAATAAAGGACAACAAGACTCTTTATTGCCCTTTGTTGAGGATGGAACAGTCATTTTAATCGGAGCCACAACAGAAAACCCGATGTTCGAAGTCAATCCTGCTCTTATTTCACGTTCCCGTCTATTTCGACTCCATTCTCTGACAAATGAAGAAGTAGGTCGCGTCATCGATCAAGCTCTGGAAGATAAAGAAAGAGGATTTGGAAATTATACGATCCACATTGATGAAGAGGCTTCTACTCACATTATTGATATCGCAAATGGTGACGCAAGAACTGCTTTAAATGCGATTGAATTAGCTGTTTTGACAACGGACCCAAATGATGAAAATATCATTAAAATTGACCTCAACACTGCAGAAGCATCTATTCAAAAAAGGATGATTCGTTATGATAAAGCTGGAGACAACCATTACGACACTATTTCAGCTTTTATAAAAAGCATCCGCGGTTCAGATCCCGACGCAACTTTGTATTGGTTAGCAAAAATGATCTATGCAGGAGAAGATGCGCGTTTTATTGCTAGAAGATTATATGTACATGCAGCAGAGGATGTTGGACTTGCAGATCCTAACGCACTATTAATTGCTGAAGCTGCCTTTCATGCAGTGGAGTTTATCGGAATGCCTGAAGCGAGGATTCCGTTAGCTGAAGCAGCACTTTACTTAGCAACAGCACCTAAGAGTAATGCCGTAATTAAGGGGATTGACGATGCACTAAATGCTGTAGAAAAAGAAAAAGCTAGCGATATTCCTGTCCATTTACGTGATGCCCATTACAAAGGAGCATCTAAACTTGGGCATGGCGAAGGCTACTTATATCCTCATAATTATGAGAATCATTATGTCGTCCAACAATATCTTCCCGAACACCTTAAAAACCGAACATTTTACTCTCCATCCACGAACGGATATGAAAAAACAGTTCAGAAACGGTTGGATTACTTTTTACAAAGAAAAGAAAAATAGTTTTATAAGAAAAGAGAAATAATTGTAATCAAGATCGCTATTTCTAGGTACTAATCGATTGTCTCTTTATCTTAATAATTTTCCATATTATGTATTACGCAAACTTATTTTATCTCGTTAGTATACTTTCATCCTTCATTGACCATGTTAATAGAAAAGAAAGAAGATTAGTAAGAAAGGAATGAAAATGATGAAAGTTAGACAAGATGCATGGTCACATGAGGACGATTTATTATTAGCAGAAACAGTTTTACGGCACATAAGAGAAGGTAGTACGCAACTAAATGCGTTTGAGGAAGTTGGAGATGCGTTAAATCGAACGTCCGCTGCATGCGGTTTCCGGTGGAATGCAGTTGTTAGAGATAAATATGATGATGCAATTAAACTAGCAAAGAAACACCGCAAACAAAAGAAACGCCAGATGGCGCAGGATTCCAAGCCACAAGTCCAAAAAGGATTCGATCAGGATATGGAGCCCTCCTATTCGTTTGTGGAAGAGTTCAACAAACATCAATCTCAAGAGTTCGAATTGCCTCAGCGTGCGGAACTTCCACTCCCACGAACTAAAAGTGTACAAAGTAAACCAGAACGTGAACTTAGCTTAGACGAAGTTATCGTGTTTTTGCGGTCTATGAAAGGATCTGGATCTAAAGCAACGCTTTTAGAGCAAGAAAATACAGATCTTAAGAATAAAGTGAATACGCTGGAACAAGCATATTCACAATTGAAGCAGCAACATCTAGCGATACAGGAAGATTACCAATCCATTATTCAAATTATGGACCGCGCAAGAAGGATGGCGGTACTTGAGGAAGAATCTGTTGACAGATCGGCGGCTGCTTTCAGAATGGATAAAAACGGAAACCTGGAAAAAGTAGCGAAATAACATATTTTATTAGATAGAAAGTGAGAATCACTGAAGATAATCAGCGATTCTCACAAATAATCTATCGACTAACCAAGGCTAGAAAACGTAAGCGCTAGATTTTAGCGCTTTTTTTGTTTTGATTTTCTGAATATTTTTCTTTCAGATATATTGACTAGTATCTTTGATAGTAATCAATTGCGATTATCATTATTACATATCATCGATAACAATATATGTTACCTCAACGGGTCCGTGTACTCCGACAACGAGCCTTAACTCGATATCTGCCGAGTTACTTGGTCCAGAAATGAAATTAATACAGGAAGGTGTTCTACCTTCATTTTTGGAGATTTCATGAATTTTTTCTGAAGCTTGTGTCATTCTTGGTACTATTGTACTTTTAGGGATAATTGCCAGATGCTTTTGTGGTAATAAGCTAACGGATCTGGCTTTTCCACTATCACTCAGTAAAACAACCGTTCCGGATTCCGCTAATGTAATATCGGAAAATGTAATGCCTATATTTGCTCTTTCAGCAATTTCGATATTTTTTTTACCAAGATCACTTTTCCATTCATGAACAGATATACCCTCCTCTTTTTCCTGAGTGAGTGCAGCCGTCAATCCATATGTTTCAAACCGAGAGTCATTCCAATAAACAATTGATTCTCCTCCCAACTTTTGGATCACTTCATGAAAGATTTCTTCTAGTTCATTCATTTTTGTCACAACTACATTCGCATGAATTTTCTCACATTGGATGACAAATTGGGCTAACAGCTCATCCATACTTAAACCTTTGAACACATCATACTGTGGCGCTTTTTTCCAGGCAGGAAGTTCCACTTCTTTTGTCTGCCTTTTTCTTCCAAGTTGATTTGCAATTTTATCTAGAAACTTGTCCTGATTTTGAATGGTTCCTGTTGCCATTAGTCATTACCACCTTTCTCGCGATTGTTATACCATTTTCTAAATGACTGACCTGTGGACTTTGGTAAATTACGAATATCCGTCCATAATTTAATCGGTCCAGCCCCTTTACCATCGCCATCTTTACCAGCAATAGTATTAATAAATGTGGGTGCGCCTTTTATACCCATTTGATAAAGACTAGGTGTACTTGCACCAAAAGCATATCCTTTCATCGCCAATTTTTCTCCGAATGACGATTTGCCTTCTTGTTCCACAATAATACGACGGTGCTCCACTAATTGCTCGTGCAATGGAATTTTTACTGGACAAGCATCGGTACAAGCAGCACATAGAGACGAAGCAAAAGGAAGCTCTTTATAATCTTCATATCCCTCTAATAATGGAGTTAATACTGCTCCTATTGGACCTGGATAGATCGAGCCGTAAGAGTGGCCACCTACGTGTCTGTAAACAGGACAAACGTTAATACAGGCTGCGCATCGAATACACTGCAACGCTGACTGGAATTTAGTACCTAATATTTTTGATCTGCCATTATCAACAATTACCACGTGAAATTCTTCCGGACCATCTACATCTCCTTGCTCTTTTGTTGCCGTTAATCCCGTAATGTAACTCGTCAATTTTTGTCCGACTGCACTGCGGCAAAGCATCGTAACAAGAATATCAAGCTCCTTCCAAGTAGGAACGATTCTCTCCATACCCATCACCGTAATCTGTGTTTCCGGTAACGTAGTCGCTAATCTTGCATTGCCCTCATTTGTTACAAGGGAGACACTTCCGGATTCGGCTACAGCAAAATTACAGCCAGTAATTCCTACTTCGGCTGCTAAGAAATCTTTTCTAAGTTCCTGACGTGCAAACTTTGCCAATTCATCTGGATCGGAAGTTTTATCATATTGTCTTTTCTTATTAAATGTTTCTCTAATTTGTTCTTTGTTTTTATGAAGAGCAGGTACAACGATATGTGAGGGTGGATCATGATCATCCAATTGTAAAATCCACTCTCCAAGATCAGATTCCACCACATTACAACCGATTTCTTCCAATGCTTCGTTCATACCAATCTCTTCCGTGACCATTGATTTTGATTTGACGATGTTTTTTGCATTCTTTTTTTTGACGACAGATGTAATGTAATCATTCGCTTCTTCAGCATTTCCCGCAAAAAATACATGTCCTCCTTGCTTAGCAACATTCCGAGCAAACTGTTCCAAATAATAATCCAAATTTTCAAGCGTGTGCTGTCTAATCTCTTCCGACAGGTCTCGCCAGTCTTCCCAATTCCCTAATTCTTCCGTCACTTCTATTTTCCGCCCCTCAAGACGGCTTTGTGCCTCCGAAACGGCTTTTCGCATAAATGTATCTTTAATACCTTTATCAACCCTATCAAAAAACTTTTCATTACTAATCTTCACACCCATATAATCACCTCTTATTTTTGACTATTTAAAATTTCCGCAATGTGCATAACTTTCACTGACTTACCTTGTCGGTCAATTCTCCCGCCAATATTCATTAAACAACCTAAATCAGCACCAATTAATATATCTGCATTTGTTTCTTCGATGTGCTGCACCTTCTCATCTACCATTTGTTCTGAAATAGGCAACATTTTTACGCTGAATGTTCCACCAAATCCGCAACATTGCTGTTTATTAGGTAATTCCGTGAAGTTTAACCCCTTTACATTTTTCAACAGTTTCATTGGAGCTTCCCTCTCTCCAAGCAAACGAGTCATATGACAGGAGGTATGGTAAGTCACTTTCCCTTCAAATTCTGCTCCTACGTCTTCTACTTCCAGGACATTCACAATAAATTGGGTAAGTTCATACGATTTATCAGCCAATTTTTTTGCTCTGCCAATCCATTCAGGATCATCTTCAAACAGATGCGGGTATTCTTTGAGCATCGCTACACAGGAACCAGACGGAGAGACAATATAATCTGCATGCTCAAATGTTCGGATCATGTGCTTTGCGACATCTCTCGTCTCTCTGTGAAAGCCACTATTATACGCTGGCTGACCACAGCAAGTTTGATTTTTCGGAAAATCTATTTCACAACCTAAACGTTCTAATACTTCAACAGTACTTCTCCCGACATCGGCCGGATAAGCAGCATCCGCTAGACAGGTTAAAAACAATGAAACTTTCATAATAGTTTTCCCTCCTCGACACCAGTCATAAGGTCATCTGATGACTGGCTATAAATAAGTACTTCTAATTATATATTTTAACGTATCTTCGGGGTAAAATGACAGCGTTTTATAAAAATACTTGAATAATCGTAAATTAATTTAGTTTATTTGAGGTATGATATGTAAATTGAAATTTAGATCTTTTGAGGCAATAAGTCATTAATATCAGCGTCTTATCCACGTTCATTTGAGGCGCTTTTTACTTCATTTCAGCGCATTACCAATTCATTTGATGCACTCTCCCGTTCATTTCAGTGCCTTACACGTTCAATTCACGCTCTCAACTTCATTTCAGCATCTTATCCATTCATTTGACGCGCTCTCCCGCTCATTTCAACGCCTTATACGTTCAATTCATCGTCTTTTCCACTCATTTCAGTCCGCTTATTACAATCTCTGCCGACAACTCTATTCCAAGAGACAACACCTGATTCAACAAAGACGAAAAAAAAACACCTATAAAGGTGTTTTAATTATATTAGAATATTAAGAGTCCCGTGTTTGCCGTAAAAATACCTTATTTTGAACCTGCAATAGCAGGTGGGTGTCGTGTTCGTTAATTCTAACTTCCTCTAAGTTATTACATAAGTATGAGGCATGCTATTATTAGCGAAACAGAAAACTCCCAAGGTCGAAGTGTTGGCTCAAAATGAAAAGTTGTTACACGTACAACATAGGACCCTTAAACTTGTTATCAGCTGTTAATCTAATTATACAAAATCTAAGGTTAACAATCAACTGGTAATAAATGATAACTTTATCTCTTCATTCACTTATTAACCACTTAGTTATTGCAATTCCCTATTCTTAAAAAACATAAACTTATACTTTCAAGTAGCGAGATATTTAATTTGTTAACGCAAGTATAGCACAGGTTTTTATTTCATGTAAAGAGCTATATTTGTAGTTTGTATTCAACATATATTTTAACTATTTACTTATTTCAGAGTGATCTTTCGCAACCATCACTTAAGCATAAGGCCCTGGTTTTCCTAGGTGTCTGAATCCCTGCCAGCGTCAATAGCGTCTGTCTAGAGCATTCGAGTACCTCTGACATCACTTTCTATATTACATAGCAGACTCTAAGAAAAACGGCGTAGCCGTCTTTTATTAAATACAGCGTGATCTTTAAAGCCACCCCGAGTAGCACCTACGAAGTGTGTGTAGGTGCTACTCGATAGGATGTGGGTTTCCCTTGATACTTGTGGCGTATAGATAGCTGCTAATTTTATAAATTCTTATCTTTTAAAAAAAGATGACTCAATGAAGGCTATAAACCTTTTGAGTCATCCTTTTTCAAGCTATTCTTTCTTCTTTTGAATCGACAAGTTTAAATCATTTAATTGTGCTTCTGAAACTCCGCTCGGTGCATTCGTTAAAAGACAACTTGCACTAGCTGTTTTAGGGAAGGCAATTGTTTCCCGCAAGTTCGTTCTTTCAGCTAAAATCATTACTAATCGGTCGAGGCCTAATGCAATTCCTCCGTGTGGCGGTGTACCATATTCAAAAGCATCTAACAGAAAGCCGAATTGACTAATGGCTTCTTCTTCGGAAAAACCAAGTGCTTTAAACATTTTTTCCTGGAGCTCCCTTTCAAAAATACGCTGAGAACCTCCACCTAATTCATACCCGTTTAACACAAGGTCATATGCTTCTGCTCTGACTTCCTCAGGAGCTGTATCAAGCTTTGACTCATCTTCTGCAAGCGGACGAGTAAACGGATGGTGTTCAGCAGTATAACGGCCTGCATCTTCATCATAAGATAATAACGGGAATTCCGTTACCCAAAGGAAATTAAATTCTTTTGAATCCACCAGGTTTAAATCTTTTGCAAACTTGATTCTTAAAGCCCCTAATGCATCCCAAGCTACGCGTTTTTTGTCAGCTACGAAAAACAGGACATCTCCTGCTTCGGCTTCAAATGACTTGATTAGACCAGCAGCACTTTCTTCACCGAAGAACTTAGCGATAGGACCTTTTAGTGTTTGACCTTCTTCGATTTTCAGCCACGCTAAGCCTTTTGCGCCATAAATTTCAGCAACCGCGCTTAGTCCGTCTAAGTCTTTACGTGAATAATCATCAGCGATACCCTTGACACATATTCCTTTGACAACTCCACCATTATTTACAGTACTCGCAAATACTTTGAAGTCACTTTCCAGCATTTGTTCTGATACATCAACAAGTTCCATACCATAACGAGTGTCCGGCTTATCCGATCCGAAACGGTTCATTGCTTCTTGATAGGTTAGTCTAGGGAATGTTTTAACAACATCTACACCCTTAAGTTCCTTTAAGAGGCGAACCATCATCTCTTCCATCATCGTAATTAATTCTTCTTTACTCATAAATGATGCTTCAATGTCGACTTGTGTAAATTCAGGCTGACGATCTGCACGCAAATCTTCGTCGCGGAAACATCTGGCAATTTGATAATAGCGTTCAAAACCTGAGACCATCAATAATTGCTTAAATAATTGTGGAGACTGCGGTAAAGCATAAAACTCTCCATGATGAACGCGTGAAGGAACTAAGTAATCACGAGCACCCTCTGGTGTACTTTTAGTAAGCATCGGTGTTTCGATTTCCATAAATTGTTTTTCATCTAAAATGTCACGAATCAATTTGCTTGTTTTATATCTTAATTGCATCGTATTAAACATTTTCGGGCGTCGTAAATCCAAATAGCGGTATTTTAATCTAACATCTTCCGAAACTTCAACATCGTCATCAATAGTAAAAGGCAATCCCTTTGAAGCATTTAATATTTTAATATCATCTACCATAACTTCAATCGTACCAGTAGGGATTTTAACATTCACAGTGGACTCTTCTCGAGCGACAACCGTACCTTCGACGTGAATAACATACTCACTTCTAATTTTCTCGGCAACTTCCAAAGCTTCCGGGAAATTCTCTCCATTAAACACGATCTGAACAATACCGGAACGATCTCGTAAATCCACGAATATAACCTGTCCTAAATCACGGCGAGTCTTTACCCATCCCTGAAGTTTTACCTTTTCTCCAATTAATCCTTCTAACAATTCTCCACATACGTGTGTACGTTCAGTCACTGTCATACCCCTCTCTAATATCCTATCTTTGACTAATTATCCATTCAGCTATTTCTTTTAAAGGCACTTGTTTTTGTTCACCAGTTGCCATCTCTTTTACCATAATATTATCTTCTGCTAATTCATCGTCACCTAATAAAAGGACAAACTCAGCCTTTTGTCTGTCGGCAGCTTTCATTTGAGCCTTCATTTTTTTCCCTATATAGTCGCCATCAACAGCTAAGCCTTTACTTCTAAGTCCGTGTAATAACTTTGGGCTAACAGCCTTAGCTTGCTCCCCCATCGTAACAAGGTAAGCATCTAATCCTTCCTCAATGGGTAATGAAATCTCTTGTACTTCAAGGGCCATTAATAAACGCTCTATACTTAAAGCAAAGCCTATTCCAGGAGTAGTTGGTCCACCGATATCCTCCACTAAACCGTTGTAACGACCTCCACCACAAAGTGTGGTAATCGCACCAAATCCTTCACCATCTATCATAATTTCAAATGCAGTATTGTTGTAGTAATCCAATCCTCTTACTAACGTAGGATCCACTTCGAATCTAATATCCATATCCGCCAAGTACTGTTGGACTAATTTAAAGTAATCGGTTGAATCTTCATTTAAGTAGTCCAGAATAGATGGCGCTGTTGCCATTAATTCATGATCATTGTCTTGTTTACAGTCAAGAATCCGTAATGGATTTTTTTCTAAACGCTGCTGACAATCCGCGCAGAACTCCGAAATTCTCGGTTCAAAGTGTTCGATAAGTGCATTCCGGTGATTATTACGACTTTCCTTGTCACCAAGACTATTCACAACAAGCTTTAGATTACTCAAGCCTAATTCACGGTAAAAATCCATCGATAAACCAATTACTTCTGCATCAACGGCAGGATCTGCACTTCCCATTGCCTCAACACCAAATTGAACAAATTGACGCATTCTGCCTGATTGTGGACGTTCATAGCGGAACATTGGTCCGACATAATAAAGCTTCACTGGTTGGTCTGCCCAGCCGTGCATTTTATTCTCCACAAATGATCGAACTGTGGATGCTGTCCCTTCTGGCCGTAATGTTAAGCTTCTCCCACCTCGGTCATCAAAAGTATACATCTCTTTTTGAACAATATCGGTTGTATCACCGACACCACGTGCAAACAGTTCTGTCTGTTCAAAAACAGGTGTACGAATTTCTTTGTAATTGTACCTGTTACACAAATCGTGGATTTTCTGTTCAATAAATTGCCATTTACGTGATTGCTCTGGCAAAATATCCTGAGTTCCCCTGGGAATTCTATAATTCATACTCGTTTCTCCTCCTGCCGAATTTAAATTGTATTATGTAAAAACCTGGAAATCTTTTTCACCAAAACAAAAAACCCCCATCCCTGAACTTTGTCAGGGACGAGAGTTTTTCCCGTGGTACCACCCTAGTTGAAGCAACTTTTTGCTCCCGCTTAATCAGATAACGTCCGATAACGATTTTTCCTAATAAGAAGTCAACTTTTCAGAAAAATACCTAAGGAGTGTTCCTTCGTAAAGTTTCAAAGAAATGCTTCCAGCCTTAGGCATTTCATCTCTGTAATTGAAATCTCTTTACTACTTTGCTCCCTCAATGGTGTATATATAATTTCGTCAATTTTAATCTATCATACGAATACTTTCAAAGCATGTCAACCTTTATCGAAAGTTTTCAATATTAATTTCTTTCAAGTCGTTTTTTTAAAGAACGAACACCTCGGTTTGATGGTCCGAATTCAGTTGCCATTTCATACGCCGAATGAATATCATCCGCTTCAACAAAACGATGTAAATCGGTATGTATTAATCGATTTGCAGTTAGCGCCTTGTTTTGGTGAGAGTAACCAGACCTCATCGTGTATACCTCCTCTTTTATCTCAGTTTGTCCAAAAAAAAGAGGATAATACACCACGCAACGATTAAATTGTATAGATTGTTTTCTATGAAATAGTTGCTATTAAAAGGAATGATGCTCTTCGAATTCGCTCTTGGCGTTCTCACTTCTTCCAGTTCCACTTACTAAAAAAGTCCGGTTTTATCCGTAAGTAATCACTCTTACTATTTACTTTCTACAATTAACGTAATAGGCCCGTGATTTAGGAGGCTAACGTTCATCATTTCGCCAAAGATTCCCGTCTCAACTTGCAAATCGTGTTCACTTTGCAGGCGTTCATTAAAGAGATCATACAATTCTTTTGCTTGTACAGGTTTTGCTGCGGCCTTGAAGTTAGGTCTTCTTCCTTTTCGACTGTCACCGTAGAGCGTAAATTGAGAAATAGAAAGAATTTGTCCTTCGACTTCTTGAATGGATAAATTGAGTTTTCCATGCTCATCCTCAAAAAGTCTAAGTTTAGCAATTTTGTCTGCAACATAATAAGCATCTTCTTTTGTGTCCTCATGAGTCACAGCAACGAGTAGAACATATCCATGATTAATCGCCCCTGTAACCTCATCATTAACGGTAACATTTGCTTTTAACGATCGCTGAACGACAACACGCATTTGACAAATCTCCTTCTATCCATGGCTATCCCTAAAATTTAAAACAACCGAACTAGTGCATTATTCGGCGCACCGAGTAAATATCTGAAATACTCTTGATGCGGTCTACAACACGTTGCAAATGAGCGATGTTTTGAATGGAAATTGTCATGTTTATAGTAGCCATTTTATTTTTATCTGATTTTCCAGCCACGGCATTGATATTTGTTTTCGTTTCTGCCACAGCCTGTAAAACATCGTTCAAAAGCGCCCGTCTGTCATAACCGGAAATCTCAATATCGACATTGTAATTTTTTTGCTTGTCTTGCCCTTGTTCCCACTCTACTTCTAGTAGTCGTGTATCACTTTTTTCCATGGTTATATTTGGACAGTCCCTGCGGTGAATGGAGACTCCTCTGCCTTTTGTAATGTACCCAACGATGTCATCACCGGGTACGGGATTACAGCATCGGGACAATCTAATGAGCAGATTGTCGACTCCTTTTACTGAAACACCGGTACTTGTTTTAGCACGCTTTTTTTCAACAGGTTTGATGTCCTCTACAGCTTCGGATATTGATTGAGCATCAAGGCTTTCATCCAGCTTTTTACGAATGTTATCTGTCAATCTCGTTACAATTTGAGCAGCTGTAATACCGTTATAACCAACAGCAGCATACATGTCTTCTTCCGTAGTGAAACTAAATTTATCTGCAACCCGGTCTATATTTTCATTCGTTAGGACTTCTTTTATCTTAAAGCCTTTGCGTTCAATTTCTTTTTCTACTTGATCCTTACCTTTTTCGACGTTTTCTTCTCTACGCTCTTTTTTAAACCATTGTCGAATTTTATTTTTTGCATGTGAGCTTTGTGTGATTTTTATCCAATCCTGACTAGGACCATACGAATGCTTTGATGTCAAAATATCTATGATGTCACCCGTCTTAAGTTGATGATCAAGCGGAACCATTTTCCCGTTTACTTTTGCTCCGATACAACGATTACCTACTTCTGTATGTATACGGAACGCAAAATCCAAGGGAACAGAACCTTTTGGTAATTCAATAACATCACCTTTTGGCGAGAACACAAACACCATATCAGAGAAAAGATCTATTTTTAAGGATTCCATAAATTCTTGAGCGTCATTTGCATCATTTTGCCATTCTAAAATTTGGCGGAACCATGACATTTTTGTCTCTAGAGCATTTGAGTCACTGACTGTTTTGCCTTCTTTATAAGCCCAATGTGCAGCCACACCAAATTCGGCCACTTTATGCATATCCTCTGAACGAATTTGTACTTCAAGTGGGTCACCCTTTGGCCCAATAACCGTTGTATGAAGCGATTGATACATATTCGCTTTTGGCATAGCGATATAATCTTTAAATCTTCCTGGCATTGGTTTCCATAAAGTATGAATGGTTCCGAGTACAGCATAACAGTCTTTAATGCTGCTAACTACGATACGGACTGCTAGCAAGTCATAGATTTCATTGAACTGTTTGTTCTGCAGGACCATCTTACGGTAAATACTATAAATGTGTTTTGCTCGGCCATGTATTTCAGCCTCCACGTTCATATTACCCAACTTTTCAAGAATATCGTCTGTGACCTCTCCTATATAATCTTCACGCTCGGCACGTTTCTTTTTCATGAGGTTAACGATTCGATAGTATTGCTGGGGATTCAGGTAACGTAAAGCAGTATCCTCCAGCTCCCATTTAACCGTTGATATCCCCAATCTATGAGCTAACGGCGCAAAGATTTCCAGCGTTTCATTTGCAATTCTTCGTTGTTTTTCAGGTGGCAAATGCTTAAGTGTTCTCATATTATGCAGTCGATCAGCTAGTTTAATTAAAATCACACGTATATCCCTTGCCATTGCCACGAACATTTTTCGGTGATTTTCCGCTTGCTGTTCTTCCTTGGATTTGTACTTTATCTTACCTAGTTTCGTTACGCCATCGACTAACATAGCAATTTCTTCACCAAATTGTTTTTTCAGGTCATCGAGTGTTACATCAGTATCCTCAACTACATCATGAAGAAAAGCAGCGGCTACTGTGTTAGGATCCATACCAAGTTCTACAAGAATGCCCGCCACCTGAACAGGATGCCAGATATACGGCTCTCCAGATCTACGGTATTGTTCACGGTGGGCATGCTCAGCCACTTCATAGGCCTCTCTTAACAGCGCTACTTCCTTCTCAGGTAAATATTCACTTGCTTTTTCTAATACTTGTTCGCTAGTCATGGAATCACCTTAAATTTCCTCTTAATTTCGGTTTATAAACCTATTTATATTATGTAACAAGTGGATGTATTTCTCTTTATTATTACCATTTATCTAACGCTTGTAAAGAAACAAGAAATTTGTCGAATCCGTTTATAAAAAAAGTCCCTTCCGTGGAAAAGACTTTCAATCAGCATAACATATTATGAAACAAAAAAGCAGTGAATTTGCAAACCAAATTAAGAAAAACAGCCTAACGGTCATTCTTTCTTCTTTATTTTGCAATGAAATGAGGAGTGTCAGCATAGACACTCCCTTTTAATATTAATAACTCATAAGTGTAAATACGTCATATTTCCCTAGCTTATTTCGACCGTCTAAATAGGTCAATTCAATCATAAATGCTATTCCAACGACAATTCCGCCGAGTTCCTCAACAATTTTTATTGTTGCTTCAATTGTTCCACCGGTTGCTAAAAGATCATCAGTAATAAGCACCTTCTGTCCTTTTTTAATGGAATCAACATGTATATTAAGGGAGTCTTTCCCATACTCCAAACCATAATCAACTCTCAGTACTTCGCGTGGAAGTTTGCCGGCTTTTCTCACTGGTACGAAACCGACTTCTAAAGCATAAGAAATTGGACAGCCTACTACAAACCCTCTTGCTTCAGGTCCTACAATCACATCTACCTCTTTATTTTTTGCGAAATCGGCCATTTCATCAATTGCCGCTTTATAGGCTTTTCCATCTTCCATAAGAGTAGTAATATCTTTGAAGCTAATTCCTTCTTTCGGATAATCTTTAACCTCAGTAATATATTTCTTATAATCCATTTGTGTTTCCTCCTAGTTATCCTTAAGTTCCATTCACATGTGTTTATAGCGATCATTCGATATATTAAACAGAGGCTAAGTGTTTATCCGCCAATGTACGATCGATCCATTGTTTCAAAGCTCTGTATGAGGAGTAGTATAGTTCATTTTCTATATCACTTTGTTCTAAATACTTTTGATAAGTAAATGATTCCGTTAAATCCTTTTTCTTAGGCTCCGCTTCGACCTCTACTATACCATTGCTTATTTTAACAAATTCTAACTCAAAAAACACCTGACACATAAACTTCACAGCTTTTTCGTTCCAACCTTTATATTTGGCGAGTTCTTGTCCGTTCTTTTTCAGGTCAAACTGTTTACGTTTCATTAAGAACGCATAAAGCCATTTAAATTGCTCTCTTGAAGGGATGGTCTCAAAAAAGTGATTTCCTTCATGAATAAATAATGTATACAGGTTTTCAAGAGATTCCAACCCGTTTAGACATTGTTTCATTTGGTTTAAAGTAGAAGGAAGGTCTAATAATAGAATATTTTTAGCTCTTGATAATTCCGTTGTTTCCGGATCAGCTGCCGTCAATTGGACCACTTTCCAGTTATCAGGGATATTTTTTTCATATTTCAACGTTTCCTCTTGAAACATCACCACCGTGCATTCTTCCAAACCAAAAAGATTTTTATTTTGCCAAACTCGTTTATCCCCTCGAAAATCAAACATTTGCCATTCAGTAATTTTAACATCCTCAATCATAAATTGAGGCTTAATCGAACCATTCCATTCGTTGATTGATAGTTTACCCACAGTGGAGATTTTGGATAAAGGGGATATTGAATCGTGTAATGCTCCCATCCTGAATCCTATTCCATCTAATAGAGTTTTCTGATCTTCATCTTGAAAAGTCACTTTCAAATGGTCCTCGCTTGCCCCGATTTTCTTAATCATACTCATATGAACATCGCTTAACATTACTTTAGGTGCAGGATTTCCAATCCCAAAAGGTGCCATCTGCTGGAGATCATAAATTGCATTAACAGATACTTCTTTTAGTGAAATCGGAAGATCTACCGAAATACTTTTCTGCCAATCTGAATCAGCTACTGTATCTAAAGCAATTTGGCTTAATTTAGTTTTTAACCTATCGATATCTTCCATTTGCATTGTAAGACCAGCAGCCATAGGATGGCCACCGAAGTGAGGTAACCAATCGCGACATTGAGAAAGAGATTGGAACATATCAAAACCTTCGATACTTCTAGCTGATCCTTTGGCCAATCCTTTTTCTTCATCGTAGCTCAGTACAATAGTCGGCCGATAATACTTTTCTACTAATCTGCTAGCAACAATACCAATAACACCAGCGTTCCAGCCTGCTTGTCCAACAATAATTACCGGTGGAACACCATCTTCATATGCTTCTACTTGCTGTTCCGCTTCCAACGCGATTTCTTTCACTATTTGCTGACGTTCTTTATTTAAGTCATCAATCATTTCTGCTAATTCTTCGGCTTCCATAGGATCCTCGGAAATTAGTAATTGTATAGCGGGATCTGCAGAATCCAATCTTCCAGCTGCATTTAATCGAGGTCCAATTATAAATCCTACTTGTTCTTCACTCATCTCCTGAGGGTTAGCACCAGCTCTTTCTAATAAAGCCTTCAATCCGGGTCTAAGCGAGGATGATAAAGAGTGAATGCCTTTCATAGCTAAATATCTATTTTCTCCCTTTAAAGCGACTAAATCTGCAATAGTGCCTATAGCTACTAAGTCGAAATACTCCTCGGGAATTCTTTCTAAAAGAGCATGAGCCACTTTAAACGCGACACCAACTCCCGCCAAATTTTCATTCGGATAACTACAGTCAGATCGCTTCGGATTCACAACTGCAAACCCATCAGGAATAACAGGTGGCGGTTCATGGTGATCGGTAATAATCAGATCAATATTTAACTCTTTTGCCACTTCCGCTTCATGTACGGCAGAAATCCCAGTATCAACGGTAATGATTAAGGTCACTTCTTCTTCGGCAGCATGTCTAAAAGCCTGTTCGTTTGGTCCGTATCCTTCTGTAAAACGATTAGGTACATAAAAACCAACATTTGCTCCTAGTTGTATTAGTGTCATATACATAAGAGATGTACTCGTCACACCATCCGCATCATAATCACCAAAAACAAGAATTCTTTCTTGAGAATCTATAGCCTGACGAATTCTATCAATCGCTTTTTTCATATCTTTCAGTAAATATGGATCGTGAATTGCCTCGTTATTCATATGTAAAAAAGCATCAACTTCATCTTTTGTAGTCATTCCTCGTTGCACCAAAAATCTTGTTGCAATCATAGATAACCCTATTTGTTCAGAAAACTGAGCTACCTGCTGTTCATCAATATCTTTAATTTTCCAATTAGCCTTTGAATGAAGCATAAAAAAAACCTCCCCTGACCCACTCATTATACATAAGGTCAGAAGAGGGGGCAATATAAGAAAAACTACATTGCGGTCTTTAATAAACTTTTTTTCTTTTTTCTATTTTGTCGCTTTATTAACACTAAAGGTTGTTTGGAAGAATTACCGCTCGCTTTCCGTGGATGATCCGCGAGCCTCCTCGAGCAAACGAACGCTCTGCGGGGTCTCGCTTGGATCATTCTTCCACAGGAGTCTCGCGGATTCTTCCAAACAACAATTTTTCATAAAGGCAGTTTATGTAATAGTTATTGTTTCTGGGCTTGAAAAAGCAGATAAACACCAACTATGTAGAAAGTCTTTCTACGTTGACTTTTCTTTTTCGAAAAAATAACTGAAGTAGCGAAGGCGGCGACTCCTGCGGGAAAAGCAATCGCTGAAGACCCCGCAGGGACGAACTTTCCCGAGGAGACTGAAGAATTGCCCGCGGAAAGCGTCCGCCTAGAGCGGATTCGAGCTCCTTTGTTCAAAAAAACAATCTCTAAAAAACCGATAATTTTATAAATACTTGTAAGAAAAATAGAATCCTGTGAAATAAAATAGCACCTTACTCCAGAAAAATACTCAAGAAATTATCCCGCTACTATTGGAAAAAGGTACTACTTTTGCTCTTATTTTTTTGACTTGCTGCGTGATGGGATTGTTTGGTCATCAGATTCTTCAGAAACCTCGTTATTTTTCGCCTCAAGTGAATCAGATGAAGTCTTTGCTTGATTTTTAAGACGCTTTATTTCTGATTGGAGTCTATACATCTTGAAAATTCCTACAGAACCAACGATTAATCCGCCCATTAAGACAGAGGCAATAATGACAATGACAAGTGGCCACTCAGCCTGACCAAGAAAACCAAAGTTAACTTGAACTGGATCCACATTTAAAACGGCAAAAATTGATATAATTAAAATAAAAATAATACTTGTAATCAATCCCCATTGACCTTTCATGTTTACTCACTCCCCTCTTTAGAATATGGGTTTACATGGACTCTTACGTCTTGAACATATCCATCTTCCATAAGCTCTCCCTTTACTTCTTTACCAATTGAATGGCCTTCTTCTACAGTAATCTCAGGGTCAACAGCTATTTTAATATCGACAATGACGTAATGTCCATGCTCCCTTGCCAGTAATTCATGTACTAAAAAAACACCTTTCACGGCACTAGCTTTTTCGAACATTTCTTGTGTGTCTTCATCATGAAGAACGTGGTCTAATGTATTATGAATGGCCTCGCTGCCAAGTTTCCATCCCATTTTAATAATGAGTAAAGAAACAAATATACCGGCTACAGGATCTGCGTAAACTAGCCATTCAATATCCAAACTTCCCCCCAAAATAGCAGCACCTATTCCAATTAAAGCCGCCACAGAGGAAATAGCGTCAGATCGGTGATGCCAAGCATCTGTAATTAAAGCATCACTCTTATATTTTCTACCCAATTTTATCTTATAACGAAACATTGCCTCTTTAACGACTATGGAAAATACCACAGTATAAACAGCAATTATGCTTGGAACAAGTATTGGTTCAAAAAAAGAACGAATTGCACCAATGGCAATTTCAAGCCCAACTATGAAAAGCAAAACTGCTACAATGATGGCCGTGACCGTTTCTGCTTTTCCATGTCCATAAGGGTGGTCGCGATCAGGAGGGAGTTTTGCCGCACGAATGCCTATTAGGACTGCGACAGATCCAGCTACATCCGAAGCCGAATGCACAGCATCCGCAATTAAAGCCCGACTATCCGCAAAAACACCAATAATTCCCTTTAGTAATGCTAACACGATATTAGCAAAAATTCCTACCAATGCACCAAATCGGACTTTTTTATATCTTTCTTCCTGATAATCTTCATTCATGGCTAACACATCCTATATACTCTGTCATATATATTACATGATTGGTTTTATCATACTTGTTTTATACTTCATTGCCAAATAAGAGGTAAAATATTTCCCGATTTTACTTTAAGAGGATATTCACAAAGGTAAAAACCTACCTTTTTGAACAAACTCTTTAATAGACTTATATTTAGCATGGCTTTTACGAAAACGAATAAATATTTTATTAAGTATAATGGTTTTTTCAGCTATAAAACTGAACGAAAAGGATGTGCCTGAGATCCATTGGACCTCTAAACACATCCTTTTTCTGGCTAAACTCACCCCTCAGGTTCCAACTCCATTTTTTTCTGTTTCTGCTTTTTCAATTGTTTAGATTTCAACACTAACCAAACCTGGGCAGCAATAAAGAGTGATGAGTACGTTCCCGCAACCAAACCTACTACCAGTGCAAAAGAAAAGGTTCTCAATCCTTCTCCACCAAGTACAAATAATGCTGCGGCTGCAAAAACCACTGTAAGTACGGTGTTAATCGAACGAGCTAATGTTTGGATAAGACTCTTATTTACAATCCTCGCCAGATCATCAAAGTCCTTCACTCGTTTTTCAAGACTCATATTTTCACGAATCCGGTCAAATGTAACAATGGTATCGTTAATCGAATACCCCACTATCGTGAGGACAGCAGCAATAAAAGGAATATTGACCTCCATCTGAGTCATACTGAATACCACCAAAATAAATAACGCATCATGGAACAAAGCAATGATGGCAGAAAGACCATACAAAAACTGAAAACGAACGGTGATATATAAAATAATCCCTACCGAAGCTATTAGCACAGAAATAATCGCATTTCTAGCTAATTCCTCTCCAACCATCGGTGTCACAGTACTAACTGACGGCGTATTGCCGTAAATGTCTTCAAAGAAACCTTGCAGCTCCAATGTTTCTTTTTGGGTTAAGCCACCTACAAATTTTGCTCGTGCAGTAGTACTATCTTCACCAGCCAATCGAATGTCCTCTGGTTCGTATCCAGCATCTTCAAAGTGTGATTGAATTTCTTCTGTAGTAATTGTCTCATTCGCTAAAACATCCATGGTTGTCCCAGCTCTAAAATCGATCCCTAAATTCAAACCTAATGTTGCAAGAAGGATGATGCCTCCTAAAAGAAATATACCGGAAATCAGGAAAAACTTTTTACGATGCTTAACAAAATCAAGTTTAGATTCTTCGTGTTCAAAGTTCATTGATATCACGCTCCTTCACACCGAACAGGCGCGGCTTCTTGTTTAATATCCGACTGTTCACCCAAAGGCCTAATAGCAGTCTGGATCCAAAAACTGCTGTTAAGAAGCTCGTAAGAATACTTACGATAAGCATAACCGCAAATCCTTGAACAGCACTTGTCCCATAAACATACATCACACTAGCAGCTATAATTGTTGTAATATTAGCATCTAAAATAGTGGATAACGATCTTCGGCTACCTGCTTTGAATGCGCTGATCGCCGACTTTCCTGAGCGCAGTTCTTCCTTAATACGTTCATACGTAATAATGTTGGCATCAACAGCCATTCCGACTCCTAAAATTAAGGCTGCAATTCCAGGCAGTGTCAGAACTGCATTTAACCAATTAAATATAACTAAAACAACATAAATATATGCGGTTAACGTTAATACTGCGATACCACCCATAAAGCGATAGTAAAACAGCATGTAAGCGAAAATCAAGGCAATACCAACTATTCCTGCATTTATTGCTTGCTCCATCGCGCGTTCACCAAGTGATGCACCAACAGAAGTCGAGTCAATTTCCTCCAATTCAACTGGTAATGCCCCCGCATTTAAAATTCCTGCCAGTTCATTCGCCGATTGAACAGTGAAATTCCCTGAAATTTCTACATCGCGGGATGGAATTGTCTTCCTAACTCTTGGTGCAGATATAATTTTAGATTCTTCTTCAGGTTTCATACTCTCCGTTGCATAGGAATCGCCTTCTTCGTAATCAAGCCAAATGACTAAAAGATTTTCTCCCAAAGGACGATTGCTTATATCTTGAGTAATTTCCCTGAACTTATTTGCATCTTCAACGGTTACTTGCACAACAGGCTCATTCGTATCAGCAGTGAAATTCTGACGGGCTCCACCTTCCACTAAATCCGATCCGTCCATCATTAATTCGTCATTTATATCACGAAATGATAGCCTTGCTTGTGTAGATAAAAGCTCTCTGGCAGATGCTTGATCCTCAATACCTGCTAGTTGTACGCGAACTCTGTCGTCTCCTTCAATCGTTATGCTAGGTTCAGAAACACCTAATACATCAATACGAGCATTTAAGGCACTTACCGTATCGCTTAAGAGCTCTCGGTTAATTTCCGTATCTTCTCCATTTACCGGGGTCACTTCATATAAAACTTCAAATCCACCTTGAAGATCCAGACCTAGGCTAATATCTTCTGCTTGATCCAAGGCATTCCATGCAATAAGAGCGCCAAATCCAATAACAATCGCAAAAAAAACAGCGATCAAACTTTTTTTGACACCTTTTCTTCTTTTCACCATAAAAATGATCCTCCTTCTTAAGCGAACATGACGATGCGACCCTAAAATTCATCAGGGTCGATATATCTATGTAAAAAAATACAACGATCTTAAACTAATATTACTATTATAGCGAGATTAAAAAACACATGTCAATTACGGAGATATTGTTCTCAACATCTCCGTAATCTGAATCCAGCTGAAATCACTTAAATATCTTCAGCATGAAATGACTTCAGGCTGAAATCAATTGGTTCTTCATTTTCAAACCACTCTGGACCTTTATAAGCTTCTATTGTTAACCAAGTCATATAATCATTTGCCTTTAAATGAAACAGTTCAGCTACCATCCAGTGCGAACGAACAGGCTCTGGGCGTTCTTTATTTTTTTCTAACTTTGTTAAAAAACATTCCCAGACCTCTTTTTCTGTGACTCGGTCATAACCTAGTATATGCCATTCCTCGGCCTTACTCTCTATCACCGGCTCAAGTTTAAGTTTCCAATATCCCCATTGCTCTTTTGTCATAATTGTTATCCTCCCAGTATATATCGTCTTTACCTTAGCGTTGTTTGTTTAGAACCTAAGAAAAGTGCAATTGATGACCCTATTAAAAAAGTGATGATACATGGGATGATAACACCTACATCATTTTCCAAACCTGGATAAACTACAGTAACTGAACCCAATACAAGTCCAATAATTGCAGCATACGTCATATATGGATAGTGAAGTAATATGTGTTTTATAAATTTACTGCAAATAATAAATCCAACAACAACACCAGAACCAATGATGATAATAACTGGAATATTAGGCGACGATATAGACAACGCTGACGTAGCTGTGAAATAAACACCAAACAGCAATAATACAAGAGATCCACTAATCCCCGGCATGAGCATGGCCATACTTGCCAACCAACCAGCAAGAAAAAATCTGATGCCATTTTCAAATGTGAGATCTAGAATGACTGCCCCTTCTTCGGGCACGATGAAACCGAACAGTGTTACTAAAACAGTGGCAAATATTAAAACCAAATAGTGCCATATCGTAAAACTCGTTTTTATTTCTGCCATTCTCACTAACATCGGAACAATCCCCAAGACAAGTCCTAAGAAAAAGAATTGCGTAGGCTGAAAATGATTCTCCATCAACCAATTTATAATCTGACTAAAACCTAGTAGTGCAACAACGATACCTATCCCTAATGGAATGAGAAACGGAAGTTGCTTTCGCCAATCTTTACTGAAGAATCCGTTTATCGCAGCAATAAACTCACTATAAATCCCTAATAAAACTGCAATTGTCCCTCCACTAACACCAGGAATCAAATCACTGATCCCCATCATAATACCACGATAGATATTTTTCCAGTCCAACCTTTAACACCCGCCCTTTATATACTTCATCTCATACAAATTATAAATTTATTTAAAATATATACCCAAAGCTTGTCATGCTTGGCCACCTTTTCAGCATATACATCTTTAGCGGAAAAATCTAGGATTTTTCGAAGAAAGTAGGGGTGAATATGAGTAAACAAACTTTCTTAAAAGGTGCTGTGATATTAATCATCGCCGGGTTAATCACTCGTTTCCTTGGTTTCATTAACAAAATAGTTGTTGCCAGAATTATGGGACCAGAAGGTGTAGGTCTTTATATGATGGCTGTTCCCACCTTATTACTAGTCATTACACTAACACAATTAGGGCTTCCCGTAGCAATTTCAAAGTTAGTTGCTGAGGCAGATGCTGAAGGTGATCGTCCACGTATCAAAAGAATCTTGGTAATTTCCCTTACCGTAACAGGGATTCTCAGTTTGATTTTCACTGCATGTATGATCATTTTTGCGCCAATGATATCTACCTATCTTCTTACAGACGAAAGAGCATATTACCCATTAATCGCAATTTCTCCTGTCGTGCCTATCGTTGCACTATCATCTGTTATTAGAGGGTATTTTCAAGGTCTGCAAAATATGAAACCTACTGCTTATTCCCAAGTCATAGAACAGGTTGTCCGTATTGCTTTCGTTGCAACATTTACGTCCATGTTGTTACCTTTTGGAATAGAATTCGCTGCTGCTGGAGCAATGATATCGAGTGTGATAGGTGAACTTGCTTCGATTGTTTTCATGATAACTGTGTTCAAAAAAAGAAAAACGTTTCGCTTTCGTAAACAATTTTTTTCTCATGTAAAAGATGGAAAAGATACCTTTGGTGATTTAATGGCTATTGCGTTACCTACAACCGGCAGCAAACTTGTTGGTTCCATCTCTTTCTTCTTTGAACCAATTGTCGTTGCGCAAAGTCTTGCAATAGCCGGTGTAACTACCATTCTTGCAACTACACAATACGGTGAGCTTGCCGGGTACGCAATTCCGATGCTTCTATTACCTACGTTTATCACTTATTCGCTTTCTGTGTCTCTCGTTCCTGCTATAAGCGAGGCCGCTATTGTAAAAAATTATGCACTTATTCATTACCGCCTTAGTCAAGCTCTCCGTTTCGCAGTGATTTCAGGTGGAGCAGCAGTCGTTGTCCTCTATGTTTATGCGGATCCGCTTATGGAACTGATCTATGAAGCTCCAACGGTTGCAAGCTATTTAAAGATCATGGCTCCATTTAGCCTCTTTTTATATTTTCAAGGTCCTCTTCAAGCGACACTGCAAGCTTTGAACCTTGCAAAAGCAGCAATGATGAACAGTATAATTGGTGCAGGAGTAAAAATAGCAGCTGTTTTCGTCCTCGCTTCCAGACCAGAGCTTGGGATTATGGGTGCTGCGTTAGCTATTGTTATTGGATTTATTTTGGTCACTCTTTTACACTTCGCCACTTTAGTGAAAGAGATTGGATTTACTTTAAACATAAGAGAACTCGCGAAAGTTATTCTAGCGATGATTATTAGTGGAATCATTGGTTATCTTTTATATACATCGATTTTAACTGGATCTGATTTACTTCTTAAAACGGCTATAAGTATTGTGGTAACAGGGTTAAGCTACGCGATTCTTGTATTAGGGATGAACCTTATTTATCGAGAGGAATTAAAAAGGATTCCTTTTTTAAACAGGTGGATTTAATCATAAAAATCGGCTGTTTTCTAAAAATTTCTTTACTCGGAATAAGATGCTCGAATTTGCTGATTTTACCTTTTAATTAATTAGGATTTCGAAAACAAAAAAAGAGCTATCGAAAAGTTAGAATCAACTTTTCGATAGCTCTTTATAAGAGACTTCAGTTCTTTACTTTCAAGTCAACAAAAAACGAACGATCTCTGTTAATTGAACAAAAGGATATTTGCCCAATCTGGTCATGGCCGAGTTTTTTCATCTCTTCCACCAACCACTCCTCTTTTTTACCAATTTCTTTTAGATGTTCCTTCTGAATTTTACCATCCTGGATCAACGGTAGTGGAAGAAACGGAGGCTCAGACCCCTCAGGTCTATTAAGGTCTTTCCGTATCACACTGAGGTCTCCTGATGGCTCTAATAACGCAAATTCTACATCCGATATATATTCAATATCTTTTTGTCTTAACTGAAGCATTAAATCGTCGAAGTTGTATCGTTGACTCCTCATTACTTTTTCATCAATTTTCCCCTGCCGTATAATCACAGATGGTTTCCCATCTATGAGCTTCCTGAGTCCCTGGCTTTTCAATGAAATGTAGGCAAGAGATATTTGGATTGTCATCAGAAGAAACATTGGTACAAGTTGATGACTGATAGGTACACGTGTATTTTCTATTGTCATTACAGCTAGTTCAGCTATCATTAAAGATATGACGAAGTCTACAATTGATAATTGACCGATTTCTCTTTTCCCCATCAGCCGGAAAACAATCAGTATAACTACGTAAATAACTACCGTGCGTAATATTATAATAAGGAGCTCCATTTCCATTCATGATATCCTCCCGCAAGATATAAATAGACTCTTTTTAGTGTGACCAAAAAGAGTCTAAACATGCTTTTCCGAGGATAACATTTTGGTTACGTATATACTTATATCACATGAAGTCTACCAAATACCGATAATACAAATAGATTGTAGAAATTACAAAAGATATAAGAGCCGTTGGAAGTCCTACTTTCAAAAAGTCCATATAAGTGAATGGCTGTTTTGCTTTTATTGCTAATCCTGCAACAATAACATTGGAACTTGCTCCTATGAGCGTTCCATTCCCACCAAGACACGCTCCTAAAGCCAGTGCCCACCATAAAGGATCTAAATTAGTCATGCCATATTCCTCAAATTCTAAAATAACCGGTATCATTGCTGCTACAAACGGAATATTGTCAACAAATCCTGAAAGAATTCCGGAAGTCCATAAAATTAATAAAGAGGTTTGAGGCACATCCCCTTCTGTATAATAGATGATTCCTCGTGCAATCTCATCAATAATGCCTACTTCCTTCAAACCTCCTACAAGCATAAATAAACCGATGAAAAAGAAAATAGTAACCCACTCAATTTTTTGAAAAATTTCTTCTGTTCCTTCATCATCATTCGTTAACAACATTAAAAGAATAGCACCAGCCATGGAAATACTCGTTAGTTCAACATATAAAAACGGCTGTACAATAAACCCAAGTGTGGTTAAGAGTAATACCGTAACCGATTTAAATAATAATGATTTTCTCGTTAAATATTTTTTTGGATTGATGCTCATGAGATTCTTTCTCTCCAACTCTCCTACCACAAGTTGGTTTTTATACAGAAATGACACCCCGGTAATGACAACAATATAAATTACAAGCACAACGGGTCCCAAATGAACCAAGAATGCATTAAAATTTAAATGTGCCACTGCTTGACCAATCATTAAATTTGGCGGATCTCCTATTAATGTGGCAGTCCCTCCTATGTTCGACGCAAGTATCGTTGATAATAAATAAGGAATTGCTGTCACCTTTAACAAACTAGTCAAAGTGAGAACAATTGGGACGATTAGCAAAACAGTAGTCACATTATTTAATAGTGCAGATCCAACAGCCGTCAGAGTTGAGATGACAATTAAAAGCGGGATTGGTCTACCCCCCACCATTTTTGCCAGTGTGATGGCTGTAAATTCAAACAAACCACTTTTACTAGTTATAGAAACAAGTATCATCATAGATAAAAGTAACACGATTGTATGCCAATCAATATGCTGCAAGAAAACACTGTTCAAATCCAGTACTCCCGAAAATAGCATTAATATACCACCAAAACATGCAACGAGAGCACGATTAAGTTTTTCAGAAATGATGAAAACATAGCTTACAACAAAAATAGCAAGTGCTAGAAGCCATTCCATTTTTTACCCAGCCCTCCCCACGCTCCACTCATACATTGCATTCTATGAATAAAGATGGACAAACATGTCACTATAATAACCAAAAACAATGATCTCTCGGATTCTTTAAAAAGCTCGTCTATTTTTAATATTTATGAATAGACTTTTATAAAAGCGGGAGAAGGAGGGAAATACATGTTTTCACATCGTTTTATTAGCAGTATCCTTTATGGGGTATTAACTATTTTCATTCTCGTGATTGTTGCAAGCTTCATGAGCTCTTTAGTTCTCAAATACACAAATGTTACGGAAGAGACATTCTTATGGATACTCATTGGTTTTTCGTTTCTGGCCCTTTTTATCGGTGGGTTTATATCCGGAGGGAAATCTGGTCAAAAAGGATGGTTTGCCGGAGCATTAACTGCTCTATTTTACACTACTTTAGTTTTTCTGACTCAGTACTTAAGTATGAATCAAGGATTTGATAGTCAACAACTACTCATGCATTTAGGATACTTCATCGTCGCTATTTTAGGAGGCATAATGGGTGTAAATGTCAGAGGAAATTCTTTTGCTGATTAGAAAAGCTTAAGTGCTAATTACTAAGAAAAACGCATAGCGTCTATTATTAAATGTAACGATGTCTTCTGCCACCACCTTTTATAAGTGGCAAGGTGATCTCCTTGCTACTTGTGGCTGAAGTCGTTGTCCGCCTAGAGGGGATTCGAGCTCTTCTGTTCGAAGGATAGAACAGGCTCTTAAAATACGTATTAAAAAATCGTCTCCCTTTTTTAGGAAGACGATTTTTTTGTATTAATCTTGATTAATAACTTCTCTGATAGACTGACGATCAAAAGTTAATTTATGCGTTCCATCAACATTAAGGACGATTCTAGCATCATCAATTGCATCAATTGTTCCATGTAAGCCGCCAATTGTAATGATTTTATCCCCTTTTTGAAGAGAACTGTGCATCTCTTTTACTTTCTTTTGTCGCTTTTGTTGCGGACGAATTAATAAGAAGTAAAAAATCGCAAACATTAGAATTAGTGGAATTAAAGCACCAAACATATCCATTCATTTCACCCCTTTCGATAATTAACACGATTACTATTTTACCATTTCAAGAAAAAAGCATGTTATATATGTTCTTTTCATCAAATGTCCTAAATATCGCTCCCGTACTATTGTAGACAAAGATACCACTGAAAATCAATTAAAAGAGTATAATTACCCTAATTTTTTTTATTTAACTATTTAATCTTCCTTTTTAATGGTTTCTTTAAAACAACACTTTTTTAAAAATTCTTTGCGTTCGGTTTATTGAAACCGTAAGCTTCGAAAAATTCTTCTCTGAAATCAAGTAAGCGATCTTCTCTAATTGCTTGTCTAACATTTTCCATCAATTGAGACAGGAAATATAAATTATGATAAGAGGTAAGTCTGAATCCAAAAGACTCCTTGCACTTAACAAGGTGACGAATATAAGCTCTTGTATAATTTTGACATACGTGACAATCACAATTTTCATCTAGTGGTCTGAAATCTCTAGCATATTGAGCGTTACGCACGACTAGTCGACCTTTACTAGTCATTAAAGTTCCGTTTCTCGCTATTCTTGTTGGTAACACGCAATCAAACATATCAATACCTCTTATTGCACCATCAATAAGTGAATCGGCGGACCCCACTCCCATCAAGTACCGCGGCTTATCTTCAGGTAAGAACGGTGTAGTAAACTCTAGAACTTGCTTCATCACATCTTTCGGTTCTCCCACTGATAATCCACCAATCGCATATCCAGGAAAATCAAGTGATACAAGATCCTCGGCACTTTTACGTCTTAAATCCTCGTACTCTCCCCCTTGAACAATCCCGAATAATCCTTGCTCATTCGGTCGGGCATGTGCTTCAAGACAACGCTCTGCCCATCGACTTGTTCGTTCAACAGAGTCGTTCATATACTTATATTCTGCCGGATAAGGTGGACACTCGTCAAAGGCCATCATAATATCCGGGCCTAGAGCATTTTGTATTTCCATTGATTTTTCAGGAGTTAAGAATAACTTTTCTCCACTTAAATGGTTGCGGAATTCCACCCCCTCTTCCTTTATATTTCGGAGCTCACTTAAACTAAATACCTGGAATCCACCTGAGTCTGTTAGAATCGGTCTGTCCCAATTCATAAATTTATGCAAGCCTCCAGCTTCTTTCACAATATCTTCCCCAGGACGCAGCCATAAATGATAGGTGTTACTAAGAATAATATTCGTATTCATGCTTTTTAAATCCTCAGGACTCATTGTTTTTACGGTACCCAAAGTACCTACAGGCATAAATACCGGTGTCTCAAAAGATCCATGAGGAGTGTGTACGATCCCAAGTCTTGCGCCTGATTGTTTACATGTCTTTATATGTTCATATGTTATAGCTGGCATGTCTATCTTCCTTCTTTCAATCTTTTTAATCTCACTATTATCACTAACAGATTAACATCGCATCTCCAAAACTAAAAAAGCGATAGTTATTTTTTATTGCTTCTTCATAAGCATGAAGAATTCGTTCCCGTCCGGCCAATGCACTTACAAGCATCACTAACGTTGATTTAGGTAAATGAAAATTCGTCAACAACCCATCGATTGCTTGAAAATTAAACCCTGGATAAATAAAAATATCCGTCCAACCTGAAGAAGCTTTAAATTCCCCATGATGATCTCGAGTAATTGTTTCTAAAGTACGTGCAGAAGTGGTTCCTATTGCAAAAATTCTTTCTTTGTTCTTTTTAGATTCATTTAAAATATTGGCTGATTCTTCGTTCATTTGATAGAACTCTGAGTGCATTTGATGGTCATCAATATTATCGACAGAAACTGGTCTAAATGTACCTAATCCAACGTGAAGAGTTATATAAGCAATTTTTATCCCAGCCTCTTGCAAATTCTCCAGCATATTTTTAGTGAAATGAAGACCAGCTGTTGGAGCCGCAGCTGAACCTTTATGCTCTGCATAAACTGTTTGGTACCGGTCTTTTTCCTCAAGTTGTTCCTGAATATACGGAGGAAGAGGCATTTCTCCTAACTGGTCCAGTATTTCGTGAAAAATTCCTTTAAACTCAAATTGAATCATTCTTCTGCCTTCAGGAAGTTCTTCCATACATCGACCTGTTAGTAATCCTTCCCCAAAATCAATGACAGTTCCCACTTTAACTCTTTTAGCTGGTTTAACTAACGCTTCCCAAATATGATCCTCTTTTTCTTTTAATAACAAAAGCTCTATTTTTGCACCTGTTTCATCTTTAATTCCAAATAACCGCGCAGGAATAACCTTCGTATTATTTAAAACAAGCGTGTCCCCTTGCTTTAAAAAAGATAGAAGGTCATAAAAATGATGATGTTCACAAATTCCAGTATTTTTATCCAACACTAGAAGTTTAGATGCCTCTCTGTTTTTTAGAGGTGTTTGAGCAATTAATTCTTCCGGTAAGTTATAATCAAATTGTGATAAATCCATTTGTATAGTTCGTTCCTTTCTCTGTTAACGAAGCCTTCCAATAACATATAGAATCAAAGAGGCAACTATGCTGATAACAATAGATGTTACAATAGGAAAATAAAACGTGGAGTTTTTTCCTCGAATAATAATATCTCCAGGTAGTTTTCCCAGAGATAAATATTTTCCTCCCAGCTGCCAAATGATTCCTACGATAATAAGAATGATCCCTAATGAAATAAGCATTTTTGGTAGTTGACTCATGTTTTCGGCACCTCTATATTAAGATGTTCATAAACAAGCGGGGTAACCATTCTCCCCCTTGGAGTTCTTTGTAAAAAACCAATTTGCATTAAATAAGGTTCATAGACATCTTCAATGGTATGAGACTCTTCCCCTATTGTAGCCGCAATCGTATCAATCCCAACCGGACCGCCTCGAAATTTTTCAATAATATTCAGCAATAATTTATGATCAATGTGATCCAATCCTAAATCGTCTACTTGAAGTAATTGTAAGGCAGTAGATGTAATTTCTTGATTTATTGTACCATCACCTCGTACTTGGGCAAAATCACGAATTCTTCTTAATATTCTGTTTGCTATCCTTGGTGTACCTCTTGAACGTCTGGAAACTTCCTCAGCCGCAGATGTTTCCAACGTGACATCCATCACGACCGCTGTTCGCTCAACAATTTCTTGTAACTCATCATGCGTGTAATACTCTAGACGGCTTACTACTCCAAATCTATCTCTTAATGGGGCTGAAAGCATCCCGGCTCTAGTCGTAGCACCAACTAGTGTAAACGGCGGCAGATCAACTCTCACCGATCTTGCAGATGGTCCTTTCCCGATAACAATATCGAGAAAGTAGTCTTCCATAGCTGGATAAAGCACTTCTTCCACGGAACGATTTAATCTGTGAATTTCATCTATAAATAATACATCCCCTGGCTCCAGTGACGTTAAGACCGCCGCGAGATCCCCTGGCCTTTCAATTGCTGGTCCGGAAGTTGTTCGGAGATTCACGCCCATTTCATTCGCAATAATCATGGATAAAGTAGTTTTACCTAAGCCTGGAGGTCCATATAACAGTACGTGGTCCAGACATTCCTGTCTCATTTTAGCCGCTTCAATAAACACGGTCAAATTTTCTTTTACTGTCTTTTGACCAATATATTGAGAAAGAGTCTGAGGTCTTAAACTATGCTCTTCAGAATCCTCATGACCTTGTGACTCTCCACTGACAATACGTTCTTCCATTTTATCTTCCCCCGATATATTATCTTATTTAAAAGATTATTATCGCTTCAACATTTCTTTTAAAGCTAACTTGATATACTGATCAGTGGACATCGTCTCACTGGCTAACTGTGGGTAAACTTTTTTAATTTCCCGGTCTACATAACCAAGTGCTTTCAATGCTTCCATCGCTTCTTCCAGCTCTTGATTACCTGATCGCTGCTTCGGTACCGAATGCTCTGAATGCGGTTGTGTCAAATCAAGCGTCAAGGTTGGCATCAGTTCTTCTAGCTTCCCTTTTAAGTCCAAAATGATTTGACGCGCTGTTTTTTTACCTACGCCGGGGAATTTAATCAGAAACGCTTCCTCTTCATTTTCAATCGCTTCCACAACTAATTGTGGCTGTTCCGCCGCAACTATTGCCAATGCCCCTTTTGGACCTATCCCTGAAACCGAGAGAAGCTTTTCGAATAACCTTCTTTCTTCCCGGTGAAAAAAACCGTAAAGTCGAATCGCGTCTTCACGCACGTGTTGATATGTATACACCGTTACGGTTTCATTTATCGATTCTTCATAACGGTAAGGATTTCCACAATAAACTAAGTATCCAACATCTCTCACATCAATCACAATTGCTTCCCGTTCTATATTTATAATTTTCCCTTTTAAGCATTCTATCAAAGTTCTTCCTCCACTCGCTTACTGTAATTAATCTATACGAACACATATTTCTATTTTAGCACAGAAAAACGATCTATACGTTGGTAAGATGATGGAGTTGAAAGAAAAACTAAACTGCATAACAGTCTCTTGAAAAAACTTAGAGATGAAACATAGAAAAGCCGCCACAATCGTGGCAGCTTTCCATTTTACCGCATTAAAGTTCCATAGAGTACTCTTCATATTTCTTAAGTACTTGAATATAGTCCTCTTTGGAGGATACTGGAATACCTTCCAATAAAGACTCATAAAGCTGACTCTTTAATTTCTCTGTGTTTATTTGAAAGAATGATTGGATCACATCACTTCCATCTGGCTTTCCATGATAAATACTTAATGTTCCGTCTTCAGCAAGGCCAAAATAGCCATGCATCTTTAATAAAGGAGAAATATCATCTACATCTTGTCTGAAAATGATTTCTGACTGATTTTGATCTACAAGTTGCCATTCACTGTATCTGGACCAAAAATCCTCCATTGACCAAATGGTTTCCTCCAATTTTTCTTCGCTCATTTCCCCGTCTAAGTAAACTCTTTGTAACGTAACATCGACGTTATGAGGTTCCCCGGAAGTCAGAGATTCCTTTGCTATAACAGAGAGATTCGCTCCAAAACTAAAGAATAAAGGAAGACTTAACATAAGAAATACCATGATTATTCTTGAAACTTTTAAAGCTCGCATTTAGCCGCCCCCTACTTTAAATCATGTTTTAGAATTACGACATATATGCATAGCATTAACTACTCATATTCAAATAATACATCTAAACTTATAATCAACTAAGAAAAACGCGTAGCCTCTTTTGTTTAAAATGCTTTCTTAACCTTTGATTTTTTGAAAAGATCGAAGAAGCGAAGGACTACCTTTTAAATTTCTTCCAGTACTTATATAAAAACGATCAAAAATACTAGAAAATTAGACAATTCACGACTAGAAAACACCATATATTACCCAATTAAAAAAGCGTAAATTAGTCCTAAGGCTCCAGAGAAAAAGACATAATACAGCATTGGGTAGAAAGTGAGGCGAATAATTTCTCCTTCTTTGCCAAGAAGACCAACTACGGATGCTGCGGCTACTACATTTAAAACACAAATCATATTCCCTGCATTAGAACCTAATATTTGAAGAGCAATAATCAACGTAGGATCGATTGCTATTTGATCTGCGACACTGAATTGAAACAATGTAAACATCATATTGCTAAATGTAGCACTACCAGAAATAAAACTGCCTAGCGAACCGATAAGTGGCGAAAAAAATGGCCAGCTATTTCCCAGTGTTGCTGATGCTGCGTTGGCAAGTTCCATTGGCATACTCAGTAAACCTGCTCCATTCACTCCCGAATTTATGAAGATTCTAACCATAGGAACAGCTGTAAATAATGTTACTGCAGTTCCTACGATCGCTCGACTAGAGACACCCATTGCGTGTCCTAGTTGAGAAGCTTTCATTCCATGAACGAAGAAAGTTATCAATACAACAACAATAAAAACAGCTCCAGGTAAGTATAATGGCTCTAAAGATGCACTTATCTCTGTTCCTAGTATATTACTCCAGCCTAGCGTGAAACTCTGCAGCAAGCTTTTAAAAGGAAGAACCTCCAAACGAGTAAGTACAAGTATTACACCTACAGTAATATACGGTACCCAAGCTAAAATAAGAGGTAACTTTTTTCGGGGGATTACATCTTCCTCCAATAAACTTCCAATCCAATTAGATTCCCAGTTCTTTTTAGCAGGAAAATCCCATTTCTTCTCTGGAAGAAGAGATCCCTTTTTTGCTGCTGGAACTACAATTAAAAGACCGAACAAACCACCAAAAATGGCTGGAAATTCTGGACCTAAGAAAGCAGGAACGGTGAATGCAAGCCCTGAAAATATTGCGAATTTCCATATTTCCAGTCCTTCTTTGAACGAACGATTTTCTCCAAAGACTTTCGTTAAAATCATTACTAACAAAAGAGGCATAAAAGTACCCACAAAGATATCAATTTGCATCACCTGTAGTGATACGTCTTGAAGAAATTGATCCATACCAATTTCGTTAATATAAGGTGCTGTTACCGAAGTATTCCTGTCCCTTGTTGTAACCCTTGATCCACACCAACTATAATAGGTGTCCCTACTGCTCCAAAAGAAACTGGACTACTGTCTGCAATTAAAGCTAGAACTACTGCAGCAAGAGGAGGGAAACCTAGCGCTACCAGTAGCGGTGCTCCAATTGCTGCGGGTGTTCCAAACCCAGCCGCGCCTTCAATAAAAGCTCCAAAAAGCCAAGCAATGATAATTAATTGAACACGTCTGTCAGGACTAATTCTCATAAAACTGGTACGAATCGTATCAATTGCGCCACTCAGCTTTAAGGTATTCAGCAATAATATTGCCCCGAATACGATATATAAAATCGAAATACCAATAATAACACCTTCAAATACCGAAGCTGTTAATTGAACAATTGGAACCTTCCAATAAATGTAGGCTACCAACGCCGTTGCGACAAGACTTATTGACATTGCTTTAACTGCCGGCAAACGCATGATAATCAAAAATACGATGACTGTTAATACAGGAGTAAGCGATATAAGTATATCCATTAAGAAATCCCCTTCGGTAACAAGTTACAAAACATTCATACATTCTTTTCGTTTCGTACACTCTCAAATCAATGACATTATTGATCCCTTTTTTGAAACTCGTCGGAGCAACTTTTTGGTATTACGCAGGCTAATTCCATTTCAAGATGGAATCAAAACTAATATCTATAATATCCATTATTAATGGTTAAAATATTTATCACTGTGATATTATTTCAAGATTATGGTATACCTCTTGAACGTCATCACTGTCTTCAAGTGCTTCTATCATATTTATAACTTCTTCACTATTCTCTTCCTCTAAAGGTATATAAGTATCTGGAAGCATGGTAATTTCCGCAACCTCAACTTTCAAAGAAAGGGCTTGTGTCAACTTGCTTTTTACTGCATCTAACAGCTCGGCGCTAGTAGTTATTTCGACTATTTCATCTTTTACAACGACATCTTCCGCTCCCGCTTCTATAGCCTCAAGCATAATTGACTCCCCATCTATTCCTTCGATATTTTCAAGAATGAGTACGCCTTTTCGCTGAAACATAAATGCGACGCAACCTGTCTCTCCCAGGTTTCCATTATTTTTATTAAATGCCAGCCTGACTTCAGCTGCTGACCTGTTTTTGTTATCAGTCAGTACCTTAACATAAACCGCTACACCATGCGGGGCATAACCTTCATAAATGATTTCCTCATAGGTCACTCCTTCAAGATTACCCGTAGCTTTTTTAATTGTTCTGTCTATATTTTCATTTGGCATATTTGCTTGTCTTGCTTTATCTAATGCCAAACTAAGATTTGCATTTGTTTGAACGTCCTCTCCACCGTCTCGTACAGCTTGAAAAATCTCCTTTGAAATTTTAGTGAAGATTTTCCCTTTTTTGGCGTCTTGACGTCCCTTACGATGCTTAATATTACTCCATTTAGAATGTCCTGCCACATTAATTCCCTCCATTAACTTGATGCTTTTACTATAGCATAATACAATTGCCTTTTTAAGAAAAATGGAATAAATTTGGTCTATGAATCCGTTTAAAAATAACATCTTTTAAAAAAACTTCCTTCATAAGCTACGTTGCTATTTCAGAGCGTTCTGACAGAGGAAATGACACGTTCTGTTGCGGGAGAATAAAGGCGTTACTGCGGCAAAGATTTGTACATAGTGATTTCAAGCCTAATGTTTCTATAAACCCTAATTTAAATCAAAAAGGGTACTGAAAATTAATCTTTTTCAGTACCCTTTACATATATAATTTAACTTTTATCTAGTCTGTTCAAAGGGGCGTTGAATAGCATTGCCTAAATCATCCAACATTGCATTAAAAGTTTCTCCAACTTCTTCAAATGCTTCTCCACCTCTTAACCGACCCTCCATTTGATGAATTTCTTGTGCGCCCGCTTCGTCCGTTACTACGTGAATTTGTTTATCTTCAACCATATCACTTACAGCCGAGCGAACCTGTGATTCCGTATTACCTTTGTTTCCTTTGTTTCCTTTGTTTCCTTTGTTTCCTTTGTTTCCTTTGTTTCCATTATTACCATTGGTATTTGTCCCTCTAATACCAACAACCACTTCGTCGTCACTGATAATAACGTCTGCATCTTGAACTCCATCTATTTGATCTACTCGTTCTTCAATCTGTCTAGCTGTTCTGCCTTCTTCGGTAGCATAATAATTCTGGTTATTAGGTGTACGGTTGGCAATGGCACCTCCGGCTCCAGTACCATTTCGTCCAGCTCGACCAGCATCCATTCCATCTGCTCCAGCCCCGCCAGCTCCATCGACACCACCGGCTCCTACTCCGCCGGTTGATCCCCCAGCAGCTCCTCCGGTCATTCCTCCGGCTCCACCACTGGTTGCAGGTCCGTCCGCTCCATACGGGCTAGCCCCTCCAGCACCTGTTCTGCCAGTTACACCACCGGTTCCACCATAGTTACGTCGGCCTATTCCTTGATTTAAACCACGATAATCATTTGATTGGTCATTTGCTCTCATACGCCCATTCAGTAAACCATTGTCATCTACCATGCCTGGACGGTCATCTCCGACAATTCCTCTGGAAAATCCACCATTACGAGCTGTTTGACCTTCAGTTATATTGTACTGTTCCCCTTGCCTACCTTGACCTTGATGACCTCTTTCACCTAACTGACCTTGCTCCTGCTGACCAGCAGCACCATATCTTTCTCTAGTCCCAGCTAAACCTCTTTGGTCCTGTCCATGACCGGCACCCCCGGAACCTGTTCCAACTCTGTTTCCTTGCAGTCCATAGGCTTCACCACCTTGGGCTCCATCTTCGGTATCTCCACACCCTGTTCCTGCCATTAATATTGAAGCAGCTGTAATACACGTTATTAACTTTTTCATTCATCCTCCTCCTTTCACCAATTAGGGTGAGCCGATTTGGATAAGATCATCCTGTAAGTTCTAGGAAATTAAATTAATAAGTACGACAACTGCTTAGTATATAAAAATGGTACCTTCTGTTAATTACTTCCTTTTGCTAAAGAGGTCCCAGGTCCATAAAAGGGTCCCGGATTATTTAGTTTACGCTCATTATTTTTCCGTGGTGTTTTCCCCTCTTTAAAAGCCGAAAGGTCACCATAACTAATATCTTTAGCTTTATTCTCCGATTCTTTCGTGTCTTTTTCTCTGGTATAGTGTTGATTAGCAAGATCAGGCTCCACTCCATAATCATATGGATGCTGTGGTGCATTCTGCATACTCAATAACCCATTATTTACTTGATTATTCGTTGTTTGGCCACTTGCATGATTGTACTGCTCAGAAAGATTATGGTGTTGTTTCGATTGCTGCGGGAGATACTCCATCCCCATTATTTGATTATTTGACCGCTGGGGTGGCATTTGCTCCATTCCCATTAATTGATTATTCGGTTGCTCGGATGGCAGATGCTGCATCCCCATCATCTGATTATTCTGCTGCTCGGGTGGCATTTGCTGCATCCCCATCATCTGATTATTCGGTTGCTGTGGAAGATGTTGCATCCCCATCACTTGATTATTCGGTTGCTGGGGCAAATATTGCATTCCCATTACTTGGTTATTTGCTTGTTGCGGTACATGCTGCATTCCCATTAATTGATTATTCGGCTGCTGATACATTGCTTCCATTTGATGAGGCGGATGTGCCATATAAGAATTATATTGTTGTTGTGGCATGCTGCTACCGCAATCTTGGCAAAGATATGCAGGTGGTATACATCCTTCCATCACTGGTCCCATTTGGTAACCTTTATGCATAGGTTGCTGCATCATTGGCTTTGCTTGCTTCTTCATTGTCGGTTGAAGTGTTGCCTTTACCGGTTTAACCTGAGGTATCTTTATTTTAGCCTCTAGTGGTTTTGTTTTAGTAATTTCATTAGACGGTACAAATTTATTTTCTTTGGCGATTGGTTTAGGTTTCACCGGCATAGTAGGTGATACTTTAGCCTTTGCTTTTGCTTTTTCTTTTGGCTTCGGTGTTGGCGGAGGTGCAGAAATTGGTTTATAAGCGTGTTTATTATAAACGTTCACATTCATGTTCGTTTTGTTTATTTCATAAGATGGTTGCTTTTGTACTGGTGCTGGCTTCGGTTTTGCTGGTGCAGGTTTAGGTGGCATTGGTTTTTTAACTTCTTTTTTAACTTCTTTTTTAATTTCTTCTTTCTTCGGTTTTGGTTGTTCTTTCACAGGCGGCTTATTTGCAACTGGTGCCTCTTTAGCAATTATTTTATTGTTTGCTGTCGGAGCTTTGTTATTCGGGATGTTTATTTTCATCCCTGGCATAATTAGATCAGGATTTGCTAATTGTTTATTTGCTGACTTAACACTCTCAAAGGGTACACCGTACTTTTTGGATATATTCCAAAGCGTATCCCCTTTTTGAGTAATATGAATTTTCATTTATTATCCCTCCAATACGATATCACTCTATCCTATGCACAATTGGGCGATTGGTCACTGCTTAATCTAAAAAGACAAACTCACTTTCAATATATATGCACTACTTACTTAAAAATGCCACAGCCTACTTTAAAGGAAACCTAATATATATATAATATAAATAAAAAAACTGTGAGGAGGGCTTTAACCCTTCTCACAGTTTTTTTAGAATCTTTTACGTTGATTTAGTTTCAACAACTTTTTCTCCAATATTTTGAAGCTCTTCCCAAGAAAAACAAGGATAACTACCTAACACTTGTACTCCACAGCCTAGTGCTTCTAATTCTTCACAAACTGATGGTATTAGAACGTTATCTCTTTTCATAGCAACATCAATGATAAAAAAATAATTTCCCAATCCCGTTTTGGTAGGGCGGGATTCTATTTTTGTCAAATTCATTTTCCTCCAAGAGAACGCAGAAAGAACTTGATGTAAAGCACCAGAAAAATCAGAAGGAAGTGAGATCATCATAGAGGTTTTATATGTTGTTTCTTCAGAAATCAACTTATTGCTAAATGGCTTATCTCCCTTTGTTAATAGCAAGAAACGTGTGCGATTATTTTCATAATCATTTATTTTTCGTTGGGCAATTTTCAGACCATAGGCATCTGCAGCTATGTTATTAGCAATTGCAGCTGCACTTTCATCTGGATTTTCTTGAATATATTTAGCTGCTGCTGCGGTTGAATTCACATAGGAAATTTCCGCCTCAGGTAAATATTTGCGCAAAAATTGGTGACACTGCGCAATTGCTTGGGGATGGGAATATACTTTTTTAACTTCATCCCAAGAAGTTAAATTTTGATTACTTACCAACAAATGTTGTTCTATTGGTGCAACAATTTCAGCAGCCATATTCATTCGTTGATGATGAATGAAGTAGTCTAGCGTAATATTAACTGATCCCTCAATAGCATTCTCCATTGGAACCATCGCGTGGTCTACTTTCCCCTCACTAACTGCATCCATCGTATCTGGAATAGAACGAAATGGCACTCGCTCGTTGCTAGGTACTAAAGCTTTGGCGGCTGCCTCTGTAAAAGAACCCTTAGGTCCTAAAAATCCGACTTTCTCCATCATACTTTCACTCCCTTATGCACCTGAACCTATGAGTTCTACCCTTACTACTGATTCAAGAGTTTCAATTTTT
Source organism: Salipaludibacillus neizhouensis (assembly GCF_002886185.1). Taxonomy (GTDB): domain Bacteria; phylum Bacillota; class Bacilli; order Bacillales; family Salisediminibacteriaceae; genus Salipaludibacillus; species Salipaludibacillus neizhouensis. The sequence continues at coordinate 2,663,498 of NZ_KZ614146.1, forward strand.
TTTAAAAGAACCGTGACATCTGCGTGCATTGCAGCAGTTTCAATTGTCATAGTAATCGTTGCTCTCCCTTGTAAAGGAATTGTTTGGTTAATTGTAAGTACGTTTGCACCTGTTGCAGCCACTAAAGACAGAAGCTTACTTAGTGCCCCGGATTGATCTTCTAAATGGATGGAGAGGGTAATAATTTTTTCCTTTATCATTGTATGGAAAGGGAAAATACCATCCTTGTATTTATAAAAGGCACTTCTGCTCAAATCCACTTGTTGTACGACTTCATTAATTTTATATGATTTACCACTTTCTAGCAGCTTTTTAGCTTCTACTGTTTTCAGCATTGCTTCTGGCAGCATGTCTTCCCTCACCAAGTAAAATTGGTCTGTACGCTTGCGCAAATCCCTCACCACCTAAAATATGAAACCTATTTCATCATTATAATGGTCGTCTCCGTAGTTGACAATACTATTTCTATTGATGAAATTAATTAAACGTAATTAATAATTATATGTATAAATACCATTCACTTAAATTTCATCATAAGAAAAACGCGTAGCAATTTTAATTAACGACAGCTTGATCTCTAGACAACATCCATTAAGGGGTTCCCTTGATACTGGCGTTAAGAGAACTGTCAACATACCCTTTCCTATCTATTAAAAAAAGTCGAAGGAGAAAAAGCAAACTCACGCTTGCTTCATAAATCTCTTCGACTCCTCATCGTACATTTATTTACTCAATAAACTCGAATTCATGATCCAAGATTCGAACGATATCTCCGTCCTTGGCTCCTAAATCACGTAATCCTTGGTCAATACCCATATGGCGCATTTTTCTAGCAAATCTCTGGACAGAATCATGACGATTAAAATCAGTCATTTTAAATATGACTTCGATTTCGTGCCCTTCGATCGTAAATCCGCCATCATGATCTTTTGTAAGATTAAATGGAGCATCTTGTTGGGTATATTTATAAACAACACGTTGTTCCAATTCTTCTTCTTCATAAAGAGGAAATTCTGGTGTTGATTCCACTTTGTCTACAATACTCATTAGCAAACCGGACAGCCCTTGTTTGGTAGCTGCAGAAATCGAATGAATCTCAACGTCCTCACCAACCTGCTCTCTAAACAACTCCAAATTGTCCTCAGCACCAGGTAAATCCATCTTATTTGCCACGACAATTTGGGGTCTTTCTGTAAGCCTTAGATTGTACTCACTAAGTTCTAAATTTATCGTTTTATAGTCTTCAAAAGGATCTCGTCCTTCTATTCCACTCATATCAATAACGTGAACAATTACTCTTGTTCTTTCTATATGCCGTAAAAATTGGTGACCAAGACCTACTCCAGAATGAGCACCTTCAATTAGGCCAGGCAAATCCGCCATAACAAAACTACGGTGGTCTTCTGTCTCTACTACGCCTAGATTAGGAACTAAAGTAGTAAAATGGTAATCCCCGATTTTAGGTCGGGCTGCTGAAACGATAGAAAGAAGCGTTGATTTCCCTACACTTGGAAAACCCACTAAACCAGCATCCGCTAATACTTTTAATTCCAGCACCAAATCCTTCTCTTGCCCAGGTGCACCATTTTCAGCAATCTCTGGTGCAGGGTTAGATGGTGTTGCGAACCGAGAATTACCTCTGCCTCCGCGTCCAGCCCGTACAATAATTGCTCGTTGCTCATGTTCCGTTAAATCTGCCACTATCTTACCTGTTTTTTCATCTGTGACTGTTGTACCAGGTGGAACTCGAACTACCATAGGATCCATACTTTTCCCATGCTGGTTTTTAGGTCTGCCGTTTTCTCCACGATTAGCCTTGAAATGACGCTGATAGCGAAAGTCCATTAATGTACGTAATCCCTCATCCACTTCAAAAACAACATCAGCACCTTTACCACCGTCGCCACCGGCTGGACCACCATCAGGTATAAATTTTTCTCGACGATATGCAACTGTACCGTTACCACCGTCACCCGCTTTTACAAATATCTTTACTTTATCTACAAACATATCCTTCACCTCTTATCTGATACTAGAACCATTCTCACTCGTATGGTGAGACCGTTTCCTTACTATGCCTTCTGGAAAAAAATTAACATAGCACTCAGATTCATTCCATTCTATTTGTTCAATATTGTGTTCAAATTCCTTCTCAATCCGTCTAACTCTTTTTTCCATATCCTTAGTAAATGTTAAAGTCCCTTGAAAGTCAACTTCAATTGTTTTAGATTCAATATCACTGATCATAATCATCGCATGATGATCTTCACCATATACTCCCTCAGTTAGATTCTATTTACTCACAAATGCTCGCTTATTCGCAGGATTTCAGACCACTTCTAAGAACAATGACGGATGAATGGAATGAGTTTTGATAATAAAGGCTACATGAAGGCATGCGGGAATAGAGGAGTCAATAGTAGCTCCATTTATTTCCATAATATACTGCACGCATCTCCACGCCGCCCCTGGAGGCTATCCCTCCCATGTCTCAACGGGTCATTTGCCCTTTCATTCCTTCGTCATGCCTATCCAAGGGGTGGAGGCCGGTTTTGCTGCGCAAACGGGTCAGTGCCCTTAGGTACAACGGTATCCAGTACTCCGCGCTTTCTCTGTAATCCTACGAATAAGCCAACATTCAAGAATTATTAAACTACTTTTAATTACTTTAAAGCCTTACTTAGTTTACGATTAGAATTAAGCTGCTATAGGTGCTAATGGTTGTACTTTCTGAGAACAATATGATTCATGATTTTTAGATATTGCCACCAATATTCTTGCTAATTTCCCCACGAGTTTCATGATAGATTTCATTTTTTTCATCTTTTTGACTTTAACATTATTAAAATGAATCTGCTTGAAATCAGAGTTATTGCTCACAAGGCTTAATGTCGTTAAAAATAAAAATCGCCTTAGTCGAGATCTCCCACGTTTTGAAACGACAATTTGTCCTTTCCATTTACCCGAGCTTGCTTCTGCCAGATGTAGTCCCGCATGTCGTAATAGAGAATTACCATGCGCGAAGCCACTTAAATCACCAGCTTCTCCTAAAATACCCGCCAATGAAATTTCACTAATTCCTTCAATGGCAATTATTTTTTTAGCGAAAGTAATTTGATCAAGTACGGAAGTGACTTCTTTTTCTACTCTTTCGAGTTGGACTTTTGCTAAATCGAATTCTTCAAGTAAATGTTCTAAATGAAGCTTATAGGCTTCGTGTGCTTGTTTACTGCCTACAGAATTTTTTGCTAAGTCAATTAACGATTGTGCTTTTTTAAGTCCTGCGTGACGTTTCATCACTGTTTTCCAACCTTTCACTATATCCTGTGCTTTCATGGAACATAGTTCTGAAGGTGTAGGAAATAACCGAAGTGTTGCGATTGCCCCTTTTCCTTTTACATCTTTAAATACTTCTCGAAGTTCAGGGAAGACAATATCTACCCAACGATTTATTTGGTTAATAGAACTGGTGAGGCGTTTAACGATTACATCTCGGTTAGCCATTAGCACTCGAAGCTTTTCAAAAGCTTCAGAAGTGGGCCGGATAAAGGAGTAATACCCATTCTTGATCATATCTGCAATCACAAGGGCATCTTTTTTATCGCTTTTAGATTGGGTATTATCACGATTTTCTTTATTTCTTTTCACATGGTGAGGATTAACGGTTACTACATCAATATCTTGATCATATAACCATTTAGATAGGTTCAACCAGTAATGTCCGGTAGGTTCCATCCCAACTATTTCAGTATTTAATCCTTTTGAAAGTTTTAAATGACAAATCCATTCCATTAATCTAGCGAAACCTTTCTCGTTATTTTCAAAAGTGAGAGGATCACCGACGACAATACCACGGAAATTTACAGCTCGTGCAACATGTACATGCTGTGCTATATCCACACCAACAACAAGATGTTTATCAGAAATTCTTTCAATTAGTTGATTTTGTTTGTCTTGCATTTTAAACTTCATATAAGAGCTCCTCCTTAGATTTGAGTTTTAGTTTGGTATCTATACTCTTATCTTACTGAGGGGCTCTATTTTTTTCAAAGTCGAAATTAACGCACTACAGGAATGCTGCATAGGTATCTAATAATTGAAATAACATCTCCAAAAAGGGATACACGGTATCTTCTACTTGAGACCAATCACTTTCATTGGTTATGACTTCAAAACTAATCCGGAACGAGTGATCTCCCCAATTAAATGTCAGTAGTTTTTCCGCAACTTTATCCATCTTCAAGTGGGATATATGACTTTCATTCTTTGCTTTATTGACTATGTCTTCCACCAGTTTTTCTACTTTATCAACTCGTCCCATTGATAAATATCCATTTATTAGTTGCAGGTGATTTAACCAATCGTGACGTGAATGACGTAAAAGATTTAAGACATTCCATTCTGTCGCCATATAAACACTCCTCAGAACATTTAACCATAACTTTTATCATATCACATTTGAGCCTATAAACGAACATAATTAACACTATTTATAAAATAGTTATTGCTTTGGGAATCTTAATTTAAATGCTGTCCATTTCCCTTCTGAATGGTATTCAATCGTTCCTTGATGCTTCTTCATAAGTTGCTTAGAAACAGTTAGCCCAAGTCCTTTTCCCATTTCCTTTGTCCCTACAAATGGCTCAAATATAGAATGTCTTATCACACTGGGGATCGGGGGACCATTGTTTGAAATCGTAATAATTAACGTATTAGATTTTTCCATAAGGCTTATGGCTAGTTTACGATCTTTTTCTTTTAATATTAGTGCATCATTAGCATTTTGTAATAACTTAAGTAATATCAGTTTTATTTGCTCTTCTATTCCTAAAACCATTAGATTAGAAGTGAAATTAATTTCCATCTTAATTTTGTTTTGCATTAAAATTGGTCGAAAAGAATGAATTGCTTCGTTAAGTAAGTCACTTAATGAAATGTGAGTATTTATAACATCTTGATGATTTTTTTCATTTGACAATAATAATATTTGATTTACTTCCCGTTCTAATTCTTGCATCTCACGATAAATATATTCGAAGTATCTCTTTTCCAGTTCCGGAGTATCCACTCGTTTCTCAAGAAGTTGAATAAACCCTTTAATAGACGTAAGCGGATTACGTATTTCATGAGCAAAACTAGTGGAAATTTGCGAAAGAATCTTCATTCTATCTTTCCTTAATTCCATTAATTCTATATTTTTAGAGTTTAATTCAATATTTTTTTCTTTAATTGTGTGTAAATATGTCTCCTTTTGTATTTCTAAAAAAAATTCATTTAATTTTGCTAATGCAAATGATTTCCCCTCAACATTACTTGGAGCATCTGAAATCCTATGCTCCACGATTAACCGGCAGTCTTCAAAAACATCCAAAATATTCGCAACGCTTAAATTTATTTCGATTCGGAATTCCTCTACTTTTCTGCCGAATCCTGAGTAGTTCAGCATTTTATCTGTTGTAATCTTAAAGATGAATGTTTTTAATAAACTAGAAATTTCATTATGTAAATCTAACTCTTGGGTGCTCGTCATCGGGATGTTATGAAACAACAGCATCATTTCATTAACTATGTCATTTTTATTTTTTCGTAAATGATTCACAATTTCCAGTTCAACTATTGTATTCATTTAATTTGCTCCTTTTTATTTCTGCCCCCATTAATTAGTATAAATCAGTATACTTAGAAAAGTTAAATAACTTTTTGACAAAGTTTTTAAAAATATGTTCATTATCGACGTTTATTATCAAATTTATCTTTTTTCCGCTATATAATTCATACCTGAGGAAGGTTTCGACAAATCAAACTAAATATAATTTTTGAATTTTTTGTCTAGTTCGTTTATCATTTGGGGATTAAGGGAACTTATAAATAGATATTTTACAAAAGGAGGAATTTTTCATGTCTTCATTCATTTATGGAAATACACCTTGTTTTTTAGGAGGGGAGAACTTAGTAGCCTTTCCGGAAAAAGAAAGTGAAGTAGATGTAACTGTATATGGTGTGCCTTGGGAAGGTGCTGTAACTTGGGGGGATTATACTGGCTGTGAACTGGGACCTAAAGTAATTCGGTTATGCTCAGGAAGATACAGTGGTTATTTACCTGAATTGAATCATCTTGATGTATTTGAACATCTCTCTATCGGCGACAAAGGAGACGTCCCTGTTACACCTGCTGAACCAGAGGATACGATGAAAAAAATTCAAGCTTTCTCTAAGGATATTTGGAGTACTGGAAAATTTCCCATTGCATTTGGGGGTGATCACGGAATTACATATCCAATTGTTAAAGGCCTTATAGAAGAATCCAATAAAAAAGTCGGGATTATTCATCTGGATGCACATTATGATAATAATGAACATTCGAATGGAGATCCATATGGCCGCGGTGCCCCTTTTGCAAGATTGTACGAGACAGAAGGTGTTGTGAATGAATCACTCGTACACTTAGGTATTCACGGTCCACGAAATAAGCCTGAAAATGGAAGGCTTGCTCAAAAAATGGGGGCTACTACTCTTACGATCGAAGATATTAGACAATCAGATCATATTAGAGATATCGCTAGAAAAGCCTATGACATAGCATCTAATAATACGGATGTCGTTTACTTGAGTATTTGTAGTGATGTATTGGATCATGCTTTTAATCCAGGCGGCCCAGTCGACGGTAATGGTCTAAATTCTCATGAGTTGTTAAGTATTGTCCACGAAGTTTGCAAATTAGGTGTTGTTGGCATGGATTTTGTAGAAGTATATCCTCAACAAGATGGAAACGACTTTAGTTCTCATTTCGCTTCCTTCATCGCCCTTTATGCATTAGCTGGAGAAATCGAACGTAAAAAAGCATAGCTAAACTAAGAATAATAGTAGAAAGCAGTCTCTTCAAGTATATTTGAAGAGACTGCTTTCTTATGTCTTATGAAGTTACAAGACGTTTAACAGCGGCTTTACCCTGATCCACACAATCAGGCAGGCCAATACCGTTATAACTGGCACCCACCAGGTCAATGCCTGGATAGGCTTCACTTAAACCTTGTCTGACTTTTTGAAGTTGTTCTAAATGACCTACCTCATACTGCGGCATTGCCTCTTTCCATCGTTTAATACGATAGAATAAGGGATCTCCTTCAATTTTCATAATATGGTCTAAGTCCTCTTTGACTTTTCCTAAAATTTCCTCATCTGTCATATTAACAATACTGTCATCTCCAGCCCTACCAACATACGCTCTTAACAATGCGTAACCTTCAGGTGCAGAATGTACCCACTTCTTGTGAGTCCAAGTGCAGGCAGTAATCGTATAACCTGACTTTTTTGAAACTACAAAACCAGTTCCATCAATATCTTTTTTTATTGCTTCTTTAGGGTAGGCCAAAGCTACGGTTGCCACGGAAGTTGAAGGGATGTCTCCAAGGTACTTCATGAACTTTTCCTGCTCAAAAAGCTTAAAAGCTTGTTGATGAGGAGTAGTGAGGATAATTCGATCTACTGTATCCTTCGTACCATCTTGAAACAGCAGTTCGTATTTATCTTCTAATTTATTCACTTCAAGTAATGCTTTATTTTTATGAACACTGCCACTGTCCAATCTTTCCTCAATCCGATCTACAAACGATTGCAAACCTCCTAGAAAGGTTAAAAACATTCCTTTTGGTTTACTACCTTTTTCATTTTTAGGGCGAGCTGTTTTAGTTTGATTTTGCGCTCGCTGTGTTTTCATTCCAATAATTAAACTACGATACTTGTTTTCCATTTGCTGAAATTGAGGAAAAGTTGCTTGCAAACTTAATTGATCAATATTGCCTGCATAGATTCCGGATAATAGAGGTTCAATTAAATGATCCACTACTTCATTACCTAATCTTTTACGAAAAAAATGCCCTAGTGACTCATCACCTTGGCCATTATTTGTTTTAGGCAATACCAAATCACATGCTGCCCTAGCCTTTCCCATAGGAGAAAATAATTTCGTTTTAGCAAATGGCATGATTTTTGTTGGAATTCCCATCACTGCACCTTCTGGCATAGGGTGTAATGTATGATGATGTAAAATAAATGAACCAGAATGGTTATCCACTAAATCCTCATTCATGTTTACATCTTTTGCAAATTCGGACATACTTGTTTTTCTAGCCAAAAAGGAATCCGGACCTTTCTCGATAACAAAACCATCTTGATAATCAGTCTGAATTCTGCCTCCTAGCCTCCCGCTTCCTTCGTAGAGAGCATATTCAGCATCAATGTTACCTTGCTTGATTTCTTTTTCTAAGTAAAATGCAGCGGCAAGACCTGTTATCCCACCGCCAATAATTGCAATTCGTTGCTTAGACATTATTCTTAACCTTGAACGTTTTCTGGATAACGGAAGCTAAAGCATCGATAAATTCAGGTTTTGAATTTGGCATTTCCGGCCGGTAGTATCCTGCACCAACCTCGTCAGTAACAACCTTACATTCATAATCGTTATCAAATAATACTTCCAGGTGGTCAGCAACAAATCCAACAGGGCAATACATATACGCCTCATAATTATGTTTTTCGTGTAATTCTCTCGTTAAGTCCTGCACATCTGGTCCAATCCAAGGATCAGGAGTGTTCCCTTCACTTTGCCAGCCAATTTCATATTCCTTCACTCCTGCTTTTTCAGCAATCAAAGCAGCTGTTTCTTTCAGTTGGTCTGGGTACGGATCTCCGTTCTGCAGTATTTTTTCAGGTAAACTATGCGCTGAAAAGATAACTACATGATTGCTGCGCTCTTTTTCCGTCATTGTTTCTCTTGTCTGTAGAATTTGATCCGCCCAATAATTAATAAAAGCCGACTCATCATACCAGCTTTCAACACTAGTAATAGAAGGACCTCCGATTAATTCAGATTCTTCCTTTGCACGACCGTTATAAGACTTCACACTAAACGTTGAATAGTGAGGTGCCAGCACAATACTAACCGCTTCCTCAATCCCATCTTTCTTCATTTGGTGAACCGCATCTTCAATAAAGGGATCGATGTGCTTTAAACCTTGATAAGCCTTGAATTCAAGGTCATCGTATCTTTTATTGAGCTCTGCTTCCAACTTGTTCATTTGTTCGTCTGTAATTCTAGCTAACGGTGAAATTCCCCCAATTGCTTCATATCTTTCTGTCAAATCATCTAATTGTTCTTGTGATGGTTTTCTCCCTCTGCGAATATGGGTGTAATACGATTCAATTTCGCCCATATTTCTTGGTGTACCATAAGCCATTACTAATAAACCAATTGTTTTTTTCAATTTTTATCATCCTCAACGATTAATTTGTAGTAACTTTTCTGTTGAATATTCGTGAACAAAAGCAGTCAGCCTTTTCAAAGTTGCAGGGTCTACTTCAGGGAATACACCGTGTCCAAGATTAAAAATATACCCTGGCTGCTTCATGCCTTGGTCCAAAATTTCTTTTGTTTTCTCTTCAATAACATTCCAGGGAGCCAATAACACAGAAGGATCCAAATTACCTTGCACTGTTTTTGTAATACCATCAGCTCTTGCTTCGTTAATTGGATATCGCCAGTCAAGGCCCACAACATCTAACGGAAGATCGTGCCAATCTAGAGAAAGATGTCTGGCACCTACACCAAACATAATTAGGGGAACACCTTCTCCTCTTAATTCAGTAAATATTTTCGTCATTATCGGCTTCACATAAGTTCGATAATCTTGCTGGTTTAAGGCTCCAACCCATGAATCAAATATTTGAATCGCTTGTGCACCAGCATTAATTTGCGCTTTTACATACCTAATTACCGCATCTCCAAGTTTGTCCATTAATAGATTCCATGTTTCAGACTGTGAGTACATCATTGCTTTCGTTTTATTGTAATTTTTAGATGGTCCGCCTTCAATCATGTAGCTCGCCAATGTAAAAGGAGCGCCACTAAAGCTAATTAGGGGTACATTCAATTGTGTTCTAAGCAATTTAATTGTTTCAAGTACAAAATCAACATCTTTTTCCGGTTCAAGCTGTCCTAATCTTTGTACATCTTTCAGCGAACTGAAAGGGTTTGAAATGACTGGACCAATGCCTTTTTCTATTTTTACATCTACGCCAATAGCCGGTAAAGGAGTCATAATATCCTTATATAAAATCGCAGCATCGTTATTATATTGGTCAACTGGTAATTTCGTTACGTACGCGCACGTTTCAGGACGATGAGTAATCTCTTCTAAACTATACTTTTTCTTTATTTCTCTATATTCCGGCTGGGATCTTCCCGCCTGTCTCATATACCATACTGGCACATGGCTCGTTTGCTCTTGCCTGCATGCTTTTAAAAACTGATCATTAAATTCCATCGTCAACCTTTACACCCCATGTCTAAAATTATGTTTGATTTTCTATCTTGCCATTACTTTCTCACTATGTAACATTATACTTAAATTATAATGGACAATACAATAATTGAGGATCCATGTCACTATTTTGAAAAAATTACGTTCACAATCTGATCACATTTTATAAGAAAAACGCGTAGCGTTTTTTATTAAAAGCAACGTTAGCTTCTGCCGCCATCTTTTAAGTAGCAAGGTGATCTTCCTTGTTACGTGCGGCTGAAGGTAGTTGCCTTCTGTCTACAAATCGAGTAGCCGTCTTTTATTAAATACAGCGTGATCTTTAAAGCCACCCCGAGTAGCACCTATGTAGTGCGTGTAGGTGCTACTCGAAAGGAGGGCGAACTTCCCTTGATGCGTGTGGCGTAAAGATAGCTGTCAACTTATACTTTTTGGCAAGAAAAACGCGTAGCGTTTTTTATTAAAAGCAACGTTAGCTTCTGCCGCCCCCAATAGCACCTATCAAATTCCTTCCTAGGTGCTATTCGAATTATCTAGTGATAAATGGCTTTCCGCGGGCAACGCTATACGCCCTTTTATTAAGAAGCGCTGTCTCGTGAAAATAATTGGAATTCTGCGTCTGCTTGATTAGATGCTTCACCTTCTCTGTCGATCTGTGGATTAAAAGGTACCACTACATAGGAGGAAGAAGAAAAAACGCCTGCTCCTTTTACGGTATAATCACTTTCTCCAACAACTTCATCTATAAGTTTACGATCATTCCCAACTACTTCATAAATCCGGTAATGCAAGCGATCATCCTGACTGGAAGACCACGACAGCTCTACCCGGCCACCCGTAAATCCAATTTTTAAATTTGCAGATAAATCATCAATATCAACAAATTGGATCGGACCTTCTAAATCCTCTACCCCATCCGGTACCTCAAAAGCTAGATTTGTTTCAGAGGAATCAGGGTACATTTCCTGCAGTACAGTTTTAAATGCGATTGTAGTAACATCGCTGGATGCGGTCATATAGTTTTCTTCATCATCAGTATCGAGCCCCATCCAAATAGCACCTGAGACGTCTGGTGTATACCCTGCAAACCATATATCTCGTGATGCACCTTCTACAGATTCAAGAGAAGTCGTTCCAGTCTTCCCCGCTAGAGCCCCATTAAATTGACCCGAAGTTCCTGTGCCTTCTTGGATTACTGCTTCCAACATACGTGTCATATCCCAGGCTGTTTTAGGAGAGTAAACTTCTGCTTCTTCGATAACCACTTCGGCCACCATTTCATCATTTCTATCATAAATTTTATCAATTAAATAAGGTTCAGAGTATACGCCATTATTTGCTAAAGTCCTATACAAGGAGGCTATTGTCAATGGTGAAACTCCTTGGTCCAAACCTCCCAATGCCATTCCTAATCCATCGTCATCCAACAAAAGATGTTGTTTTTCTAAATATGATTTTGAGATACCAATCCCCAATTGGTCCAACGCCCAAACAGCGGGTAGATTAACTGAATCTTTTATAGCATCGTACAATGTTATTTCTCCTGTGTATTGTCCACTAATATTTTGAGGCTCATACCCATCAAAATTTATTTGCTCATCCTTTAGAAGTGAGTACGGATTAAAAAGTCCTTCTTCCATTGCTGGTGCATAAACCGCTATTGGTTTGAAAACCGATCCAGGAGCACGAAGAGCTTGATCGGCCCGATTAAACCCTTTTCGAACATAATCCCGACCCCCTTGCACAGCAATAACTGCTCCTGTGTCATTATCTAGTAAAACCATACTTCCCTGGACATTCGAACCAGGAAACGTTTCATCCTTTTGGAATTGTTCGTAAAGCACTTCTTGCGCCACTTTATCCATTTCAACGACTATTGTGTACCCACCTTTCAGTATTTCTGCTTCACTAATTTGGTGGTCTTCCTCAGCTTCCTGCAAAACCATATCTATATAAGATAAATAAGCCTGATTTTCCGTGATCTTCGTTTGATCTGTAGGAATCGTTTTTCCTTGCAACCTAACAGTTTCTTCCGCTGATAACTTCCCTCTCAGTTCCATCGTTCGCAACACTAAATCCCTACGCTCCTTGCTTCTTTCAGGATCCAAAAAAGGAGAATAGTGACTTGGTGCTTTGATTAACGATGCTAAAAGGGCACCTTCTTCAATAGAAATGTCTTTTACATCCTTATCAAAATATAGCTTGGAAGCCGCTTGAACTCCATGGGCTCCATGACCAAAATATATTCGGTTTAAATACATTTCCAAAATGTCGTCCTTTGAATATCTTTGTTCCAAATTAACCGCAATCAGAACTTCCTTTGTTTTTCTTAACCAGGATTTCTCATTTGTTAAAAACGCATTTTTTGCCAATTGTTGAGTAATTGTGCTCGCGCCCTCTGCTTTTGATTGCGTAATAACGTCCCGGTATAATGCGCGGGCAATCGCACGAATATCTATACCAGTATGCTCATAAAAGCGGTGATCTTCAATCGAAATAAAAGCATCTTTTACATGATTCGGGATGTCCTCAAGATCTACAATTTCACGGTTCTCAACAAACAGTCTAGTAATCTCATTTCCATCTCGATCAACTATTTTTGTTGACTCATTTAACACTAAATCTTTTTCATCTATGGCATAATTACCGAATAGTATTATTACAAAATATACAGCTAATCCTACTGTGAATAACGAAACTATAAAGAATAAAATAGACATGATTTTCTTTTTCAACGATCTTTCACCTCCACTTCAAAGTATTATACTCCACGAAATAAGAAAAACGCAAAGCGACTTTTGTTAAATACATCGTTATCTTTCGCCACCCCCGAGTAGCACCTACGTAGTGCGTGTAGGTGCTACTCGATAGGAAGATGGGTTTCCTTGACACGCGTGGCGTAAAGATAGTTGTCTACTTATACATTCTTTTTAAACATGACGAATCTTCTTAGTTAAAAAAGATAAGTGTCAAAAAAGGTTTCAAACAGAAAAAAATGACATTTAAGTGAAAAAGATTCTAATCTCGTCCCATTTCATGTATATTGTAATGGGTATTTTTTTTCTTGACACTGTTATCATTCAGTGTTGATTATTCTATATAATTCATAAATAGTGCCTTTTTCTAAAGGAGGTTAAGGTATGGTATTTTCAAGTATTTTCATTATAAACGAAGTGTCATTTTTATCGCTTGTGATTTCTCTTTTTGCTGGCGTCGTGTCATTTCTATCGCCTTGTGTATTTCCACTCGTCCCGGCGTATATTGCTCAGTTAACTGGAAGTGGCATTTCAGAAAACCAAATAGCCGCCGATAAGCGTCTTATTTTCACGAGAAGCATTGGATTTATCGCAGGTTTCACTTCTATATTTTTAGTTTTAGGCGCTTCTTCCTCTTTTATTGGATCATTTTTCCTTAAAAATTCTGCATTATTAGAACAATTAGGTGGAATTATTATTGTTCTATTTGGTCTTCAATTGAACGGAATTTTTAGTTTGAATTTCTTAATGCGTGAAAAAAGATTCAGAGGACCGGCCAAATCGGCCAGCTTTGGAAGATCTGTTCTATTCGGTCTTGTTTTTGCTGCTGGATGGTCGCCTTGCATTGGCCTTGTGCTCGGTTCTATTTTAACACTCGCTGCCGATACTGGAACTTATGGAGCAATGTTGCTACTGTTTGCATATTCTATTGGTATAGGCATCCCGTTTTTACTTGTTGCCATGCTCTATTCAAAATCAATAAATAAAATTAAAAACCTTAATAAGTTCCTGCCTATTATTCAAAAATCGAGTGGAGTAATTATGATTGTGTTAGGAATCATGCTATTTACGGGACTTTTCGCTAGAGTAGCTGCTTATCTCTCGCAATATATTCCGTTTAGTATTTAACTCCTCAGGCAAAAAAATTAATACATGAATTAAAGCGAAGGCATTGGAAAAGTACTCATCTACTTTTTTCAATGCCTTCCTTTGCCAATGGCTTTTCGAAAAACTCGTGAAACATAGGGCGCGAAAGTTCACGCTGTATTTAATAAAAGACGGCTATGCCGTTTTTCTTATCGAAAAATGTTATGATTAACCTCTAGAGAGTTGAATAGGGAGTGAGTACATTGAATAATAAATTGCATGAAAAATTAGCAAGTTATTTTGATGAAATGGTCCAGATTAGACGCTATTTGCATCAGCACCCTGAATTATCATTTGAGGAAGTCGAGACACCTAAATATATTGCAACATATCATAAAGAGCTGGGTCATGAAGTAAGAGAAAATGTAGGAGGTCGCGGAGTAGTTGCGAAGCTTCACGGAGCAAAACCTGGTCCAACTGTTGCATTACGGGCAGATTTTGATGCACTGCCAATTCAAGATGAAAAAGATGTTCCTTACAAATCTCTTGTTCCTGGCGTAATGCACGCATGTGGGCACGATGGTCACACATCATTACTGTTAGTTTTAGCGAAAGTTCTTAATGAAATAAAAGAGGAACTAAGTGGTACCGTGGTTTTTATTCATCAATTTGCGGAAGAACATGCTCCTGGTGGGGCAAAACCAATGATCGAAGACGGTTGCCTAGATGGAGTAGACGTTATCTATGGCACTCATTTATGGGCTACGATTCCTTTAGGACAAATTGAATACACAGAAGGCCCAATAATGGCTGCGGCAGATCATTTTACGGTAACTGTTCAAGGTAAAGGTGGTCACGGTGCACAGCCGCATCACACGAAAGATTCCATTCTAATTGGCTCGCAAATTGTCCAGTCGTTGCAACATATTGTGAGTAGAAGAGTAGATCCAATGGATTCCGCGGTCATTAGCATTGGTGCATTTGATGCAGTGAACGCCTATAATGTTATTGCCGATACTGCAAGGTTAGAGGGGACTGTAAGGACCTTCAGCCAAGACATTCAACAACAGATCCAAAAAGATATGAACGAAGTAATTCAAGGTGTAGTTGCTAGCTATGGTGCCACTGTCAAATTTGATTATTCTTATGGTTATCCAGCCGTTATCAATCATAAAGAACAAGCACAAATTGTTCAGCAAGTGGCGAGCCAAACACCGGAAATTACAGAAGTGGTGCATTCCAGACCTCAAATGGGAGGAGAAGATTTTAGTTATTACCTCCAAAATGTAAAAGGTGCTTTCTTTTTTACCGGAGCTGAAAATCCAAGTTGGGAAACCACGTATCCTCATCACCATCCGCACTTCGATATTGATGAACGTTCAATGCTTCATGGGGCTAACTTATTGGGAAACCTAGTATTAAAAACTTTTGAAAATGCATAGAACATTCGTTAAGGCGAAAGATCCCTCTTGAAAGTTATTCAAGAGGGATCTTTTCTGTTTTGCTTATACTTACTGTAAGACTTTTGTTTGATAAATTTCTCGATGCCTGTAGCTGTTTTTAGCGTGGTAAGCCAGCATGTCTAAATAATGATAGTTAGCTGTCGCCCCAACGATCGCCCCAAATCCCGGAATAAGCTGCAACGTTTTCGGCAAATCAATAAAGTCTCTGTATTCTAATTGAAAGGATTTCCAGTCAATTTCTTCAAGGCTCGGATTTGGATTCACCCATGACTCTTTCGTCTCTTGCCAATGGGTTACTTTCTCGAAAGCCTCGACTCTTCGTTGTTCTTTCGAGAAAGCTAACTGGAATACATGAAGTAAAAATAAACGCTCACTTATATTTTCTACATCATGTCCATAAATCTTTGCCGTATCGAAAAGGAATTTCATTTTTATATTTAAAAGTAACGGAAAGTCGGCTATTCCCAGAAAAATCCCACCAAAACCAGTACCCGCACCTTCTAATGCTGCCGTTCTTTTGTACGTTTTAATTTTTTCATCAAGTACTTTCTCGCGTTCTGTTAAAGATATGTCGGTTAATATAGGCTGACCAGATAAATAATCACTGCTTGCTATCGTCGCTCTAATCATTTGTTTGACACCTTCTGTAACAACACGATGCAGTTTATCCGGCAGTTTGTTATTGATTTTATTTTGCCATCGCTTGCTTACTTTTTCGGGCATCGATAACGTGCGTAAACTCCTGTATTCCCACCGTTCCAGTTCCCGTTCGAGTTTTTTTAACTCTTCCGTCATTAGTACAGCTCCTTCCTCTTACTTATACTTACGATATTACATAGAAGAAGTTTCATACTTTTTAGGAAGTCTTACATGAATATGATATTGATAAGCAACTAATGCAAGTACTAGAACGATCACTGCATCAAGAAATCCATAAGGGAAGAAAACGATCACAGCAAAGACGATTACCTGAAAAACTCCTAATGCGTTCATCCAGTATGAATGAGCTTTAATTTTCATGGATGGGTCAATAGGATAAAGCTCAACCATTTGGCTAGTATCATAATGATTTTTCAGTGTTTCCAGCTGCAAGGTGGTCATATAAGCGAATAGAATCGCTATCAGCCACCTCCCCCAGTCTAACTCAACGATGGAGAGAAATAACGCTCCGAGAAGTGTAAGGCGGATGTAAATCCCAAAGTAATCATTTGACCGGAAAAATGACCGAGCAAAAAGATAATGATACACATGCTTCTTATCGAATGAAATAAGCGAATAGACCGCATTTAACCAGGTTCTGAATCTCACTTTAGATTTTAAACTCGGAACATCCGTAAAGCTATTCGCTATACGATAGAATGTCATCACTGTTTGATTTTCAATCTCTACAAGTCTTTCCCATTTCAAGCTAAACTGTTGAGCTAATCTTCGGTAATAGCCTAAGTAGAATAGAAGGAGTGCTCCTGTAACAACAGCGATGACCCACAAAGGTTGGACAGAAAAAATAGCGTATACTGCCACTAGGTTCAGGCCTGCCCGTAGGAGTGTGTGTATCAAATAATGATACTTATCTAATACGCGTTGCTCTTCAAATCCCGTAAGAAGGTTATATGCTTTCAATGCACTTAGCAGAAATAAACTAAACCAGAGTACACTGCCTGTCCCCTGAATTCGGTCGAAAAAGAGAGGTGCTAATACTAAAAATGACAGTGCGAGCCAGAATGTTTCCATGATCCAGCTGTAGAAAATAGAAGAACGAATATAAGGTGCTAATCTTCCTTCCACCGGGGTAAGAAAAAACAAGTCGCCTTGCTTCATGAACGTTCGAACTCTTCCCCTTGTCTCTAACCAAGTAAAAACAACTGTGAAAAATAATACCGCTGGAAATGCTTCTGGAAGCCATTGCAAAAACTGGCCGTAATAATAACTTCCGAACACAAAAAGTAAGTAAATCGTAAATAAAAAGCCACTATTAGCAATAAGACGGAGGTAGCGTATTGCCATTGTCCAATAGTCACTGCGACGTTTGCCCCAAAGGTCCTGTACATTAATCATATAAATCTTCCTTCGTTACTTCTACATAAATGTCATCCAGATCAGCTCCTGGCATGTTTGCCTGCTCCTGAAGTTGAGTAAGTGTACCCTCTAGAATAATTTTTCCTTGATGAAGCAAAATAAAACGGTCACAGTATTTTTCCGCTGTTGCTAATATATGAGTGGACATGAGAATACCACAACCTTCTTCTCGAAGTTCCACCATACGATCAAGAAAAGACTTTATTCCAATAGGGTCTAGACCAACAAACGGTTCATCCGCAATATAAACGGAAGGCCGTATCAAAAAAGCACTCATGATCATTACTTTTTGGCGCATCCCCTTTGAGAAATGACTTGGAAACCACTTAGCCATTTTCACCATTCTAAATTCTTTTAATAACTTATGGGATCTGGATTCAAATTGGTCCTTTGTTAGTCCATACGCCATCGCGGTCAGTTCTAAATGCTCCCACAGTGTCATTTCTTCATATAATAGAGGGGTCTCCGGGATATAAGCAAAATTTTGACGGTAGTTCAGTTTATCTTCCGCCATTGTTTTTCCTAATAAACGGACTTCTCCTTTATGAGGCTCCATCAATCCTAATATATGTTTGATTGTTGTACTTTTCCCAGCTCCATTTAAACCAATTAGACCTACCATTTCATGAGGTTTAACAGTAAAAGAAACATCGTGGAGAACCGGCTTACTGTTTTGATAACCACCGGTGATATGACTTACTTTCAAAAGATCATTCACATTTCATACCTCCTTGATTAACATCCATAGTATCCAATCTTTACTATATCTAAAAAGGGTAATAAAGTCCAAGTTACTAACGATTGACAAAATATTAAATTAAATGACTCATTTATGGTAAGATATGAAAAAGGAAATTTTCACAATAGTCCAGAAGCAAGATCGGAACGGAATTACTTTTAATAATTACATTCTAAAAAATGTTAAAGAGGTGACATGTCATGCACAAAAGTGACGATTGTATTTTTTGTAAAATTGTTGCTGGAGAAATTCCTTCAGCTAAAGTGTACGAAGACGACGAAGTATATGCCTTTTTAGATTTAAGTCAAGTAACAAAAGGACATACTCTTGTGATTCCAAAGAGCCATGAAAAAAACGTCTACGAATTGAAGGAAGAAACTGCCTCAAATTTATTTAGGGCTGTACCTAAAGTTGCCAATGCCATAAAAGCATCTTTTGATCCAATCGGATTAAACATGCTAAACAATAATGGTGAAGCAGCAGGTCAATCCGTTTTTCATTTCCACATTCACCTTCTTCCCCGCTACGGTAAAGGTGATGGTTTTGGAGCAGTTTGGCATGATCACAGCAGTGAATATTCAGAGCAAGCACTAAAGGACATCTCTCAAGAAATCCAATCCAATTTAATGTAACTCAGACCTCGTGTCAAAGTATTGGCATGTCGTTTTTTGTTAATATATAAAACATATCCAAGCTATGTTTTAACAATGTGATATTTATTACTCTAGGAGGTTTTACAATGACAGAAGTTTATAATTTTAATCCTGGTCCAAGCCCTATTCCAGCACCTGTTCTAAAGAAAGCTAAGGAAGAAATGTTCAACTATGAAAACTCTGGAATGGCAGTCATGGAAATGAGTCACAGAAGCCCTCTTTACGAAAAAATTCATTATCAAGCAATCAATCAATTAAAAGAGCTGCTCTCTGTACCTGATGACTACGAAGTTTTATTTCTACAAGGGGGAGCAAGTCTTCAGTTTGCTATGGTTGCTCTTAATTTCTTGCCTGAAAACAAAGAAGCGGCGTATGTCTTAACCGGCTCTTGGTCTGAAAAAGCTGCCAAAGAGGCGCAAACCTTGGGAAATGTTACAACGCTCGCGACTTCTGAAAGTAATCAATTTAAACATATTCCAGAAGTGGATTTATCCAAAGTAACTGAAAAAACAGCGTATATTCACCTTACTTCTAACAACACAATTTACGGAACGCAATGGTCTTCTTTCCCTAAAGAACCAGCCGTGCCAGTTATTATTGACATGTCAAGTGATATTTTAAGCCGGTCTATTCCCTGGAATGATGTCGATATGATTTACGCTGGTGCCCAAAAAAATGCGGGAATGTCTGGAGTTACGATTGTAATAATGAAAAAGAGTTTATTAGAATCAGCAAATGATAAACTTCCACCATCACTGTCTTATAAGCAACACGCTAGTAAAGATTCGTTATATAATACGCCTCCAACTGCTGCTATCTACATAACCAGCCTTGTGACAGACTGGATCAAAGGTCTTGGTGGAGTTGAGGAAATGCAACGATTGGCGAAACAAAAAGCAGATCTTATTTATAGTGTCATTGATGGGTCCAGTGGGTTCTACACAGGACATGCAGAACCTGAAGCGAGATCCAAGATGAATATTACCTTTAAGTTAACCAATGAGAATTTAGAGAAAGAATTCCTTACACAAGCAAAGAATACTGGATTCATAGGTTTAAATGGCCACCGCTCTGTTGGAGGTTGCCGAGTATCAACTTATAACGCTGTACCGTTAAATCATGTCGAAAAACTAAAATCTTTTATGGAAACTTTCATGAAGAAAAACGCATAGCGTCTTTTATTCAATACAGCGTGATCTTTCGCCACCATAATTTAAGTATCAAGGGTGTTTTTCCCTTGATACGTGTGGCGTAAAGATAGCTGTCAACTTATTCTTTCTAATCTGCTAAAGAAAATAAGTGAATTTCTGCTTTTTACTTTATCAAATTTCTAGTTTTCTATAATATTGATATTCTAAATTAATTGTAATAAATGGAAATTTTATTTTACATTATTGCCATTAATGGTCATTTTCATTTTTCCTCGTGAGATGGTCTTCCATTCAAGCACCCCATTATTCCAGTCATTATAATTTTATGACTGGGGTGTGGCGTGTCTTTTCTATCATAAATGCATTTTTCTGAAAATACAGAAATGATATTGAGAAAGAATCAAATATTATGTTATGATGATAATATCATTTTCCTAAAAAAATAATGAATCTTTTGAAAATAACAAAAATAAAGTATTTATTTGAATGGAGGGAGAACATGGACGAAGAACAATTGTCTATGAAGCAATCAATCATGTTTAGCCATAAGATTGCTCAACTAAGCAAAGCTTTATGGAAATCTATTGAAAAAGATTGGCAAACATGGATTAAACCTTTTGATTTAAATATCAACGAACACCACATTTTATGGCTCGTATTTAATCTAGAGGGCGCCTCTATATCGGATATTGCCAAATTTGGTGTCATGCATGTATCTACGGCCTTTAACTTCTCAAAAAAACTGGAAGAACGAGGATTACTATCTTTTTCCAAGCGCCAAACTGACAAACGAAATACTTATGTTTATTTAACTCCTAAAGGTGAAGAGTTACTACTGGAAACTTTTGAATCATATAACCCGCATACTTACGGTGTATATAGTGGCTCATTGCCTATAAAAGATTTATATGGCAAGTTCCCGGAATTTTCTGAGTTAATGAGTATCGTTAAACATATTTACGGACCTGAATTTATTACTATATTTGAAAAGTCTCTTACTAAATTTGACGAGGATTTCAACGAAGAAAATGGTAAGTTAACGCCCAATTCAAAAAAGGCTACATCACAGTAATTGAATTGACTAGATGATTTTTCTAACTGTTTGGTCCGTCCTTTTATTTACTTTTATAGTTATGTAAAAGAGTGCTCCATCATCGAATGGACGTACTCTTTTTTTGTTTTTTTCAAATTGTTTGGGTATTTAAATCGCTTCTCTCAATTTATGTCGAAAGTAATTTTGAATTTATTTTATAAAAACCCTTGATTTATTTAGCAATTCATCGTAAGTTACTATAGTGCTTGATTGCAAATAGTAATCTAAATTTTTAAGTGAAGATAGTTTTGTTGAATGTTGCAGGAGGTGGACAAATGAACTGCTTAAAAACAGTCTCAGTAGAAAGTGAATTTGGAATAGCACGATTATGGTTCTTGTCTTCCATTGTTATGCTCGGTTATTTTTTAATTTTCTTTATGATTTTTAGAACATTTATAACGACAGCACCCCTAGTAGATCTTGGTGCTATTTCCTTTATTGTTTTATTAATAATTGTACTTCCCATACATTTATTCTTGCATTGTCTGCCTATTTGGTTGATTGGTAGAAAGGCAACATTCGGATTCAGAAAAAATCAATGGCCTTATTTTTTTTATTCAGCGAAAGCACCATTATCTAAGCAGATGAGTCTTCTTTCGATAGGATCTCCAGCTTTTATTCTGACTTTGCTATCAACAGTAAGTGCCATTCTTTTTCCTCAATTCGTGCATTACATTGCAATGATGTCTGCATTAAATATTGGTATTTGTGTATATGACTTCTTAAACTTTAAACATATCAGTACTGCACCAAAACAATCATTAATAGAAGAGCATCGCGATGGTTTCTATATACTCTGTCCTCCTTTAAAGGATAAGGCCTAACTTTAAAGGGATGGCTTACAAAGCCATCTCCTTTTCAAAAATAGTATACTTGCTCTTTTGCTCTAGATGTCAATGGATTGCAATACTTGTGTTATCCCTCTTCTTCTAGAAGTGTTATTTCCAGCTTGATATCATCGCTATCCAAATCAAAAGAGATTACTTTGATATCTACTTCTTCTGATACTCCATTTCGAAGATTTACGTGAAACCTCTGCTCCCCAGGAACCACCTGAATCCAAGAAGGAAGATCAACGTTAGAATCAATTAATTGAAAAACTTGTTCAGACGGTAAATGAAATCCTCCTACTTGGAACGAATCCTCTATAAGCTCTAGATTCCCTTCTTCTGTAACTCTAGGTGCAAGTTCCATCTGAATCGGAACGTACACGCCAAAGGCTTTGAAATTCGTCTCCATCCGAATTTTGTCTTCAATGACTATTTCGTAATCTCCTTCTTCTTCCATCAATTCTTGTTGCAACCAATAATTCGCATCCTCTTTCGTTGTAGAAATGGTAAATTGAGGACCTGAAGAGCTTTTAACCACTGGGGGAATAAATGATTCATTTGTTGCCGAATTAAAAGTTTGATTTATCCAAATAATACCTAGTGTTAAAGCTGAAACTAATATTATTATCAGGCTAATAAATGCTATTTTCCAAGGGTTTGATCTTTGATTCGTTGTCATTAGTTCCTCCTTTATTTTTATTTTGTACACTTATTATTCCAAGCTTTCTACCTGTTCATTTCCCGTCTACCGAAAAGTTTGATACAATATAGACATGAATTCAGGATGAGTTCTTATCTACATTATGTTCCCCTTTTCATCAGACAAATAACTAGGATTTTAGGGAACGGTTTGATAAAGTAGAATAGGAGTCTATCTTTACTGGGGGTTACTAGATGATGTATTTACCTTTCTTTCTTTTTGCAACGCTTTATTTGTTTATGATTAATTCAATGACAAACTCGTTATGTATACAAAAAGAAATACCCGAGGAAAAACAAGGAAAAGTATTTCGAACGATTAATGTACTCATTACCATATTAATTACTTCTTCTTTCTTTAGGATCTTTTTAACTTAACTTTACCAGAGAAAAACCAAGCAAAGCATCTTTGCTTGGTTTTTTTTCGGTTATCTTAAGTGTTAATTCTACAATCGCATCCAGTAGTAAGGAAATAGTTATTTTATACGAACTGTTCCTGTAGAATAAATAGCATAAATAGAGAAGCGTAATCACTATGATTATACAGGTGCATCATACCTTCACCAAATTAATTATACTCTTACGATATCTTAATACGCCCACGATGCTCCAATAATCACTAATAAGATAAACAATACAACTAACAGAGCAAATCCAGATTGATATGAATGTGACATGTTCATTCCTCCTTGTTTTAACTTTCCATACATCTTATTAAAGCGAATCATTTGTGTATGGACGTTTGTCACGGTTTTTCGAAAAATCTTAATTAGTAAATATTTATCCGAGGGAAAATGAGATACCATATCAATACTCGATATGCTATATTTATACTTGATATAACTCAGAATTTTTACATTTTAAATTAGAAATATTCAGGAGTTGAAAAAGTGAAAAAATATATCCTTACATCAATAATTTCTAGCATAACTATGCTCTCTGCTTGTTCCAATGAGTCTAATTCCTTGGAATCTGAAGAAAATACTGAAGAATTAATCGTCGCAACTTCATCTGGTGATATATCGGAAAAAGAATTTAATCGTGCTTTAAGAGATCAACACGGTGAAAATGTCCTTCAATCCATGGTTTTAGATAAAATTATAGAATCTGAAGCAAAACGTCTGGAAATTGGAGACACTGAAATAGAGGAAGAAATTAACTTCTTAAAAGATAACATAGGTGCAACAAACGATGAACAATTTTTCGAGATGATGAAAATGCAAGGAATTTCTGGTGAAGATGATTTAAACAAACGGGTTATTAACCATCTAGTCATGCAACATCACATTGGAGATATCGGTGAGGTAAATGATGTTGAACTTCTGAAGGAGTATGAGCGGGGCGAAGAAGTAGAGGCACGTCATATTTTAGTCGAAGACCTTGAGAAAGCTGAGGAGGTACACCTCAAATTGGCTGATGGGGTGGATTTTGGTGAACTTGCTCAAGAATATTCTATAGACCCTGCATCCCGTGAAGATGGTGGACATATAGGTAGTTTCAGAAGAGGTACAATGTCACCTCCTTTTGAGGGTACAGCTTTTTATTTAGATGTCAACGAAGTTAGTGAACCTGTGCAAAGTCAGTTCGGCTTTCATATAATTGAAGTACTTAACAGGACACCATTTGAGGATGACTTTGAAGAAGTCAAAGAACAACTGCGTTCCGCTTATAATGATCGCAAGCTTCACAGAATGAATGAGAAGCAACAAGAGTTGTTAGAGACTGTGGACATAGAAGTATTTGATGAGCAATTTGAAGATCTTTTTGAGCAATAATTTTATCGTAGCTGTGATCTCATAAAAATTAGGTGTATGTCTTATTTTTTCAGATATACATCTTTTTATATTCACGCTTGTTTTAATGTGAACAAGACTGTACTTGAATTTGCTCTTGGGGAATGCTTTTCGCAGTTAACGCGCTTAAAAGCCTCATAGCTACAGACATATCTTTTAAGTCCTTACAAGAGCACGTAACTAGCTTGATAACGGTCATATACATTTCTTACACCCAAAAAATTCAGATCCGCCTAGAGCATTTTTAGGTTACTGTACATATAGAGTAAGTAAGGGACTCACTCCTTCCCAATTAATAATGAGAAAGGATGAAGTAATCATGAGTAGCGTTGCACCTGTTCCTTCCACAAGCGGGTTTACATTAATTGTTGTATTATTTATTTTATTGATCATCGTAGGTTCTGCTTACGTATGCTAAATTAGTAAGCGCTAGGCTATGTATTCAAAAAGAGAATAATAACTGCTGGCCATTCAAGGAGTAATAACTTTGATAAGGGCACTGGAAAAAGGTCACTTTTTACTTTTCCAGTGCCCTTTTTCAATATTTTCCAGATGGCTCCTAGTTTTCTTCATACATATTATCTAAATGTTTGGGAGTTATCTAGGATGGGAATATGTTAGTTAAATATTAAACACGTAATGGGGGATTTAGCATGCACCAGAAAAAACTTTCTAATATGGAATAGGGTGAATTTCAAGAATATCTTGTTCGAACAGTAATGAATAAAATCGAAGAAATAGAGACAAAATCATCTCTTGTATATTTTCCTATTGTCCATGATCGTGTAGAATCTTTTTTATTAGCTCATTGGGAACAAGTTTGGCAGGATTGCCGTACATTGACGTGGAAAGAATGGTTACACTCAAGCTGTTATGACCTTTTTAGATCAGAAGTGATAGATGATATTCTTGCCAGTAATCACGTACTTGAGTTAAGTCCTGTTAAAGAGATAACTAAGTCATAATTATTAAAAGGTGTCCAATAAATAATTGGACACCTTACTTTTTTATAAATCTATAGGAGGTTCATGAAAGGTTGGTTTGTAGAAGGAGCGGTTTTCCAAGGCAAAAGCACGTTCTGAGAATTCCCCAGGGATGACACGGTCCAATACGCGATCCATCATGTTCATCTTTGCATCTATATTATCAATCATATGCAACATCTCCGCCTCACGGATAAGTGGCGGCTTAGGACTTCCCCATTCCCCTTTAGAGTGATGAGATAAAACCATATGTTGTAAAACTAATACTTCTTCCCCTTCAATCGCTAGTTCCTTTGCGGCTTCATCAATTTCAGTGACCATCATAGAAATATGACCAATAAGTTTTCCCGGAGTCGTATACTGGGTTCCCATAGGACCAGATAGCTCTCTCACCTTCGCCATATCATGAAGGATCACGCCTGCATAAAGTAAATCTGTATCTAAGGTTGGGTAAAGCGATGCAATGTTTTTCGATAGCTGCAACATCGATACTACGTGATACAAGAGACCAGAAACAAATTCATGATGGTTTTTCGTAGCCGCTGGGGACACAGCAAATTCTTTCTGATGTTTTTTAAATAAATGTCTTGTTAAGCGTTGTATTTTTGCATTTTTCATATCAAATATATACTGTGTGACTTCTTCTAGCATTTCGTCTTTGTTTCGTGGTGCCGATGGAAGGAAATCATCAGGTTTTACTTGATCCATGCCCGTTGTTGGTCGGATTGTTTTTATTTTAAGTTGTCTCATTCCTCGAAAATCCTGAACTTCTCCTTGTATATGTACGATTGAACCACTTACAAAAGTAGCTTCATCTTCACTGGAGATTCCCCATAATTTTGCTTCTAACTCGCCTGTTTTATCTGTCAACTGAAGATTTAAAAAAGGTTTTCCGTTACTGGCTATTCCTTTCTTTCCAGTCTTTATTAACAAGTAAGCATCTACCGATTCTCCGACTTTATGGTGGTGTATTCCTTTTCTCATTTCTGCTCCTCGCCTCCAAATAATCTTTATTTCTTCAATTATATCACATCAAAAGGTACTGACATACGTTCGATATTCAGGTATTGTGTCATTGTATATCCAAGGGTAAATTCTAGCCACTGTTAGTGCTATTACGAAAGCATCCGCCTAGAGCGGATTCGAGCCTCTTTGTTCGACGAAAACTAAAAAACCTATCCCTTCAGTCACGAAGGAATAGATTTATGTGGGTTTAGAAGATTGTTCGTGTCGAGGAAACACCGTTGTAAATAATACGCCATCTTCCTTATTTTCAACCTTCGGATATCCATTATGCAGTTCGCATATTCTTTTAACAATTGCTAAACCAAGACCAAATTGACCTTTGTTTCCTTTCCGAAATGGAGTGAAAATATGTTCAAGTTCAGTAACGGGTATATTTTCACCATTATTCCATACTTGAATATGAATGTCCCCGTTTTTCACTTCCTTCGCGGAAATCTTAATAGCATCAACCGCATAGCGAAGAGCATTTTCAACTAAGTTTTCCAATAGTACAGTTAAAAGCTCTTTATCACCTTTTAGCTTTACAGCCCCACCTTCTACGGAAATAGCTACTTCCTCTCTTGCTAAACGAAATCTTTCTTCTACCAGATAAGCGATAGAACCAAATGGAAAGTAATCATTTTCCACTGGAGCTCCATTTAATGAATCTAACTTAGTATAATAGAGCATATCTTTAACCCTTTTTTCCATGCGATTCGACTCTTCGATGATCACATCCATCGTATGTTCAATATCGTCGCGTGGAAGAATTCCATCTTTGACAGACTTTGCATAGCTTTTAATTACCATAATAGGTGTTTTTAGTTCATGAGATGCATGCTGAATAAATGTTTTTTGAACAGCATCATATTTGATAAGATTTTGTCTCATTTTTTCAAATTGATTAGATAATTTTTCGAAATCTTCATCACCTTCCCAATGAAAAGGCTCCTTCCAATTCCGTTCAGCAATTTGTTCGAAATGAGCACCTAAACTTGTTAGCGGTTGTTTCAAATAGTATTTAAGCCAAAATGCAGGTACGAGGCTCATTAAACTAGCAAAAAGCATAATGTAACTTAATCTTCCCCATAGTCGGCTAACCATCTGGTCACGGTATGTATCCCACATGTGAGAAATATAATATGCTTCCCCCTCAGTTGTGTAAACTTTAAATACTACATAGAAAAGAGTTGCGCCATTATAAGTAAGTTCATACCGTCCCCGACGAGTCATTTGATTTTGAGCCCGTTCTCCCATTTCTCTTAAAACTTCACTAGGAACTGGGTCTCCCACATACGTTCCAAATTCATTCATCAGAGACAAATGCCCTACAGACCTTTCCGCATCTCTTCTTTCAATAAAATCAATCTCTGATTGCGGAGGAACTAAATGCTCACCCTGTGGGTTCGCAGAACGAGTTTGTTCTTGCTCAATAATTCTATATGTCTCTTCTGTCAGTGCGCTCTTCAAAGAGATTGGATATATGATTCCTATTAACAGAGCTACTAACAAAAGAATAGAAATGAACGAGAACCAAATTCGTTGAGTTAAATTTAACCGAATCATGAGGATAGAACCCTATACCCATAGCCATATAAAGTTTCTACATGAATTCTTGAAAGTTTTTTTCGTACTCTTCTAACTACATCATCTACTGCACGTTCAGAACCGAAGTAATCTGATCCCCATACGTACTCGATGATAGATTCACGGGACAATGCATTCCCTAAATTGGACGTTAGGAGTATTACAAGGTCCATTTCCTTTGTAGTAAGTTCTATCGGATCTTGTCCATCATGAACTGTTCGAGATTTAGGATCAATCGTATATCCGTTTATTTCAAGAGCATCCTCTTCCCTAACTTCAGGTGGATACACGCGATGAAGTAATTTTTTGGCACGGATAATTAGTTCCTCCGGTAAAAATGGTTTTGCCAAATAGTCATCACTTCCCAATTCTAACCCTAGAACTCTATCTAAATCTTTATCTCGGGCGGATATAAAGATAACCGGAGTATCTGCCTCGCTTTTTATAGCTTTCAATAATTGATAACCATCCATACCAGGCAACATAATATCTAAAACCCATATATGTGGCGGCTCATGTTCTTGTACATAAGTGTGAGCTTCCTTACCATCGGTGAAGTGCTTTACAGACCAACCTTCTTTTTCCATATATGCTTTGATGACTTCCCCTAAATTTTGCTCATCCTCTACTAAATAAACTGAAAACTCATTCATAGCCATCATCCTTCATTTTTTACGTTAGTCTTTCTTCTTATTTTAATACAAAATAGACTAAAAATGAAATACTTCGACATTTTTACATAGAATTAAGAGAAAAATGTAAATGAAAGTTCTTTGTAAGGAGCTATGTGCACATAGGTCTGCATGCAGGAGCATCAATAGTTCCTAGTAAAAAAAGAATGTCTTGTAAGAATGATCCAAACCTTTGGGTCACCCTATTTCTACTTCTTTTTTTTCGGTACTAAATTATAAATTTCACCTGATTCCATGACATCCACAAATCGAAGTAACCAATCGTAATATTCTTCCGCAGCTTCTATTTTAAAAACCGCTTGTTGAATTTCAGTCCTAAGATCATGATTTGTCGTATTGGATAATAATTGTTGTAGTTTTTCGATCGTATCCTCGGCTTCTTCAACATTTGTTTCCGTCGCCTTTTTCCACTTTTGTGTAAAAAGTGTCATAAATGATTTATGCCAATCAGGCTCCGTACTGTATAAATCTTTCCTTACGCCTCTTCTGAAAACAGGTTGTACCATTTGCATATCAGCTAGGGAGCGAACTCCAGTACTCATACTTGTTTTACTCATGCCTACAGCTTCCCTTAAATCGTCCAGCGTCATCGGTTCTTCAGCGAAATATAAACTGCCGTAAACTCTGCCTACTGACGGTGTAATTCCATACAGTGACATGTTTTTTGCAATACTTTGAACAAATTCATCTTTAATATTCTCAAATAATTTGCATTGTTCCGTTTTATCCTTCAATAGGATAACCTCCAACTTCGTCCTATCCGCTTTATAGGGTATTCAGCTAACTTTACCAAAAGATTCCTTTTATTAAAAGGGCTTACATTCAAGTACTGCGCAAACAAGACTCAATATAAACTTAATTGAATGCCTGTAAAAAACCAGGAGCTTTATAATCATTTATTTCGTTTAATATATGTTCATGACAAGAAAAATAAAAAATTTGACGTTCTATTGAAATTTCTTCTAATAAACTCCAGACGTTTATCCTTCGTTGTTTATCCATATTAACAAATGTTTCATCTAAAAACAGCGGGAATTGCTCTCTTGAACTATCTTCAAGAGCAAGTCCTAATCGAATAGATAAATAAAGCATTTCACAGGTCCCTCTGCTAAGTTGTGTCGGTTCAAATCGCTGACCGTCATTTCTTTCAACTACAAATCGTTTTTCACCTATAGGAGCAAATAAATAAGTATATTCTTCTGACGTTAGTCTGCTAAAAAAGTCTTGTGCCTTTTTTAACACTTTAGGTTGTCGCTCTTTTTCATAAATATCTTTTACTTTTTCAATCATCATTGCGCCGGTCTCTAATACGACCCATTCCTTCGCATAGTCATTTAACTTTTGTTTGATCATCGTGTATTTTTGTTTTTGTTCCTCATATGTTCCATCTTCTTCAAGATATTTTAACTCGTTTATCTGGTAAGACAAATCAGCATGCAATTGATTCGTTTCCTGATCAATACGTGTTACGTCTTCACTCAAAACTTTTTGTTCTTCATTATCATCTCTGTCACGGTGAATAATATCCTCTATTAAAAGTACTCTTTTAGACTCATCAGGTACTATGGTAACTATTTGAACCCAGAGTTCTTTCTCTTTTGATTTGTTTATATTGTATAGCTCAGCTTTCATACCTTTTTCCCGAAAAGCTTCTTCAGTATCAACATGAGCTTGATATAGTAAGCTATCTACTTTTGCAACATATAGATGTTTTTCTTTTTCTAATTCACTTATTACATCGTTTAGTGACACTAGTTTTTCTTCTTCACGTAAACTAGTTTCTTTCCATTGTTGTTGATTCTCAAGTATCACTAAAATCTCTCTGTACAAGGACGGCATCGAAGCTTTTTCCGACAAGGAAAATGTCTTTGCTATTTCCATTACTCTCTCTTCGAACTTGCTAATCTGATTTAAAATTCCCTGTTCTTTTTTCCTTATATCTGCAATCTCTCTCGCTTTTTGATTCCATATCTTCAGTGAATTGAGAAACTTACCGTAAAATAAAATGTCATTTCCTTCCGGGAGTTTTGCCGCCTCACTCCATTCCTTTATATCTCTTTCAAGATTCCTCCACTCGTCTTGCAAATCCATCCAATTTTGTGTCCAATCTTCTAATTGCTTCTTAATAAATAACATTTTTGTACCCAAATCATTAACTTTACGAAGATTTTCATGATGTTCATTTAATTGTCGTGAAACATCTATGGTTAAACTATTATTTATTGAGGTCGTTCTTTCTTGCTCTTGTATTATTTCGATCTCATTTTCAAGATGTGCAACTTGTTCCAATAAAGAACGATCTATCAGGGGCTTTCGTAACCCAAAAACAAGCGGTATTGTTGCAACAAAAAAGAAAACAGACAATATGTACTCCCCATTTATGGTTGTAGCTATCGCTGCTAACATTGTTAAAATAGCGCCGGTTGTAAACAGTTTTTTATTTCTTTTCCCTATGGCTTCCTTTCTTTTACATTCTTCCTTTATCCATTTTAATTGTTCACTTTTAAGTTCCTTCTCTTTTTCCTGAAAATTTTGATCTTCGTTATTTTCGAGCTTCTTATATCTTTCAAGCATTTCATCTGATAAAAGACTATCACTTTCCATTTGCCATTGTTGTTCGGTAATATTTAATTCTTGTTTTTTCTTTTTCTCTTCATCAATCAGTCTATCTTCTGTTGTCCTTAAGCGACTCCATTTTTCTTTCATGTCATCGTATTGTTCTAACATATATGGATCGTATTGAGCCTTTTCAAAAGTCTGTTTATCTATGGTCGGCCATTCTTCTTCAATTGCTCTCTGATAACAATACAGCTCCTCTTTTAGCACTGAAAGTGATTTTGCATCCTCAAGCAAATTGGAATAAAACATATGATGTTTTTCCAGGTCTTTCATTTCACGAATACTCTTATCGTTACATAATTCCTTCGATGAGATTTCCTTTTTATCTGTTAATTCAGCTAATCGGTCTTTCTCTACTGACAGCCTCACGTCAGCTTCTTGTATTTTCTCATTTAGTCCTTCAAGACGCCTTACCCCATCTACAGGGAAACCTAGATTTTCCTCGTCTTTCCCTTCCTGTCTGTATGCATGCCATTCACTTATAATCGGGTTTAGTGTTATACGTTTGTCCAACCAACGTAACTGCTCCTGAATTCTCTTTTTTTCTTCTTTTTGTTCAAGTAATGCTGCTTCTTTTACTTGAATGGATTGTTGTAAACATTCATATTGATCCAATCGTTCTTCCCATTTGATTATTTTCTTTTCTAATTCGCTTAACTCTTGTGTGAGAGCATTAATTTCAGGTTTAACCCCTCTTTTTTTAAATAAACGATTTTTTTCAAGCTCAAGTTGTTTTTCCAATTTAGCTAATTCTGAAGCCCCCGTCATACTAGCATCATATAAGTATTGATTTAAATGCTGCGGGTCTAGTTCATTTATCCCTTGAAGACCATCTAACCCAAAATGAAAAATTCCTTTAAATGTATTGGAGTCCAAACCTTTTAACAGTTGATTCAGTTCATGTTCACTTCCCGTGCTGCCATCTGGAAACTGTATATGAACGATTCCTTTTTGATACTTTCCTGAAGTTCTTTCGATGAATATTTCCCTTTGGTCGAGATCTCTTATAAGAATAGATCCCCCATAATTATTTGAATTTCTGGGGATATACTGATTCTCCTTTTTAGAAGGAAACCCAAAGAAAACAGCAAATAGTAAGGCCATCAGTGTTGATTTTCCTGATTCATTTTCACCATAAAACAACGAAAACATTTCATCTTCCAAGTTCCACTCTTGGTCTACCAATTTCCCGTATCCATAAATATATATCTTTAATATTTTCACAGAGCTTCTTCCTCCCCTATTAATGTCGTTAACAGGATATTCTCTGCTTCCTCTGCTAATTTCTGCTGCTCTTTATCGGATAGATGTTCTAAATAATTGCGTATATGCCGATGATCATAAAGAGTTGCTAACCGCTCCTTGACTTCGCTGTTATCTGCTGTTAAAGCCTCATTCGTTCGAATAATATCTCCAATAAGATGTTCCTGATTGCGCCATCTTTCTTTGTCGATAATTGATTTTGTTTGAATGAGTAACTTTTCAATTGACATATCATTAGTAGAATACTCTTCTATCAAAAGCTCGAATAACTCTTTCCTTTTTTCTGAGTTCCCTAATAGCTTATGGAGTTTTCCTTTTCCATCAATTACGAGAGAAAGTATATACGCTCTAGTATCCTCAAGAGCCTGAATTCTCTCACCAACCTCATCAATCAGTTCATCAACCGTAAGCAGTCCATTAATAGACACACGGATTTCCATCCAGGCAATTGGGGCAGTTTCAATAAATGAAAGAGAAGTCTCTTTTTTAGTTATTTCTACGAGATAGGCACCCTTTGGACCTGATTCCTTTCGATGGCAACCTTGGACATTCCCAGGATAAACGACAGGTGGATTATCAGTCAGTACCTCTCGTTTGTGAACATGGCCTAATGCCCAATAATCAAATTCTTTCTCCAGTAAACTACTGACGGTAAATGGGGCATATGGATCGTGTCCAAGCTGTCCACTTTCCTGACCATGAAGCATACCGATGTGATACGCCTCGTTATTACGTTCTTTTTGATATAGGGGAACAGGGTTTTCCATGTAAGCGACCTGAGGATAACTGAAGCCATAAATATACACTTCTTCCTTTGCTTCCGTTTTCAAAAACATACTTGATACCTTTGATGAAAAAATATGAACATTCTCCGGCATGCTTATAAGGTTATCCTTATATACTAGTGGATCATGATTACCATGAATTATATACAATGGAATACTTTCTTTTTGAAGTCGAAGTGCTTGTTTTCGGAAAAACCACTGACCTTTTATTGATCGCTGTTCCTCATCGTAAATATCTCCGCTTACTAGAAAAAAATCCACCTTTTTACTGATAGCAACTGTTACAAGCTTCTCAAATGAATGGTATGTGGCTTGTGAAGCCATATATATAAATGGATCCGTCATATTAGATGAAGCTTTCAACGACCGTCCTAAATGCAAATCCGCACTATGTATAAATCGAACCATGTATATTCCTCCTTTCTATCTAAAATTATATCATAATAAGAATAAATGTTCGTATTAAAATCATTAAGAGGGATCAAAAAAGTAATATACACTTTCTTGATCCCTCTAAAAGGGGTGGTATATAAGCGAAAGAAACTTCGTCCCATACACAGTGTAGAAAAACGCCATCTGAAAAAGCCCCATATAAAGCCTCTGTCCGGGGTGGCTGAAGTGTTGCCTGTGGAAAGCAGCCACCTAGATCAGATTCGAGGCCCTTGTTAATAAAAGCAAAATCTCTAGAAAAAACATTCTAACGATTACCAGTAGTACGGTAATACAGAAAGTGCTGTTAAAGCAGCTAAAGGCAGTATTAGTCGTTGAAACCTTCGTGGTCTGTAGTAAGGATAATATGGTTGTGGATACGGTGTATAATATGGATATCCATAACCTCCATACCCAGGGAAATACTGTCTCTCATCTCCCTGGCCAAAATAACCATAACCGAAGCCTTGACCAGCTGAATCATGAGGTCCTCCCGCTATTTCTCCTCCACCATTTGGAACTGCCAAATATAAATTTTCTTCATCTACGGATTCAACGATACCATCAAATGATCGGTTGTCATTCGTCGTTACCTGCACATAACGATGCATATGTTCTTCACAATGCTGTCTCATATCTTTATGGGTACTCATTCAATCTCCTCCTTCTTTGCCCAGTTTATTCACCCGGAGCCCAAATTGTGACTAAGAAAAACGCGTAGCGTATTTTATTAAATACAACGTGTTCTTTCGCTCCCCCCCGAGTAGCACCTACGTACTGCGTGTAGGTGCTACTCGAAAGGAGGTGGGTCCCTTGACACGCGTGGCGTAAAGATAACTGTCAACTTATACTTTCTTATCTGTTAAAAAAGGGATAAGTATTATATGATTTTATTGAAGGGTGGGAGTTTGATGTCTAAATACTATTTAACTGCATTTGGTAAGGCTGGAGAACACCTAGTAAACGAAACTTTAGAGGCAACAAGCGATAATGAAGCAAAAGAAATAGGAATGAAAAAACTTGAAGAAAAAGAACTTCTGAATCATTCTAGTAGAATCGTAAAATCATCAGGAGGACTAGTTCATTTTCATCCATAAGAAAAACGCGCAGCGTCTTTTATTGAATACAGTTTGAGCTTTCGCCACCCCGAGTAGTTCCTCTGTAATGCGTGTATTTGCTGCTCGGGCTGGGTTTCCCTTGATACGTGTGGCATAAAGAGAGTTGTCAATTTATATATTTTCTTATCTCTCAAGAAAAAAAGACCACCTTGGTGGTTCCCCCCCCCCCAAAAGTTAGAGTTTTTTTATGCAGCTAATTGGCTGGATTGAGTTCGGTATTCGACTGGACTCAATCCGGCCAATTTTATTTTTGCTCGTTCATTGTTATACCAGTCGATATATTCTTCTATCCATCTTTTTAATTCTTCATAGCTTACTAATTCTTCACTATATTTGGCCATAAAAAACACCCCCGAAAGTTAGAGTTTCTACTCTAACTTTCGGGGGTCGGTACTTTTTTGCTTATACTTCTATTGAGTAAAACGTACCAGTTACTTTGCTTAATAGGCGATCTTTATCATCATGAATCGTACATTCTACAAATTGGACATTACTCCCTTTTTTTAGGAAATAGGCTAATGCTGTCAATGAGCCAGATGTTGCAGTTCGAAAAAACTGTGTTTTCAACTCCAAAGAAACACTTGGTCTATCAGTAAACGCAGCACATAGATGTCCCATTGCCGTATCAGCTATATAACTAATGATACCTCCGTGAATAAACTTAACCGGATTATACATCAATTCAGAAATAGGAGTGTGAAGACTAAGCTGTTCTTTTTTTTCATCGTAATCAAACGAGAAATCGAATAAAGAATAGAGAAAAAGATTGCCACTTGCATCATTGTGGTCTTTAATTGCCTGATTAGCTTTTTCCTGTGTTTTCAGTTCATCCATTGTAAGAAGCTCTCCTCCATAAATATGCTTCTATAAGTTTAGCGATCCTCGTTACAATGGTCAACCATTTGGGGCTTTTTATTTTGATCTTGCTAACTATCTCCAACTCCTTGAGTTAGTAAGTTAGTTATATTCCAATTTATGTTGTTTTCGAAATACTTCTTTTACCATGTAAGAAACACCATCTTGATCGTTGGAACGCGTGACCCATTCCGCTGTTTCTTTCAAGTTACTATCAGCATGACCCATCGCTACTCCTAAACCGGCTTGAGATATCATCCCAATATCTCGATGATCTGAGCTCACTGCAACCATTTCATTCGGTCTAATTCCAAGTCGTTTCCCTAAATTCAACAAAGCATTCTCTTTTGATGCTAATTCATTTGTAATGTTAAGTTCACCATCTCCGGTATAAGTAATCTTTACTCCTGTAACCGTATCCTGTAACTCTTCAAATGCGTCAAATTGCTCTTTTTCATTCCAAAATCTCGCCTGAATATTAAGTGCACTAATAGGGTGGTCGATAAGTCTGTTACTCGGAGACTCCATATAATGAATCGGGTAGAATAGAGAGTCTGTCATTTGCATTCCTACTTTAGCCATGAGTGGTTGCTTTACTCTTGTTTTATTCGAGATCGCATACTTTTCATGAAATACCTTTAATTGACAATGATAATTCTCTAAGATGTCCACCATCTGATACACTTGTTCTGCTGAAATTCTTCGTTCAAAAATTGGTTCTGTAACATCGTTAGCCATAAAAGCCCCATGGTGAGTAATTAAAAATGGGTCTTCTAACTTTAATGATTTTGCTACTTTTTTTGCCGAGAAAAAAGACCTACCTGTTGCTAGTGTAATGTAAACACCTTTACTTTTTACATAATCCATCGCTTCTTTTGTATCCTTCGTTAATCGATGATTCGATTTTAAAAGGGTTCCATCGATGTCTAACGCTAATAAGCGAAATGCCATAGTTGTTCCTCCCCTTTGTACCCGTGATTGATACTATATATGAGCGAGGACAAGGATATAGAACAAAAGGATCTTCTATATAATAGTGTCTGTCTAATTTTTTCAAATAACACAAATTAGGTAAACTGCATTGCAATCTTTAAAAAACTTGGTGTCTTTTTCTCTTTTGTTGCTTTTGTTATCATTGAAGGTTGTTTGGAGGAATAATCCGCGAGCCTCCTTGAGCAAGGGAACCAATATCAAATAAGATTTTTCCCTGGAAATCGGATTCCTTGAATTCAATGATCTTAGAGAAAGTATTTGTGAACTGGGCATAGTAGACCGACCTCGAATGTCACTAAAAATCGAGAAAGCTCCACTTGCCGGGTCTATGCGGGTTTGAGTGTAACTAAAGACATTACATAATTACACTCATAGGAGAGGTGGGCTCCTAGTGTCATTAAATCAACCTGACACTAAAAGTACCTGAGTGTCATCATGAACGAACCAAGCCTTGAAGCGTCCCCCCACCTAAAGCGGATTCGGACACACCTATCCGAAACCATACAACAAAGAAATAAGAATTTAAAAAACACCTGTTAAAATAGGACAAAATATTCTAACACTAAAAAAAAGACCTAAAGCATCACCTGCTTTAGGTCTTCCTCATGACTATTACTGTTGTCCTTCTTGCGGATCAACACCATACAGTTCCTCTAAAGGTTCTGTAATAATTTTGTTTAATTCACTGACGAGCTGGCTCATTTTTTGCTCTTCTTGCATCAACTTCGAGATAATCTCATGTTGTTGCACTACCTCAAATTGTTTCTGAGCATTTTGAATTTCATCTTCCGTAATTTGCTCACCTTGCATTTGTTTTTGTTGAAGTTCCATTTGAACTTGACGGAAGTTATCCAACATACGCTTAGCCACTTCGTCTTTGTTAACTTCGTTATGAAGCTCTCGTAGTTGCGTAAACTCACTGCTTTCTTTTAATTCTTTCGCTAGTTCGTTTGCTTTGTCATATGGATTTGCCATGTGTATTTCCTCCTTAGGTTTTTATATGCACGAGCTAATCAAAATCTCATTTTCCTAAGCGCACATATGTAGAATCATATTAGACTATAACATGAATAAATAACGAATTCATCCGTTGGCATCAAATTAAACGAAAAAAACGATAACTATTCCTTGAACCAACCCAACTAAAGCTCCAATTAATGCACCTAAAACTGCAATTAATTTCAATTCCCTCTTTGCTATATCGAGAAGCATTTCCTCTAACTTTTGTAATGGGAAGCCATTTACTTCCGTCGTTACAATTTCCCTGATTCCAATTCTTTTTATAATGGATTTGATATATCTTGATAGTATAGTGGCAGCAGAAGTCATCATATAAGGAACTACCGTCTTTTGAAGTATTTTTTCATATTGATGGCTCCAAACTTCCAATGGCTTATCCCACTCACCAACTAAAGGCAACTGATCAACTACAGCTTTCGAGAGAGACTGCACTCTAGTAGATACATTCTCATCACTTATATAGTTGGAAGGAGAATTAGAAATAACTTGCTCCCACTCCTTTTGCAGCAAGTTGGTAAGAAGCTGTTCCGTATGCTTTTCGTTTAAGAAACGAACCAATTCATTAGTTAAGGCACTCGATAGCGAAAATCGATTTGCCATTTTTCCAAGCATATTTGAAATGCCACCTCGGGAATTAAAAAAACGGGAAACCATTTCTTCCATTTGAACTCTTCCTTCATCGGTGTGTAAATATTCTTCTGTCTTCTTAAGAATACTGGCTGAGATTGAGGGAATCGTTGCATTAATTTTTTCATGCCATAGTTTAGGAACTGATTCTTTTAGTGGGATATTTTTATATTCCTCTATCCATCCCAGTAGCTTAGTTTCAAGTCCTAATTCAATCGATTGACGAATGTTTTTCAGTTGATCCTTTTTATCTAAATGCAACTCCAACCATTCATCAAGAGTTAATTCTTCTTTTAGTAATTCTTTTACAGCCAAAGAGAGTCGGTCCTCTGCTTCCTTTAATAAAAGACCGTCCTTTAATTTTTCCTGGATGCCTTCAGGGGTAACTAAATGGTCCTCGACTGTTTTCCCAAGGCTAATTGCTATTTCTGATCTTCTTTTGGGTATTAACCCAGGTGTGAATGGAAGTTTAAATGATCCAATGTATTTGGCCTCATAAGGACGAAATAACATACGAATCGCAATAATGTTCGTTCCACCACCAATGATTGCTCCTATGATAATAAGAACCCCAATAAGTAATAAATCATTAGTCATGTCTATCCCTCTCTTTACCTATCCTTATATTTCCCATTCCCTAACTCAGTAATTCAAAACTCCACGTTCCATTCATCTTCCAACGAGCCATTCTTCATGGTACTATTATTATCATGATGCAACTCCCTAAGCTTACATAATTAATTGGAGGAATGTCGAGTGATCACCCATTTCCAACTAAAAGAAATTAAAAATAACATGATTAATCAAGAATGGGAATTTACATTCTTCTATAAAAAAAATAAATATAAGGGCAAATACTTTAAAAATGGTGAGATAACATGGATACACCCTTCCAGTATCACTACAGAAGATAAGACATTTTTAGAATCGTGTGTTCATGACTTAATGTTGTATCATGTTTACGAAGATCATTCATAGAAAGGAACATACTATCATGTTTGACCAACTTAAACACCATTATTCCCATGCAATCTCTTCTTTTAACCTTCCTGTCGAAAGGCAATTCATTGTCAGTTTTCCTGAGAAGGAAAATGGCCAGCTTATTTTAGACAAGTCATTATTAAGCGATCAAGAAATATCTTTATTAAGAGCATTGTTCCAGGTTATCGAAGGACATATTCCTTTACATAACTCGCAAGATCAAAAATTTTATGAACTCTTAATTGAAAAAAAAGAAATGAATACAGAAGGTTATCTTTATTTTCCGATTCGATGCATTCATTTTTCTGTACTAGGTGATGTTGGCGATAGAAGTGATTTCTCAGAGGCGATGAAGGGCTTGTTCCCTGCCAGCCTTTCACTAGTTTGGAAAACGGCGACAGATGGTTTCCTGCTTCAACAAGTGGACTCTGAAATGGATGAGTCCATCGCCTTAGAATCAATTGTCGACACAATAGCAAGTGACTTCTATGTCAAAGTATCATTGTATGTTGGTTCTTCTGTGCCAGATACCTCCAGTTTAATCCAGCAATATGATTGGGAAAATAAAGCATATTCTCTTGTAAAAAGAACACACCCCTCAAGATCCTATTTTATCGAGCAGGATGTAACCACTTACCTCTTGTTAGATGATGCGTCTCCTGACACCATTCAATTTATCTTGTCTATGCTAGATCCTGTTAGAGATGACCGCAGTCTATTACAATCCGTAAAAACCTATTTGGAATGTAATATGAATACCAGTCTTGCAGCCAAGAAAATGTTCATGCACCGTAATACTTTGCAATATCGAGTAGATAAATTTATTGAAAAAACATCCATTGACATTAAACAATTCCCAAATGCGGTAGCTGTTTATTTTATGCTTTTGTCTTTTAATTCTCTCAAAAACGAATAGATTTAATTAGCTGAATAACTCTTTGGAAAAAGTTTGCTGCTTTTTTATGAGATCAGGATGCCTCTCCCACGACATAGCTTGAGCGGAGATGCATTCCTTAATTAGTACTAATTTGAAATCGCTTGCAATGTGCACAAAAACTTTGTCCAATTTTTGTGCACGGTTACAATAGCCTTGAAAACCTTTTCACGGTAAACTAAAAACAGTTATAAAGGTGATATTAAATTTTTTGGAGGGTTTTTTCATGGCAGATATTAAATTTGACAGTATTTATAAAATTTATGATGGTGATGTACAGGCGGTTACAGATTTTAAACTTGATGTAGAAGACAAGGAATTTATCGTTTTCGTAGGTCCATCTGGTTGCGGTAAATCAACTACACTCAGAATGGTAGCTGGATTGGAAGATATTTCACGTGGTTCTCTTTACATCGGGGAAGACAAAGTAAACGATGTAGCTCCTAAAGACAGAAATATTGCGATGGTTTTCCAAAACTATGCACTTTATCCTCATATGAACGTTTATGAGAACATGGCTTTCGGCCTTAAACTTCGTAAGTTCAAAAAAGAAGACATTGATAAGCGTGTTCGTGACGCGGCTCAAATTCTTGGATTAACAGAAATGCTTGATCGTAAACCAAAAGCAATGTCTGGTGGTCAACGTCAACGTGTTGCTCTTGGACGTGCAATCGTTCGAAATCCAAAAGTATTCTTGATGGATGAGCCTTTATCCAACTTGGATGCAAAACTTCGAGTGCAAATGCGTGCGGAAATTACCAAGTTGCACAAACGTCTTCAAACAACAACAATCTATGTAACACACGACCAAACAGAAGCCATGACAATGGCAACGAGAATGGTTGTTATGAAAGACGGTTTTATTCAACAAGTTGGTGTGCCTAAACAAATTTATGATTATCCGGACAATGTTTTCGTAGGTGGATTTATTGGTTCTCCTTCCATGAACTTCTTAACTGGTAAATTAAAAGATGGAAATTTCTATCTAGGAGAATTCCCAGTAAAAGTACCAGTTGGAAAGCTGAAATCTCTTGAGAAATATAATAATAAAGAACTAATCCTTGGAATCCGTCCTGAAGATATCCATGATGAGCCGGTATTCCTAGATGCAACTGAGAATTCTCAATTTACGGCTACGATTGATGTTGCCGAATTAATGGGGGCAGAATCATTCCTATACTCTAAAGTAGAGGATCAAGATTTTATTGCTCGAGTTGATTCTCGTACCGATGTTACAAGTGGTAACGAAATGAAGCTTGCTTTTGATATGAATAAGTGTCATTTCTTTGACCCTGAAACAGAACAACGTATTAAACCATAATAATTATAGAGGGTGCCTCAAAAGATAAATAGATCTTTTGAGGCACCCTCTTTGTATGTAAAAGTCGGGGAATAGACGCATCTATTCCCCGTTAGTCATTTTATTAAGTTAATTACTGTTGTTGACCTCCGAATTGCTGTTCAGCCATTTGCACTAAACGTTTCGTGATCTCTCCACCAACTGAACCATTTGATCTAGAAGTTGCATCTGCACCTAAGTTAACCCCAAACTCCTGTGCAATTTCATACTTCATTTGATCCAATGCTTGTTGTACGCCTGGTACTACAAGTTGATTTGAGCTGTTATTGTTACTTGCCATGTTTCTCACCTCCTATCGTAAACATAGTGTGTTTCAATACGAGGATGCTATGTATAAAAAAACCTAACAATATTTAGAAAAAAATTATTGCATAAAAGAAAACCACACTCCTTGTCAGAGCATGGCCAACATAAATTGCATCCTGCTCACTTAGTTTGATTCAATAAAACTGGTTCCGTCACAGATTGAATATCCTCAAATGAGCTTTTATCAAGTATTTCAATTAATTTAAGTCCATTTGCCGTTATATCTATTACTGCTCGTTCAGTGATAATACGGTTAACAACAGCTTTTCCTGTTAAAGGAAGTTTACACGATTTTAAAATTTTAAATCCTCCATCACGATTAACGTGCTCCATAATAATAACA
The DNA here is from genome assembly GCF_002886185.1 of Salipaludibacillus neizhouensis. Lineage (GTDB taxonomy): Bacteria > Bacillota > Bacilli > Bacillales > Salisediminibacteriaceae > Salipaludibacillus > Salipaludibacillus neizhouensis. The sequence goes on from NZ_KZ614146.1 coordinate 2,706,056, forward strand.
ACTCTTTGTGCCCCATGTACTAAATCCATCGCGCCACCCATACCTTTAATCATTTTTCCGGGAATCATCCAATTAGCTAGATCTCCGTTTTCGGCTACTTCCATTGCTCCGAGTATCGCAATATCGATATTACCGCCACGAATCATCGCAAACGATTCTGCGCTGTTAAAATACGCTGATCCATTTATTGCAGTCACCGTTTCTTTTCCTGCATTAATTAAGTCAGCATCTAATTCTTCCTCTGTAGGGTACGGTCCAATACCTAACAGACCATTCTCAGATTGTAACATCACTTGTTTATTTTCTGAGATATAATTAGCCACCATTGTGGGCATGCCAATGCCAAGGTTTACATAATTCCCGTCCTGAATTTCTTTTTCTGCCCGCCTCGCAATCATCTCTCTCATTGCTTTTCGGTCTTTACTCATCAAACGACCTCCATTCTTATACTTCCTTCAAGGTTTTTCTTTCAATTCTTTTTTCTTGTGTGCCTTGAATAATTTTATTTACATAAATACTAGGAGTATGAATGAATGCGGGATTTAGTTGTCCAGGATTTACTAAATGTTCTACCTCGGCAATTGTTACCCTGCCAGCAGCAGCAATAATTGGATTAAAGTTTTGCGCGGTTTTACGGTAAACTAAATTACCGAATGAATCTCCTTGATAAGCTCGAACCAAGCTAAAATCACCATTTATTGCTTTTTCTAATAAATATTCCTTTCCTTCGAAGATTCGAGTCTCTTTACCTTCTGCAATTTTTGTTCCAACTCCAGCTGGTGTATAAAAAGCCGGAATACCTGCTCCTCCAGCACGAAGCCTTTCAGCCAACGTTCCTTGTGGAACTAGTTCAACTTCTAACTCTCCGGCAATCACTTGTCTTTCAAATTCTTTATTTTCGCCAACATATGAAGCTAATATTTTATCAATTTGCTTGTTTTCTAATAAAAGTCCCAGACCCCAATCATCTATTCCACAGTTATTTGACACAACTGTGAGATTTTTAACTCCTTTTTCTCTCAAAGCTTTAATCAAGTTTTCCGGAATTCCACACAAACCGAATCCTCCAACCAAAAGAGTTGCACCATTGTTTATACTTTCTACAGCGTCTGAAAAAGAATGATAAATTTCTTTCATTATTCAATTCCTCCTCTTTCTATTACACCGGGTACACAGGATGTTTTCTCACAGAAAATGAGCTTTCTTTTGATTGGTATAACTCAAAACGGGAAATTAAATTAGTCCTCAATTCATTTGCTAAAACCACATCATCAACAATCAATTCAGATGCTAGCCTATAAATATCAATGTCTTCTTCGTATTCTTTTCTTTTCTTTTGAATAAAAGAGGACCTATCCGCTTCCGGCAAAGATTGAATTGTATTTGCATAGACAGCATTAACAGCTGCTTCAGGACCCATCACCGCTATTTGTGCTGACGGAAGAGCTATGCAACAATCGGGTTCAAATGCCGCTCCTGCCATGGCATATAAACCTGCGCCATAAGCTTTCCGTACAATGACAGAAATTTTCGGAACAGATGCTTCCGCCATTGCTGCAATCATTTTCGCTCCATGCCGAATAATCCCAGCTTTCTCTACCTTCGTCCCTATCATAAAACCAGGTACATCTGCTAAGAATAATAATGGGATTTGAAAAGCATCACACAACTGAATAAAACGAGCGGCTTTATCAGCAGAGTCTTGAAATAATACACCACCTTTTTGTTTTGGCTGATTGGCAATGATTCCTAAAGCTTTACCATCCATTCTTGCAAATCCAGTAATTATTTCCTTTGCAAACAGTTCCTTCATTTCAAAGAAACTTTCTTCGTCAATCAAGCCACTTATAAATTCCTTCATGTCGAATGGAGCATTTTGATTGATTGGTATTAGCTTCTCTAAACTTTTATCCATCTTTCGCGCTGCATGCGAAAGAATCGCTTCTGGAAATTGTCTGAAATTCTGTGGAAAATAAGAAATATACGTTTTAGCTCTCTGGATTGCCTCTTCTTCTGTTTTAACTAAAACATCCCCACAGCCTGAAATGGAACAATGCATCTTTGCTCCACCCATTTCTTCCAGAGAAACCTTTTCTCCAATAACCATTTCTGCCATCCGTGGAGAACCTAAATACATAGAGGCATTGCCTTCTACCATCATGACAACATCACAAAATGCAGGGATATAAGCTCCACCCGCTGCTGAAGGACCAAACAATAAACAAACCTGGGGAATCACTCCAGAGAGTTTTACTTGATTATAAAAAATCCGCCCTGCCCCTCTTCTATTCGGAAACATCTCGATTTGGTCAGTAATTCTCGCTCCTGCCGAATCTACAAGGTAAAAAAGTGGTACCATTAATTTTTCAGCTGTCTCTTGGATACGAATGATTTTTTCTACTGTTTTCTCTCCCCATGAACCAGCTTTCACTGTGGAATCGTTTGCCATCACGCAAACAGTTCTTCCTAGTACCTTTCCGGTCGCTGTTACTACCCCATCCGCCGGTAATGTACCGACAACTTCATTCGCAAATTTTCCGTCTTCTATCCAGTCGCCGTTATCAAATAAAAGGGCTAATCTTTTCCTGACGAATAACTTCCCTTTCGCTTCATTAGCTTCATGATATTTATCCGCTCCACCCGCTTCAATTCTTTTTACTCGTTTAAACCAGTCATGATTGAGTTCCATACAGTCACTCCTATCATTCATTCCCTTCATTTATTCACCGGTAAATTTCGCAGGACGTTTTTCTTGAAATGCTGCTAGCCCTTCTAACCGGTCTTTTGTAGAAATAATTTCTTCATATGCTTCCCTTTCTAAATCCATACCTCTCTCTAAAGATGTCTCTAAAGCTTTACTCATTGCTATTTTTGCTTGGTAGTTTGCTAACGGTGCCCTCTGAGCAATGTCATAGGCTAAATCCATCGCTGCATCGACTAATTCTTTACGGTACGTTACCTTTAGCACTAAACCTTCTTGCAAAGCTTCTTGAGCAGACAAGCGTTTCCCCGTAAATACCATTTCCTTTGCCTTATGAATACCGATAATTTTAGGCAGAAGCTGCGTTCCACCTGCCCCAGGAATGATGCCTAAACTTGTTTCAGTGAGAGCAAAGCTTGCATTTTCCGAGGCAACTCTTAAATCACATGCCAGAGCTAGTTCAAATCCTCCTCCGATTGCGATCCCATTAATTGCGCCTATTACTGGTTTAGGGAATTCGTGAAGGATAAACATCGTATTGCTAATCATTGATACAGCGTCGCGCACTTGTTCCTCATTCATTACTACCCTTTCTTTTAAATCTGCCCCTGCAGAGAAGACCTTTTCTCCAGACCCAGTAATAATTAAAACACGTATTTTCGTTTCTTCACTCCAAATGTTTAGTTGCTGCCTTAATTCAAGTAGTAACTGGTGGGACAAAGCATTGGCCGCCTCTTGCCGATTCAATGTAATTATTCCAATATGGTCCACTACTTCTGTGCGAATAAGTTCCATGAATCCACCCCCTTCTTATATAAATTTAACTGATGACTTGGGAGATTGTGATTTAAAACTTTTTCTATAAAGATTGCAGCATTCATTAATGCTTCCGGTTGAATAAATGTAGCGATACCCATTTGTTCTAACATGAAAGCTAAATCTTCTGTAGCGATATTACCACTTGCCCCCTTGGCATAAGGACACCCACCTAAACCTCCTAATGAACCGTCAAAGGTTTGTATGCCAGCTTGAAGACCAACAAGTGAGTTTGCTATCCCAAGACCTCTCGTGTCATGAAAATGTAATGCAAAGTTGTCAAGGCTGCCAAAATAATTCTTTAATTCCGTTAATAATCTCTCTACTTGTTTTGGATGAGCAATCCCGATCGTATCTCCTAATGATATTTCGTACACTCCCAAATGAAAAAGTTTCTCACAAATTTTTTTCACTTCATCAATCGCAATTTCCCCTTCATATGGGCAGCCAAATACCATTGATATATATCCTCGAACTCGTTTCTTTTCAGCCAATGACCCTTTAATTACTTTATCCAATACAGGATACGTTTCCTGTTTTGATTTATTTATATTTTTTCGATTATGAGTGCCACTTGCAGATATAAATACAGAGAGTTCGTCAACATTGCTGGCTAAAGCACGTTCCATGCCCTTAACATTTGGTACGAGGGCACAATAGATGGCATCAGGGTGTCGCTTAATTTGTTTGAAAACTTCTTCTGCATCGGACAGTGCCGGTATCCAGGATGACGAGACAAAAGAGCTACACTCAATGTAACGTAAACCACTATCGCTCAACATGTTGATCCACGTCACTTTATTAGCAATTGATACACTTCTCTTTTCATGTTGCAAACCATCTCGTGGACCTACTTCTTTAAGAATCACTCTCGATGGAAGATTCATCCCCCCCTCCTAACCTTTCAACCTTACTAGAACGACATCCTCATCTACGAAAGCGCCTTCATTTACAACGATGTCATCTACAACTCCTTTTTCTTCCGAAACAATCGGAATCTCCATTTTCATGGACTCTAATATAATCACTTCTTGTCCTATATTCACTTCATCACCAACCGATACTAAGATTTTCCAAACACTCCCTGCCATATTTGATTTAATTGCTTTCATTAGTACCCCTTCTTCCATGTATAACTATTCGTTCACAAAATGTGTTGTTACTTCGCCAAGCTTGAATCGTTGATCCTCCAGTACGTCTAAAATCATTGGTACATTCGTTTTAATCCCTGAAACAGCAGATTCCTTTAAGCATCTAGTCAGTAATTCTATACACTTATTTCTTGAAGCAGCATAAGCGATTACTTTGCCGATCATAGGATCGTAATAAGGAGTAACGCTCGTACCAGCCTCTACACCAAAGTCATAGCGTATGCCCTCCATTTCTGGAAACGACCACGTTTTAATCGTTCCAGGCGACGGAAAAAACGTTTTAGGGTCTTCCGCACATATTCGAACTTCCATTGCGTGAGTTGCTTTCTTTTTATTATATTTCAAATTCTCTATTCGATTACTTTCTGCTAATCGAATTTGCCATTCAACAAGATCTATTCCTAATGTTTCTTCCGTAACTGGGTGCTCTACTTGTAATCGTGTATTCATTTCTAAGAAATAACTATTTTCATGCTCGTCAACTAAAAATTCAATTGTTCCCACATTTGAGTAGTTTAATGTTGATCCTACTTTGGTTGCTTCCGCTAAGAGTCGTCTATTAGCTTGTTCTGAAAAATTTGGAGGCGGTGCTTCTTCCATGATTTTTTGGTGCCGTCGTTGAATCGAGCAATCACGACTTCCTACCGCAACTATTTCCCCAAATATGTCCCCGGCAATTTGTGCCTCGATATGGCGGGGATTTTCAATATATTTTTCGATATAAATGGTAGAATCTGCAAAGAATCTCTCCGCTCGTTTCACAACCGAAGAAACTGCTTTCATGATGTCATCCTCACGCTCCACTTTTTGCATCCCGATTCCGCCGCCACCTGCTGCTGCTTTTACCATCAAGGGATAGCCGACTTTGTCTGCTGCTACTTTGATTGTTTTTTCTTCTAGATTAATCAAATTCATTCCCGGGATAACAGGTAATCCCGCATTTCCCATCATTTCCCTCGCTTGAATTTTATCACCCATTTTTTCAATTACTTCTTCCGAAGGTCCAATAAAAATGATCCCTGTATCTCGAACCAATTTTGCAAAAGTGGCATTTTCCGCTAGAAGTCCATACCCGGGATGGATCGCGCCAGCTTTGCATTGTTTCGCAATCTCAATAATTTTCAATTGATTTAAATAACTTTCACTTACTCGGGATCCTCCGACTAAAAAGCTTTCATCTGCTTGTGACGCATGAAGACTAGTTCGATCTGCTTCTGAAAATAAAGCTACTGTTTGGATATCCAGCCTCTTACACGTTTTAATAATCCTACATGCAATTTCGCCTCGATTAGCAATCAATATTTTTGTGATCATTTCTAACCTCCCTTATGACCTTGGACATCCTATTTCCCGGGCAATGACTAACCGTTGGATTTCAGAAGTTCCCTCCCCTATTTCCATTAACTTTGCATCTCGTAAATACCGCTCAATCCGATATTCTCTCATGTAGCCATAGCCTCCGTGAATTTGCAAAGATTGGTTGCATGTTCTGGTAGCGGCTTCCGACGCGAAAAGTTTTGCCATCGCTGCTTCTTTTTTAAATGGTTTATTGTTGTCTTTTAACCACGCTGCTTTATAAATTATATTGCTCGCAACTTCTAGTTCCATCGCCATATCCGCTAATTTAAATTGAATCGCTTGAAAGCTGCCTATTGGTTTATTAAACTGTTTTCGTTCCTGACTGTATTTCAAAGCTGCTTCATATGCTGCTCTTCCTATTCCTAATGCCAATGCTGCAATCGAAATTCTGCCACCATCTAATGTAGACAAAAATTGGTGAAACCCTTTTTCGGGGTCACCGAGAATATTTTCTGTCGGAACCTCGACATCCTTAAGCACCAACTCAGTCGTATTTGATCCCTTAACGCCCATTTTTTGATAATTACTTTTTATTGTTAAACCTTTCGTTTCGGTAGGTACAATAAAGGCAGATATTTTCTTTTTACCTTGTTCATCGATCCCATTCACTGCTGTAACAATGACAGTCCTTGCAAAACTCGCATTAGTAATCCAACATTTTTCGCCATTTAATACATACCTATCTCTCATAAATACAGCTTTTGTTTTCGTTCCTCCCGCGTCTGACCCTGCATTTGGTTCCGTTAATCCAAATGCACCCAAACTTTCCCCCTTAGCCAAGGGAATTAAATGCTGTTGTTTCTGTTCCTCTGTACCAAAAGCATAAATAGGCGAAGCACCCAGTGATACCGCAGCTGCAAAACTTAGTCCGGTAGAACCGCAAATTTTCCCTATTTCTTCAACAGCTAAAATATAGGAAGTTGTATCGCCTCCCGCTCCTCCATATTTTTCAGGAAAAGGAATTCCTAAAAGGCCTAGCTTACCGATTTTCTCGAAAACCTCAATTGGAAACCTTCCCGTCCGATCAATTTCATCTGCAATCGGAGCTATTTCCTTTTGCGCAAAATCACGCACCATTTCTCGAACCATTTCCTGCTCTTTAGTAAATGAAAAATCCAATCCATCACTCCTTTAATAAATATAAGGGCTTTCATTACTATACAGAAAAAACCTAATCTGACTTTGTAATCGTTCAGATTAGATCTATACCTACTATAATTATAATCATTAAATTCAGAATTGTAAAACTAATTTAGTAGCACCTATGACTGATAGTCAGGTGCTACCTAAATATTCTTTAATCATTAACTAGCATTCGATCTATCGCCAGTTTAGCCTCTTGTGCGACTTGATGGTCAACACGTATTTGATTTGGTATTCTTCCCTCATATAACTCATCAAGGGCCCACACTAAATGCGGTAAATCAATTCGATTCATCGTTAAACAAGGACACATTTCTGGATTTAAAGAGACAATTGACTGGTCTGGAAATTGTTTTATTAACCGTTTTACAAGGTTCATTTCTGTTCCGATAGCCCATTTTGCCCCTTTAGGTGCTTGCCTTACTTGTTCGATAATGAAACGGGTAGATCCAGCTAGATCAGCCGCTTGCGTGACTTCCCATGAACACTCTGGATGCACAAGAATTTTTCTCTCAGGGTCTTTTTCCCGTAAGGACCACACATGATCGATTCTAAAATTTTCATGAACGGAACAATGGCCTTTCCAAAGAATCATTTTAGGATCTAATACATCTTCTTCCATCTCTTCCTTGTGCGGATTCCATACGACCATTTCATTCAATGAAATACCCATATCATAAGCGGTATTTCTGCCTAAATGTTGATCAGGTAAAAATAAAATTCTTTTTTTCTGTGAAAAAGCCCAATGCAGCATTTTCTCCGCATTTGATGAAGTAACCGTAGCACCACCGTGTCGACCAACAAATGCTTTTATTTCTGCAGAAGAGTTAACGTAGGTTATAGGTATGATAGTGTCCCCATAAATACTTGTCAGCTTTTCCCACGCTTTTTCAGTCTGTGCTCTATTCGCCATATCTGCCATGGAACAGCCAGCACGTAAATCTGGTAATATCACACGTTGATTTTCATTTGCTAGTATATCTGCCGTTTCCGCCATGAAGTGAACACCGCAAAAAATAATGTAAGATGCTTCCGTATTAGCCGCTGAAACTTGGGCTAATTGCAAGGAATCACCTGTGGCATCAGCAAATTGAATAACGTCATCCCGCTGATAATGATGACCCGGTATGAACAAGTCTTTACCGAAGTATTTCTTTAGTTTCCAAACTTTTTCAATCAACTCTTTATCGGTCGCTTCCTTATACTTAACAGGTAGTTGTGGCTGAACTTCTTGAAATATATCATTAAGAAGCATTTGTAACTCCCTCCTTTACGGATACATTAAAGCTAATATCTAATGCTGTTGCAGAATGAGTTAACGCACCCATAGAAATGTAATCTACCCCTGCTTTTGCATAAGCTTCTAATTGATCTTCCGTCATTCCCCCGGAAACTTCTGTTGTGATGTAAGAAGGAATCATTTTGCACCAAGTCGTAGCTTCTTCAATAGAGCAATTATCCAACATAATCACATCAACGCCTGCTTTAATTGCTTCCTCTAGTTGAAGCAAATTTTCTATCTCAACTTCAATCTTTCTCATATGACCAATAGACTGCTTCACTTTTGTCACAGCTCTTGTAACCGATCCTGCTTGGGTAATATGATTATCTTTAATCAAAATAGCATCATCCAGACCGAATCTGTGGTTCCAACCTCCTCCACACCTTACAGCATACTTTTCCAACATTCGCAGACCGGGGGTTGTCTTTCTTGTGTCACATATTTTTGTTTCTGTCCCCTTCACTTTGGAAACCGATACCGCGGTTTTTGTAGCTATACCAGATAATCGTTGTATCAGATTTAAAGCCACCCTTTCTGTACTTAAGAGGTCAACGATCGGACCGGATACCTTCGCAAAAATTTCTCCGGATTCAAGTAGATCACCGTCACTTTTCAAAAGTGTAAGTTCAATCTTTGCCGAAACTAATTCATAGATCGATTGAAGAACTTTCTCTCCACAAAAAATTCCTGGCTCTTTCGCTAAAAATTCCGCCTCTCCCCACTCATCTTCAAATATTGCTTGAGATGTTTGATCGCCATAACCAATATCTTCTTGCAAAAAATTAGATAACTGTTGCTTTAATAAAAGCTGATTCATGTTCTACTCTCTCCTCTTCGCTCTGCATAAAGTGAGCACCTATACTTTTTTTTCTATTAAAAGCAGCTTTGGCAATCAAAAAAGCCGTAAGCATCATATTACTTCGCTCCAACTCTTTTTTACTCCAGCCATTTCTAGTAATAGATTGATACTTTTCTATTTGATAAGATTCAAGCCAACTAAGGAATTCCAGTAATTTTTTCTCCGTTCTCACCACACCTAATGCACTTGTCACCTGTTTTCTTATGTCACTTTTGGGAGGAAGAAGGCACTTCAAAGAGTTTTCAGAGGTTTGAACAGATTTAGAAGGCAATCGATCATAGGTTTGCGGTAACCCGCTAATCCATTCTCCCACCCTTTCCCCGAATACAATTGCTTCTAGCAAAGAGTTGCTAGCCAATCGATTCGCTCCATGAACACCACTTCCAGCTACTTCGCCTACCGCAAAAAGATTTTGTACACTCGTTCTCCCGTACTCATCTGTTTGCACACCTCCCATATGAAAATGTGCCCCTGGACGGACAGGAATCCTTTTCCCTTCCCAATCGACATCGTTGCGCACACACATGTCTTTAATCTGTGGAAAATGTTCATCGACTTTTTGGACATCCGTAATATCGAGATAAACATCATTTCCTTTTTCAATGTGTGAATAAAGAACTCTTGCCACAACATCTCTCGGAGCTAAATCTCCTAAAGGATGCTTGTCATTCATGATTAGTTCCCCTTCGGAGTTTACGAGCTTTGCTCCCTCACCTCGCAGTGCCTCTGAGGCTAAACCGATCACTTTATGATTTGACACAATGAGCGTAGGGTGGAACTGAATATATTCTAAGTCTAGTAATCTTGCACCAGCCCGGTAAGCTAAAGCAATACCGTCTCCTGTAATCGTTTCATCGTTACTGGATTCCTGAAACAATCCTCCTAAGCCTCCAGTTGCCAAAATAGTTTGGTCTGCATAGAGTTCTTGTGTATCTCCCTGTTCATCTTGTATGAGTGCTCCGATACACGCGTCTTCCTCAATAATAAGATCGATGACAATACAGTTTTCTATCATGTGAAGTTTATCACGTAATTGTCCAGAAAAATAATTCATCGTACGATCTCCTGTTCGGTCTCCGCCCGCATGAACGATTCTCCGTTGACTATGGGCCCCTTCTTTTCCAAGAGAAAAACTGCCATCTAATGTTTTGTCAAATAATAATCCGTTGTTTATCCAACATTTCAGTCGCTTAGGTCCTTCATTAACTAATATATCTACTAGTACGCGGTTATTTTGAAAACAGCCCGCATGTAATGTATCCTCCATGTGTAGAGTTGGTGAATCCTCTTCACTAAGGGCAACAGCGATACCTCCTTGTGCTCTCCAGGAGTTCCCCTCTGTTTTTCGCCCTTTTAAAACCATCGTTACTTGTTTATCTGCGACAAGTTTCGAAGCAGCCATCATCGCAGCTAATCCACCACCTATAATTAAAACATCTGTTTTCATCAAATAAATCACCTTAATCTTTACATGTGTCTTGACACCTATATTTACATAAAATTAAACTAATGACAAGACATTTTAAGAAAAGGTGATTTTTATGATATATTTAGACCATGCAGCAACGACTCCTATTTCAGAAAACGCAGTAAATACTTGGATAAAAGCGAATGATTCCTTTTTTGCCAATACGAGCAGTCTTCATGAACCGGGAGAGGTTGCCAACCAGCTACTAACTACTTGTCAACGTCAGTTAGCGACCCTTCTTGACTGTCAATCTGACGAAATTTATTTTACAAGCGGAGGAACAGAGTCGAACCATTTAGCTTTAGAGAGTCTATATCTAGCAAACAAACATAAAGGAAATCACGTGATTACTTCATCCATTGAACACCCTTCTGTTCATTCTTTTTTTCACCAGCTTGAGGAAAAAGGGGTGGAGGTTACCTATTTGCCGGTTGATCACCACGGACTCATAGACATCGAAGAAGTAAAAAAAGCGACTAGAAATGATACTTTTCTGGCATCGATTCAACATGTAAATGCGGAAATTGGTACCATTCAACCGTTAGCACAATTGGGAGATTGGTTTAAAGAACGTGCGATCATCTTTCATAGTGATTGTGTGCAATCGTTTGGAAAAATCCCTATCAATACACCCGCTTTTTCTGTTGACGCCATTTCTATATCAAGTCATAAAATTTATGGACCAAAAGGTGTTGGAGCCGTTTTTCTCTCTAATAAAGTGAATTGGTCTAAAATACGTCCTTTAACCTCTCACCAACAGGGTTTTCGGCCTGGCACACTAAATATCCCGGGAATTGCGAGCTTTACACAAGCTTCCGTTGATATTCATGAACAATTGGAGGACAGACGAATACAAGCCTGGAGTCTTCGTGAGGGGTTCATAAGCGCGATAGCTCCGTTAGGTGACAAGCTTCGGATTGAGGGACATCCTTTAAAGTCTAATCAACTTCCATGGATTATTGGAATTTCTATCAAAGGGATTCAGGGACAATATATGATGTTATCGCTAGACAGACATAATATCTGTATTTCTACTGGAAGTGCTTGTCAATCAGAGGAATTTGACGCATCATCAGCCATGAATAGCATTTATCTTAGTGAACAAGACCGATTGCGTTTTTTCCGTATCTCATTCGGGAAACATACAACAAAACAGGATCTCAGCCTTACAGCAACAAAAATACTGGAAATATCGAAGGAATAATTTATTGGGAGGCATACAATCTATGAAATCAAAGAAAAAGTGGCTTGGGGACGAACGCCGCGAAGAAATTATTTCTTTATTGAGGCAAGACAATATTCCGTTGACCGGAGGACAGTTGGCAGAATACTTAAATGTCAGTCGTCAGGTGATTGTTCAGGATATTTCGCTATTAAAAGCGAAAAATATATCCATTTTAGCAACGAGCCAAGGGTACGTATTAACCGAGGATAACGCCAACGAACATGCAATCACTCGGATCGTCCCTAGTTATCATCGACCGGAAGATACAGAGCAGGAACTTCTTATCCTTGTAGATCAAGGGGTGCTCGTAAGAGATGTGAAAGTGGAACATCCGATTTATGGAGATTTAACGGCCAGTGTCATGGTCAGTAATAGAAAGGAAGTTTATCAATTCATAAAAAATATTCAGAAAACTAATGCCAGTTACTTGTCCGAATTAACCGATGGAATCCACCTTCACACACTTGAGGCTAAATCAGAACAAGATTTGGATGATGCTGAAAGAGCCATGGATCAAGCAGGGTTTTTATTGACAGACAACACAAAACACTGATTATTACCAAAAAGTAAGAATATCAATAATGCCAATAAAGATCATAAATGACCCTGCTAAACGTTGAACGAAAAAACCAATTTCACGCCCTTTTTTCAATATCGCTCCCCCTAAACCGAGGTACCAAATAACAAAGATAACAAATAGAAATGGTATAGAGGTGCCGATTGCAAAAACACTCGGCATGATTACACCATAGCTAGTTGACAAAGTTAATGGCATAAGCAATACAAAAAAGAGAATAAACATGGTTGGACAAAAACCTAGAGAAAAACTAAAACCAAGCATGAAAGCTCCCCACTTCCCACGTTGTCGGGTTGTTCCATGTTTTTGTTTCCATAACTGTAAATTCCATTTCATCGCAAAAAAACCTATCATATATAAACCTATGAGGATAAGAACGGGTCCAAGCACCTTTCTCATTGGTTCAAAAAACAAAGGAAGTTGCCGTTGAAATTCCTGGCCTAAAAGTACTACAACTAACCCCAATGCCGAGAAAGCAACTATCTTTCCCAAGACATAATAAAGCGTATCAGACCAGGAGATTCCCTTTTTCAAAGAGTTCGTTCCATATAATGTAATAGCACTCACATTCCCGGAAAACTGACAAGGGGCTAGAGCTCCTACTAATCCTAATAATAACGCAAACAGCAATGGGAAAGACTCCACACTATTTGCCGCGTTCATAAATGGTTCTCTTAACAATTGACTTATACTATCAATATAATCATACATAGTCCCATCTCCTAGCCTAACCAAATAATATCTTTCAAGAAGCCAGTCTTCGTGAACTTTGTTAAGAAAAATGCAAAGCGTCTTTTGTTAAATACAGCGTTATCCTCGCCACCCCGAGTAGCACCTACGAAGTGTAGGTGCTACTCGGGATAAACACTGAAGCGTTGCCCACGGAAAATGTTCGCCTAAAGCGAATTTAGGTCTACCTCTTCTCTTGCAAAACATTTATTGTAGAATTCTCTTGGCATCATTTTAGCATAAAAAAGAAGAGTGAAGGGATTGTTCAACACAACCCTTCACTCATCTTATGAAAAATCAGGACGAACTATGACTATGCATTTAACTTGCAGAATCTTTCCTCGTCCCTTTCTGCAGTTGATACATATGGTAGTATTTTCCTTCTCGCTGCATCAACGCATCATGATCTCCTTGTTCAACGATTTCCCCTCTGTTTAATACGAATATTTTATCAGCCTTGCGGATAGTGGAAAGTCGGTGAGCAATAACAAAGGTTGTTCTTCCTTCTTTTACGACATCTAAAGCCTGTTGAATTAACTCTTCCGTATCCGTATCTATGTTCGCAGTTGCTTCATCGAGTATTAATATAGGTGGATCGTAAACTAGTGCTCTTGCAAATGAAATCAGCTGTCGTTGCCCTGCCGATAGCGTACTTCCTTTTTCTTTCACCTCTTCATCCAATCCATTCGGTAACCCATCTAACATCTCATGGGCACCAACCTTTTCAAGCGCATCCAGAATTCGCTCGCGGGAAATAGAGGCATCATTCATACTAACGTTCGTTGCTATCGTGCCGGTAAATAAAAATGGGTCTTGGAGAACGATAGCCATATGCTCTCTTAATTCTTGTTTAGTCATGGAATGAATATCAATGCCATCAACTTTTATGGTACCTTTTTGATGATCATAAAAGCGAAATAAAATATTCATAATTGAACTTTTTCCTGAGCCTGTATGTCCTACAAAGGCAAAGGTTTCCCCTCTTTTAGCCGAGAATGAGATATTTTTCAATACATACTCATCTTTTTTGTAAGCAAATGAAACATCTTCAAATTGTACATCTCCATGAAACCTTGGTCGATGACTTTCTAATAATTCTGTGCCTGGTTCATCCATCAGTTTAAATACTCGTTCGCCGGCAATTCTCGCTTCCTCTAGCTGTGCCAATTGGTTGACAATACCATTAACCGGTTCAAACAGACGATTAATGTAATCAACAAAAGCATAAACGACTCCAAGACTGATGACCATACCAACTCCTAATGATCCCCCTCCGAAATACCAAATAAGTGCAACAAAAGCGATATTTCGAACAAGATTCAGCAAATTAAACGAAGTCATTGCGTTCAAAGAAAGCAGTTTATTATTGTACTTGAAATGTTCTTCATTAAGCTTTTCAAATTCAACGGCTACTTCTTTCTCTCTTCCGAAGGCTTGCACAATTGGCATTCCTTGAATGTTTTCATTAATTGACCCATTAATTTCACTAATCTTTTCACGAATGACGCGATTGTATTTTCCAGCAAACTTCCGATAAAATATCATCCAAAGTATCAAAATCGGGACTATTAAAAGCGTTGCCCAAGCTAAACGAGTGTCTAATAAAAATAACGCAATAAAAATTCCTGTCATATAAATGATACTAGTAAAGAAAGTAGCTAAAACACGGACGTAAAGCTCACGAATTGCTTCTGTATCATTTGTCACTCTTGCAACAATTTTACCAGTAGGTTGCTTATCAAAGTATTCGATAGGAAGTTCATGGATTTTTGCAAACACATCTTCCCGCATTCTTTTAATAATACGATTTGCTGATATTTGTAACCATAGACTCTGATAATAATGAAATATAGCGGAGATAATGATTAAAACTAAATATCCCCCCAGAAGCATCATAATGAAAGCTACTTCCTGTTGAAAAAAAAGATATATTTCTTGCTGAGTCATTGGCGTAGCCTCATAACTGTTTTGATCCTCGCCCCTCTCAATGGTAAGTACACCATTTTCATATGTTCTTTCCCCATCAAAGGCAATCGCCTCATCAACAAAATAATACGTTAAACCAATTTGGAGTAGGTTTACTTCCTCGTCCTCTGACCACTTCGTTTCCATTCGGTCACTACGAGTAAATTCTCGGTTGTTATATACTACGTCGCCATCTTCTTGTTCCACCCAAGGTTGTTCAATTCCCATGATATGTTTGTCAATCATCGTTTTTGCAATAAAAGGTCCTGTTAATTCCGCAGCCGCTGCAATAGATAAAAACAGAAGGGCAACTAAAATTGTTCGCTTCGCTTGGAGAGCATAGTTAAAAAGCCTTTTCCCTACGTTCATCTTGCATGCACCTCCGTTGAACTATTTTCCATTTGTTGTTTTGTAAACTGATTTTCATACCAACCTTTTTGAAGCATTAGTTCATCGTGAGTTCCAGCTTCTTTTACTTGGCCGTCTTCCATTACTAAAATCAAATCAGCATGCCGAACCGCTGACATACGATGAGCTGTAATAAACGTTGTTTTGCCAGCACGTTCCTTGCGAATATTTTGAACGATGGTTGCCTCTGTTTTTGCATCTACTGCTGATAAAGCGTCGTCGAGTAAAAGTATTTGCGGATCTTTGATTAGTGCTCTGGCAATGGCTATTCGTTGTTTCTGTCCACCAGATAAAGACACTCCTTTTTCCCCTACCAACGTTTCGATACCATCAGAAAATGTCTCTATATCAGCTGTAATTGAGGCATGTTCCATTACTCGTTCTAAATCGATCTCATTAGCATCGGGAAAACCAAATAATATGTTTTCTCGTATCGTCTTTGAAAACAAAAATTGATCTTGCGGTACATAACCGATCCAGTTTTTCAATGTGCCTAGAGCAATCTGCTCAATTGAGAGTTGTGAAATAAACAATTTATTACTATCGATTGGGTATTCTCTTAGTAATTGCTTGAAAAATGTTGTCTTCCCACTCCCGGTTTTTCCAACTATCCCCACATTATAGCCACGCGGAATATAAATATGAATATTCTTCAAGACATCTGTTTTCGCTAGTGGATAAGAAAAGGACAGATCCTTTAACTCAATAGATGTTGGCATAATACTTGATTGGGCAGCCTCACCATTTTGAACATCCGGTTCATACGTAAATGTCTCGTTTAAACGATCCATCGAGGCATTCCCGCGTTGCATTACATTCATTAACTCTCCAAAAGCGAACATCGGCCATATGAGCATACCTAAGTAAATGTTAAAAGATATCAACTGTCCTAAAGTAATTTCGCTTCGAAACACGAACAATGCACCATAGCCAAGTCCGATCACGTAACTGAAAGCAACTAGTATTTTGATCGTTGGTTCAAAAAGTGCATCAATTTTTGCTACTTGAATGTTTTTCTCAAGGACCTCATTCGTGATCTGTCCAAATTGCTGCCGATCATCCTTTTCTTTAACAAACGCTCGCACTACTCTTACGCCAGAAATGGATTCTAATACTTGATCATTTAAATCCCCGAAAGCATCTTGCGCTTTAATAAAGCGTTCATGGATAACTTTTCCGTACCGCTTCATTAACCATCCCATAATCGGTAGCGGGAGAAACGCGGCTATTGTAAGTTTCCAACTCACGAGAAAACCCATCGTAAACAAGATAATGACTAAAAACACGGTCGCATCAATCAACGTTAAGACTCCAAACCCTGTTGTTAAGGAAATCGCTTTTAAATCGTTCGTGGCCTTGGCCATTAAGTCACCAGTCTTATTTTTCTCGTAGAATGTTGGTGTCATCTTCATTAAATGATTCATATAATTCGTTCGAAGTGTCCTTTCAATAATAATTGCTCCACCAAAAAGTTGACGCATCCATGTGTAGGTGATCAGGTAAATAACTAGCATTAATCCAATAAATAAAATGATGTAATTACGTAACATCCATTCTGTCATTTGTCCTTGATGCACGTCATCAATAACCATCCCGATAAGCCTTGGCGGTATAACCTCTAGTAAACTAGCAAAAATTAATAAACTGATTGCAAGAATATACCTCTTTTTGTGCTGCTTGAAAAACCATGTTAATTTCTTTAATACTGAAAACATATCCGATCACTTCCCGTTTCTATTTTTCTACACTCACTAGCCGCTCCCTGTCGCTTCCTCTGGTGTCACCTTGATACGTTTAAATACTTTCCTATTAACCATCCTTTTCCCTCCAATTTCATTAGTCTGCTGCCCTAGATAACATATAAAAAAACGTATAGAGCAAGGCTCATACGTTTTTTAAAATCCATTATTTTACAGTAATGTCCATTAAAAAACGCACGATACACATATCCATGTATACCGTGCGTATAATCGTTAGATTGAGTATGCGCGTTATAGAGTTAAATTAGGAGTCTCAAACTTAACAGCATGGATGGGATCGATGTATGAAATTGGATGAGATAATGTCTTATTATTAATCATGCTGATAACTCCCCTTTCTGAACTGTTTATTATTTCCAAATTAATCTTAGCACTAGCGCAACCTCATCGTCAACCATTTTTAAATCATTTCCAATTTTTTCCCCCATTGAACCCACTCACTGTTTTTTTTGATATTTAATTTTTTTCGAATATTTCTACGATGATTTTCCACCGTTTTTTCTGATATTTTCAAAACTTCTGCTGCTTCTTTTACGGTAAAACCCCGAATCTTCATGTAAAATACTTCTTCTTCCCGTTTCGTTAACTCATTCGATGGCTTCCAATCCTCCGAAAAAACACGTACTTTTTGATTCCAATTCAGGGATATTCTTTCTCCTTCTAGTACTTGTTGAAAAAATTTCATCAGTTCCCCTAAATCCGCTTTCTCATAACCGATACCATCTATCACCTTACTAAAAAAAAGGTCATTCACAAGTTGTAAAGGTTCCTTTAACAGGAAGACACACTTAGCATCCGGCTGCTTTTCTAATTGCAAAACAATTGCTTGTATCCCTGTTTCTTCATATAATGATGAATCAATCACGATAAAATCAAACGTATATTTTTGTAAAGAATCAATAAAGTCTTCCGTATTAGCAGCACTAACCATGTACTCGATGGAAGTCACATCTTTTAACAATTGAATACATCCATACCGCTTTAATTCATGAGACATACCGACAAGAATTCTCATGCATATACCTCCTAATTAAATTACTTTTTGCCTAAGAAGCAAAGACTAAGACTCTCTCGAGAAAAGCCCAACTTCAACGTAGCCTATTACTAGATAAACACAGCTATGATAAGTCTTGTTTGTCTCTTTATCGTTCACTGAATTGTAACATTAATCTTTGTTCAACAAACGCTCACAATTTCACAGAATATGAGTGAAAACCCCTATAACCGAAGTCTACAATATTTATTACTATAGATACAGTGTTAAGTTTTTATCAAAAAGGGAAAATACGTTATAGTTTCATCGAAAACCGCTATATGTCATGATAATAGATAGTAAAGATTATGAAGAAAGGTTGGAATTGCCTATGTTTATAGATTATGATCCCGTCATATATAGTCGACTTTTAACATCTCTTACTCTTGGATTCCATGTTATATTTGCTACAATCGGTGTTGGTGTACCACTAATGATCGCCATCGCTGAGTGGATGGGCATCAAGAGAAATGATCCTCATTATACCCTTATGGCAAGAAGATGGGCACGAGGATTTGTGATAACCGTTGCAGTTGGTGTTGTTACTGGTACTGCAATTGGTCTGCAACTCAGTCTGCTATGGCCAAACTTCATGCAGGCAGCTGGTCATACCATTGGATTACCTATGTTTATGGAAGTATTTGCTTTCTTTTTTGAAGCTATTTTTCTAGGAATCTATTTATATACGTGGGACCGATTCAAAACTAAAATGAGACACTTTCTTTTAGTCATCCCTATTGTAATTGGTGCAACTGCCAGTGCATTTTTTATCACAACAGTTAACTCTTTTATGAATGCACCACAAGGGTTTAATATCGTTGATGGTATTCTAACGGATGTTAGTCCTTTAGCTGCAATGTTTAATGCCGCTACACCTACAAAAATATCTCATGTTATTATTACTTGTTATTTAACAGCAGCATTTATATTAGGTGCTATTGCAGCGTTCCATATCTTAAAAGGGAACAAGCACGTTTATCATAAAAAGGCTCTTCATTTGACGATGGTGTCAGGTATTATTTTTGCAATAGGTACAGCCCTCATCGGTGACCTTTCCGGAAAGTATCTTCATGAATATCAACCTGAGAAATTAGCCTCGGCGGAATGGCATTTGGAAACTGAAAGTGGCGCACCGCTAATACTTGGTGGTTTTATAAATGATGAAAATGAAATAAGTTATGCCTTGGAAATCCCTTATGCTTTAAGTATATTAGCAGGCGGAACTCCAGATACAGAAGTGATAGGTTTAAATGAATTTCCTGAAGAAGATCTCCCGCCTCTCTGGATTCATTATATGTTTGATTCTATGGTGTTTATTGGGATGTTCTTAGCAGCTGTTTCTGCTTTATTTGTCGCTATGAATTGGAAGAAAAACTGGAATGCTTTTAATCGGCCATTATTATGGGCCGTTGTAGCGGGTGGACCTTTGTCCATGTTAGCTATTGAATCAGGCTGGTTTTTTGCAGAGGTAGGTCGGCAACCATGGATTATTAATGGTGTCATGAGAACTGCAGAAGGTGCAACAACTTCCCAGCATGTTGATCTGATGCTTTACTTGTTTATTATTCTTTATGCCGTCCTTGGTATTACTGTCGTCGTCGTACTTCGCAGAATGTTTAAATCGAATCCAATAGAG
Source organism: Salipaludibacillus neizhouensis (assembly GCF_002886185.1). Classification (GTDB taxonomy): domain Bacteria; phylum Bacillota; class Bacilli; order Bacillales; family Salisediminibacteriaceae; genus Salipaludibacillus; species Salipaludibacillus neizhouensis. The sequence continues at coordinate 2,726,168 of NZ_KZ614146.1, forward strand.
CATGAACTCGAAGAACGAGGTTTTGCTCACAAGAAAGAGGATGAGAAGGAGGTTGCGAGACGATGATGAGTTATGAAGTAGTTGGTATTACAGTATTATGGTCCTTCCTTTATGGATATTTAATTGTCGCCTCCGTCGATTTCGGAGCAGGTTTTTTTAGTTACTATTCTAAAGCTACGAAAAAAAATCATGTTATTCATAACATTATACAACGTTATTTATCACCGGTATGGGAGATTACGAATGTATTTCTAGTATTCTTCTTTATCGGTATCGTCGGTTTTTTCCCATCAACTGCTTATTATTACGGGACAGCCTTACTCGTTCCGGGAAGCATAGCTATTATCTTATTAGCACTCAGGGGGTCCTATTACGCTTTCGCAACGTATGGTGCAAAAGAAAGCAAATTCTACTCCTTTCTCTACGGTGCAACGGGATTATTGATTCCCGCTTCTCTAACTACCGTTTTAACTATTTCAGAAGGTGGCTACATTTCCAATGAGAATGGTACTGTTGAATTGCTTTACAGAGATCTTTTTACAAGTCCCTATTCATGGAGTGTGGTAATTTTAGCAATTGTAAGTGTTCTATTTATATCTGCTACGTTTCTAACATTCTATGCTTCCCGTGCACAGGATACAAACGCTTTAAAATTGCTTAGAAAATACGCTCTTACATGGTCACTGCCTTCCATTGTTATGGGCGTTATCGTACTAATGTTATTAAGAGCCCAAAATATCGAGCATTATCAAAACATCCTTGATATATGGTGGGTTTTCGCTATATCCTTTGTACTATTCGCAGTAGCTACGTTTTTAATTTGGAAAGGTAAAAAGTATGGTACGGCGTTTATATTAATCATGGTTCAGTATTTAACTGCTTTCTTTGGCTACGGCGTTTCACATTTTCCATATTTATTGTACCCATACCTGACTATTTATGATGGCTTCACAAGCGAACCGATGGCCATTGCACTAATAATCGCTTTCATAGGCGGATTGTTTTTGCTAATTCCATCCTTACTTTTAATCATGAAACTTTTCTTGTTCGATGCCGATTATGTGCAAGGAAAAAGAAAGTAACTTTCAGCTGAATACAGATGCTGCTCTTACAACACTCTTTTAAGAAAAACGGCATAGCCGTCTTTTATTAAATACAGAGCCAGCTTCCACCGCCATCTTATAAATTCTTAACTTTTAAAAGGAGGAATAAACAGTGGATATACACACATTTTTAATTATGATTGCTCCCCCCCTTGTTTTAATCGCAGCAATCTTCGTCGTATTTTTTTGGGCTTCAAAAGGAAAAACACCTGCTTTTATCAAAGAGGCCGAATATCAAGAAAGCAATCAAAGTAAAATTAATTAATCACATTCAGGGCTGTCCTAAAGGTTTAAAAAACCTTTGGGACAGCCTTTTTAATGTAAGTTTTTTCTTGACCGATAATATATTAAATTATATAATTCAAGTGTACTAAATCAAACAACACACCTAGTACAGACTATCTTTTCATGGAAAGAAGGCAGTCTCGTAAACGTTGTTTATAAAAATGCTTCGATTACCTCCTCGTTCTAAAAAAACAATTGAATTTAAGAGAGCCTTTTGTTTTGTGTCCAATAAATAGTTGAAACTTCGATACAGGTGGTGAAGCGATGTATTTCGAAATAGACCCCAAAAAGAGTATCCCATTATATGAACAAGTCATTCAGCAAGTAAAAGAGTTATGTGCAAGAGGGTTATTAAAACCTAACGAAAAACTTCCCTCTGTGAGAGATTTATCATCTCAAATGCTGATAAATCCTAACACTGTTAGTAAGGCCTATCAGGAATTAGAACGACAGGGTATTATTATCACTATACGAGGACGCGGCACGTTTATATCAGAGGAATTAACCGGATATATAGATCCAAAAAAAACAGAGAGACTTCAGCAAGCGTTAAAGAATGTTATTATTGATAGTCACTTTGCCGGGATTTCTGAAATAGAATTGAAACGTTGGACAGAAGAGATCTATAAAAAGTTAGGAGGAAACGGAGATGAGGGTTAAACATGTTTCCAAGGAAATTCATCATCATAAAATTCTTACTGATATAGATTTTGATATAAAAACAGGAAGTATCGTTGGAATAGTTGGCAGGAACGGAGCCGGGAAAACAACTCTTCTAAGAACCATGGTTGGGATATTAGATCCTTCTTTCGGTGACGTCTTAATAGAAAATGAGAGTATCTTTCGAAATCCTCAATTAAAACAACAAATTATTTTTGTTCCCGATTCATCTGAAGCACTTAAAAGCTATAGTACCAAAGAAATGATCCACTTGTATAAGCAAATATATCCTAGTTTAGATGAAGACTATTATCTTCAGTTAATGGAAAGATTCGCTCTGCCAGAAATAAAGAAAATTGGCAATTACTCCAAAGGGATGAAGGCTTTATTTTTCTTAGTAGTTGCTTTTTCAACCAAGGCTAAATATATACTGCTTGACGAACCAACTGATGGCTTAGATGTCATTGTCAAAAAACAAGTATTAAAAATCCTTGTTGAAGAAGTAGCCACCAATGATGTTTCTGTGATCATTTCATCGCACCGTTTAGATGAACTAGAATTTATTGCAAATGATATTATTATGATTAAAGATGGTATGGTAAACAGTCGATATGGGTTGGATGAAATGAAAGCCAATTATATAAAAGCACAAGTCGCATTCGAAAGTGACCTGCCAGTTGCCTTAAAGGACCAAGTCACTATTTTAAAACAAACAGGGCGCGTCTATATCATTTTAATAGATAAAAATCACGATGAAATAATAAAAAAGATCAAGCTTGCTTCTCCACTATTATTCGAAGATCTACCTTTATCTTTAGAAGACTTATTCGTAGCAAGGTTAGGTGGTGATGATGATGTTTCATAAGGCATTATGGTATCAAAACTATAAACAAACTCGAATGATCATTTGGATGACTCTAGCGTTATTTGTTGTTTTTCTTCCCTTTCAATCAACGTTAGCACTTGAAACCTGGAAAGAACTTCAAGAGCAAGCTCAATTAGTAGATGATTCTATCTATGAAGTGCAGCAATGGGATGTTTTACAAATATTTTCTGAGGGAGGATTAGCAATATTAGTAACATTATCCATTATCGTTTTGGCAGGAATGCTCGTTGGCCTTGAAAGAAATACGCGACGCAATGATTTTACATTTTCTTTACCATTTTATCGCAATGATCTTTTCTTGGCGAAGTGGTTTTACGGGGCAATCCTTATTTCTCTTTTCCATTCAGTAAATTTTTGGATTGCATATTTTATTATCTATCAATCAGAGTTTGCTTCCGCTTTATACCTAGTCTCGTGGACAGAGATATTCTGGGGACCTCTTCTAGGCTTTTTATTTTTCTTTACTTTTTCGTTATTCATCGGAACAATTGCCGGGGAATTAATATCTCAGATAGCCCTAACTATTGTTTTTGCTATTTTCCCGCTCGGCCTCTTTACATTAATTCAAGGGCTGATAGACGTTCATTTTAAATATTATCTAAACCAGCCCGTCTGGTTAGAATACGTAACACCATTTATGTATGTCTTTTCGAACACATCAACTATTGCTACAATTATCACTGCTATCGCTTTTACTGTCTTTTTTCTTTTGCTTGGTACTTTTTTATATAAAAAGAATAAAATTGAACACAATGGAGAATTTCTTATTTTCAAGAGACTAAATCTCCCATTTTTAATCCTGTTTAGCCTTTGCTTTTCATTATTAGGTGGAATGATTATTTCTTCTTTGGCACCGTGGAATGCAGATGCGCTAAGAATTGTCTCTTATTGGATTGGCTTTACGTTATTCTTATTATTCTCATTGTTAATTGCAAGGAGACTGCTAGCGATGAATCTAATGATTAGTAATAAAGCATAAGAAAAACGCGTAGCGTCTTTTCTTAAATACATCGTTATCTTTCGCCACCATCATTTAAGTGGCAAGGGTGGGTTTCCCTTGACACGCGTGGCAAGGGTGGGTTTCCCTTGACACGCGTGGCGTAAAGATAGCTGTAACCTTATAAATTCTTATCTTGTAAAAAAAACGGCATAGCCGTCTTTTATTAAATACAGCGTGATCTTTAAAGCCACCCCCGAGTAGCACCTACTTAGTGCGTGTAGGTGCTACTCGAAAGGAAGCGAACTTCCCTTGATGCGTGTGGCGTAATGATAGCTGTCAACTTATAAATTACCTTGTAAGAAAACTCTAAAAAGTTCGAAGGGGCACTGGAAAAGTAGATAACTTTTTCTGTGCCCCTCACTTCTTTTATTTATTTTTCAATATCATGAAGGGCAACGGCAATTTCCGCCCCTACATGAGCGTTATTCTCTACTAAAGCAATATTCGTCGTTAACGTTGCGCCCTCACTTAATTCTTTTAAACGATCCAGTAAAAAGGGTGTTGTTTCTTTCCCGCTTATTCCTTTATCCTTCGCTTCTTTAAGAGCTTTATCAATAATTTGATCTATCAAAGATTTATCCATTTCTTTATCTTTCGGGACTGGATTTCCAATAACAACTCCGCCATGGAGGTTTAATTCCCATTTTACGTTTAACATAGCTGCAATATCCTGAGGAGTCTCACCCTTAACATCAACACCAAAGCCACTTTTTTGCGTGTAAAAAGCCGGGAACTCGTCTGTTTCAAATCCAACAACGGGAACGCCATGTGTTTCTAAATATTCAAGAGTTAAACCAATATCTAATATTGATTTCGCACCTGCACAAACAACGGCCACATTTGTTTTGGCTAACTCCTGTAAGTCAGCAGATACATCCATTGTTTCTTCAGCGCCTCTATGTACGCCACCGATTCCTCCGGTTACAAAGACTTTTATTCCAGCCAATTCTGCACAAATCATCGTTGCCGCTACCGTCGTAGCACCTGCTTTTTTAGAAGCCAAAACAGAGGCAAGATCTCTTCGGCTGACTTTTTCTACATCGGTCGCTTTTGCAAAATAAATAAGTTCTTCCTCTGAAAGTCCTATTTTAATTTTCCCATCTAAAATAGCAATCGTAGCTGGCACTGCTCCTTTATTGCGAATAATTTTTTCAACTTTCTTAGCTGTGTCTACATTCTGAGGGTATGGCATACCGTGAGAGATAATTGTTGATTCAAGAGCAACGATTGGTAAGTTTGCTTCTTTAGCTTTTAATACCTCTGCTGAATAGTCAATATATTGTGTGTAGCTCATGTTATGTTCCTCCTTGGTTTGATGGTTCTTAGTTTCATTTCGTTTCAATTTATTCTTGGTCGATCGACGTTTTAACGAAAATTTTTTTTTATTGCCTTTGTACCTGTTAGAGTACCTCGTTAAAAATGGATTCATTTAATCCTTCGGCAACGGTTTCTGTAGTGCTTAACGTTCGCTGTGCCAGCTTCGTACCATTTTCACAAGCAACCTTTAACGTCAGTCCTTTATGAATGCTGTAAAAGACGCCAGCAGCAAAAGCATCCCCTGCACCCGTAACATCCTCTACATGTGTTTTTAACGCAACAGTCTGTCCTATTGATCCTTCCACCGATTGAAAATGTGCACCTTTTTCCCCTGCAGTAACAATTATATTCTTCACTCCAAGCTTCACTATCTCATCCATTTTCATTGGAATATCCTTTGATTTCACATGAGGAACATACCTTTCAATGACTGCGTTTAACTCCTCAATATTTAAAATAAAATAATCGATTTTCGATAAATCGTCCGGTAATCGATTAATTTTTTTGGCGGATACTGGCACAACTCCGAGAATTTGCTTGCCTGCATCCTTTTGATGAAATATAGACGATAAAACATCTTTCGGGAAATTCGTGTCAAGAATGATCATATCAGCTGAACGGAAATGACTAAGAGATTTTTTTACATCAGCTACCGAAACTGCGTCATATATATCCATCTCTGCTAGTGCAAACATCATATTATTTTTTTCATTAAGCACCGCAGTATAGTTTCCAGTCCTTTGATCCTGTTTTTGAATCGATGTCGACATATCATAATGTAACGAGTGAGACCATATTTTGTCTCCTTCAGAATCCGATCCTACTGCAGTATAAAGCAATGTTGGAACTTGAAGTCTGGCAAGATTGTCTGCTATATTTCTGGCTACTCCTCCAATTGTTTCACTGACCACTACTGGATTTGAGTCTTCCCATTGGAATTCTGATTGAATTTTTGCCTTACGGTCAATATTCGCTCCACCGACACATAAAACTTGCCGTTCATTATTTAATACATAGGCTCTTCCTTTAATATGGCCATTTTTTGTCAATGACGAAATATAACCAGCTACAGCAGATCGGGATAACTGTAATCTGCTTGCTAAATCTTGTTGTGAAATATAAGGATTATTTTTAATGAGACCTATAATGTACTCTTCTTTTTCGTTCATTACCTTCCTCCTTATCCTCTCACTTAATTAAAACAAACATTTGTTTATAAATCAAATGTTTGTTTATTCTTGTTTTCGCTTACTTTTTATTACTTAAGGGTATAGAATTAATTAACATACATCATCCACTATTATTTTGTATGTTTATCGGGAGGCACAATGTGAAAAATTTCTCTTTATATCGAATCACGGTCATTGTTATTATGTTTCTTAAATTTGTTCTGCAACTTTATATCTTTAATAAAACACATAATAATTGGGATTCAACCTCTCATCAAAAATGGGAGCAGCTATTAAAAAAACAAGCAATAGAGTATCGCGAAAAAGCGCTTAAACTTGAAGGTTTAATGATTAAAGTTGGTCAATTCCTTAGTACTCGGGCCGATATTATGCCTGAAGTTTTCCTGAAAGAATTAGCAGACTTAATTGACCAGGTCCCTCCTGTTCCAGCCGAAGTTTCCAAGAAAATACTGGAAGATGAATGGGGTCAACCTATTTCCAATCGATTATCACAAATTAGTGATAAACCGATTGCCTCCGCTTCGATTGGAGAAGTCTACAAAGGCACATTAAAAAATGGACAAGAAGTCGCCATTAAAATTAAACGGAATCATATCGATAAAATTATTCGCACAGATTTTAAAGCATTACGAATCGTACTATGGATTACCAGGACCTGCACTAAATTCGGTAAAGAAGTCGATACGAAAGCTTTATTCAAAGAAGTCGTTTCAATTATCGGTGATGAGCTTAATTATTATAAAGAACTAAAAAATGCTCAAAATTTTCAAAAGAGATTTAGTCATAGTCAGGATTATTATATCCCTCAGTTTTTTGAAGAATTCTGTACAAAAAAAGTTCTTGTGATGGAGTGGATTGAAGGAAGAAAGGTAACTGAATTATCTTTTTTGAAGAAACATCAAATTGATCACAAAGACACAGCAAGAAGACTTTTTCAATTTTTTATTGATCAATTGCTCGACTATGGAATGTTTCATGCTGATCCACATCAAGGAAACATTCTTATAACAAAGGAAGGTCAAATCGTTATTCTTGATTTTGGAATGGTTGGTGATATCTCACGCGATGACGCCAAAAGAATTCGCAAGATGATTCAAGGATTTGTCTTGGATGATTATCAGCTTGTTATTAGCCAACTTGAAGATTTAGGTTTCCTTCTTCCCAAAGCAAATAAACAAAAGCTCCAAACCTTACTTAAAACTTATGTAGATATGTATTTGGAAGAAGACATTACCCAATTAGATCAGCACAAGGTAGAAGAAATATTTAATGATCTTCAAGAAATAGTACGGGAACAGCCTATCCAATTACCCGCAGAATTCGCGTTTTTAGGTCGCGCCGCATCTATCGGTATTGGCGTTCTAACCATTATTGATCCCAAAATCGATTTTATAGAATTAGGTAAACCTGTAGTAGCGAAATGGTTAGAAGATACCGATGACGACCGCGGAAATATAAAGATGCAAGTATTGAAAGAATCGGTGAAACCTTTATTGTCGCTCCCTCGTAACTTAAATAGTTACCTTGAAGCACCTCATGAACAAAGAAAATCTGAAGAACGAAGACAGTGGAGGCAATTTGACCACCAAAGATATATACTATTAATAATCAGTTCTGTATGTGGTTTTTTCTTCAGTAGTCTATTGTTATTTGTCTCGCTTATTTTCTCTTTTCCATTGTTGCAGAGCTTTATGGCTCTTGTGACACTTGTATTTTTAATCGCTACTGTTTTTAGTTTTATCATTCATAAGCGGTGGGTGAAAAAATTAGACAATAAATTTTAGGAGGAGTTACTTATGAGTAATTTATTAAAAACAGGGTTTTTGTTAGGCTTAGGAGCTGCAGTATCTAGTAAAGAAAAAGTAGAAAAGTATATTGATGATTTAGTATCCAAAGGCCGGGTTACTCCCCAGGAAGCTGACGACATGTATCACTCCCTACTAAAAAAGGGTGAGGAAACAGAAGAAAAATGGAATACACGTTCAAAAGAAAAAGTAGGCAACTTTATAGAAGATCTAAATCTTGTGTCTAAAGATGATTATAAGCTTTTACAAGCGAGAGTTGAATTATTAGAGGAAAAGTTATCCAGACTTGAAAAACAAGACAAAGATTCTGATATAGACGAAGACCACCAGTAAATATTTTATTCGAGTCATCTATATGAAGGCACTGAAAAAGTCGTTTTTTACTTTTTCAGTGCCTTTTTGATGCTATGAACGAAGCCATTGCCATGTATATTTTCAAATTTTATCAATGGTCCTCTTTATCTGCTGTTTTTTTCTAGGTATATCTCTCCCGTATTCTCACATGATAGGAAAGAAAAAAGGAGGCAATACTTTTATGGATAGTAATCAATTACAGTCAGGTGACACCGTATTTGTCATTCAACGAAATCCTCATACACAATCAGTTGCACATATTCAAGAAGCATCCATTGTTACCAATCCTTTTCACCCTGGTCATTTAGCTTTGTTTTTCATGGAAGAGTATTATCCTCTAACGGATGATTTAGCCATATACTCCAGCTACTCAGAAGCCAAAGGGGATTACACGTCTACATTTGGTCCAATGGAATCGGATCTAGACCAATCTCCTATCCAAGAGACTTACGACTGATGATCGCTCCTTTTGTACCTCAACTCGTTTATATGGAGCCACGAGCATTGGAATATCCATTGGGAAAGCAGCTTAACAAAAAATTCACTGATATGGGAATTGAAATACGTCAGACTACTTCACACAATCAAGTTCGGAATATACCAGGGAAAAATCATTTTCAGCAATATCGCGTAGCAAAGTCTACCCTTGTAGTAGGCGTAAGAAAGACATTGAAATTCGATACATCAAAACCTTCTGCAGAATATGCGATTCCACTAGCTACTGGTTGCATGGGCCATTGCCAATATTGCTATTTGCAAACCACAATGGGAAGTAAACCTTACATTCGTACCTATGTAAATACCGATGAAATATTTAACGCAGCTGATGAATACATGCAGGAACGTGCCCCTAAGGAAACTAGGTTCGAGGCAGCGTGTACATCTGATATTGTTGGCATAGATCACTTAACCCACTCTCTAAAAAAAGCTATTGAACATTTTGGAAAGTCGGAACATGGTAAACTTCGTTTTGTCACTAAATACCATCATGTAGATCACCTATTAGATGCTGACCACCGAGGCAAAACCCGGTTTAGATTCAGCATTAATGCCGATTATGTTATTAAGCATTTTGAACATGGTACTTCCCCTCTGAATGAGCGCATAAATGCGGCTGTAAAAGTGGCTAAGGCCGGCTATCCGTTAGGTTTCATCATCGCTCCAATATATTTACACGAAGGTTGGGAAAAGGGTTACTATACGATGTTCGAGAAGCTCAACAAAAAACTTCCTCAATCATTAAGACATAATGTCACGTTCGAATTAATTCAGCACAGGTTTACAAAACCTGCAAAACGAGTGATTCAAAAAAATTATCCGATGACGAAATTAGAGTTAGATGAAGAAAAAAGAAAATACAAATGGGGAAAGTACGGGATAGGTAAATACGTCTATCAAACACAAGAACAAGAGATGATCCAAGAAACATTTCATCGGTATAAAGATGAATTTTTTCCTGAATCAAAAATTGAATACTTCACGTAAGAAAAACGCGTAGCGCTTTTCTTAAATACAGCGTGATCTTTCGCCACCCCGAGTAGCACCTCTTTAGTACGTGTAGGTGCTACTCTTTAGTAGTAGGGCGGGGTTCGCTTGATGCGTGTGTCTTAAAGATAGCTAAAAAATACCATACTCCCCTAAAGGAAACATGGTCCGAATCTCTACTTTCTTATCTCATAAAACGGCATTAGCCGTTTCTTTACTTTGACTCAGTTTTCTTCAAACATAATCAAAACGATACTCTATAGCATCTCCTACAAATTCATATCCAATTTTCATGTAAATAGAATTAGAGGTTGGATTTTCAGCATCTGTGTTTAAGCTGCAGAATTGAAATCCTTCTTGAAGAAGTCGTTCACTCAACGCAGCTACACAAGATGTGGCATACCCTTGTCCTTGATATTCGTCTGGAGTATATACAAAGTTTACTACTACTCCATTTTCCAACTCCCGAGCACGTTTTGCCATTGATACCGGCGTACAATTCTCATTTTTCCAGAGAAACACCCGGTTATGCTCTATTTCATCAAGTACATTTTTTTCTAAGTCTTTATGCTCTGTCATTCCTAAAGTATCTCTTTCAAAATCCTCTGTCCATGACATGATGAGTGCAATATCATCTTCATTTGCATAGCACAGTTTTCCTTTTGTTCGCTTAAAGTCACGGAGCGAGGCTAGCTGATAGATTTTTTGTTGCATGACTTTTACAACATTACAAGAGGTTAGTTCTTTCCATTTTTCAGAGAAATCAGTTACTAGATCAGAACATCCAATCACTCCAGGGATTGCTAATCCTTCTTCCTTATAAGTCCATATTGCGGCATCATGCACCGCAGATTTATGTCCACAGATAATAAGGTTTCGTTGCGGTGTTCGAACAAGGACAATGTTTGGCTTACTATCATCCTCTTTCCCAATAACCATTAAGAAATCCTTTAGTTGGGAAGTTTGACCTGATTTTCTTTCGCTCTTAGCTAACTGTTTTAGGATTCCAAGGGGAAGATTATGCTCTGCCTCATTGTCCACTAAAAAGTTTTCTACTTCCTTTAACATGGTTACAGCTGAGTACTGGCGAAAAAACTTCATAAAGCATCCACCTTCCTAGTAGTTTAAGAAAAACGCAAAGCGTCTTTTATTCTCGAATTAAATCCTCTATCATCATTATACACAACCTTTGCAGAAAAACTTCCCCTGTTGGCCTATTTTATTAATGAATGAATCAGTTTAAATGTTACCTACCGGTTATAATTAATACAAAAATTTATAAGAAAACAGTCATTATGTAAGATCACCCGCTTGCCTATTCGCCAATTGCCAATTCTTAGAGCATAAACTAGCTATCTTTCTACATTAAAAAAATGTCTCAACAGGTAATATATATAACCTGCTGAGACATTTCCTAATAGAAATTATTTTGTAGTAAACATTTGTGTCCAGTAGTGACCGTAAGATCCGCCTTCAACATGTCCTACTCCTATATGTGTAAAACTGCTCTTTAAAATATTTTCACGATGACCTTGAGAGTTCATCCAACCTTGGACAACTTGTTGAGGTGTACTTTGACCTGCAGCAATATTCTCTCCTGCTCCCCGATAAGAAACACCATAGTTTTTCAGCATATCAAATGGACTGCCGTGCGTTGGACTTTGGTGTGAGAAATAATTTTGGTCTCTCATATCCTCTGATTTAATTCTAGCAACTTTTGAAACTTGATTATCTATCTGTAACGGAGATAATCCCTGATTTTCACGCTCAATATTTGTAAGGCGAACGACTTCTTGTTCGAATTGTGAAAGTTGACTTGATTGTTCAACGGTAGTTCCATTTTGACTGGCTGGAATCGTCAACTGTTGCCCTACAGAGATAATATTTGGGTTAGAAATATTTTTATTCGAAGCTAAAAGATCAGAATATTTTACTCCTTGTTCTACAGAGATAAACCATAATGTATCCCCATTTTTCACCTGATACGTCGAGCTGGCCTCCACTTCAGAATTTACTAGTGGAAATACAACACATAATGCAATAACTGATGATAATACTTTTTTAATCATCTTTGAACACCTCCATGAGCAACATTATGTCATAAAAAATTCCCCTTATGTGTATGGGGAAAAGATTACCAGACTTCAAATGTTGGTTATGTTGGAAAATATTTCACACAGTTACTGTGAAACTAAAAAGGATTTGTAATCTGTTTAGTAAAAGAGGATACGTCAGAAGGACTGCATAGAGACCTTCTAACATACGAAAATCAATTATTATCGACATTGAAATGAACGGATCTGATTTGTATCTATCCCCATATAAACCCATCGATACTGTCTAGGTCTCCATCTGTAACCTGCAACAGATCTCCTGCCAATAAACGTTGGCCAAAACCAAAACCTTCGACCATTTTCCAAGCGAACGTACGTATATCGGTACAGACAACCATAAAATGCCCCTGGATCTACGGCAAAAACTCCAATATCTTCCTGTTGTCCAAAAGACTGTAACGGAGGTGTACTAGGAGGTGGCCCGGGTGGTGGTCCTTGTTGTGCGCCTGCCCCGGAGCCCGGTGATCCTCCTGGTGGTGGCCCCGGTGGTCCTTGACCTTGCCCTGGTCCAAATCCAAAGTACTGACCAATACCACCTAATCCTTGGGAAGGTTGACCTGGTTGGTTCGGAAATAGCCAGTTAAAAACTCTTGTGTCATCCACATTATTCTCTCCCTTCTCACATACTCCTTACAGCCTATGATTAGTTAGAAACCAAGGTGCTTGCCTATGTGAGAAAACAGAGTTCCATTTGCTCATTGCTGTATAAGAAAAACGCAAAGCGTCTTTTATTAAATACAGCGTGATCTTTAGCCACCCCGAGTAGCACCTACGTACTGAGTGTAGGTGCTACTCGAAAGGAGGTGGGTTTCCCTTGATACTTGTGGCGTAAAGATAGCTGCCAATTTTATAAATTTTATGAAAAAAGTTAAAGGTCCATTAACCCTTCTTGTTCCTGATCCGTTGTGATAATCGGTTTACCATTTGTTATTACTAGCGTATGTTCATACTGAGTGGACAGCGTTCCGTCTTGTGTTCTTGCAGTCCAGCCGTTATCATCCATTTTTGACTGCCACCCGCCGATATTAATCATCGGTTCTATTGTTATTACCATTCCTTCTTTCAACCGGAGTCCTTTCCCTTTCTGACCATAATGAGGTATATTTGGTTGCTCATGAATCGTTGGTCCGATACCATGTCCTGCAAAATCCCGCACAATTCCATAGCCATAAGGCTCTACATATGCTTGGATTGCAGCACCAATATCACCTACCCTATTCCCAGCTACAGCAGCCTCAATTCCCTTATAAAGTGAATTTCTGGTTACATTATTTAGCTGTTTTATATCATCACTGATATTTCCAACAGGATATGTCCAAGCTGAATCCGCTAATCCACCGTTAAGATCGACTACGAAATCAACTGTAACGATATCTCCTTCTATCAATTTTTCTGATCGGGGAAAACCATGACAAATTTCATCATTTATAGATGCACACGTTGCAAACTCATACCCGCGAAATCCTTTTTGTGCTGGGGTAGCACCATATTTATTCATCGTCTGCTCTACGAAATCATTTATTTCTAATGTTGTAATACCCGGCTTAATCATTGTTGCAAGCTTTCGGTGAATAGATGCTAATAGCTTTCCTGCTTCTATCATAAGTGCAATTTCCCGTTCAGATTTACGTTGAATCATATTCTTCATTTCTCCTTTATTATCAGTCCTGTAATTTATTCTTTTGTGTCTTGACTCTTCGTTCAATAGTTCTTACGACAAAACAACTAATAACAGAACCTCAATATTCATGTCTTATCTTTAATTATTTCTATTGCTAAGGTATTATCATATCAATTAATAAGTTGTCCTTTCAACATATTAAAACATATGCAAAATGAATTGTGGAAAAATCTCTTATATATGACATTAACATTTCAATAGGTGACAATCTCTTTTCAAAACATTAAATAGATAGTAAAAGGGTTGTTAGCCCAAATCCAGGCTGATATGATTGGCATCGTTGTACAAGAAACAACAACAATTTGAAGGAGGGTTTCGATTGAAAAGAAATCTAAAAAACCGTTCTTTCCAACGGGTAGGCGTATCAGCAGTAGTATTAGGGGCTTTGGTGTTCACTACAGACCAAGCTAGTGCTGCAGGTGACACAGAATTCGGCGAAAAGCTACTATATAATGGAAAAACTCATGATCATGTCATCGAACTTAAGGAGCTTTTAGAAGAGACCGAGTTTTATGATGGTGAAGTGAATAACAATTTCGATACAGCAACTGAAGAGGCAGTTATTGATTTCCAAGAAAATTACGATCTTCTAGTAGATGGATTAACTGGTATTCAAACATACAGTGCACTTATTGGTCTAGAACAAGGAGATAACGGAGATCTGGTTCTCGCTCTTCAAGAAGATCTAGCTGAATTAGACTATTTTACTGCTGAACTTGACGGTAAATTTGGTCCCTTAACAGAAGAAGCTCTCATTAACTTCCAAGAAGAAGAGGGGGTGCAAGGCGAAAAGGGTATTGCAGGTCCATATACGTATCAAGCACTTTACCCTTTAACAAGTAGATATAATCCAGAGCTTGCCGCTCCAGCAGAAGAGGCACCAAGCTCTTCTGAAGAGGAATCTTCTGAGGTTTCAACTAAAGAACCTGCGGAAAGTGTTTCCAGTGAACCTTCTGAGGAATCAACAGAAGAATCTACGGAAGAAGTTCCTGAGGAATCAACTCAAGAGTCAGCGGAAGCTTCTAACAGCAATAACGCTTCTTCATCCGAAGAAAGCTCAGATTCTAGTAATGATGCTGAAGGATCAATCACTATGGAAGCAACTGCCTATACGGCTGGTTGTGAAGGATGCAGCGGCATTACAGCAACTGGAATCGACCTAAGAGATCAACCAAACAAAAAAGTTGTAGCAGTTGATCCTAGTGTAATTCCACTCGGTTCTATTGTGGAAGTAGAAGGATATGGAAGAGCAGTAGCTGGTGACACTGGCGGTGCTATTAAAGGTAATAAAATTGACCTTCATGTTGCTTCAAAAGATGATGCATTTGCGTTTGGTCGCAAAGATGTTAATGTAACTATCATTGAAACTCCATAACTATCGATCTAAAGAGTGCTCAAATATTGAGCACTCTTTTTATATATTTATAAAATTTTTATTTTTAGAGAGCATATTCCCCTTTCCTACGATGGTGCTCGAATTCGCTTTAGGCAGACGCTTGTCGGCGACTATCTTTAGCCTAGGATCGCACCCACAGATAAAGCAAGCGGTAATTCTTCCAAACAACCTTCCATGATAACCCCACACGCATAAAGAGAAGCTTGCCTTTGATACATAATAGATAGTGGCAAAAGATTAAGCACTATTTAAGAAAAGAAGCTACGCGATTTTCTGATTTTATTATGATTAATATTTCATAAAGATATCCAATGATTCGATAGCTCTCTTCAAAATCCTCGCTTTATTATTTCACCGCATTAACTTCTATTTTTTGGTAGACGTATTTTCTAAAGTATACTATTCTTATTAGAATGAACAAACTTTGAATGAAGTTTCTCCATGTCAAATTTCCACCAAGAAAAATTAAGTTTCAAGATCCTATTTCTGTTGAGCAATCGTTTAAAGATTTACTTAAAGAAGAGATTGAAACAATCAAAGAAATGGAAACCTGGTTGGAACAGCATTCATAGATCAAAAACTATATTGAAGAGGGTCTCACTGATCACTACATAGACTTTCAGTGTCAAAGTGATTCAGAAACAGCAAAAAAATCTTTTGAATATGACCAGAAAATAATTGAACCCTTAGTTAAAAAATACGAAGCTTTATTGGATGAGAAATTTCTCACTTCTCACTTTATTACCGCGAGTTTTTTTAAAGTGAAATAAATGCAAAAGAGTTATTCCGAGTAAATAATATTGCATTAGAAATTGAGGAAGATCGTCTTATTACTCATTATTTCGAACACACAGGAAGCCTTACAGTTGATTGGAATGGAAAGGAAAAAACTCTTATTCTCAAATTTAGAGAAAGCCGGAAGGTATACGTCCGAAAACTTACAAAAGAGCTATTTGAGCAAATCTCGGAGTCCTACGAGGTGTCAGGGATTGACTCCATCAAGTTTTGTTGCCACAGGAACACTCGGTATTAATGAGTTTAATCAGCGACATTCGTTGAAGATAATTATCAAGGATTTAGAAGAGACGGCAGTACTTCTTAGTTAAACATGAGACAGGAGAAAGGAGGTGAAAGGACCTATGCTTGATAACGATGACGGATCACAGATACCCGCCCCTAAATTAAAAGAAGAACGAAAGATCGGTGAACCAACATCCGCCTTTAAAGGCGCGTCTTGGGGTGCTTTGGTTGTTGGAATGTCCGCGTACTTCATAGGATTGTTTAACGCGACAATGGAACTCAATGAAAAAGGCTATTATCTTGCGGTGTTATTATTAGGGCTTTACTCTGCGGTGTCATTGCAAAAAGCGGTACGAGATAAAGATGAAGGTTTACCTGTGACGGGTATTTATTATGGGATTAGTTGGTTTGCGTTAGTTTCGTCGATTGCCCTTATGGGGATTGGGTTGTTTAATGCCGGAAGTATTATTTTGAGTGAAAAAGGTTTTTACGGGATGGCGTTTGTCCTTAGTTTGTTCGCTGTGGTAACGGTTCAGAAGAACATACGTGATGAGCAAGAGGCGAAAGATGCCTAAGCAGGATGTCTAAAACAAGAAAACAGACCGTTGATTAGGTGGCTACCCCCAAAAGTTAGAGTTTTTTTATGCAGCTGATTGGCTGGATTGAGTTCGGTATTCTACTGGACTCAATCCGGCCAATTTTATTTTTGATCGTTCATTGTTATACCACGATATATTCTTCTATCCGTCTTTTTAATTCTTCATAGCTTACTAATTTTTCCCCATAATACATTTCTTGTTTTAAGATGCCAAAGAAATTTTCCATTGAAGCGTTGTCTGCGCAGGTTGCTTTACGTGACATGCTTTAGAATACTTTATTTTCTTTTAATGTCCTCACCCATTGATTGTGCTGGTAATGCCAACCTTGATCAGAATGAATGGTAGCGCGATAAGTTGCATGATTCTTTATTATCTGTAGCGCCCTTGTTAAAGGTTCTATGACATGATCTAGTGTTGGACGTTTCCTGATTTCAAACGCAATTACTTCTCCGTTATAAAGGTCAAGAATTGGATTTAAATATAACTTCTCTTCGCCTAGACATTTGAATTCTGTAATGTCGGTTACTAACTTTTGAAGAGGGATAGGTGTGCTAAAGCGGCGGGACAATCGGTTTATCGCTACTTTTCCTACGTTTCCCTTATATGAATTGTATTTACGGGATTTCCGCATAAATTTCACACATTTTAACCCTAGTTCCAGCATAATGCGATACACTTTTTTATGGTTGATAGAATGTCCTAATTTGTTTAATTCTCTTGTGACACGTTTATAACCATAGCGTTCATGAAACTGCTTAAATAGGCTTGTAATCAGTTTTTTTAGTTCTGTATCTGAGTCTTCTTGTCCAAAGTTTTTCACATGATAGTGATAGGTTGCTTCAAGAATACCTACAACAATGAATATATTTTTTAATCGGAATCCTCTTTCTTTGAGTTCGAATGCCACTTTTGCCTGTGCTTTTCGTGGAAGGCATTTGGATTCTCCCGAAAAGCTTTCAACTTTTTTAGGTAAGCATTTTCTAGTCTTAGTAGTTCATTCTCACGTTCTAATTCTTCTTCACGTGTTAACTTTGTCTCTTCCTTATTCTTGGATTTAGTTGGTTTCTTAGACATAGAAGGTCGCCCCTTTGATATTGGTTTCAGGCCTTCTATCCCTCGTTCATTAAATGTTTTCATCCAACGATAAATTAAGGAAGGATTGTTCAATCTAAATTGATCAGCAGTTTCCTGATAAGAAGCACCTGTCTCTAGTATAAATTGTATCGTATCTAATTTAAATTGAACAGAGTACCCTTCCTGCATCTTTCTTCGTTTTAATCCATCCATGCCCTGTGTTTTATAGGATCTCACCCAATTTTTTAATGGGGTGGAACTGGGTATATTATATTTTTTTGACAACGATTTGTATCCAAGATTCCCATACAAATACTCGGTGACGAGCTTCATTTTAAATTCTTCACTATATTTGGCCATAAAAACACCCCCGAAAGTTAGATTTTCTACTCTAACTTTCGGGGGTCGGTATCTAGTCTAATTTTGCTTGCTTTTCTGCTTCAGAACGGACACTACTCCCCAAGAAATCACTAATGAGATTACAGGGAAAATAATATTCCAAGATGTGTAACTAATTTCGAGTTCGTCATAATAGTGTTTCATATACCAAGTTTCATATAAAAGATTCAATAACAATGTTATCAAAGGTGCAACAAATACCTTTTTAGCAAGAATAGATACTAATAGCCCTAATCCAATTACTATAAGCGGAACAATGAACAACTGCATGAGAAAAGGATCTATTGACTCAATAAATTCCATAACATTCCTCCTCACTATTTATCAGAATTATATCATTGTAAATATTATCCTTGTTTATTCAAAAATCAACAATCTTTTAGAAAACATCCTTTAAGAAAAGAAGCTACGTGATTTTCTGATTTTATTATGATAAATAATTCTTAAAGGTATCCAATGATTCGATAGCTCTATTCAAAATCTTTGCTTTATTATTTCGCTGCAATAATTTCTATTTTTTGGTAGACGTATTTTCTAAAATCTACTATGCTTATTAGGATGAACATACTTTGAAGGAGGTTTCTCCATGTCAACTTTTTACCAAGAAAAATTAAATTTTCAAGATCCAACTTCTGTTGAGCAATCTTATAAAAATTTACTTAATGAAGATATTGAAACAGTGAAAGAAATGGAGGCCTGGTTGAAACAGCATTCACAGATCCAAAACTATATTGAAGAAGGTCTCACTGGACACTACATAGACTTTCAATGTCAAAGTGATTCAGAAACAGCAAAAAAAGCTTTTGAATATGACCAGCAAGTAATTGAACCCTTAGTCAAAAAATACGAAGCATTATTGGATGAGAAATTTCTATCTTCTCCAATTAAAAACCAACTTGATCCACTGTATTACCGAGAGTTTTTGAAAAGTAAAATGAATGCAAAAGAATTATTTCGAGAAAGTAACATCGCATTAGAAATTGAAGAAGATCGTCTTACTACTCATTATTTCGAACATACAGGAAGTCTCACAGTTGATTGGAATGGAGAGGAGAAAACTCTTAGTGAAATCTCAACTTATTTAGAGGATTCTAACCGGAAAATACGAAAAAAAGCAATGACGTTGACTGTAGAGGCATTTATTTCTAAAGAAACAGAATTGCAAAACATAATGAGCGATCTAATCGAACTTCGACACAGAAAAGCAGAAAATGCCGACCTTCCTAATTATCGCGATTATATGTTCAAAAAGTATGAACGTTTTGATTATACTCCTGAGGATTGCACAAATCTCGCAGTTGCTATCCAAAAGCATGTAACCCCCTTAAATAAAAGACTTCAACGAGAGCATCAAAAAGAATTGGGAGTTGACGTATATAGACCATGGGATCGAAAAGGCGTTTCTAATGAACAGAAACCTCTTCAGCCATTTCATAATCGTAATGAACTTGTAGAGAAAACTACACAGATATTTTCAAATTTAGAACCCCGCTTTGCGGAGTTAATTACTACAATGGATAAACACGGGATGCTTGATTTAACAACTCGGAAGGGAAAATCACCAGGAGGATTCTGTGCACCTCTTCCTGTATCTGAGCTTTCTTTTATTTTTATGAACGCTTCAAAAACACACGATGATATGACTACGTTGTTGCATGAAATGGGCCACTGTATTCATAATGATTTAACAAAAGATCTTCCTCTTAGTAAATACCGTGATACTCCAATGGAATCTGCTGAACTTGCTAGTATGACCATGGAGTTACTAACGATGGATCAATGGCATTTATTTTACGATGATCAGGAAGATCTTAGACGAGCAAAAAAAGACCATTTAACTGGGATCGTTGGATTTTTACCATTTGGAATGGTCGTTGATCAATTTCAACATTGGTTGTATGAGAATCCAAATCATACTCCTGCAGAAAGAAAAATGAAGTTTAAAGAACTTCAGTTCCAAATAGATTCAAGCATTGTTGATTGGACAGGATACGAGGAATGGTCTGAAATAACGTGGCTTCGAATTCTTCATATTTTTGAAGTCCCATTTTATTTTGTAGAATACGTCATTGCGCAATTAGGTGCTTTGCAAATGTATAAACAATATCGAACTAATCCGGAAAAAACGTTAGAAAACTACAAGCAGGCATTATCATTGGGAGCTTCTAAATCTCTGTCGGAAGTTTATAAAGCTGCCGGTATTCGTTTTGACTTTTCAGAAGAAATGATTAAAAACTTAATGGAGTTTGTAGAAGAAGAATTGGAAGCGTTGAATGACTAAGAAAAACGCATAGCATCTTTTGTTAAATAGCGATGTCTCAAAAGGTCAAAATACACCTTTTGAGACATCCTTTTTACTAGTAAGCACCTCGAATATGCGCATGAACATTTTTTTCATAAAATGACTGGATTTCCGTTAATTCTTTCGGCGAATACTTTTTCGTAGAGATTGCTTTCAAGTTATTCTCAACTTGTTTGACGTTCTTGAAGCCTGGTATTACAGAGGATACAGCATGATGCTCCAATACCCATTTCAGCGCAGCCTGAGACATACTTTCTCTTCCTTTTGCAATCCATGATAGCTGTTCACTTAATTCCACACCTTTTTCAAATGGAAGTCCAGCAAAAGTCTCTCCCACATTGAACTGCTGACCATCACGGTTAAAATCTCGATGATCATCCTTTTCAAATTGATGATCACTCGAAAACTTTCCTGTCAAAAGGCCGCTTGCTAGTGGAACCCGCGCTAAAATCCCGACACCCTTTTCGATAGCTTGAGGAAAAAGCTCGGTAACAGGTTTTTGTCGAAACATATTAAAGATGACTTGAAGTGCACGGACATTTTTATATTCCATACTGAGAAGTCCTTCTTCAACCGTCTCTACACTTACACCATAATGACGAATTTTACCTTCAGCCTGTAATTTATCAAGTACTTCAAATACTTTACCATCCTTAAGAATTTCAATTGGCGGGCAGTGAATTTGGTATAAATCTAGCCGCTCCCTTTTTAATCTTCTCAATGTATTTTCTAAATAATTGCGCACAGATTCTTCCGAGTAGGTTTTAGGATCATGGATATCACCAGCACGGCAAAACTTACTCGCTATATGGATACTGTCTTCTTTTCCTTTTGTTGCCTTAGCCAATAACTGCTCACTGTGACCGTCACCGTAGACATCTGCTGTATCTAGGAAATTAACTCCTTGATCGATGGCATACTCCAAGCCCTTTAGTGCTTCTTTATCATCGGTTCCCCCCCATGAACCACCGATAGCCCATGTTCCAAAGCTTAATTCACTAATCTTTAAATCTGTATTTCCAAGTCTGCGATAATTCATTCTTATCCCCCTTTAAAATTTCCTTGTAGATCATTAT
The DNA here is from genome assembly GCF_002886185.1 of Salipaludibacillus neizhouensis. Classification (GTDB taxonomy): domain Bacteria; phylum Bacillota; class Bacilli; order Bacillales; family Salisediminibacteriaceae; genus Salipaludibacillus; species Salipaludibacillus neizhouensis. Next base: position 2,747,914 of record NZ_KZ614146.1, read on the forward strand.
AACGTGAATGAAGGCGTTAACACTACTTTAATTTATCTTGTCTCTCTTGTTCTTTTTCTTTAAAGATTCGTATAAACTCTGTTGGATCCTCTTTGACACTATAAGAAAATACACCCTGGGAAGTATGAATATACAACATCGCATCTCCCCCGCTCATTTCTCTAAATGATATATCAAATACCCTCTCTATCGGGAATTGATGGTGTTTTGTTGCCAATTTATCTTCGTATAGATACATTCTCCGCTCATACTCCACATTCTTCTGTTGAATACTGTTAATCTCCCTTATTACTTTTATATAAGGGTGGCTTGCTACAAAATTATTTTCCACATTTCCATTCCTTTCTTTTGATACCTATTATTCCAATACGTAAATCAATTATTATATGTTTCAAGCATAACAAAAAGAACCTTAAAGCTATATATAAAGGACTTATAGAGGATGTTCAAAAAGGAAGTTTGTTTTTCCTTTTTGAACATCCTCAAAGCAATGGGCGAAGCTGCTGCATTGCTTAAGCCTGGTCTGAGTGATTTTTCAGAACAGGCGAGTAGCATGTGTAACCATTGCATGGAAAGAAATTTGAAGATGCGATGTCCGCGAAAGCGTCCACCTGTAATGAATTCGATTTTCCCCGTTTGATTTTAACAACAATCTCTATATACCCTTTCCATATATAAGAAACTCTTTAGATTTCCTAAATATTTGATAGAATAGATATCAGACAATGAATAATCTCATCATGAGGAAGGATTCGCCTATGAAAAAATCTGTATCAAAACCTATTAAGCCCGATTTTTATTATGGTTGGTATATAGTCATCATTGGTGCCATGAGTTTATTTTTTCTGGACCAGGCCAAACATATTCTAATGCAGTATTTATAGATTATTATATTCTTGACTTTGGCTGGGAACGTTCGTTAGTATCCGGCATCTACTCCTCGGCAACACTAGCAGCTGGATTTTTATTATTCCTTGTCGGTTCCAGTATTGACAGATTCGGTCAACGAACGGTCTCGTTAACTGTTAGTATCTTGCTTGCAGCAGCTTGCTTTTGGAATAGTATCGTAGTTAATCCGTGGATGTTATTCATCGGTTTTTTCCTAATTCGGTTACTCGGTCAAGGTTCTATGACACTTGTTCCAAACACTCTCATCCCACAATGGTTTATTGAAAAAAGAGGCCGTGCATTCAGTATTATGATGCTCGGTGGATTTTTAAGCTCTACTCTCTTTCCTCCGTTTAATGCTTGGCTGATTACTAGTTTCGGTTGGGAAACTGCTTGGAGAATTTTAGGTGTGCTTATTCTTTTTCTTTTTGTTCCTGTAGCTTATTTTTTCATGAAAAATAAACCTGAAGAAATCGGGTTATTACCTGATAATAAAAAACCATCTACTGATGAAGAAGAAGAAAAATTAAAACGTGATTTAGATGTTTCATGGACACTGAAAGAAGCAATGAGAACAAAACAATTTTGGCTGATTTTGCTCTGTGTAGGTATTCCTTCGATGGTTAACACCGGTCTTACTTTCCATCTCATATCTATATTAGGTGGAAGTGGTCTTAGTACAACTGCCGCTGCATTTATTTTAAGTCTCATGGCAATGGTCGGTTTTCCAGTCACTATGATGGCTGGATTCGTATTAGAAAAAGTAAAAGTTCATTATATGTTTGCTTTTGTTTTCTTTGGCCAATTTATATTTATTATTACCCTGTACTTTACAGAGTCATTCATGATGGCAGTAATTTTTGGATTAATATGGGGGTTTGTTGGCGGAATGGAGAGAATAGTCATTTCGGTTATTTTTCCAGATTATTTCGGCAGAAGATACATAGGCAGCATCAAAGGAGTAGCAACAACAGTTACAGTATGTGCTTCTGCTTTTGGTCCTTTACCATTCGGAATAGCTTATGATTTATTTGGCGGATATCAAGAAATTCTACTTTTAACCTTGATTTTTCCTGCTCTCGGCCTCACGGCAAGCCTGCTTTCACCCAAACCTCATAAAAATATTACTGCCTAACCCTTGGCTAATCATATTTTAGTGAGGTAATAACTTACTTTTTTGAAACACCGTTAAAAGAGGTTTTTTTTCCTATTCACTGCTATAATGTCTTTATAGAGTTTGTTCAAAAGGTATGTGCAATGGCTACACACGCTGCATGCCTGTTCTGAGAAAACCGCTCAGAACAGGCTTAAGACAATGCAGCAGCTTCGCTCATTGCTTAGAGGATGTTCAAAAAGGTAAAAAAACTACCTTTTTGAACATCCTCTATAGTAAATTATAGAGAAAGGCAGGGGTAAACATGGACCTATTTACTGTTCCCGACCCTTCAGATAGTGGAATGGGATACGCGTATATCTTTATGATATTTGTATTAATTGCAGCTTCTTTCACTGTGTATAAACTAAAGAAGTTTAATAAAACAAAGCAAGAAGCCGAATCTCCTAAAGCTTATGATATGTATGAATCTAATAAAAAAGATAAGAACAGCTAGTTCTCTGCGACCATAGTATAGAAGGAATATACATTGAAAGTATCGAGGTGTTCTTCATGACTGAAGTTTTTAAAACGACAGCTGGTCCAATTATGCCATTATCCAATTGGCAGGACAAAAACCCAGCTTTGGTTGCTGGATTCACAACAAAATCCGGCGGCACAAGTAAAGGTTGTTTTGATTCAAATAATTTAGGGCTACATGTAGATGACAAAGCGGACACAGTTGCTCTAAATCGAAAAATCCTAGCTGATAAGCTAGGATTTCCTTTGACTTCTTGGGCTTGCGCTGAGCAAACACACCAGGATCATATTGTTAAAATCACTCCTGAATTAACTGGCTACGGTGCCTTGGAATACAAAGAGAGCATAAAAGGGACAGATGCTTTTTATACAAAAGAAACGAACGTCTTACTTACGCTATGCTACGCTGACTGTGTCCCGCTATATTTCTATTCTGCTGAACAGGCCATGGTTGGCATTGCACATGCTGGATGGAAGGGAACTGTCAAGAACATAGGTGGTAAAATGATCGAACTTTGGCAGATCACTGAAGATGTCATACCTGCTGAGGTGAAAGTTACCATTGGTCCCTCAATAGGTGAATGTTGTTACAGAGTGGACCAACCAGTTATTGAACAAGTGAAAGAGGCTTTACAACCTTGTTCATTTAAAGATAAATTTTATGAAGAAATTAGCGCAGGACAATTCTCATTAGATTTAAAAGGGATTAATAGACAACTCCTCCTTCAAGCTGGAGTATTAGAAGAAAACATTCAAACATCAACATACTGCACAAGTTGTGAAAAGGACTTATTCTACTCACACCGACGTGACCAGGGAAAGACTGGAAGAATGTTAAGTTATATTGGTTTTAAATAAAGCCAGTTTCCTTAAACGTTAATGTTTATATTTGAAAAATAGAAGTCTCAAAAGGTCAATAAGAAAAACGGCATAGCCGTCTTTTATTAAATACAGCGTGATCTTTTTAGCCACCCTCACTTAAGTATCAAGGGAAACCCACCCTTGATACTTAAGTGAGGGTGGCTGTCATTTTACATTTTCTTATCTAATTTTGAGACTTCCTTTTATCACTCTTTTATTTATACATACCTTTTTTGAACCTTATTCCCATCAAAACTAAAAGCAATATTCCGATCGGAAATCACTGTTTCTATATGAACGTTTCTTCCCCAAAGCTGATATAAATACGGAAGAGTTTTCTCTAAATACTTCGTATCCAGTTCCACCCCTTCGTATTCATGAGTTAAATAAAGCTCTCCACCTTTTAAATAATCTCCATCCTTAACACTAATAAATGGAAATCCTCCATTAACACGACTTTCAATGAGAGAATCCCTTACTTCAGTCCAGGATTTATCAGTAATTTTATATTCTCTTCCTTGTTTCTGAAACAGATACATATCTTCTCGCCCAACTAAATCTTTCGTTAAATAATTTCTTACAAAAGAAATATCAGATTCAATCTCCCTTACTTCAAACATTTTCTCTCTTCCACTATTTGGAAGAATCCCTTGAAGTTCTCGCATCTCTTGACTGGGGTTATTATATCTCTCTTCAATATCCTCAAACATTTTAAGACCAAGATAGTAAGGATTTATTTGGGTTTTTGAAGGCTGTACAACACCAGCATTCAGCTTAGCAAATTCTATCGCCTCACCTGATGTTAAATCAAGTTCTCGGATAATTCGTTGATGCCAATAAGAAGCCCAACCTTCATTCATGATTTTCGTTTCAAGTTGTGGCCAAAAATAAAGCATTTCTTCTCTCATCATTGTTAAGATATCTCGCTGCCATTCTTCCAACTCTTTACTATAATGCTCAATAAATAACAAAATATCTTTTTCAGGCTCTGGTGGAAATTGTTTCTTTTTCTTAAAATCAATTTTCTTATCCTGTTCCTCTTCTGTTATTTTCCATAAATCATCGTAGGGACCAGTTGCTTTCTTTACTTCCTCCTGTTCTTCCAACCAAATATCGTCTTTTGACCATCTGAGTTTAGGACGTTGCAAGCTCGGATCAATATGTTCTTGAATAGCCATGACAGCATCTAAAAACTTTTCTACTTCCTCACGGCCATGTAACATTTCATATGCGGAAATTCTTTCCGCAGTAGCAGTCATACTTTCCACCATATCTTTTCTGGTATTCGAGAATCTCACATTATTTTTAAAGAAATCACAGTGTGCTAATACATGGGCAATAATAAGTTTATTTTGAATGAGAGAATTCGTATCAAGTAAAAATGCGTAACATGGATTAGAGTTAATTACTAACTCGTATATTTTACTTAACCCTAAATCATATTGCAGTTTCATCTTATGGAATTGCTTTCCGAAACTCCAATGCCCGAACCTTGTTGGCATTCCATATGCTCCAAACGTGTAGATAATATCAGCAGGGCAAATTTCATACCTCATTGGATAAAAGTCCAAGCCAAAACCTTCCGCAATTTCAGTGATTTCATCAATTGCTTTTAATAATTCCTTATCCTGTTTCATACTGATTCCCCCTCCTCTCTTTCTAATAACATATGAAACAGCCTAAGCTTTGATGAAAAGAAACTCTAAGCTATTGATAATGTAAGCGCTATATAAAAATTTACAATCCAACACTTTTTTAATCCAGTTGTCCCAATAATGAGACTGCTATCGCTTTCTTCGCAATTGATTAATTTGAAATGTTAGAATTTTTAACAAATAGCTGTTGACCTTCTTTCTAAATGGTTGTATGATTGGCTCCAATATCATATTTATTAGCGATAAGTGCATCCTAATTTATATGAACTGAATTTAGAAACATTTTTCAAGGAAAGGAGTGAATCGGTATGAGCAGCCAATGGATTTTTCTTGCAGGCGAATTCGTGAAAAAAGAAGATGCCGTCGTTTCTGTGTATGATCACGGTTTTTTATACGGCGATGGAGTATTCGAAGGTATTCGTGTTTACAGTGGTAATGTTTTTAAATTAGATGAACACTTACAACGACTCTATGAATCCGCACAATCTATCATGTTAAACATCCCATATGATAAGGAGGAGTTAGAGCAAATTATTGTAAATACCATCAGGAAAAATGAATTAGAAACTGCTTATATCCGAGTTGTTGTCTCACGCGGACCGGGAAATTTAGGTTTGGATCCTGCATCCTGTTCGCAACCTAAAGTAATAGTAATAGCTGAGGCACTCACTCTTTTCCCGAAGGAATTATATCAAAGAGGTTTAAGGCTTGGTTCTGTGTCAACTCGACGTAATCGACCAGACGTCTTAAGTCCGCAAGTGAAGTCATTGAATTATTTAAACAATATTCTCGTAAAACTAGAAGCGAATCAAGCTGGCGTTGATGAAGCGTTAATGTTAAATGATCAAGGCTATGTTACAGAAGGTTCAGCTGATAATATATTTATCATCAAAAACAACACGATCTTCACTCCCCCGGTTTACTTAGGGGCTTTAGAGGGAATTACAAGAAATGCCATCATAGACCTCGCAAAAACAAATGGGTATGTGATGAAAGAGTCTCCCTTCACTCGCCATGATGTCTATGTTGCTGATGAAGTCTTTCTAACAGGTACAGCAGTAGAAGTAATCGCGGTAGTCGAAGTTGATGGCCGGAAAATTAATAACGGTGAGCCGGGCAATATTACGAATCACTTATTGTCTGAATTCAGAAAAATTGTTACTATAGATGGTGTAGCTTGCTATAACGCTACTCAAAATAAAGCAATTGTAAGTTAAAACTTCATTATTAAAAAGCGATGAAGGGAAAAAAGGTTTAAGGGTCTGTATTTACAGAGAGCCGGGGTTGCTGGAAGCCCGGAATTACAGCTTAATCCGACATCATCCTTGAGTGTTATGCTGAACGAGAATTCTCCATTAGGCGTAATCAGGTGTCTTAAATACACCTGTTATCAAAAAAAGCACCTCTTTCTCAAGAAGTGCTTTATGAGACAATATCTGTAAAGGTATTGTAAATTCGGGTGGTACCGTGAAAAGTAAAGGTCTTTTCTCCCCGCAACTGTAGTAGTCTACTGATGTAGCTACGACCATTGTGGGAAGAATAGGCTTTTTTCTAATGATATAGACTAAATTGCAACATTTAAATTAGGAGGGATGACAAGGTGAAAGTAGACGCAAAGACAGAAGCTAAGCCAGTTACAACACAACAGACAGGTGCAGATGTTTTAGTACAGTCATTACTTGACCAAGGAGTTGACACAATATTTGGTTATCCAGGCGGAGCAGTTCTTCCAATATACGATGCATTGTATCGTTCAGACGGTGATTTTCAACACATTCTAACTCGCCATGAACAAGGAGCTATCCACGCAGCAGAAGGGTATGCTCGAGTATCCGGTAAACCAGGAGTAGTACTCGTTACTTCTGGACCTGGGGCTACAAACGTTGTAACAGGAATTGCAGATGCTATGATGGATTCTTTGCCGCTAGTTGTCATTACAGGACAGGTTACAACAGCAGTAACAGGAACAGATGCCTTTCAAGAAGCAGATATTATGGGAATTACAACACCTATTACGAAGCATAACTATCAAGTGTTATCTAGTTATGATCTTCCAAGAATAATGAAAGAAGCTTTTCATATTGCTTCTACCGGAAGACCAGGACCTGTTGTTGTAGATATCCCTAAAGACATTTCAGCAAATCCATGTTTTGAAACGGACCAATCTGAATTTTATCTTCCAGGCTATCAACCAACGATAAAACCAAATCCTTTGCAAATCAAAAAGCTTACAGAAGCATTGAAGAAAGCAAAGAAACCTTTAATTTTATCAGGAGCAGGCGTACTTCACGGAAAAGCAACAGAAACACTTGTTGACATCGTCAATGAATTTTCAATACCGGTAACATCAACTCTATTAGGACTAGGCGCATTTCCTGGTGATCATGAATTGTTTCTAGGAATGGCAGGAATGCACGGAACCTATACGTCTAATATTGCAATCTCTGACTGTGATCTGCTTATCAATGTAGGAGCCAGATTTGATGATCGTCTTACAGGGAACTTACAACACTTTGCTCCCAAGGCGACCATTGCTCACATTGATATAGATCCTGCGGAAATCGGTAAAAACGTACCCACTCATATTCCAATCGTTGCAGACTCAAATGCTGCCCTTCTAGAGTTGAAACGTCAACTTAAAGAGGGACCGGATCATAAAGATTGGTTGGATGAATTAGCAAATAATAAAAAAGACTTTCCTCTTTGGTTCAACAATCCGGATAGCAAGATGATCCCACAATGGCTCATCAGAACTATTCATGATACAACGGACGGTAATGCGATTGTTACGACTGACGTAGGCCAGCATCAAATGTGGGCAGCTCAGTACTATCCATTTTCAAAACCAAACCGATGGGTAACTTCAGGTGGACTTGGAACAATGGGCTTCGGTTTCCCTGCTGCTATTGGGGCACAATTAGCTTTTCCTGATGAACCGGTTATCGCAATTGTTGGTGATGGTGGTTTCCAAATGACTCTTCAAGAGCTATCCGTTTTGCAGGAAAGAAACTTACCTGTAAAAATCATTATTGTTAACAATGGTGCTCTCGGAATGGTTAGACAATGGCAAGAATCTTTCTATGATAAGCGATATTCTGAATCGCTAATGAGTGTTCAACCAGATTTCGTGATGCTCGCAAATAGTTACAGCGTTCGTGGAATGAAAATTGAAACACAAGCAGAATTCATGAAGGTATTTCCGGAAGTCATGGCTTATGATGGTCCAGTTCTCATGGACTGTCGTGTTCTTCAGGAAGAAAATGTTTTCCCAATGATTGCTCCAGGAAAAGGGATCCATGAAATGATAGGGGTGAAACCAAGGTGAAAAGAATTATAACTGCAGTCGTTCAAAACAGAAGTGGAGTTTTAAATCGGGTAACTGGCTTGATGCACAAACGTCAGTTCAATATTGAAAGCATTTCTGTCGGCAGAACTGAAACGGAAGGAATGTCAAAAATGACGTTTGTCGTTGACGTACCCGACTATCAAAAACTCGAGCAATTAACAAAGCAATTAAACAAACAAATTGATGTAATTAAAGTAACAGACCTTTCAGATAAGGCGATCGTCGCCAGAGAGCTTGCTCTCGTTAAAGTGGTAAGTAATCCTCAGGTCAGAAGTGAAATTCAAGGTATAATAGAGCCATTCCGGGCTTCTGTTATTGATGTAAGTAAAGATAGTCTTTCTCTTCAAGTTACCGGGAAAACGGAAAAGATCGAAGCATTTATTGATCTTCTTCGCCCCTATGGTATAAAAGAGATCGCCCGGACCGGGATTACAGCATTCCCTCGAGGGCATCAACCACAAGTGACGGACCTGACGTCATTTTCAGTATTAAATTAAACAATGTGCTAAGCAATACTTTTTCAACCAAATATAAAACTCGAAATCGGAAGGATGTATTCAAATGACAAAAGTACTTTACAACAACAATATTCAAGATGAGGTATTAAAAAATAAGAAGATCGGTATCATCGGTTATGGTTCACAAGGCCACGCTCACGCACTAAATTTAAAAGAAAGTGGCTTTGATGTAGTAGTTGGTCTTCGAAAAGGTAAGTCTTGGGATAAGGCTGTGGAAGATGGTGTTCAAGTAGAGACAGTTGCTGAAGCAACAAAGCAGGCGGATCTTGTTATGGTTCTTCTACCTGATGAGCTTCAACCTAAAATTTATGAGGAGAGCATTAAGCCAAATCTTGAAGCTGGAAACATTCTAGCTTTTGCTCATGGATTTAACATTCACTTCAGTCAAATTGTTCCTCCTGCTAATGTAGATGTATTTCTAGTTGCTCCAAAAGGACCAGGACATCTCGTTCGCAGAACATTTGAAGAAGGTGCTGGCGTACCTGCTCTTTACGGTATTTACCAAGATTATTCAGGTCAAGCAACTGAGCTTGCTCTTGCATACGCTAAAGGTGTCGGCGCTGGTCGTGCTGGAATTCTTGAAACTACATTCCAAGAAGAAACAGAAACAGATCTTTTTGGAGAGCAAGCTGTATTGTGTGGAGGGATCACTAGTCTTATCAAAGCTGGATTTGAGACATTAACGGAAGCTGGCTACCAACCTGAAGTTGCCTATTTTGAGTGTTTACACGAGACGAAGTTAATTGTAGACCTTCTTTATGAAGGAGGATTAGAGACAATGAGAGACTCTATCTCTGACACGGCTAAATGGGGAGATTTCGTTTCAGGTCCACGTGTAGTAAATGCTGATACGAAAGCAAGAATGAAAGATGTATTAACTGATATTCAAGATGGTACTTTTGCTAAAGGCTGGATTTTAGAAAACCAAGCAAATCGTCCACAATTTAATGCAATCAATGCACGAGAAAATAATCATCAAATTGAAACAGTTGGTCGTGAGCTTCGTGAGTTAATGCCATTTGTTAAAAAGGCTGCAAATAAGAAAAAAGACGGAGTACCAAATAGCTAATTTGTCATTTTTAAAAGTACTAAACAAAATTTAGAATCGTGGAGGCAGGGAGATCCTGCCTCCATGATTCTAAATACTATTAATTATCTTAGAGAAATTGCAAGAAAAAGTGAGAGGTTTATCCGTTTTGGGATTGGCTCGAGCCAATCCCCTATTTGATATCGCTTGGAAACACTTGCAACGAAGCCATTCCAAGACTCCACATTTTTCTTGCCACTTCTCAAAAAAATTCATCCCAATACAGTACAACAACTTCAAACCTCCTCTCTGCTACGATTGTTCTAGTTGATGTAGAATCCACCAACATTGAAACAGCCTACACAGAGCAAGGAAGTCTAAAAGCTATTTAATAATACACTAGATGATATAATTCTATTATAGAAACATAGCTTAACTACTAATTAAGGAGGGATCTATTGTGAACAAAAAAATTGTTCTTCTTCCTGGAGACGGAATTGGTCCAGAAGTCATTCAGTCAGCCCAAGCAGTTTTAGAAGCCATCTCAGAAGAATTTAAACATACATTTACATTCGAAACACATTCTATTGGTGGTAATGCCATAGATGAGTATGATACTCCCCTCCCGGATGAAACAACAAAAGCCTGTCATCAAGCAGATGCTGTTCTTTTGGGAGCTGTCGGAGGCCCAAAATGGGATCAAAATCCTTCCCACCTGCGTCCGGAAAAAGGATTGCTTGGTATTCGTAAAGCCTTAGACCTTTTTGCAAACCTTAGACCTATTCAAGGATTTGACAACTTGCTTCATGCTTCTCCTTTGAAGGAAGAAGTTGTGAAGGGCAGTGACCTGCTGATCGTTCGTGAACTGACTGGAGGTCTCTATTTTGGAACTCCTAGTGAACGTCGAAATAATGGACAGTCTGTTGTAGATACACTGGCTTATGACCGTTCTGAAATTGAAAGAATCGTCGAAAAAGCTTTTGAATCAGCACAAATTCGCCGAAAACATCTTACATCGGTTGATAAAGCAAACGTCTTGGAATCTAGCAAATTATGGCGTGAAGTAGTGGAAGAGAAAAAAGCAAACTATCCTGAAGTCACGGTTGAACACATGCTAGTCGATAATGCAGCCATGAAATTAATTACAGATCCTAAGCATTTTGATGTCATTGTCACTGAAAATATGTTCGGAGATATTTTAAGTGATGAAGCATCTGTTTTAACTGGCTCTCTAGGGATGTTACCTTCTGCCAGTATGCGAAGTGATGATTTTGGCCTGTATGAACCTGTACATGGCTCTGCACCGGATATAGCGGGTCTTGGAATCGCTAATCCGTTAGCAATGATATTATCCACTGCCCTAATGCTAAGACACTCCTTCCATTTGGAAAATGAAGCTGTTTTAGTAGAAAAAGCTGTCGAAGATGTCCTTGACAGAAAGTTCCACACAGCTGACTTGTCTGTCATAAACGGACAAAAAGTTGGAACCGAAAAAATGACGAACCTTGTTGTTGACTATATTAAGAAAAATGCATAGCGATAAGTGCAGCGAATAGTATCAAGAATTAATACTAGTAATTTACTTGCGAGGAGTGAAAAAAGTGGAGAATCCAAAAACAATTATCGATAAAATTTGGGATAAACATCTCGTTCATCAAGAAGATAATAAACCAGACCTAATTTATATTGATTTGCAGCTTGTACATGAGGTAACTTCGCCTCAGGCTTTCGAAGGTCTCCGTATGAAGGGGAGAAAAGTACGCCGCCCCGATCGTACTTTTGCTACAATGGACCATAATGTACCAACAATCGCGAGGCACATAATCAACGATCCTGTATCAAAAATTCAAATGGAAACTCTGGAAAAAAACTGTAAGGAATTTAGTGTTCCGTTAGCAGATATTAATCATCCTGATCAAGGAATAGTCCATGTTATTGGACCTGAATTAGGTCTTACACAGCCTGGAAAAACAATTGTTTGTGGAGACAGTCATACCTCTACTCATGGAGCGTTTGGAGCACTTGCCTTCGGTATAGGTACCAGTGAAGTTGAACATGTTCTAGCTACACAAACTTTATGGCAAGCCCCACCAAAGTCCATGAAAGTAAAAGTAAATGGTAGATTAAGTCCTGCAGTTACAGCAAAAGACTTAATTCTAGCAATCATAGCTAAATTTGGTGTTCGCTTCGGTACTGGGTACGTTTTAGAATACACTGGCGAAGCGATTCGAAATCTTTCTATGGAAGAACGAATGACGATTTGTAATATGTCTATTGAAGCCGGTGCAAGAGCAGGTCTGATTAGTCCAGATGAAACAACCTTTAATTATTTAAAGGGCCGTCGACATGTTCCTAAGAATGAGGAATTCGATGCTGCTGTGCAGTCTTGGAAGGCACTAGCTACCGATGAGGGTGCTAGCTATGATGCACAAGTAGAAATTGATGCAGACGAAGTGGAACCTCAAGTTACATGGGGCACAAATCCTGCTATGTGTATTCCCGTTAGTGGACTAATTCCTAATCCTAATTCAGCAAAAACAGATGCGTCTAAAGAGGAAATTGAACGTGCTTTAGACTATATGGGTCTTGAGGCAGATCAGCCAATTGCTTCTGTCCATATTGATCATGTTTTTATTGGCTCCTGTACAAATTCCAGAATCAGCGATCTTCGTAAAGCTGCCAAAATAATCGAGGGAAAGAAAGTACATCCTAAGGTTCACGCGATGGTTGTTCCTGGTTCTCAAACAGTAAAAATTAAAGCGGAAGAAGAAGGCTTAGATAAAATCTTTTTGGAAGCAGGATTCGAATGGAGAGAAGCAGGTTGCAGTATGTGTTTAGCTATGAATGATGACATCGTACCTCCAGGTGAACGTTGTGCTTCTACTTCTAATCGTAATTTTGAAGGGCGTCAAGGAAATGGTGCGAGAACACATTTAGTAGGCCCTGAAATGGCTGCTGCTGCTGCAATAGAAGGTCATTTTGTAGATGTTCGAAATTTATTAGCTACATCTGTTTAAAATAAGTACTAACCTTAGAATATAATAGAGCCAACCTAAGGAAAAGGAGTTAGTGAGTATGGAACCCTTTAAAGAACATAAAGGATTAGTTTATCCTTTGAATCGATCAAATATTGACACGGATCAAATTATCCCAAAACAATTTTTAAAACGTATTGAGCGCCAAGGATTCGGTCAATTTCTATTTTATAATTGGAGATTTGACGATGATGGAAACCCTCGCGAGGATTTCTCACTAAACGATCCCAAGTATGATGGAGCTTCCATCCTTGTCTCAGGTGAGAATTTTGGCTGTGGATCTTCTCGTGAGCATGCTCCCTGGGCTATCCAAGATTATGGATTCAAGGTGGTCATTGCTTCTAGTTTTGCAGACATTTTTTACAGTAACTGTTCTAAAAATGGCATTCTTCCTATCCAATTATCCGAACAAGAAATCTCTAACATAGTCTCTAATGCGGAGTCTACAAATTATTATCTTACCGTAGATTTGGAAAATCAAGTCGTCAGTGATAGTGAAGGATTTAAAGCCACTTTTGAACTTGTAAATTATTTACGGGAAATGTTATTAAAAGGTTGGGATGAGATTGCTGTAACTCTTAGTCATTCCGATAAAATTACGTCCTTTGAAGAACAATCACATTCTTAATTTTATAGTGGCGTGTTGAAAAGTCTTTTGGACTTTCAACACGCTATTTATATGTGGAAATATAATGGCTATAGAAGTATACACTTCTCCCCCACCTTCAGTATGTCAAAAATGCTGTTTTCGCATAACATTAATTAAGCTGTTCTGCTTCTCCTCTTGGCTTTAGACACAATTTTAGTTATAATTAAATATTGGAGAGTTAATAAATTATACATTTTTGCTAGAAACATTCGCATTCAAACTCAATAGTGGTGTTTCGTATAAGACTACTTGAGCAGCGACATAATCGCTAAAAGTTTCTACGGTGAATATTCATAGCAGTTTAATTATTGTTTTCGCGTGAACCATACACTTATATCACCTATTTGCTAATACAAAATGAGTTTTAAATAGAGAGGATTATGTATATATGTCTACTGAAACACCAAGACGAACATTTGCCATTATCTCCCACCCGGATGCTGGGAAAACAACTCTAACTGAAAAGGTACTTCTACTAGGTGGCGGAATTAGAAGCGCCGGTACTGTAAAAGGAAAAAAATCAGGAAAGTTTGCGACATCCGACTGGATGGATATTGAAAAACAACGAGGTATTTCCGTTACCTCCAGCGTTATGCAGCTTTTGTATGACAATAAGCAAATTAACATTCTGGATACACCTGGTCACCAAGACTTCAGTGAGGATACTTATCGAACGCTAACAGCTGTAGATACTGCAGTGATGGTTATCGACAGCGTTAAAGGGATAGAAGCCCAGACACTCAAATTATTCAAGGTGTGCCGTATGAGAGGCATTCCAATCCTTACATTTATTAATAAGTTAGACCGAGAAGGAAAAGAGCCATTAGACTTACTAGCGGAGATTGAGGAAGTATTAGAGATGGAGACTTTCCCTATGAACTGGCCAATTGGCACTGGGAAACGATTGAAAGGAATATACAGTATTCCGGATGAAACAGTGGAAATGTACAATGAAGACCATGACCGTATTATTAAACCTTATAAGGACGTAACTACATTAGAAGATTATGAGAGAGAAAACCTTGAAGGTGAGATTTCATTACTTGAGGAAGCTGGAAATGAATTTACGATAGAAAAAGTCCGAAATGGTTCATTAACACCCGTTTTTTTCGGAAGTGCATTATCTAATTTTGGTGTTCAATCTTTTCTAGATCAATTTGTAAAGCTAGCGGCAGAACCTCAGGCTAGAAAAGCATCTGGTGATTTTATACCACCATCCAGCCCTCATTTCTCGGGTTTTGTTTTTAAAATCCAAGCAAATATGAACCCTAATCACAGGGATCGCATTGCATTTTTAAGAGTGTGTTCTGGCTCCTTTGAACGAGGGATGGAAGTAACCCTATCACGTTCAGGCAAAAAAATGAAATTAAATCAATCTCATTCTTTTTTCGCTTCAGATCGTGAAACGGTAGAAAAGGCCTTACCTGGAGATATTGTTGGTTTATATGATTCAGGTAATTTTGAAGTGGGAGATACAATCGTTGGTGGAGGTCCGAAAATCCAATACGAAGAAATGCCTCAATTCCCTCCAGAAAAATTCGCAAAAGTTACTGCGAAAAATGCTATGAAGCATAAGCAATACCATAAAGGAATGGAACAACTGGTTCAAGAAGGAACGATTCAGCTTTATAAAACACCTTATTTCGAAGATTACATTATCGGGGCTGTTGGTGAACTTCAATTCCAAGTTTTTGAGTACCGTATGAAACACGAGTACAAAGTAGACATTGATTTCATTCATATGACTCACGAACTGGCCAGATGGGTCACCAAAGGGAAGATCACAGATCAAATGACCGATAGCAGAAAAATGCTTGTGCATGATCAACAAGGAAGATCCGTCTTACTATTCGAAAATGAATTTGCTCTTCGCTGGTTCCAGGATAAAAATCCTGATATCTCCCTCTCAACTGGTTGGGAAATCCTCGAATAATTATGAGCCATTAACCCGATTTACGTTTGTTTTTAGCGCAACAAGGAGACTCCTCTCCTTGTTGTTACGGTTAAATGGCTTTATTTTTTTTTACATACTTTCTTTTACCCAGTCCATTACAATCACGGCATGAAATAACTTTCATTCTAAACAAAAGCTTTTTCTCAACACGTCCAGTACCTCTACATTTTTTACAAATATAAACTATGGCCATGCGAATTCACCGCTTTCTCTTGTTTATTTTATTATATACCCCCTGCCACAGTATTGATACATTAATAATCTATATTAACAGAATTTTCAGTATATGTTACAGTACTGGTAATTAAATTAGTTATAGCAAATAAAAAAACACCTATTAAGGTGTTTTCTCTCTCTTGAAAGTAAAGTCTTTTTAGAGGGAGGATTTATAGTCATTAATTTCATTTATTTCTATCGCTCATAGACTACAAAAGAAAGCCCGCTAGCAAATCTTAGTTTACAGAAGAAACCTTTGGACAGGAACACTTTTTACCAGACTGAATGACTCTTCGATATACATTCATTAAGTGGTCTAATTCCTGACTATAACGAATCGTTTCAGACGATGTAAAACCATGCTTATTTGCTGAAAGCATCATTAACTCACGTTTTAATTCCATTTGTGTTTTTAAAGAAGTTTTAAAGCACATCATTTTAATCGCCTCACCTTAAAATCGCAATCTACAACTTAATACTTGGAAGTTACTTACTAATTATACCATACCCAGTTTTAGGATTTCCAACCTTAATCTTTAATAATTTGAACAATTATTTACAATTATTCAAATAACAGATGAAAATTAGACAAAATACCACCATATTGCCCTTTAGAAAACGTGGTCCTAATCTATACGTTTTTTCCGTAAAAAAACTAGACATTCTATTAAGAATCCCTAGTTTTTTACATATTTTAAATAGCTTCTATTTTCACCAGTACTTCTTCTTTTAAACTTTCCAATTTGTTCATAGCATCTTTTTGAGAGGAACCTGTAACCCCAAAGTAACATTTAATTTTTGGTTCTGTACCAGATGGTCTTAAACAATACCATGATCCATCTGTCAATCTCATTTTCAGGACGTTCGACGAGGGAAGATGGATATCTTCTATTCTATCATTTTTCAAATAATACTTCTTGTTCGTCTGATAATCCTCTACGTTTTCCACATTGTCTGATAGGTTTCCTTGCTTACTATCATTCCGAAACTCTTCCATAATACGCTGAATCTTTTCAGCGCCTTCTTTTCCTTTGAAAACAAAAGAAGATAAGTCTTCAAAATAATAGCCGTATTTTTCATACATATTTAGCAAACCATCATAAACAGTCAAGTTCTGTTTTTTATAATATGCAGCTAACTCTGCAGAAACCAATGCTGCTTGAATGGCATCTTTATCTCTGACAAATGGCTTTATGAGATAACCAAAACTCTCTTCGTAACCAAATAAGAAGGTGAATTCTCCCGATGTTTCAAATTGGCGAATTTTTTCACCAATAAATTTAAATCCTGTCAAGACATCCAGAGTTTCTACTCCGTAAGAAGAGGCAATCGTTCTCCCTAATTCAGAGGTTACAATTGTTTTTATAACAGCCCCATTCTCAGGCAATTCATTTTTTTCTTGTTTTTTCATTAATAAGTAATCAAGCATCAACGCTCCCGTTTGGTTACCAGACAAGACTTGATAGTTTCCATCATGATCTTTGCAAGCGAGTCCTACCCTGTCTCCATCAGGATCTGTTGCAATAAGTATATCCGCGTTAACCTTTTCGCCTAAATTAATGGCTAGTTCAAATGCATCTTTTTCTTCAGGATTTGGAGAACGTACCGTTGAAAATTCTGTATCCGGCTTCGCTTGTTCCTCTACTACATGAATATTTTTAAAACCATTACTATCGAATGCTCTCATCATTGGTATTTGAGCGGCTCCATGCAATGGGGTAAAAACAATAGAAATATCTTTACCGATTTCGCGAACAATATTTCTATCTACTATGACAGAAGCCAACTCTTCGTCATAGGCATCATCTAGATCTTCTAACACCCATGTGAGTAAACCTTGCTCTTCTAATGTAGCAGAATCTGCTGTTTTCACTTCTAACTCGTCTTCTACTGCGTCTACCATAAATATAAGTCGATCTGCATCTTCTGGAACAAGCTGTCCACCATCATCACCGTATACTTTAAACCCATTGTATTCCGGCGGATTATGACTTGCAGTAATCATGACACCTGAATGAGTCTGAAGTTTTCTGACTGCAAACGATAATTCAGGTGTAGGTCGCAGCTCTTGAAATAAATAAGCATGAATGCCATTAGCCCCGAATGTGCAAGCCGTTTCTAAGGCGAATTCCTTAGACATCCGTCGGTTATCATGAGCGATAACAACTCCATTTTCACAAGCTGATTCTCCTGCTTGCTTAATAAAATCGGCCATGCCTTGTGCAGCTTTTCGTATCGTATAGATGTTCATCCGATTCGTTCCGGGACCAATTTCTCCACGCATCCCGCCTGTTCCAAATTCAAGGTTTTTATAGAAACTATCTTCTAAATACTTCTCATTATTTTGATAGCTTTCAAGTTCCCTTTTTGTGTTCTCGTCCAACCCTAGCTTTGATTTCCATTTTTCATACTTCATTTTCCAATCCATATATCATTTCCTCCTTATGGGCTTACGTACCTATCTTATTTATACGCATTTTTCCACTCGGAGTAAAGGGTAGATTTAAAGTGTTTTTAGCTTATTTTTACCGGATTTGTCGAATAGAAGATTTCATCGTCCAAAATCTTCTCATGTTTCTTTTTCTCTTCTTCCGTCCAATGAAAACGATCAGCCATATAGTCCAGAACACCAAGCTTTTTTTCACGGACAAAGGCAATATTGAAAAACAATGCACTCGTTCTGCGATTAAAGAAATCTATCGGTGATACCACCATTTCTTCCTCGATTCCATATACTAAAGAAGCAAAGACTCCTGCCGATAATTGATAGTGTTCCCCTTCATTGCCATGAGTTTCAATAATTTCAAAAACCCGCTTTACATTTGATCCATATAAAGAAGTTAATCTTTCTGCTTCTTCTGCAGATAATCCGATTTTTTTACCATTACTAATCCATTCCTTTTTAAATGCTTCGAAGTTCTGAGATCCGCCTGTTTCTCCTCCTGACAATACGATGGACGCCGTTTGACATGAATTTTTTCGTTTTAAGTCTTTCGAAACGATATCAACAATCCGCTCGGCCATTTTTCGATATCCGGTTAATTTTCCACCTGCTATCGATAAAAGACCTGAATTTGATTGGAAGATTTCATCTTTTCTAGAAATCTCAGAAGCACTTTTTCCTTCTTCATGTATGAGTGGTCGAAGTCCCGCCCAGTTCGATTCTACATCTTCTCGTATTAGTTTGATTGAGGGGAACATATCATTAGCAGCATCGATGATATAGTTTAAATCCTCTTCTGTCATCCGAGGAGAGGCAATGTCTTTCGCATAATGTGTATCTGTTGTTCCAACATAGGTTTTACCGCCCCTAGGAATTGCGAAAAGCATTCGACCATCATCTTTTGTATCAAAATAGACGGCTTGCTTTAACGGAAAGCGAGACTGATCAATGACTAGGTGAACACCTTTTGTTAAATATAAGTATTTACCCTGCTTAGAATTGTCTTTTTCTCTCAGTTCATCTACCCATGGCCCAGATGCGTTAACTACTTTTTTTGCATGAATCTCATAGGTTTTTCCGGAAATTAGATCTTCCACTTTTGCACCTATTACTTTTCCATTTTTATAAAGTAACGACTGAGCCTTTGTATAGTTAACAGCCTTGGTCCCTCTGTGAACCGCTTCTTTCATAATTTCGAGCGTCAGTCTCGCATCATCTGTTTTATATTCCACATAAACGCCTGCACCTTTAAGCTTATCCGTTCTAAGCAAAGGTTCACGTTTCATTGCTTCTTTTTTGCTTAGCATGTTTCTTCGTTCTTTTCGTTTCACACCAGCTAAATAATCATAGACTTTCAAACCGAGGGAACTTGCCAATTTACCAAAAGTTCCTCCTTGTATGATCGGAAGCATCATCCACTCTGGATTCGTCACATGCGGAGCATTCTCATAGACAATCGCTCGTTCTTTTCCTACCTCAGAAACGATTTTAAATTCAAATTGTTTTAAATATCTTAATCCCCCGTGCACCAATTTCGTTGACCGACTAGACGTTCCAGCCGCAAAATCTTGCATTTCAACTAATCCAGTTGTTAATCCTCTATCTATCGCATCAAGTGCAATTCCTGCACCTGTAATTCCCCCTCCTATAACAAGCAAATCTACTTCTTTTGCTTGCAATTCATCTAAATACACTTTTCGCTGTAATGCAGAAAATGGTTTAACCATATTAGAACACCCTTCCTATTTGTAAAAAAATGTAATAAAAAAAGAGACTACAACAACTTATGCATTAAGAGTTTTCTCTCATGCGCAAGTGATGTAGTCTCTCCATAATCTCCAGACCATTTCATACGTTTATTAAATTAATTTCATTGTAACACAGTTTTATTAACTTTTACAATATTGGATATGCTCATTAATTTATCTTTTAAATTTCATCGTTGCTTCCACTGCAGTTTTCCAACCATCATATAGCTCTGTCCGCTTTTCTTCATCCATGTCTGGTTCAAATGTTTTTTCAATATGCCATTGCTTAGCAATCTCTTCTTTATCCTTCCAAAAACCTACAGCTAATCCTGCTAAATAGGCTGCACCAAGTGCCGTCGTTTCTTGAATTTCTGGACGTTCCACAGAAACTCCCAACATATCACTTTGAAACTGCATTAAGAAATTGTTTGCAACAGCCCCTCCATCTACTCGAAGAGTTTTCAAATCAATTCCTGAATCAGCGTTCATCGCATCTAGGACATCTTTCGTTTGATAAGCTAATGATTCTAGTGTTGCACGGATAAAATGTTCCTTTTCCGTTCCACGTGTAATTCCAAAGATAGCTCCCCGTACATCACTATCCCAATACGGTGTCCCAAGACCTACAAAGGCCGGGACAACATACACGCCATCAGTAGATCCAATTTTGGTGGCATAGCCTTCTGTCTCTGAAGCTGATTTCACCATTCTCAATCCGTCTCGTAACCATTGAATAGCTGAACCAGCCACGAAAATACTTCCTTCTAAAGCATATTCCACTTTTCCATCAATGCCCCACGCAATGGTTGTGAGCAATCCGTGATCCGATTTAACCGCTTCTTCGCCTGTATTCATCAGCATAAAGCAACCTGTACCATACGTATTTTTAGCCATTCCTTTTTCAAAACAAGCCTGGCCGAACAGTGCTGCCTGCTGATCTCCAGCTGCTCCTGCAATCGGAACCTCTTCCCCGAAGAAATGGTAGTCTACGGTTTTAGCATACTCTTCTGAAGACGGTCTTACTTCAGGAAGCAATGACTTTGGTACACCTAGAATATCTAACAGTTCCTCATCCCACTTGAGTTCATGGATATTGTACATCAATGTTCTAGAAGCATTCGTATAATCTGTTACATGTGCTTTTCCACCTGATAATTTCCATATTAACCAAGTGTCCATCGTTCCAAATAAAAGTTCTCCTTGTTCCGCTTTTTCACGTGCTCCCTCTACATTATCCAAAAGCCATTTCACTTTCGTTCCGGAAAAATAAGCATCAATCAGCAAACCGGTTTTATCCCGAAACAAATCATTATATCCTTTGTCTTTCAACTCATGGCAGATCGGATCTGTTAATCGCGACTGCCATACTAACGCATTATGGATTGGTTTGCCTGTTTCTTTATCCCAAATTAATGTTGTTTCTCTTTGGTTCGTAATGCCAATCGAGGCAATTTCTTTAGCAGAAACATTTTGATTACTTAAAACATCCGCAATTACCCCTAAAATAGATGACCATATTTCATTTGCATTATGTTCAACCTGACCTGGCTTGGGAAAAATTTGTCTAAACTCTTTTTGTGCGACATCGACAATTTTTCCCGCCTTATTAAACAGTATCGCTCGTGAACTCGTTGTCCCTTGGTCTAATGCTAATACATACTTTTTTTCCATCATAATAATCTCCTCCTATTGTGCTTTTGTTGTTGTTGGATTATGAAATACTTCCTTATTAGGCAGTGACTCTAGATCTTTCTTATGAAGCTGCATAGATAGAAATAGTACTGCGAAAAATGCAGCTATAAATATCCATAATGCATTATAGACCATGCCTTCAAATAATGCCGCATATGTTAGAGAACCTAATCCTCCTCCAATAATTGGTCCAGCAATGGGCACCCATGAGTATGCCCAATTTGAATTCCCTTTTCCTACAATCGGTAAAACAGCATGGGCAATTCTCGGTCCCAAATCACGCGCAGGATTAATTGCATATCCAGTCGTACCTCCTAAAGAAAGGCCAATTGCTACGATTAAACAGCCAACAATTAATGGATTTAAACCTTCAGTAAATTCGTTAGCACCAATGAACAATAAACCAATTACTAATACAAACGTACCGAGTACTTCACTGAAATAATTTGACGGCGTGTGTTTAATTGCTGGATCTGTTGCAAATACAGCTAGTTTCGCGCCTGGATCATCTGTATCTCTAAAATGGGCATAATATTGGAACCATACTAGTGTAGCACCTATAAATGCTCCTATTAATTGAGCAAGAATATAACTTGGTACTTGTGACCAAGGGAATTCGCCTATCAAAGCAAAACCAACAGTAACAGCTGGATTTAAGTGCGCACCGCTAACTTCCCCGACTGCATATACTCCTAAAGCAACTCCCAGTCCCCAAGCAACCGTAATGACTATCCAGCCACTCGCTTCAGCTTTTGATCCTTTTAGTACCACACCTGCAACAACACCGGCTCCAAAAATGATTAAGATCATTGTACCAAAAATTTCCCCTACAAATGGTGACATATCCTTTCCCCCTTTAAAAGTAGTTAGAGACACAAAAAACCAACGAAAATACACCCAGGGCTTTTATGGCCTTCGTGTATTTTCGTTGGTCTCCATGTCTCCACCGAAAAAATTTATTAACTTAGGTTCTATTGAAACACAGGTTTGTAAACGTTGTCAACTTGAAAATAGTAAAAATTGGATAGATTTTTAGAATATGAGATTTAATTCTCATATTTTTCCTGATTCCAAAGAGCGCGGTTCGAAGTTGTAACAGTTGTCGCTCCGGCGTTTATTGCTGATTCGACCTCTTCATCCGTTCGAATAAGTCCGCCTGCTATAATCGGAATATTAGTTTTCTGATAAATTTCCTGAATAATATGAGGAATTACCCCCGGCAGTACTTCAATACAATCCGGTTCAATATGTTCAAGCATATTATAACTAGATTCAAGTGCAATAGAATCTAGTAAAAATAACCGTTGTATCGTAATTAATTTGGCTTTCTTAGCAGTACTTAAGACCCCTTTTCTTGTCGAAATAAGTCCATCAGGCCGGATATCACGACATAAAAATTGAGCCGCATACTCATCACTTTTAAGACCTTGCACCAGGTCCGCATGCAGTAGTACCTTTTTATCATTGTCATGCAGCATTTTGACAATACTTTTTAACTGGCCTATGTGCGTGTTAAGTAAAACAACATACTCATAATCTGTTTTTACTACTTTATCTAAATCTTTTAAATCACGGATTGCAGGTAATATCTTTGAGTTAAACATGACACTCCCCTATCCTTTAATATCTGAGATGGAATACAGTTCTTTTTTCATAAATCTCATCTTTATTTAATAAATATGATTCATTTTGATTTGGCACCTCTTGAGTTTCCAAACAAATACCTGCATACTTTGCTGCTTTACCGCCATTTAACAGTGGAGTCGCTTGAATTTGATTCGCTGAATAAATGACTACAGCTGGGTCATCTGTTTTGACTCTGATCGAACGTCCTGACTGGTCATCGGTCAACACAATTTTTTCTTCCGCCTGTTTATCGAGTAAAAACGGATGATCTATTCCTCCACCAACAAGAGCAACTTGCTCTTCAGAACTTTCCATTGCAAGCTTAATTTTTTTCTTCGTTTTAAAATTAAACGCATCTATTTCTTCTACATTTAGTTTCTCTTTTGGTATTGATCCTTGATCCAATACATAAACCTCATTACTTGCCAATTGTAAGTCATGGTCCAGTATATCTTGTTTCATATCACCTGATAGATTAAAATATGCGTGGTTTGTTAAATTAATAGGTGTCGTTTTATCCGTTTCCGCATGATAATCAATAATAAACTGATTATCCTCCGTCAATTGATACGTCACCTGGAACTTTACATTTCCGGGATAATCATCTTCTCCATCTGGACTCGTGTACTCGAAATGTAAAGCTGAGTTTTCTTCTGTCACATTCCAAAAGCTCTTAGATAATCCATTTACTCCTCCGTGTAAATGGTTGTCACCATCATTTAAAGCCAATGACACAGTCTCGCCATCTATGTATAGCTTTCCATCTGCTGTTCTTCCTGCTGTTCTGCCAACTATTACACCTAGGTAATAGGGATTCTTTTCATACAAAGCATAATCATCATACGAAATAATTACATTTTCTTTAACTCCATTTTTATCAGGTACATTCAGTTCCGTGATAGCACCCCCGTAATTTAAAGCCGTTAGTTCTACTCCATTACTATTTGATATCGTATAAGCATAAACCGATTTATCCTGAAAAGTTCCTACGTGTTTTTTTGCCATGTTATAATCTTCCTCTCTGATAATGATCTCACTATTAGAAAACGCTCTCTATTTATTGTAGCCGAATAATGAGAGCAAATAAAGAAAACTTACCTTAAGATTAAAAAAAGTTCCTATAATTTACATAAACTAATCTATAAACATCAAAAGGTGTGACAAAAGTCTCGCTAGATCTTTTGTCACACCTATTAATATCAGATCTCATTTACATCTAGAATCTTTAACAGTCATAATTCACTTTGTACAAATCTTTCCTACGATCACGCCATTGCGTAACATTTCCTGATTTTCTTTGTCTTCTTAATAACTCTAAGTCCACATCACCTACAACAACTGTTTCAATATTAGGATGACATTCTCCCACGATACCGTCACGAGGGAAAGCAAAATCCGATGGAGTAAATATTCCTGATTGAGCATACTGAATATCCATATTTTCTACGTGAGTAAGGTTTCCAACTGTGCCCGCAATCATCGTATAAATTTGATTTTCCACGGCACGAGCCTGAGCACAATACCGTACACGTAGATACCCTTGTCTCTCATCCGTACAAAATGGAGTAAAAATTATATTAGCGCCTTTTTCTGTTGCGATTCTGCCAAGCTCAGGGAATTCTATGTCATAACAAATTTGAATGGCAATTTTGCCACAATCTGTATCAAACACTTCTACTTTGTCTCCACCATGAATGCCCCAAAACTTTCGTTCATTTGGCGTTATATGAATCTTATACTGTTTCTCAATCGTGCCGTCTCTTCTGAATAAATAGGCAATATTATAAATCTTACCTTCTTCTTCCACAAAATGAGAACCGCCTATGATATTTACATTATATTTAATCGCTAAATCAGTAAATAGATTAATATATTCCTCCGTGTATTCCGTCAAACGTCGAATCGCCCGGCTTGGACTTTTCTCATCCATAAACGACAACAACTGTGTTGTGAATATCTCTGGAAAAACGACAAAGTCTGATGTATAACTTGCACCTACATCGGCATAGTACTCGCACTGCTGGGCAAATTCTTCAAAGGAATTTATTTTCTTCATCATATATTGAATGGCACAAATTCTTACAGGAAGTGCTGTTTTAAAGTGACGTTTTGTTGTTGGGCGATAATCAACATTATTCCACTCCATTAAAGTTGCATATTTCATGGAAGCATGGTCATCTGTAAGATAATTTCTGTTTACCCGTTTTAATGTAAATGCGTTCATTACCTGAAATGTTAAAACAGGATCATATATATTATGACTCATAACTTCATCTACATATTGTCTCGGTGTAAGTTCCGCTGCGTATTTACGATAATTCGGTATTCTGCCACCAATAATCATACTTTTTAAATTCATTTCCCTTGCTAATTCTTTTCTTGCCTCATAGAGTCTTCGTCCAATTTTCATTCTTCTGAAATCTGGATGTACAGCTACTTCAATGCCATATAAGTTGTAACCTTCATCATCGTGATTTGTAATATAACCTTCATCCGTAATTTCATCCCAAGTGTGCTGGTCATCGTATTCATCAAAATTTATAATCAA
Source organism: Salipaludibacillus neizhouensis (assembly GCF_002886185.1). GTDB lineage: Bacteria > Bacillota > Bacilli > Bacillales > Salisediminibacteriaceae > Salipaludibacillus > Salipaludibacillus neizhouensis. The sequence goes on from NZ_KZ614146.1 coordinate 2,773,753, forward strand.
GCTGGAACAGGATCCAATGATTTCTCCATCGAACTCCACGCAAAATTGTCCTTCCGGAAACACTTCTAAATGACTCATTATGTGGGACCTTTTCCAAGGATCCATATTTGGAAAACATGCTGTAGAAAGTTTTATTATATCTTCAATATCGCTGTGACGAATGTTACGTACGATAATTTTCTTTTCAAATTTCGATATATCTAGTTCTTCACTCATCAAATCACCCTTTTCCATTTACTATCATATAGTAAAAACGGTCTAAATCTCGTATTTAAAGATATCAATAATCCTCCATATAATCTAAAGGAATCCCTAGAAAAAAGCAAGGTTTATGAAATGGTATTGATTGGGTATTTGTGATTTACATATTAAACAGGTATTATTAAGGGATGTTAGTCGAATTCAAGCCTCTCTGTTCGGCAAAAAACAATCTCTAAAAAACCAATAGTTTTATAAATCCTTGTGATAACAATAACACGTTTCTACGCAAAAAATTGAGGATGGAATAATTCCAAACTCAAATTTCTTCTATGTAAATCTAAAGTTACATTTCAGTCACTATTTTCCGATAAAGATATGTGCACTTCGATCTTTCCCATTATTGAATCCATCGGGATCGTAATAAATCTTTTGGTAGAGCGGAAATTAGACCTTCCATCATTAACAACTGGCGGCGTAACATCAACAATAATATTTTCCGCGGAAAGCTCTGTTGCAGTCGCTCCCGCTACCCAATTACCAAACTCTTGGATTGCACTCCAACCCATGTCATCCAACGTTTCAATTGCCATTCCTCCCATCATGCTCCCAACGATCTTTTTAGCTGTTTCTGCGTCAAAAGAACAAATAATTTGACCGTTTAGCTCACCATGTACCCCTAAGACAGCAGATACCTCATTCGAAGCTAGAAATTCTTTAACAACTTGTGGAGATCGGTGTGATATTTCAACCCCAAAATGATTATTCATCATTGTTTTTGTTGCTTTACATACAGCATTAATATGTTTAGCATTCATATTTTCTCAACACCTTTACATCACATTTTAATTAAAGCTAAATAAATCACATTGCTCTAGCCTCTTGCCATTGTTCCCTTGCTTTTTCAACGATAGCTGCTTCTTTTTGCTTATCTTTGTGTTGAATGACTTTTGAGAAATAGTTAATTGATTGTTCTTTCTTTCCTACTTTACGATAGTATTCTCCGAGCAAAAATAACAACATTAACTCGCTTACACTCTTTTGTATAAAATCGCCATGCTTATAGGAATCTTCGAATTGTTCTAACGCCATTTCAATAAACCTGATTTCCTCTTGTTTTTCGTTCATAGTTCGAAATAACCAACTTAGCTTCATACACAAGCTTCCTCGAACGATATATGGTTGATTCGTTATTTCAGCTGAAAGTATAGCTAATTTATATGTTTTTACGGAATTTTCATAACTTCTAGTACCAGAGAAATCTTGGCTTGTCCAATATTTAGATACCTTCTGATTGAATTGCTCCTTTATACTAGGTTTAAGTATAGGATCAAATTGTTCATTAAAGCCATAACCACAAGCTGAACATACACTTATCTCATATAAAACCGGATTTAATTGCTCATCCTTATAATCTTTAGAGTAATCATTAAATACCTCATTCACTCTTATAAATCTAGAACGGATCTTTTTTGAATAAAAGGCAAGGTTGCAATTTGGACACGTAACTTCTTTATCATACAACGGTTCTAGATCCATATGCTCATTAAACCTCCCTCAATAGTACTTACTGTCTTTATATAGTATAAAAGACCTTAGTCTAAGAAGGAAGGAATTTTTTCTAATTCACTATAATGAATTAGATATACCTAGTAAACCATATGAAAAGCGCATAGCGTCTATTATTAAATTTTCAGAGCCCTTCATAATTTGTCCGATGAGTCTAACAGAAATCGTCCGCTTAGAGCTGATTCGAGCATCTTTGTTAGACAGCATAAAACAATCTTTAAATAACCAATTATTTAATAAATTTATGCAAAAAAGGGTGAGAAAAAAAGATCGCATTGGATCTTCTTTCTCACCCTTCATTTATAAATAATCTTATCTACTACCTTTTTCATAAGGCTGATTTAAAGCTTTAGGTGATTCAGCTTTACCTACAAAACCTGCTAATGCTAGAATTGTTAATACGTATGGCAGAATTAACATGTAAACTTGAGGAACATTATCTAATCCTGGAATTTGCTGAGCTGAAATACTTAAAGCCTGAGCAAATCCAAAGAAGATTGCTGCCCCCATTGCACCAACTGGATGCCATTTCCCAAAAATTAAGGCTGCTAACGCCATAAAACCTTGACCGACAATTGTATTTCCAGCAAAGTTTCCTGCAGTAGTGATAGCAAAAATTGCTCCACCTGCCCCACCAAATGCACCACTTAGCATAACAGCAATATAGCGCATTCGATTAACATTGATACCCATCGTGTCCGCAGCGATCGGATGTTCACCTACAGATCGAAGACGCAATCCGAAAGGCGTTTTAAATACTACATACCAAACAATTGCCACTAAAACAAATGCAATGTAGGTTGTTGCATAAACACGTGGAAATATCAACTGTCCAATAACCGGTATATCGCTTAGTAAAGGGATTTCAACTCTTGGAATTCTAGATGCAACAACATCCGTTTGTCCACGATCAAAAACTTCCTTTACAATAAACACCGACAAACCAACTGCCAGAAAGTTTAATGCCACTCCACTGACTATTTGATCTGCTTTTAACGTTATCGATGCCACAGCATGGAAAAGGGAAAAGATAGCACCTATAACGATTGCAAATAAAATACCCATCCACGGTGCAGCATCCCCAAATCCTAGAGACTCAAAAATTAGCGTACCAACAATCCCTCCAAAAGCGCCCATGACCATAAGCCCTTCAAGACCTATGTTAACAATACCGGATCGTTCACTGAATAAACCACCTAGTGCAGTAAGAAGTAAGGGAGTAGCAGCAATTAGAGCAGCTGGGATAATGGTATAAAGAATTGATAATATATCCATTTATTTACCCTCCTTCTTAAATTGCAACTTCGTGTAAATCCATCGAACTAAATAACTAGAAGCCACAAAGAAAATAATTAGTGCAATGATTATCTCTACAAGTTCTGGTGCAACTCCCGCAGCTGCCTGCATATTATTGGCACCTTCTTTTAAGCCACCAAAAAGAAATGCAGCTAAGAATATGCCGATAGACGTACTTCCACCGAGAAGTGCTACCGCAATTCCATCAAAGCCATAGCTTGTAAATGCCGGAAGAATATTAGCATACTGATAAGTTCCTAGTCCAAGCATCGCACCACCGACACCAGCGAATGCTCCCGAAACCGACATAGAGAGAATAATATTAAAATTAACATTCATCCCAGCATACGATGAGGCATTTTTATTGAAACCAACTGCTCGAAGTTCAAAACCTTTTGTTGTTTTCCATAAAATAAACCACATAATAACACAACTTATAATCGCAATAAGAAATCCCCAATGTAATCGGGAGAAATCAGTTAAAGCAGCTAAATACTCTGAAGATAGAGATGCACTGCTATTAATAAAATCGGTTCTTTGCCCAGAAGCAAGTAAGTTGTTGCGAATGAAGTGGTTGACGATATGTAAAGCAATATAATTCATCATTATAGTAACGATAACTTCATGAACCTCAAACTTCGCTTTTAGTAAGCCGGGAACAAATCCCCAAAGTGCTCCTGCAATTGCCCCTGCAGCCATTGCTAAAGGAAGATGAATAATCATTGGGGCTTCAACAACTATCCCAACAAAAACTGAGGCAAACCAACCTACGATCAACTGACCTTCCACCCCGATATTTAATAATCCAGTTCTAAGGGCAAATGCAACAGCTAACCCGGAAAAAATCAATGGCGTCATCCGTTGTAAGGTTTCACCAAAGTAGTATATTTCTCCAAAGACTCCTTGAAATAAAGCAACGTATCCCGTGATTGGATTGTGACCACTTAACAGCATAATCACAGCACCAGCCAGAAAACCAAAACCGATCGCAATTAGCGGTATAGTAATTCCGAATAGTTTGCTCTTCAGCACATTTCCTATCACTGTACATCACCTACATCCCTTTTACCGCCAGCCATAAGAAGACCCAGTTCTTTTTCATCTGTATCTTTTGTATCTAAAATATCGACAATTTCACCGTTATATATAACAGCTATTCGGTCACTAAGGTTAAGTACTTCATCTAATTCTAAAGAAACTAAAAGAACAGCCCTACCTTTCTCTCTCTCTTCTACCAACTTACGGTGAATAAATTCTATTGCCCCTACATCCAGACCACGAGTTGGCTGAGCTGCTATGAGTAGTTCGGGGGAACGATCAATTTCCCGAGCAATAATAGCCTTCTGCTGGTTCCCGCCTGACAAGGCACGAGCAAATGTTTTTTCATTTGGTGTTCTAACATCGTACTCTTCAATAAGCCCCCGGGATTTATCATACATTTTTGTATAGTTCAAGATTCCCTTCGAAGTATAAGGTTTCTGATAATACGTTTGCAATAATATATTTTCCCCAACTGTAAAATCGAGTACTAATCCATGTTTATGACGATCTTGAGGGATATGCCCTACACCTGATTCTGTTACTCTACGAGGTTTATATCCACTAATATCCTGCCCAGAAACTGAAATTGTACCACTCTTTAAAGAACGTAAACCTGTTATTGCTTCAATAAGCTCTGTTTGACCATTGCCATCAACTCCAGCTACGCCCAAGATTTCCCCAGCCTTCACTTCCAGATTAAGTTTGTTGACGACATTGACTCTACGTATATCTTCTACGATAAGGTCTTTTATTGTTAAAACCGGATTTGTTGGCTTGGCTTCCTTTTTTTCAACTTCAAAGCTAATCTCACGCCCTACCATCATTTCCGCAAGTGTGCTTTCAGTCATTTCACTAACATTAACAGTTCCGATTCCTTCACCTCGACGGATTACGGTACACCGATCGCAGACTTGCATGATTTCCTTCAATTTATGTGTAATTAAAATAATGGATTTACCTTCTTTTATTAAGTTCTTCATTATTTGTATTAACTCTTTAATTTCTTGAGGTGTCAGAGCAGCTGTTGGTTCATCGAATATCAAGATATTCGCACCGCGATACAGCGTTTTTAAAATTTCGACACGTTGTTGCATTCCAACTGAAATGTCTTCAATCTTTGAACGCGGATCAACTTTTAGACCGTATCTTTCTGAAATTTCAGCTACATCTTTTTCTGCTTTACGGAGGTTTATCGTTGTTCCCTTCTTTGGCTCTTTGCCAAGAATGATGTTTTCGGTTACAGTAAATTTTTCAATGAGCATGAAATGTTGGTGAACCATCCCTATCCCGCATTCAGTCGCTACATTAGGATCTGTGATGGCTACTTTTTCACCGCGGACCCTTATTTCGCCTTTTTCAGGTTGATACAGGCCGAACAAGACGTTCATTAGTGTTGATTTCCCTGCTCCGTTTTCACCAAGCAACGCATGAATTTCGCCTTGCTTGACCTGTAGCGTAATATTGTCATTGGCAACGATACCGGGAAATTCTTTCCTTATATTGTTCATCTCGATTACGTATTCCAATGTGAACACCCCTTCGGACTCATTAACAAAGGCTAGTACAAGACTAGCCTTTGGTTAATGTCTTTATTATAGTGACCCTTCGAACTCTTCGTACTCTTCATCTGTTTTAGGTACTACAATTTCTCCATTGATAATCATATCCGTATATTCTTCCACAGCAGTCAATGCTTCTTCAGAAACATTCTCTCTCGATTCAGCAATACCAACACCAGCATCCTCTAATGTAAACTCAAGGACTTCACCGCCTGGATATTCACCGTTCATTGTTGATTCAGCTACTTGGTAAACTGCCTCATCCACACGTTTCACCATAGAAGTTAAAATGACGTTACCATCATCCCAATCACCTTGAGTTAACGCTTGGTCTTGGTCGACACCAATTACCCAAACATTCTCTCCATCTTGTGCGCGTTCAATTGCATCAGTGATCAATCCATTACCAGTTGCCCCGGCTGCATGAAAAATAATATCCGCACCGTTGCCATACATAGCGTTACCGATTTGTTGTCCTTTGGATGCATCGTTAAAGTTTTGTGCATATTGTGTAGCAATTTCAATATCTGGATTTACAAATTTAGCTCCAGCTTTAAAGCCACTTTCAAACTTTTTAATTAATTCTCCTTCGACTCCACCAATAAACCCAATATGATCTGTTTCAGACTGCATAGCAGCAACAGCACCTACTAAAAATGAACCTTCATGTTCTGCAAAAGTGATATTTGCAATGTTAGGAATAAGATCTCCATTATCATCTGTTACAACAGTATCTACAATTGCGAAGTTTTGATCTTCGTTTTGAGCAGCAACAGTTTTAATATCGTCTTCCATTAGGAATCCAATAGCAAATGAGATATCTGTGCCTTCTCTAGCAATACGGTTTAAGTTAGGTGCATAATCAGAAGCATCACTAGATTGAACATATCCTACCTCTGCATTTGGATAATCTTCGCCAAACAGTGTAAGTCCCGCCCATGCTGATTCATTAAATGACCGATCATCAACACCACCAATATCAGTTACCATTTGAGCTGTAAAAGCTTCTCCTTCACCAGCCGCTTCATTGTTTCCAGTATTCTCATCCGCGCTATTATCAGCAGCTTCGTTAGCGTTATTTCCTCCATCATTAATTGGAGTACTTTCATTGTTTTCTTCCCCGCAAGCAGCAAGCAATGTACCTGCAGCTAAAACTGAAGACATTAACATCATGACACGTTTTTTCATCTTGTAAATCCCCCTAGTTTTTTGTTTTTTCTGTTAAGTGCTTATGAAACACTCTGACAGCTATGCCATTATTATGACATAAATAGCTGAAAATTATAATCTATAAAAACGGTATCAAAAAACAAATCTACTTGTACGATGTCTGACGACTTTTTAAAGCGGAATTTGCCTTCGATAGTTTTCTAGATTTGCATATAATATACCATTATTTGAAAAGAGAATAAATACTTTTTTATAAATATATTAAATATATATTATTTATTTTATTATCCATACTCATTAACCATAAATTCATCAATTATGATGTAACATTACTTCCTAAAGACGCTAAAAATGATAGGTTTTATACCATAATCCATTTATGAGCTTATTACAATATTATGTAATTCTTTAAAGTTTTTAAATGATTTAAAAGGGGAATGCATACATTATATAGAAGTATTAGTTGTAAGAAAGGGGTTGGATAATAGTGGAAAAAAGCACTCATTCATTTAAATATAAATGGCATAGTTTTTGGCTTGATTGGCATGAGACAAAAGAACATTATTATGGAAGCTCTAGACACCAAAAAAAGAAAATAAAACATGCTTTTAAAGCAGCAACTGTAAAGAATGACTTATTAAATTTAAGCTCAACATCTTCTTCTAATTTAGAGGAAATAAATTCTGCCCCGGTGAAACAACACAGCGCCAAGCTTAATCCTAAAGTAACGGAGTCCTGATTTTTCCGTTACTTTTTTTTGTAATTATGTAAGCTATTATGACCGCCATTACTCCAGCTGAGATTTTCCCAATCATCATAGGAAGAACCATTTCGGCTTCTACAGCGGCAGAAAACCCTAGATGTCCGCCTAATACAAATGCACCACTAACAGAAAAAGCAATGTTAATCAGTTTCCCTTGTTCTTCCATTTCATGGATTTTTTTAAACATTGGAATGCTGTGTGCTAATGAAGATATTAATCCCACGACTGTTAATTCCGTCAACCCGATTTTTTTTATATACTCGCTGCAAAGCGGAATAACCTTTGTTCTCAAAAAATGTACAAGTGGAAATGCACCAGCAAGGGTTAATACAATGAGTCCGACTATTTCCATCGAGTCCTGAAACGGTGTCAGACCCGCGATGATAGTTATATCACTTAATTCCTGTACAGCAACAACAGCTATTATAGAAGAAACTAGCACCATTATTACTCTTCCTGCAATAACAAATAGTTGAATCATAAAGTTTTTAAGCCAGAATAATCCTGCAATAATCACCACTATAAATATTAGAACCGGAAGCAGTTGTAAAATTAAAAAAGTTGGTGCGTAACCCGCAACTAATCCAGCTATAAATGCCCCTGCTGGAATAGGAATGAGCCCAATCATTATGCCTTTCGCCAAAATTGGATAGTCATTCTTTGAAATAAGTCCTAATGCCACCGGTACCGTAAATACAAATGTTGGTCCAAGCATGGTCGACATAATAATTCCGGAGAACAAACCTGCCCTTTCATCCTCTGCCAATTCTATCGCTAAAGAATAGCCACCCATATCTATTGCCAAAAGCATACCTGGAAACATCGCCGGATCTGCACCTAAAAATGAAAAAATCGGCGTCACAATAGGTTTCAGTGACTCTGCCAGGACCGGTGCTATAGAAATCATCCCTACCATTACTAAGGCTAGTGGCCCCATAGCCTGAAAACCCTCATCAAATGCTTTTCCATAGCCTCTTCGATTCCCTAAAGCTTTATCTATAACTCCAATTATTAAAAATAATAATAGAATATAAATCACAACAGTATGTATTATCACCATTTCACCTTCTTTATAAGAAAAACGCAAAGCGTTTTTTATTAAAAAAGGTCACTTGCCTCAAAGGACCAGTGACAGCTTTTTCATTTCGTGAATTCTCCACTAAACTCAGAGATACCTATCATCCATAAAGCTTCCACTTCTTCAGGTGTTAACCTGTTCAAAACCATGGATTCCAACTCTGCCTGTTCTTCAGATGTAAGCCCCCTCGACGCTTTTGCAGTAATATCTTTAATTTCACTAACTGTAAAATTACTGACAAGAACCTTTGTCGCCTCTTCTTTAGTAGAGAAAGCCATGTTCTCCGGTATTTTTCCACTACTAGCCTCGCTATTATATTTATCTAGAAGTTCACCAACTTGAGGATCTTCGAGAAGTTTTTCAATTCCATCATCAGCCAATATTTCATTAGCAACTTGATCCACCAAATAGTCCGATGCATAAGATAGTAAGATGCGATACCCACCATAAGTTAACCCAATAATAATTACAGCAAAAATAAATATCTTTTTCATATATTGCCTATCCCTCTCCTACAAACAGTTAACTCTATTATAAAATCCATAAGTAGAAAAGCAAGGTATTTTTAGTCCGCCTTAGTAATTACAATTTTTTCGGAAATCTCCGAAAATTCTGTGGAAAACGATTTAAGAAAAACTGCTTTGTAGTATTTAACGCTTGGATCATTCTTCCACCGGAGGATCGCGGATTCTTCCAAACAACAATTTTTTATAAAGGCAGTTTTCATAATTGAGCGTTCATTGATAACAAAAACTATTGTTTAATATAGACTTTTTCATATGCAGGCAATCGTATTGTAAAGGTAGTTCCCTCTCCTTCTTCACTTTTCACATTTATATCTCCACCATGATCTTCAATTATTTGATAAGAAACCATTAAACCTAAACCAGTACCTTTTTCCTTCGTCGTAAAAAAAGGTTCACCAACTTTAGAGAGCAAGGATTTAGGGATTCCACATCCTTCGTCGATTACTTCTATTACCACAAAATTATCTTCTTTTCTCGCTTTAACAGTAATTTCGCCTTGATCCATTGCTTCAATTGCATTTTTGATAAAATTTATAAATACCTGCTTGATTTGATTACTTACCCCTTCAATTTCAAGTGGGGTATTCATTATGTCTTTCGTAATATAAATATTTTTAATAATAGCTTGAGTATTTAAAAGAGTGACAATATGTCCTAATAACCCATCTAAATCACATATTTCATTTTTTGTTGTTTGAGGTTTAGACAGAATTAACAGTTCATTTAAAATTTGTTCAATCCGTCCGAATTCGGATTTCATAATGTCAAAGTATTCTTTTTTTCCTTCTCCAGTTTTTTCTATTAACTGAAGAAAGCCCTTTAACGAAGTTAGTGGATTTCTAATCTCGTGCGCAATCCCAGCTGCAAGTTGTCCCACTGCTGATAATTTTTCCGATTGGTAAAGTATTTCTTCTGACTTCTTTTTTTCTGTAATATCTCTAAAGGTGTAAACTCTTCCTACTGTTCGATTTGAATAAATCATTGGCGTCATCACGTAATCCATAATGATTGGTTTATCATCTTTTCTAAAGAAGGTTACTTCAGATTCTCTAATGACGCTTTCACCGGAGGGAAATTCTCCTTCAGATGGATAGATGCTTTTGTCATCTCTATTTTGATGAAACATTTCATTCAGATGCTTGATGTTAAGCTCTTCCTTGGAATAGCCAGTCATATTTTTAGCCGAGTCATTCCACATTACAACGTTGTTTTGTTCATCGATTCCTAAAATCCCCTCATCAACTGAATCAAGAATCAGCTTATTCATATGAGAAACTTCATTATATTTCTCCATATTGTACCGCTGATTAGTGATGTCCTTGACGATTCCGTAAACTCCTATAATATTTGATTGTACAATGATAGGAATGGCAGTTAATAAAATATAAAAAGGAGTACCAGCTTCCAATGTTAAATTTAACTCTATGGCATTTGGTTTTCCAGTCTTTGCTTTATCAAATAAGTCTTCCATCACATTCTTCTTACCTCGTGGCAAAAATTTACGAAAATCACTTCCTAATAAAAGTTTTTCATCGATTGGAAATAATTTTTTAAAGGCAGAATTAATTGCCAGGAGGTTCCCATCTAAATCAGCAGAACATACTGCATCAGGGTGTTTATGAAATAATGTCCGATAACTTTCTTCTACTACTTCCATTGCCACATGTTTTTCTGTTATATCTTGGAATATGATTATTAGGCTTCCATTTTTGGGATAAGCCTGTATATGCCACCATGAATCATATTCTGCTAGATATTCATCGAATTCTACCGGTCTATTTTTCATAAGTGCATCATGGTATCCCTCATAGAGTAGTGTTCGAACAAAACTTGGGAACTCCATCCAAATATCTTTATAAATTAAGGATTCTCGATTCTTTTGGAGAATAGATTCAGCAGCAGAGTTTATGTAAGTGAAATCCCATTTATTATTCAAACAAATAACTGCATCTGAAAGATTATCAAATATCACCGTAAATGAGGTCATCACATCAGATAAATCATCGCTAAAATCGACAAGAGAGAATATATTATTTTTCTCTCCACTTATTTTATCGATATTTTTCATATTTACACCCCTCATCTTGTCCCATTTTTATACTATCCCTATTTTACCAAATAACTCATACAATCACATATTTTTTTATCCCTTAAAAACTATGTTTCTCAATGTTATTCTTCATTTTTCGTCAAAAAAAATAACCTTCTTAGAATGTTGTGTCTATTCCTGTAAATTTTTTATTTAAACGGTAAAGAGTTTTAAACATTTCATTGAAGACTTCTTTTATGGATTTCATTATTTATCCCTCGATTATTTATATAATAAATAGCAAATCAGAAAGATTAATATTAATTCTATAATTCGGTTTTAAACAATTTAATTCAATTCTTTTACATCTAACAGTATAGATGTTGTGTAGGAATGATCTTCTTTCGTTTGACCAGTATTAATCATGAACTCAGATCTTACTTCGACCTCGTATTCTCCTGGTGGGAAGCCTTCTTCTTTTATATATGAACTCATAAATACGGCAGTCTTATCATTATTATCATTGGGTAATGCCTGTTTATCATATTCCTCTTCATACCATTGATCATATTCAAGAATAGTATTTCTGAAAGTGCTTCTTACAGCAAAGGGGATCTCTACCCCTCTGGTTGATTCTATAATATCAAATGTAAATGGACTGTTGGCGTAAGTAATCACTAATTCTTCCTTATTTCCTCTATATTTTAACTTCCCGACAATTGTTATCGGTTCCCCAGCTTCATACACTGCATTCTTGGAAACTAACCTAAGTATAAAGTCACCAGCAGCTGTTTCGGAAACAACCAAGTCTTCCTCTGTCAAAGCTTCAACATTTTCTTCCTTTTGCGTGCACCCTATAAGAAAAAAATTAAAAATAAATATTAGCAATATAAGCAAAACTTTCATCAAATCCTCCTTTCATACATGATTCTTTTATCTTACCGCTTTTATCAAATTATACTCCTGACTAAAAATGAACCTTGATATGATCAAAAGAAGGTTTAATGGAATTTTGGAAGGGAATTACTATTAATGGAAGGAGAGATACAAATGAAAGTTTTAATAATTGGAGCTAATGGACAAATAGGAAAACATATGGTGAAAATGTTAGGTTTAAGCTCTGAACATACAGTTAAAGCAATGGTTCGAAAGGAAGAACAGCAAGCTACGATGAATGAGCTTGGAGCAAATGAAGTAGTAATAGGTGATTTAGAAAAGGATTTCTCCCATGCCTATGATGGGGTAGATGCGGTTATTTTTGCTGCAGGCTCAGGTGGAAACACGGGAAAAGACAAAACGGAAGCAGTTGATCTTAGAGGAGCCGTCACTTCAATTGAGGAAGCAGGAAAAATTGGGGTTCAACGTTTTGTGTTGATTAGTTCAATTTTAGCTGATCGACCAGAGGATGGTCCCAAAGAATTACAACATTATTTAAAATCTAAAGGTGCTGCAGATGAAGCTTTACAATATAGTTCCTTAAATTATACAATTCTGCGTCCAGGCGGTTTATCAAATGATCCTGCAACAGGCACAATTACTGCTAAATTAAAGTTAGATGATCTAAATTCGACAATATCTCGTGAGGACGTAGCAAGCGCTGCTGTAAATGCACTCACAATTTCAGAAACATTTTATAGTACGATCGAGATTCTATCTGGCAATACCTCTATAGGTGAAGCCCTTAAAACATTCAAATAATTTCAAACATAAAACAAATTCTTCTCTTCTTTGTATAATTTATTGCACGGTTAGATCATAACTATTATAATTAATTTACAAGGAAGATGGGGAGGAGAGTTCTGATGATTGCTTTAAAGCAATTTTCAAAAGAGCAAAAATTTGATTTTGGAATGAACCTGGCTATTATAGGGCTAGCAATCCTGATCGGTGTTATTGTTGGTATGAATGAAGAATGGTTTTTAGCAAGGAATTTTACTGCAGGCTATATGGCTGGTTCTCTTTTAGCAGCTTTATTATTATTTGCTCTTTATAGGACAATAGTTTTCTTCGTGAATTTAACAAAAAAATGAGAGTTTTGTTTTTAAAATTGATATTAACTCCCGGATCAATGTAAATTTTCCTTTAGAGCTTAGATAATATGAGGTCACTGAAAATTTGCCTATCAGTGGCCTTTTTTTAATTACCGACAATCTTATGTTTCATTTACACTTCTTTCTTGAAGAAATTCTCTGATTTCTCTTTGTGTCAAACCTTGTAAAAGTGCTTCCTCCATTAAAACTATCCACTCAGCATCAACTTCCTTACTATTACTTTTATCTTTTATTTCAATCATAATTTCCCTCCACAATTTACAATCTACTCTACAGCCTCATTTTGTTCATTATATAGAACTAATTAACGAGAAAAATATCCCTTTTAGGAATGGTTGGCATAGGTGAAAATGATATTCTTTTTTAGGTAAGTTACAATATATTTACTATAATATTACTAAGAAATACTACTGTAAATAGTTATTTATACCTATTTTACCAGAGGGTGGGATAGCGTTTTGTTCTCTATATTGAACCACAAGGGTGAATATTCGAGAATAAGCCCGAAAGTGCAAAAGCGACTTCCACAGAAAAAAAGGAGGTCACGGATAAAGTATAAAATTACCTGGCAATGCCTTTGTTCATTGAATCAAAAGGTCACTGAAAAAAGTGGAGTAGACTTTCTAAAAAAGCTCTGTGCCCTTTTGTTACTTTGTTAGCATGGAATCTTATAAGCATTGCCCGCGGATAGCGTCCGCCTAGAGCTAGTTGGATCCTCTCTGTTCAACAAACACAATAATCTCTAACAAACCGATAATTTTATAAATTATCATGTTAAAAAGGACCCTGAAAAGTTTCATCAGGATCCTTTTAATTTTCTTTTTTATTAATGCATGTTAGCTGTTTCTTTTTGAAAGAACCACTTCAATGAACGATATACATCCTCTTTATCTTTTAAAATATAATGTCTAAATCGTTTATCCTGGATTTTATTATAGGCATTCATAAGAGTAGAGTTACGATTGTACTGATTAACTTCTCCATAACCAAACATACTCGATATTTCCATTAACTCGTTCACGTATTTCATACACCTTTGATTATCTGAAGTTAAATTATCGCCATCTGAAAAATGGAAAGGATATATATTATATCTTGAAGGTGAATACTCTTGATCAATAAGTTCTAATGCTTTGATATAAGCAGATGAGCAAATCGTTCCACCACTTTCACCTTTCATAAAAAAGTCATCCTCTGAAACCTGTTTTGCCTCTGTATGGTGCGCAATAAAGGCTATGTCTACTGTTTCATATTTGGTTCTTAAAAATCTGGTCATCCAAAAAAAGAAACTTCTAGCCATATACTTTTCAAAACGTCCCATGCTTCCAGATGTATCCATCATCGCAATAACAACTGCCTTCGATTCAGGCTTAACTTTTTCTTCCCAAGTTTTATAACGAAGATCATCATTGTATATAGGTGCTACCCCTGCCTTACCGTCCATCGCATTTCGCTTAATCGCCTCTAATATTGTTCTTCTCTTATCCACATTTCCCATTAAACCTTTTTTTCTTATATCATTAAACTCAATGTTCTCAACAATGACATTATCTTCTTCTTTTTGCTGTAAATTCGGTAGTTCTAATTCCTCAAATAACATTGCTTCTAATTCAGTTATAGATACTTCCGCTTCATAATAATCTTTCCCTGCCTGATCTCCCGCACCGTCTCCTTGCCCTTGACCTTGCTTTTGAGGCTCTCTTGCTACAACATCACCCACGCCACTCTTACCATCACCTTGCCCTACATGTTTGCTTTTGTCATGATTATATCTAATTTTGTATTCATCCAATGAGCGAATTGGAACTTTAATCAGATCCCGTCCATTTGACATTACTATGCTTTCTTCACTTACTAAATCTGGTAGATTTTTTTTAATGGCTTCTTGAACTTTTTCATGGTGTCTTTGCTGGTCTTGCTGTCCTTTGCGGTGGAGGGACCAATTCTCATTTGAAACGATAAAGTTCTTTCCCCGTACGTTTGCCATCGGTAAACCCTCCTTTAATACAAGTGGTGGATTTGAAACCTTTGTACCCTCTTCTTATTTTATACTATGCACCTAGGACAGTTAGTTGCCAAAAAACTATACAGAAACCTCTTATTTTCTTAACATTAACTTTAAAAATTAGGAATATAACTCCTAATGTAAAAGCTTTGATATAGAAATACCAAAATAATCTAAAATCCTATACGCTTACTGTATTTATGATCAGTGAGTTTCGTCGAACAAAGGCTATCCGAGATCAAACCAAGATTAGAAAACAACTAGGGTTAGACTCAAATTAAAAAATGTCTGATCCACAATATTATGGTCCAGACATTTTTCAAGGAATCATGCTGAAAATAACATATGATAACAAACAGTTATTCTCTTTATTTCATACTAATTTTCATTTAAAAAAACGCATATTTTCCGGTGGCCAAAAGGTCATATTCGCTTCCCCTACAATCATTTCTGTTGACACAAACCCAATATGACGACTATCTACACTATTTTGCCTGTTATCTCCTAAAACAAACACATGCCCATCAGGCACAGTCGTTTTTTCAGTCTGCCCTTCCAAATCAAAATCTTCCGTAAACAGACCATTTTCATGAGCTTCTCGATGAACCTCTAAAAATTCCTCTTCATGAGCAACACCATTAATATAAAGCATGTCATCTTCATAATATATTTCATCACCCGGCAAGCCAATCACTCTTTTAATATAATCAGATTCCTCTGTAGCATGAAAAATAATTAAATCAAATCTACTTGGCTCCTTCATCTCGTATCCTACTTTATTCACAATGATTCTTTCCCCATCGTGAATCGTAGGCATCATCGATTTACCGTAAACGATATAATTAGTAAATAAAAACCCTCGCACAAAAAAAGTAAGAATTAACACTACAGCTATTAATTTTGAAAATGACCATATCATACGTTTCCAAGTTTGTTTCCTAGGACGATTGTCTGGTTCAGGTGCTTGGTCCGTATTCATTTTTTTGACTCCTTTTTATCTAAATTTCCCCTTATATATACTTATAGGGCTTATTAAGATAATTGCCTCGAAGCAGTGTTTATAAACCAAATATTAAGAAAGTAATATAACTGTTAACATACTGTAACAATTGGATGTAAACGCATTCAATATAACTGAAATAAAACTAAGTTACGACATTATTATAAATACGGTTTTTTTCTCATCTAGGTTACCTTCCTGTTTCTTCTACCTCGACCTGTCTTCCACAGAAGAAATCGTAAAAAAGGGGATCTCTCCCCCCTTTTACTTTTTATCTATTCAAAAGGCTTCCTACATAAATTAGCAAATCATTTGCTGAATTAGTATTATAACCATGTTCGTCTACAAGTCTTGCGATTACTTCGTTTATCTTTTTTAATTGGTTTTCATCAGGCGTTTTAGTTGAAGTGGTTATTTTAACAACATCTTTCAAATCAGAAAATAACTTTTTCTCAATTGCTTCCCGCAGTCTTTCATGGGAATGGTAATTGAACTTTTTACCTTTTCTCGCGTAGGCAGAAATTCGAATTAATATTTCTTCCCGGAAAGCTTTTTTCGCATTTTCAGAAATTCCTATCTGTTCTTCAATAGATCTCATCAGTTTATCATCAGGATTCATTTCCTCACCAGTTAACTGATCGCGAAGTTTATTTTTGTTACAGTATGCTTCAACGTTATCTAGATAATTATTCATTAACGTTTTCGCCGACTCCTCATAGGAATAAACAAATGCTTTTTGAACTTCTTTCTTGGCCATTTCGTCGTACTCTTTCCTTGCAACTGAAATTAAATTCAAGTATCTTTCGCGATCTTCTTTTTTAATGGATGCGTGCTGAT
This sequence comes from Salipaludibacillus neizhouensis, assembly GCF_002886185.1. Classification (GTDB taxonomy): domain Bacteria; phylum Bacillota; class Bacilli; order Bacillales; family Salisediminibacteriaceae; genus Salipaludibacillus; species Salipaludibacillus neizhouensis. The sequence continues at coordinate 2,790,876 of NZ_KZ614146.1, forward strand.
TTAAACCTTCTTTTATAGAGCGTAAAACATCAAGAGCATTGATAGAAGTTAATTCTTTCCGAATAATCGCAGATGAAATACGATTGATGACATACCTGGGGTCAATACCTTCCATTCCTTCATCCCCAAATTCTTTTTTCAATTCTTCCACATCCTGATTATTAAAACCTTCTACATTTTGTCCGTCGTAAAGTTTCATTTTCTTCAATGAATCTACGTCTTTTTTCTGTGATTCCTTTAATCTGGTCAATACTGTAAAAGTTGCTGCCACTTTTAACGCGTGTGGGGCAATATGGACATGGGAAATATCGGATTCCTGGATCATCTTTTGATAAATTCGTTCTTCTTCACTTACTCTTAAATTATATGGAATCGGCATAACTATCATTCGAGAATGTAATGCTTCATTTTTCTTGTTCGAAATAAACGATTTATACTCAGCTTCGTTGGTATGTGCAATGATCATTTCATCAGCTGATATTAGCGCAAATCTTCCTGCTTTAAAATTACCTTCTTGTGTCAAAGATAAAAGGTGCCACAAAAACTTTTCATCACACTTCAACATTTCTTGAAATTCCATCACACCTCGATTGGCTTTGTTTAATTCTCCATCGAAACGGTAGGCTCGCGGATCAGACTCAGAGCCATACTCTGCGATCGTTGAAAAGTCGATACTTCCAGTTAAATCGGCGATATCTTGTGACTTTGGATCAGAAGGACTAAATGTACCTACACCTACTCTTCGATCCTCTGAAAGAAAAATCCGTTCAACTTGAACATCTTCAATCCTATTATCGTATTCATTTTCTAGCCTCATCATATTTAATGGAGAAAGATTTCCTTCTACACGAATTCCATATTCCTCGAAAAAACTTTTGCGCATATGTTGTGGAATCAGATGAAGAGGGTCCTCATGCATCGGGCAACCCTTGATTGCATAAACTGCTCCCTTATCTGTTCTAGTGTATTGCTCCAAACCTCGCTTTATCATTGTAACGAGTGTTGACTTCCCTCCACTAACCGGGCCCATCAAAAGTAAAATTCGTTTTTTAACATCTAATCTTCTGGCTGCAGAGTGGAAATATTCTTCTACTAATCTTTCAATAGCTTCTTCTAAGCCAAATATTTGATCTTTGAAAAATAAGTAGCTTTTTTTACCATCTTCCTCAACTACTCCCGCATCTTTAATCATGTTATAAATTCTGGAATGAGCTGTCTGGGCTACTTCCGGATGTTCATGTAAAATATCCAGATAATCAGCGAAGGTACCTTCCCACTTTAACTTCTCCTCTTCTTCTCTGTGCTCTTGGATTCTATTTATGATGTTCATTATACCCTCCTTAATAGCTGGTCTTTCATTTTTAAAGTTATGATTCATCTTATGCAAACACCTAAAAGAAGATTCACTATCCTATGAAAAATGAAAATAAGTTGACCATTCATTCATCACTTATTTTTATGCTTTGGAATAGTCATTAAAGGTTCTTTGCTCGAATTAAATGCAGGAATTCAATAGAAATTTAAACATTCAAAAAGATATATATATAAAGATATAGGATAATCACTTTCGCTTCTTTCCAATTCAAAGTAAAATAAATATAATAAATTCTTTTTTAAAAAGACCGTACCGCTTTTTTATTAATAGTGAGAGTGTGTGAGATTATGCGTATAATGATTGGAAACTTTTTCATCCTTTTATTTGTTAGTGTTTTTTCTTTGTTTTTTATGTGGACTGCCAGAGAATTATCTTCCGTAAAATCATTAGATAATTTCCTCGATGAGACTATTCAATTAGAAGATATTATTCTAACCTATAACAGCAAAATTTTAGACCACGATGGTAATATTATTTCTGATATATATTCAGAAGAAAATAGAATCGCAGTATCTTACTCAAATATTCCATCTAAATTCATAGAAGCCTTTGTTGCTGCTGAAGACCAAAAGTTTTACGTACATAAAGGATTTGATACTGGGGGCATAGCAAGAGCTTTCTTAGTAAACCTTCAAAACAAATCAATTGAACAAGGAGGAAGCACGTTAACACAACAGTTGGCACGGAATTTATATTTAACTCATTCTCAGACATATGAACGGAAACTAACTGAGCTACTCTATGCTTATCACCTAGAAAAGAAATTTTCCAAAAATGATATTATGGAAATGTATTTGAATACTGTGTATTTTTCAAATGGTGTATATGGAATAGAAGCTGCAAGTAACTATTATTTTAGTAAAAAGACAGATGAACTAAGTATTGCAGAAATTGCATTTCTCAGCTCAATCCCTAATAGCCCTGCTCATTATAATCCTTTAACAAATAGCGAAAATACTCATCAACGGAAAGAGTGGATATTAGAAAAAATGCATGAGAATCAGTTTATTACGGATAAGGAATTAGAAGAATCTTTAGAGGATATGATTACCCTTGAGATATATGAGAAAAAAGATAGCTTTCCTGATTATGTAACATATGTTCATTATGAGTTAAAGCAAATTGTTTCAGCTGAAGAGGGATTTGTGCAAAAAATACATTCCGCTTCTTCACAGGAAGAACGAACTTCTTTCGAAGAAAAATTAGCAAAACGGGTAGATGAGTTGATATCATCCGGAATTACCATTGAAACTGCTTTAAACCCAAGTATTCAAACGCATGCTCTTTCAACAATAAATCGTTTATTAGAAAATAGCCCCATTCAAGCAGCGACTTCTATTATCGATCATGAGCAAGCAGAAATTGTCGCAATTACTGGAGGAGTTTCCTATGATAAATTTAATTTTCACCGGGGTTTCCAAGCTTACCGTCAACCCGGATCAGTAATCAAACCATTGCTTGTATATGCCCCTCTTCTTGAAGAAACAAGTCTAAATATGGCCTCTGTTATTGATGCTGGCCCTATTAATCGAAATGGCTACTCTCCAAATAATTTTGGCGGTGCTATTTATGGGAAAGCGACAATAGAAACAGCCTTAAAAAACTCATATAATACCGCTGCAGTTAGAATGCTTGACACAGTAGGAATTGAAACTGCTTTTTCTTATGTAGATCAATTTAATTTTGCAAAAGTCAGCTCATCTGATTATAAACTTCCCTCAGCATTAGGGGGGTTCGAACATGGGATGACTGTTAATGAATTAACTCAGGCCTACTCTACATTTTCAACGGACGGGGTATACCATTCCCCTAAAGCCATACGTAACATCATGGACGCCGATGGAGAAGTCCTGTACTCCATGGAAAAAGAAAATTTAGAAATATGGAGTGAGGATACAATTGCAGATTTACGAAAAATGCTCGCTAAAGTTGTATCAGAAGGAACTGGAAAAGCAGCTCGTTTGAATAGGGCTGGCTATACAGGAGGGAAAACAGGAACTACAAATGAATTTCATGACTTGTGGTTTATCGGAATGAATGATCGTTATACGACAGGATTATGGATGGGCAAAGATGAGCCAAGCTCTTTAATAAACGAAAGCAGCCAAAATCTTCATACCAAATTGTGGCGTGATATTATGAATGGTATTAATTAATCAACTATAAGGACTGGTAAAGCTAATTTTTATTTTGTAGAAACTGGGCAGCTACAATGGAAAACAATAAGGACACTGAAAAAATCGTTCATCACTTTTCCAGTGTCCTTATGTTGTGCTATAAGTTAAACAATTGTTATGGTGTGAGGCCCCTTTGGATTTGCCGATTAGTCTTATCCAAAAGGCTGAAGCGTTTTGCCTTTGGGAAGCGTCCACTGTAGTCGGACTCAAAAGGGATAATAAATAACATTTCATGATAAATAGATCAATTTTAAACAGGTAAACCAGCAATAATACTATTATATAACTTGACGACCGCATAAAAAATAACTGTTACAAAAGCAAACCAAAAAAAGAGATGGAAGAAAATTAGTCCAATTAGGGCAAAGGCTGATAATGAATCACTGACGCGATAAATGAAGTAAATAAAGTAAATAAAACAAGTTAGAACAAACACACCCAATAGTGCAAAAATTTCAAATGTAGCGGGAACCGATGCGATACCACCTATTAGAAAAATCCATGAGCCTTTCCTAACATTTTTCAATTCACTTCCATCTTGATCCCGGGAAAAAAAAAGTAAAGAAAGCTCATTCACCGTAACTGCTATTAATTTCATAGCCGCAAACAGCATGAAGAAAAACAGCCATAAAACAAATAAAAGAATAAGGTCAATCCCTCTTGCCGAAAGGAATTCAATCATACCAGAGTATAAACCGATTTCCTGTAAATACTGAATAGCCAGTCTCTCTATATAAATCGCAAATGAAAGACCGAACAGTAGAATTGCAATAAGAGGAAAATGACTAGTTAAATAAGTGTTTTTCATAATTGACCCCTATTATAAACATAAATTTTTATGTAATCTGATAAAATTTGTTGTATTTGAAAAGAATTCAAAGAAGCGAAAAGCGGCTACTCCGGCAGGATCATAACTGTCGAAGACACCACGGGCTGGTTTCGCGGGGAGACTGTTAGCAGTGCCCGTGGAAATTAACCGCCTTGAGCGGATTCCAGACCCTCGTTCCAAGTACTCAACAGTCTTTATGAAAACACCCTTAAGCATAAACTACCTTATTGATAAAAATTAAATATTAGTAGAAAGCGTCAAATACTCTCGCTATTTATTTAAGTTTTATAAATGATGTTTCACTTCATAAGCATAAATTTTATTTCCGGAAGTAGCACTCTTATCAAGGTTCTCACGTCTTTTTTTATGAGCCTGTTTGAAAGAATCACTGTGGATCCATGACTCATAGTCATCTTTTGTCTCCCACTTCGTTAACACTATTTGATAATTATCATCTTCTTCTGGGTCTAAAAATAAGAAATCCAAGCAGCCAGGAACCTGCTTCATTTTCTCGGAGCTTTCGGCAAAACGATTTGCTACGTTTTCTCGTCCTTCTTTAGGTACATGCAATTCATTCATTACAACATACATGAATACGACCTCCTTTTACTATCATTATTATACGTTATTTATACTAGGATTCAAAGATTTCCCACACTCAAAATTTAGGTCCGCAATGTTTCTTTCTCTCTTAAAACATGGTATATTGAGGTGTAGATAACGTCTAAGGAGGCATTCCCATGGGACTAGCTTTAATTACAGGTGTTTGTATAGTCTTTCTTATCGCCATTTTTACAGGTGGATATAACTCAAACCCTCACAAAAAATAAAATAAAAAAACCGTCCCCTGTTTGTTGGTGACGGTTTTTTTATTTTATTTTAGCCTATCCAATGGAAGGGAAACTTTGTTGACGTAACGCTTCATATACAACGATGGCTGCAGTGTTCGAGAGATTTAATGAGCGTATCTTATCCGTTTGTGGAATACGAAAACATCTCTCTTGATACTTCTCTGTTAGTTCTTTCGGAAGTCCTTTTGTTTCTTTGCCAAACACAAAAAAGTAATCCTTTTTCAAGTCACTGTAATCAATCTCATGATAATGTTTCGTCCCGATTGTTTCAATAAAGTAAAACTCGCCTTCAGGATACTTCAAAAAAAGTTCCTCTATATTATCATAATGATCAACTTTAACATTCGGCCAATAGTCGCAGCCTGCTCGTTTTAACATTCTATCATCCGTTGAAAACCCTAGTGGATGTATGAGATGTAATCCCGTGTTTGTCCCGGCACAAGTTCTAGCTATATTACCTGTATTTGCAGGTATTTCTGGTTCATGTAAAACGACGTGTAATCCCACTGCTTTCACCTCTAGTATACTCATTCTTTATCCAAAAGCTATCTTACCATGACAACCAAACAAAAGAAAGAAGCCTCTCTAATAGATTAGGAAGAGGCTTCCAAGCTTTCGACAAAAAGAATTAATTCTTCTGTGGATACTTCTTTACCAATTACCTGATAAGAAGGTACCTTTTCATTGGTTTCTTCAAACAACCCTTTTTTATCAACAAACGTATACTGAATAGAAGGGAGAGGATCGGCAAAATAGCTAAGCTCCCCAATATAATCAGAAACTTCTACAACCTCAGTATCAGGCTTACGTACTCCGGAAAAATTCATATTCAAATCAAGATGCTCTCTTAAAGAGGGAATATCTAGTCCTTGAATATTTTGATCTTGTATAAGGTCGATTTGCCGATTATTTTCTCCAATAAAACTTGATACCAAAAGTTCATCTTCATAAATTGTTTCTTCCATATCCCACCCATCCAAATCGGATTCAGGAATGAGTACTGGAAATGGAAGCTCTTTCTTCGCTTGAGAGAAAGTAGCCTCTGCATGTGAGCATGCTACAACGATAACCATTAAACAACTCATTACTATAAAATTTTTTCCGAAACATCTCATTCGCATTCGCATAGAAACACCGTATCTTTCTTTGGACAAATTTAGACATACTCAAAAGCGTTATGGAAAAGCCTAAAAAATATATTTTCACTATATCATAATCTCTTATTAAAGAGGGCCATAATTAGAAACTCTTCACTTCAGATTTGATTGCTCTACAATTTGAAAAAATTTGTAGTTTATTTTAGGTGTCCAAGCTGTAGAGTCTTCATATGCCCAATATCTCATACGACTATTCGTTGTATGGGCATTAACAAGGGGCATTCGATTCGCATCTTTGTCAACTACAATTGTAGTGTGTTGCCAGCGTCCGTCACCGTTAAAATCATAACAAATAACGTCTCCTCTCATTAATTCTTCCGCTGAAGATACTTCTCTTGCTTGTAATCCGCTATTAGATCCACTTAAATACCATCGAAAAGAATGGGCGACTGCCCAACTGAAGCTCCAATTCTCATTCGTATTCCACCAGCCTTCGCCTCGGTTTGGTATCCCTTTCATCGGTGCTCCACCTGCACGAAGACACTGCGATATATAATTTGTACAATCAACATCAAAGGAATTGTACTCAGGATTATAATCATCCCACCATCTCTCCGCATATCTTGTAGCAGCAAGTCTTTCATATTCAAATCTTTCATTATTTCGCTGATCAGTGATTAAATCTAGTTTTTTATATGAGTCAATCTCTTCATTGTCCGAATAGCCATCTGGATACACCAGGTAATCATCGACCATTTCCTCTCCATCAATAACACCTCTGCGATACTGATTTATTTCTTCCAAGTATGCTTTTTTCTTATGAAAATGAAAATATGTTATTTTCATTAAATAATCAAATACAACTCGTTCGCCCAAATGTTCATGGTTAAGTACTTCGACATCAACACTATTTTTCATTGTTGTACACTGACGTGTCTTTTGTTCTTTTAATTTCCTTTTACATGCATCTGCATCCTCTTCACGAATGAATGAATTCCCATTTAAATGATCTTCCTCCCCAACAAAACAAACGAGACAATTTTTCCAATACTGTTCCAACACTTCTATTGTCTTTTTCAAAATTGTTCCCCTCCTTGTCACTCGTTCTATACATATTCAAGAGACAGTGGGGATCACCCTAAAAAAAAGAAAAATCCTCCAAAAGTTTTGGAGGAGGGCTAGTATTCTATTTATAAGATGGGTGTGTTAAGAAGAAATTCGCTCAAATGATCCTTCAAGCCTTAACAGAATTTCCTTTTTATCCAAACCACCACCGTAACCAACCATAGAACCATTTGTACCGATTACACGATGACAAGGAATGATAATAGGAACTGGATTTCTATTATTAGCTCCTCCTATGGCTCTTACAGCTTTTGGGGAACCTATTTCTGTAGCAATTTGCTTATAGGATTTAGTGACACCATAAGGAATACTAGCCACTTTTTCCCACACTAACTTTTGAAATCTCGTACCGATTAAATCAAGGGGTAAACGAAAATCTTTAAGTTCGCCATTAAAATAAGCGCAAAGTTGTTCCTCAACCATTTTCAAGGGGGGGCTCTCGTTTAGTAGTGTTGCATTGATCTGTAATTTTCTTAATTTCATATTGATAGAAGTACTTGTGTCACTTGCTGAACCGAATTCAATGAAGCAAACCCCTTTGCTCGATTGAACCACAGTTAAAATGCCAATTGGACTATCCATTTCAGCGTAATAATACGGAAGTTTCGCCATCAATTGCTCCTCCTTAAGTTCAGTCTACTAAAGTTTATCTTACTGAACTTCATCGTTCTGTTCGAAGAGGACCCCGCTCCTTATCCTGTGATTTAAGCGCTTTATCTATCTCAGCCTCTGCTTCTAAGTCATTTTCTTTCTTTTTCGCTTCTTTAAGCTTTGTCTCAGCTTCATTACTAGAAGTAATTTGACTGATAGCCCACGCAGATGTTCCTCGAATTACTGGTCTTGGATCCTCAAGTAATAATGTATACAGTGTTTCTAACGCTTCTTTTTCTTTAAAGAATCCGAGGGCGATAATTGCATTACGTTGAATAGGTTTCTTCCCTCGCCATGATCCTGACATTTTGCCGTATTTCTCCTTAAATTCTCTGTTACTAATCGTAAGTAAAGGAATTAATGTAGGTTTTACAGTCTCAGGATCTGGCTCCATCTCGGGATGATTGTGCGCATCCTTGCCTTTATTCTTTGGACAAACTACTTGACATGTATCACATCCATACAAACGATTGCCAATCTTTTTTCTGTATCTTTCCGGGAGCATCCCTTTCGTTTGCGTTAAAAAGGCAATACATTTATTCGAATCTAATTGTCCTCCCTGAATGAGTGCATCAGTTGGGCAAGCATCTACGCATTTATTACAAGAACCACATTGGTCAAGCAAAGGTTGATCTTCTGGTATATCAACTGTAGTAATCATCTCACCCAAGTATACATAGGATCCAAACTCTGGTGTAATGATCGCACAGTTTTTAGCGCTCCAGCCAATACCCGCTCTTTCAGCGACAGCTCTATCGGAAAGTTCTCCGGTATCAACCATTGCGGTTGACTTAGAGCCAGGCACTTTTTTTTCAATAAACTCGACAAGAAGATTTAATTTTCTCCTTAATACATGATGATAATCTTCTCCCCACGAGGCCCTGCAAAATATTCCCCTTCTGTCCCCCCGTTTTGATTTAGGTGCATTTTTCATTTTTGAAGGGTAAGCTAACGCAATAGAAATAATTGTTGATGCCTCAGGTAGAAGCATTTGAGGTTCTGTTCGCTCTTTAAGCGAGCCTTTTTCAAATCCTGATTGATACCCTAATTCTTGCTGTTGTTTTAAGCGGGACTTGAGTGTTACAAAAGGGTCCGCGGAAGTAAACCCAATTTTGTCAATCCCTACATGCTTACTATATGCAATTAGTTCATTCTTTAACTGGGCATTCATCACGGTATTCCCCCCTTTTTTTCTATTTAGTATCTATAATATCTTTACAAAGCGAAAAAGCAGCGTTTCTATAGTAGAAACACTACTTCTCATGATTAACATATATTTTAATTTTTATAAATAAAATTGGAGCGGGTGATGAGAATCGAACTCACATCATCAGCTTGGAAGGCTGAGGTTTTACCACTAAACTACACCCGCAGTATTAACTTCTTTCAACTGATTCTTCTAATAACCTGATATCTATTTTACTACTCTGCTTAGAAAATGTCAATAATAATTAAAGATGTTATCAATTCCGCGAAAATGGTTATATATAAATTGTGGAATTAATTTTATGAAAATCTAGAAAATAACTGGAAGAGGTGTTTTACGTGAAATACTCACGCATTAAGGACTTACAAAAAGAAGGACAGCCAGCACAAATACAACAGCGACAGCCTGGAATAGAAAATGAAATGAATCCAGAGCCCGTGTATGATGATCCTGACTACAAAGGTTCAGGAAAGTTAAAAGATAAAGTTGTGTTATTAACAGGAGGAGATAGTGGGGTTGGACGAGCTGTAGCAATAGCTTTTGCAAAAGAAGGTGCCAAATTAGCGATCGTGTATTTAGATGAAAATGATGACGCAGAAAAAACAAAAGCTATTGTGGAAAGCTACGGATCTCCTTGCAAGCTCATTCCTGGTGATGTCGGTGAAGAGAAGTTTTGCTTTGAAGCAGTAAGTAAAACTATCGACGAGTATGGTCAATTGGATTCTTTAATAAATAACGCTGCCGAGCAGCATTACCAAGAGAAGATTGAAGATATATCATTTGAGCAATTGGAGCGTACCTTTAAAACAAACATTTTCTCTGCATTTCATTTAATTAAAGCAGCAAGACCCCACCTTAAGCCGGGAAGCAATATCGTGAACACTGTTTCTATCGTGGCTTATCAAGGTATGCCTGTATTAATGGATTATGCCGCTACAAAAGGCGCTTTAGTTGCATTAACAAGATCTTTATCTGAAAATCTTGTCTCAAAAGGAATTAGAGTAAACGGGGTTGCTCCCGGGCCAATTTGGACACCGCTCATCCCTGCATCATTTCCTGCAAGCAGCGTTGCTAAGTTCGGGACAGATACTCCAATGGGACGACCAGGACAGCCCGCTGAACTCGCCCCATCCTATGTGTATTTAGCATCTGATGATTCATCTTACGTTTCAGGACAAGTGCTGCATGTAAATGGCGGAAAAATTGTAAATGGTTAAGAATCAATGAAGTCTAGTTTTAGAAAAGAAACTTGAAGAAACGAAATACGGCGACTTCAGCTGTAAAAGCAACTACTGAAGGCCTACGAAGTGGTTTGTCAAAAAAAAGTGGTCGCATAGGCAATTCTAAGTAAAAACAGACTAAAGTTTTAATGTTTTTTCTCGTTATTTTCCATCTATATTTTCTTTTAAATAAGAAAAGCTATAGAGGAGATAAAACGAGGAGGATCATAAAATGAAGAAAAAAATATTACTATTATTATCACTGTGTTTCATTTTAATCACGGTTGCTTGCAATGACAATAACATGAACAACGCTTTTGAAGGTCAAAGACAAAGCTTACAAGGTCAACACATGAAAAATGGTCTTCAAACCAAAGAGGATGACAACCTTTCAAGTATTAAAACAGAAATGTCAAGTTCTGAATTTCCGCACACGAAATCGTTTCAAGTGCAAGAAGCACAATTTGATTTTGAAGTTGATGAGAATCAGTCCCATCCAGAAGCGTTGTATCACAGTAATTTCCCTCTAGAAGGAATACCTAATCTTAACGAGTTTTTGCCTGAAGAAGGATTACCAGATCTAAATATTCAACAACCTTCTCCAGGTCAAGAGCAACCAGCTCCCGAGCAAGCCCGGCCTGAACCTGAACAACCTCAACAACCAGATCAAGGTCAACCTGAACAGGAACAACCTCAACAACCAGATCAAGGGCAGCCTAGTCAACAGCCTCAGCAACCTGAACAAGTACAACAGCCTGATACTACACAAGGTGGTACTGAAGGCACTCAACAAGAAGAGCAACAAGTTATCGATTTAACCAATCAGCAACGAAGAGAAAATGGACTTTCCGATCTACAAGCTGATGACGCTTTAAGCAATGTTGCCAGAGCAAAGTCAACGGATATGCAGCAAAATAATTACTTTTCCCATACTAGTCCTACCTACGGATCTCCTTTTGATATGATGAGGGATTTTGATATTAATTATAGTTCCGCGGGAGAAAATATCGCTCAAGGACAACGGTCACCTCAAGAAGTCGTGCAAGCATGGATGGATAGTCCGGGGCATAGAGAAAATATATTAAATGGAACATACACACACATCGGTGTCGGTTATGATCCAAACGGCAATCACTGGACACAAATGTTTATCAGTAAATAAATTACAGCGAGAGGGATGTGGCGAGTAAATGCCACATCCCCTTTTTAATTTTTGAAATCCTACTTTTTTAGTACATCGTTTCTTTACATATGTTTCTTTTCATATTTCCATTTAGTATCTTCTATTTCCTGTTCTCCATTCCCCACACTCTTAATCAAACCAATTCCTTCAATTTCTTTTAAAAGCTTATAAACCGCTGCTACGTCCATTTTATTTGCAAAAACCTTTTCTGCCAGTTCAGTTGTTGTTGGATACGTCTTTGTATTATTTTCACGAATATGTATTAAAAGCTTAACCCGTTTCTTTTGACGTGCATCTTCCTTGTATTTACCAGTAACTATATTTTTGAGAGGATCACTAATAAATACACCGAGTACAATACCCATCATAACTAAAAATAAATCATATAAAATTACACTCACAATAATCACCTTCCTTAAAGGATTAGTTTAACAAATTGACACAGTAACTGAAAGTTACATATTCACTTGATAAAACACCTAATCGAAAAAATGGGTGGTAATTCTCTGATAAAAATAACTTAATATATTGCATTATATCTTCGTTGGTTGTATAGTTAGTTACATAGGTAATTAACCGATTAAGGAGGTTGCATGAATGAAAAGTTCATTAGATGAAAATAAGCCAATATTTCTTCAAATTAAAGAACAAATTGAAGATTCTATTATAAATGAAACAATTAAAACAGCAGAAAGAATCCCCTCTACAAATGAGTTTGCAGCCTATTACAAAATAAATCCAGCTACTGCTGCAAAAGGAATAAATGAATTAGTCATGGAAAATATCCTAATTAAACAAAGGGGTGTTGGAATGTTTGTAACCGACAATGCAAAAGAAATTCTGATTAATAAGCGAAAAAAAATATTTTACAAGAACTACATGGATCCATTAAAAAAAGAAGCAACCAAACTAGGAATCAGTAACATGGATTTAATTGAAATGGTAAAAATGGAGGGGATTGAAGATGAGAATTGAAGTTAAAAACTTATCCAAGAAATACAAGAAGCAACATGCCTTAAATAATGTTTCCTTTACGCTAGAAGAACCAAAAATTTACGGTCTTCTAGGTAGAAATGGTGCAGGAAAAACTACTTTCATGGATATATTGTCCGGAAATATTTTAGCCAGTGAAGGGAAGATTTTAATTAATGGTAAGAATCCATTTGATAATCAGGAGCTAACAGAATCAATTTGTTTAATGAAAGAAGGAGACAATTTTAAGAAGGATTTGAAAGTGAAAAATGTGCTCAAAATCTTTTCTTATTTTTATCCTACCTGGGATCATAAACTAGCTGATGACCTTATTAATGAATACAACCTTAATCTAAACGCAAAAATTAAAAGTCTCTCAAAAGGAATGGAATCATCTCTTGGAATTATTGTCGGTTTAGCAAGCAAAGCACCAATTACTATCTTTGATGAACCATATATTGGTCTGGACGCCCCTTCACGTCAGAAATTTTATGAAATACTTCTAGAAGAATATCAAACTGAAAAAAGAACTATTATATTCTCTACCCACCTTATTGATGAAGTAAGTTTACTATTTGAAGAGGTACTTATTTTACAAGAAGGTTCCCTTGTTTTACAAGAAAACGCGGATACCCTTAGAGACAGTACTTGCGCTGTTTCCGGTAATACCGAAGAGGTAGAACTATATATCAAAGACAAAGAGGTAATTGGAAAAAAACGTCTTGCCGGAACGATGACTGCCTATATTTACGGGAGTATAGAAGAGGCTAAAAAACAAGGTTTTACTGCTGAAGGTGTACCAATTCAAGAACTAATGATTTATTTAACTGATGGAAAGAGAGGTGCCTAATATGGGAAGACAAATTAAAGGATTGTTATATTTTTTCATCACTGATTTACGATACTCACTGATAACTTTTTGGACTATTTTATTAAGCATCTTAGTGATCTCTCTTACATTCGCTTACTTTTTGCTAAGCGTAGAAGATGGAGGGTTTTACTTTGGATTCCCTTTTGCCATCTATATTTATATGGGGATCTTGGGGTTCCTAACCGTAAAGCAAAGTATTCCTTTTTCTTTGAAACTGGGAGCTACTAGAAAAAATATTTTTATTAGTCTCGGCTTGTTCTTTTTAGGATTATCGATTGCAAAAGCTATTTTTGCAAGTATTATTCAATCACTTACGTTAAAATTCACTGAAATCACCAGTATCCACACCTTTGAATTCATCCATCCTGCATCTCTTCTCGAAGATACATGGTTAAATCGAGTGATCATCGACTCAAGCATTTTGTTTTTTCTCTCTGTATTCATGTTTATTATCAGTTTACTATTTTATAAATATGGATTAGCCGGCGGAGGAAGTGTAACAGGAATTATTGTTATTGCCTTACTTGTTGGGATTGCGAAAGGATGGATTTTTGACTTCTTTATTAACTTGTTCTCAGACATAAATCTTTTATTCTTCTTCCAACTGTTTGCTATTTCTCTAATATTATTTTGTCTATCCTTTTTATTATTAAGGAAAATCACGACAGTGAATGTTAAATAGTTAGGTTAGCAAAACTGCATTGCAGTAGCATTGTCCCGCGGAAAGCAGCAGCCTAGAGATCAATCTCTAAATACTAATAATTTTATAACCGCTGAATAAAAAGACCTGGTCAGCCCTCCGCAAATATCGAAAAATGCCTATTAGGAAACATTTTTCCTAATAGGCGAACTTGCTTTTGTTTTTCTTCCTTTTGCGTTGTCACGTTAAAAAGTCTACGACTGCTTCTAATGCTTCCTCACAATCTTCCCCTACTGCGCGAACAGAAATACTGTCCCCATTTTCTAGGTGTAATGTTACAAGACCAAGAAAGCTTTTCACATTTGCTTCTAATACATTTCCCCGCATAACTTTTTGTAAATAAATATCCGAATTGAACTGTTGCAGCTTTCCAGTTAACTCGATGATTGTTTGTGTTTCATCAATATGAACAGTAATTCTTTTTTTACTTTCTTCCAATAGTAACCCCACCTTTCCGCTATTTACCGTTCTTACAATCCCAAAAAATACACGGAACTCCCGCTGAAAAAAAGTCAACTGAGACCAATCAGTGTGATTTTCCCGATGTGCTTGCCGTATATTAAAATTGGACGATAACAGAGCCTTTTAATTAAAAGTAAACGTTGAGCAATTACTTGAACTAACCTAAAAGCATCAATGATAATTGAGGTATAAAAATAATCACAATCAACGTAACGAGCATCGCAATAAAAAATGGAATGATGGCTTTTGATATTGCCTCAATCGATAATCCTGAAATTCCGGATGAAACAAACAAATTTACTCCGAGCGGAGGAGTAATGAAGCCAATTGCTAAATTTACAATCATAATTATCCCGAAATGTACAGGATCATATCCAATATTCACTGCAATTGGCAATAAAATTGGCGTTAAGATAATAATTGCTGCTAACGTATCCATAAAGCAACCAACCACTAAGAGTAACAGTGTGATAAGTAAAATGATTACGATCGAATTATCGGAAATAGAGAGCATTGCTTCAGCTACCTGATTTGGAATTTGTTCTACCGTTAGCAGTCTACCGAATGCAGTAGCAGTTCCAACAATAATTAATATTGTTGCAGTCGTTAAAGCTGCATCACTAATTATCTTTGGTAATTCTTTGATTTTTAATTCGCCATATAAAACAGTACCTGCAATTAGCCCGTAAACAACAGCTATAACTGATGCCTCGGTTGGAGTGAAAATCCCCCCATATATACCACCAAGAATAATTAACGGCACCAATAAAGCCCATTTCGCATCCCAAGCTGCCGCAAGTAATCCCTTAAAAGAAAACTTTTCTTCCGTGCCTTTATATCCCATCTTTTTAGAGTAAAAGTAAGCATATACCATTAATCCTAAGGCAACACAAATACCAGGAATGATACCTGCAATAAACATATCACCGATCGTCGCTCCAGTACCAACAACCCCGTAAATAACCATGGGGATACTTGGAGGGATGATTACACCTAGTGACCCTGCTGCTGCAACTGTTGCCGTGGCAAACCGTTTATCATATCCCATCTTTACCATTGCTGGAATCATAATACCACCAACTGCGGCTACCGTTGCTGGAGCAGAACCTGACACTGCGGCGAAAAACATACAAGTAACAATTGTTGCTATCGCAAATCCACCTGTTCTATTTCCAACAATTTTATTCGCCACCTTAAATAAGCGATCGGAAATTCCTCCTTTTGCCATAATCTCCCCCGCAAGAATAAAAAATGGCACCGCCATCAGGGGAAAAGAATCAACTGATGTTACAAGGCCTTGTGCTAAAAACTCAAGTGGTAACGACCCTGAATAAATAATCGTGACTAATGTAGCTATACCTAGCGAAATTCCAATTGGGACACTCAGTAACAAAAATAGCGCAAAACTTCCAAACAACACTGCTGCAGTCATTATATGTACCTCCTAACTAGTCTTTTTTATTTTCAGTAGCCTCTATTTGATCCTGAATCTCTTTATTTTCAAGAATAACCTCTTGTTCCGTTTTCACCTGGAACTCTTCATTTCCCAGTAACGCCTTGAATTGTTTTATCAGTTGTTGAATAATTCGAATAGCAGTCAAACCCATTCCAACAGGAGTTGCCAGATAGACTATGCCCATAGGAATATGAAGTGCCGGTGACGTTTGACCAAAGCCAAGCAACTGTTTCGAAATATCGTAACCATAAATAACAACAAAGATAGCAAAACCTAGAAAGATAATATTTGAAACAATATTCAATACAATTTTAGCTTTATCTTTTAATAAAACTAACATCACATCCACTTTAATATGACGTTGTTTTTTCACTCCGTAACTGATACCAATATAAACTAGCCAGATAAAACAATATCTTGCAAGCTCTTCAGACCACGACAGAGAAGAATTCATAACATGACGCATAAATACTTGCAAAGCAATAGCTACTACCATTGTTACTGAAAAAATAATTAACAACACTTCTTCTAAATGATCGTCTATCCAACGTAAAACCTTCATAATATCCCCTCTTCCAATTTCATTTTCTAATGCTTCATTTCCTCTCCTTGAAAAAAAGCATAAAATCAGTTTTGCTTTTTTTCAAGGAGAGGCTTGATTTAACAAGCCTCCCTACAACAATTATTTCTGTGCATCCTCGATTGCTTGATATACTTCATTGACTAAATCCTGATCAAGTTCTGCTGCATATTCTTCAACAACCGGCTCAATAGCCAAACGCATTTCTTCACGAGCTTCATCTGAAATTTCAGTAAAAGTCATACCTTCCTCAACTAAACTATCTAAATACTCATCATTTGCTTCACGGTTCAACTCTCGTTGATATTTCCCGGCTTCAAGAGCAGCATTATCAACAACTTCTTGGTAATCTTCAGGAAGAGTATCATAGAAAGATTTACTCATTAAGAATACAAATGGACTGTAAATATGGTGTGTATCAGATACATAATCTTGTACTTCATAAAAACCTTCTAAATAAATTGTAGCAAATGGATTTTCTTGACCATCAACTGTTCCCTGCTGAAGTGCAGTGAACAACTCTGTAAATGCCATAGGTGTTGGATTTGCCCCCATTGCACGGAAAGCATCTAAATGAAGATCATTTTCCATTGTACGAATTGTTAATCCTTCAAAATCATCCACGGAAGCTACTTCCTTTTCACTGTTCGTTAAATCTCTGAAACCATTTTCCCAGTAAGCCAAACCTTTTAGGTTTTGATCATCAAGCTTATCTAAGAACTTTTGACCAACTTCCCCGTCTAATACTTCATCTGCAACTTCACTATTTGGGAATAAGAACGGAAAGTCGAAGATTGAGAAATCCGAAACAAAGTTAGCAATTGGAGCTGTAGAAGGAACCGTTACTTCTTGTGAACCAAGTTGAAGCGCTTCCATCATCGTCCGGTCATCACCAAGTTGCCCACTGTGATATGTTTCTACATGAATTGCACCATCAGTTTCTTCTTCCACGATTTCTTTAAACTTTTCTAATCCTTTGTATTGTGGGTGTTCGTTGTTTAAGCCAATACCAGCACGGATCGTGAATTCTGCATCCGCTGCCGCTTCTTCATTTGCACCATTAGCTTCTGCATTCTCCTCTTTTACTTCCGTATCATTATTATTCGCTTCAGGAGATTCCTCATTATTACCGCCACATGCCGCTAATAAAAACATCATTACCATTGAAACAAAAAACATTTCAAACTTTTTACTCATGCTTATTCCTCCTAAGTATAGATAAAAGAAAGTAGTTATACTTTCTTCCCCTTCTTATTTACTCTTACCATTTTTACAAGCTAATAACTTTGAATCATTGCCTAATTACTTCTTAACTACCTCATGACCACCGAATTCATTTCGAAGTGCGGCTACAACTTTGCCTGTGAACGTATCGTCTTCTAATGAACGGTTGCGCATCATCAACGATAAAGCAATAACAGGCGCTGGCACTTGAAAGTCTAACGCTGTTTCTACAGTCCATTTACCTTCACCTGATGAATTCATAATGCCTTTAATTTCATCAAGCTTCGGGTCCTTTGAAAATGCACTTTCAGTCAGTTCCATTAACCAAGAACGAACCACAGATCCATTGTTCCATACTTTCGCAACTTTCTCGTAGTCGTAAGCAAATGGACTTTTATCTAAAATATCGAACCCTTCAGCAATCGCCTGCATCATGCCATATTCAATACCATTATGAATCATCTTTAAAAAGTGACCGCTACCCACTTCTCCACTATGTAGGTAACCATTCTCAATTGTTGTATCAACAAATATACTTTCCACTCTTTGAATCACTTCATTTGGTCCGCCAACCATCATACAAGCACCTTCCCTAGCTCCATCGACACCTCCACTTGTGCCAACATCTACTAAATGGACGCCCTTTTCACTTAACAACTCTGCTCTTCGCAATGAATCTTTGTAATTGGAATTTCCTCCATCTATAATGACATCATCTTCATCTAATAAATGGGACAGTTGTTCTACTAAACTTTCTGTAATCTCCCCCGCAGGAACCATTAGCCAAATTGTTCTCGGCTTCTCTAACTGGTTTACAACTTCTTCTACCGAATATGCAGGGATTGCACCATATTTACTCAATCCTTTTACTGACTCTCGGTTTACATCATTGGCAACTACCTCATGTTTATGATCAAGTAAATTTTGTGCCAAGTTGTAGCCCATTTTTCCAAGACCAATCATACCTATCTTCATCGTATTACCCCTTTCTCTGATAATTTTCAATAACGAAATATTATTTCTTCGTATCTCTATTATAAGATAAAAAATTTCTTTTACAACCTTTTTAAATAAAAAAATATTTTTTATTTACGCGTTTTCATTTATACTGGTTTAGAGGAGATTTCTAAGAAGACTTATTCATATGGTCCTATTAATTAGTCTATTTACTTTAATAAGGAGTGCATTTATGACTGAAAATGGTTTTTGCAAACATCGTATTAAAGCTTCCTACTCTGATTTTCGAGTCAAAGAAAAGAAAATTGCTGATTATATTTTAGAAAACCCTGAAAAAATAATTCATTCTACTATTAGTCAGATAGCTGAAATCAACGGTGTTGCTGAAGCAACTGTATTTCGTTTTTGCAAGCGAATTGGCTTTAAAGGGTATCAGGCAATGAAAATTGCATTAGCTTCAGAGGTTGTCACAGGAATGACAGATATTCATGAAACCATTCAAAAAGGTGATGATGAAAGTCTCGTTGCAGAAAAAGTTTTTAAATCTAATATCCGTACATTAGAAGAAACATGGTCTGTCCTTGATAGCATAGAATTCAAAAAAGCAGTCGATATTGTTTTAATGGCTAATCGTATAGAGTTTTACGGAAGTGGTGGATCCGGAGTCATTGCCATTGATGCCCATCATAAGTTTATGCGTACAGGAATTCCTACTGTTGCTTATAGTGACTCTCATTTTCAAGTAATGTCAGCTTCTCAGCTAGATGAGAACGATGTAGTTGTCCTAATTTCTCACTCCGGGAAAAATCGAGACATATTGCAAGCACTTGAAGTGGCAAAGGAACAAAATGCTACTACAATCGGCATCACTACACTTGCCAAATCCCCTTTAAGTGATGGAGTAGATGTTCCTCTATATACTGTCTCCCAGGAAACAGAGTATCGGTCTGAAGCTTTGTCTTCCCGCCTTGCTCAATTAAGTATTATCGATGCTTTGTATGTCAATGTTAGTATAGGTAGAAAAGAACTCATGCAACAGTCTATTAAGAAAATGAGAAATGCCATCTCATATAAAAGAATATAAACGATCGTCTCTTAAAAGGAGGTAAAGGATAGTGAATAAACAATACGTAATAGGTTTAGATATTGGTACTACAAGCGCCAAGTCCGTTATTTTTCAAAAAAACGGGATTGTTGTTTCGGAAGCAGAGGAAAGCTATCCTGTTTTTCATACAAACCCTTCATGGGCAGAACAAGATCCATTAGTCATTGAGAAAGCTGCGATTCACGCAATTAAATATTCATTACAGATAAAGGGAATTAAAGGTGAAGAAATTCTTTCAGTCGGTATATCGTCTGCTATGCACTCTTTAATCTGTGTAGATGAAAAGAACCAACCACTCTCTCCTTCTATTACTTGGGCGGACGGGAGAAGTGTGGACCAAGCAAGGATACTGAAAGAAACTTCATCTGGAAATAACATTTATCTTCATACCGGTACTCCCATTCATCCAATGTCCCCTCTCGTAAAACTTATTTGGATGCAAGAAACAAACTATGAACCCTATATTCATGCATCTAAGTTTTTATCTATAAAAGAATTTATAACTTCAAGATGGTTTGGTACAGACGCTGTTGATTATTCCATAGCATCAGCTACTGGTTTGTTTAATATACAAACAAAGGATTGGAATGAAGAATCTTTGAAATTAGCCGGTGTCCATAGGGACCAACTCTCAAAACCTGTGCCGCCTACCTTTATTTTTCAAGGAATATCAAAAGAAATTGCAGAACAAATAGGTATTCCAGAAGGACTGCCATTCGCAATAGGTGGTAGTGATGGTCCTTTAGCAAATCTTGGGATAGGCGCGATCGATTCAGGTGATACAGCCCTTACTATTGGAACTAGCGGAGCTATTAGAAAGATGGCAAGTTCTCCTAAAACAGATAGCCTTCAACAAGTATTTTGTTATGCCGTTACAGATGAGTTATGGATTTCAGGAGGTCCTACAAATAATGGTGGAAATGTTCTACAATGGCTAAAAGAAGTTCTAGGTCACAAAGAACTGGAGGAAGCGTTAAATACGGGTGGAGATGCTTTTACATTAATGCTTCAGTCCGCAGAAGGCGTTGAACCAGGTGCTAATGGTCTGCTATTTCTACCTTATTTAAATGGAGAGCGAGCTCCGCATTGGGATGCCAATGCCCGAGGTGCATATATAGGATTGTCCACTGATCATCGCAAAGAGCATATGATTCGGGCAAGTTTAGAGGGAGTTTTATTTAGTCTTTTGAATGTTAGTGAAGCATTGAATAGGCTATCTGGAGAGACTTCTACATTATTTGCTAGTGGTGGTTTCGCCAGATCACATTTTTGGGTACAGATGCTTGCAGACATATTCGAACGAGAAGTCCATATTCCCGAATCACATCAAAGTTCTGCTTGGGGCGCTGCTTGGTTTAGCTTATTGGCTATTGGAGAAGTTAATGATTTAGCCTCAATCAAGAATTACATTCCTATGAAAGAAGTTATTCATCCTACCCAGTATGAAAGAGAGAGATACCGCAAACTTTATCCTATTTATAAAAGCCTATATAAAACTTTGAAACCTACATTTGAGCAACTCGTTGAATTTAGAAAATAATTTAGATCTGACTTCATAAATAAAATGAGATAGTAATCTTAGTAACACCTTCTACCATATAGAAGGTGCTATCGTTAGATAAATCTAGAATATAAAATAAGCTAACTTCGTTTATCAACGAAGTTAGCTTATTTTTCACAAATAGTAAAACACCTTAAAATAGAGCATTGTCTATAGACATTAAAATGGTACCGATGGACCACTCCCGACATCATACACACAAATACTAAAAGCAGCTTCGTATGGATCTTCATACTCGCACTAAATCATCCTCATGTAACTTTTTTAATATTTGGTAGTAAACCTATATAATAGCACCTTTATAAAATATCGTTCTTTTCAATCGTTTTACATAGAATAATCTTATCATTTGTTAGTTACCAGTAAGTTTTCCAACTCATTACTGTTCGTATTAAAGCTTCAAAATAATAATAATCACCCCAGATACAGCACTCATCTATACCATTACCTCCTGGATTAGAATAAACAGCATGCAACAGAATACCATTGGAAAGAACATTTTTAGTCGTGTAGTTTTCGGCGAGTGACTTAATCATTTTAATAGCCGCATTTTCATAGAGTTCTCTATATTCATTTGAAACAGGCAAGTGCTTGCTTAATTCTAGTAATCCACAAGCCATGATGGAAGCCGCTGAGCTGTCGCGTTCTTCATTTCCTTCTGTAAAATCTAAGTCCCAATAACAAATATCATCCTCAGGAAGACGATTTAAGAAATAGTTTGCTAGTCTTTCGGCAATATCAAGGTATTTCTTATCTCCGGTATGTACATAGCTTAGTGCAAAACCATATACACCCCATGCCTGGCCTCGTGCCCAGCATGATTGATCCGAATAACCTTGTGCCGTTTTTCCATATAATGGGCTACCTGTCTCCGTATCCATATAAAAGGTATGGAACGTTGACGAATCCTCTCTGACAATATATTTAGCCGCTTGTTCAGCATGATTTACGGCAATATTATGATACTTTTTATCACCCGTTTCTTTCGAAGCAAAATACAATAACGGTAGGTTCATGTTGCAATCAATAATCATTCTTCCACGCTGTTCTGGGTCAGATAAATCCCCCCATGCTTGAAGAATTTTTGCCTTTTCATGAAAACGAGTGATTAACTTATCCGCTGCTTTAATCGCGGTATCTCTTGCAGTCCTATCACCCAATACTTCGTATCGCGCTACACTGGATAACGAGTATAAAAATCCAATATCGTGAGTTTCTAATTGAATATTCTCTTTTAATCGATTTTTAAAGCTTTCAAACTGGACTTTTATGACCTCAAGATACTTTTCATCACTTGTATATTCGTATGCCAAATAAAGCATTCCAATCCAAAAACTAGCAGTCCAATCAGTATTACCCTCTGGAATGTACATTAAGTTTTTCGAGGCAGCAGGCGGTACTTTTTCTTTAAATGTTTCCAGATTTTCATCAATTTTCTTCAAAACAAACTGAATTTCATTATCAAGCCAGTTATTATCTAAAGCGGTTTTCACTTTAAATTTATCATGTTTGATTCCTTCGTTAATCGTTTTCAACTCTGCTTTCCCCTTTCAATATAATTATTTTTAAAACTTATAATAATTCATTTGAAATATGCGATGTGTGAAATGTAATTATAAGACAGTATGGTTTAACCATATTAGATTTTAGGGCGAGTCCTTTCCCATAAAAAGTGAGTAATTGGCTGAAAATCATTAGAAAGATTCATATAATCGAGGGAATCTGGATCTGTACCTGAATCAATAGCCGTCCGGGCTAGCACACAATATTGTGTACGATGTTTTTCCTCTTCATCATTTTCACATTTCTTTTCTAACCAAGGAACGATACTTACCAGCAAACGCGACAATGCTTCTAGATAGGAAAATTGCTCGCGTTTTGTGCCTTCCTTCATCTCGACTCATTTCTTTTTTAATGTTCTCTCCTTCAAATGCAGGAGAAGTGAAAACCAATATTTTCTTGCTTCATTGTTTACCATGGTCATTATTCAACCCTCTTAGAATCTCTTATATATGCATCCAAAATTGAAGAGAAGGAGGATATAACATCTTCCTTCTCTTGTATACTAATATAATTTATCTACTTTCTAACCATTCTGTACTTTCTTTTTGAGCCTTATCTAAAGCTTCTTTAGCACTTCGTTTACCAGTTAATGCAGACTCAATCTCTGAAGTTAAGATAAATCGTGGTTGTGCTGCTGCCCAATGATATCTAGGTGTATACGGTGTTTCCATTGCTTTAAAGACGGGCCCTAATAAGTCTTCGTATTTTTTCACACTTTCCCACTCAAGTGCTGATTTAACAGATGGAAAAGCTGCACCAGTTTCGTAGAAATATTGCTGAGCAAAATCACTTGTTGCAAACTTAAGCCATTCCCATGCCAATTCTTTATTTTCACTGGATTTTCCAATTGTAATAGGGCTTCCAGCAAACAACCCACCTTTACCTTCTTCATTCTTAAATTCCTGTGCAATGGCAATACGGTCCTCTAACCCTTGAGCATATGTTTGTTGCACTAACTCTCCAGGACCTGTGTTTAACATAATGGCAATATTGTTTTCTTTTGTCATCCATTTCTCATTACCTTGGTTACTCACAATACCTTCTGGTGCTAGTTTTTGCATTTCAAGCATCCAATTTAGACTTTCAAGCATTTCGGGTGAATTAAATTCAAAACTAACGTCCTCCCATGCAAAACCTGATCCCCACTTTCCACCTAATCCTTCCGCTGCATTAAGTAGTGTAAATGCAGAAGACCAATCTCCACGGAACCAAGTTCCATAGTTTTGTTCACCAGTTACTGGGTTAATACCAGTCATCTTTGCAGCTTTCTCCCTAACTTCTTCCATTGTTGGGTATTCTGAGAGATATTCTACTCCCCAGTCATCAAATAACTTCTTATCATAAGTAATAAAGCGAGCATCTCCGAAGAATGGTAAACCAAAAATCTCCAATTCATTGCTATCAGGTCCTAACGCTTTCCAACCTTCAACTTGTTGATCAATAAAAATATCTGTACTAAACTCACTATCAGTTTCAATATATGGTTGCAACGGTTCTAATAATCCTTGTGGTGCAAAGTCAGCGATACCAGGCATTTGGTAAACATCTGCTTCACCAGAGGTTAACATCGCCTGTGTTTTTTCTGTATAACCTTCCCAAGGCATTAGGATAAATTCGACAGTTGCTCCCTGGTATTGCTTTTCAAATTCTTCTTTTAAGATACTTAATCCAGCAGTTTTTTCCCCTGTAATCGGATCAGTTGAATCCTCAATAGAAAAGTCACCTATTAACTGAACTTTAACTATTTGACCATCCCATTCCCCACCTGCAGTTTCTACATCGGTACTGGAACCTGAATCTGAGCTACAACCAACCAGAACTGATACTATAAAAATCAAAAGTGCTAGTATTAAAGATGAGCTTTTTGTAAATAACATTTTAAACATTATATAACCTCCTAATTATATTTGAAATAATAGAAACGTTTTTAAAAAATACCTTTAATTACTAACCCTTCACCCCACTTAGGGCAATACTTTGTATAATGTATCTTTGTAAAAACAGATACAGGACTACAATTGGTAGAACACTTACTGTTGCTAACGCCATTGTAAGTCCACCTAAACTAGTACCATTCTCTAAAGAAAAACTAGCTAAATATAGTGGCACTGTGTGTAAATCTTGATTAGTTAAAACAACTAGTGGCCATAAAAAGTCATTCCAACTCCAGATAAACGCTAAGATTACCATCGTTGCGGCAATTGGGCCAGCAAGAGGAAAATAAACTCTAAAGAAAATCTTAAATTCCCCTGCTCCATCAATTTGCGCTGCTTCTCTTAGCGTGTCTGGTAACTGGTCAAAAAACTGTTTACAAAGAAAAATCAACATTCCATTAGTAACGGATGGTAATATTAGTGGCCAAAAAGTATTTAGTAAGTCTACACTATTAAAAAGTTTATATAAGGGAATTAATCGAGGTTCCATTGGTATCATTAATGTACCAAGCACAATAATAAACAAAAGTTTTTTCCCTTTGAATCTTCCCTTTGAAAATGCATATCCTGCTAAAAGTGAAGAAGATACAGTTATGACAACCGAGCTGATGGTTACAATAGCTGAATTAATATAGGCTTGTATTAACTTTCCATTTTCAAGAACAATACCATAGTTAAAAAGCGTTGGTACTTCAGGAATTAAACGTGGTGGAAATGGCATCGTTATATTCGCAGTCCGATCAAAACCAACACTAACCATCCAAGCAAAAGGTGCCATTAGTAGCACCCCAAAAACTAGCAGAATGGTAAATATACAATAAATCTTTATTTTTTCGGCCTTTTTATTGGACTTAGTGCTTTTCATGTATTCTCCTCCCATCTGTTATAGCTTCATCTTAGATATTTTTAAATTAAGAAACGTAAATACAAGAATTATCATAAACATAATGTACGTAGCAGCAGAAGCGACCCCGAATTCAAAACCTGTAAAACCACGTTCATAAATAAAAGCTCCCATTGTTTGAATCGATCTCGCAGGACTTCCATTGGGTCCACCTAGAACATAAACCTCATTAAAGCGTTGCAATGCTCCAATCCACCCGGTGATTAACAAGAAAGCAAATGTTCCAGCCATATTAGGAATGGTAATAAACAGCCATTGCTGAATACCACTAGCACCATCTATTTTTGCTGCTTCGTACATATCCGGAGATATTGCTTGCAAATTCGCTAGACAAATAATAATAACAAAACCTATCCAATGCCAGACTGCTAATAAAATGACTGCCCATTTAGAAGTTGATGGATCTGCCAACCACTTCGGAGTTGGTAATCCTACGGCTTCCAATGCATAATTGACAATCCCCATTTCAGGATGCAATACAAAAGCAAAAATTATGGCTGCGGCAACAATCGACGTTACGTTTGGTAAAAAGTAAATAACTTTAAAAAAGCTCTGCCCTCTCGGCGTTGAGTTTATCAAGGTTGCAAAAATAAAACCTAATGGAATTGTGATTAATATTTGAAATATTCCAATATAGAACGTGTTCCAAACAGAATTCCAAAACGGACCTGATGTCAAAACCGTCTTAAAGTTATTGAGACCATTGAAGTTTTCTATTGTCCCATTTGATTGATAGAAACTTAACCTTAAAGATTCGAAGATCGGATAGACCATAAAAAGTAATATTCCTAGAAAACTTGGAATCAGAAAAATATACCAAACCAATTGTGACCTTTTATTCTTTAGCCTAGTCAACTTCACCCCTGTGATAGTATCTGAATTTGCATTAATCTCCATGTGGTTTTTAGCCATATTTTTCTCCTTTCTCGAAATGAAACATTCATCCCGATGTGATAGCGCTTTCATAATTGTCACAATAATGATTTTAGTTCGTTCATAGGGTGAAATTGTAGTAAGGACTGAATTAGCTATCTAGAGGTTGTTAAAAATACTCTCCATCACGTGCAATTAACATACACTCACCTCTTCACTAAGTTTCGTGTATTTAGTGTTCACTTAATTTGAATATAGTCTACTAAGGAATCAATACTTGCTCCAATCTGATTAGCTTAATTACTATTGGATCCACTCTTCAACTCCCTTCTTGATTACTATTTGTTTCTAAATTATAACTTAGGTATTTTCCTGAAAGTTGTTGTATAATAACCAATAATATCAATCTATTGTTCTAGAGTCCTCTGATAACTAGATAATTTATATCGAATTGATTAATAATTAAAATATCCCAGTGTAGCCTAAAAATTGATATACTCAAGCAGTAGGTTATACATTGAGGACCTGTCTAATCACTTCCTATCTGGAATTGATGTGAGTATGGTAACCTTATCAAGGCTTTATATTTCAGATGAGCTAATTTTTGTACTTAAAAACTATTACATTAAGGTTTAGTACAAGTTTTCACTATAAAAGTTTTGAAAATTTAAATAATATAAGGAGGGAGATAATGAAGCATTTATTCGAACAAATTGATCTAAAGCCGTTCACTTGGATTTATCGTAGAGTTTCAGAAAAGAATTTTCAAGGTTTTTATCACTGGCATCAAGGGTGTGAATTACTATTTGTCTATCGAGGACAAGGACGTGTCATTGTGAACCAGCAAACTTACGAAATTAAAAAAGGTATGCTTTTCTTTTTTCAACCTTTTCAATTGCATAAGGTACATGTTGAAGTATCCTCCAATACACCTTATGAGCGCAGTATTATACACTTTGATCCACTAACTCTCGCAAAGAACAATTCGCACTTATTCACTGGTCTTAGCGCCCTTTTGAAACAATTACAAAATGGTATAAATGAACCTCAAGCATTTGATTTAGAAAATGTCTATCAATACATATATGAGGTCTGTGAGATATTTAATAAATCGTTGCAAACAAGCAACTGGGAGGATGATAGTCAGCTTTTTCTTTTACAATTACTCTCTTGCATCCGTTCAAACATTCACGATGCTAAGCTAGATTCATCCACTAATAAAAAGTTTCGTTCACTGTACTATTCAGAAAGGATAATGCAATGGATAGAAGAGCATTATATGGAGCCTTTTGACTTGGAACTATTATCGGATGAGCTTCATTTATCAAAGTCATATGTCTCTAGAATATTCAAACGCGAAACTGGGAGTAGTTTAACGGAGTATCTTACTATTCGGAGAATAAAACAGGCTTGTCAATTACTACATACGACGAATAAACCTATAGAATTAATTGGTGAGAGCGTAGGCCTTGGGAGTGTATCATATTTCATTCAAATATTTAAGAAAAACATAGGCACTACTCCTCACCAATATAGACTTTCTCATCATACGATTCACAAATAAAACCAGATTAGTTTTTAATAGTTGCGGTGCGGTATTTAAAATTAAACATAGTCCCCTAAAGAAACGCATAATATCCTTGGACAGCATTGAGGGGGCTTAAAAATTAAGCTTTTTCTCCACTTATAAGTGTGAAACAATAGTGAAATTGCTTCTTCTGTTCTTCTTTTGGACTATAGTTCTTACCTTTTACAAAATCCTCTAGTAGCTTTGCCTCATGAGATTTCCCGTCACGTGTATATCAATGGTGTTAATAGCTTCATAATAAAACTACATTAGAATGTTTTAATTAATCTCCTCTATTTAAACCATTAAGTTTAACATTTATGCAAACCCAAATATCCCTAAAAGAGGAAATTGTACTTCTAAACTGCTACTTTAGCAAAAATAAGAGTCTAAAGTTAGACCATAGGGGAAATTATGTACCATAATACAATGGTGTAGAGTAAAAAATTTGCCATTTGAAACACGATAAAGTCTGATAAAGGCTCTAACACCCGCGGTACAGATATAAACCATTAAAGATATTCAAAAGCTATCAGCTGATGAACTTATAGAAAAAATACGAAACAAGTTAAAATATTATCAGTCGAAGAAAGTAAGACGGAACCTTATTGAAAAAGATAATGAGAAATTATAAAGATAAAGAGAATGGAAAAAGTGTAATTAGTGTAAGACGAATTTCAAATCATACCTTTTACTCCCGTTTTGCCAAAAAACAAAAAACTCACAAGTGTTGATGTATCAACACTTGTGAGTTTTTAATCATTATAAAAAATTACCTTAAATTATGTAAATGGTACCGGTGGTCGGAGTCGAACCGACACGGGACGAACCCACAGCATTTTGAGTGCTGCGTGTCTACCAATTCCACCACACCGGCAAAATTTATTATAGTATTAATGTTAAAATGGTGCCGAGGGCCGGACTTGAACCGGCACGATAATCACTTACCGCAGGATTTTAAGTCCTGTGTGTCTGCCAATTCCACCACCCCGGCATTACGTTAGACTGTCATTTTAAATTGAAAAATATGGAGGCGGCAACCGGATTTGAACCGGTGATAGAGGTTTTGCAGACCTCTGCCTTACCACTTGGCTATGCCGCCATTGGAGCGGAAAACGGGATTCGAACCCGCGACCCCCACCTTGGCAAGGTGGTGCTCTACCACTGAGCTATTTCCGCATTTTAAAATGGCAGGGCTAGCAGGATTCGAACCTGCGGGTCACGGAATCAAAATCCGATGCCTTACCGCTTGGCTATAGCCCTATATTTTTATTTGTTTTAATTTTAATGGGGCGGCTGATGGGAATTGAACCCACGAGTGCCGGAATCACAATCCGGTGCGTTAACCACTTCGCCACAACCGCCACAAGTTTCATTTACAATGATTAATTATACCATAGAAAAACATGATAAATTAAATCAATCTACCAAGTTAAAAAATTAATGGTGGAGGGGGGCAGATTCGAACTGCCGAACCCGAAGGAGCGGATTTACAGTCCGCCGCGTTTAGCCACTTCGCTACCCCTCCATTTATGACAATTAATATATTACAAAAAGTAATTATAATAGTCAAGTGAAAATTATGGTGCTGGCCAGAGGACTTGAACCCCCAACCTACTGATTACAAGTCAGTTGCTCTACCAATTGAGCTAGGCCAGCACTCAAAAATAATGGTGGCTCAGGACAGAATCGAACTGCCGACACATGGATTTTCAGTCCATTGCTCTACCGACTGAGCTACTGAGCCATATATTAGTTAAAACATAAAATTTTATCTTTAACCTTTAATTCTAAAATTAATGGCGGTCCCGACGGGATTCGAACCCGCGATCTCCTGCGTGACAGGCAGGCATGTTAACCACTACACCACGGGACCTCATATAATTAAAACAAAAACTAATTGGTTGCGGGGGGCGGATTTGAACCACCGACCTTTGGGTTATGAGCCCAACGAGCTACCAGACTGCTCCACCCCGCGATAATAATAAAAAAAATTTAAAATGGTAGAAGATGACGGACTCCAACCGTAATTCTCCTGCGTGACAGGCAGGCATGTTTAACTGCTACACCATGAGACTTCATATAATTAAAACAAAAAATAATTGGTTGCGGGGGGCGGATTTGAACCACCGACCTTTGGGTTATGAGCCCAACGAGCTACCAGACTGCTCCACCCCGCGATAATAATAGGTGTTTTAAAAAATAATGGTGGAGGATGACGGGCTCGAACCGCCGACCCCCTGCTTGTAAGGCAGATGCTCTCCCAACTGAGCTAATCCTCCACATATATAACTTACGTTACTATAATAATCTTGGTGACCCGTACGGGATTCGAACCCGTGATACCGCCGTGAAAGGGCGGTGTCTTAACCGCTTGACCAACGGGCCATAATATTTCTGGCGGAGAGCGAGGGATTCGAACCCTCGAGACGGCTCTAAACCGCCTACACGATTTCCAATCGTGCTCCTTCGGCCACTCGGACAGCTCTCCTAAATGGCTCCACAGGTAGGATTCGAACCTACGACCGATCGGTTAACAGCCGATAGCTCTACCACTGAGCTACTGTGGAATAATGTTTAATTGCTAATAAGCAGTTAATTTCTTAGTCTCTTTTATTTATATCAGGATCTACTTAAAGCTAAAAAGTAAATGCCCAGCGGCGTCCTACTTTCACAGGGGGAAACCCCCAACTATCATCGGCGCTGGAGAGCTTAACTTCCGTGTTCGGCATGGGAACGGGTGTGACCTCTCCGCGATCGTCACTGGACATAGTGAGTGGTCGTTGACCTCTCAAAACTGGATAACGTGATGGACTGAAAAGAATCGTTGCTTAGAGTAAAACATTTGGTTAAGTCCTCGATCGATTAGTATCTCTCAGCTCCGCATGTCGCCATGCTTCCACACGAGACCTATCTACCTCATCTTCTCTGAGGGATCTTACTCACTTACGTGATGGGAAATCTCATCTCGAGGGGGGCTTCATGCTTAGATGCTTTCAGCACTTATCCCTTCCACACGTAGCTACCCAGCGATGCTCCTGGCGGAACAACTGGTACACCAGCGGTGTGTCCATCCCGGTCCTCTCGTACTAAGGACAGCTCCTCTCAAATTTCCTGCGCCCGCGACGGATAGGGACCGAACTGTCTCACGACGTTCTGAACCCAGCTCGCGTGCCGCTTTAATGGGCGAACAGCCCAACCCTTGGGACCTACTTCAGCCCCAGGATGCGACGAGCCGACATCGAGGTGCCAAACCTCCCCGTCGATGTGGACTCTTGGGGGAGATTAGCCTGTTATCCCCAGGGTAGCTTTTATCCGTTGAGCGACGGCCCTTCCATACGGTGCCGCCGGATCACTAAGCCCGACTTTCGTCCCTGCTCGACCTGTATGTCTCGCAGTCAAGCTCCCTTATGCCTTTGCACTCTACGAATGATTTCCAACCATTCTGAGGGAACCTTTGGGCGCCTCCGTTACTCTTTAGGAGGCGACCGCCCCAGTCAAACTGCCCACCTGACACTGTTCCTGAACCGGATCACGGTCCGAGGTTAGAATGTCAAAACAGCCAGGGTAGTATCCCACCAATGCCTCCACCGAAGCTAGCGCTCCGGTTTCCAAGGCTCCTACCTATCCTGTACAAGCTGTTCCAACATCCAATATCAAGCTACAGTAAAGCTCCATGGGGTCTTTCCGTCCTGTCGCGGGTAACCAGCATCTTCACTGGTAATATAATTTCACCGGGTCTCTCGTTGAGACAGTGCCCAAATCGTTGCACCTTTCGTGCGGGTCGGAACTTACCCGACAAGGAATTTCGCTACCTTAGGACCGTTATAGTTACGGCCGCCGTTTACTGGGGCTTCAATTCAGAGCTTCTCCCTTACGGGATAACCCCTCCTCTTAACCTTCCAGCACCGGGCAGGTGTCAGCCCCTATACATCGCCTTGCGGCTTGGCAGAGACCTGTGTTTTTGATAAACAGTCGTTTGGGCCTATTCACTGCGGCTCTCTCGGGCTTGCACCCTAATAGAGCACTCCTTCTCCCGAAGTTACGGAGTCATTTTGCCGAGTTCCTTAACGAGAGTTCTCCCGCGCGTCTTAGAATTCTCATCCCGCCTACCTGTGTCGGTTTGCGGTACGGGCACCAGCTTCCTCGCTAGAGGCTTTTCTTGGCAGTGTAGGATTGGGAACTTCGGTACTAAATTTCCCTCGCGATCACAACTCAGCCTTCACGACAAGCGGATTTACCTACTTGTCAGCCTAATTGCTTCGACGCACACAACCAACGGTGCGCTTACCCTACCTTACTGCGTCCCCCCATTACTCAAACGGAAACGTGGTGGTACAGGAATTTCAACCTGTTTTCCATCGCCTACGCCTTTCGGCCTCGGCTTAGGTCCCGACTTACCCTGAGCGGACGAGCCTTCCTCAGGAAACCTTAGGCTTTCGACGGAGGGGATTCTCACCCCTCTTTTCGCTACTCATACCGGCATTCTCACTTCCAAGCGCTCCACATGTCCTTCCGGTCATGCTTCGACGCCCTTGGAACGCTCCCCTACCACAGGACACCCGAAGGTGTCTGTCCATAGCTTCGGTGATACGTTTAGCCCCGGTACATTTTCGGCGCAGAGTCACTCGACCAGTGAGCTATTACGCACTCTTTCAATGATGGCTGCTTCTAAGCCAACATCCTGGTTGTCTAAGCAACTCCACATCCTTTTCCACTTAACGTATACTTTGGGACCTTAGCTGATGGTCTGGGCTGTTTCCCTCTTGACTACGG
The DNA here is from genome assembly GCF_002886185.1 of Salipaludibacillus neizhouensis. GTDB lineage: Bacteria > Bacillota > Bacilli > Bacillales > Salisediminibacteriaceae > Salipaludibacillus > Salipaludibacillus neizhouensis. The sequence goes on from NZ_KZ614146.1 coordinate 2,824,096, forward strand.
ATCTTAGCACTCGCAGTCTGACTCCCGAGGATAAGTTTTTGGCATTCGGAGTTTGACTGAATTCGGTAATCCTGTGGGGACCCCTCGTCCAATCAGTGCTCTACCTCCAAAACTCTTCCCTCGAGGCTAGCCCTAAAGCTATTTCGGGGAGAACCAGCTATTTCCGAGTTCGATTGGCATTTCACCCCTACCCACACCTCATCCCCGCACTTTTCAACGTGCGTGGGTTCGGGCCTCCATCCAGTGTTACCTGGACTTCACCCTGGACATGGGTAGATCACCCGGTTTCGGGTCTACAACCACATACTCATTCGCCCTATTCAGACTCGCTTTCGCTGCGGCTCCGCCTTTTCAGCTTAACCTTGCATGGGATCGTAACTCGCCGGTTCATTCTACAAAAGGCACGCTGTCACCCATTAACGGGCTCCAACTACTTGTAGGCACACGGTTTCAAGATCTATTTCACTCCCCTTCCGGGGTGCTTTTCACCTTTCCCTCACGGTACTGGTTCACTATCGGTCACTAGGTAGTATTTAGCCTTGGGAGATGGTCCTCCCAGTTTCCAACGGGGTTTCACGTGTCCCGCCGTACTCAGGATACACTCCGGAGGAGTCTGCATTTCGACTACAGGGCTTTTACCTTGTCTCGCGGACCTTTCCAGGTCGCTTCATCTACACAGACTCTTTGTAACTCCATATGGAATGTCCTACAACCCCAAGAGGCAAGCCTCTTGGTTTGGGCTGTTTCCGTTTCGCTCGCCGCTACTCAGGAAATCGCATTTGCTTTCTCTTCCTCTGGGTACTAAGATGTTTCAGTTCCCCAGGTCTGCCTTCTCACACTCTATGTATTCAAGTGTGGATCTTATCCCATTACGGATAAGGGGTTCCCCCATTCGGAAATCTCCGGATCAAAGCTTACTTACAGCTCCCCGAAGCATATCGGTGTTCGTCCCGTCCTTCTTCGGCTCCTAGTGCCAAGGCATTCACCGTGCGCCCTTTCTAACTTAACCATTTTTTGCTGCGGATTACCGGCAGATCTCATCGTCAGCTGCACTCCTCACGTACGGTTGTACGCTCCGGGGATTCGTCATTTGCTTCCTCGATCTCCTTGGTTCTCCTTGCAAAAATTATCTATCAAATATAAAATTCTACGGATAATTCCCACTCACAATTGGTGGCGTCTTTCTTAGCCTACATCTAAGACACTCGGTTCACTTTCTTTGAACGTATTCAAAGGGTATAACCGGTGATTCTTTTCAGTCATTTCGTTATCCAGTTTTCAAAGGACAAAGGCTTCTTTCAAAGAAAAGAAGCTTTGAGAGACTAACCTCTCAAAACTAAACAAAAAGTCCAAGACAAAGTTCGATTCAATAAGTTGAGCTTAAATGCTCCTTAGAAAGGAGGTGATCCATCCCCACCTTCCGGTAGGGATACCTTGTTACGACTTCACCCCAATCATCTGTCCCACCTTCGGCGGCTGGCTCCAAAAAGGTTACCTCACCGACTTCGGGTGTTACAAACTCTCGTGGTGTGACGGGCGGTGTGTACAAGGCCCGGGAACGTATTCACCGCGGCATGCTGATCCGCGATTACTAGCAATTCCGGCTTCATGCAGGCGAGTTGCAGCCTGCAATCCGAACTGAGAATGGCTTTATGGGATTCGCTTGACCTCGCGGTCTTGCAGCCCTTTGTACCATCCATTGTAGCACGTGTGTAGCCCAGGTCATAAGGGGCATGATGATTTGACGTCATCCCCACCTTCCTCCGGTTTATCACCGGCAGTCACCTTAGAGTGCCCAACTGAATGCTGGCAACTAAG
>NZ_KZ614146.1:2825923-3163607 GCF_002886185.1 Salipaludibacillus neizhouensis
GTCTTTCTTAGCCTACATCTAAGACACTCGGTTCACTTTCTTTGAACGTATTCAAAGGGTATAACCGGTGATTCTTTTCAGTCATTTCGTTATCCAGTTTTCAAAGGACAAAGGCTTCTTTCAAAGAAAAGAAGCTTTGAGAGACTAACCTCTCAAAACTAAACAAAAAGTCCAAGACAAAGTTCGATTCAATAAGTTGAGCTTAAATGCTCCTTAGAAAGGAGGTGATCCATCCCCACCTTCCGGTAGGGATACCTTGTTACGACTTCACCCCAATCATCTGTCCCACCTTCGGCGGCTGGCTCCAAAAAGGTTACCTCACCGACTTCGGGTGTTACAAACTCTCGTGGTGTGACGGGCGGTGTGTACAAGGCCCGGGAACGTATTCACCGCGGCATGCTGATCCGCGATTACTAGCAATTCCGGCTTCATGCAGGCGAGTTGCAGCCTGCAATCCGAACTGAGAATGGCTTTATGGGATTCGCTTGACCTCGCGGTCTTGCAGCCCTTTGTACCATCCATTGTAGCACGTGTGTAGCCCAGGTCATAAGGGGCATGATGATTTGACGTCATCCCCACCTTCCTCCGGTTTATCACCGGCAGTCACCTTAGAGTGCCCAACTGAATGCTGGCAACTAAGATCAAGGGTTGCGCTCGTTGCGGGACTTAACCCAACATCTCACGACACGAGCTGACGACAACCATGCACCACCTGTCACTCTGTCCCCCGAAGGGGAAATCCCAATCTCTTGGGTGGTCAGAGGATGTCAAGACCTGGTAAGGTTCTTCGCGTTGCTTCGAATTAAACCACATGCTCCACTGCTTGTGCGGGCCCCCGTCAATTCCTTTGAGTTTCAACCTTGCGGTCGTACTCCCCAGGCGGAGTGCTTAATGTGTTAACTTCGGCACTAAGGGCATCGAAACCCCTAACACCTAGCACTCATCGTTTACGGCGTGGACTACCAGGGTATCTAATCCTGTTTGCTCCCCACGCTTTCGCACCTCAGCGTCAGTTGTAGGCCAGAAAGTCGCCTTCGCCACTGGTGTTCCTCCACATATCTACGCATTTCACCGCTACACGTGGAATTCCACTTTCCTCTCCTACACTCAAGTCCCCCAGTTTCCAATGACCCTCCACGGTTGAGCCGTGGGCTTTCACATCAGACTTAAGAGACCGCCTGCGCGCGCTTTACGCCCAATAATTCCGGACAACGCTTGCCCCCTACGTATTACCGCGGCTGCTGGCACGTAGTTAGCCGGGGCTTTCTCGTGAGGTACCGTCAAGGTGCCGCCCTATTCGAACGGCACTTGTTCTTCCCTCATAACAGAACTTTACGATCCGAAAACCTTCATCGTTCACGCGGCGTTGCACCGTCAGGCTTTCGCCCATTGCGGATGATTCCCTACTGCTGCCTCCCGTAGGAGTCTGGACCGTGTCTCAGTTCCAGTGTGGCCGATCACCCTCTCAGGTCGGCTACGCATCGTTGCCTTGGTAAGCCATTACCTTACCAACTAGCTAATGCGCCGCGGGCCCATCTCGTAGTGTGAGGATAAATCCCCACTTTTACAACAGAATCATGCGATTCCGTTGGTCATCCGGTATTAGCTCCGGTTTCCCGGAGTTATCCCAGTCTACAAGGCAGGTTGCCCACGTGTTACTCACCCGTCCGCCGCTCATTCCACAAGCGTCACCCCGAAGGGATCAGCTTGTTTCCTGCGCTCGACTTGCATGTATTAGGCACGCCGCCAGCGTTCGTCCTGAGCCAGGATCAAACTCTCCGATAAAGTATGATGACTTATCATCAAGCTTGATGTCCTAGACATCAAAACCAAACTTTCGTCTGGCGTTTGTCGAATGTTACCATTCAACGATTTGTTTCATTTGACGGGATATTTTAAAATATCCCACTTTGCTTGGCTTTTTGTTTAGTTTTCAAAGGTCATTTCCTAAGAGTAAAAACTTAGGGTGACTCAATGTGTTACCTGAGTCTAGTTTCAATGTCGTTTTTTTAGCGACTTAATCATCATAACACTTATATCGTTATCATGTCAACAACTATTTTCATTTGTACTAACAAGGAAATCAATTGTTTTTTCAAATCAACTTATGGCGACAAGAAATAATATACCACGTATCCATGTTGTAATGCAACACTTTATTAAAAAATATTTATAGATATTCTTTTACAACATATAAATTATATAGAGTATACGTTCATTAAATAAATGTTAATATATAAAGGTGTTTTTTTCGAATAGAATCTTGAAGTAACAAAAATAAAGAATAGCAACAAACAATCCTCTAGAAAAGAGTAACCGCAGGAGCAGGTATAGCCCCCACAGAATGATCACTATCTAAAAAGGAAGCAACGTTACCTCAAAAAACCGTTCACTTTCAGCGAATTCAGTACCTTCCTAATTCTAATTGAAAATAACAGCATTTTAGAAAACAGTCTTATATAGAAGAAAGGGACAATATCTATACTTAATCAAATAGAAAAGGAGACCTAGTCATGGCCACCTTTTCTGCCTGTTTTATTAGTTAATTGCTAATCATTTTTAGAAATGTGATTTACTACATACTGTCTATGAAAAATTGCCTTTCCTTTTGTCTCTGCTTTCGCAACATCTATATATCCCTTTTGCACTAAATACTCAAGCATTATACTAAGATCCAATGAATAATCTTTCACAGAAACTTGTTCCTTCAACTCTTCAATAGTCCACGGTGAATCCTTTTCATCCATGATAGATAGAAGATGCGCACTACCCAATTTAGTTTTAGTAACCAGTTCAAACTCATTAGCTATCAGCAGAAGCTCTAATTTCTTGTCGATTGGTTCTGATCCCATTACTAATTCAAAATATAGCTTATGGATTTCAGGTTCTATTTTTTTAACTTGCTGCCACACCGTTACTTCCGGATAAAAACCATGTTCAATAACTGACAATCGCGCTAAGTGATGAAGCGCATGGACAATGTGATTATATGAGTCTAAGTAATGCCCTTCATGAAAAAGACCTTTACCATCCGTAAATCTTCGAATCAATTTTGAAAACTCTACTCCTATCTTTAATAACCTTTCTTCTATAGGAAACTCTTTCATTTGTTCTCTGAATTTCTTCATGTATTCATTTCTATCAAATATAACTTTTCCGGTCATTAGCCAATTTACCACTCGCCTATTAGAACTATTAAGGAGCCAATCTTGTAATTGTTCAGTATTCACCAAATGCATTGCGACCTTTTTTTCCTGATATTCATAATGTTTAGTTGTCCATTTTAATTTTGTATTATCTACTATTACAAGTAAAACTTCATCGAAGTAATCTGTGTTTGCATCTTGTCCTTTTCTTTTTTCCATGGCTATTATACCTAAAGTGTGTTCATCACTTGTTCGATCTTGGTACAACTGTCTTAGCAAATCATCCATATAACTTTCCTCCCCTAATATGAACTAAAGGTATTTACACTAAATATTGATTCTCTATGTATACTCTATTATATGATTTATTTTCGACACACCATAAAAAATCCCTTTTTTCTCGATAAATTATCTTTTACATGATATGAAATCGTTTATCTGTTATCACTGTGCATTTATTATGATATAATTTCTTCTCAGGAGGCGTTGATATGGCTGTTAAATATTCAAATAAAATAAATAAAATAAGAACGTTCGCGTTATTACTAATTTTCGGTGGAATTATTGTGATGTATTTAGGTTTGTTCTTCCAAGCTAACCCACTCATTATGACTCTGTTGATGTTATTAGGATTTTTATCCATCATTGCTAGCACTGGTATTTATTTTTGGATTGGCATGCTATCGTCTAAAACAGTCCAAGTGCTCTGCCCTAGTTGCAATAAATATACCAAGATGCTAGGTCGAGTGGATGCTTGTATGCATTGCAATGAGCCCTTAACACTCGACAAAGACTTAGAAGGTAAAGAGTTTGACGAAAAATATAATCGTAAAAAAAGGAAAGAGCAATAATAGCAGTTCTGCATGTAAAAAACGCGTAACGTCTTAATCGTCTAATTTAAAGTAGAAGCAATTGCTTTCTTTAACCTGGATTTTTAAAAGCTCGAGTGGAGACTGTGGGAAATGCAATAGGTGAAGACCCCCGCAGGGACGATCTTTCCCAAGGAAACTGAAGCATCGCGCGCGGAAAGAATCCGCCTAGAGCGGATTCGAGCCCTTCTGTTCGACGAAAACAACAATCTCTGTAATACTGATAATTTTATAAATCCTTGTAAAAAAAATGAGCCTGAAACCTTTATATAACAAGGGATTCAGGCTATTTTCAAGTAATTTAAAGTCTTTGTATTAATAGGATATCTAAAGGTCTGCTTTAAAAGGATAATCTAGATAGACACTTACCCGCTTTTTAAGATTCTATTCCAAAAACAACAAAAAACTGGAGGATCATCCCTCCAGCCTATAATTTAATGCTTTTGATGGTTTTGACACTCTGGGCATTCCCCATAAATTTCCATACGGTGATCAGTTACTTTAAACCCTGTAACGTGTTCCGCCAATGTTTCCACCTCATCAAGTCCCGGGTAATGAAAATCAACAATTTTCCCGCAGTCCTGACAAATCACATGATAATGATCAGTGGTGTTACTATCGAACCTACTAGATGAGTCACCATATGTTAATTCTCTCACTAAGCCTACTTCTTTAAAAACTCGGAGATTATTGTAGACAGTAGCAACACTCATATTAGGAAATTTTGTTTCCAAAGCTTTATAAATATCATCTGCAGTTGGATGACTACGAGCACTGAGCAAGTATTCTAATATTGCATGCCTTTGAGGGGTCATTCGAACCTTCGTGCTTTTTAGTGAGAGCAGGGCATCTTCAAGTCGATGGTTTTCCATTGATATCACCTCTTCTAATTAAAACTAGACCGTACTATAATATATATTCTGTAATTAAAATATACCATAAACATTATCACTTTATAATCTTTACAATTAGTATACATAACTTAATGAATTCTTGTCAATCGAAACAACCTAACAGCGCTTTATTCCAATTCTATTTATTCAAGGGTTTTTTTCTTGTTGCATAAGAGGCAGTGCATCTTTTGCTTGAATTAAAAAAGATATATATCTGCTGGATGGTCCCTTGCTCTTCCCTTTCTTTTTTTCATATGCTAAGCAAATTTCTTTCATTCTCTCTTTCAAATTCTCAATATCCGTGTCCTTAATCCCAATTAAAAAAGTAGTATTGCCCCGTTTTAAAAAACCTCCGCTACTTGCTAATTCTGTCATACGATAACCATTTTCTTTTAAACCTTCCTCTAGCACAACCCGATAATAATTTTGGACAACACAAACCATTAGTTTCATTCGTAAGACCCCCTTTTCAAATATTAATTCTCTTTTGATTAATATACGTCTTATTTCAATTTACTTGCAGATTTTATTGATCATACTGTTGCTTACATAATATGTTATAGGTTTCTTTTTTGAGCAGAACTAATACTAAAAATTAGCAGCAGTTAGCATAACAGGTAGCTCATTATATGTAATAATTTGGTCAAATGACTCCCTTTCTTTACCAATGCGAGTTAGTTCAGCTACATGCATTCCAATTGCTTTCGGTAGTTTTTCTATCCCCGACCCATTGCTCCAGCACCAAGTATGTCCATTGTTTCCCATAGAGCTCGCTTACACGTGAACAGACTATTCTTTTTGCTTTCGAATTAACCATCTCTCCATTTTGTCTAGACTCTTATAACATTGCGTTAATAGTATATTCAGCAATTGGGATAGCATGAAGCCTCTTTGTATTAGTAAAAATAATCTTTTGGAATGGAATTAGATCCAATTCTGCAGAGATTATCGCTATCCATTTCATGTTAGAAGCCACTTCAATGTAACGTTCTTCTAAATCTTCTCCATAGATGATTGAATCATCAGATGCTAGAATACCACCCGTATTTTTCTAATCTAACAACGATTATTGACGCTTCTTCTTTAATCTCAATTGTTACCTTTAATATTAACATAGCTGATTAAACGGCAACAGCCTCCCTTTTGCAAGCTATTCAAAGTCACTTCTCTAAACTTCCTAATGCGATTACTTTTTCAACCTTACAGAAAAAGTAACGTTTAATCCATAAACGGGGTGGGAAATAGAAAAATATAGTTAAATTAATGTTATAAGGAGTGTTTTTTAAATGAAAAAATATACAGTTAGACCAAATAAAGATGCTGACGCATGGTTTTTAAAAATTGAGGATGTAGCACCCGAAAAGGAATTTGATAAAATGACTGAAGCAATTGAAGCTGTTGAAAAGGTTGCACAAGACAATACACCAAGTCAGCTAATTATCTATAACCACAAAAATGAAATAGTTGATGAGAAAAATTTCAATTAAGAAACTCATGGCTTAGTTGGACATCTTTCGTATTAATCGTAAAATAAGAAGCAAGACCGCTTTTAGTCGGTCTTGCTTCTTTTTAATTTAAAGAATTTAAAATGCTTAGTTTTAGAGAATAAAAAACGGCTATGCCGTTTTTCTTATTTATTTAGAGTCCTCTCTCAAGAACTCTAAAGCTTCCGCTACATGATCTTCCACCTTGACTTGGCGCCATTCTTTAATAAGTTTCCCTTCTTTATCAATCACAAAGGTCGATCTGACAATGCCCATGGATTCTTTTCCAAAGTTCTTTTTAAGTTGCCACACACCAAAATCTTCGGCTAATTCATGTTCTTCGTCGGCTAGTAATTCAAAGGGCAAATCATGTTTATCAATAAACTTTTCATGACGTGCTACTGGATCTGGACTTACCCCTAAAATAACCGCATCTAATTCTTTGAAACTTTCATGGTTATCCCTGAAGTCACAAGCTTCTGTCGTGCAGCCTGGTGTCATATCTTTAGGATAGAAATAAAGAACCACATATCTACCACGGTAATCTGAAAGAGTAACCTCTTTATTATTCGTTGCCTTTAAAGTTCGATCTGGAACTGTTTGTCCTACTTCTAATGTCATTCATTGTTCCTCCTCAAGTATAGTCTCTCTCTTCATCATACCCAATTCAGAGGTTCACTACAAACGATCGGCACGTTTTTCTTTGGACTTATCATAGTGAACGACAGTTGTGATGACAAAAGCCGCTGGTAACAAATAACCAATGAGTGCTTGAATAATCGCTATCCATCTCCCAATCCCTTGAGGAATAATGTCGCCATAGCCGACAGTCAGCAATGTAACAGCACTGAAGTAAAGAACATCTTCTATTAAATGCAAATAGGATTCGGTTTGTATGTCCTTCCCTTCTCTCAAAAGAGGGACCCCTAGTAATTCAAGGCTCATGTAAAGAATTCCAAATCCTAACATAACCGTCGCATATACCGCTAATAGCATGATAAAGTGTTGAAACGAAATTCTTCTTCCTCCCTCAGGTTGGTGACGGATTAATAATACGACACTTCCAAAGATCCCCAGTAAGGCAGTAATAATTATGACACTAAAAAAAAGGATATCCATTTAATCACCTCAACACTATTTTATGAAAGTATGGGAGTAATTAGGACAGGTTTTGCTTTATAAAGATGAAGCTTTCTCATTGTTCATGGTACAATCATCTTTGTTAAAACGTTGGATATTAGGAGGTTCTCTTTCATGGGATTCGAAAAGTCAGAACAATTTTATAAAGAAGCAAAGGATGTTATTTTAGGTGGGGTAAACAGCCCATCTCGTTCCTTTAAAGGTATAGGCGGAGGAACACCTGTTTTTATGAAAAAAGCAAAAGGACCTTATTTTTGGGACGAAGATGATAATAAATATATTGATTACTTAGCAGCCTATGGGCCAATCATTACTGGGCACGCGCATTCTCATATTACGAAAGCGATACAAGCTGCCGCAGAAGACGGAGTTCTTTACGGTACACCGACAACTCACGAAAACAAATTTGCTACGATGCTTCGTGATGCTATTCCATCTTTAGAAAGGGTACGCTTTGTCAATTCTGGCACGGAAGCAGTGATGACAACGATCCGAGTAGCTCGAGCCTACACTGGTAGAGATAAAATCATTAAATTCGCTGGATGCTATCACGGTCATTCTGACTTAGTACTTGTTGCTGCGGGGTCTGGACCCTCCACTTTAGGAAACCCTGATTCAGCTGGTGTTCCAAAAAGTATTGCTCAAGAGGTCATTACGGTTCCTTTTAATGATGTGGAAGCTTTTCGAGAAGCGATCAATCATTGGGGAACGGAAGTTGCTGGAGTTTTAGTAGAACCAATTGTAGGTAACTTTGGGATTGTTGAACCTGAAGCAGGATTTTTAGAGGCTATAAATGAGATTACCCATAAAGCCGGTGCGCTTGTGATCTATGATGAAGTGATTACTGCGTTCAGATTCGGCTATGGTGGCGCCCAAAACTTATTGCAGGTTGAACCCGATTTAACCGCACTAGGTAAAATTATCGGCGGCGGACTTCCAATCGGAGCATACGGGGGCAAGCGTGATATTATGGAGCAAATTTCACCCTTAGGTCCTGCTTATCAAGCGGGAACAATGGCGGGAAACCCTGCATCCATTCGCGCAGGGATTGCCTGCCTTGAATTATTAAAAGAACCAAATGTATATAAAACAATGGATCAGTTAGGGGAACAATTAGAGGCTGGCATCCATAAAGCAGCACAAGCTTACAACATTCCAATCACCATTAATCGTCTCATGGGTGCACTCACTGTTTATTTTGATGTCGAACACGTTAGTAACTACGAACATGCTGAAAACAGCAACGGAGAAATGTTTGCATATTTTTTCAAGCAGATGCTAAAACGCGGTATTAACTTGGCTCCATCAAAGTATGAAGCGTGGTTTTTGACAACGGAACATTCAGAAGCAGACATAGAAAAGACCATCGAAACGGTAGAAGCTGTATTCTCCAACTGGGATTTTGCATAGTGTTATAAGAAAAACGGCATAGCCGTCTTTTGTTAAATACAGCGTCAGCTTCCGCCGCCATCATTTAAGTATCAAGGGTGGGTTTCCCTTGATACTTGCGGCGTGAAGGTAGCTGCTAATTTTATAAATTCTTATCTTTTGAAATAAAGAAGTGGCTATAGCCACTTCTTTATTTCTTTATCCGATAAGGGATGCAGTCTTCTATTTTCAACAATTATTTTTGTTCGTAGTTGAGATTCCGATTGTATTAATAATTGATATTAATCAGAATTGATGGTAAAATTAACTGATAATTCTGACACCTTGTCCATTTACATTTCTATGCAGTTTTGTTGGCAGGTTTTTTAACGTAAAGGATTGGCTTTGATCTTATTTAGGAGGTGATGGTCGACCTTCGACCAGACATTATGAATAACGTATCAAAAGAAATTCAACGATTCCGTGGAGCATTAAAGAATGAACATGACAGTTGTGGTATTGTATCTTTTATTGAAAAAGAAAATATCCCCCTAAAGAAAAACATCGATGACACTATCCAAGCCCTTTTAAAGATGAATCACCGAGCAGGCTTCACCAATGAAGAAGGCGATGGTGTTGGTATTCACATTGACATTCCTCGAGCTCTATGGAAGAAAAAACTCGATGCTGTTAACGTTCATTCAACAGTGGTTGATTCTCCTTCATTTGTTGTTGGGCATTTATTTATTGAACGCACACCTGAAACTAGTAAATTTCAACAAGAAATGAAAGATTTTTTTTCTGCCAACGGACTCAAGCTGATATTTGAAAGTACAGCACAAACCAACCCACAAGCTTTAGGGCCTATTGCCAGGAGAGTCGAGCCTATTTTCTGGCAGGTCGCTTTTGAAATTGACAGTACATTAGAAATAAAAGACATTCGCTCCACTCTCTTTGATCTTACAATAACTTGTGAAAAAAACCTTGCTGTCCATGTAGCTTCTTTAAGTAATGAAAATGCTGTTTATAAAGTAATGGGCGCTGGGGATATTCTCCCGAAATATTACAATGATTTAGCTGATCCCTCTGTCGCTTCCACAACAACGTTAGGCCATAATCGTTATTCTACGAATACCCTTTCTAACTTTTTTCGTGTGCAGCCATTTAGTGTTATTGGACATAATGGTGAAATAAACACAATTGCAAAGCTTAGGGACGAAGCTAATATGGTTGGAGTTCCACTCGTGGAGAGCGGTAGTGATTCACAGGATTTGAATCGTATTATTGATACATTTGTATCCCGTAAAGGGGTATCATTATTTGAAGCGCTAGAAATAATGTTTCCGCCCATCGTGCATGAAATAAAACATTATCCTCCTCACCTGAAAGATCTGTACACATATATAAGAGAAGCCTGGGGTCACTTCGCTCAAGGTCCAGCAGGTATTATATCACGACTTGGTGATGAAGCTGTTTTCAGCGTAGATTCTTTAGGGTTACGACCAGTTTGGATGCTTGAAACAGAGACAAGTTTTATTTTTTCTTCCGAACAAGGTATTTTCACAACCGACGTTTACGTATCAGATCCGAAGCCATTGGCACCCGGTGAAAAAGTTGGAATTAAGCGAAATAACTTCGGTACGATCGAAGTATTATCGCATAATGAACTTCAGGAAGAAGTATATCAACGCCTTTCTCCAAAGCTTTTCATTAAAGGGGCTGGTCAGCGTCTCACAACAAAATGGAAAAAACGAACAAGCAAAACACTTTTCCAACAAACCATTATTCCTTCTGTTTATGCTGCAAATGGATGGGACCGTGAACATATCCAACTCATTGAACAGATGGCTGATAAAGGAGCGGAACCAATTCGTTCACTTGGTCACGATGCTCCCCTGGCTGCCCTTCATCCTGGCCGAAAAAATGTCGCAGATTTTATTAAGGAAAGTGTTGCAGTAGTGACAAATCCAGCCATTGACCGAGACAGGGAAATGGAACACTTCTCCACTCGGGTAATTATAGGAAAACGTCCCAGCCTTTTTAAATCAGAATCAGTGAAAAATATTATCGAGCTAGACTCTCCTTTAATTGCAGAAGGAAAAGCTGGGAAAGGATTAGAATCTGAATATCATCATCCTACCTTTGAAGGGTTAGTAGAATATTATCAAGAAAATAATGAACTAGCTGTTTTTCAACTTGTCCGTTTAGAAGACGAAGAAGTTGTAGACGCATTAAATCGTTTGAAGAACGAGGCTGAAACAGCTGTTAAATCTGGTAAGTCCTTTCTCGTCTTTGATGATCACGGAACTCATACAGGTCAATCCTATTGGCTTGATCCTCATCTAGCAATATCAGCTGTGGATCAAGGCTTAACTAGTATGAAGCTAAGACGTGATTGTTCCATAGTTCTTCGCTCCGGTAGTATTCGCACACTGCATGACATAGCGGTTGTATTTGGTTTAGGTACAGATCTCATTCATCCTTATGTGATGTTTTCGACAGTCTTGGAGGATAGTCCAGAACCTGCGACGAAATTGTATAGTGCGTTAAATAAAGGACTGGAAAAAATCATATCTACTATTGGTATTCATGAACTGAGGGGATATGGGCGTCTCTTTTCTGCTATAGGTTTAAATGAAGAAATTGCCGATTACCTTGATGTAGTAAACTATCTTGGCAGTAATGATTTAAGCTTTAATTTCAATAGTATGAAAGCTGATAGCATCCTCCGCAAAGAAGACTACCATAATGATAAAGTTCGTCCAGGAAAAACATTTCATATTTTCCCGCGAATTTGGAAGTCTCTTGGGGAATTAGCAGCTGGAAAAATTGAGTACAATGTTTTTAAAGAGAAAATATCTGAACAAGAAGAAAAAAATCCAATTACTATTCGACATTATACAAAATTAAAAGAGATACAATCCGATATTGAACCAACAGATGTGAATGTTGGTGTAGGCAAACATGATTTACCATTTATGATTAGTTCGATGTCATTTGGATCTCAGGGGGAAGTTGCATTCCGCGCCTATGCTGAAGCAGCAAACCGGTTAAACATGATTAGTTTTAACGGTGAAGGTGGAGAAATCAAGGATATGCTTGGAAAGTATCCGAATACACGCGGTCAACAAATTGCTTCTGGGCGATTTGGAGTGAACGTAGAACTGCTGAATTCCACAAATTTATTAGAAATAAAAATTGGTCAAGGAGCCAAACCTGGAGAAGGCGGTCATTTACCGGGATCAAAAGTCACGGATAAAGTTGCTGCTGCCCGGAATGCGACAACTGGATCCGATTTGATTTCCCCATCCAATAATCATGATATTTATTCGATTGAAGATTTAGCGCAAATGATAACAGAAATTAAAACTGCAAACGACCAAGCAAAGGTGGCTGTAAAAGTACCTATCGTACCTAATATTGGAACCATTTCTGTCGGAATCGCAAAAGCCGGTGCTGATTTTATCACATTAAGCGGTTTTGATGGTGGCACAGGTGCCGCCCGGGTACATGCTCTTCAGCACGTTGGATTACCCGCAGAGATAGGAGTAAAAGCGGCTCACTTTGCCCTTCTAGAAGCTGGACTCAGACATAAAGTAGAGCTCTGGGCCGATGGTGGTGTTAAAAGCGTGGAAGATGCGGTGAAGCTTATGCTTCTCGGGGCAAATCGGATTGGCTTCGGGACATTATCGATGATCGCAGTTGGTTGTACAGCTTGTCGAGGCTGTCATTTGGATACTTGTCATGTGGGTATTGCTACCCAAATTGAAACAGAAACACAAGCAAAAGACCATGGTCTGCGACGTTTTGTTCCACGAGATTTTGAGAATGCAGTTCAAGGACTTACTAACCTGTTTCAAGCTTTCGGTAAAGAACTACAATCCGTTACTGCATCATTAGGCTTTAAAAATACGCAAGAAATGGTTGGCCGAGCTGATTTATTAGAACAAACTCGAGGAGAACTAAATCTCGATTTAACAGAGTTGCTTTCAACCCTTCCAGAGCAAGACTTAGCCCCCTTCGAACCAGTGAAGGTGTTGGAGGAAACATCAGAACGTCAACTTGCAGTTGCAGCTGGTGCAGAGTTTGATTATTTAGACGGTAATTCCCAGGAGCTTACCACATCTCGTAATTTCGAAGCAGTAACCAGTGAACAGCGTGTGTTAGGTAGTCGCGTCTCTTGTCACAGAGTTAGAGATAAATTAGATGGTTCCTATCGTTCACTTCCTGAGATAGATTTGCGTTACTCGAAAGGTTCGATTCTTGGCAATGGTTTAGGCGCTTATAATAGCGAAGGCGTGAATATTCATATCACAGGGGGAGCACAGGACGGTGTCGGAAAAACATCTTTTGGCGGCTCTTTCAAAATATTTAAAACAAAAGGAGCACATGGAGAATTGCTAAATGGATCTGTAGGGAAGGGTATTGGATACGGCGCACAAAAAGGCTTGTTTATTGTTCAAGGAAATGCAGATTCACGAGCTGGGATTCGCTTATCAGGAGCAGATATGATTTTTGGAGGACGACTTAAAACACCTTTAAAAAAAGATCAACACTATAATATTGGAATAACTGCAAATATTAAAGGCTTTGCGTTTGAATATATGACTAATGGCAGAGGACTTGTTATGGGTGATCCCGGACCGTGGATGGCAGCAGGAATGACAGGTGGTGTCGTTTACCTCAGACTAGATCCGGCTATGGGCTTAGATGAAAGTACTCTTTTGTCACGTATTGCAAAAGGGGCAAAGGTGTCTATCGAGCCTCTATCTGACAAAGGCATCAAAGATGTTACTGAACTTCTCAGTTTATACAGAGATGAATTGGCTCTGCTTAACCAAGACGAAGAAAAAGGTCTTGTCGTTAAACTGTTGGAAAATCCATCTGTTTACTTCAGGCAAGTTACTCCTGTTAAACTACAAGCAGATCCAGCAGTATCAACAGAATAAAATTCTATATAAACTCATATATATACTAACTCCAGAAAACAGGCTTTAATGTCTGTTTTCCGGAGTTTTCTGTTTAGCAGAGCCTTCAAATAAACATTGAAAATCCAGTAATTATTATTCTAGCGACGAGAATTTTCACCGGTTGCAGTTTTACAGAAAGAGGTGTATAGTACAATTTTAAAGTCAACTTTTTAATTATTAGTCAAATACTTTCTTACTAAGAAAAATGGCAGAGCCGTCTTTTATTAAATACAGCGTCAGCTTCCGCCGCCGAGTAGCCCCTACGAAGTGCGTGTAGGTGCTACTCGAAAGGGGGTGGGTTTTCCCTTGATACGTGCGGCGTGAAGGTAGCTGCTAATTTATAAATTCTTATCTTAGAACAAAATCTGCCGACCTTTATCATTAGCATTGTTTTCGAAAGGAACTGGAATAATTATGAGGCTAGGAGCACGTATTTTCAAAACCGGATTGGCCGTAACCCTTGCTTTATACGCCGCTATTTGGCTAGGCCACGAGGCGCCTGTATTTGGAGGGTTAGCTGCATTTTTTGCCGTACAACCATCCGTCCACAAAAGTTTGACACTTATTTGGGACCAAATTCAAGCAAATGTCGTAAGTGCTGTACTAGCAATAGTATTCGTTTTAGCTTTTGGGCACGAACCCTTTGTTGTAGGTGTTGTTGTATTACTAATTATTGCTATTCATATTAAATTTAAAAAAGAGGATATTATCCCTTTAGCGGTCGTTACTGCGATTATTATTATGGGGAATCCGACCGAAGATTTTATAAACTTTGCAGCAAACCGGTTTCTATTAGTAATGATTGGGGTATTTTCCGCATTTATTGTAAATATGATTTTTTTGCCCCCAAAACACGAAAACCAGCTGTATCATCGGATTACAGATACAAATGATAAAATTATTCAATGGATTCGATTGATTTTACATCATGAGGTAGAGTACCAGACATTAAACCAGGATATGAAAAAAATCCGTGGTTCTGTTGGAAAGCTAGAAACCCTTTATACGTTATATAAAGAAGAGAGAAATTATTTCAAGAAAAATGAATACGCACGAATGCGAAAGGTTGTCCTATTTAGGCAAATGCTTGTTACTACAAAAAAAGCTAAAGAAATATTGAAAAGCTTGAGTAAACATGACAATGTTTTAACACAGTTGCCAGAGGAATTAGAACAACTCATGCAGCTTCAAGTTGATTACCTAACTAATTATCATGAACGGATTCTTTTAAAGTACATGGGTAAAGTGAAGAAACAATCTACCGAACAGTTTTACGATGAGATTCACTCCGGTAAGCACCAACTCATAAATGTATTTATGACCTACCATCGTGATGATCAAATAGATCTGGATGAGTGGATTCAATTTCTTCCTGTCATTGCACTTATCGTTGAATATAGTGAAGAATTAGAGCATTTAGACAAACTCGTTGACGGTTTCTTCACTTATCATACAGATGACAATGAAGTGAATATAAAAGAGAGAGATCAATACTAAATTAATAAAAGTGCATTGCGTCTTTTGTATCTATTTTATTACATCGTTATCACGAAGGTTGTTTGGAAGAATTCCGCTCGCTTTCCGTGGATGATCAAGCGAGCCTCCTCGAGCAAACTGACGCTCTGCGGGGTCTCGCTTGAATCATTCTTCCACAGGAGTCTCACGGATTCTTCCAAACAACATTTTTTTAAGGGAGTTTACGTAATAGTTATTATCGTTATTATTTCTGGACTTAAAAAAATTTTTTTGAACAAATAATTCGAAGTAGCGAAGGCGGCGACTCCCTGCGGGAAAAGCAATAGCTAAAGACCTCGCAGGGACGAACTTTCCCGAGGAGACTGAAGCATTGCCCGCGTAAAGCGTCCGCCTAGAGCGGATTCGAGCAACTCTGCTCAAAGTAAAATGACAACATCAAAAAATCCACATCAAAATGGCACTGAAAAAGAATCATCTTTTTCAGTGCCATTATTTTTTTATGTTATTTTGAGATTTCGCCGCGCTTTGATTCTCCAAACTTCTTATCCAAAACAAGAAAATTTAGTAACAATGGATTATTAATTAAACTTTTGAATTTGAAACAAGTTATAATAGGCACCTTGTTTTTTCATAAGTTCATCATGACTTCCCATCTCTACCATTCTTCCATGATCAATTACAATAATTTTATCTGAATGTGTAATGGTGGAAAGACGATGAGCTACGATAAAAGTAGTTCGATTTTCCGCTAAACGAAACAAGGATTGTTGAATTAAGCTTTCACTTTCTAAATCTAACGAACTCGTCGCTTCATCAAAAACAAGGATTTCCGGACTTTTTAAAAATACACGTGCAATAGCTAACCTTTGTTTTTGTCCTCCTGACAATTTCACACCACGTTCTCCAATATTGGTAGCATAACCTTCTGGGAGAGCACGAATGAATTCGTCAGCATTAGCTGCTTCTGCTGCGCTGTATACTTCTTCATCTGTTGCTTCCGGTTTCCCCATTTTAATATTAAACATAACGGAATCACTAAATATGACATTATCCTGCAGAACCATTCCAACTCGATCTCGCAATGATCGCACTTGATAATCCCTGACATCTTTACCATCAATAACAATTCTACCCTCAGTTACATCATGAAAACGAGGAATTAAACTCATAATCGTACTTTTTCCGCCCCCGCTCATACCAACTATCGCAACTGTTTCTCCTCTTTCAACGCGAAAGCTGACATCCTTTAAGACAGGCTCATTCTCTATATAATGAAAGTTGACTCTGTCAAAGATGACTTCTCCCTGCGGATGAGAATATGGTACAGCATCTTCTTTGTCTTCAATATCATATTTCTCATCAATAAGTTCGAACACTCTATCCATGGAAGCAACTGCTTGCGTAAGAATTGTTGAAGAATTAACAAGCCTGCGTAAAGGACTGTATAATTGATCCATATATGCAACAAATGCAACCATTGTACCTACCGTTAAGCCGTTTTGTATAACCAATACCCCGGCAAAACCGATCACAAGAATTGGGGCTATATCCGTAATTGTATTTACTACTGCAAACGTCTTTGCGTTCCATCTCGTATGATCAACTGCTTTAGAAAAGAAGTTTTCATTGCGCGTATCAAATTCCTTTTGCTCGTAATCCTCTAAGGCAAAACTTCGTATCACATTCATCCCTTGAAGTCGTTCATGCAAATGCCCTTGTACTTCAGCAAGTGCCTGAGAACGCCGACGTGTCATATCGCGCAGTTTACTAAAGAAATACTTAATTGCAAACCCATAAAATGGTAATAATGCAATGGCAACTAAGGTAAGTGAAACATCCATCGTTAACATAATTATAATAGCAACAATAATCGTAAACAGGTCAATCCAAATATTCATCATACCTGTCATAACAAAGTTCTTTGTTTGCTCTACGTCATTAATGACTCGGGAAATAACTTCTCCGGATTTACTATTTGAGTAAAACTTAAGACTTAGTTTTTGTAAATGATGAAATAAACCATCGCGAATATCATACAATACTTTATTTCCTATCCATTGCGCTAAATATTGACGATAATATTCAACTGGAGGTCTGATGATCACAAATAAGACAAATACTATTCCCATTAACCAGTAAAGGTTACTCAATTGCTCATTACTAGACAGTCCCTCTGCTCCAATAATATCATCAATAACATATCTTATAACCAAAGGCATCATTAACGGTATCCCAAATTTCACCATACCGATAAGAACAGTTAGCACTATTTGTTTCCAATATGGTTTTACAAAACTCATGTATCTTTTCATACTATCCAAGTCAAACATCTCCTACTTTATATAAGAAAAACGCGTAGCGTCTTTTATTATAAACAGCGTGATCTTTCGCCACCCCGAGTAGCACCTACGTAACTGAGTGTAGGTGCTACTCGAAATGAAGGGTGAGTTTCCCTTGATACTTGCGGCGAAAAGAGCTGTCATCTTATACTTTCTTACCTTGTAAAGCAAAGAAGAGACGGCTCATAATACATGAGCCGCTCTCTTTTATTAGCAACTTTCATTTTATCGGTGTTGTAAAAATCGTTCGTACCAATACTCAATAAACGCTGGCTCAAATGGTCCCTTTTGTTGACTTATCCATGATACCAGTTCGTCAACAGTCTTCCAAAGTATATGCTCTACTTCCTCAGGATACTTCATTTGATTCTTATGTAAAGCAAACTCATCTTCATCCAATAGTTTATAAGTCATATCAGGAAAAACTTTGATATCTAAATCATAATCTATATATTTAAGTGCTTCATCATCATAAGTAAAAGGAGTTCCTAAATTACAGTAATAATAAATTCCGTCGTTTCTAATCATTCCAATGACGTTAAACCAATGTTTTGCTGTAAAGTAGCAAATAGCCGGCTCTCGGGTACGCCATTGACGACCATCGGATTCATGAACAATTATTCGGTCATTTCCGCCAACAATTTCTTGAGATGTTCCTTTTAAAATAATCGTTTCTTCCCAAACACGATGTAGATGTCCATTGTGTTTATAGCTTTGTACTTCTATATTACTTCCAATTTGAGGGAATTTCACATGCGTACGCTCCTTTCTTAATAACTTTTCTAGAAATTGCTCCTTAATTAGAACAGAGTGGTGCTTGAATTCACTAATGGGACGATTTCCACAGGCAACATTCAGTCTCCTCGGAGAAGAAAAACGGCTTAGCCGTCTTTTATTAAATACAGCGTCAGCTTCCACCGCCCCGAGTAGCACCTACGTAATGGGTGAAGGTGCTACTCGAAAGGAGGGTGGGTTTCCCTTGATACGTGCGGTGTGAAGGTAGCTGCCCATTTTATAAATTATTATCTCTCAAAAAACGTCCTGTGGGATCTTCAGTTACTTTTTTTCCGATGCGTTACCATCCGATCATTTGGATCTAAAAACAATTCAAATGGTGGGTTTTTCACTAAATAATTTTTCAATTTAAAATAACTGATCGTTCTTGTTTTATCTCCTTGAACAATTGGTTCTTCTCCAGTTTCCAGAAAATATTGATCACAGGCGATCTGACAATGATCAATGTGTTTCGGATAATCTGGATCTTCAAAAACTTCGAAGGTCTCCTTTGACATATAAAAGGGTTTATTTGGTTTACCGCCTAAATATGAATGTAAAAGTTCAAAATCTATTTCATGTGTATCTAATACGATACTGCGTAGGGAAATTCCATTGTCTAAATTAAGGGCAAATTCATTCACTGCAGTTCGAACTTCCTCTATTGTAGCTTCGATCTCCTTTACTACTTCTTCTTCTTCCTCTTCTTTCTTTTTATTCTCTTTGCGAGCTTTTCTAAAGAACACATTTACCACTCCTTGAAATATGAGCACTAAATTACAATGGAAACTATCTGTGTCACATCAACATATTAAGCCTCAGCATACTCTCTCCCTCTCATTATACTATTGTTTTGCTAATTTTAAAACGATGGTAATAACTGGGGGGACTGTCCCCCCAGTTATTACCATAAAAAAGCCCTTTCCTGTAATTAAGGAAAGGGCCGTGAGACATGACAACATTACATTCTTACTCTTTAAAATTTGAGAAAAGAGAGAATGTTATTATTATTGTTGCTGTTGTCCTTTAGAAGAAGCTTGCTGCTTACGCTGGTTAGATTGCTGATTTTGACGTCTAACCTCTTGCGCGTCTGTTTCACTTGCAAACTCAGTTTTTTGTCCTTGGTTTTGTGCAGATTGTTGATTTTGGCGCTTCACTTCTTGCGGATTAGTTTTAGAAGCGTTTTGGTTCTGTTGATTGTTAGCCATGTGTATCACCTCCACAAAAGTTAATATAACCAGAGGAGAAACATCTTATCCAAAAAAAATTATTACGTTAACAGTGAAATACCACCATCAACAATAATCGTCTGACCACATATCATCGTTGCTTCTTCTGAAACTAAAAATAAAGCAGCATTCGCTAAATCCTCCGGCTCTACAAGCCGTCCAGCAGGAGTGCGTTCTTTAGAATCACCTAATAATTCGTCTCGATTAGGAAAATGAGTAAGTGCTTCTGTATCCACCGCTCCTCCTGAAACAGCATTTACACGGATTTGATAAGGTGCCAATTCTACAGCTAAATATCTCGTTAATGCCTCAACAGCAGCTTTTGAAACTCCTACAGTAGTATAGTTTTTCAAGTATCTCCCCGCACCTAAAGAACTCAAGCTAACGATAGCACCACCCGTTCCTTGTTTCTTCATTCGTTGTGCCGCCATTTGCGAACAAAATAACATCGCTTTATTGTTAATATTCATTGTCCAATCCCAATGACTCTCCTCGAGCTCTAGAACCGGACGTAACACACCCGATGCAGCATTATTAATAAGGACATCTATCCGTCCAAACTCTTCATCAATTTTTTCAAACATCTCTTGTACTTTTTCTTTTTTTGCAATGTTTGCTCTCACAGTAATCGCTCTTCGTCCGAGTTTCCTTATTTCTTCTGCTGTTTCTTCCGCTTTTTCCCTGCTTCTCGCGAAATTAATGACTACATCATAGCCTTTTTCAGCTAATTTTAAAGCAATTTTTTTACCGATCCCTCGACTACTCCCTGTAACTAATGCCACTTTATCACTTTTCGTCATATTATCTTCTCCTTTTAAAAATTGTATAGAAGGCTTGTTTTTATGTAAAAACTACTATCATAATCGCAAAAATTAATGTTGATATTTTGCTTGTTCCTAATATCGTATGATACCACAAAAAGGAGAGGATCGCTTATGTACGTTGGCAGAGATATGACTGAGCTTTCAACAATGTCTAAAACAAATTGGACAGAAAAAGAACTAGCTTATTTTCACCAGCTCTTTCAACAGATCACACCTTATGCTAATGCAGAGGGTGTCGTTATTCATCGCGAAATCATCGAAGAAATTGTTAACCGAGGCGGACTGCCTAAAATGGAGGGAGATTGGACAAGTGGCACTCGAATTCAAATTGATTAATATCCACCAAACGATCATCTCAGAAAAATCGCTCCATAAATGAGAGAACCTAAAATAACCAATGCAGGATGAACCTTTCGTTTTTCCATTAAAAAGTAACTAACAATTACAATAAATCCAGTTTGCAGCCAGCCGCTGTCCAAATAGGATGTTTCTACAAATCGCACTGTCATTGCCCCTAAAAGTACAGCAATTGTTGGTCTAACTATGGTCGATAATTGCTTAACTTTAGGTGATTTTTTAAAACTTTGTAAAACACTAAGAAGAATAATCATCAGAATTAAAGAGGGTGCTATCGTTGCAAATAATCCAATAGTGGCCCCTAAAATACCTGCTTGCTCAAAACCAATGTACCCTGCCATTTTTGTAGCAATCGGACCCGGCAATGCATTACCTAATGCCAAAACCTCTCCGAACTCTTCAATACTCATCCAACCGTAGCGATGAACTATCTCATATTCAATAAGTGGGATCGTTGCGGGTCCTCCCCCGTATCCAACAATTCCAGGAATAAAAAATGCCAAGAAAATCTCCCAGTAAATCATTCTTTTTCACCAGCCTCTTTAGATAAGCTGCGTGAGAATGGATTTACTAAAACGATAATAATTAACAACCCGATAATAATTGCTGGATGAATCCCCGCTAACTCAATCAACACAATAGAAATAATAATTAAAAAAATAGCTTTAAGCCAACCGAGATCATTCTTTGATTTTTCAATAAATCCCCATGTTAAAACACCTAGCATAACAGCTACTACAGGTAACACACCTTTTGTCATTCCCTGAACCCATTCGTACTCCCGAAAGGAAGCAAGTGAGGTTAACAAAATAATCATTAGAATGACTGTTGGAATAACCGAAGCAACAATTGCATTTATCATCCCTAATATTCCGCCGACACGATACCCTATATACCCGGCAAGTTTTGTTGCGATAGGACCTGGCAATGTATTTCCGATTGCCAGGGTATCTGAGAATTCTTCTTCATCCATCCACTTATAGATATCAACTGCTTCTTTTTGAATAAGAGGAATAGATGCAGGTCCTCCTCCATATCCAAGAATTCCAACACGGAAGAATGCCATAAATATATTTGATTGATTCATTTTTTCATTCCCCTTAGTAAACGGCAATGGCGCCATCTGTACGAGATTCTGTTCCACCAGCCAATACACCAGTAAAGGGATCTCTCCAAATGATTTGACCACGTCCAAAGCTACCCGACATATGTGTTAATTGAATATCATGCCCTTTAGCTGACAGGGCTTGAGCAATGAAGTTTGGAACACTATGCTCTAATAATACTTGTTTATCTTTCATCCACTGCCATCTAGGAGCATCTAATGCAGCTTGAGGATTCAGTCCAAAATCAATCGTATTCATGACTACTTGTAAATGTCCTTGGGGTTGCATAAACCCACCCATTACACCAAACGGTCCAATTGCTTCTTTCCCTTTCGTTAAAAACCCGGGAATAATCGTATGGTAGGTCCGCTTGCCAGGTTCAAGTGCATTATCATGCTCGGGATCAAGACTAAAATTATGTCCGCGATTTTGTAGAGAAATACCTGTTCCCGGAACAACTAATCCTGAACCAAAACCCATATAGTTGCTTTGTATGAATGAAACCATATTACCGTCTCCATCAGCAGTTGATAAGTAAACAGTACCACCAGCATCCGGTTCTCCTGCCTCAGGTGTTAGCGCTTCTTCTGCAATTAAATGACGACGTTTTTCTCCGTAGGCTTCACTTAACATATTTTCTACGCTTTGACTCATACTGCCTTTTTCGGTAATGTATTTTTCCCCGTCAGCAAATGCCAGCTTTATTGCTTCAATTTGTTTATGGTATGTATTAACATCTTCGCGAGCATTAAACTCATCGTTCTTTAGCATATTTAATGCCATGAGTGCGACTATTCCTTGACCATTCGGCGGTATTTCCCAAACGTCATAACCTTTGTAATTCACGGAAATAGGATCGACCCATTCCGGTCGGAAGGCTCCTAGGTCCTCTTTTCGAATAAAGCCACCAAACTTTTTGGAAAACTCATCTATTTTATCTGCTAGCTCACCGCGATAAAAAACTTCCCCTTTTGTTTCACCTATTAGTTCCAAAGTTCGGGCATGCCCCTCTGACTTCCACAACTCTCCAGCTTTAGGTATCCTGCCATCTGGTGCAAACGTGTCAAACCAGCCTTGAAACTCCTCACCTTTCAAAACTTTCCGGAAATTTTCCACACCTTTTTCCCAATTATAAGCAAGTGTTGGACTTAACGGGAATCCATTACGGGCATAGTTTATTGCCGGTTCCAATACTTCTATTATAGGAAGTTTCCCAAGCTTTTCAGAAAGCTCGACCCAAGCTGAAGGAGCACCCGGTACCGTCACAGGTGTTAAACCAAACTTGGGAATTTCATTGATTCCTGCTTTTTTTAACTTTTCAATAGAAATACCTTGGGGGGCCGGACCACTCGCGTTCAATCCATGAAGCTTATTTTTTGTCCAAACTAACGCAAAGGCATCTCCTCCTATACCGTTAGAAGTTGGTTCAACAACAGTAAGACAAGCTGCTGTTGCAATTGCAGCGTCAATAGCATTGCCACCCTTTTTTATCATATCTAATCCCGCTTGGCTTGCTAAAGGTTGAGAAGTTGCAACCATGCCATTATGTCCGTATGTAACCGTACGCCTAGATGAATAAGGGTATTGATTCGCACTTGAATTTTTCATAGTAGATCCCCCTTGAAATAGTAATCATTATCTTAGCATATTTCCAGTTAGGCATAGTTGTACCTTGAGAGGTTTCGTTACATTATCTCTGGTTTAGGCGTTGGATATTACCTTCATTGTTTGTCATCAGAAATTAGACTTTGATTGACCACCATCAACGTTAAGTGTGGCTCCAACAACCCAACGAGCTTGTTCAGAGGCAAGAAACACAACGACATTAGCAATTTCCTCTACTGTTCCAAAACGTCCGGCAGGGATATTCTCTTCTACGAACCTTTCCATTTTTTCTGGATCCTCTTCGATTCGTTTTTGCCAATTACCGGTAGGATGTAAAATTGACCCTGGCGCTACTCCATTTACCCGTATACCGTCTTTTACTAGTTCATCAGCCAATGATTTTGTGAAACTTATCATTGCTGCTTTTGCTCCGTTATACGTTGGTTTGCCACCAGATTCACGACCAAATATCGATGAAATATTAATAATCGATCCATTTGTTTTTTCCTTCATAAACGGAATAGCCAACTTACTGAAGTGCACAGCCGAAAAGTAATTAAGTTGCATCGCATTCTCGAATAAGTCCATAGATGTCTCCGTCGTTGAAGAGCCGCTAGAACCCCCAACATTGTTTACTAAAATATCTATCCGCCCAAAAGCTTGAATGAATGCTTGAAAAACACCATCCCTTTCTGCTTCATTTGATAGATCTCCCTGAAAAATTTCTACGTCGGGTAAGTCTTTTTTGACTTGTTCTAAGCCCTCTTCCCCTCTAGCAACAATGCCTACTTTCGCACCCTCACCTAAAAAAGCTTCTGCAATTCCTTTGCCAATTCCTTTTGATCCACCTGTTACTAGTACAATTTTTCCTTCAAGCTGTAAATCCATCTTATACCTCTCCTTTCGCAATTGTTCCTTCAATTATCTTTTGATGAGAAACCGGGAATGGAAACCAATTTAATTCATCCACTGTAATAAATCTTTGACTATTTCGGGTATCAGTTTCATAAAGTTTTTCATTATGTACTTTACTCACTCTTGCTTCATAAACATCAATTTCCCAAACGATATGAGAAAAAACATGTTTTACTTTTTGAGTAACATGTACTTCTGACCCTTCAAGTTCAATACCTATTTTTTCAATGTGAGAAAATATATCCGTATGATCCCTTGTTGCTGCTTCAATATTAGGGAACTGCCAAAGTTTTGCTAAAAGTCCTGTATCCGGTCTTCTTTCAATAAGTACTCTGCCTTCCTTATCCTTTAGCACAAGGGCTTTCATATTAAGTTTTTTTGGAGCTTTTTTCTTTGCTTTAACCGGAAGGAGGTCCTGAACACCTTCTTCCTTTGCAGAGCAATGATTTTGAACTGGACAAATTAAACAAGCAGGATTACGAGGTGTACAGATCATCGCTCCAAGCTCCATCAATGCCTGATTAAAATCAGATGCTCTATCCGTGGAAATAATCTCCCGCACGATGGCTTCAAATTTTTTCCTCGTCGTTGATTTTGCAATATCATCGTAGATCGTATTAATTCGTGCCAGTACTCTCATCACATTTCCGTCCACAGCCGGAGCAGGTATGTTATACGCGATAGACAATATTGCTCCTGCTGTGTATGGACCTACGCCTTTTAACGTACTAATATCTTCTTCTGAATTCGGAACAATACCACCGTAACTCTCTTTCACTTCTTTCACTGCCTGATGAAGGTTTCGCGCACGAGAATAGTATCCTAATCCTTCCCAAGCCTTTAGTACTGTTTCTTCCTCTGCACCTGCTAACTTTTCAACACTTGGAAATAAGCTCATGAAACGTTCATAATATGGAATAACTGTATCCACTTTTGTCTGTTGTAACATTATCTCCGAAACCCAGATTTTATAAGGGTCACGTTCACGTCGCCATGGCAGATCACGTTTATTAATATCATACCATTCTAATAAATCTCCTTGAAATACCGTTTTATTTATATCAACCATTATATTCTCCTTTTCAAAACTCATTAAAATGGGTATAAATATGAAGACGGCCTTAATTTGATTAAGTCCTAACCCACATGATAAAATTGTGTACCTTATTCATTATACATTATTGCCTAGGAGGGAAGCACATGGACACAGGAACCCACGTTGTTATGGGAATTGCCATCGGTGGTTTGGCAACACTTGATCCTGTCGTTGCCGGAAATCCCGAAATGACACAAGCCGTGATGATTGGTGCCTTAATTGGATCTCAAGCTCCGGATTTTGATACCGTTCTGAAGCTTAGAAATAATGCTACTTATATTCGAAACCATAGAGGCGTCACACATTCTATCCCTGCATGGTTTATCTGGCCTACTTTAATAACTTTATTCTTATATTTACTCATGCCTAATTTAAATCTGTATCATTTATGGACCTGGACTTTTTTTGCAGTCTTTATCCACGTATTTGTTGATATTTTTAATGCTTATGGAACAAAAGCATTTTCTCCATTTTATCCTAAGTGGCTTGCACTCGGAGTAATAAATATTTTTGATCCTTTTATTTTCATTGCTCATATCGTAGCTATTACTTTATGGCGAATAGGACTAAATCCAGGTTGGACTTTTTTGACGATGTTTATCGTCATTGCCGCTTATTATTTCTGGAGAATTCACGAGCAGAGAAAAGTATATAAAACCTTGAAATCTATTCATCCCGAAGCAACGCATATTTTTACCTCGCCAACGTTTAGATGGAATTTATGGCACTGCGTTGTTCGGACAAAAGTTAAAATGTACGTAGCTGAATCTAGAAATGGAAAAATTAATTATTTCGAAACCTATCCATTCGAACCAATTCCAGAAGACATTGTAATTGATGCCGCAAAGAAAGATGCTAATTTATCAGCATTCCTATCTTTTTCGCCGGCTTACAGATGGGCTATTTCCATCGAAGAACATGGCTATTCAGTGAAGTTTATCGATCTTCGTTATCGAAGCAAAGGTTATTACCCTTTTGTGGCAATTGTTCGTTTGGATGAAAACTTACAGGTCCTCAGCTCGTACACTGGATGGATCTACAACACCGACACGTTAAAAAGAAAATTAAGACCTTTGGAAACTTAATGGAGATTGTTAGCGTTTTTAGAAGATAGTAAAATAAGAGAACTTGAATTCGCTACAGGTGAACGCTTTCCGCGGGCAACGCTTCAGCCTCCTCGGGAAACCCGCCCTGCGGGGTCTTCAGCTGTTGCTTTTCCCGCCGGAGTCGCCACCTTTCTCTTCTACAAGCTTCTTCTTCATCAAAAAAATTAAATGATTACCATTTTAAAAAAGTGATGCCCCCGACAATTGGAGGTCATCACTTTTTTGGTTAACTTTAATGTAAAAACTTCTTTCGTTCAAACAACTCTTTGTATTTTGGTTTTTCTAAAAGAACCTCGTGAAGTCTTGAGCCATGATTATCAATCCATTGAATTAATAATCCTTCTGTCACTTCTTTCCCTTTATATTCTCTTCCTGATTTAGCATACGTTGTTTCAAAGTCTTCCCATAACAGTTCCACCCACGTTCTCGCATCGGAGTGTGAAAGGTGGTCATTTTGCTCTAGAAGTCGATTAGTAAGTCGGTCAAAATAATCTTGCACATGAAAACCTCCTTTTAATTGATAAAACTAGACACTGACAGTAAAATCAATCCGGGAACACCAGATATGAAGCTTACAATTAGGCTTAAAATCATTTCAATAAATTCTCAGGATGAAACCGCTTGTATTACGTAAATAATATCAATACCCCATCAACAAAGGAGTGTTTAACAATGCGAAATAACAGCAGGCAGTTACCCAGTCGAATATCTCTTGATACCGAAAGACACGAAGCCGATGCTTTTGTCTCAAAACGGCCAGATGGATCTATTAAGGACCATCCTCAGGAGAGAATGGCAGCAGCTCCGGAAAAAGACGAACGAAACCATCGCTGAACTGAAATCTGAATGAAAACTGGAGGTTATTTTTATGGGGAAACAAAATAACGGCAGTAAACCAGCTTATCAGGATCCATTCCAGTCGCCTCGGGCAAATCCGAAGCGTTCTTTTCACCAAGTTAATGGTGAGACGAAACAGAGTCTTCACAATCAGATATTAGAAGTTCAAACGGGAAAACGGTGCTAACACTCCTTTTAGAGAGGATGACTTTAAAGTCATCTTCTTTTTTTTACAGATAAGAATGTATAAGTTGACAGCTATCTTTACGCCACGCGTGCCAAGGGAAACCCACATCCCTTAAGCGTAGCACCTACACGCAATACGTAGGTGCTACGCGGGGGTGGCTAAAAGATCACGCTGTATTTAATAAAAGACGCTACGCGTTTTTCTTTTGTCACCTTTTTTTATTTCCAAGAACAGAAATCGGTACTGCTTCTTTTGTTTTAGATTGATTTCGAAATCCCCAAGCAAAAACACCATTCATATAATCGACGTGAAAGGTTTCATTTTCTCCGTCTTTTATTTCATATACCATTCCAGGAATAAAATTAGCAGGGTCCATTAAGTATGCCTGGGCCATGATCATTTTCCGTTCATGAACAGCATATTCGTTTATCATCCCCATTTGTTCCGCTTTTTGCGCTTTTATCTTTAATTCAGCAATTTCTATTTGAAGTTCAGCCGGCTTCATGCGACTATATTTCTGCTCCATGGATTATTAATCTCCTTCAACGACTTCAGTCATATGTTATTCCCATTATAATAGAGAAGAGATATGTAATACAAAACATGCGCCCTATTGCCTGGTTAGCATTGTCATTCTTCTTCATTTAAATTTTCAAACCATTTCTCAATAAGCTCCATAGAATATCCTCTACTGTATAAATATTGCTTTGTACGTTGTTTTCTTTCCCAAAGATCCTTTTGGCTATGTTTTCTCCACGCTTTTTCGGCCTGTTTAGCTAGTTCCTCTGCTTCAGCTTCATGGTCTGTTTCGATTTCGGCATACCTAATCGCTTCGTAAGCAGTAGTTTGATCAAATCCCCGTTGTATTAAAAACTGGACTAATTTTTGCTCTTTCTTTTTCTCACCCTCTTTTTTATAAGAAGACTGCTTTTTCTCCACCATTTTGATTGCTGTATCCAATTGAAGCTCTTTAGAGTATTCTTCCATAGCCGCTTCAATAATCTTTTTATCTACACCTTTTTGCAAGAGCTCCTGTTTAATAACAAGTGGTCCTTTTTTATGTGCATCACGTTTTGTTCTGACAAACGCTTCTGCAAACCGTTGATCATCTAAAAAATCCAGTTTTTTTAACTTATCTATCATTTGAGATATTTCTTCCTCTGCAATATCTACCTCAAGATCCCGCAAATAACGCTGGATTTCCACCTCTGACCTCATTCGATAGGAGAGAAAATTTAATGTCTTTTGCATTGCTTTATCTATTTCATCTTTATTTCTTAATTCAATCACTCGGTCTTCGGTTAATTCCGTGTCTTTCCAGAGCTTTTGTTGAATAAGGATATCTTCAGAGACAGACAACGCATATTCATCTCCATTACCACGATCAATATAAACATGATACCTGTCTTTCCTTTTCTTTGCGGGGGTTATTTTCGTTATTTTAGGCATATTATCCTCACTTTCCTTATGGAAGAAGTTTCAGTTAAACAAATTAAAGGGAATGATACATACAGATCTTATAACCATGATAAAACAGGAGGCGACACAATGAAAGTAGCAATCACTGGTGGTACAGGCTTTATTGGACAAGTAGTAACAAATGAACTTATCGCAAACGGTCACCAAGTATTTATCTTAACTAGAAATAAAGCGAATAAACAGGAAAAAGAACAACTTTATTTTGTCGAGTGGCTCAAAGAGGGTTCGTTTCCTGAAAAAGAGCTAGATGGCATCGATGCGATCATTAACTTAGCAGGTGAAAACTTAAATAGCGGCCGTTGGACTCCTGATAAAAGAGAAAAAATTATGGACAGTAGAATAACAGCAACGAGAGAAACAATTAGGATTATTAATGCGATGGAAAATAAACCGGAAGTATTAATCAATGGATCTGCTGTCGGATTCTATGGTACATCATTCACAAAAACATTTACCGAATCAGACGATGATCCAGGTGAAGACTTTTTAGCAGATGTCGTTGTTCGTTGGGAACAAGAAGCTATGAAAGCACCTTCAAAAACGAGAGTTGTTTGTACACGGTTTGGTGTTGTTCTGGATACAGATGAAGGAGCTCTCCAGAAAATGCTCCTGCCTTTCAAGCTTTTTGTCGGCGGGAAACTGGGTACGGGAGAACAGTGGATGTCATGGGTGCATATTGAAGATGTAGCAAAAGCATTAAGCTATTGTATTGAAAACAAAGCTATTCATGGCCCGGTAAATATAACAGCACCAAACCCACAAAAAATGAAAGATTTCGGAAAAACGCTAGCTCATGTTCTTCATAGACCCTTCTGGGCACCTGTTCCGAGCACATTACTTCATATCGGATTAGGTGAAATGAGTGTTCTCGTATTAGATGGACAGCACGTATACCCACAAAAACTAATCGATAATAACTATTCATTTAACCATCCGGATCTTCAAGAAGCTTTCGAAGATCTATTCAAAACAGAGTCGTAAGCATCCTAATTATAATTATCTGAATACATCCCCTCCTTTTAGCTAATACTAATTAAAACAGGCCAAAAGGAGTTGGATAATTATGACAAGGAAAACCTCGAAAACGAAAGAAGACCGTCGCACACTTTCTAGTGCACAAGAAGTATCATATCAGTCATCCTTTAAAAAAGCCGATAAAGAATTTTTCAAATCAAAATCCAACCTTTAAGTAATCTTTGTTCTTTAGCTTTTACAAGTGGGAGCTTTTCCGAATTATTACTTTTTTAAAAAGGAAGTGTGCTTCATGAAAAAAAGTGACGAAGATATAAAAAAGAAAAATAACGCAAAAGAAAACCTAGATATTGAATACAGTGATGAAATGGCGGATATTGAGTATCGCGATTCTATTGCGCGAGCAAAAGCTGCTAATCAACGGTTTGATGTAGATAATATTTAAGAAAGTATACTTTCACTTTCTTCAGTTGAAGAGGTTGACATCCGCTACCAAGTTACTTTTCCACAATAAAACCCCCTATCAAATCAATTGAAAATGATAGGGGGTTTCTAAAACTACATAAGAAAAAAGGCATAGCCGTCTTTTATTAAATACAGCGTTATCTTTCGCCACCCCGAGTAGCACCTTTGTATTACATGTAGGTGCTAGTGTCGCGTAAAGGCAGCTGTCATCTATACTTCCTGTTAAAAAAGTACTCTTTTTTTTCTAATCATTTAAGCAGATCTACTTCGCTTATTCAAAGAAAAAAATTCAAGGCTCTAGTAACTTAAATGTTATTTTTCACTGCTCAGAAAAAAAATTTCCTTCTAACCCTACACAAATCATGGAAAAATAGGTATGATGGAAAGAGAATTGTAATAAAGGAGAGCAATTTTACAGTGATGGAGTTTACTAACATCTTTATTTTAATATTTTTATTCGGCTTCGGCATTTTTCTTATAAATATTTTTACTAGTGTCTGGGCTTATAAAGACTCCGTCAGGAAAGGAAATAGTAAAGAGTTTAGTCTTATTATATTAATAGGAACTTTATTTTTCCCGATTATTGGACTTATTATCTATCTTATAATTCGTAATGACTCTTAACTTCTTCTCGTAATGTATGAGATCCTTCATCAATCTTTCCACAAATGACCGAAACAAATATTATGAAAGGAACGGTGAAGTGATATGCCAGTTTTACCACCAAGTTTTATCGGAAAAAAAGTTTATGTAGATGGAGGTCAAAGGTATTTCATCTTAAAATACCAAGAGCCAAGTGGTACACGGAAATTCCACGCTCTTTTATTTGATCATGAAACACCAGTTATATTTGCGGTTTTAGATTATCAAGGTAAGTTCCTAGACTCCTTTTACTTATCCAATAAAACAACCGTTGAATCCGATGAAGCATCGGAGAAATACAAACAGATTAGCGACAGAAAAAAACAACTTAAAATGACGCAGGATGATCTTAAGGATGCCTTAAAATCGAATGAAAATGCTAAAAAGAAAAACATTAAAATTAAGAAACAACTTGTAGACGAACATCTTGAAGACATTAAAAATGGATGGTCATCAAGACTGATCGCATTGCAAATAGCAGAAGGAATTTCTGACCAATCACTCATAATGGTTACATTAGACAGCGCAATAGATAAAGCAAACGGAATGAAAGCTTTTCATCATTTATTAAATCACAGGATTGATCAACTTATTCCGAATCTAGCTAAGCATGTTAAAGATAGCCCTGAATTAATAGAAGAAGTTCCTGCTTATTACTTAAGTTATGATCAAGCAAAAATTGTTGAGCAATTCCTCAATGACTCCACTAAATACGTAGATATTGAGAATTACAAGGCCATTGAGAGTATTCTTCAACAAGCTCAAAAGATCGACCATGTTCACTATTCAACCGTACTTCGATCTGTACTTGTAAAACTATTTAAACGCGTCAAGGCCGAAACAGAAGACACGAAGAAAGATTGGTTAAACAAAACTGTTCATGACCAATCACTACGTACGATGATCGTACAACTCCTAAAAAAACAAACAAGCTAAATAGAAAAGCGCAAGTCGAGAGTGAGTCTCTCGATTTGCGCTTTTTCTTAACCCAAAGAAAAAACACCTCTATGCCATTTAAAACAGCCTAGAGGTGTTTTTTTTATCTATTCTATTTCAATCAAAAACTGTTTATGTTCATGGAGTTCATCATCTTCTAGATGCACTGTTACATGAAACTCTCCTGTTTCCTCAAAAACGTGCTCTGTTTCATAAACACCTGAATCCGTTTCTTCAGCACTGATCCATTCATGGCGTTCATCTCCATGTTTCCACACTTCGAACTGAACCTTTCCACCTGTCCATGGACCGTCCTTCCAATCAACTTCCACTGAAAGAGAAACATTTTCTGAAACTGACGCCTGCTCGCTTGTTTGCCATCTTATGTCAATATTTTCATTCATATGATGGTGGTCACTATGATCTTCTTGATCCTCTTGATTGCTATCCTCATGTTCATGTACATGATTCTCTTCTTCGTTTGTGTCCTGTTGTTCCGCTTCGTCATTCTCCACTTCTAGATCGAGATCCGGTTCGCCTATGACGATTTCTTTTACTGGCATGGCATGACTGCCACGAGCCGTTACATGTGACTGAACATGGTAAAGCTTTTCTTCCGAAAAAGTATGTGACAATTCATATAGTCCTTCTTCTCCTGGCATTTCTGCTTCAATCATTTCACTTTCTGACTTCTCTCCATCGGCCCAAACTTCGAACGTTACTTCACTTGCATCATCCACCAATTCCTCCCCTTGTGTTACCAAGACTTGGAATACTAGATCTTCATCCACATCCGCTTTATCGGGTATGGTAAGCTTTGCTTCTACTGGATCTAAGTTTATATCATCTACACTTTGCATGCCTGAGTCATTATTATCTTCCTCTTGTCCACAGGCAGCCAACGTTAGAATCAACAATGTTGAGAAAATTAGCTTAAGTATTTTATTCACTGTGTACCTCCCTTACAAAATTAAAAATATTCTCTAGATGATAGTACCACATTTAGAAAACTATTACTATCTAAGAAAAACGGCATAGCCGTCTTTTATTAAATAAAGCGTCAGCTTCCACCGCCATCTTTTAAGTATCAAGGGTGTGTTTTCCCTTGATACGTGCGGTGTGAAGGTAACTGCCAATTTTATAAGTTCTTATCTTTGAACAAGAAACACGTCACACATTTGTCACATATCCCACAATACAAAAGAAGAAAAGATTCACACTCTTTTAATAACACCAGAGTTTGAATCTTTTCTATTAGGATATTAGATTTCATCACTAAGAAGTTTCTAGTTACCTGTTCAAACAATACTGTTTCTACACTTTAAAAATGCTTATCTGTTCTCTTAAGTCTTCTGCCATATTAGCCAGATTTGAGGCAGCCCCTGTCACTTCTTCCATTGTTGCTAATTGTTCCTCTGAAGAAGATGCAATGTCTGCTGTATTATCTCTAGATGTTTTTGCTATACTAGATACCTTCTCTACAGAAGAATTAACCAGTTCCATACTTGCAGACATTTGCTCAGATACTGCTGATAATTCCTCAATCTCGCCACTCACATTCTCAATAGAAGCTAATATTTGATGAAATGAGTTGCCAGTCTCTTCTACTAAAGCCATTCCTTCATTTACTTCTATTGTTTCATTGTTCACCATTTCTACAACTTTTAAAACGTCATTTTGAATCACCTGCACCAAATGAGAAATTTGACTTGCTGATCCTCTAGATTGTTCCGCCAATTTTCTAACCTCATCAGCAACTACCGCAAAACCTTTTCCGTGTTCACCTGCTCTTGCAGCTTCAATAGCAGCATTAAGTGCTAATAGATTAGTCTGGTCTGCTATGCCAGTAATAACATCGATAATTTTTCCGATTTCATTTGAATTACCGTCTAATCCTTTAATAACATTGTTCGTCTCTTTCGTAGAATCATTAATTGAAGTCATTTGTCTTACAACATTTTGTAATAACTCGTTCCCCGCTATTGCCTGCGCGGAGGTGTCCGAAGCTGATTCTGCTACGTTCGATGACGTATCCGCTATACGATTAATCCCAATTGATAACTCTGAGATTGCGTTGGCACTTTCTTGAGTCGCTTTACCTTGTATCTCAGAACCACTTGCAACCTCCTGAATAGCAACTGTTACTTGATTAGTCGCTAAACTGGTCTGCTCTGCACTAGCCATCAATTCCTCTGCCGAAGATGCTACTTGAACAGAAGTACTGCTCACATTCATAATTAATTCCCTCAAATTTTTTGTCATTAAGTTAAAAGATTTTGCTAATTCTCCTATTTCATCTTTATTCTTAACTTTCAAATCATCAATCGTCAAGTTTCCTTGTGCGATTAATTCTGCAGACTTAGAGATTTGTTGTACAGGCTTAGAGATTATTTTACTAATGTACAAAGCTATGACTATCCCAAGAACTAATGCAAATAAACTTATGCCAATAATTAAACTTTTACTAACGTTCGCTTTACTTGAAAGAGCTGAACTGGTTTCTTGAAGATTTGTTTCTTGATAAGAACGTGCTAATTCACCAACTTCTATAATTCTGGAAGTTAATCTACTGCCCTGTTCTTCCATTAACCAAGCTATCTCAGAAGTATCATTTGCGTCTTTAAATTCAAATAAATCCGCTGCTAATTCATTATATTTATCCTCTACTACGATTAGTTCATCCATTATTTTCATAGCTTCATCAGAAGTATTTAAACTTAAAAACTCTTCTGCTTTTGCTGTAAATTCCTCTGCTGATTCATTGAACAAAGTTAAGTTACTCGAATTACTAGTTACCAAATACCCCCGAACAGCAATTTGTTCCTTGAGTGCTGCACTTTCCATTTGGTTAACAATACTCATTTGGGTAAATCTATCATCTATCGAGTCTGAATAATCATTATCGATGGTTGTAAACTCACTGTATGTAATTACAGAAACAACTGCCATCAATATCAATACTGAAAAGAATCCTAACAATAATTTTTTTCTTATAGTTATCCTCATTTTGATTTCTCTCCTTTGATTGAATTAGATACTGAATCTTTCTGTTTAAATTACATCGTGAGACCGTCTCTTAATAATGGACATAGCCGGTTAAATATAATGTTTTTATAACTCGCCCATAAGTTAACGCTTTCATTAGTTCATCTATATTAAATATATAGTATGTATTGACTACATTCAATTGATTTTTTTGTGATTTATGTTCATTTTTTATAACTTTACACCTATTAATTTCATTTAATTCAATATAATGAATTTATATAATTGTATGTCTTAGCACTTTAGCCATACAATTAATCATACATTTCTATCATTATAAGAAAAACTTAGTCTCTTTTTTTCATTTTGTTGCTTTATAATCAGAAGGGTGTTTGGAAGAATTACCGCTCCCTTTCCGTGGACGATCCGCGAGCCTCCTCGAGCAAACAAACGCTCTGCGGGGTCTCGCTTGGATCATTTTTCCACAGGAGTCTCACGGATCCTTCCAAACACCAATTTTTATAAAGGAAGTTTGGTAACGTTATTGTTTTTTGGCTTGTAAAAGCGAATAAACACCAATCATTTAGAAAGACTGTCTACATTGACTTTTTTTTGAACAAATAACTCGAAGAAGCGAAGGCGGCGACTCCTGCGGGAATAGCAATAGCTGAAGACCCCGGAGGACGGTCTTTGTCCGAGGAGGCTGAAGCATTGCCCGCGGAAAGCGTCCGCCTAGAGCGGATTCGAGTCCCTGTTTGAAAGCATACAACAAGCCATAACATGAGATGCTCGGTAGTTCACCTTCAAAATTATAAAGATTTATTTCATTTGATTCATTCGTTGCTTTTTCATTTCGTATTACGCTCTGTATAGTGGTACTTTTCCTTTATAAATATCACTCCAATTAAACCAAACATGGAGAAGATTACGGGAGTAAGGAAGCCGTAGTAGTATCCATGACTTATAATACCTGGCGACGACTGGAAATGATCTAACAAATATCCAAAAATACTTGGCAGCAATACTGCACTTAGAAATCCACCTGTGTTCGCAAACCCAGTGACAATGCCAGATTCTGAAATAGGGAAAGATTGGCGAACGACTGCAAATGTTAAGGAATTTGATCCAAATCCAAAGCCAATGACGAAGAAAAGAATAACTAGTAAGTAAATTGGTGGATGCTCTTTAAACAAAAGAAAGACAGACCAGCACAATAAAACTGTGACATGAAAAACGATGTAAGGCCGTTTAATAGTTTCCAAATAGCTTGAAATCCAACCAATTAAAGGTGCGCCAATAAGTGCGCCAATAAGACTTACCATAATGATCTGGCTGGCATCTAAGCGCGTCATCCCGTAAACATCCATCATATATGGTACTGCCCACGAACCGATAAATCCTATATACCCTCCGACAATCCCAAAGTGACAAAAAAACAATGCCCATGCCTGCCGACTCGAAAGTATTCTACGGAGTAAAGCCGTAGTTTTTTCATGTTTTCTTTTATTTTTTAAAAATACTGATTGTTTTGTTTTTTTCACAAGTACAATGTAAAGAAAAATACTGCATAAACATAAAAGTACTCCGGCTGATAAAAATGCTCCTCTCCAATCAAGCAAGACAATCAATACAGAGAACGGAACCGTCGCTAAAAGAAAACCAAGACTTCCTGTCATTCCTGCAAAACCAATTAATCGAGTAAATTCCTTTTCATTAAACCATAGGCTTAAAATTAACACCATATTTACCCAGATTGTCGCATCCCCTATTCCAGTGAGTATTCTAGCAAAAAATAGAACAAATTCATCTGTACCAAGACTATAAATAATTGTACCTACACCTGTAAGCATGGCACCGATAATCAAGAAAAAATTAGGCCCATAACGATCAGCTAAAATCCCCAA
Source organism: Salipaludibacillus neizhouensis (assembly GCF_002886185.1). Classification (GTDB taxonomy): domain Bacteria; phylum Bacillota; class Bacilli; order Bacillales; family Salisediminibacteriaceae; genus Salipaludibacillus; species Salipaludibacillus neizhouensis. The sequence goes on from NZ_KZ614146.1 coordinate 2,863,028, forward strand.
CGGAATTTGCAAACCGGTATATACAAAAAATTGGATACTTGTCACTAATCCAATGGTTGATGCTGTTACACTAAAATCAATCATTAATTGATCTGTAATTAAACCCGGAGCGGTTCGTTGACTCGACATTAGTAAATAAGTAAACAATACGGAAACAAATATAACCCATCTTAATTTACTATTTTGTTTGTCCAATAATATCTCTCCTGTAAGCTTTTACCCTATATATATGGGTTTCCTGCTACAGTAGAAACAGTATCTGATTTGAATAGTTTATCTGGCCTTTAATTTGAGTAGTAAGTGGTTAACCTCCCTCGTTTATGCATGAGCAATTCTTTATCTTCACATACAAATAGCACCGCAAATGCGATGCTTTTAGGTATCCATTTTTACTACATATATTTATACGAACTTTATTCTTCGACTGTGGCTAGAATGCGGTTAGAGTTAATTACACTCATCTTTCCAACAACGCAACTGCTTCAACTTGTGCAGTCTGTGGGAACATATCCACCGGCTGTAAGCTTTTTAGCTTGTAACCACCCTGAGATAGCTCCTGTACATTCTTAGCTAGTGTTGAAGGGTTACAGGATACATAGACAATTCGTTGCGGCTTTGTACGTAGCAAAGTCTTAATTAACGAGTCATCTAATCCACTCCGAGGAGGATCGACAATGACGACGTCAGCTTTCCAACCTTCTTTTTCCCATTTAGGAAACCATTCTTCCGCTTTTCCGACTTCATATTTGGCATGGGTGATTCCGTGTGCTTCAGCATTTTTCTCAGCATCCGCAATAGACTCGGCGATAACGTCCATGCCGCGAAGCTCTTTCGCTTCTTTCGCTACCCAAAGTCCTATCGTGCCAACACCACAATAGGCATCCACAACATTTTCTGTTCCTGTTAACTTTGCTGCTTTTTTTGCTGCATTGTAAAGTTTTACCGTCTGAACTGGATTCAGCTGAAAGAAAGCTCGTCCTGATAAATGAAACGTAAATTCCTTGATTTTTTCTTCTATCTTTTCTTTCCCCGCTAAAACAATGGTTTCATCACCAAAGACTAGCGATGTTTTTTGACTGTTTATATTTTGCACAACAGACGTAATATCTGGTAATCGCCGCTTCAATTCTTCTAAAAACAATTCTTTTCGAGGAAAATCTTTTGTCGATGTGATGAGAACTAATTGATATTCTCCTGTTTCAAAGCCAACTCTTGTAACAATCGTACGTAAAAACCCGGTTCGTTTCTTTTCTTCGTACACAGAGATATTGAGGTCTTGAACAATTTGCTTTACCACTTGGGTGACCGTGTCCGTTTGCTCATGCTGCACAATACATTTATCAATATTAATAAGCTCGTGGCTATTGGAACTATACAATCCAGCCACGACTTTCCCTTTTCTCACTCCTGCTTGCATTTGACTCTTGTTTCGGTAATTCCAAGGATCCTCCATACCAATCGTATTCTTAAAAGAGATACGATCGAGGTTGATTTTTGTATACCGTTCAAATGCTTGCCGGACAACATCTTTTTTCTCACGAAGCTGTCCTTCGTAAGAAAGATGTTGGAGCTGACAGCCACCGCAAGCGTCATAAATCGGACATGGTGGTTTTATTCTATCTTCGGATTCTTTTCGCCATTTTATAATTTTCCCAGTAGCGAATTTGTGAGATACTTTCACCGCTTCGCAGACCACTTCTTCTCCAGGTAATGCCCCGGGTACAAAAACGACTTGCCTCTTAAAAAATCCAACACCTTCCCCATCAATACCTAAACGTTTGATCGTTAATGGGAATTGTTGACCTTTTTTTATTTTTAATTCCGTTTCCGGTTTTTTATTGAATTTTCTTGTCTCTTTCATTATTTGCACCTCTATTATATTAAACATTAGCACTTGGTTAAAATTGCATGATCTTTTTCAATAAGACCATAACCACACTCTCAAGGCTTTCTCTTTACACATAATAACATATTTCACAGATTTCCTTAACTTGGCATCCCCCATCAGGCACTGCTTCTGTTAAAATAATTTTTGCATAACGTTATAGATAGGAGAGATAATTGTGTCCATAGCTACAGATATTGTTTCGCTAAAAATCATGTCAGAGGTTTACAAAAAACGAGGTCTTGAAGACTTGTTGAAAATGACTTGCGAATACTTAGAAGACGAAGTTCCTTATATTGATTGGGTCGGTGTCTACTTTTTCGAGAGAAATGACGAATTGAAATTAATGGCTGCCTCTAATTTAGAAAACGACTTAACTTGGACTTCTAACGGAGAACTAAAATTCCCTTTAAAAAACTCTAACAATGAAGCAAAAGGCATTATGATCGTCAGAAGTAAAGAAGCCATTGCATTTGATGTCACTGACGTATCAACATTAGAAGCTATCGCCCAATCACTAGGCGAATTAAGCATGGCTAACTAAGAAAAACGGCAGAGCCGTCTTTTCTTAATACAGCGTGATCTTTAAAGCCACCATCATTTAAGCATCAAGGGCGAACTTCCCTTGATGCTTGTGGCGTAAAGATAGCTGTCAACTTATAAATTCTTATTTTGTAAGAAAAACGGCATAGCCGTCTTTTATTAAAAGTACAGCGCGATCTAGTTTCCTTTATCCTTGTCTTTATTAAAAGGTACCTGATCTCTAAAACTCACTTCATTCAAGCTTTTGAACGTATATCCTTCTTCTTTTAAATCATCGATTACCCGCGAAAGTGCCCCAGCGTTATCACTTGAGACTGAATGTAGAAGTAATACGGACCCCGGATGAATTCTGCTCATGATTTTATCATAGGCGTAGTCCGCACCTTTCTGATTCCCTGTTTCCCAATCCACATAAGCGAATGACCAAAATACATTTGTATATCCCATCTCCTGAGTTTTAGCTAGCGTCCATTCACTAAATGTCCCTCTAGGCGGTCTTAAATAGATCATATCTTCCTGGCCAGTAATCTCCTTGTAAAAATCTTTAATATAATTAAGTTCTCTTTCCAACCGTTCCTCCGAAATACTCGGTAAACTAGGGTGGTGGTTCGAATGATTACCAACAATATGCCCCTCATCAACCATGCGATTAATTAACTCTGGCTCTTCGTTCATATAATGTCCTGTAACAAAAAATGCAGCTGGAACCTCTTTTTCTTTTAAAATATCCAAAATATCAGATGTATAGCCATTCTCATATCCATTATCAAAGGTGATAAATAGTTCCTTTTGTGTGGTATCACCTAGGTAAAATCCGCCATATTTTTCTAGCAGTTCCTGAAAATAAGGTTCTGTAGAGGCAGGTTCGTTATTTTTACTAGGATTGAAATTCCAATGGTACTCTTTTTTGCTAAGTTCCTCAGCAAAAACCTCGATGTTATTCATCGGCTGTAATGCAAATAAAACTCCAACAATTAAAATAAACAGTATTTTTTTCCCCATAAACAATACCCACTTTCACCAGCTTTTTCTTTATGTTTCTCTATTTTTAAATTTTCATGCATGGCAAAAGAGGAGTTTATTTATGATTCGCTCATTACTTCTTTTTCTTTCTTATATAATTACGGAAATGCGCATTTAAGACTGTAAGCAACAACTTCGAGGAAGACTTATCAAGGAGCTAAACCTCTCTCAATAAGCTACCGGAGTTTCTGGTGTTACACCTTCTTCATACTCCAGATGATCTGTACGGTTTGTAAAGTGAATCTTAGCATGGCCTGTCGGTTCCATTGTAATTTTAGTAATCCCAGTATTTCCTATAATGAAAGGTATCTCGAGTTCATGCCATTTACGACCTGCAATGAGAAACATTAGCATAATACTGATAAAACCTCCGTGAGAAACAATAGCTACTGTTTTTCCGGCATGATTGTCGAGTAATTTTTCAACTACCTTTTCACATCTGTTTGAAATTTCATCGAGAGTTTCTGTTCCTTTAATGCCAGAAGTTAAAAGCATATTAGGTTGTAAATTTGGAAACTCTTCATACATTTGATCTCTTGTTTTTCCTTGTAACGGACCTAAGCCAATTTCTCTGACCATTTGTGAACTTTCCACTTTCTTTGAATGATGTTTAGCAATTGCCTCGCATGTTTTAACTGCTCTACCCAAATCACTAGTGATAAAATGATCTATGTTTACATTGGATAACGCTTTGCCTGCTAATTTAATTTGTTTTTCACCTAAGCTCGAAAGTGGAAATTCCGCGTGTCCTTGAATAATACCTTTTAAGTTTGCTTCAGACTGTCCGTGCCTTATAAAGTAAACGGTTATCATATGTAAGACGTCCTTCCTAGGTTTCTAATATACTAATCTGTTTTTCTATTATCTAGGTTAGTGTAATATTCTACAAGCTATCCAACGTAATTAAATATACCGTTTGACATACAAATAGGTTGCCTTGCAGAACAAGGCAACCTATTCATTCGATTATTCAAACTCACGACGATGCTTTTGGCATTCCTCTTCTAATTCATCCAGCTTAGTAATAATCCGATCTATATCTTCTACACCTGTTTTTTCAGGATCTAATTCATCTAAGGAATTCACTAAATTCTCCATTCTTTCATGTAAAGCACTTAATCTCTCTGTTTTTCCTGAATTCTCCATTATAATCTCCTTTCTTGTTACATTCTTTGTTTATCATCATATTTTAACAGAATGCCCAAAAAGCGCACAATAAAATCCATTATTTTCTTTGTAAGCATTCTATTATGGTGATTATTCCTGTAATATGAAGAACGGTTGTTTTGTTTTGTGAAAGGAGTGGAAACAAAAATGAAGTCAGTAATGCAAGAAATAAATCCTTCTTATGATCCATGGGAGGCTTACCTTGACATAAAAGAATACGGGAAAGCACAGCTTACAAATATTGAATTTACTACTACGAATTTATGTAATATGCGCTGTGAGCACTGTGCGGTTGGATATTCGCTACAGACAAAGGATCCTGATACTCTCCCATTAGAACTTTTCATAAAAAAATTAGAGGAAATTCCTCATTTAAGAGCGTTAAGTATTACTGGTGGAGAGCCCATGCTTTCAATAAAATCCGTTAAAAATTACGTCGTTCCACTGTTAAAATACGCACATGAACGAGGCGCACGAACGCAAATTAACTCCAATTTAACGATGCCTATTGAAAGATACGATTTAATCGTGCCCTATTTAGATGTTTTGCACATTTCTCATAATTATGGAAGTGTTGATGACTTTACCGATATAGGGTTTGCTGTCATGGAGCGGAAGCCCTCTATAGAACAAAGACAAATGTACTTTGATCGAATGGTTGAAAACGGAAAAAACCTCTCGAAACGTGGAGTTCTAATCTCTGCTGAAACAATGTTAAACAAACGAACATTACCTCATTTGGAGAGAATACACGACCAAGTTATTGAAATGGGTTGTAAAAGGCATGAGATACACCCTATGTACCCAACAAGCTTTGCGAGTAACCTGTCTATCGCTACTCTAAAAGAAATCAGGGAAGGGATTCATAGATTATTGGACCATCGGAACAAAGATACATGGATGCTGTTTGGAACACTTCCTTTTTACCCTTGCAACGATGATAAAGAGGACCAATCTTTGATTTCCCGGTTATTTACCGAAAAAAATGTTACCGTCAGAAATGATCCGGATGGCCGTTCTCGTCTCAATGTCAATATATTTGATGGTGGCATTCACGTAACTGACTTTACCGTCGCAGGTTCTTTAGGCAATATCCAGGAGCAAACATTACAACAGGCATTTGATAATTGGCGCTCTACAGAGATTGCTCAATCGATTGATTGTCATTGCCCGGCTGCTGAATGTCTAGGTCCGAATCTACTCGTAAGAGACGCGTATTATAAAGATATCGATTTTATGAGCCGATCTGCGAATGTAACTAAGACTCCATTAGAGTAAAAAAACTGCTTTTATAATAACTGGTTATGTTACCCTAAACAAAATTTTTAAAACCTGTCTCACAATGAATACTGTAAGACAGGTTTTTTAGTTACCTAAACGGCACCAATTCCTTATTTATTTGTTTCGTTTGTGGATAAACATCCTTATAGATATTGAATAATTTTTTATACGTCTCCACGTTCTCAGAAGAAGGAGTATACGTATCACTTGTTTCTACAAACTGTTGAGCACAATCTTTTAATGATGGAAACCAGCCTAGTCCATAAGCAGCAAGCATCGCTGCTCCCATACCAGGTCCTTGCTCGTTTTTGAGTTTCACGACTTCCGCATTAAAAACATCAGCCTGCATTTGAAGCCATAACTCACTCTTGGCTCCACCACCTATGGAAATCACTTTATCGACGGTTTTTCCATGCTCACGAAAAACTTCCACTGTTTCATTTAAAGACAAAGTAATTCCCTCGATCACTGCTCTCGCGAAATCTCCTAAAGTATGTGTTGCTTGCATCCCAATAAAGCTACCTCTTATATCTGCATCAGCATGAGGTGTTCTTTCTCCAACAATATATGGCGTAAAGATCAAGCCTTTAGCACCTGCGGGAGATTCACTTGCAGAAGCAAGGATTTGTTCAAATGACTGATCGGCCGCAAATGTGTCTTTAAACCAGCTTAAACTATAACCCGCAGCCAATGTAACACCCATAGTATAAAAAGCTGACTCTTCACCATGATTAAAATAATGAACTTTTCCGCCAAAATCTTTTGTACCTTCTTCTTCATAAGATAATACGACTCCTGAAGTTCCTGTACTGCAAAGAGTTACCCCGTCTTCAAGAATGCCAGAACCTATAGCACCACATGCGTTATCTGCTCCACCGGCAAATACACTAACACTTGCTGCCAGACCACATTGATCTGCTATTTCTTCGCTTACGTTCCCTACATTTGCATGCGAAGCAACAAGAGGTGGACACAATTCAAAGGAAATTCCTACTTTTTCACAAATTTGCTTGCTCCACTTTTTCTCCGCTACGTCCAACAATAACGTTCCAGCTGCATCTGAATACTCCATCTGTATTTCACCGGTTAAACGATATCTCAAATAATCCTTCGGAAGCACAAAGGATGCTGCTTTTGCAAAAACTTTTGGTTCATTTTTTTTCACCCACAACAATTTTGGTAGCGTGAAGCCTTCCAAAGCTGGGTTCTTTGTAATGCTATGTAGCGTTTCGATCCCGACTTTTTCTTCAATTTCTCTACATTCCTCGGTAGTACGTGTATCATTCCACAACATAGCGTGACGAAGTGGTTTATTGTTTTCATCGAGTAAAACAAGCCCGTGCATTTGTCCCGAAAAACTCATGCCTTCAATTCTATCCGCATCTTTCATCGTATGAGTAAGATCTTTTATTGCAGCAATTGTTTGCTTGACCCATTTTTCCGGATCCTGTTCGCTGTAACCTGATTTTTCTTGTATGAGCGGGTATTCCTTTGATGTTTCTTTAACAACTGTTCCTTCTTTATTAACAAGAAGTGCTTTTACGGCACTCGTTCCTAAATCGATTCCAATTACATAGCTCATCTATTTTTTCCTCCCTAAAAAAATTTAGTGCCTTTTTTTCTATTTTGTTGCTTTATTGTCTCGGAAAGTTGTTTGGAAGAATTACCGCTCCCTTTCCGTGGATGATCTGCGAGCCTCCTCGAGCAAACGAACGCTCTGCGGGGTCTCGCTTGGATCATTCTTCCACAGGAGTCTCGCGGATTCTTCCAAACAAGAATCTTTTAGAAAATCTGTCTAACCAGGCTTTCTATTTTTGAACAAATAACTCGAAATAGCGAAGGCGGCGACTCCTGCGGGAAAAGCAATAGCTGAAGACCCCGCAGGGACGAATTTTCCCGAGGAGGCTGAAGCATTGCCCGCGGAAAGCGTCCGCCTAGAGCGGATTCGAACACCTCTGTTCAAAATAAAACAACAATATCTCTAAAACTAAGAATTTTATAAATTATTTACTCTTAATAAAAACTCATTGCATTATCTTACCGCTATGTAAAATCAGACAGCTATGTAAACTGTCTGATCTTTTTACTTTTCATTATTAGCTATTCCATAACTTTATGATATTCCTCAAATTCGCTAAAGTCTGATACTTTCGCTAGTTGACAGAACTCAAAAAACAACTAATTTAACGAAAATTTTATTCGGCAGCATATGTGATCAAATAACGGTTAATGGTAGCTTTGATCTTTTCTAAACGACCGGATTCTTGTTTAATTTCATTTAAACCAAGCGCATGATCTTCAAGCTTACGGAAGTCTGTTTTACCTGAAACAATGTCCAAGCCAATACCTTCCGAATAACTCTTGTAACGATTCTCAACAATATCTTCAAGTACTTTATCATCAATTAATTTTTGCGCTACTTTTAAACCAATCGCGTAGGTATCCATTCCCGCAATATGTGCATGGAATAAATCTTCTGGTTCAAAAGATCCTCTTCTGACTTTTGCATCGAAGTTTAATCCACCACGGCCTAAGCCACCATTTTTAATGATTTCATACATAGCTAATGTAGCTGTGTACAGATCAGCCGGGAATTCGTCTGTATCCCATCCAAGCAATGGATCACCTTGGTTAGCGTCAACCGAACCTAACATATTGATGTCACGAGCATAGCGAAGTTCATGTTCAAATGTATGTCCCGCAAGAGTAGCATGGTTGGCTTCAATGTTGAATTTGAAATGATTTTGCAAACCATAATTTTGCAAGAATGCAAAGCTAGTTGCCACATCAAAATCATATTGATGAGTAGTTGGTTCCTTCGGTTTAGGCTCGATAAGGAATTGGCCGTCATAGCCAATTTCTTTCGCATAATCGATAGCCATGTGATAGAAACGACCAAGGTTGTCCATCTCTAACTTCATATCTGTATTTAAAAGAGTTTCGTACCCTTCACGCCCCCCCCAGAAAACATAGTTGTCAGAGCCTAATTCTTTTCCTATTTCCAAGCCTTTTTTCACTTTGGCAGCAGAATAAGCAAACACATCTGCGCTGTTAGAAGATGCCGCCCCATGAACAAATCTTGGGTTTGTAAAATTGTTGGCAGTATTCCAAAGTAACTTAGTTTTACTGTCTTTCATATAGTCCTTCATCATGCTTACAATTGTATCTAAGTTTTGGTTTGTTTCTTTTAAGTTACTTCCCTCGGGAGCAATATCTACATCGTGGAAGCAGAAAAAAGGAACATTCAGCTTCTCAAATAATTCGAACGCTGCCTCCAAGCGAGCCTTCGCTAAATCCATCTCTGAGAATTTATCCCAAGATCGAACCATCGTGCCCGCTCCAAAAGGATCAGAACCATCCATTGCAAAAGTATGCCAGTACGCTACACCAAAACGTAGATATTCCTCCATCGTTTGGTTCCCTATTTTTTGTTCTGGATTGTAGAATTTAAACGCATAAGGATTCGTTGATTTAGGACCTTCATAATTAATTTTACCAATGTTATTAAAATAGGACATGCTATCTCCTCCAATTAAAATAGTTGTTGTTTGATTATTATCTTACCAACAATAACTTTGTTTGTCTACCGAATAAACTAAGTTTATTCTAAGTGATTTTTATGGTATAAATATACTATTAGGTTTAAAAGGAGACTCGAAAATGTCAGGCTATCAACAATCCATCAAGATAAACAATAAATTTATTATTCTACAAACTATCCGTAATCATGAACCGATTTCACGTGCAACCATTTCTCAGCAATTAAAGCTTACTAAGGCAACTGTTTCAAGCCTTGTTGAAGAACTAATCTCTGAGGATTTTTGCTATCAAGTAGGTCCTGGTAAATCAAGTGGTGGCAGAAGGCCGGTTATGCTTCAATTCAATGAAAAAGCTGGTTTTTCTATCGGAATTGATATTGGGGTAAATTATATACTAGGTATTCTCGTTGATTTAAAGGGGAACATTGTTTTGGAAAAAACCGACAAATTTAATACAAATGATTATATAAAAACAATGGAGAAAATTGAAGTCTTAATAGATTCTTTTATTTCTTATAGTAATCAAAGTCGGTATGGTGTAACCGGTATAGGTATTGGTGTCCCTGCCCTTGTCAATTTGGAGGGAGATATTTTATATACTCCAAACCTCACGTGGGAAAATACAGATTTAAAATCTTATGTTGAAAATAAATACGACATCCCAGTCATTATAGAAAATGAAGCAAACGCCGGTGCATATGGAGAGAAATGTTTTGGTTCTCAAAAACAATCCGAAAATCTTGTTTATCTTAGCATGGGAATTGGGATTGGAGTTGGACTCATCCTTGATAATAAGCTGTTCCGTGGAAGGAATGGGTTAACTGGAGAAATGGGTCATATGATAATTGAACCAAACGGAGAAAAGTGCTCCTGTGGAAGTGCCGGTTGCTGGGAACTATACGCTTCTGAAAAGGCATTACTAAAACGAGCCGCAAAAATATATCCATCCAAAGTAGAAGACTTTACTGTTGAAGAATTGGTTCACGATGCCGGTGAGGAACTCCAACCAGCTTTTGATGAGATAGGATATTATTTGGGATTAGGGCTAAACAATATTATTAATACGTTTAACCCCGAGCAAATTATAATTGGAAACCGAATGACCATTGCTGAAAACTATTTGATCGATTCTATGATGAAGGTCATTCGAGAAAAAACGTTGCCTCATCACCAAGAGGATTTGAATATATCTTTTTCCAAACTAAACCAATATTCAACTGCACTTGGCGCCGCATCCTTTTCGATTGAAAATTTCCTAAAAATTAATTTCAGCAACGATATTTCCTTCGTGTATTGATAAAATTATATACTAAGGAAAGTTTTATATGGAGGGTGTCTCAGTGCCAAACCTTATATTACCACTGGTCGATTAGAGAATTCAGATAACAATATTAGACTTGATCTAACATTAACTAAAAACGAGGTAACAGTTATCGAAATGTATCCCATCCAAGATGAAACTGAATCTTATGAAGGATTAGACGATAAATTATTAACTTCTTATTACAACTTGTACTTGAAATTGTAGTAATACGTTATTCTATGACCTCACTGTTTTATGCAGTGGGGTTACCTTGGTTCTTTCGTCGTTTCCATCTTGAAATTAACGTAATCTTGCACAGGGATGGTGGCTCCTATCCTTTGCCGTGTCACATTTTTCACCTCTAACCACGAGTCATCACCTTTCAAACGTAAGTATACTTCTCCGTATGTTACGACACCTTTTTCATTCACTGCCGATGCGTAAGCAGATAAATAACCAAGGGTTTTAGCTGATACTTGAAATTGACGATCCGCTTGCGTACCAAATCCAATAGTAGTCGAATAACTTAAAGGAAGTTTTGTGTTTTCCGCTGCTTTTATTAAGAGCATGTTTTTTACCATGTCAATATCGGGAACTTCTGAAGTTAATCCTCCTGTAATTCTTTTTTGCTGCTCTTGACTGTACTGAATGTTTTTCTGCTGTTCCCCACCGCGATTATCTACCATGTTCGTATTTATTTTTTCATAATTCCAATTAAGGTTCGTTTCTTCTGATTTATAAGATAACGGCCAGTGACCTAAATAAATAGATACATTCATTCCAATAGCTAACTTGGAACCTTTCACCGTTGACTCATTCATCATTTTAATTAGCTCAGGATTATCAATGTCTACTTCGGATGATTCGAGCAGATTTTTTGCTAATGTACTCGGTTGAAGATTTGGTAAGTCTACGGCAGAGTTAGGGTAAGTATTTTCTTTTGAGATTTCCAAGGCAGATTCAGGTATTTTGTTAGGATTGTCTTCATTCTCCGCTTCCTCTGCTAATACGAGGGCTGGGAAAGCTATGGCTAAACAGTAAAATACTAAAAGTAGCTGACAGATCCACTTCTTCATACGTTATTCCTCCTATTCATTTTCACGTCCAGATTGCACTTTAAAATCGTTACTAACGTCGATGTTCAGGTAGTTTCTCTTTTCTCCTAGTTTTGCTAAAAAAGTTAAAAAATATCCCCGCAAAAGTCTGCGGGGATATAAATAGTTCTATTTAATTACTTTTTATTCACTCATCATTTCATATTGAAGCAATCTTACTTCGAATATCCGTAACGGGTCGTGAAAATATTCCGGACTTTTACGCATTTCTTCAAGTTTCTCATTCGCTTTGTTTATCTCGAAGTCAGCTTCTTCCTTATGATCAATGACCTTATCAACAGATTCTTGAAACGACATTTTCAGGTCCGATTTCAAAGCCTTTTCGAACAGATCAAATTCAAGAAAAATTTTATTAATAATAGTTCCAGTTACATCTTCAAAATTACCATTTTCAATAAACTTTTGATATTGTTTGAACAACAATTGATTATTGGTTTGCAGGTTACCAAAAAGCTTTCCAGCACTTTTCAAAAGGAACTGAGTAGGTTTTAATTGGTTCATAAACTTGACCTCGTCTATTTCCATACGGTTTGTCATCCTGTTAATATCCCGTTTCCAGTCTTTAAATATTACGAAGTCACAAGCTAGATTAACTTTCTTTTCTTTATACTTGTCATTAAACCATTCATTCTTACTTATAAGAAAATCCTCTGTTTCTTTCATTTCCTCATGAGTATCCTCCATCCACTTCTGCAGTGAAGCCTGGAACTGGGGGATAACATTTATTTCAATGTAATCTTGAATTTTATTATTCATAAATACATCGATATCATCATGTAATGTTGTGTAATCACTATCTTCAGAGATTTCCGAAGCACTTTCACTTAGTAAAACTGGTATTTCTCTCCAAATTTTGCTCTTTAATTCTTCCTTTTCAAGTCTGTAAGTAGATGTAATGATGTTACTCTTTTCTTCTCGCATCTCTACAAGCTCACGTTCAAGTTCGAGAAAGCTTTCTTTCATCTCTTCCTGAAACGCAATATTTGATTCTAATGCTTTCACTCTGGAAACGCGTTGGTCCAATAAATGCGTCAGTGATTCCCTGATAAAATATAAAAGCTTAGCTCTTGATATTTGTTTAGTTGTATTAGATTTGAACGTAAAGTGAACGTTAATAAAATCAACCAGGCTATCTGAACTGCGATGAGAAGAGTAGGAATAAAACTGTGCGTCTGGAAAAGACCCTTTTAAAACCTGCTTTAATTCTTCTTCATCAACACTTTCCACGTTATTCAGTACAAAATGAACAGGTACGTGTTTCACTTTGCTGGCAATTGTTTCTGCTTCGAGGATTGCTTTGTCCATCATCGGGCGTTCACCATCAATGATATATAAAATACCATCGACAACATTTGAATATTCAAATCTGTCGTTTTCTTGCGTCACATACTGTGAAAAGTCTGGTGAGCTAACAAGCGAGCAGCCTAGCTCCTTTAAATGACGAGATGGCCACTTTAGATCAACTAGTGTGTTTTCAGTTAATGTTGTAATATCATCGACCACTTGTGAACCTTCTTCTGTGATTTCAATCATTTCAGCTTGATCGTCATTACTTGAATGAACAAATAAAGTAAATGCTTCTTCGCCAAACAACGTTTCATCTAAGATCGCATTCATCACTGATGATTTTCCTCTTCTACTAGCTCCAGTAATGAAAAGATGCTTCTTGTCTCGCTCAGTCATTTGGGAAATAAGCCACTCTTTTTTAAATCCGATATTAATTTGATTTGTCTCCGCCCAATTAAGAAGAGATTGCAGTAACTCATGAACATCGTCCAATGACACATCTGTTTTCAAACGTTGAACAATATCTTCTGCTTTCTGTAGCAATGATTGTTCGATCGTTGACGGAAATATATCATTCCAAGCTAACATTGCCGTAGCAGGAAACAACTTCGCATTTTCAGGAGATATGTTCAACCAATTTACAAGCAACCCTGAAAGAACTGGACGCAGCTCTTTCACTAGGTAATTCCCCTTCATAAGTTCTAAATAACTCTCATGATGAAGGTCGAGAACGATTCGTTTATCAGTCATCTGAATAGTCTCAAGACTTGCAAAAATTCGATTAATCAATTCCATCCACGATAAATAAGCAAGACTTTCTTGATATTGATGCCACAATGATTTTGTTAACTGAGAAAACATGGATTCATCTAATTCATAAAGTTTTACAAGCACATGCTCAAAATAAGTTGGTGCAAACAAAGAAGTGTGTCCTTTATTCACATAGCCAATTAGTGTTTCAAACCAATGTAAGTTTTCTGTTCTCATTGCCTCTACTGCTGCGAGATCTACTGCATTTTCCCAGTCTTGTCTCCCCTCATATATCGTTCGGGCAATCGTTGTAACGTTTGGATAGTCGGGATCTGTGGACATTGCCGTTCTAATAAACTTATATACACGGTCTTTGTTGTTTAATTCTTCGTTTAACGATACGAGCTGCAACGCCACTTCTACAGTAAGCACCGGATCACTAGATTTAATCGATGTGTACATCGTTTCTGCTTCGCCGAGCCATCCCAACTCATAATAAGCATCACCTATATTTTTTTTAGCCCAATGCTCAAGTTCATTATTAACATTTTGCCATTTTTGTATCGCAGCCTCTAAATCCTTATGATAATAATAGACTTCTCCCTGTGCAAAACGAAGAGAGGCCAAATTACCGCCTTTTTCTGATTGTTCTTTAAAAAAAGCGTGTCCTAATGATCTAACAGGATGCGACAAGCTTTCATCATCTAATATTGTTCGGTAGTATGTTTTGTTAATCATGTATTCTTCTGCCATTTTATATACCTCCAGGTGATTCAACGTACCCCATTAAGAACTATTCGTCACTAATAGCTCTTTTTCGACCTTCTTCCACATTTATATCAAAATTTGATGGGTACTTTACTTATCGATATTTATTCATATTAAACAAGAGACCATAATAATAACAGATAAACTGCTCGACTAGCTTTGTTTTTTTATTTTTCATTTTTCATTTTTTATTCTCAGCCTCTATTACTTTAATTTCTCTCCACCGCCCCCATCGATAGTATCCTAATGCTAATAGGCTACTAACTACAAGACTAGAGGCCATTCCGATACCAATACCTCTTTCCCCATACCATTGAGAGAAAAAGTACGTTAATGGATAGCGCAATACCCAAAAAGAAAGTACATTTAAAACAAAGACTTGAAACATTGCGCCTGCAGCTCTCACTACGCCATTTAGAACAAAATTAATACCTAAGAAAGGATAAAAGAAAGCTACTGTTTTTACATATGTCGTGCCAAATTCTACCGTCTCCGGATCCTTTACAAACAATGATACCGCATATTCTGCTGAAAAAAACACAAGTGCGCTAATAATTACAGAAACAGATGCGATTAAGATAAGACCACTTTTGGCAATTTTCCCTACACGGTCCCACTTTTCTGCTCCTATATTTTGTCCCGCCATACTATTAATCGCCGATCCTAAAGTTAACGCAGGCAACATAATTAAACTATCCAATCGTTGTGCAGCGCCAAATCCTGCAACTACTTCTTCACCAAAACTTGTTACCACTGTCATAATTGCCAGTACTCCACCTGAGATAACCATCATGGAAAGACCAGAAGGAAGGCCTAGCTTAAATATATGTTTTAGTTCTTTTAATCGGGGTAGAAAAGGTATACTAAACGGGACACTTGCTTTATAAATGGAATAGAGTAGTCCATACAAAAATGCGGTACCTTGAGAAAATACTGTGGCATAGGCAGCTCCGGCAATGCCCATATCCAGAACACTGATGAAGATAGGATCTAGAATCGTATTTAGTATGACAGCCAGTAAAACAAACCTTACCGGCGTTTTACTGTCACCTAATGCTCTCAGTACTGTCGCAATAAAATTATAACCAAACAAAAAAAGAATTCCTATAAAGTTAATTTTTAAATATAACGTGGCTAGAGGAAGAATACTATCCGGAGTTCCCATCCATTGCAAAATATGGCCGGAAACAAAGTATCCTATGATACCAACTATAAACGTCAGTGATCCAAGTGTCACCACAAATGCGTTTAGAGAATTCTTCAACCCTTTATTATCATTTGCTCCTCTAAATTGCGACAACACGGTCAATGCGGCGGTATTGATTCCTATAATAAAAGATAAGATAGTAAATATTACCGTGCCCGATATCGAAATTGCACCTAAGGCATTAGCTCCTAATAAGTTCCCCACCCATAAAGTATCAATCACTTGATAAGATGTTTGAAGAATATTCGTTAAGAAAATTGGTGAAGAAAAAACAATCATTTTCTTCATAATATTTCCTTCAGTAAAATCATGCTGCGTGTTACTTTTCATCGTCTCCCCCCTAGGTATTGCTCCTTAGAAAAAGAAGGGAGTTAAACAACCTTCCTAATTCTTTCTAATTTCAAACGTTTCTTCAATATTGACACAATCGATAACTGTCTGAGCCATCGGACAGTTTTTACTAGCCAATTCAACAGCTTTCGCCACTTTACTCTCCACTAACTGTTCCCCTTCAATGATATAATGAAGCCTGATTTCAGTTAATCGATTTGCTCTTTCCGGATCTCTCGTCACTTCTGCTTCAATCTGTAAACCTGAAACTTCCATTCGTTGTTTTACTAAAACTTTTCTTAAGACCGATCCCCCACAAACTGCGATGGAACTTACCATAAGTTGAAATGGTCTAAATCCCTTTTCTTCATCCCCTGAAATCGTCAGTTTTCCAAATTCAAATTCTGTCTCAAAAGCCTCATCGGCATAATTAAATTTCATTGTTATACTCCCTTTCTTATTTCTATTCTCTAATTCTAAGTTTACTTTCATTCTAACAGTTCGTCACCTAAAAAGTATTCGGCGTTCTTAGACTTTCGTTAAAAGACAATCTAATACTTTCGCACTTAATAAGTAAAACGCAAAGCGTCTTTTATTATATACAGCGTGATCTCTAAAGCCACCATCATTTAAGTATCAAGGGCGAACTTCCCTTGATACTTGTGGCGTAAAGATAGCTGTCATTTTATACTTTCTTATCTAACAAAAAGAGACTAAAATGTAATTTGGGTAACAAGTAACTTTTTCAAATATTAACTATGTAACAAAGGGGGACAACATCATGACAAACCAACTCTCAGAAGAACAACCAGCTAATAACCCCACGTACCGGTATTGGGTACTGATAGGAATGGTCCTTATTGCAGGATTTTCACAAGGCATGCTTTTACCTGTTTTAGCAGTAATGCTGGAAGGTTCCGGAGTTTCCTCCTCAGCAAATGGTTTCAATGCTGCGGCCTTATATATAGGAATTATTCTTATATCTCCTTTTATTGAAAAACCAGTTCGTAAGCATGGCTATAAACCCGTGATTATTACAGGATTAATTATCGTTGCAATCTCATTAATGCTCTTTCCAATATGGCAAGCATTTTGGGTTTGGTTTGCTCTAAGAATGGTCGTTGGAATTTCCGATAACCTAATTCATTTCTCCACACAAATTTGGATTAGCACTACAAGCTCTCCTGAAAAACGTGGTAAACAATTATCTCTCTATGGATTAGCTTTTGGCATGGGATTTGGTTTAGGTCCAATGATGACCAAACTTCTGGAAATAAACGACTATTTGCCTTTTGTTATCGCATCAGTTGCTAGCCTTATAGCGTGGATCTTTATGCTTTTCTTGAAAAATGAATGGCCTTCAAGCGACTTCGAAACTGCATCTCAACTAAATACATTCGCGAGATATAAACAAGTCTTAAAGCTAGCTTGGTTTGCTTTGTTACCAGGGTTTTGCTACGGATTTTTAGAAGCATCTTTACATGGAAACTACCCAGTTTACGCTCTACGTATGGGGATTGATATTCAATTTGTCACGTTATTATTACTGCCAAGCTTTGTTTTCGGAAGCTTGATAACCCAACTGCCTTTAGGTATCTTAAGTGACAAAATAGGACGAAGTAAAATACTACTATTTCTACCCGCATTTGGATTCATTGCATTCTTTAGTATGTCATTTGCAGAACAAAATCCTGCTTTTCTTTTAGGCCTATTCATTATTTCCGGCATGTTATTAGGGTCCATGTTCTCTTTAGGAATCGCTTATTTAGCAGATTTAGTTCCTGCAAATCTACTCCCAACAGGAAATGTAATGACCGCTGTTTTATTTGCGCTGGGAAGTATGACAGGTCCATTGGTTGGAGGATTCTTGATTGAAATCATCGGCGAAGGTGCCATCTATTATTCAATCAGTGCCATGCTCGCTTTCATGTTTATCGCTGGCATAATCTTTCAAGTCCAATTGAAAAAACAAGGGTCTTCAACTTCAAATTTCGCTTAAAATCTTTCTTTTTGAAACATTTTTTTGTTACATCCGTATTCATTTAATAAGGGAGATGAAAACAGATGAAAATTTGGACCTTTGTACTAACAATCATTCTTATGATACTGGTTGTCCCTATGACTATTTCAGCAGAAGATTATACGATTCCTGAGCTCGAAATTAATGCTCACCTCCAAGAAAACGGAAATGTCTTTGTAGAAGAATCTCATACCTACCGTTTTGAAGGAGAATTCAACGGAATTATTAGAGAACTGATTCCAAAAAGAGGTACAGATATTCTAAACGTCGAGGCGTTTGATTCAGATCAACCTCTTGAGATTGAGCAAGACGAAAACGAGTTACGCATTCATCGTGCAGGTGAGGATGAGACGATAACCATTAACCTCACCTATGAAATTATCGATGGGGTGGAACGGTATTCTGATCTCGGTCAATTTTACTGGCCTTTCTTCGATGATAGTAACGAGTCTGACTATGGCGATTTAACTATTAATGTTTTTCCACCCGCCGAGACTTTGCCAGCTGAGGTCATTGCATTTGGTGACGATGAAGCTTTTGAAACGGAAAACATACATGATGACGGTTCTGTAACTTTTTCATTCGGTGAGGTGCCTAGTGGATCTAAAGGCGATATTCGAGTTGCCTTTGACTCTGAACTTTTTCCGGCCACTTCACTCAAGGAAGACACTCCATTGAGGGAAATTATTTTACAAGATCAACAGACTCTTAAAGATAAGGCCATAGCCTTTGATGAAAGGCGGGATAACTTAGCCTCATTATCAGCAATTTTACTACCGGTTTTCGCGATTATTCTAGGTTTCATAGTCCTCCTAACCTTTTTTCAGAGACAACGGAAAATGAATCATATTAAAAAAGATATGCCAACGGGGGGTGTACCTTCGCTTATTATGAGCTTACCTGCAACGATTCTGTTTACTAAGTATCAACATCAGCAACCCCCATCTGAGGTACTAACTGCTGCCTTGCTTGATTTAGTCCGAAAAGGGAATGTCACGCTTTTACCCGACGAAAAGTTTAAAATCATTGACCGAACAAATTTACTTAGTCATGAAAAAGTCCTTATCGTTTGGTTATTTGATGAAATTGGTCAGGAAAACATATTTGACTTTGAAATGTTAAAAACATATGCAGATAAAAAGAGCAATTTCTCGAAATACAAAGCTCACCATTCTAAATGGGTAAAAGAGCTGAGAAATGAACTTAAAGAGCACTACTTATATAAAAAAAGAACTAGATTAAGATGGTCAATAGGTATAGCGAGTCTCGTGCTTGCTCCATTTCTACTATTATTCCCATTTCATGATCTGGTTTTAAGTTTCTTATTGACCTTGTTTTTATTCGTTTCTACAGTGCTTTTTTCAATACTTTACAACCCAAAGACTTACAAAGGTGCAAAGATATCTCTGGAATGGAGCCAATTAAATTCTTACTTTGACAAAGTAGATGAAGTGAGGAAACATACCTGGACCAAAGATGACCAAATGAAAGTTTTTCTCTATGGTTTAGGTACAAACAACGAAGTTATGACTAAGAAAAATAAAGAGTTAATTCTAGCATTTTCGAACGCTAACATGTCAACTTCTAATCAGACTGATAACAGCTTTGCAAATTTAGACGTATCATCAATCATTCTTATTAGTGCTCTAGCTTCTTCCAGTTTTCGAAAAACAGACAGAACAACAGGTGTTGTCTCTGCTGATTCCTCTTCCTCATCAGGAGGGTTTAGTGCAGGAGGCGGTGGCGGAGTTGGCGGCGGCGGTGGTGGATCAGGAGCATTTTAATTGAAGAAAAACGGCAGAGCCGTCTTTTATTAAAATACAGCCTGTTCTTTCGCAACCCCCGAGTAGCACCTCTCAATAGCGTGTAGGTGCTACTCGAAGGAAGCCTGGCTTCCCTTTACGCTTGTGGCGGCTAAAGTTAGCTGTCAACTTATAAATCCTTGTAAAAAAACAAGCTTATTTAAAAACTTCATTCAGTACTTTTGAAGACTGTGAATTGTTCAAGTTTTTATTGACAGTTCCGGAAGGTTTTGTGCGCAAGTTCGTTGCAAAGGAACGTATCATTTCCGTTTCGCCGACCAAATATAGTCCACTCCAATTTTTCTCCTTTTTAAGCTGCTCTACATTTCCTGCCATTTTTTTATAAAATCGGCTAAGATTCTCTCTATACCGCTGATTAAAGTCATCAACATGTGTAGCACCAGAAGCTGTCCGGTCACTAGAAGCTAAACCTTCCTTGACCCTCCACTCTTCTTTACCAGAATCAAATTCATATATTTTCTCATCATGAACTTCCCCTAGAGAAGTTTCGATGACTTTAACTTCATCCAAATTAGGTAGAATAACCCCAGCAAGAGGATATTCTTGCTGCAAGCCATCTAATTGACTAAGTTCTGGTTGCGACTCCCAATGGAAGCTTGTTTCAACAGGTACCTGCAAGTAATGAACTGACCATAAATCATCTTGGTCTGAAGCAAAGATTACAACACTTTTTTGCAAATCCATGCGATTTCCTAAAATCTCATCATTAACCTTTTTCTTTAACTTTTTATAGCTTTTATGTTCTTCTTTATCTCCTGAAGCTTCAAGATATTCATCTAAACGCTTTAATCCATTTTTCAAACGAATTTTCCATTCCCCTTTTTGCTGATCGGGATGCGCAGGATCGGTATTTAAATAAACACTCAAAACACATTTGCCTTTTTCACATTGAAAGTCTTTTAAAGATTGAAGTTCACTTGTTAATGCCATAATTGAACATTCCTCCTTATTGAATCTCTTAGTGTCCTTTTTCCAAATATAATTTCTTTAAAACTTCAATTTATAAAAAATTTCGCTTTCGTTCAGTGTTAATTCGAAAAAATCTTAGTTTCGAGTCGTCTCGACGAAAGCCTAGTGCGGATTTGATCACCTAACTCCGTTCGAAGAAAACCACTCTTATCTTTTTTTAAAAAAAGGAGAGCATGTCATAGTTAAGACATGCTCTCCTCTATTTTCTAAATTACTGATGCAATTTATAAACATTTCCTTCAGCCTCTGGTAGACTTTCAACTGTTTGGAGTTTCTCTTTTAACTCTATTAATTCATCTTTAGAGTCTATAATTGCGTTTAATAAATCATATGCATGTGATTTCAAATTTTGTGAACTATCCACAATGGTCTGAATATCTTCTGATGCCGCCTCTACTACTTTCGATACTTTTTCACTAGAGGCACGAAGCTGATCTACTACTGTGTCACGGTTTTCATTGATTACAGTAATCCAATGCTTCGTTTGAAGTGTTGTTGAGCTAACGAAACTAGTAACACCATTTCTAGTCTTATCATTGGAAGCGATAATAATAGCTCCACTTAGGACTCCAATTATTGATCCCCCAATTACCCACTTTTTTGATTGTTCACTCATAGTTCCGTTCCTCCCTTTTCAATAATTGATTCTGTGTCTCTATATCTATTTTACCAATAAAATGAAAAGTGAAACAATTAAATTATAAAAAAGTCGAAAATAAGAGTATTTATTCGCTTTTACACTTACTTAACTTGATATAGAATTTTTCCGTCAACCTTCTCCCAACCAACTTCACTTTTCTCCTCCAGCAAATCTAAATGACCTAATGTCTCAGAAAAAGTTAGGGAAGTTTGTTTTTGATAAAGTTGTGGATAAACTTCTTTACATAAATCAAAGACTTGTATAGGACCTTTTCCCATTTTCCTCTTAAAAGAAAATGCTTTCCCTAGTTGATCATCTAACCTCTTTTGGATAAGTTCTTTTGGGTTTTCAATGGTTTTCCCATGCCCTGAATAAATATAGTTACTAGTCAAACACCTTTTTAAAGAATCCCTATATTGCAACAATGTTTTTGGGCGTTCCTCACCATGTTGATAAGGTGCTTCAATAATGGCATTCGAAGAAATATGTTCAATGACATGATCTCCTGCAATCATCGTGCCATCTTTTTCTCTAAAAAGGGAAATATGCGATTGTGCATGTCCAGGTGTTTCCATAACGGTCCAACCGCTTAGTCCTTCAATCTGGCTTCCTTCTGTTAATTCTGTTGATAATTCCGCTTTTTCAGTAAAAGTCATAAATTGCTCATTCTTCTGCCGCATCTTTTTTATCCATTTCTCCGGAACTCCATGACTGAAATACATTTCAGTATAAAACTCCATCGTTCTTTCAAGAAAATCCTTATCCTTTTTAAGCCATGGTTTAAGCTTTGGATGTCCTGCTATCTTTGCATAAGGCATAAATTTGTGAACAAGACCAATATGATCAGGATGATGATGAGTTAATATCACCAGTTCTATGTCTTTCATAGAAAAACCTAGTACTCCTAACTCATACTCTAGTTTAGTCTCTGTTTCCTTCGTAAATGGTCCGGTATCAACCAAAGTAAGAGCTTCCCCTTTTATTAAATATGTATTTACAGGACCGACTAGGAACGGTGTAGGCAAACTTATTGGATATATTTCCTGCGCACTCTTCTTTACTGATGTTTTCATCGAAAGGCCTCCCTCAATTTTTCCTCCATACGAGTACATTTTTTCCTATTATTTACACTTCCACAGAGAAAATTTCTATTTCCCTACAATTTTCGACACTTTTCACGAAAAGTTCACCAAATTGTAACAGGTTGCACATATAATATTAAAAATAGGGTATTATAATTAAGAATATATAGAATATTTAGATATTAGGAGGAACCATTATGAGAAAGCGTTTTAAAAATTTTGAAGAACTAGTAAAAGAAAATAAAAAAATAATTATCGAAGATCAAAAAGCTCTGAGTCAGATTGAAGAAAAAATGGATAAGAAACACGACTTAAATTATCAAAAGGAAGAAATGAATCAATCAGTCTAGAAATTAGATATGAAAATCATAAAGCTGATTTCCCCTGAAAGAAATGGTAAATCAGCTTTTAACATTTTATTATTATTATTGGTATTTTTTAAGTAATGCCTGTAACTTCAATGCATGACCTAAATCTCCATGCACTTTTAACTTACCACTCATATAAGCAATCGTAGGATTTAAATCATCGTTAGCGAGCTTAACGAAATTAATATCCGTCATTTCCAAAGTCAGTCTCGGCTCCCACTCTTCTCCCTCATGATAGAAAGCTTGATTATTATCTATCTTTAATTGATATATTCCTTCTTCTTCACCAGTTAAATTAAATTGATACACATACTTGAGACCTTCTATGTGACTAGGGTCCTCACTCATTTTTACAGTTAGTCCTTCAAATGTCTCTCTAACATTCATTTTTAACACTCCCCTTTAATGATTGAACACTCATTCATATTTACTATTATACATAATTAGTGATTGCGTTACTAATATATTTTGCAAGGAAAGAAAGTATTTTATTATTGTTTTTTAGACTGAACGTCTTGATTTTTCACAATAACTCCTCTTGTTATGTCCGCTAGTTCTTGACCATCGATCGTAGGATTATTCTGGTGAATACGGACAGGTTCATGAATAGTCACCTTAACAGTTGCTGGGGTTATTATTTTTCCGTTAGCTTCCATCATATTATAAGATCCATCAATCGTAACTGGTAAAATTGCAGCATTAGACTTCTGAGCAAGCTTAAAGCTTCCTTTTTTAAACTCCGCCACAGGGCCTCCCTTGCTTCTAGTGCCCTCTGGGAAAATCACAAGATTTTGTCCATTTTTTATTGATTCAGCCCCAGTAATAATCATTTTAACTGCATTCCTAGGATTTTCCCTATCTATAAATATGCATCCTAAATACTCCATCCATGTACTAATCAGTGGAATTTTCTTGACTTCAATTTTCGATATAAATCCTATTTTCATATCAAGCCATCCTAATAAAATGGGAATATCAAAATTACCTTGATGATTGCTAACTATCAATACAGGTTCATTTTCAGGAATATTTCCTTTACCTTCTACTATAATATTGCCTCCAGCAAGTTTCACCAGACGTCTTGCCCAGTTCCTAGCTGTTATATGAACAAATTCGTCTAATTCTTCATCCTTCCCCTGCTTTTTCAATCTCTTAGCTTTTAACAACCCAGGGGATATAGCAAGTAAGTGCACGAAAAAATAAATAAACCAAATAATCGTTCTTATCATCAAAATCATCCATTCTTCTCCGACTTAAACCGTTATGATTATACCAAAGAATAGAGATCCTTGTCCTATTTAAATAAATTCCGATGAGTAACCGCAGGATCAGCTGAATACCCACATATCGCTTTTGGGTAAGGGGTTGTTGTAATTCATTCACGGAAGTAAATTTTTTAAAAGCAGCAGAGTTTTCTTTTTGTTAAACCCAGACTGATTCTTGCTAAGCCTAAGTAGTTAAAACCAACGTGTAAAATCGTACTACAAGGGAATAAGTAAATAAATGAGAATTTTGTTAGGAGGAATTTATCATGGAAAGATATCATGTACAAGTTAAAGGTACCGTTCAAGGAGTTGGCTTTCGATACACAGCACAAATGAAAGCTACGGAACGTCACTTAACAGGCTGGGTTAAGAACAAATTGGATGGAACAGTTGAATTAGAAGTTCAAGGAGAAAGCAGTAAAATTCATTCATTCATTGAAAGCCTCTCTGAATTCAAATTCCCTGCTAAAGTTGAGAACATCGAAAAAGTATCCATTCCAACTTTGTCTAAAGAAGATACTTTCTCTATTACACATTAGATTAAGTTTTCTGGAAACCGTTATTGATTCTATTGTTTTGATACTTCTTATATGAGTCTTTCAGAGAATATTTTCTCCCTTTTTTAAAAGGGATTTTTCTATTTGAAGTTGAATTTATACTTAAGCAGCAAAGAGAGTACTAAAGGAGGTAGCCATGTTAATTAGAAGATTAAAAGCGTCTGAGACACAAACTAGTCTCCAAATGTCAGAGTTTGCTTTTCAATTTGAATTGAACGAAAAAGAACGGTTGCAGCAATTAGAGGATGATCAACCGGAACAAACCTGGGTTATAGAAATGGAAAATGAAATTGTCTCTAAAGCTACAGTCCTTCCGCTTCACGTCTACTTCAACGGAAAAGTTGTCCCTATGGGTGGAGTTTCTGGTGTTGTCACATGGCCAGAGCATCGGCGAGGCGGGTATGTAAAGAAGTTATTAAGCCACTCCTTAAATGAAATGAGAGAACAAGGTCAAGTACTTTCATTTCTCTATCCATTTTCCATTCCCTTTTATAGAAAGTTTGGTTGGGAGCTTTTTGCTGATACAGAAATATTAACTTTAGAAAAGCACCAACTTCCTAAACGGGAGACATATGAAGGAACGATCCGAAGACTGACAAAAGATGATCCATTAATCGTTGATGAGGTTTATCAAGCTTGGGCAAAGAAATATGCAGGAACGATAGTCCGTGACAGTGAGTGGTGGAAAAAATCTGTTTTTAAAAGAAAGAAGGGAACAATTAGTGCTTACTTTAACGCTCAAAATGAAAAAACTGGTTATCTAATTTACGAAGTGAAAAATAGAACGATGACCGTTCATGAAATTATCTGGTTAACCCCTGATGCTCGTCGTGCTTTATTACATTTTATCTCAAATCACGACTCCATGATTGACAAGGCAGTGATTAAAACAGTCGCCCACGATCGTCTTCCTTTTCTTTTAACTGATCCGCAGGTTAAACGGGAAGTTTCGTCTTACTTTATGGCAAGAATCGTAGACGTAAAGGCTTTTTTATCACTCTATCCGTTCGAATTTAATCGTGACGATAAACCTTTGATATTACATATAACCGATGAATTTTGTTCTTGGAACAGTGGCATTTATATTTTGTCGAAATCCACCGATGATAACATTGATAATGAGGTAAAATTCTTTGGTGATGATACATCGAATTCAGGTTCAGGTGCGACATGTTCACATTCTCCTAAGAAAGGAATTCATTTAACTGTACAACATTTAACAGCTATTCTATTCTGTACACAAACTCCGCAAACCTTAGTAGAAGAAGAATTCATTCAAGGAGATCAACAATCTATTAAAGTTTTGGAGTCGGCACTCCCCACTTTAAAACCTTTTATCTATGATTTTTTCTAAGAAAAACAGCATAGCCTTCTTTTATCAAATACATTGTGATTCGAGCACCTCTGTTTGAAGTAAACAAACAAAAGGTGTGCCACGTCGGCACACCTTTTGTTTTACTCCCACATTTTTCTTAATGTACTCAGAGAGGTTTTCGTTTGACTATAACGAATTGGTAAATCAAAGCTAGTAGTTTGTTTTAAGATGCTCTTTTCATGTGTAAAGGTATCGAAACTGTTTTTCCCGTGATAACTGCCCATGCCACTAGCTCCGACACCGCCAAAGGGTAAATAGGGCGTTGACAAGTGCATAACAGTATCATTCACACAGCCTCCTCCGAATGAGAGGTTACTAAGGATGAACTGCTCATGATCTTTGCTCTCTGTAAATAGATACAAAGCTAAAGGATTTGGACGTTTTCTTACGATATCAACGATTTCAAAGGGATGTTCAAAAGTTACTATTGGAAGGATCGGGCCAAAGATTTCCTCTGCCATAACTGGATCATCCATTGTCACATCCATCATAATTGTTGGTTCGATGAATCGTTGTTCTTGTGCAAATCCTCCACCGTAGAAAACTTTTTCTTCATCAATTAAATTAATTAGACGTTCAACGTGTTTTTCATTAATGATCTTAGGGTAATCTCTCTTCTTTAATGCTTCATTACCAAACCACTTTTTCGTATAGTACGTTAGTAGTTTAAGAAATTTCCTTCGCTTTTTTTCATGAATGAGAATATAATCCGGGGCGACACAAGTTTGGCCGGCATTTAAAAACTTTCCCCATACAATTCTCTTCGCAGCCAATTTAAGATTAGCATCATCCATAATTATGGCAGGACTTTTACCTCCCAATTCAAGTGTAACCGGAGTTAAATGTTTTGAGGCTGCTTCCATCACTTTTTTTCCGACTTCTGTACTGCCCGTGAAAAATATATAATCTACGTCCTCATCTAAAAGGACTTTCGAAGTTTCCACATCCCCTTCGACTACAGCAATATACTTTTCAGGAAAAGTAGTCGCAATTAGTTCACGAATAACAACACTTGTATTAGGCGTTAATTCTGACGGTTTAATAATAGCGGTGTTACCCGCGCCAATTGCCCCAATTAACGGTGCTATTGCCAGTTGAAATGGATAATTCCAAGGTGCAATAATCAGCGTTACGCCATAAGGCTCTTTATAGACAAAGCTTTTACCACCAAAACTGCTAATCGGAGTTTTCTCTTTCTTTGGAGTTGCCCAATAATCAACATTTTTGATCATATCTTTTAGTTCACTATATAAAAAACCTATTTCGGTTAAAAAACCTTCGTATTCCCCTTTATTTAAATCTTTTTTCAGTGCCTCCAGAATATCTGATTCATAATTGCGGATAGCTTCTTTCAAAGCAGTTAATTGATTTTTTCGAAAAGAGATACTTTTAGTCTCTCCGGAATAGAAATAGTTTCTCTGTTTCTGGACGAGCGAACTGATCGCATCCTTCATTCCACAAAACACCCCTTTATATCTAATAATACACTATTCCCCAGCTTATAGAGAACTAAGCATTAAAACTTACTCTATCGGTCCTTTTTCCGTACCATAGCGTAACACATCATATATCTCTTTCCCATCAGTTGCATGCCCTTCTCCAAACTTTACCGGTATTATTGCAAAAAATATATAATAGACGGAGAAGTAGACGAATTGATAAAAAAACAAATCAGGCTGTAAGACTCCTGCATGAATCAAGCTATTTATTAATATAACTGTAATTAAATTAAACGCGGATCCGCCAGCATAAATGATCGCATGGCTCCACCGATTATCAACATCCAATTTTTCGAGTTGGGTCCAGGCATCCAAGAAATAAATTCTTCTTATCTCAAAGTCACCTCTTTTGAAAAAAATTCTTCCTCGCCCTATTGTAAATCTCATTTTACCACCAAAAAGATAAGTTAGTATAAAATGTCCTGATTCGTGAATGAAGGCTACTAAAGGTAAAACTACAAAAAATGCGATAATAAAAGTTGGTATATCTTCCCAGCCAAACATCATGTCTCCTCCTTTTGGATAATTATGAAAACATTGAAGAGCCAGAACTTAGGGTTAAATTCCTTTTAACTTACATAATTTAAAGGTTCACTCGATAAATATCTACCCCGTAAATAATGGAAGTAATCTCATCAGATAGGAAACGGTTCATTTTACTTTTATCTTTTAAAGTCTCGTTGGCTCACGTATCACATCGCTCATTGTGTTAACACAGAACTTTATGATATAATCCTTTATGAACTAACGGTCGTTAGTTTCTTCACCTTAAGGAGGTCTACTAGTGAAAACATCTGAAGAAATTCTTCATGCAGCATTAAAAACATTTGCTGACAAGGGCTACGAAGGAACAAGTCTTTCCACTGTTGCATCTGAAGTTGGTATAAAAAAACCATCGATATATAATCATTTTAAAAGCAAGGAAGACCTTTTTTTAGCTGTCGTACAATTTGTTTACAAAGAATACTTGAAAGAAATCAAAAATCTGATAGACAATAATTCGAATAAGACTCCTGATATTTTATTGAAATTAGTAGTGGATAATATTACAACCTACTTAAGCTCTGAGAAGTCAGGCATATTTTACATTCACTTCTTACTTTTCCCCCCAAAGAATTTGAAGGAGAAGATTAATGAGCAATTTTCACAGTTTGAAAAGGATTCTGATGATCTTTTCATACCTGTTTTTCAAAATGCTATTCGGTTGAATTTAATTAAACAAGTTCCTATACAAGATTTGTTAGATAGTTTTTATTGTTTGTTAGATGGCATCACTTTTCAATTATTTTCTTACACTCGATCTACAGGATTGAGAAAAAAGGAAGCTGCTTGGCAAATATTCTGGAATAGCATTTCCAAGAAGGTGGTTTAACATGTTTGAAATTCTCTGGCAGTATTCTTTAATTTTTATAATGGCTGCTACGCCATGGTTAGAAATATTAGTCGTTATTCCGATTGGTGTCGGGATGGGTTTGAATCCATTTTTTGTAGGAGTTTTTTCTTTCATTGGAAACTTTTTACCCATTTTATTAATCGTTTATTCTCTTCATAAGTTGCAGAAGACTGGCATTTATAAAAACTGGTCCTCCAATAGGGAAAAGAAAACTTTAAAAAATAAAGAAAAACAATCTTCTAAAAATAATCGTGCAATGAATGTCTTCAGAAAATACGGGTTACCTGGTTTAGCTATCTTAGGACCGCTTCTTACTGGAATCCATTTAGCCGCAATCATTGCACTTTCGTTAAAGATCGATAAAAATAAGATCACTGTTTGGATGGGTGGAAGCTTGCTCGTTTGGACGCTCTTTATCACAATAGCCAGCGTTTATAGTATCGATTGGGTCAGAAATATTTTTTAAACACATCACCATATTAATTTTCTAGTAGGAGCATTGATTGAGCTCCTACTTTTAATCACTTTCGCCTACCTTCTCTAAAAACCATCCTTCAAGAAATGCCCCTCTTCGATCAGATTTATACTCTCTTATTATCTCCAATTCAGCTTTAGAGTGACCGTGTCTTTCGGCAAGGCAATAAATAATCTCAAGGAGGTCAGCAAGTTCTTCAATCGCTTGTTCTGAATTCTGCGCCTCTAAATACTCTTTCATTTCTTCTTCTAATTTCCTTTTCGCCTCCTTTAAAAACTCTTCTCCGACTATTCGTCGGTAAGACACAGGTTGTCCATTCATTTTAATAATTTCAGGAATCCTATCTCGGACTAATTTATTATAAATTGGCATTATTTCTCCTCCCATTAGTCAAATAGAAATAAAGTTCTTTTAATTAGAATGTTTTCTAAACGTTAATGAAAGCTTGAAGAAGTAAAATAGGACAATCCAATGGGGGAAAGCTGATCCAGTAGTACAGATTCTGTCTGAGAAGGATAAAATGAAGCGTTGCCCCTTGAATACGTCCATTTGTAGCGTATTTGAGTACCACTCAGTTTAAATAATAACATCAACCTTTTATAAAACGGGTTGCAATTAAAACTTTTGTCTCAGTCTTATTATGTAAGATTCATGAAAATAATAAAAAATCCCTTTATCTAATAACATTAAACGAAAGAAGCTTAATCAACATGACTAAAATCGATAACTAAGCTTCTTTTTTATTTCACTTTTTTCAACAGCATTTCTTTCCAAGAAGTTGCTAATTCCGGAACAGCAGCAGTACTTTTTATTAATTCATTATCTGCTTTTTTTTGATAATAAAGCTGATTTATATAGGCGATTGAAACTTCCGTGGATCTCGTTATAAATTGAAGAGGCGTTTCTCTAGAAACATGCCCTTCTTTCAACACTCTTAAATAAAATCCTGTGTATCCTCGTTCTATTACTCTTTTAGGCATACTTGGTACATTAAGTTGCTTTGCAAGTTTATGGCAAGGCTTTCGAGGCTGTGATACTTGTACTTGAGCCTCTCCCCACTGAAAAATATCGCCAATATTAACGTCATTTTCAACGAGTCCTTTAATCGTTATATTTTCTCCAAAAGCTCCTGGTAAAAGATTCATGCTTAATTCTTCTTCCCAAAAAACATAATGGTCGTATGGATAAACACAAACTGCTTTATCTAATCCTCCATGATTCACTAGATCTGCCTGCTCATCCCCAACCAAGTTATTTTCCGATAGAAAAATTTGGTCGTATACTGGCTCTTTTTTTATTGCAGAAGAAACCGATTCTCCAAAACCTTCTAGTGTTTGTTTTTTTCCAACGTTTATAGAGATAATATTTGCCGTCAGTCGTTTCATAAACATTATCCTCTCTTCAATTTCTTTAAAAAATAGTCACTATTATTCTATCGTAATTCTTCTACGGTTTCACCGCAATAGCTTATTTTGTCGAAATCAACTAGTAATACTTTAAAGATCTGACATACTTTTCCCGGGAAATATATCACTTTACACTATTTCCCACTATTTTTCTATGTAACTACCCCTATAAAATAGAGATATGTAAAGAATTACTATAAGAACGTCGAGTACCAGAAAAATTGGAGGAATTGCTATGTTTTCATCTGTTCAAATTGGAATTGATTTAGGAACAGCAAATATACTTGTATACACTAAGAATAAGGGAATGATTATTAACGAACCTTCAGTAGTAGCCATTGATATTAATACTAGAGAAGTTTTAGCAGTAGGACACGAAGCTAAGTTAATGGTTGGTAAAACTCCTGAAAACATTGTCGCAATCCGTCCATTAAAAGATGGCGTAATTGCTGATTATCAAGTAACTACGGATATGCTAAAACACATTATGAAAAAGGCATCAAAAAAATTAGGAACTCCTCTTCGAAAACCAAGTGTCGTAGTCTGTACACCATCCGGATCAACCTCTGTTGAAAGGAGAGCCATCCTGGATGCTGTAAGGCAATGTGGTGCAAGAGATGTTCAATTAATAGAGGAACCTGTCGCTGCTGCGATTGGCGCTGACCTTCCAGTAGAAGAACCTATTGCCAATGTTATTGTAGACATTGGGGGGGGAACGACAGAAGTAGCTATTATATCCTTCGGTGGAATTGTGTCCTGCCACTCCATTCGTGTAGGTGGAGATCAGATAGATGATGACATCATCCAACTTATTCGTAAAAAATATAATATGCTTATTGGTTACCGCACGGCCGAAAATATTAAAATTGAGATTGGATATGCCCTAGTCGATCATGAAGAATTGAAAATGGATATTAGAGGGAGAGACTTGGTTACAGGATTGCCAAAAACAATTGAAATTTCCTCTTATGAAATCCAAGGAGCAATGAGAGAATCGTTGCTATCTATTTTAGAAGCAATAAGAGCCACACTTGAAGAATGTCCTCCTGAATTAAGCGGAGATATTGTTGATCGTGGAGTTATTTTAACTGGCGGAGTTGCATTATTAAATGGAATAGAAGAATGGATTTCCTCAGAAATCGTTGTTCCTGTTCACATAGCTCCTAGTCCGCTTGAATCTGTTGCCATCGGAACAGGCCGTTCTTTAGGAATGATGCAAAGACTTCAAAAGTCTAAATAACAAGAAAGTGGGCTGAGTGGCGTAAAGAGAGCTGTCACCTTCTACTTTCCAATAAAAAGAGGATGAATAAAAAGGTCTTATTTAACCTTTTTATTCATCCTCTTCATTTATTTTCCTCGGATCATTTTTACAATGAATACTATTAGTGCTATAACAAGAACTAAATGAATAAGCCCTCCTGCCAAATCAAGTACTAAACCAACAAGCCAAAACAGGATCAAAATCGCAATAATTGTCCAAATCATAAACTAAAACCTCCTTCAAAAATATCTTTTTCCATTATAGCTATTTAGATATTTATTATTTCACTTATTCTTACTATTTCCGTTTCCTAGTTTTATAAACCAGTTTTATTCTTATTATTCTTTATAAAGGACCTTGAAAAGACAAAAACCTTAAAATATAGATTTAGCTAACAGTGAAATCACAAAAAATAATTGTCGTTTTAACCACTTACCCTTTAGTTCCTGTTTTAAAGGTCAGTAGCTCACTCAGCACAGAGACTTCCATTGGTGTTTCGAGATAAATTTCCCCGTCCGTGTCTATTTTTTTTATTTCAGGTGTTTCTATGCTTGCACTTTCTATTTTCTGTTGAAAAATATCTGTATCTTGCGCTTCTGGTGTTAAAAGTGTTTTACTTTGAACCCACTCTTTGAATAACGGCAGCCCCGCCTCTTTCACGATAAGAAGATTTAATTTGTTATCCTGAGGCTGGATATGCTCATATGGTAATTCTCTGGTCCCTATAAAACGTCCGTTCATGATAATTATCATAACCGCTTCCCCGTCGTACATCCCTTTATCGGTTCGAACCTTAAAGCTAAACAAAGACGTCTCCTTCATTGTTTTTAAAGCACTTATAAAATAACTGAGTGTCCCAAATTTTTCTTTTATATTATCCTCGATATTTTCAGAGGTATCTGCAATTAAACCTATACCTGCAAAATTTGTGAAAAATCGATCATTTACTTTTCCAATATCTATTTTTTTATCCGGCCCGTGTACTGCATCTACACAGGCTTCGGATATTACCATCGAAATATTTAACGTTCTCGCAAAATCGTTACATGTTCCTGTAGGTATGATGGCTATTTTAGGGGGGGCAGAGAGAAGAGCTAAACCATTTACACATTCATGAACAGTACCGTCTCCTCCCATAATTACCACTAACTCGAATTCTTCTCCCCTATCCCGACAAATTTCCTCTAATTCACCTGGATAACCTCCTTTAAGAATTGTGAGTTCCTTGACGTTAGAACTTAAAATGCCGGCAGCAATTCCTACATTGTTTCCAGTGTTTTCTTTTCCCGCTTTTTCATTAAAAACCAACAATACTTTGTTATACATATGTCTCCCTCAATTCTCTTCTATTTTATCTTAGTATGTTTCTATACCCTCTTTTACTTCGACTTATGTAACTGATTTACGTTAATTGAATCTGTCGCCTTTTAGATCTAATGCATGATAATATTAAATCAAATAAACTATTAGAAGGAGGCTAACCATGACAGCATTCGCACTTTTAATATTTATTGGTGGATGCGTTATTTTCCTCCAATGGTATATCGGTATTCGCCGTTTACCTGTCATAAGCAACTACCCATCCGATTGTTTAAGGGATTTACCCTCTGTCACAGTTATCGTTGCAGTTCGGGATGAAGAAAAAAATATTTATGACAGTGTGTATACCCTTTTAAATCAAAACTATTGTCATTTAGAGATTATTGTCGTAAACGATCGTTCTACAGATCATACGTTATCTTTGTTAAATAAATTAAAGGCTAGTCATATCAATCACGATAAATTAAAGATTATAACTATTTCTCATCTTCCCGCTGGATGGCTAGGAAAAAATCATGCTTTATACCAAGGCTTCTTGCAGTCAAAAGGGGAGATACTTCTCTTCACAGATGGAGACATTTTCTTTACCAAAGAAACTCTAAAAAGGACCGTGAATTACCTAATCAGTTATAATTTGGATCACCTAACACTGATACCTGAAAATAAAGGAGGTACTCTTCCTTATCGGGCGTTTCACAGTTATTGGAGTATAATCGGCATTTGGAATTTCATTCAACTAAATCATGCAGGAGTTGGCGCTTTTAATATGATCAGAGCTTCGGTGTACCGAAAGATCGGTACTCACGAGTCAGTTGCACTTTCGCCTGATGATGACCTTAAACTCGGTAAACTCATTGTTTCAAAAGGGTTTCGACAGCAATTAGGCCTAGGAAAAGATCTGGTTTCTGTACAATGGTATCAGAACATTCCTGAGGTAATTCACGGCTTAGAAAAGAACTTATTTGCTTTTATGCGGTATCGAGTTTTATATGTTGTGCTATTTTCTATTGTTATATTTCTTTTTCACGTCATCCCCTTTATCGGATTATTTACAGCTTCTTTTTTTGCCCAATTAACATTTGCTGCGGTTATCAGCTTGTATGCCTTGATGTTCACGATTAATGCAAGGATATTCAACGACTCAAGCTGGTTTTTTCTCTGGGTGCCTATTAATGCTTTTATATTTATTTTCTGCCTATGTCGATCAGCGTATAAAACTATCAGGAATGGTGGAATTACTTGGAGGGGGACTAGATATCCTCTAAAAGACTTACGAAAAAAATAAGATATATACAAATTCAGGTACTCAGTTATGCAAAAATAGCCTTACAATTTTCTCCACTACATTTTTCTGATATGATAATGAAAGAGTTCACAACATTCGTCCCACATCGACAACAAGTTTGGAGGGCAGGCTTATGACTAAAACACACGGCTGGATTTTTGCTAGGCTATTATTAGTCATTATTATCATTCTATCTGTATTATGGTTCACTGGGTGGCTTTTTACGATCTCTTACCCTTTTTGGATTGCCGCCCTTCTCGTATGGATGTTTCATCCTTTAATTCGGTTATTAAGAGCTAAAGTCAATTTTCCAAATGGACTAGCTGTTTTAGTGGCACTTTTACTTGGCTTAAGCACGTTATTCGGCGCTATTACAGGTCTAGTATTCCTGATTATCTTTGGGGTACGAAGAATCTCTGATTTTATCCCAAACTGGATTCAAACGACAGCAACACAAGTTCAAGAAGTTTTTAATGAATCCATTTTTCCGATTTGGCAGCAATTGACTGGGGTTATCGATGAACTAACTCCAGAACAGCAAGCTACTCTTCAAGACGGTATTGCTACTTTAGGAACTCGTCTCGCTAGTACTCTTGCTGATTACGGTCAGCAACTAGCTGATGGTCTCACTCAATTAATTATCATTGTACCTAGTTTTCTATTAGCCTTCTTTTTTATCTTTATCGCCTTTTATTTTATCGGCAAAGATTGGGAAAAGCTGTTTAGAAAGGTCTATGATATCACTCCCGCTCCACTTATTAAGAAATCAAAGGCCTTCCGCAATATGTTGCAGTATCGAGTATTCGGTTTCCTAAGAGCACAAGTTATCCTCATGATTATTGCTTCTATTCTAGTTTTTATCGGGTTAGCAATCTTGCGGGTTGAACATGCATTAACTATAGCCATGATTGTAGGAATTGCCGAAATTCTTCCTTATTTAGGATCGGGTACCATATTAATTCCATGGTTCTTATACATGTTCTTTACCGGAGACATTAGTATGGGAATTGGTTTAGCCATTGTATATGGAGTTACGATCGGTATTCGCCAGGCTATAGAACCTAAAATTTTATCTTCCAGCATGAATTTGAATGCCCTCGCAGTTCTAGTTTCTTTATTCGTCGGCTTTCAAATTTTTGGTATCCTTGGCGTCTTTCTAGGTCCTTTAATCCTGGTTATTTTGGTTATCTTTAAAGATATAGGTCTAGCTGATGACGTATCAAACTTTGTGAAACATGGTTTTAAAGAAGACCCGACACCAAAAAAAGTCTACCATAAAAATAACTAATGTTTGGTCTGATCTCGCAGAAGTTCACTCTCCTTTCCACTGCCTGACTAGCTAGTTGCAACTGTTAATGCAACTAGCTAGTCTATTTGTGTTGGTAAGCTCTCGCCTGAGCAAGAACTCTGAAAGATGGATATTATCCATTTAAACTGTAAGAAGAGCTAAAGGCTAACAGAAAATAAATTGAATAAATTTTACAAATCTCTCTTGCAGTGAGAATGGTTTTCAATTATACTCATAAATGAGAATGATTTTCATTTACAAAAAAACGCGTAGCGCCTTTTGTTAAATACAGTGTTATCTTTCGCCACCCCCGAGTAGCACCTACGTAGTGCGTGTAGGTGCTACTCGATAGGAGGTGGGGGTTCCCTTGACACGCGTGGCGTAAAGATAGCTGTCATCTTATAAATTGTCTGTAAAAAAAAGGGAGGTAAAAACATGTCATCGTTACTAGTTATTGGTGGGGATAAACTCGGAACTATTCCTGTTCGCTTAAAAGACTTGGGATTTCAAGAGATAGTGCACATAGACGGTCGTAAGGTCAAAATGATAAAAAAGGAAATACCCGAAAATGTAGACTTGATTTTAATTCTGACTGATTTCATTAATCATAATTTAGCAAAGAAAATTAAAGATAAAGCTGCAAAAAAATCTGTACCGATTTGTTATGCTAAACGTTCTTGGTGTGCAATCTATCAATCACTTTCAAATTGTGAACATGCTTGTGCTCACTGCCCAATGCTAAAGAACTCTTGAATTATAATAGGGGGTGTTACCTGTGAAACGGTTACAGCTGATAGATATAGAAAAAACAAACACATCATCGTCTCCTCGTACATTTCATGAATTTCTTCAAGAGACGATGAAGAAGATTCTCAATCTAAAACCTTTAACTACAAAAACTGCATTGGCAACGTTTTACAGCGAATGTCATCCTTGTACTACAACGATCTTCCACTCGTCGAATGATTTTCTTCAAAGAATTTCTTCTGTTCTGGACTATGGATTGAAAATTCTTCCGGTTTTAGTTCAGTTTGAATTACTTTCTACAACGAAAATTAAAGATGTATATATATTTCAAGGATTTAACAAGACTACGTATGAAAACGAAAGTTGGTGTTTCCTTAGTAAAAAAGCAAAATGTGACTCAGAGTTATTGCAACATATAAATTTATTTTTCGATAGTGATAGGAGTCATCACACCATGAGATTGTGGATGTATTGTCTAGAGGACGGAGATACTGATTGTCTTCAAAATACAGCGCAAGCTCCTTGTTCATCCACGTAAAATGATCTTATTAAACAATCATTAAAAAAACATCCTTCCTTTATGGGAAGAATGCAGTATCTATAATTATATTGGATAGTATCCGATAAATTTATATTGTATGCTTTGCTACTGATTGCGAGCGATCATACCTTGATAAGATTGACCCTGAGAAGACCGTTCAGCTTCGGCAATACGGAATTCTTCGATAAACGTATAGACGATTCTTAATTCTGTCTCTGATAAATCGTCAACCATTTGAAGGACATCTTTTTTGGTTATTTCCATCGATGTATCCTCCTTTTTCTTTAATAGTGATGCTATTATATGTTTACCCACTATCTATAGTTCTCAATCATTCTTCGGATAAAATCCTCTCATTTTAACCATCTGAAAAATGACGTAAATCAGTACAATACTAGCTAATCCGCATGCAGTATAAGATATAGCCGGAAAGCTATCTAGTCTTTCCAATGCTATTCCGATAAATGCCCATACAAAGACTAATGGAAATACTGTATCTTTTTTAACATGTGTAAATCCTATTGCCAAAATACTAGCAAGGAAAAGTAAAATTATTGTCCAACTTTGAGGTCCAAGAATAACTCCATCCTCGTAACCTAACGTATTGAAAAAGATTCCCACGTTGACAATCGTTGCTACAGAAATCCAACCTAAGTAGATAGAGAAAGGCAATTTAGACCATATACTCACTTCTTTCACAGTCCGAAGTCTCCGGTAAATTATGATAATATTTACTAACAAACTAATCATTACAATCAATGTGCCAATAAAATATTGATAATGAAATAAATAGAGCCAAGAACTATTCAACAGAGCATTTAATAAAAATAGTGTACCTATATTTTCATATGCTTCTTTATCACGTAAGTGTCTTTTAAAAAAAGGTCTTAGCGTCCAAATGAATAAAAGCAAGTAAATAATACTCCAAATACTAAATACATAGCCTGCTGGTGTAAACAATACATTCACCTGGTCGGAAATTTCACCGGTTGTCAGATTGTTGAATGGTAAAATATTAGCCAATGCGTTTACTATAACTAGACCTAAAAGGGCAAAAAGGTTAATATATTTTATTATTTGTAAGTCATATCTCTTCATTTTCAGTAACTCCTTTATTTTCGTTACGTATCAGTACCCTTTTTTCAGAAGAATAAATCCAATTCTAAAGATGATTCCGTAAAGTTTAGGAATACATTAGAAAAACTAAAGTTTAACTTTAATTAAATTTTTGTTTTATAGGTTATATTGCTCTTTAGTCAATTGAAGTCTTTAAAAACTTAGTGTTTTTTTCTCTATTTTGTTGCCTTATTTTCCTCAAAAGTTGTTTGGAAGAATTACGTTCCCTTTCCGTGAATGATCCGTGTGCCCCCTCGAGCCAAAACGCTCTGCGGGGTCTCTCTTGGATCATTCTTCCACAGGAGTCTCGCGGATTCTTCCAAACAACCATTTTTTATAAAGGAGTTTACGTAACTGTTATTGTTTCTTGGCTTGGAAAGTTCTACGTTGACTTTCTTTTTTGAACAAATAACTCGATGTAGCGAAGGCGGCGACTCCTGCGGAATTAGCAACGACTGAAGACCCCGGAGGATGGTTTTTGTCCGAGGAGGCTGAAGTCGTTGCCCGCGGAAAGCGTCCGCCTAGAGCGGATTCGAGCCTCTCTGTTCGACGAACAAAACAATCTATAAAAAGTGTTAATTTTATAAATTATCTTATAAGAAAAACGGCATAGCCGTCTTTTATTAAATACAGCGTCATCTTTCGCCACCATCATTTATGCATCAAGGGCGAACTTCCCTTGATGCTTGTGGCGTAAAGATAGCTGTCAACTTATAAATTTCTTACCTTGAAAAAAAGGGACTGAAAAAAGTATCTCCCTTTTTTCAGTCCCTTTCAAAATATCTGCTATTTTGTTTGCTTTTCCGATTCTATTTCTTCAACAAGAACGGATAACTCTGTCCATCTGCTCATCGCTTCTTCCAGTTCTTTTTCGAGCTTTTTCTGGTTCTCCATAAAATCCCGAGCCTTATCAAAGTCGCTGCCCGTTTTTTCTATATCTTCAGCAATGCCTTCCAACTTTTGTTCTAAAGTTTCGATTCGGTCTTCGATCGTATCCCATTCTAATTGATCCTTGTAGGCCAGTTTCTTCGGTTTATCTTTGCTTGCTGTTGGTTCATCATTATTAATTTTTTCTTTTTTAATTGGTGAGGAATCTTCCTGTTTCTGTTTTTCAGAGTCTAACCACTCACTATAGGAACCATAATAGCGTGATATTTTTCCATCTCCTTCAAATACAAGAAGCTTTTCAATCACTCTGTCAAGGAAATACCTATCATGGGATACTGTAATGACTACTCCCGGAAATTGATCTAAATAATCTTCTAGTACTGATAGCGTTTGTGTATCAAGATCGTTTGTAGGCTCATCCAGAAACAGTACATTCGGTTCTTCCATTAGTGTCTTTAATAAAAACAATCTGCGTCTTTCGCCACCAGACAAGCGGCGAATATGAGTCCATTGCGCTGATCTTGAAAAGAGAAAGCGTTCCAGCATTTGCTCAGCAGTAATAACTTCTCCCTTGGATGTATGCACAACTTCAGCAGTTTCTTTAATATAATCTATCATGCGTAGATTCTCATCCATCTCCTCATGATTTTGTGTGTAATAACCAATTTTAACCGTTTCACCAATATCAAGAGTTCCTTCATCAGGGGTGATTCGTCCAGCCATCATGTTTAATAACGTCGTTTTACCGATCCCATTTGGTCCTATAATACCTAGACGTTCACCTGGAATAATTAAATAGTCTAATTTGTTAACCAGTGTTTTATCATCATATGATTTACTGATGTTTTCCAATTCAATCACTTTTTTCCCTAGTCTGTGGGATCCGATTGAAAAATCTACATTTTGCAGCTTCGCATTAGGTGTGTCATCCTGAAGAGTTTCTACCCGTTGTTTTCGTGCTTTTTGTTTTGTAGATCTAGCCTTCGCTCCCCGTCTTAACCAAGCCAACTCACGGCGCAGTAAATTTTGACGTTTTGTTTCTTTATTACCTTCATCTAGTTCACGTAATGACTTCTTCTCAAGAAACAACTCATAGTTACCATCATATTGGTAAAGTTCCCCATGATCTAATTCAAAAATTCGTTTTGTAACACGATTGAGAAAGTAGCGATCGTGAGTAATTAGGATAATGGCACCAGGATAGTTAGATAAAAAACCTTCTAGCCACTCTATTGTAATATTGTCAAGATGGTTGGTTGGCTCATCCAATAACAGTAAGTCCACTGGTTGGATGAGAGCTTTAGCAATCGAAACCCTTTTTCTTTGGCCCCCGGAAAGCTCACTAACCTTTTTTGAATATTCAGGAACTCCCAGTTTCGTCAGTACCGTTTCGGCAATCGTATTAGCTTCCCAAGCACCTTCATCATCCATTTTTCCTTGAGCTTTAATGAGTCTATTTTGAGCCCCTTCATCATTAGGGTTCTTTTCTAAAAGAATTTGAGCCTCTTCATAAGCTCTCAGCGTTTTCATAACAGCTGAATTGCCATAATATACTTGATCCAAAACAGTTAGTTCTTCTTCTAAAATTGGCTCCTGAGGTAAATATTCCAGGAGAAAGTCATTAGAGTGGTCTAGCTTTCCACCTTCTTTACCTTCAATGCCCGATAACACTTTTAATAGTGAGGACTTGCCCGTTCCATTCACACCTATTAGCCCGATTCTGTCTTTTTTTTCTATTGAAAAGGAGATGTCATTAAACAATGTTTTCTCCCCGTAAGTTTTACGTAAATCTGTTACCCTGAACATACTCATGAATTGATCATCCTTCTCTACTTACTCTTACCTCTCATTGTATCTGAAAAAAGGAATTCGCGATAGGTCCCCGCACAGTTCCTATGGTAAAATAATAGAAGCAGCGGTGCTATGTGAAACTTTATGCTTTTTTAAACGTAACTATTTATGAAAGATTTCAATTACTTTAGTTAGAAAACAAGATAATTGGTTCATCATTGAACACAGTACAACGATTGATTATAAGGATGAGGTGAAGGTAATGACTCAAATGATTTTAGTAAGTGCGCTTTTAGCACTTTTATTTTTGCCGCTTGAACTCAGTTGGTGGCGAATGGCATTTTTCCGTAAATGGATTCCTGTCCGTTACATATTAGGTATTATATATGGAGTATCTTTATTTTACTTCGGATTGCTCGACCAAAGCTTAACTGCTATTATTGCCGCTTATTTA
Organism: Salipaludibacillus neizhouensis; assembly: GCF_002886185.1. Lineage (GTDB taxonomy): Bacteria > Bacillota > Bacilli > Bacillales > Salisediminibacteriaceae > Salipaludibacillus > Salipaludibacillus neizhouensis. The sequence goes on from NZ_KZ614146.1 coordinate 2,904,789, forward strand.
CCTATCATAGGAATTGGATTGATTGTTGATAACACACTTATTTTTATGTTTAAAAAATCTTTCCGGAAAAAACAGGCAACTACCGGTGCTGCTATTGGATTAATAGTGCTCGTAGGTTTCGCCATATTCTGGCTGATACAACCTTTATTTTTAGCAGATGTAAAATTTGATCTTGCTGATGGCGAAGAAGTTACAGTCGAAGAAATGGATCCTGTAAATGAAGAAAATATTCCTATTGTGCCAAGAAGTTATGCCCAATACCGGTCTAATGTTTTAATGGGCCAATTAGAAAATCCGGCCTTTTATACTCTAGGGGAAACAAGGATTCAACGGGCGGATGAATCCCTCTATTGGATTACTCCGATTGAATATGATGGTATTTTCCGTTGGTATCGAAGTGACTTTGTCCCGGGTTACATTAGAGTGAGTGCAGAAAACCCTCGGGAAGAACCTGAACTTGTTTATACTGAAATGAATTATGTTCCGTCTGCGTATTTCCATGAAAATTTAGAACGTCATGTTCGCACAGAATACCCAGAGATTGTTATGCACGACACTACATTTGAGATTGATGAAGAAGGTAACCCTTTTTACATTATTAGTTACGGGCATTTCACTGAATTTCGTCGTGTGGCAGAAGTCGACGGCGTCGTCACCATTAACCCTGCAAGTGGAGAAATGGAAAAATACGATGTTGAAAATACTCCTGCATGGATAAATAGAATTTACCCTCCTCACATTGCCGAAGAGAGAAACACATGGTTTGGTATTTACAAACAAGGCTTAATTAACCGCTTCTTTGGCAGAGAAGGGCTTACACAACCTACTGAATGGGGCGCTGATGATGCTGTGACCGGCGTTGTCAATGCGGACCTTCAGCTAAACTGGTTTACGGACCATATGCGTTTACAAAACGAAGGAGAAGAAGCCTCAAATTCCATGGTTGGTTTTACAATGTTTGATACAAGAACCGGAGATCTGAATTACTTTCGGGATGCTAGTGGAATGTTAAACGGTCGAACCGCAATGAACTTAGCTGAGCGTACATTCCGTCGTGATGACTATGTTCCAGGAACACCATCCTTGTACAATATATATGGTCAATATACATGGGTCGTTCCTCTAATGGATCGTAATTCTGTCTTTAGACAAGTGATGCTTGTCAGTGCACGTGATGAGAATGTATATGGTCACGGAGAAACAAAACGGGAGGCTTTTGGTGCCTATCAACTAGAACTCTCCAGAAATATAGACGAGGATATTGTGCCTGGTGAATTAACTGATATGGTTGAAATCACCTCAACAGTTGAACGAGTCTATCAATGGGACCGGGAAGATAATGTTACAATCAGGCTATTGTTAGAAGGGGAAGATCGAATTTTCACCGTTAACGCATCTTCATACCCTCGATCAGTATTCATTGAACCTGGTGATGAGATAACAATATCTTTCATGGATTCAGGGGAAGACATTCAAGTTATCGAAGAACTAGATTTTTAAATAGAATCCTTCGTTCCCAAGAAAATCGTCCGTTTAGAGCGAATTCGATTACTCTGTTCAAATGTAAAACTACAATCGTATTAATATTCAACACAACAACCAATAAAAAAGATGGTACCGCATGAAACAATTTGCGGTACCATCCTTTTTTTAAGAGATAATTTATAAAATTAGCAGCTACCTTCACACCGCGCGTATCAAGGGAAACCCTCCCTTCTTTTCGAGTAGCACCTACACGCAATTCGAAGGTGCTACTCGTGGCGGTGGAAGCTGACGCTGTATTTAATAAAAGACGGCTATGCCGTTTTTCTTATAAAACTTTTATTTCGCAGAGATGAGTGATCTCGCCTTTTTGGTTGCTTCCACCATATTCTCTAGTGCTGCGATCGTTTGATCCTCTGTACGTGTCTTAAGACCACAATCCGGGTTGACCCAGAACGATTTCGCAGGTAAAACTTCCAATGCTTTTTCAATTACCTGAACCATATCGTTTATTTCTGGGATTCGCGGACTGTGAATATCATAAACACCTAGCCCGATTCCTTTTTCATATACATTCGTTTTAAATATTTGTATTAGTTCACCATGACTGCGGGATGTTTCAATAGAGATAACATCAGCGTCTAATGCATTTATTGAATCGATAATGTCGTGAAATTCACAATAACACATATGAGTATGTATTTGTGATGTTGGAAGAACGTGTGCTGTTGCTATACGGAATGATTCAACAGCCCAAGATAAGTATTCCTGTTGATCTTCCGCTTTTAGAGGAAGTCCTTCTCGCAATGCCGGTTCATCTACTTGAATCATTTCAATCCCTGCATTCTCTAACGCTTCAATTTCCTCTACAAGAGCTTTCGCTATTTGCCTGGTTACTTCCTTGTTTGAGATGTCATCTCTTACAAATGACCAGTTCAGGATCGTTACAGGACCTGTGAGCATTCCCTTTACCGGTTTCTTCGTTAATGTTTGTGCATATGCTGTTTCTTTCACAGTCATTGGTTGATCAAAGTTTACATTCCCGTAAATAACCGGAGGCTTCACACAACGAGACCCGTAGGATTGAACCCAGCCATTCTTAGTAACCGCGAATCCTTCAAGCTTTTCTCCAAAATACTCGACCATGTCATTTCTTTCAAATTCTCCATGTACAAAAACATCGAGACCAACCTTTTCTTGAATGTCTATCCACTTTTCAATCTTTTCGTTAATTAACGACTCGTATTTAAGGTCGTCTAGCTCCCCTTTACGCCACTTTGTTCTTGCTTGACGCATATCTTTCGTTTGGGGAAAGCTTCCAATAGTCGTAGTAGGTAAGAATGGCAGATTCCATTTTTTCTCTTGCAGACCTTTGCGTTTCTCAAAAGAGAGCTCTCTCTCCGTTTTAATACCTGCAAGTGTTTGCGCCTCAATATCTTTTCTGAAAGGAGATTGGTTGAATTGCTCTACTTGTTTTTGATGGTTTTGAAAATCTTGTGAATACTCCTTGCTACCAGAACGGAAATGATCACCTAATAGTTTTAGCTCAACTAATTTTTCATCAGCAAAAGCAAGCCCGTCTTTGAGTTCTTTTGTTAATTTCACTTCCTGATTTAAGGATACTGGAACATGTAAAAGACTTGAAGAAGTTTGAATGAGTAATCTCTCACTGGATACTAAGCCTTTTAATTCTTCTAATAGTTGCACAGATTTCATTAAATCAGCTTTCCAAATATTTCGACCATCAATTAGGCCAACTCCAAGAATTTTATCGTTTGGAAAACCTAATTCCTTGATATATTGCAGGTTCTTCCCTTTGTCATGCTTGAAATCCAACCCAAGTCCTTTAACTGGAAGAGAGACAATCTCGCTATAATAATCGACGGAATCGAAATAAGTTTGAAGGAAGATATTAGCTTCTGGAACAGCCTTTGTAAGCTTTTTATATAATTCTTTGAATTGATTAATATCTTCTTGCGACAATGATGTCACTAATGATGGCTCATCTAATTGTATAAGTGAGGCACCTTCGTCATGTAATTCCTTGATAATTTGCTCGTATAATGGCGTTAATTTACCAAGCAAAGTCGAAAATTCCTTAGGCTCATACCCTTTAGATAGTTTCAAGAATGTAAAGGGTCCTAATATAACAGGCTTCCCATCAATGCCTAATTCTTTCTTTGCTTCTTTATATGCTTTGAGTATTGTATTTTCTTTAACTTGTGGAGTCCATGAGGCTTCAAACTCAGGTACGATATAATGATAGTTTGTATCAAACCACTTCGTCATTTCACTTGCTTGTCCAGCTTCACTTCCCCTTGCCATCGAAAAAAATGTTTCAAGTGTATCATTTTGCTTTGATTTAAACCTGTCTGGGATAACTCCAAACATCATTGCTGTGTCTAGTACATGATCATAGTAACTGAAATCTCCCACCGGAATAAAATCAATTCCACTATCTAATTGTTTTTGCAAATGCGATAGTCTAATTTGCTTCATTTTTTCATTCAAAGTCTCTTCAGTAATATCTCCTTGCCAATAGGATTCTAGTGCCCTCTTCCATTCTCTTTCTTGCCCTATTCGTGGATAACCTAGATTACTTGTTTGCAAAATTATTTTCCCCTCTCATTTGAAAAAATTTAATGTTTTCGGTTTAGACTTACGATGACCTAAAGGATCTATTCTCTTTCAAAACGAAAAAAAGGATATTTTCGCCACCATAAAAAGGGCAAAAATATCCTTACGTATTTGTATGAGATACTAATGACACCTCCCTATTTCCCGTAGGTCGACAGTGTTGAGAACTAGGCAGGTCTCCTGACTTTTAAATCATCATGAATTTGGCCTTCCCGGAATTCTATTCCAGTGACATCATCAAATTCACTCATTAAATACAGTGGCGGGACCGTTCTGGATTTTCACCAGATTCCCTTTTAATTGTTTAATAATCAGTCTTTTTTTAATAAAACATGAGAAATTAAACAAACCTATTTCTTAATTATGAAATTCCTTGAATCGTACTTCTTTTCTGACTATTTGTCAATAGCTAAACATTGTGACTATTTTGTCTATCAATGTATAAAAAGCCTGCATCACTTGGATATTTCCCAAGGATGCAGGCCTTCAATAAATTTTTATTATCTACTCTCTTTTTTGTAAGCCAATGATTTAACTTTAGCTGCCGGTCTGCTGCTATTACTGCTTCCGCTATTTCGACCGCGATCGCGATCTGTGCGTGGACGACTGTTCGGCTTTCTAGAACCGCCACCTCCGTCACGTCGTTTACCACCGCCGCCGTAGCTTCCGCCACCGCCGCCGCCACGTCGTTTAGAGTGGGCAGGAGCTTCGCTTGTAAGACGAACTGGTGTCTGGCTCGGCTCTTTCGTCATCGTTTTCAAAGCTGCTGCGACAAGTGTCTCAGCATCATGCTCAGCTAATAAAGACTTAGCCGCTGCCATTAAATGTTCAAAATTACCTTTACGTAGAGACTCCTGTAAGTGATTCACAGAACGATCTTGACGACCAGCTAAAGCATCTTCATACGTAGGCATAGATTGACGCTTCATTGTTTTTTTAGTAACCTTCTCAATGATTTTAAGATGATCACGTTCTTTTGGAGTCACAAAGCTAAATGCGATTCCACTTTTTCCTGCTCGGCCAGTTCGGCCGATTCGGTGAACGTAGCTTTCTGAATCCTGAGGAAGGTCAAAGTTAAAGACATGCGTAACATTATTTACATCTAATCCACGCGCTGCAACATCTGTAGCTACAAGAATTTCGATTGTACCACGTTTGAATTTACGAATAACTGCATCACGGCGTTCTTGTTTCATGTCTCCGTGTAATCCTTCAGCAGCGAATCCACGAATACCTAGTGATTCTGTTAATTCATCTACGCGACGTTTAGTTCTACCAAAAACAATCGCTAATTCAGGTGGATCAACGTCTAAAATATGACTTAGAGCGTCAAATTTTTGCTTTTCCTGTACTTCAATATATCGTTGTTCAATATTTTCGACAGTCATTTCCTTAGATTTAATAGCAATGGTAACTGGGTTTGCCATAAAAGAATTGATAACTGTTTTTAGACGCTTCGGCATTGTTGCAGAGAATAACATTGTGCGACGATCTTCCGGAACTTCTTTAAGGATCGTTTCAATATCTTCAATGAAACCCATGCTTAACATTTCATCTGCTTCATCCAATACTACTGTGTTCATATATTCAGGACGAATTGTTTTACGGCGCATATGATCCATAAAACGACCAGGAGTACCAACAATAATTTGTGGATTTTTTTTCAAACCTCGAATTTGTTTCGAAATTTCTTGCCCACCATAAATTGGTAAAGCAGTAACTCCTTTTTCTTTTCCTAACTTATTTAACTCTTCACAAACCTGCATAGCTAACTCGCGTGTTGGAGCTAATACTAGACCTTGAGGATGACGAGCTTTTGGATCGACTGATTCTAACAAAGGAATACCAAATGCTACTGTCTTACCTGTACCAGTTTGAGCCTGTCCAATAACATCTCTACCATCTTTTGCAACAGGTATGACTTGTTCCTGAATTGGTGTTGCTTCTGTAAATCCCATTTTCTCAATCGCTTTTAATATTGGTTCCTCGATATTTAAATCTTTAAAAAGTGCCAAATTTATAATCTCCTTTTGGTTCATCTTTCCCGTAACGGCGCAAGGTAATTCTTAAAATCACTAAGCGCTATATCAATAATATTTAAAGAAAACAGCCCATTCCTTATAGATAAACGGAACAAGCTGCTTATGTTATCCTCGTTTTGAAGGGCTTCATCTTTATCTTATACGAAAAGGATGAATTTCATGTATTTTTTTATTGATTTTAAATCAACCTTTTAACTATATCATATTTTTACCAAACTGACCACTAATTTCTTCATTCTACGTTTTAGGTGCCAATGACTTAAGATCAAGCAGCTCTTCAATATCATCTTTGCCTAACGATGTAATCATTGTTTCGCCAGGTTGGATCACACGATCTAATAGATCACGTTTCTTCGCCTGTAGCTTGTGAATTTTTTCTTCGATTGTTCCTGTTGTAATCATTTTAGTCACTTGCACGACTTGTTTTTGTCCATATCGGTAAACGCGGTCCGCTGCCTGTTCTTCCACGGCAGGATTCCACCACGAATCAAACAAAATGACCGTGTCTCCTCCGGTTAAATTCAACCCTGTTCCACCTGCTTTTAAAGAGACGAGAAATAAGTCTTTTTCGCCATTATTAAATCTCTCGGCAAGTTCTACTCTGTCTTTTCCGGGAGTCGAACCATCTAAATAATGATAGTCCCGCCCCGCTTCAAATAGGCGGCTCTTAATAATCGAAAGCATTGTTGTGAACTGACTAAACAGCACCACTCGTCTTCCTGAGTTTCGTGCTTCTTCTAAATATTCCATTAATCGCTCTAATTTACCCGAACTTCCTTCATATTCTTTTAAAAACATACCTGGATGGCAGCAAATCTGTCTTAGTCTTGTTAATCCAGCAAGTATTTTCATACGATTTTCCTGTAATTTATTTTCTTGAATAGCTGAGCTTGCTTCTGCCTGTAAAAGCTGAAGTTGCCCTAAATACAATGCCTTCTGGTCTTTTGTTAAGTTTGTATACTCTACGGACTCAATTTTCTCTGGAAGTTCTGTTAATACATCCTTTTTCATTCTTCTCATAACAAACGGTTTTATACGTTTTGCAATTCTGGCTTCCTCCATATTTTTATACATATGCCTATTTTTGAAAATTCCCGGTTGTACAACAGATAATATGGAGAACAATTCATCCAGCGAATTTTCGATTGGAGTACCACTCAATGCAAAACTTTTCGATGCTTTTATTGCCTTCACTGCTTTAGCTGTCAGTGTACCCTCGTTCTTTATATACTGTGCTTCATCTAAAACCATTGTTGTAAAAGACTGTTCCTCATAATCTTTGATATCCCGGCGAATTAATGGATAGGAAGTAATCCATACATCACAGTTTTTTGCCTGTTCAAGTACCTCTTTTCTTTCCGTTAACGATCCTGAGATAATTGCAGTTGTTAAAGTGGGAGCAAAACGTTCAATCTCTTTTTGCCAGTTATAGACAACACTTGATGGACAAATAACAAGAGCCGGTCCTGCATCATACTCTTCTTTCACAGCCTGCAAATAGGCAATCGTTTGAAGTGTTTTTCCCAATCCCATGTCATCCGCTAAAATTCCGCCAAATCCGTAGTAGGACAGGGACATTAGCCATTGAAAACCACGTTTCTGATAATCTCTGAGCACATCATCTAAATGAGCTGGTATTGGAAAGTCAATCTCCTCAGGATCCGTCAGTCGTTCGATAAGCTTTTTGAAAGCACGATCTCTCTTAACCAGCACTTCATTGGTCTCCGAGAGTTGAAAAGCACGATACATAGGAACTTGAGCACTTGCTGATGCATCCTTACTGGATATTTCAAGATCCTCCATCACTTGTTTCATTCCTTGAAACTCTTCACTTTGCAAATGAAGATATGCTCCTGAATCTAAACGGTAATATTTCTTATTATCTAAAAGACTTCTTAAAACTTCTGACATTTCTTCTTCAGAAATTCCTTCAATTTCAAACTCCACATCTAAATAATTGAATTTCTCATTCGTTTCTACTTTTACAGCGGGACGTTCTAGCGGCTGATAGACAACATTCCGTAAGTTTGACGTAGCATACAAGTGAAAAAGCTCCGAGAGTTCCGGTATATCGTAAGAAACAAAGTGAAGAATTTCCTCTATGTCATCCAGATACAGTTCTGTACCATTGAATTTAAAAGGGACGTTTTCAATATACGACAATAAATAAAATTCTTTTTCAACGTCCCTGACAATCAGCTGATTTCCTTCCTTTTCGGTTTGTTTAAACGGAGAAAAAGTTACTTCTCCATACTGAAAAACCACTTCAGCTGTTGCCCTCTCTTCATTATAATCTACATATAATTTAGCAACCAATGGCGACATTTGAATGTTTTCCCGGATGGAATCGCTCAGGGAGACGTCACCTATTTCTCTTAGCCTAGGCAAAACAACCGAAGCAAACGTTTCTAATTGATTTTCTTCTACGAGCAATTCCGGCGTATCTTCGAGTACCATTTGAAAAAACAAAGAATCGAACGCTTCAAGCTGTGCCCCTTCTAAAGGGTAAAAAGTTCCTAATAAATATAAGAGCCCGTATCGTTTGCCAAAATATTGAGCATACATGGCTCCTTCCCATTTCATCCGATAAATACCTTGATTTGACGAATCCTCCACTACACTAAATTCTAGTGGTGGCTTCCCTGTACTGATTTCAAAATGATCGAGAGGACTAAATGCATCTTCAATGACTATTTTTCGTGGTTGTAACAACTGAAGCATCTCCATCACATATGAGGAGGGAATATGAAAACTTCGCTGCTGTTCCGCTGTTCTTCTCAAGTAAGAATAAGAGAAAGCAGGTTCATCCGATTTTTTCATATCTAAAATCATGCTCATTTTGCGAAAGATTTCAATATCTTCTTCTTCAAAGAAATAGTCGGAAGGATGATACGTAAATAGTTTTGAAAATTTCAGTGCTTCGTTCTCTTCAACTGCTTTTAACAAATCGGTAATGCTTTTTACGACGTACAATCGTTTTGGTCCAATTTTCAATTCTAATTCAATTGCTCCGGCTATTCTTTTGCTGAATGTGGATTCTAACTTAATCGTATATTCCACTTGCAATGCTTCCCGTTCATGAAATGTTTCCTGTTTTTTTACGTATAATTGTTCAAATGATTCAATGAGTTGCGAAGTTCTCTTTCTTTCTTCCGAAGTCACATTAAATTGGGAAACTTGAGCAGTTACGTCAGCATTTATTTCACTTAACATTGCTTGCCCCTTCTTGTCTTCAGAGATGGCAATAAGTGCTGCAACAACATGTTTACACGGTCCAGAGTATGCTTCATCTGCTGGACAAGAGCATTCCATCCGATTCAAATTCAAACTCGAATCAAATCCAATTTCAACTTTATAAAGCTCGTTTCCTGCTACTTCAGCTTCATACATAGACTTTTCCTTATTTATTGATAAATCCAAAACGTTATTTAATTGGAAGTATTTCTTTCCTTTATTGAAAGTTTGCGTATGTGCGGAAATATTGGATATATCTTCTATTGTCATTGTTTTCAGGTTCATTTTCCCCACCTGCTTTTCCATTTAATTGAAATCTAGGTCATAAAAATATCTAATCTTTTAATCTTACCAAAAAATTTGAAATAAATCTAAATTTTAATGATGAACAAATATATTATTCTTTATATTTTGGTTTTGTTATCACTGAATACAGGTTTAATTAGTACTTGGTATGTGGATTCGAGCCCTCTGTTCGAAAGCATACAACATTCTCTAAAATCAAGAGTTTCACCTAACCAAATGATCTTAGATATTAATGAAAATAAACAAAGATTACAGAATTAACATGAAATTAACTTAAACACTAAAGGAATGTAAAGTCTGGTTAATATGTTATCTGTAAAGTGAATCTTGTACATATAAAACGAAAGGAGCGTATTTATGTAGTTTTATGCCATGTAAATTAAGATTTTTTAGTGTATGTATGATTATATTTTCTTGTGCTTTTATTATTAAAGATTTATCTGCTCACGTAAGATCCTGCTTGAAATTTACCTGAATGCTAAAGCCTCTTCTTCCTGATGCCTATACTAGGATTACCATTCTTGCATATCTTCAATCATTGAAAGCAGGGGTAGTTTTCTGTAACTAGCAATCGTAAAACCTACACTATAAAAACTTAATATTTTGAATTGACTGAATAAATATTGACAGGTTACCTTGCAACATTGCTTTACAGTTTGATTACTACGTATATGATAATCCCTAAATCTATTAAAATATGAGGAGGTAACAATGAGAAATCTATCAAAAAATAAGTTTTTTACTAGTTTCCTAATTGCTATTATATTGATGGCAAACTTATCCAGTGTGTTTGCTCCTATGGCGAATGCAGCAGAAAATGAGGAACCATTAACAGTCGCTGAGGTGCTTGAATTAGAAGTTGGAACGGATGTCACTGTAAAAGGGTACATAGTTGATGCATTTAATGGTAACTATGCTCTTAAGTTATCTGATTCATTGGAAGACACATCTTCTTCTATCAATGTAAAATTAGAATCCGATCAAAGAGATACATTCAATCCACAGCTTAATCTTAATGCTCTAGATAAAGAAGTTATTATTACTGCTAAGATTGGAAATTACTTTTCAGTTAAAGCTATAACCGGGGTTTCAAACATTGAATTTGTTGATCCCTCCGTGCCGACTGGACCCGAGGAACCTGAAGAACCTAACGAGTCGATCAGTATTGACGAAGCACGTGATTTAGCTGATGGCCAATTGGCAATGGTGGAAGGAATAGTTCTTGCTAGTCCTTCCACCATTGGAAATGGTCAATATTCTACCTATATTCAGGATGATACAGGCGGAATTAACCTGTTTTCTTATGAACAAGGAGAATTGCCGTCTCTGGAAAAGGGAGACAAAGTAAAAGTATCTGGAGAACTAGAAACATATAACGGATTAAAAGAAATTATACCCAGTGCGGTAGAAGTAATTGAACAAGATCAACCTTTACCCGAGCCAAAACCTATTACATTAGCAGAAATGACTGATGGTTCGTTCGCAGAACAATATGAGGGACAGTTAGTTAACGTCACTGGATACGTGAATAATATTCCTGAAAGTCCAGCTGGTGGCGGCTATAATATTTCCCTAGTTGATGGAGACTTTAACGGGACAACATTACGCATCATGGATGGTTCACTTCCAATTTCAGAGATCGAAGCAGGAAATTGGTATGATGTGACAGCGATTATGAGTCAATACAATTCCTATCAATTAATTCCAACTGGAGCAAGTGACATTTCGCTTGCCGATGAGCAACCAGAACCTCCAACTGCTTCTGGTGAATATACTTCAACAGTTATGTATGTAACCGATGGCGATACTATCCGCTTAAACACTCCAGTACTGGGAGCTGATCGTGTTCGATTTGTAAATATTGATACTCCCGAAACAGGGATGGGTTCAGCAAATGGGGCTCATGGAGATAATCAAAATAAACATGGGGTGTATGCTACCGATTACTTAAAGGGGCTATTGCAAGAAGGCGATGAAGTTACCCTGAAAGTCGGTGAAGAACCAACGGACGCATATGGTCGTTTGCTTGCTCAAGTCATTAATAAAGATGGTATTAACACGAACTTAGAAATGGTAAAAGAAGGTTATGCATCTTCATACTTTATTTGGCCAGTTGGTGATGAAGAAGAATATGAACAATTCCAATCAGCTACAAGAGAAGCAAAAAATACTGAAAAAGGAATTTGGAATCCAGAAGACCCACTAATTGAACAACCATTTGAATATCGCGCAATTTTGGAAGGTGGAGATTTCCACAGATATGTTGGTCACTCCGATACAAAAGAATATGTAGAACCTCTGGAATGGAATCTAGTACCAGTGGATAAGCGCATTTTCTTCGCTAGTGAAGAAGAAGCCGAAACTCAAGGATATGTTCCGGCAGAAGCTGATGGAACATATCCTGAAGTACCATCCGAAGATCTTTTAGAACTGCAATTACTAAGCATGAACGATCTTCATGGAAAGATTGATCAAGAATATGAGCTTGATCTTGATGGTGACGGCGTGATGGATGGAACATTTGGAAGAATGGACTATGTGTCATCATTTATAAAAAACAGGAAGCTGGAAAATGAAAATACTCTTGTCGTTCATGCTGGCGATATGATTGGTGGAAGCTCCCCAGTATCAGGACTTTATCAAGATGAACCGACGGTAGAAATTATGGAAGAAATCGGTTTTGACATTGGTACAGTAGGCAATCATGAATTTGACGAAGGTACAGACGAACTAATTCGCATGGTAAATGGCGGTGATCATCCCGAAGGATTAGGAACAGAAGGTTATGATGGGATGAACTTTGATAACCTTTGTGCAAACTGTGTCTATAAAGATTCAGGCGAAACCATTTTAGATCCCTACACAGTAAAAGAAGTAGATGGCGAAAAAATTGGATTTATCGGAGTTAATACGCAGGCATCAGCCAATATGGTAATGCCAGCTGGAATTGAAGATATTGAATTTACCGATGAGGCTGCAGCTGTCAATGAGGCAGTTGTTGAGTTGCAAGCTGACGGTGTAGAGGCCATAGTCGTATTAGCACATATGCCAGCCGATCAAAATGGTGATTCTGCTACCGGAGATTCTGCAAATCTAGCAAATGAAGTTGATGATGCAGTTGATATTATCTATGCGGCTCACAATCACCAAGTTGTTGATGCAGTAGTTGATAATAAACTTATTGTACAAGCATCAGAGTACGGAAAAGCTTTTGCTGACGTTGATATCGAGATTGATCGCGAAACAGGTGATATTGTTAGTAAAGATGCAGAAATTGTATTTGTAGATCAAAGTATCATCGATCCAGATCCTGAAGTAACAGCTATATTAGAAAAGTACGAGGATCTCATTTCAGATAAAATGAATGAAGTGCTGGGTTATAACGCCAATACGATGACAGGCAGTTATACGGGTGATGGTGACCACGGTTTAGGAAACTTAATTGCAGATGCCATGTTATATTCGATGGACAGCGACTTTGCAATGATGAATGGCGGAGGAATTAGAGACGAGTTACTAGCAGGTGAAGTGACATGGGGCGATTTATACAACATCATGCCTTTTGGAAATACTTTAATGGAGTTTGAAGTAACAGGCGCCGATTTATATGTCATTCTAAATGAACAACTATCAGCTCAATACGGGCCAGATTATAGTATTAGCGGAATGAAATATACTTGGGATTCTGCAACAAACGAAGTGATCGATATCATGTTTATGGATGGTTCGCTGATTGATGAAAATACAACATATACATTAACAGTCAATAATTATATGGGTACGTCGGAAGGTCCAATAAAAGATCTTGGTCAGAATGAAATAATGGGACCAGTAGACTTAGATTCTTTTGTTGATTATGTGAAAAGTCTGGAAACTACAGAAGCAAATCCAATTGATTATACTTCAGAAGGACGTATTGTCGAGGTAGAAGACGGCTCAGGTGGGAATGATTCTCTAGGTGAAGTAACCATTGAAGAAGCACGTGTAGCAAGTGCCGGTACGGAAGTTACCGTCGAAGGTGTTGTTACGACCACTCCAGGCGCATGGGGTAGTAACGGTTTTTATATGCAAGATGAGACAGGCGGCACATATGTTTTTGGTGATGACAGTGTATCTGTCGGGGATACGGTGAAGCTTACAGCAAAAACGGCAAGTTATAATGGTGAATTTCAATTAACAAGTGTCTCAGATTTGGAGATTACAGGTAGTGCAGCTGTTCCAGAAGCACTCGAAGTATCCCCAATTGGAATTAATGATACGAATCAAGGACAATTAGTATCATTAAAAGGAGTGACAATTTCTGAATTGGAAGAAGTAAATAGTTACGGCACATTTGAATTTATAGCATCGAAAGACGACGAGAGTGTGATCATACGAGTCGACAACAGAACAGGTCTAGTATTCTCTGACTTTGTATTTTCAGATGGAGACAGTGTTGATATTATCGGTATTGCTAGTGAGTTCAACGGTGTCTATCAACTAAAACCAACAACAACGGAAGATATTATCGAACATGTAGAAGATACAGAACCAACCAAACCAGGAAAGCCTGGTAATAAACCAGATAAACCCGGTAAGCCTGATAAACCTGGTAAACCTGATAAAAAAGGAAAACCGGATTTCGTAAAAGAAAAGCAAAAAGCAAAAAAGAAGAATAAAAATAAATAGAGACGAAATTGTTGAGTTTACGAGATTTTCTCGTAAACTCTTTTTTAAAATCAGGTAGACCTGCACAGCACTGTCCAAGATAACTTAAACGAATAAAAAGGATGTCACAAGGCATTATCGCCAGATGACACCCCCTTATTCGTGGATTCCTTTTAAACCAACTCACCTTGTGATATTGTCTTTTCTTCCATTTTCAATCCTAGCTTATCACCAATTTGCTGAAGTCTTTCTTGCTCCCCTTTTGTCACAATCGACACGACTGTGCCTGACTTGCCAGCTCGTCCAGTTCGTCCAGACCGATGGACATACTGATGAATATCATTCGCCAAATCAAGCTGGATAACATGTGTTATGTCATCGATATCCAGTCCACGCGAGGCAACATCAGTTGCCATGAGAAGAGGTATTTCTTGACTGCGGAACGCTTTAATGGCCTTTTCCCGTTCTTGTTTCGTCGTTTCCCCATGAAGGATCCCGACATTCGCCCCACGGAATTCAAGGCGACCGGCAAATGTTTCAAGTTCATGGACATCATTGGAAAAAGCCAATCCATATAACCCTTCTAAATGGACTAATTTTCTTAATAGTTTTGATTTTTCTCTTCTTTCACTAACGATGTAATAATGATTCACTCTTTCTAGATGATCTTTGTCCATATTGATTCTAATGACTCGAGGAGAGAGAATTCGATCCTTAGCCATGTCTTCTATTTTTTTAGGTATAGTAGCCGAACATATAATTCGCTGACAATCTTTCATGACACCCTTTAATAGACCATCTGTTTCGTTAATATGCTCTTTTGCAAAAAGCTGATCTGCCTCATCAAAAATAAGCGTGTGCACTTCATGTAGTTTCACTTTTTTTGCTTTTAGAAGTTCAATGATCCTACCAGGTGTAGCTACTAAAATATGTGGTTTTTGCTTTAATTTTTCTAACTGTCGTTTTACATTCGCTCCACCAATCAAAGCCGCAGATAGAATATTACTTCCTTCCGACCAAATATTTACTTGGTCCACAATTTGCATCACTAATTCTCTGGAAGAAGCAATAATAACCACCTGAGCTTGTTTTAGTTCAGGATCTACCTTTGTTAAACTCGGTAAGAGGTAAGCCAATGTTTTGCCGGAACCTGTAGGGGCTTCTGCAATAATATTCTTTCCTTCTTTGGCAGGTTCGATCATTTCTGCCTGAATTTTAGTAAAATCTGTAAAGCCTGATTTCTCCCACGCCTCTTGTAAATAGGGTGGGAAAGTCTGTATGATAGAATTTGGATTGTTCATTAATATCTCCTTTTTACTTATCTTTGAATTTGGCTCTGCTAGCGAGTGGTTTTATGATTTCGTTTTTGCTAAGAAAAATGGCATAGCCGTCTTCTTTATAAATTCTTATCTTTTATAAAATAGATGAACTATCTAGTCCGAATTAAACGATGTCAGTCACTCGAATCGCTATCAAAATTAGTTTATAGCTTGAGTTTAACTCACTTTGTACCAAGAAACCAAATTTTTTATAGAGGTGTTAGCTAACTATGAGTATTTTAACCGTAAATAACCTAAGCCACGGCTTTGGTGACCGTGCAATTTTTAACGATGTTTCCTTCCGTCTGCTAAAAGGCGAGCATATTGGATTAATTGGTGCAAATGGCGAAGGAAAGTCTACGTTCATGAATATTATTACCCGACAGCTGGATCCTGATGAAGGAAAAGTGCAATGGGCTAAAAATGTTAGAATCGGTTTTCTGGATCAACATACTGTGCTGGAAAAAGGGTTAACAATGCGTGATGTGTTGAAAAGTGCTTTTCAGTACTTATACGACATGGAAGCTGAAATGAATGGTATGTATGAAAAGATGGGTGAAGTAACTCCTGAAGAGATGGATACTCTTCTTGAAGATGTAGGAATTCTGCAGGATGTTCTTACAAACAATGATTTTTATGTGATCGATGCAAAAGTCGAAGAAATCGCTCGTGGTCTCGGTTTAGATGAAGTCGGACTTGAAAAAGATGTGAACGATTTAAGTGGAGGTCAACGCACGAAAATATTGTTGGCAAAATTGTTATTGGAAAAACCTGATATTTTGTTACTGGATGAGCCCACTAACTTCTTGGACGAGCAACATATCGAATGGCTGAAACGTTATTTAAATGACTATGAAAATGCATTTATTCTCATTTCACACGATATTCCGTTTCTAAATTCCGTTATCAACCTTGTTTACCACATGGATAACCAAAAACTTGATCGTTATGCGGGAGATTACGACCACTTCCAGCATGTCTATGGTGTGAAAAAACAACAGCTTGAGTCAGCATTTAAAAAGCAGCAAAAAGAAGTCGCCGATTTAAAAGACTTTGTTGCCCGTAATAAGGCCAGAGTATCAACACGGAACATGGCAATGTCCCGTCAAAAGAAGCTCGACAAAATGGATATGATTGAATTGGATCAAGAAAAACCGAAGCCGGAATTTAACTTCAAATTAGCTCGTACGTCTAGCAAGCTGATATTTGAAGCCAATGATCTCGTTATAGGATATGATGAGCCGTTATCAAAGCCTTTGAATCTTCGTATGGAAAAAGGCCAAAAGCTGGCGCTCGTCGGTGCAAATGGAATTGGAAAAACAACGTTGCTTAAGAGTTTACTAGGTGAAATTCAACCTTTGGAAGGCTCCGTAAAACGAGGAGAAAACCAGTTTCTCGGCTATTTCGAACAAGAGGTGAAAGGTAAAAATACGAACTCTTGTATCGAAGAGATCTGGGAAGAATTCCCTCACTTTTCTCAATATGAAGCACGTGCAGCTCTTGCTAAATGCGGATTAATGCAAAAACATATTGAAAGTAAAGTATCCGTACTAAGTGGTGGAGAAAAAGCTAAAGTTCGTATGTGTAAACTTATAAATAATGAAACAAATGTCTTGGTTCTGGATGAACCTACAAACCACCTGGATGTCGATGCAAAAGCTGAATTAAAACGCGCATTACAGGAATACAAAGGCAGTATTCTTCTAATCAGTCACGAACCCGAGTTTTATCAGGATGTAGTGACAGACGTATGGAACGGTGAATCTTGGACAACAAAAGTATTCTAGGAAGAACGCAGAGCGGTAGCTTGACTTAGAGTGATAATAATAAATAACAAAGCCAATTAAAAAGATGTCTAAGAAAAACGGCATAGCCGTCTTTTATTAAATACAGCGTGATCTTTAGCCACCGCCCCGAGTAGCACCTACGTACTGCGTGTAGGTGCTACTCGAAAGGAGGGTGGGTTTCCCTTGATACTTGTGGCGTAAAGATAGCTGTCAATTTTATAAATTTTTATCTCTTCAAAAGTCCTTTATGACCTTTTGAGACATCTTTTTTTACTCTGGTCGTTCCAGTTCAAATATTTTCCCTAGTTTTGCATATTGTTTTCCCCCGAGTCTTGCAACCGGCTTTAATTTCTTCGTATCCACTACCCCATCTTTTATCAAGTCATCATCTACATGGTACTTGACTATTTTCCCAATGATGACATCAGTAGCAGATTCGCCTTCCTCAAACACGAGGTGTTTTTCCAATTTACACTCAAAACGTACTTTCGTCTCTTTGATTGACGGTACACCAACGACATCGCTCACGGTGGGAGAAAGTTTTATCTTATCTACTTCACTTTCATCTGGTGGTAAATTCATGGCTGACTGATTCACCGCTTCGATAATATCTTCATCTGTCACATGAACGACAAACTCTCCAACTTGAAGGATATTGCGCGCTGTATCCTTTTGCTGTCCTTTTTTTCTGCCGATCGATACAGATAACAAAGGTGGTTCAGCAGATATCACATTAAAATAGCTAAACGGAGCCGCATTTAAAACTCCCGCTTCTGATATTGTTGTAATAAACGCAATCGGCCTAGGCGCGACACCAGATGTGAGTAACTGGTAATTTTGTTTTTTTGATAATTCTGTTGGAATAAATCCCTTCATCATTATCTTTACTCTCCCTTCACGTGACTATCGTACCAACCTTTTGCCTGATCAATTTCATCACGAGTAAGCTGATGGCCTTGATGCGCCCAAAATAGCTCAACTGCTGCTCCTGCACTTTCTAAATGCTTACTTAATTCTTCTGTTTCTTGCGGTGGACAAATAGGGTCATTCGAACCTGCCCCAATAAAAACTGGAATGCCTTTCATGTTTGGCAAATCAAGTCCTCTTCTCGGCACCATCGGATGCAAAAGAACGCCCCCTTTAAAAGGATTATCATAATGGTATAAAAGACTTGCAGCTATATTTGCCCCATTAGAATAACCAACCGCTATGAGATTCTCACGATCAAAACTATAGTCAGTCGCCGCTTGATCAATAAATTCATTCAATTCGCCTGTGCGGAAAATTAAATCTTCTTCATCGAATACTCCTTCCGCCAACCTGCGGAAAAACCTGTTCATTCCATTCTCATCAACATTTCCTCTCACTCCCAGAACCGACGCATCAGGGTCAATCATTTCTGCAATTGGTAATAAATCCTCTTCATTACCTCCCGTACCGTGAAGTAATAATAATGTTTTTTCATAACCTTCTTTACCCTTTTTAAAAATATGTTTCATGGTTTAACGTCTCCTTTTTTTAAAATTGGCTAGGTTTATTAATGCTGAATGAGAAGTAAGTGAAGTGAAGCTCCTCCGAAACTACCGCACACAATTAAAACATAGCCTTTCCTTAATAATTATCTCAGTCTCATCTAAGTCTTAAACAAGCACTATCAAAAAGTAAGTATGTTTAGTATATCCCCTTTTTCAGATAGATTCAAAACATAAGATTTTATTAAAACAGCAAAGAAACAAATTCAGTACACTATTAACAGCTAATTTATTTTTAACGTTCCCCTTGCATCTGCTTTTCTCGCTTTTTCTCTCTTTTTCTACCTGCTACATTTGTAGGTGCTACCTCCGTAGCACCTACAGATAATCCCTCTCTTCAATCTCCTTCTTTCTCGCTCTTCCTCCCGTTTTCTACCTGCTACATTTGTAGGTGCTACCGCCGTAGCACCTACCGATAATCCCTCTCTTCAATCTCCTTCTTTCTCGCTCTTCCTCTCGTTTTCTGCCTGCTACGTTTGTAGGTGCTACCGCCGTAGCACCTACCGATAATGCACCATTTCAATCTCCCTCTTTCTCGCTCATCCTCTCGTTTTCTACCTGCTACGTTTAGAGGTGCTACCGCCGTAGCACCTACCGCCCCTTTTTTCATATTAAATTTCATTCCCTCTAGTTTTTCCCCTCCCCTTTCATGTAAACTAATAGAGTATGTATAGATTCAACTAGAGAAGCACCGGAACTTAAATTCGGTTTCGATACTTAAGCTATTATTAAATATCTTCAACAATGAACGTAAGTTTTGGAGGCAATCATGCTATTAGAAGCTGAACAACTATTAAAAAAACATTATGGCTATGACGAGTTTCGTAAAGGTCAAAAAGAGATTCTCGGAAAAGTTTTTTCTCATAAAAATACGATGGGAGTTATGCCTACGGGTGGTGGAAAGTCAATTTGCTATCAAATTCCTTCCCTGGTTTTTGACGGGGTCACTCTAGTTATATCTCCACTTATCTCTCTCATGAAAGACCAAGTGGACGAATTACACGAAGCGGGCATAGACGCAACATTCATCAACAGCTCTCTTGGTTATGAAGAAGTTCGCGAAAGAATTCAAGGTATTCAACAAGGCACATACCCCCTCGTTTATGTTGCTCCTGAACGTTTAGAATCTGCTAGTTTTTCACACCTGCTTCAATCGTTACCAATAGCGTTAGTTGCTGTTGATGAAGCTCACTGTTTATCTCAATGGGGACATGATTTCCGTCCAAGTTACTTGAGAATTCCTGAACTCATTGAACAAATAGCTAGCTCACCAGCTGTGTTAGCACTCACGGCAACAGCTACTCCTGAAGTTACAAAAGATATATGTAAGTCCCTATCGATTCATTCGGACGATGTCGTCCAAACGGGTTTTGCGCGGAAAAACCTGTCTTTTCATGTAATGAAGGGGGTAGACCGGGATGTGTATATTAAAGACTATTTAAAACGGAATCCCAGCCATTCTGGAATCATATATGCCGCAACTCGTAAAGAAGTCGAGCGTCTCCATGACAGACTCCATCAACAAGGAGTCGCTGTCGGAAAGTACCACGGTGGTTTGTCAACGGATGATCGACGCCGTATGCAAGAAGAGTTTGTTTATGATCAAACTCAGGTGATGGTTGCGACTAATGCATTCGGGATGGGGATTAATAAATCGAATGTTCGTTTCGTCATTCACGCTCAAATGCCCCGAAATATTGAAAGCTATTATCAAGAAGCTGGACGTGCCGGACGCGATGGCGAAGATAGTGCGTGCATTCTATTATTTAGTGCTCAAGATATTCGGATCCAGCAATTTCTTATAGATCAGTCAAGTATGGAAGACGACAGAAAAGCAAATGAGTACGCTAAACTCCAGGCAATGGTTAATTTTTGCCATACAGAAAATTGTCTGCAAGCATACATCCTTGCCTATTTTAAAGATACGAATATAAAACCATGTGGAAGATGTTCGGAGTGTGTCGATGATCGGGAAACTGTAGATGTTACCAAAGAAGCACAAATGGTTTTCTCCTGCATTAAACGGATGGGAGAACGTTTCGGTAAAACAATGGTAGCCCAAGTTCTCGTAGGTTCTGCAAACCAAAAGGTAAAAGATTTCTCGTTTCAAAAACTTACTACTTATGGACTTTTGAAGAACCGAACTCAAAAAGATGTTAGTCAATTTATTGACTATCTTGTTGCGTCACAATATTTAGCTTTAACAAGTGGTAATTTTCCTGTACTACAACTAACTGAAAATGTGGTACCGGTTTTAAAAGGGGAAGTAAATGTCGTTAAAAAACAAGCTATACAACCAAAACAAATTCAAAAAAGTGATCCACTATTTGAAAAACTAAGGGAGTTACGCCGCCAATTAGCAAAAACGCATGAGGTTGCACCTTATATGGTATTTTCTGATCAAACATTAAATGAACTCTGTTCTAAACTCCCGGAAACGGAAACAGAAATGCTTGAAGTTAAAGGGGTCGGTCAAACAAAATTGGATACGTACGGAAAACCATTTTTAACAACAATTTCTGTGTATCTAAAAGAAAGTCCTAAGCAACAAGCTATACAACTGACGAAAAAAACCGATGGAATTGGTCTAGAAAAAGACGAGACTCCTAGTTTTATAAAAACTTATGAGTTGTATAAAGAAGGACGCACACTCGAAGAAATAGAACAACTTCGTGCTATTAAGAAAACTACTGTTCAAAGTCACCTTTTACAAGCAGCTGATGAGGATTACGACGTCAATTTTGATTCATTAATAGACGTTGCACAGCTTCCCTTAATAGAAGAGGTTGTCGATAGAATCGGCTTAGAGGATGGGTTAAAACCTTTAAAGGATGCTTTGCCTGAGGAAGTAGACTACTTCACGATCAAAGCATTTGTTAATGACTATCTAGCTAGAAAATAAACATAAATACGCACAAGAAACTAGCATAGGAAAATCTTCGGCCTAGAGCGGATTCGAGCCCTCTGTTCAAAATAATAATCTCTAAAAAATAAAAAAAGGACCGTGGTCTCGGTCCTTTTTTCAGAAGATAAGAATGTATAAGTTGACAACTATCTTTACGCCACGCGTGTCAAGGGAAACCCTCCATTCATTTCGAGTAGCACCTACACTCAGTTACGTAGGTGCTACTCGGAGTGGCGAAAGATCACGCTGTATTTAACAAAAGACGGCTATGCCGTTTTTCTTATGCAATCTTCTAAACTGTTTTCTTCACAATATTTTGTTCCATATCGTCTATTTGTTCAGTTAAAGAGCTGACTAAGTTATTCAACGAGAGCGTAATCTGATTAAATTCATCAAATGTCGCTAATTGTTGTTCAGAGGAAGCAGATATATTTTCTGAGCTAGCTTTGTTGTTTTCAATGATATTCGTCATTTCACTTACTGCATTCAGAACCTCGGACATATTTTTTCCTATCTCATTTGTAAGATAATGAAAATCCTTCGTTTCATCGTTACCTTGCTCGATTTCGCTTATAATTTGATCTAACACCACAGCGGTGTCCCGAATCTGACTTGACCTATTCTATCTCTT
Organism: Salipaludibacillus neizhouensis; assembly: GCF_002886185.1. Classification (GTDB taxonomy): domain Bacteria; phylum Bacillota; class Bacilli; order Bacillales; family Salisediminibacteriaceae; genus Salipaludibacillus; species Salipaludibacillus neizhouensis. Next base: position 2,927,311 of record NZ_KZ614146.1, read on the forward strand.
CGTTTACCTTAAACGCAATATGCGTTCCTTTCACTGCATCGAAGTAACCTAAATCGGTAAGCTTTAATGCAGGAATAACAGGTAAACACATGAAAGACAATGCCGAAAATGGATTAAAATCTCCGTTGAACCCTAGTTCACTAAGGGACTTATCCAATTTTTTTAATTCACTATAGGTTTTCTCTCCAGTTTCAGATGACATGAGTCCAGCTATGTTTAAGGTAATACTTGCTAAAACATCTCCATCCTTCACAAGCACTATACCACCGTTGATTCTCTCTATTTCTTGAATAGCAACAAGCATGTCTTCATCATTCAAACCTGCTGTGACCAAATTATGTGAATCATGGGCAACCGTTAAAGCAATAGCACCTTTTGTAAAACCTAGTCCTTGAATCATACCAAGACCGACATTCCCAGTGTTATGGTGACGCTCAATCACTGCCATTTTCAAAAGGTCTGCGTCTCCTTCTGGCTGGAATTCATCTTTTATAACAGCTGGTTCCACGGTAATTTTTTCGGTAACGAGACTGTTAGGTTTCAATTTAATCGCATAGGCTTTTCCACCTTTTTCCATCTTCATAGACAGCATTTCTTTCGTGAAACAGGTGAGATTCACAGAGCTCATCAATGCAGAAGGAGGGGCTTTAATTAATGCTGCTTCAGAAAGCATTTCCCCTTCCTTAGCAACGAGTTTTCCATTTTTATACACCTCTTCAACTTGAAATTCCTCCAAGTTTTTAATAAACAAAAGGTCTGCTTGATAACCCGGTGCAACTGCTCCTTTCGTTTTCAGACCATAACATTCAGAAGCGTTTAACGTCGCCATTTGAATCGCCAGAATTGGATCTAGCCCTTGACTGACAGCAAGCCTGACATTATCATCAATGCTTCCATTTTCTTTAAGTTCATCTAAATGCTTATCGTCTGTGCAGAACAGGAATCTTCGGGCATTTCCAGCATTGACTAGTGGAATGAGTGATCGTAAATCTTTTGCTCCAGAACCTTCTCGTATAATGACATAGAGCCCCTTACGTAATCTTTCTTTCGCCTCTTCCATTTGCGTACTTTCATGGTCCGTTGTGATGCCTGCCGAACCATATACATTCATTGAATGAGCATCTAGTCCTGCGCCATGACCATCAATGACCCGATGTCTCGTTCGTGCATCTGTTAGCTTCTGTATCATTCCCGGTTCTGCATTAGAAACAGACGGGTAATCCATGACCTCTGCTAAACCAATCACTCTTGGATGCTCATAAAAAGGTGCTAAATCTTCCGCGGAAAGCTCTGCTCCGGAATTTTCGAAAGGAGTGGCTGGTACACACGAAGGTAACATAAACAACGTGTCCAATATACTTCCTTCTGAATCATCTAACATGAATTGTATTCCTTCTACTCCTGCTACATTAGCAATTTCATGAGGATCAGTTACTACGGTTGTTACGCCATGGGGAACGACTACATGGGCAAAGTGACTGGGTGGGACCATGGATGATTCGATATGGACGTGACCATCAATCAATCCTGGCACGATGAATTTCCCTTTAGCATCCACTGTCTTTTTTCCTTCATAGGAACCAATTCCTACAATGAAACCATTATGAATAGCCAGATCCTCTTCTTCAATTTCCAGCGTAAAAACATTTACAATCTTCCCATTCTTAATAACAAGATCCGGTTTTATCTCTTTATTCGCTGCTTTTATTTGTTCAGTAATTTCGTAATTCATACTCAATCATCCCCCTGCAAAACTCTGTTTTATTCCAAGTATTAATTTGATGTGTTCATCGTCAGTTAGTATTCGGTTATTATCCACTTTATAAAATTTTATTTAGGCTGTATTAGAAGGAAAACTACAGTATCTAAAAAACTCTAGGTTTAGCTAAACCTAGAGCAAGATTTTAAATATTATTTTATATTATAAAGGATTCAAAAGCCAATCGTCTATTTATCGTTAAGTTTCTTCACACAATCCTTCACCTTATTAACCAACTTCGCTTTTTAATTGACTGTAATACAGATCAGAATAAAAGCCGTTTTCTCCTAATAGTTGATCATGGGAGCCCTTTTCAATGATTTGGCCTTCCTCTAGTACTAAAATCTGATCGGCTCGTTGAATCGTATTTAGCCGGTGGGCAATGACGAAACTTGTCCGTCCCTTCATTAGTCGTTGTAGGGCTTCTTGAATTTTTAATTCGGTGATCGTATCAATACTACTTGTTGCTTCATCTAAAATTAAGATGGATGGATCTACTAGCAGAGCGCGAGCAATGGATAGTAATTGCTTTTGCCCTTGACTGATACCTCCTCCTTCTGCATCTATTTCCGTATCATATGCATCAGGCATTTGTTCGATAAACGAATGGGCATTTGCCGACTTAGCCGCTTCCACTATTTCCTCGTCCGTTGCATTTAAACGACCATAGCGAATATTTTCCCGAATAGTCCCTTGGAACAAAAATGAATCCTGTAATACAAAAGCCATCTGTCTTCTTAACGACTCTCGTTTGACAGAGGAGGTATCGACTCCATCAATAGATATGACGCCATCTGTAGGATCATAGAAGCGTGAAAGTAAACTAATAATGGTTGTTTTTCCAGCTCCAGTAGGGCCTACAAAAGCAACCATCTCACCCACATCAGCTTGGAATGATATACCGGAAATTGTCTCTTCATCATTCTCATAGGAAAAAGACACGTCTTCAAATACTACCTCACCTTTTACATTATTTAGTTCTATTTTTTCTCGTTCATCAATCAATTCATTATCTTCATCCATAATTGTAAAGACCCTTTCGGCACCCGCAATAGCAGATAAAAGGGTGTTGAATTGATTCGCCAAGTCATTTAAAGGACGGGTGAATTGTCTGGCATACTCCGCAAAGATCACAATAACTCCAATTGTTATCACACCATTAATTGCTAAAACTCCACCGACACCAGCAATGATTGCAAAACTAAAGTTATTCAGCATGTTCATCAGTTTCGGAATGAATCCAGAAATAGTTTGTGCCCAAAATCCAACCTTTTTCAATTCAATATTACGTTCTCCAAATTCCTGAATGACTTTATCCTCTTGCGAGAACGTTTTAATAATTCTTTGTCCAGACATTGTTTCTTGAATATATCCATTCAGCTCACCAAGGTTTTTTTGTTGAGCTTTAAATAATACGCCTGTTCGTTTTGTAATCCATTTCATTCCGTATACCATAACTGGCACGATTGTCAACGTAATAAGAGTCAGTAACGGACTTAAGTAAAACATCACAGAGAGTGTACCAATTAAGGTCAGAATACTGGCAAAAATTTGTATCACTGAGCTATTCAAGGTATTGCTTACGTTTTCTATATCATTCGTTAACCGGCTCATTAAATCACCGTGCTTGCGTTTATCAAAAAAGGGAATTGGCAAAGTGTGTAAATGATCAAATAAATTCGTTCTCATTTTATACACCGTTTGCTGAGCAACTTGAATCATCCAATAATGCTGCAGCCACACCGATAAAGAGTGAAGGACATAGATGAGAGCCAACGATAAAAGTACCCATTTTAATCCCGTTGTTTCTTCTGTGACGATAAAATTATCAATCGACATACCTACGATAAACGGACCTAACAATGCAAATAGAGAACTGAAAAATACCATTAAAAGTACTAGGAAAAGACGTGCCTTGCTTTCCGAAAGATAATCCCAAATCCGTTTAAGTGTTCCTTTCCAATCCTGAGCGCGTTTTGTTGTTTGGGGTTGACTTCCCCCTTTTTCATCTGTTGTTTCAGTGTTAATCTTGAATTTTTCCTGCTGAAAAGGTTCTTTTAATTTATCTAGCACCTGTTGCCTCCTCCTTTCCCAATTGTGATTCATAGATTTTCAGATAGAGAGAGGAAGAACGCATTAATTCCTCATGTGTTCCTCTTGCTGAGATGGTGCCATTCTCCATCAGCAGTATTTGATCTGCATTCATTGTCGTACTCATTTTTTGGGTAATCATAATCGTGGTGCAGGAATAAGTTCGCAACGCATCAAGTAATCTTCCCTCAGTTTTCACATCTAATGCACTGGTACTATCATCTAATAGAAGAATTTTTGGTTTTCTAATGAGTGCTCTCGCAATCGATAAACGTTGCTTTTGTCCTCCGGAAAGATTGACACCTCTCTGGCCAATTCGCGTATCAAAGCCATTTGGTAATTCTTCAATCGTATGATAAATCTGAGCATCTTTTACGGCCTGTATCATCTCATCCAGACTTGCATCTTCTTTGCCCCAGAGCAAATTATCATGAATCGATCCCGTAAACAGCATAGCTTCCTGCGGGACGTAGCCAATTTGTCTGCGTAAATAAGACAGCTTCATTTTTCTAATATCCTGTCCATCAATCCAAATCGTGCCATCATCAAGATCATATAACCGGGGAATCAGTTGAAACATCGAAGTTTTCCCCGCACCCGTAGCACCTAGGACCGCAACCCGGTCGCCAGCTTTCGCTTGGAAAGACAAACCATTAACGACTCGCTTCTCTTTGTTAGGATAGCGAAAAGTAACCCTGTCAAACTGAATTTCTCCTGCAGTAATTCTCGATCCGTTAGGTTGATCATCTGCATCCTTTAAATCTACTTCTTCATCCAGTACATCTGCAATTCTGTCTGCAGAGGCACGCGCTCTAGAAAACATAATTACAATCATCGAAAATATCGAAAGGGCCCCCGTCATTCTCGTCACATAGTTCACGATTGCCACAACTTCTCCGACACTCGCACCTCCATTATTCACACCTACACTTCCAAACCAGAGCACAGCCATAATACTTCCGTTCATCACGAGTAAAATGACTGGCATCGTTGCTTCGATAAGCCGTAATGCTTTCACCGTTTTCACACGTAGTTCGTCGGATGCTATCGTAAAACGGTTGGATTCATACTTTCTGCGTATAAACGCTTTAATAAGCCGTATCGCTGTTAAATTTTCCTGAACAACGTTATTAACGATATCCACTCTGGCTTGGACAGCTTTAAACATCTTGCCTGCTTTTCTCACCATCCACACAAGAAAGGCAATGAGGAAAGGTATCGTTACTACGAGAATTAAAGCAAGCTGAACGTTCACAAATAACGCCATAATAATCGATCCGATGACGAGAAGCGGAGCTCTAAGCATAATTCTCAAACTCATAAAAATCGTATTCTGAATTTGATTGACATCATTTGTCATCCTTGTCATTAAGGATGATGTAGGAAATTGACTAAAGTTAGAAAATGCGAAAGACTGCACCTTCTCAAATAGTTTGGTTCGCAAGTCAAATCCAGTATATTGACTGGCAAGAGCCGCATAAAAAGAATTGATAACACCAGCTGCGAAGGCTATGAGGGAGAATCCTACCATGACACCGCCCCAAAGCATCACGACAGATAAATCATTCTGCATAATTCCATCGTCAATAATTTTTGACATGAGCAACGGCTGAAGAAGTTCAACCGTTAGTTCAACAATTGTTAAAAAAAGTGCTACATACACTGCTACCCGATACGGGCCCAGAAATGAAAATAAACGTTTCATATAGGATCTCTTCTTTCAAATCTATTATTTTTTCCACTCACAAAAGAGGGAATTTTCTGATAACTATTAACACCTTTGTATTTATCTCCTATATTACTTTATCATAAAAAACGATTTGTTGGCACGAAAATGTTTCGAATTGCGAAGTAGTTATTACTAAAAACGCGTAGCGTATTTTAGTAATTACAGCGTGATCTTTTTAGCCACCATCACTTAAGTATCTAGGGTGGGTTTCCCTTGATACGTGTGACGTAAAGATAGCTGTCATTTTATACTTTCTTATCTGTTAAGAAAAACGCATAGCGTCTTTTATTAAATACAGCGTCAGCTTACGCCGCCCCCGAGTAGCACCTAAAGCTACATTCTAATCTTCTTTATCCTCACGTATGCTCTCGTTTTCGACGTGCTACTTTTGTAGGTGCTACAACGGTAGCACCTACACCTCTTTTCATCAGCTAATTTCTGAAAAAAAGCCTACAGTAAAGCCGGTTCTCAGCTTAACTGTAGGCTCTTTAGTATAAGTAGTCCTTGTTGAAAAAAACCGGAATCTTTCAATTCATCTACTCTGTTATTTCAATCTCTTTTCTAGTCCATGCCAAACATAAAAAACTTCTTTTGCTGCTTCAGCAGCATCCTGCTGTATCCAGCCGGCAACATCTCTTAATTTACGGTCTGTTTCATTAATTGGTACGATTCCTTTGCCGATTTCCAACATAATGAGGATGACTGTTTCCTCTCGTTTCGCCTCTTCTTCCAGTAATTCTTGAAAAAGCAGCTTGTATTGTTGACGAATCTTATCTATCTCTGTGCTATGTATGCTTTCTTTTATCCAGTATTCCCAGCCTTCTATCACGAGATGCGTGTTTTTCAGCCACGTTGATTTCCAATCTAAAAGAAGATTCCCATTATAACTTGATAACCAACTGGCGTTTTCATATCTTTTATTTACTGCTTTTCTTTTTCCTGCGTAGGAACCTCCGATATAGAGTTGCACAGCCAACCTCCTTCTTGATATTCAAGCGAAATTCGGACACCATTTCCATGTTTGATCTTGAAATCCCAAATGGAAGAAGACTCTTTTAATGAGGAAAGAATATATTTAATTACTCCTCCGTGCGTAATTACCAGCACTTGATTATGATTACACGTCTTAGATTGCGCTTTTTCATAAACTTCACCGAGAAATTCGTTGATTCGGGATTTAAATTGATTAGCTGTTTCTCCAGTAGGAGGATTGTAACTTTCCCAGTCGTCAATCCAATTCCGATAGACATGATTCGTTTTTAATTCTTCATACGTTTTGCCTTCCCATTCACCAAAGTTCAGCTCCCTCAATCGGTTATCTACAATACACTCGTTTTGCTTATTGCCAACCAAATAATCAGATGTTTCCCGGCACCGTTTTAAATCACTCGTAAAAATAGTATCAAATGGATATTTACTCAGTTCTTGTTTTAGTTCCGACATTTCTTCAAACACTCCTGGTAAAACAGACTCATCCGAATGTCCTAAATATCTTTTATCCTGATTCCATTTTGTTATCCCATGCCGTACAAGAAAAATATCCAAACGCTGAGTAGCCCCCATAATTCTCCTCCTTCAATTGCAGTTCCTATTAAATCTCCATTTGTCCCCTTAAATGTTTTCATCATCCAGACACCATAAACGAGGATAAACAAACCATATGCTAGACCAAGGAATATGACATTCGGTGCAAATACACAAAGTATTACTAATGGTAAAAAAGAAAAGAAAATATCAAAAATAGTTAGATTCTTTTTCCATTCCCATGCTAAACCACTTGTTTTTGCAGAAGGAAATACGCCTAAAAGCAACACGGCATGAAAACGGGCAAATCCGATAATTCCTAGCATCACCAGTATAATCGTTATGTCATTTATCTCGGCTAATTGAAGTTCAAATACCAAGACCACTTTCCAAGCCAACACAAATAACAAGGCAATGATTCCAAAGCTTCCGACATGCGGATCCTTCATTATTTCCCACTTTTTCTTTAATGGAGCATTCGAGCCAACTGCATCCGCCACATCCATCAATCCATCCAGATGAAGCCCCCCCGTTAGCCAGACCCATAAAGAAATAATACATAAAGCTAGTATCTCGGAAGGGATAACATCCTTCAGTAAAACCCATCCCCCCGCTAAAATAAACCCAACTATCATCCCTACTAAGGGATAAAAACGTATCGCCCAACGACTTGTTTTTTCATTCCATGGACAAGTGACCGGAACAGGTAGTCTCGTCAAAAATTGCACTGCTAATAAAAAGCCATACATAGAATTTTTCATAATAACTTAGCCTTTCCAGTAAACAGGTATGCCAGCAATCACCTGTATTACTTCTCTCGCTTCCGCTGTTAATTGATGGTGTATTTTTTCCAACGTATAGATGTATCGATTGACGACATCACTTTCATGAGGAATTTCTTCATTCACATCATTAGAAACGATCAATAAGCGAATATTCTTTAGTTTCACCTGCTTAATCACATCACTAATGATTGTCTTTATCACTTCCTCATGATAGTTTTCATAGAACATGACGTTACTTAACCAGATTGTTAAGCAGTCTAGTAAAATGACACTATCAGTCTCTGCCTGTTTTAAAACAGACACAATGTCAACAGGTTCTTCTAATGTCTCCCAAGTGGCCGACCTTTCTTTTTGATGGCGTGTAATTCTGTCCTCCATTTCCTTGTCACTCCGTTTTGAAGTTGCCAGGTAGACAAGTTTAGACATAGTTGAATTCCCTTTTTCATTCTCACAGCTGGAAAGTGCTAGCTTTTCTGCTAAACCACTTTTACCCGATCGCGCTCCGCCCGAGATAAATACGATCATTGCTTCGCTCTCCAGTTTTTTAATGCCTCAAGTAAAACCTTGTTTTCATGGGACGACCTGACTGCCAACCTAAGGAAATGACCATCCAAACCTTTGAAATTAAACGTATGCCTCGCTACGATTCCTGCTTTTAATAAATGTTTAAACAAAAGATCTGTCTCCATCGGAAATTCTCGGTCCCGCAACAAGTAAAAGTTAACATGTGTGGACGACATATAGAAATTCAACTTGTCTAGTTCCTCGCGTAAAAAGGTTAATTCCGTTTGTAACCACGTTTTAGTTTTCTCTAAAAAAAGCTTGTCCTCAACCATCCCTGGTATAAAATTTGCGGCCAGAGTATTTACGCTCCAAGGGATTTGTCCGTCTCCAGCCTGTTTTATAATCTTCTTATCTGCTAATATATATCCGACTCTTAGCCCAGGTATCGCATACATTTTTGTCATGGACCTTAATATAATCAGATTTTCATAATCGCTTAAAAGTCCAGACAAGCTTGCTTCCTCACCAGGCAAAAAATCGACAAAAGCTTCATCTACAACGATATATGTATTATGCTTTTTCCCTTCTATCAATAACCTTCGAACCGTTTCTTCTTTTATAATCGTTCCGGAGGGATTATTCGGACGACAGAGAAACATAACATCCGTTGTTTTACATTCCATTATCATTTTATCAATTGGCAAATCGAACTCCTCGTCTAGTGAAAAAAAGGCATCCTTCACTTTTAGATGATAGTGAAAACACGCTCGTTCATATTCTAAAAATGTCGGATGGACGACTATTGCTTGTTTCCCTTCAAACAATTTGGCGATTAAGAAAATCGCCTCTGCTCCACCGTTTGTAACCAAAACTTGATCAGGTTGCAAGTCCTCAGAAAACGCCAAACTTTTTCTCGCCTTAAAGTACGTAGGATCGGGATATTTTATCAGTTCAGTAAAATGTTTTCCTAGCTCTTTTTTCATCCATGTTGGCGGTCCTAAAGGATTAATATTCGCACTGAAATCAATTACGTCGCTCGACATGGGAAAACCGAGGCTCTCCCTTAAAGCCTCTGGTTGTCCACCATGACTTGGCCATTTCATATGAAATCCTCCTTTAAATGATGCTGGTAAAAACACTTAAAATAATGTAAAAGACGATCCAGCCTCCATGCATATATACAATGGTTTTTTTAATATCCTTTCCTTCCAATTCCCTTAACGGATCGCCCATTTTAGCCCGTCTCGAGATAACGCCATCATAATAGTTAATGCCACCGAGTTGAATACCCATGAGACCTGCTACCATCGCTTCAGACCATCCTCCATTTGGGCTAGGGTGCTTTTTAGCATCTCTGTACGTTACTTGAAGAGCAAGTTTTCTGTTCGCTCCTTTTATAAACATAGAGGACAACCAAAATGAAACAGATGTTATTCTAGCCGGTAACCAATTAGCGATATCGTCCAAGCGGGCAGAGGCCCAACCGAAATCATGAAATTTCTCATTTTTATAGCCGACCATCGAATCTAATGTATTAACGGCGCGATAGGCCATTGCTAACGGCGCTCCACCAACAAATGCCCAAAAGAGCGGAGCGGTTATTCCGTCAACGGTGTTCTCTGCAAGCGTTTCAACCGTGCCTCTGACTATTTCAGATTCTGACAGATCTTGCGTATCTCTTCCAACAATCATACTTAATTGATAACGTGCTGCCGGATAGTCTCCTTGAGATAATGGGACGTAAACACGTAAAGCTGCTTCCCTAAGACCATTAATCGCGATTGTCGTAAAAATCAAGTAGGCTTCCAGGAAAATTCCTAACGCAATATGTAGTTGAAATGCTAATAAAACCATCGAGAAGGAAAGAACATATACAGTCCCTATCACTGTAAAAGTTAAAAGAATTCCTAATCCTTTTCTTCTTTTAGAAGAACCGGCATTCCACCGTTTCTCTAATAATAAAATAAGCTTCCCAATACCGATGACCGGATGAGGAAGCCATTTCGGATCACCAATGAGCAGATCCAGAATAATTGCCATACATAAAATAATGACACTCGATGAAACAACTATTTCTAACACAGCTATATCTTCCTTTTTAACTCAGATTCAATGGCTTCTCTAGTAGCTTCATATACAATTCGTCCAATCCCTTTTCCGACAAATGTACCTGAACCCGCATAGGGGGTTGCTTCTCCCTGTTGCGTCACTCCAATAAGAAGACTGTCTGTCGATGTGCTTGTAGCTATCGTATTAGTGAAAGGGTCTTTCACTTTTAAATCACTTAAAGCCTTTGTTTTTGCTTCAGTAGCTGACATACAAGCATTTACTAACGCACCATCGGTTAAATGGGCATCTACAAAAACCATTGTGTTAATTGTACCTATTTTGTATTCTCTTTCATAGTCTCCCTCTTGAGAAATATCTACGGCGTTGCCTACTCCTGCAGTTACCACGGTAATAAATTGGATGTTTTCTATCTTTGCAGTTCTGACTACCGCATATTTTAACTGTACCGCCGTCATCATTCCTACAGCCTGCTCAGGAGGTATACCATTATCTCTCATCCATCCTTCTAATTCATCTTTCGGAGAAGAACAATCATAATTTTTATCTACGTGAAAATTACAATAATGTTTTACCCATTGAATCCCTTCTCCAATCACACCGTTTGAGATCGTACGTAACGGTTGATCAAATTCAAGATGGATAAAATCATCATTCTGCTTCATTTGATAGGCTTTCCCGAGTTCCATTCGTGTTACTGATACTTCATTTCTAGGTGTCATTAAGATCTGTGGTTTCGGTACTTTCGGATGGGACTGCGTGCGAATGTCTACCTCATATAATTTGTTAAGCTGATCTTTTTTTCTAAGTACTTCTACTTCTCCAATATCCAAAAAAGTACCCTCATGCAATAATGCAATTCGGTCCGCATATAGTGCAGCAATATTAATATCGTGTAAAATGGAAAAAATGGTTAACTGCTTCGTTCGTTGCCATTCTTTCAATAAATCCAGCATATATAAGGAGTGTTTAATATCCAAATGATTCGTCGGTTCATCCAATAATAGTAATAGAGGTTCTTGTGCTAATGCTTTCGCAAGTAACACTCGTTGTTTTTCCCCACCGCTTAGTAACCGAAATTGTTTAAACCGGTACTTTGTAACATTCGCTAATTCCATCACATCATTGATAATGTTCTTATCATGCTTAGACAAGCTTTTAAGAATCCCTTTTTGAAAAGCATAGCGTCCTAAACTAACAATTTCCTCTACGGTAAAATCAAAGGATACATGCGATTCCTGTGTAAGAACTGCTATTTTGCGTGCCTTTTCCAGTTTAGAAAGGGAAAACAAAGATGTATTGTCCAGTAATATCTCTCCGCTCGTCAAAGGCAACGTTCCCGTGATCAATTTAAAAAGTGTCGTTTTTCCACTGCCATTTGGTCCGAGGAGCCCAAAAAACTCTCCTTGTTGTATATCAAAATTAAGTCCTTTAACAATTGGATCATCGGCTGAATATCCTCCAGAAAGATTTTTCACTTCAATCATCTCGTTTTCCCCCTTCCAACTCGGTCTCTGATAAGCAAGAATGCAAATAATGGCGCACCTATTAGTGCTGTAATCACACCGATAGGAAGCTCTTTTGGTGCTATAATTGTTCTGGCAAGGATGTCAGCCAGAATAAGAAAGGATCCTCCCAAAAGCATAGATAAAGGGAGAACATGTCGATGATTTGGTCCCGTAACAAGCCTCACCAAATGTGGGATCACTAATCCAACAAATCCAATGGAACCAGAAACAGCGACAGAAGCCCCCGTTAGTAAAGATGCTCCGACTAAAATAAAAATCTTACCCTTTTTAACATTCACGCCGATATGCTCCGCAGCATCTTCCCCTAACGCCAATGCATTCAATTCCCGATAGTGGATAATCAGCATAAACGATCCTGCTAGCATAAACGGAACAATAAGCTGAACATAATTCCAACCTCTCATTCCTACACTACCATAAAGCCAATAAATGATTTGCATCATCGAATCCCTATCGCCCAAAGCAATAATTAAAGAAATAATAGAGCCTAAAAATGCCCCAATAATAATTCCTGCTAAAATAATCGTTTCGATGGCCATGCTTCGACTGCTTAGTCTCACCAATCCAAAAACGAGCATGAGTGTCAAAAATCCACAGACAATAGACACGATTGGCAATGTGAAATTCCCCAAACCAATAATAGTGAATTGGAAAAAGATCACAAACACAGCACCTAAAGCAGCACCTGATGAAACACCAATCGTATAAGGATCCGCCAATGGATTTCTTAACAATCCTTGAAAAGCTGCCCCGGCTAATGCAAGCGAGGCACCTACAAAAAAGGCTAATAGCACCCTTGGAAACCTGATATTCCAAATAATCGCTTCTTCATTACCTGGAACTTCCTGCATCCACCCTAGACCTAGCGTTTGATCTGCAATGATATGTAAGATTGTCGGGATTGGGATCGTAACACTACTGTAAAACAAACCAAGGAGGATTGTACTAAGTACAAGCCCCCCACTGAAAATGTATAACCATACTACTCTATTATTCAAAAACTTCCGGGTAGATAACTTCTGCAAGTGTCTCCACTCCTTCAATTAAACGAGGTCCCGGTCTAGTTACTGCATCGCTGTCCACGTCATAAATTTCATCGTTTGCTACAGCAGGAACATTATCCCAACCTTCTCGTGATGTTACTTCTGCAACCGGATCTTCCACATAAAACCCGTACGTAGTTACGATCACATCAGGGTTTAACGTCACGATTTCTTCTTCCGTTAAACTAACCCATCCCTCTTGGTCCTCGGCAGCGTTTACTGCATGAATAGCTTCAAGCATTTCATTCATAAACGTACCTGTCCCAGTTGTAAAGATATCAGGTGATGGTGCAACTTCTATCCAAACCTTTTTTCTTTCATCTTCTGGGATGTCACTAGTCGCTTCCGTTAAAGCAGTGAGTCTTTCTTCCATATCTTTAATAATAGCTTCTGCTTCTTCCAATGTACCAGTCGCATCGCCGATAAGACGCATGGAACCATAAGCACCTTCGAAAGATGTCGCTCCACCAATTACAAGAACATCAATTCCTGCCTCTTCATATTGCTCAAGAATCTCTGGGTGATTCTCAAAGTGATACTCTGTTACAAGAGCTAAATCAGGTGCCAACGATAAAATTAGCTCGGCATCCATATCCTGCGCCCCTACAACTTCAATGTCTTCCACTTCAGGAGGATAATTATCAAATTCGGAAACTCCTACAAATTTATCACCTAAGCCAAGTGCAAAAGAGATTTCCGTATTACTTGGCTGAAGTGATACGATAGATTCTGGTTCAGATTCGATCGTTACCTCGTTACCAGCATCATCTGTTACTGTTACCGGAAATTCTTCAGCATCTGCTGCTTCATCTGCGCCATTGTTTTCCGCAGTTTCATTCGAGTTATTAGCTGCCGTATTTTCGTTTTCTTCCGTATTTTCTTCTGCTTCATTCGTAGTCTCTTCTACCTCGGTATTTGTATCACCGTTATTACCACATGCTACGAGCATACTCACTGCACCCATGAAGATTAAACTTCCTTGTCCCCATTTTTTAATCATACCTGTCATTTTTGGTTCCTCCTCTTAACTATCTGTAAATAAAACAAAAAAGCGCAAATCCGTAAGGAAAGGCGCTTAGAATAAAATGCATGTGTGTACCCGGGTTTTGACAATAAAAATTCTATTAATAATAACAGAAAATGCCATGCATTTTAAACTTCCTTTCCTCGAAGGAGCTTAAAAACGAATAGGCAGGTCTCCTGACTTACGTCTTTATGAAAAACCCGTTTCTCCTTCCCATGCCGACAGCACAGTGGAATTGCTAAACAGATTCTAGACGTTTACAGTGGCGGGACCGTGTTGGATTTTCACCAACTTCCCTTTTCACCCTTTATGTTTAGCAAAAGCTGCTACGCGAACTTTCGTTAATATAAAGGGAACCTATTTGTTCTATATGTAATTTGCTTCTTTGCTCTATCAGTCATTATAAGTTAGTTTTTACAGAAAGTAAATTTAATTTTCAGCGTTTCCTTTCTCCGCGTCAGAGACACCTGCAGAAGAAAACGTAGCCATTTCACGCAAGATTCTGGTAGAGGCTTCTAAGATAGGAAAAGCCATTGCAGCTCCTGTCCCTTCCCCTAATCTGAAATTCAAGTTTAATAATGGTTTCGCATCTAGTAATGCTAATGCAAATGTATGGCCAGCCTCTTGTGAGTGATGTCCAAAAATTAAATAGTCTCTTACTTTACTGCATAATTTAGTCGCTAAAATCGCAGCTACTGTTGAGATAAATCCATCAACGAGAATTGGTGTTTGTCGAGACGCACCACCTAGCATCGCACCAACCATTGCTGCAATTTCAAGACCACCTACTTTTGCTAAAATATCCAAAGGGTCATCCTTTGCCGGACGACGATCTGCAAGTGCTTGTTCAATGACACGCTGCTTTTTAATTAACGTTTCTGAAGAAATCCCTGTGCCAGTCCCAACAACCTTTGATACTTCTGCCCCACTAACGGCTGCTAAAATTGCACTACTACTTGTTGTATTTCCGATGCCCATTTCTCCAAGAATCAAGCTTTTTGCACCTTGACCGATCACTTTTTCAGACATGTTAATTCCTACACGAATTGCCTTTTCTACTTCTACTTTTGTCAAAGCATCCTCTTCAGCAAAATTTTTCGTACCAAAACCGATTTTCTCTACGACAAGACCGTCCCTTTCAATGGTTTCAGCGACACCGACATCAACAACTTCCAAAAAGGCTTCTAACTGATTCGCCAAAACATTTATCGCTGATCCTCCGTCCAGGAAATTATGAACCATTTGTGCAGTTACCGCTTGAGGAAATGCTGATACCCCTTCGTTAACCACTCCATGATCTCCAGCAAAAACGATAATAGCCGGTGGAGTCACTTGTGGAAAATTTTCTCCTGTTATTTCCGCTAATTGAACGGCCAACTCTTCTAATCTCCCTAAACTACCGGGCGGCTTTGTCAACGTATCCAAATATGCTTCAACTTCCTTTGTTATCGATTTATCGACGGCCTTAATTTTTTTAATTGTTTGTTCCATCATCTAGCCCCTCCATCCTAGTTGTCCCTTTCCGAATCCGAAAACTCTTTCATCTTCTTTTCAATCAAGGCCATATCCAGACTTTTTTCAACAACCATGGCCAAATCTGAGAAGGCTTTTTCTTTGATAGCCTCGAACGGCTTTCTATCATGGATAGGTGGTAAACCTAATCTGGTTCTTAGATCGTTTAGAATTTCTATCCGTAATAAATCATTGTGAAAGATATGATGGAAATACGTACCTATACAGCGTTGATCTGCTTGAATAAAACCATCTTGACGACCGTCTGCTAATTGTATAAACGGTAATGAATGTTTGTCCTCATATGTGGAATCACCCATATGTATTTCAAATCCTTTTACAGGAAGTTCACGATTGGAGTATCGTGCATTTCCTTCTGACAGAATCGTCACCTTTTCTTCTAAGAGTTGAGTATGTAACCCTTTGATCAACCCTAACCCATTCGTTTTTTTCGTGGCTGATTCAATCCCAAATGAATCTTCTATTTTCTCCCCCAGCATTTGATACCCTCCACATATGCCGATAATCGAGCTTTTGCCTGTTTCCACAAGGGTGATAATCTCATCGACCATACCTAGTGTACGAAGAAATTCCAGGTCTTCTATTGTATTTTTACTTCCAGGCATAATGATCAAATCCGGCTGTCCAATTTCCTCTTTCGTTTTCACAAACCGAACATGACAGTCTTCCTCTTGAAAGAGTGGATCAATATCTGTGAAATTAGAGATTCTCGGATATTGTATAACCGCGATATCGATATCCTTTGTCGTATCTTTTAATGCTGTATATGTATCTAAAACGACGGAATCTTCCGCTTCAATATTCAAATCTTTTACGTGAGGAATCACTCCTAAGACTGGAAGGCTTGTGTATTCTTCAAACCATTTTAATCCTGGTTCCAATAATGAAAGATCACCTCTGAATTTGTTGATAATTACTCCAATAACGCGTTTTCTGTCTTCAGGATCAAGAAGCTGTAATGTACCAACCAGACTAGCGAATACCCCTCCCTTGTCTATATCGCCAACTAAGACAACTGGGGCATTTGTCATCCTTGCCACACGCATATTGACAAGCTCTCGATCATTTAAATTTACCTCTGCCGGGCTTCCTGCTCCTTCTATAATTATCCTTTCATACTCTTGGGTTAACGCTTGGTAAGATTTCTGAATAAGCATTAATCCTTGTTCATAAAAGTCTGTTCGATAAGAACCGGCTTCCATGTTTCGGTATGGCTTTCCATGAACAACTATTTGGGACCGACTTTCGCCAGTTGGTTTAATCAAAATTGGATTCATATTTGTTGAAGCCACAATCCTTGCCGCTTCAGCCTGAACCCCTTGAGCACGGCCAATTTCCTTTCCGTCCAGTGTAATATACGAATTTAATGCCATGTTTTGTGATTTAAACGGAGCCGTTTTAAAGCCTTTATCGGCAAAAATCCGACATAAGGCAGTAACGACAATACTTTTCCCCGCATCCGAATGCGTTCCTTGAACCATGAGAGGTTGGCATTTATCCAACGTGAGTCCTCCTTTCACTTTTTAGAATTCAATCCCTTTCACTGCTGGAATACCTTCATCATAGTAGTGCTTTTCTGGTTCCATAACTGAAACGAGGTCTGCAATATCCTTGATCTCCTTTTTTGCATCTCTTCCCGTAATCACGAGGTGAACATGATTAGGTCTGTTCTTGATCATATCAATCACTTCCGTGAGAGGTAACACATCGTCAATTGGAAACTTTTCCAATGCTAACGCGTTATTTAATTCATCCAAGATAACGACATCATATTCTCCACTCATTACCGCAGCTTTCGCTTTAGGCCATCCGATTCTTAACGCTTCCCGATGTTCTTCCGGTGTTTTAGTCCATGTGAACCCAATGCCGAGTTGTGTCATTTCTACGCCAAGTTTTTTTAATGCAATTTGCTCTCCGTAAGATCGCTCAGGCGATTTGATAAATTGAAAAATTCCAACACTCATTCCTCTCCCGATACTTCGAAGAGCCAGTCCTAAGGCCGATGTTGTTTTACCTTTTCCGTGCCCCGTAAAAACGAGGGTCAAACCGTGTTTTTTCTGTTCATTCATTTTTTTGCCTCCTAAAATTATATACTAAATGTATAAGTTCATTCTATCTTATAACTAACTCTTGCATACAACTTATTGTTTGCACTTCCAAAACTTAAAGTAATTGTAGTTGGATTAGGTAATATCATCAACACTTTATTATGAAGTTTAGTGAAACAAGATTGTATTTCTGCTTAAGCTTCGGTATGATAATAGTGTGGAAAACCGTTTGCACAAATTATATTGAAAGAATTCCACTTTTATATAATTTAAAAAATAAATCTACATTATAGAATATACGAGGTGGAGAAAATGGAGAGATTTTGGTGGAAAGAAGCTGTTGGATACCAAGTGTATCCCCGTAGTTTTCAAGATAGTAATGGGGATGGGATTGGCGATCTTCAAGGTATTATTCAACGATTGGATTATTTACAGGACCTTGGTATTAATTTTATTTGGATTTGTCCTATGTACAAATCACCTTTGGATGACAATGGATATGACATTTCTGATTATCAGGATATCTTAGAGGATTTTGGCACAATGGCTGATTTTGATGAGCTTCTTGAACAATGTCATGTGCGAGGAATCAGATTAATTATTGACCTCGTATTGAATCATACAAGCGATGAACACCCTTGGTTCATAGAATCCCGAACATCTAAAACCAATCCTAAACGTGACTGGTACATTTGGCGCGACGGAAAAAAAGAAAAAGAGCCGAATAACTGGGAAAGCATATTTGGTGGGTCTTCATGGGAGTATGATTCAAAAACGGATCAATATTTTCTTCACGTGTTTTCTCGAAGACAACCTGATTTGAATTGGGAAAATTCTGAAGTACGTTCCGCCCTGTATGACATGGTTAATTGGTGGCTCGATAAAGGAGTTGACGGATTCAGGATAGATGCAATTAGTCATATTAAAAAAAGACCTGGTTTTCCAGATATGCCTAACCCTCTCCATAAAAAATATGTATCTTCCTTTGACATGCATATGAATCAAAAAGGAATCCATACATTTTTGCAAGAATACAAGGATCAAACCTATGCAAAATACGACGACAAATTAATCGTTGGAGAAGCAAATGGTGTGAGTGTAGATGAGGCGCATTTATGGGTTGGTAAAACTGGAAAAATGGACATGGTTTTTCAATTTGAGCACCTTGACCTTTGGGACTCAAATCCAGATGTGGGTCTGGATATTCCTGGTTTAAAGAAAGTTCTGACTCGCTGGCAAAAAGGCCTGGACCACGACGGCTGGAACGCTCTTTTCGTTGAAAATCATGACAAAGCACGTGTTGTCTCAACATGGGGGAATGACAAAGAATATTGGCGTGAAAGCGCAACTTCAATTGCGACTATGTACTTCTTTATGAAAGGTACTCCTTTTATATATCAAGGTCAAGAAATCGGAATGACTAATAGTTATTTCCAGTCCATTGAAGATTACCGCGATGTCGCTGCAAAAAATTTATATCAGGAACAGATGGAAGCAGGTGTGGAAAAAACAGATATCATCCATACGCTTGCAAATACATCTCGTGATAACAGCAGAACTCCAATGCAGTGGTCTAGTGAAAAGAACGCTGGTTTTTCTGAGGGAAGTCCTTGGATCAAAGTTAATCCGAACTTTACGGAAATAAATGTTGAAAAACAGTCACAAGATAAAAACTCCATCCTTCAGTTTCACAAGGATATGATTCAACTTAAGAAACGTAATTCTATCTTTACTTACGGTTCTTATGACTTACTGTTAGCAAAGGATGAGCATATTTTCTCTTACAAACGTCAACTTGATGGTCAAACTGCAATTATCATTTCTAATTTAACAGATAAAGAAGCAACATGGTCAGTTGATTCAAAAGAAAACGCGATAAACAGTGAAGAAATTGTGTTACACAACCTTCCAATTACAGATCACCAAGATACGAGAAGTCTTTCCTTGAAACCCTTTGAGGCAAGAGTTTATTTGAAAAGAAAAGCCTAGATCTTAGAGCTAAGCTAGAACTGATTAGAAAGTTTAGCTTCAAAAACGCTTAAGCGCACCAGCCTATTAGGCTGATGCGCTTTTCCTTTCTAAGCTTCTCTTTTCACCTCTTCTTGCCATAGCATATCAATATGTGGAATATCATCTTCTGGATAAACCTCTGAGATTGGGCGGAATCCAAACGATGCATAAAACTTTTGCGCGTATTCTTGTGCCTGCAGTTTGATTTCCTTTTCATGAAGCTGTTCTTTCAAGAATTCCAAACCACGTTCCATTAGTTTTTTACCTAAACCTGTATTACGGTAATCATGTCTCACTAACACTCTGCCGATGGATGCTTGTTTTTCATAACTTATACCTAACGGAAGAAGTCTTGCATACGTTATAATCTCATCATTTTCCTTTGCAAAAAGGTGATACGAGTCTTGATCTTTGTTGTCAATTTCCGGGTATGGACACTCTTGTTCAACAACAAATACGTTCACCCTTTCATGTAAAATTTGATAAAGCTCCAATGTAGTTAAGTCATGGAACTTTTTTATATACCAATCCATATGTAGCTCTCCCCTTTATGAATTTGAAATCTCTAAACGTAACTTGTTAGGATGTTTTTGGCTTCATTAATTTCTTAGAATAATATAGAAAAGATATCCCAGATAAAAAACTACAAATAGGATACCTTCCACTCTTCCTACTTTCCATCCAGTCCTTGAAAATATTAGAAGTAACACTGTAAAAAGAATCATCACTACTGTATCCGTGAATATTTTAACATCTATCAACAATGGTGAGATGATAGAGGATGCCCCTAGAACAAACAATATGTTAAAAATACAACTGCCGACAATATTACCAAGAGCAAGATCGCTGTATTTTTTCAATGCTGCAGTAATGGAGGTTACAAATTCAGGTAACGAAGATCCAATAGCTACAATCGTTAACCCTACCAATGTTTCACTCATACCGAATCGAAGAGCAATATCTGTACTGCTCTCTACAACCCAATAACCACCAAGAATTACTGCCGCAAGTCCTAGCAGGGTAAAAACACTGCTTTTTTTCCATTTTGCTTCACTCTTAGCAGATCTGTTTTCGACACCCGATTCCATCGCGGTATCTCGACTGTTCAGGGCTAACTCAATAATATAATACATGAAAATAAGAAAGAATAGTAACAGAACTAATCCATCGCCGCGTGAAAGCATATTAGATGCTTCTCCATCCACCCCAACATCCGCAACCAATGCCAGCAAAGCAATACTAGCAATGAGTGTAAATGGTATCTCTTTACGAACTGTCTGTCCCTCAACTTTTAAAGGCAATAATATAGCAGTTATACCTACAACTCCTGCGATATTAATGATGTTACTTCCAATAACATTTCCAATTGTTACACCGGGATTCCCTTCTAATGCCGCAATAATACTCACAGTCGCTTCAGGCGCACCTGTACCAAAAGCGACTATCGTTAGCCCAACTAATAATGGTGGAACGGCAAAAATCCGTGCTAATTCAGAAGCTCCTGTAACAAACCAATCTGCTCCTTTAATGAGTAATAAAAATCCTAACACCAGAAATAAATAGACCATCATTAAACACCTTCCTGTCTTTTGTCACTAGAAGGTCTTATTATTTGCTCTAAATCACTATTTATTCCATACTTAAGACTTATGTTAAACCTATTTAGAAACGTTTTTCCTACTACAAAACAACTAGTACGAGATTTTTTCACATATTATTTTACGTAACCAGTAAATCATGAGTACTACTAGCGAGAAAGGGTATGTATAATAAAATAGAGTTACATTTAGTATCGGAGGAGCAATTATGAAAAAATATCTCATTGGTTTGTCTACACTAATATTTTCAATTTTACTTGTTTTCGTAAAAAAAACCAAAACAGAATCCTCACCAAGCGGCCTTGAGGACAAAGAAGTCGCTTTACCAAAGGATTCATCTATTCCGAATCCTTCACTTGCCCATTCAAGGGAAAAAAAACAGATTGAACCTCTGCCATTTAAAGGTGATATTCATCGTTCAAAACAAATTATTCAAGAATTACTTGAACAGGAGATAGATGTCGTTTCAATCTATATTGAAGAAAATTATATCTCAGCGGTTTTCACTTCACCAAACCATCGAGTCAAGGACGATGTAGAATTCCTCTTTGACACTGTCAATCAGCAGATTGATTACCACTCTGTTTCCAGAATCGGCTATTCCGATATTGGTGTCAATAGAAAAAGATACGATGCCATTCGAGAAAAATACTTGGCAAACAGTTAGTCTATTTTCGTTTTAAAGGATATGATACCATTTGAAACCTCTAGGCACCTTCTTTCGGTGAGGTCCTCAGCTATAGCTTTTCAAGGGCACTGTAAAAAAGATATTTCTTTTCAGTGTCCTATTTATGCCTTCTGAAGCCTTCATCCATTATCTGCTTCATACCAAGTAAAATTATTTTTACCGTGGTTTTTAGTTTTATACAAAGCTTGATCCGCTCGCTTTAGCATTTCAGCCAGATTTGAATTCTCATCGCTCCAAGTTAGCCCAATACTTATTGTCACAAAAACTTTTTCATCTTCATAAACCCAAGGTTCATCCATTGAATGAATCATCCTTAACGCAATAGCATTCACTTGTTCTTCGTCTTTTAATGTCGGAAGTAACACAGTGAATTCGTCTCCACCGATCCTAGCAATAGTGTCTTTAGAACGCATACATTTCTTTAGTCTGATAGCAAACTCACGCAACAGTTCATCACCTGCTTCGTGCCCAAAACGGTCATTTACTTGCTTGAAGTCATCGAAATCTAAGTACATAATCGTAAAAGGATCTTTTGTTTCTATATATCGTAAATACTCTTCTTCTAGCTTTCTATTAAACATATTTCGGTTAGGCAGCCCTGTGAGAGCATCGTGGAACGCCATATGGCCAACATATTCTTCATAGAGTTTCTTTTTGGTAATATCTCTAGTAATACATAAGACAAACTCTACCTTGTTTGATTTATATGTAATTGGTGACAATATAGACTCATCCACACATCCGTTTATTCGTTTGAATTCATAACTCATTGGTCGATTCTCCACACACGTTTCCTCATATTGTTCATGAAGTATGGCAGCAACATCTTCTGGAAGAACATCAAATAAACTTTTTCCAATAACATCCTCTGTTATGTTTGCTCTGCTTTTTCCTTCTTTATTAACAGCAACATATATAAATCCATCTTCTGATACTTGCATCACAAAAACTGCATCTGTCATACAATCAATAAACGTTTGGAATTCATCGCGCAAGTTTACAAATAATTCTTTAAGCAAGATTATCAAATCCCTTCACTAACAAATTCTCCTCTCAATCATATAGGAATAAATTCGCTATCGCCCACGGTAACTATATTATTAACAAATGAATAAAGAAAATCTGGCTCGGAGATAATTCCCGGTAAGCCAGATCGCTTTTATTTAGTAATGTTTTTATAAAGTTCGGATAACTCCTATTGTTGAAAGTCTTAAATAAGAAAATCCCCGATAATTCAACATGTCTATTAAAATTATTCTCTAACTCCAAATAAATTACCATCTATATCTGTAAAATAAAAGCATCCATGTATTAATGCCGTTACACTCACATTATTTCGTTTAAACTTTTCAAAGTCCTTCTCAATTTCGTTAGACTGAAAATAAATAAATGGTATGGAACTAGGTTTTGAAATAGATGTGCGTACTTTGGCTTCTTCTTCCATAAAAATTCCGATAGAAGCTCCTTTTATTCCTGATGGAAGAATTAAGCCTTTACCATCATTCCAATCATCAAATAACTTCATTCCCTCTAGTTCAAGAAACCAGTCACTTAATTTATCTACATTTTTAGTTGAAAGAAAAACACTTGCAACCCCATCAAAAATACGTTCACTATTTTCTTCGTATGCCTCTTTAATTGATGAATAAAAAGGATTCTTATAATCTCTTTCTTCACAAACATTAAGAATATTTCCGTCTGGATCTTTGAAATCAAATGTAAATACGGATGGTGATTCCTTGAAATTAAATACTTCCACACCTTTTTTCTTCAGTTGATCAAAACAAGTGTCAACGGTTTGAGTATAGAAATTAAATGGGGAAAGTTCCCCTTCAAGATCTTTCGACAGAAACTCTTCTTCTGTTACTTCTATTAATTCTAGATTTGCAAGTCCTTCGCCCACAATATATCTGGCATAACGGTGCCCACGAATATCACCTTCATCAATGCATTCAAAGCCTAACTTTTGCTCATAAAATTCTTTTGAAATAGTAATATTTCGAACCGACAGTACCACCGCATTAACATGCTGTAACATAGATCCACCCCATTCTTTCCTCGTAGTATTTATTAAATATAGTTTCTTTTATTATCTAAAGATTCTGTTACTTTATATTCTATAAATTTTACCACGTTCTATCCAAATTGGATAGAGAAGTGCCTAAGCTTTAAGGGAAAAATTACGAAACGTCTGCTTACCTGATAAGAAAAACTGCATTTCAGTCTTAAAAAAAGATGTGCCAATAACTCCTTGGCACACCTTTTTCCTAAGTTAAATTAAGCTTTAAAATCTACTGACGCACCTAAGTGCGGTTGTGCGGCTTGCTCAAGCTTTTGAATGGACGGCTGTTCCACCATTTCAGCAACGAAATCTACTTGTTGATCTGAAGTATCCATTGCTTTTTTCATCAACGACAGACTTGCCTGCTGTTGAACATTCATTTGACTCATTCCCATTGATAAAGCTGGAATATCCATAAAAACACCTCCAAACGTAGTCTTCCTTTCACTAATACTTTAGAGAATACAAGTTGTATAGAAAAGGATTTTACTACTATAATCGTACCACTTTCTAATTTTTAACACACATAATTATTACGATACGAGGGTATATTTGTAGTTTAGTACAGTTTTTTACCTAAATATGGATATTATTTTGTTGGTCAAAACTTAGTAAGAAGAAATTTCTTTCATATTCTCCGCTCTTTCAATTAACATCACAACAACCAAATCAATTTGCCCACTTATAGTTAAAGCGTCGTGGCGGTAAAATGTCTCAAAATCATTACTGAACAGTCTATTATTTTTTACTGCATCAAGATTGATCCAAATGGCAAACTCTTCAAGTTTTTATTCTCTCCTGTTCCTTCTTTCAACTTATAAGCTTATCATTTAAAAAAGGGAAAGCAATGGAATGCTTTCCCTCATGTTTCTTTTGTAAAACTCTCAACTTTACTTATAGATCGGCCCAAAGTTATCACAAGCTCTAAAGTCACTGGCTTCTTTATCTTTCGTACCAAACATATTCCATGCGTTTGGCCGGAATATTTTCTCTTCTTCGACATTATGCATGTTAACAGGGATACGTAAAATTGAAGCTAGGGATATAAGGTCAGCACCAATATGTCCATAACTCATAGAACAATGATTTGCTCCCCAATTGTTCATAACAGAGTATACATCTGTAAATGCACCTTCTCCTGTTAATTTTGGAACAAACCAAGTAGTAGGCCAAGTAGGATCTGTTCTATTATCTAATATATTATGAACCTTCTCAGGTAAATCTACAGTGTATCCTTCTGCAATCTGTAATACAGGTCCTAATCCTTTAACAATATTTAACCTGCATATTGTTACTGGCATATCGCCCTTTGTCAAGAAATCCGAGGAATACCCCCCACCTCTAAAGTACTCCACATTCGCGGGTCTCCATAACGTTGCCTCTAAGCATTTTTCAACTTCTTCATCCGTTACCTCATAATAAGGTTTTATACCTGCTTCACCTTTTACTGTTTGCTGTCCCGTTCCATCTAACGCGGCCGGTCCTGAGTTTATCAAATGGATTACACCATTTTTTCCTGCCCCAGTTAACTTATGTCCTGTAACTCTCTCTACCGCATCCGGACTCCAGTACGTTCTTACATCAGCAAATAGCTGGGCAGTGTTTGTTAATAAGTATCCAAAAGCCATAGAGACACCATTTAAACTATCATTTTCTGTCGCTAACATATATGGGGACCTTCTTCCGTTCCAATCAAAAGAAGAGGTAAGAATTGCTTCCATAAAATCACCATTTGGAAAATAATCGTTCCACTGTCTTTGCCCTTGAAAACCTGCTATTAAAGCATTTCTACCTAACGATTCTTCTTCATAGTCAATATCCTTCAACTTAGGGTTACCTACCATTAAATCACGTGCAATTAAAGTCATTTTAATACTAGTCTTCCAGTCCTCATCTTTTTCTTCTTCTGTCCTCTGGGCACCTTCTGGGTTATTATCCGGACCTATTTTACACTTTTCTTTTGTCCATTTATATGCCTTCTCGAATTCTTCTCTATCATAAATCTCCAAATCTATTCTTCTAATAAACTCTGACATATCTAAGTACTCATTTCGCATACCAAGATAATTCTGGAAAAAATCCTCCTGCACAATACTACCGGCTATTCCCATTGAGACACCCCCCATGGAAAGATACGATTTCCCTTTTAACATCGCCACAGCTAACCCGGCTTTTGCAAAACGAAGAAGTTTTTCTCTAACATCCTCAGGAATGCTCGTATCTCCTGCGTCTTGAACATCTTCTCCATAGATCCCGAATGTGGGTAGCCCCTTTTGATTGTATCCCGCGAGAACAGCCGCTAAATAAACGGCTCCAGGTCTCTCTGTCCCATTGAATCCCCATACCGCTTTTGGGATATGTGGATCCATATCCATCGTTTCCGTACCATAACACCAACAAGGAGTTACTGTTAACGAAACCCCTACACCTTCTCTTCTAAATTTCTCTGCCGTGCTGGCAGCTTCATTCACTCCTCCAATACACGTGTCAGCAATAACAACTTCCACAGGTTCACCATTATAGTAGAACACATTTTCAGTTATAAGATTGGCAACTGATTTGGCTAAATTCATGGTTGTTTCTTCCAAAGACTCTCTAACACCTCTTCTTCGTCCATCAATTGTTGGGCGAATTCCTATTTTAGGTAAATTACCTACGTATCTTTGGTCCGTCAATTTAAACCCCTCCATTATTTTTTGATAATATTTGCGAAAAACTAGCATATGCATTTTCCCACTCTTGCAAATTCTGAGGGTGATATTCGTTCAAATCGAAAGAGTTTTTAATAATATTTTTACCTTCTGTTATATTTTCAATATCACCTAATGCAATAAATTGAGAGATAGCATTTCCTATTGCACTTGCTTCAATTGGACCTGCTTTTACAATTCTGTTAAGTGCATTTGAGGTGTATTGACACAAAAATCTGTTTTGAATACCACCACCACCCATATGTACAGATGGTACCTTCGTACGAGTTACCTCTTCTATCTTTTCAATCACCCACCTATATTTCAATACTAAACTTTCATGAATGCACCGAAGAACTTGGCCTTTTGAAATAGGTTCAAGCTGGTTGGTCATCTTACAAAATTCTTTGATCGCTTCCGTCATACTGGCAGGATTAAAAAAATAACGATGATCTGGGTCTATAAAAGATCGAAAGGGAGTTGCTTGATCTAATAGTTCATCTTGATCTAAATACGTAATACTATCACCATTGGCTTCCCACTCTTTTTTACATTGCTGAATCAACCAAAGTCCCATGTTATTTTTTTGAAGTCGATAATTTCCATTAACGGTACCTTCATTAGTAAAACCATAATTGTAGGTTTTCTCGGAGACAATCGGTTCCTTAACCTCTATTCCTATAAGCACCCATGTACCACAACTCATAAACGCTGAGTTACCATTCTCTATAGGCATCCCTGCCAATGCACAAGCTGTATCATGACCTGGAACATTAATAATTGGAATAGCTTGTGAATTTATTTCCTGATTTATTGTTTCAGTTGAGTATCCTAAAATACTATTTGTGGGATTCAATTCTGCAAATGGTAGTTGTCTACCAAATAATTTACTTATGATAGATTCATCCCACTTTTTATCTTTGAAATTGAAAAGCTGTGTAGTAGATGCGTGTGTGAATTCGTTCGTTTTCACACCTGATAACAAATAACTAATGAGACTTGGAAGTGTTAAGATAGATGCAGTCTTTTCTAGTAAATCGGGTCTGGCTTTGAAAATTGCATACAATTGATAAATTGTATTAATCGATGAAACTTCCACCCCTGTTCTTTCAAACAATTCTCTTTCAGCTAGTTTTTCATGAACTTCATCCATCACGTTAACGGTGTGGGTATCCCGATAGGAGTAAGGATCTTCTAATAATTTTCCATCCTGTGATAAGAGTCCAAAATCAACGCCCCAAGTATCTACACCTACTCCATCGATTGCTACAGGATTACCCTCTAAATAGAGTCTAAGCCCTTTTAATATCTCGTGAAACAAATAGGAAATGTTCCAATGTAAATGACCATTTTTCTGAATTGGTTCGTTTGAAAAACGATGAATCTCAGTAATTTCCAATTTACTCTTGTTAAAAAGTGTCGCAAGAATTAATCTTCCATTTGAAGCTCCCAAGTCAATTGCTATAACTTTCTTCATTTCTTTCACTCCTAATGAATAAGGCTACTGCTGCTTTTTTAATAAGCTGGATCGGTAAGTTTCAGCTGATAAATTTTTTAAGTCTGTGCACTCTTCTTCACTTAAAATTCTTGGCTCGCCTACCGATGAAGCAATCGCAAACACTTTTGCAGCTTCTTCCGTTAACTGCATGTAGAAGTAGGCCTCTTTCATCGTCTTCCCAGTAGTCAAAACACCATGGTTTCTCATGACAATTACTTGGTGATCATTTACTACTTTACTAATAGCCTTTGCTAACACATCTGTCGTTGGGATGACGTAATCTATATAGGTGATATTCTTCACCATTGCTGGAAAATCTGGAAACATTGGAGGAATCTCTTTCCCACTTGAGGAAACCGCCACAGAATAACTAGGGTGAGCATGTAAAACAGATGAAATATCAGGATTTTTTCGGAAGCATTCTAAATGCATTTCTAATTCGGATGAGGGCTTTAAGTCACCATAAACTTCTCCTGTATTTATATCCACTTTAACCCAATCAATTTCAGAGATCTCTCTTAAATCAAATCCACTGGGAGAGATATACATATTGTCTCCATCTCTCATGCTCAAATTACCACCAGCACCTACCACTAAGCCACTATCAACTATTTTATGAGCGTATATTTCCAATTCTTTTTTAACATTAGACATGGTTAAGTCTCCTTTTCTTTAATTTACGATTACTTTCTCACAATAGAAAAATAGTCTCTTAATGGGTATAAATTTAAGGGAAGAGGCTGTTATGTCAGCCCCTAGCTCCTGTAGTGTTTTATTCATAAATTGCTGCTTGAACCTCTTCATCTTGCATATTCTCAGCATCGAACCAGAGGAATCCAGTATCAATAAGTTCTGGTACTTCCTCTCCATTCAATGCATCAACTGCTGCTTTCACTGTTTCATATCCAATACCCACTGGATTCTGAGTAACTGCTCCTACCATAACTCCACTTTCAATGGCGTCTATTTGTTGTTGCCCGGAATCAAATCCGATGATGACAATATCTCCTGCACGGTCCAGTTCCTTAACTGCATTCACTACACCAACTGCAGAGCCTTCGTTAGAACCATAAATACCGGCTAACTCAGGGTGTGACTGCATCATTGTTTTTGCAAGATTTGTTGATTCTAAGTGATCCCCACCGCCATATTGAGTATCTACTATTTCAATATCAGGATAATCAGATTCTATTTTTTCAATAAAACCATCTCTTCTTTGTACACCTGTGACACTCGTCTGGTCATGAATTACCAGGGCAACTTCACCTTTTCCACCTATGTTTTCTGCCATTTTATCAGCTGCTAATGCTGCAGCAGCATAATTGTCAGTAGCCGCCGTTGTAATTGGAATATCACTATCTACCCCTGAGTCAAAAGCAACTACAGGTATATCTCTTTCTTGTGCTGTTTCTAAAAGAGAGGTGGATGCTTGACTATCTAATGCCGCAAAACCTATCGCATCTGGTCCTCTATCTAAAGCATTTAGTAGCATATCCATTTGAACATCAACTTGGGATTCATCATCAGGTCCTTCGAAAGTTATCTCGACATTGAATTCTTCAGCTGCTTGCTCTGCTCCTTCTTGAACCGCTTGCCAAAACTGATGCTGGAAACCTTTTGAAACGATAGCTATATATGTTTCCGCGTCTTCTGCTTCTTCACCATTGTTACCTGCATTTGCTTCAGCACCCTCTTCATTTCCAGCTGAATTGGAGTCAACAGTCTCTTCATTATCACCACAAGCAACAACAAAACCAGCTAACAAAACAACCATAATCAACATAATTAACTTTTTCATTTTTTTCTCCCCTTTAATATTTATATTTTTAAACCCCTAAATAAAGGGTATTTAAACTAGTTAGACTTTCCTCGCCTTAAAATATCCGCATAAACTGCTGTAATAACAACTAAACCTACTACAACTGTTTGCCATTCTTGTGGAATAGACATGATCCGAAGACCATTTGTAAGGACACTCATGATTAATGCACCAATCATTGTCCCAACAATAGAACCTTTTCCTCCACTGAGGGAGGTTCCACCTATAACAACTGCTGCAATTGCTTCTAACTCATACCCCATTCCTAGAGCTGGTTGTGCAGAGTCCAATCTTGAAGCCATGATTACTCCTGCAACACCTGTAAAACTACCAGCAATTGTGTAAATTTTTATTTTCCATCTGTCAACATTTATTCCTGATAATCTTGTTGCTTCCTCGTTACTCCCTATGGAGAAGGTATATCTGCCAACTATTGTCTTCGATAATAAAATGCCTCCGATGATAACCATCAAGAAGAATATTAATATCCCATTTGGTAATGCGACACCTGGAATAATAGAACCTAATGCAATCCCTCTGAAACCTTCTACTCCACTGAAGTAGATCGGTGTAGCACCTGATATAACCAAAGCTAATCCTTGGGCAATCATCATCATCGCCAGTGTTGCAATAAAAGGTGGAATTCTTAGTTTCGTTACCCAAAAACCACATATAAAACCAGCAAATGAACCAGTTAAGATTCCTCCTAAAATACCTACAACTATCGGCAGATTCATGTTAACTAGAAATACACCAGTCATAACCGAACTTAGTGTCATAACTGTTCCTACAGATAAATCAATACCACCTGTAATAATGATAAATGTTACACCTAGAGCCAAAATTCCAATTACTGTTGTTGATAAGAGAATTCCGGAAATATTCGACCATTGCCAAAAGTGTTCGGAAACTATTGAAAAGAACACTACTAATATTATTAAACTAGCAAAGGCTAAAATTTGCTGTAATGCACTGGATCCTTTCAACTTACTTATTACATTATTATTTCTAGTCACTGTATGCGTTTCCATAATTGAGCCTCCTAATTACATTTCACATTTTGGTCGTAGCATAATTCATTATTTTCTCTTGAGAAGCTTCCTCTCTACTAAGTTCTCCAGTGATATATCCTTCACTCATGACTATTATGCGATGGCTCATTCTTAGAATTTCCGGTAATTCTGAGGAGATCATGATGATTGATTTACCTTCCTTAACAAGTTCATTTAACAACTCGTAAATCTCCCCCTTCGCACCCACATCAATCCCTCTTGTTGGTTCATCAAAAATTAAAATGTCACAATCTTTCACTAACCATTTGGCAATAACAACTTTTTGCTGATTTCCTCCTGACAAAAATTTAACTTTTTGATAGATACTTGGTGTTTTCACTCTTAACTTATCAACATATTTTTGTGAAATCTTAGATAGGGAGGATTTTTTCACAAAACTATTTTTAGTGTGATTTTCCATGGTTGAAATCATAATATTTGTATTGACGTCCATATCTACCATCAATCCAAAATGTTTTCGGTCCTCCGACAAATATCCAATTCCGTTGTCAACGGCATCTTTCGGTTGCTTAATCCGGACTTCCTTTCCTTTAATAGTTAGTTTTCCGGAAGTAATAGGATCTGCCCCAAAGATAGCTCTCGCCACCTCTGTTCTTCCTGCACCTACCAGTCCTGCAAATCCTAGTATTTCTCCTTTTTTTAGATGAAAGTTTATATCTTTTACAGATTTATTATTTAAGTTCTCAACGGATAGAACTGTTTTTTGGTCTGACACTTTTACTATTTCTTTTGATTCAATGTAGACATCTCTTCCTACCATTAGGGAAATTACTTTATCAATTTCTGTCTCCTCTGTTTTTAAAGTATCTACGTATTCCCCGTCTCTCATAACGGTAATTCCGTTTGAAATCTTTTTTAACTCTTCCATTCTGTGTGAAATGTAGACAATTCCGACTCCGTCATTTTTAAGCTTATAAATAATTTCAAATAATGTATTAATTTCTTCGTCCGTAAGCGCTGCAGTCGGTTCATCCATAATTAATATTTTAGCGTTATAAGAAAGTGCCTTTGCTATTTCTACCATTTGTTGCCTAGCCACTGTCAGTGAAGAAATTTTAGTCCTTGGGTTCAAGTTAATATTAAGCTGTTCGAATAACTTAGAAGCTGCGTCGTTTAACTTTCTCTCATTCAAGAAAAAATTGAGGGCACTTTTTGGTTCTTTACCGATAAAAATATTCTGAGCAACTGTTAAATCCGGCATTAAATTGAGCTCCTGATGAATAATTCCAATACCCAGATCTTGAGCTTGTTTTGTATTTGATGGATTAATCTCTTTTCCTTCTAAATGAATTGTCCCTTCATCCTTTTCGTATATTCCTGTAAGAATTTTCATTAGCGTTGATTTACCTGCACCATTTTCTCCTACTAACGCCAGAACTTCACCGTAATTGAGATCAAGTTTAATTTTAGATAATGCTTGAACACCTGGAAAACCTTTTGATATGTTCTCCATCTCTAATAATTTAGAATTCACGTTACCACCTGCCTTTTATCTTTATCGATCCATTGCAACCGCTTACTATTCTGTTTATATTTTTGTTTTTCTTTGTTTATTTTTATATAAATGAATTATATACAAAATACTTTTTGTTTTCAACACTATTTTTATAAAATTCTGATTTTTACTTTTAAGGGGATGTTTAAATTAATTATCGATCGTCTAATTTTGTATGCGCTTACATTTATTAAGAAAGGGTACTTTTAAGAACCCTTCTCTATCATTCGTTAATCGTTAATAGTAATGACTTTTATTTTTTTATTCTCCAAAGCTTTTTGAATCGTTTTATCCGCTAACCGGTCAACAATTATGGCATCGAAATCCTCCACAGGTCCTACTTTAGAAAAAGAACGCCTACCTATTTTACTGCCATCTAACAAAAGAACTTTTTTACTGGCTACTTCAATCATTTTCTTTTTCACAGCAGCTTCCATGTCGTTTGAGTCACTAATTCCCCACTCATGATCAATACCCTTACAAGACATAAATGCGATATCCACATGAAATTGATCTAAGGCATCCAAAGTTAAAGGGCCAACAAAAGACAATGTATTCGTAGAGAGTGTTCCCCCAGTGTTTATTACGTTAATTTGGTCTTTTTTTGAGAGCTCATAGGTAATCCTCATAGAACAAGTGACCACTGTTAAAGGCATATTAGGTAGTATTTTTGCCAAGTAAAATGCAGTAGAACTCGAGTCCATTATTATTCTATGTTTCTCTTCTATCATCTTTAGCGCTTCACTTGCCACTTGCATTTTTTCTTCCACATGTATCGTCTCTCTTTTAAAATAGGGTAAATCTCCAGAGTTTTGAGCAAGAGGTACAGCACCTCCATGAGTCCTTAATAATTTCCCCTCTTTCTCTAGTTTTTCCAGGTCACGTCTGATTGTTTCCTCTGTAAATCCATACGTCTTACTCAGTTCTGTCACTCGTATGCTTCCTTGTTCCAAAAGCGTCTCCACTATTTTTTGATGCCTTTCAGCAACTAACATATCAATTCCACTCCTAACACATTTAATTTAATAGACTCTAAATTTTTTATTTTCTTATTACTCCTTTTTTGAGAATGATATTGCCATATAAAGCACTTTCAGAAGTTGCTACAATTGCGTAGGCATTTCTTGAACGCTCATAAAAGGTATATCTTTCAAAGTGACCAATTGCAACATTTTCTTCACATCCACTTTTAATGACTTGTTCGTATATTTTCCAAATCGGCGGGGCTGATTGATTAGCGTCCACCGTATCCATTAACATAACAGGGGTATCAACAAAGTCATCTAATGGTAATAGAGAAAGAATTGATTCTAATAAAACTGCCCCCCCGTGTCCATCAGCGCGGATTAATTTTTTAGCATAGCTAGCTGCAGGGAAATTTCCATCTGCTAATACAATTTCATCCCCATGTCCCATTTCCATTAATACTTTTACTAAATCGGGAGAAAGATTATGCGGTATACCTTTTAACATTTTCATACCACCTTTGTTTTATCTTTGTTTACTTTTGTTTGTATGGTTATATACTACCAAACAAACACAAATAAATATATAATTATTTTAATGTACAAGAAAGCTATCAACTTATACTTTCCATCTCACGAAAAAAGGGAAGCAATTGAATGCTCCCCCCTAACCTTATTCCTTTAAATCATAATTTTACACATATCATTTGTAAATTCAACTGGGTCTGAAACAGGAAGTCCCTCAATGAGAAGGGCTTGATTATACAACAGATTGGTATAAAGATCTAACTTTTCCTTATCATTGTCAAATGCTTGTTGCAATGAATTGAAAACGTCATGATTTATATTAATTTCCAACACCTTATCAGCTTTCACATTTTGATTATCAGGCATCGCTTGAAGAACTTTTTCCATTTCAATTGTTACTTCTCCATCAGCAGACAAGCAAACCGGATGAGATTTCAATCTTTTTGAAACACGAACATCTTTGACTCTACCTGAAAGAATTGATTTCATATGGTCAAATAATTCTTTGTTTTCAGTAGCGTCTTTTTCTGCATCCTTTTTATCTTCTTCTGTGTCAATGCCTAGATCACCACTGGAGACAGATTTAAATTCTTTCTCTTTGTAAGACATGATCATTTTGATTGCGAACTCATCCACATCTTCAGTGAAATAAAGAATTTCAAAGCCTTTTTCTGCAACCATTTCTGTTTGTGGCATCTTTTCAATTCGTTCATTGGAATCACCGGAAGCATAGTAAATATACTTCTGATCTTCAGGCATTCTAGCTACATACTCAGCGAGAGTCACCTGTTTCTTCTCTGTTGAAGAGAAAAACATTAAAAGATCTTGAAGCGTGTCTTTATTAGCACCAAAGTCACTGTACACACCATATTTCAACTGTCTACCGAAGGAATCATAAAATTTCTCGTACTTTTCCCGGTCCTCTTTTAAGAGACTTTCTAATTGACTTTTGATTTTCGTCTTAATGTTTTTGGCAATCATTTTTAATTGTCGGTCATGCTGAAGCATTTCTCTTGAGATATTCAGCGATAAATCCTCTGAATCAACCATTCCTTTAACAAAACCGAAATAGTCAGGAAGCAGATCAGCACTTTTCTCCATGATCAACACACCGTTCGAATAAAGCTCTAGACCTTTTTCAAATTCCTTGGAATAATAATCATAAGGCATGCTTTCAGGTATAAATAAAATCGATTGGTATCTGATTGTACCATCTACTCTAATATGAATATGCTTAAGAGGTTTATCAAAACCATAATGTTTTTCTGAATAGAAATTTTCATAATCCTCTGTCGTCAACTCGCTCTTATTTTTGCGCCAAATTGGGACCATACTGTTTACCGTTTGTTCTTCTTCACTATCTTCCAATTCCTCTTCATTATCCTCTTTTGGCTTTTGCACCGTTACATCCATTTTAATTGGATATCGAATGAAATCAGAGTACTTTTTGATGATTGTCTTGAGTCGGGACTCATCCAGATACTCATCAAAGTTTTCATCTTCTGTATTTTCTTGAATTTTAATGATAATCTCTGTTCCAACTGAATCTTTTTCAAAGGGAATAATCGTATAACCGTCAGTACCATCGGATTCCCACTTATATGCCTCGTCAGTGCCTGATGCTCTGCTTATTACTGTAACATTATCAGCTACCATAAATGAAGAATAAAACCCTACCCCAAATTGGCCGATGATATCGTGACCATCTTTGATTTCCGTTTCTTTTTTAAACGCTAACGATCCACTTTTGGCAATCGTACCAAGATTACTCTCCATCTCTTCTTTCGTCATACCAATTCCAGTATCTGAAATTGTTAATAGACGATTTTCTTTGTCCGTCGAAACTTTTATGTAGTAGCTTTCTTGCTCAAAACTAATTGAGTCATCCGTCAAAGCTTTGTAATACATTTTATCGATGGCATCACTAGCATTTGAAATCAACTCTCTAATAAAGATTTCTTTTTGTGAATAAATCGAGTTAATCATCATTTCTAACAATCTCTTCGACTCTGCTTTAAATTCTTTCCTAGCCATATAAATCTCTCCTTCTTTTCAAACTATATATCAATTTTAGCACTCTAACCTTACGAGTGCTAATCTTACCTATTATTTTACTTATTCTAGTTTACATGTCAATATTTCAGTAGGAATAAATATACGATAAACTATCCTTAATGGTGAGTCCAGAATCTTCTAATAATACCCTATCTAACAAAGAAAAGAGAGGTGCATCAATGGATCAAACTTTAAAAAGAGTACATAAACGAGCAAAACAGCATAAAAAATGGCTTGAAAAAATAACTGTAAACCATTTTCATCGAACGATTAATCAAACGCGATACTTCTTAATATTATATTCTAAATCAATGCAAGTTCGGGGCTCAGCAATTTTATCCAACTCCGAAGAAAGTGAACGGGATGCCCGAGAAGCTCAAGGAACACTTTTTCGCTTCTATGGTTTAACCGAGCAAATTCATCAAAATGGTCACCTACAAGCAGAGATAGCTTCGGATTTTTTTGAAGTCCCTTTAGGGTTAACCAAAAAAACTACCCGTAAGAAATTGAAGGCAGGTCTTTTACTAATTGAGTCGTTGTTTCAAAAGCAAACTTTGTTAAAGCATACTTTTAATGACTATTTTTCGCATTTCAAAGAGATTAAGGAAGTAACAGATCAAGAATTACAGTTGGCTATTCACACAGCTGCAACGATAGACGTGTTAAATTATCAAATTATTAAAGAAATTGCGGATAATCTTGCTGTTTTAAAAGACTGGAAGGACCAAATGAAAATGGAAGATTTGTGGGATAGAATGAATGAGAACCAGAAAGTTTTTTATGTACAATTGACTGAAAACGAGACAGAAATGAAAGAACAACTTGCCAATATGCCAATAGTTAAACATAAAGATCCAGAAAAAATGGTGGATTTAAACAAAAAAAAACTAGCTAACATTAAAAATGAAACCTATCAAAAAAATTTCCTTCCAATACGATATCCTCAATAAGGATAGTTAGAGTAACCCTTACCATGAATGAAGGGACTAAAGAAGTAAGTTTGTTTGTACTTAGCTCTTCAGTCCCTTTATATTCAAAAGATCTATTCTTCATCCTTTTTAGAAATATACTCGTTTGGTTCTTCTCCGGCTTTCTCATTATGGTTTTTGAATTGCGCTAACCTTCCATTTCTATGTTCCCCGTGATTCGTGTTCTCCTTGAATTGATTATCTGGTTTCTTTTCTTTATTTCCCATAGTGTACCCCTTTCTTTTACAATCGTGATTTATATTAGTTTCTGGAAAAGGGATACTTATTATACAGTATTTAATCATGAATTTTTACCTGTTGAAGTAGGACAGCATATAAATTCTAATAAAAATAGATGTCTATTGTCCACAACGCATAATTTCAATCCGTTGTTGCAATTTTATGACAATGATTTATAATAATTCATAAAGAGGGGGGTTGCAAAATGATTATACAATTTCAAATTAAAAACAATGATGAAGTAATTAAATTGAACAAGATAGCTACGCAATATACGTATGACATTTGGGTTCATAGTGACAATCAAATGTTCGATGCAAAAACGTTACTTGCACTTTATACTCTCCCATTTAAAACCGATCTTAAAATGGTGATTGAAGATGATGTCAACTCCAAAGCTTTACTGAAAGATATGGAATATTTCCAAAAATAGTTTATAGTTATTCATAGCTTAGGAGATTCATAGTTATAAAATCGGGTGCAGTCCATTGACTGACACCCGATTTCATTATTCCCTTGCATATCAAATTTGTATGATGACTACCAAACCTAAAAGAATTTTTTTAGAGATTTTCATTCTTTTTCAGTGGCAGATCCTTAATGTTGCTAGGAATTTCAGCCAAGTAAATCTGCCCGTAGCCATCCATGTCACTTGTAAATAACACGTGTTTTTCGTCGGGAGATAACCGTGGATGTACATGAACCTTTTGTGATTGAAAACTTCCTCGATGCTGACAAAGGATATAAGGCCCACTATATTCATTCTTCTCCTTTACCCACAGAAAGATGGAATCATTAAAAGACTCCCCATGGTAAGCTGAACGCTGTTGACCGTCTCCTACTATCAAATGATCTGAATTAGAGTGGATGTGCATGTTTTGATAAGGAAAGGAATGTAGCGATTGTTCTGTTTGGTCATATTTAATTGATCCGATAAACTTTCCTTCTTTTTGCTCAAGTGAGTCACTATAGCCATGAAAACCAATGTGAGTTCCATTTTTTAGCCAGTATTCATGACCAGCAAATTGATTCGTGTCGAATTCGCCTACCTTGTAAGCCTTATTCTCTTTTAGATCAAAGATCCAAATACGATGATCCACTTGATCCCATGGGCCTTCATGACAGAAACTAAGCAAATGTGATTGGGTGGGAGAAGCGTTCACATGTCCAATCCACCGATTTTCTTCATGAAGGGTCCGACTTTTCTTCGTTTCAATTTCCAGTGCTAAAATTTTTGAATGCGGCCGTGCCTTTTCAATCTCCTCAAACCCTAAATAACCGCTTCCTAATGATTGTTCTTCTTTACTTAACACATCTTGAACAAGCGCAAAAAAGATTTCCTTTCCATCCGCTGTCAGACTCAAATTACTCAAATGATACCCGTTAGGAGCTTCATAGTAACTTTCTTCTTTAAGTGTAGGTAAATGAAGCGACCGAATGCCGTTATTTACGATTAAGAAGACATTCTCCTCATCCGCTGCTAGAAAAGCTCCTTGAATTCCTGCTTCATCTTCTTTCGTGTACTCTGTGAGTTGCGTAAAGTTTCCTGAAAGCATATCTAAACTATATAAATTACTTGCATTGTCACGATCAGATCCAACAATTAATTTAGTATTGTTTTCGTACCATCCATCGTTTGTGAAATAAAGATGAAACGTATGAGATAGTTCTGAGGATAGCTTTTTAAGCTTTGTTTTGGATACTGGATCTGTAATTATTTCTATTTCACTTTTATAAATGACTCCTTTTCCCATTTCATCGACTCCAATCTGCAATAAAACTTATCTAAGGAAAGAAAGTTGCTGTATTGACTAAACACGTTGACCGGTAACTTCTTCTATGTCTTGCTGCGATTTCTCTTTTTCTTTCTCTAATTCCTTTTCTTCTGCCTCTTCTTGAAGTCTCTCTCGTTTTGCTTCAATCCCAAGAAATGTTCGATACGTAACG
Source organism: Salipaludibacillus neizhouensis (assembly GCF_002886185.1). Taxonomy (GTDB): domain Bacteria; phylum Bacillota; class Bacilli; order Bacillales; family Salisediminibacteriaceae; genus Salipaludibacillus; species Salipaludibacillus neizhouensis. Next base: position 2,966,583 of record NZ_KZ614146.1, read on the forward strand.
TACATTAAAATAAAGCTGAATAAACTAGGACCTACAAAGATAATTAATACAGGATAAAAATAAAATATGTGATAAATGGTTAAAAGGACAGCTATCGCATATATAGTTCGTATTGGATGAAAGATCGATATTAAGATAGCATTTTTAAAATAACTAAAAAAAGAATTATTATAGTGAACAAACAATGGAATAATATAGATAAGCATTATACTGTAAATTAATGTGGTTAAAAGTAATAATATCGTAGAAATAAGTGGAATCCATTCTCCATCAACCGTAAAGAAGTTTAAATTGATATATAAGATATATCCTAGTCCAAACAGAATCCAAAATAAGAAGTTAGATTTTAAAAAGTCTGTACGATACAGATTCCAAAATGTTTTAAAAACTGGTATATCACTTTCAGACATTAAGTATTTCCTGCATACACCATACATGGCAACAGTACTAGGTCCTAACCCAAAAACAATCAGACCAAGTAAAGAAAAACAAATCCATAAAAAATTGACGTATACTAAAAAAATGGATATCTCACCAAATTTATAAAATTTACCCATAAACCCAGTACCGTTTAACAATTAAAACCTCTCCTTTCAATGTCTTCTGATAGTTTTAATTCTAGCATATAACTAGTCTTCAAAAACTTCCTGGCTGAAATGTTATTAAACTTCGTCCTTCACTTGAATCGTAACAGGACCTATCAATCCTGATTTTAATGACAGGTTATCCATTTTATTTGCTATACTATTTGTAACCTCAACCTTGAGGGCATTTTTACCGCTTTTTAAATCGCTTGATTTCATTTCTAATTGGTAAGGAGCCCACATTTTCACGCCAATATCGTTCTCATTTATAAAAACATGAGCAAGTTCAAAAACTTCCCCTAGATCAATCCAAACCTTCGATAGTAAATCTTCTTCGTTTAATTCAAAAGTTGTTTCATAGGTAACTTTTCCTGAAAAACGCTTCATTCCTGACCATTCTGTCCAAGACTGCAGTCTTTTTAGTGAAAAGGCTAATTTCTCGTTCTTAATAGACCAGTTACTAGTTATATCGATTGTTCTCCACGTTTTTGCTGAAACAGTTTGTTCCCTAATAGTTGGTTTTTGATTCGGGTCCACACAATATATGAGTGATTCCCTTCTATTCAAGAAGATTGGTACACAATTACTTTCTGATTCTTTAATAGATGCTTCCCATGCGCTCCATACTTCCACTTTACCTTCTTCATTTACAGTTAATGTACCTCTATAAGCTGCTTCACCTTCATTAACAAACACATAAAATACCTTGTCATTTTTCTTGAGTTTACTTACCCTGATATCCTTCCCTTGAGGAGATAACAATACTTGTCGTTCATGAATGCCATCTAGTACATCAATAATAGAGTCATTCTGTGAAATCGAAACAGCATCACTCAGTGGTGAATCCCCAAGACTAACAACTTTGCCACCGTCTTCTATGAACTGCGCTAATTTCCGCTCCACTTTTATTTCTAATTCTTTACTAGCTTCCATAAGAAGCACACGATATTTTTGCTGTTTAATCTTGATGAAACCTTTATCAATCCTTGAACTATTGAGAAACAATGATTCCTCCAAATAGTTAAACTCCACTTGATTTTCAAACAGAGGTTTCACTATTTCACATGGTAAATGATCTTCCTCACATAACACCGCTATTTCAGTTGTATTGACACTATCTGTCATTAACCAGCTCATCCGTTTGATATACTGGGCAAACTGTTTATAATAAGGCCACCAACTATTATTTGGTCCTACATCCGGAGGCCGTTCATGACTTCTCTTCATCCCGTCAATGGAATAATAAAAAGCATGTGGAGAAATGAGGTTTACCCCTCTAACAAACAGCCAATCAAAATACCATTTCATATCGCCAGGACTTAATGCCCAAGCACTTTCTTTACCACAAACTCCTAACACTTCGTTTAAATTCCTACGTCTCCCACGATGTCTGGCAGCATCAGCAGAACACTTTCCAGCAGTAGAATGTTGCCCCTCTAGTGCCTTCCCGTCTTCAGGTGCAACCCAACGCCAAACAACGTCCTGTCCAGGGATTTGAAAATGTTCCAATAACCCAATATCATCACTAGCTGCCGGATGACCGGTTAACGAAATATGATGTGACTGGCACCAATCACTTATTGGTTTGTAATACGATGCTGTTAATTTCTTATTTACAGTTTTCCGATATGCTTTTCTAATTTCCAAGGAATGAGAATCCGCATCAAACCAAAGAGCTGGCAAATATGATTCCTCATTTCCTACCCGTATGTAGAATGCGAGAAAATCATTGGTCCACGGCATCAAGTTTGCATCCGAGTTTCTTCCTAGCATATCCGGTTCATCCGTAAACATTGCAATAACAGTATTACCGAAGAATTCCTTTAATGCCGAGTAGTATTTGTCATGTGTAAGGTGAATATATGTTTTCATAGCATCAGGATTCAGCAGGTCGGCAGATTTAGGTGCAGCTTCTTCGCCATCATCCTCACCGAAATGAATACCTCTAATTGTTCCATTAGTATACGTCTCAATAAAAAATAGAATCGACCATTCACTGTCATTCGGCGGCGAAAACGATACTTGTTCACCCTGATCACCGATTACCTTCGTCTTTTCGAAATTGATTGCTGACTCGGAAAGTTTTTCAACTGCTTGAATAGAGACAAGTTGTTCCCCTGATGATACTACTGTGGAAATAGTATTTTCTCCTTGTTCACAAGGGTATTCCACCATCTTGAGACCTCGACTAGCAAACTCAGGATTCTTTTTAACGACTTGCCCATTTGCAGAACCGGAAGGATACATGCCTTCATCATATAGAATGACAGTCATCCCTAAGTCATTTGCTTCTGCTACTGCAACTTGAACCAGTTTCATATAAGCATCAGATAAATAACCTATTTCTTTCGGAATTCCAATTCGAGGATGCAGAACAAAACCAGTAACCCCTTTATCATAAAAATCATGGATTTGTCTTATGATTTCTTCTTTTGTTAACTGGTCGTTCCAAAACCAGAAAGGAAATGGGGTATATTCATCTGAGGGACTCAAAAATTGTTCTCTTATGCTCGCCACAGTCATTTCGTCACACCTGCCTTTGCTCCTTATACAACTTCGTTACTCCATTTACTAGGCTCATCATTATTTGAGTTTTCCAGTGCCTTTTTAAGTTTCATTGTTTCGATCCCAGCTAATAAGACGATCCCTGTTCCATGTGTGTCATTTAAAATCCATGTTAGATCATTCTTATAGTAATCACCTGTAAAAGAATAGCCTGACCCCTGGCAAACGCCATATACATTTCCTTGTTTATCAATGGCTCTTTTCGCCATTCCTTCCCATCCGCGATAAACAGATTGAACGTAGAGCTCCTTATTCTTTAACCACCCATGACGTATCCCTCTCGAAAATGCACAAACAAACATCGATGTACAGGATGTTTCTTCATATGATTCTTGATCGGTTAATACTTGATGCCACATGCCATTTTCACCTTGCAGCCGGATAAATCCCTCTGATAATTCACGGAAAAAAGTAAGAAGTTCATTTCTTTTATCATGACTTTCAGGTAAGACAGCCAACAACTCGGATAGAGAAAATAATACCCATCCATTCCCCCGTCCCCAAGGTACATTCGTCGCAGTATCAAATTTAAAGTCATATACGTGTGACATGATTTTTAGTTCAGGAATATATAAATACTTCTTATATTGTAAGAATTGATGTACAGCATCCTTTAAATACGACGGATCACCTGTTTTTTTATAATAGCGGCATAAAAATGGTGTACTCATATATAAATCATCACACCATATCGTATCTTTCATGAAATCTACGCTTCCAAATCGGCGGTATAAAGTGCCATCAGCAAGTCGATCCTGAATATTTGTAATATGGTTTACGATGTCGTCCGCTATATGGGTTGCATCTTTAATCGGTACAGTTTCTTCGCTTAAAAGCATGGTTGCTCCGAATGAACCACAGTCATCCAGACTATCAATCGCTGACAGTTGATTGTTTATACCCGCAGCACCATATTCATCTTTATCCCAGAGTGAATACTTATATAAAGCCGTACTCGTCTCCATATGTTTTATGACATATTTGATGATGTCACCGCGCTGAAGCTCTTTTCCAGTCTCAATTAATCCGTATAACGTAACGCCCAACGGATAATCCCACTTTCCGAACAAGCGATTTTCCAGGTATGGTCTGACCCATGTATTTGGCTGATTAAGCCTCCAAAATATCCTAGAATCTGCCCCTTCCTTGAGTGAATCCATACTCTTCAGTGTATTTAAGTCCAACACTTGATTTCTATCAAAGGGTCCAACGAATAACCAATGATCATTCGCCCCCTTCACCGGATAAGGAAGTTCAAATTCCATACCCTCTTGAGTAGTTTCTAAATGAAACCCCCAGTTTTCGGTTAAGCATGTACTCTTGACGAGAACGTCGCTCACTCCAAAAGGTAAATCAATTGCAAGATGAAAAGATCTGCTTTCATCTGCTTTAAAAACTACTATTTCATTAATAAATATTTCCAAGGCACCTTTACATCGACCACTTAAGGTAATCTCTTTTTGCTCAAAGGATGTGTTTTTTATTTTTGTCCAAGCAATTGCATAGTTATTGTTTTGTTCGCCAAACATTCTTGCCATTTGCAAAGCTTGGTCGGTTTCTTCCCAGTGTGTCTTAGGTAACCAATTTACTGAATCTAATTCAGAAACTGGAGCATTTAAAGGTTCCGTGAACACCCATCCCTCTTGACCTTCCTTTTCCTTTAGAGGAGACAAAAAGTGCATCGGATGCCTTTTGAAAGAACCTGTGCCAAAAATCCCGCCAATTCCAGAGGTTGTTTTCATAAACCTTAATAAAAAGTGATTCCAGCCTTTTTTTAACGTTAGCTTAAAACCGCTTCTTCTCTTTGGGTCTAACTCTTCGACGATCGTGGAGCGATAAACAAATTCATCATTCAGATATACTTGAACCGGACTGTAACAATTCAAGGCAAACATAAAATCTGCTTCATCGTCCTGCCATATCTTTGCCCATGCATAGATGTACTGCCCATCCTTACATCCAGGGAATTTTCCATTGAAATTTAAATCATACCGATAATCCGGTAACCTAGTTAATCCGCTTTTGTTAAATGCTCGATAAACAACAGGATGAGGCGGATTATCGCCTATATAGCGGCCAGCAATCGTGGTTAACATCTCTGCCACATCATCAGTTAACTTGCTATAAATGCTTTCATTTAAATCTATATAGGTTTCCAATCATCTCACTCCATTTCTATCTGTGAATGTTTACTAATTCATCCACTTTTACTGCTTGGCCTGTGCGTAGAGATATGTTTCCAGCAATACCAGTGAGGATAGACATCGCGCCATCCACATGCGAGGCTGCTCGATGAAATTCATCTTCTTCAGGAGTACCGAAAATATCTCGTAATAGAGCGGGATCTCCTCCGCCATGACCACCCTCACCCTCTGAAACTTCTACTTCATAAGCCTTTCCGAACATAGGCAGCACATGAATAGACTTCTCTTCAATCGCCCCTTCATCTGCTTTTTCTCCACCCGAATTAATATACGACTGTTCTCGCACCTTCACTTCAATTCTTCCCTTACTGCCATTAAAGGAAATAATAAATCCTTCCCAAGGTAAGTAAGCATTTAACGAATACGTTAACATCGCCTTGTTTTTATAAGTAACCATCACTCCTAATGTGTCTTCAATGTTGATTCCATCTCCAAACACACTTTGGTCACGTTGGTAGCCATCTTCCTTCTCGGCATCTAAGTACATCGCTTTCAAATGCTCATTATCTTCCATGTGTATCGCAAATGGATCTTCCTTTGCATATTCACTTCCATGTGCCCTTTGATAAAATTTCGTAACACCTCTAGACTCTGCGTTTTCTTTTCCATAAAAACGAAGTCCTCCATTTGCATAAACTGTTTCAGGTTCCGTTCCAAGCCAAAAGTTAACTAAATCAAAGTGGTGGGTCGATTTATGTACGAGTAACCCGCCACTGTTCCGTTTATCCCGATGCCATCTCCGAAAATAATCAGCACCATGTTGGGTATCTAATGCCCACTCAAAATTCACTGAATAAACATCCCCAATCGTGCCATCTTTAATGAGCTCTCTAATTTTTGTATTGTGTGGTGCATAGCGGTAATTAAATGCTACACGGACTTCTTTTCCGGTTCGATGAACTGTATCAATAATTTCTTGACACTTTTCTGCATCGATGGTCATTGGTTTTTCTGTAATCACATTACAGCCTAGTTCTAATGCTTTAATAATGTATGTATGGTGCGTACGATCAACCGTTGTTACGATCACGAAATCAGGTTTTTCTTGTTCAATCATTTTTTCAAATTTATCACTTAAGTATGTCGGTACAGCCGGGTGATCATATTTCTTTTGTAATAAGGTGTTCGCATAATCCATTCTAGTTTGGTTGATATCACAAAACGCCCTTAATTCTCCCGTTTCCTTGAATTCGCTAGCCAAAGCTCCATAGAAAAACTCTGCCCGACCGCCTGTTCCGATTAACACATATGTCTTTTTCATTGGTCATCTCCCCTTACTCATTTTCTTTAATAACTATTGTAGCCATAGCAGTTCAAACTACGGCTACTTTTTCTATGATGACTGATTTCACTTTAACCCTTCACTGAACCTAACATCATTCCTTTAGCAAAGTGCTTTTGTAAAAATGGATAAACCAACATGATTGGTACAGTAGCTACAACTATGACAGCCAACTTAAGTGATTCATCAGGCTGTTCAACCAGAGTATCCACTTCACCAAATTGCGTATCAGCCATCGTCATAATGTTTTGCAGTAATAGCATCACAGGGTACTTTGAATTATCACTTATATATAAAAGTGCATTGAAATAGTCTCCCCAGTATTGCACTGCGTAAAACAAAGCGAAAGTTGCGATGATTGGTTTTGATAAAGGCAATGCAATTTTCCAAAATACCCCTAAATCGGTACATCCATCAATACGCGCCGACTCTTCCAACTCTTTAGGAATATTGCGAAAAAACGAAATAACAATAATTAACCACATCGGATTCATTGCAATTGGCAAAATTAATGCCCATAAAGAATTTAGTAAACCTAAGTCCCTTATTAGAAGGTATGTAGGTATCATCCCACCTTGGAAAATAATTGTAAAAATAACAATATAAATATACCACTTATGCCCAATTAAGCGTGATTTCGATAAGGCATATCCCATTGTTAAAGTTAATGATAAACTGATTAACGTCCCCGCTATTGTGACAAAGACAGAAACCCCTATACCTCTAATAAATGTAGGTGTGGAGAAAATATACTTGTAAGCATTAAGGGAAAATGTTTCTGGTATAATGAAAAATGCTCTTCGCGCTAGCTCTGATTCGGTTGAAAACGATCCAGCTATAACATAGAAAAATGGTACAATCATAGCCAGTGCAATAATGGCTAGAATGATGTAGTTAAATACATCAAATACTCTGCCTAATGGTGTATTATGCGATTTCACAACCATTACCCCCTCTATTTATGAAATAGATTTTAAAATAACGTTTCTTGGTTTAATCTTTTCGCTATATATCTTGTCGATAAAATTAATATAATTCCAACGACACCCTTGAATAAACCTACTGCAGTACTGTGGCTGAATGCACCTTGGGTAATACCGGAAAAGTAAATATAAACATCAAATACATCAGCTACAGAGCGATTTAAAGAATTCGTCATTAAATAGATTTGTTGAAATCCTTGATCAAGAAAATTTCCCATCCGTAAAATTAATAAAATGACAATAACGTTGCGTATTGCTGGTAATGTCACGTGCCACATTCTTCTAAATCTGCCAGCCCCATCAACGATTGCCGCTTCATATTGTTCGGAACTTACACCAGATAGTGCTGCTAAGAATATAATTGTTCCAAATCCTGCATCTTTCCAAATTTGCTGTCCAATAATCATCGAGCGAAACCATTCCGGACTGGACAAGAAATTAAAGGTTTGTCCTGTTAAACTCTCAATGATTACATTTACAGCCCCACCACTTGTTGTTAAGAAAACGTAGGATAAACTGGCTACGATTACCCATGACATAAAGTTAGGGATATAAATAACCGTTTGGATGATTCTTTTATACTTGGTAAATCTAATTTCATTTAACATCAACGCCAAAATAATTGGAGCTGGGAAAACAAAGATTGTTTCATAAAATGCAAGAATCAATGTATTTTTAAGTATTCTGTAAAAATCAGGATTCTGAAATAATCTTTCAAAATGAGTAAAACCAACCCAGTCACTTGCCCAAAACCCTAAATAAGGAGAATAATCTTTGAATGCAATTAAAGCTCCCCACATTGGAACATATTTAAAAACAAGGAACCAGATGAGCCCTGGTAATAATAATAAAAACAGCCATTTATCCCTTTTTAACATTTTCCATTTAGATACTTTACGAACTGATATTGGTTCTATTGAAGTACTATGGTCCACATCTACTTTTGGCATATTGTTTCTCCTTTCATTTTGATAAGAAAAACGGCATAGCCGTCTTTTATTACATACAGCGTCAGCTTCCGCCGCCCCGAGTAGCACCTACGTAGTGAGTGTAGGTGCTACTCGATAGGAGGGTGGGTTTCCCTTGATACGTGCGGCGTGAAGGTTGCTGCTAATTTTATAAATTCTTATCTTGTAAGAAAAACGCGTAGCGTCTTTTGTTAAAAGCAGGGGAGGATCCCCTGCTCCATCAGGCTAATAGGGATTTTTTACTCAGCTGCCTGAGATTCTTCATAAGCCTGATTAATTTCGGCAATATATTCAGTACCGCCAGCACCCATCCATCTTTCTATTTCTGCATCAAATTCTGCATCATCAATTTGTCCAACAATGTACTGAATACGAGCATCATCAATAATATTGTCTAACTGTTGTCCTCTTTCAGTATAAGTTGGAGAAATCAATGGTTCTGCAGGATTAGCTACGACAAACTCCATATTTTCTTCCATCAGTGCAGCTGCTTTCTCTTGCAATGCGGTTTGTGGTTGTTCCATAAAGTTTTCTTCAGGAATAGCCATTTGGAACTGATTTAAATCAGAAACTTCACTTTCAAACTTTGTTCCTCCATCTGCTTGTGAAGTAATATCAAGAACGCCGTCTACAATTTCATGGTGAACACCTTCCACACCTATATAGGCAAGATTTTGAACTTCTTCATCGTTCAAATCGTCTAGAAATTGCAATACTCGTTTCAATTCTTCTTCCGTTTCTACAGCTGTTTTGGAAATGGCAAGCATACCTGCATATCCTGCAGTTGGTAACGTATGCAATCCATGAGGCCCTTCAACTGCTCCAAAAACATCTAAAATTTGATTTTCTTCGGTATAGCCTTCCGTGATTTGATTTTGAATTCTATTCGCTGCGTCAAGCACGTCCACAAAAACACCTGCTTCTTGATTTACGAGCGGTTCCGTCCACTGTCCGGAATCCATTACAGCAAAGTCTTCATTGACCAATCCTTCATCATATAACTCCTTGAAAAAAACGAGTGCTTCACGGTATTCATCAAATGTGAAATCCGGAGCTAGCTTATTATTTTCGTCAAAGCCCCACTGGTTAGGTGCCCCCATCCAAACTTGCATCGTATTCCATGGCCCTTCCCATTCAGATACGACCATTCCATACGTATCATCTTTACCTGATTGGTTTGGATCATCATTTGTAAAGGCTCTTAGTACTTCGTGAAATTCTTCTATTGTTTCAGGCATTTCTAATCCAAGATTATCTAACCATTGTTTATTAATTGCCGCACCATTTCTTCCAAGTGGTCTTGCACGATACACACCATAAATTCGGCCATCAATCGTTGTATTATTTAATACAATTTCATTCGCCTGGCTTAAATTTTCATAGTCATCTAAGTGATCTGTTAAGTCCCAAAATGCACCATCCCTTGCGGCGTTGATAAAACTTGGTTCTTTGTTTGCAACCATAATTTCTGGGAATTCCCCTGAAGCCAACGTTACATTAAAACGATCCTCATAATTTGCATTGGCTACAAACTGTAAATCGATATCTGTATTCGTATACTCTTCTATTGCCTGTAAAGCGGGGCTATCTTCGCCAGCAGGCTCAGCTGCAAAGGATGGGGCCATAATAGATACTGACAACCTCTCTTCTCCGCCGTCAGAATTTGAATCAGCATCTGCATTCGCCTCTGAATTACTATCATTATTACAACCGGCAAGTAAGAAAACAAAAAGTCCTAGTGAAATACCTAAAGATGTTTTTTTCATTTGTACATTTCCCCCTTATTCTAATTGAGTGAATCGAACCATCCATACATAGAACCTTTTTTATAGAACTTTCATCCCCCCCCTTTGCTTCAAGGCATGAATTAAATTTTCCAAGGTTCTCCGGTTCACACCCTAAATATAAAGCGTTTACATTTTTCCGACAACATTCAATTTTTGCTATCCGTTATTACAAAGAATACATATGTAAAAACCTTATATGTAAACCTTTTCACTCGAATTTGCACTTTCTTGGCAAACCACACTTTCTTGCAATACAGCATCTATTCATAACCTAAGGTAGGAAATAAAGTACTTCTCTGCTCTAATTAAAAAACAACACAAAAGCATTACTAACCCCCAATAATAATTGAAGGGTTAAGTAATGCTTCCTGTTAATCATTGTTCATTAGTAAGCTTTTTCCGGTATTGACTCGGAGTAACACCAACCTGCTTTTTAAAAATACGATTAAAATAACTATGCCGGTAACCTACTTCTTCAGCAATATCGTTAATTTTCATATTTGTTTGCAGAAGTAACTCTTTTGCTTTATCCATTCTTAATCCAGTCAAGTAGTCTATGAAATTAACACCAATCACTTTTTTGAAAGCTTTACTTAACGTATACGGATTCGTTTTTACATCATCCGCACAGCTTTCTAACGAGACATCCTCCTTAAAATTCTCTTGAATATATGTGCAAACTTGTTCAACAACACTTTTCATTTCAATATTAACTCTTCCCTCTACTTTCTGAACAAAAGGAGTAATGACTTCATCTCTTAACCAAATGACCATTTGTTCAGGTTCGCGCAGGTGAGTCACTTCTTCAAACATATTCTTCCCTTCAAAAATCTCATTTGGGTGAATTCCGGAATACAGTATTTCATGTTGAATACTACTAAACAATTGTGTAATTGCTGGTAAAATGTTAATTTCTTTACTTCCTTCTTCAATAAGTTCCTGTATAAAATCCCTTATTAATTTCTCCGCTTCATCGATATGTCCTATCCTTATAGCTTGTAAAATTTCTTTTTCAATTTCAAATGGATAGTGAATATAATTTAAATTTTTAGAAGGTTCCATCGTTTGTAAATCAATGATTTGATTTTCATCTTCAAAATTACGATACCGTTTTCCCTGTCGTACCTCTTCAAATAAGTACGGAATACGTTTTATTTCTTCATCCGGTTTACTTATCGTTACCGTTACTTGTGTTTGAAGTACTCGATTAAGAATATCCGTAATTTGTTCAGAGAAGCCATGTAATTCTGCTCTCATTTCTTTATTACTAGGATAAACAATGAGGACTACTGTCGATAGATCATAAAAATTGATGACATTATATTGATCAAATCGTTGGTGTGAAGCTTCCTCCATTATGTTTGTCAACGTAAAAGCAACTAAACTTTCATCTTGCTTCATAAGTGCCCCTTTGGATTCATGTAAACCTAATACTTGAATATCAATCACTACAAAGGAGTGTTCCTTTAATTCCCATCCATAGTTTTGCATTCGATTGTATAAATCTTGTTCTGTATAATGATACAAATACCCTTGAATAAGTTGCAGTAGAAAACTATTCCTTAATTGAGGCAGCTGTGTCGTTAACCGATTTTGTAATGATTTACTTTCCTTTGACAATTCATTAAATTGCTGTTCAATTAGTAAGAACTCATCCTTTTTTTCATCATTTGACCACTTATCCTCGGCACTAAGTACCTTTATCAGTTTTGCTACGGGACTATATATCTTTTTAGAAACAAACCACGATAAAATTAAAGCCAATAGTAGCCCTGCCAAGCTGATGAGGATAATAATCTTTGATATAAAAACGATTGGCGTTGTAATCGAGGACATTGGTGCAGCTGATACATATGTCCATTCAGAGTCTATTCTCTTCATTTTCCCATAAGAAACAGAATACGTTTCATCTGAATATTCAAAAGTAAAAGAACCCGCTGGCACATTGTCAAATTCATTTAGTAATCTCTCTCTCACCATCTGATTAAATGATTCTTCTCCTGTACTGTTATCAGCTACTAAAACATTATTATCTTCATCTAACAAAAATGTTGCACCTTTGTCATATGGAGTTAATGCTTTAAATATATCAGCCACCTTCGCACGGTCTAATATTAAAATAATAGATCCGAATGGGGCATTGCTGTTTCCAGGAATACTATGAGTAAGAACAAGCGGGGTTGGGTCTTCAAACTCACTTTCATTTGGAGAATAATAAAGTCGATTCCAACTTATATTCTTGTGATTTGCTAAAATTGACTGATAAAATTCATGTTCTTCTTCCTCAAGTACGTTATAGCTCGGTTTAAATATTACAGGTGTTGGAGAATCAACATAAAGCTCCACCTTATCAATCATCGGATTACTCCCCTGTAAAACAAGAAGTGTTCGAACGATATCACGAGTGTCTTGAAAATTTTCTACATAATTAAGATCCATTAATGACGAATTGAATCTAGGTTCAAATGCCCAATGTGAGACAGAAGTCTCAAGATAATCAAATTGATCATTTATGTTTTCTGCTCGCTGTATTATTTGACTTTCATGCATTTCCTTAAGCGAATCCTCCACTTCACTAACTCCAAACCAGTAAATACCAATCCCTGATATTAATCCTGGAGTAAACGCAATCAAGAGAATTAGAATAAAACTTTTACGAAAATACTGACTTTTCCAACCATATGTATTTTTCTGAGTATTCTTGAGATGTTTAAGCACTCAGTCCCCCACCTTATTCCTGTATCGTTTCCCCACCAATTATGTAAGCATTATCATTATACTACACTAATCTGAATTTTTGTGCTGTATTCTGTCGAAAAATGCTAGATGTGACCTAAACATCTAGCATTTTTAGTTACTCCAAATACAATATAAGGTAGGTGTTGCCGAATAACTCTTTGAAAGAAAGTTTACTGTTTTTTATTAGATTATTATTTTAGTCGAAATCTGTAGTGGTTCCATGAATTCTCCATTCATTTAAATCTTTTTGGACATTTAATATTTTCTGCTCCGCAACCTCATATGCGTCTTTCCCTAGAAATAAATGTAAAGGAGGATTTTCTGATTGTACTGCCTTAATCAAAACATCCATCCCTTTTTCTGGGTCTCCTGGCTGGTTTCTGTCGTACTGCTGGATAGCTTCGATTTGTGCTTCCCTTGCTTGTTTATAATCATCAATGGGAATGTCTGGTCTAATCCCTATTGATTCTTCTGATAAGAAACTTGTTCGGAAATAACCCGGCTTTACAGCAATAACTCTAACCCCAAATGGTTCTACATCCTGCGATAAAGATTCACTGAATCCATCAACTGCAAATTTAGTTGCAGCATAAATTGAACTTCCGCCAAATCCGTAGAATCCTGCTGTTGAAGAGAAATTTACTATCCTGCCAAATCTCTGTTTACGCAATTGTGGCAGAACTTGGCGTACTACATTAAACGTACCAAAAACATTGACTTCAAAATTTTGTCTTGTCTTTGCATCAGAAATCTCTTCAAAATATCCAATTTGTCCGTACCCCGCATTATTTACTACAACATGCAATTGTCCAAATTTGCTTATTGTTTGTGCAATTGCCTGCTTCACATCTTCTTCATCGCTTAAATTTAATTTTATAGGTAGAAAATCTTCACTTTCTCCTACTCCTTCCTTTAATAACTCTATATTTCTCGATGTGGCAGCTACCTTAAACCCTTTTCCTAACAGTTTTTTTGTTAAAGTAAGTCCCATTCCTTTAGAAGCACCCGTAATAAACCATACCAGATTATTCCTCATGTATTATCATCTCCTTTTTTTAGTTACTTTTATAGTTTAGCAATTAGAGTATTCTATAAGTCAAATCAAAAAAAATATCTGCTATTCTACCTTGTTTTTGGGTAAAAATAGAATTTTACAAGGATATATATCGTACAATAACCTTAGAGTAACTATAAGATTAAGAGAGGTGAGAAATAGATGTCCTTTACCGTAAAAGAAGTTTCAAAAATAACTGATGTAACTCCCTATACATTGCGTTTTTATGAAAAAGAAGGAGTGCTTCCCTATGTTAAAAGGGATAAAAATGGGTTTCGTACCTATAGCCAGGGGGATATTGAATGGATTGAATGTGTTCAGGTGTTACGTTCTACCGGATTACCATTAAAAGAAATTAAAGAATATGTAGAGCTTTACCAGATTGGGGATAGCACTTTAGCAAGGCGAAAGAAATTAATGTCCAATCAAAAGGAAAAAGTCACAAAACATATCAATAAACTTATGAAAACATTAGAACTAATCAACTACAAGATGGCCCTCTATGAAGTACAAGAAAAGAAAATTGACAAATTCCCATAAATAGAAAGGTAAAAGAGAACATAGCACGAAAATGATAAAACTTTTTTATGAAAATTTTTTTCAAAACAAAAGAATCCATTTTGATCAATCATTTTTGCTAAATGGATTCTTTTATTTTGACGTAATAAGAGAGTTTGAGAGGGATTTTTGATAAAACTTTATTTCAAAGCAACACCTAAAGTAATAAAGCACATAAAAAATACTACATTCATGTTATCACTCTAAAAAGGATGCAAATGAGTTAAAACGATTGTAATTGCGTTTATTCTTAAAATATTAAAGCGCATTAATCTATTAAATAAGTGCAAGGCAACTGATAGTAAATATTGGTGCCATATAGAGGTGAGCATGGCAGTCTGAGTGTACCTATAATCTTTCTATAGCGCCACTCAGGGTGACCGTTTTATCGGTGCGAGTGTCACTAAAAGAGGATGTTCAAAAAGGTAGTTTTGCTTACCTTTTGAACATCCTCTAAGCAATGAGCTAAGTCGATGCATTGTCTGAGTGATTTTCTCAGAACCAACAAGCAGCGTGTGTAGCCATTGCACATACCTTTTTGAACGAACTCTTAAAGACTTCTATCTTCCATCGTAACACTTTTTGAATACAAACACTTTAATCCACTGAATTTAACTTTTAGCTAGGTAAGCATCTCGTTAAGAACAAACATCATTTCTTTTTCACCTATTTTGTTGCTCTGTAATCATCGAAGGTTGTGTGGAAGAATACCGCTCGCCTATCAGGAGAAAGGCGTTACTAATAGGCTTTTTAAAAATGCGGATGCTTCGCTCATTGCGTCAATAGGCACTAAAAAAGTAAAAATCGACTTTTTCAGACCCCTTCTAACTAACGCTCTACGGGGTGTCGAGGATTCTTCCAAGCAACAACTTTTTAAAAAGGCAATTTACTTATAATGGGTTCTGTATTCGGAGACAAAATAAAAAATAACAATCGAATTAGCCTCTTTTATTCATTGTTAAATCAATGAAGTAACTTCATTTATCTTTTAATTAATAACCCAATTAACAAACAAAATTACTGCATGACAATAGCTATTGTCATAACTCTGATAACATTGCTAATATCAAACGGAAAGTGTGGCAAGGAGTTTTTGAATTGGATATATAGTACATATGAATTTGGTGAAGATATGGGTTTAATGGTTTTAGTTAATAAAGAAGATAACACTCTAATTGGTCACCCTGGTTTGGTTCCGCAACTGATTGATGGTAATGAGGAAATAGAAATAGGCTATTAGATATGCCGAAACATTGGGGGTAAGGGTATGCAACAGAATCAGCTAAGGCACTTTTGGAATATGGTAATAAACAACTTAATAAACAAAGGTTTATTGCACTAATTCAACCTGAAAATTTGGCTTCTAAAAAAGTTGCAAATAAAATAAGAATGGAATTAGATAAGAAAATTGTATTAGACGCACAAGACGTAAATGTATATGCCACTATATAAATGTAATTTCTTGAAAGAAGAGCTTGTGAAGAATGTACTTAAAGTAACTGGTGGAAGAGTGGAATAAGGGGTTATTATTTTGTTGGGAATATAAGTGGAGTTACTGGTGGAATTATAATTCCTATTTTATTTTTAGTATTTCTTATAATCGGACTTTGGTATAGTTAAATTCATTTATTTAAATCAGGTGTTTATTTTTTCTTTTTATTGATAATTCATGAAATCTATTTATTCGTATCACCGCCTTTAGTAAGACGCTATATAGACACGCTTGTATCAGAGGATAATGCTCTAATGTTAGAAATGACTGTCGGGGAATTGGTAGCATTACTTTCTCTTATTCCAAAAATAATTGAATTGATTGCTTTTATTTTTTTAATAGTAGGTTTATACCGTTTTTCGAGTTTAAAAAAAATATCGTCAAAATAGTTTCTTTGTGAAATATTCCCCTTAAACAAATGGGGGAGCGGTAGTTACAAAAGCCTGCGCTTTCGTCATGGTGCTAACGGGAAGAATAGTTGGATAACTCTTTTGGTTATTTGTGGTACGCCCAGCAGGCGCTGTAAGCTCGAGGGGAAAGTCTTAAGCACGAAACGTTAAGTGTAATGCCCAACTGAGGTAAAGGTGCCTCGGCATCGTGGTTTGTTTTTTGGATTGTTATTATGCTGGGTGTGATAGTTAGGGAGTCTATGTGAACAAATTGAAATGACTACTCGATTATACCATCAATTTCATTAAAAAAAGGAGTGAATAATCATTAAATCAGACAGAAAAACAGCTATAATTCTAGGGTTATTGTTGGTATTAAGTTTTGTATTTGGAATACTTAGTTCTGTTCCAGCGTTAGAGTATCCAGATTATCTTGTAAAGTTGTCAGAAATCGAAATGCAAGTACTGATTGCAACTTTTTTTCAGGCAGCAATGGCAGTGGTATATGTAAGTATTGCCGTGTTATTATATCCAATAATTAAAAAATACAACGAAAGTTTAGCGACAGGATACTTAGGTTTAAGGATTATCGGAGCTGGATTTCTCTTTGCAGGTATAGGCCCACTCCTTCTTTTATTATGGTTGAGTCAGAGTTATGTAATTACCAGCGAGGTTAACTCATCGTATTTTCAAATAACGGGTGAATTACTAAGACAAGGTAGAGATATTCTGAATCATATAGGAATGGTATTGCCATGGAGTATTGGCGGTTTGATACTCTATTATTGCCTATATAAAATTAGACTCATCCCAAGATGGTTATCGATATGGGGTATTATTGGTTCTACATTTACTCTCCTTGCTACGATTATGTTGATGTTGAACATCATAAAATTAGTGAGCCCAGTCTACCTTATTTTAAATGCACCAATAGCCTTTGGCGAGCTTGTTCTAGCTATACTTCTGATAGTCAGAGGGTTCAATCCCCACGAAAATAAATCTAATTAAAAAGGAGTTAGAAAATGAGAGTATTAGTTCTTGGAGCAAGCGGCGCTACCGGAAAACAAGTGGTCAAACAATTAATTGAAAAACAAATATATTCTCGGATTGTCATTAGAAAAAGTGCGGTTCTTCCTGAAGAAATACTAGAAAATCCATTAGTGGAAATAGTGGAGGGAAATATCAACGAATTAAATGATTCTGAGATAAATAACCTTATAGGTGAGTGTAATGTCATTATCTCGTGTCTTGGTCACAATGTTACGCTCAAAGGGTTGTTTGGTATACCTCGTTATTTAGTGTTTGATGCAATAAAAAGAATAAGTGGGGCAGTCAAAAATAAGGCTAACAAAAAAGTAAAGCTTATACTTATGGGTACAACAGCTTATACGAATTCTTTATCGAGAGAGACAAATTCTATGGGAGAAAAAATAATCCTTTCCTTACTGAAGCTTTTGCTCCCTCCTCATTGAGATAACGTCAATGCTGCAAATTATCTGATTACCGAAATTGGTAAAAAGGACTAAAAGATATTGGTTTGTAGTACGACCCGATACATTAGTCAACCATGATGAATTAAAGTATATATGAAGTTTGCGAATCTCCTGTAAGAAGTCCAATATTCAATGCAGGTAAAACTAGCAGAATTAATGTAAGTCATTTTATGACTGAACTAGTGACAGTTGATAAAACATGGAAGGATTGGCAGTTTAAGACTCCAGTAATTTATAATAAATTGATAATAAAAAGCGATGAGTAGAATTGCACTTTCTTTTATGAGGATGCCAAAGTGCGTCCGTGCGCTTTGGTGTTTTTCAGTCGGGCACTACTCTTAACACGGCGTGGTTATTTAATAGACCTTGATGGCTATTATTGGGAAGCGATACCGAGGTGTACATGTATATGAGTGACTCTTCTGACTTATATAGTCTGGAGGACATCGAACAGTTTTGTGATAAAATCAAGGACCGAAAAAACTATATAAATTATAGACAAAAAGACAAATAAAGAAATTGGGCGAGTTGCGTTACCATTTCTAGACTATGAGCATAGGAATACTGAAATCTTAATTATGATTGGTGAAAAAGATTACTGGGGTAAAGGGTACGGAAAAGAAGCATTTCAATTGCTTTTAGATTACGTATTTATTGAGCTTAATTTACATCGAGTTGGTCTAAAGGTATTTTCTTTTAATGAAAAAGCAATTAGAATGTATGGAAAATTGGATTTCCAAGTTGAAGGTAAACTAAGAGAGTCATTATATAGAAACGGGAAATGGCACAATATTTATTTAATGGGATTATTAAAAAGTGAATACTTAAAAGGAAATTAACCACAATTATATACTTCAATTAACGGGTGCTATCATTTAATAAGCAAAAACGGGGGTTTTAAATCTTTCTTTTTTGTCAGCTCACAAACCTCTTAGTGAAAAGGGATTGAGATTGAATTTTGGTTAATGATCCACTAATTTTAATTGTCCCTCATTTTGAATGACCACATGAATTTGAAGATCCATTCTTAAATTAGGGTAATATTCGGATCTCCAGTTTTTCAGCTGTTCTCTAGGAATTTTGGTTCTGAAGTATTGTCCCACCCCTAAAATATCAGCTTCACTCTCTTGTATTTTTGTGAACATCTCGTTGAAGCGTTCAGTAAGTAGTGTTTCAAGAGATGTTTTTATTTCTTTTGTAGTAGGGTTATCTGTAGTCTCCAAGAGTACTACTTTTAAATTTAGCTGGCTTTTTAAGTAAGGTATTTGATTAATAAACTGACTTTTATGATCCATAGAATTGCTGACAATCATTAATGTTGCTTCATCCATTACTTCGACTTTTCCAGAGGTGCTTTCATTATAGAATGCATTTAGAAGTAATGTTTCTTCTGTATTAATACTTTCAACCATCTTGTCATTTTTAATGACAGCGGACCCAAGGTGTTCCACTGTTGTACTGTCACCTGATTTGATAATGGGTATAGCAACGTCTTTTGTGTATGAATAAAAACTTCGATAGACTTGCCACACTCTTGTCAGTGAAATTTGCGGGTTCCATCCTGCTTCCTTGTCAAAAAAATCAAAAAGATTTGTTCCTTGAGGGTCCGTCGTGTTTTTAAGTTTAGAAAAAAGAGTTTCGATTTTTTCATCACTCACTACAACTAAGGCTTTAGGGGAAACTTCGCGGTCTCTCATAAATCCGGAGATGAGATCTTTAAACCCTTTTGTCGCTAAGTCTTTATCGATGACAATTACTTTCGTATGGAGTAAATCAATCTGACTTTCCATATTAGCACTAAGTTTGTCTATTGCTTTACTAATTGATTGTCCTTTTTCTGAAACGATTTTAATCTCAACAGATTCTTGATTAGTGTCAGGTATCTGGAGGTGTATTTCATAATTATCATCTTCCAAAGCAACCCCCATTGCAATCGGTAAAGAGCGGTGATTGAGATCTTTAGTGTCCCAACATCCGCTTAAAAGAAGCAATGAACATAGAGAGGTCAATATTATCAAGGTAAGTGTTCTCATGATAGTCCCTTCCTTTTTGAGCGGCGTCCAATATTATAAATAGATAAGGTAACCGTGAATATTACGTAGAACCGTAAAAATGAATTCAACCATAATAGGTGTTCAACAGTCTCCCAATTGGTAATCATCAGGGAAGTGATGAAAATGATTATAACTAATGTGACAACACTATAAATAGGATTATGTGGTATCCAGTGGTTGATAATCTGACTAGCCATCCATAATAACAGTGAAACTTGAACTATAATAAAAGTAATCAGACATAAGATAAAGAACATCGTAACTCTATCGAACATCAGCCAATTGAGATAAGTAGAGTCAACTGCCATGATATATGGAAACAAAAACGTTGAAGAAGTACTATGGCCAAAAGTAAGGACTGGAATGTACACTGCCAACAAAAAAAATGGTATAAGGATAGCTGCTGCAATCAGCACTTTTTTTCTTTTATAAGTAAGAAATGGTGACACGAATCCAAGAAATAAAAACCCTCCTGTAAATGCTGAAAAACTTTTCAAGTAAGAAGGGTTTGTAATGAAGCGGAAATCATCGTTGAAGAGTGGATATAGATATCGCCAATCAACGTTCTGAAAGGAAGCAATCAATACAAATAAGATGATTGGAAAAATAACAAATGCTAATATTACCCCTGTGCGGAAAATCACTTCTACTCCTTTGGAAGCTAAGTAAGCTGATATTAAAAGCAATAAGACGATGATGGCCCATGACGGAGTATTCGATAAAAAGACAATGGTTACTATTTCTGAATAAGCTCGAACCCCGATGATATTTGTCAACAACAAATAAATGAATACAGGTAATAGAATAAAAACTGCAAGACCATTGCTAATCTCAGAATAAATATGGATAATGTTCTTTTCTGGGAGAAAACTCAATCCTCTCATATAGATATAAACAAAAACAAAGTGTACAATGAGACCAATCAAGATCGGCATCCACTGTCCTTCATCTGAGCTACTGATGATATCGTTTGGGAATAAAAAAAATATGAGCCCAAAATGAACCAGGAGATACATTAGAACAACATGAAAACTCTTATCCATACTTTGTTCCTTCCTTTTCATAATTTAAGTGAAGATACGATATCCCGAACGTTTCAATACTGGCTAGATATGCACTGATCAATACCATCCCCCCCAATATTCCTAAAACTCCATAAATGGATGCCAAGATGACCATTAAATATTTTAAAAAACGGACAGCTAAGAAATTTTGTATTCCAACCAATGTTGAATTCGCAATCGTTGTAGCTGCAAGTATAATTATCAGTAAAGTGCTTACAAGTTTGGCTTCCACTACAGCCTGTCCAAGAATGATCCCGCCAACCATTGTAATTGTTGGACCGATTGTACTTGGCAGCCTGACCGTAGCTTCAATGATTAATTCCATTATTATGAGCATCAGTATAATCTCGACTAACGCAGGATACGGTATTGCTTCTCGACTTTGAGCAATAGTCAATGCTAGTTCTAGTCGTAGAACTTCGGGATTGACTGCTACAAGCGCAACATATAGAGCCGGTAGGAATAAAGTTATCAGAATTCCGATGACCCGAACTGTGCGTATTGAAGTCATCAAGGGGATGGGGAAATTTCGGTCGTTTTCAAGGGTAAACATATCCCATAAAAAACACGGAATAATAAGGGCAAAAGGAAACCTATCAACAAGTAATACTATTCTTCCTTTTCGTAAGTAAGGAACGGTTTCCGAAGGAAGTTCAGTAACATTGAATTTTGTGATGACAGACCAACCAGAAAACCCTAATACTTCTGTTAAATCTTGTAAGTTATTTAGTTCTCGGTCTTGATTTTTTTCAAGTAATAACTTGACTTTCTCCACCAACTTTTTATCTACTTGTCCATCAAAGTAAAGTAATGAAAGTTTAGTTTTCTGTTCAGGACCGACCGAAAAGAATTCCGCCCGTATTTTACTTGAGTTAATTTGCTTTCTAATCAGGCCAATGTTGGTTTCGATATCTTCATTGAATGAACTTAGTGGACCCTGTAGAACATTTTCATTTGTAGGTTTTTCAATTGCACGACTCAACAATTTTGGCACAGGTTCTAAGATCACATATTTATGCTGATCTTTGATAACAATAAGCAGTTTACCTTTCATAATGGAGGAAATAGCTTCCGTCATGTCTTCCTCTTTTACTTCACCCAACTCATTCAATAGTTCACCTATTGTTTTTTTTGAGGAAATTGCGTTTGCTATATGTTTGTGAAGGGTTCTTTTAGTTTTAGTTAAATCAATTAGGGTATTAAATCCTATGAAGATAACGGAAACATCAAGGATTTGTTCTTCCTGAAGGAACAAATCATCGTTGTTTCTAAACTTATTTTTAATTTTTATTAAGAATTCATCCATAATTTGAATCCCCCCAAAAGTCCATTATTATAATTATCTCCTCGCTAAACCTTAATATACATGGAACCTTGTTAACCATTGATAGTAAGATGGATATTCTAATTAAGCGAACGGGTGCGTTAGCAAAATAAGGTGTCGCTTTATCCTTGTTTAACCATTAAAGCAGGTTAGGACGATATTATTCCTTATATGACAAAAATAGTTAGAAAATTGTGGAAATAGGTAGTGTATTGAATTATAAATTAGTAGCTTTAGACTTAGATGGCACATTGTTAGATAGTAATGGAAACATTCCTCAAAACACATTGAGGCTTTAAAAAAAGCTCAAGATGCAGGAGTGATTTTGGTTATAGCTACGGGAAGATATTTTATGCAAACAAAATGGATGATAAAGAAGTTAGGATTTAAAGGAATATTAGTTTCTAATGATGGTGCTATTACTTTAAAAACAGACACAAAAGAAATTATTCACGAATTTTCATATTCTATTGAGTATTATCAAAGACCTGAGACATTATATTTATCCTTAAACACACACCACGTTGGTTCCATCCCAACAATCGTTGATTGTAAATTGTTTTTACGATTTAGCTCGTTGATCCACTCATTTAACCTATGAAATCCATCCTCATTATTTTCGAAGGATAGGGGATCACCTACAACAATACCGCGGAAATTCACTGCACGAGCCACATGGATATGTTGGGCAATATCAACACCAACAACGAGATGACTGTCTGAAATTCTTTCAATCAATTGATTTTGTTTGTATTGCATTTTATACTTCATTTAGAGCTTCCTCCTTAGAATGATTTGTGTTCGTGTCTATAATCATTTTACAGAGGAGCTCTTTTTTTAACAAACCTGATAAATACGATCTACAGGAATGCTATTGGGGGAGAATCCTTTAATAAGGAAATACCATAATTATTAAACTAACGACGCAGGATAGTTTCATAAGCAGCAGATTAGAAAATCTTATGAAGTTTCATAACACTATTCAAGTTGCATTATCAATTACCTGATGGCGATATTTAAAATGAAAATATGGAAAGGAATGGTATAATAATGAAAGCCATAGTCCAAAATGAATTCGGCGATACAAGTGTACTTTCTTACTCAGATGTTAAAATACCACAAATAGATGATAACGAATGTTTAATTAAAGTAGCGTTTACAAGTGTGAACTATGCAGATATAAAAACACGTAATGGAAAAAAAGGAAAGGGGAATTTCCCATTATTATTAGGTTTGGATTGTGCAGGAACAGTTGTAGATGCTGCTCTTAATTCGTCATTTTCAATGGGAGATCGTGTGATTGCTTTTCCTAAAGGTGGTTCATATGCAGAATATGTTATTGCAAATGAACAATTAGTTTTTAAAATTCCAGATAGTCTTTCATTTGAACAGGCTGCAGCAATGCCCACTGTATCAATCTTATCGTACATTCTTTTACATGAAATTGGACAAATACAAAAGTCTGACTCCATTGTTATACATAGTGCTGCTGGCGGAGTTGGTTCGATGCTCGTACAATTAGCTAAATTAACTGGAGTTCAAAAGATTATTACAACGGTTGGAAGTAAAGACAAAGTAAATTATGTGAAGAAATTAGGGGCTGATGTTGTATGCACTTACGATACATTTACAGAAGAAGTTTTAACGCAAACAGATAATAAAGGTGCAAATATTATTTTTGATTCAGTTGCTGGTGATGTTACAAGCATGAGTTTACATTGCTTAGCATTATATGGCACACTCGTACAATTTGGAAATAGTAGTGGTAAAGCTGGTACTTTTAAGACAAGTGATGTTCATAGTAGCTGTAGAAATATTAAGGGATTTAGCTTAGGCACAACAAGAAAACATAATCCAGTACGATTAGCGCCTGTTGCAGAAAAAGTTATAGAACTATTTGAGTCAAAACAAATCACCATCCCGATAGCACAAGTTTTTAATTTAAGTAATGTAGCAGAAGCACATAAATTAATCGAGAGTCGTAATTATGAAGGGAAGGTTTTGCTTAAAGTTTAAATATCACAATAAGGGCCATTTTGTTGAAGAAAAAGCCGTTCCGTTTATAATAGAACCTAAATGGAATGAAATCATAAAATGCTTTAAAAAGGGAGAATACACGATGATTGCAAAGACTGAAGAGGATTTTAATGGTTAAGAGAAATTGGTGAAATCTGTGGATCGATTCGAGATAAATTAGTCCAATGTACTAAACCTGGAATTACTACAAAAGAACTCGATGAAATTGCGGAGGAGATTTTTGAAAAAGCAGGAGCTCAATCTGCACCAAAAGGAGAATACGATTTTCCTGGGTATACGTGCATTAGCATAAATGAAGAAGTAGCGCACGGGATTCCGAGGGAACGGACCATTCAAGAAGGGGACCTTGTAAATATTGATGTTTCAGGTTCTAAAAACGGGTATTTCGCAGATACTGGAATTTCCTTTGTTGTTGGGAAGGGAGAGATAATTTTGCAGAAAATATGTGACGTTGCTAAAGAAGCATTCGACGCTGGACTTGAGAAGGCAAAACCAGGTTCGAAAAAAAGCGCTCTCGGAAAAGCTGTACACAATGAGGCGAAACAGCATGGCTTAACTGTCATAAAAAATCTTACTGGACACGGTGTTGGGCGGTCGATTCATGAAGCACCAGACCATATTTTCAATTACTTCTCTCGCTGGGATGACGAAATTTTAAAAGATGGTATGGTAATTGCCTTTGAGCCTTTTATCTCTACATTTGAAGAGGAAGTTTTCCAATCCGAAGATGGATGGACCATCCTAACCGATGAAAGCTATGTGGCTCAATACGAACATACGATTATTCTTACAAAGGAAGGGCAGATTATTACTACATTGTAAGAGTATTAATACGATAAGGCGCGTTTGTAGAAGGATGAACTTGTTAAAATAAGTCCACAGTAAATAAATTACAAGGGATAAATGCTCATGTTTTGCTCATGTTCATGTGTGTATTCTTATATTAATTTCACTTGAGTGAATATGCTTATATAACAAGGTTTATGAGACACATTTCACTGTATTAATCGGGTTACTAGTTGGGCGGCATGATGTAATATACCCCTTAAACTCTGATTTATAAGGGTTTTGGGTGATTGATATCAATTATGCTAATGGTTTTTGCTCATGTTTTTAAGAATGCTAATTTAAGAGGTCTTTCATTAAGTTCTACAACTTAATGAAAGGCTTCTTTTTAACAGATAAGAATGTATAAGTTGACAGCTATCTTTACGCCACACGCATCAAGGGAAACCCGCCCTCCTTTGTGTATGCCCAAACTGCAAATTTTTAAAAATCAGTCTCTTTTCTGAGGAACTAGTAAATTGGGGAGAAATTAATAAAGCTAAAGTAAATGCTAATATTTTTCACTTATGGAATTGGAATAAAAATGTTTCGAAAGATAAATGGCAAGAAACCTTTCATCACCTAATAACGCTAATAAATGAGAAAAGGTTACGTTTAATGATGGTTGATTCTAACCTAAACACGACTTATTAAACATAAAAGAAGTTGTCAATATTGTTTCTTCAAATAAAACCAAAAAGGAAAAGTGTTTTTTACTGCTAATTAATGTTCTTCTTCAGCTAACGGATACCGATAGCACAACAAGCTTTGCTCCCATTATGGCGCTTTTGGGGAGAAAAGTTGCAGTAAGAATAAAAAAGAAGAAGCTAGAAATATCCGCCTCTCCTTCATATTCCGTTTTTTCTAACTAGTTACTTCGTATTGGTCTTCACGGTGTTGGGTAATCTCCTACTGACCTCATATTCTTCAATAGTAAGGATAGTAAGGATAGTAAGAGTAGTAAGGATACTGAGAGACATAAGGTAATAAGGCTAAAGCAGCTAAGGAAGCTAGTGGGAAATCTCGACGCCTAAAACGTCGGAACCTCCTTCTAGGGCGACCAAAAGCCCCATAGTATTGTCGAGTATCCAATTCATCCCCCTCACTTTCTCGCTCCATTACATCCTCACCAGCTAATACCGTAATATTATCTAAATCAACATTTTCAATAATGCCATCAAATGTACTTCCATCTGTCATAGTTAAAGTCACATGATAATACATGTGATTTCTGCACTCATCATGTAAATCCCTAAAGTGGTTACGGTAATCATGGTTTTCTACATTCACTTTTTACCTCAGCTCCCTTCAAATACATGGTATTCACCTAGAAGAAGGAGGTTACTTTTTATAGGATAAATTTGAATAATTAATTTAACACGAATTTTTTTATCGTGATTACACTAAACTCCTCTTTTCTTCAATAATGTTTATGGCCAGTGCATAATAATTAAATATCAACAAAAATTATCACATCATATTTCTGATTAATCTTTTTCTCTCTGTTTTGTCCTTTCATTAACATCTTTTTATTCTACTTTTCTAGTACCAATAATGCATAGCTAAGTCTGAAGTAACAAAAACCTGAGGATTCATCTGTAGCAGTCAATTTATGAATTTGTAATGTTTCATGCCAGATAAGATGATCTGGTGGATAAAATTTCTCGTGTTATTCATACGGGAAAATAATTAATGAATCGTTGTCCCCCTTAACGTACGCGTAAAAAATGGTACGAAGATCTTGGTATCCCTTATGTTCTAATTCACTTATTAACCATTCCTCTGTTTTATTAATATAAGAGAGATTTTTATGTTTCATTCTCCCTTCCGCAATTACAGTTATTGGAAACTCTGTATATTCGGGACTTATGTTGAGATCTTTAGGTGTTAAAGGACGTAAATTCCCTTTTGAAATTACACTTATTTGACCATTTGGTTCTAAGATTGCATATTTGATATCTTGAATATCTGGATATCCAAAAGAGCGAATGGTCGATAATAATTCAGTTATAGAATAGCGAAGTTGTTTTAAGTTCGTTTGGATAATTTCTCCGTTTTTTATTAAAATGGTAGGTTCTCCAATAATGATATGTGTTAACGCTCCACACAGGCTCAATTTAGATAACGCCATATAAAATACTCCAATTAAAATAATACAAATTACAGCATGAAAGAAACCTTGAACGTTTACGGCTCCGAGTGCTGCATAAGATAAAAAAATAATTGTCACTAGATCATAGGCTGTCCACTGTGATAAAAGAGTTTTGCCAAGCATACGCATGACAATAAAAACTAATATAAATAAACCGGATAGCTTTAAAGTTTCAATCACCATTAGTTAAAACCCCGAATGTCATATTTTATTATTATGTTAACATAATAAATATTAATATAGTGTATTAATATTTAAGGACGAAAATGTGAAAAGTTGCAATTGTTGTTTGTTTAGCATTTTAAAAACCCCTTCGCAATTTTTACGTTTGTCGTGTATGACAGTAGTTATTATTAGGAGAGTCAAGGAAAATAATTCAAGGAATCTTAAGTCCTATACGTTTTCATTTGTAGGTTTTTCAATTGCACGACTCAACAATTTTGGCACAGGTTCTAAGATCACATATTTATGCTGATCTTTGATAACAATAAGCAGTTTACCTTTCATAATGGAGGAAACAGCTTCCGTCATATCTTCCTCTTTTACTTCACCCAACTCATTCAATAGTTCACCTATTGTTTTTTTTGAGGAAATTGCGTTTGCTATATAATTGTGAATTTTTCTTTTAGTTTGAGTGAAATCAACTAGAGTTCTAATTCCTACTAAGGTAACAGAAACATCAAGGATTTGTTCATCCTGAAGAAAGAAGTCATCGTTGTTTCTGAACTTATCTTTAATTTCTATTAAGAATTTATCCATTATTTAAAGTCCTTCCAAAGAGTCCATCGTTATAATTATCTCCTCGCTAAACCTTAATATACATGGAACCTTGTTAACCATTGTTAGTAAAAAATGCTTACCTATTGCTGACGTTAATAATAATGATGAGAAATATTGTTGTTGAATGTAATTAATACATACAATTGAGTAACGCCCTTCTTCTAGGTGAATACCATGTATTTGAAGGGAGATGAGGTAAAAAGTGAATGTAGAAAACCATGATTACCGTAACCACTTAAGGGATTTACATGATGAGTGCAGAAACCACATGTATTATCATGTGACTTTAACGATGACAGATGGAAGTACATTTGATGGCATTATTGAAAATGTTGATATGGATAATATTACAGTGTTAGCTGGTGAGGATGTAATGGAGCGAGAAAGTGAGGGGGATGAATCGGATACTCGACAATATTATGGGCCTTTTGGTCGTCCTAGAAGAAGGTTCCGACGTTTTAGACGTCGAGGTTTTCCACTAGCTTCCTTAGCTGCTTTAGCCCTATTACCTTATATTGCTCCGCCTCCGTATCCTTATTATCCTTATCCGTACTATTATTGATAAATAAAAAACAAGAATAATTGCTGGCTCTAATAAGGAACGTAACCTTTTTGAAGTATTGGGGGAGAATCCTTCCACAAAGGATTCCGTTCTTCTTATTGAACATACGCACCTTAGTGGAACAAGAATGATGAAAAACCAACTCACTTTTATGGTGGATTTGACCGCTATAGCGCATTAGGTTGAAATTAGAAAGCAAATAACCGACCATAAAACGGGCGGTTTTAATTTCGCCCTATAAGGGCACTTTACCAACAAAGAAGGTGTCTCAAAAGGTCAAAAAAGACCTTCTGAGACACCCTTTAAAGCAATGAGCGGAATCGCTCCATTTTTTAAAAGCCCGCTATGAGTGAGTTTTCTCATAGCGGGTGCGGAGCCCAACGAAGCCATTGCCTACAATATTCACAAACATACTAACTTTTGGGACATCCTCCTCTTAATTGACCGCCAACCGTTTGCCCTTCCCTCTATTTTTTGAATGGATCTACATATTCTCGTTTGCTCATGTTATCTCGCAAACGATCTTCTGCTTCTTGCTCTCGAATGTATTTCGCTACCGTTTTTTGATTCAATCCTACTCTACTCACGTAATATCCTTTTGCCCAAAAAGTTCTGTTTCCATGACTGTATTTTAAATTTGCATGTCTATCATGGATCATTAACCCTTTAAGTACCACATGAAGTACGAAACAGACATTTTTTGGGGGATTCTTACTAACATGTGAATGTGATCTGGCATTGCATGAGCTTCTATAATTTCTACATTTTTCATCTCACACAACCTTCTTAAAATTGCTCCTATATCTCTCTCAATTTTCCGTATATTAGCTTCCTTCTAATAAACACGAGATGTACTTACAATTCCATCTCGTATGTGATAGACTATTGCCGCTCGACATGAGCTGATCTCCTTTCGTTATTAGAAGTTCGTTTGGCGGCCATCTTCTATTATACGAATGGAGATTTTTCTGTTACAACCCTTAAAGGTTTATTTTCACACAGGCAGAGCCTGTGGTTTTCAAAGACGCAATAAAAATGCGAGCACTTTGTATAAGCGCTCGCATCAATAAAAATTTAGTAATGTGGTCTAACGAAAGCCGCGCCTACAATAATCAACAAAATGAACAAGACAACAATTAACGCAAAATTAGAGTCTTTTCTTCCTGCTACAGGAGAGACGTGTCCATAATCACTCATTATTAAAAACCCCCTTTCTATAGGGATAGTACATCTTATGTAATTAAGTAAAAAACGAAATAGTTAATTGCGGATCGATAGAAAAAACAGTCGAATTAATCATGGACAAAAGAAGAAGAAGATTCTTTTGGCTGGTGAACAGTACGAGAAAAATGTACATGGAAAGAGAAGGTGCTTGTTGAACTAACGGGTTAGCAATAGTTGAACAAGCTGTTTCTCCTGTTGTGATGCTAACGGAGCAGAATACTTCAACAAGGACTAAGTATTTTTATGTTAAAACAAATAAATATAATGTTAAAAAAGGAGAGGTTATCATGGTTGTAAAAATTGAACCTATTACAATTGATAAATTGGAACAATGTATCGATTTATATATGAAAGTTTTTAATAGTGAGCCTTTGAATGAAACTTGGAGTTATGAAGATGCCAAAGAGAGACTTACTGATGGTTAGTAAGGCGGAAGGTATAAATGCGATTTTATGATAAACCGCTTAAAGCGTATTTATATAATGATTTAAGTGCTGTTGAAGAACATGACAAAAAACTCATTTATTATTTTGAAAAGGGATACGTGACAGTCCTTGGCGAGTTTGAATACTTCACGAATATTCTTCGAGTTTGTCTCGACGGATGCCACTTCAGAGCGTTGCCAGGAAGAGACATGGTCTTTTTCCCGAGGTGGCTAAAGCAGTTGCCCGCGGAAAGCGTCCTCCTTGAGCAGATTCGACTTCTCTATCTATATTGAATCAACCCTCTCTAAAAAACCAAGAAATTTTAAATCCCCCTAAAAAACAGTAACGACTACTCTTTTTTCTTCCCTAACTTCAGTCCATTATCGTCTACTACCGAAAAAAAACATGGTCTTTCATTCGGAGTGGAATTTGGCGAATGAATGGTTAGGAGTAGGTCCTTTTCAAACGTTTCGAAAAGCATGCCATGTCCACCACTTTCAGCAAAGAGTGGTTCCGCTTCCTGTACCCACGGTCCCAGTATGTTTCCACTTTCGGAACGGGCAACGCCAATCGCATATCCTTTCTCTCCGATGCTCGACCATAACATCTTTAACTGACCTTGACTGTCTTTAATTAAAAATGGACCATCCGTTACATAATTATTGTTTTCTCCTCTCGTCCACTTTGCCTCTGATGCTCTAAAGAGAATAACAGGATTACTAACTGCTTCTCGTAAATCTTCGGAAAGCTGTATAGCACATATCTCTCCATCTTGAACTTGTATCCATTCATGACAAAAAATCATCCAAGGATTATTATGATTATCAATATAGAGGGTGCCATCCAGACACTCCCAATTTTCAGGAGTAACTGGTTTATTTGTTAAAGGAACAAAAGGACCTAAAGGATTTTTAGAAATTAAAACTTGTGTTCCACGGCATTGATCTTCAGACTTAAATGATGCGAACATATAGTATTTTTCGTTTAAATAATAAACTTCAGGTGCCCAAAAATGTTTCGTTGCCCAGAACTCCTTCGTTGGACGAAAAACCTGAACAGGCCCTTCCCAATTTTCTAAATCAGCACTTGTAAATGCATCAAATCCTGTCCCATCACCGTCCCACACATTCTCATCTGTTGTTCCGTATAAATAGTAAAGCTTTTTCTCTTTATCCGGTAAAACAAATGGGTCTCTTATTCTAATTTCTTCTTTTTTCATAGAAAAATACCTCCAAAGTGTTTAAGCTGTTATTGGACTTTCACTCCCTCCAAGCTCGCTCCCTTCGTGAACACTCTTTCAATCTGTTTCTCCACTCCTGGATCTTCCACTAATGGTGGTGCATGATGAGTTTTAATACGAGCATCAATAATCATTGTTTCACAAGACCAATGTTTGTTTTCATAAGAACTGTTCACTCCGTAAATGTCATGAGAAGGATTACTTCGTGTGAAAGTAGCCCAAAGAAAATTTTTGTCTGTCGCACTCATAAATGTACTATCATCACATAATACGATCATCGGGCACGATTCTACGGAACCCTTTGCTTGAATCGTATCATCTAACTCTTTTAATTCTTTTTGCGCAAGATCATAGTTTTGGAATTCCGGTCCCTCTATGGCTACAACTCCCGGCATTACTAGTTGAGGGTTTCCAAACTTACTAATATCTTTTAAACCATCAGGCACATCCGTACACAACTCTCTTTTTTTATCGCCGAAAGCAGCAATAACAACTTTGCTTCCTTGATTTAACCCAGTCCCTGAATAGTCAAGTGTATCCATCGTTGTATTTGTGTAAAAATGAAGATCTCTTTTCAGATCAATCCGTTCTAATATATACTTCAAAAATGCCGTTTCATCATGAGAATTCAAAGGAATATCCTCTTCGGCAGTAATAAATAAAAACTTCGCTAAACTTAGTTGTCCAGTTCCTAAAATTTTATTTGCAATCGTAAGGATTTCTGTTGGTTGTTTTACTTGTTGATAAGGAGTATATCGTTCACTCCCAATTGCAAAAAGTAACGGGTGGACCCCTGCAGCATCAACAGCATGAACTTCTTTCACGCCAGGTAGTTCTTGTTTTACCGCACCACCAGTTAACTCATGAATCATTTCCCCAAATACCGTATCTTCTTGAGGCGGTCGACCAACAACCGTAAACGGTAGAATCGCATTAGATTTTGCATATACTTTATGTACTTTCATTACCGGAAATGAATGAGTAAGACTGTAATACCCCAAGTGATCCCCAAAAGGTCCTTCAGGTTTCGTATCATTCGGATGAATCTCGCCGGTGATTACAAAATCCGCATCATTACTAATACAATAACCATCAATATAGCTATACCGAAAACGACGTCCAGCTAGTAATCCGGCAAAAGTCATTTCACTCATTCCTTCCGGCAAAGGCATAACCGATGATAGAGTGTGCGCAGGAGGTCCCCCTATAAAAATACTGACTTTTAAAGGTTTTCCAAGCTTATTTGCCTTGGCTTGATGAACCCCGATACCTCTATGAATCTGATAATGCAGACCAATTTCTTTATTGGTCTCATAGTCGTTACCATTAAGTTGAACACGATACATTCCAAGATTCGAATTCATAATCCCCGGCTTTTCCGGATCTTCTGTATATACTTGAGGCAATGTAATAAATGCCCCGCCATCCATTGGCCAATGTTGAATAGAAGGAATATCTTCAATGCTGATTTCTTCCATAGTAACGGGAGCATTTTTATTTTTCTTAACCGGTAAAGCAGTCGATGCTGCTAATCCTGTTTTCACGTGTTTAAGCGGATTTTTCAACGCCTTTATCGGATCGTTTCGCAAAGCGATAACAGTTTGCACGGAATCCCACGTACTGCGAAAAATAAATTTGCTTCGCTCAATAGTACCAAAAAGATTGGAAACTGCTTTGAATTTACTGCCTTTTACATTTTCAAATAACAAGGCAGGCCCTCCAGCCTCATATACTTTCAAGTGAATCGCAGCCATTTCCAAATGCGGATCAACTTCTTCTTTCACGCGTACTAAATGACCATTTTTTTCTAAATCAATAATACAATCTTCTAAATTCTGATACATAATAGAACTGCTCCAATCTCTTTAAACTAACGATATATAAGAGAATTATTTTGCTAGCTATAACTGAGTTTCATACATTTTATATTACTTCTATATTCGCATAATCTGGCGAAAAAGAGAAGTAGATCATCATATATCTTTCATGTACGTAAATGGTGTTGTTAAATAAAGAATCTAAACCAAAGTAAGTTTGCGACTCCCTACGGAAAAAGCAATTAGTGAATTCAAGTATCTCTGAACGAATAAATCACTACAACAATCAATGATAACAGTGCCATTATTTTAAAATAACACTTGTGTAAGCGTTAAACGTATTGCTATTCCTATGATCATCATTACAATTAGTTTGATTTATAAGTATTTTCTGAAAATAAGGGTTGTTTTTCTTGCTTTAAGTCGTTAAACTATTTTCTATAGTTAAATAATATGACATACATCAGGGAGACACACACTATGGTAACTTTCTTATTTGCAATTATATTACTTATTGTCGGATACATCGTTTATTCCAAAGTAGTCGAACGAATTTTTGGAATAAATGACGCGCAACTAACACCCGCTTATACGAAATCAGACGGCATGGATTTCGTCCCAATGAGTTGGTGGAAAGGCAGTCTCATTCAATTATTGAATATCGCTGGTTTAGGTCCAATATTCGGGGCCATTTTAGGCGCTTTATACGGACCAATTGCCTTTATATGGATTGTTGTAGGCTGTATTTTTGCTGGAGCAGTGCACGACTATTTCTCCGGAATGCTTTCAATCCGCCATAACGGGGAACAATACCCAACACTTGTAGGAAGATATTTAGGAAAAACAATGCAAGGCTTCATCAATGTTATTTCTATTTTATTAATGGTACTAGTTGCCGCTGCATTCACAGCAGGTCCTGCACAGTTAATTTCAGAAATCACACCACTTAGCTTTATCGTGGCTCTCATCGCGATCTTCGGTTATTTCGTATTAGCCGCTCTTTTACCAGTAAACAAAATTATCGGGAGAATTTATCCGATCTTCGGGGCAATCTTAATTTTCATGGCAGTCTCGATTGCTATCTCCTTACTGTTTTCTGACACATCTATTCCTAACCTAACGTTCGCTAATCTACATCCAGGAGATTTACCGATTTGGCCATTGTTAATGGTAACCATCTCCTGCGGGGCAATTTCCGGTTTTCATAGTACGCAAAGTCCCATCATTGCTAGAACGTTAAAAAAAGAATCGGATGGCAGAAAGGTTTTCTATGGCGCAATGATTGCAGAAGGAGTTATCGCGCTAATTTGGGCAGCTGCCGGCATGACTTTTTTTGGCGGAACAGAAGGCCTTCAAGCAGCTTTAACTGCCGGTGGACCAGCTGGTGTTGTAAATGAAATTTCAACTAGCTTATTAGGAACTCTAGGTGGAATTCTTGCTATATTAGGAGTTATTATTTTACCTATCACAACTGGAGACACGGCAATTCGTTCTTCAAGAATGATGCTGATTGAACTATTAAGTAAAAGTTTTAAGAAAACGGAAGAGGCTAGTCAGGGAAAAGGAAAATTCATCGTTATTATTGCAACGGTGTTTATTATGATTCCTACTTTCTTCTTATCTACCATCGACTATTCGTTTTTGTGGCGCTACGTCGGGTGGACGAACCAAGTTGTTGCTACAGTAATGCTCTGGACAGGAGCTATGTATTTACTTAAAAATAGTAAATTTCACTGGATATGCGGCATCCCGGCAATTTTTATGTCAGGAGTCGTATGTACGTACATTTTCTATGCACCAGAAGGATTTAGCATGGGATACAATATTTCGCTTGCTATTGGAACAGCGCTCACGTTGATTATTATTGGCTGGTATATAAAACAAATAATCTCGCACAAAAATAATAACTCAGATTCTCAACACACTGCAGCTTAATACTAGATCCATTATGGAAAGCACAAGCTACTAGCTTGTGCTTTTTCACTGTTTTTACTAATAACCGTCTATATCACAAACTGTGAATAAATTAGACGTCGATAGAAAAACTACTCTCAGAGGACTGGTGATTGGATGACGATTGGAATGTTTTTAGACCGAGATGGAGTAATTAACGAAGTACTAAGTCATCGAGTAAAGTTTGTGAACAAACCTGAGGATTTCTATTTATTAGATGGTGTCGGCGAAGCCATTAAATTGTTTAATGAGGAAGGGTTTAAGGTTTTTGTGGTCACGAATCAAGGAGGTATCGGACTTGGTTTTATGGAGGAAATGGCCTTGCAAAATGTACATAAAAAAATGCAGGATGATTTAGCTGTATATGGAGCCGAAATTGATCATATCGCTTATTGTCCCCATAAGCCACACGCTAAGTGTGCATGTCGCAAGCCGAAACCGCAAATGATTACTGACTTGGCAAAAAAATACGATATCGATTTAGAAAAAAGCTACATGATCGGAGATAGAGAACCTGATATTGAAGCTGGAAAAGAAGCTGGTACTCAGACTATCCTTGTTGGAGACCGAAAAGAAAGACAGGCTGATGCTGACATGTACTTTCCCGATCTCCTTGCTGCCGCACAATGGATATGTAACTTAAGAAAAACGCGTAGCGTCTTTTATTAAATACAGCGTGATCTTTAAAGCCACCCCCGAGTAGCACCTACGAAGTGTGTGTAGGTGCTACTCGAAAGGAGGCGAACTTCCCTTGATGCTTGTGTCGTAAAGATAGCTGTCGACTTATACACTCTTATCTTCAAATAATAAGGGGTCTCATTGATTAATGAGAACCCCTTGAAAGACTTATAAAAATATAGGAATGAGCAATCCCGCCAATAAGAGGATCAAGGCTCCGCCTAGTCTTGAAGCAATTTGAGCAAAAGGCATTAATTCCATTCTCTTCGAAGCAGAAAGTACGGCAACGTCACCGGTTCCACCCATGTTCGCCATACAAAGACCAGCAGTGATAGCTGATTCAATAGGGTAGAAACCTACAAATTTACCGACAATACCAGCTCCTATCGCTGCGCCTAGTACGACAGCTCCTACAATAAGGACATATTGTATGCTTAAGGCACCTAGAACTGCATTTAAGTCTGTATAAGCTACTCCAATTCCAAAAAGTAAGGCAAGCGTAAATGTTTTTGCAACGAATTGATACCATTGACTTGCCCCGTCCACGATATTTTTTGGAATAAGGTTGAAGATTTTTGCCATTGCTACAAGAATGATCATTAGAGCATAAGGGTGCAATGGAATAAATCCACCAAGAATGTTCCCACTTACAAAGAAAACCAATGCTGCAAGTAATCCTACGGCTAATTTTTGAATATCAAATGTTGATTCATTCTTCTCCATTTCAAACCCTTTTATTAATTGACCGTTTCCAGTCAAAGAAGGCATTTTGTTACCAAGTTTATTTAACAAACTTGCGAATACGATCGCAAATACATTGCCAAGCGCTAAAGCTGGAACTAGCATAGAAATATAGTAGCTTGGCGGATTGCCAAGGAATTCAGAATAAACTTGTGACATAGGAACGGCTCCTGCCCCCATGCCGCCTCCCATAATTGGCAAGGTAATAACTAGAACTGCATCTTGTAGCGTAAATCCCGACAATGATCCAACGAGTGCCGCCATTCCCATCGCTACAATAACAGCACCAATGATTGGTGCAAAATAGCGGGCTCCGATTTTTACTAATATTTTTGAGTCCATTCCAAGAATGCTTCCCGTAATTAAAGCTGCAATGTAGAAGTCCAGAAAGCCTCCAGTTGTCATGAATCCATCCACAGAAGTCGTTACTGATTCTGGTAAGATACCACTGTAAACTAGATAAGCAGATCCAAATATTGCGACAATAGCGCCTCCGCCAAGAAAATTATTTATAATAGGTGTTCGATCACCAATCCAACCAAGTGTTTCGCCTAATACGATCATCACCAACAGACTACCAATCATGCCTGCGGGAAGATTATCGGTATATATACTAACAATCGTTAATGCTAAAATCACAGCAAACCAGATTATCGGCATATGAAACACTTTAACTGCCTCTTTTGATTTTATCTCATATAAAATATCTTCGTTTTTATGATTTGTAAGTAATTTTTTTGCTGCCTCTACCATTTCACATTCCCCTTTCCGGAAAAGCTTTTTCATTTTTATGTCGTAAGTTTTTTTCTAGAAGGATCACCTATAAATTGGAATCGCTTTCACTGATCTATTTATATCTTAAAGAATGTGACCAAATTGTGAAATGTTTTGTAACTTAAAAAAGGTTTTGTAATTAAAAAAATCAACCGATTGGCTGCTTTTAAGAAAACGATCTATCTTATAGAGGAAGTTCAAATAGGTATGTGCAATGGCTATAAACGCTGCTCGCCTGTTCTGAGAAAACCACTCAGAACAGGCTTAAAACAATGCAGCGGCATAGCTCATTGCTTAAAGGAGTGTCAAAAAGGTAAAAAAACTACCTTTTTGACCCTTCTCTTATAGAAATTTAGAGATGGCCGATTTATTTGATTTTTTATACGTATATAAGTAAGTTGGTCTCCCAACAGGTCCGTATGTCATTCTTTCTCCTAACACACCTATCTCATTTAGGAATTTTAAATACTTCCTCACCGATACTCTTGATATATTACTTTTCTCCGCAACTTCATCCGTTGAAAAAGCTTCTCCTTTCAATTCTTCCATTGCATTAAAAATAACTTGTAATGTACTTTTAGAAAGCCCTTTAGGCAAAAGACTCACTCTTTTTTCTCTTTGATGAAATATTTCGGAATCAAGTACATCCTGATTTAAAGCACCTTGCTTATTTAACAAGTGAAACTTCCCTTTATACGTAGCCAAGGAATGATGGAATCTCTCAAATTCAAATGGTTTAATTATATAGTCAACAGCGCCATTCCTTAATGCTGTCTGGATAGAATCGACGTCCGTTGCTGCGGTAATAAGGATGACATCAATATTTTGCAGTTCATTATCTCTAATATCTTTTAAAAGCTCCAAACCGTTTTTTCCAGCCATATAAATATCCAACAATATGAGATCAATGACAGTCGTTTTTATATACTCCATCGCAGAATCAAAAGAATTAGCGATACCAACTAAATGGAATCCGTCTATTTCTTCTAAATATTGTTTATTGAATTTTGCAACCATGGGATCATCTTCTACTATTAATACATTAATCAATCCCGTTCACCTCAATTTCATAGGGTATGTCCATTGTAAATACTGTTCCTTCCCCTTGAAAAGAATCAACCGTAAAGTTACCACCCAGTTTATCCATACTGTTTTTCACAAGGAACAATCCGTAGCCTCTATTTTTCCCTTTCGTCGAAAACCCTTTTTCAAATATATGTGCTAAGTGCTGCCGTTTGATTCCAGGACCAGTATCTTCCACCTGTAATTTTAGTGATCCTTGATCATAGCTTAACTTGACATCAATCTGGTTACTCTTACTTACCGTTAATGCTTCGATCACATTATCAATTAAATTTCCTAAAATTGTAATCAATTCGTGAGTAGTGTCACTTGATTTTGGAGACGGAATGTCCGTTTCATTTATAATGTTCAACGTTATCCCATTTTCCCTCGCATAACTAAGTTTACCGATCAGAAACCCTGCTAAAACTGGATCTTTTATGTTTCTCGTCACGATTCCTATTTCATTGTTTTTATGATCGACTAATTCGCGTATATAATGAGATAATTCTTCGTAGGACCTATTTCTAACCAACCCGAGTATTACGTGAAACTTATTCATCACTTCATGTGATTGTGAACGAAGCGCTTCTGCATATAATTTCACACCACTTAACTGTTTAGCCATTTCATTCACTTCTGTTTTATCTCTAAAAGTAGAAATAGCACCAATGATTTGATTATCAACAATTAATGGTGTTCGATTAACGACAAATGACATCCCATTTATCGTTAACTCTGAATCAAGTTCGGAGTTCCCGGTTTGTAACACTTCTTCTAAACCATTTCTAGGCATATACTCGGTGATTTCCATTCCTATCGGGTCGTTTTTCAGTCCTGCTTTTGCAAACAATTGTAATCCCGATTTATTAACGAGAGTAATTCTAGCATCTTTATCCACTGCAATAATACCCTCACGCACAGATTGAAGCATCGTATTTCTTTCTTCAAACGTTTTTGCGATTGTAAAAGGTTCTAATCCGTAGAGAATTTTCTTTATGTAATTAGCAATGAGTAAGGCACCGATAATCCCTGTAATGATTCCGAATAGCGATCCTATAATGAGATTTTTATGACTTTCATCCAAGGTTTGCTCTACATTTTCTAAAGAAATCCCCACAGCTACAGCGCCTAATTGCTCATTATCTTCACTCATAACCGGTGTGAATGAACGTAGAGAGGTTTCTAAAGTCCCCTTGGAAATGGAACTGTACTCCTGCCCCATTAAAGCATTCGCTTCATCTTCTCCCTCGAATGGAAGGCCCACCAAATCAGCGTTCGGGTGAGAATAGCGAATCCCATTCATGTCCATCACGACGATAAATAGTACTCCTGAGGTCGACCTTATATCATTAGCAAACACCTGAATATTTTCGGGTGTTTCCTCTGCCAAACTTTGTTGCACCGTTTCTGATTCAGCTACAATTCTAGCTACCGTTAATGCTTTTTCTTCTTGATCATCCATAATTTGATCACTGATCGTATTGCTTACTAGAACATCTGTGATAAATAATGAAATTGCTACTACGATAATAACAAGACATATAATAATTGAACGTAGTTTAAACCTTCTTCTCAGCAATGCATCCACACTCACTCCACTCACCGTAAAATATCGTTAGAATCATTATACAATAGATTATAAATGAAGGTTGTTTTCTATAGAATGGAGCTTTAATTAGAACGAGAAGTACTTGAATCAGCTCCAAGCAACACAGAAAAAGACGGACCCTTTTTAACAAAAGTCCGTCTTTTTCGTCGTTAAATTCATTAGTTAATCAATTTTATGAATGACTTGATTT
The DNA here is from genome assembly GCF_002886185.1 of Salipaludibacillus neizhouensis. Taxonomy (GTDB): domain Bacteria; phylum Bacillota; class Bacilli; order Bacillales; family Salisediminibacteriaceae; genus Salipaludibacillus; species Salipaludibacillus neizhouensis. Next base: position 3,007,195 of record NZ_KZ614146.1, read on the forward strand.
AACTCCTTCGTTTCTCATCCTTTATTTAATAACGAAAGGACTCGATATTCGTAAGGTCCAATCTCTAGTCGTCCCGCTGAAATCATCTCTTCTGTTAAACGATCCAATGCTTTGACTGGAACGGTCACACTTCCACCTTCTCCATCCATATTGACAATCACCCACGATTGCGTGCCTTCATCATCGATTCGCGGTGCGACAATCGTTCCTTTCGTCACATCCGTTCGCACACTTACTCCTGCTTCTGTTGCATAATGATCTATGAGTTTCATTAATAAGGAATCCCCATCTTCCTCCACAGGTAAAGAACCGATGTGAACTATTTTCCCTTTTCCAACTTTCGATTCTGTTATGAAGGCCTTTCCATCTGAGTTGCCTCCTGCAATCGTACCGACAGTCGTTTGCTCAACATGTTCAAACACCGTACTCCATAACGCTAACGGTGCTTTTTCACCAAATGCATGACCGACTGAGCCGGTTCCATCCATCGGATATGTGTACAACGCTTCGATCCCGGCGATTTCTTCAAGTTCTCCGAGTGCGGCATTTGTATGAATCGTATGCTCTTTCGTTCGTCCACCGCTTAGAGGCCCAACGATCCATGTTCCACCACTTTTCACAAAATCAACTGCTTGCTTTCGATATTCATCTGAAATATACGGCAAGAATGGTGTAAATAATAGCTTATAGTCTTGTAAGCTTCCCTTTTCTGGAATCAAATCTCGATGAACCCCTAAGGAGACAAAATGATTATAAAAATTCGTCACTAATGACCTGAAATTCATTTGCTGGTGAGGCTCCGTTTGAAAGAAAGCCTTTGCTTGATCCGAATACGTTATCGCGATGTCCGCTTGCTGGGGCTTTGTTGCAACCATAAATGGCTCCACTTTCTTTCTCATCTCTTCCACTTCTAAGACACTTTGAAAACCGATCGTTGGCTTCCCCCAAGCACTAATTACCGAACCATGTGGTTGCTCGCACCCTGCTCGTTGCTGTCTCCATAACCAATAACAAAAAGCTTCTCCACCTAGCGCATACGAAGCAATCGCCTCTGCTCGTAAATAACCATTTGCATGCGGACTTGCATAGCTCTCAAGCGAAGCAGCATGTGACGTGCTCGTTTCCATAATCCAAAAGTCTCTACCTTTTTTAAAGTTACGCCACAGATCACAATTCATTAAATAGGATGCTTTATTCTCCTGTGATGCATATGTATCAAACGAAGCAAAGTCTAGATTTTGAAATAAACGTTCATTATCAACTGAAAATGGGAAATTACTATTATGAGTAATCGGGGCGTCTGAATATTGCCGAATAATTTCGGCCTGACTATCAGAAAACTCCGCTATCTTTTCCATAGAAAACTGGCGATACATCGTACTTAATGAAGAATTATGCAAAAATGGAGCAGGACCAGGCTGTGGCACTTGATCAAACGAATGGTAATATTGACTCCAAATCTTCGTTCCCCACGCCTCATTTAGCTGTTCAATCGTTTCGTAGCGCTCCTCTAACCATTGGTGCCATAAAGTACGACATTGCTCACACATACATTCACTCACATGACATTTAAATTCGTTATCAATTTGCCAACCAATCACTCCTGGCAATGAACCAACTGCTTTGGCAATATGTTCTGTAATCTCATTTGCTTTCTTTCGAAAGTACGGATGATTCGTACAAGCATGCTGACGCGAACCATGTCCCATTACGGTGCGGTCCTGACTGACATACATTCGCTCAGGGTGGTTATGAGTGAACCAGATAGGAGGAGTTGGCGTCGGCGTACACATCACCGTCTCGATCCCGTTTTCATGTAGCTTATGAACAATATCTACAAAAAAACGTATGTCGATATTTCCTTCTTCCTGCTCCATCGTATGCCAAGCGAACTCTCCCATTCGCGCTACGTTAATGCCTGCTTCTTTCATGAGGTTAATATCCTCTTCAATCACCTTTTCATCCCAAAGCTCAGGATAATACGCTGCACCATGGTATAGCTTGTTTGCCATATGTATCACTCCAACTTGTTTATTTTATCCCTTAAATTGAATGCGCTTACTTTATTGTGCAATTATTGATTTCAATTACATCTTAATGAACGTAATAGAGTACTAGTAATATCCATCATTTTAAACCTTGCATTCCACATCTATTTAGAAATTTTATCATGTGCAATACATGGTGTCTAATTAAGAAAGCTCTAAAAACCTTTGATAATCAACGGAAATGAGCTCTCATTAATTATAAAATTTCTAAATTGAATTCTTATTTTTAAAGGCTCAATTTGTCCGCAATACTCACATTGTTTATGGCAAACTAAATATGTAGGGGACGGCAGTTAATTTATGAGGGCCCCGCGGGGCCCTCATAAATTAAAAAACGCCACTTGCTAACTTCTCAAAATAACTTTAAACTCCTCGTTGGACCAACAACGTTTGACAGGAGGATATTAGGAGATGTTAGAAGTGACTCAGATAGATTATATCAGACGCGAAGTGAATCAGAAAGGCAATAATTATTCCAGTGTAGCTACCAGGGTGGAAGTAGACCCACGTACAGTAAGGAATATGCCAATCAAGAAGAGTTTGAAGTGAAGTTGCCACAAAAGAGGAGCAAGAGTGATGGATCCAGTGAAACCTATCATAGATAAATGGCTTGGTGAAGTTTAGAGCCCTTCATTAACTGGGTAAAGCATATTTGGCAATTGCACTTTCAAACACTTTATTTCACTTATTGCCTTATGGCTATTCTCATATTTTTATAACTTCTGTGAAATGAAGTTTATTTTCTAGCATAATTAACTACCCCTCGTTTGATTAACCCGCTCGAAACATTTTTTGAAAACTATCACTTAATTTTTCCTCAATATGTTAAACCATTCCAATGACTGTATGGGAAATATCAACACTATGATGATTTACTCGTAATAAATCATTGATAACGTCTACATAAATGGAGCTTAAACGACTGCTTTCATTTTCACCGTGATAGAAATGCTGAAACCTCAACTCCTTTTCTCTCCGCAAAATCATTGGATTCCGATTAATAACTTCCATAGCTATATTATTATCATTTTCTTCAAACGCTTTAACAGCATGAGAATAACTCTTGTAAACTTCTTTATATAATTCATTAATTCCATTTATTTCCCATTCATTTAAACTCGATGATGCAGTCTCTAACTTAATTGTCGTATGGGCAATTTGTTGTAAAGCATCGGAAATTCCTTCTAAATCATTATTAATATAAAGGTATTTAAGACTTTCATTTGATTCTTCATCCGATAAATCTTTTTTCGTTATTTTTTGCAAGTAATGATAGTTACTTCTATATATAACATCTATTATTTTCTCAGTTTGAATAATAGATTGTCTATGACCTGCATTTCGTTCATTTAATAACATATAAAAGTCGTGAAACATCTTTTTATCTAATACGATCGCCATATGGCCCAATTCTTTTCTAACTTGAATAAGTGCCACAGTAGGAACCTCTAAACTACCTTTATCTAAGTATTTAATATGCTTTGGAGTCTTATCTTTTATAGATATTAATATAACCATCCAATCTGCAAATTTATTACAGAACGGTAACAAAATTAGCATATTAACAATGTTAAAGATTGAATGTCCATACGCTATCTTACGTTCTATGTCCCCTCCAATCATGTCTAATACATTTACCAAAATAGGAGTTAATGGTAGAAAAAATAAAACCCCTATGACCTTAAATATGGCATGTGCAACGGCTGTCCGTTGTGCATCCTTCGAAGCATTAATGCTTGAAACTAAAGCCGTGACAACTGTTCCAATATTAGCTCCGTATACAATGGCTATTGCAGCTTCCATCGTTAAAGACCCACTAGCTGCTAGGGTCATTGCAATGGCAATAGTCGCAGCACTATTTTGTACGATTGCCGTAAAAACTAAAGCAATTAATATAGTGATGATAAGATTGTCCGTTAAATAGACAAAAGCACCCGCAAACTCTGGGTTCGTTTGAATTGGAAGCATTGCTTCTGTAATAATTCCCATACCAAAAAAGACAAATCCAAATCCTAATAATATACTCCCAATAGATTTAGACGATACTAAGAAGACCAATACTCCTAAAGCAATAAATATTAAAGCATAGTCTGTTATATTAAAGGCAATTAGTTGCACTGTCACGGTTGTTCCAATCGCAGAGCCTAACATAACCCCCATCGCTTGTCGCAACGTCAGTAAACCGGCATTTACAAAACCAACAACCATTACTGTTGCAGCGCTTGAGGATTGTAAACCAGCTGCTAACACCATTCCTGCAAAAGCTCCTAAGAATTGATTTTTCGTTACCCTACTTAGAAAGTTCTTTAAATGACTTGAAGCTGATTTTTTCAAACCCTCACTTGCGATATACATTCCATAGAGAAATATACCTAATCCACCTAACACCCCCATAATTAATTGTACAATCACTTTAAACCCTCTCCCTAATCATTACTTTTTTCATGTAAACGTACCACATTCACAATATGGTCAGCTCCACGCTCAAGGTATCGATTAACCATTAATAAATGAACTAACGACTCAATTTGCTCATTGTCACGTCTCATTTCTGCCACGATAAACTTTTGATTCGCATCAAAATAACGATCTACTTCCTCCTCTTTTTCCATAATGAGTTGCTCTTGATCATTACTACTTTTTCTTAACATTTGAATACTTTCTTCCAACATTTTTGAAGTAAGACCGCTCATTTCTCTAAACACAATATATAGCTGTGATGCCTTATTAACTTTTATAAATTGGCTAATTTCAACAATATTTACAGAATGATCTCCGATTCGCTCAAGTTCACGAGAAATTCTAATCATTGTTGTTAACACTTCAAGCTCTCTTGGAAACGGAGGTTGTATTGTAATTAACTGTAAAATAGATGATTGTATTTTATTATCAAAGTCATCTACTTTTTTATCTATCTGAATGACTTCATTCTCTATGTCTTTTTTCTCGGAAAATATCGATTCAACAGCTAAGTTCATTTCTCTGTTAACCAACTCACCCATCTTTAACATTTGTCTTTGTATATCATCAATAGCAACCGTAAAAGTTTTTAATTGTCCCTCCATTGTTTTTTTACTCCCTTCTAAAATATTAAAATCCTCATGAATATAATGCTTTATATTATCACTGCTATCAGCTGAGAACTATACAAAAATAGACTAGCTTTCGCCAGTCTATCAAGTTTCTACTAAGTCATATTTTTCTACTGATTTATCAAAGTTCACCGTTTTTTTATGATTGATTTGAATCCAGAACTAGTTTAAATCGAAATTTTGCATCTTCCTCATACCACATTGGAAAGTTCGTTCCCCATATGTTATTGTGTAAGTTCACATGCATTCCACCATCTAATGAAGCAAAGCGGTTATCAAAACGCAATAATTTACGTTCGCCTGGGCAAACTAACGCTGCATCGCTTGTATTGATTGTCATAGTTCCATCAGTGCCCTCATATAACATCCCTTTATCAACTGCATGCAAATTACGATTTCCATCTTTTACAACATTTAATGGTGATACATAAGAACCCAGTTTATGAATTTTCCAATGATTCGAATTGTCAACTATTGGCGAAAACGAAAACCAACTGGCCTCAGGTAGTCTATTGGCATCTTTGTTCTTCCAATACAACTCAATATCTATTGCATTCAAAAACTTGCAAAAAGAAAATTCAACAATCAGTATTTCAGGTGATCCAAAATGAAGAACAGGATATTCAGGCATCTTCAAATTCAATTGAACCACATCAACTTTCTTGCTACGCTTCAACTGAAGTGAAGTTACTACTGGTTCATATAAGGAATGTTCTGCTTTTGGTTCGGCATATTCAAACCCTGGTTTTCCATAATCAGAGTCAGACCAAGAGTGTGTCTTTTTTAAATTACTCATATACGTTCTAAACCAGTGATCATAATTTTCCGGTCCAAAAGTTTCATATGAAAACAATCCAAGTCTTTGTTTTTCATCAGCCCATACTTTACCTGTTTTGTCTACTAATGAACAGATTGCACCATTTACATCAAAAGCAACTTCAAAGTTTCCAAGATGATAGTTTTCTCTTATTTGTAACTTTTCCATATCTTCCAACTCTTGTGGAGGTGTTCGTAAATTAGCTAATACTTGCTCAGCCTCTTCCTTTTTCACTTTCTCTAATCCATCAATAGCTTTTTGCAGATAGTTTCGTTGCTCTGCCCAGGAACTTTCAAACTGTTTATAACTAAAACCATTTTCCTTGTGCTTGAATAATCCTTTAGAGTGTTTGTCTCTCTCATCCATGGCAAATGCACCTATGTAATTATATTTATTGATGATAACATCCTCGTTTACATAATCGTTCGCCCTTGCAATAGTGAAATCAGGTTTTGAGTAGTTTGTGAAATCTGGCAAGTGTTTTTTTAAATCCATACCCCACGTGTGTTCCGCAACGAGAGATAAATTCTCACTTAACACATCATACTCTTTAGAGTTTTTATCAAGGTTTCCTTCACTCAACCACTTCAATCGAAGACGCAAAATTTCACGATAGCCTGCTAATTTATACGGGTCGGTCCCGGCACCGTGAATCCATGTATCACCTATTTCCTCAGTAATAATAGGCAATGTATCCTTGACAGCTAACAACTTTTCGGCGAAAGCATCCATTGTAGAAGCTTTTATATCAGCATTAGGAAAACGCTCTTGCAACTCTGCGAACTGGTTGGCGATTTCTTCTCTAGACGAAGGTCCACAGTTATCACCTGTATGCGCAAACACTAAAACATCCTCCATACCATCGACTTGAAGGATTTCGCCATAGTTATCTGCGTAATTGACAATCACTTCTGAACCACACGGCGCCATCCAGCGGAACAATTTTGGAACCTTTGGTACTTGAGACGCTGGGTTTACACCGAGATGTAAATACTTTATTCCGTGCTCTGCAAGTTGAGGAACCATCGAGAGCGTATGCCCTGGTACATCCGTCATTTTCGCAGCAATGGTTGTTCGACCAAATTCTTTATCGAGATTATTAGAAACAGAAAGACTGTATCCCAAAAGCTCTTTATCCATCAGCTCTGTATGCGTTGTAAAGGGTAATCCATGCCAAGTAATGTGGCCATCTTTAATCGCCTTCTTCATCTTTTTCTGTTCAGTGATCGATGTGGTTTTCAAGTAATGCTGAATGAGCCATGAACCTGTCGTCCACAAATACCTTTCTTTTCCCCCTGAAGCTTTTAATTCTTCCGCAAGGTCAATCGCCTTTGGAATATACTGGGCAACGTATTGATCAATAACACTTTCAGCTAGATCAGTAAATCCAATGTCTAAATGTGTTTTGAAAACTACGTGAACTGTTCGAATCATTTATTTTCTCCTTTCGGTGAATAATTACTGTTAGTCAGATATTCAAAGTATTGTTAGTTATAATGATATCTAATAAACTAACAAGCTTTTTGTATAGTATCACCTAGAATAACGTGCAAACTCTTCACAAATTATTCACTTATAGATCAGTTTTGAGATATTCTTAAATTCGTAGTAAATATTCTAATCTTTAGCTTTAGCACATGAGCCTCTAGGTTTAAACTTAGCTTTAACAATCTTCTTCTTAGATGGTTCAAAATCCCCAACCCCTAATTGATTAAATAACATTCGAACAGATTCCTGTCCTAACTTTGTAGCATCCATGTCAACCGTTGATAATGGAGGGGTTAGTTCATGAGAAAGGACCAAATCATCACTTAGCGCTATAATTGAAATATCTTCAGGGATTATAAGATCTAACTCTTTAAGAGCTCTTAATGCTCCTAAGGCAACCTTATCTGTATCAGTAATTATTGCTGTGAATTCACCTTTATTATCTTGAAGATACTCTAACACTTTTTCATAGCCATAAACACCCGGGTCTTCACTTAACGATTCTTTAAAATAAACTTTCGCTTGTTCAGGTGACAAACTTAAATCTTTATATGCTTGATAAAATCCTTTCTCTCTAACCTTTGAAACAGTCATTATAGATGGGGCATTTAAATAAAGTATTCGTTCATGCCCCTTTTCTAACAAAAACAAAGTGATCTCACGAACGATTTCTTCATTATTATTATCAGTATAAGAAACCTGATCTATATATTCATCAGATGGTTCGCCAATTACTACAAAAGGAATTCCGAAATGCTTCAAGTATTTTAAACGACTATCATCTGATCTTGGGTTTAGAATAACGACGCCATCGACTGCATCCCTTGATAAAAAAGGTAGATCCAATTGGTCTTGAGATAATGTATCAATTAAAATTCGATAGTTTTGTGCAGAAGCTTCCGTAATTACACCGTTAATTAAGTTCGTATGAAATGTACTCAACGATAAATTTTTTGAATGCGGAATGTTAAGGGAAATCGTCATAGTTTTTTTTGTTACTAAGCTACGAGCAATTTGATTAGGTGTATACTTTAATTCCTGCGCTGCGTCTAAAACTCTGATTCTTACCTTTTCACTTATGGGACGCTTCTGACTAAATACATTCGAGACAGTCCCTTTTGAAACATTAGCTAACTTTGCAACATCATCAATTTTAGACATTATTATCAGTCCCTGCTTCCATTTATAAATATTGGATTACTAATGGCTTGTGGCGATAACAATAAAGACCTTTTATCTTCACCCCAAACTTCTACCCGGTAAAATTGGACATCCGACTTTAATGAAAATGAAAGACTGTTATCTTCTAGTTCAAGTGTTTGCTCTACACAAAGTCCTTCAGATGAATATACTCTCAATGTACCATATATCGGATTTTGAATAGAAACATTTAAATTGACATTAGTAGAGTCTTCTGGAATCCTTACAGTATCACCCATATTTCGTCCGTTGATATGAAGGTCGATAACTGCTCCTTTAGGAGTTGATAAGATAGACACCCGTCCCTTTTCAATTGCCTTTAGAATTCCCTGCGGGCTATGGATAGATGCTTCGACCGCCGTCGTAGGTTCACCATACTTAATCCATTCATCAGGACCGTGCTTATCACTCCCACCTAGGGCAATGATTCTTTTTCCCTTTACCAGTTGTTCATGCCACCAATTTAGTGCTCGTAAGTTTCTATCGCTCCATGGGCCATTCCATATTTCCACATATTCAAAATCAAAGTTTTCCAATCCCCAATCCCACCAACAATTATCACAGTGAGGATGGTTAGCAGAAATCAATGCGTTATTAGCTTTCCCTTCAGAGATAATACGTTTCACATCTTGAATAGTTTGACACCTGAAATCATTAAATGGTCGTTTCACCCCATAGAAATTACTATGTCCTCTATTGGTTGTTAATTCTACAGCTGGAATGATGACTAAATCTTCTTGCGGCTCGAAAGCTTCGTTTTGGCTAAAAGTATTATGGTCCGTTAAGGCAATATACTCTAATCCGGCATTTTTTGCATTTGTGATGACTTCTGATAGTGAATAGGGTGAATCACTATGGTTGGAATGCATATGCAAGTCACCTTTAATCCATTGAGGGGATTCAGGCTTCATCTCCACTGTCACTTCAACACGACAAGCCCCACCTATTTTATATGCGTTTAACACGACTCCCCAAGTTCCTTTTTTTAACTTTTCCAAAGTATAACCAGGGGTAGCTCTGTCTTCTCGTACAAATAGAGACCTGCGAGCTCCTCCACTCCATCCTTTTAATCCATCAGGACCTTCCAACCCTAAATCAATGACATTTTCGCCTTCACCTAGTACTTCTAAATGCACCTTAATTTCTTGAACAGGCTCAAAAACTTCAAACGGAAGTGTTATATATTGTCCTTCTATTTCTTTAGGAATCTTCTCATTAATCATAAGTGATATCGTTTCTAGATTTTCTTTATGCTGTCTCATTAGTCTTTCATCCCCGTTCCGATACCGCCCAAACCTTTTTCAAATAGTGGTTGTAATGCAAAATACATAATTAACATTGGTACAGCCGCAGTTGTTGCACCAGCCATAATTAATGTCCATTCAATATTGTGTTCAGTTTGGAATCTAGCTAAGGCAATTTGAATGGTATACATATCAGCAGATCTTGCCACTGTCAAATGCCATAAATATTCATTCCAATTCCCTAAAAAGGTAAAAATGGCTACTAAAGCCAAGGCTGGTCTACTTAATGGAAGAATAATTCTCCAGTAAATTTGAAATTTCGAGCAACCATCAATTGCTGCTTGGTCATCCAAATCTTTCGGGATAGACATAAAGTACTGTTTTAATAAAAAGATCGCAAAACCAGTTATCGCTGTCGGAATGATGAGACCTGCATAGCTGTCCAACCACCCTGACGGACCGGTAAATGGAATATTGCGAATCAACGAAAATAAAGGAACGATCATTAAGCCAGGTGGAATCATCATCGTAGCTAACACAGCTAAAAATAAACTATTTTTCCATGGAAATTCCAACCGAGCAAAAGCAAAAGCCGCTAATGAAGCAAAAAACACGTTGATAACTGTCGCTATTGTCGCAACAATAACACTATTAAAAAATGCTCTCGGTAATACGGAATTTTGCCAGATATCCACAAAGTTTTGAAAGTGAAACTCAGTCGGGATAATTGTCGGTGGCCAAGCCATTACTTCACCTTGGGATTTTAGTGCAGTTGCCACCATCCATAAATATGGACCGACAAAAATCATTAATACGAATATAGCTAACACATATGTTATGATTAGGTTTATTTTTTTTCTCTTTTGCATCTTCAGCCACTCCTCTTAGACAGCTTTAGGTTTAACCAAGTCATTACCAACAAAAATGGGAAAATAAATAATGACATCGTTGCGCCATATCCGACATAGTTGAACTGAAATGATTGCTGCCACACATATTTCAACGCTACAAGTGTACTATTATCCGGTCCCCCATCGGTTAATACGTCGACAATAGCTACAACCTGAAACGATGCAATAATAGACATTACCATACAATATACGGATATAGGCATAATGGACGGTATCGTAATTCTCCAAAACTTATGCCACCCATTAGCACCATCAATCTCTGCAGCCTCATAATAAGATTTTGGAACTCCTTCTAATCCAGCTAGGAAGATAGGGATATTGTAAGCTGCTCCACGCCATGATCCTACAAAAATGAGAATAAACATCGCCCAAAATGGATCTAACAACCAAGCTGGCGGTTCAACTAATCCAACTTTAGGTAATAAATAATTTAATATTCCTAAGTTATGATCAAATATCCACAAAAAGATCATTGCAGAAACAACGTCTGACGTTACACTTGGCAAGAAATAAAATACTTTAAAAAATCTCTTCCCTTTAAATGCTCGGTTTAACAAGACTGCTACACATAATCCGGCGAATAGCCCGAGACTCATAGATCCTAATGTGTAAATAAGTGTGTTACCCATACTTCTCCAAAAAACTGAATCTCCCATTAATTGGGCGTAATTACCTATTCCAATAAATATTGGGTCGTCCGGTAATCGTACCCTGTGAAAACTAAGATAAACAACATAAATAATCGGTACAAATGAAAATGTGAATAATAATAACAATGCTGGAGTAAGAAACAAATATGTACCTAAATAGTCTTTTCTTCTGTTTTTCTTTTTAATTTTTTCTTCTAATAGTGATTTTCCATCCATATAAACTGCACTTTTATGTTTTGATATCATTTGTGTCACTCCTTAATGAGAGGGAAAGGGTATCTTTTTAAGGATACCCCACCCAATTAATCAACCTAATTATTCATTCGAACTTCTTGCTAAAGCCTCTTCTGCTTTCTCTTGAGCTTCAGTAAATGCTTCTTCAATATCGGCACCATCAAATACATTCCTAAATGCATCTGAATATGCTGAGTTCGCTTCTGGAAATGCTTCTAGATAGTATTGTTCCGCATGTTGTAATGTTTCAATAAATGGCTCTAATAGCGGATCTGCATATAGCTCATTTTCATACATATGTGCTTTAACTGGGTGTCTTCCCATCTCGTCAGCCATTCTGATGGCATACTTATCAGAGATAATCCATTTCATTAATTCAAAAGATGCTTCTCTGTTTTCTGAATCTTTTGGTACAAACATACTTCCTCCGCCAGCTACAGAACCTTTCCCAGATCCTGGAAGCAGGGCTGTCCCTACCTTATCAAACATTTCAGGGAATTCATTTTCAATTCGAGAAATATCGAATGGGCCAGATATAATTGCTGCAGCACGCTCATTACCAAACATCGCTACTGGATGATCTGATTGTCTTGCTTGTGCAGGTGGAAGTGGTCCAACCTTATGTTCAGTTGCAATATCAGTGTATGTTTTCACAACATCTAATACCTTTTCATCAGTAAAGTTCGTTGACCATTCCCCGTCTTCCTCTGTTAGAATTTCTGCACCTTCTGAAACCATCCAACCATGTAATCCCCAAGTACTTGCTGCTGGAACAAATCCATATCGACCTTGATCTAGATCAGCAACTTCTATAGAAACTTCAGTGAATTCCTCTAAAGTTGTTGGTGGGGAAAGATTTTTTTCTTCAAACATTTCTGTGTTATATAAGTAAAATGTAGTATTGATGTCTATTGGTACACCATACTTTGTACCTTCCCATGTTACGTTATCAACCGCACCGGGTAGAAATTCCTCTTCGGCTCCCCACTCTTCCCAAAGGTCATCAACAGGTTCAGCTAAACCTTGGTTACCCATTGAAAAAGCGTGGAAATGTGCTAAGTCAGGTGGAGCTCCACCATTTACTGCTAATCGAACTTGGTCTTGCATATCACCCCAAGTATGACCTGCAGTCTCTACATTAATATTAGGGTATACTTCCATAAATTCTGCAATTGCGTCTTGGACAGGAGCCTCATCAATGTAATCCGCAGCCATCCAAACTTCTAATGTTGTCTCCTCAAGGTCACCAATTGCTTGATTGTACTCTGGTAATCCTTCTGCTGCGAAGTCACGATCTGGCACATCTGCTGATTGCTCATTGTTTTGCTCTTCATCGTTGTTTTGCTCTTGATCATTGTTTTGATCATTGTTTTGATCATCGTTACCCGAGTTCACCTCGTTGTCAGATCCTGAACAAGCAGCAAACAATAAAACTAGCAACAAAATCATAGGTAAAAATAAAATCTTTTTCAACTAAAACCCCTCCTTGTATTTTTACTTTCAACAAACATCATTAACTGAATTGATGTTTTATTAAACCGGTTTAATAATGTATTAAAAAATGAAATATTTATGCTAGTAAACCTTAGATTTTCATAAATTAAACCGGTTTAAGAAAGCGCTACCATTAGAATATAATGTATATCTTTCAAATTGTCAATATGATAATTCTGACTTTTAAAAAAATTACTTATTTTAAACTTGATTCCACAATTACTACATTACAATAATTGTGTAGCACCAATAAAGGTACTGTATAGTGGTCTCACAGAAACCTTAACGGGTGTTTTTATTGGATCAATTTCTTTTTCTAGAGTCTCTCTAAATAATTCAAAAGATTTAGAGATTCCTCCACCAAATATAATTACATCCGGTTGAAAAGTATGAACATACTTTGACAAAATCTTTCCTAGTTTTTCACCAAAAAGATTAAATACTTCTTGAGCTTGGGATTTAATATCACTTTTTGCTAGGATTGCTAGTTCGTGAACATTACTGACATTTATTTTTTTTCCAAGAGCAAGATTTAACAATCCACGTGTGGAGAAATAATCATCAATGATACCATATTCAAAAGGTTCATTGAATATTTCTCCAGTTTTTGGTACGCCGTATTCACCTCTTACCTGTTTTCCATTATTAATAAATGCGGACCCACATCCAGTTCCTAACGTAAGACACATATACCTTGAATACATTTTTCCTTGTCCAAAAAAACCTTCTCCAAAGGCAAATAAAGTAGCATCATTACCAAATGCTATACAAATAGTTTCACCAAAATAGTTTCTAACTCGACTGTCATATTCTATTAACTTCATAAGCTCTTCTTTTATATTTACCCCATAAATTGCATCAAACTTGTTTAATTTTATAATGTAGGAAATGCCATTTTCATAATCAAACGGACCAGGAAATCCCATTACCACTCCAGACAATGTAAAGTTTGAACACCCCTCATTTTTTAATTCCTTTTTAACGATGAAAAGCTGGTCTTTAATAATAAACATCAAATTACTTATGATATTATCTTTATTCTTATTTGCTCTTGCATCATACGTTTTGATTGTTCTCTCTATAATTTTGTTATCGCGAACGACGGCCGCATGAATAGTAGTTCCACCAACATCCATCGCTATCAAACAATTAGTCATCTGTCATCTTCACATCCCAATTAGGAGAAACTCCTGCTTTAATTAATTTACACGGAACTTCTCCATTATTTTCAAGCTGAAAAGCACCAAAAACTGCAGGAAGAATATACGATTCACCATAATTTATATCTACAAACACAGATGTATCCTTTAAAGAAATGATTCTTACTTTATCGCCTTCAACAAGATTGAATAGTAAAAATTCACCATTCGTATTATCAATCCACTGGGTATCAAGATGAATTCGATTAACAAAAAATAAAAGGTCATCTCTTTTCCCAAGATCATACTCTTCATTGCTACCTTGTTTGTTAATCATTTTAGGTTTAGGTAGTAAGTTATTTTCTACCCAAGGCTTATCCTTATAGGAATCTACATTTGCAAACCCGTAATCAGTATTAATAGGTCTTGGTTTTCCATCTAAATCTTTTCGTACATAATCATAAATCTTAAATGTGAACCACCACGTAGTTGAAGATATTTCTAAGACTAAGTTGTTTTTTCCAGCACAATGAACGGTTCCCGAAGGTATATGATAGAGGTTTCCCTTTTTACTCTCCCACTCTTGTATATAGTCTGTAAAAGGGATCGCTTCCCCAGTTTTTTGAGACATTTCGACTGTTTCTTTGAATTCTTTTATGTTCACATCTTCTGTAAACCCTAAATAAACTTTCGGGTTCCCCTTGGTTTCGACTATATAGTAAGATTCTTGTTGCTCTAGTTTTTCATTAAATGCTTCACGTAGGAATGATTCTTTAGGATGAACTTGACAAGATAGATTATCTCCTTCAATCGTGTCTAGGAAGTTTAATCGAACAGGAAAGTAATCACCAAATAATCCTACAATTCTATCGCCTAGAATTGCATTATTAGCATTCGCCATTACTAACAAAAAAGGAATTTCCATAGTTTCACCCTTGTTTTCTACTAGGATGGAGTTCTCGGGTGCAATAGGTTCAAAGTTCCATGCACAGTTTGTCATATCATTAGGAAGATCAGCCATTTTCTTTAAATATTGCCCCCCCCAAACACCCGGCATAAAAAATGGTTTAACCCGCAATGGAAAATTGGAAATATCCCTAATTATAGCGAGAAAGTCGGTAATCGTTACGAGCTTAGGTTCGTTTTGATCATTCAAATCTACGTAATAATCAAATTGCGATAAGTTACGTTTACGGTAATTTTCTAAAATAGGCCACTCCACAAAGTACGAAATTTTAAATTTTTCTACAGCATCGATGTTTGTCTGAAAACCAAAGTTCATTAGAGATTCCTTATGCTTAATTTCTTGACTTTCTCTTGTAACATCCAAAAATAGAGATATATCTATATCCTTGCTATGAAGATAGCTTGCACCCGGCCCCCATACAATGCACATTTTTTTTGTATCTGATTGTTGTCCTAAAAATGTCTGGAGAGTTTCTCTTGCGTCTTCTTCAAAATACGTATCTATTTCTACTTCTGTTACATAACCAAAAGCTCGATTATCTGTTATATTTTTATCAAAAAACTCTCTAATCTCCTCTTCTGACTTTAAGAAATCATAGGTCGAGAGCAGTGTTATTTCTTCTTGGTTAAAGTGCAACAGTATTTCATTAATAAGCGGTTTAAAGTTTACTCCATGTGTTCCATCAAGTATGACAGTTTGTTTATTGGACAGTGACAGGCTATTCAATAGTGAAACTATTTCCTCATAGCCGTATTTTATAGTAGCATTTAGTTGTGTACTACGAACAGGGTTTAAAGGTCTTTTATTATACATAAATATACTCCTTTTTCATTGAACTAATTTACTATTCTTCGTTGAAAATACGATTATAAAAAGTTTGCTCATGATATTACCTATTTTAACTTCTCTTCCATTTTCTTTAAATTTTCTAAGCTAAGTGCTAAGCTATCAAACGGACTTACCTTACATTCATCTTGCTCTATTACGTACCACTCCACCCCGTGTTGTTTTCCCCATGACAAAATGGAACTAAAATCTATGGAACCTGTACCCACCTCTGCGAAAAATTCTAAACCATCTGTAGTCATATCTTTAAAATGAAGATAAGGTGTTCTTCCAGTATATTTTTTTATAAATGCTAATGGATCAACCCCAGCTTTTTTCACCCAATAAGTATCAATTTCTGGATATATAAAATTATTCCCTTTTGGTTCAAGTATAAATTCAAGAGCACTTTTACCTTCAATGGTGGTTTTAAATTCAAAATCATGATTATGATAACCAATACGAAATCCCAATGGAGATAATTTCCTAGCTACCTCTAACAGATCCACTTTCGCTTTCTTATAACCTTCCACATTTTGCATATACTCTTCCATGTAGTGACAGAAAAAGTCTTTAGAATTAAATAACAGTGATTCTTTCATTACATTATCTAAATCATCATTCATACGGTCTAGTCCAATATGCATACCTGCTGTTGCTAAACCAGTTTCCTTAAGAACCTCGGCAATTTCTTCTGCTGAATACCCAAAAAGACCATCAATTTGAACGGCTTCCCAGCCCATTTTTTTAAGCTCTCGTAAAACTCCCGGAAAGTCCTGCTTCAACTCATTTCGTAGTGTATATAATTGTGCTGCATAGTTTAATTCCATCTAACATTCCTCCAATTAATAGTATTGTATTTATTAATTCTTTAATTCTCTCAGTAACTTCTTGTGTTTAGAGTTTTTTTCGCCGTTTGTATGAATCTGAAAGATAATAAACCCTTCTATGGAAATATAGACTTAATCATCACGTTTCCATATTATTTGTTGTGGATAGAGTAAAGAAACCTCCACCTCTTTATCGCTAAATATAAACGGTCTACTTGGCATATCACCTCCCCCAAGAAAAAACGATTTGAAAATACCATTTACTCTTATGCTATAGTTACTTTCTGCGCAAATTTCTTTGATATAAGACACATAAATTTTTTCTATATCACTTATTTTTGTACCTTTTGGAAGTTTAACTGTTGTTGAAAAAGGGCCATCTGCATCATATGCCATCTCGAAATTTTGATGTGTAGCACTAAAGAGTGTTTCTTTATTCAGTAACTTCACTTTAAAATCGACTTTCCCTTGAGCGTCTTTCCCCTCAACAGTAAGTTTAGTTGATTGAATATATAAATAATGACGTGGATCACTCAGCAAAGGTGTGTTTGGATCATGAGATAATTCAAGCCTTTCTTGACGCCTGATCTCTTTAGCTGAAATCAAATATGTCCATTGGTATTTATCCATAACTGTTTCTCTGTTTAGTTGTCTAGGAAGGCAGGTTGCAGGCTTTAAAAAATAACGGTAGGTGGATGATATTTGATCTGAAAAATTGCCATTATCCGTTGCAACTTGTAAAATTGGGTGGTTACCAAGACCTCTTGCTCCCTTGAACGGAGTTGTGATATGTTCAGCTCCTTGGAAAAACTCCGTCTCATCTTCATTCAATAAACGACGTCCACGAGGATCTACCTTCACTTTATAAACCCATTCTATATCAGAGGTTCGTCCCCATTTAGACATTAATTTAGTTGCAGTTGTTCCACCATCTTCATGGCTAAAGATAATATGGTACTCTATTATCATCGCTCCATCCTCTGTATGGTCAGAATAGTAGAATAAAACTAGTGGTGTATCTGTATAACTATTTTCAAATGGAGACATTAAATGACGTCCATAAATAACCGGAGCATGCTGATAGAACACAATCTCATAGTCTGACTCCTTTACTTGACGAATCTCTATCATATGAACTATTGCTTCAATTATTAATTTTGATGATTTATTAGATTGGAATACAAATGAAAGTTCGTGTTCACCAGGCGGTAAACTACCTATCATCCTTTCGTAAGTAAATGGCTCATTTCCATAAAAAAGTATATAATCTTGGTTGTATTCCCCGTTTAAAAGTACCGTTACAACTGCTGATTCTTTATCTTTCATTCCCCAATCTCCGTCAGGAACAGAACTGGTAAAATTAATAAGTGTTTCCCCAACATCCTTTAAAGAAAATCTTACAGTTAACTGGTTTTCTCCATGAAGCGTGAAAGGAGTGTTAACGTATGAAAAAGATGTTATAAAATGCTCCATAATTCCCTCCTATTCTATTCAAAGATTCAAATTGCAGTTATGAATTACCTTGTTTCTACTAATAAATCAACCCATTTCATTTCAGTTTCTGTTAGAACTATATTTGCACCATCTGCGGACGAATGTAACTCAATCTCATTTTGTGGTCCAATAATAGCTGCAGTAGGGAACGTTTGATTTAAGACATAGGCTAATGCTATTTGAATAGGTGAAACATTTTTCTCATCAGCAAGTATCAAAGCTCTATGATAACGCTCCCAATTCTCAGGACTATAAAATACGCGAACCATCTCCTCATCGCTACGTTCTTCTTGACTAAACCTACCAGAGAAAAAACCACCCGCTTGTGATGACCACGAAAATAATGGCATATTTGTTGTTGAATGCCAATTAACACCCTCATGATCTAACGAAACACAACCTGCCCACCTCGGTTCATTACATTTCGCTAAACTTAAATTCGGACTATTAAAGGTAAAACCCACTAGTTTATTTTTCTCTGCGTATTTATTTGCTTCCTCAATACGTTCATTATTCCAGTTAGAGGTACCAATTGCATGAATTTTCCCAGCAGAAATATGCTTATTTAATATTTCAATAATTGGTCCAACTTCAACCTCTAAGTCATCACGATGAAGTGCATAAAAATCAATATAATTAGTATTCAATCGCTCTAAGCTTTCAAACAAATCCTTCTCAATGGAAGCTGGGTTTAGACGATTCCCAGGCTCCCCATCATCTGGATGTGCCCCCTTCGTCAAAATTTGAATTCTATCACGATTATTCTTTATCTTAAGCCACTTACCTAATGTTTCTTCACTCCTTTTGTACTGATGACCAGTATCAAGAAGGTTCCCTCCCTTCTCTAAGAACGCTTCGAGCATTGGAGTCAATTGCCCCTTCTCGTCAAGTTGAAAAGCCTCAGCTGTTCCCAAAATTAGTTGCGATACCCTTTTATTGATTTTTTGGTTATTAATCGTTGCCTGAACACTAATTGTTTTCATAGAAACACCCCTCATTTTTGATCAGTTAATTCCTCAATATCCTATTTGTTGTTAATAAGAATTATTCTTCCTTTGTCCAATAAAGAAAAGTCTACCTCAGTTTATTAAACCGGTTTAATAGTACATAAAAAAAATGAAAATTTAATTATTTATAATTCTCTTTTCAAAAATGACCACTTCCACTGGTGAAAATGGAATTTTCACTCTACTATGAATCAATATACAAGCGACTCTATTCGTATTTATAACATAGTCGCTTGTATATTTAAACCCTTTTTGAAAAATAGTTTTAATATTTTGATTATATATATAAGTCAATGAGTCCTCTTAATCAAACAGACTTCTTAACAACATTCAAAGGATTTCACCAACTAATCTGCTTAATGTGTCTATAATTCCTTAAGGAGCCGAGCATTGGTGAAAAACCTAAAATTGTTGTAGAACGGTTAGGTCATAGTCGTGTGGGCAAACACTAGATGCGTACTCTCATGTCAATGCGGACATTCAAGACAAGACTGCAAGTAAATACTGATGCTTTAGCAGGATAAAGTTGCACAAAATTTGCATCAAGTCCAAAATAAAAAAACGTTTAACTGATCAACAATTACAGCTGAGTGCGTTGTAAAGATCGTTTGTATTTCACTTTGACTAACACTGTTGTTTTCCTTTATCGACATTATAAATTCTCTTTGTGCCTGTGGGTGTAGGTCTTAACTTACTTACTTACTTACTTACTTACTTACTTACTTACTTTCTTTCTTCCCCCTCCGGAAACTCTTCCCGTCATCATCCCTAAACCTCAATTATCGACTGAAAATTTTCTGCACCAAACCTTCTTCTCTATTTCTACGCCTGTGTTAGAATCTTTGCATTTATATAATCAATGACCTCTTCTGTGGTAGATAATCCGCCTAAATCTTTTGTTTTTATTCCTTCACCAATTGTCTCTTTAATAGCTTTAAATAACAGTGAGCCTAACTCCTCTAGCCCAAGGTGATCCATCATCATTTTTGCAGTCCACAATTGTCCAATTGGATTAGCAATACCTTGACCAATAATATCAGGTGCAGAACCATGTACCGGCTCAAACATAGAAGGATAATTACCATTTAGATTAATATTTGCTGCAGGAGCTATCCCGATGCTTCCCATAACAGCAGCCCCTAAGTCTGTTAGAATATCACCAAATAGATTACTAGCGACAATAACATCAAAATGGTGAGGTTTTGAGACTAGAAACGCACATAATGCATCAATGTGATTGCTTTCTATATTTATGTTTGGATATTCCGTGCCGACTTCTTTAAACACTTGATCCCAAAAGGGCATACTGTGCACAATTCCATTTGATTTCGTTGCACTCGTCACTTTCCCGCTACGTTTTACAGCTAGATCAAAAGCATATCGAATCGTTCTTTCTGACGCTTTTCTTGTAAAAACAGCATTTTGAATAGCAATTTCATCATCTCCACTGTGAATACGACCACCAACTTCACTGTACTCTCCCTCACTGTTTTCTCTTACAACAACAAAATCGAAATCATTTGGTTCCGCAAGTGGTGATTTTACTCCCTTTATGTATTGCGCAGGTCGAATATTCACAACTTGCTCACATTCACGACGTATTTTTATCAACAATCCCCAAAGTGAAATATGATCTGGAACAAGTTGTGGATTCCCAACAGCCCCTAAATAGATAGCGTCAGATTGGTGCAACTTAGCCATACCATCTTTAGGCATCATTTCACCATGCTCTAAATAGTATTCACAACTCCACGGATATTTTTCATACTCAAACTTCACACCACCATGTACACTAGCCAATGTATCAAGCACGTTTAATGTTAGTGGAACAACTTCTTTTCCGATTCCATCACCCGGTATTACTGAAAGGTTTAATTTGTTCATATTATTATCCCCCTTAAAATTTATTAGATAAAAACATGTAAAAGAAAAGGATCTAGTTGCAATACGATTTTTACGTATTGGTTTTACTAGACCCTCTTTTATTACCAATAATTGATTTAGTTTATATTCTTGATAGATTGATCATTTAATTCTAAATCAGTCTCAACTTTTTTTCCTAAGAAAATTTGTATAAGAACTGCTACAACAATAATCACCAAAGCAATCAAATCTGTCACAATACCAGAGTAAATAGAACATAAAGCGGCTGCGACAAGAAGAATACGGGTTATGGATTTTGCAGGACGCCCTACAAACCAAGCTTGAACAGCTGCTGCTAGAAGATAAATACCAATAGAAGCTGTAAATACCGCAATAGTAATTTCTAGTGCACTTCCCACCATAAGGATTTCTGGGCTATATATAAACATGAAAGGCACAATAAATGCTGCTATTCCTAATCTAAACGCTTGAACACCTGTTTTCATAGGATCTGTTCCGGCAATTCCTGCAGCTGCATAAGCAGCAAGAGCAACTGGCGGTGTGATTGCTGACATTACAGCGAAGTAAAAGACGAACATATGAGCAAATAAAGGTTCAATTCCTAAATTAATTAGTCCTGGTGCTACAACAGATGCTGCCACAGCATAGGCAGCTGTTGTTGGCATTCCCATTCCGAGTAAAATTGAAATAAACATTGCAAACAATAAAGCTAATAACTCACTACTACCTGCCACAGAAAATAGCATTGAGCTAAAACGTAAGCCAATACCTGTTAATGAAATAACACCAACAATAATTCCCGCACAAGCACATACCGCAAGCAATTGAATAGTATTTTTCATCCCAAGCTCTAATGCGCCTATAATTTTTCTGATACCCATTCTAGTCTCAGCTTTGAACAAACTCACAATTAAACATGCAATAATACTATACGTTCCAGACATTATAACAGAGTATCCTTGTAGTAACATTCCTATTAAAAGAATAATAGGTAGAAATAAATAAGACTTTTTAATAATCCCTTTAAAGCTAGGAAGATCTTTTCTTGCAATTCCCTTCATACCCTTTTTGACAGCTTCAAAGTCTACCATCAAATAAACAGATAAGAAATAAAGTAATGCAGGAATTGTTGCAGCAATAACAATTTCACTATAACGAATACCTGTTATTTCAGCCATTAAAAAGGCACCCGCACCCATAATTGGGATCATAATTTGTCCGCCTGCTGATGCAGTTGCTTCAGTAGCAGCTGCAAATCTGGCGTTATAACCAACACGTTTCATTAATGGGATCGTTAAAGAACCCGTAGCAACCGCGTTACCGGCAGATGTTCCATTCATCATCCCCATTAGTCCACTAGAGATGACAGAAACCTTTGCTGGTCCTCCACGCATTCCGCCAGCAAGAGCAAATGAAAAATCGATGAAGTATCGACCAACACCTGACATTTGTAAGAACGATCCAAAAATGATAAACAGTAAAATATATTTAGAAGAAACATCTAGAGTTACTCCAAATATCCCATCTAGTCCGTAAATATATGTTGAGAAACGTTCGACGCTGTATCCACCGTGATTTAAAATACTTGGGAGATACGGCCCAGCAAATGCATAAAGGATGAAAATCCCTGCAAGAATAGGGAGCGTCCAACCACTTGTACGACGAGTTAGTTCTAAAACTAGTAAAATACCAACTATTGCTACAACAAAATCCATCGTTGTTGGCATAACACCAAAACGGAATAGTAATTGTTGTAAATTAATTACAATATAGATAAAGATACCTATACTTGCTACTATTAGAATCCAATCAATGATTGAAACTCGGTTAGAAGCTTTTTTCCAACCAGGGAAAAGCATAAAACCAAGAACAATACCAAATAGTAAATGACTACTCCTGAAAATCCAAGGGTCAATAGGATGAAAATTTAAAATGTATAAATGATATAAGGCCCCAATTACAGCTATTGTTGTAAAAGTTATTTTTAACCCACCTGTTAAACGTCTAGCTTCAGAAGAACTTTCTATTTGTTCCTCATCTTCAACTCCTTGAAGCAAATCCTTTGCGGGTTTCTCGTCTATTTCTTCTGGAATATTTTTGTCTTCACTCATTGTTCACCCTCCTTAGATAGAGTAAAAGTGACTCATAAACTACCCCTAGTAGTGTAAGAAATTTCCACACGTCAAAACATAATGTTTAATATTGGCACTAATAGAGGCAGGCCACTTGGCTGTATAAGTCACTCTTATTATTTACTTATTCATTTATTATTCCCATTCCTCCGGGTAAACAGATTCTGGTAACTCAATACCAATTTCCTCGTAGTACTTAATAGCACCTGGGTGTAATGGAACGCTTTCATTTTTAGTGATTGCTTCAGCAACGGCTTCTTTCATTGAAGCATGTGTTTGAGTCAGCATTTCACTGTTCTCATGGTAGGCTTTTACTAAATCATAGACAAAGTCTGGATTCTCATCCTTACGCACAATGCCAAAGTTAAACATTGCGATTGTTTCAATATCTTGATCTAAAGTAGTGTACGTGTCTGCTGGGATTGTGAACGGGAAGAAGTAAGGAAATTCCTCGATCACTTTATCTCTTGTTTCTCCTTCAATACCAAAGAAGTTAATATCACGTTGTACTTCAATTTCTGAAACAGCTGAAATAGGAATTCCTGCCGCATATCCAATAATATCTAATTGACCATCCATTTGTTGTGAAGCCATATCACTTGCTCCAGCTTGGACATTATCTGTGTCAAGACCTAGAACATCATGAATTAGTGGAACATACGTACCTGAAGTACCACCTGCTGGACCAACACCTACACGTTGCCCCTTAATGTCTTCTAACTTAGTCACTCCTGAATCTTCAAGTGCCCACCAGTGAATAGGAGTCGTATACATAGGGAAAACAATACGAACATCATCCATCGTTTCACCTGCTGTCCATTCCCCTGTGCCTGTATACCCTTCATAAGCTGGTCCTAAAGTTACAAGACCTAGATCTTGATCACCTGCTTGTGTTAATTGCATGTTATGAACTGGCCCTCCTGTTACTTCAACATTCGCAGTAATATCAAGTTTCTGTTCAAGTAGAGAAGCTAATCCTCCACCAACAATAAAGTAGGTCCCCCCTTGAGATGCTGTACCGACTTTAACAGTTGACGGGTATTCTTGGTATTCAACACTTGCTGAACCTGTATCTCCTTCATTACCCGGTAAGGCTGTTTCTTCTTCATCGCCGCATGCGGCTGTAAATACAAGTGATAAACCAGCAAATAGTACAGCAGTATTCTTTTTCCAATTCCATTTCATTACAATTCCCCCTGAATTTTTTTTGCGAAGTTTACTCTCCCTCATATTTTGGGAGAGTTTTTATATAATCGCTCCCAAACCGGTTTTCAAATTGTTGATATAATGGCTTGAAAGCGTCTTCCCACTGTTTTTTTTGATCCACTGATAAATGGTGAATAGCAATGCAATCACAGTTCTCTAAAGATTGAAAATTATTTTCATTTAACTCTTCAGCTATTTTTATCTCCCATTTTGAAACTTCCACCATTGTCTCGTGGAGTAGTATTTGTATATCTTTGGGAAGATCATTCCAAAAGGAATTATTCATTAGGACGACATAGCCTAAATATCCATGATTACTTACAGTTAAATGACTTTGCAAACTCTGTAAGTTTTTGCTATGAATGTTAGAAAAAGTATTTTCTTGCCCGTCAATTCGGCCATTTCCAAGTAATTGATATACCTCATTGAAGGAATTCGATTGAACGTTAGCTCCTAGTATTTCAAATTGAGATGCAATAATCGGACTAGGCATTACACGGAATTTCAAGTCTTTAAAATCACTTGTCTTAATTAGCGGATGACTTTCGTTTGTTATTTGTTTAAAGCCATTGTCCCAGACACCTAAAGGATAAAAACCTTTAGGTTCAAATTGAGCTAATAAATTACGCCCTATAGAACCACTTAAATATGTATGAACGTCCTCGACATCTCGAAAGGCAAATGGAAGATCCATCACTTGCCACTCAGGTACTTCATTCGTCATTTTAGAAGTAGCCGGAGCAATCATTTGAATATCTCCTTTCTTTAGGGCACTAATTTCCTCCCCGTCTTTATAAAGGAAACCATTAGGAAAAACCTGTACCTCAACAAACCCATTCGATCTTTCTTTTACTATTTTTGCAAATTTCCGTGCCGCCAAACCTTTAGGTGTATTCTCTCCTACAATGTGTGAAAAACGAATGATTATTCTTTCTTCCTCACTTAACTGCTCATGATCTTCTGTATAATCAAGTGAGTTACATCCTGTTAACAAAGTAAGAAAAAGCGCAAAAAGTACGACTAGCGGTGGACACCTATTAAACATTCACAGAAATCCCCCTGAACTATATTTTATTTGCGCTAGTTTAAATTGATCAAGTAATCAATTTAAATACTTTTGGTAACAATCTCTTCTAACTGCTCCAATTGTAAAGCGCTTTCATTGTAGTTACAATGTTGTACTCATACTGTTCTTTTTGGTCTTTATGGTCTCAGACAGAGTAATAATGACTCGGGCGTCCTACGGAACCATACTGTATGTGGACTTGGATCCTTTTCGATCGGTCAAGGAAATCTAAATATCTTCTTACTGTGACTCTAGCCATCCCCAATAAAGATGCTAATTGTTCTGCAGTTACAGGTTCTGATTGTTCAATTAATTTCAAAAGAATTTGTCGCATTGTTGCCTCACTCAACCCTTTAGGAAGTATCTCTTCTTGTTTTCCAACTTGTTTAAAATGATCTATGTCCTCTTGATTCAGCATAGAGACACCTTGAAGTTTACTCCACATTTTTTGATAACTCTCTAAAGCTACTTTAAATCGGTCAAAACGAAACGGTTTCACCAGATAGTCTACGGCTCCAAGACGAAAAACCTCATGGACTGTTTTTGCATCTTTTGCAGCTGTAATCATGATGACATCACAATGAATTTGTTTATTTCTAATAGACTTCAATACTTCCAATCCTGATTTGTCTGGTAAATACATATCAAGCAAAACCAAGTCAGGATTTTCTTTTTTTATTTTAGCTTCAGCTTCCTTTCCATTAGCTGCTGTCCCACACAACTTAAAAGGAGGGACCTTTTCCAAAAATCCCATGTTAACATCTAGCACCATTGGATCATCTTCTACTATTAGAACTTTAATCATTTTTCACCTCTGTTTACTTCAATTGTTATTTCTGTACCTTCCCCAACTTCTGATTCAACAGTTATTTCTCCCTGCTGAGCGGTAACAATTTGATTCACAAGAGCTAGCCCAATGCCTCGTCCCTCTTTTCCCTTTGTACTATAACCGTGAGTGAAAATCTTTTCCTGTTGATCAATGGTAATTCCTTTCCCCTCATCTCTTACTCTTATATAGAGAAAATCTGCATTTCCTTGTATTAGACATTCAACTACTTTACTCTCTTGGTCACGATTAAATGCTTCAAAGGCATTTTCAAGAAGGTTTCCTAAAATCGTAACCATATCTCCGCAACTAAAACCGTTTAGTATCTCTTTTAGATAACTATTCCGATCAATATAAAACGTAATCCCTAACTCACGTGCCCTTGATCGCTTTCCAAGCAACAAACCAGAGACAGAGTAATCACTTAATTGCTCCTTTAAAAATTGGATTACATTTTCTTCATCAACCGTTTCATCAATTATTAAGTCCAGAGCTTCTTCAGTTCTATCCAATTGGATTAGTCCCGCAATGCTATGAAGTTTATTCATGTATTCATGATTTTGAGCCCTAAGAGCATCGACTAATGCTTTCACTCCAGTAAGCTCCTCAGCAAATCGATTGGCCTCTGTTCGTTCAACCATCGTTATAAAAGACCCAACTAGCTTTCCTTTCACATGAGTATGATAGAAAGACAGTAGATAGATTTTCTCAAATAACACAGCATTTCGATTAATTAATTGCTGTTCTCCACTGGTTTTTAATTGATTTACGATTGCCTCCCAAGTTTTTAGTGAAATGTCTCGTAAGTGCAATTCCTTCGTCTCTTCTTCTTGATAGGTGTATTTTTTTGCTAACCTATTCATAAAAGTAACATACCCCTGCTCATCTAAGGCAATAATCCCCATATCCATTGCCTGCATTACAGCAGACCGTTCCTCTGCTAGTCTTGCTATTTCATAAGGCTCTAACCCAAAGGTTTGCTTTTTAACATTATTAGCTAGGAGAAAAGACCCTATTAATCCAAGTAGTAATCCCCAGATAAGTAATAATAAAAGATCATTGCTATACTGTGTGATCATAGCTTGAAACGTTGGTGTCAAGACTCCCACAACTGCAACACCAACCTGCTTAATCCCTTCTTCATCCATAATTGGTACAAAAGCTCTTACAGCTTTTCCTAAGGTTCCTTGTGCTTCGGAGGTATATTCATGTTCGGCTAAAGCAGCGAACTCATCCCCACCGACGAACATTTTTCCAATTAAACTCTCTGATGGATGGGAATAGCGTATTCGATTCATATCGATTATGACAATATAGTTTACGTTTGTTGCTAGTCTTGTTCTCTCTGCAATTGGTTGAATGATTTTTGACCCATTTAGTTCCCCAACATTGTTTCTTATGTCTGGCATTTGTGCTACTGTTCTTGCAATGGCAACTGCTCGTTCACCAAGTTCCTCTTCAAATGAATCTGTAATGCCATACACCATAATCCAACCACTCGTTACAATTGAAATTGATACCATAAAGAATGACATAACTAGTATTTTTAAACGTAAGCTTATTTTCAATAATTGTCTCCCTTTTAAAATTGTGTCATACCAAATTCCTTTTTTTAAGATAGCCAGTACTTGATTAAATTTAATTTACTTAAGATCACCCAAAATCTTTTCGGTTTCGGCCATAACTTCATTAATTATTTCCTTAACGTTTGTATTTCTAGCTAACATGGGACTTTGACCAGACCATAGTGACATTAACTCTCGGTTACTCTGTATGGACGCAACGCTTCTAATTTTTTTAGTGAGACTATTTTGAACTGGAAATTCAGGTAATTCCTCTTCTTTTTCTACCATATCTTCTATAAATTTATTTTTGATTCCTCTTGCCCATTTTCCTGAAAATGAACGTGTTAATACAGTTTGGTCATCGCTTGTAGTGAGAATCACTTCTTTATGTACTTTGTGAGCACCACTTTCTATACAAGTTAAAAATGCTGTTCCCATTTGGACAGCTTCTGCCCCTAAACATAAAGCAGCACTTAAACCCCTACCGTCCATAATTCCGCCTGCTGCAATAACAGGAATAGTCACTTGGTCAACAACTTGAGGTATTAGAGACATTAAACCTATTAATCCTTCATTTGAATCATTAATAAAGCTTCCTCTATGCCCCCCAGCCTCTATCCCTTGAACAGTAACACTATCCATACCACTTTTTTCATTTTCAATTGCTTCTTTTACTGTTGTGGCCGTTCCAACTAAAACAATGTTGTTCTGTTTTAGCTGTTTTATAACCTCAGTACTAGGTATTCCAAAAGTAAATGAGCAAACAGGCACTTGTTCTTCAATAACAACCTGAACCTGTTCTATAAAGGTTTGCCTTTCTGTCATTGGACTAGGAACTTCAAAATCCTCAGCGTTAATATTAAATTCTTTATAATAAGGCTGTAAAATATCAATGGCTCTGTTTATATCACTAGTTGAAACAGAAAATTCATTAGGAACAAATAGATTAATACCAAAGTGATTCGTCTTTTGTTTAATCTCTCTAATTTCTTTACGCATTTGAGAAGTATTTAAATAACCAGCTCCAAGCGTCCCCAAACCACCTGATTCTGAAATAGCAGCAACTAGGTTCGCTGTTGTTATACCACCAGCCATTGGTGCTTGAATAATTGGATGTTTTATATCTAGTAGTTCTGTCAGTTTATTTTTCATAGACTCCCCCCGATTAGATTAAAGTTCTAGGATAAAAGTAACCCACCTAGAAATAAGAAGATAATTGGGTTACCATAAGAAGCTGTTACTACGTCGACTTCTAATGCTCCCGTTATTGGCAACAAAATTATTGGCAAGAGTGACGTTGCTGGAATAGGAATAGCTTCTGTAATCCACCATGTGGCTACATTTGTTTCAGTATGTGTAAATTTATTATCTGCGCTTTCATAATAACGACAATAAAAAGTTCATATTATTCTTTTAGGTCTTTAAGTTCTATTTAACCTCTATTTAATGTGTCTTTTTTCCCAGATAATAATCCCTCATTTCCTCACAGTTCTCCTATTGAAAGCATTGGCTATTTTTTTGTTAGAGAACATATCAGTTATGTTGGATCACCAATTTTCATGCGATAAAAAAGTACTACCTCATTGTTGAAGTAATACTTGCAAGCACCTAATTTTCTTGCTTGTTAGTAGCCGCTATTTATAATAGCTTGTTCATAGTCTATAGGGGGGTCAACATCGAAAATAATAGAGGCATCATTGATATTCAATAGGTTCACTCGTATATTTTTGCAGAAGATATTCCCCACCCGATCAGCTTGATTTTTACTCACATTTAGCGATGTGGCATTCCAAAAAAAAAAACGGATACAGGTAATCATTTAGGTTTTATGTCTCTATCAAATGATTTTTACACCAGAATCGTTTTCTCTCCTTGAGAGCTGAAAAGTTGGCTCCGCTTTTTCGTTATACTAAAGGTCCGCCTAGCTCAACAATCTCTCCAGATACGCTTGTGAACTTTTTGAAGTTTTCTTTGAACTTGCTGGCAAGATCTAATGCTTTTGCATTATAAGCTTCTTTGTCAGTCCAGGTTTTTTCTGGCACTAATACGCCATCGGGAACACCTGGAACACGGAGCGGAATTTCCAGACCGAAGATGTCATCCTTTCCGGTTTCCACGTTGTCTAATTCGCCATTAAGGGCTGCTTTCACCATTGCGCGCGTGTAGGAAAGATTCATACGTTGCCCTTCGCCGTATTCGCCGCCAGTCCAGCCTGTGTTCACTAAGAATACTTTTGCATTGTGCTTTTCAATTTTTTCTCCCAGCATTTCTGCATAACGAGATGCGTTAAGCGGTAAGAATGGAGAACCGAAGCATGTAGAAAACGTTACTTGCGGAGATGTAATCCCCCGCTCTGTTCCAGCTAACTTACTCGTGTAACCGCTTAAGAAATGGTACATGGCTTGTTCTTTGGATAACTTGCTGATTGGGGGTAAAACGCCGAATGCATCAGCTGTTAAGAACACAATTGTATTTGGGTGTCCGGCAACACTTGGTAGTATGATATTATCGATTGCGTCAATTGGATAGGCTGCACGTGTATTTTCTGTTAGAGATACATCGTTGTAATTTGTAAGACCAGTATTTTCGTCAATCATAACATTTTCTAGTACAGAACCGAATGTAATCGCATCAAAGATTTGAGGTTCCTTCTCGCGAGATAGGTTTACGCATTTTGCGTAGCAGCCGCCTTCAATATTAAACACACGGTTATCAGACCAGCCATGCTCGTCATCACCGATTAACTTGCGGTTTGGATCTGCAGATAGCGTTGTCTTTCCTGTACCCGATAAGCCGAAGAACAACGCCACATCGCCTTCTTTAGACACGTTTGCAGAACAGTGCATAGGTAGAATGTCTTGTTCTGGCAACAAGTAGTTCATAATAGAGAAAATCGATTTTTTCATTTCACCTGCATACTCAGTACCGCCGATTAGTATAACACGCTTTTCAAAAGAAACGATGATGAACGTTTCAGAATTTGTACCGTCAATAATTGGATTTGCTTTAAATGTCGGAGCAGATACGATTGTAAATTGATCATCTAGTTTAGCGGAATCAATCACTGTCGGACGAATAAACAATTGATGTGCAAACAAGTTATGCCAAGCGTATTCATTTATAACTTGAATTGGAAGGCGGTGGCTGTGATCCGCTCCAGCAAAGCCTTTAAATACAAAGATTTCTTCTTTTTCTTTCAAGTATTCTAGTACCTTTATGTACAGATTATCAAAATGCTGTTGGGAAATCGGTTGGTTTACAGTACCCCAATCAATTTTGTCAGCAGTGGATGCTTCTTTCACAATGAATTTATCTTTAGGAGAACGACCTGTGTATTTACCTGTTGAAACTGAAACAGCACCAGTAGAAGTTAATTTTCCTTCTTTTCTCATTATTACTTTTTCTACTAGCTGCGAAACACTTAATTGAACCTGTGCATTGCTTCCATTTAGTAAATCATGTAATTCAACTTGGGCCTTCACATTACTCATATACATACCATCCTTTGTCTTTTTAATAAAAAATCCTCTTAATTCATATAAATAGTTTTGTTAGGGGATCATCTCTTGAAATATGTTTCACATTTTTTTGGCTAGCAAACTGATCTGCTACTAGCTTTACGAGGTCTACTACGCGGCAGGAGTAGACCCACTCATTATCATACCAGGCAAGAACCTTTACCTTACGGGTTCCAATAACGAGTGTAGATAATCCATCAATAATGGACGAACTTGTTTGTATTAAAATCTACTGACACAAGCTGCTCATTACAGAACTCTATAATACTCTTCATCGATCCTTGGGAACCAGTCTGAAAGGCATTATTAATTTGTTCCACTGCTAGATCAAGATTTATCTTTATAAGTTAGCGTTTTCATTTTCTTCGATGTTCCATACTTAATGACTTTCTCTCCTCTGTATTTTAATAGTTCCGTAGAATAATAAAAGTTTATGTAACTAATGTAAGCGTTTTTTAATTAAAAAAAGTTAGAAGCCAAATAGCTGCTTACCCAGGCTATCGAGAAATTCTAGAGATTAGCCAAAATTAAGGTGCTAGAATGAAAGCGCCAAGTGGTTTCTTTGACGGTTATTATTCTTGCATGATGCTAATTCCTATATATTCGCTTAGCTCAATTTGTTTCTTTTGGTATAAATAGTTTCTAGCTTGAAATGCCAAGGTGTGACTTATTAGTATGGTAATTAAAGTGCTATATAAATAACATTCAAATCGTTCTATTTTCATTTTCTTGATTATTTATTCCAAAAATTTCATTTCCGTGTTCTTCATAAGATCCCAATTTCTCAACGTAACGAATACATACTATACACCACTTACTCCGATAGTTCTTCACGTGGCACATTAATAATAATAGTGTTATATGTGTTTTTGTTAAGAGTGTGGCTGGTCAGAACCACTCCCTTCTTTTTTCGGGTTCTTTTTTGCTTCTCTAGTCTGCTGGGCTTCGAAAAGAAGGCGCGGTACATATTCTTTCTTTACTTCATGAGGGCTCTCATGTCAATGCGGACATGCAAGACAAAGCTGCAAGTAAATTTGAAGAAACATACTTCAGTAAATACTAATACTTTAGCAGACTAAATGTGCACAAAGCCTAAAATAAATAACGACACCATTCCTCGTAAAGACGAAGAACCGCGTCGTTGATAGCGTTATGTATGATTGAGCATAGCGGGCTAGAACCGCTGACCTCTTGACTGTCAGCCTTGAGATTAGTTTTTCTTTTAGAACGATAAGTTGCCTTCGCAATACTTATCGTTCTTTATTTCACATAGTTCACAGGGCTTTCTCCAACTATTCACTTATTTCTTTCGAACGTTGCATTCCACCTTCAAATGTAACCTTGACTTTCCAGCTCTTATCATCGACACTAATCAGTAAAAGTTTAGAAAAACTCCTCTCTATCGTCCTGCATCAACGTTAAATTTGTCATTAGTTAATCAATTTTCTATATGACTTAATTTTACTCCATCGTTCCTTATCCTTTATTTTAAAAAGAAATTATTCGATATTCGTAGGGTCCAATCTCTAATCGTCCCGCTGAAATCATCTCTTCTGTTAAACGATCCATCGCTTTTTCTGGAATGGTCACACTTCCACCTTCTCCATCCATATTGACAATCACCCACGATTGCTTGCCTTCATCATCGATTCGCGGTGCGACAATCGTTCCATTCGTCACATCCGTTCGCACACTTACTCCTGCTTCTGTTGCATAATGATCTATGAGTTTCATTAATAAGGAATCCCCATCTTCCTCCACAGGTAAAGAACCGATGTGAACTATTTTCCCTTTTCCAACTTTCGATTCTGTTATGAAGGCCTTTCCATCTGAGTTGCCTCCTGCAATCGTACCGACAGCCGTTTGCTCATCATATTCAAACACCGTACTCCATAACACTAACGGTGCTTTTTCACCAAATGCATGACCGACTGAGCCGGTTCCATCCATCGGATATGTGTACAACGCTTCGATCCCGGCGATTTCTTCAAGCTCTCCGAGTGCGGCATTTGTATGAATCGTATGCTCTTTCGTTCGTCCGCCACTCAGAGGCCCAACGATCCATGTACCACCACTTTTCACAAAATCAACAGCCCGCTTTCGATATTCATCTGAAATATACGGCAAGAATGGTGTAAATAATAGCTTATAGTCTTGTAAGCTTTCCTTTTCCGGAATCAAATCACGATGAACCCCTAATGAGACAAAATGGTTATAAAAATTAGTCACTAATGACCTGAAATCCATTTGCTGGTGAGGTTCCGTTTGAAAGAAAGCCTTTGCTTGATCCGAATACGTTATCGCGATGTCCGCTTGCTGGGGCTTTGTTGCAACCATAAATGGCTCCACTTTCTTTCTCATCTCTTCCACATCTAAGACACTTTGAAAACCGACCGTTGGCTTCCCCCAAGCACTAATTACCGAACCATGTGGTTGCTCACAGCCTGCTCGTTGCTGTCTCCATAACCAATAACAAAAAGCTTCTCCACCTAGAGCATACGAAGCAATCGCCTCTGCTCGTAAATAACCATTTGCATGTGGACTTGCATAGCTCTCAAGCGAAGCAGCATGTGACGTGCTCGTTTCCATAATCCAAAAGTCTCTACCTTTTTTAAAGTTACGCCACAGATCACAATTCATTAAATAGGATGCTTTATTCTCCTGTGATGCATATGTATCAAACGAAGCAAAGTCTAGATTTTCAAATAAACGTTCATTATCAACTGAAAATGGAACATTACTATTATGCGTAATTGGTGCGTCTGAATATTGCCGAATAATTTCGGCCTGACTATCAGAAAACTCCGCTATCTTTTCCATTGAAAACTGGCGATACATCGTACTTAATGAAGAATTATGCAAAAATGGAGCAGGACCAGGCTGTGGCACTTGATCAAACGAATAGTAATATTGACTCCAAATCTTCGTTCCCCACGCCTCATTTAGCTGTTCAATCGTTTCGTAGCGCTCCTCTAACCATTGGTGCCATAAAGTACGACATTGCTCACACATACATTCACTCACATGACATTTAAATTCGTTATCAATTTGCCAACCAATCACTCCTGGCAATGAACCAACTGCTTTGGCAATATGTTCTGTAATCTCATTTGCTTTCTTTCGAAAGTACGGATGATTCGTACAAGCATGCTGACGCGAACCATGTCCCATGACAGTATGATTCTGACTGACATACATCCGCTCAGGGTGGTTATGAGTGAACCAGATAGGAGGAGTTGGCGTCGGCGTACACATCACCGTCTCGATCCCGTTTTCATGTAGCTTATGAACAATATCTACAAAAAAACGTATGTCGATATTTCCTTCTTCCTGCTCCATCGTATGCCAAGCGAACTCCCCCATTCGCGCTACGTTAATACCTGCTTCCTTCATGAGCAGAATATCCTCTTCAATCACCTTTTCATTCCAAAGCTCAGGATAATATGCTGCTCCATGGTATAGCTTTTTTGCCATTTGTATCACTCCAACTTATTTTGTTTTATAGCTTAAATTGAATACGCTTACTTTTTATCAATAATTTATTTCAAATACTTCTTAACGAACTTAATAGATTACTAGAATATTCATCCTATAAACCTTGCATACCACATCTATTTAAAAATTTTATCATGTACAATACATGGTGTCTAATTAAGAAAGCTCTAAAAACCTTTGACAATCAACGGAAATGAGTACTTATTAATTATAAATTTCTAAATTGAATTCTTACTTTTTTAAATGCTCAATCTGTCCGAAATACTCACAATACATTTGTCCAAAGCATAAAAAAGACCCTTTCCACCGAAGTGAAAAGAGCCTTGAAACGTAGATATATAGCAAAATCAATACTACAAGTTTTTAAAAGCATCTTGAATAGCCTTAATTGTAAAACCAAATTCACTAACAATTCTATTTCCTGGAGCACTAGCACCAAATCTATTAATAGACAATGAAGTGCCTTGATCACCAACATATTCTTCCCAACCAAACTTGGATCCCATTTCTATTGAAATTCGCTTTTTCACTTCTTTCGGTAATACAGATTCTTTATATTCCAATGATTGTGCTTCAAACAAATCAAAACTTGGTAAGGAAACAACCGATACATCGACACCTTCTTCTGCTATAGCTTTTTGAGCACCGATTGCTAAGCTTACTTCTGAACCAGTCGCAATCAAGATACCTTCTGGCATTTCACCTTTCTGTGGTGAGATAACATAGCCTCCTTTAGCTACATTTTCATTCGCATTTTCTTTTGTTCCTTCAATGACAGGTAGATTTTGACGACTTAACACCAAAACTGTGGGTGTCTCTGTTGAAGTCATCGCAATTCTCCACGCTGCGCGAGTTTCATTTCCGTCAGCTGGACGAATAACATGAACATTTGGCATAGCACGCAAGCTAGATAATTGTTCAATTGGTTCGTGTGTTGGCCCATCTTCTCCAACTGCTACTGAATCGTGTGTTAAGACATACGTTACAGGGGTGCGTAGAATTGCGGATAAACGAAGGGCTGGTCGTAGGTAATCTACAAAAACAAAGAACGTTCCGCCATAAATATGTGTACCGCCATGTAGTTGGATCCCATTCATTGCACAAGCCATCGCAAATTCACGAACACCAAACCAAATGTTGCGACCTTCGTATTGACCAGGTTGGAAATCTTTTTCATCGGCAACCATGGTATTGTTGGAGACAGATAAATCGGCAGAACCGCCCCATAAACTTGGTACAGCTTTTGATAAAGCTTGAATCATATCTTTACTTGAAACACGGCTTGCTTGGCTTTCACCTACTTCATAAGTTGGTAGCTCACTGTCCCAACCTTCTGGTAATTTCCCAGCAAATGCTTGTTTGAATTGCTTAGCTAATTCAGGATATGCTTTTGCATAAGCGTCAAACTTTTGATTCCAAGCTTCTTCAGCGGCTTGACCACGATCTTGAATAGATTCTTTAAAACGAGCGTCAGCTTCTTCCGGAACAGTAAAAGCTGGGTAATCCCAACCATAAGCTTTTTTAGCAGATTCAATGCCTTCTGCACCTAATGGGGCGCCATGAACAGAGGATGTCCCAGCATTTGGTGCACCAAACCCAATGACTGTTTTTACTTCAATCAATGTTGGTTTATCTGTTTCTGATTGAGCTTCTTCTATCGCTTTTGAAATCGCCTCTAAATCCGTGCCGTCCTTCACTAAGATATGCTGCCAACCACTCGCTTCAAATCGTAGTCCAACATTTTCGGTAAAGGCTTTGGAAGTAGGTCCATCTAATGAAATATCATTTGAATCATATAAAACAACCAATTTGCCTAGTTTTAAGTGTCCTGCTAATGAAGCAGCTTCTTGTGAAACCCCTTCCATTAAATCTCCATCTCCGCATAGTGCGTATGTGTAATGATCAACAACGTTATATTGTTCACGATTATAAGTTGCGGCTAAATGCGCTTCTGCCATAGCCATTCCTACAGACATAGCGATTCCTTGTCCTAAAGGCCCAGTAGTTGCTTCTACACCATCTGTATGGCCCACTTCTGGATGTCCAGGAGTTTTGCTTTCCCATTGACGAAAGCTTTTTAAGTCATCTAATGTTACTTGGTAGCCTGCACAATAAAGCATGCTATATAGCAATGCAGAACCATGACCTGCTGATAACACAAAACGGTCGCGATCTATCCAGTTACGTGAAGTTGCTGGATTAATTTTTAGGTACTTTGTCCATAATGCATACGCCATTGGAGCAGCTCCCATTGGTAGACCCGGATGCCCGGAATTTGCATTTTGTATAGCATCAATACTTAATGTACGTAACGTATCTACACCAAGTTGATCAATTTTATCAAACATATATTTCCCTCCAAGAATAGAGGCTTTCAAACAATCTGTGATACAGATTGTTATAAAGCCTCTAAAATTTTTTATATTAATACTTTTCCAGTGATTTCCTCATAATCTTTCGTCATGATTTCCCATGATTTTTCGATATCTTCATCTAATCCAAATAAACCGCTACGACCTACGATATAAATATCAGGACCGGCTTCATCAATTCTTTTAAATGATTTGCGGTTAGATGATCCGTCCATTTCAATGACGTATTGATAATTCTTTTCTTCTCGTAATTTTCTTAAATCCACAATTTTATCTAGAGTGCCCTCGATAAAACGTTGCCCAGCAAACCCTGGATCAATTGTCATTACTGTAATTTTATCGACTAATTCAATATAAGGGAAAATCGTCTCAATAGGAGTTTCAGGATTTAAAACGACTCCTGCTTTTAATCCGGCGTCATGTATTTGATCAATCAATCGAAAAGCTAGACCATCAAGTACTTCTGCATGCATGCAAATCCATTCGCATTTAATATCAACTAGTTTCTGAACCCAGAAGCTTGGATCCGTTACCATAAGATGAGCAGAAATAGGCAAGTCACTTATTTTTCTAACTTCTTCGATAAACCAGGGGGATAATGTAATATTGGGAACATAATGCCCATCCATAATATCGATATGATAAGAATCTACGTGATTGTTTAAAAAAGTAATTTGTTCTTTGAATTTATCTAAGTCCATTGTCATCAGGGATGGTGAAAATTCTACTTTTTTCATAATTAATTGTCCTCCTTTTACTTAAATCAATTTTATAATTCAACTTTCTAATAATAAACGAATGTTTTTTTAATAATATCCCTTGTTGTTCGATTTACGTTACAGACGAACGCTTGACGTGAGTGAGCTTGCTTGGCCGTAGTCTTGTCATCACCCCGTCAACCAGCTCTTAAGCAGTAATTTCGTCTCTTCTATATTTGCTGTAACTAAGAAAAATTTCATAAATCTCGCCTTTGTATTACAAAATTTTAATATCATTCACATCAATATCATCTTCTTCAACTTCTGTTTGTAAGTTGATTTGCTCTTGTGTCTTATTTTTCATAATTAAAGCCAAGGTTAATCCTGTTACAAGAATATTCACCAATAGTGCTGCAACCCCTGACCATGGATTGGTCATAGTAGGTAACATTAATACGCCACCAAACGGTACAGTTGCATCTGCACCCAACGACATAGATACAGCTCCACCGGCAGCTCCACCAATTGCGGTTGCAATCACACAACGAACAATATTATTCATAACAATTGGAATTACACCTTCAACAATATTAATAAAGCCCATCGGTACTGCCGATTTCAACGCTTCCGTTTCTATTGGCGTATAGATATTTTTTCTGAACAACTTTGCTATAAAGTAAGCTAACCCAAAGCCAATTGGTGTTGCTGTATTTACTAACTGTAAGGCTGTAATTGGTCCATTGACACCTTCTGCCTGCATTGTCAATACAAAGGCAAACACTGTTTTGTTAATAGGTCCACCATAGTCAACTCCACTCAATATACCGACAACTCCACCAAACATTAACAAGGAAGAAGACCCCAAACTGTCTAACGCATTTGTTAATAATGATGTAAAAGCAGCTATTGGTAAACCAATTACGTAAACCATGATTAAACCACCAATAATGGAAGTAAAGAATGGAATGATTAATGTTGGCATTAGTCCTTTAGCCCACTTAGGGACTTTAATGTGTTTTAGAATAGCTATTGCAAGGTAACCTGCTAAGAAACCTCCCAAAATACCACCAATGAAGCCAGCACCAATTGCATTAGCAGTTAAGCCGATAATAAAACCTGGAGCTATTCCTGGTTTTTCTGCAATAGAGTAAGAAATCCCTGTAGCTATAACGACAGGCAGTAACCCTAGACCAGCACCTCCCATTGTAGCTAAAGTATCCCAAATGGAAAATTCACCTTGTATTAATTGATCCTGGAAAGTACCACCGAATCCCATGCCAATGGCTATTAAAAAACCGGCTCCGCAAACAATTGGAATTAAAAATGAAATAGCCGTCAATAAATGTCCTTTAATGTTTAATTCCTTAAGTTTATCCATCTTCCATCCCCCTATAAGGCTTATATTTGTTGAATGAACAAGCTATCTGTTCTGCTGTTCATTCATTTATTGTTCTTTGTGATGCTATGCAATTTTATGTTAATTTTCATAACTTTCAATCATTAAAAAAATAGAGGTTTAAGCTCTCAGCGTCTTATGCTGTAGCTTCGCTATATTATTTAATGCACCTTTGCACAACTGTTAATTAGCAAAAGCTTCTTTTACATCTTCTGTTTTTTCTGACTGTAACAATTTTTCAATTACTTCATCATTACCTAGCTTTCTTGCAAATAATGATAATAATTTCAGGTGATTTTGTGCTCCTTCGTTGTCATTACCCACAGCAAATAGAATAATTCCTTTAACTCCGTTCCCATCCATGGTTTCCCATGGGATTTCGCTCTTATTGATCCCTATCGCAACTCCTAGTTTTTTCACAAAATCACTTTTACCGTGTGGAATAGCAATGTAATTTCCAATTCCTGTTTGTCCTATTTCTTCCCTAGCATAAATATCTTTCATAAAACGTTCAATATCGGTGATATACTCGTTTTCCAGAAGTAAATTCGCTAGCTCGATCAAAGCTTCATCTTTACTTTTGGCGTTCATATTTGTTTTGATTGTGTGTTCATTCAAAATCCCGCTTATTTCCATTATTACACCTCGAATTGGATAGATTTTTATTGTTTCTGCTTCACTACTTCTTCTGCTTTTTCAATCAGCTTATTAGGTGACTTCACAGCAATTTCTGTCGCCACTTGAATGATACGCTTTCCTTCAAACCGATCTCGTCCTGATATTTTTACGTCCGCTGCCAGGATAATAATGTCGGCTTCCTGGATTTGCTGAGGAGTTAATTTATTCTCTGTCCCGATCGTCCCTTGTGTCTCTATGGAAATCTCATGCCCTGCTTTCTTTCCTGCGTTTTCCAACTTTTCTTGTGCAATGTACGTATGTGCGATTCCTACTGTACATGCTGCAACACCAACTATTTTCATCGTGATTCCTCCCTAAATGTGATTATTTCTTTGTGAAAGACTGATTTTTCTTCTATATTTAATAATCGGTCTAAATAACCTTCATTGGCTAAAGACTTGGTAAATAAAGTGATTTTTTTCTTTATTGCTTCTTCTTCATCCTTCTTCAATAGAATAGTAATAATCAGTCGAATATCTTCTATAGTGTCGTCCCAACATATAGGCTTTGCTAACCTGAAGAATAAGATTTGGCTTTCTATTATGTGCTCACTTTCAATATGAGGTAACAAAACATGTTCCTCTATCTGAGGGCTTCCGGCTTTTTCCCGTTCTTTAAATTGATGAAAAATTGCCAGTTTTTGTTGAGAAGAACTATGTTGACCTGCGATTTCCGAAATAAAGTCATATACTTGATCTTTTGATTTTAAATCGCAGTCAAAATAAATTTGAAAAAAAGAATTACCGTTCATGATAAATCTCCTCTATCTTTCTCTGAAGTCTCTTCTGATCTTCAATGGTAAACATCGCACTCACTATTAGAAACGGTATATTGTCTTCGATGTGAACAGTGCTCAGGATTAATTCAATATCTGAGTATTTTTCTTTAAACATCTGCATATTTCGTGATGCTACTACGTCCACAATTTCCAACTCTGGAAACTTTTTTGATGCCTTTGCTTTTAAAAGTTCTGAAGTTCCAATCCCTGTTGTACACATGATAAGTGTTTTTATAGGACGCTGATGCTCGCTCGTTTCGATCATTTTTGCAAAGTAGAGGGTAATAAATCCATTTTCATCGTCATTTATTGCTGGTAAATTAAATTTTTCACTTATAAACTCAGATACGTTTGTGACGCTGGTAAATATCTCTTCATAAGTCACCTTAATTTGACTTAACAAGCTATTTTTAACTCTAATTTTATGTTCTAATCTATTAAGCATTGGTTTAATATGATTTGCCAAATCAACGAAGATTGGTTGATTGTCCATATCTAAACCTATTCTCGTACTCATTTCATCAATGTATAATTTAGTTACCTGGATTACTCTTGAAGATAAGTTCGATGTTGTAACAAGAGTTCCTTGCATCCTCGATGACACTAAATATTGATAAAGGAAATAAATCTCAATTTCCGGTAATGCATTATTCAAATATTTCTCCATGTTATATACGGTAGATTTAGCCACCTGATATAAATTAAAGTCTTTTTTCATTTTCTCCGTCTCTTCACTAGACTCTTTATCTGTATATATAAAAGCTGAACTTTTTCTCGAGCGATTTAGTAATATATACAGGTGAGAAAAGATATTTACGTTGTATGGATAAGGTATCGTTATATTCAAATCTTTTTCTATATTTCTTAATTGATCCAACATAAACAAAACGTCATACTTACTGAATTTAAGCTCCTGATTTGTTTTTAAATCATCGATATCAATAATATTAAATATTTCAATAATGTCCTTGATTGCCTTCCTAATATTAACTTCTTCCCCTATGATAGCCAGCGTCCTGTTTTTTCTCTCCAGAACTAAATTGTACTTTTTAAGTTCTTCGCTCATGATCTGTCCGTCATTAAAAACAACGGAATCTCCCACATAATAGGCACTGAATAAGTGGTGGATTTTTATAGGTTTAGGCGAAGATAACAATAATTCCTCCATAATTCGTTTACGTCTTTCATTAGGAGAAAAATGGTCTTCTTTGTAATTCTTATTGCTTATTTGATAGTTAATAAATTCTTCGTAAAGTAGTTTGTAACCCCGTCCTTTTTCAGATACAATCAGTGAATCATCCGCGCACTTATCGTTAATTTCTTTTATTAAACGGTATACTGTTTTTTTAGAAGTATGAAGTACATCTGCTAAATCCTTTGAAGTAACATAATCTTGATTTTTTGAAAGAAACTGTAGCAGCTTTTGTTCACGATTGTCTTTAGAAATCACAACATCCCTCCTAGCTATTTCTATATTAACTTAGTTTTAAGAAAGCGCTTCCCTGATAATTGACCGTTGCAACGGTCAATTTTTTGACTTTCTTTACTATTTTTCTGTACGGACCGACGAAATATCCATTTTATCTCTCTGTGCATGTTATAAGTTAGAGGTTCAAGATTTAAAATTAAATGGGTTGTTGCGAATTTATCGGAAGGGAAGCGTGTAAGATCCATGTCAGTTTTTAATGTTGATGACTTTAGTGAACAGGTGACTCCCATCATTT
The DNA here is from genome assembly GCF_002886185.1 of Salipaludibacillus neizhouensis. GTDB lineage: Bacteria > Bacillota > Bacilli > Bacillales > Salisediminibacteriaceae > Salipaludibacillus > Salipaludibacillus neizhouensis. The sequence goes on from NZ_KZ614146.1 coordinate 3,049,973, forward strand.
TATCTATGTATGCTGGAAAAAGTCCTGTAAGTTCTTGGAAGTGTTCATCCAATCTGGCAAGTTCTATCACGTGACAAAAAGAACAATCAGTCGTGATTGACAGATTTTTTTGTTTCCCATTTGCGGTGAGGAAAGTATTAGTATTCTTCAGGAGATTGAAACTCCTTCTACATACCAAACCCTTCAAATGAAGAATTTGGTTACCCTTTAGATATTTATGATTCTCCCTTTGATAATGAAGACACAAAAAAAGAAGGCGTTAGTCTTACATATAAAAACCAGAAAAAGGTAAAGGACATTATTGCGTAACCTTTAATGAAAACATATTACAAATAAACAATTTCTCATACATCCCTTCTAATCTGCAAGAAATCAATAATTCAGGATAACCTAATTTTTTAAGACTGTAAATACAAGAATACAGCGTTTGTTGAAACTGAATATAGCCACTTGTGCCATGTTTTAGAGGCAGTCTAATACACGTTTTTGAGCCACCTTAGGCATAAATAAAGCCTTTCTTTAAGAATTGTTTTAATGGATTGGATATTTGGAACAGAGGAATAAGTTAACCTCTTCTGACAGGCCCACTCTAGAAGTATTGGGGTTTAATGATTACTTAATTTTATTAATGTCATCAATGTCATATATGCTTTCAATGCCTATATTTCCTTTTTATAAGAGTTGAAAAGTCGATGAAATTGACGGTCCTGTATTCCTTCATAATAGCCTTTATTCCAATTTAAATAATTTGGGTGATCCTTTATGTGTACCGGGAACAGCCGTCAGCTGGCCTATTCTGCCCATTATTCGCCTATGGGAAACCATCCGGATTAAACTTGAGATATGAGTTAACAATTGCCTCATTGCAAACTATGGTTGCCTCTGCAGAGAAAGTTAGTTAGGGGTTCGTTCGTTGAGGGAAATCTTTTTTCAAATTAAGAGCCGAGGCTTTCTCTTGGCTGTGAGCACAAAACTGGTCCTCTCCTAAAAAAGGAGGAAATCTATAAGAAAAGAAATTGAGCTCATCACATTTTCGAGTGAGTAAATGATAATTTTTAAGAGATTTTATATGGAGGGGCTGGCAAGACTTAGAAGCATACCTCCCTTGTTAAATGACTTCTAAGTCATGCCCACAGAGGAGCAATGTCAAATCTCTTGGGTTTGATAGTCTTTCTATCCTTTACTCAAATATCTACATTTTAATCGAATATTCAAGTACTGTTTCAGTAATATACAACACTCTGTATTTTAATTAAAACTCTAGTGAGGGAATATTTGTTGTTTGTCTGTATTTCTTCGGCGTCATGCGAACATGATTTTTGAAACTTCGAATAAAGCTAGAATCTGAAGTGAAGCCTACTTTTTTAGCTAATTTATGAATGGGCATATTCGTATTAATTAACATTTTCTTTGCCTCATATATTCTTCTTTGTTGTATATACTGATAAATGGTAATTCCAAATTCTTTTTTAAAAAAGTGGCATAAGTAATATTTATTGAAATGTAGTCGACTTGCTAGATTTTCTAAGCACCAATCAGTATCCCAAATAACATTGATTTCTTTTAAAATACGCTCATGCACACCAATATCTTTTGAGGCATGAAAGGTGGATAAATGAGACTTTGGGTCATAGGACAGTTGAATTTCTCTCCCTAAATATAGAAGTAATTCAAGAAAGTATAATTCCAATGCACTCTTCTGTTCCCATTGATTATTTTCCTGTTCTCGTAATAAATGATCGACAATATGCTCGAATTGTTCGGCTTTCCATGTAAATAATTGCAGAACGTAATGTGGCGAAGGTAGATCATCTAAAAATTGTTTGAATTTTGTTAATATCGGATGATCGAATGAAACAAATTCATCAGTGAACATAATTACGACTCGTTCATAAACAGAGTTAGCACTTAAACTAACTTTATGAAACTCAGTACTTTTAAATAATAATACATGGTGTTTTGTTAAATGATATACTTTATCCTCAAAAATATATTTTGCTTCCCCTTGCTTTAACCACACGATCTCATAACCTGAATGAAAATGGAAGTTTGATGCAGTAATCTCGCTTGTTTTATACTGAATTATAAATGTAGGCACTGTTTCATGAATAAGCAATTCATCATTAATATTTTGCATTTAAACACTTCCTCGTTTGTAAAAAACAGATTTTATCCCGTTAATTAAAAGCCGGAAAAACATGTAATTACCCTAATTTTCATAAAGTCATTGACCAATTAATTAACATTTTAATACGCGTTCTTTTGAATAATCTGCCACTTCATTTTCAGATAGTATCCTCCTACTATCACTTGACAAAGCGCCTGGGCCTTTACTTCCATACTCATATAATCTTGCATCCATTGGAGAAAAACCGGCCATCTGTGTCCATCCGTCCTGTTTAATATGGGAACCCATGTCACAATTTTTAAATAGTACACTGCCTTGTGCTTCTGGGTTTCCACCTGGATGCCAAGGTCTTCCCAGATAAACCGAATGATCAGCCATCTCTTCCGTTTCTTTTACCAACATACAATTCTCAAATAAAAAGCCATATGGTTGTGTAATTAACGTGCTTGCAGCTGTTATATAACCATTATTTGTCTCGCTTTTCCTATCCAATGAGATAATTTTACAATTATCAAAGACAGCTTGGCCTCCACCAAAAATAAAATCAACTGCTCCTTCAATAACACATTCATCAAAGTAATGGGTCCCCACATTGGTTAATAATGTATCTTGAAAACTACGAAACCTACAATTTGTTAGCCGTGTCCGGGTACTGTTACTTGCTGTAGAAAAAGCAACTGCCTGCACATTTCTAATTTTTGTTGAATCATCTTCTTCCTTATTTGTTTCTAAAAAATAATCAAAAGCATTTTCAAACGTTACATTAAAAGCTGTAAAATCCTCTTCATGAACTGTTATACTAGCGCTGCCAAAAGTCCCATATGTGCTTCCATCGGCTTTCTTACTGCCACTTGCTACATTATATATAAGTATTGTTTCATCTCGATTTTCTCCAATTAAAGTGATACCTGGTTTGTTTATTTCCACTTTTTCATGATATATCCCTTTTTTAATATAGATAATACACGGTTGATTCGCAGTCGGCTCTACACTATCTACTGCATTTTGAATGAACTCAAATGTTGGCTTTCCCTCAACTATTTCTCCATTAAATCCAGTAAAAATTTGGTCCACGACTACTGTGGCTTCTTCTATCGAATAACATTTCATAAACTAGACCCCCTCAATCATTTCCCTATGGTACGTTCATTATTTTGATTTATAGTTCTTGTTCAAAAAGAGCAAAACCACCCCTTTTTGAATAGACTCTTAAAATAGAAACTCTTTATCATTGTCCTTACTGTAGATTCTGGTATCCTTCGTTATATTCTGTAATAATTTGCTCCCCGCCTTGTTCCTCCCAGTTACCTATTGCATCTTTGAAACCCTCTTCATCAATATCACCTATCATATAAAGGACAGTCGCATCATCAATAATTTGTTGAAGGTATGACCCTTTTTCCCCGTAAGTTTTTGAATCTAATGGAGCTGTTGGATCATTAATTAAAATATTATTATTATCTAACATTTGATTATATTGTTTTTCATACAATTCATTTTTAGGATAAGCCTGTAAGGCATCCACCGTTGTTTCATCACCAATAACTAAACCTAACAATGGACGAACACTCTCTTGAAACGAATCTTGAGCTTCCTTATCCGTTAGTCCTTTCGCTCTACCATCAACAACTTCATAGTGCTCACCTTCAATACCAAATGTTAACATATTATAAACTTCGGGCTTCATTAGTTCATTAAAAAAGGCTAACACTTCTCTAAGATCTTCCTCTGTCTTATTTGAGGCTTTTGGGAATAAGACTACTGTTCCGTACCCAGAGTTAGACCATGTACCAGGTTCACCATGAGGTCCTGCGATACGATTTTGTACATCTAGCTTTCCATCAGGATTTGATTGTTGTAATTGATCTTGGAACCCGCCGGCACTGCAAATACAACCCACGACTGAACCCGCCTTACCATTTAATAACATAGCGTTCTGATCTTTTTGACTAGTAACAGGGAAGTCTAGATTAACAAGTCCTTCATCTCTTAATCTTTTAAAGAAATCCATTGTATCAATGTAGCTAGGAAACATAAATTCTGGTAGTAATTTACCATCCTTCTCACCCCAGTTGTTCGGGGTGCCAAAATAGGAGCTCACAAACTTAAAACCACCATAAACTAAGTCAGAACTAACAGCTACTCCTATCGTATCGTCTTTACCATTTCCATCTGGATCTTGCTCTGTAAACGCTTTAAACATTTCATACAGTTCATCTGTGGTTGTTGGAGCACTTAAACCAAGATTATCTGCCCAATCCTTACGATATTCTAGTCCCCAACGTGATGATGGTCTACCAGAGTAAATGGAATAAATTTTACCATTTACAGCTGTGTTTTTTAACACATCAGGATTAAAATTGCTTAAGTATTCATAGTCATCCAAAAATTGACCTATTTCCCAATACTGCTCCTCATTAATGGTATCTTTCATCTGTATAAACGATTCACTATTTTTTACAAACATTGCTTGTGGAAACTCATTGGTTGCAACTACTGAGTTCATTTTCTCATCATAGATTTCATCCATTACCCAAGTAATATCCAACTTTGTATTCGTCATTTCCTCTAATTTCTCAATAATAGCACCATCCGAAGCGACTTGGGCTGTATGGAAGTTTGCCATAATACTAATCTCTTTTGGCGCATCTTCTCCACTTTCATTTACAACCTCACTATCTGTTGAGCTTGAACAGGCTACATTTATACATAGAAGTAGAGTAAACACACAGAAAATAATAAGTTTTTTTGCTTGCGGAACCAATTGATTATTTAACATTGCTATCTCCTCCTGATTATTAATAATATACTTTTAAGGCATTGTTATTGTACTTATTCTGTTTTCTTTTTTATTTCTTCAAAATGTTACCTTCTTTATAATCACGCACATTTGTTGTATATAAAAGACATTTCCCATAGTTAATAAACTGAATTTTCGAAAATTTGTTTTTGGGATAAATTTACTAGCAATAGTTTTTCAAGTTTGATTTCACATTTCCTCCTTCATCATTTTTTTATAACATGATAATTATTTACTAGCTAGATACCAGCTAAAAACACGCAATCCATAAGCTTTTTTCACCTAAAAATATCTAATTTTTAAAAATGTTAATATAGTCTAATGTTAGTACAACATTGTAGAAAGCGTTTACATAATATTAGCTTAACACACAAAACATTGTTTTCTACCCATTTTTATTGTTGAAAAAATGTGCCCATATTGCTATGTGGATATTTGGATTTATAATTAAACCTCTCTATCAAATTATTTAAATCTAAATTTTTTAAATCCGCAATCACTTTAGTATCCTACTTAATGAATCTTCCTGTTTAAATCCATTAGGGGAAATTTTACATATACGTCTCTCCCTTCTGTCACAATTAACATTTAATACTTACTTACAATGACTGATAGAGTCTGTTAAGAAAAAAATATAGCCGCTTTTTTTAATATTACAGCATCAGCTTCCACCGTCCCGACTAGCACCTGCGTAATACGTGTAGGTGCTACGCGAAAGGAGGGTGGGTTTGACTTGATACTTGCGACATGAATGTAGCTGCAATTTTATAAATTCTCTTAAAAAAGAGCTTGCCCATTCCTCACAAATCTCGTAGGATAAATAGACGCTAAATGAATTAGCTGATTACACACTCCACTTGGATAGTGCAAAACACACCAACCATCTGTAAATATCTTAACTATAATATACTAGTATTAACATTATTCACTCAAAGTTATCAAGCAATGTACGCACTTCATCTGTTGACGCTGTGTTCATCATTTGATTTCTTAATTCACTTGCTCCTCGAAACCCACGCACATAAATCTTAAAAAATCGATGAAGAGGTTTGAATGGACGCGGTTCAAATTCCTTTGAATAGTGATCATGGAGGTCAAGCTGTAGTCTTAAGAGATCCAGAAATTCCTCACTACTATGCTCTTTCGGCTCCTTTTCAAAGGCAAATGGATTTGTAAAAATACCACGCCCAATCATAACGCCATCAACACCTAGCGTACTTATGTCTAATTTAAAACACTTTGGTATTTATTGGAAATACTTCAACATAAAAAACGTACATTATATTGTCCTAATAATGTACGTTTATATATTACATTTCCATATATGTTGTCAATTAAATGCATCTAAAATTCTGTCGTTTCTCCAACAACTTCTTCAGCTTATCCTTTAATGACCAGTAAAATATTTCATCATTTATATTGAACTGTTTAAACTCCTGCTTACAGTAACTTCTCTATGTTGTTAGTATAAAATTAAATCATCATACTTCCAAATCCACCGTCTACACGAAAGAGACATCCTGTGACAAACCCCGAAGCTTTATCAGAAGTGGGTAGATGTCGTTTTACTGCTGAGAAAGAATAGAAGAGACAAAAATACATGCAGTGCAACTAGTCTAGCCATGAGGGCAGGCTTTAATGTTTTTGCAACTTTATTAATCGACATATATTTTGCGCAGCAAAGGCCAGATTATCTTCTCCATTCTTTAATGCCTCATCTAGTGAAGATACTTCTTTTAGTATACCAATAATTGCTGTAAAACCATTATCATATAAACCTTCTACTCCGCTTCCAATTCGTCCTGCAAATGCAACAACAGGGACCGAATGCTTCCTAGCAATGTTTGCAACTCCATATGGTGTCTTTCCAAATAAAGTTTGTCCATCTATACTTCCTTCTCCAGTGAAAACAAAATCAGCATCTTTTATTAAGTCTTCCAGTCGCGTGTACTCGATTACAAGCTCTATCCCTTTTTGTAAATTTGCGCTTAAAAAAGCAAGTAACCCTGCCCCGAGACCCCCAGCAGCTCCCGCACCGGCTATATTTGTAATATCTTTTCCTAATTGCTCTTTAATCACTTTGGAATAGTGCACTAAGTTTTCATCTAAAACCTTTACTATTTCCGGAGTTGCTCCTTTTTGTGAACCAAAAATTGCTGAAGCTCCGTTTTCACCTGTTAATGGATTCGTCACATCACAGGCTACATCAATTTGAGTAGTTTTTAACCGTTCATCTAAACCATTCACATCGATCGAATGTAAACGATGCAACTCTCCACCACCATATAGCAGTTCATCGCCGTTTTCATCCTTGAAGGAAACACCAAGTGCTTGAAGCATTCCTACTCCACCATCATTGGTAGCACTTCCGCCAATACCGATTAAAAAGTTGCTTACACCTTTATCTAAAGCATCCTTAATTAGCTGACCTGTTCCATAGGTTGTTGTTCGTAATGGATTACGTTCCTCTGGTTTGATTAATTCAATGCCACTTGCACTGGCCATTTCAATAACAGCTGAATTCCCATCATTGATTATTCCGTATACGGCGGTCACTCTCTTCCCTAAGGGACCAACCACTTCAACACTGACCATTTCACCATTCGATATACTTACAAGAGATTCTACTGTTCCTTCCCCACCATCCGCCATTGGCGCAATTACACACTCTGCTTTGGGAAAAACATTCTTTATTCCTTTCTCCATTGCATGAGCAGCACGTTTCGCGTTCATACTTTCCTTAAAAGAATCTGGCGCTAGCACAAATTTCATTTTAATCGGTCCTTTCCTTTTAACAACACAGAAACGGAATTAGGCTGACTAATTTCAGTCTTACTTCTAACCCCGAAAACGAAAAAATACGAACACGAACATTTTTCATCACTTTCTATTCTCTAAAATTAATATTACATGACGTGAAATCTTTTCTCTCGGGAACCTTAGCCAACATTATTATACAATTAAATTCGCATTTTAATTTCTTTTTAAATTCTATTTGATACCTGAAATTAGCTAGACAGGCATATTGTCAAACTACATTTAATATCAAAAAGTTTTTTATAAGTATGTACCATGTGCACGACAAGAATAAACAGCATAATATTACGGCTAACTACAAGATAGAGATCCCAGTTCTTAATAACCGGACCAACACTTTTACTGTTATCATAATATACAACTCTTGATTTATATTTACAATGAGAAAGGAACTATTAATTCGTTCCCTTCTCATTATAGCTCTTCTTTAACTTTATCTAACTACTCTTAAGTTAAAACAAGAAGCATGACAATTCAGTCCTATTTTTTATGAACGTATTCTAGAAACTATCGGCCAATACGGATACCAGTCAGATTTTCATAATATTTAGCAATGGCAGAATGATCTTTATCACCATGACCGTTGTGATGCAAGTTTTGTAAAATCTCTTGGACCCCTGCAGTCATAGGTACAAGTGCCCCTACAGTATGAGCGCAATCCAAGGCATTGTTCAAGTCTTTGATGTGCAGGTCAATTTTAAAACCTGGTTCATCGTTACCGGAAATCATCATTGGTGCCTTGGCATTCATCACAGTCGAACCTGCCAGTCCCCCTTTGATGGCCTCAAAAACCAACTGTGGATCAACATCTGCTTTCTGTGCCATTGTCAATGCTTCAGATAAAGCCTGGATATTACATGCCACAATGATCTGATTTGCTAACTTCGTCGTATTCCCTGCACCAATTTCTCCGCAGCGAACGACAGATGCACCCATTGTCTCTAACAACGCTTTATAGTTATCAAATACTTCCTGCTTTCCACCCACCATAAAGCTAAGGGAACCATCGATGGCTTTTGGCTCTCCCCCTGAAACAGGAGCATCCAGCATCTCTACGCCTTTTTTAGCCAGTTCAGCTGCAATCTCTTTGCTTGCCACAGGATTAATTGAACTCATATCAATAAACACCTGTCCAGCTTTCATGTGATTTACAACACCGTCTTCTCCAAGCATAACCGACTTCACATGAGGTGAGTTTGGCAACATTGTCATTACAAGATCACAAGTAGAACCAATTTCTGTATTGGTTCCTGCTTTGGCACCTAATTCTACTAGTTCCTCCACTGAAGCTCTATTAAAATCATTAACCACTAAATCATTGTAACCCCCGTTTAGTATATTCTTTGCCATAGGTTTACCCATTATTCCTAAACCAATTAATCCTATTTTCATCTGAAATACCTCCCTAGTAAGTATCATTCTATTTTTGTTTCATTGTAAATTACACAATAACAGTCTTCTTTTTTCTGTATTCACTTGGTGTTTCACCAGTACTTACCCTAAAAATGCTAGTGAAGTAGCTTCGTGACCCGAAACTGGAAAAAGCAAAGTATCTGTTGACAACAACTAATATCAATATTACTATCCTCCAGTCAATGTCATAAGACGCTATACAAGGCTCCCTTCATTTTTACGTAATTCATCATTATTGCACATATGTTTATATGAATTATGAAAGAACTAGAGCTTCATAGTCTTTTAGCACATCCAAATTAACATTTAAATATCCATTTTCAAATCGATAGTCCACTTTACCGCCCCGTAAAGTTTCAATATGTGCACTTTCTTTCACGTCTTTCAGACGCAGAGAGATGTTGTGTATCGGAACCGGACTAAAGTTACTATTTCCGAAACATCCAGAGTTGTTAACAAACTGTATGATTTGTTTTTCATTATTTTTAACCATATTAATTTCTACCATTGGCGTTAGGTCCGGAGCAATCTCCTCTATTCCACATAGTGAGAAAAGAATATCCTGCATGATGTTCAGCGTATTTTGGTGGCCTTCCTCACGATAGAAGGTTCCGACTTTCCAAGGAATGTAGACACCACGTCCCTTATGATAATTCGACACGAGAATTCCCGGATCTTGGGTAACCTCATTATAGTAGCAAATCTCGGGCGGACCGAATGGGTGTTCTGGAATTAACTGTAAATATTTTTTTACGTTTTCTTTGGGTTCAACCATTACGAGATTGGTGCCCGGTGCAATCAATGGTGTTTTAATGCATCGTGGGAACAGGTCTTTCTCCGCCTCCGGGATTTCAAATATCGAAGACATCAGGTCATTCTGGATTTCTTTGACATGTTCAATCCCAAGACAGTTCAACGCCATACCGTTACGAGCTTCAAATTGATTATCATAGAGTCCTGTTTCTCCTGTTGCAATGATAGTTCCTCCATTTGCTGCAAAATCATCAAGCAACTTGGCCTGTTGGTCTGATATAAATTTGATATCCCCTAGAACCACAAACTCTTTGCCATTAAGCTGGCCTAAGTCATTCAGTTCCGAAAGGAACATCTCGTCGAAGGGAATATGGCTTTCTGTAAGTGCCCGGATCCATCCATATACTTCGGGATCATTTTGCTGCCACCTTGCCTTCCTCATGACAACAACCTTCGCCATCGAAACAAGGTTACTATAAAGTTTTTCGTGTTTTTTGTGGAATTGAAACACTTTTTTGGTGCCTTCAAAGCCTGAAGTGTCTTTATGATTATCAAGTCTGCCCATGATATACATACTTAGACTGCCAGCATTCGCCAAGTTCTGCCACTGCCGAAGTTCCATTAAAGCGGGCGATACTGAAACATGACGGTATCGGACGCCCATGAAATCAACACTGGCATTATCAGTAGGTCGGGCACGCTCCGGTCCACTGATTACCCTGGAATTTGACGAAGCACTGTACTGCCATTTGGCCCTTCCTTTATCAGTATTTGACTCACTTCGTATATAATCCAATCCATTTATTGCAATATCTGGATTTATATCTTTCACCAAATGTCTTAGACGCTCCGTATGGTCCTTCTCGCAATCCTTTTTGAAAATCATATACTTTTTGTACACAGGATTACGGGGATCATCCTTTTCTGGAAGTTCCAATCCGTATTGCTCTTTAAATTTGTGCTGGCAGTTCTCACAATGGCAAGGTCCATGATAGGTATAATTGTAATCCACTACAAGAAATCCACTCATATTGCAAAACAAGCCGTCAAAGGAATGCGTTGTGAGCACTTCCTGGAGAATATCGAGCATATATTTCTGCTGATAGTCGCCGTTCGGACAAGTATGCACAAAACCGTTATAGTTGACAATTTCTCCATCTCTCGTACGATAAGCCCAATCCGGATTCTGTTCATAGACCGAATAACGAATCTTAGAAAAATCAGTTCTTGCGATTACCCGGATTCCCTCCTTATGGCATTCCTCTATTATCTTCTTCAGGCTATCACCATGTAGATATTCGCTGCGTGGCTGAAATGGTAGCTTCGAATCGTAGCTGGCGATAATCCCTGCCGCATTAAGCAATACCACAGTTGCGCCAAATTCTTTTAGCTCCTTCGCATAATTGACAGCATCAATATCTTCCATATCAATTTCTCTTAAATTTGTCTGGATCATCCTCCAAGGATATCCATTCCACCAATGTTTCATTTTTATTTCCTCCTAGTCTTTATTCAAAATTCAAAATACTGTGACCTGACTTTGCCCTTTGTGTTAGACGGGTGACGAAACCTCTATCCTTACATTAATCTTTTACAGCACCAAGCATGGCACCTTTCACAAAATATTTCTGTATAAAAGGATAAACCATGATAATTGGAGTGATGGCAAATATGATAGCCGTTGCCCGAAGCGTATATTCATTATAGTTGGGACGTTCTTCAGCCATTAAAGCCGGCATTACACTCTCACTTGTAATAAATTGCCTTATTTTGAGCTGAAGCGGAAATAAATCGGGATCCTGAATAAACATCACAGGGTGCTGAAATTGGTTCCAGATGACAACTGCATAGAACAAACCCAGTGTAGCCAATACGGGTTTGGATAATGGAAGTACCAATTGAAAAAATACTCGGAAATAACCGCAACCCTCAACCTTCGCAGCCTCCTCCAACTCCTGTGGGAAGTCTTTAAAGAATGTCCTCATGATTATTAAATTAAATGCAGTCAAAACATGCGGGAAAATCAACACCAAAATATTATTGTACAATCCATACTCGCGCAACGTTAAAAAGTAAGGTACAAGCGGTGGTTTTAATACCAGTGTGATGACCGCTGCGATTATTAAAAATTTACCAAGCATAAACTCTTTTTTGGCTAAAGGATAAGCCATCAAGGCCGTGATCAGCAAAGATAATATCGTGCCAATGATCGTTGTAAAGAGCGTAATCCCAAAGGATTTCCATAAATCCGGTCTGAAGATCATATACTTCCATGAATCAAAGGTAAATCCAATCGGCCAAAGCGTCACTTGATTCATGTCAACTGGCAATCTCGAACTAAAAGATGTAGCCAGCACTGATACTACCGGTATAATTGCGATAATAGATAAAAGGCATAATGTTGTGACAATTATGACTTGTAATATTTTTTCCCCACGTGACATCGCCATCATTACCACAACCCTCCGTTTGAGTATTTTTTAGAAAGTTTGTTAAATACTATAACTAGCACCATACCGACAACAGCCTGGAACAATCCGACTGCGGTCGCAAAACTATACTGAGCTTGTTGGATTCCCGTTCGAAATACATAAGTGTCAAAGATGTCCCCAACTGAGTAAGTCATCGGGGTTAGCAGATTATAGACTTGTTCAAAACCCAATTCCATAAAATTACCTATGTCAAGCAAAAATAGGATGGCTGCCGTCGGTAATATCATCGGAAAGGTGATATAGAGAATTTGCTTTAATCGGGAAGCGCCGTCCACGACAGCAGCCTCATATAATTGAGGATTGATGCCACTGAGTGCAGCCAAATAGATAATCGTTCCCCAGCCCGCATCCTTCCATAACCCAGTAAGCACAAAAATCGGCCTGAAATAAGATTCCATCTGCATATACAACATGCTCTCTAGTCCGAACCATCCGCGAACCGTGTTGACCAAACCGCTTAAAGACGTCATTTCAAACGCAATACCGGCAATGATAACCCAGGACAAAAAATGAGGAATATACAATGCTGTCTGAACCCCTTTTTTCATTAAAGAATGCCGGATTTCATTAATCATAAGTGCCAAAATGAGCGGAACCGCAAACATGAATGTGACCCTTAGAAAACCCATTACCAATGTATTTCTAAGCACACGATAAAAATCGGGATATTCGAATAATGAAGTGAAATGCTTGAAACCAACCCATGGACTTCCATTTATTCCTTTAAACACTGAATAGTCCTGAAACGCAATCACCGATCCTCCGAGAGGTATATATTTGAATAATATAAAATACAAAGTGCCTGGAAGTGCCATCACATACAATGGCCAGTATTTCCTCATATTATAAGTCAATTTCCCCATATTCTAACCTCCTTTTTCAGTAATAAAGAGAACGGACAAATATGACATAATTGCAAAATCTGTCCGTTCCGCTATTTCAAAATGGTATTATTTCTCTAATTTATCATACCAATCTCTTGCTCTTTGTGTTACTTCTTCCCCACCGGTCTCGTACCAACGGTCCACAAATTCATCAAACTTCTCAATCGGATACTCCCCTAAAATAATTTTAGTCGCATATTCCTGATAGATCATATTGGACCGGATATCCGGATAGTCATTATAAACACTTTCAGGCATACCGTTGCCCGCAATGACCTTTACATATTTCTGATTTTCCTCCATATTCCTTATTCCTTGTTCAACGTACTCCATCTGCTCTTCACCAACTGCCTCCATTAGCAGATTTGACTTGAAATCAATCAAACTGAAATGATTGTAAGCTTTAATGACATCCATAACTTGCTGGGTGCTTTTATCTTCAGGAAGAAGAACACGTTTGCCGTCTATGATTTTATGATGCATGCCCTCCACACCATAATACATATCTTCCCAATTTTCCTGATTCGCATAATTATCAAGGAATTTCATGGTCGCCATCAATTTTTCCTCTTCCATACCGCTTTTGACCACCCATTGCGGACCCAATGTGGGCTCGTGGGAATAAAAACCTTCATATCCAGGGACTTTGGGAACTGGTAAAACTGGTAAATCTGCCTTTACACCGGTGCCCGCTTCTATTTGCGGTAGGCGGTCATATACAGTCTCCGTCCAATGAAAGTAACTTCCGACCAGTCCTGAATTAATCTTGCCGTCCCAAGCTTGCTTGTCATTCAAGAAGGTCTCCTGATCGATCAGTCCTTCCGCATACAACTCTGAAATAAACTCCAAGGCGTCTCTCATATTCTGTGTAACTGCGGAATTGGTCAACTCGCCGTCATAGATATCCCAGTCCGGAAAACCCTCGAACATGGCAATACCGTACATGGCAAACAGATGATCCATCCAGCGCCCGTTTTCCCGGCCTCCTGTCGGTATTTCATCCTGCATTCCGTTTCCATTTGGGTCTTCATTCTTGAATGCTCTTAACACGTCAACATATTCTTCCTGGGTCGTAGGCATTTCTAATCCGAGTTTGTCGATCCAGTCTTGTCGGATCATACCACCTGTAATCCCATAGTCCCGTATAGCCGGAATATAATAAATACGCCCTTCACCGGTCGGGTCATTGGTCCGAACTGTATCCCATACTTCATCAGGAATTAGTTCCCATAAATTTGGGGCATATTCCGGAAGTAAATCCGTTAAATCTTCAATCGCTCCGTTTTTGGCGAGGTCATACTCGATCCCATTATATGGAAGGAACATATCTGGCATCTCTCCGGCTGCAATCCGCATATTCAATTGATTAGTATACCCTTTACCTCCATTCCATTCTACGTATGGGCTGATGACGCCTACACCAATTTCGTCAACAATAAACTCGTACAATGGACTACCAGAATCGATTTCCTTAAAACCTTCGTTGACACTCCAGACTTCAATATCAACAATTTCTTCCTCACCCGTTTCTCCTTCACTTGAGTCGTTGTTTGTACCATTGTAATTTTGTCCAATTTCCTCGCCCGAAGAACATCCTACCGCCAATACAGCCACCATCAAAACTGTCAGCAACAAAATAAATAACTTTTTTCTCAATATGATTCCCCCTTATTATTTTGCTGTATCCCTTCAAGTGAATACGCTTACATTAAACATACCTGATTTCTTCCCCAGCTTAAACGGGCATCTCGCAGTACTTA
Organism: Salipaludibacillus neizhouensis; assembly: GCF_002886185.1. Lineage (GTDB taxonomy): Bacteria > Bacillota > Bacilli > Bacillales > Salisediminibacteriaceae > Salipaludibacillus > Salipaludibacillus neizhouensis. The sequence continues at coordinate 3,065,020 of NZ_KZ614146.1, forward strand.
CTGTGTCATTTTTAAGATGTGCTGGAATCTCGTCTTTTTTTCCTGAATGCGCTTGGTTTACAGCCGACAAACTTCTCAAATAATCGGCTGAAATACGTAGTATCTATATATCCAACCGCCTCGCAAATTTCATATATTTTCATATCCGTTTGATCCAGAAGCTCTTTTGCGTGATTGACGCGAATACGCATCAAGTAATTCAAATACGTTTGCCCGGTTTTTTCATGGAACAATTGACTCAAATAATGTGGATTCAAATAAAAACGGGCTGATAAATCAGCAAGACTAATATTTTGATGATAGTTGTCCGCCACATACTTTTTAATCTCGAAAATGACATCCCGTTCTTGTGAGACCATGCTGGCTGAATGGAGATCATTCACCTTATGCAAAGAAGTTTTGACCCATGTTTTCAGCTCCTCCATCGTGTGAAAACTTGAGACCCCTTCCAAAGGTACGATCTCCGCGCGTATCCATTCGGAATGTTGAAAACGATTGTATGATACACTGCGAATGCCGAGTAATACCAGATTGAAACACTGGAGCTGAATCTTGGACCTACTTACACGACAGCGATAAATTTTCTCGAAAATATGATTAATCAAATGGTTACACGCTTCACGTTCTGCATTTTGTATATACTCCTCCAGATTTTTCATATCCTGCTCGTCAATCACGGTATCGTCGACAGGTTGACTTTCAATATCACTGAAATCTATAAGTCTGCCCGTCCCTTTAATCCATTTATAGTTCAATGATTGGTTTGCCGATTGAAAAGATTCACTTATTTCTTCCCAACATTGGAAAGTACGTCCGACGCCTATGGTCAATATTCGTTTCAATTGATTTGCCGCTTTATTTCTCGCACTTGTGATCAATTCATTAAAAGAGGAAGAAACCACGTTATTTCCCCTCGCTGCTGCAAGCATCCCGACATGAGCCGTTGTATACCTGAATGTATAGATATCTCCGTATTTGGAAAATGTATCTTGCAACGTCCCCTGCAATATTTCATATTCTTCTTTATCAAGCGCCTCTCCTTCCGCTTCCAGTAATACGCAAGTATAATGATCGGCATGGAAGGGAAAATCAATGCTTTCCAACAGACCCTTGAATTCACGGGTGTTTTCGTTACCTGTATCCAAAATATCTCTGATTATAAATTCCTTCAAATTTTTTATATTATTTTTGATACGGATTTTGTATCCATCCATTTCAAGTTGTCTTGTTCTTTCCGACTCAATTTCTTCAATAACACTACTGATGCAATGGTGAAGTTCTTCTTCCTCTACGGGTTTGTTGATATAAAACTTGACTCCAAGCTGTATTCCTTTTTTCGCATACTCAAATTCCGAATAACCGCTCAAGATAATGAATTTGGATGTACACCCCTCCGCAAGCAGCCGATCAATCATTTCCAATCCGTCACATTGAAGCATCCGAATGTCAGTAATGACAATATCCGGAATGATTTCCATGCAGGTTTCATATCCCTCCGTGCCGTCAAAGGCACAACCGACTACACTACAAAAAGGAAACTCTCGTTTGAACAAAGCCTTTAAACCTTCCACAATTCCTTTTACATCATCCACAATCACAACTGAATACATAATATAATCATTCCTCCAGTTTGTTTTTAGAATATTTAGGGATTAATATTTCTACTGTCACGCCGTTTTCCGTTTGTGGGATCAATTTCATTCCGTACCTCTCTCCATAATGCAATTTGATTCTTTGCGCTATATTTACCAATCCAATGCTCTTGTCTGAATCCCTGTTTTCTTCCTCTTGTTCCTGCATTCCCCTTAATCCAGTTTTTTCATTTTTTGTGAATTGGAGCTTTTTATTCAGTTCTTCAACCTGTTTTAAAGGCATGGAAACTCCGTTATCAGCTATTCGAATCAGTACATCGTTTTGTTCGACAATTTTTCCTTCAATACGAATAGTCAAAATGGTATTATGATATCTAAAACCGTGTGTAATGCTGTTTTCCACAATCGGTTGAAGAACGATTGGAAAGACAGGAGTGTTCATAATTTCCTCATTCAACTGCAATTTCAGTAAAAACCGGTCTTCATATCGCATATTTTGCAGTTTAATATAATTCGATACATAATCAATCTCATTTCTTATCGTATAGTTCCCGGTTTCTTTACCCAACGAAAGTTTGAACAATCGGGCCAGAATTTTAATCATATCGGCAATTTCATCTTGATTTTCCACAAATGCTTTCATACGAATTTGTTCCAGCGTATTATAAAGCATGTGGGGATTGATTTGTGTCTGCAGTGCCAAAAATTTGGCTTGCTTCTGTTTGATTTCCGCAATAAAAACGTCTTCAATTAGTTCTTTGATCCTCAGAATCATCTGGTTATAACTCTCGACCAGCTCTCCAATTTCATCCTTTCTTAGAGAAGAATCTGTAAGTGGGACATATTGTCCGATCTCCGCCAGTTTCATGCTTCTGCGCAAATACAATATCGGTTTTGTGATGCGGTGGCTGAAAATCACGGAAACGATTACGACAAACAGTACACACCCCATTGTCGCGAACAACGTCACATATCGGATCCTGTTGATGTTCGCTAACAACTTGTCCTTGGGAATTTCTGTACTTAACGATATCTCCCCTATATTCGATGAATCGGACAGAACAATCAGGTCATCCTTGGCCTCTTGGTTTTCTTCAACCACATACTCCTCCCCGATAATTTCACTCCAATCACGACGGTCTGTCGTTACATCTGAATGATAGATTATTTCTCCATTATCATTGGACATCACCAGTCGAATATCATACTGATTGCGAGCCATAAGAAAATCTTCATTCAATTTGATCAATTTCTGCGGTTCCAATTCCATTAAAATCATGCCGACATAAGAACCGCTGTAATTCGATAATTTACGACCGACCGTAACCACGGCTCCTTTGTTTCCGTTGTTATAATAAGACCCTTCATGTGCAGGCGTGATAAACAAGTTTTTTTTCGAATTCTTCAGTTCTTTCAACCATGGTTGCGACAGCAATATTTTCTCATCTATGGATACGCTTGTCCTAGTATACCGATAAACATCTTGATTGGATCCGATTAGCATCACTGTGTCAATTTCCGGTTTCAAATTCACCATTCTGATGAGAAAATTTTGGATAAGTTCTTTATCCTGAATTCTTTGCTCCATCGTTACGAGGGTTTTACCTTCAAGAATTTGTAAAATATGCGATTCTGCCAGGACGGACTTAGTCATTTGATCATATTCCATTATGAATTCATCCATGGTTGTTCTTGCCTGTGAAGTATACATCGAAGCAAACAGTCTAGCCGAATCCTCTAAGCTCTTGGCCGTCAGATTGTAAATGGTCAGAGTTATGATCATAATCGGGACAATCAAGGCGATCAGGTAACTGGAGATCAGTTTATGTTTTAATCGCATTTCCCGTATCCTCTTCAACGGAATCACCTTCTTTCATCAAGATAATATAACCATTTTGATTAAGTCCGTATAATTGTGTAAAAAGAAAGGGCCACTATCAGAACCTGTGTTACAATGTTTTCGACCAAAAAACAGACACGGAGGTAATGAGAGTAACCCAAGTCAATTTTACTTTTAATTTAGAAGATCTTAAAGAAAAAATCCAGGAAAGTACATTGGAAGCTACTGTTAAAGCTTCAACTACAATGGCGTAATGAACTTATAAAGAAAGAACAGGAAGAACATTTACAGGTTGATGCTTATGAACGTTCTTCGAAACGTAAAAGTTATCGAAATGGCTCATACGAACGTTCGCTCATAACGTCTGCTGGAACCCTTCTACTCAATGTTCCAAGAACAGAAATATGAGCGCATTGACCAGACTTTTACGCTTTCAATGATTGAGATGGTTAGGGCAACCCCCTATAAGTTCAAATTCTTAAAAGATCAATTTTACACTCGGTAGAATTTAATATATATTTATTAGTTGAAACATTGTATTTTACTTTTACACATAAATATGGACTTGACTACCATTTTCATCATTGTAATAGTGGAATCTACTAATTCAAGTCTACTGTACTATTTGGTTAATTGCTATTGGGGTTTTAGGATTATAAAAGCTAATCAATAACAAGGAAGATTACTTCTAATCTACTAAACCATCTAATTGCCTAGGTCTCGTGTCTAAATAATTCCTAGCATTTTCTTCTAGCCCACTAAACTAAAGCCAGCTACTCCTACCTCCATACGTATTTTCCTTTTAACATTCTTCTTCACTCGACCAAAATAAAGCGGTTTCATAAGTTCAAATTAAAATAAAATTACATCACTTTTGTTGCATCGATTTATTTTCTCTATAAGAAGCACTCAATATATTCAATAATACCGTATCGAATTTAGAGTTTCAGCAACTGGAACTTGTAAAATATCTCTTTATAATCCTTTGGATTAAATGCAATTTCTTGTTGAGCACCTTTAACATGTATTTGTAGCATATCAGGCATTAATTCTGGCATTGAATGATAATACTTTGAAAATGGTGTATTACGAATAATTGATGAAAAAGATGAAGAAGTACTAATTAAATAAATTTGAACTCGATTCTTTATTAACTTCCGATATTCATATATTTTTTCAGGATAGGCTTCTGACAACAGAAGAAAAAGCAAAAATAAAAAATCCTTATCGAGATCGTTTTGAAGGATTGAAAGGGGGAAAAGAAAAAATGCAAACTTCAGAAAGTTAGGCAGTGGAAAATGGTAGGCCCGTGCTCACAAGGATGGAAAATTAGTAAGCCTTGGCACATTCAAAACAAAAAAGGAAGCAGAAGTTGAAGCAAGAAAATATTATGGACAAATAATAAATGATCCAAATATGCTTTTTGATGAAGTTTTGAATGATTGGCTTGAACATAAAAAAGCTAATGTAAGGAATCAACATACATACAAATTGAAGTAGTTATAAGGAATCACATTTTGCCCCACTTTTGGACATAAAAAGATCAAGTCGATTCATAGACCTGAAATAAGAAGATGGATCGCTGCATTTGGTGAACTTGATGACAAAAGAAAAATATTCATTTGGTTCCAGGTTAAAAAATCTTTCTCATATGAACAGCATCCTACATTATGCTGTTCATGAACTTGTAGTACTGGAAAATTTAAAAAATAAAACTTTATTTTCTATATTTATTCTAGAAATGTCGTTAGATACAGTACATTCTTTCTCAAAGTTTATCTAAAATAGAATCTAACTGAGGGAGTATAGGTCAAATACGAAAAGACGATCACTTTAGAATGCAATCGTCTCTTAAAAGGATATTATTTGACCAGTATTCTTGTACTGTGCACCAAATTACTTTGTGTTGTTAGTTGTTCTTCTTAAACACAAGGCACCCTTTAGTTTAAATTATTTGTCTGAAGAAGGGTTCTCAAGTTTTAAAAAACCATCGATAAAATAATCTTGATGAATAATAAGATATACCTATAGTAAGGAAACTCCAAGACCATTTCTTTTTTATATTAAATAAGGTTAGTGAATCATTCCATCATCACTTCAAAATCTGTAATAATTCCAGAATGCATAATATAATAGAGGAGCTTGAAAAACTTATTTTCACTCTTTGGATAAAAGATATTAAAAATGGAACACAGAGCGGGAAAAATAAAGTACTCAAATGAGAAATTAGATTTGTTCGATTTTTTGAGAAATCTAACTGGATATTTTATCAGCCCTTTTTCTGCTACAATCAAACCCCAAAACCAAGTAAGAGTTTGCATATAGAAAAACGCCAAAATACCGTGTCTAGTTTTATTCTGTGGGATACATTTAAAAAGAACACCAGCCGTGATTGACAATAGCCTGTAGAGTAAAAAAGCCGGGGCAATAAATCTCCCCTGGCTTTCCGCTTAAATAATGCTTTCATTCTTTTCCACAAGTATTGTTTCGATTACAACCTTATGATATTGATTTGTCAGCAGCACCAACTACCACTATTACGACATTTTGAATGACGCTTTACGACTAAGTGAATAGGCTTATCGTCCACACCTTGTGTCAAACAGCAGAATTGCAGGCGTTGGTCTTCAACTCCCCTGGATGAATTCACTTTTTAATTTTTGATAGTTCTTTATTTAATACAAATACCAGCTTTTCAGGCATAGATTGAGGGGCCATATCCACCAAATTATCGATCGTAAATCCTTGGATCAAGCTATACGAAGAACTATCTCTAAAACTTTCCCCTAAATATTTATTAAGCACTGCTTCCGCTTCTTTATTGTCATAAAGCTCTTTAAACGTACAGTGGATGGAATAAACATCATCTATAATCTGTAATTCCTCTATCTCTACTCCATCCAAATCAGGAATTTGGAACCCTTTACTTGTTTCTCCGCCTTTGTCCTCTTCCTGATCCGGCGTATATATATCACTTTCCCGCAGTTGATTAAGAAGCGGCTCGCCAGCACGATAACGCCTGATATTCTCCCTGATAATGTCAATAGTGCGGCCGGTGCGGTCGGGTACCTGCGGCGTCGTATGCGGTGTAATCAAGGTATTAGGCGCATCCCATAACGGACTATCCACAGGCAGAGGTTCCTTTGTGAACGTGTCGAGACCAGCGCCGCCGATTAGCCCTTCATACAGCGCTTCCGTCAATGCTTCTTCATCAATGACAGCTCCGCGGGCCATATTGATAATGTAGGCAGAGCTTTTCATAAGCGACAGTTCCCGCCGGCCGATCAAGTGGTGCGTCGCATTGTTCAGCGGCACAGCCAACACGACGAAATCACTCTCGGTGAGCAGTCCATCCAGCGTGTCGCCATTCTCCGCACAGTAGAGCCGATCAACTCCCAGCGGCGGGGATCCTGCACTACGACGGTAGCCGAGCACGTTCATGCCCATCGCTTTCAGCCGTACAGCCATCTCGCTGCCGGTATGTCCGAGACCAACGACGCCTACCGTGCGTCCGTACAATCCGCGAAGCTCGTCCGAGCCCGGCACTCCAAATTGGTGAGCCCGCTGAGCATCAAGGAACCGCGGGTATTCATACGCCAAGTTCAACATGAAAAATATCGCATGCTCCGCAAGCACCGGTGCCGAACGTCCCGCAGAGCTCGTTACAAGCAGCTCCCTTTCAAATATCTTCGGCCCGGCGAATTTGTTTAATCCGGCGTGATCGCAGTGGACCCAGCGGAGCAACGGTGCCTGTAGAAACCGTTCATCGAGATCTCCTCCGATCACAGCGACATCGGCGGTTTTTAGCGCTTTCTGTATCCCTTCGTTATTGTTTGCTCGTAAACGAATGACTTTTGCCGGTGCGAAGGCCTCGACCAATTTCTCAAAATGTTCATCGCTGTAGTTTACGGTGGTAAGTACTTCGTTAATTTCCCTCATTTTATATCCTCCCCAATTTTTGTGCAGAACTTCGACGATCGGCATCAAAATTATATTATCCACCAGCACAATCGTCTCAAATAATTCGAGTTTTTCCAGTCTGAACGATACTTGTCCGTCGTTGTATACAGATGGAGGTCCCCGGAACGCCGCAGAGCATGGACGCGAGACGGTTTGTTCGCATCCGGCCTGCGTATGGATACCGACCATGAGCTGATTTCAACAGCTTGACAACCGTTCCGCTGCCGGTTTCACCTACATAATAAATATTTTGGCCAAGCTTCTCGAACGTTCCGCAGCTAATTTGATTTTCAAGTTCAGGTCCTCCGTTGATATAGTGCTGAAATCGATCAAGGTCAATCCGCTCCGCCCTTGGTTGACAATGCCTTCCGTACCGAGATAAATCTCTTCCATGTCCGAAGGCATCGGCAGACAGGTCATCACGATATCCGCTTCACCTACGAGTACCTTTAGCGTAAACCCGATCTTGCCACAAGCAGCCGCGAAGCTTTGTTCCTTGCCTTTACTTCGATTCAACATACACCTTGAACCCATCATTTACCAGATTCGTGGCCATTGACAATCCCATATTCAAAGTGCGATAAATGCAATTTTCATGATTATTTCCACTTTTTAATAATCTTTGTTTAAGGAATACAAGTGTTTTAATCCTCAAGAACGATTGTCTCAAATAAATCAAGTTCTCCTAGACTGAATGATACTTGACCGTCGTTGTAAACGAATGGGATGTCCCCGGAACGTCGCAGGGCATGGACGCGAGACGGTTCACGTTCTGCCTTCAAACTGAAATGTATATTCCGAATTGGCAGCGGTTCATGAAATGCCGTTCCGAGCTGACCAGATACGTTTACAGCGCTTACCAAGCGACGTGAACTACCTCGTGCTTCGTGGAGCGATATTTCAACTAGTGGAGAAGCCGTTACCTCCAACTGTTCACGGTGACCAAGCACATCTCGGAGCTTGGCCAGAAACACGCGGGCATGACCGTGATTGCTCATTTTTTCATAGTGAGCTCCAAGACCCCAAGGAATATAGGCGGTCTCCCCTTTTCCGTAACGATTGAAAATCAATCCCGGAGTATCAGTCTCCTCGGTGATATAACACTTTTCCGGCGGCCCAAACATACAGGAAGGAATTAAACCAAGAAAACCTTTTGCGTCATCCTCCAACTTACACTCCAAAGCATCTCCATTAAGGTACACAAGATCGAGCGATTCAAAGCCGTTCATCTTGGATTTATCCCCTTCTCTAATACGATAATAGGCACCCTGAGTCTTTGGTTTATGGGTGAAATCCTTCACCCCCAGGCTCTTTAAGCGTACCTGTCCCAGAGGACGGCCTTTCTTATCGGAGGTAGATGTCATACCAGTAACGAGCAGTTTTCCTCCCTGTTCAACATATCGATCAACGGTAGCCACCGCCACATCGCTCATATTTTTAAGGTCAGCTAGAATTATCAGCTTGTAACGCTGAAGTTTCTCGAAAGCCTCTGGTGATTCTAACACACTTTCATTTAATAAATTGTATTGTATGTGGTTCTCGCTTAGCATCCTCACGATTCCATTAAATTCCTTTTTACTGTCAGGCCTTTTGGTGTCTGGTGCAACCAGGCAAACCTCAGCCAACGATTGAAAGTTCGTATAATAGTGCTCATGTTCTTTATGAAAACGGTAAATATCTTTCACCAAATCAAAGCAAAGTCTATCGTCCTGATTGACGAGGGTACCGATCACGTAATAATCGAGCCAGCCACCGTTCACAAGATTTTGTACTAGTCGCAATGCAGTCAAATGAGGGGAAACTGCCGAATGACGCATGGCAAAATCAACGAAATGAACTGCTGCATTGCTCACAGCCATCCCCTCCCAGGATCCTGTTACCGTTCGTACATTTTCAGTAGCTGAGTAGTTACATTCCGGTAAGGGGAAGTACATACACGAACCGGACTCTTTACGGTAGATATCGGCGTTAGTGTGGGTATAATTACTTATAGCGATATTGGGGTTGATGTTCTTAACCAGAGTCACTCGTCGATCAAAAAGTTCTTTTACTGTTTCGATGCAGAACTGTGCATAGTCACGGAATACTGGGTCATTCGGATCTGCCTTTAATGGCAACCGATCGTGGCCGGCAAACTCCGTAAATCGTCTCAAGCAGTTATCGCATTGGCAAATCCCGTGAAAATTGTAGCTGTAGTCCATAGTTACATAACCAATCATATTAAAAAATACGCCATCTACAGGGTATTTCTCAACCACTTCCTTCAATATTTTTAATGAATATTCTTGTTGGTAATACCCATTGATGCAGGTATGAACTTGACCATTGTAATTGACGATATTCCCTTCGGCGCTGCGATACAACCAATCCGGATTGGATAGAGCATGCACCTCGTTTAACCGGCTGAAGTCGAAGCGGGCTATAAACTTCATCCCTTTCTCGTGTGCGCGTTCTATCACCTTACCAGTAAAATCGTCCTTCAAGAATGGATTTACATAATGATATTTAAGTTCTGATGGGTAATTAGCCGCAATTCCTCCGACGTTAAACAGCAGTGCGTTTGCGGAAAATTTCTCGAGACTCTGCATGTACGTATCGACATCAAGCGTTGCATCAATCTCTCTTAAATTTGTCTGAATTAGACGCATCGGTTTCTCTTGCCACCAAACCATAATTAATTCCTCCTCTAAAATTAACTTTAGACCCGAGCCTCCACAAATCATTAAAACCGCTTTACTGTTAATCATATCGATTTGTTCAATGAGCGACTAACAGTTTGACGACTTTTTGAATACCGTTTTGGCGATTCATTACTTTTTCTTAGGCAACATGCATAAATTCTTTTCAACACTTAATAATTATAACTTTTAAATTCCAATCATTATGGTATTATAGTTCTTTTTTTTGTATAAACAATTAAAAAAACATTCTCTAATAGGAGGTGGTTTAAGATTGGGGAATAACTTCATTTTTAAAATATGTTTAATCTCGCAACAGAAATCATTGCGAAAAGCATTAGAACTGGAGCTAAATTTAGAAGAATCTTATGGAGTTTGCTTATGTAAAAATGGAAAGAAAACGATTGAACAGATGGGGAAATAGGAAGTTCCAAAATCACTAAGTACGAAAAAATCAATCAGAACTACTAATCATTTTTCCAACAAAACTGGTGCCAAGTTTGGTGCCCATTTCAAAAAAATTGTTGATACTGCGTAATATTCTATATCACATAAACCTTATTAAATAGCACGTTACAGAACTTAATGGTACTACAAAATACTTACCACCAAGAACTTCAAAACCGCTTGGGAGGCGCGTGCCGTCTCCGGTAGGTTCGATTCCTACACAGTCCCGCCAAAAATGCCTATATATCAAGTGTTCGCTTGATAACTCATACAAATATCTTAATGGATATACCTCCACGGTCTTCTGGGCTAAAAAGAGGAAACCGTTGCAGACCGTTTAGACCGTGAGGAACAATTACTTGTAGTCGCCTATTAAAATTATAGGGGCTTATTTTTATGCAGAAAAAAACGATAAGGAAACTTTAAAGGAATCAATCGCCGATACAGACAAAGAATGTACTTAGTTCACTAACCTTACCCCGACTGTCCCTGGCTATGTTTCGAAACGGAAAAAGGAGTTAAAAGATTATCAAGAAGGTGCAGTTCTACCACTAGAGTCTTTCCCAGGAACAGCTCAAGTGGACTTTGGAACAGCATCATTTAAGTACCAATCAAAAATCATTGATTTGCCATATTTGGTTGTGTCCTTCCCTTTTAGTAACACCTTTTATTTTCAAGTATTTCCTTCGGAAAATACAGAATGTTTACTAGAAAGATTACAACGTATATTTCGTCATATCGGTGGTGTTCCAACAACTATTCGATTCGATAACTTGTCACCTGCGGTCTCAAAAATCATGGGAAAAGGAGCACGGAAACTGACCGATACCTTCGTAAGGTTTGTCTTACACTACGGTTTCCGATATGAGTTTTGTAATCCAGGGAAGGAAAATGAAAAAGGGCACGTAGAAGCGATGGTTAAATACGTGCGGAACAATTTTCTTTTGCCTGAATGTACGGTGGCTAACTTAGATCACTTTAATAAAACGCTTTGGAATAAGGAAGAGGAAGACCGGTACCGCGTGCATTATTAAGAAGCAAGTACTTCAACCAGAGTTATATAAAGAAGACCAAAGTAAGTGGCTTCACCTTCCTGAGAAAGATTTTGAATGTGCTTATTACCATGAAATGAAGGCTGATAAGTATGGCATTGTGAGTTTGGATAATAAGGAATATTCTACCTCTCCGAGGTTTGCGAAACAAAGAGTAAAAACACGTCTTACCTTTAATACTGTCGTGGTATTAAAGGTAAGACAATGAACCCATTGTCACGCATTCTCGACTATATGGTGTGAAGCGAAAATCGATGATATGGCAGCCTTATCTTGAATTATTATCAAAACGTCCGAAAGCTATTAAATATTCAAGCTTATATGATCAATTCCCTTATGCTTGGTCTCAATACTTAAAAGATTGCACAGAAAAGGAACGGAAAATGGGGTTACGTTTACTAGCGAAACTCTTAAAAAATGATGATTTCACATTACTGAACAAAGCGCTCCAATTCGCTTCCTCTCATGATCATCCTAGCGCACAGTGACCTATACTGGCGGCAATGCCCCTGAGACTGATCCCCTCATCGTGTGAATATTGCGGATGAATAGAGCCACTTGTGCGGAGTTTTGAGCCAGTGATTGCGGAAGATAGAGCCACCGTTTGCGGACGGGAGGCCAACAATATAAATTAGAACGACCTCTTGTATAATAAAAGTTGCATGCAATCAAGCATGACATTATTATACAGGAGGTTTTTTTGTGATTAATTGTCGTAAAATTCTAGAGTTGTATTTTGAAAAAATCACTCAAAGGACAATTAGTTCTAGTACTGGTCATTCGAGAAATACAGTCTCTGAAGTCGTTCATCGAGCGAAGAAACTTGGTGTGGAAAGCTGAACGATACCATGACCAATCCATGGCTAGAATCGTTTCTCTTTCCAGAAAAACAGGCTATTGAGAAAGGTTACTTCCCGGTTGATTGGGAAAAAGTGCATAAGGAGTTACAAAAGAAGAATGTAACTTTGACTTTATTGCATTATGAGTGTGCAACGGAAGCACGTGAGGGTGGAAAGATTCCTTACGCTTATCGAACATTTACCGAAAATTATGGAGAATACGCGAAGAAGTACAAATTGACAATGCCTATTCTAAGAAAACCTGGTGAAAGTATGGAAGTAGATTGGGCAGGTTCTACGTTGGAAATTATTGATCGCTCAACAGGAGAAGCTATACCAGCGTACATTTTTATTGCGACCTTACCCTATAGCCAATTCAGCTACGTGGAAGCTTTCATGGATATGAAATCGGCGAATTGGCTTATCGCTCATATTCATGCATTAGAATACTTTGGAGGTGTTCCTGAAACGTTGGTTCCAGATAATTTGAAAACGGGAGTTATAAAAGCCCTCAGGAGTGAGCCTATTCTCAATGAAGCCTATCGTGAACTAGCAGATTATTATCGTACGGTAATTGTTCCAAGCCGTGTCCGGAAACCAAAAGATAAAGCAAGTGTCGAAGGAACAGTTGGATATCTCTCTCGACAGATCATCGCTACATTAAGAAACTATCATTGTTTTCATATCGAAGATTTGAATCAACGAATCTTTGAAAAGCTAGAAGAAATCAATACGATTGATTTTCAAAAACGACCTGATTCTCGTAAAAAAGTATTTGAGGAAGAAGAGAAATCCTACCTTCAACAGCTTCCTCAAACACGTTACAAACTTACGGAATGGAAATCAGCAAAAGTTCAACTCAACTACCACATCCAAGTTGAACGCATGTATTATTCCGTTCCATATAATTATGTCCGTGAGTAAATCGATGTGCGACTAACCACGGATCTAATTGAAGTTTACTTCAAAGAAGCTCGAATTGCATCCCATAAAAGACTAAATGGTGAGATAGGTCAATATTCTACAAACATCGACCATATGCCTGATAATCATCGATTATATCTAGAGCACAATCCTGAAAACAATCGCAAATGGACAGAGACGATTGGAACTTCAATGGAGCAATTTGTTTCTTATATCTTAGAAATGAATGTTGAAAAAAAGCATTAAATATTCTTAGTACATTAAGAAATCTATCAACAAAGTACCCAAAAGATGAACTCGAAAAAGCAGTACAAATATTACTAGAAATATCAACAAACCCTACGGTTTCTGTATTAAAGGGTGTGCTGGAAAGAAGTAAGAAGCGAAAACAAAATCAAAAGACAGATACAAATAGAGATCAAATCAACAGCTATAACTACGGATTTGTACGTGGAGCTAAATACTTTTGGGGGAATAAATAATGATGAACCAAGAAACGTTACGTAAGTTAACTGAAATGAAAATGGGTGCAATGGCAGAAGTATATTAACAACAAGGGCAGAATAAGGAATATCACAGCATGGATTTTGATGATCGTTTCAACCTTTTGGTAGATTATGAGTATGATCGTCGTAAGTCTAATAAACTCGATCGACTAATTAAACAAGCAACATTTAATGAGCCAACTGCAGCTATAGAAGATGTAGAATATCATCCCGATCGGAATCTAGATAAGAAACTAATTCTAGAGTTAGCAACAGGAAACTACATTCAAAATCACCATAATATTATTTTAATGGGAGCATCCGGGAACGGAAAAACATGGATATCCAATGCATTTGGGGTCCATGCATGTCGGCAACTTTATAAAGTAAAGTATATCAGTTTACCAGAATTACTTGATGAATTGACTGTAGCGAAGTATGAAGCTGATGGCAGTTTCCGTAAGATCATTCAAAAGTATAAGAAGATCAAATTATTGATACTTGATGAATGGTTATTAACCGAGCTTTCAGAGGAGCATGTACTTCATGTGTTGGAAATCATTGAGGCGAGATTAAAAAGAGCCTCGACTATTTTCTGTTCACAATTTTCTCCAGAAGGTTGGCACTCAAAGCTAGGACAGGCACAAGTAGCTGATGCGATTCTTGATCGTATTGTTCATGATTCCCATAAGATCCTAGTAGATGGAGAAGTTTCAATGAGAGAACGTCATGGGTTGGGAGTAATGAAATGATTCCTGAAGAAGTTGAAAATCGCATAGCGAAGTACTTTTTCCATAATTATTTACCTGATGAAGTGATGATGGAAATAGTAGATAAACTATTACCGCCATGCATATACACCGAGGAAGAGGATTTAGACATTGATGAACTTATCCTTTGGGCTATTGAATAACAATAAAGTTAAAATCACCTCTCTAAAAAATTCATCGAGTTATCGTCATATTAAATTGGATAAGGATGTTCTCCGGGTATTAAATAAGTTTAAAGTAGTACAGAATGAAATGATCTTACAACATGAGTCTTTCCAACAGAATAATGACCGGATAATTTTCCAAAATGCTTTTGGAAGATATCTAACCCCCTCAACTTTGCGGGATTCTATTAAAGATTATTGTGGACAAGCCAAAGTGAGTTATAAAGGCTTGCATGGTTTCCGGCACACGCACGCTGTATTATTGATCGAAGCTGGAGCAAGTATTAAGTATGTATCAAAAAGGCTTGGTCATAAATCAATCAAGACTACAGCTGATACTTATCTAGATATAACACAAAAAATAGAAGAAGATGAACTCAACAAGTTCGCCTCTTACACCAAAAGAAAATCCTGAGTCGGCACTAAATCGGCACGGCTCAGGATTTATAATTTAGAAAACCTCTCAAAATGTTGATACATCAATGTTTAAAGAGTTTAACCGATTGAGCCTTCCATTTCGAACTTGATTAAACGGTTCATTTCATTCGTGAATGGCTCAATAAAGCCCATTACGATCATTTTAGTTGCTTCGTGCTCTAATGTGATATTGTTATTCAAAGTCTCATTGTATGGAATGGTATCTGATGTAGGTTTGTTATCCATAATGAGCGTATCACACTCGATATTCGCTTTAGAGCCCTCAGATTTACGGCCAAAGTGACAGATTCCTCTGTAAGTAACTTTTCCACCTTGTTTAGAAATTGATTTAGACACAATTGTAGATGAACAGTAAGGTGCCAAGTGATGCATTTTAGCTCCTGCATCCTGATGTTGACCTTTTCCTGCAATTGCAATGGAAAGAACATTACCACGAGCTCCGCGGCCTTTCATTACAACAGCTGGGTATTTCATTGTAAGCTTCGATCCAATGTTACCGTCAACCCATTCCATCGTTGCATTTTCATGTGCAACTGCACGTTTGGTGCCCAGTTTTGAATCGTTGTATAACGGCAGTAAGCGTCTTTCTTAACAATGATCTCTACAACCGCACTGTGCAAGGAGTTTGTAGTACAAACTGGAGCCGTACAACCCTCTACATAGTGAATAGAACTATCTTCATCGGCAATAATGAGCGTACGCTCAAATTGTCCCATGTTTTCAGAATAATACGGAAGTAAGCTTGTAAAGGCTGCTCCGTTTTAACTCCTTTAGGCACATAAATGAAAGATCCGCCTGACCATACTGCAGAGTTTAAAGCTGCGAATTTGTTGTCAGTTGGAGGAATTGTTTTACCAAAGTGTTCACGGATAATATCCAGAGAGACATCCTGTGATAAACCCAGAAGCTTTATCAGAAGTGGGTACACGTCGTTTTACTGCTGAGAAAGAATAGAAGAGACACAAATACATGCAGTTCAACTAGCAACTAGCCACGAGGAGAGGCTTTAATTTTTTTGCAACGCTATTAATCGACATACATTTTGCGCGGCAAAGGCCAGATTATCTTCTCCATTCTTTAATGCCTCATCTAGTGAAGATACTTCTTTTAGTATACCAATAATTGCGGTAAAACCATTATCATATAAATCTTCTACTCCGCTTCCAACCCGTCCTGCAAATGCAACAACAGGGACCGAATGCTTCCTAGCAATGTTTGCAACTCCATATGGTGTCTTTCCAAATAAAGTTTGCCCATCTATACTTCCTTCTCCAGTGAAAACAAAATCAGCATCTTTTATTAAGTCTTCCAGTCGCGTGTACTCGATTACAAGCTCTATCCCTTTTTGTAAATTTGCGCTTAAAAAAGCAAGTAATCCTGCCCCGAGACCCCCAGCAGCTCCCGCACCAACTATATTCGTAATATCTTTTCCTAATTGCGCTTTAATCACTTTGGAATAGTGCATTAAGTTTTCATCTAAAACCTTTACTATTTCTGGAGTTGCTCCTTTTTGTGGACCAAAAATTGCTGAAGCTCCGTTTTCACCTGTTAATGGATTCGTCACATCACAGGCCACATCAATTCGAGTAGTTTTTAACCGTTCATCTAAACCATTCACATCGATCGAATGTAAACGATGCAACCCTCCACCGCCATATAATCTGGGACCTTAGCCAACATTGTTATACAAGTTATTCGTATTTTCTAATTTCTTTTATTCTACTTGATATCTAAAATTAGCTTGGCAGGCAAATTTTCAAACTGCATTTTAATATCAATAATTTTATTGTAAAGTATGTACCATATGCACGACAAGAATAAACAGCATAGTATTACGGCTAACTAAAAGATAGAGATCCAAGTTTCTTAACAACCTGACCAACACTTTTGTCACTTTTACTGTTATAAATTATTTATATTTATAATGAGAAGGGAACTATTAATGCGTTCCCTTCTCATTATAGCTCTTCCTTTACTTTATCTAACTACTATTCAGTTAAAATAAGAAGCAAGACAATTCAGTTCTATTTTCCATGAAAATATTCTAGAAACTATCGACCAATTTGGATACCAGTCAGATTCTCATAATACTTAGCAATGGCAGAATGATCTTTATCACCATGGCCGTTGTGATGCAAGTTTTGTAAAATCTCTTGGACCCCTGCAGTCATAGGTACAAGTGCACCTACAGTATGAGCGCAATCCAAAGCATTGTTTAAGTCTTTGATGTGCAGGTCAATTTTAAAACCTGGTTCATCATTACCGGAAATCATCATTGGTGCCTTGGCATTCATCACAGTCGAACCTGCCAATCCTCCTTTGATAGCCTCAAAAACCAACTGTGGATCGACATCTGCTTTCTGAGCCATTGTCAATGCTTCAGATAAAGCTTGGATATTACATGCCACAATGATCTGATTTGCTAACTTCGTTGTATTCCCTGCACCAATTTCTCCGCAGCGAACGACAGATGCGCCCATTGTCTCTAACAACGCTTTATAGTTATCAAATACTTCCTGCTTTCCACCCACCATAAAACTAAGGGAACCATCGATTGCTTTTGGCTCTCCCCCTGAAACAGGAGCATCCAGCATCTCTACGCCTTTTTTAGCCAGTTCAGCTGCAATCTCTTTGCTTGCCACAGGATTAATTGAACTCATATCAATAAACACCTGTCCAGCTTTCATGTGATTTACAACACCGTCTTCTCCAAGCATAACCGACTTCACATGAGGTGAGTTTGGCAACATTGTCATTACAAGATCACAAGTAGAACCAATTTCTGTATTTGTTCCTGCTTGGGCGCCTAATTCTACTAGTTCCTCCACTGAAGCTCTATTGAAATCATTAACCACTAAATCATTGTAACCCCCGCTTAGTATATTCTTTGCCATAGGTTTACCCATTATTCCTAAACCAATTAATCCTATTTTCATCTGAAATACCTCCCTAGTAAGTATCATTCTATTTTTGTTTCATTGTAAATTACACGATAACAGTCTTCTTTTTTCTGTATTCACTTGGTGTTTCACCAGTACTTATCCTAAAAATGCTAGTGAAGTAGCTTCGTGACCCGAAACCCAAGTCCAAGCTTATTTCTTCAATATTGGTATTAGTTGTTGTCAACAGATACTTTGCTTTTTCCAGTCGTTCATTTTGTATATAATCGGTAATGGAGCATCCCATTTCTTGATTGAATTTCCTAGATAAATGGTGTTCACTGTAACCAACTTTCTTCGCCAGAAAACCCAATGCAAGCTTTTCTTCTAAATTAAGGTTGATATATTCACAACATTCTCGAATCTGGCTCGAACAAGAAGCAACCCTTTTTGACTCCCGAACACGATGTACATAATCCAACAAAATTTCATCACTTAAGGCATTAACCTCACTCATCGATGAACATTTATTCAGAAGCCGCCTATAGTCGGCGCATAATGAGAAAGCTAACTTTCTTGACATACCGCCTTCCGCAGCTGCACGTGACACTAATGTAAGTAAGATATGGATCTTCTGTTTATAAAAACCAACACTTTTTTTATCACCGTCAAAAATCCCACTCATAAGGGGGGTGGCCCGGTTTACTACTTTTATAACATCCAAGTCCCCATTGCGCACTCTGTCTAAAAGCTCATGTTCAATATTCCAGTAGCCACTCTCCCCCTCAAACTGATCAATCATTACTTTGAAAGTACTTTTCTTCTTTTTACTTATAGAACTTAAAGATGAAACGTGATCAACAGTAATAGTCTTACCCGTTAAGCAGTAATGGAGCATTAGCGCAAATTGCATAATGCTGGATGATGTAAGCATCGGTAATTTCTTTAGAGAGGCAAGCATAATTTCCTCTGTATCCGCTGTCAGTTCGATCGCATCGATAATATCGCTGTAACTCTTAGGGTCATTATACCCGCTAAAAAACGGTCCTTTCACGTAAATGGCATTAATACCAACAGAGGAAGGTTCAAAGGCAACAATCCATGAGAGCATTGTCGAACTGGTAAAAACAATCGGCAGTGTGCTTTTGCTCATGTATTCTTCAATTGCTGCACGCCGCCCATTTGCAAAGAAAAGACTATTGAACAAAGATTCATTCGGGCAATCACTCTCAATAACATTGAATCGGAAATCATATTTCCAGTTCCATATTTCATAACAGCTACCAGTAAGTTGTCGAAAGGCATCCAATATCTCATTTTTTCCAAGCATATTACCTTCCTCCAGTCAATGTCATAAGATGTGTACAAGGCTCCCTTCATTTTTACGTTATTCATGATTATTGCACCTATGTTTTATATGAATTATGAAAGAACTAGAGCTTCATAGTCTTTCAGCACATCCAAATTAACATTTAAATATCCATTTTCAAATCGATAGTCAACTTTACCGCCCCGTAAAGTTTCAATATGTGCACTTTCTTTCACGTCTTTCAGACGCAGAGAGATGTTGTGTATCGGAACCGGACTAAAGTTACTATTTCCGAAACATCCAGAGTTGTTAACAAACTGTATGATTTGTTTTTCATTATTTTTAACCATATTAATTTCTACCATTGGCGTTAGGTCCGGAGCAATCTCCTCTATTCCACATAGTGAGAAAAGAATATCCTGCATGATGTTCAGCGTATTTTGGTGGCCTTCCTCACGATAGAAGGTTCCGACTTTCCAAGGAATGTAGACACCACGTCCCTTATGATAATTCGACACGAGAATTCCCGGATCTTGGGTAACCTCATTATAGTAGCAAATCTCGGGCGGACCGAATGGGTGTTCTGGAATTAACTGTAAATATTTTTTTACGTTTTCTTTGGGTTCAACCATTACGAGATTGGTGCCCGGTGCAATCAATGGTGTTTTAATGCATCGTGGGAACAGGTCTTTCTCCGCCTCCGGGATTTCAAATATCGAAGACATCAGGTCATTCTGAATTTCTTTGACATGTTCAATCCCAAGACAGTTCAGCGCCATACCGTTACGAGCTTCAAATTGATTATCATAGAGTCCTGTTTCTCCTGTTGCAATGATAGTTCCTCCATTTGCTGCAAAATCATCAAGCAACTTGGCCTGTTGGTCTGATATGAATTTCATATCCCCAAGAACCACAAACTCTTTGCCATCAAGCTGGCCTAAGTCATTCAGTTCCGTAAGGCGTATCTCGTCGAAAGGAATATGGCTTTCTGTAAGTGCCCGAATCCATCCAAATACTTCAGCATCAGCCTGAAACAATGATGCATTCCTTACGACAACACCCTTCGCCATCGAAACAAGATTATTATAAAGTTTTTCGTGTTTTTTGTGGAATTGAAACACTTTTTTGGTGCCTTCAAAGCCTGAAGTGTCTTTATGATTATCAAGTCTGCCCATGATATACATACTTAGACTGCCAGCATTCGCCAAGTTCTGCCACTGCCGAAGTTCCATTAAAGCGGGCGATACTGAAACATGACGGTATCGGAAGCCCATGAAATCAACACTGGCATTGTCAGTAGGTCGGGCACGCTCCGGTCCACTAATTACCCTGGAATTTGACGAAGAACTGTACTGCCATTTAGCCCTTCCTTTATCAGTATTTGACTCACCTCGTATATAATCCAATCCATTTATAGCAATATCTGGATTTATATCTTTCACCAAACGTCTTAGACGCTCCGTATGGTCCTTCTCGCAATCTTTTTTGAAAATCATGTATTTTTTGTACACAGGATTACGGGGATCATCCTTTTCTGGAAGTTCCAATCCGTATTGCTCTTTAAATTTGTGCTGGCAGTTCTCACAATGGCAAGGTCCATGATAGGTATAATTGTAATCCACTACAAGAAATCCACTCATATTGCAAAACAAGCCGTCAAAGGAATGCGTTGTGAGCACTTCCTGGAGAATATCGAACATATATTTCTGCTGATAGTCGCCGTTCGGACAAGTATGCACAAAACCGTTATAGTTGACAATTTCTCCATCTTTCGTTCGATAAGCCCAATCTGGATTCTGTTCATAGACTGAATAAAGAATCTTGGAAAAATCAGTTCTTGCGATTACCCGAATTCCCTGCTCATGACATTCATCTATAATCTTGTCCATGCTATCGCCATGCAGATATTCGCTATTAGGCTGAAATGGCAGCTTCGAATCGTAGCTGGCGATAATGCCTGCCGCATTAAGTAATACCACAGTTGCGCCAAATTCTTTTAAGTCCTTCGCATATCTAACAGCATCAATATCTTCCGTATCAATTTCTCTAAAATTTGTCTGGATCATCCGCCAAGGATATCCGCTCCACCAATTATCCATCTTTAGTCCTCCTGATTCATTTCCTATAGTCTTGACTCTTCCCTTTATATTAGTCGATTGACGAAACCACTTTATCTGTGAACGGCTTTGATATTCTGATGAATACATTTCAGTTCCGATTTCGTCCCCGTCTGGCAATCGTGGCATATACTCCACATTGATAGACTAATATATTCTTGGGATGTACTCTATTATAAAATCATGCATGCGCTTTCACAATAAAAATAATGATAACATAGTAAAAATACTGCTAACTTCTTGAATATTAACAATATTTTTATTTTATCGTCATTTTTTTAACAAGATAATTTTTCCCAAACAACTGATTTATAGGTTGCGACGCTTTTTTTACTTCATTCCCAAACATATTGTCTCAACCTTAGGTGATGTATTTGTGTTTATTTGTATAAAAAAGCCGAATAAAGTGGATATCACTCTTTTTATACCCTGTTATTGGTTAGACTCACTTTTTATAATCGACAATTTTCATAAATGAATTTTAAAAATAGGTTGTTCAAAAATGCCATTATAGATTGACATTTTTGAACAACGATAAAAATTATAATATGAAATTCAACTATTATTTTGTAAGTGCAGTTGGCTCGTCGTCAATTATATCAGCTTGTCTCCGTCTTTCAAGTTCCTCTTGAATTTCTTCCATACGATCTTTATCTAAGTCATAAAATTTCATTGCAATTAACGATGCAATATACGCTACTACCATTACTCCAATACTGAGAAGCATCGTCATCCAAAAAATCTTGTCTGAATATGGAGTATCTATATCTGGAAACGCACTTTTAAAACCAATAAATGCAAGCAACAACCCTACAAAAGTTTGTTGTAATGATGAAACCACTTTGTCTATAAGACCATAGAGAGCAGATATTACACCTGCACCATAAGTATTCGTTTGATACGTATTGTAATCGATAACATCTGTTAACATCGGACTTACAAGACCAGAAGATACATAGCGAAAACAATTTTTAGCTATGAATAAAATGAAAAAACTGACTGTCATAAAGTTCATATTATCTATACGAATTTGTGTTGGGTCACCTAACCATAATAGGAAGAACATTAAGACGTAAGTAATTAAAGCTGCCCATGTTGCAAACACATACGCCCTCTTTGACCCAATTCTCATTGCAAAACTAATCCCTAAGATAAGAACTATAATATTAGGAATCATTGAAACTCCTTGTGTAAGACCCAACGTTGAATAGTCACCTATAATTATACCAAATAGCATTACAGCTACAATGGAATTACCAGCAATTTGCATACCCAATTTATCCGTAACCATAGCAACGGAAAACGCTTGTAATGGTCTGTTCCGTTTCAGTATAGGCCACAAGTCTTTGCTCTTAATCTTTACTGTATTCTTCCCAATACCAAAATTCTCAAGACGGTCCTTCGACCAAATCCCTATAATTTGTGCTACCATAGCAATCGCACCTACTATTAGAGTGAAGATTAGCATCTCGTGAAATAGCTCTACATCACTATACGTGTATTTTCTTGTTAAAAAGACCGAAAGATATATGGTACCGGCTGTATAAAAAAGCATCGTATATATCATACCGAGTCCACCAAAAATCGGACGTTGCCGAGGATCATTTG
Organism: Salipaludibacillus neizhouensis; assembly: GCF_002886185.1. Lineage (GTDB taxonomy): Bacteria > Bacillota > Bacilli > Bacillales > Salisediminibacteriaceae > Salipaludibacillus > Salipaludibacillus neizhouensis. The sequence continues at coordinate 3,088,122 of NZ_KZ614146.1, forward strand.
TAAGAACATTATTACCAATATTACCGGCCACACCATTTATAGTATAACCAATGATAAATACTATATATAATAAAATAAAGTAAATCATTCTAAAGCCCTCAGGTACTAGATGGGTTGTAAAAAACATAACGGAAGTTGACGTGGCCATGGTTAAGTAACCAATCAACGCAGTTGGCCTAACCTTTCCAAATTTCCCTTTTGTTTTATCAACAATCAAACCAACAATTGGATCTGTAATACCATCAAAAATCCGAGTACCAGTAATAATAAATGAAGCAATAACAGTACCAAGACCTACGGGACCAGCTGCGTAGTATGAAACTATTGCCATCATAAACGAAAATGCGTTATGCCCCATCGAATACATTGGGTAGAGAGCTAATTGCCACCATGTTGCACGTCTGAACTTTTTGTTTCTTTCCATTTCCGCCATTTTCCGTTGTTCTCTTTTTATTTTTCTTTCTTCTTTCATACTCATTATATCTTGCCCCCTCACTTATTAACCCATAACATTTCCTAATTCAATGTAATGTTAAAAAGACTTCTTTACTCATTGAACTTTGAAGTGATATTTCGTATAGCTGTTGTTTTCACTATTAAAATTAAAATTGAAAGATATAACTACATCCCCCACATATAGTTCCTGTCTTTTTCGAATAAAACCTGTATTTTTTTCCTATTAGTTAAGAAAAATGACTAAAGACAGATCAAATCTAAATCAACACCCAAACTATCGAGTTACTATATCCCATATCATCACTAATCATTAGAATAAGTCAAAACGTGATAACGTTTACAAATAATCCAATGCTTATTTATCCTTTTTTCATCTTTCTTACTCATAAACATTTTCTAATTCCATGTAAAAGGTTAAGAAATAAGAAACTTCATTTTAAAATTAAAATAGATATAACTAGATCCCCATCTTTATCGAATAAAAGCTGTATTTTTTATCATAGTAGTTAAGAAAAATGACTAATTCAGACTAAATTCAAATCAACACCACAACTATCGAGTACCTTTATCCCATATCATCTCATGAACGTCGCACAAAATGATAACGTTTGCAAAATACCATTATCTACCTCTACTGTGTTATTACTTACTATATTGGTATAGCCACCTCTCTCCGCATAAATTATTGAACCTCCCATCATTACCTTTTAGATTCCATGATATGATACTTATTATACTAGCATTGAATATTCAGACAATTAATATCTTGCTTATATAGTTAAAAAAATGTCCACTTCGTAAAACAAAACATTTTTTTTATTATTTTGACAGTTTTTTTACCAACATTACTAGAGAAGTCTATCAATAACACCCGGAAATGGATGTTTTATCATTAATAAAGGTCAGCATCCAAAACTAGATACTGACCTTTATCATAAAGCCAATATTATTAAATTTAGTACCCAAGATTGATTAGCCTAAGTACTCTATCCATCATTTTCTTATTAATTCTCCCATGAGTAAAATCTCTATATCTTCATGCCAATAATATGGAATCGTTCGACTGTATGCGGGTGTAAAGGTTTTAATTGGCTAATTTGAATGATAATCAATCTGTTACTATTGATATTGCATGATTTATTCCTCTTCCCGAAAGAGGTTTTAAATCTACCTATTTCGCCGTTTAGCTTAGTTACGTTTTTTATTACATTCATTTATCCATAGAAATGAGACTTGATTGACTCAAAAAATAAACTTTTTTTCAAATATTCTTTTTCTTTGTCTTCATGGATAATATTACGCCATTCTAAATCTCCTCGTTCCAATGATAGAATTAGAATCTCCGCTGACCCCATATTTGTAGCTAGTGGAATGTCGTACACGTCACATAATCTCATCAAAGCGGTAATATCCGGTTCATGTGGTTGGGCTGTTAACGGATCTCTGAAAAATATGACCATATCCATTTCATTATTAGCTACCATGGCTCCTATTTCTTGGTCACCACCAAGAGGACCTGATCGAAAACAATGAATATCTAATCCTGTCTTTTCATGAATCAATGCTCCCGTTGTACCAGTAGCAAACAGTGTGTGCTTTTCTAAGTACGATAAGTACGATCGTGTAAAATGAAGCAATCGATCTTTCTTCTTGTCGTGGGCAATTAAAGCAATTTTCATAATTAATACCCCTTCCTATATAAAAAATTATTATCTTTCTTACACTTTATCAATAAACTTTAATTAGTTATGGTATTTTAGTAGTTATTTTAGTAGTTGAGTGTAGTTTATTTTTGGGGATGACAACAAAAAATAACCCAATCTACTGGGTTATCTACACTAATTATAAAATATAGAAAATCTAAAATTACTACAACTATGAATCAGTTCGGAGAATATTATCACTTACAAAGTAAAACCTCTGTAGCATGATTATATAAGTTAAAATCATTCATGCAGCTGTCAGTTTTTCGGGCTCTCCATATACTCATAAGGTGTTTTTTTATAGATTTTTTTAAACACCCTGCTAAAATAAGAATAGCTTGTATATCCCAATAAATCAGCAACCTCATTAAATTTATAAAAATTGGTTTCCATTAGTTCAATTGCAAAATCTATTTTCACTTTATGAATATAGTCAGTTATTGTAGATTCAGTTTCCTCTTTGAATTTCTTTGAAAGGTAACTACGATTGGAATTTATGGCGAGGGCAATATCTTTTGCGAAGATAGAATGAAATTTATTGTTATGGATGTTCTCAATCGCCATCTTTACAATTGGTGAATACTTTTTCATGGAGTACTTCTTCATTCCAGTAATCAGTTCTTCCACGACTTTATAATAGTATTGCTCTAATTCTACTTTGCTGTCACAATGCGCAATGTTTACGAAGTACTTTCTTTTGGCATTTTCCGCCACATCTTTAGGTAAGCCTTGTTTTATTGCTATCTCAACAAATGAAGCAACCGTTGAGGCGATATATAGTCTTTGGACATCTATTTCTTCATTTATAATAACCTTTATGTCTTCTATTTGTTCTGCTTGGTTTTTTACCTGTTGGAAAAGACCCATATCACCGGTAACAATAGAACTAATTAGTAGCTGTTTTAGGTGTGTACTCTTTTCAGAATAATCTTTTCCATGTTCCGATTGGATAGAAAGATTTTTATTTAAACGATTTTCTCTACTCATTATATCCCCACCATAATATTTCATTTTTATATAATTAACAACACAACACAATTTTACAACAAAAACAACAATAATGATATTGCCGTTGTTTTATTTGTTCTATAATTTTAGTGTAAGTCGTTAGTTTTATTTATAAAAAGGAGGAAATATAATGCTTTTCAAAGACGCTAATATGAGCACCTCAGAAAGAGTCGAAGATCTGCTACAACGAATGACACTAAAAGAAAAAGTCGCTCAGTTGTATTGTATGGTGAATCACGGACAAATGGATCCCATTAAAAACGCTAATGATAATTTTGAACATGGCGTTGGTACACTAGCTTTTTTAAATAGTTCCCAAACCGGGGACACACAAAAAGATATGGAAACTTTGAATCGTATTCAGCAGTTTTTTGTTGAAGAAACTAGATTAGGAATTCCAGTACTCGCACATAATGAAGGGATTGCCGGTGCTCAAATACCGGGTGCAACCACCTTCCCACAATCGTTGAATGTTGCTTCTACTTGGGAACCGGAATTAGCAAAAAAAATAGGTGAAGTTGTTAAAAAACAATTAATGGCCTTTGGTATTAGAGCAGTACACTCTCCACTATTCGATTTAGGACGTGATCCAAGATGGGGAAGAATTGGGGAAACTTATGGGGAGGACCCTTACTTAGTTGCACAAATGGGTACATCCTATGTCAAAGGGATTCAAGGAGACAACCAAGTGATGGCAGCTGCCAAACATTTCGTTGGATATGGTAACACAGAAGGTGGCCGTAATGGAGGAGAGCAACAAATCTCAGATCGAAAGTTGTTTGATACCTATTGCTTCCCATTTGAAGCAGCAATACATGATGGTAAAGTTAGCGGGATCATGAATAGCTACGGTATATTAAATGAACAAGCTGTATCTACGTCAAAGTGGTTACTGACTGATGTATTACGTGAGAAACTAGGATTTTCGGGACTTACGGTTGCAGATTATGGTAGTGTTAGTCATGCAAATGCACGTTATCGCGTTGCAAAAACACAAAAAGAATCAGCTGTTATGGCACTTAAGGCTGGAATGGATGTTGAACAGCCCAATAATACCTGTTACCGATACTTAGAGACAGCAGTAGAAGCTGGCGAATTGGAAATCGAGTATATTGATCGCTCCGTTAAAAGAGTATTAGAGACTAAATTTAGACTAGGATTATTTGAGAATCCTTATCAAGAAGGTGATTTCCTAGAAGAAATAAACAAAGTAGAAAATCAAGAACTATCGCAGGAAATTGCTGAGAAATCAATGGTGTTAGTAAAAAATGATAATGACATTTTGCCACTAAATCAGAAACTAAAAATAGCAGTAATTGGCCCATCTGCTGATAATAAAGTAAACTTCTTTGGAGGTTATTCATCCGTTGGAACAGCAGATACAACGACAGCTGATTTTGATCGTTCTGAGAATGATAATTTCATTAAAATGGCTTATGATGCGGTCATCTCAGAACATAAAGAAATGCTAAAATCAAGAGGTATTGTTTTTGATAAGCAGCCTTCACCGGAACAAAAAGTACAAATCATTGATATGCTAAAAAAGAACCGTTCGAAATCAAACAAGGTATATAACACTATCGATGAATTCATTAACACCTATTACCCAAATTGCAGTACGGTTAAAAATAGGTTAGAAGAAGTATTCGGCAAAGAGAACGTTCTTTATGCCAAAGGCTGCGATATAAAGAAACCAATTGAGGGCGGTTTACAAGAGGTTAAGAAAGCTGTTGAGCAAGCTGACATTGTCATTGCAATTCTAGGTGGAAAAGAAAGTATGCGAGCACCTGATGCAACAGCTGGAGAAAATAAGGATAACACCAATATCAATCTCGAGAAACCCCAATTGGATATGATGGCAGAAGTCTTTAATTTAAACAAGCCCGTAATATCCATTATTGTAGATGGAAGACCTTTATCTACTCCAGAAATTCATGAAAAAAGTCAAGCAGTACTTTATTCGTGGTTACCAGCACAAACTGGTGCTCAAGCAATTGTGAATACGTTAACCGGTAAGAACAACCCAAGCGGTAAACTACCAGTAACAGTCTTAAAGGACAAAGGACAAATTCCGATGTACCATAGCAGATTACCATTCTTTGTGGATACCAACGAATGGGCTGAGTACATTAATCATGATAACAATACACCATTATTTCCGTTTGGTTATGGATTAAGTTATACGACTTATGAATATAATAATCTGAGTTTAGATAAAGAAGTATCTATCGACGAAAAACTACAGGTAACATTTACGATTAAGAATGTTGGTAGCTGTTCAGGTGATGAGGTTGCTCAACTATATGTTAGAGACTGCCATAGTAGTATCGCTCGACCTACCAAACAACTGGTTGGATTTAAACGAGTTAGCTTGGATGTAAACGAAGAAAGAACAGTTACGTTCACTGTTGATATGGCTCAGCTGGCTTTTCATAATATCGATATGAAACAAGTGGTAGAACCAGGTGAGATGGAACTTTATATAGGAGCTTCATCGGAGGATATACGATTAAACAGTCCCTTTGAGATTATAGGAGAAGAAAGATTGATAGGTCGAAAAGTATTTTCCTCAAAAGTGACTGTTAATTAACTTACTATCATTCATAGTTAGACTGCAATTATGCTAAAACTTGATTCATAGGTCTACAATTCATTAAGAGACGGTTTCTTTCTAAAATAGAAAGTGAGCCGTCTCTTAAAAAATATATGAACACAATAACCAGATAGCTTTAATATAAATCCAAAAAAACATCTTCGTCGCTTTGTCATCGATATAAGTTGGAAACACGAAGAATCCCCCAAGATTAAAGTTGCTAGAAAAGTCAAAAAATCAGGCTGTCGAGACATTTTCTCGACAGCCTGATCTCAAACTACGATACCAGCAGCATAATATGATACCTTCTCGCTTTTTTCTTACTCATTAAATTCCCTTAATTGCAAATGTTTATTTAAGGTTCTTTTCAAACGGACAAATTGATAAATTGATTACTCTTTGCCCGAAGTAGAATTTACAATTACACGGACACGCCCAATGTTTTGTATTTGGGTGAAGATATTCTTGGCGTCACCATGACGATTTGACTGTACACGTAACACTGGGAAATATGTGCCCGGACGAGAGAAAGTATGCTCTGCTTTTGTACTTAAAACTGATCCATCATAAATCATGTTGGTAAACTCACCTTCAATGTAGTCCTCAGATTCTCCCTCGAAATTCCATTCTACCTTTGTTAATTGACCGTCATTTGATATTACTTCTATTTCTGCTGTAAAATGGACAGGTTCACCGGCTGCAACAACGATGCTTTTTTCACCGTTAGCCATTAATTCAACTGTCGGTTGAATTCCTTTCCGCTCATTTGCTTTGGGCGGAATAGAAACTTGGCCATCTTCCACCATATATTTGCTACTTTCAACTGGAGCTACGCCTCGTTCGACCCAATCACTGAGATCAAGTAGTGCTTGATGAAGAGCTCCAAGGTAACCGACTAGATGCAGATCATCCAATGTTTTTTCATAATCGCCATGCGGTGCATGATCGATATACCAAATCCGGAAATGCTCCGACTCCTTCTCCCCTAGATTTTCCCTTACCTTACTACGGTACCAATCTGGCTGCCATGGATAAGCATCATGGTCTAAGAGGGTTGCAACCACTATCATTTTTCCATTGAAACGACCGCTCTGTAGAGAACCAGAACCTCCACGTGTAATCATAGGACCAATCAGGAACGGGCGCTGTGGATACAAAGGTTCGCCATCGCCGTTTCGGAACTGGTCCCATACCTTGTAATCAGAAGATGGAACTTGGTGGCGGTGATAGGTTTGAACTGCTATAAAATTGGAGTTATCTAGCATAATCTCATCACCTGGCTTTACCTTTTCAAGGATTTCAATCATATTCTCCTTCTCATAACCAACCCCAACAAACGCTTTATCCCCTTCTAATTTGTCTAGCGGTAGCTTAAAACCTGCGGCATCACCGCTTAGGATTACAATTTTTGCACCTGTTAAGTATACATCTCCCTCAGGTACACTCTCTAGCTTCATCCATGGTTGGACATTTGAAGTGTCCATTGCTTGCAGTCTTTGCCAAGCATCATCAACACCCGTTTTTTCTTCTCTATTTTTAAAGTTTACTAAGTGGGTTTCGGTAATAACTGTCTTGTGTTGAATTCGATCTCTTACAGCCGAACCATTAGGGTCTGCACCCAGATAACCAGGCTTCATCCAAAAGTCTGTAAAATATTCAGGATCAACTTGCTCCATCATTGGAACAAAAATCGGAAATGCTCCTAAACCAATACTTTCCTGTAAAAACCATGACCTCTTCGGAAACCCCATTTTTGTTGCTTCTTCTAATGCCTCTTTTTCTTCCTGATTGAGACCAGCATAAATATCGTCGCTGCCTCCAGGTTCGATTGCATCTGCAATCATCGGGAGCTTGTTTCTGAGAACACGCAATGCATGGGCACGAACAGTAAATACACTCGGTATTGCCATAGGTGACCCAATAACATATGGTACCGCTCCGTCCCAAGCATTCGTATTTTCAAAACAGCTCATCGTCTTGAAGCCACCCCCGCTTCCCCCATAGATATACCCATAAGGACGATGTTGACCATATAACTTAGCAGCGATTAAACGCGAATACTCTGCAACAGCTGCACTACTTCGGTAAAGGGTCTCACCTTTGGCTTCAGGTCCTCCCATATTGGATTCAACAAAATAAGCGCCATTCATAATTGCAAAACCAATTTTATCTACGATTCCTTTAAGTTGTTGCGAAGCATCCTCATTACCTTGAACAGGTGCAACAAAGTGGAAAAAACGCCTTAGATAGTCTTTTTCATCAGGAAAGTATAAAGAGAATCTAACTTCTGTGCCCTCAAATCCACCATGGATATAATGATACCGTACCGAACCTTCTCTCCATTCATCTACATCCACATACGGCTTTTGGAATTCTAGCTCTTGCAAAATGTTTTCGATTATATCTTTTTTTTGTTCCATTTTTGTTACCCTCCAAAAAATACCATAATTTCAAAGACCGACATCTTCTACTCATTCTCCCGTAAGATTAAATAATTACCAACACGAAAGTTAATCGGTAGGCAATTATTTTACTTATTGAAATCATTAACCAGCATCCATATTTTCTTGACGGCGCGCCTCTAATACTTCTGCAATTTCATCCATTTTTGCTTTATCTAATTTATAGAACTTCATGGCAATTAGTGTTGCAATCCACCCTATAATTAGCACACCAAAAGCTAAGAACATTGTCACCCAGAATAAGGTTTCTGAGTATGGTGTATCAAGGTCTGGAAATGCAGCCCTAAAACCGATCATGGCTAAAACTAAACCTATAACTGTTTGTGCTAATGAAGATACTAATTTATCAACGAATGTGTAAAGGGAAGTGACTATTCCTGGTGTAAAACGTTTTGATCTGTAAGCCTCGTAATCAATAATTTCTGGTATCATAGGTACAACATATGCAGTTGCTAAAGATCTAGCTGCACCGGCTATTAAGAATAAAACTAAGAAAGCAATTGTCATAAAACCCCAATCATTAAAAGCGATTTGGGTCGGATCACCTAACCACAGAACTACGACCAATAGAGTTGTAGCAAAGATAGCTAGCCAAGTTGTAGCTACTAGTCCCTTTTTCAAACCAACTTTACTCGCATAACGCATTCCAAATACGATTAATAATATATTAGGTATTATTGCAATCGATGTTACTGTGCCCAATAATGCAAAGTTTCCCATTATAATACCGAATAACATCACATTAATCACTTGATTACCTTGAATTTGCATACTTAGTTTATCTGTTGCTGCCGCAACTATAAACATCTGAAGTGGTCGGTTACCCTTTAATATAGGCCACATATCTTTAAATTTAATAATTACTGGATTACCATCTCCGTAATTCTCTATACGGTCTTTAGGCCAAATAACAAATAGACCAATTGCCATACATGTACCTGCTACTGCAATAACGACAAGAGTAAACTCCTGGAACAATCCAGGATCACTAAAGCCACCATACTTAGGAGCCAAATAGCTAGATAAATAAATTGCTCCTCCTGCTGCGAAAAAAGACATATAAATGGCTTCGGCTGCTCCAAAAATAGGGCGTTGTTTTGGATCTTTTGTTAAAATAGCATATCCTGACCTGGCTGCTATTACATACAACGTGTAACCAATAATATATAATGCATACAACCCCATAAAGTAAACCGTTCGCATTTCATCAGGTACAAGGTAAGCGGTATAGTAAATTAATGCGGTTGAAATAGACATTACCACGAAACCAAGAAGTAAAAAGAGTTTCACCTTCCCCAACTTGCCATTTGTTTTATCAACCAAATACCCCATAAATGGATCCAAAAATCCATCTAAAACCCTTGAGCCTGTTATAATAAATGAAGCAATGACAGTTCCTAGACCCACAATGCCTGCTGCATAAAAGGAAACTATCATCATCAACAACATAAAGCAATTACCTCCTAACGCAGTTAATGGATACAGAATCAATTCCCATTTTTTTGCACTACTTGCATCTTGCCTTTCCGTTAGCATTTCACCTTGTGTGTTTATCGCTGACATTTCTCTTCACTCCCACTTTCATATTTTCAAATATAACCATAAGTTAGAACACCATTCCGCCCAAACTGTTTTACTAAATCGATTGTTAGTAATCGCTTTCATAATTTAGTTTGTTTATTAAACAAATAATAAAGACATATAACAGCCTCGATTTCAGGGTACTACTTATCCCCTTATCTCTATGTTCTAAATAATGCGCTTACACACAATATAATGTTTTTAAATCGCTTAGTATTGTATGTTAGTTTCTTTTTTGGTGGAATAGTTATATTTTTTAATTTATTCCTTTGTTGTTAGATGATCTCTAATTGGTCATACCTTTCCAATACTTCATCCTTTCTTTGCTCTCATATTACGAGAGCGCTTACAAAAGCATACGACTAATCCCCCCCCCAGGTATTGTAGACTAGTACTATTTTTTGTGTGTTAGTTAGCTTTTGATTATTAATTATACTTTAAATGAATTAGTTTTATAAATAGAGAGCTAAGATAAAGTCGAAAAGATGCCTTCTTTAACATAAGTTATAGTCTTGAGACATTTCATTGTAGGAAATATCCATCGCTTTACTCTCATCTTGTTTAATAAATTTCTAAGTTTGATTTATGATACTATTAATTTCATTACAGTCTACTATCTATAGATATTTTTTATCATATTTATAGTTAGGTAATCAAAAAGATATACATAAAGTAATCTTTATGCATATCTTTGGATTATAAAAAGCATTTAACATTAAATAAGCAGCTTAATCTTTTAATTTATGAAATAGTAAACGATAGAATGTCAAGTGACCCTTCCCCTTCAAATAGAAAGTAAATAGGATAAATATCATCGCTAATAGAAAGCGTATTTTGACAAATAATCCATTCATTTGAGTTACAATTTACTGTAATCTCTGTGATTGAATCACCTTCATCTTCTATGAGCACTTTCATTTTACCCTTAGCATTCCCACGAATTTTTATTGCAATTTTGTTGACATCTTTGATTTGAAAGTATTTAAAACCGGCGAGACAACCATGTTTAATATCACTAACATATTGTATAGGAAGCTCCATATCTATTACTTCTTCTTGAGTTATATAAGGCCCTGTTAGTGGATTGCGCACTCCATCTATCTTTTCATTCATAAGATTGCAGGCAATATATGCAGAATATTCCCCTTTTCCTATTAGTGTTCCCCCATTAAGCCCACAACTAGTGCTCTCTACTTGGTTAATACTACCATTTGGTTGTATTATTATTGGCTCTGCTACTGTTTGTCTGGAATATAGATTGCGATTTGTATTACGGTGATTAAATACGTAGTACTCGCCATTTACACATTCTATGCTTCCATGATTATTACCAATCTCATTGGCTGCATTCTTTGTTGTTCGACCATTTAATCCTAGGTCTGCAGATGAATGCACGCGTCCACGATATACAAAATCACGGTCAGGATATTTGCTCGTACAATAATTTAACCTAGAAATATCAGTAGCAAAGTAAAAAAAGTAATACAAATCATTAATCTTTCGGACAGATGAACCCTCAAAAAAGTTTGGCTTTGTTCTATCTTCATCTGCATGCATAATAATTTTGGATTCAGTTATAACTGTACGCATATCCGTATCCAGCTTGCGAACGAAGGAACCTACAACTGGATTTCCAACTTTTTCATTACTTTTTTGACCGGAACCAGAGTACAGATAAATTAGTCCATCAGTATCTACTAACACCGCTGGGTCAAATTCGAAATAATCAGATTTAACACTACCAGTAATATGGCCATTCTTATCCCGCACGTCCCCGTAATACTTATATTGACCGGCAGGAGTATCACATACTGCCACTGAAATAATGGAAGAGTCAGCTACAGAATAATATAAATAGTAACGACCATCTGGACCTTTTGCTACATCTGGTGCATATAAGTTACCTGTTCCAATTTCATATGGATGTTGATCTTTTCTATAAATTACTCCATCATATTTTCAGTCAGACAGGTCATTTACTGGAGCAGACCAGCATACATAGTCTCCCAGGCAATAGTCATCTCCCCCAAAGATGTCATGACTTCCAAAAATATGAAGCCTGTCATCAAATACATGTGCCTCTGGATCTGGAACATATTCATTGCTCGGTAGAAATGGATTAAATACTTGTTTTCTCATATATAACTCCCTTTTACTTAGCTTATTTATTTTATTTACTTAAATTGTTAGCAATCTCTTAAAATGAGCTTGCATTATTCCACATTTTTGAGTTAAATCTATTTCGGTAGTTTTACCACTTAGTGTAAACAGAAAATGCACACCATTACTGAATGGACGAATGATTTATTCCAGTTGAGCTGGCTCTGCTAGAAGCTTATATTGATCTATTGGATTGGTCCGCAAGAATTACTACCTACCAAGACCTCCCTATATAGATGCATGTTAATTCACTTCAATTTTATAGGAATAGAATCGCTCTCAAGTCCTTCAATGCCAATCTTTAATTCAGATGTACCGGACTCGTAGCCAGCACGAACTATTGCGAGAAGTTTCCCTTTATAGGTAGTAAACTTACCAGTCGTATAGTTTTCGGTCGTTTGTCGTTTACCAGTTCCAAATGCCTCTAAGGTTGCTGCACCGTCTACTTTAGCTGTTGCCTTTAAGTTAGATGTAGGAACTAATCTCCCTTCTTTATCAACTACTTCTACAACAGCATGGACTAGTGATTGTCCATCAGAAGAAACCTCTTCCTTGTCAGGAACAATTCGAATTCCTACTGGCTCACCAGCTGTTGATAATATGTCAGAAGAAACCTTATGACCTTTTATATAACTAATAGCTTCCAAAGTTCCCGGTTCAAAAGTTAGGTTGAACTTTGCAGTTAAGTGATTGGCTTTACCTGAAGGCTTTTTCCCAAGACTCTTTCCGTTTAAGATTAATTCCACTTCCTCAGCCGCCGAGTAAACATCCACGCGAATAGGCTTCCCTTCATATCCTGACCAGCTCCAATGATTCTCACAATCCGGCCATGCCCAACGTCCTAAAACCTCCGTCTTTCCATGGTTTTTAGGATTATGTGTAGCTATAAAAGTCTCCTCTCCCCCCCATAATACTCTGCGATAAGCAAGCTGCGGACGCTCAAATCCACACAAATCAATGTCGGCTCCTCCCGCAAGACGCCAAGGATACTCTGCGATATGATTTTTTTTATTAGACTTAGCAGCTTCCTCTGGATCATCATAGTAATCTTGTCTACCAAGACCCGCTTCACCAATGTAATCAAAACTCGTCCAAGTGAAATCACCAATTAAATTGGGTAAACGCTCAACTTCACTCCAGTATTCAAACATCTCCATCGGTTTGCTTTCCGTTGAACATATCACTCGGTTAGGATAAGACTTTATTGTTGCCTCGTATTGATGACTCAGATAATTATAGCCGACTACATCTAATGGAGCTGCATAAGCTTCTGTGTAATCACCCCATATTTTCTGTCCGAACTCACCATCTAAGTTGATAATCCCTCCACCTTGCTTTTTGGAATTCTCCATGAGATCCTGAAAAAACTTCGATTGATCTTCATCTTCAAGTCCATTAAAGAAAGAAGGTATAGAATTAGTAATTGGACGAGTCGTATCTAACTTACGAACAAAATCAGCAATCTTTGCTGCCCAATTATTACCGTTAGACAAACCACCGCGCTCAGGAACTTCATTACCTGTTGACCACATAATTACGCAAGGATGGTTACGATCTCTTAAAATGAATGATTCCATATCCTTCTGCCAGTCGCTCTCGAAGTATTGACTATAATCATGAGTATTTTTCTCCATCGTCCAAACATCAAAAGCTTCATTGATGACGAGTAACCCCAAGCGGTCACATGCATCTAACATATCCCTCGACATTGGATTATGGGAAAATCGAATGGCATTAAACCCGTTATCTTTATGAATTTTCATTCTACGATATTCACTATCCTTAAAGGATTTAGCACCAAGAATGCCATTATCATGATGTACACAACCACCTTTAAGGTTTAGCGTTCTCCCATTTAGCATAAAACCATTTTTGGTATCAACGGAAATCGTTCTAATTCCAAACGTAGTAATCTCGCTGTCAATCACAGATTTTTTACTGCATAATTTAGCAGTAATCTTATAAAGATTCGGGGAATCAATGTCCCAAAGTTCAGCATTTTCAACAGCGATTTTCACTTGTCCAACAGCCTTTTCTCCAGCTGGCACGTGCACTTTCACTCTACCAGTGCCAGCAAGAGAGTTATCAATATCTTTTGCTATCTGAATATCTAGCCATATATTATTATCTTCGCCAGTATGATTCTCTAAGGTTGTCTCAACCACTACAAATGCAGTACCATTGACAACATGTGAAGCACGAGCGTAGATTCCCCATGGGGCTATATGTGTCTTTGGAGCTGTAATTAAATCAACATGGCGGTAAATACCTGATCCAGAATACCAGCGCGAATTAGGTTGAGCATCATTATTTACTATAACTGCCAGACGATTCTTCTTTCCTGTCTTGATATAAGGAGTAAGGTCCGCGTGAAACGGAGAATAGCCGTAATGGTGTCTTGCTACCACATGACCGTTTAAAATGACTGTTGGGTTCATGTAGACACCGTCAAACTCCACTAATACTCTTTTACCTTCATATTCCTCGGGAATTTCTAGTATCTTTGTGTAGGTTCCTACTCCTCCTCCGTAATAACCAGTTAACTGACCTCCTGGTGCCTCTGGATTCGTGTCCGTTTCAATGGTGAAATCATGCGGTAAATGGACTGTTTTCCCCGGTTGGCCATAGCCTGGTACCATAAACGGCTTACCGTTAATAAATTCCCAATTTTGGTCAATATTTTTTCTTAACATAAATTCTCCTCTCTAATTACACTAATAAGTTATTATCATAGCTAGTCTCGAGGAAATAATTCTTGTTTCTTATATTTATTATAAAGTCTCCCTCCACATCTTTATGATAACTTGGTGCTTTTTTTATAAATAACCGAACTACTAAACCTCTACTTTTTTTTCACGAAAGAACTTTTTATGTTCACATCAATTAAATCTACATATGGTAATTGTGTTTTCGAGTATCTTGAAGCTGAAAAAGTGCCAATAGCCTTCATGCTAGCTGCTATAGCAGCATCTATTCCATCCTCTTGTTAACAAGGTGCTGATCACGTTCATCCACTCCATCAGCTGGTGGTGATTTGGATTAATTCTCTTTTATCTAGTTCAATAAAATTAAAAAAATGAGGCTATCCTTTGTTTTATCAACAAGCAAATCGATAATTGGATCTGTAATACCATCTAAAATCCGAGTACCAGTATTAATAAATGAAGCAACAACAGTTCCAAGACCTACAGGACCAGCTGCAAAGTATGCTACTATTGCCACCATAAACGAAAATGCGTTATGAGCAACTCCATACATTGTTTTTATACACTTTTAAGACTCTTTTGTAGGATATGAGTAATTTAAAACCTACAAGATGGACTATAAACGAGTGTATCTATCCATTGGAAGTATTCATCATTCAACTTATGTTCGCTGATTCAAATTGACTATTATACATATCAGCATAGAAACCATTTTGCACTAATAATTCCTGATGGGTTCCTTGCTCAATAATATCACCGTGGTTCATTACTAAGATTAGATCGGCATCTTTAATAGTTGATAATCGATGAGCGATAATAAAGCTTGTGCGATCTTCCATAAGTCGGTTCATTGCTTTTTGAATTCTTAATTCTGTTCGTGTATCCACACTACTAGTCGCTTCATCTAATATAAGAATTTTTGGATCTGATATAATCGCTCTTGCTATTGTTAAAAGTTGTTTTTGTCCATGGGATATATTTGATGCATCTTGGCTTAACATTGTATCGTATCCTTCAGGAAGTTTTCGGATAAAGTCATCTGCGTTGGCTGCTTTCGCTGCGTCTAGGATTTCTTCTTCTGTGGCTCCTTTTTTCCCATAGCCAATATTCTCACGAATCGTCCCACTAAATAACCATGTGTCTTGTAGAACCATGGCAAACAAACTTCTTGCTTGTTCCCGAGACAAGTCTTTAAGATCAATACCATCTACAAAGATGCGTCCACTATTAAGACGGTAAAACCGCATGAGCAGATTAATTAATGTTGTTTTCCCGGCCCCAGTCGGACCAACAATCGCCACGCTTTGACCTTCATGGATATCAACATTGATATCTTTCATTATAAGGGAATCTTTTTCATAGCCAAAACCAAGGTGATCAAATGTGACTTGGCCTTTCATGGATTCCAAATCAATTGCAGCATCTGTTTCTCTCTTCTCTTCTTCTTCATCTAATAAATTAAAAACACGTTCGGCAGAAGCTAATGCATTTTGAATCATGTTAGCAATACCTGCGACTTGCATCATCGGTTGTGTAATCTGTTTGGAGTACTGAAGAAATGCTTGCAAATTCCCAATTACCATACTGCCGTTTAAAACAAAGATTCCACCTAAAATACTGACAAACACAAAGCCTAGATTTCCAATAAAGTTCATCATTGGATTCATAATTCCCGAGATGAATATTGCTTTTTGACTAACGGTATATAACTCGTCATTCATTTCATCAAAGCGTTCAATTGATTTTTGCTCATAGCCATACGCCTTCACCACTTGATGGCCCGAGTACATTTCTTCCACATGACCATTCACCTTACCCAGATTATCTTGTTGTTGTTTAAAATACTTTTGAGACTTTGAGAAGATGAACCTAATGACAAGGAAACTTAAGGGAACGGTGATCGCAATAACAAGGGTTAGTAATGGACTAATCACAAGCATCATTACAATAATACCTATGACAGTCACAACCGATGTAATAATTTGGCCGATGGCTTGTTGAAATGAATTATTAATATTATCTATATCATTCACAGCTCTACTCAACAAATCACCATGAGAATGCTGGTCAAAATATTTTATTGGTAATTCCGAAAATTTTTCATTGACTGCTTTTCGTAGTGTCGCTACCGCTCGTTGTGAAACACCGGCCATTAAATATGCCTGTAAAAATGAAAATAGCGAAGATAGTACATAAAGAACGGCCAAAAAGACAACTAACTGACCTAGATAACCAAAATCTACCGGGCTATTAGATGTTACACTATCAAAAATAGAAGTTGTAGCATCTCCTAAAACTTTAGGAGAATAGACATTAAATAAAGTTGCTATAATAGTAGAAACAGCAATAAATATTATAATTTTACAATCTGGCTTAAGATAACCAGTTAAACGGATTAACGTTCCTTTAACATCTCTCGGTTTCGCCATTCCTTTTGGCTGGTGAGAGGAAGCAGTTGTTTTTTCTTTTTTATTACTCATGAAACTTCCCCTCCCATATGTTGTGAAGAAACAATTTCTTGATAAACAATATTCGTCTTTAAAAGGTACTCGTGTGTGCCCTTACCAACCATTTTCCCTTCGTCTAACACTATGATTTGATCAGCATTCATAATTGAACTGACCCTCTGGCCAACAATAATCATGGTTACATTTAATCTTTCTTTCAGCGTTCGTCTTAACTTAGCATCTGTCTTATAATCTAATGCAGAAAAACTATCATCGAAAATATAAATTTCTGGTTTTCGGAGAAGTGCTCGTGCAATAGAAAGGCGTTGCTTTTGTCCACCTGATAAATTAGATCCAGATTGATTCAGTAGGCTATAGATACCTTGTTCTTTTTCCTTTACAAAATCAATTGCCTGGGCTATCGTCAGTGCTTCCATTATTTCCTCTGTTGTTGCATCCTCTTTACCGACACGAAGATTTTCTACTATCGTCCCACTAAATAACGATGCTTTCTGTGGGACATAACCTATTTTTTCTCTTAATCTTTTTTGTATCATTTCACGTGTATCTATTCCGTTCACTATTACCTTGCCCTCTTCAGGGTCATAGAAACGAGGAATAAGCTTAATTAGTGTTGACTTTCCTGAACCAGTACTACCAATAATGGCGGTCGTCTGCCCTTGTTTTACTTCAAAGGAAATGTTTTCAATCGCTGCTTTTTCAGCTCCGGCATATCGATAAGTAACATTTTCAAATTTTATTAGCCCTTTTTCACTTTCATTTTCACTTGATTTTTTCGGATCCTTAACCGTTGGATCTACGCTAAACACTTCACTTATCCGGTTTGCAGATGCCTGAGCACGTGGAATCATAATAAAGGCAAACGATAACATAACAAATGCCATAAAGATCATTAATGCATATTGCAAGAATGCCATCATGTTTCCTACTTGCATCGTACCTTGGCTAATGCGAATCGCACCAAACCACACAATAGCTATATTTGTAAAGTTCATGATTATTTGCAGAAAGGGAAATAATAATGCTATTGTTTGATTTACCTTTGTCCCCGTTTCACGAAAGTCTTCATTCGCTACATTAAAACGCTTTTTTTCATAAGTAACCTGATTAAAAGCTCGGATTACACGTGTTCCAGTGAGACTTTCTCTAATTACTAAATTCAATCGATCTGTCTTTTTCTGCAACATAACGAATAGAGGAGTTGCTTTTTTAAAAATCACAAAAATAATCAATACTAATAGAGGAAGAGCAACAATAAATATTAAACTTAATTTAGAATCTCTACTAAACGCTAGGAGGGTACCACCTATAAGCATTAGTGGTGCTCTAGTAGCCATACCTAAAACCATATTTAACACATCTTGTACTTGTTTAATATCATTGGTTGTTCTAGTGATCAGAGATGCAGGACCAAACTTCTCATAGGTTTCGACTGAAAAACTTTCCACGTTGACAAACAAGTGTCGACGTATATCCCTACCAAATCCAACAGAAACTTTGGAGGACAAATAATTACTAGATATCGTGACAAGGATTGCCATCACGCTAAGTACCAACATCCATGCGCCAGTTTGAATAATATAAGGCATATCTGAATTTACGATCCCGATATCAATTATATTAGCCATCAGAGTTGGGACATACAGCTCGAATAAGGTGCCAGCTAATGTGAGCGCTATAATGGACACAACTAACCATTTGTACGGTTTTATATATTTTATAATTGTAAACATAGATGAATCACCACTCATTTCTTTAATCTACTAAAACCACATAATTACACAAGGATGATTACGGTCTTTTAAGATTAATAATTCCGTGTCCTTCTGTCAGTCGCTCTAAGTATTGTCTATAGTATTTTTCTCAATCGTCCAAACATTAAAAGTTTCATTATGATAAAAATCCAACAATTTACCCTTTAACTTCCTTCATGATTTCTTATATTTATTATAAATTAATCCTTTCACTTCCTTATGGTAATTTGGTATTTTTTTTATAAATAAACCATCCTACTTCACCTAAATTTTTATCAAGAATAAATTTTATTTATGTTTTATTTGGTATTTTCGGTTAATTCCTTAAATTTGTAAAAAAAAATGAGGATACCCTTACATGGGAAAACCTCATTTAAAATATAGATTTTTATTTCATCTTTTTAGCAATCATGTCCGAAGCACGTCTAGGACTTAATCGATACAGTTTATCCATAATTTTTGAGTCTTTCCCAGCCAATACTCTGTTTTGATCATTTTCCATTCCTAAAACAATAATTTCTGCTGCTTCTTTCGGTGTTAATAGTTTCGACATATCTTTCTCACTTGCATCTGTACCTCTAGAACGCTCTACTCCGGAATTTTTCATAATATCAGTACCAACACCACCAGGAAACACAACGGTAGCTTTTACGTTGGTATCTTTTAGCTCCGCTTGTAACCCTTCAGTCATAAGCTTAACAGCAGCCTTAGATGCACCATAGATGGATTGACCTGGTACAGGAAGAAATCCGCCCATACTCGATATGTTTGTAATGTGTCCAACAGGTCTTTCCAATAAATAAGGAAGGAATGTTTTTGTCATATAAAGTGTACCGTAAAAATTGATATCCATTACTAATTTAATTTTGTCATAATCCAAATCATTTACATGTACAAAAGGCTGAATAATCCCAGCATTATTAATGATTCCATCAACTGATCCGTGATGAGCGATCACTTTCTCTGGAAGAGCCTCAACAGCTTCTAATTCAGTTAAATTAACGATGTGTGTCGATATCTTGTCTGATTTGTCTCCTGCTTGATTAACTGTTTCCTCCAGTGCATCTTTATTAATATCTACCGCCGCTACACTCGCACCTTTGGATAAAAGGTTAAGGACTATTTCACGTCCTATTCCCCCTCCAGCACCTGTTACTACAACAACCTTGTTTAAAACCTTCATAATATATACCTCCATTTTTTTAATCTATATATTTCAAATAGACTCCCATTCTAGCATTAAAGATTAAATCATATTTATATTACCTAAAAAAGATAAGCTTTGTTTTGGATACCTCTTTTGAGTAGAACGATCAACAGCAATCAATCCAAACGTTTGAGCATAACCCAATTGCCATTCAAAATTGTCAAGCAATGACCAGTACGTGTAACCAATAATAGGAATTCCATTCTCTATACACCGATGTACACCCGTAAGTGCTCGTTCGATGAACTCCACTCTTTCTTCATCATTATCCGTAGATACACCATTTTCCGTTACAATAATCGGTTTATGCCAATGCTTAGAAACAAATTCCAGAACATTTCCAAGTGCTTCAGGATAATATTCATAACCCATTTTCGTTAACCTGCTTGTTTCGACCGGTTTGACTACTCCATCTGGCCCGTGAATTTTTCGCGAGTAATTTTGTACACCTATAAAGTCATCCTCTTTAATATAAGGAAGATAGCAAAGAAAATCCTCGTATTGCTCTTTTTTAATTGATTCTTCTCCTCCTGGCAATGCTTGATGATCATATAGCGAGAATGTTATTCCCACCTTAATTGTTGGGTTTAATTCATTAATGACCCTCCTAGCTTGTTCATGACATTTCATAATGATTTTTTCACCATTTTCTGTCCTAGGAGCAAGAAAAGTGTGGATATATCTTGGATCCATTCCAAAAGCCTCTCCCAAAGCTCGGTAATATTTCTCCATTTTTGTTTTCATATTAACATTAAGGCCCACCTGCACATCAGCATTGTCCGGTTTCTTAGCTTGATCGCTTTCATTTACGCTTGTCATTCTCTTCATAATTTTTGCTATTTGTTTACCCATATTCGCTTCATTAATTGTACAAATATAAGGAATTAAGTCTCCCAATTCTGAAACTACAAAATGACAATAGTTAATGAAGTATTCAATTGTTGATTCACTTTCCCATCCACCTTCAGATATCAACCATTTCGGTGATGAAAAATGATGAAGCGTTACAATCGGTGTCACGTTATGATGATGACAAAATTCAAGTACCTCTCTGTAATGTTCAATCTCGTTTTTATCAAACTTGCCTTTGATTGGCTCTATTCTTGCCCATTCAATCGAAAATCGATATGTGTTACAACCTGCATCTACTAATAATTGAATATCTTCTTTGTACTTACGGTAATGATCAGCAGCATCTAGCGAAGGTTCTTTGTACATCGAACCTGGAACATTTTCCATAACCCAAAAATCACTGTTTACATTGTTACCTTCCACCTGATGGGCTGCAGTAGCAGCTCCAATCATAAAATCATTTGAGAACTTTTTCATACAATAATTCTTCCTTCCTCATCAATTGTTCGTCCAACACATTTACTTATCAATTCTTTTTTGAAGATATTGATAGTAAAGTTCATCATCTATTGGAAAGTCTACCCAATCATCGGTCCAAGTAGATAACTGCATTGCATTCCCCCCCAAAAAACATTTTCGTTATTCAGAAATACTTTGCTTCTTTTTTCTTCGCACAGCCAACTCTTTCGCTATTTGATTTTGCTTCTCCTCTGTAATGTCAAACCATGCAACAGATGCTGTAAATAAGAAGATAACTGCTGGGAGAAATCCCATAAGTACCTTTAAACCAAAGATTGTCTCGCTGCTTTGTTCAGCACCAGGTACATAACCAATGAATGAGAGAGAAACTGCTGCCACTGAACCCGAAATAGCAACTGCAAGCGACTGCATAACCCCTTGGAAAGAACCCATAAACCCATTTATGTTAATTCCAGTTTTCCATTCTGTGTAATCCATCGCGGCTGGTAGCATCGTAGCCTGAGCTGGATTGGCAAAGCCCATAAATAAGTTAGCAATTGCTAAAGCAGCAAAAAATGTAACTACACCGCCAGAAGTAGCAGGAATGAACATAATAGCTGCAGTACAGGTTACATTCACAGCCGTGCAGGTAAGAATAACCCTTTTAATACCAAAACGTTTAATTAATTTTCCGCTTATCATGACACCAAGGATCGTCGGTATTAAGCTCATAACACCAAATATAACTACTAAACTTTCATTAAGAAAAAAGTATTTGAAATAGTGAATCATAACCGCTGACCGTATTCCACTTGCTAAAGTAATTGCTAATATATAAATGTAAACCACCACTGCATTTTTATTAGTGAAAACAGCTTTAAACATTTCCTTAATAGGTGTTCTTTTGTCTCCTTTTTTAGGTTTTACAACATACCTTTCCTTTAAGGTAACGACCTGAAAAATGGATGCAATTATACAAAATAGTCCAATCAAGCCCATTAGAATGGAAAATCCCCTAGCATCACTGCCACCACCTAAAGCCTTATAAGCAGGTTGTGCTATAGTGGTTACAATTGCTGCCATCATCACAGCAAAATATGTGTATTGACCTAAAGATACACGATCATCTACTCGTTTTGTAATTGCAGGACCAACAGCATGAAATGGTGCGGCTCTAATAGAAACTAATATGCTATAGATCAAATAAGTAACTGTAGCATAAACTAACGTTCCTGTAGGACCAAAATTAAAATCTGTAAAGGTTAACCAACCCAATATAGCAATTGGTACTCCTAAGATTACATACCAAGGGACGTACTTGCCCCATGGAGTTGTCACCTTATCAACAACAATACCAAATGCAGGAATCAATGAAGCTCCAATAATTCGGCAAATTAGTAGTAAACCAGCTACATAAGCAGGATTTATTTCCATTACGTCTGTATAAAAGAAAAGGATAAACATAGAAATCATTTGCGTATGAATTGTCCCGGTCATTCCACCAAGAGCAGCGGCAATTTTTTCACGTCTTGTAAGCTCTCTATCTTGCTCGAAGGATTGATAGTCAATATCTGATGTACCCTGCATTCCTATCCCCCCTCACTAAACTAACAAAGATTATTATTACTAGGATTAATTGTTTTCTATCCTTACTTTTATTCTTGGCCAGGCACATATTGGAAGTAATCAAAATGAGCAGGTGCAGTTGAACATTTGCCATTTCCTGTTGCATACAAGCCGAAGTATAACCCGGTAAATCCACCCGCGATCTGAGTAGAAAGTAAAGATGTCTCTCCAGATCCAATAACTTTCTCTTCACCTGTTGGTGTAGCATAACTGAAAGTAAAGCTAGTGTCTGTTGCTTTTATTTTTAAAACTACACTTGGTTCATCATACAGAATTTCCTTTACTACCTTCCATAGACTTCCAACACGACAGCGAAATAAGATAATAGTTTGGCCTTTTTGTATCATTTTTGCTATATCATAATGATAATTTTCATTCATAAATACAGTTAGTCCAGCTTCCTCTCCCTCTTCGGTCGGAGAAAACTCCATTAGCGTTGAAACTTCACAGTTAAAGTGTTGCTGCCTGCGACCAACAAAGGTTGGTGATTCTAAATCATTTAACGTACAAGACTGGCCATAAAGTGTTAAAAACCCTTGTTGTTCTGTCAGTGACCAGGAACTTTCTAGTGGATTACGGTAGAAGTTCCATACCGTTGCCAATGATTCACAATTGAAATCATCCCTCTCTAGCCATGGTGTGGGTTCGTTAACTAAAAGTAATTTTGCATCGTGTTCCACTTTAGCCCTACCATTTTCACCAATAACCGGCCACCCTTCCTCTGACCACTCAACCGCTGCAAGGTTTGTCTCTCGACCTAGATGGTGAACCTTTGTACTTTTCACTGGTCGGAAACCTAAAAAGACAGCCCACCATGTACCATCGGATGCTTGTATTAGATCAGCATGTCCTGTTGCTTGAATTGGTAGCTTCGTGCTGCGATTAGAAAGAATTGGGTTATGAGGATTACTTTCAAATGGACCGTAGGGTTTCCTGCTTCTAGCGATAGTTACCATATGTCCATACTCTGTTCCACCTTCAGCAACTAATAAGTAATACCAATCATTGATTTTATATAAGTGGGGACCTTCTGGTGAACTACCACCTGTCCCTTCCCAAACAAACTGACTTTCACTTATCATTTTCCCCGAATCAATATCCAACTCTGCTTGAAATATCCCTTCAGGTCCAGCACCTGGAAAGCTTGCACCAGTAATATATACTTTGTCATTGTCATCAAAGAATAAAGATGGATCATAGCCTCTAAATCCATCAATAAAGATTGGATCAGACCACGGACCCTCTGGATGTTCTGCCCACACATAAAAAGTCTTTCTAATCGTAATATTCGTTGTAATAACATAAAATCGACCTTTATGATAACGAATAGTTGGAGCAAAGATACCTTGTGATGGAATAAATGAATGCTCACGTTTTAGAGGTAACTGGGCTTCACGCGTTAACACATGGCCAATCTGTTCCCAATTCACTAAATTTTTACTTTGGAAGATTGGAATTCCCGGAAAATATTCAAAAGAACTAGTTACTAAAAAAAAATTTTCACCTACTTTACAAATACTTGGATCTGGGTGAAACCCACTTATAACTGGATTCTTATATTTCATCCATTACAACTCCTTCCTATTGTTAAACTTTCATATTTTATTAGTTAGCATCATTGTTAGATTAAACGGTTACAGGAATATTCATATCACCTTTTTACTAATGTATAATCATTGTTAACTGTATCGTAACACTAGGTTAGAATTCATTATGGTAATTTGGTATTTTTTTTAGTATGATTTATAAAGAAGTAATAATACCGACACTTAAGGAGATGAATAATATTGGATGACGATATAGAAACGATAAAGAATAAATGTAATCTGGTTGCTAATACAATCCTTTTACCAGTTTTTTTCATCGCGCCTAATGGGAAGGTTATTTATGAGAATCTACAGAATCACACGTTGAATCCTCTTTATGAGAATCAAAAAGAGAAGTTTTTCAACCCATTGAACTTCCAATCGGATATAGAATTTGATTTTCCAGTCATTAAAAAATCAGCATTTTCTGAGAAATATATCATAATTAGTGTTAATCCAAAAAATGTATTTGAAGGAACGGTAATTATTGGCCCGACTCTATCTTTCCAATTAACGGAAGAAAGAATAAGTGGAATTATAAATGATTCAAAAGCATTTTTTTATAGAGAAAAAGTATATAACTATTATAAATCTTTACGAATTATTCAATCCGAACATTTAAAAAACATTTGTGTTATCCTTTTCCATTTGTTCAATCTACAGCTCATTTCTCCAAATTCAGTAATTCGCGAGAATGCTGATTTAACAAATGAAAAAATTGAAAAAGTAAACTTAGCTGTTTCTGAAAATTTACAAACTCAAGTATTTCATCACGACAGATTATTTGAAAAGAAAATTTTATATATTGTTAAAGAAGGTAAAGTAGATGAATTAAAAAAGCTTACCGTTTTAAAAGAAGAAGAGGCTGCTAGTATTTTATCTAAATCCAGTTATCTTCGATCCATAAAGAATCATATTATTACTCTTGTCACCTTGGTTTCTCGAGCATCCATTGAAGGAGGAGTACACGATGAGGTCGCTTTCAGCTTGCATGATAGCTTTATTCAACAACTGGAAGAATTGGATCGATTGGATGAAGTAAGAAGCATGGCAAAAGATGTTCTTTACACGTTTGCGGAAAAGGTAAAAGAGGTAAAAGATGAACGTTATTCTAAGACAATTACGCTTTGTAAAAATTATATTTATAAGCACATTTATGAAGAAATCAGCCATGATGATATAGCAAATAAGGTTCAATTAAGCCCGAAATATTTGTCTGTTCTGTTTAAAAAAGAAGTTGCCATGACTGTAAGTGATTATATTCAACAAACAAAAATGGACGAGGCAAAGAAGTTACTTGCGTACAGTAAAACACCAATATCTGAAATTGGTTCTCTACTAAATTATAATGACCAAAGTTATTTCACAAAGGTGTTCAAAAAAGTTGTTGGTACAACTCCAAAACAATATAGAGAACGACACCACTTGTTAAAGCAAAAATAGTCCTACAACTCGTACTTTAGGATAAATCCCCGAACTAATGAATATTTCTACCTACCTTAATAACACCAAGAAGGCATAGAATAAATCTCTATGCCTTTTTATTTACTTGATTATAATTCTCAATTTTTTTGTTGCAAACCCAAACTAGTCATTTACTTTCTTGATTTTATTTAAAGCCTTGTTAATTTCTACTGTCATTGACTTAGGTATAGATCCCCCTGCTTGTTTAATCAGAGCTTCAGCAGTCATGGCATTCATTACTTTAGCCATGGATTTGGATTGTTTAACATTTTTTGCAACATCTCCACGCTTAGATTTTACATAAGTCATCATATCATCTAAGATTTTGTTTCCTTCAGGGTCTTTTCGTATATCCGCCATGACATCCTGAATAGAATAATATCCCTCGGGATTGTTCATTTCTGGGTCATCAAACCAATTTATAACTTCTCGTCCTTCTAATTGATAATCCTTATTCGGTTCTGATACTTTACATATAGTGATTTCATCTGAATAAGTACCAGCTTTTACTTCAATTCTATGCTCGCCCTTAAGTTTCAGTTTGAATGTAAATACTTTATTACCACTTTGCTTTTCTACTAGTTCGCCGTTACTATATAATTCAACAGAATCTTCATTTGAATAGATCTTAACTTCTGTTTCTTCTTCGTGACGCTCTACATATTTTCTTCCACATAAATGTACAAAAGGTTCATTACTCCAATATGCCTTATAAAGATAGAACGCATCCTTTTTATATTTTCTATCGAAAGTAACTAGTCCCTTCTGATTTATACCGTTCTCTCCACCTTCATCGCGACCATCTGCAGCGAAGTCAAACATATTCCATACATGTGTTGCCCAAAGGTAAGGACGTTCTCTAAACATATTCAACATATGCTCATGATAGACACTCTGGTATTGTTCTGTATAATCACCTCGCTCAGGAGTTTCAGTTTGTAATCTAGGATTAGCATCCGCACCATATTCAGCTAAACCAATTACTTTATCCGGGTATTTTTTATGGAAGTCATCAAAGAAAGTATCATTATCAGTTAATTCTCCTAAATACCAACCATAGTAGAGGTTATAGGACATAATATCAGGCAAAAATACTAAAGGTTCATCAATTTCAAGCATGAAAGCGTGAGCCATAGTTGTTGGTCTAGTATTGTCCAAGCTATGAGCCAAATCATTTAATGTCTTATGATTCTCCATTAAATCATCAGTTACACCAGTAACACTTATTTCATTCGATAATCCCCAACAAAAGATCGATGGATGATTAATATTCTGTACTATTAATTCTGTCAACTGAGTAATTGTATTCTCTCTTCCATTGGGCATATGTTCCGTGATATAAGGTATTTCAGCCCATACTATCATTCCATATTCATCACACAAATCATAAAAATACTGATCATGCTGATAATGGGCTAGGCGTATAGTATTTGCCCCTATTTCCTTTATAATTTCCATATCCTCCATCATCATTTCTTTAGTAATAGCGTTTCCGACTCCTATTCTATCTTGGTGGCGTGAAACACCTCTAAGAGGATAAGGTCTGCCATTTAAAGTAAATCCTTTATCTTTGTCAAAAGAAAAGGTTCTGCAACCAAAACGGCTATCAATCCGGTCAACTACATTACCCTCTTTTAGAAGTTCTGCTTTTGCTTCATATAAATATGGGTCTTCCACTCCATCCCATAAATGAACTTCTGAAATTTTTATATTACCAGAAGCAACTCCGTCTACAACAGGTACTTCTAAATCACCCACACCCTCGATTGAATAACGAACAGCTTTAGCATCTCCAGTAATAAATGATTTTAAATTTACTACTGCAGTTCTTTCATTAATTTCAGAAGTAATTTGTAGACCGCTTCCTCCATAATAATCCATATCAAAATGACTATCAGATACAATTACCATGTACACATCGCGATATGCCCCACCGTAGAAGGTGAAATCGGCCTTCTGAGGATACACCCTATCATTAGGTCCATTGTCGACCGAAACTACCAACTCATTTTCTTCTTCCAAGGCATCTGTTATGTTTACTCTAAAAGTTGAATAACCTCCATCATGTGTAGATAGTTTAGTATTATTCATCCATACTTCTGCTGTAGAGTTTGCTCCTCGAAATTCCAAATATACCTGATCACTAGAATATAATTCCGGTTTTTGAAATGTCTTTCCATACCAGCAGGTTCCTCTGTAATAATCATTGCCTCCATCTTGTCCATCAATGGCGTTCCATGTATGGGGAATATTAATTTTTTCGCCTTGTGCTACAAATACTTTCTCTGCACCAACATTTTCTTTTACAAATTTCCAATCATCATTGATTAATATTGTTTTTCTCATCATAACCCTCCTACTTCCTATGCATTCTTTTTATATAGTATTTATTTTGAATATGGTGTAATAACTCAATTACATCATATCTACTACTAATTGCATCTATAATACATAATTGATCTAGTGCTGTTAATAGTATTCCTCGGTTAAATTCTGTCTTATAACATATTTATTTTCTCTAGAATCAGCGTATAATCCAGAATTAACTAGTGTTTTCTTTTGTCCTCTATTCTTTATTTATCCGCTTTCATAGTATTGTATCATTCATTTTTCTATCAATATGGTAATTTCGTACTTTTTTTAGTAATATAAAAGTACGATTCTAATCAATTTCAGCACAACTATCTACCATTGCTTACAAACCGTTGCAAATACTAAAAAGCATACTGTATCCATCTTCGGTTCCCCCGTTTAAAAAGATAGTCTTGTAACTAATAGGCAAGGAGATAGCAAAGATCAGTATCTAGTATTAGATACTGATCTTTTATAATAATCACATTAATTAAATATATTATATATAAGTGGAAGAACAATAGATGTAAGGATTGCAGCAGCACCCATTGCAACACTAGACACAGCTCCTTGTAATTTCCCTTCTACTACTGCTTGACTTGTACCAATACCGTGTGAAACGGTTCCCATCCCTAAGCCACGTGAGATTGGATCGTGAATCTTACATAATGTTAAACACAGCGGTCCAAAGGCAGCCCCAAAAATTCCAGCAGTAATGACAAGTACAGCGGCTAATGAAGGGTCTCCGCCAATTAAAGTTACGACCTCAAGTGCAACTGGGATCGTAACTGCTTTAACAGCAGAAGTTGCCTGTATCATTTCAGAAAGATTGAGTAGCTTTGAGATATATACAGCGGAAGCTATAGTAGCAATGCTTCCTACCGTTAAACTTCCTAAAACCTGTACTGCGTTTTCCTTGATCACAACTCTGTTTTTGTACATAGGAACTGCAAGCGCAACTGTTCCTGGACCCAAAAAATAAGTTATCCAATCTTTTGCCGGTGCATATTGCTCATAATTAATATCTGCTATTATTAAAATGATAATGATTACGATTGTTGCTAACAAAACTGGCGTAGTAAAAGGGTTAGAGACGTGTTTATATAATAACCTTGCGCCAAAATATATTAGTATCGTTATAATAATATTACTGAGAGTCAGACTGAACATGTTTTTGTTTCTCCTTAGAAGATAAATATTGTGTCATTCCTGAAGTTATAATTAAGCCAATAATTGTACTTCCAACAATCATAACAAGCAACTTCCACCCACTAGTTTTTATTAGATCACCATAAGTCATTATACCTACAGCGTAAGGGATAAAGAATAATGCTAAATGTTTAATTAGATACTCTGCTGCCTTTTCAATATAGTTTAATTTTACAATCCCCAATGTTAAGCTTACGAATAATAGAATCATTCCAAGGACATTACCAGGTATAAACAGATTTGTGTACTTTACTATGAAATTAGAAGCAGAAAAAATGGCAATCAGGAAAAGGACTTGTAATAAAAAGATAACTGCATTTCTCAAGTATTTCACCCTCCTTTTATTGATGATATTAATGAAGATTAATAAATCATCATTGATAGATCTCGTTAATAGTGAACTTTTGTGAAATCTTTATAGCTACTCCAGCCTTTGTACTTTAATTCTTACTAATTCAACAGCTTTTTCGTTAAACACAACAAGTGATGAAAAATTTTTCTTTACTAGATATTTCTTATAAATATATTATATAATATAAACAATAATTCATATAATACATATTTCTTATCTTAGTTATTCTTTTTGGTTATATCTATAATCGCAGTCTATCCTTACAACTATGTTATGAAAGGGAGTTTTTTATGGATATCAGACACTTAGCTTATTTTTCTGAAGTTGCCAAACATTTGAGTTTCACAAAAGCAGCAACTACTTTACATGTTTCTCAACCTTCTATCAGTAAAGCTATCAAGCAAATTGAATCAGAACTTGGTGTCCCCTTGTTTTATCGTTCAAAACAATTGGAGTTAACGGATGCTGGAAAAGCAGTGTTAGTTAATGCTAAGCATGTACTAGAGGCTTTTCAGAACCTAACGACGGAACTAACGGATATTCTTGAATTAAAAAAGGGAGTGGTTAAGATTGGTATTCCACCAATAGTTGGACCAGCCTTTTTTTCTAAATTAATAAGTAAATACAAAGAAATGTACCCGTATATTGAAATTATCTTAACAGAAGTTGGATCAAAAAAAATAAAAGAAGGCATTAATGACGGTTCTTTAGATATAGGACTAATTTGTAATTTACCAGTCAACAATGATAAATTCTCAATAATGAAGGTTATTCATGATCCATTAATGCTTGTTGTTCATAAGCAAAATCCATTAGCAAATTATAAAGAAGTTGATCTATCCGATCTTAAAAACGAACATTTCATTTTATATCAAAAAGATTTTACCCTTCACGACCACATTATCGAGGAATGTGCCAGTAAAGGTTATTATCCTAAAATCGTATGTAACAGTTCACAAAAGGACTTTATGGTGGAGATGGTGGCAGCTAAACTAGGTATTGCTCTTTTACCTAGTAGAATTGCTGTTCCCATCCAGAATAGTAACATTGCTGCAGTTAATTTAATCGACTCAAATATTAGTTTAGAACTCGGTTTAATTTGGCGAAAAGATAAATACCTACCTTTTGCAGTCCGTGAATTAATTTCCATGTCAGAGGAGCTTTTCGAGGATTCAATTTGAGGGGGGTATCCCCCAGACCCAATATTCGGGTTCGTGTATCGAGGTTCACTAAGTTATCGACGTACCTATCGATCTATTTCTTGAACATAGATTAGGTCTCATGAGACCTAATCTCTCGCATCTCTCCTTGGTTGGTTACGGAACCCTAGAAACCTCCGTTTTGTGGTCTTCCGATTTCGCTTTCTCATTCTTAACCATCAGCTTTAGTTCTTGTCAAGAATTTTTTAATGACCTTTAAATACCCTTTCCTTGTCGCGGACTTTTCGGCTCTTAGATGTTAAAAATGCTGGACACAAAAAGAAAAGTAAGAACAAATTCTTGTTCTTACTTTTCACAATTGAATATTATACTTATTAAACAGTTTTTACAAATCAGACTACTATGATCTTCAATATCTTGTCCATCAACTAAAATCACGATTCAGTAAAGTGTAATCGCTTTCAAATATCGAATGGGATTTACCGTTACACTGGCTTTCAAATCCTGTTAGTAAAATGAATGTCTTCCAGCAGGAATTCAATTTTCTTTTTCTGTGAAGAACCTACTGATTAACCACTGATCTTTTTGCTAGCCTTTGCTGCCGCATCAGCAGCTTCTCGATACTTCCAATTGTTTTGCTGAACCTCAACCATCTTCTCTTTATCTAATGGATAAAACTTCAGCGCTATTAAGGATAAAATATACCCAATAATTGGTAAACCCATCCACAAGAACATCCCTATCCAAAAGACCCCTAATGTTGATGGATCTCCAGGCTGTGGCTGCACTGCGACATAACCAATTGATGCAATGGAGACGGCAACGATGGTTGCTCCAAAAGATGAGATCGTTTTATCTAAAAAAGCATAGACTGCAGACACTGTTCCTGGCATATAGGTGCCGGACTTTTCAAGCTCATAGTCTGCAACATCCGGTATCATAGCTTGTGTACAAGCTGCTGTTGCTATCATGCATGCATGGAACCCGGAAACAAGTATTACAAAAATAACTGTTGGAACAGCTGCTACACTGATTTGTGTCGGATCGATGAGGACCATGAAAACAATTACAGCTACAGCGAAGCTCATAGAGATAGTCGTCCATTTAATTAGGGTTTTCTTTGTACCGTTTTTACCAGCCATATGGGTAGCATAGAACAGAACCAACAGAGTCGGTATTACATCGATCAGTTTGAAGATACCCATAAACTCATAATGTCCAATGATAATACCAAAAATTATAGTCAGAATTGCAGCCTGCCCTGCAGCTTGTTGTGCAAGTTTGTCACTGGATCCCGCAATGATTAAAACCTGTAACCCCCGGTTATGCCTTATTAAATGCCAGGCATCTTTATAATTGATACGTTTTCCACTGGCTTTTTTAGGGAAATTTTCTGGTTTATCTTTTTCACTGATTGCAATAAAAGCTAAAATTTCTAAAACAACAGATACTACTACAATAGCAATAGTCAGTTCCTGCAAAGCCGCATTAGTAATGCCTCCATGTTTACTAAACAATATATTTGAGAGAAAAAAGCCTGCTGAAGCACCAAGAATTGTTGTATATGTCATTGCCCATCGATAAATCGTTGGACGTTGTCGGGGATCGTTTGTCAGAACTGTATTACCAGTGTTGGTTGCAATACCACTCATCGTAGAACCAATAAAATAAACCATGTACATAATGATAAAAAATAACATCCCTTGACCGACACCCCATACAAATAAAGATATTACGGCTAAAATTTGAATGGTAAAACCGGTCACCATAACAATTCGAATTTTCCCGTATTTGGTATCCAGTCGGTCAGTTAGTATGGCTATTATTGGATCAGTAATTCCATCAAAGATTCTGGAATAGGTCATGATCACACCTGCCATTGCTACTCCGAGTCCGTATCCTCCTACAGCAATGTAGCTAGTAAACATAATTAATACGTACATAAGATTGTTAATAGTCGTGTTTGCAGGCCAAAGCATAATCTGCCAAGTTTTTGCGCGATTGTATTGCATCGCTGTACTCTCGTTCATAGCAAATACCCCCTATCATTTTATCTTTTAACATTTGATTTACTTTATTGTTCAAATGTTATTACTGATAATCCTTACACACGGTCATATCAACAAAGTAATTATTCCTTTAAGGTTCGGTATTTGGACAAGGGAAAAAGGACCTTCCCTCATAAAGTATTTTTCTATCATTTCATACGTAATTTTTAGATTTGGTACATGATAGAACGAGATCTTCATAGTCTTGAAGCACATCCAAATTAATATTCAGAAATCCCCTTTCATATTTATAATCAACTTTACGTCCCCTCAAGGTTTCAATATTTTCGCTTTCTGTCACACCTTCTAGAGAGCCCACCTTTCAATGTTCGTGCGCGTAGGTGCAAAAGGGCATAATCTAAAGATAGATTATGCCCCTTGATTCACTCTGTACTTAATTTGGATTCGTTGTTAGTGTTATAACCACATCTTTTTTACCATCAAAGGTTTTATATTCAAATGCATAGAATCCGTCATCACCTTTTACCACTTCCCAGGAAGTGCTATCTCTATCATTTAGGTCAAGACTAATCGTACTCTCGTCCTCACTCATAGACCATGAACCATCAAACACAGTCTCTCTTTTTGCATATAAAACCGTCCCAATAACTGTACCATCATCATAAAGGTCAAGCGTTGGTTCCATTAGACCGTACTCAGCTACTCCCTTACCTGTAAAAACTATTTCAGGTTCACCTTCTGGAACAACAATTTCTTTTTCTTCTGAAGAATTTGAATTTTCATTTGATTCGTTCGCACTTCCATTAGCACTTTCATTAGCACTTTCACCACCACATGCTGCGAGTACTAAAACTAAACTTAAAACAACCATTAACACTCCAATACTTCTGCTAAACATTTTCATTGAAATACCTCCCATAAATAATATATTATTAGTTTTATTTGCAAAACATCCGGTATTATTGACCAACTGAATGATTTGTTTTACCTTTTTTCTACAGATATTAACTTCTACCAATGTTTCATCTTATCTTCTTTCTTTTCCTAATTTAGCAGTGGGTTATCAGCTCTTGACTTTGCCTTTTGTGTAAACCCCACTTTGTGTAAGGCGGTTGATGAAACCGCTACCTTTTCGATAGGCTTCGATATTCTGAAAAACATAATCCAGTGCACGCTCTTCCCTATCCGGCAGACTTGGCGTAATATGTGGTGTAATGAGAACATTCTCCAATTCCCAAAGCGGGTTTTCCTTAGGGAGCGGTTCTACTTCAAAGGTATCTAAGCCCGCACCAGCAATCTTTCCGTTCTGCAAAGCCTCAATCATCACCGGTTCATCAATGAGTTCCCCTCGACCCATGTTGACTACAAATGCTGACGGCTTCATCCAGTCAAATTCTTTCTCACCCAACATGTGCCAAGTATGATCGTTTAGTTCCGCGCACAAAACAACATAATCAGAAGCTTCCAGAAGTGACTGAAGGCTATCCTGACGGTCAGAGGAGTACACGACGTCGACATTCTCAGGTACCTCAGAAGACCGCCTCCATCCAAGTACCTTCATGTCAAACGATTTTGCAAACCTTGCCACCTCACACCCTGTCTTTCCCAGACCAAGGATACCGATCGTCTTACCGTACATACCGGTTTTTAAGGAGTACTCTCGTGTTGCAGCCCACCGTTTCTCTGCTTTTGCTTTCATAAGCAATGGGATATCATAGGTCAATCCAAGCATGAACATCAGTGCATGTTCTGCAAGAGCAGGGGCAGAACGCCCTGATGAACTTGTAAGTATAATCCCCCGCTCAAAAATTTCAGGTTTGGCGGATTTGTCCAAACCTGCCCGACTGCAGTGGATCCAACGCAAATTAGGTCCAGTGAGGATTAACTCATCCACATCACTATTTAGAATTGCAACATCCGCTTTCTGGATGGCCTTGGCTATAATCTCTGTATCATACGGTGTACAAAACACCACCTCAGCAGGTTCAAGCGCCTTGCGAAGCTTTTCCTGATTTTCTGGTTTTAGAAAAGTAGTTACAAGTGCAGAATGGATTTCTGGCATAAAAAATTACCTCCTTATTATTTGACCTTATCATCACGTGAAACTTTTGGGCTTTGAACTGCACAGCAAGCTTATTCACTGCAGTAAAACTAGTGGCTGGCAGAGAAAGATCCAAACGGATATTGTCAGCAGTTCTTTCATGTCTATAGAACTTTTTGTCGTGCTCGTTCTTCACTAATCTCTTTCAGCAAACCAGCAATGTTTCTAGCCTCATTCGCTAAAAGCGTTTCTGCATTCTTCATACATTCTACTAATGTCATTGGACCAACAGTGATGGAATGACAGCTCATGAAGTGGCCATACAAATCTTCATAACCTTTCCCAAGACTCCCAGATAGAAGAATGGTCTTGACCTCTGCTTCTTTTGCAAGCTTTGCTACAAAGGAAGGCACTTTTCCAAACAATGTCTGGTAATCACTTTGTCCTTCACCTGTTATTGCAAAATCAGCATCTTTCATCTTATTTTTTAAATTTGTCGCATCCGCTATGATTTTGGAACCAGATTCAATCTTTGCATTTAATAATAGAAATGCAAATCCAAGTCCACCAGCTGACCCTGCACCAGGGTTTTTTTGAAGATTAATGCCTAGATGATCTTCTATCAAACTTGCATATCGATACATTGCCTGGTCATACTCTTCCAAATCCTCTTCCCTCACACCTTTTTGTGGTCCGAATATATATGTTGCACCATTTTTTCCACATAAAGGACTATCAACATCACTTGCAATGGTAAAACGACAATCATGAATAATTGGATCCAATGTTGTAAAATTAACTTTTTCCACATTGTAAATCGATTCACCTAAAGGAGGAACCTCTTTATTATTTCCATCTAAGAATTGAACACCCAGTGCTTGAAGCATGCCTAGACCTCCATCATTTGTGGAGCTTCCACCAAGGCAAATAATAAATTCACGGTATCCATCATTGGCTGCTTTAAGAATCACATCCCCCATACCATAAGTAGATGTATTTAACGGATTCCGCTTATTAACTGGAACCATTGGCAACCCTGAAATAGCAGCAATTTCAGTAACAACTGTTTTCCCGTCTCCCAAGACACCATATTCCGTTGTCACATGTTCCATTAGCGGACCTGAAGAAGTAACTTGAAAACGCTTACCTTTTGTAGCATACACTAAAGTCTCAAGCGTCCCCTCACCCCCATCGGCCATCGGGGTCATTTCGACTTGAACATCTGGAATTTCATTTTTAAGCGCTTCTTGAATAATATTTCCAACCTGTAAAGCGGTCAAACTCCCTTTAAAAGAGTCAGGCGCAACGACTATTTTCATTCTCCCACCTTTTTCTGAATATTTTTTACTACAGCTTCATTAAACCATAAAAAGGCACCTTGAAACATTGGTAAATTAACCGATAAAAATCAGAATATTTTTGTAACAATTGGGCAATTGCACATATCATAATTATTTCTAGCTATCTAGCTATTGATCAACTAGCTGTTCAATCGTTATTAAAAAGTGAAGGATCATTAAATCTTGAAAAATTTTTGGATCTAATCCTGTCTGCTTTGCAATTGTATCCAGTCTATAAATGAGCGTGTTTCGATGAATATGTAATTTATCAGCTGTTATTTTCATATTTAAATCCGATATTATTAAGTGTTCTAATGTGTGCTTTTGCTCCTTAGTAAGTTTCTCAACGTTCGTTAAATATTGGGCGTAGAAGATTTTTAATACGTCATATGGGACATGATTAATTAAACTTTTTATTCCCCATTCTGAAATATGAGCAATATTCTCCTTCATTGGAAACCTATTTAGTAACTGTAAACTATTATTTGCTTCTAGATATGAGTTGCGATACCCCCCAATATTGCTATATCCGTTTCCAACTCCAATATTCATTTTTGCTTTATTAGAAGGAAATAGATTTCTTATTGATTTTGCGACAGTGAGATAACTATTTTGTTTCATTAAATGAACTGCAACTAGACAACAGCTGCCATCTATAAACGCAGAAAAAACGATATTCGTAATAGAATCTTTTATTTTTTTTATTCGCTCTTCTCTTAGATATTGACATCTCATATTGACTTCAAGATCCGTACTAACAACATTTAAATCATCAAACTTCACAAGAAAGATGGTTAACTCTTGTTGAAGCTTAATATTTAAGTAATGAATCGCATCCGATTTTAATTTTTCAATATCTACTATTGTTGGATGAACGAGATCCATGACCCAATTGTCTACAATTTTATTTTGATATTGTAACTGGTTATTTAGTTCAATCTGACTAATCATTACTTCGACTGTCACTTTTAGTATTTGTGCAAATTTCCAAACATCTTCTGGATGACCGGTAATCCCAATGACACCAATGATTTTGTTTCGATACTCCACAGGCAAATTAACACCAGATTTAGAACCTAGGTATTTATGCTCATCTTCAGGATAAATAACAATCTCCTTCTTTGTCATAATTACCTGTAATGCTCCCTGATGGATTTCTAGTATGCGGTTACTATCTCTGCTTGCTACAATTATTCCATCCTCATTCATAATATTAATATTATAATCAACTAACTTTTTTAGCTTATTAATTATCGGATAGGCTAACTCTGAAGTGATAATCATTTATATATCCCTCTTTTTAAAGTTTTTAGAAGTTGAAGTAGATAGAGAAACCAGTGACTAAAAAGTCTAACACAAGCAACTATTCTATTGGTTTGTTGACATTACAGCCCATGATTAAGTCCTATGTTTCTAAATTATTATAAAGAAATTGGAATTACTGTAAGTAATTCCAGAAATGGAATAGAAGCAGGAAACCCTATCGCTCTCCTGATTCTATCTCTATTAATTGAATATATCACAATTACGCCTGTTGTTTTTTATCAATGTTCTTCGGAACAATAGTTTGTTTTGGTCCCAAAATGTGCTGTCTTAACGATAGAATGAAAAAAGTAACTGCTGTAAGCAATATACCTATGGTCAAAAATTGATACGTAAATTCAATCGTTATATTACCAAACAAAACACCTATTCCGTCCAATATGATAGGTGATAAAAACTGGCCTACAAATATCATACTCGTGACAATGGCCATTGCATGCACAATTTGTGATGGAGCTACTTGACGTGAGACTTGATCCATTATACCAGGCAAAATAATACCAAGTCCGAAACCACATATACCAACTCCTACACCCATTAATAATGGGTCATGTGCTAAGCTAATAATGCCAAATCCAGTTGCTACCCCAAATAATATTGCGGCAACTAAATAGGATTGTAAGAGTCTTTTCACTTGTGCTATAACCAACCCTGCGACAAACCCTGCTGCTGTCGAAGTGGCTGCAATCAAACCAGCATACCGTGCATCGCCAATCTCTTTTTCAACCATGTATAAAGCTATGTTTGATTGAATCGAGAACATCACCAAAACTACCATTAGTGCTCCTAGTCCATACACATATACGCTTCCCGGTAACCTCAGTCGAACAGCATCAGGGGAACGTTTAACTGGATTTACTTTGGGTAAAAATAAATAGACAAGAATTATGGAAACAACCGCAAGTGAATATACACTAAAGACAACTCTCCAGCTTTGCGATGCCAAAAAGCCAGATGCAGTAAACAGGATGACACCTCCAAGGTTTGTGGACGCCATCACTTGTCCCATGGTCTTTGTTCTCTCCTCACCATCAAAAAAATCCGGGACTAGTGAAGTCGATATTGGTAACATACACCCAACACCAATTCCTAATATCGCACGGCAAACTAACATCATTTCAATGCTTGATACTAGCCCACCACCGACACCACCAATTATATAGATAACCATT
This sequence comes from Salipaludibacillus neizhouensis, assembly GCF_002886185.1. GTDB lineage: Bacteria > Bacillota > Bacilli > Bacillales > Salisediminibacteriaceae > Salipaludibacillus > Salipaludibacillus neizhouensis. Next base: position 3,127,164 of record NZ_KZ614146.1, read on the forward strand.
CCAACTAACAGAATATTTTTCTTGGAAAAACGACTCGTTAAATAACTAGCCACAAAAATGAAAGGTATAATCATAACCGATGGTAAAGTTAACAAGAGTTTAATCGTTGTTTCACTAGCATCCGGAAAGGATTGAGATATTTCTCCTAGAGCAGGAGATATTGCAGCACCTGCCATAATGGTTAGAATAGATATTGAAAATATGGCCATTTTTAATAAGTTTTTATTCATCTTCTCCCTACTCCCTAAGATCTTTCATCTTTTCCATAATTTTTTTAAGTGAATCTATATTGTTCCACTAGTTACATACGATTCTTCAAACTCAGGTACAAACGTTACTGAAAAAAAACAATCAGACTGTTCATATCCTGACTGTTTCTATTACCTTCTAATTTTCCTCAGTGAACAACTCCTCATCCAGATCATGTAGGAGGGTTTATTGTCATTCTTTGCTTCATACCATAAATAGGATGATCATCATAGTTTCCTAAATACTAATGGGATATTTTCAAAATAAAGACTTTTTCATCACTGGTTTTCGATTCCATCTCTCAACTTACTACCCTGCCTCAGACCTTAACTCGTCGGTCAATTGGATTCCTTGACGGTCGAGTTAAGGTCTGAGAATCTCTGTAAAAGATGAGAGGATTGAAAGCCTTTGATTCTGTTGAGAGCTATCTCTGCCACAGTAAATAGCGATGAGCTGTATTTTGTTTCTTTAGAGTTTATACGGTTTTTTGAACGCATAAGAACCTCCATATCTTTTGAAATATCACCTATATTTTACACAACACATACGGTTGCGTCATTCTTCATTTTAACCGTCTAAGTTTAAAAATGGCATAGCTTCTAGTCTAACTTCTATAATGTCTAAGCATTCCTTTTTGTTCCTAATTTAATCAATAATATCAAATGCCCGGTTTAAAGATTTAACCACACTATGTTGTTCTATCATTTCTTCTCAATTCATTTATATAGTCTACTTACATTTTATAACCGGGCATTTTTACTATTTTAAGAAGTTGTGACGCTTCCCTTAACATTGACTAATGAATTTTTTAAAGTTCCAATTTCTTTAATTTCACATTCAATGACATCCCCAGCTCCAATTAGCTCTGCTCCAAGAGGACTACCAGTTAAAATAACATCCCCTGGCATTAATGTCATCACATTTGATAAGTAGGAAATCATTTCACGTATAGGTACAATCAATAACTCCGTGCCACTGTTTTGCTTTTCAATATCATTAACTCTTGCCTTTACTCTAATCTCGGAAGGATCTAATTTTGTCTCAATAACTGGTCCAAGTGGTGTAAAGGTGTCGAAAGCTTTTCCAATTGTCCATTGCCCTGCTTCATGAAAATATTGTGGTGCTGTTACATCATTTGCTACCGTATATCCAAATACATAATCAAAAACCTCTGATTCTTTTATTTTCTTAGCTTTTTTTCCAATGACAACAGCTAATTCTGATTCAAATTTCACTTGCTCAATCTCACCTGGAATTACAATTTGATCATCAGTCCCAATAACTGATGATGTCGGTTTAAAGAAAAATACCGGTATGTCTGGAAGAGTAGCTGGGCGTTCTTCAACCTTTGATACATAATTGGCTCCGATCCCAATTATCTGATTTGGCTCTAAAGGAGCAAGAAATTTCACTTCTTTAGTCAAATACTCTCCCCCTGTATATTCCCACTCAGCAAAAATGTCACCTCTTACTTCTTTAATAGACTGTTGTTCAATAATCCCCTTACTAATTTTAGAATTAACAGAAAATCTAACGAATTTCATAATAATTTCTCCTCTCATCCACTAATAGTGATTTGATCATGCTCTAAATGAATTGTTTTTCTTGCAACACCTGTTTCAATCGCCGCATTGGCAACAGCATTTGAAACAGCTTGAACTACGCGTTCGTCAAACGGATTTGGAATAACATAATCATTTCTTAGCAAGCTTGAATCTACTAGGTTAGCAATCGCATAAACAGCTGCTAGCTTCATTTCTTCATTAATTTCTGAGGCTAATACTTGAAGTGCTCCTTTAAAAACACCAGGGAAGGCAAGAACATTATTCACTTGGTTTGGTAGATCTGACCGTCCAGTCCCCACAACTGTTGCACCTGCTGCTGTTGCTATGTCAGGCATAATTTCTGGAATTGGATTTGCCATAGCGAAAATAATAGCATTCCGATTCATTGAATGAATCATTTCAGGTGTGATAGCTCCTGCAACAGATACCCCTATAAATACATCTGTTCCTCTAATCACATCTTCCAAGGAGCCAGAAATTCTGTTTTTATTTGTTTGCTCAGCTAAGGTTTCCTTAATAGGATTCATTCCATCTATTCGTTCCTTATAAATAGCACCCTTAGAATCACATAAAATAATATCCTGTACCCCAAGATTTAAAAGCAGCTTGGTTACAGCTACTCCTGCAGCACCTGCGCCATTTACAACTACTTTTACATCCTCAATATTCTTTTGTACTAATTTTAAAGCATTAATAAGTGCTGCACATGTAACAATGGCTGTTCCGTGCTGATCATCATGGAATACTGGAATATTCATTTCTTTCTTTAGTCTTTCTTCAATAATAAAGCAATTTGGAGCTGAAATATCTTCTAGGTTAATACCTCCAAAGGTGGGCTCCAATGCTTTTACTGTGCTGATAATTAGCTCTGGATCTTGAGTGTTTAAACAGATTGGAAAAGCATCAATACCCGCAAAGCCCTTGAAAAGCGCAGCCTTTCCTTCCATGACTGGCATAGAGGCACCACCACCAATATTGCCTAAGCCAAGAACAGCAGACCCATCAGAAACAACAGCTACTGCGTTTCCTTTAATGGTATAATCATAAATTTTGTCAGGGTTATGAAATATTTCTTCACAAGGTGCCGCTACTCCAGGAGAATAAACTAAGCTTAAATCTTGCATATTTTCAATGGTCATTTTGACGCCTATTTTTAATTTACCTTTATATCTACTGTGCAATTCTAAAGACTTAGTACTAAGCTCCTCCATAACTTTATTCCCCCAGTATAAAAATCTAAATTTGCTCATTTTCAATCAAATAATTATAAAACCATGAGATTTTTATAACGTGTTCAAGCAATCATGATTGCTTGAACACTAACTACTATTGCGTTGGTTGATTAAGATTGTTTTATTTTACTTTTTGCCTTCGCTTCAATACGACGACGGTGTAAAATCGGCTCTGTGTACCCACTTGGTTGGTCATACCCTTGAAACACTAAGTCACATGCCGCTTGGAAAGAGATAGAGTTATCATAATCTGGTGCCATTGGAACATATTCTGGATCTCCTGCATTTTGCTCATCTACTACTTTAGCCATACGCTTTAAAATTTCCATGAGTTGTTCCTCTGTACAAATATCATGATGTAACCAATTCGCCATATGCTGACTAGAAATACGAAGAGTTGCGCGGTCCTCCATTAATCCGACATTGTTAATGTCAGGAACTTTAGAACAACCTATTCCTAGCTCTATCCAACGAACGACATACCCTAAAATTCCTTGCGCATTATTATCTAACTCTGCTTGTATCTCTTCTACACTCCAATTTGGATTTTCAGCAACCGGAACTTGTAAAATGTCATCTTTAAAATCAACCTTATTAGATGCAATTTCTTGTTGGACATTTTTTACATGGATTTGATGATAATGAAGTGCATGTAATGTGGCAGCTGTTGGTGAAGGTACCCAAGCCGTATTTGCTCCAGCATGTAATTGACTTCCTTTTTGTTGTATCATATCAGCCATTAATTCAGGCATCGCCCACATCCCTTTACCAATCTGGGCTTTCCCTCGTAAACCTACTGATAACCCTACCATTACATTTGACTTTTCATAGCCATTTAACCATGTAGAGGATTTCATATCCTTTTTCCGAATCATAGGACCAGACTCCATAGATGTATGCATTTCATCTCCAGTACGATCTAAGAAACCAGTATTAATAAACACAATTCTTTCCTTAACTGCATGAATACAATTCTTTAAATTTAATGATGTACGTCGCTCTTCATCCATTACACCAATTTTTACCGTGTTTCTTTCAAGCCCAAGAATATCTTCCACACGGTCAAAAAGTTCATTAGCAAAATCCACTTCTTCTGAGCCATGCATTTTCGGCTTTACGATGTAGATTGAACCTTTTGATGAGTTTTGATAGGTTCCATTTCTTAATAAAGTGTGCTTTCCAATTAAGCTTGTAATCATGCAATCTAAAAATCCTTCTGGTACTTCATTGCCGTTTTCATCTAAAACGGCATTACTTGTCATCAAATGCCCTACATTTCGAACAAACATCAATGAACGTCCTGATAAAGTAAATGCCTTATCACCTGGTGACTTATATTCCCGATCAGGATTTAGTGTGCGTGTAATCGTTTTATTCCCTTTTTTAAAGGATGTCGATAAGTCACCTTTCATTAAGCCTAACCAGTTTGAATAAACAAGTACCTTATCCTCAGCATCTACTGCTGCTACTGAATCTTCACAGTCCATAATTGTCGTAATGGCAGATTCTACTAATATATCCTTTACATGTGCAGAATCTGATTTGCCAATAGGATGAGTGCTGTCAATTTGAATTTCAAAATGTAAATCATGATTTTTTAATAGCAGTGCAGTCGGTTCACCAGCTGTACCTTTGTACCCAACAAATTTTGTAGCATCGAGTATTCTTGTCGTTTTTCCGTTAGAAAGCTCAACAGACAGTTCTTCGTTTATAATCGTGTAATTCACTGCATCCTTATGAGATCCAACCTTTAGTGGTACGGTGTCATCAAGAAAGCTTTTAGCATACTCAATGACTTTTTCTCCTCTAATTGGGTTATAGGCATTTATTTTTTTTGCTCCATTTTCTTCACTAATCACATCCGTACCATATAGTGCATCATATAAACTTCCCCAACGTGCGTTTGCAGCATTAATGGCATAACGTCCATTATTTACTGGAACTACAAGCTGTGGCCCAGCTTGAATGGCAACCTCATCATCGACATTTTCTGTAGTGATTTCAAAATCACTCACTTCCGTTTCTAAATAACCAATATCAGTTAAAAATTCCTTATATGCATCAAAACTATAGTCATGATTCTCTTTATTCCATGTATGAATCTTTGTTTGTATTTCTTCACGTTTGTTTAATAATGCCTTATTTTTGGGAGCTAAATCTGTTACAAGGCTTCCAAATCCTTCCCAAAACTCCTCACTTGTCACTTGACTATCTGGAATCACTTTTGAATTAATAAAATCATATAATTCCTCGGCCACTTGTAATTTTTTAATTTTCACATGGTTCGGCATGTAATTCCCTCCTTTTAATGTTAGGTGATTTTTAAAATTATTTAACGCTACAGATGACAATTTTTAAGAAAATTCTAATAATTTTTCTTCTGATTTAACGGATGTTGCTTTCATTTCTTTCTTTATTTCTACACATCTGCCCGGGCTTGGAAAAATCTTCCCGGCATTCAAGAGGTTTTTAGGATTAAACACTTCACGAATCGCTGTCTGTGCTTGAATTTCTTCTTCATTAAACACAAATCTCATTTCTTCCATTTTCTCAATTCCAACACCATGCTCACCAGTAATTGACCCACCTACATCAGCACATGCTTTTAGACAAGCAGTTCCTGCCTTTAATGCTTTTTCAGTTTCTCCTGGTTTCCTTGAATCAAATAAGACAAGAGGATGAAGGTTACCGTCGCCTGCATGAAATATATTTGCTATCCGAAGTCCAACTTCCTCGCTTACTTGATTAATTCGTTCTAAAACTTCTGGAAGCTTACTTCGTGGGATCACACCATCTTGTACTAAATAATCGGGAGATATGGCTCCCATAGCCCCAAAACCTGTTTTGCGATTGGCCCACCATCTTGCTCTTTCTTGTTCATTTTGAGCGACCTTTACCTCTCGCACATTTCTTTTCTTACATACTTCAAGAATTTCTTTTATTTGTTCATCAATCCCTGCTTCTATCCCATCTACTTCAATCAGTAAAAGTGCTGCAATATCCTTTGGATGACCTACAGGAAATGATGCTGCTTCAACTCCTTCAATTGCAATCTTATCCATCATTTCAAGAGCGGCTGGAACAATACCCGCTGATATAATATCAGAAACAGCATAGCTCCCATCTGAAACTTTATCAAAATAGGCTAATACCGTTTGTTTAGCTTCTGGGTTCTTTAAAATTCGAACTGTAATTTTTGTTACAATGCCTAATGTTCCTTCAGAGCCTGTTAGTAATCCAAGCAAATCATATCCTGGAGCATCAGGTATGCCATCACTACTAATTTCAATAATCTCGCCGTTTGGAAGGACAACTTCGAGTCCTAAAATATGATTTGTGGTCACACCGTACTTTAAACAATGGGCCCCGCCAGCATTTTCAGCAACATTTCCACCGATTGTACAGCAATACTGACTTGAAGGATCTGGAGCGTAATAATATCCCTTTTCTGAGATGGAATTGGTCAATTTCAGATTCACAAAACCAGGCTCTACAACTGCACGCCGGTTTTCTAAGTCAACATGAACAAGTCGTTTCATTCGAACAAGACTAATGATGACCTCCTCGTTGATGGGAATAGCTCCACCACTTAACCCAGTACCCGCTCCTCTAGCAAGAAATGGGAGATTATGTGAGGCACAATATTTTACAATGGCAGCTACCTCTTCTGTATTTTTAGGAAATACTACGGCTTTAGGCATGTGCCTATGAATGGTGAAACCATCACAGTCATAGGCAAGTAAATCTTCCTTTAAATAAAGGATTGATTTTGGCCCATTTACAATTTCCGCTAGTTTTTTGATATGCTTATCTTTGGTTTTTAGTTTTAAAGGCATATTATTTCTCACCTCCTTTATTACTCTTCTCTTTTTCCGCATCCTTTTTATAAGCCCAATCTAACAATTGAATGGTATGGACTACCTGTTGGCTTCTTCCATACTTTTCAACACCGATTGCCATTTGGAGCATACAACCTGGGTTACCCATCGAAATCATATCGACATCATCAGGTACGTTTTCCATTTTTCTTTCCAACACAGCCCCAGCCATTTCCGGATTTGTAATATTATATATACCAGCACTTCCACAACAACGATCTGAATTCGGCATATGAACCATTTCCACACCCGGAATATCTAATAGAATTTTACGCGGCTCTTCGCGAATACCTTGACCATGTGCTAAATGACATGCATCGTGATAGGTTAACCGAGTCTTAATTTCAGACTTTGGCTTTTCGTAACCATTGTCATGCACATATTTCGATACATCCTCAACCTTAGCAGCAAACACTTCTGCCTTTTCTTTCCACTCAGCATCTTCACGGAATAATTCCGGGTAATCCTTTAACATACATCCGCATCCAGCCGCGTTCACAATGACCTTATCCGCATCTTTGAACGCCTCAATATTTTGCTTTGCTAGTTTTCTACCCGTTTCTCTGTCTCCGGCATGAACATGTAAGGCGCCACAGCATGTTTGTTTTTTCGGAATGGAGACATTATGTCCATTATGAGTGAGGACATTAATGGTAGATTCATTGATATCACTAAACATGACATCCATAATACAGCCTGTTAAAAAAGACACCGTACCTTTTTCGGTTCCTTTTGCTTTAATGACCTCTTCGTTTTTGAATAACTTTCGAACAGGTACTTTAATTTCTGGCATGACAGCTTCCATCTCTACAAGGTGTGAAGGCATAATATTAATAAGTCTTGTTTTTCGAACAAGGTTTTGCACGCCACTTTTTTGATAAAATTTTAATAACCCACCAAAGGAATTCATGCGGTTTGGATAAGGGAATAATTCTTCTAAAAATAACTTACTTACCATCCCTTTCCATCCTTTAAGCGGCATGGCTTGACGAATCTGACCACGTGCTTCTTCGATCAAGCCTCCTACATCAACATCTGCTGGACATGCAGTTGTACATGCACGACAATCTAAACACTGATTAACAGGATCCATGAATTGTTCATTTACCTCTAATTTTCCTTCCGCTACAGACTGAATAAGATGAACACGTCCTCGTGGTGAATGTTGTTCTTGACCTGTTAACTCGTAGGTAGGACAAGCTTCTAAACACATCCCACAATGAACACAATCCGCCCATTTATTTTCATCTGGCGCGTCACTCCAGAGGTAATTACTTAAGCTTGTTGTGGTGCATGCAGGTTCATTTTTCACGTCATTTTCCTTTAGAACCATATTCATATCCCTCCCAAAAACCTCTTCTCGTTTAATACATGATTAGGGTCAATTTTAGATTTTATCCCTTCCATTAGAAATAAATATGTTGGTTTATCTCCCCAAACATTGATTTCCTGGCGTAAAGATAAAGGAGCATGCTTTATAATGACGTAGCCTTTAAGCCGACCCACGATTTGGCATAAATTGGTAATAACTGAAGCTACATCCTCCCTAGCACCCTTCAAATTTAATTGACATATGCCATGACCTAATCCACCATGAGCAGTGACAACAAGATTATGACTATCTTGCAGCATTTGTCCATCCCTAATGACATTTAGAACACTTAAATTTTTTACCCCAACCTTTAAACATGCCTCCGTTTCTTTTGTCTCAAGATTACCTTCAACCCCATTCGGACTTATAGAATATAGTTGATTCCAAAACGATTGGAGCTCTTCGTTATCTAGCAAGATACTGAGTGTTGTTTGATCAGGTTTCATATCTTGGATCATCTTTACTTGGTAATCAACTGAGCTCTCAACATCTTCAAAACTAATAGCTAAAGTAAATTGTTTTTTTCCTATTAATTTCTGTGCTAAAGAAGGGTTTAAAAACTCAAGAGAGACAGGCTCCATCATTGAATCTAATATTTTAACAGCAAAAGCATGAATATCTTCAAAGCTTCCTTCTGGGAACGAGATTAATACAACACTCTCTTTTTTAGGTAAGGGACGTAGCTTTAATGTCACTTCAGTGAATACTCCAAGTGTCCCCATAGAACCGATATACATCTTGTTCATATCATAACCTGCTACATTTTTTACAACCTTCCCACCAGATCGAATGATTGTTCCATCAGGGTAAATAATTCTTAATCCAATGACAGCATCTCTTGCAGAGCCATATCCTAATCTCTTTGGTCCACTATCGTTAGATGCAATGACTCCACCAATGGATGCATATTTCGGCCAGGAAGGATCTAATGAAACTTGTTGTTTATACTCACTTAAAAACTCCTGTAATTCTTGAAAGGAGGTTCCCGATTTTACCGTCACTGTCATATCACCAGCACCGTGTTCTACAATTCCTTTATACTTTGACAACGAAAGTAAAATATCGGCTGTTTCTTTTTCACCCCCAAAACCTTTTTTCGACCCATTTCCTTGTACAACTATTTTTTTCCCATGTTCATTTGCATACTGTAAAATAGTTACAATTTCATCTTCTGATTTGGGATAAACATGGACATAACCGTTATTCCCTAGGTCACAATTTGTTTGTGCCTGTTCCATTTCAACATCAGGAAAAGCGGTTCTTAATTCTGATATAAACTCTTTAACAACCATTCAGAACACCTCCCTTTATTTCATCTATCTCCACTTACTTCTTTTTACTTATCCCCTATTATGATCGTATTGTCATAAAGCAATATTTGTTAGTTCAACTGGAAAAGTCACAAGTTTGGCTCGATTCCCCTTTTTTTCTCTTTCAAACTCATGAATCCATTTAATTACTGACATGTTGTTCATTCCTAGATTCGTCATTAAAGAAGCGATTTCCGAGATAGGTGTTGTCTTAATCTGAATCAATATTGAAAAATAATTAAAAATACAAAATAGATACTTAGTTTTTAAATGCACTACGGACAAAATCAATATCCTCTAACACCTGCGGTCGGAAGCGTTCCCAAGAAAATGGCGTCTCACCTATGTGCATCAATGGCTGCTCCACATAATGAGAGGAAGTCACTTCAATAAGATCATCCCAGTGCTTATTGGCGTGAGGTGATTCTAACCATTGTAATGCTTTTTTGTGTTCAGATTCATCTCCGGTCTTTACGAACATTTGATAACTAACCCCAGCACGGAGTTTACTTGCAAAATATAATCCCAATAGTGCCCAAGCCTTGATATCTGCCTTTTCGCAGCAAAGGACAGGTGAGTCAGTATCAGAAATCGATGCAATCAACTCAAGACCGTGCTGTGAATCCTTCTCTAATGTATCAGCTACTTGAATTGGAGTTACAAATCCTTCAGTTGATTCTTGATTAATTTCACGATCTACATAATCACGAATTGATAGATAAGTTGATTCTATTGGTCTGGTATTTAATAGATCTTCAAGCGAAATAAATGCTTTGCCCGAGTTATATCCTGAAGTATCTGTTGAAAGAAAACCTTCAGAATATAAAGTGAAATCCCATAAGGTTAAAAAAGAGGAGGCTAGTGCCAACGGCATTTTACTCACAGACGAATACGCCTCAAGCAGCGGACGACCGTTGGATTGACCGTATCGGCGTCCAAGCGCATTAGCAAACACTTCATCAGGTGTCGAAGGATCGAATAATAATCTACCCCATAGCATATAGTATAACCATTGTTTTTCGAACGCATATGACCATTGGAAATGGTCACTTTCGCGAGAGTGAGAGTAATCATATGCTGGAATAAAACACTCAGATCCGATAAAATATCCTCCTACATAATCATGACCATTTCCCTTAATATGTTCTCTTATGAAACCTGGCTGAGCCCAGCGTAGTGTGAAGAAATCCTCATTACGAGCCATCCATGTTATTTTGTAATTTTTCGGATCTGGATTCCAATATCCCTCTAACCCATCACTTAGTCCTCCATGCGTCATTCGTAACTTTGGAGTTGAATATGCATGTGACCAATTAAACTTTAATTCCAACCAAACCGGTTCCGGCATGAAATCATTTTTCTCAATGGCATCTCTTGTAATTGACGGATCAATGGTAAATGGCGCTCGGTAAATGTACTTAACTGGTCTTTTCGCATCCTTCATTCCTTGGTAGTAAACATCCTCAACCCATTTTTGACGCTCTTCTGGCGACATACCACCCATTCTTTCACCTAAAGAAGTGCTCAATCCAGATAGATCTGGATATTCATCAATCAGCTGTGTCACACATTCACGATTGTATTGTTTGATTTGATCAGTAGAATAAGCATCACCTAAATGGTAAAACTTTTCATCACTTATAGATTTTGGGTCATAGTGTTCTCGAAACGATTCAGAGACGAATACGTTCCAAGTAACTAAGTACGTTTCAATACCACGCTCCTTTGCCATTCGAAATAAGGACGTCCAAAATTCCTTCCAATCTGCAAGTTCTTCATCTGTAAAAGGAGTGGCTCTCGGGAAATTTTTTGGTTTAATCATATACGGAAATGGGTGCATACTCCATAGAGTTAGTACGTTAAAGCGATTTTCCATCATCATATCCAAAAATGATTTCCAGAAATTAAGATCACGGACTGTTTCTTTTTGCACATCAAAACTTTTATTTTTTCTGTAAGATGACCAAGGGAGATTGAATTTTAAAGCACGAAACGAAAATTTTGGATTAATGATATATTCATTTACACTTGAAAGGTCACCGTAATTTTGTAGTTGTTCACAAAGCTCGAGGATTCCGTACATTGCACCAGACTCGTCACAAGCTAAGATAAATATAGTAAACTTGTCTTGATCAACTACCCGTTGAATTTGGAAACCTTCTGCACTTATCGATGGATCGATGTACAATCCATTGCTTTGGTTCTCTTCCATGTCTTTCGTCACAATAATAATGTTGTGTGTATTAGAATCTTTTTTTGAACCAACGGTCCACGTTTCACCCAATTCAGTAATTGCTTTTTTAAATTTACCTATTGCAAGATTTACCCTCGATGATTGTTCAGGATATGTAAGTGTTATCATTAATAAATATCCCTCCTTATAATTAAAGCTCTTATTATTATTTTCTAATGCAATTATATAATAAGTTTGAAGTATAACGAAAATACATATATGGAATTTCTATTATGCAATTTTGTTATACTTATATTATGGTTATTTGGCTATATTAATGGCGTTCCTTCTCTAATATAATTTTAGGATAGACATACTCAACAAAATAATCATTGCTAACAAAAAAGATCCTAACCTTCCTTAAAAAAACTCTCTTTCATATTTCTATTTAAGTATATAATAAGTTCACAACATAACGAAAATACATATTTAGAATTATCCTTATTCTCTTTTAGTATAACTCGATTGTTATTGGTTTTATTGTAAGACTTTTCTGAAATTTATACTTAATAGTCAACACTAGAAATTTTAAGCTGTATGATAATTTAGGTATTATCTTATATGGCATTTGTCTCAATTTTTTAGATGTCATTTGCAAAATCATCTCTGTTAAAATCATAAGCATTTTAGCTTGATTCTTTTTACTAGCATTTGGTTAAAGTAAACGTTCACAAATATATGAGCAGTAAATGTTAAGATAGTAATATCCTCATCTCTAATAAAACGTTTAACTTGATATATTGTAGTACTCTGCAAAATGCCAGATACCGTATTTTGGTACTTTTTTTAGTTGTTTTCTCGGCGAAAAAGTTCCTCTTCCTAACTGGGAAACCATTGCAAGCGAATAATGTCATATTTGTGATGACTATGCCAATTCGTAAAATTCACGATTCTCTCATGGAAAATTAGTGATAAGATGATTGTTAGAGTTTTGCAGTTTATTACCCTTTTTAAGAAAGAATAGTATTAAGTTAAGGGATAATATACCCTCGTTTAATTGAAACCGATACGGCTTCGGACCTTGAATCGACACCTAATTTGTTATAAATATTTGTTAAATGGGCTTTCACTGTTCGCTCAGCAATTCCCAAGTCACATGCAATTTCTTTATTCCTATATCCTTTGGAAACTGATCTTAGTATAAACAATTCTTTCTCAGTTAGAAGCTGATGATTTATCTTTTCACCTTTATCTTCTATTTTTCCTTCTTCTTCGTTTGCACGTAATATTTTCGCCATTATTTCTGACTGTATTAACGTTTCTCCTCTGATTGCAGACTCTATTGTTCGGAACAAATTATCTCTATTGGTATCTTTCAATAAATATCCTTTTGCTCCTAGCTTCATTCCCTTTACCATTAATTTATCTTCATTATATGTTGTTAATATAACAATTGGGATATCTATCTTTCTTTGTTTAATTTGTTGAATCGTTTCCAATCCGCTCATTACAGGCATATTTAGGTCCAACAAGATTACGTCTGGATGCTGCTTATCCAAGAATTCAATAGCTTCTTGTCCATTTTGTGCTTCACCAATTACTTCGAAAGACTCATTTGTTTCTAAAATTAATTTTAAACCTTCCGTAACGACTAAGTGATCATCAACAATCAATATTTTATTTTTCATCTTCTACACCATCCTGAGCAAGTGGGATTTCTATCCTTACTTTTGTTCCTATCTCTTTCTGACTACTAATATTTAGTGTTCCGTTTAAAATCCGAACACGTTCATACATACCAATTAACCCATAATGTCCGTGTTTTTCACTAATAGAATTTGTATCAAAACCAGCACCATTGTCAGTAATACGGATATATAAGTCCTTTTGATCCTTACTTATTTCCACTTCTACTGCACTTGCATGTGCATGTTTTGCAATATTGGTTAAACTCTCACTAATAATAAAAATACCATGCCGTCTAATTACGTCAGTTAATGGTGGAATTGTTTGCATTGAACTAGTTACGTCCACAGATGTGGCATTCTCAAATCTTATGATTTCATTCTCTACTTCCATCACAAAATTTATTTCTGATACCGCTTCTGAACGTAAGTCATCAATCGCTCCCCTTGCATCTCTTAATGCATTCCTTGCTTGTTTCATAGAGTCTCGTATTATCTGCCTTGATTTGTCTTGGTTTCCTTGCTGAACATAAACATCAATTGCTTCCAGTTTCATTATTAATCCAGCAAGGCCTTGTGCTAGAGTATCATGAAGATCCCTTGCTAGACGTTTTCTTTCATTAATAATTGTTAATTCTTCTATTTTCTGATTTGCTGCTTCTAATTCACTTATATAATATTGCATGCGAGACCACGCTTTCATTTGTTTAGCATGGTGAATAGAATAGAAAGCAGAAATAGCAACGATAAAGAACAAAATTGGTAAAAAGAATGGTAATTCATGTACTCCATAATTAGTAGCAATAGCTACCGAGTAGGGAATATAAAGAAGAATTACAGCTAGAAGTACTTTAAATGAACTTTCGAAATAATGTATGCTTTCCGCTATTAATATCGGTATTAAACCTACCAATACAATTGGGGAACCATGTGGCATTATAAATGCAGAAATAAAAATAACGCTAGATTGTAGAAAATAGTAAAATGACGCATATTTATATTTAAATCGATACGATATCCTATACAATATGACGTGCGTTACTATTAATATGGTGAAGATTGACGCCGAAACATATATTACTTCTTCTAAAAATTGTAATGTCATAGTTCCTATAAAAACTAATACGATCCAAAACAATATCCCGATATAATAAATACCTATTTCCTTGATTTGTTCCTCATGTATAGAATACTTATCATATCTCATAAAATATCCCCCCTCCTTCTATAGTAGTTAGTAATATCTAACCAATATAATTTCTCAAATAGTAAGATGATATCGTCTGTATTGGTTTCATAGGTGTAATCACCCAATATATGAGCTACTTTTTCTGTATCGCTACATAAAATCCCTTATTTTCTTATACACTTTTGTATTTGATAGCTAACCTTCCTTTATGTTATCTCTTAATAAATATCTTTTATTGTACTTTGGTTTGTTTTTTAGACTTTTTATATTATAAATCAACTCTAATATTTTCAAGATAGTTTCTGTTTGTTGATGTCTCCATCCATATGTCAGAGTTTTCATAGATGAGAGACTATCGACTACCTTAGTATATTTAGCGCTAAAAAGCCTGTCTATTTCTTGTAATTAAGAAATAAACAAGCTTTTATTATCTATTCAATTTCCTTACTTTTTTTCAAATAATGACTTATTAGTTTGAGCCCTACTTCTTTTTTCATATTAGTTAAAACCTATACCACTTTTTGCTTGAAAAACAATTACTACTTATTCATTTAATTATTTTCAGTTCTAAACGGTTGATTAGCTATTTTAATAGATTCTGATGGGCATTCTTCATATGCATCCTCCATATCATCCCATAGCGCTTCCGGAATTTCACTGTTGCCTAGGTTGTCATCCAAAATAACATATGCAATCCCTTCCTCATCAAAACCATAAATTTCTGGTGCAACATCACCACAAGCTCCACAAGCAATACAAGTTTCCTGGTTTACCTTCGTGTACTTTGTTGTCATCGTTCCCTCCTGAAAAATTAGGATTTTGTGCTCATCAAACTCGTACTGTGCATTGGCTGAACCTTTGAAGTTGGTTCAACATAAACCTTTGCATTACTCACAGCAGTTGCCACTTCTCCAAATCCAGTTGCAATTAAGTTTATCTTTCCATCGTAGGTGCATATATCCCCTGCAGCATATATTCCTTCGATATTTGTTTCTAGTTTTGAATTTACAACGATTGAATTCTTATTTATTTCAAGATCCCATTTTTTAATAGGACCGAGTGTGGATACAAACCCATAATTAACTAGTACATCATCTGCTTCTAATTCTATAGTTTTACTACCCTTTACTTCATGAAGCACTACTTTTTCTAGTGAATGCTCTCCCTCTAACACAACTGGTACATATGGTGTAACTAGCTCTACATTTGATTTTTTTAATCTTTCTAGACTATGCTCATGTGCACGGAATTTATCACGTCGGTGTACAAGGGTTACTTTCTTTGCGATTGGCTCTAGCATTAAAGCCCAATCAACTGCAGAATCTCCTCCACCAAAAACTACAACCCTTTTATTTGAGAAACGCTTCATATCATTCACATAATAATGAACATGATTTGCTTTTTCATATTCCATTACATCAATTGGTAATTTTTTCGGTTCAAAGGCTCCATTACCAGCTGTTATAATAATAGATTTCGTATAGTGTGTTTCCGTATCGGTTTGAATTATAAATATGCCGTTTTTCTTTTCAACTTGCTGCACCGACTGTCCAAGACAAATTTGCAACTTATCTTGGAATAAATTCATCTGTTGGTCTAAATTTTCAATTAGACTTTTAGCAGATACTTTTGGATATCCCGCAATATCATAAATGTATTTTTCAGGATACAAAGCAGTAAGCTGTCCACCAAGCTGCGGTAGACTCTCTATTATTTTTACAGAGGCGTTCCGCATACCAGCATAAAATGCTCCGAACATCCCAACAGGTCCACCACCAATAATGGTCATGTCCATTACTTTACTATTCTCCATCTTGTCCACCTCAGATTTGATTTTCGCCATTATTAAAAGTGCAGTTATTTCTTTTTACGCTAATGACTGAATGCCATTCTTTAGAACTTTTCTAATATAATCCTTTAATATCTATTACAAACTACATTTAATGCGAACTCCATCCTCCATCAACTATTAACTCTTCCCCTGTAACAAATTTAGATTCATCCGATGATAAGTATAAATAAGCATTGGCAATATCTGACGCTTCTCCAGCATGAGGCGGTAACGGAATCATGCTTGCAAATGCCTGTCCTAGCTGTTCTTGAGAGGTGACGCCATGTTTTTTGGCAGCCCCTGTAAAAATAGCTCCTGGATAAACCGAATTAACACGAATATTATCCTTAGCAAAGTTGATCGCTGCATGTTTTGATAATGAGCGAACACCGCCCTTTGCTGCACTATATGCTGCTGCGCCATTATCAGCCCCTCCAACTATGGCCGCTAATGATACACAATTTACAATAGAGCCTTGACCAGATTTTTGCATATATGGAATTACCACTTTCATCCCTAGCCATACAGATGTCAAATTCAAGCTTATCGCTTTATTCCAACCGTCTAAATCTTCTTCAAGTAAACTTTTATGCGCAGAAACACCTGCATTATTTATTAAAATATCAATTTTCCCATATTTATCTTTTGTACGTTCACTAACATTTTTCCAATCTTTTTCAGAAGTAACATCTAATTCAAGTGTAGAGATTTCACCATTAATTTTTGATATTACTTCTATTAACTGTTCCATTGCAATATCAGTTGCTACAACTTTAGCCCCTTCGCGAACAAACAATTCAACAGCAGCTAATCCCATACCACTGGCAGCACCTGTGATAATTGCAACTTTATTATCCAATCTCCCCATACAAATACCTCCCGCAATAAAGTGATTTTTTATTGAAATACGTACTTAAGATATCATTGTTAAAACAACAATCTCTAAAACACTATTTGTAAAAGTATATTTTAGTGATACAAAAACTCATCATTAGTCTTAAAAGGATACAGGTAGCGAGGAGAGACCTTGCGCCGCTAGCTTGAATTGCCACTGCACATCCTTACGAGGTATGCTTAACTTTAGGTTAGGCATCCGTTTCAATAAGGTAGTAAATGCAATATCCCCTTCTATTCGCGCAAGAGGCGCTCCTAAACACATGTGAATACCTTGTCCAAATGCGAGATGGCGATTGATATCACGTGTTACATCTAAGTCTTCGGAATTCGAGAACACTTCTTCATCTCTGTTCGCTGCCTTCAATAGCGGAAATAGAACATCTCCTTTTTTTATTTGCTGACCGCCAAGCTCAATATCTTTGATTGCGTAACGTGGTCCTGCGGTGGTAGAAGGCCCATGATAACGTAATAATTCTTCAACGGCATTTGGGATAAGGCTATGGTCATTCTTTAACATTTCCAATTGCTTAGGGCTATCCAATAAGATTAATGTACCAGTGGATATCAGGTTAGATGTGGTCTCATGTCCAGCAAAAATCAATAGTTGAACCATTGACAATAGTTCTTTCTCACTAAGCTTGTCTCCCTCTTCTTCTATGACAATTAGCTCACTAATTAAGTCATTACTAGGTTGTTTGCGTTTTTCATCTATAAGCTGTTTAAAATATTCACTAAAAGAATCAAGACTATCCGCAACTTCATCATCTAACCTACCCAACCCAAGCCCATTAGCGATGGCTTCTGACCACTCATAAATTTGTTCATGTTGAGATTTAGGTACACCAATCATGTCTGAAATAACATTGATCGGCAATTTGTAGGCAAAATCTAAGACTATATCCATCTCACCTTGCTCTTGTACCTGATCAAGTAAATCATCTGCAATTTCCTGAACACGTGGACGTATACTTTCCATGTATCTTGGTGTAAAAGCTTTAGAAACTAATCGGCGTAATCGTCGATGATCAGGCTCATCAAGCGCATTTAAGGAATTACTAAGAAATAGTTTGGAACTTGTTTCCTCGGAGCTATTTGTTAAAGATTGTTTGGTGTCACTGCTCTTATTAATAGTATTAGAATCAACACAAAAGTTCGCATTGTCTTTTAGAACCTTTTTAGCCTCTTCCATTTGTGTGACAATCCAAACTTGATTGTCGGAATCTCCCATTGTCATAGGAATAGGCGTAACCGGACCTTTTTTACGCAGTTCTTCGAATACTACAAAAGGATCTTTCTCACTTCTACCACTTAAAACACCTATAACTTCTTGCTCTGGCGTTATTTTCCCCGATTCCATTAAACATCTTCCTTTCTATTTTGGAAACCTTTAACAGTATTTAGCTGTATTTAAATTATAGCAATCAATAATCAGGTTTATAACGTCCAAAAGGGCAAGAGATTCTTGCCCTAAATTACTAAGTCTTCTGATGAAATTTTTAATATAAATAGTACAAAGTTACTACAAATCCCTTCAAGAGGTGTTTTTAGTCAATGTTATATCGTATATGAAACTAATTATTCAAAGTATTAGTCATGCATAGACAATAGATATAATAATAAGTTAGAAGAACGAATACTTAATTAATATTGCATAAGATTAAATCCCAAAAAATTATTATTCATACAAGTTCAAGCCTATATTTCTTGTCATTGACATACTTCAATAGCTACAGGCATACAAGCAACTGAGTGAACTGGATTTTTATTGATACGTAAGTTAAAAGTTTAGCTACTAAATTTATTACATCCTCAATCACTTTTTTATAATTTTTATGTTTAAAAATGGTATAATATAAAGATATGTTTAGTTGGTAAACTTATTGAGGTGAAAAAATGAATACTGGTGATGCTACATATATCAAAAAGATGAACCGACTTATTTTAATTGAAGAACTCATTCAGCACATGACCTTATCACGCAGCGAACTCTCCAGAAAAACCGGATTGAATAAAGCTACGGTGTCTGCTCAAGTTCAAGAGCTACTTGATGACGATCTATTTATTGAAAAAGTAGCTGGTGAAACGACGTCTCGTGGAAGAAAGCCAATTATCCTTGAGATTAATGGGCAAGCAGGTTACAGCGTTGGTATCGATATTGACGAGAAGAAATTCTTCTTCATTTTCTCAGACTTAAAAGGAAGGGTCCTTCATCGCGATGAAAAACCATTAGAAAACACTCAATTAAGTCTTGTTAGTAGTGAAATTATTGAGATTCTTCAACCGTTAATACAGAAATACAATGACCTTTACTCTCCCCATTGCTTGGTTGGAATTGGAATTGGTGTCCACGGCATCGTAAACAGGAAAAACGAAATCGTCTACACGCCAAAAGAAAAGTGGACAAAAGAAAATATTGCGCAGTACTTTGAGGAAGCGTTTAACGTAGACACCCATGTAGACAACAATGCGAACTTGTCTGTCTTTGCCGAACAAGTATACTCTGAGTACATCTCAGATTTGTTTTGTGTCACATTATATACTGGCATCGGCTTAGGTATTATCAAAAATCACGAAATTTATCGAGGGTTTCAAGGGTTTGCCGGTGAAATTGGTCATATGATTATTGAAACAAACGGTGCTCAATGCACTTGTGGAAATCTGGGGTGCTGGGAATTATATGCCTCTGATAAAGCCCTAAAGAAAAAACTTGCATCTGTTTATCCTTTATACTCAGATCATGAACGGTTACAAAAGATGTTTGATCACGGGGGAGAAAATCAGTATATGGACGAATACCTCCATTACCTTGCTGTAGGTTTAAACAATATCATCAATATTTTCAATCCAGAAAAACTCATTTTAAATAGCCCTTTTTTAAACGCTCATCCTGAGCTCATCACAAAAGTTGAAGGAAAACTTCAATCCAAATTTAATAATTATAAAGAAATTAGAGTATCTATTTTAGGAAATAAAGCTTGTGCAATTGGAGCATCAGCTCTTGCGTTAAAGAAGTTTCTCGGTGTAAGTACATTAATCCATGCGAATTACCACTATCATATTTAAGAGTTAATAGATGGAGAAACCAAAAAACACCTATCCTATTGCACAAAAAAATGTGTCTAGGTAAGTTACCTAGACACATCCCCGGATTGATTTTGAATATAATCAAAAACTTCTTCTTCAGAAAAACCACTATTGTCTCCGAGAACAAAATGGTTCAACGCACTTAATGCTGTTGAGAAGTCCAATAGCTCGGCAGGCTTCATATCCGAAAATATCCCATGCAGAACACCTGCAGCAAAACTATCGCCTCCACCTATCCGATCAAGAACATCAAATTTCACAGTTTTGCCTTCGTGAAGAATGCCCCCATCAAAATGATATGCCGTCAGTTCATGACGACTTGAATTGATCACATGTCGATTAGTACAGCTAGCTGAAGAGATATCATATTCTTTTTGAAGCCTCTTGTAAAAAAGTTGCAATTGCTCCAACATTGTGTCGCCTTTAGGCTCCCAATCAAATAGAAGAACAAAATCTTTCCATCCAGCAAAGCAGTGATCGACATACGGAAGAAGAGTTTTAAACGTTTCTACTGCTTCTTCTTTCGACCATAGTTTACTACGGAAATTAAAATCAAAGCTCACTTTGACACCACGAGCATTCGCCTCTTTCACCGCATGCACAACAAAGTCTCTCATTTTCGGATCGATTGCAGGCGTGACACCTGATAAATGGAGCCAATCTTGTTCAAGATAGACATCATCCCAGTCGATCGAACGATCAACTAGAGCTAAAATCGACGAATGTTGACGGTCATAAACGAGTTTTCCAGGTCGATTCGAAAACCCCTGTTCAACATAGTAGATACCAATTCGCTCTCCATCTCTTAGTATTAACCGATCGCTAACACTGTGTTTACGGAGATGTTGAACCGCACGATCCCCTAAAGGATGATCTTTCGGAAGTGATGACAATAGAGTAAGATCATGACCAAGATGACTTAGGCCGACTGCAACGTTAGCCTCTGCCCCACCATAATACGCGTCAAAATGAGGGGTTTGAGACAAACGAGAGTGATTCGGTGCTTGAAAGCGTATGAGAATCTCGCCTATTGAAACGACCTTTACCATCTGATCACTCCTCTATTCGCTCTATAAATCGACGTGCTTCTTCTGCGACTGCCTTGAAATCTCCGGTTTTTGCGCCTTTGGTAATTTCTCCACCGACACCGACCATGACGGCACCAGCAGCTAGCCAGTCCTTGACATTGTCCAGATGAATTCCACCGGTTGGCATAATATTCACGAAAGGAAGAGGACCTTTCACATTACTAATAAAAGATGGTGAATACATTTGCCCTGGGAAAAGTTTTAATACGACTGAGCCATATTCACTAGCCTCAATCATCTCCGTGATTGTCATACATCCAGGTAAATAAGGAATTTGATATCTATTACATAATTTTGCCGTCTCACGATCAAATGCCGGACTAACGATAAATTCTGCCCCTGCAAGAATCGCAATGCGAGCTGTTTCACTATCAAGGACCGTTCCAGCACCCACAATGGCATCGTCATATTGCTTAATTAGCTGTTTCATGACGTCATCTGCCCCGCTTACGGTAAATGTCACTTCAAGCACACGTACCCCACCTTGGTAACAGGCCTCGGCTGTTTTCACAGCTTCGGCCTCGTCCTTTCCACGGATAACAACAGCAATTTTTTGGTCAAGCATTTTTTTTAGAATAGTAAACCCTTGCATATTGTACTCCTCCTATACTCCTGAAAAGGCAGAAAAGCCGCCATCAATCGGAACAACAATACCATTCACGAAACTTGATGACTTATAATCAATGAGCCATAATAGTGTACCTATTAGTTCTTCAGGCTCCCCAAAACGTCCTTGTGGCGTTTGACTCAAAATTTTATGAGCGCGTTCAGTGAATTCCCCTTTCTCATCCATAAGCAATGCTTCATTTTGCGCTGTGATGAAAAATCCTGGTGCAATCGCATTAACGCGAATTCCAACTTCAGCGAAGTACACAGCCAACCATTGTGTGAAGTTACTAACTGCCGCTTTTGCACCACTATAAGCTGGGATTTTTGTTAATGGACGGAATGCGTTCATCGAAGAAATATTGATGATGGATGCATCTTTTTTCCCGACCATATCTTTCGCGAAAATTTGTGTTGGCAATAAAGTGCCGATAAAGTTTAGCTTAAATAACCACTCAACCGATCCTGGATCTAGATCAAAGAACGTCTGTTGGATATCATCTTCCAGATCTTCCATACTAAACTTTTCGTTTGATGTTGTCGCTTTTGGATGGTTTCCTCCAGCACCATTAATTAAAATGTCGCACGTTCCAAACTTTTCCGTAATTTCAGAACGGGCCTTTTCAAGAGCTTCCTTACTGAGGACATCAACCATAAATCCGGCACAGTTTCCGCCTTTATCATTTATTTCCTTCACGACTTTATCTGTCCCTTGTTGATCAATCGATAAGATCGCTACCTTTGCTCCGGATGTTGCGAGAGCTTCACTCATGTATGATCCTAATACTCCACTTCCACCTGTGACGACAGCAACTTTTCCGTTCAAATCTATATCAAAAGGTAAGTTCATTATAATTTCCTCCTATTTTTTAATTGCATCGATAATGCCATTTAAATAAGTTGCTCCTAGCGCTCGATCATACAATCCGTAACCTGGACGACCTGTTTCTCCCCAAATCATTCTTCCATGGTCTGGTCGAATCGGTCCTTCATAACCATCTTCAATTAATTTCTTCATGACACCGACCATATCAATCGAACCATCCTTCACAGAGTGTGAAGTTTCTTGGAAGGATAACTCTCCTGTCCATTTCACGTTCCTAGCGTGGACAAAATGAATACGCCCTTTTGCTACCTCGATAATTTCTAACAAGTTATTTTTAGGATCCGCTCCATATGAACCTGTACAGAAGGTAATGCCGTTATTTGGGCTATCTACCGCTTGAAGCATATGTTTGACGCTATCCTTGTTTTTAATAATGCGCGGAAGCCCAAAGATTGGCCATGGTGGATCATCCGGGTGAATCGCCATCAAGACGTCTTCCTCTTCCGCAACCGGAATCACTTTTTCAAGGAAGTACACTAAATTGTCCATGAGCTGATCTTCAGAAATGGTCTGATATCGTTCCATAATTTTTCCTAACTCATCTGTTTGAAAAGATAAATCCCAACCAGGAAGAGTTAATTCACCACTTAATGGATCTAAATTTTTCACTGTTTCTTCATCATACTTCAGTGAGTTCGAACCATCTGGAAGAGGTGCATCTAACTCAGAACGCGTCCAGTCAAACACGGGCATAAAGTTATAACAAACAGTGTAAATCCCTGCTTTTGAAAGATTACGGATCGTTTGTTTATAATTTTCAATCCACTTATCTCGAGTATCAAGACCCATCTTGATTTCTTCGTGAACAGGGACACTTTCAATAACATTGACCTTTAGGCCATGCTTTTCCACTTTTTCTTTTAATTTCACGATCTCTTCATATGGCCAAACTTCCCCAGCTGGAATATCATAAATTGCTGAAACTATCCCTTTCATATCCGGTATTTGTCTAATTTTATCTAACGTAACGGGATCGTCATCACCGTACCAACGAAAACTCATTTCCATTCGAAACACTCCTCTAATCGTATTTATAACTATTTCTTAATGACATCTAATTCAACGTATACGCTTTTCTTCTTACAATGAAAAATATCTTTTTGCATTGTAGTAACAAATGTCTTCAACGTATTCAGCTAATAAGTCCAAGTCATTAGGTACTTTTCCTTCTTCCACCCATGTTCCAAGTAATTCACATAAGATTCGTCGGAAAAGCTCATGTCTAGTGAATGACAACATGCTTCTAGAGTCTGTTAACATCCCTACAAAGTGCTTGAGTAATCCAATGCTTGCTAGGGTTTTCATCTGATCCATCATGCCATCATAGTGGTCATTAAACCACCAAGCTGTCCCAAACTGGATTTTCCCAGGAACGTCCGCCCCCTGGAAGTTGCCAGCCATCGAAGCCATGATGACGTTATCTCTTGGATTTAACGTATAAAGAATAGTCCTTGGCAAATGTTGCTGTTGATCCAATGAATCAAGGAAGTGACTCAACGGTTTCGCAACGGGAGCATCTCCCATTTGATCAAAACCACTATCAGGTCCTATTTGATCAAACATGCCGGTATTATTATTGCGAAGTGGTCCAATGTGTAGCTGCATAACCCACTCTTTTTCAACATATTTTTCAGCTAGCTGTTGTAGCGTGAATGTTTTAAATTTTTCTACCTGTTCATCACTTAATAGTTTTTCATTCAATTTACTTTTATAAATACTTTCAATCTCTTCTATTGATGTTTTTCTATAAAACATCTCATTGATACCATGGTCTGCACTGCGGCATCCAACCTCAGCAAAGAAATCTACGCGCTCCCTCATCGCTTCGAGGAAACTCTGATAATCTTTGAGCTCTTTGTCGGTCACCTTTTCTAAGTCCTTCAACCAGTTAAGGAAACCTTCTTGATCAATCCCTAAAGCTTTATCAGGTCTAAAAGAAGGAGATACTGTAACTTTATAACCTTCTTCTTTTAACTTCCGATGATAGTAAAGGTCATCGGTAGGGTCATCAGTCGTACCAACAAAAACAACTTTTTGCATATCTAAAATCTTTCTAGCAGATAATTGGCCAGATTGGATAACCTCGTTTGTTTTTTTATAAACATAATCTTTAGTTTGTTTACCAAACAAACAATTTATAGAAAAAAAACGAGCTAACTCAAGATGCGTCCAATGATACAAAGGGTTTCCTAGTAGATTCGGAACCGTATCTGCCCACGCAGAAAACTTCTCTTCATTTGTAGCATCCCCTGTGATGTAATGTTCTTCTACACCATTCGCCCTCATCGCACGCCATTTATAATGGTCACCTGATAACCACACGTCGGTGATCGATTCATAATCACGATCTTCATAAATATCCTTTGCATTCAAATGATTGTGATAATCGACAATCGGTAAGTCTTTTGCATAAGAATGAAAAAGTTTTTTAGCTGTTACATTTGTTAACAAAAAATCATCATTAATCAATATTACACCCCCTTTCAATTTGTTTGACTAGTAAACTAATTAAATTATACGTTCTAAAAAATTTTATTGCAAGCGTAAAATTCTACATTTTAAGCGATTAAAATGTTAGTACTATATGAATCAATAACCCAATAGTCATCTATTGGGTTATATAAATTAAATAAATTAAATTTACTCAAGATCTAATAAAACTTTCTTGTTTTGAAAAAATTGACATCTTCCCCTCAAGTTATATTCTTAAAGACGTCATCAGTAAACGATTCATTTCCTCAACTGATTTTTGAAAATTTTCAAAATACCACTCCAAGATCATCCCTAATATAGCATTTGCCTGATAGGCAACCTGAAAGTCTGTTAATTCATGATCCAGGTCCATCAGTTCCATGGAGCTCTTTACGATGACTTTTATTCGTTTAAAAAACATTTGATAGTATGCAAAGTTAGAATTGCCGCTAAAAATAAATTGGTAGGATTCTTTATTAAGATAAACATGTTCAAATAAATGAATCATATTGGGAACCAGTTGCTGGTTAGTCATCATCCGGTATTTTGTCGTTTTTTCCATTGACTGCTCTAGTTCTTCCAGTAGCTGTTCAATAAATTCTTCGAAGTATTTCCGAACATTTTCATAATGGAGATAAAATGTTCTTCTTGTTATCCCAGACAGTCGGCAAAGCTCCGTGACCTTAATTTTTTCAAGATCCTTTTCTTTAAGTAATTGTATTAACGCCAATTGTAAATTCTTCTTTGTTTTAATGACACGTAAATCCTGTTCGTTCATTGATCGTTACCCTCCCAATATCCTAGAGCAAGTTAAGTTTATTCATTCCTAGTTGGACAAATTTATTACACAGATGTATAATAAAAATAACTTATTTGTTCTAATAATTCAAAATAATTGATTTATTTTATTTACTATTCTCAATTATTCTCAAATTACTCCAACATCCTAATCCTATCATCAAATATGCACAGTACTAAGTTTTTTTGAGAATGAAGTTCATGTAACAAATAAGTTGTTTTTATCAATCATTTAACAGGAGGGGTAATGATGGAATGGAATGAAGAATATGACGTTGTAGTTGTCGGTAGTGGTGCTGGAGGACTCGTTGCAGCCATTACAGCGGCAAATCAAGGTTTAAAAACAGTCATTGTTGAAAAAGCGGACGTATATGGCGGATCGTCGGCTCTTTCTGGTGGTGGTGTGTGGGTACCAAATAATCACGTTTCAAAAAATGCTGGCTTACAAGATAGTGAAGAAGAAGCCCTCACCTATATGCAAGAAGTGATTGAGGATACTGGTCCAGCATCGACAAACGAACGGAAAGTAGCTTATGTGAAAAACGGCTCTAAAATGGTCAAATTTTTAGAGGATTTAGGTATGAAATGGGTTCCTGGTATTAAGTATCCCGACTATTATCCAGAAAAACCAGGCGGAAAAATTGGTCGATCTCTTGAAGCAGAAATATATGATGCTAGAGAACTAAAAGACTATGAAGACAAATTAAGAACGGGAGACATTGACCCACCAATACCGATATATTCTGGTAAGGTTGCCTCACTAGCGAAAGCATTTACAAATTCAGGGGATTTCTTTACTGTCGTCGGCATGTTTATCAATGGATTTAAGCATAAAATGAAGAGAAGTCATGCGATATCCATTGGAGCAGGTCTTGTAGGTCGATTAATAAAAATTGCCCTTGAGCAAAATGTGTCTATCAAACTTTCAACTCCTTTGAAAGATTTAATCATAGAAAATGATAAAGTTATTGGGATTAAAGTGGAAAAGGATGGTCAGCCCTATTACATTAAAAGCAAAGGGGTTATCCTAGCAGGGGGCGGATTTGAACGAAACCCAGAGCTCCGCAAAAAATACCATAACGTTGGGACAGATTGGACAAGTGCAAGTCCAGATAATACGGGAGATATGCTATTAATTGCTCAAAAACATCAACTTGATACGGCTTTATTAGATGATGCATGGTGGGGACCCGCTACTCTTGATGGAAATGGCAATCGAAAATTCTTAGTTCATGAACGTTCTATGCCACACTCCATCATTGTCGATCAAACGGGAGAGCGTTATTTTAATGAATCACAATCTTATACCGATGCAGGTCATAATATTCTGGATAGACACGAGAAAAATGGTCAGGCGATTCATTCATGGATGATTCTTGAGAGCAGACATCGCAACAAATTTTTATTTGGAGATATGTTACCGAGAAGAACACCTAAAGAAGTGTTTGAAAGCGGTTACTTTATCAAGGCAGATACTCTTGAAGATTTAGCAGAGAAAATTCAATTGGATGACAAGAGGTTGAAAGCAACGATCGACCGCTTTAATGGGTTTGTTGAAAAAAATATAGATGAAGATTTTGGACGTGGAAATTCAGCATACGACAATTATTATGGCCACCCTAAGTACAAAAATCCAAATTTAGGGACCATCGCGAAAGCCCCATTCTATGCTATTAAAATTTATCCAGGTGATTTAGGTACAAAAGGTGGTATTGTAGCAAACGAGTACGGTCAGGCAATGTGCAATAATAAGCCAATCGAAGGACTTTATGCCACTGGAAATTGTTCCGCATCCGTGATGGGACGGGTTTATCCTGGTCCAGGTTCTTCCATAGGACCAACAACCATATTTGGTTATATATCAGCTAACCATATAAAGGAGACGATATCTCAATCAGTAAAGAAAACTTCAAAAGTAGTTTAGTGATAAACAGGTTAATATAATAAAATGTCAAGGTTATTCAGAATCCTGTAACTAAAAATATTAAAAGGTCAGTCTTACGAACAGTGCCTTTGCACTGTTCGTAAACAATTCATGAAACACTTCTGCTGAGCTTTGACCTGACCCAACGACGGCAATAGATTTCGCTTTTCTACATCGATCTTGACGTTCTAGAAACTGAGAAATGTGATAAACATTTTCTCCAGAAAGGCTTTGGTATGATTCTGGTATCACAGGATCACTGCCGGTACCTATCACAAGGTATTTACATTTATATGTAGTTGCATCTTCCGTATGGATATCTTGTACGCAAACGATTGTTGGATTTGCTAACGATACTAAGTCTGCCATAAAGGGGACCTGAAGTCTTGTACCTACAATTAACATGCCTAGACGCCAATCAAAATAGGGTTTTTGATCCAAAAAAAAAAAAACAGATTCCACTTCCGGAAGGTTATCGAGTAAAGCCGAAAGACTCAAATTAAAAGCCCCTACTCCCACCCCTACTAAATCATACACCTTATTATCCATCCTATCTATCCTCCTCCAGTTCCTTTCATCGGTCATTAAAAACAGTTCCTCTTTTACGTTTCCTGGTGGCGGTACCTTCTAGCAATACTTCTAAATCATCGATTTCTTTTCCTTGAACAAAAAATAATTCAAAAAGTTAAGTGTAACTATGGTAAGTTGTAGGGCAATTTTATTTAAAGAAAGGTGCAAGTGAATTCACTTGCACTTCTCAACTCTTATATTCTCGTTAAAGACTGATAAACATAACCTTTTCTTGTAGAGGCCGTTGATTATCGTTTTTGCTCCCGGGAATACTTATCCTTCGGCGATGCATGGTTGTTACGCAGCTCTAAAGAAATTGGATAATATTAGATTATTCCCAATCCGTAATTCTGTCGATTGGCAAACGCATGGTAGGAAAGCCTTCATCAGCAGCTTTACCGATGGATACAAGCATTACCGGAGCATAGCGGTCTTTATCCAAACCGAATACTTCATTAATTCGCTCCTTATCATAACCAGCAATCGGGTTTGTGTCATATCCGTGAGCACGGGCAACGAGCATCAATTGCATAGTTACTAGACCACAGTCGGTCATGACAATATCTCTGCGATTCTGTTCAGAAAGGGTATCATACCATCCCCGTATACCAGGAAGTAGTTGTTCTTTAACTGCAGCAAGCATGTATCCAAGTTCTACATTTTTATTGTAAATTTCTTCAGCTTTCAGTATGTTTTTCAGGTCACCAAAAATAGCGATCGTCGCTGCAGAAGTCTCTATCTTTAGACTGTTGGAGGGTGCTGATATTTGCATCAGTTTAGCTTTGGATTCATCACTCATAATCACTAGAAAATGCCAGGGTTGGAGGTTCGTCGAAGAAGGAGCGCGTGTCGCTTCGCTCAAAATTTCCGTCATTTCTTCACGACTGATTTTTACGGAAGGATCGTAACTTTTGATGGAACGACGTTCCATAACGATTTTTTTGAAATCATTGGTTTGAGTAACTGTATTAGCAGTTGACATTGGATGATCTCTCCTCTATATGTTTTATATGATACGTAACCTGATTACAGTTGAACTAAATTGTGTTTGATCCGTTGAAGCATCGCAGATAGCTGTTTCAGTTCCTGTTCACCAAATCCCAGCTGCATCTGGTTCAAAAATTGTTCCCGTTCCTTGTTGAGGGTTTCAATTTGCTGACGTCCATTTTCGGAAAGTTTAACAAGTGTAAATCGGTTATCTTCCGGGCTGGTACGACGAATCACCATATTTTCGCCCTCCAACTGTTTCAAATGGCGGGTAATGGCCGCATGATCGATGCCAACCAGCTTTTTAAGCGCAGTTTGACTGATTTCCTTAGAGTGGTAAACATGAAACAACACTTGCATACGGGATGCGCTAATCCCTGTACACCGTTCAAATGTACTGAGTAGTTGATGATGAAGGTCCAGGATCTGTTTAAAAGTTTCTTCTGATGATATGTGCGACAAGAGATATCTCCTTTCTTTTTTACGTGACATATCAATGTTTGATGAATCAAACATTGATATGTCACGTAATTTAACACATTCTAATTATAAATGCAATTAATTGGAATTAAGATTAGCAATCAATTCCTAACTTGTTTGTTTATGCTTTAATTGAATACACTTACTTTTTATTTTGCAATTATTGATTTCAATTACATCTCATTTTTTGTAAAATCCAACCGGTTAACTGGTGGAAAAATAAATACGTTCCGACAATCAATGCCATTATTGTAGCAATAAATGTTTCTTTAAAATAACTTTGAATCGTGATTATGACTATTAATAAAGTAAATAACAGAATAGTTGATACGGTGAAAAAATTCTTTTTCCGATTGTTCTCCTTTAAACATTTCATTGAAGTTTTTTCCGTCACGGAGGAAAATTACACGTTGTTAGTAGCCGCCTGCATACGGATCGTGGGTAATCGTAATAAACGAATGCCACTAAATAATCCCAACACACAAATAACGATAAGAACAATATATCTTCTTTTGTAATACACTCCAATCTTGAAATATATTTTCAGCCTTCTACAAACAAACTTGCTACTTCTAAACTAATCAACACATCCACATTCATATTCCTTGAATTTATATTCTTTATAGAGTCTTGTTCCTATAAAATCACTTGTATCAGATGTAAATACTCTTACTATTGGAGCAATATCCCTTTCCGCTAAGTATTTTGCATAATTATCCAAAATAACTAGAGAGATTAAATGATATTCGTTCATGTCCATAAAAAAATCATTATGTTCACAAACATCATATGTGACAGCAAGATAATATTTTTTCATAATACCACTCCAATGTAGGTAATTCTAACTTTTTATTAAAAGATAGCTACTCCGATAGCTTAAGTAAATGGTTCACAAAGACTCTTTATAAGTAACTAAAAAAGGGGGGAACAAAGAACCAATTATTAAAATAAAAATAGCTATCCCAAGTGTCACAATAATGTTGCTAAAAGGGGATAGGAAGTTACCGAAGATAAGCATTGGCAGAATAGTTAAGGAGACAAAAATGAATCTACCTGCAATTGTTATCTTATGTATCGTACCGCATTCGCTACATTTAATAGGTTTATAATTCCACCAGAAGGATTTATAGATTTTACTCCAACTAAATTGTGCTTTACAGTTCTCACATTTTTGCAAAACAAAATCACCTCATTTTTTTCTAGTGTCTAAGATATTATATTCTTACTTTGTTAAAGAAAATAGTACCTGACAGAACGACAACTACTTATTCCATTTTTGCACTTCTTTAGTTCAATAACCAATTATTCAACCACTATTTTACTTGCAACTATATTATCTATTGAGTTATTTTCTCCGTTGTCTAAGACCCAAATATCAACTTTTAGGTCCTTCTTAAATTCAGAAAAATCATCAACTTCTCCTAAAAACTCAGTTTCATCATCTACCAAAATTTCATAAGTAGGATAACTAGCCTCTGGGTCAACGTCATCTGTTCCCACTACAATACTTGCGTTTTTCACTTCCAAAATAATACCGTTAAAATCCGAACCGTTTCCACATCCTACTAATATTAATAAAAATCCTACTAAAAAGACTATGATAATACGCATTGAAAACCTCCTATAATAATGTTTGACGTTCAACAAAGCTTTTAAGTTTCAACAGAGTTCAACATAACTGCTTCGGTTCCATTTTTTCAAAATCCAAAAAACACTCAGATATATATATATCAATATCTCTGAGTGTTTTATAGAAAATCATATTTAATTAGACAAATATTCTCTCCAACCACCGCTACTTCATGTATGAATTAGCAAAACATACCAACTGGCCGTATATATCTTAATTATAATATACTACAATCAACATTATTTGACCCAAAGTTATCAAGCAATGCACGCACTTCATCTGTTGACGCTGTGTTCATCATCTGATTTCTTAATTCACTTGCCCCTCGAAACCCACGCACATATATCTTAAAAAAACGATGAAGAGGTTTGAATGGACGCGGTTCATATTCCTTTGAATAGTGATCATGGAGGTCAAGCTGTAGTCTTAAGAGATCCAGAAATTCCTCACTACTATGCTCTTTTGGCTCCTTTTCAAAGGCAAATGGATTTGTAAAAATACCACGCCCAATCATAACCCCATCAACACCGTATTGATGAACGAGGTCCAAGCCGGTTTGACGATCAGGAATATCCCCATTGATCGTCAAAAGTGTATCTGGTGCGACATGATCACGAAGTTTCTTAATCTCCGGAATCAGTTCCCAATGAGCATCCACACTACTCATTTCCTTTTTTGTACGCAGATGAATAGAAAGATTTGCGATGTCTTGCTTCAATATGTGTGTAAGCCAGCCGCGCCATTCGTTTACATCCGTGTAACCAAGCCTTGTCTTCACACTTACGGGCAGTCCTCCTGCTTTTGCTGCTTGTATTAATTCCGCTGCAACCTCTGGACGACGGATAAGACCGCATCCCTTCCCATTTGCTGCCACATTCTGTACTGGACATCCCATATTGATATCTATACCGCGAAAACCTTCTTCTGCCATCCCAATACTCATTTGTCGAAAATATTCAGGTTTATCTCCCCATATATGGGCCACAAGTGGTTGTTCATCTTCCGTAAAAGCTAAACGCCCACGAACACTTTGGTGCCCCTTTGGATGACAATAACTTTCTGTGTTTGTAAACTCCGTAAAAAATACATCCGGTCTAGCTGCTTCACTCACTACGTGGCGGAAAACAACATCCGTCACATCTTCCATTGGTGCCAATATAAAAAATGGACGTGGTAAATCACGCCAAAAATTTTCTGTCATAGTCAAACTCAAATCCTCTCATTATGAGACATCCGGACAACCCCTAATGTCCACACCAAAAATAAAAAGCAAAGATGTCCCTGCTTTTTTTACTTTTACTATGTTTAAATACTTTTTATCAAATCTTGTTCATTATACTATTTAATATTAACAAATAAAAGTGCAAGAAACTAGCAACACTGGGGGTTAAATACCATATTAACAATTGTCTTATGTGTCTACTGAAAATACACTTTTACTGAATTAGATATCTATTAAGCTGCTCACATTTTCTTTCGTGAGTTATTTTGCATACCTAAGTGTAGTATCCGGTAAACTGGACCTAAAAATTCCTAATTGCTACGAGTTCAGGTCCATTGTTTAATGTTAACGATTTGGTCGTGTAGGCATCAGATTATTGTCTACTCTCATGTAAATACTGACATGCTAGACCAACTGCAACTAAATTGAGGAATCCTATTTAGTGAATACTGACACTTTAGCAGACTTCTTCATGGCTCCCCTTACTTTAACAGTTATATTACCTACAATTTGAAGTAATTCAATTTTCAGAATTGTTTTTGGTGTTTTTTTTTGATGCTTGAAATTTAGGTTCATCTATCTTTAATTATATAACTTTATCATCTTTAATCTCATCAAATGTACAAACAGAAGAGGAGCATATGCAGGCATACTTCCCCCTTTAAAGATATTCATTACTGATTCTTTACTTCAATAACTAAAATAGCAATCCCTGTTTCTTCAAGAATTGCACCAGTTAGTTAAAGAAGGATAAAATAACGTTGACGTTGAATTATATATTAAATAATCATGGGCATTTAATGGTTAAATCAAAAACTAAAGGAGTATTCTAATGAATAATATTTTTGAGGTCACGTATACAGATGAATTATTAAATCGTATCGAAAACTTAAACGTAAATTCACAATCAAAATGGGGAAAAATGGATGTCGCTCAAATGTTAGCTCATTGCTCGTCTTTCCAAGATATCGCAATGGGATATTCTTTACCCCCAAGAGGTTGGTTAGGGTTATTAGTAGGTCGATTTGCAAAACCCATTTTTTATAATGACAAACCTTTACCCCACAATATGTCTACTATTCCATCCATTGTAATTACAAGTAAAAAAGAATTTGAAATAGAAAGAGAAAAACTGAAACAAAAAATTATTACATTTCAAAAGAATGGACCAGAGGCTTGTACAGGTCATCCACATCCTTTTTTCGGAAAATTCACTTCCGAACAATGGGGAAAAGGAATCTACAAGCATCTTGACCACCATTTAAAACAATTTGGTGTTTAATGCAGGAGTTTAATTATACCGTACCATCTTAAAGTAACCTGCGTCGTTACTGTTAGTACATTTCACAAAGTAGGCTAAAAAGTGAAGACCTTTTGCTGCTCAGTATAAAGGCTACTACGTACTGACAGTTACTCCACAATCTGGTCCTATTCACAAAGAAAGGGCCAATTCTTATTACAGATTCGCGCCTGATTGTTGAAGATTCTTTTTCTGCTGAACAGTATCGTTGTACTCCCTCAGTTAGATTCTATTTACTCACAAATGCTCGCTTATTCGCAGGATTTCAGACCACTTCTAAGAACAATGACGGATGAATGGAATGAGTTTTGATAATAAAGGCTACATGAAGGCATGCGGGAATAGAGGAGTCAATAGTAGCTCCATTTATTTCCATAATATACTGCACGCATCTCCACGCCGCCCCTGGAGGCTATCCCTCCCATGTCTCAACGGGTCATTTGCCCTTTCATTCCTTCGTCATGCCTATCCAAGGGGTGGAGGCCGGTTTTGCTGCGCAAACGGGTCAGTGCCCTTAGGTACAACGGTATCCAGTACTCCGCGCTTTCTCTGTAATCCTACGAATAAGCCAACATTCAAGAATTATTAAACTACTTTTAATTACTTTAAAGCCTTACTTAGTTTACGATTAGAATTAAGCTGCTATAGGTGCTAATGGTTGTACTTTCTGAGAACAATATGATTCATGATTTTTAGATATTGCCACCAATATTCTTGCTAATTTCCCCACGAGTTTCATGATAGATTTCATTTTTTTCATCTTTTTGACTTTAACATTATTAAAATGAATCTGCTTGAAATCAGAGTTATTGCTCACAAGGCTTAATGTCGTTAAAAATAAAAATCGCCTTAGTCGAGATCTCCCACGTTTTGAAACGACAATTTGTCCTTTCCATTTACCCGAGCTTGCTTCTGCCAGATGTAGTCCCGCATGTCGTAATAGAGAATTACCATGCGCGAAGCCACTTAAATCACCAGCTTCTCCTAAAATACCCGCCAATGAAATTTCACTAATTCCTTCAATGGCAATTATTTTTTTAGCGAAAGTAATTTGATCAAGTACGGAAGTGACTTCTTTTTCTACTCTTTCGAGTTGGACTTTTGCTAAATCGAATTCTTCAAGTAAATGTTCTAAATGAAGCTTATAGGCTTCGTGTGCTTGTTTACTGCCTACAGAATTTTTTGCTAAGTCAATTAACGATTGTGCTTTTTTAAGTCCTGCGTGACGTTTCATCACTGTTTTCCAACCTTTCACTATATCCTGTGCTTTCATGGAACATAGTTCTGAAGGTGTAGGAAATAACCGAAGTGTTGCGATTGCCCCTTTTCCTTTTACATCTTTAAATACTTCTCGAAGTTCAGGGAAGACAATATCTACCCAACGATTTATTTGGTTAATAGAACTGGTGAGGCGTTTAACGATTACATCTCGGTTAGCCATTAGCACTCGAAGCTTTTCAAAAGCTTCAGAAGTGGGCCGGATAAAGGAGTAATACCCATTCTTGATCATATCTGCAATCACAAGGGCATCTTTTTTATCGCTTTTAGATTGGGTATTATCACGATTTTCTTTATTTCTTTTCACATGGTGAGGATTAACGGTTACTACATCAATATCTTGATCATATAACCATTTAGATAGGTTCAACCAGTAATGTCCGGTAGGTTCCATCCCAACTATTTCAGTATTTAATCCTTTTGAAAGTTTTAAATGACAAATCCATTCCATTAATCTAGCGAAACCTTTCTCGTTATTTTCAAAAGTGAGAGGATCACCGACGACAATACCACGGAAATTTACAGCTCGTGCAACATGAACATGCTGTGCTATATCCACACCAACAACAAGATGTTTATCAGAAATTCTTTCAATTAGTTGATTTTGTTTGTCTTGCATTTTAAACTTCATATAAGAGCTCCTCCTTAGATTTGAGTTTTAGTTTGGTATCTATACTCTTATCTTACTGAGGGGCTCTATTTTTTTCAAAGTCGAAATTAACGCACTACAGGAATGCT
>NZ_KZ614146.1:3164090-3169271 GCF_002886185.1 Salipaludibacillus neizhouensis
ACTCCCTCAGTTAGATTCTATTTACTCACAAATGCTCGCTTATTCGCAGGATTTCAGACCACTTCTAAGAACAATGACGGATGAATGGAATGAGTTTTGATAATAAAGGCTACATGAAGGCATGCGGGAATAGAGGAGTCAATAGTAGCTCCATTTATTTCCATAATATACTGCACGCATCTCCACGCCGCCCCTGGAGGCTATCCCTCCCATGTCTCAACGGGTCATTTGCCCTTTCATTCCTTCGTCATGCCTATCCAAGGGGTGGAGGCCGGTTTTGCTGCGCAAACGGGTCAGTGCCCTTAGGTACAACGGTATCCAGTACTCCGCGCTTTCTCTGTAATCCTACGAATAAGCCAACATTCAAGAATTATTAAACTACTTTTAATTACTTTAAAGCCTTACTTAGTTTACGATTAGAATTAAGCTGCTATAGGTGCTAATGGTTGTACTTTCTGAGAACAATATGATTCATGATTTTTAGATATTGCCACCAATATTCTTGCTAATTTCCCCACGAGTTTCATGATAGATTTCATTTTTTTCATCTTTTTGACTTTAACATTATTAAAATGAATCTGCTTGAAATCAGAGTTATTGCTCACAAGGCTTAATGTCGTTAAAAATAAAAATCGCCTTAGTCGAGATCTCCCACGTTTTGAAACGACAATTTGTCCTTTCCATTTACCCGAGCTTGCTTCTGCCAGATGTAGTCCCGCATGTCGTAATAGAGAATTACCATGCGCGAAGCCACTTAAATCACCAGCTTCTCCTAAAATACCCGCCAATGAAATTTCACTAATTCCTTCAATGGCAATTATTTTTTTAGCGAAAGTAATTTGATCAAGTACGGAAGTGACTTCTTTTTCTACTCTTTCGAGTTGGACTTTTGCTAAATCGAATTCTTCAAGTAAATGTTCTAAATGAAGCTTATAGGCTTCGTGTGCTTGTTTACTGCCTACAGAATTTTTTGCTAAGTCAATTAACGATTGTGCTTTTTTAAGTCCTGCGTGACGTTTCATCACTGTTTTCCAACCTTTCACTATATCCTGTGCTTTCATGGAACATAGTTCTGAAGGTGTAGGAAATAACCGAAGTGTTGCGATTGCCCCTTTTCCTTTTACATCTTTAAATACTTCTCGAAGTTCAGGGAAGACAATATCTACCCAACGATTTATTTGGTTAATAGAACTGGTGAGGCGTTTAACGATTACATCTCGGTTAGCCATTAGCACTCGAAGCTTTTCAAAAGCTTCAGAAGTGGGCCGGATAAAGGAGTAATACCCATTCTTGATCATATCTGCAATCACAAGGGCATCTTTTTTATCGCTTTTAGATTGGGTATTATCACGATTTTCTTTATTTCTTTTCACATGGTGAGGATTAACGGTTACTACATCAATATCTTGATCATATAACCATTTAGATAGGTTCAACCAGTAATGTCCGGTAGGTTCCATCCCAACTATTTCAGTATTTAATCCTTTTGAAAGTTTTAAATGACAAATCCATTCCATTAATCTAGCGAAACCTTTCTCGTTATTTTCAAAAGTGAGAGGATCACCGACGACAATACCACGGAAATTTACAGCTCGTGCAACATGAACATGCTGTGCTATATCCACACCAACAACAAGATGTTTATCAGAAATTCTTTCAATTAGTTGATTTTGTTTGTCTTGCATTTTAAACTTCATATAAGAGCTCCTCCTTAGATTTGAGTTTTAGTTTGGTATCTATACTCTTATCTTACTGAGGGGCTCTATTTTTTTCAAAGTCGAAATTAACGCACTACAGGAATGCTGCGTAGTAAACGACATTGTTTTATCTCCCAAATTGAATAAAAATAAGCGAAGCATCCCCTTTCAAAATCTTCGATTTAGTGGGGGATGCATTAATTTTTTCAATTTTTCTTCTGTTTATTATTGACAACACCCAGTTCTTTTCCTTCTTTATAAATTGACTTCAAGAAACTGATACACATAAAGAACATAATGACCGAGAACGGTAACGCCGCTATAATCATGGTATTTTGTAAAGCTTGTAGTCCTCCCGTGTAGAGAAGAGCTAGTGCTATAGAAGAAAGAAGCACGCCCCATGTTAATTTAATCATTTTCCCTGGATCACCTATACCACCTGTTGTCATTAATCCCAACACAAATGTTCCAGAATCGGCGGATGTGATAAAGAATGTACTAATGAGTAACATAGCAACAATGGATGCGACTAACCCTAATGGGAAATTCGATAATACACCAAATAGTGACTCTTCTGTTGCTAGTTTCGATATCTCGGCTACACCTGTATGCTCAAGATGAATCGCTGTTCCTCCAAATGTTGCGAACCAAAGGAAACCCACCAATGATGGAATGATTAAAACAATAAAGACAAATTCACGTATGGAACGTCCTCTTGAGATACGCGCAATAAAAATTCCCACAAACGGAGACCATGCAATCCACCAAGCCCAATAGAAAATTGTCCATGATTTAATCCACTCTTGCGATTCTTCATTCAACGGAGCAATACGAAAACTCATCTGCGGTAAGTGTTGTAAATAAGAGCCAAGGGAGTCTGTAAAAAGATTTAAAATGAATAACGTTGGCCCAAAAATGAAAATAAGAAGAAATAGAAGACCTGCTAATCCCATGTTAACATTACTCAAAATTTTGATACCTTTCCCTAATCCCGTCCAGGCAGAAATCATGAAAAGAACCGTTACAATAACGATAATAATTAATTGTATGAAAAATTCATTCGGAATATCAAACAAATAAGCTAAACCACCATTGATTTGAACAGCACCAAAACCAAGGGTAGTCGCAACCCCAATAACAGTCGCGATAACAGCGAAAATATCGATTACTTTTCCTGACGTTCCTTTTGCTAAATCGCCAATAACAGGCTCCAATGTTGCACTAATGAGAGCAGGCTTGTCATGTCTGTAATTGAAATATGCTAAAACCAGACCCACTATTCCATAAATCCCCCAAGCGTGAATACCCCAGTGAAAATAGGTGAAACGCATAGCATCTTTTATAGCTTGATCGGTTCCAGTCTCCAAAGTTGGTGAACTAATTGCGTAGTGACTGATTGGTTCAGCCGTTCCCCAGAATACAAGACCGATTCCCATTCCTGCACTGAAAAGCATCGCAATCCAGCTTGGTCTAGAAAACTCAGGTTTTTCTCCTGGCTTTCCTAATTTGATTTTACCAAGTGGCGTAATTAAGAACATTAAGACAACTAGGACAAAGAATGTAACGATAATAAGGTAGTACCAGCCTAGGTTAATCGCTATAAAATCTTGCACGTTCGTGGTGATGTTCTCTAACCCCTCGGGCCACGCTACTCCTAGAATAACCAATAACAACATAATCCCTGCTGATATTTTAAACACAGTAGAGAATTTATTAAGCATAACGTTAAAGACTCCCTTCTGCAGCCATCGTTTACCTGATAGTTCATTTACTGATGTTAATATTCTTCAGAAAGTTGGATTTATGCGTTTAAATTGAATTTGGAGAATTTATAGTGTGGTGACCTATGGCTTTGATGGGGGTGTATTTTGGGTATGTGTGAACGGCTCTGTTTTCAATTGGCTTTATAAAACCTGACCTAAAATTGAACCCAATTACTGCGCAGTATAGGTCTACTAGGTAATATAAGAGTTCCACAAACTGGCCCTATACACAAAGAAAGGACGCAATTCTTATTACAGATTTGCGCCTGTTTGTTGAAGATATAACCGGTAGGAATTAGGTACTAAAAGGGAACTAGTTACCATACTTTATCGCCTTGTCCACTTCCTCTTCTTGCTTGACGAAATTCCTTTTGTAAAACAGAAACGGCTGACATTTGTTCCTATTAAAACAACAGGGATGCCAATGGTATTAACTACTGACAAAGAAATTTAGCCTTCTTTCTGATCCACCGCTACTAGCGGCTTTTAAGTGTTGTATTTCATCAATGATCAATGTCCCTATCAAGTGCAGACTAGCAATATGAGCGATCCATTCTTTGAAGTAATATTTGAACATTATTTCTGGTATTTCATGCTATTTATTAAGATAATTTGTCCAAAGGATGGATGTTACTGATATAGAATTTAACTGGAATGACATTATCTATTTTAAGATAAATCATATGATAAATGCCTGACTTATCTTTTACATCACTTCACTATAAACCTGAAATTTTAATTTATCTTTTTTCCTTCTTTGTTTAATACAATAATTTCAAGTGGTTCATTTTCCTTAATTACTGAATTATCCTCTACCGATTGAATTATATTTTGTACTAACAGTTCAATATTATTACCGTCCTTTGAACTATTTGAATCTATGTGAATAAGGCGATTTGGAAAATGATTAATATCATACTCAATACTATTTAGTCGAGCTGTAGTGTCTTTTAAACCATTTTCAATAATCTGTGCCAAATCAAAAGTTCTCTTGTCTAAATCATCTAAATACTCATTGTCAATCTCTTTTTGATTAACAATTGTTACTTCACTACTAGCCTGACTATTAAACACCATGAATGAACCAATTAGTACGAAGGATGTTATTATACCTAGTATAACAATACTGACTTTGTTCATTTAGACTCCTCCTAAACAAATTCTTTTTCTAAAATATATGTCCCCTCCATAAATACATGCCTTACAATAAGACAATGAAAACAAGTATGACAGAAACTTTAAAATCTTAGGAACTCATATGGCCCTATACACAATCGAGTAGGAGGGGGTATTAACCCCCGACCTCTCACACCACCGTACGTACGGTTCCGTATACGGCGGTTCAATAGTTTGAGTGTGCTTTCTCGAAGATGTGGTTTAAGTTCTTTAAACCAATTCCTTCGAGAATTTTGTTTGTAATGGCTTGGTGTAAAATAAAACTACACGCAATGCGCCAATAACCCTTCCGTGTGTTTGCCCATTCCCAAGCCTTTTGTTTGGGTACTTTGAGTTTAATAAGACTTTTATATTTCGTCTTCACTTTCTTCCAGCGTTTCCATATGATTTGTCTAATCCGTCGTCTGATCCATTGATCAATGGTCCTGATGTAGTTTTTCATATAACTAATCCCGTAGTAGTTGATCCATCCAGTTGTAACCTCATTAATTTCTTTGATGATCTGGCGTATACTACCTGGTCGGTTTCGTTTGGTTAGCTGTCTA
>NZ_KZ614146.1:3169281-3172335 GCF_002886185.1 Salipaludibacillus neizhouensis
GTCTGCTATCCGAAGTTAATACAGTGGTGAAGTTCTCTAACACCCCGGGCCAACATAATCAAAGCATAACCAATAACAACCTAATCCCTGCTGATATTTTAAACACAGTAGAGAATTTATTAAGCATAACGTTAAAGACTCCCTTCTGCAGCCATCGTTTACCTGATAGTTCATTTACTGATGTTAATATTCTTCAGAAAGTTGGATTTATGCGTTTAAATTGAATTTGGAGAATTTATAGTGTGGTGACCTATGGCTTTGATGGGGGTGTATTTTGGGTATGTGTGAACGGCTCTGTTTTCAATTGGCTTTATAAAACCTGACCTAAAATTGAACCCAATTACTGCGCAGTATAGGTCTACTAGGTAATATAAGAGTTCCACAAACTGGCCCTATACACAAAGAAAGGACGCAATTCTTATTACAGATTTGCGCCTGTTTGTTGAAGATATAACCGGTAGGAATTAGGTACTAAAAGGGAACTAGTTACCATACTTTATCGCCTTGTCCACTTCCTCTTCTTGCTTGACGAAATTCCTTTTGTAAAACAGAAACGGCTGACATTTGTTCCTATTAAAACAACAGGGATGCCAATGGTATTAACTACTGACAAAGAAATTTAGCCTTCTTTCTGATCCACCGCTACTAGCGGCTTTTAAGTGTTGTATTTCATCAATGATCAATGTCCCTATCAAGTGCAGACTAGCAATATGAGCGATCCATTCTTTGAAGTAATATTTGAACATTATTTCTGGTATTTCATGCTATTTATTAAGATAATTTGTCCAAAGGATGGATGTTACTGATATAGAATTTAACTGGAATGACATTATCTATTTTAAGATAAATCATATGATAAATGCCTGACTTATCTTTTACATCACTTCACTATAAACCTGAAATTTTAATTTATCTTTTTTCCTTCTTTGTTTAATACAATAATTTCAAGTGGTTCATTTTCCTTAATTACTGAATTATCCTCTACCGATTGAATTATATTTTGTACTAACAGTTCAATATTATTACCGTCCTTTGAACTATTTGAATCTATGTGAATAAGGCGATTTGGAAAATGATTAATATCATACTCAATACTATTTAGTCGAGCTGTAGTGTCTTTTAAACCATTTTCAATAATCTGTGCCAAATCAAAAGTTCTCTTGTCTAAATCATCTAAATACTCATTGTCAATCTCTTTTTGATTAACAATTGTTACTTCACTACTAGCCTGACTATTAAACACCATGAATGAACCAATTAGTACGAAGGATGTTATTATACCTAGTATAACAATACTGACTTTGTTCATTTAGACTCCTCCTAAACAAATTCTTTTTCTAAAATATATGTCCCCTCCATAAATACATGCCTTACAATAAGACAATGAAAACAAGTATGACAGAAACTTTAAAATCTTAGGAACTCATATGGCCCTATACACAATCGAGTAGGAGGGGGTATTAACCCCCGACCTCTCACACCACCGTACGTACGGTTCCGTATACGGCGGTTCAATAGTTTGAGTGTGCTTTCTCGAAGATGTGGTTTAAGTTCTTTAAACCAATTCCTTCGAGAATTTTGTTTGTAATGGCTTGGTGTAAAATAAAACTACACGCAATGCGCCAATAACCCTTCCGTGTGTTTGCCCATTCCCAAGCCTTTTGTTTGGGTACTTTGAGTTTAATAAGACTTTTATATTTCGTCTTCACTTTCTTCCAGCGTTTCCATATGATTTGTCTAATCCGTCGTCTGATCCATTGATCAATGGTCCTGATGTAGTTTTTCATATAACTAATCCCGTAGTAGTTGATCCATCCAGTTGTAACCTCATTAATTTCTTTGATGATCTGGCGTATACTACCTGGTCGGTTTCGTTTGGTTA
Organism: Salipaludibacillus neizhouensis; assembly: GCF_002886185.1. Taxonomy (GTDB): domain Bacteria; phylum Bacillota; class Bacilli; order Bacillales; family Salisediminibacteriaceae; genus Salipaludibacillus; species Salipaludibacillus neizhouensis. The sequence continues at coordinate 3,171,164 of NZ_KZ614146.1, forward strand.
GCTGTCTAAGCTTTTCCTCAAAGTTCCTTTTCGACTTTTGATGGGGGCGAAATCCTACACCTTGTTTCGTTTTGTGTAAGCAGAATCCAAGAAACTTCCGTTTCGTCGGGCTTCCTATTTCACTCTTTTCACGATTAACAGTAAGTTTTAGTCTCTTCTCAAGGAATGTCGTGGCGCTTTTCATGACACGCTCTCCTGCTTTTCTACTTTTTACGTAGATATTACAGTCATCCGCATACCGGACGAATTGGTGTCCACGTTTCTCTAATTCTTTATCAAATTGATCAAGGAAGAGATTACTCAAAATCGGTGAAATATTCCCGCCTTGTGGCACACCAATTTCAGTAGGGACAATTGTTCCATTTATAGACACACCACTCCTTAGGAATTTCCGTATAAGTGTAAGGATTATTTTATCCTTAATATGCTCTTCCAAATGAAACATGAGTTTGTCATGATTAACCGTATCGAAATATTGTTTCATATCGATATCTACTACTGTTCGATATCCTTGTTTATAGTATTCTTTCGCGCAATTCATTGCGTCGTGAGCACTACGATTAGGTCTAAAACCAAAACTACTATCCGAAAACGTCGGATCTATTTTCTTCTCGATCACTTGAAGAATCGCTTGTTGAATAAGTCGATCACGTACAGTTGGTACGCCAAGTTTTCTTTTTGATCCATCCGGTTTTGGTATTTCCACACGTTTGACGGGTTGTGGTTCATATGAACCTGTTTTTATCTGTTCTATAAGTTCTTCTTTGTTTAGAACGAGATAAGCAAACAATTCATTCACAGTCATTCCATCAACTCCAGGAGCTCCCTTATTAGCCTTCACCTTTTTATAAGCTTGGTTCAAGTTTGAGCGACTGGCTACTTTATTGATCAGATGACTCACACCATCTCTTCCTTCCGTTTCACCGTGAGAAATACTACACACTTCTACTATACCTTCGGATTCCATCCTATTCTCTTGTAGATAGCCATCTTTCGATGTTGTCTGTGGTTGTTGCATTTCTCTCACCTCCACGGCTTCCAAGATTACTATTGTTCAGCCCTTCATCCTCTTTTTGGACTACTATGGCTTCGGCTGACTTCTTACAATTCATCATGCCATCACTGTCATGATTGTTCCTGTGGGAAATTCCTTCCCTCTTGTCGGGAACCCT
>NZ_KZ614146.1:3172345-3173673 GCF_002886185.1 Salipaludibacillus neizhouensis
CAAATTGATCGAAGAGATTACTCAAAATCGGTGAAATATTCCCGCCTTGTGGCACACCAATTTCAGTAGGGACAATTGTTCCATTTATAGACACACCACTCCTTAGGAATTTCCGTATAAGTGTAAGGATGATTTTATCCTTAATATGCTCTTCCAAATGAAACATGAGTTTGTCATGATTAACCGTATCGAAATATTGTTTCATATCGATATCTACTACTGTTCGATATCCTTGTTTATAGTATTCTTTCGCGCAATTCATTGCGTCGTGAGCACTACGATTAGGTCTAAAACCAAAACTACTATCCGAAAACGTCGGATCTATTTTCTTCTCGATCACTTGAAGAATCGCTTGTTGAATAAGTCGATCACGTACAGTTGGTACGCCAAGTTTTCTTTTTGATCCATCCGGTTTTGGTATTTCCACACGTTTGACGGGTTGTGGTTCATATGAACCTGTTTTTATCTGTTCTATAAGTTCTTCTTTGTTTAGAACGAGATAAGCAAACAATTCATTCACAGTCATTCCATCAACTCCAGGAGCTCCCTTATTAGCCTTCACCTTTTTATAAGCTTGGTTCAAGTTTGAGCGACTGGCTACTTTATTGATCAGATGACTCACACCATCTCTTCCTTCCGTTTCACCGTGAGAAATACTACACACTTCTACTATACCTTCGGATTCCATCCTATTCTCTTGTAGATAGCCATCTTTCGATGTTGTCTGTGGTTGTTGCATTTCTCTCACCTCCACGGCTTCCAAGATTACTATTGTTCAGCCCTTCATCCTCTTTTTGGACTACTATGGCTTCGGCTGACTTCTTACAATTCATCATGCCATCACTGTCATGATTGTTCCTGTGGGAAATTCCTTCCCTCTTGTCGGGAACCCTTGTAAGACCTCCCCGGGTAAGTCTAACCACTTTCCTCCCATATAGGTGCTGGATTTACTGTAAGAGATTTGGGTAGTATTGGACTTCATCTTGTCTTGCAGACTTATCCTTCTCTATTCAGCCTTATATCCAATTTCTGTTCGTCACCTCAGGATTTTGCTTCCGGCTTCCTTCAGATTCCATCTCACGATGGACACCCTTGCCTTCCGCTAACAGTTCCTACTACCAAGTCTGTAGTGGACTTTCACCACCAAGTTGTTAGACATGCCGGGCACACAAGAAAGGGCGCAATTCTTATTACAGAATTGCGCCTGATTGTTGAAGATCATTTTTCTATTGCATAGTATCATCGTACTCCCTCAGTTAGATTCTATTTACTCACAAATGCTCGCTTATTCGCAGGATTTCAGACCACTTCTAAGAACAATGACGGAT
>NZ_KZ614146.1:3173683-3175213 GCF_002886185.1 Salipaludibacillus neizhouensis
CAATACCACGGAAATTTACAGCTCGTGCAACATGAACATGCTGTGCTATATCCACACCAACAACAAGATGTTTATCAGAAATTCTTTCAATTAGTTGATTTTGTTTGTCTTGCATTTTAAACTTCATATAAGAGCTCCTCCTTAGATTTGAGTTTTAGTTTGGTATCTATACTCTTATCTTACTGAGGGGCTCTATTTTTTTCAAAGTCGAAATTAACGCACTACAGGAATGCTGCGCAACAATTGACTTCGTTTTTAATACAAAATATTTCGAATAATTCATTCTAAATATATTGAATAATTTATTCTAATATTATAGAATAAGATTACAAAATAGAAATGAGGTCTAAAAATGGATGTTTTTAATATTACAAGTAGAAAAAGAGAGACCTACAAAGTTCAATTTGAATACTCTCTTTTATGGGAATGTGCATTAGGAATTGCAGCTATTACGAATACGCCTTTAATCAAAACATTAGAAAAAACACGAATGTATTGGGAAGAACTAAAAGGTTCGATATCGGAATGTCTTTTAGAACACTTAAATTATGTTGAGGAGAAAAATACGTGGAAATCATTGTTGCAATTACTCCATCAAAAGAAATTTAATGATATAAAAGAATTTACTGCCTACATACAGGAACTTCCACCCAACGATATGAGATATATTTGTCTCCCTTACATCGGGAAGGACAACAATGAATTAAGAGAAAGTGCATCTATGGGTGAAAAATCAGCAATAAAAAAAATGTTAAAGATAACAAAAGATAATCAATTTTTTCCAGATTACATCGAATTTATTTGTAACGTCGACATGGAAAAACTTAAAGAGCACCTTGTTAAGGTTATGAATGGATGGCATGAAGAAGTTATAAAAAATGATGAGGATGCAGAAGGACTATTATCTATCTTGAAGACAGATTATGAATCAAAAATAGAAATGTCTAAATCGATGACACCAGAGGAGCTAGTAGAATGGGCAACAGGTGGCATTGTCTATATGCCAGAACCAAGTGTAATAAATGTATTATTAATTCCCCAATATATCTATCGTCCATGGAATATAGAGGGGGATATAGAGGGAACAAAAGTATTTTATTATCCAATAGCAAACGAAAGTGTTTCTCCCAATGACCCATATACACCAAATAATTCGCTTGTTCTAAAACATAAAGCACTTGGGGATGAAGTAAGGCTTCGAATAGTAAAAATGTTATACGAAAAAGAACTGTCATTAAAAGAAGTTACAAATCAGTTGAAATTAGGAAAGACAACGGTTCATCATCACCTTAAGATTCTCAAGTCAGCTAGGTTAGTTGAAATGGGAAATTTAAAATACCACCTAAAAATAAATGCAATCAACTCATTATCAAAAGAAATGCAACAATATCTAAATAAACTATAAGGGAGTTTTAAGGGTGGGAGAACCAGCAATAAAATCGCGCGATAATGAAGTACCTGAATTTAAAAAGAATTACTCCGTATTCCGTTTTATCGGGGGGAACCTAATTTCATTTTGTGGTGATCAGA
>NZ_KZ614146.1:3175223-3299033 GCF_002886185.1 Salipaludibacillus neizhouensis
ACAATTGACTTCGTTTTTAATACAAAATATTTCGAATAATTCATTCTAAATATATTGAATAATTTATTCTAATATTATAGAATAAGATTACAAAATAGAAATGAGGTCTAAAAATGGATGTTTTTAATATTACAAGTAGAAAAAGAGAGACCTACAAAGTTCAATTTGAATACTCTCTTTTATGGGAATGTGCATTAGGAATTGCAGCTATTACGAATACGCCTTTAATCAAAACATTAGAAAAAACACGAATGTATTGGGAAGAACTAAAAGGTTCGATATCGGAATGTCTTTTAGAACACTTAAATTATGTTGAGGAGAAAAATACGTGGAAATCATTGTTGCAATTACTCCATCAAAAGAAATTTAATGATATAAAAGAATTTACTGCCTACATACAGGAACTTCCACCCAACGATATGAGATATATTTGTCTCCCTTACATCGGGAAGGACAACAATGAATTAAGAGAAAGTGCATCTATGGGTGAAAAATCAGCAATAAAAAAAATGTTAAAGATAACAAAAGATAATCAATTTTTTCCAGATTACATCGAATTTATTTGTAACGTCGACATGGAAAAACTTAAAGAGCACCTTGTTAAGGTTATGAATGGATGGCATGAAGAAGTTATAAAAAATGATGAGGATGCAGAAGGACTATTATCTATCTTGAAGACAGATTATGAATCAAAAATAGAAATGTCTAAATCGATGACACCAGAGGAGCTAGTAGAATGGGCAACAGGTGGCATTGTCTATATGCCAGAACCAAGTGTAATAAATGTATTATTAATTCCCCAATATATCTATCGTCCATGGAATATAGAGGGGGATATAGAGGGAACAAAAGTATTTTATTATCCAATAGCAAACGAAAGTGTTTCTCCCAATGACCCATATACACCAAATAATTCGCTTGTTCTAAAACATAAAGCACTTGGGGATGAAGTAAGGCTTCGAATAGTAAAAATGTTATACGAAAAAGAACTGTCATTAAAAGAAGTTACAAATCAGTTGAAATTAGGAAAGACAACGGTTCATCATCACCTTAAGATTCTCAAGTCAGCTAGGTTAGTTGAAATGGGAAATTTAAAATACCACCTAAAAATAAATGCAATCAACTCATTATCAAAAGAAATGCAACAATATCTAAATAAACTATAAGGGAGTTTTAAGGGTGGGAGAACCAGCAATAAAATCGCGCGATAATGAAGTACCTGAATTTAAAAAGAATTACTCCGTATTCCGTTTTATCGGGGGGAACCTAATTTCATTTTGTGGTGATCAGATATATTTAATTGCCTTTCCTTTAATGGTTTTAGCCATAACAGGATCGCCCTTAATAATGGGGATTGTAGCAGCACTTGAACGATTACCTGTATTATTTCAGCCCGTTACAGGTATACTTGCAGACCGTTATAATAGGAAGCATTTATTATTATTCTGTGATTTCGCAAGATGTATCATTGTAGGATTGATTGGTGTTTTGTTCATACTTGATGCATTAGAAATCTGGGTATTATACAGTGGCGCTTTTATTGTTGGTACATTAAGTCAAATCTATAATACATCTCAATTTGCTTCTATTCCCAAATTGGTACGTAATAGCGACTTACAAGTTGTCAATTCCATTAATACTGGCTTTTTTAATACAGCAGTGTTAGTAGCACCAGGGATTGGAGGATTTATTATTAGTCTTTATAATCCAGGGTACGCTCTTTTGATCAATAGTTTTAGCTTCTTCATTGCTTTCCTTGCCATACTAAGTATAAATTTACATACCGAAATAAATGTGGAGAAAAAGAAAAGAAGCTTTTGGATAGATATTAAAGAAGGTTTTCATTTTGTAATTCAAACAAAACCTATCTTATTCACCAATTTAGCTATGCTTGCATCTGTCTTTGGTACGACACTATTCCTAACAATGCTTGTATTTCACTTAACAGATACCATGCATTTGTCAGCGGAACAAACAGGATTGCTACTATCTATTGGAGGAATTGGAGCAATAGGGGGAGCTTTAGCTACAAATTTTTTAAGAAAAAAGTATTCTTATCGTAGAATCTTATTTGGCGCTTCCTTTATTGGTGGGCTATCAATCGTGTTCTTTGGTCTAGCAAATACATACTTTTTGTTGATTATTTCTAATGCAATTGGTACTTTGGCAGCTTCCATGATGAATCCTTGTATAGTCACTATTAGGCAGACTTTAACTCCTGATCAGTTGTTAGGGCGTGTACAGGCTACAAGTAGATTTATGACCTGGATTCTGATGCCAGTGGCAGCATTATTAGCTGGTGTTCTATCAAATCAGTTTGGTACGAATTTTACAATAGTGTTAGGGGGAATTATCTCAACTGCTGCATCATTCTTTTATCTCCATCGTTCTTTAAAATATTAATAAATCTCAAGTTTTGGCATTTTTATTTATTAAGCTCTTTAAAGTTCAATGTTAATAAAATAGAACTTCCAATTTTATGGAGGTTCTATTTTATTAACATTTGCTTCTTAACTCGATTAATGCTCGTTAACATAAGAACATTCTTTTATAAAGTAGCTTTGATAGAAGCATTTTTGCTGCACAGTATTTAGTCTACTAAGCAATCGGCCAATACACAAAATAAGGGCGAAATTCTTATAAAAGAATAGCGCCTGATTGTTGAAAGTGTTCAATAATTATTAACGGTTTCTTCGTGATCTGTTCCTTTGTTTATGAAAATTGATGGGCATGCTTATCCAAACTTTTCATTCAAAATTGATTCAGTTTACCCTTAATTAACATTTACCATATATTCGCTCTACCTTGATGGTGATATTCTACAAAAAATAACAAATATTAAATTAAGAGTTCATTGAAATATTAAATAAAAAGGAGATAATCGATATGAAAAACCATCACTTGTTGGAGAACAGTTCTTGCGAAAGTGACGGCTTAGGTCAAGGTGAGCCTATTTTTATTTCAGAACCCCAGGAAATCCAATTTGTTCGGAACACAGATGAGAAGCGTATTGCCCTTTACAATTTATCATCTGTTTCCATACAAATTGCTATTGCTGTAGCCGGCGCTATTGCAGGAAGACTGGCTAACGAGGCTTTAGATAAAATATTAGGAGTAGATCATGGACAATTAAGTGGAGACGCAATTCGTTCCATTGTCAATCAGATCCGAAGTGAAATTGAAGAAGGAAGGAAAAGAGACTATGAAGATTTAGTCAGGGCTTCGAATGAAAAGTTTGAGCAATACAAAACTTCAGGGGAAGATTTTTTATTAAAAGATATTATTACGAGTAATGACAACGCATTAACTGGTCTGCGTAATTTAGGACCTGGTGCAATAGTAGCTTGGTGTTTATCCGTAAACAATGTATTGACTGCTTGGTTATTAAGAGGTGACACTCCTACAGCACAGGGAATTGCAAAAAGACAATTAGAAGAGGGGATGATTTTCCTCCATGAAGCGAGGGTTCATACATGGCAACGTGTGACACGATGTAGCTGTGAAGGTGACGTGGTGACGGGGTATAACTGTTGGTACCATATTGATGGTGAAAAAAAGAATCATAAGTATAAGAAAAAGAGTAGAGCTCAATCTAGATGTAACCATCACTCAAAAAATGCCCGACAAGGGATGATTGAGACAATGGATGCTCTCATTTTTAATAATATAGAAGGTGGTGTATTGGCAGAATGGAAAAGGCTCGCTGAATCATAATATTATTCTGTATCACCATAATTCATAATGGTGTAAACATATGGAAGATACAAAATTGGAACCCTGCAGTTTATTATGTACTGGGTGTTGTACCAACTATAAAAACAACTCTGAATATAAACTATTTTTGCTATATTAATTATGTAGGGTGTCGACGAGCGTCATTTTGTTTATCTGCGAACCCTTATCTTTCATCATTATATGATTACCGACGTAAGTACAACAAAAGGCTTTATCCCCTATTCAATAATCTGGCCCTATTGAGGAAGATTATTCTTCTTGAAAATCAATCAAATTTGTACGACGAGAATAATTATAAAATCTTTGATTCCAAAAACTATGGATTTTTTAGCTTTGAACATCCAGAAGGTATGAAGTGATAAATAGTCTGTCATTCATTAGTACATTTCATTTTCTGTAAAAAAAGCCCAAACATTAAAGAATACTTGGACTTCTCATCTCTTTCCAATGTAAGAAAGAGGGTGAAGCTATGGTCACTTTCGAGTCATCTTAATTATACTATTAATTGAACAACCCTAAATGAACAATTAAACTACCTGATACTACTGCATTCTATTTTGTTCAGTTGAGGTATACTCTATTGGAACCTATTCTAGCGAATCCAGATTATTATCACGTTGATGTATTTGCTGTAAGTTATCAATAACAACTTAAGCAATTGAATCCAAAGACCTCATAATATTGCAATTTCATTTAGAAAAAGTCATATATTCTTTAACATATGTTTCCTACCCCATCCACACAATGTAATGGGGTAATTTTTTGATAACAATAAAAAAACGACACCATTCCTCGTAAAGACGAAGAACCGCATCGTTAATAGCGTTAAGTATGGTCGAGCATAGCGGGCTCGAACCGCTGATCTCAAGGCTGCATCCTTGAAATTCGTTCTTTAGTTCACTTAGTTCACAGGTGCTTTCTCTAGCTCTTCACTTATTTCTTTCGAACGTTGCATTGCACCTTCAATTGCAGCCTTGATTGCGTCCCCGCCACCATTGTCCGCTAATGCTTGAAGTCCGGAGGCTGTCGTTCCGTTTTTGGACGTAATATTTTTCCTCAACTGTGCTGGCGTTTCTTCTCGCTCCAGCATCATTCTTGCAGCTCCTAAAATCGTTTGAGCACCAATTTCTCTTGCTTGGGAAACTTCCATTCCGTTTTCCTTAGCTATTTTCTCTACATGCTCCATCAAATAATAATAATATGCAGGACCGCTTCCCGCGATGCCAGTGAACAAATCCATTTGTTCTTCTTCAATTAGATAAACCTTACCAATTGACTGAAGCAATTTCTTTGCAAGCCTCACGTTTTTCATTGTTACGTTTTCTCCTGGCGATATCGCTGTGGCTGATTCTTGAATCATACTTGATGTATTCGGCATCACTCGAATCACCTGTTGACCAGCTTGTAGATTCTTTTCCATAAATGTTGTTGAAATACCCGCTAACACACTCATGACTACTTGATCAGGTCTAATCTGATCTTTAATAGAATCTAGAGATACTTTTGCATCTTTTGGCTTCATTGCCAAAACAATAATATCTGCTGATTCAATTTTTAATTTATCTCGCACGATTCCTTGTACGCCGTAGCGGTTGTGCAATTCAAGTAACCGTTCTTCATTACTTCGATTCGTCACTATTACTTGACGCGGCTCAAGTGTTCCTGTTTTTATAATTCCGGAAATCATTGCCTCAGCCATGTTTCCAGCACCAATAAATACAACTCTTATATCTAAACTCATTGTAAAATTCAACTCCTACATTGTCTTCCCTTTTTGTAATCCGTATTTAATCATAACACTTTACTGGATTACTTCAAGAGTTATGAGTGAGGTAATGAGCATACGAGTAAATACTTCATTTACGTGGCGATATACATGCAAAAGACTCGGTGAATCACTTTGTATCGTACGAGAGAGTCCGAGAGAACGTGAAACGATCATTACTTATAGATTGATGTATCACTTCGAGTTTTTTCAACAAAAACAAATTTTTTCACGAATATTCCAATTTAAAGGACACTTATTTAAATTCTATGCTTCTTCAAGACTTAATTCAGATGGTTCTTCATAGTCTGAAGGATCAACTAAAGTGTTATAAATCAAATAGATTACCATACATACTGCCATCGTTAAAAATCCCCATCCGAGAGTGATCTGCTCAATCAATAAGTAGTTGTTACATAACTGTTCTGGCCAGGTAATATATAACCATCCCATTGCGAAAAAGAGAATCGAGAAACAACTAATAATAACATTTTTAAAAGATGGTCTAATTTTTTGCCAGCTATCACGCAATGGGACTCCGGCCAGAAAAGGAAGGCTAATATACTTAAAGAGTTCTACACTTTGCACTGTCAGCGCCTCATCCATTAGTCTTGGAATCATCCAATACACCATAATGATCGAAAATAACAAAATGCCGGGTACTCCATTATGATTCCATCGTTTAAAGAACTGAGGTAGCCGTTGTTGAATCAAGCCTGCCATTAAAAATCCCGCTATAACTAACAATGGCATTTGCATATGCATGTGTACAATCATGATAGATTCCAATAAATTAGCAACTGGAGGGAGAGCTAAGAAGATAAGCAGGAGGAAGCCGTAAATAAATTGATTTTTCATTGCGCTCCCTCCTCATTTTCAAGAATCTCTACAACTTCATTAGCTGCTAGTTCTACATTTTTATAATCAATAATATCCAATAGATGACCTGTTTGATCGACTAAATAAAAGGCAGAATTATGCGCAAAGTCTCCATCACCATCTGGAATGACAATGACACCATACGTTTCTAATAATGCAGCTAACTCCACTTGATCATTTATTCTCGCCATTCTCCATGTTTCCCCGTCCGCACTAAAATGATTTTTATACATATCTAATGTTGCTGGATCATCCCGTTCAGGGTCAAAACTAATACTTAGAAACACGATCTCTTCCCCCATGTACTCACTTGGAATGGAGTCATAGACTCTCCCCATATTCATTTCTAACAAAGGGCATTCATCGACACATGACGTATACATAAATGTAATAAAAATATATTTACCCTCGAATTCGGAAATCGAATATGTTCGCTCATTGCTGTCTTCAAGCGTTACATTTGCAGGAAATTCGGGTTTATCATCCGTTAGTTGAATGACCCTTGCAGTTTCTGCTGTATAAGCCTTAAAACCATCGGTACCAATATAAAACAAGGCACATCCAAATAATAAAACGAGAAAAGCCGCAAATAGAGTTTGTCTGTTTCTGATCATAATGATCACTTCCTATGTTACTTATTTTCAACTAAGAAAAACGCGTAGCGTCTTTTATTAAATACAGCGTCAGCTTCCACCGCCCCCGAGTAGCAATGTTTTCTGCGACGAGTAACCGCAGGAGCACCTACCTTTTTTTCGACTTCTAATCTCCCTTATCCTTGCCTATCCTCTCGTTTTCGACCTGCTACTTTTGTAGGTGCTACACCGGTAGCAATGTTTTCTGCGACGAGTAACCGCAGGAGCACCTACCTTTTTTTTCGACTTCTAATCTCCCTTATCCTCGCCTATGCTCTCGTTTTCAACGTGCTACTTTTGTAGGTGCTACGCCGGTAGCAATGTTTTCTGCGACGAGTAACCGCAGGAGCACCTACTTCTTTTTTCGATTTCTAATCTCCCTTATCCTCGCCTATGCTCTTGTTTTCAACGTGCTACTTTTGTAGGTGCTACGCCGGTAGCAATGTTTTCTGCGACGAGTAACCTCAGGAGCACCTACCTCTTTTTACACTGAAAGAGATAGCCATCACTATATCCGACTATCTCTTTGGATTAACCGTAGATTACCAAGTTTTATATGGTGGTGATCCTGGCGGTGCATTCATAATCATTTCAACGAGAGGTATCACATACCCCATCGCAATCACTATCAGCATAATAACAATGATCACACCCCAACGCTCTGTCCAGTATGGTGTTTTCGCTGCATGATCCTCTACTTCTGCTATCGGAAACTCGGTGTCTCCTTTCGGTGCAAAAAACATGAGATGAACGACTGCATATACTTGCATTAATACACCGATCATAAGAAGCGTACCCCCGACAGCCAAGAACATTAAATATGGATCCCAGCTTAAAGCAGTAGCATTGTCACCATAAGTTGTATATGAAGTTCTCCGTGGAGAGCCTAATACACCGACCCAGTGCATCGCTCCTGACATAAAAATCATTCCTGCTGTCCAAATTAACGTAGTCGCGACACCTAGTTTATTTATGGCAGGTGTTAGAACACGTTTAGAGAGATAAGGAACTAACCAGTAACTAATACCAAAGAAGGTCAGAACGACAGTAGTTCCTACGGTTAAATGGAAATGACCTACAACCCACATGGTATTATGAACAACTTGATTTAACTGGTTTGTGCTTTGAACAATTCCCCCTGCGCCACCCGGAATAAAGGCGATCATCGCGATCATGGGTGCTAGAAATCGAACATCACCCCATGGCAATTTTTTAAACCAACTGAATAGTCCTTTTCCTCCTCGTTTTCTCGCCGTCTTTTCAAACACAGAGAACATAGCGTAGGCAGTCATTAAAGAAGGAAATCCAATTGCCAGACTCATAAATACATGTAAAAACTTTACAGATTCCGCGATTCCCGGGTCAATGATTTGATGGTGAAACCCACCAGGAATGTTTAAAATAACGAGTAGAATAATTACGACACGAGTTAATGTATCACTGAAACGTCTTCCCCCGATTAATTTTGGTACGACCACATACCATGCAGACACTGCGGTTAAATACCAGATATTTACTAGCGTATGACCAAACGCCCAAAACAACGTTCTTGAAACCATGACATTGATTGTCTCTACCCAACCGTGCGCCCAAGGTATAATAACCAGAACTTCAATCGTTACTGGGATACTTCCGAAAAATAATAGAACAAATACCCCGGTAGCAAAGAAAGATAGAATTGGCACGTGTTTCCCTTTATTATTCTTTCGCCAATTAGCCACTTGAATAAAGGCTCCAAAAGCACACATCCACACTCCTAAGACGATAAATACTAATCCATAGTAGAATATAGGTGAGGCTGCCATTGGCGGATAAAAGGTATACATGACAGATGCTTCATTTAATATAACCGAAATAACGGCCAATACAAATCCAACTAATTTCATCCCGAAACCGATCCATGCCATCTTCCTGACTTTCGGCAATAACCCACCTAAATTGTGTGAAAGCACCGCATAGAAATATCCGACTGTGAAGAAAGCTGTTAAAACAAGGACTAATAGTAATCCATGTGCCGTTAAAACTTGGTAATAATTCAACCAAGAAGGTAATTCTAAAAGACCTGCCCGATTGAGCCCTTGTAATAACCCTAAAACACCACCTAACAGTAATGCTGCAAATGCTACAAATAGATATGATTTCGTTAATCTTGCATCCTCCGGTGTGATGCCTAGCACCTTATTTGTTTTTTCTTTAAACGATTGATTTACTGCTGTTCCCATTTCTTCCACCCCCTCTTTATTTCACCGTAATTGTTGTAGCCATATGTTGGTGACCAGCTCCACAATATTCATTACATAACACTAAATATTCACCCGGTTCATCAAACTTCTGTGATATTTTTTGAATATGTCCTGGCATAACCATCGCATTTAAATTTGTGCCTGCCACTTGGAATCCATGAGTGACATCTTTTGAAGTCATCGTGAAGTGTACTGTTGACCCCGCCGGTACCTCAATTTCGCCAGGATTAAAACTAAAAATTTCCAGTGTCATCACCACTTCATACTCGTTCTCCCCAATCTCATACACACCTGGATTATCAAAAGGGGCGGTTACATCTACTTTCTGTGGATCAATGGTTTCCATGTTGCTCGGTGGTCCCATTCCTAACACAAACGTTTGATATCCAGTAAAAGCCATGAAGCCCATGATCATCCCGAAACTAATGATGAGCCATATTTTTTCATCAAGATGCATTTTCATCTCTATCCCCCCTATAATCTAGCAAAGTAAACCGAAAACATGAGTATAAATGTGGCAAAAATGACTATGCCTAGAATTCCTAAGGAAAACCAAGTACCTATCTGTGGTCCGTGGTCATCCACTACTTTTTCTTCGTGCTTCACCTTTGGATCGCCCATTAAAATCAGCCTCCTTGTTCTTTTCGTACTTTCATCTTAATTGATAACGATTCTCGGAGAAGTGAGTTGAATCACCTCCTCGAAACTAAATATGACGAATATTTGAACAAAGATGAGAACGTAACCGTTGAGTTTTAGAACACTAAGTATCTTTTTATATTTTGTTACTTGCTTATCATTGAAGGTTGTTTGGAAAAATTACCGCTCGTTTTCGACCTGCTACTTTTGTAGGTGCTACGGCGGTAGCACCTACCTCTTTTTTCGACTTCTAATCTCCCTCATACTCGCCTATGATCTCGTTTTCAACGTGCTACTTTTGTAGGTGCTACGGCAGTAGCACCTACCTCTTTTTTCAACCTCTAAACTCCCTTATACTCGCTTATGCTCTCGTTTTCTACGTGCTACTTTTGTAGGTGCTACGGCGGTAGCACCTACCTCTTTTTTCAACTTTTAAACTCCCTTATACTCGCCTATGCTCTCGTTTTCTACGTGATACATTTGTAGGTGCTACAACGGTAGCACCTACCCCTTTTCTCGATTTCTAACTCCCTCATCCTCGCCTATGCTCTTGTTTTCAACGTGCTACTTTTGTAGGTGCTACGACGGTACAGGAAGACACGTTTTCCCGTGGTGGCTGAAGTTTTTTAGAAAAACGCGTAGCGTCTTTTATTAAATACAGCGTTAGCTTCCGCCGCCCCGAGTAGCACCTACGAAGTGTGTGTAGGTGCTACTCGAAAGGAGGGTGGTTTTCCCTTGATACTTGCGGCGAGAAGGTAGCTGCTAAATTTATATATTCTTACAAAAAAAACTGGCACAAAGTTCACAATGTGATTGCGAACTTTGGACCAGTTTGTCCATCCTATAATAGAACAGTATATTACAACTAATGAAAGACAGGAAAAGTGACGACTACCATCATCACAAATAAAACAGTTACATAACCAACAGAATAAATAAATTGAACACGAGCCCATGAGAAATCATTTTTTGTAAAGAAGCCATAGATACTCAAACCTAACCAGCCGAGGTTAAGCAATGTTGCAAAGCCTACAAAAAAGGTTCCCAGCGATGTAAGATAAAAAGGAAACGGAATTAGACAGGCTACATAAAACAATATGTGCCACTTAGTCACTTGAAAACCGCGGACAACAGGAAGCATAGCTACCTTTGCATCACGATACTCATCTCTTTTTCTCATTGCAATCGCAAAAGTATGCGGCATTTGAAAAATAAAAAGGATAAGGCACAATACAATAGGAACAACGTGAGAAGCCGGCTCAAGCACCGCCCATCCAATTAGTGGAGTAACTGCCCCGGAAACACTTCCAATCAACGTATTCCATGTATATCTTCGTTTCGTCCATATTGTATACAGAAATACGTAGGTAAACCATCCAATAGCAGCGTAAAGGGTAGCTTCTAAAGTTGTAAATATCAATAGGATAAAACCAACCAACGTAAAAAGAATTCCCATCGTTAAAACTGTCCTCAGAGAAATATGTCCTGTTACAGTCGGCCGATTCATTGTTCTATTCATCACGCTATCGATATCAACATCATACCAATTATTAATGATAAGCGCTCCAGCGACGATAAATGTACTACCTATTAATACCTGAAAAAACAGTAGCCAATGATCTGAAAAAGAGGCGTCTGAAAAATATAACGCTAACCAGAAACCGGTAAAAACCGGCAATATATTAGCAAGTAAAACTTTCAGTTTAAATAGTTCTTTCAGATCATTGAGCAGACTGGTTTTTCCTTCATTAATTGAAGGCATTTTTCCCTCCTTTTGTAAAAAAGTGGTTTTATCTTTATTTTTCATTAAATTTCCTCCAAAACAAAAATATAGAAGCAATTAATGATTAATTAATTACTCCTATATAATATATCATTTCTTGATGAAAATAGTCGCTTCGAGATATTCATTAAGATGATTGAGAGACGATGGTTAGTTTTTCTTCAACCCTTGTCCTTGGTCTCGCTTCAGGGATTTTATTAATATAACCGATATGCAGCACTCCAACGATTTTCTCGTCATCCTTTATGCCAACCGCCTGAAGAAACTCCTGCTTTTTATTATACCTATTTGTTTTCCAAACGACTCCCAGATCATTTTCCCATGCTAACAATTGAAAATTTTGAATGAGAGCCGAGGTTGCTGAAAAATCTTCTTCCCATTGTTTTTCCCTGGGGTCTTCTTTCATAATAATAACCAAATGAATTGGTACATTTCGGAAATAGTCATCTTTCTTATTCCCATATTTTTCTCTGTCTTCACTGGATGTCGCATCTTTTACCGCTTCGACAAACCTGTCCTTCCCTGTACCGTGAAATAAAAGAAATCTCCACGGTTCTCTCAAGCCGTGATTCGGTGCCCACACTGCATCATTTAGAATATCCACGATTAAATCAACAGATACTGGATCTGGTTTCAAGTCTCTTATTGTTCGGCGTTCCCTGATAATTTTAGCGATACCTTCTTTTTGATATGGTTTTGGCTTTTTTATCATTCCGTCAACTCCTTTATAATTAGTTAACCTTTATCAACAAGTAAATAAAGTACGGTGCACCTAGAGCTGAAACAACAAGTCCTACTGGTATTTCTGAAGGGGCTAGCAGGTTCCGGCCAATCATATCAGCAACTAGCAACAACAATGCTCCTATTAATGCTGTTGCGGGCAGCAGCACTTGATGTTTAGATCCGACAAGCCTTCTCGCTAAATGAGGGGCAACCAATCCTAGAAATGAGATACCTCCTCCAACTGCTACACATGCTCCTGCTAAACCAACGGAAGTTAATAATAAGATTCTTCTTTCTTTTTCTACAGCAACTCCCAATCCTGTTGCCATCTCATCACCCAGATTGAGGACATTTAAAGACGATGCCTTGTACATCGTAAAAGGGATGAGTATTAGAATCCATGGTAATACTGTTAAAACAAATTTCCAATTCGCTCCCCAAATACTTCCGGAAAGCCAGACTGTCGCTTGCATGAAATCGTTTGGATTCATTTTCAACTGGAAGATGATCAATCCTGCACCGAATGCTGCATTTATCCCAATTCCTACTAAAATTAATCTAGTCGGGGTCACGCCACCCTTCCAAGCAAGAGTATAGATAAGAAAAGCGGCAAAGACTCCACCAATTAATGCGAAAATTGGCATCATAAAGATAGACAGCGTTCCAAGGGAAGTCATTGAGCCTTGAAAAAAGAATATAAAGATTACGACAGCAAGTCCTGCCCCGGCATTGATCCCTAAAATTCCTGGATCAGCCAAACCATTTTGTGAAACACCTTGTAGAATTGCCCCGGAAATTCCTAATCCCGCTCCTATTAATAAGGCAATCACCATACGTGGTAAGCGAAAATCAAATAGTACTAGTTTATTTTCAGATGTGCCACTGCCAAACAAAGTCTGAATAACTTCTAATGGAGCAATCTTTATGTGCCCTAAATTCAAACTTAGAAAGAAAGTGATTAAAATAAAGATAAATAATATTGCCATCACTATAAATTGATTCCTGTATGTATTTTTTATCATTTCCATTAAAAGCCCTTCCCTTCTCTTCTAGCAAGATAGAGGAAAAATGGAACCCCGATCATGGCTGTGATCGCACCCACTGGCGTTTCAAAAGGAGGATTGATCATTCTCGCTCCTAAGTCAGCTAGAACAAGCAACAATGCTCCCAGAACAGCTGCACATGGAATAATCCACCGGTAATCAACTCCAACCAGAAATCTAGTAATATGAGGAATCACAAGACCAATAAAACCTATCGTGCCGGCTACAGCAACGGCTGCGCCTGTTAAAAGTAAAACGACTATCGTGCCGACTATTTTTACATGGGCCGTTCGTTGCCCTAATCCTTTCGCCATATCGTCCCCTAAACTGAGAACAGTAATCGAAGGAGCGACTAGCAAGGCCAAAATCAAACCTATAATTGCAACTGGAATTAATATCTGAATCATGACCCACCGCGTCCCAGCTACACCGCCAGCGTACCAAAACGTAATATCCTGAGCGACGTTAAAATGAATCGCAATTGCTGTCGAGACCGATTGAAGTAAAGCTGTAACCGCAACCCCAGCAAGTGCTAACTTAACGGGTGTTAATCCTCCTTTGGAAAAGCTCCCAATCGTAAAAACAAGCCCGACTCCTAATCCCGCTCCTACAAACGACCAAATCATTAACCCTATGTATGAGGTCCCTGGAAAAAAAGCAAACGCAATAGCGATCATGAAAGCCGATCCCGCTGTAACCCCCATGATTGAAGGGGAAGCAAGTGGATTTCTAGTCATTCCTTGCATAATTGCTCCGGAAACTGCTAAGAAAGCTCCGACTAATGCAGCAGCAATCACTCGTGGCATTCGTAATTCCTGGATAATTTGATGAGAGGTTAAATTAGGGTCAAATTCAAAGACACCCGTCCATACTGTTTTAAGATTAATATCAGCAGCTCCAAATGAAATCGAAAGGGCTCCCGTTAAAAGAAGGACTATCAATCCAACAAATAAAATTATTGTTGCCATTACTGGACGTGAGGTTAATTTTTCACTTGTAGACTCTTGCTCATTCCATACCATATTTTTCATTCCTTTACTTCAGCCAGAATTAAAAATGGCTATACATTCATTAAATACTGATCTTTATTTTCTCAAATTAGTCTATGAAATGAAAGCGTCTCTCTCTTCTTGTGAGAATGATTATCATTATACACCAAATTACTCTCTACTACATGGATTATTGTGAGAATTCACTTTGATTTTCATCCTATTGATAGACTATTCGGCAAACGGGAAAAAAACTCTTGCTATCGATAATGATAATCGTTATCATTATTTGAGTAAAGTACTTATCTATCCATTAGGAGGAATACTATCAATGAATAAACGTATACTTGGTTTTAGTATATTAGCACTCTCTTTAACGCTTGTAGGGTGTGGAGAAAATAATGAAGCTAGTCCCAACAGTGAGGAAAATGCTGAAGAGACTGTTGATGAAACTACTGAAAATACAGAAGCAGCTGAAACTTCCGAAACTAGCACAGAAACAACATTAACCGATTCACTTGGAAATGAAGTTGTCATTCCGGCAAATCCAGAGCGAATTATCGCATCTTACTTAGAAGATTATTTGGTAGCACTTGGAGTTTCTCCAGTAGCGCAATGGTCAATTTCAGATGGTGCAGGGATTCAAGACTATTTACAGGAAGATTTACAAGACATACCTACGATTCCGTTCGACCTTCCTTTTGAAGCCGTTACTAGTTTTTCTCCAGATTTACTATTAGTCGGCTCAGCTGAAACTGTTGGTGACGGAAAATACGATCAATATTCAAAGATTGCACCGACTTATGTTGTTGGTACAGAAGACAGTGAAAATTGGCGCGAAGACTTGGTAGAAATTGCAAAAGTTTTAAATCTTAACGATGAAGCAGATCAAATATTGGAAGATTATGATGCAAAAGCAGAAGAATCCCAGGATATAATCAAGGATTCTATTGGAGAAGATTCTGTTGCTGCGGTCTGGCTTACTGGTGGTCAGCTCTTTATAGTTAGCGAAACGGCATCCAGTGGCGCTGTTATGTATGGAGATTTAGGTCTCGCTTCCCCAGACGTTGTTAAGGAAATTTCTGAATCTGCTACCAGTGACTGGTCACCTATCTCTTTAGAAGAAGTAGCTGAGCTGGATACAGAACATCTCTTTTTAATTAGCAGTGAATTAGATGATAGCATAGAACTACTGGAAGATCCTTTGTGGCAAAATATTCCTGCCGTAAAAAATGATCAAGTCTATGAATACGAGTCAACTACAAGCTGGTTATACAATGGACCTGTTGCAAATGATCAAATTATCGATGATGTACTTGAAAGTTTAGTAGAGTAACGTCAACCTATAAGCTAGTGTCCACCTGTTCTAAGTAGAACTTGGTGGACACTTTTTTTGTAAAGAGAATATAGATTGAACCGTGGCGGGGGAGTGGCGTTATAGTCTTTCTATAGCGCCACTCAGGGTGAGTAAACTCTTCTGAATGTCACTATAAAGCTACTATCTAAACCCGGACAGCTGAGTGTTACTATTCGCCATTATTAATGACTCATGTCCGTTTTTGGCCCGAATGATTGCTAATAAAAAACAACACTTACGAAAACAGCCTTTCCATTTGATCTTCCCTGTTCCCGATTTTCCTCCCTTTTCCAAATGGAATACACAGAGGTGTTCCAAATATCGGATCCCTCATAATTTGACATTCCATTTGAAAAACTGCCTTCAATGTATCTGCTGTAATAATATCTTCCGGTCTTCCATGAGCATATATCGTTTTTTTCTGAACAGCGACGATATAATGAGCATACCTGCAAGCCAAGTTAATATCATGTAAAACCATGACAATTGTTCTTTGCTCTTTTTCGTTAAGATCAAAAAGTAAATCTAAAACCTCAATCTGATGAGCCATATCAAGATAGGTTGTAGGTTCATCCAATAAAAGCGTTTCCGTTCCTTGAGCTAACGTCATCGCAATCCAAGCTCTCTGCCTTTGACCTCCAGACAAGGAATCCACTGAACGTTCACTTAAATGAGTCATATTCGTTGACTTTAAAGCATCTTGAACCATACGTTCATCTTCACTGGACCACTGCTTTAACCAACTTTGGTGTGGATACCTCCCCTGTCTAACTAATTGATCGACAGTTAAACCTTCCGGAGTAGAAGCGCCTTGTGGAAGTATCGACATTTTTTTTGAGATTTCTTTTGTCGGTAGCGAAGCAATTTTTTCGCTATCTAAAAACACAGTCCCTTTATCAGGTTTAAGTAATCGAGCCAACGTCCTTAGCAACGTAGATTTACCGCAGCCATTAGCACCAATAAAGACGGTTATCTCGCCCTTTGGAATTTCCAGATTTAAGTTTTCAATAATCGGTTCTGCATCATACCCGAATGTTAAATCAGCGGCTTGTAAACGAACCATATTTCTAACCCTCCTTATCAAAATTGATGACGATTTTTAAATAACAAGTATAAAAAGAAAGGAGCACCAATACCTGCAGTAAAGACACCTGCTGGAATATCAATCGGATAAAAAACGGTTCGTGCAACTAAGTCAGCTGAAAAAACAAGTAATCCGCCCACTAGAGCCGAACTTAAAATTAACCCGGCAAATTGCCTTCCTATTAGTGCACGCGCTATATGAGGAGCAATCAGTCCAACAAACCCTATCGCTCCTGCAGCTGATACAGCAACGCCTGCTAGTATCACGCTAAAAAGCAGTAAAGCCATTCTGTGAAATTCCACCTTCACACCAAGTCCCGATGCCACTTCATCCCCAAATTGTTGTGCATTGAGGCTTCTAGAGAAGAGTAATACAAGGGGAGTAATGACTAAAATAACGATAGCCACAGTTCGAACATCCTCCCAGGAAGCTCCATAAACGCTTCCTGTCAACCAAAGATAAGCCTGACCTGCTGATGCTGAAGGACTTAGTACGAGCATAAAAGTTGTTCCTGCACTCATTACTGCCGAAACACCGATGCCAATTAAAATAAGCCGGATCGGTGTTACACCATTTTTCCACGACATCATGTAAATAAAAACAGAAACAATAATACCTCCGGAAACAGCAGCTAATGGTAAATAAAAGAGACTTAACGTTCCTGACAAATACGTAATAAAAGCAACTGCGGCTACAGAAGATCCCCCCGTTACACCAATAATATCCGGCGCAGCGAGTGGATTCCGTATCACCCCTTGCAAAATGAGCCCTGATAATCCTAAGGCAGCACCCGTAAGTATCGAAACAAGCGTCCGGGGCAATCTCGAATTCATTACAATAAAATCATTTCCTCCTGTACTAACTCCTGCGATTGTCCTCACTACTTCTAATGGACTTAGTAACTTATTTCCCAGACTCGGTCCAAGAATCAGTGCTAAGAAAAGGGATATACATAATCCCAGAAGGATCAAAACTGTTTTTGTTTCTATTTGGAATGACATATGTTCTTTTGGATGTTGCCACGTTACATATTTTTTCACAGTTTGGTCACCCCTCGTTTCGCTATATAAATGAAGAAAGGCGCACCAATTATTGCTGTCATAACCCCAATGGGTACTTCCTGTGGCATGATGAGTAATCTAGCAACCACATCCGCCAATAATAACAACACTGCTCCAAGGACTGCGGCAAAAGGAAGTAGCCACCGATAATCATTACCAGTAAACGCTCTTGCAATATGCGGAATGACTAAACCGATAAATCCCACCGCGCCAACTACTGCAACGGAACTGCCTGCCAAAAATACGACAATGACTCCCATGACCACTTTTACTAGCCATACCTTTTGCCCCATACCTTTAGCAATGTCGTCTCCTGTGATCAGCAAGTTGATTGCTTTCCCCATGAATAGAGCTGTAATTATAGAAATAATCATAAAGGGTAAAACCGGAAGTAACATGTCCAGCGTTCGTCCACTTATTGAACCTGCAAGCCAAAATAAAACGTCTTGTAATCCCGCTTCGTTCATGACGAGAATCGCTTGTGTATACGATTGAAATAATGCACTGATTGCAGCTCCTGCCAGAAGAATTTTGATCGGCGTTAATCCATCTCTGCCTATTGACCCAAGAAAGTAAACAAATATTGCAGCAATTGTAGCTCCTAAAAAAGCAAACCACATTAAATATTGCAAAGATGACACTGAGAAAAAAACGATACCCACTACGACGAAAAAAATTGCACCTGTGTTTATACCAAATATACTCGGTGAAGCAAGCGGATTTTTGGTTAATGCTTGCATAAGTGCCCCCGCAATTGCCAAGCACGCTCCTATGACAGCACCAATCACCGCTCTAGGAAGACGATCTTTTAGTACAACAACATGTTCCGTCACTGCTTCATTGTAATTCAAAAATGAATCAATAGCCTGCACCACAGATATAGGTGTTTGCCCCACTATAATACTTGAAATAAATGCTAGGACAAAAATCAATACCATAACTGCTAAAGTGAGTATTTTCATCTTACTTGTTAGTATATATCTACCCATATCATTACACTTCCATCGTTTAACTGGTTTTGTAACTCCAAATGTTTGGCTTAAATCTTTTCTAGCGAAAGTACTTACTCTTCGATTTCAAAAATTTCGTAAAGATCATCTAGCATTAGGTGTGCAGAGATATAACCTCCCGCACTATTCCAAGGCACTTCTTCTACCATAACTACTTGATCATTTTTTACAGCTTCAAGGTTTCCCCATAATGGATGACTTGTCCATTCCTTGAACGTTTGTTCAATTTGTTCCGTCTCAGTTCCTGAGTTAAAATTAAAAATCATATCAGCATCTGCTTCAGGAATACTTTCTTTAGAAGATAGTTTGATTCCCCATTCTTCCGGATCGTCATGGCCTTCAGGTCTTGTGAACCCAGCATCTTGTAAAATTCCACCAGCATAACCCATATAAAAAATACGTGCGTGATCCGCTCTGAAATTAGTAATTGCAACTTCAATAGGCAGATCGTCACCCATTTCCTCCTTGAAATCTGCAATTCTAGTGTTATAATCCTCAAGCAATTGGTCTGCTTCTTCTTCTTTATTCAAAGCTTGCCCCATGATATTGAGAGTATCTTTCCAGTCATAAACAGCTTCCCCTACAACCGTAGGAGCAATATCACTAAGGTGGTCATAAATTTCTTCGTGGCGTGTTAAAGAGGCAATAATAAGATCCGGTTCTAGTTCAGATATAGCTTCTAGATTAGGTTGCGTTTCCTCTCCAACAATCTCTATTCCTTCTAAATCTTCTCGTAAATACTCGTAAATTGGTTTCTCTGTCCACGACTCAACAATTCCAACTGGTTTTATTTCCAGAGCAGTAATTACATCATTTGCACCCTGGTATAAGGTCACTACAGTTTCCGGAGTTCCTACAATTTCTGTTTCCCCTAGAGCATGCTCAACGATACGAACTTCATTATCCGAAGTCTCACTTTCACTTTCACTTTCTACTGCATTATTTGTAACCGTTTCAGCACTATTGGCCTCTTCATTTGCCCCGCACGCTGTAAAAACTGTCAGCAAAAATAGGCTCGAAACGAGTCCACTGATTATTTTAGTTTTTTTCATCATTCTGAATCCCCCTCGTTTTAATTGATAATGATTTTCAATATCAATTATAGTATAGAGGTCATCTTTCCAGGCGTCAACACACTTCAATGAATTTTAAGACAATTTAGAATTAAATACCTTAGTGACAATAGGCTCTTTTTTATAAATCATGTAAGTCAACTCGCAACTTTGGAATGAAACCAGTCGGTGTCAGTTCACACGTACTAGAAAACACATATATAGGGAATTTACAAGAAGGGGTTGCCCGCGGAAAGCGTCCGCCTAGAGTGGATTCGAGCCTCGCAGTTCGACGAAAATAACAATCTCTAAAAGACGGATAATTATATAAATTTCTTCGTAAAAAAGAGGTATTCAGCGAAAGCAGAATACCTCTTTTTTGTGAATCACACAATACCCATTCAACTAATTCAAGCTAGTTTGAGCAGTATACGTTTCAAGATATCTCTCGAAACCTGCTCTATCTGTAGGCTTTAAAAACAAATAACCTTGTCCAAATCTACAGTTGTATTTTTCTAACATTTCAACCTGACATTCATACTCTATCCCTTCAGCAATCACCTCAAGATTTAAATTCAATCCTATATCCATAATTGTTTTAATCATCGATTCACTTGCCGAGTCCAAAATACCATCAATAAATGACTTGTCGATTTTAATCGTATCAATGGGAAGCTCTCTAAGAATATTCAAGGAGGAGTATCCCGTTCCAAAATCATCAATCGATGTCTTCACGCCAATCTTCCGCAATCCTCTTAACAATTCAGTAGACTCGGCTTTATTTTGCATCACACTTTCTGTGATTTCTAATTCTAAAAACTGAGGTTCAAGACCTGTATTTTGTAAAACGCCTTTTACGGTTTCAAGGAAAGCGTTTTGCTGGAATTGCGGGACAGAAACATTTACCGACACGCATAAAAGTGGAAATCCTTCCTCTTGCCATCTTTTGTTTTGTTTACAAGCTGTTTCTAAAACCCACTCTCCTATGGCAACAATTTGTCCCGTTTCTTCTGCTATTGAGATAAACTCAACCGGTGATACTGATCCAAGTTCAGTACTATCCCACCGTAAAAGCGCTTCCATACCAATAATTTCTCTTGATTGTAGATTAATTTTAGGTTGATACACTAGATGGAATTCGTTATTATCGATTGCTTTTCTTAATTCACTATCAATTTTCATCTTTCTTACCATTATTTCATTCAATTCGGAATTGTAAAAACGGAATTTATTTCTTCCATTTCCCTTTGCCAAGTACATGGCGGCATCTGCATTTTTAAGTAACGATTCCCGATCTTCCCCATGCTCTGGATATAAACTTATTCCGATACTTGCTGTAACTGTCATTTCATGACCGGCAACACTAAAAGATTTCGAAAACTCGTTTAATATATTTTTAGCTGCGATAATGCAATTCTCTTCTGTAGTTTCCGATAGGATGATGACAAATTCATCTCCTCCTATTCTGTAAATTTCTGCATCATCATCTGTTGAATATTGTAACCGAATCGAAGCTAACTTTAACAGTTGGTCTCCTATTTGGTGCCCAAGCGTGTCATTTACAAGTTTAAATTGATCTAAATCAATCAATAACAAAGCAACTGTGCTGTCATTTTGTTTTGCTAGTCCCATTTGAAGTCCCAAATCGTGATGAAAACTTGTACGATTATTCAAGCCGGTTAATGAATCATGAAACGCTAAATTCCTGTATTCACTCATCAGATTTTTATTTTTCTTAATAATCGAGAGATGCCGAGTAATAATCATAAAGAAAATAATACTTATACCAATACTCAAAGCGTTAAGCTTCCATTCATAGCTCTGGGAAACTAGAACAATGAGAATTACCGCACTTATATATGGAAAAATAGGCTCTTTCTCACTCACATATTTTTTTGGTTGTATTTTATTATAGGGATTTTCTTGCTCAAAAAAACTAGCAAACCCGATCAACATTACAGCAAATACCCATAATGGTTCGAGAAAACCTCCTATTCCGTATGTCCCATAAATAGATAGAAATGTATAACCGAAGTCAGCAAGAAGTTGCAAGGAAAATGCAACAATTATAATTTGGATCAGTTTTTTTTCAATACTATGTCGAGCAAGGTAGTAGAGACACGTTAAAACAAACGCAATACTTAAGTTCGTTATTTGAAAACCTATATTAATAATTGTCATCAAAAAGGAGTTACTTTGAATAACGATGAGTGGTTCAATGAAATAATGAATACTAATTACAGACACAACCAACATAAAAACATTGATATTAAATAAATACGGGTTATTTGCACCAAAGCCATTAATTATCCTCGTTTTATAAATTAGTGCCGCTAAATAGAATATATATGCTAAGAGCCAGAATAACCATGAAATATCAGGGTAAATAGTGTCCCCTCTAGTAATTAAGACAAAAATCCAGATCAAATTTCCTGAAATGTTTAGAGAGACACCAAAAATTAACAACAGCCAGAAATATCTTTGTTTCGTTCTATTCTTACGATATGCCTGATAAAGCCAGATTAAACTCAAAGTTCCTCCAATAAATGGAATAGAACTCGCTCCAAGTGCACCCATCCATTCGTTTTCTTTAAATAGATAATTCCATACGTAAAATAATGTGATGATAATGGTAATAAGCAGAGCGCCTGACTGTTTTTTAGTCATCATAATAGTTCCTCACATTCTCTCAAATGTATTAGTTAGTTTGTAAACATATATACAAAAAAGCTACTCCCTTATGGAAATAACTTCGTTCGTTATTCCTTTGGGAACCCAGCAACCATAGTGATCTCCTTAGGCCTGTAGCTTTGCGTCCTCACTTTTCAATGAGTTTGCCGTTTCAATGAAATATATTTAAATGTACACAGTTATATTTTACCATACAAACTCTTAGGAGACTAGTTATATTTAACTATTCAAAGTTTCAAATTAAACATATATTATATATCTAAAGAATTAGCCTCTCCGCTTACTAGCCAGAATCTTTTTCTGTGTGTAGAGTACCTGGCCTATAAAATCTTTATTTTAGGAAAGTATTTGTGGTATCGTGAAATATACTTTTATTGAAGGAGGTACTCACACATGAAAATAAACTTCTTAACGCAAATTTTACTTGCATTCTTGTTAGCCATCGTACTAGGGATGGCAGTTGGACCCGAAATTGAAGTAGTATCCCCTTTAGGAGATGCGTTCCTTAGATTAATTCAATTTATTATTGCTCCTCTCATACTAGCTACTCTAGTAGTAGGTGTGGCTGGAAATGGTGATTTAAAGAAAGTCGGTCGCATCGGTGGAAAGACAGTTGTATACTATTTAGCCACCTCAGCTATTGCTATTTCACTCGGTCTTGGAATAGGTTATTTATTTGCGCCCGGTGAGGGGGTTGATATTCCTATGGAAAATATCGATGAAAGTGCCGCTGAAACAGGGCAGCAAAATAGCGTGATAGATACGCTATTAAATATTATTCCAACCAATCCTTTTCAGAGTTTGGTAGAAGGAAATATTCTGCAAATTATATTCTTTGCTATTTTTCTCGGAGTTGGAATTGCGGCTGTAGGCAAGCGGGCCAAACCTGTTCTCACTTTTTTCGAGGGCTTCTCTGAGGTCATGTTTAAAATCACTGGATTTGTGATTATGCTCGCACCAATTGGTGTTTTTGGTTTGGTAGCACCTATTGTTGGAGATCATGGGCTGGCTATTCTGTTACCGTTATTAAAAGTGATTATAGCAGTCGCTGTCGCATGTATTATACATGTCGTCATCACTTATTCAATCGCGGTGAAAACTTTAGGAAAAATGAGCCCAATCACTTTCATGAAAGGGATCGCACCCGCTGCTATTTTAGCGTTCAGCTCAGCAAGCAGTGCAGGCACACTTCCGCTCACAATAAAAAATACAACGGAAAATCTTGGTGTATCCAAAGGAACGAGCAGTTTCGTTTTACCACTTGGAGCCACGATAAATATGGATGGCACTGCTATTTACCAAGGTGTCGCCGTGTTATTTATTGCTCAGTTTTATGGTATTGAATTAAGTGTCATGCAGTTACTTAGTGTTGTTTTGATTGCGACACTAGCCTCTATTGGCACAGCTGGTGTTCCAGGTGCAGGTTTAATCATGTTGAGTCTTGTATTAACTTATATAGATCTTCCACTTGAGGGCATTGCGCTAATTGCCGGGATTGACCGCATTCTTGATATGTTTCGGACTTCTGTAAACGTTATTGGTGATGCTTCCGCAGCCGTCATCGTGGATCGCACCGAGCCTTTGGATAAAGAGGATAAAGCAATAAGTACGTAAGAACATCAAATAATTAGTTTCATAGAAAAAACTGCCTCAGAATTATGGGGCAGTTTTTCTGTATTCTATAGCGAAAGTTTTTGTTTTAACGAGATATCGAGCAGAAGAACGTCTATTGGGATCATCAGCTTGATATATCAGATGGAGTGTCACTAATATTCCGTTCAGTGACACTCAACGCGATACAGTTCTAGTAGATGGAAATACATGTTGAAATTTTATCCATATATAGCAATGACTGATGATGTAAAGATTTAATGGGCAATCATCTCGTGCGCAATCTCGTCGCCATCCATGTCTGATGGGTAATAAGTCGGCCAGTTGGTAACTTCTTCTAGCAGTTCTTCGCGGTTTTCTCCCCAATACAGGTGATAGTGGTCCGATTTTGTAGGGGAAATAATGTGATCACTGAATTGAATATACTGCGGCATATACTCAGATTCGTCCATCCGTTCAAAGATGAACCTAACGCCTCTATTTCCTGCTTCGTACGTAAGAATTTCATACCCATCATACGAATACTCACTGGAATATGCCTCTCCATCTTCATGAAAGGTAACCGTGTCATCCTCGAAAACAATCCGGTCGACATTTGTTTCATAACCGACCTCATAATATTCTTTATATTCCTTCTCAGTCATATCCTCATCTTGCTCGGCTTTATGCGAGAATACGTCATCCAGTTCGCCATCCAGCAAGTAGGGGTAGACAGATTGCCAATCCCCTTCCCAATCAGAGAGGGAGCGATCCTCCACCTGATCATCTTCAAAGTACCCGTTATAAATTTGTTCCGTTTCCTCATCATGGTCATGGTCATGATCATGATTGTTATCATGATCATGGTTGTTATCATCGTCATGATCGTGATTATTTTCATGATTATGGCTGTTCGAATTTGTTTCTTCCTCCGTTTCGGGAGTTTCAGCTGTCTCAGAGGAGGAGCCGTTATTTTCTTCTTCGTCTGCGGATGCTTCCTCCGCAGAATTGGAAGACCCGCATCCTGCTGCTAAAAAAGCGGTGATTGTGAAAATACTTAACATTTTGGTAGATGAATTCATTATAAACACTCCTTCTTTTAATTTTAAATCGAAATCATTACGCTTTACGATTATACATAGATTCCCAGTTAGCGTCAAGCAATTATAATGAACTGTTTCTGAATCTATGAATAACGAAGCTCAAATAAAAAAACGTTTGTTAAGGTATCTCGAAAATAATGATACAATTGTTTTTCGGAAGGAAAGAAGAGATCATATCAACCTTTCCATAGCCTTTATAACTGGAACCGACCGACTTAATCAGAAACAGAACTCGATTGAACTCCTGCGTAAAGTTGGATTAAAAAATCGTCATCTGGATTAAAAATCACTAATTCGTCCCTCCACAAAAAAAGAAAAAAAAGGAGAAATAAAATGGGAACTTCCTCAAGCCTTCCTCCTGTACCTTTACAAACTGAGGTATCTAGTAAGCAATATATGAAACTTGCCATTCCCTTAATGATTTCTACAATGACAACACCTTTGTTAAGCTCTGTTGATACTGCTGTGGTTGGACAATTGACTGATCCTTCCTACATCGGTGGTGTGGCAGTTGGAAGTATAGTCTTCAATACCTTATTCTGGGTATTGGGATTTCTAAGATTAAGTACATCAGGTTTCACTGCACAAGCGCATGGTGCAAACAATGAAAAAGAACTTTATCAAGCATTTATTCGTCCTTTTATGATCGCTGTTTTTTTTGGTTTAGCCTTTATCATTTTCCAGGAACCTATCAGGTGGCTGTCACTAACTGTCATTCACCCTACCACCGAGGTCGCAGAACAAGCTAAGCTCTATTTTAATATTAGAATCTGGTCGTCCCCTTTCACACTCGTTAACTATGTGATTCTTGGCTGGTTGATCGGAAAAAGCTATGTAAAGAGCGCCCTGTTCATTCAAATTGGCATGAATTCTATTAATATTTTGTTAGATCTCTTATTTGTCCATGTCTTCAACTGGGGCGTGCAAGGGGTAGCATTTGCAAGTTTACTCGCAGAATTAAGTGCTGTTTTGAGCGGAATCATTCTACTACTCCTTCTCAACAAAACCCTTTTAAACTGGTCTTTATTCTCGTGGTCAGATATTTCAAACACAAGTTCCTTTAAAAAAATGCTAGAAGTGAACCGGGATTTATTTATTCGCTCTGTATGCTTGCTAACGGTTTATACAATGTTTACTTCCTTAGGAGCAAGAATGGATGACACAACTTTGGCAGCCAATGCCATTTTATTTCAAATTCATTTTTTGCTTGCCTATTGCTTCGGTGGTCTATCCAATGCAAGCAGTATATTAATCGGCAGATCCATAGGAATGAAACAGCCTAAGTTATTTCATAATATATTAAAGCTCTCCGCAAAGTGGGGCATTATTTTTAGTGTTGCGCTAACTCTCTCGCTTGTAGCCGGGGCAGAAGTAATTATTTCGTTTTATACGTCCATTCCCGAAGTTCAACGTCTTTCGGAGATCTATTTTTTCTGGTTGTTATTATTCCCGATTTTCACATTCTGGGGCATACAGCTAAACGGCGTTTTCTCAGGTGCAACCGAAGCCGCTCCAATCAGGAATTCACTTATTGTCTCGATGCTCGTTTTCATCACAAGTGCAGCTATCCTTGTTCCTATTTTTCAGAATCACGGTTTGTGGGCATCGTTCATTTTATTTTCATTAGCACGGTCTATTAGCCTCGGAATGTATGTACCAAAACTCTCTGCTCGAGTTTTTCCTGAAAAGACGATTGAGACTAAATATTTTAAGGATACAATGGATAGATAATATGACCTACTTCTGCTTTAGTGACACTCATCCTAATATCGCAGATGCTAGTGTTACTATAGTCTGATTTAGCTACAGTCAGACGCACAATTCAGTCGGAATGTCGCTAATGATGGCGTTTAGGAACAGTCCGCGCTTTGACAATTTTTGAATGTCACCGTATACGGCTGATAGTTTCATTCGGAGAGTGACCGTTACGTCGAATGTAACTATTCAATATCTTCTATCAAAATACATTTATCTGTGGCTCTGCACCTATATATTTATGCAGGCGTCATTAAAAAGTAAGTTATTTCGCATAACAAAAAGCCTAGAAAGTTAATTCTAGACTCTGGTTCTATCTGTATATCTAATTAAAACTACTTTGTAAAGATTCCAAAGGGTTGTCCTATAGGCAGGAAAACTTTTCCGAAGTGTTTGTTTAATAAGATGGCCCCGGCACCGTAAAATGACAGCAAGGCAATGATTAACTCCGCTATTGCTGCTAACATATGCGTGACTTCGTACATCACGTTAAAGGAGCTTAACGTTAAGCCAATGAATAAGAAATCAATAAAAACAAAGATGAAGAATAATACTTTGTTTGTCTCCATTGCTCCGATTGTCATAAAAAGAGTGAAAATTAAATAGCCAAGAAAGGCAATCCCAAGTTGTTTTGGATCTGCATTTGCTGCCAGTGTTTCACCGAAAACTCCTAATTGAATCAACCAGCTAGTTCCGACACCAAACCAAAAGAGTCCAAATGCTCCGAAAGCCGTTGTCCCAAACATGTTATTATGCTTGGAATCTAGTATCGCCGCTATTAACTGAGCCATTCCACCTAAGAAAAATGCCCATGGTAGGATTAAAGAAAGCCCTTCTGTTATTCCTAATTTTTGTGATGATGCGACCAATGTCACCATTGCTAAACCAAACAATCCTAGTGCTGATGGATCTGCTGTTGTAATTCTCACCTGTGTCTCATTCTGAGTATCCATTTTTTCCTCCTAAAAAAGCTCATATCTTCTATTTATAAATACAGTACGATCTCCCGCCAACCCCCTCTATAAAATGCGGTACTGCTGCAGTTTTATGGTAATACATGAGGTTGAAACTGCGGTCTACCGTTCTCCCTTAAAAAACATACTTAAACAATGTAACGAATTACACATGGCGTGTCAAT
Organism: Salipaludibacillus neizhouensis; assembly: GCF_002886185.1. Classification (GTDB taxonomy): domain Bacteria; phylum Bacillota; class Bacilli; order Bacillales; family Salisediminibacteriaceae; genus Salipaludibacillus; species Salipaludibacillus neizhouensis. Next base: position 3,203,496 of record NZ_KZ614146.1, read on the forward strand.
AAATAAATTACATGAAACAAATGGTATCAACTGGGTAATTTCAAGTTTAAAATGAGGCTGAATATTTTTATTTTTCACACAAGAAAAACGGCATAGCCGTCTTTTTGTCAAAAAAAAAGATGCTCCAAAAGGTTAACATACCTTTTGAAACATCTAACCTAACTTCTCTTAAGCCCACCACATATCTCCGGCAGATTCCCGGATTAAAACGGTATCCAAGTTTTTCACCGCACGCGCAAATCCTTCGTCAATGGACATGATCGGGTCTTCATGTTCAATGCTGACAACCGAGTCATAGTTATACATACGAAGAGCACTCATCATATCGGACCACTCTTGCAGGCTATGCCCACAACCGACACTTCGGAATGTCCATGCGCGCGACTGTACCTTGCCGTAAGGTTGCATATCAACTAACCCATACATATTCACATTATCTTGATCAATATACGTGTCTTTTGCATGGAAATTGTGAATGGCACCAGCCTTACCAAGAATTTTAATTGCTGCTACCGGATCAATACCTTGCCACCACATGTGACTAGGATCTAAGTTTGCACCAATAGCTTCGCACGTGGCCTCGCGCAATTTTAACATCGTGTAAGGGGTGTGAACTAGAAAACCTCCATGAAGCTCAAGGCCTATTTTCACATCATGTTCCTCCGCAATCTGTCCAATTTCTTTCCAATATGGGATTAGTTTATTTTCCCATTGCCATTCCAGAATATCACCGTACTCGGCTGGCCAAGGAACGACCGGCCAGTTCGGCTGTTTTGCTTCCTCGCTATCACCGGCTGTCCCCGAAAAAGCATTAACTACTGGAACGCCTAAAAGAGAAGCTAGTTTGATTGTTTTGCGTAAAACAGTATCAGACTCCTCTGCAAATGCTTGATCCGGTGTAATCGGATTGCCATGGCAACTGAACGAACTAATTGTCAAACCGCGAGAAGTGACTGCATGTAAATAGTCTTGGCGTTTTTGCTCATCCTCTAAAAGGTCATCTAGCGGACAATGATCGTTACCGGGGTAACCTCCTGTACCAATTTCAACTGCATCAAGACCGGCAGCTTTGACATGATCAAGCATCTCTTCAAATGACTTATCACCAAATAATACCGTAAATACTCCTAATTTCATCTGACTACACTCCTTTATTTAAAGTAATAATTTGTTTCGTGTCTTGCGACTCTAATGCCCCTAAAATAACTTGCAGTGATTTCATGCCTTCTTCTCCACTAACAAGTGGCTCTTTATTATCCAGAATAGCTTCAACAAAATGATCAATGACGTGTGAGTTTGTTTGTCCACCTTCATCATTCGATTGAATTTGATCCAACTCATGTTTGATGACATTTCCATTTTGATACTCTTCAATGAGAGAATACTTCGGATCTGCTTCTAAACGGAGAATCCCTTTTTCACCATAAATGATGGTTGAGTTATCACTATTAGGTGCATACGCCCAGCTTGCTGAGAGGGTACCGATGATACCGCTTTCCGTTCGTAAAATACAAACCGCATTATCGTCTACTTCCGTATTTTGTTTTGCATTCGTTTCAATAAATGATCCGACTTCTGAAAAATCACCTAGTAAATAGCGTATTAAATCGGCTTTATGCACACCTAAGTCGCCCATTGCACCGATAAACGCCTGATCTTTATTAAAGAACCAACTCTCCGCCCCGTCAATACTCCATCCCTCTGGACCACCATGACCGAAAGTTGTTTTAAAACTGTAAATTTTCCCTAGCTTGCCGCTATCAATAATTTCCTTCGCAGTTTGATGAGAGGAAACAAATCGTTGATTATGCGCAATCATTAGTTTTTTGCCGTTAGCTTTCGCTGCTGTGATCATTGCTTCGGCTTCTTCTGTCGAGGTAGCCATTGGCTTTTCACACAACACATGTTTACCGGATTTTAATGCATCAATCGAAACTGGAGCATGTAAATAGTTGGGCAAACAAACACTGATTGCATCAATATTAGTGAGTTTGATAACTTCTTTATAATCAGTATAAGCCTTTGCCCCATAAAATGCCGCCATTTTTTCCGCTCGTTCTGCAACAATATCGCACACAGCATGAATTTCCACTTGCTCGTTTGCCTCGTATTCTACTAGATGACGTAATCTTGCAATACTTCCACAGCCAATTACTGCTACTTTTAACATTTTCATTCCTCCATTTTTATGTTCTATGTTATTTCCTTGATAAATACGGGAGTTTTGTTTTCAAGTAATTCATGCTGATTTCCAGACTTTTAAAAGGTGTTAACCGGCTGACATCCTGCTCAACCACCCACCACTGAACTCCAGCTTCTTCGCCCAGCCCGAGTACTGACTCAATGTCGACACCACCTGTTCCAAGCTCCGCAAAAAATTGTTCTTCGTCTGTAGTCATATCTTTCAGGTGGATGACCGGAGTTCTCTGCTGGTAGCGCTTCACCCACTCAACAGGGTCTTCTCCAGCTTTTTTCAGCCAGTAAATATCAAGCTCTGTTTGAACATATTCTGCATTTGTATCATCAAAAATAGCCTCTAATGCCATTCTTCCATCTTTAAGACGTTCCAGTTCAAACTCGTGATTATGGTAACAAAGAGTTAATCCCTCTCGTCGGCAAGCTGCTCCTGCTTTTTCTAATATCGGTAGGAGAGCTTGATAATCTTCGTCAGTTCGTTCATCTGGCATTAAAAATGGGCACACAACATACTTGCTTCCTAAGACTTTTTGATCTTCAATGACTTGATTCAAGTTATTTTTTATTTGATCAAGCGGGATATGACTAGCTGCTGCGCGAAGCCCTAACTCATCTAATAATGCTCTTACTTCTATTGGAGAAAGTCCCCCATAACCAGCAAATTCCACACCATCAAAACCAAGGTCCGCAATTTTTCTTAACGTACCGGCAAAATCTCGCTCACTTTCTTCTCGTAAGGTAAACATCTGTACAGCTACAGGAATAGTTTTCATCTTTTGTACCTCCATGCTTATTGTGTTTTAGTTTGCTGCGAAACCGTTCTCATTTCAAAAACTATAAAACTCTGTGCAATAGAAGCGAGTACCATTCACCCCGTTCATCCTTGAAGCAGTATTCATCACTTATTTGATTTCATCATAACTGATTGATTCCTTTATTAAAATAAATGATATAATTAATACATATACTATCTTGCTATTTTTTACTAAAAGGAGTTTACAATGATACATCTTGGTCTATGTAGTTATTCCTATCACTCGAAGCAATTTCACACGATTCATAAGACTGGTTTTGAAAGCTATCTGTTTCGATTTCAAACAGAAGGCCAGTGTCAAATAGTCATTAAGGGAAGGACTTTCCATATTGAAAAAGGGGACCTCATGCTGCTCAAACCTGGAGAGCATTATGAGCTTAGAATTGAAGAAGGACAAAATAGTGGTGACTATCATTTATTTTGTCATGGGAGTTGGGTGGATGAGTGGTGGTCCCGTTCTGAAAAGGCTAGTATTTCCCGAACAGAATTAGACGAAAAAATGTTATCTTTATGGCGGCATATTATTATTGAGGAACGTCGTCCGTTGTCTGAATCAAATGAGGAATTAAAAAATTATTTACTGAAGGCTCTTTGTTTATCGATCGAGCGTGCTGTAAATGAAACGGCTTCCTCCTTCAGTCGTCCATACGTTGTCACTCGTATGATGCGTTATATTGAGGAGCACGCACTGACTCCGTTTAAAATTGAAGACGCTGCTTCACACGTTGGGCTAAGTGTTTCACGGGCTGTCCATCTTTTTAAAGACAATGTTGGAAAAACGATGATTGAATACGCCCAGGACATTAGATTATCTTCTGCCATTGACCAGATGAAATATACCTTCATGACACTGGATCAAATTGCTGAAAACTGTGGTTTTGGCAGCTATCCATATTTTCATAAAGTATTTAAGAAAAGATACGGAATTCCCCCCGGTTCCTACAGGCGCCAAGGTTAGGGACGGTTATTAAATAGCATTCGGAAGTTTTGCTCCAGTATCAAAGCACTATGTAGTGTGTTAATACTCCTTATCATCAGGTTATAATAACTTTGCTATACCACGCAAAATTTTCGAATGTGAAGAAGCAGGATAGTTGTAAAGTTGTAAATATCAAGTATTCGACATTTAATATAAATTTCCTAATTCACTGCTTCATTTATCGGTGAGAAATGAAGCAGTGAACCGTCCCCTTGGGCTTAGCTTTTAAGTTTAATAATAAATTTTGTGAACCAATATGCAATAAATACGATGACGATATCTATGAAGAAAACATGGAGTTGATTTGTACCTTTTCTAAATTCAACTAATCCCATCCACTCTTCAACCGTGGCAAACCCAAAAGCAAACACAACACTCAAAAAAACGGCATACAAATAATAATTTTTATTATTATTTGTACAATATTGATATAAAAGCATGAAAGCCACTGGAAGCGTGGAGGCGACAATATTTGTTACGAAAGGAAACAATGGAGATATAAAATATTTATGAACAAACAATCCGTGTCTTTCTAATGGAATACAAATATATGCCCATAGCATATGTACTGTGTACCCGTAGAATAAGATCTCAAATGTTCGTTTCCTGTCTATTGTAAAGTAAAGCAATATTAAAGGCGCCAGCAACAAAATTATAATTAGCCAGAATTGCCATGTTCCTGAGTGGGAGTATTCGTTCCAGTAAGGATAAATTAACGAATTAAACTCTTCCGATTCTTCATAAATTTCATGCCAATACTCTTTAAAATTCATTTTCTTACCTCCTTTTTCATCCTATATCCTTTCCTTTTTTGGAATTAATCATCCAACTTTTGAACTTTCCATCCCGGATAATGTTATTTGGCATTTGTAAATATTAAAATAGTCAAACTCCTTCAACTTTTCGCTATAAATAAATCAAAAAGGAGTGAGCACAGGGCTTCACTCCTTTTTTGATTCGCTTGCTAATATTTCTATTTTGCCAGTTGATAAATTTCAAATACATCCTTTTCAGCTAACTTAATAAAGTTTCCAATTGGACCTCTTTCCGTACCTTTTCTAGCCATCTCCTCAAAATGTTCTTCTCCAATGTCCACCTCGTTTAATTTCACAGGCATTCCAATCAAACGGAAGAATTGCTCTGTCTTTTGAATACCTTGAAGAGCTGTTTTTTCCAAATCATTTAAATCTATCTCTACATCCCATACTCGATTAGCAAACTGAACAAAACGATTGACGTCATGTTTATAGACATATTTCATCCATGCTGGAAAGATGATTGCTAAGCCAGCGCCATGAGCAATATCATAAATACCGCTTATTTCATGCTCAATATCGTGACTTCCCCAATCACCAATTCTACCAGTATTGAGGGAATCATTATGTGCAATCGTCCCTGCCCACATGATCTCCGCTCTCGCATCATAATTAGTCGGATCATCCAGAACAGTATGTGCATTATTTATGATTGTTTTCAAGGTCGCTTCACATAATCGATCGGTTAATTCCACGTTCTTTTCTCTTGTAAAATATCTTTCCAAAATGTGTGACATCATGTCGGTAATTCCGCAAGCTGTCTGATACGAAGGTAACGTGTATGAAAGAACCGGATTTAATATCGCAAATCTTGGCCTCATCGTTTCATGACCAACCGCCCTCTTATAAGATCCGTCCTCGTTTGTTATCACACTTCCCCCACTACTTTCACTTCCTGCCGCAGGAATTGTTAAAATAACTCCGAGAGGTAAACAATCATTTACAGAATTCTTACCATCAAAAAAGTCCCAGACATCCCCCTCATAATTCACCCCAGCTGCAATCGCTTTGGCTGAGTCAATGACACTTCCTCCGCCCACAGCTAGAATAAAGCCAATGTTATTTTCTTTACATAGAGTGACCCCTTCTCGAACAAGGCTAACTCTTGGATTAGGCTTCACACCACTCAACTCAAATATCTCTATTCCTTGCGCCTGCAAAGACTCAACAACTCTTTGATATAATCCATTTTTTTTAATACTCCCTCCACCATAATGCAAAAGAAGTTTCTTTCCATATTTCTTCGCCTCTTGGCCTACTACCTGTTCTTCATCTCTACCAAAGATGATTTTAGTTTCATTTTGAAAAACAAAATTTTGCATAAACATCTCCTCCTGATAATAGTTTAATTTATTTCACAAGGTAATAGCAATCGCTTACACTTTTAAGATCAAAGGACGGTTCGCTGCTTCATTTCTCCTCGAGAAATGAAGCAGCGAACCGTCCAAAATTTTCTAAGTTCTGCGTATGCGATCAAGAAGTACAGCTAAGATAATAACTACACCCATAACGACTTGTTGCCAATAATAATCTACGTTTAATAAAGTCATACCATTCGTTAAAACGGCTATAATGAAGACTCCAATGATAGTCCCTTGTATACGTCCACGACCTCCGACAAAACTCGTTCCACCAAGAATTACTGCTGCAATGGCATCAAGTTCAGATGCTACACCAACCATCGGCTGACCGGAATACAAGCGACTAGCCATGACCACCCCTGCTAAACCTGCTAACAGACCACTAATAGAGTATGCATGAATTAACGTTCTTTCTACTTTAATACCTGTTAAACGAGAAGCCTCTTCATTACCACCTACTGCGTAAATATGACGTCCAAATAATGTGTATTTTAAAACAATAAACATAATGATATAAACTATAGTCATGACATATACAGGTGTTGGAACCCCTAGAAAATACCCTGCACCAATGAATTTGAAGTTTTCTGATATTAACACAACGGGATATCCACCGGTAATGACATACGCTAATCCCCTCACGTAAGTCATGCTACCAAGAGTTACAATAAATGCCGGCAATTTAGGCACTGCTGTGAAATAACCGTTAATCGCTCCGGCAGCATAACCTACTGCAACACCAGCTGCCATTGCTACCGGAACAGGTACACCTGCATTCGAAAGCATTACTGAAACAACACCAGACAATGCTAATATTGAACCTACAGATAAATCAATACCACCTGTTAAGATAACTACTGTCATTCCAGCAGCAAGAATTGCTGTGATAGAACTTTGCTTAAGTATATTCATAATATTACCCGGATCAGTAAAACTTGGAGCAAAAATACTCATAATACCTATTAATAATAAAAGTACGATCAACATACCTAACCTATCAAAAATTATCTTACTACGTTTCTTCCAAGACATCTCAGTATGAGTTGAATTTTGTAATTTTGTATTCATTGGTTAATTTCTCCTGTAGCATGATACATGATTTTTTCTTGCGTCGCTTCCTCTTTAGATAAGTCAGCTTTTAATTCCCCTTCATGCATTACCAAAATCCGATCACTTACTGCAAGGACTTCCGGTAACTCGGATGATATCATTAGCACTGCCAATCCTCTTTCAGCCAAATTACATATGATCTTATGAATCTCCGTCTTGGCACCAACATCAACACCACGAGTTGGCTCATCTAGCAACAATACCTTTGGGTTGATAGATAACCATTTTGCTATAACAACTTTTTGTTGGTTTCCACCGCTGAGCCCCATAATATTTTGTTCTTTGGAAGCCGCTCTTACACCTAGCTCATTAATATATCGATCTGCTTCCTTGTCCATCAACTTTTTCTGTAATAATTTAAATTTACGGTAGGTCGGCAATCGATTCATTAAAATATTTTCTTTCACTGATAAATTAGCCATCAACCCTTGTTCTTTACGACTCTCTGGAACATGAGCAATTCCTAGTTTAATCGCTTCAACAGGACTATTAATATTTACTTTCTCACCATTTAAAATAATTTGTCCTTCTTTTAATTCCGATAATCCAAATATCGTCCGAATAAGTTCTGTTCTTCCAGCACCAACAAGACCCGCTAATCCTACTATCTCACCTTCGTGTATTTTCAACGAAACGTTACGAACTGTATTTTTATCAGAAATGCCCTTTAGCTCTAAAACAGGAATTTCTTCTTTGGATCTAATCTTTGTTACTTCACTTTTCTTAGTGAATAGATCAACTAGTTCCCTTCCTACCATATGCTTCACAAGGTTAGCAGGGCTAGTTTCCGAAATATGTCCTGTTGTGATCCATTCACCGTCTCTTAATACAGTAAATCGGTTGGATATTTGAAATATTTCATCCATTCTATGAGAAATATAAACGATCGCTACGCCTTTTTGCTTTAGCTCATCAATAATGCCAAAGAGCTTCAGTATTTCCTTGTCCGTTAAGGATGCTGATGGTTCATCCATAATTAGTATTTCAGAGTTTAATGATAATGCACGAGCAATTTCTACCATTTGCTGCTGTGCTACACTTAAAGTTGATACATTCACTTTTGGATTTAAGGTTGATCCGATAGATTTTAAAACATGATCTGCTTTTTCAAAAATATCGTTCCACTTTACCAAACCAAATTTATTTTTTTTGAATTTGGTACCCATCAAGATGTTTTCCCCAATAGAAAGATTGGGAGACAAGCTAATCTCTTGATGAATGACACTAATTCCCTTATTTCTGGCTTCCATAGGATTATTCCAATTTACTTCTGCGCCTTTATATATAGTCTTCCCAGAATCTGCATCTGGCTGATGTATACCTGCCATTATTTTCATTAATGTCGATTTACCCGCGCCATTTTCCCCCATCAAAGCATGAACTTCACCTTTAAATAGCTCTATATTTACATTTTTTAATACTTGAACATTAGTGAATGACTTGTTGATAGAATCCATTGTTAAAATAGGCGAAATTGTTTTTGATTGATAATCCTTGCGTTTTTTTTTTTGAAATTCAATATTTCCCCCCATATCAACCTCTCCCTATTTTTATTAGATATATGGAACTCTTTGTGGGAGTTCCATATTGATCATTTATACTAGGCAATCAATTTACCAACCCGGATAGGAATCTACGTTTTCCTGTGTGATAAATTCAGTTGGTATTAGTACTTCCTCATCAACTTGCTCTCCATCAAGGATTTTTAGCGCTAGATCTACTCCGTCAATCACCATTTGACCAGGGAATTGAGCAGATGTCCCAGCAAGGCTTCCACCTTCTTTTAATGCATCAATAGCACTTGGCGCACCGTCAACTGAGACGATGAAAAATTCTTCTTCACGTTTTGCTTGTTCTTGAGCAATTTGAACACCTATAGCTTCTTCATCATTAATAGTGAAAACCGCATCGATTTGATCATTAGCAGTTAGAACATCTTCCATTACAGAAAGTGCGGCTTCACGTTCACCTTCTCCATTTTGGTGTGCAACAATTTCAATATCAGGATACTTTTCTAGCACTTCATTAAAACCTTGAATTCGATCTGTAACAGCGGAAACTGGAGGGCCATCTATTATAACGATGTTCCCTTCTTCTCCAATTTGTTCTACTAAATATTCAGCAGCTAATCTACCTGCTTGCACATTATCAGACATTACAACTGTATTAATTCCACCTTCTGCGAATCCATCAAGAGCTATGACAGGAATACCTGCTGCTACTGCTTGACTCACCGCGCCAGCTATACCAGAAGAATCAAATGGACTTAATAGAATTACATCAACTTGTCTTGTTATGAAATCTTCAATTTGTGCAGTTTGTCTGGCTAGATCATGCTCTGCACTTACAGTCATAACCTCCGCGTCATAGTTCTCAGCAACTTCTTCAGCTCCATTTGACATTGCTACAAAGAAAGGATTACCTAAGGTAGGAACAGTTAACCCAATACTAAGTTTCTTCTCGCCGTCAACAGATGCGTCTGCATTATTTTCATTATTCTCATCATTTTCAACCTCTTCGTTGGGCGTATTAAGCGTATTCTCTTCTGCCTCAGTATTCTCTCCTCCTGCATTGCTATCGCTGCAGGCAGCCAAAAATAGTACAGTAAGAATTAATAATGCAAAAGTTATAAGTTTCATATTTTTCATTAGTCAAAATACCTCCAATAATATATTTTATCTTTAAAAAAGTCTGATACGTTGCACAAAACCGTGTTATAACATTAAAATGAAACTGTATCTATTGTCTTTCAATAGACACTGACTTGAGGTGTGGTATAAGGTTGTTTCCATTTGGTTGTGGGTATCCCTTTATCACATCTTTTTCATGTTAAATCAAAATTCCCCTGAAATTTTGTTGCTTGGGTTGTAAATGTTTTACCCTCTAATTTTATAGGCATCACCTCCTCTAATCTAAAATTAAAACGTTTACATTTCACACAACTCTAGCCCGATTTTTTACTTCAACCTATTTCAATTTTCTGATTTCTAATTTCTAATTAATACTTACTATAACAAAAGCATTAAAGTAACTATTTTAAATTATTTGGATTCGGACGTTTAATTTTTTTGGTTATTAATAACCACTCCTTGTAACTCTCGACAGCTAAAACGAAATTGAACAATCAGAGGAAGAAGGTTTATAAATAAAGGAAAAGCAAATATTAAAACGATAAAAAAAACGCGTAGCGTCTTTTGTTAAATACAGCGTGAGCTTTCGCCACCCCGAGTAGCACCTACATAGTCGTGTAGGTGCTACTCGGGGTAGGTTTCCCTTGATGCTTGTGACCTAAAGATAGCTGTCATCTTATACTTTCTTACCTGTAAAAAAAGACCTTTCTAGGTGTATGTTCTCTAGAACAACAACACTTAAAAAGGTCATGAAATATTGATTCAACATTAGTCACTTACAATTCTTATAGTCTTCTTAAATGAGTGATTTGGTCTGAAATATTCTAAAATCACAATTCTTCAAGATACTTATTTATTTTTTCTGTCGCTTCTTTCGCTGATTCTTTTACGTTTTTTCCACCGATCCCAACGTCTTCAAATAATGTCTTAATTGCATCACTTATTACTGGATAAGCCAGTGTACCTGGACGGTTCTTTGAATAATTTTGGACTTGATGCAAAAAAATATTTTTAGGATACTCATTAATTTCCGGCATATCTCTTGCTACAGAATACCGTGCAGGAATATCACCTGTTATCTCAGCATACTTTTTCATCCCATCATAGCTTGAAACATATTTAATAAATTCCCAAGCCTCGTCTTTATAGTTAGACTGAGATGATAATCCTAATGCCCATCCTCCGTTTGGAACAACTCGTTCCTTTGCCATTGGAAGAGGAGCAACACCGAAATATTCTCCTATTTTATGATTCGGTTTATTCTCATATTCTGCTAGTGTCCATGAACCAAGTACCGTCATAGCAAGTTTTCCAGATTCGAATGCACGCGGGGGTAATTCAACTTCGGCCACTTTATATTTATGATATAAATCCTGATAAAATTGCAAGGCCTCTAAAGCTTCCTTTGAGTCTAAATAATCAGTTGAAGTAGTTTCATCAGGACTTAAAACTTCTGCACCGAACTGCCAAAGAAGAGGTATCTTAAAATAAGCTGCAGCTTCGCCTTCCGCAAAACCCTGTGCTGGATCAATTCCATACACATCTTTATTTAATTTAGTAATCTTTTCAGCAATTACACGTACTTCGTCCCAAGTCATGGGTTCATTAGGATCTTCCGATGGAAACGGGATTCCGGCTTCTCTGAAAATATGTTTATTGTAAAACAAAGCGATACCCGATTCAACGACAGGTGCAAGAAATATTTCATCATTAAACTTCAGTACATTTAATGTAGCTTCAGGGATGTCATCAATATTCCCTTCGCTTTTCATGTATTGATCCAATGATAATAGTGATCCCGCATTTGCGTAAAGAGCCAAGTTAGGGTTATCGATTGTCATAATATCTGGTGGGTTTCCAGCTGCCAATTCAGTACGGAGCCTTACTTCGTAGTCATTATATGGTATGGATTTCATATTAATCACAGTGCTAGGGTGCTTTGCTTCAAACTCTGATATTAATTCTTCATATGCTTGATTTTCTGCCGAATTTCCCGCATTTCGCCAGAAAGTCAATTCTATTTGATCTTTAGTAATTTCTTCCCCGCTTGTATCCCTATTTTCATTTGAAAATGTGTGAAAAGACAATGCAACCCCTGTAATACAAAATAATATAATAACAATAGATAGCAAACTTAACCTCTTTTTCATATGCATTCCTCTCTTTCTAAGGTTGCATTATCTAATTACTTTCCCATTTATATCAAGAAAGTTTCGAAATTCAACTGGAGTTTTGCCAACGTGTTTTTTAAATACAGTACTAAAATACCCTGAATTGGAAAAACCGACTAAGTTGGCAACATCGATTATTTTTAGTCTTTCATCTTCAAGAAAGAATTTTGCTTTTTCCACTCGTAACTCAACTAGGTACTCGCTGTAATTTTTACCAATATGGTTTTTAAACGTATCTGATAAATAAGAACTATTGATATAAAATAATTCTGATAAAGAGGTGAGTGAAATTTCACTTGCATAATGTTCGTCCAAATACTGTCTGATATTATCCATTAACTGCCCGTTTGAAAAGCGCGCTACACTTATCTTTTCAACTATTACCTGTGCTAATTGAATAAGATGGTCTATCGATTTACTTTGAGAATTGAGTTCCCCAATACTCTGTTGACAATTCCACATCGACTTTTGGATATCTTTTGTTTCCATATTATATTTTTTAGCTAAAGAACCTAATAAAAAAAACACACGATTTGCAACAAAACAAAACGATAAAACAGATTGGTTTTCTGTTTTTTTTAATACTGTATTGACGGTATTCTTAAATGCTTCAATATTCATACCTTCAATAGCATTTGTTAATTGCCTCTCGAAATCAGGTTCAAATTCATATATTACGTCTCTAGTAACCGTCTCATTCATCACTTGAGAATGAGAGCCTAATTGACTTTGGCTCCAAGAAAGTAAACTCGAAATATAACCATTCTTCATTTCAGAAAGACCCGTAACAGTGTTGCCAATTCCTATCACTGTTTCTAAGTTCAAGCTAGTTTTCACACTTTGTTGAACTTTTTTAATTAGAATGGCAGTACTATTCGTCTGTTCTAAATCTATGATTTTTAGAAAGTGAACCATATTTGCATAACTCGGGTCATAAAATGAATAGGTTCCTCCAAGCTCTTTTGCTATTTCTTTACATATCATTTGGAATGGAAGGCAGAGTTTTTTTAAGTTAGTCAGATTATCCTCACATTCTCTAATTTCTACTGATAAAAATTTCACTTTAATATTCTCTTGAGCAAGATCTTCTAGTTGTAACTGCCACAGCCTCTCTAAAACATAGCTAAACTCTAACCATTCATCTTTTGCTAAATGTAGCAAAAATTGATCTTGTACTTCTTGTAAATGTGTTTCTGCAATCACATGTATCCTAGCTGATTCAATTTGTTTTCTCTTATCCTCTTCCACTTCTTTCCGGATTTTTCTTAACACTTCTAGTAATTCATCAGGGGCAACTGGTTTCAGCAAATAATCTTTGACACCCTCCTTCATGGAACTTCTCACATACTCAAAATCAGAATAACCTGATAATACAATTACTTTTATACCAGGAAATTCTTGCTGGCAATGTTTAGCTAATGCGATACCATCCATTATGGGCATTCTTATATCTGTAAGTACTACATCCACATTGATGTTTTGGAGTAGTTCAAGTGCTTCTTTACCATTAGAAGCCTCTTCTACAACTATAAACCCTTCTTCTTCCCAGTCGACTTTCATTCGTAAGCCTCTACGTATTTGAATCTCATCATCCGTTATTAAGACTTTCATCATGTTTCCCCCCTCCCTTCTAGGTTTATATAAAAGTAAATTTTTGTGCCCTTATTCTTTTCAGATTCAATATGATATGAAAAATTACTACTATAGTAAAGCTTTAATCTTCCAATCACATTTCTAAGCCCTATGCTCTTCCCTTTACTATCTAACACATTATTTGTTTCATTATTTCTTTCTTCATTTAATAAGTCTAAAATAACTTCCTTAGACATACCTATTCCATTATCCTTTATAAAAATAGCTAGCTGATTATTAACAATTTCTGTTTTAATGTGTATTTCTGCATATTTCTTCTCGATAAAACTATATTTAACTGCATTTTCAAGGAGTGGTTGTAAGATGAATTTTATTATTGGAATACTTTTTGTTTTAGGATCTTCTTCTATGTTAATTGTAATTGTTTCTTCATATCTTATTTTTAATATATCTGAAAAGTTGCGAATATAATTTAATTCCTCACCTAACTCCACGATATCACTTTTGGTATTCAAAGAATATCTCATCATCTTCCCTAAGTAAGAGGTTACATCCATCACTTCTTTGTTTTTTCCTTGAGCTGCTAATCCCCCTATAATTTCAAGCGTATTGTTTAAAAAATGAGGATTAATTTGCAATAACAAGGCTTTATATTCAGCATCTTTTCTAAGAATATTAGCTTGAAATTGAGTTTCAATTACGTATTTCAATTTATCAATCGTATGATCAAACACTTTTATTACGTAACCAATCTCATTGTTATCAGATTTTATTGTAGGCATAAAGTGCTTAGCCTCAATAAACTTTCCACGTTCAATATATCTCATGGCTTTTGTAAGTTTACCTAATGGGCTGACAATATTTGAAGAAAGCATGTAAGAAGCTACAATTGTTAATAAAAAGGCAATGCCACTTATCAATAATAAATTGCGTTGCAAATCATTGATTTTTGAGAACAAATCAGACTCCGTCACCTCACTAATAAGAGTCCAGTCGGCCATTGGTAATTTCTGATAAAAAATATAATAAATTTCTCCATTATAAGCAACTTCCTTTAAACCTTCTTCGTTATTACTGTTAGCTATAGCATCCGTGCTTTGATTTAATACCTTTTCAGGAATGTTTATATCTCCTTGCAATACACCATTGCCATTTTCATCAATCAGATATGCACTTCCACGTTGTCCAATAGTTATTTTATTTAATGCCGTTTCCAACAAATATGTTGGAAAATTAACTTTAATTACCCCACTTGCCTCAAAGGTATATAAATCAAATAGGGGCAAAATATAGCTATTTATATTACCGTTAAATTTCTGGTAAGGATCTATATGGGACTTTATATATCGTTGTTCATTTTGGGTAAATTCTTTAAACCAATCTACATCCTGTAACACAGGATTATCTCCCCAGGTTCCAGTACCATCATAAAGAAATACTGAAATCGACATATCATTCGAATTATTTACCATCATCGAAGTTAGCAAGTTTCTAAGATCATTCTTCTTTAATAAACCTTCTTTACTTGATGTATCAACATCTCCTTGCTCGAACTTCAACCAATCTTGAGTCGCTTGATTTACAAGTACCTGCTTCCCCAGATCTTGTGCCTGTGTAGTGATTGAATTAATGTATAGCGAATACTGATCCATCGATTCTACCGTTAGTTCCTGAGTCTGTTCTTTAATGAAAACTGTAAACCAGCTTGGAATAATAAAGGATAATATAATAAATGGCACCGTTAAAATACAAGTGAAAATGAGAAATAACCGACTTCGTAATGAATAAAACAGCCAATCCCCCTCCTATCTCATAGAACATATATAATTTTTAGAATATTAACAATCTTATCGTTAAGTCTATGTCAGCGCTTTTTATATGTCAATTTAGATTTTTGCGATCATAGGGACGGTTCTCTGCTTCATTTCTTCTTGAGAAATGAAGCAGAGAACCGCCCCCTCGTGTTATGATAAAAACAAAAAAAAGAAAGGTAAAATTTGTATGAGTGTCCTCTTGTTTTTACTTTGCTCCTATTTAATAGGATGTTTTATGACAGGAAATCTAGTCGCTTATTTTTCTGGAGTAAACCTACTTAACCATGGCAGTGGAAATATCGGAGCCCGAAACGCAGGTCGAGTTTTAGGAAAAATGGGATTTATAGTGACATTTATCGGGGATGCTATCAAAGGAGCTCTTGTTGTTGGTGGGGCTATTTTGCTCGGATATGACGAAGTATTTCAATTATTCGCTTTAATATGTGTCATTTCGGGACACATATGGCCCATTTTGTACCGTTTTCGAGGCGGTAAAGGAATTTCAAGCCTTGTCGGTGGTTTAGCTGCCTTTAACGTTCTATTACTTCTCATGATTGTTATTATTTTTGTAGTCCTCTTCATTTTTTTGAAAAGTTTTAGCTTCACCGGTCTCATCTCATTTCTATTTTCGCCTTTTCTTTCGTATTTACTCTATCAAAATAGTTATATTTTTTGGATACTTTTTCTCAATATCGGAATCGTTTTTTATGCTCACCGCGAAAATATTACTGAAATAATACATGAAAAGGAGAAATCATTATG
Source organism: Salipaludibacillus neizhouensis (assembly GCF_002886185.1). Classification (GTDB taxonomy): domain Bacteria; phylum Bacillota; class Bacilli; order Bacillales; family Salisediminibacteriaceae; genus Salipaludibacillus; species Salipaludibacillus neizhouensis. The sequence continues at coordinate 3,219,741 of NZ_KZ614146.1, forward strand.
AGCTATACTTTTAACATTGCATCCCAACAAAGTGAGTTTGACCAAATCCATCATTTAAATTATAAAACTTTTGTAGACGAAATTCCTCAACACGAGACGAACCAGTCTAAAATACTCGTCGACAAATTTCATGAAGAAAATACATACCTTATTTGTTGTAAGGATGACCTTGTAATCGGGATGTTGGCAATCAGGGACAACCGACCTCTTTCATTGGAAAATAAACTTGAAAATTTAGAAGAGCTACTTCCTAAAGGATATGATCATTATTGTGAGATAAGGTTATTAACCGTAGAAATAGAATATAGAATAGGACGTGTATTTAGAGGTTTGTCCCAGATATTGGCAAGGTATTGCATTCAAAAAGGCTATGATTTAGGGCTGATATCAGCAACAACGCGACAATTAAAATTATATAAACAGCTAGGATTTCAACCGTTTGGTGATTTAGTTGGCAGTGAAGGGGCATTCTATCAGCCTATGTATCTAACCAAAGAAACGTTTAATGAATCGACTGCCGGTAAGGTTGCATCTAAGCCAATCAGTTTCCTTCCAGGTCCAGTTCCCGTCCATCAATTTGTTCAAAAAGCCCTTGCATCCGCTCCGATTCCACACCGTTCCAATCAGTTTCAACTTTTGATGGATAGTGTGAAACAATCTCTTCTTTCCATGACATCTGCTAATTATATGGAGATTCTTGTCGGCACGGGTACATTAGCTAATGATGTCATTGCTGCTCAGCTTTCATTGCATCAAGGAAAGGGATTAATTCTCCTAAATGGAGAGTTTGGTCAACGTATAAAAGATCATGCTTTACGGGCAAATCTATCTTTTGAAGTCATAGACAAATCCTGGGGAACTCCTTTTTCTGATGCTGAAATTATATCAAAAATAGAAAAAGGAGATATTTCCTGGCTATGGATGGTTCACAGTGAAACATCGACTGGAATGCTGAATTCGGTTGAAAAAATCAAAGAAATATGTGAACGTTATCAAGTTCATCTCTGTTTAGACTGTATAAGTTCTTTAGGAGCCCTTCCGCTGGATCTGCAAGGTGTTTATCTGGCCTCCGGTGTTAGTGGCAAGGCAATAGGCTCCTATACAGGCTTATCTTTTGTTTTTCATCAAGAAAATATACCCCCTTCTAACCGATTACCGCGATACCTTGATTTAGGGATGTATCAAATGCAAAATAGTGTCCCATATTCTCATACTTCTAATTTAATGTGCGCCTTAAAGGAAGCTTTAAAACAATATGAGAGTAATAATAGATACGATAAAATTGCTGCTGATATCTCGTTAGTTAGCGCCTCACTAGCTGAAGCAGGAATCTCTGTTTTATTAAATGCTGAGAACTCTTCTCCATTTATAATAACCATTCCCTTATCCTCTGATTATTCGTCGACTGAAATAGGAAAGTACCTTGAGATGCAGGGAATCTTCGTTCATTTTGAAAGTGACTATTTAAAACAACGAAACTGGATTCAAATTGCCTGTTTGGGCGAATATAAAAAACGAGATCTCACTAATATGGTCAAGACACTACATCAAAAGATTAAAACCCCTCAAGGGCAATCGTAGGGACGGTTCTCTGCTTCATTTCTCGCGGAGAAATGAAGCAGAGAACCGTCCCCTTGGTTACTTGACATACTAGCAAAAAGACTGTATCTTTAAATTTAATTGAATATTTGAATCATTCTTATCAAGAGAGGTGGAGGGACTGGCCCTTTGAAACTTCGGCAACAGACTTTTCTCAAGTACTGTGCTAATTCCAGAGCTATTTGCTTGAAGATAAGAAGAGAATGGCGGTTATTCCCCCCTCTTCTTCATTGAAGTGGGTTTTTTTAATTTTACAGAAAGAAGGGATTATTTATGACAAGTACTATTACTAAGGCTCCTTTTAGAGCAGATCATGTAGGGAGTTTACTTCGCCCGGAAGTTTTGCATCAGGCAAGAAAAGATTTTAAAGAAGGTAACATTTCAGCTGGACAATTGAGAGAAGTAGAGACTCAGGAAATCAAACACATTGTTGACAAACAAATTGAAGTCGGACTTCAAGCTGTCACAGACGGTGAATTCAGACGAAGATTCTGGCACACTGATTTCCTAGAGCATTTAAATGGAATTGAAGGCTATGTTCCTGAACACGGTTATAAATTTGATGGGATTGAAACAGAAAGATATGACATCCGTTGTAACGGAAAAATTTCCTTTAATCCTAATCATCCATTCATCGAAGATTTCATTGAATTTAAAGAAATTGTTGGCGACAAAGCTGTAGCAAAACAAACGATTCCGAGTCCAAACCAACTATTTAATGCTGGAATTCAGAATCCCGAGTTTTATCCAGACCTGGAGGAATTCACAAACGATATTATCCAAGCTTACCGAGATGCGATTAAAGCATTTTACGACGCTGGGTGTCGCTACATACAATTAGATGATGTATATATTGCTGGACTGTGTGCACCTACACTACCATTCAGTTCTAGTAATTTAACTAGAGAAAAATTAATTGATCTAGCACTCCATGTTGTAAACAGTGTTCTTGAAGATAAACCAGAAGATTTAACGGTGACTACCCACCTTTGCCGTGGAAACTATCGCTCTACATGGGCCTTTGAAGGGGCATATGACAAAATAGCTCCTACATTGTTTGCGAAAGAAAATGTAGATGGCTTTTTCCTTGAATATGACGATGATCGTTCAGGGGATTTCAAACCTTTGGAGTACATTCCTAATGGAGGAGCGCAAGTTGTACTTGGTATATTCACATCAAAGTTTGGTGAACTAGAAGATAAGGAAACTATTAAAGCTCGCGTTCAAGAAGCAACGAACTATGTACCTTTGGAGCAATTATGCATAAGTCCGCAATGCGGATTTGCGTCCACTCACCACGGCAACAAACTTACGGAAGATGAGCAATGGGCAAAACTCAAATATATTGTAGATGTCGCTAACGAGATTTGGGAGTAATTTCTCCTAAACTAAAAATAAAGGATTCGCCTTGTAATGGAGGTGGATCCTTTATTTTTCTGTATCTCGCATTTATTTAGGACTTCAGCGAAATAGTTACTCAAGTTTCGATTCAATCGCTTGCTTCTAAAACCTTAGTGGGTTAAATTGACAAATTGTATACAATCAAAACGATATCAACTGTATACAAGTGGATACAATAAAGGGAGATCTATACGATGAAAAAGGAAGATTTAAACGATCTTAAGAAAAAAGGACCATCACCGAGGTGGTGGTCATAAAGGAAAAGACCATCGTTCTCATCATCGTGGTCCAAAAACCTTTCGGCGAGGGAGAGCAATCGCCTTTTTAGAAATGATGAATCTTAAACGGTCCACGATTAAGCAGCAGTTAGAAGAACCAGAGTTTCAATCTATTAATCAACTTCTTATTGGTGAATTAAAAGCAATGGATATGGTCATCAACGAATTCATTCAATTATTCGGAATGGATGAAAGTGAAGAATCGGAAACACCTGTTAAAAAAGATGAAAACACGGAAAATTCTTCATCAGAAAATAAAGAAAAAAATGAGAAAGGGATTGATTCCGATGAAACAAATTAACAGGTATATCGATTCAGTTTTTAATAAAGAAGATGCTCTATTAGAAGAGGTCATCTCGTCTATCAAAGAAAACGAAATGCCTCCTATATCAGTATCTCCATCGTCAGGAAAACTTTTAACGATGCTTATATCGATTTCAAAAGCTAAAAATGTACTGGAAATAGGGGCCCTTGGGGGTTACAGTGGCATTTCTATTGCTAGAGGATTCGGGAAAGAGGGACAATTAACTTCTCTTGAATTAGAAGAGAGCTACTCAAAGCTAGCAAATAACAATCTGTCTAAGGCAGGCTTTGCAGATCAAGTACATTATATTACTGGCCCAGCCTTAGACAGCCTTGAAAAACTGGTGAGCGACGATAAGCAATTTGATTTTTTCTTTATTGATGCTGACAAAGAGAATTATGAAAACTATCTCAATTACTGCATTAAATTAGCGGAACCTGGTGCTCTAATAGTTTGTGATAATGTACTGGCTGGTGGCAGTGTCGCAGACCAGGACGCAAAACCTAAACGTTATACTGAATTTATGAAGAAATTCAATGAGACAGTGGCCAATCATCCTCAATTAGAGTCACTGCTTATTCCACTCGGTGATGGTATGACAATGTCCAAAGTAATGAAATAAAAGAATATTTGTGTTTGATAAAATTAGTCCGCCTGTAGCGTATGTTACCTCTGGTCGAAGGAAGAAGTCTCTCCTCTAATAAAAGACTTCTTCTTCTTTTAATCTTCGTTAGTATCTTCTTGGTTCAAAGCTTCTTCTTCACCTGTTGTACTGCTGGTATTCGTATCATCTTGTTCCGGATCTGCTTCTTCTTCTGTTGTATTTTTTTCTTCCGCACTATTTGATTCTACTTCTGAATTTGTCTGCTCTTGCTCCGTTTTATTTGCACTTTCATTCCCTTCTGTCTGCTCAGGTTCTGATTCCGCCTGATTTACTTCTGTCTGTTCTGGCTCCGCTTCTACTTCGTTTAGCTGCTCTTGCTCTGCTTCTTTTACACTTTCATTTTCTTCCGTCTGCTTCTCCGACTCTGTTTCTGTCTCATTTTCTTCTGTTGCTTCGGGCTTCGGCTCAGACTCTATTTCTTCATTTCCCTCTGTTTTCTCTTGCTCCGCTTCACCTACGCTATTCTCTTCTTTAGACCCCTCAGGTTCTGCCTCTGGTTTATTTTCTTCTGTCTGTTCTGGCTCCGCTTCTTCTAAATTTTCACTTTCTTCCGTCTGTTCAGGCTTTGCTTCTTCATCTTCCACGTTGCCTTCTGGCTGGTCTGATTCCGAACCTTCTCCCTCTTCATTCCTTTCTGACTGCTCCGGTTCTGGCTCAGAGTTCTCTTCTACGTCTTGATCCACAGAGTTATCATCCTCTATTTGATTGCTGTCGTTTGATTCCGGTACCTCATCTTTAGGTTCTGATTGCTTCTTCTCCAGCTCTTCTTCAACAAGGCTGTATGCATCTTCAACGGTTGTTCCAGAAACAAATAATTCTGTTACAATATCATCCTTGTCTGAACTGCCAGTTGCTCTTTCACCAGTTGACGTATCAATGGTTATCTCTTCCACAGAATCGGGCTTCACGAAATCATGAGTCTCTTCATCTACCATTTCTGTCATTACTTCTTTAAATATAAGTCGCGCAATTTGCTTATCCTCATCTGTTTTTATATAGTTTTCATCACTCACTTGTGGGTATCCTGTCCATACAGCAACAGTATAATTTGAGGTATAACCAGCAAACCAAACGTCAGGTACGCCATCTGAAATAGTGTATTTTTGTTTTGTTTCTTCATTAAAGTTTGTCGTGCCTGTTTTTCCCGCAACTGCTACGCCTTCAATATTTGCCAGACGACCAGTTCCTTCTTCTACGACGGATTGCAGCATATCGGTTACCATATATGAGGTGGCATCACTCATTGCCTGCACCGGTTCAGGCTGCATATTAATCTCTTTCCCATCAGGAAATACTACTTTTTTAATCACATGAGGCTCATTATACATTCCCTCATTTCCAAATGCAGCGTAAGCACCAGCAAGCTCTAACGGAGAAATTCCTTCCTTAAGAGATCCAAGTGCATAGGATTCATAGAGAGGTCCTTCCATCGATAAACCAACATTGGAGGCAAATTCACTTGCCCGTTCACTCCCCACTTCCTGAAAAGTTTTAACGGCTGGTATATTCCATGATCGTGTTAATGCTTCACGCATGGATACAATCCCGTGATAATTCCCATTATAATTAGTTATCACCTGATCAGAATCCGTATAAGTCATTTCTTCATCTTCTATTTGTTGATAGGTTGACCAGTTTAAGTACTCAATTGCCGGACCATAACTTAGTATCGGTTTAATTGTTGAACCTGGAGACCGTTGAATATTTGTTGCATAGTTGGATCGACTCTTCCCGGACTCTTGATTCCGCCCGCCTCCTACTGCTTTAATTTCACCTGTTTGATTATCAATAAGGGTTAATCCTGCTTGAAAACGCTCATCAGGATACGAGATATATTCATCCGAATTCAACACTTTCTCCACATGTTCTTGCGCGGTTTTGTCATAAGTCGTATAAATTTCCAGACCACCATTGTAAATCATGGAGGCATCTATCTCTTCCATGCTCTCAAGCTCTTTATAAACGAGGTCCATAAATGCATCTGAAATCTCGTAATTACTTCTATTTCCTTCGATCATATCTTCTATCGAGACACTTTTTGCCTCCTCATACTCTTCGTCTGTGATAAAACCTTGATCCTTCATCACAAATAACACCGTATTACGGCGCTCTTCTCCTAGTTCAGGATGTTGAAATGGATCATAGCCAGAAGGCCGTTGAGGAAGGCCTGCTAATAAAGCTGCTTCTTCAATCGTTAACTCCTCCAGAGTTTTCCCGAAGTAAGCATCAGCTGCACTTACAATTCCGTGAGCACCATTACCAAAGTAAATTTTGTTTAAATAAAACTCCAGAATTTCATCTTTCGTATATTTTTTCTCTACTTCAAGAGCCAGATAGGCTTCTTGAACCTTTCTTTCTATTGATTTCTCCGAGGTTAAAAGAGAGTTCTTAACTACCTGTTGCGTTATCGTACTCCCTCCTTCAGAGCCAAAACCATCCGTAATATTTGATAAAATAGCTCCCCCAATCCTTTTTGCATCAAGACCTGAATGCTCATAAAAACGAGTATCTTCGATGGCAATGAATGCATCTCGAACATGTTGCGGAATATGTTCAATCTGAGTAGATTGACGGTCTTCTCCATTATCTAAAGTGACCATTTCTTCACCTGTATGATCATATAATGTAGACGAGTTCGAATATATAAAGGTATCATCATCAATAGACGGAGCACTCTGAACCAGGCTATAAACATGGATGCTACCAACTACCCCGGTTACAAGGAAAAATAGCAAAAATATTATAATAGCTCTCATAAGAAAAGATTGCTTTTTACTTCTCTTTTTTGTTGCACGTTTTTTCTCCATCATTTACCTCCCAATAAAATCTAAACCTAAACTACTAGATTCCCAACTCGATAAAAACTAAAACAAGGGAAAAAATGGAGTTTTATAGCTTTTGTAAAATATAGAGTAGGAAAAAATCACTCGGTTTAAAAAGTTCCTCCATAATGAAAGAATTACCAATTACTGTGAATCCCTATATGAATTCGTTGTATAATGGTTAAGGCAATATCTTGAAACTTTAGTGACATAGAATCGTACTCTTCGATATAAGGAGGCTATGCTTTAATAAACGAAATGATACATACCCTTGCATTTTAAAATCAAAATTCATAGAAAAAGAAGGTGTTTATTAGAATGATAAAGGAACAACCAAAGACACTAAAACCTTTTCTCTCTCTTATACTATCTACCAAAATACCTAAAATCGCATTGACTCTAGGGTTAGTTGGAAGTCTCGTTACCACACTAGTAGGGCTTTCCATCCCACTGCTCACAAGAGAAATGGTCGACGGATTTTCAATGGAATCATTAAATACTTTTCTAATTGGGATCATCATTATCGTTTTTATTTTGCAAGCAGTCATCGATGGATTATCCATGTATGCCCTGGCATTTGTCGGGCAAAAAATAGTCGCCAACCTCAGAGAAAAAATGTGGTTCAAACTTTTACGCTTACCGGTCAATTATTATGACAAAAATAAAAGTGGAGAAACGGTTAGTCGTGTTGTCAATGACACAGGAATTGTAAAAGACCTAATCTCCCAACACTTCCCTCAGTTTATCGGTGGCGTTATTACCATTATTGGTGCTGTGACGATTTTGCTGTTTATGGATTGGAAAATGACTTTATTAATGTTAATTGCTGTTCCAATCACTGTCCTTTTTATGGTTCCACTTGGAAGCAAAATGTCAAAAATATCGCGTGGTCTGCAAGATGAAACAGCAAGTTTTACAGGCAGTGTACAGCAAACACTTAGTGAAATTCGTTTAATGAAAGCCTCCAATGCAGAAAGCACAGAGGAAAAGAAAGGGCTATCTAGAATTGATAAGCTTTTCTCCTATGGATTAAGAGAAGGGCTCATTTTTGCCCTCGTTGCCCCACTGATGTATCTCGTCGTCATGGTCGTTATTGTCATCATTATCGGATACGGAGGAATTCGAGTAGCAGAGGGCACCATGACCACTGGCTCGCTTGTTGCTTTTTTACTCTATCTCTTCCAAATCATCTTCCCGATTACATCGTTCACCATGTTTTTTACCCAATTACAAAAAGCAAAGGGTGCCACGGAACGAATTATTGATATATTAAAAATTAACGTAGAGGACGGCCAAGAAGGAAAAGACATAGATATCGCCAATCAAGCCATCTATGTTAGGAATGTATCCTTCTCCTACAGTGAAGAGGAAGCTGTCATTAAAGACGTTTCCTTTGACGTGCAGCCGGGAATGATGGTTGCTTTTGCAGGTCCAAGCGGTGGCGGTAAAACGACGATGTTCGGACTGCTGGAGCGCTTTTACGTCCCAATTTCAGGTGACATTATAATTGGAACCACACCTATTAAAGAGTTGTCCATGAGTTCCTGGAGAAGTCAAATCGGGTATGTTTCACAAGATAGTCCGATGATGGCAGGTACGATCCGTGAAAATCTTTGCTACGGGTTAGAAGATCGACAAGATATTACCGACGAGCGTCTATGGGAAGTGGCGAAAATGGCCTATGCTGCAGAGTTTATTAAAGAGTTTCCAAAAGATCTCGATACGGAGGTTGGAGAACGTGGCGTGAAAGTATCCGGCGGTCAAAGGCAACGTATTGCTATCGCCCGTGCATTTCTGAGAGATCCCAAGATTTTAATGATGGATGAAGCAACTGCGAGTCTTGATAGCCAATCGGAAGGAATCGTTCAACAAGCTTTGGCTCGTTTAATGGAAGGCAGAACGACCTTTGTCATCGCTCACCGGTTATCGACCATCGTAAACGCTGATAAAATCATTTTTATTGAAAAAGGCCAAATAACCGGAATTGGTACTCACCGAGAGCTCGTTCAATCACATGATCTCTATAGAGAGTTTTCGGAACAGCAGTTGACTTAAAAAGAATTTATATACTTAGTGGATTACCGATAAAATGCTATAAGAGAATGTTCAAAAAGGTAGTTTTTTTACCTTTTTAAACATTCCCTAAGTGTTATTTTATACATCTCCTTGCATACTCTGGAAACAATCTTGGCAACGCGCTTGATTAGTTAGTGAAACAAAAAAGCAATGCTCCGATTATTAAAGCATCGCCACCCGCCAGTTCCAGAAAAAAATTATAAAAGTTTTAGTTAGCATCTTTATTACTTTGTAAATCTTTTTCATACCAAATCTGAAAACCATATATTAAAAGGGCTACTCCGATCATAATTAAATAAGTAATATCTGGTGACATTTCGCCTGAAGCTAATCCAAGTTTTTGTTGGATTGGATACCATAAATATATGTATACACCATCCAATATTAGGTTTGTTATTAAATAAATAGTAAATTTTCCGTAGGTTAACTTAAAAATCCATAATGTTGCTACTAAATATGCACTATATACCCAAGGAATATTTGCAACTTTATCCCATTCAAACAGCCCAGGTTCTCTCCACCAATTATAATGATATGCAGCTTGGTAAATAAGAGTGTTGACTACAGTAACAAACAATGCCACTGGAAGAAATCTTCTTAGAGTTTTATCTCCAATTAGCACCAGTGTTGCAACAGGAGTTAGAAACATTAGCCATTGCATTATTTGTATCACATTCATCCTCCTTATCAATTAATAATTCAATTTATCTAATTATCCCCCTATGTTTAGATTAAATGTATTGATGGGTACTATATATTTAGTTATACACTTCCACTTATCCCCACTCTAAACAAGTTCTCTTATATTTTTCTATTAACGTTTGGTCTTAAAAGTACAATTTCCCATATTTCTACAATATACGACATAAACCGAATATTATTAAGATATAATAGTGTTCACATACTCTAATAAGGACTAGTAAGTCTAAAACTCGAATAGAGCCCGAATTTCACATGTGCTAATAGGACTTTATTCGTTTACACTATAAAAGCCCCCTTTTATTTAAATTCTTAATTACCTCTCTACTATATTCCTTCATTTATCTCGCACCAAATTTTCTCACAGATAGACTGTTGCAAAGGTGGATAAGTTATTAGAGAGATTGATGGTTTTCCTAAAAATTTATATTTGGTGTTAGTGTAGTTAACTAATTTTAAGGGTTAGTAAATTTCTTAAAAAAATTAGTTCTTTTTAATATGGGTTTTACATTTTTATATGTTTCTCCAATCGAAGTAAAGCCCACTTCGAACAAATCAAAAATGGGAGTTGTTTTTTTTAATATGAAGAATGCTTCAGTTGTTTTTTACGCATCATTATTGATAGTGGCAGGTATTGTTCTAATGGGAATAACAATGCCTGATTCGTTAGAAAGTATCACTAGAAACACACGAGGTTTTATTACCAGTTCATTCGGTTGGTATTACTTAGGAATAGTATCCGTATTTGTATTCGTATGTTTTTATTTATTAGTGAGTCCAGTCGGTCGAATAAAACTTGGAAAACAAGAGGACAAGCCTGAATTTTCGCGACCAACATGGCTCGCAATGCTTTTTAGTGCAGGTGTTGGTATTGGTTTAATTTTCTATGGTACAGCCGAACCCATTAGTCACTACGCAGTAAGTTCACCTACAGGAGAAATTGGCACTCATCAAGGCATAAAGGATGCAATGAGGTTTACATTTTTTCACTGGGGTATACATGCATGGGCAGTCTATGGGTGCGTTGCCTTATCTATTGCTTACTTTACCTTTAGAAAAGGTGAACGCGTCTTAATTAGCAGAACATTAAGACCATTGATTGGCAAGCATGCAGATGGACCAATTGGTAATGTTATTGATGTCATAGCTGTTATTTCAACTGTTATCGGGGTTGCAACAACACTAGGTTTTGGTGCAATGCAAATAAATGGAGGACTATTTTACTTATTTGGAATACCAATTAATATGACAACTCAAACTGTAATCGTCCTTATTGTTACAGCCTTATTTATGATATCTGCATTAACTGGTTTAAGCAAAGGCATTAAGATCCTAAGTAATTTAAATATGGGACTTTCCGCCTTCCTTTTCTTAATTGTATTTGTATTTGGATCAACACTTTTCACTTTAAATTTATTTATTGATACTATAGGGGCTTACATGCAAAATTTCATTAATATGAGTTTTCGAATTGCCCCATTTAACGTAGAGGCTCGAAACTGGATTAATGATTGGACAATCTTCTATTGGGCATGGTGGATTGCTTGGTCTCCATTTGTAGGTATTTTTATCGCCAGAATATCCAAGGGAAGAACAATCCGCGAATTTGTTATATATGTTCTACTAGTTCCATCACTTATTGGTTTCCTATGGTTTACAACATTCGGAGGTGCAGCAATTACAGCAGAAATGTCTGGATTGCTTTCAATATCTTCGTTATTACCCGAAGAATCGCTTTTCGGAGTTTTAGAAAGTTATCCATTTAGCATGGCATTATCCATTTTAGCCATTCTTATTATTGTTACGTTCTTTGTCACATCCGCAGACTCTGGTACATTCGTTATAGGTATGATGACAACTAACGGATCGCAAAATCCAAGTAATCAAATTAAGGTAATTTGGGGAATATTTCTTTCCATTACTGCTCTTGCTCTACTTTATTCTGGTGGATTGCAAGCTCTTCAAAACACTATGATCATTGCAGCTCTTCCATTTTCTGTTATTATAGGGCTAATGGTAATTAGTTTGCTTAAATCTTTACATAAGGAAGCAAGAGAGTTGGGAATTGGACAGATAATAACTAGGAAGAAAAAAGAAAACAAATGATAAACTAACCAATGAAAATGCTAAGGAAGATATATAATTGTATTTTGATTAAAGAAAGCCTTGTATCAACTCCAAGTTGATACAAGGCTTTCTAACTAACCAAGGTGATGTGTGACACCCTTAACTTCGAAAATACATTTTTGTATATTGTAAAATTACAGGAATATATTATAATCAAAGTAAATAGTATTTAGGAAAAATTGTAAATTGAGGAAAAATTTAAAGTCCAATAAGAGGACGAAGATTTTGGGGGAATTTATTTGGAGCAGGTGTTTAAACAGGCAGAGAATAATAGTTCATCGAAGAAACGATTCAGCTGGTTTAAAAATTGGAAAATGATTATTTTGATTGCGATTATTGTCATTGCAGTTATTTTTGCGGCACTGTTTTTTTATCAGAAGACACATTTTAACTCGAATATTACGATTAATGACATTGAAGTCAGGGGCCTGACAGCTGATCGCGCCCTTGAAAAATTACAAGCATCTGTATTAACTAATAATGTCTATATTGGAGAAGAAATCGTTACAGGAAAAGAGACACAAATGGCGTTTTCAGAAAGCGACTTGCCGGAGATTAAAAATTTACTGCAAAGGCAGTGGACATTCTTTCCTTCTTCAGAAGCAAAAACATATTCCATAACACCAGTTATACAGGACAAATACCGCAGCGAAGAATTGAAAACGGAGCTTGAACAAGAACTCATCTACATGAATCAGGTTTTACAACCTCCCACAGACGCCAAGGCCAGTATTGAGAATGGTGAAATAATAATCTCTGAAAGCGCTGATGGGGAGCAATATGATATCAGTAGTCTAATAGAGGAATACGACAACCATGAATATACGAGTGAGATTAACTTGAGCCCTGTTTATTTGCAGGCAGTAAAGGAAGACAGTGAGATCATACAGAACCAGGTGGAAAAACTCCAGAAATTCCTTGACCACAATGTGGAGTATGAAATCCAGGATCAAGTTTATTCATTAAAGGCCAGCGAACTTATTCTCGATGCTTCTCTATCGGAAAATATGGATGTGCTGATAGACTCTGATACTATATTTGAAAAAATCGCTGAAATTAATGATTCCCATTCCAACTTAGGAAAAGATTTCAGCTTTAAAACACATTCAGGTTCCGTTCTCTCCGTTAAGGGTGAAGGGTACGGCTGGGCGCTCGAGGCAGAAAAAGAAGCAGCTTTGATTAAGGAAGCCTTTGAGGCTGGTGAAAAATCAATTTCCCCTTCCAATATTTATGGGAATGGTTGGGAAGGCGAAGGTTATGGATACGAAACTACTTCAAATAACGGAATTGGTGATACTTATGCAGAAGTATCTATCAAAGATCAGCGTATGTGGATTTACAAAGACGGAGAATTAGTTGTGGACACTCATGTGGTGACGGGCAGACAAAGCACACAGCAGGATACAGCGCCGGGAGTATGGTATATCCTTTTCAAACGCACGCCATATACACTTACAGGCACTTCAGCAGATGAATCCGAATATGCCACCGATGTCGATTACTGGGCCCCCTTTACAAACAGCGGACAGGGATTCCACGATGCAGGTTGGCGCACGAACTGGTCAAGCAACGCCTACTCAACAGAAGGATCTAATGGTTGCGTTAACGTACCCCCTGATATTATGAAGAAAGTGTATGAAAATTTAAACGTTTATGATCCGGTTGTAATCTATTGAGAAAAACGGCATAGCCGTCTTTAAATAATTGATAGCTTTACTCTCGCTTTTTCTCCGACATTTTTATTGCCAGTCTTGTGCCATTCTGCCTGAGAATGTTCCCCAGTCGAACTATTGAACCCCCTAAATAAACGTGTTCTCCACAATGGTATAGAAAAAAACGTGACAGGAGAAGCCTCCTGCCACGTTTTGAATTGTTTAATATTTATTTTAGATTGTCTACTGCAGCTCTTTCAATACCAAGCCCTTTTTTGTAACGTTCCATAAATTGCTCAAAACCTTCGACATCTTTTGGATCTGGAGACATAGTCTTTACAGCTTGGTCTGCAAATACTTTCTCATTTAAAAACTCATCTAACGTTTCATTATCCTTTTTGTTAATCATATATGAGCCAAGCAGGGCAATCCCCCAAGCTCCGCCTTCTCCCGCTGTTTCCATCACAGACACAGGAACATTAAAAGCACCGGCCAAGATACCTTGCCCTACACCTTCTGTCTTAAATATGCCACCGTGACCTAAAATTTCATCTAGTTTTACTTTTTCTTCTTTGATTAGAATATCCATCCCTATTTTCATTGCGCCAAATGCGGTAAACAAATGAACGCGCATGAAATTCGCTAGATTGAAATTGCTTTCTGAAGAACGAACAAACAATGGACGACCTTCTTCAAAGTGGGTCATGTGTTCACCGGAAAGGTAACCGTAAGATAATAGGCCGCCCCCATCCGGATCTCCTTGAAGGGCTTGTTTAAATAACGTTTCATATAACTTATTACGATCCACTTCCATCCCCATTGTTTTTGAAAATTCTTCAAATAATCCGATCCAGGCATTCAAGTCTGACGAACAGTTATTAGAGTGAGCCATCGCTACCAAATTCCCTGTAGGAGTAGTTACTAAATCAATTTCAGGATAGACTTTGGACAAATCTTTTTCCAATACTACCATTGCAAATGCAGAAGTGCCGGCAGAAACATTACCAGTGCGCTTGGCTACGCTGTTTGTTGCAACCATACCAGTTCCTGCATCACCTTCTGGCGGACAAAGTGGAATACCAGCCGCTAACTCTCCGGTAGGATCCAGAAGTTTCGCTCCTTCTTCTGTAAGTACACCTGCGTTTTCACCCGCCACCTTAACTTCTGGCAAAATATCTTCCAGTTTCCATGGTAAATTCTTAGAGGCAATTAATTCATTGAACTGATCGGTCATAGTTTGATTATAGTTCTTCGTATTCAAGTCAATTGGAAATACACCGGATGCTTCCCCAACACCTAAAACTTTTTCTCCAGTTAGTTTCCATTGGATATAGCCTGCTAGTGTTGTTTGAAAGCTAATGTCCTTAATATGTTCTTCCTGATTCAAGATAGCTTGGTAGAGGTGAGCAATACTCCATCTTTGTGGAATATTGTAGTTAAATAGTTTTGTCAATTCTGTTGAAGCCTGTTCGGTAATATTGTTGCGCCACGTGCGGAAAGGAACGAGAAGCTCCTCATCTTTATCGAAAGCCATATAGCCATGCATCATCGCACTAAAACCGATGGCGCCAACTGTATGTAGGGTGACTCCATATTGCTGTTTAACATCTGTAGCCATTTTTTTGTAGCTGTCTTGTAAACCCTTCCAAATATCCTCAACGCTATAGGTCCATAAGTTGTTTACTAAGCTATTTTCCCAGTCATGGTTTCCTGATGCAATCGGTGTATTATCTTCACCAATAAGAACTGCTTTAATACGTGTTGAACCAAATTCAATACCAAGTACTGTTTTGCCACTTTGAATCGCATTTTTAACATCAAGACTCATATTTTTTCCTCCAATAATTAATTAATAACTCTATTATAAGAGATATGATAGACTATTTCAATCATAGATGTACGTACAATATTATTCAGAATACGTTTTCTGTTTTGTGTCAAACGTATAAGTAATTCTTTTTGCTATTGAAAGAGCAAAACAAGCTGTCCGAATGACTCAAATAATGAATAAATATTTACATTTAAAACCATAAGAAGGTTGGCTTCGTCTAAGATATAAGAAGAGGTGATACATAAATGGATGAGCTAGAGCAATTGGTGGTGACAGAAGAAAGTCGGGATGACAGAGAAGAGATCATTGCTCAATTAATGTCTGAATATAGCGATGGTATCCTGCATCTCGTATATACATATGTAAAAAACCGAGCGACTGCGGAGGATTTAACACAAGAGATATTTATAAAGAGTTATGAAAAACTAAGTCAGTTTAACCAGCAGTCCTCCATAAAAACCTGGGTATATCGAATTGCTAGTAATCATTGTAAAGACTATCTAAAAAGCTGGCACTATCGAAAAATAGTTCTTAACGAGAAGTTTTTGGACTATATACCTTCCAAATCAAAACACATTGATGAAGAAATTATTGCTAAGGACGAAGAAAACTGTTTGTCCAATGCTGTCATGGCTTTACCTGTAAAGTACAGAGAAGTGGTTTTTCTCCATTACTATGAAGAACTATCATTAGCAGAAATAAACAAGGTTACTACAGTTAATATAAACACACTAAAAACGAGGTTAAAACGTGCAAAAGAACTATTAAAAGACAAGATGACAGAGGAGGTTTAGCCGATGAACGATCCATTTACGAAACTAAAAAGTTCCATGAAAAATACAATTTTTAAAGATCTCTCCTTTTCCGATGAGCAAAAAAAAGCAGTAAAACATGCAATACGAGAAGATAAACTACAACCACAGCTTCATTTTTGGAAAGAGGAAACTCTTTTAGATGTATTCGAATTTCTTCAACGGGAAGCAAATCACGGCTACGAGATATCCAACCATCTTTTTCAAAAATATGACCAAAGTTTTCAAAATAATCAAGGACAACTTTATACACTCTTACATTTACTCGAGAACAAAGAACTCCTCACTTCAAAGTGGATAGAAGAAAAAAAATACTATTCCTTAACTGCAAAAGGTAAAAAACAATTAGCTGCTTATACTCAAGGAAGTTCAAAACACGGCAGATCTTTTAAACTTTTACTAGAGGAGGCAGTTTTATGAGTTCTTCCAAGTTTGAAGAATTTTTAAATAAAGTAACCTCTAAAGTGAAATCCAAAGAAGCTCACAGCATGATCAAAAAAGAGCTCACGAATCACTTGCAAGAGCTGAGCCAATCCTTTCAAAAGAGAGAACCATCCAAAGAGGAGGCAGATGAACAGGCAATACAGGAAATGGGGAACCCCTTTACGATTGGAGAAAACTTAAATCGTCTTCATAAACCAAAAATGGATTGGGTCCTCGTCGTTTTATTTATCATCATTGCCGCTATCAGTTTTCTTCCGCTTGTTGGTGGTATTCCTGGCTTGGGCTTCTCTGGTTTTCATTTTATAGAACTACAAGCCATTTGGCTCATCCTTGCTGTTCTTGTAATCATTGGCTTTCTTTTCTTTGATTATCAAAAATTAAAGAACTTGTGGATATATTTCTACGGAACCGGCTTGCTTCTCCTTTTATATACCTATTCATTTGGTAATATGATCAATGGGGCAACTAGGTCGATTTCTATTGGGGGATTTCCCTTTGATGTAACCATCACTCTATTTTTATTCTTCCTTGCGTGGGCTGGTATCTTTAATAAAATAAAAGAGTTTAATAGTTGGAAAAAATATATGTTGCTGTTTTTCCTGTTTTGGACACCAATCCTTATCTACATGATGCTTCCACACTTTTGGCTTAGTATCATTTACTTTTTATGTATCTTAACGATGTTTGCTTTTTCTCATGCGCCTAAAAAGTTAGCCATGAAATTGTTGGCAACAAATATAGCGGCTGGATTAATTATCGTTATAACTATGATCATTACATCTCGTGGTACTTTTTTCTTTACTAGACTATTAGCTTTTATAAATCCTGATACCGATCCATATGGAGATGGATATATGTATATGATGATTAGGGATCTCCTTTCACAAGCAGGTTGGTTCGGTAAGGGACTTTACAATGATATAAATAACGAATCGCTCCCGGCAGCACATACAGATTTTGTTTTCCCTTATCTCGTCTATTCCCTTGGCTGGGCATTCGGAATTGTCCTTTGTTTAATACTGTTGTTATTTATTTCGAGAATTGCTTCCAATGCTTTCAAAACAAAAGATCAATTCGGAAGATTACTAGTGATCGGCGGTGCTACATTATTTACCGTTCCTGCTTGCTGGAACATCTTAATGGGCTTGGGAATATTCCCGATTATTGGTGCTTCCCTGCCGTTTATCAGTTATGGAGGAGATATATTTTACGCTGCCATTTTAGGCCTTATTCTGAACGTCTATCGAAGAAAAGATATTGTAGAGCCTACGATAGTGAAATTAGAATAAACCTTATGTATGTTGATTTAAAATAAAGTCGTACCATTTTACCCCTTTGGATGTGGTACGGTTATCGGAGGGGTGCTTTTGAACATAGAGCTGATCCCCTCCTCTGTTCACAGGAATTCATCAATAGCTAAAAAGAGCCCTTTAAAAAAAAGGCTCCAAACACACTGGTATATCATTATTTAGCTTCACAAAGTTAATAGTGCTACACACTCCACATGAAGAGTATGCGGAAATAAATCTACTGGCTGAACAGTTTTTAAGGTATAACCAAATTGTTCGAGCTCTTTCACATCCTCAGCAAAGCTTACTGGATTACAGGAGACATACACAATACGCTCCGGTTGTGAGCGTCCGATTCTTCTCATGACTTTTCCACCCGCACCTGAACGAGGTGGATCTAGTAAAAGTAGCTCAGGCTTACCAAAGCTCTCTATTATTTCATCAATACCATTTCTCGCATCTTTAGCTAAAAACGTTGTATTCGAAATACCATTATCTACTGCATTACGCTTAGCTGATTCAATCGAACTTTCGACAATTTCAATGCCGGCTAGCTTTCCTACTTTGCTGGCAAACGGCAGTGAGAACGTTCCTACTCCACAGAATAGATCAATCATCTTTTCGGTTTCTTGCGGTTTCCCTAACTCAAGAGCTAGTTCTACTAATTTTTCAGCCTGTGCTGGATTCGTTTGGAAAAATGTATCAAACCAAAGACGGAAACGGTAGCCTGCCATTTCATCGTATATGAAATCACGACCTGCTAATTGATGAATTTTTTCTGCCTGTGTCCGATCAGCCCAATCGGTATTTTTAATCCATAAAAAACTTTTTACTTGAGGGAACTTCTCACCGATCCGTGCAACTAAATCATCCACTGCTTTTTGCAGTTCTCCTTCAGGTCCTTCCGTAGCAAAAAGAGCGAGCATCATTTCCCCTGTTGCAAACGACTGTCTAACCATCAAGTGTCTAAGTAAGCCTTCATGTAATTCTTTGTGATAGCCTGCTAGTTGATGATCTTTCACCCACTCGGCTACAGCTATTGCCGCTTCCACCATTTCTTCCCCTGCAATTAAGCACGTATCTAAAGAAATAACTTTTCGGAAATTGCCTTGTTCATGCAAGCCAAGCGCCCCATCTGGAGCAAACGTAAATTCCATCTTGTTTCGATAACGCCATGGCTCGTCCATCCCAATTGTATCAAGCACAAGATTTGGATCGAATCCTTGATCTTCCAACGCCTGTTTAACAAGAAATGTCTTGTGACCTAACTGACCGGTATCATAATTCCAATGCTGCATGACACAGCCTCCACATTTATCAAAATGAGGACACGGAACTTCTACTCTATCTGGACTGACTTCCAAAATCTCATCAAGTATTGCTCTTCTATTTTTACGCTCAGGACGATCCACAGTTACTTTCACCGTTTCACCAGGAAGCGTTTTTGGAACAGTCAGTTTTAGCTTTTTCTTATTTCCAAGTTCATTCTCCCGCCAAGTAACTGCTCGCCCTGCACCTCTTCTATCTATATTGTCTACCTCAACCACCATGGTTTCTCCATTAACAGTCAATGAATCTTCCTCCTTCTATACATATAACTCAAATAATATGATATAAAATAATTTCCTTCTAAAAAAGTTTGTTCAAAAAGGTATTTGCAATGGCTACACACGCTGCTCGCCTGGTCTGAGAAAACCACTCAGACCAGGCTTAAGACATTGCAGCGGCTTCGCTCATCGCTTAGAAGATGTTCCAAAAGGTTTAAACACTGACCTTTTGGAACATCTTCTATAAAACTATGATATCCTCCCCCTATTATAAAGGACAAATAACATTTGCGAAATCTCTTCTTCCATAGTAGATATTAGCAACCATAGAATTTTGTCCCTCAGTTTAATAATTATTAGACACTAGTCCCTATCCAAAACGAAAAAGTACAAAAACAGTATTAAACATCATTATCAAACACTAATGATTGTCGATTAATCTCATATAATGAGAATTATAACCAAGTATTTCATTATTTTATCTAAACTTATTCTCATTAAAATTTTAATTTTCATTGAGCATTTTTTTTATATTAGAGTATAAATTTGCTATAATGCACTTATTACAGTAATTCACAAATATTTCTATAGACTTGTTCAACCCCTTAATTATAATTATTATAATTTAATATTGATTTTTACAAAGTTTATATTATAATAAGTATTATATTAAATTTAATGTTACTAAAGGAGATGTTTTTCATAATGAGTAATAATAATAACTACTTAACTACTGCGTCTGGTACTCCTGTTGGAGATAATCAAAATTCAATTACAGCAGGTCACCGCGGACCCACACTAATTCAGGATGTAAATTTATTAGAAAAGCTTGCCCATTTCAATCGTGAAAGAATTCCGGAGCGTGTTGTTCATGCTAAAGGTGCTGGTGCACACGGACACTTTGAAGTAACAAACGACTTATCCAAGTATACAAAAGCTGCTTTTTTATCTGAAGTTGGAAAAAGTACACCAATGTTTATTCGTATGTCTACTGTTGCAGGAGAGCTAGGTTCTGCAGATACAGTACGTGATCCACGCGGATTTGCGGTTAAATTCTACACAGAAGAAGGTAACTATGATCTAGTTGGAAACAATACGCCGGTCTTCTTTATTCGTGATGCGATTAAGTTCCCTGATTTTATTCACACACAAAAACGTCATCCGCAAACACATCGAAAAGATGTTAATGCTGTTTGGGATTTCTGGTCTTTATCACCAGAATCATTACACCAAATTACGATCTTACACTCTGACCGTGGAATTCCGGCAACATTGCGCCATATGCATGGTTATGGCAGCCACACATACAAGTGGACGAATGCTCAAGGGGAGTCCGTTTTCGTTAAATACCACTTTAGAACAGAACAAGGAGTCAAAAATCTTGATGTAGATCTAGCTGCAAAACTAGCTGGGGAAAACACTGATTATCACTTAGAAGATCTATTTAACGCCATTGAAGATGGTAACTTCCCAGCATGGACACTAAAAGTTCAGATCATGCCGGAAGAAGATGTGAATACCTATCGTTTTGACACATTTGACGTAACAAAGGTTTGGTCTCAAAAAGACTATCCTTTAATTGAAGTTGGCCGTATGGTGCTTGATCGTAACCCAGAGAACTATTTTGCTGAAGTAGAGCAAGCTGCGTTTACTCCAGGAAACTTTGTACCTGGTATTGAAGCTTCTCCTGATAAGATGCTTCAAGGTCGTCTTTTTGCTTATGCTGATGCACACCGTTACCGTGTTGGTACGAATCATCAAGAACTACCAATCAATCGTTCAAAAGCAGAGGTTCATAACTACCAACGAGACGGACAAATGCGTTTTGATGGTAATGGCGGTAAATCAGTAAACTATGAGCCTAATAGTTTTGACGGACCAAGAGAAACACCTGAAAATAAAATGAATCCGTTTGAAGTAAAAGGCTTCGCTGATAGTGTTGCTTATGATAGTGAAGATCACTTTACACAACCCGGAGACCTATTCCGTTTAATGGACGAAGGAGAACGCGCTCGTTTAATTCAAAACTTCGCTGATCACATGCGTGATGTCGAAAGAGATGAAATTAAACTTCGTCAAATTGCTCTTTTCTATAAAGTCGACCCAGAACTAGGATCTGGCGTTGCAGCAAATCTTGGACTGGCAGTACCTGAGTCTGCTAAATAAATAAAGTATAGATTCATAAAATAAAAAAGTGCTTGCCTTTTCGCTTCGTTGCGAGGGGTGAGCACTTTTTTTAGTATCTTAGTAAGCGTCAAATATCCTCATCTTCCGTGGAAGGTGGGGATTATTTGACGCTTACTTTTATTCTACGGATTTCTAGACGATAATGTTTTTTCTTAAATTTATTTATGAGTAAGACATTCATTCTTTAGGTTCCTATGCTTCAAGAAAATTATCTTTTAAGTCTCTATTCTCGAAATATCAGGAAGTATTGTAGTCTCATGATTTGGAATTCTTGTCAAATGTTTTACTACATGGCACCAATAAGGCCTGTATAATACAAGTATCTAAGGCTAATTGAATATAAGGTATAAAGTTTTTTCGCTACTCTGCATGAATTTGTTGCTAGTTTCGTATATATATCTTCAAAATCTTTTTCTAGATAATCGTAAACTGTAGTTCTTGATAGATTGCGTTGTCATGCAATTAATCTAATTTCTATAATTGATGAAATTCTACAATCATTTCTAATTTCAACACCTTCTTGTCCCCTACATATTTAGTTTGCACTAAACAGTTTAATAGATATTGAGTTTATTAGGCTTTATGGATGTGATGTGAAATTTTTTTATAAAATGCATTAGATATGTATTAACAGTAGGTGAACTGCTGTTATTTAACTTACATCTTTTTTTAAGGCTCTTTTCGCAAAGGTTGTTGCTGTTGACAGAAATAAGGAATTTAGAAAGTAAGAAAATAGCCTTTCATGACCCCTTCACTTTCCATATGAATCCAAATCTGAATAACTTCTATTCGAATAATACTTTCTCCTTAGATAAACAACGAAACCCCATCTAAATGGTAACATTAAGTAAATAATCACAATAAGAATCACAATCCACCACAAATCTATGAATTCTCGCTCTGCTAACAGTTCAAAAAAAATAATAATTGGAGAGTGAAGAGTAAGAAAAATCATTGACATATTTAGACCAGTTACTATATGTGAGCCAGAAAAATGTATTTCGTTCTTTACAATCCATTTCATCATAAAATAATAGATGGTTAACAAAATTATAATTATAGGTGAGAAGAAAAATAGTACGAACCAATTAAACCCTTCTTTTAAAACGTCTACCAAATAAAAGAATAGAAAAAAGAGATAAATATTAAAAATTAAAAATTAAAAACAGTATCGGATATTGAATGAACCTAAGTAAAATGATTTTGTTCAAAAAAAAATCTCTCCTCCTTTCAATTTCCACATGTTTCTAATAAATTTTGTGTTGTGAACAAAACCATTGTCCAATAGATGAGATATTTTGTCCCCTCACGGTAATAAGTAAGCTGCGATATAATATCCTCAAATCTGTACATTAGCTCGGTCTCTATGAACACTAAGCTATTATAAAAATTACGAGTTTTCTACTTCAATTTTGGGTATTTGACATTCTTTATTTTTTCTTCAAACTACTCCTGGAATAACTCTTCTTGTTCATCTATATACCCTTCAAAATAGATTTCCTCAATATTTTCATGATACTTGATCCTCCACTTTTCCAGCAGGGTAGAAACAAGCTGAATAATCAAAGTAACCTATTTCACCATTTTGGTTATACAGTGATTACAGCCAACGAAATGTGCCGCCTTTGACATAGTTCTTACCACAGTATGACAGGCTGTTTACCAGTTTGTCTTCTTTGATAATTAGTAAATGGAATTAAATAATGTATCTTTAGCAGTTTAAGACTATAAATCGTATATAATTAGTATCGAATATTGAAAGAATCCTTCTACAAAGGATTCCGTTCTTCTTATTGAACGTGCACACCTTAATGGAAGAAGAATGATGAAAAAACAACTCACTCATATGGTGGATTTGACCGAAACTGTACATTGAAAAAAACCCCAATAACATTGGTACTCAAGAAGATCCATTTATATCGTTGTCTTTTTTCTCAAAACAGAGGTTTACAGTTCTACCATTAGATCGTGTTCTATGTTGCATATGTGCTGGAACATTGAAAACTTCACCAGGTAGTAATGTAATTGTTTTATCATTTCCTAAGTCAATTAAGAGCTCTCCTTCGAGTACCATAAATAATTCGTCTGTGTCATGTGCATGCCAATGAAAGTCTCCATCAATCACAGCAATTCTTAAAACATGATCGTTAATTTCAGACACGGCAAAATTATTATATTCAGTTATATCAGACACTAAATCTAATAAATTAATTTTTTGCAATAAACTTTCCAAGTATATATCTCCTTTTCTGAAACAATAATAATTGATCTATGTAAATTGTATCATTTATAGACTAGAAATAGACAAAAATTACCTTAGTGAATAGTTCGAGAAAAATGAAGGCGTTTGTTGAACGAGTAGCGCTAGTTCAATTATCTTGTACTTCATTGGTAAATGTACTGGCGATGTGTGGTAAATCTCTTGGCGTTCATTGGTAAAAAAGATGGCAAGGGTGGTAAAATCTTGTGTCCGTATTACTCCCAAATCATGGGTTCATCGTTTCGATTCACTTACTAGAATACAATTCATAAAATGCTTCAATAACATGGTTCTAATTATTCTGTTAGGAGTATACTTACATTATTTTTCTTGAATTTCACTGTAGTATATTCCTCTACTACATATAAAGCATTAGTAACCGATAAAGCTAATCCAAAAATAGTAGCGGATATAATTAACATAAGATTACCATCTGTGATAAACAGTATAAATGTAGCCATGAAAAATACTAAAAAAAAATGTAGCATGCTAGTTAATCTGTTGGCAGTTGATTTAAAGCAACTTTTCTAGTGAAATTCCCCTTATATATTGGACTAACACGAAAAGTCAGAATTCATACGATCCCCCTACGCACTTTGGGATTATTGCCTAATCCTCAATTCACCAAGGATACCCACTGGTATATTTTATGCAAGTTAAGAAGTTTCATAGGTTCAATGAATTCTCTCTTTTTTTATCTACTGCGACTGATAACACCTAAAAACAGAAACCTCTTAAGGCTCCTGCTTCCGCAAAAATATTATGTAGTTAGCTGCATTAGTAAACGATCCACAACAATCGTCTACTTCAGTTGCTCCGTCACTTTTCCTCGCTTTATACTTTGTCCATTTTCTTCTTGCCACTTTTGATATAACGTTTGAAAACGTTCCTCTTCCGTATCCTTAAACCCTTCAAACACCACTTCATCAACATTTTCATGATTAAAATACAGCACTTGATCCGGCACTAATCCTTGAGGGTAAACGCACGCTGAAATAGTCAAACCATGTTTGCTCGCCCTCTACTTCAATAATTGGCCCTCTATTTAAAATCATTAGTTTACTTGTTCCTTGTTTTAAATACACAATTGAACCGATTGCTAACATTTTCTTTTCTCCTTTTTTCTCTTTAAATTTTCTAGCCTGAGAACTTATTGTTTAAATCAGCTTCTTTACTATGTCATGCCCGCTTAGCTGTTGAACTTATTCGTTAACTGTTTTATTTCGGATTCGCAAGCTTGCCGTAGGCTTGGCCTGGCATCACTGTTACTGTGTTAAAGACTAATATAAAAAGAAAGAAGACAATTGCAAGCAGTAGCATTATCACATTTCCTATACTAATGAATCCTGCTATACACACGGCCCCCATGACCATGACGAACATATACATCAATGAAAATTTCAGAAAATATATTAAATTATTCGGTCGTATAACAAGTTTTTCTGACTTTAACTGGTTTCTTGTTATTATTTTATTCATTTTCTCTTTATTCCGCTTACAGTAATAAAGCCGCATCAATAGTGTAATAGTTAAAGCAAATATAAGTATCACGCTATTTATCATTGGTTAAGTTTGCATGTTTAATTTTTCTATCACCGGAGTGAGAATGATCCCCCCCTCCTCCAGCTAATCCAATACTTAGTGTTTTCCGACGCATATCAGTGGTTTCTTGAACTTCATTTAACACCTTCTCATCATCTACTTTATAGCCTGGATGGGAAAATAACCAAAAACTATATGGAAACAGCCCTTTCCAAAAAGGTGCCCCTGTATCCATTAAATAGTGTTCTCCATCAATCGTCACAATGTGATAGGTCATATTTTTCTTTATTTTTTTTATTTCAGAAGTCATGATTTCCCCCAACTCCAATTCATAGGATTTATCGCATTTATTCTACCTTTAACTGCCTCACCAGCACTACTCATTGCATCCCCTGTTCGCTCCACTGTTTCGCTTGCAAAGTCTAGCCCCGCTTGAACCACCTCATTTGCAGTGGCGACACCTCTTTGTAACTCATTTCCCACATATCCTATCGCTTCTCCTGCTACATTTACACCAATTTCAATAGCATAACCTTCAATAAATCCTGCATCTTGTTGTGCCCTATGGCCTAACGCCTCAATATTTTGTTTACCTGTATTAACGACTGATTGAATCGCCTCGTTTGCATTATCTGCTGAATTTTGAACATAAACTCCTGCATCATCTATTTGTTCATTAACCACGTTAGCACCATTTTGAATCGCTTCACCTGGATTTCTGGCAAAATCCCCCTTTAGCTATAGAATCAAGACCTCTTCCAACAACATCGAATCCAACTTGAAGTCACCAGGTTTGTATTAAATTCTTTATGTATATTTCTCATTAGAAAATGCTTACTTTTGCTTTATCATTTTTTGTCCTTTTAAATTATTACTTCCCTTTCTTAAATTTCACTTTAGTACTACCATCTAATACTGTCATGACATTAACAAGAAGCATTAATGGGAAAAGGAAAGTCGCAACGAAAAAAGGGACCAAATTACCATCTTGAATGAATACTAGAAAAAACAATACACTCCCACCTTGGAATAGCACATAACAAAAAAACACCTGTATAAAATGCTTAAATGACTTTGGGGTGATCCAAATACGCTCTTGTGAAGTTTTATCTAGAGTAATAACGTTATAAAGCTTCTGTTGATTCCTGTGACTAAGATATGAACGCAAGCAAAATCCTAAGATAATCACAATCCCAGACAGAGCTACGTTAAACAGGAGCGTACTTTCCATCTCAAAGTATTCTGTCAAAGGTCTTAGTAAATTGGCTATAGATATTCCGAGCCCTGCTGTTAATAAAATACTAATGTTACTTCTTTTTTGACCCTTGCTGAAAGCTTTGAATTTATTTCCAATTTCTTCTTCATCTACTTGGTAAATTGTATTTGGAACAATCCACGTTAAAAATGGGAATACTATTTTCCATATCGACTGGCTCATATCTAAAACGTAGGTCTTTCCTTTTATTTTTAAAATTCTATATCTTGGATTCTTATATACAGGTCGCACCTCACACTTCATCGATCTCACCACCAAAATCCATCGGGTTCATCGCATCAATTTCCTTATTAAAATAAATTCATAAAGTGCTTCAATGACAGGGTTTAATTATTCTGTTAGGAGTAGACCATTATTTTTTCTTGAATTTCACTGTAGTGTGACCAATTCCTACATATAAAGCATTAGTAATTGATAAACAAAATCCAAGAAAAATAGCAAATATAATTGCCAAAATATTACTAATTGTAATAACTAGTACTAAACTAGCTATGAAAAATACTAGAAAACAAAAGTATATAAATAAACATTGAACAAAATGTTTAAATGACATTGGTCTGATCCAAATACGATCCTTTGATAATATGTTTGGTGCAATTATTTTATAAAAATTATTTTTATTCCTAATACTTAAAAGTGAGTGTACTAAAATAATTAGTAGCATTACAGATGCTGCTATTATATTATTAACCAACGTCGTACTTGGAATATAAAAATAATCTGTCAAAGCGGTTAGTAAGTTCCCTAAGAATATTCCGACCCCTGCTGTAAATAAGATACTTATGTTAATTTTTTTTTAGCTCCACTCGGAACTTTCACCTTTTTACTAATCTCTTCTCCGTCTACTTTATAAATTGTGTGTGGAAGGATCCATGTTAAAAAAGGGAATACTATATTCCATTTGGATTGGCTCATATCTAAAATATAGGTGTTTCCTTCAATCTTTAAAATCCTAAACCTTATATTCCTAGCACTTTGTACTTTACACTTCATAGAATTTACCATCCTCCATTCATTGGGGGCATCGCATCAGTTCCCTTATTAAAATAAATTCATAAAATGCTTCAATAACATCGGTCTAATTATTCTTTTAGGAGTAGACTCACATTATTTTTTCTTGAATTTCACTTTAGTACTGCCTTCTAATACCGTCATTGCATTAGCAGCAAGCGTTAATAGAAAAAATATAGTAGCTGCGAATAAAGGAACCAAATTACCATCCTGAAAGAATACTATAAAACCTACTATACTTATCCCTAAGGAAAATACATAATAAGAAAAACATTGGATAAAATGCTTAAATGATTTTGGGTTGATCCAAATACGCTCTTGTAAAGCTTTATCTAAAGTAATAACGTTATAAAAGTTTTTTTTATTCCTATTGCTAAGATATGAACGTAAACTAAGTAATAAGATGATTATAATTCCAGAAAAAATTGCGTTATACATTGGTGTGCTTTCAAGTTCAAAGTAACTCGTCATAGGTCTTAGCATATTTGCTAAGGATATTCCAATCCCTGCTGTTAATAAAATACTTATGTTATTTCCTTTTTTACTCTTGTTGAAAATTTCTAGTTTTTCACTAGTTCTTTCTTCATCCACTTGGTAAATTGTATTTGGAACAATCCATGTTAAAAATGGGAATAATATTTTCCATATGGATTGGCTCATGTCTAAAATGTAGGTATTGCTTTCAATCTTTAAAACTCTAAATCTTGCATTATTCATTACTCTTTGCACTTCACACTTCATAGAATTTACCATCCCCAATTCATCGGATTAATTGCATTTAATCCGCCACTAATAGCCTCTCCAACATCACTTGCAATGTTGTCCAGTTTTCTTCCTACAACATCCAACCCGTCTTGTAGTTCAAATTTATTTGTATCATACGTATAATTAAAAAGCCATGTAGCAGTTGCCCCTGCAACTAAACCTGCTACTGCCGCCCAACCAACCGGATTAGACGCGAGAACTAAGCCTACACCAACTGATCCTAGGACACTTCCCCCAATACCAGCTACCACGCTTGCTCCATTATGCGCTATAGCCTCTCCAACCGTCTTCCCCTTTTCATTCACGTCTTCATAAAATCCGACACCAGCACTAGCTACTATAAATCCCCCACCTAATGATTTTCCGGCTCCTTGAACAAACTTACCCGTTTTCGTTATAACGCTACCGGTTTTCGTTGCAACGTTCCCAACAGCATTACCTACATTTTTTGTGATTCTGGAATCCTTTATTGCGGTTCCGAGATCTCCTATTGATCTCCCTATACTCTTTGTACTGGTTCCGATCCCTCCTACTGATCTCCCTATTTCTGTTGTTGTATGCCCGATAAATTTTACTGCTCCTACAGTACTATTTACAGCTAAATCAATACCAATTTTGCCTTTATTATTAAATAAATATTCCATAACTGTTTCTGGCACTTCTTCGTTTAGTTCCCCTTCACTCAATTCTTCTGTAGATTTTTTCATCGTTGTAAAGATACTATAGTAAGTTGCTCGATCAATTTCTCCATTATTAAGATCAGTAAAAGCACTATTTATAATATTTTGAGTTGTCCCATCCATATCTTTTACTGCAGCGTCTTTTAATTGCTCAATCTCAGCCAATGACATGCCTTCTATCGTTTCTTCATTAAGTCCGACGTCAGCGGTGTCTTGATTGTAAATACTTTCCACCATTGATTTGTATGAAGACATGCCTTGTAAGGCGTCCCTGTTAAAGTTTCTTACAGACAGGTTCCCACTTTGAAACTTTGATTCAATGTCTGATAGATAGGTTCGCATCGTCTGCAAGGCATCTTTCGTCTGTTCTAAAAGAGAGGCGCCATAGTCGTCAAGAAGGTGCAGTTGTTCGACGATCTCCTGTGCCCGTAGTTTACCTCGCCTTACCCCATTTATCACTTCTGATTCAGTGATGTTATTGACCGTTACTATATCTTGAACACTCGCTAAAATACTGTTTGCTTCATCTGTTAGTTCCATTGTCTTTCTTTCTACCTTATTAAACCCTTCTTCCACATCATTCACGAGAAATGCTTCGTCAACAAACCCTTGATCATCTGGTTCAAAGGTTTGAATACCTGCTTTAATATCTTTCAATTGAAATTGATAGTCAATAAGAGACTGGTGAAGGAAAATTAAAAAGGGCTGGTGGCATTCCTCATAAAAGGCTCGGATTACCTCCCCACCCTTTCCCTTTAATGCATCATCCAACGCTGAAAAATCCCGCACTGCCCGTTGGACGGCAGAAATGTGTTCGCAAAATGATCTAATATCTTGTATCGTCACATCAATTCCAGTCTGTAATGTATTAACATCAAGAACTTTCACGCCAAGGTCCTCCTACTAGTATGTATTGCTTCTGACAATCATCCTTTATTCTTCATACTCTCGTTTACTTTATAAGCCCTATTTCATGGGCTACGTGCTCGTCAGTTGCTTCCATAGATGTCACAGCTTCTTCAGTTGATTGCAGATTTTTAGTCATTAAGGATGTAAATCGCATCATGATCTCGTCATATTGCTGTTTAATCTCATTGACATTCGTCACGATCTCAAGCTTATTTTCTCCTTCTATTTCTTTAGAAAAGGATGTGTTTAAGCTTTGAGATGATGATTGTAGATCTTTAATTCCCTTATTTACGGGGCCACGTTGAATCTTAATTTCGTCGCTCATGACTGATTTAACACCTCTTGTCTCTGTATTGTTAATTGATTACGCTTTGATTCAAACGTCGAAATATTACTTTCGATACTGCCTATTTCTCCTTTAATAACTGTCACCTGCGTCGATAAGTCACTCTCTGCCTGACTAATTTGTTCATTAGCGATGCCTACAAAACTTGCCTGTACATCACCCTTCTTTAAGTCGTCTAATTGATTGGCATTTTTTCCGTTCAGTGTTTGTAACGTAAACTTTGGATCAAGACATACGTCTTTCTGATCGCTAAAACTTTGTTTATTTTCCTTTAAATCAGTCAACGCTTTTTCTAACCGATCTAATTCTTCTCTTTTCTCCGCTAATCGAGAATTAGCAGACTGAATAAAACCTTGCATGACCATTAAGTCACGATTAATATGATATAAATCTAACACTTGTCCCCTCCCCCCTCACTACCTCGATATCATTACGCTTTTTGTCAACATTAAATTATGAAACATGTATTTTTTTACCATTAAATAACAATTATATGTCATTTATTATACCATATTATAGGTTATTTGGTAACGATTTGTAGATAATAACGAAGGATATTTAGGCAATTACAAGGTATAAATAACTAGTATCGGAAAAGGTACCTGATCTCCAGTGCTTTAAAGCGTTGGGGGTTAGGCACCGACAAATTCCAAAATCTGTTGAATACGGTTCCTCATACAAGCTTTTTAAATAGTACCTCAAGTTCCATGGATCTCTTCAAAGTATTGTAAACAGGTGAATTTTTAAGCGCCTCGGTGCAAAATTTAATAAAATCATTTTCCTCAAGATCAGCGAATAAATACACGGTTACGGTTATTTTTCTAATAAATGGTTCTTCATCATAACCTCTTACATCAAGCAAGGAGAGCGGATTTTCTAGCGAAAGATTTAAAACTCCTTCAATCTCTTCAATAATGGAAGCCTTTTTTTTCGACTGCTCTAAGAGTGTTAATATTATGCTGCTTAAAACCGATCCTGCAAAGTATTCAAGGCTGCTAATTTTTTCATCATCTGAATCAAAGCTTAGTTGTTTTTCTATCTGGATACTGTTTTTGTTTGTGTAAATTTTGACAGATGAGAGATCATTTGATGTGCCCCTAAAATTCATATCAAATATCCTAGACTCATATAATGTGTTCACTTCATTCTTCGACTTGTTACTCATACTTTCTCCTTAACAAGGAAGCTGCTTCTGTCACTGATCGTATTTTTCCCGAGATATTTTCAAGTATGTTAACTGGACTGCTTGAGAAGGTTGCAAAACCGCAATCAGGATTGAGCCATATCTTTTCATTCGGAAGGTAATTCATTGTCTCTTCCACTCTTGAGAGGATGGAGTCCACTGTCTCAATTTCGTCTGTTCGTGGATTTACCACTCCTAAACCAAGTGCTGTTTGCTCTCCAATTCTTGTATCAGCTAATAGTGAGCTCAGCTCCCCTGCCCTTGGTGTTGAGAATTCAAGTGTTAAAAGATCTGGATTCACGTTGGCAAATAACTCAAGTAGTGGAGTATATGGACCTGTTAATAATATGCTCTCATCTTTGCTCCAGTTACCTCTGCAGACATGAAGAGAAGCAACTGTCTTAGTTCTATCTATATGCTCCATAATTTGTCCAATCAAGCTAGTAGCAAATTCTAGCTCCTCTTTAGGATCCTTTCTTTCAGAAAGAGCAGCACACATAAATGACCTTGGATTTCCGTCAGTGAAGACTACCTCGGTCAAAACCGGTTCATCCAATTGAATTACATCGACTCCTATGTGGATTAGATTGTCTATCTCTTCCTTTAAAATTTTTATAACATCTTGCCCAAGTTCTTCCTTACTGTCGTAAAATTCACCTGAGAGATTAGGCACCCACATCGATCTAGTAAGGAGATAAGGACCTGGTAATGTTACTTTAACGGGTTTATCGGTATATTTCCTCAAAACCCTAAGCTCATCTGCGACAATATCACCTTTGTATTTCAGTTTGCCGACACAAATAGCATTTTTTATACTGACTGCTGGAACATCAAGCGTGGTCAAAATGTTCTCAAAAGCTTTTTTGTCATCAATATAATCGAGCATTTCACTCATGCTCATCATTCTTACGCCATCAATTTTATTGGAAACGAAGGACACATAGTTATCCCGTCCAATCTCTCCACTCGTGATTATGTCTATCCCCAGGTCCTCTTGTAACGTAATGACCTTTTGGGTTTCCATCTCAATAAGCTTATTAAAGTCGTTAGGGTCCATAGTTCCTCTTCTAATCTTTCTGAGGGCGCTTAGAACGTCTTTAGATCTAGGCATGCTTCCCATTAAAGAAGTAGGAAAAAGCGGTAAAGAACTTTTCATATTTTTCATCTCCTAAAGTCGATATAAATAGTTAAAAGAGAAGCAGTGGATAAACCACGCTTCTCCTTAGAATGCTACTAATAAACTAGTTTAATAGAAACGGTTTATTTAAAGTAACTTAAAGAATGATTCACCAGGAATTACTTATTAAAGAACTTGAGATAGTCAGTAGCTTCACGTAATTGCTGAAATCCTGTGATTCTGCCTTCAACCCATTCCTTCAAGCCTTCCATATCCATCATCTTCTTATGGTCTTCATTGTTGTAATCCATTTTATGAAGCACTTTTTCCCATTCTATGAACTTTTCAGTTGAAAAATCAGGATGTGCTACGAAAATACAATGGTCAAACAAAGCAGTTGTATCCATACAAACGAATTGATTGTCGTCAATAGTGCCATCCTTTATCCAAGCTTCCCAGTTTAAATCCAGAGTAACAACTGCGTCTACAGTTCCTGTCATCAATGCTTTAATGGCATCTAACTCTCCACCAATATGGTCTCCATGCAGGCCGACGCCAACATTAAACATTTTCTCCGTGTAGTCCTCTCCATACTCTAGTCCATTTTTATGTAAATGGTTGATTGGTATCAACCTTGCTTGAGGAGAGTCTTTAGCTCCAAAGCCAATCGTCTTACCCTTTAGCTCAACAAGATTTGATATGCCACTATCTTTTCTGACTATGAAGCAAGTCTTTCGGTCTCTATCCGTATCTCTCATTGAACCCATCTGGCATTTACCATCGGTTCTCGAATAAGTGTCCAACCACGCTAAAGGAGAATTCCAGGCGATATCTATTTCCTTGTTCATTAATCCGTCAACCTGACCTTCATAATCCTTATAGAAGACACATTCTATTTCAAGTCCTTCCTCTTTGAAAAAATCAGCGATGACCCCCCAGATAACTGTAACTGTCGGATTATAAATAACAGCTCCTACTTTTATTCGATCGTTATTCAATAGACTCACTCCTTTTTGTTTTTATGGAATCATCTGTCCTGTTAGTGTTTTTCCAAGCCAAATCGTCAAAACGTCGGAACTTGGGGCCATAACTTGTCCAGCATATGAATCTCTCAGAAGTCTTTCAATAGGAAGAGCCTTATTATAAGCTTTTCCTCCTCCAACTCTCATTGCAAGTCTTCCGCATTCAATGGCTGCTTCTGAAGCAAAGACTCTTGCCGCTAAAATCTTTGCAAGTGCATCAGATTCTTCATTGGCACCTGCACTCGCAGCGTCTAAAGTAATTGCTATTGCTGCTGCCGCATTTTTATAGATATGTCCAATATGCGTTTGTACCATTTCAATAGTTGAAAGGGAACTTCCATCTGGATATTTCCTATCCACAGCATGATTGCTAACTTCTTCAAACATATGCATGGCAGTACCGCTGTATACTGATCCTAGTCCGGTGATGAAGAATGGTGCTACGACATTGAATACCTGCTCTTCACCAGAACCTTCTTCTCCAAGACGATAAGAAGAGTCCAACGTCACATGATCAATGTGCATTGGACATGACGAGTTACCCCTCATTCCAAGACCATTCCAATTAGACATTTCAAAAGTTAAGCCTTGTTTTTCCATAGGGAAAACCCAGTTGTTTATTTTTCCTTCTTCAACAGATGGTGCAAGTACGAGGTAGTACGAGGCATACGTTGCTGATGTTACCATGCTCTTTGTTCCATTAAAAATTGTGTTTTCACCATTAACCTCAGCAGAAATTTCCGGATTATAGAAATGTGTTCCTGTTCCAATTTCGCTGAAGGCTAAAGCCAAGAATTCTCCTTTTTCTACAATGTCTGAAAAAATCTTTTTCTTAAGTTCGTCACTTCCATGAGTTACAACACACATTAATGCAACATTATGCATCATGTAGCAAAGAGCAGTTGTAGAACAAGTCTCGGCAAATGCCAAACAAGCCTGAGCATGCTCTTCAAGCCCTTTGCCAAATCCACCATATTCTTCAGGCACAAGCAATTTCAAAAAGCCCTTTTCGCCTAGTTCCTTGAAGGATTCTTCAGGGAATTTCGACTCCTTATCTGTCAATTCCGTGTAAGGTTGTATGTAGGCCTTTGCAAAATCCTTGCCTTCTTGATATACATTGTTCATATTATCCTCCTCGTGATTTTATTTCTATTATTTTCAAAATTTTCCAGTAGTGCATTATAAGTTATTATACTATCAGATTACTTGGTAATACTCAAATACTCGGAATCTAATTTAGTAGCTTTAAAGACAATTATCTAACCGATTTTACTTGTATTGTATTAAGGACAAATACATAACTCGGACTTGAAAACGACTATTCCAAGAATCGTACACCCAGAATAAATAATTAACTTGTGATCTAAAAACATGAAAAAAAGCAGATACCCTTTATCGGGGATCTGCTTCTTCTTGATAGTATGAGTATACTTAAACACAGAATAATTTAATTTCGCAAAAAATATTAATTCAAATAGTTAGGATTTCAAGCGTTTGCTTTTACAAATTCAAAGGTCATATCCGCTACTTTTTTATTACCAGCTTCTGAAAAACCATGTCCTTCTCCCGAAAATACTTCAATTCTTGCATGAGGATACAGCTTCGCTGCTCTCTCTCCATATTCGAGTGGCACAATTTCATCTAGATCACCATGAAAAATCAGTACATTCTTATGAAATTTTCCAATATGTTCAAATACATTGTAACCATGAATGGATTCAATAAATACTCTGCCCAACGTCACACCCCAAAACTCGTAATTGTCAGGAATACTGTCTAGTTTAGGGAATCTTTCATTCCAGTTATCCGCGATACAAAATGCAGGAAACAGCAATAAGATTCCTTTAATTTTCTCTATATATTCTTCCGCCGCTAATGCTGTTACCAATCCTCCCTGACTTCCGCCGAATAGAAAGATATTGTCACGATCTACATTCTCCCAATCCTTTATGGTATCAATGACGGTGCACAGATCTTCTTTTTCTGTAAATATAGACATTTCAGTAGTCTTAAGATCACTTTGAGAATTTACAGATCCACCACAAAAATCAAAACAATATGCACCCACACCATTAACTGCTAAATATTCACTATTCATCGAAAAATCTGCGTTCGTTCCGTTGAAACCGTGGCTGAAGATAACGACAGGGCAATTTTTACTAGTAATTGGCATATAGGAGACACCATAAATTTCCCTATCATTATGTTTAATTTTCACTTCTTTTTTTTCGTAATTTTTCATTTTAAACCCTCCAACTCATTACATTAACTACGTTTATCTCTAGTTGAAAATCGATCTAAAACGAGGGTGTTCAGCAAGAATGGAGTCTTTCATTTGCATAACTACGGGGTGTTTGGAGGAAAAAAACTGATCTTTTGAATCGTACATCTGAATTAATTCCCCTTTTTCAAGTACACCAATAGTATCAGAGATTGAAAAGGCGGCTTTAATATCATGTGTAATAAAAAGGTATGATAAGCCGAAATCCTCTTTTAATCCCTTTAATAGGTCTAATATTAAACTTTGTGTAACCATATCTACACTACTAACCGATTCATCTAAAACGATTAACTTCGGTTTAAGAGAGATTGCTCTAGCAATATTAATCCTTTGCAATTGTCCTCCGCTAAATTGGTGAGGGTATTTTTTTAAATCCTTTTCACTTAAGTCTACTCGTTCCAATAAGGAAATAACTGTTTTTCTTCGTTCACCTACTGTTAGTTTTTCATAGTTTTCTAAAGGTTCGCTTATAATACGTTCAGCTGTCATGCGAGGGTTAACAGCTGAATATGAATCTTGAAAAACAACTTGTAGATCCCGGCGTAGCATTTGGCGAGTTCGCTTATCGGCATTATAAATGTCGTGTCCTTGAAAAAGAATCTGACCTTGCTGTGGACGTTGTATGCCAAGAATAACTTTCCCTAAGGTGCTTTTACCGGCTCCACTTGTGCCAAGCAAGCCTACACACTTTCCTTCTTCAATTGAAAAGGAAATATCACTAAGTGCTTTATTCATTTGATCTTTCCATTTAAAAAACCTTTTGGAATTATAGCTATGATTCACTCGGTTTACCTGTAATAAGCTCATTAGCCCCACCCTTTAACAGATTACATTCTAAATATCACAACACATGAGTAATAGGTTGATGTTCATAATCTAAGGTTGGCCTTGTTCTAAGTAACTTCTTTGTATAGTCATGGTGTGGATTGTCAAATAGTTCAAACACATTCCCAGCTTCTACAATTCTTCCATGTTGCATCACGATTACATCATCTGCCATTTCCGAAATTACACCAAGATCGTGAGAAATGAGTAAAATAGACGTTCCATATTCAGAACGAATTTTATCTAATAAGCGAAGTACTAATAATTGGTTATGAAGATCAAGAGCTGTAGTTGGTTCATCAGCAATAATAACAGAGGGATGTAAACAAGCGGACATAGCAATCATTACACGCTGAAGCATTCCGCCACTCAATTGAAAAGGGTACTTTTTTAATAATTTTTCTGGTTCTGGCAAGTTTACACTTTTCATCACATCAATGGCAAGCTCGATTGCTTGTTTCTTATTTAATGAAGTATGAGACCTGATTGTTTCAACAAATTGATAGCCAATGGTAAAAACAGGAGTAAAGGCATTCATCGGATTTTGCATAATAAAGGCAATTTCCTTCCCTCGAATACCACGCATTTCTTTGTTCCCTAAACCATTCAATTCTCTATCTTGAAGTGTAATGCTTCCTTGAACTTCCATGTTTTTCTGATCAAGTAGCTGTAGGATAGACATACTTGTGACTGTTTTACCACTACCACTTTCCCCAACAAGACCCAGTATCTTCCCTTTTTCAATACCAAAATTAATATCCTTAACAAGTGTAGACATACCATCTTTCGTTTTCACTTCAACATGTAAGTCTTTCACATTTAAAATATTACGCTTACTCGATTCCACTATTCATCCCTCCTTTTCTATGTATTACCGACGTTTAATCCCAAAACGTTCCGATAGTGCTTCGCCCAATAAATTAAAGGTAATGACTACTAGCATAATCATTAAGCCTGGATAAAGCATTAGTTCTGGATTTGTCCTAATATAAGATTTCCCTTCATGAATCATCGCACCCCACTCTGGAGTAGGAGGTTGCACACCTAAACCTAAAAACGACATGGAGGATAAATCCATAATAGCCCAACCCATTTCCAATGTTCCCATTACTGCTAGCGGTGGAAGGACATTGGGAATGACATGTTTCTTCATAATCGTCCATTGAGAAGAACCACTAATTCTAGCTGCAGTAATATAGTTTTGTTCTTTCAGGCTTAGGACCATTCCGCGGATGACTCTTGCATAGTAAACCCATTGCACAAAAATTAATGCTAAGATGACTTGTTTAAGACCAGCTCCCCATATACCCACTAAACCGAGAACAAGCAAAAGATTTGGAAATGCCATTACACCATCACCAAATCTCATTAACAGCTGATCCACCCAGCCACCTCTATAACCAGCAATAATACCAACGATCAGACCGATACTTAAAGATGAAATGAAAATCAATATCGCAAACCCCAGAGATATACGTGCACCATATAGGATACGCGAAAACGTACATCTTCCTAAATGGTCTGTTCCTAATGGATAATCCAATGAAGGGGACTGAAGTTTAACAGCTAAATTAACAAAAGTCGGGTCATTAGGTACGAGCCATGGAGCAAAAATAGCAATGAAAAGGAGTACACATAATATTACAGAACAAAGGACAATCACTTTTTCGCTTTTTAATATACTACGAATCTTTGCAATCATTGATGTTGCCTTCCTTTTCTAGAAATACGTGGGTCAATATACATTTGCAAAAGATCGATAATAAGATTGCTAAATATGAATATAGCCGCGGCTAACAGCACATAACATTGAATTACAGGGACATCACGGTTAAAAATAGCCTCAATAAAATACCGCCCGAACCCTGGCCACGAAAAGACTGCCTCAACAATTATGGTTCCAGTCATCAATTTCCCTAAATTCATTCCAAGTCCCGTAATCATAGGTGAAATGGCAATTTTCAAGACATGTTTTCCCATTATCGCTTTTTCCTGAATGCCTCTCGTCCGCGCAAAAAGTATATATGGCTCTTGTAGATTTTCAAGTACGCTTGCACGTAAAAGTCGCGTATATAAAGCTATTAATGGCAGTGCTAGAGTTAAAGAAGGTAAAACTAGATGTTTCCATGTTCCTATGCCTTCTACTGGGAAAAGATCAAGTTTAACAGAAAAGAAAAATATGAATAAATATCCGAGCCAAAAGGAAGGTATGGATGCCCCAATAAAAGAGAGAATACGGCTAAAGTGATCAATTGCACTATTTTTCTTTATACCAGCTAAAAACCCAAGAGGAATACTTACTACTATTGCGATTAAGAGGCTTCCAAATGTTAATTGGATTGTCGCTGGCATTCGGGAGGAAACCTCTTCCCATACAGGCTTATTCGTGATATAAGATTTACCAAAATCAAATTGGCTGATACTCACAATCGTGTTTACATACTGCGTAAGAAGCGGCTGGTCTAAGCCAAACTCCTGTCTTTTTTGCGCCAACAACTCATCTGTCGGTTGGATATGTGAAGCAACTAAGTAAGCCTCAGCAGGGTCCACTGGTGATAAATTAATCATTCCAAATGTTAATAGAGTAACCAAAAGGAAGATTGGTATGATCGCCAGAATTCGTTTCAAAATATAAGTTCCCATAAGAAAATCTCCTGTCGCTCACTATTCGATACTAATACCCGTAAATGGATGTTCATCTCGGTTAGCAGGGAATGTGAAATTAGAGACATCCTTTTGATAGACTGCTATTTTCTTAATATAAGAAATAG
Source organism: Salipaludibacillus neizhouensis (assembly GCF_002886185.1). Classification (GTDB taxonomy): domain Bacteria; phylum Bacillota; class Bacilli; order Bacillales; family Salisediminibacteriaceae; genus Salipaludibacillus; species Salipaludibacillus neizhouensis. Next base: position 3,259,461 of record NZ_KZ614146.1, read on the forward strand.
GTACGATTGCACCTTGCTCTTGTAATGAACCTAGAATTGCCGAGTATAATTCTTGACGTTCATTTTCATCTGTCGTTTGTTTAACTTTAGCAATCTGTTCCAACAATTCATCTTTATTAGGATAAGACGAAATCGCTTGGTAAAAGCCAAAGCCTTCTGTAGCAACTATGTTTACAAAAGTATGTGGATCATAAGGAGCGCCATAGTTACTAAAGAAATTAATATCAAACTCATTATCTTTAAATCTTTCAACTTGAGTCGTAAGTTCAACCCCGACAATATTTAATTTAACACCTATCGCCGCCCACTCAGATTGTAATGTTTCCGCCATCGTTTTTTGAATGGATTCAGCAGAACTATACATTAACTCGATTTCAAGTGGCTTTCCATCTTTTTCCCGAATATCTTTCCCTTCCGGTAAATTCCATCCTGCTTCATCTAGTAATTGTTCCGCTTTTTCACTATCATAATTTACCGCGGTAACATCCACATTTGATGTGTATGGCATATTTGTTGGTAAGATATAGTCAGCCTTTTCTTCCAACCCGGATGTCACTCCATCAACCATTGCTTCTTTGTTAAATCCATAATGTAATGCTTGACGAACCTTTATATCTGAAAGCAGTTCTCTATTTGTATTCATAACTATTTGCCTAGTAGCAACCGGTTCAGAAATACTAGTTTCAAAGGAACCTGTAGATTCTAATTGTCTAAAAGAATCCAGGTTGATAACCCCTTCACCGTATATGAGGTCTAACTCGCCTTTTTCGAAAGCAAGCACATTTGTCTCCGCATCAGGAATGACTTTGACTTTAATTTTCTCTACATCTGGTAGTTCTCCCCAATAACTTTCATTACGTGTGAAAGTAGCAAATTCATCAACCTTATATTCATCCAATACCCAAGGGCCTGTACCGACTGGTTTTGCTACACCTTTTGAAGTGTCATTATCTTCAGGAAATCCTGCTTCCCCTAGGAAACGGACAGGGCGAACAACAGCTAACTCCTGAATAGTAGGATAATATGGTTCCAATAATGTTAATTTAAACGTGTACTCATCTAGGACCTCTGTTTGATCAATTAACGGTATAAATCCTAACCAACTATGTAAATCAACATCTTTCAATATAGCATCAAAGTTCTTTTTCACAATTTCGGCATTAAAACTTGTGCCATCGGAAAATTTTACATCTTGACGAAGGTTGAATACATATTCTTTTCCGTCTTCGGAAATTTCCCAGGATTCCGCTAAATGCGGTTTTAACTCTCCTCCATCTTGGTAGCTAACTAAAGGTTCGTATACCATAGATACAGAGAATAACTGAGATGGATTATAGATATGTGGATTCAGTTCTCCTATATCCCTAGGCCAAGCTAGAGTAATCGTATTTTCATTTTCAGTGCTTGAAGCTGCTGTTTCCTCTTCTCCTGATTCACCTGTACAACCAAGTAAAGTCAAAGATGAAAGTAGTATGATTAAAGGCATTAAAATAAATTGTTTTTTGTTTATTCTGTTTGACATATCACTTACCCCTTATAATTGGCATTGAGATTCATTCTCAATCATAAATTAAAGGATTCTGCTTGTCAATAGAGTCTACTGCTTCTCAGCATTCCTACGTTTTGCATTTCTATCCAAACACCTTGTTATACAATCTAGCCTATTAGCTGTAGACAAGAAAAATAATTTAACAAATTTAAAAATGAGCCCAAAATTGGGCTCATTTAATCAATTCTTTATTTCAAGTACTGGACATTTTCTATATGTGTAGAGTGCTCAATGTTGATAAAAAATAAATAATTGACTACGTTCCACTTGAACAAATTTGTATCAGACCAGATTGTGTGACGGAGGGACGGTTCTCACGTCCCATAAATTAGACAAAAAACATCTTTAAAGTGAATAGTCAATTGGGAATTCTTTCCCCGACCAAGCCCGCTTGGATGTCCATTCCATTGGGGGATCACTCCAAAATGAATCTGAACTTGGTAATCCTAACGGCAAGAATGCGGCTGTACATAAATAGAGACTACCTGTCGAAATATACCCTTCACCGATTCCTGGTTGATGCCCTGAAAAGCCAACTCTGAGCCATCCGGATTCCACAAAAGTGCCTGGAGCCGAAAGCGTCCTTTTTATCACTTCAGTTAAAGCACTTCTCACCTGTGCAGGAGGAAGTTCTTTTGGCAAATCTTTTCGAAGTGCATGTTGAGCCAAAGATTGAAATACACCAAAACGATAGGCAAGAGATCTACCGACTGGCGGAAAAGTTCCCTCAGGTGAAATGGTTCGCTCTTGAATAACAGCATATCTCTGAGATCTCTTTATGATCGACTCTTTAAGTACTGTCCACTCCCTATACTCTTCTCCGACTGTTTCAATTAAATCTACTAGCATGGGGTGAATGACAAAGCTGTTATAGTAATCATGGTGATATTCTGGACCATCACTATAGATTCCGTCCCCTAGGTACCATTGATCAAACTGTTTGATCGCGTAATCAATTCGCATTGGGTCCCAACTTTTTTCTCCTACTTTGTATAAAAACGCTTCAATTATTGCTGAAAACAATAACCAATTAGAAAAAATAGGCTTTCTTGTTCGTGTAGCTTTTATTGCTGTAATCACATTTTTCTTAACCCTATCATCAAGCTTTTTCCACAACTCTGTAGGCGCTCTCAAGATAGCATTGGCAAGAAAAGCAGTATCTACAATGGGTTGAAAATCATCCGAAAAGTTCATATAATCCGGTGATGTTGGATCCGTTCCCGCATCAACTGCTGCTCTTGCAAGCTCAGCATACTTCAAGCGAAGGATTTCTTCCTCTTCATCCTCACTTACCCTTTCTAACCAAGGTGCCATCCCTACTAATAATCGAGATAATGCCTCAAGATGAGAAAAATTCTCACGACTGGTTCCTTCTTGCATCTCAACTGGCATTTCTTGTTTTAAAGTTCTATTATTTAAATGAAGCAGAACAGGGCTTGCTATTTTCAACATCGAATCGAGCCAGAACTTTCGGTCGTCGTTATTTTGTAATACTGACATCATTTCCACCTCAAACGATTTTATTATTTCATGGAATTGTAAGCGTAGTAAAAGAAGCTTCATAAAATGTTAGTTTCCGGGGTATAGGAAAATATTTACCCTAGCCTTCTGCTACTTACTATTAAAAAATACGTCGTTCCCAACCATTTAGTTTAGCAATCGCTTCAATATAGTAGTAATCACCATATATGAGAGAAACATTTATATTGTCATTTGCTGGCTTATGTCCTGTTCCTTCAACGAGTATTCCCTGATGGTCTGGCTGATCCCACGTCCCATAATTTTCAGTTAAAGAAGCTAATATGTTTGTTGCAGCATCTGCATATAGTCGACTTTCATTGCTAGGTACCAATTCAGCAATTTCTAGTAACCCAGAAGCGGCAATAGCTGCTGCAGAAGTATCCCTAGGTTCATTTTCGGTTGAAGTTAACCGAAAATCCCAATATGGCACAAAATCTTCTGGCAGACCAGCAATAAAATGATGTGCGACTCTTTTCGCTGCACTTAAATAACGAGAATCCCCTGTATGTCGGTAGGTATTAGCAAATCCATAGATCGCCCATGCACTCCCCCTACTCCATGCAGAATCTGGTGCATTACCTTGACCACCAATAGATTCAATAAAATCACCTGTGACAGGATCAAATGATAATATATGACAAACCGATCCATCCTCTCTAATCCCATGCTTCATTATAGTATCCGCATGAAGGATAGCAATATGTTTATATCTAGGATCTCCAGTTACATTACTTGCCCAAAATAATAAAGAAAGATTCATCATACAATCGATAATAGCCCAACCTATTTTATCACCATTCCATGCGCGGATAAATTTCCCGACTGGGTTATAACGTCCCGCTAAATAATTTGATGCTTCCAAGCCTATTCCAAGACTGCTCTCGCTTTCTAGAATTTCATGTTTAATCACAGCAGTTAGTAAAAATTGAAATCCTACATCATGGTACAATTCATTAGGGTGCTCGGAAAAACACTTTTGTAATTCCTCATCCCAATTCATTGCAGCACTCTTCAGCTTCTCGTTGTCAGTCATATCATATAATACCCACAATAAACCAGGCCAAAAACCTGATGTCCACCAAGCATGGGGCATATCATCATAAACTCCATCAGATCCCGCTACATGTGGTGATTTATTCCCCATTTGATCTACCATACGCTCAACTTTTACTTCAAGTTTTTTTAATATCTCTTGTTGATTAAACTTGTACATGAATTCCCTCCTACTTGAGTTAATAAATTTAGTATAACTTCGCTAATGGTATAAAAGTTGTTGTATAATAACTAATAATATGAATCTGTTGTTCTATTAGGAGGGCTATGATGAATCGTTTATTTGAACCTATATTGTTTGATCTAAAGCCATTTCATTGGATTTACCGTCGGATATCAGATCATAATTTTAGAGGATTTTACCACTGGCATCAAGGCTGTGAATTTTTATTCGTTCATCGGGGACAAGGACGTGTCATTGTTAACCAGCAGACATACGATCTTAAACCAGGTATGCTTTTCTTTTTCCAACCTTTTCAGTTACATAAGGTACATGTTGAAGTATCCCATCAGACCCCTTACGAACGAAGTATCTTACATTTTGATCCAATATCTCAGGGGAAGAATTTACATTCGTTCCCAGGGCTTAATACTTTATTTTATCGACTACATAATGGTATATATGAAAAACAAGCATTTGATTTATCCGATCGCTCCCTTTATGTTGCTGAGATGTTTAAGGCCTTTGATCAATCCATTGCAACGAATAACTGGGAGGAAGATTGTCGGCTTTTTCTTATGCAAATACTCTCTTGCATCCGCGTAAACACTCAGGAACTAGAAACCTCCCTTCATCAAAATAAATTACGTTCACTTCGTTATTCGGAAACAATCATGCAATGGATAGAAGAACATTACACAGAAACCTTTGATTTGGAAAAACTATCAACTGAGCTTCATTTATCGAAGCCCTATGTCTCTCGGACTTTTAAACGCGAAACTGGAAGTAACCTAACTGAATACATAACTATTCGTAGAATTAAACAAGCCTGCCATTTACTACAAATGAATAATGACTCTGTCGAATTAATCGGGGAACAAGTGGGGATTGGAGATGTATCTTACTTTATTCATTTATTTAAAAAAACAATCGGAACAACGCCACACCAGTTTAGACTTTCACATCAAGTGATGTAGAAGTAATTGATCAAATTTTAGTTAATTAGGCTGTTTTCATTTGTATGGAACGCTGTCACTTTCGAGTATCCTTTATATCTATCTGTTTCTCCAATTAAAAAAAGAGCTCAATTTCTTGAACTCTTCTCTAAAAAATCTCTCTTTTTAATTTTTCAACTCCAAAGCCACAACATTTTCTATATGCCCCGTCTGCGGGAACATGTCAACCGGCTGAACTTCTTTCACCTCAAAACCATTTTCCGTCAAATACTTCAAATCTCTTGCCAGTGAAGCAGGGTTGCAGGATACGTAGACGATTCGTTCTGGTTTCATCAGGACCATTGTTTTTAACAGGTTTTCGTCACAGCCTTTTCGCGGTGGGTCAACAACGATCACATCAGCTCTAATGCCTTGTGCTTGCCACCATGGCATGACTCCTTCTGCTTCGCCGATGACAAAGGTTGCATTTTCAACGTGATTTAACCTGGCATTGCGTTGCGCGTCCGATACTGCTTCGGGAACGACTTCGACACCATACACATGCTTTGCTTCCTTCGCTAGGAACAAACTGATTGTTCCAATCCCACAATAAGCATCAATCACCGTTTCTTTTCCTGTTAGCTGTGCATATTCCAGGGCTTTCTCATAAAGCACTTTCGTTTGATCCGGGTTCACTTGGTAAAACGAGCGCGCGGAAATGGCAAACTTAATGTCCCCGATATAATCATAAATGACCTCTTCGCCCCAAAGAACTTCTGTTTTTTCGCCAAAAATTACGTTTGTACGCTTCGGATTGATGTTCTGTACAATCGATTTAACGTTCGGGATTCTTTCACGTAATTCTTGAATGATGTTTTTCTTGTTAGCCAACTCTTTTCCCTTTGTCACTAACACAACCATCATTTCTTTCGTATGCTTGCCTTGCCGTACTACGACGTGACGTAACGTCCCTTTATGGGTTTTGTCGTCATACCCACGGACACCGTACTTTCGTGCAAGTTCCTTCACGAGCCGCACGACATGATCATTCTCCTCGTGTTGGATAATACAGGATTCCATATCAACGATTTCATGACTTCTCTCCGCAAAAAATCCAGCCACCACATGGCCCTTTTGTTCGCCAATCGGTACCTGCGACTTGTTTCGATATCTCCAGGGCTCATCCATCCCAATAACCGGGTGAACTGGTACGTCAGTGATTCCACCAATTCTTGCTAAGGTTTCTTCGACTTGTTTTTGCTTTTGCGCCAGTTGTCCTTCATAGCTTAAATGTTGAAGCTGACAGCCTCCACATCGATGAAAAATCGGACAGGGTGGGGCCACACGATCAGGACTTTCCTTTGTTAGCCCCATTAATCGGCCAAAACCATAGTTTTTCTTGGCTTGTACAACCTTCACTTGCCCTTTCTCACCTGGAAGTCCCCCCTTGACGAATAAAGGATAGCCATTAATTTTTGCGACTCCTGCTCCATCATGGGTTAAATCTTCAAATGTAACATCTATTAATTCATTTTTTTCAACGGGTATTTGATCATTTTTCATTATTGCGGTCCCTTCCGATCTGTTTTAGTCTGCCCTTGATTGTACCATATCTCACTCTACAGTTGAAAAAATCCCCATTGCTGATATGATAGGATAGGTGATTTAAATGAACGAGGTGAAAGAAATGGCAACACTAAAAAGAAATGACCCCTGTCTTTGCGGCAGTGGCAAGAAGTATAAGAAATGTTGTTTAATTAAATTAGAATCAAAACCAAAATTATCAGAAGCAGATCAACGCGCTTTTAATGAACTCTTACCGCGGTTGTTTGATTACAGTAAGGAATTCGAAACGGAGCTCCAGCCTGTCTATGACCGTTATGTTCAAACCTTTGAGAAGTTACCTAAAGCTGATGCTCAAGCGTTCTCACAACTGTTGTTTCATTGGCTTATTTTCAACCATCCGATTTTTGGGGATAAGCAAACCATTCTTTCCTCATATATTGAAAAGCAAGCGACTCCTGTTTCTAAGGAGTTCAGTGAATTGCTTCATGAATGGAACACGATGGAGCCTAAGTTATTTAGGGTAACCAATGCAGCCCAAAATAACATCGTTTTGCATGATGTATTCAAAGATGTATTGATTACTCTTGAAAAGACACCTGCCTCCGATAATTTAAATAGCGGTGATCGTATCATTGGCTACCTATATCCGACACCAATTGGACAAGCTCTCGGGAATGATGCGGTATGCATTCCTGAAAAATTGGAAAATTCCTTTTTAGAAACTTGGAATGACATGAAACAGTCATTGGATTCCACATCCTCCTATAGGAACGAACAGACGGTGTTTAGCCAACACTTCCATGAAGTCTTGGAGGTGTTAAGTCTCTTATTCGTTTCAAAAAAGGATTTAAAACTAGAAGATAAGCTTAACGAACCAAGTCAACAAGTGATAACTACACTCTTTTCTCATCTAGATTGGTCTGCTGTATCTTTTTCCAGCTATGTCAAAGCAAAGGTGCACTGGATAAAGTTTGCAACAAAACAACAACCCAGAATTCCAAAACCAGAGACTTTCGCAGCTGCTCTTGAGTATTGGATCGGAAAGCAAACCGATTCTCCTGCCAATCTCTCACAAAAAGATTTAGCAACGAAGTACAGCGTATCCTCAAGTACTATATCAAGTAAGTACAAGGTTATATGTCAATGATACTGAAAGGTGCTTTAAAAGTGTTTTGACGTTTTGAGAAAATCCCCATAGCAACGAGTAAAGTCGCTATGGGGATTTTCTCATTGCTAAAGCCAATAACGTAGCTATTTCAGTGCTATATTCATAAAAGGAAATAACCGGCGGGGACATTCTCACCGGTTATACAATATGTAGAAAGAGGATGACCTTGTGGGTCATCCTCTTTTTACATATATATCATCTTAATGGCTTTATTCGCTCCTCTTCAAATAGAGGAAAACCTCTTAGCTGACTTAAAATAAATGGAGTAATTTTGCTCATAATTTAATAATCACTCTCTACTTTTTCTCCATCAACTATTGCCACACCGGCACTTGCACCGATTCTAGTGGCTCCAGCGTCTACCATTGCCTTCGCATCTTCTAGACTACGAACGCCGCCTGACGCTTTCACTCCTGCTTTGTTGCCAACTGTCTTTCGCATTAAAGCAACATCTTCTACCGTTGCATTTCCGGTAGAGAATCCAGTTGACGTTTTTACATAATCAAGGCCCGCTTCTAATGCAATCTCGCACGCACGGATTTTCTCTTCATCCGTAAGAAGACACGTTTCCAAAATCACCTTTGTCAGTGCTTTACCTTTAGCAGCTTTAACAACAGCTACCATATCTTCTTTTACTAGTGAATCGTTGTTATCTTTTAGTGCACCAATATTCAAAACCATATCAATTTCCGTTGCTCCATTTTCAATCGCATTCGTTGTTTCAAATGCTTTTGTTTCAGGTGTACTTGCACCTAAAGGAAATCCTACAACGGTACAAACGTCTACACCACTTCCAGCTAAAAGCTCCGCTGATTTCTTTACCCATGTTGGGTTTACGCATACAGAAGCGAATCGATAGTCTCTTGCCTCTTCACATAATTTAACGATTTGTGCTTCATTTGTATCTGCTTTTAGAACTGTGTGATCGATCATCGAACCAATAGATTTACTCATATATATACTCATCCTTTCATTATAAGAAAAACGCGTAGCGTCTTTTATTAAATGCAATGGCGGCTTGAAGGTAGTTGCTAATTTTATAAATTCTTATCTGATAAGAAAAATAGCATAGCCATCTTAAAAATTTTCATTTCTAATTTTGTCAATTTGTTGCTTTGTTTTCATCGAAGGTTGTTTGGAAGAATTACCTCTCGCTTTCCGTGGATGATCAAGCGAGTCTCCTCGAGCAACGAACGCTCTGCGGGGTCTCGCTTGGATCATTCTTCCACAGGAGTCTCGCGGATTCTTCAAACAACAATTTTTTATAATGTATTTTACGTAATTGTATTGTTTCTGAAAAAGATCGAAGTAGCGAAGGCGGTGACTCCAGCGGGAAAAGCAATAGCTGAAGACCCCGCAGGGACGAACTTTCCTGAGGAGACTGAAGCATTGCCCGCGGAAAGCGTCCACCTAGAGCCGATTCGAGCCTCTCTGTACGACTTAAAACAACAATCTCTTTAAACCCGATAATTTTATAAATTCTTATCTTGTAAGAAAAACGCGTAGCGTCTTTTATTAAATACAGCGTGAGCTTTCGCCACTTCGCTCTTTAAAAGAACATTCCTGCGATAGAGGCATTTAAAAGGGAAGCAAGCATCCCCGCCATTACAGCTTTGACACCTAGTTTTGCAATATCCTGTCGGCGATTTGGAGCAAGTGCCCCCAGTCCACCAAGAAGAATTCCTAAAGATGATAAGTTAGCAAAGCCACAAAGTGCAAATGTGACAACCAAAACTGTTTTAGGATTCAAGCTTTCCATCTCCGGAGCAAAGGCCGCATACGCTACAAATTCATTTAATATTAGTTTTTGACCAATAAATGAACCAGCTTGAAAGGCTTCAGCCCATGGTACACCGATTGCAAATGCTAAAGGAGAGAAAATGATACCAAAAATATTCTGTAATGTAATTCCTGACAAGGCTATAGAAGCATTTGATCCAAACCACCCTAGAACGGTATTCACAGTAGTATTAATCACACTTTCTGCTCCACCTAATAATCCATTGATTAACGCAATTAATGCAATAAACGCTATTAACATAGCACCAATATTTAAAGCAAGCTGCAAACCCGTACTTGCCCCTCGTGCAGCCGCATCAATAACATTGTGGGACTCTTTGTCGTCATCCATTTCAATATGGTCTTTCTCAGCAATTTTTTCAGGTTCTGTTTCTGGCATCATTAATTTTGCCATGACTAAACCAGATGGAGCTGCCATAAAACTTGCTGCAAGCAAATACTCTAGAGGAACTCCTAACAATGAATAACCAATTAGAACCGAACCTGCAACAGATGCCAACCCTCCGGTCATCACTGCAAACAGTTCAGATTTTGTCATACGGTCAAGAAAGGGCTTGACCACTAATGGTGCTTCGGTTTGACCAACAAAGATATTCGCAGCAGCCGACAAAGATTCCGGCTTGCTGGTACCTAACAACCGAGCCAATCCTCCACCTATAATTTTAATAACCTTTTGCATAATACCTAAATAATATAATACAGAAATCAGTGAAGAAAAGAAAATTACTACGGTCAGTACTTGAAAGGCAAAAATCATGCCTACACCTTCCGCTTCAAATATACCGCCGAAAAGAAAGTTAATTCCTTCATCCGCATAGCTAATAATATCATTTATGCGAAACGATAACCATTCTAATCCAGCTTGTCCTGTCTCCCAACGTAAAACAATAAAAGCAAACGCAAATTGTATCGCAAGTCCACCAATAATGGTTCTTGGTTTAATTGCTTTTCGATTACTGGAAAACAAAAAAGCAATGGATAATACGATAAAAACACCAAATAATCCCCATATTATATTCATCTAAATCACCTCTGTTAAGATTTCGTTGCATGCACACGCAATTGTTCAGACGTCTAACATCCTTTACAACTTAGACTATAGCAGAAGTTATGAACAAATGTAAACACTTTCATGGACATTATTTCATAAATCTATCATCCTTTATTTTCCTTTGCTAATTCCTTCGCTGTGTGGACATCTGTCACAAGGACATTCGCGTACTTTCCTGTTAGTGCTCCCCGAATTCCTGCCAGTTTATGAGCCCCTCCTGCAATCAAGATAGAATATTTCTTCTTACGAAGTTCACTTAGCTCAATCCCTACTGTTCGAGAGTTCAATTCCTTACTGCATATTTCTCCAGTTCCATCAAAAAATCTCGAGCTAATATCCCCTACCGATTTCTCAGAAATAAGTTGTGTGTCTTCTCCCTTAAAATACCCTAATTGAAATAAAAGAGATTCTGTTTTCACCGTTCCAACAGTGTACATAGCAATAGTGGCCTTTTGACCTAATTCCAGAATGTTTTTAATATACCTGTCCGCCTCCATTGCCTGCTTTACAACGACATGATCAACGATTGCCGGTAGTGGTAAATGATGAGGGATTGTATGAAATGCTTGTCCAAACATATACAGAATCTCATTTGCATGCGTATTCGTTTCCGAGTGGCTGACTCCACCTTTCATCTGAACAATTCTCACATTATTCATTTTCTTTGGCTTTAGTTCTTTGGCAACCTGATACATCGTTGTCCCCCATGTTACACCGATAATTTCGTTGTCTTCGATGATTGAATCTAGAAAGTCCGCTGCTTGTTGCCCTAAATACTGTTTGATCCTTTGATCATCCTCTTCAGGAGTATCCACAACAATCACTCGTTTTAAGTTATATCTATGTTGAATGATTTCAGCAAGTTGATCACTGTCTTCTTCTGTGTCATTCACCTTGATTTCCACAATTCCCTCTGCTTTTGCTCGATACAAGAGTCTTGATACAGTAGGCCGTGACACATTAAGTTTTTCAGCTATTTTACTCTGGTTGTAGTCATACAAATAATACATTTTAGCCGCTTCAATAAGTTGAGACTTTTTACTTTTCTCCACTGTTTCCCCTCCCTTCGAAATGAATGTCTCTTAATTACTTCCTTCTAATTTAATGAAGCTGAAATAAATTTCAATATCATTATCACTTAATTTCATCATAGTTTATTTTTATCTGGTATACAATAACTACAATTATAAAAATTAGTATTTAATAACACCCAGCTGCTCACTTTCCTAGCATCAATCCTGCCAATGGTTTACAATATAGGAGAAAAGGGTAATTGAAAAGCATTCGTTTCATCTAAAAAATAGAAAGGAGTGTACTCATTGCCTTTAACGACTGATCAAAAAAACCGTAAAATACCTCCGAAAAATCGTGGTGGGCGTAATCCTGAAGATGAAAAAAAACAGGACGAAAATGAACGCTTTGAGAAACTCCTTTATAAGTTCGAGGATATAACAACTAACGGACGGCTAAAAGACATGGCGTATCATTTCACGAATAAAAAGGAAGTCATTAAAGTGAATTTGATTGCAGGCGTAGCAAGGGGTGTTGGACTAACACTGGGGACAGCAATTTTTCTCGGTATCTTTTTCCTTATACTTGCTAACACCGTTTCCTTGCCTTTAGTTGGCGATTACATTGCTTCATTTTTAGACATGATCGAATCATACCGCAACCAATAATTGCGGTTTAAGAAATCATAACTATAATTTTAAAAGAGGTGGTACATATGGATTGGTTAGGTATTGGAGTTTTTATTCTATCATTAGCATTTGCAGCGTTGGTCATTTTACTCATCCCGGTCTTTAAAAAATTAACCGAAACATTAGGTCATACTGCAGAAACAGTAGAGTCTGTTAATAAAACTGTTGGTGAAGTCTCTGGTGAAGCAACGGTCATTCTTCATAATGTGAATGAAACATTAATGGATGTGAATGAAAAAATTGCACAGTTAAACCCGTTGTTTAAGATCGTTCATGATACGGGGGAATCCGCTCATCACTTGACATCAACGATGGTGAAATTCACTTCTAAAAAAGCAGACCATGCTCAAGCTGGAACAGACATTCTTGATCGAAATAATTTGGAAGGCATACTGCGCGGTGCCGCTTTTATTTATTACTTACGCCAGGCAAAAAAAGATTACGACCATAAAAATGCTTAGAAGTTAAACGGAACGATTATAAAACCTCAAAGGCTATGGCTTTTGGGGTTTTTCTTAACGAATATTGACAAGGGGGGTTCATAATGAGCGATAAACTTACCAATAAAACTATTACTTCGACAAAAGATTCGGTCCCCGCACCGCTAAGCCCCTTGGATTCAGCTAATAGGCTTCATCACATTGATAGCTTACGGGGGTTTGCTTTGTTTGGCATTTTCCTTGTGAATATGCTTGCCTTTCAATATGGCACGTTTGGGTATGAGTATATTTATCCGAACTTAAATTCAACAGATCAGGCTTCTCACAATATAATAGAGTTTCTCTTTCAGGGAAGCTTTTATCCGATTTTCTCCATTCTATTCGGTTTTGGAGCAACACTCATGTGGCAACGAGCCGGACAAGAGGACCGTCCATTTTATCTTGTCTTTCTGCGTCGTTTAGTCCTTTTAGCAATGATGGGAACGGCACATCTTTATCTTATCTGGGATGGCGATATCCTCCTTACCTATGCAATAACCGGATTCATCTTTGTCTTGTTTCTAAAATGCAAACCAAAAACGCTACTCATATGGGCAATAACTCTTGTTTTTCTGAATACCGCTCCTGGTCTGCTCCCTACCGATGATGCAAGTACGAACGAAGCGTCTACTATCCTATCCTCGATCGCTGAGCAAGAACAAGTAGTCTTAACCGATGGAAGCTATCTGGATACGGTGGAGTTTCGTTTAACTTCTGACCCGTTTGAGGAAGTGGAATTTGGCTTTTTGATTTCGATTATTAATGCAGTCACATTATTTATACAAACATTATGGCTGTTTATAGTTGGTGCAATTATAGCTAAAAAACGATGGCTACATGATCTAAAAGAGCATAAACAAACACTAGTTTTGCTAATGGCAAGTGGCTTATCCGTTGGGATAATCCTTAAAGGAGTCATGGTTTATACACCTACCACTCAGCTAGATTACATTGGATATATTTTTGGAGGTCCTGTTTTAGGGATTGGATATATTGCAGCCTTCTCCCTTCTTTTTATAAAATACAGCACTTCCATCGTCTTTGACAGTTTTAGGTACGTCGGACGTATGGCGTTAACCAATTATATCTCTCAATCTATCGTGATGACCACTCTCTTTTACGGCTATGGTTTTGGCCTTTTAGGAGAACTCGGCACAACATTAGGAATAGTTCTCGTTGTCGCTATATTTATCTTACAAATGATCCTCAGTAAATGGTGGCTGATCCACTATCGTTTTGGACCAATAGAGTGGTTATGGAGAAATGGCACGTATATGAAACGACATAAGATACGTAAAAAATAATAAGAAAAACGCGTAGCGTCTTTTATTAAATACAGCGTTAGCTTCCACCGCCCCCGAGTAGCACCTACGTAATGCGTGTAGGTGCTACTCGAAAGGAGGTGGTTTTCCCTTGATACGTGTGGTGTGAAGGTAGCTGCCAATTTTATAAATTCTTATCTGTCGAGTAAAGGGATGGAAAAAGTCGATTTCTACTTTTTCCATCCCTTTTTGTTTTTTCCGTGTTTTAAGAGGAAAGATCTCGTTTCTGAAAGAAAATCGTTGCTGAACCTAAAAATAGGATCGCATAAACTGCTAGTACGGCTAGTGAAAATCCTAATCCTACACCAGGTAGTAGCTCATCCACTAATACATAAGAAGGTAGACTTAAATGAGGTAAAAAGAGCAATTTATACCACATGTAGTCTCCTAATAAACCGGTTAAAGCTTGCATCACATTCGTTGCAAATAAAATGAAAATACCTATTCCTACCGCCAAGGTCTGACTTTTAAACAGAATTGACACTGAAAATGAGATAATTAGGAACATGAGCATGTTCAAAAAATACAGACCTATTTTGGCCGGAAGTACTTCTGCAACAGTAGTAATGATGTTACCACCTTGCATAGTAATTTCTGTGATAGGGGTTGAAAAGCTCCCACTTCCAAAGAATATCGTTCCAACCGTTAAATTAGTGATGATTAAAGTAGCCAGCAAAATCATTGAAAACAAAACGACTGTAATAAATTTTGCCAATAAGAACTGCCAGCGCTCAAATGGACGGATAAATAATTGCTTTAGTGTTCCATTATCCTGTTCCGAGGAAACGATCGTGCTTGCTATAATGACACTAAATAACGTAACGAAAGCGGTGATGGCAAAAATTGACTCATTTAAAAACTTAGCGTTGTTCATCTCATTTGGATTCACGCCAGCTTCAAGCATTGCTTTATTTTCTTGGATTATTTGCTCGGCAAATTCGATATCCATTTCGTCTCCATTATTCATTTCGATTATTTCCTCTTGCTCTGCAATTTCCGTTTCCAGCGTTACTTCCCATTCTCCTGTCGATTGATTGTTGGAGTCTATTAAAAAATTATCATAAATAACTACCATACCAATGATGAGAACAACAATGGCCCCTAGAAAAAACCATGGCTGTTTTTTATTCCACAATTTAATCCACTCATTATGTATTAATGATTGCATGCTTATCTGGCCTCCTTCTGTAATTGCTTGCCTTCAGTTGATGTGAGCTGAAGAAACTTCTCTTCTAAAGATGTACGCTTCGATTCAATTCCGTAAACATCAATTTTAGATTGAACAAACTCTCGGTTCATGATAGGAATTTGATCGTAGTCCATTTCTAGAAGGAATTCATTTTCCTTTTCACGTTTTACTAGATTTACAGATTCAAGCCGTTGAATAACTTCTGCGGACGATTGTCCCTGTCCTTTTTTCACATGCAATAAGACCATCAACTTATCTGTGATGTTATCATTATCTAAGGAAGATATATCAGAGACGTCAATGACTTTCCCTTGCTCCATAATTACGACACGGTCACACATAAGCTGCATTTCTGTTAATAAATGTGAGGAAACCAGCGTCGATATTCCTTCATCTGCAAGTTTGCGAAGGTAGTTCCTTAGTTCTCTAATCCCTTTAGGATCAAGTCCGTTCGTAGGTTCATCTAAAATTAAAAGCGCAGGCCGATGCAAAATTGCTTGAGCCACTCCCAATCTTTGTTTCATGCCTAGACTATACTTTTTCACTTTATCTTTAATCGCATCTTCCAGTTTTACTAACTCTACCACTTCTCTAATACGCTCATCTGTCATTCTTTCCTTAGCCATGCGCCCATATTGCTGAAGATTCTTATAGCCACTCATGTAGTCATAAAAAGTTGGGTTTTCTACAATCGCCCCAATATCCGATTTACAAGCTTGTCCATTTTCGTCCAGATCTTTTCCATTGATGGAAACACTGCCTGAAGTCTTTTTTATTAAGCCGACAATCATTCGAATGGTAGTCGTTTTTCCTGCTCCATTCGGTCCTAGTAGTCCTAGTATTTCCCCTTTCTTCATTTGAAAGTTGACCTCGTCAACAATTTTCTTTCCACCTTGTACTTGCTTCGTCAAATTCTTAACTTCTAGAACAATTTCACTCATAAGCTACCCTCCGACATAAAATATTGTTTTTACTTCCCTTTGTCAATTTTAATGTTAAAGTTTTACATTTTATCCTTTATTATCATTATATTGTAAAACTACCTAAATAGAAATACGTATTACAAAACTAGAAGTTTCATAAATAACAAAAAAACCGAGGATCATTAGTCCCCAGCCGGTTTGTTAATATAATTCTTGAAAACAACTCAATTTTTTGTTTGGCACGATCATGTTAATATGATTATGCAAATTAACAAATTCATCAGGTAAACTTCCACCAAATTCTCCATCTAGGTTTAACTGCATATCATCTTCTGACCGAACCTTGATTCTGCTAGCTTGTACATAAATGACTTTATCATCATTAATGTGGTCTCCTCGTAATGCAGCCGAGGTAATTCGGACAACATCCGCTAAATTCGTTTTCTTCACAATCAACAGATCGAACATTCCATCGTTTAAGTAGGCATCAGGTGCCAATTTCTCAAATCCACCAACCGAATTCGTATTGGAGACAAGGAACAGCATGATTTCTCCTTCAAACCATTTTCCATCATATTCAATCGTCACTTGCGTCGGCTTGATTCTTGGCAACTTTTCAAATCCCTTTACGTAATAAGCTACCTGTCCCATCATTGTTTTCAAGCGACTTGGTACTTCATACGTTAATTCCGTCAATGATCCAGCCCCAGCGATGTTAATAAAATACTTACTGCCTACTTTCCCTATGTCCACTGTTTGTTCTCTGCCATTGACTAATATCTTAGTTGCCTCTTCTATGCTTTTCGGTATATGTAAGGCCCTTGCAAAGTCGTTTGTGGTACCTCCGGGTAATACTCCTAATACTGGTCGATTTTCTTGTTCAGACATCCCATTCACGACTTCATGAATTGTGCCATCCCCACCGGCAGCTATAATTAAATCAAAACCTCTTTCACAAGCTAATGCAGCCGCATGTTTCGCTGAATCTTGTCCTGTTGTCGCATGAGCAGATGCCTCATATCCCGCTTCTTCAAGCGTTTCTAATATATAAGGTAAATGTTTTTTTATTTGTTCCCTTCCTGAAGAAGGATTATATATTAACCTTGCTTTTTTCATGTCTTTGTATCCTCCATAATTTACCGAGCTTCTCTAAATAGTATACCATTTTCCCGTAATAATAGAAATATTACTACATATATATAGGTTATTTTTGTAAATCCTGTTGTATTTGGGAATGGTGATTGAAGAAAGGAAAGGGTGTCAAATTCTCTAAACTATCAGTAGCTGAAGATTCTGCGGCGCGATTGTCCGAGGAGGAGATAGGTTGCTATGATTCTAACTTTAGCGATAAAAGCGATGCTGTTAAAGAGATAATAAAATGACCCTCTGTCCAATTATGGATACAAAGGGTCATTTATATTTCACTATTTTCATTCATGTATTTTCATTACCTACTTTTTAGCATTCATTTTTCATTTTTCATCCTTTAAGATACCCATGTATGAAAATACATACACTTCGCTCACCTACGTCATCGGATTTCAACCCCTTTATAGAGCATGCTTTAGGATCTTTCAACATAAAATGCTAAATCTTACTTGCAGGTCTCCTTTCTTTTGATTAGCAATTCGTTTTGCTTAATAATATCTTAATAAACTATTTATATATTGTAAATGTTCCGATTATTCAGTTTTAAGGGTTTATCACCTGTGTTTCAGCCTATTTCTAACTGTAACTCGCTTTTTCTCAGTATTTAAGGTTTTTTATTCGTTTATTTACTGAAGTTGTCTTTGTAGGGTGATCACTTTTATTATGATGCGCATTTCAACTCCTTATATTGCTCATGTCGGCGGTGTGGTGGCGCATTTATTTCGTTTTGTTGCGCATTTTTCTTTCCTTGGTGCTCATTTCTCTTAAATTGTTCATTCTCTCTCCTCTTCAAAAAAACTTTTTCTTTCTTTATCGCCAAATTTCTCCCGTATAGTTCATCAAGCAATCTTTTATAACATTTTACTCATTATACCAATGACATTTAGTAACCAAGCCTGTAAAATACAGGAGTAAGGAGGTGTTGGCCATGAAAATAACGCATAAATTGTATTTTATTGTTGCTTTTAGTTTCGTGTTTATTTCTATCTCATTTTTGTTTATGAATGTGTTTAGTATTCAACAGGCAGTCGAGCTATGTAAGGATGTAGGTGGCCAACCTCAAGTAAACAACGGATTATTTAGTTTTAGCTGCGAACATCCAAGCAATTAGAAAGGTGCTCGAAATGAAAAAAACTCCATTACATATAAATAAAATGTCTTTGTCCGACGCACATGAAATATCCAACTGGAGGTATGAGGACCCATATGAGATGTACAGCATGGATGGCTCATCGGAAACCATTCAATCACTTTTATCTGAAGAGTATTATGCTGTCATGTTTGATAAAGACCTCTTCGGGTATTTTTGTTTAGGAAAAGAAGCTCGTATACCTGGAGGCTATCATATCGGACTCTATGGTGACGATGAATTTGTTGACTTAGGTTTAGGCATGCACCCTAATTTCACTGGAAAAGGCCTGGGGAAAATTTTTTTGATGACAATACTAAGATGGGTCCTTGAAAAAAAATCCCTATCCCACTATCGCCTCGTAGTAGCCTTTTTTAACGACCGTGCCATACAGCTTTACAAAGGGATGGGGTTTAAAGAAGTAGATGTTTTTACTTCTTCCGTTGGAAATACCGAAGTACCTTTTGTTGCAATGACACTCTCTATTTCAGATGACTTTTTATCTCAACAGTAATCATTGAAAGATGAAAATAAAGGAGTTTACTCTGTGTCTAAATACTTTGACTACTTATTTATTTTCCTCATTGGCTACCAGTCTTATTTTATTTACTTTCTGTTTTCCTCTCCCGCCCCAAACCAATTGATTTCTCTCTTGATCGCACTGATTGGGATAACACTTTGGTTTTTCGTTTGGAATAACATTCACAGGCAGACTCAGAAGCATGTTACGATGGCAATTGTTACTGGTATTCTTAGTTTCAGTTCGTTTATTATTTATATCGTCTTATTCGGAATAACAGCATTGAAATAAGACTTCTGCTCCCCTAAAAAAACATGGTCCGATTCGATACTTTCTTACTAATAAAAAACTGTAAAAAAAGTGCACGGAAAAAGTTCAAATTGACTTTTTCCGTGCACTTTTACATTTAGCGTTTTTTAATTTCTTCCACTAGTAACTGATTCACAAGTTGTGGATTTGCTTTTCCTTTTGAAGCCTTCATGATTTGACCAACGAGGAAGCCAATCGCCTTGTCTTTCCCGTTTTTATAGTCTTCAATCGACTGTGCGTTTCCGTCCAAGGTTTCATTCACCATTTTGCGGATTTCGCCTTCATCGCTAATTTGAACAAGGCCTTTATCCTTCACAATTTGTTCAGGATCCCCACCTTTTTCAATAAGCTCTTTGAATACTTTTTTCGCAATTTTTGACGAAATCGTACCCTTATCAATAAGCAGAATCATTTTTACTAATGCTTCAGGAGTCATCGGAATATCACTAATCTCTTGATTCTGTTGTTTTAAATGGGCATTAACTTCCCCCATCAACCAGTTAGACACGGATTTTGCCTTTTCCGGACCACCAAGCTCTACAGCTGCTTCAAAGTAATCACTCATCGCTTTTTGCTGTGTAATAACTGCTGCATCATAGGCCGGTAAATCAAATTGTTTAACATAACGTTTTTGTCTTGCATCCGGTAATTCTGGAATAAGATCACGTATTTTATCTGTCCATTCTTTGTCAATATATAAATTGACAAGATCCGGCTCAGGAAAATAGCGATAATCATCCGATCCTTCCTTCACCCGCATCAAAATCGTTTTCTTACCGCCGTCGTCCCATCTTCTAGTTTCCTGGAGAATTTCTCCTCCTGAAGAGAGTACCTCTTCCTGGCGTTTTTCCTCATACTCCAGTCCCTTTTGAACATGAGTAAAGGAGTTTAGGTTTTTAATCTCTGCTTTCGTTCCAAACTCTACCTGTCCTTTAGGTTTGAGGGAGACATTGGCGTCACAGCGTAATGAGCCTTCTTCCATTTTGCAATCAGAGACTTCCGTATATTGCATAATAGCCTTTAGCTTTTCTAAATAGGCATATGCCTCTTCCGGTGATTCAATATCCGGTTCTGAAACGATTTCTACAAGTGGTGTACCAACTCGGTTATAGTCGACAAGCGAGTAACCTTCTTCATCAACATGAGTCAGTTTACCTGCATCCTCTTCTAGATGGAGCCTTGTAATCCCAATACGCTTTTTCTCTCCGTTAACCTCTATATCAATCCAGCCATTTTCGCCAATCGGTTTATCAAATTGTGAAATTTGGTAAGCTTTCGGATTATCCGGATAAAAATAATTTTTCCGATCAAACTTCGTCACTTCTGCTATCTCACAATTCAACGCTAGAGAAGCTTTCATTGCGAATTCTACTGCTTGTTTATTCAGCACTGGTAATACTCCTGGATGGCCTAAGCAGATAGGACAAGTTTGTGAATTTGCTGGCGCACCGAATTCGGTTGAACACCCGCAAAAAATCTTGGAATTTGTTTTTAATTCTACGTGTACTTCTAACCCTATTACTGTTTCATAACTCATTATGGTTTCCCTCCTTTCTACAAGTTTGGCTTTAATTTATGATGTTCTGTTGCCTGCTCATACGCGTGAGCCACTTTATAAACAGTTGATTCGTCAAAGTGTTTCCCGATAATCTGTAATCCTACCGGTAATCCATTTACCAGACCACAAGGAACACTAATTGCCGGAACACCAGCTAAATTCACCGGGATAGTTAAAATATCATTCGCGTACATTGTTAACGGGTCATCGACATTTTCGCCTATTTTAAAAGCTGTTGTTGGTGCTGTCGGTCCAATAATGACATCATATTTCAAGAAAAGATCTTCAAAGTCTTGTTTGATTAACGTACGGACTTTTTGAGCCTTTTTATAGTAAGCATCGTAGAACCCAGAACTTAAAGCAAACGTTCCAAGCATAATACGTCGTTTCACTTCATCCCCGAAACCTTTTGTGCGTGTTTGCTTGTACGTTTCACCAAGAGAAGGTTCCTCTTGACGAACCCCATAACGAATCCCATCAAAACGAGCAAGGTTCGCTGATGCCTCTGATGATGACAGAAGATAATATGTCGGTACCGCGTACTTTGAATGAGGTAAAGAAACCTCGTCCCATTCTGCTCCTAGTGATTCAAGCACCTTTAACGCTTCCTTCACAGTCTCTCTTACTTCCTCAGAAACACCTTCTCCAAGATATTCTTTAGGTACTCCAATTTTAAGACCTTTTACATCTCCACTTAACTGAGAAACATAATCTGCAACATCAATATTTGCACTAGTAGAGTCAAGAACATCCTTTCCAGCAATTTTCTGCAGTACGTAAGCATTGTCTTCCACTGTTCGTGTAATAGGTCCAATTTGATCTAATGATGATGCAAAGGCAACTAAACCGAATCGGGAAACACGACCGTATGTAGGCTTCATACCAACTACACCGCAGAAAGCTGCTGGTTGTCGAATCGATCCGCCTGTATCGGAACCTAAGGAAAAAGGAACTTCTCCTGCTGCAACGGTTGCTGCGGAACCACCACTGGATCCACCAGGAACTCTTGATAGATCCCAAGGGTTTTTCACATTTTTATAGCTTGAATTTTCGTTAGAAGAGCCCATGGCAAACTCATCCATATTTAACTTACCAATTGTTATCGTATTTAAGCCATTTAGTTTTTCCATAACTGTCGCATTATGCTGCGGATCAAAATTTGCTAGAATCTGACTTGCACAAGTTGTAAGTAACCCTTTTGTCACAATATTATCTTTGATTCCGACCGGCATGCCGAAAAGAATCTCACTTGCTGAAGCATTTCCGTTTGCGAGTTTTTCCTCAAGACTTTTTGCCTTATTACGAGCATTTTCTTCATCTAATCTTAGAAAAGCACCTACTTTATCATCTACCTCAGCAATTCTCTTATAAGATTCTTCCACAAGATCGGTGGGACTAACTTCTTTTTTATGTAAAAGCTCATGAATATCTTTTAATTGATGATCAAATAATTTCATGCATTCTCCTCCTATTCAAGCACAGACGGTACTTTGAATTGCCCGTCCTTCTGATCCGGTGCATTCTTCAATGCTTTTTCCCGCGGTAAAGACTCTCGCGCTTCATCTTCACGTAAAACATTTCTTACGTCTAAAACATGAGAAGTTGCTTCTACATTCTCCGTATCAATCTCGTTTAACTTCTCAGCATAGTGAATCATCTGATCCAGCTGATACCCGTAATGCTCGATTTCCTCTTCTGAAAAATCAAGCTTCGCTAAATGTGCCACGTGTTTCACTTGATCTTTTGAAATTCTATCCATCTTTTACACCTCCGAATTTTATCTGAAAATCTTGTCTAGCCTGACTTCACAATAGTACGATCATACCAAAGATCCCCAGTACAATCAACGATGGAGCCGATGTAACTCAAAATATAACACTAATTTCTATGCCGCATCACGAACGCTCTGCGGGGTCTCGCAGTAAAATAACTTTCAATTTTATAAGAACGCCCTATTATTAACAAAAGCTACCTGGATACATTGATATCCAGGTAGCTTCATTTCATTATTAAACTTTAAAATTAACTTTACAGACTATCCTTTACTCGTAGGAACTCATCTTTAATTTCTTTCGCTGGTTCTTTATCAAGCAAGGATACAACATAAATTGCTACCCATGCTAAGATAAAACCGGGAACAATTTCATATAAGTAAAACGGAATAATTTCTGCCGTTGTTAGTTCCGCCCACAGGATGACAGTAACGCCACCTACGATCATACCTGCAAGTGCTCCCCATTTCGTCATTCGATCCCAGAATAGAGATAAGATGACCACGGGACCAAAAGCAGCACCAAATCCTGCCCAAGCATATCCAACGAGCTCTAAAACAGAAGCTTCTGGATTGTATGCAAGCATAATAGCAAACAAGGCTATGACGACTACTCCTAAACGCCCTACCAATACAAGTTCTTTTTGAGACGCATTTTTACGTAAAATAGCTTTATAAAAATCCTCTGCTAAAGCACTTGAAGAAACGAGTAACTGTGAGTCAATTGTACTCATGATGGCAGCTAATATCGCTGCAAGTAAAAACCCGGATACAACTGGATTAAATAAAACTTGTGTAAATTCGATAAAAATAGTTTCCGAATTATCTAGAGGTGTATCTGCAAAATATGCGATACCAACAAAACCTGTAAATATAGCACCAAACAAAGCAAAAACCATCCAAGTCATTCCAACCAAACGAGCTTTTGGAATCTCAGCCTTGGACTTTACTGCCATAAAACGGGCGATAATATGTGGTTGCCCAAAATAACCTAACCCCCATGCCAATAGAGAAATAATTCCTAAGGCAGTTGTTCCTGTGAATACGTCCAAATAAAGAGGGTCAATCTCTCCCACTCGTTGAACTGTTTCATTCCAGCCACCCATTTCTCTAATAGCAACAAATGGCACGATCACAAGTGCTAAGAACATTAATATCCCTTGCACAAAATCTGTCCAGGAGACTGCGAGGAATCCCCCTAAAAAAGTATAGGAAATAATTACAATTGCACCTATCCATAACGATTGTGTATAACTGAGTCCAAATGAACTCTCAAAAAGTATCGCTCCACCAACTAGTCCTGAGGAAGTGTAAAAAGCAAAAAATGTTAAGATTACTAATGCGGAAACAATTCGTAATATTTTCGAAGTGTCCTTGAATCGATTTTCAAAATAGTCGGGTAATGTTATTGAGTCACCAGCAATTTCTGTGTACATACGAAGTCTCGTTGCAATAAACTGCCAGTTCAAGTAAGCACCAATTGCTAACCCAATACCAATCCAAATTTCTGTCATCCCGTTTAAATAGATTGCTCCCGGTAATCCAAGCAGGAGCCAACTGCTCATGTCGGATGCACCAGCACTAAGGGCGGCAACTCCTCCACCTAATCGGCGTCCTCCTAATACATAATCAGATAAATTACTAGTCATTTTATAAGCAACGAGTCCTATTGCCAGCATCCCTACTAAATAAATTATAAACGTTACAAGTGTTGAAGTATCCATTAATTATCCTCTCCTCTCTGTAAAAAATGTTATCACTGATAGAATTACTAAAATCGGCATTGGAACGAATAACCAAAACCAGGTTGCGGTCGTTAATGCATGTTCCATAAGTTGAGTTCACCTCCTTTAAAAAGTAACTTTGATTTTTAAAATTACTTGTTTGTAGTAGGTAATACACCTCTATAAATTTTTCAATATTCTGAACAAAATCCCGAGGGTAATAGCGATAAGAAAACTATATCATATTATTATTAACGGAACATTTAAAATAATGTTTTTATTCATTATTTTTGAATAATTATTCGTAAATATTATCTATTACCATTATTATACCGCTATATGGACATATATATTCACAAAAAAAATTGAAAAGTATTATAGCTTTCCTAGAAAATATCGATTTATTAGGCTGTATTACCTAAAATTACCTATTGAATTTATGCAATACTTAAAACACAGCAAATAAACTCTCAGACCGACGTGGTCCAAGAGTTTTAATCTTTCAAAAGGTTACTTATATATGTGTACATATGGTTCTTGATCAGGGTAAAGAATAATAATCGACTCTGTTCCATTGATCGATTTTAAGTAGACGTATATGGGCGATTGTGTCGCGAATGTCGACTCTAATCTACCACTGATAAATTGTGTTAATGCAACGATTTCAGCTTTTCCATGTGATTGCAAGTTCAGTTCAATTGTTAACTCCTCTAGCCTTTCGTCTTTATAACGACCTCTTCCAACTACTCCAACGCTTCGATCAAAAAATTCTTCTACATCTTCTCTAAATTGCGAAAACGCACTGGAAAGCTCCGGTTGAGTTTCACTTGCCTCGCTAGATGGAAAAACAATAAAGTCCTCACTGACAGCATTCCAATCTTGAATGTCGGCTTCCCCTTTTCCAACTTCGGTCATGGAAATAAACGTTCCTGGTTCCACAGAACCGCGTTTCTCTTCTTGATAAAGAGCAAATGTGATTGGAACTTCTGCCAATCCTTCCATTTCACGAATACGGACTAAAATTTCCTGAGCGATTTCTTTTCCTGCTTGTATTGTTTCTTCCGCATCTAAATCTTCTTCATGGAAGTAATATCTTTCATCTTCATCCTCTGTCCTAAAGTAGTAAACGTCTCTTAGAGATAAACCGATAACGACTCCACCTAAGTTCACACCGTCCTCTTCATTTCCAGAGTAATAATTGTGTTCCATAACATGAGAGAGAACCAATGGATTCCCTCGCATTTCTTCCTCCTTGCTATCACCTTCAGCAAGGGCAGGATTTAGTCCTAGAGGATTATCTTCCTCGTCATAACGTCTTAACCAGCTATTAATGAGCTCGCCATTAAGGAACTGACCCTCTTGAAAATAATAGTTTTCCTGTTCAAAAAATCCTGTTGCTATTTCAATTAACCCTAATTCAAATTGGTTAATGTCTACTGTGTTGTTCATTGCATGAGCGACGTTACCTCTTGCCTCGCTTCGGTGATAAACGCCATCTTTTAAAACATTACGGTAATAGTTTTCTGCAGTATCGATCGTAGGAGTAATAATGTATTCCTGCTCCTCTTCTTCTTCCGTTTCCTCTATAACAATCACGTCTTCTTCGGAGCGCTCCACGGATGGCATACACCCAGATAGAAGTATCACGAATCCAAGACCTATAATACTTATTTTTTTCCTCATCATTCACTCTCCCTCGCCTTTGAACAAAAGCAGTCAGCCATTAACTCACATACTCCCTTAGTCATTTTCTCATAATCCAATGGCGCGGTCCAGACCTCTCTTATCTAAATTTCCCCTGTGAGATTTAGCCTAGTTCTGCAAGAAACCGTTTTTCATCCCAAACTTCGATACCAAGATCCTCTGCTTTTTTTAATTTTGAGCCTGCTTTTTCACCGGCTACTAATAAATCTGTTTTAGTAGTCACGCTTCCAGTCACCTTTCCACCGCGGGATTCAATTTCAGCCTTTGCATCATTTCGTGACATTATTTCCATTGAACCAGTCAGAACAACCGATTTCCCCGCAAAAACAGAATCTAGTTCCTCCATAGCCTGAAGTTTAGGCCCTGTATATGTCATGTTTATCTTTAATTCTGCTAATTCATGAAGAAGTTCAAGCACTTGTTCTTGGTTAAAATACGTATGGATCGCATCAGCCATCTTTGTGCCTATCTCATCGACTGCTTCAAGTTCTTCGACTGAGGCCTTTTGCAGTTTATCCATCGTTTCGAAGTTCATTGCTAAAGTTTTCGCGGCTTTCGCACCTACGTACCGTATACCTAAACCAAACAGCAGTTTTTCCAAAGAATTTGTTTTTGTTACTTCAATTGCCTGCAATAAATTATCCACAGACTTTTCGCCCATTCTTTCAAGCTTTAGGAGTTCATCCCGCTCCAATCGATAAATATCTGCTACGTCTTCTATTAAATCATGCGCAAACAGCTGTGTAATGACCTTTTCTCCTAATCCATCGATATTCATAGCGTTTCGAGAAACAAAATGAATCAACCCTTCACGAATTTGCGCCGGGCATTTAGGATTCACACAACGAAGGGCTACTTCCCCTTCAATCCGAACAAGTTCACTTTTGCACTCCGGACATTCTGTAGGCATATGAAAGTCTTCTTCTTCACCAGTTCGTTCATCTACTAGTACATTCACTACTTTAGGAATGATATCTCCCGCTTTTTTGATAGTTACTTTGTCACCGATTTTCACGTCCTGCTCGCGGATTAAATCTTCATTATGTAGAGAGGCTCGTCGAACCGTAGTTCCGGCAACGGACACGGGATCGAGTATAGCTGTTGGTGTGACAACGCCTGTTCTACCGATACTTAATTCAATACTGCGTAATCGTGTGACAACTTCTTCTGCCGGAAATTTAAAAGCGGTTGCCCACCTTGGACTCTTCGCTGTAAAGCCGAGTGTCTCTTGATCCTGTAAGCTATCCACTTTAATAACAATCCCATCAATTTCGTACGGAAGATTCGCCCGCTTTTCCAACCATCCATTACAATACGCAATCACTTCTTCAATATTAGCGCATTTCATTGTCTGATCATTTGTTTTAAACCCCCGCTTACGTACAAATTCAAGAGACTCCGAATGTGAGTCCAATGTTTGACCTTGAATTTGACCAACCGAATAAATGAAAACATCCAGGTGACGTTTCGAAGCAATTTTCGGATTTAACTGACGAAGCGATCCGGCTGCCGCATTTCGCGGATTAGCAAATAATGCTTCTTCAGATCTCTCCTTCTCCTCATTCAAGGCATTAAATGATTTTTTAGGCATAAAAGCTTCTCCACGAACTTCAATAGTGATTTCTTCCTTTAAACGCAAAGGGATCGATTGGATTGTACGAAGGTTACTTGTAATATCTTCTCCCGTGCTTCCATCTCCTCGAGTGGCCCCTTGCACGAACTTTCCATCTTCATACTTCAGGTTTACTGCAAGTCCGTCAATTTTCAGTTCACACATATAAGTCGGTTCATGTCCAAGCCCCTGCTGAACACGACGATCAAAATCGCGCAACTCTTGATCATCAAACGCATTTGATAAACTTAGCATCGGTACATCATGCTGAACCTTTCGGAAATAATCGAGAATTTCTCCGCCTACTCGTTCAGTAGGGGAGTCTTCTCGTTTTAGATCAGGATGCTTCTCTTCTAATTCCATTAGTTCATGAAGTTGCTTATCATATTCAGAATCAGGGATTTTTGGAGTGTCTAAGACGTAATAATGATGAGCATAGTCATTTAATCGATCGGTTAACTGATCGATTTGTTCTTTCAATTGCTTGTTTGACATCGTTGCCTCACCTTATCCTTTCGTAATTGGAGCAAATTTAGCAGCTAAACGTTTGACCCCTACTTCCGGGAATGCAATATCAAGTTCCACGTTTTCGCTTTCCCCTTTTAAACTTACGACGGTGCCTGTTCCCCACTTTTTATGCAGTGCTTTGTCTCCCACAGCCCAAGCAAAAGATGCACCTTCCGTCGTCGTTGTTTGCGTTCTAGTGGTTGATGTTCTTCGCTGCGGAGATGCAGCCGCTCCTCCAGAAGATCGATTCTTTGAGCCTGATCCGACGGCTTGCTTGCCTTTTGAACCTTGCATCCATGGTGGCATAGCTTCCGTTTTATCTCCACCAACCGTTTCCATTAACTCTTCAGGAATTTCATTTAAAAACCGTGATTTCGGGTTCATATTCGTGCGTCCGTATAACGTACGCATCCTTGCACGACTAATATAAAGATGCCTCTCAGCACGAGTAATTCCGACATAGGCCAAGCGTCGTTCTTCTTCCATTTCCATCTCTTCCATAAGCGACCGACTGTGCGGGAAAACTCCTTCTTCTAATCCTATTAAAAAGACTATCGGAAATTCCAGACCTTTTGCAGAGTGAAGAGTCATTAACAGAATTTTTTCTTCTGAATCTTCTTCATCTTCCACTTTATCGATATCAGCAATAAGAGCCAAGTCAGTTAAAAAGGCCACAAGTGTTTTATCCTCACTTACCTCTTCAAACTCTTTTGTAACGGTTAAGAATTCGTTAATATTCTCTAAACGTCCTTCTGCTTCTAAACTTTTATCATTTTTGAGCATGTCACGATAGCCTGTTTTTTCTAATAGTTCTTCCACAAGCTCCATCACTGGCAGGTACTCCTGCATTTGAATCCATCCACGAAGCTGTTCACCAAACTCGCGTAACGTTTTTGTGAAACGAGCACTCAGCCCGACTTGATCAATTTCCAATAATGTTTTGAACAGAGAAAGCTCATGTTCATTCGCATAAGCCTGAAGCTTGTCTACCGTTGTATTACCGATCCCTCGTTTAGGAATATTGACAATGCGCCGAAAACTGATATCATCGTCCGGGTTTGCAACCAGTCTTAAATATGCCAATAAATCTTTAATTTCTTTTCTGTCGTAGAACTTTGTTCCACCAACGATCGTATAGGGCAGGTTTGACTTGACCAGTAGTTCCTCAATAACCCGTGACTGGGCATTCGTCCGGTAAAGCACGGCCATATCAGACGTTTTGTACTTCCCTGAATTGGTATGCTCCTGCACTTTTCCTATCACAAATTGGGCTTCCCCGTGTTCATTATCGGCTTCATAATAACTGAGTTTGTCACCATCAATGTTATCTGTCCAAAGGTTCTTTGCTTTACGGCCTGCGTTGTTATCAATGACTTTATTGGCTGCTTGAAGAATTCTCTTTGTAGAGCGGTAGTTTTGCTCTAACATCACGACAGTCGCATTTGCATAATCGGTCTCGAAGGATAAAATATTTTTTATGTCGGCACCGCGCCACCTGTAAATAGATTGATCTGAGTCCCCAACCACACAAATGTTTTTATGCTTATCCGCAATCATTTTTACTAATAAATATTGTGCCCTGTTTGTATCCTGATACTCATCTACCATGACGTAACGAAACCTGCGCTGGTAATACTCTAAAACTTCAGGTACTTGTTTAAAAAGTTTAATCGTCGTCATAATCAAGTCATCAAAATCCAACGATTGATTACGTCTCAACTCTTTCTGGTATGCTTCATAAACTTTATGAACCGTTTCTTCATAATAACCAGACGCATTTTTTGCGAAATCCTGAGGTGTTTTCAACTCATTTTTAGCAGAACTAATGGAGCCAAGAATCGACCTTGGATCAAATTTCTTCGGATCGATATTCATTTCCTTTACAAGACGTTTAATGACCGTTTTTTGATCAGTCGAATCAAGGATTGTAAAGTTACGGTTAAAACCGATCCTGTCAATATCACGTCGAAGAATTCGGACACACATGGAGTGAAACGTGGAAATCCACATTTCCTCCGCTTGTCTGCCAATGATTCGCGAGACACGGTTTTTCATTTCTCTTGCAGCTTTATTTGTAAAAGTGATCGCAAGAATAGACCAATGCGGAACTTCTTTTTCTCCAATCATATATGCAATGCGATGCGTTAAAACCCTCGTCTTTCCACTACCGGCACCAGCCATAATAAGGAGAGGTCCTTCTGCATGTTTCACCGCTTCTTGTTGTTCAGGGTTGAGCCCCTGAAGTAATTCATTACTCATCCTACCACCATCCAAACGTACGTTCTGTTTATATCTATATTACCTCTTTACAGGAAGCTTGTACACTTATTTTTTGACTGTTTCCGTCACTTTTACTGTTTTTAATGCGGCCTTCAAATCTTTATAAATCGCATCACCAATAACAATGGTATCCGCGTGTTCTGCCATTTCCCTTGCTTGCTCTAACGACTCGATTCCACCGCCGTAAAACAATTGTGCTTTTTCTAAAATATCACTCACTTCTTTTACGATGGCAGGATCCCCATACGTACCACTATATTCCAAGTAAAAAATTGGCATGTGAAAAAGTTGATCCGTCATTCGGGCATAAGCTAAAATATCATCGTTCTCCAGATCTGTTTTCGCATCGGTAAGGTGGGCTACTTTCGACTCTTCATTCAATACACAGTAACCTTCAGAAAGAACCTGCTCCCAATTCATTAAATGTCCGAACTCTTTTAAGGCACGATGATGCAGCCCATTTAACCATGTCACATGTCGAGTATTCAGTACAGATGGGATAAGGTAGTAGTCAAATCCCGGAATAACAGAATGAAGGTTACTAACCTCCAGCACACAGGCTACGCTGTATCGCCGGACTCTCATTAATAAATCTAATGTGTTTTCCTCCGTGACACCGTCGCTGCCGCCTACAATAATCGCATCCGTCCCCGATTCACAAAGTTGCTCAATTGCTTTATCTGAAATTAATTTATTTGGGTCTAATTTAAATACGTGTTTCCACTCGTGATACGCTAACATCATTTACAGTCTCCTAACCATTCTAAACATTCTTGTCTGAGGAATAGTATATCAAAAAAAGGGAGCAGTCTCGACAGTAATCATCTGAGCATAATGGAAATTATTCTTAAAGTGCAATTCCTTCTCAGTTTTCTAGCCCTTTCACAAAATCCTCACCTCCATAATAGTTCAAGTTTAATGTAATTGGCGATATTTCTCCGGGGAAACCCCAACCTTTTTCCGGAAGGTCGCAATAAAATGACTTGGGGATCTGAACCCTACTTCTGCTGCTATCTGTTTGATTGTTTCCGAACTACTGTCATTTAACAGAAGTTTTTTTGCTTTTTGTATTCTTAGATTTAAAAAATAAGTGTACGGTGTGAGATTAAAAGTTTGTTGAAAAAGAGAATTTAAATGCCTCTTGGACATCTTTAAATACGCTGCCATTTCCTCAATTCCAATCTCTTCATTAGAAACATTTTGTTTCATCCATTCCAGCAGCGGATAAAGTTTTGCCAAGTGGCTAGCCTCAGTGGTGTTCTTTTGAACCTTGCCATATTTGTACAGCGAAATTAAAAATTCATATACATCAGCAGAAGCCTTGACACTAAAGACATCCGCAGGAGATTCTCCTCGCTTAATCACATCTTCAATAAACGATGAAAATGGTGTATTCGTTTCCCAATTATAAAAAGCTGTACGATTTATTTCTAAGTTTCCAAGCAACTCTTTTATCATCGATCCTCCGAACGTAAAGTAAGTTGTTTCCCAGTTTTCCGTATCCTTAGATCTTTCATAAAAATGTGGCACATCAGGTAAAAACAACACGCCATGATTTGGTGGAAGAATGATCTCCTTATTTTGATAGATAACGACACCTTTTCCTCGCACCGTTTGAATCCAATGATAGGCAGAATACCCATCCGGCCGACTGATCTTTTCTTGTGCAGGGTTATAGCCAATCGTCTCTGTAAATAACGGCATTTGACTATCCTGCATAGGAATATGAAATTCTCTTCGATAAAACATTCTCCCACTTCTCCTAAGAAAAACGGCATAGCCGTCTTTTATTAATTACAGCGTGACCTTTTTAGCCACTATCACTTAAGTATCACGGGTGGGTTTCCCTTGATACGTGTGGCGTAAAGATAGCTGTCATTTCAAATGTAAAAAACAGGTTTTACTTCTTTATTATTATATCTATGTCAATTTTGTTATATTTCATCTGCTATTATAACGGTATACAATGTAACTATAATTATATCAGGAATGGAGTGGTAACAGATGATAAATGATAAATTACCGAAGATTTGGTACGGAGGAGATTACAATCCTGAACAATGGGGAGAGGAAGAATGGGACGAAGATGTGAGAATGTTCAAGCTTGCTGGTATAGATGTGGCGACTCTGAATGTGTTCTCATGGGCAACGAATCAACCTAATGAAGACACATATGATTTTGCGTGGCTTGATGAGCACATTGATCGACTTTACAAAAATGGAATTTATACTTGTTTGGCAACAAGTACTGCAGCACACCCCGCTTGGATGGCGAAAAAGTACCCGGATGTTTTACGAGTTGATTTCCAAGGCCGGAAACGCGCATTTGGCGGAAGACATAATTCATGTCCTAACAGTCCAACCTACCGCAAGTATTCGGAACGGATTGCAGATAAACTCGGAGAACGTTACAAGGATCATCCTGCCGTATTAATTTGGCACGTATCCAATGAGTATGGTGGTTATTGCTATTGTGATCATTGTGCAACCGGGTTCCGAGAATGGTTAAAAGAAAAATACGAAACGATCGACGTATTAAATAAAACGTGGAATACGAAATTCTGGGGACATACTTTTTATGAGTGGGATGAAATTGTTCCTCCCAACGCTCTAAGTGAGGAGTGGGGGGCTAATAATACGAGTTTTCAAGGGATCTCGTTGGATTACCGTCGCTTCCAGTCAGATAGTTTACTTGAATGTTATAAATTAGAACACAATGCCTTGAAGAAACATACCCCTAACCTGCCGATTACGACGAATCTAATGGGCACCTATCCGCAACTGGATTATTTTAAATGGGCAAAGGAAATGGACGTTGTTTCATGGGATAACTATCCAGCTTATGACACACCTCATAGTTTAACTGCGATGCGACATGATTTAATGCGCGGGCTAAAAAGCGGACAGCCATTTATGTTAATGGAGCAAACACCTAGTCAGCAAAACTGGCAGCCTTATAACTCATTGAAACGACCAGGCGTCATGCGGTTATGGAGCTACCAGGCTGTAGCTAGAGGCGCAGATACAGTTCTATTTTTCCAACTTAGAAGATCCGTTGGGGCTTGTGAAAAATACCACGGTGCAGTGGTTGAACACGTCGGTCACGAGCATACGAGAGTTTTTAAGGAGTCCGCTCATGTTGGTCAAGAATTGGCGCAACTATCTGATAAACTTCTCGACGCTAGAGTGCATGCAAAAGTCGCCATTGTGTTTGATTGGGATAATCGTTGGGCCATTGAGCTGTCAAGTGGACCTTCCGTAGCCCTTGATTACGTAAATGAAGTCCACAAATATTACGATGCTCTTTATCAGCAAAACATCGCTGCAGATATGATCAGTGTGGATGAGGATTTGAGTCAATATGACATTGTCATTGCACCTGTTTTATATATGGTAAAATCCGGCTACGCAAAAAAGATTGAGGAGTTTACCACGAATGGTGGAACGTTTATTACGACTTTTTTCAGTGGAATCGTAAACGAAAATGATCTCGTGACTACAGGTGGTTATCCTGGGGAGTTGAGGGATATGCTTGGTATTTGGGTAGAAGAAATTGATGCATTAGCCCCTGAACATAAAAATCAGATCGTCATAAAAAATAAGCTTGGAAAACTTGAAGGAAGCTATGAATGTAATTTGCTGTTTGACATTATTCATTCTGAAGGTGCCGATGTTATCGCAGAGTATGGCTCTGATTTCTACAAGGGAACGCCAGTCGTCACCTCAAATAAAGTTGGCACCGGAAAAGCAGTCTATGTTGGAACAAGTCCTGAAGCCTCCTTTTTACAAGATCTTCTTTCTAACTTATCTGAGGAGAAAGGAATTCAAGCTTTATTGGATGTCCCTCACGGGGTTGAAGTTACTGAACGATGGAAAGATGGCAAGGCATACACATTCGTCATGAACCATAATTCTGAGGAGATAACGTTTGAATTAGAATCGACTCGAAAAGAGTTGTTAACTAACCAAACGCTTTCTGGTTCTGTTGCCTTAGAGGGCTATGGAGTGATGATTTTAGAATGATGAAATGTGAATCATGCGTTTAGCCTTCAAGACCACCGCTAAATTAATATAAAAAACGCATGATATAGCCGCAATTCTCATGCGTTTTTGCCGGATGATCACTGTTTATCTGAATATGACTATCCATTTAGTTTTCAAATGTTCCCAATTCACCATAAAATATTCGACTTTTTTTAATGCTTAGTTCATTCAAGCCGTGGTATAATAACCTCCGTGTGCAATTTTATAATCACGTGAATCGGTAAAGATTCACTTTTAAATATGATTGGAGGAAATTATGAACGCGAAAATGAATCACCGCTTGCAGGCATATTTTGAGCGGAATCAAAACCACGCCCGACTTTTAATCACTTGCTTGGATCAACCAGGTATCGTTGCAGCTGTATCGAAGTTTTTATTCGATCGTCATGCTAATATTGTGCAATCTGATCAATACTCAACAGATCCAGAGGGTGGACAATTTTTTATGCGTGTGGCATTCGATGTACCCGACATTAAACATGATGAGAATCTAAGAGAAGATTTTAAAACGATATCTGAAAAATTTGATATGGATTGGCGTATCTCTTTTGCTGATGAGTTAAAAAGAGTCGCTATCTTTGTATCTCAGCAGGAACACTGTTTGCTGGAACTACTGTGGCAGTTGCAGTCAGGTGATTTAACTGCCGAGGTACCTATGGTCATTAGTAATCATCCTGATCATCGCGAATTAGTAGAATCTTTTAACATTCCTTTTTATCATATTCCGGTTACAAAGGATACGAAAAAAGAAGCGGAAGCCGAACAACTTGCTCTACTAAAAGATAAAGTTGATGTGATTGTCTTAGCACGTTATATGCAAATTCTTTCACCCGAATTCGTATCTCAGCATCCAGGGAAAATCATTAACATCCATCACTCTTTCCTTCCAGCTTTTGTTGGTGCCAAGCCGTATGAACGTGCTTACGAAAGAGGCGTTAAATTAATTGGTGCTACCTCTCACTACGTCACGAATGACCTGGACGAGGGGCCGATCATCGAACAGGACATCCACCGTGTAAACCATCATCATCGTGTTGATGATCTAAAACGTATTGGTGGTCAAATTGAGCGCTCTGTTTTAGCAAGAGCAGTTGGATGGCACCTAGAGGATCGAATTATTTCGCACAACAATAAGACAGTTGTCTTCTAAAAAGCTTAAGTATTATAGGATGTTCAAAAGGAAAAAAACTACCTTTTTGAACATCCTATATTAGTATTTTTTCGCAATATTTATTAGAAGGAGCACTTTTAGATATTGGAGGTAACTCAATGAAACGTTTAATCAAGTTATTTTATGCCTCTTATTTTCTTATTGGCCTGGCTACCGTTATTATTGGAGCAACCCTCCCTGAACTCTTAAACTATTACAACCGAGATTACAGTGAGGGTGGTCTCCTCATATCGATTCAATTTGGTGGATTTCTAATTGGTGTGATTACTACACCACTTTGGATCACCAAGCTGGGTCGCAGAAACGCTTTGTTGGTGGCTTTTACCATGCTTTTTCTTTCTCAAACCATCAACGGCCTTTTACCTCCTTGGCAATGGATCGTTGGAGCTGCTCCTTTTTCTGGATTTGGCTTTGGAATGATCGAAGCAATAATCGGAGCATTAATACTCGACTCCATTAAAGAGAAAAAAGCAATCGTCATGAGCAGAGTTGAGGTTTTCTTCGGTATTGGTGCCATGCTAATGCCTTTAATTGTCAGTGTTTTTATTGTAATTCAATACTGGCATCTAGCTTTTTTTGTTTTAGCTTTCTTTTCATTAATGATGATTTTCGTTTGGATGTCGACTAATAATTTAGAGGAATTTATAAGTGATTCTAAGGAATCTGCCCCTAAAAGGGAGCAAGTGATCGATCAAGCTGTGTTGGATAATCCTGCTTTTAAACGAAATAAACAGGTTTTCATTTATAGTTTGTTTACAGTCCTGTTCGCTGTTTATGTAGGTCTCGAAATGAGCATTGCGAACTTTCTTCCGGCTATCCTTATCGAACTCAGTGGTTCAAGTACAGCCATTGCTTCATTAAGCGTCACATTTTTCTGGATTGCAATGTCTATCGGTCGCATTTTCGCTGGAGTAATTGCTGAAAAAGTAAATTATTTTACATATCTCGTCTGGTCGAATATCGCTATTCTTTTAACGTTAATTGCTTTTTCTTTTATTAGCGGAACTATTTTTCTTTTCATTGTGATAATGATCATTGGTCTCTTTATGTCCGGTACATTCGCAATTGCAATTACTTATGCTAATGCGCGTATTATCGGGAAAACGGAAAAAATCACTAGTACGATGATTGCCTCTGGAGGAATCGGTGGAGCTCTCTTACCGCTTTTGACAGGGTGGAGTATGGATATCTTCTCTACTGGGATAACAATATGGATTTTTACTGGATTGCAGCTGATATTGCTGATTCTGATTGTATTCACTCGTAAATCTAACACTGAGTTAAGGACTAATAGCGAGCAAATAGTATAATAATAGTCTTATGAGATAACACCTGGTTACACACAGGTGTTATTTTTCAAGTAAGATTACCCGGTTGTAGAAACATAAGAATTATGCGTAATTACTACTATCCTCTCGTCTATATACCAGCAACTTATAAATGTTCAAATCAGTCTTATAAAACTTTCCTGATATTTTGCTAGTTTGAAAATGGACTTTCTATTAAAGTAATTTTATTAGTTAGAGGATTTAGTTCTACTTTTCCTCCGAGAGGCATGATAAGTTTTGGATCTGTGTGACCAAAATCAACATCTGTCACTATTGGTATTCTATCTTGTCCAAACTCATCCCGTATGATCTTGACAATCATTTGATTTAGCTCTTTTTTCTCTTCCGATGAGTAATCTTTAGCTCTCCCGAAAATTACTCCTTTTATCTGCGAAAAAATTTCTTGCATACCATAGTTCCGAAGCATGTAACCAACCTCCAAAGGCGAAGGTTTCTCTTCAGACGTCTCGAAAATTAAAATTTTCCCGTTCCAGAAAGATTCATTTGGCCAATATTTCGTTGATTTCATAAACTCTAATACTTCAATGCACCCTCCCCATAACTCACCTTGTTCAACAGAATTCCCCTGGAGAAAAGTCCATCCATACTCATTGTCATGAAACTCCTTGCACTCTCCAAGAGTCTCCAAATTACTCCAATCCTTATAACCATTGCTCCATTTATCATAAGGAGAATAGGTGTAAGGGTATTGGTTTGATAATAATATTGCTTTTAAGTGATCTATATATGCAGAAGGAAGGCTTTCCATCTGTGCTAAACCTGCCATTACAGAAGGTCCGTAAAAAGTTAGTAGTCCTAACTGATTCAAATAAGATAAAAATGTTGTCGCATCTGAAAAACCCATGATTAATTTTGGATTTTGGATGATCATTTCAGTATTTAAAAACGGTAAAATTCTTACGGCTTCGTATCCTCCAATACTAGTAATAATCCCATCTATACGATCATCCTCAAAGCATTTATTTATATCATTTGCTCGAGCCTGCGGGTTATTATATAACTCTTCCGGTTCCATTCTCGCTGTTGGCATTTCAACATACTCAAAACCTAAAATTTCTTTAAGATTAGTTAAACCAAGCTCATATATTTCCGGAAACAAAAATGGCAACCCGTTTGATGGCGAGATTATTGCTATTCTTGAACCTATTTTAAGTCTTTTTGGTTTTAACATTTTCATCCCCCCTTTTATTCGATTCACGTTGAAGAAGAGCCCAATTTAATGATGGATAGTTATCCAGTCATCTTTTAATATTCCGTATACAATTCTATCAAGGTACTGACCATTTAAAAATTCATAGTTCCTTATTACTCCTTCTTTTGTGAAACCTAAATATTCTGGAATAGCCTTACTTTTTATATTTTTAGTTGCTATATTTATTTCGACTTTGTTTAATTGCAAATCGGTAAAAGCGTGTTCTATCATTAATTTACAAGCCTTTCTTACTAAACCACGTCCCACGAAGTCTTTCCCTAACCAATATCCTATTTCAGTTTTGCTATTCTGCGAGTCTATGTATAAATAACCAATGGAACCTGCGAGCTCCCCTTTGTGCCATATCCCGGACCAATAACCATTATTAGCAGCAAATCTATTCAAAGATTTCTCTATAAATGTCTTTGAATCTTGAACACCCTTTGTAAACGCCGGGAAAGAAAGCCATTCTCCTAAACTTTCCCGACTACGATCGACTACCTTAAATAATTCATCGGCATGCCTTGGTTCTAAAATAGATATATAAGTATCTCTGTCCGCGGTTGCTTTAAACATATTACAGCCCCTTATTCTTATTCATATATTAAAACTAAGATCGCCTTTGTGTACTGTTTTTTATTCATTCGAGTCCAATGGAATATCAATAATAACAGGAGATAATTGAAATTTCCATCTTTATGTATAAAAGGAATATGTAATACAACTCCAATGTTTGAACTGTAACCTATAAAATGGACAGTTTATAAAAGAGACCTATGCAGCTAGTAAATGACTTCGGTATTGAGCCGGGGTCATTTTCTTTAATCCCCACTGGTAACGATGACTATTATATTCTTCCATGTAGTCATCTACTTCTTGTCTTAATTGCATAAAGTTCTCGCATGCTTTGTGATCGACCATATCTTTGAAATGACCAAAGAATGATTCCATTGGTGCGTTGTCCCAACAATTTCCCTTTCTTGACATAGATTGACGTACCCCTAATTTTTTCACTCTGTCCTGGAACTCTGGATGAGTATAGTGAACCCCTTGATCAGAGTGGAGGATAGTCTCAGGGTGAAAGATACCCATCCCTTCCTTGAGGTTGTCTAATGTTTGATAAACAATATCCATTTCT
>NZ_KZ614146.1:3299555-3465484 GCF_002886185.1 Salipaludibacillus neizhouensis
CGTATCGCGCACGCCTTAAGCAACGTATTGGTTGATCTTTACCTATAACCTCAAGGTTAAATCCATTCTCTAGAAAGATCTGAGAAGGTCTTTTTCCTGTTTTATATTCTTGAACAGCCTTTACTTTAAAATATGGTTGGTAAGAGATCGATCGATCCGACACACGTACAACATTCGGATTCTTCTCTAGTTCTTTCATTTGAAACTCTGAATATATGTTTTTACTCATGTCCATTCTCCGTTCTAATGATTTATTTTATTATAAACGGGTTTATCTTATAAAAACATAAAAACCCGAATAATGAGGCACTTTTTTTAAGTGTCCATTATTCGGGTTACAGTTCAGTTTTGCACCAGCTTTTCTGTTACCTTCCCATCCTTTTTTCCGCAATTCAATCGCTATCAACGTATTAAGAAAACCATGACCTACTAATACTACCGATCCATATTTCTTTGCATAATCAATTAATTGCTGCGACCCATTTTCAGCTCTCAATTTAGCACTTTTCAAAGATTCACACTCGTTAGAATATCCACACAACCAAAGTAATCTTAAAATGAGTGCCCAACTATTTGGCTTTAATTTTATATTAAAAATCTTCATTGAACGCGCAGGCAACTCTGTTTCTCGAAACAATGAGTCAGAGATGGTTTTCACTTTTGAATTTAATAACATTGCCGATTCTACGGATCTATTTAATTCACTCGTAATAATAATATTTGCAGTTTTTGCTTTTACTAGGGTCTCATAAGGAAAAATGGATTCTTTAAACACTCCATGACAATCATACTTTTCAACCCACTTCCTAAACTCGAAACAAGTTATTTTATCATTTTCAGATAGCTGAGATTTTCCATGTCTAATAAATGATATTTCCACGATACTCTCCTCGCACTTTGCTTTAAACACTATCAATAATAAAAATTTCCAGATAAAAATCTTAGCTGTTCACTTTCAATTTCAAGATAAATTCTAGTATAAACATCCATACTTTTAAAAAATCAATCTATGTTCTTTAAGAACAGCCTTACTGTGGTTATAAACTTTTCTGTTTCTGATTCTTTCAGGGTATGACCTGACTTTTCAAAAACCTCTGCCATTCCATCATTTAATTTCTCTACATAAACGTTCAATTGCTCCTCTGACAGCAGGGATTCATCAAGCACTCCTCTCATTATTAAAGTTGGGCAGTTAATTCGATGTAGCTCGTGTCGGAAATTAACATACTTTGAGTCTTCTTCTATTCCCTTTACTACATGTGGTTTCATAATCTCAGATCCTAATTTATCCCCCCAATAACTTTCTAAATACTCCTTAGCCCATCCTTTTGGCATTTCTTTATGTTCTGCTGGGTACTCGGCAAGTATCAAACCTTTTAAACAATCTGCATTGTTAATTGCATAACTTAGTGCGTATGAAACTCCTCTCGAATATCCCATGAGGTAAAAGTTTTTTAAACAGAATTGTTTAACGAATGTTTCAATGTCTCTCACGTGGTGTTCTAAAGAATAACCATGATCGGGAGAATTGCTTTTCCCTCGACCTCGATGGGAAAATGTAATACATCTTCTTGGCAACAATGCTGACATTACTTCCATATAGTCCTCAGCTGATTCAGATAATCCTGGACAAATTAAAAGTGGTATACTTTTATCATCCTGAGGATTACTGTCTATATAATGAAGTTCTACTTCTTCTTTTTTTATATAATTTTTCACCCTAGGCACTCCTCAATACAAGACTGTTATTATGCATTCTCTATCCATTCATACGCTAGATTCTGCCGTCCTGATGAGCATGGAATTAGATAAAGTTATATTTTTCAAAGGATTTCCTTTCTATTATCTATCAGATAATTTTAATTTATCAATATATCTCTTTCCTTCTAATAATGAAAGCCCTAAAGTTTCTCTTGCCTTTTTTACTGCTTTTACATCTTTTCCTTCTTCTATTAATTCACGTAATTCTTCATCTACTGGGTTTTCTGACATAACCGTTTGATTCTTTAATTGATCTAACGAATATTTCAAACCTCTGATACGACCTTCTAATGTAAGTACCATAATTATTAAATAAATAACCATGAAAAAGGTTATCGTTATGAGAGTAGATTCCATTTAATTAACCTCCTGTATTTGATTTTCCTGCTTTAAAACTACCGCTCTGTAACTCTAGCAAAACTGAAAGCGTCGTGATCAAATCAACTTGTACATCTGAATGTCATCTACATATTCGTTTTCGTTTATCTTTATTTCGTTAACTTTACGACCTTCTTCCACAAATCCCATCCTTTTATACATAGATATTGCCCTTTGATTAGTTGAGAATACTCCTAAACTGACTTTCTCTATTAAACGGTTCGTTTTAGCCCAATCTAATAGTTCTTTTACAAGCAACTTTCCAATCCCCATACCTCTGTAATCTTCACTGATCATCATCCCCAACGAGCCAACATGTGACAATCTTTTCCGATTTTGTACAAAGAATACGATCCAGCCAACAATTTCACCATTCATTTCAGCTATAATGAGGGTTTCTCTTTCATTTTCTAATATCTTCTGAATCCATTCCCTTTGTTGATCCGGTGTTTTATTGAATTCTTCGGTTACTGTGATTAAATACTTCTCTTCAGAGACGACGTTTTTTTGTATTTCTAATACTGATTTCGCATCCTCTAATTGCCCTGTCCGAATTTTTACTATGATATCCTCATTAATATCGAACATATTTAATAACTCCCCATCTACTTTTTCAACAATCTACATTTATTAATGATAACTCTCTTCAACTATTCTCCTATTTATTTTAACATCATCTTCCATTAATTTGTAATTATTAGCACAAAAAAGAAACTGCTTTTAGACAAGTCAATTAATAGACAGAAACTAGTGCAAAATTATCTTCAGAAAAACTGTATTGCAGTTTTTCTGAAACTTTTATATCTATTTTTTGAATATGTTGCTTTGTTATCATCGAAGGTTGTTTAGAAGAATTACCGTTTACTATCCGTAGATGATCCTCGAGCCTCCTCGAGCTAACTAACGCGCTGCGCGGGGTCTCGCTTGGATCATTCTTCCACAAGAGCCTCTCGGTTTCTTCCAAACAACTATTTATTTTCTTTGCTCCTTATTATAAGAAAATTATTATTTATTAACTTTCTAAAAGTAATAATCATTATCACTTATTAATGTTATTAAATCCCATTAATGGAATTTATGTGATTAAATGATTATTAATAAAACTAATAATTATGTTACGATTTCATTAATTAAATGAAAGGAGGTCTTAAAATAGGGATCGTATAATCTCTTTAGTAAGCGATTACAGTTTCATTCATCTAGAATTACCAAGCCCATTGAATTAAAATTCAAAAAAGGACGTGAGTAGATGATGAAAGTAAGATGGTTTAAAATGATTTTGTGTAGCTTAATGGTAACTTTTTTTGTAGGTTTGTCTTTACAAACCGCTCATGCTAATACGCCAGACTTTAATATGGAAGGTTTCGCAACTTACAATGGAGGCACGACTGGTGGAGCGAATGGTGATACGATAACTGTTCAAACAGGAGATGAATTACTCCAGGCATTATCTTCAAAAAATTCAAATACACCATTGACTATTTATGTGGATGGTACGATTACTCCAAATAACACTTCCGATAGTAAAATTAACCTTAAAGATGTATCCGATGTTTCTATTCTAGGTGTTGGAACGAATGGGGAGTTTGATGGCATTGGGATTAAAATCTGGAGAGCCAATAATATAATTATACGCAACCTTACCATTCATGAAGTAAACACTGGTGATAAAGACGCAATCAGTATTGAAGGGCCTTCAAGTAATATTTGGGTCGATCATAATGAGCTTTACGCCAGTCTAGATGTGCATAAAGATTATTATGATGGTTTATTTGATATAAAGCGGGATGCCTTTAATATTACCTTCTCATGGAACTATGTTCATGATGGTTGGAAAGCAATGTTAATGGGGTCTTCTGATAGTGATAGCGCTGATAAAAATATTACATTCCACCATAATCATTTTCAAAATTTAAATTCGCGTGTTCCTAGTTTCCGTTACGGTGAAGGACACCTTTACAATAATTACTTTGAAAATATTGAAGGAACAGCTATTAATGCACGTATGGGAGCTGAACTTCTTGTTGAAAATAACCTTTTTGAGAATTCCAATAATCCGTTAGGCTACTGGTATAGTAGCACAACTGGATACTGGAACGTATCAAACAATTTGTATGTAAACAGTACCGGAAACCAACCAACGTCATCCACGACAAATTATTCTGTACCCTATAGTTATAATCTTCATCCAGTTCAGGATGTAAAATCCATCGTTACACAATATGCAGGTGTAGGTGTATTACAACACTAAACTAGTAAGCCGCCCGTTCTGGCGGCTTACTAGTTTAGTGTTGTGTTTAGTTTTTATAATATAGTAGCATTTAGATCCACAAAAGGTAAAGGAAGTTTTGTTATTTAGAGATGCCTTTAAATAGCTTATCTATCACCTTCACTAATACTCAATAATTTTCATTTCTATCTCTCAAATATCTATTTGAGAATAAGCATTAGTTTTAACAATTATTCACATGATTAGTGGGCGTTCTTTGTGTATTTCTCTTCTTTTTTTGTTTATTGAAATAATAGATTAAAGAAATAACAGGATAGATTAATCCTAAGATAGAGAAATCCCTAAAGAATTGGTTTTGTATAACAAATGAAAATATAATAGTACTAATGAGAAAAAATATTAATAAAACAAACAAAGTATAATAGATTTTTTTGTATGAGATCAAATTATAATTAATACCCCCCATCGTGTTTACTGAAAATCACAGCAACAATGACGCTTTTATGTACAGATATATGCCTACTTTCTAAAAACAAAATTCAGAAACTCATTTCACTTCATGGCATAACAATTAAATTCACTTTTTTTATCCATAAAAGGTTATTAATTCAAGTATAATACATATTTAACAAACTAACTATTTAGATAAGAAGGTAACAAAATAAACGTTCTATTCTTCTTCTTCATCCTATTAGTAGTTACAGCTTATTTAACGGATGTATATGCTTGTGTGGCCTTTATTCGTTTCTCGGCTATAATAATTTCCCAAGACTAAACTTAGCACTAAATTCATTCAACTGTTTGAGTAGTTTCGCTAATGAAATGGTACAATTACTAATAAACGAAATGAAAGGTGATCACATGTTTTTAAAAAGGATTGAACTTCAGCATGAACGTATTCCATCTTTTAAAACG
Source organism: Salipaludibacillus neizhouensis (assembly GCF_002886185.1). GTDB lineage: Bacteria > Bacillota > Bacilli > Bacillales > Salisediminibacteriaceae > Salipaludibacillus > Salipaludibacillus neizhouensis. The sequence goes on from NZ_KZ614146.1 coordinate 3,304,840, forward strand.
TATCCTTTCTCGATTCCATCTATAAAAGATCTTCGACAATTGGATTTAGAAAATAAAGTTACTTTTTTTGTTGGAGAAAATGGTTCTGGAAAATCCACGCTTTTAGAAGCTATTGCAGATAAATGCGAGTTTAATACAGCTGGCGGAGGGCGAAATAACTATTATGATGTGGAGTCTTCCGAATCAGCACTAGGAGAGTATATAAGGCTTTCCTGGCTCCCAAAGGTAACGAATGGATTCTTTCTCAGAGCAGAGTCTTTTTATCAGTTCGCTTCACATATTGATACAATAGGAGCTCATGATGCCTATGGTGGACGATCTTTGCATGAACAGTCACATGGAGAATCCTTTTTTTCTCTCTTTTTAAATCGTTTCAAGGGAAAAGGAATCTATTTATTAGACGAGCCAGAGGTTGCTTTATCACCGCAACGACAGCTTTCATTTTTAAAAATCATTCATGATTTAGTCTCATGCGGTGACAGTCAATTTATTATCGCTACACATTCTCCAATTCTTTTAGGGTTTCCAAACGCCACAATTTTAAGTTTTGATAACGGCACAATTAAAGAGATTGATTATGAGGATACAGACCATTATCAAATAACAAAATACTTTTTACAAAATAGAGAAAGGTTTTTACAGGAAATTTTAAAGGATTAACAATGATTACGAATTGCTTCTGCCTCTCCACTAAACTTGTATTGCACACAACTCTCCCCAAAATAACAGTCTTTTATTAAATATCATGGTTTGCTATATTTGAGTAACAAATAACTCATAAGTGAGAGACATCACTTATTGAAAAGAGGAATATAGATGAAAATAGATTTACCAAGGATGCCGAAAGATTTGCCTTCAAAGAATTTTCACGATATTTTTTACGAAGAGGATTTAGAATTGGAGATGTGTGAAATAAAGGAATCTACATTTGATAATGAAGTGTTAAATAAGGTTCGACTATCCAATTTGGTTATGAAAGGTTGTAAGTTTAACAATACTGATTTTAGTAATATCGATATTACAGATGTCTCATTTGAAAACTGTGATTTCTCGAATGCGATTCTAAAAGGTTCTTCCATTCATAGAACGATGTTTAAAAACTGCAAATTACTAGGTGTTGATTTAACCGATTCCCGCTTTGGTAATGTTCAGTTTGATAATTCATTGTTGAACTTGGCTTCATTCGGAAATTCAAAATTTGAGAAAGTAAACTTTCAAGAAAATTCATTAGAATCAACGGATTTTTACGATTGTAGATTTAAAAAAGTTGAATTTATTCGTTGTAATATCAACAGTGCAAACTTTGAAAAAACTTCCCTCAAAGGGATAGATATCAGCACTTCAAATTTTGAAAAACTAATTATATCTTTAGCCGATTTAAAAGGCTGCAAAGTATCTACCTTCCAGGCCATTCAATTTTCTTCTTTATTAGGTTTGGTCATTACGGATTAACGGTTATCAAGACATAAATTCTTATACTAGCAAAATTGAAAGAGGAAAGACATGGTTTTTTTCCCCGGGAGGCTAAAGCATGGCCCGGGGGAAGCTGCCGCTTAGGGCAAAACTAGACTAATATGATTGAGCTGGTAATCTTCTTTACCGCCCTATAATAACAGGATACTTACTAACTTTATAAAAACTTGTTATCAACATGTAGCCGAAAATGATTCCAGCTATTTGTGTAAAGCTATGACTTAGTAAAATTAAATTTAACTTGCCAGATGGAAGGGTTAATATAGGTGCATGAAAATAAAAAATCGGATAACAGCATAAATATAAAAAAGGAATACCAACAAACAACAACTTCTCCATATTCACTTTCCATCCTCCACTTTGCCTAAATTGTTGAATAAATAGGTAAGCCTAATAGTAAACCAAGCGGAAAATACACTAAAGGAAAAAAGTACAGCGGTGTAAGTCCCGCAGAGGTTGAGACTTCTGCTTCAATATCTAGTATAAGTTCCCCAATATATATAAACAATCCAAGCAAAAAAATAGTGTAGACTAAATAAGCCAGTGATTTTTTAATAGACAAGTGAATACCTCCCGATAAAATAATTCAAAAAAGATTGCGCTAAGTTTTAAATTTATAAGTTATCTTGTTAAAAAAAAGACACTAAAAAAGTAAAAATCGACTTTTTCAGTGTCTTTCCTAATTTCCCATATCATTCTTTTGAATCCTTGGCTACGCGAGCCAAAGCAAATTGGTAGCCGTCATTTCCATAATTAATACATCGCTTCACACGTGAAATTGTAGCTGTACTTGCACCAGTATCTTTTTCAATACGTTGATAGGTGTCACCGTCCATTAACATACGAGCTACTTCTAAACGTTGAGCTAATGATTGAATTTCGTTCATTGTACAAAGATCGTCAAAGAATGTATAGCATTCCTCTACATCTTTCAAGCTTAATATTGATTTAAACAGCTGATCTAGCTCTTTCCCTCGTAATTTATCAATTTGCATGTAATGAATTCATCCTCTCGTATTCAAGGTAGTGATAACGGTATTATTCGTCAAACGACACTCGATTTTCAATACCGCCGTCTACGAAGTTAATCCATGTTTGCCCTGGTAAAAATGACAGTGCTTCGTCATCTTTAAAAGGAAGGATAAGACCTTCTACATTTCGCCACTCTGCTTCGATGAATTCCCCACCTTGAACTAAAAGGGCTTCTCCACCTGATTCGATATCGATAGAACGGCGACCTTGATTATCTAACACTTGATGAGCAGATGCTACAATGAACACATTTTTAGGAGCAACTGGCTCTCCTGTCTCCAGATCATCTACACGATTTCCACCGACTGAGCGGACATAGCTATTGGTCTCTTTGTCATAATCAAACCGTACATCATTCACACTACTATTATAACTAATATCAAGTCCTTGTGCAGTTCCATCAGCCTTCACACTGTCTTCCTCATCAAAGAAAGGTAATTCAGGTGGTTCACGGTCTTCCACAGTTAATCCTAGGTCGTTGGCAGCATCTACTAAATCCTCATATGTAGTATACATATTATGTGGAGCAGAGCGGTCAGATGTGCGCATAAAATATTGACCATCATAGTCAAGACCACTAATATACGGTACTTGTTCCCTTTTAATCAAGTCAAATGCTCCGGGACTTCCTCCAGCCGATGAATAAATAGCATCATAACCAGTATTCAAATGGACAAAATACTCCCGTGCACTTCGTACATTTCCAATTACTTCTGGTTGATCGCTATGAAAAATTGCTAATAATCGTGTTATTTGTCCTTCTGTTAAAAGTTCATATACAACATCAGCCTGGTACAATCCAGAATGTGGCCTAGATGAAGTGGAATTCTCTATCATCACACCGAAAGCACGATGATCTGTTGATTCCTCTGTAGGCTCACCAGTTAATGGGAAAGTATTGCTCGGTTCTATTTCTGTATTTTCTGGTTCAGAATTTGTTTCCTTTTCTGTTTCTTCCACTTCTTCCTCAGCATCTTTCGTTTCAGCTACCTCTGAGGAGTCCTCCTCGTTATTGCAGGCAGTCAATATGAGGATACATATAATTGCTAAACATGAATATAAAACTTTCATAAAGGTATCTGCCTCTCTTCTCTATGCTTGTTCTAGTTTACCGCATTAACGAAGGAAAGAGTACCCTTTTCTTCTTCACATCAAATATCCCTTTTTGTGTAATTCTCACGTAAGGCAGGTGTGTAGAAGAGAAAAATAATAAGCTGTAAATGGGATCACCGTGAGGATACCCGCGTTCTTTTAATGCCAGTCTTAACTGTTCCTCCTGATCAATTAGTCCTTCATCCAAGTTCGCTGAAGATAGCACCCCTCCTATTTTTAATGGTACAGTGGCCACCACCCGATCACGATCTAAAAGTACAATACCCCCTTTTATATTTTTTAACTCTTGAAATGCGTCCAAAAGACCTTGCTTGCTTTTTCCGACCAATAAAATGTCTCCTGTTGTGGAAAAAGAACTCGCGAATCCATATAAGTTCTTCGCAAATCCCCTTACAACGGTTGTTACTAACCATTTTCCAAAGCGGTCGGCCAGTATTATAAAACATTCATCTGAGTTTTCCGGAAGTTCCTCCATGGTTATGTCCTTATCGATTTGATAAGGTTTCATAATAACATCGTTCGTCATCTCCACTCCAAGAGGCATCGAAAATTGAAAATCATTTCTGGTTAAATCCCAATCTAATTCCATTTCTCCTAAACCATACTCTCCCCAGTCAAAAGGTATTTCCGGGAAACACGGCTTATCATCTTTTCGAACCCACTTGCCTTTCGCAAGTACTTCAGTTGGCATTGGATTGTCCTTGCTTTGTAAAAAGTTAAGGTTCGCAATTCTTCCGGGCGCCACCATCCCAAGCACATCATCCATATGAAAGTGTGTCGCGACATTTACTGTCACCATGTTTATAGCTTCTATCATAGGTACACCTTCATCCATAGCAATTTGAATGAGATGCTCCATAAACCCATGTTTCATAAAATGTGGTGGTGAACCATCAGTTGTCATCATTAAGTGATCGTACTGACGAAAGTCTTTTTCATGAAGCTCTTTAAGAATCCTTGGTAAATCTGGTCGGATCGATGAATATCTAAGTGATGCCACCATACCTACATCAAGTCTTTTTAGGACATCATCTGCTGTCATAGATTCATGATCTCCGTCAACCCCAATGATTGCCGCTTGTGTTAATGTTTTTTCACCAGCACCGGGAAAATGACCTTCAATGGGCTTTCTTACATCCTTTGTTGCTTGCATCCAATGAAGAATACTGTCATCTCCATTCAATACAGATGGCCAATCCGTCAATTCCCCACCTTGAACAACAAAAGGATGCTCCAACCACTTCTTCATGTTTGAATAATCAAAACCATCGTTATTATCCTTTAACTCTGTTTGCGCATCGTACCTGACCCACCACAACATTGTAGCCGGGGTTTTCTGGATATCATCCAATAATGAAAGCGCTTGCTTATTTGTTGAATGAAAAAAGAAAGGTAAGTTGTCATTTATTAATGTCGTTGTCCCACGTTCTGCTGCATATTTTGCAAGGCTAAGGGGATTATATAACTGAAACGGATGAGCATGATGTTCAATATAACCTGGTACAACGTATTTTCCACTTGCGTCGACGAATTCAGTATCATTTTGTGCAGCCGGCATGGCTTCTCCAACATATACAATCCGATCACGATGAATCCAGATATTCCCCTGCATCCAAGTTTTCCGATAGCTATTCAAATATGTTGTATTTGTCACAACCATTGTCGGTGCCTTTTTACCTTGCACCACAGCCAGCTGATCACGAATTTGTTTCTTTGTCCAATAATGTGAAAATCCTTTTATCATCTATATCACCTTATTTATTCTCAATGAGATTATTTTAGTTCAGCTTAAAAAACACAATTCAAGTAACCGCTTTCACTATTCTACCATATTTGTGCATTCCATCACTAAAGAAATGTGACAAATTTGAAAACTAAGGAGGAATTTAACATGGTAAAGCCTAATATTGGCATAATCAATGCATTAATTCGAATCACTTGTGGTCTTATGATGGTTAGTTGGGGAACTTCTAGACTTCATCGCAAACCGCATAGCAACACATCTTTTATCACGATTTTTCTCGGTTCTATGAAAGTTGCTGAAGGAATTACCCGATTCTGTCCACTCGTTTTTCTTTATAAGAAAAACTCTGGTGACTACTCGTATGAAAACAGCAATAGCGAACCAATTAATCCCTCTTAAGATTTTTGGCTGGAAAGGTTTGATGTAAAGATGCTTTGGGAAATAGCAACCGATTCATTGTTTTTGTTTTTCCTCTTTTTTGGAAGTATTGTTTTTGGGCTATATTTTTGGATGAAGCTTTATAACAAACGTAAAAAAGCAGAGGAATAATAGCTTTCGAAACAGAAGTACCTTTTTTGTTCCCTTATTGATATTTCCAAAAACTTGAAGACTCGAAGTGCTTATTTCTGCGGGAATAGCAATAGCTGAAGCTTGGCCCGTGGAGAGCATCCGATAAGTGCTAGTTAGAACATTCCTTTAAATTCAACAACCTCTTTTGAAAAAAGTAGTATGACTTACTTATTATTTGGCACTCTATAAGAGGTAACAAAATATGCACTAGGAGGAGATCTCATGCCACAAAACCAACAAAATCAGCAACAAGTTCAACAAGCACAGCAAGCAATTCAACAGGCGCAAGCAGTGATTCAACAAAAACAGCAACAAGCTAATCCACAGGCGATTCAACAAGCTCAAACAGCTTTACAACAAGCTACGCAGCAATTGCAGCAAGCTCAAGGCAGTGCACAACCGAACCAACAGCAACAATTCCAACAAGTTCAGCAGCAATTGCAGCAAGCGACTCAACAGCTTCAACAAGCACAAAACACCAAGTAAATTCAAATATCTGTCTTTATTAATGAATGACTTCGGGAGTATACCCGGAGTCATTTCCTTCATTCAACTTATCCCAAATAAATGTAAAACGTAAGAAAGTGGTGAGCTTTATGAGATCGAAAAAAAAGATATCTCAGCACCATTTTTAAAACGAAAAAAAACGTTTTCTGGTTATGTATCCTTCTTCTTGTCTTCATATACAGTGGTTCATTACTATACGGTCAATTAAAAGAACTTCCCGAAGGTCTCTCCTTTGAAAGTACCAATAATCAAAGCGAGGTCTATTTTCTTCGTGATATTAATTATACTAAGAATAACAAAAGAATGAAAAACCAGGAAATAATAGAAGAAATAGAACAACTAGTAAGCCGTTCTGAAGACTTTATATTAGTGGACATGTTTTTGTTTAATGATCAATACCCTGAAATCATTCATACACCTGAACTAGCAAGAACTTTCACCGAAAAATTAATCGGGAAAAAAATAGAAAATCCTTACATTTCCATCACGGTTTTAACCGTTCTACAGCGATAGGTGGTTCAGCAAATTTCACTAAAAAGAATCTAGAAGATGGCGTTTATGAAATGGATCTGAAAATTACTGGAAGTCCAAAGGAGGCTGTACTGGAAGATATAGAAACCTATCTTAAGACTTTGTGGGAAAATGATGAGATTGATTTCACGGAAGAATATAGTGAGTCTAAAGAAGAAGCTTCCTCTTTTCGTTATTGGCTCTATCGACTACAAGAAGCAAGTGGACTCTCAACTTTTTAACTAAGAAAAACGGCATAGCCGTCTTTTGTTAAATACAGCGTTAGCTTCCGCCGCCATCTTTTAAGTATCAAGGGTGGGTTTCCCTTGATACTTGCGGCGAGAAGGTAGCTGCTAATTTTATAACTTCTTATCTCTGAACAAATAATCACACCAGGTAAACCCCCGATGTGATTATTTATTTATATTAGCGGGAAGTTCTCCTCATAACGAGGATTGGTGTAGTATGGTGGTCTTGGTCCTATATTAGGCATTGGCCAAGTATACGGATTGTCGTTATATAACATCTCTACCATTTTCTCAGAAGCATCGACTAGCAGTAGCTCAACCTCTGGATTGTAATAATAATCCACTAGATACCCTCCCCTCTGTTTATCCCTAGTCATTAACCTATTCAGCTTGCTCTAAGAAGGTACTCATTCGTCTAATATGTCTTTGAATCCAAGCTCAAATTGGCACGTCAAATGCCTACCCAGCATAGATTGAAATAAAATTGGCTGTGTCTAAACTGGGAGGTTAAGCATGAAGAAAAATAAAAACAATCATTCATCTGAACAATCACAGGCGAAAAAAGATACGTATCCGATGTACCCAAATTACGGGAAAATAACGCGATACGAAGACATACCGATCAACGTTCCTGAACAACGTCAGCTTCGCCAACCTGGTTTGGAAAAACTAATGGTTCCATCTCCCATCATTGAGAACCCAAACTATATGGGTAGTGGTAAATTGTCAGGAAAAGTCGCTCTTATTTCCGGTGGAGATAGTGGGATAGGTGCAGCTGTTGCCATCGCATTCGCGAAAGAAGGGGCGGATGTTGCTATTGCCTATTTAGATGAGCATGAGGATGCAAATCGAACAAAAGATAGAATTGAAGAACTAGGTCAACGTTGTTTGCTAATGCCTGGTGATCTACGTGAAAAGCAGCAGTGTATCTATATTGTTGAAAAAACAATCGAAACATTTGGCTCTCTGCATATTCTTTGTAATCACGTTGGTATTCAATTTCAACAAGAAAGCCTGACAGATATTACTGATGAGCAATTTGATGACACATTTAAGGTGAATATTTACTCTCACTTTTACACTACTCGAGCGGCACTTCCCTATTTAGAACCAGCTAGTTCCATAATTAACACTGCCTCGATTGTCGCCTATGTAGGTTTTGGGCAAATGATTGATTACACCGCTACAAAAGGAGCAAATGTCGGTTTCACACGTGCACTAGCCAACAATCTGGTAGACAAAGGAATACGAGTGAACGCAGTTGCCCCCGGACGTACTTGGACGCCACTGATTCCAGCCAGCTTCTCTGCAGATGCCGTTGCAGTGTTTGGCAAAGACAATCCTATGGAACGGATGGCCCAGCCATTTGAACTTGCTCCGACTTATGTATATCTTGCTTCGGATGACTCACGATTTGTTACTGGTCAAACGCTTCACGTGAACGGTGGCGAGTGGACATCTTCCTAGTTTAAGACAGGAGGTACACATGAAACGAAAAAATAAAAAAGGTCAAAACTCAACCGATCACTATCCTTTGCACTCTCATTACGGGAAAATCACCCGTTACGAAGAAGTTCCCTTAAATTTTCCTGAACAAAGACAATTTCAGCAGCCTGGATTGGAAAAGTTAATGGTGCCCCCACCTATCATAGAAAATGCGCAATATAAAGGCACTGGAAAGCTAAAAAATAGAGTGGCCCTTATTTCAGGGGGAGACAGTGGTATTGGGGCAGCTGTAGCTATTGCATTCGCTAAAGAAGGTGCAGATGTCGCAATCTCCTACTTAGATGAACACGAGGATGCGAACAGAACGAAAACAAGGATCGAACAACTCGGTCAGAAGTGCCTGTTACTACCTGGAGACTTGCGTGAAAAACAACAGTGTATAAACATTGTAACTCAAACAATCGAAGTTTTCGGACACCTTGAAATCCTCTGTAATCATGTAGGCATTCAACTGCAACAATTAAACTTGCTCGATATCACAGATGAGCAATTTGATGATACCTTCAAAGTTAATGTTTATTCTCATTTTTATACCACAAGAGCAGCCCTTCCTTTTTTATCCGAAGGGTGCTCCATTATCAACACTTCTTCCGTCGTCAGTTATGCTGGCATGAAAACATTAATTGACTACACTGCTACAAAAGGAGCGAATACTGGTTTCACAAGAGCATTAGCGAGTAATTTGGTTGATCAAGGTATTAGGGTTAATGCTGTTGCTCCAGGTGCAACGTGGACACCACTTATTCCCTCCAGTTTTTCAGCCGATGAAGTAGCTATATTTGCAAGTGAGAATCCAATAGGACGTGCCGCCCAACCTTTTGAACTCGCTCCCACTTATGTATATCTCGCTGCGGAGGATTCACGATTCGTTACTGGCCAAACACTTCATGTTAATGGTGGTCAATGGATGTCTTCTTAGTTTGGTAGATCACTAAACAGCATATTAAGTCCTCATGACCTATTTAAAGTCGTGAGGTTCTATTTTGTGCTATCGAAAGGTAAACTGAAGTATTTATTGTCCAGAACCGACTTTTTAAATTGTTGTCGGAGAAGGATTCCTTTCATGTATATAATTATGTTAGTATTATTTTATTGACATTTTCTACTAAGAAAACCGGCATAGCCGTCTTTTGTTAAATACAGCGTCAGCTTCCGCCGCCCCCGAGTAGCACCTACGAAGTGCGTGTAGGTGCTACTCGAAAGGAGGTGGGTTTCCCTTGATACTTGCGGCGTGAAGGTAGCTGCCCATTTTATAAATTATCTCATAAAAAGGAGTGTTGTTATGTTTACATATCGGATAAACAACGAGGCTTATATGAAACTTTTAGATATGAATGATGCCTTGCCACTTTTTAATTTGATAAAACGATCAAAGAATTTACACCAGTGGTTGCCATGGGTGGAAGGAACGAAGGAAGTTACCGACACGCAACAATTTATCCGCATTGCTATGAAGCAATATGCAGATAATAACGGTTTCCAGGCCAGTATATGGTACAGAGGTCAAATTGCCGGGCTTATTGGCTTTCACCAAATCAATTGGAACAACCGCGCAACAAGTATCGGCTATTGGCTAGGAGAAGAGTTTGAAGGTTTAGGATTAATGACACAAGCCTGCAATGCAATGATACAGTATGCATTTCGTGACTTGCATTTAAACAGAATAGAAATTCGTGCAGCTGTCCAAAACTATAAAAGCCAGGCAATACCACAACGCTTAGGCTTCACAAAAGAAGGATGTATTAGGCAGTTCGAATGGCTTCATGATCATTACTCCGATGCTTTTGTATACAGTTTGTTAGCAGAAGAATGGGCGACCAGATAACATGATGTTAAAATCCGAACATGATATTTCGCAACTTATCCAACAATGTAATGACATGATGGAAATACTAAAAGCTGTGCAACTCTTGAATTTACCTGACTGGTGGGTTTGCGCCGGTTTTGTAAGGTCTAAAATATGGGACACCTTGCACGAATTTCAAGAAAGCACTCCTCTTTCTGACATCGATGTCATCTACTTTGATGTGATGCAAACAGATGAGCACTTAGAAAAGGAATTAGAACAGGAGTTAAGACGCATCTCCCCTACCTATCCTTGGTCTGTGAAAAACCAAGCCAGAATGCATGTCATTAATGACCTCCCCCCTTATAAGTCAGCTGAAGACGGGATTGCTAAATTCCCCGAAACAGCTACTTCATTAGGTGTCCGACTGGATACACCAGGAAACGTCGTGCTTACAGCACCACATGGGATACAAGATGTGATCAATTTAATAGTTAGACCAACACCTCTTTTTAAAAGCACTAAGCATCTTGCTGCTGTTTATAATCAACGAGTAAAATCTAAAAATTGGCAGTCAAGATGGCAGAGGCTTGTTACCGAAACTTGAGGGGAGAAAATCCTATTCTTAAATGAAAGCTGTTTGACAAATTTATCATTGAAAAGTTTGAAAAAGAGAAGGGGATGACTCCCTGCAGATTAGCAGAAACGAACGTTACTTCACGAGCAGGCGGAAGCATTGCCAGGGGAAAGCTTCCGCCTAGAGCAGATTAAAATACCGCTACTTATAACATAGCTATCTACCAGGAAAGAGCCAACCTTCGTTCAAAATAGTGAACAACAATTACTTCGATTTTGGTCCTTCTACTTTATTTGTAAAAGTCTCCGTTGCGATAAATGTACTAACTCCCCGCTAAGACTACACAATACGAGCACCTTTTTATGAGACAAAGCCTGAAACCCTATGTCAGACATATGATCCTGCAATGACGGTGGTAATCGCCGATAATAAGGTTCTAGGGCTAATCCATTTGATGTCTCCAAGAATAACCAAAACGCTTCTCCGTATAATTGCCATTTTAAACTTAGTGTTTCTTCTTTTTGTAGTAATCGTAACGCCTTTTGACCACACAATCTATCTTGAATAGGTGATAAGCCGAATTCAAACGAATGTCCTTTCACTCTTAAGTGCTTTCGAAATGCTGTCATTTTCCCAGGGAACTCGGCTGCGTTAACTTCATTATTAAAAGGTACAGCTGACTCAAACTCTTGATAATGTCCACATAATTGATGAATATGAGGAATGACTCGATCATTAGAAACAGAGTGCTTTTGAAAGAATAAATATAACAAGGCCGCTTCCGACCAAGCTCCCATCGCAGCGTATGTCGCAGAAAAATTTCTTTTCTCTTTCAGACAGGATTTCGCAAACATTGTCCGTGATGTCACAATGTCCGTTACCTGATCCAACTGTTTTTGCCTGCCCTCCTCAGAGAATAAATAATCTTTCACCCAAGTTTGTATATTTTTTAATTGATTATTAGTATCTATAATAACTATACTCTCGACTAAAAACCGATAATCCCAAGGGCTCTCCATAACCATCCTTTTTGTTGGCAGCTTGTTTAAAGGTTTTTTGTCTATTTGAAGTATTTCATCCCTATATTCAATATTCTTCGATCCAATAAAACCTCTATCTTTTGAATAAAGTGTTATATCCACATCACTAAATTCATCCGCTTCACCTCTAGCTACCGATCCACTTACAAGAACGTGACTTATATTACAATTACTGTCGTAAATATAATTTTTAGCAATATCCATCAGTTCCAAGCTTCTCTTATTCATGTTAACCTCCGGAAATTTTGACGTCTCTATAATAGCCTTTTCTATACAATACGACATAATTCCTTGTAGATTTTTCGAAAATTTTGCTATATTTTGCAGCTAGGTCATTAGATGTCATTTCTATTGAACTACACATTATCCAAATTCTATTAAGCTATTTTATCTTTATACTACTTTAAGAAGAATCTATGTTTTTGAATTTGTATCTATATTATCTGAGGCACTATAAAAATTGAAAGAAATATAAAAAAGTAACCTCCTTTCTAATTGTACTTTAATCCCTCTCGTTAATAGAGTACACCTCTCCAATCTTTCATATGAATAAACGGCTCAAGGCTTGACTAAAAGAGCAAGTCTACAATACTGAACACCCAGCAACCTTATTTTACCCCCTAAGAGAACAGTCCCATTAAAGGCTTAAAAATGGATTTCAGGACAAAAAATCATTCTATTTTCCTAGATTTATTATCAGACCTTAATTTCTTAACTATTTTATGAGGGGCATTTGGAATCCATTCCCTAAGAAACTACAAATAAAAAGCACCTCCCATAGTGGAAGATGCAGTAAAACTACTTTGTGACAGAATTGAAATCAACACTAATATCACGGTTATTTTTGGAAAACGAATTCCTATATCAAAAGACCGGCCACTGATTTTTTTCTGCAATTTGCTTCATAGTAGAGTTAGGATTAACTACTACTGGTTTATTGACAAACTCCAGTAAAGGAAGATCGCTCTCACTATCTGCATACGCCCATAAATTATCGCCGTCTGAACGAGAAGTCTCATCATGAGACATTTTCTCTCCAATCCAGTCAACAATTTTTCTTACCTTCTCTTGACCGTTTACAATCGTACCTATTTCTCCCGTACAATATCCTTGATCATCAAATAAGATCTCTGTACTTATCACTGGCACATCCAATTGTAACTCTCTAATAAAAGCTTCAAGAAACGGGGTTAGCGCTCCTGACAATATTATCACTTGATCTCCTTTTGACTGATGCTCACGTATTGTATGCACTAAATCTTGATGGACTTCGTGTGATCCCGCTAGAACGAGGTGGTTGAAAAACTCATCTAATTCCTGTTTTGTTTTCCCTTTAAACGACTTGGCAAAAGCTTTAAAAAAAGTGTGTCTGAACGCCTGCTTCCCTTTCCATACACCAAGGCCTACAGCTTTCACCATTCCCCCACTGACTAACAACCACTCTTTCCATGTAAACTCTTTTTCAGCTACTAAAAACATCGCCTTAAATGAGTTACCTTGATAAAGTGTTCCGTCAAAATCCACTGTTACAATCGCCATCTAAACACCTGCCTCTTTAGCAAGTTTAATAGAGTTGTCCCGAAATGTAAATATATAACAAAACTATTCCACTTTAATAATATCAACATTAGTATCATCACCTATTTCTAAACCTTCAGGCACCTTGAGATAAAGGATTTGTCCCCCCATCGATGATGATGAACTGCGGCCCATCATCTTCGATTCTCCATAGAATTGACTCATAGGAAATCCCATCTCGAACTCTCCGTGATTAATCGTAACCGACAGAGGTTCATAAATATTAAGCGAGTTATTTTTCAGTTCAACTCTAATTGGACTTACTTCATTAGAAAAATCCCACTCATCTACAATTAATCTAGGATAAAAATAAGTAGCTTCTATCATTTCTGTATACTCTGACGTTTCCTCCAGATAAACAGCAACGTAGAACTCCTCAGCTTTTTGCTCAATATTCAAAACATCATTCTCGTAGTCAAATGCCCATAACTCCGTTTTATTTTTATCTACTAACTCTTCGATCTCCCCTTTTAAAAGAGCATCTTCAATATAGATATCTTGTTCATGCACTACATCGCCCTTAGCAATTTCACCTTTCAAAGATTCTGTTTCGATTGGAAGCAAAAAAGCAACTGGTACAGAAAGTACTAAAATACTTAAATAACCTAAGAACAACCACTTCAGACCTTTAGAGTTACTTCTTATTATCTTATTATCGATTCCTTTTTTCATAAAATACACTATCAGTCCAATAATAACTAAAATAATGAGCATCCCCATTAGCGAATCACCTCCATCTTATTCGTAAGGAGAATCGTGCTTAAATAGATCACCAATATCGAGACTATCATTTTTAAAGTAAATAATACGAATGATGATTCCATCATGAAAAAATTAATTATCGAAATTATCATACCTTGCTCACCTGAATTGATCATCAATCCACCTAAAAATACAACCGGAATGATTACTTGCAGAGCTTTGTTAAATTGAATTAGCATCCCAAATAAATAACCTAGTACACTAAAGACTAGTAAATAGAGAAAAGCTGTAGCAAATCCAATTATAAATTCATGAGCTTGGGCTGACATTAGAAAATCCTCAGTTATGTGTCCCTCATCTTGATAGATAAAAATAATCACTCTGATTAGAAATGGAGACAGAGAGGCCGTTAACGAGCCAAGAAAGCTCATTGTCAGCAGAAATAATCCATTTGCTAAATGACTGGTTAGCCGATTTGTTACAAACATAAAATCAGCATATCTATACCCTTTTGTAGTTAGTAAAAACGCTGTAATAAATCCCCACAACATAGTTAGAACAAAAACACTAGATGCGGAATAGTAATTAATTTTCACTTCAAAAATATCAAAACCCGCACTCATCTCACCACTATTAAATGCTAATAATAGAGATAATCTGTAGAAAAATTAACGTGGTAAATACACCTGAATATGAGTTTAGTTTAAATAAATATAATTTTTTAATCGTATCATCCATGTTAATTTTAGCTAAAGACATCATCAATACCTCCTTTTGACGAGCTTGTTAAATAAACACAAACCTCACTTGGTGTAACATTGGAAATCTCCATTCCACTTCTTTTTATTCGTTGAAGAGTTTCCTCTGAATACGTGTTTTTTGAAACAATATACATTTGATCCGGGCCATGAGTTTTCTGATACAAAATAGATTGATCTTTTGTAGACTCTTTTACTAGTTCCGCTTTACCTTTGAAGGCTATAGCATAGTTTTTTAAATCTTCAATAGGCATGTGTAAATGAGTCTCACCGTCCTTAATCAGCAAGACTTCTTCTAGCAGATCTTCCATTTCATTTAAATGGTGACTCGAGAGCAGGATTGTTCTCGGATGCGCGAGGTAGTCTTTTAACAGAGCTCGGTAAAAATCATTTCGTACCGCTTCATCCATTCCAGTCGTCGGCTCATCAAACACAGTTAATGGACAACGGGAAGCTAAACCAATTATCATATTGAATGTACTCTTTTTACCTTTCGACAACGTATCATGACTTTGGTTTTCATCAAATGAAAAGTATTCAAATAAACGCTGAGCTAACGATGCATCCCATTTTTCATAAAATCTTCCCGCTTCTATTAATATTCCTTTTAAATTCAAGGAAGGCATACTCATCTTGTCATCGACTAAGATAGAATTTGCGGAAACCAAAAGGCTATTAAATGGTTTTTCTGAAAATACCTTTACCTCTTCTGAAGTTGCTTGAATGAAGCCTGATATAATATTTAATATCGTTGTTTTACCGGCACCATTTCTTCCAATCAAGCCCGTTATTTTATTTTCCTCAATAGAGAATGTCGCATTATTTAACGCTTTTGTACGTCCAAACTTTTTCGATACATCCTGAAAATGGACCACTGTCATTTTTCTTCACCCTTCCCTTCAAGGTTTGCCTGTCTAATCATTTCAAGAAGTTCTTTTTCATCCACATCTAAATATTTCGCTTCCAAAACTAATTCTTGAACTAACCTCTTCAACGTCTGTTCCTTACGTTTATTAATGATATTTTTTTTCGCATCTATCGAGACAAACATCCCTAATCCTCGCTTTTTATAAATGACGTTTTCATCCATTAATATCATCAGTCCCTTGCCGGCTGTGGCTGGATTAATATTAAACATTTCTGCCAATTGATATTGGGAATTGACCTTATCATCCTTCTTGAAGTTTCCATTTAAGATTTCCGTCTCAATCCATTCAGCAATTTGTACGTAAATAGGTTTTGTGCCCTCTGTATTTAAAAACAAGACCACCCCTCCTTCCATGAGACATAGTGCATTAGTGTTGTAATGTACTATGATTATATCCTATTATTGGAATTAAAGTAAATAGTTTTCTCACTAATTTTTTAAAGTTTCAATTAATGCTAATGACAATTATTCGGCTTGTTTAAGTGAACAATTTACTCATGAGTTTACTTATGATTCATACATAAATTTCGATTTTTCATAAACACTATGTAGTGGAGGTGAGTGTGATAAATAATCATGAGAAACGCAATGAACAGCATAACAAAAAAAATCGTAGTACTGACAAAAACATTTACTTAGATGCACGAAATGGACAAACTGAGTTTGCGGCAGAAAATGATGCTCAACAAATCAAAAAGTCGAAGAAAAGTAAAAAACGTGATCGTTAATTTCTAAAAAGGATAGTAGCTGTCTTGAAAGGAAATATTTTCAATCCTTCATAGACAGCTTTTTATTTTGACTGATTTAGCTGTTTCTTTCCCTTACAATACATAACTTCAAATAGATGAAAGCTCAAGGAAAGAAAGCTATAATTAACAAAGACTAATAACAAAAGGAGATTCTTACTTATGCTAAATGAACGCTTACAGAAGTTTTACGAAGAACAATTAGAGGAATTGACGATAGACGACATTCGGATCGCTTTAAAAAAAGAGTTAATTACCATAAAAGAGTTGATCATGCTGTACCTCAAACGAATAGCAGAGTTTGATAAAGGAGAGAACGGCGTTAATGCTATTTTAGAAATAAATCCCGAGGCAATCCAACAGGCAGAAGCGTTAGACATGGAAAGGAAAGAATCAGGTTTTCGCAGCTCATTACATGGCATTCCTGTATTAATAAAGGACAACCTTGCAACAGCCGATAAAATGCATACGAGTGCTGGTTCTTTAGCCTTGGCCGACAGCTATGCAATGAAGGATTCGTTTCTCGTGAAACAACTTCGCGAAGCTGGGGCGATCATTATTGGCAAGGCGAATATGACCGAGTGGGCAAACTTCATGACAGAGAATATGAAAAATGGCTATAGTTCCCGTGGGGGGCAGGTCTTAAATCCTTATGGATCAGGTATTGATTGCGGGGGATCAAGCTCTGGATCAGCTGCTGGTATTGCAGCGAATCTTGCTATGGTTGCCATCGGGACAGAGACATCGGGTTCCATTCTGAGTCCAGCCAGTCAAAACTCCGTTGTTGGCGTGAAACCGACAGTTGGTCTTTTAAGCCGATCAGGTATCATTCCCATATCTATTACACAAGATACTGCCGGACCAATTACACGAACGGTAAAGGATGCTGCGCTCTTATTAAATACACTCGTTGCTCATGACCCATCTGATCCAGTCACAAAAACAAATCATGAACTCACAGAATTTAATTTCACTTCCAGTCTGGAAAAAGATACCTTACAAGGTTCGCGGCTCGGAATTGCCCGGGAAGGGATTTTTGAAAATATATCGGATGAAGAAAAGCTTATAATGGAAGAAGCTATTCAGAAGTTGAAAGACCTTGGAGCAGAAGTGATCGATTCCGTCGTTGTAAAGACAATGGATGCACCCTGGTCGATGGATGTCATGCTTTTTGAATTCAAAACGGCATTAAATAGCTATCTGCATGAGTATGCATCAACTACTTCACCAAAAACGTTAGCAGATATTATCCAGTTTAACCGGCTCGAACCTTCCACGCGATTAAAGTATGGACAAACAATCCTTGAAAAGTCTGAGCAATCGAGTGGTACGTTAACAGAACCTGCTTATTTACATGCATTAACCTTTGACTATACAAATTCAAAAGAAAAAGGTATCGATCTAACATTGGCTGAAAATAACCTGGATGCGATCGTTTATCCTAACAATCTTGGTGCCGCGATTCCTGCTAAAGCTGGCTATCCATCCATAACAGTTCCTGCCGGCTATACGTCTGAAGGTCATCCAGTTGGAATTACATTCACCAGCAAAGCCTATTCTGAACCAATGCTTTTAAAACTTGCATACGCATATGAACAAGCAACGCTGAAGAGAAAAGCCCCAAAGTTAGAATAATTGCATTGCAGTCTTAAAATACTTCGTGTCTTTTTTTCTATTTTGTTGCTTTATAATCATCGAAGGTTGTTTTGAAGCATTGCCCGAGAAAAGCGTCCGCCTAGAGCAGATTCGAGTCCTCTCTGTTAAAAGAAAACAACCATCTCTAAAAAGACTGTTCTACCAAATCATTATTCTTAACTGATTTGATAGAAACAGTCTTCATTTTTAAAAATATAGTCAACTAACTCAGTGAATTAACACTTTAGAACGAATCGTTGCTTGTGCAGCAGCTAATCGCGCTAACGGAACACGGTATGGCGAGCAGCTTACGTAATCCAGCCCTTTTTCAAAGCAAAACTCGATGGAACTCTTTTCTCCACCATGTTCTCCGCAAATCCCTGTCTTTAATGCCGGCTTTGTTTTCCGACCAAGATTTACACCAGTTTCTATTAACTTTCCAACTCCATCTTGGTCCAATATCATAAATGGGTTATCCGGTAATGTTTGTTCATCAATATAGTGCTGTAGAAATTTACTTTCTGCATCATCCCGACTGAATCCAAACGTAGTCTGCGTTAAATCATTCGTTCCAAAGGAGAAGAAGTCTGCCTCTTCAGCAATTTGATCGGCAGTCAACGCTGCTCGTGGAATTTCTATCATCGTGCCTACAGTGTAATCTACCTTTTTCCCTGTTTCATTTGCTACTAGCTCCGCTGCCTCATCCACAACTATGCGCATCAATTTCAATTCATTGACGTGCCCTACAAGTGGAATCATAATTTCAGGGGTGACATCAAATCCTTTTTCTAATTGTAATGCAGCCGCGTAAAAGATCGCCTTCGCTTGCATCATATAGATTTCCGGATAAACGACACCGAGACGACAACCACGGTGACCAAGCATCGGGTTAAATTCATCTAACTGACGAATTTTACGAAGTAACAGTTCTTTCTCTGGTAACTCCTTCGATTGAGGATCCATGATTTGAAGTTTCGTAACTTCTACAATGAGCTCTTCTTTATCAGGTAAAAATTCATGAAGCGGTGGGTCTAGCAATCGAATCGTTACGGGATGGCCATTCATCACCTCGAAAATGTTTGAAAAATCTTCTTGCTGCATCGGCAGAAGTTTCGTTAAGGCTATCATCCGATCCTCGAAATTCTCGGCCAAAATCATTTCTTGAACGATTGGCACTCTTGCTGGATCCATAAACATGTGCTCTGTTCGGCAAAGCCCTATTCCTCCAGCACCAAATTCCAATGCTTTTCTTGCATCCGTTGGATTATCCGCATTCGCTCGAACTCCTAGTGTTCGCTCGTCATCTGCCCAAGAAAGCAGCTCTTGGAACTCTTCAGATAATTGAGGATCAATCATCGAAACTTCGCCCAGCATGATTTCCCCGGTGCCACCATCAATCGTGATCGTATCTAAGTAGTGAACGACTGTATCACCGACATAGAATTCTTTTTTCTTAATATCAATCCTTATCTGATCACAACCACAAATACACGCTTTTCCCATCCCGCGCGCTACGACAGCGGCGTGACTTGTCATCCCGCCACGACTCGTAACAACTGCTTGAGAAGACACGATACCGTGGATATCATCGGGCGTGGTTTCTGTACGAACAAGAATCACTTTTTTCCCATCTTTTGCTAAAAGCTCCGCATCATCGGAATCAAACACTACTTGCCCGGTAGCTGCTCCAGGAGATGCGGGCAACCCTTTGGCTAGCTGGTTTATTTCGATCGACTCGTCAATTCGTCGGTGTAAGAGCTGATTTAATTGTTCGGGATCTACCCGAAGGAGCGCTTCTTGTTTTGTAATGATTCCTTCCTTCACCATCTCGACAGCAATTCGGATAGCTGATTGCGCTGTTCGTTTGCCATTCCGTGTTTGTAGGATAAATAAATTCCCTCGTTCTACCGTGAATTCAATATCCTGCATATCTCCATAATGACTTTCCAGTCGATTGCATGTTTCTACAAACTGTTGAAAAACAGCAGGCATATTTTCCTCTAACGTTTGAATCGGTTGCGGGGTTCGAATTCCTGCAACAACATCTTCGCCTTGTGCATTTATTAAATACTCCCCGTAAAGAATCGATTCCCCAGTAGAAGGATCTCTTGTAAAGGCAACGCCCGTGCCGGAATCATCTCCCATATTGCCAAAAACCATGCTCTGAATATTTACAGCCGTACCGAGATGTTTGGGAATTTTATTCAAGGTTCGATAAATAATTGCCCTTTGGTTATTCCACGAATCAAACACGGATTCAATCGCAAGAAAAAGCTGTTCTTTTGGATCCTGCGGAAATAATCTCTTCGTATGACTTTTGACAATTTCTTTGTAACCTACGATGACTTCTTTCCAGTCTCCTGCCGTTAATTCCGGATCCGTGGCATAATCCTTCTTCTCTCGAAAATCTTCAAGAAATCGCTCGAAAAAGTAAGCATCCACGTCCAGCACGACATCGCTGAACATTTGAATAAACCTGCGGTAGGAATCAAAAGCAAATCGAGGATTATTTGTTAATCCAGCAATAGCCTCAACCGTGTCATCATTCATACCTAAATTCAACACTGTATCCATCATCCCTGGCATGGAAAATACCGAACCTGACCTCACTGAAACGAGCAAAGGGTTCGATACATCCCCGAGCTTTTTCCCTGTCACCGACTCTAAATGGTGCAGGGATTCAAGTACTTCGTGCTCCAAGTCATCCGTTACTTTCTTGTCAGAGTCGTGATAAGCGTTACATGCTCGAGTCGAAATCGTAAATCCGTATGGAACCGGTAAACCAATGCGCGTCATTTCCGCTAAGTTAGCTCCTTTTCCACCTAAAGTTTCCTTCATACCACTTTTACCTTCATCAAACATATAAACTAACTTATCCATCGCTAGGTTCCCCTCTCCATTTTCAGTACTTCCATAATATAGTTAGCTGTTTCTTCGACAGCTTTATTAGAAACATTTATCACCGGGCATCCAACCCGTTTAATGATTTTATCTGCATACTCTAGTTCTTCAACAATTCGTTCCAGTCTTGCATAAGTCGCTCCTGAAGTTAATCCCATTGCTCTAAGTCGTTCTTTACGAATTTCATTTAATTTATCCGGAGTGATTACAAGTCCAACGCAACGGTTACTAGGCAACTGAAAAAGCTCCTCTGGTGGAGCAACTTCTGGCACTAGCGGGATATTCGCCACCTTGAATCTTTTATGAGCTAAATACATAGATAGAGGAGTCTTAGATGTTCTCGACACACCGATGATCACTAAATCTGCTTTTAATATCCCCCTCGCATCTCTGGCATCATCATATTTCACGGCAAACTCAATGGCTGCGACTCTTTGAAAATAGTCATCATCCAGTTTTCTGATTCTCCCAGCCTCATGAGCCGGTTGCTTACCAAATGATTGACTTATCGCATTTGTCAACGGATTTAGCAGATCTACTGTTTTTATATTTTCTTCTGCTGCCCGACGATCTAAATATTCCTTTAATTCATCAATCACAATCGTATAAGCGAGAATGGATTGGTACTCCTTCGCCTCCATGATCACTTCCTCAATATCCTTTACACCGTTCACATAAGGATTCCGGTGAAACTCGACATCCGTTAAAGAAAATTGACTAGTGACAGCGTTTACAACGTGTTCTGCTGTTTCTCCTACTGAATCTGATAGAATGAATATCCTTTTTTTCCTGCCCATTACTCACCCACTCTCGTTTTCTAGTATCATTGATGAGGATATCTCCATTCAATTAGTGTATACTATATTTACTAATTTAAAATATAGTATAACACATTGAATTCAGAATTAAATATAATATTCCGATTTTTATGATTAGTATTTAAAACCCTTCACCATACTGGTTATATGCCTCTCTGTAAATGTACTCATTTAACTATTAAAAAAGAAGTGATTCCGTTAGTATTTATAATAGATAGTTCCTTCACTCCTTTAAATCTATCTTTAGGTGGAAACTCTACTAGGGGATCTTTATAATGAAGTTCAGATTGAGAAAACCAAGTATAGTATAAAGCGCTCAGTAAAAGCTCGAACAACTGGCAGCCTAAAGTGAAAAGCAAAAAAAGCCCTCGTTCCCGGGTACGGGAAAAAAGGCATGGGGTGGGTGAAAAAACCAGAAAAAGCAGCGTACAATAAAGTTTATAAGAAAAACGCGTAGCGTCTTTTATTAAATACAGCGTTATCTTTCGCCACCCCGAGTAGCACCTACGTAATGTGTGTAGGTGCTACTCGAAAGGAGGTGGGTTTCCCTTGACACGCGTGGCGTAAAGATAGCTGTCAACTTGCACATTCTTATCTATCAGAAAAACCTCATTCAGCTTTTGGGACTTCCTTAAGAAACTTAAGTAAGGCTAGTTTTAATTCCAATAATTTTCTATTTCAACTGTTTTTTAGCCGTATATCGTTTTTAATGCATGATCGTCTACGTCCTGAGGTGACCCATCAAAAACAAGTCGTCCTTCTGCTAAACCAATGATGCGGTCACAATATTCCAATGCAAGTTCTACATTATGCAAATTAATAAGTGTCGTCATATTTTCTGTGTCATGGACGTCACGAATTAACTGCATTACTTCTTTAGAAGTGGTTGGATCTAAACTCGACACTGGCTCGTCTCCTAAAATTAATTTAGGTTTTTGCATAATCATCCTGGCAATTGCTACGCGCTGTTGCTGTCCACCACTCAATTGATCCACTCGTTTATGAGCCATATGGTCAATACCAACTCGTTCCAAGGCACGCATTGCTCGTTCTCTTTCTTCTGCTGTAATCAAACCAAGCATATTCTTCCACCTTGGCCGATAGCCAAACCCACCCATCACACAGTTTTTATGTGCGCTGAGCCGAGGTACAAGATTAAATTGTTGAAAAATCATCCCAATTTCACGTCTTGTTATACAGAGTTGGTCTTTATTCATTGTCGTCATCTCTTTATCTAACCATATCACCTTTCCATGACTTGGTCTGACTAATTGATTAATACACCGAATAAATGTAGATTTCCCAGCTCCGCTTCGTCCCAATACACCAACAAATTCTCCTTGTAGGATAGATAAGTTAATACTATCAAGTGCCTGTTCTTTTTTACCTTTATTCCCTTTACTTTTATAGATCATCGAAACATCTTGTAGTGTTAATACCATGACTTGCACCTCCTAAATCACCCGATTTCGCACATAGCTGCCTAACATGTCAACAAAAACAACCAGACCCATAATAAACAGTACGTACAAACTAACATTGTCATATCTAAAGGTTTGGAAATCATTAAACAACAGCTGTCCTATTCCTCCTGCTCCAATAAACCCTAGGATTAGAGAGGTTCGAATAGCAACTTCAAAACGGTAAAAGTAATGAGATAGCACGTTAGGGATAATTTGCGGCAGAACACCATAAAGTGCAACCATGCTTTTACACAGTCCCATTGACTGAACAGCTTCTTGCGGTCCTTTATCCGCCGACTCAATGAGCTCTGCAATAAGTTTTCCAAGCACGCCAACGTTGTGAATAAAAATAGCTAGAACAGCCGCGTATGGTCCTAATCCGATTAACACAACAAAAAAGAGACCTAACACAATATCAGGAACAGACCGAAGAAAACTGAGCATGCTTCTTACCGTGTGGTATACATACCCATTTGGTGACGTATTATTTGCAGCTAAAAAGCTGATCGGAATCGCCACTAGCAAAGCTAGAATTGTTCCTAAAAAAGCGACTTGTAACGTAATCAGACTAGCACTTAAGGCTACATTAGTTCTATCCCAATTAGGTGGGAAAAATCGTTCTGAGAAGGCCACAAAATTATCTAATGGGATTGGCCTGACTCCTGTTCCAATAGAACTCCAAATGACGATCCCAAATATAAAGACAGTTATTAAAATATTCTTTTTATTAAACCACATAAGTACGTCACCACTATTCCTTTGACCTAAAGTATTTTATCTATTCTTTACTCAGCGTCAATTTCGCCTTCTTCAATCATGATGTCACGAATTAATTGATAGTCCTCATCTGTAGCTTCGGTAAATCCAGTTGCTGCAAATCCTTCTAATACCACTTCATTATCCATGTTTAAAAATGTTTCTTTAATCAATTCAACCGTTTCATCATCTACGTCAGGTGATACCGACCACGGATATTGAAATAAAGCTTCGGATTGCCAAATTACTTTCGTTTCAGATTCATCAAGAGTTCCTTGCTCAATAAGCGAGTTGTAAAAAGCACTATCAATTGCTCCAGCGTCCACTTGATTACTTTCTACTTGCTCTCCGGTTATATCATGAGATCCAGAAAAACTAACAACATCAAACTCATATTCTTCTTCATTTGTGTAAACACCACGATCACTTAATTCCTTACCGGGAACGAGAGAACCGGATGTAGAAGAAACAGAACCAAAAGCAAAGGATCGTTCTTCCACGTTTTCCAAGAATTCATCCAATGTATCCCATGGATTGTCCGCGTGAGTAATAATATAGGAATAGTAAGACGCTTCACCGTCAATGAGCTGTGTAATAATTGCTTCTGCTCCTGATTCATCATTTGCACTTACATACGTTCTCGGTCCTAAGTAAGCCATTTGAATATGTCCGTAGTTCAAGCCTTCCACAACACCATTATAATTTGGATAAACCTCTATTTCGACGTCCTGAGGAAGGGCTTCATCTAATTCACCTTCTAATTCTTCTACTGCTTCAAGAAACTCATCACCCGATAATGCTGGGATGACGCCTACATGAAACGTTTCTCCAGCTTGTTCTTCCTCATTTTCGCTACATCCTGCTAGTATTGCCACTAAAGTGGCCGTAATCAATCCTTTAGTAATTAGTTTCATTTTATTTCCCCCAAAATTGTTTATTTAACTTCTACTATGTCAAGATTCATTCAAACCTCTAAAAATTGACAGATAGTCTGTTGTCTCTTGCTCAACGGTCCGTTCATGTTGAAAATAAGCTTGTGCTCTTTCTGTCATACGTTTTGTCTCCAAAGGATTTTTCCTAATACGGTTGATAAGCTCTGGAAAATCAGAAGGATATTGATATATGTATCCTGTTTTGCCATGTTTGATTAACTCACTGTTGCCGGCATTATTTCTTGCAATTACGGGGATACCCAGTGCCATCGCCTCGCAAAGTGCCGTGGATTGTCCTTCTTCTTTGGACGTATTAATCACAACATCAGCCTCTGCATATACATTGCCCATCTCGTCAAACGGAACTGTCGAATGATATTCCAAAAAAGAATAGTAATCACAAGCGGCTAATACTTCCCGCTCCACATCTTTATCAAGTGGTTCGCCAATCACCTTTACTTTCAAAAAGGGTATCTGCTTGTCCAGGTCTTTCCAAGCATCTAATAGATGTAATACATCTTTAATCGGTCTTAAGCCTGCCGGAAGTAAAATCTCAAACTTTTCATCTTTGTTAGATCCTTGATCTGTTCTCTTTGGAGGAATAACAGCCTGCGGAACAACCTTTACTTTTCCTTCCCAATCCGGGTTGACCTCAACTACCATTTTTCGTGCTTCCTCACTAAAACAAACGACTGCCGTTGATTGGTTAACAAGATTCACAGTTGTTTCATTCCACCCTTTTTCAGCGAGGTCTACATGCACATCTGTTCCACCCATTGTTAATATAAAAGGCTTATTATAATCAAAGTTGCATTTCTGTTCATCAACCCACTTAGCAAATCTCGTAATGTGTAAAATATGCACCCAAGTACTCTCCCGGAGTATCTCCTCGAACTGCTTTCAGGTGCCTCCTTCATTATAGGCAAAAGATCGGACAGGGTAGCCCCTTTTCTCATAACCTTCTTTTATTCGACGAGTTGTTGTCACGTTACCCCGTCCTGCTTTGTCAAACGGTGTTACAAAAGCAATAACGTTTCCGTTATCCATCATACCCTACCCCTTTCAAACTTTCATATATATTGCTCAGTTAAGAAAAACCGCATAGCCGTCTTTTGTTAAATACAGCGTCTGATTCCGCCGCCATCTTTTAAGTATCGAGGGTGGGTTTCCCTTGATATGTGCGGCGTGAAGGTAGCTCCTAATTTCATAAATTCTTAACTGAGCGCAATCTTTTCACGGTTGTACCTTTTATATTTTGACCTATGTATGCAATATAATCCACTAGATCGGCTTACTATTTGCTTATACAGTTAGTTTTCCACTAATGACCATCCTTTAAAACATGTAAAAACGCCCAGAGAACTTCTCAGAGCGTTTCATCAATACGGTTATTTTTTTATAAATGCCTAATATCTCTCTAGATATTTGAGCAGTTCTTATAGTTAGTGCAATAATTCTTATCAATTTTCTTAAACACTTGTTGTCGATCCTCATTATTGCATGACAAACTGGAAATCAACTGATATCTGGCATTAAAGTAATTCACCCATATATCCCAAAGTTTCTCTCTCGTCATTTCAAGATCGTATTCCAATGAATTCTCTTGTAAAATCCATTCGATCTCTTCACGGGGAGGAGTATCCTTCGAACTTAATTTCTGTAAAGGCTTATATCTCGATCTTTGTTGCCTCAAAAGACTCACCTCAATCCTTAATAATTGCAGAATAAATGTTAGACCACAAACTTTTTAAGAAGGCTTTTCTTCATCAATAGCATTAAGATTCGTCAATATATCATCTAGAATAATAAAAATAATTTTCTCTAGATGTTTTCTTTTTTTATAGGGCATTATAGATAATTCATATAATGAATCTCTCATTCTAGGATTATGTTTTATATAGTGCAAAAGTTTGATGCTTATCTCACCAAGTTCTTCTATATTTTGATTTTGCAAAGCTATAGCTGTTTCTTTATGCTTCTCATATCCTACAAGAGTATCCAGATTTATCTGAAAGATATCACATAGTTTTATCAAAGTTTGGAGATCAGGAGTACTTTCCTCATTTTCCCAACGAGTAATAACTGTACGTGAAATGTTTAGCTTTGTTGCTAAGTCTTGCTGTGTCCATTTATATAACCTTCGATAGAGGCGAACATTATCACTTAAACGTATCATTTTTTATCACATCTTTTTCTTTGTGTCTTTCTAAGTGTAACATCAATAACCAACCAGACAAGACTATGTGCTGTATTTGAACAATTCAATTATTGTGTTACTATAAAACTAATATAGGGTATAGGTGGTAATATATAAATTACCTACTAAAGGACTGATATCATTGGACAATCCCAAGAACGATCAACTTAAGAGAGACATAGAAGAAATGAGAATAGATTTAGAAACTCAATTAAAAAGAAGAAAGTTCAGTAATCTTAAAATTATTGAAATCAGTCAAAATTTAGATGATCTTATTGCTGAATATATGATTAAAACGAATAAAACAAAGTAAGTCAGTTCCGGTTATTAGTCCTAAATGTTTCACATTATCCAGAAGTTAAATTGAAATGTTAATAAAGAACCTTCACCAAATACTCCTAAACTATTCGATCTTTTCAAATGTCTACTTATTGCTCCTGAAAAACCACTCTACAACTAAATGTTATTCATCATACAACAATTACTTTTACACCAAAATAATAATCATGCTCTTATCATCATATATTCTAAGATAACTTCGTTTAAAAGGAGAATAGATGTATGAATATTAGAGCACGACGAGGTGACAGTTTTTGGTATTACAGCAGACTTTTTAATATCCCATTAAATTTGATAACTGACTCGAATCCAACAGTTGATGCTGGGTTATTACAAATAGGTCAGATTGTAAGAATCCCGGGGTATTTCGTGAACTTTTATACGATTCAGCCTGGAGATTCTCTTTGGAGGATTTCTAATCAGCTAGAAGTCAGTGTGGATACACTTTATCTGGTAAACCCCACTCTAAACCCCTACGCTCTTCAAATTGGGCAAACAATTAATGTACCCTTTAGAGTTCATCGTCCGATCGTTGAAGGAAAAAGAGCCTACGGTTATAACTCACTAGTAAATGATATCAGGCAGCTCACTGAGATCTATCCATTTTTGACTTCTCGTTCCATAGGAAATTCTGTGATGGGAAAAAATCTTATCGAACTGAGTATTGGTCGCGGTGCTAAAAAAGTACACATGAATGGCTCCTTCCACGCACACGAATGGATTACCACTCCTCTATTAATGCAGACACTAAATCAATACTTATTGGCGCTAACAAACATGCAACCTATCAGAGGTTGGGATGTATCGCCTTTTTATGAATCGGTATTTTTGTCTATCGTGCCTATGGTGAATCCAGATGGCGTAGACTTGCTAATTGAAGGATTACCGGATGAGGAACCATATCGCAGTGAAGTATTAGAAATAAATAACCAAAGTACTGACTTTTCCGGGTGGAAAGCAAACATTCGAGGGGTAGACTTGAATAATCAGTATCCGGCTTTATGGGAGGAAGAACAAGAAATATCAGACAAACCTGACCAACCTGCACCTAGAGATTTTCCGGGCCCAGCACCTTTGACAGAACCAGAATCTATAGCAATGGCAGAATTAACCGACGTCTCAGGATTTCATAGAGCGTTAGCTTTTCACACACAAGGCAGAGTAATCTATTGGGGATTTCAAGGTCTTGAGCCACCAGAGGCCGAAACAATTGTTACTGAGTTTGCCCGCGTCAGTAGCTATGAGCCCATTCAATATGTGGAAAGTTATGCGGGCTATAAAGATTGGTTTATTCAAGAATGGAGAAGACCCGGATTCACGATTGAATTAGGCGAAGGCGAAAATCCTTTGCCGATTGGCCAATTTGATGAAATTTACGAAGAAAGTCTGGGAATATTTCTCGCTAGCTTATATATGTAAAGTTTTTTAAGAAAAACGGCATAGCCGTCTTTTCTTAAATACATCGTTATCTTTCGCCACCATCATTTAAGTGTCAAGGGTGGGTTTCCCTTGACACGCGTGGCGTAAAGATAGCTGTCAACTTATAAATTCTTATCTTGTAAGAAAAACGCATAGCGACTTATTTAAAGCAAAAGAACTGCTTTCTTAACCATATATTTTAAAAAGCTCGAAGTAGCGAAGGTGGCGACTCCCTGCGGGAAAAGCAATAGCTGAAGCATTGCCCGCGGAAAGCGTCCGCCTAGAGCGGATTCGAGTCTCTCTGTTCGACGAGAATAATAATCTTAAAAAAACCAATAATTTTATAAATTTCTTGTAAAAAAGATCCCGTCAAAGTACAAATCGACTTTGACGGGATCTTACCTCTTATGTTAAATTATTATCTCTCAACCAACTGATGCGCAATATCCTTTCGATAAAAAAGCCCATTCCACTCACTTCGAGCTAACACATCATACGTCGTACTTAATGCTTCCTTCAGCGTTGGAGCCACCGTCGCTAGCAACAACACTCGTCCGCCATTCGTTTTCCAACCACCGGCATCAGAATCATTTTTTACACTTCCAGCATGAAACCATAACTGATTTGCTTTGTCGTCAACTTCAGGCAAATGAAACACTGTACCTTTTTCATAGCTACCCGGATAGCCCTCTGAAGCCAAGACAACTCCAACACAAGCTTCCTCCGCCCACTCAAGCGCTAGTTCCTCCTCATTTAAGACACTCTCTATCACATCTACCAGATCCGTCTTCAATCGAGGTAAAACAACTTGTGTTTCCGGGTCTCCAAAACGGGCATTGAATTCAATCACTTTCGGCCCTTGCTCGGTAATCATTAGACCAGCGTAAAGAATCCCTGTAAATGGAACCCCTTCTGTTACCATTGCCCCAGCCATGGGCCGTAAAATCGACATTTCAGCTTTTTTTAACCAATCACCATCTAAATGAGGAACCGGAGAATAGGCACCCATTCCGCCAGTATTAGGTCCGGTATCTCCTTCGAACGCTCGCTTATGGTCCTGTGCCGTAACCATTGGAATGACTGTATTACCATGAACAAAAGCCATAAATGATAACTCTTCCCCACGCAGGCATTCTTCAATGACCACTGATTCACCGGCATCCCCAAATGTTCGCTCACCCATCATTTGATCCAAGGCTTCTAAAGCCTCTGCTTCCGTTTCAGCGACTACTACACCTTTGCCAGCCGCTAATCCATCAGCTTTGACAACGATCGGTGCACCTACCTTTTGGATATATGCCTTCGCCTTCTCCAAATCGGTGAAAGATTCAAAAGCCGCAGTAGGAATACGATACTTTTCCATCAAATCCTTTGCGAATTGCTTGCTTCCTTCTAGTTCGGCAGCTGCTTTCGTTGGTCCAAAAGCTTTCAGACCTGCTGCTTGAAGATCATCGATTAATCCTGCAACGAGAGGGGCTTCAGGACCCACAACGGTTAACGAGACTTCTTCTGTTATTGCCAAGTCAACGAGACTCGAATGGTCAGACATATCCGCTTGAACCGACCGGCATCCTGCCAGTTCGTTTATCGCATCGCTGCCCGGAGCAACGATTACCTCTGTTACTTTCGAAGACTGGGCAAACTTCCAAACCAAAGCGTGTTCTCGCCCTCCGCTTCCAATAACTAAGATTTTCATACAGATTCCCCCCTCATGTTTGTCTTAATGTTTAAAGTGTCTTACGCCAGTGAACACCATCGTAATCCCATATTCATTCGCCATATCAATCGATTCCTGATCGCGTTTTGAACCACCTGGCTGAATGATTGCTTTTATTCCCGCTTTCGCAGCTGCTTCAACCGTATCGCTCATTGGGAAAAAGGCATCCGAAGCCATGACAGCGTCTTTTGCTCTGTCTCCTGCTTGTTCAATAGCAATCTTCGCTGCACCAACACGGTTCATCTGTCCAGCACCTACACCGATAGTCTGGTCTGCTTTTGCTAAAACAATCGCATTGGACTTCACATGTTTGACTACTTTCCAAGCCATTTTAATTTGCTCTAGCTCACTATCCGAAGGTTTTCGAGTCGTTGGAATCGTTACTTCCACGTCTTCATAGCTCAATGTATCTGTTTCCTGCACTAAAGCGCCACCTGAAACAGTGGTAATACGTTGTTCTACAGGTTGATTCGACTCAAGATCAACCGTTAATAAACGAATGTTTTTCTTCTCCGTTAATACTGCTAGCGCCTCTTCAGAAAAACTAGGAGCTATGACAATTTCAAGAAAGATTTCCTTCATTTTTAACGCTGTTTCTTTATCAACTTCTTGGTTACAAGCAATGACACCGCCAAAAATAGAGGTTGTGTCAGCTTCGTAAGCCTTGGTAAAAGCGTCAAAAATCGTCGCGCCAATTCCGACACCACAAGGGTTCATATGCTTGATTGCAGCAACTGTCGGTCCTTCAAAATCACGAATCACCGCAAGAGCTGCGTCTGCGTCGTTAATATTGTTGTAAGAGAGCTCTTTCCCATGAAGCTGAGTAGAACGAGCAATTGATGTTGGGTTACCTAATGGTCGTTCATAAAAAGCTGCTTGTTGATGAGGATTTTCTCCGTAGCGAAGCATTTGCTTGCGGTTATATGTAATCGTTAGTTTTTCGGGTGCCTCTTCGCCTACTTGTTTTGTTAAATACTCACCGATTAATGCATCATAAGCCGCGGTATGTCGAAATGCTTTCGCTGCTAGCTTACGTTTACGCTCCACTGATAATTCTCCATTAGAATCTTTTAATTCCTGTAAAACAACGTCGTAATCTTCTGCATCAACGATAATGGCCACATCGTTGTGATTTTTCGCAGCGGAACGAATCATAGACGGGCCGCCGATATCAATGTTTTCGATCGCATCGTCAAACGTAGATGCAGGGTTTTCAATGGTTGATTGGAAAGGATATAAATTTACAATAACAAAATCAATAAGACCAATTCCTTGTTCTTTTAAAGCCTCCATGTGCTCTGTGTTTTCACGCACGCCAAGAAGCCCTCCATGAATGTTTGGATGAAGTGTCTTTACACGGCCATCCATCATTTCAGGAAACCCCGTTACCTCTTCGATTCCAATAACATTCACACCTGCTTTTTCCAATTCTCTTTTTGTTCCACCAGTGGATATTACTTCTACGTCCATCTCTTCAAGTTTCTGAACAAACGAAACGATTCCTCGTTTATCTGAAACGCTCACTAATGCTCGCTTTTTCATTTATTTCACGCTCCTTTGTAATTGGCTGATCACATGCTGAAGAGTCTTTGGATATAACTCATGCTCCACTTTTTGAATCTTACCCTGGAGAACCTCTTTTGTATCTGTTTCATTTATCTTAACAGCTTCCTGCGCTATAATAGGCCCTGTATCCATTCCTTCATCGACAAGGTGAATCGTTACTCCTGATACCTTAACACCTGCATCAAATGCTTGTCCAATAGCATCTAATCCAGGAAATGAAGGTAATAAAGAAGGATGAATATTGACGATCCTTCCCCCATATGCCTCAAGAAGTGTTGGTCCAATTAAGCGCATATAACCAGCTAAAACGATGAGTTCTACCCCTTTTGCTTGAAGCTCGGCCAAAATTTCTTGCTCAAATGCTGCTTTTGAGGCAAATGTTTTTGGTGAAAAAGAGTACAATGAAACTCCCGCTTTTTCAGCCCTTTTCTCTACGAGAGCTCCTGGCTTATCACACACTAAGAGCTCGACCGAAGCATCAACAAGTTCACTTTCAACTGCTTCTAAGATTGATTGAAAGTTACTTCCACTGCCTGATGCAAACACGGCAATTTTCATAGTTTTAACGCTCCCTTGAATTGGATTCCTTCCCCTTTAACAACCTGCCCTAAATGAACAGGCGTTTCTCCTTGCTCACGAAGTGTATTTAACACACCGTCCAAATTATCTTTCTTCACAGCCATCACAAAACCGATCCCTACATTAAACGTTTCAAGAAAGTCTTCATTAGTGAGGTTTCCTTTTTCTTTTAACCAATGGAAAACAAAAGGCACTTCCCATTCACCAAGAGAAACCTCAGCCCCAAGTCCTTCCGGCAACATACGTGGGATGTTCTCGACAAAACCTCCACCAGTAATATGGGAAGCAGCCTGTATCTGATCTGTGCCAAGAAAAGGTTTTACCGCCTCTACATAAATACGCGTCGGGGTCATAAATAACTCCCCTAATGTCGTTTCAAGGTTCTCAATTTTATCATCCCAAGTAAAGCCTGCGTCCTTAACAATTTTTCGTACTAATGAAAATCCGTTACTGTGAACGCCACTAGAAGTCAATCCAATAAGAACATCGCCTTCAGAAACACGGTCCGGTCCCCAAAGTTGACTTTTTTCAGCAGCACCAACAACGAAACCTGCAACATCATATTCTTTTTCATCATATAATCCAGGCATTTCCGCCGTTTCACCACCGATTAAAGCACAATTCGATTGTCGACACCCTTCC
Organism: Salipaludibacillus neizhouensis; assembly: GCF_002886185.1. Taxonomy (GTDB): domain Bacteria; phylum Bacillota; class Bacilli; order Bacillales; family Salisediminibacteriaceae; genus Salipaludibacillus; species Salipaludibacillus neizhouensis. The sequence goes on from NZ_KZ614146.1 coordinate 3,338,622, forward strand.
GCAATTCCCGCAACAATTTGCTCGACTTGTTCGGGATCATTCTTTCCTAATGCTAAATAATCCAGGAAAAATAAAGGCGATGCCCCTTGAACAACAATATCGTTGACACACATCGCCACAGCATCGACACCGATCGTGTCATGCTTATTTATTTCCTGGGCAATCATCAGTTTTGTCCCCACTCCGTCGGTACCTGAAACGAGCACGGGCTCCTTCAGATTTAACTGCGACAAATCAAATAGACCACCGAAAGCACCTAGACCACCCATCACCTCTTTACGATAGGTTGACTCCACATGCTTTTTCATACGTCGAACACCTTCATATCCTGCCTCAATATTTACACCTGCGGATTCGTATGCTTTAGACATGCTTACTTTCCTCCTAGTACCTTATCGTAAGGATGATCTGTTTCCGGATAAATTTCTGTCGGGTACTGACCGGTGAAACAGGCGAGACACTGTCCACAGTTTTCCGTTGTATCGGGTCTTCCTATCCCGGTTTTTAATCCTTCAACACTTAAATAAGTGAGAGAATCTGCTCCCATTTCTTCCCGAATCTCTTCTGTTGTTTTGACAGAGGCAATTAATTCACCTTTTGTAGATGTGTCTATTCCATAAAAACAAGGATTAATAATCGGTGGCGAACTGATTCGGACATGTACCTCTTTTGCTCCTGCTTCTCGCAATAAACCGACAATTCTTCTGCTTGTTGTCCCACGTACGATCGAATCATCAATCATTACCACACGTTTTCCGGCAACTACCCCTCGAACAGCCGATAACTTCATTTTTACCCCCTGCTCTCGAAGTGCCTGAGATGGCTGGATAAATGTGCGATTAATATAACGGTTTTTAATAAGTCCTAACTCATAAGGAATTCCCGTCTCTTCAGCAAACCCGATTGCTGCAGAAATACTGGAATCTGGAACTCCTGTGACGACATCAGCTTCAATAGGGGCTTCTTTGGCAAGTTGCTTCCCAAGGTTTTTACGAGCATAATGCACATTTATTTGTTCAACATCACTGTCCGGTCGTGCAAAATATACATATTCCATCGAGCAAATTGTTCTTTTTGTTGACGGAGAAAATACGTCGATGTGAAGACCGTCGTCATCAATAGTAATTAACTCTCCTGGTTGAACTTCACGTTCAAATGTCGCACCAATAATATCAAAAGCACAGGTTTCCGAGGAAACCACATAAGCATCTCCCAATTTACCAATTGATAATGGACGAAGACCGTTGGGATCCAAAGCGACAAACATTTTATCCTCTACGAGACATACTAAGGCATATGCTCCTTTAACCATCGTAAGTGCATTTTTAAGCGAATCCTTTAAGTCAGGATAACCGCTTCGCTTCATTAAATGAGCGATGACTTCTGTATCTGAGGTAGTTTGGAAAATACTCCCTTGATACTCAAGCTGATGCTTTAATGCGGTCGCATTGACGATATTACCGTTATGAGCCAAAGCAAGACTTCCAGATTGTGAATTAAATTGCAGCGGCTGACAATTTACGAAATCACTTGCCCCTGCAGTTGTATATCTAGTATGACCAATCGCACCGGTTCCTTTTAAACGATCTAAAATATCCTGGTTAAACACGTCATTAACGAGTCCCATTCCTTTGTGAATCGAAAGCTTTTCCCGATCTGTCACGACTATTCCAGCACCTTCTTGTCCACGATGCTGAAGACTGTGTAAGCCGTAATACGTAATTTGTGCTGCATCCACATGACCCCAAATTCCAAACACGCCACATTCTTCGTTTAAGCCTTTGATTTCACCAAACATGAAATAGCACCTCTCCATGCGTCCTCAAGTTTCTGGACGCTTTCGTTTACAAGAGTTTCCCCTTGTTGATTTTTTACAAGAATTTGCTTCTCATTAGTTACAACGCCAATCTCTTTCGCTTCCGGTATTAACTTTTCGAATTTTTCCGCATTTTCCTCTGACACGGTCAGAATATACCTTGATGGAGACTCACTGAATAACTCAGCAAGAACATCTTTCCCAGCTAATGTAACTTCTGCACCGAAGTCGGTACCAAACACGCATTCAGCCAGTGCTGGAAGAAATCCACCTTCTGATAGATCGTGTGCAGATTGGACCGTACCAGCTCTTATCGCACCAAGAACTTGATCCTGACGATTTTTTTCTAGCTGCAAGTCAATGGATGGAGCCGGTCCGAAAATTTTACCTTCTGTAAACTTCTGTAATTCACTCCCGGAAAACTCAGGTTTTGCTTCTCCTAATGCATACACACGGTCACCAGCTTTTTGGAATGCCTGGCGCGTAATATGATCGAGACTTGTGATTAAACCGACCATCCCAATAACAGGAGTTGGATAAATGGCCCCTTTTGCTGTTTCATTATATAAAGAAACATTCCCTCCAATAACAGGTGTTTCCAAGTCTTTACATGCTTCACTTAATCCATCCGTAGATCGCTCCAGTTGCCAGAAAATTTCTGGTTTTTCCGGACTTCCGTAATTCAAGCAATCTGTTACTCCGAGAGGTTCTGCTCCCGAACAAACAAGATTTCTTGCTGCTTCAGCAACAGCTAACTTCCCGCCTACATACGGATCTAAATATAAATAACGGGAATTACAATCCGTCGTCATTGCTAATGCCTTGTCTGTGTCGCGGATTCGAACAACTGCCGCGTCCGATCCAGGGGCAACAACTGTACTTGTTCTTACCATATAATCATACTGGTTATATACCCACTCTTTGCTGGCAATCGTAGGCTGTTGCAGTAAATTCATTAATGTCTCAGAATAATCGGTCACATTTGGACGATAATCCTTTTGCTTCTGAAACTCCTGGTAATAGCTTGGTTCCTTGGATGGCTGATGGTAAACAGGTGCTTCCTCTGCTAGCGCATCAACCGGTACGTCTGCTACAACGTTTCCGTTATGCAAAAGTCTAAGACGATGGTCATCCGTTACTCGACCAACTACATTTGCCATTAAGCCCCATTTTTCAAAAAGGGTAATAAATTCTTGTTCACTGCCATCTTCCACTACAAGAAGCATCCGTTCTTGAGATTCTGATAACATCATTTCATAGGCTGTCATTGCTTTTTCACGTTGAGGTACGTTATCTAAATTCATCTCAATACCTGATCCAGCCTTGCTTGCCATTTCAGCCGATGATGAGGCTAACCCGGCTGCTCCCATGTCTTGAATACCGACTAATTTAGGGTGTTTTGTTGCTTCAAGACAAGCTTCTACCAATAATTTCTCCATAAATGGATCTCCAACTTGAACCGCCGGTCGTTTTGCTTCCGATTCTGCACTTAACTCTTCGGACGCAAAAGTTGCACCGTGAATACCGTCTCTACCAGTACTGGCACCAACATATAACACCGGATTTCCGACACCTTTTGCTTGCCCCTTTTGGATATCTTTATGATTAATTAAACCGACGCACATAGCATTAACAAGCGGATTCCCCTCATAACAAGGATCGAATTGAATTTCTCCGCCAACTGTTGGAATTCCGATACAGTTACCGTATCCGGCAATTCCAGACACGACACCTTCAAAAATATATTTCACTCTAGGATTCTTTAATTCACCGAAACGCAGCGAGTTAAGTAACGCTACAGGACGAGCCCCCATGGAGAAAATGTCACGGATAATTCCGCCAACTCCAGTGGCAGCTCCTTCATACGGTTCAATTGCGGAAGGATGATTATGACTTTCTATTTTAAAAACAACGGCCTGTTCATCACCAATATCAATGATTCCAGCACCTTCACCGGGTCCTTGCAGTACCTTTTCACCGGTAGTCGGGAATTTACTTAAGAGAACTTTCGAATTTTTATAGCTGCAGTGTTCAGACCACATAACAGAAAATAGTCCTAATTCCGTATAGTTAGGCAATCTCCCTAGAATATCCTCCACCATTTGGAATTCTTTATCGCTTACGCCCATTTCCTGATAAACTTTCTGTTCTTTAATCATCGCAGGCGATGGTTCATGAAGTAGTTGCATGCTGTTCCCTCCAATGCTTTACGATTGATTTAAAAAGCTTTAATCCGTCTTCTGAACCTAACAAGCTGTCTACTGCTCGCTCGGGGTGAGGCATCATCCCAAGAACGTTGCCTTTTTCATTGGTAATACCCGCGATATCATTTATCGAGCCGTTCAATTCGCTCTCGTAAGTAAACACAATCTGGTTGTTCTTTTCCAAAGAAGCAAGTGTTTCTTGATCACAATAATAATTTCCATCACCATGGGCAACAGGGATAGTGATCACAGAACCTTCTTCATATGCCATCGAAAACATTGTTTCGCTATTTTTCACCTTGAGTGCTACAGGCTTGCAAATAAATTTCAATTTAGCATTTTTACGCATTGCACCTGGAAGTAAACCTGCTTCTAGCAGAACTTGAAATCCATTACAAACACCTAAAACCGGTTTTCCTGCAGTTGCTGCTTCTTCCACCGCTTTCATGATTGGCGAAAATCGGGCAATGGCTCCTGAGCGAAGGTAATCCCCATAGGAGAAACCGCCGGGAAGGAGAATGGCATCAAATCGGTCTAAGCTTGTCTCATCGTGCCACACATAAGAGACATCTTCGCCAAGTTCATCCTTAATTGCATGAAACATATCTAAATCACAGTTGGAGCCCGGAAAGACAATGACCGCAAACTTCATGAGGAGACAACCTCCTCTATTTCATAGCGATAATCCTCAATAACCGGGTTAGCAAGAAGCTTGTTACACATTTCTTTCACTTGGTCATCAATACTATCCTTGGTTGCTTCGATACGAAGATTCATAATTTTCCCGATGCGAACACCTTCCACCGTATCAAAACCTAGCTGGTGCAAAGAATTTTGAACAGCTGATCCTTGAGGATCTAAAACACCCTCTTTTAATGTAACAGTTACCTTCACTTCAAAAATCATCATGATTTTCCTCCTAAACGAGCTAAAATAGTTTCATAACCTTCCTGCAAGTTTCCTTGCCCAAAACGGAACAAATCCTTATCAAATGAATCTCCTGTTTTAGAATCCCATAATCGGCATGTATCAGGTGAAATTTCGTCTGCTAACAATACTTTGCCTGAAATATCTCTTCCAAACTCTAATTTAAAGTCCACTAAGTCTACATCAATTTTTTTAAATAACTCTATTAAATGTTCATTGACTTCTAGTGCTTTCTCTTTCAAAGAAGCGACCTCATCTTCTGTAGCAAGTCCCATCACACGAATATGCTCCTCATTCATTAGCGGATCTCCCAGCTCATCGTCTTTATAATAAAACTCGACAATCGGCTGATCGAAACGTTGTCCACGTGTAAGCCCCAGACGTTTTACAAGACTACCAGCTGCAATGTTACGAACGACAACCTCGATCGGAATAATTGTCACTTTACGAATCAACTGCTCTGTTTCCGAGAGACGCTCGATAAAATGACTCTTGATACCTTCTCTCGCCAGCAAAGAAAAAATAACGGAGCTGATCTCATTATTCAGACGTCCCTTACCTGTTAAAACATCCTTCTTAACACCATTAAATGCTGTGGCGTCATCCTTGTACTCCACCCATAGAACCTCAGGCTTATCCGTTTCATAAATCCGCTTCGCTTTTCCTTCGTACAAACAGCCTCGCTTTTCCAATTGAAGGTCGCCTCCTGCCGTGTATTTTCGAAATATTGGTACTATTGAAATTATGACAGAGGAGGGTTTTTACACCCTTCCTCTCTTATTTAACGAGTCCTAATCTGTCAAAAATCGTATCTACATGCTTTAAATGGTGATGATAATCAAAGCAATCATCTAATTCCTCTGATGAGAGATGAGCCGTAATCTGCTCGTCTGCATCAACCAGTTCGCGGAATTGAACCGCAGTTTCCCATGCTTCCATTGCTTTAGGCTGCACAATGTCATAAGCTTCTTCACGAGCTAGTCCTTTATCAATTAGTGATAAAAGCACTCGTTGAGAATATATTAATCCGTAAGTTGCTGTCATATTACGCTTCATATTTTCCGGGAAAACCGTTAAGTTTTTAACAATATTGCCGAATCGATTCAACATGTAATTCAAAGCAATCGTTGCGTCTGGCAAGATCACTCGCTCCGCCGAGGAATGAGTAATATCTCTTTCGTGCCACAGTGCCACATTTTCATAAGCAGTCATTACATGTCCTCTTAGCACACGAGCCAGTCCAGTCATATTTTCAGAGCCGATTGGATTACGTTTATGCGGCATAGCCGAAGATCCTTTTTGCCCTTTAGAGAAGAATTCTTCTACTTCTCTAACTTCACTCTTTTGTAAATTACGAATTTCTACTGCCATTTTTTCAATGGAAGATCCTATAAGAGCAATCGTTGCAATATACTGTGCGTGGCGATCACGTTGCAAAGTTTGAGTGGAAATACGAGAAGCTTCTAATCCTAATCCCTCACAAACGTATTTTTCAACGGATGGATCAATGTTCGCATATGTTCCTACAGCACCTGACAGTTTACCAACACGAACCATTTCGCTCGCCTGACGAAAACGCTCCAGGTTCCGTTTCATTTCTTCATACCAAAGCGCCAACTTCAATCCAAACGTGGTTGGTTCAGCATGTACACCATGTGTACGCCCCATCATTACCGTCATCTTGTGTTCGATCGCTTTGTTTTTCAAGATTTCTATAAAATTCAAAATATCTCGTTCAATAATGTCATTTGCTTGCTTTAATAAATAAGATAACGCTGTGTCTACAACATCTGTTGAAGTTAATCCATAATGAACCCATTTTCTTTCGTCTCCAAGCGTTTCTGAAACTGCACGAGTAAATGCAACGACATCGTGACGAGTTTCTGCTTCGATCTCGAAGATCCGTTCTACGTCAAAAGACGCACTTTCACGGATTTTTGCAACATCCGCTTTAGGGATATCTCCAAGCTCAGCCCACGCTTCACACGCGAGAATTTCTACTTCCAGCCAAGCTTGAAATCGGTTATTATCTGTCCAAATTGCACTCATTTCTGGGCGTGAATAGCGTTCAATCATTCCTCGGTTCCTCCTATTGTTTCTTCTGTATCTTCTGTTTCTTCCTCCTGTTTCCATATGGAAGATTCATCAATTGCCTCAAGTGTTTTTTCTAAATCATCTGTTAAAAATGTGATGTGACCCATTTTCCTTCCAGTTCGCGCTTCTTTTTTACCATACATATGCAAGTGATTTTCAGGTAAATTTTCAAGGTTTTCTATGACACCATCTACGTGTTCGCCTAAAATATTCACCATAATACTTGGTTTCAAAAGCGTAGTCTTCCCTAATGGCCAGCCGCAAATTGCTCTTATGTGCTGTTCGAACTGTGACGTTTCACATGAGTTAATCGAATAATGACCAGAATTATGAGGTCTTGGCGCTAGCTCATTCACATAAATTCTTTCGTCGTCATCGACAAACATCTCGACAGCCAATGTACCAATCAAATCGAATGATTCAGCTAATTGTGTGGCTATCTCTATTGCCTGTTTTTCTACATCGGGCGAAATACGCGCAGGAACAATAGATTGATGTAATGCATTTTTGACGTGTATGTTTTCGGCAACAGGAAATGTCGTCATTTCTCCATTCACACTTCTTGTCACTATCACCGAAATTTCATGCTCAAATGGGACCCAAGCTTCTAAAATAAAAGGCCCGCTTCCTTCCATTTCTGACCAGGCCGCTGGTAATTCATTATTTGAACGAATGATCCGTTGACCTTTGCCATCATATCCTCCGCGTGTCGTTTTCAACACAGCAGGCAAGCCCAAAGCTTCTCTTGCTTGCTGAAGTTCACTCGCTGTTTCCAAAGCACGATAACGAACGACTGGAATGTTAAATGATTTTATGGCTTTTTTTTCATGAATTCTGTCCTGCGTGATTGATAAAAGGTTACTTCCTTGAGGTAAATACATATTCTCTTCTAGCCATTTCGCTGTTTCTGAGTCAATATTTTCAAATTCATACGTAAGAACATCGCAAATTTCAGCAAGCTTCTCAGCGGCAGCCAAATCATCATACTTTCCAATGATTTGTTCGTCTGCGACTTGTCCACACGGAGAGTCAGGGGTAGGATCAAGAACCGCCACTCGATAGCCCATCTCCCGAGCTGAAAGAGCCATCATTCTTCCGAGTTGTCCCCCACCTAGAATCCCAATTGTTTTCCCTGGTTCAATCCATTTATTTCTCATGATAACGCTCCTTCTTGCAAAACTTCGTCACGTTTTTTCTCACGCCGTTTTTCTAATCTATCTCTGATTTCTTCATCATGAACAGAGAGCTGTTGAGCAGCTAAAAGTGCAGCGTTTATCGCACCTGCTTTTCCAATAGCAACGGTTGCCACTGGCACTCCAGCAGGCATCTGCACAATCGAAAGCAAGGAGTCCATTCCATTCAATGCTTTTGTTTGTACAGGAACTCCAATAACCGGAATCGTTGTTTTCGCTGCTACCATTCCTGGCAAGTGGGCTGCCCCGCCTGCACCAGCGATGATGACTTCAAGTCCTCTTCCGCGAGCAGTTTCTGCATACTCAAACATAAGATCCGGGGTTCGGTGAGCGGAGACAACTTTTGTCTCAAACGGAACACCTAGTTCTTTTAAGGTTTCCACCGTATTTTCCATCGTTGTCCAATCCGATGTCGAACCCATAATTACTCCAACTTTAACTGTCATACAATATTGACCTCCTCGATTTTTAACTACTAACCAGTATTCCTTATTCAATTATAAAGTATTTGTCACATTTGTGGCGCCAAAGAGAGAAATTGTCCCCTTAAGATGTCAGGATAATAAAAAAACGCATCTTATCATCCAAACAAAGAGGGACAATAAGACACGTTGGATATTGCGCAATGGTAGAAAATCGCACAATAAATTTGAGCGATACAAAAGCAAGCCAGGTTTTCCGAAAGCATAAAATAACTTCCTTCCAACACCCGCCTTGTATCGCGTAAATTTGTGTCCATCTCCCTCATAGTCCACTGATTAAGGTCAGTAGGTAGAAACTTCTGGGCCGAATTCCCAATATTATATGAGGTAACGTATTTTTTTCTTACCCTAATCATAACAATTACTCGTATACCTCGTCAACATCGAATCGAACATTTTATTGTTTTTTGTATTTATTGTTCGGATTTCGTCGATTCGTAAGAGGTTTTTACCAACAGAGTCCCTAAAACAAAGGCAATATTACCAGTATTTGGACTTTACAGTCACTGAAAATAGTATTCTATAAAATGCTGTCTTCTAATCATTGAAAGAATTAATTCTTATAAAGGTACGAAAGTAAAAAAATATAAAGATATATACATTGAAACAAAAAAGACTATTTATACGTATATACTAATACTAGATTAAGAGAGAATCTTATACGGAAGGTGATGTTATGGAAATACTCTGTGTTGATTTACATCATGCCGGCTACTCCGACAACAAAAAAACGATTAAAAATATTCACTTCCAATTGCAACAAGGTGAATTAGTCGGATTAATCGGACCAAATGGAGCAGGAAAAAGTACAATTATTAAAACTATTTTAGGGCTTCTTGAAGAAGTTGATGGAGAAATTAACATCGCCGGCAATAATCGCTATGCGTATATACCTGAGCACCCCGTTTATTATGAAGAGTTCACGTTATGGGAACATATCGAACTGGCAAAAGCCGTTAATAACATAGAAGACGCTAATTTTTATCAACGTGCCGAACAATTAATTAGCCTTTTTAGATTGGAACATGTTAAGCATCACTTTCCTGGTTCTTTTTCAAAAGGAATGCAGCAGAAATTGATGATCATAGTTGCTATCTTAATTAAACCAACCCTCTATATTGTTGATGAACCATTCATCGGCTTGGATCCAAAAGCCATCAAAGACTTTTTATCCATTATAGATGAGGAACGTCAGCGAGGTGCAGCTATCCTTATGTCTACTCATGTGCTAGATACGGCAGAAAAAATTTGTGATCGCTTTTTATTAGTCAATCAAGGAGAACTAATCGCGGCTGGGACACTTGATGAAGTACGAGCAGTTAGTGTACCTGAAGCCTCTTTAATGGATTGTTTTTACTATTTTATGGAGAATGAAAAGCGATGACTCCAAAACAGTTATTTCAACAACGTCTAAAAAGAGAGTGGAACTACCATTATGAAGTATGGAAATCAGCTGTAGATTGGATAATCGCTTTATATTTCATAGTACCGTTCGTTATTTTTATATGCTACCAGTACTACTCGATCTGGACCGATCAAGCACCCTGGATAGAAGCTTTCCCTCTTCAATATACACGGTATATTTTCTTTTACATATGTTTAATAGGTTCCGTCCGATTGTTTATTAAAGAAGGCGATCTACTATTTCTCAGGCAGGAAAAACAGTGGGTTCAAGCTCTTATGAGGCACGGAATGATCTACTCCATGATCTTTTCGATAGGACTTATCTTGATTCTAGCTGCTGCACTATATCCTCTCTGGAGGACATACGATGATACGAGTTTAAGCACCGTTTTCACATTTACTGTCTTCACTTCATTATTTAGAATTAATATTCAATTCATCCGACAACTCTTTTCTATCTGGTTTAAACGGTGGCGATTATATTTTATCAACATGGCTTCGCTCATTACATTTTTCGTTGTTTTTCAGCTGTTTTTGATCAGTCCTTATTTCGTACAATGGTTTTTAATTATTATAAACGGAGTTGCTGCACGATTTTTATTCAATGTTCGTCTAAATTTGACGTGGAGCTTTCAAGCTGATTGCTTGAGAGAAGGACAACGCCAATTAGTACTAGCAACTTCCTTCATTAAAGCTAGCGGATATAGGGTCGAGAAAAATTTTCGCGCAAACAAAGAACCGTTCATTCTCTTCTCCGAGTCTGCTCAAGTATTCAAAAATAGAACGAATTCAAATATCATTACGGAAACCTTCATTAAATTTGTGATTCGAAATAAGTCGAAATTACTTACACTCTTTCAGCTTGTTGTTTGCTTTGTCGTTGGTATCGTCGTTGCACCATTTTGGATCAAGTGGATTGTGTTACTTCTTTCTACCTTTAGTATCATTCATTTCATCCGCGGAAGTTGGGATGAAATGAAAAACCATTTGTACTTTAAACTTTATCCCAATCCCGGACATGAAGAAACGAGTTATGCTGTTAAAAAAGCAACCTTCATTCTAACACTTCCAATTTGCTTCTTATTTGGTTTTTTTACAGGCTGGTCCGCTTTTTTTCCCTTTGTATGGGCAGGGTTTCTCGTCGCAGTGATTGCTACGACACTCATGTATTTTTATGTTAAGAAGGAACTGATGGTATAAGAAAAGCTGCATTGCAGTCTAAAAAACTTTTAAACTGTTATTGTTTCTCGTAAGTGGATTGAAAGAACGAATAAACACCAACCATGTAGAAAGGTTGTCCACGTTGACTTTCTTTTTTTTGATTAAGTAACTCGAAGTAGCGAAGGCGGAGACTCCTACAAGATTAGCAAAAGCTAAAGACCCAGCAGGATCAACTTCTCAGGGAGACTGAAACATTGCCCCCGGAAAACAGTCGCCTAGAGAGGATTCGAGTCCTCTGTTCAAAGAAAAACAAGGAATTAGGTTTTGCTCTAATCCTTTTTCTCTTTAAGGTAGGCAACATTGTAAAAATGGACTTTGATTTAAGGATGTGTTGTGGGAACTAAAAACCACCAATTGCCATTATCAAGGTTGTTTTTAGAATGCTTATATTTACATAGTTTTAGACTGTTTTCCGTTCCCTAAACTATTCCCTTTAACTTTCCCCCTAAATTTGACGTCACACCAATATTAGGGAATAATTAATTTCAGGAGTACGATTTTATATAGAAAGAATGACAGAACTAAACCGCTTTGACCCTTAGATTTGTTGTTGGAAGCAGAGAACCGCCCGCCCCAATGATTTATTTTTCTAGAAACTTCATTTCATTATATGCCATTAATAACGGAGCAACTCCGTGACCATTATTTATTACAATCGGCTCACCATTAATATAATAATCATAGCTTCCATCACGAACAACTCCTAACTCAGGGTGTGTCCCTAGTCCAGCACTTTTACAAATGCCGCCAAACAAAACCTCGCCATTATTTTCCGTTAAATATTCATTGACCATACCATCAAAGGCATCAACACCGTACTTCGTATAGGCATCTGATAAGTAGCCAAGTCTTACCCCTTTTAGAATTCCGTAAGAGAGCATACCAGTACCACTAGTTTCTAAATAGTTTCCTTTTCTACCACTATATTCAACCACTTGGTACCATAGTCCACTATGATGCTGATAGCGTAGCATTCCATCTACTGATTCTTTTAAGAGATCCTTCAGTTCATCTGAATTTACGTCTTGATCTTCAAGTAATTCAAGAATATCTACCAGTGCCATCACATACCAGCCAACAGCACGTGACCATACGTGTGGAGATAATCCTGTCTCTTTGTCGCACCAAAACATGTCTCGGCTTTCGTCATATGCATGATAATACAATTGCGTTTCATCATCATAAAGAAGCTTTCGTACGTTTCTAAATTGGTTTATCGTATCTGAATAATCCTTTTTCTCTTCAAACTCTTTAATATACTGTACATAGAAGGGTTGTCCCATATAAAGGCCATCCATCCAAATTTGATGTGGATAGTTTGTTTTGTGCCAGAAGTTTCCTGTTTCCGTTCTTGGATACGTTTCGAGTTGTTTGTAAATTAAATCTATCGGCTTTTTATACCTTGGATCTTTTTCTTTTTTATACAAAGTATAGAGGATAGAAGTCATTCTAATTTGATCAATGCTATAGTAATTGATATCAATTTTCTCAACATTCCCATCCTCGTCAACGAGACGATCAATGAAATCCTTAACGAACTTGTAATCTCCTTCATTGCCAGTCTGCTCATAGCTATCAAGATAGGCTTTAAGAATACAACCTTGTATATAGTGCCATTTTAATTCATACCACTTCCCACAACCATCCTTATATTCCTCTTTCAATTTCTCTACTAAGTTATAAACCATAACTATACACCTCCATATTTTTAAAAGAATTGATTGTATAAGATAACTGGAATATGTTCGTATCTCCTACAAATCCCAACACCCCTCTCTCCCCTTTCCAAACCTTTTTCACGCCTTCTAAAAAGCATGAAAGTTATTTTATTGATTACGAAGTTCCTTCTCACATTCGAAACGCATTTTTACGAAGATATCTTTTTATATTCCGACGGAGTATACCCTGTATGCTTTTTGAAGACTTGGCTAAAATAACGAGGATTATTACCAAAACCAACGGCTTCGGCGACTTCGAAAACCCTTACTTCGTCGGTTTGTTGAATCAGTTTAGTTGCCTCCGACATCCTCAGTCTCATCAAATAAGTAGAGAATTTATCTCCAGTTTCTTTTTTGAATAATTTCCCTAAATAATCAGGATTCATAAAAAATACATCTGACGCGATATAGGATAACGATAATGCCTCCTCACCAACATGTGCATTTGTATAGACAAGCACTTGATTGACAATTTTATTTTGAGTTGTTTTCTTTGCTTCATAATTTATTTCCACAATCTCTAATGCCATTTTTTTGATAAATTTTTCTATCTCCTGAAGAGTGGAATACGTGTGAAAGTCTTTTACTTTTTTAAACATGTCATCCATAACATCCGTTTTTGTCTGCCTTATGAGTGACATCAACAGTTCAAAACAATGCGAGCGGACAATTTGTACTTCTGCTTTTGTATTTGTTAAGTCATGAAAAAACTGATTCAGGTATGAGACAGCTTCTTTTTCATTTCCGCTTCGAATGGCGAGAATTAATTCCTCATGGTTAAAAGAACGGGCATGATGAGAAGATTCTTCGACATAAATATCATTTGCTGTTACAATTCCCCCGCTCCCTAAATAAAATCGTTGCGACATTCCTTCAAGAATTTCTTGATAAAGGCTGTGCAGATTAGTGATCGAACTAATACTGCTGATTGAAGTTGTAAAGTTACTATCGTAATATGACTGCCATTTCTCCTGAACCCTTTTTATTTTCTCTATCAAAGAATGAGTTGGACTATCATCTATTAACAGAACAATACGCTCAGAAATGATGGTAGACAGTAAAATCCGCCGTGCCTTTCCTAGTTCACTCGTCACCATTTCCTTTAATATTAAGAGATTTTCATAATCATTTTTGTCATCAATAATAAAAGCAAGAAGTCTGTATGATTCCGTCTTCTCCTCCATTCCAAATAATTCTCGGTAGTACGACAACTCTTTCAGATCATACTTTTTATTAATTATAAATTCACGAAGAAATTGTTCCTTGGCCTTCGGAATAACTTTTTGTAAATTCTTCTGGATACCTTTAATAAATTGTTCTTTTTCTTCACCCATATCTAATTCATCAACAATTTGTTTCAACGCTTCTTCTATCTTCTTTTCATTGCTTGGCTTAAGGAGGTAGTGCTTTACTCCACACCTCATCGCGGTTTTAGCAAATTCAAATTCATTAAATCCCGACAATACAATAAAACGGATATCCGGAAAAATGTCATAAACTGCTTCTATTAATTCAATTCCATTCATTCCGGGCATTTTTATGTCTGTAACTACAATATCCGGAGGATTTTCTTTAATCCGTTCAAATGCCATTTTTCCATTGGAAGATTTCCCGGCTAAGCGTGCTCCGATGCTTTCCCAATCAACAATAGCGGCAATACCCTCCAGTATATTTATTTCATCATCCACGACAAGAACATCATACATCTCACTTCACTCCTTCACAAAAGGCAGTGTTATTGTTACCGTAGTACCCTGTCCTTTTTCACTCTCAATCTCAACCCCATAATCCTGTCCAAACATAAGATGGATTCTTTCGTTAATATTATATAGCCCTATACCAGACCCTTTCGATTTTACTTTTCCTTCATATATTTGTTCTATCGTTTCCTTTTCGATTCCAGATCCATTATCTCTAACTTTAATCGTAAGATTCTCCCCTTTAGACAAGATATATACAGAAATCTTACATGTTCCTACCATTTCTTCAAGGGCGTGCTGAATCGCATTTTCTACAATCGGCTGAATAGTAAGCTTAGGAATAAGTGAAGCATTCAGTTCCGGATCACCTTCTAACTCGAAATCTAGACGATCTTCATAACGATACTTTTGAATCGTAATATAATTCTTTACGATGTCGAGTTCTTCCTTTAATTTAATTAACGGGTCTTTTTTGCTTATAATATTTCTCATCATATTTCCCAATGCTTCCGCCATCGCTGAAACTTTCACCTGTTGGTTCATTTTTGCCATCCAGTTTATCGAATCAAGCGTATTATAAAGAAAATGTGGATTGATCTGCGACTGCAGCGCTTTATATTCCGTTTCTTTAATAACAAGCTGTTTCCTATAATTTTCGTTGATTAATTCATTGATTTTGTCGAGCATGATATGGAAATTCTGTTGAAGATCACCGATTTCATCTTTTAAATAATCCTTATTATCATATTCGATCTGATCAAAGTTTCCTTTTTGTACTGTTTTCATTTTCTGGGTCAACTCTTCAATCGGCTTTGAAATCGCGTTTGCCGAGCGGCGACTTATAAAAATAGTAATAAACACGACTAACAAAATATAAATTAACATTATTCTCGTAATCAGAGTTTTCTGACTGGATACATTCTCAAATGGAAGAATATTGTAGTATGTCATATTAAAAAATCTAGAAGACTGTGGGGTGACTAAATATTTTTCATTATCTATGTCTTTAATTTGATAATGATCACTTACTTGAAGGTCTAAAAAGGAATTTACTTCATTTGGCTGGAAAACGTCTGAATAAATGATATCTTTCCCCTGTGTAATAAAAAACTTTTTATTCGGAGTGAGATTTAAAGTATTATCAATCAGATCATCCAGATCGAGACTAATAATCAAATATCCTAAGTGGTCGAGCGACAATTTTTCTTGTTTTTTGAATTCCCTTGCTGCAAATAGAGTGTTACTCTGTTCGTCTCTATACCAAACATTGGACCCGCCAGCAGCATCTACTTGGGCTGTTATTTTTTCTATATCCACATCTTCAGAGGAGAATCCTCCTATACTAATTTTTCCATTTGCATCAACTATTTGAATAGACGGTATAAATGACCTCTGATTTACATACAATATGAGTCTCTCGATTATCTGCATTCGGGTAATATAGGATTCGTAACTAATTGTTTCTACTCTCAACCTATCTAAATAGGCTTGCAAATAATTGTCTGTCACGATTTGAAATGAAAATTCCTCGATTGCTTCTAATTCCCTATCAAGAACTGTAGAAGAAAGATGTAAGGTGTTTGCAGATTCTTCATAAATTTTATTCTCATAAATAACAGACAAATAATAAAAAGTTAGAATTCCCATTATGCCAAAAACAAACAAAAGTAAAAAGGTTAGTGAGAAGATTTTATTACTAATTTTTGTAAATCGATTAAATATATTCGTAGGATGTAACGCTTTCATTAAACGGATACAATGGAAATAAATAGTTGAGATAACCCGGGTGGAATTCTTCAACTAGCACCTCCTTAAGTTGCTTCATTTTGCTCTCAACGCCTTATTTTGTAAGCGTTTTCCATTTAATTTGTTTCGATGCACAATAATCAGCACACCAATTAACCCAGCCAATTCACCGACGGAAGCACTTATAGCCCCATTCACACCGTTCCATTGAGGGTAAACTGAGACTAATATGGACAGAGTAGTAAATACTACAAGTAGATTTAATGTCTGTGCAATGACCATATTCCGTGTCTGCCGCTGCAACATAATAAATCCATTAAAGAAGTCGACCCACGGGAAAATAAGTACTTTAAGGATAAAGAATTGTAACACGATTAACGTAGGTTCCGCCAGTGAGTCCTCGGCTCCCATTATAGTTTTCATGAACCACATTCCAACAGGGGTAAACGACATGATAGATAAGAGAAGTGCTGGGATCAGACTGAGAAAAACTATAAACCTGCGCACTTTTTCCTTATCAGCTTGATAATACTGCAGAACAAGTTGGTGCGTATACATAAAAAAACTGAGCATTAATTGAGAGATTGCAAATGCCAGTGCAAAAGAAGCAATACTCATCTCAATATCGGAGCTTTGAGTGAGAAAAACATAAATAATCGGTTGTAGCAGCGTTTGTAAAAGGAAGTAAAAAACGAGCGGCAAATAAAATGGCATAATATCTTTCATTTTCAATCCATCTGAGTTCTGCTTCGTCTTTTTAAGGATTAAATGTCCTTTCCAAACACTGACCACACATTCGATAAACATTCCAATTAAAAAAATAGCGGCACCAGCCATACTCGTTACTTGATCAGTATAAACAAACCAAAACGATACAAGAAACATACCAGCTAACCGAACAATGACACCAACCGTCAACCACTTTGTTGCAAAATGGCTAATGATGACCCCTTGATATATTCCACGAATGCCAGAAACGATAATCACAAGTGATATAACACTGAAGGTAAGTGAGATGGTATTGACCATATTATAATCAGCATTAAATAAATGAATAAATACCCAGTTTCCGATTGGTGTAAAGCTGATGGCCATGCTTATTGAGATCATAATCAAGCTCACATACACAAAAATAACAGCAAGAGCTTTAAAAGACCTCATGTCTGTGACAAGTGCCGAGCTTGTCTGACGGAACACTATCAACGGTTTTTCCACAAGCCCGAAACAAGCATGTGCTACTGCATAACAAGCGATAATAAAAGCAGCGTCTTCTCCTCTACTTAAGGTTCCATTGATGATGACATGCGTTACTGCTGTTAAACTTGAAGATATACCCAAGGGAATAAAAAATGCTATAAGATCATTATAAGATACATTGGAAGATCCATTCGCCAAGGTCAACCACTTCTTCCCGCATAGATAAATGTTACATTTTTATTTTGCTATTCACTTTATCTATAACAATGAACCGAACTGAAGCTTATTTGGCAGTGGCTAAGGTATGTAATCTCTTAAATTATTTTGCTCTATTCAAGTCTAATAATCCGATCCACTTCTTCTCTCTTTTAAAATAAAAATGAACAAATTTCCCGGCCAGGACTGCAAGGAATTGTTGAAAAATAATTGCCAATACCACTGGAAGCGCCGTAGTTGGAGGGAAAAAAGTCACTGCAAGTGAAGCACCCACTCCCGTATTTCGCATCCCACTGTTGTACATTAAACTAATCGCAGTCTCCTTCTCCCACTTCAGTAGACAAGGGATAAATAGACCCATGAGGTAAGCAATAGATGAAATAGTCCAAACAAGTAAAAATAAGAAAATCAAGGTAGCATCTATCGTTTGAAAGAACGGTGCCACAACAGCACTATTAATGAGGATCACAGTCATAATGGCTATTTTTGAAAACGGGGCTAACGTTGTACCCAATTTTTTCGAACTCCCACCTGTCACTCGGTTAAAAAATATACCGCATAAAGATGGAAGGACAATCATCCAGAATAGGCCATTCATCAGACCAAGTGCATCCATAGATACTTGCGTGCCAACCAAGAATTTAAGAGTAAGCGGAACTAGAAGTGGAGATAAGATGGTATTAATTAGTACTATTGCCAAGGTCAGCCCTGTATTACCGCCGAATATCCCCGTCCACATTAGTGTTATTACGCCAGTAGGAATCGTAAAAGCAAGAACAAGACCTGCTATCATATAGATATCATCAGGAAAAAAAATAAGACCACTAAGGTAAGCAAGAGAAGGAATGAAGAGCTGTAAAATAATCAAACAGACAACAATTGGAACCGGACGGGAAAAAGCTTGCTTTACATGAAACAGGTTAAGACTAAGACAACTTGAAAAACTGATAAAAGCAAAAATCCACTTAACGATCCAATCAAGCTCAGCCATCCCACTCCACACCGTTACGCCCAGACAAACTATTAAAGGGATCATGTACGGCATTGCCTTCTCTAATAAGAGATTAGTTTTTTTTAGCATTAAACTTCCTCTATTCTTTTACACAACTTCTAGCATTGAAATAAAGATTATCTATACTTATATATACCCCACCGCCTACGTCTCCATAATAAAATTGATAAAAACACCTGATCTATACAATCTACGAATGTAGGGATGGATCAGATCTTTTTCTATAGCAACGCCTAATAACTAATTTCGATTATATCGATACGATTTTAGCAATTTGTAATTAAGTGTAACCTATCAAATACTTTAGGAAAAGTCTGAATTTGTCCACTTAACAGAACTCTTATTTAACTTCAATCTTTCGTCAGCGTTAACCTTAACATTTTACTAGTTAGAGTCATTTCCTTCTTTAGTTCCGTTACCTTAAAAGAGATGGAAGGTTATTCAGCAGACCATAGTTACGTGGCTCTATTATATCAATGAACCTCCATCTACAGCTTGAATCTATCTTTATCACCTAAACCAATCCCCGTATAAAAAAGATTCTCTTTCGTTCCACCTTTTTAAATGATTGACAAGCCATCCACATATTAAGCTGAACAAGAAGACTTACGCCAAAAATTGGAATAAACCCCGGAAAAGAAATTAGAAAGTAATAGGTGGAAATACAAGTGATCAGCATCACCAAAACATTCCCAAAGAATAAGAAACTAAAAGCAATGGAGAATTTAACATATTGATAAAGTTTCAGATCAAAATGGACAAAAACTGGGAAAATATATAGGAGCATCAGAAGGAAAACAACTCCAATGATTGTCATGAGTACGTTGAGACTAAAGTAGAGCGATCCTTCGAAAGAACGAAAGAAATTTAAGTTAAAATACCAAAGGAGACCGAATGCAGTCAGACAAATACCAAGAATATTTGCTCTGAAAAACTCCTTTTTATAAGCTTCCCAAAATGCTCGAAATACCTTTACATCCTCTTCGCCAAGGGCTGTTTTTCGAGCTACTGCAAAGACAGCAGTCGTACTCGGTGCTATTCCGAAAATGATCCCGCCTAAAAGCGTGCAAAAGACCCACATGACATTCAGATAAAAAAAGTAACAAATCCATTGGCAAAGATTATATATACTTGTAAATAATCGACCCATTTCCATCACATTTCACCCCAGTCATTTGTCCGTTTATCGGATTTCATATATCAATAGTTTGTTAGTGTTGGCCGCGCCAACAAATCTTCCACCCGGATCGACTGTTTTTCTTTCACTGACTTCCAAACTGCTTCTCCGGTTGTTACTGCATATGCCCCATCCTTGCTACCTGACAAGATTTTATATGGTCTCAATGGGTCTTCACCTAGAAATATGTCTTCCTGAATCACCGGATCGCCACCGCCATGACCACCTTCCCGTTCGACTACGTGGATTATTTCTTTTGATCCAAACAATGGAAAATAGTCAATTGTCTGTACAGGTATAGGAAATGGAACTCTTGACGGAGCATGATATTCCATGGTTTCCAAGCGCCCTTTTGTTCCATTTATCGCCAATCGGTAGCCTTCATATGGAAGCGAAAAATTGATAGAATAGCTAAGCAATGCTCCCTGATCATATTTAATAGTCGCAGTGTAGGTATCTTCAATTGCAATTTCAGAATCAAAGATACACTGATCAGGACGATAATTCGTATATCCGCTGTGCTGCTTTATATCAGAATCGATATGGTCATCTTGAACCTTCATAGTATTACTACGGGAATTCCAGCGGGAATAGTAAGAACAGTTCCTTTTCACAATGCAACTCTCACAATTACGAGAATCTTCCTGCTCTGGGTTGTATATGCTCTCACTTCCATAGTAGTTCAAAGCACCGAAAGCGAATACTTCTGAAGGCTTCTGATCAAGCCACCAATTTATAAGATCAAAGTGATGGGAACTTTTATGAATCGATAACCCACCAGAAAGCTTGCGATCTCGATTCCAACGCTGAAAATAACTTGAGCCGTGATAGGTGTCAATGTACCAATTGAGGTCCACCGAGGTAACCCTTCCGAGCTTCCCTTCGAGAATCATTTCTTTTATTTTAGTATGATGAGGTCCATAACGATAGTTAAATGTAACGGTTACTTCACCCTTGCTGTTTTCTTCGGCATCCATAATTCTTCTGCAATCCGCTGCCGTAGTGGCCATTGGCTTTTCTGTGACCACATCAAGGTCATGCTCTAGTGCCTTAACAATATACTTTACATGTGTCTCATCACGGCTTGCAACAAGAATTACATCCGGTTTGGTTTCCGATATCATGCGGTCGAATTCGCTGTCTGCAAACTCAGGTACATTAATAATCTCTGGAAGCTGTTCCTTACATATAGCAAAGCGTTTTTTGTCGACATCCAGCAGACCAACCAGCTGACAGTTATCAGAGAATTTTTTTAACATGGGCTCAATGAACATACCGATAGCCCTTTTACTCACGCCACAAACCGCAAACTTTTTCAAGACAATCACCCCACCCCTTTATTTTCTTACCTAAATCAACTATGCTTTAAATGGTCTTAACCCTTCAAACCACTTGTACTAATTCCTTCCACAATATAGCGTTGAAAGATAAAGAAAATAACTATGATTGGAAGCAAACTTAATGATGTCATTGCGAACATTGCACCCCAGTTTGTAACTGCTTCTGGGTCGGAGAATAATTTTAGTGCCAAGGAAACCGGATATTTTTCTGGTGTCTGAAGATAAATCAAAGGTGCCATAAAGTCATCCCAGCGCCAGTAGAATGAGAAAATTGCAGATGTCATCAATGCTGGTACAACAAGTGGCAAGATGATACGGGTAAAAATTGAGAAAGTATTACATCCGTCAATTCTAGCTGCCTGATCGAGTTCTTTAGGAATAGTTCTAATAAACTGCATGATCAAAAAGATAAAAAACGGAATCCCGAAAAATGTCGGTAAAATGAGCGGCAGATAAGTGTCAATCCAGCCGAACCAGTTAAACATAATGTACTGAGGAATCATGGTCATTTCAAAAGGAAGCATCATTGTTAACATCATAATAACGAACCACAATTTTTTCCCTCTAAAAGGAATACGGGCGAATCCATATGCTATTAGAGCTGAAGAAAAAATACTTCCTACGGTTGAGATAATCACAATTATAAAGGTATTCTTATAGAAAGTTGTAAAGGTTATTCCAGCAAATCCTTCCCAACCTTCTACGTAGTTTGAGAATTTCCATGACTCAGGAAAAATAGCATGTGCATCAACAAAAACCTCTGAACTCTCTTTAAATGAACTTCCGAGCATCCAGACAAGTGGGTAAAGCATTATTAAAGTAAATGTCCCTAACACTAGATGCTGAGTTATTTTTTTTATTTTTTTCTTCGTTTTATATTCCACAATCGGGTCCTCCTTCTATTAGTTGTCATAATGAACCCAACGTTCTGAACTTTTAAAGATTAAAGCTGTGAAAATCGCAATAATTAAAAGCATCACCCAGGCCAACGCTGAAGCGTATCCCATGCTAAAGAACTGGAATGCTTGTTTGTACATGTACAGAACATACAGAAGCGTACTGTTCATCGGTCCTCCATTTGTAATGACAAAACTCGGAGTAAATGCCATGAAGCCTTGAATAACCTGCATAATTGTATTAAATAATATAACTGGAGTAAGCATTGGTACCGTGATTTTGAAGAATTGCTGGATCGGACGGGCACCATCTACTTCTGAAGCTTCATAGTAAGTTCTTGGAATATTACGCAAACCTGCTAAGAAAATCAACATGGATGAACCAAATTGCCATCCATACAATACAACTAGTGTCCAGATTGCTGTACCTGGGTCTCCCAGCCAAGAGTGGGTAGGCAACCCGACACTGGATAGTACTCCATTAAAAGCACCATCGTTTCCAAATAACTGTCTCCACATGATAGAAACACCAATACTTCCGCCAACAATGGAAGGTAGGTAAAGCAATGTTCTATACACCCCTACCATTTCAACCACTTTATTTAACGCTAGTGCAACTAATAAAGCAAAGACCAAACGTATTGGAACTGCCGTCCCTGCATATAAGAATGTCACTTCCATTGCTTTCCAAAACATAGGGTCGCTTGTGAACATTTCTTTGTAGTTTCCTAGTCCAATCCAGGTATTTCCTCCCACTAGGTTAGCTTCGTTAAAAGATAAATATAAAGAAT
Source organism: Salipaludibacillus neizhouensis (assembly GCF_002886185.1). Taxonomy (GTDB): domain Bacteria; phylum Bacillota; class Bacilli; order Bacillales; family Salisediminibacteriaceae; genus Salipaludibacillus; species Salipaludibacillus neizhouensis. The sequence continues at coordinate 3,361,756 of NZ_KZ614146.1, forward strand.
AGAGTATAGGGAAAAGTGTTAGGGCAACCGTTCCAATGATAAATGGGGAAATAAACAAATAGCCCATTCCATTTTCATAACCACTTTCCATTTTTTTCTTTTTAGTTCTTTTAAAGTTAAATTTAGGACCTTTCTGATTGCTTTTTAAAGTTTTCTCTAGCGGGCTTGTTTCATCGTTTATTTGTTTCACCGTCATCACCTCTTTCTTCTATAAATAAAAGAGGTCCTGTTAACCCATAGAATTAGAACCCCTACACAGGACCACCTTACTTTCTACCTATTTAGCTAGTATATTCTCTGCATCTTTTCTGAATTGTTCTGATCCTTCTTCCGGTGTTAACTCACCATACATCACCAGTTCATCAATATTTACCAAAGTCTGTAATACTTCAGCTGCATCCGAAGGGAAGTTTGTGTCAGCAGGCGTGCTGTTCTTTCCAACATATTCAATATACTCATAAACCTGTTGATCGCCTTCACTTAAAATTGGTGCTAATTCCTCACGAACATCTGAATCGATTGGAACACCTCGATCTGTACCAATAATTTCAAACACTTCTGTTGCATTCGTGAAGAAACTGATGAATTTCGCCGCTTCTTCTTTGTGCTCAGAATTTTCACTGATAGACCAGAGCATAGATGGCTTCAGGTACATGCCACGATCATTGTTTTCACCAGGGAGCATAACCATTTCAAGTGGTGTCCCAGCTGCATCCTGAAGACTGCCTATTTGATTAGACCAAGAAGTTAAGTCCGTTGCCGCTTCGCCACGGGTAATTAATTCATCCTCGAGCCCTTTAATTTGAGATATAATGTCATAGGAAGGCATCAAATCGGAATCTATCATTTCCTTATTCCTTGTAAAATAATCAACTAGCAGCTGATCACCTTCATATCCAAGGCCTGTCCCATCTTCATTAAATAGTTTCTCTCCTTGCTCTCTTAAATAGTATTCGAAGTGGTTTCCCGGCTCTAACAAACGTGTACCATATTTACCGGTTGCATCATGAATTTCTTGTGCCATTGTCTGATAATCTTCCCATGTCCAATCGTGTGTAGGTGGTTCCACTCCCGCTTCTTCAAATATTTTTGGATTATAGATTGTAGCCATGGCGTTTGTTCCGGTTGGAATCCCAACCAGTTTCCCTTCAACCTTTCCAGAATCGATTGTACCCTCATCTGTTCCTTCAAGATCAATGGTTCCATCCTCTACAAAAGGAGCTAGGTCGGTAAGTAAGTTTTGGGCAGCATATTGGTTCACGAATTCACCAAAGTTTTGCTGCATAATATCAGGAAGATTACTCCCCGCTGCTTGGGCTGCCATTTTTTCAAAATATCCGTCAAACCCTGTAAATTCTGTCGTAATCTTCACATGTGGGTTTTGTTTTTCATACAATGTTATAACTTCTTTCGTCATATCATGACGTCCTTGCGACCCCCACCATGACATCCTCAATTCTACTTGTTCCTCACTAGTATCTGAATTTCCTGAACTGCTCCCTTCTTCATTTCCGGATGCTGACTCTTCTGCGTCACCCCCGCAGGCTGTAATTAAAAAGATCATAAAAGCAGTACACAACAACATTAGTATTTTTTTCATGTTTTTCACTCCTTTTCTATTTTGAAAGCGCTTACTTATTACTCACTTAATCATATGCTATGCTTACTTTTAAATAAATAAAAAATTCAGATATCATTGTCTAAAAACCAGACAATTGTCGGACATTAAAAAAATTAGTTACAAAGCCATTGTTATACGTTTCATTTTTGAATCTAAATAGATAAATTCTAAATAGATAAATCTGTCCAAAAAGGACAGATTTATTTCAATATTCTCTTATTATCGCATTTAGTAAAAGTAAAACATAGGAATTGATTACCTCAGCACTTGTTATTAACTCAACTTTTGCAGACAGAAATAGGCAGGCATGCCTAATAACTGAAGTACGACAGCCCATTCGAGGTAACTAATTTCATCACATAGTTCATAAAACATTCCGCCTAGCGTTCGTTGGTACTCCAGACTTTGCCAGGACAATACATCGGGAAAAAACGATCGTCGAATGGCAGATTAACGAATCATACCAGCGACTTTGAAACTCTTTCTGGAGTTTTTACCAAGGACTTTAATGTTTTGAAGAAGACTTCAATATCCTACCGCATGCCATAAAAACGAATCATCTCTTGGTCACTTAACGTTAAGTCTGTACTCAAAGTTGAAAGCCAGTCGTACTTTTTATAAGGCACTGATCGTATAAGAAAAGCTGCATTGCCATCTAAAATAAAAATATGTACATGTTTTTTTGTTTTTGAAGCAAAATAGTCTAGAATTCCACGTTTCAGGAGGGAAAAAATCATGCAAAATCATAACGAACAGCCAGACGAAATGAAAATTTCAGAAAACATGCGACCACAAATGAGTCATGGAGGGCATGAGATTTTTGACGCACAAGAAATTTTAAGCGGAATCATCGCCATGCTTGATCAGTATCAAATGTATGCTGCAAATATTCAGGATCCTGAATTATTAGAGATTCTTAACCACCAAACCAGCTTTATGACTCACCTATATAACACAGTTCTTGAGTCTTTCCAAACCGGAAAAAAGCCTTCGGATTCCACACACGTATATAATATGACTCGAAGTAATAACGTTGTTTACGGTATACAACCTGGTCAACCACCAAGTAAACCGATTCAATTTACAACTGATATAAATGATGGTGGATTATCAGGTTATATGCTCGGTCAGGTCAAAGGACTATCTTCTTTAATGGCCATGACCGCTCTGGAAATGACAAATCCCGTTCTGCGAAGAGTCATTGCTGACAGTGTGCCTAACCTAATTGAAATGAGTTATGAAGTCTTTCTTTATCAAAATAAACATTCTCATTATCAAGTGCCACAGCTTAATCCTCAAGATATGTCACAATTGCTTCAGAGCTATTCACCTGCACCGGAAAAACCACTTAACTAGGAGCGGGTTTCTCATACGAATGGAGATCTGGACCTAAAAAGGGAGGTTTCATGAATTGGATAAGAAAAGAGATACAGAAGAAAATGATAAAAAGGTTGCACCTACACTAGATGAAGAAGATTCATACGGAGAAGATGCCACTCAATCCGACATAGATCATGGAGATTCAACGAAAGTCACCAGATTGATTAACGATGAGGTTGATCCTTCTTAATGAAAATAATAAGAGCATTTAAAAAGCTAATTTGCGCTTTTTAAGTGCTCTTTTAAGTTGTTTTTGAAGCTCTAGCTATTCATTCTTTTCCACTTAAGCATTGATTGCCCACACTCGACCACTACTTCAGCATGGATGCGCAAATTTCCGTCGATCTTGCGCATATCCATATTACTACCACTCATAAACAAAAAAAAGCTGTGTATGCGAAGGCCTTAAAAATCTTTTCACACAGCCTCTAGACTAATCTTTCGCAACGTTCACGGCATTCTCTGCCACATTCATATCTACCTGTAATTGTTTGCCCATGTCGTGAGGATGATAAAAACCTTCATTAATCATATAAGTTGAAATTTGTTGATGAAAGGCGATTGCATCTTCTAAATGCCTTGTCAGCGTCTGTCTCACTTCAGGAGTAGCTGTTTCCGTAATTGCTAACGCATAGCTTTTTATCTCCGCTTTTGCCGCACTCAAAATGTCTGTAGCAATGACTTGGTCGGTGAGTGATGCCATTCCTGTAATTTTTTCAAGTATTTTATTCATTCGAAAACCTCCGTCATATCAAATGATTTTTCAATTCTTCAAGATGTCCCGAAGTCATCGTGACATCATTTTGCATAATTTCCTTTAAAATAGGATCCGTCACCAGTCCTTGCATGAGCGATGCTTTCGTTAAACACAGACTTTTAAACGTAACTAATTCATGTAATTCCAGTGTTTCATGTACACCTAATTTTTGACGCATGCAAATCACCTTCCTTAAGTATTATTCAAAGCTCTATCTGCGTAACTCAAATCTTTTGATAACTGCTCGGGTACGTTATAAGCATCATAAATACCCCCGTCTTGTAAAAAATTATAAATTTGCTCGTGTTGTTTAATCGCATTTCTTAGTTCTTGCACTAAAAAAGTCTGAATTTCCGGTGAAGTTACTTCCGTTATAGCCGCTGCAAAATCCTTCACAGCCGACTTGGTTTCGAAAAGCATATCGGTTGCGATTGCATGATCAGAAACGCTTAATTGTTTTGTTTCCATGAAATTCTCTCCTATTGATTCATTTGGGATGCTGCAGTACTAAGTATTTCTCTCATATGTCTTACTGTGGTACTACCTTGTTGAATATTTTGAGTAATTAATGCTTTTAATTCAGGGTTTTCCACTTCATTTATACGCGCTTTCGCCTGAGTCAGACACGCACCTTTAAAATTGATTAATTCACGCATATCAGTCACTTCATGAATTGCAAATGGACGATTTTCCATCTCTTCACCTCCATACAGATCTTTATTAGTGTCTGCGTACAACTAAAATTTATTCCAGTTCTTGTAACTGGTTTTTTCAGAATCCCCCGCGCATTGCACAGGAATTAAGCACCTTCCCAATTCAAGGAACGCACTTTGCTTGCACCAGTATAGATTGGAAGTAAACCCCTTGTTTATTTAACAAAATAAAACTCATATTAAGTAATGTTTAGATAGCACTTCGCTATTTCTTAAACTCCGCTACACGACTATGATCATTTTATCGATCATTCTTCAAAGACACATTAATAAGGAGATGTTAACATGTTTGGGATGGGACGAAGAAAGAATAATGGTAATGCCATGATGATGTCACTAGTTGGCATAGGTGTTGGTGCAGCTGCAGCTTACGGCATGTCAAGAAGCCGTAACAACGGTAACAACAGGAACAACGGGAACGATATGTCACAGTCGGCCCAAAGAGCGTTTAACCAGATGAGTTAATAATTCGTTTCGGATTTTCTTTGAACAGCTGAACTTAGCTGTTCTTTTTTTAGGTCCAAAAGAGATATTGAGGATTTCAGGCACACACAAAAGAGACTTTCCATTGTTGCCTTTTTACAACCATTGGAAAGTCTCTTTCTGTTTTAACTGTTGTTACTTGAATTACCGTTGCTCTTTTGTCCACTCTTTGCACCAATTTTCTCATAGAATTTTTTGTCTTGATTCTTACTGGTTTGCTTTCCACCTTTTTGTCCTACTTCTTCATAGAACTGTTTATCTTGATTCTTGCTTCTTTGCTCTCCGCCTTTTTGCCCTACTTCTTCATAGAACTGTTTATCATGGTTCTTGCTCGTTTGCTTTCCTCCTTTTCTTCCCGCTTCCTCTCGACTCATGTTCTCTTGATTGTTATTGTTGTTTTGGCTGTTTTGTGCCATTTCCAACATCATCCTTTTCTAAAAAGTTATTTTTCTTTATTCCACATAAAACAAAATTAAAACTACAAATAATTAAAAAGGGAAGTTTGTCCTAATAGCATTAAATATGAGATGGAGATCGGAATGTTTAAATAGTAATTAACAGCATTTAATGGGCATAATACACACCCTTTCCCTCGATTTAAAGTTACTATCTTAGCTTGGATAATTACTTTTAATAAAGTTTAAGCTTTTTCATAGTGGGTACAAAAAATACTATATTTTAAAAAGTTGGCTCTGTGTTAAATCCTTAACATTCCTATGGAGGAACAACCTATTCTGCTTGGTAAACGAGCGCTTTAAAAAAAAAGCTAAAATACAAGGAGGTATACTTTAAATGAATATCTTACTAACATCAGGCGCGAGACGCATAGACTTCGTTGGTTTTTTTAAAAAGGCTTTAAAAGATGCTGATATAAAAGGGAAAATAATTGTGGCCGATCCTGAGGAGAATGCGCCTTCACTACAAGCTGGGGATGAAAATTATGTAATTCCTCATCAAACCGATTCAAAATACATGGAAGCTATTTTCGACATTTGCAAAAAGCATCATGTGCAATGTCTTGTTCCGTTAAATGATTGGGAAGTACCTAAATTATCTGCTCACAAAAAAGAACTCGAAGCAATTGGTGTATCCGTGTTTACGCCGGACAAAAACATTGTTCATAACGTTCGAGACAAAGGAAAATACAAAGAGCTTTTGAAGCCATTTGATGTAAAAGCTCCTCAATCCTACTTTGATATTAAAGAAGTGGAAGAAGCGTTAGAGAAGAATGAAATATCATTTCCTTTAATCGTGAAGCCCCGAAATGGCTCTGCTTCAATCGGAATTGAAATTGCTCACAGTTTAGAAGATCTAAAATTTGCTTATCAGTTTGCGGTGAATAAAATAAAGGAAACACCGTTAGATAACGCTACTTATAAAAAACCAGAAGATAACATTATCATTCAGGATGTTATTGAAGGTGAAAAATACAGTGTGGATATGTTCAATGATTTAGATGGTCGCTTCCTCGGTTCTTTTATCCGTAAGCAAATCGAAATGAGAGGTGGAGATGTCGATAGATGTATTACAGAGAATCCTCCTGAACTACTAGACATTGCACAGAGAATGGGTGAAAACCTTGGGCATGCTGGTTACATCAATACCGATGTGTATTACGATGGAACTGATTATTACGTCATTGATATAAATCCTCGTTTTGGCGGTGGTTACGCATTTACTCACATGGCAGGTGCAGATATACCTGCTACGATTATCGCGCTAACAGCAGGGGAAAAAGTACAGAAGGATTGGTTAACTCAAGATTCGGACATTGAACTAGCACGTCATGACGTTGTCGTCCAGGTAGATAAAGAAAAGGTTAGTAACACCCTTAAAACAAAAGAAAAAGCAAGCTCAATCTAATTTCATCATAAAATCGGACAGTACTTTTCGGTGATAAGTATATAATTATAGCAACAGTTTAGGACTATAAACATGTAGGAGGGATACAATGGGTGATCCAATCCCCTTATTAGAAGATTTAATCAAGATAGACAGTTCTGGAAAAACAGGAGCCAATAAAGCAGTGGATTATTGTGCGAAATGGTTAATGGACAGAGGTCTAGAGGTGAAAAATATAGAAAACAATGGGTACCGAATGTTAGTTTGTGAAGTTGGAAAAGGAGATAATACAATCGTATTAAATGGACATGTTGATGTTATAGAAGCTGATAAAGAGCAGTTCCAACCTTATGTAAAAGAAGGAAAAATGTATGGGCGAGGTTCGGTGGACATGAAAGCAGGTGTCGCCACGATGATGGAGACCATCTCACATATAAAAGATAGAAATATAGGTACAAGAGTAATGCTTCAAATTGTACCTGACGAAGAGACAGGTGGGGTTAATGGCACAAAATTTTTAACGGAAAAAGGATATATAGGAGATTTTATTATTTGTGGTGAACCGACCAATTTTGGGATTGCCATCCAATCTAAAGGAGTTTTACAACTAGATTTTGAGATATACGGAAAACCAGCTCATGGAAGTAGACCCTGGGAAGGTCATAACGCAATCAAAAAAGCTTATGATCTCTATGAAGACATTCTAAAGCTTCCTTTTGCAGTAGAGACCGCACCACCTATGTATGACAAACCTTCTATAAACCTTGCAAAGCTAAAAGGGGGAACCGTGTACAATAAGGTTCCAGAGAAGTGCAAAATGTCACTTGATATTAGGTACTTGCCTGATCAATCACCAGAAGAAATTTTCAACCAGATCCAAGAAATTACGGAGGGCCATGTAAAAATTCATATATGCAATGGACCGGTTAAAACTAGAAAAGATAATCCTTATGTAGAAAGTCTTGCTGAGTCTATAAAAAATCATACCCAACTTGAGAAAATAAACATTTATGGTCAGCATGGATCAAATGATGGTCAATTTTTTACTAAATATGGAGGATCAGCTGTGGAATTTGGCCCAGTAGGCTTTGACTGGCATGGCGAAAAAGAAATGGTTTATGTAGATTCTGTCAGAGAATATCAAGAAGTATTGAAAGACTTCGTCCAATCATTTGATAATAGAAAAACCTAGATTTGAAAAAGCCACCCTTCAACGTTAGCATCGAAGGGTGGCTTCATTACAGCTAAAATACTTATTCTTGCTTTTTAGTAGGATTATAGTTACTTGAATGCTTCATTTCATTACGGAGCGAGGTATTATGCATGATTCGTAAAACCGGGCGACTCGCGAGAAACAAACTTCCGCATAAGTAAAAGATAGATCCAATAATCTCTGTACTAGTAAAAAAGTTAAGACAGCTTCCCGCAACAAAAAAAAGCCCTATTAGCAAATCATTTAGAGTCGTAATGAGTCGGTATCTTTTTCTGAAAAAGATACGAAACCTTCCTGCTTTCACATCGATGTACTCTTCCGTCTCACGAATTTTTGACTTCATAAATTCACCTGCTTCTATATCATCTTACTAAAGGTTAACTACCACCTTTATAGAAATATAAACGTGAAATTAATAAGAAAAACGGCATAGCCGTCTTTTATTAAATACAGCGTCAGCTTCCACCGCCCCGAGTAGCACCTACGAAGTGCGTGTAGGTGCTACTCGAAAGGACGGTGGGTTTCCCTTGATACGTGCGGTGTGAAGGTAGCAGCCAATTTTATAAATTCTCCTAAAAAACGCGTAGCGCTTTTTATTAAATACAGAGTGAGCTTTCGCTATCTAAAGAACCGATAATTTTATAAATTCTTGTAAAATCAACGTTACTTTAATCTTCTAACAATTTTCCTTCAAAAACAATTCTTTGATGAGAAACTTCAATTTCTATTTTCCCGTTTTTCTTCACTTCTTTAAGCACCGGTTCTTCCATCCGATGGACAGGAGTATAACCATCATTTTTCATTCTATCTAAGCAAGCATCAATGGATTCATTTTCCTCCACATAAAAACGTTGTTTCTTCTTTTTATCTGCCATAATCTCATTCCCCTCATCATTAAACTTATAACGTTTATTCAATCTAAGGGTAATATACCGTAAATAACCAGTATCATCAATGTATGTCCTTTACCCTTCCCCCAGTGCTCTTTCTTCTGCAGGAATTCTTATAAGCAGTAAAAACAAGGCATTAAATATTGAAAATAATACGGCAGTAACATAAGCTTGAAATAAAAGTGGAAAAAGCACTAATTCTAACGTTACTATAAGATAATTCGGGTGGCGCAACTTGGAACTGTAGAGACCTTCCGTGATTCTTTTTTCGCCGGGAATAACAAGGATTTTTGTATTCCAAAACTTTCCGAGCGTGGTTAGCATCCAGATCCTTAGCCCTTGTAATAACACATATCCGAGTAATATTACGAACCAGTATGGGTGAAGAAGCTGTGCCCCAATCGTCCATTCTAAGGCGATAAAGAGAAAATATCCTACATGCATTCCAACTAGCCATTTATAGTGAGCTTGTCCATATTCCAACGCCCCTTTTTCTCGCATCCATTCTTCATTACGTTTTGCAATAATGACTTCACTAAGTCGTTGCAGTACAACTAGCCCCCATAAAATCCAAAAAATCATGATCCTACCTCTCTCCATTCCAATAGTAGAAGCTCTGAACAAAATCCCGGTCCTAATGCGGCCATTAATCCCTTTTCTCCGTGTACAGTCTTGTGTTCCATTATTTTTTTCAATACATACAGTACGGTAGGAGAAGACATATTTCCATGATTTTGAAGAACCTTTCTCGATGTTTCCGTCATCTCTTCCGAAAAAGTCAGAGCTTGTTCATAAGCTTGTAAAACTTTTTTACCACCTGGGTGAGCGACGAAATAACTAATATCTTGCAGGTCAATTTTATTCAAAGAGAGAAATTCCTCTACATTCGGTTTCAACCATTTTTCAATAACATTTGGAATGTTTCGCGAAAAAACAACGTTTAAACCGTTCTCTTTAAGATCCCATCCCATAATATCTTCTGAGTCTTGCATAAACGTCGATTGTGATGCCAGAATAAACGGCAATTTTTTTTGCTTGAATTCCATGCTATTAGCAGCAGTATCCCCAACAATTAGTGCGCATGCTGCCCCATCACCGAACAAAGATGTTCCTACTATATTACTTTTCGAAATATCTTCTTTAGAAAAAGTTAAACTGCAGCATTCAACACATACTACAAGTACTTTGGCTCGGGGATATGCCAGACAATAATCATAGGCACGACTTAGTCCAGCCGCTCCACCAGCGCAGCCAAGTCCCCAAATGGGAATCCGTTTCATGTGAGGTGAAAAGGAAAGTTTGTTCATCATTTTTGCATCAATAGTAGGTGTCGCAATTCCTGAGCTTGAAATGTAAAATATGGCATCAACATCAGATACAACTGTTTCATCCACTTTTTCTAAACAAGACCGAATTACTTTCACGCCAAGCTCTACTGCAACTTCTACATATCTTTCATTTTTTTCTGCAAACGTGTGATCCTCTTTAAACCAAGACATTGGCGCTGACAATTGCCGTTCTTCTATTCCACTAGAATCAAATACTTTAATCATTCGATCTATTGCTGAATAGGATGGTTGAAAGAGATCATAAATAAGTCCTTTAATTTCTGCTTGTGTATATTTAAAGGGAGGATTCTCTGTTGTGACAGAAACAATTGCAGGCAATTAAAGCCCTCCTTCATAAGAATGATGGCATATCTTGCCTTTATATTGTGTTAATTACACTGTTTTCATCCAGTAAGAAAAACGGCATAGCCGTCTTTTATTAAATACAGCGTCAGCTTCCACCGCCATCTTTAAAGTATCAAGGGTGGACTTCCCTTGATACGTGCGGTGTGAAGGTAGCTGCCAATTTTATAAATTACCTTTTTAAAAATAAAAAAGACACTGAAAAAGTATGATCTACTTTTTCAGTGTCTTTCCATTACTCCACTATTCTATAGTTTTTTATAAAAATACAAAATAAAGAACAAACACAACCAACAAACCGTACATCACTGGATGCACTTCCTTCGCTCTTCCTTTACATACCATCGTAATAGGATACATGATGAAACCTAAGGCGATACCTGTTGCGATACTGTATGTTAACGGCATTGCAATAATTGTGAAGAAAGCCGGCACTGCAATCTCAAATTTTTTCCAATCAATATTAGATAGCGACGATGCCATTAATACACCAACTACGATTAGCGCTGGAGCTGTAACAGCCTCTGTTACAACAGCGAGTAATGGTGAAAATAATAAAGCAACCAAAAACAGTATACCTGTAACAATCGATGCAAAACCAGTCCGGGCCCCTGCCGCTACTCCTGATGAAGACTCAATATAAGCAGTAGTAGTAGAAGTTCCTAAAACAGCTCCAATCGCCGTTGCAGAAGAATCTGCTAAAAGTGCTTTCTCAGCTCGTGGAAGCTTGTTGTCTTTTATAAAACCAGCTTGATTTGCTACAGCATACATTGTTCCAGCTGTATCGAAAAAGTCTACGAATAAAAATGTTAAAATAACGATCATCAATTGCAGTGTGAAAATTTCACCAATTCCCATCTCTGCGAAAGGTGCAAAAGCCGCTCCAAAAGTAGGGGCAAGACTAGGTACCGCACCAATTACTTGTTGTGGAAATGGAACTGCACCAAAAATCATTCCAACTACGGAAGTAATCACAATTCCGTAAAAGATACCGCCCTTAAGTCCTAAACTCATTAAAACAACAGTGATAATGACACCAAAAACTGCTAACAACGTTTGTGGTGCACCTAGATTCCCTATTTCTACAAGTGTTGCTTCAGAAGCAACAACTATTTCAGCATTCTGCAAACCTATAAAAGCAATAAACAAACCAATACCGGCTCCAGCAGCATATTTTAATTCAGCTGGAATCGCGTTAATAATAAATTCCCGGACGCCAACTAGCGAGATAATAATAAAAATAATACCTGAAACAAATACTCCTAGTAACGCAGTTTCCCAAGGTATACCCATCCCCAAAACGACGGAGTATGTGAAAAATGCATTTAATCCCATTCCTGGTGCTAAAGCAATCGGGTATCGTGCAACAACCCCCATTATAATAGTACCAATTGCTGCAGCCACTGCTGTTGCAACAAATACTGCACCTTGATCCATACCAGCGTCCATTAAAATTAATGGATTAACAAATAAAATATAAGCCATTGCTAGGAACGTGGTGAATCCACCCATGATTTCATTTTTGTAATTTGTTCCTAATTCTTCAAATTCAAAGTAACGTTGCATGTCCCAAACTCCCCTTTTTCTTTATATTTTTAGTCTTCCCACATTTAACCTCATACAGACTTCAGCTGAACGAGTTTAAACATAAAAAGCCCCGTCTTCACTAGATGGAAGACTAGGGCTTTCCTGTTTCTATACGTAATAATAAAAGAAGAAGTGTACATACAATTGAACACTACACCAAACCTTCTTTTACCATTCGTAGTAGAGCTATTTACGGCAGCTCGGTAGAAACTTTCGGGCCCTATTCCCAAAAATATACGAAATAAATAAAATTTATAATAGTTAGTGTAGCATTACATTATTAAAGCCGTCAATATAAAACACGAATAATATTGACGTTTCCACTAATTTCATTCGTTTTTTGTACAATTTAACTATTTTACTCCCACTCAATTGTGGAAGGTGGCTTCGATGTAATGTCATAAACAACACGGTTTACGCTCTTTACTTCATTAACAATACGAGTCGAAATGATCTCCAACACATCATACGGAATTCTTGCCCAATCAGACGTCATTCCATCTATGGAAGTAACTGCACGGATACCAACAGTATAATCATACGTACGTTCATCACCCATGACTCCAACACTTTTCATATCCGGAAGTGCAGTAAAGTACTGCCAAATTTCACGATCAAGCCCTGCTTTTTTAATTTCATCACGAAGAATCGCATCTGATTCTCGAACAATTTCAAGCTTCTCGTCTGTAATTGCTCCCAATACCCGAATTCCAAGACCAGGTCCAGGGAATGGTTGACGCCATACTACTTCATCCGGTAAGCCTAACTCCGCTCCAACAATCCGAACTTCGTCTTTAAATAACGTATTTAGTGGTTCAATTAATTCGAACTTCATGTCTTCTGGCAGACCACCAACATTGTGGTGGGATTTGATCGTTTGAGCAGTATCTGTTCCACTTTCAATAATATCAGTATAAAGTGTTCCTTGAGCTAAGAAATCAACATCTACTAATTTTGAAGCTTCTTCTTCAAATACATAGATAAATTCATTACCAATAATTTTTCTTTTTTGTTCAGGGTCTGTAACCCCGGCCAACTTCGATAAAAAGCGATCTTGAGCATCTATTTTCACAAAATTCATATCGAAGCCTTCACCAAATGTTTTAACAACGCCTTCAGCTTCATCTTTTCGTAAAAGTCCGTGATCGATGAACATACAAATTAATTGATCACCTATCGCCTTATGCACCAAAGCTGCTACGACTGAAGAATCTACGCCACCACTCAACGCACATAATACTTTACGGTTGCCAACTGACTCACGAATCTTTTCTACTTCCATGTCAATAAAGTTTTCCATGGACCAGTTACCTTCGCATTTACAAACCCTGTAAATGAAGTTTTTGAGCATTTCATTACCATATTCTGAATTACGCACTTCAGGATGGAACTGTACGCCATACAACCCGCGACTTTCATCACTCATTGCTGCTACTGGACAAGAAACATTCGTAGCATCTACAGTGAAACCTGCTGGCGGTGCTTTCACAAGATCACCATGACTCATCCAAACTGTTTGCTCCTTTGGTAGTGTATTAAATAGTTTAGACTCGGTTTCAATCGTGATTTTTGCTTTTCCGTATTCGCGGTGATTCGAAGCTTCCACGCCACCGTCATAATGGTGAGTCATCAGTTGCATCCCATAACATATTCCTAGTACTGGAACATCTAAATCAAAGATTGCTGCGTCATAACGAGGGGCACCCTCAGCATAGACGCTTCCTGGACCTCCGGATAATATAATCCCACTCGGGTTCATTGCCTTCAATTCCTCCGCAGTGACCTTATGAGATACTAATTCGCTAAAGACCCCTAAATCACGGATACGCCTCGCAATTAGTTGATTGTATTGTCCACCAAAATCCAACACAATTATCTTTTCATTAATTTCAACCATATCAATTCCACCTCTACTATTTAATTTAAGAGACTGCAAAGCAGTCCTTTATGTTAATAAAAACGGCATAGCCGTCTTTTAATAAAAAAAGCTGTAAATCAATCTTCGTACATAAAAAAATACGAAGACAGAATTTCCAGCTTTACATCGAAGAAAGAAATATCTGCCTTCATAGTCAGGTTGTTTAAGGCAACCCGGTAGAAACTCTTGAGCCATATTCTCAAGGATATATGCGGCAATTACAGTTTTAATTTCATTGAAGCTCCAGTTAGACGATATCCAAGACCATTCGCTTTCACTTAACTGATTCATTTTATCAAGTGATCTTCACGTGGTCAAGCGCCCATTTTTTTCACAATTGCTTCCCATTCCTTTTGCAAAGTCTGCCACTCCCCTTTCGTTTCACGGTCACCGTAGTAAACTCTCTCATACGTTTTCGTGAGTTTCCCCATGGAATTTGAATTTAATTGTTTATCTATTCGCTTCGCATACTCACGTAAAGTTTCTCCTTCAGCTCTTTCAAGTCCTTCGTTTTTTAAGATCCATAACAATCGTTGATAAGCCGATACAAACTTTTCATCTTTCCCTAAAACCCTATAATAAACTAAGAAATACTTGTTTTGGAGGTAATGTTGTTTTTGATAAAAGACCACGACCAATACCGCAACAACAATTGAAATAATAATATTTTTAAGTGTCAACCATTCGTACAGAAGATAGTCACCTTTATTGGAACCACTGGCAGTCTCTTCATCCAGGTTTCCAGATGCTTCCTCATCCTCAGGAGCAAACGGATCTTCCCTATCTAGCGGATCACTTGCCGGTTCTGCTGTCTCATTTTCTGCGGTATCTACATCTACAACCGTCTCTTCTTCTTCAAACTCCGTGTAGTTATCAAATCCCTGGGTAGGTTCAAAAGGTACCCATCCTACACCCGGAAAATAAACCTCTACCCATGAATGGGCATTTCCGTTCCTAACTTCATACAAATAACGATTTTCATCGATTTCTTCCACCCATTCTCCTGCTGTAAATCCTTTCACCCACCTGGTTGGAATATCCAATGTTCTTAGTAAAACAGCCATGGATGTCGAGTAATTATCACAATACCCAAGTTGCGTTTCAAACAAAAACTGGTCTACGTAATCTTGCCCTTCTTCTGGCACAGGAACGTCCGTTGTTTGATATATGAAATCATTCTCGGAGAAATATTGTTCGACCGCAACTACTTGATCATATCGAGTATCCTGACCTTCCACAATCTCTTTTGCTAACTCCGTTACTCGCTCCGGTAATTCTTCCGGCAATTGAAGGTATCTCATTTGAATTTCTTCAGGATCAGCCTCCGAGATATTACGTAAAGTCTCAATAGGAAAAGTTGGCTGTTCATATACGATGTCATAGCTTGTTAAAGTAACATTGTTTTGAGTTGATCCGTGAGCCTGAATTCTACCACTTATGGCGTCGCTGCTAAATGTCAGATTACCAACAGCACCTTCTTCGCCAGCCACTTGATGGGTCAAGGTATTAATATTTGCCATTTTAAACTGACCTGGATAGAAGAAGTGACTAAAACCAACGTCTTCTTCCATTTTCACAGATGCTATGGTATCTTCTACTTCTACTAGTTCTTCAAAAAAAGAGATCTCCACTTCTTCTTCAAAAATAGTGTTCGTCTCTTCATAAAATTGCCCGGATACCCAACCTTGTCCCGTATAATGATTCTTTGATTCTCCGCGCCAGTAAACAGGTTCTACAACTTCCGCTTGAAAAACTAATTCATCATCCTGTGCAAAACCGCCACCAAGCTTTTCATCATTTTCACCGTAACCTATTTTTTTTGTAGTTGATCCCGAGCGACTGTCTTCTCCTAACACAACCGATCGAATCGTTGGAACAGGATCAGACCACTGCGGGTCCGGCTTTGGTGCCACTATACCTACAATAATGGCTATTGTAATCATAACTATAAGCGTATACATCCATGTTGGTGACAGAAACGTATCTGCTTTTCCAGAGATAACTCTCTCCTCATCCTGGACTTTTAACATCTGTAATAACGTAATCATAAAAAATCCGATGACTACAATTCGTACAATTGCGACAGATGCATCTACCGGTGTAAAGGTATCAAGTACCGTAATATAGATAATCGTCGTAAAGAGAAAAAAGAAAATACGCTTTGTATGAAAAATCCAAAAGTAAAGCAAATAACAAATTAAAGCCAATAACAGCAATAAGAGAAATGTTCGAAACGGGTCCGTTAAATAGGCAAATTCTCTTGCATAAATTAGGCCTAAGTTATACTTTACTTCACCAGTGAAAAGCCTGAGTGTTTCCAGAACACCTTCCAAACTGAAAAAAGATCCCTCATAAAAGATAGTATGCACGCCATATAAACTTGCAATCAATAATACGGGGACTATTATCCAATAAGAAATACGAAAATAAATAAGAACAGCACTTAATAATGCAAACAAAACGAAAACGTGAATTTCCGCAGTGTTCGTCACTTGAGGAATCGGTCTTAACCATTCCCACAAAATTAAAAAAGCCATAGAATAGATAAAAAAATGAGTGATGGACCTTGTGTGCTGTTTTTTTAGTTGCGCCATTTCATCACCTCTATACCTTTCCTACACCTTTATCTATATTTCCGTCTGATAATTGATAGACTTCTACACCAGTTTTCCGAAGCTCTTGAAGCCGCTTTTTTTCCCATTCATCTATTTCACTGCCTTTATCCATCAAGGCAAAATAAACTTGGACTCTCCGTGCTACAAGTACTTTTACTCTCTCTAGAGTTTCACGAGTCAATTCCACGGATACGATAATCATAGACACTCCAGAAGGAACTTTATCCTCCGATTCACTAAGCCTCGCCGCAAAATCACCTTGTTGATCACCTTTAAGTTGTGAAAGATGTTTCACCATTCGTTTCTGGTGGTCTCCCCCAGTATCAAGTTCAAACTGGCGCTTATGGGATCCTAATGTCCAGAGTCCAACATCCAGATGCCTGGTATAGGCATACATTATAATCGAGGTAACGAGTTCAATCCCCTTTTCATACGCCTCTACCGTTCTAAAGTGATCGTCAGGAATGACATTATTAAAAACGATTAAGAAGTTCTGACCTATATATTCTTCAAACTCTTTCGTCATTAATTTATTAGTTCTCGCAGTTACCTTCCAATCTATACTCGTCATCTTATCACCAGGAACGTATTCTCGCGCTCCTGCAACCGAAGTTACATCTTCAATAAAATCCTTAGAGGATATGTCTGTCTCCGAGTCATGTTTCTCGTAAGCTGCCCACCGCTCGATATTATGATATCGTGGATATACAAGCACATTTGAGTTTAAAGCAATAAACTTACGTTTTTCAAAAATCCCAAACATATCACTGGTAGATAGAGTGAAACCTAAAAACTCGTACTCTCCGCGCTTCACTTCCGGGATGGTATACGAGAAAGTGAGTTTCTTTTTCATCGTGGGATAAAAGATCATTCTTGATTGGCGTGATGGCATTTGTTCGCGAATTGCATTTCCAACCTCATCTTCCACAGTTAAATATAAAAAAGGGAACGGCCATTTGCGCCGGACTGATATATCCACCGTTAATTCAGAACCAGAAGGCAATGCCCCTTCACCCACATTCCTTTCTATCACAAATGAACCAAGAGGAATTAATGCATACAGCAGCATTAAAGCCACTAAAGTAGCTACACTATAAAATAAAAACCAACTTACAAACTCCCCCTGAAACATCGCATAGCTAAACAATCCGACGAACACACCGACTACAATCAATATCTTAAAAAGGAATTTTATCGGAGACCATAATCGTTTGAAACTAAGTGATTTCATTGGGCTCTTTCTTTCCCTGTTGGAATACCCACTAGTTCGAGTACTTCTTCGATCACCCTACCTGTGGACGCATTAGAAAGCTTGGATTCCGAATTTAATATAAGGCGATGTTGCAGGATATATGGAGCTAAATATTTAATATCATCCGGTATCACATAATCTCGATCTTGCATAAAAGCATAAGCTTGTCCGGCCTTCATCAACGCTATCGATGCTCGTGGACTGGCACCTAAGAAAACAGCAGGGTGATGCCTTGTTTCACTCACAATATTAATAATATATTGCTTCACATTTTCATTTACAAAAATGGTTTTAACTTGTTTTTTCATTTCCAGTAGCTCGTCTAATTCTATGACAGGAAAGAGTGTCTCAATCGGATGTTGCTTCTCTACACGGTTTAAGACTTCAAGTTCCTCTGATTTTGTCGGATAACCAATACGAAACTTAAAGAGAAAACGATCAAGCTGCGCTTCCGGTAATGGGTACGTTCCACCATACTCAATCGGATTTTGGGTTGCCATGACTAGAAACGGTTGCTGAATAATCCGCGTTTCTCCATCGGTGGTCACGCTGCCTTCTTCTAAAGCTTCCAGCAATGCTGCTTGTGTTTTCGGAGACGTTCGATTAATTTCATCTGCTAAGACAATATTAGCCATTACTGGTCCTGGCCGAAAATGGAACTCCATTGTTTTTTGGCTGAAAACAGAGACTCCGGTTACATCAGACGGTAGCAAGTCCGGCGTAAACTGTATACGTTTAAATTCTCCTCCTATAGATCTGGCAATTGCACGAACCATCATTGTTTTCCCAACACCAGGAACATCTTCCAAAAGAACATGACCACCACTTAAAAGGGCAATAAGACTAAGTTCGATTTCTTTCCCTTTTCCTACGACAACTTTCTCGATATTTTCGATTAATTTATATACTAGCGGTTGTTCAACCACTGATCGTTCAGATTGTTTTTGCAATGAGGTTTCCTCCTTGAATAGTAGTTTGCAAGCAGTATCATTGAATGTTAAAAACACAAATCTCTAAATCTAATAATAACATGAAAACTAGATTTTTCGTTGATTTTCCACAATTACCTAGCTTTAGTTATTCCTTCAATTTAAGGAACTTTTCTCGCTCATGATAGGAGCATTTTTACTCTACTTTCGCATTCTGTCTGGCTCAAGTCCGCTTTTTTTCTAAGTAGCTCGTTTCTTCCTCTTATCTGCGCATCTTTCAGGCCTAAAATGCTCATTTGGCGCTAAAAAACTGCCGTAAGCATAAGCTCACGACAGTTTTAGGTTTTACAAATTAAAATATTTTTACTGCTATCGCTGACTTCTCCATATTAAAAACGAAACACCTATAATCAGAAATCCAATTACTAAAACAAGGCTCAGGATTGCTGGCCAATAAATCATATTAAACAACATTATCCATAGTCCATCCTCTCATAATAAAAACGTCCTAACTTTTAAATTAAATGCAGCGCGTCATCTTCTGCCGCTATCTCTTAAGAGTAAAGGTTTTTATTCAACCCATCACTATAGTATATACCCTGAATATCATCGTTTTAATACAGACAAACATCGCTCTTTAGATCACCTTCCGCCATGCCACGAGATTTGCGATAAGTAAAAACATTCCGTATCCATACACACCATAGTCCATTGTTGTTGCCCAAAAGTTGGTAGCACCTATCGAAAACCGACTATTTTTTCTTTCATTTACTCGCTCATGCTCTCGTTTTCTACCTACTTTTGTAGGTGCTACACCGGTAGCACCTACCCCTCCCCGAAAAATCAACCCAGCATACAAAACAAGAACCCCCTCTTTATAAAAGAGAGGATTCCACTATTTAACGAGTTTCCTATGTTTTCACTCTATACTCTGCGCCTCGAAATCGGCATTGTCATGCACCTGGGACCGCCTCTTCCTCTCGACAACTCCGAGCTTGGTACCTCAAGAACTTCTACTCCGTGTGAACGCAGCGTTTCATTGGTGATGTAATTACGATCATAAGTCACAACTACACCAGGGGCCAACGCTAATGTATTACTTCCATCATTCCATTGTTCCCTCGCTGCTTCAATCACGTGCCCATTTCCGATTGGGATAAGAATAATATCATCTAATTCCAAAACTTCTTTCAGAGTTTCAACCAAATTAGTCCGTTTTTCAACGATAATTTCGCCGTTCTCATCTGTTTCCATCACAAATAAATTCATTTCATCCGCAATTTTTATCACCGCCGGATGGACCGTGAATTTATTCGTGTCTACTTGGGTAAATACGGTGTCCAAGTGCATGAATGCACGTTCTTCCGGGATTTGGATCGCAACAATTTTTTTTATGCTTTTATTAACGGACAGAAGTTTTTTGAATAACACTTCGATCGCGTGAGGACTTGTTCTGGAACTTATACCGATAGCCATGACCTCTGGTGTTAGGATAAGCTGATCTCCACCTTCTATCGAGAAGTTATTCGATTTATCATAGATGATCGGTGTGTCAGCATCTTTAAATTCAGGATGGTGATTCATAATGTATTTCATAAAAATGGTTTCATTTTTCCTCGCCGTTTGATTCATCGGATTTAATGAAATCCCATTTCCAATGACATTATACGGGTCTCTTGTGAAATACATGTTAACCAAGGGATCTAAATAAAACGGATACGGGTGGTCCAGCATTCCAGCAAGCTTGTGCCGTTTTTCTACAAAAACTTCTTCTTTACGGATACCTCGAATCAATGTTTCAACAAGCTCCGTTGGACTTTTGGAAAGCAAGTATTCTTTTAAACTTATATAAACACTTTCTTCATCTCGATGCAGCTGTTTTGGAAGAGTCAAAAACTCATCGATAAAATCCGCTCTAACTTTCTTTTCCGTAAGGGCAGCAGAAGCAAGGTCTGTTACATAAAGTACTTCTGCCCCCCTGGATGAGAGAACTTCTACAAATTTATCATGCTCCTTTTGAGCCAAGCGCAGATTAGGGATATCATCAAAAAGAAATTCCTTCATAAACTCTGGGAACAAATTCTCAATTTCTTTACCTGGTCTATGTACCATTACCTTCTCAAGTGTGCCGATTTCTGAATAGATATTAAGTGGTGACTGCATCGTTTTCCTCTCCTTTAGCTAAAACCAGTTGTCTATTTCTATCTATTTACCCTATCTCTATTTTATCAAATCGCAAAAAAAAGCTTCATCTTCATAATAGTAATAGATTCACTTTTAACTCTAGTTTTTTGAAGCTAATTTCATGCTGTTAGACTTATAATAAGAATAACATTAAATAGTTTTACTAAGCGCATGAATGTGAGAATTTATAACGACGGAGGTATAGATCATGAAAAAAAAGCTGGCAATCATCACCGGTGCCAACACCGGCATGGGATTGGCGACGTCTATTGAATTAGCTAAGAAAGGGATACAAGTTGTTATGGTATGCAGGAACCCCGAAAAAGGAAGGAAAGCACTGTCGACAGCAATCGAGCAAAGTGGTTCCAACTACATTTCATTGATGATTTGTGATTTAGGTTCCTTAAAGAGTGTTCGGTCGTTTGCACAACTGTTCCGAGAAACCTTTGACTATCTTGACATCCTCATTAATAATGCCGGTGTTGTTTCGTTAAAAAAGCAATTAACAGAGGATGGTTTTGAATTACAGTTAGGGGTCAATCACTTAGGCCATTTTCTTCTGACAAACGAACTGTTGGACATGATCAAAGAGTCACCGGATGGTCGCATTATCGTATTGTCTTCCGGAGCCCACAAGTGGGGTAAATTTGATTTGAATGATCCTTATTTCACCAATGAAAAATATAATGTTATCAAAGGATACGGACGTTCCAAACTAGCAAATATTCTTTTTACAAAAGAACTGGCCAGTCAATTAAAAGACACAAATGTCACGGTTAATGCAGTACATCCAGGTGCCGTTGCGACGAGCCTCGGAGTCGACAGAAAAACGGACTTCGGAAAAACCGTTCATAAACTGTTAAAACCATTTTTCCAAACACCTGCTGAGGGAGCCCGGACTGCAATCTACCTAGCAACAAGCCCTGAAATCAAGGGAATTACCGGAGAATACTTCGAACATAAGAAAAAGATCTCCGTCTCGGAAACCGCACAAGATAAAACTTTGGCAACAGCATTTTGGAAATGGAGTGAAAATGAAGTTGGTTTTCATTGAACGACGATTGAACGACGACTGAACGGCGTGGAACTATCTGAATTATCAATGTGTATTTTTAAAATATGTAGTAACCGCTTACTAATCTATGTTATGGTAAATATAAGAACTTAATAAGTAATTGCTAGGGGAGCCACCGTGATGTGATGGCTGAGAGGAACAACCGCCGACCCTTTGAACCTGAATTGGTTAATACCAACGTAGGGAAGCATAGATGAACTAAAGTAGAATCTTCTATTATATGTTTATTATGCCCGCCCTTGTTGGCGGGCTTTTTTGCGTTATCATACCCCTGTACTATTAAGTTCTTGTCTATCTTTTTATTTCAACATTGGAGGAATGAAAAATGAAAGATTCGTTAGTTATTGGTGGAGTAGAATTATCAAGTCGTTTATTTATAGGCACAGGGAAATATGCCGATCATCATCAGATGAAAGAAGCTATCACAACGTCTGAATCACAAGTAGTGACCGTTGCATTGCGACGTGTTGATATGGATTCTGAAGCAGATAATATTGTGAATGATATACCAGATCACGTTACATTAATGCCAAACACATCTGGGGCAAGAACCGCGGATGAAGCGATACGCATTGCCCGACTTGCGAAAGCGAGTGGAATGGGTAATTGGATTAAAATTGAAGTGATTTCTGACAGTAAATATTTACTGCCTGATAACCAAGAAACAGTGAAAGCAACCGAGGTTTTAGCAAAGGAAGGCTTTATTGTTTTACCGTATATGAGTCCGGATTTAATGGCCGCAAAGCAAATGGAGCAAGCAGGAGCATCTGCCATTATGCCACTAGGCGCGCCTATCGGTTCAAACAAAGGAATTCGAATGAAGGAAATGATACAGATCATGATCGATGAAATCAAGGTTCCTATTGTCGTCGATGCTGGGATTGGCAAACCTTCAGAAGCTGCGGAAGCAATGGAAATGGGTGCTGATGCCGTGCTTGTAAATACTGCAATTGCTACAGCTGATGACCCTATTAATATGGCACATGCTTTTAACTTAGCTGTTCGATCCGGCCGTCTAGGTTATCTTTCAGGACTCGGACCTATTTCAAAGAAAGCCCATGCCTCTTCGCCATTAACAGGATTTCTAGGTTAAGAAAAACGGCATAGCCGTCTTTTTTTAAATACAGCGTGATCTTTAAAGCCACCCCGAGTAGCACCTACGTAGTACGTGTAGGTGCTACTCGATAGGAGGCGAACTTCCATTGATGCTTGTGGCGTAAAGATAGCTGTCAACTTACAAATTCTTATCTTGTAAGAAAAACGCATACCGTTTCTAGAACCTGTCCGATCCTAAAATATATTCAATGAAAAGGTGATTTAATGAGTTTTTACACGAAATTAAAAGAGATTAATACACTTTCTTTCGATGAGCTTTTTGAAAACGTCACAAACCGTGATGTTGAGAAGGTATTGAAAAAAGACCGATTATCCGAACAAGATTTCATGACACTTTTATCCCCTGCAGCAGAAAATTATTTAGAGGAAATGGCACAAAAATCCCATGAAATAACAACACAGCATTTCGGCAAAACCATGCAGTTGTTTCTTCCATTATATTTATCTGATTACTGTGTTAACACATGTAAATATTGTAGTTTTAGTGTCGATAATGATTTCCCTAGAAGACGCCTGTCTATGGAAGAAATTGAGCAGGAAGCAAAAATTATTGCAGACATGGGAATAAAACACATCATACTTTTATCCGGTGAATCGAGAATGCATTCATCCAATGCCTATTTAAAGGAAAGCTTGAAAGTACTGAAAAAATACTTCTCTTCAATTGGTTTAGAGATTCAACCGTTGGATACAGAGGAGTATCAAGAATTAGTCGACCACGGTATCGACGGACTAACCGTCTATCAAGAAGTCTACAACGAAGAAATTTATGCTGGTATTCACACGAAAGGTCCGAAGCGAGACTTTAAATATCGCTTGGATACGCCTGAGCGAGGCGCCTTTGCCGGAATGCGCTCGGTAAATATCGCGGCACTTCTAGGATTGGACGATTGGCGAAAAGAAAGCTTCATCACCGGTCTCCATGCAGCTTATTTACAAGATAACTATCTAGAAACAGAAGTAGGTGTCTCTTTCCCTAGAATTCGTCCAAACGCTGGTGACTTCCAACCTAAAGTCGATGTGACAGATAAGAATCTTGTTCAAGCCTTGCTTGCTTCACGACTATTTTTACCACGGTCCGGGATCACCATTTCAACG
Source organism: Salipaludibacillus neizhouensis (assembly GCF_002886185.1). Lineage (GTDB taxonomy): Bacteria > Bacillota > Bacilli > Bacillales > Salisediminibacteriaceae > Salipaludibacillus > Salipaludibacillus neizhouensis. The sequence goes on from NZ_KZ614146.1 coordinate 3,386,120, forward strand.
AGAGAAACGCCAGAATTTCGTGACCAACTTATCCCATTAGGTGTTACAAAAATGTCTGCGGCCTCTTCTACTGTCGTTGGCGGTTATACAGAACCTGATGCAACGCAAAGTCAATTCGAAATATCCGATGAGCGCTCCGTCAAAGAAGTCAAAGAACTGTTACTTGCCAAAGGATACCAGCCTGTAATGAAAGATTGGCACATCCTGTCCTAAAAATAAGGGGGTTGTTTGATGACAAATCAAGACTTTGATTTTCATATTATTTCAGATGGCAATCATTCGATTGAAACACTTGTTGAAAAAGCATTATTGGTTGCTCCTTATGTCGACTTTATTCAATTGCGAGAAAAACAAAAGTCTTCGGCGGAATTATACGAAACAATTCAGCTTCTATTAGTAGCCGGAATCCCAAGCTCTAAAATTACTGTCAATGACCGGGCAGATGTCGCACATGTTACGCAAGTAGCCGGCGTTCAACTTGCTTTTCACAGTCTCCATGTGGCTGCAGTAAAAAAAGCATTCCCCTCTCTCAGGATTGGGAAATCCATTCATTCTGTCACAGAAGCTAAAGAGGCTGAAGAAAGTGGAGCGGACTATCTCCTTTTTGGACATATTTATCAAAGTTCCTCTAAACCAGGAAAACAACCAAACGGTTTACAAGGTCTACGCAATATTGTGGAAACTGTGACTATTCCAGTGATTGCCATTGGAGGAATTCAACCGGCTCACGTTAATGACATCATGGAAACCGGAGCAAATGGAATGGCAGTGATGTCAGGAGTTTTTAGTGCTTCGAATCCTGAAAAAGCAGCCAGAACCTATAAAGAAGCTTACGAAAGATCTTTCATCTTTCAAGAAAGGAGTAACAAGCATGTTCATACAAGTGAATGGGAAAAAAGATGAGGTTCCAGAAAGTCTTCATACAATCGCAGATTTACTATCACACTATGGATTAGATAAAAAAGTTGTGATTGTCGAACAGAATGGAGTAATCATTGATAAAACAACTCACAGTGAGACCCTTCTTACAGCCGATGACCAACTAGAATTCGTCCACTTCGTTGGTGGTGGATAACATGGAAACTCGCTATTCGAGACAAACTTTATTTAAGCCTATCGGTGAAAAAGGGCAACACCTTCTCCAACAGAAACATGTATTAATCATCGGAGCCGGGGCGCTAGGAACTGGGAATGCAGAAAATCTTGTAAGAGCAGGCGTAGGTACAGTTACTATTGTGGATAGGGACTATGTAGAAAAAAGTAACCTTCAACGCCAACAGCTTTACTCGGAACAAGACGCTTTCGAACGCCTTCCAAAAGCAGTTGCTGCAAAAACTCGTCTTGAAGCGATAAATTCTCAAGTTGACATTCGTGCCCATGTTTTAGATATTAGAAAAGAAGAGCTCGAAGGTTTACTCAAAGGAATAGATCTTCTAATAGATGCTACAGATAACTTTGATACTCGGTTAATCATCAATGACCTGACTCAGAAAAACGATATCCCTTGGATTTATGGTGCTTGTGTTGGTAGTTACGGGTTAAGTTTCACCGTGATTCCTAAAGATACTCCATGCCTGCATTGTCTGATGGAAACTATTCCACTCGGTGGAGCAACCTGTGATACAGCCGGAATTATAGCACCTGCAGTTCAAATGGTCGTGGCTCACCAAACAACGGAAGCTATGAAGCTCTTAGTGAACGACAAAGCTTCTTTAAGAAAAAGATTAATCTCTTTTGACCTTTGGAAAAATGAACAGTCGACGATTGATGTGAGCAGCTTGAAAAACAAGCATTGTTTGTCATGTGGCACTAAACCAACCTATCCATTTTTATCATTCGAGAAACAACTGAAATCATCTGTGTTATGCGGAAGAGATTCTGTTCAAATCCGACCTTCTGATATCATGACAAGAGATTTACAAGCTTTAAAAGAACAGTTGTCTCATCTTGAAGGAAAAGTGGAATCGAATCCTTACTTAGTCACTTTTTTTCATCAAAAACACAGACTCGTATTCTTTTTAGATGGAAGAGTACTTATTCATGGCACCAGTGACATTTCCGAAGCCAGAACGATTTATCATCAGATCATTGGGTGATTCAAATTACTCTGAGTTACTTAAATTTACAGCTTTAAAGCAACTGCAGTTACAAGCGATCCTTGTCTGCAGTTGCTTTTTTTTAAAGAGATAATTTATAAAATTGGTAGCTACCTTCACACCGCAAGTATCAAGGGAAACCCACCCTCCTTTCGAGTAGCACCTACACGCACTACGTAGGTGCTACTCGGGGCGGTGGAAGCTGACGCTTTCCCCTTCTTCAAGTTTCCTTTTCCAAAATAAGAGGGATTATGTAAATGGCTTTGGATTATAATAACGCCATCTATTTTTTCCATTCTCTTTCGCTTGGTACATCGCCTTATCCGCCATTTGGATAAGTTCATCCAGACTCTCTCCATCTTTGGGATAATGACTAATACCCATACTCGTTGAATTGCTAATCCTCGTGTTATCTATTCTATATTCCCGTCTAAGAGAAGTTAATAATCTATCAAGCTGTTCTTCTAGTTTTTCATTATCGATATCTTCCAGCAGAATGATAAATTCATCTCCACCAAGTCTGGAAACAAAGCCAGTTTGATCCTTCATAAATTCTCTTAATCTCAAAGAAAATTTATTTAATAATTTATCTCCTACTAGATGACCATAGGTATCATTCACACTTTTAAAACCATCAATATCCATAAATATCGTATAAAACGAATGCTGCTCTTTGTTTTTAAAGCTGTATTGATATAAATAATACCGGTTAGGTAACCCTGTCATTTGATCATAAAATGCCAAATTCTTAACTTCTTCCGTTTTACAATCTAACGTTTGAAGTAAGTCATTAATCGTATGTTTCAGCATACTTATTTCATCGCTACCTGATTTATCCACTTCCACTCTGGCATTCTTTTCATCCTTTGTTGCTTGAATAGTCCGCAATTCCGTTGACAGTCCCGTTACTCTTGAAGTAATCAATCGATCTAATAAATAAAATAAGATCATCGTTAGCAGGACACTAGCTAGGAAAAATGACAGAAAAAGCATATTCATATTTGATTGTTCTTCCATATAGTGGCTTCTTTGCATAGGAATATCTAACCGTAGCATTTGTTCATTAAATTCATCAAAAAGATACATTGATCCATTTATCATTGTATTATCGGTGATTGATATTTCATGGCCACCATCGTTGCCTGCCTCATCAACTTCGATGTATGAAAAAGAAGTAGCTAATTCTTTTTGCATCCGATCAAAATAACCAGCCTCTAAAAATTTCCCCATCACGAGTAATCCAGCTGAATCACCCTCTCCATTACTCGGATAAACTTCTTCGACAGATAACATTGTTAAACCAAATTCCGTAACGCCGAACAACGTTCTTTCTTTGTTGCTCTTCTTATCGATTAGTAAACTAAGGTTTTCAACAAATTCCTCACCAAGCTCTAAATTTATCCCCGTATCATAGTTCATTGCTTTTTCTTCTATTATTTCTGAGTTCTCATTGATGAATATCATTAAGTTTACTTCGTTATTCGTAAAGGTTTCTTTTTGTAAATTCACTTCCTCGTAATTAGGGTATTCCCCTAAAAGCAAATTGTAGGTGTCATCCCACACTGCCCAGTCTTTATTAAGCCTTTGAAGGTCATCCGTTTCACTTTCTATGTACGCAAGGACATTATCCATTTTAGTAGATAAACGATGCTCGTCTAATTTTGCTGCACTTTCAAGTAAAATCGGTTTGATAATAAAAAGTAAAACGATGAAAAATACCAATAAACAGATTAAAATGACGTTAAATACCTTCATTTTTAGTTTCATAGCGCTTTTTCTCCTGTACAAGTTAATAGTCCAATTATATCATCAATACCTGTTAATTACTTTTAATATAAACCCTTTTATGAAAAGTATAGGAAAAAGTACTTAGTTTATAAGAAAAACGCGTAGCGTCTTTTCTTAAATACAGCGTCAGCTTCCACCGCCATTTTTTAAGTAACAAGGATGGGTTTCCCTTGTTACGCGCGGTGTGAAGGTAGCTGCTACTTTTTTCAGATTGAAAAATCCACTATGAGAGTTTTCTCATAGTGGATTAGCAATCATTATTGCTTAACTATCACTCAAATCATCTTTTAACACAGTATAAACGACAAGTCGTTCATCATGAGTCCCTGCTTTGGAATTAAATTCTCCTGTACAGGTAATAAGGTTCAACTGACTTCGATAGGAATAGCCAAAAATCTTTTGTAATGGGGCTTCATTGCGATCATAACTCTTACTTTCTTGAACAACAAAGATTTTTTCTTCTCCCTGTTCATCGGTAACAATGATTTCATCTCCTTGAGTTAACTCCTCAAGTTGATAAAATACAGCTGGCCCTGTTTTACTGTCTACGTGTCCTGCCAGAACAGAACTTCCTTGTTCCCCCGGCAAATAGCCACCTTCATACCAAGCAACCCCATCCATAGTTGATGGTTCATCCATCTGTCCGCTATCCAACAAGCCGACATCCTCTATGGGTGCATCTATGCCAAGTGTGGGAATTTCAATGTTATTTGGTTCAATTCCCTCTCTAACATAACTCATAACCTGGGATTCATCTCGTTTAGTTTTATCTGTGGGAATCTTTAAAGCTGGAACAGAAGAGGCTGTTTCCTGCCCCTCTTCTTCCGCTTCCACCTCAACCTCATCAAGTGATTCATCGTTTTGGACACTGGAAACAGTATCAGTTGAATCATTGATCATCTGTTCAGAAGTTTCTTCTGTTTCATTCGTACCGCAAGACACTAGTAGTAAAACTATCAAGCCTATGCATTTTTTCATCGTCATCACCTTTGAATAGGATTACGTTCTAATTATTGTTGATTTGATGTTTTTCTGCGAGTAATCATAACTACTCCAGCTGCAAGTAAAATTGTCATGATGCTATACAAATACCATGGTGACATAGAATTTGAATCACTCATTCCACCTAAACCTGTTTTAGGCATTTCACTAGGCATACCTGACTCAAACTTTTCAGGGAACTGGTCAACAATCGCACCAGAAACGCCTTCACCTACACCATACATGTGACCATATGCTTCACGTACATTTTCATACGTTGTTTCATAGTCGCCTTCTACATAGCTATCAAAAGCACCAACTAATTGGTTGACGTGCATTTGAAGACCATCAGCAAGTTCTGTAGCATCTAGTCTTTCTTCAGTAGCTGTTTCAAGAAACTCTGAGAATGTTGCTCTGTAGCCATCAAGATTTTCTAAAGCTTCTTCTTTACCCATTTCATCGTCTTCTGCAGTTGCCGTCACGTAATCAACGAAATAACCAATATGCTCGCTCCACTGCTCATTGAATGCCTCTCCTGCTTCTTCACCATAAACGGAAGCGATTGCTGCTGATAATTCTTCTGTGTTTTCATTCAATGATCCTGCAATTGACTCAAAATCCTCTGCACCATCAATCCCTTTTTGCATTGTTACTACAGCTAGTGCTGCGTGCTCAGAAAAAAGGAAGTTCAAATCAGCGCGAAGGTCAGCTGCTGGTGTATCCGGATGTGAACCTTCGAAATCTTCATCAAACTGATCTACGATTGCTGTAGAAAGACCTTTACCTACACCAAACATGTGCTCCATTGCTTCACTAACATTGTCATATGCAGTGCCAAATTCACCTGCGTTATAATTATCAAAAGCCCAAACTAGCTGATCAACGTGCATTTGTAAACCTTCTGCTAGCGCTCCAGCTTCTAATCTTTCCTCCGTAGCTGATTCTAGAAATTCAGAGAAATCTACGCGATAATTATCTAGCTCGGCTAATGCTGCTTCTCTTCCTGCTTCGTCTTCTTCCGCTGTTGCTGTTACATAATCAACGAAATATCCAATGTGATCTTCCCACATTCCACGGAACATCTCTCCAGCTTCATCGCCATATACACTTGCGATAGCACCTGTCAGATCATCCGTATTATTACTTAACGCTCCTGCCGTTGCTTCAAAATCTTCTGCGCCCTCAATTCCCTTTTGCATCGTTAATACTGCTAAAAAGGCGTGCTCAGATAAGTATTGGTCTAATGTTGCTCGAAGATCTGCTGCTGGTGTAGAAACCCTTACCTCATATTCTCCGTGTCCTTCTTCCATGTCTGACTCTTCGTCATGACCATGTCCAAAAACCGAGTTTGCCGGAATTAATAGTGCTGCTCCTAATGGTAATACTGCTAATGATCTTTTCCAATTCATGTTGAAACACTCTCCCTTTAGTTTGTTTTAATTTGCTTTCACCCAAGATAACGGAAGAGAGATCAATATGGATCACTATTTTCAATAAAAAATTATTGTTGTTTCCTAGAACGCTGATATATCAATGTTTAATGGGGTTAAATATTTTTAATAAAACTAGTAATGTTTCGTTTTTTTTTGTTAGTTTTTGTAGTTGCTAGATCGTTAGCAATGTTTTCTGCGACGAAAGTAATCGCAGGAGCAGCTGCTGATAACTTCACTCTTCAATCTCCCTCATCCTCACTCATTCGCTCGTTTTCTACGTGCTACTTTTGTAGGTGCTATCCCGGTAGCAATTTTTTCTGCGACGAGTAACCGCAGGAGCACCTACCGATATTCCTCCTCTTCTATCTCCCTCATCCTCACTCATTCACCCGTTTTCTACGTGCTACGTTTGTAGGTGCTACTCCGGTAGCACCTACCGATAATTCCACTCTTCTACCTCCTTCATCCTCACTCATTCGCTCGTTTTCTACGTGCTACGTTTGTAGGTGCTACTCCGGTAGCACCTACCGACAACTTCGACGAGTAATCTCGGCCGATAAACACCACAAAAAAGACCCAAAAGATCGAAATCTTCCGGGTCTCTTCGTATTTTATAAAGGTGAAGCGAGAATTAGATCTCCTTCAGGCGTTTCATTGTATGGTTGTGGTTCTAATGTGATGGCTATTTGATCAATTTGAAAATCTTCCAAGTCACTAATACGATACGTTACTGCTCCATTTCCATTCTCATCAATATTGAAATTCCCCGCTGGCAGTGGGGTTTCTCCTTCAATAAGCCAAGCTTGGAAAGTTTCTGTTCCGTTTAGTGGCGGAAGCCCTTCTACTTGGATGACCAAGTCTATATTGCCACCTTCAGCAATTATACTTGCCTTACCTTGCCATTCTTCTCCCTCATCTATAGAAGAAAGATTGGAAGTCTGGATAACATCATAGACTCCTTCTTCATCATCGGTTTCGATCTGAGCTAATATCTCATTATAATCCGACTCAAGAATGTCTCTTTCCATCGCAATGTTGTCTTTTTCAGACTCTGTTTCTCTGGCCTCATTCCATAGATAGCCATTTCCCGCTACCGATAATAACAGTGCTGCAGCAAGTGTTCCAAAAATAATTGGGGAACGACGACGTCTTGATACTCCGGGATGATTTTCAGTTATTGACTCACGTTCAGGTGAAACTGGTGTGGTATTTTGCATCGTTTCTGATTCATTTTTTTCATCAAAAACACTAGCTAATACTCTTTTTTTCATGCCTTGAGGTGGCTCCTCTGATTCAGTTAGAAACGGAAAATCGCTTGTCAAATCACGCAATTCATTTAACTCCTCCTGACAGGATTTACAACTTCGCAAATGATCTTCAAACTCTCGTTTTTCTTCATCTGATAATTGATCGTTAAAATAATCGATTACCTGATCACATTGGCGTTCAGTCATTGCAAATCCCTCCTTTCATCATGCAATTGGCCATTCAGGTGCTTCAATGCTAACCTAATTCGCCCTTTTACCGTTCCAAGAGGAATATCAATTCTCTCAGATATTTTTTGTTGAGAGTACCCTTTAAAATAAAACAAATCGATAATTATTTGTTGTTCTTTTTTTAATGTACGCATGGCCGTCTTTAAGCGGTCACCCTTTTCTTTCCATTCCACTAAGTCTTCCACGGGGGCTTGATGGTCCCGTAATTCTACCTCTTGATGAATCTCTTCTGAACGGACTTTTTTCTCTTTTCGAATATAGTCAATCGCTGTATTGCGTGTAACAGTTAGTAACCAAGAAGAAAATTTACCACTTTTATCAGAATATGAACCTGTACCTTTCCATACTTTTATCATAACCTCTTGGACAATCTCTTCCGCCGCTTGAGAATCATGTACCATCTTGTATGAAAAGGAATAGAGAAGACGTTCATATTTGTCATAAAGAGATTCAAGCGCTTCTTTTTCACCGGAGCGCAGTCGCTCGTACAACATTAAGTCCTTGTTTTCACCCACTCTTAATCTCCTCTCGGATAGTCTTCCTACTTTTATAACGAAATAAAAGCAACTTTGGATCACCAATTGACCTATCCTTTAATATGTAACTAAGTACCTATACCCTAATTTAAAAGTCAAAAACTCTTAAAATACAACTTATTTCCCGGTTTAACATCGCATTAAAACGAGTATATAAAGTATGAAAGAGATTTTAACAATCCTAAAATTAAGGAGAGTTGATAAAAATGGACAAAAATATTTTCAAAGGTAAATGGAATCAATTAAAAGGTGAATCAAAGAAAAAGTGGTCAAAGCTTACGGATGATGACCTTCAATCTATTGATGGAGACAGGGATAAGCTTGTTGGGAAAATTCAAGAGCGTTATGGAAAAGAAAGAGATGAAGCAGAAAAAGAAGTGAATACTTGGGAATCTGAACAAAACAGATAATTCTCTCCATACGGACGGACGTAAAACGCATCGAAATATTCGATGCGTTTTTTAACGGTTCCCCTCCCAAATAGCTGATTGCTCCAACTGCCACGCTATTTTTAACAATGCATCCTCTCGCCCTTTTGTTGCCATGAATTGTACTCCAATCGGAAGACCCTCTTCAGTCATGTGAACGGGGACAGACATCGCCGGTTGTCCTGTTAAGTTCGCCAATTGCGTAAATGGGGTATACGTTAAACTAGGCAGGAACATTTCATAGATTAATTGCTGCTGCTTTGTCACGTCTCCAGCCAGTTTAGCCATCTGTTCTTGTAATCTTTCTTGCTCCGCTGTCGAATGGGATAACTCACCAATTCTTGGAGCAGAAAACGCAGTCGCAGGAGTCACAAAAAAGTCATACTTCTCATGATAGCTGGCCATCTGTGCTGCCGCTCTATCCCAAGAGGCAAGACTGCCAGTGAATTCTGTTGCTGATACAGATTTTCCGGCTTCATGCAGCAACCACGTTTCAATTTCTACATCTCCAGGGGTGACTTTCCTGCCTAGCATCTTCTCCATCGATTGAATCATAGCTGAGATTTCGCCACAATTCATTAAATAATAATTTTTCATAAGCCCAATGCCATCTACGTCATTATTTCTTTCTTCGACATGATGCCCTTGCTGTTCCAACCAAGTCATGGTTTTTTTTACTGCTTTACAAGCTTCTGCAGATACCGGTGTACCTACTGGAGACTCCGTTGTAAAACCAATTCGGAGAGGTTTTACCCAAGGTCTTTTTAATTGTTCTGTATAACTTCCCGCAAACAATGGGACTTGAAATGCTGCTTCTGGTTGAATAACCTGTAACTCATCAAGAATAGCCGCACTATCTCGAACCGTTCGGCTAACGACAAAATCTATCGAAGCCCCTTGCCATTGTCTACCAATCCCTGGTCCTACTGGTGTTCTTCCTCTGGTTGGTTTAAGACCGAAAATATTTGTAAACGAGGCAGGAATTCGGATCGAACCTCCCCCATCACTTGCTCCTGCAACGGGGACTATTCCAGAAGCAACCGCAGCTGCCGCGCCACCACTAGAGCCACCAGCAGAATACTCCGTGTTCGATGGGTTTCTGGTTACGCCGTGAAGCTCCGGTTCTGTTATGTTTTTTAATCCAAACTCTGGTGTATTCGTGTGACCAATAATCAGACATCCTGCCTTCTGTAATTTAGATACAAAATTTGACGTCTGTTTCGCTATATTTCCCTTAAGTAATTTTGCTCCCGCTGTCATCGGTTCGTCCTTTATTGCTTGGGAAATATTTTTCAACAGTATCGGCACACCGGCCAAGGGCAAATTCAAACGATCTAGTTTCTGTGCCTCTTCATAAACGGCTTTTTTTCGCATATGTATAATAGCATTCAGAGGAGGATTTAACTCTTTAGCCACTTGAAAACTAAGGTCCAATAATTCAACTGCTGTAACTTCTTTTTTCTGAATCAACTCTGCTAAATCAGTCGCATCTAATCGACGGAATGATTGTGTGTTCATCGTATCACCTCTAGTAATACTATATCATTTATTGACTCTGAACTCTCACTTGTCCTCTTTGATAGATGATATACTATTTTAAGAGGTACTGGTGAAAAACTGCACGCCAATCTTTCACTTTGATTACTTACTTTATCAAAAAAGGAGAATTACCATTGATATATTTAATTTCAATCATTGTCATTATTGCCATCTTGTTAGGCGTTTATTATATGAATATCGGTATTAGCAAAGTTCAGTTAGAAGAGCTCACACACCGACAACAAATAAATGAACATAGTAACAGAGACCTGGATGAGTGGGAATACTATTTAGGGAAACTATTCGGTAAACCATTCGGCACCAAAAAACTCATTGATAAATATGGCGAACCTTTTGAAGATTTCATGCGGGCAAATCACCCTAATCATGATTCTCGGATATTCGCAAAATACAAAAAATATAAACAGAAAAAGTCATCGTAAGAAAAACGCGTGCGTCTTAAAACAAAAGCTACTGCTTTCTTAACCATGAATTTTTAAAAGCTCGAAGTAGCGAAGTCGGCTACTCCTGCGGGATTAGCAATAGCTGAAGACCCCGCAGGGACGAGCGTTACTGGCAGAGGAAGAGACACATTTCTTAGTCCGAGGAGACTGAAGCAGTGCCCGCGGAAAGCGTCCACTTAGAGCTGATTCGAGCACCTCACAATCTAAAAAGAAACAAGTTTTAAAAAGACCACCTTCTATAATAGAAGGTGGTCCGTAAAAAAGAAATTATTGTTTTATTTTAAACGTCTAGCTTCGACCTTACGTGAACACACTCTTTTCAATTTGTTTCATTTCATAAAAATAGCCTTTTTTATCCATCAGTTCACTAAAAGTTCCAGACTCGATCATTTTGCCGTGCTCCATTACAATAATCCGGTCCATCTGTTCAAGACCAGTGAGACGATGGCTAATGAGGATCAACGTGTCTTCCTTTGCTTGCTCCAAAAGGTGTTGGAAGATGATAGACTCGGTTAATGCATCGACAGAGGAAGTCGGTTCATCCAACAGCCACAAACGTGAGCCTTTTAATATCACTCTCGCAATCGCAAGCCTTTGTTTTTCTCCACCGGAAAGATTTTGTCCATGCTCCAATACGCGATCATCGAGTGCAAACTTTCCAAGTTGCACTTTTCCAAGAGCCTGCAACATGGCCTCATCTGTTAACTCATCACCTGCTATAAGCAAGTTGTCACGGATCGTTCCATAAAAAAAGTGGTTGTGTTGAAGAACGATGTTTGTCCCTTTCCAAACACTTTTATTTTCGATTTGGTCAATTGATTCTCCTTGTAATCTTACGTTACCTTTTGATGCCTCATAAACCTTTAATAGTAACTGAAGTAACGTTGATTTACCAGATCCACTCGGACCAACGATTGCAGTTTTAGATCCAGCTGGGAAATTCAATGAAACATTATCCAACGCAAGTCGTTTTTCATCCGGAAATGCGAATGAGACGTTCTCCATCTCAATCGTCCATGCATCCCGGTTATCTAGTTGTTTTAATTCCTTTGGTTTTTCGGAAGACTTATTGGTATCCTGTTTTTGTCCACCTACTACCGAAAATAATCTTGATGCAGCTAGCCTGCTATCCTCATAGTGAGAAGGAAAAACCGCCATCGGTGTTGAGTTTTCAAACACAGTTAAGGAAATCATCACCAGCATAGCAAGGAATACACCATCTAACTGACCTGCCGAAACTAAGTAACCTCCTATCACCAAAATGAACCAAGATACCGTTAAAGAAACCATCTGATTCACAGAATGATTAAACAGGCCTCTCACCCCATCACGTTCTTGCTCCTCAATATAGCTATTGGATGCATTCGTGAGCTGTTGTTCTTTTTCCTTTTGTTTTTGGTGAATTTTTAGGTCAAGAAACCCGTATAAAAATTCCGTTGTCTCCGTCGATAATTCTCCTCGTTGCACTCTTAATTTACTTTCAATATTTTTTCGTTTCCAAGCAAACCAGCCTGGAACGATGACTCCTGTCAAAATAAGTCCTAATATGAGTACGATAGCTACTTCTACAGAGAAATACATTGTAAAAGCAATGGTACTTAAAAACACTATAATCATAACGATTGGCGGGTAATACACACGCAAGAAAAAGTTTTGAAGACTTTCAACATCTCCTACGATTCTCGACAATAGATCCCCACTTCTGTACTTCTGAAAAATACCGGGAACCAAAGGCTCTAATCGTTCAAAAAAATGAACCCGCAAATTACTTAAGATCGTAAATGTAGCCCGGTGGGAATAGTATCGTTCTGCATATCTGGTTAATGCTCTTGTAACACTAAACAGTTTTAGAAGAGCAATACTAACCGTTAAGACATATAATGGCGGTGTCACCGCTGCTTTGGATATTAAATAACCACTGTTTGCAAACAAGCTGACTGTAGCCATACCCGCCAGAAAACCAAACAAAATAGAGTAGAAGACGTCTTTCTTTTCCTTCATTACTAATTTCACAACTATTCCGAGCTCTTTCAACTTGCATCGCCTCCTTGCTGTACTGCTACCATCTCAGCATATTCCGGTACTTGGGTAACTAGGTCCTCATGGGTTCCAGAGGCGACTAAACTACCTTCTGCTAAAAATAGAATCTGATCTGCATTTTTAATCGTATGCAGGCGATGTGCTACAGTGATTATAGTAGAGCCTTTTGCTAATTCCTTGATAGATCGTTGTAAAATACGTTCTGTTTGAAGATCTAAACCAACAGTTGGTTCATCAAAAATAACCACGGAAGGCATCTTTAGAAAAGCCCTTGCAAGAGCTACTCTCTGCTTTTCCCCACCTGAAAGACCTCGTCCACCTTCACCAACGAAAGTATCATAGCCATCATCGAGACCTTCAACCAGTTCTGCGATACCAGCCTTTTCAGAAGCTATTACTATTTCTGCTCTCGTTGACTGACTCGTTCCACCAACCGCAATGTTCTCAGCTATCGTTCCAGAGAATAAATATGGATTTTGGGATATATAGCCAATTTGATCAAACCACGCTGATTCTTGATAGCTAAATATAGGACGACCGTCAACAATAATTTCTCCCTCAGAAGGGGAAACAAGTCCTGACAACAGATGTAGAAATGTTGTTTTACCAGCACCACTTTTCCCGACAATCGCCACTTCCTTAAATGGGGCAATTTCAGCACTAATTTCCTTTAAAGCAAATGATCCTTCACCATAAGTAAATCCAACACGTTTAAATTCGATAGAAGGTGGCGAATCACTTCCCAGCAGCCTGTTATCTCCCCATTCAACCGGCTGTTCCTCTTGTTCTAATTCTGAAGTCACTCTATTAGCAGCGCCTGTACTCCCTCTTCCAGCATGAAAAGCACTTCCCAGTTCTTTTAGCGACGTGTAATATTCTGGGGCTAACACTAACACGAAAAAAGCAGTGAAAAACGACAACTGATTATAAATGACCAGGCGTAAGCCCACTTCCAAGGCAATGATCGCCATACTTAGCATAGAAACGAACTCCATCATTAACGTCGATAGAAAGGCAATTTTCAATACATCCATCGTCGCTTCCCGATAGTTAATACTACTTTCCCGGATTCCCTCCAATTGTTCTTTCGAACGACCAAAATACTTCAACGTGGAAAGGCCCTGTAAGGTGTCGAGAAAACGACCTGAAAAAGCTGCAAGTTTTTCCATTTGTTCCTCTGACTTCTTTTGCGTTTTCTGGCCTATAATAATCATAAATATCGGAATAAAAGGTGCCGTTATAACCATTGTTAGTCCCGACACCCAGTTTACAGAAAATACCGCAATCAATATAATAATCGGCACAAAAGTTGTCTGGATCATTTGCGGATAATATTTTGTATAGAAAGCCTCTATTTCATCAATGGAGTCCATCATGACACTAACTTTTTCACCCGATTGCCCTTTTAAAGAAGCTTGCATTGGATTTCTTCTAAATTTGGCTAATAGTTCGGCTCTGAATTCTTTTTTTACAATAGAAGCCATCCGAACTCCAGTTCGACCGTTTATATAAGTAAAGAGTCCTCTGCCTAATAAAACAAGAAGTAACCCACCAAATTCCGGTAACAGCTCCGATACAGATGCTCCTTGAAGAAAAATACGATCTACGATGGTGACAATAAAATAAGCTTGGGCAACAATCATTGCTCCAAGTAAAAGAGAAGAGAAAAGCAGGATAGCTCTATGCTTTTTTTGTGCTTGTGCTTTTTCTTTGAGTTTCTTCATTATCTCCCACGATCTCCTATCAAAATTCCTGTTGATTTTAGTTGTTACTATTAGCGTATTTATATCTTTATGTAGACGAATTTTCCCTTTAGATTTATTATTCCTGTCCATATTATGACACTTAAACATAGCATTTGTGAAGTAAACTGAAAAAACACATGCCTAAATGTTAATTGGCATGTGTCCTATCATTATTTTTTTGCAAAGCTTTCTCTTTTTTTTCGTTAAGAAATTTTCGTATGTCGCTCGGATGCAACCCAAAATTTTTCGCTTTTTCCATCAGGTGAATCCAGTCAGCATCTAAATGAGATAAATTGCGTTCCTTCATCTTTCCTCACTCCCCCTATTAAACATCCTCAGCTCATAGGAAACCCGGCTGCCTTAAACATATTCTTCTTTATGTTCTTAGGCCCGTAGCTTTGCGTCGCTACCTTTCAGTAGGTTTGCCTTTGTCTATTAGAAGGTACTACTAAATTCTAGTAATTGACCATCCGGCTCTGATTTAATGTTGCGTTCTATTATTCACTATAGAATACAAAGGTTAAAATGAGGTTAAATAAATAAAATTTCGATAACTTTTTTATGACAAAAAAAGACAATCAAAAGGAGGAAATTGTCTTTTCAGAGGCGAACTTATAACCAAATCCTCGTACCGTTTGAATATATTTCGGTTTTCCCGGATCTACTTCAATTTTTCTGCGAAGATTACTAATATGAACCATGACTGTTTTCAAGTCTCCGTAACTTTCCATTCCCCATATTTGCTTATACAATTGCTCAGCACTAAATACCTGATTGGGATTTTTCACAAGAATTAATAACAATTGCTTTTCTTTTGTATATAAATCAACTAATTCTTTACGCACATAGACATCAAAGTTTTTTAAATCGATAGAGAGTTGATCTACCGACAGAAAGCGAAGAGTCGTCTGATGCACTTTAGGTGCCTGTCCGCTTCTACGAAGAATAGCTTGAATTCTGGCCTCTAGTTCCACTAGATCAAAAGGTTTTGTAATATAGTCGTCCGCTCCTGCATTAAACCCTTGTACTTTGTCTTCCGAGTCCCGCTTACAACTCATGAATAAAACAGGCACGGTCGAGGTCTCTCTTATTTTCACACAAACATCAAATCCAGTTATACCGGGCAGCAAAATATCCAGCAATACAAGATTCGGTTCCTCAGAGTTAACAAGCTCGAGTGCTTCGAATCCAGTATCAGCAGTTACTACTTTATAACCCTTTTTTTCTAAATACAAAGAAGTTAATTCACGAATCCCTTGATCGTCTTCAACAATTAATATTTTTTTCTCTCTCCTATTCATTTAATCCCCCCCTTACAGTCGAAATATTTATTTTTAGGATAAGACAACCGGTAACGAGAAAAATAAAGATGTTCCTTGTTTATTTGTACTTTCTACCCAAATTTCCCCTTTATGATAGTCGATAATTTCTTTTGTAATTGCCAAACCTAAGCCAGAACCTTTTGCTCCGCTAATATTTTGGGAACTCCCTTTGAAAAATCGATTAAAAATATGAGGAATTTCTTCCTCCGGGATTCCATTACCTGTATCTCTTACCTCTACGATCATATGAGGAGTAAAATCTCTCGTATCCTCCGATTCACTATAAAGTATTAATTCGCCAGATAAGGAAATTCCCCCTCCTTTTGGCGTATGCTTTATAGCATTGTAGATTAGATTTGCTAATACTTGATCCATTCTTTCTATATCAATAAATAGTGTTTCACGCTCATCGTCTGAACTAGTTTTAAGAAATGGTTTCTCCATCACAAGTCCACTTTGTTTCACTTCAAATTCAAATTTCTCATAAATACAAAAAAACCATTCCTTGGCATTTGCAGGGCTCATCGATAGTTGCATTTTCCCTGACTCAAACTTACTCAAGTCATATATATCCGCAATTAGACGGTCTAATAATTTTATTTTTTCTTGAGCCAAAACAAGATACTTAGGATCGTTTATATTGACATAGCCTTCCTGAACTGTTTGGATATAACCTTGTAAGAATGTTAATGGAGTACCTAGTTCATGAGATATGTTTGATAGAAGTGCAACTCTCGACTTTTCAACTCGTATTAGCTCCATATTTCTCATATCTAATTCTTCATTTTTAAACTCTAGTTCTTTTGTACGTGAAGAGACCTCCTCTTCCAGATGATCATTCATTTGAATTAATTCTTGGTTAAGTAAATCCAGTTCCTGCGCACGCTCTTTTGCTTCAATACTTGATTTTCTTAAATTTATTAATGTTCTAGTTCTAGACAGCAATTCTCTTTTATCAACAGGCTTCGTTAAATAATCATTTGCACCCAGTTCAAAAGCGGTGATTCTGTCTTCTATTTGGTTTTTCGCAGTCAGCATTAAAATTGGCAGTTCTGTTAATGAATATTGTTTTCTCAACAGCCGGCAGACTTCAAACCCCGATAACTTAGGCATCATTACATCAAGCATCACCATATCAAATTCGGCTCCTTGATCTATTAATTGGATGACCGCCTCCCCATCTGACACTACTTGTATGTTATATCCCTCCAATGATAAGTAGTTAACTAGAATTTGAATATTTACTGGTTCATCATCAGCAATTAAAACTTTCTCACCGTCATTCATAAAACTAACGTGATGCACTTCCCGAAATGGCTCCTCTTTACGTTCTTTAGAGAAAGAGCCTTCAATAGAAACAATTTCAGAATTTACATTGCTGCTTTCTTTGAAAGTAGGCAGCGTAAAACGAAAGATTGATCCTTTGCCAGTTGTTGATTCTAGCGATATTTCTCCTTGTTGAAGCTCTACTAAACGCTTTGTAATATTCAAACCAATGCCAGTGCCCTGATACGAATTATTCGTAAAATTACCGCCACGATTAAATGGTAAAAAGATGGATTCGTGATATTCTTTTGGAATACCAATGCCTGTGTCAATCACCTCAATGATTACTTTGGCATTTACCTCCTTGGCTTGGATAGTAACCTTCCCTTTTTCTGTATACTTAATTGCATTTCCAATTAGATTATAGAGAATTTGTTGGAGACGGTTTTCATCCGCTAAGATAGCTGGTATTTTTGAGTGGATATTGTTTTGTAATTGAATATCTTTTTGCCTAACGAGTGTTTCACATATTGTCAGAACAACATCCGTGATTTCTTTTAAGTGAACCTTTTTTAATGATAGATCTAAATTATTATTTTCTAGTTTTGAAAAGTCTAAAATATCATCGATCAAATGAGATAAACGGGTTCCACTTCTTTTAATCATCGAAAGATTACTGTTCATAGCATCGTTTATATCACCGGCTGCTCCTTCTTGTAAAGAAGCAGTTATACCAATAATCCCATTTAACGGTGTTCGCAACTCATGGGAGGTTACTGCTAAAAATTTATCTTTTAATTTATCATTCCGTTGTAGACTTTCGAGCATTTCTTTCTGACTCTTAATCGCATTTTTTTTAGCTTGTTCCTTCTCTAATCGCATTGTATTAATTTTATCTGCGAGGGCAAATGATAATAATATTAGTTCCAGAGAAGAGGAAAGCTGCCACGCATACTTCGTGTAAAAATTCACTGGAATGAATCCTGAATCGGCCAATATAGAAATAACAACGCCGCCAAAAAAAATTATCCATGCTAATAGGAAATAACGCGCAGGTCTAAAACCTTTCTTTAAACACATGTAAGCTCCAGCGATGATCACAATGGAAGTTATCGCGATACCGACAATACTTAAGTTCAAAGCTGTTGGATAAGATACCATAAGTATGATAATGACAGTAACAGTGAAGAGAACTAGCACGTTCAAGAGGCGATTAAGCCGCGGAATATTTTGTTTTACCTCTAAAAACGATTTTGCGAATAATATGGCTATGATGTTCGACGTACTCATAAAAAAGACAATCGAACGATTATTCCACCAAACAGCATCGGACCATATATGCTGATAGGCTAGTCCTGTAAATGCAAGATGTGTAAAGACATTTGCAACGATAAAAATGACATAATACAAATAACTTTTATTTCGTAATGAAAAGAATAGAAATAAATTGTAAAATGCCATCACAACCCCTAGTCCTACAAACATTCCGAGTATGCCATACTCAAGTTCTGATTTATCAAGAAATGATGGGGGACTATAAACAGTTAATGGAAATTGCATCGCCCCTTGTGTTTCAAACCGAAGATATATTAGTTTTTCGTGGTTGGGTTCTAAATCAAGGTTAAAGATAAAATTCCGATGATCCATGTCACGCATGTCGAAAGGGAGAAGATCTCCAGTCAGTTCGCGGCTGAAATTTAAGTTTGATTCTGAAGAATAAAGAGTCACATTGTCCAAAGTTGGATTATCTATTTCCAGTAACCAATCGTTCTCGTTTGAGTCATTTGTAAGCTGAAATTTAACCCAATAAACGGAACTCGTGTAGCTAAAATTAGGAACCACTCCATGATATGGTTGAAATTGTTCATCCAATTCTTGTGTCTGAATATCATCAAACGTCCAGTGATTTTCTTTATCCTCTAGTATTTCTACGAGACCATCTAACCGAAAACTTCCAGAAGATTCATCAAGTGTTATTACTGAGGTAGCAGATACATCTATACCAAAAATAAAAAGGAAGAGAAGTGTGAGAAGCGGCAATTTCATTGTTTTTATTCGCAAGACTTCCAGCCTCCTAAAAACTTAGTAGTTTTGATCTCTTAAACCCAATTATTGTTTTAATTAGAACAGGGAAGCCAGAAACTGATGTGCTAGTGGCAAATGCTTCCCACTACTGTGGGAATGCATCAACGTAAGACTAATAGAGACAAGTACTACTTCAAAAACAATTTATATAATAAAAAATGACAATAAGTTATAAAATATTCCATTCTGGTAGTTCTATTATCACAAGATAAATAAGGAACATCAACACATTTCTGAATTATCAAAAAAATAAAAGCAAAAAAGGCTACTTGACAATAAAAAAAGCCGCTATCAGCGGCTTTTTCCTAAATGTTAAGAATATATGCTTACCGGTTTTTTCAAGAGGAAGTTATTTATTCTCTTTCGGCAGGCACTTCGTGTTCTTCTTATTGACTCATCCATTTTGGTGGAGTGTTTTTATCCCAGTAAATATCCCCGATATTATAGTGTTCTTCAAAATCGTCGTTACTTAAATGGTAGTGAAAATTAAACCAGTAGCCTTCCTTAGGACGAATTTCCCGCCTGACATGAAACATTGCCACATCTTGTTTTGCTTGATGATCATAAACATTAAATATTTTTTCACCATAACCCGGTGTTAAGTCTTCTGTGATCTCATAAAATTGAAATTTTTCTTGACCGGCCTCTTCGAAAAGTCCAACTATGACCTCTTCTATATGGGGCAATATCGTTGTCATAACATCATTTTCAACTTTATTTACAATTTTCGGTCCAAGTTTTGTGACAGTTTGTTCTTTGGCTTGATTCGTAACCATATGAATATAGTGGTCACTGACATCGTCATCTTCATCGTCCAAACTATCAAGTTGTGTTTCTTCTATTTCACCTATATCTGGAAGGGGAGTATCTGTTTCCGGCAAACGATCGTTAGAAGAAACAACCTCTTTATTTGCTGCCTCAGCCTCTGCGTCAAGGTATGTAGGTGGAATATACATTCCAACGGTCATAAATGTTATGAGAACTACCGATAGTTTTTTCAGCCAAAGTTTCATAGGTCAACTTCCCTCCCAAAATAGATATATTCGTTACTTTAATATTAACATGTTATACGAAAAAGTCTATCAGATAATCGTATTGTAATGAAAACGCAATCTTAAGATAACTCACTGAATTATGACTTAGCAAGTAAATGTAATATCTTTATTTTACTTATATTAAGAAAAATCTTCGTCTCTTTCAAATCGATGGTTGTTTGGATGAATTACCTCTTCCTTTCCGTGGAAGACTACGAGCCTATTAGGAGAAAGACGCTCGGTTTATTGCATCAAAAGGACACTGAAAAATTAAAAAATGACCTTTTCAGTGCCCTTTTTGTTACTCCTCTTTTTTTATTGTATCCGTAGCTAAAAGCATAATCGTCATGTCATCCATAGGCGGGTTATGAAGGCCCGCTCTTATATCACGGTAATATCGTTGTAGAGGATTTTTCATAGAAAGACTTTTCGCCCCTACTATTCGCATTGCTAAGTCAACAATTTCTATTGCTTGATTTACTACTGCATGCTTGACCGCACCAAGTTCTGCTTTCATTTGTTGCCGGGTTTCATGATCAGATTCATCCCATTTGGTCGCCATTGAAAAAAGGAAATGCTCACTTTGAAGTCTTTTCAATTCCATTTCTCCAATTTTCTGTTTTACATTCGGAAGATCTGCAATGGTCCCTTTAATACTATTAGGTGAATAGGACTTAGCAAAGTCTATCGCGTATTGTTGGGCAGCTTCGGCAATTCCTAAGTAACAAGCCGGAATATGCAAGAGCCATCCATTTGCTGCTTTACTTCCTATATTTATATTTTCGACGAGAAGTTCTTTTTTTATCGAAACGTTTTGAAGTACTAAATCATTACTAGCTGTGCCTCTCATTGCTATAGAATCCCATGTTTCCTCGATTGAAAGACCCTTACTTTCTCTAGGAATTAGAAAGTTTCCCACTTCATCTGTCCCTTCTATCGATGCACTTACTCCAAAGTAGTTTAGAACAGGAGACATTGTCGTAAATGTCTTTCTTCCATTAATAATCCAAGTGTCCCCATTATCTTTAGCTGTGGTTTCCGGCTTCCCACCTCGAGTCGGGCTTCCTGTTGCAGGTTCCGAAGCAGCATTGTTTAAAAGAGCGCCATTATCAATGACATCTTTACAGAACGCTTCATAGATCTCTTCCTTCCAAGATTGTTGCTCGTGTAAATGTTTGACGAGGCCCATGTGCCAACCGATAGAAAGCGAGGTTGAGCCATCACCTTTACCAAGAATTTTCTGAAATTCAACTAATAGTCGTAATGAAATTTCTTCTCCGCCGTATTTTTTAGGAACTGTTAAAGATGTATAACCTATTTCCCTCAAGTCTTGAATGTTTTTACGAGGGAAACTTCCTTCTTCATCATGTTTCCAAGACCTTTCCTGGAATACTTTAATTTTGTCTTTTAACATGTCTTTCATTTTATCTGCCATAGTACCCCTCCTTGCATTAAGATCAGTTTCCATTTGCTGAGTATTTTCTAATGGTTTTAGTATAACTAAAATTGATACAAGAAACCTAATAGAAGCTTTGTTAGTTAAGTAAGTGCGTAGTGTATTTTGTTATATACTGCGTGATTTTTCGCCACCCCGGGTAGCTCCTCTAAATCGCATCTAGGTGCTAGACCCTCCAATATATTCAATAAAAATAAATGAATAATTGTACTATCACTTTCTAGGCACATGTTGCATATAACACAGTAGACAATATTACGGAGAGGAATGTTTAGATGTATCCTTATCGTTACTATCCAAATCCTTATCCTGTTTACCGGCCGGAAGATGTATATCCTCCTGTAGAAATCGATATTTTTCAACAATCCTTGTCTACTTCTCAGAGCTTGCTTCAGCATGGAATGACATTGATAAACGGGTTTTCTTCTGAAGCATTTATTCAGCAGTTTATGAATGCTGCTCAAGCCGGAAAACGTGAAGAGGTTCATCGAATCATTCAGACAATAGGAGTGCCTATAGATATAGAGACATCCTTCAACCCGAGTGGCATTACCTTTACACTGCGTGATAATCAAAATGATTCGCCTTGTTGTCGGTTAAAGCTTTATTTAACATGGGGAAGATCCTTTAGATAGTGTTTAAAAACAAAGCTACACGGGCAAATTTAATTTAGTACGATATTTTGAAGAAGGCTTATTTCCTAGCTGTATTGATTACATCTTATAGAGGTGCTCTAAGTCGCTACTGGCGTCCACTTTTGTGGTCAAAGCTTCAGCCTTCTCGGGATAATCGCCCTATGTGGATTGTGGGGTCGTTGCTATCCCTGCTGGAATTCTTCGCCTTTCGTTTTCTTCAAGTTTATTCATAAAAAAAATCGCCTTTTGAAAAAAAGAATTAGGAGGAAATTGAGATGGATAAGTATGATTCTTTGAATGGAAAAGTTGCTCTTATTACTGGTGGAGGTTCCGGAATTGGAAAAGCCTCTGCTGTATTTTTAGCTAAGCAAGGAGTTAAGGTTTGTTTGGTCGATTTAAAGGAGAAATCGGCTGAAGAGACAAAAGCTGCTATAGAAGATAATAAAGGAGAAGCATCTATTGTCGAAGCAGATGTTTCTAAACCCAAGGAGTTAGAGGTCGCTTTTAAAGAAACAGTAAATCAATATGGCCGCCTGGATATAGTTTTTGCCAATGCTGGCATAAATGGTACCGTTGCCCCCATTGAGGATCTTCAACCGGAAGAATGGGATGAAACGTTGACAACGAATTTAAAAAGCACATTTCTTACATGCAAATACGCCATTCCTTATTTAAAAGAGAACGGTGGCAGCATTATTATCACAAGTTCTATTAATGGAAATCGAGTTTTTTCCAGCTTCGGAATGTCAGCCTACAGCAGTAGCAAAGCTGCTCAGGTAGCCTTTGGAAAAATGGCAGCATTAGAACTAGCAAATTATCGCATTCGTGTCAACATTATCTGCCCAGGTGCAATAAAAACGCATATCGGTGAAAATACTTTTCCGAAAAAGGACAAGCTAGAAAAAATTAAAATTCCCGTTGAATATCCCGAAGGAAGTCACCCTCTTGAGCATCATTCAGGTAACGCTGAGCAAGTAGCTAGTCTCGTTTCCTTTTTAGCATCAGACGCCTCTAGTCATATAACAGGAACGGAATTATTTATTGATGGTGCAGAATCACTGCTGAGATGACAAAAGCCATAGCCGTGAAGGTTCTTTCCGAAAAGTTTTATAAAGACTTATTAAGGCAGTATTATACCAAAAAAATCCTCTTCTGTCTCAAGAAGTAAGAAATATTAAACCAATTCCCATTTCAATTACCTCCTTTCGTTAAATTCGTTTATACTATGATTAGTAGAACTTCTAAAATTAAATGAATGACTAATAAAGTATTTTCAACTTCACGAAAGGAGTTTTTCAGATGGCTGCAGCAGAAAATAGACATTGCAAACACCGGATAAGAGCTTCTTACCACTCTTTCCGGGAAAAAGAACAAAGAATTGCTGATTACATTCTGGCCCACCCTGAAGAAATTATTCATTCAACGATAAGCCAAGTTGCTGAAAAACTTCAGGTAGCAGAGGCAACCGTCTTTCGTTTTTGTAAGCACATAGGTTTTAAAGGTTACCAAGCGATGAAAATAGCTTTAGCCTCAGAAATCGTCACGGGAATGAAAGACATCCATGAAACTATCCAAGAGGGCGATGACGAACAGCTTGTAGCAGAGAAAGTATTCAAGGCTAATATACGAACATTAGAGGAAACATTAACAATTATCGATGGTAATAATTTCAAAAGAGCTGTAGACATGATCTTAAACGCTAATCGCCTAGAGTTTTATGGAAATGGAGGTTCTGGTGCCATTGCCCTTGATGCTCATCACAAGTTTATGCGCACCGGAATCCCTTGCATTTCATATAGTGACTCGCACTTTCAGGTGATGTCGGCATCTCAGCTTACGGAAAAAGATGTCGTTGTTTTAATTTCTCATACTGGAACGAACCGGGATATTCTTGATGCCCTGGAAATAGCAAAAGAACAAGGAGCGATGACGATCGGCATTACAACACTTGCAAAATCACCACTCAGCCAAGGTGTTGATGTAGCATTGTATACGGTATCAGAGGAAACTGATTATCGTTCAGAAGCACTTTCTTCGCGTCTAGCGCAGCTTACATTAATTGATGCTCTTTACGTCAATGTGAGTATGCAAAGAAAAGAACTTATGAAGAAATCTTTAACAAAAGTGCGAAAAGCTATTTCCGCTAAAAGAATCTAACTGACAACGCGTTTAAAAGATGTGCAACAGTAAAGTTGCACATCTTTTTTCTTTTTATAACTCTTCTTTTCTTTATCTACATTAAGCTGTTTCTAAAGACTCCTTTTTTCTTTCAATTCTATTAATCGCAAGAAGTGAACACCATAAACTCAATGTAGCGAATCCGCTTCCAAAGTAGAACATCGTTAACCCAGGTAAAAAATTGAAAACATAATAAATGGCGCTAACTCCAACAGCCATAAAAATAATAATATGTGGATTGATTAATGCAATGTAAAAAGCATGTTTAAAATAGTGGCTAAATTTCAAATCATATTGGACATAAATAGGTAGAATGATAAAGACGGTTGCAACATAGCATACAGCGATAAGTACCAGGGCAACAGAAAGGAAACTATGAAGATAACCTTCGATCGATCCTAAATACAAAAAATCTATATAAAGAATATATCCTGTCCCACCAAGAATAACTCCTAGTATATTCGACTTTAAGAATTCACTTTTAAATACTCTTGTAAATGTTTTAAAAATAGGAACTTGGTCATCTTTCACGATTAATTTTCTTATAATTGTAAACATCGCCACTGTTGCTGGCATGAATCCCAGTACAATACCTCCTAAAAAGGTGAACAATATCCATAGTAAATTGATATATGCCAGCCTCATTAACCAATCAGAAATAACATAAAGCGGTGTATCGGTCCAATTTTTCTCCACCTTTGTTCCCCCTTCAGTTAGTTATACATCTCCCCTAGTATTTCTAACCCAAACTCATTAACAGGTCTATCCTTCATCATGACAGCTATGAAAGAAGAGGCGTGTTCAACATTCAATCCCTCGAATAGTGGCGAATCTGCATCTAAAGGGATTGCAAAAAGATGCTCTTTGCCCGTATTTTCATCCACTTCTATAAATTGATCGAAGTTATCTCCTAAAGATTCCTTATCAACAATCGAATCTAGTGGATGTAAAATTACTGAGTCAAATATTATAGGGTACATTGAGTTTTCAACAATATAAATATCACCGTCTCCTGCAACCATTTCCACTGTGAGTTTTTCTGAGGAAGGAAGAAACATATGCACATCCGTTGTCTGGTGTTCGTGACTCGAGGTGCCTCCCTCAAAAAAAGAGACGATATGATCATGTAAATCAAATGGAAGATCAGTGAAGAACATGATGTCTAACGTGTGAACACTTTTTTCTTTATCTCCACACCCTGTTATAAAAGCAAAAGAAACAACGATAATCAATAACTGTACTGTTTTTTGCATGGATCTCAAATCCTTTATAGTAGCACCTTCACAGAGAGAGTAAACGTACTACAGTATCATTAAAACAAACGTAACCAGCTTACTTTAACAGCACCTTTTATAATGACATATACATGTTGACTCCCATTTACCTGTGATAAATCTACTTCTAGTTCCTGCCAACTATTCGACTTTTCAATGGAAACATTACCAATTATTTTTCCATCTTGATTTCCAAGTCTGATCTCTATTTCTCCATTACTTGTGTTTGAATATACTTTAGTTTTGAATCGTGTTGTCCTTTCACCAAGATCAACATCGTGAAAAGCTATCCAACTCTCTTTCTCTGACGGACGTACACAGTATTCCTTTCCTTCCCCTTCGTCCAAGATAACATTCGTGTAGTCATCATAATTTATCGCTTTAATACCATTAGACATTTTTCGTAAAGGAATTGTTTCTCCTTCAACATTCAAATCGACTTCTGCTATTATATTTGCTGAAGAACTCCCTATCATTAACGTGTAAGTGTCTTTTTCCACACAATATCTTTCTCGCGTCACATCCCAAATTTCCAACTCCGAAATAGGTAGTGTAAATTCTACACGTTTACTTTCCCCTGCTTTTAGAAAAATCCTGTTGAATCCTTTTAATGTCTTTATTGGTCGCTTCACACGAGATTTATTCGCTTTAACATATAGCTGAACGACTTCTTCACCAGCCACTGCACCACTATTTTCAACATCAACCGTTATTGTCACTTCGCTGCCTAATTTAACATTTCTCTTACTTAGGACCACCCTACTATATTTAAAATCAGTATAGCTTAATCCATGACCAAAAGGATAAAGGACTTCGCCATCAAAGTATTGGTACGTTCGTTTCCCCTTTATAACATCATAATCCTTGATATCCGGTAGCTGTTCTATGGAACGGTACCAGGTCATACTCAACCTTCCAGCAGGATTATAATCCCCGAAAAGCACATCAGCAACAGCAGAGCCTAACTCAGGCCCCGCATGAGATGTATACATGACTCCTGGAATATTCTCTTCACACCAATTTACTGCATAAGGATAACTCCCTACTATGACTACAACCGTGTTAGGATTGACTTCCTTGACAGAACGAATAAGCTCTTCTTGAGCCGGTGGTAAAATGATATCATCCCGATCAATTTCTTCTTTCCCGTTAATAAATGGATTATTCCCCACAAATACCACAGCTGTATCTGCCTCTGCAGATGCTTTTATCGCTTCTGCGAGGCCATCTATTACCATTTCCACGTGATAGTAATCTGATCCTAGAGTATCTCCACTATCTTGTACAAAAAGCCGTCTATCTTTTCTAGCACTAATTGCTTTTCCATTCCATGATGTTAACCGGTGATTGTTCCCTTCTCCTTCAAAGCTAACTATTTCCTTTACAAACCACCCACGGGTTTCTTCTGCAGTAGCCGTAAGTGATTCATCTCCAGCAGTCACAAACTTACCAGTAGTTAGTGATTTCAATGTTTGACTTCCAAAGCCCCAATCGATCAGTTCGAACAATTCTGCTTCTTCCGCATTTTCTTGATTTGCTACGAGAGCTTTTTCTTCCGAGCCATCAAGAGTGATATATTGACCCGTATGTTTTGAACGGATACGGACACACTTACTACCATTTTTTAAAACAACATTGTCACGCCCAATCTTGTTTTGAATACCTTCTAGAGGAGTCACCCGATATGTAGGCGTTCCACTATACCAGTCAATATGAACCTCATTTGCTAACGGTCCGATAACAGCAACCGAGTTAGTTTTTTCTTTATTCAATGGTAGGATCCCATCGTTTTTTAATAACACTATTTGCTCCTGTGCTGCACGATATGATAATTGCAAATGTTCAGGCGCGAGTAATGTTGATTCTGAGATATGTGCATATGGATTTTTATCTGGATCAAATTCACCAAGGCGGAATCTTACCCCAAAAGCATTATTTAAAGCAATGTCTAAGTCGCTCTCTTCTAACAAATCCTGTTCTATCGCATTACGAATAGCTTTGATTGAAATTTCTGCATCATCTGTAATACTATCTACTCCACTTTTAATCGTGCTTGCCAATGCCTTCGCATAGTGATCGTAATATTTGTGATCATTGACAATTCCTAATACATCTCCTGCATCACTTACAATAAAACCATCCATTCCCCATTCATCTTTGACGATTTCTTTCACATAAGGATGTAAAAGGGCAGGTGTTCCATTAATGGAATTATACGCAGTCATCATCGACTTCGCCTTCCCTTCCACTATCGCAGGTTTAAATGCTTTCAAGTAATATTCATACATATTTCGTGGATCTATACTAGCTGAGCACGATCCACGATCAATTTCGTTATTATTACCTAAAAAATGCTTTAATGTTGCCACTGATTTAAAGAAAACTGGATCATCACCTTGCATACCTTTTACTAATTCTTTCGTTAATTGACCTGTTAATTCCGGATCCTCTCCATAGGATTCCTCAGTTCTCCCCCATCTAGGATCCCTTTCCATGTCCACGGTCGGTGCCCAAAGAGTAAGGCCGTTCACGGTTGGTTCCTTTTGAAAAAATACTCGTGCTTCATCACCAATAACTGTTCCAATTTTCTTCATTAATACTGGATTCCACGTATTCGAAAGCCCAATATTTTGTGGGAAAACAGTTGCTTCTCCTAGCCAAGCAATACCGTGAGCAGCTTCAGTCCCTTGTTTATAAGCACCTACTCCAAGCCTAGAAACTTCTGGCTGGTGTTGCATCATTAGCTCAATTTTTTCATCAAGAGTAAATCGTGAAACTAAGTCTTTCACTCTTTCATCAAATGGTAAATCTGAATTTTGGTAACTATATTTTTCTGTTTCCGGCAAGATAATCTCTCCTTAAGAAAAACGGCATAGCCGTCTTTTATTAAATGCAGCGTCAGCTTCCACCGCCATCTTTTAAGTAGCAAGGGTGGGGTTCCCTTGATACTTGCGGTGTGAAGGTAGCTGCCAATTTTATAAATTCTTATCTCTTAAAAAAAACTACGAACATCGTCTATTTATTATGTTAAACGTATAAATACGCTTACAATATCGAAACTTTTCTTCTGAAACTCAAATGAAAGCTAGAGACACTCTTTCGAGATCCTCGCTAGTTTTCAACTTATAACATTGTTTTATATGTCCTCGGCTAATTAACTGTCTCTTAATCTTCCAAAGGTATAACAAAGTATGTTTGATCACCTTCTGGTATGAGAAGTTTTATACCTAAAGAAGTTTTTTCGATAATTGTACCTTGGACTGAACCCACTGTATGAAAGCCTCTCAGCACCACACTCCATGGTTTCGAAGGTTGCTTGTTTAAACTAACTGTGATCGCATCCTCTTGTTTCGTCATTGTTACGGTGAATTCTTCTTCACCCTTAACATTAGTAACCGTGGTTGTAGCACTTTTTTTCAGTTGAAACACGTGCAATTCAACATTCTCGGCATAATCATAATCTGGTCTCGAATTTTCTGCTCCAATTGCAACAACCGCATTAGGTCGTACAAATAGTGGGAGACTCAAATAATCATGTTTTTCCTTGAACCAAGTACCACCTTGAACCGTTTCATTTGTAAAATAATTCGTCCATGTTCCTTTAGGTAAATAATAGGAAACGACTCCGTCTTCATTAAAAATAGGTGCAACTAATAATGAGTCACCGAACATATATTGACGGTCTAAATGGTCACATGTGGGATCATTGGAAAATTCAAGTAGCATTGCTCGCATTATTGGTAGGCCGATATCAGCAGAATGAACGGCAGATTGATATAAATATGGCATTAATTTGCATTTTAATTTTGTGAAATGCCTGACCACTTCAACAGACTCCTCGTCGTAAAGCCACGGGACACGATATGATGTACTTCCATGCAGCCTGCTATGGCTGGAAAGTAAGCCGAAAGCCGCCCATCGTTTATATAAATCAGCTGGAGCTGTACTTTCAAATCCTCCGATATCATGGCTCCAAAAGCCAAAACCCGATAATCCTAGAGATAATCCACCACGAAGACTTTCCGCCATCGATTCATAAGTTGCGTTACAATCACCGCCCCAATGTACTGGAAATTTTTGACCTCCAGCTGTGGCTGAACGAGCAAATAATGTCGCTTCTCCCTTACCTAGCTTATCTTCCAATAATTCAAATACCTTTTTGTTATAGATAAAAGAATAATAGTTGTGCATTTTTTCAGGACTGGAACCATCATGGTAAACAACGTCCGTAGGAATTCTTTCACCAAAGTCGGTTTTAAAGCTATCTACGCCCATGTCTAATAGTTTGTTTAAATGCCCGTTGTACCAGTCACATGCCTGTGGATTTGTAAAATCTACGATTCCCATTCCTGGCTGCCACTTATCCCATTGCCAAACATCTCCGTTGGCTCTCTTTAATAAATATCCTTTTTCCACTGCTTCATCAAAAAGATGGGATTGTTGCGAAATATAAGGATTAATCCATACACATATCTTCAATCCTTTCTCCTTTAATCGAGTCAACATCCCTTGAGGATCCGGAAAAACATTTTTATCCCATTCAAAATCACACCACTTTAATGCTTCCATCCAAAAACAATCAAAATGAAAAACACTCAATGGTAAATCTCTTTCTGACATGCCATCTACAAAGCTATTAACTGTAGCTTCGTCATAGTCAGTAGTAAATGAGGTTGTCAGCCATAACCCAAAAGACCACGCAGGTGGTAAAGCTGGCTTACCAGTCAAAGAAGTATAGTTTTCTAATACTTTTTTTGTTGAACCTCCACCAATAATGAAATACTCCAATGATTCTCCTTCGACGCTAAATTGCACCTTTGATACTTTTTCAGAGGCCACTTCAAAAGAAACATTTTCAGGATGGTTTACAAATACTCCGTATCCCTGATTAGATAAATAGAAAGGAATGTTTTTATAGGATTGTTCAGAACTAGTTCCGCCATCTTTATTCCACGTGTCTACCACTTGACCATTTTTAACAAATGCAGTAAATCTTTCACCGAGACCATATACATTTTCACTAACCGATAAATCAAGTTCTTCGCGCATATATGTAGCCTTATCTACGCCAGTAACATGAGCCATCCCTTTAAATCCGCTGCCTGTTATACGTTTATGATCATTGAAGAATTGTACTCCCCAACCGTTTAATTTATCCAATTCTACTGCCAGACTTCCACTTTTTAGAGAAATTTTCTCGACCGTTTCCTGAATATCTACAGCCACATTTTCCTGAGCGTTGATTGAGAACTCAGGCCCTCTTTTTTTAATTCCTTTATGATGAACAACTTTAACACGAATCACTTCCTCCATAGGAGATGAATAGTTCACCGTTAATACCGGTAGATCAAGTTGCGCTGACCTTCTGCTTACATCTTCTGGTGTAGCTAGTACGCTTAACGATTTGTCATCATAAGAGGATTGAAATAAATAAGCTGCGCTAATAAGGTCATATCCCTCTTTAATTAACCAGTTACCATCTGTAAATTTCATAATCTCAAGACTCCTATTCTAAAGATTGGACCCTATGAAATCACAGGGTCCTTCTATTTTTAGTTGCATTATTACAGTTACTCTTCGTCCCACAATTCAATTCTTTTTTGAATCAGTTTAGTAAATTCCTGCTCCATCTCTTCCACGCCATGACCTTCTAATTCCTCCATAAAACGGTCATATACCTCATCAAATTCATCTTCGTCAGCTAAAATCGCCTCTGGTATTCGCGTCATCATTGTATCTTCCGCTCGTTGGAATGGAACAGCGATTGGTGAATCTGAGCTCCAATTTATTTCCCAACCTGCTCCCCAAGGTTTCACAGGGAATTCATCTGATGAGGGAAAGAGATCTGCCCATATTTCTGCATCATAAGCCGCCAGAACCTCTTTTTCTTTGTCTGTATAATCCTCAACTACCGTTTCCGGAGTATTAATTGTGAAAGGTTGACCTTCTGAATCCAGGACGCCATCTCCATAGTTCGGACCATATGCTGTAAAAACATTTATACCTGTTCTTTCATTAAATTTACTATCACTTAAACGCTCTTCCCGTTGTTCTTCTGTAAGATGACGATTTCCTTCATCATCATATTGATAATGTTCGCCTTCAATTCCCCAGTTGTTTAAGATTTGAGCTTCCTCTGAAGCCATCCAGTCCAGGAATTTAATAGCACGAACTGGGTCAGGGTTATCAACTGTGATCCCAATTCCCCATTCTGCTAAATAACCAGCGTCTTGAAAGTTTGCTTGTTTAAATGTGTCATCTAAGGTTACAGGGTAAATTCCGTGCATTCTTTCTTGCTTCCCGTCTTCTCGGAGAGCTGTTTGTGCATCAGCTATAGACCATTCAGCATCTATCATTCCAAGAACACGCCCAGAAGATATTTTAGAAATATACTGATCTTCCTGCTGTACAAAAGTTTCCGGATCTAGTAATCCTTCGTTGTTCATATGATTTAACCAGCGGAAATACTCACGCTCTTCTGGTCTTCGATAATGTAAAATTGCTTCTTGAGTTTCATGATCAATAAACCATTCTCCATCATCAGATCCGCCTGTGGCAAAAAAAGCGGGGTTTGTCACAGAGATAAGCATGCGCCAATCATCAGCAAGTAGAGATAATGGTATTGTCGGTTGCCCATCAATTTCCGGATACATTTCATAGTATTCCGCGATAGCATTTTCAAAGTCTTCCAATGTATTAATTTCCGGATAGCCTAACTCTTCTACGACAGCATGCTGTAACCAAAATCCATTTCCTGGAGACCAATACTCTTGATCAACGCCGTTCGTTCCTAGGAAGTAAATAGCATCATCATCCTCACTCCAAGTCATCCGATCCAAATAGTCACCATATACCTCTTTAATATTCGGTCCATGTTCTTCAATTAATGGACGTAAATCTACCATTGCTCCTGCATCCACCATTAATCCGCCATCACCTTTAGGTAAGATAAAATCAGGATAATCACCACTCGCAGCGAACAAAGAGATTCTTTCAGCAGGATCACCAAGTGCAAAATCAGCATCTAGGGATACTCCTGTAGCATTTAAAATCTCTTGACCAACTGGACTGTCCATCCCATTCCAACTTGGATTGTCATCCGCTGCAAATACTGAAAATTCGATTTCTGAGTCACTCATTTCATCATTGCTAGTCTCATTGTCGCCATCATTATTGTTCGTTGATGTTTCTTCAGAATTACTGCATGCTGGAACGAATAAAAATAAACTCACAATGATAAAAACTCCATAAAACCCCTTATACTTTCTACTCATTTGATAATCCCCCTTAAATTTTTAACTGAAATTAAAGTGTTTTAAAACGCGTAGCGTCTTTTATTAAATACAGCGTGATCTTTCGCCACAATCATTTACGTGTCAAGGGTAGATTTCCCTTGATACGCGTGGCGTAAAGATAGCTGTCAATACCTAAATTACTTCACCGCTCCAAGTGTCATCCCTTTCACAAAATATTTTTGTAAAAATGGATAGACAATTAAAATCGGTACCATCGTTACAATCGTAATTGCCATTCTCACTGATTCAGGAGAAACTCTGTTGGTCTGATCTGCAGTCCCTCTGACCGAATCCATCCCTGCCCCAGCCGAGGTAGAAGTACTTTCTAATATTTTCATTAGCTCATATTGTAAGGTTGTTAACGATTCGTTTGTACTATTGTAAATATAGGTATCAAACCACATATTCCACTGCATGACGGCAATAAACAACGCGATTGTAGCTAAGACAGGCTTACATATTGGCAAGATAATTTTCCAATAGATTGTAAAGTCATTGGCACCATCAATTTTAGCTGACTCTTGTAACGCCACTGGTAAATTATCCATAAATGATCGAATTATTATGACATTCCAAGCACTTATTAATAACGGGAAAATATAGACAGCAAATGTGTTTATCAGCTCTAAATCACGCATTAACATGTAAGTTGGAATTAATCCCCCACTAAAAAACATTGTCAACACGATAGCAATAGAAACAAACTTTTTAGCTTGAAAATCTTGGCGACTTAACGTATATGCAACCATCGAACACGCAATCAAACCGAGTACAGTTCCAATAACTGTCCTTAATACAGAATTCATAAAGCCCGTGATTAAGGTGTCATATTGCATAATCACAGCATAGTTATTTAGAGTGAATTCTCGTGGCCAAGCGTAAATCCCTCCACGGACAGTGTCTGTTGAATCATTTAGAGAAATAGCCAATACGTTTAAGAACGGGTAAAGCATGATTGTGACAATAACTCCCATAAAAATATAGTTACAAATATCAAACATTCGTTCAGGCAACGTTACTCGATCTAGTTTCATATTTTTCATCATTACTTCACCTCCGCTACATTACACTAGTATTAGACATTCGTTTAAAAAATCCATTAGCAAGTAATAACAAAATAATACTTACCATCGAATTAAAAATACCCAGCGCTGTACCGTACGAATAATTTCCCATTCCAATTCCATAATTCAACGCGTATAGCTCGAGTACCTCTGAATATTCACGAACAAGTGAGTTCCCAAGAAGAAGTTGCCTTTCAAATCCAATACTGATCATATTTCCAATAGACAGGATTAAAATAACCATGATTGTTGGCCGAATCCCAGGAAGTGTTATGTGCCAAATTCGCCTCCACCTGTTGGCACCATCTACTCTTGCAGCTTCATAAAGTTGAGGATCCACCCCAGCCATAGCTGCTAAAAATATAATGGAGTTCCAGCCCATCTCCTTCCAAATATCAGCTCCAGTCAAGATTACCCAGAACCAGTGTCCTTGAGCCATAAATTGGATTGGAGACTCGATGATGTTAAGACTCACTAACAAGTCGTTTATAATTCCTCCATCAGTAGATAGCATCTTCGTAACAATCCCAGCTACAACTACCCACGACACGAAATGAGGTAAGTAGGAAATTGTTTGAACTGATCTTTTGAATAGAGAATCTTTTAATTCGTTTAAAGATACTGCGAAAATGATCGGGATTGTAAAGCCTACAATCAGTAACATTAAACTCATGACAAGTGTGTTTCGTAACACTAAATAAAAATGAGGATCTTGAAATAAGGTAATAAAATGCTTGAAACCTACCCATTCTTGTTCGGTAATTGATCTTCCGGGCCGGAAATCTTGAAAGGCCATCGTCCATCCCCATACAGGTAGATAATTAAATACAAATATCCATACTACAAAAGGAATAGACATTAAATAAAGAATTTTTTGGTTTTTCATCGTTTTCCAGAAGTTTTTCTTATTGTCTGGAACCCAAAGATTTGGTTGCGCTTTCTTTTTTCCGATTTCCACGTTATCCCCCCCTTCCACAACTTAATTATAGCTAGTTGCATCCTGCTTAAATACCTGAAGGATTACTACTAAAATCATATAAAAATTACTTTATGTACACGGTTACATTACCTTTACAATGCAATTCTCCATGCAAAATCATCACTTTCAACTCGCTTTTTTTCTACTTTGTTGCTTTTGTTATCAAGGAAGGTTGTTTGGAAGAATTATCGCTCGCTTTCCGTGGATGATCCGCGAGCCTCCTCGAGCGAGCAAACAAACGCTCTGCGGGGTCTCGCTTGGATCATTCTTCCACAGGAGTCTCACGAATTCTTCCATACAACATTTTTTAGAAAGGCAGTTTACGTAATTGTTATTGTTTCTGAAAAAGATCGAAGTAGCGAAGGCGGCGACTCCTGCGGGAAAGCAACTGCTGAAGACCCCACAGGGCGAACTTTCCCGAGGTGGCTGAAGTCGTTGCCCGCGGAAAGCGTCCGCCTAGAGCGGATTCGATCCTCTCTGTTTAACGAAAAAACAATCTTTAAAAAAACCATCTAAAAGTTAGAACTTTTAGATGGCCACCGGCTAATAAAACACCTATTCAATTTTTGCCTGTTTATTTCTTCGATAAGCAGACGGAGAAGTTCCTACGTATTTCTTAAATTTACTATGAAAATAATCAACGTTATTGTACCCAATAATTTCTGCAACCTGATAAACCTTTTTACCTTCTATCAACAGTCTTTTAGCGTTCA
This sequence comes from Salipaludibacillus neizhouensis, assembly GCF_002886185.1. Lineage (GTDB taxonomy): Bacteria > Bacillota > Bacilli > Bacillales > Salisediminibacteriaceae > Salipaludibacillus > Salipaludibacillus neizhouensis. The sequence continues at coordinate 3,421,967 of NZ_KZ614146.1, forward strand.
TAATACGCACTTTATCTAGATACGTATTAAAGTATTCACCCGTGTATTTTTTAAATAACTTACCTAAATACGCGCTGTTGTAATTTAACAAGTCAGCCAACTTATCTAATTTCAAGTTTTCATTATATCTACTATCAATAAGAACTAATAATCTCTTTAATTGGTCATCCGTATTAGCATCGTACTCCATTTTGTTATAGACGCTAACTACTAAAGCGCTTACAAAACTTTGTAGATCTATCATACTTTTTTGTTGATAAACCTCCAATACTTTTTCTAGAACGCTTGAAATGTAAGCTGCTTTTTCAGGCTTGGATATCAGTAATTTATTTAATGCAGTTGTTAACACATAAACATAGCTCCTTTTCACTTCATCTTCGGAATATATCTCCTCTGCAAGATACGCAATTTCTGAAATAATGGTTTCTATTGAATCTTCTATGCCTATATCTAACGCAAAATATAATTTATCGATGCTTTCATCCATGTCTACACACTTATTATTTTGTCGTTTAATTACTTCCTTTCCTTCTGATAATAATTCGTCCTTGGGAAAGAAAAATTTGTTATGAATTAATTGTGTTGCCATATTATAAGAAACATTAATTTCACTTATATCAGTCACAGGTTTTCCTGATGCTACAGTGAAACTCACATGAATAGAATTCAACATGTCCTTAATTTCACCAAAAAGTAATAAACGTTCCTTTTTGTTATTTAACTTACTCTCCATTAAAACTGCCACGTAGGGTTCATTGCTAAAAACGATTCCTTTATGATTCGTTTTTATGATCTTTTGTATCTTACTTTTTATTGTTATTATCGTCGAGTCATGTTCGTTCATTTCTTCTAGTCGAATTAATAGTATCTCATATTTGTCCCATTCCAAATCAAACTGCTTAGCCTCAAATATTACTTCGCTAGAAGCCCTTTCTTTTTTCAAAAGCATCGATAAAATAAATGAATCACGTTTTCTTTCAGCATCGATTACCGTTAGTTGAGTCACTTTTTGTTGCTTTTCCAGTTCTTTTTTAACCTTATTCAAATAATCTACTAATTCCTCTTCATCGATCGGTTTTAATAAATATCCTGCAGCATTGCTTTGAATCGCTTTTTTGGCATAATCAAAGTCAGCATACCCGCTCAGTATTAAACACTGAATAGTATGGTCAATTTCGTGTAAGTTTTTTAATAACTCTAATCCATCCATTCCTGGCATCCTAATATCAGATATTATTACATCAGGAGATAATTCTCTGTATTTATCCAAAGCAGTGTATCCGTCATTTGCTACAGCTGTTATTTCAAAGCCATAATCCTCCCATGGTATAATCGCTCTCATGCCTTCTCTGACTGTTGGCTCATCGTCCACAACCAATACTTTGTACATAATTCGCCTCCCCTTAGATTAGAAGCCAAAGTTCTTTTCATTTCCAAACTTCCTCTGCTACTTTTGAACAGGTATATAAAAAGAAATACAGGTCCCTTTTAAATATTCACTTTCAATGACAAGGCCTTTTCCGTAGGTCAACATAAGACGTTCGTGAACATTTCTTAATCCAATACGGTTCTCTGCTCTATCTCTTTCTTCCTTTAATGAATGGGAGATCTCCTTTACCTTTTCATTTTTAATTCCTACGCCATTATCAATCACACGTACAAGGATAAGGTTATCTATTACACTTGTTTCAACGATAATCCTCCCCCCTTCCGCTTTATTTTCTAAACCATGTATAACCGCATTTTCCACAAGCGGTTGAATACTTAATGGAGGTATTCTACAATTTTTGGACTCCTGATCAATACGCAACTCAAATTCTATTCGTTCACTAAAACGAAAATTTTGGATTTCAAGATATGCCGTTACCATCTCAATCTCTTGCTTTAAAGGAATCATACCCCCACCTACTTCTAAGCTTGTACGTAGTAATTTCCCCAATTTCTTGACAGCATGTGCTATTTCCTTTTCACCATTGATATGAGCCCTCATTCGAATGGTCTCTAATGTGTTAAAAAGGAAATGAGGGTTGATTTGACTTGCTAACATTTTAAATTTAATTTCATCCTGACGCTTCTCCAACATTCTTTTCTCATTATTTTTCTCTTCCACTTCTTCTAGCAGCTCTTTAATACTAACTGTCATCGTATTAAATTGTTCTGATAATTTTCCTATCTCATCCTCTCCATCTACTATTAAACTGGTCGATAGATTCCCTTTGGCGACCTTATCAATATGATTGCTTAATATCGAAAGTCGTTTAGATATAAGGTGAGAAAAGCTGTAAATTAAAATAAGTGCCACAAAAAAGCTAAAGGAAATAATTATGATACCTAACCTGCTTAATCTGTTTGCATCTTGAACAATCTCCGCGTCAGTAATAGTAGATACGATTCTAAGATCATTAAGACTGTTTTCAACACTGATGTTTTCAACAATGACATAAGATGGCTCATCAAAGATTACATCACGGAACGTTCCCAATTCCTCGTTAATAAGTTTCGTTGAAAATGTGTCTTCCTCTAAGTTAGAGTTTATTAAGTCAGTCCTATTTGCGGCGACAATATTATTATTTGAATCTACAATCATAGTTGGCAGTGTTTCTTGAGATAGAATCCAATTTAAATAGTTTGTATTCACATCGATAACCAAAACTCCAAAAGTTCCATGCTCAATAGAATGAATGACTCTCGTTAAACTTAAACCTTTTTGGTTATCCTTCATTTCGTTTTCGATAAGGCTCCAGTTCAATAATCCTTTTCCAGAAACAGCAGTCTGATACCAATCAGTTAATTTTGTATCCTCCGTTATAGGGACAAAACTCCAATTGTTTAGCATTGTTTCGTTATTGTAGTAAAAACGAACATCTGCTATCTCCGTGTAATTTTGTTTATAAAGTTGCAAGGTTGGATAATTTTCATATGCAACGACAACCTCATATATTGATTCGTACTGTCTATTCGTCATTTCCTTTAATCTTTGATCTAATAGGATATAATTTGAAACATAAATCGGGGGGGCAAGAGCCTCTGACACAAGTGTCTTAACTCTTGCTACATCTGAATTTGCTGCATCCACGGCTTTATCTACTGCCATATTTCTTAATTCATAGGTTAAAAATAGACCTGTTATTAAAACAGGTACAAATACGACAATAATAAAGGATAAAATAAGCTTACTTCGTATCTTCATGTTGTTTATTTTAGTAATAACATAATTTTTCATCAGCATTTCTCCATAGCTCTTCATTAGTAGGCAATAAAAGGAAACGCTTACATTTAAAATAAATTCATATACTTTATTGTACATGAAAAAAACATATAAGATACAGTCTATATTATTCTTAAAATCATATAGTAATTTGAAGTTTTGTTAATTTCTTCGATTTTAAGTTAAGTAGAATAGTATAATTATTTACTCTCCGTACTATTGTATTTTCTGAGTCTATCACTTTAGAAATCCCTTGCCTCAGACATAATTCTATTTCCTGATCCTTTCCTGATAATAAGGAAATACTAACTTTCTTGTTTAACAAATCCCACTCTAAATTTTCCACCTTTACTTGTCCTCTTCCCAAAATACCAGTAATAGAGCCCCTGGCTATCTCCTCAGGTAGTGCCGGCAATAATTCCACAACCCCCGGATACGTATATACAAGCATTTCCATCACTAGAGTAGGAAGACTGCAGTTAGCGTCGACATTGTATACTTCTCTTCCGGGATTATGTGAGGTTACAAGACTGGAATGGATGTAATCTCCTTCTTCAAGGAGAAATTTCATATTTTCTAATACGATACGTGAATTTTTTTGTCTGGCAGCAACGATCCCACAATGCATCACACCATGTGCAGAGTCATTACCTCGTTTTCTTTTTTGTAGCGCAATTTCAGCTGCTTTAAACAACCTTGGATTTTCAGATGGTGTTATTTCATGACCTGGCCAGACTGGGTACAGGTGTGATATATGACGATGATCATATTTATCATGTAAGTCTTTGTGACTCCATTCTTTTAGTGCTCCGTCTTCATTTATCATATAATCCGGTAACTGCTCTAACTGCTCTCTCCACTTCTGTACATTATCTTTCTCAATATCCAATTCAGTACATGTGCTTATTAAATTTGTTAAAAGTTCTTTCGTTGCAGCGATATCCATCGTTGCATTAATGGCCGCTTGGCTTTCTTGCCACCCCTTTGCTAGCAATTCATTTTCTATAATCGGTGTATTTTCAGGAGAATATGACGGAACAAACATCACTTTCCCATTTTCATCATATTCTGTTAAAAAGTCTTCATAAAATAAAGCGATTTCTTTCATAAGCGGTAACGTTCTATGAATAAAAAACTCCCGATCCCCACTTATTTGATACCATTCAAAAAAGGGCATGACTAACCATTGAGCAGCGGCAGTCCAAAAACCTAGTGGCCAATCTTTATTAAAATGAGTATGAATATTATGATTTCCGTCTGTTCGTGCCCCCGCTAAAAAACCTCGACAACCATATAGCGTTTTCGCATTAACTTTCCAGTCTGGTGAAATCTTTTCAATAAGTTTAAAATACCCTTCTAAAGCTTCTCGCATATTTCCTATTCCTCCGCCTGAAACAGCAAGATTGACGTTAGCATCAGTAGTGAAATCACCACTCCACGGTGGTCTCCAGTCTCCTGTCCACAATCCAACTAAATTTGGTGGATTGTCACCCGATGCACTAATAAATACATACCGTCCCATATCGAACATTTTTTGCAATAATCGTTGATTCAATTCTTCTTTCGGTTCGGCAAGTAACTCTTCGGTAGTTATATCCATTTCTGTATCTTCACATATTGAGAAAGTCATTCTTCGAAACATCTCTCCATGTTCTTTAACATGTGCCGATTTTAATGTTTGATAATCTTTATTGGCTATGGAAAGGAGTTCTTCTTTTAACGAAGCCAATGTATCTCTAACATCCCTCTCATAATCATCGATTGGAGTAACTTTAGTTAAGATTATCACTTCTCTTGTATCTCTAATAAGAATTTTTTCATTTTCGGTTATCACACTGCCTCCTCCTTTTGTGAGAATGAGTGAAGTACCGCCATATCCTTTTTTAGTTTTTAAGTAGTTACAAGTAAAAGAAATAAATACATCGTCTGTGGATACCTTTTTATCTTTAGCACTTCCTTCAAGAACAAGATCATCGACATACAGTTCTCCATTTAACAAAGCATTTTGATTTGATTTCAATTGAAGGACCATCACATCATGAGTACGTGAAATAAATTGTTTCCTTACCATTTCCCCTCGGTTATCTTCCCACTGTACAGCCACCTCGCCTGTTTCAAAATCAACCGTTCGCATGTAATCTGTCACGTATCCTTCCTTGGCAAGATCTAATTTCAATGCATATGCAGGATGGTATGCATCTGTAAAGAGAAGGGGATGTCCGGATTTATTAGAAAATAAATCTGCTGCATCTTGAAACTTACCTTTTTTCATCATTGCTCTAATCTTCTTTAAGTAAGGGGATAAATCGTTATTTTGAACAATATGATCATTAAAAGGCTCATATAGCTTTTCGTGATTTAAAATAATCGTTTCCTCTAAAGGATCACCAAATACCAAGGCTCCCATCTTTCCATTCCCTGTAACTAAGGCTTCCTCCCAACACACTGCCGCTTCCTTACTTTTAAGCCCTCTCGCTGGTGTTTTCACTATTCCCTCTTGCATACACTTAACCCCTCTCTGCTATACTTTATTTCTAATTAAAACTCCTAATCCATGAAAGCACTTTCATAATAACACATCAAAAAAAAAGATATTACCCTTATAATTATTGGTTTTATTATATGAAAATCAGTTAATAAAAATCTTGCGACTAACAAAATGAAGCACGTGCCTATTCGACCTTTTAAAACGTCTTCTTTCCCTCATGCGATTTCAGCTTCCGTTTCTTTTTCTGAGTCATCAAAGTGTCAACCTCAAGTTGCTCATAATTTCTAAGCTAGATTACCTTTATCTGGTAACGTATATTGAGTCTTGAAATACTTTTGATCTCATTCCCTTCCTATTAAAAAATCTTTCAATTCGAACATTAATGTCGACAATAAATTTTTTTGTTTATTAAAACTTATTGTCGACATAAGATATATTGTTATCACATAGTACATAAAAAAAAAGCAACCACTTTTTGTGATTACTTCTTTTTCTTTTTTAAAGTTTTATTGAATTCTTCTTTTGTTATTCCACCCAAATCTTTCTTTAAAATTTGAGAGAATAACCCCTTCCCTATTTCACCAGAACTTTTTGAAACCCTAGTTCTAAGGATCTCACCATTAGGAAGTTCTTTTTCGTATATATCATCCCTACTCCCATGTCTCACAAAAATCCATCCATCATTAAGTAAAAACTTTCTGAAATCCTTCCAACTAGCCACGTTTAATAACGTTAACCTTTACTGCTTCAACATCATCCTGAATAAGAATATTCATAATATATGGAAAGTGGGATTTGCGATTAGTGGAATGGAAATATCTTGTGAAATTGTTATAATAGTCCTCTGCGTACTCTTTCATTTGTATAGCGATATCATCAATAAAATCATCAACAGTATCCCCATAGCCAGTAATATCAAGTTCTTTAACGCTTCCGTATATAGTCCCATCATTATCCTTGTGATAATCCACTGTAACTACCTTATCATCAATTAGTGATAATAAATGTTCTAATGAAAAATTAAACATCACATCACGATGACGTTGTATTCCATGTGGTTTTTCGTGTACAACACTATCAATAAATCGACTGAAATCGGCTCTAGCCTTTGACGCCGAAATGATACCTTGCATTATCATCCTCTCCTTTCACCTCCTATTATATTATATCCGTACAAAACGTACAATATGTACATTTTGTAAAAACTTTTTCTTCTCTCTTTTTACCTTTATCTTTGATAAGCTGAAAGCAACAATATATACGAAAACAGCCTATAAAAAAAGTACCCTACCAGTATAGGCAGCGCACTTCTTTCATTATACTTACACCCCATATATAGCTTCTTTCCTAGCTTGCTCCCCCACCATTGATTACCAGATGTAACCAACGCCTTTTCATTAGACCTGAAATTATGGGAAGAAAGGATTTTCACCTTCTTTCACTTCCGTTCGTAATCTTTCTTGCCTTATTACACTCTTACAGTTTACCCATTAGGCATAATCCTTCTTTCATGTTAAATTACATAAAAGGTGGTAGTATAGAACATTAAAGCAACGGAGTTCGAGGTATGTGAAAGGAGGATTCTTAAAATGTGTCAAAAGCAACTTTCAACAAAACAGATATCCGTCCATAATATTATATTGATTTTAGGAATTATCTTCATTGCATTTAACCTGCGACCTGCAATCACATCTGTAGGACCATTAATCAGTATGATACGAGTGGAATTAGGAATATCAAACACTCTAGCAGGTTCTCTAACTACCCTTCCCCTATTAGCATTTGGGGTATTTTCTCTAGTTGCTCCTAAAATGGGCCGTAAATTCGGAAATGAGCGAACAATTTTCTTTGCTTTTCTCACTATCTTCACTGGCATCCTCCTTCGTTCCACAGGTTTAATAACTGCCTTATTCATCGGAACTGCTATTTTAGGGCTAGGAATAGCTATCTGTAATGTGATAATATCTGGTATTATTAAAGACAAATTCCCCGAAAAACTAGGAATGATGACTGGCATTTACATTACTTCTATGTCCATTATGGCTGCTCTTGCCTCTGGTTTAGCTGTTCCTTTGGCTGAAAACTATAGCCTCGGCTGGGAGAAATCTCTTGGTGTATGGGCACTTTTACCCTTGATTGGGATACTTATTTGGCTCCCCCAATTAAAAAACAAACACACAAAAATAAAAAGCTCTGTTAGTGTAAAAAGTTCTATTTGGCGTTCTTCACTTGCCTGGCAAGTGACACTTTTTATGGGATTTCAATCCTGTATTTTTTATTGTCTGATCTCGTGGCTTCCTGAAATCTTATACAGTCGAGGGATTGATATTGCTACTGGAGGCTGGCTCTTAACAGTCATGCAATTTGCAGGCCTTCCTGCAACTCTGTTAATACCTGTTCTTGCAAGTCGCATTTCTAATCAACGTCCGATTGTGGCGAGCATTGCTATTCTGTACCTTGTCGGTTTTACCGGAATTTTTTTAAGTGGGAATATGATCTTAGTCGTAGCCTTTATTATTGCATTAGGTGTGGCACAAGGGGCGGGAATTAGTCTTGCTCTAACTTTATTCGCTTTACGAGCCGAAAACGCAGAAGGTGCAGCTAATTTATCCGGTATGGCACAGTCCGGCGGATATTCATTAGCAGCAATAGGTCCATTTTTTATGGGATATTTATTTGATTCTTTTCAAACATGGACTCCAGCTTTTGTGATGTTTGGAATTCTATGTATCGGATTACTCATTGCTGGTCTTGGAGCAGGCCGAGATTTATATATATTGCAATCTGAACAAAAACAAGCAAAGATGAAAGCTTAATTTTTCTAGAAATTAGAGGGTAACGTAAAAGTCACCCTCGTTTCATTAGATTGTTTTTGTCGGAAAATAATAGACTTCCCGTTTGATCAGCAAGCTAGCAATAATAAACGCTAAAAGGGATAATATAACAGGGACCACCACGGCATGAACGCCAAACAGGTCACCATACTCACTATTAAATCGAAAGATGATAATGTAAGAAACGAGTCCTGTAATCATTGAAGCGATAGCCCCGTATTTATTACTGTACTTCCAATAAAGACCAAGTACGATTGGCCATATAAACGCCGCTTCTAATCCCCCAAATGCAAATAGATTTAAGTAAATCAATAATTCCGGAGGGTTAATCGCTAAAAGAAACACGATAATACCTAGAAATGCAGTCACACCCATACTTACTTTCTTCACATGGCTATACGTTGCTTTTGGCTTCATATAATTAATATACACATCCTTAACAATCGAAGAACTTACTAGTAAAAGCAGGGAGTCCACTGTTGACATCATTGCTGCAAGCGGAGCAGCCAAAACCAAACCAGCAAGCCAACCCGGTAAAACCTCCAGTGCGATTAACGGGATAACCTGATCCGCCACCTCAATACCGGGTAGAACTGGACGCGCAAACACACCAATTAAATGCATATTTAACATGATAAAACCAACAACAACCGTGCCAATCATTAACGCACGGTGCATCGACTTCGAATCCCGATAGGACATCGCACGAACGGCGACTTGAGGTAAACCAACAACCCCTACCCCAACTAAAATCCAGAAAGAAGACACGTAAAGACTGGTGAGTTGACCTTCATTACCATAAGGCGTGATGAGATTCGGATTTTCAACCATTAAATCATTAAAAATCTGATCCAACCCGCCACCGGCGATAACCACACCGATTAAGAGGATGAGTGTTCCACCAAACATGACGAATCCTTGAAGAGTATCTGTAAATGCTACTGCACGGAATCCGCCAATAATTACGTAGATTAACACAGCAATGGCAAACACGAATAAAGCTGTTTCATACGTTAATCCTGTTAAGGACTGAATTAAGTAGGCCCCACCAATCCATTGCGCTGCCATTGCAGCGAATAAAAAAACAATGATACTAAGCGCAGAAACCAATACAACAATCGTGCTTTTATATCGTTCTCTTAAAAAGTCAATCAATGTAATTGCTTTATACCTGCGAGCAACAATTGCGAACTTCTTCCCTAATATTAGCAGGACAAAATAACCCGTCGCAACTTGTGTCATTGCAAGTAAGACCCATCCTAAACCAATCGTATACGCAGCTCCTGGTCCCCCAAGAAAGCTTGAAGCACTTCCATACGTAGCGACCATTGTCATCGCTAGAACGAGCCCGCCAAGTTCCCGGCCTCCAAGAAAATAATCACTTAAAAAAGAAGTGGATTTAGCCATTCTCCGGTTGGACCAAACCCCTATAAGAAAAATAACTACTAAAAATAGAATTAAAGGCAATAACACATCCCAATTCATGATGAATGCCCTCCATTCCCCATGTCATCTTCATCTTCCAATGACATGTCAACAAGTACAAATTTGACAACGATAAAAACAAGGATAACCATCACAATAAAACCGACAATACAGCTCCAAAAAAACCAAGCCGGAAATCCAAATACGTATGTATATTCCTCGGGGACTTTCGATCCCATTGTGTAAGCAAAACCATACCACCATAGAATATTTACCAGTGCAAGTATAACCCCGATCCACGCCTCGCGGTGAGCAATTTTAAAACGGCGTTCTGTTCTCCGCTCCGGTATATTATTCATCATCACTGCCTCCCTGATTTTCAACATTCTACAATTGAAATAATCGTTCTTATTCATTTACATACTAAAGAATTTTCTTTCAATGAGCAACTTCTCTTACCTTGCAGATACCGAACGCGTTTCGTTGTCACCTTTTTTTCAATCTAGTATAATAAATCGATAATAGGACAGTTCAGGGTGGAAGTTTTTTAGAAACTGTTGTTTTGGAAGAGTGAGAAAGATAATGAGAGGGGATTTTTTATGAATATTACTGTCATTGGCGGGGGACTTGCTGGTGTTTTTGCAGCTAAAACTCTTATTGAAAAAGGAGAAACAGTAACAATTATAGAAAAAAGCAGAAGTATTGGCGGTCGTATGGCTACAAGACGTATAGGAGAAGGACGAGCAGATCACGGTGCCCAATTTTTCACTGTCCGTTCGGTAGAACTCGAAAAGCTAACGGAAGAATGGTTTGAGAAGAAGTGGATCAAACGATGGTTTGGAGACGATTACCCAAGATATTCAGGTATGGAAGGGATGAACTCGTTCATTAAAAAAATCGCTCAAAATCTGCCTGTCACTCTTCAGGAACGTGTCGATCATATAGAAGCTAAAGACACGGAACTAATTCTATCGACTAACACAGGAAAAAAATACACCAGTGATGCTGTTGTATTAACAGCACCTGTTCCTCAAGCATTAGAATTGCTAGAAAAATCGCCAATTCACTTAACAAATCAAGATAAGAATTCCCTTGCTGCTTCAAAATTTAAACCTTGCTTCGTCGGATTACTCACACTAAAGAAACCTGTTTCTATAGGTGAGAATGGTATAATTTCTGATCACGTACCTGCTGGTGTCGATAAAATCGTAGCAAACGATCAAAAAGGAATATCCCACTCGCCAATCTTATCTGTCTATATGAACGGTGATTGGAGTAGAGATCACTTTGCCCTAAAAGATGACGAGGTGCTTAACGAAATAGTAGCTATTCTCTCGCCAGACCTTATTGAATCTAATAATCTATCAGCCTATCAATTAAAACGTTGGCGCTACGCGGAAGCAACACACGTTTACAGAGAACCTTTCTTAAAACTGGAAAATTACCCGATCTTCATTGCAGGCGACAGTTTTTTAACAAAAAATGATACTAGTGGCCGAACGAGAATCGAGAGTGCTATTCTATCGGGCATTCGAGTCGGAGAGGCCACTTTTCGGGATTCACGTTATTGAATTAATAAATAAGTTATGGAAGCGAACTCTTTATAACTTCGTTACCGTTGTCCTTCAACCCACCCGCACTTAATCGCTTTTACCAGTGCATCTGTGCGGTCTCTTGCACAAGTTTTTTTAATAAGTCGACATACAATGGTACTAATCGTTGACTCAGCAAAATAAAGTTTTTCAGCGATATTTTTATTATTTTTGCCATCAAGGATCAATTGTAGAACAATTTGCTCATTCTTTGATAATTGCAGGTCAACCTTATCTTTAATAAGAACAAGCTGTTTAATGGGCATACTTTTGTATTTAATATGATCTATCTCATTCACGATATCTTTATGAAAGTCCGCCTCTAAAAAAATTCCTGTATTTAATAAAGTTTGCAACACTTTTGAATAATTATCCTTTAAATAAGGTAATGAAACTAACCCGCTTACTGGAAATGATAAAGTAGTAAGTAACTGTTTATGAAGAGGATTTTTACTTATAAGTAAAATATGACAGTCTTCTTTCCTTTTAAGTTCATGTATTTTTTCTAATAGTAAATTCAGTGAATATTTATCGTCATTATCAAACGAAAAGAAAATCCAATCTTCTTTAGTGTCCTTCTGTTGTTTTAATGTAAGGGCAATAATTTCTTCAGAAATTTTCCCTCTTAAACTTCCAGACAAAATTTCGGAGCTTTGATCATAGTAGATGATTCTAGATTTAAGTGATTGTACTTCTCTTTTTTTAGTAAGATTCATGCTGAAATTCCCTCCTTAAGTAAAATACTAGTTAACGTCATTCATTACTCAGAGCAACTAAATTATATAGTATTTAAGTACTTATTTATGGAACACAAAAACCCCACCAAAAAGAATGGTGGGGTATGAAAATAAGGCTACTCATTTTCAAGAGAGTCCAACTCTTTTCGGTAACCCGGCTGTCATAGCTTTTATAAAGCCTTAGACCCGAAGCTTTGCGTCCTTATTTTTCAATAAGTTTGCCATTATCGAAGTTTATCGAATTATAGGTAATAGGTATTAAGTAAAATTATAGTCTTTTTTCGATAAAATGTAAACGTTATATGAGAGAAACATCGTCTTAAATAGATGAACAAAGCCTCTCAAAAGTTAATTTCCAACTAATTGAAAGGCTTTGTTCAGTTTAAAGATAAATTATTCGGTGTCGTAAATCTCTGATTCTGTTAAGTGACCTTCTTTAATTATTGTGTCTTCAATGTTATCTGACGTAACAGCAATCGGATCTAATAAAATAGAAGGAACCTCGATTTGACCGTTGTCAGTTAGTGAATCTGTCCCAATTTCTTCACCGGCAGCAATCTGCATCGCCAGTTCAGCAGCTCTATTGGCAATCAAATCAATTGATTTATACACTGTCATAGTTTGTGTGCCCTCAACAATTCGTTGAACACCATCAAGTTCAGCATCTTGACCGGATATTGCAATCTCTCCTACTTGATTACCAATAGCTTCAACAACCCCACCAGCAGTACCATCATTTGCCGCAATAACCGCATCAAGTTGACTATTACTACTATCCAAAAAAGTAGTTAGCTGATCGCGAGCTGCATCTGGATCCCAACCAGGAGTATAGCTGTCGTAAACAAGGTTCACCGCCCCTGAATCAAGATAAGGCTTTAGCACATTCATAGCACCTTCTCGAAATAATAATGCATTGTTATCCGATTCAGCTCCCCCTACATAAGCAAAATTCCCTTCCTCTGTCTGATTAAGAATTTCCTGTGCCTGCAATTCACCGACTTTTACATTATCAAACGATAAATAGTAGTCAAGATCAGCACCTGTAATAAGACGGTCATAAGAAATGACTTTTATCCCAGCATCATGGGCCAAATTCACAATTTCACTTGCCCCTTCTGAATCAGTTGGTACGACTACAAGTACATCCACTCCTTCATTTATCAATAGTTGTGCTTGCTGAATTTGTACTTCCTGATTTCCATTGGCAGCCAAAGTTTTTACTGATCCACCTAACTCTTCTACTGCTTTCTCTAATGCTTCCTTGTCTCGATACCATCTTTCCTCTCGTAACGTATCGATCGCAAAACCTACATAAACATCTTCTGGATTTGTCAGAAGTTTTCCCTCTGATGCTTCGGCAGATTCGGATTGAGGATTCTGCGAACTACATGCACTCAATACGAATAACATACTCAATGACAACATCCTGATAAAGAACGTATATTTATATTTTCTTTCTCGCATTTAATTTCCTCCACCCTCTTTTTTCTGTTGGCTCTTTGGTGTCCGTAACCTCACGTTGCTGCTCATCTATTTGGAAGTGGCTTATAACACCATTCATTCTTTCCACCATTTTCGAGAGTTCACTTGCACCCGAGGAGACTTTATTTATAGCATTCTGCTGTTCAATTACTGAAGCAGATATCTCTTCGGATCCGGCAGCTGATTCTTCTGAAATAGCAGCAATATGCTCAACAGAATTGCTAATTTCTTCACTTGTCTCATTAAAAGAAGAAAGAGCAGCAGAAATATCATTCACTCGTTCAACCATGTTAGATACCTTTTCTTTAATATCTGAGAAGTACTTTCCGGAAGTCTCAATTTGATCTTTCCCTTTGTTTACTTCCTGGAAGCCAGAAGTCAAATCGAAAACCATCTCCGCTGTATCTTCTTTAATTGTATCGACTATCTCTTTAATACTTCCTACCGATGTTGTTACCTCTTCTGCCAATTTACGAACTTCATCAGCGACAACAGCAAAACCTTTCCCTGCCTCTCCGGCTCTAGCAGCTTCAATTGAAGCATTGAGAGCAAGAAGATTCGTTTGGTCAGCTATGGAACTAATTACACTGACAATTTTTGATATTGATGTTGTTTGTTGCTCAAGATTATTTATTTTATTTACTGATTGTTCGACCATATCATTAATCCTTGTCATTTGTTCTAAAGAATCCTTCATCTGTAAATCTCCATCTAAGGAGACAGTATAGACTTCCTCGGAAAACGTTGCGAGTCTCTCCCCAATCTCATTGGCATGAATAATTTCTTTGTTAAGAGACTGAGTGCGTTCTGAAATGACAGATGCCTCGTTTGCTTGATTGGTCGCACCCGATGCCAGTTCTTCAATCGTAAGTGCTATTTGCTCACTGCCTTCTTTTACTTCACCTGATGTCGAAGTAAAAGTTTGCACTTGGCCATCCACAGAGTTTGCTAGTGTCGAAACTTCTACAATCATTTTCTTTAAACTAACGCCCATTTCGTTAATCGACTTAGATAAAAGACCAATTTCATCTTTGCTGTGAGCATCCAACTTCGAAACATTTAAATTCCCTCTAGCAATTTGGTCACTAGTTTCAACGACGCGTGCCATTCTGTGTCTAATATTCCGGCTAATAAAGTAGATTAGTGTCGTTGATATCACAATGGAAACGAGAACTGAAATAATTAAAATTAAAATTGTACGGCCTATATTACTTTGAGCGTGCTCAATTGAAGTGGTATTCGAGGTAACTGCTTCACCCATTAAACCTTCTCCCAGATCAATAGTCTCTTCTTTCAGAGTATTTGCAGTTGCTTGTAATTCTGTAAAAGTTTCTGTATTAATTTGTTGCACATTCGGAACAATCTCACTAAAGTAATACTCATCCAGTGCATGATTATTTTCAATAATTTGATGAAACATATCAATCTGTTCATCGTTGTCTAGATTTTCCCGAAGAAGTTTCGCTGTTTCAACGAACTCTTCACTTAAAGCAAGGTATGTAACTAAATTTTCATCCTGTTCCGTAATTATGTACTCAGGAATATTCAAATATTTTGCTTGATAAAGTGACATTAATTCCGAAACGTCAATAACCATATCGTTCTTTTCCCGTGTATCTTGAATAGACTCACTCGTATCTGACAATAGCCAATACGTAATCATTAAAGACGATATAAACGTCAACATAACTACCGCAAACACTGCCGTGTATTTGCCGCCAATCGAGCGATCTCCCCATAACTTCTGTCTCATCCTGTTGTCCCCCGTCCCTAAATTTCCTTTTAATATTCCTTTTATTGTTTTAAATCGACAAGATCAACAATACTTTAGTACCGCATCTTAGTCAATGATTAATTTACAAATAAATGTAAATGACGACGCTTTAACTAAAATTTGTTATAAATCCCGGTTTATTGGTAAAATCCTACCAATGCTATTATCCAATTGAAATTTTCTTAGTTTCTTTAAATCCTTGTGTTCTAGAGATACTCGAAGAACCAAAAGGAAACCACTAGTATTTTTTATTCCTCTTCATGTATCATGAAGAAAAGCAGCAACATCCATGAAACCAGATAACATTAGAAAAATAATTTAAGAAAAACGCATAGCGTCAAAAAAACTAAGGGGATAAATATCAATGACGACCATATTAGTAATTGAAGACGAAGAAGCCATTAACCATGTTCTGCGCGTTTTTTTACAGCGAGAAGGTTGGCATGTTATTCAAGCATTCAGCGGAAACGAGGGAATCGATGCCTATTATGATCATCACCCAGATTTAATCTTACTGGATGTGATGCTTCCTGACCGAGATGGTTGGAGCGTCCTTCATGAAGTTCGTGAAGAAAGTCAGTGCCCTATTTTAATGCTGACTGCTCTCGGTGACGTGCAGCACCGACTAACAGGATTGAACAGTGGCGCTGATGATTACATCACGAAACCTTTTATTGCCGATGAAGTTGTCGCTCGAGTTCATGCCGTCCTTAGGCGTGTAACTACCCCGTCGGAAGAAAGAGATAATTCTACCTTTACCTACGGAGAACTCACGATAAACGAATCCACTAGAGACGTTCGTATTGGAGGAAATATTGTGGCCATCCTTCCAAGAGATTTTAAGCTTCTTCTTTATTTGGCAAGAAATCCAAACCAAACATTGACGCGCGAGCAACTTTTAGAAAATGTTTGGGGTCAGGACTACGAAGGCACAGATCGAGCTGTTGATTTATCCGTCAAGCGGATCCGGCAAGCATTGAAAGATTGGTCAGATGACGAAGGTGAACTAACGACAGTAAGGGGAATGGGGTATCAGTTCCGTGTCTACACGAAAAAATAAACGTATCCCACTGCTCCAACATTGGACAAGACGTTATTTAATGACCCTTGTTGTCGGACTTATTGTAATCGGGATTATTTCTGCTCTTTGGATTCGCCACACTACTATAGAAAACCGGATTGATTTAACACGGTTTATTGCAGAACAAACCGCAGCACAAGTTGTTAATTTACAAGAAGATGAGACAACCCTGGAGGACACTCCAGAAATTAATCCTCAATTTCGAGAAGAAACAGAGATTTTTGTTGTGGATCCAGGAGGTTACACGCTTTCTCCATATAACCGTCAAGGTGGTCTCTCCATTCGAAGATTCCCTACGACGATATTGGATAGCGAAGAGGATGTTCAAGTTGTTGATTTAACGAACGAAGGAGACCGTTTCTATGTCGTGAAGGCCCCTATTGAAGATCAAGACGTTCTTTTTGGCTGGGTGCTTGTTTTACAAAAAGAAGAGTTTGTCACTTCTGTCCAACAAGAATATCGCCAACTCACCATGATGCTTTTAAGTATGGCGGTTCTTGGATGGGCGGCAATCTACTTTCAATTACGCCGATTAGTTACACCGATTAAATATGTCTCAAATGGTGCTCGCAAAATTAAAGAAGGTACGTATCAAAAAATGGCACTCACTCCAGAATCTATTAAAGAGGAAGAAGTCTATGATTTAGTGGAATCCTTTAATGAGATGGCCAATCGTCTTGAACAGTTGGAAGAAACGAGGACGGCACTGCTAGCCGGCGTGACACATGAATTAAAAACACCCGTCACCTCGATTAGCGGGTTGTTGCAAGCACTTGACCAGGGCGTTGTTCAAGGAGAGGAAGCGAAATCTTTTGTGAAGTATTCATTAAAGGAAACGGAAAAACTACAAACAATGGTCGAGGATTTACTCGTTTTCAATTCTTTAGCCGTCGATGCTATTCCGATGAGGAAAGAGCCGCTGCTTATCGCCGATGAAATCAAAGATGCCGTTAATCAATGGCGGGTAAATCGTACACAGTGTGAAGTAAGACTCGACATTTCTGAAGAGGTATTGGATGTCGAGGTTGATCTTGATATCGTGCGTTTCCAGCAAATCCTAACAAATTTAATGAATAATGGTGAACAAGCGATGTCTGGAAAGAATCATGGAACAATGTTTATTCATGTTTTTGTCCGTGACAAGAATGTATTTGTGCAAGTTTCAGATGAAGGGATCGGAATACCCTCTAATGAACAGGAGTTAATTTTTGAGCGCTTCTTCCGAGGTGAAGGGAAAAAGTATCAGACAAGAGGACTTGGACTTGGTTTGGCCTTGAGTCGAATGCTTGCTGAGGGGCTTGGCGGTAACCTGACACTGACTTCGAGTGGTGATGAGGGTACTGTATTCACATTATCCCTACCAATTGCATCAGGTGAAGAAAAGTAATTTGCGTTAATAAAGTTTAGTCGCGTAATGACAGTTGCGCTGCTAAACTTTTTTTATTTGCCTCTGTTATGATGATTTTTCAATATCGTCATTCATTTTTTAACAGAGTCTTTTAGTAAAAATGGAAAATTTACTTTTTCACACTTTTTGAGATTTCCGACATCTAGCCGACATAATCGAAGTCTATTATTAGAATCAGTTAAGAAATGCATTGAAAAAAGAAAGGGGATTTTATATATGAGTAACTATGATGAGTATAAAGATGAAGAAACGGAAAAATCAAATCCGTCAGAGAGGGAAACGATTGAGACCTTAGTAGTCCCTGAGAAAAAACAAAAATCAGCTGGATGGCTTCGTACCTATATTTTCCCTACAGGAAGTGGTTTTATTGGAGCAACAATAGCAGTATTAATTTTGTTTCAAACGGAGATTGTCGGCCCTGTTACAGCAGAAGAAAACCCGGATTCCACCAATGAAACAGCAGAACAGTCATTAGAAGCAACAGAACTATCTAGTATGTCAGGAGACGCCTTGATAATTGAAGATGTCATCGAAAGTGCTTCAAAGTCAATCGTAGGAATCGTTAATATCCAGCAAGAATCTTGGCAAACACCTACTGGTCAAACAGCGCAGTCGGAAGAAGGCATAGCAGCCGGAACTGGTTCCGGTGTCATTATCGATACAAACGAAGATTACACATATATTGTTACGAATAACCATGTTACCGAAGGCGCAAATGAGATTGAAGTTTCTCTTGAAAATGGTGAGACGAGAATTGGCGAAGTAGTTGGTTCAGACACGTTAACCGATTTAAGTGTTGTTCAAGTCGAATCCTCTGAAGATGACATTGCCATGAAGTTCGGTGATTCTTCTGCGTTACGAGTTGGCGAAGAAGTATTAGCTATCGGAAATCCACTAGGGTTGGAACTTTCTAAAACAGTCACACAAGGAATTATCAGTGCGATCGATCGTTCGCTTGAAATTGATACATCCGCTGGGGCATGGGATTTATCAGTAGTTCAAACGGATGCAGCCATTAATCCAGGTAACAGTGGTGGAGCACTTATAAATAGTACAGGTGAGTTGATCGGCATAAATAGCTTGAAAATAACCGACAGCGGCATAGAAGGTTTAGGTTTTGCTATACCTAGTGATGAAGTGCAGCCAATTATCGAAGAGTTAATCGCAAACGGTTCGATCGCTCGCCCTTACTTAGGAATTGGTTTAACTGATGTAGCTGAAATTCCCCCCTTTTATATAGAAGAACGTGGGCTTGAAGTGGAAGAGGGCGTATTAATAACTGCCGTCGAAGAGGGTTCTGCAGCTCAAACAGCGGGTCTTGCAGTAGAAGATATCATTCTTTCCATTGAAGGCGAAGCTATATCAAATTCTGCTGATTTAAGAAAAAGTTTGTATAGTGCGTATTCGATAGGGGATGAAATCAGTATAACTATCCTCCGCGATCAAACAGAACAAACGGTCAAGCTCACCTTAACGAGTAATCAGGTAGATGATGAGATAAAAATTAACTAAGAAAAACGCTAAGCGTGTTTTATTAAATACAGCGTGATCTTTCGCCACCCCCGAGTAGCACCTACGTAGTGCGTGTAGGTGCTACTCGAAAGGAGGTGGGTTTCCCTTGATACTTGTGGCTTAAAGATAGCTGTCATTTTATACTTTCTTATCTGTTAAAAAGAGTTTGTTCAAATAGGTATGTGCAATGGCTACACACGCTGCATTGCTTAGAGGATTCCATATAATCAACAAAGCTTACGAAAACAGGCTAATATAAAAAAAGTACTATTAAAAAGGAGTTTTGAGATGTCGTCAACAAATAAAAAGTTACTTGGTTTAGGGTCATTACTACTCATTATCACCATTGGATCTTTGCTAGTTTTTATGAATCAACAAAATGTCGTAGCATCGGTAGACGGGGAAAAGATAACGAAAGATGAACTTACGGAGTTCTTAATGGATTCTTATGGTACCCAAGCTGCAGAAACGTTGGTCACAAGTCGTCTCATCGAAAAAGAGGCAGATGCAAATGAAGTAATTGTTACTGACGAGGAAATTGAAACGGAACTAACTACTTACATCGAACAATATGGTGGCGAAGAAGCATTCGCGACAACACTTGAAACTAGCGGATTATCAATGGATTCGTTCGAAGAAGAAATTAGTCAATATTTAAAAAGTGAAAAGCTGGTTGCTGAATGGGTTGATTTTACCGATGAAGAACTCAAAACTTATTTTGAAGAAAACCGGGCACTGTTTGATGTGCAAGAACAAGTACAAGCAAGTCATATTCTAGTAGAAGATTTAGAAACGGCGGAAGAAGTTGCGAAAAAAATTGAGGATGGAGAAGACTTTAGTGAGCTAGCAGCTGAATATTCAACAGATACATCTAACGCAGATTCTGGTGGAGAACTAGGTTACTTTGCGAGAGGCGCCATGGTAACGGAATTTGATGATGTTGCGTTTGAAATGGAAACAGGCGATATCAGCGAGCCTGTTGAAACTGAATTTGGTTTTCATATCATTAAGATGACAGATTATGTAGAAGAAAAAACAGTCGAATACAGCGATGTTAAAGACGATGTTTATGCTGCTTTATTGGAAGAGCAATTTAGCACACAATACAGTGCATGGATGACGGAAATAATGAGTAAGTATGAGATTGAGTATACTCTTTAAATCCGAGCAGAGTTTATGCGGGATAATGTTATAGGTTGTCCAAAAAGGTTTTTTGAACCTTTTTGGACAACCTATTTGTTTGAGAGCAAGCGATGAAACAACGTGTTCCTATTAAGGAACACGTTTCTTTTCATCCCTTTTTTAACTAAACATCACATACCCCTTTACCGATTTCTGCAAATAAGAAATACTAAAGGTATCACAAAGTAATCACACCATTAATATTGTTTTCCTTAGTATCTTATTCACTATTAAGCGATGCCAATGATATCAATACAAAAGTATTTTCAAGGAGGTGAGTGTCAAGAGAATGAATAGTTATTTGGCTTTTGATAATAGCGGTGAATTAGAACGACACCTTCATTAGATTGATCAAGTGTTTCATGTCGAAGCAGATACTTGTTACTTTAAGAATATGCTGGATTAGTTGGTGCATTTGCTTTTTTTCGTCAAAAGCACCTTGAAAAAGAGTAGTTCACGATTATAAATTATGCAATGATTCGTATGTTGCTTTCCCCAAGGTTTCAATTAAATAAAGAACAGGTAGTTGTGTTGTAATATTCGCTTTTTCAATGAACTCAGTATTTATATAATACGGAAGAGGGTAATCAGACAATTGTGCGACAGTACACGTTTTCGTATTCGTTATACTAACGATCACCGCTCCCTCCTCACGTAATCGGTGAAGCTGTGAAATAATATGAGGAGTCTCTCCCGAAACGGATAACACAATTACAATACTGTTTTTCATGTATTTTCCATGCACTGGAAAGAATGGGTCATTGATTGCTAGTGAGAATTTCTCTAAACTCGAAAAATACCGTGCCCCGTATTCTGCCAGTATCCCTGAACTACCTGTTCCAAGAAAAATTAAGTGTTCAGATTTAGCAATAAGATTTGCAATATCCTGAATCTGGCTTTGGTAATCTGTCTTCAATGTACGCTCAAGAAATTCATTCATCGTCTCATAGGAGTTATGAATAAAGTTCGTTTCCTTCTTTGATAAATATATCTTCAACTTTGTTTTAAATTCAGAAAACCCATCGCAGTCAAGTTTTCTACAGAATCGCACAATGGTCGTAGGGGAAACGTGAGTAGATTCAGCCAGTTCACGTATTCTCATAAGCGTGACTTTTTCACTATTCGCCAAAATAAATTGATACAACTGGGCATCCAATTCAGAAAATCTTGCAAGTTGTTTCGTAGTAAACATAACAGTCAACGTCCTTTATCCACGTATTCTTTCCGCTATTATCTATTATACAAATGATTTTGTACTTATGATAGAAAAGTAAATTATAAAAAAGAAGGGGTTTTTAAAATGACTGAAAATAACAGCGTTAAAATTGTAACAATTGGCGGAGGATCTAGTTATACTCCAGAGCTTATTGAAGGATTTATTAAGCGATATGACTCACTACCCGTTCGTGAGCTTTGGCTTGTAGATATTCCTGAAGGGGAAGAAAAGTTAAACATCGTAGGTGCTCTCGCAAAACGCATGGTTAAAGAAGCAGGCGTTCCTATGGAAATTCATTTAACACTAAACAGGCAAGAAGCTTTGATAGATGCAGACTTTGTTACTACTCAGTTCCGTGTAGGCTTGCTTCAAGCTCGTGCAAAAGATGAGCGTATTCCTTTAAAACACGGTGTGATCGGACAAGAAACAAATGGGCCAGGTGGTCTTTTTAAAGGTTTACGTACAATTCCAGTTATTTTAGATATCGTCAAGGATATGGAAACACATTGCCCTGATGCTTGGTTAATCAACTTTACCAATCCTGCAGGAATGGTTACAGAAGCGATCTTCCGCCATTCAAACTGGAAAAAGGTTGTTGGATTATGTAACGTGCCCGTCGGTATGAAAATGGGTATTGCAAAAGCATTAGACGTTGAACCTGAAAGAGTAGAGGTCGATTTTGCTGGCTTGAATCATATGATCTATGGTCTCAATATTTATTTAGATGGAAAAAGTGTCACAGAAACAGTTATTGAGAAAATAACTTCAGGAGATTCGTCCATTACAATGCAAAATATCTCTGATTTAGGCTGGGAACCAGGATTTTTGAAAGCCCTGAACATCCTCCCATGCCCGTACCACCGTTATTACTATAAAACAGATGAAATGCTTGCAGAAGAGACAAAAGAAGCAAGTGAAAAAGGAACGAGAGCTGAAGTTGTACAAAAGCTTGAAACCGAGTTATTTGAACTTTATAAAGATGTTAACTTAAGCAAAAAGCCAGAGCAACTTGAACAACGAGGCGGCGCATACTATAGCGATGCTGCATGTAATCTAATCGATTCAATTTATAATGACCGTGGAGACGTTCAGCCTGTCAATACTTTAAACAAAGGAGCAATTGGAAGCATTTCCGATGATTCTGCCGTTGAAATAAGTTCTATTATTACAAAAAATGGTCCGAAGCCAATTGCTATTGGCGATCTTCCAGTATCTGTTCGGGGACTTGTTCAGCAAATAAAGTCTTTTGAGAGAGTAGCTGCAGAAGCAGCAGTTTCAGGAGACTACGATAAAGCCCTTCTTGCCATGACAATTAATCCACTCGTTCCTTCCGACACTGTAGCCAAAGTTATTTTAGATGAAATGCTTGAAGCTCATAAAGAGCATCTCCCTCAGTTCTTTACTAAGAGTGCTGCCGAGCCTCAAGTAGTTAAAAACTAGATCATTAAACAATCGAGTAGGAGTACTAACTCCCGACCTCTCGCCTTCTTGACTCAGAACTTTAACCCTATATACACACGTGCCTAGGCACCAAAAAAAGGCAATGGAGATTTCTCTCCATTGCCTTTTCAGCTATTATCTTTGTCCTATCCTATTCTTCATCCTTCTTTTTTCGTTCTCTTTCAATGACACCTTCTAGTAAATCTAGTAACTCTTCTCTTCTACTATCATCTTTCTTGTTACGAGGTTGTTGCGTTTCTTGTTCCTCGTTTAATAATGGTTCTTTCTCTTCTTCGTCTAACTCTATCTCTATATTTTGCTCTTCTACATCATACTCATATTCTTTCTCAGGTAATTCTCGATAGTAATCAGACACATCTTGTTCTTCATCTTGATAACTTTCTGACGGTAAAGCATATTTTTGTTGTTCTAATTCTTTTTGTTTATTACTTCTGTCATCAATTAAATATGCCGGAATTAATTGACCATCAGGAGTGACATACTTTTTATTCAAGTTTCGAGTTTCTTTATCAAAGAAACTGTAGACAACTGGAATAAATAACAATGTTAAGAAAGTTGAGCTTATTAAACCACCGATAACTGTTATTGCCATTGGCTGTTGAATTTCTGAACCTTCTCCAAGTCCTAATGCTAAAGGCACAAGTCCAAGTATTGTAGTAATGGATGTCATTAGAATCGGACGAGCACGATCTTTCACTGCCTCAACCATTGCATCGTAACTGCGCATGCCAGATTCTTTCAGTTTATTCATGTAATCGACTAACACAATCGCATTGTTTACAACGATTCCAGCCAATACAATCAGCCCTATAAATGCCATGACACTTAATGGAGTTAAGGTTAATGTCAACCCTAGAGCCACACCTATAATTACTAATGGGACACTAAACATAATGACAAGTGGATATTTAAATGACTCAAATTGCGCTGCAAGCACTAAATAGACAAACACAAGAGCCAGTAACAGAGCTAATGTCAGGTCACTCATCGCACCTTCCACTAATTCCTGATCACCTGTGAAATCTACAGAAGTTTCCGTAGGAATGTCAAGGTCATCAATTGTCGTCTCTGCCAAATCCGACATTTCGCCGAGATTATATTCATTTCCGTATTTAAGTGTAAACTGGACAGAAGCCTGTTGATTAATCCTGTTAATCGTAATCGGCCCTTCTCCTTCTTCTACATCAACCACTTCATTAAGAGCCACATACTCTCCAGCATCATTTCGGAGCAATAAATTTTCTACGTCCTCAATGTTCGAAGTGAATTCTTCTGCATACCTAACGTGTACTTCATAAATATCATCTGATTCTGTCACGATTTGTGTGGCAGTTGCACCATTCATTTTCTCATTTAACATTTGAGCAATTTGAGCTGGTACAAAACCATTTTCTCTCGCGGCTGCATCATCAACATTAAATTGAATTTCCGTGACCGTATCTGTTAAATCACTTGTAACTTCATTAAATTCACTCATATCTTGAAATTCTGCAAGTATTTTGTTCGACTCTTCCTCTAAACGAGTTGGATCAGAGTCTAACACGTTAAACGATATCGTATTTGGTGCACTTCCCATTAACGACTGCTGTTCAACAGATACTTCCGCATCCGGTGCTGCTCGTTCTACATCTCTGCGAATCGAATCGGCAAAATCCGCTGTTGATATGTCTCTGTCCTCTAAAGCTTCCATCGTGATGAATATGGAAGCTTCATTCGAACTGGAACCTCCCAATATCGCAGCTTCACCACCACCGGATCCAACAGTACTCATATAGTGTAAAATATCATCTTCTTCGTCTAAAATATTCTCAATATTTTCAACTGAAGCAGATGTCTCTTCAAGAGGTGTGCCATTCTCCATTTCAACACCAATTTCGAAATATCCTTCATCTGTAGCTGGAATAAACTCGACTCCTACTTGCGAAACACCAAACGCTCCGGCAACTAAAAGTAAGAATGTTATTCCCATTACTCCTAAGCGATGCTTTAAAGCCCATTTCACCGAACTGCCGACAGTTTTGATAAACTTACTGTCTTGACGCTTTTGTTCGATATTTTCGGTTGGAGTTTTTAAAAACTTACTAGCCAACATCGGAACTACTGTTAATGCTACTAGTAGTGATGCTAGTAAACTAAAGGATACAGTAAGTGCAAATTCCATAAAAATATTTCCAACTATTCCTGAAATAAATATAACAGGTAGGAAAACAGAAATTGTCGTCAATGTAGATGCTGTAATTGCACCACCGACTTCTTTCGTACCATCAAATGCAGCTTTTTTAGGGTCTTTTCTCATAGATAAGTGCCTGTATATGTTTTCAATAACAACAATTGAGTTGTCTACAAGCATACCAATTCCTAATGCCAGACCACCTAATGTCATAATATTTAATGACATGTCAGCGAAGTACAATAGCACAAAGGTTACAATCACTGAGAATGGAATAGCAAGTCCTACGATCAATGGTGTCTTGACGCTTCTTAAAAATGCAAAGAGTACTAAGACCGCAAATAATCCACCTAGAATTAATGCAGAAGACACACTGGAAATCGCTTCTTCCACGTAGTCACCCTGATCAAAAAGCATTGCTACTTCAAGATCACTATATTTTTCATCTTCTAATAGGAACTCTAACTCCTCATTAAATTGCGAAGAGATTTCTGCCATGTTGCCATCTGATTGCTGTTGAACACTCATCATAATGGCTGACTCTTGATTTGTTCTCGTAATCGCTCCTGAGTTTTCTGCTAATAAATCGACAGAAGCAACATCTGCTACGGTTACATCATCTCCTGTTTCTGCATCCACAGTGAGGACAATGTTTTCAATATCTTCTGTACTAGTCATTTCAAATAGCACTCGAGTCGTATATTGCAGATCGCCACTTTCAACGATTCCTCCAGGAGACGTTACATTATGCGCTTGAATCATTTGCACAACATTCGATTGATCAAGACCAAATTCCTCTAATGCGTCCTGATCCAGCTGTACTTGAATTTCATCACCCTCTTGTCCTGTCATATCGATAGAAGCTATCCCATCTAACTTTGATAACTCCATACTTAAATCATCTGCTAATTCATCAAACTCTCCTTCCTCACCAAGTGAAGACAATGAAAGTTGAATAATTGGTAACTGAGACGGATCAAACTTCAAGAAAGTTGGTGAACCCGCATCGGATGGTAATACTGCCTGGCTCATTGAGCTTGTTATATCATTTTCCACATCGTCCATCGACGTTGCCCATGAAAATTCCAAAATCGTCATAGAAGAACCTTCCATTGATATGGAACTAATATTATTTAAACCAGGTACAGTTGCCAAACTTGTTTCCAACGGGCGAGAAACTTTATCCAGTACTTCCTCAGGTCCCGCATCCGGGTAACTCGTCACAACAGCGCCTATCGGCGGATCAATATCCGGCATTAATTTCAACGGAATATTCGTTAGCGAGATTGCTCCCAACAGTAAAAACAAAATCATTGTTACAACAGTAAAGACTGGTCTTTTAATCGAAAACTTGGTGATATTCACTCATGTTCCTCCTTATGTTCTACAATGATATTTAAAAATTTATGAAAGCTTTTTTTAAAACTAAGTAAATCTTCTTCTTCCATTTTTGATAAGTACTTAACAAAAACATTGGACTTAATTGCATCCATTTCGTTCAATATTTCTCTTCCTTTTGGACCTATCTTGATTAATGTTGTTCGGCGATTCGAAAGCTGGATTTCCCGTATCACAATGTCTTGTTGTTCAAACTTGGCAATAATTTGACTCACTGCACTTGGAGAGATCGAAAGATAACTTGCCAGATCTTTTACGTGCTTAATATCTTTTTTCTCAATTAAAAACAAAATCATTTGTTGATTATGAGATAGATTGATTACACTTTTCCCTATTTCACAATTAATCTCGCTGCCAATTTCATGTCTTAAGAAAAGGGTGATATCCAAAACAACATCTTCTAATTCCTTTATTATTTTTTGTCTCTCCACTAACACCCCACCCTATAGTTAAGTTCTTAAACACTTTAGCTACTTAATAAAGATAACATGTCAATATGAACTGAATATGAACAAAGTAATTTTTTTAGAAATGGCATAACATCTTGAATTCACCTTCAAAAAAACAACAAAACTATAAAAATAGACTGCTTCCCCTAGTAGAGTTTAGCAGTCGTCATTAAAACCTATTATCCACTTGTTGGAATCGTCACCGTAAATGTGGATCCTCTACCTTCCTTACTCTCTACATCTATCGAACAATGGTTAATCGATAGAATTCTTTTTACGATAGCTAATCCTAAGCCATTCCCTTCCACACTTGTTCTCGCTTTATCTACCTTATAAAACCTGTCAAAAAGGTATGGAATTTCTTCCTTAGGAATTCCCTTTCCTTTGTCAGTGATAGATACTTTTGTCTCGCTCTCTTTCTCCGTCATGGAAATTGTAATAATACTATGTTGAGAAGAGTATTTAATGGCGTTCGTTAATAGATTTACCCATACTTGTTCAAATAAATCTTCATCACCCGTCACTTCTTTTCGGCCCATGTCGAGATGAATTTGAATATCTTTCTTTTTCCAAAGAGGCTCTGTCGTAAGAACCGATCTTCTAATTTGCTCATCGAGTTTAAATGTAACAGGG
Organism: Salipaludibacillus neizhouensis; assembly: GCF_002886185.1. GTDB lineage: Bacteria > Bacillota > Bacilli > Bacillales > Salisediminibacteriaceae > Salipaludibacillus > Salipaludibacillus neizhouensis. The sequence goes on from NZ_KZ614146.1 coordinate 3,450,017, forward strand.
TGAAATGGATGGTATTCAGAATCGAGTGAAGCAAGCTGTAATAAATTTTCACTTAATCTGGATAAACGATCGGTTTCTTGATAAATAATATCCAAATATTCTTTTTGATTTTTGACTGGCACAACCTCATCCCGGATAGCCTTCGTAAAACCTTTAATAGAAGTCAGTGGAGATTGAATTTCATGAGAGACGTTACTCACAAAATCATCCCTCATTTTATCAATTTTCTCTAATTCAGATGCCATATAGTTGAAGCTTGTAATTAATTCACCTACTTCATCTTTGTTCTTACTCTTTAATCGAACCGAGAGATTACCCGTTGCCATTTCCTTTGCTGCATTCGTTAGCTTCTTTATCGGATTAACGAAATATCGGGAAGCAAATAAAAATAACATGCTTCCGATAAACAGCACTAGGAATAACGTGCCAACGATAATTTTTCTGAATCCATTAACCTCTTCTTCATAATTCATATGAATAAACATCGCATGTTGCTCATTTGATATCTCAATGGGAATGCCTACTGTTCTCGTTGCTTCTTTTTTTATATACGGGAGTATGGTTGGAGGCATCTCAGAATTCAAAAAAGTCTCTTGTGTTTCCTTATCCACTGTAAAAGAAAAATCCGTTGGCGAATAAGTTACCCCCTCTTCATTGACTAACATTAAATCAAAATTAAACTCTCCCAATGTTTCGATCAATTCGGGAATACTTTCTGGTTCCGTTATTTCAATAAGCTGAGCTACACCGGTGGCAATTTTAGTGACTTCCTCATCAAAAATAACTTCTTCATTTACAAACAAGGAAGTGATGAAGTAGGAGGCAAGAATGCTTATAATCACGACACTAATAAACGTAATGATAGTTCGTATGTAGAGACTTTTTGTAATCAATTATATTTCCTCCAACCGGTATCCTAACCCTCTTACAGTTGTAATTTTAACATCTGTAATTGGTCCTAAATTTTTCCTTAGGCGTTTGATGTGAACGTCAACGGTTCGATCATCACCTTCGTAATCATATCCCCAAATTTTCTCGATTAATTGAGCACGTGTAAATATTTTCCCTGGTGAACTTGCCAGTTCTGAGAGCAGTTCACATTCCTTTCTTTTTAATGACACTGTTCCTTCGGGAGACTGGACAGTTAATTTCTCAATATCTATCGTAGCTGAACCTACTTTAATGCCATTATTTGATATAGAATTAGATCGCTTTAGTAATGCCTTCACTCTCAGAATTAGCTCTACCGGGTCAAAGGGTTTCACCAAGTAATCATCCGTCCCGGCGCTAAATCCCCTGACTTTATCCTGCAATTCCCCTTTTGCAGTTACCATCAGAATCGGGATCGTTAGAAAGGGTCGAATATCTTCTGTGAGCTCGATGCCGTCAATACGAGGCATCATCACATCAACAATTGCCAGGTCTATTTTCTCATGAGATAAAAGATCCAAAGCTTCTTGTCCGTCATATGCTTCTAATACAAAGAAATTACTATTTTCAAGATATAACCTCATCAATTTTCGAATATGTGCATCATCATCGACCACTAAAATTCTGTTCATAATAATCCTCCGTTTTATCTCTAAATAAATGAAACGACCACGATAGTGCGAGAGCCATGTCTTTATGCTAGCCCTCTTCGTTTCTAGTATTTCTTTCTGTTCCTCTATTCCTTAAGAAGTATACTCTACTTCTAATTATATTTCTGTATACCTTTTCACTGCAACTTTAATATTTTAGCCACACATTCTTCATTTAAATTAGATTATTTAAATCACTTCACTACCATTAAGGCTAATGATTCTATACACTAATAGATGCAGGTATTAAAAGGAGGCGAATTTATGATCAAAGGAATCGGTCATTTAGCGTTAACTGTTAAAGACATGGATAGATCTTTGAAATTCTATTGTGAAGTACTTGGTTTTGAAAGGGCTTTCGAGATTAAGGATGATCAAAATAATCCTTGGATAGAGTACATCAAAGTTGCTCCTGGACAATTTATTGAGTTATTTTACGGTGGACTTCGAAAACCAGAAAGTATCGATCATGCAATTGGAGTGGATCACCTTTGCCTTGAAGTTCATGATATTCACGAAATTGCCAATCATTTAATACAACAAGGCATCACATTAGATGTTGAACCACAAAGAGGAAAAGACCATAACTATCAATGCTGGGTAAAAGATCCTGATGGGAATAAAATTGAATTTATGCAGCTAGATCCATCCTCCCCGCATATGAATTGTTAGTTAAATAGGTTAACAATTCAATATATATTTAAGGCCAGAGTTAAATGAACATAAGTGCAGAATTCTTAAATTAAACAAGGAGTGTTATATATATGAAAAAAGTAGTTGTCACAGGTGGGAGCGGTCTACTTGGTCAGTGGGTTGTAAAGGAATTTCTTGAACAAGGGTACGAGGTTATTAACTCGGATTTTAAAAAACCAGAAGAGCCTTTATGTCAGACAGTAACAACAGATTTAACCAACCTCGGTGAAGTTTATGGTGTTTTACAGGGAGCAGATGCAGTTGTTCACTTAGCTGCTATTCCTCAAGCATACCTTGTTTCAAACGAACGTACATTTGAAAATAACGTGATGTCTACATACAACATCCTAGAAGCCGCAGAAGGGTTAGGTATTAAAAAAGTTGTTCTGGCTTCCAGTGAATCATCTTACGGAATTTGTTTTGCTAAAAACCCGCTTGAGCCTAAGTATGTGCCAATGGATGAAGATCACCCACAGTTGCCAGAAGACAGTTACGGGTTGTCTAAAATTGTAAACGAACAAACTGCAGAAGCAATTAATCGTCGATCTGGTATGCAAGTTGTTTCCTTCCGCTTAGGTAATGTGATTTCACCTGAGATGTATGCTAATTTCCCTTCGTTTATCCATGATGCTACACAAAGAGATCGTATTCTTTGGAGTTACATCGATACAAGAGATGCAGCAACAGCATGCGTCAAAGCTGTTGAAGTTGATGGTCTAGGTGCAGTAGCTCTTAACTTGGCCGCTGATGAAACAAGTATGGATATTAAAAGTCGCGATCTTATGAAAAATCGCTTTCCAAGAACAGAAATAAGAGGTTCAATTGATGGATTTGAGTCACTATTAAATAGTGATAAAGCCAAGCAATTGCTTGGATGGAACCCTATTCATGTATGGCGTGACTACGTGAACGTTTAACTAAGAAAAAACGCGTAGAGTCTTTTATTAAATACGGCGTAATCTTTCGCCACCCCGAGTAGCACCTACGTAGTGCGTGTAGGTGCTACTCGAAAGGAGGGTGGTTTTCCCTTGACAAGCGTGGCGTAAAGATAGCTGTCAACTTATACGCTTTTCTATTAAAAATAGAAAGCTACTATGGACGAAGAATCCATAGTAGCTTTCCTTTTATTGTTTTCGCAGTCTATTCAAATACTTTCACTTTCTCTATTTAATCTTCACATGATGAATCAGTCCACCTCGGCTTGCAAAGATGATACTATCATTATAAATGGCCGGCGAGGCTTCTATGTTGTAACCGAAATTCTTCGCAGTCAGCACTTTTCCCGTATCGCCATCGATAATATGAACATTCCCCGTAGAGTCCGCTTGAACAAGGAATCCGTTTCCGGCTTTATCATAGACGGCTACAGCCGAACTCCAAGCATATTGCTCCATATGCCATCTCCACTTTTCTTCTCCGGTCTGTCGATCCAATGCCACCATGATACCCTCATTAGTACTTCTATGGCGAGCAATCGTGAACACGATTAAATCTCCCATGTTTCCCTTACCTAAAACTGGCGTTGCTAGCACGCCTCCATTCACATCCGGATTATAAAATGCCGGGTAGCTCTTTTCCCATATTACTTCCCCGGTCAGTCCATGAATTTTTCTCAGATAAGCATTCCCATTTCGACCTTGAATATCCACTTCAGAAGCAGTGTACAGATGTGGAGTATCATCTACCACATCGACAACAATAGATGCGTCTGTATCATCTAATGAAGGAAGCCCCCATACCGGATGGTTGTTCTCTAAATCAATGGATACTATAGAACCTCCATTATCAGCAAAATAAGCAATATTTTTGAAAATCGCAACAGAGTTTTCGATTCCTTGATAATCATTTCCTTCAATCTTATACCGCATGTTACTGATCTCAGGATCGATTGCAATTGTTCCTTGCTCTTTATCAAAATCAGTGTTTAAAGCAACATTGTAAAATACGCCATTCTCGCCGCCTACGACTAATGAGTCAGAGTGTCTATTTATCAAGGCAGACCCATCAAAAGCTCCCCAATCACGATACGCAAATTCATCTCGACCAGGAATATAATGAAGTAACTTACTGTCTATCAGACTAAATATATAAAAACCGAATTTTTCATGTTGCGGAATCCCATCCCCGAGATATAAAAGGGGATAGCCTCGACTGTCGATCGACAACGAGCCTTTAATCGGATTTTTAATCGCAATAGGATTTCTTGTTTGTTCTCCTGTTTCTAAATCTATAAAATACACATGCCCATCAAGCGAGCCTTGTATAACTTCTACAAAATTATCTTTTTCCTTGAATTTTTCTTTTATATTCATTTGTTGCTTAATCTCATTATCCCACTTTACAATTGCTGGTTGCCCAGTCCATCCAGCGCCCCCACCCCAATCAGGATTAGCACTAGTTGTAAAGTCCCATTGCTCCTCTAACTCCATTTCAGTAGCACTTATCGTTCCATAAGAAGGTGAATCGCGTAGTGGACCTCCTCTGAAAGTCAGAACGCCTTCCACCTCCGTGTAAACTTCCGGAAAAATAATATCCTCGGGAGATCTCTGTTCAAGTTCCTTTTCTCCATTAACTTCAAAATGAATGTTCTCGTGACGATAACTTTCTATATCGATTGCTTCAAAAAGTACTTCCATCGGTTCTTCAGACTGATCTTCTGTATCTTCTTCCACTGGTTCGTCTAAACTTTCTTCAACAATCACATTGCCACTTTGCTGCTTGTCCACATTTTCGTTATTATCCTCGGAAACCACTACCTCGTCAGAATTGCTACAAGCCGCTCCTATTAATATCCATGAACAAACAAGGTATAAACAACATCTTTTCACATAACACCATCCTTAAAACACCGATTCTCATCAATGTATCACAGGTGTAATGGATTAATTGTCAAAATTTAACACAAGTTACGGTGAAGATTTTAGCTCTTTTTGGAGAAATGTAATATTACAGTTAAATTCTTTAAATAAACTATTCATGTTCACGCAAAAGCTCTCCACCATATTAATTGGTAGAGAGCAATACTTCCATATTTATATAATAGTTAAACCTTTTCTTTCGCACCTTCTCGCTCAAAAGTGATAATTGCATTTCCACTGCCTGAAGATTGAGCGTAGCTGTGGAAGAATGGCTTATAATCGTCTCCTAAAACACCAAGCAACATGGCTAGATGACGTCCACCGCCCTCTACACCCGCTACCCGCGCATATTGAGGAAGCATTTCTTCGATAGACTTCATATCTTTATTCATCACATAATCGATAAACTGTTTATCTAACGCTTGCTCTGATATCGTTGGCATATGATGACGTCCACGAACGAGATTATGAGCAAGCGCTCCACTAAATACAAAGACTATTCTCTTATCCGTTTTATCTAACTCTTCTCTAATTGCCTGGCCCCACTTCATTGTTTCTTCCAAACTGGCTGCCTGTGTAATAGATAGATTTACAACCGGGATGTCTTCTTTTGGAATAAAATACTTTAAAGGTACTACTGTACCATAATCCCAAACATACGTTGGATCCTTTACTGGAATTACTGGAAGACGGGCATGTTTTCCGGCCCGTACCATTGCTTCTCCAAGCTCCTGATCACCGGGGTAATTATAAGGTACATCTGAAATAATATCCGGACATTCAAATGCAGTTAATACACCCTTATGCGTTGGCAGTACATCTACATAATGATGAAATGTAGAAATCCAATGACACGAAACAATTACAATGGCATCAGGTTTAAGTTCTGCAATTTGTTCCCCGATTTCATCCATGTTAGTCACCATTTCTTGCTGAAAATCAGGAACATTCTCTCGATGACTAATACTAGGTACGTGAGCCGCCAATACACCCAATTCAATCGTCATGCAATATTACCTCCTAATTTTTCGTTCAATCATTGGACTATTTAGAGGCATTTCTCTTAGAAACAGATTCTCCTGCTATTCCCCAATGAGTCTTCGGAATTTCGGTAACAATCACTCTCACAGTTTCCTTTGGTACATCTAATGTATTTGACATTGTAGCTGTTATTTCGGAAATCACCTTTTCAATCTTTTCTTTTGGACGCCCTTCCATAATGTTAACGTTTACAATAGGCATTAAAACCTTCCCTTCAAAAATGCTATACGTTCAATTATATTCTATTACCGGTAAATTTGTATTGTTTTTACAGAAAATTTAGAAAAAATAATGTAATATCCCACTCATGTTTCATAAAAGATCACAGTATTCTTTTTTATTCCTTCACAGAAAAAGAAACTTCTCCTAAACCATCTAATTTCGCTGAAACAACATCGCCGTTTGATAATTGGACTGCACCTGTAATGCCACCCGTCAGAATGATTTGCCCATCTTTTAGCTTATCACCTTTTCGATGAAGCATGTTTGCTAACATGGCGACAGAATTGGCAGGATGACCGACTACTGCTGCACCTGCACCTAGATCTCTTATTTCCCCATTAATTGTTAAGGTTGTTCCGACTAAATCTAGTTCTAACTCTTCGGGCTTTCGAATGAGGTTACCAAAAACAACTTTTGAAGATGAAGCATTGTCCGCAATAACATCCGGTAAAGTGAAGTTAAAATTTTCATATCTGCTGTCGATTATTTCCAGAGCTGACACCACATGTTCTGTAGCTGCTAAAACTTGAGCCCCTGTTATGCCGGGACCTTCAATATCTTTGCCTAGGATAAACGCAATTTCGGCTTCCACCTTAGGATGAATAAAATCTGATAATGAAATAGCCGTTCCATCTTGAACAACCATATTGTCAAAAATATAACCGTAAATAGGATCTTCTACATTCATCTGCTTCATTTTAGCTCTGCTTGTTAATCCCATTTTTGGTCCAACAATCGAATGCCCTTGTTCAAGCTTTAAGGTAACTAGCTCTTGTTGAATCTCATATGCTTCTTCTACTGTTAAATCCGGAACTTTATTTGCTGTTATTTTTACAACATCCTGTCTTTCAAGCTCTGCATCTAGTAAGAACTTAGCAATCTCTGTTTTATTCAACCTTCTCACTCTCCCATTATGCGTTTACAATTTTTTGTCTTTTAGCAATTTCCGATGCGACATCAATAATCATGTCTTCTTGGCCCCCAACAACTTTTCGCTTGCCAAGCTCAATTAAAATATCACGAGAATCAATATCGAATTGTTTAGCCGCACGTTGTGCATGAAGTAAAAAGCTTGAGTATACACCTGCGTACCCCATTACAAGGCTATCTTTAGCAATTTCTTGAGGTTTTTTCAGAATTGGTGCTACAATATTTTCAGCCAAATCCATCATTTTATATAAATCGACCCCTGTGTTAAGCCCCATTCTTTCCAAAACAGCAATCAACACTTCCGTTTGTGTATTCCCTGCTCCCGCTCCTAAACAACGAATGCTTCCGTCAATCCTGGTAGCACCTTCTTCAATAGCCACAAGAGTGTTAGCCATTGCCAGAGATAGATTATTATGACCGTGAAAACCAATATTTACTGTTAGTTCTTGGCGCATTGCCCTAATACGTTCACGTACTTCATAAGGTAATAACGCACCTGCAGAGTCAACAACATATACGGTGTCTGCGCCGTAGCTTTCCATTAATTTGGCTTGCTCGACTAATTTAGCAACTGGGGCCATGTGAGACATCATCAAGAATCCTACTGTTTCCATTCCAAGCTCTTTTGCCAGGTTAATATGTTGTGGAGACACATCGGCTTCTGTTACGTGAGTCGCCACTCTTGCCATTTTCGCTCCGATATCTGCCGCTTGCCTTAAGTCTTTCATAGTTCCGACACCTGGTAACAAAAGCACTGCAACTTTAGCTTGCTTACTTACAGAAACAGCAGCTTCGATCAACTTCATTTCATCGGTCAATGATGTTCCAAATTGCTGAGACGAACCTCCCAATCCATCACCGTGAGAAACTTCAATATAAGGCACATTTGCTTCATCTAGTGCTTTGCTCACTGCCGTTACTTGTTCCAATGTATATTGATGTCCAATGGCATGACTACCATCACGTAAAGCAACTTCGGTAATCGTTATGTCACGACTTTTAGTCATAGCGAAAAATCCTTTCCTACTAGTATTAGTTAAAATTCTATCTATTGGTGACCGTTGAGTTTTTTCTTGGCAAACTCTTCTGCCACTTTTACTGCTGCAGCTGTCATAATATCCAAGTTACCTGAGTACTTAGGCAAATAGTCTCCAGCACCTTCCACTTCTATAAAGACGGTCACTCTATTTCCCTCTATGATTGGTTCTGTGCGTAAATGATATCCTGGAACGTACGATTGAACGGACGCTTCCATTTCTTTGATTGATTCTCTAACTTTATCTTCATCCATTGCTCCTTCTTCTACTAATGCGTAAACCGTATCTCTCATTAATATAGGTGGCTCAGCTGGATTTAAAATAATAATTGCTTTCCCTTTTTTTGCCCCACCAACCTTTTCAATTCCAAGTGAAGTAGTTTGCGTGAATTCATCAATATTTGCTCTTGTTCCAGGCCCGGCACTCTTACTGGAGATGGTCGCTACAATCTCAGCATAATCAACAGAACAAACTCTATTAACCGCGTGAACCATCGGTATAGTCGCTTGGCCACCACAAGTAATCAGATTGATGTTTTCCGCATCTAAATGCTCCCCAAGGTTAACAGTAGGTACGACAAACGGTCCCCTAGCCGCCGGAGTCAAGTCTAAAACTTGCTTCCCTTCCGCCTTAAGTAGCTTGGCGTGACGTACATGTGCTTTAGCGGAAGTTGCATCGAAAAAAATCTCAGCAAGACTTTCGTTCATCTTTAAAAAGTCTTCCAATCCATCTGTGAACGTTTTGTACCCTCTTTCCTTTGCTCTTTTAACACCATCTGAATCTGGATCAATACCTATTAAGGCTGTTAGTTGAAGAGTTTCAGAACGTTCAAGTTTTAGCATTAAGTCCGTCCCTATGTTCCCTGTCCCTATGATGGCTACTTTTACTTTCTCCATATAATTCCCCTTCCAATAAGTGATCGCATTTTCAAACCCTTAAACGAGTTAGTGTTATGAAGAAAAACGAACAGACACTTCACCCAGGTGTGCAATTTTTGCCGTAAATACATCTCCGGGTTCAGCATTCACCGCAGCGGAAAGAGCACCTGAAAGTATAACTTCCCCTTTGTTCAGCGTGATATCAAATTCACTCAATTTGTTTGCCAGCCATGCCACACAATTAGCAGGATGACCCATAACAGCTGCCCCGACTCCCGTATTGACAACTTCACCGTTTTTTAATAACACCATTCCAACTTGTGAAAGATCAATCTTGTCAATCCTCTTAGGTGTACCCCCTAAAACATAAAGTCCACTAGATGCGTTATCCGCTATCGTATCCGGTAATTTGATTTTCCAGTCTTTCACACGACTGTCGACAATTTCAAGCGCCGGCAAAATGTAATCTGTTGCTTGTAATACCTCCAATGCTGTCACATTTGGTCCTTTTAATTCTTTGTTTAAGACAAAGGCTATTTCGCCTTCTACTTTTGGTTGCATTACACGTTCAAAGGAAACTTCGCTTCCGTTTTCAACCACCATCCCATGGAGTAAATGACCATAATCTGGTTCATCGACTCCCAGCAATTCCTGCATAGCTACCGATGTTAATCCAATTTTTTTACCGACAATTTGCTGGCCTGATTGTTGTTTTTGTTTAATTATTTCTAATTGAACAGCATAGGCATCTGTTGTTGAAAAAGACGGATTTTCATCCGTTAAAGCTGCTATTCCAACTCTTTCTTTTTCAGCTATAAGTAATCTATTTGCATAAGATTCCGTTATATCCATTAAATGATCCTCCTTCTACTTCTTAATATTTAATACATACATTTTTCAGTTCACTGTAAAAATCAAAACTATGCATTCCACCTTCACGGCCAATACCGCTTTGTTTTAACCCACCAAACGGAGTTCGCAGATCTCTAAGAAACCAAGTATTTACCCAGATAATTCCTGCCTCGACAGAATCAGCCACTCGATGTGCTCGACGTAAATCATTCGTCCAAATAGTAGCACTTAGACCATATTCAGAATCATTGACCTGTGCGATGACTTCATCTTCAAGATCAAAAGGTGTAACTGTTACAACTGGTCCGAATATTTCCTCACGGATACATCGTGCATTCCTGTCTAATCCTGTAATGATCGTAGGTTCTAGATAATAACCTTTTTCAAAGCCTTCTGGTCTTTTTCCGCCAACGATTATATTCCCGCCTTCTTCTTTCGCTAATTCTATAAAACTCAAAACCCGCTCGTAATGCTCTTTACCAATCATTGCACCTGTATTCGTATTCTCATCGAATGGATCACCCACAACAAGTTTTTCTGCTCGTGCTTTGAATTTTTCGATAAATTCATCATAGGCAGGTCTTTCTACATAAATCCTTGAGCCACAAAGGCAAACTTGACCTTGGTTGATAAAACTGGATTTGATTGTTGTATCAAGAACTTCATCAATATCTGAATCAGCAAAAATGATATTAGGGTTTTTCCCGCCTAATTCATAAGACAGCTTTTTTAACGTAGGTGCTGCAGCTTTCATTATTGCTGTACCAGTTGTTGTTTCACCTGTAAATGTAATGGCATCAACATCAGGATGTTCTGTTAAAGCAGCTCCTGCGGAATTTGGTCCAAATCCGTGAACAACATTAACTACACCATCAGGAATTCCTGCCTCTTTACAAATTTCTGCTAAGACAGTGGCTGTCATCGGCGTCCACTCTGCTGGTTTCATGACAGCCGTATTTCCCGCTGCCAAACAAGGTGCAAGCTTCCAAGTAAGTAACAGCAAAGGTAAATTCCAAGGATTTATTAATCCTACAACTCCAACTGGTTTCCGTACTGCATAGTTCATTGCTAGATCGTCATGTTGGTAAGCTTCGGTCCCGACACTAGTCATGTAATCAGCAAAAAAATGAAAATTATAGGCTGCTCTCGGAATATCAACTGAACGTGATAACCAGATTGGCTTTCCAGTATCTAGTGATTCCAATTGAGCTAATTCTTCTTTTCGTTCTAATATAAGATCTCCTACCTTACGAAGAATTTTAGACCGTTCCGTTACCGGCATTGTTTTCCATCTTCCTTTAAGAGCTCTCCTTGCTGAAGAAACAGCTAAATCAATATCTTCTTTCCCACCTTCTGCAACAGATCCTAAAATATCTTCATTTGCAGGATTAATATTTTCAAATGTTTTTTTACTGAGTGATTCCCGATACTGACCATTAATAAAGTGCTGACAATCAATACCTACTGAAGTTAACGCTTTCATATTTTTCCCTCCATTTAATGTTCTCTATTTATTAAACTAAGAATATCTTATAATTGTTCCTTATAAAACACGTTTGTTCTTTTATACGAAACAAAATAATATTTTTTATAATATTTAAATTATTCATACTTTTTTAACCACTTGTGATATAGTAATTTTATACACTATAAAAGACTTATATTCCTCTATACGCAACAAATATTAATCAGGAGTGGTGCCGATGTCGGAAGTAGAAACGAAGAAGAAAGATTATAACTTGTCTTCTGTGAAAAATGCTTTGCGTATTCTAAAAAGTTTTTCAATGGATGACTCCGAAAAAAAGGTAACTGATTTAGCGAACTCATTGGGATTAGGAAAAAGTACGGTCAGTCGTTTAATGTCTACTCTAGCCAGTGAAGGTTTTGTAGAAAAAAACCCTGAAAACAATCGTTACCGGTTAGGACTATCCATTTTGTCGCTTGCCAGTGTCTGTACGTCTAATTTTGAAATTCACAAAGAAGCAATGCCTGTCTTACATCAATTGGTAGAAAAAACTGGAGAGACCTCTCATTTAGCCATTCTCGATGAGCTTGATGTTATTTATCTGCACAAATATGAAAGTAAGCATCATGTACGTGCTTTTACACATATTGGTAGAAGAAATCCTGCTTACTGTACAAGTTCCGGAAAAGTCTTGTTAGCTTTTAATGATGAATACATTATTAAAAAAACACTTGAAAAAGGCTTGGAACCTTACACAAAAAATACGATTATTGATCCAGATATCTTTCTTCGAACCCTTGAAGAGATTCGAAATGACGGATACGCGATCAGTAGAGAGGAGTTTTCCGAAGGCGTTGTTTCTATTGCAGCCCCCGTTAGAGATTATACTGGCCAGGTGATTGCCTCGGTTAATATTGTCGGGCCCATTCAGCGAGTTAATAACCATTCCATTCCATCTCATATAAAAAGAGTAGTAGAAGCCGGGAAAACCATTTCGGAAAGATTAGGTTATATAAGATTTAACTAATACTAATAAAAGGGAGAGAATATTGATGCATGATTTTCATACTCATTTCGTTCCTGAAGATGTCATAACCTGGATTAAAGACAACAAGAAAACGTTACAGGCAAAATGGATTCATAAGGACCCTGCTAAAGAAGACTTTCTGTCTATTAATGACAAATGGGCATTCGAGCTAAAATACGAGTTCATTCATGCAAACTTATATCTTGACCAAATGAATAGTGCTGGTGTCACTCATGCAGTTATTTCACCAATTCCACAATTATTTTTATATGACTTCCCTGCTGAAATCACAAGTGAGCTTTGCTCTGTTTACAATAACTCTCTTGCTAATTGGGTCGAATCAAGCAGAGGACAATTATCCGCTTTAGCAACCGTCTCCCTGAATAACCCCACACAAGCAGTACACGATCTAAAAGATGCTATGAGACAAGGGTTAAAAGGAGCAATCATTGGACCTGGATTAAACGGACAGTTATTGTCAAATCCTCATTTTTCTCCCTTTTGGGAGGAAGCTAACAGTCAAGAAGCCATTATTTTTATTCATCCTTTATTAAGTGAAGATCCACGTCTAAAACAGCGGATGATGCCAAATTTAATTGGTGTTCCTTGGGAAACAACTATATGCGCAACGGACATTTTATTAAGTGGTCTGTTGGATCAATACAGTAAAGTGAAAATACTTTTAGCACATGGTGGTGGGTTTTTACCTTATCAGATTGGCCGATTAAACAAAGGGTATGAACAATGGCCTCTAGTCTCTAACAATTTAAACAAACAACCAATCGAGTATTTAAGAGATTTTTGGTATGATAACGTTCTTTGGAACTCTTCTAGCTTAGAATATTTAGCAAAAACAGTTGGTGAAGACCGCATTGTGCCAGGATCTGATTTCCCCTTTGATCTTTCTGCTTGGCCGCCGGAGAAAAAATTCTCAAAAGGAACAACCGCATTATTAGGTAAATAAAAGTTGCTATTAAATAAAATGTAAGGGTAGTTATGATAACCCTTACATTTTATTTATTCATACATTCAAATTTGGCCGTAAGATACCTTCCCATTCCAAGAGAAAACATATTACACAGAGATTGAGGATCCCTCCCACTCTAATGGTAAACCAACATAATTTTCAGCAAGACTCTTTAAAGTTCCCGAGATAAAACACATACTATATTGGCTAAAATCCCAATTTATAATACGACCAACTGCAGTTGAATAAATCACCGCATTAAATTAGGCAAAGTCATAACTATTTGAGGGAAAATAACTAGAAGAATAGTAAAGATAATCATAGTAATCAGCATTGGAGTAACCCCCCTAAAGATTGTTTGTATAGGGATGTCTTTATTAACACCATTTATGACATAAACACTGATTCCTAATGGCGGAGTAATTACCCCCATATTAAATACCATTATCATAATGATACCGAACCATATCCCGTCAAATCCTAACTGAATAATTAGCGGGTAAACAATAGGAAGTGTCAATACTAAAATTGCTATGCCTTCCAAAAATAATCCTAAAATAAAATAGATTACTAAGATGATGCCAATAATAACAAATGGCGATACATCTAAACCGATAACCATTGAAGTTACTGCCGTAGGAACTCTACTCATTGCCAAGAATTGTCCAAATAAAGTTGCACCTATCAAAATAATGAAAATCATTGAAGTTAAACGTATCGTCTCTTCTAAAGAAGCAAATAATCCTTTCCAGCCAAGACGTTTTGTTAAAATTGAAAATAACAATGCTCCAAATGCACCTACTCCCCCAGCTTCAGTCGGTGTAAAGAAACCAAAGTAGATACCCCCAATACTTAGCAAGAAAATAAGACCAAAAGGCCAGATTTTGCTTAATGATTTTATTTTCATCTGAAAAGATGAAGGGCTTTGTTGATTTGGTGCAAGTGATGGCTTTCTTCTAACCTGAATATAAACAGTCAGCATAAATAAAAATGCTAGGATTATACCTGGAATTAAACCGGCAATTAACAATGTTCCAACAGGTTCCATGGTTAACACACCATATAAAATTAGAATAACACTAGGAGGGATTAAAACACCAAGTGTTCCGCCTGCCGCTACACATCCAGAGGATAAACCTGGATGATAGTTGTAGTCTTTCATTTCTGGAAGCGCAACTTTAGCTAGAGTTGCTGTTGTTGCATTGACTGATCCTGATATGGATGAAAAGATTGCTGCTGCGCCAATCGTTGCCATCCCAATGCCCCCTCTGATATGTCCGACCCAGTGATCAACAGCTTTAAACAAGTCCTTAGCCAGACCACTATAAGATAGAAACATCCCCATTAGAATAAACATTGGCATGACACTTAAACTCCCTCAGTTAGATTCTATTTACTCACAAATGCTCGCTTATTCGCAGGATTTCAGACCACTTCTAAGAACAATGACGGATGAATGGAATGAGTTTTGATAATAAAGGCTACATGAAGGCATGCGGGAATAGAGGAGTCAATAGTAGCTCCATTTATTTCCATAATATACTGCACGCATCTCCACGCCGCCCCTGGAGGCTATCCCTCCCATGTCTCAACGGGTCATTTGCCCTTTCATTCCTTCGTCATGCCTATCCAAGGGGTGGAGGCCGGTTTTGCTGCGCAAACGGGTCAGTGCCCTTAGGTACAACGGTATCCAGTACTCCGCGCTTTCTCTGTAATCCTACGAATAAGCCAACATTCAAGAATTATTAAACTACTTTTAATTACTTTAAAGCCTTACTTAGTTTACGATTAGAATTAAGCTGCTATAGGTGCTAATGGTTGTACTTTCTGAGAACAATATGATTCATGATTTTTAGATATTGCCACCAATATTCTTGCTAATTTCCCCACGAGTTTCATGATAGATTTCATTTTTTTC
>NZ_KZ614146.1:3465494-3626337 GCF_002886185.1 Salipaludibacillus neizhouensis
TCGTTATTTTCAAAAGTGAGAGGATCACCGACGACAATACCACGGAAATTTACAGCTCGTGCAACATGAACATGCTGTGCTATATCCACACCAACAACAAGATGTTTATCAGAAATTCTTTCAATTAGTTGATTTTGTTTGTCTTGCATTTTAAACTTCATATAAGAGCTCCTCCTTAGATTTGAGTTTTAGTTTGGTATCTATACTCTTATCTTACTGAGGGGCTCTATTTTTTTCAAAGTCGAAATTAACGCACTACAGGAATGCTATACTTACTAGCTGTTCCAAAGGCACTCATACCTAACTGTGCTAAAGCAACATTAGTCCCAGATAAATACAAATAACCTGTAAAGCCAACTAAAAGCAGGGCAATGCCAACTTGGACACGAAGCAAGATAAGAACAAATAAACTAATGATCCCGATAATCCCAACTACTTCAGGACTCATTTGGATGCACCACCTTCCGTACAGCTTTCAAAAAATCTACGATTACTGTCAAAGCATAAAACAAAATACCTACTGCGCAAACTAGTACAAATATACTAACAGGAAGCTTAAGGTCTCCAGTTACACTACTTGATACTTGGTTGGCGTAAGAATAGGTTTGCCAAGCCATCAATACTAACAGCACCAGAATAATGATATATGTGATACCATCCACAACAGCTTGTGCTCTTACAGACAGTTTATCAATAAAAACACCAACTGATATGTGACCCTTTTTCTGCTGTGTATAACCTAGACTTAAAAAAACAATTAGCGCTAGCCACAAATACGTTAACTCATAAGTGCCTGTAACAGGTCGCCATAAAAAGCGCCCTGTTACATCACTAAACGTTAAGATCATCATTAAAAATAATAATGTCGCAGAGACTTTCGAAGAAATACTGTTCAAGAAACCTACCAATTTCTCGAAATTAATCAAAAAACTCATAAACATAATAATTACACTCCTTGGTCGCGAAGTCGAACAGCTTCATCATAAACTTCTTTACCTGGTAATCCTTCTTCTTCCATCTCTTCAATCCATTTTTCGTAAAGTGGCTCTAATGGTTTTTTCCATATAGCAAGATCTTCTTCAGGAATTTCGTAAATATCAATCCCCGCTTCTGTTGCAGTATCCCAACCACCGTCAGCATCGACGTTATATAGCTCTGCAGCTTTAGTTGCCATGCCCTCACCAATAATCTCTTCAATGGCGGTTTGATCTTCTTGTGAGATTTCTGACCATGTATTAGGATTGATGACTACAAAGATACTACTTGTATAGAAATTACCTTTTGTAATATAATTTGTTACATCACCCAGTTGGAAGTTTGTAATAACAGATGCCGGAGCTAATGCACCATCAACTACACCTTTTTGCATCCCCTCGTATACATCCCCCATAGGCATTGAAACTGGGATCGCACCGTATGATTCTAATATTCCATTTGCTGAAGCAGAAGGTGTTCTTATTTTTAAACCTTTTAGATCCTCAGGAGAAAGGATAGGCTTATCAACTGTTAAGATTTGTGCAGGATCATTTTTAAATAACCAGCCAATTTTTGTACCTTCGTGCTCTTCTGCTATTTCGGGGAACGTCTCATTTAGTCCCCAAAAGATTTTAGTAGCATCTGTTGCATTTTCACCCATAAAAGGTAGTTCGGTAACCCCTGTAAGAGGGAATTTCCCTGGAGTATAACCGTGTAAAGACATTGACATATCAGCTACACCATTAACAACTAAATCATACTGAGCATTAGCTTCACCTAGAGCATTGGCTGTATATAATGTGCCAGTTACACGACCATCTGTTGCTTTTTCTATCTGCTGAACAAATGGTTCAAGAATTTCTGTGTGTTGTGGGTGAGGTCCTGGCATAAAAGTAGAGATGGTTAAATCGACCACCGCTCCTGATGGAGTTGTAGTGTTGTTAGAGTCGTTATCTGTACTATCGGTGTTTTCTGTGTTATTAGTATTATTTAAGTTATTTGATTCATTGGTTGTAACCGAATCTGTTTCACTACAAGCTGCCAAAACAACAATTAAAAGACCTATCATACCAAGACAAAGTAAGCGATTCCATATTTGTTTTTTCATTTTGCACCCCTTTTTAGTTAATAAACCTACTATTATATTTTCGAATGATCACATAATCTTGCTTTGGTCAAACTATCAAATGAATTATTCTCCTGTAATACGAACGTCTAACACAGCTGATCGACCTTCTCTTACAACTTGGACGGCTTTTTGTAAAACTTCTTTTAATTCATTTGGCTCATCTATAGTTCTAGCAAAGGTTCCTCCAGCTGCCTCTGCAACTTTCGCCAAATCAGAAGAGGGCACAAATTTCGTCCAGAATTGATCTGTTGTTTGGCAATCCCATTAGGATGTACTCCTAATGCTGAAATATAATAGTCAAAAAAGGAGTATTATACCTCCTAGCCATCCAGTGAACGGGGGTAGGATTATTAAAGATAAAGCACCCATCACCACATACCACCAATTGCGCTCCTCCCATTCCAACCTAAAGAACTCGCCCCTCTTTGTGAAGTAAGTACCTGCCTTTACTCTAGGTAAATGTTTATTTACCATTGAAAAGTTGGTAATTGTCCCACTCATGATAATCGTTTCTTCATCAATGATTTCTTTAATACAAGATGTTAATGCTAACAACTCAGGGGTAATTCTCCCTTCATCACTAGCTACTTTAAGATTAGTCCAACAATTCACTGCACTTGATGATATTGCATCACCTCCTTATAACGGGTCTTGACCATATCCTTGTTAGTTTTAAATTTTCTAGATAACCGTTTAACTGTTGCAGAGCAATAAGTGTATCCGCCTTAAAATAGCTCTCCGATGGGATATACCAAAGCGGGGTTTTCTATTTCAACGGATCAACCATCTACATAATATATCTTGCACTCCTCCGCGGGCTTATTGGTTAAAGAAATCTAGGGAACTTCACTATCTAAAACCAAACCAACACTAAATCTGCTTTTGTTAACTGCTCATCTTGCCCTGGTTTATTCCACACATATTCAACATGTAACAAAAACTATAGTTTATTCAGATCCGCAAAAATGTTTTTTTATCTTAGTAATTACCTTTTTATTTTGCAATATAACAATGTGTACTTATTGACTTTCATTAACTATCATAAAGCCAACTTACTGATAAATGTTTCTACTAACGCTCCTTCCATCCCTCCTCGTTTAACTATACGAGGAGAGAGGAACCTTCCCACTCTAATGGTAAACCAACATAATTTTCGGCAAGACTCTTTAAAGCTGTCCGAGAAGATGTGACATAATCCAATTCACTTAGCTGAATACTTCGTTCAAATGATGTTTTATTATGATCTGTATGAAGCATTGTCGTCATCCAATATGAAAACCGCTGTGCTTTCCAAATACGACGTAAAGCTATTTCCGAATATTTATTTAACAGTTCTTTTTCTCCAAACTGATAAAATCTGAGAATACCTTGTTTCAAAACTTGAATATCGGTCATCGCTAGATTTAAACCTTTAGCTCCAGTTGGAGGAACAATATGTGCAGCATCGCCAGCAATAAATAGTCGCCCATATTGCATCGGTTCGCAAACAAAACTACGCATAGAAACGATATTTTTTTGAACAATAGGACCATCTGGTAACTTCCAACCGTCATTAGTGTCTACACGTGTTTTCAATTCTGTCCATATTCGGTCATCAGACCAATTAGAAATATCATCTTTCGGATCAACTTGAATATAATGTCGTTGTAATTCTGGAGTTCGTGTGCTTAACAATGCAAATCCCCTATCATGATTGGCGTATATAAGCTCTGGATTTGCAATCGGAGTTTCTGCAAGAATCCCTAACCAGCCGAACGGATAAATTTTTTGTTTTTCCTGACGGAACAGTTCAGGTATCATTTTACGACTCGGTCCATGGAATCCATCACACCCAGCAATAAAGTCACAGTGCAATTCGTGTGCTTCTCCATCGATGTCACTAAATAATATTTGTGGCGATTCAGTAGAAATGCCATGAAGAGATACACCTTCAACATTAAAAAATATCTCTCCCCCTGCATCTAAACGTGCAGAAACCAAATCTTTAATAACCTCATGCTGTGGGTAAACCATAATTTCTTTACCCTCTGTCAGTTCATGCATATTCACTCGGTGTCTTTGGCCATTGTATTGAAGCTCAATTCCATGATGAATCTTTCCTTCCTTCATCATTCGCTCACCAAGTCCTGCTGCATTGATGAGGTCCACAGTCCCTTGTTCAAGAACTCCAGCTCGAATAGTTCCTTCGATTTCTTCTCTTGATCGAGATTCTAAAACTATCGAATCAATCCCTTCTAAATGAAGTAGATGTGAGAGCATAAGTCCAGCCGGACCAGCACCTATAATTCCTACCTTTGTTTTCAATTTTGATAACCTCCCTTATCTCTCCAACACTTTTTATGATTTCATTGTTAAAAATAGGTACAATTCTCTTAGTGAAGCACCCTCATGAGAATTACACCACTTATTTAAAATGGAAACTCTCGGTATTTGGTTTGAACAGAGACCCATTTTGTCACCGTAAATTCATCCACTACCCAAGGGTTACCAAAACGACCTAATCCACTAGCTTTCGTTCCACCGAACGGAATATTAGGAGCATCATTGACCGTTTGGTCATTAATATGTGTCATGCCTGCATCAACCTGCAATGCAAGTTCTTCTCCACGTTCCAAATCACTTGTAAATATCGCTGAACTTAACCCGTGATCGGTATCATTAGCTAATTTAATGGCTTCTTCATCTGACTCCGCCTTAATGATTGGTGCAATCGGAGCGAATAATTCACTCTGTGCTAAACTGCTGGCATTATCGACATTCATAAACACATACGGGGTAAGAACATTCCCGACTTGTTTTCCTTCTAAGGCAACTGTCACCCCCGCTAACTTAGCTTCTTTCACAAATTTCAACGCTTTCTCCATTTGTTTTTCATTCGCTAAGGGGCCAATCACAGTTTTCGGATCACTCGTATCACCATACGGAAGTGCACTTGCTTTTTCTACAAACTTTTGTACAAACTCTTCATACTTATCCTTATGAACGATCAATCGGTTGATAATCATACAAATTTGCCCCTGGTGGATAAACTTCCCGAAGATCGCTGCATCCACAGCACGATCCACATCCGCATCTGATAAAACGACAAACGGGCTATTCCCTCCCAGTTCAAGTGCCACTCGTTTCAAATTTTTGCCGGCAATGCCCCCAATATGGCGGCCGACTGCGGTGGAACCTGTAAAGCTAATAAGCTTGGAATGGCGGTTATCGAGCATGCCATCCCCTATTTCATCGATATCCGTCAACATCATGTTTAATACACCTTTAGGCAATCCGGCATGTTCAAATGCTTTGGCAATGATGACACCCCCACTTAAACCAACTTGAATATCCGGTTTGTGTACGACACTATTTCCTAATGCGATAGCAGGAGCGATCGTTCTCATAGAAAGATTCATCGGGAAGTTAAATGGTGAGATGGAAGCGATTACACCAAGTGGCAAACGATGAATATGGTTTAGTTTCCCATTTACTTCCGGTACTTCCCGAACCGTATTCACTTCTCCTGTATATTTTATCGATTCTTCTAAAAATTCGAGTGTCAGATGTAACTCTACATTTCCCTTTAAAACACTACCACCTGTTTCACGACTAATCACGCTTACAATCTCATCACGGTTTTCTTTTAAATAGTCCGCTGCGCGCTGAAGGACCACTTTTCGCTCATCAACCGTACTCTTCGCCCATTCCTTTTGCGCCCTGTTTGCAATCTCGAATGTTTCTTCTAGTTGTCGTGCTGTTGCTAAAGGTACAGAAGCAATCACTGAATGATCATATGGGTTCGTAATGTCATACGAACGTTCACTAAACCCCTTTGTCCACTCTCCACTGATAAAGCTCTTGTTATAGTTTTCATAGTTTTGCATGTTAGCCACTCCTCCTATTTTTTTATAAACTTATTTTTAATATGTTCCTCTACTAGTAGCTTATTGATATTGATTGATTAGATAGTAATTAAAAAGATACATTTAAATAAATAGAAATCCAAAGAGTTTGAATCTATGAAATGTCTTTTTGAACTATTTCCCTGTAATACGAACATCTACCACGGCTGATCTACCATCTCTTACGACTTGAACTGCTTTTTGTAAAGCTTCTTTCAAATCATTTGGATTATCCACAGTAAGTGCATAGGCTCCACCAGCAGCCTCGGCAACTTTTGCTAAATCGGAAGAAGGTCCAAATTTTGTCCAGAACTGATCCGTTTGTTTGGCAATTCCTTCTGGATGTACTCCTAATGCTGAAAATTTCGGTGCATTCCATTGTTCATTGTTATAAATAATCGTTAAAAACGGAATACTATACTTTCTAGACATCCAGTGGACGGGGGTTGGGTTACTAAAGATAAAGCATCCATCTCCGCATAAGCTAACAATCAGTTTATCCGGTGAAGCTAATTTTGCACCGATTGCAGCTCCCCCATTCCAGCCTAGAGAACTTGCCCCCATCGTGAAGTATGTCCCTGGCTTTACTCTAGGCAAATGTTTATTTACCGTTGAAAAATTCGTAATCGTTTCGCTCATGACAACGGTATCTTCATCAATGACTTCTTTAATACAGGATGTTAATAACTCAGGAGTAATTCGCCCCTCATCACTAGGTACTTCAAGTTTAGCCCATTCAAGCCGCTGTGTTTGATGATATTGTGTCACTTTCTCATAACGTGTCTTTATCATATCCTTGTTCAGTTGTTTATTATCAAGATAAGCGTTTAACTGTTGCAGAACTATAAGAGTGTCCGCCTTAAAGTAGCTCTGAGAAGGTATATACCAAAGCGGGGTTTTCTCTTTTAACGGATCAACGTCTACATAATAAACCTTACACTCCTCAGCTGGCTTATTGTTTAACGGAATCCAAGGAACATCGCTATCTAACACCAAAACCAAATCTGCTTTTGCTAACTGCTCATCTTGCCCTGGTTCATTCCATACATAGCCAACATGTAATGGATGTTTGGAAGGGAAATTCAAATAACTTGGAGCTGATTCTAGAACTGGAATTGCTAAACGTTCAACCAGTTTTAAAAGTTCACTGACACTTTCCTGTTTTCGACCAACGTACGATGTTACAATCAAAGGATTTTCGGCTTTGATAAGTTCTTCTGCAATCTCCTCCACATTTTGTGGCGGAATGGCAGCTGGTGATAATGGTCCCCATCTTTGTGTGTCTAAAGAAACTTTCTCTACTTCTTCCTCTAGTACTTCACGTGCTGCGATTAAGTATGCAGGACCTTTAGGGTCACTTTGAGCAAGCTGCATCGCTCTATGGAGCAATTGTTTGACATTCCTCCCTGTTCGAATTTCATTGGTGTACTTAGCATACTCCCTAACAATACCACGTTGATCAGATACATCTTGAATCCAATGAATGTACTCATTTCGACTGCCTGTAAGTTCCCCTTCTTGAGTGGAAGGAGATGTACCAGCAAAAATCAAAACTGGTATTCTTCCTTTTGCTGCGTTATGAACAGCTCCGCCAAGATTTTGTGTCCCGCAGTCAACGTGAATGACGACGACTTGCGGTTCTCCAGTTAACTGAGCAAATCCATGAGCAGCACTTAATGCAACCATCTCATGTTGACAAATAATGACTTCTGGCATCTTTCTTCCTTCTGCTTGAAACCTAGCAAAACTCTCAATTAAAGCAGGGTGATCACTCCCTAAATTTGCAAAGATATACGAAACCCCTAATTCCTGGAATGATTCTAACATTTGATCAGCTGTCGTATATAGTTTTCTTTCAACTGATACATTACTTTCAGTATCTTGTAATTTCATTAGTGATTTCCTCCTAATTTATTAAATTCCACATTATGATAACGCTTTCAATAATTGATGTTTACTTACTTGAGTTCAGAATATCTCATATCGGTCCTTTATAAAACATTATTATTCTCCTATGCGGAACACACTATAATTTAGGGCCCAATGCCACAAACTAATAAAAAAGTTTACACATTGTCTTCTGTTCAAAACGCTCTTCGCATTTTGAACAGTTTTTCAATGGATGACTCCGAAAAAAATTATTAATTTTAATTCGTTAGGTTTAGGAAAAAGTACTGTTAGCAGATTAATATCTACTCTATCTAGTGAAGGTTTTGTAGTGAGAATACCTGAAATAATCGTTACCGTTAGATATGCCCATTTTATAACTTACCACCTTCTATACTTCTAACTTTGAAATTCACAAGCGATGTCTGTCTCACACCAATTAACGAATTCTTGATGTTCCTGAAATTATTTACACAAATTTGAAAGTAGTCATCACTTTCGTACTTTTACCCTTATCAGTAGAAGGAATCCACCTACTGTACAAGTTCTGGGAAAGTTTTGTTAGCTTTTATTGATGAGTACTATTTTGTTTTGCAGACATATTTCAATACATTAGGTATATAGTAATTACCCACTAATCACTAGATAATCTTCATCTATTTTTCACCATGTTATGCGGATCAATCACAAACTTTTTTGAAACTCCGCTGTCGAATTGCTGGTAACCTTTAGGCGCTTCCTCAAGAGAAATTATCGTCGCATTAACAGCTTTAGCTATTTGAGCTTTTCCACTTAATATGGCCATCATTAGGTCCCGATGGTACTTCATTACTGGTGTTTGTCCCGTAACAAATGTGTGTGCCTTAGCCCAACCTAAGCCGAGACGGACCTTTAAAGTACCATGTTTGGCATCATTGTCAGCAGCCCCAGGGTCTCCCGTCACATATAATCCAGGTATACCTAATCTTCCACCTGCTTTCGTTACTTCCATGATTGAATTAAGTACAATTGCTGGCGCTTCCTCTTTTGAGTCACCATGTCCATGTGCCTCAAATCCAACGCAATCAATCGCACAATCAACTTCAGGGACTTTTAATATTTGCTCTATTTGTTCCGCTAAATTTGGGTGTTCTCGCAGGTTAACAGTTTCACATCCAAAACTTCTAGCTTGGGCTAATCGATCATTATTTAAGTCACCGACAATAACAACCGATGCACCTAAAAGTTGTGCTGAATGAGCAGCAGCTAAACCTACAGGACCTGCCCCTGCAACATAAACCGTTGCTCCAAGTCTGACTCCTGCACTAACAGCACCATGGTATCCAGTAGGGAATATATCAGAGAGCATCGTTAAATCGAGAATTTTTTCCATAGCTTGATCTTTATCAGGAAATTTGAGTAACTGAAAATCTGCATATGGGACCATGACATATTCTGATTGGCCTCCAACCCAGCCACCCATATCTACATAACCATAAGCTGATCCAGGACGTTCTGGGTTAACATTTTCACAAATATGTGTGTTTTGCTGTTTACAGCTAGTACAACGACCACACGCAATGTTGAATGGAACAGATACTAAGTCACCTTTTTTAATAAATTCAACATCGTTTCCCACCTCAATAACTTCACCCGTGATTTCATGACCTAGTACCAATCCACTCGGTGCAGTCGTTCGTCCTCTCACCATATGTTGGTCACTACCACAGATGTTCGTAGTTATTACCTTTAAAATAACACCATGGTTACATTTCCTTCCGACATTTAGTGGATTAACTCCCGGTCCATCGCGTAAAACCAATTCTGGAAAACTTATGTCTTGAACTTCTACTTCACCAGGTTTTGTAAACACTACTGCGTTATTACCAGCCATTAAAAAATCCCCCTTACAGATATTTTTTTCATACAAGAATTACTCATCTTCACACATGAACTCTTTTCTCTTAAATTATAAAAGCATACTCATGTTCATCGTACTCATCACCGTTTGATCAGGCAGAATCCGACGAGAAACCAACTTCCATTCTCCCTCTATTAATCTAACAACATCATCACGTTGACCAAACATTTCTTCTGTCTCTACCATTGAACCTCGACTTCTTTTGTACAAGAAATAGCTCCGAACCTTATATTCATCCGTTTTGTCTCCTAATTCAATGAAGACATTTGAAACAAAATGACGTTGTCTAGTTGAGGGGTTTTCCACCCAAGCAGATTTCGTGTACAGACGGTTTACTCTGGTTCTAAGAGAGGCTTTCGTTTCGTCAAAAAAAGCGGAGTCCTCTGAAATATTATCAACATTTACTCCTTCTTTCGTTTCTCGCATAGGCATCACATAATTTAAATCATCAGATAATAATTCTAGCCATTCTTTATATTTTCGGTTATCTAGGAAAAAAGATTCTTGGTAAAGGAAGTTTGTAATCTGATCCTTTATTTCAAGGGAAACTTGAGAACTTACGCTGAAACTCATTTATTTACCTCCTTTACAGTATCTTTCGTAATCAAGTCTAGCCAGTGTTCGTGCATTCTTCTCGATAAAGCATCCACATATGTTGTTGGGTATGCTATCCCTGGGCCCGGAAAATCTTTATCTGGTTTCACGTGACTAAATCCCATCAAATAGTTACTAACATTATTATAATTAAGCTCTTTATTCTTCATCATGGAAGCTTTACTAACTTCCACAATTCGTGCCCACGTTTCTGTGTCATCCTGTTCTAGCGTCCCTGTTGGTCCAAAAGATCCCAAATAACCTCGATATGCATCTTTCTTATAGCTCTCCGGGGCATCTTTATCAATCATAAACCAACACCAAACCTCTACTTTATCAGGGCCCAGTGGTCGCCAAACTCTAAAATTAAGGTAGTTATGCATTTCCCCCTCTGTACCATGAATTGGACTCACAAATGACAGATTAGGATATACCCCGCCAACAAAAACTGTGACTCTTTCCATAATATCCGCCTGTTTCTCTGATAGGTTTCGTTGGAACATTGGCCACATCGACTGAGGCATACTTTGAAATGCAGACTTAGAACGACCTGTCTTAGAAGTAATGACATTTAATCCGTGCCCATCATTCATTACTATTTGATGCCCATAACTAGCGTAAAGCGGATCCTCGGGACTTATTCCCATTTCCACCGTTGACCGATGAGTTGTCTGGACGTGATACGGATCTGCTGAAAAATTCTCTTGTGTCGACTTCCAATTTGCTTTAGCTACCCATCTCTGAGGCAGCCCAATAACTTCCATGCCGTTATCACTTCTTCCGAGCATCATGTCAAAATACCATTTCATGTCACCTAAATAATCTTCTAACGTCTCTGCTTCTGAATCCAAACACCCAAAAATCATTCCTCGGTAACTTTCAACTCTAGGTATTGGACGAAGGCCCCAATCATCTTTAACCATTTCTTCTCCATAAATTTTATTTCCTGCTACAATGCCGACTAAATCCCCGTCAAGATTATATGACCAACCATGGTACGGGCATGTAAACGTTTTCTTTTTTCCTCGATCAGCGGTGCATAATTGCGTACCACGATGAGAACAAGAATTTAGATAAGCTTTTATCTCGCCTTTTTTATTTTTCACCATCAAGACAGGATCGTTCACCATCCATCTAGTGACAAAATCTCCATTTTCTTTTAATTCAGTTTCATGACCAAGAAATTGCCACTTTTTGCTAAATATTTTTTCCAGTTCCAACTCATAAATGTCTGGGTCGGTTATGACCCATTGAGGTAAAAGCCCTTCTGCCATTTTTTCCTTCAATTGCTCAACAAGTTTTTCGTCAATTGTTCTATTAATCATGAATTATTTATTCCTCCTTGTGTTCAAATGAAAGTATTTCTATGCACATTCATAAATCAGTAAATCTATTACTCTGTTAAACTTGGTAAATAGAGAACGATCTCAGGAAAAACAACCAAAA
Source organism: Salipaludibacillus neizhouensis (assembly GCF_002886185.1). GTDB lineage: Bacteria > Bacillota > Bacilli > Bacillales > Salisediminibacteriaceae > Salipaludibacillus > Salipaludibacillus neizhouensis. The sequence continues at coordinate 3,477,310 of NZ_KZ614146.1, forward strand.
GTATTGTAAAAAACACCATCACTATTACCATCGGTGTCACCCCTCTAAAAATCTTGTCTATCGGGACATCTTTCACCACCCCACTAATTATATAGATACTCAAGCCTAATGGAGGTGTTAAAACGCCAATATTTAAAACCATTACCATGATTATTCCAAACCATATCCCATCAAACCCGAGTTGCGTAACAATTGGATAAACGATCGGAAGTGTCAATACCATGATCGCGATTCCTTCCATGAACATTCCCAATACAAGATAAACGAGTAATATCATTGCTAAAATAATAAATGGTGACATATCTAGGGATCCTACGTATGCAGTTAATTCCATTGGAATTTGACTTAAAGCTAAAAACCTTCCAAAAATAGTTGCTCCAATTAATATTAAGAAAAGCATAACCGATAGGCGTATAGTATCATCTAATGATAAAAGGAATTTAGACCACGTTAATCGTCTCGTGATTATGGTAACTAAGAAAGCTCCCATTGCACCAATTCCACCTGCCTCAGTAGGAGTAAAAACTCCAAAGTATATCCCGCCAATACTGACCATAAAAATCAATATAAAAGGCCAAATGGTTCCAAGAGAAAGTATCTTTTCTTTATAAGACGATGTCTCTTGTGACCGAGGTGCAAGTTCCGGTTTTAATCTGACTTGTATATTTATCGTTACCATAAACACTAGCGCTAATAAAAGTCCGGGCACAATTCCGGCAATGAGAAGCGGACCAATTGGTTCTGAAGTTAATGCCCCATATAAAATCAATATTACACTTGGCGGAATTAATATTCCTAGCGTACCACCTGCAGCTACCGATGCCGTTGATAAAGACGACTGATATTTATATTTGTCCATTTCAGGAATAGCGATTCGAGCCATTGTTGCCGTTGTTGCATTGGTTGAACCCGAAATTGCTGCAAATATAGAACTAGCACCAATAGTGGCGATTGCTAATCCTCCTCGTAAATGTCCAATCCATTTATCTACTGCCTTAAACATATCTTGACCTAAACCCGTATTTGACATAAACATACCCATTAATATAAACAATGGAATGACACTTAAACTATAACTATTTGCCATACCAAAAGAAGCTGTTGCTAACTGTGCTAGACCGACATTCCAATCAGTTAAGAGCGATACGCCTAAGAAACCGACTAAGAAAAGGGAGAGACCAACAGATACATTTAACATAATTAAGAGGAGCAATAAAATAATTCCTAGCATTCCAATTAGTTCAGGACTCATTCTTTTGCACCACCTTAGTGAATGAATTAATCATATTTAATAAAATCGTCAAAGTATAAAAAAACATACCTATTGCCGCTAAATAAGCAAAGTAATTCATTGGGATTCCTAAATCTCCACTTGTCTGGTTACCGAACCTTTGAGCATAAACAATTAATTGCCATGAAGTTAATGACAATAAAATTATAATAACAAACGAGGTCACCACATTCAGTGATTCTTCAACTTTCATTGGAAGTTTAACGGTTAAAAAATTAATTGAGATATGATCCTCTTTTATCTGAGTCATCCCTAAGCTAAAGAAAATGATGATCGCCATAGAGAGACTCGTTAACTCTACAGCGCCAGTTATTGGATTATTAAAGAAGTATCTTCCAACAACGTCAACTACAGTTAATGACATCATAAAAAACAAAATGACCATGGAAACTCTATGTGTAATTTTATTCAACATATGAATAGCTTTTTCTAATCTGCTTTGTCTCTTATCTGGAAGAGAAGACTTGTCGGGCTCCTCAGAACCCAACAAATCTTTCTTAACACTTATGTCCTTATCTTTGGACTTCATTCTACATCACCTCTATGGGGTTATTTCTTATTCCTCCATTAATTTATGTGCTTCATCAATAATAGCCTGACCATCAACACCTTTAGCTTCCATGTCTCCAAGCCATCTCTCTGTCACTACTTCTGAAGCTTCTCTGAATCTAGCTAACTCGGCTTCCTCTAATTCATAAAATTCAATACCTTCTTCGATTGATTTATCGTAGGCATCTTCTCTTTGAGTATCGAATGCTTCACCGGATTGCCGAGCCATTTGTTCGCCACTCAGCCCTTCAATAATTTTCTGGTCTTCGGGAGAGATACTATCCCAGCTACTTTGATTCATGAATACATAAAATAATGATGTATTAAAATTACCTATAGTAACGTAGTCAACAACGTCATAAATATTAAAGTCTGCAATTGCTGCTACAGGAAGTACTCCTCCATCAATTACACCGCGTTGCATCGCATCATAGATTTCCGGAGCAGGCATGGAAACCGGTGTTCCACCCCATGACTCTATCATTTCGCCGCCCTCCACGTGAGGAGTTCTTAAACGTAATCCTTCTAAGTCTTCTAGTGTCTCCACTTTAGTGCCCGCAGTAATAATGGCATACGGATCAGCAGCGTGTGTCCATAGTACTTTTACGTCACCATACTCTTCCTGAATTTCAGGAAATGTATCATAAAGCTTTTGCGTGACTACACTTAAATCCGCTGCTGTACCTTCTGCCAAAAAAGGTAATTGCATTGCTGAGTGAATTTCCCAAACACCAGCATTATAGCCTTGAAGTCCCCAGCCAGCATCCATAATTCCAGTGACAATATTATCGTACGTTTCAGGAGGACTACCTAAAGCACCTCCTGGATAAATTTGAAATTGAACTCTACCTTCTGTGGCTTCAGCTACTTGTTCACTCCAAGGTCTCATGGCCAGTGAATCCTGTACATGGTCAGTCGAATTCATATGCCCCAAGCTGAATTCTAAACCCTCCACTGATGCCTCAACCGCAGTATTATTTTCTTCATTTGCATTTGATTCAGCAGAATCGTCCACTTCATTTATTTCGGTATTATTTGAGGTTTCCACTCCACTCGAATCATTTGTATCCCCACAAGCACCCAGAAAAAGTAACGTTACCATCAACATTGAATTTAAAGTAAGCTTTTTCATTTCTTTTTAACCCCCTAATTTATTTGGTATTAAGAACAAAAGCGGACCGAACATCACAATTAATTAAACGCTTACATTTAAGAATATTCGCTCTTTTCTTAATAGTCTTTATATTATTATTTAAATAACACTTATACAATAGTACCGTTCTGTTATAAACAACATCTGTAAATAAATTTTAAATAAAGGAACTTTATCAAATAAAGAAAATGTTCTAGTTTACAGATCTCAGATGTCTGACAAAGAGAAAGTGTGGATAAAAAAATAATTTAGGTGAACCGGGCCTCGCTGACCTAGTACACCTTCAGCTAGTATCTAAATTCACTCCGCCGTAGAATTTAATGTTCGACATTAAAAGGTTTCCTCTCTGCTATATCAGATCTGCTTTGTTCCAGTTAAAAAAATTAGAAAAAAAGATTTGGCAGAGCTTAGTAGCTTTAATAGTAATAAAAAAGCCTTCCGCGAGTTAACACCTCGTGGAAGACCTCTTTAACTTTACACCTATAACTTAAAACTCCTAACAGATTTTTGTAAATCTTCTGCCATCTGACTTAGTGTTTCAGCTGATGAAGAGATTTCCTCCATCGAAGCATTTTGTTCTTCTGCTGATGCTGCAACAGTTTGCGTACTCGTTGCTGAGGTTTTCGCTATATTACCAGACTCTTCAACAGAATGTAACATCGATTCCGTGCTTGATGTAATTTGCTGCACAGCTGCTGATACTTCTTGTACTTGCGTAGTTACGCCGTTTACTGCTATGGAAATTTCCTTGAATGTTACTCCGGCATTATCTCCGTATACAAGACCTTCTTCTACAGACTTTCGTCCTTCATCCATGGATATTACAGACTGACGAACGCCATTTTGAATATCTTCAACAAGTGTACCTATTTTCCCGGCTGATTGGCTCGATTGTTCTGCTAGTTTCCGGACTTCATCAGCAACGACCGCAAAACCTTTCCCGTGTTCACCAGCTCTGGCAGCTTCAATCGCTGCGTTTAATGCTAGAAGATTTGTTTGGTCAGCAACATCTGTAATTAGAGAAATAATATTGCCAATCTCGTTCGACTTCAGCCCTAATTGCTCCATACTTTTAGAGGTCGAACTGGTCTTCTCATTAATCTGGTTCATTTGCGCGACAAGTTGATTGATAACATTCGAACCTTCGTCTGATTTATTGCTTGTTGTAATCGCCGATTCATTTACTTGTTCCATGCTTCTAGCAATTTGATTCATTCCTGAAGAAATTTCATTTACCGTGTTCGTAGCAAAGTTAGCACTGCCAACTTGTTTTTCTGAACCCTCGGCAACATCTTGAATAGATGATGCTATGCTTTCTGTTGCTTTACTCGTTTCCTCTGCGCTAGCAGTCAATTCTTCCGCAGATGCCGCAACTTGTTCTGATGTGTCTGATATTTTATGCAACAACTCCCGTAAACTATCAAGCATTTGATTCATATAATTGCTCAATTTTCCAACTTCATCGCCAGAGTTCACTTTAATTTTTTCAACTTGTAAATCGCCTTTACTAATGCTTGAAGCCATAATCATTACCTTCTTTAAAGTACCAGTGATGCTGTTACTAAAGAGTACAAATAAAGCCGTACCAATGATTAACGCTAAAGCTAGAGATATCCCAAAAATAGTTTTGGTATTTTCAACAGCTTCATCGGCTACTAGTCCCGCTGACAGCATTTGCTCAAATACTAAGTCTGCTAACTCAAGAGAAGCCTCCGCAGAAACATCTCTGACCTCGTTTAATTCTACCATGAGTGTATCAATTTCGGAATCACTGCCAAGTAATACTTCATCTTTAATTTCATCTACTCTACTATTATTTTCAACGATGAGATTATACAATCGTAATTCTTCCTCTGAGTCCATCGTCTCTTCTATTTCATCTAACGTTTTCACCATTATTCCATCTAGTTCCGCAAATAATTGTGCATTAAATTCCCCTGTTCTAGCATATTCACTTATTGGGATGAATTTCCCTCGAAACAACGCTGCTACATCCGTAACGGCAACTGATCTTTCTGCACGTGCCTCCAAAATATTTATTTCATCTTCTACCGTGTTTAATTGTAGAAAACTGATAACAAAACCTACTGTAAAAAGGAATAAAACAATTCCAAACGTTGATAGTAACTTGTAGCGAATACTTAATCTTTTCCAAATTTTCATAAGACACATTCCCCTTTTTCTATTATGTACATTCTTACAATATCTTTTACTTTAAAAGCACACTTCATAAAGCATAGTTATTTAATCCTATAAAGTAGATTTAATAGTACTTTAATAGTAGTACTTATTGTATATTACATCTATTTTAGACAAACATCAACACTTTTACCTAATTATATTTACTCTCTTATTATCATATAAAGAGGTAAAAAAGGTTTCAAATCTACAATAATTAGTCTCAAATACCCACTTTAAAAACATTATACTGGAGCAGTTAACCAAAACAAGGACTAAAGACCGGTAAATGCTTAGGTATTTGTTTTATATTTACAACATATGTGCATAAATAGACTTCTTTCGACAGTTGTAAAATTATTTATTAACTCATTTCAAATAACTTTATACGCTTAGAAAAATAGAGTGAGAGATGGAAGAATTTATTATTTAAAAAGAAGGTTCCAATCTTGCAATATTAGGGAAGAGTACAAAAATACTAATTTTTCCAAAGGTGGTTGGTAAATATGGTTAAAACGTTTAAAAGGCAAGTTGACACCGTTGGCCGTATCGTTATTCCTAAAGAAATTCGAGAAGCACTGGATTTTTCACAGAGCGAACTTGAAATGAAAATTTTAACTGATAATAAAGGAATCAAATTGTCCAAGGCAAAAAGCACAACGAAGGTCTCCAAAAAATTAGACCGATACGGTCGTCTAATCATTCCATCTGAGATAAGAGAGAATTTGGCCTGGAATAAGAATATGGAGATTGAATTTAAACTTGCGGAGAGTTTTGTCGTGTTAAATGATCGTGTACAAGTCTGTGAGTTTTGCGGAAATGATGATTCTCTTGTAGATATTAAATCTAATTTCCTATGTGAAAAATGCTTAGACATAGGTAATAAACAAAAGAATATTAAATGGATAACACCGATAGATTCCCTTGTTTCTGATTACATTGCGGCCTGCGAAAGAACCATTAATAGTAAACATACAAGTGATATCCAACAAGCTAAAGAAACAGGAGAAAAGATTGAAGCGTTATTAGCGTTATTGAAAATTTCACCTGAACACACTCTCCTTATCAAAATGAAAGAAGCTGATAAACTTCTCGAAAAAATTATGGAGACAGACGCATTATCTAAAGAATTCGAGTCACGTAATGAAGTTGCCGTAGATGTAAAGCATGCCGAGGTGTACGCACAGATGAAGAAATTTGCTGAAAAAAAACGTAAGAAACAAGACAAAAAGCTTGAAAACAAGCTTCCACAGATCATCGACAATGGTTTTGTCGAAAGCTGGGAAGAGTTTAAAAATAGTGAATTCCCTAGTTATGTCGCATCATTTAACTTCTCCAATAATCTTGATGAACAGGAACGCTCTATTAAAGAAGCAAAAGAAGCTCAGAAAACAGCTGTGGAGGATCAAGGCGAGGAATCCCTGGCAGTAGTTGAAGTCAACAAACAACTTATGTTTGCTGAAAGACGAATCGCAGTTATGTATGATTATCTTGATGATATCCAAAGCAATACTAGCTTTAAAAATAAAGCAGCGAAATATGAAAAAGAGGCACACCAACTTCAGAAACAAACTAGTGTGAACAACCGTCTAACCGAATTCGAAAAGACCCGCAAAAATTTAGAGGGTAAGAAAAAACATATCAAAGCTGTAAAACAAGAGCTGATGGAGGAACTTCATAAGTAATTGTCGTGTCTCACTAACCAAAGGAAATATAAAGCTCATTCCTGAATTCAGGAATGAGCTTTACGCATACGACCAGGATGTTATTCATTCTACTGAAATCAAGGATCCTGAACAAAGAGGCGTTGAAAAACGATGAAATTAACCTCTCTCAATAAAACTGAAAAATAAAGATATATTTTTTTGTAAGGAAACCTATTTTGTCATCATAAATTCTTCCAAAACTCACGCGTTGACATAACACTTCCCACTTTCTTTTTGTACATAATAACAATTTTCAACAAGTTACTTTAATTAATCACTTAGATGAATCATACCTGCATTTAAAATGCGTATCTTCAGATCGCGTTCCTTCCAACGTTTCTTAATAAGCAGAAAGATCTATCATCATTTCTTTTAAGTGTAATCAAGAATTCTTTACTGATATGATAATGAATATAGTATTTTCGTCGATTAATCACATCTGTGTAATCAATTTCAATACCTTTTAAAAGTTATATAAAATGTCACTAGCATTGCATTATTAAATTTGAGGATTCTACCTAATCATAGTATTGAAAAAAGTGGTTCATGGCATAAAAAATCCTTTATAATGAATAGACAGGTGATTCCCTGTCCAACCATATGGACAAAAATACACTACTATTATCATTTGGTAAATGGGTTCGGCGACTAAAAGTCGTACAGTACCGTAAAATACAAAATGCCGTTGTCAATCGAGTTTAAATGTATAATATCACCAAATGGATAGAGCCACATTTTGTTCAGGTTTCCTTTTTTGACTCTGACAAGAGAAAAAAATAACAATCTCAACTTTCAGATCTTACTTTTGCAACACTAGTGATGAAATGTAGATTAATTTTTGGAGTATTATGACTCCTTGGAGGTGACGCTAAATATGAAGCCTTTATTTTTTATCACTTTATTGACCACCCTCCTGACTACTCAACAGTATTCTCTCATTGTAATAGCAGATGAACATAGCGAGCAAACTTTTGATTATAGAAACTCTCCCCCGTTACGCGTGGCCTATGATCCCGATCTCATTCCGTTTCATAGGTTTGAAAGTAGTGGTGAATCTGGTTTTGCGATTGAATTAATGGACCGAATCTCAGAATCTGCTGACATCGATGTGACTTATCTGCCAATGACAAAATCTGAGGCAGTTGATCGAATCGAAAATAACGAGATCGATATCATTCTAAGTGTCCCCTTCTCTGAAAAGCATTCGACCATGATGGAATTTACTGATTCATTTTTTTCCACATCCATTGGGATTCTGACTCGTGTAGAAGACAATCAAATTGACGCAATGACTGACCTCTCTGAGTCGTTAGTCGCCTTGCAATCAGAAACGATTGAATACGAATTCTTAAAAAATACTCGCGGTATTCAATATCAGGTAGCTAGTAGTCAAAAACGTGCTTTTGATATTTTTATAGCAGGTCGTGCCGATGCGTTTGTGGGAAATATTGTAACAACCAAGGAACTCTTGCGACAATATGATATAGAAGATCAATATACTTTTGCAGATACTTTCCTGCTTCATGTGGATTATTCAATAGCCATTCAAAAAGAAAACTATTCGTTGCTAAATCAATTAAACTCGGAAATTCGGCAAATGAAAGCTTCGGGAGAATACAGCGAACTTTACGATCATTATTTCCAGCAAGATAATGATTCTTTTGCCCGTTGGCTTCTTCTTTCTGTCCAAATAGCTGGTGGTCTTCTAATTATTATGCTCCTTTTAATTTTTATCGGGATCCGATGGAACCGGGCACTACAAAGAAAAGTGGACAAAAAAACAACCGATTTAAACCAATTAAATCATTCACTTATGCTACAAATAGTACTGAAACGAAATAATAATGAGTTTTTAAATCAAATATTAGATAGCAGTCCGAGAGGAATCGTCACACTTGATAAGCAAGGTAACGTGACAAAATTTAACCCTCGGGCACTTGAAATTGTTGGAATTACTGAACCGCCTGTTAAGAAACCTTATCAGAAAATTGAGCTCGTCCGTGAATTATTGATAGGGAAAGCTGAAACCGTTCTAACTGGCAAAACACAAAGGTTTTTAGGTCAACACAAGGCTTGGATAAGAAGTGATGACCAATCATTTCAATTTAGATACTTTGTCTATCCTCTGTATGACTTTGATCGGAAAATTAATGGCCTTATTCTTACATTTGAAGATGTTACCGAAGAATTCTCATTAAGAAAAAAACTGTTTGAACAAGAAAAAAACCAAGCATTGAGCCGAGTTGTTGCCGGGATTGCTCATGAAATTAGAAACCCGCTTAGTTCAATAAAGACATTTGTGGAATTAATTCCAACAAAAATTAACAATCAGAAATTCCAACAAGAAATCTCTACTTATGTTCCAAAAGAAATTGTTCGTGTAAGTGAACTAATCGAAAGTCTTATAAACTATGCAAAACCACGCCATCTAACCTTTGAGATTCTCGATGTAAAAAAGCTTCTGCATGAGTGTTTCATTCTTTTTGAACCAACTGCGAAAAATAAGGGATTTACCTTTAATTTTGATGTTCCTCACAATTTATTTATCTCTGCTGACTCTCATCAAATAAAACAAATTGTTATTAATCTAATTATTAACTCGTTAGATGCACTCGAAGAAAAACAGGCTACTGATTCTTCGCTAGAAGCCGTTAAGCTAGAGATTTCAGTTTGTAAAAAACAAGATGACATATACATAAATGTGACCGATGAAGGTATCGGCATGACATCTGATGAACGTAAGAAAATATTAGAACCTTTTTATACAACAAAGAAAAAAGGAAATGGATTAGGTCTTGCTATTGCTGACCAGATGATTCGTGAAAATGAAGGAGAACTACAAATAACTAGTCAAAAAAATATAGGAACAACAATGACTGTCATTTTTCCCGCTACTTCGTAATGAATGAAAAGAGAAAGGAATGATACATGATGATTAAGATTTTAATTATTGATGATGAAGAATCTATCTGTTCCTCGTTAACGTTTGCACTGGAAGATGCCTATCAAGTAACAGCAATAACTGACCCCATTCAGGCCTTACATGTAGTGGAGTACGAAATATACCAGCTTTGCTTGCTTGATTTAAAAATAGGTAATGTCGATGGGATCACGATTTTAAAGCAATTGAAACAACTTCAACCATCAATGGAAGTAATTATGATTACCGCCTATGGAACAATTGAGTCTTCCGTAACGGCTTTACAAAATGATGCTTTTTCATATGTAACGAAACCAATCAACATGGATGAACTTCATGCCAACATAAAAAAAGCTTTGAAGTATAAAGAATTAAATCAGCAAGTGGAATACTTAACAAGAGAGTTAGAAAAGAAATACAGATACGAAGAAATGATTGGTCAAAGTGAAGAAATGCAAAAAGTCTTCACTTTGATAGATAAAGTGAAAGAATTCAACACAAATATTTTGATCACAGGAGAAAGCGGGACGGGCAAAGAACTCGTAGCGAGGGCTATTCACTATTCAGGTAAACGAAAAAAGGGTCCCTTAGAGATTCTTAATTGTGCTGCGATTCCCGAACAGCTTCTCGAGAGCGAATTGTTCGGTTATGAAAAAGGTGCATTCACTGGAGCAGTCAGTTCCAAAGCAGGAAAATTTGAACAAGCCAATAGAGGAACCCTTTTTCTTGATGAGATTGGAGACATGCCAGCTTCTTTACAAGCGAAACTACTTCGAATTTTACAAAAAAAAGAAGTGACACGTTTAGGTTCAAATGAAATGAAAGTTTTAGATGTGAGGATTATCGCTGCAACAAACTTAGATCTAGAAGAAGAAATGGAAAAAGGAAATTTCAGAGAGGATCTTTATTTTAGGCTGAACGTCATTGAAATTCGTACTCCTCCTTTACGAGAACGAAAAAGCGATTTACCTTTTTTAATAGAATACTTCATTGGTAAAAATAACGATGACCACGGTCTAACTAAAACAAAGTTTACGAAAGAAGCTGAAGCGAGAATGCTTTCCTACAACTATCCTGGGAATATTCGCGAACTAGCAAATATCATTGAATCCTCGATCGTCTTTGCGGAGAAGAACGTAATAGGTGTCTCTGACTTACCTGCTTCAATGAAGCGATCTGGGAAACGCCCAGTGACTTTAGCTTCTGTCTCGCTAGAACAATTTGTTGGGCTTACCCTCAAAGAATTAGAAAAACGATTTATATTAGAAAACTTAGAATACCAGAATGGGCATAAGAAAAATACAGCAACTGCATTAGGAGTTAGTGAAAGAAGTTTACGAGATAAACTAAAACAATATAAAGAGGAAAATCCGCTTTAGTATTTACCGGCATTTTTTTCACAAACGGCAAATAATGCCGCAATTGTTCAGACATAATTTTGTATACGCTTACAATTAATCGCCCTGCATCAATGTTTTTAAAAGTTGGCATGGTTTTTGCATTCTATTTATACTGAACACAATATTAAAGGGGGAAAAATACGCATGAAAGATTTTAAATTATTGTTATTAGGAACTGTTTTGTCAGTTGGGTTGATCGCTTGTGGTGATGAAGCTGATGAGGTGAATAACGCAGAGAGCGAAGACGATAACAGCACAGTGGAAAACAACGATGGAAATGATACCAATAAAGAAGCTGAAGAAGGTACTTCAGGAATTGATGAAGATTTGTTTATTACTGTTGCGACTGGCGGGACTTCAGGAGTATACTATCCAATTGGTGGTGCGATCGCAAAAGTTTTAGAAAGTGATTTAGGTCTCGATACTTCCGTCCAATCTACAGGAGCTTCTGTTGAAAATATTAATCTTCTTGATACGAATCGAACCGAACTTGCCATAACTATGGCCGATGCTGTTTCTCAAGCGTATGAAGGTAATGGCGCATTTGAAGGCGAAGAGCCGAAAGAAAATTTAACAGGTTTAGCCGCATTATATCCTAACTTTGTTCAAGTAGTTACGACTGCTGATACAGGTATCGAAACAATAGATGACTTAGAAGGTAAAAGCATTGGCGTTGGTGCACCGGGGTCAGGCGTTGAGTTAAATGCTCGATTGGTATTAGAGGCTCACGACATGAGCTATGATGACATTGAAGAAGATTTTCTATCTTACAGTGAAGCCATAGACCAAATTAAAAATGGCCAGATTGATGCTGCATTTGTAACAAGTGGTGTTCCAAATGCTACGATAATTGACTTATCAACAACGCATGATGCAATAGTTATTCCAATTGAAGGAAAGCCATTGGAAAGTTTGATAGAGGAGTATCCATTTTTCTCCACAGGAGTTATTGAAGGTGGAACGTATGATCAGGAGGGAGATGTTAATACAGCAACAATTACAAATCTTCTCCTCGTTAATAGTAAATTGTCAGATGACACTGTATATGAAATAACGAAATCTTTATTTGAAAATATAGATGACATTCATGCTTCTCATAATGCTGCTCAAGATATTATTCTTGATAACATTGAAGAAGGAATGCCAATTCCATTTCATCCAGGCGCACAACGCTATTTCGAAGAAGTAGATGCATTTGACTAAATAAGGAGGCAGGCAGAAGGAACTTCTGTTTCTTCTGTGTATAACTATGGTAGGAAAAAGATTGTTAGCCACTTTTATTATTGCTGGAACGTTAACTGTCTCCTTTTTTCATAGTAGTGGTGATAAAGAGGATGTCATGCTCGTATTTCAGCACGCCCGAACAGGTAACGTTATTTCTCAATATCCAGTGACTGTAGAAAGTGAAATTACCTTATCATGGATACATTCCGTGGAGAAAACACCTTGGCATGAAACGTATCAAGTTCAAGATGATCATCGATTGCTATTAAAAAGAACAAGCTTTCAATCATACGGTGCTGGTGTGGATCATCAAAAAGGAGAGATTAAAATAGAGAATGGTTTTATCATTTATGAAAATATTAATGAATATTTCGATGAATTATCTTGGATACATTCTCATCGTACGAAGCATGAAATCACAATGGATGATGAGACTATCTTATCCGTGACGGACCTCCCACATCATGAACCAATTAAATTATCCGTTGAAAAGAGGTGACTTACATGGGAAATGAAAACCAAGTACCAGTAATTGAAAATGAGAAGGATGTTCTCGAAAAATACGATAAAGAATCCCGGTCTCGTAGCTATCGTTTAAAACCAGTCTCCCTCATCGTCTCAGGAATTGCAATTTCTTTGTCAGTGTACCACCTTTATACATCATATTTTGGCACACTTGTAACTTTACAGCATCGATCTCTACACGTGGCAGTCGTCCTAGCCCTAATTTTTCTAATCTACCCCGCTTTTAAAAATCTGGACAGAACAAAACTTCATTGGTACGACGTGGCATTCGCTTTGTTAGCTATAACAACAACTATTTATATTTATATAGATTATGATGGAATCGTTAATCGAGGAGGTATACCAAATGATTGGGATCTCTTCTTCGGCGCTATACTCGTCGTCCTTATTCTAGAAGCAGCAAGGCGAGTAGCTGGTTGGGCATTGCCGACGTTAGGGATTCTATTTTTAATCTACGGCCTCTATGGAAACCATTTATCAGGAATCTTCCGCCACCGAGGCTATAACTGGGAAGACATTGTCAATTTCATGTATGTGACGACCGAAGGGATTTATGGAACGGCTATTGGTGTATCGTCAACGTATATCTTTTTATTTATATTGTTTGGGGCCTTTCTAGCTAAATCTGGCATGGGACAATTCTTTAATGATCTAGCAATGGCTATTGCTGGTCAAACGAAAGGTGGGCCTGCAAAAGTATCGGTAATTGCAAGTGGATTTTTAGGTAGTATTAATGGAGCAGCGGTTGCTAACGTCGTTACCACTGGATCGTTTACTATTCCATTAATGAAAAAAATCGGCTATAAGAAAAACTTCGCTGGGGCCGTGGAAGCTTCCGCAAGTGTAGGCGGTCAAATCTTGCCGCCAATTATGGGTGCTGCTGCGTTTATCATGGCCGAAACACTGGGAGTTCCTTATCGGGAAATCGCTTTAGCTGCTTTGTTACCAGCACTTCTATTTTATTTAGGGGTCATCGTTCAAATTCACCTACGTGCGACCAAAGAAGGATTAAAGGGGATTTCTAAAGACAATCTACCTAAAATCATGGACGTAATGAAGGAACGCGGACACTTAATGATTCCACTGTTATTTTTGATGTATATGCTGTTCTTCAGTGGACGTACCATTATTTATTCCGCATTTTTGACAATTATTGTTACTGTTGGAATAGCAATGATTCGCAAAACGACACGAATGACGTTCAAAGATATCATAGAAGCATTGGAAAACGGTGCTCGAACAGCACTAACTGTTGCCATTGCTTGTGCTTCTGTTGGATTGATTGTAGGAATTGCAACGTTAACAGGCTTCGGACTTAAACTAGCAAATGCCATCGTGACATTAGGTGGAGAATCTTTATTACTGACTCTTATGTTTACTATGGTTGCGTGTATTGTCCTAGGAATGGGTCTCCCCAGTATTCCTACGTATATTATTACAGCTACGATGGCTGCACCGGCTCTTGTTCAATTGGGTATTGAGCCACTCGTTGCTCATTTATTCGTTTTCTACTTTGGTATTTTTGCGAACATTACACCACCCGTAGCACTAGCATCCTTTGCTGCAGCAGGAATATCCGGGGGCGATCAGATGAAGACTGGTTTTATCTCTATGAAGCTTGCGATCGCTGGCTTTATCGTTCCTTATCTTTTTGTATATAATGACAGTTTACTTCTTATAAATACAACCTTTTTAGAGGGGGTACTTGTTGTTATTACATCAATAGTAGGGGTCGGCATGCTTGGAATCGCCGCTGAGGGGTATTACTTAACAAAAGTGAATCCAGTTATTCGTATAATACTATTTGGTGGAGCTTTGTTATTAATGAATCCAAATTGGCTTCAAGATGTGTTCGCTTTAGTAATCATTTTGTTCGTTGTTTTTGTACAATGGAGAAAAGCTAAAAAAGAAGGGGGATTCAATCTCCCACTTAAAGGTTTCATGGAAGCGAGTTAAGACATCCTTGTCTCTTGAACAATATGGATTGCCTGAAAAATTTGCGAATACCAGTATTTTTCTCGGATCAGGAATGAACACTTACGTTACCGGACAAACGTGGTTAATCCGTGAACCCCCGAGCAAACTAACACTCTGCGGGGGCTAGCTTGGATCATTCTTCCCACAGGATTCTTCCAAACAACAATTTTTTATAAAGGCAGTTTACATTGACTTTCTTTTTTTGAACAAATAATAGGAAGAAGCGAAGGCTGCGATTCTTGCGTGATTAACAACAACTTCTGAAAAGAATAGATAAAGCAGTCGCCCCACTGCTTTATCTATTCTTCTGCTTCTGTCCCAAGATTTTAAAATAGTTATCCATAGGTATTCTTTAATCTTTTTTTCTATTATATATACGATCGATTCCAACCGCTACTAATAGTACTGCCCCTGAAATAACCATTTGGTAAAATTCATTAATATTAAGTATAACGAGACCATTCGCTAATACACCTAAAATAAATACTCCTAAAACTACTCCTATTAACTTCCCTTGTCCACCGAAAATACTTACTCCACCAAGTACTACTGCTGTTACTACCTCTAATTCAAATCCTTGAAGAGCATTTGGCTGTCCGGAATTTAATCTACCTAGCAGGATTAATCCTGCAATACTGCAGAAAAAACCTGATAGCATATAAACTAACATTTGAACTTTCTTTGTATTTATTCCTGAAAGTCTTGTAGCTTCTAAATTTCCTCCCAATGCATAAATATGCCTACCGATATATGTTTTATAAAGTAAAATATATACACCAACAAAAACAGCTACCATTATGATTGCAGGAACTGGAATACCTAGAAGATACCCATTCCCAAAAAAACGGATACTTTCCGGGAAGCCAAATACCGGGTACCCACCAGTAATAACAAAGGTAGTTCCTCTTAACATCGTTAGCATCCCTAAGGTGGTTATGAGTGCAGGAATACCTACCCGAGTAACAATTAATCCGTTAACTGCACCGACAAAAACTCCAGCAATTATTCCAACAATAATCGCTATCCAAGGTGGGATTCCTGCAGTAATCAACATCCCCATTACAACACTTGTAAAAGCAACATTAGAGGCAACTGAAAGATCAATTCCCCCAATTAATAACACCATCGTCATCCCAGCTGCAATAATTCCTAATAAGGCCACTTGACGAATGATATTAATTAAATTTCCCCCTGTTAAAAAAGTAGGTGACATAATGGAGAAAAAAATGATCACCCCTATAAGTACGAGTAACAAAATGACTTCTTGATTAAACTTGAATTGAAAAGATGATTTAGTTTCTGTTTTGGTTTCAGCTTTCATGTCTTTCCCTCCAAATCCTTAGAGATCCCTGATGATAGTGAAAATATATTTTCTTGAGTTGCTTTATCAAAAGGTAAAATCCCCGCTAATTCTCCCTCTTTCATAACAGCAATACGATCAGATAAATTTAATATTTCGCCCATCTCCGATGAAATCATGATGATTGATTTACCTTCTCTAAGCAGCTCATTCATTAAATTATAAATTTCTTGCTTCGCTCCGATGTCCACTCCTCTAGTAGGTTCATCAAAAATGAGTATATCCGCATCCGTAGCAAGAGCTTTTGCAATGACCACTTTTTGTTGATTACCGCCGCTCAACTGACCAGCTAGCTGTCCATCATAATATTTAATACTTAATTTATCTTTGTATTCTTTTGAAATACTTTTTTCCTTTTTTAAATCTAAAAAGAGCCCTCGACTGTTCTTTTTAGTTGCCCCTAAATTTGTATTTACTTCACAGTCCAAACCCAAAACTACCCCTTCTTTTTTCCGATCCTCAGGGATTAGTCCTATTCCTATTTTGAGAGCATGCTCCGGAGAATCAATTTTACTGTACGTTTTCCCTTTAACGCTTATTGTTCCGCTAGTTATTGGATATAAACCATACAATACTTTCGCGAGCTCCGTGCGTCCTGACCCCAGTAAACCCGCTACACCTAATACTTCTCCTTTTTTCAAATCAAACGAAATATTGGCTACCTTTCCTTTTGAAAATAGATTTTCCGCAATTAAAATCGTTTCTTCTTTTTTTGTCCTTGCTCGGGAAGACATGGTCAATTCCCTGCCGACCATCAACTTTACTAATTTCTCATAATCTAATTCTTCAATTGGTTTCGTAGCAATATAATTTCCATCTCTCAAAACCGTGACTTTATCGGATATTTCAAATATCTCTTCGAACTTATGGGATATATATATGATTGCTACGCCATTTTCTTTTAATGACCTCATTAATTTAAAAAGAGACTCTACTTCATCACTAGTTAAAGCTGCTGTTGGCTCATCCATTATCAGCACATTTACATCTTGCGAAATAGCTTTGGCTATTTCTACTAGCTGTTGGTCAGCCACACCTAAATCCTTTACATAAGTACTCGTTGATTTTTTTATATTCATTTTTTCCAAAACATCTTTTGTGATTTGTGTATTTAATTGTTTTCTTACAAAAAGCCCTTTTCGCTTTTCTTTTCCTAGCATAATATTTTCTTCTACAGTCAAATGAGGAACCAAATTAAATTCCTGATATATGATCCCAATGCCTTTTTCCGAGGATGTCCGTGGAGAAAACTCTGTGAGCTTTTCACCGTTCACTTCAATACTTCCGATGGTTGGAGATATCGCCCCTGCTAAAATTTTCATTAAAGTTGATTTTCCGGCTCCATTTTCTCCCGCTAGGGTATGTACCTCTCCAGGATAAATTTCCATATTAACTCCACTTAGTGCAATCGTTCCAGGGTACTCTTTTGTCACATCTGTAACTTTAATTATTGGATTAACCATTATGTCACCTCCTCATAAATTTCATTTACGAGAGAATGTTTCAAAAATCCAGAGCATTCTGAAACATCCTCAAGTAAATGAGTTTAATCATAGATTTCTACCATTAAACATATTATTGATATGAAACTATCACTAAATTTTTATTGGTATTCCTCGATGTTAGATTCATTTACTCCTCTAACTTCAATTTCATTCTCTACCTCATAGTCATCACCATTTATAATAGCTACCATTACTTCTACGATCGTTTCGGCAGTTAAAATGGGTTGCTGATCCACAGTAAATTTATAGATTCCTTCTTCACCAATAGCATCTATCGCTTCAGGTACAGCATCTATTCCACCAACTGCAAATGTATCAGATTCTTTCCCTGCTCCTACTGCTGCATTATAGGCACCTAATGCACCACCATCATTTATACCAAATATTCCTATCATGTCTGGGTTAGCTTGTAAGAATCCCTCTGAAACATCGTATGCTGTGTTAGGGTCACCTGCCTGTTGATCTCCGACAACTTCGACATCTGGTGAGTATTGACGGATTCCGTCAATGATTCCTTCTTTTCTTTGAATCACTTGTTCAATTTGGTCAAAATTCAAGATTCCAACTCCACCTTGACCATCATGAACTTCTTTAATCCACTGTCCCGCTTGTTCACCTAACGCTAATCCCATTCCATACTCATCTGCCCCAATCCAGGCATCCGCATTTTCAAGTTTCGTCGTGTGGGCAAGCACTGGAATACCAGCATCTTTAGCTTCCTGTACTGCATCGTTTATAGCATTTTGATCAGTGGCTGTAACGATGATTGCGTCAACATCTTGTGCAACGAAGTTTTGAATAGCTTCAATCTGAGAGTTTACATCATCTCTTGGATCATTAATAATAACTTCATAGCCTTCTTCAGCTGCTAACTCTTCAACTGCAGTAGTTAATTGAACAAAAAATGGATTACTTAGATCAAGAACAGTCATCCCAACTTTCATCGAACCCTCTGCATCACTTGCAACTTCACCATTATTTTCAACCGTTTCTTCTTGATTATTTTCAGCTTGATTGGCATCACCATCTACATCGTTATTTCCACAGGCTGCCAACATCATTATAGATAAAATACATAGAATCGAATAAATTGCATACTTACTTTTCAACTAAATCATCTCCCTTTTCCCAATAGTTATTATGATAAATTCATATAGAAACTTTCCAATAAAATAAAGCAAACTCACTCCTTTCAAATTCCTCTAAACATATGGAAGCACTTATTCAATAAATTAATCATACGTTTAAAGCGCTTTCATTTAAATGTGATATCTTTCTGATAAGGGGGGTTTTTTTCGGTAATAAAAAACAACAATTAATTAATGATAAACATTAATTAATTGTTGTTTTTGTATATCCACTAGTAAAACTTAGATCTGTTTTCATTTTTAAACTCGGAGTTAGCACCCACTTGTTTACCTAAAATGGAATAAAAAGATAACACGACGTTAATCAAGTAAACGTGGTCTATACTAGAATTTTATATTCTCTACCTTAAAGGAGTAAAATCTTCTACCTTCTTTAAAACTCGTTCAATCTCCTCTAAAACATCTGAGGATAGGTTAACTTCGACAGCCTTTACATTCTCCACAATTTGATCCGGTTTACTTGCACCAATAATCGCTGAACTTACACCTGGTTGACGAAGAATCCAAGCTAAAGATAATTGGGACAATGAGATGCCCAATTCATTTGCAAGGCCTTGAAGTTCTTGCACTGCCAAAAGAACATTCTCTTGTAAATAGCTTTTTATAACTCCATTCACGGTATCATTTGCAGCTCTACTATCTTTTGGAAGCTCCATTCCTGGTTTGTATTTCCCGGTTAAAATTCCCTGAGCAAGTGGTGAAAAAACTATCTGACCAAGTCCATTTTTCTCACTAACTTGTAACACTTCTTTTTCGATATAGCGTTCAAACATATTATAAATAGGTTGATTAGAAATAAGCGGTCTTAAATGTAAACGATTACTAATTTCACTAGCCTCAGTAATTTGCGCCCCTGTCCATTCACTCACTGCAGAATAGAGTATTTTCCCTTGTGAAGTTAAATCATCCAACGCCCGCAACGTCTCTTCTAAAGGTGTTTCATCGTCAAAACGATGACAAAAATATATATCAAGATAATCTACACCTAATCGTTTCAAACTAGCATCACATTGCTCGATAATATGTTTTCTAGATAATCCTCTGTCATTTGGTCCATCACCCATTGGGAAGAAGACCTTTGTTGAGAGCACATAACTTGATCGATCATATCCTTTCAATGCAGCACCAATCGCTTCTTCTCCTGCTCCACGATTGTAGGCGTTTGCAGTATCAATAAAATTGATACCATTTTCAAACGCAGTCCTTATACACGCATCTGCCGCCTTCTGTTCTGCTGCAGTTCCATATGTAAGCCAACTTCCTAAACCAATTTCACTTATTTTCACACCACTATTACCAATACGTCTATATTTCATTTACACATCTTCCCCTTTTATAAAATACATACAGGTCCAGTCACCAAATAAAACTTGGAAACCAATGATTATATTATACATTATTAACCTTGATGAATTAAACTTTTAGAACTTCATTTTAATTATACGGCTTTAGCTTAAAAGTCGAATTTTTACAAGGCGAACCTGATTCATCAATTGTCGCATTTGCAGTAGAGGGCTCAGTGCCATATAAGGATTAGTGCTTAGAAGTACAGTTGCCAAAAGAGCTCATTGTGTCGCGTTCCTTATTAAAGACATAAAAAAACTACCACTGAGTGATAGTTTCAAAGTTGAATATTTCTATATTTAGAAGGCAACTCACCTGTGTATTGTTTAAATAATTTACTGAAGTACTTTGTATCCTTGAAACCAACCTCTTCTGAAATTTCATGTATTTTTAGATTCGATTGATGAAGAAGATCTTTTGCTTTTTCTATTCTTATTCTAGTAACATAGTCCAAAACTGTTTCTCCCGTTTGTTTTTTAAATACTTCGCAAAAATAAGTTGGATTCATATAGATGATATCGGCTATTTTAGAAATAGTAATACTTTCCGAAACATTCTGTTGAATCCAATATTTTGCTTTATCAATATGATTTAAACTACTATCAACGCTCATTTTTTCATTGATGACATTCTTCGTCCACGTGATCACCTCAAATTTTAATTGCTCAAAATCCGAAATATTTTTAATCCTGATAAAGATTGGATAAAGATATTCATACCCACGATTATCATCTTTAAAAAGATACTTGATGACACGAAAGAGATAAAATCTAATGGTTGTTTCCACTGCTTCTGGTGACTCTAATTTCTTTAGTTCACTAAAAAAATCAGGGAACTTTCTTTCTACATCTTGTACATCTAATTTTTCTATTGATAACACTAATTTTTGAATTTCTAAATATATTTTTTGTGAAGTCTTCCCTTTTGATTCCTTATGAATTTCAGATAGAAACGCAGGGTAATAAACACGATTCCCACCATGTATCATACGTAATTGCATCAATGACAAAATTTTATCTCGCATAGCTGGCAACACAGACAAATCATTGAAATAGTCCTCCAGTGCAAAAGAAAAAGTAAGAGGCGTATATGTTTGGATATTTTTTTTCACATGTTTTACAACACCCTTGCTTTGATCTTCATAATTTATGTCCTCTTCATCAAAGTGTAACAGAAACCAATAACTTGATTTCTCTCCTCTCCACCACCAAACATTATTTTCTTCTCTTTTGGAGAAACTTTCTAAAGTTTCGTCTATTATATTTTCAATAGCAAATATCCACGTTTCCCAATCTTTATCAGAAAATATGTTTTTCTTATAAGATAAATTATCAAGACTAGTGTTAATCAACATATATTTCCCTGCCGGAAATTTCCTTGTCCATTCCATATTTGATAAGTCGATATCATTTTTTAGAACCATTTCACTTAATAGCTGTACTTGCTTCGTATAGGTTAACTCTTTAGCCTCCGAATGGACTTCAACTAAATGCCTGTCCAACTCGATTTTATCGATAACCTTTTCTCTTACAATTCGAAATTGTTTTTCGAGCATTTTTCTATCGATAGGTTTTAATATATAGTCAATTGCCCCTTCTCTCAGAGCCTCTTGAACAATTTCAAAATCTTCAAAGCCGCTAATGATTACTGAGAGTATCGAGTGAGTGTGATTTAGTTTCTTTATTAATTCGATACCTCCCATATTCGGCATTTTTATATCAGTAATCAACACATCAAATTCAATTTTTTTATCCTCTATCTCTTCTAATAAAGGTTCCCCATCAGGAAATGCTCCGACTACTTCCCAACCATCAAATCCATCTATTAATCTAACAATCCCCCGTCTGATTCTAGCTTCATCTTCACAAATTACTGCTTTAACCCTATTCATGTAACAAATCACCTCCATCTTCTATCCGGTACTCTTTCTTTGGAATCCTTAATACAACAGCCGTTCCGGATCCTAATTCACTTTGGATAGCAATTCCATAATTAGCACCATAAAGCATTACAATTCTTCCATGAACATTTACCAGCCCAAATTTCTCGTCTTTTTTTATCATCGGGTCGTCTTCATATAATGTTTGTTGCAAACTCGTTAATTGCTGTCTAGACATTCCTGGACCATTATCAATAATTGTGAAAATGATATCGTCACTAGTTGATTCATCTGAAACAGTAATTGAAATAGCCGCTCGATGTTTATTTCTAAGCGCATATTTAACGGCATTCTCAGCAATTGGCTGTAAAATAAATTTGGGCGTAGTATAATTTCCCGAATGAATATTTTCAACTATTTCAAAATCCAACCGATCTTCATATCTAAATTTTTGAATAGTCAGATAGTCTTTCACATGCTCTACTTCTTTATCTATAGCGACAGACTCTTCTTTATTTTGTAGGGAGTATCTTAACATTTTGCCTAGCAAAGAGATCATGTCAACTGCGGTTTCGTTGTCATTTTCTTCTACTGCCATTGTCAGAGACTCTAACGTATTATACAAAAAATGCGGATTTATTTGAGATTGAAGGGCATATAATTCCGCTTCCTTTTGTTTGATAGTAGTGAAATAATTTATTCTAATTAATTCCCTTATCTTTTCTATCATAGAGTTAAAACTATTTGACAACATCCCTACTTCATCTTTTGTATCTATATTAATACCCGCGTTTAAATCCCCCTGTTCAACGGCATTCATCGTTCGACGCAATCTGTGAATTGGTTTTGTAACTGACCACGCCAAAATAAACGAAATTCCTATCGAAACTAACGCTAAGGTAATCAATGCAACCAAAATTATATTACTAACTACATTTGTTCGGTCTGTAAGATAATTTGATTCAATCTGATGCACTAACGTCCACCCAGTGTTTTCGGATTTACTCACACTTAAAAGGTAATCGTCATGATCATTTGTTAATTTAAATGTCCCATTTTCAATAGGTATTTCATTAATCCCTTTATATTTACTGCCTATTTTATCTTTTTCAGTTTGATGATATATAATTTGATTCATATCATTCATTATCCAAATTTCGGCATTATCTTCTAAACCTAGTAAGATTTCATCAATAAAGCTAATGTCTATAGCTAACGACATCGTTCCTAGGTTTTTTCGATTATCTACGTCAACAATTTCTTTCATGACTAAAATAAAAGGAATATCCTCCTCAAACGTGATAGGAGTACTGTAAGACGGAAGCTTTTTCACTTCACTCCTCAAATCATAACTCTCTCCATATGGAACGAAGTCTTCATATTGAAGCTCACCTTCGTAACTTACTCTTGCACTGCTAAAAATCCGATCATTAGAATGGATAAATACAGCTAAAATAGCCGGATTAATGCCTTGAAGATATGTTCTTGATAAATAATTGTTAACTTGAAACCGGTCTCTTAGCAATGAAGACTGATTTTTATATTGAGTTTCTCCTAAAATAGCTGAAATGGCTGAAGAAGATGTAACAAGTTCAGGCATTTTCTCAATTTCCGATATTTGTGAATCAATATTTCTATTAGCCTGATTTAATATGGAAGGGATATATTCAGCTACTTGTAACTCTATCGATTTTGCATAGTGAGTATGAGCAATAGCAGCAAGAAATAACAGTGGAATTAATGTTAGTAATACATAGGTGAGGATTAGCTTAGTTCTTAAGCTATAATTTTTTAATTTATTCCATTTCTTTATTTTAGAAATCATAAAAATCTACATTCTCTTTCGTAAAATCTATCGGATCTCCCATTATAACCGTGTCCCCATTCCACTTAATTCTGCCTACGTTTGGAATATCCTGTCCATTAGATGGTTTTTTCCCATTTAATAGTTGCTTCGAAAGACTAACCGTTAAATAACCTAACTTTTTAGGACTCCAGAGCGTAACCATTTGAGCGGAATCATTCTTTAGGTATTGCCTCATTAAGCTAGGAGCCGATAAACCCACAACTGAAATTTCACCTATCTTATTCGCTTCCAACACTGCTTCCGCAGCTGCCGGAGGACCTACAGAAGAAGCACCGATAATCCCTCTTAACTCCTCATGTTTTTCAATAAGATCCGTCGCCGTTTTATATGCTTTTTGTGGATCATCGTCTGTCTCTACTACATCCACTAAATTTAAATCAGGGTAATGATATATTTGTTGATATTTCATCCATTGGAGCCATTCATTGATATTAGGTGCTGTTTCACTTCCGATCATAATCGCAAAATCTCCTGATTCACCAACATTCCATGCAAGTGTATCCATAAGGTGCCTGCCTAAAGTTTCTGATTCAACCATATTGATAAAAAAAGATCTTGATTCTGGCAATACATCCGAGTCCCAAGTAATTACCTCAATCCCTTCTTTTTGAGCATCTTCCAACACAGAAGATAAATCATTAGGGTCGTTAGCCGAAACAGCTATTAAATCAACTTCTTCTTCTATTAATTCTTTAATGATCGTTACTTGTGAGTCACTATCACCTATTGCAGGTCCTTTATAAATCAATTCTATCCCTAAGTCTTCTGCCGCTTCACGTGCACCGTCCTCCACCGCATTGAAATAGCCAATATTCTCTAGCTTTGGTACGAGAGCAATTTTATATTGGTTCGTTGTTCTACTTTCCTTTTCTTCTGCCTGTCCCGTATTATAAGTATATAAAACTTCATAACTATTTTCTGTTGAATGAAAGTTTCCACATGCTGTGATCATGATTAATAAGGCGCTAAAAATCCATAACTTGTACTTCACCTAACTCATCCTCTCCAGCTAATAGATAACGTTCACAAAAACGGGGAAGCAATTATAAATTTTTAATCCAAACACCAGCTAAATCAATCCAGTTTGCAACCTCAGGCTGTAAGGTTGATTCATTGTCTTTCCCCTTTGTTTCTTCCGTGCCAAGGGATAGACCGTGTACCCCCTTCGGATAAATGTGCATTTCCAAAGATATTTTATTTTTCACTAGGGCCTCCGCAAACATAAGGCTATTTTGAACCGGAACACTAAAATCTGTCGTTGTGTGCCATAAAAAAGTGGACGGAGTATCTTCGGAAACTTGCTTCTCTAGTGACACCTCTTCAAAAAGCGCTTCCTCTTTTCCATCCAACAAAGCCTCAAAAGATCCTTTATGCGCATGCGTTCCCGAAGTAATTACCGGGTAACTCAAAAGAAGCCCATTAGGTTTTATCTCTTCGCTAGCAATCCCTAGTCGCTCTACTAAAAATGATTTATTCCAGTGAACACCTAAGCTTGCCGCTAAATGACCACCTGCTGAGAAGCCGGCAACGATGATCTTGTTTATATCGACATGCCATTGGTCCGCATTTTTTCTAATTAAAGATACTGCCTTTGATAGCTCTAGCAATGCCGTCGGATAAACAGCCGGGCGAACACTATATCTTAAAACACATGCGTTAAATCCCATCGCATTCAACCTTATCGCAACAGGCTCCGCTTCTCTATCCGACGTGAATTCATAGCCTCCTCCAGGACAAATAACGATCGTCGGACGTTTCCGGTCACTGTCTATATCAGGAGAGTTATTCAAAATATACGTATACAATTTTGCCTCGGAATTCTCTGTTCGAATAGTGATTATTTCATGTATCAAAACTAGTTCCTCCTCTTATTTTGACAATACAATTTAATAAACTTACATAGCTTCTTTTTCTAAAAACTCTAGTAACTAACTCTTTAATGGGATAATCCTCTTTCATAGTTTAAATGAAACCGTTAACAATATCTATGAATTCTTAAATTATTTACTCAATGATTTAATAAAAATGCATAGCGTTAAATACAGCGTGATCTTTCCCCACCCCGAAGCACCTACGAAGTGTGTGTAGGTGCTACTCGAAAGGAGGAGGGGTTCGCTTGATACGCGTGGCGTTAAGATAGCTGTCATCTTATAAATTATCTCGCAAAAAAAAAGCACTTCAAAGTATAAATCACTTTGAAATGCCCATGATTGAACGAATTTTTATCTGTCTATACTTCCATAATAATTGGTAAAATGATTGGTTTACGCCTTGTTTTAGCATATAAAAATGGGGTCAGAATGCCGGAAATCTCATTCTTAATTTCAGACCATTTTGTTGTTTTTCTTTCCATTAATAGAGTCAAATGGTCTTCTAGCATTCCTTGTGCTTCATTAATTAAATCGCCAGACTCACGCATATAAACGAACCCACGCGAAATAATACTTGGACCTGCTGTGACCTTGTACTCTTTCATGTCTATCGTAACAACGACGACCACAAGTCCTTCTTGAGAAAGAATACGTCGATCTCTTATAACGATGTTTCCTATATCTCCAATTCCGCTTCCATCAATATAAATATCTCCCGACGGAATTTTCCCTGCTAAAGAACCTTCTGTTTTATCTAGTGCTAATACTTCACCGTTTTCCATGATAAAACAGTTTTCTTCTAAAACACCACAATCTTGAGCGAGTTTCGTATGCTGTTTCAACATCCGATATTCTCCGTGAATTGGCATAAAATACTTCGGCTTCATTAATCGAAGCATAAGCTTTTGTTCTTCCTGCGCCCCGTGACCAGACGTGTGGATATCGTTTAATGAACCATGGATAACCTCCGCTCCAACTCGGAATAGTTGATTAATCGTTTTATTCACACTTAACGTATTCCCCGGTATTGGCGATGCAGAGAAGACTACGGTATCTCCAGGGATAATCTGAATTTGACGATGGTTACCAAAAGCAATTCGAGAGAGTGCTGCCATCGGTTCCCCTTGACTACCCGTACAGAGGATGGTTACTTTATCTTTTTGAATTTTATTTAACTGTGATGAATCTATAAATGTATCTTTAGGTGCTTTAATATATCCCAACTCTGTTCCTATCGTTATTGCAGACTCCATACTTCTTCCAAAAACAGCTACTTTTCGACCATACTTAACTGCTGCATCTACTGCTTGTTGTAGTCGATAAATATTAGATGCAAACGTTGCAAAAATAATTCTTCCATCGACAGAACGGAAAATCTGGTCGATGCTTTCACTAACCTTGCGTTCGGACATGGAGAATCCTGGAACCTCACTATTTGTACTATCTGATAACAGGCAAAGAACGCCTTCTTCACCTATTTTAGCCATTTTCGTTAAGTCTGCCGGGTCTCCAATCGGTGTAAAATCAAACTTAAAGTCCCCAGTATGGACGATGTTTCCCGCTGGCGTCTTAACAACAACTCCGAATGAGTCTGGAATACTATGTGTCGTTCTATAAAATGAAATAGATGTCTTTTGAAATTTAACAATCTCATCCTCATTAATTTCTCGCAAATCCGCTGTACGCAATAAACCATGTTCTTCCAACTGTTTACTTAATAAACCTAATGCTAATTTCCCAGCATAAATTGGCACATTAATTTCACGCAGTAAATATGGCAGACCACCAATATGGTCCAAGTGACCATGAGTAATAAAAACCCCTTTAATCTTATCTGCATTTTTAACTAAATACGTATAATCAGGAATAACTAAATCGATTCCTAATAATTCATCTTCGGGAAACTTTATTCCCGCATCAATAATAATAATCTCGTCTTGGAATTGTACCCCGTAAGTGTTTTTCCCGATTTCACCCAATCCTCCAAGGGCAAAAACCGATGCTTGATGATTTTTTGTTTTCATAATATAATCTCCAATTTTTTTGTCTTTTAACTTATAAAACTTTTGTTTATTGTCTTTTCATTTTTTATAAATATATAAGTAGTGATGCTAATTAGACACTATGTATATTTCCCGCATATTTCCAATTAATGAATGTAAGTCAATTATACACTATACGACCACGTAAATCTTCCTTGCCTGTCAAAACAAGAAACTTCCACTACTAAAAGTCCGTAGAATTACGAATAACCTTCTATCTCAAAGCCTGACACATATTTTCATTCTATTTGTAAAGTCTAATATTTAAAGGAGTGAACAACATGAATCAATCGATAAGAAATTTAATGAGTAGCAACCCGGTATCCGTAACCCCGCAACAATCCATTCAAGAAGTAGCTTCCTTAATGGAACAGAACGATATAGGAGCTGTCCCAGTAGTTGAAAATGGACAACTCAGGGGCCTTATTACTGATCGTGATATCACATTACGTGCGACTGCACATGGATTGCAAGCTGACTCTAAAGTATCAGAATGTATGAGTAATAACTTAAGCGTTGCTGATGTAAATATGGACATTCATGAAGCCGCACAATTGATGGCTCAACAGCAAATACGCAGATTACCTGTTGTTGAAAACGATCAGTTGGTTGGAATGCTTTCAATCGGGGACTTAGCAACGCAAAACGTCTTTCAAAACGAAGCTGGAGAAGCATTATCGAATATTTCTATCCCCACTCACAATGCAAACAATGTCGATAGAAATACATTAGGATAAATTAACCGTATAGTATTTGAAGGCACTTTTTCAGTGCCTTCATTTTGTTGGTTAGATGACAGTTCTCTTTTGGCCACACATATCAAGGGAAACTCCCTCTCCTTACGATTATCATCTCTTGTAGCTGGATTTGTTCTTATGTTCCTTATCATAGCGCTAGGAAATATCGTCGTACAAATACCCATGGCCGCATTAGCCGGCGTTATGATCATGGTTGCAATTGGTACGTTTGATTGGAGCTCATTAAAGAATATACACAAACTACCACGGACAGATGCAGCTGTTATGGTTGTCACTGTCGGAACGGTTCTCTACACCCATGACTTATCTAAAGGGGTCTTTGCTGGCGTAGTCTTAAGCACCATATTCTTTGCAATTAAGATTTCCAAGGTGAAAGTTGATTCGACTTTAGAAGGTGATTCTGTAAAAGTGTATCAACTGAAAGGCCTGTTATTTTTTGCCTCAGTAACAGATTTTCATAGACTCATTTGACTTCAACGAAGATGTAGACAAGGTAATTATTGATGTATCTGAAGCTCAACTATGGGATGATTCTGCCGTAGGCGCAATGGATAAGGCTGAATCGAAATTTGAACAACGAGGCATTAAAGTTGAAATACGCGGCTTAGATAAACAAAGTTCAATTTTGATGGATAAAATAGGTGGCCTAAGTAAGGCTTCAGGTCACTAATCACAGGTATTATCATAGAAAACGCAGAGGACTTTTAAAGTCCTCTGCGTTTTATTTATTAGTTAGCTTTTTTAGCAACAACAATTCCTATAGGATAGTGTGCATCTGGACGTTTCACTTTTTCAACGACAACTCCTAGCTGAAAATAAAAATCGACGCATTGAAATTCGAGCTCCGAGCCATTAAAAAGATCAATCAATTCTGTCTCCGTTAACTGATGGTAATGGAAAGGTACAGCCGATTTTATTCCTTTTCCCGCTCCAAACGGTGTAGATAAGATCAGTATTCCACCTGGTTTAAGAAGCTTGTAAATACTAGATAAAAACTCTTGGTCGTCAGGTACATGTTCAATCGTTTCAAATGACATAATTGTATCAAAGGTTCCAATCGAAGCTCTGAAGTTAGGATCCAGTACGTCACCCATTTGAAAGGTTAATAGAGGATGATAATATGTTTTAGTAGCATATTCAATCGTTTCTTTATGAATATCAACACCAACCATTTCAGATATCACTTTCTTTTTTGCCTTTGCTACGATTTGACCTCCATAGCCAGTTCCACAGGCCAGATCTAGCACTCTTCCTTTTGCATAAGGAAAGGCAAAATAATACCTCGCCAGATGTTCCAAAAGCATAACATTTGTTGGCTTCATTTTTTCGGGGATAATTCTTTCCCCAGTATCCTCTAACACATGAGATCACCGCTATCTATTATAGTTAACACTATTATATTAAACGATAAGATCCGTTTCCTTCAAGTACTATCCTTTTTCGGTAAGTGAAAGTCATTTGTACTAAGTTACGAGCAGTAGGTAATCGACATTTAATCTTTCATTAAGCGGCAATCGATATAATTTCTTGCGATAAGTGCATACTCTAGCGGGTGAGCTTTTGCCGGGTCTTGTTCTGCTTCAATCACAATCCACCCTTTATAATCTGAAGCAAGCAGTTCTTGATAGACTTGGACAAAGTCTAAGTCTCCATCTCCCGGTACAGTAAACATGCCGTGCAAAAATGAATCTAAAAAGGATTTCCCTTCTTTTACACATTCCTTCATCTTATTCGTTCGAATATCCTTAAAATGAACATGTTTAATTCGATCCATATGTTTTTTTAATAGATCCATATAATTGTTATCAGATACGAAAATATGTCCCGTATCATATAACAAATGCACGTGCGCCGGATCGGTATTTTCCATGAGGCGATCGACTTCTTCTAATGTTTGCACCCCTGTACCCATATGATGGTGAAAAACGAGTAGTAATCCATAATCTTCAGCCATCTTTCCTAATGTATTTAAACCTTCACAAAGCTTTTGCCATTCTCCATCATTAAAATAAGGTTTTTCTTCAAAAACATTTTTACTTGTTCCTTGAATGCTGTATGACTGCTCTGAAACAACCACGGCACTTGCTTGGACGGCTTTCAGATAAGCACAAAGTTCATGAAATTCTTTGGATGCTTCTTCAATACCATCTCGAATAATATAACTACTAAACCATTTTGAGGCGACTTTTAAGTTACGCAGTGTTAATTCTTTGTTTAATATTTCGGGTTCCGGAAAGAAGCCACCTACTTCGGTGCCGTCAAAACCTGAAATATATACATCTCCTAGTAAGTGAGACAGGGTCGTTTCCTTACCGATCTCAGGGATATCGTCATTTCTCCAACCGATCGGCGCGATGCCCCATTGAATATGCTCTTGGCCCATATATATCCTCCATTCTTTTTAGTACTTCTTCGCTTTTTCAAGCATTTTTTCCTTGAATTTATATGCCTGCTGGATACTTTCTTTTTCAGAGACTTCTGCTACACCTAAATTCCACCAGCTGCCTTCATAACCGTCAGACATTGTTTTAGGTAAAACTTTCATTTCGATCAACGTGGATGTTTCCTGTTTTTTGGCATCTTCCAGAGCAGCTATTAACTCTTCTTCCGTATTTGCCCGATAGGTTTTCGCCCCGTATCCTTCCGCAACTTTGGCATAGTCTATGTTTAACACCTGGTCATCTGCCGTGCGAAATTCACAATTGTAGCTTCCCCCGCCATGAGCCATTTGAAGATTGTTAATACAACCATATCCAGAGTTATCAAACAGAAGGACGTTAATCTTCGTATTATATTGAATGGCCGTAATTAATTCAGAATGAAGCATCAGGAAACTTCCATCTCCTACCATGGCATACACTTCTTTTAATGGTTCCGCTAATTTTGCACCCAAGGTTCCAGAAATTTCATATCCCATGCAAGAGTACCCATATTCTAAATGATACGTGTTAGGAACTTCTGATTGCCACAAACGCTGTAAGTCACCTGGTAGAGATCCTGCTGCGCATACAACCACACTATCCTTATCTATCGTTTCATTAATAGTCAGAAGTGCTGTTGTCTGCGGAAAGTTCGTATTCAATGTATCTGCGTAGCGATTCAACTTTTCTTGCGAGAATTGCCCTTTTACTTCTGGATCAAAGTTGTCTCGATCATAGGTGATATGACGAAGACGGTTTCGCTCTCCCGCCCACTCTTCTTTTAATTCTGGGAGGGTTGAACCATGAGAACTCTTATAGCCTTCCAACATGGGTGTTAACTTTTCAAACGTTATTCTTGCATCTGCTACTACTTGGAAAGCATCCAATTTCGAAGCTTGCATCCTGCTGACGTTAATATTTAAGAATTTCGTGTTTTCAAAATTGAAAACCGTTTTAGATGAGGTTGCAAAGTCCGTATATCTCGTTCCCACACCAATTACCAAATCTGCCTGACGAGCAGCTTTATTTGCCGCCAATGTTCCAGTGATTCCAAGGCCACCTAAATTTTTTTTAAACGTGTGCTCTATTGCTGATTTTCCTGCCTGCGTTTCTGTAAGTGGGATATCATAGGCTTCGGAAAACGCCATAATTGCTTCACGGGCCTCGGAATATTTCACTCCCCCACCTACTACAATCAGTGGCTTTTTGCTTTGTTTGATTAGTTCGGTAGCTCCTTTTAGTTCTCTTTCTACCGGTTGCTTCCGATCGATATAATGTACACGCTTCCGGAAAAACTCTTTGTCGTAGTCGAAGGCTTCCCCTTCTACATCTTGAGAAATACAAATCGTTGCTGGACCTGATCTCGCTGGATCCGTCATCACTTCAAATGCTCGGATAAGACTAGACATTAACTGCTCCGGCCGTGTAACGCGATCCCAATAACGAGATACTGGCTGCAGTGCATCATTGGTTGTAATAGCTGTACTGTGCTCTTGTTCAAATTGTTGGAGTACCGGATCCGGCTGACGTGAGGCAAATGTATCCGCTGGTATGAGTAAAACTGGGATATTGTTAGCAAGCGCTGTTGCAGCTGCTGTCACTAAGTTTGCGGAACCAGGTCCACTTGATGTCGTTAAAGCATATATCTTTTTGCGAAGTTTTTGTTTACTGTAAGCAATCGCAGCATGTGCCATTCCTTGTTCGTTTTTCCCTTGAATCACTTTTAAGTGTCCAGCATCCTGTTCTAATGCTTGCCCAATTCCTAAAACGTTACCATGACCAAAGATGTTGAAAACACCTTCTACAAACGGGAATTCTTCACCATCTATATGCACATATTGTTGATTTAAAAATTTAATGAGTGCTTGCGCTGTTGTCAAACGGATCTTTTCCATCGTTTACACCCCTTTATATTGTATTATTTCCCTTAATTAATTTCTCTATCTCTTCTACTGTTGGCATCGCATCTGAAGAACTGTGTTTACTTACGACAATCGATGCTGATGCACTGCCATACTTCAATGCTGTTTCAATATCTTTTCCTGATACAAGGGCATAAAGGAAGGCTGATGCATAGGAGTCACCTGCACCAAATGTTTTTAACACTTTTGTTTTATATGCTTTACCACGGTACGTTTCGCCTGATCTTGTATAGGCAAAAGAACCTTCGACCCCATGCTTGATGACAACCAGCTCCGGAGAGTGCTCAAATAAGTCCTTGATTGTTTTTTCATTTACTCCTTCATGGTCAAGGTTTTCCATCATGTCAAACTCTTCGCGTGTACCGATCACAACATCTGATTGTTCAGCAACCTGTGTATAATAGACGGCTGTT
Organism: Salipaludibacillus neizhouensis; assembly: GCF_002886185.1. GTDB lineage: Bacteria > Bacillota > Bacilli > Bacillales > Salisediminibacteriaceae > Salipaludibacillus > Salipaludibacillus neizhouensis. The sequence continues at coordinate 3,510,762 of NZ_KZ614146.1, forward strand.
TCTTCTTTGGATTTCCACGTGTATGGACGATAGTCCAATTCGAAAATAACCTTTACATGATTTTTCTTCGCCAGTTTCACTGCTTTAAGCAATGCTTCTCGAGATGGGCTTTGTGCCAATGCCGTTCCTGAAACAAGTAATATTTTTGTCCGTTTAATATATTCTTCATCTACTTCTGCCGGCTCTAAATAAAGATCCGCTACTTGTTCTCGATACATAAGGATGCTGCACTCCTCAGGACTCTTTATTTCCGTGAAAGCCAGACCTACTTTGTGCCCGTCATTGTCGATGACCATGTTTGATGTATCAATGCCAACGTTACTCATATATTGCTCTATGAATCTACCATGCTGATCATTCGGTATCTTACCGATAAAACCAGCCTTTAATCCTAATTTTGAACTTCCGATTGCAACGTTAGCAGGGGAACCACCAACATATTTTTGAAACGTGATGGTTTCTTCCATCGGTCTGTTGAATTCCACTGCATTTAGATCAATGCATGCTCGCCCAACTGCGATCAAATCAAACTCTTTATCTTTATTAAATAAAATAGTCATAAAAATAGTCATCCCCCTTTTTGTTAGATTCTGTTAAATAAGTTGTTTTGTCTTTTTATTCTTTCAGCACTCAATAAAAATTTATGAGTTGATTATCCACTCGTGATCGGGATCATTATTGAACTTCCATACCCGCTTAGGACCTGCCATCACATTAAGATAGTAAGAAGTGTATCCCGCTGGAACACCAACTGGATGATAGCCTTTAGGTACAATAACCATATCTCCGTTTTCGACTGTCATCGTTTCATCTAATGATCGATCATCTGTATACACCCGTTGGAAAACAAACCCTTGTTTTGGGTCTTGTTCATGATAATAAGTTTCCTCCAACATTGATTCCTCTGGAAGATTATCCTTGTCATGTTTATGTGGCGGATAGCTAGACCAGTTACCACCTTCCGTAAATACTTCTACTACTAATAAGCTATTTGCAGAAGGATTATCATCTGGCAAGATGTTATGAACTAACCGTTGATTATTCCCTTTTCCACGGTGCTCAGGTTTAATATCAGCACCTTTTATAAGTTTTGTAGGCAATTGTTTACTAGATGGAGAATAACAAAGCGCTATGCGAGCATTAGTCTCCGCTTTCACCTTAAAAATACGATTGTTTGATACATATACGCTGTCAGTTGGCTTCTTTTCAAAAACTGCATTACGAGTACCAATACTTTCATGTGTTACTTCCCCGTCTGTAAAAGTAATTTTACCTGTCATTACAACAATACAACACTCCTGCCAATTTAACTCCTCTCTATAAGTGATACCGATTTGAAGATCTATCAGTTTGAAACTAACGTACTTTAAATCAGAATTTTCTGAATTGATTTCGTGCAACAAAATTGCTCCATCGATGTTATTACGATTCAACTTCTTCCGGAGTAAACTATCCATTTTAATAAACCTCCAAGTATAAATTATTATTAAACCTTCTGCTAAACTAATTAGCATTTTAATCGACAGGTTTTATTTTAGATCACCAGCGAGCTGTGACCATTTTTTTGCGAGTGTAAAATTCAACCCCGTCTGTTCCGTTAGCGTGAAGGTCACCGTAAAACGAGTTTTTCCAGCCGGAGAATGGGAAGAATGCCATTGGAGCTGGCACTCCTAAATTAACACCTAACATGCCTGCATCAATTTCTTGACGGAACTTTCTTACGCTGCTTCCGCTGTCAGTATAGATGCATGCTCCGTTTGCAAACTCAGATTTGTTCGTTAGTTGAATAGCTTCATCCAATGTTTCTACACGAACGACGGACAAAACAGGAGCAAAGATTTCTTCTTTCCAAATAGTCATCTCGGTTGTTACGTGATCAAAAATAACTGGACCAATGAAATAACCTTCTTTTAATCCGAGAGTTTTATCGCGTCCATCATAAGCTAGTTCTGCGCCTTCTTTCTGACCAATTTCAATATAATCTTCTGTTTTCTTCTTATGAGACTCTCGAATGACAGGACCAAGGAATACACCTTCATCAAGACCATTACCGATCGTAATGTCATCGACTGCAGACTTTAGTTTCTCCATCAATTTGTCTGCCACGTCACCAACAGCTACTGTAACGGCTGCGGACATGCAACGTTCTCCTGCAGATCCGTATGCAGCACTTACAATTTGTTGCACCGTAGAGTCAAGATCAGCATCCGGCAGTACGATCGAATGATTTTTTGCTCCAGCGAGCGCTTGTACTCGTTTTCCATAGTTGGCTCCTGTTTTATAAACATATTCCGCGACAGGTTGAGAACCAACGAAGGAAATCCCTTTAACTTCAGGGTTTTCGAGGAGACCATTCACCACATCGTGTGCTCCGTGAACGAGATTTAATACACCATTAGGTAAACCTGCTTCTGTAAATAATTCAACGAGTCGACCGGCAAGTATCGGCGTCCGTTCCGAAGGCTTTAATACGAATGTATTACCGCATGCAATAGCTAGCGGGAACATCCAGCAAGGAACCATCATTGGGAAGTTGAAAGGAGTAATTCCGCCAACAACACCAATCGGGTAACGATACATACCAGATTCAATGCCAGTTGCAATGTCAGGTAACTGTTTTCCCATCATAAGCGTCGGAGCACCGGCAGCAAATTCAACACATTCTATTCCTCTTTGAACTTCTCCATAAGCTTCACTGTAACTCTTTCCATTCTCTTCAGTGACGAGTCTAGCTAATTCCTCCCAGTGTTCTACTAAGAGTTGTTGATATTTAAATAGAATACGAGCTCGTTTAGGAACTGCAGTATTACTCCAAGATTTAAAGGCACCATTGGCTACTTGAACGGCGCTATCTAAATCCTCACGGCTCGAGATTGGTACGTGAGCGATTGTTTGACCAGTTGCAGGATTAGGTACCTCTTCTGTTTTTCCGGAAGTTGATTCGATCCATTGACCTCCAACATAATTTTTGAGATAAGGTGTTTTTTCAGTCATTTTCATTTCTCCTCTCAGTAAATTTTTTAGTAGGATCTGCCTGGAACCAGGAAATACTATCAATTACTTTGAATGACTTTCATATAAATCCAAATGAACCGGATGACCTTTATCTAGAGATTCTTTTGCTGCTTTCGCAATAAGTTCTGCCTGAAGCCCATCGTTTCCATCGCATATATTCTTCTTACCCATAACACAAAGATTCACAAATTCTTTCACTTCTTCTATATAGGCATCTTTATATCTTTCAATAAAGAAATAAAGAGGGTTATCTTTTACTACTCTATCTTTTGTTGAAATTTCTATTGTAGACGGTCTATTATTTTCAACATGAGCCATTCCTTCACTTCCTAGTACTTCGACTCTTTGATCATAACCATAAATGGCTTGCCTACTGTTATCTATGACCCCAATAGCTCCATTGGCAAATGTCAAAGTAACGATAGCAGTATCAATATCTCCTACCTCCCCAATTTTTGGATCAATTAATACAGCACCAACCGCAGAGACTGTCTTAACTTCGCTACCAATCATAAAACGCGCCATATCAAAATCATGAATCATCATATCCATAAATAATCCACCCGAGTTGATTATATAGTCAATGCTTGGTGGTGCTGGATCTCTAGATGTTATTTTAAGAAGATGAGGAATTCCTATTCCTCCATCTTCAACTACTTGACGAAGCTTGATAAAGTCAGGATCAAATCGGCGATTGAATCCTACCTGTAATTTCACTCCTGTCTTAGACACTACTTCGAGAGCCTCTTTTGTTTCTTTAACTGAAAAGCTAACTGGTTTTTCACAAAAAATATCTTTTTTAGAAAGAGCAACTTCTTTTATGATACCTGCATGAGTAGAGGTCGGTGTACATATAAAAATTGCTTGTATTTCTGGATCTTGAAGTAAAAGATGATAATCTGTAGTCAACTCTTCTACTTGATATCTTGCTGCCCAATCTTGAAGGTGATCTACTTTTATATCTGATACACTTTTTACCCTTACAAAAGGAAGTGCACTAAGATTCTCAACATGTAGTTGGCCAATACGACCAGCACCTATAATACCAATTGTAAATGTCATATATAATTCCCCTTTGTGATTAAGCGCTTAATCATTTTATATAGATTTAAATGAAGTAAAGAAAATTGAACGTACTGCTTATTTCAATCTATTTTCACTTCTTTTATAATTTTAACTGACTTACCTTCCTTAAGTTCAGGCATAAGAACTATCCGTTTCCATTCCCCTTCTGGATATGATATTGAGTGAACAATTTGGTCAATTGTATGTTTCGCCAATTCTTTTATTGGCTGAGCAACTGTTGTTAACTCTGGATCACACAATTCTGCTAATAAAGTATTATCGTAACCAACAACAGAAAGTTCCTCTGGGACTGATATTCCTAGAATCCTTGCCTCTTTAATTAGCACCATTGCAATTAGATCAGTAAAGCAAAAAACAGCTGTTGGTATTTCTTCTGAAGCTAATAAGGATCTTGCAATTTCTCTGGCTTCTAATATGCTAGATTTTGATGTATATAACTGGTTTTCTGATAATGTAACGTTCTGCTCGCCGATTGCTTCTTTAAAACCTTTTAAACGAGTAATACTGTTTTTCCTTCCTTCTTCTAGAATTACAGTTATTTTTCTATGTCCATTTTCCATCAAGTAACGCCCTGCAAGATAGCCTCCTCTAAAATCATCTGTTGTTACAACATGAGTTGAAAATGACATCTCATCAATAGTAAAGAGAACAACCGGGATTTGTCTTACTTTCACCTTATTGAATGCTTCTATATTAAGAGGATCTGTGGCAATAATAATTCCATCCACTTCTTTTTTTATTAATAAATCTAAATACATTTGTTCTCTATCTATCTGATAATAGGTACTACAAATAATAAGAGCATAACCCGCTTCTCTTGCATTATTTTCTAGTAATTTAGCCATTTCAGAGAAGAATGAATTGGATATATCTGGTACCAAAACACCAATTGTAAAAGTCTTTTTCCCCGCTAAAGCCGCAGCAACTCCACTCGGCTGATAATCCAAAGAATCCATTACTGCAAGAACTCTTTTAATTGTACTTTCACCTATTCTACCGTTATTATTAATTACTTTAGATACTGTGGCAATTGAAACTCCTGCCTCCTTAGCAACATCGTAAATCGTAGGTTTCATAAGCAGACTCCTTTTATGTCATTTACTTTAATATTACCATAAAGCCCCACTTACGTTGGTCTTTCAGAAAATAAATCCATAATTAACACTTATAAGCGTGCAGTGGAGCCTATAATTATCTTCTATATGTTTCGCTGTCGCTGTACGACCTGATTGATGATGTATTTTATATGGTGTCATCAGAAAATTCCCTTTATTTCTTTATTTTTCTGATTAATTTTATTACTTAAGAGAAGACCATTCTATGCCACTTGTATCTTTTTACTCTAGCTTAAGATGAAAGGTTTTATTAACTGGTGAAAGTAGATTTACCTTTACTATTTGCGCACCATGGCTTTGATTGATATGTTGAATATCTTCCATCCAATGTTCATGAGCACCGGATGTGAGTGTTATTTTATCTCCTCCTGCCTCATACAAAAGTTTATCGTCCTTCCAAAAATAGCTGTTCTTCTGTGGAATAAGACCCTTTCCAGATAAATTACCATTTGCATCAAAAATAAAAACTATCTGAGTAAACACATCTTTTCGTTCATCTGTTCGTATATTAATGATCCAATCATTTCTATCTGGTAATATACTAATATCTAATTTATGATATTGATTATGGGTTAGCTCACGATCTTGATGTGGAAGTAAATACCAGGGACTTTCTGTAGGTTTTCCTTTTATAGATTCCGATAGACACTGCGAGGGAATTGGACCTTTATATCCCTTTTGCATCAGTTTCTCTAAATGATACCCACCTTGTATTGTTTCCAGTGAATCTAATTCAATTAGGCCCGGTGTGAAGCTAGTAAATATCTGGGTCGCTAACAAACTTGCATTGCCGTGTCGCAATGAAAAAAAAGAGGGTGTACGACCCATAATCGTAGCACTAGTTTCATCTTTACGGTAACGAATAATTGGTGCTCCAAATGAAGTATGCATACTACTGTGTTCTATCTTCGAATGATGCCCTACGTTTTCCATCTTCAATAAATTATCAGATAAGGGGTAGTGTTCATTAATAAAAACCTCATAATCCGTTACCAAGTTTTCTTTTTCTACCTCCATTTTCTGAACAAAAGGATAGACTAGATATCCAAGCATAATATGATTGTTAGCAGGTCCCATATCCGTAAGAGACTCCACCGCCAGATCAGCCATTGTAGCAAATGTAGAGTTATTATCATGAACAGCCATTAAGCGATAAATTAAATGATATGGGGATAAGTCAAATTTAACACCGAAATCTTGTCGACTTGAATAATCCGTCACAACCTCACCATTTGGGTGAATCAGATATTCCATCATCTCTAAGTTCTTTCTTACACTATCGAGTAATTCAGGTTTGTTTAACAATTTTGCAGTATGATAGAGGAATATATCACTGACAGAATTATAAATTCCGTTGCTTCGTTCTGTCCATTCGCCATCCTCGGAGATATCGATTCCTTCAAGAAGCCATTCTTCCGCTCGATTAACCAATTCTCGTTTTTCAAAAATATTATAGAGATGTGCCAATGCAGAGGTTAACACCCACCGATGATTTGGAGTATGACAACCTCCATTCAACATTGCCGGTATAGTTCTCTCAAGGAACAATTCCACCTTATTTATTAAATCGCTTACCATACCGCTTTGCTTCTCTTTTAAAAGAAGATAGATTTGTGCAAAACCAGTAACAATAAAAGCAGTATCTGGTGGGGAATGATAATTAGTCCAACCAGGTGAGATAGTCCCATCCTCGTGCTGCTGATTAACCATGTAATCTAATGCGCTATTCAAACGAAATCTTAAACTGGATTTTTGATAATATTTAGAATCCGGGTTTACATATGAACATACCCACCCTGCAATTATAGCCGCTGTTCCAACATGACTAGGGCTTGGAATTCCGGTTTTTACATTTATTATCCCTCCTAAATACTTACTATGATCATCAACAACTTGCTTTTCAAAATAAGACTCGGTTATTTGATCGTTAAGCGCTACCATTTTTTTGTACAATAAAATTCACCACTTTCACCAGATATTTATACTTTAAATGTGATAGAGCGATTCCGTTAGCAAAATCATTGTCAAAGCCTGTCCATAAGCCATAGGTGCAATAATTATATTTTTATAATCTTCCTTTTTTTCCCCAATCGGAGTACCACCGGAAACTCCTTGAACTGTTCCATCATTTGAAATTTTTTGCAATATAGTATCGATAGCTCTTAAGCAGACAGGAAAGTTTTTCTCTTTGGACAGGAATCCAAGCCTTATCCCTTTTAGTATTCCAGCAGTAATTGCAGCTGTTCCAGAGACTTCCGTATAACTATCCTTATCATCAAGTAAAGTATGCCACAGTCCGTTTGAAGCTTGATAATCTATCAATGCGTTAACCTGTGCTTGATACGTTGATAGTAAATAATCATAAACTCCTTTGTCCAGATAATCCTTCATAATAATTAGATATTCCGGTAAGCCTAAAGTAAACCAACTGTTCCCACGACACCAAAAGGCTTCACTAAAGTTATCCCGATTATTATAATTCCATCCATGATAAAACAAATTGGTCTTTTTATCATAAAGATATTTTATATGTGTTAACAACTGGTAAATCGATTCATCTCTCCATTTTTTTTCATCATGCTTCACACCCATTTTAGCACTAAATAATACAGTCATAAAAATAGTGTCTAACCAAATTTCACCTTCATTTAATTTCACTTCAGTCTTATTCTCTCCTGTAGTAACATGCTGAAAGCCTTTTTCTTCCGTGCGAGGAAGTTCATTTATTAACCATGTCATCCACTCTTTACAGAAATCTTCGTTTCCCTCTATATCCATTAATGTCAGTAGAGGTACGGTTGTATTTATATTTCGGGTTGGGAGACCATTTTCTACTTGCTTGTTCATCCATTTTATAAAATATTCTTCGTATCTCTTATCATTATAATAATGTTGTAATTTGTCTAAACCAAATAATCCTACACCTTGTGGCCAGTCCCATTCCCCCATACCGAAGTCACGTGCGAAATAGCCAACTTTTTCTCCTTCTTTTCCCATAAGGCGATAATCATTTTCATTTTCAGGTCTTTTTAGATCTATTAGTTGGTCTGTCACTACTTCTAATTTTTGCAAAATAGATAACTTATACAATGATAATCTTCCTTTCATATTTATCCTTTTAATCCGGAAGAAGCTTGCGTATCCATAATATATCTCTGGAAAACAATAAATAATAATATCATTGGCACTAGTGAGATAACAGAAGATGAAAGCAGTAAAACCCAGTTAATATTATCTGCTCCTACAATACTCCTTAAGGCAACTTGTACGGTATATTTATTGGGGTCACTCAGTACTATTAATGGCCAAATATAATCATTCCATCTCCACTGAAAAGAGAAGATTGCAAGAGTTATAACTATGGGTTTAGCTATAGGTAACATTAACTTAAAAAATATTCTTCCTTCACTTGCTCCATCAATTCTTGCTGATTCTAGTAAGTCATCTGGAACTGTCATAAAAAACTGACGGAACATAAAAATACCTGTGGCTGTATTTATTGAAGGGAGAATCAAGCCCCAAAGATTATCATATAGTCCTAGGTTAAGAATGACTGTAAAAGTTGGACTCATAATAACCTCAGTTGGCAGCATAGTTGTCGCTAAAATGCATATAAAAAACACACTGAGCCATTTATACCTGTATTTTGCAAGAGCAAATCCACAAGTAGCACTAGCAATAATCGTTAATAAAGTTGAAACAACCGCAACAAAAAAAGTATTTGAAAAATATTTAAAAAACTGCATAGAAGACCAAGCATTTTCATAGCCATCTGTTGTTGGATTTTGAGGCAATATGTTTAATGGATATGAAAACAATTCACTTCCTGGTTTTAAAGAACTTAATAACAACCATAGACATAATTCTAAATTTAATATCTTTTTAGATCGTTCTTGATAGCAATTTGATAACGCTTCCCAATATTGATCAGTAACCGACTTCTTTTTATTAAACTCGTAAGCTATTCACAAAAATTCCTTTCTACTAACTAGTTCTAAAACTAATTTACTCAACTTTCGCACCTTTAAAAATGTAATCTGGTCAAATTTCTTAAATCAGTCGACTTTTTCATGGAGACGATTTTTAACATTCCTTAGTGCTGATGCGATCAAAAAAGTATCGACACTCACGACCCATTCGTCCAAAAGTATTAATTTTAGGTGATTCTTCTTATGATCGAAATCGTAGAAAATCAGTTGAGTTACTCGTTCGTTGTTTTGATACGCTTCTCAAAAAATGCGTTACTCTAAAGGGTTTCGCATGCTTACGCTCGTGTAGTCGGATGAAGCAACGTTTATACTCGTCGACTTTTCTTTATTGAGTTCCAAAAAGAGCCAGATCAACGGAATATCAACAAAAATTGTTAAGCATAGCTCTTCTGGTTACAAACGACGTCTAGAAGCCCTTCAAAAAGCACCGGAACAGGTTCCAGATATGATTAATCGTGCGATGAATACTGGCTTTGATGCCTCTTATGTGTTGATGGATACACAGTTTACTCATCAGCCACTCATTAAGGACATTAAAGACAAAGGACTTGATGTGATTGGTATGGTGAAGGCCTTCAATTAACGCTATCTTGTAGGTAGTGAACGAGTGAGTTTGAAAGAGCTTTATCGATCGGCAGCACCCGTGAAAGGAAAAAAAGTCTTCTTCGCTCATTCATACAACCCAAGCGAATGGCGTTGCAGTTAAAGGCATCTTCGTTCGCAATCGGAATAAAAAGAGAGACTGGTTAGCCATTTTGAGTACTGTCTGCACGTTAAGCGACCAAGAGATTATTCGTATTTATGGCTTGCGGTGGGATATTGAAGTCTTCTTCAAAACAACAAAGTCCATGTTAAAACTACAGAATGAGTTTCAAAGTCGCTCGTATGATTCGTTAATCAGCCATACGACAATCGTTTTGTCCGATACATTGTATTGTCTTGGCAAAATCGGTGCAGTACCGACCAACGAACTCTAGGCGGCATGTTTTCTAAACTTTGTGATGAAATTGGTGATCTCGATTGGGCTGTTGCACTTCAGCAATTAATCGAGCTTCTTAAAGATATCCTACAAAAGAGTAACAAGAAATTGAAAAAACTCATTCAAAGTCAACTACAACAGTGGATCGCAGGCTTACCTAACTACATCAAGGCATTCCTGCCTATTTCAGTCTGCGAAAGTTGGGAATAGTTCCATATTACATATCCTCTTATCCCTTATCACCAGAGGATATATTTATACCTGTAATATACTTTTGTAATATAAGAAATAGGATAGTAATAGGAATGATAGATATAACTGATCCAGCTAGAATAGAATTCCAGTCAACTCCGTTTGCGCCAATGAAATTTTTAATTGCAATTTGAATGGTATAGTTTTTCTGATCTGATAAAACTAATAGAGGCAAAATATAATCATTCCATCTCCACATAAAACTAAATAAACATAATGTGATGGTTACTGATTTGGATAGTGGCAACATAATTTTGGAAAAAATGTAAAATTCACCAGCTCCATCAATCCTTGCGGCTTCAACGAAGGAAGTGGGTACTGTCAAATAAAATTGCCGATACAAAAAAATACCTGTTGTTGTGGTTACGACTGGAAAGATTACCCCCCAAATATTATTATACAATCCTAGTTCACTAATTACAGTAAATTGTGATATTGTTAATGTTTCTCCTGGTATTAAAGTCCCAAGCAAAAACACTCCAAAAATTATATTTGTATATTTTACATTATGCCTGTAAATTGCTAGAGCGTAACCGCACATTGAGCTAATTGCAACTGTAATTAATGTTCCTACAACTGCTAAGAAAAAGCTATTATAGATATACCTGAAAAATCCATTTTCAATAACTTTTATATAGTGATCAATAGTGAATTCCTCTGGAAATAAACTTAATGGGTATGCAAATAGCTCACTAGATGGTTTAAAGGAACTAGATAATAACCATATAATTGGAAATACAATTAGAAAAGCACATGTCAAATTAATGGATGTTAAGACGATGTTAGTGTCTTTCTTCTGTTTTCTTCTATTATGGTTACTAAATCTATTTTTGTTTCCCATTAGTATTTCTCACCACCTTGATTTGTTTTAAATTGAACATATGCAATTATTGCAAACACAATCATAACTATAGCAGAAATGGCTGTTGCATATCCATATTCCCCCTGATTAAAACCTTTGTCAAAAATGTACTGTATGGTATAGGTAGTCCCAGTCCCTGGTCCACCTTGGGTAACGCCTTGTACCAAAGCGTACTCTTTGAGGAGATCTATGGTACTTAATAACGTAACTAAAAATGTAGTTGGTGCTAATAAAGGGAAAGTAACGCTTATAAATTTTTGTACACTGTTAGCACCATCAATTTCAGCTGCCTCATATATATCGCTTGAAAGGTTATTAATCGAGCCAATATAAATAATCATAAAAAAGCCTGTAGTCATTAGTGTGCTTGCCACACTAATGACTATCGTTGCTAGAACGACATTTGAGCCCCATTCCAAGGGACTACCACCTAATTGCTGAATTATAAAATTTACTAAACCATACTCCTGGCTGAACATCCAATTAATTGTTATCCCCATCACTAAAGCAGATAGTAATACAGGAATGTAGATTAGAGTACGAGCTAGCGTTTTAAATCTAACCTTAGGGGAGGTTAGTAAAACTGCTAACAGCAAAGGTATTGCTACTTTAAAGGGTAAATTTACAATAGTATAGATAATGCTTCTAAAAAAAGCGCTATAGAATTCTTTATCTTGTAAGACTCTTACATAGTTTTCAATTCCAATAAAATCCATTTGCTTCCATCCATCATAATTTGTGAAGGACAAGATCAAATTTAGAAATAAGGGAATTAAGAAAAATATTGTAAACAAAACTCCACTTGGTGCAATAAATAACCAAAAGACGCGATGGTTTCGTGAATTTTTCGACAAATCAAATCATCCTCCACTTCAAAAGAGCATATAGTAAAATATGCTCTCTATAAATCTCTTAATTTGCAATTTCCCAATCTGATTTTTCACTAAGATCATTTGCAAATACATCAAGTGCTTCTTTTGCAGTCAATTCTCCACTAACAGCACGTTTGATAACGTCTCTGTATTCACTATCTAAATAATTTCTCCATGCAGACTTTTCATCAACTAAAAACCTGTCAGTAACGTTTTTCATTTCAGCTTGTAAGATTTCGTAATCAGCTATTACTTTCTCATCCTCGGGTTCGTAAGTTACCCCATTAATGAATGAAATTCCCTTATCCTGTGCTAAAAATTCAACGTAATTATCTTCTTTATAGAACCATTCTAAAAATTCTTTTGCCAACTCTGGGTTTTCAGCACTTGATGGTATCCCCAAACCACCTCCACCTGCAATAGCAGATTGTTGTAATGAACCAATCGGTGAAGGCATTACACCCCAGTCAAAGGCAGTAATTTCTTCATACATAGGACTATACTCCCATGAACCTGATAAATAAATTCCTACATCACCGTTTTTAAAGTAATCTGCTGGATTATCTGTTGATCCACCTGTCCAAATAACTTTAGGCATTAAATCAGTTTCATTCCATTCTACAAAGTTTTCAAGGGTTTGAACATTTTCCTCACTATTTATTGAAACCACAAAACTATCTTCTGTTTCCTGGGTGATAGATCCTCCATTACTGTACATTAGGTTATCGTATCTTCCTCTGGAGAAATCAACGGCTAATCCGTAATTAACGTCTCCTGAATCTTTGAGTTTTTGTGCGTTACTTATTAATTCATCCATTGTCCATGGATCATCAATTGTTGGTACTTCAATACCTACCTCTTCAAATGCATCTGCATTATAAAAGTAAGATGTAATTGTATATTGGTTTGGGAGTGCAAGATTTGAATCACTATCATAATCCTGCCCAATTATTTCTAGAGCTGCCTGATCAAAAATACCTATATCTACTACATCTGTTAAATCTAAAAATTCCTCTGGATAAAGTCTGGTTAATCTGGTAGTTGAAACTAAATCAGGAACATCATCATTTTTTAACATTAACGGAAATTTTGTAATTTGATCATCGTAAGGTATCACAATGGTATCCACTTTATTCCCAGTTTCTTCAGCCCATTTTTTGAAAGAATTATTTAAAGCATCTTCACTAGAAGGCTCTTCTGACAAGAGAATTTTCAAAATACCCCCATCAGCCTCTTCTGAGTTATTGGCTCCATTTGTTTCGACTGATGTCTCTGAACTACATGCAGTTATAAATGATAAAAACAATACGCTACATAAAGTCAATAGAAATCCCCTCAAATTAATCATCTCCTAAAAATAGTTTGTTTGGTTTAAAAATAATGATATCTCATCCCTTTAATGCATCTAACATAAATGTAATACTTTTTTAATGAATTGTAAGATATATTTCTTAGGTTATCACCCCCTTCATTAAAGTGGGGTTGAGAATATAATTCCCATCATAGGTAATTGCTTGATCATTAATATATAAACATTCTTTAAAGTAATTTACACTTCCAAATTGATAATCATTGAGTGAAATACATTGATGTGAATCTGTAAGATTTACGTTTTTTATTAATGATTGGAATCTTTCAAATGATCCTACTTCATGAGAAGACGAGCATTTTAATAAAACTTGATGTTCTAAACCATTGGAACGAACCTCCCGAAACGATATAGCGCTTTCATTAGTAATCTCATAACCGTTAGAAAAGTAAGCGGCAAGATAACTATCATCTTTTTTAATGAATATCCACTTTCCTACTTTTATAACATTATCTAGTTCCCAGTATGGTAAGTACATATGAATAAATGGGATGGAATCTTTCTTTAATTTATAATGCAACAAAGCTAGATTTTGATATTGCTTTATTAAAGGAATATCACCATTCCCAGCCCAGAAACTTGGACGGTTTTCGCCGCTATATTCTATCTCTCCTGGGTGGTTAATCCATAGTAATGTACATTCACTCCCAAGTGATATATTGAGAACATGTTGTTGATGCCCTTTCTTATTTGCTTTAAAGTCTATTAAACTTGCTAACGAATATGCTTTGCATTTGAAAATATAAGTATAAGCTTGGTTCTTGCCTTGTTTGTATTCTGCTTTTAAAGCATTTCCTTCATTTAATTCCATATAAGGTATTAACTTATCAGGAGGGCTATAGTCTGAAATGGCAAATAACGTGGATGGTCGTAAAGCATTATTAAAATAACCATTTCTCCAAGCAATGCTCAAAATATTCGAAATTTCACCTAGTGGCATTGCCTTTAAATTATGTTCATATGATCTGCCATATGTGGAAGATAGAGTGCCTCCATGATAATTAATTGCGATAATTTTAAATGTATAGTCAAGCGCTCGCTTAGCTAGGTCTTTAATTTCCTGATCAGGTGCTGCAAGATATAGTCCAAAGAAACCAATTAAATCAATAGGTAAGTATGTTGTAGAATTCCATTCAGTAAATCCATAATTGTAAAAGTTATCAAACCAATCAACTAATCTTGACTTCGCAATGTGATATTGTTCCGAACCACTTCTTTTACTTACTGTAAATACTTCTTCTGGGAAAAGATAACCTGCATAGTATTGAGAAATATGAAATAATAAGGCATGATTTTCACTGAAATACCACATAACATCATTACCAGGCTCATCGATCCAGTACCTGAAATTAATTGCCAACTCTTTTACTTTTTCCTGCATCTCTTTTGGAAACTTCCATTTCTCTTTTGCATAAACTGAAAGCATGGGGACTAACACAAAATCTGCACAATCTCCCTTTGTTTCTATTAACTTAAATGCAGAATTGAAATTAGTGATAAAATCTTTATCAGGATTTCCTAAGTGAATATTTGCTAATAAAACATTAATATCTTCTAAAGGTAAACTAGCAAAGTAGAATAGAGCATTTGACTTTCTTTTTTCAAGAGAATCCTCATTCATATAAGCCTTAAACTTCTCTTGGTTGTATAACGTGAATTTAATTCTCCTAGTGAGATACTCCCCATTTGATAGGGGATATCCTATTTGACAAGTTGTAATACCTGCCGTCTTTAGTTTATCCACGGTACCTATAGAAATCTTACTATTTTCATTTCTTATATCTATGTGAAAGTCATCATACTTAAAATCCGTAATATTTCCGTCGTGCATATCATCTTCTACATACTTTTCTGGATTCAGGCGAACCTTAAGTGACTTATCAATCTTATTTTCTATATCAGGAGTAACTAATTTTATTTCTCCCTTACGATATATATCTTGGTCGAAATACAGTTTGTAAAGAAACGTTTCAGCGACTGAGAATTCATCTAGGGGAATTGGTATTGGTATAAAGCCTTTAATTGAGTCTTTAGATAAGTTTAGCAATTCAAAATAGTAATTAACATCCCGCTCTGCTAAATCATCAAAATATACCAAAATTTCATTTTTTCCTCTTTCGAAGGAGAGTTGGATAATTTTTTCAGTCCCATGGTTTCGAGTAAACGGCTCGAATACTTCTTGTAAATTGCCATTGACCCATATGCGAGTTCCTCCGCAAGTTTTTAATCTAAAAGGCATATTAACCTTTTTATTGGATAATATATAAGTTTTAACATAACACTCTAGTCTATGAGGGACTGAAATAAAAGAAGAAAAGTCAACCCTCGTATTTTCGAAGGGGATATAAACTTTGTTTATTCCATTATTAATATAGGGAATTGCTTCATTAAATCGATTTTTTAAGAACTTTTTACGAACAGGATAGTCTACCTGATAGTAACCCTCCGTATTGCTAACTGAAGTATTCATCGTTTCCTTTTCTGTTGAAATAGAGGTTAATCGAATATCCGAATGTAAAAAACGGTTAAGTGAACCATTGGATAACACTTTATAAAATAATTTGTGGTCCATTTTTTCATCTCCTTTCCTTTTATTACGGTCAAGAAATATTATCTGAATAGGTTGTCACCACTTATTAAACGTTTATATAAATCCTGTTAAAGTTCACTTGAAAAAGTATACCTTGTTAAATAGATTAGTTAGAATTCAGCGATCCCACTATCTGCTGGTCATAATTTATAGGCTTGGACTCTTAACTTTGTAGATCTCTTATAAACTAATATCTTTATATAACAGAAGAAGATTATATTGCTAATACTTAATGAATATTGTTTTAATTTCATAGGGATTGAACGACAGAAAAGTTTTATCTCCGCTACTTAGGATCTGACTTATTTTATTTTCAAGTAAATCACATTCCCACATCTCAGAAATAGACTTTGTGAATTCTATACTGCTTTTGGTTCTCATACCCCATGATTCATATAGCCGTAAAATTATCCCATCACCATCTTCTGCATACTTCAATGTCTCACAAATAACATTCTTTTTCTTAATTTGTAAAAATGAATAGCGGGCAGGTAACTTTCCTTTTTGTTTCTTAACTTCTGCTGTATAAACTGAATGATTTAAGTCATAGGCTTCCTCTACTACATTTCCATTACGGAAATCTCCTTCATGAGGATAGAGTGCGTATGTAAATGTATGAAGCCCTCTATCAGCTTTTGGGTTTGGATAAACGGCCGATTTAAGTAATGTTAATCTTAAAGATGCATTCAAAAAATCATGACCATATTTACCATTATTTAATAAAGCTATCCCATATCCAGGCTCAGATAAATCTACCCATTTATGTGCGCAAAGTTCAAATTTAGCCTGATCCCAACTAGTATTAGGATGTATCTGCCTTTCAACATTTCCAAATTGTATATCACAACTTGCTTTTGATGTATGAATGTCTACTGGAAATTCTACTTTCAATAAAAGATTTGTCTCATGCCAATCAACTGTCGTTTCAAAATCAATTCGTTTTGAATGCTGGTAAAATATTATTTTTTGTTTCATATAGGAGTTTAAAAAGGACTTTTTTAATTGAATAATAACTCTCAGAGGTGAACACTCCGTTATTTTAAATTCTTCACATGAATCTATATAGTATGCTTTATCCAAGTAACTTTTTTCGATATTCCATGCATCATATTCCCATGGACGGTCTTCATAAAGAACAAAATGATTTCCTAATTCATTTTCACGTAATATCTCACGCTTTTCAGACTTATCAAACAAAGATAAAATCTCACCCAGTTTGTTGAATTTCACATGATAAAATGGAGTATCTAATACTTTATTAATTCCGTCCCACAGGAAAGGATTTTCTTCGTTGTATGTTTTATTGCTGAAAGAATAACAAATATAACCTTTCGTCGGAATTTCAGGTGCCAAAAATGTTAATATTTCATTTTCTTTAAAGCTTGGCAAAGCCTTACCTTCATATGAAACCCCTAATATATCTTTTGAAACTGGAATCGTTATAACCCGAGGACGTCTCATTATTGTGTTTAATACAAGGACTCCTGATTTTTCTGCAGCCACTTCTGCAGATATAATTTCTAAAGCCTGTTGGATGAAAGCATGATTTGTAGTCAATATGTCCTTGTAATCCTTTTGAGAGTCTTCATATACTTCAGCAATAGCGGTACCTGGTAAAATATCATGAAACTGATTTAACATAGTCTTCTTCCAATTTCTTTCCATAAGTGAATATGGATACTCTTTTTGCAGATTATAAGTTTTTAAAAAGGAAGCCAAAAATTCTACATCTGAATTTGTGATTTCTGCTAATCGATTTGCTTTTTTGTTTTCAGCCATTGAAGTATAAGTTCCACGGTGATTTTCTAAATATAGTTCTCCATGCCATGTTGGAGGTTGTTTAGACTTGCTGAAATCTTTTGACAATGAATCAAAGAATTCCTTAGCGAAGGATTGTTGTGTTTTTGGAAAACCTTTAATTCCGTTTGAGAATCTTCTATTGGATTCTAGCATTTCATATGTAGGTCCTCCTCCTCCGTCTCCATAACCATAAAGTTGTAATACATGTCGTGATTCTTTTTTATTAAGATATTTTTCCCATGCTCCTTTTATCTGTGAAGCATTCAATAGGCCATTATATGTGGTATTTTTCATTTGAGTACGATCATGCATAAAGTCAGTAGTTGTTAGCAAGTGGGTTAATATCTTTGAACCATCAATTCCTTCCCACAAAAAGGTGTCATCTGGCATTATGTTTGTATCGTTCCAAGCAATTTTACTTGTCATAAAATACTTTATTCCGCTTTTTTTCATAATTTGTGGTAAAGCTGCACTGTATCCAAACACATCGGGCAACCATAAGATCTCATTCGATTTATTAAATTCCTTTTGGAAAAATGCTTTACCATATAGTATTTGACGAACTAGTGATTCACCACTTGGAACATTACAATCTGGTTCCACCCACATTGAACCTTCTGGTTCCCACCTACCTTGTCTCACCATTTCCTTAATCTTTTCAAAAAGAGAAGGGAAATCCTTTTTCACAAAATCATATAGTTGCGGTTGACTAGACATAAACTTGTATTCGGGATATTTATTCATCAAATATATGACTGTGGAAAAACTTCTAATAACTTTTTCTCGAGTTTGAGCTAGTGTCCATAGCCATGCCACATCAATATGAGTATGTCCTACAACATGTTCAATTACAGCAGCATCCTCGCAGTATTGCTTGAAGAAGTGCTGGGATAGGTATTCCTGGGTTTTAAACGCGGATTCCAAAAAGCTAGTACTTTGCAAATCCCTTAAATCTAAAAGCTGAAGAGCAGAATCTAATATATCAGTTATAGTAATAAATTCAGCGCTTCGTTCATCTAATACATTTAAAACGTCAAATAATGTTTTTATATCAAAATACAAATCCATTACTTCCAAATTTTTCGTTGATAGTTGAATATTTAAAAAAACGTCTTGCTTCTCTGTATTACAGTAAGTATAAAGTGCTATTTCGTATACTTCACCTGTCTTGGCAAGAGTAGTGAGTTCGAACTCTGTATGATTTATGTCCAACCCGCAAATCAACTCTCCATTAACAAAGGTGATGAATTGAGGGTTGTTGTTATTCCATATATCTGTTGCCCCTGTAGAAACTTGAACTGTTACTGCTTTTCCTTCATAGCTCTCGTCTAACTTAAATGTCGTTTTAAAAATAAAATGAGCATCTACGGCACCAAAACCTTGATTAGTATCATATACATCCCAGTTATTCGAATTTTCATGGACCAGATCCCAATCGTGATATTCACATTCAAGGTATTTTAAGGAAGATACAGTTTTAGTATTTTGATACATATTGTTTTTTAAAAGTTTTAAGATAGGTTGATACTTTCGAGTTGTTGCAACAGTTACCATATAGTCTCCTCTCCAAACTTTTCTTTAACGTAAGTTAAGCGCTTACTCACAATGTTAAAGTTATTGTATCACTCGAATGAATAACTATCAATGAACTTT
Organism: Salipaludibacillus neizhouensis; assembly: GCF_002886185.1. GTDB lineage: Bacteria > Bacillota > Bacilli > Bacillales > Salisediminibacteriaceae > Salipaludibacillus > Salipaludibacillus neizhouensis. The sequence continues at coordinate 3,530,344 of NZ_KZ614146.1, forward strand.
TTGAAAATTTGGTATATTTCTTTAATTGAATCAATTTCATTATTCAGAACGCGGAATGAACCCGAGTTACTTGGGTTTGATAAACACTTTGCCCCAACCTCTGTGTGAGAATATTCTTATCGATATGGCAGCTTTAATAGAAAGTATTAAACATAAAATTTACCCAACCAAAAGAATGTCGAGAGTGTCCACTCGCCCATGACTCGCTATGTCAAAAATTCTATAAAATAAAAATGGAAACAGACTTATGGAAATATAGTGCTCCTGCACGAGTTTTTGAATCATGGAAGTTAAAGAAAGAAGTTCCTCTAAACGAGTGATTGCATGTCTAAAAGAGCAATTTCAACTAGACAGTATACGATACCAAACAGGAGAAAGAGCGAAAGTCATTTTGACTTTGCTACACTTGTTTACAATGCCATGAAACTCGCTGGATTACGGCTAAAAACAGAGAGAAACCAAGTAAAAGAAGCAGCCTAAAGTTACACAGAATTTTGATTGTTAATGTTGAAAACCTGTGAGACGTCATTATGTATCGTATACTAATTAGAGTAAGCGCTTACTCAATATATCGTGTATTGTAATATACTCTTTAAAGTATTTCAAGACTATTCTGATATTTTTTGAACTCATATTATATGTATCCTTTAGTTTCTTGGCATTTTGTATTTTAAAGAACACTTTTTTAAAGCTTATTTTCGCATCAATATATTATATTCAAACCTTTCTTTTAGACTCATGACTTCATTCAACTTGCGAAAGTTTAGGTATTTCAACTTGCGGTTCTAACACATCATTTACTTTTTCTACAATGATGTCTTCATCTACTTCAAATGTTGCTGATTCGTGAATGTTTTCAGAAGAAGAACCTATATTTACTTCATAGGAAATGTTGTAGAAAGTTTACCAGATGGATTCACACTACCTGACAATAGATCGGCTACTGCATGCACTGCTTCCTGACCAGGTTGCCATGCTAAGAGAATCGCATCCACTTTATCTCTCCAACTAGCTACTTCTATAGGTCCTCCTGTGTTAAGAACAACCACAACTTTTTTTCCTGCACCGTGATATTTATCTGCTACGGATTCAATCATTACTTGTTCATTATCAGATAAAAGAAAATCCCCTTTTTCATTCTTTCGATCTTCAAATTCTCCTGATATTCTGCCAATTACAATCACCCCAATATCGGTATCTTTTTCGACCGTACTAATCTCCTTGTTTTTAAGCGGTTTTTCCGGGATTGGCGGGATAACAAAACCAAAGTCAATTCCTAATGGATCTGGTTTAATTTTATACTCTGGCTTCTTTCTTAAGGTTGAAATATATGTCTTATAGCTGTTATAAAGTCCTTGATGGAGCTGAAATCCCCTATCCTCTAAACCTTCTGCAATAGAAACTACGTATGCCGAGTGCACATTACCACTTCCAGTACCTCCTTTAATCGTTTCAATCTGAGTGTTGCCAAACAAGCCGATTTTTGCTTTTTTATCAAAAGGCAAAGATGTTTGTTTATTCTTTAAAAGTATCATTCCCTCTGCTGCTGCCTGCTGTGCTAATTGTGCATGTACTTTTAAATTAGGATTATTAGAGGGTTGATCACCATTGAAACTTGGGGTTTTAACTAGAATTTTCAGAATGTGTTTAATGTTCCTGTCAAGAATATCTTCATCAAGCAAGCCACTTTTCACAGCATCTGTAATTTTAGCAATATGTTGTTGTTCTCCTGGCATAATGAGGTCGTTTCCCGCTCTCAATTGTGCAATCGGGTCAACTCCAGCAAACCAATCCGTCATCACAAAACCATTAAAATTCCAATCTTCTCTTAATACGGTTGTCAACAATTCCTCATTTTGAGACGTATAAATTCCATTAAGCTGATTATATGCACTCATTACTGCCCAAGGATTCGCTTCTTTTACTGCTATTTCAAAACCTTTTAGATACAATTCTCGTAAGGCCCTTTGTGATACGATGGTATCAATCTTCATCCTGTTTGTTTCTTGGTTATTAGCAACAAAGTGCTTAACCGTTGCTCCAACATCGTTAGATTGGACACCATTCACATAAGAAGTTCCCATTTCTCCCGTTAATAGAGGGTCTTCTGAAAAATATTCAAAGTTCCTTCCACCTAAAGGATTACGATGAAGATTCAATGCGGGTGCTAATAAAATATCGAGTCCGTAGTCTTTTACTTCATTTCCTATAGCTGCTCCAATATCTTCTACCATTTTCTTATCCCATGTTGAGGCCAATGCAGTCTCTATTGGAAATGCCGTTGAATAATATGTATCTGTGTCATCTTCTCTAATTGGACTAATCCTTAACCCAGCTGGACCGTCGGCAAATAATAATACTGGAATTCCTAACCTGGGAATTGCGTGTGTGACTCCCACAGCACCCCCCACCTCTGCTTTGGGATTCCCAAACATTCCAGGCATACCACTACCCACAACCATTTTTGCCTTTTCTTCTAGTGTCATTGCTCTTATTACTTCATCAATTGATGCAACATCTACTAATTTAGTGCCAGTCTGTTGTCCATTATCTTTTTGCCCGGATGGAATAAAATCTGCAAAAACAAATTTACTACTGAAAAAGAAAACCATTAGGAGAACAACGGTGATTGTACATGCCAGGAAAATCTTTCTCTTCTTTATTATTACTGATAGCATAATTTTACTCCTTGTATTTGCAAAATTGAGTACCTCTGATTTAAAAATGAAGGTTATGCATTTTTACTATAACTAGGTTTAATATGACACCGATCTAATATAAATATCCTTTCGCTCCCCCCACACACTTTCACTCATGCCACTTTCAACAGCTAATGCTTCAACTGGTTTAGTCGCATAAATTAGCCTTACTACTTTCAAAAAATAGTAGGATTGTCTTATTTCTCCGTACAACGCAAAGGTAAGCTGGGTTTGCATGGTAAAATATGATTATTATGATTGGAGGAATGTTAGATGGAACAAGAAGTAAGCGTATCTTTACGTGAACAATCATATTATATTAATTATTCTAGTGGTCACGACTCTTCCATGACTACTCACCACATGCATCAAGACTATGAGATATATTATTTGTTCAGAGGAGAACGTATATATTTAATTAACGGGAAGGAATATGTTGTTAGGAAAGATCACTTGGTTTTTATTAATAAAAATGTTGTTCACAAAACATTGGTAATGAATAACGATTTGTATGAACGTTTCGTAATTAACTTTCGAGAGGACTTCATGAGTTTTAATGAACAACACTTGATCAAGCAACTGTTTGAAGATGGTCCTCATGTTATCCCCATCTCTGAACATAAAAAAACATTGATTTATAACATTATGAAAAGCCAAATCCATGAATACCAAAAAAGTCAAAAAGACAAAGATACATATATTCGTTCTCTTTTAACGCAACTTCTTGTTGAAAGTACAAGATTATTGGAAGAACAGCAAAAAACATTTACTGACCTTCACCATCAACAAATTTCAAATAAAAACGAGATAGCAGATGTGATTAAGTACATTCATGATCATTATGCAGATTCTGTCTCACTTAGTGTATTGTCACACCAATTTCATTTAAATGAACAATATATTAGCCGATTATTTAAAAAGACTACTGGATGCAGTATAATCGGTTATTTGAATGCAGTTCGGGTGAATGAAGCCAAGAGATTACTAACTGAATCAAAGATGAAAATCAACCAAATAGCTAGAAAAGTAGGATATTCAAATAATATTCATTTATGGCGAGTATTTAAAAAGTTAACAGGCGAATCTCCTAATGAATATAGAATAACTAATTTAAAATAATAATGTTAGAGACACTTTCACTTATAAAATTTGCATAAAAGCAACTAAAATGTAAGCGTTAACAACTCGAAGCAACAAAATATGTAAAGAGATTATTGCTATGATTTAGGTATAAGCATTTCACAAAACAGGAGGAGTGATATTTTAATATTCATAAATTTTAAACACGTATATAAAATACTATTTTGAAAGGAGAAAATATGAGGAATTCATTAAAAAAGCATTGGTATAGAAGTAGAATCGTATTGGGATCATTTATCATTTTTGCTAGTGTCTTTTCGACTACAGGGTATGTTAGTGCTGAGGAAGCACCATCCCAAAGTCAGATCTATGAGGCGGAAAATGCAAGTGGAGACGGCTTTATCATTGATAATCAGCACCTTGGCTATACTGGAGATGGCTTTGTAGATTATAAACCGAACGAACCCGGCGGCTATATTGACTGGACAATTGATGTAGAGGAAGAAGCAAAATATGTATTAGCTTTTCGTTACGCTCATGGTAAAGCAGACAATCGTCACGCAGAGCTTCAAGTGGATGGAAACATTGTCGAGGAACAGTTAAATTTTCCGCAAAGTGGAGATTTTGATGATTATATATATGTCACAAAAACCACAGAATTAACGGCAGGTGAACATGCAATTCGATTAACTGCAACAGCTGAAAACGGTGGTGCTAATATTGATCACTTAGCAGTGTACAGAATGATAGATATCACTAGCGAAGCCGAGGATACCAATAATGAAGGGGTAGTTATTGATAACAAACACCTTGGTTTTACTGGAACGGGGTTTGCAGATTATAATCCGAATGTACCTGGCGGCTATCTTGAATGGACCGTTAATATCCCTGAATATGGAGAGTATAATTTGGATTTCCGTTATGCACATGCGGGTGGCAGTGAAAGACCTGCAGAAGTTAGTATCAATGGAACGACTCTAGAAGCCTTAAGCTTTCCTCCAACGGGAGATTGGGCAGGCTGGAGCAATCAATCATTACGTGCTCCTTTAGAAAAAGGTGAAAATATTATTCGCTTAACTGCAACCGGTGCAGAAGGTGGCGGTAATATAGACCATCTTCGCATTCACAACCTGATGGAGACAGATAATGTACTTGCCCCTGTTATAACAGAGGAAGTAGAATTATCCGAAGTTGTTGATGGTGTCACAATGAAAAAGTTAAAACAATTAGGTATATTAAGCAATATAGAAGAAAAGCATGATCAACCAGTGACTGCTTTAGAATTTATGGCATTAATTAATAATGCATTTGGATTTGGTGACAAAGAAATCTATGAAAATATGGAATCTAGACAGGATATTGGTAAAATTTCTGCTGAAGAATGGGGAATTTATGTTGCAGAAGTAGCTGAGTCTCATCAATATGTACCAGATTTTCTTTGGGAGGGATTACAACCAAATCAATCACTAGATAAAGATGAAATGGCCTTAATTATCGGTGATTTAATGGATATGGTGTCAGAGGATGAAGAGGATTCAAACATGATGGGTAAATTAGCTCGTCAAGGGCTCATGAATCCAAACAGTGATCATAACTATGGTATTAAATCAAATATGACTTGGAAAGAAGCGCAACAACTGGTTCAAAAGTTAGTGGATAAATCTGATACGTCTACTAATGACGTTAATATCGCACGTGTCGATGCATTAACTAGTAATCTAATAGCATTAACGTTTAATGGAACGTTTGAAACATTTGATTTTAGCGATGTAGCTATTTCGGTCCCAAGGGGAAGTTGGGAAAGTCTTTCTCCATTGTTGGATAGAAATCTACGGATAGCGAAAGCTGCCCATGGTACGGATACATTTGGGAACACGGTACTAATTTTGGAAAGTATAGACGAATTATCTGGTGATAAGTTTATTGAAGAAAAAGACCCTCAGCAATTTAGCGGCGACCTAGAGGAAGCCATCAAACAAGCTGATAATATGTTAACCTGGCAAATGGAACACGGTGGCTGGTCAAAAGCCATTGACTATAATCATGCTTGGGATGGTGAAGAATCAAGATCTGCATGGATAAACGGTGATGGTGTAGAACTAGGTACGATTGATAATGATGCAACGATCAAAGAAATACATTTCTTATCGGAAGTCTATGCAGAGACAAAAGATGAACGCTATAAGGAAAGTGTTTTGGCAGGAATTGATTTCCTAATGGATCTGCAATATGAAACAGGCGGATTTGCACAAGTATATCCAAGACGCGGAAATTACTCGGATATGGTGACTTTTAACGATGAAGCAATGATTCGTGTATTGAATACATTCGATAATATTTTAGATAAGGAATACCCGTTTCATTCTGGTGTGATAGATGACAACTATTATGAGATCGTAGAGACTTCCATGCAACAGGCTACTGATTACATTTTAGAAGCTCAAATAGAGGTTGATGGTGTCCTTACAGCGTGGGGTGCACAACATGATCCGTTCACATATGAACCTGTTCAAGCTCGTTCTTATGAACACCCATCGATTTCTGGAAGTGAGTCTATCGGTATTGTCCGATTCCTCATGTCTCGACAAAATCAAACAGAAGAAATTAGAAATGCCATAACAGGTGCTCTACATTGGTTCGATGAAAGTAAACTGGAAAATACTCGCTATGTTAGCGGCGGAACTGATAACGGAGAATACTTTGTCGAGCACGCCGGCACTGATACATGGTATAGATTTTATGAAATTGGTACGAATAAACCGATTTTCTCCGGACGTGATGGTGTCATTAAACATGATATCAAGGAGATTGAGGAAGAAAGAAGAAATGGATATCAGTGGGGCGGAAGTTATGCTACACAACTATTAGAAACGGCTAAAATGACAGGTTATTTTGAAGGCAACGTGTATGCTCGTATAGTGGATACACAATCTCAAGACAACATGGGTAAAACATTAGTTGAAGGACAAGTAGAAAAGATGGAAGATTATTCTAAACAACTTAACCAAATAGAAAGCAAGCTTATAGTAGCTCAAGATGGAAGTGGAGATTACGAAAAAGTTCAGGATGCGATTAATGCAGTTCCGGACAACAATAATCAAGAAGTAGAGATTTTAATTAAGAATGGGGTCTATAAAGAAGTACTTGATATTCCTGCGGACAAAGCCAATATCTCATTAATTGGAGAAAATCCAGAAAAAACAATTATTACGTATGATAATTACGCGGGAAAAGATAATGGCGTGGGTGGAACAATAGGTACATCTGGAAGTGCTACAGCGTTTTTGCGAGCAGATGATTTCAAAGCAGAAAACCTTACTTTTGAAAATGCTTTTGATGAAGCATCCACAGATGTAAATGGTAAACAAGCAGTTGCGGTTAACGCTAGTGGCGAAAGAATGATTTTTAATAATGTTCGTTTCCTCGGTAACCAGGATACCCTTCTTGCTCACTCGGGAATACAGTACTATTATAATAGCTACATTGAGGGTGATGTTGATTTTATTTTTGGCGCTGCTCGTGCAGTGTTTGAAAATAGTACTATCCATTCTCTAGACAGGGGTTCTGATTCAAATAATGGTTACATCACAGCGGCAAGTACGCTAATTGATCAGCCTTATGGTTTTTTGTTTTTGGACAGTGAGTTAACAAGTGATGCTCCTGCCAAGACTGTTTATCTTGGGCGTCCTTGGCAACCAAGTAGTAATCCGAGTGCAATTGCAAATGTAGTATTTAAAACTAGCAATCTTGGTGAACATATCAAAACAGAAGGTTGGACAGAAATGGGAGGGTTCAAACCAGAAGATGCAAGATTATATGAATATCAAAATCAAGGACCAGGAGCTGTTGTGAATGAGCAACGCCGACAGCTTAGCGATGAAGAAGCCGCTAAATATAGTGTTGAAAATGTACTAGATGGATGGCAACCGGATTTAGGTGAAGGGAATTAAGTAATGCCCAGCCAAATAGTCATCACATTAAAGGTGGGCTGTCTCACTAGTTTTATATTATAGTAAATTATTCTTTTTATTAGATCTGTTTTCGTAAATCTATTGTTTTTACAGAGATGCTCGAAGATGTGAGGGGCGGCGACTCGCGAAGTAAAGCTCCGCCTTCAGCAGCTTCGAGACTTCCCTGTTCAAACTTTTAGTCTTAAACATTAAACACTGACAGTTCTGAAATACCGATATATTTTTTCAAGCTTTTGTTTTTGCTTTCCACGCACACTCTCCATACTGCCAAATTCAAAAAACTTTACTCTCTTGATGCCTACATAATTTAAAAGGGCTTTTCGCATTAACACTTTGTGAGCATTACTTAACCATAACATCGGATAAAGGGTTGGTCCCTTCATGCTGGAGACACAAACGATTGATTTACCCTTCAGAAGCCCTTCCGGCAAAAGCCCTCCATTGTCCTTGTATGCAAACCCAGACGCAAACATCTTGTCTATATATCCTAGTAGCATAGCCGGAGGTCTTCCCCACCAAATCGGATATACAAAGACAATTTTATCAGCCCAGTTAAGTTGGTCTCTATAAGTTCAGGATCTCTATACATATCTCTTCTATTCACTTACCCCAAAAGGAGAAGCAATGATGAACGAAGCTTTTCAACGTATTGAATCTCAATTTAACACGCGTATAGAGAATATATCCGAAGAAGAACTAAAGGAAATCGAGCTTGCGCTGGAGTTGCTCCAAAAAAAGTATTTTATGAAGAAAATAATTCTAAATTTTAACCTAGAACATTAAAGGGTTTTCATTGTGCTCAAAACAACATTCATACTTTCATTTACTTCCATATCCTATTCCCCTCTCCAGATTCGGATACATACATAGGGTTGTAATAAAGGTGAAACTGAACTAATATTAATAGATTAGTGCATTTTATAATCTATATGAAAAGGTATTTTTCATGTGATTTATCGGCAAAAAGAGGCGTATCTATTAAAACGCCTAAACGTGTCAACAATATCCGAAATCGCAATCAGCTGATGACGGATTAAAAAAATGGAGTGAAATAAATTGGCAGGAAATCAAGAAACAAAGCGTATAGTTGTTAAAATTGGAAGTAGTTCATTAACTAGTCGAAACGGTGCCATTAGTTATCGGAAATTAGTGCGCTTAGTAGATGAAATTGCTCAAATTAAAGATGATGGTCACGAAGTTGTTTTGGTTTCATCCGGAGCTGTTGCTGCAGGGTATCGTAAGCTTGGGTTTATAGAACGCCCTAACCACTTAGCAGAGAAACAAGCTGCAGCTTCTATCGGTCAATGCCTATTGATGGAAGCTTATTCAGAAAGATTTGGCTCTCATGGATATGTTGCTTCACAAATTCTAATAACTAGAAGCGACTTTTTAGACCAGAAGCGCTATATGAACGCTCGAAATACGATCCAAGTACTTCTTGAACGAGGAGTCGTACCTATCGTTAATGAAAATGATACGATTACCATTAAGCAATTAAAATTCGGCGATAATGATACATTATCAGCTAAGGTAGCCGGACTGGTTGATGCAGACCAGCTGATTATTTTATCTGACATTGATGGCCTATATGACGATAATCCTCACACGAATCCAAACGCAAAGCTTTTAAAGGTTGTTCATGACATTACTCCAGAGATTGAAGAGGCAGCTGGCGAATCCGCTAGTGATGTCGGGACCGGTGGAATGAACTCTAAAATTGAAGCTGCAAAAATTTCATTGGCTGCCGGAATTGAGACGTTTATAGGCGATGCAAATCGACCTAACATCCTTTTTGAAGCTGTTAACCGCCAAGCTAGAGGAACATACTTCAAACCTAATGCAGACCAAGACGACTTAAATGTCCGAAAACATTGGATTGCTTTTAATTCAGGTCCAAAAGGGGAAGTCACCATTGATGAAGGCGCACGTATAGCTATCACGGAAGAACAAAGTCATTTACTCCCGCAAGGTGTTCGGGAAGTTAGTGGCACATTTGACTGTGGAGATGTTGTGGTCATATCTGATATGCAAGGAATGGAAGTTGGACGCGGTGTCATCAATTACTCAGCAGCTCAATTGCGTGAGATTAAAAGGTTCAAACTAAAAGATATACCTGAATATATAAAAGTTACAAAGAGTGAAGCCATTAGTCAAAATGACTTGGTATGTCACAATACAAACCTACCAACACCCACTTAATAAAAACTACATTGCAATAATTTTATAAATTCTTTTAAAAAAGGAGCGATTACTTTTGGATACAAATAATATCACTACAATAGATGTGGAAGAGCAAGCAAGAAAAGCACAAAAAGCAGGAAAGCCGCTAAGTACACTTTCAACAACGGATAAAAATGACGCTTTACTTACTATTGCAGATGAATTAGAAAAGAATAGTTCATTTATATTAGAAGAAAATCAAAAGGATCTAGCCAAAGGCAAAGAAAAAAACTTCGATCAGGCATATATGGACCGACTACTTTTAACGAAAGAACGAGTGAAGGACTTTGCGGATGGCCTGCGAGAGGTTGTAAATTTAAAAGACCCCGTTGGTGACATTCTCTCTGAATGGACGTTAGACAATGGACTGAATGTAAAGAAAAAAACAGTTTCACTTGGTGTAATCGGAATGATTTATGAAGCAAGACCCAATGTAACAGTTGATGCAACTGGACTCGCATTAAAATCAGGTAATGCCATCGTCCTAAAAGGTGGATCTTCCGCTTTGTATTCAAACAAAGCAATTGTTTCTGTCATTCATAGTGCCCTCAAGAAAACAAAAATACCAGTGGACGCAGTACAATTTATCGCAAGTACAGACAGAAGGGCTACAGAAAAACTATTTACATTAAAACAATATATTGATGTTCTCATTCCAAGGGGAGGCGCTTCATTAATTGAAACCGTTGTCCAAAAGGCGACGATTCCTGTTCTCGAAACGGGTGTTGGTAATGTACATGTTTATGTAGATAAAGAAGCCGATGTAGAGAAGGCTTTAAATATAATTGTTAACGCGAAGACTGATCGTCCAGCAGTATGTAATGCTTTAGAGACCGTACTCCTGCACAAAGACTGGTTTAATAGCAATAAAGAGGTCCTTATTGCCATGCTAAAAGACCATGATATTACTGTACACGGAGATGAAGAAGCAGTGAAGATGATACCTGGCTCGTTAGTGGCAGAAGAAAAAGATTGGACAGATGAATATTTAAGTTTAGATCTCGCAGTAAAACTTGTTGATGATATAGAAGAAGCCATTGCTCATATAGAAAAATATGGAACTAAACACTCTGAGGCTATTATTACAGAGAATCAAACAGCAGCAGATCAGTTTATCCAGGAAGTTGATGCTGCCGCCGTTTACCATAATGCATCCACTCGATTTACGGATGGAAGTGCATTAGGCTATGGAGCTGAAATCGGGATTTCCACGCAAAAACTGCATGCTCGTGGACCAATGGGGTTACCTGCTTTAACAACAACAAAACTATGTATTTACGGAAATGGACAAATTAGATAAAAATTATATAGAAACAAGCATTAATAAACCAGACACGTAGATTCCTGCACGTCTGGTTTTTTGTTATAAGATATTTATAAAATTATTAGTTTTTAAGCTCGGTGTTTGCTTTCGAACACAAGACCCGAATCCGCTTTCCGCAGGTACGGTCTCTTTTTCACAGCTATTTTAATGAGATGCAATCAACTTTGTCCGTCTCATCCATTCTCTAATTAAAGCGTTACATTCATGGGGAGACTTAGTTGGAACTTGATGTTTCATCTTATGGACATATGCAACCTCTGTTTTAGGGATCAACTTCCGAAAAAGATATTGATAGGACTGTATGTAGTAATCCTTGGCACCGTAAATTAATAGTAAAGATGCTTTTATTTGGTGAAGCCGATCTGTACTGCTGTAATGTAGGCCAACATGATATTGAGATGCTAACATTTTTGCATCTGATCGTATAATTTCATTAAATAGTTCATCCGCTGCTTGCTTATTGGTAAAATGGTTTTTCGCAAGCCCCGCTGCCAGGCTTGTCTTAAGGTTTTTGGCAGCCCATATTCCTATTTGATACTCCTTTTCCAATAAAAAGCTTCTTACCGCATAAAACCCACCAATAAGAATTAAACCTGCCGTCCGTTCTGGGTAGTTAATGGCAAATTCCTGGGCGATACTTGCACCGTTTGAATAGCCACAAATAACTGCTTTACCTACATGATTGGCATCTAAAACCCGTTTTACGTCATAAGCTAGTTGCTCCATTGCCATTGGTATAGAGGTTCTCCCACTTCGCCCATCGCCTCGTATATCAAAAGTGATGATCTGACATTCATCCATTAAACTAACTTGATAACGAAACGTCAAATGTCCCACACCTGGCGGCGGTATAAAAATTATTGGCATTCCCCTACCTATTGTTTCATAGTAAATAGAAGGTTCCCCTTTTTCTTTTGAAAATGGCACCTTATGTAATCAACTCCTTAAGAACGGTCATCCCAATAATAAATCTTGACCTATCATATACCTAAAATCCTAATATCCATAGTCATAGCAAGTTAACTATTCTTACTATGCCTTAAATCCTACCTATTATTCCATACAGTTTAGATGAAACACTAGAACAAGTTTTACAGATTAAATGACCGTCTTATAAACGAAGTTTTATGAGACAAATTCCCATATCCCCTTCTTGGAATAGTTTATTAAGAATATTTTCTGAGGAGGTAAAAATATGGAAAATTATTATCCCGATCATCTTGCATGGCATGAAACATTGGAAATTCATGAACTAACAGCTTTTCAATCAATTGGACTTATGAAGCTAAAGAAAGCTTACCCTGAAGTTACTGATCCTGCTCTAAAAGAATTGTACACACACGCCATAAATGGCTTAAGTACAAATATCCGTGAACTTCTCGAATTCTATCCCCTGGCACCCAGATCAGACGAAGATGATGATGAATTTCGAAATGCTGAAACACCCTTCTATGCGGGGGATTTATTAGTATTATTTAAAACAGGAGTTAGGAATTACGCTATTGCCATAACTGAAACAGCAACACCTGCAGTTAGAAAGGTTCTTAAACAGCAATTGATCCGTGCCATTGATACCCATGCCAAAGTATTTAACTACATGTATGAAAAAAGCTATTACCCCTCTTACAATTTAGAGCAATTACTGCAGAACGACATTAACCTGGCAAATAAAGCATTAAATAAAAGTATTTAACCTTAACTTTTATTACTTTCGTGCCTTCATGTCCCCCAAAAAGTAAAGCTTAGGTAATTACTTGCAGTTTTTAAAAAGTTTTGTGCCTTATTTTTATTTTGTTGCTTTTGTTATCAAGGAAGGTTGTTTGTAAGAATTACCGCTCGCTTTCCGTGGATGATCAAGCAAGCCTCCTCGAGCAAATGAACGCTCTTCGGGGTCTCGATTGGATCATTCTTCCACAGGAGTCTCGCGGATTCTTCCAAACAACATTTTTTTATAAAGGCAGTTTACATAACTGTTATTGTTTCTGATAAGAAGCTTGAAAAAGCAAATAAACAACAACTATTATAGAAAGGTTGTTTACGTTAACTTTCTTTTTATAAGAAACACGTAGCATATTTTGTTAAATACAGCGTGAGCTTCACCACCATCATTTAAGCGTCAAGGCTGGGCTTCTCTTGATGCGCGTGGCGTAAAGGTAGCTGTCAACTTCTCTTTGAACAAATTACTCGAAGTAGCGAAGGCGGCGACTCCTGCGGGAATAGCAATAGCTGAAGACCCCGCAGGGACGAACTTTCCCGAGGTGGCTGAAGCATTGCCCGCGGAAAGCGTCCGCCTAGATCGGATTCGGGCCCCTCTATTCGACGAAAACAAGAATCTCTAGAGTTTTTACAAATTCTTTTCAAAAAGAGGTCTTCTATTAAGATTTTATACTTAATAGAAGACCTCTTTACACCACTATTGAGTTTGATTTATAAACATCTAGCCTCATTAAAAAACATACCTTGGATCTATAGTATGTTTTAATATTTCTCTCTCTGGTTATAGCTTTGGATAGAAAAAAATCAGACTTCTTATCTAATGATCATGATTTTCCGTCTCCGTGCCATGATCATGGTCTATTTCAGTAGGTGGTGAGGTCGTCGAGAGCATCCCTGCAAAAACAAGAGAAACAATTACCAAAATCAGTTCCAGTCTTAATCCCCAGACTAATGCTTTTAATTGTTGTTGTTTATCTTGCATTCCTCTGAGTTTTTTAAGATTAGGTAGCCAAACGAATCGATGAAAAGCAGCTACGATAATCGCTATAACAAAGAATCCTATTTTCCATAAAAGAGTTTCTCCGTAAACACTAGCAAAAAGATTTTCCATCGAACCTACTAATCGATAGCTTAACCATAGTCCACTTGCCGACAGCAAAATCACGGAAGTTAGGGCAACCTTGGAGAACTTTCGCAAACGCTTATGAAACAGCATCATCAAGTCGGGTTCACTTGGTAGTGTAAAGGACATTACCGTGAAACCAAGTAGACCACCGATCCAAATGACGACCATACTCATATGCATATAGTGACTAACTACTTCACCAAAACCTGTAGCGTGACTCGTTACCGTAAAACTACCTAGAAAAACTAGCAAAAGTAAGGCACTTAGCCATTTAGACAGAGACAAAAATGTTAATCCAAAAAGCAGTAAAAAAAGTAATGGACGAAGGATAGCCATCCACCCGATTACAGATGATATGACAATAGATTCAGCTGACTGCCACATTAACTGCAGATCTTCCCCCTCCATAAATTGACGGGCACGCCAGAAAACATGACTCATTCCAGACATAGTAAACAACAGAAATCCTGAAAAATAAAGTCGTCTTTCCGTTCTTAACGAAGGATAATCTTCTAAGCTCTCCTTTCGCTTCCAAAAATGATATATAAATACATACCAACTCGCAATAACTACAAATACTAGGTTCTCTAACACTCTTAAAATGGAAAGAAAGCCATCACGCTCACTTGAAGGAACTACCTGTTCTTCTGCTTCCGCACCAATAGTTACGGTATCCTCCGGTAACTGTTTAGGCAGTTCTTCGCCCACCGAAAATCGAAAAGATCCTTCAGTGATATGAGAGTCCAAGGCAAGCACTTGCCAGGAAACATGATACCTGTCATTCTCAAGTTCAGGTATGAGTAGAACGAGAGAATTGTCTTCTTCCCCCGACAACAACTCACCTTCCATCACGTCACCGTCTCCATTTTTGAGTTTTATCTGACTGATCGCTGTATCAATCGGCTCGGAGAATTGCACTTTTATTTCAGTTGGTGATTCTTCTAACTGCGTTTCTTGAGAAGGTGATGACTGAGTTAAATAAGCATGCGCTTCCCCAATCATTGGGCTCGTAAAAAAGAAAATGACAAGAATATATAGTATGAATTTGATTTTCCCCACCGTCACCCTCTCCTTACTATCTTGGCTTCGCCTAGTTATCTTCTATCTTCTTAAGCGTAAAATTAGTAAGGTAATTAGTCCAAATCCCAGTAAAACCGTGAAGTGGAAAAATGGATTACTTAATACACGCCTGTTATCAGGTTGATTTTCGATGTCAGCGTTCGCCGATTCGCTAGCAATGTTTGTGTCACTATTTTCTGTGATCGCTTCTTCTTCATGCCGTTCATATCTTCTCCGTTCTGAACTGCAAACGTCATCGTTGCTTCATAGTTTAGAACGTTATACTCTTCTCCCTCTCCTTCTGTTTCTTCACTGGCACGAAGTAAATAGTAATCCGCTGGTCCCGAGGTGAAAGAGATCATTCCTTCCTCATCCGTCAAAAAGACTTCAGATTCAGAGGTGCTCCTTCGAACGAGCGTCACTTCCTCCTCTTGAACAGGGCTCCCCTCTCTTGCAAGTTGAACTTCGACAGTCTCCTCTGGCATTAATGCTACTGGGTTAAATTGAGGAAGAAACTCTGCTCGATCCTGTGTTACCTCTTCTCCGAAGCCATCCATCCCTTTCGCCTCATGAAAAGTTGGAACATCACTTACTGCCGCAAAAGATTTAGCACTTCGAAGCGTTCTGCTACTCGTTTCTCCTTGTGAAAAAATACTGTCGCTTTCTCCGGAAATAATATATATCCCTGTGTCTATAGCGGAGAAAGATGCTATATGATAATTATTTACTCCTGAATCGCCTTCATCAGATTCATCTAGCTCCCCTGTGTAAAACAAAGTACTCGTAACGTCCACTGCTTCTCCTGCTGGTGTATGAACATTTACTTTTGTATTATCTTCGTTCCAATTTCCTTCAATGCGATAACTTCCATGATCATTAGAGTGATTTCCAAACAATAACTCAATGTAAATATTTTCTTCCGGTTCTACGATCGTTGCGTTCGTTTGTGTCCATCCATCGTGCGCCTTTACTGGCTCAGCTGTTCCAATCACTAATAATATAAAACTTAATAAAATAATTTTTCGCATTTGATTGTGACCTCCCAAAGTTCTATACTCTAATAACGAAATAATGGAGAAAATGGATCACAAAGTGTTGAAATAGTTTTATATGCTAAATTAAACCCTCTAATCCTAAAGGATTAGAGGGTTTAATGGTTAACATCTATTTATAACTTTAAGTCTCTTCGGATTTCAATCAAATCTAATTTCAACAACAAACGATCAAAAATCGTACTCTGCCTCTTTATCTTCCCGAACTTTTTTAAACGTTTCGGTTAACACTACCGTGTCTTCTACAAGCCGGTCAAGTCGGTGTAAAACATCGTCATTCACAATTTCTTTTTGATGAAAGTCCCGTTCCTCTATGAATACGTATGTTTGTACAATCTGTGCTTTCATATAAGACAAAATAGGTTTGAGTTGGAGATCCGCCACTAAATAGTGCTTCGGCGAACCAGCCGTCACGAGCATACTCACGACCTTGTCCTGAAAGGCATTGACGGGAAGTAAATCAAATATGTTTTTTAAAGCAGCCGGTATTGAGGCTTGAAAAATGGGTGTTCCAATAATGATTGCATCTGCCTCCATGATCGTTTTGGTAACAAATCCTGTGTCACCTTCATAGTCCAAAAAATTACGACCATCACTAAACTTCACGTCATAATCAGCTAAATCAATCAGTGTCATTTCCAAGTCGGGATACTTCTCTGTCAGAGCCTTTTTCGCAGAATTCATAGCGATTCTCGTTTTAGAACCGACGATAGATCCTGATAAACCAACGATTTTCATAGTAACACCTCCTACTTTTTAGCCGTATACTTTTTAATTGCCGGTAAAATTTCTGTGCCAATTAAATCCAGGTTTTTCTTAATGTTAT
Organism: Salipaludibacillus neizhouensis; assembly: GCF_002886185.1. Lineage (GTDB taxonomy): Bacteria > Bacillota > Bacilli > Bacillales > Salisediminibacteriaceae > Salipaludibacillus > Salipaludibacillus neizhouensis. The sequence continues at coordinate 3,547,417 of NZ_KZ614146.1, forward strand.
CCATCGGCATTCCACCAAAGTCAATCTGCGCAATGTAACGTTGGTGACCAAACATTTCGTGCTGATATAGAATTTTCTCAATGATCTCCTGCGGACTGCCGATATTCATAATGTTATGTGGATCGACACCCTGAGCGAAATGTTGCTTTGGAAAACCTTGTCCGTTTGTTCGCTTCATTCCTTCATTAATATGGGGGTACAATTCTTGTAGCGCCTGCTGCGAGGTTTCCGCAGCATAGAAGAAACCAGCTGTTGCTATTGGCAGCTCTGATGGGTCATGCCCGCCTGCTGTTGCCGCTTCCCGATAAGCATCTACCGTCCGCTTGAAAACAGAAGCCGTGCCACCTAAATGGGCCATGAACATTGGAACACCCGCGTACCCAGCTTTCATCGCACTAGCAGGAGTTCCGCCAACCGCACGCCAAATTGGCATAGACCCGTTTACCGGTCGTGGAAGCACCCTAGCGTCCTTTAGCGGAGCGCGGAATTCACCGCTCCAATTCACAACTTCTTCTTCATTTATCTGCCTTAATAAATCAAACTTTTCCTCATATAACTCTTCGTAATTACGAATGTCATACCCTAATAAATCAAAGAGACCTACTCTGGAGGCACGACCGGCAACGATCTCTGCTCGACCTTTTGAGATCAAATCAACCGTTGCAAAATTTTCATACACCCTTACAGGATCGGAAGTACTGATAATCGTCGAAGAGCTGGCAATCTTTATTTTTTCTGTCGCCTGAGCAATCGCTGAAAGAACAACAGCGTGCGCCTGCGTTGCAAAATATTCTTGATGACTCTCTCCTACACTAAAAAAATCAACGCCTGCCTGCTCAGCCAGTTTTGCGTAATCGATGATTTCATGTATCCGTTCCTGTGCAGAAATCCTTTCCCCGGTTGCAGGATTTGGTAAATGATCTCCAAGTGTATAGATACCAAATTCAAGTCCTTTACTTTCATCAATGCGATATTTCTTCATTTTTTATCCACCTTTCTTTTCATAGTTATTCATGCCATTTTTATTCGAACTGAATTATCTCTATTTTCTTATATAAGGTTTTCTTCTCAATTCAATATCTTTTTTCTTAACTCTAGGGTACAAAATTTTAGTTGTCATAACAACTATTGTATACTATTTGATTCATCGAACCCAGAAAGCAAGGTTAAACCAAAGGTCCCAACATACCTTGCTTTATAGAATTACTCTCAGCGAGTAACTTAAAGACTGTCCATCGATGGATAGATGAGTTTTAGAGAGTCGGATGTTCCATAGCTAAATGATCTTTATTCCATGCAGTCTCCTAATAACCTTATTATCTTAAGATTTTGTTTTTAGATCGGAATCAATTTAATGACAGTTCATCGCATTCTATGCGAGCTTAATATCAATTCGAAAATACTATCTTCAGTGATAAATCAAATTAGAACTTGAAAGACGATCGTCCAATCGTTTCCTCAGGCCATTTGTTAATTTTATTAACATATCTTATATGTTTGGTTAATTTACAGATCATTTTGCCTCTATTATCTTCGGAAATGATAGAGTACCAATATATAAGATAGTTTTAAGGAGGTCGGTGTCGAAAACAAATAATAGTTTGTTGATTTTAAACTTTAGGAGGAATATGTATGAAAAGTAAAATTAAAGCAATTAATAATGTTGCGATTTCATTCACTCTAGCTCTAAGTTTGTTTGCCTTTAGTTCGCAAATTCAAGCTGATCAAGAAGATGTGGAATTGATTAATGAATCATTCAATGAGATCGCTAACGGGGAAATTCCAGATAATTGGATATTAATTGAGGGTAATGGAAAAGTACAAGATGGTAAACTAGTATTGAGTTCGTCCTCTGCTTCCAGACCGTCTCGCATAGTCGTACCTATCGACTCTGAATATGGGAACTATACATTTGAAGCTGACATGACCTTCGAATCTTCCGTAGCTGATTCACGCTGGGCATCGCTGATGTATCGTATCCAAGATGAGAATAATTATTATCAATTTGCTGCAAGAAAAGGGGCAAGTGCATTGAATGGTTTAGAGTTCGCAAAAAGAATAGAAAATCGATGGGATGTTTTTCAGACAAACTCATACCATGAAAATTTTCATTATAATAAGAGCTATCACCTTAAAATAGTCGTAAGTCGTGATCGAGTACAGCAATTTGTCGATAACGAGTTGGTTATTGATAGTGCTGGAGCTACAGAATGGTTGGATGGTGATATAGGATTCCAGGTAAGCGGATCGAAAGTTCTATTTGATAACGTCAAAGTTACTACACATGATGAAGAACTGCCTCCTATCGAAGAATCCGATGCCTTTCTTCCTGATGAAGCCGAGACCAATATGATCAATCCACCTACAATCATTGCTGGTCCGGAATATTCGGGTGATAGTAGTAAAAGTGCATCATCGTTATTGCTGGTTAAAAGAAATCAAGAAGGACAGCTTGAGGCAAACGATCAGCCTTTAAACGAGCAATTAAAACGTATTAAGAATAAAAAGATTCCTGTTCTACATGTTGAACAGGAAGGTCTGCAAGAACAGATCGTACAAAGTTTGAAAGAAACCCAAACAACGGATATCCATGTTGTTTCCAGTAACCCGGATATAGTTAATTCCATTAAAGAGATCAACCCGAAAATCCGAAGCGGACTTGTTTATGACGGAAATTCTTTAAATACTAATGATTTGAGAAATTTACCTTCTGAAGTTCACTCAAGTAAAAGTAAACTTGTGCTGATTCCACAAAAATTGCTGACTCAGGAGATCGTTCATTATTTACATAATCGAATGGTTGCAGTATGGGGAGTAGGAGCCGATTCATTAGATTCGACTCATGAACTTATTCATACTGGTGTCGATGGTATTGTAACGAACCACCCCGAGTATACCGTAGAAGCTTTTAGCCAATTCCCTGAAAATACAATTGTACAACGCCCGATTGTCGCCGCACACCGTGGGGTTCCTTCCCTAGCTCCTGAAAACACAATGAGTAGTTATCGATTAGCATATGATCTAGAAGCAGATATGATCGAGACAGATATCCATAGAACAAAAGACGGTCACCTCGTCACTATTCACGATAGTACTGTCGACCGAACTACAGATGGGACAGGCGCTGTTACCGAGTTGACGCTTGATGAAATTCAAGAACTCGATGCAGGAATCACATTCAGTAAGGAATTTTCTGGTGAACATGTACCGACATTTAAAGAGTTTCTTCAAGAGTTCAAAGGAAAAGATGTTGTCCTTTTGGTCGAGTTAAAGGGGAGTGGTCTCGAGGAACAAGTCAATGAAGAAATCCAAGAAGAAGGTATGATGGATAAGGTTGTCATTCAAAACTTTAATTTAGAAAGCATGAAAAAATTTAACCAGATACAGCCCAAATTAGCAACAGGATATTTGTTCTCGGCAGCAGTCCCTGGATCTTATCAAGATAAGTTAAATAATGCAAAAGAGTTGGTCGATTACGGAACGATCTCGAATGTAACCCTTAACGCAAGTTATGGCAGCCTTTATAGCGAGTTTATTACTTATATGAGGCAAAGAGGTATGTTAAGTCTGCACTGGACATTCCGAGGAGAAGCACCATTTGCTGATAAATTAAGAGCAGGTTTAATTGGACCAATAACCGACTACACACAATGGTTAACACATTCTCCAATTAATCTTGAATCGCCGATTAAAAAAGTGAATCTAAAAGTTGGAAAGTCTCGTTCTATCCAAGCAAAAGGTTTCTTAAGCTACAGAACTGAAGAAAGAGTAAATATTGAAACCGAATTGTATGTAACAAACAACAATGGTGTAGTTCGGACGGAAGGGAATAACATTGAGGCATTATCACCTGGTAAGGCACAGGTGTTTATTAAGCACACATTCACAATGTTGGGACAGGAATGGAATTTGGTTTCTGAGCCGATTGAAGTCAATGTATCGAATTAATTCTCCTCATAGGTAAGGTGAAAAAGTAGTTTCATGGAATCCCTTCTCAACTACTGAGAAGGGATTTTTATTATAGTTCATCAGCAGCAATATAGTTCAAAATAATCGACCTTTACTAAAATTATTATTTTCCCTTACCTACCATTCCAAAGGCTTTGTTTCTCGTTAACAGCTCGTGAACCGCTATATGTATTGGATCTATAAAAATAATGTTATACCTGTGCCTTTCAGCAGTAACTTTTTATTTCGACAGAACCTCAAATTTTGTATGTACCTGGCACAAGACTTTACAAATATCTTAGCAAACTCTAATTTACCAGTTCCAGTGATTGTAGAAGAAGTTAAATACTCTAGCGTGACGTTTTACTTTATAAAAAATTCAAACAAACCTTTGAAATGATACGAGTGATTATAAAAAAATACTATATAAAAGGACAGAAGGATTGGTTTATTGCCCCACCAAAAAGATTTCACCGGGACAATGGTCCTTTTCTGTCTCCATGAGACAGAAAAGGACCAGGAACCACAAACAGACATTGTCCATTTGTGACCTGAGCCCAAATTCTTTCTTATGAAATAACAAACTACTTTAGATATTTCTCTTCTCTGTGTTCCTTACTTGTTTCCGGGTTTTTTACCTTTCCCTTCTTTATCTTTCTTTTCGCTTGCATCAGTCCAGGACAAACTGTCAATTCTTAAATCAGCCTCATTAAATACAACGTAAAGATCGTGTACCCCTGATATCTTTCTTATTAACTCACCACTTACTTCTTCATAACCCAATTCATTAACCTCAACCTCCGTGTTTTTGGCGGTATATGTGACTGGGCCTGTAACTGGTACATCAATCACCGCAATAGCTTCACTATCAGGCGAGCCAGCGTGCAATGAGATTTGACCACCCTTTACATTCGTAGCTACATTCGCAGTTACTTGCTTTACTTTTGAAAGATTGACATTTGGTATAGCCACCCACGATCCAGCTTGCTTAGATCTAACCGCATGGTAACCACCTACAACCTTCTCTTCTTTTAGACTTGATGCCGTTCTATCCTTTGAAACTTCGTGATAGATTACTTCATTAGAAGCAAAACTATGGTCGAATACATTAAACGTTTTATCTTGTAGAGTTGCTATTTTTTTGCCATTAACTTTAACTACTTGATCATCTTTAATGTTTTCAGATGATGTTCCTACCATTAACGTATATTGACCTTTTTCCACAATGAAATCGCCTAGGTTAACATCCCATACGGCAAAGTCTTCCGGATCAACCTTTAACGTCACAGTTTTTGTTTCACCTGCAGCAATTTGAACTTTTTCAAACGAAACCAATTGCTTTTCAGCTGCATATTCACCGTAAGCAGAATCATTGTTCTTTACATACAACTGGACTACTTCAGTTGTATCTACTGTGCCTGTATTTTTCACGTTAACCGATACATCAAATGGCTTGTTTTTATTTACATTGGAAGCAACCGTAAAATCACTATATTCAAAGTCACTGTATGATAGTCCATACCCAAAATCATACGTTACTGGTGCATCAGTGTACATATAAGTCAACTCTGATTCAATTGGATCAGCGTTGGTCATATCCACAGTAAATCGAGGATCTATATCAGCCAACGTTTGTGTATTTCCTTCTGGGATAGAATACTCACTGATCGAAGGTAAAGCAGACATGTCCGCGTACCATGTAGAGCTTAGTCTACCAGTTGGTGCATCATCACCATATAAAACTTCTGCCAATGCATATGATTCATATTGACCTGCATATGGCTGGTACACAATTGCGGAAACATTTTCGTTGTTTTGAATTTCATCCATACCCACTGGGAAGCTTGATTTAACTACTACAACTGTCTTTTTGCCTTTAGCGGCAAAAGCTGCAGATACTTTATCAACTAATTCATAATCGACCTCACCCATTTCAAGGCTTGAGCGATCATTTCCTTCTCCTGCACTATGACGAGGAATCGCACCAACAAAGACAACTGCGTAATCATCTTCTGTCGCGCGAGCTGCTGCTGCTTCTCCAACATCCTGAACAACGTGTGTATTGAACTTCACATCGTCTCCACGATTAGTAGCAGTGGCCGCATTTTCCAAAGGTTTATCAGGAACTAAACTTCCATCCTCCGTAGTTGTGATAAACCGTCCATTTTCGTAATACCAATTAGCAAAATTTCCACCAAAGCCTGTTTGGTATCCATCTGAGATGATAGAAACAGTCTCATCATCATTTTGCTCAATTCGTAGTCTAGGTGGAATCGTACTGGTGTCCCCATCCATTGTCTCTAGTTGCCAATCATTATTAGTAAGATTGAGAAGCGTGTCATCCGTATTACCTACAGGATCTCCATTTTCTCCTGGTGAAGTTACCCAACGCCCATTTACCATAGACTTTAAACTAGCTCCCTCTTGCCCCCAATCATATAGTTCGAATAAATGGCCATCATTTTCAGGATTTAGAGTAGCATCCGTAGTTATAAGGTTTGCACCTTCTTCTGCAGCATTCGGATCTGCAGAGACCGTTCCATCATTTAGTTCAGATGTAAGACCTAGAATTGGCGCTCCAGTCTCGTAAGATACTTTGTTACTGCCAATTTCTTTCATGATAGATAATAGTGGTGAACTACCAGCATTATCAATATCTGGTGTGGTATTTACAGAATACGTTGTCTTAAATCTAGCATCTGCATATATTCCTGAAACTGCAGCACTTTCATCTTTATCTAATGGCAATGCTCCATCATTCTTTAAAAGTACAATACTTTCTTTAGCTGCTCTCAATGCAATGTCTTGGTGGTCAGCATCATTATAGTCAGAGACTGTATCAGCTACATCCATAGCATCATCAGCAAATGGGTAAAACTTAGGAATCCCATCCTCATCCACTTCATTAAAGACACCTACTCGTACCAATTGATTAATATGTGAACGAGCCGCCTCAATTAAATCTTCCTCCGTAATTCCATATAAGCCATTTTCCACAGCATTGACTAAATTAAGCACATCATCTGCTTGAGCTTCTGTGTTAACACTTGGACGTCCTGCTTGTGCATCTGCAAGTATCATTAATACATTAGCGTGTGTTCGATCAACTGCATATTTTGTATCATAACCATTACCAAATGAGTTTCCAAACACATGAGCATCCCCACCAAAATCTGGTGAACTATAAGCACCATATTTGGCATTATTATTCAAATGGATTTGATACGGAGACAAAATGTTAGGTACACCATTTGTACGACCAAATGAAGTCATTACACCTGACAACGCCCCAGAATTCATACCCTTTAGAGGACTACGTGTTTGATATTCAAATATAGAACGCGGTCCAGCGCTATTATTTGCTGTTTGACGGAACCACTGTGAATTATAGACTGAATAGTGTTTCGTTCCTACAGCTGCACGCATCCAAAAACCATCGTCACTTTCAGGTTGGTCCGTTCCTCCAAGACCGGCAGCCATCGTGTCTATCATTTCTCCTGCCATGTAAGCATCCTCAGAGAAGCCTTCGTCAAAACGACCACTTAAAGGGTTTGTCCGCAAGTCACTTACCACAGAAAAGGCAACTGTTTGAGAAAAATCTTTAGAATCTGCCCCCCAACCTGTTGGATGTAAGTTAGAATCTCCTTGTTTCACTTTTAGCGTACTTATCTTTTCATTACCGATTACCTTACCAATGTCCGATAATAGATCCTTGTTCCATGACTGTCCCATACCAACTAAAGAAGGAAAGTCTGTGGAAACGCCTTGTACGTTATCCGCTGCGGATAGCGCACCTGGAATCGTCTTGCCTGCATTTTCTCCTTGTTTTAATACATAGTGATTTCGTGAACCCGATGCATAAACAGCAGGGCCTTCTAGACCGGTGTATTCAAAATAAGTATCCACGAATTCATCTAAATGGTCTGGATTGCCATTGAATAATGGCATTCCGTCAAACACACCGTCGACCTGTTTTTTAAATACAATATCCTCTTTCTTACTATCCGCTCCATTGACAATTGGTGCGAATTCTGTACCGATTAACGTTATTACGAGTGAGGTAAAAATAAATGTTTTCGTAAATTTCTTAAAACGTCGCATTCTCATCTCCCTTTCCTATTTTGATAACGCTTACAATAAAGAGTTCTAAACTACCTTCGAGGCCGTTTTATATGTATGTAATAAATTCTGAGAAGATCGACCTCTTCAATTGAATATTTAAAACTAACTTACATCCCCTCCTTTTCCAGTTTTCATATGGAGTAAAGCTGTTCTCCATACATTAAACCAATGTTAATATTTTCAGAGATTATTAACAACTTGTGATTTTAACTATTTAGGGTTAATTATTTAACTATTCTGAAATTATGTTAAATTTTAATTATTTCAGTTTTAACATTTGACTTAAAAACTGCAAAGAGGTTGCATTCTTTAAAAGAACACAACCTCTTTTATAAGTAATTTATATACACTGGAAATGGTATGTTGTGACAAAAACAATTATAAAAAATTGTATTATACTTCAAGAATTAACGAAGCATTTATCTAACGGAGAATAGTAATGGAGTGTTCCTCTGGTTGTAAGATGATGGGGTGATTATCTTTAACCCATTGTTTTAATTGTATATCTCCATCCTTTGAATACGTGCTTCTATCCAAAGATACCATTTGGCTAGGAAGATATTTATGATTTCCGGCTTTAATAAATAAAACATGTAACCTTTTTCAATAATGAGCGCATCCTGACCATGAACCTTCGTGCTAAACAGCATTTTTTTCAGGGGATAAGCGCTGCCGTCATGTCCTTTCAATGGATTAAATCGTTCACTTTATTTATTTCTTCAAATCTACTATTCCCTTTGTTTTAATGAGATCACCACTTTGAAACTAAATCTTTTTGTACTTCTTTCATACAACTTCCTCCATAGAAGGTATTGCAGAAATAGCCCCTATTTTCGTGCATACTAAGGCTCCTACCTTATTACTAATCATGGTTATTTTCTTTAATTGTTCGAAGTCTTCTAAAACTTTCTTAGGTTCTTCTTCCTTTGACAACTGAAAAAGCATTGCTCCAACAAATGCATCCCCTGCACCAGTGGAGTCTACTGAACTTACTTCAATACTAGTGATAGTTTCTTGGTGCTTTCCATTAGAAATCAACGTTCCGTTCTTACCTAATGTTACAGCAACGATTTTTGCTCCTAATTGATGAAGAACTTGAACTCCACCGTCTGTATCGTCCATACCAGAAATCATTCTTAGTTCCTCGTCACTAACTTTAACGAAATCAGCTAAGGCAACTCCCTCTTTACACAGGTCGACAAAGGTAGATTCTCTTCCTTTCCAAAGATCTCCCCTATAATTGGGATCAAACGAAATAAACTGTCCATCTCTATTAGCCGATTTAATAGTATTTAAGTAAGTCGATTGAAATGCCCCCTCTAAGAGAGCTGTCGCTGAGCCAAAATGCAAAATACTAGCCATTTTCAGCTTGTCTTTATCCAACTCATTTTCCGATAAATGAGCATCAGCCCCTCGATTAAAAACAAAATCTCTTTCTCCATTTTCCATTAAAGATACAAATGCTAATGTTGTTGGATGCTGCTCATCTAGGACGAGCATTGAGGTATCAACGTTTATTTCATCTAATTTATTTTTTAAAAAATAACCGAAAGGATCCTTTCCCACTTTGCCACTAAACATGGACGTTCCACCTAGTTTCACAACGGTTGCACACACATTAGCAGGTGCTCCACCCGCCTGCTTCTCAAAGTTCTTACCTTTTGTTAAGTCGATTCCAACATCTGTACAGAAAAAATCAATGATCAGCTCTCCCATACAAATGACTAATGAGTTTGATTTCATACCCTAATCACCTTTCCTGATATTTATGTATTATTTTTAGTCAATGTAATTAAAAAGAGGAAACGAGTCGTTACTTTAGTTAGTTTCAAATAAAATAACATTTACAAGTTTCCTCTCTATTTAATTTTATTCTATTTAATAATTCCTATGATTTTATTTAATAGGAGATAATAAATAGCTATTTGTAATTTTGATAGTACCGCCTGAAGTAAAATGTATTTTCTTTTCATTTTTCCCACTCACATAGATTGGGGATAAATTAGCTATTACTCCTGATCTCCTGACCACATTTTTAATAATTCTTTGACCTTAGCCTCTAAGTCTTCTTTGGCAGACTCGGATATATATCCTTGCATTGGACTCTTGTTTTGATGTTTCAAGAAGTCTTCCATATGTCTAATGGCTTGTGTCATTCGATCATTTTCGAAATGAATTTCTACCCGATTCAACCGGTTTTTTAACTGGTTCAGCAATGGGGAACGTAATTCATCCGATTCATTATAATAGTGAATTAGAGATCGGAGCGATTCAATGGTGACAGGATTTTCTGAAACTGATCCATTGTATATCGTGTAATTTATGAACTTAGCTTCTGTATTCTCATTGATAACTCCCACACTAATGTCACCAGTCATCTCTACTGTTCTTTCATACATTTCCTGATCATTAAAAGAAAAGGTAAAGGTATCCTCATATTTCTCAACTTTTAATGTTTGGGGTTCTCGAAGGTTTGTTCCTGTTGGTAATTGAACTCCTTCCCAACCTAGATCATTATTTCCTTCTTTCGCAAAGGTTTCTAACTGATCAATATCTTTGTTGAAGAATGCGGAAACGGTTGTACCTATTTCATCCGTCATAGTAATTCCGTATTTAGGAAAACCCTCATTCCCCTGATTAACCCATTCAATATCAGCAGCTACACTGAAATCACCTTTAACAACACCTTCTCTATAAATCTCTTTCCATTCAGGGCTGTATTCAACTCGACTTGTCACGCTTGATTCATTAATAGTACGCCAGTTACCGGAATATGCACCTGCAAGAGAAGGTCCCCAGCCATGTATATAATCTGAATTTTTGTCATCTAACACTCTAACAGCTAACTCTTTCGAAGTGCCATTCCGATCACGAACGATGACACGTGTCACTCCCGGTTCAACTCCGGTCAATGTTACGGTATTCTCATCGATTTAATTAATTTCTGCAAACTCAGGTTCGGCTACTTCCCAATCAAACACTTCTTGCTCTGTTAACCAATCTGGCTTAGCATGGGCAACAAGCTCGACGGACTCACCAACCTCGACATCTACATTTTCTTCACTGACAACAATACGTTCTATTTCACCTTCCGACGGAGCTTCACGCCATGTTGAATGTAAATGGAAGAAATCGAGAGAGACAACATCAACGCTTCCACCCTTCGAAAATAGTTCGATTCCACTATTTGTCGGTTTTGTGTAAATCAGATTGGAAAATGCGAATTCCCCTTCATTAATAAAGATTTCAACTGAGGACTCATCCACAAGGCCACGGATTTTAATGTGTTCTCTCTCTGTAGGATATTCAGTTTCAAAACGTTTTCCAAAATGGAATGAATCCCCATTTCGATCAATCAACGTATCTAGACCTGCATCCGTCCGATCAAGAAATACAGTTTGCGAATTTAGATCGACACCAACGACCGTTTCTTCCTCTTCTGATTGGCGGAGTCTAATTCCAAATTCTTCCACTTTATCCCATTCTATAATTGCTTCAAATTCATAGGACATACCAGAAAAATCAGTGATTTCGTGAACACCTTCCAATGTGAAAGGATCAATAAAATGCTCGGTTGCACGAATGCTCTCAATTTCGCTAATTGGCTCCTGAAATAAACGAATGCTGCCATCTTCTATTGTTCTTAATGATAATTCTCGCGGGATTGACATAGATCCCATCCATGGGTAGGTTGGTGACTGATAAGGGTAGCGCCAATTTGCCATCCACGCCAGCCAAATACGACGTCCATCTCCTGATTCTGCAAGTTCGTTAAATGATTGAGCGGCGTAAAAATCTTGACCGAAGTCTGTAATTAATACCTCATCTTCGGAGTTAGCATTGGTAAATTCAGAGCCATCAAATTCACCAATAAAATATTGAGCAGTAGAACCACCTGTTACATCATTATCACCTACACTGACATGAAGTACCCATTTTTGGTTATCTTCATCACCATCTACAGGTAAGCGAAATAAATCAGGACATTCCCATACAGCAACATGTGTACCGTGTCCATTACCAAATTGGCTCTGGTATTCCCAATCAATCAAGTTAGGCGAATTATAAAAAGTGACACTTTTATCGGTCGAAACAGCCATCACCCATTTTTCCGTTTCATCATGCCAAAATACTTTGGGATCACGAAAATCTTTTATGCCAGGATTTTCAATGACTGGGTTTCCTTCATACCGCTCCCAGGTTCGACCATTATCTTTACTATAAGCAATCCCCTGTGCCTCCCCCCCATGTGTACTTGTATAAATGGCTACCATCCCTGCTTCCCCATCAAAAAAACCTGATGTATCGTTCCAATCAATCACTGCACTTCCGGTTAATGCCTGCCCGAGTTCATCATGCTCTAATGCAATTGGCAAGTGCTCCCAATGCAGCAGATCCTCACTAACAGCATGTGCCCATGTTCCCATTTTCTGATGGAACAAATGATACTCACCTTCGAAATAAACAAGTCCGTTAGGATCGGCAAGTCGCCCCTCCGGTGTGGAAAAGTGGTATTGTGGTCGGTACATTTCCGTGTAATACTCATCTGTAGCATTAGGTATTTCCACTTCGGATCCGTTCATAGGTAGAACTCCCTCATCTGCATTTGCATTTGTTACACTAATAATCCCTTTAATTGTAATGAACATTAATGCTACTACTAGAATTGCTACATGTCTTTTCTTGATCAAAAACATTTGATAGCCTCCCTTTATTTCACACATTTTAATCGTGTATATATTGAGTATTTACTCTAGTAGTTTTGAGCATTGTTGACTAGGAATGAGTAAACTTAAATCGGTACCTTCTCATCTTTTATTGATCCGGTTTGGATCACTGACGAGGCAAGTAAGAAACGGATGTCCAAACTAAAACAATACAAAAGAAGAAGAGGAAAAGTTGACTAGCATGACATATGACCAACATCACTCTATAAAAATGCGCTACATCCAAAACTCGTAATCATGTTGTCCATCCAAACACAAGATCTTGATATAACCTTCAAACTAATATTTACATATATATAAAAGAACTATATAAATCCTTAAAAACTGATCAACAACTGGGTTTATCTGTCATAAAAATTGCTTGACAAATAAACCCAACGTGAACGAATAGATCAAATGCCAGTTTATTTCTTACAATCATTCAATAACTTTGATTTAATATGAGAGTCTATTTATTATTTAATTGGTGTTAATAAAGAACCTTTTATAATTTTGATATCACCATCTGAAGTGAAAATTGATACGCTTTCGCACGCTTTTTTCGGATAAATTAAGCTTGTTAACGCATACTTCCCTTCATTCACAAACAGTTCCACAGATGAAGAATCTACAACCATTCGTAGTTGAATGTCATTTGCGTTCTCCAATGTTAGCTTTTGTTCGTGTGGAAAATTATCCGAAAAGTCAATCTCGCCGGAATTTTGTCGATCTAATCTTAATGCCCTCTCTGTTGAATCAAATGTAATCGTTGTGGCCTTATCTTCGGTATGATGAAGGATGAGACCAAATTGTGTTGCATTCAACCTTTCAATTTTTAAGACCATATCGACATATGATTCATTCATTTTATACTTTTTAGTTTCTTTCCCACTAATGATAACATCGTGAATTTCATCTTTTTGAGAAAAGTAAGAATCCAATTCTATTACTGGTTTTTGAATAATGTGATAAGCCCCTCCATTTTTTCTTAGTGAAAGTTCCCTTGGTATGGTCATTTGACTTCTCCAATCACCAGTTGGAACTTCATTCGCATATCGCCAGTTACTCATCCATCCAAGGTAAATACGTCTTCCGTCTTCTTTAGGAATATCAGAAAAGCTGACTCCTGCATAATTGTCTTTTCCAAAGTCCAACCATTTAACAGAGGAGTGATCTGGAGTAAACGTTGAACCATCAAATTCCCCAATAAAATACTGTGTACGTGATCCATTATCAAATTGAGGGTTATCTCCAATACTGACGAGTAAAACCCACTTTTCTTCCTTGCTGTCTTCTACACTTAATTTAAATAAATCAGGACATTCCCACACGCCTTCATGAGAACCATAATCTTCTCCAAATTCGCTTTCAAACTCCCAATCTATTAGATTTGTCGAAGTATAAAAGGAAATCGATTGACCTGTAGCTAGTACCATCACCCATTTATTGGTTTCCGTATTCCAAAAAACCTTAGGATCTCTGAAATCTATCTTTGTTTCATGAGAAAGGACAGGATTTCCCTCATATTTTTTCCAAGTCCTTCCTTTATCATGACTGAACGCCAAACTTTGACTTTGAATTGGCGGTTGATCTTCCTCTCCATCTAAATGATGAGTAAATATTGCTACGATACCCGGCTTATCTGGGAAGAATCCTGTGGTATTCTCCCAATCCACCACTGCGCTACCAGAGAAAATCGTACCATTTTCATCTGGATATAATGCTATATCTAATTCTTCCCATGAAATCATATCTTTACTGACAGCATGGCCCCAATGCATGGGACCCCACACGCTGTCATTTGGATTGTATTGAAAAAATAAGTGATACTCACCCTCAAAATACACCATTCCGTTTGGGTCGTTCATCCAATTTTCTTTTGGCGCAAAGTGTAAATTAGGTCTGTATTTTTTTTGTAAATCTTGGATTGTCAATTTACTCGCCCTCCATTATTCTGTAGCTCGGTCATACCCTGCTTGTTTAATTTCTAACCACTCTGATAAACTTAGACGTTCTAATTCTTCTAAATACTCTTCCCACTCTTCTTCCACTTCTCCATTTGAAATCCATTCAGCCTTTTTTCTTTCTACATAAGGTATCAAATCTGCTTCAATAGAAGACAGTCTATCTAGTTCATCAACGGTGTGAAATACATTAGGATAAATATTATCTGCTTGCATGTGTGGAACCATCACTTCTTCCATTAATCCCAATCTCCAAGCAGCGTCATCTGGCTTTGTTGTCACTTCACCATAGTAACTATCTAAGATCGCTAATGGACCACCAACTGATGTTCTTTCTCTTAACTCAACAGGCGCTGTGCCTTCTAAATCTTTGTGCTTTAACATATCTTCGCTTTCATCAAATTCAAAAATGTTCTGTTGTTCTTCATCGCCATGCGTACCCCAGTTATTTTGAACGGACTGATGTGGATCATAAAGTTGATCGATCCATTTCGCTGTTAATTCAAGATTTTCATTTGCACTTGTAATGACCATTCTCGAACGATCAAAGCCCATTCCATTTGTTCTTGCAACATTTTTGTGACCATCGGGACCTTCTAGAGGAGGCATAAGATCAAAAGTATCATTCATGCCTGAAATATTTCCTTTATCCCAAGTGAAATACATACCATAACGACCTTCTTCTCCTTTTGAAACATACACAGGCCAATCTTGTTCAAATGCTTCAACATCTATTAATTCTTCTTCATATAACTCGTTCATGAAACTTATTGCGTCTTTATATCCATCCTCCGCTGCAGTTAATTTCACTTCTCCATCATTCGTTACTACGGTATGATCCCAATTATCACCTAGACCAAAGGAGCCAAATAGGAAACTTGGATCTTCTCCACCATGATTAATGATAAAAGACATTGGAATTGTTTGACCGTCTCCTGCTGGATCATTATCTCTAAATGCAATTAACACTTCTTTTAATTCTTCAGTAGTTGTTGGCATATCTAGCCCTAATTCATCTAACCACTCTACATTAATCCAAGGAAAGTTATCGACAGAGTGAATACTTTCTTTACCTTCACCTAACTCTTCTATCCACGGGAATGCATAAATATTCCCATCTTCAGCAGTCATCATCGCTTCGTACTCTGGTGCTTTCTCCAGTACACTTTGCAGATTAGGCATATAATCATCAATTAAATCGTTAAGTGGAATAATGGCATCATCATTTGCTAACTCTAATAATTCATAATCACTATACCCTGCATTTTTTATTGCATCCGGCATTTCACCGCTAGACATCGCTAAATTTCTTTTATCACCAAACGCTTCGCCTACAAAGCTTCTCCACTCGATATTGACACCTGTTTCTTCTGCTAATCTTTCATAAATCACCTTCTCATTAGGATCTTCAGGTGCCAATGAAGAACTTTCTGTCAAAAATCTTAACGATACTTCTTCTTCTAACGGGAAGCTAATATCTGACAACTCATAATCTTCCGACCATGTTTGGTCATCATTTCCACCACAACCTACTGTAATTAAACTTCCAACTGACAAAGCTGACATTAGTTTAATAATCTTGTTCATAATTAACCCCTCACTTTTCTTTTTTATTTTAATGATCCGACCATAACTCCCTTTTCAAAATACTTTTGGAAGAATGGATACATGATCAATAAAGGTAAACTGGCGACTACAATGGATGAGTATTTTATCATCTCAGAAATTCTTTGCATCTCAGCTCTAGCAAGTTGATCTGCAATCATTCCTGGTTGTACTTCGTTTTGGATTAGAATTTCTCGTAAAACTAATTGCAATGGATACAGTGATCGATCTTCAAGATAAATCATTGCGTTAAAATAAGCATTCCACTGTCCTATAAAAGCAAATAGCGCGAGTACAAAGATAATTGGTTTAGCCAAAGGTAATATAATTTTAATGAAGATCATGAAATCAGACGCACCATCTATTCTTGCAGCTTCCTTCAACTCATTTGGTAGAGCCTTAAAATAAGTTCTTGCTAAAATAATATTCCAAACTGTGACAGCACCAGGTAATATAATCGCCCAAGGCGTGTTAATCAATCCTAACTCTCGTATAAGTAAATATGTGGGAATTAATCCTCCATTAAAAAACATCGTAAAGAGAAAGAAAATCATAAATGCCTTTTTACCAACTAGCTCATCAATTGATAGCGCATATCCTGCAAGAATAGAAAATATAATAGAGACTATAGTAAATCCCCCAGCATACAGCACAGAATTGAGGAACCCTCTCATGATTGATCCATCTTGAAAGATTCTTACATAACCGTCAATTGTCCAATGATCAGGATTAAGTGAAATCCCATGTGATACCAGAATATTTGGCTGTAAAAAAGAGCCAAGTAATACATATAAAAGAGGTACAGTAACAATGACGACAACTAAACTCAACAGAATTTTATTTATTAGTAGTAATAATTGATCTGTTTTTGAGTTGTTTATTGTTTGAATTTTTTTTGAGTGTGCTATTTTACTCATCTAATTTTCCACTCCATTCTAGAAAAGGGATTCTCCTTTAAGTTTTTTCACTACTTGATTTACTGTTATTAGTAACATCAAATTAATAATGGACAAAAATAATCCAACTGCTGCACCAAATGACCAATCTGCTGCTTGCAACCCTCTTTTATATACATAGGTCTCAATAACTTCTGAAGCAGGTAAATTCATATCTGTTTGAAGTAAATATGCTTTTTCGAAACCAACTGCCATGATTCCTCCAACTGCTAGAATAAATAAGACAGCCATTACTGGTTTAAGCACTTGAACGTCAATATGCCAGATTCTCTGTAATAATGATGCCCCGTCAATCATTGCTGCATCATGGAGTTGTGGATCACTATTGGATAATGCAGCAACATAAATAATAGATGCAAAACCAGCTGCTTGCCATATACCAGATGCAACGAAAATGGTTCTAAAATAATTTGGCTCAGACATAAACGCAACAGGACGATCTAAGAATACAGTTAATATCGCATTAAGAGGTCCTGCAGGTGATAAAAACATAAATATCATCCCGCCGATGACTACTACTGAGATAAAATGTGGTGCATAAATAATTAATTGGATATTCTTTTTGATCCCTGATCTTCTCACCTGGTTTAACATCAGAGCCAATATTATCGGAATAGGAAATCCAATAAGAAGCTCATACGCACTTAGTTGAACGGTATTCATAAAAATTCGTAAAAAATTAGGCGACTGCATAAAATTTGTAAAATGACTGAAACCAACCCATTCGCTTGCCATGATCCCTCTAACGGGACTAAAATCCTTAAATGCAATAACCACTCCATACATCGGTATATAATTAAATATCAAAACAGAGAGTACTGCAGGGGATAAGAATAAGTATAGAATCCAATTTTTTCTGATATATTTTAAAAGTTCTGTTTTCTTTTTATTTTTTTTGGGAATCTGATTTAAAACATTTACTGATGAGTTACCTGAAGAACTCAAGTCTTTTGGCATGGTTATCCCCCCTTGATTTTAAGTAGTCATTTAAAACTCTCATAAACTATTTCTTTCTCCACCCACCTTTCGTTTAACCTCAGCTTTGTTTAAATCTGATATCCCCCTTTTAATAGAATAGGCTAAACTTACACGGTAGATTACTACACCTTAAGGAAACATTCAATATAGCATCTAATAGACCTTTTTGTTAACGCTTTCTTTTTGTTTTTAAAACTCAAACTACTTTGTTTGAATTCTATTTGTTAAGTAATCTTCTAATCAGATTGTATGTCAACCGGTTTCTTATGTCAACCGGTTAACACAAAAAGAATAAAAAAATCCCCCCTTATATTATGAGTCCACTGATAAAGTATAAAATTACCTGGCAATGGCTTCGTTTTCCGCGCGCCTATTAGGAGAAAGCGCTCCTAATAGGCTTAAAAAACTGCGGAAGCTTCGCTCATTGCATCAATAGGGCACTGAAAAAGTAAAAATCGACTTTTTCAGTGCCCTATATATTATTGGGGGCTCCTTCCATGCTTTCTATGTTGTTTTACCCTCTATTAATTCAACAGGCAATATTGTTTCTAATTGAAAATCACTTTCTGTACTATTTATTTGTTTCATTAAAAGTTTAATCGCAGTTTCTGCAATTTCTTTTATCGGCTGTTGCACTGTAGTTAACTCTGGCAGTAGTATTCTGGTTGTATCTGTCCCGTCATATCCTATTACTTTCAAATCTATAGGTATGTTAATGTTCCTTTCCTTAGCTTCTCTTATAACATTAGCTGCTATGAGATCATCACTCGCAAAAATACCATCGACTCCAGGATTTTCATCGAATACTTTTTTTATGATATCCTCACCTATCTCATATGCTATTGGATTTAGATTGTTGGCTATCATAACATCCTCATATGCTTTTCTTCTCAAATTCGCAGGGGTTTCTAAAGAACTTGGCCCATTTATATGCAAGATTTGTTGGCATCCTTTATTTATCAACAACTGTGTTGCTATTTTTCCTCCAATATAATTGTCACTTGATACAACGGGAACATTTTTCGATAAATAACGGTCGATCCCTACAAGTGGCAGATTAGGTGTGTTATATTCCTCAATTCCAGTATTATGAGCACCAGCTATAATACCATCTACCTGGTGTCTTTGAAGCATTTCCAGATACGTTTTCTCTTTATCTTCTCGACCTTGACTATTACACAACAAAACTTTGTATCCTAAAGACTCACAAATATTTTCCAAATGAAAAATAAGCTGCCCATAAAAAGGATTGCTTGTAGTTGGAAAAATAAGCCCTATTAAAAATGATTTATTAATAAACAGTGATCTAGCAATTTCATTCGGATAATAATTTAATTCTTCCATAGCGTCTTTTACTTTTTTCCTTGTTTTTTCACTAATATAACCACGGTTATTTAAGACTCTAGAAACGGTTGTAGGTGAAACCCCAGCAGCTTTGGCAACATCATTTAATTTTACTTTTATCATTGCGTTTCCTCCTGTATTTGTTTCCTTTGGTTGTAGAATAATTTTCTTCTAGTAATTATATTTTTTCGTTTTATAAATAGTATATAATATTTTCAAAGAATTGGTATAATGCGCGATTGGCAGACGTTGATTATTTCTAGTATTTGAAAGTGTTTTCTTACTCATAAATGTTAACCGGTTGACATTTTTCGATTGGTCAACCCATGTTAGAGACATTCAATTCCTTATTGTTTTACACTTTATTAATCTAACTCGTTACTTATCGAAGGTACACTGTCTTTTCTCGGTAATGATAGTGATGCTACTTTCATCATAACAAAAGCGATTAAGCTCATGCCGAAAACAAGGATTAATACTGTAAAATTGACGTACAAAAATAATACAATAGCTAACCCAACAATCATAT
The DNA here is from genome assembly GCF_002886185.1 of Salipaludibacillus neizhouensis. Taxonomy (GTDB): domain Bacteria; phylum Bacillota; class Bacilli; order Bacillales; family Salisediminibacteriaceae; genus Salipaludibacillus; species Salipaludibacillus neizhouensis. Next base: position 3,567,569 of record NZ_KZ614146.1, read on the forward strand.
ACAATGTTTGGAACGGGCGGGCGATGGCCAAAATTAACGCATGTTTCGGATACTGCCAAAACTTCAAATCAAAATGAACGAAGATAGGAAAAATAAATAGTAAGATCAATAAATATACAAGCCCAATAACAAAAGTTATACTCGCCAAAGTTAATTGAAGAATATTATTGTCTAATAGTTGTAGTACTCTAAAATCAATGTATATAATTAATCCAATACTTAGGAAAAGATAACCCATAAGATTTGACATAATGAATTCAGATTTAAATTTGTTAAAGAATAGTTTCACGAGGGGCTGATCCTCATCTTCCATAATTAATGGTCTTAAAACAGCAAATAAAGCTGCAGTAGCTGGAAAGATGCCTAATACAAACAGGCCTAAAAATGAAAATGAAATCCATAGAAGGTTTAAAACTACTAAATTAAACCCCAAATTGCCTAATCGTATATACCATCGCGATGAATCAAGCATTCGTGCACCTCCATTTATTTTGTAAGAATATACAATTTTAAAGCTTCCCACCCAAAATATTGCTTAATATAGAAATAGCTTTTGAAGAAGAAATTTAGATTCTTATTTTACCCAAATACTATTAAAGCATTTACGGAAAAGAATACACTAATTATTTAGCATAGTAAAATGAATTTTAAATTTATATTATCCATCTAGCACGTATACATTCTCTCAATCGGCAAGATTGCTTAGATGAAAGGAAACAAATTCCCCTTTTAAAATTCAAGATAGCGAAAATAAAAGCTAGCTTGTATAATGAATTTTAATGCTTTAAAAAGGAAGTGGACTTAAATGGATTTACAAACAGCCTACAAGATAATGGACGTATCAGAAGATATAACAATAGAAAAGTTAGAGGCCCAATATCTGATATGGATTAGAAAAGATAAAGCACAACAAGGTAAGACTAGAATTAGCTCAAACGATGTGATTAATATGGATACAATCACCGAGGCATATAATCTTATTCTAAACTACATTCAATTCACCGATAATCAAATAGAGTCAAGAGGAGGAGTCAGAGAAAAAATAGGCCATTTCATCGAACATTATAAATATCATACATTAGGTATACTCTTTCTCATTTTTGTTTTTGGATCTATTATGTTTCATTTTATTGATCATAGAATAGAGCAAGCGAGAGAATCCGATATCCCTCCACCTGATTTAGAGATTTTGTTATTTGGCGACTATTATGCGGAAGATATCACCGTATTAGAAAACACTCTTGAAAAAACATTTCCTGAATGGGAGAACATGGAGGTTAATTTCGAATACTCTCCTACCGAAACAACATCTGAAATGGACATTACATCCGTCCAACAAAGACCACTCACTCTAATGATAGAAGAACCTGACATATATATTACGGATCAAACCCATTTTGATTTACTGCTAGATTTAGATACTCATCTTCCAATAGAAATAGATATATCCGATGATTTGAAAGAACAAATTGGTGACCATTCACTGAAGTTTCATCAAGTAGAGGGAGAAGAAAAGGAAGAATTATATGGAGTCGACCTATCTAGAAGCGAAGTTTTTAGTGAAGTTCAAATTGTCGGAAGTGAGAAAATAGTCTCTATAAGATCAGAGACGAATAATTATGAAAATGCGTTGACATTTATCAAAAAAGTATTAGAAAAGGTAGAAGAAACAGAATAGTTTAAAGTACGGAAATTCGACGGATAATCTCTGAATCCGAATCCTACCGAGTTGTATTCCCTATTTAGATGGAGGTGTTACCAAAGAGCCCTCCTTCCCCATCCGTGTGATAGTAAAGAAGCCACACCATTATTAAAAGTTTTGATTTTCATTAATTATATGCATCACGCTACCATTTTTGTTAAATCGTTCTTCAATAGCTTTACCAGACGCTATTCCTTCCAAGCAATCCTTATGAAATGGACAAGCACCTGCAAATGGTTCACTTTCATGCTTAAGAACTAAAATATGCCCCATTTCCGGATGGCTAAATCCCTCGTGAATTTGATCATGCCTCCCCAAATTCCAGTTCCTACTGTTAAGTACAGACAGCTTGTACTATCTATAGCGGCCCCCCGTATTTTTTCCTCATATGCAGCAGCATTCACGTCTGTCGTCCAAAAAATAGGAATGTCATAATTTTTTTATCGTCCCCACGAAATCAAAATTTCTCCAATATTTTTTAGGGGTGTCTATCACAAATCCGTATTTTGAAGAGTTTATATCAACTTCAATTGGTCCAAAAGAACCTATCCCAACCGATCTCAAGGTGTTTTGGTCAAAAAACTTAGTTACGTGATGAAAAGTATCTTTTGGTTTCGTTGTTGGAAATGAAACTCTATCAATAATGTTAAGGTCTTTACCTGCTACTGCACATTCAAAATTCCCATCTAAAATGAGAAAGAATGATTTGACTGTTTTAGGTTTTACCTTATGCAAGGCTAGTTTTAATTGTTAAGGCTGTTCAATCAAAAATCGAACAGCCTAGCCTTATTATTCTTTTACTTTTAGAAGTCGGAGAGCATTTAGTATTACTATAATAGCAGCACCTGTGTCACTTAGCACAGCCATCCAAAGTGTAAGCCATCCCGGAAATATAAGAATTAACGCTATAAATTTCACGCTTAAGGAAAACCAGATATTTTGTTTAATGATAGATAGTGCTCTCCTGCTTAGTTTAATCGTATGTGGTAATTTCTCCAGATTATCAGCCATTAAAACAATATCGGCAGTTTCCATTGCCGTATCCGTTCCTGCTCCACCCATTGCAATACCTAAATCAGCAGTGGCTAGTGCAGGTGCATCGTTTATTCCATCGCCAACCATGGCAACTTTGTGACCTTCGCTTTGTAATTGTTTAATCGCATCCACTTTATCTTCCGGTAATAGTTCCGCAAAATAGCGATTTACATTCGTTTCGCTTGAAATCAATTTTGCAGTACCTTCATTATCACCAGTTAACATAACAAGTTGTTTTACGCCTACTTGTTTCAACCCAGTCAACGCCCTAACAGCAGTTGATCGAAGGCTATCAGAAACAGAGATTATCCCCATTATTTCTTGTTGTGTACCGATAATCACTACCGTTTTTCCTAGACTTTGAATCTCATTTACTTTGCTCCTGACATCTCCTGTGAAAATATTCATTTCATCAAACAGTTTTAAATTGCCAGCATAATAAATGTCTTCATTAATTGTTGCTTGAACACCTTTACCGACTATACTTTTAAATAACTCTCCGTTTTTGGCCTTAACTCCCTTGTCTTTTGCATATGCAACAATTGTTTTTGCAATAGGATGTGTTGAGTAATTTTCTAATGTTAATGCGATAGAAATTAACTCTTCTTCCGAAACAGTTAGCGATTCAATTTCAGAAACTTTTGGTTTCCCTTCTGTTAATGTCCCTGTCTTATCAAACGCAATCGCATTAATAGCACCTGCTTTTTCTAGAAACGTCCCCCCTTTGATTAACACTCCATTCTTTGCAGCGTTTCCGATAGCAGAAACAATGGCAACAGGAGTAGATATAACCAATGCACAAGGGCAAGCAACTACTAACAATGCAAGTCCTTTATAAACCCATTCTCCCCATGTTCCAAATCCGAAAAGTGGTGGTAGGATAATGACAACGAATGCTAAAATAAATACAATTGGTGTGTATATGCTAGCAAATTTATCGATAAATGCTTGGGTAGGAGCTTTTTGTTCCTGTGCTTCTTCAACCAAATGGATGATTTTAGCTATTGTCGTTTCTTCTACTAACTTCGTGACTCTGACTTCAAGTGAACCACTTTCATTAATAGTACCTGCGTAAACCGCATCTCCAATCATTTTGTCAACGGGAATGGATTCTCCAGTAATAGGCGCCTGGTTTACACTGGTTTCCCCTTGGATGATTTCCCCATCTAATGGAATTCTATCACCCGGCTTAATCACAATAATCTTTCCAACCGGGATGTCTTCCACAGGTTTTTTAACTAACTCTGATTCAACTTTGATCCATGCCTCTGAGGGGGCTAAATCCATTAGATTATGGATGGATCTTCTAGTTTGTTCAATCGACCTATTTTGAAGAAACGTACCTAATGCAAATAACCATACTACTGTCGCACCTTCAAACCATTCTCCAATTAAAGCAGCGCCTATTGCTGCTACTGACATTAGAACATTCATATCTAACGAACGACTTTTTACAGCATAAAACGCACTTTTCACTGGTTTATAGCCACTTATAACGATAGCTATCGCATATAAGATGGTTGACATAAATAAGGGGATGCCATTGTAGGAACCAATAAAACCAAGAGCAATTAATATTCCCGATAAGGTAATTAAACCATATCCTTCCTTGTTTTCCGAAGTATCTATTGGTTTGCTGCCATTCTCAAGCAAAGAAGCTTTAAAACCAGTTTTAGAAACTTCCGAAACAATTTCATCAACACTATTTTCGTGCTCCACTTTCATTTTCCCAGTGGAAAAGTTTACACTTACATATCTAACTGTTCGAATAATATTCAAGTGATTTTCAATACTTTTCGCACAACTACCACAGTCCATTCCTTCAATACTATATGTTCTTATATTTTTGTTTTGTTTTAGTGGTTCGATCTTAAACCCTAGCTTCTTAACTTCATTTTCTACACTATCTGGAGAGAGGGCATTGGTACCGATTACTTGCAGCTTCGACGTGTTATAAGTTACTTTTGCATCTTGGATGTTGTCTAACCTTTTTAGTCCATTTTCTATCGTTATTGCACAGGAAGGACAATCCATTCCGTATATTCGATAATCGACTTTTTCACCATTAGCAGATGTTATTTGATTGTTTGAGCTTTCTTCCATTTCTCTACTACAACATCTTTTATTGTCTTCCGTACTCTTAAGTTCGTCATTTGATCGACTGCTTCTATCTGCCATTCATTCCACCCCATTAATCTATATGACTCTTACAACTAGCGATGTCATTTTGAACATCTTCCAGCACTACATCAAACATCGTTAACAGATCGCGTACTAATTGATTGCGTACACGGTAATACACATATTTTCCATCCTGCCTACCTACAATAAGTCCGCACCCTTTTAAACACGCCAAATGCTGCGATATATTTGATTGATTACCTTTTATGTCCTCGACAATCTGTGAAACTGTTTTTTCATTTTCTTTTATACATTCAAGTATTTGAATTCTCGTTTTATGAGAAAAGCCATGCATAAACTTCATCTTCGTATCTATATCTACTTTTAACATTGGTTATCCTCCCGTTATATTAGTTTACACTAATATGTTTTGTTATTATCATATTAGCAGTTACTAATATGTTTGTCAAACTTCCATTTGACAGTCCACTAATTACTGTTTTATGTATCTCCGCATAACATCCTCAAGTAGGTAAGACTTGATTCTCAATAAAGTTGCATATTTAGTTTTTAGTGAAAACTTTCTAGTAATACAAGGTCAGTGGCTAAAATTTTCCACCAATAAAATTGTCAAAGTTGATTAAAAATATCATGCAGAAAGGAAAAGATAAGGAGAGGCAGGAAACATGAGAAGTTATCTTATTTCAATTTGGAGTTTAATCGATCCCTTATACTATTTTTGCACCCGTCTGACATTCCCTCCAAGCAAAGGAAGAGAAAGAAATATTTTCAGGATCAGACTAACAAAATATAAAGGGAAAAGTATCGTCCTTTCAGATGGTACAAAAATAAACAAAAATGATACTTTAGTAAAAATTCATTTTCACAATGTCAGACTTTTATCAGAACTTAAAGACATAAAGAGTGAATTTAAAAAAGCCAAAATTATTTCCTCTTATGTCAAAAAGTCTTTACCAGGCGTTGAAATTTACATTCAGAACTATTGCAATTCTGACGAAATAAAAGGAATTATAGGAATTACACTATTAAATAAAGGCTGTGAACGCCTCGGTTTTGAGATTATCGACATCAAACATCCCATTTACAAGTTGTTTAAACGGTTATCTTTTTTGCCAATTGGATTTCTGTCCAGCAAAAATTCTTCCATCAGTCATATTCTCATGCATCAGGCACCAAGTTATTTATTTATGTCCAGAATTAAATTATCTAATATGTACAAACTTTAAATACACTTCTATAAGAAAAACGCGTAGCGTCTTTTATTAAATACAGCGTCAGCTTCCACCGCCATCTTTTAAGTATCAAGGGTGGGTTTCCCTTGATACTTGCGGTGTGAAGGTAGCTGCTAATTTTATAAATTCTTATCTTTTAAAAAAAGAAAAAAGCTGTTAAAGAATTTAACAGCTTTTCTCCTTAAATTGCTTCAACTACTTTTTTAACAGAGCCCGGCAATGAAAACTCATGAAATGTAATTTCCGGTCGGCTTCCAACGCGGATATTAACGCCTGTTTGACCTAACCCTTCACTAATATAAAAGGATTTTCCACCTTGTATATGCAAGCCTTTTACAATATTCATTCTTGCGAGTTGCCCCATTTTTACTAGGTGATACGCTTTTGGATAGCAGATTTGCCCTCCATGAAAATGACCGGCAAGCAAATAATCAAAATGGTATTTATCCATGTGCAGTACGATATTCGGATCATGGGTTAATACTAAGTTTATTCCTGATTTTATTCCATTATATGAAGCTGCAAGGTTGCTTCGCTTTGTACTAAAATCATCGATGCCAATAATATTAACGGGTTTTCCCTGAACAAAAATCATATCATTTTCGTTCTGTAAAACTTTGCAGTTATATTCTTCAAGCGTTTCTATTAATAGTTGTAAGTTTTGATTACGTAAAACATAATCATGGTTTCCCAAAACAGCGTAGATGCCATATCTTGCATTTAATTGGTTGAGTATTTTTAAATATGGAACTAGCTTAGGAATCGTTCTTTTACGGTCGAGGAAATCTCCAGTGAGTGCAATTAAGTCAATTGGTTCATCTTTTAATTTTTCAAAAAGCTCGGTAGGAGAAATAGAAATATTTTCGAGATGTAAATCGGAAAGTTGTAGAATATTTATTTTAGGGATATGTCCATTGGACACTTCATTATTGATTTTAATTTTATGAATAATGATATCCTTCGTGTTTTTATAGGCTTTTATAATGAAATAAAAAGTAATAATGGCTAATACTATAAAGAACAATATCTTCAATGACAATCACTCCTTCCCTATTAGATTATACAGGAGAAATACTGTTTTTCAGCAAGTAAATAATGCCTTAAATCCCATGGCAGCGAATACCATACCATCATGCTCAGAAGTAATAAAATTATCGTAGTTTTTAGAAGAGGTGCCCTATGAATAAACTTACTAAATCCGTGTTATTCTTGCCTTTTTTACAGATTCCATCTGGTCATCATCAGACTGCAACTGCTTTAATAGATGAAATTTTGCGAATGCATCCACAAATAAGGTGCGAAAAGGTAGATATTCTTGCATACAGTTACGGAAAAATTGAAGCTTTAGTTTCTAACGTCTATCTCAAATGGATACATGCTTTCCCTGGCATATATAATGCCATTTATCAAAACTCTGTCTACAAAAATATCGAAGAAAATAAACGTTATCGTTTGTATGAATTTTTATTTATTTATTTTATGAAAAGACTTATACAGGAAAAAAAACCAGATCTAATAATTTGTACCCATGCTTTACCCGCTTATATATTAAATTACTTAAAGGAAAAAAAGGAAATTAGAGTGCCGGTCATCAATGTTTATACGGATTATTTCATACACAGTTTTTGGGGAGTAGAGTATATCGACTTACATTTTGTTCCCTCTTATAACATGAAACATTTCTTACTTAAAAAGGGCATTAGAGATGAGCGAATTTTTATTACCGGAATTCCGATCCATTCTAAAATTATAAAACAGAAACAAACAGCAGAACTGTCAACAAAATCTATATCATCTGTTCTAATTTCTGGAGGAAACTTAGGTGTCGGCGCCATGGAGGACTTAATCCGAAAAATCAAAGAGGTCCCTGTCCAGGAAATTCAATATTATGTGTTGTGCGGAAAAAACAGAAAATTATATGAAAAGCTAAAAAGTATACAAAAAAATCATATTATTCCGTTCCCGTATATTACCTGCAGGGAAAAAATGAATTCGCTTTATGATCAGATAGATGCAATTATAACAAAGCCTGGAGGCGTCACGATAAGTGAAAGTCTTTTTAAGCGCAAGCCTATTTTTATTTATCATGCATTGCCAGGCCAAGAAGAAATTAATCTGCAGCAGCTAAAAGATTTAGGTTTGATCTTTCATCTAGATAAGCAGGATATTCATGAACAATTACATTCCATTCTCCGAAACCAAAATACACTCGAAAAATATCAAAATCACGTGGCAAATTTCCACTCGCATATCCACTCCAAAGAACCAGCGGAAATAATAGTGGAACAATTAATGTAATTTAAAAAAGCAATGCGAAATTTGGAAATTTGCATCCAGTTATTTTAGCCTAAAAGTACCAATTAAACATTTATAAAAGCAAATAGTTATTTTGTTTGCCACTATTTATCAATAATTCTATTTCTGTTAATAGCTTTTATTCAAATGAACCATTATTGACGAAGGATAAATAATTAAAGTGAATTAATGATAGAAATCTCGGTATTCAACAAACCTGGCCAACACACAAGTAAAAGCACATTTCTTTTATACAGAAATGTGCATGATTGATTGAATTTTCTATTACCGCCAAAAACTCGTATATTCTGCTTTATCTTGAATGTTAAATTCAATCATTTTCTTAAGCAATTCGTAATTTATCGGCTCATTCCAACGAATTCGAAACAAGCCTTTAGTAGCACTGTAGCCAGCTTGTGTAATGTCATCGGCAAAGTATGCAATACCTTTTTCTTCGGGTGAAACGCTCATATGATGCTTCGCTGTAGAAAAGCCGATGATAAATGTACCGTGATCGGAAAACATTGGCGTATTCCACTTGATTAGCGGTTCCATATTTGGAAATTTATTAGTAACCCACGCCAAAACTTCCTCTGTTCGTTCACGGTGATCAGGGTTATCGATACCTGCTAAATACTTTTCAAAAACTTCCATGTTGTCCCCTCCTAAAATAAAAATTAAATTTATTCTTCATTAAAGGTCTCACTATGTATTCAATTATGTCTTTAAAAATAATATCCCTACTCATTGTAACATTTCTACAACTAAATTCTTGTCCCATTGCGGTAGAATAATGAAAAAGGACGCTTCCGACAAAGTGAGATCTTTGTGCGAAAACGCCCTTCAAAACATTATATTTAAATTAATGTGATACCTTGGCTTAATTTGCTATTAGAACCAGTTGATAGATTCAGGTTTAAGGTTTTGGAATATATGCTTTGTTTCTGTGTATTCTTCCATACCTAGTTTTCCTAGTTCGCGTCCAATACCAGACTGCTTAAATCCACCCCATGGTGCATGTGGGAAGTACAGGTTGAATTCATTGATCCAAACAGTACCCATGCGCATCTTTGTTGCACAGCGTTCTGCTTTTGCAATATCGTTTGTCCATACGCCACCAGCAAGTCCATAGATCGAGTCATTAGCAAGCTTGACTGCTTCCTCTTCCGCACGGAATTTCTCAACCGTGATAACAGGACCAAAAGCTTCTTCTTGAACAATACTCATGTCTGTTGTACAGTCTGTGAAAACAGTGGGTAGGTAGAAAAATCCGTTTTGTAGTTCTGGATCTTCTGGACGGCTACCACCAACTGCAATTGTAGCACCTTCTTTAACACCTGTTTCTACATACTCTTCTACTTTCGCAAGTTGCTCTGCTGAAATAAGCGGGCCCATTTGTGTATCTTCATTAAATCCGCTTCCAAGCTTAAACTTTTTCACTCGCTCAACAAGTGCGTGAACGAACTCATCGTGAATACTTTCTTCTACAATCAGTCTTGTACCAGCGGAACAGATTTGACCTGCGTGGAAGAATACCCCGTTTAATGCTTGGTCGACAGCTATCTCAAAATCAGCGTCAGCAAAGATGATGTTAGGGTTTTTCCCACCAAGTTCAAGGGCAAGCTTCTTCACATTAACGCTAGCCGCTTGCATGATTTTCTTCCCGGTAACAATTCCACCTGTAAACGAAATAAGGTCCACATCCATGTTACTGGATAGCTCAGCACCAACTGTGCTACCAGCACCAAGTACTAGGTTAGCAACACCAGCAGGCACTCCCGCCTCTTCCATTAGTTCGAATACTTTAATCGTAGTTAGTGGTGTAATTTCACTTGGCTTCATTATTAAAGTATTTCCAGTCGCAAGAGCTGGAGCTAGTTTCCAAGACGCTTGAAGTAATGGATAATTCCAAGGTGTTATTTGACCACAAACACCAACTGGTTCGTGAACCACTCTACTAATAGAGTTTGGCACTGGAGAATCAATCAGGTCCCCGCCATTCTTGTCTGCAAGCTCTGCATAATATCGAAATACTCCAGCGATATCATCCATATCTCCACGACTTTCCTCTACTGTTTTACCAGTATCTAATGATTCTAATCTAGAAAGCTCTTCTTTATCTCTTTCTATTAATTCCGCAATTTTCCTTACAATAGTCCCTCGTTCTGTTGCTGGAGTAGAAGACCATTCTCCATTATCAAATGCTGCTCTTGCAGCAGCGATTGCTGCTTTTGTATCTGTTTCATCAGATTCTGGCACAGTAGCAATAATTTCCTTGTTAAATGGATTAATAATATCACGCGTATTACCTGAATTCGCGTCTACCCATTGACCATTAATGTATTGTTGTTGTTTTATACTCAAATCCATCAACTCCAGTTTTTCGAATAAATTAAGTTTGTTAAAAATATATTTAACGTTTTTAATATAATACCATTTATTATGGAGGCTGTCAAAGAGACATTTAAAACAAAAAGGTTTAGAAAGAATTAAAATTAACTAGAAGGCTTGTCATACTAACTTAGTAGACGTATGCAGTTGGCTAAAATCATGTTTTTCCATTTGACATTTAATCTGTACACGGTATCATAAAGTTTGTGAAGAAAATTAAAAAAAGATTTAACGCACTTAACTTTATATGAAGGGAGTGACTTTATGAGTGAATCTACTGATAGATCGAAAATTAAAATAGAAGAAGCCAAAGATAAAGTTATTGGCGCCATTGCAGAGACAATGGATTTATATGGTCTAACACCATCTGCTGCAAATTTATATGCGACGATGTACTTTAAAGATCAGATGACTCTTGATGAGATGCGTACGGAACTTGAAATGAGTAAACCTAGTATGAGTACTAGTGTCCGTAAGCTCCAAGAAATAGAAATGGTGAAGAAAACATTTACCCGTGGTTCTAGGAAGCATACCTATGTAGCTGAGAAAAATTTCTTCCGTTCCTTTATGGTGTTCTACTGTCACATGTGGGAACGCGAAGTAAAAATGAATTTGGAAGCAACTGAGGAAGCACAAGAGGATTTAATAGATGTCATAAAAGATCCTACTAGTACACCAGAAATTGTTGCAGAAGCAAAAAAATACTATGATCAATTAGAAGAGTCTAAAACATATTATCACTGGTTGACAGACTTAGTTGCAAGCATAAGAAGTGGTAAGATATTTGAATTTTTACCTAAAGACCAGCAAGATTAATTTAAGAAAAACGGCATAGCCGTCTTTTATTAAATGCAGCGTCAGCTTCCACCGCCATGTTTTAAGTATCAAGGAAGGGTTTCCCTTGATACGTGCGGTGTGAAGGTAGCTTTATCTCTTGAAAAGAAGTTATCAGGTAGTCTTTTGAAAAAAACTATTGACTACCTTCAATATAAATGTTTCACTTCTATCTTCTAAATAGGAGATGTTTAAGTTTTGTGTTATCGTTAAAATATTTCTTAACATTTTTAACGTTTGAAATATTTTAGTTTAGAAAATAAAAAAACAAAGGGGTTTTACAACATGAACAACTCGAAAAAAACACTTATTTTTATCTTAGCGATGCTAATGGCTGCTGTACTAACAGCATGCGGAAGCAATAATAGTGGGGAAACTAACAGTGCACAAGATGACGCCGAAACAGAAACCAAGGTAAGTGATGAAGAATTAACGATTGCTCAAATTAACTGGGCTGAAAATATTGCAGTAACAAACATGTGGAAAGTAATTTTAGAAGATAAAGGTTATGACGTGACGTTAAACTTATTGGACATGGGTGTTACGATGGAGGCTTTAGCAACTAGCGAGCTAGATGCTAGTTTAGAAATATGGTTACCGGTTCAAGATGCGAATTATTTGGAAACGTATGAAGATACTGTTAACTTTTCAGAATCTACTTGGTTTGATAATGCAAAAGTAGGACTTGTTGTTCCAACCTATTTAGAAGAAGTGAATAGTGTAGAAGATCTAAATGAACATATAGAACTGTTTGAAGGACAAATTATTGGTTTTGATTCTGGCGCAGGGACGATGGAAGTAACGGAACAATTAATTGAAGATTATAATCTTGAGTTTGAACTACTACCAAGCTCTGAACCTGCGATGATAACTGCGATTGGAGAAGCAATAAAAAATGAAGAACCAATCGTGTCACCACTTTGGAGCCCACACTCGGTATTCTCTAACTATGACTTGAAATTCCTAGAGGATCCGCAAAACACATTCGGTGGTGTAGAAAAAATTCACCATGCTACAAGACTTGGATTTGAAGAAGATCATCCAGAAGTGAGCGAGTGGTTTAAAAATTGGAAGATGGATGACGAACAAATTGGCCAACTTATCAGTTATGTAGATAATGCAGAAGACCCTCTTGATGGGGCTAAGAAATGGATTGAAGAAAATCAAGACTTGGTTGATGAATGGGTAAAATAAAGACATAAGTAAATAGTTGAAATACAAAAAAAGCTGGTCCCTCAATTGAACTGTAACCTATAAAATGGACAGTTTATAAAAGAGACCTATGCAGCTAGTAAATGACTTCGGTATTGAGCCGGGGTCATTTTCTTTAATCCCCACTGGTAACGATGACTATTATATTCTTCCATGTAGTCATCTACTTCTTGTCTTAATTGCATAAAGTTCTCGCATGCTTTGTGATCGACCATATCTTTGAAATGACCAAAGAATGATTCCATTGGTGCGTTGTCCCAACAATTTCCCTTTCTTGACATAGATTGACGTACCCCTAATTTTTTCACTCTGTCCTGGAACTCTGGATGAGTATAGTGAACCCCTTGATCAGAGTGGAGGATAGTCTCAGGGTGAAAGATACCCATCCCTTCCTTGAGGTTGTCTAATGTTTGATAAACAATATCCATTTCTAATGACCTTGACAATTTATACGCTAAAATCTCTTTTGTAGCTCCATCTTTCACACAGGATAAATAGGCTTTTTGACCTCCCCTATAGTAAAGATAAGTAATGTCAGTTAATAACACTTTACCAAATTCTTTTTGATCAAATTGACGTTTTAGTAAGTTCGGACATGTACGGTGTTCTTGTGTCGCCTTAAGCATTATTCTATAAGGCTTCACCCGCCTAATTTTCGTTTCAAGGCTGAATTTTTTCATTAAGCGTCTGATTTTCTTATGATTCATCACGACACTGTGATCATTCTCTAATATCATTTTAATTTGAAGCGCCCCTACTTTTTGATTCTTTACGAAGAAAATATTTTTAATAAGTTCAACTTCTTGTGTATCCCTTGCTTCTCGGACTTGACGGACGCCCTCTGCGCTTAACCAGGCGTAATAACCACTTTTACTTACTTCCGCTAACTGACACAGCTGGGTTACTTTTCCTTTTAATTGATGCTTTCTAATGATTTTTTCAATAAGTTCAAATTTCTCTGAAGGGGTTAATATTTCTTTTTCAACGCCTGCCTCTCTCGTTCTTCTAGCTTTTTTAAGAAGTCATTCTCAGCTTCTAAATACTTGATCCTTGTTTCTGCTTTTTTAAGTTTTTCTTCGGCAGATAACGTTTTAGATGAGGGGCGACCAGAACTTCCTTTTCCTCTTCGCTCCGATTCGAATCCAACTTCACCAAACTGCTCAAACGTATCGCGCCAACGCCTTAAGCAACGTATTGGTTGATCTTTACCTATAACCTCAAGGTTAAATCCATTCTCTAGAAAGATCTGAGAAGGTCTTTTTCCTGTTTTATATTCTTGAACAGCCTTTACTTTAAAATATGGTTGGTAAGAGATCGATCGATCCGACACACGTACAACATTCGGATTCTTCTCTAGTTCTTTCATTTGAAACTCTGAATATATGTTTTTACTCATGTCCATTCTCCGTTCTAATGATTTATTTTATTATAAACGGGTTTATCTTATAAAAACATAAAAACCCGAATAATGAGGCACTTTTTTTAAGTGTCCATTATTCGGGTTACAGTTCAAATTTGGAGAGACCAGCTTTTTTTGTCTTTCAAAACTGTTTTATATTTTATTTGGATACTTTCCCCTTTGATTACGGCCATAAAAATGTACTACTTCTGTCATGTTTTTAACAGGATTTGGCACAGTTTTTACTACATGCTACCAACAGTTTACCCGTGGAGTAGCTTCAAGAAATTACGGATTTACAACGTGAAGATAAGAAAAGTCTAATCCTCTTCAAAATAAGCAAGCTGTTACTTGAAGTACAATTCACAGGCAACTAGTTGTCAAACGTACATTATCCTCCTCCTTGAACAAATTCATATTAACAAGGAAAAAGAGTGAATATGGGTACAATGGCTCTAAGATGGAGCATAGTGAAGGAAGTAAACGTTATATACCTTGAAGTACGGACAACCTTACATTATACATACTATTTCGACAATAATTACTGTATTAACCGTTTGACTTGTACATCAACGAAAGCTTAACATTTAAAGCAGTTAGTCTCTAATCTCGCTATTTCATATGCTTTTACTGTTGGTGACATAGAACATAAAAGACAACTGAAAATTACTACATAGCAGAGCAGAAAAGTGGTAATAATAGTAACTAAAGGAGTGTACTAAACATGTTTAATTGGAGAAAAAATCTAGGGATTATTGCTGGTTTATCTTTATCCCTTATAGCCGCTGGATGTGGAACAGAGGAGTCAAATGACAGCGGGAATGGGCAGACAGAAGATACATCAAATGTCAGTGAAGAAATGGGATATCAAATTACTGGTATTGAGCCTGGTGCTGGGCAAACACAGACAAATGAGAAGGCTATAGCTGAGTATGAAAGTCTTGCTGGTTGGGAACAGGAAACGTCTTCAGCAGCTGCCATGTTGACCGCGTTAGGAGACGCTATTGAAAACGAAGAACCCATTATTGTTGCAGCATGGTCACCTCACTATATGTTTGCTAAATATGATATAAAGTACTTAGAAGATCCTGAACTTATCTTTGGTGAGGAGGAACACATTACAACAATTGTAAGACAAGGTCTAAAAGAAGACATGCCTAGTGCTTATACGATTCTTGATAGACTTCACTGGGAACTACCAGTATTCCAAGAAGCTTTACTTGAAGCTCAAGAAATGGATTTTGATTTTGAAAAAGTAGCTCAAGAGTGGGTGGATGAGAATCCAGAAAAGGTTACAGAATGGACAGAAGGGGTAGAACCTGTTGATGGTACTTCAATAGACTTAGTCTTAACTTCGTGGGATGCAGAAACTTTTTCAACGAATGTGGCTAAAATTGTTTTAGAACAACAAGGCTTCGATGTTATGCTTACACCAGTAGATCCATCTATTATGTTTAGTGCAATAGCATCTGGTGATTCTGATGCTACTCTATCTCCATGGATGCCTGCAACACATGGTGCACTTTATGAAGAGTATGATGGTCAATTTGAAGATTTAGGACCGAACCTTGAAGGGGCTAGGATTGGTTTAGCTGTACCATCCTATATGGACATCGATTCCATAGAGGATCTTGAGCCTGCAGAGTAAGAACACTGAATAAGAAAAACGGCATAGCCGTCTTTTATTAAATACAGCGTGATCTTTAGCCACCCCCGAGTAGCACCTACGTAGTGTGTGTAGGTGCTACTCGATAGGAGGTGGGGTTTCCCTTGGTACTTGTGGCGTAAAGATAGCTGTCAACTTACAGTTCTTAACTATATGCTCCCCTTTTAGTGAAGGGGAGCATTATTTATGTTTAAAAGAGCTTACGATACAGAGTATACGTTCAATAATTTACAATCATCACGTTCTTTAAAAAAATTCAATCAAGAAGATGAACTTCATCATTTACGTGAATGTACCCAGTTTTATCACAGAATCATAAACACCAAGATAATTATTTCTTTAACAAGTTCCAGACAAAAAAAGAAGGCACTCTTTCATGAAATGTATGCTTTGACCGGCAAATACATTTTGAAAGAGGCCTTCCTTATGAAAGCATTATTTAACTTAACCTTTTATAGTGCCTGCATCAGCTGGATGTACCCCATGACGATAGAAGTCCGTATTAATAGGCTTCAGTGGTTTACATCCAAGGATTAAGTCCGCTGCCTTTTCCGCCAACATCAATACCGGTGCATGGATATTACCGTTAGTAACATAGGGCATAGCAGACGCATCGGCCACTCGTAGATTGTCGAGCCCGTGGACCTTCATGGTTAGAGGATCTACGACAGCCATTGGGTCTGAAGCTGGTCCCATTTTTGCCGTACACGATGGATGAAGCGCAGTCTCCGCATCATTCGCCACCCAATCCAAAATCTCATCATCTGTTTGAACTGCATCACCAGGTGAAATTTCTCCTGAATTGTATCGTGCCATTGCTGGCTGAGACATAATATCCCTTGAAATTCGTACCGCTTCAATCCACTCACGTCGGTCCTGTTCGGTAGAAAGATAGTTGTAGACCATGCTCGGGTACTCTTTAGGGTTTTTCGAACGAATCTTTAATGTTCCTCGAGAATCGGAGTACATAGGTCCTACGTGGACCTGGAATCCGTGATCAGTGTCTGCTTTTTTTCCATCGTACCTTACCGCTACCGGAAGGAAGTGGAACATCAAATTTGGATAGTCGACGTCCTCGTTCGAACGAACAAAACCCCCACCTTCGAAATGGTTGGTTGCTGCTGGACCTTTGCGACTGAGCAACCACTGCAAACCAATCCAAGGCATACGCGCTTTATTTAAGTTAGGCTGCTCTGAAACCGGTTCTGGACAAGAGTATTGAATATAGGCTTCAAGATGATCCTGAAGGTTCTGACCTACACCAGGAAGATCAACTACAGGTTTAATGCCAAGTGAGCGCAAGTGCTTCGCGTCACCCACACCTGACAATTGAAGCAGCTGCGGCGTATTGATTGCACCACCAGAGAGTATGACTTCCCCTGCTTTAACTTGATGAGTTCTCCCGTTTCGTTCATATGTCACACCCTTAGCTCGGGTACCTTCGAAATCGATACTTGCAACAAAAGCACGAGTTTTCACAGTGAGGTTCTTACGTTTCATAGCCGGATGCAGATATGCACGTGAAGCTGACAATCGTCTGCCTTTGTATACATGCTTATCAAACGGACCAAATCCCTCCTGCCGAAAACCGTTCACATCGGGTGTTCGCGAGTAACCTGCCTCGACACCTGCGTTAAAAAAGGCTGGAAATAAAGGATTCTTAGCTGGCCCGCGTTCTAGTTTAAGAGGACCATCGTGACCGCGAAGCTCATCTTCCGGTGAAGCTAAAGCATTTTCCAGGCGTTTGAAATACGGAAGACAGTGCGCAAAATTCCACGTTTCCATACCTGGATCGGCGCCCCAACGTTCGTAGTCCATCGGATTACCACGTTGGAAAATCATACCGTTGATTGAGCTCGAACCTCCGAGAACTTTTCCACGGGCATGCTTGATATGCCGTCCATTCATATAAGGTTCAGGATCAGATTCATATTTCCAGTCGTATAATGATTTCCCTGCTGGGAACGGCAAAGCTGCTGGCATTTGGATCAATAGGTCCCATGAAAAATCTTTTCGCCCTGCCTCTAACACCAGAACACTGCGTGTCCCATCTGCACTTAAGCGATCGCCGAGAACAGAACCCGCACTACCGCCACCTATAATAACTATATCGTATGTTTCTTTCATATTTAGTACCTCCTTGGATGTTTGAAAACTAGTTTAGTGATTAAAGCTATACTAAAAGCATTTATCATAAACTCACCTTCTGTTATTGAAACCAGTTCGTAGTTTGATAGTTTTTTAATTAAATTTACTTGAGCAATTCAGTGGCTCAGATTCGACCTTTGTTAATTTTGTTAAATTTTTATTTAATGTATTTAACACTTTTAATTTACCACAGTATAATTTTTTTGTAAACCGGTGTTCATATTTTTTTAGATTTTTTTTACATTCACTCAGTAAAGGTCAAGATCATCTTAGCCTGAGCAAACCGAGCATGAGCACCACTGTGGTAGCCAACCGCAAACATTATTCCCAATTGCGATGTTATTTTGCCTAACTAAGTCAGTGTGTCATTAACTTTTATCGAATAACTATATGCACCGAGAGTAACACTACTCATAAAACTAATGAGGGGAGATTAATGACATGAAACAGATTATTCTCTGGGCACTCTTGATATTGCCTTGGATGTCCTTATTTTTATTGAAAATGGATACTGTACGCAGGTACATGCCGGTCGCTCTATTTATGACCATTATTCATACCTTGGCATATCAAGCGGCTTACCATTATGGATGGTGGAAAGAGGCAGGTTCCAGTCTTTTCGGGTGGGATAAAGTCGTCCCAATCCCTTGGGTGTATGGAGCATATTTAGTAATAGTCATCTGGGTATTCCACTTTACTTTCGGGAAATTTTGGGTGTATTTAACTGTCAATATACTTTTGGACGGGGTATTTATGTACGTTGTTTACCCGATATGGCAACGGATAGGGCTTGTTTCGAGTGAATCGACTTTGCCTACAATAGCTATTGTTGCTATGATGATCGGTTTTGCGATTATCATCTATGTGTATCAACTTTGGCAGGACGAAGTGTTCAAACAGCCCAAAGCGAAACACATAAATGATTAAGAACTGACTTGATATCCCCTTCATTCGGGATGAGGGAATCTCATTTATATTGACGCCTTAGACCGACCCGGAAGATCCTATAATGAAGTCATGGCAGAGTGGAAATATATCAAGCTTAATATTATCACTCTCGAAAATGGTCGTATGTAGAGAGAGATGGCTGGTATGGAAAAGTTGAAGGATGATCAGTTTTCATCGCTACTCGCTTATACTGAGGTGGATATTTTTGACGAAATTTAGTTGCTTGTAGAAAACTATTATTAAAGTAAGACAAGTTATGCAACTAATGTACCAGGCAAGTTAATAATGCAAGGACATCTTCATAAACCTAAATCTATTCTTTTTACAAGTGTTCTCAAAAAACCAGGATAACCTTTAATATTTATAAAATAAATAGAATGAGGAGACTATTATGGAAATACTACGTTGAAAAATATGTAGCATTTTTATAATTTATTGAATCTCTTTTCCCCTTCAAGGAACAAAGAGAGCATAAGGAAGTGAAGAATAAAGTCACTACAACATATACTTTATTTTTACCAAAATGGAGTGGCTACTTGCCTTAAAAAGTTTAAACTGGGAACTAACGCACAAAGCTTTCATCTAATTTTCCTTTATGTTTCTCTTTCAACAAAAGTTTGTATGTACTGTCTAATATCAATTGTTTTATATCTTATAGATATGCTACTATTTTACTTTACTACATAAAGAAAAGGATACTACAGCGAGAGTATGCATATGTCTAAAGCGGGTATATACGACCAATTGATTTCGGAATACGGAGAAAAATTCACTCAAGAACAAGCAGATTATGCAGTTGAAAATTTAGATTAATCTATATTATTAATTATGTATTGATGAACTCAAAAAAAATAATCTTTAAAGACCGGGCATAAAAACCATGCCCGGTCTTTTTAGGTCAGTTAATACACCACTTATATTGTTTTATCTTAGCTATTTCTTCCAAGATCACTTTCGCGGACCACACAAAGTGTTAAAAAGGTTTATTAATTCACTTTTTCATTAAGTAAGCTTAGCATGTCACACGGCCTGCCGGACTTAATCATTTTCCCTTTGTTTAAAATCACCATTTTATCAGTCAAAGCCCTTACATCATTTTCATCATGCGTAACAAAGATGGAAGTTGTCCCTGTCTTTTTGAGAATTACTTTTAGTTCCTCTCTAATCTTGTTTTGCAAATTAGCATCTAAATTGCTAAAGGGCTCATCAAATAATAAAAGAGCAGGATTAGGAGCCAAAGCTCTTGCTAAAGCTACTCGTTGCTGCTGACCACCACTTAATTCATGAGGATAGCGTTTTTGATACTCAGATAAGTTTACTAAATCAAGAACTTCTTCTAATCGCTGCTTCTTTTGTTGCCGGTTCCATTTCTTCAATCCATACGTGATATTCTGCGCAACTGTCATGTGAGGAAATAAAGCATAATCTTGAAAAACCATACCAATTCCTCGCTTTTCCGGTAATACAAATGTATATTCATCTCCTAGCAATCTATTATCAACTTTAATAGATCCTTTTGCAGAGACTTCTAAACCAGCAAGGAGTCGTAAAATTGTACTTTTACCACTGCCACTTTCACCAAGAATAGCGAGAATTTCACCCTTTTCTAAATCTATAGAAAAATGGTCCACCGTCAGCTTGTCGTTCCTTTTGTATGCAAAGCAAAGTTCCTTAATCTGGATATACAATTAGAACACCTCCTTTTCCATAAACAGATGTGAGAAAAAGATAAAAATACCACTAATCATAACAATAATAAGAGAAGGAATCGCAGCTTCCTGAACCATCTCATTTCCTGCATATTGAAAAGCTTTTGTCGCTAATGTTTCAAAGTTAAACGGTCTTAAGATTAATGTTAAGGGAAGTTCTTTAATGATTTCGACCCAAGCTAAAATAAACGCACTTATCACTGCACCTTTTATTAATTTTAAGTCAACTTTAAAAAATGTTTGTGTCATCGTCATTCCTAACATCCTGGAAGCCTCGGTAAAATGGTTTCCATTTTTTTCATAGCCTGCTTCGATAGAATTGTAGCCAATGGCCAAAAACCGAATGACGTATGCAAAGCATAACAATATAAGACTAGTACTTAGAACGAGTGTCTGATTCATCCCTATTAACGAATAAAAGGCCGAGAGTGTTTTATCCATACCGATAAATAAAATTAACACGCCAATGGCAATAACTGCACCAGGTATAGAATAGCCGAGAATAACAACTTTCGCGGATATTCTTGAAAAGAATCCGTTGCTTAACCTCGTAAAGTTACCAATGATGAGAGCAATGATTACAATTGCAATGGCACCAATACTTGCTACGAAAACAGAATTCCATATAAGTTTAATAAAATCCTTGTTGAGGACCGCATCGTAAGCCATGAACACCCACATGACCAACTGACTAAACGGAATTATAAAAGCTAGCATAAACACACTTCCACAATAAAAAGTCGTTAATCCTGCCTTCCATCCAGTTAGTTTAATTGGCTTAAGGGGACGTACCTTTGTAGTTGTTGAACTGTACTTTTTTCTACCGCGCATTATTTTTTCCATTAACAGAAGAAAAACCACAATCGCCATTAATGTTCCTGCTAGTTTTATCGCTGATTCAAGATCGCCTAATCCAAACCAAGTTTGAAAGATTGCCGTACTAAGCGTCTGAATCCCAAAATATTTAACCACACCATAGTCATTTAAAAATTCCAAAATAACTAGACTGCCTCCCCCAACGATAGCTACTCGCGAAATAGGCAAAACAATTCGAAAGAAAATCTCTACTGAACCACTACCTAGCAACCTTGCATTTTCAATAATAGAAGCCGATTGTTTTACCAGGAATGCACGCGTAATCATGTAGACATAAGGAAACAAAAACACCGTAAAAATAAAAACAGCACCCGGAATATTCATAATGTCAAAATATTTTTGATTTACTTGAATTCCAAACGAATTACGCAAAGTAGTTTGAATGATTCCAGTATAATTTAATAACCCATGATAAGCATAAGCGCCTATATAAGGTGGAATAGATAATGGTAAGATTAATCCCCATTTCAAAAAGCCTTTCATCGGAAAATCATATGCAGATACAAGCCATGCTAAACTAACACCTATAACAATCGTAAGAATGCCTAGCAACACGATCATAACGAATGTAGTAACTAGGTAATCTTGCAACATGTACGCTTTAATATGTTCCCAATTTTCATTTGGCTCAGAAAATAATTGAAGTAGAATAGATAAGTTGGGTAAAAGGATGAAGCAAACGAATAAAAAAGTTAATATAGACCAGCCATTTGTATGTATGAGTATTTTAGGAACTAGTTTGATGGTAGACACACCCTTGTACTTTAATTAAATTAAGTTAATTGTCTCATAAATACAACCCCCTTAGTGGGATATTTTAAGCAATAACACTATGATAAAAACTACAGAATGCCCCACCAAATGCTTTATTTGATGTGACATTCTGTATTGCATACTATTTTTTATTTCCAGCCAACTTCATTTAAGATCATAACCGCTTCAGCATTATTCTCGCCAAGTTTAGTTAGATTAAGATCTTGCGCTTTAAACTCCCCCCAAGATTTAAGCAACTCTGATACTTCGGCATTTGGGTTAACTGGATATTCATAGTTTGCTTCAGCAAAGCGCCCTTGCGCTTCTTCGCTAGATAGGAATTCGATTAACTTAATAGCATTATCTTTGTTTTTAGCATGCTTTGTTACACCAAGGCCACTAACGTTAATATGTGTTCCTGTTGTTTCTTGATTAGGGAAGAAAAGAGATAACCCTTCAGCAACCTTCACCTCTTCAGGATCTTCAGAATTCAACATATTACCGAAATAATACGTATTAATAACTGCGATGTCGCCTTCTCCAGATGCAATAGCTTTTGCTTGATCTCTATCTCCGCCTTGTGGCTCACGTGCCATATTTTCAACAATACCACTAGCCCACTCATTCGCAGCATCCGCTCCATTTAATTCGATAATGGAAGCTAGAAGAGACTGATTATAAATGTTTTCAGATGAACGGATTAGTACTCTTCCTTGCCACTTTTCTTCAGTTAGTGCTTCATAAGTTGAAAGCTCTGATTCGTCAACACGGTCATTCGCATATACAAATACACGAGCACGTTTTGTTAGACCAAACCACTGATTGTCAGTATCACGAAGACTTTCTGGAATATTATTAGTAATTGTTTCATTTTCTACAGCTTGTAATAGACCTGCATCTTTTGCACGGAATAAGCGTCCTGCATCAGCAGTAAAGAAAAGATCAGCTTCCGTTGCTTCTCCTTCACGATTAAGACGTTCAATTAACTCGTCAGAATCACCTTGTACTACATTAACTTCGATCCCTGTTTGTTCTGTAAAAGTTGCAAAAAGTTCATTATCAGAATCATAATGACGGCTAGTGTATAGATTTACAGCTCCACTATCATCTTTTTCTTCTACTTGTTCACTTGATTCATTGCTAGTTTCATTGCTTTGGTTATTTGTTGAATCTTTTGCAGCATTAGCTTCTTGCTGCTCCTCTCCTCCACAAGCTGATAAAACAAGTACGGTAGTTAGTAACATTACTAGTGCAGTTAAAATACGATTTTTCTTCAATCTCATTTCCCCCTATGTAAAATTTTTTATAACTGAAAGTGATTCTCATTATCATTCTACTGATAATTATTCTCAAGTCAATGCTTTTAACATAAAAGTTTTAATTTTTTTTTACTTCCCTATTTTTTCTTTTAAATAATGTTATGTACAGCTTATATGTTTGAGCAAATACGACATACACATTCGTCACTTCTTGCAAAGGCTGGTGGCGCTTCTGAACAAATTTAAGTTGTATCTGATATAATTATGAAGATCGTATATCGCCAGGTTACAAGAAAAAAGAAGCTTCCCATAAGTTCAGTGAACTCATGAGAAGCCTCTGGTAAAACCTAAATGTCAGCAAAATGTTAGCATTTTACATAAAACCCTTACGTATCAAGGGTAAACATTAGTACTTTTGGTGAAGGAATTACAGTCGTTTCGGGTTTCATCTTATTTTATCGATTAATCCACCGTAAAAATACCTCAACATTCTTTTTACTAATTGTCCCGCCTGTAAAACGGTCAATTTGTCTAAATGGCATGTTTATAATAAAGTACACGTTATTTGCCGTTAATGGTTTTCCAATCTTTTTGAAGAAAAAATGGAAGAGCATAATAAAATTATATAGTAATTTCCCTAACCAATTCTTATACTGCGCTTGATTAATCGTGTCATTCATTCCCAAATCTTTATGACGATCCCAACTTTTAGGTGGAAGTTTTCTCCCTAATATTTTTTCAAACTCTGAATCAGGGATATGCTCCATATTAGCCATTGCGTAGTGTGGATATTCAGTTTTTAGGAATACAGTTGGAGTAACACCCTCCATCTCAACAGTTTCCTCTAGATGAATCTCTTGAATGGAACTGCCAACTTGAATATTGTAATTCCCCGATTCAATTTCCCAATCCTTAATTTCAGGATTATAATAAGAGAAATCCCGTTTTGTTAATCCTAGTGTTACTCGCTTCGTTTCACCTGGTTCCAAGTAGACTTTATCAAAGCCTTTCAATTCTTTTTTTGAACGAAAAATTCTCGAATCTACCTTTTCAATATACAATTGAGCAATTTCTGCTCCAGCAACTTTACCTGTATTTGACAAACTAAAACTTACGGATAAGCCATCTATCACAATATCACTGTATTCAAATGTAGTATAAGATAGCCCATATCCAAATGGATAACGCACAGGTACATTGGCAGTTTCAAAATATCTATAACCAATGAATAGCCCTTCTTTATGTTCACTTGTTGCTTGATGTCCAGGGTAGTACGAAGAGGATGGGACATCAGTATAACGAATTGGGAATGTTTCACTTAATTTACCACTTGGATTGTATTTGCCAAGCAATATATCGACGACAGCTTCCCCCCCACCTTGTCCAGAAAGATACGTGTGTATAATTCCTTGTACTTTATCTGCAAAAGGTAATTCAAGTGCTGCACCACCAGCTAAAACAACAATCACATTCTTATTTACTTTTACTAAGGATTCAACAAGGTCTAGTTGATTTTGAGGCAGTTTTAAATCTTCTCGATCTACACCTTCTGCTTCTTTGCTTTCATCAAGCCCAATAAATAAAATTACTGTTTCAGCAGATTTCGCAAGACTTGTTGCTTCTTGCAGTAATTTATTACTCTTTCCTCCCATACGCTTATATCCTTGTGTATAACCAACTATATTTAAAGCAGAATTTTGTAAAGTATCAAATGGAATACTTAATTTATAGGGATTTATTAATGAACTCCCCGCTCCTTGGTATCTTGGATTTTTTGCAAAATCACCAATAACGGCTACTTTTGTTCCTTCAGTAAGCGGCAAAATATTATTTTCATTCTTCAGCATTACCATAGATTGACGAGCAGCTGCCACGGCCTTATTATGGTGCTCTTCATGATCTACTTGTACTGATTCTTTATCATCTAAACGCACTTTATCTATTAGAGACAGCAATTGATCTACTGCTTCATCTAATATTGATTCTTCTAATGATCCTGCATTTATTGCATCCATAATTTCTTTATCTGTAATCCCGTTAGTTGATGGCATTTCTAACTGATTATGAGCCTTTAACCCAGTAACACGGTCATTATTTCCTCCCCAGTCAGTTACAACAACACCGTCAAATCCCCATTCAGAATACAAAATGTCATTAGCTAAATGTTGATTTTCATTTGCGAATTCACCATTGACCTTATTATAAGAAGACATCATCGTATGAGGATCGCTCTCTTTTACAACTTTTTCAAAGCCTGTTAAATAAATTTCTCTAAGCGAACGTTCATCTACAATTTCGTCAATTGTCATTCGCATATGTTCTTGACTATTGACAGCATAATGCTTAGGGCAAGCTGAAATACCATTAGACTGAATTCCTTTTACCATTTCACTAGCGAGTTCACCAGTTAGGTATGGATCTTCTGAGAAATATTCAAAATTACGTCCACATAATGGATTACGCTTAATATTTAAACCAGGTCCAAGTAAGACACTTACTTTTTCACTGCGAGCTTCCTTACCGATATCTTGTCCTACGTCATATACAAGTGACTTATCCCAGCTATTTGCTAGCGTTGCTGCTGTTGGGTAACAAGTGGCTGGTATACTTTTGTTTAATCCTAGGTGATCAGCTTTCCCACCTTGTTTTCGCAGTCCATGCGGCCCATCGGTTAGCATAATAGATGGAATATCCAAACGTTCAATAGCCTTGGTATTCCAAAAGTTTTGTCCAGACATGAGGGAAGCTTTCTCTTCCAAAGTCATTTGTTTCATTATATCTTTGTGTTTCATTCTAGATCGCCACACTTCTTTTAAAATTAGTAAGAAGGCAACTTAGGCCGCCTTCTATATATCAAATAATACTTTTTAGTTAAAAATGTTAGTTTTAAGTGTTGCATATAGTGAGTTATGCATGCTATTTCGCAGTCCAACTGTAATCGCTTCTGGGTGCTCCTCATATGCTTCTTCTAAAAGCTGCTTTTGTTTTGGAACCGATAAAATATCTAACATTAAATCATTACCCGATGTAACAGCTTGTGGTGCTTCCATAAATCCGAACACTGCATCTGAAGATACTACACCTTCAAAACCCCACTCATCTCTAAGAATTCCATTTAGTAATTCAGGATTTGCCCATTTCCCATCAATGAAAGAGAAACTAGACATTGCACCAGTTACATCCCCCTCTTTGACAGTCATTTCGAAAGGACGTAGGTGAATTTCTCTCATCGTTTGTTCATTAGACCATATTAGAGTCCCAGAGCGTGCATTAGTTTCTTGCTCATTCATTATAAAGTGTTTCATGAATACTGTAACACCTTGGTCTTGAGCGCCTTTCGCCATACCTGCACCAATCATACCATTTAGTACAGGGTCTTCTGACATATACTCAAAGTTTCTTCCACCTCGTGGCGTACGATGAATATTAAGAGCTGGAGCGTACCATCCGTGAATCCCGTAAGCTTCTGCTTCTTGGCCAATAACATTACCCATCTCGTATGCTAAATCTTCATTCCAAGTCGATGCCACGACGATTTCCGTTGGGTAAGCACCTGCTTCAAATTGCTTAAAGAAAAAACTAAAACCAGCAGGTCCATCCATTAATACTGTGTTTGGAATACCAAGTTCATCAATTGCTATTGTGTGATAAGCAGCTTCTGATACATACTCTGTCATTTGATCTACAGTCAATTGGTCTAAAAATTCACCCCACAAAGGATCATCATAATCTAATCCTTTTAGGTCTTCCAATTTTAGACCATTGTCAGCACCGGTCGTAGGCATTTCTACATCATCATTATATTCATGTCCCTGAACTCTTTCGATAACTTTATCAGTTGCAACTTTTGAATCATCTTGATCTGATGGATATGTGCCTTCCCTATCGTTACGAGAAAGAACTGTTATTTCGTTTCCTGATTGAGTAAAACGATTTTTGTATTCTGTTTCTGTATCAGCATCTGTTTCGTACACAATATCTTCAGGTAATTCAAAGTTCAGTGTACTATCAATTTCATGAACATTTTTACCAAGTTTAATTTGGTATGTTCCATTTTCTAAAATATAATTCTCATTTGCCATATCGTAAGAAGCCATGTCTCTTGTATCATAACTAATACTTAATACTTCAGACTCTCCTGGTTCTAGTGATTTTGTTTTAGCAAATGTAGCTAAGTTAATGGCAGACTTCTCAATTCCTCCTGGTGTGTAAGGAGCAGAATAATAAACTTGAACTACGTCTTTTCCAGCTACTTCACCTGTATTTGTCACTTCTACTTGTAATTCAATTGAATCACTGTTTAATTGTTCACTAACTGTATTCCAATCAAATGTTGTATAACTTAGACCGGATCCAAAAGGAAATTGAACTGTTTGATTGTAGCCTTCTTCATTTCCTTGATAGAAAGTTTCATAAAATCTGTACCCTACATAAATTCCTTCTTCATAATTAATGTAAGCTTTATCTAAATTCTCATACTGATAGTCTCCAAAATTTTCACTAGCTGGTGAAGATTCAATATCATAAACATACGTATCCGTAATACGTCCAGAAGGATTTAATTCTCCTGACAAAACTTTAGCAAGGGAATTAGTTCCAAATGGTCCAGGTGTTCCAACCCAAACAACAGACTGAATACTTGGATATTCCTCAACAAACCCTAATTCTAAAGTATTACCAGCATTTACAACGATGGTTACATTATTAAAGTTCTCAGCTACTTTTCCAACTAAGTCATGCATTTCATCTGATAACTTTAAATCATCTAAACCTACATCTGATGCTTCTACACCTTCACTTTGAATAAGAATCATTGCATTTTCAGAGTACTCTTTCGCTTGGGCTAATGCAGCATCCGTTACATCTGGTTCACCATCTACCTCATCATCACTACTTAACATTCCTTTAATGACTTGAACAACTCCAGTGTCCGAATTCCCTGTCGTTGCTTCTAATTCTGGTAATCCCGCATAGTAATCATATAATTCCTGATTATATTCAATGTCTGCATTCGTAAGCGCATCAAATAAATTCACAGCACGAGTTTGGTCTGATGCACCAGAACCACCTCCACCATATTTAAAAGTAAATGCATCAGAACCAAATACATTCATTTTTTTATCTGCTAATGGCAGGGAGTTATTTTCATTTTTTAATAATACTAATCCTTCATTTGCAATCTCTTCTGAAACATCATCAGCAGCTTCCCTGGCTTCGTCAGCTTCTGCACCTGTTGTCTCAATCGTAATATGTTTACCAGTCACGTTTTCAAGTACGCTTGTAACTCTCGGCCCTATTGTTACACCAATAATTAGTATCAGTGCAGCAACAACTGACCAGCCCGTGATACGTCTTGGTCTATTTTTTAATTTTTTATAGATTTTAGTTTCTTTTTTTGCTACTTTTCTTTCTTTACGGCTTAACGATTTCAATTCTTCTTTTCTTTGTTGTTTCTGCTCTTTTCGCAAAAGTTTATCGCTTTTAATTTCATTCTTTCGTTCTGATTCTGGCAAAGCTGCAATTTCTTGCTTTCTTTCTTTACGCTTTGCTTTATCTTCCCTCACACGTCGTAATATTTCTTGTTTCTTGTTTTTTCTTTTTTTAAAGTATTCAATCATGATGTGCCCCTCCAACTTTCTGCTATTTACTTTTATTTCAAAGAATATCCAGCAATCGTTTGTTGCAAATGTTTTTAAAGCGTTGTTTTACTGGAAACGTTCATGATCAAACGTTTACTTTAGAACTTACCATTGTAATTTACAACGCAACCAAATATAGATTTTTAGCATTATATGGATCTTCCCTTCTTAAAGAAGAAAGACAACGTTTCCATTTTTATCGTATTTCAATGTTCGCTGTCATCACTTTTATTGTAGATTTAGCGACACTTGATCCAACATTCAATCCTATTCCTTTTCTGTCCCCTCTCGCCTTTTAATTATTAATTAATGGTTTTTGATAGAGTACTTTCCTACTCGTTAACTCCAATATACAATCCAACTCAATCGAATACATTCCATTATTTTAGAAATGCTATTCCGATTATTGACTTCTATAAAAGAAATGGACGTTGCCATAATTATGGCAACGTCCATTTCTTTTATTTAGATGTACAGGATTGTCTAACCTATTCAACATTGATCAATAACGGCGCTTGATCTCAAACAATTGTATTTCATGCGGCTGTAAAGATGTTTCCAAGTTATAACTTTTTTGTACATATTCATGCTGTATTTTCACTCCTGGTTCTGCCTTTCCTTTAATATAGTTGATCGTATCATTGTCCATATCATTTGGTGCTCCAATGTCTACCCAAGCATCATATGAAGACCCTTGCTGCCTGTTGACATACAGCTTCTTGATTATATACTCCCCATGCAGGCCTTCTAAATTTAGTTGAAATGACTTAACACGTTCATTTTCAAATACCTTATAGCGGCTAGTTGGGGACAATTGTGAATAATCAAATTTTCTGTATAATTGATTTGGATGACTGTAATTAAATAAGAGAATCTGGTAATCTTCGCCCCTTTTTGTAACAATCATATCTTCTTCCTTTAAAACTAGATTTTCACCGAGCTTGCTTAAGAAGAAGAATGCATGATACCCTGCCTTCTTGATTCCATTATAGGTCATGAGTCCAAATCCTCCATGGAATAACGGCTGCTCCAATTGAAACTCATCAAATATATCTGTAAATGTCCAAAAACCCATCCCTGTTACTTTTTCATTGTTTTCAATTACATTTTTAATGATAAAGGCACCCATATAACATGTGTCGTGTACCAAGTCCCTGCTTTCACTATTTGCGTTCCATTCCGTTATCCATAGTTCTTTAGTTAGTGAAGTCAATCCTTTGATCTTATCAATGATATGATCAATACTTGTTGAAAAATTTTGTTCATCTCCCAGCATGATGGCACCAGATTCAGCTAGTTTCTGTATAACGTCTCCTGTTACTTCAATACCACTCAATGTTTTTAATAAGTCCGATTCAGCCAAAGGATTTCTGGATAGATTATAAACATGAAAAGAGAAGAAATCGACGCCAACCTTTTCATTTTTAACAAAAGTATCAAAATCAATTAACCAATTTTGATGCTCGGTAAAGTCAATAATTCCAAATCCGCCAATTTTTATTTCAGAATCAATTGATTTAATACATCTATAACTTTCAGCATAAAAGGTAAAAAACTCTTGTCTTGTTCCGCTCCAAAAATATTGAACTTCCGGTTCGTTCCAGAACTCAAAATACCAAGTTCTCACTTCTTGCAGTCCGTATCGATTAATCAAATGTCTGAAGAAAGTATCCAGTAATTTCAGCCATCGATCCATTTCCTTTGGAGGCGATACATATGCATTCCACCAAAATATCTTATCTTCAGTACTTGCTAAATCTAATGGCATAAAACTAATTTCAATAAAAGGCTTTAAACCGGCATTAAGCAAATTATCCAAAAGGGAATCGATGTGATTAAAATTAAAATAATAGGATCCATCCGGCTTCTGGTTATATACTAAGAGCTGGTCTGAAAAAATCCCATGAAATCGAACGTACTCGAACCCTATTTCGCCCTGAATCTGTTTTAATTGATCATGAAAATCCTTTCTCAGGGCATGAGGTGCAAAGCCAAAGGTCAATAATTTAGTGAAGGAACGATTAATTTTTTTCAAGGATTTGGCAACATCAATTGTTTTGGTTTCCTTTTTATCTATTGGGAACCCGCTAAGATTTTTACGATCAAGATGTTTGAATAGATTTACGAAAGATTCTTTGCTGTTGATGCTCAAATAATCCTCCATGATGCCTTTTTTGAGCTCCATTCGAAATTGTTCTCGATACTGTATTGGCGTTATCCTTAATACTTCCTTAAAGACTCTATAATACGCTTTACTGTCTGGGAAACCGGATTTAAGAGCTATCTCAGTAACCTTTTCATCCGTTGTCCGTAAGGTAAACAATGATTTGTTTAAGCGCATATTATCTAAGTATTTTTTTAGAGATACTCCCACATTTGATTTGAAATATCTGGACAGGTATTGTGGATTTAATGAAAATTCTGTTGCAATATCCTGCAATCCGATTTGTGCATCGATACAATGTTCATTCATATATTGAAGTATTTCTACCAGTCTTTGATCATCTTCCATTCGCTTTTTCTTTGTTTTTGCAGGCACTTCAAAATGCTCCAGAAGAATGACCACAAGATCTAATAACATGATCTTAATCTTAAGATGGTAAAGTTTTTTCCTGTTCAATATCAGATCCATCATATTGGCTAGGAGATATTTTATTTCATCTAAGACATACATAGATCCTTCTTCAACGTCACTTGAGTTCAAATAGAATCTTTTTTGTTCTACATCAATTCCAAGCTTCTTAAAATACCTGGTATCAAATTGCAAAACCAATACCTGTGTTTTACCAAAAACTGTCTTAGAGTTGATAAAATGAAGTTCATTGTCATTTACAAGAAAAATATCACCCATTTTCAGATGGAAGTTATCTTGATTAACCCTGATTTCCAATTCACCTTCAAGCACGAAAAGGATTTCAGTTGCTTCGTGCCAATGATAAGGGAAATTTTCTACTGCATGTGTGAAAATATTAATTGGTAAATCAACTTGATAATCTATTAGCTCATATTGATAACGCATACTTCACCGTCCTCTACCCCACAATTATCAATACTTTAGCACAAAAAAAATATCTAAACAATTTTCCATGGGTTTAGATAAAGTTAATACTTTTAAACTTCCAGATGTACTATACTCATCAGATCGGACTATCACCATTTAGCAATTAACCGCTTGCTCGGCACTCTAAGAAAAACGCGTAGCGTCTTTTATTAAATACAGCGTATCTTTCGCCACCATCATTTAAGTGTCAAGGGTGGTTTTCCCTTGATACGCGTGGCGTAAAGATAGCTGTCATCTTATAAATTCTGTGAACAAAAAAGAAGCCTCTCAAAAGTTTATCTCTGTGTGATTTTTGATGTCTTTTCTAGAAAAGTAATTGCTTGGAATGTCTCTTATTCAATGACTACTAAACTTGTTTGTGATACGTTGAAAAGGGCTGTTACGCTAAGGAATCCAAGTTCTCCCGTGATTTTCCATTCAGATAGAGGCTCACAGTACCTTTCTTCTGAACTCCGTCAATGACAAGACCATTTAGCCATCGTTCCATCTTATTCAAAGCTCGCTTATCCCTGGGATAATGCAGTAATAGAACCTTTTTTCAAATATATGAAGAAAGAAGAACTTAATCGTAAAAAGAAGTAAAACTGGCTTGTTTCGAATATATTGAAGGGTTTTATAATCCTAGAAGACCTCATTCTGCCATTGTCATGCTTTCTCCAAACTTAAAAGAAGACATTTTGTGGCAGTCTTCCTAAAGAAACATTCCTTTTTTCTGTCTACTTTATTGGCATTTACCCAAATATGGGAAACACTATAAAAAGAGGCACTTCCATCGCTAGGAAGCACCCCCAAAATTAAATGACAAACGAAATAATTCAAGTGTCCGACTTTCAATTGAAACTTTGGAGCAAAAACTACCACAAAAACATAGTTGAATATATTATTTATGCTCCTGGCGTTGGAGTGGCTCTGAATGCATTTACAGTCTTGTCCATAACAACCTGTGGATCACTTCCCGAATCAAGAATCGTATTTTGAAACGATTCTTTTTCTACCAATACTGTTGTTACGGTAAGCGTCTCTGACGCTTCGGTAGTCAACAAAGCGTCGACTTGCGCAGAGAAACAAGAATCACTTATCTTGGCATGAACCTCCGTGGCAACAACATGATTATTAGAAATATAATTTCCATTACCCGAAACAATACGTATGATTACAGGTGTTGCACCTACCGGCTTGATGTTCTGAGTATTAATTACTTCAGAAAAGTGATTAGCAATTACAGAATTTTTATTGCCACTGATATAGAGGAGACCATACAAATCATCTAAACCATTGTCTATTCCCAGAAAAGGAGTCCAAGGTTCATGGTCACGTAAAAAGTGATTTGATGAAACCATGTTTTCCGAACAATTATCCCTGAATACCACCATTCCTGGATAAAATGAATGAAGTCTATTATTTGTGATACTGGAACGTGTCACACCATCAAAATAGATACTGCTCGCACCTCGTGGAAAAACATTATTCGCTGTAATCAAAAGTCCACCAAAATTTTGAGCGTAAATTGAATATCCTTTAAAACCGGCTCCTATCAAGTTATCAGTTATTTTTGAAGCCTGTCCCCAACCTCGTAGTTCTATACAGTTACCACATTCAGCTATGAAATTATCATGTATAGTCAGTGCATCTGCATGATAAATAGTAATTCCATGCTCTAAATACACAAACCCCATGCCTGTAATCCGAAATGAGTCACAAGCACTTGCAACATAAATACCCGTTTTCCCGTTAGTGTATGTGTTTTCCGGATTTGTTTCTCCTGAACCATCTTCAATAAAATGCAAACCATCAATACAAAAGTCAGAAAACTCTACCGAACTTATTCGGGGATTTCCACTTCGTTCAACATAAAATGCAGCTCCTTTATATTCCTCGTCATTCACTTCTAGGGGAATATCTACGAGTATGCGACTTCCTCCCGGCCACAATTCATGCAAATCCGCCCATTCATTTTCAGAAATATTAAAACGAATACTCGAAGATGTAAACCCGTGTCCAGAACCCATAATTTTAAGATAACTGATGTCTATAACTACTTGACTGCCAAGATGATAATCTCCCGGTGGAATATAGATAACCGCACCCGGTTTTCCACCTTTATTCACATCAGTGTCCGTTTGCCTACTTTTAATATCTGCTATAATGCTATTGATTACCTCACCAATATCCTCATACGGATTACCGACAGGCCACTCTGTTACGTCGTAATAATTTTTACTGGCCATAAATAAATTCTCCTATCAATTTAGTGTGTTTGTTCATATTAATCACAATGAACAAACACACTCTCTTTTATTACCATATTTCGAAGGTACCTTCAAATTAAAGAAGTAGTTAATGAACTTTACGACTCTATTGAGTATTGGAAGAGCAAAAAGGGTTGAATAATTTTTATTCATACAATGCCCCCCCTTTTCAACTTACCTTATGCAATTTATTTCCTTTGCTTTACTTTTTCTGCTAATAATAACGCACCGACAATACCTGCATCACCTTTTAAACCTGGTGAAACAATATAACTTGTAAGATCTGGTGTTGAAACGTATCCGCTTAAAAGCTTTTCAAATTGACTTCTGATTGAGTGAAGTAAATGGTCCTGCGTGGAACATGTCTCCGAAGGAATCGTTGTAGGAAACGAAACACGATCGATAATGTTAAAGTCTTCATCTGCAACTGCACATACAAACTTTGTGCCTCCTGCCTCTATACCTCCTAACAATTTTCTTCCTCCTCAATCTATTACTTTTTTGATTGACCATACTTTAAGGTCTTCAATTTTCATTTTCCCTGCTGATGCAAATAGCTTACATAAATTGCTGTTTAGATTTGGGAAGATTCGCTTTGTAATAACTTGCTCCCCCCCGTTTATAAACAATTCAATTGAAGTTGTATCTAATAATATTCTTAATTCTAATCTTCCATTTACAAATGAAACAGGAGCTCGCGAAACACTTTTTTCACCAGTTCCAGATAAATTGCGGTCCACAAGGACTTCTTGTTTCATTATATCTATTATAATTTTCGTTCTTTCGTGACCATCTTCACTTGACCGAACAAATAAACCAAACTCATTTGATGTACTTTGTGCGATATCGTAGACAATATGAATCTCAGACGATACAGATAGTTGAGGATCTATCATATATTCATTTTCATATTGAAATGATTGAAAATCCTTCAAGTTCTCTCTTAAAGTTTCTATTTCATCTACTGGTACTTGGTATAATTTATTATCAATGACCTTCAATTCACGAGGGAAAGTCATCGCACCAGCCCATCCTTCTTTCTGAGATGGTCTATGTGAAAACCACATGTCCATCCATGCAATCATAATGCGTCTATTTTTATCATCTACGAAAGTTTGTGGTGCATAAAAATCAGAACCATAATCTAAGGTATTTACTAGTCCTTGGGTAAATTGTTTAGTCTTGTAGCTCATATTACCAATGGTATAAAATGGTTTCTCATTTTTTGTGCCGTACATAGGTGAGATGATAAGGACATCCTTATTATCCAATGAAAATAAATCTGGACATTCCCACATATCTCCTTGAGTTCCATCACTCTCCGCTACAACTCCTACATACTTCCATTCATAAAGATCTTTAGATTGATATAAGAGAGCTTTTCCTATTCCTTCTTTTTTTGAGCCAACAATCATATAAAAGAATTCTTCATATTTCCATACTTTAGGATCGCGAAAATCCTTTGTTCCATCTTTCGGAAAGTCATTAATTATGGGATTCCCCTCATACTTTTTGAAGTTTACTCCATCTTGACTCGTCGCAACACATTGAACTTGCACTGGATCTTTTTCAATAGAGTGACCAGTATAAAACAGGTATAAATGATCATTGTTCACAATAGCACTACCCGAAAAACAACCATGATCATTAACTGTTCCATAATCATATTCCTCGGAAGGAGCTAAAGCGATTGGCAGGTGATCCCAATTAACTAAATCTCGACTCTTTGCATGCCCCCAATGCATTGGACCCCATTCTGGACTATAAGGATCATGTTGATAAAAAATATGATATTCACCTTTATAGAATACCAGACCATTAGGATCATTAATCCAACCCGTAGGTGCCATAAAATGATACTTCAACCTGTACTGACTTTTTTGCGTCTCTTTACTTAACTCGCTAATAATATTATTGGCTTTTTGTATTTCTTTTTCATGATATATCATTATAGAACTCCTTCCTGTTTGTTTAATTTTGTCTTGGGTTCATACTTTGTTCTAAATTCTAAAAATAATTATTACTCTTTTACAGCACCTAGCGTCATACCACTCACAATATATCTCTGAACTATAATTGAGAAAATCATTACCGGTAAGCTAAAACTTACAGCGGCAGCTGTCATCGGACCCAAATCCAAATTATATGCTGTCAAAAACTCTGAAATTCCCACAGTCGCCGTTTTGGCATTGGTGCTAGTCAGTAATAATGCAAATAAGAAATCATTCCACGCTAACATAAAACAGAATATTGCCGCTGTAGCCAATCCAGGGAGAGATACAGGAAGTATCACTTTAATAAATGCCGTAAAAATATTGCACCCATCTATTCTAGCTGCTTCATCAAATTCTTTTGGGATATTGTTGAAAAATCCGATCATGAGCCATATTGCAAAAGGAACATTGATGGCCGTATAAGTAATAATTAAAGCTACTCTAGTATCAATTAGCCCCATTCCATTAATGATAATGTACATTGGTATCGCTATACTGATCATTGGAACCATTCGAACACACAATGTAAGTAGGAGAAATATATTCCCTGTTTTCGAAGAAAACCTAGACAGTCCATATGCCGCAAGCGCTCCTAAGAAAACAGCTAATATTGTACTAATTGAAGCTGTAATAAAACTATTGAAAAAATATTTTGCAATTGGCATCTGATTAAACATGGTGACATAGTTTTCTAATGATAATTCTCGCGGAAAAAATGTTGGTGATGGACTGATCGCATCTGATGAAGGTTTAATAGATGTCAAGACTATATAGATATATGGACTAATAAATAGTAGCGCTAGGACAGTGGTAATTAAACCAATAATTGTTTTATTCTTCTTAAATAGTCTTCCTAGCGTATTCTCATTAGAAATTCCTGCATTAGGTTGACTCAATTTATATCTTCCTTTCTATTTCTTGTTAGCCTTGAACATTGCTATTAAGAAGTATGAGCTTATTGCTAACAAGAGAATAATGAATATTACTGCCATTGCACTTGATTCTCCAACTTGCCCATATCTAGTAAGTGTTTTGTACATATAAGTGCTTAATACCTCTGATGAATTCGATGGTCCCCCTTGTGTTAACACCCATACGATATCAAAGGTTCTAGCAGCATCAACGGTCCGAATTAGCACAGCAACAATCATTACTGGAAACAGCGAAGGTAGCGTCACATAAAGAAATGTTTGTATTTTATTCGCCCCATCAATATCTGCTGATTCATATAGTGTTTTAGAAATCCCTTGAAGTCCGGCTAATAAAACTAACATCATAAATGGAGTTGTTAACCATATATCCGCAATTATTGTCGACAGTAAAGCAAACCTCTCATCTGATAACCATTGAATTGCATGTCTACTTGAAGTAATGTTAAAATCGTAGAGTAACTTATTTACTATTCCAAATTGGTTATTTAACATGAATCTCCAAATTAAACCTGTTACTAAAGGGGCTATCATTAACGGAGCTAGCATTATTGTTCTTACAATACCATGCCCTTTAAAAGCAGTATTCAATAACAAAGCAAAAAATAATCCTAGTACTAATTCGAAACCTACTGCTACTACTACATAAATGAGCGTATTCGTTGTTGTATCAATAAATCTTTCAGATCTTATTGCCTCAATGTAATTACTCAAACCGACAAATGTACCTCTACCTTGAGCAATCATATCGATTTCAAAGAAACTATCTCTAACTAGCAAGGCTACAGGAAAGAACAAAAAAACTAACATAAAAATTCCTGCAGGAGCAAAAAAATAAATGGAAACTCTCGATTCTTTTGTCATACTATCACTCACTTCGATAATATTTTTTAAATGGATAGGGATGGTCCCCTACCCATTTAAATTTAGTTATCTCTAGTTCACTATTCCTTCAATTATTTCCTTCGCCTCATCTAAGGCTTCTTGTGGTGTTTGCGAACCACTAAATACATTCTGAACTGCTGGAAGTAAGGCTTCGCTTTCAATTTCTTCCCATTTTTCCGTTGACGGTCTATTTTGAGTTTGTTTTCCGTTTAATGTAGTAGCTAACTCGTTTAAATGTGCATACTCCTCTTGTTGACCATACTCTTCAAAGACTGACTGTCTAGCAGCAACCCCTAGAGCATCTGCATACAATTCATTGTTTTCGTACAAAAATAACAAATATTCTTTAGCAATGTCCTTTTTCTCTGATGAAGATGGAATTACCTGATACCAAGGTCCAGGGACAACACCTATTCCACCATCCCCTGCAATCATTGGAGCCGCACCTACATCCCCGGCCACATCTGATGTATCAGGATCATTTGAAGGAACAAAGAAATGCCCCCATGCTAACATCATTGCTAAATTACCATTATAAAATAATTCTGATGTTTCCGCCGAAGCTGTTTCCAGAACCCCTTCTGGAACTACACCTTCCTCATTCACTAAATCATTAAGAAATTCTAAAGCTGCTACATGGTCGTCGTCGTTAACAATAACTTCACCAGCATCATTAATCACTAAGGCTTCCGCTCCAGCTTGAGCGACGTGATCTAACCAACTAGCCACTGAGTCACCTGAAGTCGCTCCAAAAACACTGGTACCGTATAGTTCAGGGTAATTCTCATTATTACCGAAAAAATGGGCTACATCTTTATATTGATCCCAAGTTTCCGGAGGTGAAAGCTCATACCCGAATTCATCTAGGAATTCATCTTGATTATTTGAGTCATTAAATAAATCTTCCCTGTAGAGTAGAATTTTAGAGTTTGTCCAAGTAGGAAGCCCATAAACATTTCCATCCATTGAAGCACCGTCGATTAAACCAGGGAATAAATCGTCCTGCATTTCATCAGTTATCTCCTCTTGAATTGGCTCTAAGCCTTGGTAAAGTGCCGGTAACCAAATCGTATCAATTGTCGCAACGTCAAATGCACCCGCACCAGACGTTAATTCTGTTCTCATTCTGTCGTATACACCTGAATATGGTACAGACTCGATGATAACCTCATAGCCAGTATTTTCTTCGAACTCTTCTTTTGTCAGGTCTGCAACTGTTTGGGCTGGACTACCACCTTCAACAAGAACGGTTAATGTCTGATCGCTACTACTTTGATTTGTGTTATTACCTGCATTACTGACTTCATTATTTGAACCACAAGCAGATACCAACGCAACAAGCAATGAACTACCAATTATTAATAGTATTTTTTTCATATTAATACCTCCATTATTATTGCATCTTTCATAAAAGGTAACCCACCTAATGGGCTATTTGGACTCCATACATTCATAATAAACCCTCCATAAATTTAAATTATCTATTGCTTACGATTACTAAATTCACCTCCTTCGCTTGGTATGACATTTGTACAAATTTGCTATACAGTTAATCGATTAACTGAGATCTAAAAAAAATTAATAGGATGATCTTTTTAGATTTTCAGTCTTTAATTTAATATGCTGAAAGTCTGAGGTAGGTTTTTGTATTTTATTTAGAATTAATTCTGCAGCTTGCACCCCTATTTCGAATGCAGGCTGTTTAATTGCTGACAGAGGTGGGGAAATAATTTCTGTCCAATCAGAGTTGTCGTATCCAATAATTCCGATATCATCTGGAATTTTTAACTTTTGTTCTTGAATAAACTTAATGGAACCCATAGTCATTATATTGTTTGCTATAAATATAGCATCGATCTCTTTTGAAATTAGTTGTTTAGCCAGGTCGTACCCTGATTGAAAAGAGGATTCGCCAAATAGTACATAATCGGGATTAAAACTTATTTTATTATCTGATAGAGCAACTTTGTATGCTTGAAATCTTTCATTATTGGGGTTAACATATATTCTATTATTTGATAGTTCTTCATTTACTTCAAATTTATCATTAGAAGTAGTTATTCCTAATCCAGAACTTAAAAAGCCAATTTTTTTAAAACCAGATTTAATTAATTCATTGATACCTTCATAAGTTCCTTGGAAATTATCTACTAAAACATAATCTCCCTTATAACCAACAGGCAATCTATCAATCATAACAATTTGAAAGTTATGATCAATTGTTTCATTTATACCTTTAAAGTTTTCATTTGTCGGTGCCAATATTAATCCATCAACTTGAGTATTAAACATTTTTATAAGGTTTAATTCTTGTTCCGGATCCTCTTTTGAATTACTTAATATTAAATTATACCCCCTGCTTTTTAATTTTTCCTCTATCCCTTCTGCAATAGACATAAAAAAAGATTTAGCGGTATCCTCACTATTTATAGGAATTATAAATCCTATTGTATTTGTCTTAGTACTTCTTAAACTTCTTGCTGCAGAATTGGGGTGGTAATTCAGTTCCTTTAGCACTTTATTTACTTTATTTTTTATTTTTTCTGATACATATTTATTTCCATTAATCACATGTGACACTGTTGCAGTAGAAACTTCGGCTTTTTCAGCAACATCTTTAATACGTACATTTTTATTACTTTTCATAT
Organism: Salipaludibacillus neizhouensis; assembly: GCF_002886185.1. Taxonomy (GTDB): domain Bacteria; phylum Bacillota; class Bacilli; order Bacillales; family Salisediminibacteriaceae; genus Salipaludibacillus; species Salipaludibacillus neizhouensis. The sequence continues at coordinate 3,608,575 of NZ_KZ614146.1, forward strand.
CTTCACCAAATTTCGTTTGTTGTTCTAAGTTAATCGATTAACTTATCATTTATATTAATTTTATTATATTTTAAATAAAATTTCATGTCAATACTTTTTTGTAAGTGTTTTCATTTTTTTATAAAGGAATCTATTATCCACTCAATCTTATGGCCATACTAGTTATTTTTATTGTTACTCTTTTTAACAGAACCTATATTTCAGTTAATCTGAAGGATATATTCTTACAAAACCTTAGCCCTTAACCTGAAGAAGAACTAGAAGAGTTTTTAAGTATAGCTAAGGAAGAAGGCTTAGAGGGGGATCTACTAGCTTTTACTATGTTAGCATATACTGGCTTACGGATTGGTGAAATGATTGCTCTGAGGTGGTCTGATATTGATTATACTGAACTTACATTACGTGTTTATATAACTTACTATAATCCAACAAATAACAAAACTATTTGGATTGGAAAACTGAGTGGAAAGTAGAAGATTATGAATAATACAGTTGTAGTTTGACTAAAAAAATAGTTGTTGAGTGTGTAACCTTTATGTAATTGCCAAAAGAGAAGCAGGAAGCAGTACTTCATCAACTGTAAAAGCCAAGAATATCGCAACAAAATATTAGAGCATTCTAAACAAGAAGGGTCAACTTAAGTCTAGTAAGTATCGATAACTTTAATGGATATGTAAGGAAAACAAAAAATGTTTAGCAACCTTCTAGAGTTGTGAAAGTATAAAATTAACAAATCAAAAAGCATATTGGATATATCAGGCGACCTATTCAGCTAGTAAATGACTCCGTTATTGAGCCGGGGTCATTTTCTTTAATCCCCACTGGGTTTTTATAATGTCAGATATATCTATTGAACTATTATTCCTTCTAAACATGGTTGGACATTTTAAAAAGAGGCTTCCAATAAGTTCGGAAACTTAATGGATAACCTCTCTAAAAAACTTATTTACTAATATTTTTTGGTTTTAAACTATCATTCCTCACGAACTTTGATATAAGAAAGTTATAAAACTTATATTACATCATGCCGCCCGTCAGTCTGTCTAACAATTATTAATAAATTTTGTTTTTTTGCATGAAAATGGATGCCTTTTGTCGAATCTCTATATCAAAGGATGAGTGTGTATGCCTTATATTGTAGGTGAAGATAGACATCAAATTTATTTACTGCCAAATACGTTGGACGACTTTGTAAATGAAGAAAATCCTGTCCGAGTTATCGATGCTTACATCGATAGTTTGAACCTAGAGGAATTGGGATTTCAAGTATATTCGGGCATCAAAGCTGGGCAAAAGCCTTATCGTCGAGAAGACTTACTTAAGCTCTATCTTTACTGTTATATGAATGGCATTCGTTCCTCTCGCAAAATGGAAACCGAAACGAATAGAAACATTGAACTAATGTGGCTAATCAGCAAGCTCCAGCCTGACCACGGCACTCTATCTGCTTTCATGAAGAATAACAAAACTGCAATAAAAAAGCTGTTTAAAGAGTTCACCTTAATGTTAAAAGGTTTCGGGTTAGTCGATGGTCAAATCGTCGCAATTGACGGCACAAAATTAAAGGCGAACAGCTCTAAAAAACAACACTTTAATGCGAATATTATCAGTAAAAAGCTAGAGCATATCGATGAAAAAATCGATTCATATTTGCGTGACTTTTTAACAGAGGACAATCGCCAAAAAAAGCAAGAAATCACAGAAAGGTTAGAGGCTTATCAAGAAAGAATTCACGAGCTGCAGGTAATGAAACAAGAACTCAAGGAAACAGGTGAAAAACAGCTTTGTGTTACCGATCCAGACGCCAAATCAATGAAAAATAACGGGAAGCATGAAGTTTGTTTCAATGTTCAAACTGCGGTGGACAGCAAGTATAAACTAATTGTGGACTGTGATACTGTCAATGATGTCAACGATCAAGGGCAATTGTCCAATATGGTGAAGGAAACAAAGGGGACCTTTCACAATCAAAAAACCACGGTTCTGGCCGATACAGGCTATTATAACTACCTTGAAATCATTGATGTTGTCGATGAAAGCACCGAACTCTTAATTAAGTCGCAAAAGGGAAAACAAAACAAACTAGCCAACGGATTTGATAGAACGAATTTTTCATACGATACCATAAACGATAGATATATTTGTCCGTTGGGTTATGAGTTACCTTTCAAATGGAACGGAAAGCAGAATGGGAAAGAGTATAAACGTTACACTTGCACAAACTTCGATACTTGCGGACAAAAAGAGTCCTGCACCTCTGCCAAAGGAGGAAGATCGATAACTAGATTAAAGGATGAGGAAGTAATCGAACAGATTACGAAAAATACACGTAGTCAAAGTGATATTTATAAGCAAAGAGGTGCGATAGTTGAGCATCCTTTTGGGACGATGAAACGTCACTGGGGCTATACATACTTTTTAACACGAGGGTTGGAATCAGTAAACACTGAGACCAATCTAATTTGTCTTGCCTATAATTTCAAGAGAGTAATTAAAATAAAGGGAGTAAAGGAGCTCTTACGTCTCTTCAGAGACCGAGCTCGCAGAAAATTTCTATGCACAAGGTTTATTCGAGTAAAATTGTATAAATCCCGCTTTATAGCTTGCTTAAATAAGCAATTGTTAGACAGACTGACGTAAGCTGAGGGTGTATAATATCTTTAACGATGTGTGCAAAAAGTGCGGTAAATCAAGGTTTTGGATATTGTTGACTGTAACATATTTAACGGCGATTTACCGTTTTTCATGAGATTGCGTTAGCAAAATGTTAGCATAAAATAAAGTTAAACGATAGGTGGTTTAAATGATGCTAAAGCAACTTGTCCAGCATCGAGATAATTATTATTTACAACACTATAAACTTAAATGTTTTGGCACATTTCCCGGTGATTCATGTTCCAATGGTTTGGAAAATATAACAGTAGCATCTTCGTGTGAAACAGATTTTCATAAAAGCTGAATGTATTTTCAGGGCATTCCTTATTTGTATTTTGTTTCATAAAATCCTTCTTTTCTGGATAGCCTGAGTCCTCTTCCGGTAAGACAGGAGATTGCGCTGTTTTCACGGGTATAAATTCAGTATGTTCTTTATCGTATTTTTTATATTTAGGATTAATACGGATAAAACCCTCTACATAATTAATAACGGTATTTGTAGAAAGAGCTTCTTTATTTTCCTCACTTAATTCATTATATGTTACATCATACTCAGAACCAGAATTACTGTTTTTCCAAGCTGTAAATTGCATTGACCGCGGTATATCTTCAAACACATTATTTTGGAAGGTAGGGTTGATGGCACCACTTGCCATAATCCCCCTGTTAGCGTTATTTTCACCAGGGTCTACATTTTTAAATGTATTGTTTTCTATCGTTGCATTACTCCAGTTCAATACCCGAATGGGATCCTGACGCATTTTCTCAATTTTATTATTCCTGATAATGATGTGATCATGATATTTTCCGCCGGAATATTTATGTGTGCCGATTGCCCGGTCTAGGTCATAGAAAATATTGCTATCTATCGAAATATTGGAGTTAGGTGTTTTATCGAACTTACTCCATTTAGAGCTCCAGCCATTCGTTAGCTTGTCAGGAGTATCAATATTGATCGCTTCTTTGATTTCAGTTGATGAAGCTATTGAATTCATAAATTTATTGTTGGATATAACAGCATCCTTCGTTGCATCAATCTCAATGAAATGGCCGGAATACATGTTTAGAAAATTAATATTTTTGATTCTGATATTTTGATTATGGCCGGCAATGATAGCAATACCATCCTTTTCGAAATTCAAATCAATTGTTGCTGTACCTGATCCAATGATGGAGATGTTTTTTTCACCATTGTATTTGCCATAGACACCTTCTTCTTTTCCAAGAGAGGGGCGGATAAATTGGAAAATTGATTTATCAGCATCGAATTGAGATGTGCCAGTTTCATTTCCATTTACAATCTTTGCACCATCTTCTAGTTTAATCGTTACATCTGAAGGTACGAACAATACATTTGACACCGTATAAGTTCCTTTTTCTAATACGAGTGTGCCTCCACCTGTTTCTTCAAGTTGTTCAAGATATGAACGAATTAAATAATAGTGTTTCGTATGCTTATTGTAGGTTGAATCACCCATAAATTCCCCATTATATGTATCGCTGTTTGGTGTAATAGTATATATTTCTACCTTAGCTTCAATTGAATTTGCAGGATAGATAACCCACAAGGTCAACACAACTAATATCAATAAAAACTTTTGCATGATCCCTATGTTCCTCCTGATAATTGTTTATAAGTATTATTAGTAAACTAAGTCGATTACCTTAGCTGCACTTATGTAAGGAGGAAAGCTTTTATACTTTCTTCCTTGTTAGATTAAAATGGGAATCAATTCCAATTTTAATCGATTGTTTGCTAGTATTTAATTTTCTTGGCTTTACAAAGGAAGTTTGTTACTCTATAAACTATTTACCCTATATACAAATAAATAAACTTATGCAAATTCATTCGATTAAGGTCATTCGATTAGTAGTTTCAAAAAATAATTGCAGGTTTCTGAGGTTATATAATGTGAAAAAGTTTATTTGACAGCTATCCTAAAACACAAGAAATGAAAAAAAGAAGCTTCCCAAAAGTTTACTCAACTTATGAGAAGCCTCTATTAAAAACCTTTTTGTTAGCATTTTACTCTCATCTCACTCAAAAACCCAATCATATCAAGGGTTGGAACGGCTTATTACATCATGCCGCCCTCTAGTAACCTTCAAAACTACTTGACGGTTACAATTGGTTAGCAAATACCTAATCTGGAAGGAATACTATTTTATTGATCCTTAAATGTGACTTCACATATGGAGTTTCTTTATCACTCAAGGATAGCTAAATACCAATAGTGTCGATGTTTTAGATAGATTGAATTCTGCGACAGTATAGTTCGTAACAAGTCCTTGTTTCGCCCAATAAGCCGTTGAGAAATTTAGATATTCCTTTCATAACTTCATAATATCTAAATTCGACAAGAGGCGGAGATTTACCTGTTTTTTCATTCGGTCAAATTTTGGTACTACTAACTCATATATCTATTAATTGTACCTTTTTTAATACGAAGCCAATAATTATAAATTAATGAATTTATTATCTGTTTATAAAGGTTTACTTTTAGGATGTGTCTAAAACCTATAAATTTACGTATAAAAAGGTTATAGAACGATTTTATAAACCTTTAAAAAATAACTGTCACCTTTTAGTCAAGAGCGCATCTGAAATTTTCACTTTAGAGTATTCAACAATAGCGCCTGATTGTTGAAGATTCTTTCTGCTGAATTGTATCGTTGTACTATGAAGTAAATGTCTATGTTTTGTTAAGGCATGAGAATTGCGCTTACATCACCGCAGGATCCTTCGAGTTTTCTTCTTCCGCTGAGCGGACAAACACGATCGATAATGCGATCATACCGCCAGCATAGCATATGCCATCCCCTGAGGAACCCGCATGACGAATAATGTTAAACCAGCAATCAAATCACACTTTAGATTTGTATTACTATGCTTTCTTAAAGATTCTGTTAACATAGCTCTTTCCTTTCTTTAACTTAATTACTAAATCTAACACTTCACACATGTCTTTTCATCAGCGCAATAAGTAATAGGAGTTGTCATATGACAACTCCTCGCTCACTATTAAACTCATGTTACACCATATTGGTTTATATGACCATGTGATTGATAAGATAAAGATTTAGTTAGTGACTTTACCTATCAAATGAAACCTTTTTCTATTTAAGGTGAGTATTGTTTTTCTTAATTTTATCCAGACTATTATAATTAATTAATCTGTGTATATGCACTGCAAGATACGCTAATTCCTCATTTGGAATAGACTTCCCATAAACTTGTTTGATATAATCCTTAATTTTAAAAGCCCCATCCATCGCCTGTGGATACAACGTTGCTAGTTGCTCAAATAATGCATTATCTTTATCATCTAGCATTTTATCTGAATAGAAACGTTCTACAAAAAATTTAACATGGGTTATAAATCGAGTATAATGAATGTTTTCATTATCTATGTTGATATTTAAAGTATATCGAACCAAGTTGACAATACTTCCAATCATTTTAGCAAACCTCATACCATTTTGAGACTCCTTCTTTTCCTCTTGAGCGTTAATTAAATGGAATGCAATATTTGCTGCTTCTTCAATTGGTAAATCGATTTGTATTTTTTCATTCATAAGCTTTAGAGCAAATTCCCCAATTTTAAATTCTTCGGAATAATAATTTTTAATTTCCCAATATACTCGGTTGGTGATATTGATATTTTTTTTATATCTTTCTACAGCGAAATTTAAATGATCCATTAACATAAAATAGATACTAGTATTGAGTTTAGCGTTAAGTTTTTCTTCCGCATATTGAACAATTTGTTGGGTCAATTCTATAAGCTCTGGAGGAATAGTATCCAATATCCCAAGGAACTCTTTCACTTTGATATTCTCTATTGGTATAAACATTTGTTCAGCTTGGTGTTCCTCAATGATATTACCAGTTTTTTGTCCGTAGCCAATTCCTTTGCCTAAAAGAATAAATTCTTCTTTTTGTTCATTTTCTGCTAATACGACACTAGAATTTAGGACTTTTTTGATTGTTATCATCGTGTAATCACCTTTCTACTAGGGAAGATCTGGATTGCTAATCCAAATCTTCTCCATTACTTTCAATTACCTTCTTATACCAGTAAAAGGAATCCTTTTTAATACGTTTGAATGTACCGTATCCATTATCATCGACATCTACATATATAAAGCCATATCTTTTTTCCATTTCACCTGTACTTGCTGAAATTAAATCTATTGGTCCCCACATTGTGTAACCCATGACAGGAACACCATCAACCTCTATAGCTTTTTTCATTTCTTTAAGGTGTTCTCTTAAATAATCAATTCGATATGAATCATGGATCTTACCATCTTCTTCAACTTTATCAATTGCTCCTAGTCCATTTTCAACAATCATTAGAGGTATTTGATAACGGTCATATAAAAGGTTTAATGAATAGCGAAGTCCCATAGGGTTAATGGCCCATCCCCACTCACTTGTTGGAAGATAAGGGTTTTTGTAACCTGTTTTAACACCATTAAGTCCTTTAAATTCTAAACTTGTTTCCTTGCCTACCACATGAGTCAAATAATAACTATAGGATAAGAAGTCAACTTTTCCTTTCAGCAATACTTCTTTATCTCCGTCTTGAATAGGTAAGATGATACCTTTACGTTCAAATTCTTTTAATTTATATGCCGGATAATAACCCCGGCATTTAACATCACAATAAAACAACATTTTATGCATAAAGTCAACATTTGTCTGAATATCTTCTGGATCACAACTATTTGGATAAGCAAAGTGTCCAGCATACATCATTCCAACTTTATTATTAGGATCAATTTCGTGAGCCAATTGAACAGCTTTGGCACTAGCTAAAAATTGATGATATGCGGCAATCATTCTTACTTGTTCATCATCAGAATTGATTCCACCAGCCATCCAAGCCTTTGTTGACATGACATTTATTTCGTTAAAAGTAAGCCAATATATGACTTTTCCTTTGTATCTTTTAAAAATTATTTCGCAGTAGCGCATATAGAAATCGATGACTTTACGATTCTCCCATGAACCATATTTCAGTAACCCGAGTGGAGTCTCAAAATGTGAGATCGTTACTAAAGGTTCAATTCCATATTTTTTACACGTATCGAATACCTGATCATAATGTTTTAGTCCTGCTTCATTGGGGTTTTCATCATCACCATTTGGAAAAATACGCGTCCAATTAATTGACAAACGATAACATTTGAACCCCATTTCTGCAAATAACGCAATATCTTCTTCAAAATGATTATAATGATCAACAGCAACATGACTTGGATAATACTTTCCTTCCATTACCCCATTCGTAATTTCCCTTGGTCTTTCAAGATTCCCTGCCGACATTACATCTGCAGTACTAAGTCCTTTACCATCTGTCAAGTAAGCACCTTCACATTGGTTTGCTGCTGTGGCTCCACCCCATAGAAAATTCTTTGGAAATCCTTTACTCATATTTATTCTCCTCCAATTTAGTTTTCTACAGCAGTTACAAGCATCAAAGCCTCATTATTATTAACAGCTTTTGAATCAGCAACTTTTACTGTGAATTGATCTTTATTAGTAACAACAGTAATTGTGGTCGGATCATATCCTTCTTCGACGATCTTGTTAAGGTCAAATTTCACTAGAAGATCGCCAGCTTTCACTTTGTCTCCAATCTTCACATGAGATTCAAAATACTTTCCACCTAGTTGGACTGTATCGATACCAATATGGAATAATAATTCAATTCCGTTAGCTATTTCCAATCCCAATGCATGATTCGTATTAAATACCATTTTAATTTCCCCACCGACTGGTGCGTATAATTCTCCTGTTGAAGGAATGACAGCAATTCCTTCTCCCATAACTTTGGTTGAAAAAACATCGTCACTTACTTCGGACAAAGGGATCACTTTCCCCTCGATAGGTTGCTTAATATTAATTGTTCCTACTGTACTCGTAGCTTTTTTATTTATTGGATCTTTAGTTTGTTGCTTATCATCTTTCCATGAAATAAAAGTTATTCCAAACGATACTATTAAAGATATTAATAAACCTACTAATGCAAAAATGAAATTCTTACTGTTGGCTGGATCTACAAACATTGAAATACTTGCAACACTAGGGCTTACTATTACAGATCCCGCTACTCCTAAAATACCAAGACTTAAACCACCTATTAAACAAGATATTACAACACCAATCAGTACACGTTTTCTCTGCAATGTTATACCATAAAGTGCAGGCTCAGAAATACCAAATAACGCTGAAATTCCAGAAGCCACTGCTGTTGATTTTAGAATCGTATCCTTAGTGCGTAAAGCCACCGCAAAGCACGCAGCGCTTTGAGACATATTGTGCGCTAATAATGCAGGTAGGAATAACATTTCTTTTCCAAGTGAAGTTACTGAGTTAATTGCATATGGAGTTAACGCTTTATGCATACCCGTAGCTATCATAAATGGAAGACCAGCAGCAAGAAGACCTACTGCAATCCAACCTGTTGTACCGTATATGGATAAAATACCATTTGTTAATAATGTTCCAAGTTGAAATCCTATTGGTCCTATAAATAATAATGTCATTGGTACTGTTAATAGCAATGCCATCATTGGCACAAAGAAAACGCGAATTGGCTTCGGTGAAACCTTTGTGAAAAATCTTTCCATGTATGCATAAAAAATTACACCTAATATAGAAGGGAATACTTGCGATGCATAATTAACATTTGTTAGTGGTATAGAAAAAAGACTTGCTCCCTCAGCTAAAAGTATTGTCATATTAGGAAATAAAAGTATACTCATAGCTGCAGCAGCAACTAAATGATTAACTTTCAATTTTTGTGCTGTGGTAATAGCAACGAATATCGGTAAAAAGTAAAAAACTGCACCACTAATGTTATTTAAGATAATATACGTCTGCCCATTCTCATCAATCAGATTAAGAACCGATAATAATAGCAATATCGATTTTAAAACACCCGCGCCAGCCATTGGTGGAATTAATGGCTGAAAAACACTAACTAAAAAGTCTAGGAATATAGCGCCCATTTTTCGCTTACCTTTGTTCGTTACTTTACTATTACTTTTATCATTCCCAAAGTTGCCCAGTTTTTGTAGTTCATTATAAACCTCATTAACATCATTTCCAATTATGACTTGGAATTGCGCTTTATTAACTATATCTATAACCCCATTGACCTTTTTAAGCTCTTCTATATTTACTTTACTATCGTCTACAAGTGTAAAACGTAATCTTGTTGAACAATGCCCTAAGTGAATTACATTGCTCTCACCACCAACATGCTTTAAAATGTCAGTTGCAGTCTGTTTGAAACTCATTTTATTTTCCCCCTTTATTTTATTGTGCGCTTACATTTCGGCCGAGAAAATAAGCTAACAAAAAAAGACAGGATCCCTAAAAACAATATAATATCCTTGTAGATATTATATCGTCCTTATGGATCCTGCCTGCATTACCAGTAACATGTCCTGATTTTATATTCATTTTGTTACTATCACTATATTGCATTTACATATAGAATGCAAGCGGTAAATTTAACATTCTAATCTCCTTAAAGCCTTTATCTATATACGGTTTCACTTCTTTGATTATTTATTAATAACAATTGATAATTTATAGTTTACATAATGGCTCAAGCCCTTTAAAAACTCATCCAATTGTTCATTAGAAGGAAATGTACACTCGAGGAGGTAACAGCTATCTCCACTAATTTTGTAGTTATTGATTATGTAGTTTTCTGATGTTTTTATAAATGATAAATAAGGTACATGATAAGCACTTTTTGTATAAATGTTGATCAATGCATGTATAGAATTTCCCAATTTAACTTGGTTAACTTTAATGGTATAACCCTCGATCACTCCACTATCCTCCAATTTTGCCACTCTAGCTGAAACAGCTGGACCAGTCAAATGGACTTTCTCACCTAATTCTTTCATTGTGAGCCGACTGTTCTTGGATAGTTCATGTAAGATCAGCATGTCCGTATTATCTAACATTTATCTAACTCCTTTCATTAATAAAGTAAAACGTGCAAAAGACTTTATTTAATCTATGTATCGGTTAATGGGTCATAGTATAGAATATACATTGTACGAAGGAATTTTTAAAGAAAAGGGGTTTTAATAGATGAATATACAACTAATTCGAAATGCAACAATCGTCGTTGAATACGCAGGGAAAAAGTTTTTAATCGATCCTATGTTAGCCGAAAAAGGGACTTTGCCTGCTTTTGGACCTGCGGTAGGCTTACCTGATGCACCAAGACAAGATCAGAACAATCCTTTGGTAAGCTTGCCAACATCCATTGAAACTATTATCCAAGATATTGATGCGGTCATCGTCACTCATCTGCATCCTGACCACTGGGATAATGTCGCTAAAGAAGCATTGCCAAAAGAAATTAAAATATTTGCTCAAAATGATGAGGATGCGTCAGAAATTCGAAACGCTGGTTTCAAAAATGTCGAGGTTTTACAAGAGGATACCGTTTTTGAAGATATCCAATTAATTAAGACAAAAGGCGAACACGGAAGAGGCGAAATCTTACAAGCTGCTGGTCTCGTATGTGGGATTGTTTTTAAACACTCATCGGAGAAAACATTATATGTTGCTGGGGATACGGTTTGGTATGATGCAGTTCAGGAAGTAATTAACACACATAAGCCTGAAATTATTGTCGTAAATGCTGGAGATAACCAATTCTTAGTAGGCGGTTCTTTAGTAATGGGGAAAGATGATGTCTATGAAGTTTATAAGGCTGCTCCTAAGGCAAAAATTATCGCCGTCCATATGGAATCTGTGAATCATTGGACATTATCAAGAGAAGAATTAAAAAACTTTGCTAACGAAAAAGGAATCTCCTTTAATATTTTAGTGCCAAATGACGGAGAAGCTTACACATATTAAATCAAAAGGAGATATACGATGTCAGTTGAAGCTAACAAGGATTTAGTTCGTCGTTTTTATGAAACGATTGAACAGGAAAACTATGAGGCGCTTAAAGGTTTCTGCCATAAAGACTTTGTGTTTTACCCGCAACTTGAAAAGCCTTTTCCTGGTATAGAAGGTCTTGTAGAATCAGAAAAGAAAAACTTTGATGCATTTCCAAACTTCAAAATGCCAATCAAAGCGATAATGGCTGAAGATGATCAAGTAGCTGTATATTTAATATTTGAAGGTACACATACAGGTATTCCGTTCCTTGGAGTTACTGCAACGGGAAAAAACGTTAAATTCTCTCTTATGATGCTATTACGAATAGCTGACGCCAAAATTATTGAGAAAAGATCACACGTTGATGTACATGACATTCTACTGCAACTTGGAGTTAATTCTTAATTCTTAATTCTTAATGAGACCACTTTAAAGACCCATTAGGTACCGACCCCCGAAAGTTAGAGTAGAAAATCTAACTTTCGGGGGTGTTTTTATGGCCAAATATAGTGAAGAATTTAAAAGAAAGCTCGTCACCGAGTATTTGTATGGGAATCTTGGATACAAATCGTTGTCGAAAAAATATAATATACCCAGTTCCACCCCCACCCCATTAAAAAATTGGGTGAGATCCTATAAAACACAGGGCATGGATTAAAACGAAGAAAGATGCAGGAAGGGTACTCTGTTCAATTTAAATTAGATACGATACAATTTATACTAGAGACAGGTGCTTCTTATCAGGAAACTGCTGATCAATTTAGATTGAACAATCCTTCCTTGGATGAAAACATTTAATGAACGAGGGATAGAAGGCCTGAAACCAATATCAAAGGGGCGACCTTCTATGTCTAAAAAACCAACTAAATCCAAGAAAAAGGAAGAGACAAAGTTAACGCGTGAAGAAGAATTAGAACGTGAGAATGAACTACTGAGACTAGAAAATACTTACCTAAAAAAGTTGAAAGCTTTTCGGGAGAATCCAAATGCCTTCCACGAAAAGCACAGGCAAAAGTGGCATTTGAACTCAAAGAAGAAGGATTCCGATTAATAGATATATTCATTGTTGTAGGTATTCCTGAAGCAACCTATCACTATCATGTGAAAAACTTTGGACAAGAAGACTCAGATACAGAACTAAAAAAACTGATTACAAGCCTATTTAAGCAGTTTCATGAACGCTATGGTTATAAACGTATCACAAGAGAATTAACCAAATTAGGACATTCTATCAACCATAAAAAAGTGTATCGCATTATGCGGGAACTAGGGTTAAAATGTGTGAAATTTATGCGGAAATCCCGTGAATACAATTCATATAAGGGAAACGTAGGAAAAGTAGCGGTAAACCGATTGTCCCGCCGCTTTAGCACACCTATCCCTCTTCAAAAGTTAGTAACCGACATTACAGAATTCAAATGTCTAGGCGAAGAGAAGTTATATTTAAATCCAATTCTTGACCTTTATAACGGAGAAATTATTGCGTTTGAAATCAGAAAACGTCCAACATTAGATCTTGTCATAGAACCTTTAACAAGGGCGCTGCAGATAATAAAGAATCATGCAACTTATCTTCTGATCAAGGTTGGCATTACCAGCACAACCAATGGGTGAGGACATTAAAAGAAAATAAAATATTCCAAAGCATGTCACGTAAAGCAACCTGCGCTGACAACGCTTCAATGGAGAATTTCTTTGGCATTTTAAAGCAAGAAATGTATTATGGGGAAGAATTAGTAAGCTATGAAGAATTAAAAAGACGGATAGAAGAATATATCGACTGGTATAACAATGAACGATCAAAAATAAAATTGGCCGGATTGAGTCCAGTAGAATACCGAACTCAATCCAGCCAATCAGTTGCATAAAAAAACTCTAACTTATGGGGGTAACCACCTTAAGGGTCTTTTTTCTTTTCATAGACATCTAGTTGTAAATACACTTTACTTTTATTCCTTCTTGAACATAACTGCTCATTACTTTAAGTACATTTTTCACAAATTCGTCTAAAAATGAAGACCTTTACTACGCAGTATCCGTCTACTACGCAATATAAGAGTAGGCCTTATACACAAAGAAATGACGCAACTCATATTACAGAATTGCGCCTGATTGTTGCAGATAGAACCGGTAGGAATTAGGTAGTAAAGGGCAGTTAGCTTTGCACTAACGCTTACCCTTTAGTTGAAGAATATGATTAACTATACTCTTTTTTAACCTCAAACCTACTAATAAGTTCGTATGGTCTAACCTTAAATGCTTCGTAAGGTAAATAGTTTGCCTCCATTGCATCAAGCGTTCTATTTCTAAAATGCTGTCTTGTAATTAATTGGTTTGCATTTTCTTTATTTAGTTTTGTAAAAACTACTTCTGATGTTTCATTTTCAGCAGTTCTTACGTCACCAGATTGATACTCACCTCTAAAGACAACACAAATTATCCCATTGGTAATATTTTGGTAAATGCCAGTAATACCAATTAAGTGAACCTCAACCCCTGTTTCTTCCATTATCTCTCGGTGGATAGCGTTTTCTAATGTCTCTCCCTCTTCTACTTGACCTCCAGGCATTTCCATTGTATCGGAACGATGAAAATTCCTAACAAGTAATACTTCTCCATCTTTATTTGTTATATATCCACTGACAGCCATTATATGTTTAGGTGGATGGTATGTAGCAGGATAAGCAGTCGAAGATAAAAAATCTTGGTTGCTCTCAATGTAAAGTTCGCCTATTTCTTTTCTTTTTTCTTTTGCTTTTTTGTGTAACTCACTATTTCTAATTTGGTTTTCTATACTATCATAGTGTTCAATACTTCTATATTCCCAAATAGCTAAAATCTCGTCTTTGTTGTCATTAACCCAACGACCTATTAATTTTGCACCGTGTTTAATTTGATTTGGATATAAAAAAGAATGAAAAAAATTATTAAAATCGTTTAGTTTTTCTGGCTGAATTTTATAAGTTTTTCTTCTATATATCATTATTAATCAATTCCTTTTCCCTTTAATTTAAACAAATCCATTAAAGTTCCTTCTTCAACTATTCTCCCCGTTAGTTTAAGTGAAAAATTTCACAAACTCTTATGTTCTCTATTATCATATTAACATAAATTTTCCAATTATAACTTTTATTTGTTATGATCTTCTGATAAAAAAATTATATTGATCTTCCACCATATGGCCCTATTAACAAAGAAAGGGCGCAATCCATATTACAGAATTGCTACCCGTTAGTTATAGAGTCTTTTGAAAATGATGACAAGTAATATCTAATCCACTTTTGAGATAAAATCTATGTGCTTCGTGCCTATGTACACCAGAATCTAGATGAAATTGTTCACAATCATTTTCCTTCGCTTTACTTATTAGCCAATCCCATAGGGTGTGTGCGTATCCTTTTTGACGGCTTTTTTCATCTGTAATCAAATCATCTAAATAAAAATAATTTCCCCAAGCTAGAGATTCAGTAATCCTATATCCAGCAACTGCTTTAACTTCATCATTCTCAATAACCGTAACGATATTAAAACCATAATTATCTTGCAATCGTCTGATTATCCCCAAAAAATTGTCTTCAGTTAAATGAGGACGTAGTTGTTTTAAAGTGCTGAAGGTGGACATTATTTCCGAATCAGATTTCATTATTTTTACAATTGGTTTCATTTAATTTCCCCCTAATGTTTGTTTATAAAATTCAATTAATTATACGTTCTTCTTATTCAACTATCTTTTCCCCTTTAGCCATAACAGACAGTACGGTTCTTCCACTAACGCTTCCCCGTTAGCATTCCTGTAGTGCGTTAATTTCGACTTTGAAAAAAATAGAGCCCCTCAGTAAGATAAGAGTATAGATACCAAACTAAAACTCAAATCTAAGGAGGAGCTCTTATATGAAGTTTAAAATGCAAGACAAACAAAATCAACTAATTGAAAGAATTTCTGATAAACATCTTGTTGTTGGTGTGGATATAGCACAGCATGTTCATGTTGCACGAGCTGTAAATTTCCGTGGTATTGTCGTCGGTGATCCTCTCACTTTTGAAAATAACGAGAAAGGTTTCGCTAGATTAATGGAATGGATTTGTCATTTAAAACTTTCAAAAGGATTAAATACTGAAATAGTTGGGATGGAACCTACCGGACATTACTGGTTGAACCTATCTAAATGGTTATATGATCAAGATATTGATGTAGTAACCGTTAATCCTCACCATGTGAAAAGAAATAAAGAAAATCGTGATAATACCCAATCTAAAAGCGATAAAAAAGATGCCCTTGTGATTGCAGATATGATCAAGAATGGGTATTACTCCTTTATCCGGCCCACTTCTGAAGCTTTTGAAAAGCTTCGAGTGCTAATGGCTAACCGAGATGTAATCGTTAAACGCCTCACCAGTTCTATTAACCAAATAAATCGTTGGGTAGATATTGTCTTCCCTGAACTTCGAGAAGTATTTAAAGATGTAAAAGGAAAAGGGGCAATCGCAACACTTCGGTTATTTCCTACACCTTCAGAACTATGTTCCATGAAAGCACAGGATATAGTGAAAGGTTGGAAAACAGTGATGAAACGTCACGCAGGACTTAAAAAAGCACAATCGTTAATTGACTTAGCAAAAAATTCTGTAGGCAGTAAACAAGCACACGAAGCCTATAAGCTTCATTTAGAACATTTACTTGAAGAATTCGATTTAGCAAAAGTCCAACTCGAAAGAGTAGAAAAAGAAGTCACTTCCGTACTTGATCAAATTACTTTCGCTAAAAAAATAATTGCCATTGAAGGAATTAGTGAAATTTCATTGGCGGGTATTTTAGGAGAAGCTGGTGATTTAAGTGGCTTCGCGCATGGTAATTCTCTATTACGACATGCGGGACTACATCTGGCAGAAGCAAGCTCGGGTAAATGGAAAGGACAAATTGTCGTTTCAAAACGTGGGAGATCTCGACTAAGGCGATTTTTATTTTTAACGACATTAAGCCTTGTGAGCAATAACTCTGATTTCAAGCAGATTCATTTTAATAATGTTAAAGTCAAAAAGATGAAAAAAATGAAATCTATCATGAAACTCGTGGGGAAATTAGCAAGAATATTGGTGGCAATATCTAAAAATCATGAATCATATTGTTCTCAGAAAGTACAACCATTAGCACCTATAGCAGCTTAATTCTAATCGTAAACTAAGTAAGGCTTTAAAGTAATTAAAAGTAGTTTAATAATTCTTGAATGTTGGCTTATTCGTAGGATTACAGAGAAAGCGCGGAGTACTGGATACCGTTGTACCTAAGGGCACTGACCCGTTTGCGCAGCAAAACCGGCCTCCACCCCTTGGATAGGCATGACGAAGGAATGAAAGGGCAAATGACCCGTTGAGACATGGGAGGGATAGCCTCCAGGGGCGGCGTGGAGATGCGTGCAGTATATTATGGAAATAAATGGAGCTACTATTGACTCCTCTATTCCCGCATGCCTTCATGTAGCCTTTATTATCAAAACTCATTCCATTCATCCGTCATTGTTCTTAGAAGTGGTCTGAAATCCTGCGAATAAGCGAGCATTTGTGAGTAAATAGAATCTAACTGAGGGAGTTTAGTTAGCTTTTAAACTCTATAAAGTGACTTGAATTGGGATAGAGATTTTCCTTTGAAAATCCTAAAGAAGTATAAAATTTATCAGCCTGTTCCGTATCTGTATGAAGCACCAAAATTTTATAATATCTTTTTGCATCGTCAATTATTTTTTTTACTAAAAGGCTTCCAATACCGTTTCTCCTATACTCTCTTCTAACATAAAACCTTCTCAACCTACCAATAGATTGTTCATTTGAGAATGGGTCTTTATTTAATCCACCAATAGCAACAAGAACACCTTCCTTACTAAACACGCCAAATAAACCTTCTCCAGAATGATTAAAAGTATTACTGCCACTTTTATAATCATTTACTAATCTTTCTACAAAACGAAACCCACCTTCTTTGCTTTGCTTTACTAAACTATCCAAATCACAATTCAACAGATTATTTATTTGCTTTACCTCATATTCCCCCAATTTACCCACCCTTCGAATTACGTAATTCTTGTTGAACTATTCTCCCCTTATAGCATTCCTGTAGATCGTTATTTATCAGGTTTGATAAAAAAAGAGCCCCTCAGTAAAATGATTATAGACACGAACACAAA
>NZ_KZ614147.1:0-17415 GCF_002886185.1 Salipaludibacillus neizhouensis
GACGTTCTACCCCGGCTACTGTTATAATAAAACCATATAAAAAATGGTCAACCAGAAAAATCTGGTTAACCTTATATTACGAAAGCTCCCGTTACTTTAATAAGAAAATCTGTCACATAGAAAGCTTTTTCCTTTCTCTCTTTAGTAAATTCGTTTACTTTTATTGATTTAGGTGTGACATCCGTCTATACATGCGATCCTGCCATTCTGCATATTTATAACGTGAGTGAGATAGAACAAAGGCAATTACATAAATTTTTATCCATTTCCCTTCAAACGTTCTAATCTTTATTTCTCCAAAATCTACCTGGGTTTGTTTTCCCTTTGGCATTTCTTCCACTGCTTCGTAACTGCGGAATGTAGCTGTTTTAGGTATATGGTATTTTTCCCGTAATTCTCTGACATAAGTCCGAACAGTACTGTCACCAACTTCGGTAAAAGAGCAGTGCTCTTCTAGCCAATCTGAAATTTGTGAAGCTGACAAATCTTGATGTTCCTTTAACCATCCTAAGATTTGATCCTGAAAAGGATCTAGTTTCCGTTGTCTTACCTTCAAATTCTCCACCCACCTACACGCTTCTTCAAAATCCCTTTCAAGATATTCATAGACTGTTGTTCTCGATAAATTACATTTACGAGCAATAGCAGCAACTTTAAAACCTTGTCTTTTCAATTGGTGCACTTCCACAATCACTTCTATTTTCCACACCTTCCTGATCCCCCAACTCTCAGTTATTTTTATACTTTCTTATAATAACTGATTGGTGGAGATTTGAGCAGAAAGTGTTCAGTTTTATCGAGCAAAAACTGTCCATTTTAGTTTAGCAGTTACAGATGTACTATCCCTTACGAAAGGGGGGTTTACTAATGGGTGATTATGGATGTAAAAAAGACTCTAGTTTTGCGTTAATTGTAGTCTTATTCATTTTGTTAATTATTGTCGGTACAGCTTTCGTTAAACATTACTAAAATTTTTTGATGCGAGCGATTCTAAATAAGCGCTCGCTTTTTATATCCCCATTTCTGATTTGCATGATTCAATTTTTTATAACTACGGTTTATCGGTCAAATCCACCAAAAAAGTGAGCTGGTTTTTCATCATTCTTGTTCCACTGGGGTGTGTATGTTCAATAAGAAGAACGGAATCCTTTGTGGAAGGATTCTCCCCTATAGCATTCCTGTAGATCGTTATTTATCAGGTTTGATAAAAAAAGAGCCCCTCAGTAAAATGATTATAGACACGAACACAAATCATTCTAAGGAGGAAGCTCTATATGAAGTATAAAATGCAAAACAAACAAAATCAATTGATTGAAAGAATTTCAGACAGTCATCTCGTTGTTGGTGTTGATATTGCCCAACATATTCATGTGGCTCGTGCAGTGAATTTCCGCGGTATTGTTGTAGGTGATCCCCTATCCTTTGAAAATAATGAGGATGGATTTCATAGGTTAAAAGTTTGGATCAACGAGTTAAAACGTAAAAACAACTTACAATCTACGATCGTTGGGATGGAACCAACGGGACATTACTGGACGAACTTGTCTAAATGGTTATTAAATCAAACCATTGAGGCTGTCACAGTCAACCCTTATTTAGTCAAAAGAAATAAAGAAAATAGGGATAATACTCAATCAAAGAGTGATAAAAAAGATGCACTCGTCATCGCTGATATGGTCAAAAACGGCTACTATGCCTTCATTTACAAGACGCCTGAATCCTTCGAAAAGCTCCAAGTATTGATGTCGAATCGAGACGTTGTTGTCAAACGACTGGTCAGTTCTGTGAACCAAATCAATCGCTGGGTAGATGTCGTCTTCCCTGAGTTGCGAGAAGTTTTCAAAAACGTGACATGTAAAGGAGCCATTGCCACACTTCGGTTATTTCCTACTCCAGGAGAACTTAAAAGCTTATCTCCGGAAGACATTGTTCAAGGTTGGAGATCCACCATGAAAAGACAGCCTGGGTTCCGAAAAGCCCGTCTACTAAGTGAATTGGCTAAAGAATCTATCGGGAGCCAGACAGCACTTGATGCGTACACCTTTCACTTATCACAATTGCTAGAGGAATACGATCTTGCTTCCATACAACTCGAAAGAGTTGAACAGGAAGTCACGGAGTGCTTGAACCAAATCCCTTTCGCTATGAAACTACTGGCCATGAAAGGTATTAGTCAAATCTCACTTTCTGGCATATTAGGTGAAGCTGGTGATCTAAGTGGATTCGCCCATGGGAATGCTTTATTGCGACATGCAGGTTTACATCTAGTAGAGGCAAGTTCTGGTAAGTGGAATGGAAAAGTGGTGATCTCTAAACGAGGAAGATCCCGCCTACGGCGCTTTCTTTACTTAGCAACCATGAGTCTTGTCATGAACAACCCTGAGTTCAAAGATCTTCACTACAATAATATTCATGTTAAGAAAATGAAGGGGATGAAATCTATCATGAAATTGATCGGTAAACTAGCAAGAATATTGGTAAGCATGGCCCGTCGCAATGAATCCTATTGCCCAGAAAAAGTACAACCTTCAACTTCTATAGCTGCATAATGACGAAGACAGATTTATTTTATACCCTAATTACCTTATTAAAAATTTGAATGTTGGCTTATTCGCAGGATCCAAAGAAAGCACGGAGTACTGGATGACTTAAACAAAAGGGCTATGACCCATACCTATAGCAAAACCGGCCTCCACCCCTTGGATAGGCGTGACGAAGGAATGAGAGGGCTTATTTTATAAGACCCGTTGAGACATGGGAGGGCTAGCCTCCAGGGGCGGCGTGGAGAATACGTGCAGTATATGGTAAAAAATGGAGTTTCATCTAACTCCTTTATTCGAGCACGCCTTCATGTAGCCTTAACCATCATCACTCATTCCATTCCTCCGCTGGTCCCTTATGAAGGGTTATGGAATCCTGCGAATAAGTGAGCATTCAAGAGATATAACAATCACACTGAGGGAGTTTAAGTGAAATATTTCACAAATTCTTATATTTTCTAGTATCATGTTAACATAAATTTTCCAATTAGCACTTTTATTTGTGTTGATTTTCTTATAAAAAATCACACTAATCTGCGACAATCTGGCCCTATACACAAAGAAAGGACACAATTCTTATTACAGAATAGCGCCTGTTTGTTGAAGATCATATCCTACTGCACAGTATCGTTGGACTATGCAGTAAACTGACTGTTTTGTTAATTAATTTCCCTTAAGTTATAAAGGAGTTTTTTGAAGTTTTTAATAAGATCCAAAAAATTAATTGAGATGTTTGTAATATCGATCAGAGTAATGGAAATGAACTAATTCAGAGCGTCCATGTGACAGAAAAAAGGAGCCCTCCCCACTCCCCTTTACCTCGTATACGTAAACACCCTAAGTCTTTTCTCTTCTGGTTTAAACTGTGAGATGTAGTCTTTTCTATCCAACTCATTTAGTAGTGTTTGATTCAGGTCGTTATTGGCAATGGCTGGTCTTTTTCCACCTTCCGTGATGGCAGCATAAGGGGGGCCGATCAATTGTAGTAGCTCTGTGATCTTTTCCTGTTCTAAGGTTTTCACCTGGCTCGTTAAAAGCATCACCTTGCATTTCTTTGCCATATCGAAGGCAAACAGAGCGTCTGTTAATGCTGCACCAGCCTCCACACCCTGATGGACGATAAACTCGGCTACTTCCTCCGCGAAATCGAGCGCCTCCTCTGACTCTGATAAGATAGCAGGATCGATTTGTTTCATCAGTTTGGTTTTGTGGGTATCGGGAACATCGGAGTGGAATAACGTTTCGATTTCCTCTAGATTAAGGACATAATCGTCCTGATGGTTGACAAACCTCGCTATATTTTCTTCGATTAAAAACAAATGTAAGCCCGAGTGATTCGCTTTAATATTCTCATAGTTTTTCACTGTTAAAGATAGTACCTTATTTTCAATCAAGATTCTTACGCGAGCTTCAGGTAATTCATCTGTGGGATAGGAGCTCCACTTTGTGATACTGGCTGCTAACTTTTCAAGCGAAGCATTCTCAATCTCCTCTAATTTCATGATCTCTTCCGATAGTATGAGGCAGTCGTCTTTCTCCATCGCATCCTCATCTTCTAAACGGTACTTAGCAAGCTCCTCGGCGTGGTAGGGATCATTTAGGTAGTCAATCATTGTCTCATCAAAAGCTTGTCCCACTTTGAAATAATGAAAAACATTGTGCCAGCTGATAGTGAGTTTATCTTTTTCTAGTAAAACCTTCCACAATTCTTGATCGACCTCGGTGATATCTTGAATCAGCAAGGCTTGCTGGTCAATAATGCGCTCCTTTAAGCCCTTATCAAGATAGTTTCTATTTAATAACTCTATGATTGCCGCCTCTGTCTCCTGGCTGATTTCTTGATCCAATAAAACCTCCATGACAAACACATTTATATTCTGGTCGATGTAAGCAAGCACCTTTTCCACATTTGCATCCTCTATAGCAGAATAAGTTAAGTTGCTAACTTTTCCCTGTAAAATATCAGACAGTGTTTGCTTATTAATTTGATAGAGATTTCCCTCCACAACATAAGTAAACAATTCCTCTTTCGGTCTGAGGTGCGCTGTATTTGTAAATTTGACCTGGAGCCTGGCGAGAATGTCTTGTTCTTTTACAGATGGTAAATCCTCTGACACCTTGAGATAATCATCAAGCTCTGCAAGATAGGCTGCCAGCTTGTCCTCTTTATTGAGTTCCTCGATATCGACAACATCAGCGAAAAGCAGGATGTCAGCTAAAAAGACTTGAATCTCCTCATCTGATAGGTTAGATACTTGCTCGATATACACCCACATGTTATCCCAGTGATGACAAAGCGATTTTATAAATGATTGTTTATGTGTTGTTCTTTCCTTAAACCCAGTTATGAATTGGAAGGACGTGTCCTTTTCGTTCGTCAATTGAGACAGGATCAGCTTGAAATGTTCCTGATACTGGTCTTTCTCTAGGATAAAATCCAACAAATCAAAATTGAGTATTTCTGCCTGTTTAAATTCACTGAATCTTAGGCGTGACATAATTTTTTCGACATGCTGCAAGGAATACGAGAAGTCACGAGCCTTATAATTTTTAACGCTAAGAATAAAGTCCATATCCCTTTTGGTCAGACTACCCGGGTAGAAATAGGAAATATAATGATGGTACGTATCATCGATATATCCATGCCGCAAGAGATAAACGAGTAGAACTTTATCCAACAGTTCTGCTGGGAATACCTCCTTGTCACTTTTTGCAATCAATTCTTTTAAGGATAGATCATGGACTTCCGTTTTCTCGCGTTTTAATTGCGGGAGTTGCTGCTTAAAGGCCTCCAGTTTGTCTTCTTTTTTTAACTCAATGCTCGTTTCCCTTTCAAAGTAATTGTCTTTCGAGCCAAACACTGTTGCGATTTCATCGATAGTGGCGGTTTTAGTGCCATTTCCGATGTTATAGCTGACGTTTGTCGCATTCTTTAATTGTTCAAAAAAACTCGCCGGAATTTTTGCGTTGTTCCCAAAGTTAGTATTGTTAAGTCGAATATACTGATTATAATTTCCTATTCTAGCGCTCAAGCTATGTAAATAGATCTGCTGCAATTCCTCGATAGAAACCAGCTGTTCTGCCTTAGCCGCTTCAATTTTCTGCTCCATCTGTTTTATTCTGTCATCAAACACCGTCAATTGTTGCTCAATGATCGCATCCTTCTGCTTTATCATTTGATAGACGAGTCCCTGATTATATTGGAGTTGGGAAAAATCAACTGGATACAGATTTTTATAAATGATCAACCCGAACAGCTTGTTCGTATCAAGCTCGAGGTCTCTCCCAAGTTTTTTCTTATAAATATCGAACTCCGTATAAATATTTTTTAGAATCCGCATATCATCGACATAGAGGCTGACATCCTGAAGAAAATTCGGATCTATATCGTGCATATATGGAGACTCTATTAATCTGTCACGTAACACCTCCACGGAATTGGAAGCATGTACAATTGGTATTACCGGGATGATGAAATCAAAAAACTTTGTCCGGCTGCGGCTATGTTCAACCGTATCGATCTGGCCAAAGATATCATCCTTGATTGCATAAATAAAAACCACGCGCCTTTTTACAAGCTCGGAATTATTAATAAGTGCATTGAGCTCCCTTAACCGTTCAAAAATATCGAGACTATCAAACCGATCTAGGTCCTCAAATAGCACAACATCATATTTAGTTGCTTGAAAGAAATAAAGGATTTCATCAATGAACCTATCAAAAATCGAATTCTCATCCTTGGTTTTATCCATTTCTAGTGAAGCATTCGCAATTGTTACCTTATTAAAATTGAGGTTGCCACGCAAAAAACGATACATATGTTTTAATAGGAAAAACCCATAGACGCTAATGAAAACGAGCAATAGAATAGAGCCGATTAATGACATCGTTTCCTCACTCTGGTTGAGCACGGTATTTTCATAGAGTGTCCCAAATAGATTTGGGACAAAAAAATAGATACCCCCTGCAATAAACGCGAGAAATAAGAAGAGCTGCTGAATCGTTTGTATACTCTTCATATGTTTAATCTTTCTGAACCTAGAGAATGGGATAGTGCTATCCCTGACTCTGTATATCATTTGCTGAAGGATACTCTTTTCTAACGCGCGTTTTTCCTCCTGGCCGCCCCCACCTTCGTTATTGCCAGATGGTGTGTTGGTTTTAATACCAAAGGTTGCAAGCGAAATGTTCAAAAAGTGATAGGTCTGGTTGTGATTTTTCTCAAAGGTTCTCAAAATACTACTTTTTCCCGAGCCATACGGACCGGTAATCGCAATGTTTTGTACCTTATCATTTTCTAAGCCAGACCGAATGGCCCCAGCATAAATGCCATCCTTATCAATATCATCATTAGGCGTCAGGTCATCATATAAGGGTGTAACAGGAGGGTCTTTTAATTTGCCTACAATCCCCTCCAACGAACGAACCATCCACCTCTTCCATTTATCTTTCCACGAGTCCAACATAGAAGCCTCCCCCCATTCTATAAGAATACGTCTATTATACCATTTTTGTCGGGGGAGGTTGGTGGGTGCTATGGAGTGCGGAGTTCGTGTCTCCTTAGCTCGGTGCCATTGGCAATACCCAATTTTTCGGACAGTAAATGATTCGACAAATGTTCGTATATAAATCGGGATATTATTTCTCGTCAAGATCCTGACATGGAGCCTATGCGGGCATGATTTCTCAATCAAAGACCAACGAGATGCAAAAAGTTGGTCACACCTTAAAGGTTATCCATGCCCGCCTCTCCATATAAAGCTGTGCTTACCCCTCATGGGGTTATCTATCCATTCTTCTCTTTATGAGACCATCACGATTGAAATACTGTATTGGTGAAGTCCTTCTAATCTTCTTTGATTCCTATTTGTATTGTAATAGTACATGTATTTCTTAACGGATGTATGAACTTCATTAACCGAATAGGATAATTTGTTGATCAGTATCAGTCTACTATGTAATACAAGAGTTATTCCATGATCTGGCCCGTTTGTGGAGGACTGATCTTATTGACAGTCAATCAAATATATATAATAACTATAAGATTTTCGCTCCAAAAACTATGCTTTTATATCTTTGACTATCCAGAAGGTATGAAGTGGTAAACATTCTGTCATCATTGGCTTGCAATTAACTATCAGTAAAATACAAAATAAGAAACTTTGACAAACAATTTGCCACACAGTAAAAGGGCTACTCTACTTTACCTAAGACAGTGCAATTTCAGTAGTCCGTCACCACCAATGACTTAACTTGCAGTCAACAGAAAGCATTTTCGCTATGGCTTTGCTCTATTCCATAAAAGAATAGTTCTACTAGTGGCTCATTCTGTCTGCAATATTCATCAGATCGATAAACACCTTTTTCCTTTGCACGTTTATCCCTCCTTCAAAAACATTTAATAACAATAAAAATACTCTTGTCTTCAATATGTTTTATGAAAGATTAAACACCTAAAAATATTACATCTCTTAGAATTGTTCAACCAAAAAAACGACACCATTCCTCGAAAAGACGAAGAATAGCGTCGTTGATAACATATGTATGGTGGAGCCAAGGGGGCTCGAACCCCTGACCTCCACGCTGCCAGATGGAATCGTTGAAATAAACGGAGTTCAACCAAATTAAATACGTTAAAGGAAGTCTGGTAAATCAACGTTTTTGAGCGTCCGAAAAACAAATGAGTTAAATAAGTTTAACCTAGAAAAATAAGTGTGTGGTCAAATAAAATTTAGATAATTAAATGCAACTCCTCCAGTACTGCATTTACATTATTGATAGGCTTCTTTAAAGTGAATAATAATAAATGCTTACAGCATTCCCCCCATCTATTAACCCGTTAATTATAGTGAAACACGTTACATAAACCTTGATATAATAGCCTTTTTACTCAATCGAAACAAATAAAACATGCTGAATACACATACAGACATGAGCAAAACATGAGCATTTATCCCTTATATATTTATACATTGAGACTTATTTTAACAAATTTATCTTTCTACAAGCTTGCCTGATTGTTGATAAGACGTATCGGGATTTTTTCAATCAAGACAAAGTTAAGGGATAGAGTAGTATTAACACCCCCTCCTTTTCTTACCATTCCAGGAAGGCTCTTAAATTAATTTGGAAGATCTCGTACAAAAAGATTATAATCGGATTTTGGATATAATAGGCCCTCAATGGTAGAAATAGATTTATCACCCATTTCCAAGTTTCTTCCTACTCTTCTTTTGATCAAACCGATATCTTGTAGTGTATTGTTTTCAAATAGCAATATAAAATTCCCTTGATATTTAAAAGCCTCCGTGCCAAATACCTTTGTAGAAAAAACACGAACTTTATTTCGTTCCTTTTCTCTATATTCAACTATCTCATTTTTGTTTAGCTTAAAATGGGTTTCAAAAATAACTTGAAGAACTGAATTTCTAAGACTATCAAAGAATTCCAAAGAGTACATGATATCTTTATCCGTCCCCTTTTTTGCTAATTTCCGAATAATTATTCTGTTATGTCTTGAAAAGGGAATTACCTCTTTTGATTCCATAAATTCTTGAACATTGCCTTGTTTATTTTCTATATTAGCTTTATGTTGGCGTAGGTAACTAAATAATTTGGTGCTTTGCAATTGGAAAAAAACATTCATCCAAGCTCTATATAAATCTAAAGAATTAAATGTTCCGGAAATATTTTTTGAAGGTAGCCTTGCAAACATTTGATGAAGCGAATTTTCCAAATCCCTTCCGAGTTGATCCCCATCCTTAATTAATGAATGCACCTCGCTACAATCTTGTAATTCAGTAAGATGTTTTTGAAAATATCCCTCTTTTTCTGAACATACAGCCTCAATTTTCTTATAGGCAAGTCCAAAACTATAATAGTGTTGAAATGAACATGTATTAATCCCATTTTGATATAGTGACCAGGTTTCCGGTGATAATTTACTCTTTATGTCGTTATATCTTAGGTGAAGTGTCCTTCCAAAAGAGGTTTTTGATATTTTATCTCCGAAATGATAGGAAGCTACTAAAGTATTTATATCAATCACCCTCTTCCATGCTTCTTAATCTATAAACAATAAACTCACCTAATAGTATATTTGCAATCAAAACGTATTCTGGATTTATTTGTAATTCATTCTTTCCATGTACCAAATCGTTTCGATAGTCTCTAACCTTCCAAAACTTACTGAAATCTTCATCTGTTATAGGGATAGCAAATTGTCGAATCAAGGTTTGCATTTTAATTTTTAAAGGCGGATCTTTCAGTTTACCTAAACTTTTATCTTTTATTTTTTGCGAATATTCTTCTGTAAAAGTATTACTTTGTTCTTTTAACAGTTGCTTCAATAATTTTTTGAACTCCCTAATAATTTCATCAGGTAAAAAAGGGGCGGTTTCTATTTTATCAACCAAAAATTCCATAGATATGTTTGTATATATAACCTTATCTTCTATATCTTCTGCTTTCCAACTTCTATTCAACCACTTTAACGCATTAAATAGCTGCTTGTCTAAAATTGAATGCTGTCCGTCGTGTTTTTTATGCAGTTTTTCTTCAAACCAATCCAA
This sequence comes from Salipaludibacillus neizhouensis, assembly GCF_002886185.1. Classification (GTDB taxonomy): domain Bacteria; phylum Bacillota; class Bacilli; order Bacillales; family Salisediminibacteriaceae; genus Salipaludibacillus; species Salipaludibacillus neizhouensis. The sequence continues at coordinate 10,112 of NZ_KZ614147.1, forward strand.
TTCTCTAAACATTTTTTCAAATTGGGAATCGACACTTAAAGAATTATTTTCCCACGTGTTTTTAGAATCACCTAAAATATATTCTAAGCCTATTATATTTTCTATATAATAGAGTGAAGAGCATTTAGGATTTTGATATAATCGTAATCTGTTCCATTCATTGAGCTCATTACCTAAGTTGTAAAAACTATACACTCTCTCATTTTTGGACAGTAAAATTATCATATCAATTGCATCTTGTACTTTTTGTCTCCCTAACAAATAGGCATCATATGCGTTATCTGATTCGACAATTGTTTGAGCAAAAGTGTCAAACTGACCAAGTAAATTGTGATTATATTTCTCCTCAAATCCCTTATACATATCAAAAGCATGGTCTTTAGTTAAAAAGGTTATAACCCCCAAACCAAATTCGGAATTATCTAACAGCAGATTTTCTATTGGAAGCAACACAAGGTAAGGAATGAATTTTTTTCCAAACCCCTCTATTTTAATTTGTTCCTTTAATATCCCGGAACTCCTTAAAATCGCCTGTACTGGTGAATGTGGATCAGGACTTTGATAAGAGAGGAAATCCATCTTCTTTTTACTTAATTCATGAATAAACGAGCTTAGAAAAATAGTGATTCCATCTGTACCTTTTTTCACTTCATATATTGTACCTGCTGATTCTATAGAACTACCATTTATCCAATACCTGATTACCCAATCCTCAGAAAGATGTATATTTTTCAAACCTTGGACAATATCTTGTTTACTTTTAAATTCAAATTTCCCAAAAACTAAACCACTTCTATTTGAGATAAGTAAAGATTTATGAGGTCGTATTAATTTACCATTACTGTATGTCTCACAGCTCCCACTTATTATATTTCGCTGTGTTGATGTCATGATTGATAACGATTTATATGTATCAAATCCTTTTTTTATTTTCTCCTTCTCAAAATGTTCTACAATTTCGTCAATAGACTCAATATCTATATTTATAGTGTTATATTCACTATTTAAGAAATCCCTTAAGTTTCTAAGAACACTACCTATATTCCTAATCTCTACAGGAATAATTGATCCTCTAATGAAATCAAAACCGCATATCATATAGTTTTCTTTGTTTTTTTGTTTAAGTACCAAATAATGCAAAATAATAGTCTCTTTGGAGTATAACATTGATAAAACCAAATCATTATTTTCAAATCCATTGTATGAGACACTATAACTATTTAAAAAAAGGGGTGACTCTAGTGGGTTCATCATTTATTAACTTCTCCTTAATTATATGATTGCAAATGCTACAAATCTCAGTACTACTGACCTTCTTACTCCTCCATAACTGCTTTAACTGCCATATTGTTGATATCAAGCTGATAGATTTTACATTTATCTGTAAGACTGTCGTCAATTTTCTGTCCCTTATCTAAATTTATATCTGAACCGATTAAATAAGTACCTGCCTCATCGAAACGGCATATACACATTCAACCCATGCCTTGTTCGGTACCAACACTTTTTGCTCGAGGGAAGATAATTATTACACAGTATACAGTCTACTATGTACTATGACATCACTCCACAATTGGCCCTATTCATAAGAAAAGGGCGCAATTCTTATTACAGATTTGCGCCTGATTGTTGAAGATATAATCAATAGGAATTAAGTGCTAAAGGGCAGCTAGCATCTTACACCGAAGCATCCCTATTTAAAGAATTTCCACATTCAAATTCTGTCCAAAAATTTAATAACTTCTAACCGAATACTTCACAAACCCTATCACCAACTTACCAGTAATAAGTTTCTATGAAATTATTCAACACGCTGTCCCCATATAAAAGGTTTTAACTGAACAAATTACAAGCTCTCTATATCATTCACCAATACAGGTAATCCTTTATGGAAATGGAATAAATGTTGTCTGCCTTCAAGTTCTCGTAAGGATGCTTGTGGAAGTTTTTCTGCATAGGTTTTATGATGTGTAAAAGGTACGATATCTTCGTCACGACTGTGATAAAGGAACAGGTTAGGTATTGCAGGTAGATTTTCTTCAAAATTACTTTGGAGCGTGAAATCTTTCGACTGCCAATCTTCATCTAACCCCCAGTATGGTGAAGCGATAATAAACAAACCAACGATAGTTAGATTACATGATTCTTCAGAAAGGTACTTTAATAAAACAGAACCACCCAACGAATGACCAACTAAAACCACCTCTTCGTTAAGCATATTCAATTCTTTTTCAAGCTGATTCTTCCATAATACATACTCTGGATTTTTTGGATTAGGCATCTTAGGAAAAACAGATTGATATTTATTCCTAAGTTCTTTTTCTAAATATGCTGACAGATTGCTACTTCCTTGTTCCCGGTCTTGTGGACCAGCACTATGAATAAATAAAACAGTTTTTTTCAACTTGGTATCTCCTTCCTTATCTATTAAATTTCACCTGTTTATTTAACAAACCTGCCTCTTTACTTTGAAATAAGCAAATCCCTTATTGAAGATTCGTACCCTTTAGCACTTCAACAGCAACATAAAGAGTGCTAAGCTCGTGCAACTATTGCGCCTGTTTGTTAAAGATATAATCCATAGGAGTAGGTACTAAAGGGCAGCTTGTTTACAGAACTAAAGCTTCTCCGTTAGCTGAATAACAAAAGACAAATTCTATCTATCCTATTAAAATCCAAAGTTATTCTTTACTTCTTCACTTGTCTTTGGCAATTCCATTCCCTTTTCCCAAATTAAAATTTTATCTTTGGGTGTACCATAATAAATTGTTTTAATCTCCTTGCCACGGACTAATTCTTGTTCCTTTATATCTATAAAATCATACCCTTTTTCCAATGCATATGGAGGTTGTGATTCTTTCTTTAATATTGGACGTAGTGGGGTTATATAAAAGTTTCCTTCATTATCCATATCGTATTTTATTCTATTTAAACTATATCCATCGTTTATTTCGGCATAATATACGAATTTTCCATCTTCCATTTCACTTATATCGCTAATTTCCACTACATCTGTGCCAACGCTGGTGATTTCCCAATTAAACAAGCCCACATATCCTAAAATGATTGTTGTTATCAATAGTGCACCTATTATTCCACCTTTAATAAGGGACTTTAACCGTAATCTTTTCCAAGAAGTAGATATACTTTTTATGACATTGCTATCCTTCCTATTTTCAATAATATTTTTTTCTGGAATATGGATTTCACTTTGAATTTTTTCTAATTCCATTTTGCAGTTATTACACTTTGAAAGGTGTTCTTCTACCATTCTTTTGCTATCATCACTACATATACTGTCGTAATACAACGGGAGCATATCTTTAATTATTTCACATGACACTTTACTCATTCTTATTCCTCCTTCAACAAATCTTGAATTTTTCCTTTAGATCGGTGAAACGTGACTCTTGCCCAACTCTCTGTTTTCTCAAAAAGTTGACTTATTTCTTTAAAGGGCAGTTCTCCAAATACTCTTAATGTAAAAACTTCTTTATAAGGCTCTTCTAAGGAATGTAAGACCTTATGTAAACGGAAGGTTTCTTCCTTATTCACTATCATTGATTCAATACTATTTTCGTTTATTTCTTCCGGTATATCGTTTGTATCATATCGCTTTTGTTTATCGAGATAAGTAAAGTATGTGTTTTTGGCTATTTGACAAAGCCATACATTGAGTTTGCAACTACCATTGAATTTTTCAATGCTTTTTAAAGCCTTGAAAAATGTTTCTTGCGTTATTTCTTCAGCAATCTTTTCATTAAGACTTAACGATAATACAAACGAGTAAACATCTCGGAAATATTGGTTGTATATACTCTCAAACTCTGTCACATTTTTACCTCCTTTCATAAGTAAGACTAAGTAAAGTAAGTTTTGTTACAAAAATCACAAAAAAAATTAGCAGAAGTATATTTCTGCCTATAGGTCATATCATTTATTGGTAATATAAAATTATTTTCTTTCTCGTTTTTATTAGCAAGCGAAGTCCTTATTGAAGTAAACTGCTCCTATAATTGAACAATGAAGCCATGCCACGCGATTATACATTACCTTCTTAAGTTAACCTGTTGGTTAGTTTAAGTACATACTTTTGCGTTTAACATAAATATCCAATTTTGAAGACGGAGTTATAATACAAACTGGCCCTATACATAAAGAAAGGGCGCATTCTTATTACAGAATTGCGCCTGATTGTTGAAGATAGAATCGATAAGAATTAGGACTATTAGGCAACTATCTTGTTGCACTAACGCTCTCCAATAGTTGAATAGCTATTTGTGTAATTTAGGTAATGTTGTTTTTAGCTCTGTCAAATCGTCAATTACGATATCAGCTTGAGAAAGTTCATCTTCTCGTGCAAAGTCAAAGTTGCATCCAATTGAAACTAAACCATTATGTTTGGCTGCATTTATATCTGAAAGTCGGTCTCCAACTACTACTCCATTAGTGATTCCGTATTTTTTGATAATACTCTGGACCAAATCCGATTTATTCAACGATTTAATTTGTTGAATACTAAATGTTTCCGTAACCCATTCATCCAAATGATAATAACTGACAATCGCTTTTAAATATTCCATCAAACCATTGCTTGCTATGTACATTGAGCAATCATTCTCTTTTAAATAACTAAAGACTTCTTTTACGTTAGGATATAAAGCACCTTTCCCACTTCTTATGTTTTCAATTAGTCTTTCTAGAAAATAAGCATCCGTTTGTTCTCTTTCCTCAACGGAATGATTAGGTAACAAAGTCTCCCATACTTTTGGTAAAGGAACCCCCATAATTTCACGGTATTTATCAATAGGCGTTTCCTTATCCCATGTATTTAATGACCGTAAACGGCTAAAAGCATCATTCAGTGATAATTCCAGTATCTTATCTGTTTGAAATAGCGTACCATCCATATCAAAGATTAGTGATTGTGCCATATTTTCTCTCCCTTTTAAAATAACTTATGTTTCTTCAATATTACTGCCACGTTCGTGAAACAAGGTTGCATTCGCCTTGTTCAAGTAAAGCGCCTGTTTGTGGAAGATCGTTATTGAAGTAAAGCACCTATCAGTGGAAGAAGGGATTATCCACCAAAAAATAGAATGGTAAACAAAGTTTCCGAAGAAGTGTGTGTTATATCTTGCGGAAAATGTTACAGAATTCCCTGACTTTTATAAATGGCTTCTTTACCTCTAATGTACAAATTAATCTTTAATCAAGCTTAGGAAAATAGTCAAAGTCATTTGTAATCTGTACTACGTACTTTATTTCGTCTCTATTATTAATTAAGTTTTGTTGATTGTTTTCGGAATAATTTTTTAAAAATCTCGTTCCTCCATCCGATGACCTAAAGTAGTAGCCTTCTGAGATTTTTATTTTTTGAACATCATCTTCAAAGTAAATTTCAAGTTCCACACCCTTTTTAGTACTATCAGGATAAGTAAATAACCCGGCTCCTTGATAATAAGACAAGATATCTTCTTTGCTTAATGTAGTCTGCAGATGAATGGAAGCAATTACTCCCCAATATCCTCCATTTCCAGACACAACTCCCTTTCCGTTCACTTGTTCTTTTTCTATAATTTCTGTTTGCGGAGGTAAGGGATATTCAAATAATTGTTTTGCGAAATTCTCAGATACTTCTTTTTTATCCGTCCAATTCACAGCTACGATGATAGATAAAAAAAGTAATAAGAAACCAATTACTATAAATTTCATACGGTTTTTTCTGAAAAAATTCAAGATCATAACCTTCTTCCTTAATTGAAAACGACTAATTATAACTTGAAATTTAGTAAAGGGCATCTACTTATTGCACTAACGCTTCTCTATAGTTGAATAGCTATAATAAGAATTATTTGAAAAATTAAAGAGCATGCTATTATCCACATTATTTGTATTCGTATAAAAGAATTCATTGAACTACGTGCCATTGTCTCAGCTACATTTTTAGCAACTATTAGATTAATTGGCAAAAAATACAAAGAAAACAAGATTCCCGCTGATAGTGAGATGCAAAGATGAATAATTACTAAGTTAGAGCTAAATTTCCCTACTGCACCACCGATTATATAAACGGGAATACCAGCCCATATAAAGAAGGTTAACACTAATAAAACTGATGCCATTATGACTAACATAAAGTTCCTTTTAAGTACATTTGAATAGTAATAAAAATAAAAACTCACATTACGCCCTCCAGATATGCAATAAATATCTTTGTATTTATTCAATTTTTCCTGTTTAGTTTACTCTAATAATTATGGCATTTCTTTTTCAAAATCTTCCCCCTTTAGCGCCGCAGCACCAAAGGCTTCTTCAACTATTGCTCTCCGTTAGTTCAATATCGTTTATTAAACTTATTCTTTAAAATTTTCAAAGTTATCTGTTGGCAAATAATTATAGATGCCCCTAATAATATAGCCAATATTGGTCTTTCACTACGACTTGCAAAATTAAATATTAAGATTAGACCTATAATTAAAATTACCAAACTTGATGTTGTTACAATTAACTTTACTTGCTTCAACAAAGTTCCCTCATTTCTATTGAACTCTCGCATTAAGTTTTATCTTTACCCATTCTTCTTATTCAATTATCCTGCCTCGTTAGTGGAATAAGGTGTCATTCGGTTTATTAAACTAAACCAGCTAATAGAAGTCAATATTTTTCTATAAAAATTTTTAAAACAAAATGATATACTAAAAATAAACATGCCAAATAACCTTCCTTTATCTTATTGGAAGGTTTTGGATTAATTACTTAATTATATCCCTTAAGCTAAATCTAGGAAAGTCTCTTTTCTTTTCAAAAGAATGAAAATCCAATGAACCAGCTTATTAGTACAAGCAATCATAGCTACTTTGAAGGGTTTTCCTTCTTCTCGTTTGCGATCATAAAACTCTCTAAGCCGTTTATTGCGAGAACTACGAATCCCACAGAGGGCTCCCATATATAAGGCATGACGCAATCGACTGGATCCTCTCTTGCTAATCCGATTAATTGTTGCTGTGAACTTACCAGATGAATGAACGCTCGGATCAATACCAGAGAAGACCACTAGTTTTTTAGGATGATTAAACCGTTCGATCTCTCCGATTTCGGAAATTATCGTTGCCGCGATTTTCCCTCCTATTCCAGGGATCGATTGTCTAATCTTATATTCTTCTATTTCTTCTGCCAGGGCATCTATTTGGTCATCTAACTTTGAAAGATGCTCTTGGTACTGGAGAAGCATTTGAATATACATTTGAAGACTAATCAAATGGCTCTGGTACAGAGTGTTTTTAAATGGATTGCGATGAGCT
>NZ_KZ614147.1:17425-318086 GCF_002886185.1 Salipaludibacillus neizhouensis
TTATACGAAAAGCTCACATAAATTATAAGCATCTATCGCATCGGTCTTTACCTTCCGTAAACTTGATTTTTTTGCTTGATAAGATAGTAACGGATTGACCATAATGTAGAGGTAATCATTCTCCTCTAAGAACTGAACAAGTGATGTGTGATAATGACCTGTGGATTCAAATATTACTGTGGGTCTAACCCCAGTTTCACCCTCCACTTCTATCAAAAAACGAAGTAAATTCTCTAAACCATTATTGTTGTGCAATACACTAAAGCTTTTTTTATAAGGTTTTCTATTATCTAAAAAGGCTTGTACTTCACTTTCTCCTTTTGAAACATCCAGACCAATTACTGGATTCATTCTATCTCTTCCTCTCCTGTTTACTTACCAGTACCCCTATAACCATCTCCTAGTATCATAGCTTCGCTTGTTATTCGGGATCATTGTCCCAACCAGCCTCAAACATGTTTCTATGAGTAGGGGGTGGACAGTTTAGTTGACGGGATCAATTGTCCCACGCACCCGTTCGTCCTACCCTGGCTACTGATATAATAGGTCCTATCAAAAAAAGATCAACCAGTAAAATCTGGTTAACCTTATAATACGAACGCACCCGTTAGCTGAATAAGAAATTAATTCAGATTTGTTTTTATATCATTTTTATAAATGTCCACTTTGTTCGCAGAAAATCTCAAAGATTGTGACTTTCCATTGATTGTAAGACTAATGTTAATAGATAAAGGCAAATCAATTTTTTTAACCATATCTTCTAAGGCATAATATTCGTCTTGTTTATCGCTATAAAAAACAACTGAACTAATTGATACCTCGTCGTCTTCAATATCAAGACTACACATCATTGGAAATTTATCACCATTATTTGTGGTTAATTCTCCTAATACAATTGAACCGTTTAACTCTTCTGTAAAGTTCTTTGTTTCAGATGGTCTTACCCACGTCTCGTCTTGTTCTTCATTTTCTTCTTCATCGAATGCCCATTCCCATATAGGGTTTTCTTTTAAGTCCTCAATGGTTAATTCATCAACTGGTTTGCTTTTTCTCATAAATTCATCCTCCATTTAATCCTCATACATTGAAAATTCTTCAAAACTAATATTAAATCCTTCTTCAACATAACTGCCCAATAGTAAAAAAGCGACTGCTGCTTGTTCTGCAATCGCTCTCCGTTAAATGAGTATGTTAACTTTTAGGATTTATCTTTTTGTAAAGACTTATTGCCAGGTGCAAACCAACCGAATAGGACAATACCGACTAATACTCCATAGAAGATCAGTGTCCAAGCGGTACTGTGAGGAAAATGATGATCTAAGACACCAATATCCTCATGGGCAAGGGTAATTACAGCCAGTTTGACACCGACCCAGGCAACAATTGCATATGCTGTTGTATCCAATGCTGGACGTTTTTTAAGAAGCTGCACAAACCAGGTTGCTGCAAACTTAATCAAGACAAGGCCAGCAATACCTCCAAGAAGAACAATAATAAACTGCCCTCCATCCATACCACCGAAATCCTCTAGCGGTGATTCTGGAAGACCAAGGGCAAGAGCAACCGCAGCTAGAATAGAATCAATTGCAAAAGCGAGGTCAGCTAATGCAATCTTCCCTACTGTGGGCCAGAAACCTTTACCGGCGGATTCCTTTTCGACGTCAATATGAATCTTCTTGTTTTTTTTCCCCAACCGTGCCTGAATGACATGCTTTAATCCTAGGTAAAGAAGGTAAGCAGCTCCTATCGCCTGTATCTGCCAGACGTCCGCAATAAAAGAAATTGCAAAAAGTGCAGCAAACCTGAAAGCAAAGGCCATAATGATTCCGTAATTTATAGCTCTTTTTTTCTGTTCTTCGGGTAGATGCTTGGCTATAACTGCTATTACAAGGGCATTGTCAGCCGATAACAATCCTTCCAATCCAATTAGAATTAACAATGCCCAAGCATATTCTATCCATATTGACTCCATCTACTTCTCCCCTATCTATAACTAAAATTTCATGTGAAAGTTTCGCTAACTATAGATTCTCCTATTAACCAACAGGTAATCCTAGAGAATAATACTAAAATTATTTATTCAGTTACTTCTCGGTACTCTAAATTTTCCTTTTTCCTACCCTGCCAGTTAGTTTACGTGAAAAAAATCCAAGGTTTCCCAATATCATATTAACAAAATTCTCCAATATAATTTCAAATTTTAAAGAACCTACTTCTTATACAATCTGGCCCTATTAACAAAGAAAGGGCGCAATCCTTATTACAGAATTGCGCCTGATTGTTGCAGATAGAATCGAAAGGAATTAGGTACTAAAAGCAGCTTGCTTGTTGAACTAACGGTACCGGTTTGTTGAAGAAGAATTTTTATTTATCGGGTAACATTTTTCGTATAATTTTCATCTGACCTCGGTGGTTAATTTCATCTTCAAAGGTATGGAACCATATAAAATAATTATTGGATAAATTATTATCCCAAATCGCTTCTTCATATAACCATTCATCATTTCTTTTTTTGAACTCTCCTAAAGTTCTATTGCGAACCTTTTCTAATTTCTCAATATAGAACTCAAGAGGTTTACCTTTAATCTGGTTTCTGCCTAAATCACCAAGTTGATAGGCAGCCCCCCATTCTTCACTTTCTTGTTTATTGGGCTTTCTCTTATCGAACAGCTCGATTTGAAATCCAAATTCAACAGCTGCCATATGTAACAGTAATGCACCGATTGAATTACCTTCCTTATTAGGCAAATAATCCAACTGTTCAACGTTTAATCCTGTAACCGCATTTAATGTCGTTAATCTTGCATAATTCATCATAGATACTAATTGTCCTATTTGTGGTGAATATCCGAATTTCTTCTATTTTGAATGTCTGACTAAATAAATTCATTTCTTTATCTCCCATCTCTAAATAAAGAATATAGCCGCAGCAACCTCATTTTTAAACTCTTGCACCTTTTTGTAGAAGAAGATTTTAATTAGTCAGCAGGTAATAAACAAATTTTACCTTTTGTCCATTCATTATAAATTCTTCATCACTTGCTTTTATGTACTTAAAGCCGTTTTTCTCTAAGACTATTTTCAGAGGCTATATTATTAGTTGTTGTCTTCGCCGAAACCTGTTTTATTCCTTGCTTGGTTCTTATAATTTCTAATAAAAGTTTCAATGTTGTGTTAGTAATTCATTTTCAAAATATTAGGAAGCTCTTCAATCATCTGCCCCTATACACAAGAAATGCCGCAACTCATATTACAGATTTGCGCCTGATTGTTGCAGATATAATCGATAGGAATTAACTAGCTTCTTGCACTAACGCGCCACATAGTTTAAGTGAAAATCTTCACAATCTCAACTACACTTTAAAACATAATCCAATCTCAAATCTATTACTCCAAAATTTTTCCCATTAGAAAAAGGAAGAATAACTTTTCGAATTAATAGCTAGCCACGAATAACAATAAGAAATCCCTTCACACCATTAGTGAAGGGATCTTTTTATTTACTAAGTTAAATTGTTTCTAATAATTTATTCGACTGGTGAAAGTTCGCTTTCTGTTACCCATTTATGATCTGTTACTTCTTGATCAGTTTCCGTATCCGTATAACTCACCATATATACTGTTGTTTGTTCAGCTGAATCAATAGTAGCCGTTGCTCCATCCATTCCTTCCATATGGTCCGCATTTAATACAACTTCATCTCCTGATTTAAAAGGTTCTTCACCAGCGTCTTCAAGTTCTTCGTGAATTACCCATTTGTGATCTTCCACTGGATCACCGCCTGTTGTCGGTGTATATGAAACCATATATACAGTAGTATCAAATGCACCAGTTATAGTTGCTACTGCACCATCCATACCTTCCATATGGTCCGCATTTATCGTTGCTTCACTACCAACTGGATATGTAGGATTTCCAGCCTCCACCAATCCTTCTGGAACTTCACCCGAACTGGAATGATCCATTCCTGTATGATCCATTTCTTCCATAGAATTAGAATCTTCTTCATCCATATTTCCCTTTGATTCTGTTCCTTCTTCATTAGCATTTTCAGTACCAGTATTGGCATCATCATTTGGAGTAGTTTCTTCATTTCCACCACAAGCCGTTAAAACCAGAGCTGTAATTAAAGCAAGCATCCCTATTATTAATTTATTTTTTTTCATTGCTACATTTCCTCCCATTTTCCTCATTAACTTCTCTCCTGGTATACCCCCCATTGAGTATTTTAAATCAATGTTGAACAAAAAAAACGATATATAATCGACTTTCAAATCTTTCTTATTGTTTCTACATCAACTGCATAGTTGTAATGCAAGTGTTTTCGCCCTCCAAAGTAGATAATTCTAATTCAGATATTTTTCCTTCATGCTTAATTTTAGCTCGATATGTTTTATCGCTTGCCAACCATAAATCGATAAATCCGTTAGATGGAGATTTAAATGTTTCGTCAATTATCACATTGCCTTCCATGTCTTCAATATAAACATCAAACTCTTCAAACTCCCCCCCCAATAGCAATTATAATGGGGTTGAAGGCTTGTACAACTAACGGGTTAGAGTTAGTTTAAGCGAAGTGTTTCACAATAGGTTACATATTCTATTAACACTTTAACATAAATTTCTTAATTCATTTTCAAAATCTTAGGAACTACTCTGCAACCATCTGGCCCTATACACAAAGAAAGGGCGCAATTCTTATAAAAGATTTGCGCCTGATTGCAGAAGAAGAATATTATATTTCTTTTTATGTCTTTATAATATAATCACAGCTTTAGGAAGACAATAAAGTAAAAACCCCTTGCAACCTCCTGAAATAACTATAATTTAAGTAATGTAATTCTAGCTCTTGCAGAAGTTAGTCAAGAAAATTCAAGCCTTATTCAACTACTAATCCTCTTGCCACTTAGCTTCAACCAATCAAGGAATACATACGAATTAGCCAATAATAACTTTCTCTTTTGGATAATGATATGGATCAACATAGGTCTTCCCTCGAATAATAAACAAGAAAGAGAAAATCCCTATCCTTCCAATAAACATTAGAAAAATAATGATTACTTTACCTGGGGTACTGAGTTCAGGTGTAATCCCCATAGATAAACCTGTAGTTCCAAAAGCAGAACTTACTTCATAGATTATATCGATCAATGGAAACGGTTCAATACTCGCTAATAAAATAATAGCTGAGCCCCAAAGCATAACCGCCACTGAGATAACAACAAAGGACTTTGTAATATCATCAACGTCTAATTCTCTTTTAAATACTTTTACTGATTGTTTCCCTCTAGCGAAGGAAAATATCGCTAAAATCGCAATCGCAAAGGTTGTTGTTCGAATTCCTCCACCTACACTACTCGGAGAAGCACCGATAAACATTAATGCACTTTGCACCATTTGTGTTGAAACGGTAAATTCACTCACGTCCATAGTGGCTAATCCGCCATTTCTCGTTGTGACTGACTGAAATAAGGCATAAAAAAACGTTTCATGCCAGGGTTTACCAGCAAAGAAATGATCTTTATCAAAATAATAAATTAAAAGGGTACCAATAATCATCAATATGAAGAAGGTGATCGTTGTGATTTTAGTAAATAATGAAAAACGAAACCTTCCATTCTCCTTTTTATGAGAAAACATTTCTTTCACTTCAAGTAATACAGGGAAACCGATAGCCCCAAAAATTAATAGGACTATATTTATCGTTTGTACATAGTAGTCTTTTGCAAAAGGAACCAATGATTCTCCTGTTATATCAAATCCTGCATTGGTTGCTGCACTTATCGACCCAAAAAAACCTTGTAAGAATGCCTCTTGCCAAGTTGGAAAGTAATTCAAAAAATAAACTCCAAGAAGAACCGTACCAATTGCCTCAATAATTAAAAATAACTTTAAAATTTGTAACATCAGTTTTACTAACCCTGAGAAAGTATCTCTGTTTTGATCCGTCATAATCAATTGTCGTTCGCGAACACCAATTTTTCGTTTAAAAAGCACCCAAATAAACGTTCCTAGCGTCATGATCCCAATTCCACCAAATTGAAGAATAAAAGCTAAAATAAAAACTCCTAGAACACTAAAAGTGTCTGCTGTGGAAACAACCGTTAGTCCCGTGACACTAACTGCACTGACCGCGGTAAATAGAGCATCAATAAACGTCCATTCTACATCTGGTTTTCGAGCAATTGGTAAACTGATTAGAATAGTAGATAATAAAACAGCCGAAAAATAAAAAATCACGATCATCTGGACAGATGATAATTTAATTAAATTAAATTTATTGGATTTAAACATATTTTCCCTCTCATTTGCAATTAGACTTTATTCGCTACTATTTTCAAAACTACATCGCCTTCTCTTCAAATTTTTTAATTTCTCTATTATGACCGATAACAATGAGCAATTCGCCCTTTGTTATTCGGTAACCAGGCTCAGGTGAAACATTAATTTCTTCGGCTTTTTTTATGGCTAATATGGTAATACCATACCTTGCTCTAATATCTAACTCAACGAGTGTCTTTCCATCAAGTTTTGAGGTAGCAACTAATTCCATGATGCTATAATCATCCGATAATTCGATAAAATCGATAACATTCTTATCGGAATATTTTTGCGCCACTCTTTTCCCCATATCTTTTTCTGGGTGAACAATATCATCTGCCCCAATTTTTTCGAGCACCTTATGATGGTAAATATTTTTTGCCTTGACACAGATATTTTTAATTCCTAACTCCTTTAACAATAGAGTGGTCAGAATACTCGCTTGAATGTCATCTCCGATCGAAACAAAGACGGTTTCAAAATTTCCAATACCTAAAGATCGGAGTGTTGCTTCATCCGTTGAATCGGCAACCAAAGTGTGTGTCGCAATATTTGAATATTCATTTACTCTGTGTTCATCCTTATCGATTCCAAGCACTTCATTACCTTGCTTTACAAGTTCTTCACATACACTGCCTCCAAACCGTCCAAGCCCGATGACAGCAAACTGTTTTCTCTTTGCCACGATGTTCATCTCCTTTTAACCACATGAAAAAAGACCATTCTTAAAGAAGGGTCTTCGAAATAGACCTTTCCCTCTTATAAAACGCTTACGAAGTTAGCTGTCGGGTTAGGGGCTGAGAGTACCCCATCTTTTAAGATTCACCCCAAGATAAATAGTATTGCTATTTATCAATAAATTGGTTCCTCCGCTTTGTTTTTACACAAATTCAGCGATTAAAAGGTATTTATTTTTTATGATACTACTAAGCGTAATTTACTCTTATACATTAATTTTGTCAATGTATATTCTATAGCACTTTCTTCTTGTGTGAAACTCCTTCAAAGTTTCCAGGGAAGTGAAAGATTTCCACTATCGATACTGCATTACGGGAATAATTCTTCGTATAATGTCATCCAAGAAAAATGATGAAGAGAATGCAACGAATTAGCACCTTACAGAAGTATTTCAAGTCATTATTTCACTATTTTCTTTATTGCATTACTCTGAACATCATCGACCTTTCCTTCACAAATGTTAATAAGATGGATGTTATCTTTGTCAATGGATTTAAATATTCCAGTTTCAAAATCAGTTTTTTGGTTAGGAAAGAAAATCCCTTCCATCACAGACTCAGATGAATTTTGATACGTTAAATAATACCCTTCTTCGTTTTGTGATAGGAAAGCATGAATTCCACTTTGGTACTCTGACTCTTCAACCATATTTTTACGATTTACTTCAATGATTGTCACATCTACATTCGTGAGTTTCTCTAATAATTCATTTACGACTGATCCGTGTATAAACATATCCCATTTACTTTGTATTGGCTGTCTAATCATGACATGATTACACTGATACTCTTCGGCTATTAAGGATATAATCGTACTTAATTTTCTTCCTTTTAACGGTTCTTCTATTCTTTTTACTCCGCACGTACGTTCCCAATCTTTGATAATTTCCTCTTGAGAAGTACGTTCAAATGTTCTTTGATTATCGGTTTCATCATAGAAAGTTAATAAATAACAAGTACCACCATAAGCTTTAGCAAGTAAGGTTCCCTTTTTAATTAGATTCTCTGCATTTTTATAATAGCGTAGACACACTAATACATCCTTATTCATCATCATCCACACACCTTTATTTAGAAGATATTTTTTGGTTGTGATACCTATTATCACTAAGCTAAGGCGAAAGTGATACGACATAACTGTCTATTTTTCACGCCCATTTAGTTCTGTTCTTAATGTTAATTCGGCAGCTATACTCCCGATTATAACTCGTATGTACACTTAATATTTTCCCCCATAATCCTTGACAATATGACTAATAAAACAAATCTGCAAAACGCCAATCACAATATTACCCAAAATTTTACAGTATTCATAATAGAAAAAGAAAATAGATTACATCTTACTACACTATCTCTAATAGTCGAAGGAGACATTCATTGTTTCGCTTTGATATTTTGGGATAGTAGTGGTAATACCCTTTATAAAAGGGGGGATTTTTGACGTGTTACTAATATTTGAATTAATGTAGATCGCAGTAAGGTCAGGAAATTAACGATAGTATTCATAATTGCCTTACACACAAAAAAAAGGCGCAATTCTTCTTACAGAATAGCACCTGATTGTTAAAGGTCATTGCAAAGCCTTATTGAAAAAAGCTACCCCGTTCTTCATACAGATAGGTAAGGGTTTGAAGTTATCGCTCCCTTTTCCCCCTGTTTGCACCGTATGTGCAACTTTCATTGCGTACGGGGCGCCAACTAATCCAATTCATTCTTTCCTATGTTTAATGAAGCTTTTTGTGGTTCCAATCTTAGATTGCTTGAAGTTTGCATTGTCTACGAAGTTCGTTAATCATTTCTTTTGTTTATGGTTCAGGTGTAACAACTGAAGTGTAGCTTTAATTTTAAGCTTATCCTTTAAATGGACAAGTCGGTGAATAGGTTGATATAGCACGATTAGATTCGAAAACCGATCATCTTTTGTGAGATGATAAGGTTCTTTATGATGACAATGCCAATCCGAAACACCAAGCTCCACCCTGTTACCGCACATCTGCCATTTTGGGCAATAAACTTACTAATGCGATTATCATTGTATTCAATCGTTCGATTTGGAATAAAGTTTGTCATTACATGATGAAGTACGTTTTTCTGAATCATTTTTAGGTTTTGGTGTATCTTTGTTCTGCCAACGGCAGTAAAGTTACAGGTATCTTGCGAAAAACACAAATTCATTTTATGCCGTTGGGCATAGATGGGGACAAATACCATGTCCTGTATCTTATAGAATTGTGGTCCATATCCTTTATAGCGTTTCTGTAACGTACTGGTCATATCCTTAAACTTGGCTTCTTTTCTAAGGTCTTTTAACCGATTATATAATGTCTTGCGAAGATGGAAGTTCAACTCGTTCAGATTATTTGTGATTTGGGTCGCCGCAGCGTAATAATTTTGTATACCCATTACCACGGTATTGAAATGCCAGACCGTTTCAGCACAAGGATTCTTGTGAATGGACTTTATACAGTCCTTTATTTTGGTTTTGGCATTCGTTTTTGCTTTTTTCGACATATTGGAATGAGCTATATAGCCCTTTCTTGTTTTACCTTTCCTTACAACTCGGAATGTAAATCCAAGAAATTCTGACGAATTTTTCTTTAAGTTTATAACCCTAGACTTTTCTTCACTTGTCTCAAGATTTAATCTTGTATAGAGAAAGTCCTTTATGGCGTAATTCATTCGAACAGCTTGAGAACGTGTACGACATAAGACCTTGAAATCATCCGCATAGCGGACGATATAACATTCTTTTAGGTTTGATTTCTTCAATGCTTGTGTTTTACCTCCTGTATATTTGTATGGATAATGGCTTTTAAATGATTCCCACTGATTACTCACCCACCAATCTAATTCGTTGAGCACAATATTGGATAAGAGAGGAGATAAGATGCCACCTTGCGGAGTTCCCTTCGTTGGAACTCCTTCTCCTTCAATCTCAGCCTTCAAGAGTTTTGATGTAATCGAGAGCACGGTCTTATCTTTTATGCCTAACGACCACATTTGTTTAAGTAATTTACTGTGGTTAACATTATCAAAGAAACCTTTAATATCTACATCTATACAGTGATAGAGTCCACTTAAATTTATGAGTGATTCCAATCTCGCTTTGGCGTGATGGGTGCTTCGATTCGGTCTAAAACCATAACTGTGTTTATAGAATCTCGCTTCACAAATGGGCTCTAAAACTTGTAACATACACTGTTGAAGAATTCTATCCCAAATCGTTGGGATTCCTAAAGGTCTGGTTTTTCCATTCGCTTTAGGAATGAAAACCCGTCTGACTTTTTCTGGCTTGTACGATTGAAGCATGTTCTGAACTTTACCAATGACTTCTTCTACCGACAAATGTTTGATATCCTCAATCGTCATTTTATTTGAACCTGCGGTTTTACTTCCAGTGTTTCTCTTGATATTTCGATAGGCAAGACGTATATTTTCATTCGAACGAATCACGTTCATTAAGTCATAGAAATTGTGACCATCGACACTTTGAGAGTAAAGATTATCTAAACAGTGTTGCATATTATAATACTCCGTGTGTCTCAGTTTCTTACGTTTCAACAAGTCGGTAAACTCCCTTGGGAGTTGAACCTCTTTTAGTCTTACGAGAACCTTATTAATCGATAAAGAACTGCCTTACATGGTTGAATGATTCTTCATTAGTCTAGTGGCTATCCCTCCATGTTGATTAGACATTTCATTGGTACTGTACCACCACTTTCACTGATATAAAGAAAAGTTATATAATAGCTATTTTCACTATTATTTTCCCTTTCAACGCTTCTTAAGAAGTAAGTCCTCCACGAATTATATCTATTATGGAATGAACTTAGGTGCTTCCTGTAAGCCTGTTAGCGTTTATATGCCTGTAACATATCATGGATTTTCATAATTGCTAGTCTTACTCATCCACTGCTAACTTCACCCTTAGTGATATACACATTTCTGTGTATTGCCAGTCTAGACCCGTATATTCAGAAGTTCGTCAGCTTAACCTTTACTTATAGGTTTCTTTGCATTCTCACCGTATTCATTCAACTCAAGCATCATGATTTACACCACTCCCGCGAGTAGGTTTTCGTCAGCCGGAACTGTTACGGTAAATTCTTATGCCTTTTCACCGAGCTTATAACACTATCAGTCTTACTAATTCAAGTGCTACTCGACTTAGAGAGAACCCTTCCGGGCGTTACCCCATCATTTGATTCTTCGATATAATCCTTCAATTCCATAAGGAATTGCCTAGCCTTTACCGAATTGATGTTACCATCATCCATTTAAACTAGAAACATTTCGCACAACAATCTGGCCCGTTTGCTGAACAAGAAAAATCCTACATATCAACTTTTTATCAAAATTTTAATGAATTATCGAACTTTATTTCAAAGCCGAAACAATCGGGCAATGAATAGAAAAAACTGACCTGTACTCAGGTCAGTTCTTTTACGTCTAGTAATATAAAACTTCCACTTTGTTACACTGAACACATTCTTTATATAACGGTCCATTCTTATACTCATGGTTACAGTTTTCTTGAATATCTTTTAAGCTTGACTCTAAAAAGGCCAGTTGCGTTTTCGATTGTTTAATTTCTTCTTCAATCTTTTCGACTTTCGCCTGCATAACGAACCTCCTTCGTCTTACTGGTAAACCCTACCACCGGATTTTTTAAATTCCTCTGCTTTGTCTTTCATGCCTTTTTCAATGTCTTCTTTTGTAAACAATTCATTCTCTTTCGCATAATTACGAATGTCTTGAGAAATTCTCATGCTGCAAAACTTTGGTCCGCACATCGAACAAAAATGAGCGATTTTTGCCCCTTCAGCAGGTAGCGTTTCATCATGGTACTCAATCGCTCTTTCAGGGTCTAAAGCAAGATTAAATTGATCTTTCCAACGGAACTCAAAACGAGCTTTTGACAAAGCATCATCTCTTTTTTGTGCTCCCGGATGTCCTTTGGCTAAATCAGCAGCATGTGCGGCAATTTTGTACGTAATGACCCCTTCGCGAACATCATCCTTATTCGGTAAACCTAAGTGCTCTTTTGGGGTGACATAACAAAGCATTGCTGTCCCATACCAGCCAATCATTGCCGCTCCGATCGCAGAGGTAATGTGATCATAACCTGGTGCAATATCTGTTGTTAACGGTCCAAGTGTATAAAAGGGAGCTTCTTCACAAACTTCCAATTGCTTCTCCATATTTTCTTTAATCAGATGCATTGGCACATGGCCTGGTCCTTCCACCATCACCTGGACATCGTGTTTCCAAGCCACCTTTGTCAATTCACCAAGCGTATCTAACTCTGCGAATTGCGCTTCATCGTTTGCGTCCGCAATTGACCCCGGTCGTAAGCCATCACCTAATGAAAAGGAGATATCATAAGCTTTCATAATTTCACAGATCTCTTCAAAATGAGTGTATAAAAAACTTTCTTGATGATGGTGCAAACACCATTGGGCCATAATCGAGCCACCACGAGAGACAATTCCGGTCAATCGTTTGACGGTCAGAGGAATGTAGCGTAATAGAACACCTGCATGGATCGTGAAATAATCGACTCCTTGCTCAGCTTGCTCAATCAATGTATCGCGATACACTTCCCAAGTAAGGTCCTCGGCGACCCCATCTACTTTTTCTAACGCCTGATAAATAGGTACTGTTCCAACAGGAACCGCTGAATTGCGAATAATCCATTCTCTCGTTGTATGAATGTCTTTTCCAGTTGATAAATCCATTATATTATCAGCGCCCCAACGAGTGGCCCACGTCATCTTTTCTACTTCTTTTTCTATAGAGGAGGAAACAGCTGAATTTCCAATATTGGCATTAATTTTGACGTGAAAATTACGACCAATAATCATTGGTTCAATTTCCGGATGATTGATGTTAGCAGGAATAATTGCACGCCCTAAAGCAACTTCCTCGCGGACAAACTCTGCATTTACATTTTCTCTTATCGCGATAAATTCCATTTCGGAAGTGATAATTCCTTGTCTCGCGTAGTGAAGCTGCGAGACATTTTCTCCTTGTTTTGCACGTAATACGTTTCTTTTTAAACCAGGGAATACTTTTTGCGTGGCCCTTGGATCATTAACATCTTTATAGCCATTATCTTCAGGTTTAATTTTACGAATTTCATACTCCTCCACATCACCACGCTCTTTAATCCAAGAACTTCGAACGGCAGGTATGCCTTTCGTTATGTCTACAGTATGACTCGGATCCGTATAAGGACCACTTGTGTCATAAACACGTACTGGTGCATTTTCTTCTTCCCCAAAAGTCCCTGTCGTTGGACTTAATTCAATCTCACGCATCGGAACCTTCAAATCGGATTTAGAACCAGTCACATAAACCTTTTTACTGTTTGAAAAATTAGACATAATAGAAATATTTTCTTCGTTGAATGATGCAGTCGACATCTAAATCTCTCCCTTTTTTAAAAAAATAGAGGACCAGACACAGACCACACCATGCGGAAAAGTTTATAAATATACATGAAAAAGCCGGGCCCATTATAAAATGGTGGACCCGGCTAATATGCATGCAGAAGTTAATTCGCAATGATAGTAATTCTAACTTCCCTACGCTGGTATGATCCAGATCAGGTCCAAAGAGTCAGGAAACTTTATCGTGTTTCCTTCTCAGCCCAACTTATTGGGCTCCCCTAGTTATTTCTATTCGATTACCCTCAGTATATAGAATTGTTCAGAAAAGTCAAACATAATTTAGGTTTATTCCCTGTTTCATCCAGTCATTAATTGAAAATACATGGCCTCTTTTATATGTACTTTGTTGTTTTATTAGTATGGGAGGTTGTTTGGAGGACTTACCGCTCAGCCTTGAAAACCGATAGTTTTATAAATTAACTTGATAAAAAGGGCACTGGAAAAATAAACCTTCACTTTTCCAGTACCCTTCATCATTCATGTATCTTTCAATCTAGTTAACCGATTATTTACTGTTTCCGGATCGGGCAGCTTTCTCTGCCTTTTTAAAATCTCTACTATAATGAACTTCCTGGGCGGAACTTAGTCCATTATTTCTTTTCGTTAACGTATGATGCAGTTCCATGATTCCATAACCCCTTTCAAATAGTGAGATAGTAATTCTTTTCCCACTCTGAAAAACAGATAAACATCAGACTTCACTAGAAATAGAACTATTCGCGTCGGCCACACTTATAAACCACCGAACAATTATTTCTCATATTTAAATGCTGAGATTTGTGCTGTTAATTGTTCTGCCATTTTAGAAAGATCAGTAGCCATATTATTCATTTCTTGCATCGCTGCACTTTGTTGTTCCATCGTAGCAGACAATTCTTCTGTACCAGCTGAAGATTGTTCCGTTACACTGGCAATGTTCTCTACATATTCCAAAGCACGGTTACTTCTTTCATTGATACTATTTGTAGAGGATGAAATCGCAACTATTCTTTCTGTTAATTGTTTAATATTGTCCGCAATATCAGTAAATGATTGACCGCTTCCCTCAATGACAGTCTCCCCTTGCTTTACTTCCGTAACAACTTCTTTCATATCTATCGTTGCTTGCTTTGATTCATTTTGAACGGCTTGAATAATTTCTTTAATTTCTTGCGTTGAATTGGTAGTGTCTTCCGCCAGTTTTCTAACCTCATCTGCCACCACCGCAAAACCTTTTCCGTGTTCACCTGCTCGTGCTGCTTCTATTGCTGCATTAAGCGCCAATAAATTTGTTTGTGAAGAAAGATTCTCGATCGCTTGAACAATCTCGGTAATACTATCTGATTTTGCACCTAAGCCTTCGATTGTTCCTGCTGTAGCAATTACTTTTTCTCTGATACGCTTCATCTGAGAAATAGAGTCTTTCACTCTTTCTTCTCCCTTCTTAGAGGATAATTCCGTATCTTTGGATGCTTTTTCCATGACCTTTAATTCTTCATTCATGCTAGCCATATCCGCGGATACTTGTTGAACAATATCTAATGTTTCTGCAGTATTCGTTGCTTGAGCACTTGCTCCCGACGCTATTTCTTGAGATGTCGCAGAAACTTGCTCACTTCCTTGTAACATTTCCTTTGAAGATGCAGACAATTCTTCACTAGAAGCAGAAACACTTTCAGAAATCTTTGAAGTCTGAATAATGAGGTTTCGGATACTTTCTCTCATAACATTCATATCGTTCGTCAATTGGCCAATTTCATCTTTCGATTTAACTTCAAGAGGCTCGGTTGTTAAATCCCCGTTAGCGATTTGTGTACTAAAGGCTTGAATCTCTTTTATTGGTCGGGTAATTTTTCTACCAATATAAAGAGCAATCAGTATACCAACGATCACAGAAACAAGTGATACAATAACCGAAACCCATAGAGAGACAGAAAATTGATTGGCTTGTTTTTGTTGTGCCGCTTGAACATCTTCTGCTGCAATTTCAATGATACGTGCAGTACTTGTTACAATCTCTTCTTCAGCCGCTCCTAAAGTATCTAGATTTACTTCTTCACCTGCTTGCACGGTTGGGATGACATCATTAGAAAAAGCCTCGTCTACTACAGTAAATTGAGTGAGGATATTATCAAAAAGCTGTTGTTTCTCTTCCGTATTCATAAATTTTTCCAACTCATCGAAGTATCCTTCTTGATCACTCATTAATTGTTCATAAATACCAATGAATTCTTCGCCCCCGAGAAAAGTATACAGTAACAAGTATCGAGATTTATCTCTGGAGATGCTTCTTATTTCAGAGGAAAGGTATTGTTCTGTATACGCCTCACTTACTTCCTCCGTCGTTCCTTGAATACTCGTTTGAAAATAACTAATAACCACCATACCAATGTAAAATAGCAATATTACCGCAAAAAAACCTAAAAACAATTTTGTCCCAATCTTCTTCATCGTGCATCCCCCATTAATTATCAGTCTATACTCTATATATCGACAGGATACGACAGATGATAAAGCTTTTGTAATAAAAGTTTTTATTTTTTACAGTCCTATTTGATTTTAACTTCACTCAATTACAAAAAACTAGATAACGGCTTTTACAAAGCCATCACCTAGTTTTTTAATTAAAGTTATTTTCATAAACTTATCACTTTTATAGAGTTACTCAACGATTCGGACTCTAGGAAAATATTAATCATTCATATCAGATCTATATAATCCAGACAAAATTAATAATAACTACTGTCACAATTAAATAGATGATATTAAGGGGAATACCTACTTTCAGATAATCAGAAAAACGATAGCCTCCAGGTCCATACACAATCAAGTTCGTTTGATAGCCGATAGGCGTCGAAAAGCTTGCTGATGCTGCTATGGCTATAGCCACGAAAAATGCCATAGGATCCACTGCCAGCTGGTCTGCAATGGCAAGCGATATTGGAAACATTAATACTGCGGCAGCATTATTCGTTATAATCTCAGTAAACACAGTCGTTAGAAAGTAAACAGCGATAATCGCCCCTAAAACTCCTGCCCCTTCCGTAATCTGGACAAAATGATTAGCAAGTAAAGTAGCTGCTCCTGTTTCCTCTAGCGCAATTCCTATTCCTATCGCACACGCGATTAACAGCAAGACATCAAACTGAATATATTTTCGAGCGCCTTCAAAAGTGACAGTCTTCGTTAAAAAGAGGATCGTCACAGCCAAGACCGCAGCATTTAACATTGGTAAAATACTAAATGCTGCAAGAGATATCATTAAAAGCAATGTTATAACGGTAATAATAGATTTCTTAGGATTCACTATTTCTGGGTCTTCTATTGGTGAAACTAAATAAAAGTCTCCTGAGTTAGACCACCTATTGCTAAAATCCTTGTTAGCTAATAAAAGCAGTGTATCTCCCGCTTTTAATTTAATTTCTCCCACTTTGTTATTTATTCTTTCGTCGTTCCTGTGGACAGCCACAATACCGGCATCATAGTTACTGCGGAATTTACTTTCAATCGCGGTCTGTTGGATTAAAGATGACTGATGGGAAACGACTGCTTCTACTAACTTAGCACTTCCATTTTGCAGGTTTTCTAACTTCAAACTTGTTCCGGTCTCTACTCTTAAGCCTTTTATATTTTGCAATTCAACAATTGTTGATAACAACCCTGTAAAAATTAATCGGTCATTCGCTTTTAGTTTCATAAATGACGGAACGGGAACAATGCGGTCTCCGTTTCTAATTACTTCAATCAGATATAGTCCTTCTAAATTCTTTAATCCCGCTTCTTCGATTGTCTTTCCACTTAGCGGGGAGTCTGTTTCGACTGATGCTTCAGATAAATATTCACGGGAACTTTCATCAAAAGACTCTTCCGAAGTTTTTCTATCAGGTAAAAGCTTATATCCTATCGTAGACATATATATAATCCCGATCAAACCCGCTGGCAGACTAACAATTGCGAGTTGAAACATGGAGAAACCTTCCATCCCGTGTTCTAACATGAACCCGTGAATAACCAGATTCGTTGATGTACCAATTAACGTCAATGTTCCACCGAAAATTGTTGCATAGGAGAGTGGGATTAAAAATTTTGATGGTGAAATGTTTCGCTCTTTACACCATTTTCGAACGACCGGTGTAAACATTACCACGATTGGTGTGTTATTTAAAAAGGCTGACAGAGCTGACATAGGAACCATCATTTGTATAAGCGAGGTTCGCTGATTTTTACCGGAACCTAACGATTTAGTTACAAGACTATTTAATACACCACTTTGTTTTACTGCTCCAGCAACAATAAACAGAAGTGCCACTGTCAGCATGCCTTCATTGGAAAATCCTCTTAATGCATCAGTTGGAGACAATACCCCACTCAACAATAAAACTGCCAATGCACAAAAGACAACAAAATCCGGCCTCGCTATTTCTTTCACAAGGCAAACTAACATCCCAATGATGACTACTAATACGAATCCTATTTCAAAAGACATTATTCACCCACTCCACATTCTAATTCCGAGTAAACTCATTTGTTTTATTATATTAGGGTTTGGCTTAAAATGTCCATATATATTTTGGTTATTTATTGTGAAAAGTTAAATGGAAGTACATTTTAAAAGGCTATACATCAAAAAAAGTCCACCTTCCATAACGAATTCTTTTCTATATATGCTAGGTGGAGTCTTTCTGATACATTCATTCATGACGATCGGTATTTAATTAAATACACCAGAAATTTAATAAGTGTGCCACAGTTCAACATGCCTTCATTGAATAACCGTCTAAACCCCCGGGTAACAAAGCAATTTAACATCCTAATGATTACAAATAATTCGAATCGAACTACAACAGACACTGCTCATCACTCAACATTTTAATTTCGAATAAACTAATGTCGGCGAAGGGTTTAAAATGTCCATATATATTTGAATAATTTTTTATGCTACACTGAAAAATAAACTTAGGAGAATACAATGTTTCAAACTCTCTCTCTTCAGACAAAAATTATACTACTTAATATTACAATTATATTAGGAATCACCATTACCATTAGCTTTATACTGGGCTATAAGGAAATGCAGGATACAAAAGAAAACATTGGAGTCCGTGCACTTGAGGTAGCAACAACAGTCTCCATTATGCCTAGTGTAATTGAGGCAATGGATAATGAAAACCCTGCGTTAGTCGTTCAGCCCATTGCGGAAAACCTTCGCACACTAGTAGATGCGGAATTTGTAGTAGTTGGAAACCAAGAGAGCATTCGGTATTCCCATCCAGATGAAAATAAAATAGGAAAGAGAATGGTGGGAGGAGACAACAAACGAGCATTAATAAATAATGAATACTATATCTCCGAAGCAGCAGGATCACTTGGGCCAAGTTTGCGTGGAAAGGCACCGATATTTAATGAGGTAGGAGAGGTTATAGGGATTGTTTCTGTAGGCTATATGATTGATGATATTCAATTAATGATTATTCGTAACATATTTGAAGTAATAGGGTTTTCACTAATTATATTAGTTCTAGGAATCATAGGCAGTGTATTTCTAGCTCGAAATATTCGAAAAGATACTATGGGACTTGAGCCAAGAGAAATAGCAGCTTTATATAGAGACCGAGAAGCAATTTTATCTTCCATTGTTGAAGGAATAGTATCCATTGATAGTGATGGTAGAATCACTTCCATGAATTACTCAGCTCAAAAACTATTAAAGTTGGACGAAAAAAGTGTAAATAAGCACATTGAAGAAGTAATTCCAAATTCACAAATGAAGGAAATGCTTACATTGGGAAGTGAAGCTCCAAAAGATGAGCAGATACTAATTGGGGATAAAGTCTTACTTGTTAATAGGACATTGATTAAAGACGACGAAAAAATTGTTGGAGTGGTTTCAAGTTTCAGAGATAAAACTGAATTCGAGGAAATGTTAAATACGCTCTCAGAAATTCAGCAGTATTCAGAGGGTTTGAGAGCTCAGACACACGAATATAACAATAAGTTATACACTATATCCGGTTTACTACAGTTAGGTCAATATGACGAAGTAATTGATTTAATTCAAGCAGAGAATAGATATCATGAACATCAAATACGTTACATGTTTGATCAAATTCAAGATAAGAAAGTTCAAGCGATATTATTAGGTAAATTAGGTAAGGCCTCTGAATTAAAGGTGAAATTAAGTATTGATGACAACAGTTCTTTGTCTGAGTTACCTCAGCATATGGATATTTCCAAAGTGATTCATATCCTTGGGAACATACTTGATAATGCCATTGAAGAAGTTGCGCTATTGCCTGTTAAAGAAGTGAATTTTTTTATTACAGATATTGGGCAGGATATTATAATAGAGGTTGCAGATAGTGGTAAAGGCATTGATAATAATATATTGGAGAGGCTATTTGAGCAAGGTTTCTCGACAAAGGATAAAAAGAATAGGGGTTATGGATTACCTATTGTAAAAAACGCTGTTGATTCATTGCAGGGTTCCATTGAAATTAACCAAGACAAAAATGGCGGTGCAATTTTTACGGTATACTTACCAAAAATTGTTAGTTAATAGAGGGGGGGATATTGTTAAATGCTCCGTATTTTAATTGCAGAAGATGATTTTCGGGTAGCCGGTATACATGAACAATTTATAGCAAAAGTATCCGACACAACTTTAGTAGGCAAAGTAACAAGCTGTGAGGATACTGTTAAATTTATTCAAAACAATGATGTTGATTTGATCTTACTTGATAATTATATGCCGGACGGAATGGGTGTTGATTTAATTGAAAAGATCCGGCTTCACAAAAATAATATTGATATTATTCTTGTTACTGCTGCAACTGAAAAAGAATTTATGGAAAAAGCAATTCGCATGGGAATAAGGGGAATTATTATAAAGCCAGCAACTTTTGAAAGATTTCAGGCAACAATTTTGCAATATCAAGAAGCAAAGGCATCTTTTGATGAAGTAGATGAAATAGATCAATCCTTTATTGATCGCTATTTCGGCATCGAAAGTGCTCAAGTAGAAAATAAAACATATGCAAAAGGCATTGATCCTTTAACACTCAACAAAGTGAAAGACATACTTGTTATTACTCCTAAAGGGACATCTGTTGAAAAAATGGGTGAACAAATGGGAGCATCCAGAACCACAGCTAGACGTTATTTGGAATACTTAGTTTCAGTAGATTACTGTTACGCAAAATTAGATTATGGTATTGTCGGCCGTCCAGAGCGTCATTATTACCGTAAATGAAATAACCTATATTCATATAGGTTATTTTTTGTGGTTTTTATGAACAAAAAGAAAATAAAGAACTTTATGGAACTTAGATTGTAAACGGTTACATAACGAAAGATAGACTTTATACTTCATTTAAGAGATGGCATTGTCACTCAAATTTCACAAACAGGGGGTCTTTTTATGAAACAATTAGGAACATTACTATTTATTTGTTTCACTGCATTCATATTAGTTGCGTGCAATTCGAATAATGCGGTTGACAGTAATGAAAGCGCAAACAACAGTAACAGTGAAGATAACGTTAATAGTGAAGACGGAGGTAAATTTGAACCAACGCAATCAATCGAAGTTGTTGCTCCGGGTGGTGCAGGTGGTGGATGGGATACTACCGCACGTGAAGTTGTAAAAACATTTGGTGAAACCGGAATTATTGATTCCAATATGGCTGTGATCAACAAAGAAGGTGGCGGTGGTGCTATTGCATGGGCTTATATTCATAAAAAAGATGATAGCCCTTACAATTTATTTGTATCTTCACCACCAATTATGTTTGTTCCATTAAATGGACAATCTGATTATGGCCATGAAGACTTTACTCCACTATCAAATATGATTGCAGATTATGCAGCATTTGCCGTGAATGCTGACAGTGAATACAACGACTTAAATGAGTTATTTGCTGCGATGAAAGAGGATCCAGAAAGTGTAACCGTGATTGGTGCATCAGCACCTGGTAGTATGGATCACATCCAGTTTATCCGTATAGCCAAAGCTGCTGGAGTAGATGTAAAAAAGGTGAAGTACGTGTCAGATCAAGATGGTGGTGCATTAACGTCATTATTGAACGGTAGTGTTGATGTTTACTCAACGGGTGTAGCTGAAACCGTAGAACAAGTGCGTGCTGGGAACATAAAAGTACTAGGTATTACTGCGGAAGAAAGATTAGAAGGAGACGTTTTATCAGACTTCCCAACTGCTATTGAGCAAGGGATAGATGAGACATTTGTCAACTGGCGTGGATTTTTTGGTCCACCGAATATGGATCAGGCTGCAATTGAATACTACGAAGAAAAATTTCAAGAACTTAGCGATTCGGAAGAATTTGCAGAAATTCGAAAAAAGTATGGATGGAATGAAATGTATTTGAATCATGAAGAATATACACAGTTTTTGGATGAAGAAAAAGAAGAGATTCAAACATTGTTAGATGAAGTAGGACTTGGAAATTAATATATCTTGAGATAGAACTATTTGGTTACTCGAATAGTTTTATCTTCTCTATTGATGGGAGGGTTATTCATGATAAAAACGATGAATCAACGAATTGGTTTGATATTATTTTTATTGGCAGCTGTTTATTTGATATTAAGTTATCAATTACCTTCGTATCCTTATACAGCTGTTGATGCAGATGTCATTCCGAAAGGACTGGGTTGGTTCCTACTCGTATTATCGTTTTTTTTGTATTTCTCGAAAGCAATTGAAACTGACGCCGAGAAAGCCAAAAGAGCAATTCCAAAAAAAGAAGTACTTGTTTTAGCTTCGGTATTTGGAATGATATTTGTTTACATTTTATTTTTTGAACTCATTGGTTTTGTTATCATGACTGCTATATTTATTTTCTTTAGTTCATGGTTTTTAGGATACGAGAAATGGAAAACCAACTTGGCTGTGTCCATATTATTCCCGGTCATATTATACTGCATTTTTGTTTTCGCTTTAGGAATTGTATTACCAAAAGGAATCTTACCTATATAGAGAGAGGAGAAATATCATGGATTCGTTTCAAGGTCTACTATCCGGATTTCAGGTCGCTTTAAGTTTTGAAGGCATCATGTTTGTGTTAATTGGCGTTGTTGTCGGAACACTGATTGGAATGATGCCAGGTCTTGGACCGATCAGTGCTATCGCCATCATGATTCCTCTAACTTATGGGATGAATCCTGCTCCAGCACTTGTCATGATGGCAGGTGTCTACTATGGTGCTGTATTTGGTGGGTCCACATCATCCATTTTATTAAATGCACCAGGCATTTCAGGTACTGTTGCATCATCTTTTGATGGCTACCCTATGGCTCAGAAGGGTCAAGCAGGTAAAGCACTTGCAATTGCTGCAATATCTTCCTTTATAGGTGGTACTGTCAGTGTCCTATTATTAATGCTTCTTGCACCAGCTTTATCAAGTGTTGCCATTTCATTTGGCCCTCCAGCTTACTTTGCACTAATGCTAATGGGATTAACTGCGATTTCAAGTTTGTCAGAAGGATCAACAACAAAAGCACTAATCTCTGCAGTTACAGGTTTTATGGTTGTGACAATTGGGATTGATCCACAAACAGGAACGCAACGATTTACGTTCGGCAATGTTAATTTATTAGATGGGTTCGATTTTCTCATCATTGCGTTAGGTTTATTTGCCATTGCAGAGGTTTGTATGTTGGTTTTAAACCGAAAAAATCGCTCGCTAAGTGATAGTCAGAAGCTTGGGAGTTTAAAATTATCGAAGGCAGATTTTAAAGAAATGAGCGGACCAGTCTCTAGACAGTCTTTTGTAGGATTTATTCTTGGCGTATTACCAGGGGCAGGTGCAACGATCGCTTCCTTTATTAGTTATATTTTTGAAAAAAAGCTTTCGAAAAATCCAGAGGAATTTGGCAAGGGCTCAATTAAAGGTTTAGCTGCTCCAGAAAGTTCGAACAATGCAGCGACGAGTGGTGCCTTTGTCCCATTGCTGAGTTTAGGAATACCAGGATCTGGTACAACTGCAGTTATGTTAGGAGCATTCTTAGTTCTTGGTGTACAACCCGGTCCACTGCTTATGGCCGACCGACCAGAAATTTTCTGGGGCATTATTGCAAGTATGTATATAGGTAATGTTTTTTTATTAGTTTTAAACTTACCACTTATTCCTTATCTGGCCAAAATCTTAAGCATTCCACGACCTTTGTTAATCTCACTCGTGATTACGTTTAGTTTAGTCGGTGTGTATTCTATTAGTTTTAACGTATTTGATTTATATATGTTGTTAGTATTTGGTATCATCGGATTCCTGATGAGGATATACTCGTTCCCTGCTCCTCCATTTATATTAGCATTTATTTTAGGAGGAATGATGGAGCAATCGTTTAGACAGTCAATGACAATTTCAAATGGTAACTTTAATATTTTTGTCTGCAGTCCTTTACCGCTGACGTTGCTTATCATTGCATTCCTATCATTCTCTGTTCCGGGAATCTTGAATTGGAGAAGAAATAGAAAGAATGCTAAAGTCTAGAAAGGATTTGAGGTAAATGGTTCGAAATAAAGTACTTTTACTTCTTTTCTTTCTCTTTGCTACAGCTATTATCGTTTCTTGGCAATCTGAATTGGTGAATGATTTTTCGAATGAACAAAAATGGACATTGGTACTTCTAGCATTAGCCATCTATTTATGGACTGCAGCTCCAATGCCTACTGGTGCATCTAGTATTCTATTGTTAGCATGCATTTTAGCATTTCAACTAGTAGAGCGCCCTGAGGAAGCTTTTGTTGGCTTTTTATCACCTGCTTTATACTTTATTTTAATGTTATCTATAGTAAGTCAAGCTTTAGTAAAGTCTGGCGTAGACAAAGTATTTGTACAAATACTTTTGAAATTTAGTAAGGGTGGAGCTAAAGGTGTTTTAATAGGTTTACCACTTTTAATTCTATTTATGCCTATTATTCTACCTTCAGCAGTCGCGCGTTTTAAAATTATGCTTCCACTTGTTGAAAAATTGAATCTTCATTACGAATTTGGAGCAGATAGTTTTTTTAGAAAGTTTAGTTTATATGTGATCGGTATGATGAATCAAAAAGCAACCATGGTAGTTTTTACTGGTGGAGGATTTCCAATTCTAGCTGCCCAGCTATTAAAAGACTATGCACGCGTCGACTTAAGTTGGTTAGCCTGGTTTTTACGCATTGCACCTCCCCTTTGGCTCTCCATGATTATTATTAGTGTTATAGTATGGTTTTACTTTAAAAATCAAACAGATGATATGGCAACTGCAACTAAGATTTTATCAAAAGAAATAGATCCCGACCATGTTTTACCTAATAAATTTTGGCTGACAATGATTCCATTTATTTTTATGATTTTATGTTGGATAACGCTTAGTCAAGATTATGTTCCTCTAATACTTCCTCCAATGATCTTAGTTGCATATTTCGCGTTACCAAAAATCGGCTGGGTAACCAATGACTTGATACGAGAATACGATTGGGAGAATTTTTTACTACTTGGGGCTTCGTTCTCACTGGGCATGATCATTGATTCCAATGGAACAGCACAAGTACTTTCTGAACAACTATTAAGGTTATTACCTCTTGGGGCTAGTGATTTTACCAAAATTGTTTTTATAGCAGTTTTTGTTTTTGTATTACGATTCATGTTTGTGGTTCCTTCAACATCAATGATTGTCATTTTTCCCGTTATTATTAACTATGCTGAAACTTTAGGATTATCTGTAACTGCTTTGGCATTTTTAGTCGTCATGATTATTGGGGGTGTCATGATTCTCCCCATCCATTCGCCTACAACGTTTTATGCATTTGAAACTGGGGTCTTTACTAAAAAAGAACAATACACGATTGGAATTATTACAAGTATAGTCGTTATAAATGTAGCAATTATCTGGACATATTTCATTTGGTAATAGGAGTTTATAATGGCGTTGTATAAAACAGATGATATCATAGAAGAACTTGCTGATTATGTTGTGAATTATGAAGAATACAGTGCTAATGCTTTAGAGACTGCTAGATATATTTTGATGGATACAAGGATAATAACATTAATCAAAGGGACTGGTGTCTCTTGTAAATCTACAACCAGCACCTTTGATAGTATGGAAAATTAAAGCTTCTATTTTGTTCTAAACGAATCACTAATAAGTTTCAAGCTTCTAAATAACGAAACTGTGCCTCAACTCTAGCTTCAATAACAATTTTCCCGGGTTCAATCGGCGTTTGGCTTATTTCCAAGGCAGCGAATGTACTAAATGTCTGTGGTTCTTCCTTGAAATTTTCTGTTATTTTAATTGGGATAGGATCTAACGTTACCTGTAACGTTGCAGCCATTGTTTGTGCTTTTGCCACTGCCGCTTGTAACGCATTGCTAAGGGCTTTTTGATAATATTGTTGTGAATTGGCAACTGAAAATTGAATGTCAGAAACACTATTCACTCCATTTTTAACTGCAATATCAATAATTGTGCCGGCTTGACCAACGTTTAGAATCATAACAGTCACGCCATTTCTCACCTGATAAGCTCTAAACACTTGTTGGCCATCCACATAATCGTACATAGGGTGTATATGATAAGCTGTTGTTTGAATGTTTTCACGGGAGACGCCCACTTCCAAGAGGGATTGGATGACTCTGTTCATTACATAGGCATTTTCCTCTTGTGCCTGAGTAAGTAATTCGTTTTCAGTAATTACCTCTAATTTTATACTCGCTGTGTTTGGTGCTACGGAAAGACTCGACATTCCGGTGACAATCATCCTACGAGAAAAATCTTGTTCAACTTTTTCACTATACGGGTTATAAACCAAATTTGTTCCACCTTCCATACCGAATTTCTTTCATATATATGCTAGGCGAAGTATTACTGACACTTTCGTGGTGAATTTATATATGATCAGCTGTAGCAAAGTGTTGATTTAGAGTAAATTCGCGTACCTCTCTATTCTTAATTAAAGTCTAATCCACTTAGAATATAGCTAAAAATAAAATAAATAAAAAGCACTATAAAAGTACAAAGTAACTTTTTTAGTGCTTCAAGAAAGGACTCCGTTTATTTTCCACCTGGAAACTGGACTACCTATAAGAATGTATCTTACTTCAAACATTCAATCACTCGATATCATTTCTTCGACGATAAAATCTAATTGATTATCTAAAGCAATTGGGTCTTGAAAATACATCGTTTGTACTTCATATTCATAAATATTACCTGCCTCTACTGCTGGGAGCTCCTCCCACAAACTAAGCGAGGTAACATCATCTTTTCTATCCTCTCCACCTTCTATTCCTACTTCTGAATCTCTAACTCCTAAAAATATATGATCTGCTTCACCAAGAAACTCTGGTAAAGATTCAAGTGAAATAGACGCCCATCCTTCTTCAGACACAGCCTCCTCTACTTTCGGTGGCGCACTAAAATCAAGTTCGTTGTACAGAATTTCCCCACCACGTCCATAGGAAATACCCATTAAATAGATCTCCTTTTGCGCCAGCTCAACTATTGCTACTTTATCACCTTGATCAACATGCTGAAATAATTCATCTTTCTTTTTTTTCAGTTTTTGATCGAGATTGGTTAACCATTCTTCCGCTTCCTTTTCTTTATTTAAGATCTTCCCAAACTCTTTTAAGCGCTCTCGATAATCTAGTTCACCATACGGAAGTAAAACAGTTGGAGCAATTTTTGAGAGCTCCTCATACTGTTCTTCGGAATATGTAAAAATGATATCTGGTTTAAGGGCCGTTATTTTTTCAACCGACACCATCGTGTTATCCCCGACACTTTCAACATCTTTAAGCTGTTCCTCGTAATATGGCGTTTCAAATACCCACCCTGCAGCTCCAACAGGTGTAACGCCTAATGCCAACACATCACCAACATAGTCTTGGACAGCAACAACCACTCTTTCCGGATTTGCTGGTAATTCTATATCTCCTTTCACACTTTCATAGACTCTAGTCTCTGAAACTTCCACCTCGGGTTCATCTATAGTTTCTTCCATAACATCTGAGTTCTCTGCATCCACCGCTGCTCCGTCACTTTCTGATCCGCATGCACCCAATATAGATACTAAAACTACAGTCAAACTAAGGAGCGGTATTTTTTTCATAGTCATTTTGTTTTCTCCCATCTTATGTTTGTTTCTTCTTACTTTGTCATTATTTGCTTAATGATTTCACGATTTCGCTTTTTAAAGATATCGTTATGTGAGGACACCATTCCACCTTTTCTTGAATCAGGTTCAATATATTGTTTGGCCTGATTTACTGCATTTGCCGCATCTTGAAATGCCCCTGCTATTAAATGTAATTTCCCTTCATGCTTAAGGATATCTCCTGCCGCATAGATACCTTCTACGGATGAAGCACTTGCCGCATTCCCGGAAATGAAATACTCATCCACTAGTTCAATCGATACCTCACTATTCTCCAAGAGCGCTTTATCTCGCTCATACCCATGATTAATAATTACTTCATCAATAGATAAAGATTCTATTTCTCCGCTTACATGATTTGTCATTTCGACATACTCGATCGCTTCCTGATTTTCGCAGGCAACTAATTTAGTGATCGATGTATTATAGAAACAAGTTGCACTGCTGTTAACCAGTTGATTAATTTGTGCCTCATGCCCTGATAAAGATTCTTTTCGATATGTCAGATAAACTTTTTTTGCAATTGGCTCTAATTCATTTGCCCAGTCTATGGCAGAGTTGCCACCACCGGAAATAATAACCGTTTTATCTTTATAGCGCATTAAAGATTTCACCGTATAAGCCAGATTAGAAACCTCAAATTTCTCTGCGCCCTCTAAATCTATTTTTTGAGGCTTCAATATTCCTCCACCAACTGCAACAATTACTGTTTTAGTATAGTGTTTTCTGCCGGAAGAAGCGTGTAACATAAAGTTACCGGATTCCCCGTCCCGCTCAATAGACTCTATTTTCTCGTTTAATTGAACAGTTGGATGAAACGTCAAACCTTGCTCAACTAATTGGTCAATTAAATTTTCTCCTAGAGTCGGTGTTAGTCCACCAATGTCCCAAATCATTTTTTCGGGATAAACATGAATTTTTCCGCCCAAGTGTGGTTGATACTCAATAACTTTTGTCTTCATCTCTCGAAGACCGCTGTAAAATGCTGAAAATAACCCCGCAGGACCTCCGCCAATTATCGTTACATCAAAAAGTTCCTCTTTCTCCATTACTATCCACTCCTCCAACCAGCAATGCGATTGATTATCATTATCAATTAAGTATAAGTTATTACCTTAAATTTTACAAATGATTCTCTCAATTCTGAATGAAATTATTTATTAAATAAGATATGAACCCGCTTCCTGTTGCTCTAGGCAGATGCATTACGCGAAAATGACCGCTTTCCAATCCATGAATAAAAATAGAGCCACTTTTAATGATGCCGACTGTTCAATTAATGCGTTGAATAGATTATGTGCAACTATTAGGATTTTACAGCCATAAAATATGTACCCATCCATTTAGATACAACAAAAAGAGCCGAGAAACGAATTCGTCTCCCCACCCCTCCCATACTATCCATTCCGCTTCATCTTACCCTATCAAATATTAAAAAGTTGACGTTTCGTTTTATCATTGTCATATATAATGATCGTGCCGTCTTTCATTTCAACTTTAGGATATAAACCAACACCTGTTTGCTTTTCTAAGATATGACTTTGCTTTCGATCAATACCTTTTAACTCTTCCATTCTTTTTCGCTTTTGTTCTGACGACATGCTAGCTGTCTTCTTATCTAATTGATCCATAATAAAGACCTCCATTTTCAGCTGTTTTAAAAGTTATTCCTTAGGTATTTCAAATTCAACCGATTCTCCTCCGAAAAGTTCACCGACTTCCATTCCAGTAAGCGGTCCGAATTCTAGAACCATGTTTTCATATATTTCAAAATACTTTTTATCAAACAAGAAAACTAACAGCCTTTCACTTGAAGATCCTGGTTCTACCTCTACTTCAGTTCTATTGATATCTTCAAGCATTCCGTGGGATTGAATACGAGTTTCCCCACCATTTACATCCAATATCGTCCTCAAACTATATACATCAATTGTTTCTTTTGACTTGTTTTCTATTTGAAATTTCATTGTTAGTGCAACTATCTCATTATCTCCGAAGCTTTCAAAACTTTCTTCATATAAATCATTTGGAGTAAATTCTGTATACTGTAACCCTTCCATGGTTATGCTGACTCCATCAATTTCCTTTGTGTCATTGATATCCGTGAATTCTTTAATCATTTCCTTTGTTCCCATATTATCAATGATAAGGCTATCTTTATAAAAGTTTTCCGAACTCTCGATACTCTTTCCTTGTTCTTCGCTCACAGCAAAGTCAAAGGTTTCTTTTTCTCCAAAATGTTCGCTAAATTCCTCATCCTCTGAGGCTCTTCCTTCAATGACAAATTTTGCACCGTTTTTTATCGCTTCCTCATATTGCGCAAATCTCATTTTATAAACAATCCAAAAGTCCTTTTTTGTTCCAGCCCCATGCATATTATATGATCCCTCGTCTGTAGTTAATTGATTCTCTTCAGGGACATAATAATTCTGGTCGGTATGAATAATCAAAACTATCTGCAAGTTTCATTCCTATACTGTTACTACTATTATAATAAACATCATTCTCACGTTTATTTTCAAGGGTTGCCTGCACTGTTACTGCATATCCTTCTAATTCTTCATTGAACATTACATCCTAATATTTCATCTTCTGAATTTGCTTTCCTTACTTGTGGAAATACACTACAAAATCGTTCAACCTTTTTAGGATCAGGATCATACACTTGTACAAGCTCTGCTCCAGCTTCAATCAATCCATTACACATTCCATAAATATGACCATGATCGAGACCTATCGCAGCAAATTTAAATTGTCCTTTCTCAACTACTGGATTTGGTTTTCCTTTCGGTGCATAGTTCATTCCTTCTTTTCTTTCCATATTTACCCTCCGTGTTAATAAGTAAAATTAAAACGGAACGACCATATTTGATAAAGTGAGATCTGTAGAGATAATAAGAGAAATATGGTCGTTTTTAAACTTACACATTCATTTTTTCTTTTATTTATTTAGCTTTGCAAAAGCTTCAGCGTATTCTTTAGCAATTTTATCTCCGCCTCGTTCACGCCACATTTCTATCTCAGCTTTCCAGCCTTTTTCGTCGATTTCTCCCATCACGAATTTAATGTTGGCATCTGTAATAATGGTTTCCAATTGTGAACCCATTTGATTAGATGTTTGTGAAATTAGAGAAAGTGTTGGATCATTAACAATATAATTCTCGTTATCTGTTGTTACCTCAATTTCAAGCTTTGCTAAACGGTGCATTTCTCCCTCAGTAGCATTTTCTTCTGGTGGAACAACCCCTAACGGCCATCTATAAGGGAAGGCAACTTCGTTTTGGTATTTATCTGAATCAATCATTTTTACCTTTCCATCCATAATTTCATGGTGTACCCCTTCAAGGCCCCATTGTAAGACTGTTGCCCCTTCTGCTGCTGCTAGGGTATCAAAAAATTTCATGATCCCTAATAGTTCTTCTTCTGATTCAACACTAAATTTTGGGAATGCAATAAAACCGTTATTTCCTCCTCCTGAAGCAACCCTTTTTCCTTTTGATTCTTCTAAAATACTGAAAAAGTGCAATGTTGCATCAGGTGTATGCTGTTTTAAGCGATCTTCATAGGCGATGACAGCATTTGTTGTGTTAATAATGAAACCCGCTTTCCCTTCTGTAAGATTTCCTTCCCATTCAGGGCGGTCAATTGCTGCAAAATCTTTATTCATTAACCCTTCTTCAAATAGCTTTCTCTCAAATTTTAAAGCTTCTAAATATTCATCTGTTAACACATCACGTATAAATATTCCGTCTTTTTCATCCCATTTGTTTGGCGCTCCAAAAAAGACACAAAGTGCACCTACTCCAGTGGCTGATAATCCAATCGTATCATTTTTGCCATTTTTATCAGGGTCATTATGGGTAAACGCCTTCAATACCTCGTAATATTCCTCAATCGTTTTTGGTTCATCTAATCCTAAGTTTTTCAACCAATCTTGTCGATAAGCAAATGCATTACGAGCAAAAGGGCGTATTTTCGGAAGGCCATATATTTTTCCTTCTACTGAAATATTGTCATAGATGATCGGGTTAATTTTCGCTAGATTAGGAAACTGCTCTAAATATGGGCCGATTTCCCAAAAAACGCCACCGCTAATCGCATCTAAAGTTACAGGGTCTTTCCCTACACTTACGACCTCAGGTAATTCTCCTGAAGCTAATGCCACCGGAAACTTTTCACCATATGTTGATGATG
Organism: Salipaludibacillus neizhouensis; assembly: GCF_002886185.1. Taxonomy (GTDB): domain Bacteria; phylum Bacillota; class Bacilli; order Bacillales; family Salisediminibacteriaceae; genus Salipaludibacillus; species Salipaludibacillus neizhouensis. Next base: position 49,270 of record NZ_KZ614147.1, read on the forward strand.
GTAATGCCTGGATATTCAATTTTGTATTGGTTATTTCTTCTATTTTTTTCTCAACATCATTTTCCTCAGCAGGAAATTCTACTCCATCAAAATTAAAGGTAATGCCAATTTCTTGAGGCCCTTTATTTCCCCCAGCAGTTGTCGTATTTTCATCATTATTACTGCATGCACCTAATATTCCAATTAGCATTACTGACGAGCAAATTACGGATAACTTCTTCTTTACCCCATACTTATTTACCATCTTCTCTCCCCCTATATTGACAAATATTTATTAAAAAGCTATTTACTTAAACAATAATGACTTAAGTAACTTACTCTTTAACCGAACCTATTAATACCCCTTTAGCAAAATGCTTTTGTAAAAATGGATACACAATAATAATGGGAATGGTAGCTATGACGATTGTCGCCATTTTAATGGATTCCGAATATGTTACAGTCGAGTCTGAGTCCATTGATGATGATTCCCCAATTCCTCCAGAAGCTAATATCACCACTTGCCTTAAAATAACTTGAACCGGCCATTTATCCGAATCGGAAATATACATAATTGAATTAAAATATTGATTCCAAAGCCCAACTGCGTAGAATAAGCCAAATGCAGCAATGGCAGGTAAAGATAAAGGTAAAACTATTCGGAATAATAAACCTATTTCATGACATCCATCTATTTTGGCAGCCTCTATTAACTCTCTAGGAATTTGTTGGAAGAAATTTTTTAAGATGATTAAATAAAAAGCACTAATCGCGTTTGGAATCATTAATGCCCATAGTGTGTTAATCAACCCAGTTGCTTTTACAACAAAGTAAGTAGGAATCATTCCACCACTAAATAACATCGTAATCAATACACATAATAAAATGATGTTTCGTCCAGGAAGGTGTTTATAAGATAACGAATAAGCCATCAAACATGTCAACACAAGATTAATCAATGTACCTAACACTGTAATATAAATGGAGACCATCAAACTATTGGTAAACGTATCAGTAGAAAAAATATATCGATAAGCATCCAATGTAAATTCTTTCGGTATTAATCCTGGAGTTGCAGAAAAAGAAGTAATCACTACATAGATAAACGGCATAATGGTTGTTAAACCTACTAGAGTTAATAAAAAATAGTTCGTATAGTCGAACAATCTACTTCCAATGGTTTTGTCCTGCATGTAAACTCCCTCCTTACAAGTTTAGTAAATTCCTTCTTCGCCAGCTTTCTTTGCCAGATAATTGGACCCTAGAACTAAAATTAAACCAACAATTGATTTAAACAAACCAACAGCTGCGCTGTAACTAAATTGTCCTTGTTGAAGTCCTACTCTATAAACATACGTATCAAACACTTCTGCTACCTCACGGTTCATTGCATTTGTCATTAAAAAGATTTGCTCAAATCCTAAGTCCATAAAATTTCCAAGGCGAAGAATTAATAGAATGACAATCACACTTCGTATCGAGGGTAATGTAATATGCCACAAGAGTCGCCATCGATTAGCTCCGTCCATTTTTGCTGCTTCATACAACCCTGGATTGACCCCCGCTAAAGCAGCAAGAAAGATAATCGTTCCCCAACCAGCATCCTTCCAAACCATTTGTAAAATGAGCATCGGCCTAAACAGGTCTTCATTCATTAAGAAATTGATTTTGTCAAAACCCAATTTTGCAAGGATTTCATTGATGACTCCACCTTCAGTTGTAAAAAGAATATAACTAATACCCACCACAACAACCCAAGATAGAAAGTGGGGTACATAAACAAACGTCTGAATAGTCCGTTTAAACATTTCTTTTCTTACTTCATTCAGCAATAATGCAATAACAATCGTAAACGGGAAGAAAACTATCAAATCTAGTGTCGCAATCCAAAGAGTATTCCGTAATAACGTCCAAAATTCAGGCTCTGAAAAAAATCTTTCGAAATGTTTCAACCCTACCCATGGACTATCCCAAAATCCAAGATATGGTTTATAGTCCATAAATGCCATTAATATTCCCCACATTGGGAGGTATTTGTACACGATAAAGTAAATAATTCCAGGAACTAGAAAGACATATAACCAACGTTCTTTCCACATTCTTGTTAATAACGACTTTTTATTTACTTGAGTTTTGTGTTGAAGCTTTGAATGTGAAGACTCTTGAACCTCTAACTGTGGTTGAGCCATTAAAATCACCCCTTAAGTGCCTTAATTAAAATGACAGAAAAAATGTGTAAAACTCATTCCAAGCCCTATTGTGAAGCGCTTTCATTTTTACCACTCCTACTAATTAATACTATTGTTTACTACTACTTTGGGAGTTACCCACTGTAGTCGAAGTGTAATATATCGGTTCTTTTTAGTATTTTCCCAAATTTTTTTCACATCATATTCTGGTGTTTTAATGCCCATTACGGAAAATTGTTTGAGTTCATCTATGCCTAGCTTTAGCAAAATTCTCCCCCTTTGTACATTAAAGGATTATAATGATTTTAATAGCTGCTTTAAGCTAAGGAGTAAATCTTTTTCTTTAATTGAAAATCAAAATACTGTAAAGCATTGTTAAATGAGATATCTTGTATAATATTGCCTAACCATTCAAGGTCATTTGGGTATTCCCCATTTTTAACCCAATTTCCAATAATATCACATAAAATTCGGCGGAAATACTCATGTCGGCTGTATGATAAGAAGTTGCGGGAATCGGTTAACATTCCGACAAATCTCGATAGTAGTCCTAAATTACCAAGCGTTTTCATTTGTTCAACCATGCCGTCGATATGATCATTGAACCACCATGCCGATCCAAACTGAACTTTTGCCGGAGTTCCTCCTTCTTGGAAGTCCCCCGCGATTGTTGCCAGTGTTTCATTATAATTTGGATTTAGTCCATATAAGATCGTTTTGGGAAGCTCGCCAGATCTAACTCATCAAGTAATTTTACTAGTGGAATGGCAATTGGTTCATCCTGTAAAGAGTCGCAGCCGATATTAATTCCAATCTTACGGAACAATCGGGAATTGGCACTTCTTAATGCACCAATATGGTACTGCATTACCCAACCTCTATTGTGATCTGCAGTTTTTCATTGCATTGATCCCAAATTATTCTTGCAGTATCTTTTTTTAAGACTGTTTCCACACCAAAGTATTGTCGTAATTCCATGTGCGTCCAATGATAAAGTGGGTTTCCTATCAATTTTTCAACCGTTTCCGCCCATTTTTCAAACTTCTCATAGTCATCGACTTCACCGGTAATATAATATTCATCTATCCCATTGGCCCGCATTGCCCGCCACTTGTAATGATCTCCTTTAAGCCACAATTCAGTCATATTATTATATGCTCTATTTTCATAGATTTCCTGTGGGCTTAAATGGCAATGATAATCATAGATTGGCATGATCGCTGCATAGTCTTGGTACAATTTTTTAGCTGTTTCGGTCTGAAGTAAAAAATCTTTATCCATAAAAGATTTCATTTGAATAATCCCACCTGTCTACTTTAATATCTTTGAACCCTGAAATTCCATGGAAAACATGAGTTAATTCTATTAATTAGCATTTTGTTATATTAGCACAATACTATATTAATATGGTAGTTATAAAATTCTTATAATATTGACAGTACTAATTTACAAGGGGTTTCCAAATAGTCATTAAGCTACTCCATGAGAATATATAAGAAAATGTGAATTTATTACTGAAGCATAAGTTCATTCCATCACACACCGTTTGATCCTTTATAGTAAGATTAAGAGTAAAAATGTTTCTATCACAGCTAAAGCTATTCGTATTTACCGCCTGTTGTAATCACATTTTCTATGAAATTTTCAACATGGCCTGTCTTTTCATAAAAGTGGGTAGCATTTTTAATTACACCCTCTCTAGTATAGAATGGACTATTTTCATTTAGTGGAAGCTTTACTGTTTGGCCTGTGCTAGCTGATTGGTAAATCGCTGTAATTAACTCAACGGTTTGTTTTCCTTGTTTTCCATCCACAAGGACATCTTTCTTCCCTTCAATTGCTGATAAGACATCTTCTATTTGTGCAGTATGTCCAATGTATTCAAGGTCAGGTAATTGTTCATAGGCTGTTTGCAATTTTGTTTCTAACTCTTCGTCCTTTTCAGGAAAGCCATTCAATTTTGATTTTGATGCATTAACCTTCCATGGTACAGATACACGCGCTTTTTCACCCTGAAAAATCAATTGCTGTTCTTCTCCGTGATGGACGACCGAGCTTGTAATCTGAGCCAAGCTACCATTCGGATAACGACAAATCGCTATCGATAGGTCTTCAACCTCTGCATTATCATGGGATGTATTACTTGTGATCGCTGTTACTTCAGAAGGCATACCATTCATCCAGTGAAAAATGTCTATATGATGGACAGCGTGATTTAATGTGCAGCCTCCGCCTTCCTTTTCCCATGTTCCTCTCCACCAGAGATCGTAATAACTGTGTCCTCTCCACCAAAATGAATCCACCTGGGTATGGACAATTGGTCCCATTAATCTCGTATCGAGAACAGCCTTTACCTTCATCATTGGGTTTGTAAAGCGATTCTGGGAAATAATTGATAAAATTTTGCCACTTTTCTCCTGAGCACGGTTAATCGCATCACATTCTTCTAATGACGACGCCATAGGTTTTTCTATCAGCACATGCTTACCAGCGTTTAGAAAGGCAATTGAAATTTCTGCATGTGTATACGGAGGAGTACAAACAGAAACTAAGTCAATATCTGAGCGATTTAGCATTTCCTTGTAATCGCTATAAACATCCGCTTTTAAATGAAACTTTTCGTTCAGTTTCTTAGCTTTCTCTGAATAAATTTCACATAAAGCTACAATCTCACATCTTTCCGAAAATTGTTGATATCCCTGAATATGTGCACCCGAAATGGAACCAGCACCAACGATCGCTACTTTAATCATTCAAGAAACCCCTTTCAATTCTTCTTATTTTGCAATAATCTTAGATTCTAAAAACAGTTTTACCCTTAATAATTTAACCTTATATTACTAGTAAACAAAATCTCTTTTAGTCGCTTTTATGAGATTTTATAGGAAGACTTTCTGAATTTTCTGAATATTGAAGTCATAATAGTGTGGTATTAGATTTATATTTAATACCATTAATGGTTCCATCTGGATTCTATCCCTATTTACTAGATTTTCCAAAGCTTATATCTGACTGAGAAAATAATCAAGCTGATAATAGCTATAATTAAATTTTTTTCTATACATTTGTGGCGAAATGTCGATGTATTGCTTGAATAATCGACTGAAATGAACCGCACTATTAAAGCCTAGATTTTCCGAAATTATCCCAATTGGATCATTTGTCGTAACCAATAAGCTCTTGGCCTCTTCAATCTTCCTACTTGTTAAATATTTGTTTATAGTAAAACCTGTTACTTCTTTGAAAATGTGACACAAATAATGTTTATTAACATGCAGTTCATTAGCTAACTGGTCAAGTGTAACATTTTCTCTAAAGTGATCACTTAAATATCTTAGCGTACTTAACACATGCTTTTCTTTCTGTGAAGATTGTGCTTCAATACTAGTCTTAATCGCATCTTTAGATTTCCGATAAATTTTAATTAGAAGTTGTGACAAATAAGCCTTTGTTAAGGGAAAAAAGCCACAAGATTCTTCATCGAATTCATGAACCATTTCTTCAATAAGTTGTTCGATTCTTATTTTTTCACTCCCCTCCCAATGAATTAATAGACCATGGGTGCTGTTAAACAATCCAATTAAAGTATTTAAAATATCTTCGGGTAAACATTTTTCACAAAGAGAAGGTATAAAGTTTATAAAACTTCTCACATAAGGCTCATCATCTGAAGGAAATACTTGATGAGGAACCCTACCATTGAATATAAGCATATCGCCTGGTTTTAATTGGTAAACCCCATCACCTACAATATAGCTTGCTGTACCCTGATGAAAATAAAAAATCTCAAAACCATTATGTGAATGCAAGGAATTACGATAATTTCCCCTCCATCGGTTACGCATATATAAAAATTGCTTATCTAACTCTTGGTTCGTTTCTATACAAGTTAATTCTTCCATTAAATCAGCCCTTATAACAATATATTTATTAAATCTCATAATAAAAGCACCTTAATAATAGTTACAGTTTCGAACCTTTTTCATAAGGTTTAATTTAACCAATATTTAAATAATGAGTTGATTTGTACGCTTTCTTTTTATTTATTATACACATAAATTATCTTTCTTTCTTGTCTATTCTTGTTGATTATTTAACAAATCTTGCTCTTTCTATTTAACATTAACATAACGGTATTGAGGTGATCTGAGTCAATGTAGGAAGTTCTAAGATGAAATTTTTACTTGATCTTGACTCTTTTAAAGAGAGTATTTCTTCTATAGGTGTAGAACGTAGAAGTTAAATATCATTTTTTAGATTAATATTTTTCTAGAAAGATTTGTACTAAATATTCAGTTCGATCCTTTAATAATCGCTTTACTATTATCCAAATTCGTTTTCCAAAGTTTACTTTTTACATATTTTGTTACAACCAAATAATATAGGTTCTGATAATGAATACTCTGACAATCTACTATTTGCATTAACTTTTTGATAAATTAAGATGAACTCGTCCAATTTTTGACTAAAATAAATGGTGTCAGGGCTATTTAGACCCGTTACTTCAACAATTTGGGTTAATTCATTTCTCAATTGATTTATTCTAGCTTCTAATTCACTTAACATCCTTCCTTATTCATCTCCTTATCCTAGGAACAAGTTCTAAACTTTCAATTCTGAAACGGATCAACAAGGGCCTGACATCAAATAAAGTTAGGCAGCGTTTAACAACAAATTTATTCAATCCGTAGGGCGAATCGCTTAAAGAGTTCTTTGTCGATTTAATAATTATGCTTCCCCGCGTCCTGCATCAGAAGTACCACCTTCACTTCACCAGAGGTTTGATCACCACTACAAGCCGTAAGCAGTACTATTGTTAAAACAACAAACATAGAAAGAAGTCTTCTGCTCAATTTCATCTCCAAGTCCCCCTAATTAACTATTTATATAACACAGCATAGCTGTAATTCTAAATTATAAAGCGCTTTCAATTCAGTTTAAAAATTTTTATCTAAAATAACTTATATATTCATTTTTTAGTGTATCTTGCTCAAAGGTTAGTTTCTTAAGGTGCTCCTCCATAACCTTCTCTGCAAGGACAGAATTTCTATCTTTAATAGCCATTAGTATTCTTTCATGTTGATCTAGTATTAAGCCCCAATTATAATTCGCTGCTAAACTTAGCATTCTAAAATCAGCCCTTATAACAATATTTATTAAATCTCATAATAAAAGCACCTTAATAATAGTTAAAGTTTCGAACCTTTTTCATAAGGTTTAATTTAACCAATATTTAAATAATGAGTTAATTTGTAAGCTTTCTCTTTATTCATTATACACATAAATTATCTTTCTTTCTTGTCTATTCTTGTTGGTTATTTAACAAATCTTGCTCTTTCTATTTAGTCTAATTACGTACATTTGCTGCAATGAATGATATGACCATGGTTGAGGTAGTTCAAAAAGCTTTAATTGAAAATATAGACAAACTGGAATAACGTTCAATAAGAAATGAAAAAAGGATCAATAACAGTTAATTATTATTAGTGTTGGACTAAACTCAATTAATTTTTAATGGGCTTCGGTTGCTGGATGACCATATCCTTTTTTGTTGATTATTCAATCTTAGCTGCAAGGTTTTCGATATATGAATCTGTTATTTTAGGTGGATAATAACCGATTCGTTCACGAATAAGATTTTCTAGTACAAAACATTTCCGTGTCCAGTGTTCATATTCCCAAAATGAATATTGTTCACCTTCCTTAAATTCGCTGGCTCCTTGTTTCAAGGCTTGAATGAAAGTATATCGTTGATGGTAAAGTACAATTAAGGCCGGTTACACAGACCAAATATTTGGACTGATTCATCTATTAGGATTTAAATTTGCTCCAAGAATAAGAGATTTATCAGACTCAAAATTATTTACAATAGGTAAAGCAAGGGAATATCCAAAATTAGAAGCCATTTTACGTGGACAAATAAATACAAAGGTCATTAAAGAAAATTATGAGGATGTTTTGCGATTAGCTCATTCTATAAGGGAAGGAACAGTTTCAGCATCTCTTATTATGGGGAAACTAGGTTCTTATTCAAGACAAAACAGCTTAGCCCCTAACTCTTTCACAAATACCGCGTTACCGGTAATCTCCACACCATACTTTTCGTCATTTTTGGAAACTCTAACTAGAACTCGACCATCTTTCCCTATTTCATGTCCCTGCTCCACGATTAGATCTAAGGTACCTTGAAAACTCCTCTTGATAAACTGAGCATAATACGCACCCATCACCCCTGAAGCCGTACCGGTAACTGCATCTTCAATAGTTCCGGAATGAGGAGATGAAAAATGCCGGGCGTGCATATCCGCATTGGTATCATAGGTTTCCAAGCAAAAAGGGTGAATCGATGCTTTAGGCATCTCTTTTAACACAGAAGGAAACAATTTATTATTAGGATTCATTCTTTTAAAATCTTTTAGTGTTTTTATAGGGATCAATAATGTCCAAACCCCTGTACTTCCGTACAGTATCGGTAAACTGTCATCAATATCATCTACCTGTAGTCCAATCGTATTTGCTAATTCTTTGAGAGAACCTTTGAATTTATCGAATTGTGGGGGGGCTTGTTGCATCGTTATTTGAATCCTTTCGGGTCCGGTCGAATCAATCCAAATGGGTAAACTCCCCGCTCTAGTTTTTATCGTTACTTGATCTGTTTGCTTTAATAATCCTTTTGTTTTCAACGCATATATCGTTGCCATTGTGGCATGACCACATAGATCCATTTCATGTCCTGGTGTAAAAAAACGTATTCCCAGATCATTTACCCCAGATGAAATTTTAAAAGAAGTCTCATTAAATCCCACTTTAAAAGCGATTTCCTGCATTTCCTTTTCGGTAAAATCATCACCGTTTAAAACTACCCCGGCTGGATTACCTTTACCGGCTTCGTTACTAAACGCATCATAATGGTACACGTTTGCAATCTTCATCATTATTCTCCCTCCATAAAATTGGTGTTTGATAAGTTACTTAGTAGTCTTCCTTTAGGATATCACTTAACTAAGTTGGAGTTATCCCTTATAATAAAATAGGTCTGAAAAACAACAACGATTATCTTTAGCTAGGTAGGAAAGGTGTTTATGATGTATGCTTCATAATCCAACAGGAAAAGAACGTTTGAAATTGGCTTTTCTCCTCGGAATGCTTGCCATATTAGGTCCGCTTAATATTGACATGTATTTACCGAGTTTTCCCGATATTGCGGATGACATAGGGGCAAGTGCCTCACTCGTACAGCTTAGTTTAACAACATGTTTAATTGGACTTGCCATTGGCCAGATAATTATTGGACCAATCAGTGATGCACAGGGACGAAAAAAACCTTTGTTAATATCTATTTTCCTCTTTGCAGTAGCATCTATGCTCTGTGCACTTGCACCAAATATTACGACCTTAGTAATTGGTCGATTGTTACAAGGATTAACTGCTTCGGCAGGAATTGTTCTTTCCCGTGCAGTAGTGCGTGATGTTTTCAGTGGAAGAGAGCTTACTAAGTTTTTTGCACTTTTAATGGTTATAAATGCAGTAGCACCAATGGCAGCACCGATTGCCGGAGGAGCCATTCTACTCTTACCATTTGCCAGTTGGCACACGATTTTCTATTTTTTGAGCTTGCTTGGGTTTATCATTGTCGCGATTGCTGCGATACGTTTAAAGGAATCGTTACCGCCAGAGAAGCGGATTCCGAGTACCATCGGCCATTCCATTCGCACGATGGGAAATTTATTAAAAGATCGTTCCTTTATCGGTTACGCCTTAACCGTTGGATTTATTCACGGGGGAAGTTTTGCTTATGTAGCAGGAACTCCTTTCGTTTATCAAGGCATTTACGGTGTTTCTCCTCAAGTCTTTAGTATTTTATTTGGCATTAACGGACTTGGTATTATTATGGGGAGTTTTATCATCGGTCGTTTTGGAGGAATTGTTCATGAACGAAGCTTGCTTCGAGCAGCTGTAGTCATAGCGGTAAGTGCAACCTCTATCCTTCTTATTATGACAATCATAGAAGGTCCACTAGCCACACTTGTCATACCGATATTTATTTACATGACTTGTATGGGCATGATCCTAACAAGTTCATTTACACTAGCGATGGAAAAACAAGGACATCGTGCAGGTAGTGCTAGCGCCGTTTTAGGAATGCTTCCTTTATTACTTGGCAGCATGGTGGCTCCCCTTGTTGGTATTAATGAGACAACCGCTATTCCGATGGGCGCGACATTATTTATAACATCTTTTATTGGATCGATTGCGTTCTTTAAACTTACAAAAAAGAAAATAGAAACAGAATAAGCTTGAGGTTATTTCTAATTTCTTAAAGTAAAAAATAGCATATAAATCATTTATTTGGAACAAAGGCGTTGTCCCAAAAGGCCTCAATAGACCTTTTGAGACAACTTTAATAGTAATAAGCGAAGGAATCCCCAATGCCAGAAATTATCAGAGTACACCTTTTAAGTTCTCTTCGTTAAAGTAACCCACTATCTTGCAATTTTTGTCTTAATCAGCAATAATACGAGGTACGTAACTCATATATCAGAAAATTCAATTAAAATGTATTGACAACCGTATCACTCGTAAGGTATAAATTAGGTAAGAAATTCGATTTATCATTTTTTGTAAACATTTTACTAGGGATATGGTGATGGCTGATGAAGGTAACTGCGAAGACGATTTCAGAACAACTAGGTATTTCTATTGCAACAGTAGATCGTGCATTAAATAACAGAAAGGGAGTGAGTCCTAAAACAAGTAAGAAGATATTAGAAAAAGCAGAGGAACTAAATTATATACCGAATAAATCTGCTAGTTTTCTATCTCGAAAAAAACAAGTTTTAATAGCCTTTGTATTCCCTGAATTTCCTGAATACTTTTGGAACGAAATTGAGCTAGGCATAAAAAGCGCTGTTGCAGATTTTCAAGACTACGGCTTTTATATCGAGACGATAAGAACAAAGAAATTTGATATAGAAGAACAACTAGAAACTGTTCAGGAGATAATAAATTCAGAAAAATACGATGGTTTAGTACTTTCGCCAATTGATGACTTTCCTTTTATAGACATAATTAATAAAGGAATTGAAAGAGGGATCCCAATTTATACATTAAATACTGATTCTCCATTAAGTAAGCGAATTTCCTATGTTGGAGCTGACTATGAAGACTCAGGTAAATTAGCTGGGGATCTCTTAGACAAATTTACTCCTAACTCAAAGAAAATAGCATTAATTACAGACCAAATTAATACCTTAGAAGTAAAAAAACAGGAAGTTACTGACGCTAAAGACTCCTTAAAACAAAGCTCCAGATTGAGAAGTAGACATTCTTTACAAATCAAACAGAAAGTCCATGGATTTAAAGAGTATATGAGGAAATGTAATGATAAAAAGCAAATCTATTCGTTTGAAATTGAGAGTAATAACTTAATTCCCTCGATCATGTCCTTAAAAGATGAACTAAGTGATATGGATGGTATTTATGTGGCGAGCGGCGTTTTAGTAGAAGTAGCAACCTGTCTTGAACAAATGAACTTTAATAATATGCCAGTCTTACTAGGTCATGATATGAGTGAAGAAATTCATCAATTTTTTATAAGAGGAATAGTTACAGCTTCAATCTGTCAGGATCCTGTCCATCAAGGCTACTTATCGGTTCGAAAAGTATTTAATCACCTCATGCTCGACATTCCAATAGAACAATCGAGAGATATTGTAAAATTGGAAATTGTGACAAAAGGTAATGTGAAATATTATATCCATAAATAGGTTTGATCATGATGAGGTACGTTAATCATATTTGAAATGAAACAGGAGGTGAAAGTAACGTACTTCATTAAAATGTTAATTTAGCCGTTTTATCTAGGCGTTTAAATATATGTTTTTTTGTCCTCTTATGAGGTACGTTAATCATAATTGTATATCGCGATGAAATAGTTGTATTCATGCTCTTTCATTAGAAGTTTTTAGATATCAACGCCTAAAAATGAAAGCGCTCTATAACAGTACTCATGGCTAGTATAAAAAATGAAGGTGGTAAAAATGGGAAAACTCAGAGTAATTCAAATTGGTGTAGGTGGTTTTGGGCAAAAATGGTTACAAATATTACGAGATTTTGAAAACATAGAAATTGTAGCTGTTGTAGATGTAGATGATCACAACTTGACGAATGGGAAAGAAATATTGAACAGCCCCCATATACCTATGTACCAAGATCACTTAGAAGCTTTTGCAAATATTAAGGCAGATGCAGCTATTATTGCAACACCTCCTCAAACTCATAAAACGTTGGCAATGGACGCTTTAAAAGCAGATATGTATGTCTTCATGGAAAAACCTATTGCTCATACTTTTGAAGAAGCCTTGGAATTATTTACCGAATCTCAAAAATATGGGAAATTCATTATGATTAGTCAAAATTATAGATGGCGACCGGCAATAGAAGCGATCAGACTCTGTATTCAAGAAGGTCAGATTGGAACAGTAGAATATGGAGAATGGAACTTTAGAAGGGCGACAAAATTTGGGGGGTGGCGCGATAAATATAATGAAATTTTAATAGAGGATATGAGTATTCACCATTTTGATCTACTGAGACATATTTTAGGAAAAGATGCAACCTCGATTTTTGCCAAGAGCATGAAACCATCTTGGAGTTGGTTTGGTGGTAATGCCGTCGCTTCTGCTATCATTTCCTTTGACAATATTATGGTGAATTATTTTGGAAGTTGGGTCACCCGAGGGAAAGAAACCTCTTGGAATGGAGACTTACGCCTTATTGGAGAAAAAGGAATGGTTGAATTAATCGACGATGTCCCTTCCATGACTCTTGAAGATGGAAAAACTCAAAAAATACCATTACCTAATATGCCGTATACAGATCAAGAGTATTCTCTGTTCGAACTAGTTCAGGCCATAAAGGAAAATCGAAAACCAGTAACTCATATTGAAGATAACATCAAAAGTTTTGCATTAGTAGGTGGAGCATTAGAATCTATTAGTAAAGAAAAAGAAATAGATATCTCTAATAACAGTTATTTAATAATTAAATAATAGGGGGATTCGACAATGAATGAATACTTTAAATTATTTTCTTTTGTGTGGATTTTACTAGTAGTTTCCTTAGTCGGCTGTAGCTCGAATGAAGAAACCAGTTCGGATAACGGGCAGAGTCTAAATGAAAATGAAGCTACTTCTGATTCTAATAATTCTAAAGATAATGTGATTACTTTGGAGGTCTGGGATTACTTAAACCCAGATACTCCTCCATCAGATGCGCAAATAGAATACCTAGAAAAGTATACGGAGCTTAATCCTAATATTGAGATTGAAAGAACCTACTTCCCATTTGCTGATTTAAAAACAAGGCTCCTGCAAGGGGTTGCAGGCAACGAATTACCCGACATCGTAATCATTGACAACCCTGACCATCAATCATTTTCAGAAGCTGGTGTATTTGCTGATATAACAGATGAAGTTGAAGAATGGGGAGAAATGGACCTTTACTACGACGGTCCCGTTGAATCCGTTATGTTAGATGGAAAATATTACGGTGTCCCTAACAACAGTAATGCATTAGCCCTCTTCTATAATAAAGACATTTTTGAGGAGGCAGGAATATCTGATCCACCTACTACTTGGGAGGAGCTAAAGGAAATTGCGATGCAATTAACTACTGATGACAGAAAAGGTTTAGCCATTTCGGCAACCAGCAGCGAAGAAGGAACCTTTCAATTCTTGCCTTACTTATGGCAATCTGGTGCAGATTTAGATTCATTTGACAGTCCAGAAGCGATTTCTGCGATGCAACTCATTCAGGATATGATTAATGCAGGATCTATGTCCTCAAATGTTATCAATTGGGACCAACAAGATGTATTAGTCCAATTCCAGAATGGAAAGGCAGCTATGATGGTCAATGGCCCTTGGCAACTACCTACTCTGCGAGAAGAATCAGAAGATATAAATTGGGATGTTGTTCTTATGCCCGAAGGAAATCATCCTGCTTCTATTCTAGGAGGCGAAAATTGGGCGATTACTTCTACATCTGAACACAAAGAAGAGGCATGGGAATTTCTTAAATGGACACAACAAGAAGAGATTCTAGGACCTATGCATGAATTAGGCGGACGATTGCCTAACCGTGACGATGTTGCTTCTGACGAGCAATATGAGTGGAACGAGGATCCTCAATTACAGGTATTCGTGGAACAAATTCAGACTTCAAAACCACGAGCTTATGGCACGAAATACCCCGAAATCTCAAATATTGTGCAAGAAGCTATCCAAAGAGCTATTACTGGAGAAGATGTAGAAACAATTATGAAAGATTCTGCTGAGAGAATTAATCCTTTGTTACCGTAATTACTTGTATGAGGGGGGAATCTCCCCCTTCATAATTTAAAGGAGGCATCAAAATGGAAGCGAACACAATGGTCCATATGGAAAAGAATGTAACTTCTCCTTCTAAATTTTCTCATATTATTATGAAAAGTTTATACAAGTATTTGTTTGTACTTCCGGCATTTCTTTTTGTAGTTATTTTTATGTTATATCCGATAGTTTATAATATTTTTGTTAGTTTTCAAGATGCGACAATATTAAATTTATCATCTGATAAATCGTTTGTAGGTTTGGCGAACTATGCTTATATTTTGAATGATCCTACCTTTAAAATTGCTTTAAAAAACACTTTAATTTACACATCTTCGTCTATCTTTTTCCAAATTTCTATTGGCTTTCTTTTAGCACTGTTCTTCAATCAAGTTTTCCCATTTAGAAACTTCTTCCGTTCAATCCTACTGTTGGCATGGATGACACCTCTCGTTATTACAGGAACACTTTTTAAATGGTTGTTCGATGTTGATTACGGCGTCATCAATTATTTATTCATGCAATTAGGTATCATTAGTGAATCCATCAATTGGTTAGGTCAACAAGGCACAGCTTTAGTCGCAGTCATATTTACAAATATTTGGATTGGGATACCCTTTAATATGATTTTGATTCTAGCAGCATTACAAGCCCTACCAAAAGACGTATATGAGGCTGCACGTATAGATGGAGCGTCAAAATTACAAATTTTCTATAAAATTACGCTACCATTAATGAAACCTGCAATTTTAGTAGTGTTAGTGCTTGGGATTATCTACACCTTTAAGGTATTCGACATTATTTTAATAATGACAGGCGGTGGACCTGTTAATGCCACACAGGTTTTACCTTTTTATGGATACGAATTAGCATTTGTTAATTTTAATTTTGGGCATGGTGGGGCAGTAGCAACTATTATTTTGTTAATGCTAACACTTGTATCCCTTATCTATTTGTATTTGGTTAGGAAGGAGGAGTCGATGTGAAGAAGTATTCGAAAAAGCAATACGGTCTGTTTTTCATCGCTCTGTTGATTTCCATTGTATTTTTATTTCCGATCTACTGGATGATCACGACTTCCATCAAACCAATTCAGGATGTATTTGCTACACCACCTTTGATCTTTCCTGAAAACATTCAGTTTGATGCGTATATTAAAAACCTCATAGAAGATCGAAGTATTTTCAAATATATAAGAAACTCTTTCATTATTGCCACAGGTACTTCTCTATTAACGTTAATTTTAGCTTTACCAGCTGCTTATGCACTTGCGCGTTTTCGTTTAAAAGGTGGAGGGGTTTTTCTCCTCATTTTATTGGTAACACAAATGGTCCCAGGAATCATGATGGCAATGCCCTTGTTTATTATGTTTAGTACTTTTAATCTTTTAAACAGTTATTTGGCTTTAATAATTGGTAACACTACCCTTGCTTTACCTTTTGCTGTCTTGATCATGAGACCCTTCTTTTTATCGATTCCAAAAGGCTTAGAGGATGCTGCAGTTATTGATGGCTGCAACCGTTTTACAGCTTTTGTAAGAATCGTTTTACCTCTTACAAAACCTACCTTATTAACAGTTGGAACGTTTGCCTTTTTATTCGCTTGGGGGGATTTAATTTTTGCATTAACTCTTGCTACAGATGAATCCATTCGTCCTTTAACAATGGGGCTTACTACATTTGTAGGACAATATGGCACGCAATGGGATAGTCTAATGGCAGTATCTACTATAGCTGCATTACCAATTATCATTATATTTATTGCATTACAAAAATATATTGTTAGCGGTATAACGGCAGGAGCCGAAAAATAATTACGACTATTTAATATATAAAAATGAAGGAGAGATTAATTATGAAGTTAGGTGTATTTGCTGTTTTGTTCTCAGAAAAATCTCTAGAAGAAGCATTGGATCACATTAAGGCCTCGGGTCTTAGTACAGTAGAAATCGGAGCTGGAGGGTACATCGGTGATGCACATTGTAAGCCTGCTGAGTTATTAGCTGATGAAGATAAATTAAAAGCTTTTAAAGAGGCTTTTGATTCAAGAGGAATAAAGATCAGTGCATTAAGCAGCCATGGTAACCCACTGCACCCAAATAAGGAAACAGCAGCGGAACATCATCATGTCTTTCAAGATGCAGTTCGCCTTGCATCAAAGCTAGGGGTTGAGTATGTTGTTAATTTCTCCGGGTGTCCGGGTGAGTCGGAACATTCTTTACGCCCAGTATGGATTACTTGTCCATGGCCAGATGATTTTTCAGAAATAGTAAATTGGCAATGGAGTGAAAAAGTTATCCCTTACTGGAAGGGACAGAATGAGTTCTTAAAGGAGCATAATGTACGAGTAGCTATCGAACCTCACCCAGGGTTTGTCGTTTACAACAACGAAACATTACTTCGTCTAAGAGCTGAGTGTGGGGACCACATTGGAGGTAATTTTGATCCAAGTCATTATTTCTGGCAAGGAATGGACCCCGTTGCATGTATTAAAGAGTTAGGAGAAGCAAATGCCCTTTATCATTTCCATGCGAAGGATACAAAAATAGACCCTCAAAACAGCGGGCTTAATGGGGTATTGGACACTAAAAGTTACAGTCAAATGTCTAAACGTTCCTGGATTTTTAGAACAGTAGGCTATGGTCATGGCGAAGAAACTTGGAAAGACATCATAAGTGCTTTGCAACTAGTTGGATACGATGGTGCGATTAGTATTGAACACGAAGACGGACTTATGAGTGTAGATGAAGGATTTTCAAAGGCGATTGATTTCTTACAGGACAAATTGATTCAGAAAGGAGCAACTAACTTATGGTGGGCGTAAATAAGAGGCAAATTAGAATAGGAATGATAGGTTATAAATTTATGGGAAAAGCTCATTCCCATGCTTATCGGGATGTTTCATTTTATTTTGATTCGGAAGTAGAACCCGTTCTACAAGCTGTTTGCGGTCGTAACGATGAAGGAGTTAAGGAAGCAGCCGAAAAAATGGGATGGCTAAGCTATGAAACGGATTGGCGTAAACTCATTGCACGTGACGATATTGACCTCATCGATATTGTTACTCCAAACAATGCACATGCTGAGATGGCAATTGCAGCAGCCGAGGCTGGTAAACACGTCTTTTGTGAAAAGCCATTGGCAATGACACTTGAACAAGCGAGGCGCATACTTGAAGCAGTGGAGAAAAATGGGGTTATTCATATGATTAATCATAATTATCGGTTTTCCCCTGCTGTTCAATATGCAAAGAAGTTAATTGAAACTGGACGTATAGGAAAAATCTATCATATTAGAGCATCATATTTACAAGACTTCATCATGGATCCTAAGTTCCCTCTCGTTTGGCGCTTAGACAAAGAGATCTGCGGCTCTGGCACTCTAGGAGATTTAGCAGCACATAGCATTGATTTGGCTCGTTTTTTAGTTGGTGAATTCAAAGAAGTAACTGGAGTTCTTGAGACATTTATTAAAGAGCGACCTCTCGTCGAAGATAGTTCTGGTTTAAGTGGGAAAGCATCCGAGGATATGACGGGAGAAGTAAAGGTCGACGACGCTAGCCTTTTTATTGCAAGATTTGAAAACGGTGCCTTAGGTACTTTTGAAGCAACTCGATTTGCAGGTGGGAATCGAAATGGAAATAGATTTGAGATTAATGGCGAAAAAGGTTCCATTCGATGGGATGCAGAAAAGATGAACAACTTGGAAGTTTATTTCCACGACGATGAACCTGGCCTCCAAGGGTTTAGAAACATTACGTGCACAGAGGACATACACCCCTTTGCCGGTGCTTATTGGCCAGCAGGACATATTATCGGCTATGAGCATACATTTATTAACCTTATTGCTGAATTGTTACATGGCATCAGTAAAGGAATTAGTCCCTCACCAAACTTTCATGACGGAGTGAGGAATCAGGCTGTTTTAGCTGCAATTGAAACATCTTCTACCACAAAAGAATGGATATCCATTTCGAGCCTGCTAGAAGAAAGATAAAGATCTTTTAGTAATTGCAACCGTTCGATAAAAATTTATAAGTCACGTAAAAATATCTGGTAAAGCCATACAACGGCTATACCAGATATTTTCTTTATATTTGATTTCTGGAAACGTATAAAAGGGGGTTATTTTTTAATCGCAATAATCCTAATCCGTTTATAATCAGCAACCCATTCCCCTTCTTTGTAAAGGGCTGATTGAGCAGAATTTCTGATTTTCTCATAAATTCCTTTTTTCTCTTTTGCTGAAAACTCGGGAAAAAAGTCATCCGCAAAACTATCTAACCAATGGTTTAAGCCTTTTTCTCCATCTGCTAGAGGAGTGGGACTATCAAAATGAAGAGCACATGTAACCTGAAATCCATGCGCTTCCAACAACGTACTATACTCCCCGATGCTCGGGAAATACCATGGATTTCTTTCCGCAACATCTATTCCATAATCTTGATAGAGCACCTCTCCGATCCCTTTAATAATAAAATCGACATTACCTTCCCCACCAAACTCAGCAATAAATCTACCGCCAGGCCTTAATGCGAGATTAATCGATTCAATAACTTTGCCTGCCTGTTTCATCCAATGAAGTGCAGCATTGGAAAAAACAGCATCAAATTTTACCTCAGTTCTATAATTTTCGGCATTTTCAACATCGAATGAAATTTCCGGAAACTTTTCACGTGCCTTTTCAATCATCTCTGCTGAAAAATCGATTCCTCTAACCATCGCACCTGACTTGGAAATGGCATGAGTCAAATCACCGGTTCCACATCCTAAATCAAGGATCTTCTCTCCCTCTTTTGGTTCCAGGAGATCTACCACACCTTTGCCAAATTGGGATACAAAACTCAACTTCTCGTCATACAAGTTTGCATCCCATACATTCGTTGAACTCATGTCATGTCCTCCTCTAATATAGAATTACCGTTGTTATGCCCCTATATTATCTTTTTCCGGGGTGACACCTTTCATTTTCGGTCTTCCCGATATTGAAAGATATATGATCATACGAATAAGACGTTCTACCGGGCCCGTTTTGAAATAAGAAAGGTACCATTTACTGCAAACAACCTGTGCGAAATAAACAACAAGACTAAATAGAAAACCATACATGACGCCCAACTCTCCAAATAAGCCCAGTCCATAGCCATAAAATACAGTGGTACAAATGATTGTCTGCATTAAATAGTTTGTAAGGGACAGTTTTCCAACGTACCCAAATAAATTAAATATTGATGAATTTTTCACCGTCACATAAAGGTAAGCAAAAAAGAAAATATACCCGATGGATAAAAGTATGGAACCTGAACCAAACAGGACACCTGTCCAGGCTTGGTTTTCTAATAAGTAGTACAGGGCTTTAAACACAAGGCCAATCGGTAATAAAAAGGCTCCTTTCAAGTAAAAACTACGTTGCTTAATTGGCTCAGAAAACCACCCTTTTTTTGCACCGTACATTCCAAACAGAAATACAGGTGCTATAATAAGCGGGGCAAGGACAATAATAAATATCAGAAGTTCATCCGGTATTCCCATTGCCGCAAAAGGATCTACGTTGTTTCTGTGATCCATGATCTCCAAGTAGGTACCTTGGCTATTAATTGTATTTGTATTTTCAATATATTGATTCATAAGTTCTGGATTCTCTATGAGAGAAGTAGAAGAGTCACCATAGCTTACTAATGAAGTAAAGGCGAAAAGAACAATCACCCATATAAGGAGTGTTTTTGCTTTTCTGTTCAAGAATAAAAGTAGAAACAGACCAGTTAAACCATAAGATAAAAGAATATCACCTTCCCATAAATAAAACGCATGCAAAAAACCTATTCCAATTAGAAGAAAAAAGCGCCAAGCAAGTGTTCTTTTAACTGCTAAGTTACGTCTACGTAAATTCTCCTGCATTTTAACCATTCCAAAACCAAATAAAAAAGCAAATATTGGCATGAAGCTTCCTTCAACTGCTATTTTAAGAAAAGTATGAAAAGAAGAGTCAGCCTCCGATATATAACTAATTTCATCTTTTCCAAACAAACCATATTGAAAAATAAGCACATTAGCCACTAGTATTCCTAAAAGACTTAACCCTCTCATTGCATCGATCAAATGAATACGTTCCGTTTTCAACTGTCACTCCTTCTTTCCGTTAGTTTTAAATTCTACCTTACAATCTTCTCTTATTTTAGCATAATATGACAATTACAAAACGATTATTTACGAAGTATTATTAAAAATTTTCTGCTCCTTTTACTTAACCGAAAACGCAAAAAAAGCACCCGTATTTTGTGCTTCTATAGTAAAGTTTTAATTTTCTTCTTCCCACATTATTGAAGAAGGTGATAAACTTATAATTAGCGTATCCTTTACAATAAATGGATATTACTTCGAGAAAAATTTGAGGAGTATGAATATGAAAAAAACACTGTTGATTTCCTTCTTTCTTCTATCTTTAGTAGGTTGTAGTTCGGAATTATCATATTCAGAAATTAAGCTTGAGGACACTCCAGAAAGTGTTCATACCTTTTTTGAAAGTGTAGAGGAGACAAATGGAACACACCATTACACCGATGGAGAGAAAACTTATTATGTGATGTTAAATGGGAAAAACGTATTTCAAGGTGAAAAAGCCATTCATTTTCGGAACTTCCGTGTAGATTCAGAGGCTGAAATCTTGAAAATTCATTTTACGGAGGAAGAAACAGACGATTATTCAAACGAAACAGTGAACTACCCACCACTTAAATTTTTATGAATTTTGAAGTGGGGGCTTCTCGAATAATGGGTGCTTTTATTAGCCACCCAAATTGACCGAGCTATCTCCGCTGTACCAGCGGTTCCATCTATTATTTAGGCTATTTTTGTTTCAGAAAGGAGTCTTTTTCCTTCGTTTTTAATATTCTTTGCCGCATTTTCGTCACGGTCAGATTCGTTCCCACATGAACATGTATACTTCCTTTCTGAAAGTAATAGCGTTTCTTTCACTTCCCCACATTCGGAACACATCTTCGAAGAAGGGAACCATTTGTCAATTTTGACAAATGACTTCCCACGGTCTTCGAACTTGTATTGTAAGAAAGTTGTAAACCTTCCCCAACCGTTATCAGATACGCTTTTCCCGAATGTCAGAGACTTAGACATGCCTTTCATATCAAGGTCTTCGATAGCGACGGCATCGTACTTATTTGCCAACGCATAACTCTTTTTATGAAGGAAATCACGACGTTGATGAGCCGTTTTTTCTTGTAACTTTGCCACTTTCCGTTTCTGTTTGTCCCAACGATTGGACCCCTTTTTACGGCGTGACAAAACTCGCTGTTCTTTCGCTAGTTTTTCAAGAGATTGACGATAAAATCGAGGGTAATTGGCTTTCTCACCATCGCTTGTCACGTACAATTCCCTCATAGAAAAATCAAGTCCAACAACGTTATGAGGGTCAATGGGTTTCGTTGCTTCTTCAAATTCCGTTAGAATCGAAGCGTAGATTTTCCCAGAACCAGTCATCGAAATAGTAACAGACTTCAATCGATGTTTTTCTGGAATATCTCTATGTTGCTTTACCTTTACCCATTTTAATTTAGGTAACTTGATATGACCATCCAAAATTTCTATATTACCATTCACAAGATTGGTCGTATAGGATTGCTTATGTTTCTTGCTCTTGAATGTTGGAAACTTGGCAATCTTTTTGAAGAAAGATTTATACGCTTTATCTAAGTTCATTTGAGCATTCGCTAAAGAAAGACTATCCACTTCTTTCAGAAACGAATAATCCGTTTTGTATTTTGCTGGAGTCGGGTGCTTTTGTTTCAACAACATCTCTTTGTTATCCTTGAATCTCTCATACGTATCCATTCTATCTTTCAGCATTTTGTTGTACGTAAATCGTACACAACCAAATGTTTTCTTCATTAAGTGAAGTTGTTCGATTGATGGGTATAAACGAAATTTGAATGCTTTGTTCTTTTTGGTCATATCAAGTCACCCACCCAAACATATGTTTGCATTTTTATTTTACCAAATCCCTGTCTATTTGTCTTTGTTTTTTCTTTTTTATTTTCTGAAAAAAAGAAAAAAAGAGCCATTCATCTCCCACCTAAAATTCTACCGAATTTTTGAGGAAGGAGACTTCTGGCTATAGTTCGTTAAACTACCAAGCGCTATATAAAGTAAATCTAGATAAGAATTATGAGCAAACCCGAAGTTTTAGAAACGATATGGAATCGTTTTTCAAGGTTGTGTCCGGAAATTAGTACTAAAAGAGGATGATCAAAAAGGAAAGAAACTACCTTTTTGATCATCCTCTAAAAATAGCTTAATCTTGTTGTATTTCAGCAAACGCCCGCACTGGAAAGGTTCCAAAGCCTTTAATTTTTGGTGCAACAGCATTAAATATAAATCGTTTGTTTAAAAGTTCTTCTAAATGGCATAAGTGCTCGACTATGAGTATTTCTGCACCTAATAGTGTCGTATGCACAGGTCTGGATTTCCCCTCTGTATCATCGATATTAACAGAATCAATTCCAACTAAAGCTGCTTTTTTATCTACTAAGTATTTCGCTGCATTTTTGGTTAAATAGGGATGACTCTCAAAATACTGATCCGTATTCCAGTGCCTGTCCCAACCCGTATGAATGAGTATTGCTTTTCCCTCCACATCAAGGTCGTAAAAAAACTTCTCACCAATTTCCTTTATACTTTGATCAATATTAATCATAATGCCTTCTAAGCCTGCCATTTTATTAATTGTAATCTCAGACAAGTCTTTACCGCTGGCATATCTATGAAATGGAACATCCACATACGTACCTGTATTGGATACCATTTCTATTTTTCCAATCTGAAACTCTGTTCCTTCTTCGTAATGGTTTCGGGATTCTTCCCTGCTTAAATAATCGCATATGATTGGTGCTGGAAGACCCTTATACGTGATAAGCCCATCTTCTATAGTATGACTTAAATCAATGTATGTTTTTTTCAAGCTTTGCACTCTCCCATCCCCTTTTTGCATCTACTTATAGGAATATTTTAACATTTTTAATTCATATCTTGTAGATTGTTGTTTTATTATTTGAAAAACTGTATTGCAGTCCTATTAACACAACAACGTTTACGAAAGCAGACTTAAAGTAAAGACCTACTTCGTTTTTTCTATCTTATCCCCTTCACTATTTTCGCCAATGTTTTGATCCCGTGTTCCATTTTTTCAAGGCTTTCGTAGGAATACGAGAGTCGAATATAGGAAGGACCATTCTCTCGATAGACCGTTCCGGGATTAATAAGAATATGCTGCTTCAGAGCAAGATCAAATAACTGTGACAAGGAGATGCTTTTATTAAACTTTACCCACACATAAAAAGATCCAGTTGGTACCTCCCAGGAGGCAAATCGAGAAAAATATTTTTCAAGCAACTCCATCATGAAATCTCTTCTCTGTTTAAGTTCAGAGCGAATATGATAAACGTGCTCCTCGTACATATCTTCATTGGTGAACCACTTCTCTAAAACCGCTTGAGAGAAAGAACTAGCGCCATAGTCGATTTGCATTTTTAAATCAGCAAGCTGGTTAACAACGACTTCAGGTCCCACAATCCAACCAATTCTTAAACCTGGACTTAGGATTTTTGAAGCACTCCCTAAATACAATATATTCCCGGTCTGGTCCATTGATTTCATAGCTTGCGGGGGCGGTGAATCTATCCAAAGTTCTCGATACACATCATCTTCTATTATTGGTAACTGATTAGATCGGCAAATATCTACTATTCCTTTTCTTTCCTCTGTAGAGTAGGTCATTCCCGTAGGATTATGAAAGGTTGGAATCGTATACAACAAATTGGCCTGGTGTTGAGCTTTTAGTGTTTTCAAAATCGAGACTTGATTCTTTATTTTACTTATAGGAACATCAATTAGGTTCATTTTGGCCGATTGAAAGACATTCAGCGAAAATAAGTAAGATGGTGATTCTACGAGTATCGAAGACTTTTCTTTTAAAAGTCCGTTTGCAATCAGTTGAAAGGCTTGCAACGCCCCCGAAACGATAAGCACACTGTCTGGTGAAGCATTTACACCGGACTTCCTTATGTATTTACAAATAGCAACCCGCAATGGATAAGAACCTTTTGCCTCTTCATATCCTAAGTGTTCAGAGCTTAGAGTCAACGATGAAAGAATTTGATTAGTTTTTTTGATTGGTAATAGCGATGGAGATAGTTCACCTGTTCCCATTCTGATCGTTTCTCCTAAAAACTCCGCCTCATTTATCCGCTGAATAAATACTTTATTGGGTTTATAAGTACTCCCCTTCACATAGCTTTCCCAGTCTGGAGTAGCAGAAGCAACAATATTCCAGGTATTATTGATGACTTTCGTCTCCTTACCTTCAATTCCTTCTACTAATCCTTCTGCTATTAACTCTTCGTAAGCTTCTACAACAGTGCTTCTATTGACTGTAAAAAGCAATGCCAGCTTTCTTTGAGAAGGTAATCGCGTACCTATCGGCCATTCGCCAATGGCAATTTTCTCTTTTATATACTCTTTTATTTGTATGTAAATTGGAATATCGCTTTTTCTGTTCGGCTGCCAATCCTGTTTCCTCATGATTATCTCCTCCCCATAATTACGTCAACTGGTTGGGATAGTAACCAACCAGTTGGATGGTGACAATACAACGATATCCCTTATACTTTGTACTAATGTTGCAAAACTGCTAATTGAATTTTAGTAGGCTATTTTCGTAACTTTATTCTATTTGGAAAAGCATCTCGAAAAAGCGGAAAGTGTTTGCCAAGAGCGGATTCAAGCAACGCCCTTTTCTAATTAGAAACAACAACTAAAAGGAGTAATGATATGGAAGCATTTATTCATGGTTTTACACTTGCTCTAGGTCTCATATTACCTATGGGAGTCCAGAACTTATTTATCTTCAATCAAGGAATCAATCAACCTAGTTTTTATAAAGCTCTGCCAGCAGTCATCACTGCATCATTGTGTGATACTCTGCTAATTTTAATAGCCGTTCTATCATTAAGTGCAGTAGCGGAACTTTTTGAGACGGTTAAAAGCATCTTTATTTTTGGTGGGTTCTTCTTTTTGCTTTTTATAGGTTGGTCGATTTGGAAAACACCAGTGAAGAATACTGAGAATTCCTCCCCTGCGACAGCAAGGAAACAAATTATTTTTGCAATATCTGTTTCTTTACTGAATCCCCACGCACTGCTTGATACTATCGGTGTGATTGGAACGAATTCGCTACTTTATGCTAATGATAGCATAGATAAGTGGTTGTTTATGGTGGCAACAGCCTCTGTTTCCTGGTTTTACTTTGCTATATTGGCTCTGATTGGCAAATTCATTGGAAATAAAGACAAAAGCTTTAAATTTCGCATTTTATTTAACAAAATTTCCGCTGTCACCATATGGATTCTTGCTTTCTATATGGTCCTCTATGGAATATAGCTTCTTTCGAATAGAATAGTGTCGACTAACAATACGATCCTCTCAAATAATCCTTAATCACAACTTAACAGAAAAAACACCTCCATACTTGCTTCAACAAGTGTGGAGGTGTTTTTTGACTACGAGGATACCTTTAAAGATGGTCGCCATTTTTTTGAAATTTCTTCAATGTGATGCGGTGCTGTTCTGCAGCAACCACCAATAATACGGGCACCTGCATCAAACCATTCTTCAGCCTTTACAGAGAAACTATCGTGCGACTTTTGTCCGTGCCAAGTGTTTGTATCTGGATCATACGTTTCACCAGAGTTGGGATACACAATGATTGGTTTTCCCGTGAATACTCGTAAGGCAGTGATAGCTTCCGTCACAAAAGAAACTGGCGCACAATTGATACCAATGGCAGCAATTTGATCATTTTCATCGAAAGCTTTCGCGCATTCTTCTAACGATGAACCATCACTAATTGCCGTTTCATTCTTCAAAGAAAAGGTTAACCAAGCATAGGTTTCGGGAAACTCTTTTAATAGATCGCTTAATACCTTCGCTTCTTGCAAGGAAGGAATCGTTTCAATGGCTAGCAAATCAGCTCCGGCTTCAATTAATGTTTTCATTCTCGTACGATGAAAGTTTCGCAGCGTTTCATCTGTCACACCGTAGTTTCCAACGTATTCTGACCCATCTGCAAGGTAAGCTCCGTAAGGGCCCACCGATGCAGCAACCACCGGCTTAGGTCGATCAGTCTGTGTGCCTTCTCCTTTCCAAAAGTCATCTCTTGCTTCGCTTGCAAGAGATACTGTTTTTTTCATCAGCTCTAACGCTTCTTTTTCTTCAATCCCACGCTTGGAAAAAGCCTCCACAGTAGCTTGATAGCTTGCGGTTATCGCACAGTCCGCTCCAGCACGAAAATAATCCGCATGAACCTGATAAATCAACTCAGGTTTTTCAATTAACACCCGCGCTGACCAAAGGGGATCATCTAAATCGCAGCCATGCCTCTCAAGCTCTGTAGCTAACGCCCCGTCCAAAATCATCGTTGGGTGTTCCTGAAGAATAGCATAAATTGGGTTTATTTTAATCGACATACTTGACCTCTTTTCTTCGATAGATACTATTATTTTTCATATCTTAATAGTATCTATCAAATACATAGGCGATGGAAGTAAAAATTTTTTATATTAATAGGTATTATAGGTAATTTATTTACGCTGTATTCATTAGAGCGAAAGACCGCTACTCGGATCGATTACTGAGAGAACAGCTTTATTTTTGTGATAATTGCTTTATATGTTTAATTGCACCGAAATGCATTCCTTCATGATATAAACAAAAACTCAAACATCCACCAACACTAGAAATTTCCAGGCCAGTTGAGGTTTTATATACGTTCTCAATTGGATCTTCCAATCTATCAGATAATAAAGATTCCACCTTTTTCATTTGTTCCGTTAATAAAGCAATTAATTCATCCTTTTTTGGTGATTCCATGGACCAATCTTTTGGTGAAGTTCCTGGATTAAATAATTTCTGAAAATTCGCCGGTATTTTCGCTTTTTCACCAGTTAAGAGGAACGCAAATTTTTCTACCACTACGTATTGATGACCTAAATTCCATTTGATGTTATTATTCAATCCTGTTGGCACAGCTTCTACCTGATTCCCATTTAAATCTTTTACATAGTTGATTGCACTCATTCGTGCAAACTTGAACTGCTCAATGAGATAATGACTCATTTGATCACACTCCTTTTAATTTTTAACACTCCAATGATTCTAATACTGTGCCACTGTTTTGCTACTGGCAGGAACAGAAGTATCTTTAATAAATGTTGTTAAAACTACTCCAATCGCTAATAAAACTGCCCCCATCCAAAATACGAAAGTATAATCGCCTGTGAGTGATCGGAAATAGCCACCAAGATAAACGCCTAGCGCTGCAAATACCTGATGAATAAACCAGCTGAAACCAAGGATACTCCCCATTGCATTTTTTCCGAATTTATCACTTATGACACCCGTTACAAGTGGAATGATCGGCATAGAAGAGGCGCCGTAAACAATGGCGAACACGTACAGTTGCCAAATCCCCGGGGACATGGCAAGCCATATAAAAGCTAAAAGTCTCATGATATAAAGGATAACGAGTAACTTCTTTTTCCCGATGGATCGGGTTAGTTGACCGGTCACCCACATCGAACATGCACTTGCAAGAGCTGCTAATCCTAGAAGCTGACCTCCAAGTGACTTCCCTCCTCCCAGGTCAACCGCAAAATTAGGAAGATGCATCGTTACTAAGTACAAAGTAAAACCACATGTTGCAAATCCTAGCGTAGCAACCCAAAACTCTCGACTCTGTAATGCTTCCTTTAATGAAGCACTCTTTGCAGCTGTAAAGAAAGAAGTCGCATCGCCATCAGGAGATTGATTAACATCTTTCGGATTATTTTTGACTACAAATACTACAAGTGGAACCACAATAACGAGCATAATTAATCCCAGTACGACAAATGCAGAGCGAAAGCCGGAACTCGCAATTAAAAATCCAGTTAGCGGCAGAAGAATTAGTTGCCCGATATTCATACCCATGGAGCTTCTTGTTAGCATTTTCACCCGTTTTTTCATGAACCAACGAGAAACTAATACGGAATTAGCCATAGATCCACAACCAGCGAAACCAATTGCTGTGAACACACCATAATAAAGAAAGAATTGCCATAATTGAGTGATTGTTGCTGAAAGGATAAACGCGATCCCCATCAAACCTGCACTACTCGCAATCACAACCTTTGGACCGAACCGATCAATCAACTTCCCCATCACCGGCTGAAAAACTCCCCAAGTGATCATATTAACGGATACCGCTAAGCTAAGGACAGTTAAGTCCCAACCATATGCCTCATTTAATGGGGCAAAGAATTGTCCCGCCGTTAAATTTAAGCCAAATGCACCCATCAATGTTAAAAATGTTACGAACACAATTTTCGAACCCGAAAATGAGTGTTGCATAAAACCTATCCCCCTCTTTTAAATTAACCTTTAAAAAACATCTTTAATGGTTAATAATGTAATCTATTTTAGTTAACCTGTCAAGTCTGTTATAATAGGTTAATAATAAGAAAAGGTAGTTGATTTTATGACTGTTGAAACAAATTTCCCACTCATTTCAGGACAAATCTCGATTGATTTAGTTAACACAGAGTTGGTTCGTAACGGAATACGACATGACTTACTGACGGATCCCGAGAATGTCATTAGCTGGTTTCATACATTAACAAAACATAACATTCTATTTAACGAGCAATTTACTAGCGATATAGAACGTTGGGCCAAGGATGCATTACCACTTCTACGTGAAGTGCGTTCCTATCTCAGAGAAAGTTACGAGAATTTGGCGGACGGACAGGAACTTTCATCTAGTTGGATCACTCACATGGAATTATTCATTCAACAAGCGCCCTTTAGCTATCAATTGATAAATAATGAACTCACACCTACCCCTATTGGAAAGCCTGCCAATGCGATCGTTGCATTAATTGCCTTCAATGCTTTAAAGCTTTTCAGTTCCAATCAGTTAAGGAATATACATCGGTGCGCTAATCCAGACTGTGTCTTATTATTTATCGACACTCGCGGAAGACGTAAATGGTGTTCGATGAAGATATGTGGCAACCGAGAAAAAGTCACTCGACATCAACAACAAAAGAAAAAAGAGGATGTCTAAAAGGTCATTTCTGACTTTTCGAGACAATCCTAACCTTATAATGGCTTCGCTTTCCGCACGCCTATTAGGCTTCAAAACCCGGAATCTCCTTCTATGTTTTGAAGCCTGTTTCCCCACCCCCTATTAAACTCTTCTCTGTTGAAAAACATCTCTTTTCCATTCTAACAAGGGTAAGAAATAAAGATATTAACCGGTAGTTAATCTTTAAAATAAATGACTTGCCAAAAGTTAGAAGAAAGACTATACTCTTCTTTATGGATAAACTTTATCCATAATAGATATAAAATGTACTCAACTTTAACTAAAGGATGATAACAATGAAAATTAGAAGTGGCGTTGAGCAAGGCGCGAGTATCCTTGCCATGTTAGGAACTCAAATAGAAGAAGCCCCAGTTAAAAGTGAGATTATAAGTTCTCGATTAGATACTTCTCCCTCATATTTAAAAAAAGTTATACGTAAATTAGTTGTTGCAGGATTAGTAAATTCCGTATCTGGAAACAATGGTGGCTTTACTTTAGCAAAGAGAGCTGATCAGATTACTGTATCGGATTTACTCCTTGCGATTGAAGGAGATGAGAAGTTTATTGAGTTAGATGGGCTACTCCAATCCATTTTTCCAGAATCTAACGTGGCTAGTACCGGCGAGGGTATTCTACAAGATATCTTTGATCAAGCCCAAAAACAATATTTATCGACCCTTCATCAAGTTACTTTAGATACGATACTCTGTGAAACCATTGGCACAGCAAGCTACCGTCGAATTAATTGGAATGAACCAGTGGATCAAGAGCTATTTCAGTCTCTGCAAAATGCTATTAAAAAAGGACGATATTGACATGAATATGGTTAAATCGGAATGGCGAATGCTTTTACAAAATCCTAGGATGTTACTCGTTGTTTTTGGACTTCTTTTTATTCCCATGGTTTACGCAAGCCTTTTTCTTATTGGCAGTTGGGATCCTTATAAGAATATCGATCAATTACCAGTTGCAGTTGTCAATGAAGATGTGGAAGCGAACTATGAAGATTCCACTCTTCGTGTCGGCCAGGAACTAATTGAAAATCTAGAGGACAACGACAATCTTGGATGGCATATAGTTGATCGTGATAATGCAATGGATGGCTTAGATAATGGAGATTATTATATGACAGTGATCATCCCTGATAATTTTTCAAGAAATGCTGCCTCTGTTTTAAGTGATAATCCGGAGGAAATGAAATTAGAGTATTATACAAGTGATGGACGTAGTTTTATGGCGGCAAACATTAGTCAAACTGCAGCAGAATCACTAAAACAAGAAATTGCTAAGTCTGTCACACACCAGTACACGGTTGCTTTATTCGACCAACTCGGTTCCATTGGTGATGGATTTCAAGATGCCGTGGACGGAACAACGGATTTAAAAGACGGAAATCGTGAATTATCGGATAATCTTGCTATCCTTTCCGATAGTACACTTACGTTTGAAGATGGTCTCGCTTCAGCGGAAGAAGGAAGTGAAGAGATTGCTTTAAATGTTGGTGATGTTATTGATGGAAGTCAAGAGCTTGCTGAAGCAGTACAATCATACACTTCTGGCGTCTTCACCTTACAAGAAGGACTCTTCCAATATGTAGATGGATCTAGCGAATTAAACGCAGGAGTCAATGAGTATGTAAATGGTGTTGCTCAATTAAATAATGGAATTTTTCAATACACTAGTGGAGTCGATGAGTTGGATCAAGGTATCCAAGGTTATACTTCTTCAATGAGTACAGTCAATAACGGCTTCAAACAATATGTCAAAGGAGTTTATTCCCTTGAAGAAGGAATGGAAGAGCAGAAGAAAGGCGTTGCCGCTCTTGCTTCTCGGAATGAGACTTTACAAGATGGAAGTACACAATTGACGAAGGGAACAATTCAGTTAGTTGACAGTATGACACAGGTAGAGAATGGGGCTCATTCTTTAGAAGAGCAAAGCCAAACCTATTTTGATAGTGTTGAACAGCTAGCTAACGGAAGTGCCAATTTACAAGCCAGTATTCAAGAGGTTGCTGGCTCCATAGAGGGAGTCCCACAGCAAGCAGATCAATTAGTCACTGGACTGGAGCAATTACAAGAAACACTTGATCAAGCATCAACGGTTTCAGTAGATACTGCAATCGTTGAGGAATCTCTATCTTTGGTAAAAAATGAAGTGGCTTCGTTGAAAGACCAATTAGAAAACACTGAAGTAGCTACTATGGGTACGGAATGGATAGATAACAGCGGAGTGGATTTAACAGAAGAACAATCAGAGCAATTAAAGACTGCTTTTGCTGATTCGAAGCCTGAGTCTTCAAAGGTTACCACTACTGCTCTATCTGAAAGTCTTTCATCTCTTTCTACTTCCATTACAGAAATTCAAGGGATTCAAAATGACTTACCAGAACAAGATTTAACCGAGCTAATTAAAGGCGCCGAATCGCTTAAAAGCGGCTATGACGAGCTAAAAACTGTCTTTAGTTCAGAAGGAAATGGCTCATTACAAGCTGGGGCATCTCAACTATCTGTAGGTTTGCATTCCTTAAATGAAAACAGCAGTTCCCTTTCTACTGGTATTGGCGAAGTTGCGGCAGGAGTTTCGCAACTTCACGATGGAGCATCTGATTTACAAAGTGGAACAACTTCTCTTTCAGGAGGTATTGAACAATATACTGGTGGAGTAGATCAATTGAAGGAAGCTTCCTCTCAATTACAGGAAGGGACATCTCGCTTATCTTCAAAGTCCAATGATTTATTGGAAGGCTCACAGAAATTAGAAGATGCAGGCAATGAGTTATCTTCTGGCTCAAGTCAATTAACCCAGGGGTCCAGTACATTAACTCATGGTATGGAAGAATTAATGAGCTCTGGATCAGACCTAAACAGCGGAGCAAATCAGTTAGTGGAAAGTGGCGAAGATCTTCAAGAAGGTTCCGAGCAACTTATTACTAATAATGATGAGTTAAACAATGGTGCACAACAAATCGCCAATGGGGTTCCGCAACTAGAAACAGCTATTTGGTCTTTAAATTCTGGCATTAACGAATTATATCTAGGTGCCAATGACCTTTCCTCTGGTTCTTCTGAATTGTATGACGGATCGAAGCAATTACTATCCGGAACAGAAGAGCTCGCTTCCAGTTTAGAAGATGGGGCCAATGATATCTCTAACGTGAATCGTGATGATGAAAATGCAACAATGTTCTCATCACCTACTTCATTGATAGCAAATGAAGTCACGAGTTTACCTAACTATGGGTATGGTATGGCTCCTTACATGATGGCCGTTTCTCTATTTTTAGGTGCTGTCATCTTCTGTATTTTGGTTCCGGTCGGTAGACCATCTATGCATCCTACCTCTGGAATCTCATGGTGGTTTAGTAAGTTTTCTTTATTATTCATAGTTTCTGTTCTTCAAGCAGTAATCATGGTAAGTATTGTTTTGATGATTGGCATAGAACCTCAAAGTATCATGCAATTATTTATGGTCGCTATTGTCAGTTCTCTTGCTTTTATGGCAATTGTTCAGTTTTTTTCGGTAGTATTCGGCAATCCGGGCCGTTTTATCGTTTTAGTAATTATGGTGCTACAGCTAACTGCCTCTGGCGGAACATTCCCAGTTGAACTATTAAACAGTTTTTTCCAAACCATTAGTCCCTTCTTACCGATGACACACTCCATAGAAGCATACCGAGAAGCCATTTCTATTGGAGGTACAATAACAACCGAAATGATTAGTTTATTAAGCTACTTTGTTCTCTTTCACCTAGGAACGTTCATGTTCTTTACGATTAAATCACGGAAAGGTCGCTCTGTAGAACAAGAAGAACTTTCGTTATAGTTTCATGCATTGTCTGGCAAATATAAAACTACTTGGAACCTCCTTTTAAAGAATAGATAAAAAACTTCTATTTTATCAAACGAAAATGTTCACTTAGTCTGGTATATACACATATGAAGTTCTCTCCACTGTTTTTTCGGAGAGAGCTTTTTTTAAGAGATAAGAAAATTGACAGCTACCTTTACTCCACATGCATCTCGGGTTTCTCCTTTAATACCCACGGGATTCGAGCTTCGAACTCTAATTGCAGCACAGGCTGAGGGAAATCCTCGTGTACAAACAAGACATCTTTCTCAAATCTAAACGTAAATTTTCCAACTTTAGCTGTATTGACCTCATTCCAGTTAAAAGTTGAACTATAAGTGCCTTCCTTTAATGTACCCACTACATGGTAACTTCCAAGGTATAAACGTAATCACTTTTCCATTTCGCCGAATTCAGATAAATGACTTGGCTTAGAAGGGGCTATTCCCAACGCAACAAATATCTCCAACACCGATGAATCTACATGCTTACTGGCTTCCATATAATTTTCACAGTATAAACAATCACAAAACTCTATATCTTTACTATAAAAATTCTTTGTCTTGTTTATATCCACTTCCACCATCCATTTCATTAGATTGATGTTTAACACTCTAGTCACCACATTCCGATTTATTCTACGCATTAATTTCTTCTATCACTTCCTAAAAACTTTCTCTTTCCCTCATAAAATCTCGCACTGGTAGATGGCAGAAATTTAATTCTATAACTATCTTCCATTTCTTGCTTTACCTTTTTCGTCAAACGACTCCAATTTGATTAAATTCAGCCTCAAGTTCAACCCCATTAGGAAGTAGTTTATCTGTTTCCCAATCGATCCAATCTCCATATTTTAGTGCCCAGTAAGACAACTCCTTTGCTAATTCTTCGGAAACCGGAAAGTCTTCTAGGTCCAGATTACAACTGCACCTATTACACCAAATCGGATCTGCACCAACATCTCCTTCTATTCTAATATCATGTGTTTCTCCATTCTCACAACAACAGTTCATCCTTCTCACCTCTTATCCAATTAAACGTTCTATTCGTTCCAAAAAATAAAAAATAAAATATGAACGAATGTGTTTTTCTTCCGCCCCCTCCCTGTTATTTTAGATATTCAATAACACCTCTTTTAATTTAGTACTTATAATATATTTTGGATCACTTTCGAACCAAAAAATTACATCGGCATCCAGTCCGAGTAGCCTAAAGCCTAAGAAATCTAATCTATTTCCAGCATAAAGAAGAGAATAATAATTAGTATAAAATGTCTTTTCATTATTTCCCTCCACCTCTCCGGTTTTCGACTTCTCATTTAGACTACTTTTCTAAAAGCTTCTTTATAATTAGACGTTTTATTTCATTTATAGTTCCATAATTTTTGATAATTTATTGATTCTTAAATCTCTTGCCACGGCGAATGTCTATAATTGCCACCACGTCACTAGCTATTAGAAACCTTCTGATGGTTTATTTACTTAACCTTTCAAAACTCACAACGACTATATCCATGGTTAAGACATATTGTTAATGAAAAGAAAATAATTAATGATGGAATTTTCTTGAATCAAAAATATACACTCGTAGTGGGAGTAGTGTTTGTAACTCTAGCAGGATGCGAAATGATCCAAATTAATTCTGACCAACCGAATAACACTATTAATCCCGATGTGGCTACTTCCGGAAATCAGGAGTCTCAGGCTGTTAGTGAAGACGAACTTTTTGAAAAAGTAATTGTTCACTCTGAAACGGAAATTGAACGGCTATTGATATATATAGGGGAAATAGGGGAAGGCGAAGCTAATATAGACTATGGTGCTCCAGTGAATGATATTGAAATCTCCGTAGAGGAAAACTAGATACAGAGTCTAATAGTATTTCTTATAAGAGCATCTCAACAACCATTTATTCACAAGACAAATTTTAATTTAAAAATTTAAGGCATTTTGCTTTTTCTTTGAGTCATTATTTATTATAATTATAAAGTAAGAATGAATATTGTTTTTAGATTATTTTTTTTACGGGGAGAGGCAGAATTTGCTACTTACTCTTCTCGAAACAAAAGGGGGAAAAACATATGGACATGAAAGACAATGAGAACGTTGGAAAGTGCCCGGTTAACCATCAAGGTATGCCTGGTAAATCTATTAAAGGCACCTCAAACAAAGACTGGTGGCCAAACCTTCTAAACCTGAATATTCTTCATCAACATGACACAAAAACTAACCCACTTGGGGAAGAATTTAATTATGCCTCGGAATTTAAGAAGCTCGACTACGATGCAATGAAGAAAGATCTTCTTGATCTTATGACGGATAGTCAGGATTGGTGGCCTGCAGACTACGGACATTACGGTCCATTCTTTATCCGCATGTCTTGGCATGCGGCAGGAACATATCGTATGGGAGACGGCCGCGGAGGCGGTGCAAGCGGATCTCAGCGTTTCGCTCCTCTTAACAGCTGGCCGGACAACGGAAACCTCGACAAGGCACGTCGTCTACTTTGGCCGATTAAACAGAAGTACGGCAACAAGCTTTCTTGGGCCGACTTACTCGTTCTTGCAGGGAATGTAGCGATTGAATCAATGGGCGGAAAGACTATTGGTTTCGGCGGAGGACGTCCAGATATCTGGCATCCGGAAGAAGATGTCAACTGGGGCCCTGAAACAGAATGGCTCGGAGACGAGCGTTATTCCGGTGAACGCGAGCTTGAGAATCCTCTTGCTGCCGTTCAAATGGGCTTGATCTATGTGAATCCTGAAGGTCCAAACGGCGAGCCTGATCCACTAGGAAGTGGCCGTGATATCCGTGAAACCTTTAAGCGTATGGGAATGAACGATGAAGAAACCGTAGCACTCACTGCCGGTGGTCATACATTCGGTAAGGCACACGGTGCAGGAGAACCTACTCATGTCAGTGAAGAACCAGAAGGCTCTCCTCTTGAATCACAAGGCTTCGGCTGGAAGAGTACTCATGAAACTGGACATGGTCCTTACACAATCACTAGTGGAATTGAGGGTGCTTGGACTCCAACTCCGACAAAGTGGGATATGACTTACTTTGATGTACTATTCGGATATGAATGGGCACTTACGAAGAGCCCTGCCGGTGCTCATCAATGGGAACCTGTCAATCCGGATGAGAAACATATGGCACCTGATGCAGGAAATCCAGATAAAAAAGTAAAAATCATGATGACTACGGCAGACATGGCAATGCGCATGGATCCGGCCTACGAAAAGATTTCCCGTCGTTTTCATGCGAACCCAGATGAATTTGCTGATACCTTTGCACGCGCATGGTTTAAGCTACTTCACCGTGATATGGGTCCTCGTGATCGCTATCTTGGTCCAGAAGTCCCAAAAGAAGACTTCATCTGGCAGGATCCGATTCCATCCGTTGATTATCAATTAACAGATGCAGAAATTGAAGATTTGAAAGTAAAAATCCTTGACTCTGAGCTTACAGTAAGCGAGCTAGTTAAAGTGGCATGGGCTTCCGCAAGCACTTTCCGTGGCTCAGATAATCGTGGCGGTGCAAATGGTGCCCGCATTCGACTTGCTCCACAGAAGGACTGGGAAGGAAACGAACCGGGACAGCTTTCAAAAGTGCTATCTGTCCTTGAAAATATTCAGAATGGACTGGATAAAAAGGTAAGTATTGCTGACTTAATCGTTTTAGGCGGAACTGCAGCAGTCGAAAAAGCGGCAAAAGATGCACGCTTTGATGTAAAAGTTCCATTTACACCGGGACGAGGCGATGCTACACAGGAGCAGACTGATGTTGAAAACTTTGAAGTTCTTGAGCCAGTAGCGGATGGTTTCCGTAACTTCCAGAAGAAAGAGTATGCGGTAACTTCAGAAGAGCTTCTTGTAGACAAGTCTCAGTTATTGGGTCTCTCTGCTCATGAAATGACAGTACTTGTTGGTGGTATGCGTGTTCTGGGAGCTAACCACGGTGGTACACAGCACGGCGTTTTCACAGATCGTGTCGGCACCCTTACAAACGACTTCTTTGTGAACCTGCTTGATATGGGAATCGAGTGGAAACCATTAGACGGCGGTATTTATGAAGGACGCGACCGCAAAACTGGGGACGTTGTTCGCACCGCAACGAGAGTAGATCTTGTTTTCGGTTCACATTCCGTTCTCCGCGGACTTTCCGAAGTATATGCCCAGGATGACAACAAAGAGAAATTTGTTAACGACTTTGTCTCTGTTTGGGTCAAAATCATGAACGCAGATCGTTTCGACCTTAACTCATAAAGCGAACGGATATTAAGCAAATAAACGATTTATCAATTAACTGATAGTATAAAAAAGTCCTACAAGATTATCTAAATGATAATCTGTAGGGCTTTTTTTCATTTATGGTTAAACATTGAAGAAGGACATAGGTTAGAGCCACATTTGCCATCTAATTTGATCCACCTAGGACAAGAAAAACTATAAGATATGGGAAAGGTTCTTCCGCTCCCCTAGCAGTAGGTTTGAATCAAGGGACCTTCCCCTGCTTAACTATATTAACGGATACGATCTAACTTCCACACAAAGGCACGATTCGATGGGGCATATAAAAGCAGCGGATCATTATCGAAATAGGCATCCTTTAAAAATGGTGCAATCTTATTGATTTTTATTTCTGCTTCTGCTTTTTGGAGATCCCATGGAGCATGATGAATATCTCCTCTGTAAACATGCTTATCTTTTGTTGTCCATAAACAATATCGAGCTGTTAACCAATCCTCAATACTTCCTTTGGTAGCAGTAAAGACCGGCGAAGTTGGGCGATACGCTACATGAAAGCTTGCATCCGGATAACCTCGATGGGTTCGTTCACTTTTAAAATCAACCCTTCCATTTACTTCTGTCATTTCCATGTCAGCACTAACGTATGGTAGGGAGAATAATTTTCGTGCACCGGCTACCGCTAGCTTATGATTTGCATCTAATGTGAAAAAATAAACACCTGCTTTGCCATTATATTTCACATATGTTCGCACATTTAATTCAAGAAAGGACTGAGCATAAGGAATCTGTGGCAATCCATGCATTCTAATATTATTCATTGCAAATGGAACAATACCAATCCAGCCCGTCCCATCAAATGTATCTAGCTCAAGTTCTGGTGGTATATGCTGTTTAAGTTCCTCAACAGGAATAGGCCAATGCATGAATAGCAACTGATCCCATACTTGCGTCATAAGCCATGGACTTTTTGGAAGCGGATATGGACGATGTTCCACTTCATTTAGTTCGTGATACATTATGCTGCCCCCTATGATTCTTTCTTACATGTTTACTGTAAAAGTAACGCATACTCGTTGGTTTAAGTACAACCTATCAAATTCAAATTTTAAATATTGTCGATCATTGCCTTTATTGCACTCACGACGATGTCTGGCTCATCATTCTGTATATAATGGGCACTATTTTCAGCAATTATGAATTTGTTATTTGATGATATCCCAAGAATCTCTTTCTGCATTTTATTCCATAGAACTTGTGATTCCTTCGAATAATGAGCTTTTTTGCCAGCTGAAAGCACAATTAATGGTACATTTAATGTCCTTCTAGATTCTTTTAGCTGATTTAAACTTTCCACAAATTCATCATAATTACCTTCGTAAACAAATTGTTTGTTGTATGCTTGTTGAAACTCCTTTGGCATCGTTGGAAGAAATCTTTCTCTATAATCTTCAGGTGTAGAATCAACCAAGACAAGACCACAAACTTCACTATGATATTCAGTTGCATACAACCGTGTATTAACACCACCAAATGAATGTCCAACTAATATGTATGGAGGTTTTACTAATAAACATTCAATCGGTGAGTTGTTAGAACACATTGCCAATATATGTAGAGCAGATTTGCTAATCGCAAATGGTGCAGCACAAAGTGAAATAAACCAATTCTATTCATCTGTTAAATACGAGAATTTAAATGACATAAAGACTGGTATTTTACATAACTATCAACTACTTGAAGAAGGCTATTTGAATTATTCAGAGAGAGAACTTCAACAAAAAATTACTTCATTTTGGGGTGTTACATATTCCAGATATGAATGGTTATTAGAAATTTTAGCTCACGTTTATCATCACAGAGGTCAGTTACACGCTATGCTTGTTCACTGTTATAACAAAGACCCAAAAGTATTTCTGTTTGAATAAATTTTCTTTTAAGCTAACAGCAATAGTGGAACAAGCATCGCTGCCAATCTTAAACTTACGTGGCAGGTTTCTTTAAGAAAAAACTATAACTAATGTTGTATAAATATACTAATTGCATTATTATTATACATTAATGGAGGTGTTTTTTTGCTTAATGAAGAATGGAAATATAGAGATTTTCTTATAACAAAAGATAAAAACGATTTAGATATTAATGTAATTTATAATTTTTTGAGTAAAGAGTCGTATTGGTCAAAAGGGATTTCTATGGATGAAGTAGTTAAATCCATTAGAAATTCAGCACTTTGTTTCGGTATGTATCATGTAAATCATTATAATGAAAAGACCTTGATTGGCTTCGCAAGAGTCATATCGGATTTAGTTACTTTTGCTTATCTAACTGATGTATTTGTCATAAAGGAATATCGTAGCCAAGGGTTAGGAAAGTGGTTAATTCAAACCATTACTGATTACCATGAGTTAGATATTCGTAGAATAATGTTAAGTACAGATGATGGTCATTCTTTATACTCGGAATATGGTTTTGAAGCGTTAGATAAACCGAATGTTTTTATGCAAATAAAAGGAAAAGGAGCCATTTAATTTATGAAGCTTATACCTAAATCGTTAAACCTTGAAGACTATTTGGTAGAAACAGATATAATAAATTTTACACACCCACTCATTCAAGAAATTGTGAAGGAATTATTTAATAATAGACAGACAGAAATGGAACGGATTAAAACAGCTTTCTTATTTGTACGAGATGAAATTTCGCACTCTTGGGATATTCAAGGTACACGAGTAACATGTAAAGCTTCAGATGTTATGAAAGTAAAGGAAGGAATTTGTTATGCTAAATCAAATTTATTAGCTGCTCTATTAAGATCAAAAGGTATACCTACGGGTTTTTGTTATCAACGACTAATGATTTTTGACACACCAGACAAGGGGTATTCTCTCCACACACTTAACGGAATCTTTCTTAGTCAATTTAATCAATGGATTCGGTTAGATGCTCGTGGAAATAAACCTGGAGTTCAAGCAGAATTTTCTACAACGGAGGAAAAATTGGCATTCTCTGTTCAAGAAGAATTTGACGAAATAGATTACCCATCTATTTATGCAGAACCAAATTATAAAACAATAGAAACCTTAAAGTCTAATTCTAATGCAATAAAAATGTATAAACATCATTTACCGGACTATTTATAAACCGAAAAAAACTAGTAGAAATAGTTTAGCAATATACATTAGAGAGGTGAATGGTATGAGTCTACATTATCAAGAGTATGGAGATAAAAATGCTTCATTAATGGTATTTTTGCATGGTGGTGGTGTAAGTAGTTGGATGTGGAATAAGCAAATTAAACACTTCAGTCATTACCATTGTCTTGCAATAGATTTACCAGAGCAAGGCAAAAGCGATAATATTGAGAACTTTACAATTAGAAATAGTGCTGAGAGGATTATTGAATTAATAGAAAAATTAGCTTATGAAAAACAAGTCATTGTCATAGGATTCTCGTTGGGGGCACAAGTTACCATTCAAATGCTGAGTATGAAACCAAGTTTGATTCATTATACAATAATAAATAGTGCGTTAGTTAGACCCTCTCCATTTATAAAAAAAATGATCGCTCCTTCTATTAAATTAACATTTCCGCTTATCAAGAATAAAAAATTTTCAAAACTTCAAGCCAAAACACTTTATCTCCAGGAGGAATACTTTGAAACATATTATAAAGAGAGTTCATCAATGAAATCAGAAACACTTGTTAGAATATTAGAAGAGAATATATCTTTCCAGATACCAGAAGGCTTTCATAAAGCGGAGTGTAATATATTGGTTACTGTTGGCGCGAGAGAAAAGACAATAATGAAAAAATCAGCAAAAGATATCGTTTCAAGCAATACTAATTGTGTAGGAATGATTATCCCTAAAGTTGGTCATGGAATCTCTTTAGCTAATCCGGATTACTTCAATGTTATGATTGAAAATTGGATAGAGGATGGTGTTCTTCTACAAGTGAATAAAAGTTAGTCACCTTAAAATACAAATCTCTATCTCCTAAGAGAAGGAAAAACAAAACTATTCTTTCAATGTCACTTGCGTTAGGTTCGCTTTCTATTAACATAGAATTTGATATCTTCAGGTAACTGTTCAATAATATCTTGACAGCTAACAATCTGTTCGATGTGGTAAACCCCTGATGGATACTCCTTTGTATACATGAATTCTGTTAAAATTGCTGCTACCTTACCAGTAATTCTAGATTCATTTTTTCCAATTACCGAGCATTCAAATTCTGTCGCTTTTCCATCTTTTTTTCCTGAAGCTTCTACTTTGGCACTAAACAGATCTGATCCCAAGTGAACATTTTCAAATATGCGAACAGTTGCATTCCTTATTAATTTCACTTTAAGAACATTTAATATACCTAACTTTTTAAGTAAAGCAAAAGAAGCTGTAACAAATCGAGAGTCAAAGCAAATACGATTTGAGACACTTTTTATATGAAGGGTTTTCGGTAAAATATGCTGTTCTGCGAAATTAAAACGGTAGACAGTTCTATCTTTTATATTGTCAGGGAAAGTAGTTTTTCTTCCGTCTTCAAAGGTTTTTACTTTCTTCTTTCTGCTATCCTCAACAACCTCAAAGGAAGCATTTATATTATCAATCATCCATTCAATTCCTGCTTTTCCATGCTTCTCTCCCAGCCCAAGCATTAAAGAAATATCAGCTTTATCTATAGTATCAAAGTAAGATTTACTGTGTTGTACTAATAGATTCGTCAGTCCAGGTGATAGACCAACACTCACAACAGCAGTAGCATCTGACTCTTTAGCTGTATAATTTAGTGCCTCAATTTTTGATAAAATACTATAGGATGCAGTAATATCAATATAGTGGATGCCATTTATCAAACAGTCTTTTATAAAATTAGTATCACTTTGGTCTATACACATTACCACAATAGATGCCTGCTTCAATATTTTGTTTTTAGCATTATTAGCGAAGAGATCGAATTCTAGTGGAATAACATTTTCGCCAGTTGTTTGAGTAAACCGCTCTGCTTTCTCAAAGTTTCTGCCAGCTGCAATAACTTTACCTGGGAATTTACTCCCCAGGTCTTTGCAGATAACCTGCCCTACCTTTCCATACCCACCAATAACTAATATTTTATCTTTCATGCTTAAGCTCCTTTACAAAACGCTTGACGCCCGGTGTACCGATTAAAGCTTCAAAATCCGCGTTTAAGTATTCACCCTGAACCGTAAACCCATTGCGCTTCCAAGCTTTCTCTGCCGCCGTATTCCCGATTAAGCATAAGATTTGGGCACGTTTAAACCCTTCTTTAAGTGCCTCTTGTTGTACTTGCTCAAAAAGCATATCAACTATACCAAGCCCCTGATATTCCGGGTCAACAGCAACACATTCGATCCCCCAAGCCCCAGGCAAGTCATCGGGAAACCCCGATTCCAAAGCCAAAAGCCGTTCAAGGATGCTGTTTATGCGTAGCTCAGAATACCCCAATTCAGAGATCACCTGAAAAGCAGCTCTTTCTAAGACGTCATTTCCGTGTTTATCAGGTATATATGAACTCATTGCTGCTATTGGTTTATCTTCTGCCTCAGCAATCCAGAATCTGGATAAATGGCACCAGTGGCTTGGTCCAGTACATACCAGATGCTCTAAAAAATTTAACGATCCACCCTCGTCTTCATCTAAAATTGTTGGCCAGGGACACTTTTCGAGATGGGACTGGGTTGCCCTAAAAATCACCCAAGCAAGAAAAGAATGATCTTTTTCAGTTGCCCTTCTTATATTAACTTTTACTTTCATCTGCCCTCTCCTTTTCATGTATCATTATTTTTTTAAGCCCAACCACAAATCTGTCCACAAGTCTCGTATAAAATTATCATCGCTAATTTCTTGCACTACCATCATGTAATTAAAAACCCCCTCCATCATAATTCGAAAAGATAAAGCCATTTGTTTGGGATTTCCATTTCGAAACACCCCCTTTTCTATTCCTTCTATAAAGATTTTTTCTATCTTATCTTGTGTGTAGTAATTGTAATTCGTTACATGGTCAAAAAACGTTTCTTTTAATTGGGGTGGAGTAAAAACCGTAATTTGATTCCAGAACGACTGTATTTCTGGATATTTCATGTAGTAAGTAATGTACCGTTCAAAGATATAATAAAGCTGAGCTTCCTCACTCATATCTTCTGCCGCATTCATCATTTCATTTATTAAGTCCATATACTCGTTAGCTAATTCTTCGTATATTGAAAAAAGCAACTCCTCTTTCCCGTTAAAATGTGCATAAATTGAAGGTGTTTTAATTCCCACCTGCATTGCAATATCCTTCATAGATGTTCCATCGTAGCCCTGACTCGCAAATAACAAAAGAGCTTTTTTTTTGATTTCGTCTTTGGTTGAATTACTCAATTCATCTTA
Organism: Salipaludibacillus neizhouensis; assembly: GCF_002886185.1. Lineage (GTDB taxonomy): Bacteria > Bacillota > Bacilli > Bacillales > Salisediminibacteriaceae > Salipaludibacillus > Salipaludibacillus neizhouensis. The sequence continues at coordinate 93,491 of NZ_KZ614147.1, forward strand.
CCTCTTTCCCTAACTAATATTCGTTAGGTAAACTTTATATTACTTCTTTTTGATTGTCAATTGTCTTTTGTATTAAGTTTTACAATATAAAGGTCAGAACGCAGAGGAAAAAATCGAGCTTTTTTTCACTCTTTTTTCGTATTAATGTTTTGAGGTTGAGTATTGTCCACAAAGCATGAGATAGAAGGGAAATTAAGCGTGTTCTGATCCCTTCAAGATCGAGGAAAAGAGCGAAGGAATGTCATGGGAAAGAGCGTATGATGGATATCATAATTCAAATGTTTTTTACGTAGGTACCCTATTCATTTCTGTCTAAATCTTGTATGGCAAACTTGCATAAGAAGTGAACATAATACTTTCATTATTTCCGTTTTATCCATTAAAGCAACGTAGTTTTGTTACTGTGAAAATTCTTTATATTGTTCCAAAACATTAATCAAAAATTTTATATCGTATCCAGAAACTTCATTTATTTTATACGCCCATTTTTCTATTGAATCTAACTCCTGTTCAACAAATAAACCTTCACTTGTACTTAAAAAACTTTCCCAATTGCTAAATTCCCAATGTGCTATTTCATTTTTATAAGGAATTCTACATTCTAATAAAGGCTTTGGATTAATCAAATTCTGAGAATGTTCAGCGGCCAGCAAGAAGTAGTCAATATCTATTGGGTCAATATTATATACTTGTTTAGAAACCTTACCATTTGGTCTGTGATAAAGAATTTCTAAATCTTGTCCTTTTGGTATCACCTGCACGTCTGCACCAGGAAAAAACCCGCTAAGTTTTTTATCTGTATAATTTTCATTATTTTTATCAATCAGGATTGGGTTTATCCATTGATCACCTAAATCACACAAATAAAAATTTCCTGATTCATCCACAGCGATTACTGCAACATGAGCATTTTCACTGTTTAATTGTTGACCAATTGGATATGCAGTAATTCCATCTTTTTGTAATTCATCGAGCAACCATATTGCAAGGTCAAAACAGTTTCCAGATATACCATACTGACTTCGATGTTTCTTCATTAATGCAACATCCCGTTGTTTTTTATGACTCTCTTGATTATAAAACCATAATTTAGTTAATCTTTCCATAGGAAAACCATCAAATTTCCTCCATACGTTAAGAATATTCTGAGGTGCAAACATATCCACAACACCTACTTTCAAATTTACTATTATATCCCATCAAGGGTGAACCTCACTATGTTTTCCCCCATATTCTTTGAACATCTATGAGTTTCTTTCCGTTAAACGATAGTTTATATATATTCGGCATTTCGAGTTCTTTCCAAAAATCGAAACCATATTGATTATCGAAATAGTTCATAATTAACACCATTATATTACCATGAGTACCGATTACTACATTCTTACCTATATTGCTATCTAATACTTTGAAAGTAGCATTGATACCCCTTTTTTGAGCAATCCTATTCGATTCTCCGCCTTTCCATGAAAAATCATAGTCTTTCCAAACTTTTGTAATGGCTACTTCAAAATCTTCTACAGGGTGTTCCGCTAAGATGCGTTCTTTAAAACCATCCAATAGCTTAATCTCTTTATCTATGTATTTTGAAATCCCTTCAACTGTTTGGATTGCACGTTTATATGGGCTTGAATAGACATAATCGATAGCTTCTCTTTTAAGTAATTCGGTTACAATGTTTGCATCGATAAACCCACGTTTAGACAAAGGTCTTCCTAACTCGTCTGAGTTATATGTAGAATGAGCATGTCTAACAAAATACAAATTTGTTTGCAAACTAATCAAACCCTCCATACTCATCTGGATTACTTAGACTTTCTCATCAGAAGATTGCCCCTCCGCTTCACATTGTCTAATTACGTAGATGTTTTTATTCATACTTACGCCTTTACAAACTTACTCTTCATTTTTCTCTGCCCGTTTAATACTCTCTTTTAAATACTCGGGAGCATTAGGATGTTCATATACTTGTTGAGCTGTCATCCAATTCACAGTCAACCTTCGTTAAACGGCATTAATTCCACTTTCCGCATTACCCCTCCTCCAAATCGTTCCACCTGTATTTTTAATTTATATCCCCCAAATAAACAGGTAAATCCTTACCCGCAATATAATCAATTATGTATTTCCTCACTGTCTGAGGGTAAAGTCTGTAGTTCAAAAACTCTGATAACGGCAACCATTCTACACCGATTTGACCATCATCAGGGACTATTCCATTGCCTATTTCTTTATTTTCTTCTTTAATCTTACATAAAAACATATATTCCGTTTGATGCACTTCTGAATCAAATTCAAAATGCTCATGATTTTTCCCGATGTATTCTCGGATAAATATTAGATCAGCAATTTCTATATCAACATTGATTCCCTCTATACATTCCCTTTGTAATGTTTGATGAAGGTTTTCCCCATGTTCTTGACCGCCGCCAGGTAAAAGAAAATAGTAGCCGTCTTTATCCTGCTTCTTAATTGCTAACAATTTATCATCTTGAACTATAACAGCCTTTGCTGAATTTCTAATTCCCATTTTCATACCCCCAATGTCTTACAAATTATTTATTTGAAAACCTGCTAAAAAATGTTTGTTTCTACAGCTATTTATTTAAGTGAAAACACCTTACTTTATTAATCATGTTTTTTAGTTTCTTTAAATACTATATTTATTAAATCATCCAGGGTTCCAATGCACTTCTTTACCTCAGATAGATGATAAAACGTACTTGTTGTAGTATAGTTATTTACTTCTTCATTTGGTGAATAAAGAAATACTTTTTTGCTTTGCCCAAGTACTATACCCATTTCAATATGACTTCCTTTCCCTGCAGGAAGTAGGACTATAATAAAATCTGCTTCAATTACTGCATCTTTTTCTTCCTGACCTATCACTTTTAACTCATCAATCGTTGAAGCTCTTTCATTTTTAGTCCAATCATATGTGAGAATATAGCCTCTCTTTATCAGTTCCTTACTAACAAAACGCACATTTTCTATATTCTTAAAACTTGATGCGGTATAAAATTTCATTGTCCTCCCCCAAATACTTTATATATTAAACACGTACTTTTCCCAACAAGAAGATCCTTATTCTCTATTCGGGAATCGGTTCCTGTAATAAAATTAAGTAAATATTAGATCTAAATAATCTCCATGACCTCTTATAATATCAATTACATCCTTAGACGATATCCAAAATAATGGAATGTTAGTCCTTCTTCCTCTCCCCACATGCTGGTTCGTGATCCTATTGTTCAAGAACATCTGATACATTAATCTTTAAATATATCTAACTTATAAACTTACTCAACATTAAAATTAACTTTTTCCACGATTACCTCTTCATTGGAATTTCTTAAAACAATATCAAAATTTCGGTGAAAAGGATGCATAAACAAATCATATTGAATTCTACGCTCTTCATGAGAGTGCCTTAGATAATTAATATCAGTTCCTCTCTCCGAAACATCTCGTTCACTTCTTCTCATTAACTCCGTTTCTCCATCAGTATATAGATAAACGGTTAAATCAAACAAATCTAGATTGATAAATGCAACACTCATTCCTTCAACAATGGTCACTTTATTTTTTGAAGAGAGAAAAGTGCTTTCCATATAATGTGTCCCTATTGTATAAAGATCAAATCCATTCTTAATCATGTTTATGTCTCTCTCTAAAGCTGATAAATTATGAGCAGTAGGGTGGCATGCTGTCATTTTATAATGATGATTCCTATTTATGTATTCATAGTCTATAACAGAGTATTTCCTAAGATTAGAGCCAATAATATATGGGTCAGTATTAATATAATTCACATCTTTTTGTTCCAATAGTTTTTCAAGATCATTTGCAAACGTTGTCTTTCCAGAAGCACCATGACCTGAAATCCCAATGATTATTTTTTTATCATTATTGTTAATCAAACTGGCTATACCATGTAATATCTTGTCCATACTCCCCCACCCATTTTCTTTTTTATTAGTTAATGTTGATTAAGCATGGAATAATAGCGATAGCCATTCCAACCAAGAATCGATAATATAGGATGTTATAATAACTGCAAAAAAAGGTTAACTAACAAATTAACAACGGTCTTGAATAGTTTGTTTTTAACCCTATATCCAGCAGATGCTTTAACTTCATTATTTTCAATAACGGCAACTAAATTAAAACCATAATTATCTTGTAATCCTCTAATTTTTTCTAAAAATGTATCCTCTTTTAAATGAGGACGTAATTGTTTAAAAGTACTAGACGTAGATAGAATTTCTGAATCGTGTTTCAATAATTTACAATTGGTTGCATTCCTTTTTTCTCCCTTCTTGTTCAATTAACCCCGTTAACGACAATGCGTCACAAATTCTGCATCTATTTTAACATAATATTACAATTACATTTTAATTAATAAAAATAAACACAGCAAATAGCATACCAATTAACCTAAAGGGAAATTGTAATTTTAGGCTGTTTTCGAAGACTTTGTTGTTTCCCATTAAAAAGTTGTGCTTACTCTGTTATAATTAGTTTGGTATAATCTACCAGCGTACAAAACAAGGAGGAATACCATTCAATGAATGTAAATGATTTAATACTTTTAAACTTTGAGGAAGTAAGACGTAGGAGTATAACGGTTTGGAAAGCAATTCCTGAGCAAATGCTGAATTGGAAACCTGATGAAGATGCTCTTACTTGTGCAGAAATGATTAGACATTTAGTAGAAGGTGAGTTTCTTTATCACCAACTTCTTATAGCAAGAGGCAGTAAAGGATTAACCAATCTATCTAATCCTTTTGAAAACAAGGATTTTACATCAGTAGATAACGAAATTTTATTTGCACAGCCATATCGTGAAAATTTCTTGAAATACATTAAGACAATTAGTAAAAGCGATTTAGAGAATATAGAAATAGACCGTTCAAACGTAGGCTATGTTAGGACACTCGGGGATATGTTATTGCGTATCGCTTACCACGAATCTGTTCACACTGGTCAGTTATTAGATTATATGAGAACAATGGGTATTGACCGCCCTAATATATGGGATTAATGGTTTAGAACAAGACTTTAAGGAGTCTTGTTTTTTATGCAATACCCCTTAAAACCTTAAAAGATAATGGTAAGTTTGTGTTTAGTGTTCAACATCCCCTCACTACTTCATCTTTTATAAGCAAACAAGCAGGAGATAAGCGTGGGAACTGGATAGTTGATGACTATTTTCTCGAAGGGGAAAGAAAAGAACCTTGGATTGAACAAATAGTAGTGAAATACAATCGAACAATAGAACATTACTTTAAAACTCTTACTAAATGTGGTTTTTCAGTAGTTGACTTACGCGAAGGAACGCCAAGACGCGAACATTTTACCAATGTTGAAGAGTTCTCAAGAAGACTAAGAAACCCAGTCATTCTGGCTTTTTCTTGTACCAAGTGAACAGTTGAATAGATAAATTTAAAACGCTTGGAATTCAAGCGTTTTTCTTTGCGATTTAGATTGTTAATTCCGTTTCAATAGTAACACTAATTCAACTGTTATTTTCATTATTTTTTTAGTTTTTCTCTCCCTAAACGGAACCGTTACACAACTACATGTAGCTTTGAAACAAAGTTTGATTAAAAGTATCGTGTGAGCTGCATTTTATGGTAAATTGAAATAATACATTTTGAAAAAAGACTGATCAAGATGTATTAATTCCTTGTGAATTAATATACAATTTTTATAAAAAAGTTTGATCATTTTCTTTTCTGTTATTCAAGTAAACCGCCCGTTGAATAAAAAGGCACCAAAAAACCTCTCTTGAAACTAGAGAGGTTTTCATAACTCGAATTTTAAGACACTAAATTATTTCGTTTCTATATATTACCTTATTTACTTTATGCCTTACGGTATTATGACCGGGTTTAGTACCTTTACCAATAGCGATAAGCATAACATCTAAATACCTTTCAGAAACATTTAAGATTGCTTTTAATTTCTTAGAATCATAGCCTGACATCGTAATTGTTTCAAAACCTGCTTCATTTGCTAACAAAATTAATGACATTGACGCAAGACTTACATCTCTAGTTAATTCTAGCTTTAGATCTTCATTGGATTTATTTTCGTAATAATTAATTGCAGCATTCGCTAGATAATCTCTTAGCGATTCATCAAAAAATCCTGCTTGAAATCCTTCTTCATGTATCTCAATAATATTATTCTTATCAAATGCTTGATAATCCCCCAACATCACAATTAAAGTTGATGCTTCTACTACTTGTTGTTGATTAAAGGCTATAGGGAATAATAAATTTCTTAAGTCCTGATCCTCAATAATTAAATATCGAGTTGCTTGAATATTATTACCATTAGGTGACTTACTTGCACTTTCAATTAATGAGGTTAGAATTTCTGAACTTATTTTATAACTTGAATCATAATGTCTAACTGAACGTCTTTTTTCCAAAATATTTTTTACATTCATTTTATCAACTCCAAAATTTTTATTTGTTGCTCCTTTCATTATAGTAGGTAATAATAAAAGAGAAAATAACGCACAAAAATGTGGTATAGCCACTTTTTTGTACCTATTCGGGAGGGACAAAACATGGTTAAGTATAATACTGGAATCAATATTTTTATGAATATTGCAGGTGGAAAATGGAAATGTTTAATCCTTTTTTTCTTGAGTCAAAAATCAGTAAGGACAAAAGAGTTTTACGAATTAATACCTGGAATCACACAAAAAGTCTTAACAGATCAATTGAAACAGTTAGAAAGAGATGGACTTGTTCGAAGAGAAATATTTAAAGAGGTACCACCAAAAGTAGAATATAGCTTAACAAGTCTTGGAAGATCGTTTGTTCCAGTATTAAACACAATGTGTGAATGGGGTAATGAGTATGCAATGATAAACGGTATAGATAAAGATCAACAAATTTACTGTGGTCATGATTAATCCTAAATTACATTTTTTTAATTTTAAAGAAGCCTGGCGGTTGCATAAAAAATAAGAGCTTTATGCAACCTCTTATTCAATATAATGCAATAAACTGCCTAAAAGTTCGTTCCCTGCCCAAATCCGCACCAAACCCTTTCGGCTCTATACACTTCTCTTCTTTCCATTCTGCTAAATAGTTCTTCCCCAACACCCCCAATTCCCCCTCTTTTTTTGCCTTTTTCTTTTTCACAGGAACGAAAAAAAACGAAGAAAACTTTTTATTTGACTCGGGAAGCACTTCATTTTGCTATAACTTCTGTAAACTAGAATAATTATTGTAAAATTCGCTCGCTTATTTCAATTATAAGCGAGCGGATGTTTTTCACACAAATTTTTAAACGACTTTATTATTTATTGAAACTTTATTATTCATGAACAAATAATTGCAGCTTTGAATTAAAGTTTATCAAAAATAGCGCATAAACCTGCATTTATGGCGCTGATACCGAGTATTTGTGGCGGTTGTTCCGAATCACATCTACTTTCGTCCCATGATCAGCGCTGCTTGCTTTAAAATATCATTCTCCATGGCGAGCTTTTGGTTCTCTTTTCGTAGTTGGATTAACTCTTCCTGTTCAGGAGTATGATTATCTTTCTCTTCAAACGATCCGCTCTCCGAGTGTTGACGAACCCACTTGTCAAAGGCAGATGGCGTTAGCTCATATTCTTTGAGAATCTCACTTCTGGGTTTTCCAGCTCCATGAAGCTGGACTATTTGTTCTTTAAATTCTTTTGAAAAGCTTCTTCTCACTCGTTTGGTCATGTTTGATTCTCCTAGGTTTTTATTTGATCCAAGTCTAATTGACCTTAACCAAATTGTCCAATCAAGTGTAACCTATTCAGTATCTTTTTTTAATAAGTTCTTTTGCTGCTTGATATAACTTTTGTCCGATATCCAACTAATGTCCCCCCCTTTAAATTTGTCTAGTTATTAAGTAAGAAAGGTAATTATTTTCTATTAGACAATCGCCCCCAATACTGGAAGACTCGAAATCAAAATATATAGATATATACTGGCCCCTCTACATACCTCTCATAACTCTTTTAATTGACCACATCTCTCACATTTATAAATGGCTCTTCTTGCTTTGATAAACTATAAGTTGTTTGTCCTAATGTCATATGAGGAACAAAATTATCTAGTTCAAAATACTTCTCTATAAGTTCTTTTGAAGGTGCAACTACGCTAACTAAACTCTTTGTAAGTGAGTGTCCTTAAATTTTGATGTGTATTTTAATCCATAACCTATAAATCGGTCCATCCCAATATGAGAAATCCAAATCATACTAAACGCCAACAATAAGTCATTTACAATAAAAATACTAACTACTGATAAGAATAAAGGTAAGATATAGGAATGAAATATATTGTACGTTACGGCACCAACCGAATTATTTATCATGTATCCCAGCATCGAAAAATCTGGAGCTAATAAAAAAGCAAAAAACATCCACCAAGCAGCATCCAATTGAGAATAGATAAATACAGATACGAGCAAAACAGTTATTCCTTCAATATGTAAAATCAGTTTATTCATTTCTTTCCCCCTTGAATGAAAAGCCTTATGTGTATTACGCTCTATAAAGGAAAAAGTTCCAAATAAGATTAGAGGCTTTTCTTAATTTAGGAAAAGCCCCCAATACTTGAAGACTCGAATTCAAGATATATGTTTAGGAATCAATAAAAATGTCTAAAACCCTATCACAAATTTCATGATGCATAGTCCCGTCAAAATTCAATAACACAACCACTCCTAAGTTAAGTTCAGGTTCCATTGTCATTAACGACCTTACAGCTAGTTTACCACCTCCATGTTCGACTATTCTGCACCCTCTATATGTATCAGTAAACCATGCGAGACCATAGCTTCTTACATCACTATGGAATTGCCATTCTTCACTGACAAGGTGAACAGGTTTCTGCATTTCTTCAATGAGGTCTGAACGTAAGAGTTTTGAATCTTTATTCAAATGGAAGATTAAATAATTCCCTAAATCATTTGCCGTGGAATATAAATAACCGATTGGAGCAGAAATTGAGTTTATTGGAAAAGGAGTTTCTATTTTATCCTTACCTAAATAATATCTGGCGCTATTCTTATCATTTTGTACTAAAGGGGCATCACTATTTGTACGATTCATATCCAAAGGAGTAAGAATATTTTCTTGAAGATATACTTCCCAGCTTTCACCTGTCACTTTTTCTATCAAATCTGCTAGAATCACGTAGGAATCTGTACAATAACCCCATCCCATTCCCACCGGATATTCCAACTCTACTTTTTCAAACCACTTCGTTACATCCTCTCTGGATTTCACCCTATTAATTTCTTCTTCTGTAAGGTTATATTCGTCTAATGCTTCTTGAAACTCTGTGGGTGTATCTGAAAATATTTCTCTAATATTTGGAGCGATCATGTTGGCAATTCCTAAATCTGAAGGAAATCCTGCCGTATGAGACAATACATGCCTTATTGTGATAGTATCACTCTATTGCTTATCCTTTGTTCTGAAATATGACAAATATTTCACGACTGGATCATCTAAGGAAATTAAGTTATCCTCTACGAGCTGCATTAAAGACAGGGCTACAAAGTTCTTAGAAATACTCTGAATGCTCATCCTTGTATCCCCATCGATAGCCCGCATAGGTTCCCAACACCTATGGAATAAATAATATCTGCGTCTTTAACAATTGCAACACTCAAACCAACAGCTTGTTGATCATCCATCATTTTATTAATATATTCTGTTACCTTATTAAGTTTTTCAGTAAATTGAACCATGCTAACCTCCATTATTGCTTGCACGTAAACTTCATCTATCTAATAAACTACTTCTATTATTACCAGAGATCTTAATTATACGATTACCATTGGTATATCTATCATAACACCTATACTATCATAATTTTCTGACATACATACTGATAACTAACGCTTCCATTGATGAAAGAAAATAAAGGTTAATCCGCTTAACCAAAACTGAATCTACTATATTCATGCCCTATACTATAGCAAAAAAGGACGGTAATTCTAATTGAATAATCGACCCTAATTCCGAAAGACTTGAATTCAAGATATTACGCATTATGCAACTGTTCACTGATTACTATTGTCATTACAATTATAATCAATTGCTGTATTACTGTTATCTGTTTATTACTGTTAATGGAATATTGTTCTCCTGACACTAGAGATTCTTTTAGAGTTGGAATAGGGATTGAGCGTTTCTTAATCCTTGAAACCAATAACTCACTTTCTTCCTTCATAGTGTTTGAAAGGAACATGTGATGGTTGATTTCTTGAAAATCTTGATAATACGTCTTTCCGCTTTCAGAAATTCCCATAAGCATTTAACTTTTTGATAGTGTTGTTTTATTTCTTCTACCTGGAGAGCTGCAATTTCCCTAGCGACTTGCTCCATTTCTTCTCTTATATGCCCGACCACTTTCTGTCTCTTCCTTAGGAAACGGCCGTATGGCATAAGGACTCACGGGAGATTCTAAATAATTTAATATTCCTTCTAACTCCAACTTTCCTTCTCTTTTGTTAAAAATGAATAAAGCAATATCGCGATCCTGGTGATCATACGCTTTTTCATTTCCTGCTCAATTCACATAATGATTTTTTTCTTCCAATCGTTTAAACCAACCGTCTACGGTATTCGAATTTTATCAATATTCTTGTAGTGTTTATTTTTAAAAACGCTAGATTAAGTTTCCCAAAGTTCCTATTCTATAATTTCACTTATAACATGCTTTTAATTTTTGTGAGATATTGAAATCTTATTATAATGAAATAGATTATTTGTAAGGCTATAAACATACCTATGACCGACATGGATTCTTTCATAAGTGAATAACTAAACATATTTTGCATTGCAATAAGGGATATGAAGCCATGAATGGTGGCAACGAATAATGGAATAAAAAATAGGACTCCTAATTTAGTCGTAATGATGGTTGATAACTCTTTTTCTGTTATCCCAAGTTTTGCAAGCATTTCATACTCGCGTTTGTCCTCCTTCATATCGGTGTAAAGTCGAAAATACAATAGGCTTGCGGAAGATATGAAAAATACTACCCCTATAAAAAAGCCAATAAACAAGACAATATCAATACCTTGCTGAGTAATTTTCGTTGATTCAAGAAGCATGGTTCGAATACCAACAATGGTTCCAATCGCTGAAAAGGTTATGGTAAGAACAACCGTTACCATAAATAAAATTTGAGCGTTATCGCGTAAACGATAAATTAGGTTCGATACAATGATAATATTCACTTTGTGTCGATAGATTTTCTTTTGTTTTCTTATGCTGTGAAGAATATATACACTAAGCTGGGTGTAAAAGAAGTAGGTTCCAATTATGACGATTATGGTCACTGGTATCATGGCGAAGAAAACCATAGCTTCCTGAACGAGCAACGCGATAGCATAGCCTCCTCCTAGAAGAAAAACAGATAAAATGGATAAAGCAGGAGATGCTTTGGGTGCACGTTTCGGTTTTGAGTTTCCTGTGAAGAGATCAATTAATTGACTACCCCGGACAAAAGAAGTCGTAAAGAATGAAATGATTAAAAACAGCACACCAAAAGAAATGGAAGTTAGGAGAATGGCTTCCCAGGGCCAATAAAAAGGGAGCTCATTTGACATTCCTAAGGCATATTCGCTAATTAAAAGCAGTAGTTTTGCAAACAGTAGTCCAATACATATCCCTGAAATTATGGCTGCAGATCCCATGAGCATATTTTCCAAAAAAATCAGGTTACGCAATTGTTTATCCGACATTCCATTGATTGCAAAAATTCCAAATTCTTTTTTTCGGGATTTCAAAAATGAACTCATCGAATAAAGAACAAAGAGAAAGGAAAACACATAAATAATCGCTTCTGCGAAATGCATACCCACAGAGACATATCCGCCAATGATCTCGGTGGTGAAAGCAGGGTGGAATGCAAAAAGAGCATAAATAAAGAAAACAGAAACCGAGAATACACTGCTAAGAAAGTAGGCTAAATAAACTTGTTTGTTTCTCACAACGTTAATGAATGCTAATCTTGGAAAAGTCATAATAGCCTCCTTACTGGTGAGCTAATGTTAGGTATAGTTATGCTTCATGTTTTCGAAAGAACCTATATCCTATTACCATAATGCAGCTAAAGGCTACTAAGGATATGGTGAGTGAATAGGGTATAGTAAGATTCCTCATCCCTTCTGAATTTGGGATTAAAGTCAGAGAGGGATGAGACCAGAAATAATACTTTCCATAGGCGCTGTTTGTAATAACAACACTTGTAATCGATGCAGCTAAACTTATACCAATGGGTATTCCAATATTAGGGAATTTTATACTTAGAATCATCTGTAAAGCAAGGATGGGTAGACAAGTTATCCAACAAATGAGGACATTAACGGCCGTCGTACCGTAGGGGATATTCCCAACACCCACAATAATCGCAGCTCCTATAGTTCCAATATAAAGAATGACCATGGATAGACCGACGAGTCCTATATGAATAATTGTTTTAGTAATATAAATCGATTTCAAATTCACTGGCATAGTAAACAAGTATTTCCAATTATTTTCTGAATGTTCAATTCTGGCAAGCCAAACGGCCATCACCGCGATCGATAACGGAAGAAGTAAGAGGCCGTAAAATGTTACGATTTGCCCTAGTAGTTTTTCCCAGGGAACCGCATTTCCTTGTAGGAAGACATCTTGATAACGGACAAAGTTATAAGCCCCAAACGTCACCATTAATAGTGGTGCTACACACATTAATAGCCAAACATAAGAGCGCTTTAACTTCATCATCTCCATCATTAATACTCTACCAAGCGTCATGCTCTATTCACCTTCGTTTCTGTTTCATATATTTAAATATCTCGGTGGGCAAATTCACGATACCCTATGATTAAACATAAGAGACCAACCACCATGGACTGCCCCATATACCAGGTAATATTAATTCCTTCATTTAACCGGATCGGAAGTACCAAATAAGGATACACCCAAGGTAGCCATCGTGTCAGGGCTGATTGTAATAGAAATATGGCTGCTACCGTTCCACAGATGGATACGGCTAAGGGAATACCGGGATTATCGAATTTAATACTAAGCCAAAATTGAATGGTTAGCACAGCAAAAGTGCCAATCAATGCAGCACTAAGTGTTTGTATTAGTTGACTATACGGTATATCGCCAGGTAAGTGGAGGATCGATGCACTACCTAAAATACCAATGCCAAGCAAAAGGGAGCTTACCAGTAAGAAAAAGATGACCAACGTGATTTTTGCAAAATACACATCTCTTCGTTTGATCGGAAGAGCCAAGAGGTATTTCCAATTGTTATCTGAATTTTCGCTCATGATAAGCATACTAGATAACACGGCTGCTAGGATTGGAAGTATTAGAACGGCCCAGATCACTGCATGTTGTTCAATGAAAATCGTCCAAGGTACATCTCCTTCTTTCACTACACTTGTATACCGAATTTTAAAATTTGCATATTGTAATAGCAAAATTAGAGTTGGAGCTAAAATGACTGGAAAAACAATCCGATTGTTGCGAAGCTTTGCCCATTCAGCTGAAAGTACATTATGAAACATCTAGATGGCCCCCTCTTTTCCCGTTAAATCCAAGAAGATTTCCTCTAGAGATTTGACGCTCTCTACCAAATGGAAGACTTCGAATCCATTGCTAACAAGTTTTCTGTTTATTGCTGAAACCGTGTCAGTTGGTTGATCGACCAGTAGCATATCTTCAACAATCCTTGCTTGAACATCTTGCTGGCGTAGGAGATCTTTTGCCCCCATCAAATTATTGACTTTGATTTCAACACGTGGTTTTTGATCTCTCTTCAACTCTTCCATTGTGCCATGAAACTTTAATTTTCCGGACTGAATGATGCCTACGTGGGAAGCAATCATTTCGATTTCGGCAAGGTTGTGACTAGAAATTAACACCGTTATACCAAAGTCTTCGGGCATTCGTTTAATCAACTGCCGAATTTCATGGATGCCACTTGGATCAAGCCCGTTTGTAGGTTCATCTAATATTAATAGCTCTGGAGAACCAAGCAGAGCGAGGGCTATTCCTAGTCTTTGCTTCATTCCTAGAGAATACTGCTTCACTGGTTGGTGGGAAACTTCAGATAATCGAACAATTCCCAGCACCTCTTCGATCCGGGCGTTAGAAGATCCTAATATTTTACTAGAGAGTTTTAAATTTTCGAATCCAGTTAAGTTTCGATAATAAGAAGGCGCTTCGACGAGAGCACCTACTCTTCGAAGAATATCAATTCGATTTTTATGAAATGTTTGGCCAAATAGCCTTACTTCGCCTTCTGTTGGCTTCATTAGTCCGAGGAGCATACGGATTGAAGTGGTTTTCCCTGCACCATTCGGGCCAAGAAAACCAAAAATTTGACCGCGCTTAATTTCTAAATTCACATGGTCAACTGAATACTGATCTCCAAATTTTTTTGTTAAATCTTTTGTAGCAACTAATGTTTCTCCAACATCCTTATTCATCATTATCCCTGCCTTTATGTACTGTCAAAGACACCGGTACTCGTCTTGTTCGATGCAAGACGTCTCTGAGCAAATTGTCTATAGTTGTACTATATGGGGAATGCGATTTGACTACCATTGTTTAACCTTTCATTACCTTACGATGTTGTAAGATAATGAAGATAGATCTTGTTTAAAGGTTTAACCATATTTATAAATCATGGAAATATATGCTATAATTAACTGTTCCAAATAAGGGGCACCTATTCAATCAAGTTATTGGTACGGGGAAATTCATTGGAGGAGTGAAATCTATGTTTCGTGTGTTCATTGTAGAGGATGATGAGAAGTTGGTCTCTCTCCTACAAGACTATATTCAGAAATATGAATTTGAAACAAGCGTTGTTCAAAGATTTGAAAGCGTGGTTGAAGAGTTTAAAGCTTTCTCTCCACATCTTGTTTTATTGGATATTAATTTACCAAAATTCGATGGTTATTACTGGTGCAGACAAATACGTCAGTTCTCTACTTGTCCCATTTTATTTATTTCTGCTCGTGACGAAAAGATGGAACAGGTGATGGCTATGGAAAACGGTGGAGATGATTTTATTACAAAACCCTTTGATTACGAGATTGTACTTGCAAAAATAAGAAGTCAGTTAAGGCGATCTTATGGTGATTATGCAACGAACCAACTTAGTAGAACGATAAACTTTGAGGGAGTTTCCCTTGATGTGGATCGCATGGTTATAAGTTTCGGTGTCCATATGGTCGAGCTAAGTCATACAGAGACAAGAATGCTAAGTGAATTTTTAAGCAAGCCTGAATCAGTCATTAGTCGTGACCGATTGCTTGAAAAAATTTGGGATGAGGAAGCATTTGTAGATGATAATACGCTTAACGTTAATATTAACCGTGTGCGAAAAAAGCTTCAAAATATAAACATTAAAAATGCCATTCTGACCGTGAGGGGCAAAGGATATCGTCTCATTCCTAATTGGGGGAAAGGAGAATGAAGCTATTTTTCCGTGATCATGTTTCTTTTTGCTGTTTGTATGTCGGACAATTATTGCTCATATTGATGATTTTTTGGCTTGATGGCTATCGACATGGACCTACAGCTTTGTATGCATCGAGTTTAAGCCTCATACTCTTTGGTTGTTACTTAGTCGTTCGCTACATACGAAATCAAACATTTTATAAACGCCTTTCAACACCTTTAACATCATTGAATGATTTGAGTATGGAACGTCAAGCTTCTCCACTACCTAGCTATTTAGATCAGTTTCACGATGAACTACGCCAATACTATCTAAAAGAAATGGAAAGCTATAAATTAAAATTTGACCATCACATACAATTTCTAAATCAATGGGTGCATCAAATGAAAACGCCTCTCTCCGTGATGCACCTCATGGCACAAGAGCGAGATGATGAATTTTCTTCGTCTCTTAACGATGAGATTGAGAGGATGAAAAACGGATTGGATATCGTTTTATATACTTCGCGACTGGATTCTTTTGAGAATGACTTTTGTGTGGAATCTCTTAGTCTCTATTCTTTGATTCGAAAAACAACTTCTGTACAGAAACGATTATTCATAAGGAATCATATCTATCCGGAAATTATGATTGATTCAAAACTTTACATCCATTCAGATGAAAAATGGATATCTTTTGTTTTTACACAACTCATCACTAATGCCATTAAATACACGGTGTGTGCTGGGCAGAAAATCCAATTTGAGGCCAAACAATTGAAAGATGAAATTGTTGTTTCGATACGTGATTATGGAGTCGGGGTACCTAAAAGTGATTTACCACGTGTTTTTGATCCTTACTTTACTGGTGAAAATGGACGGTCGTTTCAAGAATCTACAGGAATGGGACTTTTTCTTGTTAAACAAATTATTGATGAATTAGGACATCGTATCGAAATAGAATCTAATCTCAATCAAGGCACAATCGTTCAAATTTATTTTAAACGAGTAAATTGAATTACAAGTTTGTAAGTGAATTGTAAGGTTAATCAATTCATCAACCGTTGTGTTAGCGTTACACTATGCTTACTTAGGAGGGGAGCTATATGCAAATTGTAGATGTAAAAGGATTGAGTAAAATTTATAGAGGAAGGGTTTCTCATTGCGCTCTGGATCGCATCAATTTTTCAATCGATAAAGAAGAATTTGTTGGAATTATGGGTCCCTCAGGTAGTGGGAAGACGACTTTACTTAATTTATTAGCAACAATTGATATGCCATCTCATGGGACAGTTTCGATAAACGGGAGTAATCCACATGCTATGACTCATAAAGATAAAGCAATTTTTCGAAGGAATGAAATTGGTTTTGTATTTCAGCAATTTAACCTTCTTGACACCCTGACGGTGGAAGAAAATATTTTTTTGCCTTTGGTTTTAAACGGGGTGAAATCTCAAGAAATGGACAAAGAAATTGCGCGTATTTCTCAACAACTGGGTATAGAATCTCTTTTAAATAAAAGAACCTATGAAATTTCAGGCGGACAAATGCAACGAACTGCTATCGCTCGAGCGATTATTCATAAACCCTCCTTAATTTTAGCTGATGAACCTACTGGAAATCTTGATTCAAGATCATCCAAAGCTGTAATGGACACTCTTTCTAATATTAACCGGAGTGAAAAGACAACCACTCTTATGGTAACGCATGATCCAGTCGTAGCAAGCTATTGTAAACGAGTCATTTTCATCAAGGATGGTAAGCTTTATAACGAAATTTATAAAGGAGATAGCCATCCCGTTTTTTTTCAAAAAATTATTGATGTTCTTGGTCATCTGGGTGGTGATAGCTATAATTTGATGGAACCAATTGATAATCATAAGTGAGCGGGTAAACAAGTTGGATGGTTATATGTCAAAAGGGATTCAAGCAATCCTATTGTTACAAATATTATGTTTTTTAATGTTTTTGACTAATATTCTAGGATTGGTAGGGTCTTACAATGAATACTTGCAGGATTTCATTTGGTTAACTATACAAATTTAGGTTTAATTATGGGTATTATAGGTTTGTCTAAACACGTTTTGAAATCTCTATCTATAATTAATATTGGTTGTGGATCAATTATACTCTTATCTTGGATCGCTATTTCAGGTATCGATAAGATGTAATCATGAACAGACATGTTAGTTGAATGAATTTCAAATTTTATAAAGCTAATTTCCAGTCTTAATTCGTTCGAAAATATTTATGGAAATCGAACGAATGAAGATTATACTCAACCGATAAAGTGAAACATTTGATTTCGAGGCATATTGGCTTCCGCGATCGGAATGGTGGATAAGGCCAGATGTTGGTGGCTGTGTAATCATCGCTCGTTTTAGAGCTGTTACAACAAGTTCTTTCGTCATCCGTCCATCCATTTCCCAGCCTATAATACGTCTTGAATAAAGATCCATAACCGATGCTAAGTACAGCCAACCTTCGCTCGTCCATATATACGTAATATCAGCTACCCACACTTGGCCTGGACGTTCTACGGTAAACTGTTGATTTAATAGATTCGGGTAGATCGGTAGAATATGCTTAGAGTTGGTTGTTGCTTTGTTCTTTTTAACCGTTTTAGAACGGATGCCATTTTCCTTCATGATCCGTGTCACTGTTTTCTGAGAAACCCTGACCCCTGCGCCCTGTAATACTTTTGTGATCTTTGGGCTTCCGTATGTGTTCCTTGACTCTAAATGGATTCTCTTAATACGTGAGGTTAACTTTTCTCGCTTCTTTTTTTGATTACTCTTAGGACGCTTTAACCAAGCGTAGTAGCCGCTTTTAGAAACACCTAATACTTGGCACATCTTCGCTACACGGTGATCGTGTCGGTGCTGTTTAATGAAGTCATAAATTACTTCTGGTCTTTGGCGAAGATGCCCATAGCTTTTTTTAAGATGGCATTTTCCTCTTCTAAATCTCGAATACGCTTCTTAAAGTCACTTTCAGCTTTGTCTTCGGCACTTACATTTCCGCTACCTACAAAGGCTGCTTCGTTACCGATCTCGTATTTCTTTATCCAGTTATGCAGTGTTTGTTCTGCCAGATCTAATTCTCTAGCGACTTCCGCTATTCTTTTCCCGTCCTCCTTTACCATACGAACTGCTTGAACTTTAAATTCCTTATCATACGTTTTTCTCATGTTGGACACTCCCGTTAGATTGTTAGGTATGATTATACTAGAATTTCTCCCAATTTACCGTGTCCATTATTTAGGCTAACATTAGGATTGTCTAAATCGACAATCCTTTTACTTATGACTTTTCTATTTGAAAATACCATCTGACTTTGCCCTTATCTCAGATTTGAGGCATATGTTCTTTGGCAAAAGCCCCTAGCTTGTTCATAATTGATTAGAATCTCATCGGCAATTTTCTAGAGTTAGCTAAGAGGGAAATCCCAATTTTAGTGAAGCCAAACCTATTCAAAAATTGTTAGCTTTGTTTCCCATAGAAATGGATATCCTATTCCACATATTGATTTGATTGATGATTATAACTAAATCTACATATTCTTTTTCGTCATAATATTTTCTGACTAGATTATATAATTCATCATTAATTCCTTTTTCTGAAATTAGTGTCATGTTTTTTGCTAGTTGCAATGCAACTTTTTCTTTTTCACTGTATATATTCGTCTCAGTCCAAGTGTCTAAGTGATTTATCTGCTCATCCGTTACTCTCAGCTTCTTTGCTTCTTTAGTGTGCATATTAAGGCAGTAAGAGCAACCATTGATTTGAGAGACTCTTATTTTCAGGAGTTCTCTCAATTGCCGGTCAATCGATGTTTTCTTTACGTACTTCTCTAGATCCATGATTCTTTCTAACGCTTCTGGTGCTACCTTAAAGTAGTTGATTCTATTCTTCATGTTCATAAAGCTGGCTGCCTTTACAATCCCCTTATTAACTAGTTTTGACACGTCCCACACTCCTCTCTGATTTATCTAATTTCCCTATACCTTTTATAAAACCAATTCTAATTTTTGTTTTGAGCATTTTTCCCTTAGAGTGCAACACTTGTTGTACTTGTAGTTATATCGTATTCTAGAAAAAGGTAAATATCAATAGGAAGCCGATAAGTACAACATACCTCTATTGTATGCTAGGAATAGGAGGCACTATGAAATATTCAACTGATAACCCGATCGCTCTAAAGTCACAAAAATGGCTGGTTGTTGCTTTGTTAGAACTAATGAAAGAAAAACCCTACAACAAAATTACAATAAAAGAAATTGCTCAAAAGTCTGAATTAGACAGAAGTACATTTTATCGGAATTTCAGTTCAAAAGAAGATATTCTTAATTTCCATCTCGATGTTCTGTCACAGGACTATATTAATCGAATTGAGCAAACCGAAGACGTGGATATGAGAAAAGTTTCAAATATCTTTTTGGAATTTTGTAATGATAATTTAGAGTTCTTTTGTTCTCTGCGTAGAAATGGATTATCCACGTTTCTATTAGAAGCTTTTAATTCCCGTTTGCCTGATATCCATCGGTTAGTTCAAAACAAATTTCCGTATTTAATAAGTGAAGAAAATTTCGAGTTCGCATTAGCATTTAACGCAGGAGGAATGTGGAACCTTTTAATGAATTGGATTGATACAGGATTGAAACGACCGTATTCGGACCTAGTTAACGGTTTTGAGGAAATAAGTTATTTTAACTCCAAACAATAAGTCGGATTAGGCATAAATAAAAAAGCTGTAACTAACAATTTTAAAGATCCAAGTTTACATATTAGGAATTTCTGTCGTACCATGAGTAAGGAAGATAAGTTCTAATTAAAGAGCAGGAAGGTTCTTTTGAAAGATCTATCAAAATACGGAATTGTTTCAGCACTCCAAGCAATCGGCGGTAAATGGAAGCCGCATATATTATTTATCCTTTTAGAAAAGGGTACAAAACGTTTTGGGGAATTAAGCGGGTTAATGCCTGAAATAACACAGGGTGTACTAACACAACAACTTAGAGAATTAGAAAAAGATGGATTGGTCAACCGTGTTGTTTATCAGGAGATTCCACCAAGGGTAGAATATTCTTTATCAACACACGGGAAAACGTTGGAGCATATATTAAGTAATATGTGTGCATGGGTTTATCACACGGGAAATTTATAGAAAAAAATAAAAATTATTCAGAAAATATATAAGAAATAATGAAAAATAGTTAAGGAGAGAAAATATATGGAAAACGAAATGAAGAAAACCTGTGTTCCGAATGACGTTACCTTAAAAGATACTGGCTTTGGATATACGCTGTCTGTCATTGGCGGCAAATATAAAATGATTATTTTATACTGGTTGTCTGAAAATGAGGTAATGCGATTTAATGAATTAAAGCGCGGTATAGCCTCTATCTCGTATAAGACATTAAGTGTGATGTTAAAAGAAATGGAAGTCGACGGGATTGTGATACGAAAAGAATACCCACAAATTCCTCCAAAGGTAGAGTATTCACTTTCTGAACGTGGACAATCTCTTCTTCCTATTTTGAATATGATGTGTGATTGGGGAGAACTGAATCAAAACGGAGGAGCATAAATAATAGACATATAGATAAACTCTCTTCTATTTGATTAGAAGAGAGCTATCCCCGAAGTAGATTATTCTACCGTACCTTCATATGATAATAAAATTTGTGAGTACTATTAAGTAATAAACATAAAAGCTCGGAGTAATTTGATTCCTTCCGGGTATGAGTGATTATAGATTATTCAAAAATGCTATATACTCTGTTGTATTGTGTTCTAATCCATTTTCTCCTGGCTTTAACTCTTCCTCTTCTGTTCCACCTGGCTTATTTTCTTCTCCATAAAATGCATGGATGGGACGATAATTAGCCTGGCAGTAGAAAAAGGTTGTTTCAAACGGAATCAGTATCTGTTCCAATGTATGACCATATCTGCCCTCTTTACTGTAATCACTTGCTCTAATCCCCGCTGAAACAGCCAAAGCAACTTTCCTGTTCTTTAATTTATCCCCGCCATTGGAACCATAAGCCCAGCCGTAATCAAAAACTTCATCCATCCATTTCTTTAAAAGAGACGGACTGTTAAACCATTGAATTGGGAATTGCAGAACCAGATTTTCGTGTGATTCAATCAATTGCCGTTCCTTCTCTACATCTACCTTTTCTGTCGGATAGGACTTATATAATTCATGTATTGTATAATCCTCTGGATATTTTTTCAGTTCTTCTACCCAGCGTTTATTTATGGTAGATGTTTCTATACTCGGATGTGCTACTACAACAAGTGTTTTCATAGTGGTGTTCCTCCTTCAAATTTGTTTCTACTTGAGTATAGGATACAGACACATCGTATGTAAGTACGCACTTTTAGGTGAGATACTGATGTAAAGGTAAGTACCTCTGGAGAAATGAATTTAGATTCTTTCTGTATGTCAACGGAGAGAAGGGGAAACCCGATTTTATAGGAGTGATCCAACGTTTTTCTTCAAACAATGATTCAACACCAGCTGGATGTATTTGGCAAGTAAAAAATGTATGGAATGGCAATTAAAAATGCATGCCACTTGCCGTCTCTAGTTATTGTTGTAATAAAGATTCTTTGTATCGAAAGCTTTCTCCCGTAAACATTAATAAATGAGAATGATGAATCAATCGGTCAATAACGGCTTCTGTTAGAATGGGATCACCGAAAACATGGTTCCATTGACCGAATTGAAGGTTAGTTGTTATTAATAGACTACGGTTTTCGTAGCACATAGATATCACTTGAAATAACAGTTCTGCACCTTCTTTATTTAAGGGGATATATCCTAATTCGTCGAGCACCAAAAGATCCAGCTTTTCAATCATCTTCATGAACTTCGGAAGAGTTCCTTGTTGGTTGACTTCTATTAACTTATTAACTAAAGCTGCCACTGTAAAAAACTTCACCCGACTGCCAAACCTGTGTATGGCATTTAAGGATATCAATGCCGCCAAATAGGTTTTCCCTGTACCAACTCCTCCGTATAAAATGAGGTTTTCTTGCTCTTTAATAAAATCCCCATTTAATATCGTTTCTTGATCAATTCCTTGTGGAATTTGTATATGCTCCCATTGAAAAGGCAACGTTCCTGTTTTCGGCAACTGAGCTTGGTTTAATAGTAAGTTAATCTTTCGCTCTTCACGATTTTTAGCTTCCATTTCAAATAGCTTCAATAAGTACTCTTGGTTATTTTCAGCTTCAATTTCATGATAATGTTCACGAATCCAGCTAAGCTTCAACTGTTTGGCGTAGGATTCGATTTGCTCTTTCATTTACGATCACCTCCTTCTTGAAAAAAGGCATCATAATGAGAAAGGCCGCGAGATGCGTTGGGCAAGACGGGCACCTTCATACGAGGAGTAATTTCCATATGAGAACGGTCTTGATTCATTAACGAATAAAAACAGTGCTTAATTTGATCTGCGCTAGGATGACCATGAGAGGAAGCCAATTGGAGCGCTTTGTTCAGTAATGTGAAATCATCATTTTTTAAGAGTTTCGCTAGTAAACGTAACCCCATTTTCCGTTCCTCTTCTGTGCAATCTTTTAAGTATTGAGACCAAGCATAAGGGAATTGATCATATAAGCTTGAATATTTAATAGCTTTCGGACGTTTTGATAATAATTCAAGATAAGGCTGCCATATCATCGATTTTCGCTTCACACCATATAGCCGAGAATGCGTGACAATGGGTTCATTGTCTTCATTTAATACCACGACAGTATTAAAGGTAAGACGTGTTTTTACTCTTTGTTTCGCAAACCTCGGAGAGGTAGAATATTCCTTATTGTCCAAACTCACAATGCCATACTTATCAGCCTTCATTTCCTGGTAATAAGCACATTCAAAATCTTTCTCAGGAAGGTGAAGCCACTTACTTTGGTCTTCTTTATATAACTCTGATTGAAGTATCTGCTTCTTATAATGCACGCGATGCCGGTCTTCCTCTGCCTTATTCCAAAGCGTCTTATTAAAGTGATCTAAGTTAGCCACCGTACATTCAGGCAAAAGAAAATTGTTCCGCACGTATTTAACCATCGCTTCTACGTGCCCTTTTTCATTTCCCTTTCCTGGATTACAAAACTCATATCGGAAACCGTAGTGTAAGACAAACCTTTCGAAGGTATCGGTCAGTTTCCGTGCTCCTTTTCCCATGATTTTTGAGACCGCAGGTGACAAGTTATCGAATCGAATAGTTGTTGGAACGCCACCGATATGACGAAATATACGTTGTAATCCTTCAAGTAAACATTCTGTATTTTCCGAAGGAAATACTTGAAAATAAAAGGTGTTACTAAAAGGGAAGGACACAACCAAATATGGCAAATCAATGATTTTTGATTGGTACTTAAATGATGCTGTACCAAAGTCCACTTGAGCTGTTCCTGGGAAAGACTCTAGTGGTAGAGCTACACCTTCTTGATAATCTTTTAACTCCTTTTTCCGTTTCGAAACATAGTCACGGACAGATCTCTCGGAGCCTCTGAAACTATGAAATTCCCCCAACTGCTCATACATTCTTTTAGCTGTTCTATGATTCTTCCTTTTCTTCTTCAGATCTTCACCAATCCATTTATCTATGATAGGTTTCACTGGATCCATCACTCTTGCTTTCCTCTTTTGTGGCAACTTCACTTGAAACTCTTCTTGATTGGCATATTTCCTTACTGTACGTGGGTCCACTTCGACCCTGGTAGCTACACTGGAATAATTATTGCCTTTCTGATTCACTTCGCGTCTGATATAATCTATCTGAGTCACTTCTAACATCTCCTAATATCCTCCTGTCAAACGTTGTTGGTCCAACGAGGAGTTTAAAGTTATTTTGAGAAGTTAGCAAGTGGCGTTTTTTAATTTATGAGGGCCCCGCGGGGCCCTCATAAATTAACTGCCGTCCCCTACATATTTAGTTTGCCATAAACAAGCTGGAAGCCGTGCTAATACTCTGGGAATCTTTTAGACTTGAAAAAACTTATTCGACTGATTACCGATTGACTTCCCCCCACTGACACATCATATGTAGTATTGGAATCAATGAGCGACCACGCTCGGATAATGAATATTCAACTTTGGGAGGTATCTGTGGGAATTCCTCACGTATGATAAGTCCGTCAGTTTCCAATTCTTTTAACATAACGCTGAGCGTTTTAAACGATATAGTAAGTTTAAAAAGCAAGAGGAAAAGATGCAAAAAAACGGCTGGAGAGCGTCTTTAAAGCGTGAAAAAAAAGCGTGGGGAAAACGTGAGGGGAATGTGCGTCGGTTCAGAAAGGCATGAAAAAAAGCCGGAGAAAACGACGGGAAGGTCGTATCTCGGGCTTGGAAAAAAGAGTGGGAAAGAGCGTGTGATGGGTATCCCAACTCAAATGTTTTTTACAGGTGACAAGAGATTTTTACATAGCGCAAATGTTTTTTACAAAGACACAGCATCTTAACCATTTTTTTATTTGTTTAATCATTTAATATTCATTATATAATCTTGGAATTCCCAACTTTGAGAAGAAGTACATAGTGTGTAACGACTTGTCGGTATCCAACTTTGTTTGTTGGTATACGACTTTTTTAGTTAGTATCTAACTTTTTTTGTTAGTATCCAACTTTTTTGTCGTTTAACACAAGTTGTTAAACGACAAAAAAGTTGGATACTGAAAAGGTTGATTCTACTGACTTTGAGCAATGTCACTATTTATGTTAAAAAATAAAAGTTGGATACTAGCTTATTATTACAACAAAAACCGGTGACAAAAAAGTTGGATACCAACTAAACACCAATGTAATTACATATTCAGGTTTCACCACATATTAACTTTATTATTATTAAATGGCGGTTGGTTAAGTATACATGTTAAGCGAAAAAAAGTAGTAACTATACTAACCTGTTAATGCTATATACCACTGCACTTTCGCTGACAAACAGAAAAACTATCTATAGCAGCTACAGAAAACTAGAAAGCCCTCAGGACAATTTAGGGTTTGTTTATTCTCCTTAAGCACACACTTTTTTGACTTACTAAAAGTAATGTTTATTTTCTAATTCTTTATTTAACTTGTTTTATGTTTGGTAAATAAATTCTCTGAGAAGAAACCCAATCATGAGGTTCTAATTGGGAAACCACTGGACCACTTTCTTGCAATTGCTGAAAATATATTACACCACAACTATTAGACTTATTGTGCCACATAGGTCTGCTAGATAGTATCAATTTATTTGCAAAATCAATATCGCTAGTAGATATAATAACTTGTCTATCTCTTGAAATATCACATAAGAGAGAAACAAGTGCATCATCTCTAAGCGTATCCAACATCTGAATAGGATCATCCAAAAATAAAGTATCCAAGAAAGGATTATTATAACCTGCTTTTTTTTCCTCATCTGCTACCTGGGAAAGAAAAATTGATAGTCCAAGCAATGATAGTTGACCACCACTAAAAGCAAATGTACTATTGGAATTTGTTTTACTGATATATTCTTGAAGACCATTCTTTATATTATGAGGAATTGGTCTAAAAATTAAATTTGTGCGCTCTTTCTCATCTGGTACCACTGCATCAGGTTTAATCGTTTTCCAAGGGGATACATCTGATAATATTTCAAATATTGAAGATATTCTCCTCGACATTTTCCCTATTTCTTTATTTGTTTCTATTCTTTGGATTTCCCTTACTTTTGTTCTTTCAACTTTTAAATCCCTAATTTCATTATTTAGTATTTGTAATTCCTTTTCCAATACAGTTTTGTTTTGTAACTCTTGTAAATTATAGTCTAGGATATCAAGATGATCAAATAAGTAATTAATTTCTAAAGTTGCTTCTTCTAAAGTAGTATCTTGTTTTCCATACTGGACATAAAGCTTTCTTTCAATTTTTTCAAAATTCATTTCCTTAAACTCGCTATTTTTTCTTATTAAATTTTGGTTAACAATTAATGATTGATTGGATATAATATCTAATACGAGCTCCTCATTCAGTTCATTTAAAGAAGTATATTCATACTTATCAAGTATTAAATATATATTCTTTTCTAGTGATTCAATTCTCTTTTCAATATTATTAATATGATCATTATTCTCATTATAAATCTTTTTGTTTTCCTGAACTTCACTCTCAATATCTCTCATTAGATCTTCATTTTTAAGAAGTTCATTGTTGTAGCTAGTTTTTTGATTGTCAACCTGTTCAATTTTTATTTGATTTTTGTCTAATAAATCAACAAAGGTGCTCTCTGAAATATTTAAAGTTGAGTTATTATTTAATTTATATACATAGATTACTTCTTCTAAGTCTTTTTTTATATCATCTATTTTCAATTCTGATTTTTTTATGTCCTTCCTATTATAATTAATTGACCTTTCTTTGGACTCCTTTTTAAAATTAAATTTTCTAAATTCCGCAATTTCATTTGTCACATCTTCTATTTCTTCACCTAAATTATATAACTGTCTCATCCAATGTTCTTTTTTTACTGATTTAGCACTTTCTAATTTTTCAGTTGACTTATGCTCTACGCCACAAAAAGGACAATATTGACTAGTAATATAATTAGTTAATACACTAAAAGAATCTTCTAAATCAATTTTTTGCTTTGCTAATATTTCAGTGCTACCTCCTATTTCAATTAATTTCCTTTCTAAACTCTCTAGTAATTGATTATTTGACTCTGGAGAATTTTCTTTTAACCATTCTTTATCTATTTTTATTGTTTCGACTTTATTATTTATATGGCCTTGTAGGGAAAGGAACTCTTTGTATTTATCCTCAATTAAGTTTTTTTCTTTTAACAGATCTTTATATTTTTGCATTAGTTTTTTAAATTTTTGACTTTTCAAATTTACTTCATTCTGAATTACTTCTAATTCTTTTGATCTTTCTTCACTTTCTAACAAAGTACCTTTTAATTGATTTTTTTTATATAAATATTGTTCCTTTGAATTTCGGAGCTTTTTAAGATTACTAAATAAATTATTAATTTCAATATTATCTCTTTTTAATAAATCTCTTTTGTACTCTAATTTTTTAATTTTTTCTTCTTTTTCCTTCTGTTCAATAGAAATTATCTTTAACTTACTTTCTAACTCTTCAACCGTTTCTATTTTATCACCATTTATTAATGGCTCAACATCAAAATATCTTTCTCTAATATTAGTAATTTTTCTTTGAATAACACTTTGTTTATCGAATATATTTTTAAGTGTCTTCTCTAACCACTTTCTCCATTCCTTAATTTCTTCGTATACTTCATTTGTTTCCCTAGGTAAACTATCTTCAATTAAAATAATAGTGGATACAGTTCTATTTAATAAATTTCCAGACTCTCTTACCTTTGATAACATCTCTGAATAATTTTTATTGTTTAGTTTTCCTATGATTATCTTTTTGTCTTTTAATATGTATTTTTTGTCTTTTATTTGTTCTTCAATATCTTTGACTTGTTTATTTACTTTCGTTAAATCTAATAAAGGGGCTAGATTTTCAAGTCTTTCTCTACCTTTGGCTACTGCTAACTCTTGAAGTTTTGATTGTGAAAGAGAATTTGCCCATAATAAATCATCTCTTTGATTATTTTTAAACCAAACAGCTAAAGATTCTGGACACTTGAAATTAGATTCGTTTCTTGTTATCTGTTCTATTTTACTTGTACTAACATTTTGAAAACATCCAGTAATTGATGTGCTCTTTTCAGGATGAATAAGTGATCTAGTATGAGTTTTTTTCACCCTAGACCATTCACGATTATACATTGAATACCTTACTAAATCATTATTAAACAACCAACTAATAGCATCTTGAAGTGTAGTTTTACCTCTCCCATTTCTCCCGTAAATAACTGTTAAGTTATTGTAAAAGCTAATAGACTTTCTTTCTGAGTATATTCTAAACCCTTCAATATCAATATTTTTTAATCTATATCTATTCATTCATTATCCTCCTCCTCATTATCATCATTAAATAGCCCTGTTATGGTCGTATCAGATAATAATGACGATTTTATTGAACTCCACGGAAATAGTATATTACCCACTATCTGATTGGCAATATTTTTTATCTTGTCACCACCAGTAATAGGAACTATTATCTTTCTAAAGTAACGTGGGTCATCCTTCCATTCATATACCCAATTAAGGGTTGTTACATCGACATCATCACTTAACAATACGATTGCAAGTTGTGAATAAACATATTCAGACCCCAATGAAGCAAGTGCCTGAGTTAGAATTGGAGGATAATAATTCTGTTCGGTAAGGTCATCCTTTACTATATTATCACTAGATAGATCACCAATAACAAATGCATGGTTTCCTGCAAATCCCGATATCATCCAATTTACTGGATGACCAAATTCAGGAGTTCTTTTTCCTTCTAAAGCCTGAATTTTACTAGGTAATATTGTAGTATAAAATTCACCGTTTTTTTCATTTTCAGAGGAGATTAGTTCACACAAACTATCAATTAGTTCTTGGGAATTGATTTTGTTTATCATTAAGGTCTCCTCGCTCTCTCTGGTGGGAGTGAAAAATCATGAGAATCTAGATACATGTCAAGTTGGTCAGCAGTTGTAACGTCTATATATTTGTAATCACTAGGGAATCTCCTAGTAACTTCTGTTTCCACAGCTCTAATTAAATTTTCAATATTATAAAGTTGAACATCTATTATTATAATATGTCTATGGTTCGAGTTTATGAATACACCATCAAATGTTCTCGCTATTCCAATAGCCACTTCGTTTTCTGGTACTAATGAATTAAATTTAAAAATGTGTGCTGAAATAGGCGCAGAATCTGATATTTTATTTGCAACAGTTAATTCAGGGAAGTTTTCACTTGGAGATCTAGAAAGTTCTATTCGACTCAAAAATAGTTTATGCAAAGATTCCCCTAAATTTGAATCTTCATATCTGTTACCAGTCAACATTTGAGGATAGCTATACACATCTCTACTATCACTAATTTCACTTAGAAATTCTGGATTTTTTTTATTTTCTACAAAACTTTGTAACCCTTTATCATAAATTCGTCTTGCTCTATAAATACTTTCCACTAAAGTTTTTTTATGAGATTCATTTGAATACTTTTGAAGTAATGGGATATCAGTTATATTCTCGTTACATGATGTACTTAACCATCTTTGATAAAATGTGGAATGTGCGTTCCATAAACATTCAGTTAAACCTGTTTCCACCCATACCCCGTTAGTTTCGTTAAATGTCTTTTCTAAATCACTATTAATCAACCACTCTTGTGGCGGTTTAAACGGATTAAACCAAGCCCATTGAAAATTCTCTGTTAGTTTCTCTTTTAAATCATTTATTAAATAAGTTAGTGGAGCAGCTACACCAACAAAAATTACCTTCTCAAAATAAGGACCTTGTTTTATGCACTCTATTGCTTTTGTAATTATTTGCTTCTCCGCTAACAGATGTTTAGGGACTTCATCATCCATAGAATTAACTAATATATTTTCTGACCAAACTGACTGTTCATTTTTAATATTTTTGCCATGTGCAGCAAGAATTTTCCAATCCCTAAAAATCCGATTAGATATGGGTTCCTCTTTAAGATTGGCCCCATTTACAACTAAATTGTGTGGTCCATTTTCAGAAAAAATTGAAGCAACATCAAAAAATTCATCTAAATTTAATGAATAAATCCTTATGTTTCCTTTAGCCTCTAACACTTCATTAAGTAAAGAATGATGTTGGAAATTAGGTCTTCCTGAAAACCGGAATAAATGATTTCTGGATGTAATTGCATCAATAAACTCATTGTGTTTTTCATTGGAAAACACCTTTATTCCTTTGACTTCTGGATAACAAAAGTATTCATATAATTTAGAAATATCTCCTGACTTTTCACTTGGAATGTCAATACCTTTTGTTCTAAGATAATTTTCGTACGCTTCTCCAACATGCCAACCTGAAGGGGCTGGAGTAGCCCCTGTCATTGAAAGTCCTGCTCCACAAATAAATAGAACACTTTCATCATGATTCCTAGCATTATCTAACCACTCAAGTAATAAATTCCCTCCATCTTCTTTTCCTATTGAATCTTTTATCCATTGATATTCCGTTAACATTATATCAATCCTCGTATTAAAAATAATTTTAATAATAAAAAGTCTACCTAACTCACTATTTAAAAATTACGCCAACTGGTGTAAAAATATTTTTTCAGCTTCCTTAATATCATAAGGTGGGTTTCCAGTCCCTCCACCATTTGTAAACTTATATTTCCTTTTCTTCAAGGACGTCGGAGCAAGTAACAGGTATTCTTCTCTCTTTAAGTTAGTCATTTAAATGCATCAATCTCTTTTCTAGTGCTAATAAATAAGCTTTTTCAAAATGCTTTGATAATGTTCTTTTTAATTTTTCATGCTGGGTAATAATTAATTCTTTATCCGAATCAGAAAATTGTCCTTTATAAAAAAACCACCCAAAAAGGTGAGGTATAGTTTGTACTAATTCATTTTGCATAAATTTACTTGCAAGTTGTCTAGCCTCTTGATCATCTGTTAAAAAAGCTTGGTTTATTCTTTTTGCAAATGCAATAGATGACAATTCCCCTTTGGATATACAATGGCTGTTTTGCAAAATTTCAACATCCTGAAGATCTTCTATAGTTATATGAAATTCTTCAAATCGTCCTTTTTTTTGCTCCTTTACTAATCTCTCTTGGAGTTCTAAATCTTCACTAGATATTAGCTTACGTTTTTTATGGAGACACTCATATGTTACAAACCTTGTGCAAGTAAAACTACATCCACTATTTAAAGCTGCACTATATAATTTGTCAGAAGAAAGTAAATTCCAAATCGAACATGTATCAATAACATTTACAAGTTGAAAATCACTAAAATTAATCGCCATATTTTAACTCCTCTTTATACAAATTCATAAGATTACGTAGTTCAGTTTCATTCACTAAAAGCATTTCTGCAAGTCTAGAAGCTGATATAATACCTTCTCTGTAGCCTTTTAAACATAAGTTTACATAGTAAGATGATAAACCCTGTTCAAGTAATGTTTTTTGTCTCTTCAAACCATTTTTTGAAAACTTTCTAAGTTCGGGATCCAATTTTATGTTTTGTGATAACTTGACAGATTTTATTTCACCCTCAACTTTTTCACTTATAATTTTTTCGTTTTTTAATGCAATTGCAAAGGCTTCTGTATTGACGTTCAATTTATCGGCCCACTCCAATGCTTTTTTGGTATCCCAAGATTTTACTGGAATTGACTTAACAAAATTGGGAGGTAATAAGTAATTTGAAGCGAACGTATTTGCTCGTATTTCAACAAGATTATCTTTTGACCATTTTTTAAATGAAACGACAACGTCATTATTATCATCCAAAATACTATGTGCGGCTTCGTGTGCGGCTGTAAATCTTTGCCGATACATGTCTTCATTATAATTTATAATGATACACTTTCCAGCTACTGGATGATTTATATACAACCCAGAAATATCAGAGTTTTGAAGTTTTCTACGAAATACCTTTAATCCAATTGACCTTAAGTCTTTATATATATCAACCGGTATTTCGTTTCCTTTATATCCTAAATGCATGCGCAAACCTGACGCCGCTTCACTTCCATGAGTTTTAAAGTGTGTGCCGACTTTTACAAATGGGAATGGCTTTGAATCAAGAATACCCATTCTTTCTAAGAGGAAAGACTCGCATTCTGCTAAAAATAAGACCTCTTGAATCGCCCAACGGTCTTGTTTAGACAAATCCCCTCCAAAAGTTCGAAATAAATATTCTGTTTCATCAAAAGGTGCTACTCTCTTATTAGAAATAAAAAATCTAAAGTCACACATATAGTAATCAGACAGTATTAATATTTCGTCACCAGTTGGCTTTAGTTCATTTCCCTCAAAACTTTTAAGACGCTCTTCAGATATTCCGGTTGATTCAAATAATTCGGAAATCGTTACTTGGAATTGCTCCCGATATCTATAGAGCTTTTCATGAAGAGGTATAGGTTTATTTGACATAGTTTTTAGTCCCCTGACACAATTCTATTGTGATTGGATAGATATTAGAAAAAAACTCTAAAATATCCCTCATACTTACAATATTCTACAAATACTATTGAAATTCCTTGCAAAATCTTAAATTAGCTTCATCTATTGTTTCTAAATACAACTAAATTAGAATAAAATAAACAATTATTACGCATTTACATCAAAATTTGCACAAATTAAAAGTTACTTGAGTATTGTGGATGACTGAGCCAATAAATGCGGAAAGAGAGCCACTATTGAATTCAGCCAAAGAATTTTCCGCTTCTGCATTATTTTTTACCAGCGCTGACACGATATTTATCATTAGTTGTCCATGTGTTTACCAATGTGTAACGTGAAGAGAATACGTCTTTAAAACGTTAAGGAATATGAAAGATAAAAAAGCATAAGCTCTTCGTGTTTTAGCGAATAATTAGGCTTTTTGAAAAAGACTTATCAAGTATTGATAT
Source organism: Salipaludibacillus neizhouensis (assembly GCF_002886185.1). Taxonomy (GTDB): domain Bacteria; phylum Bacillota; class Bacilli; order Bacillales; family Salisediminibacteriaceae; genus Salipaludibacillus; species Salipaludibacillus neizhouensis. The sequence goes on from NZ_KZ614147.1 coordinate 126,478, forward strand.
ACAGAACCATGAGAACTACTTTTTCTATAAAGTAATTGACTATAAAATTGAAAGTTTTCATCCTGAAAGGGCATCCCAACAACTTCCTCATGCCCCTTTATACTAAATGCAGGTAAAAAGCCAACTCCCCATTTATTTTGTATAGCCTTTTTTATTGTCTCTATGCTGCTTAGCTCCATAGATAGAGTGAAATCAATGTGGTTTCTTTCCAACTGTTTCAATAAATAGGCTCTGTATGTACATCCTTCCTCTGTTAGTATAATAGTTTCATTTTTAAAGTCATCAATTGTAATGAAATCCTCTTTTGTAAAAGCATGATCAGGTGGAACAACTACTTGCATTGCTTGTTTTTTTAAAGAAAGACTGTTAATTCTTTCCGATTTAAATGGTTTATCAATAATCAGTCCAAAATCAAGATCTTTATTGTAAATTTTTTCGATTATTATCTCTTCTGAATCAGGTATAATCTGTACCATCACATCAGGATACTTCTTCTTAAATTCGGCTAAAATATTGGGCAATTCATAAATTGCTAACGTTTCAATAGAACCAACCCTTACTGTTTTTACTTCTTGCGTACTTAATCGCTGATGTGATTCTTCATACAAAGACAGCATTTTCTCTACATAGCTATAAAGAAGTTCCCCAGCAGGCGTTAATTCCATTGATTTTCCATGTCTCTCCAACAATCGTATTCCTCCATAGATTTCTTCAAGTTTTTGAATATGCGTGGTAACGCTAGATTGTGCATAGTCTAATGCATACGCAGCTCGAGTATAATTTCCACTTTTCACAACTTGAGCAAATGTTTTGAAATACAATAACTCCATCTCATTCACACTCCCAACTATCAATAATATTGATAGTATATATCAATAACTATCTGCTTCGATAACTTATTTTCATCTTATACTTAAGAAGAGTTAAATAAGGGGAGGAATTATATTGAAAAGAGAACCGAAGTATTCATTGACGTTGGACATCCAGCCTAGCGAAACAGAGCTCGCATATGAGCATTTTATGAGAAAATTATCTTTTGAAACGGATGTAGCAGATTTATTAATTGATTTAAGAAAGGGATATAAAGGCATTACAGTTATTGATGTTAGAGATGAATTATCTTATCAAGAATGCCATATTCCACAAGCTAATTCTTTGCCAGGGAATAAAATTTCAGAAACAACAGTAGGAATGTTATCGAAAGATCAAGTAATAGTTGCTTATTGTTGGGGCCCAGCTTGTAATGGTGCAACCAGAGCATGCGCAAAACTTTCAAAATTAGGATATAAAGTTAAGGAACTAGTCGGTGGGCTTGAATACTGGAGGAAAGAAGGAGGAGAGGTAAGTGGCACCCTAGCTGAAAATGCTCCTCTATATTGGTCCTATGAAAGTTAAACAACTTGCACAAGGGATAAAAGATAAATAGACAGTTAAGAAACTTGAATTTTTTTAAAATAATTCGTCTTTAATAGTTCAACTCCAGGTTGTTGAAGATTCTTCAACAACCTGGAGGATTGTGAAATTTTAAAAAAAGATATTGAATACTATTAAATTAAATATTCTTAGGAGGAGTTTTATGAAAATATTTCAAGCTACCATTGAAGATTTAGGTGGAGTGTCAAATTTATTTAATTTGTATCGAATGTTTTATGAACAATAATCTGACTTAGAGGGTGCTAGGACTTACATAAAACGTATAGAAAACAAGGAGTCCGTTATATTTTTCGTTAAAGACAATCAAAACTATGTCGGATTGACTCAACTTTATCCTACATTTTCATCTATATCTATGAAAAGAGCTTGGGTGTTAAATGACTTATATGTTGATACAAAAGCAAGAAAAAAAGGAGTAGGAGAATTGCTTTTGCATTAATCAAAAGAATACGCAATTGAAACAGATTCTAAAAATATTAGTTTGGAAACAGCAGCAGATAATTATTCTGCTCAAAGGTTATATGAAAAAAATGAATATAAAAGGGATTCTGAATTTTATTATTATGAATTAGATTTAGCTGAATAATCCATAATTGCTTATTCAAGTATCGGGAGTGCGTTAGTGGAAGTACCGTAATCTCTTTAGAACGCTATTGGGGATATTAACACAATTAAAAGGTGTGTCTTTAGCTATAACTAATATATTTGTGAAGAAATCCAATAAGAAGAGGGAGGAATAGGATTATGAGATTGTTTTTTTATATTATAGTTTCTATGGCTATTCTGGTGATTGCAGGTTGTTCTTTACAGACACAGACCACCACGCATTTTTCAGGTGAAGGGGATAATTGGGAAGTTAAATATACCGCATATGAAGAAACTGCTGACTATACCATTCGATATACTGGTGAAGATTCAATACCTGAAAATATAAATTATAGTATTGCCAATATTTCAGTAACGGGCAGAGAATTAAGTGAATACGGCTATGTAGAAAGTGAAAATAGCGGAAGTAATATTTATGAAAATAATGAAGAAATTAATGTTATTATTGAATGGCATGGCAAATCAGAAAGTTTAAATTTAAAACAAGAGTAGTTTAATAAAACTATTTTAATTCAAGAAAATAATAGAACTACTGTTCACAATATAATAGAGTAATAAGATCTTGTTTCTTTTAATAACATTACAGTAGAAAGTATAAGTTAAACGAATTGAAACTAACACTCTATTTAGAAGGGCGTTTTGTTTTCTTTTAATTATGTGATGTTATTCACTTAAACAAACGGTAAGCAATTCTGGGATTGCGCCTGATTGTGAAAAATCAAAGGCTGTTGCTTGAAGTTCGTTAACTATCACGAATTGTCGAATCCACTCTATGCTCGCTGCCTGGAAATTAAGAGACTCTATTGAAACAATCGGTAGCTTTCCTTAAATAACAGAAGATATAATCCCAAAGCAAAATTATTATTCTAATAATGCAGATGGGACAATAGGTCTGTTTTCTATCGGCGTAGATAGTACTACTAAGGTAGTCGATTCTCCGTACCGACCTAAATCATTGACTAAGCTCTCCAAATCCTCCAAAGTTTCAGCAACGATTTTCACCAGAAAATTGTATTGTCCACTGATCCGATAAATTTCCAGTACGTCCTCTACCTCTTCACAATAAGAAACAAAATCTGTACAGTTCTTTGCTTGAAATAATAAAAACCCAGTAATAGATTTATTGATTTTTTTTCGATTTACTACTGCTTTGTATCCTTCAATAATACTTTTCTCTTCTAATTTTCTTACTCTTTCTGTTACTGCAGGTTGTGATAACGAAATTTGTTTCCCTAAATGAGTCATGGAAGTTTTACTGTCTTTCTGTAATAACATGATTATTTGATGGTCTATTTCATCCACGACGTCACCTCCCTTATAAATTATAAGTATTTTAATTCATTTATCAATATTTTATAAGTTAATGACTCATTATTCAAGTGGAATCGTATGTACTATATCCGTATTTCGCTATAAACTTAACTTATAAATAAAAAGAAATGAGGGATAGCAGTGGAATTATTAGAGCCTGTACAGATAGGAAATTATTCTCTTCAATCTAAGGTAGTAATGGCTCCCATGACCAGAGGATTTGCAAATGATTTAGGGATCATTCATCCAGATACAATTAATTATTACAAAATCCGAGCTTTCTATGGCGTAGGAATGATTATTACAGAGGGAATTTCGATTAGTAAAGAAGCACAGGGAACCGTTGGCATACCTGGATTATATACTCTTCGGCAAGTAGAAGCCTGGAAGGATGTCACCAAAGAAGTACACAAAGCAGGTGGTCTGATCATTGCGCAACTGTGGCATGTGGGAAGGTTAAGTCATTCCTACTTCACAGGGGGAACAAAACCAATTGCTCCTTCAGCAGTGCAGGCAAACGGACAGACTCATAACATTCGCATGCCTTATGAAACGCCTCGGCCAATGACGATTACCGATATCGAAAGAACGATTGCCGACTTCGCTGCTGCTGCGGAAAATGCAATGAATGCAGGGTTTGACGGGGTGGAAATTCATGCAGCCCATGGTTATCTGATTGATCAATTTCAATCCTATATAACCAACCTTAGAAAAGATGAATATGGGCAAAAAAAGTTTCTATTCCTGGAACAAATAATAAAAGCTGTTGGTAACTCTATCGGGATTGATAAAGTAATTGTTCGTTTTTCTGAACACAAAGACGACTTGCCTTTGTATTATTGGGAGAACCCGGAGGATACAGTTCAAGAAATATTAAATGTTTTTTATAAGACGGGAATTTCTCTCATTCATCCCTCCTCCCCTTCATTTAAGAAGCCTTTAACGAACCACACGTTAACACTTCATGCACTCATAAGAAAGTACTGGAATAAAGCCTCCATTGGAGTAGGAGAAATGACTCCGAATATCGCAGAAGAGGCCATTAGCAGCAGTGAAATTCAATTGGCAGCCTTTGCACGGCCACTGTTGGCGAATCCGGATATGGTGGAACTATTGAAGCGATCAACACCCTTAAAGAAGTACCATCCCGAAACACATTTATCCACCCTACTTCCTTAATCGAATTAAATGACTGCTGACAATGCAAGGGACAGAATACAAAATAAAAAGCGCTTTAGATTTTTAGGATAATGTAACTAATTATAAAGCTTCAATGCGGAGGTGAATACTGTCTATTCCTCCGTGTTGTGATAATTATTCATATTTGGATATATAATATTCCACAGCAGGACACTCATTAAAGCAACCGCTGATTGTCAAGCAATGAGCGGATATAAATGAACCTATTATATGTATGCGAACACCTATAGATGATATATTGTAAGATCTTTTAGTATTTCTAAAGTTCATTCTGCTGTATTTTTTCAATAAATGACGACAGCACTTTATTCATGGAAAGATCTTTTGGTCTAACCAAATGAGTATTCATATATCGGTGTTCTACTGGTAAAAGCGTCATGCTGTATTCATTCTTTTGATCTTCTGAAATGACTGACATGGGGAGAACCGCCGAAGCCAAACCAGATTTCACGCAATTTAATAGTGTGTCTAATGTAGTCACTTCTATAAAGTTTATTGGTTTCATTCCTCTTCTTTCCATCCATTGATTTAATGTTTTTCTAAATGGACAACCCTCAGGAAAAACCACCCAATTTCGAGAATAATCTTCTTCTTGTTTTGACTTACTTGTAATCACACTAACAATATCTTCTATAGTATACTCCACAGAGACATTCGTTGCCTTTACCTCCCCTGTTACAAAAGCTGCATCTAATTGATATTTCTGAACTTGCTCAAGTAGTTTAGGAGAGGTGCCTGTATTTAGAGAAAGAGAAACATTGGCATAGTTTTGTTGAAAATCAGAAAGAATACTCATAAATTTATGTGATGCCAATGTTTCTACCATACCAATAGATAACGTGCCAGAAAAATCCTCTGATTCTTGAACAGCAGCTATCGCTTCTTCTGCTCTCTTCATAATTGATGCAGCGTGGTCATAAAAGATCTCTCCTTTATCTGTCAACGTTACACCTTTAGGATGACGATAGAATAAGGGACTTCCTAACTCTGTTTCCAGTTTTTTTATACGGTTTGTTATGTTCGATTGGACATAGCCTAATATAACTGCACTCTTTGAAACATTTCTTTCGTCAGCAACAGTAAGAAAAATTTTTAAATCTGTCAGTTCCATATTCTCTCTCCTCCCCTATCATTTATATTGATGGATATATCACTTTTAATCATTTTACTAAATGCTTACAGCTATGTAAACTTCTATGTGTAAGGAAAATTATAAATAGGAGTGATACATGATGACCACCTACCCAGCTATCTTTTCAACTCACAATATTGGTTCAATTGAGCTACCAAACAGAATGGTGATTTCTCCGATGACTCGAACAAGTGCTGAACCGAATGGATTTGCGAATGAAAAAATGGCTCAATACTATGCAAGGTTTGTAAAAGGCGGATTTCCATTAATTATTACTGAGGGGACGTATCCTGATTTAACACATAGTCAAGCCTATGAAAATCAACCAGGAATAGCAACAGATGAGCAAGCAGAAGCTTGGAGACCAGTCGTGGAGGCAGTGCATAAAGCAGGCGGGAAAATCTTCTTACAGTTACAACATGCTGGTGCATTAGTTCAGTATAATCGTTATACTGCTCACTCTATTGCTCCTTCTGCTGTTAAACCAAAAGGAGAGAAACTGGTATCTCATGGTGGTAGTGGAGAATATGCTATCCCTCAAGAAATTTCCACAAAAAAAATACAAGAGGTTGTTGAACATTTTGCAGACGCTGCTTTACGTGCTAAAAATGTAGGTTTTGATGGGATCGAAGTTCATGGAGCAAACGGATATTTGCTCGATCAATTCCATACAGATTACACAAATCAACGCTCAGATGAGTATGGTGGTACTTCGGAGAACCGGGTTCGTTTAAGTGTACTCGTATTAAAAGCCATTAGGAAAAAGGTAGGTAAAGATTTTGTTGTTGGTATTCGAGTTTCTCAAGGAAAAGTAAACGATTTTTACCATAAATGGAGCGAAAAAGAAAAGGAGGCTCAAATAATTTTCGGAAATTTAGCTTCTGCTAAACCGGATTATATTCATACTACGGAGTTCCACGCAGATCAACCTGCCTTCGATGAAAAAGGGGCAACGTTATCCTATCTTGCTAAGAAATACTCAAATCTTCCAGTGATAGCTAACGGTCAACTTGGCGAGCCAAACAAAACAAATAGATTGGTCGAAAATGAAGAAGCAGATTTTGTAGCTTTAGGGACGAGTGCTTTAGCAAACTATGACTGGCCCAATAAAGTGAAGGAAAATAAAAGTATTCAAGCCTTTGATCCGACTCTATTTAATCCAATTGCTGTGATACGTGATGAAGAATTAACATGAACTACTGAATTATCAAATTTTCAAGAGGAGTTAACTATGAAAAAAGAAATAAAGCAAATTAAGATTACACCTGATTTTTATGCATCTTTCCATCTATCACAAGGTATTTCTTTTGGGGAATTGCTCTTTATTTCCGGTCAGACCAGTACTAATGAAAATAGTGAAATCATACATGCGGGGGACTTTATTGCGCAGGCTGAGCAGACTTTTAAGAATCTTGATAAAGTTCTGCAAGCAGGAGGATCATCATTAGATAATGTCTGTAAGGTCACCATCTTCTTAAGTGACATGTCTAATTTCAAAGAAGTTATCGCATTACGAGAAAAGTATTTCACCGTTCCTTATCCAGCAGATTCCACTGTGGAGGTTAGTCGCTTGTTTCATCCAGATGCACTTATTGAAATTGAGGTAATCGCTGTAAAAAGTAATTAAATATATAAGCAGGCAGAATTTACTTAATAATCTGCCTGCTACTTTATTTATTCAGCATTTCCTACCAATATACACCATCAGTAGAATTAATATTCAAATTTTATTGAACTTTAGCTTTCCGAAAACTACCTTCAATTCTTTCGCAAACATTTTAAAAATTTCTATTTCATTTTTTAAATGCTTAGCAAAAATTTCATTTTATTGAAAGAGACCGTTTTGAATAATTTCCGTACCGAAGGGCGCAATTCTTATTACGGAATTGCGCCTGATTGTTGAAGAAGAAAATGTCCCAATCAGTCTTGATTGGAGACATTGGAAATTTGTTTTATTTTGCTGTAACTAAGAAACGATAACCACCTTCATAGAAATCATGTTCTAAATAGTGACCATATTTCTTTGCCCACTGTCCGCTTTCTAAATCAAATTCCAATTTTTCTAAGATTGGGTTTAGAAGTTCCGTTGGTACATTTGCCAATGGGGAAACTCCAGCTCGGAAGCTAGATTGTAAATATAATTCTGGGTTTCTCCATGCTGAAACAAAGAATTTATCTTCAATATCATGAGGGATAATGAATGGTACTATCTGAACCTGGTTATTAAAAACCTTGCTCAAAGAATCTGACACTTCGTTTAGTGGCTTATAAACTTTATAAGCTTTCTCAAATACTGGTGAGAAGTAGTCAACTAACCAACAGTCGCTACCACACAAACGTGGGTCTGCTAATAATATGATTAACTTTCCATTTTCTTTTAATATTCGTTTCATCTCATAAAAGGATTTTTCTAAGTCCTGAAAGTGGTGAGTTGCAAGAATACATATCACGGCATCTGCAATAGCATCATCAAGAGGAATACTTTCTGCAACTCCATTTACCCATTTAATATTTGAATGTGCGTTTGTTTGTTCTCTCATTACTTTTGATGGTTCCACTGCCAGAACATTAAAACCACTCTCAGCAAGTTCAAAACTATAATTACCTGTTCCTGCTCCAACATCTACAATAGTTGCAGGAGCATCAAGGTTCAATTTTGCCATTAAAGTTTTTACTATTCTCTTATCTGGTCTTCTTGTTTGGTTATAAGTTTTTCCAATCAAATCATATTTGCTCTCTTCTCTACTCATCTAATCTCAACCCTTCTCTTCTCATTTGAATATTGGTTCCACTACTCACGTTACTTTAATAACAAATATCATTTTTAAATTTCTTTAGTAATCTCTTCTCTGTTACCAAAAGGTAGGAATTAGGTACTTAAAGGTAGCTGCTTGTTCAACTAATGCTAACCCGTTGAAGAAGTCTGTACTATAAGATTTTTATTCTATAACCTTCATATATAACTTCCCAATCAAGAGGTCTATTCATTCTGTTTTCAATTTGTCCTAATGGTTTAAATCCATATTGTGCGTAAAGTGAATGTGCATCTTTTGTAGCAAGTTGAAAACTTGTTCCTTTTAATTTTGGATGTTCTGTAATGACACTCATTAACCATTTGCTTAGTCCTCGGCCTCTATATTCAGGAAGGATAAAAACATCACCAATCCAAGAAAATCTTACAAGGTCAGAAACAACCCGTGCAAAACCAACCTGTTTAGCAGAAATATTATTGGGATTACCATCGTAAACCCCATAACAAAGAATAGAATTTTCAATGGATGCTTCTATTAATTCCTTAGAAATACCCTTTACCCAATAAGAATCGTTACTTAGGAAGTTATGTATTACATCTGTATCTAAAAAACTCTTGTTGGTACTGATTGTAATTTCATCATTATTTGCCCAAATAATTTTTTCGTATTCTTTCATTTAATTCCCCCCTATTTCCGATAAATATATATTCTTATTATTAATTAATTGATTGTTTATTCAATTGTTTTAATCTATCATTCTTGAAGCAACCTGCTTCTAGTTTAAGTGACAAATCCACAAACTCTTAGACACTCTATTAACATATTAACATAAATTTTCCAATTTTACAGAACCTAGTTGTTCAACAATATGCCCCTATTCACTAAGAAATGGCGCAATTCTTATTACAGAATTGCGCCTGTTTGTTGAATAAGTAACGTTTATATTTAAATTTATCTTAATTAAAATATGAAACTTTTAAGAAACAAAAATCCATATATCAAAGCACCACAGATCACAATAAATAACCCTACCATTACAAATCCATATAAAAAACCTTTACCCATAGAGAATAAGTCTAAGAACATATTCTTAAAAGTACCAATTACCTTATCCATAATTATCCTCCTCATTAACAAATCATTGTTAGAATAATTTTAGCATCAAACATAATCATATTATTGAACTAAACTCACCTATAGCATTCCTGTAGATCGTTATTTATCAGGTTTGATAAAAAAAGAGCCCCTCAGTAAAATGATTATAGACACGAACACAAATCATTCTAAGGAGGAAGCTCTATATGAAGTATAAAATGCAAAACAAACAAAATCAATTGATTGAAAGAATTTCAGACAGTCATCTCGTTGTTGGTGTTGATATTGCCCAACATATTCATGTGGCTCGTGCAGTGAATTTCCGCGGTATTGTTGTAGGTGATCCCCTATCCTTTGAAAATAATGAGGATGGATTTCATAGGTTAAAAGTTTGGATCAACGAGTTAAAACGTAAAAACAACTTACAATCTACGATCGTTGGGATGGAACCAACGGGACATTACTGGACGAACTTGTCTAAATGGTTATTAAATCAAACCATTGAGGCTGTCACAGTCAACCCTTATTTAGTCAAAAGAAATAAAGAAAATAGGGATAATACTCAATCAAAGAGTGATAAAAAAGATGCACTCGTCATCGCTGATATGGTCAAAAACGGCTACTATGCCTTCATTTACAAGACGCCTGAATCCTTCGAAAAGCTCCAAGTATTGATGTCGAATCGAGACGTTGTTGTCAAACGACTGGTCAGTTCTGTGAACCAAATCAATCGCTGGGTAGATGTCGTCTTCCCTGAGTTGCGAGAAGTTTTCAAAAACGTGACATGTAAAGGAGCCATTGCCACACTTCGGTTATTTCCTACTCCAGGAGAACTTAAAAGCTTATCTCCGGAAGACATTGTTCAAGGTTGGAGATCCACCATGAAAAGACAGCCTGGGTTCCGAAAAGCCCGTCTACTAAGTGAATTGGCTAAAGAATCTATCGGGAGCCAGACAGCACTTGATGCGTACACCTTTCACTTATCACAATTGCTAGAGGAATACGATCTTGCTTCCATACAACTCGAAAGAGTTGAACAGGAAGTCACGGAGTGCTTGAACCAAATCCCTTTCGCTATGAAACTACTGGCCATGAAAGGTATTAGTCAAATCTCACTTTCTGGCATATTAGGTGAAGCTGGTGATCTAAGTGGATTCGCCCATGGGAATGCTTTATTGCGACATGCAGGTTTACATCTAGTAGAGGCAAGTTCTGGTAAGTGGAATGGAAAAGTGGTGATCTCTAAACGAGGAAGATCCCGCCTACGGCGCTTTCTTTACTTAGCAACCATGAGTCTTGTCATGAACAACCCTGAGTTCAAAGATCTTCACTACAATAATATTCATGTTAAGAAAATGAAGGGGATGAAATCTATCATGAAATTGATCGGTAAACTAGCAAGAATATTGGTAAGCATGGCCCGTCGCAATGAATCCTATTGCCCAGAAAAAGTACAACCTTCAACTTCTATAGCTGCATAATGACGAAGACAGATTTATTTTATACCCTAATTACCTTATTAAAAATTTGAATGTTGGCTTATTCGCAGGATCCAAAGAAAGCACGGAGTACTGGATGACTTAAACAAAAGGGCTATGACCCATACCTATAGCAAAACCGGCCTCCACCCCTTGGATAGGCGTGACGAAGGAATGAGAGGGCTTATTTTATAAGACCCGTTGAGACATGGGAGGGCTAGCCTCCAGGGGCGGCGTGGAGAATACGTGCAGTATATGGTAAAAAATGGAGTTTCATCTAACTCCTTTATTCGAGCACGCCTTCATGTAGCCTTAACCATCATCACTCATTCCATTCCTCCGCTGGTCCCTTATGAAGGGTTATGGAATCCTGCGAATAAGTGAGCATTCAAGAGATATAACAATCACACTGAGGGAGTTTAAGCGAAAATTTCACAAATCTTATATTTTCTATTATCACTTTAACATAAATTTCCCAATTCATTTTCAAATTCTTAGGAACTACTCTTCAACCATTTGCCCTATACACAAAAAAGATCGCAATCCTTATTACAGAATTGCGCCTGATTGTTGAAGAAAGGATCGATAGGACTTAGGTACTAAAAGGCAGCTAGCTTTTTGCACTAACGCAGATTACCTCGTTACCTTAATACCCTTTCTTTCATAAATATGAAAATAGTAGTTATATGGGTTTTTGTCATTCATAACCCCTTTTTCTATAGATACTTCTTTCCATTCATCGAGATTAACCTTCGGAAAAAATGTATCACCTTTGAATTCATGATGAATTTTTGTAATATACATCTTCTCAACATAAGGCATGAACATATTATAAATCTGTTCTCCCCCAAAAATGAAAATCTCTTCCTCATCTTTACCTAGCCCAAAAACATCTTCTATTGAATGGGCAATTTCACAACCTTCAAAGTTAAAATTCCTGTCTCTTGTTAAAATAATATTCCTTCTGTTAGGTAATGCCCTTCCAATTGACTCAAGATTCTTTCTACCCAATATGATTGGATGTCCCAGTGTAGTATTTTTAACATACTCCCAATCCTTAGGAATTCTCCATGGAATGTCGTTCTCATTTCCAATTACTCTATTCTGATCCATCGCAACAATTAAAGAAACTTTCATAATGTAACACAGCCTTTTTAAACTATATTACCATGTAATTTTTATTTCTATTGAAATAATTGTTTGTTCCACTAATGCCTATACACAAAGAAAAGACGCATTTCTTATTACAGATTTGCGCCTGTTTGTTGAAGATATAATCGATAGGAATTAGGTACTAAAAGGTAACGTGCTTCTTAAACTAACGCACTCCATTAGCATTCCTGTAGATCGTTATTTATCAGGTTTGATAAAAAAAGAGCCCCTCAGTAAAATGATTATAGACACGAACACAAATCATTCTAAGGAGGAAGCTCTATATGAAGTATAAAATGCAAAACAAACAAAATCAATTGATTGAAAGAATTTCAGACAGTCATCTCGTTGTTGGTGTTGATATTGCCCAACATATTCATGTGGCTCGTGCTGTAAATTTCCGCGGTATTGTTGTAGGTGATCCCCTATCCTTTGAAAATAATGAGGATGGATTTCATAGGTTAAAAGAGTGGATCAACGAGCTAAATCGTAAAAACAATCTACATTCAACGATCGTTGGGATGGAACCAACGGGACATTACTGGACCAACTTGTCTAAGTGGCTATTAAATCAAACCATTGAGGCTGTCACAGTTAACCCTCATTTAGTCAAACGTAATAAAGAAAATCGGGATAATACCCAATCCAAGAGTGATAAAAAAGATGCAGTTGTGATAGCTGATATGGTCAAAAACGGCTATTATACGTTCATTCACAAGACGCCTGAATCCTTCGAAAAGCTCCAAGTACTGATGTCGAATCGAGACGTTGTTGTCAAACGACTGGTCAGTTCTGTGAATCAAATCAACCGCTGGGTAGATGTCGTTTTCCCTGAGTTGCGAGAAGTTTTCAAAAACGTAACATGTAAAGGAGCCATTGCGACTCTTCGATTATTCCCTACTCCAGGTGAACTTAAAAGCTTATCTCCGCAAGACATTGTTCAAGGTTGGAGATCCATCATGAAGAGACAGCCTGGGTTCCAGAAAGCCCGTCTATTAAGTGAATTGGCTAAAGAATCTATCGGTAGCCAGACAGCAATCGATGCGTATACCTTTCACTTATCACAATTACTAGAGGAATACGACCTTGCTTCCATACAACTCGAAAGAGTGGAAAACGAAGTCACGGAGTGCTTGAACCAGATCCCTTTCGCTATGAAACTACTGGCCATGAAAGGTATTAGTAAAATCTCACTATCTGGCATATTAGGCGAAGCTGGTGATCTAAGTGGATTCGCTCATGGAAATGCTTTACTGCGACATGCAGGTTTACATCTAGTAGAAGCAAGCTCTGGTAAATGGAAAGGAAAGGTGGTGATCTCTAAACGAGGAAGGTCCCGCCTACGGCGCTTTCTTTACTTAGCAACCTTGAGTCTTGTCATGAACAACCCTGAGTTCAAAGATCTTCACTACAATAATATTCATGTCAAGAAAATGAAAGGGATGAAATCTATCATGAAATTGATCGGTAAACTGGCAAGAATATTGGTAAGCATGGCCCGTCGCAATGAATCCTATTGCCCAGAAAAAGTACAAGCCTCAACTTCAGTAGCTGCATAATGACGAAGACAGATTTATTTTATACATTAATCACCTTTTAAAATTTTGAATGTTGGCTTATTCGCAGGATCCAAAGAAAGCACGGAGTACTGGATGACTTAAACAAAAGGGCTTTGACCCATACCTATAGCAAAACCGGCCTCCACCCCTTGGATAGGCGTGACGAAGGAATGAGAGGGCTTATTTATAAGACCCGTTGAGACATGGGAGGGCTAGCCTCCAGGGGCGGCGTGGAGAATACGTGCAGTATATGGTAAAAAATGGAGTTTCATCTAACTCCTTTATTCGAGCACGCCTTCATGTAGCCTAAACCATCATCACTCATTCCAATCCTCCGCTGTCCCTTATGAAGGGTTATGGAATCCTGCGAATAAGTGAGCATTCAAGAGATATAACAATCACACTGAGGGAGTTTAAGTACAATAACTCACAATCTTTAACTAAATGGTTCCTATTTTTTTAACTCTATGACAACAGGCTCAAGCTCAATTATTGTATGACCTTTTCCAGAATTGAGACTTGCAATCTGGATAGGTTGAATGAAGAGCTTGGTAGCACCCTCTTGAATTGTACCAAAGTCACTTGTTCCTTTAAATGTTTTATAGTCATTAGATGTCTCTCCGCCACCGCTAGTTCCATTCATATACACATTACCAAGGTCATCTTTTACATTGAAAACAGGTGTAACACTTTCCCAGTCTTTTAGAAGTTCTTCTGATATAACTTGTTCATAGCTAATAATAGTGGATACATCAGTGAACTCAACAAATTTAAGCGTGAAATTCACATTATCATTCTGTACAGTTTCATTTAACAAATCTACATCACCTTCTAAACGATTGAGTGAAAAAGCAAATGACCAATCGCCTTCTACTGCTAAATCATTTGATAAACTATTAAAGGCTTCAGGGTTCCAAGTAATTTCAACTGTTTCAGGATATTCTTCATTTTTGAAATTAGGAGTAAAAGTTGCCAATCCTACATAGTGATTGTCACTAATCTTTGTAATTTTTTCACTTCCTCCCATACCACTTGCTCCAACAACATCAAACCAATTTGTTGCACGGATTTCAATTTCTTTTTCAACTTCTTTTTCTGTTTCGATTGCGAATGAAATAGTAATATTTGTTCCGTCATATACCGCATTATCTATCATAACAGTCGTACCATTACTAGTCTGTGCAAGACCTATTTCTGTTGAGAAGGCTTCAAAATTATTGTAGTCTCTCTCCTCATCATAAAAAAAACTAATGACATTATCCATAAATGGAATTTGTGCTGCAATAGACGGAAAGGCAAAAGCAGCTGAAGTAGTAGATAACACTATAATAATTGCTGCCGCTACTAATGGATTTTTAAATTTCCTTTTTTGTTGCTCTGCTGTGGCTTTTTTCACGCCCATTATAGACCTTTCATGTAATTCTTTTGGAAATTCTATTTTTTGTAACTCTTGATTTATTTTATTGTTCACAAATATCACCCTCCTTAAATTGTTTACGAAGTTTATCTAATGCACGATATAGAACTGATTTTGCCGTTCCAAGTGGTATTTCCAATACCTCCGATATTTCTTTAAATGTATGATTATGATAAAACCTTAGTAAAACTATGCTTTTTTCATCCTCTTCCAATGCTTCTATCAAGTCTTGGAGTGTTATAGAAAGGGGAATATCTTCATTCTCTGTTCCTATAAACTCCTCATATTCTGATTTTAAATGAACAACTTTTTTATTTTTCCTTACTACATTCCTTGCACAGTTCATTGTGATTTTCATTAACCACGTTTTGAAATATTCTGGTTTTTTCAATGTATTTATCTTCTTAAATGATTGATAAGCTACTTCTTGAACAACATCTAAAGCATCGTCTTTGTTTTTTACATATACATAAGCCATTCGATAAATATCTTCTTCATACTGCTGGAAAAGCTTTAAAAAGGCTTTGTCATTTCCTTTTTGAGCTTTTTTTACTAATCTAATGATTGGAATTCACCCTTTCTTTTTTTGTCTTACACTTATTAGACAAACCAAAGTCTTATTTGGCTTAAATTTTTTCATTTTTTTACAAACAAAATAATCGTCCAATTTTAAGGACGATTACATTATATATTTTAAATCTCTTGATCAACTATTCTCCCCATTTGTGTAACAAGAGCAGTAACAGCTTCTTCTGCTAACGCACCCGTTACTTTAAGTGTAATCACTCACATTTACTAACGATGACTAAATCTAATATAGCCAATCAACACATCAATTTGTCGATATGTTTATTGCTCAGTCATTTCCAACTATTCCATTTCGTCTAAATAAGTTATTAATTCTTCTTTTTCATGTGTCTGATATATGAGCGTTTCCGTATCAAACACATAATATGACGGTATTTGAGAAACTTCTAATCCACCATATTTGATATTATCCACGTGGTTTTCTTGAGACGTTAGGAAAGCTTCGATAAAAGGTCTTTGCAAGATTTCTTTCAACTCTCTTACCTCCTCTTCCGTTTCTACAACGGCATAAGCAGCATAAGAACCTTCATTTTCTGCAAGAAGGGAATGATAGGTGAATTCCTCATCACTTTCCGATAGCATTTCATCGTATGTCGAAAGACCACTGTGACTGCAAGCTACTAAAAATAATAATATCATCATTAAAAACATCGAAATAATATTCTTCATATATACCTCCTGAATATTTTTTATAATTGTTCTTTATTTTTACTAACTCCGAGTAGCGCCGCAACAGCACCAAAGGCTTATTGAGCTATTGCTCACCCGTTTGTTGAATAAGAAATTTAATCTTGTGTGATTAAACCGTATCTGCTTTTTTTACCCATCCATGAACTCACATCACGCCATTTAAGACCCTTTGCAGAAACCCAGCTATTTGTACCATGAGTAAAATCATTTGATTCCCAATCATAATCATCAGCCCAATAAAAAAGACCTTCGTGTAAAATAAGTTTTGCTTCATAAATGATTGGGTCATAGTTTATCGGACTTGGAATGATGTGAAATTGAGTTACTCCTTCAAAAAGCAGTTCAATTGCAGAAGGATTATCACACTGTCTTTGGAAAAGGATTCGTACATTAGTATCAAGCTCTGTTGACATACCCATTGATAAATTTTCATCTACATAGCTTTCCGTCCACATATATAATTCCTTTAAGCAACTATCATGAAACCCACCAAATGTATCTAAGAGATTTTCAATATCATTACTATCTTTAAGTTCTTTCCATTCCATAATAACCACCATCTTTTAATTATTTACTTCTTCCACTATTCTCCCCAATACTTCAATAAGAGCTGCGAGAGTTCTTGTGCTATCGCTTCCCTTAGTTAAAATTTAAGCCAAGTTAAATTTCTTTATAAAATGACCGTACAAATAAAATTCCTGCGAGAACGTTTAAAATAACTTGAATTTCAAGCTTCGAAATAAAACTAATTAAAAAATTATGAGGAAACAGCATTAACCAATATGCTGTGGGAACGAAAACTAATAAAATTAAAATAACTACAAAACTAAATTGTAACCAATTAACTCTTACTTTCTTAGAAAACACTTTAATTAACCTTTTAGTCTCAATCAAAATGCCAAATAAGAAATACAAAAGACTTAATAAAATTGAATAAATTAAAATCCATTTAACATTAAAAAAATCAAGCATTTCTTCATATTTGGGAAGAATTAGTCCTATTAGCATTAAGATAATTATTCCAATTATAATAGATAAGACCGTTGTTTTTTTCACATAATACCCCCTTCTTATTATTGAAGTAAATGCTACGTTAGTTTAATAAAAAAATTGCATCTTTTATGTAACGATTCTCCCCGATAGTTTAAGTGCAAAGTTTCACAAACTCTTATATTTTCTAGTCTCATGTTAACATAAAATTTCCAATTACCACTTCTATTTGTATTGACTTTCTGATAAAAGATCACACTAATCTGCAACAATCTGGCCCAATTCACATAGAAAGGGCGCAATTCTTATTACAGAATAGCGCCTGATTGTTGAAGAAGTGGTTTAAATTTAATGCACAGCATTTGCAAAATATGAAACAAATATTTGTCGAACAAAAGTTATTGCAATTTATTTGTAACTAGTAAATAATATAACTAATGTCCTATATTTTACATAAGATGGGAGAATATATGAATAGACAATTATCTATTAAAGATCTCGATAAAGAATGGGTAGAATTAATCTTACAAGCTCTAGAGATTGGAATATCAACTGAAGAGATACGTATTTTCTTCAATCAATCTTCCAGACCATCATAAGTCTTTTTTAGTTGTTGAAATTGATGAATAAATTACTTTCTCAATTTAATCTCTCTAAAAGATACATAGAAATCTCACGATGATAACAAAAAAGGACACAATTCCTTGTTCAAGAATTGCACCCGTTAGTGAATTTTTACTGACTACTACCTGAAACGTTCCATGATTTAAATGACAAATAACAGACAGCCGTAAAATTATTAATCCCCCCTAGCCAATAATACAAAGTTTTTGGCAAGGAAAAATTAAAATATGTCGTAATTGTGCCTCTCACAAAACTTAGAATGAATATTGCTATACGGAAGATCGTTATTGAAGTAAAGTCACCCGTTAGCTGAATTGTGAAGTATAAATAACAACGAAAAATACAAACGCAGATGCACCAATGTTTATATATCCCCAAAATGACTTTTTGTCTTTTTTAAGTTCAATTAAGCCTAATACCAACGTTAGGACACCCACTAAAAATAAAGAATAAGGCAATAATTCCATTTTTCGAGTTATTAAAATATAGCTACCTAATGTGACAACGGATATTGATAAGATAATTCTTAATACTTTCAGCAAATTCTTTCCCCCTAAAGCAAATTTCTTCTTAAAATATTCTCCCTTTTTGTTGAACAAGAGCAGCGAGAACTTATTGTACTAACGCTACTCCTATAGTTGAAGAGCATTCATCAAGATTAACGCTGTGCCAAAAATAAGTGAACTTACTAATATCCATACTGTTTGTAAATACACGAAAGCTACTGCTACACTAAGGTTCTTTATTCTGGCTATATTCTTAGCAACTTTTACGTTGAACGGAACAAAATAGAATGAAAATAGAAACCCTCCTGATAATGCAATGCAGAAGTAAATAATTACAAAGTTAGAAGTAAAGTCTGCAACTAAACTTCCGATTATAAAAAATGGAACTCCAGCCCAAACAAAGAATGTTACAGCTAATAATACCAATGCCATAACAATCAACATAAAGTTCCTTTTAAATACATCTAAATAATTATGAAGATATAAGTTCAATGCTACCACTCCCTGTTATTTAAAGTATTGCACTCCGTTTGTTGAATAATAACTATTTAAAATATAACCAAAATGCAAATAATACAACAATTAAGATAGCGTTACTTATAATGGATTCTTTTTTGCTAATACCTAACTTCTTTTCCGCAAATCTTATATACACTGTTACGAATATAAAGCCAAACAAAGCAAGGCTCTGTCCTAGCGTGTCGTGGAAAACTGAAATATACCTTATAGCTGCTAATCCAATTAGGAGAAGACCAGTATATCCAACTGCCATATATAAATAAAAACTTTTTTTCTCATCGTTCATATCAATTCCTCCTTAAAAACTTTTCAGCAAACCTCCGCGTTTCTTCAACAAAAGTAGCAATAGCTTCTTATGCTATCGCTACCCCGTTTGGTGAAGAAGAATAAAAGAAATAATTTATGATAAAGCAATAAATAAACAGAATATGAAAGTGATACCAGATAATGGTGTCATAAGAAATCTCTCTTTTTTGCTCCGAGATATTAGGTTTGCTATTGTATTAATGCCGAGGAAAATTGTAATAACCCATACTAATATATTTGTAGATAAAAAATTTAAACCATTTATGACATTAGTGTGTTGCAGAAAAATAAAACCCATAAATAAGAGAATCAAAGTATTAACAGCACTCACAATACGTAATTTTTTTGGTAAAACTTTATAATATCCACCCATGGCAAATTCACCAAAAGGATAGCCAAGTGAAAGTACCACTTGAAACACTGCAATGGACACAAACAAAATTGCCACAATGACAGATGATATGTAGATAAAATCCACTTCCATTACCTCCTATTAAATTTCTTCATAAAATATCGCTTCGTTAGTTGAATAAAAATAGCATCTCCTTATCGAAGGAACCGTCCCGTTAGCGTCATAACGGGAGATACGGCTTGTGCAACTATTGCTAACCGTTAATTTAATAAGCATCCTTGTTTAGTTTCTTCAAAGTAATCAAATTGCCAATAACTCCTATAAATCCTGTGACCGCAAATACTATTGGAATAATCAATAGACTAACAGTTGATGGAGTTTCTGTAATTAAACGATATACCCCAAAAAGACATACAATAAGGGAACCAATCAGTCCAATAAGTCCTTTTGTTTTTTTGTTCATCAAATACACCACCTTAAAAACAATTATAAATTTTCTTAAACTCTTCTGCCTCGTTAGTTTAATAATTATGGCATTTCCTTGTTGAAGTATTCTCCCCTTTAGTTTAAGTGTAAAATTTCACAAACTCTCACATTTTCTGTTATCATTTTAACATAAATTTCCTAATTTATTTTCAAAATCTTAGGAACTACTCTTCAACCATCTGGCCCTATTCACATAGAAAGGGCGCAATTCTTATTACAGAATAGCGCCTGATTGTTGAAGTGTAAGTCTTATCGATTAAGTCCATTTTGATATGTAACTTGGACTATAAGAATCCATTTTATGCAATAACTCTTTAGGGTCAGAAGCAATAAGTATCATTTCTCGGTAATTTTTATTCATAAAACCCTGTTCAATTGTATGGTCTAACATCGTGATTAACGGATTGAAAAAGCCATTCACGTTTAATAAGCCACATGGCTTTGCATGATAACCCAGCTGTGACCAAGTAAATACTTCAAACCACTCTTCTAATGTTCCTGCACCTCCAGGCAGAGCAACAAATCCATCAGCTAACTCCGCCATTTTCGATTTGCGTTCGTGCATTGTTTCAACTACATGAAGTTCCGTTAATTGCCCATGGGCGATTTCCACATCCTTCAGTTTTTTAGGGATCACACCCACTACACTACCTCCATAGTATAGAGATGTATCAGCCAAAGCGCCCATACATCCAACTTGAGCTCCTCCATAAATCAAAGTCCTATTGCTAATCGCTAATTCTTCTCCGAGCTTCTCTGCATTTTCAATATAAATACTGTCTGTACCTGTACTCGATCCACAAAATACAGCAAGATTTTTGATTTCCATCGCAATCACCTTTACCCCTTATTCAATTATTTAACGATATCTATTGGATAGTTTATTTTTATGTTCTAAAAAGATTTCTTCTAAATCGATATTATATTTGTTCGCAATGATAACTACATTACCTAATACATCACCAAGTTCTTCTGTTAAATGTATCTTACCCTCACTGAATGAACTGGCACATTCATCCGGACGATCTCGTCCAATTTCAAGGGCTCTTATAGCTCTAGCCACTTCTCCAGTCTCTTCTGATAAAAAGCCAATACGTACAAAAATATCTAAATCAGCCCAACCTCTCGATTTGTAGTATTCAGCAATCCATTTTTGAAATTCTTTTGCTTCCATCTTAGAGCTCACTCCTTCATATGTATATAGTTAAATCTATAGAATGATAACACAATATATTGTTAAGTAGAATAGAGTTTCTTTTAATCATCTTCAATTATTTGTCCCTAACACAAAGAAAGGGCACAATTCTTATTACTGAATAGCGCCTGATTGCGGAAGATCACTTATGTTTTACTATTGAAGAAAAGCTACTCCGTTTGTTTAAGTACATTAGTTCACATTAAATTATAAGAAAGGTGTTAACTTCTTTACAAGAAAATCTTGGACTGCCAAAAATATTATCCATCCACCAACTCCAAATCCTAACGATATAAATAATGATAAAGATGCTTTCAATGAAATTACAACTATGATTAATAGCACAGTAGTAGCAGGAAACCCCCATAGGACACCCGAAGCAAATTTACTTAGATTAGTTGTTTGTTCTCCTTGAATATAAAGCCAAAACAAACTTAGCAAACTCACTAAGGGTAAAGCGGCAATTATCCCACCATACTTTGGAAAAACTCTTGCCACTTCTGTTACTAAGGCAATAATGATTGCTGAGACAAGAATTTTTGTAATTAAAAACATTTCCTTGCCTCCTGACTAAGAAGATCAAATGACTTTTCTATCATTTCAATTTCAGATCCATCAAGATTATCTAATACATTTTTTAATTTTTCATTATCTAATCGTGTATGTCTATACAATACTTTACTACCTTCTTCAGTCAAAATCACAAATACTTTCCTTTCGTCTACAATACTCCTTTCTTTGGATACATAGCCCTTTTTAATTAGTCTTTTAATGTGTTCTGAAGCAGTATTATGAGTCACACCTAAGAATGTAGCTAAATGACCTATCGTTGTTTTTTGCTTCTTTTCTATGTGTTGTAATAATCTTATAGCTTGGTGCGAAATATTCTCTTGATGAACGAAATGTAATAAATGATAAATATCAGTCCAATTTTGATTTATATTATTAATTGTGTTCTTTAAAGTCACAAAAACAAACCTCCTTTACTATATCTTACATTACGATATATTCTTATGTAAAGACTAAATAAATTTCGATATTAAAAAAGCCACCGTTTTGGTGGCTCAATAAAAGAAGCAATTTTTTCTTCTTATTAGCTTCTTCTGCAAACCTCCCCTTTTGTTTAAGTGAAAAAATTCACAAATTATTGGGTATTCTATAATAATATTAACATAAATTTACCAATTTAATTTCAATTTTAAAGAACCTACTTTTTCTACAATCTGGCCTTATACACAAAGAAAGGGCGCAATTCTTATTACAGATTTGCGCCTGATTGTTGAAGATTGTATCGATAGGAATTAGGTAAAGGCAGGTTGCTTGTTGAACTAACGCAGCCCCGTTAGCTTAACAACTTTAGTTATTTCCAACTCTATTACTTCTTCTTTCTAACAAGATAATATCACGCCATACCCCATCCATTTTACCAATACGCTCTCGCCGTCCATATTCACGAAACCCATGTTTATTATGTAATATAAGACTTGAGGTATTTTCAGGGAAGATCCCAGCTTGTAATGTCCAAATTCCGTTCTGTTCACTTATTTTAATTAAGGATTTTAGAAGTGAGCTACCAATTCCTTTTCCTTTACTACTTTGACTAACATAAACACTTACTTCTGCAACACCTGTATAAACACAGCGACTTGAGATGGGGCTTAAAGCAGCCCACCCTAAAATTTCACCTTCTGAACGAGCAACAATTCGACACTCTAATATATGACCATTATCCCACGTTTCCCAGGAAGGAGCATCCTTTTGAAAGGTTGCATTTCCAGTAGCAATTCCTTCAAGATAGATTTCTCGAACTTGTTCCCAGTCTTTTGAGAACATTTTATCAATATGTATTGTTCTGTCCATTTGAGCACCAACTTTACTGTTATTTATTATTGTAATAATTCTATATAAAAATCCTGATTCCTGTAATTACACTAATCTGCTACGTTATTTCAATCTTTATAAATTTAATTTTTACCAATTAGTAATCGAGAGTTTCTGAACTAAAAAAACAAAAGAAAAGACCGACTTAACGCCAGTTTGCTTATTTAACTATCTTGCCCTATACACAAAGAAAGGTCGTAATTCTTATTACAGAATTGCGCCTGATTGTTGAAGATAGAATCGATAAGAATTAGATACTCAGGCGGCTTGCTTGTTGATCTAACGCTACTCCGTTGAAGTGCTTGACCTCCACCGATAATCACAACTTCATAATTTAACATCTCTCTAATTCACTCCTCTCAAAATGCAATTACATTCAAACGTTTATTTGAATATGATTATACAGGATTACCGCTAATATCACGAGTGTGAGGCTCATCAATAAATGAACATTATTTGAAAATTCCTTTAAAGAAGTTGCAATACTATTCCGTATGCGATATATTGAATGCAATATATTACTTAGAACGGAGGTTCATCATGCCTGTTCCCAAAAATTTTGCAGTACCGGCACGAATGTCAGCAAAAGAGAGATCATTCGTACAAATTCAAAAATGGATCATTGACGGCACACTTCAACCGGGTGAGAAAATCATCGATGCGGAACTGGCGGAAACACTTGCTGTAAGCCGAACACCGATCAGGGAAGCGCTACAACTGTTGGAAATACAAGGTCTTGTATCGATGCATCCCGGCAAAGAAACCCGGGTGAAACAAATTGAAAAACACGACATTTTAAAATTGTATCCAACTCTAGCATCACTTCACGCTTTGGGAGCCGAGTATGCAGCCCAACGTATTTTACCAGAACACATTGATCAGTTGAAAAATCTTAACATGCGGTTCCGTCAAGCAATTGAAAGCGGGCAGACGTTCGAAGCCATGGAAACGGACGAGCAAATCCACAACCTGATTGTGGATCTATCCGAAAATGAATACATTGCTTCATTTAGCGCATCGCTGCAAATTCACATTCGCAGATTCAAGTATGTGTTCTTAAAACAAAAGCCTCACGCAACGATGACCTCTGTCGAAGAACATGATTCACTCATCACAGCTTTGGAACAACAAGACGCGGAAGCCGCGGCAGCGAGGATGAAACAAAACATTATCAGACCAATGCAAGAACTGTATACATTTATTCAATAACAAAAAGGGGTGATTCATTTGAATATTAAAATGAGATCGAACATGATAAAAGAAGGAATTGATCGTGCTCCTCACCGTAGCTTACTACGGGCAGCAGGGGTAAAGGAAAAAGACATGAATAAGCCATTTATCGGTGTCTGTAACTCTTATATTGATATTATTCCAGGACATATGCATCTTAATAAATTTGCAGAGGTCGTAAAAGAAGCCATTATTGAATCGGGAGGTATTCCGTTTGAATTTAATACAATCGGTGTTGATGATGGAATAGCAATGGGCCATATTGGCATGCGCTATTCTTTGCCGAGCAGGGAAATCATTTGTGATTCAGCGGAAACAGTGATTAATGCCCATTGGTTTGATGGGGTTTTCTATATTCCTAACTGTGATAAAATTACGCCAGGTATGTTGATGGCAGCAATGCGTACCAATGTTCCATCTGTATTTGTTTCAGGTGGACCAATGGAAGCAGGGCGGACAAAAGATGGACAGAGCCTTTCCCTTGCTTCTGTATTTGAAGGTGTTGGTGCATTCTCCTCAGGGAGGATGTCACGTGAAGAATTGCTTGAAATTGAGCAGTTAGCCTGTCCAACCTGTGGTTCTTGCTCAGGTATGTTTACAGCCAACTCGATGAATTCGTTAATGGAAATGTTTGGTCTTGCATTACCAGGGAATGGAACGCTTGTGGCAACGTCTCAGGAACGACACAAATTGATAAAAGATGCTGCGAAGCATTTAATGAATTTGATTGAGAAGGATATTAAGCCACGCGATATTGTTACCAAACAAACAATCGACGATGCATTTGCGCTTGATATGGCAATGGGCGGTTCGACTAATACAGTTTTACACACGCTTGCCATTGCACATGAGGCAGAGATTGATTATGACTTAAATAGAATTAATGAGATTGCAGAACGTGTTCCGTACTTATGTAAAATAAGCCCTGCGTCTGATTATTCTATGGATGATGTCCATAAAGCGGGTGGTGTTAGTGCTATCATTAAAGAACTTTGCAGTATCGAAGGCGCTATCCATCCAGATAGGCTAACGATTTCAGGAAAAAGTTTGTATGAAACCGTAAAAGATGCCGAAATTACGAATGATATGGTAATTCGTAGAAAGGACAATCCGTATAGCCCGGTTGGTGGTCTATCCATTCTTTACGGAAACCTTGCACCGGATGGCGCTGTAATTAAAGTTGGCGCTGTTGACCCTTCGATTAAAATATTTGAAGGAGAAGCTATTGTATTCGATTCCCAGGAAGAAACACAGGAAGAGATTAATAAAGGCGCAGTAAGAGAAGGGCATGTTGTGGTTATCCGCCACGAAGGTCCAAAAGGAGGACCGGGGATGCCAGAAATGCTTGCACCAACTTCAGCGATAGCGGGTCGGGGTCTAGGCACTAAAGTCGCTCTTATCACTGATGGTCGATTTTCAGGTGCATCAAGAGGGATTTCTATTGGTCACATCTCACCAGAAGCAGCAGAAGGCGGACCAATTGCATTTGTGAAAAATGGTGATCGTATACGAATCGACTTAACAAACCGGACAATTGAATGGCTCGTTAGCGAGGAAGAGCATACGAAACGTAAAGAAAAATGGACGGAGCCTGAGCCAAAAGTGAAAAAGGGATATCTTGCCCGCTATTCGAAGTTAGTCACCTCTGCCAACACTGGCGCAGTCATGAAAATATAACTAATGGACGAAGATTAGGAAAAGTAATGAATAACTATCTATAGCACTCGTTATCAAGAAGGGATAAGTGAAAGCTTGTCCCTAAGATTAGATGAGCATCTGATAAATAAGGGTAATACCGATGAAAGTTTAAATCTTTTTGCCCTTTCATCACCCACCATTGATGAGTAGGAGATGGTGGGTGATGAAAGTATAATGGGTATAAATGATTGAACCAGTTGATACGGCCCTCGATATTAAGGGATCATTCCATTAAAGTACGCGATTGTCTATCGTTTATATTTTCTTTAAAAAATTTCCTTAATATCCCTATACAGAAAGAAAGGGCACAATTCTTATTACAGAATAGCGCCTGATTGTTGCAGAAATAATTTTGCTAGGAATTAGGTACTAAAAGGCAGCTTGCTTATTAAACTAACGCCACCCTTTACTTAAAAAACAATTAATCTTAAATTATTCTTTTAAAAACTATTATTGGTTTATCTTATGGAAAATTAGTCTAAAGCCAATCTAATATCAACTTCTCGCTCTACATACTTCCACTCAAGTGTAGTACGAAGACTTGATACTAACTCTTCGAAATCCCTAGAATAATCTGGAGAATACTCAAACCAAGTGACAAAATCAAATGGTTCACCAAGGTCACGCGAGTGGTGTAATCTTCGTGCAATGGCAGGCAAGTATCGTAGTCCTATTTTAATATGTTGAGACTGTTCCTCCAAAATCTCACGTCTTTCGTCCTGTGCAAGCTCCCACCATTCAACTGATTTCTTTATTGGTATCAATGCAGCACAAGTATCTTCTTTTCTACCAAGTGTCGGTGAATGCTTATTTAAATGTTCTTTCTCTTGACTTGTGGTATAACGCAAGTTGCTTGTTACACCCCGTAGTATCCAATTTGTGTTGAAAGAAGGATTTTCTATAGAACCATCAACTATTTGAAGTTTCTCAACTGGTTCCAAGGGTTTTCCAACTACATTTTCAATTCGGACAACTTTCCAAGGTCCTTGAACTCCACCAACAAATGAAACTATTTTTGACATTTTCTACTCCAATCCCTCAATAAATGAGAACCTAATAATATGGATTCATACTACTATAATCTGGAAAACATATCTATTCTGTTGTAAGTAAATCTACCAATTATTTTAAGTAACTAGTTGTCAGTATCCATACTTATGAATCGTAATTCTTTGTAAAGAGTATCTAAATATTGATTCTTGTACTATTAGCTGGTTTAGTTTAAGTGAAAAGTTTCACGAACTCTTATATTTTCTAGTATTATGTTAACATAAATTTTCCAATTATCACTTTTATTTGTATTGATTTTCTGATAAAAAATCACACTAATCTGCAAGAATCTGGCCCTATACACAAAGAAAGAACGCAATTCTTATTACAGAATTGCGCCTGATTGTTGAAGATCATTGCTGATATTTTATTAAACAAAAGCACCCGTTAGTGCAACTGCATCGGTTAACAATTTAATATACTTTCTTTAATCTCTTTAATTTGCTCAATGTGACGTTTTTCATGGAGACCAATAGATTCAATCATTTGTTTGATGCTAATCGGTCCAAATACAGGATGTATCATTGATTTGTCCTCTATAACGGTTCCATCAATAATTTCGTTTATATATTCCAGTAGTGGAGTTCTTGCTTGATTTAAAATTTTCCAGAGGTCTTCTTTGTTTGTAAATTCAGTTGATGGTTCTGGAAGGCGTGATTTTATCTTGTTTGTGCGGTCTAGAGCAGAATCTAAATTTTTCTCCGTTACCCGTTTACTTTCTTCTTGCACAGCTTTCCTCAATGCACGCAAAATTGCTTCATCTATAAAAGCAAGATGCCGTATAACTTGAGATACACTCCACTTATCTTCACTTGGTTTCATGTTTAATTGTTTATCTGATAAAGCATCTATCTCATTCAATAATTCTTTACGAACCAATAGGAATGTATTTAACACATAATCACCATTTCTTATGTTTATTTTAATCAATCATTGTCATTGTCAGTAAAACATGAAAAAAGCAAGACTAAAATTCATTATTTTTACAGTTTCTTATATTCTAATAAACCACCCATAGCGAAGTAATATATTTAGATTGAAGTTTAGGTAAGTTATCTTTCACCGTTAATTTGAAAACGGTTTTCATTTTCCACTTTTCCCAGTTCAAAAACGTCTGCTTTTAACCGGTTTCCCCACTTCAGCACCACTCGAATTCCGAGAGGCTGTTGATAATAGTTGTTCGCTGTCTCCCGGAATAGGATTCAGCCACATCCCCAATATACAACCCTTAATTGGACGAGGCTCACCGGGAAGGAACGATCGGATCTAGGTCGATGATGCGAGTATCCGGGATACTCGCCGCGAACTCGGCGCCGAATGCCGAAGCAGGTGTTTGGAAGCCGGGGAGGAAATGACCGGCATGCACGCGTCTGGCGGCCTCGACCGATGACAGCGCCGTATAAGAATAGCCATTGACCGTCTCGATTCGAGCACGGGCAATAGAACCATCCTCTCCCGTTACTTCGGCCACCACTTTAGCACGGTTGGCATCTCGTTCCTCCGGCGTAGGACCATCCGGGAGGAGCGACAGATCGCCTTCAGGAAAGGCGTCACCTTTCACATGCACGAACATCTCGATATTAGGTATGTTGGTCGATGCCCATGCCGTCACTAAATCGCCAAAGGACAGGCGGGCGCATTCCACGTTACCCTCGCCGAAATCGAAAACGGACGTATCGGCATTAGGCGCAGCGACAAGCTTGCCTTCGGAACGTACCAGTAATCCCACGCTCAATATTTCCCCAGCACTAGTCGCTGAGCCTCGGGACATCGCCCCAGCCACCTCCAACGCAATTCGCAAACGTCGTGGTTTATCAACCTTGCTCGCGGTATACACGGCCAGGCAGTCGCTGGGAACCACGTCCCAACCTACGCCCGGCAACAGCATCACGCTGGCAGCGGCCGCCTTCTTCGACAAAGACTGGGCCAGTTCGTAGACCTTGAACTCCGCAGTGATATCCAGATAGTGGACTCCGCTATCGATGCAGGCCTCCATGATGGGCCGCGCCGTTACCGCGAACGGTCCCGCGCAGTTAAGGATGGCGGTGACGCCCTTCAGGGCAGATCGCAGCGCCTGTGCATCCTCTACCGCGAAGATGCGATAGGAGACGCCAAGGCTACGGGCAAGTGCACTAACACTTGCCTCGCTGCGTCCAGCGATCTCAAAGTCTAGACCAGCCTGCTGTGCCCGTGCGCTGATGAGCTTGCCGGTGTAGCCGCTGGCTCCGTATATCAGAATCTTCGCACCTGAATGGCTAAGCGTAACGTAAGAATCGAGTGACATAAAAAAACCTCCTATAAAATGTTAATCGTTGTTTACTGAATCGGATTGTAGTCCCGTTTAGAAACAGAATGGACGCAGTATTCGGTTGTGCCCCATTTTTGTCGTCGTCCGGAATAAGATTCAGCCACATTCCCAATATACAACCCTTAATTGGACAACAGTATGTCATATTATAAAAAAAAGTAATTCGAGTATGAAGAAAGTTTCATGCCATGAGATTTAGGATAGGTATTTGTAAATCCAAATTGTTCATATATCTTATTTGCTGGATCGTCGTTAATTAAGCTACATAGGAACCACGATAGGTTTGATTTGTTAGATAGACTATTTTCTGCATAATTTTTTCCGAGTGCATTACCTTGGTAGCTTGGTTTGACGACAATATCAACTACTTGAAAAACGCATCGCCATCCCAATCACTCGCCCCATTCCGATGAAGGTGGAATTTCATAGATAGACATAGCAAATAATGAGGTTTTTAATCCGTTCTCGGCTACCTCTTATGATTACCGCTAATCCTAGCTTCTAATCTTAAGCATTATATTCAAGTGAATGAGGTGGTTCATATAAAATATTAAAGTCTTTATTCATAGTAGAATACACGTCCTTGCTTTTTTAAAGCTTAGCTTTAGCTGGTATTTATTTCAAGATTATGCTTTAGTTCCTCAAGCTTTTTTACCAATCGTTCACGTAAATAAACAGGATGAACCTCTTCAATTAGTGTACCAAAGGACAAAAGATAGCTATCTAGCCATGTGCCAACGGGGAAATTTGCTACAATCGTGTATGAGCCATCTTTATTTTTCGTAATCATATGGTCATCAAACTCATCAAAGACCCGATACGCCCCTTGAGAGGCAATTCTAATCCTCATAGGTATGGAGGATTCCCCTACTTGTTTTTCTGCATTTTTTATTGCATCTGCTGTGGGTCTCAAGGTGAATGTTTGGTTTGAAACACAAACTTGATCCATGCGACTAATTTTAAAAATACGATAATCCTTTCGCCACAAACAATATCCAGAAAGATACCAAGCATTTTGTTTGAATAATAATTGAATCGGCTCAACTTCTCGTAGAGTTTGCTCACCCTGTGAATTAAAGTAACGAAATTGAATGACAAGTTGTTGGATCATTGCATTTCTTAATAAGGTAAATAACTGTTTCTTCTTTTCTCCACTTCCCCATGGTGAAAAATCAACATCGATCCAGTTTACTGTTTCTTTTTTAAACAGCCGAGCCACTTTCTTTAATATGAGGTCTGTATTTGGAAAATCAGTGATTGCTAACGTTTGCAGGCCAACTAATATGTCTACTTGTTCATCACTCGTTAACATGGAAGCATTGAAGGTGTATCCCTCTAATAGAGAAATTCCTCCCCCTCTTCCCTTATTAGCATAGATAGGGATTCCTGCTCCACTTAACACATCCACATCTCTATAGATCGTTCTTGTGGAAACCTCAAAATGCTCGGCAAATTCCTTCGCAGTAACCACTTTTCTATCCAATAAGAGATAGATGATTTCAAAATTCCGACTAATGGTCATGTGAAATCCTCCTACTTCGCTTTACAAGAATTGTTCTTCTTTTTTCTTTAAAAACTTCTCCAATGCTTGTTCACTGTCAATGTCCATTCGCTCTGCTAATACCATAAGCCACCAAAAAGACTCCGCGATCTTATGCTCTAAGTCAGCTTCTGGATCAGTCCCTGTTGGCCATCTTTCTTGGTGAGCCATTGCTAATCTTCCAACAAGTGCCGCATCGGTAAGAAATGCAAGTGCATCTTCCTCTACTTCCCATTCTGAGCCATGATGTTTTTTCTCAAGCTGGTGGTATGCTTTTCTAATTTGTAACGAACGATTAACTGCGTTAGTGAAATCCATTTTCTTTCATCTTCCTCTCTTTGTTTGAAGTGTATGGACAGCTTGTCCCATGGTCATCCACCATGCCAATAGCTTGCATAAAGGCGTACATTGTTACTGGACCAATAAATTTGAATCCCCTTTTTTTCAAATCCTTACTAATCTCATTTGATAGTGGTGTTTGAGCAGGGATTTCCTCTTCTGAATGCCAATGATTGATTATTGGTTTAAAATCGACATAACGCCATAAAAATAATGACAAGCTTTCAAACTCCTGTTGTATCTTTATGACTGCTTGTGCGTTACTTCTCACCGATTGAAGCTTAGAAAAATGTTTAATGACATTATATTGCTCTTGCAAATTCGTCAAATCTTTATCCGTTAGTGTCGAGCAATAACTAATATCAAAATTATGAAAAGCTTTTTGATAAGCCTCTCTCCTAGATAATACAATACTCCAGGATAACCTAACTTGTGCACCTTCCAATGTCAGCATTTCAAATAAATATTGGTCGTCAGTGTTTGGTACACACCACTCTTTGTCGTGATACGCTTGCATAAGCTGATTATTGCCCGGCCAGGAACATTCCATTTTCATTCCCCCATTCAGTATGTGATTACTATATCACCCTAAATATGACATGGGTCTGTCATATTTAAAAATATTATCGCGCATCGTATTTTTTCATAATAATGAAAATGCAATGTCACATTTACTACCGTGTTAATCTCACCTCCTTCCTACATTGCCAGAATACACTCCTTAATTTGACAACAGCTTGTCATATTAAAGTTTTTTTATTCTTGTTTTAGATTATTTAACATATCTCATCTTTTACAAAGAATAGCTATTTCGAATAACCAACTGATTACTCTTAACTGTGTGGAAAATTAATAGAGAAATTAATTTTTTTAAAAAATAAGACGGAACGTTGTCATATTTCAATCTTTATACTAAGAACAAAGCGAATCAATTGTTCATGTGTGGCAAAAAAAATCATACTAAAGAGATTTAAGAAAGGGAGATACGAATGCCAGAAGGATTACATCCAATTATTTCAAAGTTTATGGAGATGTTAAATCTTCATAATACAGAAGGATACGAAGAAACTTTTTCCAAAGATGCAGTTATTAATGAAATTTCAGTAGGGCGCAATTATGAAGGAAAAGAAGAAATCAAAGAATATTTCACCAATTATTTTATCGGCTACAATACACAAACCAAACTTGTTAGTCATACCAATGAAAACTATGACAAAGTTAACGTGCGTGTTTTCTTTACAGGAGATTTTCCAGGAGGAGAAATATATGGTTCATTTAAATTCATACTACATGATGGTTATATCACTTATTTAGAAGCCGACTTAGAATAATGTAATCATGGTGTATGCGTAAAAAATGTAGCACAAATAGTGGAAAACAGAGAGTTGAGTTTCGGTAGAAGAACAATTCATGGAATGTTAACATAGAATGTAGAAGGGATACTGTTTTTTAACTGTATCTTAATTTCACAAATTCTTATATTTTCTAGTATCATGTTAACATAAATTTTCTAATTACCACTCTTATTTGTATGGCTAATCTGCAACAATCTGGCCCGTTTGTGGAGGACTGATCTTATTGAAAGTCCATCAAATTTGTAGAATAACTATAACATTTTCGATCCAAAAAACTACGCATTTATATCTTTGACTATCCAGACGGTATGAAGTGGTAAACACTCTGTAATTCATTGGCTGCAATTAACTTTCAGTAAAATACAAAAGAAACTTTGACAAACAGTTTGCCTAAGACATTGCAATTTCGGTAGTCCACCACCACCATTGACTTAACTTACAGTCAACAGAAAGCATTTTCGCTATGTCTTTTGCTTTATTTCATAAATGAATAGTTCTATTACTGGCTCTCTACGCCGCACTTGGTGGCTCAAAAGTATGCAATATTCATAAAATGAAAGCACATCCCCTTCGTAGAAGGAATGTGCTATTACAAAAGTTCTATTTATACTTTAAATTCAGATCAGTAATATCATACTGCATAGCAGTGTTCTTTTGATACTTATCAAAAAAAGCTTTTTCTATACCTAGTATTTTCGTTAAAAACTCAGTATCAACCATGATTGTATTTAATAAATAATCTAATGAAATATAGTTTTTTTCAAATAGAAGTTGCAGAATGCTTCTAACTTTCCCTGGCTTCATTATCTTTATTTCCTCATCAAGTGGCTCAGTAACTTTATAGCCCTGTTTGTTAATCATCATATGAAAGTACCTATATTGCTGATAATCTAATAACCTTAACGAATGTGCACGATGAGCCAATGCTTGTATCGAAACGACCCATTTTCTCTTTAAATCTAAGTAAGAATTTGGGTTGGAAATTTTCGTAAGGCTTAAAAAATCTCTTGTGAACTCTTCTTCAGGCAATAGGAATATTCCTGCAAACAAATTTGCTTCCATTTCATATTCTCGATGAGACTTCTTATCTAAAGAAGAAAATTCAACCTTATAGTGTAACAATAAATGTCCTAATTCATGTGCTAGATCAAAATTACGTCTAACGGCGGATTTTTTTAAGTTTCCCAAAATAATAAAAGGTTTTTCCTCACTTGTCCAAACACTATAAGCGTCAATTTTTTCACCTATTGCTTTTTCTAATACAATAGCACCTTTTTTTTCAAGCATAAATAATAAGTTTCCATTTCCATTATTGTTAAGGTCAAGAAACTCCCTTGCATAGTTAGCCGCCTGTTCAATATTTAGTTTTCTATCCTGTCTATCATCATTTATAATTTCTATTGTTTTTTCTCTTAGTAACTTTATTTCATTGATAGGGTAATGAAGTTTTTTTTCAATTATCTTTAAAAATGCACTTATAAATCCAACATGCTTAGCTTCAGTTTGTGTTTTTTGCACACTATTTATTGTTGTTGCCCTATATGCGATAAAATTCTGATCAATATTATCTAATCCATTTAGTTCCAAAAAATCTACTGAATAGAAATATTTACTTTTAACACTGAAAATTCTCTTTAATTCGTTCAAAATTTCCATTTTAGGAGACGTATAACCATTTTCATATTGCCAAACGGATTGCTCAGTAACTTGAAGTAAGTCTGCCAGCTGTTTCCTTGTATAACCATGGAGAATTCGAATGTTGGTTAAATTATTACCAACAAACATTAATATCTACCTCCCATTTCACTTCATCTTTCATCATTTCCCTCATTTTCACTTGGAAGATCTTCTTCGTGGAAAATATCATATTCAATCGCAGCAGGTGAATCAAAATCAAATTCAGATTGATCATCTTCAAGAACAGATGTATCAATACCAGAAATATCAACTGAACTTGCATCAATAAGTTCTGTGAGATCCTCTACTAAATAGGCCTTATCATTCGCAGGATTAGGCATCCACATTTTTATGCTAGATACCATATTGGCTTGGTCTAAAGAATAGGTAAAAATATAAAATTTATTGTAAACTTCCTGCAGATTACTTACATCACTGTCCTCAAGAGATTTAAGTACGGCATCATCTAAAATACTCATACTATGCGGAACATTTTCTTCTGATAAAAGTGTGAGTGGAGTTGGAAAGTCAACCTTATTATTGATTCGAGATAATTTTTTTAGATAATTTTCATCGTTATGAGATCTTTTTTTCCCGTTAACTCCCTTACCATCCGGAAAGTTATCTTGATCAAAATATTTATTGTTTTTTATAATAAACATACTCTGGTCATTACTTGCGATGAACTGTAAATACCCCCATGTATAACCAGCTCTAGCCTTTTTATAATTGATTCCAATTTCTTCACACTCTACTGCCGTTTGATCATCTATGTGATTCCCCTTAACCCATGCATATGCTGAACTAATCTTCATTTGCAAATCTTTTTCAATACGCTCCTGAATGTAGTTCTTGTAACCTTGAAGCACACCATTAACAATCTTTTGATTGACCTGTCGATTAAAACGATATTCTTTCATTATACCCCTCACCCTCTGTTTTATCCTTATCTCTATACTTTATACTATTATGATAATATTTTAAAGATAAACTGATAAAATCGCAAAAAACTTAAAGTGAAAGTAAAGGAATATGAAAATTATTAAACTAATATACTTCTAACCTTCTCTTCAATATATTGTTCTATATAATCAGACTTCCCTTTTGCAATTCGTGCCCGTAGCCTAACTTTGTTTACCGTAATCTCTTCATTTTCATGAAACGAGTGATTTATTACATAATTAATTCTTCTAACTTGAAATTGTTCCGTGCTTTCAACCACTGTCTCAAAATATGCTTTGGTTTTCGGAAGTTTTTTTAATGCCTTGAGAGTTATTAAATTAAGATGGTTAATCTCTCGTCCAATCGAATAATAAGTTATTCTTGTTGGAGTTTCTTTGTTTATCAACGAGTTATATCCATCCTTAACACAAGTTAATAACTCTTGATCTCTAGCCTTCCAATCAACAATTTTAGCACCTGATTTATTAGATTTAGGTGTGATTTTATTGAGCCACTCTTTATCATTTATGTATAAGAATTTATAAGTAATCGGATCTTGTTTTTTTAGTTTACCTAAAGAAATATTTGGATCTCGATTTTTATATTCATTGATTAGATTAATCCATTTACTCCTATAATATTCGATCACTTCATCCGAAATATATTTGTTCTTTCGAGCTAAACGATTTTTATAATGTTTGTACTTAGTTTTTAATCTTTTGATTTCTTCGTTTTTTAATGTGTCATTTGAGATTAATAAACCTTCAAATTTATGACTATGAGTCTTATTTACATGTATTATTTCTTTAACTAATGTACCCCTAGGTTCTTTACTTAATCTAGAAAAAGTAAAACCACATGAACATTCGAATATTCCTATTTGCTCTTTTTCACTTAAACACAACGCTAACTCTACGTTACGAATAACTTTTCTTTTATAATGATTAGCATATGGGTTTAAACATATGTAAGGACCCTCACCAAATGGATTGAATTTATTTGAATATTTATAAAGTTCATCTACACTTTCATTTAAAAATATTGAAAGAAGCACGTGTTTAAGCGGATGAAAGACTTGTTTATGTTTTTTAATTATAGTAGCCAGCCAATTACTTCTTTTAGATTCATCAAAGTCTGCTTCTAATAACGTAATTAATTCGTTTCCATAGTATTTTCTAAAATCTTTGTATAACTTCTGGTTATTAGTTGCTTGCCCTTTTATGTATCCTTCCCTGTACAATAAATGTCTGTACATTAAAGGTACATTTTCAAAGTTTATATGTAAGTTTTTACTTCCTACTTTAGTGCACTCATTTGCAATTTTAATTAGTTTATCTTTCAATTCTATATTTATCAAATCTTCTTTAGCATGTAACTCAGGACAATTTTCTTCATTTGGAACTTCAAACTGGCTAAAGTGCTTTACTTTATAACGAGGTTGCCAATTTATTTTACTATCTAACAGCCAAACATGGTGTTTAAGACATATCTTAACTCCAAATAGTTGATGATCTTTTCGCCAAAAGGATTCACCAAATTTCATTGAATCTTCTTTAAAACACTTAGGACAATACTTAAAAAACTCATTTGTTTTAATAATTACATTTCCAAAGCTATTTGCACCCTTTCCAGTCTCTATGAAGGGACTTAAATTTCCCCTTGTCTTTTCAGTTGAAAAATTAAACATATAAAAGTATAAAGTATGATTAAATATCCAATCAATGAGACTCATTTGATTGTATTGTATTTTATTATACGTCGTCTCTATCTTTCTTGGTAAATGAGCATAAGATCTCATATACTCTTCATCGAATAAGTCCATTGAAGTTTGCGATGGATATGTATTTCCAGACTTAATATGGTACCTTGCAAAGACACTATATAATAATTCATCTTTATATATAATTGGAAAGAAACTTAACATGATTTTCTTTTCACCTACAACTTTCTATGCAAAACTCTGTTTTTGTCAAACGAACTAACTTTTTGCAAATTTATTCTCTAACTTCTTTTAATATTGCTTCTTGAAGAGAACTAGCCAAAGGTATTTTTAAGCCAGATTCCCTAATTAATCTCCATTCACTGACTTCAATACTCAAATTCCGTAATTCTAATGCATTTGTTTTTAAACGTCTCATTTGAAACTCTTCAATGGATTCAGTAATATTTTGTAGCTTGTCTCTGCAAAGCGGCAAGTGATTTAAATTCTTCTCCAATAAAGAACTAGCCCCTAACTGTTTGCCGATTCTGCTGATTGTAACTCTTTGTAATTTACCTTCTTTTGTTTTTATAAGTTCAGCTTCCTTATCAATCAACACTGATAACTCTTCATCTCTCCTAGTCCAATCCACTCTTTTTTGGTTATTAGAGCCTCTTTTCATTTTTGGCGGCAAATTATTAAATAACCACTGTTTATCGTGCCTATAGAGCCATGTATATACTGAAGGAAGTTGTTTTCTTAATTCCGTTCTACTTAATTTAGAATTAGTAGCTAAGTGATCCATCCACCTTTTCTTGTAGTATTCTTCTGAATCCATACTTGGTTCCATCAAATTCTCCTGATTCTGTTGACAAGCATCTTCTAGCTTTAATAGATATTTTTTTATTGTCCCTCTATCCACGCCTAATTCTTTAGCAATTTGAGTTATAGTTAAATTTTGTTGATGTAAATGACTCAACTTTTTATTCCAAACATCTCCAAAACTTTTAATTCGTCCTATTCTAAAACGATCCTGATAATCTTTATCTGGTCCTCTTCTCGAATATACAAAGCCACAACTACAAGTGAATGTTCCTACAGGCTTTCCTGTTTCATAACATTTCGTTACATTATAATCATCAACAACGTCTTCATGGTAGTGCTCTGCTGCTTGATTTAAACAAGGGAAAGGCGATGATCCAAAAGGTTCATTCTTCAGATTTTTCGTATTCATTTGTCCGTAAGCATCAACATTTTCTCCCAAAAAATATAGGAGTAAAAGATGTCGCAGGGGATGACTAGAACCACGAGGTTTTCGCAATATTTTATGCAACCATGTATCTTCACTATTTTTGAATATAAGGCAATTTATATTTCTAAGAAAATTTTCTTCAAAAATGCTAATAAAATTAGGCAATAATTTATTAAATCTTATTGTGGAAAATAAGGTTATAAAGCCCTTTTCATTAAGCCTGTTTTGGTAGAAACTTCTGAGTCTAGCTAATCCTAACGTTGGAATATCACTTTCATTCCATAACAGTCGAGCAGATTGACGAGACAAAAAGTCATAGTAGTGCCAATGATTTGGTGATATATTAATATCCTTTGCATATCCAATATTTATTTCACTAAGCGCGTAGTATTTCTGTTTTTTAGGTTGGTGAGTAAATGGTACATTGGATTGTTTTAGCGGTTCAGAATGTATGGGACAAATAAATACATGAGGTAATTGATGTACTCTACGCCAGTAGGGCTCTCCAAATTTATGACAATCATTTTCATAGCACTTTATACAAAATCTAAAAAACTGCGTGTTTTTAACTCCACTCGCCGTAATCCCCGAAAGCATATGTACATTATGATTCTCATTGCCACTCATGTATTCTCTAACTTTCTCTCCACTCGCACTTGCAATAAACGGATTATAATATGGATATAGGGTATGGTTTGTAATAAGGTAATCTGGATTTAAGTTAGATATGGTATGTTCATTAATACTGTTTAAATTGCTGGGTAGATCCGGTGTTGCCACTTTTGAATTCGATCCTAATAGATCTATCAACGTTCTTTTATAGCTATTATTGCCACTTTTTATGTGATATCTTGCCATCGTGCTATACAACATTTCATCTTCATATGGTTGAGGAAACATACCAATCAACTTATTCACCCCCTTAATTAATCAATCAAGAAACTCTGTAAATGATTTCACTATACCCTCTTCTTTTAATGCTTGGACAATAGAAATTTTATCCTTTTTCGCATTCTTTTCAATTAGTCGTACATCCTGCTGATAAGGGAAATAAACCACTTTTTTTGGCCTTTTTTCTTTAATCTCATTCTTGTTTGAATGCTCTTTTGCTTTATCTAATATCATTTGGGTCACAATTACTTGTTGGGCATCGAGATCTAACATTCCTTTATTTGTATCCATCGCTTTCGTCACAATTTTTATAGCTGCTGTTTCAGATAGATCAAAATTCATGGCAAAAGTGACAAGGTATTTAAAATTTTCTTTACTCTTGCTTACGTTCCTTGTTCTTTTATGTTGATCACTGATCTTACCATGTAATCCAATTCTAACCCCTAAAGCTTTTATATAATTATTAGTCTCAACCCACCCAGGACTTAAATCATCATATTTTTCAATTGCTTTTTTTTCTCCTGACGCTAAGGCGTCAATAATATCTTGAACAAGCCTTAAATTATGTATTGCTACTTTTCGAATCAAAGACACAGTTAATTTCTCTTGTCCATACGCTATTGCGTATTGTTGCGATTTAATAAATAAATTGATAACAAAATCGGTAACACCTTGCGTTAATTCATACATTGCATTATTGAGATCTTCTGTTAAAGGAACCTTCTTTTTAGTCCATTGGTATTCCCACAGATCTTCTAAAAACAAATTCCACTGTTTGTCTTGTTTCATTGGATCCATAAATTCTGCACCCATTCCACTTGCCCTTCTTCCGTTGGCTAATAACATACTGAACATGGGTATAGCTTTATAAGTTCCAATATATAATAAGGGAACACCTAATTTAGTACTTAATTCTACAAAGAAATCGAGCATTTTTTGAGCCTCTTCACCCCTTTTCATCCT
The DNA here is from genome assembly GCF_002886185.1 of Salipaludibacillus neizhouensis. GTDB lineage: Bacteria > Bacillota > Bacilli > Bacillales > Salisediminibacteriaceae > Salipaludibacillus > Salipaludibacillus neizhouensis. The sequence goes on from NZ_KZ614147.1 coordinate 166,696, forward strand.
TTGTATCTCATCAATAGCGAGTACCCCAACACAATGCAGTGAACAGATATGCGCCATTTTTGTGATCAATTCCTCTTCCGTCGTTCTACTATTAACGAATTTATGATAATAATTAGTTTGTAAAATTTGATCCACGGTTAGAAAGAATTGCTGGCAGAAGGATTTCCTTGATCCGTTGAAAGGGCACTCCAACTTCAACCAAACAATTTGTTTTAAGTAACCCAGTGTCAATCCATTTTTTTGATATTTTGAATGGGTAATTACCTGAGGGTACATTAATAAAGTTGTTTCCACTGCTGTTGTTTTTCCAATACCACTTATTCCTATTACCGAATAGGATTTAGCTGTTGACTTGTTTCCAATTAAATTTTCACCATTTAAATCAAGGTCTTTTTCCATAATGTCTTTTATCCCAACAGCAAATTGCCGAGCGTAAAAAGGTGAAAGAGGGTTCCTACCAAGGTAGCCCCTTCTAATCATAAGTGATAGTGTACTTTCAATTTGTATGTGGATAGGTAATGGTTGCATATAATCTCTTATTTGCTCAACATAATGAATTCTTTTCTCAGGTGGCTTATCTATATCCTTCTCAGAGAAAAGTGGTAAGTTTAGAATAGTTTCTGATACTTCGTTTAGTGTTTTAATTGGGGGCAGGGCCTCAATTAAAGGATTCCCCTTATACGAACCAATTTCTGGATCAATATATTTAGCCTGACATTGTCTCCCCATTAGAACGGAAACAATATTTCCATCAAGATTTATTTCTTTACTCATTTGAACTTCTCCTCTTGTTACTTTTATTTATTAACATGTCTAAAATAAATTGATCATCATCAATTTGTTCGGATTCACTCGTAGAATTTACTTTTCGACTAAATGATTCTTTTTGTTTTAAGGTATTGTCCCAATTTTCACTTTCTCTATGATATGTCTTTTCATCCTTACGATTTTGTTGGATTTGTTTTGTTCTACTTACTTTGCTCTCGCCCGGAATTTTTTCCTTATTTGTTTTGGCCGTTTCTTCTTCAATAATTGCACTAATTTGTGAATTAAAATCAGAAGATGCTTGCATTTGCTGACTCTTTTTTTGATCCTCCTCGATCATCCTTGCATAGATATATTCTTGATAATCCTCCATTCTAGGTTCAAGTTCATCTTCAGAAGTTAATTTATTTATCATATTATATTGAATAAGTTTTCCTTCTTCATTTTTTAAATATATATGGTTTATACTGCGTGGATCGAAAGAAATAATTAATTTTTTTCTGCCTTTTATACTTGCATCTTCAAACCAGCCCTTTTCAATTGCATCTTTTGAAGAATAATACCGTTTATTAAAATAAACACCTTGTCTAGTAATGGAAGCTGATCCTTTTGGCATTAAAGTATAACGTATTAAGTCTATGTTGCTTTCTTTTAGAACACCCTGTTTATGTTTTATCCCCCAATTCCATAAATTTATTGGGGTTGGAGTTACATTATTGGCAATCATCTCTGATGACAAAGGGTAATTAGATATAATTTTTTGATTATGTTCCAAAATGGATGTAATAATAATCTGTTCGAAAGCTTTCAGTGTTAATGTAGCATCTAAGCGATAATCTTTTGACCCGCGCTCCTTGTAATCCTTATGGACCGCTCCTGGTGTCCAATTTCTGATTTTAGTGTTAATTGTTCTGAAGTGCTGTTCTACAATTCCTTTTAAATCCGCTCTAAAAGGCGGTGCATTTTTCACTTGTATACCTAAAAAATCTGTTAATTTATCGGCATTAAACCCTTCCATTTCTCCTCTATCTGCCAGAATCTTATGAGGCAAATGATGTGCTGGCCACTCTGAGTCTTCTATATTTAGACCGAGTGAACGGCAATACTCTTTTTTATTTGTGTACGTGTTTTCCAAAGCTAACATTGCACTCAACCATGATGGACCTTCTAATCCCACATAAACTCCTGTGACTAGTCTAGAGAATACATCCTTCACAATATATACTACAGGTCGACCTATAATACGATTCCTTCTTAGAGAACTAACCAAGTAGATATCAGCAATAGTTGCATCGATCTCAAATATAGAACCAGGACCTGAAGCCCTTTCTGATGTATCCCCTACATTTGGTTTTGCTAATAGATTGTATTTTTTCTCCCCCTCTTTTTGTAAATACCTTTCCTTAGGGTTAAATTCGTTAGTATACCAGTACCTGAACTGTCTGTAGGTTGGTACTTCATTAGTATTAGGTAAAATTGGGGCCAAAACATCACTTTTTGTAAGGTGATATCCTACATGATAGTAATTTCTGATCATCTGCTCATACGTGAATTTTAATTCAGGATTATTAGACTTTTCATAGAATCCTTTAATAGCTATTTTAAAAATTCTCTTATCTTCTTCAGTTACATTTATCCCAGTCATTTCTGGATTTTCTTGTGCTTGATATGATGGACGTCCAATTTTTTTGTTTGTTAGTTTTTTTGTCTTACCATATCCTCCACTTTTATTGTAATGAGGTAACAATGCATTTTTGACTTTTCCTCCTACCCAATACTGCTTTAACTTTTTATAAATATACATTTTTCCTATATTGTTTTTTTCCATACATTCCTTAATTAATTGACCGCGATTTTCTTCAGTGAAAATAGAAGGTTCTAAATTAACTATGTCTTTTATCACATCCCATGCTCGATCACGATTCTTTTTGTGTTTATTGATAAATTCTTCATTTATATTTAATAGATCACTATAAGGGTCTATACTTAATCGTCTCACAAAAGGCGTTTTTAACCCTTCTGTAATTTCTGAAATATCTCTAACATGAGGTAAATGCCTAGGATCATCTATCCTAATTAGAACAACATCTTCAAAATTCGGTGAAATCCAAAGTACTCTTTCTGTAGAAAGTAAATTATTTTCATCATTACACCATTCAAAAATTGAATTCACTAAAATATTTTCCACTGTTATCACCTTTTCAAATTAATTATTTGGATATATATCAACATCACTTAAGGTTTCTATTTTTTTGTTCATATTCACATACCACTTTTTATTTGCAATCATATACTTAACAACAAATAGACAAGTCCCTTGAGTGAAACCTAACATTTCATCTGAATCTAAACATATTGTAGATAGTCCATCTCTTCTATTAACTATTTCTTTTAATAAGGTTTCGGAAATTTTATATATCAAGTTATTATCTAAAATTGAATCCTTATCTAACCGTTTACTATCATATAACCAGTCCATATTTTTTAAAAAAGCACTCGGTTTGTCTTCATCAGTCACAATACCCCAGTCAATTCCTTGTTCGTGATAAAACTGCTGCTCTATCGCAAACTTTTCAAGTACTCTTCCTTTTAATTCTGAAGATGGTTTTATTGTCCGAGCTTGAATTTCTTTGCCTTTTTCGGTATCTCTTGTTACTAAAAAGTCTGTAGTCATAACTATCGGGTCTTTCGATTTGGGGTCATAGGGATGCTTAATTCCTAATGAATCAGCTATTTCTAATGTCCTTTCTTGTGGCAACAAAGGATACTGTTCTCTTATATCAACTACGGAGTCTGACCATTCCAATATATAAAGATAATCTAACTCCTCGTGAGATAATAAATGGTGTATTCGATTTGATTTCCACCCTTTAGTTCGAGTCACAATACCTTTTGAGGGAACATCTCTTATAGTTAGCCAAGGTTTATACTCTGAACCTTCTCCTTTGCCTCTCCCCTCCTCAATCCATTTTTCTATCTTTTTAGCTGTAGATGAACGTTCTCTTTTAGCCATAAAACCCCTCCTATTTTTGGTGACAATACGAAAAACAAATTAACCATTTTAACCAAAAACGAAAAAAAACTGCCCCAATGTAAATGGGCAGTTTCTAAAAGTTACTATTTTCTTTATTGGATTTTGTAAATAACTGGATAATTTCTTCTTTAACCAATTAATGTAGCTATTTTTTTCATTTTGAATATACATTGGGAACTCCATCCTTTTTATAAAACTGTAAATTTAATAGCATCATAACCATTTTCTTATTGGTTTAATCAATTAATATCCATTATATATTCTGGGAATTCCCAACTTTGAGAAGAAGTACATAGTGTGTAACAACTTGTCGGTATCCAACTTTTTTTGTTGGTATCCGACTTTTTTAGTTAGTATCTAACTTTTTTTGTTAGTATCCAACTTTATTGTCGTTTAACACAAGTTGTGGATTCTTTCATTACCCTACTCAACAGTCACGCTTTTAGCCAAATTTCTTGGCTTATCTACGTCGCAGCCTCTGTGAAGAGCGGCATAGTAAGCGATAAGCTGGAGTGGGATCACACTCACTAGTGGAGTGAGGTATTTGTGTACCTTTGGCATAACGATTTTATCGTCTTCTTCTGCGAATCCCTCCATGCTGATCATACATGGATTAGCACCACGAGCGACTACTTCCTTCATGTTTCCACGAATGTTTAAGTGTACGTTTTCTTGCGTCGCAAGACCAATAACTGGTGTACCTTCCTCAATTAATGCAATTGTTCCGTGCTTTAGTTCCCCACCGGCAAATCCTTCTGCCTGAATGTAGGAGATCTCTTTTAACTTAAGTGATCCTTCCATACAAACGTGGAAATCCATTGAACGTCCAATAAAGAAGCAATTCCTTGATAGACTCAAGTAGTCTCGTGCAATTTGCTCGAGAGTGTCTTTTTGGTTCGTGAAGATATCCATCGCATTTGCAACGATTGCTAATTCCTGCAAAGGATCAAAATCCATTTTCACACCTCTGGCAATCGCGCTATCCACAGCGAGTATTGCCAATACAGCCATTTGGGCAGTATATGCTTTTGTTGATGCAACTGCTATTTCAGGACCTGCAAATGTATGAAGCGTGAAATCAGACTCACGAGATAACGTTGATCCAGGTACATTTGTTATCGTTAAAGATGGTAATCCTAATTTTTTAACATTCACGAGTACTCCGCGAGAATCCGCAGTCTCTCCGCTTTGTGATATAAAAATAAAGAGTGGCTTTTTACTTAGTAATGGCATATTATAGAGAAATTCACTCGCAATGTGCGTTTCCGTTGGGATTCCCGAGATCTTCTCGATAAATTCTTTTCCAACGAGACCTGCGTGGTAACTGGTACCTGCTGCAATAATGTAAATACGGTCAGCTTCTGCCATTGCTTGTCGAATGTTCTCGTCTAATTTAATGCTTTCATTGTCGTCCTTGTATTTCGTGATAATGTTTCGAATAACAAATGGTTGCTCATCAATTTCTTTAAGCATAAAGTGAGGATACGTACCTTTTTCTATGTCTGATGAATCTAGCTCAGCCACATAAGAAGCACGAGATACCTCTTCTCCGTCTAACGTTTTAATTGTCGCCTTTTCTTGTGTAACCACAACAATTTCTTCGTCGTATAATTCCACAAACTCGTTAGTCACTTGAAGCATCGCCATAGCATCACTTGCCACAACATTCACACTATCACTTAGTCCGACAAGGAGCGGACTTTTATTTTTCCCTACATAAATAGTATTTGGATCTTGGTTGTCTAACAAAGCCGTTGCGTAAGAGCCTTTTAAGACGCTTAATGACTTACGAAAAGCTTCTTCTGTTGTTTTACTTTCAGAAGCAAACTTCTCTACAAGCTGAACGATGATCTCTGTGTCCGTATCACTGACCATCTCTACGCCTACCAAGTGTTCTCTTCGTAACTGTTCGTAATTTTCGATGACTCCGTTATGAACAATTGTATATCGAGAGCTTGAGCTCTGATGAGGGTGAGCATTTAATTTGCTTGGAACGCCGTGGGTCGCCCAGCGCGTGTGCCCAATTCCAGTGAACCCCGCTTCTGTTTCATCAACTGCTTCACGAAGATTTGCAATACGCCCTTTTTCTTTATAGACGTGGACTCCTGTTTCGTTAGCGATCGCAATACCCGCAGAATCATAACCTCGATATTCTAATTTTTCTAATCCCCGCAATAGGATTTCCTTTGCATCTTTTGTTCCTACATATCCGACAATTCCACACATAACAATCATTTCCTCCCATAGTGGGACAAGAAATGCTTTAGGGGCATAACTTGCCCCACTCTTCATTTATATTTGTTTGTTCTTCGTTTTAATTGTTGTTAAAGCATCTATTACTTTGGCTTTTGTTCGATGAGTCGCCTCTTCGTTTTAGGCCTCAGTTTTCGGTTGTGATGTGGCAACCGGGAGGTATCCGCCGAAACTTTCGATAATCCTCCTCCTCGTCAACTACGATAATTTTCCGTCCGTATCGTAGTCCAGGCGCTATAATATTTCGTCACCAATTGACCCTTCTGTCCTCCTTTTTTCCCTTGAATACGTCTAATCATACTACAAGTTGGGAAATTCGGTCAATTCTTTTATATACCCAGAAGCATCGAGGGAAAAACACGTGAACTCCTTGGTAAATTCTTAACTCAAAAATAACTCGATGCTTCTATATACTATGCTTCAACTTTCTCATTTGATCCATTCAAATATATGAACAAATTAGTGCCCTACTCCTCAATCTAATTGAATTATTCGGTCACTCTTAAATTCATTACTCTTCATAAACTCACTCATAACCAATTCACTCTCAATTATCTCTTACTATCAGCTTTTACGAGTTTGATGTGACCACCCTCAACAGCTCAACTGCTCGATAGCACATAACTGTAATTAAGAAAATTCCTTTTCCGTACATTGTAAGCACAGTTAAAATTTTCATTGACAACTAGGTAAATAGTTTATATCATTGATAATGAGAATCGTTATCATCGAAAAAGAAGGGAGCTCGAATCGAAACATCAGCCACTCGGCTTGCTGATACTCATCATCAATTAGCCCCAAACGGAACACCTCTCGAACCTGTTTACCTAGAAGCTGAAAGCTACATAGAGTGTCGAAAGTCCTCTGCTATGTTAGTCAGTAATACTTAAAAATAAAACTTATGAAAAGGATTGGTATGTTAAATGAATATAAAACGAAAAATCTCATTAATCACTTTATTTATGTCAGCTGCGATCATGTTAATATTAGTTGGTTGTTCAGACCAGGAATCCACTGCAACACAAACTCCAGCTGAGAATAATTCGTCGACTACAGACGCGACTGAAACAGAAACAGAAACAGAAACGGAAACATCTTCTTCTGAAGAAGAGACTTCTGAATATCCGATTGTGATCGAGCATGCTTTTGGCGAATCTGTCATTGAAAGCAAGCCTGAACGAGTTGCTACTATTCAATGGGCTAATCATGATGTCGCTCTCGCTCTCGGAGTTGTGCCTGTAGGTTTCTCGGCGGCGAATTATGGTGTTCAAGATGATAGCGGAATGTTACCTTGGACAGCTGAAAAGCTCAATGTACTTGGTGAAGAAGATCCTAATATATATCAGGATACAGACGGACTTGATTTCGAGGCAATTTCAGATTCAAACCCAGATGTCATCCTTGCAGCTTACTCCGGTATTACCCAGGAAGACTATGATATTCTTAGTGAAATTGCACCGGTTGTGGCCTACGAAACTAGTCCTTGGGTAACTACATGGCGTGAGCAAGTTATTAATAATGCAACAGGTATGGGCATGAAAGCGGAAGGCGAACAACTTGTTAAGGACACCGAACAACTCATAAAGGATAAAGCAAGTGAATATCCTGAACTCGAAGGTAAAAAAGTAGCTTTCGCTAACTTCTCTGCCGATGATTTATCTAAAATACACGTTTATACACCAGTAGATCCTCGGGGTGAATTTCTAGTCGAGCTAGGAATGGAATATCCTGAAAGTGTTACAAATGAAATTACGGATCCTACTAGTTTCGTCTTGACATTAAGTACCGAGAATGCGGAAGCTTTAAATGATGCTGATATTTTAATTGGCTATGGTGATGATAGTTTATTAGAAGCAGTTAAGGCTGATCCTGTGCTTGGTAAAATCCCAGCAATAGAAAGAGATTCGGTAGTATTTATTGGTAACGGAACTCCGTTGGCAGCATCCGGAAATCCAAATCCACTTTCGATAGAGTATACTCTTGATGAACTTTTGGAACTAATTGGAGGAGCCGTTAAAAAGCTCGATGAATAGTTTACCAGTTTTAAAAAATAACCTGCTACACTCCTATATTCCAAAGCATATGACGGCAGTATTAGTGATTTGTTTGGTTTTGCTAGGATTATGCATTGTTGCATCACTGGTCTTTGGTTCTAGACCAGTGAGTTTTAATGAGCTAATCGATGGATTATTTAACCCTAATGTTGATTCCTACGGAGCAAACGTCGTTCGTAAAAGGGTATCCCGAACCGTTTTTAGTTTATTATGTGGTGCAGCACTCGGTGTATCCGGAGCACTTATGCAAGCGGTCACTCGTAACCCAATTGCAGACCCGAGTATACTGGGAGTGAACACAGGTGCATCTTTGTTTGTTGTTAGTGGGATTGCGTTCTTTAACATAAGCACTGCAAATCAATATATTTGGTTTGCTTTAGCTGGAGCAATGATTACCGCCGTTTTTGTATTCGGAATAGGCTCCATGGGACGCGGCGGTGCTACCCCCCTTAAACTTATTCTGGCAGGTGCCGCCACAAGCGCCGTCCTTTCTTCTCTAGTCATCGCAATTATGCTTCCTCGCTCTTATGTCATGGATCAATTTAGGTTCTGGCAAGTGGGCAGCGTAGGCTCAGCAAACTGGAACGATATCACGACGTTTATCCCGTTTCTGATCATTGGAATCGTAATAGGTATTATTTCGTCTTCGGCACTAAATGCATTAGCACTCGGAGATGAACTTGCGACAGGATTGGGTGTCCGAACTGGAGTTTTGAGGCTCGTAGCGGCTCTTGCAGGGGTTCTTTTGTGTGGGGCGACTACTGCACTGGCAGGGCCTATTGGTTTTATTGGACTCTTATCTACTCATGTCATACGGCTTATTCTTGGGCCTGACCTACGATTTGTTATACCGATGTCAGCAGCTGTAGGAGCAATCATTTTAACTATATCAGATGTAAGCGGCAGACTCATAGGTAGTCCTGGAGAGCTGGAGGTTGGTGTTGTTACGGCATTTATAGGAGCTCCGATATTGATCATCCTAGCTACAAAAGTGAAAGTGAGTTCATTATGAATAATACATCGGTTGAGTTTATTATAGCGGGCAGGCGTCAAAGACGTCGCCGATGGATAGTTGTTACTAGCTTCCTTACGGTACTTGCATGCATATTATGCTGTGCCATGCTTATACTTGGAAACACCATTTATCCGATAAAAGATGTCATCCGAGTGCTTACGGGAGAGAAGGTTGAAGGTGTATCTTTCGCGGTGAGTACCATACGACTACCGAGAATGCTGGCAGGTCTTTTTGCCGGGTTTGCTTTCGGTATTGGAGGTACTGTCTTCCAGACGATGTTGCGTAATCCTCTCGCAAACCCAAATGTAATCGGTATAACCTCCGGATCGAGTGCTGCGGCTGTTTTTTGTATAGTCATTCTTCAGTCTAGCAATGCTATTGTTTCCATTGCTTCGGTTATTGCAGGTCTTGCTACAGTCATATTACTTTATCTGTTTTCCAGAGGAACAACATTTTCAATCGGTCGGTTAATCCTAGTTGGTATAGGCATACAAGCCATGCTAAACGCCGTGATATCCTACCTTCTACTTGTTAGCGCACAACAGGATATTCCAGCAGCACTCCGATGGCTCAGCGGCAGCCTCAACGGCTCTCAATTACATACGCTTCCGCCTCTTGTTATATCGGTTTTGGTCTTTGCACCTATCACTATTGTGCTGGGGAAACATCTAAGCACATTGGAGCTCGGAGATCAAACGGCCACTTCTCTCGGAGTCAATACCGACAAGACCAGAATTGCGCTAATTTTAAGTGCCGTCTGCATGATTGCTTTGGCTACAGCAACCACGGGTCCTATCGCATTTATCGCTTTCCTTTCGGGACCAATTGCGAAAAGATTAGTCGGAGTTGGCTTCTCAAACATAATTCCGGCAGGTCTTGTTGGCGTGAATTTGGTTTTGGCATCAGATCTAATTGGACAATTTGCTTTTGAAGTCAGGTACCCAGTGGGCATCATAACCGGAATACTAGGAGCGCCATATCTAATCTACTTGCTAATCCGAATGAATCGAAAGGGAGACTTTTAATGAAACCGACGCATCTTTTTCAAGCTGAACAAGTCATTGCGGGCTATGATAATAAACCTATTATCAAAGGAATAAGTCTTGTGATCCCCAGTAATAAAATAAGCGTGATTATTGGAGCCAATGCCTGTGGAAAGTCTACACTGTTAAAAACAATGGCAAGACTTATCAAACCTATATCCGGCAAAATAACCCTTGACGAAAAGCCACTTAGCAAAATTCCACCTAAACAGTTGGCTCGCACTTTAGGACTTCTTCCGCAATCTCCTATTGTCCCGGAAGGAATATCTGTTGCTGATTTAGTCGGTCGAGGAAGGTTTCCACACCAATCGATGTTTAGCGGGTGGAATAAAAAGGATTACGAAGCAGTAGCTGAAGCGATGGAAATCATGAATATTACGGAACTCGCTAATCATCATATTGATGAACTTTCAGGCGGACAAAGACAGCGTGTCTGGATTGCAATGGCTCTGGCGCAACAAACTGATATTCTATTTCTTGACGAACCGACAACCTTTTTAGATATCACGTATCAAGTCGAAATTCTTGACCTGCTCACAGACCTTAACCGAAAACACGGTACAACGATTGTCATGGTTCTTCATGACATCAACTTGTCCGCACGCTATGCTAACAATATATTTGCTCTTCATGAAGGGAAGCTTGTGGCAGAGGGTGACCCGTCAGAGGTTATTACAAGCACATTGATTGAAGACATTTTCGGGCTTCATTGCACAGTAATAGAAGACCCCGTTTCAGGCTCTCCTTCTGTGGTACCAATAGGCAGATATCATGTTAATGGCCTTAAAAAAACGAATATCGAAAAAAAAGTTCCTGCCCCACTATTTTAAAACATTGGGGACCAGGAACTTTTTTCCTGTATTAGAAAGGGCAGTATAATTTCCTTTCATAAATTCAAGCATCAATTAACGTAACAGGTGTATCCTTGTTGATTTTATCCCCCCTCAATATACCTTAGTAACTTCACCCATATTCATACAGCCCAAAACCCATGATTTACACCCCTCCATCAGGTCGAATTTCGTCAGCTTGAATTACTTTTACGGTAAATTCTTGCGCCTTTTTTCCGACCTTATAACACTTTTATTCTTGCTAACTCAAATGCTATTCGACTAAAGGAGAGCCCTTCAAGACACCACTCTATTGTTCGGATTCGCTCCCTCTGCTCGAAAACAAACAACAATCCTTAAATACAAATCTTGTCTGACATTATATGAAATGATGTCAACAATACCTGTGACGAAATTAGCTGTACATTAGATTGTTTATATGTTGGTAGCGCTTTACTATAGAAGTACAGAGATAAACAATCTCAGATAATTTAAAAGGAGGAACAAACAATGGCACAAGAAAAAAGTACGATTCGTACAAAAGTTCAACATTTCGGTAACTTTTTAAGTAGTATGATCATGCCGAATATTGGGGCTTTCATCGCTTGGGGACTTATTACTGCACTTTTTATTCCAGATGGCTATTTCCCAAATGAAACGCTTGTTCAACTCGTTGATCCTATGATCCTTTATCTTTTACCTCTATTAATTGGTTTTACTGGTGGTAAACTCGTTCACGGAGTACGTGGTGGAGTCGTCGGTGCCACAGCTACGATGGGTGTCATCGTAGGCGCAGACATACCGATGTTCATCGGTGCGATGATCATGGGACCTCTCGGTGGTTTTGTCATCATGCAACTGGATAAACTAGTTGAAGGTAAAATTAAGCCCGGATTTGAAATGCTCATTAACAACTTCACTGCTGGTATTTTCGGTGGTGCGTTAGCAATCTTTGGGTTACTAGGTGTCGGCCCTATTGTATCGGCATTTAGTCAAGCAATGGGGGCAGGAGTAGAAGTTATTGTAGATGCTGGTCTATTACCACTTGCAAGTATTCTCATTGAACCAGCAAAAGTATTATTTTTAAACAATGCGATTAACCATGGTGTACTAACACCACTTGGATTAGAGCAAGTTTCTGATGTAGGAAGATCAATTCTTTTCCTATTAGAAACAAACCCTGGTCCCGGCTTGGGAATATTACTAGCTTTCTGTTTCTTTGGCAAAGGGATGGCAAAGCGTTCAGCACCAGGTGCTGTGATCATCCACTTCTTTGGAGGGATTCATGAAATCTACTTCCCGTATATTCTCATGAAACCTGCATTAATACTAGCAGCTATCGCTGGTGGTATGAGTGGTATTTTCACCTTCAACCTACTTGGAGCAGGTTTGCCTGCAAGTCCGTCACCAGGTAGTATTATCGCCTACGCGCTCTTAACCCAGCCTGGATATTATATTCCCGTATTCTCCGGAGTCCTAGTTGCAACCATCGTTTCCTTTGTAGTTGCGGCTGTTATCTTGAAAGCTAGTAAAGACAAAGGTGAAGACGATATCACAGAAGCAACCTCAAAGATGGAAGAAATGAAAGGAAAGAAAAGCAGTGTCTCTTCTTCCCTTGGAGCATCAACTGAGAAATCGGAAAAAGAGTTCAATTACAAAGAAGTAAACAAAATTATCTTTGCCTGTGATGCCGGAATGGGATCAAGTGCAATGGGAGCTTCTATTTTAAAGAACAAAGTAAAGAAAGCCGATCTTGAGGTTGATGTTTCCAACACGTCGATTAGTAATATACCGGAAGATGCTGATGTTGTCATTACACACAAGGATCTAACGCCACGTGCAAAAGAAAAACGCCCGGATGCAGAACACATTTCGGTTGAAAATTTCTTAAGTAGTCCCGAGTATGATAACCTTGTGGAAAAGCTAAAGTAACGCAGTCAAACGACTGTAGCGGAGTGATAAAAACATGTATGTTTCTGCGAGAGACCGACTAATTCTAGAGCTTCTCATCCAGCAACGAGAGGGAGTTACTGTCCGAGAGATAGCTAACTCTCTCCATGTTAGTGAAAGAACCATTCATCGAGATTTAAATACATTTACCTCCCTTCTTCAGCCTTACGAACTTGTATTAGAAAAAAAGGCTGGAAAGGGAGTTATATTAAAAGGGGCTAAGGAACAAGTCGATCAATTTAACCAGGATTTACAAGATGCTAACTACTTTGATTTTTTACCCGAACAAAGACAAGTACTGATCGCCTGTAAATTATTAGAATCCTTGGAACCCCTCAAACTTCAATCTTTAGCAACTGACTTGAATGTGACCGTTGCAACCGTCAGCAGTGACTTGGAAAAAGTGGATGCCTGGTTGTTAACACACGGTGTTACCACTGAAAAACGACGAGGACTAGGCATTCAAATTACTGGAACAGAGTCTGCAAAAAGACGTGCAATCAGCAGAATACTAGCGGAAAACTTTAATGAATCAGATATTTTACAATACATTAGGCGACGAATTCCAAGCAATGATACTGACGTTTCCCAATCAATAGCCGGGCAGCTACTTGGTTTTATTAATGTTGATAAACTTAAGGTTGTCGAGGAAGCTGTAAAAAAGATTAACCAATCCCTTCCTTATAAAATTGCTGATTCTGCCTATATTGCCTTGGTTGTTCACCTCGCATTAGCAATAGAGCGTATTACAAAAGGCGAAAGAATTACAATAAACAAGGAGCTTTCGAGTCATTTAAAAGTAAAAAAAGAGTACACCCTGGCAAACGATCTTGCTACAGAATTGGAAATGAAGTTTGGACTTCATATACCTGAAGCCGAAGTTTGCTATATTACGATGCATCTTAGGGGAGCCAAGTTCCGCCATGATCAACATATTTCCTTTAATGAAGACAACCTTGATACAGCCATGATTGCCAAGCAGTTAATGACTCATGTTTGCAAAGGGTACGACGTCGATCTAGCAAATGACAATTCACTTTATCAAGGGTTGTTGGCACATTTGGATCCCGCACTTTACCGGTTAAAACAAGGGATGCATATTCACAATCCTTTGCAAGATAAAATACAGCATAACTACCCGAAGCTATTTGATAAAGTAAAACAAGCATTTAATGACGTTTTACCCCACCTTTCTATTCCAGATGAAGAAATTGGATTTCTTGTCCTGCACTTCGGCTCAGCCATCGAAAGAGATGACAACAGACGCAGACATAAAGCACTCGTTATTTGCTCCAGTGGTATTGGGTCTTCAAAAATGATCGCGAGTAGATTGCAAAATGAGTTTCCAAACATTATTGATGTGAAAAATATATCGATGTTTGAATTAGATCAGAAAAATTCTGAAGAGCTCGATTTGGTGATATCAACCATTCCACTAGTCGATCATTCAATCGATTATGTGCAAGTGAATCCATTTTTGACGGATGAGGATGTTCGAAAAATTGAAGATTACATTGAAAGGAAAGAACACCTGTCATCAGTAAATGAACATATGGGCAGAAAGATAACCAATGAAAAAGGCGCAGATATGATTAATACCGCAGAAGCAACCACAATGTTGACACAAATGCACCGTAGTCTTCCGGTTACGATCGACTTGCTTCATCACTTTAAAGTTTATGTAAATACCCATAAAAAAGATATGTGGAAATCGGTATTTGATGTTGTGCTGCATTTGAAAGAGCAAGGGATAATAACTAACCCGGAGGAAGTTGTTGATCATCTGAAAGTTCGAGAAGAAATGTCGGGTCTTGGTATCCCAAACACCGTGATGGCACTCTTTCATGCACGAAGTGATCATGTCGAAAAACCGGTATTTATTATCAATGATTTAACGAATTCTTCTAGAGTTGACTCAATGGATGGGGAGACGATAGAGATGACAAGAATCTTATTAATGCTTGGGCCAACTGACATGTCCGAAGAAGAAACAGAAGTACTAAGCTCAATCAGTAGTATGATCATCGACAGTGAGGAAAGTACGGCTTTGTTTGAATCCGGAACTGAAAAAGAAATTTCCAATCATATAAGTCGTAAAATGATCGTTTTTTATCAAAATCATTTAAAGAAGGAGAGTTAAAATATGACTAAACAAGTTTTAGCAAAAGAAAACGTAATTCTTAATGCAAAGGTATCGTCTAAAGAAGAGGCTATTAAAAAAGCCGGCCAACTTTTAGTGGATGGTGGATATGTAGACCCATCCTATGTAGACAAAATGTTTGAACGAGAAGAGATTACTTCCACCTATATGGGGAATCTAATCGCTATTCCTCATGGGACTGAGGATGCCAAAGAGAGTGTTCTAGCCTCTGGAATATCTATCCTCCAAATTCCTGAAGCCATTGATTTTGGAAACGGGAATGAAGTGAAAGTTGTCTTTGGTATTGCCGGCAAAAATAACGAACACCTTGAGATCCTTTCTCAGATTGCGATCCTATGCTCTGAAATGGAGAATGTCGAAAAAATTGTCAACGCTACTTCAGAAGATGAATTGCTAGCTTTATTTAGCGAGGTGGAATAAATGAAGGCCTTACACTTTGGCGCCGGAAATATCGGACGCGGTTTTATTGGTAAAATCCTAGCTGATGCAGGTTACAGTATTACTTTTGTGGATGTGAATCACGAAGTCATTGATGCCTTAAACGAGATGAATTCTTATCATGTACACTATGCGGAAGAAGACAAACGTTCCTTTGAAATTACGAACGTTCAAGGACTGCATTCACAAAAAGACGAAGCCCAAGTTATCGAAGCTATTGCTTCTGCGGATTTAGTGACTACTGCGGTAGGTGCACATATTCTTCCCCATATCGCGGCCACTTTAGCAAAGGGGTTGATTGCCAGGCCTACTTCACAGCCCCCCTTAAATGTCATCGCTTGTGAAAATGCTTTGGGTGGAACGGATCTATTAAAAGCAGAAGTCGAAAAACACCTCTCCTCAGAGGACTGGGACTACGTTTTGGAAATTGTTGGTTTTCCAAACGCGGCTGTTGATCGGATCGTTCCCATCCAAAACCAAACAAATCTCTTGGATGTATTAGTAGAACCGTTTTTTGAATGGGTCGTCGAACGAAAAAATATGAAGGGTGACCTTCCTCCTGTAACTGACATTCATTTCGTTGATGCCTTAGAAGCTTATATTGAACGGAAGTTGTTCACGGTAAACACTGGTCATGCGGCAACCGCATATTTTGGCTACCTAGATAATAAAAAGACAATCCAGGAAGTGTTAGAGGACGAAGCAATCAAACGACAAGTCAGGTCTGTTCTTGAAGAGACGGGAAGGTTAATTTGCGAGAAGCATACCTTTGATAGTGAAGATCATGAACGTTATATTGAAAAGATTCTTCAAAGGTTCCTAAATCCATTTATTGTAGATGAAGTAACAAGGGTTGCTAGGCAGCCAATCAAAAAACTCGGTCATAATGAACGTCTTGTTAGTCCAGCTGTGCAGTTGTTAGACAAAGGTATCGAAATAGATGCCTTATACGATGTGATCGTTGCTGCATTAAAATTTGATTATCCTCAAGACGATGAGGCAGAAGAGTTACAAAAGAAACTTAACGATAGTGGTATTCAAAAAGCATTTAGTTCCATATCCGGATTAGCTGAGGATCATACCATCGTAAAAGAAGTCGCACGAAGATATGCACAGTAGCTATTCTCCCGTTTACAGTCATAAAAAAACTTTGTTTTTTTTCTCTATTTTGTTGCTTTTGTTATCAAGGAAGGTTGTTTGGAAGAATTACCGCTCCCTTTCCGTGGATGATCCGCGAGCCTCCTCGAGCATACTGACGCTCTGCGGGGTCTCGCTTGGATCATTCTTCCACAGGAGTCTCGCGGATTCTTCCAAACAACAATTTTTTATAGAGGATGAGCGAAGCCGCTGCATTGTTTAAGCCTGGTCTGAGTGGTTTTCTCAGTACAGGCGAGCAGTGTGTGTAGCCATTGCACTTAACAGGCTATTTTTTTGAAAAAACAACTCGAAGTAGCGAAGGTGGCGACTCCTGCGGAATTAGCAAGGACTGAAGACCCCGCAGGGCGAACTACCCGAGGAGGCTGAAGTCGTTGCCCGCGGAAAGCGTCCACCTAGAGCGGATTCGAGCATCTTTGTTCGACGAAAACAACAATCTTTAAAAAACCGATATTTTATAAATTCTTATCTGTTAAAAAAAGCTCATCCGCATTCGGATGAGCTTTTACTTTCTATTCTAACGATCCTAACTCTCTTTTAATTACATCCACAATTGTTTGCACATGTTTATCGCAAAGCTCCTCGGTAGGCGCTTCTGCCATCACACGAACTAATGATTCTGTACCAGAAGGTCTAACTAGAATTCGTCCTTCCCCTTCTAATTCTCCTTCAATTGCAAGAATTTCAGCCGCAATCACTTCGCTATTATGGAGAGCATTTTTATCTGCTACACGAACATTAACGAGCTTTTGCGGGTATTTCTTCATTTCTCCTGCAAGTTTTGATAACGGCATATTTGAAGCTTTCACGATTTGAACGAGCTGAAGCGCCGTTAAGAGACCATCCCCAGTTGTACTGTAATCAAGAAAGATGACGTGTCCGGATTGTTCTCCGCCTAGGTTAAACCCTCCATTACGCATTTCTTCCATTACATATCGATCTCCCACAGCAGTCTGTTTCGTTTCGATACCTTCCATTTCCAACGCTTTGTAGAAACCGAGGTTACTCATCACCGTTGTGACTGTTGTATCATGATTTAAACGACCTGTGTTCTTCATATACTTAGCGCATATGTACATAATTTGGTCCCCATCAACAATATCACCATTTTCATCCACAGCAATAAGTCGATCAGCATCTCCGTCAAAAGCAAGACCAATATCAGCACCTTTTTCTTTGACTATTTTGACTAACTCTTCTGGATGGGTTGATCCGAAACCATCATTAATATTTATCCCGTTCGGAGAGGCTCCGATGACCGAAATTTTATCTGCGTCTAAATCAGCAAATATATGATTTGCTAAAGGTGAAGCTGCCCCGTGTGCACAATCTAGTGCAATATGCATTCCGGAGAAGTCTCCAACAATCGTTTGTTTTAAGAATTGTAAGTATTTTTGACCACCTTCAAAGTAATCATTCACTGTTCCAATGTCAGCACCAACCGGTCGAGGTAGTTCATCTTCCATGTTGTCTTCTTTATTTAGCAGAGCTTCTATTTCTTCCTCTTGCCTGTCAACTAATTTAAAGCCATCTGATCCAAAGAACTTGATGCCATTATCTTCTACAGGATTGTGGGATGCAGAAATCATGACACCCGCGTCTGCACTTAATGCTTTTGTTAAATAAGCTACCCCTGGTGTAGAAATAACACCAAGACGCATAACTTCAGCACCAATGGAGAGTAATCCAGCTACAAGAGCCCCTTCTAACATATGTCCGGAAATTCTTGTATCTCGGCCAATTAAAATCTTTGGCTTTGTTGTTTCTTTCGTGAGGACATAGCCTCCGAATCTACCTAGTTTAAAAGCTAGTTCCGGAGTTAATTCTTTATTTGCTATCCCTCTTACTCCATCAGTTCCAAAAAACTTTCCCATTAACAATCGCTCCTAACATTCATCTTTTTCATCGATATATTCATACCAAAAACTCATAAAATTTAAGAACTACTAGAATCCGTTTCGTCCTCAGGTTCGGACTCAGTGATCTCCTCTTCTTCAATTCCATTCATTTCGGTTTCCGTATTTATTTCGTTATCGGAATCATCACTTGGATCAGAATTGGTTCCAGTGCCAGTATCAGTATCAGTATCAGTATTCTCATTTTCACTTCCGCTATCAATTGACTCATCGGTTTCCTCTTGCTGACCGGAAGGATTATTAACAGCTGTACTTTCGTCAGAAAGGATGAAAATAGCTGAAGTTCCTGTTTGCTCAAACTTTAGATTTTGAGGTCCTATGAATTCCAGGCTAACGTCATGCTCCCCTTCCTCCAGTCCTTCTACATCTAACGTTACTTGCAAATCTTCTCGCTCTAATCGGTTAAGTGCTTCTGAACTTCCACTAACGAGCAAATCTAGTGTTCCTTCTTCGGGATCAATAAAATCTATCGATTGTGCATCCCCTAAACCAGTGACATCAATCTCAAAATCGGTAAATTCTCTTTCCTGTTCAACAGTGACATCTACAGTTACCGTTATTGTTTCAGGATCGATACTTTCAATCCCCTCAGGCAGTGGAATATCCACTTCAAAAGAGTCTTCCCCAGCTGTTTCAATTTCACTGAGATCCAATGTCACACCATCAATAAAAGAAATTTCATTAATGACATCTACCGGTCCAAATACACTTACTACTTCAGGATCAGTAGTAATAGATTCAATAGCGACGCCATCCGGAAGTTCTCCTGTTCGATTAATTCTTACAGGTACTTCTTTATTTGGACTCGTAACAGGTACGACTACCTCTACCGCCGGTGGATCCGCGTTAACGTCTAGAACATTCCCGTTTTTGTCATAGAGAACTACCGGCACGGAATCCTCGAAATTAGTTTTTCTACCGGCCATATCTACAGTAGACCTTGCAGAGTCAATTTGTTCAAGTACTCCTTGCGCTGAAGTAATATTCACTGTTGAAGGTTCTACTGTTGGAGTACCAATCGAATGACCGTCTTCTACTTCACCCTCATTTTGTAATTGCACATCCACAGGGAAAGAAACTGTCTGACGCTCTTGAATAGTCACCTCAACATATGCAGGATTAACGGAAACATCAACATTAGATGGGAACTCCCGATACTTTACTTGTTCATAGTGAGTGCCCGCCTCTTTACCTGTGAGATCAATATATAACTCCTGCTGAGGATGTGTGATTTCAGACACTGTTAACACATTTTTTGGACCTTCAAGCGTAACTTGGACAGTTTCAGGTGCATCCATTAATACATAATTTTCGTCATCATAATATACATTTAAATCTACTTCTTCTAAAATATTTGTGGAGTCTGTTACCGTGGGCAGTCCCCCTGGCTGATTAGGAGTTCCGTCCATATTTACCATAAAAAATAGCATAACTGCGATAACGATAGAACTTAGTTTAATAAACCACCCTTTATTAAACAATTTATCCATTTTTCTTTCCTCCCCACTGCCAACGGGAGTTTGAGCCATTCGAGGCTTCCTTTAGCATTTCTTTTTCTAATAATTTGCGAAGTGCTTCTTCATCTAAACTTCGGTGGAGTTCTCCATTTTTTGTCACGGAAATACCTCCAGTTTCTTCAGACACTGCTAAAGTGATGGCATCCGTTACTTCACTTACACCAAGTGCAGCACGGTGTCTTGTTCCCAATTCCTTTGAAATAAAGGGATTCTCCGACAAGGGCAAGTAACATCCGGCCGCAACAATTTCGTTATTTTTCAAAATTACAGCCCCATCATGAAGAGGTGTATTTGGAATAAACACGTTAATTAACAACTCAGATGTAAGTTTTGCATTCATGACAATGCCAGTCTCCACATAATCATTCATTCCAGTTTCTCTTTCTATAGAAATCAATGCCCCGATTCTACGCTTCCCCATGTAATTAGAAGCTTTAATAATGTGTTCAATTGCTTCCTGTATCTCTTCCTCTGCGGCTGTGGAAGTTGACTGAAACAAACGCCCACGACCAAGTTGTTCAAGCGCACGCCTTAACTCAGGTTGAAAAATTATTATAATGGCTAACAAACCATATGTAACTGCCTGTTGCATAATCCATTGAAGGGTATTTAATCCTAAGAAGCCACTTAAAAACCACACAGCCAAAATGACCGTGATGCCTTTGACAAGCTGAACAGCACGGGTACCGCGAATAACCATGATTAATTTATATATCACGAAAGCCACTAATGCAATGTCTACCACAATTGCTAGTGCACTCAGAAAAGTAAAATCATTAAACACCTCAAACATAATCGTTCCTCCAAAGGTCACATTTCTTCCCATCGTTTATAGCATGTTTATTATAACATATATTGTCCTATTATTACTCTACAACATACTTACTATTATGTGAGGTTGACCTATGCTTTTTTCGAGTTCCATCCGGTTTTACCTTACAGATAAAAAGACATATGCCCAACGCTCCATATGCCTTTCTATTATCTTTATCTAATCTTCCTTTTGATTTTCTGCGTTGCTTTCGTTATCTGAAAGATCAACAACATCGGAGAAAAATGACTTCATCTCATACCAAATTAATTCCATCGTTTGATTGATCTCATTGATGTCTCCAGAAACTTGATCCGTCGATGCCATCACATGTTCGCCATTGATGACTGTAATGTCTCCTAAAACCTCACCGCTAATTTCAATATTCCCGTTTCGAATAAGTAAGTCTCCTGAAATACTCTCGCCTTCGGGAATGACAACAACATTTCGCTCTTTATCAACAATGAATTGACCGTCTCCCTGAACGACAATTTCTTCATTCTCTCCACTCAAAGCAGAAGCAACACTTACAATAAATACGAAAAAGAATGTTGCTGCAGTTATCATGAATGGATGTTTCTTCATCCAGAATTTCCATTTATTCGATTTCGACTGTTTCGGTAACTGCTTCATTACATTCGCCGTTAAAGAACTGGGAGCTTCGATATGGGATGTACTTTGAATGATAGCAACAGTTTTCCTTAATTCACGCAAGTGCTCATAACAATCGCCGCATGTTAATATATGGTTCTCAAATTGCTTTTTTTCAAGCAATGTCAATTCTTCATCTAAATATTTATGAATAAAAGCTTTATTTTCTTTTGAGCAAGCCATAAACTGTATCCCCTTTCCACGACTATGAGTTTCTCAGTCGCTTTCGCAACGCTTCTCTGCCACGATGAATACGTGTTTTAACCGTTGCTACTGGAAGATTTAATATTTCACTGATCTCTTTCAACGATAAGTCCTGTAGATACTTAAGAATAATTGCAGATCTGTATTTCGGAGGAAGTTGCATTACTTCCTGCTGAATCCATTCCTGCATTTCCAACTGTACCACCTGGTCCTCCGGTAATTCTTCGTCTGCAGAGATTTGTGTGTAATATGTAAGATCCTCTGTTCCAGCTACCTGGTCTTCCAGATGAAAGTCCGGCTTTTTCTTTCGAATACGATCAATCGCTAAATTCGTCGCAATACGAAACAGCCACGTGGAGAACTTTCGATTCATATCGTAGGAATCGATATTTGTGTATGCTCTTAAAAATGCCTCTTGAGAAACATCTTGTGCTTCATGGACATTTCCAAGCATGCGATACGCAATATGGTAGACTTTGTCCTTATATAAATCCATCAATTCCGCAAATGCCTGTTGATTACCTTTTTTCACTTCTAATATAATCTTTCTTACAATAATGTCC
Source organism: Salipaludibacillus neizhouensis (assembly GCF_002886185.1). Lineage (GTDB taxonomy): Bacteria > Bacillota > Bacilli > Bacillales > Salisediminibacteriaceae > Salipaludibacillus > Salipaludibacillus neizhouensis. The sequence continues at coordinate 189,056 of NZ_KZ614147.1, forward strand.
ATGCTGCTACCCTCCGCTTCACTGCGGTTACCTTCTATACGCATACCACCAATGAAAGGTTTCATTTCATTTACATTTTTAATTTTAACATTATTTAGGAGGGGAAACGTAACTTAAATGAAAAAGAGTCCAAATTTACACATATTTGATATTTTTTGTTGAAAAAAGTCACTAGATCTTTGATTTTCTACAAGACAAAATGGATAGACCCTGTTCGTCTGTGCGATTGTACATAGCATTTAAATTTAAAATTCACCTAACAAAAAAACCTCCATTATATCAATTTGGAGGTAATCAGTTAGTTAGTAATGTATGATGTCATGGTTATTAGTGTTTTTAAATTATTTATAAAAGTGGTGAGCCATGAAGGACTCGAACCTTCGACCCTCTGATTAAAAGTCAGATGCTCTACCAGCTGAGCTAATGGCTCTCTACGTGTGTGATTGTCAATAAGCGGTGAATCTTCTTCGTCAACTGCTTTCGTTCACTTCTCATGTACTTATGTACACTCCGGCTCTTTCTTTCTTCAATTACTTCTATATATAGGTCCTGTTAATTTAAAATATGGCAGGGCTAGCAGGATTCGAACCTGCGGGTCACGGAATCAAAATCCGATGCCTTACCGCTTGGCTATAGCCCTATCATTACATTTAATAATTACTTTCTTGAATGTAGCAAAAAGTTATTAGGTGAAGCTGTAATAATTACGATACCCTTCTCCCAAAAAAATTATTCCCTATGTAGAAAAAACTCTTCGACAATTATGCGATTCGAAAAAAATTTGGTGACCCGTACGGGATTCGAACCCGTGATACCGCCGTGAAAGGGCGGTGTCTTAACCGCTTGACCAACGGGCCATCTAGTTTGATTGAATATGCTATTCGATCTATGAATTAATAAATTGTTGTACATAACAACGTATTGCCAAAATTGATAATATCAAACTTTGAGTAACTGTGCAACTATTATTTTACAAAAACTTATTTTTTTCGACATCTTTATTAGTTTTCCTTGTCCATAGTGAGAATTCCCCTCACGATACACAGATACAAAAAACCATGTATCCTAATTATTCAGGAAACATGGCTTATAGTTTTTTATGTAATTAAGACTTCTTCTACTATGGTACTCGTGGAGCTTCCTAGCGGGCTTGAACCGCTGACCTCAGCCTTACCATGGCTGCGCTCTACCAGCTGAGCTAAGGAAGCATGGCTCCACAGGTAGGATTCGAACCTACGACCGATCGGTTAACAGCCGATAGCTCTACCACTGAGCTACTGTGGAATAATGGATGATTCTCAATAAGCAGCGAATCTCTTCGTCACTTTGAGACACCTATACTATTATGTACACACATATACTTTTATATACATAAAAAATAAATCGAGCTTAGCGACGTCCTACTTTCACAGGGGGAAACCCCCAACTATCATCGGCGCTGGAGAGCTTAACTTCCGTGTTCGGCATGGGAACGGGTGTGACCTCTCCGCGATCGTCACTAAACTCTGTTCGCTAATGAAAGACTCCTCATTAGTGAGACAATTGCTATCTTACTATTTATAAGAAAAAATTGCAAGAGCTTTAACTAAATTCCCGATAATATTTTTAACTTAGAACTTTATTAACAACAATTAACATAAACGCCTGTCCAGTGAATACATATGGAATAAAGGATGGACAAGGGGGAGAGAGCATAATGAATTTTATTTGGATTTGGAATGTTAAAACGGTGAAAAGATATATGATTATTGGATTAGCGGCCTTTTTTACAGCGGGAATTTTATATGTGGAAGCGCCGTTTCTTCCTGTTTTTTCGCCAGACGACGATCCTGTTGCTATTCACCGCGTGGAAGCCGAAAGACCAGAGTTAGCACTCACGTTTGATATCAGCTGGGGTGAAGAACAATTAAGCCCTATACTTGAAACCTTGGAAGAAGAAGGGGTCGAGTATGCCACCTTTTTCGTGTCAGCGGCTTGGGCAGAACGTCATCCCGATTTACTTGAATCTATCGTAGAATCAGGCTATGAAATCGGAAGTCATGGTTATAGACACGAGCATTACACGCGTTGGGAAGATGATCAAATAAAGAACGATATTCAACATGCTCATCAGGTCCTCTCAGAATTAACAGAAGCAGTACCACAATACTTGCGGCCTCCTAACGGAAGTTTTGATCAACGAGTCTTGGATGTAGCCGCTTCCTTGAATTATGACGTCATTCATTGGAGTGTCCATTCCCATGACTGGGAGAACCCGGGTGTTGATGCTATCGTTGAAAATGTTACCACCGACGTTAATAACGGAGATATTATACTCATGCACGCATCCGATTCCGCAGAACAGACTTCTGAAGCCTTACCAATTGCTTTAAGAAAATTAAAGGATGATGGATTTTCCTTTGTTTCTATTTCTCAACTCGTAACAGGCGTTAAAGTTGATACTGAAGAGATTAAGTAATCCATCGGTTTTTCTAGTTTTAGGAGACAAAATAGCAAAGAAGCTCCGCTCCCATATAATTGGGTGCGGAGCTTTCACTTTAATTTATTTCAGGGCGTCCCTTTTTCTTTACCCCAGGCTGTTTACCGTTCGGTTGATCGTGAAGGCGATGCAACACTAGAATTTGCCATGTGTTTGCGGCTAAAAGAGACACAATTGCGGTTAACAAAAACCCGTAATCATTCTCCCTAAGTGCAGGTATCCACTCAATCGTAGTTACAACCACCATGAAAAATACAGTCGGTACAAACGCAGATCGATCCGTTTCCTTACTTTTTACCCAAGCTATAAGAAGCCCGTATGCTAACAGCAAGAGTGGCATAATAATGTAACCAGTCAAAGACACATCCTCTGCTGCAAAAAAGTAATGTCTAAAAAACATTAAATCAAATAAAGCGAATGCAATAATTACAATTTGAACTTTATTCCATAGTTGATAAGACTTAAAAATCCCTAATCCAAACCTATGAATCGTTAAATAAGCAAAGAAACCCATTTGTGCAATGACTGCCCATATAGCTGCGGTAACTGCCAACATAAAAAGACCACCGAAGGCAAAGCTGGTAATATCATCTAAATGTGTTTGCCAATCTAAAATCAAGCCGAAAATAAAACCAGCGACTGTCCCGATTAAAAATGTTGTGTAAAATAAATAAACGACTTTTCTAGAATTCACTTCTTTTCCTCCTACTACATATACATACTGTCTTATTGTATCAAAAGAGGTATTTATCACGCCAGTTTTTTACTATATGATTAAAAACTTTCTCGGTTTACACATCAGTATTGTATAAAAACATCGATAAAATCTCATATTATAACAAGAAGAATCGCAAGAAAAGAGAGGAGATTCAGTCGATGAAACGCCTTTATATTAATAAAACGATACTGTTTATATTTTCCACCCTTTGTCTTTCTTTTTTCATAGTTGGCTGCGCCGATAACACTGGTCAAGAACCCCCGGATTATGAAAAAACAAAGGAAATGATGGTTGACATGCTTCAGACTGAGGAAGGAAAGAAGGCTGTACGAGAAATTCTTCAGGATGAAAAAGTGAAAGAAGAATTAGTTATGGAACAAGAATTTATTAAAGATACTATCCAAACAACACTTGCATCTGAAGAAGGGAAAAAATATTGGCAAGAAGTGATGAAAGATCCGGAGTTTTCCAAAACATTCGCAACCAGTATGCAAGAAGAAAACGAAAAGTTGTTAAAGGATCTCATGAAAGATCCAGAGTATCAAAAAATGATGGCGGAAATCCTTAAAGACCCTGCACTTGAAAAAAATTATGTAGAACTGATGAAAAGCGCGGATTATCGAAAAGAAGTCATGAATGTCGTCACAGAAGCCATGGAAAGTCCTTTCTTTGTCGCCCGAGTAAACGAACTTTTGACTGAAATAGCTAAAAAGGAGTTACAGAGCAGTGAAGGTGGTGGCGGTGAGTCCAAAAAAGAAGATGGCGGTTAAAATAACTTCTTTCCAAACCCTTGATTTTTAAAAGCCCGTAATAGCACGGTCTTACGGGAAAAACAATAGCTGCAAAGACCCCATAAGACGAGCCCCTCCGCTTGAAAGGAAATTTCTAAAAAAAGGTATGTCACAGGTTATTTACCTTATGACATACCTTTTTTACAATAAAAGACGCTTTGCGTTTTTCTTATTTACTTTCCGATTTTAGAGATAACTTTTTGCGCCATTTCAGTGTAAATTTTTCCGATCGGGTGGTCGGCGCCATAAACAGATGGTGCAAAATCCTCTTCATCAATTACTGGCTGTCCCAAAGGAATTTGGGCAAGTACTTCTGATCGCAGCTCTTCTGCAAGCTTAGGTCCTCCACCTTTTCCAAAGACGTATTCTTTCTCTCCAGTTGTTTTACTTTCAAAGTAAGCCATATTCTCAACGATACCGAGAATTTCATGGTCTGTTTTGATTGCCATCGCCCCAGCTCTCGCTGCAACAAATGCGGCTGTAGCGTGAGGGGTTGTGACAACAATTTCTTTTGATTGTGGCAACATGGAGTGAATGTCCAAAGCAACATCTCCTGTACCCGGTGGCAAGTCAAGAATTAAGTAGTCTAAATCATCCCACTCGACTTCATTAAAGAAGTTGTTTAACATTTTACCAAGCATTGGACCTCGCCAAATAATTGGGGAATTATCCTCCACAAAAAAGCCCATGGAAATAACCTGAACACCAAAACGCGACACAGGATAAATGCGCTCTCCTACAACCTTCGGACGCTCTTCAATGCCCATCATATCCGGAACACTAAAACCATAAATGTCCGCATCGATAATACCAACCTTTTTCCCTTCACGTGCTAGTGACGTCGCAAGGTTCACAGAGACGGTGGACTTACCCACGCCCCCCTTACCACTAGTGATTGCAATAAATGTAGTATCACTGTTTAATAAGGATTTTTCTTCCTCTTCTTCAGCTGCTCCACCATGCTTTTGAATGACTTCATCCGATAATTTCTCAAAACGCAGCCCAACAGATTCCGCTCCTGCTTCTTTTACTTTGTTCACAATGTCCTGTTGAAGAGCCATTTGCTCTGCTGTTCCTGGTTCTGCAATGGCTAATTTCAGACTGACTAATTTGTCCTTAATTTTCATTTCTTTTACAGACCCTAATTCAATCAATGTCTTATTTAAATGCGGATCTTGAACCGTCTCTAACGCTTTCAGGACTTGCTCTTCTGTTAACATAGGGCGCACCATCCTTTTATATATGATCAAGTATGTATTCGTTCACACTTCGTATACAATTATAACATATATAGCCATTCGTTTTCTTGAAACGAATCCCTTGGCATAGTATGAACGAGGATGTATGAACACATACAGTCTCAGGTTTACTCCTCTGCCCCTTCAGGGAGTCGTTCGTTCCCTGCATAGCGAAGAACACCTTCATAGATAGAAGCAGCTACTTTTTGCTGGTATTTCTCCGTACTTAGCTCCTCAGCCTCATTAGGATTTGATAAAAAACCTATCTCCACTAGAGTGCCCGGTATTTCCGCGTGTTGAAGAAGATATACATTGTGAATTGGCTTCGCTTTTCTAGTTGTGTTTTCTAAATTACGTACCATTTCCTGCTGAACGTGTTTTGCCAAGATATCACTGTTTTCAATAGCCCGATTATAAAATGATTGAGCACCTCGCCATTGCGAAGCACCAATCGCATTAAGGTGTATACTAAGATAAAAGTCGGCATTGGACGTATTAATCATTCTTACCCGTTCTTTAAGGTCCTCTACTTTTCTGGAGCGAACTTTAGCGGTATCTACCTGTGCTAAATCACGGTCCTCTTCCCGGGTTAAAATCACAAATGCCCCTGCCTCCTGAAGGTAATCCCGGAGTTTCAATACCAATTCTAGACTTATATCCTTTTCAAGCAATCCACTTGCTGAGGTTGCGCCTCCATCGATTCCACCATGACCTGCATCTAAAATTATAATTTTTCCCGAAAGTGGCAAGCTCCAGCTCATGGAGTCCTCAGTTTTTAAAAATAATGGTCCGATTGCTAAAAGTATTGCAAATATACCGGCTATCAAAATAATGCCAATCTTACTTTTCATAAAGTCCGTCCCTCCCCACATGTAATATATATATGGGACAAGGGTAAAAATATGAGTGTGTTTTTTCAGGAAAAACGCATAGCGTCTTTTATTAAATACAGCACGATCTTTCGCCACCCCCAAGTAGCACCTGCGTAGTGCGTGTAGGTGCTACTCGAAAGAAGGACACGCGTGGCGTAAAGATAGCTGTCAACTTATACATTCTTATCTCTTTTAAAAGGCATTTCTCCAATCTTTAGACATCCTCTTTTCTATTTAATGTAATCGCATGGAGTATTTTTTCTTCCCTTCAGTGAATCCTTGACGCCACCATTCATGGATATAACCTGTAGACACTTCTTTGTAAAGTGATTCCTGTGCATCATCTAATTTTAACCATGCTGTGAATTGAGCAACTGTCTGATCAATGACTGCTTGAATTTCTTCTCTGCATCGTTGCATCGCCGAAAATTCTGATTCCCCATAGTGACCAAATCGAGCATATTCCGCTCCTAATAAATAAGCATCAATTCCCATATCAAGGCATAAATCGGATAAATATAACCTTGAGACTGTCTCTTCCACTTCATGAGCGAAAAACCGTCTTTGGACATCTTTTTTCATATCAGTAATGGAAAGCGAGCGTAACATCCCGCGTTGGTACTTCCACTGCTTTTCTTTCCGCCGCTCTCCTAATGTAAATATGACATTCATTATTATCGCTTCCCCTTTGAATTTCGCCTTAATTCCTTCTTATTGTTCATTTATTAGCGATTTTCATAAGGGCAAATATATCCCATTCAAGGAACATGATTTCTTTAGGGTAAGATTAATAAACCGTATAATAAATTTGTGTAAAATTATAATTTCTCACTTCATCTTTTAGCATATATCTTTTTTAACGGGAAATAATATTAATATGTATAAATTCCCCTCGCACACTCTTTCTATCCATGGTATTAGTTATATAGAACTATAGAACTAACATAACCATGGGTGGGGAATTTTTATGTTTGGAATAGAAAGAGGCGCAAGAAAAACGGAGTCAGTCATTTCGAAAAAATTAGCAGAGGTTAATGTCCTACCAATAGACGTGGGAGATCACAGTGATCTAAAGAAACAAATACTTATGAACAATATTGAAGATCAAGATATAAAGATATTAAAGATATTAAAAGACGAATTAATCTCACCTAATATTGAGTTTTTAGTATCAACTTTTTACGATAACATTGCTCATTCACCGATATTGTTGGAAATAATTAATGACCATAGCTCCATAGAAAGATTAAAAAAAACACTCATCATCCACCTCGTTGAAATGTTTAATGGTGTTATTGATGAAACGTTTATTGCGAAACGGTTCACGGTTGCCCACACACAAGTTCGAATTGGCTTGGAACAAAAATGGTATATGTGTGCTTATCAAGGTCTTCAACTAGAGATATTTAAATGGTTCATAATCACTATAAACATGCGGAAGATGTAGCTTTATGCGTTCAGGCAGTTTCGAAAATAATAGGTTTGGAACAGCAGATTGTTTTAGAAGCATTTGATAAAGAAAATGACCGCATTCGAGAAAGCCAAGAAAAGCTTAATCAGCAAATTCAAACGGTAGTCATGTCTACTTCTGAAGAACTTAGTGCTATTTCTGAAGAGACGAGTGCCACAGTTGATGAAGTGAATCAACAGGTTGCGGACATTGTTAAAAAGTCGCAAGACGGAACTCAATTTGCTGTAGATTCTGAAGCCAAAGCGATCGAAGGCAAACAGGAATTGGATGAACTAAAAGGATTGATGATTCAAGTCACTGATTCTGTTGATAAAATGAGAATAAATATGAAGTCACTTGTTAGTATCTTCAAGGAAGTGCAAGGAATTGTTCAAATCGTTCAAGGTATTGCTGATGAAACGAATTTGCTTGCATTAAATGCAGCAATCGAGGCTGCCAGATCCGGTGAACATGGAAAAGGATTTGCCGTCGTTGCTGACGAGGTTCGAAAATTATCGGAGCAAACGAAAGAATCCGTTGAAAAAGTCCGTAACTTACTTAACCAAACGAACAAAGAAGTAGAAGGAAACTCTTCTCTCATTACGGAAGTCACGCAGTCGATTGACTCCAATAATAAAACAGTCGGTAATCTTGAAATTTCATTTTCGGAAATTGTTGCTAAAATGAGTGAAACTCGTAATTTTAATGAAATTATTGAAAAAGAATTAAATCAATTTTCTACTTCCGTCCGTGAAATTGCAGAAGCTTCTAATCAAGTCGCCCACTCAGCAGATGATTTAGTCAATCATGTAAAGAGTATGTAGGTGCTTCTGAATAACTCTTTGTTTTTTACAGGGACCGGGATGCCTTTTCCATAGCTTCCTTTCCGCAGAAAAGCCCTCTCCGATTTAATCACGGATGAGGGCTTCTTTTATGATGTAGAGTTACTCCACCAATCCCAATGTCTTTAATCCATTAAAAATACCGGAATTCGTGACATCGGTAGTTTTATGCTTCGCATATGGGAAAAGCTCTGGTTGCGCATTACCCATGGCAAAACCATCACCTACTAAAGAAAGCATTTCTTTGTCATTCATCCCATCCCCAAAGGCAATCGCCTGTTCTTTCTCTAAACCGAGAACATCTAAAACCTTTTGAACGGCAAATCCCTTGTTGACCTTGTCACGAATAACATCATATGCATGTTCTTTGAAACCCTCCACATTGATTGGTGATAAGGAAAGATCACCAGCTTCTTCATAAAGGGCTACCTCCTCTTTACCAATGTTCATTAGCGATATGCCTAAAATCTCATCGCTGTATTTTTCATGATAGGCTTCTGTACTTTTCAAATGAAAGTGTTTAGCGAAATCCTTTATTGCTCCGGTTTTCTCTGAAGACAATAAGTTTTTTCCATTCGTGTACAATACCGCCTCATGCTCTTTCCCTCTCATAATTTGAAAGAAGCTATCTACGATTTCCGCATCCATCGGCTCAATTAATATGTCTTTCCCTTGATGGATAGCATACGCACCATTGTAGCCTATGAAAGACTCCACGTTTAATTCTTCTCCAATTTCCATAATCTCGTGGAGTGGGCGCCCTGTTGCCAGAAAAACTTCTATTCCTCTTTTTTTAACTTGCCTCACTGCTTCTTTTGTAGATTCTTCAATTCGGTCATCGGGGGTTAATATCGTTCCATCAATATCTAAAAATAAAATTTGTTGATTAGTCATCATGAACTCCTTTGCGTCTCTTGGAAATTTTATCATTAGTATAGCATGATATCGGCCAATTACTTAAAAGGACCATTCAACTAAACACTAGATCATTTTAAACTTAGCAATCACTTTCTTACGTTGTAGTCCATGATCAACAGTTGGTTCAGGGTAACTTTCACTTTTCGTTTCTTCTTTTAAATCTCCCGTCATTTTCGCCGGTTCGTGAATAAATTGATCGGGAACTTTCGCGAGCTCAGCTACGTATTTACGGATAAAACTTCCGTCTGGATCAAATCTTTTTCCTTGTGTTGTCGGATTAAACACACGAAAGTAAGGAACAGCATCGGTACCAACTGAAGCTGCCCATTGCCAGCCTCCAATATTCGATGACGCATCGTAATCAATCAATTTTCCTTGGAAATATCGCTCCCCTAACCGCCAGTCCAGCATGTAATCTTTCGTTAAAAAAGAAGCAGTGACCATCCTTAATCGATTGTGCATCCAGCCTAGTTCATTGAGTTGTCGCATCCCTGCATCAACAATAGGAAATCCTGTCTTGCCTTTTTTCCACATGTCGAGTCTTTCTTCATTTGTTTCCCATTCCATGGATTGATACTTTTCCGTAAGTTCTTTATTCTTCGATTCAGGGAAATGTGCATGAATCATATAGTAAAAGTCCCGCCATGCCAGTTCCTGAATAAATGTTTCTGCTCCCGCTCCTCCTGTTTCCAGGCGAGTCACAGCAGTTCGATATACAAGCCGGGGGGAAAGTACTCCGGTCTTCAAAAATGGCGAGAGGCGACTTGTCCCCGCCGTTTTTGGAAAGTCACGGTTTTCTTTATAATAGTTGAGCCGAGTGTCCGCAAAGCTCTCAAGCCGTTCAAGAGCGGCACCTTCTCCAATTGCCTGCCAATCATGAAGACACCTTGACAGAATACTTTTCTCGAAATAGTTTTCTCCTTCGTGATCGATCGAATCAGTCATTTGATAATAACTCCTCAAAGCGTCCTTATCTAATTTGTAAGAAGTAGGTTTTTCTTGCCTGCCCCATGCTCTGAAATATGGAGTGAATACTTTATATAGCGTGCCATCCTTTTTTTTCACTTCTTGTGGTCCATGAATATGGGCATCCTCATAGGAAAATAATTCAACCCCGTTATCTTCCATCCACGATTCTGCTTGTTTGTCTCTACTGTGAGCATCTCCTGCCTCATCTCGGTTATAAAACACTGCTTTAAGATCCGGAAAAGCTTGTCTAAGTTGATGGAGTGCTTCTTCTAATTTCCCGTATATGATATGTAAATGAATACCTCGTTCTACACACCTCTTTCGAAAGTCCTCCAAGGTACGAAAAAAGTAATCATGGTGTAAATCAATCGATGACGTAAAAATTGGATCAAGATGAAAAAAAGCAATCCATTTCCCATCATCGTGTTTTGCTGTTTCTATCGCATGGTAAAGAGCCGTATTGTCTTCAAATCGAAAGTCACTTCGAAACCATACTGCATACGTTTTAGCCATATATCACACCTCCTTCTTATCTTATACCCGATATTTAAAGGTGAATACCTCGTTGTATCAATATTTTCTCTTATATTAATTCGCTTTCGCTATTATAATTTGAACTTAAACAATCGTTTAGCTTCTATTTTTAATCAATTGTTTAAAAAAGCTGTTTCACTATGAAAATAAAAGAGCAATCTATAATAAAAAACTAAAATGGGCCAATCGAATTTCGATTGGCTCTGACTCCATATGGATTTCCGCCGGAGGCAATTTGTACAGGATCTGTAAAATTGATTCTTCCATATTAGAAAGCTAAAGTAGGCGAAATTTCCCTTTAATTTATATATTGCTAAGTCATTTATTCCGTATTCGAGATATATGTTAAAAGACTATTTTTTTAGCGCATGATAGCCTAATTTTTTAAGCTGGTGAATCAAAAACTCTTTTTCATTAGAGTCTAATCCGCCACATATTTCGTAAATAGCCTCCCTGTGTTTGGGAAAGATCTCATTCATTAATTCGGTTCCTTCTGCAGTTATCCCTGCGTGAGTCACACGGCGGTCCGTTGGGCAGGATTTTCTTTCCAAATAATTCTTTTTCTCTAATTTATCCACGACATACGTAATACTGCTGCTCGCAATCAAAACCTTTTCGCCTATTTTCTGAATCGGTTGATCGCCTTTACTATAAATTAACTCCAATACCGCAAATTCAGTTGGGTTAAGTCCATAGCTTTTTATGTCTTCTTCAGCCCGTCTTTCAATCGATTTTAATGCCCGGGATAACACAACAAATAACTTTAGCGATACATCCTCTTCTTTTTGCTTGTTTGTCTGTTGCTCCATCAATACCAATCCTTTGTTTAAAGTCTCGAATTCGAGATAATTATATAATACTTCTTTTGTTGATGTCAATAATATTCACTGTAACGTTTATAGTTCTGCATCTACTCTATCAAAATACCCGTTTTATAATCGGGATACTTATACATGTTGTCTCTTCCTAGTATAGGTCTTTTATACAGGAAATTAACCCGTTCATTTTTGTTTTTGCATTAATAACAAACCCTTGATAGACTACGAGAAGAGTAAACTAAAGAGGTGTTTTAAATGGCTTCTAATAGAAAAAAACAAAATCAACACCCGATAACTATGTTATTTACATCTGCCCTTTTTATTGTCTTGATCCTTATGTTTCGTCCATGGGAGTTCATCGGGACAGATGAATCAAGTCAGTCTTTGGATAATGGGTCAGGAACCGTATTTACGGGAAAAGAGTATGGTGATCTTGAGCCTGATATCGAGGCCATCCTCTCTGAAGCTCTTAGCCTTGAAAACACTCCTTTTCTTACAGATGGGACTAATCCTGATGAAGGGTTTAATTCTTCTGGATTTGTACAGTATGTCTATCAAGAGTCTATAGGAATCAGATTACCACGTATCGCCGGGCACCAATTTGATTTAGGTGAAAGTATTTCCTTGGACGAGTTATATCCTGGAGATATGGTTTTTTTCAAAGCAAATACACTTATGAGTGGTATATACCTAGGTCATGGTGAATTTATGACAGTTTCAGAAACTAATGGAGTGGAAACGTTAAGTCTTAAAGGCAGCAACTTCTGGGCTGATAATTATATCGGTGCTAAACGGCTCACAGAAGAAGAAGCCAAATCACTGCATCCTAGCACCTATGAAGATCATGAACATCCTGCGGTGGAACATGCTATGCAGTATTTGGATACGCCCTATGTTTTTGGCGGCAATACCTTGGACGGTTTCGATTGTTCCTTTTTAATTCAACAGGTGTTCCGGGAAAGTTCTGATGTATATTTGCCTCGAGTGACCGTTGACCAGCATAAACTTGGTGAGGAAATTGATCTAGAAAACATACAGCCTGGGGATGTGTTATTTTTCTCAGCTATTGACCTTGAAGAGGAAAACCGTGGAAATGGAGAAGTTACCCACGCTGGAATCTATGTTGGGAATGATTTTATGATTCACGCAAGCCGAACCGAAGCGATGACGCAGATCTCTTACATCAACGAGTATTGGTCGGATGCTTTTACTAGCGTGCAGCGTTACGATGCCCTTTCTCTTCATGACGAAGAGCCTGTCGTCCAAGAAGCTGCGCGTCATCTCACTACACCATTTAAATCAGGTGGTTCATCCCCTGAAGAAGGCTTTAATACATCCGGTTTCGTCAGCTATGTGTATCAGGAAAGCTTAGGAATTCAGCTTCCAAATACCGCAAATGATCAGTGGGACAGCGGTACAGAAATCGAACTTGATGAACTTCAACCTGGCGATGTTCTCTTTTTCGATGGTTCCGGCAGCTACCTCTCAGCAATTTATATTGGTCATGATCAATTTATGATTGCCAGTGAATCATCAGGCGTAACAACCCGTCACCTTGAAAATAGTGAGTTTTTCTCTGATATTTATGCAGGAGCAAGGCGGTATGAATAAAAAAGGGATGCCTCACTAGGTTTTTAAAAACCTAGTGAGGCATCCCTTTTTTATATGAAAATTTATAAAATTTCTTCATTTTTTAGAAGTCTGTCATGCAGTTACTCTTATACATTTAACGGTTCAACATAGGTAACAGCGAAATGATTTTCTTGGTCTGTCCACACTTTACGTAGTCTCAATCCTATATGATGAAGTGTCTTTTCGAATTCATCAACGCTGAATTTATAAGAGTTTTCGGTATGAATTCGTTCCCCTTTTTGGAAATGAAATGACTCGCCGCAAATTTCAACTGTTTGAATTCTTTCACTAACAAGGTACATTTCAATCCGTTGGTCCTCTTCGTTATAACAAGCTAGATGACTAAAGTTGTTCAATTGAAAATTAGCGTCTAACTCTTTGTTGATTCGTTGCAAAACATTTTTATTAAATCTAGCTGTAATGCCGTTTGAATCATTATAAGCCGCTTCTAAAATACGCTTAGGTTTCTTTAAATCTATTCCAATTAAAAGACCATCCTCAAGTCTTAATTCCTGTGCCAATTGATTTAAAAAAAGTTCTCGAGGCTCAGCTTCAAAGTTTCCAAGTGTTGAACCTAAGAACGAAATGACTTTCTTATTTTGAGAAATACCAGATAAGAACGATAAGGACTCTGTATAATCGGCCCGAATCCCTTGAACGCTAAGCAGGGGATTGTCGTTCTTAATTTTATCCGCAGTTTCTTGGAGTGCTGATAACGAAATATCTACAGGAATATAATCACTAACGTTTTCTAATCCAGAAAGAATGAGGCTGATTTTTTCTTCATTTCCACACCCTAATTCCACCAGTGTGGAGCTACTCCCTATAAATGTGGCAATATCATTCTGATGGGTTATAAGAATTCCCTTTTCAGCTCGTGTCAAATAATACTCAGGTAACTCCGTAATTTGATTAAATAATCGACTGCCTTCTGCATCATAAAATAACTTCGGAGGTAAACTCTTTTGGTCTTTTTTCAACCCACTCATTACATCCTCTTCTAAAGATGCCAGGGATGGTTTAAGATCTCTAATCGGACTCATCGTTTGCTTCATGTTATTTTCCATCCTTTGCAAGACGTAATCCTGAAAACTGCCATCGCTTATCCGGATGGAAGAAGTTGCGGTAGGTTAAGCGCACATGATTGCGCGGTGTGGCACAAGACCCACCCCGTAACACCATCTGATTACTCATGAATTTTGCATTATATTCTCCTAAGGCACCTTCTGGCCTTGCGCTCTCGGGATAGGCTACGTAAGGACTTTTTGTCCATTCCCACACAGAACCAAATACTGTTTTTTCCGGATCTGACGCTTCGTCCAAAATGAAATTCTCTAAGAAATGTCCCTCTATTTTCTCCTCTTTAAAAGCGTGTTCCCATTCTTGTTCTGTTGGAAGCCGAAATCCTGTCCATCTTGCATACGCATCCGCTTCATAAAAACTTATGTGTGTAACAGGCTCATATTGATTAACTTCTTTTAAGCCAAGTAACGTATAGGTATACCATGCCCCCTCATGTTTTCCCCAATAAAGAGGTGCTTCAAGCTGTTCTTTTCCGACCGTTGCCCATCCGTCTGACAGCCAATATTCCGGACTGGAATAACCTCCATCTTCTATGAACTTCATGAATTCTCCATTTGTTACTGGTCTGTCCGCGATCGAAAACGGATAAAGATAATGCTTATGTGCAGGTTCCTCGTTATCAAACTTGAAACGCTCCTCATTTGAACCGACTGTTTCAAGTCCTTCCTCAAAAGAGCTCCAATTTATCGGTGCAACTGTTTGTTTTGATTCTCTCAGGCTACTAGCTTTCTTGTAGGCTGGTTGTATAGGGTTCTCTGAAAAGTTATATTTCATATCCGTGATTAAAAGTTCCTGGTGTTGTTGTTCATGATTAATACCAAGTTCTATTAATTTGTAAAATTCATCATCTAAATCGTCCCCCTCTGACAAAAGGGCAATAACTTCTTTGTCTACGGCATGCCGGTATTCCATAATCTCTTTCACGGTTGGCCGGGACACCAGTCCTCGTTTTGATTTGGGGAATGGCTTACTTAACGTCTCATAATAAGAGTTAAATAGTTTCCGTGCATCTTCTAAGTAATAGTGATAATCCTGCTTATAATGCATTAAAATAAAGTCTTCAAAAAACCACGTTGTATGTGCTAAATGCCACTTAGGAGGACTTACGTCAGCATTTGCTTGAATTCCGTAATCTTCAATTTCTAAGGGCTCAACTATTTTTAAAGTTAAATCCCGAGTGTATACATATTGTTCCAGCATTGATTTCATCGTTAATGTACTCATTCCAATCGCCTCCTTTTTCTATTATCTATCCTAAAATTCCTATCCTTAAACTATAATGAGCGTAAGTTAGCTTACATTATTTAATATTAATTTAAGATATATAAGAAAAACGGCATAGCCGTCTTTTATTAAAAACAGCGTTAGCTTCCGCCGCCATCTCTTAAGTATCAAGGGTGATTTTCCCTTGATACGCGCGGTGTGAAGGTAGCTGCTAATTTTATAAATTCTGGTGTATCTCTTGAAAAAGAAACCAAAAAAGCCCAAATAGGCTTTTGGGGTCTTACTATGCATTTCATTTGATCTGACAATTACCTTACTGCACAACGATTTGGTCCAATTTCCATTTCCCGTTGCTTTTCATCTTCCGGATTAGTTTTCCCCATATTTGTCTCGCGTATTTCATGGTAAGCGTTTGGTTGTGGTGGTAGGTTTTCTGTTACCATTTTTCTAAACGTCTCTTCATCCTCTATATTTAACCCATGATTTTTTTCAATAAAGTTCCTAGTTTTTCAGAAACACTATCATCCTCATTTAATTCATTGATGCTCGAATTGTAGAAAAGGTAAAACCTTTTTTCTTTAACGTCTTGATTAATCTCGGTAGTACATAAAGTGTTTGCTCAACTTCATGAAGAAGAACAATCGATCCATCTAGAACATAATCGTTTACGTTTTGAATAATCTTTTCAGGATCGTCTTTTAATGTCCAATCCAACGAAGCGACGTTCCAGAGGATCGTTTCCATTTCAAGGTTACTTGCAATATCCAACGTATCACTATTATACTGACCGAATGGTGGTCGAAAATAATGTACAGGTTGTTTTGTGACTTCCTCTATTATTTTTTTACTAGTGACCAGCTGTTTCTTCTGTTCTTCATACGTTAATTTTGTTAAATCAGGATGAGAGTGTGAATGAGATCCTATCATATGACCTTCTGCTAATACGCGTTTCCAGGGTCTTTGATGATGCAGTAGTCGCGACTGCCAAAAGAAATGTGCGACGACACCCTCCGCGGCTAAAACATCTAAAATATCTTCTAAATATTTACTCGGTCCATCATCAAATGTTAAATGGACGATTTTCTCTTTTTTATTACTCCGATTTTTTGCAGTAGTAATGGCACGTTCATCATTGAAGTTGTACACAACCTCAGTTGTAATAATTCATGGAGATTTTCTCATTTAATCGTCTCCTTGATAAAAATTTATTATCTGCTTTTGACTAACAGATTAATTGCTTCTGACTAAAAGGTTCTGTATCTTCCCTATCAATTTTTTCACTAATGTAATCTTCGAAGTTGCTGTTTACCTAATCCTTCACTCGACTAATTCTATTTCCCACTTGGGTAGTGTATTCCATGAAAGTCCCTGTTTGATCCATTGGTCCTTTATTTCTAAGGTTCTATTTTAAGTGATACCCTTTTATTATATGGTCATGCTTTAAATTTTGCTTGATACTGATGCTTATAATCAATACTTTTATCTTGTACTCATTGGGGTATAATTGTCAAACTCCATTTTCAAAGTATGTATAAGGAGTAATTGTTATCAGAGTTAGTACCATCGATATTTCACTCTAGCCCTAAGTTATCCTTCAAATGAATATTGCTTTCGTTTTATATCTTACAACAATATCAAATAACTAAAACATAGTATTACAAAACTTAAAACCTTTGACCCTGACGGCAATCTAGTTTCAACTGGTAATAAATAGTCCTAGTAAAAACTTTAAAATAGCGAATCCTACAATCATCTCGTATTTTATAGTAATAATCACCTCGAAAATGTTCCAGTCTGACCTTTAATAGTATAAAATAGAGGAAAGAGAAAAGAGGGGAATAAATAGTGACTAACAACAATGAATTACCACCTAAAACCTGTGAGATCGATCTACTGGTTACAAAAAAAGAAGATGTTCAAAAGGTGCTTAAAGGGAAAAAGACCGCAACAAGAAGAAATGGCAGATATGCTGATCCTGGTGAAATCATGGTGCTGGAAGGAAAATCATTTAAAGTAGAACGTGTGTACAAGCAAACTTTAGGTGACGTTACAGACGAGATTGCTGTGCAAGAGGGATATGATACTTTGGAGGAATATAAAAATTCGATCCTATCTTTCCATCCGGGTATGCCATGGAAAGCTGATATGCAAGTTTGGGTCCATGAGTTCTCACAAATACAAGAATAGTTATACCAATAAGAAGAAGGGGATGTTTCAAAAGGTCAAAAATACCTTTCGGAACATCCCCTTTGCAATTTATTTAAATGACACAAAGGTTCTTCCTTTTGCTTGACCCGCTAACATTTGTGAAAAAACTTGGTCTAAATCTTCTAGGCCAACTTCATGAGCAATCGTGTTTAACTGATCTAGTTTTAGGTCTGTGGCTAACCTGCTCCATGCCTGTTTACGCCGCTTCATGTCACATGTTACAGAATCAACTCCTAGCCAGTTCACCCCTCTGCCAATAAACGGAAGGACACTCGTTTCTACCTCTGCGCCAGCTGTGAAACCACTTGTAGCTACTGATCCGCCTCGTTTCAATGTGGAAAGAATGTAAGAAAGAATCGGTCCCCCTACTGGATCAACAGCACCTGCCCACTGCTGCTTACGAGTAGGTTTATTATCCTCTGCTGTAATCTCCGCTCGATCGATGACGTGTTTCGCACCTAATTGATATAAAAAATCGTGTTCTTCTTTTTTGCCAGTACTAGCAGTAACTTCATAACCAATTTTGGCTAACATCGCTACAGCAAGACTTCCAACTCCTCCAGTCGCGCCCGCAACTAGAACTGGTCCGTCCTCAGGAGTTAACCCGTTATCCTCCAAACGTTGGATAGATAGAGCAGCGGTTAAACCCGCTGTACCTAGAGACATCGCTTCTTTTAACGTCAGGCCCTCTGGTAAAGGTACAACCCAATCAGCCGGAACCCGCGCAACTTCACTAAAACCACCGTGCTGTCCAGTACCGATCTTATAACTTGTTGCAATGACACTGTCACCCTCTTTGTAACGAGAATCTGCGGAAGATATGACTTTCCCTGCTAAATCTATACCCGGAATCAATGGGAAAAACTCAGCAAGCTGACCTGTCTTCCCAACCACTGCATCTTTGTAATTTACACTTGAATAGGAAACAGCTATCGTCACTTCCCCTTCAGAAAGCTGCGATTCTTCCCAAGTTTCGATGCTGGATGAAACGTGATCATTCTCTTTTTGAATAACAAAAGCTTTAAAACTCATACATATCATACTCCTTGTTTTCTATTGAGATAGGTTATTTTAACAATTCTTATCAATCCGAGTTTTCACTAGTTTACTTTAATGATTCCTTTTGATGCAAGAAGGTTGCTTTGCTAATCTTCTAAAAGAAAGTTCCCTTTAGAAAGCACGACACCCGATTTGCTCCACGGTTGACGCTTTCATCGGGCAATACTTCGGCCCGGCAACTAGACCAATGAATGCTTATTCGCATAAATTGCTGCTTTCGTACGGTCATCAAGTTCTAGCTTCATTAAAATGTGACTCACATGAGTTTTCACTGTTTTAATCCCGATATGTAGGTTTTCGCTGATTTCTTTATTTGTCTGTCCTTTACCAACAAGTGCCAAAACTTCCTTTTCCCGGCGAGTTAACTCATCGTGTTTTGGTTTATGGCGCATTTGATGAAACATTCTTTGTGTCACTTGTCCTTCAAATGTCGCCTCTCCCTTAAATGCTTTTCGTATGCAATTGGCAATACCACTGGCACTCGTCGTTTTTAAAATATAACTGAACGCTCCCGCTTCCATCACAGGAAACAGCATTTCATCGTCTAAATAACTTGTTAATACAATAATTTTGGCCAGGTGTCCTTCCAGGGCTTTCGTTGCTTCTACCCCATTCATTTCATCCATTATTAAATCCATTAAAATCACGTCGGGCATAAGCTCATTTGCTTTTGCGATGGCTTCCCGTCCGTTCTTACCTTCTCCGACCACCTCAATGTCTGGTTCCGTCTGTAAAAAAGTACTTAGTCCCATACGAACCATTTCATGATCATCAACGATCAATACGCGAATATTTTTCATAATGACCTCCCTTTTTAGGCGCCCAAAGGCACGCGTATTTTAATGGTCGTTCCTTTGTCTCGATAAGATAACAAGGAAAAGTGCCCGCCTAACTCTTTGATTCGTTCTTCCATCGTCGTTAATCCATAAGAGATATTCGTTTCTGCTTTTTTACCTTCCTGATCAAACCCTGTTCCGTCGTCAGCCATCGTGACAAGAATCTTCTGTTCACTGTGATCGATTGAAAAAGTCACCGTCTCTGCTTTTGCATGTCTCAGGGTGTTTGATAAAGCTTCCTGTATCACACGAAACAACTGATCTTCTACTCCAGGATCGAGTTCCGGCAGCGAATCGGTCTTCCAGTTAAATATGATTTGCTGGTTCTTTTGTTGTACTTCTGAAAAAAGAGCATTTAAGGCTTCCTTTAATCCTTTTCCTTCTAATGTAATGGGACGCAGGTGCATAATTAAGGCCCTTAATTCCTGTTGAGACGCATGAATCATTTTCTCCACCTGACCAATAAGCTGTTTGGATTTCTCAGGTTCATTTTCAATCATTCTTGGAATTGCACCAAGGCTCATGGAAACGGCGAACAGTTGCTGACTTACCGCGTCGTGTAGATCTCGGGCCAGCCTTCTTCGTTCTTCTAAACCAGCAGCCCGTTCTTTCTCACTAATTAACGCAGCATTTTCGTTTAACACCCGATGCATCGAGCGTATTTGTTTTTCATAGCCATCGGTCATATCATTTAATTCTCCTGCAAGACGTTTCATCTCATCTTCCCGGTTCAACTGAATCCGCTTATCTAATGAGCCCCGCTGCACTTGTTTCATTTGAAAAATTAAATGCGTTACCGCACGCTTCAACTCACTCGTATAGGAAAATGAAAAAGCAAAGCTGATCATTAAATAAAAGAGCGTTCCCAAAGCTATCACGACAAGTACGAGTTCAACATCAGAAGCAAAAAGATAAAGTCTTCTAGGTAGAGAGGAACCTATTTCCGGTCCAGTATAAAACAAAGCTATAACCCAAAGAACAACCCAACCAGTTAGGACAGTAGTTCCTGCGATTTTCAATTGCAGACGAAGACCGTCCCAAATAACACCGTGAAGTTTCTTTTCTTTAGGAGCGTTTGGCTTGTCATCTGTTTTTTTAGTCAACGCCCATAACCTCCACACTGCCTATATTTGTTCGAATATGAAGGATGACTTTTTGTTCAGCCTCCTCAAAGTTATCACTTATATAATCACCTGAATAGCCGTCATTAAAGAGGTTGGCATCTCCAATATTTACATCGACGATGACTTTAATAGCCATATCCTTCAGCACTGTTACTTCGACCGAGCCGATCCATACATTGATATCCAAATAGTTTTCGCCATCTTTTAAAATGGCTGTAGTCAAATCCACTTCTACACTTCCAATTGTCGTGTGAATATCTGTATCAGCCAGCTTCCAAGGACGTTTTCCGAGACTCACTTCACCGATAAACTGCCGGATTTTACCACGCCCCCCATGACTGTGGTGCTCCCTTTGTCTCGATTCCCGAGCCTGATTCCTGGCTTCTTTTGCATGGTGATGGGCATGTTTCGTTGAACTCTTAGACTTTTTCTCAGTGGCGTCAGTTTGGGAATCATCTTCCCAAATGTCTTCCCATTCCTTTTCTTCTGAGATATTCTTGTTATTTCTAGGATAATGGATTTGTTCATCGCGGTTATCCCGACTCCACAAAATTTGAAAACCGATAAAAATCACTAAAAGTGGCCATGTCCAGCTCCAAAGGTCCGCAAATGTATAGTAAAACCAGCCCGTGCGATTCCCGAGAAGAATCATTCCTGCTGCAGTGATGATGAGTCCCCAAAACAATTTACTGAATCGCCAGCTGTCGCGTTTCGCAGATTGAATGGTTTCCCACAAGCCTTCCATTGTCTTTTTTAACCCAAAAATGACAATGATTAAAGGCCAGTAGGTGGAAAACATTTCCCCGAAACTCGCATCGATAACTCCTGTATTATTTAATAAATATAGAATACCGAGTGCCAGTAACAGCATCCCAAATAATTTATTCATCCTTGCTCCCTCGTTTCTTCTTCGCCTACCATCAGATAAAAACTAGTATTCTTCCTTTAGTTTAGCGGTTATCCCTCCCCGCGCCAATGAATTTTTTTCAAAATCAACGTGTAAGAAATGACTGTATAAGCGAGAAGGATAAGCATATTTTTTCCGACATTTGTAGTAAACCCAATCGATAGCATCTCACGAAGAGCTTCCGCCGCATACGTTGTTGGCACCAAATAAGAGAACCCTTGAAGGACAACTGGAAGCTTTGCCATGTCAACAAGGATAGGTGTCATAAAACTGACAATCATCATCAATCCTTGCACAAGGAGATTCGTAAGCTGCACATTTGGTGACCAAAATCCAAGAAACACGCCAACTCCTACTACGCTTAGAATCGTCAACACAACGAGTGGAATAAGCCATAAACTAAAAATAAACTGGATGCCGTATACCCATTGTCCAACAAATGCCATAATAACAAACGAAGGAAAACTCATCATCATCCCCCGAAGGAGATTCGCAAAAACAAAGTTCACCTTTTCAATTGGCAATGACGCGTAAAAAGTAAAGTGACCTTGATGCTTTTGCCAGGAGATGTCTTGAGCCATCAAGTTCATACCCATAATAATGAGCGCAAAGAGCATATTTCCGGTAATAATACGGATCTCATTTCATCTGTCGGTTTCACTGTGAAAAAATGTAAAAACATGAGTGTGGTGAAAGGAAATAAAGAAGCAAGAATAAATATTAATGCCCATTGCTCACAGATAATTGAAAATTGGATGCGAAGTAAGATCCACACTTCTACAGACAACTGTTTTAACGTCGAAGATTCATATCGTTCATGAATCGATGGCTGCTGCATGCGACTTCACCTCTTCTTTCGTTTCTAATTCTTGGTCCCTGTCAATATGAAAATACACGTCCTCTAAGCTAGGAGGCACAATGGAATAGTTGAGAACGGAATTCCCGTATGTCTGATTTAAGTAAGTGAGCATACTAGGTGCATCTTCTTTTGAAATTAACAGTCGAAAACGTTGGTCTGATACCGTTGTGGCCGTACCCCATTTTTTTAGTTTTTCAAGAAGCTCATTATCGAAAGACCTTTTAGTTGTAACCTCACATTTGAGACGTTGATCCACTTCATCTTTGAGCTCTCCTACATGATTAATAGCTAGTAGTCGACCATGGTTAACAACCGCTACACGATCCACGACTTGCTCCGCCTCCAAAATATTATGAGTCACCAGAATCACCGTCGCACCGTCTCGGTTCCGCTTTTGGATAATGTCCCACACGAGTCTTCGTTTTTTTGGATCAAGTTCATTTGTAGGTTCATCAAAAATGTATACTTTTGCATTACCGATGAGTGTTGTTCCAAGTCCAGTTAGCCGTTTCTGTCCGCCAGAAAGATTCTTAAGTTGTTTATTTGCCACTTCTGTTAGCTCCAGTTCTTCTATCAACGTTTCCGTCTCATCCTTCGCCGCTTTTCTCTTCATTCCTCTCAAACGTCCTGTGAAATAAATCGCTTCTCTCACTTTGAGACTCGTAAGCGAGTTCGGTTCCTGTGAGTAGTAAGCAACATCTTTCGCTATCTGTTTCAGTTGTTTGAGGACGCTTTTCCCCTCATAACGAACCTCTCCACTTGTTGGCTTTACATGGGCAACGATTTGCTTAATTAACGTTGACTTACCCGCTCCATTTGGTCCGAGAAGTCCAAGAATTTCCCCTTTATTAATCACAAATGAAATATCTTCGTTTGCCCTCACCGTCCCATTCTTATAAGTCTTCGATACCATTTCTATTTCAAAGAGTGCCTGCGTCATGAATTAGCCTCCCTATACTTTTTATCTAACTTAATCATAGCTTCCGTACTTCACTCCATGAACCGGCGGCAGACTGTTTTCCATCTAAGTCTTAGGGCTGATTTATTAAGTTTAAAAATTTTGTGAAAATGTGAGCAAAAGGGGTTGCGCTTTTTTTAATTACGGTTTAAACTATGTTTATAGTTAATATGTGAAATTAATCACAAGTGAAATAATAGGAGGAATTATTTTATGAGAATCGCAGTTATTGGAAGCACACACGCTGGCACTGCCGCTTTAAAAAATATGGCTACTCTTTATCCAGAAGCCCAGATTACCGTATATGAACGAAATGACAATGTTTCCTTTTTATCTTGTGGACTTGCACTTTATGTCGGAGGAGTAGTAGAAAATGCACAAAGCTTGTTCTATTCTTCACCAGAGGAGCTACGTAAACTCGGGATTCAAGTCAACATGCAACACGAAGTGAAAGAAATAGACACAGAGAAACAGACAATCGAAGCACTCAACTTGCTTACAAATGAAACGGTCTATGATCGTTATGACAAACTCGTGTTCACAACAGGCTCTTGGCCGGTAATTCCGCCTCTTGATGGCGTCAATCTTGAGAACGTATTGTTAGCAAAAAATTACGTGCAATCAAATACAATCATTGAAAAAAGTAAAGAAGCCGAACATATCACGGTTGTCGGCGCTGGCTATATTGGCGTCGAACTCGTCGAAGCCTTTGAAAAGTCTGGCAAAAAAGTGACTCTTATCGATGGCGTAGACCGGATACTCAACAAATATCTTGATCAAGAATTCACAGATCCGGTGGAAGCAGATTTCCGTTCACGAGGGATTGAATTGAGACTCGGTGAATCTGTTGAGAAGTTCGAAGGGAATGGCAAAGTTGAAGCGGTCGTCACTAGCACAGGACGCGTTCAAACAGACCTCGTCATCCTCTGCGTTGGATTCAAACCTAATACAGGACTGCTTACAGGAAAAGTCGATATGCTTCCAAACGGAGCGATTAAAGTAAATGACTTTATGCAAACCAGTGATCCCAACATTTTCTCTGCCGGAGACTGCTGTGCAGTGAAGTACAATCCAACCGGAGATCATGCCTATATTCCGTTAGCTACGAATGCGGTTCGAATGGGTACACTAGTTGCTCGTAATATTTTAGAACCAACCATCAAAAATGTCGGTACTCAAGGAACATCAGGTCTTCACATCTATGACTTAAACATGGCTTCTACTGGTCTAACGGAAACGAGCGCTTCAGCGATGGCTATTAATGTGAAAAGTATCACAATCAATGATAATCATCGTCCTGAATTCATGCCTACTTCCGAGAACGTTCAACTCAAAGTCAGTTTTGATCCGGACAGCCACCGCATTCTAGGCGCACAAGTTCTTTCAAAAGCAGATGTCACACAATCTATTAATACTCTTAGTGTTTGTATTCAATCAGGTATGACCATTGATGAACTCGGCTACGTGGACTTCTTTTTCCAACCACACTTTAATCAACCGTTTAACTTCATTAATAAAGCCGGTCTCGCAGCTGCAGAACAAAATACGAAAACCTTAGCTCCTGTTGGAGTTTAGGAAAACAGAAACCCCCGATTTATTGAAATCGGGGGTTTCTGTTTTAATTGTTTTAATGAATAAACTTTATAAGCTATTTTTTATTTCAAATGCTTATTAGTTTTAACTTGGACATACCAAATCGTGAAAAAGAAAGTGGCTACTCGTAGCCGCATACACCTTTGTTGCTCCGTTGGCCCCTGTCTACCCCGCCACAAAGACTGTAAAATGATCAAGAGCATCTAAAAGGAGAGGAACCATCCTTCTTATGCTAAGGATTCCTAAGCAACTCACTATCTCTTTCAATATTGTTTTCATATCCTTTCTCTCTCTTTTGAATAAATTCTTTTACTCTATCATCTATGTTATTACTAGTTCCTTAATAATTGCATGTACTGAGAGTATTTTTCTCTTTCTACCTCATTTCTTTTCAGAGTAAATTCTTTCACTCTCGCTTCAACTTCAGTATATTGTAAAGGCGGCACATCTTTTTCAAATTTTTCAACAGAAGTTTTTAGCGTATTAAGTACTCTTCCATTTACTGAATCTTTCAATAGATTTTGAGACTTAATTAAATATTCCAACTCAGATCCATCGTACGATTCTTTATTCTCAATAATCCAATTTAAAATGGTTTCCCGTGAACTTGTTGTATAATCCATTAGTAGTGCTTGTTTATAAACTGTTTTGGCAAACTCATTTTCCAGGGTATTCATATCCTGAGATATCTTGAGTGTCAACACCCTAGTTTTTTTTACGACTTCAATTTTAACGTCCATTTCTTTTCGGATTTGATCTAATTTTTCTTGCCCTTCCTTTTGATAAGAGAATGCATTGTAAACTTGTAATATTTCTTCTTGCATTTCTACATCAAGTCCATTTATCAACTTAACACTACCCAATATCTCAGTCATTTCATTAGGAAGTTTATCTTCTTTTTGTCTCATTAAATCTAATTTTGGTGCATTTAACAAACTGCTGTTGAAGGGTAATAGGATACCAGTAACTTTTTGGGCTAGATTTCTTTCTACAACTGCCCCTTGGTAATCTAATACCAAGGCATCTGTCGGTTTATTAAAACGGAAATATTGAATAAAGGAATACGTGCTCCCATCTAATTCCGTTTTATAACTAAATAGTTGGTGGGTTTCGAGAAATTTTTTGTGTTTCTTTATATTTTTTTCAAGCATAATCAACCTCCAAAAAATGATTTAGCGTTTTTAACTAACTTTTTAATCCTCTTACAGCTTTTGTTCAGGCTCTTACAGAAAGAAGCGCTCACATTTATTGCCTCTTGTATCAAACTACCACAAGGACCAATATATATACAGTTTAGATAAATTAAGTTAAAGGGACTTTTATCTTATTAATCCTATAATTTCCTCTTCTTTTTTCGAGTGATATGAGAGTTAGAAAAGGAGATTAACGCAGGGTAGTGAAATGATGTCCATACTTAAATATGAAAGTTAATTAACTTATTGAGTAATAAAATTGCAGTTTTAATAAGTGATATGTACACTTCCTACACACACTAATACAAAGGCTTTAGACTAAAGGAGTTGACTGTCAGATGAAGAATCCATTTTTAATGTTCAGTTATGTATTTCTATTCTTACTTTTCATACCTTCGGTGATGGTGCATGCGCACGTGAAATGGTTTACAGAGGCTGAAGCCGAGAGAGCACCCATCGAACAAATCATTAGTCCTTTATTTGTCACTTTAGCCTTTATTACCGCAGTAATATTAGCCGTTTTACCGCAGCTTGTTCCAAAAATTATGGCTTATCAGCCATTAAAAAAAGTTGAACAGAGCTTAGGAAGTTTTAGATCTTACACCTATTGGATCATTAAGTATGGGGCAGCTCTCGCTATTCTCGTTCAAGTGTTCACAGGTGGACTGTTTGCGCCGGAGTTATTGGCCCCTACCGAAATGTGGACGATCCTGCCATGGGCTGCTATTATACTTTTGCTCATTCCACACTTATTTGCTACGAGAGCAGCTGGAATCATACTTCTACTTTTGTTTTCCATAACAACCTTGGAGTACGGGATCTTCCATATGCTCGATTACGCTTTTTACCTTGCTGTCATTTTCATTTTGCTGTTTCAAGGTACCAAACTACAAGCCTGGGGTTTTCCTGTTTTATACTTGGCAACCGGATTATCCCTTTGCTGGGTTGCCGTTGAAAAATTCGTCTATCCTACCATGGCTACTGATGTGATTTTAAACCATGGTGTTCCAACATTTGGTTTCTCTCCGGAGACGTTCGTTATTCTTAGTGCCTACATTGAATTTGTCGTAGGTTACCTTCTCGTTGTAGGGATTCTCAACCGCTTGTTAGCACTTGTACTTACCATTATATTCGTGTCGACAACGATGCTGTTTGGAACAACGGAAATTATCGGACACCTGATGATTCATATTATTTTAATTACATTTATCATCGAAGGCGTCTCATTTTACAAGCCACCGATTGGCATGCATCAGAGTCCTATAGAAAAAATCGTATTCGTCTTTTTAAACTTTTTGTTTGTCTTGGCAACAATCCTTCTCATTTATTACCGCTTTGCCTAAGAAAAACGGCATAGCCGTCTTTTATTAGTACAGCGTCAGCTTCCACCGCTATCTTTTAAGTATCAAGGGTGGGTTTTCCTTGATACGTGCGGTGTGAAGGTAGCTGCCAATTTTATAAATTCTCCTAAGAAAAACGTGCATCGTCTTTTTTAATATATAGCGTGATCTTTCGCCACAATCATTTAAGTGTTAAGGGTGGGTTTCCCTTGACACGAGTGGCGTAAAGATAGCTGTCAACATTGACTTTTTAAAAAATTTACTCGAAGAAGCGAAGGCTGCAACCCCTGCTCTTTGTATCAAAAGTAAGGATTTTTAATTTGCCTGTACTAATAGGGTGCTGTTTTACTTAAAACAAAGGTGAGTCATGCCTCGCTTCTTTGAGTACTTTCAAAAGATATCGACTCTACGCAAAATCACCTTTCAGTTACACGATTTGGTTCGTAAACACTTTCCCATTTTTCAAAATCGTATTAATTCTTTTGTATGTTGATTTTCTGTATAATGGATGGATAAGTTAGTTACCTATTATGATATTTGGAAGAGGGGAATTTAGACATGCAAGATTTAGTTGCTCCAGAAATGTATAACTTAGCACAGGAAATCGAAAATCATAATTCTAGGTCTGAACGTCTTGCCATTAAGTGGCTCAATGACGAAGGGGACTCTCGAAACATTACATATGCGGAAATGATCGAGCAGATGAATAAATTTGCTAATGCATTAATTAGCCAAGGTCTTGAAAAAGGAGATCGGGTCCTGTTAATCTTCCCAAGATTGCCGGAAACTTATTTTATTTATCTAGCATGCATTAAGGCAGGTTTGATTATCATACCTTGCTCCGAAATGCTACGGGCAAAGGACTTAAGCTACCGAATCAATCATGCTGAAGCCAAAGCAGTCATTGCTTACAGTGCATTTACAACAGAAGTAGATGCCATTCAAGAAACAATGCCTTCCCTCCGTTTGAAGTGTTCAGTTGGAGAGAATGTAACAGGTTGGGATTCCTTATCCATGCTGGCAGAACCAAAGTCTTCTTCATTTGATGCCATTCCGACTAACCGTGATGAAACTGCCTTTCTTCCATATACATCCGGAACTACAGGGAATCCAAAGGCTGTTGTGCATACACACGGTTGGGCCTACTCCCATTTACAAACAGCTTCCAAAGAATGGCTTGGTGTTGAACCGGGTGATGTTGTTTGGGCAACAGCCGCACCGGGATGGCAGAAATGGGTATGGAGTCCCTTCCTATCAACGATCGGTATGGGGGCCACTGCTTTTGTTTATGACGGCAAGTTTAATCCGTCACTTTACTTGCAACTCCTTCAAGATCATCAGATTCAAGTCTTATGCTGCACGCCAACGGAATACCGGTTTATGGCTAAGCTGGATAACCTTGATGATTACCAGTTACCCTACCTTCGAAGTACCGTTTCAGCCGGAGAACCGTTGAACAGACAGGTCATTGAAACGTTTAAGCACCATTTCAATGTCAATGTAAGAGACGGTTATGGCCAAACGGAAAGTACCTTGCTAGTAGGTACAATGATCGGAATGGAAATTAAACCTGGATCCATGGGGATACCTACACCTGGGAACAGAGTAGAGATTATTGATGAAGGTGGCTTGCCTGTGAAAATTGGCGAACAAGGAGATATTGCCCTCCATAAAAGCACGCCGGCATTATTCAAGGAATACTACAAGGATCCCGAGCGAACTTCTATGGCTTATCGAGGCGATTGGTACATAACCGGGGATCAAGCTAAAAAAGATTCTGACGGATACTTTTGGTTTGAAGGTCGCTCCGACGATATTATCGTAAGCTCTGGTTATACAATTGGACCTTTTGAAGTCGAGGATGCCATTATGAAGCATTCAGCTGTGAAAGAGTGTGCCGTCATTGCAAGCCCCGATGAGGTAAGAGGTAATATCGTTAAAGCGTTTGTTGTGCTGAAAGACCCCGGTCAGGAATCGGACGAACTCGTTACTGACATTCAAAACCACGTCAAAACGCTGACAGCACCATATAAATATCCAAGAAAAGTAACTTTTACTCATGAGCTTCCAAAAACTAGTTCAGGGAAAATAAGACGCATTGAATTGCGGTTAAAGGAAAATAATGAATAGAAATCGAAATAATCTCAACTTCTAAAGCAAAATCTTAATACAAAGAAAGAAGCTGTCTAAAAAGTCAGCTTCTTTCTGAATGAAACATGGCAATTACTTCGTTCGCTCCGCACCAACTATAAGGATTCTCATAGCGGAATTTAAACAAATGGAACGAATTCGTCCATTGCATTTTGTCTCATAAGGTTTTTAACCTTTTCGGACACCTTCTGTTCAATAAGACTGTTCCACCATTGAGAACGAGCAAACCTGCTCTGTTTTATCTCATAAAACTTGCCTTATTTTATAAGTACCAATAATCATTTACGCTTTTAGCAATGTCCTTCTATAAAGTTAATATCTCGGCCAACCCTGATTATCCCAGTATAAATCATTTATTAATAGTTTTGGAACACCATTGTCATCCGCATCATAGGCGTGTCTGACAAATATGTTATTATTATAAACAAATTGACCACCTACGCCTGGAAAACGTTCATTTCCCCCATCAAAAATAGTACCTCCGCCATAAAGCATGTTGACACCGTTCTTATCATAATAAGGGCCAGTAATGTTTTCTGAACGTCCAACAGTGATTTTATATGTGCTATTTACACCATCACAACACTTGTCAATGGAAGTGAATAAGTAATAGTAACCGTCTTTGTAGGTAATATTAGGATTTTCAATTGCATCGTTATTATTAGGCCTTGCTGCTATCGAATGATAGGCACCGCCGTTCGGCTTCATTGTCGCAGGGTCTAGCTTTGTCACTTTCAATCCGCTCCAAAAGGACCCAAAAGCTAGCCAAGGTTCACCATTCTCATCTATTACCAAATTTGGATCCAGTGCGTTGAAATTGTCGCTAGATGAAGAATTAATCACCATTCCTTCGTCTCGCCAATTCCCTGCATCAATCCGATCGGCTGACATGAGACCAATTGCAGATGTATTTTCACCAAACTCTGACACACTATAATATAGCCAATACTTCCCGTTATAGTACTGAATGTCAGGTGCCCAGACGTCATTATAGTTTTGGTTAGGAACATAATCACTCCACCAAGACAAAGGCTCTGGGAATATTTGAGGGACTTCCCGCCAATTCATATTGTCACCTGCTTGCGAAACTTTCAAACCTTCCCCTGTATAAAACTGGTACCAATAGTTATCTTCTTTAATTAAAGTAGGATCATGAGTAAACGTATTACCATTCATCTCCCAAAATGCGGCGGAAGCTGGTGAACCAACTGAAAGTAAAATACCAAGTATCATTAAAACGATCAATGACTTTTTTCTTTTCAAGTTTATCTCCTCCTTTAAATATAGTGCTTGGTTTTCATCTTCGGTAAGTAGTAACAGGATTTTTATCATGCCTCGATAAAACCACCCCCTTAACGGTAAATACTAATATAGTTAATTAATATATTTATTAACTAATATGTAATTCTATAAATAGTCTACAAGGAGTATTATTTAATATGATTTGAATCACTTCACACCGCCCTTAGAACGCTATAACTTTTTGATATTTATAAATATTCCGAATAGTAAGCGTATTCATTAATTATATTACATCTTTCTTAACCATATAGCAAGGTGAATAAGAAGAAAATTCAAATAAGTCAAGAAAAAAATCAAAAAAGAGCGATACTTTTTTCGGAAAAGGTTCACAAAAACGTCACTTATGAAAAAAAATCTAGGGATATATAATTACATCTATGTTCTAAAAAGAAAGGATGTTTATACTTGCCTAGCAATAAAAAAGAAGGGATCATTTTTGGACTTTTTATGTGTTTCGGAATGGTACTAATTATGTCTGCTTATAACACAGCTTTACACGGTGAATTTTCATCGGCTACGATAGGAAGTTTAGTGATTCAATTTGTCATTACGTTTATCATCGCTTTTATCGTAGAATCAATAGTCGAACCGCAAGCGCGTAAAATTGCATTATCATTACCTTACGATAAATCGAAAAAACTCAACTTTATTTTGGCGATGTCTGTCTGCATGGTCCCGATGATGGTTCTTATTATGTCAGGATACGGCCTTATTTTAATGTCGTTCATGTCAGGAGTGGAGGGTTCTATTTTCACAGCCTACCTTAAAATTGTTGGTCTAAACTTTATCGTAGCTTTCCCAGCGCAGTTACTAATTGTTGGTCCAATCTCACGAAAATTGTTAACAAAATACATTAAACCATCCACACAAAAACCTGGGATAATCGCGTAAAACAAGCAAGCTACCAATAGTAGCTTGCTTGTTTTTATATTTAACTGCGATAATCGTTTTCGTTTCCTCTTGCTAATGAATATGAATGAAGGGTGAAATTCTAAATACAAATGTGTTTTTTACTAGATCAGCTAATCTTTTCTAGTACAAAAAAAAACGGTCTGAATCTATACTTTATTATCTATAAAGAAAAGATTAAATCCCTGTTTTTCGGCATTTCTTCTGAAACAAAAAAAAAACCCTCATTACTCGCAATGAGCAAAGAGGGTTGAACCCTTGATATAAAAGGGATATTAACGCTTTGAAAACTGAGGAGCACGACGTGCGCCTTTAAGTCCGTATTTCTTACGCTCTTTCATACCTACCATAACACTCAGTTAGGTAGCGTTATGTATGGCTTACTGCATAAGGGATTTAAAGTTTTATCACATCACTCAATTATTCCTGACTTCTAAAAAAGTGGGTGAAAAGTGGGTGAAAAACAATAATATAATGCTGGCGGGCAATAGAAAAGATACTTTATAAATATTTGCGAGTTTTACCAATTGCTCAGTAATACCCCTCTATTTTATCATCTTCATAGTAATTCGTTATCCATCCTTTATCCTTAAAATACGATAAGATTTAAGTATTAAAATCGCTGACCAGAATTTTAGGTCTTTTCCCATCAAATGATTTGGCAAACTCTTTCATTTAAACAATTAACATAACCTCTTTATCTCTTGTAACTTCAATTCTTTTAAGTTATTGGATAACAGTTGCTGTATAAGACCTTTCAACCTTTCGGTGCTCAAGTAAATTAAATAACAGTTCTTTGGGCAATTCAAAAGAGGCAACTCATTTTACTGTTACTAGAATGAGTAAAAATTAAGTTTATGATTTTCCTAAATCCACCAAGTTTTTATAAGTCAGATCCCTATAAATGCCGTCCATAAATATGCGATCGTCTAAACAATTCAACGCATAATATTCACTGCATGAAACAATTCTATTAATTAGATGCTTCAAATATCTATTATCTATACGTAAAGGTTCAGTATTTATTGCAATTGCTTTTTCATAATTCAAATTAATTTTATTTTCGATAATGTGCATGTTCTGGCTATATAGTAGTAAGATCATCTTTTTCAAACAATACTCTTTTGTATTTTGATTGTAATCAAAAGTGTATTTTAGTTTTGTACCTTCTCTTACAAACTCATCATAATATTCTATTGCTATTCCATTGTTTATATGATTAATGAATTCGTTAATAGCAGGCTCAATTATTTTTGGTTCAATATTATTTGACAAGAACTTTATAAAAAAACCAACAGTTTCATGATTTGATATTTCAATACTTTTTAGTAATCCTTGAAGCATAATCAAAACGCTTGATTTTTTACTTTCAATAACACTTTTGCTTTCTATTCTCTTAAATGCGCTTTTAATATTGTATTTCTCTCTAAAACCAGTCTGAACTTCCTCGTCCTCATCAATCGCCGTATTTGCTTTCCTTGCTAGTACATGAGAAATATCAATGGTAGTTTTAAGATCTTTATTTTCAACTGCTAGTTGTAATATAGTTGAAACTATACTAAAGTATCCGTTATTTTCTTTTTTCTTAACTCTACCCAAACTAATTTTCTCTATTATTTCATTTAGAAAGTAACTAAGTGAATACCTTTTTTTTTGATACAAATAAACAGCCAACTGATCTAATGAAGTGAAATAATCACCTCTCAACTGTTTTAGCTCTGACCTTATTTCTTTGCTTTCCGTTTTAGGATCTATACTAGGTAACAAGTTAAAATACTCGGCTAACACGCTATTAGCTAAATCAATTTTATCTTTGTTGTACAATTCTAACACTAAATACATATGTTGATTTAAGATATCTTTATAATAATTAACGAAAACAAATGAGTGAACTTCTAGCAAATGAACTAGTACTTGTTTTTTATTAAAAATAGGATGGATAGGATCATTTAATATATAAGACACCCTATTTCCTATCCATTTTTTAAGCTCTTTGTCTAACTCTGTATCCATATTATTTTTCCCTAAAATTATAAGCAATTGAAAAAAACCCTCTAATGAAAAACGTACATTTTCATATACGCCCATTAATTTTTTCATATTCTTATTATTATAAAAAATGATCCTTTTATGTTGCGAATCTATCTGCACACTTAAAGATCTGACATTACTTATTACATTAGATTCTAGAATTAAATTTTTAAATAATCTAAAAGTTAAAAAAATCACTATTACGATTAAAATTATAGCTACATCGAACCTCGCTATATTATTTATATAGTATTGTTCTATATATGTATTATTTATTTTAGTTGGAAACTCAAAAGTAATAAGAGCAAGATAGGCTATGCATTGTCCTGTTATAAAGAAAAACAAGATAGGCATTCTAGCTCTAGAAACAATATTATTTATCGAGAGTGCAAAGGATGAGTATTGTCTATAAGTGAACAATAATAGCGTAATACTTATAGATATAATTACTCCTAATACTGTGAGAACCGTTGTAAGTATACTGTTTAAAATTAAATAATTAAAATTAAAGTAACCAAGTATATTTATACCGTTAAAATTACTTGGCAACACGAAATATAGTATCCAAAATACCCCTGTAAATGTAAGGAATAGTATAACTATACTCTTTAATAAATTATTGAATTTTTCACATAAAACAAAAAGTTTAGCTTTGCATACATTCAATATATTATATATTGGATCAATAATATTGCTCATTTTTAATTGATAAAACTTGTTAAACTTACTATTTATAATTCTATTTAAATACCTACTTTTTTTAACCAAAATAATTAAAAAGACCATACTAATTAGTACCCAGATCAAATTTACCACCTCTACATAAATAATAGCAGAGATTATGAAATCTCTGCTACTTAATTCATATATTCCTTAAAATAATCTTTTAATGAGACAGTAGTTATTTCATTATTTGATGGATCATTTAACGATAATCCTTCCCTTGCTTTTATCCAAGGATCTTCTGAATGAGTAATATTTTCTAATGCTTTCCCATCCATTTCTCCATACAATTCCCAAACTAAATTAAAAGTTTCTTCTTCTTCATCTTTATATTTATCAGAATCTATATCGTGTAGGGGAGTAATAGTTCCAAAACCGTATGACTTATATTCTTGATACAAAGAAGGTACTACAGGTCCATGTGTCCAAGCCTCAATCTTATCTTTAAATAATTCTTTTTCTTTTATTGCCAAATGCCAAGCCTGCGCAAAATATACAAGTTTCTGCAATTTCAGAGGGGTAACCTTAATATTATTCAGACTAGACAGATGTAAAAAATAACGAGCTACATCGGTTGCATTCAAGTATTTAGCTTTCGTCAAGAAGCTCATCCTATCAACCTCCTCATAAATTCAGGTATTTTACCACCAACTGACATGTAAGTCAACTCAATGTCTATACTTACATATTACTATAAATAACTTAAAATGTCACTAAATTCCCCCCTATATAGGTAGTAAAAATATAATTCACGGATATTATCCTTGGGAAGTAAAGACAATTTCTCTGCTATAAATTTGAGGTGAGGGACTCTCATACCATTGTGCTTACGAAGATAGTATTCCTACCTTCATTTCGAAACGGACAGGAAAACCTTTTGTGGAAGCACATCATTAATTCCAGTACAAATATGGGGTTTAATTAGATGTGATGTTTTAAGGCTTTCACTATTTTATACATCATGGTAAAGATGAGCTGAGATTAGAGATACTCAATAAGCTTTACCATGATCGGAAAAACTATCTAGTTCAGATAGGAATTAAAATCACATTTAATGAGCTCAAAATATTAAAGCTTTGTGTTAATTAATATTTGCTTATGTATTTGGTATGGGGTTTCACCTCTTACCATAACTTTCGTTTCAATATGTGAAGATATGACGCTATGGGATCAACACTATTATTTTAAATGATTAAAAACTCTCAGTAGCAAATAGTGCATAAAAGGTTCTCCTATAATAGAAGCTTCTATAGGCTCCATCATTGCTTGGGTTAATCGAGGAAAGTACTTTGGAGTGTACTTTCTAAGTTTGCGGTCGCCAGACCTTAGAATTTGTCTTGCTCGTTCTGGAGTTACTCCTATTAATTCGCCTAGCAATTTTAATGTAATTTTTCTTTTTTCAAGAAAACCTAAGTATTTTTCTTTATTGAGAATTATATATCTTGGATCAAGCCTGCTTGGTTCCAAATGAGATTCTGTAAAAAGCCAGTGATCAAAAGCTACAATTTCATTTTCAAGGGTGCCATGGTCGTAATATATTTGGTCTCTTAAGTTCTTATTAAGTGTAACCATACCCTGAAACATGGTTCCTATTTTCCACAATGTTACTCCATCTATTTTTTCTAACTCAGCTAAATTGTGAGGTAAATCACCATATGTTTTTATCCCCTGCTCAATTAACTGTCTTGTTAATTTAATGCCGGTGTGATATTGGTATGGGTTAATCTTTTGCTCTAGCATTCTGTCACACATCTTGAGAGATTTACCTTCAAAAACAACTTCTTTAGTCCCCAGTTTCTCAATCATACTAAGACCTCCAAAATAAAATTTATTTATTTTTTAACTGTTGTAGTATATTCTCTTATCAAGCGTTTAAAATACTTTAAACTAAACTACAAGAAGAGAAGCAAAGTTAAAAAATTACTATGTTATCAAAGAGAGTTTAAATAGAATATAAAAAATTGAAAGTAGAATCACTTGATAGAGAAAACATTTGTTCTTGTATAATAATAAGGTGGGATTCATATGACTGATATCGAAAGAAAAGTATATCGGATCGTTTGGAACATTAATTTAACTCAGCAAAGATACACAAAATACAATGAATTACTACGGAAAACTGGACGTGATGAGAAAGGTTTAAATTTGGTATTACAGAGTTTAGTGGAGCAGGAAATAATATGGTGGGATAAAAAGAAAACTAGGGATGTAGCATTAAGGAAAGAAAGAGTCTTATAAGTAACTTTTGAAGTATTGAATTTTTCTTTAACCGTTGAGGTTATTACTCTCATATTTGCAATGTTATTAACGATCTGCTTAAAGAGTGAAAAATATATAGTTTTTCGCGGTAAGGGTTTTTTCGGTAAAACGAGAGGACTTCACGGAAGAATATATCATCAAGAGTTTTGTTAATGTCGAGGTATTCCTCCTATCTTCAGCAATGTTTTTTCATAGGGTTGAGTGAATGTTGTATTCTAAAAGTGTTTCTACTTCATAGAGCATTCTATAAGCTGAGGTCGTGTAATCAAAATCATTTTCACGCATGAGCGTGGCTCCTTTCGAGGTTAGTTTGTTTAAATCGAGGAAGTACTTGAAAATATTATAGCCTACATTAATCAAAATGGGTATGTATTTTTTTGAAACTTGATATAAAATGTATGCAATTACCGAAAGAGGAAGATAGTTTATTCTTCTCTCCATAATATCACTATCAAAAGTTATAATAGGAGATTCAAAATAATAAAGATATGAGGTGTTAAGATGGAACAAAAACCTTTCACCAAAGAATATACCGACGTAGTCAAGGATTTAGAGAAGGTACGAATCAATAAAGAAAAACTGCCTGTTAAGAATGGTAAAATCATTTTGGATAAAGAGAATCCTAATGATCGAGAGTGGTTTGAAAAAGATGAAAACTATGATATTTAATTCTAGTTTAACTATCCAACCTTTTATCCAATGTTAAATCGTAAAAATAAAAAAATTTCTTTCAGCACCCTGTACGGCACAAAAGAAAGAGATCCTAAACTCACAATAGTTTCTTCCTTTATTCGAGTAGAACTGCCTTCTCCGTCGTAACCAACCATCTCAACATCGAGTTTAGGAGAACATGCATTTAATTTATCTACAATTTCTTTACTTTGTTTAAAAGATTCAAAGATAATTTCCTCTACTTTACCATCATCATTAGTTGTCGTTAGGACATGATCTCCGAGTTTAGGTTTGTATTTCAAGATCATTGTATTTATTCACCTTCTCTTCATTTTTTATATAGCTATACTTTGATAGCATTTCATAAAAAAATAAGCCCCTATTGAGTTGAAGGCTCAGAAGATAAAGGGCTTATTTTTCATCCTTAACACTTGCCAATCCCCTTTGAAGGGAACTGAACTATTACTGACCGTTAGTGGTCTAACACTAGCGGTCTTTTTTATTGTATCACGATAGAAATTACTAAAACACAAAAAGTGATAAAGAGATAAAGAGATAAATGATATATCTATCCAAACATCGCTAGGAGTGTTACATATGAAATAACAGTTTAAATTTGATCATATTTTCATCTTGAAGAAGTTTCTTTGCTAAGTCTTTAATTCCATCTTCAAGAAGGTGCGATTTATAGTTTCTAAAAGTTCTTCGAGTTTATTCCACGCGTCTATGCTTATTGAATTGGATACAGTTACTCTCGAAGGTATATATATGAATTCATTCATTTTTTCACATCGATGTTATGCGGTATCAAGGAAAGGTCGATTTTAGGAGAAATTTTGGGTGCACATGCTATCCCTTTTATGGATAGATTTCCTGAATCGAAACAATCCATATACCCTTGTAACTGATCAATAGTTTCTAAGGTGACCTCTTCTCTTTTTAGCTACACTTCTTTCATTATTTATAACTTCAAGAGTGAAAATCAGTTTAACCTGAAATCAAAAATGTTTTGAAGATCACTACAATCACGCTGATCATTTAAAAGGG
The DNA here is from genome assembly GCF_002886185.1 of Salipaludibacillus neizhouensis. Lineage (GTDB taxonomy): Bacteria > Bacillota > Bacilli > Bacillales > Salisediminibacteriaceae > Salipaludibacillus > Salipaludibacillus neizhouensis. The sequence goes on from NZ_KZ614147.1 coordinate 227,795, forward strand.
ATTTTGTTTGTTTGTTTGAGGGTTCGGATCAACGAAGAAAAAAACCTAACAAACCGTAAAAAGGAAAAGAATCTCTTTCAGAAGCGTCCTGTACGACGCAAAAGAAAGAGATTCTAAAATTACCCGAAGGATAGGAAAAATCCATCCTTGTGGAAGCGTCCCGTCCGACGCAAAAGAAAAAGATCCTAAACCAAGAGGAGGGGAAATTACCCCTCCCATACTACCATCTTATCACATATTTTGATTACTTTAACTCAACATTTCTATTAGAACAGCAAGATTTTTACCTATGTTTGAGATTCCTTAAAGCTGTATCATATTTGGTCATACTTTTTATCATTGCATCAATAGTTTCTTCCTTTATTCGAGTAGAACTATCTTCTCCGTCGTAACCAACCATCTCAACATCGAGTTTAGGAGAACATGCCTTTAATTTATCTACAATTTCTTTACTTTGTTTAAAAGATTCAAAGATAATTTCCTCTACTTTACCATCATCATTAGTTGTCGTTAGGACAAGATCTCCGATTTTAAGTTTGTATTTAATCATTGTATGTATCACTTTCTCCTTCATTTTTTATATCTATATTTTGATAGCATCTCATAAAAAAATAAGCCCCTATTGAGTAACCGGCTCAAAAATTCGGAGACTTACTTTTTTCTCTCTTTTAGCCAATCCCCTTTTAAGGGAACTGAACTATTGCAGATCGCTAGTGGTGGAACACTGGCGATCTTTATATTATTGTATCACTTTTTTTGTATAAAGGATTAATTTACCTTTGAAGATAATACATTGATCACCTATTTACCGATGTCACAACCGAAAATAAAACCTTTTACCTTAAAGGGATATGGAAAAAATCGTTGCTCAAGAACACCAAAAAAGAAATATCATATATAATTAAGATAGTTATAAATAGTAAAAACAAAAACAGTTGCATAAGGAGCTAGTAACTTGAAAAACGAAAAAAAGGATAAAAGCGATAAGTATGAACAATTAAAAGAACTCATGGAAAGAATCACGGAAGACAACCAACATGAAGAAATATTTTCAGACGTTCAAGGAGAAGAAAAAATTTAGTGACAGTACTAGTTTTTGCGAATGTCCATCATAACTAAACCAGTTATGACCTACCTGTCGCGTTCTTTCCGCAGAACTGTACCATATTTCTTCAATGTGTTGTTAGCCTCTACAACCCTTGGACGTACCTTACTAATCAGAGATCTGTTTTCTTTTCTGTCCTCCCCCCTCCCTGACTTCTTTCTTGAAATATTCTTTTTTCTCATTGGTGTTAACCTTTTTATCTATAATAGGCACCCCTTTTCTTTTAATGATTTGCCTGCTAATCAAAATATACTTTAACTCATTATACCCACAAACAACGATCCAATGTTATTCTAACGGTTCAGTTTTTTTAAAAGACAGGTATCTTACTCTTTCTGTGCAAATAAGTTTTTTAGTATATGCACTAAAACTTTCACCATCTTGATCAGAAAGGAATGTGAAGTACTTATATTTGTCCTCATTGTTAATAATTAATGGTGGAATGTTGTTTTTATCAATAAATAGACCATCAGCAATCTCCCTGTGCGCCCATTCACATCTGCAAAGGGATGAATCCTCTCAAACTCAATATGGCTCTCACAAACGATTTGAATGACTTCTTCATCAGAAGTTGCAGATTCAATCCGATAATTAATATTGTCAACCTATTTATGCATTAGTATAGGAGTTTCGGATGGGGAGGAGGTTCTGAAGTATGAACCAACAATGGCATTATCCTGTGACTTAAATTTCCCTCTTTCATGGTGTAGTCGGTCTAACAAAATCGAGTTAGTATTAAGAATAGTAGATAAGTTAAATTCTTGGTTAAGAATATCGATTAAAGAGTGAAAAGCTATGCGGTGATTATCGACTTCATAAAACTTCCGAACTGACGTTTTTCCTGTGATTGTATGATGAAGAAAAATTGAAATTATTTCATCTAATTTTAAAGTATTATTCTCAATCGCCAAGGAGTGGTGGGTAGACCTGACTAAAATATCGTCTACATAATCTTCAATTAAATTCAACATCGCATATACTCCCTTTTTAAACAGTTATAAAGCTCGATTAAGATTAATCTAATCACTTCTAACAAATACACTTTACAATTTTCCCTATCATCGGATAATAATATGCTTAGTTAGCATTGATTACAGCCATTGAAATGTACCACCTCTGACAAAGTATTTACCACCAAATGACAAGAAATGTACCAAAGAATGACAGGTTGTTTACCACTGCACTCCTACTGATTATAGGGTAACAGTAACTCTTGTATTACAAAGTAAACTAAATACTGTGCAACAATACCTTCATTGATAGGTCACATTGTAAAAGCGATTCATAAGTATGGATACTGACAACTGGTTACTTAAAATAATTGGTAGATTTACTTACAACAAAATAGATATGTTTTCCAGATTATAGTAGTATGAACCCATATTATTAGGTTCTCATTTATTGAGGGATTGGAGTAGAAAATGTCAAAAATAGTTTCATTTGTTGGTGGAGTTCAAGGACCTTGGAAAGTTGTCCGAATTGAAAATGTAGTTGGAAAACCCTTGGAACCAGTTGAGAAAATCCAAATAGTTGATGGTTCTATAGAAATTCCTTCTTTCAACACAAATTGGATACTACGGGGTGTAACAAGCAACTTGCGTTATACCACAAGTCAAGAGAAAGAACATTTAAATAAACATTCACCGACACTTGGTAGAAAAGAAGATACTTGTGCTGCATTGATACCAATAAAGAAATCAGTCGAATGGTGGGAGCTTGCACAGGACGAAAGACGTGAGATTTTGGAGGAACAGTCTCAACATATTAAACTAGGACTACGATACTTGCCTGCCATTGCACGAAGATTACACCACTCGCGTGACCTTGGTGAACCTTTTGATTTTGTCACTTGGTTTGAGTATTCTCCAGATTATTCTAGGGAGTTCGAAGAGTTAGTATCAAGTCTTCGTACTACACTTGAGTGGAAGTATGTAGAGCGAGAAGTTGATATTAGATTGGTTTTAGACTAATTTTCCATAAGATAAACCAATAATCGTTTTTAAAAGTATAATTTAAAAATAAGAAGGCGTTAGTGATATAACCTTAAATTTCAAAGAAGCCCAAATATGCATTATTTTATGCATTTTGGGCTTTTTAGTTATTCAGGAATGCTTTTTATTTCATTGGTAAATGTATTGGCGATGTTTGGTAAAATACTTGTCATTTGGTGGTAAAAAACATGGCGTAGGTGGTAAATTTACTTGGCTGTAATCAAGCATAAACGATAGATTGGTTTGTGAAAGTAGTGATAGTAAAAAAAAATACTAGAATTTGCTTGTTCGTTTTTTACTCCTTAATGAAATCTTTGATTTTCATGTCTTAAAATTTTATTTATTGTATATTTTTTACATTCAATAATATACTTTCGCTGTCGAACCATACAAAATTATCCATAACTAAATAATTAAATCTTCATGAAATTTAAAATCTAAAAATCTTATTTTTCTCTGTCTCCCTTAAGAGTGACGACTAATTCATAAAAATAACCCCAATAGGGTGTACTCTATTGGGATCTTTGTTCGCTTTTCATATTAAAAAAGTCTAAAACCACCGACAAAAAATACTTACTTTTTAGTTACTGTATACAATATTACATTCCAATGGTAATATTTAAGATTAAAAATAATTTGACTCATTCAAATTCAAACGAATAATCTTCTTCTTTTCTCCAAATATATTCCTCTAATTTCATTCGGTTTTCTTCATGCTCGAAGAAAATCATAGAAGAAAGAGTCTTAAGCCATCCTTGATTAATTTTACTCGCATTTTTACTCATACCTATTTCACTAGCAATTAACTGCAAGTCTATACCATAGAAATTTTCAAGATCTGGAGCATGTATAATTAATTTTAAACCTTGTAATTGTGCCTCTATTTCTGTTAAATATTTTGTAAGAACTATTGGATGTTTTTCACTATGAGTATCCTCATCAATTACTACAACGACTCTTTTATTTATGGATAAAAATAACTTTGTAAAGAAAGGAATATGAGCTTTTCCATAAGGAGAATATATTTCTACGGAAGTTTCAAATTTTGTTTTTATATTTTGTAAAGCTATTACTTCTGATTCTCCTTCGACAATAACAATTGTTTCATTAAAAAGACATCTATAAAAATTTTCAGATTTTAATGTTTGTTCTAAAAATATCCTAAAGAAAATTTCATTTTCATCGATATTTAATTTACTCCGAATATTAGCATCTTCGTTATATCCATCTCTTTTTCGAATACTTTCAATTTTATTTTTAGTTTCTCTGAACATACCTTTAATATCTTCTAACGATAACTGATTCATTTTAAAATTATTAAAGAGTATAACTTCTTTTAAATCAGCTTTTAATTCCGATAGCAACCTTACACTATGAGTTGCTATACGGACACAGAAGTTATTTTGAATGAGAATTTTCACAAATTTACCTATCACTTTAATAAAGTCTTCATCTAAGTAATTTTCAGGTTCATCAAAACAAATATATTCTACATTATTAAAACTATAATCTGTAAAAATTGACATCAAATTATATAATTTTTCTTGCCCTCTCGATTTGGTCTTGAATATACTGAGCTTCTTTTTAACATCGTTAGCATAATTAACTGCATTGATAATATTTGGCTGTATCTTTTCTAATTCGAAGAGTTCCTCACTTAATCCTCGATTCTCTTCATTTTGGAAAATGTAATCCCACTCAGCATAATCTATTTTCACACTCTTTTTAGAAGTCGAAAAATTTGGTAACCCTTCCTCATCAATTAAAACAGTGTAGGAATTATTACGTAAAAACTCTCGAAGTACGTATGATTTTCCACAACCATTTTTACCCACTAAAAAATATAGCGGTAAAGCTTTACTTTCTAACATTTTCCAACCTTTTTGCAACAGCATGACAATATTTCATATATAATTCTAAAATATCCACTCGTTGCAACCTCTCTTCTTTTAATTCACTGTCTCTTATCTGAATAAGAGATCGTACATCCTTCACTAAATTAAAATTCTCCAATTTTATATCTGTAAGTCTTTCTATTTTTCTTATGAAATTCTGTAAATCTATTAACTGTTCTGGATACAAGAATGATAATTGCATATCTATTGCTCTCTCAAAAAACATACTTTTTATTTCATAGGCAAGTTTTTTATCTGGTAACAGCTTTTCATCCCAGTTCCAACTACCTTCTATCTGCATTGTATACATTGCGGGGCTAATTAATTCTTTGTCTTCATCTGAAGGAACATAATTAAAAACATCTATTTTGTCTTTTATTTCATTTGGTAATTTATTATATTCACCTTCCCATAAAACTACTTTATCCTCAAAATAATCTACAAGAATTCGATTACCATTATTTTCTTTTTCAATTAGCTCAATGTCGTATAAATAATAAAATTGAGTCAATATTTTTATTACTTCTTTTTTGAAAACAACAAAACCATCTTCCTTGTCCCCTGTATAGTTACTAGGGTTATGAATTCTTATATGACCTATTCCTAGGTCTATTACTTGAATGTTCCGATGATTTTCTGATTTAATTTCTTTTAACGGAATTCTTATACTTCCACGCACCCATATATTTTTCTCATTCGAATTAAAATCTATAAATCCCTTTTCGTTCCTTATTTCTGATATATCACTCACTATATGTTTATTGGTATTTCTATACTCAAACTCTGCTACTAATTCGTATTTAGGATACACATTACTTTGGGGTTCATTTACATAATCAGATAGCAATTCTTTTAAAATGTAATAATTATCATCATTGTTCACAAAAAATATTGGCTGACCTTGTCTCTCATGATATTCACTATTAAAATAGGCTTCTACATACTTGTTGTTTGCTACTCCGTATTCAACATATCTCTCATCATTAGTTAACAGAGGATGCAATTGATAAATTTTTTTATTCTTGTAATTTCTATAGACTATTAAGTTATACAAGAAGGGGCTCTCTTCATCCATATGATCTGGATCAGGTAAGTTAAAAATTAAATTATTTAATAGCCATGTCCTATTAATTTTGTTGTTTTGATGCATTAAAACTAATTTTAAATAAAAATCTTTTCCATCTTCTCCGATAAACTTCCCCTCATTAATAAGACTAGGAATATAAGCATTAACAAAATTCTCACGAAAAATATTTTCAATAACATCGAACACTTCTTCCAACTTTGAAATGTTTTCGAACTTATTTAGAAAATCATACTGCATTTTTTCCCACCTCACCTTTAATCTAATATCCATCAGCTAAGGTGCTGTTTTTACTCACAACACCTTTTTCAATTTTTTTTACTTCCACCTGAACATTTCTCATTTGGTGCTATCTTTTGCACTCATTTTTCCTTTATATATGAAGGGATTCTTGATTTGGAATAAAGTTTGATTAAACTTCTTCAGGGAACATTTTAATATACAAGTCTTTAATATCTTCTTTCAATAAATTTGAATCGTTTAACTCTGCCCAATCATATATATTTTTAAACAGCTGTGTTTTGATCCAATATCTTGCTTCATAAGACATAATAAATGAATCCTCAATGGAATTGTAGTCATATAATGATTTATTCTGACTTCTTAAAACTTTCTTTAATAAGTAAAATACAATATTCGATAAATCATGACCATTTACTAACTGTAATAAGTCATATTTGTTTTTTAATAGTTCATCTATCTTTTCTTCAATGAAATTCGCTTCTGCAACCGAATTACCTCTGTTAAATGAGTAGTTACAAACGGCCTTTATTAATTTTTCTCTTCCTCTAAACTTCAATGTTCTATCATCAATGAAATCTTTGTATTTCAAAGCATTTCCATCTATTTTTTCAGGTTTAAATGCTAATCCTAGATTATGAATATGATGTGCTAGTTTTAGTAAACCTATTTGCTCAGCAATAATCAAAATAATTACTCTTAATTGTATTCCATTTAAAAAGGTTTCTAATTTTTCTGTTGTAACGTACATATTTATAGCTGTCTCTAAAGCTGGAGATTCAAACATCATTACTTCAATATCATGATAATCTGTTAAAAATAGATTATCTACATTCGCTTCATTTTTTGTAAGTTTAGAAAAATCTGAATCAATTATTCCAACCTTTTTATTAAATCCACGATTATTTAATATTTTAATAACTGTTTGAACTTTATCTTTTCCACCTACTTGTTTAATTTCAACTTGATTACCCATGTTTAAAAACTTAGTATATAGTTTATAATCTTTCATTCCTTCAACCACCAAGTATGTTCCTTCAAATGTAGGATCTTGCATAATTGCATTTGCAGTTCTATCTGCTGTCATATCTTTAAACAATTATTCCACCCCTTTTAACTCAACTCGCAGGTCCCAATTGTTGGAAATTATATCAGGCGAATGTGTAGCTATAAGAATGTCTAATTTATTTAATTTATGAATTTCTTTTAAATCTGAAATAAATTTATTTTGCCATGAAATATGTAAAGAAATTTCTGGCTCATCAATTAATATTAGGGAGTTAGGATAAGAATTAAAAATTAGTTTATAAAATAGAATTAATTCATTTTTTTCTCCTGATGAAAGTTGTTCTAGGGGTATTAATTTATATTTATTATTTTCATCCGAAATAACACTAGACTTGAATAAAAAACCATCATCCTTGTTAGCGTATAATGTTTTATGTTTAAATCGTTCATTAATAATATTTAAAAGTAATCTAATTTTTCCTGCTACTTCATCGAATATACTCAGTTTTTCAAAACTATCTTCAACATAAAGCATAAGGACATCCTTTACAACTTCCTCTGTATTTTCAATTGAAAATAGATCTGAATTTTTTTCAGTTTCAACTAATCCCACTTCATCAAGTAAATTGCGCTTATCTTCCAATGCTTTAAGTTTATTATTTAAATCATCTTCTGAAATATTATGTCTTCCATTTTTAAGTTTATCTAATAACCGGTTAGGATATGTTCTATCTAACTTAGAAGATAGTTCTGTGGATTCTGTTAACTTTTGTTTTATCAAATCTGTTAATTCTTTAGAATTTTTTTTAACTGTTTCAATAGGAGCTCTATCTGAATAATCAAAGTCTAATACCCTTTGAGTCTCGATCAATGTGACATTTAAATTTTCATACCTCTCCAGAAACCATTCCGGAGGATGTGATTCTTTAATGAGATCCTGACTAATATATGTTGAATAATCTGCACCATACTTTTCAATAACTTCTCTATGATTATATAGTTCTCCACTATGTCTATGTTCCCAATGAGTAGGGCCTGCTCTTCTTAAATATCCATTTTTCGCTCGTGCGATTTGCATAGCATCCCTTTTATGTCTCTCAGGAGTCAAATCATCTAGTCGCATTATAAATAGTTCGTCTAAATTACTTTGACTTACTACCAATGAAATCTCTTTTTCGTTCTCATATTGCTTATAAATAGTCCAAGAAGTATCATCATCAAATTTAAACATTAATTCTTTAAAATCAATATTTTTAAAACGAAAAATATTACCATTAAAGAATGATTCTACCATTTCTAATATTATAGTTTTACCTAGTCCATTTTCTCCTATTATAATTGTTATCCCACGTTCATTTTTAAGTTTTATTTCATGATCAAATATTCCAAATAATTTTGCCACAGATATTTCTTTTAATTTCATCTCATCATCCCATCCCATATGTTTATAATCTCTATATAGTAAATTTTAACATGTTAACCTCAAATTAGTTAATTAATTTCTTTCTAGCAGTTATATTAACTTATCTCTATTATCATATAACATATATTTAACAGTTTAATTTCAAACTTAAATAACCTACTTCTTCGATAATCTGGCCCTATTCACATAGAAAAAGCGCAATTCTTATTATGAATTGCGCCTGATTGTTGCAGATTGAATCGCTAGGAATTAGGTACTAAAAGGAATCTAGCTTATGGCACTAACGCTTGCCGGTTAGTGCAAAATAATTATATTTTCACCATACAAATTTAGATGATATGACCATTAACTTCCGTTGTTCCTGAGACACCCATTCGTAAATTGAGACATTTTTTTATGCCATCAAATGTACTTTTGATGGCATAAACCGTAGAATACTTCTAGGGTTTTTATTTGGTCTGATATTGAATCACTTATTTTAAGTGGAGTGAAATTTGATTTTTCCATATTTCTTTCACTATAAGTTCAGGGCTATTAGCATCATTGTTCCCCATTATATTCATTGTCATCTTTAGGGTAATTTTATTTTTTTTATCAAATTCGTGTGATATAGCTTCATTGTACGAGTTATTATTAGAGAAAGTCATATGCCTTCCATAAGAAAGATGTATAGTATTTTGTCTAAACATTCCTCCTAACCACAGCTTGATTCCCGTTTTATAATCCCCATCTACATATAAATTGAAGACTGTTTTTGTATTGTCCATTCGATTTTCTTGAAATTCAAAATTAGGGTTTGAAGATTTTATTTGTACAAATAACTCTGATAGCAATTGAACAATGTCCTTATAACTTTGATTCATAAATTCTTCTATGTCTTTATCTGTGAACCGTTTTAAGTTAGGTATTTCCATGTCCGAAAAAGTGCTTTTTGGTTGTTGAGTGGATTGTCTAGGTTTTAATATCGGAGCTTTACCTAATGGTTCTATCTCATATAACAGTTCCCCATATATTCGATGTAATAGTTCATCGAAAGCCTCATTGAATGTACTTTCATCCGAAAAATCAATCGCATAGTAGCCTCTTAGATGAAAAGGAATCACTTTTTGAAATTCCCCTTGATGCTTAGTTATAAAGATTATTTTGTCTGGGTCTTCTTGTAAAAGTGGAAGGGATAAAATTGTCTCGAACCCAACTCCCCCTTGAAAGCTATCTGCCTTTTCAGCGTATTTTTCAGTCAAAACAATAATTATGAAGTCATTCTTTTGTAAATTGGTTATCATCATTTGATTCAGATTTATCGTACTTGATTGTGTAAGATGCCTATCAATTGTAGCATCCACCCCGTTTCCCCTTAACTTATTAACAAAATCCATTACCCACTGTTTATGTTGTTCACTATCCCAACTATAACTAACAAATGCTGTTCTTGTACTTTGTTCCATCAAAACTCCCCTTATTTCTATGATATTTTTAATAACTTGGTTTCCACTCACCATTCTTATAATTAATTGACCCAAACACCCCTCCTGCATTCCATAAAACATCAAAGGCTTTTTTTAGGGGGATAGTCACTTGTTCTTGTTGTTCTTCTTCAATTGCTACCCTTGGAAGAGTAATTTCGTTTTTATCAATCCTATAATGGTCAACAAAATATTCGAATGGAAGTTCTAGGTTATAGTTTAGAGTTCCAACTAATGTAATGTGGATACGGAATGGACCCTTTATACCTAATTCATTTAAAACCTTAATATATTTACTTGTAATATCAATAACCGATGATTCAAATCTTGATGCAAATAATTTTTTCTCACTTACATTAAAAAATCGGTCACTAACAGCTTCGATACAACCATTTCTAAACACCTGTGTATAGACATTTTTATTATGAGTTAGATATCCATCGTAATTATACCGATAATCGTATGCTCCATATCCGAATGGAGGGAGTTGTGGTGCTTTATGTTGCAGAACTGAAATATCTAATTGCTGTTCCTCTTGTTCAAACACATTTAGAGGAATTAGATGAAAAATCGCTTTTGTATCTGATTCAAATTCTATTGGAAGTTCATTGTTCTTAATAGTATCTATCCTAGATGTAATAAACGATTGAATATTGCTTTCAACTTTCTTCTGCCTTTCTTTATGTAGACAACTTAAAGTGTCATATAATAATTCCGATATTTCTTTTGTAGTATGTAAAGAAGTCTGTGCTTCGCCAAGCTCCAACATAACTGTTAACTTTCTATCTAGAGATTTTACTCGGTTTAGAAGATTGTCCATCGTAAATGCCCCCTGAAAGTGTTATTATTAGTTTCTTTAATAATTGTACCACTTGGGAAAATAATCTGGAACTGAAATTCATACAAACCTTATCTTCGTTAGAGTACAATATTAAAAAGGATGCATATTTTAAGTAGTTCATTTACCGTGGAGAAAACATCAAAGCACATAACAAATAGCATATGGTTTCGAAGTCCTTTTAACAACCATTTTAACAATTGATTTAACACGCAAAAACGCTTGGATAAGTTATGTATCCAAGCGTTTTTCATTGTTTTCATTTATACTCCTTATTCAACTAAAGCTCCTCCTATAGTTAACGTACATTGTTTCACAAACTCGTTTTTGAAGTTAAATGAGATACTATATCATAATATAAGAAAAGCACGACATAACTGAAGCTAAAATTATACTGATTCAGCTCTACCTCTTGCCTTAAGTACACAAATATAATTATCCAACATTGTCTCTACTTTCTCATGTCTATTGTTTTTCACACTTCCACTTCCAGATAAATCCTTAAGCATGAATTTACTTTTTTCTTCATTCTCAAAAAACATTTTCAAGTTTTCCTCTTCTATCCATTTATCCAATTCATTATCATTACTAAAATACTTACCAAAATATCCACCTTGAAAACAATCATGAAGAAAATGGGGAACATAATCAAAATACGGTTTTGCACTACGTTCACAATTTATTCTTCTATTAGGTAAAATCATAACATTTTCTCTTTTCATTCCTCGCCTAAATAATTCTGAGAGTTTTACAACTATTGGTTCATTAACTGGGAGAAATTCTTCTAAATCATGTTTAATAAATTCGTTTAAAAAAGCCATTTTATTATTTATATTTCCTATTTTCTTTAAAAATGGATATTGATTGAGTCTTACTAATGAAAATCTTAGTGGTAACCACAAAGAAATAATTGTGTCTGCTTCTAAATTTCCATCTGTTAATTGACAATCCAAATCATTTTCTTTTCTAAAATTATCATGCAGTTTTTCATTTCCTTTATATGGCACTTTAGGTTTGTTATTTTCGTAATACATCCACTGCTGAATTTTTTTCTCAATAGGTTTTAACGTCTCAACACTTTCCATTGTTTTTAGACCCTCCATACCTGCCCTTTAGAACAATAAGAGTTCTATCCTGTTAAACTAACGCAACCGAAAGTACAATGTCTTTGTTAACTTTCTGTTCATTAATAAAGAGTTTTAGGAATAGGTAATTAAATGTTTTTCTTTTTTTCATATCTTATGAAACAAGTCTGCCTTATGTTGCTAAATATCTCTTTTCTTAATTTTATAACCTATATATTTATGAGATTCCATGCCTATAATAGGTGCATATGTAACTCTGGGAATGCTCTCTATAATGTTGTGTATTTGGTCTATTCTTATTACTTCAATAGAGTAAGGATTACTCAAGATTACATATTCAATTTTTTCTTTAAATGTAAGTATCCACTCTAATAAATTCTTGTCTGCACTTATTCTATATGAATCAAAAATTTCTGCTGGCTCATTTTCTCTGCTAATTGCAGTTTGAATATTAACATCTATATAATCAAGTAGAAAAATACCATGTTTAGATGGAGAGATTTTTTTCTCATAACTTTTTATATGTTTTAGCCAATTTTTCTTTATTGAATTTACAATATTAAGATGTGTGTGTTGTTCAAATGGGCGAGAAATTGATTTGCTTACTAGCGTATCTTCTTCACTCTTATCAAGATTACTTAAAAAAGTAGTTTCACTTTCCCTTTTAAAAATCAAGGATTCTTGCTTCTGTTTTGCCCCTTTTCTCCTCTCTGATGATGAAGTAACTGCAAATTGTTCAATAAAGCCATCTTCAAATATAAAATCTGGAAATTCATTACTATTGTGATTAGGCTTAGCATCCTTTAACCATTTTTGTAATTCAATATATTGTTGACTTGACATACCAAAACAATCTTTCATATTTATTTTGTTTTTTACTAAATCCAAGCATGTTTGCTCTATGTTATCTTGGTATTTTTGATTCTTACTCATTCTGCACATCCTTTCTATTTTTGTCATGGATTACTAATTTGTTATTTTGTAGACAGTAATTTTATTATCTATACAATTAAATCTTCTAAGAACATACGGTTTCCTTGTCCATTTGATGGGCTCCTTCAAAAAAGTCTCATTAAACATATAAGGATTCATTAGTTCAATAAAAAATGGTATACCTTATTCAAGGGTTCTCCCCGTTTGTTTAAGTGAACGACTTCACAATGTCACTATATTTCTACTTTTATTTTAACATATATATCCAAACTGCTTTAAATTAAGTTGACACTTCACATACTATATCGCAGTGAATTCACATGGCTTCTAATAATTGTTGCATGCCTAGTGAAAATAGGTGTGAATTTCTAAGTAATTTCTCTTGAAAAAGCTCAAATCACTTGATATAACAAGAAAAAACGCGTGAGGTTTTCAATATGAAATCCCATGCGTTTTGAAGTGTGAATGGCTTGTTTGTACCTCTGAAGTAAAACCGTTAGTGTTATCATGAGGGGTTACTTTTTTCAATAAATGTCATCTATCTATGTGACCAAATATCTAGCAAAGTATCTTTAATGAAATTTATAATTAAGTAAGCGTCAAATCATCTTCTATTGAAAGTGGTGATCATTTGACGCTTACGTTGGAAATATCATAAGGGTCTTACTCATAATCCAAAGTAAGGAGTGATAAACATTTGACACAACCACGATCCCTTAAAAAGGTACTCCTCTTCATTGGATACAACTGTACTACAATATTCACAATCTAAATCTGATACTATATCAAATTCTCAACCTCTTGTTTATTTCAATAACTAAAGAGCATTGAAACAAAAAACAAATTAAGATATCTCATCTTGCTACTCTAACTGTTCAACTTATCCGCTTTTATTTAACGTATTGCCACCTAATTAATTGTACAAACTATACTTTTACCATATGTAAAACTCTCCACCGTTCTTTCCTTCTGCACTAGCAAACTTCGAAAGGAAATATTCATATACACGACCAAGAACGTCTTTTGACCGACTTTCCTTGTCACCTACTTGGAATGAGAACATATCAATCGTTTCACCAAGACGTGTCTTATCAAGGTCTGGACGCGCATAGTTTTTAGGAAGAACCCCCTTTAAGGAGTCATTCTCCTTCTCAATTGCAATCATTGCTTCGTCAATAACTTGTCCGATTTCTGGCTTCTTTGAGCTCTCATTAATATAAGTCCAACGTGCTTCTTTTGGAACCCAGAAGATGTTCTCTGCTAAGTATTCATCTTTATCTTCAGGATCTGCATATTCATCTCCCTCTAACTCTTTGTGCTTTTCTTCAAAAGAATCCGATACGTATTTTAGAAAAAGCAAGCCAAGTACCACGTGCTTGTACTCCGAAGCATCCATGCTTCCCCGAAGTTTATCTGCCATCCCCCATAACTTTTCTTCAAACCCTATATTTCCTGTTACTTTAGCCATTTTAATTCCTCCACTATTTTCTCTATCTGTCGCAATCATGAATAAAACATAATTAATGCAACTTTCTCTTAGTACATATTTACTATTATTATACGTTCATTTTTAATACTAGTAAATGATCCATGTGATTCTATGAATAATGAACTGATAAACTCCTTCTAATAGATAAATAAATTCAGCCAATTGTTTCGTTACAATAAATGGAACATATATTATTATTTTTTCCCAAATAACCTATAATTATGAAATGTTTTCTCAAGGTCATACAATTCATTCTTTATTATTAAAGTGATTTACTAGAGTAACTTCATTTCATTTTGTTGTATATAATAATTTTGGATAAGAAGAAACATCTAATTTTTTAACAACTTTTTAAGTAACTTATTTTACGATATTTTAATGCGCCACTTTGTCATATTTAAAGGTTTTTGGATCAGATATAATCCTATGATTAATCATAGGATTATAGAAAAATAATCAAAAATAACCTTATAAATAAGCACTTAATACAAATAACCAATCATAGGATAAATCCTATGATTGGTTATTTAAAAACTTCTACTTTTATCTTTCTCTCTTTCTCTATGCTATTATAATTAGTTGCTCTATTGCCTTAACATCCTTCTGCACAACTACTTTTAATAAAAAAGGAAAGTGAGATCTACGATTTCGAGAATGATAATACCTATCAAAGTTATTAAAGTAGTCATCAGCATATTCTTTAAGTTGAATAGCAACGTCAGTAACAAGATCAGTAATAGTACTCCCTTGTGTTGTTATCATAAGTTCTTTAATGCTTCCATAGAACATGTTATCGTTATCTTTTTTAACTACTACTTGTAAAATATGTTTCTCTAAAATTAGCTGAATGTGGTCTACGTTTAAACCATAGAAATCTGCGGACATACCTTTTATTTTAAATGGATGCTTCAACTTATCATCTTCATATTCAATTTTTTTCATAAACTCTCTCCTTTAGTTCTATCACCATAAAACAAAAGGCAGACGATAGTTAAAATTAATTAATAGTCAATAATATCCCTAACGTTCTTTCTTTCCCGATATGTATGCTCTTGCAATAGCTTCAAGCGTGGACTCAGGAACTTGGTTCAAAAAGTCTACTACAGTATTTGAATACTGTTTATTTTTAAAATCATTATCTATATTATTCAGATTTTCATAATTCTTGTCTATGCAAACAAGATCATGAATTTGAACGTCATAATAAGTAGCAATTTTGTGTAAAGTTTTGATATGTAAGTCTCTTTTTCCTTGTTCAATCATGTTTATAAAAGATTGTGAAAGACCAATATCACCTGCAAGATCACGCTGACTCATTCCTCTCTCTTTTCTCAGGTTAATCAGATTATCTTTTATACGTTCTTTCACATAAACAAATGTATCATCACTAGATTTCATTCTTTACCTCCTATTACCAGATGTTTCATGAGACACCTTCCATTTATATACATCCAAACTCATATCATTAACTTCCTCAATGTTAATATTATATTTATTGTATATCTTCAACTGTCAATTCTCCAGTACATTAAACATATAACTCTGCTTATATGTTTTTTCATTATGTGCGTAATGCGTTTTAGTTTTGGAGTTTCACCCTCACGCTAAACAAACCAGCTATTAATAAATAATAACTAGTTTGTTTTAACTCACTTATAATCATCCGCAAAAATTATTTAACCATACACTACTTATATACGCTAAATTGAGTAAGCAAGACTCTACGATTAACAATGCGAATAATATCTATTTACTATGGTAAAGAGTACAACACGAACATATCGTAATTATACCTTATATCACGGGCTTTTTTTAACACTCTATACATTCGTTAGACTTACAATTGTTTTTTTATTAATTTTATCCTTTTTCTTATCTCTCCACTATGATTAATCCATTATTTTTTTATATTTCTCTATCTCCATGCCCACTTCACAAAACTCCATTTCTGGAAAAATAGTTCTAGACTGTCTTCGATCACGACTGATTTCCTTTTTCAATTCTTCGTATATCGTAAACATTTGTTTTGCACGAGTCTTTGAGATAGTTATCCAAACTATTGGAATATCAATCTCTTTCACATGGTATGAGTCCCCATTATAGTGCGGACGGATTGTTTTAATGTAACGTTTAAACCGTTCTCTTAATTTATCTATTCGCTCAGTCCCTCGATCGAACTCTATCCAATAAGATTGAGACCCTAATTTTAATAGAGCATCTGGCGAAACCATAAGTTTTTTTTGATTCTTTATTACTTTATAGTCTGGAAATTTTCTAGACCAATTTCGAAAAATAAATGATTGTGCTTGATATTCATTTACCCATGTTATTTTATTTCTGTTATTCGTGGACAGGCTCTCAAGAATACGCACTAGTATATCTACAATCCCGAGATAATGCGCAACTTGGTAATCCTTGGCTGGTCTAATTCTTTGATCGATCCCTCTCACTATCTTAACTTCATTTATTCCTATGTTACTAAGTCCATAAGCTCTAGTAGGTCTCCCACGAGTTTTCGTCTGGAGATCGATAACTCTAAACCATTCCCCACGAGTTTTCATTAAACGAAACAATTGATTGTTAACCTCACCCTGATTTGCTTGCAGAAGAACTTGCAATTGGTTTCTCGTAACGAATCCACAATCAAACATAATAAAAATCATTTTTTCTTGAACTGATAAATCTTCTCTAGTAATGAGTTCCATTAGCATAAAAAATCCCCCTTTCAATTAGTGCTGAGTCGGGAGATAATAACGCCTTAATTGCATTCATTTATTATAGAAAATTGCTAATGAATTATATTTTTTCTTCGATTTTTCTCTTAAATACTCATATTACACAGACTCCATTATTAATCATCATTTCTCTTGAGTCTCTTTCTATCGTTCTTCTCTTAATTCAGCTCTTCTTAATGACAGGTATTTTCCGCTACCCGTTAGAACTAGCCTTAAAATTCACTGATAGATGAACCACTTATTAATTATTTTATATCTAAGATGATATTTACCTCATTTAGGTCAGTGACCATGTTAACCTACCTATATTTTTCTCTTATAAGCTTTTTTAGATAAAGTAATTATCCTATTCCGGATTTTTTCCCACTCACTCATACTTTTCATGCGATCAATTTCAAAGTAATGTGATAAAACTTTGGATAATGGCTTCATTACACCGTGATTTATTTTTTCTACTATCTCTTCACTATAATCAGGATTTTCTTTTGTTTTTTTTATAACATAATCGAGAAAATTTTCACCTTTAAAATTATAGTGGAGAAAGTTTCTAAGTATTTTACACTCATCTTTTAACTCTATATTATAATGCTCAATAATATTGGAGAGTTCTTGATTACATGATTGATCTATTTTATCAAAATCTTCTTTTAAAAATTTCTTCATATTTAAGAGGTTATCCATAACCTCATCTGACTTTATTGAAATTAAGCGTAAGGTTATATATATATCTATAGTTAAATCATCATTATCAAATCTAACACCATGACTTAACCATAAGCAAAAAGTAGTTTCTTGCAATATTAACAAAAGACGAGTAATTATTATATTTAGAGACTCTTCTTCTTTATACAGCTGAGAATGATGAATATCTTTGGATGAATAATCAGAATCATCGCTATAGTTAAAAGTTGGTAATAATTCAAAAGATATGACATTTGATTTTGTTATACCTTCTAAACTTACTGAAAACTCATAAGCAGTTGCTCCTACATATTTAAAAAACTCTAATGCATTTCTTTGATTAATTCTTGGATTTGATTCTAAGATATTCGTATCTATAAATAGGTATTGTTGAAAAATTGTACTACCTACAAGCATATCATTTTCTATAAACAGTCCAATATTGTCAACATCATCTCCAAATTGTTTAATAGAGTTTTGGAGAATATTCTCATATATTTGACGATTATTACCCTTGTTATAAAGTTTAACCTTATGTCTTATATTTTTAATATTCTGATGCAAGGTGAATTCATTATTAAAAATTTCTTTATTAATTTGGTAAATAATTAGGCACGCATCCCTTGCAAGAGAATACACAGGTACTTTGGAAAACTTTTTGTTGTCTTTTAACCTAATTAAATAAGCTATGCCACAAAGATCATAATAAGCTGTTTCTATTGCAGAATTCCCCATGATTTACCTACCCCAAAACTATGTAATATTCAATGATTTCCTTCTACCGATTTTACACTTAACATTCTTAAACTATCGCTCTCCGTTACTTTAAGTACAATTATTCACATACTTTCGTTAATTCGTAATTAGACTTCCAGTTGTTGGATGGAAGATTAAGATTGATTTTGTAATGAATTCAAATTTTGCATTTTTCTATGTAGAACTCTTCATTAGAGTTTTTTATAACAATATCAAAATTCTCATGATAAGGATGCATAAATAAATCATATTGAATTCTACGTTGTACGTGAGATTGTTTTAAATAATTAAGATCTGTCCCTCTTTCAGAAACATCACGAACTCGTCTTCGTATTAACTCAGTTTCTCCATCAGTATATAAATAAACTGTTAAATCAAACAAACTTGGATTTAAAAACGCAACACTCATGCCCTCAACAATGTTAATATTATTTTGTGTAGAAATTAAAGTCCTCTTCAAGTAATGCGTACCTATTGTATAAAAATCTAAAGGATCTCTTATCATCATTATATCTCTTTTCAAAGCCAACAAATTATGAGCCGTTGGGTGACAAGCTGTCATTTTATAAGAGTGATTTTCTTTATTATATTCATAATCTATACTCGTGTACTTCCTGACATCAGTAATTATATATGGGTCAGTATTTATATAATTCACATTATTCCCCAAGAGCTTTATAAGGTTATTTGCAAATGTTGTCTTACCAGAAGCACCATGTCCTGATATACCAATGATAATTCTTTCACCTTTCTTATTTATCAAATTGGCTAGCTTATATAAAAGTTTTTCCATTATTGCCTCCCTTATTTTACTTCAACTATCGCACCCTTTACATCAATAAGAAACCCCGGATGGATACAAAAAAGAGAAATAAAAATGTAACTGTTCCTAACCAGCCGTAACCTTTATTCCCCTTTTGAAACTCCCTTAATCCCATTACTAACATCGTCAAACTCAAAAAAAACATGTTATATGGTAGGAGTTTAAAATTCCCAGTAATCAAACTGTACCCTGCAAGTAAAATAACTGTTATTGTTAAAATAATGTGCAAAATCTTTAACAATTGATTTTTCACCACCTTTTTCCTGTTATCATAAAGTCCTAATTGCTTGTTAAACTATCCTCCCTCTATAATCTTTTTGTTTTCTTACGAAAACTCCGTTTATCTAAGGATTTCATAGCTACTCTTTACCACTAGACATTATTTACATGGTTAGTTTTAACTTATCTTTTAAAAAATGGATGTTAGGGGGCTGATTGACCAGCTCCACTTAAGTAATTTTTTAAAAGTAGAGGGGAATTTTACGTATGATCGCAACGATGGATCTCCACGTTTCTCATGGGGTTAACCCTCCCATGTCTCCCAGAGTCAATGCTCCTACATTCCTTCGTTCAACCTTGCCATGAGGGTGGAGGTCAGATATGCTCCCCGCCAGGGTCTCTGCCCGTAGTTTTAGTTTATGTTCTGACTTCTCCGTGCTTCAAATGTCTTTTGATAATAAGTAAGTTGTTTAAAATCACTTAGGTTAATAGAGTTTAATAAAACATGGTATTTGAGTTATGCAGCTTCCTGTAAGTTATTAAAGTGTGGAATATCACTAAGCATCTTTTCTTCACTGAACTCACACTGTTTAGTGCCTACTGTAAATAAGATTCGTATTAGTTTATTGCATATGGCAATTAAAGACGGCATTTTTTTTAACGGATTGTCTGGACGGGTCGTATAATACTCATGCAGATCTTTAAAGGCTTGGTTCTTAGCGACTAACGGCATTACAACTCGAAAGAGGAGAGCTCTGAGCTTCTTTCTCCCTCGTTTTGTAATGGTTGTGCGTCCTTTATGAAGTCCTGATGTATTTTCCCGTAAGTTTAGTCCAGCTAGTTTAATAATTTGTTTTGGATGAGAATAGTTTCTTAGATCGCCTACTTCAGCTAAAAATGCAGCGACCGTATCTTTCCCTATTCCTGTGATTGCCACCATATTATGAACACCAGGAACTTGTTTAAGCAATTCATCTAAATGAGCATCTAGTTCTTCGAACTTTTCTTTCAATAAGTCATATTGAGCTAATAAGGTTTTAAGCTCTAATTTAGCCATGTTATTTCCTTGTTTAATGCCGACTGAACAACAAGCCGCCTCTTTTAATCTCCTCACTCTACTTAAACCAACACCTCTTTGGGCGCCCTTTTTGAGGTGTTTTAAAATTTCACCATCAGATAGTTTCAGTAGCTCATGTGGTAGTAGATTAAGCTTTAAAGTACGAAGTGCAGCTTTTCCTTCCCAGTCTTTAAAGGCTGTAAAAAACTCAGGGAAATAGCGGTCTAGCCGATTGTGAATCTTACCTTGTACAGAACGTAGGTCAGTAGATAATAGCTCGCGCACTTTCATTGCTCCTCGAAGTTCTGCATAAACACCTTCAGGGATACTTGGTTCAGCGTAGCGACCGTCTTTGACCAACTGTGCTATGACTTTGGCATCTTTCACGTCATTTTTTGTTGGTGAATTATCGTCTAATTCTTTGCTTTTCTTAGTGTGCAATGGATTGACCACAACACACTTGATATTTAACTCTTTTAAATAATGTGCAAGGTTAAGCCAGTAATGTCCTGTTGGCTCCATACCAACGAAGACTTTATTCATTTGATTATCAACTTGAAGTTGTTTAATCCAACCTATTAAGCCATCAAACCCTGATTGAGTATTTTCAAAAGTAATAGATTTCCCTAGATCCATTCCTCTGAAATCCTGTGCTCTTGCGACGTGATTAAACTTTGCAATATCAACACCTATAATTAGTGTTTCAGCTGTGATTTGAGCAATTTTGTGATTTTGGTTATAATTCATTAGTGAGTCCTCCTTGGTTATCAATTAAGGGTCCTTTTGCGCGCAAAGCTTTGGACACCTCGTATCATACCAAGAGGACTCTTTTTCTATCAAACTCTAAATTCTTTAATTACAGGAATGCTCCCCGTTAGTTTAGTTAACTTTTAAACTCTATAAAGTGGCTTGAATTGGGATAGAGATTTCCCTTCGAAAATCCTAAAGAAGTATAAAATTTATCAGCCTGTTCCGTATCTGTATGAAGCACCAAAATTTTATAATGTCTTTTTGCATCGTCAATTATTTTTTTTACTAAAAGGCTTCCAATACCGTTTCTCCTATACTCTCTTCTAACATAAAACCTTCTCAACCTACCAATAGATTGTTCATTTGAGAATGGGTCTTTATTTAATCCACCAATAGCAACAAGAACACCTTCCTTACTAAACACGCCAAATAAACCTTCTCCAGAATGATTAAAAGTATTACTGCCACTTTTATAATCATTTACTAATCTTTCTACAAAACGAAAGCCATCTTCTTTGCTTTGCTTTACCAAACTATCCAAATCACAATACAACAGATTTATTTGCTTTACCTCATATTCCCCCAATTTACCCACCCTTCGAATTACGTAATTTTTGTTGAACTATTCTCCCAGTTTGTCTAAGTGAAAAGTTTTATAAACTCTCACATATTCTAGTATCATTTTAACATAAATCCCCTAATTACTTTTCAAACTCTTAGGAACTACTCTTCAACCATTTGCCCCTATACACAAAGAAAGAACGCAAATCTTATTACAGATTTGCGCCTGTTTGTTGAAGAATGAATCGCTAGCAATTTGGTAAAAGTAACCTAGCTTATTGCACTAACGCTTGCCCATTAGTGCAAAATAATTATATTTTCACCATACAAATTTAGATGATATGACCATTAACTTCAATTGTTCCTGAGACACCCATTCGGAAAATGTTCTTTCATTCATTTATTTTGTCTCAAAGTTCTAGAGGCTTACTCTCCAACCATCCCATCTCCATCATTATCTCGCATATAGGGGTATAACCAATGATCACTCGTTATTGGCATACTGAAACCACCTGCTTTTGCTTCTTTAATTGTCACCTGTCCATTACCGTTAGTATCAACGCTAGAAACATCACCGTTTGTGCTTGAGGTAGTTGAATCGGAAGGCTCACTCTCTGTTAAACCGAGTGATTCGTTTACTTCATCAGGATTCACATTGTCAAATGTATCAACGATTTCGTTACCCATTAAAGTATAGGTATACTGATAACTTGAAGGAATCTGCGTTTCCGTATTCGGATAAGTAATAATTGCTTCAAAACTAGTGGCTCCACCTCCGCTACGGATCGCATTTTCCATATAAGCTTGATCACCATGTCGGTTGAGCGTACTTTCTTGTGGGGTAATATTATAAGCATTCGATACCCCTCCGAGAGAATCAGCAATAATATGTCCTTCATCTAAAACGTCACTTTCGACACCAAGAACCTTTGCCTCATCAGAGTAGTATCTACCAGACGATAATACAGGTTCGTTATTGTCATCTTGTATAATGATTTCGTCAGCAATGACACGTACTAGTTGCCCGTATTCATTAGTAAATGCCCAATATTCACGGTCCCCATAACCAATGTCAACGACGACGTTAGATTCACGATATCCAGACAAATCACCACCATCAACTTCAATAAGTTTGTATCCTGAGAACAGATCTTCATTTGTTTCAGGTGGTGTTTCCTTTACTACTGGTTCATCAACAACCTTAGTGGTAGCTTCTTCCTTTTCACTATTGTTATTTGTATTAGCTGTGGTTACTTCTTGTGGATCTGTTTCTCCATCTAGTTCTCCATCTGTTTCACTATTTTTGTTTGTATTAGCAGTGGTATCTTCTTGTAGATCTGTTTCTCCATCTAGTTCTCCATTTGTTTGACTATTGTTATTTGTATTAACTGTGGTTACTTCTTGTAGATCTGTTTCTCCATCTGTATTGGATGCATCTTCTACGTTGGTACAACCAAACATAAAGATGGTCGTTAAAAGTAAGATTAAATAGTTCATTTTCTTTTTCATGTTAGGACTCTCCTATAATAGTTTCATGTTGTTCATTCTAAAAATCTCGGAAGGTTAACATAAGTTAACCTATTGATACTTCCAATTACTTTACGAACATCAGCATTCGCAAGAGAATTCCAATGTGAAATCCAATGCGTTTCGAAATGTGAATTTCTTTATTAATCTCTGAGCTTTTTAATCTTGATTAATAGATGCTGAGGATAACTTAAAACCATAAATCAAATAATCATTGTAAGATGAGCAAACCTCAAATCTACTTATTTCATAAATACTTCAATTAACTCAAAAAGCTTCTTTTTATCTTTTTCGGATAAATTCTCTCCTTTATACTTTAGCGGGCGATACTTTAAATTATTTAGTTCAATTTCTTTTGATATTTCCTCATCATTTAATCCAACTAAGAAATCCAAGGAGACATTGAAAAAATTTGCTATTTTAATCAAGTTGTCTATTGGTGGTGTTCGATCTCCTAGCTCATAGCTAGTTATTTGACTTTTATTCAGTTCTAACTTATCCGCTAACTCTTTTTGACTCAAATTTATTTCTTTTCTTAACATTGAAACCTTTTTTCCTATCATCTATATCACCTTCTCTTTCTATTCTAATCGAAACGAAGCTTATTAACACGGACTAAATGTTTGACATAATACTAAAAGTGAACTAATATTTAATATAAGTTCACTTTTAGTGAATAAAGAAAGGGATGATTATATATATGCATAATACAATTTATACTTACAAAGACGTTTCATCGGATGTTAGCCGTAAATTATTTGATCTAAGAAAATCACACAATTTATCTCAGAGACAAATAGCTAAAGCTATAGGACATAACCAATCTCATATTAATATGTTGGAAACGGGAAAACGCGAATTAACACTCGAAACGTTATACAAGTTTGCAGTTTTCTATGATGTCTCAATGAGTGACCTACTAGCTATAACTAATAAAACTTCTACTGTCACTGAAGAACCGTCAGAAATGCAAAAACTAATTAATGAACCTTCTGTACGAAATCTACTAACAAAAGCAACACTAGAAGAATTAAAGTTGTTAGCACGAATTTATCTATCTAGTAGGAATGTCGCTATTGAATAATAATGTGGATCCTCAAATAAACCTAGTCAGCAAAAATGTAATAGAACTCGTTCGATCTTTAATACGTTATCACACTGAATCCCTCACAGAAAAACAACTAAACTTTATTCTTTATGAAGTATTTGGTGAAACAGGAAAAATATTTTCGGGTAACATTTCTACTTTCTTCGAGCACAAAGAAGAATATGATCGGCAATATCACTTAGGTCATGTATACTTATTGCATTTTCTTAACTACGATATTGCAAATGGCTATGAGTATTATCTCGGTCAGACTCGACGTAAAATAGACATACGCATAAAAGAACATGAAAGGGATTATGAGAGTGCTGTTGTTTTAGTAGACACGATAGAAAGCCTCAATCCTTTCTTAACGGAAACACTAATCACCAATCTATGGGACAGTAAATCGAAGCGCACGATAAAAAAAGGCAGTAACTATCCCTCAAGCTTATTCAACCTAACAAATTACGACCTAGGATGGTTTAAGAGTAAAAAAAAGTTTAGCATGGTGATAAATGACTCTATTCAATATTCAAAGCCCTTACTAGAAGACTCTATTCGCCCATTTGTTGAACAGATTAGTACTCTAATTAACCGTATTAAAACACAAGGATCTAATTAAGAGTAACAATGGGAGAAATTATCAATACAATTTCTATAGTTAAATTAAATTCGAGCTTAAACCATTAATACTATTGAAACTAAGACAAGAGGTTAATTGGGTTAATTAGGTTAATCACATTTATATTATAGATTATATTTTATACTTAATATCATAAATTATTATTAAACTTTAATATATAAACCATTAACCCTGTTAACCCTGTTAACCTTATCACTAGAAAAATAAAAATAGAAGACAACCAAAGCCATTGCGACTTTGTTGCCTTCTATTTCTCTTAGATCGTAGTATTAGTATTCAAGGTCAATCCAACCATAAATCGTTTATTCTTTGCTCCGACCTTCTTTTTAAACCCCCTTTCTTCTAGTGAAGCAATAAATTCTGTCTTTGTTAAAACAGATTCGTTATTAGTTGCTCGAAAACTTTTATATTGCTCATACAGTACTTTAATTTCTACATTAACAAGATTAGCTATTGAGCACATTTCATCTAGAAATTGTTTGAGTGGATCCATGTCTTCTCTATACTTGTTTACTTCCTGCATAATCGATTCAGGCTCATTTAGCCCTTCTTGTTTCCACAATTTGAAGCCGTCTACTGCCCACTTTAGAATTCCCTGTTGTTCACTTCTAAGCTTATCAGAGAGATTCCGATCTTTTTTCTCCGTTTCTAGATTCATATTAAAAGGGATGATCCTGAGTCTTCGCCATATTCCTTCATCATTACCTAGTATGACAGGTTTGTAATTTGAGCTAAAGAAAATCTTGAATTCCGGTTTAAACTCAAAGTATTCTTTTCTTAGGAACCTAGCTGTAACTTTGTCTCCTCCCGTTAGTTGTTTAACCTGCGCCTCCGCTAAAACTTTACCTTTTTCAGATTCAACTGCTACAACAAAACGTGTTTTATTTAGTCTTGCAATATCACTATTTATTGTATTTTCATATTGCTTTGTTATAAATGTTTCTGGATTAGTCTGTTTAGCATATCCACCTAAAATATCTTGAATAGCCTCTATAAACTTTGATTTTCCATTTCCCCCATTACCTATTAAGAAAAAGAGAACTTCTTCTGAGGTATTAGCAGATAACGAGTATCCTATTGCTTTCTGAACAAAGTGTATAAGTTCATAATCTGTTTCACCTAACTTGTTAATAAAAACCTCCTTCAGAAACTTCTCCCATCTATCAGCTTTCGCATTCGGATAATAATCTACCGGTGCAATTTTAGTAATATACTTTGATGGATCATGTGGCAGTAGGTTTCCAGTTTTTAAGTCGATAATTCCATTGTTAACATTCAACAAGTCTGGGTCTACATCTGGCTAATCGTTTACTACACTTACCATAGGCTTAAGATCTTGAATGCTGTGTATTCGAAGACTTCTAGTCTCACAACGTTCTGCCCATTTAAACATTGCTTTTCTATAATCATCATTATCAACTCTTTTAGCTTCTTGATAAATTAGACTAAATGTCCGGTTTGTAATGGTTTCGATCTCTTTTTTTCGATATTCAACCCATCTTTTTCCAGACCATACTAGCCAACCTCGTTCATTGCAGAACGAATTTTATATTCATCCCTCTGAATCTCTTGGGCTATCATTGGTGGTTTTACCCACCTAGCCAACTAGTTTTCTTATATGGTCCAACTGTGACCGTGTGAAGGTGAAGTCTAAATCTTCTAAAACAATAGCCGTTTCACCAGAGTTATATTTCATGTGGTAGTTGATGGAGTCGAGTGCTTTTTCTTCTGAACTTCTCATACTTTTTCTACCAAGTGTTTGTATTTTCGGTCGAATCGTTCTATGGATTTCTTTCTCAATTCCTTCGCACCCTCACAATTACAACTGATCAATCGATAAGCACCTAAGAAAGCATCTTCAACTATTTTCCCTTGGTCATTACATTTATCGCACTTAATCATGACAAACCCCTCAGTCTGTGGTTGAGTTTCTTTCGGTCACCCTTTACTACCACGATGAACTTCTTGCACATTTCGTATATCCGGCTTGCTAGTGCTTCGTCTAATTCGAACATGTCATCAATAATTAGTTCTGACGAGATAAGGACGGGCATATGATTCAAGTATCGGTGGTTGATGACCGAGTACATTTGTTCTAATTGCCATTCTGTAGCGCGTGGCGTACCCTTTACCGGCTTGAATAAGTCATCTACGAATAGCACGTCCACTTTTTTCATACGGTGTATCTTTGCTTCCAACTTTTGAAAGTCATCCTTCAAGTCGCTAAATCCTTCTACATAAGGGAAGTAGAGGACAGATACATTTTTACGCATAAGGTTGTTGGATACTGCCATGAGTATGTGCGTCTTCCCTGCGCCTGATTGGCCTAACAAAGCTATGCTGTTACCTCTGTCTTCTCGTATGTCTTTAAATTCTTTGAGGTACGACATCGCACATTGATACATGTCTTTTATTTGAGAGTCTTTATCCGTTGTGTCAAAATTCTGAAATCCGAGTTTAGCAAACTCTTTCGTTATAGCGCTGTTCTTCATAATCCGTTCTGTGCGTTTTCTTTCTACACATTCGCAATCATGCCAAAACTCATAACCCTCTGCATTTTTAATAATGAATCCCATGAAATCATTACATTCTTCACACTCTATCTCTTCCGATCCACCCTGTTCTATTGCCGAGGATGGCACCTTCTCTTTCATCCTTTGGATAACTTTTTCCATTCTTTCCATTCCATCCATTTACATCACCCTTTTGATTTAGGTATCCTTCAAACTTAGAACTAAATAACGTGTCTGGTCGAAGGTACTTACTCATATCATCTTTCTTTAGCCATTCACCTGATTTCACATCGATCACTCGTTTAAAGTCCTCTAGTCTGAATCCTTCGTTCCATCTTGCTTTTATCAAGTCTTTCGTTTTATTAGTCGTATGTTTATATTTAGATGAAGTCGCATCGTTGAGATAGGTGACTATCTCGACATAAGGTATATCATTACTTGGTTTATCAATACTTAGTTCATCAATACTTAGTTCATCAGTACTTAGTTCATCAGTACTTAGTTCATCAGTACTTAGTTCATCAGTACTTAGTAGTTGCGGATTATCCATTGATGGTTTATCCATTGATGGTTTATCCATGTATGGTTTATCCACTAGTGGTTTATCCATGTATGGTTTATCCCTATATGGTGTTTCAAATACTGACGTTTCCCAATCAAGTTTACCTTCACTATTTCGCTTGCGGTATCTCTTCATATATCCCATTAACTTCAATTCTTTAATGGCTGATTTCAAGGAGTCTTTACCGTCTCTAGCATGTTTTTCTAACTCGGTATCATAAAATGTCCAGTCATCAGGCATGGATAACATATAAGCAAGTAACCCTTTTGCCTTCCAAGTTAATTCAACGTCATTTAATGCGGTTCGATTCATTACAACGTAGTTATTTTCTTTTTTATCTCTGTAGATGCCCATTGTCCTCACCTCTGTATATAATCCTTTTAATGTGGTAAAATGTAGTTAAGAATGTTTTAGCTTGCGCCCTCTTACTTGGTGGTTAGAGGGTTATTTTGTATACCTTTCAAAACAGTGTGAATTACAAAAACTTGGATTGTCTTTCGGGTACGAGCTTTCATACTTTGTCGATTCACCACAATTCTTACAAATGATTGGTGGTTCTTCCCATTTCGCTTCAAACAATATGATATCCTCCACCGGAGTCCACAATCATTGTCGGCTTTATCCCAAAGCTTTCTAGAAGGGATAAACCTTCTTTTTTTTGCGGTAAATTAATTGCTGAATGCTTCCCATCAGAAGTATCTATATCAATCCATACTGCTGGAATAGAAAGTACTTCATCATTTCCACCTCTAGAATAACCAATTGGTTTACTTTGCCTCAAACCGATATACATGGTGCTTAAGTTTAAGCTTCTGGATCATCATAGATGCTTCATATGATTTATCGATCTTAAATGAGTAAGATTCTAAAAACTTGCTTGGTCCTTTGTTGCCACTTTCATCGATAAGAGCAGGACTTATAACAACGTATCCCTCTTGTCCTTCATATAGCTCTTTCAAAAAACTTGTAGAATCTATCAATGACTTCATCCTCTCTAAATAACTTAAGACTATTAAAAATAGTTAGTCTTCACATTCTTATCATCTAGCCCGCCAGCATATCATTTTTGTTATTTCTTATGCTTATTCATAAATGCAGTGATGTCCTCTCGATCGATTAAAAATTTTCCGCGAATTTCAATAATTGGCATTTCAAGCTTTTTTAAATGTGTAAAGGAAATTCCAATATATTCGCATGCCTCTTTCTTTGTCATATACCGTTTATGTCCTGCATGCTCCTTAGCAGTTTCAAATGCTTCTTTACTTAGTTGATAAAACAAATTATAGTAACTCGATTTAAATTCATCTGAAATTTGTAGTGGGATATACTCTTCCATTTTCTCACCTCCTTTTACCTAGTAATAAAGTAGATATATTTCACCTCCTTTATCTATATTACTAAAAGTAATATTAACTGCTATAAACTAATTGTAGTTGCTTGTAACTACTATTAATAAAGGATTAATCAGATATCTTTAAGTGATCGTTTCCTTATTACCAATATAATTGATTATCATTTGAATTTACAACTAGATATTGCTATATTTCATAAATCAAGGCAAAAGTCCCAAGCTGTATACATTGATAAAAGTATGGATATTACTGTAAACTATTATTTAATAACATTGGATCTATTGCACACTTAGTGAATTCTATGTTATTCATTCCTCTCCTTTTATTGCTCGCCAGCATGAGGAGGAGAAAATTGGCTAAGATCACTAAATACGAAAAGAAGAATGGGACAGCTTATATGATAAAGGGATATATAGGTATTAACCAAAAAACTGGTGAAAAAGTTCAAACAACAAAGATGGGATTTAAAACTAAAAAAGAGGCTAAATTATTTTTAACTCAGATGCAAAGGGATTTAGAAGACTATGGGGGCTTTACAAATGAAAATATTACATTTCAAGAAGCCTTTGAAGAATGGTTTACTCAACATTCAAAAGAAGTTAAGCCTACTACTGAATATGCTATTAAGTCTAAGTTCAACAGAATCTTACCTGAATTCGGACACCTCAAAATTAAAAATATCTCAGGGACTGATTGCCAGAGAGTTATAAACAAATGGGCACTTGAGTTAAAAACTTTTAAAGACTATAAGATACAAGCTAACTTGGTCTTTAATTATGCCTTGCGTATGGAATTCATTAATAGGAATCCCATGGATAAGGTTACATTACCTAAGAGGAAACAAGAAACAACCATTGTCCTTGGGGGTGATAGTAAGGAGAGATTTTATACTAAAGACGTCCTGAAGCTATTTTTGAAAGTGATAAAACATAAACCTATGCCTTATACCATGTTTCACCTTCTCGGATATACAGGAGCTCGTAAGGGGGAATTACAATCGCTTCATTGGTCTGACATAGATTTTCATTTAAAAACTATTGAATTCAATAAGACATTAAGTACTCTAAACGGCAAAAAAGAACTATGTACTCCGAAAACCAAGTCATCTTATCGTAGAATCGCAATTAGTGATCAAACAATTCATGTCCTCAAAGAATGGCGAAAAGAACAAACTGAGTTTTATAAGGAACATGCTGTTCTCTTAAAATCCGATCACTTACAACCTGTATTTACAACTTATTTTGCAAAAAGCATGGATTACTGCAGATTAGCCTACCTTAATGACCAACTGATCAGTATATACAAAGACCAACCAGACCTACCTAAAATTACTGTGCATGGTTTTAGGCACACTAATGCTAGTTTGTTGTTTGTGTCAGGAGCATCTATTAAAGATGTCCAATATCAGCTAGGTCATTCTGATATTAAAACAACGATGAATATATACACTCACGTAACAAACGAAGCAAAAGATAAAACAGCCATACAATTCCAGAATTACATGGATGAATAGAAAAGTGGGTGAAAAGTGGGTGAATTTATAATCAACCACGAAAAAACCCTCCTTGCTCGCAATGAGCAAAGAGGGTTGAACCCTTGATATAAAAGGGATATTAACGCTTTGAGAACTGAGGAGCACGACGTGCACCTTTAAGTCCGTATTTCTTACGCTCTTTCATACGAGAGTCACGAGTTAAGAAACCAGCTTTTTTAAGTGATCCGCGGTATTCTGGATCTGCAATAAGAAGTGCACGAGCAACGCCGTGACGGATTGCTCCAGCTTGACCAGTGTAACCTCCACCTTCAACTTTAACAAGGATATCGTACGTACCCTCTGTTTGTGTTTCATTAAGTGGTTGTTTAACGATAACTTTTAATGTTTCAAGGTCAAAGTACTCGTCGATGTTTCTATTGTTGATCACGATCTTACCATCTCCAGGTACGAGACGTACACGTGCGACAGAGTTCTTACGACGACCTGTTCCATAATATTCAACTTGTGCCAAGAAAATCCCTCCTTCTATATTAACCTTTTAATTCAAAAACTTCAGGCTTTTGAGCAGCGTGTGGATGCTCAGTACCAGTGTACACGTTAAGCTTCTTATACATTTGACGACCTAAAGATCCTTTAGGAAGCATTCCTTTAATAGAAAGTTCAAGAAGTTTAACTGGTTTACGGTCACGCATTTCTCCTGCACTCATTGACTTCAATGAACCAGGGTATTGACTGTGACGATAGTACATTTTGTCCTGTAATTTATTTCCTGTTAAATGAATCTTTTCCGCATTAATAATGATTACGTGATCTCCTGTATCAATATGCGGTGTGAACATTGGCTTGTGCTTTCCGCGAAGAAGGCTAGCTACTTCAGTCGATAAACGACCTAGTGTCTTGTCTTCAGCGTCAACCACATGCCATTTACGTTCAACTTCGCTTGGCTTTGCCATATATGTTGTGCGCATGTGTTTCCCTCCTAATTAACTATAACTATCACAAAAACTTTCCAACATTTCAACGTTCGATTCCGTACCCGGGGCTAGTGGGCATAAGAATACCATAGATCATCATATAACATCTGAAAGCTGATGTCAACAAAATGTTACACCAGGATTCGTTGTCATTCAATTTTTTTATAATTCTTCTATATACTTTTCCAAATGATCTCTTTCATAAAAAACTTGTGCCAAATATAACCCACAGCCAGGAGCTGTTGGTCCAGCTAACGTTCTGTCCATACTTACGATAATTTGAGAGATATCTGATGGTTTAATGTCTCCAAGTCCAGCCTGTATAATCGTACCCATTAAAATACGTACCATTTGATATAAAAAGCCACTGCCTATAAACCGGAACGTCCACTCATTCTCGTATCTCGTAATGTTAACTCTAAAGATCGTACGTACTTTATCTATCACATCAGTTTTAGGAGACGACAGGCTCGTGAAATTATGTGTGCCTAATAAATACTCAGCGGCTTCACTCATAGCTGACAGGTCTAAATTTTTTGGTAAATGATAGACGTAGTTGCGTTTAAAAACATCTGGTTGAACAGCTGTATTCATGCGATAAACGTATTCTTTCCCAACCGCATCATAACGTGCATGAAAGGCGGAAGGGACATACTGACAAGACTTAACATGCATATCATTTGGTAGGATACTATTCAGGGCCACTGCCCAGCGATCCTCAGGTATCGATAGGGGTGTATCGAAGTGAACTGGTTGATTCAGCCCATGGACTCCTGCATCCGTTCTTCCTGAAGAAGTAGAAGGCCAGAATTCTGCTTTATGAATAATACGTAATGCCTTTTCTATTTCTCCCTGCACAGAACGTGATACCGGCTGCCGTTGATACCCATGGAAATTTGTCCCGTCATACGATAAGATCGCAAGTACTCTCTGCATGAAGCGTCACTCCTTATGTGTAGACCCTAAAAATAACCGTTATTAAAGCAAAAATCAGCAATACACCTATTGCAATAGTATCGTTACGCTTCCATTGTAACCGCCGAAATTTAGTCCGTCCTTTACTACCATTATAACCACGAGCCTCCATAGCTGTTGCTAAATCTTCCGCACGCTTAAACGACTGTATAAAAAGTGGCACCAAAATTGGAATAAGCGCTTTTAATCGTGTCCACAGCGAACCCTTAGAGAAGTTGGCGCCTCGTGCCATTTGTGCATTTATGATTTTAGAAGTTTCTTCCAATAATGTAGGAATAAACCTCAAAGCAATAGACATCATTAATGCTAATTCATGCGTCGGAACTCCCATAGCTGCTAACGGCTTCATTAATCGTTCTAATCCATCCGTTAGATCCATAGGCATCGTTGATAATGTTAGAAGAGAAGCCATCAGCACTAACAAAAATAATCGCAAGGCTATTAAACTTCCCTCGATTACGCCACCTGAATAAATAGTAATCCACGAGAGATCCAGAAGCACCCTTCCGTCATTAGTCATAAATAAATGCAATAAAAATGTTAATAGTATAATAATAGCAATAAAATGCATTCCCTTTATGTAATAACGAAAAGGTATATTTGCCAATAAAAATGTTACTCCTGTAAGAATCGCTGCCAACATTAAAACAACTGGGTGACGACTGATAAAAAGAAAAACGATAAAGATAAAAATCGCAATAATTTTCGCGCGGGGGTCCATTCGGTGTATAAACGATTCTCGAGGGACGTATTGTCCGATAATCACATTATCAAAAATCGTGATCACGACCCTTCACATTTAGAAATGAAAGGATACTTTCTACCGTTGCCTCTTTCGTAAACTTACCTGTTTCCAGTTCGATCCCTGACTTGGACTGAATAGCCGAGAGAAGCTTTACAGACTCTGGTACCGATAGACCATTCTCCTTAAGTTTCTCGACTTGAGAAAAGATCTTTTCAGGCGTCCCAATTTCCAGAACCTTACCCGAACTCATCACAATGACCTGATCAGAAAACTTTGCAGCATCCTCCATACGATGCGTCACTAAAACGATCGATCTTTTTTCTTTTGCTTTATACCATTCTGAAAACAATGCCATCATTGCAGCTTGACCTTGAGGGTCCAATCCAACTGTTGGTTCATCTAAAACAAGTAAAAGAGGTTCAATTGCTAGAACACCGGCAATTGCTACCCTTCTCATTTGGCCTCCGCTTAATTCAAAAGGGGAACGAGTAAATAAATCAGCTCCGATACCAACCAATTCCAAATATTCAGTAGCTTTTCTTTCGGCTTCTACTTTTGATAGACCAAAATTTATCGGACCGTATGCAACATCCTGTAATACCGTCTCATGGAACAATTGATGCTCTGGGAATTGAAATACCATCCCCACTTGCCGACGTAAATCAAAGAGTTGCTTTTGTTTTGTATCAGAGCTAATGGTCCAATCTCCTACCTTAATTTCACCTTTGGATGGTTTAATGAGACCATTGATGTGTTGAAGGAAAGTGGACTTACCTGAGCCTGTATGACCGATAATAGAAGTGAATTGCCCTGAATCAAGTTTTATATTTAGACCACTTAATGCTTGTCTCTCAAACGGTGTATCCTTCATATACGTATAACTTAGATTATTCGTTTGTAACTGCATATAGCATTCACCAACTCTTCATGAGTTAACACATTCTCATCTATCAATATTTGATATTTTCGAAGTTCCCTCGCAACATCAACTATAAATGGAGACGAAAGATTGTTTGCCCTCAAAATTTCTCTGTTTGCAAGTAATTCCCTGGGTATTCCTTCATAGACAATACTCCCGTCATTTAGCACAATAACCCGATCAGAAGCGATAGCCTCATTCACATCATGTGTGATTGCAATGATGGTTACACCGTCCTCTTTATTCAGTTTTCGAACAATAGTAAGCACTTCGTTTCTGCCCTGAGGGTCCAGCATCGATGTTGCTTCATCTAATACAATAACCTTCGGCTTAAGCGCAAGTGCGCCAGCTAAAGCCACACGTTGCTTCTGTCCACCTGATAAGTTATGCGGCTCTGTTTTCTCAAATCCTTCGAGACCTAGCCGCTGAATACAATCCTTTACACGTTGATGCATTTCGTCATACGGTATTCCCGCACTTTCTAGCCCAAACGCCACATCATCCTCAACAGTCGGTGCCACAAGCTGATTATCTGGATTTTGAAAAACCATCGATACATCTCTTCGAATGGAAGACCATTCTGCTGAGTCAACAGTATTCTTACCACATGAAACTACTTCCCCTGTCAGAGGTATCAATAGGGCATTAAAAAACTTCGCTAAGGTGGATTTACCAGAACCATTTGGACCGAGAATGGTAAGCCACTCACCTTTTTTGACAGTTAAGGAGATATCCTTCAACACATACGGTGTACTATCCTGATATCTGAAACTCAAATTACAAACACTAATTTCATTAGGCATTAAAGTACTCCTTCTAAAGAAAGCAAGTGTAATAACATTGAAAAAAAATCTCTACTTTCAACAGTAGCACCTACTAAAATACGTAGGTGCTACTCAGAAAATATGTTTATTATTGTATCTAATCTCACTCAACGTAAATACTAAAAAAGGGCCAAGACCGACATCTGTTGCCAGACGTGGTGTCTCGCCCTTTGAAGAATCAATGCATCACGAGTTAAACGAGCTCAATAATAGCCATCTCTGCACCGTCTCCACGGCGAGGTCCAAGCTTCATAACTCGAGTATAACCGCCTTGACGGTCTTCATATCGTTTTGCTACATCATCAAAAAGTTTTTGGACTGCGTACTGTCCAGTTTCTTCATCAGCAATCTCATTACGGATAAATGCTGCAACTTGACGACGAGCATGCAAGTCACCACGCTTACCAAATGTGATCATTTTCTCAACGATTGAACGAAGCTCCTTCGCTTTAGGCTCAGTAGTTTCAATTCTTTCGTTAATGATTAAATCAGTAGCTAAGTCACGGAATAGTGCTTTACGGGCACTACTGTTACGACCTAATTTTCTGTATGCCATGTTAGTCCCTCCTTCTCAGGTGAATATACATCTACAGGAACAGTTTGATCACTCAAACTGGCATGGGTAGATTTATTCTTCGTCTCGAAGACCAAGACTAAGCTCTGCAAGTTTCTCTTGCACCTCTTCTAAACTCTTGCGTCCAAGGTTACGAACTTTCATCATGTCTTCCTCTGATTTTTGTGTTAATTCTTGTACGGTGTTAATACCTGCTCGCTTAAGACAGTTGTATGAGCGAACAGATAAGTCTAATTCTTCGATGGTCATTTCAAGAACCTTTTCTTTCTGGTCCTCTTCCTTTTCAACCATGATCTCTGCATGTTGTGCTTGATCGGTTAAACCTACGAAGATATTTAAATGTTCATTCATGATTTTTGCACCAAGTGACACAGCTTCTTCCGGACGAATACTTCCATCTGTCCACACGTCCAAAGTTAATTTATCGAAGTTAGTAATTTGACCAACTCGAGTATTTTCAACTTGGAAATTCACACGTGAAACAGGTGTGAAGATAGAATCCACTGGGATAACCCCGATTGGTAAATCGTCAGAGTTGTTTCCTTCTGCAGGAACATATCCTCTTCCACGACTTGCCGTCACTTTCATCTGGAACTGTGCTCCTTTAGAAAGAGTGGCAATGTGCAGGTCAGGGTTTAGAACCTCTACATCGCTGTCATGCATCAAATCTGCTGCAGTAACAATTCCTTCTCCCGAAGCATCAATTTCTAGTGTTTTTTCATCATCTGAATAAATCTTTAGTGCGAGTTTCTTCAAGCTGAGAATGATGGATGTAACATCTTCTACGACACCTTCAATGGTTGAAAACTCGTGAAGCACTCCATTAAACTGAACGCTTGTCACTGCAGATCCGGGTAATGACGAAAGCAGGATTCGGCGAAGGGAGTTCCCCAGCGTTGTTCCATAACCTCGTTCTAGAGGTTCTACGACAAATTTACCGTAGGTTACGTCTTCACTCATTTCGACAGCTTCAATTTTCGGTTTTTCTATTTCAATCATTAAACAAACCCTCCTTCAAAACGTCGAAACCCCGGTTGTGAATTAGGCACAACCGGAATCCCTCATTGGGCACACCTTGACCTGTCACGAAACTATAGTTCCTTTTCGTGTCCATTTTATGGACCTAGGTTCTTACACCATTATTGACATAGGCATGAATATTCATACCTCTGATGTACTATACTCTACGACGTTTTGGTGGTCGGCAACCGTTATGTGGAACCGGGGTGACGTCTCTAATCATGTTCACTTCTAAGCCAGTAGCTTGAAGCGAACGAATTGCTGCTTCACGTCCAGCTCCAGGACCTTTAACGGAGACTTCTACAGATTTCATTCCATGATCCATTGCAGCTTTAGCAGCTGTTTCTGCAGCTGTTTGTGCAGCGAATGGAGTCGATTTACGAGAACCTTTGAAGCCAAGTGCACCAGCACTTGCCCAAGATATTGCATTTCCTTGTGGGTCAGTGATTGTGACGATTGTATTATTAAACGTTGAACGAATGTG
Source organism: Salipaludibacillus neizhouensis (assembly GCF_002886185.1). Classification (GTDB taxonomy): domain Bacteria; phylum Bacillota; class Bacilli; order Bacillales; family Salisediminibacteriaceae; genus Salipaludibacillus; species Salipaludibacillus neizhouensis. The sequence continues at coordinate 265,625 of NZ_KZ614147.1, forward strand.
CGCAATTCCGGACTCTATATTTTTACGTTGACGACGCTTTGAACGAGTCGTTTTTGGTTTAGCCATAATCTAACATGACCTCCTTTACTTTTTCTTGTTCGCAACAGTTCGACGAGGACCTTTACGTGTTCTTGCATTGTTCTTCGTCTTTTGTCCACGAACAGGTAGTCCTCTACGGTGGCGAATACCACGATATGAACCAATTTCAATGAGACGCTTGATATTAAGAGATACTTCTCTGCGAAGATCCCCTTCAACTTTTACTCCGTCTACTACTTCACGGATTTTACCTAATTCATCTTCTGTTAAATCACGAACGCGTGTGTCTTCAGAGACACCAGCTTGTTCCAGAATTTTGATAGATCTTGACTTACCAATTCCGAAAACGTACGTGAGAGATACGACAACTCGCTTATCACGAGGAATGTCGACACCAGCAATACGTGCCATACTTTACACCTCCTGGGTTGTTATCCTTGCTTCTGTTTGTGTTTAGGATTTTCGCAAATTACCATGACGGTACCTTTTCGGCGAATAACTTTGCATTTTTCACAAATCGGTTTCACTGATGGTCTTACCTTCATGCTTTCTACCTCCTTATAGTACGGAGTGACTATAACCTTGCCAGTTTATTTATAACGATATGTGATACGACCGCGAGTTAAGTCGTACGGAGATAATTCTACAGTAACCTTGTCTCCAGGTAAAATGCGAATAAAGTGCATTCGAATCTTTCCGGAAACATGGGCCAAGACTTTATGACCGTTTTCTAACTCTACGCGGAACATAGCATTTGGAAGCGGCTCAATGACCGTTCCTTCTACTTCAATTACATCTTCTTTGGCCATGAATTTACTCTCCTTCCTTCAGTAAATTACCAACAATATATGTTGAAATTGCAAACCGCAATTTAGCATTAGTAACACGGCCCGTTTCTACAATACTATTCTTCACTTCTGGAACAACAATGTTCATTCGCTCTACATGCTGGAGGTTTTTTCTTTTCGCACGGTCAACTTTCCTTTTATCCCCGTCCGCGATCCGAATAAAACGTTCATCCAGAATTTCAATAATACAAGCGAATTGCTCTTTGTCCCTTCCGTTAAGAATCCGCACAAGTTCACCAACTTGTGGAATCGAGTCAGGATCTTTCATTTAATGACCACCTTCAACTTTCTTTGGCTTTTGTCAAAATCTCATATCCTGTGTCAACAATAGCAATTGTGTGTTCGAAATGGGCACACATTTCTCCATCGGTCGTTACAACAGTCCAATTGTCTCTCAACGTCCGGACATGTCTCTTTCCAGCATTCACCATTGGTTCAATGGCTAAAACCATACCTTCTTTCAGGCGTGGTCCTTTCCCTGGAGGACCGAAGTGAGGAATTTGAGGATCCTCGTGCAGACTTTGTCCAACCCCATGACCGACATACTCTCTCACTACAGAAAAGTTATGAGCCTCTACATGCTTTTGTATCGCATGAGAAATATTAGAGAGTCTTTCACCAGGTTTCGCTTCAGCAAGTCCTTTGTATAATGATTCTTCTGTTACTTCAAGGAGCTTACTTGTCTTATCATCAATCGTTCCCACTGGATACGTCCATGCGGAGTCTCCGTGGTATCCTTGAAAGTCAGCGCCAATATCTATACTAATAATGTCACCGTCTTTCAAAGCCCGATCTCCTGGAATCCCGTGTACCAATTGATCATTCACTGAAGCGCAAATACTCCCAGTAAATCCATTATAGCCTTTAAAAGATGGAATCGCATCATACGATCGAATAAATGTATCGGCAATGTGATCCAATTCCTTCGTCGTAATACCGGGCTTGATGTGTTTTTGAAGTTCTCTGTGCGTGAGTGCAACAATATTACCAGCCTGCCGCATGATCTCTAGCTCTCGAGCTGTCTTACAGATTATCATTGATGACTTCCTTTCAGAAGTTGATCAATATCCTCAAAAACGTCTTGAATATCTTTTTGCCCGTTAATATTACGAAGGTAGCCTTTTTCACTATAGAAGTCAACAAGGGGCTGTGTTTGCTCCATATTAACATCTATTCGCTTTTTAACTGTATCAGGCTTATCATCTTTTCGTTGAGTCAAGTCACTTCCGTCTTTATCACATTTACCTTGTACCTTAGGAGGATTATAAATCTCATGGTAAGTCGCGCCACATTCTGGACAAATCCAACGACCAGTGAGACGTTTGAAAAGATCCTCTTCTGGTACTTTAATATATAAAACATGATCCAATTGACGATCTAGACTTTTCAGAATTTCCTCTAGTGCGGATGCTTGTGCAACAGTCCGGGGAAAACCATCCAGCAGAAAACCTTTTTGGCAATCATCTTTACTTAATCGTTCCTCAACAATTCCAACAGTGACCTCATCAGGAACTAAGTTCCCTTCGTCCATAAAAGCCTTTGCTCTCAGACCTAGTTCCGTGCCATCTTTAATTGCAGCTCGAAACATATCTCCTGTTGAAATGTGGGGAACGCCGTATTTAGCGACAACTTTTTCTGCCTGTGTTCCTTTTCCCGCGCCTGGAAGTCCCATTAAGATTAAGTTCATCTGCTTCTCCTCCATCGTCTTTCTAATTCTACGATCGAAGGCAAAGGGAAAAGTGTCCCTTTTATTTAATAAAACCTTTATATGATCGTTTAATTAGTTGACTTTCTATTTGTTTCATCGTATCTAACGCTACACCAACAACAATCAATAACCCGGTTCCTCCAATTTGTACTGCTGGAGGAAGACCTGCTAATTCAGTAAAAAACACAGGTATCGTAGCTACTGTCGCTAGGAATAGGGCCCCGACGAATGTCAAACGATAAAGGATACGAGTAATGTAGACCTGAGTCGTTTTACCGGGTCGGATGCCAGGAACGTAACCACCCTGTTTTTTCAAGTTATCCGCCATTTGTTCAGGGTTAACCTGAACGAACGTATAGAAGTACGTAAAACCAATGATTAAAATCGCATAGGCTAACAAACCAAATGGCTGACTGTAATCAAAATTCGTCGTAATCCAACCGGCTATTGCATTATCATCTCCAAAAAATCCAGCCACAGTAGGAGGGAAAATAAAGAGTGACATTGCAAATATAACTGGAATAACCCCGGCTGAGTTAACCTTTAACGGCAAGTGGGTCGATTGACCTCCTTGCGGCTTCCCAGCAACCAATCGCTTGGCGTATTGAACAGGTATTTTTCTTAATGCTTGTTGAACAAATATAACCCCTACAATGATCGCTAAAGTTGCCAACAGAAGTAACAATACGGTTATGATGTTTATAAACAAGGCATCTCCTGCGTCTTCGAATTGAGTTACATAAATTTGATTAACTCCATTCGGAATCCCAGCAGCAATCCCACCAAAAATCATAATCGAAATCCCATTCCCTACACCATGTGCAGTAATCTGCTCACCTAACCAAAGTAAGAAAGCAGTACCTGCAGTTAATGTAAGAGCAATCATCAAGTAAGTTGAGATTGTCGGGTCCGGTACGAGACCTGGAAACAAGTTATTAAAGCCAATAGACATTCCTAAAGCTTGAATAAGCGCGATCCCGATTGTACCGTATCTCGTAACCTGTGCCAACTTTTTACGACCTGCTTCCCCTTGTTTAGACCATTCGGCAAACTTGGGAACAACATCCATTCGTAGCAATTGTACGATAATGGATGCCGTAATGTAAGGCATTATACCTGTCGCAAAAATAGAAAAGTTTTCAAGCGCTCCACCGCCAAAGGTATTTAAAAATCCAAAGGCATTCATCTCACCCTGAAAATCCAAAATGTCAGCATCCACTCCCGGAGCAGGGATGTGGGCACCAATGCGGAAAACGATTAACATCGCTAAAGTGAAGAGAATTTTATTTCTCAAATCACCCACTCGCATAATATTGGAGATCGTCTGGAACATTAAACCACCTCAGTCGTTCCGCCGGCAGCCTCAATCGCTTCCTTCGCTGATCCTGAGAATTTATGAGCTTTAACTGTAAGTTTAGACTCTAGAGTTCCTTTTCCAAGTACCTTGATACCACTTTTTTCGTTTTTCACTACACCCGATTCTACTAAAAGAGCCGGAGTAACTTCTGTACCATCTTCAAAACGATTTAATGTGTCAAGGTTCACGATAGCGTATTCTGTACGGTTAGGGTTGTTAAATCCACGTTTTGGTAAACGACGGAAGATAGGCATTTGACCACCTTCAAATCCTGGACGAACACCACCACCCGAACGAGCGTTTTGACCTTTGTGACCTTTACCAGCAGTTTTACCATTACCAGTACCGATTCCACGACCTTTACGCTTACGTTCTTTACGAGAGCCTACTGAAGGCTTTAATTCGTGAAGTTGCATATTGACACCTCCTCAACTGTTAATTCTGAATTACGCTTCTACTTCTGTTACTTTAACGAGATGGGAAACTTTGTTTACCATTCCGCGCATTGCTTCGTTATCCTCTTGAACTACCGTGTGGTGCATTTTACGAAGACCTAAAGTCTTCACAGTCACACGCTGATCTTCTGGACGACCGATCAGACTTCTTACGAGGGTAATTTCTAACTTCTTTGCCATGCCAAATCCCTCCTTAACCTAGCAACTCTTCAACAGATTTGCCGCGTAGTTTCGCAACTTCTTCCGGACTTTTTAGGCTTTCAAGTCCTTGGATAGTAGCACGTACCATGTTAATTGGGTTATTTGACCCTAGTGATTTGGAAAGGACATCGCCTACTCCAGCTAATAATAGCACCGCACGAACTGGTCCGCCTGCGATAACTCCAGTACCTTCAGATGCTGGTTTTAGAAATACACTACCTGCGCCAAATTTCCCAGTAATTTGGTGAGGAATAGTTGTACCTTGAACAGGTACGCGAATCATATTTTTCTTACCGTCTTCGATAGCTTTGCGAATAGCTTCAGGTACTTCAAGTGCCTTACCCATTCCAAAACCAACGTGACCATTTTTATCACCAACGACAACTAGTGCTGAAAAGCGGAAGCGACGTCCACCTTTTACTACTTTAGCAACTCGGTTAATCGTTACAACTGTTTCTTCAATTTCCAATTTTGATGCATCGATATGCAAAGTGTTTCCCTCCTTTTAGCCTTGATTAAAACTTCAGACCAGCTTTACGAGCACCGTCTGCAAGTTCTTGTACGCGACCGTGGTAGAGGTAACCGCCACGATCAAATACTACGGATTCATGACCCTTTTCAAGGGCACGCTTAGCTACAAGTTCTCCGACTTGTTGCGCTGCCTCTTTGTTCCCGCCTTTTTCTATGTTTAGTTCTTTATCTAAGCTTGAAGCACCTGCAACCGTGACACCAGAAACGTCATCGATTAATTGTGCATAAATGTGCTTATTAGAACGGAAAACATTCAAGCGAGGACGTTCAGCAGTTCCTGTGATCGAACGACGAACGTGTGCGTGTCGTTTCTTACGTACCGCGTTCTTGTCAGTCTTTGTGATCATCGAACGTCATTCCTTTCTTTCCGTTATTAGGAATTACTTCCCTGTTTTACCTTCTTTGCGTCGTACATATTCACCTTCGTAGCGAACACCTTTACCTTTGTAAGGTTCAGGTTTTCTTGTTGCACGGATGTTTGAAGCCAATGCTCCGACACGTTCTTTATCGATACCTTTCACGATAACCTCCGTGTTTTTCGGAACTTCAATTTCCAAACCATCTTCTTGTACGAATTCTACTGGATGAGAAAGTCCAAGATTAAGGACTAATTTATTTCCTGACATTTGCGCTCTGTAACCTACACCCACAAGCTCAAGCTTCTTATGAAAGCCTTTTGTTACACCTTCAACCATGTTGTTGATGACGCTGCGAGTAGTTCCGTGTAGAGCACGGTGATCTTTATGGTCAGAAGGACGTGCTACAACGACTTGATTGTCTTCAACTTTAACAATCATTTCGTGATGAATTTGACGAGTCAATTCACCTTTTGGTCCTTTTACCGATACTGTCGTATTGTCGATTTTCACTTCTACTCCAGAAGGAATCTCAACTGGCTTTAAACCAATTCGAGACATGCCTTACACCTCCATTCTCTTACGTTCTACTTACCAAATATAAGCTAGTACTTCGCCGCCTACTTTTTGTTGACGAGCTTCTTTATCCGTGATTACTCCAGTTGATGAAGAGATAACCGCGATTCCTAATCCACCAAGTACTCTTGGTAGTTCATCAGATTTTGCGTAAACGCGTAAACCTGGTTTACTAATTCTCTTAAGTCCAGTGATAACTTTTTCGTTATTTGCACCGTACTTAAGGAAAATACGAAGGATACCTTGTTTGCTATCCTCAATGAATTCATAATCGCGAATAAATCCTTCGCGCTTTAAAATATCTGCTACTTCTTTTTTAACCTTTGAAGCCGGAAGCTCCAAACTTGTATGACGTACTGTATTCGCATTACGAATACGAGTCAGCATATCAGCAATAGGATCTGTCATTACCATCGTATTTACCTCCTTCCCTAAACGGAATTACCAGCTAGCTTTTCTTACGCCCGGAATTTGACCTTTATGTGCAAGTTCTCGGAAGCAGATACGGCAAAGCTTGAACTTGCGTATAACACTGTGAGGGCGTCCACAACGTTCGCATCTTGTATATTCTTGAACCTTAAATTTCTGCGTGCGCTTTTGTTTTGCGATCATAGATTTTTTCGCCAAGGTCTTCACTCCTTTCTTCGGCAATCATCTTATTTTTGAAACGGCATGCCCATTTGAGTGAGAAGCTCTCGTGCTTCTTCATCAGTGTTCGCTGTAGTAACAACAACGATATCCATACCTCGAATTTTGTCTACATTATCATAATTGATTTCCGGGAAAATTAATTGTTCTTTAACTCCCATTGTATAATTTCCACGACCGTCAAATGCTTTTTTAGAAACACCGCGGAAGTCACGAACACGTGGTAAGGATACTGAAATTAGCTTATCCAAGAAATCATACATACGCTCTCCACGTAAGGTAACTTTTGCACCGATCGGCATACCTTCACGAAGTTTAAAACCTGCAATAGATTTTTTAGCTTTCGTGATTAAAGGCTTTTGACCAGTGATTAATCTGAGTTCTTCAACAGCTTTATCCAAAACCTTAGAGTTTTGCACAGCCTCTCCAACACCCATGTTAATAACAATTTTTTCAATATGTGGTACTTCCATTACAGAAGTGTAATTGAATTTCTCTGTTAATACAGGAGTAATCTCCTGATTAAATCTATCTTTCAATCGACTCATTGAGTTAACCTCCTTCCAGCCACTAGCGCTTACTTATCTAAAGATTCGCCAGATTTTTTAGCAATGCGTACTTTCTTACCGTTCTCTACTTTATATCCAACGCGTGTTGGTTCACCCGATTTAGGGTCAATTGGCATCACATTAGATACATGAATAGCTGCTTCTTGATTAAGAATTCCACCTTGAGGATTTGATTGGGATGGTTTAGCATGTTTTTTAACCATGTTAATGCCTTCCACTAGCACACGAGAACTATTCGGGTATGCTTCAAGGATTTTACCTTCTTTGCCTTTGTCTTTACCGGAAATAATTTTTACGTTATCTCCTTGTTTGACATGCAATTTAGTTTGAGACATGAGGGCACCTCCTCTTAAGACGTATATATCCATTTATTTTATCTAACATTAAAGTACTTCAGGAGCTAAAGAAACGATCTTCATGAATTGGTTTTCACGTAATTCACGTGCAACTGGTCCAAAGATACGAGTTCCTCGAGGTCCTTTGTCGTCTTTGACGATTACCGCTGCGTTTTCATCAAACTTGATATAAGATCCATCTTGACGACGTGCACCGCTCTTTGTACGAACGATTACTGCACGAACAACTTCACCTTTCTTGACAACGCCACCAGGTGTTGCTTGCTTTACAGTACAGACGATAACGTCTCCAATGTTCGCAGTTTTACGGCCAGAGCCACCAAGAACTTTAATACATAATACTTCACGAGCTCCAGAATTATCGGCTACTTTTAATCGGCTTTCTTGTTGAATCATAAACTTCTTTACCTCCCTTCAGGTAAGTAAACATAAATATGAAGTTAAACGATGACTGACTCTTCAACGATTTCAGTAAGACGGAAACGCTTGTCTTTAGATAATGGACGAGTCTCCATTACACGTACAACGTCACCTATTTTCGCTGAGTTATTTTCATCATGCGCTTTTAACTTTTTAGAATCTTTAACACGCTTTCCGTAGAGCGAGTGTGTTTTATAAGTTTCTATAACTACTGTTATCGTCTTATCCATCTTATCAGATGTTACACGACCAACATAGCTTTTGCGGTTATTACGTTCTTCCACTGTGCAAACCTCCTCTCCGGACTATTCGTTCGTGATTCCGAGTTCTCGTTCACGTAAAACTGTCTTTGCACGAGCAATTGCTTTTTTCACTTCACGAATGCGGGCTGGATTATCAAGCTGTCCAGTCGCAAGCTGAAAGCGAAGGTTAAAAAGCTCTTCCTTTAACGATTTCGATTTCTGTTCGATTTCGGTAGTGGTTAGGTTTCTAATCTCATTAGCTTTCATTTGCGTCACCACCCACTTCTTCACGTTTTACGAACTTTGTTCTAATTGGTAATTTATGAGACGCAAGACGTAATGCCTCACGAGCTACTTCCTCAGATACACCTGCGATTTCAAACAATATTTTCCCTGGCTTCACTACCGCAACCCAACCTTCTGGTGCCCCTTTACCGGAACCCATTCTTACTTCTAGAGGTTTAGCTGTATAAGGCTTATCTGGGAAAATTTTGATCCACACCTTACCACCACGCTTCATATAACGTGTCATGGAAATACGTGCAGCTTCTATTTGACGGTTCGTGATCCACGAAGCTTCTAAAGCTTGCAAACCATACTCACCGAAGTTTACTTCTGTTCCGCCCTTAGCACGACCGCGCATCTTACCACGGTGTTCACGACGGTATTTAACACGTTTTGGCATAAGCATGATTATTTTCCTCCTTCCTCTTGTTTCGTTCCTTTCGTTGGAAGGACCTCACCTTTGTAGATCCAAGTCTTCACACCGAGTTTTCCATAAGTCGTATCTGCTTCTGCAAATCCGTAATCTATGTCTGCTCTTAATGTATGAAGAGGAACAGTTCCTTCGTTATATGATTCAGAACGAGCAATATCAGCACCGCCAAGTCGACCAGAAACTTCTGTTTTAATTCCTAAAGCGCCTGAACGCATTGTACGTTGAATAGTTTGTTTCATCGCACGACGGAATGAAATACGGTTTTCTAATTGACGAGCAATGTTTTCAGCAACAAGTTTTCCATCAAGATCAGGTCTCTTAATTTCGTTGATGTTAATGTGAACTTTTTTGCCTGTTAATTGATTTAAAGCTTTACGTAGAGCTTCTACTTCAGATCCACCTTTACCGATTACCATACCTGGCTTAGCAGTGAAAACCGTTACGTTCACACGATTTGCTGCACGTTCGATTTCAATAGTAGAGACAGAAGCTTCGCTCAAACGCTTCTCCAAGTATTCACGAATTTTAATATCTTCGTGAAGTAGGTCAGCATAGTCTTTATCAGCGTACCACTTTGACTCCCAGCCGCGAATAACGCCGACACGAAGTCCATTAGGATTTATCTTTTGACCCACACTTATCCCTCCTTCTTTTCTGATAGAACGAGCGTGATATGGCTCGTACGTTTATTGATTCGACTCGCACGTCCCATAGCACGTGGGCGAAATCTCTTTAATGTAACACCTTCATCTACAAATACTTTACTAACAATTAAATTGTCAGGTTCCATTTCATAGTTATGCTCTGCGTTCGCAATGGCTGAATTCAAAAGTTTCTCAACTACAATTGATGACTTCTGAGGTGTAAGACGTAAAATAGATACGGCTTCGCCAACTTTTTTGCCTCGAATCAAGTCAACGACTAAGCGAACTTTGCGAGGAGCAATACGCACTTGTTTTGCAATTGCTTTTGCTTCCATGAATAGTACCTCCCCTCTTTATTAACGTCGTGTTTTCTTATCGTCAGATGCATGGCCTTTGTACGTTCTTGATGGTGCAAACTCACCAAGCTTGTGTCCAACCATATCTTCCGAAATATAAACTGGTACATGTTTACGACCGTCATATACTGCAATCGTGTGACCGACAAATTGTGGAAAAATTGTAGAACGTCTAGACCAAGTCTTGATAACTCTACGACTCTCGCCTTCACCCATTGCTTCCACTTTCTTCATAAGATGATCATCGACGAATGGTCCTTTTTTCAAACTGCGACCCATAAGTGTACCTCCCTTCGTGATTGACCTACGGTTCGTCTGAAGAACCGTAGCACAACCGCGTTATTTTTTACGACGACGCACAATGTATTTATCCGTGTCTTTGTTTTTATTACGAGTCTTATATCCAAGGGTTGGTTTGCCCCAAGGAGACATTGGTGATTTACGTCCGATTGGCGCACGTCCTTCACCACCACCGTGTGGGTGATCAACCGGGTTCATAACAGAACCACGAACAGTAGGACGAATACCTTTCCAACGTGAACGACCAGCTTTACCGACATTCACGAGTTCGTGTTCAACATTACCAACCTGACCAATTGTCGCACGGCAAGTTGCTAAGATTAAACGCGTTTCGCTAGAGCGTAAGCGAACAAGAACATACTTACCTTCTTTACCTAAAACCTGTGCCTCTGCACCAGCAGAGCGGACTAACTGTCCACCTTTACCTGGACGAAGCTCAATGTTGTGAATAATAGTACCTACCGGAATGTCTTGCAGTTGAAGTGCGTTACCAATTTTGATATCCGCATCTTTACCTGACAGAATTACAGTACCAACCTTCAAGTTTTTAGGAGCTATGATGTAACGCTTTTCTCCGTCTGCGTAGTTGATAAGAGCGATATTTGCAGTGCGGTTCGGATCGTATTCAATCGTAGCAACGCGCCCTGGAATTCCATCTTTATCACGTTTAAAATCCATTATTCTATATTGACGTTTGTGTCCGCCACCTTGATGACGTACTGTCAATCTACCTTGGTTGTTACGTCCACCATTTCGCTTAACTGGAGCGAGCAATGATTTCTCTGGTCGATCTGTAGTTAACTCTTGAAAGTCAAGAGTAGTCATACCACGACGACCCGGTGTGGTTGGTTTATACTTTTTGATAGCCATCAGCTTTTCCCTCCTTCTCTAATTATTTGTTATACACTCTCAAAGAACTCTAGTTCTTTACTATCAGCAGAAAGTTTTACAATTGCTTTCTTGCGTTTTGGAGTGTAGCCTGAATGACGGCCGAAACGCTTGAATTTACCTTTGTAGTTCATCGTGTGAACACTAACTACTTTCACGCTGAAGATTTCTTCAATAGCATCTTTGATTTGAGATTTATTCGAACGAGGGTCTACCTCAAACGTATATTTCTTATCAGCCATCAAGTCTGTTGTTCGCTCAGTGATGAGCGGGCGCTTAATAATATCTCTTACGTCTGCCATTATGCAAGCACCTCCTCTACCTGTTTCACAGCATCTTGAGTAATGATTAGCTTCTCATGTTTAAGAATATCAAGTACATTTACTCCATCAGCTGTTATGAATTTTACTCCTGGAAGGTTACCAACAGATAATGCAACAGCAGCGTTGTAATCAGATGTTACAACTAGTGTCTTCTTTTCTGCAGATAATCCTGAAAGAATTACTTTCATTTCCTTCGTTTTAGGAGTTTCAAGGCTCAATCCTTCCACTACGCGAATGTTTTCATCATTCACCTTGGAAGAAAGAGCAGATTTTAAAGCCAAACGACGTTGCTTTTTAGGCATTTTAAAACCATATTTACGCGGTGTTGGACCGAATGTAACTCCACCACCAACCCAAATTGGCGAACGGATAGATCCGTGACGAGCACGTCCCGTTCCTTTTTGACGCCATGGTTTTTTACCACCACCGCGAACATCTGCGCGACCTTTTGTTGAATGCGTTCCTTGACGTTGAGATGCTTGTTGCATCAAAACTGCTTCAAATAGGACACTTTCATTTGGTGTAATACCGAAAACATCGGCTGAAAGTTCAATATCGCCTACTTCTGAGCCAGCTTGGTTATATAAAGTAACTTTAGGCATCTGGGCTCCTCCTTTCCTTTTCAATATTAGTCAGCTTTGATCGCTGATTTCACAGTAATATAACTTTTGTTAGCTCCAGGAACATTTCCTTTAACTAATAACAAATTAGTTTCTGTATCTACTTTTACTACTACAAGATTTTGAACGGTAACTTGCTCTCCACCCATGCGACCAGGAAGTAATTTACCAGGGCGTACGTGGTTAGGGGCAACAGGTCCCATTGAACCAGGACGACGGTGATAACGCGAACCGTGAGACATTGGTCCTCGAGATTGGTTATGACGCTTGATAGCACCTTGGAAACCTTTCCCTTTAGAAGTACCAGTTACATCTACAGTTTCACCTTCAGTGAATGTATCTACTTTAATTTCCTGACCAATTTCATAGTCCGCAACTGTAACATCACGCAGCTCTTTAACGAAGCGCTTAGGGGTTGTCTTCGCCTTTTCCGCATGACCTTTTGCAGGTTTAATCACACGATTTTGTTTCTCGTCTGAAAAACCAAGTTGAATTGATTCATAGCCTTCACCTTCGATTGTCTTCTTTTGAAGAACAACGTTAGGTTCAGCTTGGATAACTGTTACCGGAATTGCCTCTCCAGTTTCAGAGAAAATTTGAGTCATACCTAATTTTCTACCTAAGATTCCTTTAGTCATGAGTTACACCTCCTATAATTCTATTCTATAATATTATTTATAATTTAATTTCGATATCTACGCCTGACGGAAGATCCAATCGCATTAACGCATCTACAGTTTGTGGTGTAGGGTCAATGATGTCGATTAATCGCTTATGCGTGCGCATTTCAAACTGCTCACGAGCATCTTTGTATTTGTGTACAGCACGTAGAACCGTGTAGATTGATTTTTCAGTTGGTAGTGGGATTGGACCTGAAACACTCGCGCCTGAACGACTAGCTGTTTCCACAATCTTCACCGCTGATTGATCTAAGATTCTGTGATCATACGCTTTTAATCGAATGCGAATTTTCTGTTTTGCCATAATATTACCTCCTTTTTCGCCCATTTTTGGAAATAGACTTGCTCCTCGGAAATTTCTCTACGCCGTCCCATGGCAAAGGGGCCTGGTGTGTCGACAACCTTCCGATTCAATGCCTGTCAGTGACCAACATTAAATATTATACAAGATTCATTGATCACATGCAACATTTATTTAAAAAAACTTTATTAGCACACTTTGCCTATTATACAAGGTGATTTAAAATAATTCAAGAAGTCTTTTTAGAAAGGAGAAATTTTCTAATAAAAAAACTGATCAGGATGATTGCTCACCCCGATCAGCTTTCACTTGTCTCTTGCTATTCAATCAAATATCTTACTCAGTGATTGTAGCTACGACACCAGCACCAACAGTACGTCCACCCTCACGGATAGAGAACTTAGTACCTTCTTCGATAGCGATTGGTGAAATTAATTCAACAACCATTTCTACGTTATCTCCAGGCATAACCATTTCTACACCTTCAGGAAGATGAGTAACACCAGTTACGTCTGTAGTACGGAAATAGAATTGTGGACGGTAGTTTGTGAAGAATGGAGTGTGACGTCCACCTTCTTCTTTTGATAGAACATAAACTTCCGCTTTGAACTTTGTATGCGGAGTGATTGTTCCAGGCTTAGCAAGTACTTGACCACGGTTGATATCTTCACGAGCAACCCCACGAAGAAGTGCACCAATGTTGTCTCCAGCTTCAGCATAGTCAAGAAGCTTACGGAACATTTCAACACCAGTAACAGTAGTTTTCTTAGGTTCTTCAGTAAGACCGATGATTGAAACTTCGTCACCTACGTTTAGTTTTCCACGCTCAACACGACCAGTAGCAACAGTACCACGACCAGTGATAGAGAAAACATCCTCAATTGGCATCATGAATGGCTTATCTTTGTCACGGTCCGGAGTTGGAATGTAGTCATCCACTTGTTGCATTAACTCTAGGATGATGTTTTCGTGCTCTTCGTCACCTTGAAGTGCTTTAAGAGCAGAACCTTTTACTACAGGAACATCGTCACCAGGGAAATCATAATCAGAAAGTAGATCACGAACTTCCATTTCTACTAATTCAAGTAGCTCTTCATCGTCAACTTGGTCAGTTTTGTTTAAGAAAACAACGATTGAAGGTACACCTACTTGACGAGAAAGCAAGATATGCTCACGAGTTTGTGGCATTGGGCCATCAGCAGCAGATACTACTAGGATAGCTCCGTCCATTTGTGCAGCACCAGTGATCATGTTCTTTACATAGTCAGCGTGGCCTGGGCAGTCAACGTGTGCATAGTGACGAGAATCAGTTTCATATTCAACGTGTGCAGTGGAGATAGTGATTCCACGCTCGCGCTCTTCTGGTGCTCCGTCAATTTGGTCATACGCCATTGCAGAACCTTTACCTGACTTCTTGAAAAGTACAGAAGAGATTGCTGCTGTTAGTGTAGTTTTACCGTGGTCGACGTGACCAATTGTACCGATATTAGCATGCGTTTTGGAACGATCAAATTTTTCTTTACCCATGATCGAAATCCTCCTTAATATTTTTAGATATTTTTATTTTTTAAAGATGAAAGACTGTATCTTAACACCTTTCTTTTCTTACAATAAATCACTGATAGGGACGATTATCGTCCTGTGCTTTTCTTGATGATGTCTTCTGAAATACTTTTCGGTACTTCTTCATAGTGGTCGAAAGTCATTGTATAATTTCCGCGACCTTGTGTGTTTGAACGAAGGGATGTCGCATATCCGAACATCTCTGCTAAAGGAACCATCGCTTTAACTGTTTGTGCATTACCGCGAGCTTCCATACCTTCTACACGACCACGACGGGAAGTGATATCACCCATGATGTCACCCATGTATTCTTCAGGGATAACAACTTCTACTCTCATTAGTGGTTCAAGTAGAGCTGGGTTACATTTAGTTCTAGCCTCTTTAAATGCCATTGATGCAGCTACTTTAAATGCCATCTCATTCGAGTCAACATCATGGTAAGAACCATCATATAATCTTGCTTTAACATCAATTACAGGGAAACCTGCGAGTAGACCGTTGTCTAAAGAATCTTTAACCCCGGCGTGAACTGAATTGATATATTCACGTGGTACTACCCCACCTACAACATTATCAATAAATTCGAAACCTGCACCCTCATCATTAGGTGAGAATTCGATCCATACGTGA
Source organism: Salipaludibacillus neizhouensis (assembly GCF_002886185.1). Classification (GTDB taxonomy): domain Bacteria; phylum Bacillota; class Bacilli; order Bacillales; family Salisediminibacteriaceae; genus Salipaludibacillus; species Salipaludibacillus neizhouensis. The sequence goes on from NZ_KZ614147.1 coordinate 280,954, forward strand.
CCGTACTGACCTCGTCCACCAGATTGACGTACAAACTTACCTTCACATTTCGCAGCTTGGCGAATTGTTTCACGATAAGATACTTGAGGAGCACCTACATTAGCTTCTACATTAAACTCACGTTTCATACGATCAACAAGGATATCTAAGTGAAGCTCACCCATACCAGCGATGATAGTTTGACCTGTTTCGTCATCTGTGTGCGTTTTGAAAGTTGGATCCTCTTCTGCGAGTTTAGCAAGTGCCATACCCATCTTATCTTGGTCGGCTTTTGATTTTGGCTCAACAGACAATGAGATAACTGGATCTGGAAACTCCATAGATTCAAGGATAACGTGATTTTTTTCATCACTTAACGTATCCCCTGTTGATGTGTCCTTCAAACCAATCCCTGCAGCAATATCACCGGAATAACAAGTAGGAATTTCCTCACGGTGGTTTGCGTGCATTTGTAAGATTCGTCCCATACGCTCACGCTTCCCTTTGGAAGTATTGCGAACATAGGAACCAGCATCTACTTTACCAGAATAGACTCGGAAGAATGTTAGTTTACCAACAAACGGGTCTGTAGCAACCTTAAATGCTAAAGCAGAAAAAGGTTGGTCATCCCCGGCTTTACGGATAACTTCTTCCTCAGAATCTGGTTTGATACCTCTGATAGCTTCAACATCTGTTGGAGCTGGTAAGTAATCAATAACGCCATCCAACAACAGTTGAACACCTTTATTTTTAAAAGCCGATCCACATAGAACAGGATAGAACTCTACACTAAGTGTAGCAGTACGAATAGCTTGCTTTAACTCAGCTTCCGTAATCTCTTCTCCTTCTAAATACTTCATAGTGAGATCTTCATCTAATTCAGACACAGCTTCTACAAGTTTGTCACGATACTCTACCGCCTGAGCTTTATACTCTTCTGGAATTTCACGAGCTTCACTACGAGTTCCTAGGTCATCTAAATAGAAGAATGCTTCCATTGTAACGAGATCAATAATTCCTTCAAAATCGTCTTCAGCACCAATTGGTAACTGTATCGCAGCAGCGTTAGCTCCTAAACGATCTTTTAACGTTTTGAGTGAATATACGAAATCTGCACCTAGTTTATCCATCTTATTTACAAAGACGACTCTTGGCACACCATATGTTGTTGCTTGACGCCAAACTGTTTCAGTTTGTGGTTCTACACCGGACTGAGCATCTAATACTGCTACTGCACCATCTAATACTCTTAATGAACGTTCAACTTCGACTGTGAAGTCTACGTGTCCAGGAGTATCGATAATATTTATCCGATGACCTCTCCACTGTGCTGTTGTGGCAGCAGACGTAATTGTGATCCCACGCTCTTGCTCTTGGTCCATCCAGTCCATTTGAGAACCGCCATCGTGAGTTTCACCAATTTTGTGAATGCGCCCTGTATAGAAAAGAATACGCTCTGTAGCTGTCGTTTTACCGGCATCAATATGAGCCATGATTCCGATATTACGAGTCTTTTCTAAGGAGAATTCTCTTGCCATTAGTCAATTTCTCCTTCCCTTATTATGAAAACGTTTAGTTGTATTGAAGGGGAACCAATTCGCAATTGAATTGATTCCTTATCCAAACCTTTAATTCTACCAGCGATAATGAGCAAATGCTTTATTCGCTTCAGCCATACGGTGAGTATCCTCACGCTTTTTAACAGCTGCGCCAGTGTTATTAGCAGCATCCATAATTTCATTTGCAAGACGCTCTTCCATTGTTTTCTCTCCACGAAGACGAGCGTAGCTTACTAACCAACGAAGTCCTAATGTCGTACGACGCTCAGGTTTCACTTCGATAGGTACTTGATACGTTGCTCCACCTACTCGGCGTGCTTTAACCTCAAGTACTGGCATGATATTCTTTAATGCTTGTTCGAAAACTTCCTGTGGATCATTACCTCCACGTTCACGGACAAGATCAAATGCTTTATAAAGTATAGTTTGTGCTTTTCCTCTTTTACCATCAGACATAATACGGTTAATTAAACGCGTAACTAATTTAGATTGATAAATCGGGTCAGCTAGTACGTCTCTACGAGGTACGGGTCCTTTACGAGGCATTGAAGTCCCTCCTTTCACGAATTAATAGTAGTTTTTGTTTCTGAAAATCTTTATTTCTTAGGTCTCTTCGTTCCATACTTAGAACGGCTTTGCATGCGGTTCTCAACACCAGCTGTGTCAAGAGCTCCACGTACGATATGATAACGTACCCCCGGTAAGTCTTTCACACGTCCGCCACGGATAAGTACAACACTGTGTTCTTGCAGGTTGTGCCCAATTCCAGGGATGTATGCAGTTACTTCGATTTGGTTCGTCAAACGAACACGGGCATATTTACGAAGTGCCGAGTTCGGCTTCTTCGGTGTCATCGTACCTACACGAGTACAAACTCCACGTTTCTGTGGTGAATCCTCATCTGTTTGAATCTTTTTAAAACTGTTATAACCTTTATTTAAAGCTGGAGAGTCAGACTTTCTAATCTTCGACTGACGTCCCTTACGCACTAATTGGTTAATTGTAGGCATTGGTTTTCCTCCTCTCTTAATTGAAATATGCAAGACCACTGGTCCAGGTGGTCCACAAATGGGTAAAAGGAAAGCTTTCACCAACAGGGGCGAGCCTGTTGGTAAAAACTATTTTACTTTTTAATAGCTACGATTGCTGCATTTACGTCAATACCACAGGCTTTTCCAAGCCTTTTCATAGAATCAACGGAATTAACTTGAACACCTTTGTCATTTGCCAAAGTCATGACCTTGTCTAACACTTGATGATCAGCATCTTCTGCAACAAAGAGCTCTTTTACCAGCTCATTTTCCAGTGCTTTAAGCGTCTGCTTCGTGCCTACGACTTTATTAGCTGCCTGGGCTACTTTTTCATAAGACATCTGTAATCCTCCAAAGCATCAGGTATTTGGCACACTAGGATATAGTACCACCGTCGTATTTCAGTGTCAATACCTATTTCACTTATTCCTTCATTGCTACTTCTTCAACAACTTCATTTTTATCTGTTTTTGATTTATCAGCTGCTGACATTTGGCGGTAACGTTGCATACCTGTACCGGCTGGAACTAATTTACCGATTATAACGTTTTCCTTCAACCCGACTAATTCATCGCGTTTACCTTTAATAGCCGCATCTGTCAAAACACGTGTTGTTTCTTGGAAGGAAGCTGCAGATAAGAAAGAATCCGTCTCAAGCGATGCTTTCGTAATACCTAGTAGAACCGGACGACCTGAAGCAGGGCGGCCATTTCTTAGAAGTATATCACGGTTTGCATCGTTGAATTGATGGATTTCCACGAGTGAGCCTGGTAATACATTTGTATCACCTGCATCAATAACACGAATTTTACGCATCATTTGACGAACCATAACTTCGACGTGTTTGTCTCCGATTTCAACACCTTGCATACGGTAAACTTTTTGTACCTCTCTCAGCAGATACTCCTGAACTCCCTGAACACCTGATACAATCAAGAGTTCTTTAGGATCGATAGAACCTTCTGTTAGTTCTTGGCCAGGCAACACTTTCTCTCCGACTTCTACTTTCATCCTGGAGCCGTAAAGTGTTGGATAGTTCCGTACCTCAATAGCACCCTGTACAACGATTTCTTTCTTATCGTTAACCTCTTTAATTTCGATAACTTCCCCTTCAATCTCGGAAATAATCGCAAGACCTTTAGGATTACGAGCTTCAAAGACTTCCTGAATTCTCGGTAAACCTTGAGTAATGTCATCTCCAGCTACCCCGCCGGTGTGGAAAGTACGCATTGTTAACTGTGTACCTGGCTCACCAATAGATTGCGCTGCGATAATACCTACTGCTTCACCAACTTCTACTTCAGAACCAGTAGCAAGGTTTCGACCGTAGCACTTCTTACATACACCATGTTTCGTATCACATGTGAATGCGGAACGAATTAGTACCGTTTCCACTCCAGCATCTTCAATTACTTTGGACATGTCTTCTGTAATGTCCTGGTTACGTTCAACGAGGATCTCATTCGTTTCAGGATGGTAAAGTCTTTGGAAAGATACGCGACCAACTAAACGATCGTATAAACTTTCAATGATTTCATTACCTTCTTTTATTGCTTTAACAATTAACCCTCGATCAGTGCCACAATCGTCATCACGAATAATAACATCTTGAGCCACGTCTACTAGGCGCCGAGTGAGATACCCTGAGTCCGCTGTTTTAAGAGCAGTATCTGCAAGACCTTTACGAGCACCGTGAGTGGAGATAAAGTACTCCAGTACTGTTAGACCTTCACGGAAACTGGATTTAATCGGAAGCTCAATAATTCTTCCGGACGGGTTAGCCATCAGACCACGCATACCAGCAAGCTGGGTAAAGTTAGAGGCGTTACCACGCGCTCCAGAATCACTCATCATAAAGATAGGGTTATTAATATCCAATGTGCCCATCAATTTATTTTGAATCACATCTTTTGCTGCACTCCAGATAGCAATTACTTTATCATATCTCTCTTCTTCCGTGATTAGACCACGACGAAACTGTTTTAAGATCCGCTGTACTTTTTCTTCAGAATCATCAAGGATCGCTTGTTTGTCAGCAAGAACAACAATATCGGAAACCCCAATAGTGATTCCAGCTTTCGTTGAATAAAAGAACCCTAAATCCTTCATCTTATCCAACATCACAGATGTTTCAGAAATCTTGAATTTCTTAAAGACCTCCGCAATGATGTCACCTAGGAAACCTTTCTTAAATGGTAGGACAAGATCACGTTTTTTAAATTCTTCTTTCACATCCGTCCCTCTTGGTACAAAGAACTTCGACGGAGTCTCTAACTCAAGATTCTCAATCGTAGGTTCGTTAATATAAGGGAACGATTCTGGAAGAATTTCATTGAAAATCACTTTACCTACCGATGTAAGGATAAGTTGGTCTTCAAATTCATCTCTAAAGTTTAATTTACTTAATGATGAAACAGGGACAGCGATTCTTGTATGAAGATGTACATATCCATTTGTATATGCGGTCATTACTTCATTAGGATCGTTAAAAATTCTTCCTTCGCCAATTGCACCTTTTCTCTCAATGGTCAAGTAGTAGTTACCTAATACCATATCTTGAGATGGTGTAACAACAGGTTTACCATCCTTTGGGTTTAAAATGTTTTGAGCCGCAAGCATAAGGATACGAGACTCCGCTTGCGCTTCAGCAGATAATGGAACGTGCACTGCCATTTGGTCACCGTCAAAGTCAGCGTTATATGCTGTACAAACGAGTGGATGGAGTTTAATCGCACGACCTTCAACCAACGTTGGTTCGAAAGCTTGAATTCCCAATCTGTGAAGCGTTGGTGCACGGTTTAATAAAACCGGATGTTCTTTAATTACTTCTTCCAAAACATCCCACACTTCAGGGTGGACACGCTCGACTTTTCTTTTCGCACTCTTGATGTTATGAGCAAACCCTTTACTGACGAGCTCTTTCATAACGAAAGGCTTGAATAACTCCAACGCCATTTCTTTTGGAAGCCCGCACTGGAACATCTTTAAATGAGGTCCAACTACGATAACGGAACGACCTGAGTAATCGACACGTTTTCCTAATAAGTTTTGACGAAAGCGTCCTTGTTTACCTTTCAACATATGCGAAAGGGACTTCAATGGACGGTTACCCGGTCCAGTAACTGGACGACCTCTTCGACCGTTATCAATAAGGGCATCTACAGCTTCCTGCAGCATACGCTTCTCATTTTGAACGATAATGTTTGGTGCGCCTAGATCTAACAGACGCTTTAATCGATTGTTACGGTTAATAACACGGCGATAAAGGTCGTTTAAATCAGATGTCGCGAATCTTCCTCCATCAAGTTGAACCATTGGTCGTAACTCTGGTGGTATAACAGGAAGGACATCTAGCACCATCCAAGAAGGATCGTTTCCTGAGTGTCGAAAAGCCTCGATAACTTCCAAACGTTTAATGGCTCTCGTTCTTCGTTGTCCTTGGGCTGTTTCTAACTCTTCTTTTAAACTTACTGCTTCTTTGTCGAGTTCAATGTCTTCTAAAAGTTTACGAATCGCTTCTGCACCCATTTGTGCAGAGAATGTACGACCGTATTTCTCTCGGTAAGCCCGGTACTCTTTTTCAGAGAGCAACTGTTTCAACTCTAATGGTGTATCTCCAGTCTCAGTTACAACGTAAGATGCAAAGTAAATTACTTCTTCGAGTGACCGTGGAGACATATCCAATACAAGACCCATACGACTCGGAATCCCTTTGAAATACCATATGTGAGACACAGGGGCAGCTAATTCAATATGCCCCATGCGCTCTCGACGAACCTTTGATCTAGTAACTTCAACACCGCAGCGATCACAAACGACACCTTTATATCTGACGCGTTTGTATTTTCCACAATGACATTCCCAGTCCTTTGTAGGTCCAAATATCCGTTCACAGAAAAGCCCGTCTTTTTCTGGCTTCAATGTTCTGTAGTTAATCGTTTCCGGTTTCTTGACTTCTCCTCGAGACCAAGAACGAATCTTATCTGAGGATGCAAGACCGATTTTCATATACTCAAAATTATTCACATCTATCAAGGGGTTAACCTCCCTTTCAGCATTCAAGTTCTTACGTTACCCGTTGGATTCTCCACTGGACTCTAGGTTTAAGTTAAGCTTATCATTTGATTGATCATCATCATCATCAAGCTCTAGCATGTCGATTTCTTCGTCATTACTAGATAGCATTTTCACATCCATACCAAGACTTTGAAGTTCTTTAATCAATACTTTGAAAGATTCTGGAACACCTGGTTCTGGAACGTTTTCTCCTTTGACAATTGCCTCGTACGTTTTCACACGGCCGATCGTGTCATCTGATTTAACCGTTAGGATTTCTTGCAGTGTATAGGCGGCACCATATGCCTCTAATGCCCATACCTCCATCTCACCGAAACGTTGACCACCAAATTGTGCTTTACCACCTAAAGGCTGCTGTGTAACGAGAGAGTAAGGTCCTGTTGAACGTGCATGTAATTTATCATCAACCATGTGAGCAAGTTTAATCATGTACATAATACCCACAGAAACACGGTTATCAAATGCTTCTCCAGTACGACCATCATAAAGGACCGTTTTACCATCTCTGGACATACCAGCCTCTTCAATCGTACTCCATACATCTTCTTCTTCTGCTCCATCAAAAACTGGTGTAGCGATGTGAATTCCTAGTTGTCTAGCAGCCATACCCATGTGAAGCTCTAATACTTGCCCGATATTCATACGCGATGGAACCCCTAGTGGGTTAAGCATAATATCAATGGGAGTACCGTCAGGCATATATGGCATATCTTCCTCAGGTAAAATGCGGGAAATAACACCTTTGTTACCGTGTCGCCCTGCCATTTTATCTCCTTCGTGAATTTTACGCTTCTGTACGAGATAGACACGAACAAGCTGGTTTACACCAGGTGGAAGTTCATCCCCGTCTTCACGGTTGAATACCTTCACGTCAAGAACGATACCGTCCCCACCATGTGGAGTTCTTAGTGATGTATCACGAACTTCCCTTGCTTTTTCACCGAAAATCGCATGAAGTAATCGCTCTTCTGCAGTTAGTTCCGTTACCCCTTTAGGCGTAACCTTTCCGCATAGAATATCTCCATCTTTCACTTCAGCACCTGTTCGAATAATACCGCGTTCATCCAGGTTACGAAGCGCATCTTCCCCTACGTTCGGAATATCGCGGGTAATCTCCTCTGGTCCGAGCTTTGTATCTCTAGCCTCAGATTCGAATTCTTCAATATGAATAGATGTATATACATCATCTTTTACAAGACGCTCACTAAGGATAATCGCATCCTCATAGTTGTAACCATCCCATGTCATAAATCCGACTAGAACATTCTGACCTAGTGCCATTTCTCCCTTTTCCATAGAAGAACCGTCAGCAAGGATTTCGCCTTTTTCTACAATCATACCTTCACTTACGATTGGGCGCTGATTATAGGAAGTACCTTGGTTCGAACGTTCGAATTTCATTAATTTATATTGTTTTAGATTACCTTCTACTTCTTTGCCATCTACTTCTTCGATTACGCGAATATCAATATATCTAGCTGATACTCGTTCAACTCTACCTTTCGTCGCGGAAACAACAGAAGCACCCGAGTCTTTCGCATTCACATACTCCATACCAGTTCCTACTAATGGAGAATGTGGTTCTAAGAGCGGAACTGCTTGACGCATCATGTTGGCACCCATTAACGCACGGTTAGAGTCATCGTTTTCTAAGAAAGGAATACACGCAGTAGCGGCGGAAACAACCTGTTTTGGTGATACATCCATGTAATCTACTCGATCACGAGGAACAATAATGTTCTCCCCACGGAAACGACAAATAATATCATCGTCCATAAAAGCACCATTCTCATCTAACTTTGCATTTGCCTGAGCAACTACATAGTTATCCTCTTCGTCAGCAGTTAAGTAGTCTACCTGTTTGGAAACGAGTTCGGCATCATGATCAACCTTACGATATGGCGACTCTATGAAACCAAATGGGTTGACCTTCGCAAAACTTGATAATGAGTTAATTAAACCGATGTTCGGTCCTTCAGGTGTCTCAATCGGACACATACGTCCGTAGTGGGAATAATGAACATCTCGCACTTCAAAGCCAGCACGCTCACGAGTTAAACCACCAGGTCCAAGGGCAGAGAGACGACGCTTATGCGTTAATTCCGCTAATGGGTTTGTCTGGTCCATAAATTGAGATAGCTGAGAGCTACCGAAGAACTCTTTAATAGAAGCAATAACAGGTCGAATATTAATCAACGCTTGTGGTGTAATCATATTTGCATCCTGAATCGACATGCGCTCACGAACTACACGTTCCATTCGAGATAAACCAATTCTAAATTGGTTTTGCAGTAATTCCCCTACAGAACGTAAACGGCGGTTTCCTAGATGATCAATATCATCGGTATTACCAACGCCATGCAACAAGTTAAAGAAGTAACTGACAGACGAGATAATATCCGCCGGTGTAATGTTTTTAATTTTTTCATCAATTTGGCCATTAGCTATTACCCGAATTGGTAATTCATCATCTCCAGCTTGCTGTGAATAAATTAAAACAGACTGAAGCTCTACTTCTTCATCGTTAATAACTCCGCCTTGAAGAGTAATGTGTTTGAAACCAACATTGTTATTCAAGTATGGAATAAGTTTATCCAAAAGACGGCGATCAATTAGGGAACCTTCTTCTGCCAGTATTTCACCAGTATCTGGATCAACTAACGTTTCAGCCAATTTCTGGTTAAATAAACGATTTTTAATATGAAGCTTTTTATTCATTTTATAACGACCTACATTTGCTAGATCGTACCTTTTCGGATCAAAAAAGCGGGATTCTAGTAGACTTTTGGCGCTATCTACAGTTGGTGGTTCTCCCGGACGTAAACGCTCATAGATTTCCAACAACGCTTTTTCTGCAGTGTCAGTATTGTCTTTTTCAAGCGTATTACGTAAATACTCATCTTCTCCTAACAAGTCAATGATCTCTTGATCAGAGCCAAACCCAAGCGCACGCAATAAAACTGTTACCGGGATTTTTCGTGTACGGTCAATACGAACATACACAACATCTTTGGCATCAGTTTCTAATTCTAGCCAAGCACCACGATTCGGTATTACCGTTGTAGTGAAGCCGCGCTTCCCATTTTTGTCTATTTTTTGACTAAAATACACACTTGGTGAACGAACAAGCTGTGAAACAATAACTCGCTCTGCACCGTTAATAACGAATGTACCTGTGTCTGTCATGAGAGGGAAATCTCCCATAAATACTTCTTGCTCTTTTACTTCACCGGTTTCCTTATTAATAAGGCGAACCTTTACTCGAAGTGGAGCAGAATACGTGACATCACGTTCTTTCGATTCATCCACAGGATACTTTGGATCTCCTAAGCTATAATCAATAAACTCAAGAACTAAATTTCCTGTAAAATCTTCAATTGGTGAGATGTCTTGAAACATCTCTCGTATACCCTCATCAAGAAACCATTGATAAGAAGCCGTCTGAATTTCTATCAAGTTTGGAAGATCCAAAACTTCATTAATTCTTGCGTAACTTCTCCTCTGGCGGTGGCGTCCATACTGAACTAGTTGACCTGTCAACTTATTCACCCCTCAAACCTAACGTTTTTATCATCAAAAGGAATCCAAAGATACTTGGCTCTTCCTTTGACAGATACGTAATTAATTCTTGCTAACCTTACCGAATAGCTTGCCATACTTCTAAAAAATTTGTCCTGTTAAAAAACATCGCTGATAAGCAACCAATAATTAGCATTCGGACAGATTTTTGCCTAACGCTAATTAGTTACTCTACTTTCACTATCAACATGAATCTTTCACATAACCAAAATAAAAGGTTTTAAGAGAACCTTTGTAGAATATTGATATGTGGTGAGAAAATTAGATTATTAAATAAAGAAAAAAAGGGTTATAAAGTCTCCTATCACTTTCCTGCATAAAAGACGTTCATAGTTTGTCCAAATCACCCTTTTTATATACATCAATATTTATTAAAAACCTCTTTAATTCACCGACAATTCAACGTTTTCTACTTTTAGAGACATTAATAGAGCATAAAAACCCTATTCTCGATTTTTATGTTCATACGCATTAAATAACACTATCACAAACAAAATCCATAGTCAACATTTTTTTCCATGGAAAACAAAATAACCTTTTTCTTTCACTTCCGTCGTAACTTCAAAGTTTAACTGTTCGAGTTTTTTCTTGGTAGATGCTGCACCTTGCTTCTTTTGAATAACCACCCAAATTTCACCTTTTTCATGAAGTGCAAGTGCGGTTTGTTCATAAAGTTGAAAAACAACTGCTTTACCGGCTCGAATTGGAGGATTTGTTATCGCAACTGCAAAAGAATCTTCTTTTACGTTCTCTAGTAGATCACTTTGATATATAGAGACATTTTTCGCACCATTTAATTTAGCATTTTCCTCTGATAGTGATACGGACCTCTCATTAATATCTACCATGTGAACTGTTCGATCAGGTATCAGTTTTGCAACAGTAATTCCAATTGGCCCCCATCCACAACCTATATCTAGTATTGGTCCCTTAATATCGGGCTCACGAAAAGCTTCAATTAATAATCTACTTCCAAAATCAAGTCCACCTTTGGAGAATACGCCACTATCCACACTAAACTTAAATGTTTCATCTTTCACATTTACTTGGATATGTTTAATATTGCTTTTAACAGCAGGTTTTTTAGAATAATAATGATCAGACATCCTTCGTTCACGCCCTTTACATCTCTATTCATTTGGATAAAGAAAGCTCGCTTTGGGATCCAAAGCGAGCTTTCTTTGTTTATCTAAAAACTAAATTACTTAACTTCTACAGAAGCTCCTGCTTCTACTAACTTAGCTTTGATTTCTTCAGCGTCTTCTTTGCTTACGCCTTCTTTAACTGGAGCTGGAGCACCATCAACAAGTCCTTTAGCATCTTTAAGACCAAGACCTGTGATTTCACGAACAACTTTGATTACTCCGATTTTAGCAGATCCAGCTGATTCAAGGATAACATCAAATTCAGTTTGCTCTTCAACTGCTTCAGCAGCGCCACCAGCAGCTGCAACAGGAGCTGCTGCAGAAACACCAAATTCTTCCTCAATAGCTTTTACTAAATCATTTAATTCTAATACTGACATTTCTTTAATCGCGTCAACCATTTCTTGCTTAGTCATAATATTATTCCTCCTATTTTGATAGTTCTGCCGTTAGGCTAATTTTTTTAATATAGTGTTACAAGATTGCTTACGCACCTTGCTCTTCTTCTTTTTGATCTGCAACTGCTTTAGTAGCCACTGCAAATCCGCGGATTGGAGCTTGCATAACGTTGAGTAGCATAGATAGTAAACCTTCGCGTGATGGAAGAGATGCTAATGCTTTGATCTCCTCTAGTGATGCAACACGTCCTTCAATAATACCTGCTTTAAGTTCTAATGCGTTGTGGTCTTTTGCAAAGTTATTAAGAATCTTTGCCGGAGCAATAACATCATCATTACTAAAAGCAATCGCCGTCGGCCCAACTAACTGCTCATCAATTCCTGACAAGTCTGTTGTTTCAGTTGCACGACGTACCATAGAGTTTTTATATACTTTAAAATCAACATTCGCTTCACGTAATTGCTTACGAAGCTCTGTAATTTCAGATACATCTAACCCGCGATAGTCTACTACGATCGTAGCAACACTATCTTTTAATTTACCTGCGATCTCATTTACAACTTGACTCTTCTTTTCGATCACTGTACTCATACTGACACCTCCCAATGACATTTTGTCACACACCGTTTACCGTTTGAAAGCTATAAAAAAGCCCCCATGTATAGACATGGAGGCAAGTATAATCTATTCCCTATTGTATTAATAGGTTTTCGACGCTACAAACCTCGGCAGGAAATTAAGCACTGTGTGCACCTACTGTCTACGGTATGATCGATTAAATTCACAATTACGAGTATAACTCCCTATGACAGGGAAGTCAACTACAGTTTATAATTAGATGCGTTAATTTTTAAGCCAGGTCCCATTGTAGCTGCAATTGCAACATTACGAATGTAAGTCCCTTTTGTTGCTGAAGGCTTAACTTTTAACAACGTATCCATCATCGTTTTGAAGTTTTCAACAAGCTTGTCGTTATCAAAGGAAGCTTTACCAATTGGTACGTGAATATTCCCTGATTTATCAACGCGGTATTCAACTTTACCTGCTTTGATTTCATTAACAGCTTTTTCAACATCAAAAGTTACTGTACCAGTTTTAGGGTTAGGCATTAAACCTTTAGGTCCTAATACTCGTCCTAGTTTACCAACTTGAGCCATCATGTCTGGAGTAGCTACAACCACATCAAAGTCTAACCAACCTTGAGTTACTTTATTGATCATATCTTCTTCCCCAACAAAATCAGCACCAGCTGCTTCAGCTTCTTTTGCTTTGTCTCCTTTAGCGAAAACAAGAACACTTTGTGTCTTACCTGTTCCGTTAGGAAGAACGACTGCTCCACGAATTTGTTGATCCGCTTTTTTAGGATCCACTCCTAAACGAGCTGCTAATTCAACCGTTTCATCAAATTTTGCAGTAGCCGTCTTTTTCACAAGCTCAATTGCTTCTTCTACATCATATAATTTCTCGCGGTCAACTTGTTTGATCGCGTCTTGATATTTTTTACCTTTAGCCATTGTTCTTTCCTCCTCATGTGGTTTTAGCGGTTAGACCTCCCACTATTAAAGGTTGCGAACCTGAAAGTTTCAGGCAGGACCTATGTCCTGTAATCGCAACCTCAATCTTCTAACATCGGTCCATTAGTCTTCAATAACGATTCCCATGCTACGGGCAGTACCTTCAACCATACGCATCGCTGCTTCTACATCAGCTGCGTTTAAATCAGGCATCTTTGTTTCTGCAATTTCTTTTACTTTATCACGCTTTAACGTTGCCACCTTATTGCGATTCGGTTCACCAGAACCTGAATCAATACCAGCTGCCTTCTTTAGAAGAACTGCTGCAGGTGGAGTTTTTGTGATAAAAGAAAATGAACGGTCTTCAAATACCGTAATCTCAACTGGGATAATTAAGCCCGCGTCTTCTTGCGTACGAGCGTTAAACTCCTTACAAAATCCCATAATGTTAACCCCTGCTTGACCTAGAGCCGGCCCAACCGGTGGTGCTGGATTCGCTTTCCCAGCTGGAATTTGCAATTTAACTACTTTAATGACTTTTTTAGCCACGCGACACACCTCCTTAAGTCCGTGATGTGGTAACCGAGCATATAAGTTATTCAGAAGATCTGAGGCAAAGCCTGTCGAAACTCTGATTTCAATTACTGCTCTCCCACTCATAAATCCTACTTTTTTGCAGGAAAAAACGTGAACAGAATGTCCACGTTGTTTAAACAACATTCAAATTTTATCACTTCAATGACAAGATAGCAAGAAGTTTTCTCTGTAAAGTTAAAGTTTTTCTACTTGAGTGAATTCAAGCTCTACTGGAGTTTCTCTACCAAACATGTTTACATGCACTTTTAGCTTCTGTTTTTCAATAGATATATTTTCGATTGTACCGATAAAGTTAGCAAATGGTCCTTCTTTAACTTTTACCGATTGTTTCAATTCGAAATCTATTTCCGGTTGTGGAGATTCCACGCCCATTTGTCGTAAAATGGCCTCGACTTCTTCAGGAAGTAATGGAGTAGGTTTTGAACCTCCGCCAGAAGAACCGATAAATCCGGTAACACCAGGTGTGTTACGAACAACATACCAAGAATCATCTGTCATGAGCATCTCTACAATAACATAACCGGGAAATATTTTCTTCGTAACTTGCTTTGACTTTCCGTTCTTAATTTCTGTTTCTTCCTCAACCGGAACTAGAACACGGAAAATTTTATCCGTCATCCCCATTGTTTCTACTCTTTTTTCTAAATTTGTTTTCACTTTATTCTCATAACCTGAGTAAGTGTGAACGACATACCAATTCATTTCCATGTGTGTTCAGGACAATAAAGTCCTTCCCTCCTCTAACCAAATCATATTTGATAGTATAGCCAGCGCCCTCTAAAAGGATGATAACCGATTCATTTCCGAAACATTACTTGATGTTCGTATAAAACTTCTTCTAACATAACTTATTCCGTAATTAATCGAATAAGGGATGAGATCCCATAATCAGCTATTGCAAAGTAAATTGCAATAAAAATTACTGTAAAAACAACGACGATGGTATATCGAGTTAATTCTTTTCGATTCGGCCAAGATACTCGTTTCATTTCAGTTGAAACTTCTTTCAAAAACTTTAATGGCTTTTTCATTGTGTCGGCCACTTATTCCACCTCCAATATATGTAACTACTTCGTCTCCGAATGAGTTGTATGCTTTTCGCAAGTGCTACAATATTTATTTATCTGAAGTCGCTCTGTCCGACCTTGAGTTGTTTTCGTTGTTGAATAGTTCCTTGAATGACAATACTCGCAAGCAAGCGTCACTTTATGTGACATGACCATTCTCCTTTTATTTCACGTTTAATACATACCCATAAAATTTATCACATTGGTTCCTTTGGTGTCAATGCTTGTTCATCATCAGCATAGACGTCTGAGAATTATTTCATAACATGTAATACAAAAAAACAGGGTCGCCCCTGCTTAAGATAATTTCATGTCTTTTATTTCAACAAAGCGTTCGAGTTTTCTTTTTACACGTTGCAGCGCATTATCAATCGATTTCACATGTCTTTTTAGATCGACGGATATTTCCTGATAACTCCTGCCGTCAAGATAAAGCATGAGTACCTTCCGCTCCAAGTCACTAAGAATTTCACTCATTTTAAGCTCGATATGGTCAAATTCCTCTTGATTGATTAGAAGTTCTTCAGGATTGCTCACCTTGGTCCCACAAATAACGTCAAGAAGTGTCCGATCTGACTCTTCATCGTAAATGGGCTTGTCCAAAGAGACATAGGAATTTAACGGGATGTGTTTTTGTCTAGTTGCTGTCTTGATGGCGGTTATAATTTGCCTCGTAATACAAAGCTCTGCAAAGGCTTTAAACGAGGAAAGCTTGTCCCCTTGAAAATCACGTATAGCCTTATACAAACCGATCATGCCCTCTTGCACAATGTCCTCATGATCTGCTCCGATTAAGAAGTAAGATCTCGATTTTGCACGCACAAAATTTTTGTACTTAGTAATTAAATATTCAAGCGCAGCACTGTCGCCTTCACGTACGTATTCTACAAGACTTTCATCGTCTAGATGGCGAAAATTCTCTTGTAGTATGCCCTTCTCGATGAATTTCAAAGCCACCGCAATCCCTCCGACCTATCTTTTTCTGTCATTCGAAAAAGTTAGTCACTCCCATGACTCCACTCATAAGTGTTCAAAGAAAAATTTTTGCGAATATTTTGCGAATTATTTTAATTGTCTAATTATAACAATATTATACATGGGTAAAATCGATAACGTCAAGGTGTTATCAGTTACCTCTGCGCCATTTTTCAAAAATTTCTGCCATTTCATCAGTAATCGGTAATTTTGTTTTAGCTTTTACTTTTTTCGTATTGTTTACTTCTGTTTCAATTCCTTTTTCAATTTGAAGCATTTCTGTCCGTAACTCTCGTGCAGATTTTCTGAAAGCACCGCTGGCAAAGATAACCCGTTGCTCTACGAAATCTGAAGTTGCGACGTAGATTTGCGTGTCTATCCGCTTCCATTCAATGACTAATCGCTCAATCCGTTCGTCCGCTGTTTCCTTTTCTCTTGTATAAATAACATTTAAAGAAAAATTACTATATTTTTTACCAACGCCAGGAACCATGTGAGCATCGAAGATAATTGTTACTTCTATTCCAGTGAATGCCTGATATTCCGCCATTTTTTCAATAAGAATGTCCCTCGAACCTTCAAGATCCTTTTTTTGTAATTCTCGAAGTTCTGGCCAGTCTCCAATAATATTGTAGCCATCCACTAGTAATACTTTTCTCATTCTACCTGTTCTCCGCAGTCGGACGCCTTCTTAAAACTTCATACATGAGAAGACTTGCTGCAACGGAGGCGTTCAAGGATGTCACCTTACCCATGAGAGGAATTCTAATAAGAAAATCACACTTCTCTTTCGTGAGACGGCTCATTCCTTTTCCTTCACTCCCAATAACCAGACACAAAGGCATATCTACTTCAACTTTTTTGTAATCATCCTGCCCTTTGGCATCTGTACCGATAAACCACATTCCATCTTTTTTAAGCTCGTCCATTGTCCTCGCCAGATTCGTTACCCGGGCAACTGGAACATGTTCAATTGCACCAGCCGAAGCTTTGGCAACCGTCGATGTTAAACCGACTGCCCTTCGCTTTGGGATGATTACACCATGCGCGCCCGCTGCGTCTGCCGTTCTTAAAATTGATCCTAAATTGTGAGGGTCTTCCAGCTCATCTAACATGATCAAGAAGGGGGATTCTCCCCTTTCAGCAGCACGTTCTAAAAGTACCGATATATCCTGATATTCATAGGCTGCAATTTGCGCGACAACACCTTGATGATTCGAGTCTGGCACCATATGATCTAGTTTTTTTCTAGGAACGCTTTGGATTTGTACCTTGTTCGTTTTGCTCGCTTGAATGACATTCGTCATCGAACCTTTTAAGGAACCCTCAGCAATCCAAATCTTGTTGATCGGGTGATTCCCTTTTAAAGCTTCCAATACTGGATTTCTTCCTACTATATAATCTGAGTTCTCTGCCATTTTATCCCTCCTCCCTTTCTAAAATATCGAAACTCATCGAAACGATTTCATCCATTCGCTCCTGTTTTTCCGTTAAATACAAATAACCAATTAATGCTTCGAAGGCTGTACTGTATCGGTATGTCGTATGGTCAGTATTCTTAGGAACTGTGCCAGACTTCGCATTTCTGCCACGCATTGCTACCGACACTTCTTCTTTCGCTAAGAACCCCTCCTCCAGCAAGATGTGAAGCACCTTTGCCTGCGCTTTGGCCGAAACATAGCTTGTTGCTTCCTTGTGTAATCTATTTGGCCGCACTCGCCCTTTAGAGATGAGTCTGTAGCGAACATACGTCTCAAGTACGGCGTCTCCCATGTACGCTAAGGCTAAGGCATTTAACTGTTCCGGTTCTTGGACAACTTCTTTTAGTTTCATCACTCAGAACCCCTCTTCCAACGAGTTCCCTGAGGCGTATCTTCGAGAATAATACTTTGCTCTTTTAAACTATCGCGAATTTCGTCGGCTCTAGAAAAATTACGATCTTTCCTAGCCTGAATACGTTCTTCAATCAATGCTTCAATTTGACCATCCAGTAACTCCTCCGCTCCTAATTGCATGCCTAAAACGAAGGCCATATCATCAAATTGAGTGAGGAAAGCTTGAAGTATTTCCGGATTCGAATGTTTTTCTTCCAAATAAGAATTACTTACTCTAACTAAATCAAACATTGCGGAAACGGCATTTGCACTATTAAAATCATCGTCCATCGCTTCCGTAAAACGGTCTCTTTGTTCTGTGATTTGTTTCAACCAACGGTCGTTCTTTTCACCAAGTCCCACTGTTTCAGATAAACGGTGCGATAGGTTGAAGTACGTTGTCTTAATGCGTTCTAAACTACTTTTCGCACTGCTAAGCTGGTCATCATTAAAGTTAATTGGACTTCTATAATGCGAATTTACGATGAAAAAACGCACGACTTCCGGGTCAAATTGTTGAATGATGTCTTTTACGAGCACAAAGTTCCCCAGTGATTTCGACATTTTTTCATTGTCAATGTTAATATATCCATTATGAATCCAATAATTAGCCATTTTTTTCTCATTTAAAGCTTCTGATTGAGCAATTTCGTTTTCATGGTGCGGGAACGACAAGTCCTGACCACCCGCATGAATATCAATTGTTTCCCCTAAGTACTTCTTCACCATCGCCGAGCATTCTATGTGCCAGCCTGGCCTTCCTTTTCCCCACTCACTCTCCCAGGAGATTTCACCAGTCTTCGCAGCTTTCCATAATACAAAGTCCAATGGATCTTCTTTTTTGTCCCCTACCTGGATTCTTGCGCCTACCCGAAGATCATCGATCGATTGATGGGACAACTTCCCGTAACCATTAAATTTGCGTGTACGGAAATAGACATCCCCAGCAGATTCATAGGCATATCCTTTTTCTACAAGTTGCTCAATAAACGAAATGATTTCCGGCATAGATTCTGTAACACGTGGATGCAAATCGGCCTTTTTTACGCCTAAAGATGCTGTATCATGATGATATGCTTCGATAAATCGCTCTGCAATACCCATAACATCCTCACCCATATCTTCGGCAGCTTTGATAATCTTGTCATCCACATCAGTAAAGTTGGAGATGTACTGCACTTCATATTCTCGGTACTCAAAGTACCTTCGTACCATATCAAATACGACTGCGGGCCTTGCATTACCAATGTGAATATAGTTGTATACAGTTGGTCCACAAACATACATTTTTACTTTGCCCTTTTCCATAGGCTTAAATGTCTCTTTTTGTCTTGTTAACGTATTATATAATTGTATCGTCATCCATTTTTCCTCCCTGAATTCTCGGTAACCATTGGTCTTTCGTTTATTTCTTTCAATTCCTTCACTTCTTTTTTCAATCGGATAAGTTCTTGTTCCAAAGATCTAAATTTATCAGCTACCGGGTCCGGTAAATTGATGTGATTAAGGTCATGATCTATTCTTATGCCATCTTGAACGACTATTCTGCCTGGAATACCGACCACTGTTGAGTTTGGCGGGACCTCTTTTAATACAACAGAACCCGCGCCAATATTAGAGTTTTTCCCTATTCGCATAGAGCCTAACACTTTAGCACCTGTAGCTACCAGGACGTTATCCTCTAAGGTTGGATGACGTTTTCCTTTTTCTTTCCCTGTACCGCCTAACGTTACTCCTTGAAAAATAGTGACATCATTGCCGATCTCACAGGTTTCACCAATGACCACTCCCATACCGTGGTCTATAAATAATCGCTGACCGATAACTGCCCCTGGGTGAATTTCAATCCCAGTTAAAAATCGGCTTACTTGGGAAACAAATCTCGCAATAAAAAATAACCTCTTTTTCCATAACCAATGAGCAAAGCGATGAGACCATATTGCGTGGACTCCAGAATAATTTATCATGACTTCAAATCTGTTTCTTGCTGCAGGATCCTGTTCTAAGACAACATCAACATCGTTTCTAAGCGTCTTAAACATGAAAGGTCCCCCCTTTCTACTTATAATATTTATGAAGAATATTGTTTAAAAACCTCTAAAAATGCCAAAAAACGCCTATGTGCCCTAATAGGACACAGAGACGCTTTTTGGCGCGGTTCCACTCTGTTTGAGCACAAAAAAACAAAGTGCTCCACTCTGAAAGATAACGGTCTTTCACCCGCCTAAAACTACTTTGGAAAGTTATCCGTTTGGAAATAGGACTCAGAGGGGCATTCGAAAGGAGATTATCTTAAGTCACTTTCAGCCACGGTGACTCTCTCTAATAAGATGACACATCCTTTTTACTTTTCCTCTTCAGCGATTTAACTATAAAAATAATGAAATTTAGTCATTGACTCTCTATTAAAAGAAACACATTTAGAGTAATTTGGCTAATCTTTGGTTTACAACAGCTTTCCCTAATAAAGCAATAGCTTGAGGTAAATCCGGTCCATGCATTTGACCAGTTGCAGCAACTCGAACAGGCATAAATAACTTTTTCCCTTTATGTCCCGTTTCCTTTTGTACTGCTTTAATGGCTTTTTTCACATGTTCTGCAGTGAATTCTTCCAAATCATTTAGTTTTGTTTTTAATGCAGCAATAACTTCCGGAACTTGTTCCTCTGCAAGAATTTCCTTTGCTTCTTCATTATAATCGATTTCTGCACGGAAGAACAACTCTGTTAACTCAACAATTTCCGCTCCATAACTCATTTTCTCCTGATGGAGGATAATTAAGTCATGCGCCCACTGTGTTTGAGCTTCGGACATATCTTTTGGTAATCGTCCTGCTTGAATAAGATGAGGAAGAGCAAGCGCTACTACTCTATCTTCTGCTGCTTCTTTCATGTATTGGTTATTCATCCACGCTAGCTTCTGTGTGTCAAACACAGCTGGTGCTTTAATCACTCTGTCTAATGAAAATTGTTCAGCTAGTTCATCGATGGACAGGATTTCTTCTTCTCCGCCTGGAGACCAGCCTAATAAGGCAATGAAATTCACGATTGCCTCTGGTAAATAGCCGAGATCTCTATATTGTTCGACAAACTGAATAATGGATTCATCACGCTTACTCATTTTTTGCTTGTCTTCATTCAAGATTAACGAAGCATGAGCAAACTCCGGAGGCGTCCATCCAAATGCTTGAAAAAGCAAGACTTGTCGTGGAGCATTCGATAAATGTTCTTCTCCACGAATAACATGGGAAATTTCCATCAAGTGGTCATCAATTACTACTGCAAAATTATACGTAGGTATGCCGTCCTGGCGAACAATAACAAAGTCGCCAACACCGTCGGACTCAAAGGTTACATCTCCACGCACCGCATCATTCACATGAATTTCTTCTTTCTCCGGCACAAGAAAACGTACGACGGGTTTCCGTCCCTCCGCTTCATAGGCTTGCTTCTGTTCAGCAGTCAAATTACGGTCACGCCCACTATATTTCGGAGTTTCTCCACGAGATCGTTGGTCTTCACGCTCTGCCTCAAGCTCTTCTGTAGTCATGTAACAATGATAAGCCTTGCCTTCATCTAAAAGCTGATCAACAAACTTTTTATAGATGTCTAAACGCTCCATGCTTCGGTAAGGGGAATGGGGACCGCCAATGTCGATGCTTTCATCCCAATTTATCCCTAACCATTTCATACTTTCCATTAACTTTTCCATTGCCGTGTCCACATTTCTGGCTTGATCTGTATCTTCAATCCGTACAATGAACTTCCCGTTTAGATTGCGGGCAAAAAGATAGTTAAAGAGTGCTGATCTAGCTCCTCCAATATGTAAATGGCCCGTAGGACTAGGGGCAAACCTTACTCGAATTTCCTGACTCATAGTATGACACCTTCCATTCTTATATTCATTACTGTATTAAAATGTTCAATGGTGAAATGAATTAGATTTGTTTCATGTTGCTAAGAGCTTTCAAGTCTTTCCCTTTTCTTCAGTAATTACATTCTAACATCAAGTTGTTTTCCAAAGATACTTTCTTTATTTGTTGTTTTCCACAAGTAAAACCACTGCCTGAGCTGCTATTCCTTCTTCTCTTCCGGTAAAACCGAGTTTTTCTGTGGTTGTTGCCTTCACATTTATTTGCGAAACCTCCGCTTGTAGTAATTCAGCAATTTGCTCCCGCATCTTCTGAATGTGGGGAGCCATCTTTGGCTTTTCCGCCATTATTGTACAATCAATATTTCCAAGTTTAAAACCTGACTTTTTAACAATTTGCCACACGTGCTCTAATAGTTTTGCAGAATCTGCACCTTTGAATGCTTCATCTGTATCCGGGAAGTGTTTACCTATGTCTCCCTCTCCAATTGCTCCTAAACAGGCATCGGCAATCGTATGTAGCAGCACATCTGCATCGGAATGTCCTAATAAACCTTTGGGATGCGGAATGGTAATTCCACCTAGTATTAAAGGTCTTCCTTCTACTAATTGATGAACGTCAAAACCTTGTCCAATTCTCATGATTCCTTTTCACCCTTTCGTTTTTGAATGATTGCTTCTGCGAAAAGCAGATCTTCGGGAGTGGTTACTTTGAAATTATCATATCCGCCTTCAATAATCGAAACCGGCTGGTTCATGTATTCCATTAAACTTGCATCATCTGTCCCTATGTAACCTTGTTTCACGGCTGTTTCGTGTGCCTGAAGAATATTTTTTAAGTAAAAAGCTTGTGGGGTCTGTATTGACCATAAATGGTTGCGTTCCACCGTCTTCGCTACAAGAGTTCCGTTCACTTGTTTTATCGTGTCTTTCACCGGGACACCAACAATGGCTGCGCCTGTTTCTTCTACACTAGCAACCAACTCTTTGATCACTTGGATTCGGATAAATGGACGCGCTCCATCGTGTATTAATACGACCGGGTTTCCGGACAAAACTTTTAAGCCTTCATGGACACTGTTTTGTCGTTCCTTTCCTCCAACAACGAAATGGCTCACTTTAGCAATACTGTATTCTTTCATCAAGTCTTTCATCATAGCTATTTCTTCTTGATTTACTACTAGAACGATCTCCGAACATAGAAGATCCTCCTCAAACACACGAAGCGTGTGAACGAGAAGGGGAATATGATCGATTAATAAAAATTGCTTGTTTCTTCCCGTCTTCATTCGCTTCCCTTGCCCAGCTGCAGGAATTACAACATGATAGTTTTTCATCGGTACCATTCCTTTTTAAAACTTACTTCTATGTTTATTCTCGCATGCAGATTAGCTTTATAGCAAGTCTGTAGTCAAAAAAATGCAATAAACCTCACTAGTTTGCAAGTAATACATGCAAATACTCTTAACGAGCAGAAAGCGTCCAGGTTTATTGCATCAGTCTAAACGTAAACAATTATTTTTCGATAAACAGGTTTTCTAAAAATTTATAGCGCTTTTTCCATTAGTTTCGGACGGGCAAATATCATTCTACCTGCAGATGTTTGTAATACACTAGTAACGACTACTTCTATATTTTTACCAATATAATTTCGTCCTTCTTCCACAACAATCATTGTCCCATCGTCTAAATATGCGATGCCTTGATTCTGTTCTTTTCCATCTTTGATTACCTGTACACCCATTTCTTCCCCGGGTAAAACAACAGGTTTTACAGCATTTGCTAAATCATTGATGTTCAAAACAGCTACCCCTTGAAGATCGCAAACTTTATTTAAATTGAAATCATTTGTTACAACATATCCGTTCATAAGCTTAGCTAATTTAACAAGCTTACTATCTACTTCTTGTATTTCCTCAAAATCACCTTCATAAATCTCCACATTCACATCAAGTTCTTTTTGAATTTTGTTTAGAATATCGAGTCCTCTTCTTCCGCGATTGCGTTTTAATACATCAGATGAATCAGCGATATGCTGCAATTCTTCTAGTACGAACTCTGGAATAATAAGCGTACCTTCAATAAATCCTGTCTGACATATATCCGCAACTCGACCATCAATAATAACACTTGTATCTAAGATTTTAAGTTTACTATGATCATTTCCTTCGATTTCAGGATTCTTTTTGGATCCTGCCCTAGGGAATAAACCCAATAACTCGTCACGCTTTTGAAACCCAACCTGAAAACCCAGATAACCAAATAATAAAGTAATCAAGACTGGAAGGATAGAGCTCAAAATGGGAATTTCTACTTGATTAAATGCCCACGAAATTACAAATGCAAGCATTAAACCTACCACTAATCCCATTGTTCCAAACAAAAGATCTGTTATCGGGAACTTAAGAAGAGTTTCCTCTATTAGCCGGATAAAGTTAACAATACTGTCAACAAACCAATAAAGTAATAAGAATAATATAAGTGCACCTAAAATCGCGCCAGTATAAGCGTTTGCCAACCAATTTGGTATGGAGTCTACATCAATAACCTGGAATAATTCAGGCATAAAAATGTATCCGACTGTTCCACCGATAAATAGAATCACTATTTGTACAATTTTATGAAGCATATACTTCACCTCCTATACTTATTATAGACAATAGAAAATTTTCCAAACATAAAACATTAAAATTACAAAAAAATACTAAATTCATAGTAATACTTTATCACCAGCTTACTTAATTGTCAATAAAAGTAAATTAGTAATTATATCGTTATTTAGTTCTTACGTCAACACTTGTTTATTTTTGACAAGCCAATATTAGATGTGTCTATCCACAAAAAACTGCTCCTGAATTCTTCTTAAACCCTCTTTTATTTTCTTTGCTCTTGCCGTGCCAATCCCATCCACTTCATCCAATTCCTCAATGGTCGCTCGCATAATTTTAGGTAGATCTTTGTATCGATCAACAAGATTCTCTACCACCAACGGAGGAATTCTAGGTATTTTATTTAAAATGCGATACCCTCTTGGACAGATGGAGTGTTCGGATAAATTTAGATTTTTTCCGTAACCTAACAATTTTACAATTACTTGATCCTCAAGTAATTCATCATTAGAAAGCTTTGTCAACTTTTTCAATATATCTTCCGCGGTATGCTTTCCTTCTTTCCTATAATCCTTGATCAGAAGTATCGCTTCTTTTTCAGTATTCATAACGAGTTCTTCCAACTGCATCGAAATAAGTCTTCCTTCATTCCCAAGTTCATTGACGTAGTTTAAGATCTCACTCTTAATTCTAAGGACCATTTCAATTCGGTGCATGACTTGAGAAACCTCTTGGAAAGTAACTAATTCCTCAAACTCGAGTGCGCCTAAATTGGTAATACTTTGATCCAGGACTGATTTATACTTTTCCAAAGTTTGAATAGCCTGATTGGCCTTCGTTAAGATAACACCAATATCTTTTAATGCATATCGGTACTCCCCCTGATATAACGTGATCACATTTCGTCTTTGTGAAATAGAAATCACCAGGTTTGCTGTTTGTCTGGCTACACGTTGAGCAGTTCGATGGCGTATTCCTGTTTCTGTCGATTCGATCATGTTATCTGGAACGAGCTGCGTGTTCGCGTAAAGAATTCTGCCCGCATCCTCACTTAATATAATCGCCCCGTCCATTTTAGCTAACTCATATAAATAGGCAGGTGAAAAGTCACTATTAATAAAGAACCCGCCATCAACAAGCCTCGTCATCTCATTATTGTAACCTAGAACAATTAGTCCTCCTGTTTTTGCTCGAAGAACGTTATCAATACCTTCTCTCAACGCTGTTCCGGGCGCCACGAGTCTCAAGACATTATTTATAAAACTTGAATCATAATTCAAACGTTGGTGATCCACTTGAAACTCCCCCTAACGTTAGATTTAGTGCTTCATTTACACTGTTAATACCTATGACTTCAATACCATCAGGTACTTTCCAGCCTCCAAGGCACTTTTTAGGAATAATGACGCGCTTAAACCCTAATTTTAAAGCTTCCTGCACGCGTTGTTCTACTCGAGACACACGCCGGACTTCTCCTGTTAACCCCACTTCTCCAATGATCACATCTGCCGGTGCTGTAGGTGAATCACGAAAACTAGAAGCTATTGATACGGCTATAGCAAGATCAATCGACGGTTCATCCAAACGAACTCCCCCCGCTACTTTTACATAAGCGTCATGATTCTGGAGCATCATACCTACTCTTTTTTCTAATACAGCCATAATTAAAGATATCCGATTGTGATCAACACCAGTAGCCATCCTTCTAGGGTTACCAAAGCTTGTTGGAGATATAAGTGATTGGATTTCCACTAAGACTGTGCGAGTACCTTCCATGGAGGCAACAACTGCTGAGCCTGCAGCTCCTGAGGATCTTTCTTCAAGAAATATTTCGGAGGGGTTCAACACCTCTTCTAAACCTAACTCTTTCATTTCAAAAATACCGATCTCATTTGTGGAACCAAACCGGTTCTTCACAGCTCTTAAAATGCGATAACTATGATGACGATCACCCTCAAAGTAAAGAACACAATCGACCATATGTTCAAGAATTCTCGGTCCTGCAATAGATCCTTGTTTTGTCACGTGACCTACAAGGAATATGGCAATACCTGTTGTTTTTGCAATACGCATAAAGGCCGACGTAGATTCACGTACTTGCGTAACACTTCCTGGAGCACTTGTCACACCATCCAGATAAACGGTTTGAATAGAATCAATAATGACAAGAGAAGGATTCATCTCATCGATTACCTTTTCAATATGTTCTACATCTGTTTCAGCTAGTACAAATAAATTATCATTCCCAATTCCTAAACGGTCGGCACGGAGTTTTGTTTGTTTCACCGATTCCTCTCCGGAAATGTAGAGAACCCGCTCTTTCCGCTCAGATAATGTTGCCGAAACTTGTAAAAGTAATGTGGACTTTCCAATACCCGGATCGCCACCAACTAAAACAAGAGAGCCAGGTACAATCCCTCCGCCCAAAACTCTGTTAAGTTCATTGATATGCGTGCTTATTCTTTCTTCATCTGTGCGTTCAATTTTTGTAATCGGTTGAGGTTTCGTTACCCTCGTTGCGGTTGCCGAACCAAACCCTCTTTTTCTCGCTGTGGTTTCAGCCTCCACCTCTTCTACAAGGCTGTTCCAACTTTGACATCCAGGGCATTTCCCCATCCATTTTGCTGATTCATACCCGCAGTCCTGGCATACAAATTTTGTTTTTCTTTTTGCCATCTGGCTGTCTCCTTTACATGATGAATTTTCAGATTTCCGATAGTATCTTATTAAAATCTATGTCCTTTTACCTTGTCAAACAACCTTTTCTTTCTCATTATAACAAGAATCTTCTTTTAGAGCTTGTTTCAAAGATGTAAAAGGGAGAAGCCTCAATAAGCGACTTCTCCCGTTTCAATTCTTATTTTTTTTCTGGTTCTGGTTCTGGTTCAAGTTTACCTTGGGAGGTAACAACATATTCTCCGTCTTTTAGTTCCAGCTTAACGGATTCACCTTTGGAAATATTTCCTCGAAGAAGTTCTTCGGATAACCGGTCTTCTACTTGTTTTTGCAGAGCGCGACGTAATGGTCTTGCTCCATATTCAGGATCAAAACCTTCATCAGCGATTTTCGTTTTCGCTTCTTCTGAAAGGTCGAATCCAATTCCTTGCTCTTTTAATCGCTTGGTCAATTGATTTGCCATAAGTGTGACAATCTGTTGAATATGAGATTTCTGTAAGGAATGGAACACGATAATCTCATCGATACGGTTTAGGAATTCAGGCCGGAAGCTTTTCTTCAATTCTTCCATTACCTTTCCCTTCATATCCTTGTACTCTGCGCCTTCTTGTTGAGCAGTAAAACCAAGGCTAGATCGTTTAAGTGTGCTAGCCCCCACGTTAGAAGTCATGATAATTGCAGTATTTCTAAAATCCACACGACGTCCTTTTGAATCTGTTAAGAATCCGTCTTCAAGCACTTGAAGAAGAATATTGAATACTTCCGGGTGAGCCTTTTCTATCTCATCTAACAAAATAACAGAGTAAGGCTTGCGGCGAACTTTTTCTGTCAGCTGTCCACCTTCTTCATGACCTACATAACCTGGAGGGGCTCCAACTAATCTGCTCGTCGAATGCTTTTCCATATATTCCGACATGTCTATACGAAGGATCGCATCTTCATCACCAAATAGCGATTCCGCAACTGCTCTTGCAAGTTCTGTTTTACCTACACCAGTAGGTCCTAGGAATATAAACGATCCAATTGGACGTTTCGGATCCTTTAAACCAGCTCTTGCGCGACGAACGGCTTTAGAAACAGCAGTCACTGCCTCATCTTGACCTATTACACGATTGTGCAAGATTTCTTCCATACGCAGAAGTCGTTCTGTTTCTTCCTCTGCTAACTTGTTAACAGGAACTCCTGTCCAAATAGATACTACTGATGCAATATCTTCTTTTGTTACTTCTGAATTTTCTTGTCCTTGCTTTTCTTTCCACTCATTTTTTAGAGTTTCCAGCTCTTCTCGCTGCTTTTGTTCTTTATCCCTTAAAGATGCTGCTTTTTCAAATTCCTGGCTTTGCACTGCTGCATCCTTTTCTTTGCGAAGTTCATCAAGAGTTTGTTCTTTCTCTTTTAAATTCGGTGGTGCGGTATAAGAACGCAAACGAACTTTCGAACCAGCTTCATCAATTAAATCAATTGCTTTATCCGGCAGGAATCGGTCCGCAATATAACGATCAGACATTTGAACAGCAGCCTCAATCGCTTCATCCGTAATTGTTACTCGGTGATGAGCCTCGTAACGATCACGTAAACCACTAAGTATCTGAATAGACTGCTCAGGTGTCGGCTCATCCACTTGGATTGGCTGGAATCGACGTTCAAGTGCAGCATCTTTTTCAATATATTTACGGTATTCATCAATCGTAGTAGCACCGATACATTGAAGTTCGCCTCTTGCAAGGGATGGCTTCAAAATATTAGAAGCATCAATTGCTCCTTCTGCTCCACCTGCACCAATTAACGTATGCAATTCGTCGATGAATAAGATAACGTTCCCGGCTTGACGGATTTCTTCCATCACCTTCTTTAAACGATCTTCAAATTCACCGCGGTATTTTGTCCCCGCAACGACAGTTCCCATGTCTAATGTCATTACGCGTTTACCGCGAAGTGTTTCAGGAACCTCGTTATCTACAATTTGCTGTGCAAGTCCTTCCGCAATCGCCGTCTTACCTACACCTGGCTCCCCAATTAAAACGGGGTTGTTTTTAGTACGTCGACTAAGCACTTGAATCACACGTTCAATTTCCTTAGCCCTTCCGATCACCGGATCAATTTGATCTTCTTTCGCAATGGCCGTTAAGTCTCTTGCTAAGCCGTCAAGTGTTGGTGTATTCACATTTGATGAGCCTGCTCCTGAAGAAGATTGTTGTTGGCTGTTCGCCGACTCACTACTTCCTAAGAGGTGAAGCACTTGCTGTCTTGCTTTATTTAAACTTACGCCAAGGTTATTCAAAACTCGTGCAGCTACGCCTTCTCCTTCACGAATTAAGCCCAATAGAATATGCTCTGTTCCAACATATGAGTGACCAAGCTTTCTGGCTTCATCCATAGATAATTCAATAACTTTTTTAGCTCTTGGAGTGTAGTGAACTTGCTTTGTAGTTTCTTCTCCACGCCCTATAAGATTTTCTACTTCTGTTTGAATTTTTTCAGCACCTAAGCCCAAAGCCGTTAAGGCCTTTGCTGCAATTCCTTCACCTTCACTAACTAAACCTAACAAAATATGTTCTGTCCCTATATTACTGTGCCCTAATCTACTTGCTTCTTCTTGGGCTAATGCTAATACTTTTTGAGCTCTCTCTGTAAATCTCCCGAACATCATATGCTGCACCTCCGTGATATAATCAATCTGCTAATTCCAGTTTTAATCGCTCTCTAATAAGCGCTGCTCTTCGTTGATCCCGATCTTCTGACAATAGCGCCTCACCTGCATACTGCTGTAAAAACCCAGGTTGAGTTAAAATCATGAGTTCATTTAAAATATTTCCTTTTACGTCTTTAATTAAACCCATATCAATTCCCAATCTTACATCTGACAATCGCTTCATTGCTTCTTTAGATTCAATCCTGCGGCTATAAGCCAAAATACCATATGAGCGGTAAATACGATCTTCCAATAAAATTTGTGATTGCTGAAGAAGTGATTCTCTGGCCGCACGCTCATGTTGGATCAACTGACTCACAACACTACGCAAATCTTCTACAATATCCTGTTCCTTTTTTCCTAAAGTAGTCTGGTTTGAAATCTGAAATAAATTTCCCTGAGCCTCACTACCTTCGCCGTAAATACCTCTCACAACAAGGCCAAGTTGATTAATTGCTGGTAAAATTCGATTAAACTTCTTTGTTAAAACTAAAGCCGGTAAATGCATCATGACCGAGGATCGAAGGCCTGTTCCCACATTTGTAGGGCAACTTGTTAAGTATCCACGTTTCTCATCAAAGGCAAAATCAAGTTTTTCTTCCATCCAGTCATCCATATCGTTGGCGTATCTCAATGACTCATCAAGTTGAAACCCGGAGAGCAAACATTGAATACGAAAGTGATCTTCCTCATTAACCATTATACTTAATGACTCATCCTCGCTTAATAAAACAGCGCCTGCTTTTGTTTCTCTAGAAAGGTTAGGACTGATTAAATGTTTTTCCACTAACACACGTTTTTCATTTTCTTTTAATTCATTCATCTGGAGTAATTCCAACACTCCAAACTTTATATGGTTTTGACCAGCATATTTCTCCTTTACCTGAGAGATAATTTCTCCTAATTGGTTTTCTTTCGCAATAATTGGATAGGGTATATGCTGTAAGTTTCTTGCTAATCTAACTCTACTGCTAATCACAATATCTGACTCTGGCCCTTCATTTTTCATCCAAGGGCTAATCGCATCGTTCATAAAGGATTCGATAGACATGATCAATCACCCTCCTTTTCCTGCAAATTATTTTTCAGAGAACGGATTTTATCTCTTATCTTAGCAGCCTGCTCAAACTCCTCATTTTCTATTTGGGTCTTCAAAGTACTTCTTAGATTCTCTATTTCCCGGTGAACATGCAAATCCTTCCCTTTTCTTTTAGGTATTTTACCCGCATGCTCCGCGTTTCCTCCATGAATTCGTCTGAAGATAGGGTCTAACTTTTCATCAAAAGTCCGATAGCACTCTGCGCAACCGAATCTTCCAATCTCCGCAAACTGCT
The DNA here is from genome assembly GCF_002886185.1 of Salipaludibacillus neizhouensis. Lineage (GTDB taxonomy): Bacteria > Bacillota > Bacilli > Bacillales > Salisediminibacteriaceae > Salipaludibacillus > Salipaludibacillus neizhouensis. The sequence continues at coordinate 311,930 of NZ_KZ614147.1, forward strand.
GGTACGTCAACCCGCAGTTTTTACATGTGAGTTCTTCCCGCTGAGTCTTTAAGGAAGGACTTTCTTTTGTCGTAGAAAAAGGCTGCTCCGTATCCAGTAGTCCAGATAGTAATTGATGAATAGAAAAGCTATTTGATCCAGGGATATAATCCCCTTTGTCTTTGGCACAAGTCTCACAAATATGAAATTCAGTCTTCTCGCCATTAATTATTTTTGTAAAGTGTAAGCTCGCCTGTTTCGATTGACATTCCTGGCAAAGCATCGATTCCCCTCCTCATCTTTACTCATTCTTTTCCTCATATTTCAAAGTAGCCAGCATTGCTTTTAAAAGGTTGGCACGTAACTCATCCCGATATGGTAATTTTAAAGCGATAACTTCCCTATGCATGCAACTGACCATAAGGTTTGCTTCTCTTTTGGTGATCGCTTCTTCTTCTACTAATCGTTTGATCATATTCATTGCAGCCGTTTGGGAAATCCCTTGCCCGACTAATTCAATTAGTTGATCATATAAAGCAAGCTGATTATGGTGGTGAACTTTTATGATACGAATATAACCACCACCACCGCGCTTACTTTCCACGATATAACCCTTCTCGACAGTAAAACGCGTTCGAATGACATAATTTATTTGCGATGGTACGCATTCAAACTGTTCTGCTAGTTCACTTCTTTTCACTTCGATTAAAGCTTTCTCATTTCCTGCTATTACTTCCTTCAGATAATGCTCGATTAGATCAGAAATATTTCTCATCGCATCGCACTCCTCACCTTGCACAGTTGATGCCATTATATATGATATGCAAAAAACAGTACTTCATTAAAATATTCATAATAAAGATCTGACTTTGACTATATTTGACTTTAATACTATTATAACTATTTTTTTTCCCTAAGCAAATATTTTGAACTAAAATTTCAAAATGTTTTGCACTAAAATCAGCTACAATTTTCTCAATTATATTCATCATGTATGTATCTCACGTTCCAAAACCTTTCTTATATCTATTCCACTAAACACCAAGGTTCAATCTCATGATTTTATTCAAGTTTTGAAATAGGTTGTCGAAAAAACTGCTTATTAATTCCTGATTCATATAATTCGGAATACATGAGACGTGCTTTTAAGTCCTTTCATCTATCGTTCGTACCTAGGTATCTATATGCATAGGTGTGATAGAAATACTGCAGTGCAGGTTTGAATTCTTTTCTTAGGATGGATATGATAGTCAGATGAGGAAGTTGTATTAAGCGTCACTATGTAATGAGGTTAGTTACTTACAGACTTATCCTATGCATCAAGTCGCTCAAAGATAAGTGTAGGCGAAGAGTACTTTTTATTTAAGACTAAGTTTTCGCTCTTGATTTCTTCCAGTATCGCTGGTAGGTGCTACGACGGTAGCACCTACCTCTAATATTATAGCCGCACAACCCTTTAAAACCACAAAAAAAGACATTCTCCAAAGAGAATGTCTTTTCATAATTGCCCAGCGGCGTCCTACTTTCACAGGGGGAAACCCCCAACTATCATCGGCGCTGGAGAGCTTAACTTCCGTGTTCGGCATGGGAACGGGTGTGACCTCTCCGCGATCGTCACTGGACATAGTGAGTGGTCGTTGACCTCTCAAAACTGGATAACGTGATGGACTGAAAAGAATCGTTGCTTAGAGTAAAACATTTGGTTAAGTCCTCGATCGATTAGTATCTCTCAGCTCCGCATGTCGCCATGCTTCCACACGAGACCTATCTACCTCATCTTCTCTGAGGGATCTTACTCACTTACGTGATGGGAAATCTCATCTCGAGGGGGGCTTCATGCTTAGATGCTTTCAGCACTTATCCCTTCCACACGTAGCTACCCAGCGATGCTCCTGGCGGAACAACTGGTACACCAGCGGTGTGTCCATCCCGGTCCTCTCGTACTAAGGACAGCTCCTCTCAAATTTCCTGCGCCCGCGACGGATAGGGACCGAACTGTCTCACGACGTTCTGAACCCAGCTCGCGTGCCGCTTTAATGGGCGAACAGCCCAACCCTTGGGACCTACTTCAGCCCCAGGATGCGACGAGCCGACATCGAGGTGCCAAACCTCCCCGTCGATGTGGACTCTTGGGGGAGATTAGCCTGTTATCCCCAGGGTAGCTTTTATCCGTTGAGCGACGGCCCTTCCATACGGTGCCGCCGGATCACTAAGCCCGACTTTCGTCCCTGCTCGACCTGTATGTCTCGCAGTCAAGCTCCCTTATGCCTTTGCACTCTACGAATGATTTCCAACCATTCTGAGGGAACCTTTGGGCGCCTCCGTTACTCTTTAGGAGGCGACCGCCCCAGTCAAACTGCCCACCTGACACTGTTCCTGAACCGGATCACGGTCCGAGGTTAGAATGTCAAAACAGCCAGGGTAGTATCCCACCAATGCCTCCACCGAAGCTAGCGCTCCGGTTTCCAAGGCTCCTACCTATCCTGTACAAGCTGTTCCAACATCCAATATCAAGCTACAGTAAAGCTCCATGGGGTCTTTCCGTCCTGTCGCGGGTAACCAGCATCTTCACTGGTAATATAATTTCACCGGGTCTCTCGTTGAGACAGTGCCCAAATCGTTGCACCTTTCGTGCGGGTCGGAACTTACCCGACAAGGAATTTCGCTACCTTAGGACCGTTATAGTTACGGCCGCCGTTTACTGGGGCTTCAATTCAGAGCTTCTCCCTTACGGGATAACCCCTCCTCTTAACCTTCCAGCACCGGGCAGGTGTCAGCCCCTATACATCGCCTTGCGGCTTGGCAGAGACCTGTGTTTTTGATAAACAGTCGTTTGGGCCTATTCACTGCGGCTCTCTCGGGCTTGCACCCTAATAGAGCACTCCTTCTCCCGAAGTTACGGAGTCATTTTGCCGAGTTCCTTAACGAGAGTTCTCCCGCGCGTCTTAGAATTCTCATCCCGCCTACCTGTGTCGGTTTGCGGTACGGGCACCAGCTTCCTCGCTAGAGGCTTTTCTTGGCAGTGTAGGATTGGGAACTTCGGTACTAAATTTCCCTCGCGATCACAACTCAGCCTTCACGACAAGCGGATTTACCTACTTGTCAGCCTAATTGCTTCGACGCACACAACCAACGGTGCGCTTACCCTACCTTACTGCGTCCCCCCATTACTCAAACGGAAACGTGGTGGTACAGGAATTTCAACCTGTTTTCCATCGCCTACGCCTTTCGGCCTCGGCTTAGGTCCCGACTTACCCTGAGCGGACGAGCCTTCCTCAGGAAACCTTAGGCTTTCGACGGAGGGGATTCTCACCCCTCTTTTCGCTACTCATACCGGCATTCTCACTTCCAAGCGCTCCACATGTCCTTCCGGTCATGCTTCGACGCCCTTGGAACGCTCCCCTACCACAGGACACCCGAAGGTGTCTGTCCATAGCTTCGGTGATACGTTTAGCCCCGGTACATTTTCGGCGCAGAGTCACTCGACCAGTGAGCTATTACGCACTCTTTCAATGATGGCTGCTTCTAAGCCAACATCCTGGTTGTCTAAGCAACTCCACATCCTTTTCCACTTAACGTATACTTTGGGACCTTAGCTGATGGTCTGGGCTGTTTCCCTCTTGACTACGGATCTTAGCACTCGCAGTCTGACTCCCGAGGATAAGTTTTTGGCATTCGGAGTTTGACTGAATTCGGTAATCCTGTGGGGACCCCTCGTCCAATCAGTGCTCTACCTCCAAAACTCTTCCCTCGAGGCTAGCCCTAAAGCTATTTCGGGGAGAACCAGCTATTTCCGAGTTCGATTGGCATTTCACCCCTACCCACACCTCATCCCCGCACTTTTCAACGTGCGTGGGTTCGGGCCTCCATCCAGTGTTACCTGGACTTCACCCTGGACATGGGTAGATCACCCGGTTTCGGGTCTACAACCACATACTCATTCGCCCTATTCAGACTCGCTTTCGCTGCGGCTCCGCCTTTTCAGCTTAACCTTGCATGGGATCGTAACTCGCCGGTTCATTCTACAAAAGGCACGCTGTCACCCATTAACGGGCTCCAACTACTTGTAGGCACACGGTTTCAAGATCTATTTCACTCCCCTTCCGGGGTGCTTTTCACCTTTCCCTCACGGTACTGGTTCACTATCGGTCACTAGGTAGTATTTAGCCTTGGGAGATGGTCCTCCCAGTTTCCAACGGGGTTTCACGTGTCCCGCCGTACTCAGGATACACTCCGGAGGAGTCTGCATTTCGACTACAGGGCTTTTACCTTGTCTCGCGGACCTTTCCAGGTCGCTTCATCTACACAGACTCTTTGTAACTCCATATGGAATGTCCTACAACCCCAAGAGGCAAGCCTCTTGGTTTGGGCTGTTTCCGTTTCGCTCGCCGCTACTCAGGAAATCGCATTTGCTTTCTCTTCCTCTGGGTACTAAGATGTTTCAGTTCCCCAGGTCTGCCTTCTCACACTCTATGTATTCAAGTGTGGATCTTATCCCATTACGGATAAGGGGTTCCCCCATTCGGAAATCTCCGGATCAAAGCTTACTTACAGCTCCCCGAAGCATATCGGTGTTCGTCCCGTCCTTCTTCGGCTCCTAGTGCCAAGGCATTCACCGTGCGCCCTTTCTAACTTAACCATTTTTTGCGTTTGACTACACATGACCTTTGAATGTCTTTGTCAGCTGCACTCTTCATCATCCTCACGTACCTAAGTACGTTCCGGTGACTCATTGCTTGCTTCCGCGAACTTCTCGGTCCTGCTTGCCAATACCTCCGAAGAGGTTCACAATTGGTGGCGTCTTTCTTAGCCTACATCTAAGACACTCGGTTCACTTTCTTTGAACGTATTCAAAGGGTGTAACCGGTGATTCTTTTCAGTCATTTCGTTATCCAGTTTTCAAAGATCAACTCCGCAATATATCGCGGTATTACAAAAGATATTTTAATTGGTGGAGCCTAGCGGGATCGAACCGCTGACCTCCTGCGTGCAAGGCAGGCGCTCTCCCAGCTGAGCTAAGGCCCCAAAAAAACCAATTCAATTATGGTGGGCCTGAGTGGACTCGAACCACCGACCTCACGCTTATCAGGCGTGCGCTCTAACCAGCTGAGCTACAGGCCCATAATGAATGAGTTTAAGATAAATCCTATTTTGAAAGGAGTAACCTCTCAAAACTAAACAAAAAGTCCAAGACAAAGTTCGATTCAATAAGTTGAGCTTAAATGCTCCTTAGAAAGGAGGTGATCCATCCCCACCTTCCGGTAGGGATACCTTGTTACGACTTCACCCCAATCATCTGTCCCACCTTCGGCGGCTGGCTCCAAAAAGGTTACCTCACCGACTTCGGGTGTTACAAACTCTCGTGGTGTGACGGGCGGTGTGTACAAGGCCCGGGAACGTATTCACCGCGGCATGCTGATCCGCGATTACTAGCAATTCCGGCTTCATGCAGGCGAGTTGCAGCCTGCAATCCGAACTGAGAATGGCTTTATGGGATTCGCTTGACCTCGCGGTCTTGCAGCCCTTTGTACCATCCATTGTAGCACGTGTGTAGCCCAGGTCATAAGGGGCATGATGATTTGACGTCATCCCCACCTTCCTCCGGTTTATCACCGGCAGTCACCTTAGAGTGCCCAACTGAATGCTGGCAACTAAGATCAAGGGTTGCGCTCGTTGCGGGACTTAACCCAACATCTCACGACACGAGCTGACGACAACCATGCACCACCTGTCACTCTGTCCCCCGAAGGGGAAATCCCAATCTCTTGGGTGGTCAGAGGATGTCAAGACCTGGTAAGGTTCTTCGCGTTGCTTCGAATTAAACCACATGCTCCACTGCTTGTGCGGGCCCCCGTCAATTCCTTTGAGTTTCAACCTTGCGGTCGTACTCCCCAGGCGGAGTGCTTAATGTGTTAACTTCGGCACTAAGGGCATCGAAACCCCTAACACCTAGCACTCATCGTTTACGGCGTGGACTACCAGGGTATCTAATCCTGTTTGCTCCCCACGCTTTCGCACCTCAGCGTCAGTTGTAGGCCAGAAAGTCGCCTTCGCCACTGGTGTTCCTCCACATATCTACGCATTTCACCGCTACACGTGGAATTCCACTTTCCTCTCCTACACTCAAGTCCCCCAGTTTCCAATGACCCTCCACGGTTGAGCCGTGGGCTTTCACATC
>NZ_KZ614147.1:319849-323963 GCF_002886185.1 Salipaludibacillus neizhouensis
CTCACAATTGGTGGCGTCTTTCTTAGCCTACATCTAAGACACTCGGTTCACTTTCTTTGAACGTATTCAAAGGGTATAACCGGTGATTCTTTTCAGTCATTTCGTTATCCAGTTTTCAAAGGACAAAGGCTTCTTTCAAAGAAAAGAAGCTTTGAGAGACTAACCTCTCAAAACTAAACAAAAAGTCCAAGACAAAGTTCGATTCAATAAGTTGAGCTTAAATGCTCCTTAGAAAGGAGGTGATCCATCCCCACCTTCCGGTAGGGATACCTTGTTACGACTTCACCCCAATCATCTGTCCCACCTTCGGCGGCTGGCTCCAAAAAGGTTACCTCACCGACTTCGGGTGTTACAAACTCTCGTGGTGTGACGGGCGGTGTGTACAAGGCCCGGGAACGTATTCACCGCGGCATGCTGATCCGCGATTACTAGCAATTCCGGCTTCATGCAGGCGAGTTGCAGCCTGCAATCCGAACTGAGAATGGCTTTATGGGATTCGCTTGACCTCGCGGTCTTGCAGCCCTTTGTACCATCCATTGTAGCACGTGTGTAGCCCAGGTCATAAGGGGCATGATGATTTGACGTCATCCCCACCTTCCTCCGGTTTATCACCGGCAGTCACCTTAGAGTGCCCAACTGAATGCTGGCAACTAAGATCAAGGGTTGCGCTCGTTGCGGGACTTAACCCAACATCTCACGACACGAGCTGACGACAACCATGCACCACCTGTCACTCTGTCCCCCGAAGGGGAAATCCCAATCTCTTGGGTGGTCAGAGGATGTCAAGACCTGGTAAGGTTCTTCGCGTTGCTTCGAATTAAACCACATGCTCCACTGCTTGTGCGGGCCCCCGTCAATTCCTTTGAGTTTCAACCTTGCGGTCGTACTCCCCAGGCGGAGTGCTTAATGTGTTAACTTCGGCACTAAGGGCATCGAAACCCCTAACACCTAGCACTCATCGTTTACGGCGTGGACTACCAGGGTATCTAATCCTGTTTGCTCCCCACGCTTTCGCACCTCAGCGTCAGTTATAGGCCAGAAAGTCGCCTTCGCCACTGGTGTTCCTCCACATATCTACGCATTTCACCGCTACACGTGGAATTCCACTTTCCTCTCCTACACTCAAGTCCCCCAGTTTCCAATGACCCTCCACGGTTGAGCCGTGGGCTTTCACATCAGACTTAAGAGACCGCCTGCGCGCGCTTTACGCCCAATAATTCCGGACAACGCTTGCCCCCTACGTATTACCGCGGCTGCTGGCACGTAGTTAGCCGGGGCTTTCTCGTGAGGTACCGTCAAGGTGCCGCCCTATTCGAACGGCACTTGTTCTTCCCTCATAACAGAACTTTACGATCCGAAAACCTTCATCGTTCACGCGGCGTTGCACCGTCAGGCTTTCGCCCATTGCGGATGATTCCCTACTGCTGCCTCCCGTAGGAGTCTGGACCGTGTCTCAGTTCCAGTGTGGCCGATCACCCTCTCAGGTCGGCTACGCATCGTTGCCTTGGTAAGCCATTACCTTACCAACTAGCTAATGCGCCGCGGGCCCATCTCGTAGTGTGAGGATAAATCCCCACTTTTACAACAGAATCATGCGATTCCGTTGGTCATCCGGTATTAGCTCCGGTTTCCCGGAGTTATCCCAGTCTACAAGGCAGGTTGCCCACGTGTTACTCACCCGTCCGCCGCTCATTCCACAAGCGTCACCCCGAAGGGATCAACTTGTTTCCTGCGCTCGACTTGCATGTATTAGGCACGCCGCCAGCGTTCGTCCTGAGCCAGGATCAAACTCTCCGATAAAGTATGATGACTTATCATCAAGCTTGATGTCCTAGACATCAAAACCAAACTTTCGTCTGGCGTTTGTCGAATGTTTCCATTCAACGATTTGTTTCATTTGACGGGATATTTAAAATATCCCACTTTGCTTGGCTTTTTGTTTAGTTTTCAAAGGTCATCTCCGAACTTAATCTATCATTCGGATTTTATGTTGTCGTTTTTGGCGACTCAATTAATATACCATCTTTCAACGTCACGGTCAACTACTTTTCAGAAAAAAGTTTATTTGCTTTTTCGTTAGAAAGTTTAATGTTTTGGCGACGGATAATAATATACCATGTTATTGATCTACAATGCAATACTTTTATACAGATTAATTTTCAGGAAAGTAATTCCACATAAACTATCTCTGTCAAAATAAAAACCGCACCATGGGAATATCCCGTGCGGGTATCATTTCTATAATAGAAATTACTAGCCACTCTCCAGAAGAAACTAATTAAATTAAATTTAGTTTAGTGGAAAGGGATAAAATATTGGTGGAGCCTAGCGGGATCGAACCGCTGACCTCCTGCGTGCAAGGCAGGCGCTCTCCCAGCTGAGCTAAGGCCCCAAAACTAACTTTATTTAAAGTGGTCGGGAAGACAGGATTCGAACCTGCGACCCCTTGGTCCCAAACCAAGTGCTCTACCAAGCTGAGCTACTTCCCGTTCTAAATGGTATTAAACAGTAAACTACTTTGTTAAGCAACTAAGTAATATAAAGTTTAATTGGTGCGCCCGAGAGGACTCGAACCTCTAACCTTCTGATTCGTAGTCAGATACTCTATCCAATTGAGCTACGGGCGCATATTAAAATGGTGCCGAGGGCCGGACTTGAACCGGCACGATAATTACTTACCGCAGGATTTTAAGTCCTGTGTGTCTGCCAATTCCACCACCCCGGCAGGACTTTATTAACTTAAGAATTAAATTGGAGCGGAAGACGAGATTCGAACTCGCGACCCCCACCTTGGCAAGGTGATGTTCTACCACTGAACTACTTCCGCATTGTGGTGCGGGTGGAGGGAGTCGAACCCCCACGCCCGAAGGCACTAGATCCTAAGTCTAGCGCGTCTGCCAGTTCCGCCACACCCGCATAAAAATGGTGAGCCATGAAGGACTCGAACCTTCGACCCTCTGATTAAAAGTCAGATGCTCTACCAACTGAGCTAATGGCTCTAAAAATGGTGCTGGCCAGAGGACTTGAACCCCCAACCTACTGATTACAAGTCAGTTGCTCTACCAATTGAGCTAGGCCAGCCTTTTAGAATAAATATATATGGTGGAGGATGACGGGCTCGAACCGCCGACCCCCTGCTTGTAAGGCAGATGCTCTCCCAACTGAGCTAATCCTCCATATATATTGCCCAGCGGCGTCCTACTTTCACAGGGGGAAACCCCCAACTATCATCGGCGCTGGAGAGCTTAACTTCCGTGTTCGGCATGGGAACGGGTGTGACCTCTCCGCGATCGTCACTGGACATAGTGAGTGGTCGTTGACCTCTCAAAACTGGATAACGTGATGGACTGAAAAGAATCGTTGCTTAGAGTAAAACATTTGGTTAAGTCCTCGATCGATTAGTATCTCTCAGCTCCGCATGTCGCCATGCTTCCACACGAGACCTATCTACCTCATCTTCTCTGAGGGATCTTACTCACTTACGTGATGGGAAATCTCATCTCGAGGGGGGCTTCATGCTTAGATGCTTTCAGCACTTATCCCTTCCACACGTAGCTACCCAGCGATGCTCCTGGCGGAACAACTGGTACACCAGCGGTGTGTCCATCCCGGTCCTCTCGTACTAAGGACAGCTCCTCTCAAATTTCCTGCGCCCGCGACGGATAGGGACCGAACTGTCTCACGACGTTCTGAACCCAGCTCGCGTGCCGCTTTAATGGGCGAACAGCCCAACCCTTGGGACCTACTTCAGCCCCAGGATGCGACGAGCCGACATCGAGGTGCCAAACCTCCCCGTCGATGTGGACTCTTGGGGGAGATTAGCCTGTTATCCCCAGGGTAGCTTTTATCCGTTGAGCGACGGCCCTTCCATACGGTGCCGCCGGATCACTAAGCCCGACTTTCGTCCCTGCTCGACCTGTATGTCTCGCAGTCAAGCTCCCTTATGCCTTTGCACTCTACGAATGATTTCCAACCATTCTGAGGGAACCTTTGGGCGCCTCCGTTACTCTTTAGGAGGCGACCGCCCCAGTCAAACTGCCCACCTGACACTGTTCCTGAACCGGATCACGGTCCGAGGTTAGAATGTCAAAACAGCCAGGGTAGTATCCCACCA
>NZ_KZ614147.1:323973-403100 GCF_002886185.1 Salipaludibacillus neizhouensis
CGCGCTTTCGCTGCGGCTCCGCCTTTTCAGCTTAACCTTGCATGGGATCGTAACTCGCCGGTTCATTCTACAAAAGGCACGCTGTCACCCATTAACGGGCTCCAACTACTTGTAGGCACACGGTTTCAAGATCTATTTCACTCCCCTTCCGGGGTGCTTTTCACCTTTCCCTCACGGTACTGGTTCACTATCGGTCACTAGGTAGTATTTAGCCTTGGGAGATGGTCCTCCCAGTTTCCAACGGGGTTTCACGTGTCCCGCCGTACTCAGGATACACTCCGGAGGAGTCTGCATTTCGACTACAGGGCTTTTACCTTGTCTCGCGGACCTTTCCAGGTCGCTTCATCTACACAGACTCTTTGTAACTCCATATGGAATGTCCTACAACCCCAAGAGGCAAGCCTCTTGGTTTGGGCTGTTTCCGTTTCGCTCGCCGCTACTCAGGAAATCGCATTTGCTTTCTCTTCCTCTGGGTACTAAGATGTTTCAGTTCCCCAGGTCTGCCTTCTCACACTCTATGTATTCAAGTGTGGATCTTATCCCATTACGGATAAGGGGTTCCCCCATTCGGAAATCTCCGGATCAAAGCTTACTTACAGCTCCCCGAAGCATATCGGTGTTCGTCCCGTCCTTCTTCGGCTCCTAGTGCCAAGGCATTCACCGTGCGCCCTTTCTAACTTAACCATTTTTTGCGTTTGACTGCACATGACCTTTGAATGTCTTTGTCAGCTGCACTCTTCATCATCCTCACGTACCTAAGTACGTTCCGGTGACTCATCGCTTGCTTCCGCGAACTTCCAGGTCCTGCTTGCCAATACCTCCGAAGAGGTTCACAATTGGTGGCGTCTTTCTTAGCCTACATCTAAGACACTCGGTTCACTTTCTTTGAACGTATTCAAAGGGTATAACCGGTGATTCTTTTCAGTCATTTCGTTATCCAGTTTTCAAAGGACAAAGGCTTCTTTCAAAGAAAAGAAGCTTTGAGAGACTAACCTCTCAAAACTAAACAAAAAGTCCAAGACAAAGTTCGATTCAATAAGTTGAGCTTAAATGCTCCTTAGAAAGGAGGTGATCCATCCCCACCTTCCGGTAGGGATACCTTGTTACGACTTCACCCCAATCATCTGTCCCACCTTCGGCGGCTGGCTCCAAAAAGGTTACCTCACCGACTTCGGGTGTTACAAACTCTCGTGGTGTGACGGGCGGTGTGTACAAGGCCCGGGAACGTATTCACCGCGGCATGCTGATCCGCGATTACTAGCAATTCCGGCTTCATGCAGGCGAGTTGCAGCCTGCAATCCGAACTGAGAATGGCTTTATGGGATTCGCTTGACCTCGCGGTCTTGCAGCCCTTTGTACCATCCATTGTAGCACGTGTGTAGCCCAGGTCATAAGGGGCATGATGATTTGACGTCATCCCCACCTTCCTCCGGTTTATCACCGGCAGTCACCTTAGAGTGCCCAACTGAATGCTGGCAACTAAGATCAAGGGTTGCGCTCGTTGCGGGACTTAACCCAACATCTCACGACACGAGCTGACGACAACCATGCACCACCTGTCACTCTGTCCCCCGAAGGGGAAATCCCAATCTCTTGGGTGGTCAGAGGATGTCAAGACCTGGTAAGGTTCTTCGCGTTGCTTCGAATTAAACCACATGCTCCACTGCTTGTGCGGGCCCCCGTCAATTCCTTTGAGTTTCAACCTTGCGGTCGTACTCCCCAGGCGGAGTGCTTAATGTGTTAACTTCGGCACTAAGGGCATCGAAACCCCTAACACCTAGCACTCATCGTTTACGGCGTGGACTACCAGGGTATCTAATCCTGTTTGCTCCCCACGCTTTCGCACCTCAGCGTCAGTTGTAGGCCAGAAAGTCGCCTTCGCCACTGGTGTTCCTCCACATATCTACGCATTTCACCGCTACACGTGGAATTCCACTTTCCTCTCCTACACTCAAGTCCCCCAGTTTCCAATGACCCTCCACGGTTGAGCCGTGGGCTTTCACATCAGACTTAAGAGACCGCCTGCGCGCGCTTTACGCCCAATAATTCCGGACAACGCTTGCCCCCTACGTATTACCGCGGCTGCTGGCACGTAGTTAGCCGGGGCTTTCTCGTGAGGTACCGTCAAGGTGCCGCCCTATTCGAACGGCACTTGTTCTTCCCTCATAACAGAACTTTACGATCCGAAAACCTTCATCGTTCACGCGGCGTTGCACCGTCAGGCTTTCGCCCATTGCGGATGATTCCCTACTGCTGCCTCCCGTAGGAGTCTGGACCGTGTCTCAGTTCCAGTGTGGCCGATCACCCTCTCAGGTCGGCTACGCATCGTTGCCTTGGTAAGCCATTACCTTACCAACTAGCTAATGCGCCGCGGGCCCATCTCGTAGTGTGAGGATAAATCCCCACTTTTACAACAGAATCATGCGATTCCGTTGGTCATCCGGTATTAGCTCCGGTTTCCCGGAGTTATCCCAGTCTACAAGGCAGGTTGCCCACGTGTTACTCACCCGTCCGCCGCTCATTCCACAAGCGTCACCCCGAAGGGATCAGCTTGTTTCCTGCGCTCGACTTGCATGTATTAGGCACGCCGCCAGCGTTCGTCCTGAGCCAGGATCAAACTCTCCGATAAAGTATGATGACTTATCATCAAGCTTGATGTCCTAGACATCAAAACCAAACTTTCGTCTGGCGTTTGTCGAATGTTTCCATTCAACGATTTGTTTCATTTGACGGGATATTTAAAATATCCCACTTTGCTTGGCTTTTTGTTTAGTTTTCAAAGGTCATCTCCGAACTTAATCTATCATTCGGATTTTATGTTGTCGTTTTTGGCGACTCAATTAATATACCATCTTTCAACGTCACGGTCAACTACTTTTCAGAAAAAAGTTTATTTGCTTTTTCGTTAGAAAGTTTAATGTTTTGGCGACGGATAATAATATACCATGTTATTGATCTACAATGCAATACTTTATTCAAAAAATATTGTTGGAGAATATTTCCTTGATGAACTAACTCTGCTTTTAGGCAGACAGTCACTCTATAATACCTAGTTACAAACAAGTTTGCAAGAAGACATACAATAATCTTTTAAAAGTTTTACAACAAATGAATAGACCTATAGAATTGTATAGCCAAAATATTTATTTTACTTTCCATACTTATAATGAAATAAAGGAACCCGCTTATTATGAGTTCCTTGGCTTGAAGAGTAAAACCATTACCGAGTGTTATTCATATTAGTGGTATCTCTTCTTCAGAAGATCATGGATCTCCTTATCGATACAATCACTCCACACTCATTTTAGGTAAGCATTTAAAGGCAGCACATAGGCTAACTTTGGTGTTGCTCCTAGAATTGGTTGTTTCATTCATTACATTTAGTGCATTCATAGATGATTCTATAAAACCTTGCCGAAATGCTATTATAGGAACAAAAAACCCACACGAAGTATTTCTCGACGTGTGAGTTTAATAATAAGCGATTAGTTTTCTTGGTTTTCATCTCTCTGCCGCATTTGCGGGAAGAGTAATACATCGCGAATAGAAGCTGAGTTTGTCAAAAGCATGACAACTCGATCGATCCCTATTCCTAAACCTCCTGTAGGAGGCAAGCCATATTCTAAGGACTCTACAAAATCCTCATCCATCATATGTGCTTCATCGTCACCCTGCTCTCTTTCTACTAACTGCGCTTCAAAGCGTTGACGTTGATCAATAGGGTCATTTAACTCTGAGAAAGCATTGGCATGTTCTCGCCCAACGATAAATAATTCAAAGCGATCAGTAAACCGCGGATCGTCTTCATTTTTCTTAGCTAATGGAGAAATGTCTAAAGGATGGCCATATACAAAAGTTGGTTGAATCAATTTTTCTTCTACAAAGAACTCGAAAAATTCGTTAACCACATGTCCAAACTTCATCGTATCCTTAACTGGAACCTTATGTTCCTTTGCAAGTGAACGTGCATCTTCGTCAGACATTTGCTTCCAAAAGTCTACTCCTGTGTACTCTTTTATCGCATCTACCATATGAATTCTCTTCCACTTCGGCTGAAGATTAATCTCTTCCTCTCCATATTGAATAGTCGATGTTCCTAAAACATCTTGAGCAATATGAGCAATAAGGTTTTCTGTAAGTGACATGATATCCTCGTAATCCGCATAAGCTTCATATAATTCAATCATTGTAAACTCAGGGTTATGTCTTGTCGATACTCCTTCGTTACGAAAGACTCGTCCAATCTCATATACTTTTTCTAATCCACCTACGATAAGCCGCTTTAGATGAAGCTCAATTGCAATTCTCATGTATAGTGTCATATCAAGCGCATTATGGTGAGTGACGAACGGTCGTGCACTAGCCCCGCCAGGAATCGAATGCATCATTGGTGTTTCTACCTCTAAGTAACCGTGATCATCTAAGTATCGACGCATAGATTGTAATATTCTGCTTCTCAAAACGAAAGTATCCCTCACTTCGGGATTAACGATAAGATCCAAGTAACGCTGACGATAACGTTGCTCAACATCTTTAAGACCATGATATTTATCAGGGAGTGGTCGAAGAGACTTCGTTAACATCTGAAGATTCTGGGCTTTTACAGATAGTTCCCCTACCTTCGTCTTGAAAACAACTCCTGAAACACCTATTATGTCTCCGATATCCGCGCGTGTAAAAATATCGTATTGTTCTTCCCCTACTTCGTCCTTTCTAACATACAACTGAACCTGTCCGGAAAGATCTTGTATATGAGCAAAACCAGCTTTACCTTTTCCTCGTTTCGTCATCATTCTTCCAGCTACAGTTACAGGAACTTCCTTCTCCGCTAATTCTTCCTTATCAAACCCATCAAATGATGTCTTGATTGACTCTGCGTCATGCGACCGCTCAAAACGTGACCCAAACGGATCTATGCCGGCTTCAAGCATATTCTTTAATTTTTCTCGGCGTACCTGCAGTTGATCTGATCCTTCAATTTCTTGACTCAACTCTACCATCTCCTGTCATTCATTGTTCCCTATTTTTTTCACAGATATAACGTGCTCCATATCTTCTGACCGTTTCTCTATTAAGTGTACTTGTAATTCCTCTTTAAATAAAGAATAAACTGCCAGTGTGACACTGGCAGTTGGTTAATCTCAGGGGTATTATAGGCAAGTTCTAGCTCATTGTCAACTTATTGTGTTTGTAAGTTTATCGACTACTTTTGCCGCTTCAACTAATGTCTCTCGTGTCCCACCAAGATTTGTAAACTCAATGGTTTTTCCCGCTCATCAACAAAAAGCATTTTTAAGGAGTGTTCATTTTGGTGAAGAATGGCTTTACCACTTACCATTTCAGCACACACAAGGCCAACGCCGAAATCTTTGGCAATCAAGCGAAATGCCGAATTACAAACTCCGGTCATCGGAGCTAATACAACTGGGTTGTTCAAGGTGATATCCCCAATTCTCAACATATTACTCACCTCTTTTAATTAATGGATGTCAACTCTTCATATGTGACACCCAATGTTGTTACTACACTTAGTAATATATCGTCTTCAGGTTTTCTAGTTCCTCGCTCGATCTCTCCAAGAACTGATACAGATACACAAATTAGTTTAGCAAACTCTTCTTGAGTGTATCCTTTCAGTTTTCGAAATGCTCGGATTCGTCTCCCCCAAATGAGCTCTTCCATATCCTCACACCTTCTTTATCGGTTAATTGATGAAGATAGTAATCAATGGCTTGGCCGTCCTTAAACCGTAAGTCTGGAGCAATATCTTTTAATGGTATTAATACAAAACCCCGCTCAAATAAACGAGGATGTGGGATTTCTAGTTCTTCCAATACTATATTTTCTTCATTATACAATAAAATGTCAAGGTCTATTGTTCGTGGACCCCATTTTTCCGTTCGTTCTCTTCCACCGATATTTTCAATGCGTTGCGTCGTCTCTAGTAATTTCAAAGGGGTTAATGTTGTTTCAATCTGAATTACCATATTGAGAAAAGAAGATTGTGCCGTATTTCCAATTGGTTCTGTTTCATAAATAGGACTGACTTTTAGGACTTTAATCTCCGAATGTTGTTTTATTTCTTCGATGGCGGATCGCAAATGAGTTTCCCGGTTACCTTGATTTGACCCTAACGAAATGTAAGATAAATTCTCTGCCATACTTAGTCTTTCCCTCGTTCTCGACGGATTTCAACGGCTACCGAATCATAATGCCCGGGAATCGGCGGGTCAGGTTTAATTACCTTCACTACACATGCCTCAACAATTGAAAACTCTTCCAACAATCTATCGGATAACTGAGCTGTTAAGGTTTCAACAAGTTTAACGGGTTCGCCTTCAAGCACTTCCTTTGTCAATTCATACACTTTTGCATAATTAACGGTTTTCGATAAATCATCTGTTTCACCGGCGCCCCTTGTATCCAGTTCTAACGTGACATCGGCATAAAAACGTTGACCTAATTTATTTTCTTCCGGGAAAGCTCCATGATAGCCGTAGAACCGCATCCCTTGAACCAAAATCTTATCCATACAAAAACCCCCTAATTAACAGCCTTTGAAAGCGAGTGATCACCTTTACCAAGCATCGCATCCATCATCTTGGCCATTCTAGTCATCTCCAAAACATCGTGAACTCGGACAATGTCACAACCTTTTTCTATGCCAAGACAAACTGTAGCTCCTGTACCTTCCATTCTTTCATTGACAGGTACGTCTAAAGTTTTTGAAATAAGTGATTTACGCGAAGTTCCGAGCAAGACCGGATAACCCATTCTTGTGAATACTTCTAATTCCCGCATCACTTGCATGTTATCTTGATATGTTTTCGCAAAACCAATGCCTGGGTCTAAGATAATTTGTTCTCTCCTTACACCAGCTTGAAGACAAATCTCAATACTCTCTTTCAGATCAGACTGCATGTCTTCTATCAGATTTTTATAATCCGCTTTTTCACGATTATGCATCACAATAATCGGCACGCCATAGGTTGCAGCTACTGAAGCCATTCTCTGGTCCTTTTTACAACCCCATACGTCATTTATCATATTGGCTCCTGCTTGAATTGCCTTTTCAGCAACCACTGCTTTGTACGTATCGATGGATATTGGTACATTTACCGCTTCTCTCACCGCTTTTATAACTGGGATTACCCGTTTTAGCTCTTCTTCAGCATCCACTAACGTTGCTCCCGGACGGGTCGATTCTCCGCCGATATCAATGATAGTCGCTCCTTGCGAGACCATTTCCTTTGCACGTATTACCGCTGCATCCATTTCGTTGAAGTTCCCTCCATCAGAAAACGAGTCAGGCGTTGTATTCAAAATTCCCATAATCGCTGTTTTTTCGGAAAAATCCAAACTGAATCTATTCCACGTTAAGGTTGTTGTTTTCCTCATAGTAGATCTCCTTTTCGCTAGAATGCTGCACTAATGGTGGCGTTCCATCGTCCTTTAAATGGCTTAAAGATCCGCTTTACTCCAAAGACTAGTCACATAGCGTTCATACTGATTCTGCATTTGTTGAAAAAATACGCCTTTCACACCCGGAAAAACTGTGTCATTCCATTTGTCGATAGCCACAATCTCCTGAACAGAGTTCGTGACCATTATTTCCTCCGCACACAATGCTGCTGCCTCCGAATACCGACCTTCCATTACAGAAAAACCAGCTCGATCAGCAAGACCCATTAGAAATTGTCTCGTTACACCATCGAGACAACTACAAGTTAAATCGGGCGTGTACAACGTCTTATCTTTATACCAAAACAAATTGGACACTACACCTTCCGACAAAAAACCATCCTCTGTTAGAAAGATCCCTTCAGCATCTGCACTATCTCCTAGCTCACGTTTACCTAAAATGTTATTTAAATAGTGATGAGACTTTAAACGTTTTGACCCCTCTGCGGAATTTCTTCTTAAAGTCAGCGTTTGCGCCTTTTTACCAAACTTCTTTTTGCTTGGCAATGGTTTCACGTAGACTATCGTTCGCGGTTTTTCATACTCTTCTGTCGATAAACCTATCCCTCGTTCGCCTGCGGAAACGTTCCAACGAAAGTAGCCGTCAGTTAATTCATTTAGCCGCAATAGCTCTTCGATGACTTTGGTAATAGTCTCTCGATCATAAGTGTCCAGTTTTAAATTCATCTCTTTTGCGGAATCATGAAGTCTTTTCATATGATCATCTAGGAGAAAAGGATGGCCCTCATATGTCCGAAAAGTCTCAAACAAACCTAGTCCATATAAAAACCCGTGATCAAAAGGAGAAACTTGAACCTCTTCAGCAGGTAAAAATTCACCGTCTACAAAGAGGTACATTCCGGTTTATACCCCTTATGAGACTCCAGGAAGTTACGCAAAAGTCGTTTTCCTACATCGGTCATAATTGATTCCGGGTGAAATTGGACTCCTTCTACCGGTAAATCCTTGTGACGAATTCCCATGATCTCTCCCACATCCGTTTCAGCAGTGACCTCAAAACAACCCGGTAACGTTTCCCGTTTAACAATCAGGGAGTGGTATCTTGTTGCAACGAACGGATTTGGTAAATCTCGAAATACACCCTTCCCATCATGTTTTACCTCGGATGTTTTTCCGTGCATTAACCGTTCTGCTCTTACCACATCTCCACCAAAAACCTGCGCCATCGACTGATGCCCTAAACAAACGCCGAAAATAGGTATTTTCCCGGCAAATTTCTCAATCGCTTCCATGCTTATACCGGCTTCATTTGGCGAGCAAGGCCCTGGTGATATCATCAAATAATCGGGAGCAAGCTTTTCAATCTCTTCTAATGTTATCTGATCATTTCGCTTAACTACTAGTTCCTGACCCATTTCACCTAAATATTGTACCAGGTTATACGTAAAAGAATCGTAATTATCAATCATTAAAATCATCTTAAATCCTCCTCAGCTATGCTTTGCTTGTTAACTCTTCTTCACTCAATTCTTTTGCTTTCCATAATGCCTTTGCTTTTTTGAATGACTCTTTATACTCCGCAGCGGGATCCGAATCAATTACAATTCCTGCACCTGCCTGTACGTAACCGACACCATCTTTTGCGACCATGGTTCGAATGGTAATATTTAATTCCATATCTCCGGTGAAGCTAATCCACCCAAGTGATCCGGTGTATGCACCACGTCTAACAGGTTCCAGCTCTTCAATTATTTCCATCGTTCGTATTTTGGGCGCACCGGTAATGGTACCTCCAGGAAATGTTGCAGCAATAACATCAAAGACGTCTAATCCCTCGACTTTTTTCCCTTTGACATTAGATACAATATGCATCACGTGAGAGTATTTTTCAATGACCATTAACTCGTCTACCTCAATAGAACCATACCGGCAGACTCGCCCTAAATCGTTCCGTTCCAAATCAACAAGCATAATATGTTCGGCACGTTCTTTTTCATTGTTTATCAAGGTATCTACTAGTAGTTGATCTTCTTCTTCTGTTTTCCCGCGTGACCTTGTTCCTGCAATAGGTCGTGTACTAACCTCGTCTCCTTTGACTTTGACAAGTAATTCAGGAGATGCACTCGCATACTGCAAATCCGGAGCATGCAAATAACCCATATATGGCGAGGGATTAATCCGACGAAGACACTCATAGATATGAAGAGGGTTTGTCTTAAGTTTTCGTGATTCCCGAACGGAAAGGTTCACTTGAAATACATCTCCGTTCGAAATGTAATTTTTAGTTTTCTCAACTGCATCCTTGAATTCTTCTATTGGAATCGATCGTTGAATGTCGTCTTTTAATAGTAATGTTTCCTTTGAACTCTCAGGATAGTCGTATTTTGAAGTCAATAAATTACTTTCTTTCCCCGCTTTATGCCATCTTGTCTTCAATGCCTCTATTCTCTGTTGAACCGCTTCCTCACCACCCTCAGAAATCACAATAAACCATATGCAATCCTGAAGGTGGTCAATCACAATGACTTCGTCAAATGCCATTAAAAATAGATCATCTGTTTCCAAGTCATCTTTTGCTTTATGTGGCAGAACTTCAATTTCCCGAATAAGATCATAGCTAAATTGGCCAATTAAACCTCCTTGAAAATCAGGAAGTTCTCGGTTTGTCTTTATAGTAAAGGACGTATACCAAGTTCTTAATGATTCTAGCAGAGGTCCATCGTAATTTGTTACCTCCCCATTTGACTGAATGGAAAGTCGTTTGTCTTTCCCTCTGATGATTGCCCATGGAGTTAGTCCAATAATCGAATACTTACCTCCTCGACCACTTTCTAATAACACATGGTGCTTTTCTTCTTTAGACAGATGGACGTAGGTATCAAACCAGTCACTTTCCTGACTCAATAAACTATCCATTTCGCCTGTCACTACCCGGTTTATATTAGTCATGGCCTGTCCACCTCACGCTGCCTGAATCTTAATTATTTTCTTTCACTCATTATACGGTGGATACGTACGAGGTGCAATCTATATGAAAGGAAATACTTTAATGGAATGGTTAATTAGCTGTTTGATTACAGTGAATAGAAGTCTGCCTAGAGCGAATTTGAGCACCTTCGTTTGTAAAATAACTATCGTTTTAAACACCCTCGAAAAAAAGAGCCGACAGAATGTCGACTCTTTACATACAATTTATTCTTCTTCGAATTGATACAACGGTGTGCTTAAATATCTTTCCCCATTACTTGGGATAATCGCAACAACTTTTTTACCTTTTCCTAAACGTTTCGCAACTTCCAATGCAGCATAAATCGCTGCTCCAGAAGAAATACCGCCTAGAATACCTTCTTCTTTTGCTGCACGACGAGCATATTCAAAAGATTGTTCTGTCGTTACTTTCATAACCTCATCATAAATTTCTGTATTTAAGATACCAGGGATGAACCCTGCCCCAATACCTTGAATTTTGTGTGGTCCTGGATCTCCACCGGATAAGATAGGAGAATCTTCCGGCTCTAGTGCAACCACGTGAAGGTTAGGGAATTTCTTTTTCAAGACTTCCCCAGCACCAGTAATCGTTCCGCCAGTACCAATCCCTGAAACAAATGCATCCAGTTGATCGCCAACTTGATCTACTAATTCTCTTCCTGTTGTTTCACGGTGTACTTTTGAATTCGCCTCGTTTTCAAACTGTTGAGGCATGAAATATCCGTGTTCTTTTTGTAACTCACTAGCTTTCGCGATCGCACCTTTCATACCCTTTGGTCCAGGAGTTAGAACGATTTCAGCACCGTATGCACGAAGTAAATTACGACGTTCCATACTCATTGTCTCAGGCATTACCAATACTGCTCTGTAACCTTTAGCGGCAGCAACCATTGCAAGCCCAATACCGGTGTTCCCACTTGTTGGTTCTACAATCGTATCTCCTGCTTTGAGCTTTCCTGATTCCTCTGCATCCTCAATCATTGCTAATGCGATACGATCCTTTACACTGCTTCCAGGATTCATATACTCAAGCTTTAGATAGATATCTGCATGGTCCTCTGTCACTAATCGTTGAAGTTTAACTAATGGTGTGTCCCCAATTAAATCTAAAATAGAATTTACAACTTTTGCCATTTGTCTTTCTCCTCCTTTAAAACCAAGTACTTTGATTGGTTTAATTATATTCATCCTAGCAAATCCTTTTCCTTCCGTCAAGAATTTACTAAGTCTTATTTTTCCAATAACATCTCTTGAAGTTCTTTCTTGGAGAAATGATATTGTTCATTACAAAAGTGACAAGTAGTTTCAGCAACGCCGTCTTCCTCAATCATTGCCCGAATATCATCTTCCCCCAAACCGATAATAGCGTTCCCGATTCTTTCTTTTGAACAATTACATTCAAACGCAACATCCATCGATTCTAAAATCTTGTGATTTGCTTCGCCGACCAATTTCTCTATAATTTGCTCAGGGGTGAGCCCCTCGTGAATAAGTTGAGAAATAGGAGGAATCTCTTTTAACCGTTCTTCAATCTCATCAATTGTTGTATCTGTTGCACCAGGCATCATTTGCAAGATGAAGCCTCCTGCGCCAAATACGTCATCATCTTTTCCAATGACAACACCTAAACCTACGGAAGATGGTGTCTGTTCTGATGAAGCAAAGTAGTATGTGAAATCTTCGCCTAATTCGCCCGATACGAGCGGTACACTACCAGTAAAGTAATCCCTCATTCCAAGGTCCTTCACTACTGATAATGTTCCTACTTCCCCAACTACGCCGGAAACGTTTAGCTTTCCGCTTTCTTTCCGTTCTGGGTCTAATTTAGCCTGATTTACATAACCACGGGCCTTTCCTTTGGCATTGGCGTCCACAATAATTGGACTAGCCTCCCCATTTCCTTCAATTTTTACGGTTAGCTTTTCATCACCTTTCAACATTGCGCCCATCATCGTACCTGCCGTTAATGCTCGACCAAGCGCTGCCGTAACTGTTCTCCATGTTCCCTGTCTTCTTGCAGCTTCTCTTACCATCTCAGTTGTTCGAATAGCATACACCCTTACTGTACCGTTATACGCTAATGCCTTCACTAAATAATCCTTCATTCTAGTTCCTTCTCCCTTCACCTATTAAGCGTGATTTCTCTCATAAATTACTTGAAGACCTTTCAATGTCAGCTTATTATCAATTTCATCGATCATAGCTGTTTCTTCTTTTATTATAGAGGCCAGTTCCCCTGTTGCGATTACTTTAGGGTTTACATTTGCTTCCTTCTTCATTCGTTTAACTATACCTTCGACCTGACCCACTACACTGTATAAAAAACCTGACTGCATCGCTTGAATTGTATTTTTGCCAATAACACTTTTTGTTTTTACTGTTTCAATTTTGGGAAGCTTTGACGCTCGTTCATATAAAGCATCCATCGATATATTCATACCTGGAGCGATTGCTCCTCCTACATACTGTTTCCGTTCATTGATATAGCAAAACGTCGTAGCTGTCCCGAAGTCGACGATTATGAGGGGCCCTCCATAGAGAGTTATGCCCCCTACAGCATTGACGATACGGTCTGAACCAACTTCACGCGGGTTTTCATAAAGGATATTAATACCTGTTTTAATACCGGGTCCCATAGTCATTGGCTCGATATGAAGATATTTTTGACACATTCTTTTCATTTTTTGATCCATCGTTGGTACCACTGAGCACATAATAACCCCTTCAAACTCTTTCCAGTCCAATCCCTCAAACTGAAAAAGTGTCCGAAAAGTCATGCCGTAGTCATCTTCTGTTTTTCTGGAATCTGTCTCAATGGTCCAATCATATTTGAGACCTTCCCTGTCAAAGACTCCTATCGCAATTTTCGAGTTCCCTACTTCTATCACGAGGTTCAAAACCTCCACCTCTTCTCCGTTTCTTTATGTATGACGGTCTTTGCTAATGAAAGAGGTTGTGTTAAAAAGCCTCCTTTGACTTTTAACACAACCAATACATAAGAAAAACGCCTAGTGTCTTTTATTAAATACAGCGTGATCTTTAAAGCCACCCCCGAGTAGCATCTACGTATTGCGTGGTGTAGGTGCTACTCGAAAGGAAGCGAACTTCCCTTAATACGTGTGGCGTAAAGATAGCTGTCACTTATACGTTCTTGCAAAAAAAGAGGGTGACTCAAAAGGTCGTTTATGACCTTTTGAGGCATCCCTGTCTTTCACAATTATTTATCTTTATCTTCTTTAGAGTTTTCATCCGATTCAGATGTCTCATTCTCTTCAGAACTTGAACCTATGAAATCCTCCATTGCGTCTTTTTCTTCTTCCTTGCCTTGAATGTTCACTTTCAAATCATCTTCACCATTCAATTTTTTCGTTAAATGATGATCATCCGGAAGTTTACCATCCTCAATAATTGATTTAATTTGCTCTGCATCTAACGTTTCATGCTCCAATAGCATTTTCGCAACGAGCTCAAGGCTAGCTTTGTTTTCCGTTAGGATTTGACGGCAACGTTCATAAGATTCTTTCAGGATACGTTGTACCTCTTGATCAATCTCAAATGATATTGCTTCACTGTAATTTTGCTCACTGTTTATGTCTCGTCCCAGGAAGACTTCACCTTGTGAGTTCCCGAACTGTATCGGACCGAGTTTCTCACTCATTCCGTATTCCATAACCATCTTACGAGCAATTCCAGTTGCTCTTTGGAAATCATTGTGTGCGCCTGTGCTTACTTCGTTATAAATAACTTCCTCAGCTACACGTCCACCTAATAGACCAACAATTTTATCTAATAATTCTGGTTTAGTCATGAAATAACGATCTTCTTTAGGAAGCATCATCGCATATCCACCAGCTTGACCTCTTGGTACAATCGTTACCTTGTGTACTAAGTCTGCTCCATCTAACTTCACGCCTACCACTGTATGACCAGCTTCGTGATGAGCTACAATGCCTCTTTCCTTCTCAGAAATCACACGTGATTTTTTCGATGGACCAGCAATCGTGCGGTCAATGGCTTCTTCAATAGATTCCATATTAATTTTTTTCAAGTCAGTACGTGCAGCTACGAGAGCAGCTTCGTTAAGAAGATTTTCTAGATCTGCCCCTGAAAAACCTGGTGTACGCTGTGCTATAGCCTTTAAATTCACATCGTCTCCTAGAGGTTTTCCTTTTGCATGCACTTCAAGGACTGCTTCACGGCCTTTTACGTCCGGTCGACCAACCATAATTTGACGGTCAAAACGTCCAGGACGAAGTAAAGCAGGGTCAAGAATATCAGCACGGTTTGTTGCAGCGATGAGGATAATTCCCTCATTAACTCCAAAACCATCCATCTCTACAAGCAATTGGTTCAATGTTTGCTCCCGCTCATCATGTCCCCCGCCTAAGCCGGCTCCACGACGACGACCAACTGCATCAATTTCATCAATAAAGATTATACATGGTGCATTTTTCTTCGCGTTCTCAAATAAGTCTCGTACACGAGATGCACCGACACCTACGAACATCTCTACAAAGTCTGAACCACTAATAGAGAAGAACGGAACACCTGCTTCACCGGCTACTGCTCGTGCAATCAATGTCTTACCGGTACCTGGTGGTCCAACTAGGAGAACCCCTTTTGGAATTCGAGCCCCAATCTCAGCAAACTTGCTAGGTTCTTTTAAGAACTCTACTACTTCCACTAATTCTTGTTTCTCTTCGTCAGCCCCGGCTACATCTTTAAAGCGAGCCTTTTTCTTATCCTCACTTACAAGTTTCGCCTTGCTCTTTCCGAAGTTCATGACACCTTTTCCGCCACCGCCTTGAGCTTGACTCAAGAGGAAGAAGAATAATATGAAGATAATCACAAATGGAATGATTGCAGTGAAAAAGTTCACCCATCCACTTGGTTCATCTGCAGGTTCTATCACTAATTCGTTTACACCTTCACCGCCTGTAGCGTCTAATACTTCTACAAGAAAAGCTTCAAGGTTTGGTACATTTACGGTGAAAAATTCGTCTTCCGCAGCACCCTTTAACTGCCCACGCACTGCATACACGTCTAACTCTGGTTGAATCGATAATGAATCAATGTTATCGTTTTCTAATTCCTGTTGGAATTCATTGAATGTAAATTCACTCGTTTCATCAGGATCCGCTTGGAACACGCTCACAATCCCGACAATAACTAAGAATATTAGTAAATAAAATATCGTATTACGAAATATTCGATTCATCCTGAACCTCCTCCCACGTCAAAATACACTTAGATTATAGTATCACAAAATTGTTTCAAATCACAATAAATTAGCTCTGATAAATCTCAGGCTTTAAAACCCCGATATACGGGAGATTTCTGTAACGCTCAATGTAATCTAAACCGTAACCTACAACAAACTTATCCGGAACAATGAATCCTGTTAAATCAGGCGTTATATCCACGGAGCGTCCATCGGGTTTATCCAGGAGCGTAACAACTTTAACTGACTTTGCTTTCCGGTAATGAAAGAGTTTGACTATGTAGCTTAAAGTCAATCCACTATCTATAATATCCTCTAGAATTAAGACATCTCTTCCTTCTACAGAAGTGTTTAAATCTTTCACGATTTTTACTTCCCCTGATGATTTCAACGCCTCTCCATAACTGGATACATCCATCAAATCATACTCAATATGTGTATTAATTTTTTGGATAAGGTCGCCCATAAATGGTAGTGACCCTTTAAGAATACCTACTACTAATGGGAATCTTCCTTCATATTCTTCTGTTAACTTAGCACCTAATTCAGTTATTTTTTCCTGAATTTCTGCTTCAGTAATCAAAATTTCCTGCATATCTTCTCTCATTATTGTCTCTGACCCTCCTAAAAATATAAAGCTTTCGTGTTTTTGACATTATTTAACCAAGTAAGACTTGCCTTATGATATACATTCTAACTCATTCCCTGATTATGTATAAAAAGTAAAAGCTATCTGAAGAATATTCACGGAATTTTTATCAATCAGTGCCTCAGATGATCGTCTCAAAAATGGGACCCATAATATTGTACCATGACTATCCGTGATGATGGGCCATAACTCACGATCTCTTCTCGGAATTTTGTGGTCGATAAATAAATCCTTGAGTTTTTTCGTACCTTCACTTCCAATAATACTTATCCGATCTCCATTTTCACGAGACCGCACAAAAAGTGGCAGTTGTACTTTGTCACAATCCAAGACCATCGAAGATCTCGTCTCGTTATCTGATTTCATGCCATCTTCAGGGTTAGAGAACATTTCTAGTCTTCCTAAAGGAAGATCAAAAACACCTCTTTCTGTTAAAGGTTGTTTGGTAATTGTTGTTTCTTCAGGTTTTGCCCCTTCTTCCGAGAAGGAAAAATCAACTAGCTTGTATGATTTTTCAACTTGCAGAAAACCTGGTAAAGAGAGAGACGCTGCTGGATCATTACTTTCTAACAGTTTCTGCACTGCTTTAATGTGATGACGGTCAAACGATGAGTCCTTGCTTACTGTCATATAATTTAATATTAGATGAATGACTCTTCTTTGTAAAGCAATCGGGATGCTAAGTAAGTCATCCTTGTTTATAGTTAGTCTGTATATCGCTTTATGAAGTGTTATTTTATGGAGTCTTTTTTCCGCTTCTCCTTGAAGCCATTCCTCTTCTTCCGTTAAGACTTCCGATTGCCATTGGAATACCTCATGCGCTTTCGAGTTCTCTTCTTTAATAAAAGGAAGAAGATGATGTCTGATCCTATTTCGCTGATAATCATCCTTTTCATTGGAAAGATCCAATCTGTAAGGGATGTTTTTCTTCGCGCAATAATCTAGGATCGCATTTTTATCGACGCAAAGAAAAGGCCGAATAATTTCCCCTCGTGAAAAATTTCTTTTTACAGGCATGCCTTTTCTACCGGAAAGGCTTCCTCGTATTTGGCGCATAAGCATTGTTTCTATTTGGTCGTCCCCATGATGACCAAAAACTAATTTATCAGCATTGAGGTCTTGCATTAGCAAGGCAAACCAATCATAACGGCATGCTCGGGCTGCTTGTTGAATGGAGGACCTGTCTTGTTGTTTTCTAGCAAGTACATCCGGTTCATGCAGAAAAAAAGGAAGATTTCTAGCTTCGCAAAAATCACGGACAAAGTCTGCATCTTTTTTAGAGGCCTCTCCTCTCAAGCCGTGCTCCACATGTGCAATGCTCAACACAAGCTCTAATTCCACCTGTTTTCCGATTAAAAAATCAAGAAGTGCCATACTGTCCGGGCCGCCAGAAACGGCTATAAGAAGATGATCACCTGTTTTAATCAGCTCATGTCGGGAAATAAATAACTCAATGGTTGGATTCATAACGATGCCCTATACCTTTCCCAAAAGAAAATATAGAAAGTGCAAACACGAGCCCTGCTGCAATTCCCCCGGCTTGAAGCATGGTTTCCACGCCATTTTCTAACCCTTGGAGATAGTCTCCTTCCACGAAGGCAAGCATTGTAAAATAAGCTCTACTACCTGGAACTAAAGGTAAAATTCCGGGAATTGACAGAGTTGTTACAGGGATTCGGATCTTTCTAGCAAGTAGATGAGCAATCGTAGCAGCAGTAAGTGAAGCTGTCACTGTAGCAAAAACTGATGATGCTCCTAATGACAATGTGGTCTGTAAAACAAACCACGTGACAACTCCTATACCTCCTCCCAAAAGAAGCGCCCTTTTCGGGACACTGAAAATAATACCAAAGGCTACAATTGCAAAAAAAGTAATGACTAATTCTATAATGAGTCCCAAGTTTATCGCCACCTTATTCCTTTAATAACGCTATTCATCTTCATGTAGATTTCTCCAACTATATTTGCTTTGATTCTCTGAAAATTTGACATACTCTATAAGAACAAGGAAATCGCCATTGCAATTCCACTAGCAATCGAAAGGGAAGTCAATAGTGCTTCAACACCTCTAGCCATTCCAGCTAAAATATCTCCAGACAGCAAATCTCGAACAGCATTCGTTAAAGGAACACCGGGAACAAGTGGCATGATTGATCCAATAATAATTTGATCCAAATTCGCACCTAAGCCGATAAAAACTAGTAAAATCGAAACAGAGCCTCCGAAGAAAGCAGCAGCAAGTTCAGACGCAAATCGCACTTTGAAATATCTTTCAAATTCAACAACTACAATACTTGCAACAACCGCAGCTATGTAAGCGGGGATTAAATCAGCTAGACCGCCGCCAAATAAGTAAGAAAATCCTCCGCCTGCTACTCCGGCAGCAAGGTGAATCATCCACAAAGGATATTGGACTGGTGCATTATAAATGTTTTGCAGTCTTTCCATCGCTTCTTCTACCGTTAATTCTTTCGCAGTAAACTCGCGTGAAACTTGATTTACTTCCGTTACCCTGTTTAAATCTTGTACTCGATCGTCAATCCTAACCATCTGCATAAGATCTTCTTTTCCCTTTTTTTCTTCAAAAGAAAGAAAAATTCCCGTAGTAGTAGTGAAGCAATGTACATTCGTGAAGTCTGCAGCTCTGGCCATTCTTTCTAAAGTTTCTTCTACCCGATAAGTTTCCGCACCATATGTTAGCATTATTTCTCCAGCTAATAGACATATATCCATTACTTCATCTGCTGCTTTAACCATTATACGCCCCCTGGCGATCTTCTCGATCATTTATCCCACCAAGTATAGAATATATACGAAAAGAAGGAAAGAGGCAAAGGCTGAGGTTGGAAGAACACCTTTGAAAATTCTTTCTTTAGGGAGCGCTCGTTTCTTTTTTTGTCGACTGACAGGTGAAGACTTCACCGGTTTTTTAACCGCAGGGGCATGTCTAAAGGTTTCTCCTTTAGTCAGGAGATTCAAAAGATCATTTTTCATCATTAGCGCATCTTTATAACGTTGCTGCATGCCTTTTTCAATTACTGGGGCATAAGGATCAAGTAGAGGACGATCTCGTAACCTTCTCATTAACTGCTTTATCCCTCCAGGTTCCTCACGCTTAAAACGCGATAGGTATCCTCTGTTCATCATTAACATAGAGACGGCAAATAAATCATACGCAGGAGCAGCCTTTCGATCTCCCATTCCCCAATAACCTCGATCAAAAAACTCTGTATACTCCTTAACAGCTCTTCCCACCTTTGTCATTCCTCCAACATCTATCCATCTTAGCGAGATTGGCTGTGCTGTTACAATTAAATTCTCTGGCTTCAGGTCTCCAAAGATCCAGCCGGCTTGATGCATACTATACAAATCTTTTAGTAATGGGACGACTAGAATCCCAAGCCACTCCATATTTTTTTCCCGTAAAAAGTTTAGAAACGGCTCCCCTTTGATGTATTCCATCACATAAAAAGAGGTTACTCCGGTTTTGGTTATCACATCGTCCATATCTAGAAAGGAAGGTCCAAGAGTAACGCCATGGACTTTTGTCACTTGACGTAACGTCGAGGCCTCTGATGATACAGACATGGATTCTCGGGAAACCTTAATTGCCACGAGACCACCTCTTCCTTCCGCCAAATAAACTTTACCAATGGCACCTTCTCCTAATAATCGAACAATACGATAATGATTACCATGCCACTTTCCTTTTACGACCTGCCCAGGGTAGAAGCTATAATCCCGGTTGTTCCATGAAGGATCCCTCATCGTCCTCATACCCTTCTTCTTTCTTCATCCTTTTGAGGTGAACCTTCATCGCTTCTTTTAGGGCTGGGCCAGTAGGTGTCACTCCTGACATCGTAATTTTTTTAAAAGCACCTTTAAGTGAATCTAACTGAGGTGTCCAGGCTAATAAACGATCGACGGGGTTTCTTTTCCCGGGAAATGAATACAGACAATAATCATTTTCTCCAGTTCTGGAATTCAAACTAATCGCTAAATCTAGTAAAGCTTCTTGCACTCTCGGAAGTTTATTTTTCATACTAGCACTTGTATCTACCAGAACTAAAATATCTAACGATGCGTTTTCTCCTATTTCTTCTACTACTTCAATAAGATCTTCTCGCTTCTCTGGAGGTAAATCTTCCATCTCTTTATTTGAGCCTAAAATATTTTTAATTTCGCGATTCACCACACCGAAAATAGTCTGAGTCATCGCTTTTCGCGTTACCATTTGAACAGTTTGCGATAATTGTTTCGCATATACAACATCACTCATTCCACCGCCCGCTTGTGCAATTGCTTCTATTTCACCCAATCCCCTGGCACTTTCGTCTCCTTCATCCATAATTCCTATGACATTAACAGATAGCCCTTCTTCCTTAGCCAATGTGGCAATGGCAATAGGATCTTCCCCTGAATTCGAACAACCATCCGTTAGTAATAAGATTTGTCTTACAGTCCCTTGTTTCATATCCTCACGCTCCTAATCTTGTTTTACTAATAGTTTTCACAAGATTAAGAGGACTTATACTTGAGAAAAACGGCATAGCCGTCTTTTATTTAATACAGCGTGATCTTTAGCCACCCCGAGTAGCACCTATTAGTTGCTAAGCTAAGCCAATGACGATATTGTCGCCCATTTTGGTGAATAATGGTCTACTCTTACTACTAAAACTGTCATATCATCATGAATATCTCCATCCGACTCTCTTATAATTTGCTCAATCAGTAAGTCAGAAATCTCCTGAGGGTCATTTGTCTGCAAATCCCTTATGATCCGCTTCATCAACATATCAGTGTTTTCAACTCTAGTGGGGGCTTCATAAATTCCGTCGCTCATCATAATAAGCAAATCCCCTGCCTTTAGTTGTTCCGACACAACATCGACGTCAACATCTTTTATCATACCAATTGGTAAATTACTCGATTCAATAGAAAGTATTTGACTGCCCCTTTTGATAAAACTAGGAGGTGATCCGACTTTCAAAAACTTTGCCGAACCCTCTTGCAAATCAATGACCGCTAAATCCAGGGTTGCAAACATTTCTTCATTGGACCTTAGAGATAGCACCGAGTTAATCGACTTAATTGCTACCTTCTCAGCAATTCCAGATTGAAGAATCCTTTTTAAAAGACCGATTGTTTCTTCACTTTCCAGATGAGCTCTTTTACCATTTCCCATCCCATCACTAATCGCCATGGCATATTTCCCATCACCTAATGGCATTGTTGAAAAACTATCCCCCGATATCCATTTGCCTCCTTTAGCTGTGTGCGCGGCACCTTGTTCAAGAATAAACGCATTCGTCGAACCGAAAATTACCCTCGTTTCACCATTTGGACTTCGAAGATCTTCTTCGTGCTTTAAAACGATAGATTCGTTTAATATCGTAGAGAGCAAAGGAGCAATAACCTTTTCTGCCTCATTATATTTATTCGAAGGAATAACCATTTCCAAGTCCACATTACCCGGATCCAGTCCATAGATTTCAACTAGATCGACATCTATTCCAAGTTTCAGTAAAGATTCTTTCACTTCCTCCTCTTGTTTATCATGTACTTCTTTCTCTCTTTGAATATCCCTTGCAAAATCCCCCATCACTTGAGAGACACCTATTAACTGATCGGCGACTAGCTTTCTGCTTTCTTCTAATTGTCTTTTTAATCGGACCTCTACTTCACGGTTTTTTAATTGCTCTTCAATCGTTGATATAACCTTTCGATCGATAAAACAGTGATTTTTCCAATTAGTCAGTAATGTTTGATCCTTTATCTCTCCTTCTGTATTGCAAGCTTCCATTAAAGACTCCATATACCCATACGTTTTTTGAAAATCCTTCGTCCAACATTGCTTCTTTTTTACACATATTTGACATGTCTTTTCAGTCACTCCACTAAGGAAAATATCGACTTCTTTTTGTGATTCAATTGGTTCATTCATTTTTTCTGTAAAAGAAAAGCTCTTCGACAGACTTAGGAACAACTCCGAGAATTGTTCTACTTTTCCCGCTGTCAGATCTCTTATTTTCCTTAGATACAACTGTTGTTCCTGGGCGTGCTCCACAGTACCTGGTATGTAGCTGGCCAGACGATTCGTCCACGACTTTGGGGTGAGGAAAAACAAGGAAACTGCAAGGAGACTCTCATAAAGAGTCACTTGTAAAGGTGCTTGATTATCCGTGTACATAGCCATTAGTAAACTTGCGACAACTAGGCCGCCAGCAACGGATATCTTTCTCCCTTCTCTCAGCAAACCTCCCAATAAACCAGCAAATGCTAGAAGACTCATAGAAAATAAGTGAGTAATGTTTGCTAAAGAAAGGATCAACCCCATAATGACTCCTGTAGTTGCTCCAATCGTGGCTCCCCCGATAAACGCAAATATTAGTACAATATATTGAGCAAATATATGCTCAATGGAAAGGTCATAAATCATCCACCCTACTGTCCCAGTTAACAAAGAGCCGAGCAAAATAACTAAACAAACGACTTCCTCAGGCTTTAATGTAACTTGTCTTCTTCTTTCTAGGAAAAATGGGATGCTTTGCATAAAAATCAACGTAATAATTAGGGCTAATCCCCCTTCAACCAGCGCTGTTAACAAATGATAATAGAGAAATCCATCTGTGAATGTCAATCCTAATACACGAGTAATAACGACCGAGGTAAAAACAGCGATAGGAAAAAACTTTTCTTTCTTATCAAACCGTTGCAAAATTGCCTGTAAAATGAAATAGAAAAGAACAGCGACCGTTGTGTGCCCGGCGTAAGTGAACGATAATGTGGTTGACCCGGCAATTAAAGCAAACGCTGCCGGTAAACTCCAACTCCTTTTCCACTTAAAAACAACGGCTAAGAACGGAATGGTAAAGGGAAGCAGTTGCAGTAAGATCACAGCTCGTCCAAGTAAAAAACCAACTGCTATGATGAGCATTAAACCTCGCCATTTTGAATACGCAGCCTTTGTTGACGTTACTTTTGGCGATAAAAACGTCGATCTTAACGTACTTACAGAAGTAACAGCTTGTCCACTCATATTTGTTTCCACCTTCCTATCGATCATTTTCTCCACCACCTAATTTAAATTCGCTTCTTCATTAAAACACGTTAGAGATACAGATTTTGTCAAACAACAAGACGGAACCAAAAAAACTCTTCGACCAAAAACAACGGCAATCGTTTCTGTAAGAAGGAATGAAACAGATTAAGTTAAATCACAGGGATATTTAGTGGAAGATATTAATAGATAGAGGCGATTTAGACGATGCAATTTTTCGTAAGAGTTTTAAACGATGCTTTGTACTGTGAAAATATCATACTTCAGATGGAGAGTTCGCCATGATGACTTTTATTCTGTGCAATTACTGTTTAAGTTAAGACGCAAAAAAAAGTACTGTTAACCAATGACTGGCAAACAGTACTATCATAGTTTATTGTTTAATAGTTACGCTTGGAATTACGACCTCCACGCTTCGATTCTGTATTTTTTTTTAGAGATGTGAGGCGTTCTTCGCTATCTTTAAGGAAACTGTTCATTTTATCTTCGAATGAGACAGGACGACTATTTCGCTGTTTCGATTTCGATGAAGGCTTTCGTCCATGACGTTGTCCTGAAGACACTGGAGGTTTGTCTTTTGCTTTACGAATCGAAAGGCCGATCTTGCCGCTTTTTTCCACATTCATAACTTTTACAGTTATTTCTTCTCCGACAGTTAAAAACTCATTGATATCTTTCACAAAGCTGTCTGCAACTTCACTAATATGGACAAGACCTGTTGTTCCATCCGGAAGTTCAACAAAAGCCCCAAATTTAGTGATGCCTGTGACTTTTCCTTGATACTTAATGCCAACCTCAATGGCCATGTAAAAAATGCTCCTCCTTCATGGGTCTTAGAAAATTTTCATTTTTTTACATTATACTAAGCGCTAAATTCAAGTTTCAATCAATGTCCGATGAAGTACGAGGAAGTTGAAATAGAGTCTCTCCAGGTTTTGTTAAAAAGTAATCACGTCTTGCCAATTCTGCAATATACTCGGGATCTTGTAACCATTGTATTTCTTCTGTTAGATGAGACTGTTCTTTTTCCATGAGAGACAGCGTTTTATCTAACTGTTCCTGTTCTACTTCTTGTTGTTGAATAGAAGATTGCTGTTGGAAAAGGGTGACCCCTGTGATAGAGAAAAAGATGATCATCAATACAGCAAAAACGGAAAGCCGGCGAACTAACCCTTTGCGACGGCGTTTTCTTTGTTGTGTGAGTAGTTCTTGCTTCTCCATATATTCAGAGGTTAACTGTCTTACCTTTGTTTTCGGATTTTGCTGCATGTTAAATCACCTCGTCTCTTCACTTATTTTTATAGAACCCGCGCAGGCGGTTCAGTATTGTTTTTAAAATTTCAGTTAATTTTTTTCTTTGAGCTAAGAACGGATATCCACTAAGTTTATCTACCCATTTTAATGTAAAAAAAACAGGCCATAATGTCCACTTCAAGATAAAAGTAAGAATTATCCACACTCCTGTTATTAATATCATAACGGAGTATCCCAATTGTTTCAATAAAACTTTTACAGGATTCAAAATTAAAAGGTATACAAT
This sequence comes from Salipaludibacillus neizhouensis, assembly GCF_002886185.1. Classification (GTDB taxonomy): domain Bacteria; phylum Bacillota; class Bacilli; order Bacillales; family Salisediminibacteriaceae; genus Salipaludibacillus; species Salipaludibacillus neizhouensis. The sequence continues at coordinate 348,854 of NZ_KZ614147.1, forward strand.
CCTTGCGAGTGTTGATGCAACACTTTTTATTACTCCTAAGAGCACGTCCAATATTTTTTTGTAAGACGATTCAAAAAGAGCGCGATAGATCGCATAACCAAGTAACAAAGACAGTAATAAATAAAATCTTACTTCTCCATTGTTTACATTTAATAGAACAATAAAAAACAATAAAGCATGCAGTATCCAAAATAAAATGTCACTTATAACCCTTACCCAACTTAACGCACTGTTAAAACGGATGATTCGAATATAAGTATCCAAGGAAGCTCCAAGAAAGATTCCCATTATTACACTTGCTAACATAGACAGCATTTGAATATCTAAACTCACTTAAATAACTTCCCAAACAAACCCTTCGATTTCTCGCTGTTCTGCTGGTCTAAGTATACTAGATCGTCTACTTGACCTTGAATTGATACATTCCCTTCTTCTACATCCAAGTTTTTCATTTGAAGATTGTGTCCGCGAATAGAGAGAAATCCCATTTCTGTTTCCAATAAGAATTCTTCGCTGTCGAAACTCTCTACTTGTTTTACTCCTGATATATCTAGTGTTTTTCGAGATCGAAGCATTAATTTATGTTCGCGTGTTTTCGGTCCTTGTCCTTTTTGCATATAGTCATAGGGTTGTTCCATGGCAATTTTTCCTCCTCTGCTAACTCTTTACACATAATTTATGTGAGCGTTAGAGGAAATAGAACAAGCTGTTAATTGTTCTCGATACGTTCTTCTTTTAAAATCGTATAAAAGGTAGCTGCATCTTCTTTTTTCACTTTTTCTTCTATCCGGTCAATCTGAAGAGCTACATTTTTTTGTCCAAACTGGACGTCTAACTTATCGCCTATTTTCACATTAGTACCAGCTTTTGCAGTTTGCCCATTTACTTTTACACGTCCCTGATCTGCAACCTCTTTAGCCATCGTACGTCGTTTAATTAATCGAGATACTTTTAAGTATTTATCTAACCTCATTATTGTCACTCCCGCTCTTGTCTTTTTGCTTCTTCCCAAAACTCATCAAGTTCTGTTAACGAAAAATCTTCGATAGGTTTTCCTAGTTGTTGCACTTGTTTTTCAATAAACTGGAAACGTCTCGAAAATTTTTGATTTGTTTTACGCAATGCTTCTTCTGGATCTATTTCATGAAACCTAGCAATATTCACAAAAGCAAATAATACATCTCCAAACTCTTCGACAGATTTATCTTTTCTTCCTTCTTTCATTTCTACTTGCCACTCTGCAAGCTCTTCGTTCAACTTGTCCCACATCGGAGCTTCTTCTCCCCAGTCAAAGCCAACCTTGCCGGCTTTCTTTTGAAGCTTATACGCTTTTAATAGACCTGGTAGCGTTGCAGGAATCCCATCCAGTAAAGATGGTTCCTCCTCACTTATCCCTTTTTCCTTTTTTTCCTCTTTTTTAATCGCTTCCCAATTCGTCACAACATCATCGGCGTTATCTACCTCTGTATTTGCAAACACATGAGGATGACGACGAATCATTTTTCTTGTAACACCTTCGATCACGTCTTCCACATTAAAAAAGCCATCATCCTCACCAATTTGCGCGTGAAGAAGCACTTGAAGGAGTACATCACCTAGTTCTTCTACGATATGGTCATCATCTTCTTCATCAATAGCTTCCAATAACTCATAAGATTCTTCGATTAAATATTTCTTAAGTGACTCGTGTGTTTGCTTTTGATCCCATGGACATCCCCCCGGACCACGAAGTTGCTGAATAACTTGGCGTAACTTAGAGAAGTTTCGATATAATAAGTTGTCTTCCCTCACTGGAGGAATGTAAACAGCAGTTAAGTTACTCAATGTCGTCACCCTGTCCAGTTCAAAAAGAGGAACAGAAATAAGTGTTTCTTTCTTACTCCCCGCCGCAGTTACAACGGTTACCTCAAAATCAGCAGGTAGTCGCTCCATTAACAATAACTTAACTGCAGATGCACTCATTTGGTCATATACTTGTCCAATCAGAACATGCTGAGTGAGTATCAACTCCTCTGTACGCAATTCTGTCCCATCTATAAGCTGAAAACCTTCGATAGGATCTATCTTCAACGCATTAAAGGCTGCGTCAAGAAAACTCTGTCCTCCTTCTACAACAATTTGGATTTGATTTTCTTCATGCAGAAGTTTCTGCACGGTCGCTTCAGCAACCATCGGGTGACCCGGCACGGCATAAACAATCGTGTCCTGTTTCTCCAAAGCTGCATATAATTCCTTCACAATGGCCTCGTAAACTTCATCAAATTGTTCATAAGCTTCATAAATGTGGTCAAAGCTTTGGAACTGAATTCCTTCGTTGATTAAATCTTGAACGACAGGGTGATCCTTAGTTCTCATAAATACATTACTAGCCGCTTTTAGTTTTCGATATATTCCTAAAGGAAGTTGGTCAAGATCACCTGCGCCCAGACCAATCACATGTATTGTTTTAGCCATCTTTCATTTCCTCCAATTTTAGTCTTTATAAGGAAGTATTGCTCCCAGTTTAGGAACACTCTCCCACTCCTTTTTTTCAAACAGCTTTACTTTCCATATTATTATCAGATAAATAAAGCCACCTAGCGCCGCTCCTGTTAAAGCAATGATCGTATCAAATGCTCTCCCTGTTGCAAGGAATTGACCAAGCACCCACTGATAACCCCATACTACAGCAAACATGCTCATTAGACTCAAAAGCCACTTCAACCAGAAAATAAAAGTCAAGGGCGTCCAAAGCAAGAGTCGTTTTATTATTACTAAACTAGCCAATCCCATCAGCATAAATGCAATGAGAGAGCTTCCCGCGCCTCCAGTGATACCATAGGTTGGAATCAAAGCAACATTTAGTACTAGCTTTACAGTTAATCCTATCATTAGAACGCCCGCCGCAAGGGAAGCTTTGTTAACCGCATGAAGTAATGCAGCGATAGTCATAAATAATGCCCCAAACAGAACAACAAATGCAGAGATCTGCAGTGCCCCTGTGCCAAGTCTGTCCATGAACATCATGCCGTTTAAATAAGGCATAATCGTCGCTAATCCCACTGCAGCCGCCCCTCCGAATATTAGACTGACTTTCACTGCATACCCTACGTTCGTTAGGACCAATGCTCTCTCTCTTCGTTTAAAAGCCATGGCTAGAACTGGAACTACTCCGTAAGAAAAAACGGTTGTGACGACCGCACCGAATTGAATTAATGGCCACCCTCGATCATAGATCCCTTTCGCTACTGCTGCTTCAATCGGAGATACCCCTTCAGACACCAGTAGTCGGAACATCGACATCGAATCTATAAATTGAAAAATCACTAATGCCAATGCACTGACAGATACAAAGAAACCATTTATAAGTATATCTTTCAAATCCATTTTCCAAGGTAGCGACTCAGATATTCGGTACTTCTTAGACTGTAAAAAAATATGATTATATTTTCGTAGTACAAAGATAAAAATTAGAATTGCAGCTATTCCTCCAACAAATGCTCCAATACCAGCAGATGTCCCTGCTAAGTACGGGTTCCCCTGTGCCATTGCCCACCAAGCGATCCCAAGAATAACAATGACTCTCACCAGTTGCTCGACAACCTGAGAAATCGCGGTTGGGACATTGTTACCCAGGCCTTGGTATACACCTCTGCCAATAGCTAGAAAAGGAATGAGAAAAAAAGGAAGTCCCATCATGCGAATAGCATTTATAAGCTCTGCATCTCCCATAATAGAGGCAATGACTTCGGCAAATATAATCACAAAAAGTCCAATCGATCCATGTAAAACCATAAGTGTCCCGAAAATAACCAATAGCCGTTCCTGTAACAATTTTGTACCATTCTCTTTTGATGATTCCCTTTGTTCTGCAACAATCTTTGCAATCACAATTGGAAATCCATATGTACCTAAAACAAATGCTATCCCATATAGAGGATAGACTTGCTGATAGACATAAAACCCCGTGTCTCCAGTTAAATTTTGATAGGGGATCTTGTATAGGGCACTTAAACCTTTTGCTAAAAAAGCAGCCAAGGATAAATATAAGGCACCTTTAATCCACGCATTTTGTTTTTGCTTTTTATTATCAGTTTCCATCGCGTGAAATCCCCTTCTCCATCCACCTAATTCCATGCTATTATAGCATATATTAGAAAAGCATTAGAGTCGCTCTTATGGTTTGTATGTAGTACTGAAATGAACCTCCTAGAGAAGTTTCGAAAACCTCCTCGTAAAAAGAAAGTGATCCCAAAGGCAATGGCCCTTGGGATCCTCGTTATCCGTGTTCTATTAGAGATAGTTCAAAATGGTAAAAAACGACCTTTTTTAAACATCCTCTATTATTACTATGTTTCCATTTGTCGAGCTAGGAATCCGGCAGCAGTTTCCGATAGCTTTTCTTCAACATCTCCAATAGTGCCTGTCCCTTTACTCAACAGCACAACAGCACCAATAGGATCTCCGTTCGCAATAATTGGGGAGATACAGTATCCATCCAACTCATCTTTACGGTCATTACTTATGTCATACTCACCTTTAACTGCTTGAACGACTGTTTGGCGTTGCTCCATGGACTTTTCAACAATCTCGCCAATAGCTTTGTTATGGTAATCCTTCTTGGATCCCCCAGCCACCGTAATAAACGTATCACGATCAGATATAAGAATGATATGATGTAGGCTTTCATATAGTGCTTCCCCGTACTCTTTTGCAAAATCTCCTAATTCCGAAATTGGAGAGTACTTTTTAAGTATGACTTCTCCATCCCGATCAACAAAAATTTCTAATGGATCCCCTTCTCTAATGCGTAGTGTTCTTCTTATTTCCTTTGGAATGACGACACGACCTAAATCATCAATTCGACGAACGATACCAGTTGCTTTCATACGCAATGCCTCGCTTTCTAGTTGTTATATCCAAGAATGTAATAGCTGCGGAATCTTGTCTTTATTATCTGATAAAAAAATAGGAACTATTCACTAAATAAGAAAATTCGGGGAAATACCCCCGAATTTTCTTGTAACTATAAGTTGGATATATCACTAGAAATACTGGTATACGTGCTTTTAGGTACCCTTTGTACAAGAGTAAATGTAGCCGATTTTTTATTTTATCTTTTCATTATGCCTTTGCCATTTGAACTTTTCTTACTTCACTTAACTTCCCAAGCACTTTTTCTAATATTCTCAAATACGCTTCATCTGATAATGTTTTCGTCTTTAAATGGATGACAATCTGTTTTCCTGACAACGATAAATGAAGCTTCGGAGAGATTTTATTTACAATCGTAAATAGTTTTGAACCATCAATTTGATTCGTTACTTCTTCACTTAAAGTCATTTTACACTCATTATTTCTCTCCGCTAAAGAATCTATTTTCTCTTGTTTTGCCAATAACTTCACTTTTGATACCCCGAATAGATGAGTGACCTCTTCCGGGTAATTTCCAAAACGATCGATCATCTCATTTTGTAAATCCAACAATTCTCGTTGAGACTCAAGCAATTTAAATCTTTTGTACATATCAATTTTTTGTTTTGAATCCGGGATATAGCTTTCCGGGATATAAGCGTCCACTTTTATATCTAACTCAATATCCGGCTGAACCTTTTCTTTTTTGGTCCCATCTTCATCTTGTAAATCTATTTTCTCGTCTATTGCCTCTTTTAACATTTGCGAGTACAAGTCAAAACCTACAGAAGCAATAAATCCATGCTGCTCTGCACCTAACAAGTTTCCCGCTCCTCGTATCGAAAGGTCCCGCATCGCTATTTTGAAACCTGAACCAAGCTCTGTGAATTCTTTGATAGACTGCAATCTTTTTTCGGCCACTTCGCTGAGAACCTTATCACGCTGATGTGTGAAGTATGCATAGGCTACTCGATTTGATCTTCCCACGCGTCCACGGAGTTGATAAAGCTGAGATAGTCCCATTCTGTCAGCATTGTTAATGATTAGGGTATTAACGTTTGGTATGTCTACTCCGGTTTCAATGATTGTTGTCGTCACGAGCACGTCTGTATTTCCTTCTAAGAAGTCTAACATGACTGACTCAAGCTCGGTTTCAGTCATTTGTCCATGAGCATATTTCACATTTGCTTCTGGAACGAGCATAGACACTTTATCCGCCATTGTTTGAATGTCCTCTACACGATTGTACAAAAAGTAGACTTGCCCACCTCTGGCCATTTCTCTTTCAATCGCCTCGCGAACAAGCGATTCATTGTAATCAACGACATAGGTTTGAACCGGAAAACGATTTTCAGGTGGGGTTTCGATCACCGATAAATCCCTGACCCCCAACATTGACATGTGCAACGTCCTTGGTATCGGGGTAGCCGTTAGCGTTAATACATCTACGTTCGATTTTAATTGTTTAATTTTTTCCTTATGGGTCACACCAAAACGTTGTTCTTCATCAACAATTAACAGACCCAAATCTTTGAATTTAATATCTTTGGAAAGAAGTCTATGGGTTCCCACCACAATGTCGCATGTCCCTTTTTCTAAGTTGTCTGATGTTTGCTTTAGTTCTTTTCTTGATCGGAAACGACTCAGCAGGCCAATGTTAATTGCAAAGTCCTGGAATCTCTCCCGAATAGTTTCATAGTGCTGTTGCGCAAGAATGGTTGTTGGGACGAGAATTGCCGCTTGCTTTCCATCCATAATAGCTTTGAATGCCGCTCTAAGTGCAACCTCTGTTTTTCCATAACCAACATCTCCACAAAGAAGACGGTCCATTGGCCGTTCTCTCTCCATATCTATCTTGATTTCTTCTATAGCTTGAATTTGATCTTCTGTCTCTTGATACGGGAAAGAAGCTTCAAATTCCTGTTGTTCAGCACCATCTTTAGTGAAAGCAAAACCTTTTGTTTTCTCCCGCTCTGCATAAAGTTTAATTAAATCTTCTGCAATGTCTTGGACGGAAGAGTGAACTTTTTTCTTGACCTTTTTCCAGTCACTTCCTCCAAGAGCATATAACTTCGGTTGTTTTTCTTCTGAACCTACGTATTTTTGTACTTGGTCAATTTGATCAACTGGAACATATAATTTATCATTTCCGGCATAAGAAATATGCATATAATCTTTATGAATATCTCCGACTTTTAATGTATCAATCCCTAGATACTTTCCGATTCCGTGGTTTACGTGAACCACCCAGTCACTCACTTTTAATTCCGAATAGCTTTTAATTCTCTCCGCATTGGACAATTTCTGTCTGCGCTTTGGTTTTCGGGATTTCTTCGTAAAAACCTCTTCTTCTGTTATCACAATGATTCGTTGTAACGGTAGTTCAAACCCTGTCATTAGATGACCAATTGTAATTTGAGCTTGCCCTTTCACTGGAAGTTGATCTTTATCAACAATTACTGCTTCAATCTCGTAATCTTCTAAAACACTCTTCATTCTTTCCGCTCTGTCTTCTCCGGCACAGACAAATGAAATAGAATAGCCCGCTTCTTTCCAGCGAATAATTTCATTTTTTAATAAGTGCAGTTGACCGTGAAAGTTCTGCATCGTTTTACTTTGAATATTAACGATATTCTGCGGGTTTGTCGAAGGAACATGGCGTAAAAACAAACTCAAGTATAGTTTCGGAGCCTTTGTTTCTTGCATTATATTTTCCCAAGGTTTAGACATGGACAGATCTGAGACTGTTGCTCCTTGCATCAGCATCGTTGTCTGCCAATCTGCTTCCTCTTTCTCTAAACTTTCCGCCATTTCTTGAACACGACTAACTTCATCGACAAACACCGCTCCACCATGAGGCAGATAATCAAGAAGCGTGTAGTGTTTGTCATAGTATAGCGACATATATTTATACATGGAGTCAAACATTGTCTTCTGTTTTAACTTTTCTATGTCCTCGCCAACTTGCTCAGCCATTTTCTCTTTCACTACAGAGTCTTTAATTTTAGTTAAACTTGTTGATAACTTTTTTTCAAGGGTATGTGCTGCCTGCTCAAATTGGTGATCGTCAAGGAGTATTTCTTTTGCAGGACCAATAGTAACTGATTTAGATTGCGATATAGAACGCTGCGTCTCCACATCAAAAAACCGTATCGAGTCCACTTCCGTATCAAAAAGTTCCATACGAATCGGGTGCTCCTCCGATAATGGATAGATATCCACAATTCCACCACGCACACTGATTTGTCCCGGAGCAGAAACCATATCAACTCGTTGGAATCCCATGGATACACACCTGAATATCGTTGACTCTAAATCTATTTCTTCGCCTACCTGTAATATTAGCTGCCTCGTCATCCACATTTCAGCAGGAGGCAGTAGTCGCCTCACTCCAGCAACTGGTGTAATAATAATCGTTTCCTTTTTAGATACCCACCTATTGAGCGCTTCCATCCGCTGTCCCCGTAATTCAGGACTCGCGACGGCTATTTCCGAGGAAATAAGTTCGTTTACTGGATACAAAAAGACATCCTCTTCCCCAAGAAGAGAAACTAAGTCATCATATGTCTTTTGCGCTTGAAATAAATTGTGAGTGACGACTAGCTGTGACTTTCCAGTTTTCTTAAATATTGACGCAAGCATTAAAGACCTAGCAGAACCGGATAAACCTGATACCATCTGTTCTGAAAGGTTAGCCTCTAATCCTTCTATAATGCTTGATATCTCGTCTCCATGATATGTTGATGTAATTAACCCTTCCAAGGCCTTCCCCACCTTTATAATCCATTGCATTGCATATAACTTAAAATAAGTACTGATTACGAAACACTGTATGCTTCTGTCATGACAAAAGTACTTATCGGCTATCTGTGAATGTCTACTCTTCTCTCAACTATAATCGAGAATCCACGTTTCAGAATGTAAAATTACTTTCATTATGTTTATCATCTGTTAATTCTCTGATGTGCATCGGTGCCTGAACTCTTAGCAGTGTAACGCAGAAAAACGCTTTGGCATATTTTGCCAAAGCTTGTCAAACGCCGTCGCTAGTTAAGAAAAGATTCTCTCTCATGATAATCCGGATGCTCATCCAATGTTTGCTCACAATCCTCGCAAATCGTACGCACATGGACATGTCCATTTGAATCTTGTTCTATCATTTCTTGTCTGTCTTCGTCACTTAGTTGTTCAAATCCTAGTTGTTTCTCGTCTACAGCTGATTGAATTGAAGCCATATGCTTTTGACAATGTCGGCAGTAATAATGAATAGGCATTCTTTTTCGTTCCTCCTTGTAGCTCGAGACTCGCTTCTTACTTAGTATTAGCAAGCTTCAAAGAAGGTATTCAAGAAAGAGAATCTTAATTATTAAATTCGTTCATTACTTTCAAAAAGTCTTTTTCAGTCCACGATATCGCTGCCTCGGTAGCCTTATCTACTGCTTCATCTATCTTCTGCCTGTCATCCGGCGGAAAAGTGCCTAGAACATAATCAGGAATAGCTGTACCAGGCTCTGGCCGGCCTATTCCAACACGAATTCGATTAAATTGATCAGTACCAAGATGCTGTACAATTGATTTCATCCCATTATGTCCACCTGGACTTCCTTTTTGCCGCAAACGAATTTTCCCGGCGGGTAGATCTAAGTCATCGTAAATGACCAGTAGCTGTTCTTTGTCCATCTTAAAGTAATTCATCAATGGAACAATCGATTCTCCTGATAAATTCATGTACGTGAGCGGTTTCAATAAGAATACTTTATCATTCCCAACTTTTTTAAATCCAAAGGCACCTTTGAACTTTGCCTGATCTAATTCGAAGTTTAATTCATTCTGACATTTGTCAATGACTTCAAAACCAACATTATGCCTAGTCCTATCAAATTTTTTCCCTGGATTACCTAGTCCTACAATCAGCTTCATGGGTCCCTCCTCTGGCGAGGGGTCATGAGCACTTCGTTGGAACAGCTTTGACAAAAACATCGTGCTCTCTCCTCATTTCTTTCCGGTTCAAATACTATTTCTGTTATCTATTATACGCGATTGTGTCTTGTAATGTAAGTTAATTACATAATACGCAGCGTCATTATTAAAACTTAAAGGGTATAACCTGAGTGGTTATACCCTCAAACGATATTTTATTTGTCTTCCGTTTCCTTTTTATCTTCAGAACCAACAAGTTCAGGCTCTTTTTCTTCTGTTTCTTCTTCAGATTCTTCCGGCTCTTCAGAAGGCGCTAGGATAGAAACAACAACTTCTTCTGGCTCGTTATTAAATTCAAATTTAGCACCACTCTTTAGATCTTTCACCTGGATAGAATCATTTATATCTAATTCAGACACTTCTACATCGATAGAATTAGGTAAGTTCTTTGGCAAGGCACGAACGGAAAGCTCATGTACCGCTTGCTGAAGAACGCCACCCTCTTTAACACCGATTGATTCTCCTATTACATGTACAGGAACATCTGCATCCATTTCAACCTTCATATCAACCGCATAAAAATCTACATGAAGAACACGGTTCTTAATACGATCTACCTGCATATCATAAATCATTACGTCTGTTTTCTCGCCATCTAGTTCAAGCTTAAAAACACCTGTTTTTCCTTGGTCGCGCAATGTTTTAATAAATGCAATCTCCTGCACGGAAACAGCCTTACTTTCATATGTTTTACCATATACTATCGCAGGGATATTCCCTTGATTGCGAATTTTTGCCAATCTTGAATTTCTTAAGTCTTCTCTTACTGCTGCTTGTAATGTTGTAGTCATATACACTCACCCTTATCATTTTTTAGGTCTTTCACTTGTTTACCCATATCACAAAACATTAAAACGTATTTTTTCAATAGAAAGAAACTTCCTATTAGAAAATCTCACCTAAGCATAACATTTTCTGAGCATTTTGTAACTTAAGTTACTTAATCAAACAAATAGCTGACAGATCGTTCCTCATAGACATGGACAATTGCTTTTGCTAGAAGTGGTCCTACCGATAATTGCGTAAGGTTATGAATACGCTTTTCTTCAGGTAATGCAATCGAATTGGTAACAACAAGTTCTTTGATTTGTGAATTTCCTATTCGCTCGATAGCTGGTCCAGAAAGAACTGGATGTGTACTACAAGCATACACTTCTTTCGCACCTTTTTCGATGATGGCGCTGGCTGCCAGTGTCATCGTGCCAGCAGTATCAATGATATCATCGATAATTATTGCCGTCTTTCCTTCCACATTCCCAACAATATTCATGACTTCGGACACATTGGGTTTTGGTCTGCGTTTGTCAATAATTGCAATAGGCGCTTTTAAACGATCAGCTAATTTACGTGCTCGTACAACTCCACCGTGATCAGGGGAAACGATTACGGTATCACCCAAGTCTTTTTTCTCAAAGTAGCTAGCTAGAATCGGCACACCAAGGAGTTGATCTACTGGAATATCAAAGAACCCTTGAATTTGAGTTGCATGCAGGTCAAGAGAAATTACTCGGGTTGCCCCTGCTGTTTCCAAGAGGTTTGCTACAAGCTTTGCCGTTATCGGTTCTCTCGATCTTGCCTTTCTGTCTTGCCTTGCGTAACCATAGTACGGCATCACAATATTAATAGTATTTGCAGACGCCCGTTTCAATGCATCAATCATAATAAGCAGTTCCATAATATGCTCATTTGCAGGAGAGGAAGTAGATTGGATCACAAAAATATCGCATCCACGAATACTTTCTTCAATATTAATTTGGATTTCGCCGTCACTGAATCTCTGTACCGAGCTTTTACCCATTTCTACTCCAATTTCACGTGTGATTTCATGTGCCAAATCGGGATTTGAACTCAACGTAAATACTTTAAGCTTCTTATCTTTGTACTGAGCCATCGTTTTGAAAACCTCCATTTAATTTAACAGTGAATCAGAGTTATAGTGTGTCCTTTGCTTCCTGTCTGTGGTTACTTTTTATTTTTCACATAACCTTCTTTATTCGTCTGGCGCTCTCTTGCAATAGCAAGAGACTCTCCAGGGACATCATTTGTAATCGTAGAGCCGGCTGCAACATAGGAACCTTCGCCTATTGATATAGGTGCAATTAAATTAGAATTACAACCGATGAAAGCTCCGTCCCCTATTTTTGTTAAATACTTATTTGTACCATCGTAATTAACTGTAATAGCACCACAACCAACATTCACACCTGCACCAATTTGTGCATCTCCTAAATAACTGAGATGAGAGGCTTTGCTTTCATCACCCATGGAAACCTTCTTTAATTCCACGAAGTTTCCAACCCGAACCTGATTTCCTAGTTTTGTTTCAGGACGCAAATGTGAGAACGGACCGATAGATACTCGTTTCCCTACATCACTTTGATGAACTACAGACTGCTTTACGACAGTTTCATCACCTATAGCGCTTTCCTTCAACTCACTGTGTGGCCCAATATGACATCGCTCTCCGATGATTGTATTACCATGTATCACTGTTCCGGGGTAAAGAACGGTATCCTTTCCAATAGTGGCCTCAGGTGAGATATATGTCTGATCCGGGTCAATAATAGTGACGCCTTCTTTCATCCATCTTTCATTGATCCGTTTTTTCATCCACTTCTCCGCTACACTCAATGCAACACGATCATTTATACCCATTGTCTCATTAAAATCCGCTGTTTGATATGCTTCTACTGCTTCGCCTTGCTTTTGTAGAATCTCTATCACATCCGGTAAATAATACTCACCCTGTACATTATCATTACCCACTTTTTGCAATGAATTAAAAAGAAACTCATTATCAAAACAATAGGTACCTGTATTAATTTCTTTTACTTCTTTTTCTACTTCCGATGCATCTTTATGCTCGACTATTTTTTCGACACTTTGTTGCTCATTTCTTATGATACGTCCATATCCAGTCGGATTATCCGCATAAGCTGTCAAGATGGTCGCTTTTGCTTGCTTTGATTCATGGAAATCCATTAATTCATTCATTGTTTCCTGCGTTAATAGGGGAGTGTCTCCGCAAACAACAATCGTAGTACCTTGTTTTTTATGTAATGTATTTTCTGCTTGCATAACTGCATGCCCCGTGCCGAGCTGTTTTTCTTGAATTGCATATTCACTAGCGTTCCCTAATTGGTCTCTTACTTTTTCAGCACCGTGGCCCACTACCGTTATCATTTGATCCACTTTACAACGTTGCAACACATCAACAATATACTGCACCATTGGTTTTCCGCATACAGGATGTAGTACTTTATAAAGGTCAGATTTCATTCTGGTACCTTTTCCTGCAGCTAATATCACTGCATATCGCTTCGTCATTTTCATACCCTCCAAGGCCTGATTTTCCATTATGAATATATCCTATATTACCCTTGATTTCAACCTATCACAAGAGAAAAAGCGTAAGCTTCTTGAAAACCGACAAGAAATTAAACCTTAAAAACCCTTTATTTCCAGCACCTGCATGTAAATCACAGGAACTCTAATGATAAGTACTTAACATAGTTCAAGGTGTGTGCTGTATATTAATATAAATCAAAAAAAAACCTAGCCAAATTACAGCCGGCTAAGTTTACACATTTATTAGCTTTATGATGCTCCTGCTTCTTCAAATTCTTCATTTTCTTCTTTTGCACGATCATATTCCGTCATCACTGCCAGTTGAATTTTTTCCCTGGTCTTAGATGAAATTGGATGTGCAATGTCCCTGAATTCCCCATCTGGTGTCCGCTTGCTAGGCATAGCCACAAATAAACCATTATTACCATCTATGACACGAATATCATGAACGACGAACTCGTCGTCGATGGTAATAGATGCAATCGCTAACATTCGACCTTCCGTACTAACACGGCGAAGTCTCACATCTGTTACTTCCATTTCTGCCACCACCTTTATCCCATTTAAATAGTTCCTGTTAACTCGTTTCGCTATTAAATTGAAAAATCCTTCTTTTTTTAAATAAAAAAACTAAAATATTCGCAAATAAATTAAATTGTCAATATGCTTAACTACTACTTCGAAAACGGTTACGTAAACTGTTATTAAAAAATTATGCTTGGAAGAATCAGTGAAAACTTCTGTGTAAGAATGATCCAATCGAGATCCGACTGAGCATTAAACAACAAAACTCAAAGACATACTCATGCAGTACAAAAAAAACATCCGCTAAATAAGCAGATGTTAGGCCTGGTGTTCTATTAAGATAAAGAGCGGTCAAATATATTGCCTCTCTCTACTTGTATCGTTTTCGCCTTTACATCAACGTGAGATAGCTTTGTTAAAGATGTATAGTCGCTAACGAGTTTTTCCTCTTCATGTATGGCTTCTGTTAAAACACCGACTCCTGCTACATTTGCTTGAAACTCTTGGACTAAATCCATCATCCCACGAATCGTCCCTCCAGCTTTCATAAAGTCATCAACAATTAATACATTTGAATGAGGCTTTAAACTACGACGGGCAAGTGACATCGTCTGGATGCGTTTCGTTGAACCCGAGACGTAATTAATACTCACGATCGATCCTTCTGTTATCCTCTGTTCGTGTCGAACAATCGATACGGGTACATGTAAGTGCTGAGCGACTGCATAGGCAAGGGGAATCCCCTTTGTAGCCATTGTCATCACTACGTCAATTTTTTCCTTCCGGTAATATGACGCAAAAACTCTCCCTAATTGTTGGGTAAGTGAAGAATCCCCAATGATATCCATCATGTACAAATAACCGCCAGGAAGTAACCTGCTAGGATCTTGTAACTGGACAAGAAGTTGATCAATAAGGTCGGTCGCTTCTTTTTCGTCGACCGTAGGAACAAATGTAACTCCACCTGAGGCTCCAGCTGACGTTTCCACATTTCCTAAACGATTCATCTCAAGAACTTCTTTAATTATTCCTATATCTTCACTTATCGAGGATTTAGCTGATTCATATCTCTCAGCAAAAAAAGTAAGTGGGATCAACTGGTGTGGGTTTGATAGTAAATATTGAGTCATATCCACTAAACGACCGCTTCGGCGAAATTTCATAGCTACCTCCGTAAAATCCGAATATTTTAACAGTAATATATCATTTTTATCCGGGTTTAACAAGGGAGACTGTCAAAGTATATAAGAAAAGCTGCATTGCAAACTTTAAAAAACTATCATCTGTTATAATTTTTTACTCGATGGTCTCTTTATTCCTGCCGTCCTCCAATTAATCGAACAACAAACACACGATCCATAAATCCTTTCAGACCATTATACAAGCGGTCCGCTTTCGCTTTACTCATTGTTAACGAAAAAACAGTTGGACCACTGCCACTCATTACTGTTCCTTCTGCACCAAATCTCACTAGACTTTCTTTAATATATTCCACATCCGGGGCTAACAGAAACGTTGTTGGCTCCATGACATTCTCGAGCCTTCTACATATGCCTTGGAAATCTTTTTTTTCAATCGCAGAAATCATCCCTTCCGTGTCAGGAGATCTCATGTTATTTAAGTCTAAACCTTCATAAATATCCTTCGTTGAAACTCCTCGAGGTGTTTTCGCCAAAATAACCCAACAAGGGGGTGGTGAAGGTAAAAAAGTAAGATCTTCTCCTCTTCCTCTTGCAATTGCAGTTCCTCCGTACACGCAGAAAGGAACATCCGATCCGATTTGCAGACCTATTTGAGCAAGTTCCTTTAAAGATAATTGCAAATCCCACATGTCGTTAAGTCCTCTCAACACTGCTGCCGCATCGGTGCTTCCACCGGCTAATCCGGCTGAGACTGGAATTACCTTTTCTATAAATATTTTGACACCCGAAGTAATCGAAAACTGATCCTTTAACAGCTGTGCAGCTTGGTAGGCTAAGTTTTGTTTATTACTTGGGACTTGTCCTTCCGTTACTTCGACAATTATTTTGTTTTCATCGATTAGTGTTAAATGAATACGATCTGCTAGATCAATCGTTGTCATAATCATTTCTACATCGTGATAACCATCACTTCGTTTTCTTAATACGTCCAACGTCAAATTAATTTTCGCTGGAGCTTTTACCACCCTATACATGAACTCACCTGCTTTTTTCCGTCAAATCTACTTTTGCTATTTTACCACTTCTTTATCCTCCATACTACCTTATTTTGCTGAGCAAATCGAACAAGAAAAAGAAGAAGTATAGAGGTTGCCCCCTAACTCCTTCACGCCGCAATAAGTTTTTTGTTACTTACCTAACCGTTGTTCTGCTAATTCGATAGCCCGTTTCACCATATTCCCAGCATCACGGGACCGAATTCCGCCCCAGCCTTCTTTCTTGACTGTATCGTAAAAACCAAGTTCCTTCGCCAGTTCC
Source organism: Salipaludibacillus neizhouensis (assembly GCF_002886185.1). Taxonomy (GTDB): domain Bacteria; phylum Bacillota; class Bacilli; order Bacillales; family Salisediminibacteriaceae; genus Salipaludibacillus; species Salipaludibacillus neizhouensis. Next base: position 365,059 of record NZ_KZ614147.1, read on the forward strand.
TCTTTAAAAGATTCTGACATAAGTCCTCTTCGTCTACTCATCGGCAGCATCCCCTTTTATAAATTATTGCGACAAGCCTTAGTCTTTCCCGCTATAAAAGGTTTTACGATAACAATGATTGGATACATGGGTAAAAAAAAACAATAAAAAACAGCTATCCAAAGAGCTCCATTGGATAGCTGTTTTTTAAATTTATGCTTCTTCCGGCAATTCGTCTGGTAGTGTTAGTTTAACCGTTTCTGTCAGCACATCTGTGTAGCTGTAAGAAAGTCGCTCAACGGAATGTTGGTCTCGATCCAACTTTACCGTAAATACTGCAGGATAAATTCCTTCAAGCAAGCCCGAACGTTCAATCATCTTCTTACGTCCTCCATTAGCTTGGATCTTAACTTTCTTACCCACATTGGCTTGTAGTGCTTCTTTGATTTCTAATAGCGTTTTAGCCATCCACCACACCTCACTTAAATACCAGTATATCACATCGATGGACAACAGTCAAATAAAACTAAAATTATAACAATGCTCAGTTACAGTGTCAATAGATTTATCCACATTTTATATAATTTAATTTAGATCTCTGTAAGCACTTACTTGTCTGTAATTCCAAGGTATACGCCCCTTCACTCCTCCTTTACTTGAGGTGAGTAATTGGGGAATCCTCTTCTTAGGCTACCATATGATTCCAATCCGCCTAATCCTTTTTCTCCGGAAATGGTTGTTTTTAATATTTCCCACATCCCTATTCTCTCATTAAATGGCGTCATACTAATTTTTGAAACAAGATAAACGGGGTCCAAGGCGTGAATATTTACTCTTTCCGGTGAACTGGCAAAGTTTGCCCCAGATTTCAGGATCGATTGAAAATGAGACTGACAAGCTCCAGCAAATATCATTAAATGATCCATGTAAGGCACTACTTTTCTTGCCTCTTTCACAGCATCGGCAAAATGTTTTGAATGCCGATAGGCTTTAAGATCATCCAAGTTGCCTTTTGAGCTACTGTAAGCATCATGTCCTGTAATAACTAATAAATCAGGACGTATCATTTCCACTAAAGAGGCCACTTGCGTCGATATTTCCTTTTCAGCCAAATGCACCCCATAAACGGGAACTCCTAATTTATCGTACACCTGAGTGCACTTTTTCAAATATATCGGGTCCCCATCAATATGGAGTACTTTTCCCGGCATCTCAAAATGATTGTTTTTTTTTGTATATCCAGCAGTCATATCAAATTCATTTTTTTCACGAATGAGCTTTCTCTCTTGTCGAAAAAGATGATAGCAACTTTCTTCTTTTAACTTATCTTTCTTTTTCCGCTCTTTTCGATCCTCATCTTCCAAGATAATCAAATCATCCAAGGGTGCGTCAGCAATTAATCGGATCTCTTCCCCGTGCAACTCAACTTCGTTCCCTTTAATTCGATGAATGCGGAACATGACATCGCAATCATACGATGCTCTGCCGACTATCTGACCAACCTTTATATCTTCCACACAAAACACCCCCTTCTTCGGTAGGTTATGCAAAGGGGGCTTCTAGTGCTACTTCCCGGTAGCCTTCACTTGATGGAAAAACTCATTAGACAAAAACGCAAACTCTTCCATAGATATGGATTCTGCTCGTCTCTTCGGGTCCACTCCATTTTCTTCTAATATGGTTGCCACGTCACTCTTATCTAACTTCTCCTCGAAGAATACACTTAAATTATTTAAGACAGTTTTTCGACGCTGTACAAACGAAGATTGCACAAATTCAAAGAAAAAGTCTTCATCTATGACATCTACAGGAGGCTTTTCTCTTCTCGTCAAACGTAGAATCGCGGAATCAACATTCGGCTGAGGAACAAAAACTGTTTTTGGGACAGTAAAAACAGTTTCTGCCTTCGCATAATATTGTGCAGCAATCGATAAGGATCCATATATTTTTGAGCCAGGACTTGCCGCTATTCTCTCTGCCACTTCTTTTTGCAGCATAACCACGATCACCCTAATTGGTAATTTTTCTTCTAATAACTTCATCAAAATTGGTGTCGTTACATAATACGGTAAATTAGCGACCACAGCAATATCTTGATTCGGTTTAAAATAACGCTGTACTTCCTGTAACAAGTTAGCTTTCAATACGTCTTTATGTACGATTTCCACGTGCGGATATGGGGATAACGTATCTTTTAGTATGGGAAGCAAACGTTGATCAATTTCAAATGCTAATACGCGTTCTGCTGATCTAGCTGATTGCTCTGTTAATGCTCCTATACCAGGACCTATTTCAATCACACCTGAATCTTCCGTTAACCCCGCTGCACGGACAATATTCGATAGTACATTCGGATCAATTAAAAAGTTCTGGCCTAAGCTTTTTTTAACAGAAAACTTGTATTTTTTCAGAATTTCTTGGGTTCGTTTTGGCGTCGCAATATCTTTATTCGTGCTTGTCATAGTCTAACTTCCTTTCTACTAGTCGCAATGCTTGTGAAAATTCATCCGATGATATGTGAAACTGCGTGAGTCGATTGCATAATTGTTTTCCGTTGGTATACCCAATTTTCAATTCTTTACCAAGGAGTTCCCGCTTTTGTTTCGCTTCCGGACCAGCAATCAATCCTGCTGTATGAAGGTCCTCCCGGCTAATTCCGTCGTGCTCCGCTCCATTTGGAACCTTCTCAAATGACGTTTTCGCATAAAGGAGTGCCTGATAAAGTTCATGTTCGTTTGCATGCTCAATCCCAATCTTGTTTCGACGATGATCAATGGCCGCTTCTCTCGGTAAAAAAGCGTGCTTACAGCCAGGGACGTATTCATTAATTGTTTTCCGAACCTTTTCACCAGGGTAATCGGGATCTGTAAATACGATCACCCCTCTTCGATCCAAAGCTAATTTTATTTTTTCAAGTGTTGAACCGGAAATTGCTGATCCATTTGTTTCAATTGTATCGCATTTAAAGAATCGTTTTAGCCTATTCGTATCATTCTTTCCTTCCACTACGATCATTTCATCAATTCTACGGTATTCCATATATCTGCCCTTCCAATAGCCATAATATAAATTAAATTACTATATTTATGAAACCAGTATTACACTCCTTCATCTATTATAGTATAGATCATAAAAAGAAGAAAAAAGAGACAATCTCAATAGCATATAAAAAAAGGATGACTTATGAGTCACCCCTTCAAAAATTTCTATTAACCTAATTATTAGTCCAAAACACGAATTTGTACCGACTGACGACCGAAAGACTGAACTTTACTTTTGTCAGGCATAAATATATCTATCTTATTACCTTTGATCGCTCCGCCGGTATCTCCAGCAATATATGTTCCATACCCCTTTACTTCTACTCGTGACCCTAGAGGAATAACACTCGGATCAACCGCAATAACATTTTTACCTGGATTCTCTCTTAAATTAATTCCTGTCGCTGTGACTCCTGAACAGCCATTGCAAAAGGCCGAGTAGGCTGTTGCTGTAAACGAACGCCATGACCCACTTGAAGAACTAGCCGAGCTAGAAGAATTGGAAGAGGATCCCCTTGAAACGGTTTTAGGCGCCGCTTTCTTTGTCCCAACGACGAGAATTCTATCTTCACTCTCTTGCACGACATTTTCTTTCACCAAGTCTCTTGACACTTCTTCTCCATCTTCGATAACAACTTCATATTGTTTCTCAATTTTACCTTCTTGACCCTTCTGAATAACTTCCTCAGATCCTTGGTCTATGGAGGAGTCATTTTTCGTGACAGTGCCAAAATTAACAGTTTCCTCCACAACATCGGTGACTTTTTCTACTCGAACCACATTTACTTTCCCCGTACCTTCAAGTTGCTCATCTTCAGCAGGTTCTACGCGATCGAGTTTATTTAAAGTTATCTTTTCTTTTTCTAAAAAGTCAGCGACCGTTGTGGAGGTTGTCCATACTTCCTTTTCTTCTCCGTCACTTATTACTGTTATTTGAAAAGCGGAATTGAATTTTACAACATTAACATCATTGAGAGAGTTTTCTAGATTCGGATCGACGATATCATGCTTATGAACCTCAATCTCTAATTCTTCCAGAAGGCCTTCGACGCTTTGCTTCGTTGTCCAAACTTTATTGAGTTCCCCGTCAAGACTAACCACAACTTTTTGGGCTTGTTTGAATTCAATCGACATTTCTTCCTTAATTTCTGTATCTACAGGTGGTTCGACGTAATCATGTTTCGTTACATCGATATCTTGTTCTTCCAAAACCTCACCAACAGTTGATGCGTGAGTGTGCGTCGATATCGAATCATCATCCGCTTCCACCGTTACTTCTGCTTTTGTTACCTCATAGATAGCAAATGCTATAATACTCATCAATGTTAGGAGCCCCACGCTGGATACCGCAAGCTTTTTCCATGAAAATTTACTGGAAAGCTGCTTCATCCATTGATTCATGGCTGAACCCCTCCTTTGCGACCTGAATTATACCCCTGTCTTTTCACCTTGTCAACCGAATATGAGAACTCTATCCTAGTCATTATGGAACCCCTCTTGACTAAAGGAAAGAAAAAGTGTTCGACAATTGGATTGAATTCTTTCGAAGGACTTTGTAGTAATTCAGAGAAATGGAGCACAGCACAATCGTATTGGCCAGATTTGCCTCACGCATTTTGTCAGGTTACCCCGAATAGTTTTTTCGCATTTGCCGACGTTGCACTTGCTAACTCCTCATACGTTATATTCCGTAATTCTGCAATTTTCTCTGCGATTAACTTTACATATGCAGGTTCGTTCCGCTTTCCTCTATTCGGATGAGGAGCAAGAAAAGGGGCATCAGTTTCAATGAGTAGACGGTCTAATGGCACCTCTTTCACTACTTCTTTCGGTAAAACCGCGTTTTTAAATGTGACCGGACCTCCAAACGAGAGATGAAAATTCATATCCAAACATGCATTTGCGATTTCCATATCACCAGCAAAGCAGTGCATGATTCCCCCAACTTCCCCCGCATTTTCCTCTTGCAGCACTTGGACAATATCTTCGTGGGCTTCACGATCATGAATAATAATAGGAAGTTTTACCCGTTTAGCTAAATGAATTTGTTTTCGAAATATATCTTTTTGAATGTCCTTCGGCGACTTATCCCAATGGTAATCAAGTCCGGTTTCTCCAATAGCTACAACTTTAGGATGGCTTGCTAGTTCCTCAATCCAATTAAGGTATTTATCCGTGCAATCAATGGCGTCAACGGGGTGCCATCCGACAGACGCATACAAAAAATCATAATTCTCTACTAGTGTCATCGCTTTATTGATTGTCTTTTCATCAAATCCTACAACGACCATTTTTTCCACACCAGTATCTTTTGCTCTTTGTATTACCTCTTCTACATCCTCTTCAAATTGGTCGGCATTTAAGTGTACGTGAGTATCAAATAACATGACTGTAATCCTCCTAATTTCTATACGAACACCCCTCCAGTATTTAATGGAAGGGTGTACTCTAGTTTGATAAATCGTCTACTTCACCTGAGAACCATTCGGAAGATCTTTTCCAACAGTCGCTAATGACAATTCATTATTTGCCGATCCTGCTAATATCATTCCTTGAGAAAGCTCCCCGCGAAGTTTCACGGGTTTTAAATTGGTGACACAGATAACTTTTTGACCAACTAACTGATCTGGATCGTAATGCTTCGCAATCCCTGAGACAACCTGGCGTTTCTCATAGCCCAGGTCCAATTGGATTTTAAGAAGTTTATCCGTCTTTTTTACCTTTTCCGCAGAAATAACCTCTGCAACCCGTAAATCTACCTTACTGAAATCATCGATCGTAATTTCATCAACCTCTGGTATATCCATTTCTTCAGAAGCACCAACCTTTTGATTGTCATCTTCTTTTGCTGCAACTGTTCCTCCCATCATTTCAACAATAGCTTTTACTTCTTCGTTGAAGTCTAAGCGAGGAAAAACCGGTTCCCCTTTGGAAACGACCTTTGTTCCAGTTTTAATGTGACCAAATACTCTCAACGTATTCCAAGCAGTCAACTCTTCATGAATACCAAGTTGGCTCCAGATTTTTTTAGGTGTTTTGGTTAAGAACGGTTGAAGAAGAATGGAAATTTGGCGTAATGATTCCACCAGGTGGTGCAGCACCGAACCTAGTTGATCTTTTGCTTCTCCATCTTTAGCCAACACCCACGGCTGCGTTTCATCAATGTATTTATTCGTGCGGCTAATAAGCTGCCCGATCGCTGTTAATGCTACAGAAAACTCCATATCTTCCATTGAATCCTCTACTTTTTCAACAGTCGCATCGACAAGATCTACAAGTGAAGCATCAAATGGCGTAGCGTCTTTAATGTATGCAGATATTTTTCCATCAAAATACTTATTAATCATGGCCACCGTCCGATTAAGGAGATTTCCTAAGTCGTTTGCCAAATCATAATTTATGCGGTCGACAAAGCCTTCCGGTGTAAATACGCCATCTGATCCAAATGGAACTTCACGTAAAAGGTAATATCTTAGTGCATCTAGACCGTATCGCTCGATTAATGGCACAGGGTCTACAACATTCCCTTTAGATTTAGACATTTTTCCGTCTTTCATAAGAAGCCAACCGTGACCAAATACTTTTTTCGGCAGTGGTTGGTCAAGTGCCATCAGCATGATCGGCCAATAGATCGAATGGAATCGGACAATTTCCTTTCCTACTAGGTGGACATCTGCCGGCCAGAATTTTTGATAATTCGTCTCATCATCACTTGCGTATCCGAGTGAGGTAATATAATTGGAAAGAGCATCGATCCATACATACACGACATGTTTTGGATCCTTGTTTACCTTTACCCCCCAGTCAAATGAGGTTCTTGATACCGCTAAATCTTCAAGTCCTGGCTTGATGAAATTATTGATCATTTCATTTTTTCGAGACTCTGGTTGAATAAAATTAGGGTTTTCTTCATAAAACTTCAACAACCGGTCTGAATATTTGCTCATTCTAAAGAAATACGATTCTTCGCGAACTTTTTCGACTGGATGTCCGCTATCCGGACTCTTCCCACCAATAATATTTCCTTCTGCATCATATTCTTTATCGTCTAATTGAAGTGCAGTGTAAAATGTTTCGTCAGAGATAGAGTACCAGCCTTCATATTCATCTAAATAAATATCACCTTGTTCTAACAGCTGATCGAAAATTTTTGCTACTACTATTTTATGACGTTCTTCCGTCGTCCGAATAAAATCATCATAGGATATATCAAGCTTTTTCCATAACTCTTGAATATCTTTCACAACACCATCAACAAAGTGCTGTGGACTAACCCCGTTTTCCTTTGCTTTTTGTTCTATTTTCTGACCATGTTCATCTGTCCCTGTCAAAAACCTTACTTCATAGCCTCTTAGACGTTTATAACGTGCCATTGCATCGCCTGCAACTGTCGTATAGGCGTGACCGATATGCAACTTTGCACTGGGATAATAAATTGGGGTTGTTAAGTAAAACGTTTTTTGCTCGTTTTTCATCGTTAAAGCCTCCTCTAGTATCATCATTTCCTATATCGTCCGTGAAAAAACATAAAAACTCCCGCCCCAATACAATGGGACGAGAGTATATCTCACGCGGTACCACCCAGATTTATCAATGACAACGATCATTGACCTCCAAGTTGCTGAATAGGATTCGAACTATATCCTCTAATCAGCAAACTACTGTATAACGAACAGCCCGTGATTTCTTTACTGAGACCATGCTCTTACAAGCAGCATCTCTAGCTCGGAAACCAAATCCTCCTAAGACCATCTTCAAAAGTTTAGCTTAACCGGTTTTCAGCAATTCCGGTTCTCTGGTATAAGCTTTGCTCCCTACTCATCTTTTCATCAGAAATAGTTTATAATTTTATTATCTCTACAAAATATACCGAACGAAGTCAATACTGTCAAGGTATCCATGAAGACAGGGTACACCGAATAATATTTAGTCTTTTTTTGTCGAATTAGTTCCATTACTAATATATAGTCCCTTACTTAACTAAAGCAGCTTCAAAACATTAGATTTTCTTTTTTATGGAAACAGTTGATAGATTAGTATTTCCCGACATAGTTTGTTAGAATACTTTTGTAATAAACACTTTTTAATTGACTTCTTTTGGAAGACTTGGTATTCTAATCTTAAGAGAATTTTGTCGAATAATGACACTGGTATATCACCTGTGATAGAGACAAAAAAGAGATTAACTATGTGAGAGGAGATTTTTTATAATGAAATCTACAGGTATTGTTCGTAAGGTTGATGAGCTAGGACGGGTGGTAATTCCAATAGAACTTCGTCGTACTTTAGATATTGCAGAAAAAGATGCACTTGAAATCTATGTTGATGACGATCGTATTATTTTGAAGAAGTACAAGCCAAATATGACCTGTCAAGTAACTGGAGAGGTTTCTGATGATAACCTTTCTATTGCTAACGGTAAAATTATCTTAAGCCCAATCGGTGCAAAAGAAATTTTAAAAGAGCTTGATAACTATATTGCAAAGCAAGAAAAGTAATAAATACATAAAATGCCTTCAAGAGAAGTGAACACTTCTCTTGAAGGCATTTTATTTTCAGGCGATTCATTCTAATTCTCTTCCTCAACGTGAAAGGCTTGATATACCTCTCGTTTAGGAATTCCTCGTTCAACCGCTACAGATTTAATTGCTTGCTTTGATGTTTCTCCTTCGTCCATCAACTTTTGAATATGATCTATCAACGAAACTTCTACCCACCAAGGAACATCTTCTAACGCCTTTTGTTCTTCTTCTGTAGCGCCTTCGATGACTACCACACATTCACCCTTTACAGCCTCTTCCAACAACCTGTCCTTTAATTCTTCCACAGTTCCACGAAGAATTGTTTCATACTGTTTCGTAAGCTCACGGCATAAAGCAATGTTACGGTTTCCCAACACTTCTTCTACTGCTTTAAGCATTTCTTTCAATCGATGAGGTGCTTCATAAAAAATTAATGTAGATGGACTGCCTTTCCATTGCTCTAACACTTGTTTTCGATGTTTTTTATTTCGATCAAGAAATCCGATGAAGGTAAAAGCGTCCGTCGGCAGACCTGAGACAACAAGAGATGTCACAGCAGCATTTGCGCCTGGCAGCCCTACAACGGTTAAACCCTCTTCGATAAACCGCTTTACAAGGTCTGCCCCTGGATCAGATATTGCCGGCATCCCGGCATCACTTACGAGTGCAATTACTTCCCCTCGCTGAGCGCGCGCAACTAACTCTCCTTCACGCTCTTTTTTATTATGCTCATGGTAGCTTATAAGTGGCGTACCAATATCAAACACATGACAAAGCTTCTTCGAATGTCTTGTATCCTCAGCCGCAATAATGTCTGCTTCTTTCAGAATATCCACAGCCCGAAAGGTCATATCCTGTAAGTTACCAATCGGTGTCGGGACCACATACAGTGTTCCAGTTTCATTTCCTTTTTGAAAACTACGTTGTTCCTTCAACACGATAAACCCCTCCTTTCGAAATATCTAATCTTTCTCATAATGATGTTTAAATACTTCCGTAAACTGATTAACATCGTCATAAACAATCCATGGCGGTAAAGTCGTGATTCCGGGATTACCTTCCCGCACACCTTCCACCATCACCATATTTGCGTCTTTTGTTGCTTTTGGATGTACGTATTGGATCCGCTTTGGTTCTATTCGATATTGCTTCATCAATGCAAACACATCTGCCACCCGTTCGGGACGGTGAACAAGGGCCACTCTTCCCTTTTGTTTAACTAATCTAGAAGAAACGTGAATCACATCCTCTAGTGTACAGGCCACTTCATGTCTAGCTAAGGAAAAAGGCTTGTCCTTGTTTTTTCCTTTCTCAGAAGTAACTGGAAAGTAAGGTGGGTTGCACGTGACCACATCATAGGTTTCCCAAGCCACCTCTTCCTTTAACAAAAGAATATCCGAATGGATAACCCGTACCTGATTACTGACTCCATTATGTACCATTGATTTACTTGCCAAGTTACATAAAAGCTCCTGAATTTCTACAGCATCAATTTTTGCCTCTGTTCGCAATGTCATCATTAATGGAACGGCTCCATTTCCAGCACACAGGTCCATGATCTTACCTTGAGGAACCGGCACTTTCACAAACTTAGCTAAAAGCACCGCATCCATAGAAAATGCAAAAACATCTTTCCTCTGATATATAAAGCGATTCCCGCCCGGCATATAGTCTAGTCTTTCATTTTCCTCCACTTATTCCCTTCCTCCCGACCCTTATATGAGTTGTGATACTTGTCTTCACCGGTCGCTTCGTCTCATAGCTTGTCCTGAGAAAAAAAGCCTTTCCGTTATACAACGGAAAGACTTACGGTTTCTCACTTCTTGTTTAGAAACGAAAGGCAAAAAAGACAATCTCCTTCTTTTCGAATACTCCCATAATGTAAATTACAAATATGGAAGCCTTCTTCATAAAGTCTCGCTAGATTATCATAACCTTCGCCAAAACCAGGTTGAATCCGGTCTTTCGTCTCACCTTCATCAGCTGCAGATTCCTTTGCAAGCTCTCTTGCCTCCGATTCTCTGGTCATACGATCACGTAAATGTTCGTTTTCCATTTGTAAATGAGTGTTTTCTTCAAGAAGTAACGCCAATTGATCTTTCAGTTCGCCTAATTCATGATGCAGGCCGCCAATCCGTTCTTCCATATGACTTACACGGACGAAAATTTCATTCTTGTTCACGATTCCCACACCTCATTATCCGTGGTTTACGTGGTGATCACTCCCTCATTTAGGAGCTCCTCTAAGGAAAATTCAATCACCTGTCCTGACTCATAAATTTCTACTTGAACAAGACGTTCCAACATATTTAATCCTACTACTTTTCCTTTGCCATAACTTGTCTCTAATTTCTCATAGAGGTCGGGAAGTTCTTTCTTCGCAGATTCATACGTGTCATTTTCATATTTTAAACAACACATTAGTCTTCCGCAAAGTCCAGAAATTTTAGTAGGATTCAGGGATAGGTTTTGATCCTTCGCCATTTTAATGGAGACAGGCTCAAAGTCACCTAAAAACGTTGAACAGCAAAGCATACGCCCACAAGGACCAATTCCCCCGAGCATCTTCGCTTCATCACGCACACCAATTTGTCTTAACTCAATTCGTGTACGGAAAACAGATGCTAAATCCTTCACGAGTTCACGGAAATCAATGCGGCCATCTGCAGTAAAGTAGAATAATACTTTGTTGCGGTCGAATGTATACTCGACATCTACGAGCTTCATATCAAGATCATGCTCATTGATTTTTGCAGAACAAACTTTGAACGCACTTTGCGATTCTTGTTTGTTCTCTTGCACAATCAGCTTATCTTTTTCCGTAGCTAATCGGAGGACGTTTTTCAACGGTAGAACGACATCCTGTTCTTCTACTTCTTTCATGCCGATAACTACCTTACCGAATTCCACCCCACGAGCAGTTTCTACGATAACATAGTCGTGTAACTTTATATCAAAGTCGCTAGGAGAAAAATAATATATTTTCCCAGCTTTCTTAAATCGAACACCTACTACTTGATGCACGTGTTATCCCTCCTGTAACCGAAGAAGCAATTGCTCCATTAAAAGCTGGGGAGCGGTATTTGCGTCCAAACGACGCTTCGCATCCATCACCGCCTGGAGGTTATTTCCCAGCTTTCGTTGCGAGAGCTTCAACGCTTGATCTTGAAGCTTGTCCTCTTGGTCTATATAAACAAGCTGATTTGTTTGATCAACTTGCATCCTGATCACATCTCGATACCATATCATAATTAAATCAATACCTAGCTGGATCTCTGACTTTTCTTTGAAAAAAGGCATCCACTCTTCCTGCAGAGTGATAAATGCGTTCTTTGGACGCAAAGATACTTCATCCGTTAATTGTATCACCTTGCTCCTAGCTTGCGCAAACCAATTATCCTGACATAATTGGATTCCCTCTTCCAAATCAGAGGTTATTTGTGAAATTACTCTGGCATCTTTTTCTGGAATACTATTTTCGACTAATTTCTCAATAAATTTATCAGGAGGTAAGGGTGCAAATGAAAGAACTTGTGAGCGGGAAAGTACTGTTGGCAGAATTCTTTGCACATGGGTTGTTAACAGAATAGCTAACGCTTCCCCATCAGGTTCTTCCAGAAATTTCAGAATGCTATTCGCGGCTGCTGGAGTCATTTTTTCGGTTTCTTCCACAATGTAAAATTTCTTTCTGGACTCCATCCCTCTTAAACTAAGATCCTTTTTCAATTCTCTTATCTGATCTACTTTAATGGATGAGCCATCCGCCTGAATCAGATGAATATCCGGATGATTACCTGAATCAATCCGTTTGCAATCTCGACACTGCTGGCAAGGCTCAGCTTCCAGTTTTTCCTTACAAAAAAAAGTTTTTGCTAAAAGAACTGCAACGTTTTTTTTCCCCGTCCCACGACCACCTTCAAAAACATAGGCATGAGAGAGTCTGTTTTTCAGCACACTATTTTTCAATATTTTAGCTATGGTTGATTGTGTTTCTCCTATGTCTTCCCAAGTCTTCATGATGGATCCCTCTTCTTTCGGTCTTTACACCTAACTAAAACTTCTCAAATTGCTCAACAGGTAAGATGAATACAGTTGCCCCACCGACTTGAACTTCCACAGGATACGGTACATATGAATCCGCATTCCCGCCCATCGGCGAAATAGGTGCGACAAGCTGTTCACGCGACTCACAGTTTTCCTTGATGATTTCCAGTGCCTTGTCTACCTCAGCATCCTTCACACCAATCATAAAGGTCGTATTCCCAGCCTTTAAAAATCCCCCCGTGCTGGCAAGCTTTGTCGCCTGAAACTCTTTCTCTACAAGGGCGTCTGACAATCTGTTACTATCCTTATCTTGAATGACAGCCATAATTAATTTCATGGTATTGACCTCCCTATAAGCACTATTTGTTAAATACATAACGTATAATGTCTCTTTTAAAACTATTTGACTCCGCTTTTACCTGTATTAGTAGAAATAAGGAATCTCTTCTTTTCTTATTATAACAACAAATAATCTATTTACATTATTTCTTATGCTTCCTTCTCCAAAAAGTGCTCGATTTCCTGCAATGTTTTTTGAACGACTTCCTCTATTTCCTCTGAGGCATCTATCGTGTGAATTCTCTTGGGTTCCTTTTTCTGCAAAGCAAGATACGCTTTTCTTACTTGTTCGTGGAAAGCCATCGATTCCTGATCCAATCGATTAAACTCCCGACCACTATGTTTATTAATTCTTGCTAGTCCCACTTCCGGGGTGACATCAAAATACAACGTCATATGAGGCATCATCCCCTCTGTTGCAAACAAATTCAATTGTAATACCTCATCCACACCTATTTGGCGACCTACACCTTGGTAAACAAGACTACTGTCTATAAACCGATCGCACAAAACGATGTTTCCTAGTTCCAGTTGTGGTATGACCGTCTCCACTAAATGTTGTCTCCTAGCAGCTGCATATAGAAGTGCTTCCGTTCGGGCATCCATCTCCGTATGTTCCGGATCAAGTATAACTTCTCTCACTTTTTCAGCGATGACACTGCCTCCCGGCTCCCGCGTAGAGACGACCTCATATCCTTCTTCTTCTAGTTTTTCCTTGACTATTTTCAGAACTGTTGTCTTACCAGCTCCCTCACCACCCTCAAACGTTATAAATAAACCACGCACATCTCATTCTCCTCATTCTAAAAATATCGTTATACCATTATAAACCCAACTGTCCCCTGTTTGAAATGATGATCCCTCATTAATCAATTTCGCAAGAGTCTCTAGTTGATCTTCTCTAATACGTTCTCCAGCTAAAACTAATGGAATTCCTGGTGGATATGGTACAATCGTCTCTCCTGCTATTTTCCCTTCGCTTTCCTGCCAAGGAATCAAGACTGTTTTTCTTTCTCTCATCTCTTGATAAGAAAGTGCCAGCTCTGAAATAAGCTCTTTCGGTTGGGCTGTATTTCTACTAAGATGACCACGTTTTTTGTTTTTGACCGGAAGAATTTGCTCTAACATCGATCTCAAATTGTCTACATCTATCGCATCCGCATTTAGTGGCAGCGTAAACAACAAAAGCCCCGGAGAAACAAGCTCCGGAAATGCACCACGTGCCTTCAATTGATTTTTCCAACCTATTGCTGCATCCCGATACGGCGTCACAAAAGCAAGCTTCAACGGATCTTGCACATAATCTCCTAATTTATGGGGGGTCTGACCCCAACCATCGCCACCGCCTAGGCACTCCTTTAATTCAGCAATCTTTGCAGTTAACTGGTTCCAATCAGAAATCTCAAAAGAGGCTAAATATGCGCGCGCAACGTCTAGTGAAGCCATCAGTGGATAGGAAGGACTGCTTGATTGAAGCATCCGTAAATATAAGCGTATTTTATCGCTATTTATCCGTTCACTATTATTATGTAAAAAAGATGTCATTGTCATAGCCGGTAATGTTTTATGTGCCGACTGTACAACCAGATCAGCCCTTGCCTTCAATGAGCTCACAGGCCACGAAGGATGATCTATGATGAGATGGGCCCCGTGTGCTTCATCCACACAAACAATCATGTTTGCTTCATGCGCCGCCTGCACGTGCAGCGTTAAATCTTGGCCATACCCTTCGTAGGAAGGATTCGTTAAGAAGACAGCTTTTGCACCAGAGTACTTACTCATCGCTAGTTTGATTGTTGTCATAGACACCCCTAAAGCAATTCCAGTAGCCTCATCTCTCTCTGGTTCAAGGAAAACTGGCTTTAAACCAGCAAGCTCCATTCCATGAAATATAGATTGATGACTATTTCGTTGAACCATCACCTGATCTCCAGGCTCAGCTACACATAGCATCATCGCTAAATTACCGACCGTAGAGCCACCCACCAGAAAATGGGTAGTCTTTGAGCCGTATAATTCGGCAGCAAGCTGTTGTGCTTCGGCAATTACCCCAGTCGCATCATGAAGGTCATCCAATCCTTGAATTTCTGTTTGATCGAATGCTAGTATTTGTTCATATGCCGGTCTTGCCTTCTCTAAAAAGACTCGTCCATTTTTATGCCCAGGTACGTGGAAAGACTGAGGTCTGGAATCCTTATGTTTGTTTAATTGATCAAAAAGTGGTGTAAGTTGTTGGTCCATCGAATTCCTCTTCTCAAAATTATTCCTCCATTTATTATAACGAATCATCTAAAAATTATCTCTTGTTTTACTCATTCTCTTTGGTTAAATTGTCTAGGTCTGTATATAAAGAAATGCAGCCTTTAAGTTTACTATCCATTCTTTCAGGCATTTTTATTTTACAATAATAAACCAGAAAAAATGTCTGTATTTCTTAATAAGTTTATTACTCGATAAAACTTCCTCATGATACAAAATATATAGTTTAGGAGGTACTTTTAAATAAATATGATTAATACTAAGATGTCAAAATTCGTTGAAGTGCCATGCTGTTGTATGTGAATAAGACCTAAATTCAGAACCTATTGTGGCTGTCTTTTTTCCTTTAGCCACTTCTTAAGGAGACGGTTCAACTATCCTATACGAATTTCATAAGATAAACGCAAAGCGCCTTTTGTTTAATGCAGCGTGAGCTTTTGCCACGTCCTTTCGAGTAGCACCTCTGTAGTTGCATGTAGGTGCTACTTGAAAGGATGTGGATTTCCCTTGATATGTGTGGCGTAAAGGCAGCTGTCACCTTATACTTTCTCATAAAAAAAGAAGGTTCAACTTTGAACCTCCCCATTCCCCTCTTGACGCAGTCTATCCCGGATCTTACCCAATCGGTTTACAATAAGAGAATAACTCTGATCCTCTACATTCATCTGAACCATCTTTCTTTCACATTCTTCGCATATAAATGATCCAATTACATGAATTCCTCTTTCTTTAGCTGAGTAACATATCAAGCAGTCATTCAACTGCACATCTTCTTTTTTTAATAAATGACTCATAATTTTAGACACCTCCGCTAACAGTATGACCCATTCTTTCATACTCTAACCCTTGTAATCCATGAATCAACTGCTTTACTATATGCAATACAAGTTGTCCTTGTTCGCCTGAAATTTACGAAATACCTAAATTGGTTACGTGATTACGCTATTTAAATATAGTTTTTTATAAATTAAGATTTTACTTTTGGGGATTTAATATAGGAAGGAAAGTTAGATTTTTTTTGCTTTTTAGGTGTTTTAGTTGATGCAATGATTGAGGTTTTGTAGGTGCTACCGCCGTAGCACCTACCTCCAATATTATAGCCGCACAACCCTTTAAAACCACAAAAAAGACACTCTCCAAAGAGAATGTCTTTTCATAATTGCCCAGCGGCGTCCTACTTTCACAGGGGGAAACCCCCAACTATCATCGGCGCTGGAGAGCTTAACTTCCGTGTTCGGCATGGGAACGGGTGTGACCTCTCCGCGATCGTCACTGGACATAGTGAGTGGTCGTTGACCTCTCAAAACTGGATAACGTGATGGACTGAAAAGAATCGTTGCTTAGAGTAAAACATTTGGTTAAGTCCTCGATCGATTAGTATCTCTCAGCTCCGCATGTCGCCATGCTTCCACACGAGACCTATCTACCTCATCTTCTCTGAGGGATCTTACTCACTTACGTGATGGGAAATCTCATCTCGAGGGGGGCTTCATGCTTAGATGCTTTCAGCACTTATCCCTTCCACACGTAGCTACCCAGCGATGCTCCTGGCGGAACAACTGGTACACCAGCGGTGTGTCCATCCCGGTCCTCTCGTACTAAGGACAGCTCCTCTCAAATTTCCTGCGCCCGCGACGGATAGGGACCGAACTGTCTCACGACGTTCTGAACCCAGCTCGCGTGCCGCTTTAATGGGCGAACAGCCCAACCCTTGGGACCTACTTCAGCCCCAGGATGCGACGAGCCGACATCGAGGTGCCAAACCTCCCCGTCGATGTGGACTCTTGGGGGAGATTAGCCTGTTATCCCCAGGGTAGCTTTTATCCGTTGAGCGACGGCCCTTCCATACGGTGCCGCCGGATCACTAAGCCCGACTTTCGTCCCTGCTCGACCTGTATGTCTCGCAGTCAAGCTCCCTTATGCCTTTGCACTCTACGAATGATTTCCAACCATTCTGAGGGAACCTTTGGGCGCCTCCGTTACTCTTTAGGAGGCGACCGCCCCAGTCAAACTGCCCACCTGACACTGTTCCTGAACCGGATCACGGTCCGAGGTTAGAATGTCAAAACAGCCAGGGTAGTATCCCACCAATGCCTCCACCGAAGCTAGCGCTCCGGTTTCCAAGGCTCCTACCTATCCTGTACAAGCTGTTCCAACATCCAATATCAAGCTACAGTAAAGCTCCATGGGGTCTTTCCGTCCTGTCGCGGGTAACCAGCATCTTCACTGGTAATATAATTTCACCGGGTCTCTCGTTGAGACAGTGCCCAAATCGTTGCACCTTTCGTGCGGGTCGGAACTTACCCGACAAGGAATTTCGCTACCTTAGGACCGTTATAGTTACGGCCGCCGTTTACTGGGGCTTCAATTCAGAGCTTCTCCCTTACGGGATAACCCCTCCTCTTAACCTTCCAGCACCGGGCAGGTGTCAGCCCCTATACATCGCCTTGCGGCTTGGCAGAGACCTGTGTTTTTGATAAACAGTCGTTTGGGCCTATTCACTGCGGCTCTCTCGGGCTTGCACCCTAATAGAGCACTCCTTCTCCCGAAGTTACGGAGTCATTTTGCCGAGTTCCTTAACGAGAGTTCTCCCGCGCGTCTTAGAATTCTCATCCCGCCTACCTGTGTCGGTTTGCGGTACGGGCACCAGCTTCCTCGCTAGAGGCTTTTCTTGGCAGTGTAGGATTGGGAACTTCGGTACTAAATTTCCCTCGCGATCACAACTCAGCCTTCACGACAAGCGGATTTACCTACTTGTCAGCCTAATTGCTTCGACGCACACAACCAACGGTGCGCTTACCCTACCTTACTGCGTCCCCCCATTACTCAAACGGAAACGTGGTGGTACAGGAATTTCAACCTGTTTTCCATCGCCTACGCCTTTCGGCCTCGGCTTAGGTCCCGACTTACCCTGAGCGGACGAGCCTTCCTCAGGAAACCTTAGGCTTTCGACGGAGGGGATTCTCACCCCTCTTTTCGCTACTCATACCGGCATTCTCACTTCCAAGCGCTCCACATGTCCTTCCGGTCATGCTTCGACGCCCTTGGAACGCTCCCCTACCACAGGACACCCGAAGGTGTCTGTCCATAGCTTCGGTGATACGTTTAGCCCCGGTACATTTTCGGCGCAGAGTCACTCGACCAGTGAGCTATTACGCACTCTTTCAATGATGGCTGCTTCTAAGCCAACATCCTGGTTGTCTAAGCAACTCCACATCCTTTTCCACTTAACGTATACTTTGGGACCTTAGCTGATGGTCTGGGCTGTTTCCCTCTTGACTACGGATCTTAGCACTCGCAGTCTGACTCCCGAGGATAAGTTTTTGGCATTCGGAGTTTGACTGAATTCGGTAATCCTGTGGGGACCCCTCGTCCAATCAGTGCTCTACCTCCAAAACTCTTCCCTCGAGGCTAGCCCTAAAGCTATTTCGGGGAGAACCAGCTATTTCCGAGTTCGATTGGCATTTCACCCCTACCCACACCTCATCCCCGCACTTTTCAACGTGCGTGGGTTCGGGCCTCCATCCAGTGTTACCTGGACTTCACCCTGGACATGGGTAGATCACCCGGTTTCGGGTCTACAACCACATACTCATTCGCCCTATTCAGACTCGCTTTCGCTGCGGCTCCGCCTTTTCAGCTTAACCTTGCATGGGATCGTAACTCGCCGGTTCATTCTACAAAAGGCACGCTGTCACCCATTAACGGGCTCCAACTACTTGTAGGCACACGGTTTCAAGATCTATTTCACTCCCCTTCCGGGGTGCTTTTCACCTTTCCCTCACGGTACTGGTTCACTATCGGTCACTAGGTAGTATTTAGCCTTGGGAGATGGTCCTCCCAGTTTCCAACGGGGTTTCACGTGTCCCGCCGTACTCAGGATACACTCCGGAGGAGTCTGCATTTCGACTACAGGGCTTTTACCTTGTCTCGCGGACCTTTCCAGGTCGCTTCATCTACACAGACTCTTTGTAACTCCATATGGAATGTCCTACAACCCCAAGAGGCAAGCCTCTTGGTTTGGGCTGTTTCCGTTTCGCTCGCCGCTACTCAGGAAATCGCATTTGCTTTCTCTTCCTCTGGGTACTAAGATGTTTCAGTTCCCCAGGTCTGCCTTCTCACACTCTATGTATTCAAGTGTGGATCTTATCCCATTACGGATAAGGGGTTCCCCCATTCGGAAATCTCCGGATCAAAGCTTACTTACAGCTCCCCGAAGCATATCGGTGTTCGTCCCGTCCTTCTTCGGCTCCTAGTGCCAAGGCATTCACCGTGCGCCCTTTCTAACTTAACCATTTTTTGCGTTTGACTGCACATGACCTTTGAATGTCTTTGTCAGCTGCACTCTTCATCATCCTCACGTACCTAAGTACGTTCCGGTGACTCATCGCTTGCTTCCGCGAACTTCCAGGTCCTGCTTGCCAATACCTCCGAAGAGGTTCACAATTGGTGGCGTCTTTCTTAGCCTACATCTAAGACACTCGGTTCACTTTCTTTGAACGTATTCAAAGGGTATAACCGGTGATTCTTTTCAGTCATTTCGTTATCCAGTTTTCAAAGGACAAAGGCTTCTTTCAAAGAAAAGAAGCTTTGAGAGACTAACCTCTCAAAACTAAACAAAAAGTCCAAGACAAAGTTCGATTCAATAAGTTGAGCTTAAATGCTCCTTAGAAAGGAGGTGATCCATCCCCACCTTCCGGTAGGGATACCTTGTTACGACTTCACCCCAATCATCTGTCCCACCTTCGGCGGCTGGCTCCAAAAAGGTTACCTCACCGACTTCGGGTGTTACAAACTCTCGTGGTGTGACGGGCGGTGTGTACAAGGCCCGGGAACGTATTCACCGCGGCATGCTGATCCGCGATTACTAGCAATTCCGGCTTCATGCAGGCGAGTTGCAGCCTGCAATCCGAACTGAGAATGGCTTTATGGGATTCGCTTGACCTCGCGGTCTTGCAGCCCTTTGTACCATCCATTGTAGCACGTGTGTAGCCCAGGTCATAAGGGGCATGATGATTTGACGTCATCCCCACCTTCCTCCGGTTTATCACCGGCAGTCACCTTAGAGTGCCCAACTGAATGCTGGCAACTAAGATCAAGGGTTGCGCTCGTTGCGGGACTTAACCCAACATCTCACGACACGAGCTGACGACAACCATGCACCACCTGTCACTCTGTCCCCCGAAGGGGAAATCCCAATCTCTTGGGTGGTCAGAGGATGTCAAGACCTGGTAAGGTTCTTCGCGTTGCTTCGAATTAAACCACATGCTCCACTGCTTGTGCGGGCCCCCGTCAATTCCTTTGAGTTTCAACCTTGCGGTCGTACTCCCCAGGCGGAGTGCTTAATGTGTTAACTTCGGCACTAAGGGCATCGAAACCCCTAACACCTAGCACTCATCGTTTACGGCGTGGACTACCAGGGTATCTAATCCTGTTTGCTCCCCACGCTTTCGCACCTCAGCGTCAGTTGTAGGCCAGAAAGTCGCCTTCGCCACTGGTGTTCCTCCACATATCTACGCATTTCACCGCTACACGTGGAATTCCACTTTCCTCTCCTACACTCAAGTCCCCCAGTTTCCAATGACCCTCCACGGTTGAGCCGTGGGCTTTCACATCAGACTTAAGAGACCGCCTGCGCGCGCTTTACGCCCAATAATTCCGGACAACGCTTGCCCCCTACGTATTACCGCGGCTGCTGGCACGTAGTTAGCCGGGGCTTTCTCGTGAGGTACCGTCAAGGTGCCGCCCTATTCGAACGGCACTTGTTCTTCCCTCATAACAGAACTTTACGATCCGAAAACCTTCATCGTTCACGCGGCGTTGCACCGTCAGGCTTTCGCCCATTGCGGATGATTCCCTACTGCTGCCTCCCGTAGGAGTCTGGACCGTGTCTCAGTTCCAGTGTGGCCGATCACCCTCTCAGGTCGGCTACGCATCGTTGCCTTGGTAAGCCATTACCTTACCAACTAGCTAATGCGCCGCGGGCCCATCTCGTAGTGTGAGGATAAATCCCCACTTTTACAACAGAATCATGCGATTCCGTTGGTCATCCGGTATTAGCTCCGGTTTCCCGGAGTTATCCCAGTCTACAAGGCAGGTTGCCCACGTGTTACTCACCCGTCCGCCGCTCATTCCACAAGCGTCACCCCGAAGGGATCAGCTTGTTTCCTGCGCTCGACTTGCATGTATTAGGCACGCCGCCAGCGTTCGTCCTGAGCCAGGATCAAACTCTCCGATAAAGTATGATGACTTATCATCAAGCTTGATGTCCTAGACATCAAAACCAAACTTTCGTCTGGCGTTTGTCGAATGTTACCATTCAACGATTTGTTTCATTTGACGGGATATTTTAAAATATCCCACTTTGCTTGGCTTTTTGTTTAGTTTTCAAAGGTCATTTCCCTATCCACCAAAGTGAATAAATATTTTCTATTGTTCTAGTAAACTAGAACGTTGTAAAAACATCGTTTTAAGGCGACTAGAACATCATATCATTTTTTAATGTATAATGTCAATATCTTTTTTAAAACTTCGTCAGTAACAATCAGGAAATGTTTTGCCCGTTTCGTTAGCGACAAGTAATAATATACCACGGGCGAAAAACGAAGTCAACCATTTTACAAAAATAGTTTTAAGCCTCCAACTATCGATCTTGGATTTCTTAATTTACTACCATCATATCTAAAAAGATTAACGCTACAATACCTGGGACACCTAAGAAACCAGATACAGACGCTGTAAATAAGTTAATCGGCAAATGATATTCAAATATTCCTCCAAAAGTATTTAAGAAAAATAAAAATAACGCTCCAATTAATAGGCGAACCGCTCCAGTCCCAATCCATTTAAACGACTTAAAAGGGGCTCCCAGAATTAATAAAAGGATAATCATCGCTGCTAATAGAGTTAAAATAACTATTGGTTCCATATTTGAACACTCCTTTAGTTTTTGATACAGACCATTCTTTTTAAGACGGATTGTATATCCGACCGTGTAAAAAATGATCCGGCTCGTTCTAAAAGATATGTCCAAGCTCAAAAAATATAACCGAATTAAATATAAACTAGCAATCTTCTTCTATAGTAATACTACAACGAAGTATATCCGCTTCACATTTTATTCGTAACACTTTAATAAACGGAGGTTTTCCTAACCCTTGCTTCTCTTAATAAGAAGAAATATTTAGCTCTTTCCAATTGTGCACGACTTTCAACATAGCCGAAGTCTTCGACCGAGTGCTCCAAAAGTGATTCATGTTCATTTACTTTATCTTTAACAGACCTGAGAACGGATATAAGTTCATCATCCTTAAGACGACGAAGCTTTCGTTTTTTGCTACGCATGAGAGTTTTGCCACCCTTCCGAATTCTCTGCTCTATGCTTATTCTATAACTCTCTTCTGCCTTCTATTGCCTTAGATAAAGTAACTTCATCTGCGTACTCTAGATCTCCGCCAACTGGAAGTCCGTGAGCGATCCTCGTTACTTTAATCCCGGTTGGTTTCACAAGACGTGACATATACATAGCTGTTGCTTCCCCCTCAATATTTGGGTTTGTTGCAATAATCATTTCTTGAACAGTGTCATCCTGAAGCCGTTTTAATAGATCTGCAATATAAATATCTTCAGGACCTATCCCATCGACCGGGGAAATAGCGCCATGTAATACGTGGTATAACCCAGTGTATTCTTTCATTTTCTCCATTGCAATTACGTCTCTTGATTCCTGAACCACGCAAATCACTGTTTGATCCCTTGACTTGTCTTCACACACTCGACACGGATCCGTATCTGTAATATGGTGACAAATTGTACAATACGTCAATTCTCTTTTTGCACTCACTAATGCTTTGGCAAAATCTAAAACATCTTCTTCCCGCATATCTAAAACAAAAAAGGCCAATCTTGCTGCTGTCTTAGGTCCGATACCAGGGAGCCGCATAAAACCTTCAATTAGTTTGGAAATAGGTAATGGATACTGCATAACCTTTAATTCCTCCTTCTTCTTATATAACAATACCTTCTAACAACGACCTGGAAACATCTTTAGAAAATTCTTTAACCATAGAAAAAGACTTGGCTTGTCACCAAGTCTAAAGGGATTACTGAAATTTACATCATTCCTGGAAGGTTCATACCTTTTGTGAATTTGCCCATTTTTTCGTTAACCATTTCATCCACTTTTACCAATGCTTCATTTGTAGCTGCGAGAACGAGGTCTTCAAGCATTTCTACATCTTCGGGATCTACCGCTTCTTCATTGATTTGAATATCAAGAATTCTTTTTTCTCCGCTGATAATAACTTTAACCATACCGCCACCTGCAGTTGCTTCCATTGTTTCATCTTTCAATTGCTCTTGTGCTTTTGCCATGTCTTTTTGCATTTTCTGCATTTGCTTCATCATATTTCCCATATTTTTCATTATAAAATTCCTCCTAATTATAATTATTTGCTTTAATCTTTAATCTCGAGTAAATCTCGGCCGACTAATTTTACAGCTTCATCGATTAACTCGTTTCTTTCCTCCTGCGGCGCAGATCCATCTTCGTTTTCCGAAGAATCCTCGGAGTTTCCTGCTAGTTTTTGTTCCTTCACATACTCTTCTTTTATGTCTTCCCAATGAGCCACGAGAACGGTTAACATTGTCAGTGATCGACTCATGACTTGGGTCGATGCCTCTTCTACAATATCACGAAACTTGTCATCCACCATGGTCCGGTGCATCTCATTTCGAAATGCCAGGACAAATTTTTCATTAGAGCACGCAACTGGTTTACAATCGTTCAGCCATGCAGATGCAGGAACACTCTTCTGCTTTACTTGCTCGATCACTTGTGCCCATGCTCCATTCAGTGACTGGAGATCTTGTTTCGATGCCGTATGCAGCATTTCCTTTATCTTTCCTGCATGTACACGATTTTTACCACTTGCTGCAGCCGCTGCAGGTCGAGACTTTGTAATGCTCGGCTCCGCTGGCCGATTTCCTTGCGCACTAGCTTGAGTTCCTTGATTCTCTAAGTTCTTTATCGAAGTTTCTAGATCTGCAACTTTCTTTTGTAATGTTTGGATCGTTTCGTTTTGATCCAACTGCACATTGGAGTCAGCTCCTTGTGATGTTTTGTTTAATTGTTGCGCTGCTTGAACAACAAACATCTCTAAAAACACCTGAGGGTGACTCGCCCATTTCATTTCTTGCTGAAAGTGGTTAAGACGTTCCATCATTGCAAAAATCCATACCTCATCCAGCTCTTCAACCATCTTCTGAAATGCTTCATCTCCAGTAATACGATCTTTTGATTCATCTAGATCAGGTGCAGCCTTCACCATCAGAATGTCCCGGAATAAGAAAATCAAATCATCGATAAAACGAATTGGATCTTTTCCTTCCTTCATTAAAAGGTCAATCGCTTTTAGTCCGTCCCCTACTTCACCTAGCTTAACCGCTTCTACGACTTGGTGCAGCAGTTGATGCGATACAGCACCAATGATGGATAGTACATCATCAACTTTTACAGATTCATCGGAATAGGAGATCGCCTGGTCTAATAAACTTAAGGCATCCCTCATACCGCCATCAGAGGCCCTCGCTATTAATGGTAATGCATCTTCGTCAACGTTTATATCTGTATTATCAACTATCTCCTGCATGCGACCAATCATCGAGTGTGCGGAGATTCGTTTGAAATCAAATCGTTGGCAACGTGAAATAATTGTTAACGGAATTTTATGTGGTTCTGTGGTTGCTAAAATAAAAATCACATGTCTTGGTGGTTCTTCAAGTGTTTTTAATAAAGCATTAAATGCTCCAGTCGACAGCATATGCACTTCATCAATGATATAGACCTTGAATCTAGCCGCACTCGGAGAGAATTTCACTTTGTCACGAATATCGCGGATTTCGTCTACGCCATTGTTACTTGCCGCATCTATTTCCATCACATCGACGATCGTTCCATCCTGTATTCCTTTACACGTTGTACATTCATTACATGGTTCATCCGCTGGAGCTTGTTCACAATTAATAGCTTTCGCCACAATTTTCGCAACACTTGTTTTCCCCGTCCCACGAGGCCCAGTAAATAGATAGGCGTGAGAGAGTTTTTCCTGGAGTAATGCATTTTTCAATGTTTTCGAAATATGTTCCTGACCCACGACATCCTCTAATCGATTCGGACGCCATACTCTATATAAAGCTTGATAACTCATCTCTCTACACCATCCTCTGGGTCAAACTCTTTAATCAGACCGTTTCATTTTCATATTGACTTCACAATTATCCCAAGTGTTAACTAGAAGCGATAGCGAAGCTAAAAATATAAGCCTATTATTCCTTCTAAATTTATATATTCCAGTCATTTATTCAGTTCATACCTATTATACCGATTCATCGACCTAAATTCAAAATGAATCTCTCTTTTACTTCATTCTTTCTCAGTAAATAAAATCAGTTTCAACATCATGTGTACTTTAGCGCCTTTTATTAAATACAGTGTGAGCTTTCGCCACCCCGAGTAGCACCTATGCTTTGCCTATAGGTGCTGCTCCAAAAGAGGACGGACTTCCCTTGATGCACGATGCGTAAAGGAGCTATCATCTTATATCTTCTAACCTAACAAAAAAAACCATCCTTTATTTGGATAGTTTTTTAAAACATTTATATAAAATTAAATGTCGTGCACCTTTCTTCGATCATAGTTCCCCAAGCGTTACCTAAGCAGTTTGCTCGATTCAGGCAACTCCGCGGCACACGGAATGACCCGCTTACTGCTGCTTCCTTCCGGATCTGACAGGATTCACGAAATTCCGTTGCGCGGAACCCAAATGTCAACACCACTTACTTAGGGCAGACCAGAGAGAACTATAACCTCAGAAAGGGATTCGGCCTCGCTATAGCGGATTGCGAGTACAGGGCACCGCTACCTCCCCGCTTAGCACGACAAAGTTGATAACAATGTTAGGCGTCTGTTTTAGCGACGCAAATATTAGTATAGATGTTTTCTTACATAAATGCAATAGTAGGAACACAATCTATCATGTGATAAACACTTTAATTGTATTCTCTCTGTTTCTTTATATAGCTAGATTCTATATCTAAAGGTAGAAAGAAGCAACCGTAAACCCTTGATAGGACTGGAAAAAGAAAGTGTTCTCTTAATCTCCCCTATTTTTCCTGTTAATATTAACTTTACATAAAAAGGATTTTATTCCGTCATTTTACTACCTCGGAGGACTACTCTTATTCCTTTTTTGCTTGTTCCTCTTGCTCTTCTTTTTCCTTTAGTTTAGCTACGAGTATATGAGGTGGTGTATGCATCACATGCTCTAATGGCATGCCTAATTTCTTTGACATCATTTGTGCCGTCTCTAACGAAATTTGATTCGGTCTCATGTTGACACCTCCAATCTGTATAAAATGGACAACTTTAAACATGCTTATTTTTTTGTTCCTTTTTCTTTACTCTAATCTCACGGAAGAAGTCTTTGAGAAGAACAGCAGTTTCTTCTTCTAACACACCACTTGTTATCGCAACTTGGTGGTTAAACCTAGGTTCGTCTAATAGGTTCATTAACGTTCCACAACACCCGGCTTTTGGATCTGCCGCACCATATACTACTCTCGTTATTCTTGATTGAACGATAGCACCTGCACACATAGGGCATGGCTCTAATGTAACATACAAAGTACAACCTTCTAAACGCCAGTTTCCTTTCGCAAGACAGCCGCGTTGTATTGCGATCATTTCTGCATGTCCCGTAGATAGTTGATCTTTTTCTCTACTATTCTTACCCCTTGAAATAATCGTACTATCTTGTACTAAAACTGCACCAATCGGAACCTCGCCATTTTGCCCAGCTTTCTCAGCTTCTAAAATGGCTTCCTTCATAAATGTCTCATCCTCTTCAATCCACCTTGGTTTTACACCCATTTAAACCACCCTTTTAGCACTTATCACTTAAATAGTTACCTTTTCTTCAATGATATGTTAGTTAGCACGGTGTACAGTATATTTCAAAAGCGATACTATAAGTTACTAATTTTTTCTTTTCCACCCATATAAGGTCTAAGGACTTCAGGGATGATGACTGAACCGTCTTCTTGTTGATAGTTTTCTAAAATTGCAGCCACCGTTCTTCCAATTGCAAGACCTGATCCATTTAACGTATGGAGAAACTCGGCTTTTCCTTTCTTTTCCCTTTTAAAACGAATGTTTGCTCTTCGTGCCTGAAAAGATTCAAAATTACTGCAAGATGAAATTTCACGATAAGCATCGTTACTTGGAATCCACACTTCAATATCATACTTTTTGGCAGCCGTGAATCCTAGGTCACCTGTACACATATTCAAGACACGGTATGGCAAGTTCAGCAATTGTAATACCTTCTCTGCATGGCTAGCGATTTTCTCTAAATGATCATAAGAATCTTCTGGTTTCACGAAGTGTACAAGCTCTACTTTATTAAACTGATGCTGACGAATTAATCCTCTAGTATCTCTTCCTGCAGAGCCAGCCTCAGATCGGAAACAGGCACTGTAAGCCACGTATTGCATAGGCAGTTCCTCGATACTTACAATTTCATCTCGATGCATATTCGTTACTGGAACTTCTGCAGTGGGAATAAGGAAATAGTCTTCTTCCCTAATTTTAAAAGCATCTTCCTCAAACTTCGGTAATTGGCCTGTTCCTGTCATACTTTCACGGTTCACCATATAAGGTGGCATGATTTCAGTATATCCATGTTCGTCTTCATGCAAATCCATCATGAAATTGATTAACGCTCTTTCCAATCGAGCACCCATTCCTTTATATATAACAAAACGACTTCCCGTTACTTTGGCAGCTCGTTCAAAATCCAACATACCTAAATCTTTACCTAGGTCCCAATGAGCCTGAGCTTCAAATTCAAATTTAGGAATCTCCCCCCATTTTCTTACTTCTTCGTTTTCTTCCTCATCAGCACCTATAGGAGCACTCTCATGTGGCAAATTAGGAATAGTTAATAATAGATAATGCAACTCCTCATCAACTAGACGAAGTTCCTCGTCAAGCTGCTTCACTCTTGCAGAAACCTTTTGCATTTGTTCGATTATTTCACTTGCATCTTTCTTTTCTCGTTTCATTTGAGATATTTCCTGGGAAACTTTATTCCTTTGGCTCTTCAGTTCTTCTACTTCTTGAATAACATCCCTTCGCTTTTGGTCCAAATCACCAAATCGATCTAATGCTGAGATATCTTCATTTCTATGAGAAAGTTTTCGTTTTACCTCCGCAAAATCATTCCTTAAAAGCTTTGCATCTAACATATTAAATACGCCTCCTTCATTTTGGTAACCCTTGTTTTAGAATATAAGAAAAACGCATAGCGTCTTTTATTAAATACAGCGTGAGTTTACGCCACCCTTGATATGACAATACAAAAAAACTCCCGTCCCTGAATATAATATTCAGGGACGGGAGTTACCCGCGTTGCCACCCTGGTTGAGAGAAACAGATCCTGTTTCCGCACCACCTTGGTCTCGATATCGGTGAGAACCGAATTAACCTACATATAAGTTCAGCTAATTTGCTCCAGGATGGATTCACGGATCATTACCACCGGTTTTCAGCAACCACCGGCTCTCTGAAGGCAATGTATTCCATTACTATTTCCTATCTTTGCTCAGTATAAGATTATTCTTATCATAACCGATGTTTTTAGTAATTATCAAGCATGGATACGAGATTCTCTAACCATTTTAACAAAATATTGATGCATACGATAATCATCCGTTAATTCTGGGTGAAACGAGCAAGCTAGAAATGGTCCTGATTGAGCGGCTACAATGTCACCATTATGCCTGGCCAAGACCTGAACATTTTCACCCACAGTTTTGATAATCGGTGCGCGAATAAATACTCCTTGAACATCATCACCAATGGAATCCATTTTCAGAAGCGCCTCAAAACTTTCCCGTTGGCGGCCAAAAGCATTCCGTTCGACAACCATATCCATTACAGATAAATGCGGCTCCATTTGGCCAACTATTTCATTAGCCATAAGAATGGCACCGGCACACGTACCAAATATCGGCTTTTTTTGCTTGGCAAAATCTTTTAACGGCTCATAAAATCCATAAAGATTGATGAGTCTGCGCATCGTTGTACTTTCTCCACCAGGGAAAACTAAGCCTTCGATTTCTTTTAATTGTTCCACTTTTTTTATAATAATAATATTCACGTCAGGTGCCTCTAGTGCCTTGACGTGCTCTCTCACTGCGCCTTGAAGCGCTAATACACCTATGTTAATCATGATGTTTTCACACCTCTTCTTTCATAAAACGCTGTTAAGCGTCAGTCAGTTTACCAACCTCGTTCTTGCATACGGTCCTTAGCTTCGATCGATGAAATTTCGATTCCTTTCATCGCTGGACCAAGATTTTTCGAAAGCTTTGCAATCAACGCATAATCTTGATAATGAGTCGTAGCTTCTACTATCGCCTTTGCAAACTTTGCAGGATTTTCTGACTTGAAAATACCTGATCCAACAAAGACACCATCGGATCCTAGCTGCATCATTAACGCTGCATCGGCAGGAGTCGCAATTCCACCTGCTGCAAAGTTTACAACTGGTAAACGACCGCTTCGTTTAATTTCTAAGAGTACCTCATAAGGAGCCCCTAAATTTTTTGCTTCAGTCATAAGTTCATCTTCAGACATACCTACTACTTTTCTCACTTGCGCTTGCATTAAACGTTGATGACGAACTGCTTCAACGATGTTCCCTGTACCGGGTTCACCTTTCGTACGAAGCATGGACGCTCCTTCTGCGATTCGGCGAGTAGCCTCTCCTAAGTCACGGGCACCACATACAAAAGGTACAGTGTAGTCGCGTTTATTCAAGTGGTACACTTCATCGGCCGGTGTTAAAACTTCACTTTCGTCGATATAGTCCACACCTAACGCCTCTAAAATGCGTGCTTCAACAATATGTCCAATACGTGCTTTCGCCATAACTGGAATGGAAACAGCATTTTGAATTGCTTCGGTAATTGATGGGTCAGCCATACGAGCCACGCCACCCGCTGCACGAATATCAGAAGGAACGCGTTCAAGAGCCATAACAGCTACTGCCCCTGCTTCCTCAGCTATTTTAGCTTGTTCTGCGTTCACCACATCCATGATGACGCCGCCTTTTTGCATTTCTGCCATTCCACGTTTAACGCGATCAGTACCTACTTGCTTTTCCATGATGATCCCCCTTATAAAATACACAATTATTTTTCATAATTGCTTATAGTTTGTTTATCAAAACATTCATTCATACCATTATAACGAAAAAACCGAGTATGTGGATAGTAATACCTCAAAAAACTAGAAAATAATTCTAATCACGACATTCTATCGAATAAAAAAAGTCATTAACTAGAAATTACAGCGTCCTATAACCACCCTTTAACGGTATCAACAACGGATGTCCAAAGGCCGGAGAAAAAATCACCAATACCTTTGAACATTAATGTAAACCATCCAGAGCGTTCCACTTCTTCTGTTGCAACGATATCTACTGTTCTTGCCTCAAGTTCTTCACCAAATAAGTATTCTTCTTCTTGCTCTCCGTTATAATTAATCACAAGTTGTCCAACTACTTGCCCTTCTTCAATTGGTGCTTCGAGCTCTCCATCCTCGTTTAACTGTTCCTCATCCAACTCTACAGTGTATGAGTAGGCTTCTTCATCATCTTTATGGGTGAGAAGCGAAACAGCTTCCGTGGAAACAATCTCTACTTGATCTTTTTGACCTTTTGTCACAGGCAGGGATTCATACCCATCCAATGTCATATTTTCAGGGAAAACTTCTTGGATAGAAAAATTATTAAATCCCCACTCCATAAGTTTTTTTGTTTCGTTAAAGCGGTGACCTTCTGAATCTGCTTTCATCACGACAGTAATAAGACGCTGATCTTCTTTTTCTGCCGTTCCAGTAAACGTGTAACCAGCTCCATCTGTAAATCCTGTTTTTAAACCATCGACGTATTCATAGTCTAGATCTGAATACTGTGTGCCTTCAAGCATCCAATTCCAGTTTTGCATGACTATTTCATCAGCTGTACCTTCCCGAAATGTCTTTTCGGCAATCCCGGCTGTATCTAATACTTCCGGATAATCATTCACTAAATGATAACCCAGTGTCGCAGCAGCTTTTGCTGACATATAGTTATCTTCTGTTTCGCCAGTTCCTTCAGGATGATTGCCTTCTAATAAGCGGTTAGGGAGTCCAGTCGAGTTAACGAATTGGAAATCCCCTAGTTCGGCCTCGAAAATCTCTGCTAGATTATCCATGCCATATTCTTCGCCTGCATCACGTAGAAGCGTTCCTAATCCTAACTCTTCTCCTTTAGCATTCATCATTTTCACAAATTCACCTTCTGAACCAGCAATTAATTCCGCTAAAGCCATGGCAGAAGCATTGGCTGAATATATCGCAACTGATTCGTACAGGTCCAGTACGGAGTATTCTTCATCTACATTTAAAGGTACATTTGAAAGACTTCTGTCATGGGATAATTCTGCTAAATAATCATTAATAGGAACTGTATCTTCCCAACTGATATCTCCATTATTAATTGCTTCTAAAATCAAATATTCACTCATCATTTTTGTCATACTAGCTGGAGGCATCGGGTTATCCACATTTTGCTGATGTAGTATTCTTCCTGTTTCTCCATCAACAAGAATAACCGTGTCTACTGAAGCCTCAAAAGAAGCTTCGCCAGTCCCCGTGAAACTGAATACACTAGCGATTGAAAACATAAAAATTAAACTCCACATACTGATCTTTCTTACCATCCCATACATCCTCTCTTCTCTCCCTCTTATCTATAAAACACATTGTATCGTGATGTTTTTCTCTATACGGAAAAATTCCTCTGAAATCAACGACCAAACGTCATTTTACCATAACTAAATAAAAAAAAATAGATAGGAGAGACCCCTATCTATCGGATTATTTTTATGAATAATTTGGTGATTCCTTCGTTATTTGTACATCATGAGGATGACTTTCACGAAGACCCGCACCTGTTATCCGTATAAACTCCGTATCCTCTCGCAGGGAATCGATTGTAGCTGTGCCACAATAACCCATTCCTGCTCGTATTCCACCAACAAGCTGATGCATCGTATCCTGTAAAGGTCCCTTATAAGGAATTCGTCCTTCTATTCCTTCAGGTACTAATTTTTGTTCGTTTTCTTGGAAATAACGATCTTTACTTCCTTTTTCCATCGCACCTAATGAACCCATACCACGGTATACTTTAAACTGACGACCTTGGAATATTTCTCTTTCACCAGGACTTTCCGTAACACCAGCAAGTATACTTCCAAGCATTACCGCATGTGCTCCAGCACCAATTGCTTTTGCAATTTCTCCTGAGTATTTAATACCCCCATCAGCAATAATTGGGATGCCGTGCTTCCTTGCTTCCGTGGCACAGTCGTAAATTGCCGTAATTTGCGGAACACCAATACCAGCAACGATTCGTGTCGTACAGATTGATCCAGGACCAATACCTACTTTGACGATGTTTGCACCTGCTTCAATAAGGTCTCGGGTTGCTTCCGCCGTCGCAACGTTACCGGCCATGATATTCAAGTTTGGATATTTCGCTCTGACTTCCCGAACTTTTTCAATAACTCCTCTTGAATGACCATGAGCTGTATCAATGACAAGCAGATCTAATTCAGATTCTACTAATGCTTTTATACGTGCATCTGCATCAGCTCCAACTCCAACTGCTGCACCGACTAGAAGTCTTCCTGCAGAATCCTTCGAGGAATTTGGAAATTCAATGGCCTTTTCTATATCTTTAATCGTAATCAAACCTTTAAGCTGTCCATTATCATCCACTAATGGTAACTTTTCAATTCTGTGCTTTTGAAGTACTTTTTGCGCTTCTTTCAAGGTTGTCCCTACTGGCGCAGTCACTAAACCTTCACTTGTCATCACTTCTTTTATAGGAATGGAGTAATCCTCGATAAAACGAAGGTCTCGGTTCGTTATAATTCCGACAAGTTTTTTATTTTCATCTGCGATAGGTACACCGGAGATACGATACTTCCCCATCAAATGCTCCGCATCAAAAACTTGGTGATCCTCTGTTAAATGAAAAGGATTTGTGATAACGCCACTTTCAGACCTTTTAACGCGGTCAATTTGCTCTGCTTGCTCTTCTATGGTCATGTTTTTATGAATAACACCAAGACCACCTTCTCTTGCCATGGCAATTGCCATGCTCGCTTCTGTCACCGTATCCATTCCTGCACTCATAATCGGTACATTTAAAGTAATTGAATCAGATAACTTTGTTTTTACAGAAACATCTCTCGGTAGTACATTTGACTGAGCTGGAGTTAGCAGTACATCATCAAATGTTAACCCTTCCTTGGCAAATTTATTTTCCCACATCGTATCCATTCCCCTTTCACCTTATCGCAAAATATTATTAGTAGATTAACAATAGGATAAACTACTGTCAAGACAAGCATCATTGTTTAACTATTCAAACAACTCAATCCTTTGAAAGGAGTATGTTTTAATGACAAGTCCTTCCTTTAAAAAAGTGTTCCAATCTTCTTCCTTCACACAACATTATCTACAGGATAACTATGAACGACTTGGTATCGTCAAGTCAAAAGAGACTGCTTATGAAAATTGCTATTCCGTGATCTATTATATCAAAATGGGGAATCATTTCTTTGATGATGGTAGTAAGTCTTCTCTTGCCATACAACCAGTACTCTTATTTTATGGATTATGTCACTGGTTGAAAGCGGCTGTTCTTACTGTAGATCCTACTTATCCAGCAAATTCTCAGGTACTTTCTCATGGCTTGTCTACCCGTAAAAGAAAAAAGAAAGGATATTATTTTCTTCAAGACGAAGTTCGCATTCAAAAAGAAGGCCTTTTTCCGTTTCTCTCCGAAAAATTGTTTCATGTGAAACAATTTTCTGGCGAAAAACTCTCTATGCGACAATTAATGTATGGAATTTCTGAACTTGAAGATCTTTTAGAACAACTTTTCCCTAAAAAAATTCACCCTCCTACTCAGCACAATGTACTTAATAAGAATGAAACCTTAAAAATGCTTAGTGCTACTAGTAACAACGAACTGCCGCAAATATTAACTTATTATGCTTTATTGTATCAGTTAAGTATGATTTGTCGATACGAAACCGAGTGGTGGGGAGAACTTTTATATTCTTTTTCTTCAAATGACCTACCTTTAATCGAACAGTTTTTGTCTATCAGCACAGATAAATGTCCCATTCTGCTTGAAAACTTCTTTTTTTCAACAGAAATATAGATAAATCAATTCTATACTTCATCGGTTGAAAAAAAATTCTATTCAGCTTCGTGGACTGCATCCACGTTGAAAAGTTAATTTTTTAAGAGACCCCAAAACAGTACAATTCATCTAAAAGGGCATTTCGAGAACTCAGTTGAATAATCTCATTGTAATGTTGAAGGGATTCTAATTGATTAAAATGTAGGATATAAAAAATGCGAATCTATTTACATTTAAATCCAGCGTGCTTTCGCCGCCCTGAGTAGCACCTCTGTATTGCGTTTAGGTGCTAATCGAAAAGAGCGTGGGTTTACCTTGCTTTGATACGTGCGGCGTAAAGAGAGCTATCATCTGTTAATAAACAATGATTTTATTACAAAATTTTAGTATAGAACTCTCTCATTTTTAAAAATAAAAATGAGGGATTTCCTTCCATCTGATTTAGTATTCTAATTAAGTTTATATTTAGAAAAACACTCCTTTTTTCACGCTTTAAAACTATAGGCCCATAATTATAAAGGCCATCCAGATATAATATTCAAAGAAATCGATAAAATAGTATTCTAAAGGAATACTGAAAAACTTAAATTAATTATTTTGGCATTTGGTACAATCAAAGAAAAAATATTAATAATTGAGATGTTATCGCTACAAAAATCAATGCAAAAGGATATGCAGCGGCATATGCAATCGATGCATCCTCTACATCTGTAAGTTGATTCACAGCCCCTAAACCTGGAGTACTCGTTAATCCTCCACAAATAGCACCAAGAGAATGAATCATACTTAGACGAAAGACTTTCCGAGCTATAAAAAACCCGATACGATCAGAACAACTGTTATAATTGCCCCACTTAAGACGAGACTAATTCCCTCGTTAAGAACTACCTCCACCAAACCTTGCCCCGCTGTGGTTCCTGCTCCAGCTAAAAAGAGAACGAGTCCAATATCACGGATTACAATATTCGACGGTTGAAAGAAACGGGCACGAATTGGACCTAATTTTCCGAAATGACCTATAATAAGTGCTACAAATAATGGTCCTCCTGCGACGCCTAAAGTAATTGTTCCTAAACTCGGTATATGAATAGGAACCATACCAGCTATAATTCCAATCAAAAGAATTAAACTTAATGAAAAAATGTGCACGTTAGTCGCCATGAATGTTCTTTTATTAAAAAGTCTTTCCACATCGTTTAAACGGTCCTCACTACTCACAAGACTAATAATATCTCCTCGTTCAAACCGCCATTTTGAATTTTGATTAAATTCAAAACCCCCACGTTCAATTCTAGTTACCGTAACGCCATAAATCCTTCTTAAATCAAGTTCTCTTAGGCTTTTTTCCAAACATATCCTCTGAATTTACGATCACTTTGCGCAACTTCACATGATCAGAGTTTTTAAATTCAGTATTTACCTCTTTACCGACATCCTTACAGAAAGCATCCAGATTGATTCTTATTCCAACAGCGACTAAACGATCTCCTTTTAAAATTACCGTATCATTTAAAGCAATGATATTTCGATCACCACGAATAACACGACTAATTACTACTGACTTATATTTATTAAATTTCAGTTCTTTCAAAGTTCGTTTATTAAACGAATTATTTCTAACTTCTACCGTGATTACTTCGGGTGATCCATCTATTTGAACTGGATTAGCCATTTTCTTTAAGTCTTTTTCCAAGTCGACTTTTAAAACTCTAGGTAATAGTTGCACAAACAATACCACTGCAACAACTCCAAAAGGATAAGCAATTCCTTACCCCACAGAAGCTAGGGGATCATTAGTCGCCTGTAAAGCTGCCGCTAAACCCGGTGTACTAGTGAGTACTCCTGTCATGAGTCCTATACTGAGGGCTGGAGATAAACTAAAAAAATTCGCCACTGCAACTGTAGTAATCGACGCAATTAATACAATAAATAAAGCAATAATACCAAAAATAATCCCACTCGTTCGCAACATTCTAAAAAAACGAGGTCCTGCTTGTAATCCTACTGCTACGATAAATAAACTTAAACCTAAGTTTTGAACAGTAGCTGAAATCTCATAGCCAAAGTGACCAAAAAACATCGCTGCAAGCAACACCCCCTATGTACCCAAGCTCAATCCTTTCAGTTTTACTTGCCCAACCATCGAACCTATGAATAATATAATAAATAACAAAAATAATGGTTCATCTAATAACGAGTAGAATAACTCCATCACTAATTCCCCCATTTAATTTTACTAGAAGAAAACTCTTTACTCATTATAGCTAATTTTGTTATGTTTAAGTATAACTTTGCTCATTAATTCACAAATATTTCTTTTTTATTCTAAGTAAGAAGAAATACAATTTTAGTATGCTCGTTAGTGCTAACTCAGTCGGTAACATTTCTTGTTTTGACCCAAGACTGAAATACATTTAGGGAATATTATTTAATAATTTCTTGCTTGAAAAGGGCATATTGAGTCAATCCCGCTAACATAATACGTTAACTTCACACGATTTGATTGTTCAATAGTATTAAACGTCAAGGATAACCCTACTCGCCGCCGAAACCTCCATGCTTCCGGTTTCTTCCGGCTACGATTGTAGCACCTACTTCAAAAAGTGCTTTTCAATCTCCCTTATTCTCACTCATACTCTTGGTTTCTACCTGCTACGTTTGTAGGTGCTACCGCCGTAGTACCTACTTCAAAAAGTGCTTTTATCTCCCTTATTCTCACTCATACTCTTGGTTTCTACCTGCTACGTTTGTAGGTGCTACCACCGTAGCACCTACCTTGAAAAGAGCTTTTCAAACTCTCTTATTCTTACTCATACTCTTGGTTTCTACCTGATCCATTTGTAGGTGCTACCACCGTAGCACCTACCTCCAATATTATAGCCGCACAACCCTTTAAAACCATAAAAAAGACACTCTCCAAAGAGAATGTCTTTTCATAATTGCCCAGCGGCGTCCTACTTTCACAGGGGGAAACCCCCAACTATCATCGGCGCTGGAGAGCTTAACTTCCGTGTTCGGCATGGGAACGGGTGTGACCTCTCCGCGATCGTCACTGGACATAGTGAGTGGTCGTTGACCTCTCAAAACTGGATAACGTGATGGACTGAAAAGAATCGTTGCTTAGAGTAAAACATTTGGTTAAGTCCTCGATCGATTAGTATCTCTCAGCTCCGCATGTCGCCATGCTTCCACACGAGACCTATCTACCTCATCTTCTCTGAGGGATCTTACTCACTTACGTGATGGGAAATCTCATCTCGAGGGGGGCTTCATGCTTAGATGCTTTCAGCACTTATCCCTTCCACACGTAGCTACCCAGCGATGCTCCTGGCGGAACAACTGGTACACCAGCGGTGTGTCCATCCCGGTCCTCTCGTACTAAGGACAGCTCCTCTCAAATTTCCTGCGCCCGCGACGGATAGGGACCGAACTGTCTCACGACGTTCTGAACCCAGCTCGCGTGCCGCTTTAATGGGCGAACAGCCCAACCCTTGGGACCTACTTCAGCCCCAGGATGCGACGAGCCGTAATAA
>NZ_KZ614147.1:407186-1328419 GCF_002886185.1 Salipaludibacillus neizhouensis
ACGACCCGTCCGCCGCTCATTCCACAAGTGTCACCCCGAAGGGATCAGCTTGTTTCCTGCGCTCGACTTGCATGTATTAGGCACGCCGCCAGCGTTCGTCCTGAGCCAGGATCAAACTCTCCGATAAAGTATGATGACTTATCATCAAGCTTGATGTCCTAGACATCAAAACCAAACTTTCGTCTGGCGTTTGTCGAATGTTACCATTCAACGATTTGTTACATTTGACGGGATATTTAAAATATCCCACTTTGCTTGGCTTTTTGTTTAGTTTTCAAAGGTCATTAACACAATGTTTTAATTAGTGTTGTTGAATCGCTGTTTCTGTTGCGACTCATACTATATTATCAAATTATACTGTTGTTGTCAACATCTCTATTTTTCATAACGTGTAAGTTTAAAAGTTATAAAATCAAAGTTGTTTTTTCAGCAACGTTTAATAATATAACATATACTTTTTGAAGAAAGCAAGGAATTATTCGTAGTCGGAACATTTCAATACTTTCACAACTTTTAAAAGTATCTAAAAGGAGTACTGAGAAAGTAAAAATGATTCTTTCACTGCTCTAATCACACAAAGAAGTTGGTTATTATTTTTTGAACAATATTGCAATTGTACCCGAACTTTGCAAGCAAATGTCAACAACACAGTGTCATATTACTCTTTGATTATATTAATTCTTCTTCTATTACAATATCTACATGTTTCGTTAAATCAATATGAGAATCATCATCCAGCTTTATAATCGGTCTAGTAGGATACTTAACTTGTTGGAAAATAACTTCTCCTATCTGGTTATTATTGAGTCTGACTTTACTGCCTATCGACAAATCAATCATCATATGTGTAAATGTTTCAATAAGATTATGATCCAATCGTCCAAACTGATCAATCTTTAAAGAAGCAATAACCTTATAAGGAGATTGTTTCTTTCTATAATATCTTTCTGATGTCATTGCATGATATACATCTGCAATCGCGATTATTTTTGCATATAGATGAAGTTTTTTTGAGTTTACTTGTATTGGATATCCTGTTCCATCTTCTCTTTCATGATGCTGTAAAATTCCTAAAAGTGCTTCTTTACGAAAACCAGGTACGTCTTCAAGCATGCGGTAACCAAATATCGGATGCTTTTTTACTTCCTCATATTGTGTCGACGTTAATTGACTCTGTTGGTCGAAAACATTAAATGATAGTTTGGACATGCCAGCATCAGACAATAAACCTGCTAATCCTAGTTGAATTACCTCTGCGTTTTCAAGCCCAGTTCGTTTTCCTATCATATAACTTAAGATACTTACAGCTACTGAGTGATAATATATATAATCATTCTTTGTGCTGTAATGATGCAATTGCATTAATTCTTCCTTAGATGGTTCCGTCTCGAATAGCGGTAAGAAAATCTTTCTAACCGAAAAAGCTTCGACCTTCGTTCCACCCTGCCAATTTGTAAACAACTTTTTATATTGTTGTACAGCCTTCAAGTAAAGATCTATAAAAGTTTTATTCTCTCGCTTTTTAACAAGAGGTTTCTGAACATTATTTTTTTCATTAATAATATCTTTTGGCATAAATGTTTTTCCATTGACAAGTTTTGGTTCTACATGGACGTCCTTCACAAGAAATAGTTTTAGGATTTCAATATGATGAGGGGTAATCACTGTTTTTTTCTTGATTAAAGGGCTATTGGATAGCTTAAAAACATCTTGAGCTAAAATACAGCCGGGTAGTAAAAAGTTTATTTTTATATTCATCGTTCCCGCTCCCCTAAAATAACAATGTTCAAAAACTCACTTTTTCATTGTAACAGAATTATTCGTATGTTTTTTGCTATTGATAATAAATAGATTTTACCTAACCCCTAAACTAGTAAATACTATGTCCTCTCTCTATTTGAAAGAAATATCATTTGAATGTCAAGATGGAATATTACTTTTTTTATAAATTTATGAAATATCATCAAAAAAACAATTTCTTTTTATTTTGATAGGTTTAATTGATACTTCATCAGGAGTCAATCAATACAAGCAGGGCACGCATTATATAATACCTTAGAAAACTTTTGATTTTCACTCAGTTACAAGCGATGATGCTCTAGTACCTACACTGAATATAATAGTATCTTTTATATAAAAAGAGAGTGACTTTTCAGTCACCCTCCATTCTCTATTTATTCTGGAATGCAATATTATTTATCGTCTTCTTTCTCGCCTGAATTGACCATGTCTCTCGCCTCTAGATGTTTTCTTTGCTCTGCGCGGATATCATCGAGTGCGGCTTGCACGCGTTGTCTCTCAACCGGCAGTGAACCTTCTTTCATTTCTTTAAATAATGCTTTAAACAAGCAATAGACCATTAAAAACATAATAAGCATAAACGGAAATCCGCCGGTTACCGCAGCAGTTTGTAATGCACCTAATCCACCTGCATAAAGTAAGACGGCTGCAAAGGCTCCTTCTATCGTCCCCCATGTAATTCGCAGTGCTAATGGTGGGTTTGGATTCCCTTGTGATGTAAGCATTCCAATAACGTACGTACCCGAGTCAGAGGAAGTAATGAAAAAGACAGTAACTGAAATCATTGCGATTGCTACTAACAAACTTGAAAAGGGAAAGTCCGCTAAGGCAACAAAGAAACCTAGCGCTTCGTCTTCACCAATTACTTCACTGATTCCTCCAATACCAAAGTGTTCTCTAAACAAGGCTGCTCCACCAAAAACACTAAACCATACCATACTAACAGCTGTTGGCACGAGTAAAACTCCTATAGAGAAGCTTCGAATCGTACGCCCTCTAGAAACACGTGCAATAAATGAACCAACGAAT
The DNA here is from genome assembly GCF_002886185.1 of Salipaludibacillus neizhouensis. GTDB lineage: Bacteria > Bacillota > Bacilli > Bacillales > Salisediminibacteriaceae > Salipaludibacillus > Salipaludibacillus neizhouensis. The sequence continues at coordinate 410,016 of NZ_KZ614147.1, forward strand.
GGAGCCCATGAAATCCACCAAGCCCAGTAGAAGATTGTCCAACTGCCATACCAACCTTCTGTTCCTTCTCCTGCAGCATCAATGCCAAACGACATTTGTAAGATATTTTGTAAATATGAACCTGTTGCATGTGTGAATGCATTGAGGATAAATAGAGTTGGCCCAAGAATGAGGACCAGCAATAAGAGTAAACCAGCGACAGATAAGTTTATCTGACTGAGCCACTTGATTCCTTTATCTATTCCAGTAGTCGTTGAAAGGATCGCTAAAATCGTTACTACGACAATAATACCCATCCACAATGCTGTGTTATTTGGAATACCAAATAATGTTTCCATACCTGCTCCAATTTGCATAACTCCTAAACCTAGTGAAGTAGAAATACCGAATAAAGTTGCTAGAACTCCAACAATATTTACTGTATTTCCTAACCCTCCGTTAATCTTATCTCGTCCTAAAATTGGCTCTAATGTAGAGCTCAAGAGCATCGGCAAGTTTTTTCTATAGGAGAAATAAGCCAGTGCACACGCTACAACAGCATAAATGGCCCAAGGATGAAGTCCCCAATGGAAGAATGAATACTGTAGAGCCATATGAACAGCCTGTGCAGTTCCACCTTCACCATAAGCTGGTGTATTATAATGAAAAACTGGCTCTGATACTCCCCAGAATAACAGTCCAATTCCCATACCTGCACTAAAAAGCATGGAAAACCAAGCGGGTGTCGAATACTCTGGTTCTTCATGATCCTCACCTAGTTTAATCGCTCCGAGCGGACTAATAATTAAAAAGAGAGTAATAAATAAAAATGAGCTCCCTCCTAAAATAAATGTCCACCCAAGGTTTGTTACTACCCAATTGAAGGTAGCGTCGATATACTGATTAAAATCAGGTAAAATAATTCCAGCCGCAACAAATATAATTGCAATAATTATCGAAATTAAGAAAACTGGTGTTTTTAATGTTTCCGAAAATGTTTTTAAACCGGTTTTATTAGGTTCCATCTCAATTCTCCTTTCACAAAAGTGTATATATAGCCACTTCCCTATATAGAAAGTTTCTAACATTTTTTGTCGAATGTAAATTTATGTATACTTGAATCTAAAATATAAACGCCACAAAAGCACTGGGCTTTTGTGGCATCTTTTTTAAAAATTAGTTTTACTAATCAGAGCTTCAACTCTCGGAATCATCATTATCGTCGGTGTCTTGGCTTTCATCTGTTTCTTCTTGTTTTTCTATTTCCGTTTCTTTGTCGCTGACTTCATCAGAAGTCTCGGTATCGGATGTTTGTTCGATATCAGAATTAGATTCAGTAACTATCGCTTCTGTTTGCGCTTCTGGATCAACTTCTTCATCCTCTTCGACATCATCAATATTTACACGGGCAACGGTTGATACGAACTCTTCGTCACCTACTCGAATGAGTCTCACACCTTGTGTGCTTCGTCCTGTTTGAGAAATCTCGGCTACGTGCATGCGGATGATAACCCCATTAGTCGTAATAACCATTAAATCGTGCTCTGGAGATACAACTTTAAGCGAGACAAGTTTCCCATTTTTTTCGGTGACGTTAAGTGTTTTAATACCTTTTCCGCCTCGTGTTTGCTGGCGATACTCTTCAATTGGTGTTCGTTTCCCGAACCCATTTTCCGTTACGATTAGAATATCATGATTTTCTTCAATCGTATCCATTCCAATCACTTCATCACCTTGAGATAAATTAATACCTTTTACACCGGCTGCCGTACGTCCCATTAATCGAACATCATTTTCATTAAAACGTATCGACATACCAAGATGCGTACCTGCAATTATCTCTTTCGAACCATCTGTTAAGCGAACCCCATGTAATTCATCTTCTTCTCGAAGTTTAATGGCAAATAGTCCACCTCGGCGAATGTTTGCGAAAGCCTTTAATTCAGTACGCTTTGAAACACCGTATTTTGTCATAAAGAATAATGACTGGTTTTCCGTAAACTCTGAAATAGGAATGACTGTACTAATGTACTCGCCCTTTTCTATTTGCAGCAGGTTAATGATTGGAATCCCTTTAGACGTACGTTTCTGTTCAGGTACTTCGTATCCTTTTAGTCGATACACTTTCCCTTTATTTGTAAAGAACAGTAACGTATCATGAGAATTTGTCACGAACAAGTGTCGTACAAAATCTTCATCATGAGTTCCCATTCCTTGAACACCACGTCCACCGCGTTTTTGACTACGATACGTGGAGACTGGTAGTCGTTTAATATATCCGTGATGTGATAACGTAATAACCACATTTTGGCGTGGGATTAAATCTTCATCCTCTAAGCTATCTTCACCGAACGTAATAATAGTTCGACGATCATCACCGTATTTATCGCGAATTTCCGTTAACTCTTCGCGAATAATTTCTAATACCTTTTCTTCATCTGCCAAAATTGCTTTTAACTCAGCAATCTTCGCTCTAAGTTCCGAGTACTCGGCTTCGATTTTATCTCGCTCTAAACCAGTTAAACGCTGCAAACGCATATCTAAAATCGCTTGCGCTTGATCATGAGAAAGTTCGAATTTTTCGATTAAGCTGTTGCGGGCTATTTCGGTTGTTTGGGAACCACGAATGAGGGCTATAACCTCATCGAGATGGTCCAATGCAATACGAAGGCCTTCAAGAATATGTGCACGTGCTTCCGCCTTACGTAGCTCAAATTCTGTGCGGCGTCGTATCACAACTTTTTGGTGCTCTAAGTAGTGAAATAACACCTCTTTTAATCCCATTACCTTTGGACGACCATTAACTAAAGCAAGCATATTAATACCAAAGCTCGTCTGCAGTGCTGTTTGCTTATACAAATTATTTAATAAAACATTTGCATTCACGTCGCGGCGAAGCTCAAGGACCATCCTCATTCCAGTGCGGTCTGATTCATCTCGAAGATCGGTTATCCCGTCAATCTTCTTATCACGTACAAGTTCCGCAATCTTCTCGATCAATCGGGCTTTATTCACTTGGTAAGGAAGCTCTCTAACAATAATTCGCGGCTTGCCATTTACTTCATCAATTTCAGCCTTAGAGCGTATTAAGATCGAACCTTTACCCGTTTCATATGCTCGGCGGATTCCTGAAATTCCAACGATCTCACCTGCAGTTGGGAAATCTGGACCAGGAATATGCTCCATTAATTCAGCCGTTGTTATTTCAGGATTTTTGCTTAATGCCAAAACCCCATCTATGATTTCAGACAAGTGGTGCGGCGGGATATTAGTAGCCATACCAACAGCAATACCCGATGTTCCGTTAATCAATAAGTTCGGGAACCTTGCAGGCATTACAATCGGTTCAGATTCAGAACCGTCATAGTTTTCCTGATAATCAATTGTATCTTTGTTAATATCACGTACAAGCTCCATAGAAATTTTAGACATTTTCGCTTCTGTGTAACGCATCGCTGCTGCTGCATCGCCATCGACAGAACCGAAGTTTCCGTGTCCGTTAACAAGCATGTAGCGATAACTGAAGTCCTGTGCCATTCTAACCATCGTCTCATATACAGCAGAGTCACCATGCGGGTGATACTTACCAATAACTTCTCCTACGATACGAGCTGATTTCTTATAAGATTTATCTGCAGTAATACCAAGTTCATTCATCGCGAATAAAATACGACGGTGAACAGGTTTCAATCCATCCCGAACATCAGGAAGAGCACGACTTACAATAACACTCATCGCATAATCCATGAAAGATGTTTTCATTTCCTGACTAATATTAATATCTTTGACTCTAGATTCTTCTTGATCAGCCATTCCTTGTACCTCCGTTCACCAGTTTCCAAACGTTTGTTTCCCGTACACTCATTATTCATTTATGTATAGGACTCCATACTGTTAATACAGTACCGAACCTTTCACGTTAGTTAAGAAAAACGCATAGCGTCTTTTATTGTGATCTTTCGCCATCTCGAGTAGCACCTTTGAATTGCGTGTAGGTGCTACTCGAATTGAGCGGCTTCCCCAGGTGCGCTTGGCATCAAGAGAGTTCTTAAATTATACTTTCTTATCTGTTTAGAGAAACGACATAGCCGTCTATTAATTATAGTTTCTTAAACGTCTAAGTTTTTAACATAATGAGCATTTTCTTGTATAAAATCACGTCGTGGTTCCACGCGATCACCCATTAATGTTTCAAATATTTCATCAGCGGCAAGGGCATCATTCATACTCACTTGTAATACAGTTCTCATTGATGGATCCATCGTTGTTTCCCAAAGCTGTGTTGGATTCATCTCCCCTAAACCTTTATAACGCTGTAAAGTTGGTTTCGGAGTTGCTGGTAATTCCTTGAAAATTCGTTCCATTTCTTTTTGATTATAGGCATATTCTATTGTTTTACCTTGAGATACCTTATAAAGCGGCGGTTGAGCAATGTAAATATAGCCTTCTTCAATTAACGGGCGCATATAACGATAAATAAACGTTAACAATAGCGTTCGTATGTGAGCGCCATCCACATCCGCATCCGTCATGATAATAATTTTATGATATCTTGCCTTTGTGATGTCAAACTCAGCGCCAATTCCGGTTCCCAATGCAGTAATAATTGCGCGAATTTCATTGTTTGCAAGAATCTTATCCAAACGTGCTTTTTCTACATTAATAATTTTACCGCGTAATGGTAAAATCGCTTGAAAGTGACGATCACGACCTTGTTTTGCAGAACCACCGGCGGAATCACCCTCTACGACATAAATCTCACTAATAGAAGCATCCTTTGACGAACAATCAGCTAATTTGCCTGGTAGAGCACTGATTTCTAATGCCGATTTTCGTCTTGTAAGTTCCCTTGCCTTTTTAGCAGCATCACGGGCACGTGATGCCATCAAGCCTTTTTCGACAATTTGTCGCGCAACAGAGGGGTTCTCTCCCATAAACTTACTCATATGTTCAGTAAATAAAGAGTCAGTTATCGTTCGGACTTCACTGTTACCCAGCTTTGTTTTAGTTTGACCCTCGAACTGAGGATCCGGAATTTTAACAGAAATGATTGCTGTTAATCCTTCACGTACATCGTCTCCGATTAAGTTTGGATCATTATCTTTAAATAAGCCGTTTTTACGTGCATAATCATTGATTGCACGAGTTAGGCCAGTTTTGAAACCAGACTCATGAGTTCCACCTTCGTGGGTATTAATATTATTTGCAAATGAATATAGATTACTGGAAAAACCATCATTGTATTGCATGGCAATTTCAGCTGTAATTCCATCTTTCTCTCCTTCAATGAAAATAGGAGGCTCATGAAGAGGTTCTTTTGTTCGATTCAAGTGTTCGACGAACGATTGAATGCCACCTTCATAAAAGTATTCCGCCGACTTGCCGCCTTCACGTTTGTCAGTAATGAAAATACGAAGACCACGATTTAAAAAGGCTAGCTCTCGAAGGCGATTAGCAAGAAGATCGTACTCATATTCCGTTGTTTCCGTAAATATTTCTTCGTCTGGTTTAAATCGAATGAATGTACCGTTCTTTTCTGTCTCACCAATTACTTGAAGGTCCCCTTGAGGAATCCCACGTGAAAACTCGATTTTATGGATCTTTCCGTCTAGGAAAACTTGCACTTCCAAATGCGTGGAAAGTGCATTTACAACAGAAGCACCCACTCCGTGAAGACCACCAGAAACCTTGTAACCTCCACCGCCAAATTTTCCTCCTGCGTGAAGAACAGTCATGATAACTTCTACTGCTGGACGGCCCATTTTTTCATGAATACCGACCGGAATTCCTCGACCATTATCTTCTACCGTTATCGAATTGTCCTCTTCAATAGCAACGTGAATCCTATCACAGTGTCCTCCCATTGCTTCGTCAATACTGTTGTCAACGATTTCCCAAACAAGGTGATGTAAACCACGTGCACTTGTTGAACCAATATACATACCCGGTCTTTTACGAACGGCTTCTAAACCTTCTAAAACTTGAATTTGACTTTCATCATAGGAATGTTGTTCTATGCTCACTGTTCTTCACCTACACTTCTCCTAGTAGTAGAGCTACTAAGTAATCTATAGTCGTTTATTTATTCTTCTTCTGGAATCACTGCAGCCGTCTCGGCCCTACGTTTCAATGTAAGAGAGGATATAGGGGATAAGTAGATATCATCTTTCGTAACAATGATTGATTTTGGAATATCCTCCGTTACTTTAATCGTTTTTTTACGTTTTATATGATCTTGCAAAAATCGTTGATTTTCTTTTGATAAATCATGACTATGATGATCTATAATCGCTATAATCACATCTGCTTTCAAGACCATATCTCCGCCTAAATGTATAAACATGTTTCCCACCTCATTCTTTTCGCTGAATCGATCCTTCCTCTACGTAAAAAGTTTCCGCATCATCCAAAATTCTATGGTCAATACCATCCACACTTGTAGTTGTCACGAAAGTTTGCACTTTCCCTTGGATCGTATTTAATAAGTGGGTCTGTCGAAAATCATCCAACTCAGATAGAACATCATCAAGTAAAAGAATTGGATATTCGCCTGTTTTCTCATAAATTAATTCAATTTCCGCGAGTTTCAGAGATAGTGCTGTTGTTCTTTGTTGTCCTTGAGATCCGAATGTTTGAATATCACGATCATTTACTATAAAAGCCAGATCATCACGATGCGGACCAATTAGTGTCGTTCCTCTTTGTATCTCTCTTTCTTCTACTCGTTTAAATTCCTCTTTCAATACTACTACCATTGTCGACAAGTCCATCTCTTCTGATACTCGACAGGAGGGAACATACTTGATTTCCAACCTTTCTTTACCACGACTAATTTCATGGTGAATAGGCTGAGCCCAAGCTTGAAGTTTTTCAATAAAAGAATAGCGCTTTGTAATGACTTGAGCTGCAGCTTGAATCAGCTGATCGGTCATGACTTCAAGAAAGTCACTATTAGCTTTAACCTTTTTTTGTTGTACATCCTTTAGCCACTGATTGCGCTGCTTCAAAATTTTATGGTATTGAGAAAGATAATAAAGATAAATAGAATATATTTGACCCATTTCCATATCAAGGAAACGGCGACGTATTTGAGGACTGCCCTTTACTAACGTCAAGTCTTCAGGTGCAAACATTACGATGGTACAAGAACCAATGTAGTCACTTAATCTTTTTTTTTCAATCCGATTGATCTTTACTTTTTTTCCTTTTTGAGAAAACACCACTTCCATGTGAAGTGGTCCATGACGATTCGTGAGATGACCTTCAACTTTAGAAAACGACTGATCCCAGCGAATGAGCTCTTTATCCTTTGATGTACGGTGTGATCTCGCCATGGCGAGCACATAAATAGCTTCCATCAAGTTCGTTTTTCCTTGGGCATTTTCACCAAGAATTAAGTTTACTTGATTTTCAAAAGATAGTGTTAGTTCCCCGTAGTTCCGGTAATCTTTAAGTGTTAGTTGATCAATGTACAACGAAATCCCTCTTTATGTTTCATCTCTGGCAATCAATACCGTACCAATATTTTCTATTGTCACCTGATCACCAGGGTAGAGTTTTCGACCTCTGCGATTTTCTTCTTTTTCATTTACCCAAACGGGTACTTCTGCTAAAAAGAACTTTGCAGCTCCACCGGATTCAATTACGGCAGCTTCTTTTAATGCCTGTCCGAGAGTCATGTATTCCTCTTTGATCATAATCGTTTCTCTCAAAATTTGGTCACTCACTTTCTTTTTCTCACTATTTTATCACGCACAGATTTTATCTCACTTTATATTGTACTAAAAGTTTTCTATTTACGCCAATCTGATTTTTTTTACAACATAGAGAAATCACCCATTCCTCTCTGAATCCTAGGAATGGGTGATTATAGTACGTCAGTAAAACGTTTTAATACGTTCTTACTGGAGAGAAAAGGTGCAGCATATGATCTGATTCTACAGGCTTCATCACAAATGGGCTCATAGCACCTGTAAAGTTTATGACTATTTCAGTCGAATCAATAACCTTCAACGCATCAATCACATTTTTTCCGTTAAAAGAAATTCGTAATTCTTCTCCAGTATACTCAAGGCTTTCAACATCTTCTGTTACTTTACCAACTTCCGGAGTGACCGATGTGATTTCTATTTGATTATCCTCAATAGTTTTCACGTTTACAACATTATTTTTACCTTCTCTTGATAAAAGAAGCGCACGTTCAATAGCGTCTTGCAATTTTTTCGCGTTCAACTTCACACTAGTTTTTGAGTGTGTAGGAATCATATTTTTCGTAGCTGGATAATTCCCATCAAGAAGCCTCGAGAAAAACAATAAATTTGCTGCTTTAAATAAAATTTGATTATCCGTCACGATAATTTCAATCCATTCCTCTTTATCATCGAGAATTTTATTCAATTCACTCAAACTTTTGCCTGGAATAACAACATTTGTAAAAGATAAATCTGAGGTATTTGCTTCAACCTTAGCATGTCGCATTGCCAGACGGTGACTATCTGTGGATGTACAAGTAAGTTGATTATCTTCAATGGACCAATGAACACCCGTAAGGATTGGTCGTGTTTCCACTGTGGATACAGCAAATCCTGTTTGGCGAATAATACTTTTTAATAAATCTTTAGGTAATTTAAAGACATTTTCTTCTTCTATTTCCGGTAATCGAGGATATTCTTCTGGATTCAGACCATTTAGATTAAATACGGAAGATCCTGACTTTAACTGAGTAACAAATTGATCTGATACTGTAACTTCAACATGGCTTTCAGGAAGTTTTTTAATAATATCTCCAAAAAAGCGAGCTTGTAAGACAATAGCTCCTTCTTTTTCAACATCAACAAGTTCTGTATCTCCATCTTCTTTCGGTATAAATGCTTCTATGGAAATATCAGAGTCACTGCCAGTAAGAGTTACCCCCTCTGAACTAGCCTCAATTTTAATTCCCGTCAAAATAGGAATAGTTGTCCTTGATGAGATAGCTTTTGATACATGTTGTACTCCTTGCACAAATTGATCACGTTGAATGGTAAATTTCATTTTTTACTTCCTCACTTTCTTTATCACTAGCTGTGTTTTGAATTCTAGTTTAATAAGCCTTTATATCATTCTTTTTAATAGTTATTTCTAGAAGTAATCGTAGTAGGGACTGTTAACATGTGGATAACTTAGAAATAAGCTATACAGGACAGGTTATCCACCTGTGGACAAACTGTGCATAACATTCAAAGAGTTATACACAGTTTTCACAGGTCTACGATTTCAATTGCTCTTTGATTTCTTGTATTTGTTTTTGCAGATCCTGATCAGTAGCAAACAACCTGGCAATTTTGTCGTGGGCATGGATGACTGTAGTATGATCTCTTCCCCCGAATTCAACCCCAATTTTCGGCAATGAATGGTCCGTCATCTCCCGTGACAAATACATCGCTATTTGGCGAGGATAAGCGACAGTTTTCGTTCTTTTCTTTGCTTTCATGTCTTCCACTCTTACCTGAAAAGTCGCAGCTACCGTTTTTTGTACATCTGCAATGGTAATCGTTTTTGGTTTTGAATTAGGAATAATATCTTTTAGTGCAACAGCAGCCAAATCAGCGTTCATATCTTGATTTATCAACGATGAATACGCAACAACACGGATGAGTGCACCTTCAAGCTCACGAATATTTGTGTCAATTTGATTTGCAATGTACAACATCACTTCATTAGGAATATCCAAATTCTCAGCTTTTGCTTTTTTACGTAAAATAGCAATTCTTGTTTCCAGATCCGGCGGAGTAATATCGGTAATCAGTCCCCATTCAAACCTGGAACGCAGTCGATCCTCCAATGTAGGAATTTCTTTAGGAGGACGATCACTGGATATTACAATTTGTTTTCTTTCCTCATGTAACGAATTAAATGTATGGAAAAATTCTTCTTGTGTCTGTTCTTTTCCAGCTAAAAACTGAATATCATCTATGAGCAGCACGTCTACATTTCGATATTTATTACGAAAATTAACGGCTTTATTGTCTCGTATGGAATTAATAAATTCATTTGTAAATTTCTCAGAGGACAAATAGACGACTTTAGCATTTGGATTATGATCCATGACATAGTGTCCGATCGCATGCATTAAGTGAGTTTTCCCTAATCCGACTCCTCCATAGATAAAAAGAGGATTATACGCCTTAGCAGGGGCTTCAGCGACAGCTAAGGATGCTGCATGTGCAAATCGGTTACCACTGCCTATAACGAACGTATCGAATGTATATTTTGGATTAAGAATATGTTTCGGTATAATCTCTTCCTGGTTTTGAGCAGGAGGTTCAGGTGATTGTTTAACCTTGTCAAAAAGGTCTAAATCATTATTCTTATCTTCTTTAGGTAAAATAAATTTCGTTTCAAGCTCAGCACCGGTTAATTCATTTAAAGTTTCTGTAATAATTCCGAAATAACGATTTTCCAGCCAGTCTCTTGCAAACTCATTAGGTGCAATCACAGTGATTGTGTTAGAGCTTTGATCAATAGAATCTGCTTTTGTGAACTTAAACCACGTATCAAAGCTCGGTTTACTAACTTTTTCTGAGATTTTAGATAGGGCTTGTTCCCATAAGTCTTCAAGATTTTCCAATTTTCTTATCCCTCCCTTGCGGTTTGTTACATAACAGAAATGCGAATTTAAAAATAAGTTCGCAGGTTGTACAACCAATGTATAATAGCAATGTATAAATATAAAGTTATACTCATTTGCTGAATTACTTGTGGAAAAACTAGTATATAGGAAGAGATAATATATGTCCACGTAATTAACAAAGATGTGGATAACAATATAAAGACACTCGGACAACTATCCACAAAGTTGTTAACATCTGTGGATAGTTTATATTCTACCACAGGTTTTCCACTTGAAAAAACAAGAATATGATATCAGACTAAGAGAAGGGGCACAAGGAATACTAGGAGTTATCCACACTACTCAAGGGGTTGTGTCTAAAAGTTGTCCACAGCACAATATTTTGTGTAAAGCCTGTGTAAACTGCTGTGGAAAGATGAAATATTTTGTTGAAAGTTGTCCACAGATATATTTTTTAATTAAAACATTTTTTAGCGGAGGGACCCAGAGGAAGGAAATATTAAAAGGGTACTTGACATTAACCTCTGACTCTCATATAATTTACAGGACTGTCAATCTCATCGTATGTGGAACGATAAGCGATGCAGAAGATGATGATATGTTAATCATAATTAATTAATTAGAAACCTCAGGAGGTGGAATAGATGGGCAAACCAACATTTAATCCAAATAATAGAAAGCGTAAAAAGAATCACGGTTTTCGTGCTCGCATGGCTACAAAAAATGGTCGTCATATACTAGCTAATCGTCGTCGTAAAGGTAGAAAAGTGCTATCAGCGTAAATGACCACTGTGTGATCAGTGGTCTTTTTTCTCGAAATAAGAGGACTTTTTTGTAGTATTTACTATGTTGACCGGATTCCAAGATGAACCAGATCGTTTCTTCATCATTCATATGAAGAGTAATGATCTGGTTTTTCTTCAATTAACTAAGATTATTGACCGCGATGCGGTTTTTCTTTTTCTTATTACATAAAATCTTAGAAAGCAATGGCTAATCAGTCTATTATTCTTTATAATGTAGAATGGGACAGACGAACTTAGATTAGATAGCATTTGTTTGAATGGATAGATGAGGTGCAGGAATGAAGAAAGAGTACCGATTGAAAAAAAACGAAGACTTTCAGCACGTTTTTCAACGGGGGTATTCTGTTGCCAACCGTCAATTTGTCGTTTACCAAGTAAAAAAAGTTGATCAAACAACGATTCGTTTTGGTCTGTCTATAAGTAAAAAGATTGGGAATGCTGTGATGAGAAACAGAATAAGACGGTTAATGAAGGAAGTACTTCGGGAATTGACAGATAAATGCCACCAAGATCGTGATGTCATTATCATTGCCAGAAAACCAGTAGCTGATATGGATTACCATGAAATAAAGAAATCATTGAACCACGTGTTAAAAGTAGCCAAGCTTCAGAAGCCCCATTCAATTGAGAGGTCAAGAGGTGAGATAAGGTGAAAAGAGTATTTATCGTGATTATCAGGTTTTATCAAAAATACATTTCACGTTTTACCCCGCCGTCATGCCGTTTTTATCCTACATGTTCCCATTATGGGATCGAGGCGATAGAGCGTTTTGGAATAGTAATAGGTGGTTGGTTAACAGTCAAACGACTTTTGAAATGTCAGCCTTTTCATCCTGGAGGAATTGATACAGTTCCTGAAAAAAAGAGTGAATGATAATCATCATCCAAGTTATTTCGGTCATTTAATGATAATCTCTTTCGCAGGGGGCATTGGCGTGGAGTATATGTTATTTCTTTAAATGACGTAATATAAGTGTGTGTTCAAAAAGCTAATTAATCAGGGCGTTGACAGTAAATAATCCCATAGTGTAGAAGTTTACGTTTTGAGATTGGCTTTTCTTCGCAAGGATAAAGTGGTTTTATTGAACATCCTCTATAAATTAATAGTTAGGGAAGAGATAGGAGGACCTAGAGTGGCAAAGAAATTAGGTTTAGTTTCACTATTAGTCGGTTTAATGGTCTTTATGACTGGATGTTTTAACATTGATGTACCGATTAAAGCGGAAAATGAAGGGATATGGGATTCCTACTTTGTATACCCATTGTCCTGGTTAATGGAAAATATCGCAGAGGCTTTAGGAAACAGTTATGGCTTAGCGATTATCATCACGACTCTTTTACTGCGCATATTGATTTTGCCTTTAATGATCAAACAAACAAAGAGTACAAAAGCAATGCAAGCTTTGCAACCGCAGATGAAAGAACTTCGAGAGAAACATAGTGCGAAGGATAAGCAAACACAACAGAAACTTCAGCAAGAGATGATGGGACTGTTCCAAGAACATAAAGTAAATCCATTAGCTGGTTGTTTTCCAATTTTAATTCAAATGCCGATATTGATTGCATTTTACCATGCGATTATTCGAACTCCTGCAATCAATCCAGAAGTGGATCCAAGTTACGTAGGGACCCCCCAAAATTTCTTATGGTTTGAATTAGGAAGTGCAGATCCGTACTTTATTCTGCCATTAGTTGCAGGCGCAACAACGTTTATTCAGCAAAAAATGATGATGGTCCAAGATAATCCTCAAATGCGGGCTTTGATGTACATCATGCCAATTATGATTATTGCATTTGCAGCGTTTTTCCCATCTGCATTAGCGTTATATTGGGTTATAGGTAACTTGTTCATGATTGCTCAGACATATTTTATCACTGGTCCTAATGTTGGGAAGGTAAATGACGCCAAAACAGGAGGAGCGAAAAATAAGTGAAAAAAGTGACTGTATCAGGTAAAACTGTAGATGAAGCAGTGGCAACGGGTTTACAAAAGCTTGACACAGAAAGAGAAAGTGTAACGATTCACGTTATAGAAGAAGGCCAAAAAGGGATATTTGGATTTGGCAGCAAACCTGCAATCGTAGAAGTAACGGTTAATATTGATCCTGTGAAAGAAGCCGTCTTATTTTTACGAGATACCATTGATAAAATGGGGGTTTCAGCAACCATTGAAGAAGAGACGAAAAAAGAAGGAACTTATTTAAATATTCTAGGTTCCGACATAGGCGTTATCATTGGAAAAAGAGGACAAACTCTTGACTCTCTCCAGTATTTAGTCAATCTCGTTGCAAATAAACAGTCCGAAAGCTATCTTCGAATCTATTTGGATGCTGAAGGCTATCGTGAACGTAGAAAAGAAGCATTAGAAACGTTGGCGCAGCGGTTAAGCAGCAAAGCAATTAGAACAAAACGTGAAGTTCGACTCGAGCCAATGAATTCTCATGAACGGAAAATCATTCATACAGCCTTACAAAATGTAAAAGAGGTTGCTACTTATTCAGATGGTACGGAACCTCATAGGCGTATTGTTGTTGTACCTAAATCAAAATGATCAGTCACCTAGAAAAATCGAATTAAATAGTTTGTTAAGAGGCTATGCCAAAAGGGTCAAATGACTTTTTAGCACAGCCTCTTTTTTTATAGTATCAGATTTTAGAGGACACTCAGGTGCCTAGTGTCCGGTTGAGTAGAGCTATCTCCCGTTTTTAATGACACTAGGAACTCACTTCTCCTATAAGTGTAACTATGGGATGTCTTTAGTTACATCCACGGAAAGCGATCGGGAATTCTGTCAAAAAACCTTCGATAATAACAGAGCACTAAGTTCACCAAATAAGAATAAAAGTCTTATAAAGACGCTATGCTTTTTCTTATTCTCTGCAGCCTGATTTTCTATCAAATGACGGTTCTGTAAACTCAGAATGTTGTTTAGATCGTTCAGAGGTGCTTGAATCGCTCTAGGCGGCTGATTTCCGCGAGGGTTGTTCAGTTCACCGCGGGAAAAAGAACGTGCGACTCTACCTCTCCCAGCAAATGCTCTAAAGAAGCCTTCGTCGATATAATGACAATATAAAGTTACGCATGAAGAAACGCTCAGCACTGCAAAGTCTTCAACTATTTGTTAATCGCGCAGGCGTCATCGACTCAGCTATCTCGAGAAATCCATTAAATAGAACAATCAAATTCAAAATTTTTTAGCTAAAATGTATTTTAAAATTTTTCATTGCCAAATAATAGAGATAAAATCAATCTATTTACATTGATTTAATAGCTTTTGAGAAAGAAAAAATAATTAATAAAAACCAGGTTTATACCATTAGTATTTTGAATCTGACTGTCTTCATGATATTATTGTGGATACTGTCACGATTTTGATGTATCCACATGTGGATAACTCATTATCAGTGACATAAAGGGAAATGTGGAAAACATTTTAACGGATGTTTTTGATAAATACTAAAGACCCAAGCTAAAGAACTATCTTATTACGATAATTTATGATATTCTAGATAGTTGGAATCATAAATTGGTTTCAATTCTAATTTTAACATTTATAACCATTTTATATAGAGTAACGAAGAAGAAAGGAGGAGGTGGGCGAATTGAATATTGATACAATAGCGGCCATCTCCACACCAATGGGCGAAGGTGCAATTGGAATCGTTCGAGTTAGTGGAGAAGATGCCATTGCGGTAGCAGATAAAATATATAAGGGGAAATTCCCGTTAACAGTTCTTGATAGTCATACTATCAATTACGGCCATATATACGATCCTCAAAGTGGTGAAACGATCGAAGAAGTGATGGTTTCTGTTTTGCGTGCGCCAAAAACGTATACCAAGGAAAACATGATTGAGATTAACTGTCATGGAGGTCTCGTTTCAGTCAATCGAGTATTGCATCTCGTGCTTAATCAAGGGACAAGACTTGCAGAGCCCGGTGAATTTACAAAGCGTGCATTTTTAAATGGACGTATTGACCTCTCTCAAGCTGAGGGTGTCATGGATTTGATCCGAGCTAAGACAGACCGTGCAATGAATGTAGCGATGAATCAAGTGGAAGGAAAACTGTCCCAACGAATTCAAAAACTACGACAGGAATTATTAGAAACAGTTGCAAACGTAGAAGTGAACATTGATTATCCTGAATATGATGCCGAAGAAATGACAGTTACTATTCTTCAAGAGAAGGGCACATTTGTCCAAAAGGAGATCGAACGTCTTTTGCAGACAGCTCATCAAGGTAAAATCTTACGTGAAGGTCTATCCACAGTTATTGTTGGTCGTCCGAATGTTGGAAAATCATCCTTATTAAATAGTCTTGTTCATGAAAACAAAGCAATTGTAACCGAGATAGCTGGAACAACGAGAGACGTCATTGAAGAATACGTCAACGTAAGGGGTGTTCCTTTACGTTTATTGGATACAGCCGGAATAAGAGATACGGAAGACATTGTAGAAAAATTAGGCGTGGAGCGTTCAAGAAAGGTACTAAACGAAGCAGAGCTCGTGTTACTTGTTTTGAATCAAAATGAACCTTTAACGGACTCTGATTTAGAACTTTTGAAGCTAACCGAGGAAAACGACAGCATAATCATTGTTAATAAGGCTGACCTTGAGGATCGCATTGATATTGAGTATGTGAGAAAACTAGCGGGTAATCGTCCAGTTCTCGCTACATCTCTTGTGCGGGATGAAGGTGTGGATGAGTTAGAAGAAGCGATACGCGATCTTTTCTTTGAAGGCGATTTGGATACCGGAGATATGTCATACGTGTCTAATTCACGTCACATAGCTTTATTGCATCAGGCTAAACAATCGGTGGAAGAGGCATTGGGAGCAGTTGACGCTGATATGCCCGTAGATATGATTCAAATCGATATTACAAGAGCATGGGAACTACTCGGTGAGGTCATTGGAGATAGTGCTCAGGAGAGCTTGATAGATCAATTATTTGCACAGTTTTGTTTAGGGAAATAAAGAATGAGATTTAATAAAAGGCCGTCATGCGGGCTTTTAAGAGGAGGAATGTAAGATGAGTAGTTATAATGGAGGCGAATTTGATGTCATTGTTATCGGTGCCGGCCATGCGGGGGTAGAAGCAGGACTTGCTTCTGCACGAATGGGTGCAAATACTTTAATGTTGACATTAAATTTAGATGCCGTAGCATATATGCCTTGTAATCCATCCGTAGGCGGACCCGCAAAAGGGATTGTTGTGCGTGAAATTGACGCACTCGGTGGTGAAATGGGAAAAAATATTGATAAAACGCACGTTCAAATGCGTATGCTTAATACAGGAAAAGGTCCTGCAGTTCGTGCATTACGAGCTCAAGCTGACAAATTTGCATACCAGCACGAAATGAAACGTACCATCGAAGAAACTGATAATTTATTACTTCGACAAGGAATGGTAGAAGAACTTATCGTAGAGAATGGGGAAATACGTGGAGTTGTTACACAAACAGGAGCTAGATATTCAGCGAAATCAGTAGTTGTAACAACAGGAACCTATCTTCGAGGAAAAGTAATCTTAGGTGACCTTTCCTATGATAGTGGACCTAACAACATGCAGCCGTCTGTAAATCTTTCTTATCATTTACAAGAGTTAGGGTTTGAAATGGTGCGTTTTAAAACAGGAACGCCACCTCGAGTTAATGGTGCAACAATAGACTATACCCAAACAGAAATTCAACCAGGTGATGATGTTCCGCGAGCGTTTTCGTATGAAACAACTAAATTTATTACTGACCAACTACCTTGTTGGTTAACCTATACAAATGAGACCACACATGAATTAATAAATCTTAATTTAAGCCGATCTCCTATGTATTCCGGAATGATCGAAGGAACAGGTCCACGCTACTGTCCTTCTATTGAGGATAAAGTCGTTCGTTTTAATGATAAACCAAGACATCAAATTTTTCTGGAACCAGAGGGACGTAACACAAGCGAAGTATACGTTCAAGGTTTGTCAACAAGTCTTCCGGAAGACGTGCAGCATGAAATTCTGAAAACAGTACCTGGTTTACAGAATGTGCGCATGATGCGTCCAGGATACGCTATTGAATATGATGCAATTGTACCTACACAGCTATGGCCTTCTTTAGAAACAAAAAAGATAAGCGGGTTATTCACTGCTGGTCAGATAAATGGTACGAGCGGATATGAGGAAGCGGCGGGTCAAGGAATTATGGCAGGTATAAATGCAGCACGTAAAGCACAAGATCGAGAAGCGTTAATCTTAAATCGCTCAGAAGCCTATATAGGTGTGTTAATTGACGACTTGGTGACAAAGGGTACGAATGAACCTTATCGTTTACTCACGTCCCGTGCAGAGTACCGATTATTATTGCGTCACGACAATGCAGACTTAAGATTAACAGAAAAAGGTTACGAAATAGGTCTAATATCCCGAGAGCGGTATGACAAGTTTATTAGTAAAAAAGATAAAATAGCAGTAGAAATTGAGCGATTAGAAAATAGTTTTGTAAAAGTCTCTCCGGAAACAAATGCTGTTCTAGAAAAAGCAGGATCTTCCCCTATAAAAGAAGCAATGAATGCTGCAGTATTATTAAAACGGCCAGAGCTTCACTATGATGCGATTAACCTGTTAATTCCTTCTGAAAATGATTATGAAGAAGATGTAAAAGAGCAAGTTGAAATTCAGGTGAAATACAAAGGCTATATTTCGAAACAACTGGATCAAGTTAACCGTTTGAAAAAAATGGAAAACAAAAAATTACCTGTAGATCTCGACTATTTATCTATTAAAGGACTGGCAATGGAAGCTCGACAAAAGCTTTCTGAAGTGAAACCATTATCTATGGCGCAAGCCTCTCGAGTATCCGGGGTAAATCCGGCAGATGTTTCCGTTCTACTAGTTTATATGGAACAAGGTAAGCTCAAAAAAGTTGATTAAAAGATGAAGGTGGAGTTTTAAATGAACGAACGACAATTTCAAGAAGCACTTCAAGAAAAAGGGATCTTTCTGAATGAGTCTCAATTGGACCAATTTGACCGTTATTACCAAACACTTGTAGACTGGAATGAACGAATGAATTTAACGGCCATTACAAAAAAAGAAGATGTTTATTTAAAGCATTTTTATGACTCTATTTCGGTAAGTTTTTATAAAAACTTTGAAGAAGAGTTGTCGATCGTAGATGTTGGAGCAGGGGCTGGGTTTCCCAGCCTCCCTTTAAAAATTTGTTTTCCTCAGCTTCATGTAACTATTGTTGATTCCTTAAAAAAGCGAATTACCTTTTTACATGCATTGGCAGAAGAACTTCAACTAAAAGGAGTATCTTTTTATCATTCACGAGCAGAAGAGTTCGCCAATAAGAAGGAACATCGTGAGCAATATGACATCGCCGTCTCTCGTGCTGTTGCCCGATTGCCAGTATTAGCAGAATTATGCCTCCCACTAGTTAAAAAACATGGTCAATTTATTGCTATGAAAGGTGCAGGAGCGGAAGATGAGTTACATAATTCCACAAAAGCCTTTCAACTTTTAGGTGGTCATGTAATCAATAAACATGACTTTATTTTACCTATAGAAGAAAGTGAGCGATCTGTCATTATAGTGGAAAAACAAAAATTAACACCCAAAAAATTCCCAAGAAAAGCAGGCACACCAAATAAAGAGCCATTATTGTAAATCGGAAACTATGCTCAATTAGTATATCGACATACTTTTTAAATGTTTTTTAGTTGGACAATCGCATTCCAAAATGGATATCAAAAAAGGTAAACAAATGTTCTAATAGTTTTTTATAGAAGATTTCTTTATTCTCACGTATACTGTAGATGGAGAAACAAATGTTACGTTTACAAAAAGATATTGGTGATTACGATAAAAATGTTTCACGTGGAACATTTTTATGTGATGCTGGTTATTTTAGTTAATATCCTTTCTTCTTGCTTTAAAGGCTTTATAAGAGAATATTGTTGAACATGAATAATGTCCAAGCTCTGAGTTAAAAGGGTTGCCACCCAATCACCTCAATTTGCTTAGAGTTCATCAACATATTTTCTAAAATTGCTAGTGAGTTAGAAAGGTAGTTTTATGAAGGTGGGGGCGACATGAAACAATCATTTTCAAAGCTTTTTGGCTTGAACGACAAACAGGAAAATACAGAAGAGCCAGTCATAAATCATAAAGAAGAAATCCATCAACTATTAGTAGCTGATATTGTACCAAACAGATATCAACCGAGAACAGTGTTTGATGACGATCGAATCGACGACCTTGCGCAAACAATTAAGACGCACGGTGTCATTCAAGCGATTGTTGTAAGAGAGCGGAATGGGAAATATGAAATAATCGCGGGGGAGCGTCGTTGGCGTGCCGTTACAAGGCTGGGCTGGGAACGGATTCCTGCAGTTATCAAAGAATTCAATGATTCTCAAACGGCTTCGATTGCATTAATAGAGAACCTTCAGAGAGAAGGCTTAACGTCTATTGAAGAGGCAACTGCTTATGCAAAACTTTTGGAACTCCATGGATTAACCCAGGAAAGTTTAGCTCAAAGACTTGGCAAGGGACAATCAACCGTGGCCAATAAGCTTCGATTATTACAACTACCTTCCGAAGTACAAGATGCACTTTTGTACCGTCAAATTACAGAGCGACATGCAAGGGCATTAATCGTGTTAAAGGATCCGAAAAAACAATTAATGTTACTGGGCAAAATTATCGAAAATGAATTGAATGTAAAACAGACAGAAGAGGCAATAAAAAAGCTTTCAGAAGAGCCTCCGAAAGAAAAGAAAAAAACGTTCCGCAAAGCTGTTTCAAAAGACACTCGACTTGCAATGAATACAATTCGAAAGTCGGTCGATATGGTTGCTCAGACAGGAATGCATATTGACACAAATGAAGAGGAACATGAAGAGTATTATGAGTTCACAATCCGCATACCAAAAAAATAATTAGAATTAGAGTGTCTCAATCTCTGATAATTTGATAATACCTCTCTTTTTTTAGAGTAATTGTAATCGTATTCGATAACTTCGCGGATACGGTTATTTTTTGAATAAACACATCCATAGTATTATTTTTGCTAAAATAACTCTGAATTTACGTTAAATATCTTTTTTTCATGATAGAATAAACAGGATATTAGAGATAAAATAGGTGATTACCACGCGAAAATGTAAATTAATGACTATGTGCGTAAAAGTAGAGTTGTTAAATTGAAAAGTTTGATAATTAAAAGCAAGGTTGGGGCTGATGAGAAGTACCTGTATAAGTTAAGATGAATAAGCTTATTTTTATAATGAAGATTGTTTATGCAGAGTTTAGAGAGTTAGGTAGGTGACATGATGGGAAAAGTAATCGCCATAGCCAATCAAAAGGGTGGAGTAGGGAAAACAACAACAGCTGTTAATTTAAGTGCTTGTCTTGCTCATGAAGGAAATAAAGTACTTATTATTGATATAGATCCCCAGGGAAATACTACAAGCGGGATCGGAATAAATAAAGGTGACATTGATGAATGTATATACAATGTGCTAGTAGAGGATCAAAAACCAAAAAATGTAATCGTACCTACACCAACAGAGAGGTTACATATCATACCTTCTACGATTCAACTTGCCGGAGCGGAAATAGAATTAGTGCCAACGATCTCACGAGAGGTTCGATTAAAGCGCGCTATTGACTCAATAAAAGATGAATATGACTATATTATTATTGATTGTCCACCGTCCCTAGGACTGTTGACTATCAATTCGTTAACGGCATCAGACTCGGTACTCATACCAGTACAGTGCGAGTACTATGCATTAGAGGGGTTAAGTCAATTATTAAATACAGTTAGATTAGTCCAAAAACATTTAAATCAAGATTTGGAGATAGAGGGAGTCTTATTAACAATGTTGGATGCTAGAACCAATTTAGGACTTCAAGTCATCGAAGAAGTGAAAAAATACTTTCGTGAAAAAGTATTTAAGACAATTATTCCTCGTAATGTACGTCTAGGTGAAGCGCCGAGTCATGGGAAACCAATCATTACATATGATAACAAGTCACGCGGTGCAGAAGTATACACTGAATTAGCAAAGGAAGTGATGAGCCATGGCTAGAGGACTGGGAAAAGGGATAGGAGCATTTTTTCCTGATACATCTTATACTCAAGAAGATCAAGTTCAAAGTATTAATGTATCAGAATTAAGACCAAACCCATATCAACCAAGGAAGACATTTGATGAAGCTGCAATCAAAGAGTTAAGCGAATCTATCCTCGAGCATGGCATTCTTCAGCCTATTATCGTCAGAAAAAGTATTAAAGGATATGAAATTGTTGTAGGCGAGCGTAGGTATCGCGCAGCACAAAATGCTGAACTTAAAACAGTTCCGGCGGTTGTAAAAGAATTAACCGAGGATCAAATGATGGAAATAGCTCTTATTGAGAATATTCAACGAGAAGATTTAAATCCATTAGAAGAAGCAAGGGCATATCAGAAATTAATGGAACATTTGCAAGTCACTCAAGAAGAACTTTCTAAAAAACTAGGGAAAAGCAGACCATATATCGCTAATCACGTACGATTGTTGCAACTTCCACAAATTGTACAACAATATCTTTCGGACGGACGGTTATCTATGGGGCACGCTAGAGCACTTTTATCGCTGAAAGACAAAAATAAACTAACCCCCTTACTGCAAAAAATAATTAAAGACAAAATGAGTGTTCGACAACTTGAGGAATGGATTCAACGTTCTAATGAAAATGTTTCACGTGAAACTTCGAAAAACACACTGTCACCATTTTTAAAGGATCGAGAATCAGCTTTAAAATCATATTTTGGAACAAAAGTTCAGATCAAAAAAGGGAAAGGTAAGGGGAAAATAGAAATTGATTTCTTTACTGATGAAGATTTAGAAAGAATTTTAGAATTACTTCATACAACGGAAGAAGAATAGGTAAGGACAAAAGGTGGCCCGTTCGTTGGGTCATCTTTTCTAAAGTTAAAAACCGCAAAGTGTCCGGCTAGAAGGTATTCAAACCTCTCTACTCTACGAAAACAACACTCTCTAAACACAGAGAAATTTAAAAGTTCTATCTAGTATCTAAAGTTGGGAACGTCTAAGAAGTAATTTAGATAATACAAAGATAAAATCTACGTCGTTTTAATGGAGGTCTAAACATGATTTATCTTGACCAAGCATCTTCAAGTTTCCCTAAACCGGCTAGTGTAGCTCAAGCAATGGCTGACGCAGTAAATACATATGGTGCAAATCCGGGGAGAAGTGGACATCAACTTTCAAGACAGGCGAGTTTCATAATAGAAGAAACAAGATCAAAGTTAAAAGATATGTTTCAGGCACCTTCTGTTGAAAGAATTATTTTCACTTCAAATGCAACTGCAGCTCTTAACCAAGCGATTGCTGGCTTGTCCTGGGAAAAAGGGGATCATGTTATTACTACAGTACTAGAGCATAATTCGGTAAGAAGACCTTTAGAAAGATTACGAACCGAAATTGGTATCAACGTAGATTACATAGGGGTGGATGGGAATTGGACAGAGGAAATCAGTAAAAAGATAACAAAACAAACAAAGCTAGTAGTAGTAACTCATGGATCGAATGTAACCGGACAGATACTTCCAATTCAAGAAATTGGGCAACTAGTTTCAGAATACGATGCTCTTTTTTGCGTAGATGGTTCGCAAACGGCAGGTATATTGCCAATTAGTATGAAAGAAATGAGGATAGACATGCTAGCAGTGCCAGGGCACAAGGCTTTGTTGGGGCCTCAAGGTGTTGGCGTTCTTCTTGTTGGAACAAAAGTGGAACTTAAGCCTTTATATGTAGGTGGTACTGGAAGTCAATCAGAAAAACCTGAACAACCTTGTTTGTGGCCAATAGGTTGGGAAAGTGGCACGATGAATACGCCTGGGATAGCAGGTTTACTAAAAGGTATACTGGAAGTGCAATCAAAAGGAATAACTGATATTCATGAACATGAAAAACAGTTAACGTCTAAATTGATTCAAGGACTGAAAAAAATAGACGCTATTACGATTTATGGGCCGGAAGAGGGAGAGGACCGTTTAGGCGTTGTCTCATTCCAACTAGATAGCATTGATAGTCATGAAATAGCAATAATATTAGATAACCATTATCAAATTGCTGTTAGAGCCGGGTTACATTGTTCACCAATGATTCACCAAACGTATCAAACGACTACCGGCGGCTTAGTCAGGGTTAGTGTAGGAATATATAATACCGAAAATGAAATAATAAAGTTTTTAGAAGCGATGAAAGAAATAAAAGAAGGTTTACTTGGATAGGGGAATTTTTGAATGGTGTTGTTGGGAACGCTAGTAAATGGACTAGCGATTATTATAGGTGCATGGATAGGAGTAAATGTAAAACATTTCTCCCAGTCGATGAAAGATACAGTAATGAAAGCGATAGGATTAGCAGTTCTTGTACTTGGGTTTACAATGACTTTGGAAGGCACGGAGTTTCTAATTTTAATTTTTAGCCTTGCATTAGGTGGAATAATTGGTGAAAGAATGAATATTGAAGGTAAATTGAATGAATTAGGATCATGGTTAGAACGGAAAATGAAGAAAAGTAGTGATGGAAAAATAGCAGAAGGTTTCGTAGCAGCAACACTCCTTTTTGTTGTAGGAGCAATGGCAATTATTGGGGCATTGGATAGTGGATTTCGCCAGGATCATTCTGTTTTGCTTACGAAATCAGTACTTGATGGATTTTCTTCGATTGTATTTGCGGCAACGTTGGGTATTGGTGTCATGTTTTCCGCTGTTCCAGTAGTTATATATCAAGGACTAATAGCGTTGTCAGCTACCTTTATTATCCAATGGCTACCAGAAGAGTTACTTGATGTAATGATTAGTGAAATTACAGCGGTAGGCGGAATTATGATCATTGGTATTGGTTTGAACTTATTAGGATTACCAAAAATCCGTATAGCAAATCTGTTGCCATCCATCGTCATTGCCGTTTTATTTGTCTTGATATATTATCGTTTCTTTTAGTCTTTCTTTGTTAACGCAGAAAGTGGTTTTAAAAGGCTGTATGTTAAAAAGTGTGGCTCAAAATTGGCTAGGTGGAGCTTTCTGTATAGTTCTACTGGATGAAAGAGAGAAGTCAGCATCACTTGCTTCTCTCTTATAAGGAGTAAGATAATAATTGAACGAGTCGCGAATACTAAAGATTGATTTCCTTTTGAGGCGCAACAGCCAGTGTTGTGGCTCTTTTTTTCTGCCAAAATGCAGCACGCCATATTGCTCTCGACATTGATTCTGCCATATCCATTACTAGAGAAAGTCTCGTATTTTGTAAAACTAACATTTCCATGTAACCCGAGACGTTGACAATCCCAGTCATGTGAATATCTCCTACTGGTTGAAGACTTTTTTGAACAGCGGCACCAGGTTTAACTGGACCGTCAGCGACCGTCATATAACCGACACTTGTCGTTCGACCTAAACATGCATCGACAGCAATAATATAAGGATTATCATGAAGGGTCTTAATGGTTATCATTGTTTCTTCTAAATTTTTGGCATGAACTGGAGAGGATAGACTTCCGTAAATAGAAAATAAGGGACATTGCCGTTCTAATAATTTAGTTCCAATAAGAGGCCCTAGTGAATCACCAGTTGAACGATCGCTGCCAATACAGACGATTACAATAGATCTATCCTCACTTGCCGGTAAGAAAGAAAAGACAGCAGAGGCCAGTTGCTGTACTCTGAGAGGCTCTTCTACGTGGATCCTAAAGGAGTCTGAATTCTTTTTATGAAAAAGTTGTCCATAATTCATCATATAACCCTCATTTCAAAAATAGTAGTAACAGTATACGGATCAAAACATGGATCTATACGTCAAAAGATTGAAATGAGGGATTGTTTTGTGGAAAGCCGGGATTAAATGGATGTTTCTTATTATTGGAACGATGATTGGGGCAGGATATGCATCAGGTAGAGAATTATGGCAATTTTTTGGATACGAAAGTGGACTAGCAATACTTTTATTCACAGTATTATTCTTTACGTGTACTTTTGTAATTATGACGATTAGTCAAAATCATGGTTCCGAGCATTATTTACCAATATTAGAGCAATTGATGGGTAAGAAACTGACCAAACTGTATGATGGAATGATTATCCTGTACTTATTTTCCACGACAGTCATTATGATGGCTGGCGGAGGTGCAACTTTAGAAGTATTACATGTTTCTTATTGGTATGGGGTAATGATTCTGGCTTTTCTTTTAGTACTACTTTTTATATGGGGCATCAATGGAATGACATCCATAAATGCGCTCATTATTCCATTGCTCATTTTTTTCTTAGTGACTACTCTTCTAGTTTTTCAAAAAAGCGTAGGATG
This sequence comes from Salipaludibacillus neizhouensis, assembly GCF_002886185.1. GTDB lineage: Bacteria > Bacillota > Bacilli > Bacillales > Salisediminibacteriaceae > Salipaludibacillus > Salipaludibacillus neizhouensis. Next base: position 435,789 of record NZ_KZ614147.1, read on the forward strand.
GGATATGGGATTTGAGTGGACAAAGCAGGCAAATTGGCCATCTGCATTTACATTTACCGCTTTAAATATATTACCTTTGATAGCAGTATTAGGTGCTATTGGTTCAAAAATAAAACATCGTGGTGAGATATGGATTGCAAGTATAGGGAGTGCCAGTACGCTAGGGGTCATCTCTTATCTTTATAATCAATCGTTAATACAAGTAGCGCAAGAGGTAATGATTTATGAAATACCATTATTCGCTATTTTGAAAAATTATCCGTATTTCATGGTTCTGGTTATGTCGGGATTGCTGTGGGCTGCAATATTTACTACAGCTGCCTCGGGTATGCTCGGATTGTGTACAAGACTTCAACCTTTAATAAAGATACCATTTTGGGCGCTGGCATTAGTCCTGTCAATCCTAATGATGCCTTTAACAACCTTCGGATTTTCAAAATTAGTTGGAATACTTTACCCTTTATATGGGTTATTAAACCTTTATATACTAGCATCAATTATGCTTTACCCAATTATCCATAAGTTTGATAACACTTGAAAATAAAGTTGGTGTATAATAGGGGACAACCAATGGAAACAGGAGTGTGAAAGATATGAAAGACACGCCATTCGCATTGCACGATGTTGTAGAAATGAAAAAGCAACACCCATGTGGAGTAAATCGCTGGCAGATTATTCGAATGGGAATGGACATTAGAATAAAGTGTCTTGGCTGTGAACATAGTGTAATGATCCCAAGGAAAGAGTTTTCTAAAAAGATTAAAAAAGTTCTTGAAACGAAAGAGCAGTTATGATGATAGAGATTTTCGCTTGATGCGGGAGTCTCTATTTTATTAGTATTTAAATCGCTTCTACTCGATAACTGATACTCTTGCGCTTTTTCATATAAATCTCTATAATTAATAAGGATGTAGTTTTGGACGAGAAGAAATCATTGAAATAAAAATTGTGTTCAATAATCGGAGACACGTATGATGCATGTTTCCGTCACTTAGTGAACTTCCAATAAAAGGAGTATGATGTATGGCTTTAACAACAGGAATCGTGGGACTACCAAACGTAGGTAAATCCACGTTATTTAATGCAATTACACAGGCTGGAGCAGAATCAGCAAATTACCCGTTCTGTACGATTGATCCGAATGTAGGGATTGTAGAAGTCCCAGACCCAAGACTGGATAAGCTAACAGAAATGGTTACACCTGATAAAACGGTTCCGACAGCTTTTGAATTCACGGATATTGCCGGAATTGTGGAAGGTGCCAGTAAAGGGGAAGGGTTAGGGAATAAGTTCCTATCTCATATTCGTCAAGTAGATGCCATTTCTCATGTTGTACGCTGCTTTAATGATGACAATATTACACACGTGTCTGGCAGTGTGGATCCAATTCGCGATATTGAAGTGATAAATCTCGAATTAATTCTAGCTGATATGGAAGCGGTGGACAAACGTATTGGTAAGGTCGAAAAGTTGGCTAGACAAAAAGATAAAGATGCTGTTGTTGAATATGAAATCCTTTCGAAGCTTCGAGATGCTTTTGAAGAAGAAAAGCCGGCTCGAAGTGTGGAATTTACGACAGACCAACAAAAAATCGTAAAAGGTTTGCATCTATTAACATGGAAACCAGTATTATATGCAGCAAATGTGAGTGAAGATGAGCTGTTAGATGTTTCTGGTAACCCAAATGTGAAAAAGGTAATGGACTTTGCCAAAGAAGAAAACTCCGAAGTGATTGTTGTATGTGCAAAAATAGAGTCTGAAATTGCTGAGTTGGATGGCGATGAAAAAGAAGAATTCTTACAGGACTTAGGAATTGAAGAATCAGGATTAGACCAGTTAATTAAAGCTGCGTACAATTTACTGGGATTAGAAACATATTTTACAGCGGGGAAACAAGAAGTAAGAGCTTGGACAATTCTTCATGGAACGAAAGCACCTCAGGCAGCAGGAGTCATTCATACAGACTTCGAGCGAGGTTTCATTCGCGCTGAAGTGGTTTCTTATGAGGACCTAGTAAACGCTGGATCCATGAGCACTGCGAAAGAGAATGGAAAAGTAAGATTGGAAGGTAAAGAGTACGTTGTAAAAGATGGAGATGTCGTTCATTTCCGTTTTAATGTATAAATTAGGAAGAGGATAGTGGGGGTACTCGAACCCGGCTATCTTTTCTTTGTTTTCTGGATGTTCTAGATGTTTCTAAAGAATAGTAAAACGCTACTTGTTTCGTACTCTTATATCTGATATACTATATTCTTGCGAGCAAAAGGAAATAAATGCTTGCTCCTTGCTCTTTTCTATAGGAAGAGGGCCTAGACCAAAAGGAGGTGACAGAAATGCGCAATTATGAAATTATGTACATCGTACGTCCTAACTTGGAAGAAGCGGCAACAAAAGAAATTGTTGAACGATTTAACAAGGTATTGACGGACAACGGCGCAGAATTGAATGAAACGAAGGAAATGGGTAAGAAACGTCTTGCTTATGAAATCGAGGATTTCACAGAAGGCTACTACGTTCTCGTAAAATTGAACGCTGAGAAGCAAGCGCTTGACGAATTCAACCGTTTAAGTTCCATTAACGATAACATCTTACGTTCTCTTATCGTTCGTGAAGATGACTAATTTAAAATGATAATAGATTGAAACCATTCCGGGGAGGAATTCGGATGATAAACCGCGTTGTCTTAGTTGGACGCTTAACAAAAGACCCAGAACTACGTTACACAGCCAACGGAATTGCTGTTACATCTTTTACTTTAGCTGTAAATCGCCCTTTCACAAACACACAGGGAAATAAGGAAGCCGATTTCATTAATGTTGTGGTTTGGAGAAAACCAGCTGAAAATGTAGCTAACTATCTTAAAAAAGGAAGTTTAGCAGGCGTTGACGGTAGGTTACAAACAAGAAACTTTGACAACAGTGAAGGGCGACGTATTTTCATGACAGAAGTGGTAGCCGATAGCGTTCAATTCTTAGAGCCTCGCGGTTCTGGAGGATCTGGAGGTGGCGGAAACCAAAATGCTGGACAAGGTGCGGACCAAAGCAATTATGGGCAGCAAAATGATAACAGCGGTTATCAGGGAAATCCGAACCAAGGATCTGGGCAGCAAGGTTTTGGTCAAGGAAATAAAAGTGGTCAAGGAAATCAATCAGGTTCAAATGATGATCCATTTGCCAGTGATGGTAAGCCGATCGACATTAATGATGATGACCTGCCCTTTTAAACCGATTGTAAATCGGGGAAAAATATAAAAGGAGGGATACGCATGGCACGTCGTGGTCGTCCAAAGCGTCGTAAAGTATGTTACTTTACAGTAAATAAGATTACAAAAATTGACTATAAAGATTTAGATTTGCTAAGAAAGTTTATCTCTGAGCGTGGGAAAATTCTTCCTCGCCGAGTAACTGGAACTTCTGCAAAATATCAGCGTCAATTAACTCGCGCAGTTAAGCGCTCTCGTACAATGGCATTATTGCCGTTCGTTACGGAATAGTTTTAGATTAGAAGGCCTTTCAGTAGTATTTTATGCTACTGAAAGGCCTTTTTGTATTGGAACGATGTTTTAAGGCTGAATCTGGTATTCTGTTAGAGACCGTTGTTTCTTTCCAAACAACCTTCGGTGATAACAAAGCAATAAATTTACGTAATTAGAATAATCTAAGGTTAAGAAAGCAGCTTCTTTTGCATTAAAGTAAGACGGCTATGCCGTTTTTTTTAATATATAAAAATTAAGTGAAGTGCAGATAGAGAGTCTCGGATTCTTATGTTTGAAGTGTTTGTCCGGGGAAAGCAAACGGTTTAGGAATGAATTAATCGCTATCTAGAGTTGTCTAAATTAAATTCAATGTTTTGGAATAGGTATTTCGTGAAATAAGTATCTATACCTGCTTTAAAGAGCTGAACTTACACAAAGGTATGAAAGGAAAGATAGTAGATGAGTGATGATAAAAAAGAAATAACTGAGCAGATGGAGAAAAGCCTCCATCTAGCCCATGGATTTGGTCACGAAGTATATAAAAAAAGTTTGGATAAAAAAATCGAAGTAGAACAAAAACGTGAAAAGGAATATTTGGAAAGCTTAAAGGTAAATAAAGAGTTAATTCACAAGATTAACCGCTAAAATTCTTGACATAACAAAATAAACACTGGAGAAGCGACCAAACATTTTGGTTGCTTTTTTTTAGGTGAAGTTGAGTTAATGTCATGATTAATCTTGCATGAAGCTGGAATAAATCATTGGCTTTTAACAGGTTTTTACTTAGGTTTTCTAGAAGAAGCATGATAAAATAGAGAGCAGTGTTGAAAGAATTACTGAAATGAGGGAACGAATTACATGGACCGTTCGAATTTATTACGAGAAGGGGGATTGTGTCTAGGCCTGTTTTTAATACTTACAGTGTTTGCACTGTGGATTCCGGTTCTAGGTTTAGCCGCCTTTTTCTTTTTATCTATACCGTTTATTTATTTTACATTCAAATATGAACTTAAAGCAGGGATAAGTTTAGCACTGATAGCTTTTTCAATTCTCTTTATCCTTTTGGGGCCATCAGCATTACCAATTGGAGTATTTTTTCTTCCAAGTGGTGTTATTATTGGAGAACTATACAGAAGGAAAAAAGAGGCATTTGCTGTATTAGTGGGAGGTGCGTTAAGCTATGTTGTGGCGATCGTATTTATTTTTATTGCTGCAGTTTTAATTTTAAATGTAGATCCTGTTGCGGAAATGCAAGCTGTCATGTTAGAGTCTGTGGAAATGACGGAACAAATGATGCCGCTACTTGGAGAGGCCGAGGAAGATGCACTTCAGACGTTTTATGATTTTGTAGATTCATTATCGGTGATTGCACCATCACTAATGGTTATGATTGGTGTCGGATTCGCCTTTACTGTTCAAGTAATTGCATCCTTTATCCTGAGAAAAAAAGGGGAAGATATTTCAAGGTTTCCTCCTTTTAGAGATTGGGGATTTCCTAAGGCATTTATATGGTATTATTTAATCACGTATCTTTTTATGTTCGGAGGAATAGAAGAAGGGACTGCACTGTATACTGCAGTATCTAATTTATCACCAGTTTTAGAAATGATCATGATTATTCAAGGTTTTGCACTCGTATTTTTCTATTTTCATTACAAAGGCAAAGGGCTTGTATTTCCTATCATAGTGGTGGTAATGTCGTTTCTTTTACCATTTTTCCTTCATATCATAAGGATCTTAGGTATAATTGACTTAGGTTTTGACTTAAGAAAGCGAATGAACTCGCAGAAATAGGAGTTGTGGATAATGCCGAAATTCCTGTTAAAACGATGGCATGGTTATCATGTAATGGCGCTGTTAAGCGTTTCTGTGCTGTTTACCGGGATATTAACATATTACCAATGGCAATGGGGTCTTCTAGGCTTAATGAGCATTGGTGTTGTTTTATTTTTAATTATACGTGCCAGAAAACATTTTGTAGAAGAACTAGCAGATTACATCTCTACGCTTACCTATCGAGTCAACAAAGCTGGAGAAGCTGCAGTAACAAAATTACCGATAGGTATTCTTCTCTATAATGAAAATAGATATGTACAATGGATTAACCCCTATTTAACAAAACTTATCGATAAGGATGTAGTAGGGGGTTCTATTACTGTTTTCACAGAAGATCTATTAAAACAAGTGAATGATGAAAAAAAACGTTTTATCATTTCTATTAATGATCAAAATTATCGCGTATTTCATGAACCAGACGAAAGACTACTCTATTTTCTTAATGTCACGGAAGAACAAGCGTTTAAAGAGTTATTTGAGAAAGAGAAAACAGTTATCGCACATATTTATCTCGATAATTATGATGAAGTGACTCAAGGGATGGATGACCAGGTAAGAAGTAAATTACTCACACATGTGACGGACACGTTAAATAGATGGTCAAAGGAATATGATGTCTTTATTCGAAGAACAGCTTCGGACCGGTTTATTGCTGTCTTTAATGAGCAAGCTCTTGCAGCTTTAGAAGAAAACAGATTCACGGTTTTAGATGAAATTAGAGACAGGACCGGTAAAGAAAAGGTGTCATTGACGCTGAGCATTGGAATAGGAAGCCGCGAGACATCTTTAAGAGAACTTGGAACGTTAGCGCAGTCAAGTTTAGATTTGGCTCTGGGACGTGGCGGCGACCAGGTTGCCATCAAGGAGAAAACGGGTAAAGGTCGTTTCTATGGTGGAAGATCAAGCGCGATGGAAAAACGAACAAGAGTCCGGGCCAGGGTCATTTCACATGCTATTAGGGACTTTATTAATGAAAGTGATAAAGTCTTTATAATGGGGCATAAAAACCCGGATATGGATTCTATTGGCGCGGCAATTGGGATGTTAAAAATTGCGGAAACGAATGGGAAAGACGGATTTATTATATTAGACCCGGACGAAGTTAACCAAAGTGTTCATAAATTACTGGGAGAGATTCAAGAGCATGATGACTTATGGGCTCAGTTTATTACACCGGAGGAAGCAAATGAGGAAGCGACAGACGACACGTTGCTTATTGTTGTTGATACCCATAAACCTTCTCTGGTACAAGAACCTAAGCTCTTGGAAAAAATGGATCGAACCATTGTGATCGATCACCATAGACGCGGTGAAGATTTTATAAATGATGCTGTACTTGTTTATATGGAACCATATGCATCATCGACAGCTGAACTAGTCACAGAGTTACTTGAATATCAACCAAGTCATCCGAATTTAGATGTCTTGGAAGCAACCGCGCTCTTAGCAGGAATCATTGTGGATACGAAAAGCTTTGCAATTCGAACAGGATCAAGAACGTTTGATGCAGCATCTTACTTGCGAAGTAAAGGAGCAGACACGACGCTCGTGCAAAAACTTCTGAAAGAGGACTTGGATCAGTACGTTAAACGTTCCAAACTTGTTGAGCAAGCACATATTTACACAGGCGGCATGGCTATTGCGACTGGGTATGCAGGAGAAGCATACGGCCAAGTCCTTATTGCGCAGGCAGCTGATACATTATTAACAATGAATGATATCGTTGCTTCCTTTGTTATTTCCCGAATTGATGATGGCCGCGTGAGTATTAGCGCTAGGTCACTTGGTGAAGTAAATGTGCAAGTAATTATGGAAAGTATGAACGGTGGAGGCCATTTAACGAATGCTGCGACACAAGTTGATGGTATGACGATTGAGGAAGTAGAAGAAACGTTGAAAACAAAAATTGATGAGTACTTCAAAGGGGGACAAACAACATGAAAGTTATCTTTCTAGAGGACGTAAAAGGAAAAGGTACAAAAGGTGATGTGAAAAATGTTTCTGAAGGTTATGCAAGAAACTATCTATTGAAAAATAATCTTGCAGTAGAAGCTAATAAAGGTAATATGAAGTCACTAGAGAAAAAGCAGGAAAGTGAAGATCGTCAAGTAGAAAAGGAACTTGAAAATGCCGAAAAATTCAAAGAAGAAATCGAGAAACTCACGATAGAAGTCACTACAAAGGCCGGAGAAAATGGACGTCTATTCGGTGCCGTGACCAGCAAACAAATCGCTGAACATTTAAAGAAGATGGATCTCAAAGTTGATAAGCGTAAAATAGAAATGAATGAACCGATACGCGCATTAGGGTATACGAACGTTCAAGTAAAAGTTCATCCCAAAGTAATGGCGACGGTGAAGGTGCATGTCACGGAAGAATAAACTATTCCAAGCGGGAAATGAGGGAAGTGGGTCATGAATGACTTAATTGCCGATCGCACACCACCGCAAAATATCGAAGCCGAGCAGGCGGTGTTGGGAGCAATCTTCATTGAAGATCAAGCCCTCATCACCGCCTCTGAACGTTTAAATCCGGAAGACTTTTATCGTGCAGCACATGAACGTATTTTTACAGTCATGTTACTTCTCTCTTCTAAAGGAGAACCTGTGGATTTAGTTACTGTGACATCGGAATTACAGACGAAAAACTGGCTCGAAGAAATTGGCGGTGTGTCTTATTTAAGTGACCTGGCAAACGCAGTACCAACTGCTGCGAATGTCCACTACTATAGTGAGATCGTAGAAGAAAAATCATTACTAAGAAGACTTATTCGTGTAGCGACTAACATTACTGCAGAGGGATACGCAGCAGATGAAGATGTTGATGCTATTTTAAATGATGCAGAAAAATCGATCCTCGAAGTGTCACAAAAAAAGAATGCAGGGGAATTCGTAGAAATAAAAGACGTGTTAGTCGAAGCATTTGATAAAATTGAAATGCTTCAAAATGCTACTGGAGATGTTACAGGAATCCCATCAGGCTTCTCTGAGTTAGATCGTATTACTGCCGGTTTTCAGAAAAATGATTTAATTATAGTGGCAGCAAGACCTTCTGTGGGGAAAACAGCTTTTGCTCTAAATATTTCGCAAAACGTTGCAACAAAAACAGATGAAAATGTAGCGATATTCAGTTTGGAGATGGGAGCCGATCAGCTCGTCATGCGTATGTTGTGTGCAGAAGGAAATATAGATGCACAAAGACTTCGAACTGGTAAACTAGAAGATGAAGATTGGCAACGTTTGACAATGGCGATGGGAAGCCTCTCAAAGGCTGGAATATATATTGATGATACACCGGGAATAAAAGTGAAGGATATTCGCTCTAAATGTCGGCGTTTAAAGCAAGAACGTGGTTTAGGAATGATTATGATAGACTATTTACAACTAATAGCAGGCGATTCCCGAAGTGGCGAAGGACGTCAACAGGAAGTATCAGAAATATCGCGAGAATTAAAAGGACTTGCCCGTGAGTTGGAAGTGCCAGTTATTGCTTTATCCCAGCTTTCTCGTGGCGTGGAGCAAAGACAGGACAAGCGTCCAATGATGTCCGATATCCGGGAATCAGGGAGTATTGAGCAGGACGCGGATATTGTTGCGTTCCTCTATCGTGATGATTATTATGATCAGGAATCGGAGCAAAAGGATATTATAGAAATAATTATAGCTAAACAACGTAATGGTCCGGTAGGCACCGTAGAGCTTGCTTTCGTAAAAGAATATAATAAGTTCGTTAATTTAGAACGGCGTTATGAAGAAAGCGGAGTACCATCCTAGAAAAGAGGCAGAGATGCCTCTTTTTTTTAGGGCTTTGTTTTTATAAACGTTGTTGTTTCTGAAAAAAGAGGAAATCATAAATAGAGAAACTTCAAAAAGAAGTAAACATATGTAAATCCCGGAGACTGGATTTCATATGCTATCTGCCCGTGGAAGAGTTTCAATGAATGTAAAAATGGTTTTAAAAAACAGTATTACAGAACTAATGCTCATTTTTCTTATAGATAACAGGTTTGTTACATACACTAACAAGTCTTGTTATATGGGATGGTATGAAGGGGGAAATTGGGCAATTAACGAGAAATCAGCAACAATTAACGAACAAAAATAGATTTACTTTCGTTAATGTTCGGAAAAAAGTTGACTGACTAGGGGTGGAACTGATAAAATAACGATGGCAAATAAGTTAACCAATACAATAACTATAGAATAGTAATTCAAGATCAAGGACTAGTAACAGAAAATAGTTTTTATTGAATGAAAGCAAGGCGAATGTGTTAAAAAAACCTGGAGGTGCTCGATTAATGCCATCTGTCGTAGTTGTAGGAACGCAATGGGGAGACGAAGGAAAAGGAAAAATTACTGATTATTTATCTGAACAAGCAGAGTTAATTGCTCGTTATCAAGGTGGAAATAATGCCGGACATACGATTGTATTCGGAGGTACAAAATATAAGCTTCATCTAATTCCATCGGGTATTTTCTATAAGGACAAAACGTGTGTTATTGGTAATGGCATGGTTATTGATCCTAAGGCTTTGGTTGAGGAACTTAAATATTTGCATGATATGGGAGTAGATACGAGTAACCTTCGTATTAGTAACCGTGCACATGTTATTTTACCGTATCATTTGAAGCTTGATATCGTAGAAGAAGAAAGCAAGGGCGAAAACAAAATCGGAACAACTCGTAAAGGAATAGGTCCTGCTTACATGGACAAAGCAGCTCGAGTTGGAATTCGTATTGTTGATTTATTAGATAAAGAAACCTTCGAAGAAAAGCTAAAGGTCAACTTGCATGAAAAGAATCGTTTGTTTGAAAAAGTGTATGAAGTAGATGGCTTTAAAATGGAAGATATTTTAGAGGAGTACTACGAATATGGCCAGCAGTTTGCGGACTATGTGGCAGATACTTCCGTTATCTTGAATGATGGTTTAGATGCAGGAAAACGTGTGCTTTTTGAAGGTGCACAAGGAGTAATGCTTGATATCGACCAAGGGACATATCCTTTTGTAACCTCATCGAATCCAATTGCAGGTGGAGTTGCTATCGGTTCAGGTGTAGGTCCATCTAGAATCAATCATGTAGTAGGAGTGTCTAAAGCTTATACTACTCGAGTAGGTGATGGTCCATTCCCAACAGAGCTGAAGAATGAAATTGGCGATAAGATCCGTGAAGTCGGAAACGAATACGGCACAACTACCGGTCGTCCAAGACGAGTGGGTTGGTTTGACAGTGTAGTCGTTCGCCATGCTCGCCGAGTGAGTGGGATTACCGACCTGTCATTAAACTCTATTGATGTATTAACAGGTATCGAAACATTGAAAATTTGTGTTGCATATAAGTATCGTGGTGAATTGATGGAAGAGTTCCCTGCGAGCCTTAAAGTGTTAGCTGAATGTGAACCAGTGTACGAAGAACTTCCAGGTTGGTCAGAGGACATCACAGGTGTGAAGTCGCTTCATGATTTACCTAGGAACGCCCTCTTTTATATTGAACGCATTTCACAGCTCACAGGCATTCCACTGACGATCTTTTCAGTTGGACCTGATAGAAACCAAACAAATCTCGTTCGTGGTGTATTTGCGTAACCAAGAGTCTTAGAAGGGCCTAGTTTTAAGAGGTCATTAAAAAATGTGGAATTCTAGCTAAAGGTTTTACTTATAGATGAACAAGAGCACCGAAAAGTCGAGTTTGACTTTTTCGGTGCTCTTGTGTTTTAAAACATCTTTTCTATTCAAGATTATAAATTTTAATAAAAAAAAGCAAAAAGAAAATTAGCTTCCCTTTTTGCTTAGATTTTTCTTCATAGATCTTTGTTTCTTTTTATTCATACCAGGGGTTATACATGCTTCCTCTGAAATAATACCGTGACACAGATCAAGCCTTTGTAGAAATGTCTCCTCATCAAACGCATTATATATTTCGGATGCTTTTAATATAATATGAGCGGCAACACGTGCGTCCTCCAATGCGTGATGGTGCTCGAAATCCATATCGAAATGGTAAGCTATCGTGTTTAGTTTATGATTGATAAATTCCGGCCAAGTTTTTTTGGCGATACTAACAGTACAGTTATATTTCATCATTGGGTAGGGAATGCTATAGTGGTCAAGCACGTTTCTTAAAACATTAATATCAAAAGCTGCATTATGAGCCACAATGAGATTGTTGTGAAAGTAACCAGATAGTTCTGGCCAAAGTTGATCGAATGTCGGTTCTTCTTTGACGTCGTCCCATGTTATGCCATGGACTTGCTCAAAATAAGGATCGAAATAAGGGTTTTGAGGACGTATGAGCGCGTATTTTTCGTCTACTATTTCATCATTGACTACGCGCACCATACCGATAGCACAAACACTACCCTTTTCTCTTGAAGCAGTTTCAAAATCAAGCGCAACAAAATTCATTTTTTCACTCCAACTCCTAAACTATGATGCTACTAGATTATCAATAGTAATAACTAAATGAAAGAGAAATAAGAGTTATTTACTTTATAATTCATAAAACTTTAGGTATTGTTGCTTTTCTTAGAACATAGTGACCCGAATCTACTCTATGTTGCTGTTAAAGTTAAATAAGTCTACATGATCAAAAGAAATATAAAAAAATTTATAAAACATGTTGCATCATTAGAATAATAGTGATAAGATAATTCTTGTCGCCAAAAGCGTATACTTCAGTTGCAAGGCAAGTATGATCTAAAGATCCTCATGCTTTAGCCATCAGATGAAGAGCCATTAGCTCAGTTGGTAGAGCATCTGACTTTTAATCAGAGGGTCGAAGGTTCGAGTCCTTCATGGCTCACCATTTTTAAATAAAGTTTATGGCCCGTTGGTCAAGCGGTTAAGACACCGCCCTTTCACGGCGGTATCACGGGTTCGAATCCCGTACGGGTCACCAAAAAAACTATTGACATTTTAAATAGTTTTAGGTATAATTAATTCTGTTGTCCCTCATACTAATAGGACAAGGGTAAAGAAGTAATAAACACTTTAATATTGTCGCGGGGTGGAGCAGTCTGGTAGCTCGTTGGGCTCATAACCCAAAGGTCGGTGGTTCAAATCCGCCCCCCGCAACCAATTATTTTTTTTGCTTAAAAACCCAAGAAAAAACCAATTTTACATAAATATATTGATGCGGTCCCGTGGTGTAGCGGTTAACATGCCTGCCTGTCACGCAGGAGATCGCGGGTTCGAATCCCGTCGGGACCGCCATATTAATTTATCTCTAATGATAAATTCAGAATTAATCTTCTCAAACCAATCTTTGGCTCAGTAGCTCAGTCGGTAGAGCAATGGACTGAAAATCCATGTGTCGGCAGTTCGATTCTGTCCTGAGCCACCACTTTTTTAAAGTGCTGGCCTAGCTCAATTGGTAGAGCAACTGACTTGTAATCAGTAGGTTGGGGGTTCAAGTCCTCTGGCCAGCACCAGTAGTACTTCTATATGAGAAAATGTCACTTATCCAAATAGGGATAAGTTTTTTTGTGTTTAAAACTTACGTGTAACCCTGGAAGACAGAATGCATGGTACAAGGTAGTTTTTGAAATATGAAAAATGTCGAAAAGTGAAGAAATTAATTTCCAGGGAAATAATTGATATTAATCGGGGGAAGGTTAGGTTTGAGTGTTTTCTTGTACATGGATATAAGACTACTTCAATTAGCTCTAAGCGGATGCTTTCCGCAGACAAGAAATACTCAAGCTCCTTGTAATTTCCGCCCGGATATGTCGGTTCTTAAAAACAGTTCATGTTTTAGAATGAAGTAGTTCATGAAATATGAATTATAAAAACTGTTAACCTTGTAAAAGAGAAGATGGTAATTTTACCAGTTGGAAGTGACCCTACTTCTAAAGTTGAAGCTAGTGATCTATATTTTTAATGTGATAGAATAGAGAGAGTGAAAGATAAATGGGAGTTGATCTAATAGTGGACAAGCAAAGAATTCTAGTGGTAGATGACGAAAAGCCGATAGCGGATATTATAAAGTTTGGTCTGGAGAAAGATGGATTTGATGTTGTGTGTGCTTATGATGGTAACGAGGCTGTAGAAAAGGTAAAGGAATACGTGCCAAATCTGATTCTTTTAGACATTATGCTTCCTTATAGAGATGGAATGGAAGTTTGTAGAGAAGTACGGAAAACATATGATATGCCAATTATCATGTTAACAGCAAAAGATTCTGAAATCGATAAAGTACTAGGGTTGGAACTAGGTGCGGACGATTATGTCACCAAGCCTTTTAGTACTAGGGAATTAATTGCAAGAGTCAAAGCAAACTTACGCAGGAACCAAAAGTCACAAGAACCGGAAGAAGAAAATAAGAATATTAAAATCGGTCCTTTACTCATTCAACCAGAGGCTTATCTTGTTACTAAAAGGGATCTGCCAGTAGAACTGACTCATCGGGAATTTGAACTTATCTACTACTTAGCTCGACATATTGGACAAGTGATGACAAGGGAACACCTCCTTCAATCGGTATGGGGCTATGACTATTTCGGAGATGTAAGAACAGTGGATGTTACTGTTCGTAGACTTCGTGAAAAGGTAGAAGATAATCCTAGTAACCCAGCTTGGATTGTGACTAGACGGGGAGTAGGTTATTATCTCCGCCAAGGCGACCAGGAGAACTAAGAATGAAAAAAATTCGTTTCTATAAATCAATTCATGTAAAGATTGTCATCATCTACGTGCTATTGATTATGATTGCCATGCAAGTAATTGGGGTGTATTTTACACGTCAATTAGAAGACCATCTCGTAGCTAATTTCTACGATACATTAGATGAGCGTACCGTTCTTCTAGAGTATAATATTGCACAGGAAATGCTGAGAGATGAAGAGACCGACGATGAAGACGGTCCTACACTTAGGCAGAGAATTGACGGATTGTTATCTGAGTTTTTCAGAATGGAAAATGCCGCAAATATTCAAGTGATTGATGAAAATGAAACGGTGGTGACGGCTACTAACCGTGCACACCATAAATATATCGGACAACGAACAACGGACTACCGAGTGAAACGTGCTTTGTTGGATATCGAATTTGACCAACCGATGCTCGAGCCTAATACTTACCGCCGTATGCGAGTATTAGCTACTCCAATAAAAGATGAAGATCAGATAATTGGTGCCATCTATATAGAAGCTCCTATGGAGGAGATCTATGAACAGATGGAGGAAATAAAACAAATTTTCCTTACTGGAACTATTATTGCGCTTTTTTTAACCGCAGCACTTGGAACAATACTTTCTCGCACAATTACACGTCCAATTGTTGACATGAGAAGACAATCGGTAGTAATGGGTACGGGAGACTATTCCCGGAATGTTGTCGTCTATGGGGACGATGAAATTGGACAATTGGCCACTAGCTTTAACGAACTAGCCAATAGTTTACAGGAGGCTAATGCTTCTACGGAGGGTGAAAGAAGAAAGCTTTCATCGGTACTCACACATATGACAGATGGGGTTATAGCTACGGATAAAAAGGGTCATATTATACTGATGAATCGTCGGGCAGAGGAAATGTTAAATCAACAACAAGAAGACGTAATAAGCGTGGAAATTACAAAGATACTCAATCTCGATAATTTTATGAAATTAGAAGATCTCTACGGTATTACAGATCCAATTTTACTAGATTTTGATATTGAGAAAGAAGAAACGATTCTAGAAGCTCATTTTTCTGTGATTGCAAAAGAAAATGGCATGGAAAACGGGTTAATTGCAGTCCTACATGATGTAACGGAACAAGAACGAATTGAGGAAGATCGCAGAGAATTTGTGGCAAATGTGTCCCACGAACTCAGAACACCTCTAACTTCTATGAAAAGCTATTTAGAAGCATTAGTAGACGGAGCAATGGATGACCCTGAAATTGCTCCTCAGTTCCTTCAAGTAACATCGAATGAGACGGAAAGAATGATTCGTCTTGTGAATGATTTATTGCAACTAACAAAAATGGATAGTAAAGACTATCAAATGATTACAACGAGTATTAACGTTACAAGTTTTGTTGATCAAATTATTGATCGCTTTGAAATGGTTACCAAAAATGAAGCTATTCAATTTAAACGAAAAATACCTGAAAAGTTGTACGCAATAAAAGGTGACCGTGATAAGTTGACCCAGCTTATGGATAATATCATTTCTAACGCAGTAAAATATTCCCCGCAAGGTGGAACGATTACTGTGTCAGTGAAACCCGAAAAAGAACGTATTGTTATTAGTGTGAAGGATGAAGGTGTTGGTATCCCGAAAGAAAATATTCCTCATGTATTTGATCGTTTCTACCGTGTAGATAAAGCACGATCGAGGAATCTTGGCGGCACTGGTCTTGGTTTAGCAATTGCAAAAGAAATTGCAATGACCCATGGTGGAAACATTTGGGTAAGCAGTGACTGGGGTAAAGGAACGACATTCTCCTTTAGTTTGCCGTATGACGATGAGGAGGGAATTTGACCATGATTGAAAATATCAAAACAGTGGTTCTTTGGTTCCTTGTCTTGACTAGTATGACTTTAACATGGTTTATTTTGTCTTACCAACCTGAATACGATAATTTAGAGGATATTGATATTGATTATGTCCAAAGTGAGGAAATCGGTGAGTCACGTTCGATAAATGAAGTTATATCGCCAAAAGAGATATTAATTCATAATCAAGAGGATATCTCTTGGATCCAACCTATTGAAGGTCATTATCCTGCTTTTATGGAGTTCCTCTCTGAGCTTGAATTAGAATACTTTGAGAGTGGCAGTAGTGAAGATGCTCCTTCGTTAGATCAGACTTTAAATGGGCTAGAACTTGTTTTCAGTGAAGCGATTAAACATGAATGGATATCTGATTTATTTAATGTAGATGAAAACATACTCCCAGAGGAATTAGATCAAATTGATCGAGTCATTCTTCTTGAAGATTCTTCGGGTGAGGGATCTTCTGTGATACTTCAATTAATCTCTACAGAACTTGAAGTTATTTATAATTTTGACATTGCATCTTTAACAATAGATCAATTAGAGCAGATGTATGAGGAAAGTGAAGAGTATCAGATTCCAGTAGAAAAACGAATCTTAAATGATGATAGTATGGACGATGCCTTTCAGCAAGTTATCTATGTTCCGACACAACCTTTTACACTAAAGGAATATACGTATGAAACGGCAGATCTGCCGATTGCTTCCTTTATTCAAGCTCTTTTTACTGATCCGGAATATGTCGATCGGTCCCCATTAGGGAGCCAAACTGATTCTTATACAGATGGTAATCGTATGATGGAAATTCAAGATAGCGAGAATTTAATTAATTATGTGCGACCTGGTGTGGTTGGGAGTCCGATATCAGAGGAAGAGTCTTTATTAGAGACAGCTGTAGATTTTATTAATGGACATGATGGATGGACGGATGAATATTACATCGGTGAATTAGAACAGTTCATGGACAGTAATGAAATCTCTTTTCGGTTACACGTAGATGGAATCCCAGTGTTTGGTTCGAATAGAAGCGCAGAATACTATACGATGCGCCTAGCTCGTTCAGGCGGCCAAATAAGTGAGTATGATCGACCAATATTTAAACTCGATAGTGCAACGTTTGAAGATACAGTTGAGATGCCTTCTATTCATGAGGTAGATCATCAACTTGAGGAAGAAGAGTGGTACAACCTAGAAACAGTCGAAGATATTCGCGTTGGATATTATATGACAAGACATCGCTCATTTGTTACTTTTCGTCCTGCATGGTATGTAGAGACACAAAATGGAAGATGGACACGGCTTGATATGAATAGCGAGGAGATGGAAAATGGATTGGAGTAAGGCAAAAACAATTTTCATTATCACTTTCTTATGCTTAAATGCATTTTTAGGATATCAACTTTATGAAAAAGAAACGCAAAACTATAGTGTGGCGCCGGAAGCATCATCGTTGCAAGAGCGGCTTATCCAGCAACGTGTTGAAATTATCGATGATAATCCTGAGGAGACGGTACAAGGTGCTCCTATCTCTGGCACCTATCGTACGTTTGATGAGTCTTTTCTTGAGGAAAATCTCGAGGATCAAGAAGCAGATTTACTTAATAGTACAACTATTTATTCGGTTCTTGAGAATCCGTACAAAATTGTTGATGCTAATATAGACGCAAGTGTAGAGGCGTTCTTAACTAGGCATGTATATAACGGAGAGGAATATGATTTTGCAGTCTATAATGAAGAAGAAGGTAAAATTGGACTCTATCAAACGTATGAAGGGCGTAAAATAGATGATTATGAAGGGGATAATCATCACTTGATATTAGATATTTCCGAGGATAATAATGTGGAATCTTACACGCAGACATATATGAATATAAGAGATCAGGAGGAAGACCGAAAACAAGAGTTATTGTCTCTTTACAAGGCGGTTGAACAGGTATTAGATGCATCACTCTTGAGTGTGGGTACAATCATTGAAGACTCTGAATTGGGTTATTACAATTACAATCTGGGCGAAGGACAAAGGCAATCACAAATGTATGCACCTGTTTGGCGAATCAAAGCAAAAGACCAGGTGTATTATGTAGATGCGTTAGAGGGTGGTTTAGTAGAAGTGGAACCAACTAGTTAATTGGAGTGGGTGAGAGAATGAGTTTAAAATTTAGTGTGCTAGCAAGTGGTAGCACTGGAAATGCAATCTATGTAGAGACAGAGAAACAGCGCCTTTTAATAGATGCAGGTCTTAGTGGAAAAAAATTAGAGGAGTGCTTCAAGCACATAAATATATCCCCATCTGATTTGGATGGGCTGCTTGTCACTCATGAACATAGTGATCATATTAAAGGGGCGGGTATCTTTGCCCGTCGTTTCAACTTACCTATCTACGCAAACGAGAAAACATGGCAAGCGATGGATGGCATGCTTGGAACGCTTCCTCTTGACCAAAAATTTCATTTTCACCAGGGAGAAGTTAAGACATTTGGAGATTTAGATGTAGAATCATTTGGAGTCTCTCATGATGCTGCAGATCCGATGTTTTTCTCTTTTCAACACGAAGGGCGTAAATTGACTTTGCTTACGGATACAGGCTATGTAAGTGATAGAATGATGGGAGTATCAAAAGGTTCTCATTCTTTTATATTCGAGTCTAATCACGATATAGATATGCTTCGTATGGGGAGATATCCATGGACAGTGAAACGAAGAATACTAGGTGATGAGGGACACGTTTCAAACAGTGATGCTGGAATCGCCTTGGCAGAAATTGTCGGCTCGAACAATGTAGATGTTTATCTCGCTCATTTGAGTAAGGACAACAACATGAAGGAACTTGCAAGAATGACTGTCCAACAAACGTTGGAAGAATATGATGTGGAGGTAGGAAAACAAGTGAGGCTTTTTGACACGGACCCAACGATTCCAACTCCATTAAAAGTTGTCTAACTCTTTTTTTATAAATGTAAACCTCTTTTACATTGACTGTATTCTTATAGATTTTATTTTAACGGGAACGGGAGTTACTTGATGCTACTTTAATTTTTTTAAGGAAACAAAGATAAGAAAAACAGCCATTATTTTCAATCAGATGTTTATCGTTTCGTGCCTTGGGAAATCCTATTGATATGTGGAATATTAACAAAACTGAGCAGAATGATAGACGAAAATACTAGTAATTTATTGAAATGATCTTACGCTAGATATCTGAATTAAGTACTGTATTTTGAATTACTTTTCTCATATGAGAGATAGAGGAGGGTGTTAGATGGGGTATTATGATGATCATTCAGCAGGTAGAGAAACTCGTAGCAGGAAGCGGCAAGGTGTAAAAGGAGCAGGACTTATTGGATTTTTTGGTGCAGTATTAGGTGCATTGCTAGTTTTACTATCTGTTCCTGTTCTTGCAAATAACGGTTTTTTACCATATGAAGTGTTGCTAAAGAATGCAAATGAAGTTGATAGTGACTTGGTTATTGAGGAAAATACGGATGATGAGAGTGTAGAAACGGAGACGGTAAGTCTGCAAACGACCTCCGAAGTAATTGAGGCAGTTGACCGCGTGTCAGATGCGGTCGTAGGAGTAGTGAATATGCAGCAATCTTCTGGTCTATTTGGGGCTGAAGGCGGTGAAGGCACAGGTTCCGGAGTTATCTATAAGATAGAGGGAGACAATGCTTTTGTTGTCACAAACCAACATGTAATTCAAGGGGCTGGTGAAGGGTCCAGTGAACTAGATGTCACTTTAAACGATGGATCTCGTGTACCAGCCGAACTTATCGGAGAAGATTTGCTAACTGATTTAGCAGTGCTAACGATTGACTCAGAAGGCATAGAAACAGTAGCGGAATTTGGTAATTCAGATGAAGTCCGTGCAGGGGAACCTGCCATTGCAATAGGGAATCCATTATCTTTCGAAGGTTCTGTTACATTAGGAATTATTAGCGCGATCGAACGTAGTTTGCCTGTCGACTTAACAGGAAATGGTCAGCCAGATTGGAATGCGGAAGTATTGCAAACCGATGCAGCGATCAATCCTGGTAACAGCGGTGGTGCTTTACTAAATATACAGGGTGAGGTTATTGGGATTAACTCAATGAAAATAGCTCAATCTTCGGTGGAAGGGATAGGTTTTGCAATCCCCTCAAGCCTTACACTTCCAGTTATTGCTGATATTGAACAATATGGAGAAGTGCAGCGTCCACAAATGGGTATTTTGCTTAGATCCTTACAAGAGATCCCTAGCTTTCATTGGCAAGATACATTAAACCTTCCTGAAGATGTTACTGGCGGTGTTTACGTTGAAGGTGTTGAATCTAACACTCCAGCAGCTAATGCTGGTCTGCAAGAAGGTGATGTTATTGTGGGACTAAATGATGAAGAAATAAATGATTCCCATGATCTTCGCAGCTTTTTATATAAAGATGTAAAAATTGGTGAAACAATTGACGTCACGTTCTATCGTGAAGGAGAGAAACAGACTGTCAAGCTAACATTAGATAAGCAAGTGTTTTAATTATATGCAGGAGGGATAAAGAAGTTATCTCTCCTGTTTTTTATGTATTTGTTTAGAACGACCGATGATAGTATAGTATCTAGAACAGAATGGGTGATTTAAAAGAATAAAGTAGGAATTTATAAGAAAATAAACTAAAAATAAATCAACCTGGCTTAACATGATAATGAGGTAAGAAACTAAGTTATTCACATGTTATGTGGACAAATAGTTTATCAATACTGAAACCTATGTCCGCATGGGATAAGCGGTAGTCAAAAAAGGAGGGGAGTTGTGCTTATGGAGTGGATATTTAGCTGTAAAGAACATGTGGAAGAGGCAATAGAAGAAGCCATTGATGATGAGGGTTTCCCCCCGGAATTAGCTTTAGTTCCCGAACAAGAAAAAACCGAAAAAGTCTGTTTTATCTGTGAACATTCCTCAACCTATATGGTCAAGAAAGTTATTCGATAAGTTACAAACATATCAGAAAAACCACTGTGGAAAACATGTGTATAAGTAGAGTTATGCACATGGTTATCAACAGGGTGAAAGATATACTTAAAAGGTAATTTATTCCCAATGAATGGTATTGGAAGTAAAACGAAGAATAAAGCTAATTTTAAAAGATGTCTAATCTATTATTATAAATTCCAAGAAAAAAGGTGTTTAGTTAACTGAAAATTCGTTGTCCACAAAGAATTTAGAACGAAAACCTTAGTTTAAGCTAGAAAATGGTAGTGGGTTGTGTATATGTGGATAACTTTTGTGGATAACTAACTCAAGAAAGGACACACATATGAATATATCGATTTTTACTGTGGGTAAACTAAAAGAAAAATATTTAAAACAGGGGATTCAGGAATATACGAAACGTCTTTCCGCATATGCAAATGTTGAAATTATCGAGGTTGCTGATGAGAAAGCACCAGAAAATATGAGCAACAATGAAATGATTCAAGTGAAAGTAAAAGAGGGAGAACGGATTTTGTCAAAGATCGGGCAGGACACTCATGTGATCGCTTTGGCTATTGAGGGGAATGCTTGGACGTCAGAACGTCTAGCAAAAGAACTTGACGACCTGGCAACCTATGGGAAAAGTAAAATTGCTTTTGTCATAGGTGGTTCCGTAGGATTAAGTGATGCAGTGCTGAAACGAGCCAATTCGAAGTTATCATTCTCTAAGATGACTTATCCACATCAACTAATGAGGCTCATATTAGTTGAACAAGTATACCGTGCTTTTAAAATCAACCGTAATGAACCGTATCATAAGTAAATGAGGTTTTTCATAATGTATATTAATCAATAATTACCAAAAATTGATAAATCGTTTATTGACGATGTAGCAACTTACCTTAAAAACAGTATCATGGTACAGGCGATGATCAATATGCTTTACATAATGTCATTAAAATTTGTGCAGCGGTATTGAAACTGGTCAGCAATTGGAAGTCTTCTAAATTAGAATTTGATTATGCACAGGGTTTTATCATTAGTAAACCGGGATCTTATGAAGAATTATATGTTGGAGCATCTTTCTTGTAGCTAAGTTTACACTTAGTACCTAACACAGTGTTATGGGGACCATCCTGCGGGCTCTTCAGCTGCTCCTGCGGTTACTCGCCGGCCTTACGCTTCTTCTAGGTTGTGAGCAAAAATAACAAAGTTTGCGTAAACAGCCCTTAAGAAAGACCTAAATGTGAAAAATAATTCTTCAATTGTAATAAAGGGTGGAGTAAAAAATACTTTAATGGTGTTATGAAACGTTGATTGTCAAAGTTAAAATAAATAAGTGTACTGGAAGAACGATCTAGTATACTTTATTTCGATTGATCTATTTTTTTATTGTCATTCGGTCTAGTCTATTGTGATTATTTATAGTTGTTTGGTAGTTGTCGATGGAAGTAAAATAATCGTTATAGAAAGCATTTTTCATGATGGGAAGTATATTCTCTATCTATTTTAAGTGCTTATAAATATTAAATTCACATGTATACAATAGAGTACACAAGAAAACTTTATGTATTCTTTTTGTTTTCGTAATCGTGTACATGTATACAAACTCGTATACATATCTTTGTTAAGGTGTTTACGGAATGTTTCCTTGTATACGTTCGTGTATACAATCACGAACGCAACTTTAGGATGATTGAAGAACGAACTCATCTACTATATTATTTAGTGAATGGTAGATATTAGTTATATAATATTACTAGTAAATGGAGAGGGATGAAAATATATGAGGAAAAGTAGAATTGCAGCAATTGATGTAGGTAATGATTCTATTAAAGCGTTATTTGGAAAAGCAGAATATGAGCTAAACATGCCTAATGTTATTGCGAGAGATACCGAAGATAGACCAGTAATAGGAATAGAAGAATTGGATGATAAAAATCCACTAGAAGGTGTACATATACGAGTCCACTCACCTGCTTTAAGGGAAAACAATGCTATTTATCGTGTCGGTGACTTAGCAACTAAGAGCGGAAATGCAACTGAATTAGATCAAGGTAGCAGCAAATCTGAGGAAGATCAAACATTAATCATGCTTTTTGCTTCTTTGGCATTAGATGCAGCCAGAGCAGAAAATGAGGATTTGTTTGAAAGAAAAGATAGCGTGATTAATGCTAATTATACGCTAGGTACAGGACTACCTCTTCGTGAGGTGAAAGAAGGAAAGGACGTGGGGTATCGTTCACGTCTTTTAGGATCTGTTCATCAAATTGAATTTTTAGTAACTCCCAAATATCAAGGTATAAAGGTGAATATAAAGTTTGACCATGTGAAGGTTTACCCTGAGGGCTTTGCTGCTTATATTAACTTAGTTATGGATAATGATTTAAATATCATTAACAGAGACTTAGTAGATAAGAGAATTTTAATCCAGGACATTGGTGGGTTAACTACAGATATTGCTGTTATTGAAAATCGGAAGGTAGACGATGATAAAGCTCAAGGGTTTAATATTGGAGTATCTGAATCTTTAGAATCTATCAGAGAAGAAATTAGAACAAAACATGGTGTAGAGCTAGATAGTCGTAGAGATGTAGTCGAAGTAATCACAAAGAAACACGATCGAAATCATATTATGGTCAAAGGTAGTCGGACAAGCGTTCATGATATTACGGATAGAATATTATTAGAAATTGCTAAGAAACAATACCGACATTTACGCAATGTTTGGCAAAAAAATTCCCAAACTGAGATTTGTTATTTTGTAGGTGGAGGGTCCATGGTTTTAAAGGAGTATCTCAAAACGATCAATAATAATTTAGATGGTTACAATATTGATTTTTTTGAAGACGAAAAAGAGAGTATTTGGATGATGGCTAATGCGTATTACAAGTTAATCTCCGCTTTTGATAAAAAGAATAATAAAAAACAAGTAGAAGAAGAGGCAGAGAAAAGAACTGTAAAAAACAAATAGGGTGATTTTATGCTAAAAAAGGGGACTGCAAAGATTGAGAGGGGACAGGCGATTACATTTCGCCTACCTTCTGACACACCAGATCATATATTGAGGCAATTACAAAAGTTAAAAGAAACTGAGAGAAGAAACTTTTCCAGTGAAATTGCTAAGTTTATTTTAGACGGGGTAAGTAATTCCCTTTCAAAAGAAAGAGAAACAGTGACAATTCCTCTTCCGAGACAATTAACAAAAGAACAGCGTAATTGGTTAAAACATTCTCACTCTGAAGCTTTGTTAGGGAGTGTCGTCTACCAGTTATTAGCAGATCCGGTTCGAGCAACTTCTTTTCTAGCGTCTCTTAATAGCAACGCGATAGATATTGATGAGGCGTTATATCTACAAGAGACTAATGTCTCAGCGGAAGAATTCAAAACTGGTGACGACCAATCTAATTTTAACCATGAGTTGAAAGAACCTCAGAATCCTGTAACTAATGAAAAAGATGACGTGGAAGATGATTTGATGAACTTTGATTTGACAAAGGCAAGAGAAGAGTATGCATCGTCTTCAGAAGATAGTCAAGAAGAGAAAGTGGAAGAAGAGGATGGAGAAGATTTACTTGGAGATTTTCTAGCACAAATGAACAAGTAAACTATATAACCAAGCATCTTCATAGAACAGTTACAATAGTTTTTAAACAACATGAACACGATGTAAAAGAAGTGTCGAAGAGTGTGTATCAAAAGGTAAAAATGCCTTTTAATACATATGTGTTACATCTTTATTTTATGGTTAAGCAATAGAAATGCCTCATTACCGATGGAGGAAGTAACCTAATGCATTGATGAGCTAAGTGAACCAATAGCCAAGTGTATATAAATGAGGAATAAAACCTCATTTATATACACTTTAGAGAACCATATCATAAGTGAAATATAGTAGATATCTCTTAATTACTACTTAAAACTCCCGTCTCATTTATGTTGGATGACACGGGAGTTTTTTAGTTCGATAATATCTAGAACTAACTTACTATGCCTTTAATTTACTCTTTGACCACTCACCATTAAATTCTGTTTCATTATAGGAAAAGAAGTGATGGAGGACCTTATCACGGTCATCTAAAAAAAGTTGATCTGCTACAGCAGAGACGAGTTTTGGTATACCATATCTCATACCTGATAGTGCAGAAGCGGAGACACCACAACTAATTAAAGCAGAGTAATTAAAAGCAAAAAGCCCATGAAGATCTTTTTTTCCCTTCTCATCCTTACTTAAGAAAGCAAAGCCTGGGCTTAAATAAGGATGTGCGTCTAGTATGGGGTTTGCCAATTCTCTAGGGGCTTTGTAGAAATCACCCCAACGAGCAATATCACTTTCAACAAGCTTTAACTCCGGGCGCAAAGCCGGATCAGTGAGAAGACCAGTACTTATAAGTAAGTAATCAAAGGTGAATCTTCCTTGAGGGGTTGTTATCACTGCCCCCTCTGCTGCAGACTCAACTTCAAGCCACGGAGAATTTAAATGCAGATTAAAACCAGACCATGAGGTTGCACGATCAAAAGTATCATTGGTTGGTGGTTGATTGTGTTTAAAGAAATGGGCGATAGCTGCATATTTATCACCATCTGAAAGGGCATGAAAACGTTCGATCATACCGGAAGCTTCCATTTGACGGATTGGATTAATTCGCGTCATCTCTTTTCGCCGGATAAAAATATGAGCCTCGTCCACACCTTCTGATAAAGCAAAATTAGCGTTATCAAAGGCAGAGGCTCCACCTCCAAGAATACCAATCTTTTTCCCTTTCAGTTTTTGAAAATCAATTGTTTCAGAAGTATGCGCGTAAAGATGTTTTGGTAAATTCTCGGCAATCATCGGAGGTATATGCCACTCTCCGCCACCCTGAATACCAGTAGCAAGAATAACTTTACGTGCAAGTAAGGAAGACGAGGGTGCATTAGGTCCTTCAATGGAAAGTCGGTGCAACCCTTCTTCTAAAGGCTCGATAAGATTGAGTTTGATATTATTCAGGACAGGAAGTTGAAGAACCTTTCGATACCAGCGAAGATAGTTCATCCAATCCCCACGTGGAATCTTATCTACTGCTTCCCAGCCTTTTGCTCCATACTGAGCTTCCCACCATGAACGGAAGGTTAAAGAAGGAATACCAAGGTCAACGGAGGTTAGATGTTTCGGTGTTCTTAGCGTTACCATACGGGCATAGGTTTCCCATGGTCCCTCTGAGCCTTCGTTATTTTCATCGATAACAAGAATGTTGGAGACTCGCTCTCGCAAAAGACCAAATGCGGTGCCGAGCCCACTTTGACCACCCCCGACGATCACTACATCGTATACATGTCCCTCAGGATGATAGAGCATACGGCTCCAATCCTTACCTCCAAAGGCAAGGTAAGAAAGATCAGTTTTCACACGTTCTTTTAAAGCCTTTAAACTCATCATCATCATTCCTTTCAAAATCGTTATTCAAGAAGAGATTATAAAATGTAAGTTTTAGTTTTACAGAAAAAGAAATGGTGAGTTGAGTTATCAATAATACTTTTATTCTTCCGCATATTTTATCACTTAGAATAATTGCATGGCATGGTCATTATGGCTAAAATTGCTTTTTCTTTTTGAACATAATCACTAGATGGATGCACCAAAATGTTCAAAGGTAGATAGGTGGAATATAAAGATAACAGTAAAAAGCATTTGTAAGCTCCGTTATCTTTATTATTTGCTCTTTTGCTATTTCTTCTGTGCAGTATTTACATGTGAGATGATTAGACAAGGTTTGTGATGAAGGCTAGACTTTTTATCTTACGAGCTTGGCATTGGGCAGATACATAGAAGAAATAAACCGGCGGGATAAGGAAAAGAAAAGACGAAGAAGGGACTAATATAATTAGTCCCTTCTTCGTCTATAAATTATGAATTTGCTACGAAGGAAACTTTCGCTGTCGGCGAATACGTTTTGCTTTCCTTCATTGTTTTATTTGGTGAGGCTGTGGCAAAGTTCCCTTTAAAATAGCTGAGTATAGAACTTAAAATAACGATCGATAGGATGGAATACATTCCATTAATAATACCAACTGTAAAAAGACTGATTAATATTACTGAAAAATCGAATGAAAAGCTTACTTTTCCGGGATTAAAGTTGAATTTTTTCTGTAAAAATAATGCTAAAATATGAGCACCTCCAAGTGAAGCGCCAGTAATGAATAAATAAGATACTCCAAGTCCGATGACCACACCTCCCAAGGTGGCTCCTAATAGAGAAGGGATAACAAAGTGAGGTAAGAAAATGTCAATGCTTGTCATTAAAGATAAAAATGAAACGGCTAAGATAGTTGATACTGTGAATCTCCAGCCCATCGTTATAAAAGAGAATATATAGAATGGGATATTGATGATAAAAAAGAATAAACTAAAAGGCATATTGAAAATGTACATAAGGCCTAAAGATAAGCCGGCAGTTCCGCCTGTTAAAAGGTCCGAGTGCTGTAAAATAATTACTCCTAAGGCCACCACAAAGGAACCAAATAGGATTTTTAATAGTTTACTCAAAGTTGATTCCTCCAATAGAAAATACTTTAAAAAGCTATAGTATAATGATAGAACACTATTGGAAAAAAGGGTATGCAAAATAGAATGCGTTTATTCGTTATATGTAATATAATGAATGTATTATCGCGTTTTAGCCTTCAAATTGAAATAATGCCTGGGAGTGATTATAAAATGGACCAAATTGATATCGATTTACTTAAATTACTGCAATCAGACTCAAGAATGCCAATTAGTGAATTATCCAAGCATTTAGCATTGAGCAGGCCGAGTGTTTCGGAACGGGTACACCGTTTACAGGAGAGAGGTGTCATTAAGGAATTCAGTGCTCGAGTTTCTCCTGCGGCAGTAGGACGTGACACAACCTTATTTATACAAATTAGTGAGCTTAAGATTACTCCGCTTGAATTTGAAAGACTAATTAAAGAGGAAACAGATGTCATCGAATGCCACCGTGTGACCGGTCAAACGAGTTATTTTATTAAAGCAGCAGTGAGTAAAATTGAGGGACTGGCCCTGTTAGTGGATCGACTTATCCCATATGGTAAGATAAATACATCGGTAGTACTTAGCTCACCAGTATCATACCGACATATATTGCCTCAAGATACGAAATAATAGAAGACTTTTCGGAGTTGAAAGGAGTTAATTGTTTTATGAGGTATATGAAATCGCAAATGAAAAAACTTGTAAAAGAGAATAGAGAATTACAACAACATTTGAAAGACCTTATCGAAGAACATGATCTGGAAAAGACCTATGCACTTAAGGCTCTGTACCATTCAGAAGTTGCTGACGGCGGGAAATATCAAGAATCTTACCAGGCACTTGACCCGAAGAGCTAGTAAAGATCGCAATATAGGTTGATGTATGGTAATATTTACAGCAATATGACTAGAGGAAGTGAACTTACGTGATAAATATCACCATCCCAACGCCGGACATTACAATTACAAAACAAGATTCTCCAGAAATGAGTAATACTTATGGATTTACTGATTTCCACCTAGTGCCTCGTGATAAGGGCGGGATTCTAATGTTTTTAAATGAGGAAGAAGACTTATTATTTGTTGGAAAAGCGCGGAAATTACGACCAAGATTGAAAAAGCATTTTGAAGATAATGTTTCTCCCATTAAACACCACCGAGACGAAGTGACTAAAATTCTTGTTTGTTTGATTCAAGAGCCTGTCGATCGAGAAATTTACGAAACGTTCATTATTCACGAACTCAAGGCAAAGTATAACGTAGACAAAGTATTTTATTAAGAAAAATAAGCAATAAGTATAGTCCGGGGTGACTACACTTATTGCTTTTTGAATTGCATGCAGCGGAAGCCCTCGCTGTAGCATAAAAGTACACTTTACAAGTCAATTGTTATGTTGATCGTTTCCCTGGACATTTTTGGGTCAGATGGCAACCTCCTTCCGAGATAAAATAAGTCGCTTAATTCTTTCAGTCTTGGTACATGTATCCCCTCCATTATTCTAAATTTACTTCCATCTATTATAAAGGTTCGTTGAAATTACATGTCATATACTAGGACTTGCATTAATCCTATGGATCGGGTCCTTGCTCAGTTCGCTCTTTAAGGGAAGACCTACTTTCTGTTAACTGGTTGTGTCCAGTATTCAGCATCATATAATCCAGCTGTCTCTGAGCAATACTAAATCGTTGCTTCATTTCAAGAGCGTGCATCATATTACCGGTTTTCCAAGTGAGACCGGCCAAATTCCCATTGTGTATCGTTAAATTCTTTTCATATAAATTGGGGAACGTATCTTTTAATAGAGAGGCTATGTAGTTTTCTCCCAGATTCGATTCGAAAGTAATAGAAGAACTTAATGACAGTAAGGTCTCTTTTACACTTTTTTCAGTTTGTGCTAATACTACAGTGGAAAATAAAAGTGTAAATGACAATAGTAGAATAAATGACGGTAACAATATTTTCATAAAAACTTCCTCCTCTAATCTATTAATCTATCTTAGTCTCTATTATAAAAGCTGACTTTTAAAGAGGTTGTCGAACGAACAGGAGGATGTAAAATAAGTTTTGGACAAATCAGGACAAATAAAATTAATATACTAAGTTTAATTTGGAATGGTGACACAGTTAGATATTCGAACAGGGAGAGAAGAGTCTTATTGCGACGAGAGTTTAAAAATTTTTTTCGAGGAATAAATAAAAAAACGAGAGAATTACTCCCTCGTTTTAGAAATTACGTTAAAGACTCCTTAACAACTTTTTTATAATAAAGAACGGAGAGGATTCCGAAGATTGAGTACAAAATGGTGTAAATGCTCATAACAATGATCATCGGTGTCCAAATTTCTGTTCCGAAGAAAAACCAACCGGATTGAACTGCAAAGAAGCTGTGTAGCAGTCCTATGACTAATGGAATTCCAAAATTAAAAAGCTGTTTCACTTGAATTCCTTTTAATAAATCTGACTGAGTGAAACCAAGTTTACGCAATATCGTGTAATTTGATTTTTCATCTTCACTTTCGCCCATTTGTTTAAAGTAGAGAATACAGCCGGATGTATTTAAAAAGGCTAATCCTAAAAAACCTACGATAAACATAATAAGACCCATGTTTATCTTCTGTCTTTTACTAATGTCGTATTGAGAGGTATGACTGAGACCATCAACATGACTGAATGTCATTTCATTAAAAATAGCGTTTGCGTCTTTGATGTGAGCATTGTCTACAACAGAAATTCCAATATATATCGAGGAATCCTTTTGAATCTCCGGATCTAAATCATTTGAGAGACGTTCATAAGTTGATTCATCAACAATGGCTGTAGGAAGACCTCCGTTAGTAAAGTACGCTGAAATAATGGGGGCTTTTTTCAATCCTAAAAATTCTTGCGGAGTAACGTTATTCACTCCATGGAACTCGACTTCGCCTGTATCTTTAAGGGGCATAAATGATTGCATTATATCATTGTAACCTGTGAAA
Organism: Salipaludibacillus neizhouensis; assembly: GCF_002886185.1. GTDB lineage: Bacteria > Bacillota > Bacilli > Bacillales > Salisediminibacteriaceae > Salipaludibacillus > Salipaludibacillus neizhouensis. The sequence continues at coordinate 466,003 of NZ_KZ614147.1, forward strand.
AGGGTTGTTTCTGGAGAAAGACTTATCCCATCGACTTCAAGGTCACTAACCACAGGAACTATCATCATATTTGGATCAAAATTTAACCCATCTATTTCGGCCTCCAATAATGCTTCGATGTTAACCGATACTTGAATAACATCAATGACTCTTTCATTAAAGGAAATTCCATTAGTTGCCAAAGCTTGCTTAAATTGATCAGAATCTTCGCTACTAGTCATCGTGAAATCAGCAGCGACAGCATCTTCCGCGGTTTTTTCTGCTGAATAGTAGGAGATATAGCTTAACGATAGTAAACCAATCGCTAGGGCGGAGACAGTCGTAATAATTGTTAATAATAAAGCATTCGATTTCATGCGAAACATAATTGATGAAAGAGATAATGTTTCGGTAATCGTTAGATAGCCATCTTTCCTTTTTCTAATGAGATGAAAAATAAAATTAACGGAACCTTTATAAAAAAAGTACGTTCCAGTAATGACAGAAGCCAGAATGATGATCATCATAAGGAAAAGATGATTCATTCCCATGAATTTATCATCAAATAACATGGAGGAAAGAAAGTACCCAGATGCAATCAAGACAATTCCAGCAACACCTAGAATTATTTCAAACATAGAGGTTTTTCTTATTTTTATTTCGCTTGTTGATCTGACGTTAAATAATGATAATATACTCGCTCTTTTAATAAAGATATAATTCATCAACATGATAAAAAGATAGATGAGACCAAAGACAACGAGTGTTTGGATAAGTGCCTGGACTGAAAATTGAAGTGTGGCGATGGCATCTATTCCGGTGACTTTAAATAAGATCATCGTCGTTATTTTTGATATAGAAAAGCCTAGAAAGGTTCCGATAATTAATGAGCTAAAATATAGAATGAAGTTTTCGAAACTCAATATTTGAAAGATCTTTCCTTTGGTCATTCCTATTAATTGAAATAATGCCAGCTCCTTACTTCGTCTTTTAATAAAAATATTGTTAGCGTACAAAAGAAAGATATTGACAATACCAATTAGTAAAACGGATGCAGCTTTAACGGCGGCACCACCCTTAATAGATCCTTTTGTTGCATCCATCGAAGGATCGTATTGCAATGTTACAAATGCAAAATAAAGTGCCACGCTAAAGATCAAGGCAAATACATACAGGTAATAGTTCTTTATATTTTTTTTCAGGTTTCGATAGATGAGTTGATTAATGGTCATGGTGTACCCCACCTAATACCCCTTGTGTGTTAATAATGTTCTTGAAAAAAGTTTGTCGTGATTCATTTCCTTTCGTTAATTGTGTATAAATTCGTCCATCTTTAATAAAAATGACACGGTTGCTATAACTCGCGGCAACTGGATCATGAGAGACTAAAAGAATCGTCGCCTTTCGTTTATGATTTAATTCACTTAATTTATTTAATAAATCAGAGGCAGATTTTGAATCGAGTGCTCCAGTTGGTTCATCTGCAAAAATAATACTTGGATCATGAATAAAAGCTCTTGCTGCGGAAGTACGCTGCTTTTGACCACCAGATATCTCATTTGGATATTTATATTTAATATCCAGAATCCCTAGTTGATCTGCGACTTCATTGAATTTTTGATTTGCTTCCTTTTTAGGTGCCTTCGTAATCGATAATGGTAACAAAATATTTTCTTTAACAGTAAGGGTATCTAATAAATTATAGTCCTGAAAAATAAATCCTAAATGATGCTTTCGAAATTCGGCCAACTGTTTTTCTTTCATTCCTGTAATTTCTTTTCCTTCAATTTTGATGACACCTAGACTAACTTTATCAATGGAGGAAAGAACATTTAGTAATGTTGTTTTACCAGATCCAGATGCCCCCATGATGCTGACGAATTCACCTTTTTTGATTGTCAAATCCAAGTCTGTTAAAACTTCCTGTTTATTAAATTTATTTCCATATCTTTTATAAATCTTAGTGGCTTCTAATATATTCACTTTACTCACTCCTTCTCTATCATAGCTTGAGTATAAATGGATTTGTTTGTCATTTCCTTCGATGTAGCGAACATAAACGACAGGCATGTGACAATCTCGTCACATGCCTGTCGTATCAAGGAATTCATTTATTTTTGGGAAAGTTAATGTAAAGGTTGTCCCTCGCTCAAATTCAGAGTAAACCTCTATTTTAATGAGTAACGATTGCGCAATTTTCTTCGTTAAATAGAGTCCCATCCCGGATGCAGCATTATCGTAATGGTCCACAGTAGAAGTAAAACCTTTGTCAAAAATCCGTGGAATGTCCTTCTGAGCAATACCGCGACCAAAATCCTTTACTTCGAGGATTATGTGGTCTTCTTGCTGGAAGCTTTTAACCAAAATATCTGAACCATTACTATATTTAATGGAATTTGTTAAAAGTTGCCGCAGGATAAAGGCAAGCCACTTCCCGTCACTAAGTACTTTTGTCTTCTCTAACTGAAAGTCAAAACCAATTCCTTTTTGAATACACCAGGATTGTAAAGTTTTAATCTCAGCGTAAAAAAGGCTTTCTATATTAGTGACTTCCATATAGAGATCATTTTCTATAAAAGGTATCCGTTTTTGATGAAGCTGCTGATCCAATAAAAGATGAATACGAAGCCATTCAAAGGATAGATGCCGTTTTATTGTTTTGTCCTCTATGCGATCAATCATCAAATGCATCGTAGTCAGAGGTGTTTTCACTTCATGAATCCACGCGAGCATATCGTCCCTCTCCTGTTCTAACGTGAGTAAATTATGGGAGGAGAGTTGCTTCAGTTGTTCTGTTTGTCCAATTATACTGTCAGAAACAATTTGTTCAAAAGGAGTACGAGGGTCTGCTATTTGTGTTAGGTCAAGGTCATTGTCCTGATCGAGTAAACGAGTATAGAATGTTGTTTCTCTATGATAGCGGATAACCAAAAAGATACTAAAAATGAGTAATGATAAAAATATGATATAAAGGATAGACGCAACTGGAATCGTGGGATCGAGATAGGCAACAAAGCAAAGAAGTAACTGCAAGGATAAAAAAAGTATAATCCAACTGAGCCGCTCCATAAGATACTGTTTAATCATAAAGTATTCGTTTCTTCCATAGCGATGTAGCCTTGACCCATTTTTGTCTCAATAAATCTTCCTAATCCGAGCTGTTCCAAACGTTTTCTCAGGCGATTAACGTTAACGGTTAGCGTGTTATCACTGACAAAGCGCTGATCATCCCACAAACTAATGATAAGGTCGTCTCGGCTGACTATTTGATTTTTATGCTCAACAAGAAGTTTTAATATAAAGATCTCATTCTTCGTTAGATCAATCGTCCCTGCATCATTCGTAACCGTGTTTTTCTGATAATCGATTAAAGCACCACACCATGTTTTAAGCTCAATGTCTTCTGCATTGTAGTTATAAACACGACGAAGAATTGCTTGGATTTTGGCAATAAGCACATCAAAATAAAATGGCTTTTGAATAAAGTCATCAGCACCAAGCTGCATGGACATGACCATATCTGTTGGATGGTCTCGTGAGGACAAAAACACGATGGGGACATTTGAATGGTTTCGAATCATTCGACACCAATGAAAGCCATCATATTTAGGTAATTGAATATCAATAATGACTAAATCGGGTTTGATAGCAGTAAATTCTTGAAAAACATGATTAAAATTTGTCACTCCAGAGACATCATATGACCATTGGGTTAATCTTTCTTGGATTTCTTCAAAAAGAGTCGTGTCATCTTCAATTAACATAAGTTTAAACAACGAAATCACCACGCTTTTTAGTGTCAACTCTTAACGTCATTGTATATTAAAATCTATTGGTGCGCTATATTATGTTAATTTTATCTATATATGTATCTATATGGAATGACGGTGAAGGGAGTTTTAAAAGTGTATCTGACTTTCCCTACTATTCATCATTGTTAGAAGAGTATTGAAGAGCCTATTGAAAACATCAAAAACACGATAGTGTCAGTCCACTTTAATTTGTGAATGTGTTCACTATTTTACTAAACATGTGATATAATACCTAAATATTGTTAATAAAATTGATTAAAAGTATCCAGTTTTCAAGAGTTTATAGAAATAATGGGGGGGGACAAAGTAGTGGAAAATACTGCAAATAAAAGTTTGAATGTTTCGTTACTAATGAGTGAATTAAAGCAGGAAAATAGTGATATGCAAGGTGTCATGAAGAATATTCAAAGTATCTCAAGAAAATCAAATATCTTAGCTCTAAATTCGGGAATTGAAGCGGCTAGAGCTGGAGAAGCTGGTAAAGGCTTTGCGGTTGTCGCAACCGAAATCAAGAAATTTGCCGAGGAAAGCCTTAGTGCTAGTAAGGAAAGTGAAAAAATTATAAGTGAAATACAAGATAAAGCAAATGAAATAATTGCTGTAAGGACCGTAGATATTGCTTTTGACACGATTGATAAGATTGATAGGAATTTATTTGAAAGAAATTGTGACGTCCAGGCTTGGGCAACTTTTGATGCTGTTAAAAATTGTCTTATTAGCCCTACGCAAGAGAATAAGAAGATCGCACATTCCTTTTTGACGAATATTTATAAGATATATGAAGTGTATTTTGATTTATTAGTCGTTGATATTAATGGAGAAATCATTGTAGCTTCTCAGAATGAAACCGAGGTCGGAAAAAATATGTCCGATCGAGAATGGTTTAAAGAAACGGTTCAGACAAATAAGGTGCACGTGACTGACATGTATCATTCATCTGTTGTTGGTGGATATACAATGGGATATTCGAGCCCGATTCACAATGACTCAGGTAAGGTCGTAGGAGTACTTACTACGAGGTTTAATTGGGATTTCATTTATGATATTATCGATCGTGTGAAGGTTGCCGAAGATAGCAAACTATATGTTATTAATTCAGAGGGATACATCATTGCCTCAAGAGATCGATCAGGTATTTTAGAGAAAAAACTTACGGACATGGCCGCAGTAAACAATGTTTTGTCAGGTAAGGAAACGCATGGATATATGATTGAAAACAAGCAAATACATGCTTATTGTTTAACGAATGGATACAACGCTTATAAAGGAAAAGGTTGGACAGTCATTGTTATTGAATCCATCGCATAAATGTTTTATTGAATAGATATAGGCAATACAATAGGCTTCCTCTCCAGCTTATTAGGATAAATGATGCTCCTAATAGGCTTTTAGTGCGGATGGGTTTGATCAAAAAGCATAAATTGGTTTTAAAGAAAAGGAATAATTTAGTTTAAGAGTGAATACTACTATTGATTAGAAATAGTATATTATGTGTTTAATTTTTCTACATAGAATACCGTTATGTAAATATCATCAAAATTGATAGAGGAAGTGTATCTATATGCTAGTAAGGGATAAAACAGCGAGGACCTACTAAAATCTCCAGTATATATGACATATGTCATACCCTTGTTTTGACGTTTATGACTTAACTAGAGCATATAAATCCTATATTCTTATAAAGTAAGACCAATCCTGAATATACTAATTCGAGTTTCAGGAGTTTTATACGAGGAGGAAATACTATAATGAGTAAATCAAATATTGCAGAATTAAAAAAAGAAATGGCTCCATATGAAAAAAACGACACAAGAGCAAGTGTCAAACAAGTAATTAATACGCTAGTACCTTTAGTTATCCTATGGTACTCATCATATTTAAGTATATCTGTATCTTATTGGCTGACTATTCCTTTCTTAATCGCCACAGCTGGATTTTTAGTTAGAACGTTTATTATTTTTCATGATTGTTGTCACCAATCGTTTTTCAGGAATAAGAAGGCAAATGAAATATTGGGTACGATAACAGGGATATTAACGTTAGTTCCTTATCAACAATGGAAAAATAGTCACAATACGCACCACGCAACAAGCAGTAATCTTGATAAAAGAGGTACTGGTGACATGTGGCTCCTTACCGTTGATGAATATAAAAATGCTTCTATTGGGACAAAAATCGGTTACAGAATATACCGTAATCCTATCGTTATGCTAGGAATTGGTCCACTTGCCGTTTTCGCCTTTCAATATCGTTTTAATTCTAAAAAGGCGAGACGTAAAGAGAGAATCAATCTGTATGTCACCAATTTCTCCATTGTTGCTCTTTATGCACTTTTAAGCTTGTTAGTGGGTTGGCAGACTTTTGTTATGCTTCAGCTTCCGATGCTATTAATTTCAGGCATGATGGGTATTTGGTTATTTTATGTACAACATCAATTTGAAGATTCTTATTTTGAACATAGTGATGAGTGGAGTTATGTTCAGGCAGCAGTAGAAGGAAGCTCGTATTATAAGCTTCCGAAAGTATTACAGTGGATCACCGGAAACATCGGTTTTCATCACGTGCATCATTTAAGTCCTAGAGTTCCAAACTACAATTTGGAGAAGGCTCATGAATCATCACAGCCACTTCAGAAGGCTACAACAATCACGTTAGCGACAAGTTTCAAATCACTACGATATCGTCTATGGGATGAAAATGCGAAAAAGTTCGTCTCGTTTGGAGAAGCAAAACGGATAATAAAGCTTGAAGAGGAGTTAGTAAAGAATTAACGAATAGAAATATTAGAGAAACTTTACTTGCATATAAAAGTAACAGTTAGCACCTGGGGAAACCCCCAGGTGCTAACATGTGGTACAATACACTTAATTCAAGAAAATCCATGGAAAAGAGGGAAGGACTTGAAAAATTGGAATCAAAAGTTTCGTAAGAATACAGGGCTTAGTCCATACGTATGGGTCGTCTTTTACATCCTCCCTTTTTACTTCATCGTGCAAGATTCTTCCACACTACAAATTGTTATCGGAATTACAATGGTTGTCGGCTTTTTTATTTGCTATGTTCTGTCATTTGCGTCACATGGCTGGATTATTTATTTAGGTGCAAGTTTACAGATTGCAATTGCAACGGCTATGACACTGCTGTTTGGCTATATATATTTTTTCCTTTTCCTAGCTTTCTTTATCGGCAATCTCAGAAATCGGGGGGCCTTTTTTACGTTATACACGATTCTTCTTATTAGCACATTTGGAACTAGTTATTATGGATTTATTGCCCATAGTGTGTTTATAACACAACTACCTTTTGTATTTCTCAGTATAGTTGCTGTTATTCTTCTTCCGGTAAGTACTTATAACAAAAATAAAGAGGAGCGACTCCAAGGTCAATTGGAGGATGCAAACAAGCGTATTTCCGAACTCGTCAAGCTAGAAGAACGTCAACGAATTTCCAGAGATCTTCACGATACTCTCGGTCAGAAACTTTCATTAATTGGTCTAAAGAGTGATCTGGCTGCAAAACTTATTAGTAAAAATCCGTATCAAGCCAGGACTGAGATTAAAGATGTTCAAAATACTGCAAGAATTGCTCTCAAAGAAGTAAGAGAACTAGTCACAGAGATGAGAGGTACGAGGTTAGAAGATGAGATACCTCGTGTACAGCAAATATTACAGGCAGCAAATATTGACTTCCATTTCAATGGGTCTTTGGAACTTCCGAACACTTCTCTTATTGCGGAGAATGTCGTGAGTATGTGTGTAAAAGAAGCGGTAACTAATATAGTGAAGCATAGCGGGGCCACAAATTGCTCCATCATTATCGAATCAGAAGACAGGGATCTTGCGGTGAAAATAAAAGATAATGGGATTGGAATAGACACTTCAAAAAGTCGAGCAAAAAAAAGTGGTGTAAAAGGAATGAAGGAAAGATTAGAATTTGTTAACGGTAATTTGGAAATCTATGCGGAGAACGGTACCACAGTCGTGATTAATGTACCTGGTGACTATAAGTAAAGGCTAAGCAAAAAAAGAAGAGGGTGAAAAAAGTATGATACGAATTGTTATTGCGGAGGATCAAAAGATGCTGCTCGGAGCGCTGGCTGCTTTACTCGATTTAGAAGAAGACATGAGTGTAGTTGGAAGTGCAAGTAATGGGGAAGATGCTGTGAATCTCGTTTATAAACATGATCCAGACGTATGCATCATGGATATTGAAATGCCTAAAAGGACTGGACTTGATGCAGCGGAAGAATTAAAAGAACTTGACTGCAAAGTCATTATTCTCACTACATTTGCTCGCTCTGGTTATTTTCAGCGTGCTGTGAAAGCAGGGGTAAACGGTTATATGCTAAAGGATAATCCGAGTGAGGAATTGGCTAATGCAATCCGAAGTGTGATGGATGGGCGGCGAATTTATGCTCCGGAACTGGTGGATGAATTCTATAGTCCACAAAACCCCTTAACTGACCGGGAAAATGATGTTCTTGCACTAATGGCAGCCGGTAAAAGTACCAAAGACATAGCGGACGAGCTCCATCTTACTAATGGGACAGTTCGTAACTACATTTCTTCCATCCTTGAAAAATTAGAAGTCACGAATCGAATCGAAGCAATAACACGTTTTAAGGAGAAAGGTTGGTCTAAGTGAGAAGCTAGAGATAAATTTTCCCATAAGACTGTATACCATTTTACTAACTCATTTTCGAATTATATGTTAGCCTTAAAAGAAGGAAAATAATAAATAAGAACAAAAATTGTGAAAAGGTCAGGTGAAGAAGATGATTAGTAAAGACTTAGTTAAAGGATTAAACGATCAAATGAATTATGAATTTTATTCTGCACATGTATATCTTGCTACGGCTGCTTATTGTTCCAACGAAAGCTTTGATGGATTTGCCAGCTTCTTTCTAACACAAGCGGAAGAGGAACGTTTTCATGCGATGAAATTCTATCATTTTATCAATGACATGGGGGAAAAGGCTGAAGTAGCTAGCTTGCCTACTCCAAACAACACCTTTTCTTCTATACTCGAAACTTTTGAAAAATCACTTGAGCATGAAAAAGAAGTAACGAAGCAGATTTATAAGCTTTCTGACTTAGCATTGGATCAACGGGAGCATGCAACAATGACATTCTTAAACTGGTTCGTTGAAGAGCAGGTTGAGGAAGAGGCGACTTTTGATAACCTCATTCAAAAGCTGAAACGTATTAACGATGATAGTAATGCATTCTTTATGCTTGAAGATGAGCTAGGAAAGCGAAAATTCACTGCAGAATAACTAGTAAAGCAAACGGAAAGGTCTATTAAAAGGACCTTTCCGTTTTTTCTATGAAACTTACTATTAAAAATAAGTTTCTTAAATTTTGCTATCTTAGTCTACGGACCGCATCTCTATATCGGAGTTGGTACCACTTTGTTTGCCCATCATACTCTTTAACAATTCTTTTAATATAGATGGCGTGTGAACAAACGCACTTTTCCGATGTAATCGTTCCGTTCGCTGGTGAGGATCTTTTCCGAAGGGACCTACATTCAATACAGGAGCTTGCAGTTGTTTCATTTCTTCAAAAGGAATGGAATAGGTTGTACCCCAAACAGGTGTATTCTCCTTATAGGTTGCTAATTCTCCTCCACTATCTGTGTAACGGAGGTAGCTTAAGTCACAAATCCCATTAAAGTAATGAATATGACCAAGGTTAGCATGATGAGACGCAGCCGTAGCTTTAATGACTTTTACGGCATCTGCAATCCCAGAATCCTCGGATGAATTCACAGCCGGGTAATATGGGGGTGCAAACAAAATTACCATTGCCGGAGCTAATTCCGGACATTGAATCATTAACTCATCTGCAATTCCAAGCGATTTTTCACGGTCATCTAAAAGTGTGTTATCTGTGAAGGCTTCGATTAATTTCTCCACAGTAGCTTCCCCGAACTTATGATTAGCGTGCTTTAAAAGTTCCTCATAACGAATTACCCTCACTTCTCCCACACCAGAAATGTTTTCTCTTCTACAAATCTCTTGATAGGAGATATTGCACTTGCTAGCAGCGTCCAGGGCAGCTTCTTCAAATAAATCAAATATTTCGTCTGCATTACGTTTCATGAGAAAAACATTGTAAAGTGCGGAAGCTCGGTATGGAGTTTGTGTAGAATATTCAAGCTTCAAGTCTTTTTGATGAAGCGATACAGGAAGTGGTGATGTTTCACCTAGGTCATGTTCCCGAAACATCGCATTCCATTCCATTTGCTGAGTCATAAAGGAAGCAATATAATTGGCTGTCATTCCACTCAATGGCTCACCTACATGAGTTTCTTTCCCGAAAAAAAGCGCGGCTGGCATAATCTTTCCCATCGTTCCTGTATAGATATAATGCGTTTCGTCACCGGGGTGCTGGGTGAAAGAAGGCTCACTATTTAGAAACAGCGAATACTCCAAATCATGCTCCTCTTGAAGGTGTAACAGTTCAGGAATCGCGATGCGCATACCTGCAGAGTTAACTTCTTCATCCGGGACCGTTAGAAGTAATAGGTTTATCGGCCATTCCTCAATACTCGCTTGTTCGATAAGGGTCATATGAGTGGCGAGCCCCATTTTCATATCCATTGTTCCACGACCAAACAAATAGTCTCCCGATTCAAGGTCGATCCGTGCTGATTCAGGAAGCGTATGTTTTCGATCATGAAGTTTTAATGTAAGTTCTTCCGGATGAAATGCAAATGGCTCTAATTCACCGTATTCTTCGGTTTGCACTGTATCAAAATGACTGATTAAAACGACTGTCTTTACAGCTTTTGGGTGTTTATATAATGCGGTTAAAAGCTTTCTGCCAAAATCAACATCATGAAGGGAAATTTGATGGGGATTATTTTTAAAATAAGATAACTTTTTAATTTTTTCTTGCAGCTTAATGGGAAACTCTCGTTCACCTGGTGTGAAGGTTCGACTCTCCCAGCTCACAAGCTCGCATAGCAATTTACGTAAGTCTTCGGGTGTATTCCATAACATCTTAGCCATTCTTTAACCTCCTCTTATTAAAATATGCATCTTCCTTATTCATGGGATAATCATAACACCTAAATCATTAAAATCGGAGAGGTAAACAGCTTAATCACTATCTCCTGTTACCGGATAAGTACCCCAAAATTCAAAATACGCCCTCATTTTTATCGGTGAACTCATATGTAAAGGGGCTAATAACCAAGGCAATTAACAGTAGAAGTAACCCTAGTAAAAGAACATTCATTAAAGAGATATGAAAGATATTTAATAGCACCAGCATTAACGTTGCTAACGCGGGGCCGATCCATACTATTTTTCGTTTTTTTCGAGAAGTATTATATTGTTTTGCTCCACAGGATGGGCATTGTTTGGTTCCAGTCATAAATAATAGTTGGATCCATTTAAACGAGTATTGACACGACCAACAGGTAGGTAAATTCAAAATATAACCTCCATCTTTCTGAAAATGAAGGTACTGAAAAAGTTAAGTTTTACTTATTCAGTACCTTTGAGCGTTAGTTCGAAAGGCTTATTTGCCTCACGAAAGCGAATGGTAATTCTTCCAAACAAAAAACTTATTCAGCATCATTGCACCGGTTCGGGAAAAGAAGGGCACTTAGAATGATTGATGCTGAAACTAAAGCCATGTACTTTTTCATTTCTACACCCCCATTTTTCTCTCATTAGTAATCACAGTCAGTCTATTCATTTTAACATAAGGACTAATAACTAAGAGATATACCTCCTCCTTCTTCTATTATGACCTGTACTTACTTTATAGAGGAAAAATGACGAAGCGTTAATTGGAATGTATCGCATATAAGACAGTGAGGGAAAAATAACTAATAGCAACGCAACATTCCTGATTTTGTTACACGTGGAACATTTCCGTTATATGTAAATGCGAAAAGGGGGAAGATGTATGACCATCCAGGAACTTTATAATGAAGCTAAAGTGGAGGAATTCAAAAGTTTAATCTATCTAATTGAGTGGCTTGTATTTGAAAAAAAGGTTGTCTCATTGGAAAGCAATGCAAATAATATTGAATACATTATTGAAAAGTATAAAGGTCAGTTGAACCCGTATCTAATCGATTACAAAACAAAGGTTGAAGGTGCGGCAAGTGGACTGCAATTTTCAGAACCTAAAATTGATGATCTATCAGTGCAATAAATTAATAGCGACAGAGAACTGAAATATAGGGATAAATCATTTAAATGGATATAGAGATCTTGATTTTTTAAATTATCGTGGTAAGATTTAAAATAATATTCGAATGAAATTAATACAGACATATCAGTGACAAAGAGAGTAGTGATTTGTAAGGGAACAGCGAGTCGGGGACGGTGTAAGCCTGATACTTAGCGAATCATGAAGCGCACTTTGGAGATGCTTTCTTGAAAACAAAAGTAGGGAAAAGCCGGGGAGGACCTCGTTATCAACGCCAAGTGGTTTCTATAGGATAGAAACAATCAGAGTGGTACCGCGGGATAAATTTATAGCTCTCGTCTCTTTATCGTTAAAGAGGCGGGAGTTTTTTGTGTCTTTCTGCCTCGGAAAAATTTAAAATCTACGAGGAGGATTCACGGTGAAAATCAAAAAAGATGTTGTAGAGATAGTTTTTAATAGTTTAGAGGGTCAGCTAAGCCGCGAGCAGATTGAGCATATGCTTGAAAAGCCGCAATATGATTATATGGGTGATCTGGCGTTCCCTTGTTTTACTCTTGCAAAGCTGTTCAGACAATCACCTCAAAGTATCGCAAGCGATATTGCCAGTAAAATCACGAATCCATTGGTGGAGAAAGTAGAAGCGGTAAGAGGTTATGTGAATGTATTTTTGAAGAGAGATAAAGTGACTAACGAAGTGATCAATGAGGTGAATCGATCTGCTCAAGAGTATGGGAATCTAGATATAGGCCGGGGAGAGGTAGTCACCCTCGATTTTTCCTCTCCAAACATCGCAAAGCCCTTTTCAATGGGACATTTGCGCTCGACCGTGATCGGAAACTCACTGGCACTAGTCGCTGAAAAGTGCGGATACAAAACGGTAAAGATCAACCATATTGGAGACTGGGGAACGCAATTCGGAAAATTAATAGTTGCCTACCGATTATGGGGGAAGGAAGACACCTTAAGGCAGGACCCTATTAAGGAGTTGTTAAAACTATACGTTCACTTTCATGAGAAAGCGGAGCACGATCCCTCTTTAAATGATCAAGCCCGGGAATGGTTTAAGAAGTTAGAAGAAGGCAATGAGGAAGCAAGGTCGTTGTGGACGTGGTTCAGGGAAGAATCATTACAAGAGTTTTCGAAGATTTATAAGAAACTGGGAATCACGTTTGACTCTTATCATGGGGAAGCATTTTACAATGACAAGATGCAAAGAATTGTCGATCTTTTGGAAGAAAAAAAGATGCTTGAACAATCTGAAGGTGCGCATGTTGTTCCGTTAGAGGATTTGCCGCCGTGTCTGATCAGGAAACGAGACGGCTCAACTCTTTATGCGACAAGGGATTTAGCGGCAGCTGTCTATCGTCAGGAAAATTACCATTTTAAGAAATCTTTATATGTAGTCGGAAATGAACAGAGCCTTCATTTCCAACAGCTATTTACTGTATTGAAGAAAATGGGCTATGAATGGCAGAAAGGCATGGAACACATATCCTTTGGGATGATGCTGAAGGACGGCAAAAAAATGTCGACACGAAAAGGGAAAATTGTCTTATTAGAAGAAGTCATCCAAGAGGCAATTTCGCTTGCTATGAAAAATATTAATGATAAGAATCCTCAGCTTGAAGCGAAGGAAGAGGTGGCTCGTCATGTCGGTACAGGAGCGATTATCTTTCATGACTTGAAGCATCATCGAAGCAATGATATTGAATTTTCACTGGAGGACATGCTGAGATTCGAAGGTGAAACTGGACCCTATGTGCAATATACCCATGCGAGAGCATCCTCACTTTTAGTAAAAGGTCAATTCGAAAAAGATAGTGACCACGTAGGGATTGATGACAAGGAAGCATGGTCCGTTGTGACACAGCTAATGTATTTTCCAAATGTGATCAAACGAGCTTCGGAAAACTCGGATCCATCACAAATTGCCAAATATGTTGTTGAACTGTCACGAGCGTTTAATCAGTACTACGGTTCTGTAAGGGTGTTAGATGACGCTAGTAAACGACAAGCCAGACTATCCCTCGTGTATTCGGTTAAAGCTGTTTTAAAAGAAGGTTTAAGACTACTAGGACTGCAGGCACCCGAAAAAATGTAAGAAGTAAAGAACCTTAATAAACATTTGCCTAAAGAAGAGGTGATCAGTGAATGGTTACATTGATAAAGGAAGATTATCAAATGGTGAAAAGTCTTCTTGAAGAAAATTCAGCAACGGTACCAACCTTTGCTGATGCAATTGTTGATGGATTCATTGAAGGAAATATTTACACGGATGACAAGGTTGAACCACGTTCATTAGTAGTCGAAACACGTAATGGAAAATATTTTGTGTGCGGAGAGCAGAGTCATTCGTGTATACAAGTCTTTAAGAAGTTAATTGACGAAAAAAAAGAAGAAAGTCTGATGATTTTTTCTGGTAATGCAGCTTGGGATACTTATATTGAGAACATCCTGCACAAGACTACCATAGTGAAAACCACGAGAACTTGGTTTATTTTTAATGCGGAGAGATTCTATGAAATGAAAGATACTGTTCCAGCCATACAGACAGAAGTAAAATCGATAACGAGAGACTTAATGAATATGAGTGAAAAGTATAGAGACAGTTACTATAAAAGTAATTGGGGAAATGTCGATTCCTTTTTCACTTGGGGAATTGGAGTCTGTGCGTTACACAACGATATACTAGTGGGTGAATGCATATCCATCTATCGAAGTAATCGAAAAGCGGAAATTGATATATTTACAGAGGATGATTTCAGGGGATACGGACTGGGATTCTTATTAGCAAAACATTTTATCGCTACATGTCTCGATGAAAATATAATCCCGACTTGGGACTGCGATGTAACAAATAAAGCTTCTGTAAGACTTGCGGGAAAAGTAGGTTTTGATAGAGGCCCGGTATATAGCCATTATGAGATAGTGAGATAGTTGTATTTTTTTATACACCAGAATTTATAAAATTGGCAGCTACCTTCACACCGCGCGTATCAAGGGAAACCCATCCTTGATACTTAAAAGATGGCGGTGGAAGCTGACGCTGTATTTAATAAAAGACGCTACGCGTTTTTCTTATACTATAGAGAACAGATTAACTCGGTAGAAGGTATTTAGTAGTAGGCTAAATACCTTCTATTAATGTGTGTATTACTTTTCAATAGTTTTTAGTTGTTTTTAGTATTTAAAAAATTCGGACTTGTTTGTATACTGAACACACCTCAAGAATATCATAACCTCCCCTACAACTATGAGACTTCCATAAGTAACTAAGTTAATGTAAGCGCTTTAAATCTAAGCGTGGCAAAGAAATTCAATCTTATTTGCCAAAGGAGGCGGGGTTTAGAAAAAGTGATCAAATATAGTAGTGTTACTTGGACACATTTTTTAAATATGAGGAGGAGTAAAATGTATAGGAAGAAAAGTATATCTATTTTCATGATTTTTATGATGCTATTTTCAGTGTTATCGAGTATTAGTATTTCAGGAAGTGAAGTATCTGCAGAAGAGGCTGAGGTTGTTACAGGATTGAATGTAACTGGAGTGACAGACTCCACTGTTTCTCTTAGCTGGACCAATTACGAGGGAGCCGATGAGTATGTTATTTATTGGGCCGATAAAAACGTGGAAAACGTTCAGTACCAAAAGGTAGCAACAGTAACTGATGCGGCTTATACCTTTGAAATGTCTACTCATATTCCGCATTATTTCAAGGTAGCCGCTGTTGTTGGCGATACAGAAGAAGCTGTATCCACAACGGTAAAGTCTGAGACGAAAAAAGAGTTTACTATTCAATTAGAAGACCTTGATAGAGGATTGCTTGCAACAACAACCTCTGAAGGTGTTTTTCTTAGCTGGAGACTCTTGTCAGATGAAGTAACAGGATATTCTGATTATGGTCAAAGAGGAACAGATTTCAATGTTTATCGAGATGGAGAACTCCTGGATACCGTGGAGACGAGCACAAACTATTTAGATACAGATGGAACAGGTGCCTCTGAATATTACGTAACTGCAGTAGTAGATGGGGAAGAAACGAGCGATGTAAGTGATACAGCAATGCCATGGGAGGATTCCTATTATGATTTAGAGTTACAAACGCCAGCAGATGGTGTGACTCCAGCTGGGGATTCTTATACTTATAGTGCTAATGATATGAGTGTGGGTGATGTGACAGGTGATGGTAAATATGAATTTATCGTAAAATGGGATCCATCAAATTCTAAGGATGTCTCGCAAGTAGGATATACAGGTAATACGTATATTGATACGTATAAGTTTGATGGGACACTTCTGCACAGAATGGACCTTGGTGTAAATATCCGTTCAGGTGCACATTACACGCAGTTTTTAGTTTATGATTTTGATGGTAATGGAAAAGCAGAAATTATGTTTAAGACTGCTCCTGGCACTAAAGTGATGAACTTCGATGGAAATGGAGAGATTGAGTCAGAAGAGTATATTACTATGCCGGATGAGGACATTGATGCTGGATACAGCAACGAAGATGATTACCGGAAAAATGCGGATGATTATTATGATCATCTCGTTAATGTATTTATGAATTGGCACGAGCATGAAGAAGTTACTGCCGGTAATTGGCCTGAAACACTGGAAGAGGCTTTGGGCACAGATGTGGAGTATGACTACCCGCTTTCTAGAGAGGATGCCGAAAGTTTAGTTGATTATTTCATGGATGTTTATGCACCTAGCCGAAGTAGTAACAATGACTTACGTAATTTCGAAGGCTTTATTTTGGATGGGCCTGAATACTTAACTATTTTTAACGGTGAAACAGGTGCTGAATTGGAGACGATTAAGTACGAACCTGCTCGCGGTGATGATGGCCTAATGTGGGGAGATTATGCCTATAGTAGAATTGAACCCGGCAATCGTGTAGACCGTTTCAATGCTGGGGTAGCTTATCTCGATGGGGAGAACCCATCTGCAGTTTTCAATCGTGGCTATTATACTAGGGCGACCTTCGCTGCTTATGATTGGGATGGGGAAAATCTGCAAGAGGTATGGGTTGCCGATAGTGGGCATGTGCCGATGAACAATCCTTTCAATGATACTCCTCACGGAGCAGCTGGCTCAATTGAGGATTTTGCAAGGTTAGCAGGTCAAGGAAATCATCAAATTAGTACAGCTGATGTTGATGGAGATGGAAAGCATGAGATTATCCATGGTGGTGCAACGCTTGATCATGATGGAACATTGTTATATAGCTCAATGGCAGACCTTCCTGAAGGAAGTGGAGCACCTGGAGAGAATGTCATTTTTGGTCACGGAGATGCGCTACATGTTTCAGATATTAATCCCGATAGACCAGGGTTAGAGATTTGGTCTGTTTTCGAAGCTTCTGCTTGGGCGCCATATGGTAAAGCGCTACGTGATGCCGCTACAGGGGAAGTAATACATGGAGAGTATACTGGCAATGATGAAGGGCGCGGCATGATCGGTGATGTTGTCCGGGGAGAACGAGGTTTAGAAACATGGAACCGTAATTTAAAGGCTGCTGACGGAAAAGTAATTAGCTCCAATACCCCTGGAACAAATATGAACATCAAATGGGATTCGGATATGACAACTCAACTTATCAATGGTTCAGGAAATGCGACACCGACAATTGATGATTGGGAGAATGGTAGACTATTAACTGCTGACGGGACTAGGACCAACAACGGGACAAAGGGTAATCCTTCATTAGTAGCGGATGTGTTTGGTGATTGGAGAGAAGAGCTTCTTGTTCGTACTGAGGATAGCTCCGCAATTCGTATTTACACAAATACAGAAGTTACTGATCGTAAAATGTATACATTAATGCATGACATTCAATACAGAACCGGAATTGCATGGCAGAACGGCAGCTATAATCAGCCTGCGTATCCAAGCTTTTATTTTGCATCAGATATTGATTGGGATTTCGTTCCGGTTCCTAATTACTCTGGTGAACTAGAGTATATTGAAGAAGAAGGACCGGAAATTGATGTGAGTGATATAGAAGATTTAATTGCAGCAGCAAAAGAGATATCAAATGAAAATAATTCCTACACAGAAATGTCTTATCAAACGTTGCAAGAAGCTATTACCGAAGCGGAGGAAGAACTTGAACAAATAATCTATCAGTATCAAGTTAGTAGTGTGGTGAGAAACTTACAGGTTGCTATGGACGGGTTAGAAGAAATTGTTGATTTAGGTCCTGGTTGGAGATTTGACTTTGGATCCTCGACGAGCCCATTAGCAAATGGGTACACAAAAATAACCGATGACACGGTTTATGACGAAGAAACAGGATATGGTTTTGCTGAAGCGGCTGACGGGAACCGAGACCAAGGTGAACCTGATGATTTAAGAAGAGATTTCATCTTGGCTAATGGCAGTGAATTAATGGTCGATGTACCTGATGGAGAGTATGACGTAAAAATTATTACGGGCGCACAAACAGATAGTAATGACACGACATTTTCTCTTGAGCATGAAGACACTCAAGGAGGTACACGAACAGAAGCCGGTGAATTTGCAGAATATAAAGATACAATTGCAGTGTCTGATGGACAATTAAATATCGTATTTACAGGCTCATGGGCTCGTGTAAATGGAATTGAAATTGTTGCAGTAGAAGACTTCAACGTGAAATTCGACTTTGGTTCGAAGGGAAGTCCAACTGCGTATGGTTATGAGCAGGTAGCAAATAGCTTGCTTTATGATAGTGAAAAGGGCTTTGGACTGAACAAAGCTGTAGCAGAACGAGACCGAGGTGGACCTGATGATGTAAGAAGAGATTTCGTGATTGATGGTGATTACGAATTTACCGTCGACCTTCGCGATGGAGATTATCTTCTTCATATTATTGCGGGTGATAATATCGCCTCTAATACTTCGACCTTTTCTGTCGATGGGGAAAGTATTGGGAGTATTGCCTCCGGATCCGGAGAATTTGGAGAATTAACAGAACAGGTGACAGTGACGGATGGACAGTTAACCCTTAATATTGGGGAACGAATCAATGGTCTTGAAATTTACTATGTACCTGAAGATGAAGAGAGTGTAGATGTAAAGGAGCTTGAAGGACTCATTGAAGAAGCAAAAGCTATTTCTAATGAAGAGAAAACTTTCACAGACAGCTCATACGCATCGCTACTAGAAGCTATTGAAGCTGCAGAAGCAGCACTTGAGGCGATTACGACGGAAGAACAGTTACAGGTTGAAATTGCGTCATTACAAAAAGCGATGGACGAGTTAGAAGAGGTACCTGAACCGGAGCATCCAGGGAAAGGTCATAAGGACAATCCAGGCAAAGGACCATTAAACAGTCCTGGTAAAGGGCCAATGGATAACCCAGGTAAAGGGCCAGTAAATAATCCAGGAAAGAATAAGAATTAAAAGTAAAAAACAAAGGAACAAACGACCAGCGGTATTGTGAACATTTACCTTGTAAATGTTATCTAATTAAGAAAGAAAGCCCTGTGCGAATTTCGCTCAGGGCTTTCTTGTACTATATTACTCATATTTTACTAATATTTAGTTTCATTCACTATTTCTCGTAATAGCGACTAAGTTCCTTAATCATTGCGCCCATTCTTTCTAATTCGGGTTGGACCATACGCTCGATACCTTCATCCCGTAAAGCTTCAGCAGTCACTTTTCCAACCGCAACTGCGAGTATATTATCGCCGAAAGCATCTAGTATTTCTTTAGTATAGCCTTTCTCTGTCACGTATTTGAAGAGTGATCTAACTTGAATAGCAGCTGTGAAACAGACGGCATTGACTTTTGATTGCATCACTTCCTGGCAAAATAACTCGACCGTATCCAGGTCAGGATCAATATGTTTATAAGGGAGAATCTGCATGACTGTCGCTCCGGCTTCCTCTAAATAGGTTACAAGAGAGGGGGCATTTTCGCCGTGGAGCTGGACCATGACTCTTTTTCCTTTGAAGTCAAATTGCTTCAAGGACTGAATTAGTCCATTAATTGTCCCGTCGTCATCTTTTGCAAGTGGACTTACTCCAATTTTTTTCAAGGCAGCAAACGTTTTGTATCCTCTTGCTCCTATATCCGTATCTTTCATCATCTGCAAAAATTGATCCCTTATTTCCATTTCTTCGGCTAAATCGAGGAGCGTATTCGCACCCATACCAGTCGTGAAAATCATCCAGTCAAATTTCTCTTGAACAGCTCTTTCAAGATCTTCCTTCACTTGTTTGTCATTTAAAAATACAGTTCCTTGAAGAGAACGAACGAGAGGAGTACCTTTTTGTTTTTCTATTAGTGTACTCATTTCTTCAGTTTTTCTTGAAGCAGCAAGCACGACTTTTTTGTTTTCTAAACTCATGTGAATCGCGTCCCTTCTATATAGTAGTCTGTGTATTATTATAACCTATATTATCAGAGTCGTCGTTTCCTTTAACAAGAGAGAGTTAGAGTACCGCCAGCATATAGGAGTAGGCATGTACTTTTTACATGTAGTAGATGAATAATAACCCACTCATTATAAACAACAACACGAGTATTTGAAAAAGAACAAGATTTAGAAAGCGAGAAGAAATTTTAGTAGAAAGTTTTCGTTCATCGGACCACTCACTCTCGAACTCATCATTTAATAATCGTTTTCCCACTCTACTGAACCCATGAATAATCCCGTCTAAGAAACGTCCTTTAATAATGAAGGAAATTAACCAAACGATTAAATAAGCTAAGGCAACGTAGAATAATGCATTAATATAGTGGAGAAGATTAGACGTAGGTGCAAAGACTATAAAAAGGAGAAAACTGAAGAAAAAATTAAGCAACAAAACAATCCACTTATTATAAATAAACGGCAGCATAAATAATGACCTTCCTTTTTTATAAAATATTGTATGAGATATTATATGACATATTATAGCATAATAATGATGAATCCTAGTCCAATTACGGGGAAAACACAAGATAGGCTCAAGAGCAAAAAAAACACGTAAAACAATTATTACTCAGTTAATTGTAAAATTAGTTACAAATTTATAATTATTTAGTAATATAAAATCAAATCTTCAACACTTTAAACGAACAACGCGGTGAAGTGTGCCAATCTTAATTAGGAAAAAAATTCAAATAAATTCCGAAAAAAAAAGATGCACAATTGAAAAAAAACTTGTATAATATAATTTGTAGTTGGTAGGTACACGCCTAAATATTCAGAAAATATAAATTAAGGGGAGGACAACATCTATATGAGAAAGAAAAACTGGTTTTTAGTAGTACTAGTATTAATGCTTAGTTTAGTGGTTGCTGCTTGTGGTGGCAATAACACAGGTAACGAAGGCACTAATAATGCAGAGGGTAACACTGAAGGAAACAATACTGAAGCAAATAACGCTGAGGGTAATGAAAATGCTGCAGCGTCTGATTCTGAACAAGTACTTAATATTACTGAAGCATCACAGATTCCAACAATGGATTCTTCAATGGCGACTGACGCTGTTGCATTTCAATTCCTAGGGGAATCAATGGAAGGACTTTATCGTTTAGATGAAAACGCATTGCCTATTCCTGGTATCGCTGATGGTGAACCAGAAGTTAGCGAAGACGGTCTTACTTGGACGATTCAACTTAAAGAAGATGCAGTTTGGTCTAACGGGGACCCTGTAACAGCGAATGACTTCGTATTTGCATGGAGACGTGCAGTTGATCCTGATACAGGTTCTGAGTATGGTCCATTCATGATGAATGATGTCATTGCAAATGCAACTGAAATCAACAATGGTGAAGCAGAACTGGAAGAATTGGGAGTAGAGGCTCTAAGTGATACTGAACTAGAGATTACTCTTGCAAAACCAATTCCTTATTTCCATAGTTTACTTACTTTTGGTACATTTTTACCGCTAAACGAGTCTTTTGTGACTGAACAAGGCGATGATTATGCATTAAGTACAGAAAATCTATTATTTAACGGACCATTTACACTAGAAAACTGGGATCCAACAGGAGAAGATCCTGAACAGTGGAGCCTTGTTAAAAATACGAATTACTGGGACGCAGAGACAGTACAATTAGAAGAAGTTAACGTGAGTGTTGTAAAAGAAACAAGTACGGGCGTTAACCTGTACACAAATGGAGAAGTTGATCGTCATCCTCTAAGCGCGGAGTATGTGGAACAATATGCAGGTACTGAAGATTTCCGTTCACTACCTGAGCCAACATTGTTTTACTTGAAAATGAACCAAGGAACAGAGGCACTAGCTAACCAAGACATTCGTAAAGCGATTGCAATGTCTGTTAATAAACAAGATCTTGTAGATGTTATTCTTGCAAATGGGTCTGTCGTGTCTAATGGTGCAGTTCCAGAAGACTTTACTATGCACCCTGAAACAGAGGAAGATTTCCGTGTTATTAATGGAGACTTACTAACTGCAGATCAAGAAGCAGCCAAAGAACATTGGCAAGCAGGTTTAGACGCTTTAGGTGTAGATTCACTTGAACTAGGATTACTTGGAGGAGACACTGAAGTAGCAACAGAAATGGATGCATACATCAAAAACCAATTAGAAGGTAACTTAGAAGGATTAACTGTGAATGTTTCTTCTGTACCATTTGAAGAAAGAATTGCTAGAGATGAAGCAAGTGATTACGATATTCAAAGCTCTGGTTGGGGTCCTGACTACTTAGATCCAAACACATGGTTGGAAATGTGGACTACTGAAAGTCCTTACATGACGATGAATTACAGTAATGAAGACTTTGATGCTTTAATTAACGAAGCGAACAATGAATTACTTACCGAGCCTGTTGAACGTTATGACAATTTCTTAGAAGCTGAAAAAGTATTGATGGAAGACGCTGCGATAGCACCGCTATACCAACGTGCTCGTGCATATCTTTGGAGACCAGATGTTCAAGGGGTAGTATTTAATCCAATGGGCGCAGACTTCTCATACAAGTGGGCGTATATTGAATAATTAACAACATAGGAACAAAAGCTCTGGGGAGAGAGTAATGCCAACTCATGGCATCTACTCTCTTTTTCCATTTGAGCATAAATTTTGAACAGTTTGAAGATTCTAATTTATAATGTAAATATATGATTAATAGGAGGGTTAAGGGATGGCGAAGTATATTTTGCAGCGTCTTGGTTATATGGTTGTCACACTGTATTTGATAGCCACATTTTCATTTTTTCTCATGAAAATGCTTCCAGGATCTCCGCTCCGGGCCAAGGAGAAACTATCTGAGGCGCAACAACTAATTGTACTGGAAAAATACGGACTAAATGATCCCGTGCCAGTTCAGTATATTAAATATATAGGTGACCTTTTACAAGGTGACTTAGGGATATCATTTCAAATGAAGAATCAAGCGGTTACAGATATTCTGTTAAATAGAATACCTATATCTGCGCAGTTAGGTTTATATGCTTTGTTAATAGGGACTACAGTAGGGATGCTTTTAGGTATAGCAGCAGCAATAAAAAATAATTCATGGGTTGATTATTCAGCCAATTTTGTATCAGTTATTGGAATTTCAATCCCGTCATTTATATTTGCAGGTTTACTGCAATATTATGTGGGGGTGGAGTTAGGATTATTACCAATTGCTTTCTGGGGAACATGGCAACAAGCGATTATGCCCACCATTGCATTAGCGATATTCCCAATGGCTATTGCAGCACGATTTATGCGAACAGAAATGATAGAAGTACTAGGGTCAGATTTTATTGTTACTGCAAGAGCAAAGGGTTTAAATGAAACTGCAGTATTATTTAAACATGGATTAAGAAATGCTTTGATTCCGCTAGTTACAGTAATGGGACCGATGGCAGTTAGTTTAATGACAGGGACACTGGTTATTGAGCAAATATTTTCTATACCTGGAATAGGGGAGCAGTTCGTAACGTCGGTTATGACGGATGACTTTTCAGTCATTATGGGAACAACCTTATTTTTCGCATTTTTCTTCGTTTTTATCATACTGATTGTCGATGTGCTGTATGGTATCATTGATCCGCGGATTCGACTAGCTGGAGGTAAAGATTAATGGATAAAGAAAAGCTAAATAACGAAAAGTTAAATAAAGATCTGTTCGTTCCTGCTAAAAAGGATGAAGCTAAACGAGAAGAAATTCGAAGGCCGAGTCTTTCATATTGGCAAGATGCTTGGATTCGCTTAAGAAAAAACAAAGGGGCTATATTTGGTATTGCTTTACTAATAATTGTTGGAATCTTATCTCTTGTGGGTCCACATCTTAACGAAAATGATGCCTATCAACAAGACTTGGGGCATTCTAGAATGCCACCACGTGTACCAGTTCTAGAGAACATTTCATGGCTGCAATTAGATGGAACAAAATCTGATGAATTCCAGGCGGCAACTGTGGAAGAAGCCGAACAAAAAGCTCTATTGCGCTTTTCTATAGATGATTTAGAATACGTAGAATTCGAACTGGTAGATGATGGAACGGGTTCTGAACCTGCAACTGTCGTGGGTCATTTCGATGTGTATGCGGAACAGGACATGGATGAGATTTATTATTGGTTCGGCACGGATACACTAGGGCGCGACATATTTACTCGTGTTTGGACAGGAACTCAAGTTTCCTTGCTAATTGCCTTTGTTGCCGCAGCACTTGATATGATCATTGGTGTTGCCTATGGTGGTATATCCGCTTATTATGGTGGTAGAGTCGATAATGTGATGCAACGTTTCATTGAAATATTAATAGGTATTCCAAATCTAGTAGTTGTTATTTTAATGATTATGATATTAGAACCGGGTGTTATATCAATTATAATTGCTCTGACGATCACCGGATGGACAGGTATGGCCAGAATTGTTCGAGGTCAAGTGCTTAAGTTAAAAAATCAGGAATTTATCCTGGCTTCTCGTACACTTGGTTCATCCAATACGCGAATTTTGTCGAAACACCTCATCCCTAATACACTTGGAATGATTATTATAAATACGATGTTCACAATTCCAGCTGCTATATTTTTTGAAGCATTTTTAAGCTTTATCGGGTTAGGTCTCCAATCACCGGAAGCATCGTTAGGAACATTAATTAATGATGGGTTTAAATCATTGCAAACAAATCCGCATATTATGATTTTCCCTGCGATTGTTATCTCTCTCATTATGATTGGATTTAACATTTTAGCTGACGGTCTTCGAGATGCTTTAGATCCGAAAATGCGTAAATAGGAGGTAGGTGAGAAGATGGAAAATATATTAGAAGTTAAAAATTTGCACGTTTCCTTTGATACGCATGGAGGAGAAGTAACAGCTGTTCGAGGCGTTTCCTTTGATTTAAAAAAAGGGGAAACACTTGCAATTGTAGGGGAATCAGGATCTGGCAAGTCTGTAACTACAAGAGCAATAGCACGCCTGATCCCTTCACCTCCTGGAAGAATTAAAGAAGGAGAAATTCTTTTTAACGGAAAAGATTTGGCAAAGTTAAAAGAAAAGCAAATGCAGCAAATTCGTGGTAAGGATATATCGACGATCTTCCAAGACCCGATGACGTCATTAAACCCAACGATGAAAATCGGTAAACAGATTATGGAAGGTCTCATGAAGCATCAGAAAATGGATCGTTCATTAGCTAAGAAGAAAGCGATAGAACTATTGGATTTAGTAGGCTTACCAGATGCAAAAGAAAGAGTGGATCAGTATCCGCACCAGTTTTCTGGTGGACAGCGTCAACGTGTTGTTATTGCAATCGCGTTAGCATGTAATCCGCAAATTTTAATTGCAGATGAACCTACAACGGCGTTAGACGTAACAATTCAGGCTCAAATATTAGAATTAATGAAAGATATCCAACGAAAAACAGAAAGCTCGATCATTTTTATCACACATGATTTAGGTGTTGTTGCTAACGTGGCTGACCGTGTGGCAGTGATGTATGCGGGTAAAATTGTGGAAATTGGTACAGTGGATGAAATTTTCTATAATCCTAAACATCCATATACATGGGGACTGTTGGGGTCTATGCCGACACTGGATAATGAAGAAGAAAGTTTGGTTGCCATTCCAGGATCACCACCGGATATGTTACAACCGCCTAAAGGAGATGCTTTTGCACCGAGAAATGAGTATGCACTTGAGATTGATAATGAGTTGGATCCTCCGATGTTTAAGGTTTCCGATACTCATTATGCAGCTACATGGTTACTACATGAATATGCACCGAAAGTGGAGCCGCCTGCAGCCGTGAAGAAACGTATGAAGGGCTTTGGTAATACAGGTGCTTCACCGATTAGTAAGAAAGGTGATGACTAATGAGCGGAGAAAAATTATTAGAGGTTTCGAACCTAAAGCAACACTTTAAAACTGGTAGACATAGTGTTGTTAAAGCAGTAGATGGTGTATCTTTTGATATTTACCAAGGGGAAACGTTTGGATTAGTAGGGGAGTCCGGTTGTGGAAAGTCAACAACAGGCCGAAGTATTATCCGGTTGTATAATGCAACAGATGGTGATGTGAAATTTAAAGGCGTAGATGTTCACGGCACAAAATCTCATGCTCAGCTTAAAATGTTTAATCGGAAAATGCAGATGATCTTTCAGGATCCTTATGCATCTCTCAATCCAAGAATGACTGTTTTAGATATTATTGCTGAAGGTTTAGATATTCATGGTCTAACTTCTTCCAGTCAAGAACGCAAGGCAAGAGTGCAGGAACTGTTGGAGACAGTGGGATTAAATAAAGAACACGCCAATCGTTATCCACACGAATTTAGTGGTGGTCAACGTCAAAGAATAGGAATAGCACGAGCTTTAGCAGTAGATCCTGAATTCATCATTGCTGATGAGCCTATCTCTGCATTGGACGTATCTATTCAAGCCCAAGTGGTAAATCTTTTAAAGGATTTACAAAAGAAGCATGGTTACACATACCTGTTTATTGCACACGATCTTTCCATGGTTAAATATATCAGTGACCGAATTGGCGTTATGTACTTTGGTAAAATTGTGGAACTGGCAGATAGTGATGAACTTTATAAAAATCCATTGCATCCTTATACAAAGTCACTGTTATCGGCAATTCCGTTACCCGATCCCGATTATGAGCGGAGCCGTACAAGAGTTCCTTATGACCCGAGCCAACTGGATTCAAGTGAAGAACCCGAGTTTAGAGAAGTTCAGCCAAAGCACTGGGTACTTTGTACAACGAAAGAATTCGAAGCATACAAACAAGAAATTAAACAGTGATCATTCTTTCCTTTTGAATGTATCAGGGTATCTATAAATAAATGAAGAGGATGTCTCAAAAAAGTCTTTTGACTTTTTTGAGACATCCTCTTCTCATTTAATAGGTTTAGTTTTCTATATCGCGTTTATTAAAACCGTTAAAGCCTATAAGCATTAGTACAACTGCAAGGGCACTTAGTAAGAACAAAGGCATGAATGTCAGTTTTTCAATAGGAGACTGCGGGACATGGCCAAATGGGGAAAGGTTACCAACCCATTCTGGAAACTGGAACAAACCTCCCAAATAAAGCACGATAAAGGAGTAAAAGACATAAGCCCAAATTAGGTTAGTCAGTTTTGGTAGATAACCAATTAGGAAGACCGTAATACTAATCATCACAAGCATTGCCGGAAAATAAGCAAGTGCTGCAGCATAGATCATCCCGAAACCGAGTCCATCCTCCATTACTGCCGCACCTGCGGACCATAGACCAATCGCTCCTAGGGAAAGCATGACAAAGCCATTTATAATCGATAATATTACGTATCCACCTAACAGCTCTGCACGCGATACTGCTCTGCTTAACAAATGATCAATACGTTCCTTTTTCTCCTCCAAGCGTAATTTATTCATTGTCATAATGGGAGGGACCGTTGCTAACAGGGTTATAACAAGCATCAGCATCGGAATAAACTGCTCTGTTAAAGAAACTCCTGCAGCTGGTGTAAGCATTTGTTCCATTAGTTCATTGCTTTCAAAGAAAGTTTCCAGATCTCCTAATACTGACCCATAAGAAACACCGAGCACATACATACCGATAGCCCAAGCGATCACTCCAGTGCGTTGAAGTCTAAAGGCAAGACCCAGAGGACTTTGTAAAAGGCGCGAAGCAAATCTTCTACCTGGTTTAGATGGAAGAAATCCACTTTCCAAATCACGAATGGCGTTTAAATAAAGAGCAATGAGCAATAAAATGATCGAAACACTAACCAGTATTAAAACGGGGCCCCAATTATTTGCAGTGTATACTTCGGTTTTTGTAACCCAACCTAACGGAGACAGCCAGGACAGTGCTGCATTGCTTACATCACCAACTGCACGAATGAGGTAGCTGATAATTAATACAGCGACAGATAACCCTAGTGTTCCCCGGGAAGTTTCAGAAAGCTGGGCAAAAACGGCTGTGACACCTGCAAAGAACAAGCCCGTTCCTCCTAAAGTTGCCCCGTAAAGCAAAGATCCTTGTAAATTCATACTTTCTATGCCGATTACGAACAAACCGATACCTGAAATAAGTGCTAAAACCAGATTTGTACCTAATGAAATAATAATATTTGCGTTCAGATAAGCTAGTCTTCCAGTCGGTAAGGAACGTATCATTTCAATTCGTCCATCTTCTTCATCTGCTCTAGTATGGCGAGTGACGAGTATGATGCTCATTAACCCAACAACTGCGGCGGTCATCAGCAGCATTTGATGAGCAGTCATTGCTCCAACCGTGTAGTTCGCTAAATCTCCTGGACCTACCATTGCCGTCATTGCAGGATTAGCCATTGTTTCGGCCATCGCGTCTCTTTCTTGTTGCGATCCATATAAATCAATGAATGCGGTAGGAACGAGTAATGTGAAAAATAAGAGACCAATTAACCATAAAGATATGCGAACACGATCCAATCGAAAAATAAACCGTGATAGTTGTCCGGTATTCGACAGTGCTTCCATAACCATTAATGTTTACCTCCTGCCCCTGTATCTCTAGCTTTATCCGTTCCATCATAATGACGCATGAATAAGTCTTCTAATGCAGGAGGGGCACTCTCCAGCTTGATAATACCATATTGACTGATGTGTCGGATAACCTGATCCAATTCTTCTGTGTCTACTTGGAAAGACAGTTCCTGATCTTGTTTAATGATTTCATGAATCCCTTTCAAGTCATGTAACTTCGGAACTGGCTGTTTTGTTTCCACTAGTATTTGAGTACGCGTTAAGTGCCGAAGTTCCTTTAATGAACCAGTCTCGATTATCTTGCCTTTACGTATGATTCCAACTCGATCACATAATTTCTCCACTTCTGATAGAATGTGGCTCGAAAGCAGCACACTTTTTCCTTGTTTTTTCAGATCCATGATACATTCCTGAAAAACATTTTCCATTAGTGGATCAAGTCCTGAGGTTGGTTCATCTAATATATATAGATCCGCATCAGAGGAGAATGCGGCAATTAAAGCAACTTTTTGTCTATTTCCTTTAGAGTATGTGCGACATTTCTTTGTTGGATCGAAATCAAATTTATTTATTAACTCTTCCCGTCTATTTTTATGACTTGTA
Organism: Salipaludibacillus neizhouensis; assembly: GCF_002886185.1. GTDB lineage: Bacteria > Bacillota > Bacilli > Bacillales > Salisediminibacteriaceae > Salipaludibacillus > Salipaludibacillus neizhouensis. The sequence continues at coordinate 495,466 of NZ_KZ614147.1, forward strand.
CCCCGCAGTTTTACAAACAAGTCAATGACTTCTCCACCTGTTAAATTGGGCCATAAGTTCAAATCTCCAGGCACATAAGCAATATGTTTGTGAATATCAACTGCATCCTCCCAGGTGTCTTTCCCAAATATTTTCACATCACCATTTGTAGGCTTTAGAATACCAAGCAAGACACGAATCGTTGTTGATTTCCCGGCGCCATTAGGACCGATAAATCCAAACACTTCTCCCTTATTTACTTCTAAATTAACACCATCTAATGCCGTAAATTTCCCGAACCTTTTAGTTAGGTTATTGATTTCTAATACGTTCATCTCTATTCCTCCTCTTTCAGGCAGAAAATATGAAATATCTCAACCTTACGAGTTCATAATATACAAAGTAGATAGGTTTTGCAATTGTTTTGAAGTAAATCATTTGTTTTATTTCATATTTTTTAATAAGCTTAAATGGAGGTGAAAGACCAATGGACGGATTTCAGCGACGCAAAGCACTCAAAAAAACAAAAATATTAAAAGCTGCTCTCGATTTATTTAAAGCTCATGGGGTACAAAAAGTTTCTGTTGCGGAGATAGCCAATAAAGCTAATGTATCACAAGTGACGATTTATAATTACTTTGAAAGTAAAGATAAATTAATGGAAGAAACGATTATATATTATGTTGATCAAGCATGGTTAGAAGCAGAAGAGCTACTGAGTAGTGATGTATCATTTCCTGAGAAAATAAAACTGCTTATCTTTAATAAAAAAGAGGCGGCAAGCAATATTCATGAAGACTTTTATTTATACTTCATGAAGGAATACTCAAATGGAAGTAGTTATATTGAAGAGTTTTACGAGAAAAAAGCAATTCCGAAGATGGTTGAATTATTTAATGAAGGAAGAAAAAAAGGATTTGTTGATCCCGAAATTTCAAACGAGGCCATTATGTTTTATATTTATATGATCAAAGAATACATGCAGCGAGAAGATGTATACGATAAAATATTACCCTATACGGAGGATATAACAAAGCTTTTATTTTATGGGATTGCTGGGGATAGAAAAAAATAACCTAGAAGTATGTGTCTAATTCTAGTGTCTGTTATTTGTCGTTGAGACAAATAACAGACATTTTTTTGGTAATTTTACGGGATTATTAACCGTATTAGCAAATTGCGACAAATATTCTCAATATTCTGTGTCAAAAGTTTCACAATCATGATATTATAGTGATAATTGTAATAGGTATTTAGTAATCTTACGGTTTTATTTTGGGGGGATTAAAGTGGGAAACAAATTGAAGTGGACGGATAGGATAGCTACTCGTATTTTCGCAATTGCAGCACTGTTTATTGTTTTATCTGTTGTAATTTTAGGCTATGCAAGTTATGAAAGCGCTAAATCGGAACTGACTGAAGCAGGACAAAATGATTTAAAGGTTAGAGTTGAATCTGCGGGAGAGCTGTTGGATGTACTTAATGACCGCGTTGAAGCAGGCGAGTTAACATTAGAAGAAGCGCAAGAAGAGGCAAGAGTTCGTTTGGCTGGTCCAATTGTGGAGACTACAGAAGAAGGCGCACCGGTAAGAGATTTTCAAGATGTGCCATATACATATGGAGACCAGGGATATTTTTACGGATTTATGGATGATGGTATGACGGTGATTCATCCTAGTGGTAATGAAGGTAAAAATCTTTTTGATACGCAAGATGATGATGGTAACTATATGATTCGTGGATTAATTGAAACGTCTAAGGAACCGAATCCGGAAGATCGCTATTATACTTATATGTGGATAAATGCAGGCGAAGAGGAAGCCAGAGAAAAAAATGCCTACGTATCATATTATGACGAGTGGGGCTGGATGTATGGTTTAGCAGCTTACAGTGATGAGTTTTATGAAGGAGCAGCTCATATAGGCTGGATGGCTTTCGCAATTGGCTTGGCAACTGTGATCATTGCATCTGCGACATTATACTATTTCTTGCATAAGATGAGTAAACAAATCAATGAGGTCCGTTTTGCTGCTGAAAAAGTAGCATCTGGGCAATTAACAGGCGAAAACTTATCAGAAAAAGGAAAAACAGAAATCTCTCATTTATCAGCTTCCATTAACCAAATGAAGGAAAGGTTAGGTGAGATGATTGGAAGTATTCATGAAAAGTCTTCTCAAGTAGCAGCGTCTTCTGAAGAGTTGACAGCGAGTGCTCAAGAAAATAATGCGACTAGTGAACACACGGCACAGGAGATTCAATCTTTAGCAGAAGTAGCAGAACAAGTGAAGGAAAGAGCAGATCAAAGTTTAGTGATGGTGAATGAACAGGATAAAGGGTTAAAGGATGTGATGACGGCTACGCATCTACTAAGAGAAAAATCCGAGGAATCTGTAAAGGTTTCCAAGGAAGGATCCTCTTCGATGGAAAGAACTTCCGGAAAGATGTCTGGGATTTCCAATTCTGTCAATGAATCGATGAATGTTATTAGCCGATTAGAGGAACGTTCCAAGGAAATTAGCCAAATTATCAGCACGATGACAGGAATAAGCGAACAAACAAATTTATTAGCGCTGAATGCTTCGATAGAGGCGGCAAGGGCTGGAGAAAACGGCAGAGGATTCGCAATCGTAGCGGATGAAGTGAGGAAACTAGCTGAGCAATCAGGCAACTCTGCTGAACAAATCAAAGGCATGATCGGGGATATTCAAAATGATACTAGTGTATCTGTACATTCGATGAAAAAAGTAACAGAGGATGTGGAAGACGGATTAACCTCGATGCTTCATATGAAGAGTTTATTTTCACAAGTGGAAGACATTAATTCAGAGGTAGATGGACAAATTTTAAATGTCACGAATATTGTTGAATTTTTGGATGAAAAGGGTAGTGAATTGAAGAAAGTCACAGAAGATTTCTCGACATTCGCTCAAACGATGACAGACAGTACAAGTACTGTAGCTGCGACATCAGAGGAATCGTTGGCATCCATGACTGAAATAGCTAGAACGGCCGAAGAGCTTAGCTCCATTGCAATAGAGTTACAGGATCAAATCAATGAATTTAAAACCTGAAGAAAAGGCTGATTACTGAGCGTTAGTAATCAGTTTTTTTTTAGAATGCGTTTCTAAATTCCGTCAAACCTAATGTTTAGCTGCTTTACTCCAGGGAATATTAATTTTATCTAATTTTAATATCTAGGAGGCGTGTGAAATGGCTAAAACAATTTTTATTACCGGAGCTGGCACCGGTCTTGGTAAAGGTACTGCAATAGGGCTTGCGAAGGAAGGACATCACGTTATTGCTTCTGTTGAGATTTATCCGCAGGTCACGTCTTTACGGGAAGCAGCGGAGGCTGAAGGTGTGGAATTGGAAGTGTTCAAAATGGATATAAAAAATCCTGAGGATCGTGGACGTATATTAGAATATGATTTTGATATTTTTGTCGCAAATGCAGCGATCAACGAAGGAGGTCCTTTAGGTGAAGTTCCCATGTCTATCTTTAGGGAGATATTTGAGGTGAATGTCTTTAGTACACTGGAAACGGCTCAAATGGCAGCGAAGAAGTTTGTTGAAAAAAGGCAAGGGAAAATTATTTTTATGTCATCCATGGCAGGCAGTATGGCGGGACCATACAGTGGTCTTTACGCGGCCTCAAAACATGCCCTTGAAGCAATTGCGAAAACATTGCAAAAAGAGATGACGTATTTTGGCGTTCAGGTGGCAACGATTAACCCAGGTCCATTTGAGACAGGATTTAATGATCGAGCTGTGGAAGCCAAGTGGAAGTGGTTCAATGAGGATATCCACTACTCTCCCACAGTTGAGATGAGAGCAAAGGATAAAGGAATGGAAAACCAGTTTGATCCGGCGGACATGATCGCTAAAATGGTCGAAGTAATTCCAAAAGATACCCATAAATTCCGCACAGTCTATCCTCCTGAAACAGAACAACAAATGAAGGAAGAAGAAGCAGACAACTGGAAGAAGGATATTTAAACAGGAGGGATGTTCAGGATAGATGTCTGAACATCCTTTTAAAGAGAATTTATAAATAAGAAGAAATGAGATCCATTTGACAAAGATTACTCAATCAGATATTGTGACATTAAATCAATATACACGGAAGGGTGAACCAACTAGATGAAGTACTAATCCTATTTTACGAAAACGAACAAAGGAAGGCATTTTTTAGCAGGAGATATGACTGCTTTTTTGAGATGCTTTCGTTGAGTTTTCAGAATAGGATTAGAGTTCTATAGTTGTCTTCAAAAGGAGAAGTCTCTTTTTGGTGTACACCTGTATCTATCTCTGCCTCCTATTCTGATGTGACTAGGGGGCATTTTTCTGTCCTCGGAACATAACGGTAAATGGGGATGATTATATGATGTTATTAGAAGCGAATGCGTTAAAGTTATATGTTAAAGATCGTTTACTCATAGATGTTGATCGGTTAGAAATTCATAAAAAAGACTGTATCGGCTTAGTTGGCAAAAATGGAAGTGGGAAAACCTCGTTATTGAATGTCTTGGGAGGAAAGGAAATTCCTGAAAAAGGGAAAGTTACCACAGTTGTAACCTGTGAACTTTTACCGCAGTTGTCAAGAACGGATACAACCAAAAGCGGTGGTGAAGTGACACAAGATCACATTGTTGAAGCTCTAGCAAAGGATCCAGAGATCTTATTTGCTGACGAACCAACGACAAATCTGGATACGGATCACATAGAATGGTTGGAAAAGAAATTGATGACATGGCAAGGAGCATTCGTAATAGTCTCTCATGATCGAGCATTCCTGGATGCACTTTGCACAACGATATGGGAGATTCATGAGGGAAGTGTGAGAATATATAAAGGAAATTATTCTGCATATGCCAAACAAAAAGAAGTGGAACTTCATGAAGAGAAAGTTGCGTATGAAAAGTATATAAGAGAGAAAAAGCAGCTGGAAGAAGCAATGAGATTAAAAGAGAAAAAGGCTGATAGAGCCACAAAAACCACGAATAAAGTAAGTAAATCAGAAGCGAAAATCACTGGAGCTAAGCCATATTTTGCTAAGAAACAAAAAAAGCTTCAACAAACTGCGAAAGCAATGGAAACCAGATTAGCAAAATTGCAGAAAGTTGAAAAGATCAAAGAGGTTCCCTCAATCAAGATGAATTTACCGAATGAAGAAACGTTTAAAGGTCGTATTATCCTTCGCGTGAACGATGTACCTGGCATAATAGGCCAGCGTGTTTTATGGAGAACAGCAACCTTTCATGTTCGTGGTGGAGATAAACTAGCCATTATAGGAGCAAATGGAAGCGGAAAAACCACATTGATTAAAAAAATAGTGGAAGAAGAGGAAGGTATTACTGTTTCACCCTCGATGAAAACCGGTTATTTTAGTCAGAACTTAACGATATTGGCGAGCGATAAAACGATCCTGGAGAATGTCAGTTGTACATCCAAACAAAATGAAACATTCATTCGAACGGTGCTTGCCAGACTTTCCTTTTTTAGAGAAGACGTGTATAAACCAATAGAAGTATTAAGTGGTGGGGAGCGAGTGAAGGTCGCATTAGCGAAGTTATTTTTGAGTGATATTAATACACTCTTATTAGATGAACCAACAAACTTTTTGGATACGGAGGCTGTAGAAGCCTTGGAATCACTTTTAAAAGAGTATGAGGGAAGCGTGATTTTTGTCTCCCATGACAGGCGCTTCATCGAAAGTGTCGCAACACGAATTTTAGCGATTAAAAATAAAGAAATAGAACTCTTTGAAGGAACATTTGATCAATATAGCCAGTATGAACCACAAGAAAACAGAAATGTGGAAGAAGACAAACAGCTTCTATTAGAAACGAAGATATCAGAAGTCCTTAGTCGATTAAGTATCGACCCCTCTGAAGAATTAGAGTTGGAATTTCAGAAACTTTTAGAGAAGAAGAGGAATAGTACCAATACTTGATAGATGTTGGATATCATTATTTATGTTGAAGAGCCTCTCCCCTGTCGTAATCGAAATAGGAGAGGCTCTTTAATATTAATTTTTCTCCATCTTTTTTATTAATCTTTGTACTTAAATCACGGACAGGCAAATAAGTATTAAGGAAGCGATATTTAATAATGACACCGTACCTAATATATAGGGGGGATTAGATGGGGAGATATACAAAATCGGAATTGACGGAAGTGAATCCAGAAACATTAATGGTAACGTTAAAAGTAAAGATAGAGGGAGAGACGGAAATACCAACATGGAAAGATGATTTAAAAATAAAAGCGGCGCTAGCTTTGCTGGAAACAGTCGATCGATCCCATTTTGCAGAGAAAGACTTAGTTCATAAATTTGAAGAATCGATAATTGATCTAAAATTAATGGTAGAGACATTGGAAGATTAAATATTAAAACCGAACCTGGTGGTAAAAACGATTGACACTTGCTAAGGGATACTCGAATCTGCTGCAAGAGTACGATTTCTGTGGAAAAGTTGCAGCCTTTTCCTTCTCGAACATTTCTATAAAAACAACAAGGTTTAACGAAAGTAACCTTGTAATATAGAGAACTCTTCCACTCTAATCAAATGGAAGAGTTCTTTTTTAGAAGATACACCAGAATTTATAAAATCGGCAGCTACCTTCACACCGCACGTATCAAGGAAAACCCACCTCCTATCGAGTAGCACCTGCACACACTTCGTAGGTGCTATTCGGCGGCGGTGGAAGCTGACGCTGTATTTAATAAAAGACGGCTATGCATTTTTTTATGGATATTTAGTTGAAAACTTGATCGTAAATAGTGATTGAATAAGGTTTTTCGAGTAAATCTGGTACAGCTTCTTTGAAGCGGGCAAAGTGGGAAGTTTCACGGTGTTTTAGTTGATCCTCTTGTGTTTGATATACTTCGATAAGTAAAGAAGTGATTTTTTTGCTTTGTATCTTGAAAGACATCGAATTGCAGAACACCTTCCTCTTTCAAACTGTTTTTTCGATTATCTTCGACTACGTCGACAAATGTATCGATCTTATTTTCCTTTACTTGAACTGCTACATGAACAATATACATGGAAGCCCTCCTCCTTGTTTTTCTGAAGTTTAGCATACGGTTACTAAATATTCCAAGAATGCCTCTAAGTCTATCTAAAATTAGGAGCATTCTGTTTGTGATGAAATAGGGGACGGTTCTCTGCTTCTTTTCATGGTGAGCTTGGAAGCGGATACCCGTTCCAGCGATAGTCATTGAATGGGTGTACTATATTATATTTTTAGGAATATAGAATAAAAAACAAGTCTCTTTTTAGCACAAGAGGCTTGTTTTTTGTCGACTTGTATTTTAAACATATGCTAACAAATGGTTTAAAGGTGATTTGGTGACTTTAATTAAATCAACAAAAAAATCCTTTTTATTTCATAAAATTCATAAAGTATTAATAAATTTTTCATAAAACATAAAATGTGCATCTCAATTTTGTCCATTATGTGGGTGGAAAGTCACGAACCTTTGGATAATAGAATAACGAATTGCAACATCAGAAATGAATTGATGTACGTATACATAAAATAGTAACGGATTTTCCCCCTTTTATTTAATTGAAATCCCTCCTTCTTAACTAGTTGCATCATGTTTACACGATAAAGATATTACTAGCATTAGAAATTAATATTTTTTTGGTAGATTACTAGTAGAGCGACACTCTAGAAGTGCAGCCAACTAAAAAAAGGAGGCAGAGATAATGGAGAAAAAGAATTTGAACAGAAGAGATTTCATCAAAATTGGGGGCATGAGTACGCTCGCAGTTACATTGGGATCTACCGGTTTATTTTCTCTTGCAGGACAAGAGACCACCTTTGCAGCTTCTAAAAATAATCCAACGAGTGGATTTGGAGGGTATGGGCCATTAGTAAAAGATCCTAAAGGTATTTTTGATTTGCCAAAAGGCTTCCAGTACAAGATTATTTCAGAAACAGGCGACCAGATGTCAAATGGGGATCTCGTCCCAGGATTACCTGATGGAATGGCTGCATTTCAAGGCTCAAAAAACTCGACGGTTCTAGTTCGAAATCACGAGTGTGGTACGAACCATGATTACCCTGTAAATGGAAAAAACCCTTGGAGTAAAGGTGCAGCTGGCGGAACAACGGCTTTAGTAGTGGGACCTAACCGAGAAGTAGTTTCAGAGTATGTCACTAACTCAGGGAATATTCGTAACTGTGCAGGAGGAGCTTCTACTTGGGGAACTTGGTTAACATGTGAAGAAACTCGAGATATGGGACATGGATTCGTATTTGAAGTAGACCCTGATGATCCTGAAAATGAGATGTCCAAAACACCGATTCGTGATATGGGATATTTCTCTCACGAGGCGTGTAGCATTGATCCTTCTACTGGAATTTGGTATTTAACAGAAGATAACAGTCCAAGTTACTTATATAGGTTCACCCCTTATGATCGAAGTCAAAAGCTAGGTTCTTTACAAAAAGGTGGCACTTTAGAAGCGGCAGCCATTGATGAAATTCCAAATAAATCAGCAAAAAACTTTACACCTGGTCAACAAATCGGGGTTGTTTGGAAGGAAGTTAAACCTGAACGTGCAAAAGAAGATGCCAAGGATTTAGCCTGTATTCAGTTTACACGTCTAGAAGGATCCTGGTTTGAAGGTGGCGCTTTTTGGTTTGATGATACAGCTGCAGAGACCACTACGGCTTCAGGTAAATTTGGTAGAATATATCGTTATTTTCCAGCTACAAATACATTAGAACTTTTCTTTGAATCGTCAGCTTCTAACGAGTTACATGCTCCAGACAATATTACTATTACGCCATGGGGAGACTTATGGATTGCAGAAGATGGAAATCCTAGGGGTGATCGTATCATTGGTCTAACTCCAGAAGGTAATGTGTACCCATTCGCGCAAAACGTCTTTAATAGTTCTGAGCTCACAGGACCAGTATTCTCTCCAAAAGGAAATACACTGTTTGTAAATATTCAAAGCCCAGGGATAACCATAGCCATTTGGGGACCATTTGCTCGAAGAAACTCGGCAAAGCAAGTAGCGATGAGTCATGCTTCTCCTCCAGCAGGTTTTGCTCCGGAAACTTCTCACAAGGTTGAGGAATATGCAGAAAGAAATGGAATGTCTTTATTAGCGGCGGCTGCATTAAATCGTCATGGGGTTTCCGTTTAATTAGATATTATTTAGTTATAAAATACGATAGTTTTCTAGCACAAAGGAGGATTCCAGCATGTTTCAAAATATTGGAATACCAGGTATTATTCTAATCTTGGTTCTTGCTTTAATTATTTTCGGGCCTTCAAAGCTACCGGAAATTGGCCGTGCATTCGGAACGACTTTAAAGGAATTTAAAAAAGCAACAAATGAGTTAGTGAATGGTGAGCAATCAACAAATTCAAACTCGGAAGATAAAACAGGCGAGCAAGTAAATGAAGAAAAACAGGAAATTAAATAAAGGAAAGATGTGGGTCGGTCGGTTAAACCGCCTACATCTTTCGCCTTTTCTTTGAAAGGAAGTTTGTAATTGGAAAAAGACGGAATGCAACTCATTGATCATCTATCAGAATTACGGAAACGAATAATCATCACAGCAATTATTTTCGTGAGTTTCTTTATGGGAGCTTTTTTTTATGTGAAAGATATTTACCGTTTTTTAGTTAAGGACTTAGATGGGAATTTAGCTCTACTAGGACCAGGTGACGTTCTTTCAATATATATGATACTGGCAGCTGTAGTTGCGGTTGCTTTAACTATACCTGTTGCAGCCTATCAACTTTGGAAGTTTATAAAACCCGCTCTCACAAAGGATGAACAGAAATCTTCGCTATTATTTATCCCTGGTTTGTGTATCTTATTTCTCTGTGGGGTATCCTTTGGATACTTTGTTCTATTTCCGCTAGTCCTATCCTTTGTTTTATCTCTCGCAGGAGACCAGTTTGAAACATTTTTCACTGCAGAAAAGTACTTTCGATTCATGCTTCATCTCACATTGCCATTTGGATTTCTGTTTGAAATACCTGCAGTAGCTATGTTTCTAACAAAACTGGGGGTAGTGACTCCGGAAAAATTAATAAAAGGTAGAAAGTTTGCTTATTTGTTACTTGTAATCATTGCTGTACTAATTACACCACCTGATTTAATTTCAGATGTATTAGTTATCATTCCTCTATTTATTTTGTATGAGGTTAGCATAACTCTGAGTAAGATCATTTTCCGAAAAAATTCTACAATAGCAGGTTGAAAGTAAAATGGGGGACGGTTCTCTGCTTCATCATGAAGCAGAGAACCGTCCCCTTGACACACTTATCGTCCGCCTGAAGCGGTTTTCTTTAATTCTAATGCTTCCTTCGCTAGACTATCTGTATCAATGGCATTCTGTTTGTCTACAGAAGACTGGTAATAGTCACCTGCAAACGAGTTATCAGGTTCTTCAAGCCAGAAGTAACATATAACGAAACTTGCGAAGGCCCCTCCTGCTAGAACAAAGAAAAACTGTTGTGGTGTGACAAACGTATAAAGTGTTAAATACAAGGTTGCACCAACATTACCATACGCACCAGCCATACCGGCAACTTGCCCTGTCAATCGTTTCTTGATCATTGGAATAATTGCAAATGTTGCTCCTTCAGCTCCTTGAACAAAAACAGAGGTGAGAATAGTAACTACAATAGCTAGGATTAAAGGCCAACCCGATTCAATGAACCCCATCACAACTAGCCCAATACTGATACCTATTAAATAGGTAAGCATGACTCGCTTACGGTTTCCTAAGCGATCGGATAAAACTCCTCCAAGTGGTCTAGCTACCAAGTTTATAAAAGCAAACGAGGCAGCAATCATTCCAGCTGTGGCAGGAGTGAGTGTGAACGTTAACTGAAAAAACATTGGAAGCATTGATATAATTGCTAATTCGGCACCGAAGTTTGCAAAGTATGTGCTATTCAAGGCAGCAACATTTTTAAAATTATAGTGATCGTCTTTCGGTACTCCTTTTTTTAGAATTGGAACATTCACTTGTAATATCTTTAACACTTGATAAATCATCGTTATTCCAATAACGGTATAGGTGATATAAAGGACATTAGAAGAAATAAAGCCCATACCCTCAATTCTCCAGGCAAGTACTGCTAAAGCACCGCCTAATGGAAGGGTCCATAAGATGAGCTGGATCATGTCTTTCCATGTACTAACTTCCATCGCCCCTGATTTTTTAGGCTTGATGAAAGCTTTTCCTTCCGGAGTATCTCTCACACAAATAAAGTAAATAATTCCGTAGATAATACAAATAACGCCTGTTAAAGCAACTGCATATCTCCAACCGTTATCTCCTCCCAGCATGGTTAAAGCGAACCATGGAAGTAACATGGCGGCAGCAGCTGAACCGAAATTACCCCAACCACCATAAATACCTTCCGCAAAACCAACATCTTTAGGTGGAAACCACTCAGAAACCATCCGAATCCCAATAACGAAACTGGCACCGATACTACTTAATAATAATCTTGAAATCATCAATTGAGTCCAAGTGTCACCGAACGCAAACATAAAAGTAGGTATGGACATTAAAATTAAAAGTGCTGAGTAGACTACTCGTGGTCCGAATCGATCGAGAAACATCCCTACGACTATTCTTGCAGGAATCGTTAAGGCTACGTTTAGTATTCCAAGTGCAGCTAAATGTTCCGTGGTCATCCAATCCATTGTATCCAACATCGTTGTAGCGAGTGGAGCCATATTGAACCAAGTGAAAAAAGAGATGAAGAAAGCAATCCAAGTTAAGTGTAAAACTTTCATACGTTGACTTTTAAATTTAAAAATATCTGCCGTTTTCAATTAAAGCCCCTCCTATAGGTATCATAGATTTTTTGTACTCCAATAATTATTTGTAAATTCTGATTTTTCTTGATGTGAAAAGTTATTGAATTTTTGATATTCAATCGTTTTACTAGTAATTGTTTTTTATTATGGCACATGCTCTGTTAGGAAATCGGATAGTTGTTACAATATCTAACGCGAAAATATTCTCGTCCTTTCCAGTGCTAATTGGTTTAAGTATTGCTGGATCAACAATGAAAACGGTATTTTAAAGTAGGATATTTATTATAAAAAATTGAAATTAAAATGCTCTAATAGAGCTTTGTATACATGACATAATGGTAATTAAGAATGTATTAATTGTTTTTTTATTTAATTTAGTTAGTGGAAAAAACGCTGCTTTCTACTAAACAGGGAGTCGGTCATACCGATAACAAAAATGAGTTCATACTTATAGAATAGAAGCATAAGAATGATGAGACCGTCAGATTAAATAGGTAGGATATTTATTTGAGAGAGAAGCGGGAAAATTCTATTGTCTCTATCAAGCGAGTGAAACTGGAGATTTACAACAAGGGGGAGAGAATACTGTCTTAAATAAAAGATCAAAATAATACATGCTAAGATGTATCCGAGACTGAAAAAGTGACGCAAAACAGGTAATTTAGATGATAAAAACTTCCTTCTTTTTTTACCTTGATAGAGTGGAGTTATCGTGAGTATTACTATATAATTAGTTTTGTAAATGATAGTTTGTATACGTGGAGGGTTATCATGTTAAAAACAGATCTTGGTCGTTTTAGAGTAATGGGATTTTTTGAGGGAGCATCATTATTGATTTTGCTTTTTATAGCAATGCCGGTCAAATACGTTTTAGGAATTCCTGAAATGGTAACAGTCGTTGGATCCATTCATGGTTTCCTTTTTGTTGGATATATTCTTTTAACACTTTACACCACATACAGAATCCGCTGGTCTTTTAAATGGCTATTTAGTGCAGTTGTTGTAGCCTTTATCCCGTTTGGAAATCTTATATTGGATGGACGATTAAAGCAGGCAACATTTAGTGTTGCGAAGTAAAATACAAGGGGTCCCTATTATCTTGTCGAATTCGATAAGGTTGTAGAGACCTCCTTTTTCTTGTATTGTTTTTTACTCAACTAAACTTAAGACTCCAAGTTATAAAGGATTATGTATACATTGAAATTAGAGGGGTAATTCCGCGCAGGAATTACCCCTCATTGATGAGTTGTGTATTGTATTGACTATAGCTTACCAACCTTCTCTTTATAAGAGGATGAACTTTCACGACAACCGAATCGGAAGGCGTTTCTTAACAAGGTCGGTCGAAATGTTGCGTGAAATCGATTAATTAAGCTACAGAGATTTACGCTGAAATTTAAAACAAGATATTTGGGATTTCTTCCGCCTTTCAAAAATAAAAATCTTTTAAAACGGGTTCGTACCCCACTGTGCAGCGGTCTTAATGAATGTCCGCTGTTCAAGTTTGAGCTGACTAACCATATATTCTGCAAGGTCTTCTGCTTGCGTGTATTTATCCGGGTTTCGTTCGTTGGAATCCTTACCTCTAGTTAAATCGGTTTCTACAAGACTAGGCGTCAGAACGCTGACCCGGATATTGTTGCGACGGACTTCTTGCATCAGAGATTCACTCATACCAATTACAGCAAATTTCGATGCACTATAAGCACTGGAACCTTCTGTACCTTTAAGTCCAGACATCGAGGAAATGTTAATTATATCTCCCTGATTTTGCTCAATCATGTTAGGCAATACAGCTTTTGTTACAAGTACAATCCCCATGACATTTGTATCCAGTACTTTTTTCCACTCCTCGGTGGATAAATCTTGAAATTTACCATAAACTCCAACTCCAGCATTGTTGATCAAAATATCGATAGAGCCAAGGTTCTCTTGGATTTCTTTTACAGCACACTGAACTTCTGTTTCATGTGAAACATCTGCAACAGCCGTAACAAACGTTGCTCCCATCTCAGTTAGTTCTTCGTGGATAACTTCAAAACTTTGTTCTGAGCGAGCAATAAGTCCGAGTTCAACACCTTCTTTTGCAAGGGCAATTGCGGTAGCTCGCCCAATCCCTCTGCTTCCTCCTGTTATAAGTGCTCGTTTCCCTTGTAATGATTGCACGCTTTAAACCATCCTTTCTATTTATATCTCTATCCGATATATTCACTAAATGATGACGTTATAACCACGTCCAGTGATAGTTAGCTAAAAGTTGGAGAAAAAGTTTAAGAAAAGAACCAGGCACTTGTTAGAGAGAATAAGTGGCTGGCATTTTATCATAATAAATGAAGCGTATTCGACCTAATCTTACTTCATTTTAATTACAATTTTTCCTTTGGCATGATGTGTTTCACTGAGTCCGTGAGCTTCTTGAAGTTGTTCAGCAGTAAAGTCGAAAACATGACCAACTTGCGGTTTTACGATTCCTTTTTCTAAAAGGTCTCCAAGTTGAGCTAACTGTTTGCCATTCTCTGTAAGCCAATAGGAATTCGCTTCAACCTCGTATTTTTCAGCAAGTTTTTGATCCGGAGAACCTGCGATTGTGACGAGTTTTCCACCGGGTTTTAGCACAGTAAAGCTTCTCTCAAGAATCTCTCCGCCCATCGTATCAACGACAATATCAAAGTTTTCTATTTCTTCTTCAAATTTTTGTGTGCGATAATTAATGACTTGATCTGCGCCAAGTTCCTTTACGTAGGATTCATTTTTCTCACTGGCAGTTGTAGCGACATATGCGCCGAAATGTTTAGCAATTTGTATGGCTAAACTCCCAACACCACCGGCGCCAGCGTGGATAAGCACTTTTGAGTCCTCTTTTACGCCTGTTTCATCTAAGAGACATTGCCATGCGGTTAGCCCAGCAAGAGGTATCGAGGCAGCTTCTTCAAAAGAAAGATTTTCTGGTTTTTTCGCTAATCTGCTTTCATCGACAGTCGTATATTCTGCATACGTTCCGTTGTGAGTAGTAGCTGGTCTAGCAAAAACTTCGTCACCAACCCCGAAATTTTTCACGTTCGTTCCAACTTCCACAATCTTACCAGCTACATCCCATCCCAAAATAATAGGGAAGGGAAAGTCGAGCATTTCTTTCAAATAACCTTCTCTTAACTTCCAATCAATTGGATTTATAGAAGTTGCGTGGACTTCCACTAATACTTGATCCTCGGTAATTTCCGGTTTTGAAACCTCTTGTTCATGTAACAGTTCCTTACCACCATATTCATTGATAACAATTGCTTTCATATGTTTGATACTCCTTTTTTAAAAATATAATCTTATTGTTTTAGAAAAATCGATCCACTTAATAATGTTTTAAATCTTTCATTTAACAAATTACTACTTGTAGGGCATTCTCTTACTTAGTATTGTCTAGTGTAAAAAAGACAATAGATAAAATCAAAAAATTAGCTTATGAGGAATCTATTGGTACTAGTAACCTTTGTAGTTAAGGAGTACATGTATTGTTATCATTTACTTCCATATAAGTTTTTACACTGTTACGCCCATCTTCTTTTGCTGCATATAAAGCTTTATCTGCATTCTCAATTAATTCGCTGGATTTGTTTTCCTGGTTCGGTAAAATGGTGGATATTCCGAAACTAACCGTTACTTCATCACATAAAGGAGAAGAAGTATGAGGAATGCTTAATTTCTGTATGCTTTGATGTAGCTTCTGTGCCAGGTTTAAGGCTTCCTCAGCAGAGTAATCAGGCAATATAATAGCAAATTCCTCCCCACCATAACGAGCAAAAACCGTATCCGTATCCGTTAATTTTTGATCAATTACTTTTGTAATCGACTTTAAGCAGTCATCTCCAGCTTGGTGACCGTATTCGTCGTTGTAAAGCTTGAAATAATCTATATCGAGCATGATTAAAGATAAAGGAGTATTGTTGTTTAAGGAGCTTTCCCAATAGTTTTGAAGCTCATTATCAAAGTGCCGACGATTTGACACACCAGTTAGCCCATCCTGTTCCGCCAGTCTTTTAAGAAGTTTATTTGCCTGGATAAGCTCAGACTCTGTTTGCTTTTTCACAGTAATATCGACGATGGAAAGTAACGCAGCGATTAACTTTCCAGTATGATCATAAAGCGGTGTACCATTAACAGACAAAACTTTTCTTTGGTTTGAACCTGAAACAACAGTATGAACATAATCTTTCACATACCGCTCGGTCTTCATGACAATGGATACAGGAAGATTCTCTCGTGCAATCGGATTTCCTTCAATTGTTGTAATCACCCATTCATGTGCATCATATTGCCTAGAAATAATGTCTTTCTGTTTAGTATCTAATATTTCCTCTGCCATATTATTTGCATACTGAAGAGAGCCTTTCAAATCGAAAGTAAGCACACCATTAGGAAAGGTCTCTAGGATATCTTTTAATTTCTGCTCATTTTCTTTTAACTGATGCTCGTATAACTTGCGTTCCGTAATATCCTGAAACTGGGAAATGGCATACATAGGATTACCTTCGTCATCTTTAACTGCAGAAACGTTAAGTAAGCACCATACCAATTGACCTTCCCTGTGAATATACCGTTTCTCCACTTGGTAATAACTAATTTCATTGCTAAGAAGTTGGTGAAAAGCACTCAAACTAGCTTGAAGATCCTCTGGATAAGTCAAGTCCCTGAGAGATTTACCCTTTAATTCGGTCTCACTATAACCTAGTATCTCGGACTTACATTGGATTAGTTAAAAGGAATTTCCCATTAGTAGATACGAGAGCAATTCCCATCGAGGAAAATTGAAAAACTTGCTCAAATAATATCGAACGATCTATCTTCGTGATCATACAGCTCTCCTCCACCAGTTACAAAATATATAACTCAAGGTATAATCATATTTAATTTAGGTATAATTAATCGATAATAAAGACCTATACCCTAAATATGTGTCTAAAACTCTTTTTTTTTAAATACTATATGTTGTTGGAGAAGTTTCAGATTTGTGAGTATTTGACATAAAAAAAGGATGCCTTAAAAGGTCTTTTTTGACCTTTCGAGACATCTTCTTAGGAATTGACACACGTAGTCAGTTCAGTGTACTGAATTTACCTTCTACTGTTATTATGTCATGATAGGCTATCGTGTTCCTACCATTTTGTTTGGCAGAGTACATAGCTAAATCAGCCTGTTTTATGAGATCACTGGGACTGTTGGATGAATCCGGATTAATCGTGGAAAAGCCAAAACTCAATGTTACATGGCTACAGACAGGTGATTTTGCGTGGACAATTTTTAACTGCTGCATCTTTCCATGAATTTTCTTCGTCAGGTCACTAGCCATATCATGTGAATAACCAGGTAAAATGACTGAAAATTCCTCTCCACCATAACGAGCAAAGACGGCATCAAGCCCGACTAATTCTTTTCCGATAATTTTTGTAATTGTCTTCAAGCAATCGTCCCCAGCTTGGTGGCCGTATTCATCATTGTAAAGTTTGAAATAATCTAGGTCGAGCATAATAAGCGATACAGGAATGTTGCGATTTGAGTATTCCACCCAGTAGTTTTTTAACTGTTCATCGAAATATCGGCGGTTTGCGACGCCAGTTAATCCGTCATGTTCTGACAGCTTTTTAAGAAGTTTGTTTGCTTCAATAAGTTCATATTCTGTTTGTTTTTTTTCTGTTATATTCACAAGAGAGCATAAAACAGCTGTCATCGTTCCTGTATGGTCAAAAAGAGGGGAATTATTTATCGATAATACTTTTCGAGTACCCGACCCTGATTCGATTGCATGGACGAAGTCCTTCACTGGCTCCTTCGTTTTCATGACTATCGAGAAAGGAAGTTCTTCTCTCGGAATGGCCTTGCCTTCAACTGTACGGAGTTTCCATTCGGGTGTATCCATTTTTCTGGATACAATTTCTGCCCTATTAATCTCCAAAATTTCCTCTGCCATCTTATTTGCATAAGAGATATTTCCTTGTAAATCAAACATAAGAACGCCATTTGGCATGGTCTCGAGTATTTCGGTTAATTGCTCCTCGCTTTCTTTTAACTGGTGCTCATATAATTTTTGATCGGAGATGTCCTGGAATTGAGAAATAAAATATAACGGTTTGCCTGCATCGTCTCTAACTGCAGATACATTAAGCAGGCAATTAATTAACATACTGTTTTTATGAATATATCTTTTTTCCACTTGGTAATAACTCACTTCATCGTTTACGAGTTGACGAAATCTATCGATACTATTGTGAAGATCCTCCACGTAGGTTAAGTCTATAAATGTTTTCTCTTTTAATTCAGTTTCACTGTAACCGAGCATTTCGGTTAACATAGGATTAGTTAAAAGGAAATACCCTTCGTTAGATATGAGAGCAATCCCCATGGATGAAAATTGAAAAACTTGTTCGAATAATATCGAACGATCTACCTTCTCGTTCATCTGTTTCTCCACCACCAATCAGAATTATATTTATATCGCTTATAATTCCAGTTAAAATTATGAGAAAATAATCAATTTAGACATTATTTCTTAATTATATCTCATTTAATTATGTATTCGTAAAAATTATAATAAATAGGGTTAGAAATGTATAAAAAAGTTACATTTATCTGTCATCAATTAATTATATTTTTTTAATTTTAAGATTTATAAATTGGAGAGAACCAGTACAATCACAGAACCAGAACCGTATCGACCTATTATAAAATCAAAAAAGGGTTGTAAAACGCTTTCATCTATTTTATACTCTAACTAAATCGTTTTACTAAATCGATTTATCAAATAGTTTAGATGTTTAAAAGAGATATATTATATCCAAACTACCTTAGTTTTTAACTGATAATGGAGTAGATGCTTATGAGGACTATTACAATTGCAGATGTTGCAAAACACTCGAATGTTTCTAAGAGTACTGTTTCTCAGTACTTAAATAAAAGATATGAGTATATGGGTGAAGGGACAAAGACTCGTATAGAAGAAGCGATTAAACTGCTAGGATATCGACCAAACATTGTGGCACGAAGCTTAAAGCAAAAATCAACGACAACCATTGGGGTGATTGTGGCAAACATATTGCATACCTTTTCTACTCAAGTGATAAGAGCAATTGAAGACATTTGCCATGACTATGATTTTCATACAATTGTTTGTAATGCGGATGATGATCCCGAAAAAGAAAAAAAATACATTGAGATGCTTCAGGCGAAACAAGTAGATGGTATCATTATTTTCCCAACAGGAGGGAATGTGGAACTTTTTCTTAGCTTAAAAGAAAATGACTTTCCACTAGTATTTATGGACCGTTATATGTCAGAAGTTCAAGTTCCATCCGTTGTATTGGATAATGAGAAGGCTTCCAAGCTAGCTGTTGATTATTTTGTAGATCGTGGGTATCAAAGGATTGGCATTATGACGACATCGATTCTTGAAAATTTAACTACAAGAATTAAACGGGTCGGTGGGTATAGACAAGCTTTACAAGAACAAAATATACCTATTAATGAAAACTACATTAAAAGCTTGGAGTTGCATCAATTTGAAGACGCAATGACAAATATGCTCTCATTAAAAAATCCGCCGCAGGCAATCTTAGCAGGTAATGATTTAGCCTTAATGGAGATACTAAAGTTTACTAAAAAGAAAAAGATAAGCATTCCTAAAGATTTAGCGTTGATTGGGATAGATGATGTATCGTTTGCCAGTTTTTATAATCCGGGATTAACTACCGTTGCTCAGCCAGCATTTGAAATGGGGAAAAAGGCTGCGGAGTTGCTCCTTAATAAAATCCAAAAGAAAGAAGAAGATGTTCATCATCATATATATAGCTTTGAGCCACAACTGATTAAGCGAGAATCTTGCTAACGAACTAGCACAAGGAGAAGCAAAGAGGAGGAATAGCTATGAAAGATGTGATTACTATAGGTGATGCAATGATCACATTCAATCCTAGTATGAAAGGACCAATGAAATATGTTCAGTCCTTTGATAGAAAAGTTGGTGGAGCGGAATTAAACTTTGCCATCGGATGTGCACGTCTAGGTTTAAATACGGGGTGGATAAGTCGATTAGGAAATGACGAATTCGGAAAATATATCTTGAATTTTGTTCGAGGGGAAGGAATCGATGTCTCTGAAGTAGGACTTGAAGTTGGGTATCCGACTTCGTTAAATTTCAAAGAGATTATGGAGGACGGAAGTGGTAGAACATTCTATTATCGAAACCAATCTCCGACTACTACTTTGACTGAAGATGCTCTGGAGGAAACTTATTTTAAAGATTCCAAAGTACTTCATATCACAGGTGTTTTTCCGGCAATAGATAGTGATAAAAATATTGGTGTTATAAAAAGAGCTATCGCAATCGCAAAAAAACAAGGATTATTGATTTCTTTTGATCCAAATATTCGTTTGAAATTATGGAGCAAGGCTGATGCAAAAAAGGCGATTGCTGAATTTTTACCGGATGTTGATATTTTGTTGACTGGAGTTGATGAGGCTGAAATATTACTAGGCGTTAGTGAACCTAAAGAAATTATTGAGAAAAGTAAAGCATTAGGAATCCGATATATTGCCATAAAACAAGGTGACAAAGGGTCGATTGGTTACTTTGATGGTGAATTTATAGAAGCACCTTCAGTGAAACCAAAAAAAGTCGTAGATACTGTTGGGGCAGGAGATGGATTTGATGCAGGATTTATATATGGTGTACTGCATCAATGGTCACTAAGAAAGACATTAGAATTTGCCAATACGATTGGATCCATGGTTGTCAGCGTTTCAGGAGACAACGAGGGTTTACCTTATTTAGAAGATGTTTTGGTTCAGTTAGGTGAAAAGGATTCTATTGAAAGGTAAGGTGAAGTAATGAAACTTCAAGTAGCTCTTGATCGATTAGAAAGAGATGAGTGTTTTGAATTATTAGAAGAAACAAAAGCGAGTGTTGATTGGATTGAAGTTGGAACCGGGGTCATTAAGGAATTCGGAATGGCAATCGTTCGTGAAATAAAAGTTTCCTACCCAAGTCATACGATTGTAGCTGATATGAAAACATGTGATGCAGGTAAACATGAAGCAAAACAAGCGTTTGAAGCAGGAGCAGACATTGTGACAGTAATGGCATTTTCCGCAGATCAAACGATAAAAGATACGCTGAACGTCGCCCAACAGTATAACAAAAGAATTATGATCGATTTACTTGGTGTTACGGACAAAAAACGAATAGTAGAACTTGAAAACCTAGGTGTAGATTTAGTTAGTCTTCATTTTGGAAAAGACATGCAACAAGAAAAAGAGATGTCGACTAATTTATTTGATTTAGTCAACGAAGCTTCGAATTTTGAAGTAGCTGTTGCAGGTGGAATAAACGAGCATTCATTACCGGATATAGTAAAACATAACCCTAATATTGTCATCGTTGGAAGTGCTATTACTAGTGCGGACAATCCAAAAGATGTGAGTTTGAAATTGAAAGGAATGATCAATTAAAATGAAAAAAGTTGTGGAGACGGTTGCTAAAGAAATATCAACAGTTTTAGCTAAGGTAGATGAAAAGGAATCAAAATTATTAGGTGATGAAATTATAAACGCGAAGCGAATCTTTATAAGTGGAGAAGGACGCTCAGGACTTATGGGGAAGGCAATTGCAATGCGTCTCATGCATGGAGGATTCCATGTTTATGTAACAGGTGAAACAATCACTCCGAGTATTGAAAAAGATGATTTATTAATCATAATCTCTGGTTCAGGATCTACAAACTCAAGTTTACAACTAGGAACGACTGCTAAGAAAGCGGGGGCAAGAATTTTCTTAGTGACGACGAATCGGGAGTCTAAGATTGCTGTAATAAGCGATGGTGTACTAATCATTCCTGCTGCTACTAAACATAGAAGACCTGAAGAACCAGAAACGATTCAACCGCTGGGGAATCAATTCGATCAATCGGTTCATCTTCTTCTTGATGCCATCGTGATCTTCATTACACAAACGGATGATAAAGAATCAATAAATGAAAAAATGACTAATCGGCACGCAAACTTGGAGTAATAAAAAAGTAGGTGAATTTTTGTGGAAGTTATCAATAAACTGCAAAAGTCTACTCTAGTAGTAGTTATACGGTAGCGAATTCGGTAAACACTTTACAAATTGAAAGCGCTCTATTAGAAGGTGGGAATTCGGTGATTAGAAAATTACAGCAGAGACGCCTAAAATAATGGTACAGAATATGCATTAAAGGTGGTGAGGCTATATCGGTATAGAGAGTAATTTAGTCAATCCAAAAAAGTTGCTATGCTAAGCAAGCTAATTATAAATCCTTAACAAAGGATGAAACACACTATGTAGAAAAGGTAAATGAAATTTGAATTAGAACTTTGAGTGATTTTAAAAAAAGAATGAAGAGGGGCGTATTAATCATGAAAAAACATTTTACACTATGGTCATTTGTACTTCTAATATCAGTATTTATGTTAGCGGCTTGTGGTAACGAGGAAAGTGGAGAAGAATCAAACTCAGAAGATGGTAATCAAGGTACTTCTGCGAATGAAGAAGAATCTATTAAGATCGTTGCTGCGCACAATCAGACTTCACCTGAAAATCCATATCAAGATGGTTTACTAGAATTTAAAGAAGTGGCAGAGAGTAAATCTAACGGAAGCATTGAGGTTGAAGTTCACGCAGGTACACTAGGAACAAGTGAGTCGGAACTAGTTGAAAGTTTGCAGTTAGGTGGGGCTGATGTTGTGTTGGTTTCTCCAGGATTTATGAGCAGTACAGGAATAAGAGAAATTGATTTGTTTGCACTTCCATATTTATTTGAAAGTTATGAACACTGGGAAGAAGCGGTTGATGGAGAAGTTGGCGATGAAATTGCAAATATTATCCTAGAGGAGTCCGATAACAAATTTAAATTAATGGGTTACTGGTCAGCCGGTGTACGTCACTATTATGGTAAAGAACCTATCCAGTCCATTGACGATTTACAGGGAATGACAATTCGTACTCAAACATCAGGTGTCGTTGCAGATTTTTGGCAGCAAGTTGGGGCAGTGCCTACAGATGTTGCTTGGGGAGAGTTGTACCAGGCTTTACAACAGAATGTTGTTGACAGTGCAGAAAATGCGTACCCTTATTTCGTTCAGGAGAATCATCATCAAACGGACAATGGAAAATACACATCTGAAACTGCACATGATTTCACTACAAGATTTTTATTAATTAATAATGAAAAGTTTGAATCATACTCTGAAGAACAACAAAATATTGTTCTAGAAGCAGCTGCAGCTTCTGTTGAGGCTGAGAGACAAGCCCTATATGACCAAGAAGAGGAATCTAAACAAACACTATTGGATGATGGCGCAGAGGTGAATGAAATAGATACAGCACCATTTATTGATATAGCAGTACCTTTACAAGATGAAGTAGCAGAAGAGATCGGTGTAGCGCATCTTTTAGAGCAGATAAGAGAGCAACGGTAAAAAAGCTAATTGAAGAATTAGAGTATAAAATAGGGGGAATAAAAAGTTAAATATTTATCTTTTCCCCCTATATATTTTAAAATTGCAGATTAGATTTCAGTTATATTAAATCATCTTTTGGTACTCAATTAAGTAAGCTTTAAATTTAGAGTCTATTTGCAGAAGGGAAGAGGGAAGTGAAATGAAAAAGATCGTAAAACTACTCGAAAAAGTTCAGCTTTCGATAGGTGTCATTATGCTCAGTATCTTTTTCTTAGCAGTGATTATTCAAGTGGCCACAAGATATTTAGGAGTCTCTGTAATTTGGACAGGAGAAGTGGCGAACTATTCGTTTATCTGGTCGATCTTCATGGGGACGGCAGTGATGATTAATCGGAAAGAGCATTTTAAATTTGATTTACTCTATAAAAAATTAACAGGAAAAATGAGATCGTCGTTAAGTATTTTCAATGATAGTATCCTCTTTCTATTCAGCTTAGCGATTCTATTTTACGGGGTTGCTGCTACAGATAACTTTTGGAATTACAATTGGGTATCCTTACCATTTATGAAAATGGGATACGTATGGTTATCTGTTCCAGTTATGGGGTTAACAATGATGATTTATTTAGCTTCGCACATTATTTACGATATGAAAGGCTTTAATAGAGAGGAGGCAAACAAATGATTGGTGGAATATTAATTGCAACTTTTATAATTCTTATGTTCATCGGTGTACCTATTGCGTTTGTAATCGGGATTGTATCATTTATTGGTATATTTAATATTCCTTATATACCAGAAGTTACTGTTCCGGTAAGTATGCTTAATGGGTTAAATTCATTTGTTCTCCTCGCTGTTCCATTGTTTATTCTAACAGCAAATATAATGAATTCAGGTGAGATTTCTCAGAAATTGATTGATTTTGCCCTTTCCATTGTTGGACATATTCGAGGTGGATTAGCGCATGCGAATATCCTTGTATCAATGATGTTTGCTGGGGTATCAGGTGCTTCTCAGGCAGATACTGCTGGTGTAGGTAAAGTGCTTATTCCAAATATGAAAAAACAAGGGTATGATACGAAAACAGCTGTTGCCCTTACAGCAGCATCTTCAACGATAGGTGTTATTATTCCACCAAGTATTCCTATGATTATATTTGCAGGCTTAACGAATGTTTCTGTCGGAGCATTATTCCTTGCAGGACTTATACCGGGTGTAGCAATTGGTCTAGGAATGATGATCTTTGTTTTTATCCTTTCGATTAAAAGAGGGTATCCTAAAAACCAAAGAGCATCCTTGAAAAAATTCTTAAAACTGTTTTTGGAGTCTATACCTGCTCTTCTAACCCCAGTAATTTTAATAGGTGGAATTATAACAGGAATCTTTACGGCAACAGAAGCAGCAGCATTCGCTTCAATTTATACACTACTTATTTGTATGTTCATCTATAAAACACTGAAGATCCGAGATTTATATGGAATTTTAGTGGACACATTAACATTAAGTTCATTGTCACTTTTTGCTTTAGCCGCGGCTAGTGCATTAGGAGAATTGATGAGTTATTACCAACTATCCCTAATAGCAGGCGAATTTTTCACTAATAATATATCAAGTAAATGGATTTTTATTATCATCGTTATCCTTTTCTTCTTGTTTATTGGTACATTTATGGATGCTATTCCAGCGATGATCTTATTTATTCCAGTTATTTTACCAATCGCTTTGCAATTTGGTATTGATCCAGTTCTTCTAGGAATGGTTACGATCATCTCTTTAGCAATAGGATTAGTAACACCGCCATATGGATTGTGTCTGTTATTAGCAGCAAAAATAGGAAATTTATCAATAGAAAAGTCATTTACCGCTGTTGTTCCGTATATACTCATTGTTCTCATTGTACTAACTTTGGTAGTACTATTTCCCGATGTTATGCTATTTGCAAAATAAAAAATCTCAGTTGGAAAGGAATTAATCGTTATGGTAAAAAGAGAAGTATTAAGTTCAGAAGGATCTTTAATGGTTGTTAAAGTTCAAATAAAAAAAGGCTTTGAAGGAGATACGGATCAACATCCAGAAGAGCAACTAAGCTATATAGAAAAAGGTCAAGTTGAGTTTGAGGTAAGTGGGAAAAAAAACATCTTAAGTGCAAGTGAGACTCAGTATATTCCTTCCAATGAGAAGCATCGTGTAAGAGTAATAGAGGATTGTGTAATTATAGATATCTTTACACCAATTCGTCAGGATCTCTTAAAATAGAATCCGAGGTGAACATGATGTTAGAACCAGTCGAGGAAATGAAAAAGAAAGCAGGAGAGAAAGCTGTTGAGTATATTGAGGATGGAATGACTTTAGGACTGGGGTCAGGATCCACCGTTTACTGGACGATAAAAAAAATTGGCAATCTTGTTCAGCAAGGGATGAATGTCAAAGGAATTCCGACCTCTTTACGAACGCAACGTTGGGCAAAAGAGTTTGGTATCCCTTTGACTAATTTCTCAGATGTCGAATTGCTGGATGTAACAATTGATGGAGCTGATGAGTTCACCTCTCAACTAGATTTATTAAAGGGAGGAGGAGGATCACTTGTCAGAGAAAAAATGGTCGCCGAAGCTTCCTCTAAAGTCATTATTGTAGTAGATAAAGCGAAGAAAGTCGAAACCTTAGGTAAGCGCCCAGTACCTGTTGAAGTGATTCCTTTTGGTTGGGAAAGGACTGCAAAGAAAATTAGGCGCATTCATGGGATTCCTCAATTAAGAAAAATAAGTGAGAGTGATATCTTCATTTCCGATAATGGGAATTATATATTTGACTGTGAGTTCAATTCTATAACTAATCCAGAGTATCTGCACAAGCAATTAAAAAGTATGTGTGGTGTTGTGGAAACTGGATTATTTATTAATATGGCTGATATCATATTGATAGGTGAAGAAGCTCACGTATCCCACATTCGATAATATCTAGAGACGTTGTACCACGTAATTAGACAAGACAGATCATGGACCTATTTGGTTATGATCTGTTTTTTTACCTTTTTGGACATCCTCTTATAGGGGAAATAGCTATTATTTACCTACCAAGGGTCGATATGTTTGGATTTTAAGATATAATGGAATTAGTCGGATTTTTTGAATATGATATTTCTTTGAGAGAATCCTATATAGAAGTCGGATAATATATTATAAATGAGGTTAATACATGAGTTTTACGAATTATAATGTAAGCGAAGAAATAACAAGGGCACTGAACGTGTTAAAATATAAAACCCCAACCGAGGTTCAAAAGGAAGTTATCCCGAGAGCGATGGAGAATCAAGATCTTGTTGTGAAGTCTCAGACAGGAACCGGGAAAACAGCAGCCTTTGGAATTCCAATTACTGAAATGATCGCATGGGAAGAGAAAAAGCCACAAGCGTTAATTCTTACACCTACTAGGGAGCTTGCTGTCCAAGTCCGTGACGACATTACGAATATTGGCAGATTTAAACGTATTAAAGCGATGGCGGTTTATGGAAAAGAACCTTTTGCGAAACAAAAAGAGGAATTACAGCAAAAAACGCATGTCGTTGTTGGAACACCAGGACGAGTGATGGATCATATCGAGCGTGGGACATTGGAGTTAGACCAAGTAAAGTATCTCGTAATTGATGAAGCAGACGAAATGCTCAATATGGGTTTTATTGAGAAGGTTGAGACGATCCTGCAAGCACTCCCGGAAAACAGAGTTACGATGGTTTTTTCAGCAACGTTGCCGAGAGATGTCGAAGCGCTTTGTTTTAAATATATGGATAATCCTCATCAAATTGAGGTGGCCTCAACCGGAATCACAACCGACACCATTGAACACCGTTTACTCGAGGTGAGGGAAGAAGGAAAGATCGCTACACTCAAGGACCTTACTGTCGTTGAGAATCCGGATAGCTGTATGATCTTTTGTCGGACGAAAGAACACGTCGATACGTTATTTACCGAATTGGATGAAGCCAATTATTCTTGCGAAAAACTACACGGAGGATTAGAACAAGAAGACCGATTTGCGGTAATGGAAGGTTTTAAAACAGGAAACTTCCGTTATCTCATTGCAACAGATGTAGCGGCTAGAGGAATCGACATTGATAATGTGACGTTGATTATTAATTATGATGTTCCAATGGAAAAAGAAGGGTATGTCCACCGAACAGGAAGAACAGGCCGTGCCGGGAATAAGGGGAAAGCTATCATGTTTGCAACAAGTCGCGAAGCGAAATATGTGAAAGCTATTGAAAAGTATATTGGCTTTGAGATTCCGAAAATGGAGGCCCCTAGATACCAGGACGTCGCAAGAGGACAAGCTGCTTTTGATGAAAAAATAAGTGGCCGCCGTGTCGTAAGAAATAATAAAACAGAACGGATTAATCATGATATTACAAAGATCCACTTCGGTGGCGGTAAAAAGAAAAAAATTCGAGCTGTAGACTTTGTAGGTACTATTGCAAAAATACCGGGTGTTTCTGCGGATGACATCGGAATCATAACCATCCAGGACACGTTTTCCTATGTGGATATTCTCAACGGAAAAGGTTCATTGGTTTTAGAAGCCATGGAAACGAGCACGATTAAAGGAAAGAAGCTGAAAGTCAGTACAGCGAAGAAGTAATGAAATCGTAACGGGAGGATTATGGTTTACATCATAATTTTCCTGTTTTTTAGTTGACGACTAAAAGTTTTCTGATAAGCTAAATACTATCTATATAAGAGTTTAAACGGGAGGTTCTTTAAAATGAGTGGAAATATCATTATTTTATCTGGGTACTCGGCTTCTGGGAAAAATACGATTATAAATGCGATGGATAAAAAGCATTTTGATCTTGTCTATCTTCCGTCGGTCACAACCAGAAAGGTAAGAAAAGGCGAATCACAAGGGAATCCTTATACATTTGTAACCGAGGAAGAATTCTTGCAGAAGGTCAAGGAAGAAGAATTTATCGAATATGAAGAAGTACATGGTAATTTTTACGGAACACCAAAGGATACATACAGACAGGAACTAAAAGCAGGGAAAACGATTATCAAGGATATTGATGTGAATGGAGCCATTCACTTTAAAGAAGTGTTTGGTGATGCGGTAACGTTAGTTTTTGTTCAACCATCCGATGAAGATGCGTTAAAGGAGAGACTCTTAAAACGCGGAGACGATGAAAAAGATATCTTGCTTCGTTTAAAACGAGTGGAGTACGAAAAATCGTTGAAAAGTCAGTTTGATTACGTTGTTGTGAATGATGTGATCGCTGAAGCAGTAAGGGACGTTGAAAATGTTGTGAAAGAAGTGAAAGAGAGAAACGAATAGAATCAGCTCCATGCAGAAAAGCGAACCCATTAAAGGATGACGACAGTGAATGAAGTAAAACAATCAATTTATACCTATTCTTACACAAAAGAAGAACGATTCATATGTAAGTTAGAAATGCGCGCTTTTTTTGGTTTTGATTCGGAGTCGAATATTTTGGAAACTTCCGTACAGGTGGATCCAAGCCGAAGCCCTTTTATGAAGGAACGCTTGGACGTTCTCGCGGAAGGCTCATCAATTGAGGAAATCATTAAAAAAACGGAACATATAATCTTTAAAGAAAAGACGATAAAGGTAGTTTTTATAAAGAATCCTTCCGGCGAATCCCGCTCTTTTTCAGACAGACGGGACATTGAACGAGAAGTTGGCTTCTACCTTCAAGGGGACGTTGACTTGAAAGAACCGGAACAATTACTGGGTATCATGAATCTTAACGGAAAATGGCTTTTCGGAGCGTTATTTCTAAGTGAATCCGTTTGGTTTAAACACCAGCAAAAACCGTATGAATACTCTACAGCATTGAGTACGAGGATGGCGAGAAGCGTAGT
This sequence comes from Salipaludibacillus neizhouensis, assembly GCF_002886185.1. GTDB lineage: Bacteria > Bacillota > Bacilli > Bacillales > Salisediminibacteriaceae > Salipaludibacillus > Salipaludibacillus neizhouensis. The sequence continues at coordinate 524,594 of NZ_KZ614147.1, forward strand.
TAATATTGCTGTTCCTGATCCTGTTGGTTTAAAAGTTATTGATCCGTGTTGCGGTATTGGTACGGTTCTTATAGAAGCGAGTTCGATGGGAATAGATATTGTGGGAAGTGACATGAATCCAAAGGTAATGTACGGATCACAAAAAAATTTGGCTCACTTTGGCTATGAGACGACCCCAGTAAATTTAGCGGATATGAGAAAAATTTCAGGTGATTATGATGTTGCGATCATCGATATGCCCTATAATTTATGCTCAGTCATTACAGAGGAAGAGCAATTGGAAATGTTCGAAAGTGCTCGCAGTTTCGCAAAAAAGGTATTGGTGGTAACGATTGATCCCGTCGATAAATTTATTAGTCAAGCAGGATTTACTATTGTTGACAGATGTATCGCTACTAAGAATAAAACATTTTTCCGTGAAGTGCTAGTTTGTGAGTAATATGGGATTAGAGGTATCAAAAAGTCGGTGCGACTCCTTTGATACCTTATTTCACGTTGAAACAACTGCTTTTTCATATATAGTGATCTTATAAATTATTAAAAATTACTCTTTGAAATGACTTAACCTAGAAAAGAAGTCCTGCAGGAATTCATAGAAGAGTTGTTCCGTTGGAAGTAGCACTCGTTCTTTTGAAGTAATGACTCCTACTGTCCGTGTAACGTTCGGTTCGACTAACGGTATTTTTACGGTGGAACGGGATAGACTATCAACCAAAGTAACTTCTGGCATGAGTGTGACACCAAGACCGGCAGAAACAAGCCCCTTTAAAGCGTCAATATCGTCCCCCTCAAAAGCAACATTTGGATGGAATCCCAAATCTGTACAAGCTTTTATAACTATATCACGGAAAACAAAACCTTCTGGTAGTAGGACAAACGGTTCGTCTTTTAGCTCTCGTAATCGTATGGTTGATCGATCCGCAAGCGAGTGATGAATCGGCAACAGTGCCACCACATTTTCTGTAAATAGTATTTTTCGCTGGATTCTCTTTGTATCCGGTGGCACCGGACCAATTAACGCCATATTAAAATCTCCTTTGGCAACCCCGCCAATCAAGTCATCGTAGAGAGCTTGCTTTAGTTGAAATTTGGCTTCGGGATATTGCATTCGAAAGGAGGAGATGGCAGTAGGTAACGTGTAGGCTGCTAGGCTAATAGGAAATGCAATCCGAATTGTCCCTTTTTCAGGATCCAAGTATTCCGAGACCTCTCGTTTTGCGTCATCCATTACATTCATCCCATGGGAGATACGGTCCAAAAATATTTTACCTATTGGTGTTAACCTCACCCGACGACCCTCACGTATAAAAAGATCGACTCCCAATTCATTTTCTAAACTAAATATTTGACGGCTAACTGCTGATTGTGCGACGTGCAGGGCGTTTGCGGCCTCCGTCACGTGCTCTCGAGTAGCAACTTCCATAAAGTATCTAATTTGTCTTATTTCCACGTTTTCACCCCCTTTAATTTCATTCATCTCAAAAAGGCATTAATCCTATCGATTATTGATATTGATTAGATGATTCTTTTAATTATAAAATAAAAAATAGTAGGAAATCTAGAGATAGCTTAAATAAGTTTATATAAATTAGATACATGGAGGCTGAAAAGTATGAAAACGTTAGAGAATATCGAACATATGCATACGCAAGAAAGCCTAAATTATATGAAACAAGTATATCAAACTGTAAAGGAGAGAAACCTTTACGAAACAGAGTTCCACCAGGCAGTCAAAGAAGTATTTGACTCTTTAGTACCTGTGCTTGCGAAAAATCCTCATTACAGAAAACAAGCAATTCTCGAAAGAATCGCAGAACCGGAAAGAACGATTACCTTTAGAGTCCCGTGGGTCACTGATCTAGGAGAGGTAAAAGTTAACCGTGGTTTTCGTGTTCAATTTAACAGTGCTATTGGTCCTTACAAGGGTGGTTTACGCTTTCATCCTTCTGTTAATGCAAGTATTGTTAAGTTTCTAGGGTTTGAGCAAATTTTCAAGAATTCATTAACGGGTCAACCGATTGGCGCAGGAAAAGGTGGGGCTGATTTTGATCCTAAAGGTAAATCCGATGGAGAAGTAATGAGATTTTGTCAAAGTTTCATGTCGGAATTATGTAAACATATCGGTCCTGATACCGATGTTCCTGCAGGGGATATTGGTGTTGGTGCGAGAGAGATCGGTTATATGTTTGGCCAGTATAAAAAGATGCAAGGCGGGTTTGTACCAGGGGTTTTAACAGGAAAGGGCTTGGATTACGGTGGAAGTCTAGCACGTAAAGAGGCTACAGGATATGGCACCGTCTATTTTGTCGAGGAAATGTTGAAAGACAACGCGCTAAGCTTTCAGAATAGTACAGTCACTGTGTCAGGTTCGGGCAATGTGTCTGTCTATGCGATGGAAAAAACTCAGCAGTTAGGCGGAAAAGTTGTTGCATGTAGCGATTCAAGTGGTTATATTTATGACAAACGAGGTATTGATCTCTCAACGATTAAACGATTGAAAGAAGAAGACAATAAACGTATTGATGAGTATGTAACGGAACATCCTGAAGCACTTTTTTTCGAAGGAAGCTCGGGAATTTGGTCTGTTCCTTGTGATATAGCATTACCTTGTGCCACACAAAATGAACTTGATGAGATGGGCGCAAAAATATTAGTCGCTAATGGCGTGGCTGCTGTCGGTGAAGGGGCAAACATGCCGGTCACACAAGAAGCTTACGAAATCTTCTTGGATAATAATATTCTCTTTGCACCGGGGAAAGCTGCCAATGCAGGTGGTGTTTCTGTCTCTGCGCTAGAGATGGCACAAAATAGTGCAAGGATAGCTTGGACTTTCAAAGAAGTTGACGAGAAATTACAAGTAATCATGAAGAGGATATATCGCGACAGTATGGAAGCAGCAAAAGAATATGATTCACCTGGTAACTTGGTCATCGGTGCCAACATTGCTGGCTTCGTTAAAGTGGCTGATGCGATGATCTCACAAGGCGTTATCTGAGTGACACCCCTGTTTTAATAAAAGCAAATATCTAATAGATTCGTTGAAAACATTCAGATTTTTCTGGATGTTTTTTTTGCTTTTTCCAATGAATTTATGTCAATCCACATGGGGAATGAATAAAAGTATCAAATTTACCTGTTATTTCGTTATAATATAATAAGAATAATCATCAGAAGAATTGTAAAGGGGGTTTCTATGAAAGACAGTAACTTAAATAAAAGTCCTTTCGCAGGTTCTTTCGAAAGTTTAGAAAGCCTCGTGGATAAAATAAGTGACGTCTTACAATGCCCAGCAACGATTGAGGACACTAACCACCGATTGCTTGCTTATAGTTCTCATGATGAACGTACGGATGCTGCTCGAATTGCCACAATTATGGGGAGAAGAGTTCCTGAAAAGGTCATCAATAGTTTATGGAGAGACGGGGTGATGCCTAAGCTTGTGCAGAGCGAAGACCCGGTGCGGATCTCTGAAATAACGGAAGTAGGTCTTGGTGATCGAATTGCGATTACCATTCGAACAAAAAATGAGATCTTGGGTTATATCTGGGTACTCGAAATTGATAATCACCTTTCAGAGGAAGAGTTAAGGTTACTGAAAGAAGCAGCCAAAGTAGCCAAAAATCATTTATTAAAATTACAAGGTAACAATCGAAGAAGAGAGAAAAATTATCAAGAGTTTTTTTGGCAACTTCTCACGGGGCATCTGAAATCTCAAGAAGAAATAAAAAGTGGTTTTGAAGAGTTAAATATCTATGCACACTTTCCCATTTCCGTGATGGTTTTTCAGTTTTCCACTGAAATTAGCACCAACATAGAACGATACATTTTATATATGATCACAACAACGGAAAAAATAAGAGTGACATTCCACGTCATTAATCACAACGAGTTGATTTTACTATGTTCCCCTGCAAAAGGGGATTTAGAGGCATCTAAGTTTATCGAAGAGTTTATTGCTCATATGAACCAACGTTTTACTAGCAGTCACATTCAAGGTAGTTGTGGTAACATCTATGAAACCTATGAAAAAGTAGAAGCAAGTTACCAAGAGGCTTTAACGGTTTTACGCTTAAAGAAGCAGTTTTCAGAGGAATTGAAGCAGGCAGACTGTTACCAAAATCTAGGGGTATATCGTTATTTAGACCTTCTGATTAAAAAAAACGAGAAAGACGGTTATGAAAATAATTCGTTACAAAAACTAACAGACTATGATGAAATAAATAACACTAATCTGTTAGGGACGCTAGAGGTGTTCATAAACAAAGACAGTCATGTGAATGAGGCTGCTAAGGAATTGCACATACATACGAATACATTGGCGTACCGCCTAAAACGGATCGCAGCTGTAGGCAAAATTAATTTAAGAAGTCCAAATGAAAAGATGACGTTGTATGTAGATATGAAGCTTAATAAAATGAAAAAGAGAGGCCGTTTGTAGAATTCCACAAACAGTCTCTCTTTTTTTCTCTTTTCTCACCAAAGCGAAAAACACTCTTAATGATTATACTCACATTAAGAGAACTAAATCATAAAGGAGGAAGTTATTCATGATTATTGGGGTGCCGAAAGAAATTAAAAATAATGAAAATCGTGTAGCACTTACACCGGCAGGAGTTGTTTCATTGCTGAAAGCAGGACATTCGGTTCAAGTAGAAACCGAGGCAGGAGTCGGAAGTGGTTTTACGGATGAGTCATTTAGTGAGGCTGGCGCAAAAATCGCTTATACAGCATCGGAAGTCTGGAATGCCGAGATGGTTATGAAAGTTAAAGAACCTCTTCCGGAAGAATATACGCATTTCCGCAAAGGGCTGATTTTATTTACGTATTTACATTTAGCCGCTGAACCGGGTCTTGCAAAAGCTTTAACAGAAAAGGGAGTTACAGCTATCGCCTATGAGACTGTTGAAATGAACCGTACACTACCACTTCTGACGCCAATGAGTGAAGTTGCAGGGCGCATGTCTACACAATTAGGAGCTCAGTTTTTGCAAAAGTTCAATGGTGGCAAAGGAATTCTATTAGCAGGAGTCCCTGGTGTTCAGCGCGGCAAGGTGACCATCATTGGTGGTGGAGTGGTCGGTACGAATGCTGCCAAAATAGCAATAGGACTTGGCGCTAAAGTAACTATTATTGACCTCAGCCCAGATCGTCTTCGCGAAATTGACGATATTTTTGGGAATGAAATTCAAACGCTCATGTCTAATCCATTAAATATTGCTCAAGCTGTAGCAGAATCAGACTTGGTCATTGGCGCTGTTTTGATTCCTGGAGCAAAAGCACCAAAACTTGTCACAGAAGAAATGATTAAAGCAATGACTCCAGGCTCGGTAATTGTAGATGTAGCAATCGACCAAGGAGGGATTTTTGAAACAGTAGACCGTATTACTACTCATGATAACCCGACATATGATAAGCACGAAATTGTTCACTATGCTGTAGCAAACATGCCTGGTGCCGTACCAAGAACATCAACGATTGCCCTTACAAACGTGACCGTACCTTATGCAGTGCAAATCGCTAATAAGGGTGTTCACCAAGCAGTATCCGAGAATGCTTCTCTTAAATTAGGTGTAAACACGGTTGCTGGTTATGTAACATATAAAGCAGTAGCCGATGATCTTGGATATGATTATGTTTCTGTAGATCAGGCGCTTGAAAAAGCTAGGCAGACTGTATAAATAAATTTTACGCCCCCATGAATGAGTTCATGGGGGTTTGTTTATGAGGGATAAGGCAGTAAGATGCTTATCTAGGTACAAGATAGATTTAGAGTGTGCGGTTCTATTCCACAGTATTTTGTCCGTCAGCTTGAGTTAAGCGTGAAAGGGAAATTCTGCAGAAAAAATAATACAGTAGTAAAGTGATATCTAAATGGAAAGAATGCTTGGTGCCAAAGCATTCGATCTGTTATACAATAGGAGTAAATTATTAATATAAAAGAGATTGTTATTATAACAGTTGACGGATAGTTTTACATACGGCATAATACTTATTAGTGGAATAGTCTAAAAATTCAGTTTTAAAACAGGACTATAGTGACAAGGGAGGAGTGTGAAGCGAACTTTGTAATTTAAGCGCTTACATTATTACCGTGGAAGGTGGATGGTTGATCTGATTATAGTGATATTTTTACTCATTGTAGCAATAAGTATTTTCTTAACGATAAAGAAAAAAAAAGCGGTATTTTTATCTCTGCCGGTCTTTGTTATCGTTAGTTTCGTTTTTGTGAAGATCGCGTTAGTTCCGGCGCCACTTCTTGAAACGGTAAAGTTTATTTTTAGCTTACAGTGATTGGATGTAAAGTCTCAAATAAGTGTAAAATGATGGGCTGGAAAAGCTTAAACTACATTAAAAGAGGAGATTTTAGATGAAAAAAATTGATAAGGCTGTAGCGGATGCCTATTCACGTGAAAAGAACAAATATACGATTATCTATTTGTGCATTTGGTTTAGTGTTTCTTTTGGTGTCGTATTATTTGCAGATTCTCTCCAATTTGAAATGCCGATCCTTGGCTTTCCATTTCACTATTTCATGGGAGCACAAGGAGCGGTTGTCACATTCATTATTTTGTTGTTCGTTAATGCGAAGGTCAGTGATCATATAGATGTGAAATATGGGATTGATGAAGGAGCAAACGAACAAATTAGTTCAGGCAAAACATTGGACCATTAAAATGAAAAAAATACACTCCAAACCATCACGAGAAGCTTCTACATAATCTACAAATAGCTTTTAAGTGGTTTAAGACAAACAGAAGGTATGAGGGGGATGAAGATTGGAGAACTCACAGTTTTTTGTTTCGTTAACGTTAATCCTTATTACATTTGGAATTTATATAGGTATTGCTATTTATAATAAAGCTCGTCAAACCTCAGATTTTTACGTAGCAAGCCGAGGTGTACCACCCGTCTTTAATGGTATGGCTATTGGAGCAGACTGGATGAGTGCAGCTTCCTTTATTGGTATGGCTGGAACCGTGATGCTTTTGGGATATGATGGGCTAGCGTATATCATGGGGTGGACTGGGGGATACTTACTTCTCACATTTTTATTAGCACCTCAGCTTCGAAAATACGGAAGGTATACTGTTCCAGAGTTTATTGGTGACCGTTACAACAGCCACACAGCGAGAGTAATAGCTGCCATATGTACAATAATTATCAGCTTTACATACTCAGTTGGGCAACTATCGGGCTCAGGTGTAGTTATTGGTCGATTATTGGAAGTTGATGCACGAATAGGTACAATGATAGGAGTTGTACTAATCGCATTCTACGCTGCTTTCGGCGGGATGAAAGGAATTACTTGGACTCAAGTAGCTCAATATATTATTTTAATTATTGCTTATTTGATACCGGTTATTTTCATGTCCTTGCAAATTACAAATAGCCCTCTTCCATGGCTATCATACGGTCATGTTGTTTCCGAGTTAGGGGAGTTAGACAGGCAGTTAGGTCTATCTGAGTATTTCGCTCCATTTGAAAATGGCTCTAGGTGGCAGTTTATAGCTCTCATGTTCACCTTGATGGCAGGTACAGCGGGATTACCCCACGTAATTGTTCGTTTTTATACCGTTTCTACAATGAAAGCTGCTCGCTGGTCGGGTGCTTGGGCATTATTATTCATTGGGATTCTTTACCTTTCAGCTCCGGCGTATGCAGCATTTTCACGCTTTATTCTTATGACGAACGTTGCTGGCCAGCCAATTGATACGCTTCCGGCGTGGACGGAAACGTGGATTAATACGAACTTATTGCAAATTGCAGACGAGAATGGCGATGGGATATTACAATGGACAGAAATTATGATCGCCAATGATATCGTAGTAATGGCAACACCGGAAATTGCGAATTTAGGAGTCTTCGTAATTGGTTTAATGGCTGCCGGGGCAATGGCTGCGGCGCTTTCAACTGCGGGAGGATTAATGATCTCAATATCTTCTTCTTTTGCACATGATATTTATTATCGTGTTCTTCGTCCAAATGCAACAGATGCTAGAAGATTATATGTGGGAAGAATTACGATTGTATCAGCGACAATCCTAGCAGGTCTTGTGGCATTGAATCCGCCAGGAGCGATTACACAAATTGTAGCTTGGGCATTTGCTTTGGCCTCTGGAACATTCTTCCCAGCCTTGTTACTCGGGGTGTGGTGGAAGAGAGCTAACGGGCCAGGTGTTATATCAGGTATGGTTGTAGGTCTATTCGTCACATTAACTTATATATTTGCAGCCCAATATGGTGGGTTTACGATTGCCGGAATTATTGATACAGGTGCCGGAATATTTGGTGCAACAGCAGCAATCATTACGAACATCGTTGTCTCGTTAAACACAAAAGCACCGTCGCAAAAAACCCAGGATGAAGTCAAAGATTTACGATATCCTGAACAAATGACATATCAAGATGGAGACGTATGGATGAAGTAGAAATAGGGAAAAATTGCTATTAAGTTATGCATGAAGTGTGAACTTCCCATATAGGTTAAGAGCTTTTTTGGTGATGTCTTAAGCATATGAGGGGTTTTATTATAGTTTTCCTAGAGCGAACAATGTTGTTGCCTGCGAATTCATACGTTTCAGTAGCTTCCTTTTGAAATATTCTCCTATCGTGTGACAACAAAAAATCACGATAACTTTCGAGTTGATTTCTCTGTTATTCTATCTAAATCGTGTTAAAATATATGAGGAAGTATTGAAAAAAATGGAGGAGTTTGAATGGGAAAACGAGTTTTATTTTTTCTTTTAACAAATATTCTTGTTATGACAACGATTGTGATTGTTTGGTCATTAATTACAAGGTTTACTAATTTGGGAGGTTCGTTTGATCTAGGTGCAGACGCTTCTGGATTAGGAATTAATTATACATCGTTAATGGTATTTAGTTTACTCGTAGGTTTTGCAGGATCATTTATTTCCTTAGCTATGTCACGATGGATGGCTAAAAAAATGATGAAGGTAAAAGTTCTTGACCCGGATGGACAACTATCGAATGCAGAACGTGCAGTGGTGGAGAAGGTTCATCGCTATTCACGTGCAGCAGGGTTAATGCACATGCCTGAAGTAGGGATTTATCAGTCTGCAGAAGTAAATGCTTTTGCGACAGGCCCATCGAAAAAACGTTCTCTAGTTTGTGTTTCAGCAGGCTTGCTTAACAATATGGATGAAGCTGCCGTTGAAGGTGTTATTGCCCATGAAGTCGCTCACGTGGCAAACGGGGACATGGTCACGATGACTTTACTCCAAGGTGTTGTGAACACATTTGTTATCTTTTTCGCAAGAATTGCCGCTATTCTCGTATCAAGGTTAGTGCGGTCTGAAATGGAGTTCATCGTTCGTTTTGCAGCAATTATTGTCTTCCAGATTTTGTTCTCGATTCTTGGAAGTTTAGTCGTATCGGCATACTCACGGCACCGAGAGTTTCATGCGGACCGTGGAGGTGGGGACTTAGCAGGTCGCGATAAAATGGCTCACGCGCTTCGCTCACTGCAAGCTCACGTATCACGTGCTACAGTGAAGGACCGCACCGATGATTCCGCGATTCAAACAATGAAGATTAATGGTAAAGGCGGAATGATGAAGCTTTTCTCTTCTCACCCGGATTTAGATGAGAGAATTGCAAGGTTAGAACAGAGATAGTAAATGGAAATAATAGAATAGCGATAGGTAAGGGCACTGAAAAAGTTATTTTTCAGTGCCCTTTTATGTGTGCCCGGCATGTCTAACAACTTGGTGGTGAAAGTCCACTACAGACTTGGTAGTAGGAACTGTTAGCGGAAGGCAAGGGTGTCCATCGTGAGGTGGAATCTGAAGGAAGCCGGAAGCAAAATCCTGAGGTGACGAACAGAAATTGGATACAAGGCTGAATAGAGAAGGATGAGTTTGCATAACAAAATGAAGTCCTATACTACCCAAATCTCTTACAGTAAATCCAGCACCTATATGGGAGGAAAGTGGTTAGACTTACCCGGGGAGGTCTTACAAGGGTTCCCGACAAGAGGGAAGGAATTTCCCACAGGAACAATCATGACAGTGATGGCTTGATGAATTGTAAGAAGTCAGCCGAAGCCATAGTAGTCCAAAAAGAGGATGAAGGGCTGAACAATAGTAATCTTGGAAGCCGTGGAGGTGAGAGAAATGCAAAGATCACAGACAACATCGAAAGATGGCTATCTACAAGAGAATAGGATGGAATCCGAAGGTACAGTAGAAGTGTGTAGTATTTCTCACGGTGAAACGGAAAGAAGAGATGGTGTGAGTCATCTGATAAATAAAGTAGCCAGTCGCTCAAACTTGAACCAAGCTTATAAAAAGGTGAAGGCTAACAAGGGAGCTGCTGGAGTTGATGGAATGACTGTGAATGAATTGTTTGCTTATCTCGTTCTCAACAAAGAAGAACTTATAGAACAGATAAAAACAGGTTCATATGAACCACAACCCGTCAGACGTGTGGAAATACCAAAACCGGATGGATCAAAAAGAAAACTTGGCGTACCAACTGTACGTGATCGACTTGTTCAACAGGCAATTCTTCAAGTGATCGAGAAGAAAATAGATCCGACGTTTTCGGATAGTAGTTTTGGTTTTAGACCTAATCGTAGTGCTCACGACGCAATAAATTGCGCGAAAGAATACTACAAACAAGGATATCGAACAGTAGTAGATATCGATATGAAACAATATTTCGATACGGTTAATCATGACAAACTCATGTTTCATTTGGAAGAGCACATTAAGGATAAAATAATCCTTACACTTATACGGAAATTCCTAAGGAGTGGTGTGTCTATTAATGGAACAATTGTCCCTACTGAAATTGGTGTACCACAAGGAGGAAATATTTCACCGATTTTAAGTAATCTCTTCCTTGATCAATTCGATAAAGAATTAGAGAAACGTGGACACCAATTCGTCCGGTATGCGGATGACTGTAATATCTACGTTAAAAGTAGAAAAGCAGGAAAGCGTGTCATGAAAAGCGCCACGACATTCCTTGAGGAGAAACTAAAACTTACCGTTAATCGTGAAAAGAGTGAAATAGGAAGCCCCACGAAACGAAAGTTTCTAGGGTTTTGTCTACACGTCACAAGAAAAGGTGTAGGATTTCGCCCTCATCAAAAGTCGAAAAGGAACTTTGAGATAAAGCTTAGACAGCTAACCGAACGAAACCGACCGGGTAATATACGACAGGTTATCAAAGAAATTAATGAGGTAACAACGGGATGGATCAACTACTACGGGATTAGTTATATGAAAGGCTACATCAAAAGTACTGATCAATGGATCAGACGACGGATTAGACAAATCATATGGAAACGTTGGAAAAAAGTGAGGACGAAGTATAAAAGTCTTATCACTCTCAAAGTACCCAAACAAAAGGCTTGGGAATGGGCAAACACACGGAAGGGTTATTGGCGCATTGCGTGTAGTTTTATTTTACACCAAGCCATTACAAACAAAATTCTCGAAGGAATTGGTTTAAAGAACTTAAACCACATCTTCGAGAAAGCACACTCAAACTATTGAACCGCCGTATACGGAACCGTACGTACGGTGGTGTGAGAGGTCGGGGGTTAATACCCCCTCCTACTCGATTGCAATGAATGAACATTGCCAATACATTTATCCTTTTTCAGTAGCATTCTTTTCCGTTTTATTAATAACCGCGGCACCAACAAGATCCCCAGTAACGTTCAGTGCTGTTGCTCCCATGCCAATTAGTATATCTATGGCCGCAAGCAATGCAACGGCTTCCATAGGTAGGCCAAGCTGTGCGAAGACAGTAGCGATCATAACGATCCCAGCTCCTGGTACTCCAGCTGTTCCGACAGAGACCAAGGTTCCGATTAAGACGACTTGGAAGATAGCAATTATCGAAAGTGGTTCGCCAATGACATTGGCGGCGAACACTGTAGAAACGGCAATACGGATCGCCGCACCGTCCATGTTCATGGTCGCACCAAGTGGCAAACTGAAGCCGTATAGACTTTTCTTCAGACCCAGGTTTTTTGCAGCATTCAAAGTCACAGGGAGCACACCTGTACTACTTTGAGTGACGAATGCAGTAATCATCGGTGTCCGAGCTTCTTTGAAAAAGCTTATTGGTTTGATTTTTAGAACAATCATTAATAGAACGTAAAGAGCAAGATGTACAATAATTGCAATATACAAGACAACAATGAAATTTCCTAATCCTAAAAGTGTATCGATCCCTTGATTCCCAATGATGTTGGCAAGAATGGCAAAAACACCAATCGGGATATACTGTAAAATAGCTTTCATAATGATTAGTGTTAATTCATTTAGCGAATCAAAAGTGTGGTAAAGACGATCGCCCATTTCATTTAAATGGCTAGATGCTCTCATTACAGATAATCCAATCCCGAACACAAGCGCGGTAAAAATGATACCGAGTAGATTCATTTCGTAAAACCCGGCGATAATATTATCCGGGACAATACTCAGCAGGACTTCAACAATACCCGGATTCTCGGGTATATCAATATTCTCTGTGCCTGAAAGTGTTATTCCTTCACCCGGATTGAAAAGACTAGCGACAGTAATTCCGACAATGATAGCAAAAGCTGATGTAGCAAGGTAATACAGAAACACCTTACCTCCCATCCGTCCTAGGTTGCTTGAGCTAGTTTGATTAATCCCAACTATAAGTGTGAAAAAGATGAGTGGGACAATAATAAATTGAAGGAGGTTCATTAACAGATCTCCAAATGGAGAGAGGAGTGATGCACTCTCGCCAAATATAAGTCCGACAGTAATTCCCAGGATGAGTGCAATCGTAACTTTTTTAATCAGTGATACTTCTAGGTATGCTTTCCAAATTTTTCTCATAACAAGACCTCCTTATATAATAAAATAATTCCGATGTTATTAGTCAGGTTTAGAGCTAATAAGAGTTAGAATATATGATTGTCTCTCACTTGTCAAAGTTTTGAGGCCGGTTAAGACCCTAGAAAACCCGCATAATACTTGCCGAAGACAAAACAAAGGAAGGACATGTTAGCCCTTCCTTTGTTTTGTCTTCGCTAGTTAGATAACAACGTATTAAATTCTGTGAACTCGCTCATAATGTTATCAATGATTTTTTTCACAGGCAAAATATCGTTGATTTCATGAACCCTTGATCCGCTAAAAATAAGTCCATCTTCGGCATCTCCGGCTCTGGATTTCAACAAGGAATCTAGGATACAGTATCTGTGAGAGCATTTTTTTAAACAAGTAACACATTTGTCAATTTTGACTTTTTTATTTTCACTTATTTTATCTGTAAAAGCGTTTTTAATAGCCCTGCCTTTTAAACCCACGACAGATTCTATTAAAGTGGTATCGCCTTCTTTGCTGTGAAGGAATTTTTCTTTGAAAGATAGTGGGGCATCGCACTCTTCACTTGCCACAAATCGTGAACCCATTTGCACTCCGGAAGCACCCATGGCTAGTGCTTTTTTTACGGCTTTTCCATTGATTATCCCACCTGCAGCAATAACTGGTATATTCACTGCCTCAACAACTTCTGGTAGAATCTCAAAGAGTGCTCGGTCAGTTCCTAGGTGACCGCCTGCTTCAAACCCTTCAACTACAACAGCTGAGGCGCCTAATCGTTGAGACATCTTTGCCAACTTTGCTGAAGATACAATGGATATAACTGGCGTATTATAGTCTTTCCCCCAAGAATACATATCTCTTGATATACCCGCGCCTGAGATAATAAAATCTACCTTTTCTTCTAATGCAGCCTTCATTGTTTCAGCAAAATCTGTCATCGCATACAAGACATTCACGCCAATATAGCCAACGCCTTGCGTTAATTCCCTCGCTTTTCTAATGTGGGTTTTTAATTCTTCCACAGATATTCCAGTGCCAGAGATGATACCTATTCCGCCTGCATTTGCAACAGCCGCCGCTAAATTACTTAATGAAATACCTACTCCCATACCACCTTGAATGATTGGTACTGCGGGCTCCATTTGACCGATTTTTAGTTTTGGAAAATTCATTTAAATCACCCTCTATTGTCCGTAGTGAACATGTTTAAGCGACGTCGAAATGCTTAAAATATTCTAGTGTTTATTGTATCAATGGCCAACACCAATAACAGTGACAATTGTCACCAGTTACTGGTATTTGGTCCTAAACATTACAATTTTGTGACAATAGAGAAGAGTGAAAGAGTATGGATTAATAATAGAAAACACTCATATTAATAAATAGTAGTTTCTTTGCTTAGTAAAGCAATGGTTTAGGTAAATGGAGATTCTTCTCTTGATGACTGACTTTTTCACCTTTTAAAAGGGAAGTACAAGTTTCAGGGAAATCATACGTGATAAATTGCTGATAATCTGTTGGAAATATATCGGCATCTTTAAAATCTCTATACGGATTATCAACGGGGAGAAATTCTCTATTATGCTGACTTTTTAGATGTTTAACAATTAACTCTCCGATATACCTTCCGAGTTTTAAACCTTCCGTATTATCAGATGGGAAGTGTACGCCTGCATATAGCCTACTAAATGCATTATCATAAGCTACTTTTTGGAGCTTGTTAGATTCCTTTGGAAAGAAATAACTTAACACAATTTCCGCGCATCCTGACATTGTAGAATGACCAGATGGATAGGATGGAAAACGTGGGGTGCATAATAACGTTTTCATTGTTTGGTCATATTGATTAGGTCTTGCACTGTCCCATTTATATTTCAAGTACCATGTTACAATCATAGCGTCAGTAATAGCACCTTGCACTGCAGACAAAATTCTTGCAGCATGAGTAGGACTAACATCATAGGTGTCATTTAAACGGTCTATCACAGGTGTCCATTGTTTAGTTGGTACACCAGTTCCATAGTAGATACCAATTCTTCTATTACTATCAGAAAGGGAATCTAATGTTTTTTGCACGATCAATAATTCCATATCAAAATTTATCTGATTAGGATGCTTGATTGGTAGAATCATTCGATTATTAGTTGGATCAAGAAATTTTCCATTCTTGTCTCGATTTAAAAAAGTGAGAGGCCATGAGCCAGCTAAAGGGGTAATAGGATTGTCAGGGGACTTATTTTCTCCTGCGTATGGAGTTTCCGACCAGCGTAAATACGTTTCTTTCAATTGCTACACCTCCAACATTTCTTCCTTTATCTTATGAAAGGCGCGGAGGATATGCATAGACGAATACACATATATCTTGTTTTCTCATCAATAAAGTACAAAGGACCCAAGATGAGTAGTTGCTGTCATCCTTGTATGACAACAACTACTACTCATAGAGAAGATAATATAGTTAGTTATTTAAAGAGCACCGTAAATAATATTTCGGAGCCGAGGTTGATGATAAGCTTCGAAGTTTGGCAGCATCTGCTGCATGTACACGGCCGATAATTTTTCTTTCGGATCTATGAGAACCCAAGTCCCTGCTAAACCTGACCATCCGAATTCACCAATAGAGCTATTTGTGCCAGCTAAGGATGGATTTATAAGTACACGAACTCCTAAGCCATAGCCATATCCAACTAAATACGGCCAATTAAAGTATGTCAATTGTTCAGGCTCTAAGTGGTTGGTTGCCATTAATTGAATCGTTTTCTTCCCTAATAATCTCACTCCATCTAACTCACCGCCATTCGCCAGTACTTGTGCGAAACGACTATAGTCCCTGATCGTAGAAAGTAATCCGGCACCGCCACTTTCAAACAGTGATTTAGGATGGAAATGTCTATCGAGGTTTGTTTCTTTCATCATGTCCCCAGATTCATCAAGGGTATACAATGTGCAGAGGCGATGTTTTTTTTCTTCGGTGAGCCTAAAAGAAGTATCGTTCATATGTAAAGGATCAAATATTTCGTCTTTTAAAAACGCTCCAAGTTTTTTACCTGAGACTACTTCTATGAAGGCAGCCAAAACATCGTGACTAAAGCCATACCGCCATTGTGTTCCAGGATCGAAGGCTAATGGAATGGAAGCTAATATTTTAGAAAGGTCTCTTAGCTGTAGATTTTCTTGTTGATCTGATATTGAAGCAAGTTCTTTTTGAACATGTCTTTCCGTTTCATCGCCATCTCCTTCATAAGTTAAACCAGAGGACATTGTAAAGAGGTCTTTTATATGAATGGATCTAGATGAGGGAGAAGTATATACATCTCCTTTTTCGTCGGTACGATAAACTTGTGGATTTTTAAACTCTGGTAAGTACTTCTCCAGTGGTTCATTTAAGAGGTACAAGCCACGCTCATAAAGGATTAATGCAGCAACGCAAGTGACGACTTTGGTCATCGAATAGATTCGGTAAATGTTATCAGGTGATATTTCATTTTCTGACTCCATGTCAGCTAAACCAATGTAATCCTCAAATACATTTTCTCCTTGATACGTTACCGTCATGGCACATCCTGCGGGTCCATTAGCCACAAAGTCTTTTAATAATGGTTGTAAATTATTTAACTCCTTCATTATGATATACCCTCCTATACATTGGTTTAGTTTACATTTTATTGTACCATTTAATTGGGGAAATCAGGGTATTTTTGAATGGTATGAGGAATTAAATATGGGTTATAAATTTTGTTTTTAAAGAAAGGGGCGTGAGAGCTAGGGAGAGGATATACAATTTTAAATAATTATTTATCGAGAAAATCGAATATTAAAAGTAGTTCCTGCTGGACTAGAGTTATAATCAATCTTTGCATTGTTTCTGTTAGCGATAGAAAAACAAATAGGGACTCCTAAACCAGTTCCTTCATTTTTTGTTGTTATGAAAGGAGTTGCAATATCATCCATCAATTCAGGGGGGATACCACACCCTTCATCTTGAATAGACAAGAGAACTTTTCCATTCTCTTCAGTGGTTATAATAAAAACAGATTTTCCGTAATCCATAGCATCCAGTGAATTGTTGACCAGGTTCAGTAATAGCTGGCGGATTTCATTTTTATCGACGTTAATACTCGAGATATTGCTTAATTTTAAAATAACTGATTTTCCTTCTTTTAGTGCCCTCGATTCAAGCAAAGGGAAGATGGTTTCTATTAAGGTGTTTAAATGGGTGCATTCCAGTTTTTCAGGCTTATCTTTGGCAATATCAAGAAATTCGGTAATAATATCATTCACACGGTTTACCTCGTCAATCATTAAGTTGAAAATGCTTTTGTGGTCATTTAGGGTTTCGTTTTCTGCCATCAGTTGTAAAAAACCTTTGACACTTGTCATTGGGTTTCTAACTTCATGCGCAACACCTGCAGCCATTTCTCCAATGACCTTTAATTTTTCGTAGTGCTGTTTCTGTTTTTCACTCTTTTTCCGATCTGTAATATCACTGAACATGACAAATAGCCCAGTTGAATTAGGGAATACTTTAACTTCAAGCCAGTCTTTACTATACAAGCCTATCATTTCGAAGGTGGCTGGTTTCTGGTGTTCATATACTTGAAGAAATTTTTCATGTATATGGGTATCTTTATACTTAGGCAAAGCTTCCCAAATACTCATTCCTATCAGATCTTCGTTGTTTTCAACAAGAAAGGGCTTAGCGGCCTTATTAATAAACTCTATTTCCCAATCAGAGTTTAGAAAAAAAGATGCCTCAGAGATACTTTCCAATACCTGAACCATATCTATTTTATATTTAAATGAAGCAGGGCCCATTTAGTATCGCCACCTCGTTTTCTAGATTTTCTATACAATGCAATAAACGTATCATAATTTAGAATGGTTTTATATTAAAACTTTCAAAAAAAGATTTAGACATAAGATATGATTATATTTATTCCATAAAAAGGGGTAAAAACCCTTTAAAAAATGAAAAATATCTTAAAATAGTATATCTTTTTACTTAGAGATTTCTTTACTGTAATAACACATTTTTTGCTTTCAAAAATTCTGTCCATTTTCTTAAGGGTATTTCATCTGTAATCAGCACGTTCACTTTTTTGAAATCGAGCAGTTTAACGAGAGAATCCTGATCAAACTTAGTAGAGTCTACAAGCAGAATAACTTTATTTGATTGCTTGACCATTTCTAATTTTATTGCAGCTTCAATATCATCTGCGTCAGAAAGTCCTTTTTGCATCGATAAAGACTTGCAGCTAATCAAAGTTATGTCGGCATTGAATTGCTGTACAGAATTGATAGTAAGAGGACCGACAAGGGCACTGGAGCGTTCGCGTAATATGCCTCCGGTAGAGATGATATTCAAGTTAGAGGAGGAAAGTTCATTCAAGGCACTTACAGAATTAGTGATTACATTTAAATCTTTGGTTGTGTTCGTTAAGTACTTTAATGCTTCATGTACTGTCGAACTTGAATCAGCCATGACCGACATTCCGGAAACAATATAACGCTCTAAGCGGGTTGCGATGACTTTCTTTTTATCTAAATTCCTGGTGTGCCTTGTAGTATAGGGAAGGTCATCTGCACTATTAAGCATTGCTCCCCCGTAACTTCTTTGGGCAACGCCTTCTTTTTCCAATTTTTCGAGATCTCGACGAACTGTTTCCTCTGAAACCTCAAATTCATTAGCTAGTTCCTTAACGTTAACTTTTCTATCAACATACAATTTATTTAAAATGACGTTTTTACGTTCAAAACCCTTCATTTGACCAACTCCTTTGCTTCTCAATTTTAATCTATTTTTTTGTTAAATGAAACAACTTTGTGACACTCTGTCAATTAAAACCACAACAAACAAATATTAATATTGTTTGTTGTGGTTTTCGGAGTTATACTTATGATAGTTAAAGATTTTAAAAATACTATGACATAAAGCCAAGGAGTGATTGACATGTTAAATATATTAGAAGCACCTTTTGTAAAGGAAATGCGAGAAGTTACTGGAAACTTATATCGTTTTGGTTGGGATGAGCGAAACGGAGGGAATGTCAGCTACTTACTCACGGAAGATAGTCTAGAAAAATATATCGATGTTACCGAAGTGAAAAGAAAAGCAGAGATGAATTTCGATGCTTCAGACCTTGCCGGAAAGTATTTCATCGTCACTGGATCTGGAAAGTATTTTCGTAATGTTGAAAAGGACCCCTCTGTCTGTTTAGGAATTATCCGAGTCTCAAACGACGGGAAGTTTTATGAAGTTCTATGGGGCTTTGAGGATGGGGGAACACCTACAAGTGAATTACCGACACATTTAATGATTCATGCGGCAAGATTAAAAAGAGATCCTAGTCATCGAATTGTCATACATACGCATACAACAAATATTATTGCGATGACCTTCACTCATGAACTAGATGATCGCGCCTTCTCAAGAACACTATGGCAAATGTGTACGGAGTGTGTGGTTGTTTTCCCGGAAGGTGTAGGAATTATTCCTTGGATGGTACCGGGGACGGACCAAATTGGAGAAGCGACGGCTAAGAAAATCACGGAAAATAATCGTCTCGTTATTTGGCCTCACCACGGCATTTATGGAACGGGAGCAACGATCGATGAAACATTCGGTTTGATTGAAACAGCAGAAAAAGCGGCACAAGTTTACACAGCTGTTAGAGCTCAAGGTGACATTAAGCAAACGATTACTGACTTGCAACTTTTAGAATTGGCGACTCGTTTTGAAGTAGTTCCTAAAGCAGGTTATTTAAATGTTGAGTACGGTTATGGGCCTTCCTCCACGAGACCCGAGAGGTCTACTTCTTGTGAATGATCCATTTCATCCAATGGAAAAATGGTTGCCGTATTATTAGCTTCATTTACTTCTTCTATATATACGGGAATTCCGTGATAAGATACGTTGATCATAACTGGTGATTCAATAATTTCCTTTATACGATGATTATCCATAACATCCTCCTTGTCATATCTTCCTTGTATTTTTCACGAGATACGAGAAAGTATGAGAGGAGGATTTTGGATGACAGTGAGGATTGAATTACACCTTTTTAAGTAACAGACAGTATTGATAATATTTCCTATCGCTTAATGATTCCATCGGCGGATTTATTGGTGTGAAATGCATAGACGAAATCAAGTTATAAATATATAATATGACTAAATATATAATCTGAAAAAGGCAAACTTCACCGAAAGGGAAGGACGCAAAGCCATGAGCCTAAATGCTTATCAAAGCAGATGGTTGTCAGGTTCCCGGGCCCTCTTTTTTATGAGCCTCGGCTTACAGAATAGGGGGAATTTTTGTTATGAAGAAAATTGTGATGGTGGTAGTTTTGATTTTTATAATTGCCGGAAGTATATCTTTTAATGTCCATGCATTAGATAAACAAGACAGAGCCACATGGTTATGGAATCCATGGATGTTTGCGAATGATGAAGATGGAACTGTCACTTTCCTTGAAAGTAAAAACGTGAACAAGGTTTATGTTCAAATCGATCAGGAAATGTCGATCCCTGACTATCAAAGCTTTATTGAAAAAGCATCAGCAAAAGGAATAAGTATATATGCTTTAGATGGGGCACCTGATTGGGTTGCACCAAAAGGAGCACGTAATCAGTCTAAGATGTTATCATGGCTTGAGAATTACCAACAAGAATCCTCTACTGCCCAAGCATTTGCAGGTGTTCATTTGGATGTCGAGCCTTATTTATACAGCGGGTGGAGTAAAAACCAAGCAAAGACAGTAACAGCATTTCAATCCTTGTTAACAGATGCAAAGACAAGAACGGAATCATTGGGTCTACCGTTGGAAGTAGATCTGCCATTCTGGTTTGATGAAATTACTTATAAAAACTCTTTCGGAAAAGGAATTCTTGCGGAGTGGGTCATTGCTAACATGGATAGCGTTACCATTATGGCCTATCGTGATTCTGCTCCGATGATCATAGATATTGTCAAAAATGAAGTAGCTTATGCTGGCCAGCACGGAACAGCACTTGTTATTGGCGTGGAAACTGGTCAAACCAGGGAAGGGGACAGGATTACGTTTTATGAAGAAGGAGAAACATATATGAACCAGCAACTTGAAATGGTTAATAATCATTATGCAAATTATCCCGGTTTTAATGGTATAGGAATTCATCATGTCGACAGCTGGAAGAACATAAAACCTTAATATTACTAAGTAGTGCCTGTTATTTAGGTGCTACTTTTTTTGGTTTTAGGAGGTAAGGTAACGAAATGCGCAGAACCCCATGAAACGAAAAAACTTGAAATGGCAGCTATTCTGCATCGATAAGTCATTACTGTTAAAATAAGGTGTAAACTAAACTAACGAAAATGAAAAAGGTGTTGCAATTGAAATCATATATAGTGGTCGGTGCAGGTATTCTAGGAGCTTCAACGGCGTATCATTTGGCAAAGACTGGGGCTCATGTAACGATTGTTGACCGCGGGGAACCGGGACAAGCAACAGGGGCGGCTGCAGGAATTATTTGTCCTTGGATGACAAGGCGTCGCAATAAAGCATGGTACCAGCTCGTGAAAAAAGGTGCTGCATTTTATCCGAAACTAATCGAGGAGCTAAAAGCACTAGGCGAGACCGAAACAGGCTATGCAAATGTAGGTGCTATCCGACTGCATAAAGACGAAAAGAAACTAGATCAAGTGCTTGAAATCGCATTAAAAAGAAAAGTAGATGCTCCAGAAATGGGAGAAGTCAGAAAGCTTTCTCCAGCAGAAACAAAAGCATTATTTCCTCCACTTCATCCTGAATACGGATCGATTCATATCAGTGGTGGTGCACATGTTAACGGAAGTGTATTATGCAGCTCTTTAATTCAAGCTGCGAAAGCGCATGGGGCAAAAATCATCCATGGAAATGTAAACTTAATTGAAGAAGGTCAGAGGATTAAAGGTGTGACTATTCAGGGAGAAAAGTGGTACGGGGACAAAGTTATTGTGACAGGTGGTGCCTGGGCTAAAGAGTTGCTAAAGCCACTTCGCCTCGATTTTAGCTTAAGACCGCAAAAGGCGCAAATTATCCACCTGGATCTTCCAGGAGCGGAGACTGGAGATTGGCCGGTAGTTATCCCTCCAGGAAATCATTATTTACTCTCATTTGAGGGGGGGCGCCTAGTCGCAGGTGCAACCCACGAAGACCACGCTGGTTTTGATCCCCGGGTGACAGTAGGAGGAGTGAACGATATTTTGGAAAAACTGCTTGAGACGGCACCGGGTTTAAGTGAAAGCACGTTCGTAGAAACACGAGTAGGTTTTCGCCCGATCACACCGGATTCTGTACCTGTAATGGGCGAGTGGCCACCTTATGAAGGCTTGCTCATTGCAAACGGACTTGGAGCATCGGGTCTGACAGCAGGCCCCTATCTTGGAAGCCAGCTTGCCAATTTAGCACTAGAAAAGGAACTGGAAGTGAATTTAGGTGATTACGCCTTGTCAAAAGCAATTCAAGTGATGGAATAGACCTTGTGCTCTATGATCCATTATGTTGGGGTTACCTAACATATTCAGATAGGAGGTGACTTAATAGTTACCACTTATCTGATTTTTTTGCGATTACTTGATAAATGTACTTAGTTTTAAATCAATAAAATACGACTCCGGTTAGAACAACAAATAATATACTAGTAATGATTTCTACCATTCCAATCTTCATTGGCTTTAGCATCGTTTTGCGCGGAAAAAAAACAGTTCTAAGTAATGAACCGACAAATAATAGAGAGAGACCAGCAAAACCAAATAGAAGAGGCATGATAAGTAATAAACTATGATAACTATAATTAAACATTTGAAAATACCTATTTTTACGTTCTCTAATTAGTGATTTCACATGGAGAACACTTGCCGTAAAAAATAGAACGGAAAGTATGAAAAGCACCCATGCTGTAAGGTTAACCGATTGCTCACCGATATAATAAGCCATGAGAGTAAGTGTAGAAAGTCCGATAATAGCACTGAGGTCATTAATAAAGAGACGCTCTTTCTTTTTTTTAGCGAAGTAAATATTTAAAGTGAAAAAAGGAGTCGCAAGCACTATGATTAATAAAAGAAACGGATACTTAATTAAAACCGGTAGTACACAAACGGCACCAATAAAACCACAAATCAAAATCGGAGGCAACACTTCTGCCCCCAGTTTAGGCTGACGAATATAAGCCAGAAAAGGCCCGCTAGAGCAATATACAGTAAAAATTCCTAGAAAGAATAAGATTTGCCACATGGAAAACGATGTCCCTAATACCCCCAATAGATATGGAACAATAAGCATGGCCCAGGCGCCATGTTCTTTTGGAAGATACCAATTCATGATGCATTCTCCTTTTAATAACATTGATGTCACATTAAATATACTAGGTTTTTCAATAGTTTTGCTATGACATAAATCACAGTAAGAACATTCTAGGTTAAAAAGTGTGATAAAAAGCACAGTTTCATTCTCGCGGATTTGGTATCTTTAATCTAAAGAAGTATGAGATTGAGGAGAGATAATTTATGCTTAAAGTGAAACTCTACTATAAAGAGAATGGAAATAGTGAGGCCGCCTTTCAGAAAGCTGGGTTTTCCAAAGCGAGAGAAGGTTATTTTCTAGACAAAGCATTAAGTAAAAAGAGGGAGTCGGTACTAGCGGAACATAAAGAAGATTCGTCTTTTTATCAGTTAATATTTTCTGGTGATTTGACGTTTGAAGATTATCAACACATTCAAGATGCTGTGAAAATACTGGCTACAGAGCTTGAGGCAGAAATAGATGATAATCAAGCATTTATGGGATACTTGGAGAATGGAGAAAAAGCTTGTCTTTATTATCATTGGAAAAAATGGAAAGCTTATTTGTTGAAAGCAAAACATCGGTCTATGGAAGGGCAGAAGATCGAAGTGACGAAAGGAACAGATAAGTGGCAGGGGATCTTGTTGAGTTATACCGATAAAACAGTGAATGATGAGTTCTTCGTAACGGAATGTACCATTCTTGGCACTTCTGGAGAGATCCGAGTTCAAGGAGAAGATCTGCATCTCACTCCGACTGGAGATTTTCTCTAAAAGGTGCTTTAAATTGGACAGAGGCTAAAGGATATGAAAAGATTATTAGAGATAGACTGGAAGATCGAGGAGGTAGTAATGATGATAATCATTCATGCACATATTCATGTTAAAAAGGAAGCGCGATCGGACTTTTTAAGGCTCACTGAGGATCTAGTTAAGAATTCTCAAGCAGAAGAAGGAAACATTAGCTATAAGTTATACGAGGACACCGAGAAATCAAATGTTTTTGTGATGGTAGAAGAGTGGAAAGATGAAGATGCTGTCGAATTTCATTTTGAGACAGCTCATTTCAAAGCCTTTGGTGAAGCATCTCAGGGGAAATTAGAAGAAGCTCCTGAAGTAGTGAAGTATACTGCTTCAAGGCAATAATTTAAGAAACTAGTATTAAATTCAGGGGAGGGGATGTCTCATGGTCACTTTGAGGAACCCCATTCTGCAATTGACTTCACGCGACGTGTATTAGGTTAAAATAATCACAGAGAAAGTTAAGATTAAATCCCTTTTAAATCGTACATACCTCAACCGGACAATCCCCACATTGTAAAAAGTCTTTTAGAAATTTAATATCCCGGATTATAATGTAAGTACCATCATAACAGATAATATTTTCTTTTTTGAGCTCATTCATCAGCCGATTAACACCTTCCCGTGTTGTACCGATATATTGGGCAATGTCCTGGTTAGTTAATTGTACTTTTATTAGAATTCCTTGAGAATGCTCTTCGCCATAGGAATTAGTAAATCGAATTAATGTAGAGTATAGTCCGCCTTTTTTTCCACAAAGAATCAAGTCACGAAATTTGGACTGGGTGGATTGGGTATGCGTAGCAAACCACTTCATAAAAGCCACAGCAATCTGACCATTTTCTTCAAAAAGTTTTTCAAGTGTTACTCGATCAAACCGAACAAGTTCAGCATCCTTTTCGACGGTGGCTGTGACACTAATGGCCATCATATTAAACAGCCCAACTTCTCCTACTAACTCTCCACTTTGCTTCAGATGAAGAGAGAATTCCTTTCCGTCAATCGTCATTTTACTGAGACGTACCATACCGGATTGCACGAGATAAATGTAATCAGGCTGATCACCTTCACTGAAAAGAATCGTGTTTGCGCTTATCTTCTTCTTAGTACCCTTTTGCAATAGAAGTTCTTTGTTCTCTTCAGATAATTGATCAAAGAAACGCTTTAACTTAAGTTCTTTTTTGAGCATGGAATCACCTCTTTCTCGATATCGCAGTACAATTTACAGAGAGATGAGAGGATACCTAACATAAGCATAGTTTGTTAAAGGAGCCAAGTAAAGCCGGAATCAAAAAAACCCATGTAGAAAATTATAACATGGGTTTTTTATATAGTATTTTATGATTTAACGGTCTCAAAAGATGAAACTTTACTTTGGTCAAATTGTTTTTTATTTATGAATAAACATACGAGAGATAAAAAGGCGAGAGCGAGAAATCCGAGCACATAATCACCGGTCATGTCTTTAATAGACCCAAGAAATATAGGCGGGAAAAAGCCGCCGAGTCCGCCTGCAGCACCAACAATCCCAGTAACAGTACCGGTTGCTTTAGGAAATAATTGTGGTACAAGTTTAAATACTGCACCGTTACCAATGCCGCATACTGCAGCGATAAATAAACAAGCAAAGGTCATTACGATCAGATTTTCCATTCCGAAGCTAATCGCTAAAGAACCTATTACAATCCCTGTGAAAACGAATGTTAAAACTTTTTCTGCACCGACTTTATCACCTAGATAACCTCCTAAAGGTCTTATCAGTGTTGCAATGACAACAAACCCTGCCGCCCTCATTCCTGCATCCACCGAGGATAAATTATAAAGGTCCACTAATAAGATCGGCAAATAAATACTAAATGCTACAAATGCGCCAAACGTAACAAAATAAAATAAGGATAGTGTCCAACTGTCTTTAAACTTTAAAACAGATAATGCACCAAGCATGGTTTTCCTTTCTTCAGGCTTTGGTGTTTCAGGAGTCCAAAACCAAATCATCGCCGCCATCGCTATTACTGGTATGACTAGGCTCCAAAATGACCATTGAAGTCCGAAATAGATAGCAATGGTTGGAAGTAAAAAACCAGCCAAGGCCGTCCCGATATTTCCCATGCCGTTTAAACCCAATGCTGTTCCTTGTTTTTCTTTAGGGGTCCATTTTGAAACGAATGTAATGGAGGCCGCGAAAGAAGAACCAGCTATACCAAGAAAAAACGCCCAAAATAATAATGACGTGTATGTATTAGCGAAGCCTACTCCTATCAGCGGTATGACTATAAGCAATAAAAGTATCGTAAAAACTTTACGACCGCCGTGACGATCAGTTAATATGCCTACTGGAACACGCATAATTGAGCCGAGCAATACTGGAATTGCTACTAAAACACTTGTTTGTGTAGCTGAAAGTCCATATAGCGTTTCAAAGTGATTGGCTAATGGCGATAAAGAAGCCCAAACAGTAAACGTTAAAGCCATAGCAACTGTCGTTAAAATTAAAATACGTCTGCTAGTTTTTTTATCTTGCTGTAACAAGTTTATCCCATCCTTTTAAACTGATTCTCATTGTTCTAAAGAAAGCAACTACGAAAAGTAATAAACGAGGTAAAGAAACAACGAGAGTATACTGAAAAGTCCAAATAGTTCTTTCAATCAATGTAGTATATCATCAATAAAAAAACCCCACGTGTAATACGTGAGGATATCTAACAAACTATAATCTTGCTTCTACAAATGTTGTTCTCTTTGAATGATCAAATTGCCTTTTATTAATAATAAAACAAACAACAGATAAGAGAGCTAGACCTAGGAACCCAATCATGTAAGTACCTGTAACATCCTTGATCGAACCGAGAAGGATAGGCGGGAAGAATCCGCCAAGACCACCTGCAGCACCAACAATCCCCGTGACAGCACCGGTTGCTTTAGGGAATAAATCGGGTACCAGTTTGAAAACAGCACCATTACCAATACCAGTCACAGCAGCAACTACTAAACATGCGATCGTCATTACAATGATACTAGCCATACCAAAGCTTATGACCAAAGCACCCAGGACAATCCCGCTGAAAACGAACGTGAGAACTTTTCCGGCGCCGACTTTATCACCTAAATAGCCTCCCAAGGGACGGGCGATGGTTGCAATAACGACAAATCCAGCGGCTCTCATCCCTGCGTCTACGGCAGATAAAGCGTAGAGGTCCATTAGCAAGATAGGTAGATAAATACCGAACGCTACAAAAGCGCCAAATGTAACAAAGTAAAATAAAGATAATACCCAACTGTTTTTAAACCTCAACACCGATAACGCCCCAAGCATGGTTTTCTTTTCTCCTGACTTTGGTGTTTCAGGTGTCCAGAACCAAATTAAGGCAGCCATCACGATAACTGGTATAATAAGTCCAAAGAATGCCCACTGTAGGCCAAAGTAGATCGCGATGGAAGGTAGTGTGAATCCTGCCAATGCTGTTCCAAAGTTACCTAAACCATTAATGCCGAGAGCCGTACCTTGCTTGTCGCTCGGAGTCCATTTTGAGACAAATGTAATCGATACCGCAAACGACGCCCCTGCTACTCCAAGGAAAAATGCCCAGAATAACAAGGAACCATAAGAGCTGGATAGACCTACACCAATTAGAGGGATAATGGTGAAAAGTAATAAAAGGGTAAAGACTTTACGTCTGCCAAAGCGATCGGCTAGAATTCCTATCGGGACTCTCATAATGGATCCAAGAAGAACAGGAACAGCGACGAGAACACTTTTCTGTGTAGCTGTAAGATCATACAATGTCTGAAATTGATTGGCTAAAGGTGAGAGGGAAGCCCACACTGTAAATGCCAAAGCCATCCCAAAGGTTGATAATATTAAAATACGTCTGCTAGCTTTTTCGTCGTGCATCATTTTTTACCACCTCATCTAGGTAATTTTATTGACTGTACTCAAGCCTTCGCCATTTTAAAAAAGCGATGAGTGCAATGAATGAGGACAAGAGTGCAACGATCGAAAACTGATAAAGTTTTTCAAACTCATGTCCTAAATAGGATTCAATCGCCCATTGCAACATGACGACATTTAACGCGACGGTCAAAAAGATAATTGCCCAGCAAATTTTTTTACCCATGGCGGTACCTCCTGTCGACTGCATACACAATACCATTGGTAACTTCCGTTTCAATTAGGGGCAATTCGCGCTGCGGCGGGCCAGCAAGCGGTTGACCATTATTAAGTTCGAAATACCCTTTATGACAAGGGCAGAGAAGAACCTCCTCTTCTTTTTCATAAAACACGGGACACATCAAGTGTGTACAGGCGCTGTTATATGCTTTTAGTTCTCCGGATTTTGTATGAACTAGAAGGGCCGGGTCATGGTCAGTTGGATAGTTAAAAGTTATAGATGAACCTTTAGGAAGCTCTGAAAGTTTCACAATTCCCACTCTGTTTTCTTTATCTTCAAAGTCACCAATCATCGCATGCACGGAAAAAGGAATGGTTGCTAAGCCAAGTGCGACCGACGCCCCCGCAGTAGCTTTTAAAAAGGCACGTCGGTTTAAATCTAAATCTTCTTTTCTGTTAACGTTATTTACAAGATTAACCAATTCATCATTACTACCTGTCTGATTCCTTTTAGATTTTCGGTTATTATCTTTCATCAGGCTCACTCCAATCTTTAGTCAGAATACACCCCGAAGAATTCAGGAACATATTTCCACTTATCCTGTTCTGTAGGTTTTTTCCCTTCGACTAAGTTCATTTGTGTACGTCTTCTTCGCAAAGACTGCATCTCGTCAAAATCAATGAAACGAATGGCGTCACTTGGGCAAACAGAAGCACACATCGGTGCTATATCGTGTTTTGATCTGTCATAACACATGTCGCATTTATACATTTTGTTTTCTTCGAAATCGAATTTAGGAATACCGAATGGACATCCAAATGTACAGTTACGACAACCAATACATTTTTCATCCGATGCCGATAGTACAACCCCTTCTTCGGTAATTTGAATCGCATTAGCAGGGCAAACTCTGGCACATGCAGGGTCTTTGCATTGCATACACATCATCGGAAACGTTTGTCTGCTTTCCATAAAGTCAACATGCTCCACAAAGTTTCGTTCTTTTGCATCGTGGTCACCGCATTCACGACAGGCGGCTTGACAGGCTCTGCAGCCGATACATCTTTCAAATTCTAGGTACATAATCTTATTCATAGGACGACCTCCTTATTTTTTTAGAGATAAGAATTTATAAAATTAGCAGCTATCTTTACGCCACACGCATCAAGGGAAGTTCGCCCTCCTTTCGGGTAGCACCTACACGCACTTCGTAGGTGCTACTCGGGGTGGCTTTAAAGATCACACTGTATTTAATAAAAGACGCTACGCGTTTTTCTAAAGTTTCTCGATTTTAGCGGAACAAACTTTGAATTCCGGCATTCTTGAAATCGGATCTAAGCTTGGGTTTGTTAATTTATTAACAGAAAGTTCTTTACCCCAGTGATAAGGAACAAAGACGATATCGTTTCGGGTTGCTTTCGTTAGCTTCACTTCAAGTTCCATCGAACTTCGAGGCGTTGAAAGTTTAATCATTTCTCCATCTCTCATGTTGTATTGACTTGCAAGTTCCGGATGCATTTCTGCATAAGGAACTGGACACTGTTCCATTAGAAAATCAATTCTTCTCGTTTGATTACCAGATAAGTAGTGATAGACAACTCGACCTGTAGTAAGTCTCAGTGGAAATTCCTTCGTCGGAATTTCTCCGGGTTCTTTCCAGGCAACAGCCGGCAGGTTTGCTTTTCCGTCAGGGGTACTAAACTTGTCTTTGAAAATCGTCGGTGTTCCAGGATGGTCCTCTGATGGACAAGGCCAGAATACGCCATCTTCTTTATCGATTCTTTCATACGTGATGCCGGAGTAGTCAGCTTTTCCACCTTTAGTAGCAATTCTGAATTCCTCAAAGATTTCTCGAGGATTTTTATAATTAAAATGCTTTCCTTTTCCTAAACGTTTGGCAATCTCACCGAAGATTTCCCAGTCTGGTTTTGACTCATGAAGAGGCTCGATAGCCTTACGGATTCTGATAACGCGACCTTCTAAATTCGTAGTAGTTCCTTCATCTTCTGCCCAAGTGGTTGTTGGTAACACCACGTCAGCAAATTCCGCTGTTTCGGAAAGGAAAAAGTCATTAACAACTAGAAAATCAAGTTTCTTAAATGCTTCCCACGCATACTCCACATTGGGCGAAGAGACAGCTGGGTTACTGCAAATAACATGCATCGCTTTGATTGTACCGTTATGAATCTCGTCAAACATTTCATAGGCAGATACACCTGGTTTAGGCATTTCTTCAGGTTCGATCCCCCAAACTTTTGATATATATTTTACAGCTTCAGGATCGGTTAATTTTCGATATCCTGGAAGGAGGTCTGATTTCTGACCATGTTCCCGGCCGCCTTGACCATTCCCTTGACCGGTAAATGTTGCAACTCCAGAAGCAAACTTGCCAATTTGTCCTCTTAGAAGTGCCAAAGCGGAATAAAGAGTGACATTGTCTACTCCTTTGGATTGCTGCTCGACACCGCGAGCAAACATGACGACTGATCGAGGTGATTGCCCAAATATGTGAGCTGCTTTAATAATTTTTTCTTTATCTACGCCTGTTAAAGAAGCGGTGTGATCTGGTGTAAAGGCTTCAACAGAAGCTTTTAATTCCTCGTAGTTATTACATCTTTCGTCAACATATTCTTGATCAACATATCCTTCTTTGATAATAAGATGAAGCAGTCCGTTTGCTAAAGCCGAGTCCGTTCCTGGTTTGAGGTCAAGGTGAACATCGGCAATTCGTGCAGTTGGTGTTTCGCGCGGATCAACGACAATCATCTTTGCCCCTTTATCTCTTGCTTTCCAAAACATTTGGATGCTGGTAGGATGACACTCGGCAGTGTTGGAGCCGGCAATTAAAAAGCAATCACTATGCTCAAGCTCTGTCCATGGAAGCGTTGAACCACGATCTAAACCAAACGTTTGGTTAAATCCACCTGCAGCGGAACTCATACAAAAACGACCGTTATAATCGATGAAACGTGTACCTAGAGCGACTCGAGCATACTTTCCGACTAAATAACATTTTTCATTGGTCATCGATACACCACCGAAAACAGATAGAGAGTCTTTGCCGTGTTTTTCTTGCAGTTCAGTAAACTTTCTTTCAATAAGGGAAAGAGCTTCATCCCAACTGCTTTCGATAAACTCACCATTCTTTTTAATAAGAGGGCGTTTGATTCTGTCAGGGTGATCAATTTGCTGATACGCGGTAACTCCTTTTGGGCAAAGTTTTCCTAATGTAACAGGCCAATCATATCTTGGTTCAACCCCTTTAATTTCTCCGGTTCTTTCAGAAACTCTTATGTGCATGCCGCATTGCATGCCGCAGTAGCTGCAATGAGTAGTGATTAGCTTTTCGCCGTCACGTTGAAGATTTTTGACTCCGGGTTTTGAAATAAATTCACTCATGATTTTTGTCTCCTTTGTCTTTCTTCTCGTAATAGGAATCTGCTCTATGCTTGCCAAAACCAGGGACCTGAACATCGGTCATCGTTTGGATGGGGGCGTATGGATTCTTATGCTGGGACTCTAGATTCATTTGTTTCATCACGCGCATACGTCGTCTGCAGGCTGGACAATAATCAGAAAGATACGTGCCGTCACTTAACTGTAAATCAAAGCTTTGTGCTCCTAGAATTTCTTTCACATCTGCAATCTGGTCATCGTTACTATATAGAGTTTCGCATCTTTTACATGCTCTCGTATCGACTTGCAAATGCTCTTGATAGTTCATCGGCACCGCTGTTGTCATTGGTCGAATTGGTAAGTGAAACAGTTTGCCGAATGGAAAGTAAACTAAAAACAGTACAACGGTAATTTGGTGGATGAGACTCAAGTAATTATGCATCCAACCGTCTAAAACAGCATAGGACAACGTGAGTACTAGGCCAGTCACCGTTACTGTAAGTAAGATATAAAGTGGAACTAAATCAAACTCGGTTCGTTGCGTCACTTTCACATCCGGACTGGTTGTTCTGCGGATGAGGGCCATGAGAACGCCGATTAATACCATCATGGCAGTAATGTTTAAACCGTTATAAACCATTTCTGCAAACAATCCGTGTGCAGCCATCGTAATAGTTGGAACGCCCATTACGATAATTTGATATGTTTCCGGGTCAATAAGGCTGAAGTGCATCCATCCAAACGTTAAACCAAAGGTAATTGCAAACGATCCAATACAGCCCCAAGCGATTAACCAATGCGTGACACCTCGATAAATGCCTCGTTTAAAAATAAATTTTTGAAGAATGATATTATCAATAGCTGTTTTAATGATGGAACTTATGTTTCGTTTTTTACGTTCTCTATTTCTGAGATTGGAAAAACTTCTTTTTAACATCTGATGTGTAGCTGGTCTCAATGACCAGGAAACCATTCTTAGTGTGATTCCAATTGCAAATACCAAGGAACCAATCAAGTATCCAAATAACATCATATCTACATGGACAAATTGCCCTGTCCCTAGCCACATAGAAAGAATTAATATCATTACTACGAAAAACGAATACATACTTGCTTTTGAATAAAAGGATCTTTCAAGCTTCTGCATCCTCTCACTCCTCTCTCTTCATCTATAAGCATTGTAAAACGGATACAAAAGAATAACTGTGAGATTTATCACACCACTCGTGAACAATTAGTGAACAAACAGAAAAAGTGCCGCGGTAATCAGCTAACTGGAGCGGAAAAAACCGAAATGGACACATCCATTCCGGCTTCAAAATTATTTTACTTGTAAGGAACCAGGTTCATATATACATGAGGGATCACTTTCCAGATAATCTCCTGTGACTGCGAATGCTCTTGCTCTTGAGCCACCACATATTTCTTTGAATTCACAACGCCCGCACTTTCCTTTTAACAAACTTTTATTACGTAATTCTTTCATTACTTTGGAATGACGGTAGACATCAGCTAATGGCTCTTCGCGGACGTTCCCACATTTTACAGGAAGGAATCCACTAGGAAAGACGTCGCCTGTGTGACTAATGAATAAAAAACCGTCCCCGTCATTTACTCCTTTAGGCGCACGTCCGATTTTATCAACGTGTAACGCTGCTCTTTCATTTCCTTTGTTCTTTTTTTGTGCAACAACTCTTCTGTAATGAGGTGCCTCGGTAGATTTAATTCCAAATGGTACATGGGATTGAAGGTCCGCGGCCCATTCCATCACTTCTTCATGCTCTTTTGGTGTGATCATCTGATCGCTGTTTGCTCGTCCTGTTGGGATTAAGAAGAACAAACTCCAAAGAACAGCGCCGATCTCCTCCACTTTTTTTGCGATTGCTTTTAAATCTTCTAAGTTGCTAGTCGAGACGGTTGTGTTTATTTGGATGGGGATCTCTAATTGTTGTAAGTGTTTGATACCTTTCATCGTTAAATCAAAAGATCCTTTTGTTCCTCTAAAGAAATCATGTATTTCGGAATTAGATCCATCCAAGCTAAACGCCCATCTTGATAAACCGACGTCTTTTGCCTTTTCTATTGCTAGCCTAGTGACTTTAGGAGTAGCACTTGGCGTCATGGAAACAGACAAGTTTTTTTCATTTACTGCGTAATCAGCAAGCTGAAAGAGATCAGGTCTCATTAACGGATCCCCGCCAGTGAAAACAAATAGTGGATTATCCATTTCAGCGATTTGATCGATAAGTTTTTTTCCTTCGTCAAAAGTTAGTTGATTTGGGTCTGCACGGTATTGAGCTTCGGCACGGCAATGCAGGCATTTCAGTGCACAGGCTCTTGTAACCTCCCAAATAACAATAAATGGATTTTCATCGTAATTAGGAGCGGGTTGGTTGATATTTTTCATGATTAGTCCTCCTCTTGAAAATACAAGGTGGGGAGGGAGGGTATTGAAAAGACTCCGTACCTACCTTTTCTATAACCATACTCCTTACAATAGTGACTAGCTGTTAGTTTTATCACACTTACGGTGATTTTTATCACAGTGATTAAATTTCCTCTATGTATAATAAAGATAACTTAAATGCGCGGAGGGATAAGTTATGAAAAAACGAGTGGAATTAACTAAAAACAGAAAACTTTTTCACCATACTCACTTTTTCACGGAAAGCAGTTTAAGGACGATTGAAGCGGCGATGCGTCAGGTATCTGCAAAGGCTACTCAAATGATATTTACAAAAGAGGATCTAGTAGAGAATCTGTTTTTATTAAAAGTGGAGAAGTGAAACTATATAAAGTGACGAAAGAGGGGAAAGAATTCGTACTAACTATCTTGAGTTCCGGAGATATGTTTGGAGAAGCTATCAGCTTTACATCAAATTATTATGCAGCTGACGCGAAGGCTCTTACTGATTGTGAAATCGGTATTATAAATCATAAAAAGTTAAGGCCTCTTTTACACCAAGATGCTGTTCTAGCCATGGAGTTTTTGAGATGGAGTTCACTCATGGAACGGACAACGAATGCTAAACTACGAGACCTTACTCATCATGGGAAAAAGGGGGCAATATGTTCCACTTTAATACGGTTAGCCAATTCCTATGGAGAAAAAAAAGATTCCTCTATCTTGATTACGAAAAAAATAAAGAATGGGGAATTAGGTCATTACATTGGCTCTTCTCGAGAAAGTGTTAATCGTATGTTGGCTGATCTAAAAAAGGATAGAGTGATTTCGCAGGAAGGAGGTTATTTGGAAATCCATGACCTAGATTACCTTAAACTTGCATGCGATTGTGAAGAGTGTCCGATAGGGGTCTGTCGTATGTGAGCAAACAAGAATAACCGGAACATTAATATTTCACACGTTATGAGGCAAAATAAAGGGAACCTCAATTCAGTCAGCTAAGGAGAGAGAACCCCATATGTCGAAATTACTTCTTATTTTTCTTCTCTATTTTGCCGCGATGTCTGCTTTACTCGTTTGCTTGGATTTAATCGTAGGAATGCCACTAAGTGTAAGTGTTGATACAGTGTTGACCCCTTTTGAAGTGACGGCCCCAGGGGAATTAGCTATCCTTATCGTATTGGCACTCATAGCAGTAGCAGTACCTATCAAACATTACTTTGCAGCTTTTATGAAAAAAGACAGAGATGAGACAAATAAGAATTAAAAACAAAGTTAACCGCTAGTTCTTGCTTTTATCTTTTTGGTTACCGGAGACTTTATTTTTGATAACCGTGATTACTAATAATAGCAATGGAATATAGACTTGAAAGGGCATATGAATATATTTTGGAACGATTTCCAGACCTTCCCGTAAATGCTCAGAAATATTTTCCGCAATTGATACGGAACTAATTAAGACAATAATACAAATTGGCATAAGTAACTTTTGGTATTTATCGACTTTAAATAAAATCGAAGTACCAAGTACTCCGGCATAAATAAAAATCGCGATTTTAAAAAACATTCCCACTATTAACGAAATTACCGCTAAAGCATCTAGTCTTTCCAAAAATTCACCGATTCGAATCTTGCTAATTGCAGAAAGTAGTGGAAAAGTCGCACGATCGACAATATCGATTCCTAAGACAGCAATATTCATCATCGTCGCAAATATAATTAATGCCCCACTGAAAACTAAGCCGATAAGGCCTACTTTTAAAACAGCTTTTCTATTATTTAAGTAGGGTAGTATCATTGTAAATACAATCATTTCCCCAAAAGGAAAGGTGAGTACTCTTGGGAAAGCTGCACTGACTACGGGCATCCAGCCTTCTCCTAGTATAGGGAGGAAGTTTTCTAGTTCAACTTCGCCTGACATCAGAAACAAGAAGTTTACAACAAAACCAATAAACATTAATAAAAGAAGGTAAAATTCCCCGGTCCGTGATAATACTTCAAAACCTAGGGAGATAACATAGACAATTGTCAGAACCATTAACAAACTGATAATAAACAAAGGTGTTTCAGGAAAAATCGCTGTTACTAAGAGATCACCAAAATCCCTCAATACTCTTGTGCCGATGTACAGGAAATAGAGACTATACAGAAACCCAATAAACCACCCTAAATGCTTGCCTAATATTTTTGGAAGGTATTCCGTTAATGACAATTCAGGAAATTGGTGATATAGATAGCTGTAGATAAGGAACAAGACTACGCCTCCACTTAAACCAAGCAAGATCGCAAGCCATGCATCTTGCTTTGCTGCAACTCCAGGACTAATAACAATCGCACTTCCTAATTGAAGAAGAACAATCAAAGTAAAAAACTGAAAAGGAGTTATTTTTATTTTTTCCACTTAGACAGCTCCTTCTTGTAATTACTTTTTTTGATGTTGAAATGAATTTATCTTCATACCGGTTAAGCGAATGTGAGCTTGAACGTGAATAGTGATATCGAGATCAGCAAACATTTCAGACCAGTTACTCTCGTATTTTTTCCAAGAGTCTGGATGTTGACGGTAGACGACATCCCCAAATCCAAAAATATCGACTTGTTTTTCCTGAGCAGTACTTATTGCACTTTCTATCGTTTTTTTTATTTCATCTGCAAGAAGCTTCTCTGTGTCAAGGATTGCTTGGGGATCTGAGAAATCCTTGCCACAGTTCACTTCTCCTAGACTTCCTTCTTGTTGAATCGTAATCTGAATGGAAGGCTTGTCGTTTTTTATCATTGATTGAATGTTCGCATTTGATTTCAAGGTTTCAATTGCTATAGCATCAGGATCCCCGTTACATTCCACGTTATCTATCGTACTTCTGATCCGCCCCAACACCCAAGTCACTCCTTTTGATTCCTCCTCATTTAGCCAATCTATTAACTTTTCATCTTTAAACACGGCCGTTCCATTTATTTCCAAAATTCCATTAGGTTTTGATTGTTGGATATTTTCTTTTTTTTGACCGGCCTCTTTATCACCACTTATTTGAATACCACTCACGATTAATTCTTTTCCTTTACTGGTTAAGGCACTTGTCACATCATCAATGTCCATCACAATGTTTTCTCCCGAAATTTTCTCTAAGTTTTCCATTTTGGTTGTGATTTTTTCTGCGGTTACTCTTTCAACTGGAGATTGAACCATTAAAATACTTTTAGCATCAGTACCCTTTGAAATCATCACTTGTGCATTCGTTCGTAGTTCATTATCTCGACCAAACAAATCAAGCGTCTTTAAAAGCCCGCCCTCTTTAGCAAATTGTTCATTTATGACAACTAAATTCAAATGAGGGGGGAAGATGGGCTTAGGCACGTTTTTGGTCGCCTTTCTAGCTGCTTCAAATATTGTTTTGCCGCTCGATGAAAAGACGGATGTAGGCGATGCACCTCTCGAAGCGCCTTGCTGGCCAGTTACTTCGCTAGCATTAATCACTTGAAAGGATACATTTATATCACCGTTATCCAACTTGTCTATTCCAATTGCCGATACAATGGATAGATCTTTAAGTTCTACGGCACTCCAACAGCCGGATAAGATAAGAAATGTAGATAATGATAAAACGAAAGCTATCCATTTAGGCATTATTTTGTATCCCCCGTTTCACTCGGTTGGGTTGCATTCAAACCTTTTTCTGTGTCAAGGGGATTGTTTTCATTAGACAGGATAGATTTCTTTTTCCTACTCCATAAAGGGAAACGAAATAACCCGTCTTTTTGATCCTCTGGGATAAATGGTGCAAAGGGAGCTAAATAAGGAGTGCCAAATGATCGTAAACTTGCTAAATGAGCAATTAGAACGATTAGACCTAACGTAACACCGTATAATCCCATTGTTGCAGCTAAAATCATCATTCCAAATCTAAGAATCCTTGCAGATACTGCGAGATTATAAGCAGGGGTTGTAAAACTAGCAATGGCCGTGCCTGCGACAACGATAACCATTGCTGCAGACACAATACCTGCTTCAACAGCAGCTTGACCGATTACCAGTGCCCCAACGATGGATACGGCCTGTCCAATCGCACGCGGCATGCGAAGCCCTGCTTCTCTTAATATTTCAAACGTAACTTCCATAATAAAAGCTTCAATGAATGCAGGGAAAGGAATCCCTTCTCTTTGAGCTGCTAAGGTAATAACTAATGTCGTTGGGATTAGATCTTGGTGAAACATAAGCAGAGCAATAAATAACGATGGACCTAGTAAAGCTAAGGTAAAGGCTATATATCTTAAAATACGTATAAGTGAAGATATCTCTGGTCTTTGATAATAATCCTCTGCTGATTTGAAGAACTGTGAAAATGTGACTGGTGCAATAAGTACAAATGGAGTTCCATCGACAATAACTGCTATCCTTCCTTCTGCGAGAGAGTTTGCCACGACATCCGGGCGTTCTGTAGAGAGCATCGTTGGAAAAAGAGTGAATGCTTTGTCCTGTATTAATTCTTCTACACTAGCTGAACTTAATATTTCATCAACATCTATTTTATTCAGTCTATCTCTAACTTCCTGGACTACCTTTGCATTGGCGATTCCCTTCATGTAAGTAATGGCAACGTTCGTTTGACTGACTTTTCCTAATTGAATGACTTCAAACTTCATTTTAGGACTTTTAATTCTTCGTCGAATTAACGATATATTTATGGACATAGACTCGATGAAGCCATCTTTCGGACCTCGAATAGCTATTTCAGCAGTTGGTTCTTCCACGGAACGCCATTCTCCACCGATTGTGGCACATATAAATGCTTGATCAATACCATCGATAAATAAAATAGACTTGCCGGATAAAAGGGCATGAATCGTTTTATCTGATTCCGTTTCTAAGGTGACTTCATTCACTGTCAGAATTTGTTTTTCAATTTTCTGCAATAATGACGATTTAGAGGATACTAGCTTTTCTTTCAATTTATCATCAAGTAATGTCTTTAGGATGAATTGACCAACCTGCTGTTTGTCGACTAATCCATTGATAGAAAAAACGACACCTTTTATCAATGGGTCACTACTCAGTACTAATTCATGTTCAATTAAGTCACTCGTTTCTCCCACGATGTCTTTAATTATTTTCTTGTTTTGGTCCAGACTTTTTTTGAAATAATTATTTCCGGCTTCTAGTCCTTCGTTTAAGAGTAATTGAGAGGGTTTTTTTTTGCCATTTTGTTCAGAAGGACTAGATATTTGTTGTGTCTTTTTGCTATTTTTCAGTCGCATGAAATCACCTATATCTTGTGCCATTTTTAACAAGTGCCAAAGTCAAATATATTCAGAGTTACAAAAAATATTTTTCTCTGTTTCGCACCATATTATACAGGGAAGTGAAAATATAGGGTATATGAGCTAGGTTAAATTGAAACCTTTTATGTAGCTAACTCGTCTTACATAATAGAATATATTTCGCTATAAAAAAACAATACAGCGCGACATTAGACTAATAGAGTGAACAATTTTAAGTAAAGCAAAAAGATATAACATCCCAAGATGAAGTGGTCAGGAGGAGGCTTTCATGAAATACTATCTGCTGTTTATTACTTTAGTTGTACTAACTTTAATAGGGTGTTCCGAGGAGGAACAAGACAACACTGTAACTCTTCAAGGAGATTCTAATAATTGGCAAGGAGAGTTGTATGTAGAGCAGCTGTCTTCGGAAGAACATCTAAATGAAAGAGCCGAAGCAACACTAACTTATCTAGGGGATCACGCTGATGACGTTCATACTATAAAGCTGACGACGTACACGAACTGGCAGGAAAGAGGAGCCTTGGAAAGAAGGATTGATGGATTATCTTCGGAGGGTGATATTACTAATATTTACGGTAACTATGGGTTTTGGTATGTTAACGACCAAGGCTTTGAAACAATGATTGATATCGAATGGATGGAAGATGATGATGAAAAACGAGAACGGATTGGTTTTGAATCTATTGAATAATGTATATCTTCGGGTCATAATTTGAAAAAAAACACCTCACTTAGATTTGAGATCCTAAGGAAGTGTGTTTTTAAAATCACTATGCCTGTATTTTGTTAAATCTAAACAAGGCTTTTAGCGAGTGATTCTGTCTCTTTCATCGTAACGCCAATCTTTTGATTTTGAACATTTAAATTTTCGATTGCAGCACTGACTTCCTCTAAGCTTGCCGATGCCTCTTGAATAATCGCAGCTAGCTCATTTGTTGATTCCTCAACTTGAGAAGAATTATCTTTGACTGAATCCGCTAAGCTCTCGAAACTGGAAAAACGATCTTGTAACGAGCGTAAATAAGTTGTTAGCCTAGTAAAAGAATCATTAACTTGATCAGTTTTACCTAAGTTATCTGTGACCATCTTACTGTTAACATTCATTTTATCTAAGGCAGAATGATTAGTTTGATTCACATCTTGAAGGTTATTGGTGATCTTTTCCGCTGTTTTATTGGTCATTTCAGCGAGCTTTCTAATTTCATTAGCGACTACAGCAAACCCTTTTCCGGCTTCTCCTGCACGGGCAGCTTCAATGGATGCATTTAAGGCAAGTAAATTTGTTTGTTCACTGACATTGATGATGTCTTGAGAAAATGTATTTGTTTCGTTAATTTTACTCGAAAGGGAACGGAATTCTTCACTTAACTCATCCACTTGTTTTTGAGTATCATTCATAGTTTCTGAAAGGTTTTGTGAAAGCTCATTACCAGAAGCAGATATAGCTGAAGCTTCTTCAAAATCATTTTTTAATAACCTCGTTTGCTCTAACATTTCTACCACTTGATTAAGGCTATTGTGTGAATGCTGAGAAATACCAGCTATTTGTTCGCTTTGAACGGTACTTCCTGTTGCAACCTCTGAAACAGCACTAGCAATTTCTGTTTGGGAGTGAATATTTTCTTGGACATTTTTATTGACGGCAGTGAACTGAAGGGTCATATCGTTCACATTTGCTTCCAATCTTTTTTGCACTTCTTCCTTCTGTGCGGATTCTTTCTCCGCTGCAATTAACATGGCTTCAATTCGACTCATTTGTTGAGTACTGATATAAATTAATACGATTGAAAGAAGCCCTGATAATACATATAATATCGCCGTTACAGCGAAATTATCCTGAAGTAAAGTAGCATCTGCAAGAGAATGATACGTGTTACGGTATATTCCGAATATACCTAGAACAAATCCAATAATAAAAATATTTCTGGACATATAAACAGTTGACAGGAGTAACAGGAAGAAGAAAATGAGTGTAATCGCCAAACCGCCGTCAAATATCAATATGGATACGATTGTGAATAGATATACAACAGGCAGAAACACGTAAGCGAAGATAGTTTCTTTTTTAAATAAATATTTAATCACAACATAGATTCCTATTAAAGTAGTGATTTGAAATCCATAATATATGCTTTTTTCTGTTTCGGAAGTGACAAGACTTAATAGAAGTCCCATAAATAACGAGATTGAAAAGGTAACCAGAGTGAGCATATTTTTCTTTTTTATATCCTGTAATTTCAATTGGTCGAATGCATTCAATGTAATACCTCCATTATGATTTTTCATTTTTCTAAGGTAAGTAAACCCTGTCTACTATTATAGACTTTTTTTCTTATTGTGAGAACAGGGTAGTGGGTAAAAAGTATTACTGTGTGAAAAAGTCCTACTTATTTTATTGAATTGACTGTTTTTTTGTTCTCTAAAGAGAAAGTTAAGCTATAATAAGTAATGGTTGTTTTTGTCTAGAAGAACAGGTTTTCGTAAACAAACTA
The DNA here is from genome assembly GCF_002886185.1 of Salipaludibacillus neizhouensis. Lineage (GTDB taxonomy): Bacteria > Bacillota > Bacilli > Bacillales > Salisediminibacteriaceae > Salipaludibacillus > Salipaludibacillus neizhouensis. The sequence goes on from NZ_KZ614147.1 coordinate 566,215, forward strand.
TTAAGTGGATTCACTAATTATAAAGCTAGGTATGCTTATGAAAAAAATGATTGTATTTTTGTTGCTCCTGGGGTTGCTGCTGGCGTTGCCTGCAATCGTGTGGTTTGCAAAATCGAATGAGAACTTACAGGTAGCAATTATTAATAAAACGGCTCCTTCAGAGGAATACCGGGAGCATCATGGTCTAATATGGCTTTTAAACCATTACCAATATGAGCAATCATCTGGAGAGAAATACAATGCTAACAATGACTACTACGGATTTTCACCTGATGAAACGACTAAAACATATGACATAAAATCAATTCCAGATTCTTTAGACGGGGTTGATTTGATATACGTTGCTGATACATACGGTGTATATGAAGAAGATTTACCATGGACGGTTGAAGATAATGGAGAAGATGAAGAAGCACCGTCGTTAATTGACGGGGGACTTGAAATGGAAGAATGGCAAACAGTGAAGGAACAAGTGATCAACGGAGGTTCAGACTTAGTGGTTGAATTTAATTCATTTGCTTCACCGACGACAGAAAGAGTGCAAGAGGATGTGACTGATTTTCTTGGACTAAACTGGAGTGGGTGGACAGGAAGACACTTCTTGGAACTAAGTAAATCAGGAGATGAAATACCTTCATGGATTACTTCACGTTATGAAGATTCGAGTCGGATTTGGGACTATGAAGGCGGTGGATTTGTTCTCGTCAATGATGTAACCGGTGAGATTGTCGTTTTATCCGAAGAACTAGGAGAAGTAGAAACTGATGGGATCAGTGTTGAGTTTACGGAGCAAGGAAGTGAGATGTTTTCACTCAAGGATAGTCCTTCGTATAATTATTGGTTCGATATTTCAGAAGCGAAGTCGGATGATACTATTCTAGCAAATTATAGATGGGATTTAGGAGAAATAGGCTCGGAGAAACTTAGAGAACACGGAATTCCGGAAGAATTTCCTGCCGTTTTTCATAATAAGACAAAGGCTTCTAATGTCTTTTATTTTGCAGGGGATTTTGTGGATATCGCTGAAGTACCACGTTTTCACCAGTACGAAGGATATGCAGCCTTTCGCTCGTTGCTTTCGTTTGAATCTTTCTCTCCGGAAACAAGCTTTTTTTGGAAGACCTATCGACCAATGATGACACGTATATTTGAAATGGCAAGTAAGGGTAATGTTCAAACGGATAATTATGCCTCAAACCAGTTGGTGATGGCAGAAACAAAGGATGTATTGTATCCCTCAAAAATCAATGGTGATGAGTTTGAAGTTTACCAGGACGGAGAATGGCAGTCATTTACCGTTAAAGGGGTTAATATGGGGATGGCAAAGCCGGGGACATCACCTGGACAAGCTGCAATAACGAAAGAAGAGTATGAGCGTTGGTTTGACTATATCGGGGATATGAATGCAAATGCTTTAAGGGTATACACTCTTCATCCACCAGCATTTTATGAGGCGCTCCATAGCTACAATGAGAGTGCGGATGAACCGCTTTATTTATTTCATGGAGTTTGGATTGACGAAGAACCTTTGGAAGAGCATCGAGATGCTTATAGACCGGAAATAGTGGAGAGTTTTCAAGAAGAAATGACAAGGGTTGTCGATGTAATCCATGGAAATGCAACGATAGAACCCGAGCGAGGACATGCTTCAGGGATTTATCATACGGATGTTTCCCAATATGTTATTGGGTGGATTATCGGGATTGAATGGTTCCCGAAAATGGTAGAAAATATGAACGAGGAATATGCGAACTTAGGTGAGTATGACGGAACTTATGTATACACGGAAGATGCAAATTCAATGGAGCACTGGCTTGCGGAGCAGCTAGACGTGTTGACGAAGTATGAAATCAGTACTTATCAGCAAATGCGGCCTTTAAGTTTTACGAACTGGGTCACAACCGATAATATCGAGCAACCGGCTGAACCGAGTGAGGATGAGGACTTGGTTAGTGTCGATCCAAACCATCTAAAACCAAAAGGCAATGTAGAGGAGGCAGGGATTTTTGCTTCGTACCATGTGTATCCATATTATCCGGACTTTTTGAATTTGGAAGAAAAGTATGTTGAATATATTGATCACCGTGGTGAGGCGAATAATTACGCTGGATATCTTAATGATTTGAACGCCTCTCACGAACTGCCAATTCTCATTGCTGAGTTTGGTATTCCAGCTTCAAGAGGTAAAACCCACGAAAATCCATTCGGCTGGAATCAGGGTTTTATTTCTGAACAAGAACAGGGAGAAATCGTTGCCCGGTGGTTTAGTATTTACTTGGCAGGATGAGTGGTTCAAACGCACGTGGAATACAATGGAGTATGATAACGAAGATACTCGTGCCTTTTGGTCAAATGCACAGACGAACGAGCAACACTTTGGGCTTCTAAGTTTTGACCGTTATAAGGTAAGCGTCAATGGGACTGATGATTGGGAAGATGGTCAAGTAATATATGAAAAAGAATCGGGACCGATGAATTCTGTAACGATGGACCATGATGAACGCTATGTTTATTTGAAAACGAAAATAGAAGACATGGATGAAACATTTTGGGAAAGAAATAGTCTTCAATACCATTTTAGTGTCCGGGAAAACGAAGGAATTCCTGTTACGGTAAAGATGGATGATTCGCGGAAATTCTATCCGATTTTCGTTTAACTATTGAAAACAAAGAAGCAGCTCGTATAGAGGTTGCCGGGGATTACGACAGTTTCTTCTATGAGTATAAGGATTTTACTGATGATACCATCGAAGAAATGGATAGTACATTTCATCCAATTCGCTTAGCATTAAATAAAGAAGAGCTGTTTCGACCGGATACCGAGGAAGTTATACCGTTTGATTCCTATGAAACAGGAGAACTTCGTTTTGGAATTGCTGATCCCGATCATGAAGATTATGATTCTCTCGCTGATTACTTCTACTCAGAAGAAACAGGGATATTAGAGATACGGATACCTTGGATGCTATTGAATGCAAGAGAACCTAGTAAAAAAGAGTTTATTGGAGACTTACGGGAAAATGGCAACGAAGCATCTATGACGATTGAAGGGATAGATATAGTCGTAAACGTGTTAGACGAGGAAGAAAAGCTCGCAGACGGATTCGAATCAGAATCAATTGCCCGTTATACTTGGGAAAACTGGGACCTACCGAAATATGAAGAACGATTGAAGCAATCTTATTACATCCTTCAAGCAGCATTCGAATAAGAAGAGCAGCACCTGCATGCACGTAGGTGCTGCTTTATAAGTTTAATCTGGAACATCGAATGTGGCAAAGTCTTCTGCAATCACTGTGTTAGTGAAAACAGTCTGTGCTTCTGCAAGTAAACCTTGGACATCGTCCGCTTGATATCGAGAACTCAAGTGGTTAAGAATTAATTGTGTTACCCTAGCCTCTTTTGCTACGTTAGCTGCTTGGATGGTCGTTGAGTGAAAGTATTCTTTGGCCAGTAATTCCTTATCGGCTGCAAATGTTGCTTCGTGAACTAATGTATTTGCATCCTCGGCTAACATCGCAGCATTTTCTGATAACCGCGTATCTCCTAAAATCGTGACGATTTTTCCTTTTTTAGCTGGTCCCGTAAAGTCTCTCCCATCGAATTTACGACCATCGGAAAGTTCAATATCCTGACCGTCTTTTAATTGCTGTAAAATTGGCCCTTTAGGAATATCCGCCTTTATTACTTTAGACATGAGTAATGGCCCTGGCAAATCCTTTTGTTGGATCCTGTATCCGAAAGAAGGAACACCGTGATCCAACTTTGCAGTTGTAACCTCCCAGTTTTCGTCCTTGAACAATTTCCCATCTCCGGAGATTTCAATCACTTCAAGTTCATAAAGTAAATATGTTTGACTACTAGTCAACGATATCTCTATGAATTCTTTGATACCCGTTGGTCCATATATCTTAAGAGGACTTTCTGCTCCTTGAAAGGATCTGCTCGCTAATAATCCAGGCAAGCCGTAAATATGGTCTCCATGGCAATGAGTGATAAAAATTTTCTCTATTTTTCTTGTTTTTATTGGCGTGTGTAAAATTTGATGTTGGGTTGCTTCCCCACAATCAAACAACCAAATCGAGCCCTGTTTATTCATAAGGTGCAAAGCTAATGACGAAACATTTCGATGCTTCGCTGGAACTCCAGCGCCGGTTCCTAAAAAAGTCATTTTCATGATGATCCCCCGATTTAGTGAAAGCATATAAGATTATTTTAAACATTAACGTGTTAATTATCAATATAGGGGTAAACAAAGAAGGGAGCTCGTGGAAGTGGTTACATAAAATGAGTTTTCAATATGTTTTGGATAAATAGAAATAATAGAATGGAAACTAAGAAAAGAGGTGTCCTTATGAAAAATATTAGATTAGGTAATAGTAGCTTAGAAGTAGGAGAAATTTCTTTAGGTTGTATGAGGATGGACCAGCTTTCAAAGACTGATGCGGAGGAAGTAATTCAAAATGCGATGGAGCTTGGTGTGAATCTTTTTGATCATGCGGATATTTATGGTGGCGGGAAATCCGAAGAAGTTTTTGCTGATGCAATCGGAATGAATTCATCGGTTCGAGAAAAAATGATTTTACAGACAAAAGCCGGGATTCGTGATGGATTATTTGATTTTTCCAAGGAACATATTTTGGAATCCGTAGACGGTAGTTTAAAACGTTTGAAGACAGACTATATCGATGTTTTACTTCTTCATCGTCCTGATGCATTAATGGAGCCGGAAGAAGTTGCCGAAGCTTTTACAGTCTTGAAGAAAAGTGGTAAAGTACGAAATTTCGGGGTGAGTAACCAAAACCCGATGCAAATCGAACTATTGAAAAAGTATGTGAATGAAGATTTAATAGCAAACCAGTTACAGCTTAGTCTTATGCATACTCCGATGATTGACGCTGGATTAAATGTGAATATGCAAAATGATGCTTCTATAAATAGAGACAGTGCCATACTTGAGTACAGTCGCATAAATGATATGACAGTCCAAGCCTGGTCTCCATTTCAGTATGGAATGATAAAAGGCGTATTTGTTGGCAATAATGATTTCCCGGAAGTGAATGCAAAGCTTCAGGAACTTGCTGAGAAAAAGGGAGTTACTGATTCTGCGATTGCAATTGCTTGGATTCTTCGGCATCCAGCAAAAATTCAGCCAGTTGTTGGCACAATGAATCCTGATCGATTAAAGGATATATCCAAAGCTTCTGATGTGGAATTAACGAAGAGAGAATGGTATGAACTCTATCTTGCGGCAGGAAATAAGCTGCCATAAAACTCTATCATACCAGGCCGCTATGAGTTTGCTCTAGCGGTTTTTTAGAGATTACTTTTTTATAGAACAGAGTTACTCGAATTCGCTCTAGGGCAGATGCTTTCCGCGAAAACTCTGTTATTTTTCCCTTTACGATAGTAGCCTAATTTTTAATGGGTGGGACGATCACTTCTTCGTGTTCAACTTTCATAGAAAGCTGGAGTTCTTTCTGCTGATTAATCGAACCAAAGAACACATCCCTTAAGTCAATACCCCGGGAAGTTAACTGTTTGTGCAACCATATTTCATTTAAATTCAAAAACTTTAGCACATCTGCGTAGACGGAACCTTCGATAATTACAGGAATAGTAAAGGAAGAAATCTTAGTTATTCCCATATCTTCTAATGTGACGGTGTTCTTTTCTGCTTTTTTCAACACACTCATCGATCCCGAGGCCTCTATTAACGCTGTTTCCACTTCACTTATATCAAAAATATCTTTTTCCCGAAGCATTTGCAGGATATTATCGATGGAATAGCTTACCCTTTTTAAATTGTCTGGTATGAGCTTCCCATCTTGTACAACGACAGTCGGTTGAAACGTAATTAATTTCCCGAATTTCCGATGTGAAATTTTCCACTTACCAACTAATTTTTGCATACCTCCAATTGCTACGATAGCAACTGCTGTTGGCAAGTGATTGACGCTTGGATCTGCAATGTCAGCTCCGACCACGGAGCCAAGTGTAACAATGATAAGAAAATCAAATACTGGGATTTCTCCAATGGCGCGTTTTCCTACAAACATAATGACGATCAGTAATAACGGTAATATAGTTATAATTCTTGCCAAAACGATAATAATTTCCTTTAGAATGTCCACTATTAATAAGGCCTCATTTCATAGAATCACAGAATAGTTATTATCATTTTCACCAAATAAATGGATTGCATACAAAAAAATATTAAAAATGTCGCTTGTTTAATGGGAATGATGGATGTATACTTTAGTTATTAACCAACGGTCAATTAAAGGGGAAAATCTATGTCACCACGAAGACCTGCATCACAAGATCTTACTCTCGAGATGATCTTGCAAGCCGCACAAAATCAATTTCTTGAAAACGATTATAGTCATGTCTCCATGAGAAGTATTGCTAAAGAATTGGGATGTAGTCACGGAGCGTTATACCACCATTTCAAAAATAAAGCAGAATTATTTTATGCTATTGTGGAGCAAGACTTTAGAAAGCTTGATTTGTTAACAAATCAAACACTTTTAGAGGATGGAACGAAGAAAAAGAAGCTTTCATTGATTTTTCTTCGATTTATTCAGTTCGGCCTAGACAATCAAAGTAGCTATGAAATCATGTTTATGTACCGAAGTGAGGAAGTCAACAGTTTAGCAAAGGAAGTCGCGTATCTAAGTTATAAGAACTTTGCCGACACAGTTGGTTCATTGTGTGAGGGTCACATCCGAATAAAAGATATTTGGTCGACATTTTTATCATTGCACGGCTTTGTATCACATTATTGTGGCTATCCAAGAGTCGATAGTTTCGCTGATGTGAAGGAAGTAGCAGAAGCTCATGTTGAATTCTTATTAAAAATATATGAATCATAAAGTAGATAAGTATTGTATACCAATAACGGTACTTATTTAAGAAAAACACAAAGTGTCTTTTATTAAATACAGCGTCAGCTTCCGCCGCCCCGAGTAGCACCTACGTAGTGCGTGTAGGTGCTACTCGAAAGGAGGATGGGTTTCCCTTGATACTTGCGGCGAGAAGGTAGCTGCTAATTTTATAAATTCTTTTAATAAAAGGCGCTACGCGTATTTCTTATTTGAAATAAATTGACCATTGGTTAGTTAATGATAGAGGAGGATGAAAAATGAAAAAGGCATTGGTATTAGGTGCGTCGGGAAGCATGGGAACAGTATTAGTCAAAGAGCTAGCATCTCGAAGGATTGAAGTGATTGCTTTTGCCAGAGGGAGAGAAAAACTCGAGGTTCTGTTTAGAGACGAACCACTAGTAACAATATGTAAAGGAGATGTTTTGAAACAGGAAGAACTTGCTGAAGCCGCAAAGGGTGTTGACGTGATTTTTCAGTCAGTAAATATTCCGTATCAGGAATGGAAAGAGAAATTGCCTCTGATTACAAAAAACGTTATTTTAACAGCGGAAAACTGTTCGGCGAAGCTAGCAGTTGTCGATAACATTTACGCATATGGGAGACAACCTAATATAAAAGTGACAGAAGAGACGAATAAAAAGCCGCATACAAAAAAAGGAAAACTGCGCCTGGATATGGAAACAGAATATATGAATAGTAGTGTGCCAACAATGATTGTTCATTTTCCAGATTTTTATGGTCCACACGCTGAGGGGACATTACTCGATCAAACGATTTCCAAAGTAGCAGATAATAAATCGGGAATATATATAGGGCATCAAAAGCTTCCGAGAGAATTTATTTATACGCCAGATGGTGCAAAAGCGATGGTGGAATTGACATTACGTGAATCCAGTTATAATCAGCAGTGGAATATTCCCGCCACACATCCTGTCACTGGACAGAAACTAATACAAATACTACGTGAAATAACGGGTTATAAAAAGTCTGTTTCAACAGTTGGAAAACCAATGATTCAATTTCTAGGACTATTTCAACCATTAATGAAGGAAATGGTTGAAATGATGTACTTGAACCAAGAACCAGTAATTTTGTCGGGCGAAAAATATAGAAATAATATCGGTAATATTCCACGAACCTCTTACGAACAAGGACTTAAAGAGACTTTGGAATGGAAAAGAAACAGGAACATTCTCTAGAAGTAGCCGAAAAAGCGAAATTGGAGACCTCAGTAGGAGAATCAAAAGGGCACCTGAAACAGGAGAATTTGACTTTTTCAGTGCCCAAATCAATGGCTGAAGACCCAGCAGGTACGAGCATTACTTCACGAGTAATCTTCGAGTTGGCTCGGCTAATGTTGACCGCGGGAAACAATAGCCGAGAGCGGATTCGAATACCTCTGACCCAAATAAAGAAACCATCTCTTAAAAATAGTCTTATCCAATTTTTATAAGCCTAGCAATTCATCGATCTCCGTTTCAATTTTAATAGGTGAAGTTTGAGGAGAATAACGTTTAACAACATTCCCTTGCTGGTCAACAAGAAATTTAGTGAAATTCCACTTAATTTCTGAACTTAACATGCCTTTTTGCTCCGCCTTTAAATGTTTGTATAAAGGATGAGCATCTTTACCGTTTACATTTATTTTCTTAAACAAAGGAAAAGTTACCCCGAAATTTATCTCGCATGCTTCTTCCATCTTATCATCTTCCACAGGCTCTTGATTCATAAATTGGTTCGATGGAAATCCTAGTACAGAAACCCCCTGATCTTTATACTTTTGATGCAGTGCCTCCAATTCTTTAAACTGAGGAGCCAACCCGCATTTTGTTGCCGTATTAACGATGACTAGAACGTTTCCTTTATAAGGCTCTAAAGAGATTTCATCTCCATTTGGTTTTTGAACAGATAGATCATGGATCTTGGTCATATTCATTCCTCCTCTTAGTAGTAAGTTAAGTTTAGGAAAAACAGAAGGTTACCGCAAAGAATATGACTCCAAGTTCCTAACAAAATCTAAGTAGAATTTGTGCTAAGATGAATTAGGGTTTAAGAGGCATACTCCATGAATCTTCTAAGAGATTTCTCATGACATATTACATCGAACCAGCAAAGGAGAGAGATATATTTTTTATTCTTACATTCTAATGATTATTGTCGTTATTATTTTCGCCGGAAATATTCTTATAGGCAAGGCGATAAATGACCTACCACCGTTTACCATTGCTTTTTTTCGGTTACTTATTGCTTTTTTAATCGTCTTCCCATTGGGATGGCGCCGGGCGTGGGAAAACAGGGCTATCTTTCTTGAGTATAAAAAGCCCTTCCTATTGATGACACTGGCAGGTGTAACCTTTTTTAATACGTTTATCTATGGGGCATTGCAGTTTACTACCTCATCTAATGTAGCTATTCTGGAAACAGTGATTCCTGCTCTGACAGTGGTATTGAGTGCACTTATCCTCAAAGAAAAACTTATGCGAATCCAGTGGTTTGGAGTCTGTTTATCACTTCTGGGTGCCATTTGGGTAGTGATGGATGGTAGAATCTTTTCTTTGCTCTCCATGGATTGGAACCCTGGGGATGCAATTATGATCGGTGCCATCATATCTTGGTCCGTTTATTCTATTATGGTAAAAAAATATATGCATCTTTTCCCAGCATTTGCGGCTCTTCTTGTGATGACGGGGATTTCTGTCATCGTTTTGTTACCAATTGTTTTGGTGGAATGGTTGATAACTGGAATTCCGTCCTTCGACCAGCCGAACCTGATACTTGGTCTCTTGTATTTGGGGATTTTCCCGTCTTTAATAGCTTTAGTCCTTTTTAATAGGGCGGTAGCTATGTTGGGGGCATCTCAAGCGTCTATGTTTTTAAATTTCCTTCCAGTTGTGACCATTATAGGGGCTTATTTCTGGTTAGGTGAAAATATTAGTATGATGCAAATACTTGGTGCTATTATTGTTATTGCGGGTGTTACGATAACGACGCAAATGGGGAAACAACATACTCGAAAGACTCTAAAAGAAAATTACTAAGGGAATATACTTTCTAATGAGATAATTTCGTTTTACAATAGAGTATGGTAGTAAAATGAATGAAAATAGAAAACTTAGAGGAGGAAAATGAATGTTTTACACAACACACACCCACATTTTCACTTGGGTAGTAGCGTTAATTTTATTTCTCGTCGCCGTATATCTTTTTAAAGCGGGCAACGCGAAAGCGTCAAAAATAGTTCATATGTCATTACGATTGTTCTATGTATTTATTATTATTACAGGTGCGATATTATTTATCGAATTCTCTGCAAACAATGCAGCACTCTATGGGGTGAAATTCATAGTTGGTTTATTAGTTATAGGATTTTCAGAGATGGTACTAGTTCGTATGAAAAAAAGCAAAAGTATTACTGGAGTGGTCATAGGTTTAATAGTTACCTTATTAATTACCCTTTACTTAGGGTTCAGATTGCCGATCGGTTTTAATTTCTTTGGATAATCGGTACCACGGAAGAGCTGTCTTCATTTGACAGCTCTTCTTGCATTGATGACAAGCTTTAATTAATCGTCATTCTTTATTGATAGAGTATTACTAGAGGAGTAATGGAGTAAGTAACTAGAATAGACACAAATCTTGTATGCCGGCTATGAGTTTTTTCTATCAAGCCGGCATTTTAAATGCAAAGGAAAACCAAATGACGGAAAGTTATGTGATTTAATGTATTTGAAGGTTTTATAACTTAAGTCATGTGACTATAAAATATAGATGTTAAAGTGCATTATAAAAGGGGTAGGAGACATGAAAAGGGGGAAGTTTGTATGCACTTAAATTATCCTGTGGAAACCCAAAATGATGGTGAGAGAACTCTTTCGTCAATCGTAGAATCCCTAAATTGTGTGCTCGTATTTGCAAGACACCTTGGTTGACCATATTGTCGAGAATATCTCACGCAGTTGCGGGAGTCCAATGAAAAAGTGGAAGAATACGGTTTTAGAATTATTGTAGTTGCACCTTCCAATGCAAGATTTATTAAGCAGTTCTTAGATGCTTACGGTTCATTTCCTTTTGAAATAGTAGGTGATCCAAAGCGCAAAGCCTATAGTGGATTAGGTCATCAAACAATGCCTAAAGCGAAATTATTGTTAGCTGCGGGACTAGGTGTTATCACAGGAAAAGTTAAAAACTTTATTCCTAAAGAAAAATCAAAGAAAAATGTGGTTATGAAGTCGATGAAAAACGCGGACGTATACATTCAAGGTGGAACTTGGATATTTAATGAAAAAGGAGATCTCCTTTGGAAACATATTGATAAGTCCCCTGATGACCACGCAAAGATTGATGATATACTCAGGCAATTAAACTAGTTTTAGTCTAGAAATATTCATAAATCCCTTATCATTCAAAAGAATAGATAAGGGATTTATTAGTTTATATGGTAAAATTTAAAGAGTGAAAGTGAAGTACGTCACTTCCAACCGGAGGGTAGATTTAATGAAGCATTTTAAGCATGAAGAGACGGTATCGCTATTAAACTCGATTGGTGAAAATATTTTTATTACTAATACCGATTTTGATATTGTATGGATCAATGATTATGCGAATGAGTTAATTGAAAAGTTAAGTGAGTATATACTAGTAGAGTCGAAAGAAGATCTCATTGGCAAAAATATGAGTGTGTTTCATAAGAATAATGGAGAATCTCAAAGGAGAATTCTTACAGAAGGTTCTTTCCCTTACGAATCAAAAATAATCTTGTTTGATCGTTACACCGCAAGTATCGTCATCAATCCATTTATTATTAGAGATCAAATAGAAGGATACGTACTTACCTGGAAAGATGTCACCGTTTACGAAAAGGGACTAACAGATATTAATGATGCCTTGGATCAATCGACTATTTTGACGTATGTAAATGATAAAGGTGAAATTACCTATGTGAACGATAAATTCTGTGAGCTTTCTAAGTATAAAAAAGAAGATTTAATCGGCAAACATTTCAAGTATTTACATGTGGAAGGTTATTCGGACAGTTTTTATCAAGAGATTAATGAGACAATTGAAAAGGGCGAGAGCTGGCGGGGTGAACTTTGCCAAAAGGCCAAAGATGGATCGGTATATTGGGTGGATAAAACGATTGTTCCATTTATGAGCGGAAGAAAACCTTATCAATTCGTTGCAATTCAGCAGGACATCACCTATAAGAAAGAGGCGGAAGTGATGCTTCGTCGATCTGAAAAACTGTCGGTGTTAGGGGAGTTAGCGGCAGGGGTTGCCCATGAGATTAGAAACCCATTAACTAGTATTAAAGGTTTTACTCAGATAAGTACCCTTCCGGAGTCTAACAAACAGATCATGTTGGATGAAATTGAACGGATAAACTTAATCGTAAATGAGTTTATGATGTTAGCAAAGCCTGATCAGGTAAAATATCAATCGAATGACGTTATTGCTATACTTCAATACGTAGTAAATCTTTTACATTCAGAATCAAATTTAAAAAATGTGCACTTTCAAATGTCCAATGAAGAGAAACAAATCTTTATTAATTGCGAAGAAAATCAAATGAAGCAAGTTTTCTTGAACATTTTTAAAAATGGTATTGAAGCTATGCCTGAAGGTGGAGTTATTCGTATATCTGTTTCGATAAAAGAGGAAAGAGTTTATATAACTATCGCGGATCAAGGAGTCGGTTTGTCCTCTGAGGAAATAAAGAGATTAGGAGAGCCTTTCTATTCTCTAAAAAAAAATGGAACTGGTTTAGGATTAATGATGACCTTTAAGATTATAGAAAACCACGATGGATCCTATAAGATCGAGAGTGAAGAGGGCAAAGGAACGATTCTGACATTGTCTTTCCTAAAACAGTGAATATGATACCCCCCTTATAGCTCACCTGCAAAGGTAATCTATAAGGGGGTTTCCAGTATCTTCGTAAGGCGTTGGGGTCGGTTTGAAACTTTGTTCACAAGTTCATAAACTGTTCACTTTTAGGGCATTTATTACAATCCATTCTGCGGGATACTATTGGTGAAAGGAAATAGTGATCACTTCCTTAACAATTAAATAGTTAGCTCTTATTTTATCTTCATATGTGAATCATTGAACAAGGGTTCAACAAAAAAAATTATCGTTTCATGTGAATTTATTCACAATATATTATTATACTAGGGAGGAATATAAAATGTTTATGAACTTTTTGAGAGAAAACCGTTATGCAGTAGGGATTTTAACACTAATTAGAGTGTATATTGGCTGGTCTTGGCTCACTGCAGGGTGGGGGAAAGTAACTGGAGAATTTAATGCAGCAGGATTTTTGATGGGTGCTATAAATAATGAAACCGTGATAGAATATTATCCAACGTTTCATGCGTTTTTAGAAAACTTTGCTATTCCAAATGCTGAAATGTTCAGCGTCATGGTAGCATGGGGCGAACTTCTTGTTGGACTTGGATTGATTTTCGGTGTATTAACTACGACAGCTGCGTTTTTCGGAATTATGATGAACTTTGCGTTTATGTTTGCTGGCACGCTCTCTACTAACCCTTGGATGGTTCTTTTCACGATCTTTATTCTAGCGGCTGGTTATAACGCAGGACGTTTCGGAGGCGACCACTGGGTTATTCCTTTCATTCGCCAACAATTCTTAAACAAGCGAAACAAAAAAAGGAAAGTTGTAAATGATACTGTAACAGCATCTTAACCTGATAGTTACTCATCCACACCTGGATCCTTTAAACGAGGAACCGGGTGTTTTTTGTCATCATCATAAATGGATATCTATGCTAAAATTATAGATACCTAGATTGGACCGATGGATGGGAGAGGGATTAGATGACTCAGACTCGGAAATTAGTCGTTTTTATTTGTACATTCACTTTTCTTCTAATGGCAGGGTGTTCAGAACCAGAAGAAGAAACATCCGTTACTGTGGACACCGGGGAAGAAACCGAGAATCAAGAAGAAACAAAAAAATTCGAGGACGATGTGATAGAAGAGCCAGTTCCTGAAAGTATGGAGCTTAGTGACTATGCAGATGAAATTGGTTTTATGCTGGATTCACCTAAAAAAGAAAAGTTTGAAGTCAATACTACGTTTGAAGTTCAAGGGAGTATTGAGGAAATAAAGAAGTTAGTAAGTGATGATATTTGGATCACCCTGACACGAAATAATGGTGTGCGTGATCTTGAAACAGATGACTTTAATTATTATTTACCATTAGAAGGAGGAAAGTTTAAGCAAACACTTTCTCTCTTTCACGGAAAAGGTGAATACGAAGTGCGAGTGAGAGCACCTAGTAATAAGTCAGGTGAAGAAGATCGATATTATGACGTAGCAGTCTTTGATGTTGTTAATCGAGATGATAAGATTCAAAGAGAAATCGAATACACACAATTTGGGAAGCAACATGGGATATCCCTGATTAGTCCGAAGTTAGGACTAAAGGACAGGGAAGAGAGTGTATATATAGAAGGCACTGTACCAGAGGATCATCATGGAAAGATGGTACTAGTTCAGGTGGAAAAAGATGAAGAGAAGCGCCAACTGGTTTTTGCGATACATGGAGATAGGTTTGCAGGCGATGTCCCGCTTTATTTCGGGAAGGGTATTCACCAAATACGGGTACAAACCATTGCTGATGGTGAAGAGTATTACTATGACTCTGCAACGTTTTATGCGGATAATCAGTCTACAACGGAAATGGCAAAAATGGAGAAGTTTAATCAATATATAAATCGAGGAGTAACAGTTTACGAACCGTCTTGGAGCGAACCGGCCTTGCAAGAGAAACTGAAATACAGGGTGAGGGGGAAAATTGATTCGGAAGTAGCTGGAGCAGATGACATTTCACACATGATCGTGACAGTGAATAAGCTCGACGAAGACAAAAGCGTAGCGAATTATTTTGTTCCAGTAGAGGACTATATATTTGATGACGATGTATATTTTCGTTTTGGACCAGGAAGGTATGAGGTAGTAATTAATGTCCCTGATTTAGATCAACGAAATCAATCCGTATTTTATTATCAAGGGGTTATGAGGACAGAACATGAAGTAATGAATATTGAAGATAAACGGGATTTACTCCCATCACGAGGAATAGAATCGGATCACCCGAAGATCATTGATAAAGCGAAAGAGGTTACGGCTGGTTTAGAAAGCGATCGAGAGAAAGCGAAAGCGGTCTATCAGTTTGTAGCAAAGCACGTGGCATACGACGTTGAAAAAGCCGAACAGGATTTGTTTAACCTTGATGACAGTGCGTTGTCGACGCTGGATTCCGGGAGTGGTGTTTGTCAGGATTATGCCTTTCTTGCGACGGCTCTGTTACGGGCAATTGGAATCGAATCTCATTATGTTGAAGGTTATACTGGAGAACGTCACGCTTGGGTGGAAGTCAAGGTTGATGGGGAATGGATGGAGATGGATCCTACTTGGGGAGCGGGTTATGTTCAAAACAGAAAATTTGTTTTTCAATATAATGAAGATTATTTTGATCCGGATCAAGCGTTCTTAGATAAAACCCATCGTCGCGAGGGGATCATGTACTAAGTGGATACGGGATTAAGGATTAGGCTGTTTTCTATAAGTGTTTCTTCATTTCCAAACGGGAGGTATTTGAATTCACTGCATTAAGCTACCTAAACGAACAAAGTTTAAGATATTACTAGAGGGGAAAAGCGTTTAATATAAAACTGTTTAGGAGTGGTAACGTGAGCGATGAATATAGAAAAGAAGAAAAAGTAGAGAAAAAGCCCGGGCTAGTCGGAGCGACATTCATTAAATACGCTTTTATAACTGTCATTCTCCTTATAGTGTTATTCTTTATTGCTAATTATCTCCTTCCAATGATTCCTGGCGGTGAAGGCAGTGGCACGATGATGTATAATGCGCTTGATACGTCGATTAGTAGTGATGTCGATAAGCCTATTAGTGGCTAGTCAATTTTACTCTAGAATATAAAAAGGAGTGCGGTCCATGGGACTGCACTCCTTTTTAGTTATTATCAGTAGGATTCTAGCATTCGACCGATAAATCCATTTTCTTAGGGGTCTTCTTAGGGGTCTGCCCCCCAAAAGGTACCGAGTTTACAGGAGGGGGAAATCGTAATAGTATTTGTGTAAGTGATTACATATCAACTTGTAAAAATCAGGTGGATGGAGGAAGGGAAATGAAGCGAAGATCATTAACAGTTGTTGGAAGTATTAACATGGACATGGTAACAACTACGGAGGTTGTTCCTTCAAAAGGAGAAACGGTTCTGGGAGAAAGTTTTACTACTGCTTATGGTGGAAAAGGGGCGAACCAGGCAGTTGCAGCAGCGAGATTGGGTGCCGATGTACGGATAATTGGCAGAGTAGGTTCGGATCCATTTGGTTCTATGCTTAAACAAGGCTTGACGGAGAATGGAGTTACTACTGACAGTGTTAACGTTGTTGAGAATTGCAGTTCTGGCGTTGCAACGATTATCTTGTCGGACCGAGACAACCGGATCATTGTAACACCGGGAGCAAATGAACATGTGACGAAGGAATATGTCGAGCAATTTAATCAAGAGATAGTAAGCAGTGACGTGGTGTTACTTCAGCTGGAGATTCCTCTTGAAACAGTGAACTATGTTCTGGATCTATGTTTTGACCATGGTGTCCAAGTCATTTTAAATCCTGCCCCGGTTCAAAATATTGCTGTCGATAAATTAAAAAAGGTAACCTTCTTAACCCCTAATGAGTCGGAATGGGAGGCTTTTGGAGAGGTGAGCCTGCAAGAGCAAAGTTGGAAAGAGAAAGTAATTGTTACTCGGGGGGCACGAGGTGCTTCCTTTTATGCTAATCGTTTGGAAGTACTTGTCTCAGGTTACCAAGTCAATCCTGTGGATACAACGGGTGCGGGGGATACGTTCAATGGGGCGTTGGCTGTAGCTGTTGCGGAGGGACGGTCGATCCAGGAAGCCGTACGTTTTGCGAATGCAGCTGCGGCCCTGTCTGTCCAATCATTTGGAGCGCAGGGCGGCATGCCGAATCGGGAGCGGGTTATTGCATTTATGGAAGGTAGTTGATAACACGTGAGGAAGCTCCGACTATTCTTCTTCTTGGCCCGGTCCTAGGTCGGTAAGAATGCTGGCGAGCTTTTTACTTTGTTGACGGCCTACTTTACGAAGACGGGCTCGTTCTGGTGCTGTATCGTGCAAATAGATTTCCTCTTCTGATTCCGGTTTGATGGGAGGAACATCTGTAGGCTTACCTTCTTCGTCTAAAGCAACAAAGGTGAGGAAGCTTGTTGCAGCTACTCGGCGATCTGCGGTAAGTAGATCTTCTGCAACGACTTTGACGAATATTTCCATGGAACTCCTGCCGGTCCACGAGACGTGTGATTCGAGACAGACGGAATCTGTTTGACGAATGGGATGAAGAAAGTCGACGGAATCGATCGAAGCCGTGACGCATTCTTTCCGGCAGTGACGAGCGGCGGAGATAGATGCTAGGTCATCGATGTCCCGGATTAATTTCCCGCCAAAAAGTGTATTGTGATTGTTCGTATCTTGAGGGAAAACTCTTCCTGTTTTAACAACCCTCGATTGTTTACATGTCTTAGTCATTGTTCGCTGCACGCTCCTTAAATTCAATTGTTTCTATGGTTTGTAATTATATATGAGTTTGTTCTAAGAAACCAGCTGGTAAAATGCTTAATCGTAAAACTAACAAAAAAGCGAAGAGAACTGGAAAATTTTTGCGGGTCTGTCCCCCCAGATATTAGGAGGAGTTTGAATGTGGATTCATGGCGTAGAAGTGATGGGGAAAGTGAAAGATAAGGAGACGAGGTGTGTGCATTACCATTCTGAATTGGATAGGGTGGCGATGAAATTCTATTGCTGTAATACGTATTATTCTTGTATTCACTGTCATATAGAATCAACAGATCACCCGGTGTCGAGGTGGCCGTTAGAGGAGTTTGATGAAAAGGCAGTGCTGTGCGGTGCGTGCGGGACGGAATTAACCATTCATGATTATTTCGATGGAGGGGCGAGCTGTCCGACCTGTCAGGCTGCGTTTAATCCTGGTTGCGAGCGACATCATCACCTTTATTTTTCGGTAGATAAAAGGAAATAAATGGGGGGACTGTCCCCATTTGGTTTTCGGGTATTTAATTGCGACTTTTTTCTGTGCAAAAATGGAGTAATGCCTATAGGATTCGTTGCAGTTGTGTGAAGTTAACAGAGTATAAGAATCGGTTCGGAATTCTCATTGCAATTTAAGAGAGAGACCGTTATAATTTAACTGATAACGATTATCATTATTAGTCTAGTAGAAAAGTGGAAGGGGTATTTTCCATGTCCTATGTATCAGCGCAGGGGTTGTCCGTTGCTTACGATAATCATGTGATTGTAAAAGAAATGAATGTTGAGATTCCTGAGGGGAAAATAACATCTATTATCGGACCAAATGGATGTGGTAAATCAACACTTCTCAAAGCTATTTCAAGAATTAAGAAGCCGCATAACGGTATTGCTTATCTTCAAGGGGAAGATATTCATAAAATGAAAACAAAAGATGTTGCTAAAAAACTGGCAATCTTATCTCAGGCACCTGAATTACCAGGAGGACTTACTGTTGAACAACTTGTCTCTTATGGACGGTTTCCGCATCAGAACGGATTACAGCGTCTGAGCTCGAAAGATAAAGAAGCTATTGTTGCAGCTCTGAAAAATACAAATTTAATGGAATTTCGTGATCGTCCGGTGGATGCATTGTCTGGTGGTCAGCGCCAACGTGCCTGGATTGCTATGGCCCTTGCACAGGAAACAGAGTTACTGTTTCTGGATGAACCGACGACTTATTTAGATATGGCGCATCAAATGGAAGTCCTCGAACTTCTTGAGCGTCTCAACCGTGAAGAGGGCCGTACAATCGTGATGGTTATTCATGATATTAATCATGCGGCTCGATTTTCTGACCATTTGATTGCTTTAAAAGACGGAAAACTTCTTTTTAATGGTGATCCCTATCATATTATCTGTCCGCCTGTGCTAAAGGAAATCTTTCATATCGATGCCTATATTGGTAAAGATCCTCGTACGGGGAAGCCGGTCTGCATCACTTATAACTTATTGCCTGAAGATGTGTCTATTAAAAAAGACGCAGGTTTATTGCAGGAAGTTTAGTAGATGATATTTTTAGATGAAGTAGCAGAAGCGGAACAACAGAAACTATTAGGGGTTCATTCGGGAGAAATAAAGGAAGGATTACTTTTTAGCATAAATACAGCATTATTTCGGACGCGTGAAGGTGTCTCTTCTTATTTAAAGTGGTATGCCCAAGAAGTGAATGCTCCTTCGTATGATGTCGTAGGCACTTTTTGGGCAAGCCGCATGGGAAGATATGTTACCTTTATTCACTGGTGTATTGCACGAGGAGTGAAGTTTGAGCATGATTGGGACATTGACATCTCTTACGTGAATAATGAAAACGGGAAGGAACCTTCCATACATTATATGGTTGGAGATTCAATGATGGAAGTTGTTCACGATGGGGACAAAGTAGCTCAGTTACATGACTTTTATCAGTATTATCTAAGTCCGATGGTTCATGAAGTTGCTAATGCGTGTGAACTGCGTTCTTCGATGCTGTGGGGGCAACTTGTACACACGATTCCGTTCTTTTTAAAGCAAATTTCCGGGCATGAGAGTGATGAGTTCGCAGCAAATCTTATGACGGATTGGGATCATATGAAGAATAATGCTCCTGCAGAGGTGTTTGCAGAGAGAAAGAATCCCTTTCCATACCGCAGCTTGGAAATACCCAACCCTAAAAATAAAAATGAACCAATGCATACAAAATCATCTTGTTGCTTGTACTTTAAACTAAGTGGTAACTATTGCTACAGTTGTCCACGAATGAAACCTGCAGAACGGCAGGAGAGGTATGAGAAATTAAAACTGAAAAATAAATGATAGAAATGGTGTGTCAAAAAGGTGAAATACTTTTTGATACACCATTTTTTTACAGATGAGGATTTATAAAATTAGAGCTATCTTTACGACACGCGTGTCAAGGGAAACCCATCCTTGACACTTAAATGATGGTGGCTAAAAGATCACGCTGTATTTAATAAAAGACGGCTATGCCGTTTTTCTTAAAAGATTCTTATTTTCTATCGAATAAAGGTGCTCGAATCCGCTCTAGGCGGACGTTTTTCGCGGATCATCCACGGAAAGCGAGTGGTAATTCTTCCAAACAACTTTCGTGATAGAAAAGAGAGTGACTCTGGGGTCACTCTCTTTAACTTTTATTTGGTCATTCAGGCAAACTAGACCTTCCTTTTACGCATTAACCATAACAGGAAAGGCGCACCAATCATTGCTACCACGATACCTGAAGGGATCTCTTTGGGTGCTAACACTAAACGTCCCAATGCATCCGCCCAAACAAGGAAGCCGCCACCAATAAGCATACTTAAGGGAAAGATCTTCCGATTGTCATGGCCGACGATCATTCTAGCTATGTGCGGAGCTACGAGTCCAACGAATCCGATTGTTCCTGCGGCTGCTACGGAGCATGCGGCGATAACTGTAGCTAAAATGGACATGGACCAGCGCAAGAGAGTAACATTCAGTCCTACACCGATAGATGTTTCTTCTCCCAAGGCTAACAAGTCTATCTGCTTCATGAAGTAAAATGCAATCGGCACAATGACGAGCAATGGGCCAATTAAAAACCATTGCAGTTCATCGAATCCTCGAGCGTAAGTACTGCCGGAGAGCCACGTTAAGGCCGATGCAGCATTAAGGTTAAAACGTACGATCAAAATTTGGATAATAGCAGAACCTACTGCGGAGATACCGATGCCCATTAAAGCCATGACAGCGGGTTGGAAGTGCATTTTCTTTGATAATAATAATACGATTGCTACGGCAATGAAGGAACCAATGATTGCACCTAATGGTATCCAAGCAGCAGATAAAGCAGGGAAAACATAAAGAATCAGCATAGCGCCTACTCCAGCACCCGAAGTGACCCCAATAACCGAAGGATCTGCCAGGGGATTACGAAGTACACCTTGGAACAAGAGTCCACTGATAGCAAGGAGCATTCCAGTAACCAAAGCAACCAGAACTCTGCTTAACCGTAAATTGATAATGAAAGACCGCAGAGCTGTCTCTTCGGAGTTAATTAAAGCGAGCCAAGTGTTTTGCAGCTCTAGACCTTGACTACCAACGGAAATACCAAAGACTACAGCAGTCACGGTAAAAATAATAGCACCGATCATAACAATGGAATAAGAGACTTTCTTTCCGGAACCACTGCCACTTAAGCCTTCTTTTCGAGAAAGACGAAAGAAGGTGCCGCGATGCTTCCAGATAAGCCAAATAAGCCAGGGCGCTCCAATAAGAGCGGTTACAGAACCGACTGGCAGTTCATTTAACGACGGATCGAGCCATCTGCCGGCCACATCGGCCCCAATCACGATAACAGCTCCCCATAACATGGATGCACTTAACAACCAACCGTGCAAGTACAATCCCATCAGTCGAATAATATGCGGAGCAATGAGGCCAATAAATCCTATTGGACCAACAACACTTACGCTAATTGCGGTTAAAGTGACCGCACCAAGAAACATACTTACCCGGATAAACGTTACGTTTTCGCCAAGACCTTTTGCATGTTCTTCGCCGATAAAAAGCACATCGAATTTTTTCGAAAAGAGCAGTAGGATTGCTAAAAGAGTTAAAGTAGCAGGAACCATGAATTGAGCCCCGGACCAATCATTTTGAACAAGAGTTCCGTTACCCCATAAAAATAACCCTGCAGTCTCATATTCAAAGAAAATTTGGATCGCAGAAGTAAAGGCGGAGAAGGTTAACGTTAAAACCATACCAGCAAGTGCCATTCGGACTGGGGTAGCTTGGCTGCCGCCAGATATGAGAAATACAAGAACAGCCGCAATAGCGCCTCCGGCAAAAGCGAGTACGAATCCATTTACCGGAAGACTAGCCGGTAGAAAAACGGCACCTAGAATAACAAGTAAATAAGCCCCTGCGTTAACACCTAACGTAGCAGGGGATGCTAATGGATTCTTCGTCAAAGTCTGAAATAATACGCCCGCAGAAGCTAAAGCCGCACCAGCCATGATGCCAACGACAATTCTAGGTAAACGCAGCGTCCGTATGATTTCATGTTCAAGTTCTTCTCCATTGCCGAAAATAGCTTCCATAATAATCGAAAGGGTAATGTCGACGGATCCTTGTTGAATATGTATAAAAGAAAATAAAAATAAGAGAGCTGTTCCCCCTCCGAATATGAGAACAGCTTTATAAAATAAATGCAATGGGATTACTCCTCACTAAATAGTTGAAGAATTTCTTCAGCAAAAACTTCTGCAGCTAGAGGACCACCAAATACCCAAGTATCCCCTGGTAAAGCATATGTTCTTTCCTCTTCTACAAATGATAACCCTTCCCAAACAGAATTACCAGCTAGCTGATTTTCAAAAACATTGTCTTCATCCTGTACAATGTAAATAAAGTTGGCATCCTGATAAGGCTGTAAGCTTTCCACGGATGTTTCACTATAGCCATATAATTCAAAATCACTGCCGTCAAATGCATTGGACATCCCTACATTTTCCAGTATTTGTACAGCCATCGCATTGTCGGTAAATAAGCGTAGAGTTGCTGTTTCATTAGCGCTGAATGCTTGCGAGAGAACAAAACCATTACCTGCGTTTTCACTTTCTTCTATTCCAGCAGCAACTTCTTCATACGTGGATTCTAAGTTACCAAGTACTTCTGCTGCTTTTTCTTCTTCTCCTAATGCAGTTGCCATTGTTTCAAAAGTTGTAACCATTTCTTCGTACTGATCTTGTTCTCCTTCTTCAGGATAAGGGTTGAACATAACAGTAGGTGCGATGTTTTCCAACTCACTCTGAATTGCCTCATGTCGGAAAGAAGCCGAAATAATTAAATCAGGTTCTAATCGAGCGATTTCTTCAAGACTCGGTTCTTGACGAGTGCCGACATCGACTACATCAGCAGATAGCTCTGGTTCAACATTCACCCATGCATTGTAGCCTTCGATATCAGCCATTCCAACAGGCTCCAAACCTAAAGCTAACAGATTCTCTCCGTATACCCATTCAAGGACAACGATCCGTTCCGGCTTTTCCTCTAAAGTTGTCTCACCTAGTGCGTGTTCAATCGTAACTGGATAAGCCGCCTCGGAGTCTGAAGTATCAGTCTCTGTGGCTTCATTTTCTGAATTCTCACTTTCAGCATTTGAGTCAGTATTTTCAGTAGGATCGTTTACCTGACCTTCATTTTCTGCTTCAGAGTTATTTTCTTCATTCGTAGCGCCGCAAGCGGATAAAAGCATCACTGAAAGGAGCGTTAAGGATAACAATAAATGTTTCATATAATATAGACCTCCTATTATGTAGTTGATAAAGATTCTCATTATCATTGTCTATCATAATAAAATAATTATCATAGGTCAATGGATATTTATAGAAAATAGATTGGCGGAAAATAGAGATTAGAGTATCTTTCTACTATAGAATGATTCTTAAATTTACTAAGTATGCTCATAGTCAATGTTATTAATAAAACGATCGAAGAAGTGATAACATCTGCAAGTAGGGTATTCGAGCAATTCCGTTTGAAGAAAAAATATAAACAGTAAGAAATATACACAAATAATAAATCTGATAATTGACAAAAAATAGAATGTTGTATAAACTTTAAATAGCCTGCGTGGCCCATTTTTATGACACAAACTGAAAGCGTTTACAAAGTGGTGGGAGGTGACGTTTAATAGGAAGTCTTCAACACGTAAGGTGAACAAATGAATTCTAGTAATTGGGGGAATAGTTTATGACATATGCTAATCCGAATACGAAAGATTCTGTTGTACAATTCAAAGAAAAATATGATAACTATATAGGTGGAGAATGGATAGCGCCAGTAAATGGTGAATACTTTGCTAATCCATCACCAGTGAATGGAAAGCCTTTTTGCCAAGTAGCCAGGTCAACGGAAGTAGATATTGAACTTGCCCTTGACGCTGCACATAATGCTAAAGAGGCATGGGGTAAAACATCCGTCACGGAACGCTCGATTATCCTAAATAAAATTGCAAACCGCATGGAAGAAAACCTAGAAATGTTAGCTATCGCGGAAACGTGGGAAAACGGGAAGGCTGTGCGTGAAACTTTAAATGCAGATATTCCTTTGGCGATCGATCATTTTCGATATTTTGCCGGGGTTATTCGTGCCCAAGAAGGATCACTGGGAGAAATTGATCAAGACACGGTAGCGTACCATTTCCATGAACCTTTAGGTGTAGTCGGACAAATTATTCCTTGGAATTTTCCAATCCTTATGGCTGTTTGGAAACTAGCACCTGCATTAGCAGCGGGAAACTGCGTCGTACTTAAGCCAGCCGAACAAACGCCAGCATCTATATTGTTATTGGCTGATTTGGTGGGAGACTTGTTGCCGCCTGGTGTTTTAAATATCGTGAATGGCTTTGGGCTGGAGGCTGGAAAACCGTTGGCATCTAGTGAACGTATCGCTAAGATCGCCTTCACAGGAGAAACAACGACAGGACGTCTGATCATGCAATACGCATCGCAAAACTTGATCCCTGTAACCTTGGAACTTGGCGGTAAGTCTCCAAATATTTTCTTTAAAGACATAATGGATGAAGATGATGACTTTCTTGACAAAGCAGTAGAAGGTCTACTTATGTTCGCACTTAACCAAGGGGAAGTATGTACATGTCCATCGCGAGCAATTATCCATGAAGATATTTTTGAGCCTTTCATGGAAAGAGTAATTGAGCGGGTGAAAGCCATCAAAACAGGGAATCCACTTGATCCTAATTCAATGATGGGTGCGCAAGCATCCACGGAACAAATGGAAAAAATTGAATCCTACTTAAAAATTGGAATAGAAGAAGGGGCCGAGTTGCTCATTGGAGGAGATATAAATAAACAAAAAGGTGAAAACGCGGATGGTTACTATATTCAGCCAACGATTTTCAAAGGTCATAACAAAATGCGAATATTCCAAGAAGAAATTTTTGGCCCAGTACTGTCTGTGACTACGTTTAAAACGGATGAAGAAGCTCTCGCAATTGCTAACGATACATTATACGGCTTAGGTTCAGGAATATGGACTCGGAATGTGAATACAGCTTACCGATTCGGACGAGGTATTCAAGCGGGGCGTGTTTGGACAAATTGCTATCACCAGTACCCAGCACACTCAGCATTTGGAGGATATAAAATGTCAGGAATCGGAAGAGAAAATCACAAAATGATGCTTGACCACTACCAGCAAACGAAAAATATGCTTGTGAGCTATAGTCCTCAAAAATTAGGATTCTTTTAAACATGGTGGAACGTGTTAAAGCGACAGAGAAAGCACTGACTTTGATTGCACGCTTAAAAGAAGAGCATGGTCCCCTCATGTTCCATCAATCCGGCGGTTGCTGCGATGGAAGTTCTCCAATGTGTTATCCGGATGGAGAACTAATGTTAGGAAGCCAGGATGTAAAGCTTGGTGAAATTGGCGGAGTCGGTTTTTATATGAATAAAAAGCAGTATGACTACTGGAAACATACTCAGATTATTATAGACGTTGTGGATGGCCGAGGGGGGATGTTTTCGTTGGAAGGAAAAGAGGGCAAACGCTTTTTATCGAGAGCAAGTGCCTTTTCTGAAGAAGATATCAAGGAACTTCTGGAAAATCCGTTATAAGTATGAGAAAGATCAAGTAGCTTCCGGTACTTGATCTTTTTTCTATGCTAAGATGTAAATCAAGACAGAAGGGGGCGCACCAGCGATGACTTTATTATATGTAACGGCAAATCCTAAGAAGATAGAAGACTCTTTTGGTTTGCAGCTTGGAGAAGCTTTTTTAAAGGCCTACCAACAAGAAAAACCAGAAGAGAAAATAGATAGGCTGGATTTATTTAAAGTGACATTACCTCCATTAGACACAGACGCTATTAATATGTGGGAACGTCATGGCAATGTGGAACAAAAAGAAGTAACGAATCCATTTGTCGAGCAATTCCTTGAATCCGATCGAATCGTGATCGTCACGCCATTATGGAACATGAGTTTTCCACCTCAAGTAAAAGCGTACGTTGATCATCTTATTATACCTGGAAAAACTTTCGAATTCACAGACGCGGGAATTAAAGGACTCATGCAAACGAAAAAGATCATGCACATCCAATCAAGAGGAGGAGAGTATTCAAAAGGAAAACTCCAGGAATTAGAAAACTCAGACCGTTATTTAAGAACTATCTTTGGTTTGATTGGTATGAAAGACTACACTCATCTTTTTATTGAAGGGACAAGCACTTATCCGGATGAAGTTGGAGAACGTCTTGAAGCAGCGAAGGAACGGGCGAAACGAGTGGTATCTGATTTTGCCTTAGATAAACAGTAGATTTCCGATAATGTATTTTACTTGAGTTTCTATAGGTAATACAGTAAAATATTTATGAAATCGGTTTCAATAAAAAGGGTGGTGCCAAATGTCAACGATATCAGATGTCGCAAAACTATCTGGTTTATCTAAAACAACAGTGTCTAGAGTAATAAATAACTATCCGTATGTTACGAAAGAGAAACGTGAGCTAGTTAAAAAAGCAATGGAAGAACTTTCATATACACCGAGTCCTACTGCTCGCAGAATGAGAGGACAGTTAACGACTTCAATTGGAGTAATCGTTACTCGAATTGTAAATCCCTTTTTCTCTTACCTTGTAAATGCTATCGAGCAGCTAGCCTATAAAAAAGGATATCAAGTCTTGATTTTTCAAAGTAATGGAGACCCTGAGAAGGAGCTCTCCTATTTAAATCTGCTTAAAACAAAACAAGTCGATGGAATAATTATGACCTCTGTGGCTAATGATTGGGAGACTTTAAAAGAGTACACGAATTTTGGACCGATGGTTTTCTGTAATGAGTACCTCTCAAACTCAACGCTTCCCATCGTAAGAATCGATCAAATTAATGGTGTCTACAATGGAATTAAGCATTTAATTGAAAAAGGTCATAAAAAGATCGGCTACTGTACAGGCGGTAGTCTATTTGAGTCTGATGGAAAAAATAATGATCGCAGTATAGGTTTTCAGAAAGCGTTAAAAGAAGCCAAAATACCTGTCAATCCTCGCTGGATCTTTGTAAATCAACTTTCTATAAATGATGGTAAAAATGTGGCGAAAGAAGTAATTTCCATGGCAGACCGTCCAACAGCAATTTTTGCAGGAGGGGATGAAGTAGCAGCTGGGATTTTAATAGAAACAAAGGATCAGGGTCTTCGAGTTCCAGAAGACATTGCAATTATAGGGTTTGACGACCAGCCATTAGCTGAACTATTGGAACCTAAACTCACTACAATTAGGCAGCCAGTAAATGAAATGGGGGAAAAAGCACTTGAGCTGATTATAAGTATATTAGAAGGTCGTGAACCAAAAGAAGCATACGTGGAACTAACTGCTCCATTTATTCAAAGAGGGTCTACATGAGGCCTTTTTGGACTAAAAGTGAAACCGTTACCATTTAACAAAAAAGTTTTTTGAGCTGAATCATTGGTATATAAGGTTTTAGTTACTTTTGAAAGTTTATTCTTATAATTTATTATTGTAACCGATATCAACACGGTCTATAATGGATTTGTAAGAAGGGATAATTTCAATCACAGAGTATAATGAGTCGATTTTTTGAACAAAGTTCAAGAGGATAGTACATGGGAATTATTTTTACTTTTTTGAAACCGATACCAAACGAATATTTAGTTACAGTTATTGATAAAATCAAGTATTATTAATAACTAGCTATTATAATTTATGGTACCGATACCAATGTAGAAAGGAGATGGAATCAAGTATTTAAATAGATTTGTTAATTGTTAAAGCGGCGGAAAGAAATATAAAATCATCATGGACTTGGTATTAACCACACATCAGAAGAGCATCAATGGTTCATCCAATCCGGTATTGACAAGAGTCACACGAAAAGAGATTAGTGTATATGCCCTGACGGAAAAAAGATGGCTCTGCGCCAAATAACCTCCTGATAATCACAATCAACCTGTTTCACTTAACAAATTTATTCCTATTGAGGATATTAGCGACATTTCGGGAAAAATGCTTGCAACGGTGTATTTCCTTCTAAAGGGGATGCCATATATTTATCAGGGGCAAGAAATAGGTATGGCTAACGTCCTTTACCCATCTATTACTGATTATGATGATATAGCTTCGATTGACCAATATCATTCTGCTATCACTGACGGCTATTCAGAAGATGAGGCGTTATCATTCATTCACAATCGTAGTAGAGATAACGCAAGAACTCCGATGCAATGGAGTGAAGGGGAAAAAAGTGGATTCACCAACGGAAAACAGTGGCTAAAGGTCAACCAAAATTACTTCTGTAAAGTTAGAGAATACGTTACATGACGTACAAGGCAATTACGAGAACAAACAAGTCTTGTAATTGCTAACTTTACAAACGAAGAAATCGATATAGTTTTAGAAGAAAAAGTGAAACTAATGATTATTGGAAACTATGATAATGCTTCTATGGACCTTAAAGAGTTGCAACTACGTCCTTATGAGAGTGTTGTCTACGATATTTAAACATAATGAAATAAATACTAAGAGGTTCTTGTGTTTGAGGGCATCTTCTAAATAATTGGGAGGAATTACAATGCAACGAGTTACTGTATGGAATGAGAACAGGCATGAACAAAAAAATCCTAAAGTGAGAGAGATATATCCAGAAGGAATTCATGGAGCGATTGCTTCTTTTTTAAAAGAAGAATCGTTTGAAGCAAAAACAGCGACATTAGACGAGCCAGAACACGGATTAACAGATGATGTATTAAATGAGACGGATGTCCTTTTATGGTGGGGGCACCTTGCACATGATGAAGTAAGCGATACGGTTGTTAAAAAAATACATCAACGAGTACTAGATGGAATGGGATTAATCGTCCTTCACTCCGGTCACTTCTCAAAGATTTTCCAAACGTTAATGGGTACTGGATGTGATTTGAAATGGCGTGAGGCTGATGAGAAAGAACGCTTGTGGGTTGTCGAACCGAGTCATCCAATTGTCGAAGGTATTGGCGAAAGTATTGAGCTTGAAAAAGAAGAAATGTACGGAGAACACTTTGATATTCCTGCCCCAGATGAAGTTGTTTTGATGAGCTGGTTTGAAGGAGGAGAAGTCTTCCGAAGCGGATGTACATTCAAACGAGGATCAGGGAAGATCTTTTATTTCAGACCGGGACATGAGACTTATCCTACGTATCACAACAAACAGATACAACGAGTTATTTCAAATGCAGTGAAGTGGGCGCAACCTACCACTCGCAACATACCAATCCGTGGTAACGCCAAGCCTTTAGAAGACATCAAACCAAAAGACTAATAGTGTTGGAGGGGAAGAGGAATGAATAAAATTCGTGTAGGAGTCATCGGGTGCGGAAGCATCGCTAAATACCGTCATTTACCAGAATACTTAGGGAATCAACTTGTAGATATTGTTGCTGTATGTGACATTGTCGAAGACCGGGTTAATGAAATTGCAAATGATTATGATGCACAAGCGTATACACGTTACGAGGAACTGCTAGCACAAAGCGACATCGACGCGGTCAGTGTATGTACACCAAACTATTTACATGCACCAATCTCTATTGCAGCATTAAACGCTGGCAAGCATGTTTTATGTGAAAAGCCGATGGCAATCTCAACAGAAGAAGCAGAGGCCATGAATGAAGCGGCAGCATCTGCCGGGAAAAACTTGATGATTGGTCATAATCAACGGTTTGTACCTTCTCATCAAAAGGCGAGATTACTGATTGAAAGTGGAGAGATCGGCAAGATTTACAGTTTCCGTTCTGCATTTGGACACGGTGGACCAGAACAGTGGAGTGCAGATGGAGAAGATAGCTGGTTCTTTAAAAAGGAAGAAGCATTCATTGGAGCGATGGGTGATTTGGGAGTTCACAAAACAGACTTACTACGATTTATTTTAGGCGAAGAATTTAAAGAAGTAGGTGCATTTGTCGAAACCAGTGCGAAAGAAAAAGCATCTGTAGATGATACTGCTGTTTGTGTATTGAAAACAGAAAGTGGTGTGATTGGGACACTTGCAGCTAGTTGGTCATATGTGTCTAGAGAAGATAACTCGACAATCATTTATGGGGAAAATGCTATTCTTCGATTAGAAGACGACCCAGTTAACTCGTTGATTATTCAATATAAAAATGGAGAAATTGTAAAATATGAATTAGGTGGCATTCAATCGAATGATGGGGATGGTCAAACGACTACTCATGTCATTGATGAGTTTATTACTTCGATACTAGAAAAGAGGACGCCAGCCGTTTCAGGAGCTGAAGGGTTGAAGTCTCTTCAAGTTGTTCTTGCAGCTTTAGAATCAAGTAATACGAAGCAGTTTACAGCTATTTAAAGGAGTTCACTATGAAAAAATTGAAAATGGGGCTCATAGGTGTCGGGGGGATTGCCCAAGGTCGTCATCTCCCTGCGTACAAACAGTTGACAGATAAAGTTCAAGTAGAGGCAGTGTGTGATATCAACTATGAAACAGCGAGGCAAGTGGCTGAGCAGTTTGAAATTCCGCTCGTATATACTGATTACAAAGAGATGTTCTCAGAGATAGATGCTGTTACAATCTGCACGCCGAATAAATTTCATGCACAGATCACAATTGATGCATTGAATGCAGGGCTACACGTGTTGTGTGAAAAGCCAATGGCCTTAAATACAAAGGAATGTGAAGCTATGATTCTTGCAGCAGAAGAGTCGGGTACTTTGTTATCTATAGGCTATCATTATCGTTTCATGAAGAATTCACAAGCGGCTAAAAAAATGGTAAGTGAGAATGAAATCGGTTTACCGATTGTTGCACGATCTCAGGCATTACGAAGACGGAAAGTACCGGGTTGGGGTGTTTTTACAAATAAGGATTTACAAGGAGGGGGCAGCCTGATTGATTATGGTTGTCACTTTCTAGATCTATCACTGTGGTTACTAGATCATCCAAAACCCATCGAAGTGAGTGGAAGAACGTATAACCATTTAAGTAAAATGACCGAACAGGTTAATGAATGGGGAAATTTTGATGCTGTCACGTTTGATGTGGATGATCATGTTACAGCTTATATTACATTTGAAGGCGGTGCATCACTGCTCTTTGAAACTTCTTGGTCAGCAAATATCAAAGAAGATCATGAAAATGTTAGTATATCAGGCCAACGAGGGGGATTAGATGTCTTTCCTTTTCAATTGAACCAGGCCAAGCATGGGATGTTAATGAACAGCGAAGCCCAGTGGATGCCTGGGGAAGAAAACCCTGGACTCTTTCTGTTGAAAAACTTTGTCGGAGCGTGTCTTGGTAATGAAGAACTAATTGTCAAACCAGAAGAAGCCTTGCAAGTTACCAAGATCATAGATGCCATCTATAAAAGCAGTGAAACAGGTCAAAGTGTGACATTATCATAAAAACGGAGGCGATTGGATGAAATTAGGCGTATTTACCGTCTTGATTGCAGAAAAAAACCTTGAAGAAATGCTAGATCATGTCAGAGACTCCGGTCTTAAAGCAGTCGAAATTGGAACAGGAGGGTACCCGGGAAATGCTCATTGTGATATAGATCGTTTGTTGAAGAGTGAAGAGCTTCGAGCGGAATATTTAGAAAAAGTTTCTTCAAGAGGGTTAGAAATCAGTGCATTTAGTTGCCATGGAAATCCGATTTCTCCTGAAGAGAATTTTGCAAAGGAATCAGATGAGGCGTTAATGAAGACGATAGAGTTGGCAAGCAAGATGGGAGTAACTGTCGTCAATTGTTTCTCCGGTACTGCTGGTGATCACGAAGGAGCTAAAAAGCCAAATTGGCCGGTAACACCATGGCCTAATGAATACTCAGACATCTATAGGTGGCAATGGGAAGAAAAACTGATTCCATATTGGAAACGAGTGGGAGAATTTGCTGAAAAGCATCATGTTAAAATAGGTCTAGAACTTCACGGCGGATTTCTCGTTCATACACCACACACGATGCTCAAATTACGAGAAGCAACTTGTGATGCCATCGGTGCTAATCTTGATCCAAGTCATTTGTGGTGGCAGGGAATCGATCCTGTAGCCGCTATTAAAATTCTTGGGAAAGAGAATGCTATCCATCACTTCCATGCGAAAGATACGTATATAGACCAAGAGAACGTGAACAAGTATGGGCTCATTGATATGCAACCATATGGGGAAGTTCAGTCAAGAGCATGGACGTTTCGCTCAGTTGGCTGTGGTCACAATATGCAAGAATGTTCTAATATGATGAGCGCTTTACGCACTTACGGGTATGATTATGTGATTAGCATCGAGCATGAGGATCCAATTATGTCCATTGATGAAGGTTTTAACCGAGCTGTGAAAAATCTTCAATCTATTTTAATCGAAGAACAACCTTCTGATATGTGGTGGGTATAACATAAGGAAAAATAGCAACCCTTGCTTAGTTGTACATAGCCAAGCGGGGGTTTTTCTATGTTATCTCCAATTTCTTCTATTGCCGAAGATGCTCTACTCTAGTATAATAACGATAACATTTTCTTTATCAGGGATACATTTGTGTTTATAGAAGAGACAAAAGAAAAAAAGGAGTTTTGTCGGAATGAAAGTTGTAAAGTTCGGAGGAAGTTCCTTAGCAAACGGAACTCAATTTAGAAAAGTTGCAAATATTATTTTAGCCGATAAGGAGAGGCGGATTGTAGTTGTTTCTGCGCCGGGTAAACGGCACGAGAATGACATTAAAACAACCGATCTTCTCATTAATTTGGCGGACTCAATTACCAATGGTGGTAATGAATCACTAGCTTTAAACGGCGTTTTAGAGAGATTCGCTGTAATCATCCGTGAATTAGAGTTAAATGATAACTTGCTAACATCCATAGAAAATCACTTAAACGAATTAATTGACTTCTATCGTAATGATGAAGCTCGTTTATTAGATGCACTGAAAGCAAGCGGTGAGAATCAAAATGCGAAGATTATGGCAGCATTTTTGTCTAACCTAGGAGAGGAAGCTCATTATGTTTCTCCGAAAGAGGCTGGAATGATCGTGACCGATCAACCAGGAAACGCAAGGATTCTCCCTGAGGCTTATGGTGAAATACAGAAATTACGTAATCGATCCGGTATCCTTGTTATTCCAGGTTTTTTCGGATATTCAAAACTTGGCAATATCGTCACTTTCCCAAGAGGAGGATCGGATATTTCGGGTTCTATTATAGCAGCAGGGGTAGAAGCTGAAGAATATGAAAACTTCACAGATGTCGATTCTGTGTACAGTGTTAATCCTAACTTGGTTGAAAATCCTCATGAAATGAAGGAAATCTCTTATCAGGAAATGAGAGAGTTGGCGTATTCTGGTTTCTCTGTTTTTCATGACGAAGCTCTTCAACCGGTCGTTATTAAGAAAATTCCAGTCACAGTAAAAAATACGAATCATCCTGAAGCCCCAGGAACAAGAATTGTTTCTAGACGATCACCAAACGGGCAACCAGTTGTGGGGATCGCAAGTGATAAGGATTTTTGTAGCATTAACATAACGAAATACTTGATGAATACGGAAGTTGGCTTTGGACGACATTTGCTCGAAATCTTGGAAGATGAAGGGATATCATTCGAGCATACACCATCTGGTATTGACAATATGTCAGTAATTATCAAGTCCCACCACTTTGAGAATGGCAAAGAAGAACGCGTTCTTCACAGAATCAAAACAGAACTATCGGTAGAGGATGTGCAAGTTGAACGGAATTTAGCGATGGTAATGGTTGTGGGAGAGGGTATGTTCAAAACACTAGGTGTTGCCTCAAAAGCTACCGTAGCATTATCTGAAGCTGGTGTGAACATTAAAATGATCAACCAAGGCTCATCGGAAGTCAGCATGATGTTTGGTGTTGATGAAAAGGACGTAGATTTGGCGGTTAAAAGTTTGTATCATGCATATTTTACTGCGGTAGAAGAGCCAACAAAAGCATAATGAGAATGTGATAAATAGAGAGCCCTGAAGAAATTTAATTCTTCAGGGCCATTTTTTATTAAATTATCGGTCTGTATTATTCCACTTTAAAACGATTAATAACTTTTTCTAAATCTTTCATTGTCGTCTCCAGGTTTTCTGAAAGGCTTCCAAGTTCCTCAGCTGCAGCAAATTGTTCTTCCGTAGTTGCACTGACTTCCTCTGTAGCTGCCGATGTAACTTCAGTAATTCCAACCATATCAGCAATCGCCTTTTCTACTCTTGCCTTAGTGATATCCATTTTACTGATCGAGGTTTCCATCGATTGTGTTGCTAAGAATATTTCATCAGTATCACGTAGTATTTGGTCAAATGAATGTTTCGTTCCTTCAACCGACACTGTTTGCTCATCAAATAAGGCAACTGAAGTTTGAACTAATCTAACGGAGTTATTCGTTTGTCCTAATATACTTTGAATAATCTCCTCAATCTTTTTCGTGGATTGTTTCGATTGTTCAGCTAACTTTCTTACTTCATCCGCAACCACAGCAAACCCTTTTCCGGATTCTCCGGCGCGTGCCGCCTCGATACTTGCGTTTAAAGCAAGTAGGTTGGTCTGATCACTGATGCCATTAATCATAGATACTACATCTTGAATTCCGTTAACTTCAATATTTAGTTTTTCAATCGTATCTTTTATTTCTGTAATATTAGTTCCTACACTTTGATTTTTTTTCGTAAGATCATTCATATGATTAATCGAATCTTGACTTGATTTTTTTGTGTTTGTAGCTGCTTGTGATACTTCATGAACATTTTTGGAGACACCTTGAACTTCTTCCGACAACCCTTTCATTTCTTGGTTTGTTTTTTCAGAGTAATCTACTTGCTCCATTGCTCCATTTGCCACTTCTACGATGGATGACGCGATTTGATCAGCTGTATTAGATGACTGATTTGAAATTATTTTTAGTTTTTCTGCACTTTCTACAGCGTAAGTAGACATTTTTTTATTTTCTAATATAATGTGTTTTATATTTGCTACCATGTGATTAAAGCTGGCACCTAACTGGCCTATTTCATGCTTTCCAACTTCATCTGTGCGAACAGTTAGATCACCTTGTTCTGATTCTTTCATTAAGCGGACGATTCGGTCTATAGGTTTTGTGATAGAAAAAGTAAGAAAAACACCAATCAGGCTGGCAATGAGAGCAAAAATAATAACAAAGATAATAACATATTGAATCACATCATTCATTTCTTGCATTAATGCGGCCCTGGGAGTTGATACAACCACTTGCCATCCATTAGATAAGGGATGGGTCGATAATATTGCATCTTCATTACCTTCGTCTACCACATAATGACTACTGACATCATCCGGCTGACTATTTGTTATAATGCGGTTTTCATCATCGATAATTAACAGCTGTTTTTCGTTTTCGGCGTTTTCAGCATCTTCACCTTCAGAACTAAATACGTCATCAAAAATGTTGGGAGCAAAGCTTGAAACAATAATACCATCTCTCGAACTTCTTAGAACCACCAAATCACTGATAGTATTTTCAGCGTTTTCTAAAGGTAACCATGCAACATTTTCACCATCAAACTGTCCGTTAGCATCTTGTTGAATAAATTCATCAATTTCTAATTGAGTTGGTTTCCCAAGGAGTTCACCATCATTTCTAACGAAAAAGAATTCAGAAAGATGAGAGGTATTGTTGAGAATGTTAGAAAAGTAATCGGACATATCTCTTCTCAGAGAGAATGCTTCTCTATCATCAAGGTCATTAAAGTTTATAGCTAATTGGGAATAAATATCTGGATCGGTAATCGGTCTTGTTGTTAATTCCTCCATTTGTTCTATCGTATCATTAACGTTTTCTGAAATTTGAAACCCTATATCACCACTCATTGCTGAAACTTTGTCTTCTAATGTATTTTTCGAAACACTAAAAACCAAAGTAGCTATAACAATACTAGGAATAATACTAAGTAAAATAAATGAGAGCAACAGCTTATACTTCAGTGATATTTGTTTTTTGGGTCTAACCTTCTTGGATCTTTTAAATGCCTTTTCATTCTTTTTTTTAGGGATCCTTACTTTTGGTACTCTGGGTTTAAATTTTTTAAAATCCAATCGGCTCTCTCCCTTTAAATAGAGTTTTACTTTCAGTCCCATGTAAAAATACTATTGATCGTTCCATGCCCCCCCATCTCAATAGAGCTAAAAATAGTCCTTTCATCTCATGGATTTCCAACTGTTAACGTTAACAAATTAACTAATGACGATAGTTATGAGTATATAGTCCTTTTTATCTTAGCAAAAACAAAGAAATCTGTCTATTATATTTGAGAAATAATGACAAAAATTTAAAGCGCTTACTTTTTTGGTGTTAATGAGAGGCGTGATTCGTTTGATCTCTGAAGGCTTTGATCCTATTTGGGGCGCCAATAAAAACATATTAAAGGCCTTATGAAGAGAATGTAAGGTTCTCCGCATAAGGCCATGATCGTGCTTGATTGATCCTTTAAACTGATAAATTCTCCAACTTATTAGAATCTCATTTCCACTCGTAAGGTGTTTCCTGATACACATAATAGTTAAGCCAATTAGAAAACAACAAATGGGCGTGAGAGCGCCAGCGGTTCAGCGGTTTCTCATGAGGGTTATTATTGGGAAAATAATGAACTGGTAATTTTACACTCAATCCTCGTTCTAAATCACGCTCATACTCTTCCTTTAGAGTTACCGTATCATATTCCAAGTGTCCTGTAGCCATGATGTGTTTCCCATCCTTGGACATCATCAGGAAAGGACCGGCTTCCTTGGAAGTAGCTAAAAGTTCAAGATCAGGAGCAGCCTTTATCTCATCTATCGAAACATTTGTATGTCTGGAGTGCGGAGCGATAAATTCATCATCAAAACCACGCAATAATTTAATATCTCCATGACCGTTAAAAATTTGATGTTCGAAAATTCCAGAGCATTTTTCTTCCAGCGGGAACTTATCAATACCGTAGTGGTGGTAAAGGGCTGCCTGTGCACCCCAGCAAATGTGCAGGCTGGATGTCACATGATCTTTTGCCCAATCCATAATTTCGGTCATTTCTTTCCAATATTGAACTTTTTCAAATTGGAAGTGTTCAATAGGGGCACCTGTAATAATCATTCCATCAAATTTGCGGTGTTTTATTTCAGAAAACGACGTATAAAAATCCTCCATATGGGATTTACTCTCATTTTTCGGTTCATATGTGACTGTCTTGAGAAATGTAATATCTACTTGCAACGGCGAATTTCCTAGAAGTCTAAGTAAGTGACCTTCTGTTTTTTGTTTTTCTGGCATGAGATTTAATATAACGATATTAAGAGGACGAATCTCTTGCAAGCTCGCCTGTTCATTATCCATCATGAAAATATTCTCTTTTTCTAGTATTTCTCTTGCTGGCAGGCGTGCTGGTATTTTAATCGGCAAGGGAATCCACCTCCTGGTTAGATTGGTATGTAATCTCTATTTCTGTCTATCAGCTACTCGTATTTAAAATATACTTACAATTAGCATACGAAAGAATTTTCAATAATCAATATTATAACAGGTGCAAGGAAATCTACAAAGTTTTTACATATAATTTATTAATTTCGCGAACAAATAGTAATGGAAGAATTAGCCTTTTTTTCTAATGATCAATAGAATGCTAATGGTCATTGATTAGTGTGAGTAAGTTCACGTATAATGAAGACATTGATTTTATTTTTGAATGAATAAGGGAAACGAGGTCATAACCATGGGTGACGCAAAAAAAATGATTTTTTTTGATATTGACGGGACGTTATTAGATCATAACAAAGAGTTACCTGCTTCTACAGAGAAAGCGATCAATGATCTTCATGCTGCAGGACATTACATAGCTATTGCAACGGGTAGGGCACCTTTTATGTTTCCGGAGTTGCGCGAAAAACTGGGCATACATACTTTTATTAGCTTCAACGGTCAATATGTGAAAGTAGGAGATGAAGAGATTTTAACGAATCCATTAAATGATACGGAACTTATTCGTTTAACTGAAGCAGCAGTGAATAATGATCACCCTCTAGTATATATGGACCATCTTGATATGAAAGCTAATATACCATATCATGCTAGAATTGAAGAGAGTATCAGTCTTTCATTGAAATTTAAACATCCGGCTTACGATCCCAGTTATTTAAATGGCCGAGATATTTACCAGGCGTTGTTATTTAACACAGCGGAAGAAATGCGTCCATATAAAGAAAGCTTTCAGAAGTTTGACTTTGTGCGCTGGCATGAATTTTCTACAGATGTCGTGCCTAAGGGCGGCTCTAAGGCAAAGGGGATTGAAGCTGTGATGAAT
The DNA here is from genome assembly GCF_002886185.1 of Salipaludibacillus neizhouensis. Taxonomy (GTDB): domain Bacteria; phylum Bacillota; class Bacilli; order Bacillales; family Salisediminibacteriaceae; genus Salipaludibacillus; species Salipaludibacillus neizhouensis. Next base: position 604,552 of record NZ_KZ614147.1, read on the forward strand.
CACCTTGGATTTGCTAAAGAGGATGTGTATGCATTTGGAGACGGTCCAAATGATATTGAAATGCTTGACTACGTTGTAAATAGTGTTGCGATGGGTAACGCCGGTGACGCGTTGAAGAAACAGGCTTCGTATGTAACGAAAGACGTTGATGACGATGGTATATTACACGGATTAAAACATTTTGGATTGTTATAGAATAAAAGAAGTAGCTTTATCGGTACCTAAGTAACGCGTTATGTTTATTGTTAGAGGTTATGAGCGGTATAGCTGAATATATAAGCGAGAAGCACAGAGAAATGAGCAAGTTGATCTACAAAATGAGCGTGTTTACGTTAGAAATGCGCATTGTAACTTTGAAAAAGTTCACTTTTGCTTTATAATAGGAAAGTGAGCTTTTATAAATTTAACAAAAGACGCTATGCGTTTTTCTTAATAAGTATCGAAGACAGCTACCTTCACACCGCACGTATCAAGGGAAACCCACCCTCCTTTCGAGTAGCACCTACACGCACTACGTAGGTGCTACTCGGGGCGGTGGAAGCTAACGCTGTATTTAATAAAAGACGGCTTTGCCGTTTTTCTTAATTGACTCTGTAGCTCAGCAGGATAGAGCAGCCGCCTCCTAAGCGGCAGGTCGGAGGTTCAAATCCTCTCAGGGTCACCACTACATATATTTAACCCTCTCTAACGTAGGGGTTTTTCTTTTAAAATGGTATTACAGTTTTAGTCAAGTTTACCTATTTAGGCTATATTCTTACGATTATATTTGAAATTATTAGAGGTTTTGAATAACTTCAATAGGGAATAGAATAATAATAGGAAAAGGCAAACTATTCTAAAGAATAGGACGCAAAGCTTAGGGTCTAAGGTTTAATAAACTACGATCGCCTGGTTACCAATATAACGAAGTATTTGATAAAATTATTGGCTATTCTCCATTGAGAATAGCTATTTCTGTTTTATGGAAGAGAGTCCTTATAGAAAGAAAGTTTGATAAGTTATTAAAAACTTGGGGGTAAAGACGTGTCTTCTAAACAAAGGATATTAAATCAAGTCTCTACATATGAGTTAGCTTTTGAGAATTCAAAAGATGCAATTGTTATTGCGGATGCTTTTGGAACTATCATTCACACTAATTCTACCCATCATAAATGTTTTGGTATTCCTAATGATCAAGATCTTTCTCCTGAGCAATGGTCGAGCTATTTTGATATATATTATGATGATAGCATTAAACCGATTCCATTAGAAGAAACCCCATTATTTCGGATTATCAATGGAGATCGAGTAAATGATCTTGAAATTACAGTCAAAACGAAAAACGATGAAAAAAGAAATTACATCATGAATGGGAATCAAATTTTATCAGAGGATAACGCAGTCATTGGAGCAGTTCTCATAGCTTATGACATTACAGAAAGAAAACGGTCTGAACTAAAATTAAAAGAGAGTGAATCAAATTATCAAGACATTGTAAAGATGTCCTCAGAAGCGATTGTTATTCACCGAAATAATGAAATACTTTTTGTTAATGATGCTGCAATAAAAATAATAGGAGCTAATAACCAAAAGGATCTTCTCGGTAAATCAATTTTTGATTATCTTATTCCTCATCATCATGAGACGGCTCTTAAAAGAACAAATATTCTCTTAGATGGAAAGACAGAGAAAGCAACTCAATATAAAGTAACGACGTTAAAAGGTAATACAGTAGATTTAGAGGTTACATTAAAAGAGATCCAATTTAGGGGACAATCGGCTCTTTTATCAATGGGCAAAGATATCACTCAGGAGAAATTAATAACGGAAAACCTAGAGGAAAGTGAAGAACGATATCGTTCTTTGTTTATGAATCATTCTGAGGCCATAATTACTTTGGATTTAGATGGCAATTTCTATAATGTAAATCCTGCTTCTGAAAAACTATCAGGATATAAATATGAAGAGCTTATTCAACAATCATTTATACCATTACTAAAAAAAGCACATATTGAAAAGGTTTTATACCATTTTAATAAAACCTTGCAAGGGGCTCCTCAAACCTATGAATGTTCAATTGTAAAAAAACAGGGCGAACAGGTTAATTTAGTGGTAACCAATATCCCAATCATTGTTAAAGGAGTAATACAAGGAATATATGGGATATGTAAAGACATTACAGTACAAAAAAGCATGCAAGAAAAGATTGAACATATGGCTTTTCATGATGATTTAACTGGGTTGCCAAATCGAAATTTTCTAAATGAAAAGCTAAAAAATACAGTAATAAACCCGGAATCGGAGCAAAACTTAGCTGTTATTTTTTTAGATCTAGACCGGTTTAAATTTATCAATGATACATTAGGGCATGGAATTGGTGACCAACTATTAATTCAAGTTGCTAAACGAATTAAAGCTATTGTTCGTGGCAAGGACATCGTTGCGAGATTGAGTGGCGACGAGTATGTTATCTTATTAGATAACCCGGATGAAGATGATGCCAATCAAACCGCAGAGAGTCTTCTTCAATCCTTTAATGAACCATTTATGATTGATCAACAAGAAGTTTACTCGACTTGCAGTATTGGAATTAGTTCAAGCATAGGAGAAGAGGACGTCAAGAGCCTTCTTGAAAATGCTGACTTAGCGATGTATGCTGCAAAACAACGAGGTCGAAATAATTATCAGGTTTTCACACAAGATATGAATAAGTTGGTTGAACGTAAATTAAAAATTGAGACGAGCTTAAGAAGCGGACTTGTAAATAACGAATTTGAGCTTTATTTTCAACCACAGAATGATTTAAACACGTCTGAAATAATTGGTGCAGAAGTATTGTTACGATGGGAACACCCGAAACTTGGTTTTATTCCTCCGGACGAATTTATTCCAATAGCAGAAGAAACAGGGTTAATAGTTCCTCTTGGTGACTGGGTACTTCAAGAATCATGCAGTCAACTTAGAAAATGGTTGGACGTTGGTCTTCCTCCTATCAGAATTGCTGTTAATATATCATCCGTACAATTAGTTGGAAGCAAACTACCGGAAAAAATACAACAAGTACTACAAGCGAATAATATTGATCCGAAACTTTTATGTGTAGAAATGACAGAGAGTGTGATGCAAAATAAAAGTGAGACACTCCCCATTTTGAAACAGATAAAAGAATTAGGTGTTTTCATCTCCATAGATGATTTTGGGACAGGTTTCTCTTCACTGAACTATTTGAAGGATCTACCGATCGATGAACTAAAGATAGATAAATCTTTTCTCCAAGATATATTGAAGGACCCTAAAGAAAAAGCGATTGTTAAAAGTATCATTGATTTAGGAAATAATTTGGCGCTGCATGTAATCGTTGAAGGGATAGAAAATGAGGATCAAGTAAAATTACTAAAAGAACTTAATTGCGTTATTGGACAAGGATACTACTTTAATAAACCTTTACCGAAAGAGGAATTTGAAGCTGCGGTTTTAATAAGTAATGTTTGCAAGTTTACCTCAAAATAGGAAATAAGAAAAGTTTTCATAAGGTTTTTCAGCTTTAGAATTACTTTTATTTTTTCCATACTAAAAAGAAGCATTGGAATCGCGGTAATGATTCAATGCTTCTTTTTTAGCTTAAAATTTATTATTTTTGTACTTGATTTGTAGCTGTTGCTTTTTCTACTTTCACGCCATGCGCATCAACCTCAAGTAATTCGATGCGATGCTGCTGATAGTGGCTACGTAATTGGAGTTTAATTTCGCGGCCATTACCCTTTGGTATGAAAAAGAGTACGATAGGACCTGCTCCGCTAAGTGTAGCACCGTATACAGGAAGTTCTTCAGCTAGCTGATTTGCTTTTTCCCATTCAGGAATGGAAGGCATACGGTAAGGAAGGTGGAAAAGATCTTTTCCCATCATTTTGCCTGCCAGTGCCCAATTACCTTGTAATATGGCTGCGACAAGCACATTACTGACGCCGCTTGCTTCAACGGCCTTTTTATAAGAGAAATCCTCTGGCAGAGAGCCACGAGATTCTTTCGTACTTAATTCATATTCAGGTATCACGGCAACAAGATCGATGTCAGGTACGCCAGCTAAGACAATATTAGTTTCGTCTTCTCGATGGCTACCAATAATCATTCCTCCGTATATGGACGGACCAACATTATCAGGGTGTCCTTCTTCAAGACTTGCGAAGCGTGCCTTTTCATCGGATGTGAGTTCTAAATCCAACAATTGGTTTGCAAGCTCAATTCCAGCAACAATCGCGGTGGCACTGCTTCCAAATCCTCGTGCTAGCGGAATGTCACTCTCCATTTCTACTTGAACGGCCGGTAATTCTTTATCGTATTCGCTGGCAATTTTGGCAGCGATTTTATAGACCAGATTATCTTCACCAGAAGGAATACCTTCAAGGTTTTCGGAAACGGTGTGAAAAAACCACTCGTCACTTTTTTTTACACGTAGAGTTAAATATCGATTCAACGCCATTCCCACCGAGTCAAAACCAGGGCCTAGATTTGCTGTACTGGCTGGGACTTTGATGGAAAACAGCTCGTTAAAGTCGGCTGTCATCGTTTTACACGTCCTAACATATGGTCAATTACGACAGATTCTTCATTAGGTAAAGCGGTAGGCTGAACGAGGGAAGAGTCAATAGCGTAATTCGGATCTTTCAGTCCATTTCCTGTTAGAACAGCAACAATACGTGATCCTTTCTTGATTTCTCCTGAATCTAATTGCTTTTTAATTCCGGCAATAGAGGCGCAAGAAGCGGGTTCTGCAAAAACACCTTCTTCACGGGCAAGTAGTTTATAGGCTTCAAGAATTTCATCGTCTGTTACGAAATCAATTTTACCTGATGATTCCTCTGAGGCACGTACAGCTTGTGTCCAACTGGCAGGATTACCAATGCGGATGGCAGTTGCAGCAGTCTCAGGGTTATCAATGATTCTATTCTGCACAATCGCTGCAGAGCCTTCAGCTTCGAAACCTCTCATTTGTGGTAGGCCAGTTCCTTTTGCTTTGTGATATTCGTTGAATCCCTTCCAATAAGCGGTGATGTTACCGGCATTTCCCACAGGAATCGCTAGCACATCAGGTGCAGCGCCTAATCCATCACAGATTTCAAAAGCTGCTGTTTTTTGTCCTTCAATGCGATAAGGATTCACGGAATTTACTAGTGCAATAGGCGACTGCTTCTCAAGGTTACGAACCATTTGCAGAGCATTATCGAAGTTACCGGCGATACTGTAGATCTCAGCACCGTAAACAACAGCCTGGGCAAGTTTCCCCATGGCAATTTTGCCCTCAGGTATAACAACGAGGCATCTCATCTTCGCTTGTGCAGCGTAAGCGGCGGCAGCAGCGGAAGTATTCCCGGTTGAAGCGCACATAATTGCTTCACTGCCAGCTTCTTTAGCTTTTGCTACGGCCATTACCATTCCACGGTCCTTAAAGGAACCAGTTGGATTAGCCCCATCATATTTCACGTGAAGCTCAATCCCCCATTTTTCAGAAAGATGTTTCAATGGAAGAAGGGGAGTATTCCCTTCTTGCAAGGAAAGCATGGGTGTATTTTCGTTAACGGGTAAATAAGCTTTGTATTCTTCTAACAAACCTCGCCACATTATTTTCGGTCCCCTTCCACACGGTAGCTGCTTTTCACTTCCACAACAACATCCGCATCGGCTAATTTTTCTAATACTAAATCATAGTTTTTCTTTGAAACAGCGTGAGTAACAACAATAATCTCTGCAAGTTTACCTTGATTTAATGGAAGCTGCAGGATTTTCTCTAAACTTACTTCGTTCTCATGGAACAAGTGTGTAAGTGAAGCGAATGTACCTGAAATATCTTTTGCATGAATACGTAAAAAGTATTTTGCATGAATGTCATCCGGGTCTTTCAGCTTCTTTTCAAATTGAGGAAGGATCACACTGTTTCCATTCACTCCGAGACGGTTATTTTTCAAAACAGCAACTAAATCTGATACTACGGCAGTGGCTGTTGGTAATTTACCGGCCCCTGGTCCGTAAAACATCGTTTCTCCGACTGCATCTCCATATACATATACAGCATTGTATTCATCGTCAACAGATGCAAGAGGGTGCTCATGAGGAACGAGTGTTGGTTGAACACTTACTTCTACTTTATCATTAAAGCGATTGGCAATGCCAACGAGCTTCATTGTATAGCCAAGTTGTTCACAAAATGCAAGGTCTTCTCTTGTGACTTCTGTAATACCACGGATAGAAACATCATCGAGGTCCAGGTTCATTGAAAAGCCCAACGTACCTAAAATACTGATTTTCCTAGCAGCATCGATTCCTTCAACGTCTGCAGTTGGATCTGCTTCTGCATAGCCTAACGCTTGAGCTTCCTGAAGAGCTTCTTCGTATCCTCGGCCCTCTTTCGACATTTTTGTAAGAATATAATTCGTTGTGCCATTAACAATTCCGATCATTTTGCTGATTCTATCAGAGGCAAGTCCTTCCACTAATGCACGAAGAATAGGGATCCCTCCAGCAACACTAGCTTCATAGAATAGATCGCATCCTTGTTTATTTGCAAGCTCGAGTAGCTCAGAGCCATGAATAGCCATGAGGTCTTTATTAGCTGTGATAACATTCTTATTATTCTCCAGTGCCTGACGGATGTACCTTCTTGCATCTTCAATTCCGCCCATCACTTCAATGACAGCAACGATAGATGGATCATTCAAAATATCATCTGCATTTAGGGTCAATTGATCGTCATCTATCTTAATCTCTCTTTCTTTATGGAGATTGCTAACGAGCACTTTCTTAACCTTTATACTGCAACCTAACTGGTGCTGCAATTTATCCTGGTGATCTCGAATAATTTGAAGGACACCTGTACCAACTGTTCCAAATCCTAACAAGCCTATATTCATTTCCTGTGCCATGATCTATCAGCTCCTGTGCTGTCTCTATTTAAAGTACATATGTGTTTGTATAAAGGACATTATAGAGGGGAAATGCCGAGAATACAACCGTTTTTCCGAAAATAATAGTAGAAATGCTTTTGATTCAATCCTTCTAGAAAAACAGAAGTGTCAATATTAGTCGATTTAGACAAATGTCCTCCGTTAATAAGGAGTAATTATAGCTATGGATTTTTCTCCTTCCTTATAATACCTGTTATAGTTAAATTAAAATGAAGAAATCATTTTAATAAAATGGACCGGTTTATTTGGGTATTTATGTCGTTTTTTAGCGACAAACGATGTATAATTGCTGATAGGAAATAGGACGGAAGCATATACATTATAAATAATAATTGAAGTAGATTTAAAGAGGGTGTGGGCAACGGTGGAGATTAAGAAGTACCAGCAAATGATGAATGAGCGTATTGAGAAAACGGTAAATCGTTGGGAAAAACGCGAAACTGTCTCAGAGGACGAATTATATCGTTTTTTTCATAATGTCAAAGGAACTTCTGGAACCATCGGCATGTCGGAACTCAAAGATATTGCCAGCCATCATTTGGAATTTCTCGAAGAAAAATCAGGGAAACTTTGGACTGAAAGTGAATGGCGAGTCTTGTTAAAAGAGTTACCAGTTTATAAAAGTGAAAAAGAGATGCCCGTCACCGAGAATATATGGACGGGGGATCTCACTGAGCAAGAAGAGCGTCCTTTTATCTTGATCATAGACGATGATGTAGAGTTTGTGACGTTTATTAAAGATTACTTAGAAAGTAATGGTTTTCAAACAATCATTGCCTTGACTGGAGAAAAAGGGTTGGAACTGTTTTACGATATGAAACCTAGTTTAATTATTCTGGATTATATTCTTCCGGATATTGATGGTATTGCTGTGTTAAAACAACTGTTGGAAAAAGCACAAAAGGAATTCACACCAATCGTCATGATGAGCGCACACTCTTCCTCGGAGAACAGGGCGAGAGCGTATGAGATGGGGGCTTTTGATTTTATCGGGAAACCAATTGATAAAAATCTATTTATTCCTTTTATTAATAATAGATTAAAATTTCGTGATAGAGTAAATAACTTTGTTTTGCAGGATGAATTAACGGGTGCCTATAATCGGAAATACTTAACGATTGAACTAACGAAACAAATAAAAAAACTTGCTGAAAAAACAACCCCCGCATTTTCATACGTCATGGTTGATCTTGATCACTTTAAACAAGTAAATGATAATTACGGGCATTTAGTTGGTGATGAGGTGCTTAAAAAGTTTGTGGAGCTGTTTAAACGAGTGGCTCGGCCGGAAGACTCTATTTGTCGATATGGGGGAGAAGAATTTACGTTTATTTTACCGGATACTACTCGTCACCAGGCGGAAGCGCGTGTCTCAACGTTTCGTGAATTACTTTCAGAGCAGAAGTTTCAAAGTGAATCAGATACATTTACTGTTACTTTTTCAGCCGGAATTAAAGAGGTGGATAATGGATCATTTCATCCGAAAATGATTATGGAACATGCCGACAAGGCTCTTTACATGGCAAAGGATAGTGGGCGAAACAAAACGATTATCTTTGACCGGGAGTTAGAAAAAGTTGAAACCAGTGATAGCTTAACGATTATTATTGTAGATGATGATGAAGTAGTTCGAGGTATGCTTACTCATCATTACCGTAAAAAAGGAGAGATATCAGGTCGCCCGATAGAAATTCGGGACTACGATAACGGGATTTCCTTTCTTAACGATAAATGGTACAAGCGTAACCAGCAATATATCGTCCTGTTAGATGGCATGATGCCTAAAATGGATGGTGTGGAAGTGCTAAAGCAATTGCGGGATCATTATCCAAAGAAGGACATTATTGTTTCCATGTTAACTGCTAGAAAAGGGGAATTGGAAGTAGCCCGGGCATTAAATTTAGGGGCAGACGACTACATGGTCAAACCGTTTAATGTGAAAGAGGTATCCGCAAGAATAGATCGGATAGCATCAAGGGTGCTTCACCCTTGATGCAATGGGTGATTGCATCTTTAGTTGTGTTACTAGTTATCCAAGTCGCCCTTTTCATATATATTCTTATTTCTAAAAAAATCACATTAAATTACGATGAAAAAGTGGAAACGTTGTATCAGAACCTATTACCTTCCTATATTGAAATTGTTCAAGACACATCTCAATTAGAGCCGAGACTTCCTGAGAATAAGAAGTACCGCAAAGATGTGGTTGAAAAATTATTAGTGAGATTATCTGAGGTGACAGCGGGTGAAGGAGAAAAAGCTCGCATTAGAAAATTGGCCGAAACGACATTGTTAGATGCTTATATCAAAATCCTTGAAAAGGGATCTTGGGCAGAACGAGTGAATACATTGTTTTATATAGAGGACTTTGGGATGATTTCTATAAAGGATCATGTCTGGCAACACCTTGGAAGAGTCGAATCGGATGATGAGAATGAAGAATACCGTCAGACATTGCGTGTACTGGCAACGATATATCCGGAAAAATTTCTCACATTTATATTAGAAAAAGATACTATCTCTGAGAGCTTAGCGAAAGAACTTTTTCGCCGCTTAGATGAAGGCAGTTTAATGGAAATGGAGAAAAGAACGAGCGGAAAAACTCCGATAGCATTTAAGTTGGCGTTTATCGTTCTCTGTGGAGAAATGAAACTTAACCAACATTTACCCTTTGTGGAGAGGTGTCTCTTTGATGAACAAAAAGAGATTCGACTAAAGGCAATGAAGAGTATTTGTTCTTACCAGTACTTCTCGAAAACAGAACAATTAAAAGAATTTTTCGAGTCAGAGCATTGGGAAGAACGAATGTATGCTGCTAAAATTGCAGGAGTTATGGAATTAACGAAATATAGAGACCATCTAGTAGACACGTTAGCAGATCCAGTATGGTGGGTCCGCTTTTCCTCGGGAGAGGCTATCAGTAAATTACCGGATGGTGAAATCTTATTAGAGTATGTCGCGTCTCAAAATGAAGATGCTTTTGCACGAGATATGGCCAATCAAATGCTTACAACCAAGGCCACAGGGTTGAGGGGGTGAGATCATGAATGAGGAGTTCTTTTCAAGTGCTGCGAATGTTATCGCATTTGTTGTGATTTTCTATATGGTTGCTGTAGGCATCATTTATCTTGTGTTATTTCTCATTTCAGGACCTAAGATTAAAAGAGAAAAATATTTAAATAGAGAAGCCACCATAGAAGAAATGATAATCAATCACGATACGTATCCTATCTCCATTTTAGTGCCTGCCTATAATGAGGAAATGGGAGTTATTAGTACTGTGAGATCACTTTTATCGCTGCAATATCCCCAATTTGAAGTCATAGTAGTGGACGATGGTTCCACAGACCAAACAAGCAGTAAGATGATCACTCAATTTGGGATGAAAAAGATTGATATAGCTATGAGAGCCCATTTTCCAACGAAGGAAGTATTAGATGTCTATCAGTCTAATCTCTTTCCCAATGTTTTTCTGTTGAAAAAGGAAAACGGGGGGAAAGCAGATGCATTAAATGCAGGTGTAAACTTTTCCAAGTATCCTTATTTTGCTGCTATTGATGGGGATTCCATCTTGGAGAGAGATGCACTTCTGAAAACGATGAAACCAATCATAGATTCAGGTGGCATGGTTACTGCAACTGGAGGCAGTGTCAGAATAGCAAATGGTTCGACCATTTCTAAAAGTGTGATTGAAAAATTGGCATTACCAAAACAACCCGTAGCGATCATGCAAATTATCGAGTATATGCGTGCGTTTCTTATCGGAAGGCTGGGTTTGAGCCGAATGAATATTCTGCTGATTATTTCCGGTGCTTTCGGCGTTTTTGAAAAGTCCAGAGTAATAAAAGTTGGCGGGTATAGAGAAAAGACGATCGGCGAAGACATGGAACTTATTGTTAGAATCCATCGATCATTAAAAGACGAGAAATCAAAGCAACGGATTGAATATATTCAAGATCCGGTTTGTTGGACTGAGGCACCTAGTACGTTAGCTTCTCTCAAATCGCAAAGAGTGCGCTGGCAAAGAGGATTGGCGGAGACATTATGGACACACCGTAAAATGATGTTTAACCCAAAATACCGGGGAATTGGGTTGTTTTCCATGCCGTACTATTTAGTTGTGGAACTATTAAGTGCCGTATTTGAACTTATCGGCTATTTTGTCATAGTATTTGGAATCTTTTTTGGATTTATAGATACACAGGTTGCATTGATCATGTTGGCAGTAACGGTAATGTACGGTTCATTAATATCCTCACTCGCAGTTCTGCTGGAAGAATGGACGTATCATAAATATCCGGAGTTAAAAAGTGTGTGTATCCTTTTTTTCTGGGCATTAACGGAAACCTTTTGGTATCGGCCCATTATGGTCGTTTGGCGTGTCGAAGGGCTTTTGGCCACATTCAAGAAAAAAGCGGATTGGGGAAATATGGATCGAAAAGGAATTTCCGAAGATTAACGTATAAAGCTCAAGAGGCTTAGTAAACGGGCGAGTGGGTCGCCGTAATAGAAAAGAAAAGGGGAGAAACTCGTTTGAAGAAAATACTGGTTGCAGATGATGAAGATATTTTAAGAATGCTTATTGTTGATACATTGGAGGATTTGGGTTTTGAGATTGAAGAAGCAGAGGATGGACAGGAAGCACTAGAGAAGTTAGAAGAAGGGAATTTTGATTTAGCAATTCTTGATTACATGATGCCTGAGAAGACTGGGTTAGAAGTTATTCAGTCATTGAGTAAGGAAACGAAAAATAACATCCAACTTGTCATGTTAACAGCAAAAGCGCAAGAACAAGATCGTCAAATAGCTTTAAATGCAGGAGCAGATTATTTTATTGCAAAACCTTTTAGCCCAACCGAGCTTTCTGCTGTGGTTGAAGAGATTCTAGCATGAGTATAAAGAGACAATGGAAAAAAGGGATTCGATCCAAATTTATATGGACAGCAGCCGGTTTGGTGGCGGTCGCAATTATTATGTCGAGTCTGTATTTATTTTACGTAATGGAATCACAAGCAAACCAAGCCGAGGAACGAGTGGCTCTTTTAGAAAAGTCCGAATTAAAAAGCACCATGGAAAGATCATTAAATGACGTTTTTTTCCGAAGCAGGGCGTACTATGTATATAAAGAAGAAGAGGATTTAGATAAATTACAAGAAAATTTAGAAGAACTTAAAAGTACCTTGAATTATATGGATCTGTTAGAACTCACATTTGAAGAAGAAGCTTTTCTGGTGAATTTAAGAGGTTTTGTAGAGAGATACGAAACGGAAACTTTACGAACCGTGTTGGAATTCGTGGAGTCAGAAGATTTTGTGGGGCTACAGGAATATGCTAGAACTAATGGTACTAATGAGACAATAAATAGGTTAATCGAACGTGCGCGAGATTTGCAAGCTCAAACAATGGAAGAAACAGAATTTTTATATAATGAAAGTTTAGAAGATGCTAATAGAAATACGCTTTTCTCCATTGTGATTGGTGGATTGCTATTGATGATTTTTATTTTTCTAGTGTTGCGAGTGTTAAAGAATGTCATCCGACCGATAGAAGAATTAACAGTGGCCTCGAATGACTTGGCGGAAGGAAGAGCGATTCAATTCCAACCGAATAAACGAGAGGATGAAATAGGTTCATTGTTCAATTCTTTTTACACAATGGCAAACATTCTACAGGATAAAGAAGAAGAGTTAACTGCTCAAAATGAGGAACTTCAATCACAACAGGAAGATCTCGAAGATCAACAAGTGCAAATGGTGAACACTGTGAAATTAACAGAGGAGTCGAACAATAAGTTAGCAAAGTATAATCAATTAAATCATGCGATGTCATTGAGTTTAAATAAAGATGAATTTATCACCTCTATTTTCAGCTTTCTAAATGAATTGTTTTCGTTTGATAAAAGTGTAATAATCCTCACTCATGATCCAATTTATCGCGCGAATGGACTTTCCGACAAAGCAATGGAGCAATTTGTTTTATCGGATAAAGAAGAATTAATAGCTAGATTACAAGAGAGAAACCACGTTCTTATAAAGAGAAAGTCAACTTCGGAGGAGCAAGGAATTGCCGAAGAGCCTTTTACCGTATATGATTTTTATTCTGCTGTATTGGATGCGGAGAGAAATGTTCTAGCTATCTTTGGAGCAACACGAATTGGCAGGGAATTTTCAGACCAAGAAATGGATGAAATAGATGGTCTGATGAACCGAGTTTCTTTGGCGTTGGAGAGAACAGTAATCTATGAGGAAATGGAAAGTTCGCGAAAACTCAATCAAGATATATTAGATAATGTAAACGAAGGAATCCTGTTTGTCTCAACAGATGGAGCTGTTTTACAATTTAATGAAACAGTTAGCCGTATGGTCGGTACTAATGATTTAGATAAGGAAACAGTGCTTAATAAAAAAGTTTGGTTAAACGAGTTTACAAAAAACGTGGAACAACCAGAATCATTAAAGAAATTTTATAACCAGTTCATCCATGTTGATTACCACGGAATGATGCACCACCAGTATTCAGCAGTTGTTGATGAAGAAACGCGTGTGATCGCTGTTTATGGGACGAGTGTTTACAATAACCAGGAACGTGTGGGGACACTCTTTGTTCATCGGAATATAACAAGAGAACATGAGTTAGATTCGATGAAATCTGAACTTGTTAGTACCGTTAGTCACGAGTTAAGAACTCCTCTCTCGAGTGTATTAGGATTTACTGAGTTGCTGTTAAATAAAGAATTGAAACCGGAAAGACAAAAGAAGTATTTAAATACGATTTATAAAGAAGCGAAGAGACTAACGAACCTGATTAATGATTTTCTTGATCTTCAGCGGATGGAGTCAGGTAATCAAACGTATGATATGGTCTTATGTTCGATGGATACAATCATGATGGATGTGTTAAATAATTTTAAACATGTAAAGAGTCACCGTCTTTCTTTTGTGGATGAAGGTTCAGAAGTGGAAATAAAAGCTGATCAAGCAAGAATTCAGCAAGTACTTACTAATTTAGTGAGTAACGCGATTAAATTCTCACCAAACGGTGGGGAGATAACCCTCACATTGAAAAATGAGCAGAACCATTTGATTGTGAGTGTCAGGGATTACGGATTAGGAATTCCTGATGAAGCATTGGAGAAACTATTTAATAAGTTTCAGAGAATTGATCAAAGTGATCGTAAAAAAATCGGTGGAACCGGATTGGGACTTGCTATCTCAAGAGAAATTGTCGAGAGGCATGAGGGAGAAATGTGGGTAGAATCCAAAGAAGGAGAAGGCTCGACATTCTACTTTAGCATTCCACTCGATTCGGATAATACGATAGATAAGGGTACAGTCATTAAAGGTTCACCAGAAGTTCCTTTGAAAAACGGGGAAACAGTGATGATTATTGAAGATGATACGAGTCTAGCCCTTTTGCTATCGGAGGAGTTAAAAGCTAGTGGATTTCGAGTGCTTCATCATTATGATCCGAAAAATGCCTATACTGATATATTGAAGCAACCCCTGGCAGCGGTTGTAGTCGACCTAATGTTAGGAGACGATATGGATGGCTGGGAACTTATCAAACAACTAAAGGAAAACGAAGATACGGTGCAATTACCAATCATTATTTCCTCTGCCTTGGACAAGTCAGTTGAAAAGGTGGAAAGGTTCCAAGTGAATGAGTATCTGACAAAGCCATATCCACCTAAGGATCTTTCTAAAACGCTGTTAAATTTTATTCAATCAAAAGAAGGCAAAGATGGTGAAATCTTATTTCCGGAAGAAGAGTAGAGCAACTCAGGAGTTAATATATAGGACTTTGACTTTTACTGATCTATAGTTGATAATAGGCTTACTTATCTAATTTTCAGTACGAGCGAATTCCCATTTTGCATATAAGGAGGTGAATACAGATGATGTTCGAAATATCCCATGATTTAGTGCCAGCTCTCATAACGATAAGTTTATATATGACATTTGCGGGTGCGCATCTTTTACATTTTATGGTTCAAGAGTCCGGTGCAGCCAATCGTCATATGTCACAAAAGAAACTAAGTGTATGTGAACAATTAAGCGGTTCGGAAAACCTAATGGCTGATCACAATGTGCAACGGCGTACGTGGATAACCAGAATCATGAAACGAAAAGAAGGTCCTGAGGATGATTCCGATTATTTGTCCTTCTCGAATCCAAGCAAACAACAAATTCGAGGAGGTATATTATTGTGGAAGAAAGATCTGTATTCACCCGTTTTTCAAAATATAGCAAACTCATTATAATAACTTTGATGGTTTTAATGGTAGCGACAGGTTGCCAGGTAAATATGGACCCAATTAGTGCTGACACATCAGGGGTATTTAATCACTATATTATTTTCCCTTTTTCGTTTTCTATCAAGTTCCTGGCAGATGCTTTCAGTGGGAACTATGGTTTATCGATAGTGTTTATGACACTCCTGCTTCGTATGGTTCTCATGCCACTTATGATGAGACAGCAGAAAACACAGCTTGCTTCTAGGGCAAAGATGGCCGTGATCCAGCCTGAGATGAATGAAATAAAAGAAAAATACAAAGAGAAAAAGTCATCAGAAGACCAGCAAAAAATGCAAAAAGAAATGATGGCCCTTTATCAAAAGCACAGTTTTAATCCTATTACTTCTATGGGATGCTTGCCGATGCTAATTCAGTTTCCGGTATTAATCGGCTTTTACTATGCGATTATGAGGACACCTGAGATCGCTCAACATAGCTTTTTATGGTTCAATCTGGGAGAACCGGATAGGATCTTGCCGTTTCTGGCAGGGATCGTGTATTTCATCCAATTTAGAGTTTCTCAAATTGGAATGGATCCGAAACAGCAAAAACAAATGGCTATGCTTGGATATATTACACCTGTTTTGATGGGAGTTTTCTCTTTTTCTGTCGCTGCAGCAATGCCTTTGTACTGGACAATTGGTGGTCTGTTCTTGATCTTCCAAACGGCTTTGTTCAAATGGATGTATCGTGAAAAACAGCTTGCGTTAAACACAGCGTTGGGTAATAAATAAAGAAATTGGTGTCGAAGCTAGATTAACCTTGCAATATAAGACACCTATAAAACACCTTCATTAGGCTGATTTTTCACCATATTCTTTTGGTGGAAGGGTAGCCTAATTTTTCTTGTATCCGATTAGTACAGCAACCCGTATATGCAACGTGGGGTAATAATTCTTATGAGTCTATTTAATCAAAAATTAATATTTTTATTGGAATATCACCCATAATTTGGTATAAATAAGATAGGTCATTTTTAAATTTCACTATAAGGAGGATAAACATGGATCAAGCACCGTTACAAGTCAAGTTGGTTCCTTATACTATTGATTCAATTGTTGATAACACAAATGAAACTCCAGAGGGTGTTAGTTTAATACAGGCACCTGTGACATGGGAAGAAAGCGACCAAGGTGAAGGAATTGTAATTGCAGTTATTGATACTGGTGTTGAAACAGATCATCCGGACCTTAAAGATCAAATTATTGGTGGACGAAATTTTACAACTGATCATAATGGAGACCCAGACATATATGAAGATAATAATGGGCATGGAACACACGTAACTGGTACCGTTGCCGCTAGCTTAAATAACGATGGTGTTGTGGGCGTTGCTCCGAAGGCTAAAATTTTAAGTTTAAAAGTTTTATCGGGAGAAGGCTCTGGTGATTATGAATGGATTATAAATGCTATAAACTATGCGGTTGATTGGCGTGGTTCTCAAAACGAACGAGTTCGAGTTATTTCAATGTCACTCGGAGGTCCTCACGACGTACCTGAATTGCATAAAGCAATTCAGAATGCAATTAATAATGACGTATCAGTAGTAGTTGCAGCAGGAAACGAAGGTGACGGCAGAGAAGATACGTTTGAGTATTCTTATCCTGGAAGCTATAACGAGGTCATTCAAGTAGGTGCAGTGAGTAATGACTTAAAGCTTGCTACTTTTACGAATTCAAATACAGAAATAGACCTTGTGGCTCCTGGTGTAGAAGTAGTATCGACATATCTGGACAATAAATATGCGTCACTATCAGGGACTTCCATGGCGGCTCCACACGTAGCAGGTGCGTTAGCTTTAATTATTAACTTAAGTGAAAAAAGGTTTGGAAGATCCTTAATTGAAGCAGAAATTTATGCGCAACTGGTAAGACGAACTTTACCATTGGGCTTCCGCAAAAGCTCTGAAGGTAATGGGTTTCTCTTACTAAACTTAGTAGAAAAAATACAGGAAATTATCAATATTGCACGAATTAATGTAACTAAAGATTAATGTATAGGTTTTAATAAATGGAGTGGGAGGGAGTGATCCGCTCTTAACTTCTCGCATTTCTTATGTATGACTAGTATTCGGTAGTTCCATATATCTAGACGAGAATTTAAAAGGTGGTTAGTCTAAAGGTCAAAACCTTGTGACGCCACTTTTTATATACACCAGGAAATTATAGATTCATGAGTTGTGGATAGGTTTTAGAGTGAAGTGTACCGTCTAGCTCCAGCGCCTATCGACTAGAGTAACTTCCCTTACCTCGTCTAAGATAAGTCGAGAACGATACGAAAAGTAGAACTCTTTTTTAACTCTTCTTTATCTATGGTAGCACCTGCAAGCAATTCATAGGTTCTATTGGCGCAGGTGCTACAGGTTCGGATGGCGTTGGAAGATCACGCTGTATTTAAAAAAGACTGCTTTGTAGTTTTCTTAGCGATGATTGATAGTCTCGGGATATAAATCGTGCTGTAATAAACGTTGTTCTGCAAATGCTTCCCATTTCGTTTCTTTTTTCCCGTAGTTTACGTAAGGGTCAATAGAGATACCGCCACGAGGAGTGAATTTCCCCCATATTTCAATATATCGTGGATCCATCAACTCAACCAAATCATTTACCATCTTATTCATACAGTCCTCGTGGAAATCTCCATGATTTCGAAAACTGAATAAATAAAGCTTCAACGATTTACTTTCAACCATTTTTTCATTTGGTATATAGCTAATATAAATCGTTGCGAAATCAGGCTGACCTGTTATTGGACAAAGGCTCGTAAACTCTGGACAATTAAACTTCACGAAATAATCACGGTATGAATGTCGGTTTTCAAATGCTTCAAGAATCGTCGGGTCATAGTCCATTTTATATTCTACATTTATATTGCCTAATAAGTTAACTTCGTTTTCTCGGTTATGAGACATAGGTTGATTCCTCCGTATCAGTGTCTTTGTCTTTATTCTCAAGCCACTTCACTGTCATATAAACAAATGGTGTATCTGCTAAAGCAATCACTAATTTTACAAGGTATTGTGTCACAATCATAAATACCAAGGCTCCTAAGGGCATCGTTCCCGCAAAAGCGATTGTAACGAAGATTGTGGAATCTAATAACTGACTGGCAGAGGTGCTGGCGTTATTACGAAGCCATAAGTGTTTTCCATTCGTTGCTTGTTTGAGTTTATGAAATAAATGCACATCGAATAGTTGAGATAAGAAATAAGCAATAAGAGAAGCCGCAACCACTCTTGGAACAGCGCCTATAATCATTTCAAATTCCGACTGCATTCCCCAAAACTCAGCTGGGGGTAGTTGGACAGCACCAAAGAAGAACACTAGCATCATAAGGTTTGTGAATAACCCAATCAGGACAACTTTCTTCGCAGTACTTTTACCGAAAACTTCTGAAATGGAGTCTGTAATTAAAAACGTTAATGGATAAGTTAACAGTCCTGCAGTTAATACGACAGATCCAACGGTAAATAGTTTCACCGATACCACATTTGACACGAACAACGCCGTAAAGAAAATCCCAACGAGTAAAATGAGCTTATCTTGTTTATTCAAGGCAAACACCTCTTTTATTAAAGACAGAGTTACCTAGAGTAAATGGCGTGCAAAAAAGATAAGCAGTGTCATCCTGACTCTCGTTTAAAACGACAATATTATTTTCCATCTTATTCAGCTCCTAGTTTTTGTTTTTATAGCGGAGGATGGTTGCGAACTCCGCTCAATCGTCTACTTTAGCACATTTTACACCTAAAAGTAAGTAGGAAGTTTTTAGTAAAGTCGTCCACCTAGGCTTCATAGGTGTTGGTTTATTTCTTTTTTATATAATTTTCGTTATGATAGGTTAGGGCATACTAGTGGATTGGAGGCACCAAGTGATGGAGACAACTGTGAAAGTAAAGATGAAGTTAGCTGATAAATATCAGTCGGGGTTTCCGTTAATCATGAAGGATGCGTTGGTAAATGCTGAGGTGTTGACCAAAGAGGGACAGCATTTAAATGTGGTTGATGAGCAAGGGACTTACATAGGCAAGGGTTATTATGGGTTACAAAATAAAGGAGTCGGTTGGGTTTTAACGAATAAACAAGGTGAAAATATTGACCAATCTCTTTTTGATCGGAAAATTGTTAAAGCATTAGGACTTCGACGAAAGTATTTTGATGACCCGAATACAACAGCTTTTCGCGTTTTTAATGGGGAAGGTGACGGCATCGGTGGAGTAACGATTGATTACTTTGCTGGTTTTTACGTGATTCACTGGTACAGCGAAGGAATTTATCAGTTTAAGGATGAAGTTGTACAGACACTGAAAACACAAACAGATTATCGAGGAATTTATGAGAAGAAACGATTTGCCACCAATGGGAAATATCTTGATGATGATGACTTTATTACTGGAGAACGTGGAGAATTCCCATTAATAGTGAAGGAAAATGGAGTCAATGTCGCAGTCTACTTAAACGAAGGTGCGATGGTTGGGGTCTTCATGGATCAACGGGAGGTAAGGCAGGCTATTCGTGACCGTTATGCAGAAGGACGCACGGTATTAAACACATTTTCCTATACGGGTGCTTTTTCTGTATTTGCAGCAATGGGTGGAGCGACGAAAACCACAAATGTCGATCTGGCAAATCGCAGCTTACCGAAAACAATTGAGCAATTCAGCATTAATGGATTGGATTATGAGGCACAGGATATTATTGTTGATGATGTGTTTAAATTCTTTAAATTTGCTGGGAGAAAACAGCACAAATATGAGATGGTTATTTTAGATCCACCAAGTTTTGCGCGATCAAAAAAAATGACATTCAGTGCCGCCAAAGATTACACAAATCTTTTGAAGGAAGCCATAGCGATTACCGAAAGCAATGGTCTGATCATCGCTTCCACGAATCATGCTGGCGTTTCAAGAAAGAAGTTCCGCACTTTTATAGATAAGGCGTTTAAAGAGACAGGGCTCGGCTACAATATTGTCGAGGAGTTCTCTTTACCAGATGATTATCGAGTAACCTCGACGTACCCAGACGGAGATTACTTGAAGGTTTTGTTTATAAAGCTGGTTTAAAAGGTGGAACCTTTTAAACTGCTTGAAACAATGCGTGTAGTTGCTGCTATGGTTTAAGAATGCTATGAATGAACTTCTCATAGCATTCGCGCAGCTAACGAAGCCATTGTCCAACCTGCCTTACGAGGACTTCCCGTCACCTGCGATGAGTAACCGCAGACGCTACTTTTTAATATTATCAGGACATTCCTAACCACTTAAAGCATTAAAATAAGCCTATGATTGAATGTTCCATAGATATCCAACGTTAAGTGTGATATAACGGTAAATAGAAGTTATTTTGATAAAATCGGGAACACGCAACAATAGAAATTTGGTACCAGAAAGGTGAATTGAATGAGTGAAAATACAAGTAATACCTCAAATTTTATTAAACATATTGTCAAAGAAGACTTAGCAAACGGGACACACAAGGAAATTATTACTCGATTCCCACCGGAACCAAATGGTTATTTGCATATCGGACACGCAAAATCTATCGTACTGAATTTTGAACTTGCAGCAGAATTCAACGGAAAGATCAATCTGCGTTTTGATGACACAAATCCTTTAAAGGAAGACCAAGAATACGTTGATGCCATTAAAGAAGATATTTCTTGGCTTGGTTATGAGTGGGATAACTTACACTTTGCCTCGAATTATTTTGAGGAAATGTATAGTCGGGCAATCTTATTAATTAAAAAAAGGATGGCTTACGTGGAAGACCTCTCACAAGAGGAAATTCGCGAGTACCGGGGATCGTTGCATGAAGCTGGAAAAGAAAGTGACTCCCGAAGCCGAAGTGTGGAAGAGAATCTTGAACTTTTTGAGAAAATGAAAAATGGCGACTTTGCTAATGGAGAAAAAGTTCTCCGCGCGAAGATTGAC
The DNA here is from genome assembly GCF_002886185.1 of Salipaludibacillus neizhouensis. Classification (GTDB taxonomy): domain Bacteria; phylum Bacillota; class Bacilli; order Bacillales; family Salisediminibacteriaceae; genus Salipaludibacillus; species Salipaludibacillus neizhouensis. Next base: position 625,709 of record NZ_KZ614147.1, read on the forward strand.
ATGGCTTCTCCAAATATTAACTTACGAGATCCCGTTATTTACCGTATTTCACATACGGAACATCATAACACAGGCAACACATGGTGCATCTATCCGATGTATTCCTTTGCGCATCCATTAGAGGACGCTATTGAAGGGGTGACACACTCCCTTTGTACGCTGGAGTTTGAAGATCAACGTCCATTGTACGACTGGGTGGTGGAACATAGTGAGATTCATGCCACCCCAAGACAATATGAATTTGCGCGCCTGAATTTAACAAATACTGTGCTGAGCAAACGAAAGCTTAAGCAACTTGTAGATGAAAACTATGTGGATGGTTGGGACGATCCAAGGATGCCCACTATATCAGGTTTAAGACGTCGAGGTTTCACGGCAGAATCCATTCGGACATTTGCACGAGAGATTGGTGTCGCGAAGTCAGATAACCTGGTGGATGTTCGTATGCTTGAACACTTCCTACGTGAAGATTTAAAACTAAAAGCACCTCGTACGATGGCTGTTCTAGACCCTCTAAAGGTAGTTATTACAAATTACCCTGAAGGAGAAGTCGAGTGGCTGGATGCGGATAATAATCCGGAAAATGAAGAAATGGGGACGCGGAAAATCCCATTTTCGCGAGAGATCTATATTGAAAAGAGCGACTTTATGGAGGATCCTCCAAAGAAGTATTTTCGTTTATTTCCTGGAAATGAAGTCCGGTTAAAGCATGCCTATTTCATCAAATGCAACGAAGTCATTAAGGATGAAGATGGAAATGTAGTTGAGATTCATTGCACGTATGACCCTGAAACGAAAAGTGGTTCAGGATTTACGGGCCGTAAAGTGAAAGGGACCCTTCATTTTGTTGAAGCAACGCAAGCGAAAAAAGCCGAGTATCGTTTGTATCATTCGTTGATTGAGGATGAAAGAGAAGGCGATTCATTCCTTGACTTTGTGAATCCGGATTCACTTGAGATTACTCATGGCTATGTAGAGGCAAATATGGATGACGCAAAACCACAGGATAAGTTCCAGTTTTTCCGTCATGGCTACTTTAACGTAGATTCAAAACATACGACAGAGGACATGCTTGTCTTCAACCGAATCGTTGAGTTAAAAAGTTCCTTTAAATTATAAAGTTTTATGAAAAAACCCGTGCGATGACTCTCGCACGGGTTTTTTATAATCTATTTATCATTTAACGCTTCGACAACTTTATCAGCCGTACTTTGACTCGATTGAGGATTTTGTCCAGTAACTAAGTTTCCATCACGAACGGAAAAGTCGCTCCAATTATCGCCTCTTCTGAATTCCCCGCCTTTAGCTCTTAATTCTGTTTCTAATAAAAAGGGTACATGAAGATCTAACTGCATTTCCCGCTCTTCGTCATCAGTAAAGGCACTGATTTTTTTACCTTTCACAATCGGGGTACCATCTTTGTAAGTAATATTCACAAGAGCACTAGGGCCGTGACAGACAGAACCGATTACTTTATCTGCATCAGCGTGTTTTTCAAGAACACTGCGAAGAGTCGGGTTGTATGGGAAATCAAACATCGTGCCGTGTCCACCCGGTAAGAAGATAGCGTCATATTCAGAAGTACTGACATCTGCTAACTTTTCCGTGTTCACTAATTTGGATTGTGCTTCTTGCCATTCAAATTTCTCTTCTTCTGGTAAACTATTAGGATCCAATGGCACCTGTCCGCCAGTCATACTTACGACGTCTACATCAAACCCATTTTTTACGAAAGTGACATATGGAGCTGTATATTCTTCTAGCCAAAGACCAGTTGCCTGATTGTCTTTTATGACTGAGTGACTTGTCACGATAATTAATACTTTTTTTCTCATGCCAATATTCCTCCTCAAAAAAACTCTTCATTCTATGTGTATATTCCCTCTAACTATTTATTCATAAACATTGAAATTTTTAATGGGACGGGACGATAGCCCTCGAATTTGATGATCTAGAGGAGGTATTTCTGACACTGGCATAGTAAATCGGTATCGAGTGTCACTAAACACATGACTTAGCTCTACTCAACCTGACATTAAGCACCTGAGTGTCATCTTAAATTGTTTTTATAAGAACTATCCCATAAATTCTACGTCATGCTTCCTACAGAGTCAGAAGTCAAAAGATAATTGAATAATTCCTTATACTTTTTCATCGCTCACTTTAAGAATTTTTTCAAAAAAGGATGTGCAAAAAGGTAGTTTTTTACCTTTTGCACATCCTCTCTAAGCTCTGTTTTGCCTTTGATATTCTTTAATTGCTTCGATTAAATCAGGTTGATCGTGCCCCTCTAAAAAGTCTATCCCATAATGATAGCCATTCCATTCTTTCTTTCGCCAAGAGATCAAACCAGTCGGATGAAATGAGTGGTTCGCAATGTCAAAAATCAAGCTTAATTCTATTTCTTCGGGAAGTTCCAAGTTTGTTTCCAGTTTTAAGCCACTAGGGCTCACATTGAGAATTACCCCTTTTCCATTTGGCGATTTAAGCTCTTTTCCTTTCAAACGACTAATATAGAAGCTCGTATCTAATGGCTGTGCAAATTCAAATCGCAAAGATTCCTTGCGTTTATAACGTTTCAAATGGATCATCTCCTTTAGGATCACACATTAATTCTCTGCTGCTTAATCCTTAATTTCTTGAAAAAACCCCGCTATTTTGTGACGGTTTCCGTCATTGGATAATACTTCATATCCGGTTAATGCCAGAGCTTTAGCGCTAATCAGCATTCCTTCAAAACCTTCATCACTCAAGGCAGCTTCACGGAAGCCATGTGTATGAGGGCTAATCGGCAAAGGACTGATTCGAACATATGGATGAATAGACGGGCATTGATGGCTAACATTCCCCATATCCAAAGAGCCATTACCGGTTTGGTTCGAGTGAATTTCATCGGCTGGGATACCTAAAAACGTTAACTGTTTTGTAAAAAGAGAAGATAAAGGCTCGTTTGTTATTAAATTATCATAGGAATATTCGTAATTGGAAACTTCCAGTTTAGCGCCTGTTGCTAAAGCAGAGGCCCGTGCACACTGAATAACCTTTTCTGTCACAGGGCTTAGGGTTCGACGCTCGTTTGCACGGATATAAAACTGAGCAACGGCATAATCAGGAACGACGTTTGCAGCTTTGCCTCCTTCGGGAATGATCCCGTGTATCCTAACATCGGGCGTTACATGCTGTCTCAAGGCATTTATACTTGTAAAAGTTTGAATAACGGCATCCAGTGCATTGATTCCTTCATGAGGGGCAGCGGCGGCATGGGCACTTTTTCCGTAAAAGGAAAATTGGATCGCATCCATTGCCAGGGAAGTACCGCTTGTTACGTAATCTCCAGATGGATGTGCCATTAAAGCTGCATCTAAATGACTAAATCTTCCTTCGTTTGCCATCGTCACCTTGGCACCGTTTGATTCCTCGGCAGGGGTGCCGTAAACAAAAATTTTCCCTCCCGTTTCGGACAATGCAGAGGCTAGCCCTATTGCTGCAGCAATGCCTTGCGTTCCGATCAAGTTGTGACCGCAAGCATGACCGATTTCCGGAAGAGCATCATATTCGCACATAAAGCCGATGTTTGCACCGGGTAAACCCGAATCATAGACTGCTTCAAACGCAGTAGGTTGGTTTACTATACCTTCAGTTACGGAAAAACCATGTGCTTTTAACTCCGTTATGAGTAGGTTACTAGCATGATATTCTTCATTGCCAAGCTCTGGGTTATGACCAATAGACTGGCTAATCTTATAAAATGAGTCCCGGTTGTTATCGATAGAGTGAATAATGGAATCCTTCATTGTGTAGAAGCCTTCTTTCAAATATGTTTTTTCAAACTTTCATAGCTTCAGTGTGCCTAAAATTCTAAACAACTGCAACTTAAAAATTAGTATAGCGGTGGTTTAATAAATATTTATCTCTTATTAAAGGAAAAACTAAACGTTGAGAGCCCTCCTTACGCCGAACGTATTAAGGGAGGCCTCTCCTCATTTTAAGAAGCACCGTTTTTCTTATTTATTAGAAATAGAAGAAAGAGCGGCACATTTTATCGTAGTACGCTCTTCCTTCTTTCGTTTAATATAATTTGTCTAAAGGCTCTTTCGCAGGTCCTTCGATGACTGTACCGTCGAAATTATAGCGAGAACCGTGGCATGGACAATCCCAAGTAAGTTCCCCGGAGTTCCAGGCAACTTCACAGCCCATGTGTTTACAAGTTGTATCTACTATATGTAGTTTTCCATCGTCGTCTCGATAGGCGCCTGACTTCAGGCCGTCATAGACTACATGGATGCCTTCACCAACTTGTACATCCTCCAGTTTTTTCTCGGAAGGTGTTATTTTACCGGCGAGAAAATGACCGGCTACATCAGAATTATGTTTCAGTAGTTGCTTGACGCTAGGATCTGCAATAAAACGATCTGGCTGATAAAGATCCATTTCTTCTGTTTCATGACCTAAAACATAATCCCGTAATATCAAGCCAGCAGCAGTTCCGCTCGTCATGCCCCATTTGCGGTAACCTGTTGCAACATAGCTATTCGTGATATTTCCAGTGAGAACTCCGATATAAGGGATCTTATCTAGCGTGTACAAATCCTGTGTGGACCATTCGAAGGGAAACTCTTCAGATCCGAAAACATCACGACCGAAGGCTTCTAAAGCCTGAAAGTGCTCAGTTGTCGATTTACCTTGCCCCGTTTTATGACCTTCTCCCCCAAGTAAAAGATGGGTTTCTCCTTTAATTTTAACGGAGCGGACCGATCGTGACGGACTGTCAACGTTTATGTACATTCCAGGGACGTCTTTGCCTTTAGCAGCTACAATATAAGAACGTTCTGCATGAAGACGTGAAAAGAAGAGGTTCTCTCTGTCATAGAACGGAAAGTGAGAGCAGGATAAAAGATGCTCGCAAGTAATCGTGTGACCATCACGGGTTTCTAATGTTTTCGGCTGATCTCCCGTTGTATTCGTTAAAACATCGACAACCACCGTATGTTCAAACAATTTTCCACCTAATTTAAGAAACTCGTCTACTAAAAAGCTTAAGTAGTGAAGGGGATGGAACTGGGCTTGATCTTTCATGTGAAGAGCGCGCTCTATTTTTACATTGTAAGGAAGCTCGTGGACTACTTCATGTGGAATACCAAGTTCTTCATAGGCCTTAATTTCTTTTTCGAGTTTTTCATTCGATTTCTTTGAAACGGCGTATAGAACCGCATCTTTTTTCTCGAAATCACAGTCAATGTTGTTTTCGTTGACGATAGCCTCGATAAACTTTTTCGCTTTTTCATTCGTTTGATAGTAAATTCGAGCTTTTTCTTCTCCGACATGTTGAATAAGTTCATCATAAAATAAACCGTGTTGGGAAGTGATTTTTGCAGTCGTAAATCCTGTTGTCCCATGAAACAGGCGATCTGCCTCAAGTAAAATGACTTTTTTACCTTCTTTCGCCAGTAAATAAGCAGCGGTAATACCTGTTATTCCTCCACCAACCACGGCTACCTCCGTTTTAATATTCTCGGTTAAAGGTTCGTGAGGGGATAAGTTTGTTGAATCAAGCCAGTATGAGTCATGTTTTTGAACGGACATAATGATTATTTCCCTGCCTTTCTTAGAAACCTAGTATTTAACTAGTGTTTGTATTGAAGCGGGCTTCTATGCGACAGAAAAGAAAAAAATTTCAACAAATTTCCACTAAAAGAAGGATTTTAGAGATGTTATAAAAAATACTGACTATAAGGTAACTGTTCTGACTACTCAAGGAGGATGAGAAAATGGATATGAAGGGTTCGACATTTGTTGTGGCTGGCGGTGCATCTGGTCTAGGTGAGGCAACAGTACGAATGCTTACTCATTTCGGTGCTTTAGTTTTAATTTTAGACTACAACGAGCTATCCGGGAGAGCTGTTCAGGAGGACATTGGTTCACGCGTACACTTTGAAAAAACAGATGTTACGTCAGAATACCAAGTCAGAAAAAGTTTGGAACGGGGAATGGAACGATATGGTGCGATTCAAGGGATGATTAATACAACAGGTATATCGCACTCTGAAAAGGTGTTGAAAAAACAAGGGGTTCATAGTCTTGATGTCTTTTCAGAGATTATCCGCGGGAACCTCATCGGCGCATTTAATCTGACTAGACTTGCTGCGGATGTGATGAAGGACAATGAACCTAATGAAGATGGCGAAAGGGGTGTAATTATTAATACAGCCTCTATCTCTGCTTTTGAGGGTCAATCAGGTCAAGCGGCTTACAGTGCCTCAAATGGTGGAATTGTTAGTATGACTCTTCCTCTTGCCAGAGAACTGGCCGAATGTGGTATTCGAGTGATGACAATAGCTCCAGGGATCTTTCAAACCCCGATGTTCGAGTCACTTTACAAGCAAACGCAAGATGCTTTAAAAGAGGAGTTAAAGTTTCCGGATCGAACGGGAAATCCTGATGAATATGCTCTTCTTGTCAAAGCAATCATCTCGAACTCGATGTTAAATGGGGAGACGATCCGGTTAGATGGTGCTTTAAGACTGCCAAAGGATTAACATATACTTGACGTGAAAGTAAGCTTGCAATTTCTGGAGCAGAATGTACTTAGGTTATAAGTTTCGTAAACCTGGAGGAGAAAGTGCTCCAGGTTTTTTGTAGTTTTTGGTGTGTAGGTTGGGAAGGGGAATCGGTAGGTGCTCCTACGGTTACTCGTCGGAGAAAACATTGCTACCGGTGTAGCACCTACAAAAGTAGCAGGTAGAAAAGGAGAGTATGAGCGAGAATAAAAGAGATTGGGAAGAGGAAATGTCGGTAGGCACTCCTGCGGTTACTCGTCGCAGAAAAACATTGCTACTGGTGTAGCACCTCTAAATGACATTGGGAGAATCTAAACGACAAAGGTTGAAATCCTCCAAAGCTTCTTATAGAACTTTCCAGATGAAACAGGTATAATATAGAAAGCGATTTCAGCGTGTGAGCAAAATAGACTGACGTACTAAATGAATCATGTTAAAATAATGGATACAAACACAGAGAGAGAATCATAACTATGTTTATGATGTAAGCTATATATTTAATGAGGTGCGCTATGACAATGGGAGTAATTGAAAATATGACGCCATTTATGACCTTTAATCGCCAAGAGTGGGCAAAGCTACGCCAATCCTATCCAATGGAAGTAACTCCGGAAGAAATTGAACGACTAAAAGGTGTTAATGATGTTCTGAATATAGACGAGGTAGCGGATATTTATTTACCGATGACGAGGCTAATTAACCTGCACGCCATAGCTTCTCAAGAGCTTTATCGAAGTCGGAACATCTTTCTGCAGAAACAGGAGAAGAAGGTTCCTTATATTATTGGTATTGCAGGAAGTGTAGCAGTAGGAAAAAGTACTATCGCCCGTGTACTTCAAACACTACTCTCACGCTGGGATACGGACGTCAAGGTGGATCTCGTCACAACGGACGGTTTCTTATACCCGAATGCAGAGCTTGAAAATCGGGGGATCATGAATAAAAAGGGTTTTCCTGAAAGTTATGATGTCCATTCCTTACTCAAGTTTTTAGAAGAATTGAAGTCCGGAAAATCTCATGTTGAAGCACCTGTTTACTCTCATCTTACATACGACGTTATTCATGATGAGAAACAAGTAGTTACAGAGGCTGATATTGTGATTATCGAAGGGATTAATGTTCTTCAGCCGCCAAAACGTGCGGAGGGTGAATATGATGACCAAGTCTATGTTTCCGACTACTTTGATTTCTCTATTTTTGTCGATGCAGAGGAAGTGAATATTCTTCACTGGTATGTAGAACGATTTAAGACATTAAGAGAAACGGCGTTCAGAGACCCTTTGTCCTATTTTAAAAAGTATGCGGACTTAAATGATGAAGAGGCTTACCATATGGCAAAAGATATATGGGAAAGAATAAACCGTAAAAATCTTCATGAAAACATCTTGCCTACGCGCCATCGTGCGGATTTAATTCTTAAAAAAGGTGTCCACCACTTAGTTACTGAAATAAAAATGCGGAAGTTATAGCAACATACTCGTATTACCACCAAACCAGAAGCGGGGCACTAAAAAAGTTGAGATTACTTTTTAGTGCCCTTTTAGTTGTATTGAGCACAGGCGATTGCAAGTAACTATCACTCTTTTTCAGCACCGGCGTTATGGTACATGATGGTCTTTTCATAGGATAGAGTAAAACCGGTTTGCAGTTTCACAGTTGTGAATGATAATGTTAAGGAAAGCTTTAAGCTGAAGTTTTATAAAGAATGGGGGGCTCAGGATGTATCCCAGCTTTTCTCTGGTAGGTGACCGGGCAATAAGGATGACCTTTGCAAGAGAAATGTCCGAACAAATAAATGCAGATATTCGAAGAACTTTTCATGAGCTTAAAAACAAGGAACAGTACCCTTATATAGAGGAAATGATTCCAGGATATACTACTTTAACTGTTTTTTATGACCCGTTGATTGTTCAGGGAATTAATCAAATGAAGACCGAGTTAATGAAAGCTCAAAAAACTCATAAAGAAGAATTTTTGACTTATCGAAAAATCACTCTGCCAGTTTTATATGGCGGCGACAAAGGACCGGATCTTTCATCTGTAGCTGATTACCACAACCTTAATGAAGAAGAGGTAATCCATCGGCATACATCACGGGAATACCTTGTCTATATGATGGGGTTTGCCCCCGGATTTCCTTACTTAGGGGGAATGGATGAAGGTATTGCGACGCCGAGATTGAAAAATCCACGGAGAAAAGTAGAACAAGGATCTGTTGGGATTGCAGGGAAACAAACAGGAGTATACTCACTAACCTCTCCCGGCGGTTGGCAAATTATCGGCAGGACGCCAGTTTCGTTATTTAACAAAGATGAGGAAGTTCCAAGTCTGCTGAGATCAGGTGATCGTTTAACCTTTCAATCTATCTCACAGGCCGAGTTTGATAAAATAATACATCAAGATAAAAAAGGGATTTTTGAGCCGCGTATCGAATGGAAGAATGATGAAGGGAGGAAAGATGACCAAGATGGAGAAAAGAAAAATTGATTTAAACAGTGACATTGGAGAAAGCTTTGGAGTCTATAAAATTGGTCAAGATGAGGAAATCCTTCCTTACATCAGTTCGGCTAATATTGCCTGCGGATTTCATGCAGGAGATTACAATGTGATGAATAAAACTGTTAAAATGGCGATAGACAGAGGTGTCGCGATTGGAGCCCACCCTGGTATGCAAGATCTCACTGGTTTTGGTCGACGTGAAATGGCAGTCTCGGCTGACGAAGTTTATAATATGATCATTTATCAAATTAATGCTCTAAAAGGATTCATTCATATCCATGGCGGCTCTCTTCACCACGTGAAACCTCATGGTGCCCTTTATAATATGGCAGCAACGAATACTGTGATAGCTGAGGCAATCGCGAAAGCTGTTTATGACACTGATGCTGCTTTGATTTTGTATGGACTGGCAAATAGCGAATTAATTCATGCAGGAAAAAAATATGGTTTACACGTAGCGGAAGAGATTTTTGCAGATCGGACGTATCAATCAGATGGTACTTTGTCTCCAAGGACTTTTCCTGATGCCGTTATTCATGACAAAAACATTGCAAGTGCACAAATAAAAAGAATGATTGAAGATAATCTTGTGACAACAGTGGATGGAACGGAAATTCCTATTCATGGAGATACGGTTTGTGTTCATGGAGATGGGATACACGCACTGAATTTTGTGCAGCATTTAACAGAAATGTTTCAAGAGGCTGAGATAAAAATAGAATCGGTGAGCCGATGACTGCGCTTATGAAAGTCATTGATCCGGGATTACATACGACCATTCAAGATTTAGGCAGGCATGGTTATCAGGAGTTTGGGATCGGCCCATCCGGCCCAATGGACCCATGGGCATTTAAGCTAGCTAACCTGCTGGCAGGAAATAACCAAAAAGAAGCAGTCCTGGAAATAACGATGGTAGGGCCAACCGTTTTATTTATGGAAAACACGGTTATTTCACTGGCCGGTGCAAATTTATCACCGACAATCGACGGTAAGAAAGTTATGATGTGGCAAAGTATCTATGTAAAAAAAGGACAAGAGCTGCGTTTTGGGAAGCCGAAACATGGTGCGAGGTCTTATTTAGCGATAGCAGGCGGTATTCAAACAGATAAAATACTAGGAAGCCGTGCAACTAATGTTCGGGCAGTTTTAGGCGGCGTTGATGGGGAAGCGCTAAATAGCAGAGATGAAGTACCAGGGATAGTTTTAAAAGATTCGATCCTGAAAAAAAGAGGCGGAAAACACTTAAGTCATTCTCTTCGTGCTTACTACAGACCTCATCAAATTGTTCGAGTCATTCCTGATGAGCAAGCGGCGTTTTTTACGCAAGATTCTCAAGAAGACTTCTACAACGAGACCTTCAAGATTACTGCCCAATCTGATCGGATGGGGTATCGTTTAGAGGGGAAGGGTCTGGAACGTAAAAAAGATGGCGAAATTCTCTCAGATGCGGTTGCTTTTGGCTCGATCCAAGTGCCGCGGGGAGGAGCGCCAATTATTCTCATGGCAGATCGCCAAACCACGGGTGGCTATCCAAAAATCGGTACAATTATCTCGCACGATTTATGGAGAGTTGCGCAACTTCTCCCTGGTCAAACCATTACTTTCGAAAAAACTACGTTGGAAGAAGCGCATCGTTGTCTAGAAGCAGAAGCAAATGTATGCAAGGTCCTTGAAATGGCGATAAAACAAAGGTAACAGCTTAGTATCAAACAGGTATTATCAGAAGTATTTAGCGGAAACTAAACGAGGAAACAAGTAGCTTTAAATCCGTATTTTAAAAACAATTTTTAAATGAACAAAGCACAAATTAATAATATTCGAAAGGCGAGGATAACTATGAATAAACAACCAATTCAAACAAACGAAGCACCGGGAGCAATCGGCCCATATTCACAAGCAATTCAAATTGGAGACTTCATTTACACTTCCGGACAAATTGGTTTAGACCCTAAAACAGGAGAAATGGTAGAAGGATTGGAAACACAGGCTCATCGAGTAATGGATAACGTCAAAGCAGTTTTAGCTGCAGCAGATTGCGATATGACTGATATTGTGAAAGTGATGATCTTCATGCAAAATATGGACGACTTTGCGAAGGTGAATGAAATTTACGCCTCTTATTTAGAGGAGCCATATCCAGCTAGAAGTGCTGTGGAAGTTGCTCGTATGCCTAAAAATGCCTTGGTTGAAGTTGAGGTCATTGCAAAGAAAAAGTAAACAGAAGGTGTTTCAAAAGGTCAAAAAGATCTTTTGGAACACCTTCTTTTCACATTTAGGGTGATGCACTCACCGGGTTAAAATACGATTGCGCTTCTTCTCCTTCACTTTTGTTTTTATTGTTCCATTTTATGTAAAAATAGATCGAAGTTTGTAACATCATTTCCCTATGTTTAACAAAGGCAATATTTCATAACTTTTTGTATTTCATTGTGGAAGAATACGAGGGCCGTGAAAAAGTGTAAATCGACTTTTTCACGGCCCTCAAGAATGATCCAAGGGAGCAGTAATTTTTCCAAACAACGCTCCATACTAATAAAGCAACAAAATTTATAAGATATGATTTGCGTTTTTCCTATGTTGGATTAGGGGATTTTTCGGTTCTACCGGATTTGATTAACCAATTGTGTTGAACGAGTTCAGTCACAGAAAGCAAAACTGCTGTTAATATTGCCCCGAAAAATGTTACTTGGGCAACTTGGAAAAACGACACTACATAAACAATAACCGTTGCTGCAATGAAATCGAGGATTGCACTTAACCAAAAGGTACCTTTTTTAAGAATAAATACTTCCATCACATGAGCGGAAAACGCTAAAATCAGACCTACAATAATTGGTTGATATATCGTAGAGTATTCGACATTGGGGAATATTAACCAAGCTATCATTACAGTTATCGGGCAAACAAATATCTTAATAATTAAGCCAATCATAAAAAGTCCCTCCAAATTATTATTACCGAACAAATGGGCATCTCAATAAATGTAAAATTACGAAGAGCAAACTGTTTTGAGAGGACTCTCCGAAGAGGTTACATCATAATTATCTGTTTTACGCCTCGTAAATATGCACAACTTTCTTAGAATTATAATCCTCATTATAAAACAAAAGTAGAAATATCCATTATTTCAAGTTCAGAATAGGTTTTGCTTGGGGTATATTAGGGTTTGTTTTCATAGAGATTGTTTATAAACCCAAGGCAAGATGTATTTGAGATCCGCTTGAGGGCTTCGCTTTCCGAGCACCCATTAGGAGAAAGGTGCTCATAATAAATAGGCTTAAAAAACTGCGGAAGCTTCCATCATTGCATCAAAAGGGTACTGAAAAAGTAAAAACCGACTTTTTCAGTACCCTTTTTTGTTTTCCTAGAGTCTTCGCTTTTTCGATCGTTTCTACATTCAATCAAAGTTTTAAAATAACCCTATTAAAAAATAATATGAGCAATGACCGTGATTATTGGTAAGGAAATGATGGTTCTTTCTAAGAATATTATAAATAAATCTTTTAAATTGATTGGTATCTTTGAGCCGAGAAGCACGCCGCCGACCTCGGACAAATAGATGAGCTGTGTCACGGAAACGCAGGCAATAATGAATCTCGTCATTTCACTTTCGATATCAGTTGCAAAGATCGCAGGGAGGAACATATCTGCGAATCCGACAATGAGCGTCTCCGAAGCAGCTTGAGCTTCAGGAATTTGCATTAGCTCGAGAATTGGTACAAACGGTGTTCCGAGCCATGTGAACACGGGAGTAAATTCAGCAATAATGACAGCGATCGTTCCGAATGCCATGACGACAGGTGCAACACCTAACCACATATCAAGAATATTCTTTATACCGTCCTGAAGAAACTTACCCGGGCCTGCGTTTTGATCCGCTCGTTTTTTTGCATTCGCAAAACCATAGCGGATGGAAGGGAAGCTTTTCTTTTTATATTCTTCAGGAAGTGATTCGTCTAACTGGTTTGATTGACCATTTGCATAGGTTTGTGGCTTCCGTGATAGTGGTGGAATTCTTGGCATGATTAGTGCAGTGACAATTCCAGCAAAAATGACCGTTAAATAAAACGGAATAAACATATGCTCTAAACGAACTTGTTCAATTACAGCTAATGAGAACGTGATGGAAACAACGGAAAAGGTTGTACCTATAATCGCAGCTTCACGTTTAGAATAAAATCCTTCTTCGTACTGTTTGTTCGTTAATATAACACCTATCGTTCCATCTCCAAGCCAGGAGGTCAGGGAATCAATAGAGGAGCGACCCGGCAATGTGAATAAAGGTCGCATAATTTTTTGCAGCAAAGTTCCGAAAAACTCTAATAGACCGAAGTTTAATAGAAGTGGGAGGAAAAGTCCTGCAAAGAAAAAGATGGTGAATAATAACGGAAGAAGATCACGTAATAACAATCCGCCGGTAACATCGGAATAGATAAATTCCGGTCCAATTTGGAACAGTGTCATGGTCGCAAAGATACTCGCGAGAAACCTGACAATAACCCAAAAATGAGACACATCAAATAAGTTCTTGAAGAAAGATCGGCTATCTAAAAAATGCGGTCGAAATCCTTTATGAATAATAGAACCTATAAAACTGATTAAGATAATTGCAGTGATAATTGCAGGCAGAAAATTGACTAATGCCGATTCCAATGCGCCTGCCAATAGAGCGATTGGAATTGTGATCCCCTCATCTACTGGGATTGGAGCCATAAAAAGACCGATACCAATAATGGAAGGAATGATGAATTTCCAAGCGGCATAGGAAGAGTGTTGTTGTGATGGGTGTTTCTCTGTCATGTTACATCGCCTCAATACTTAAGTAATTAGTAGAACGGTGAATAAATAACCGTCTCCTCTAATTAAAATACAGCATTTTGAGTCGAATAACAACTGAATGTTGTTAAAGAATTGAAATATTAAAAGGAGGGTGGGAATGTGTGGAAATTTATTTGGAAGTGGTTTCCTTTCTCTATATCTCTGTAAGGATAAGAAAGGCTTCTTAAAAGATGCTTAGGCATTAATCTTTCATGAAAAAGGGGCACTGAAAAGTTTAAAACCAACTTTTCAGTGCCCCTCAACAAATCTGGGAGCCTTTTACTTAGCTTCCAGAAGAAAGCTTTCTTTGTTTTTCCTCTCGTGCTACTTTCAAGAATTTATTCGTTTCGGATACAACAACACCTGATAGACCAATAAGTCCAATTAAGTTCGGAATTGCCATAAGTCCGTTCATGACATCGGCAATACCCCAAACGAGGTCTAGTTGAGCTACTGCACCTACGAATATTGCAAGAACAAAAGCAATACGATAGTACTTAATGAAATCATCACTAAACAGATAGCTGAAACATTTCTCTCCGTAATAAGACCAACCAAGGATCGTGGAGAATGCGAAGAATGTTAACCCGATCGCAACAATAATACCACCGATAGGTCCTAGGAAGAACTCAAAGGTAGCCGAGGTAAGCGCAGCTCCCTCAATACCATCCAAGTACATGTTCCCCATAACAATCGTAATTCCTGTGATCGAACAAACAATAATTGTATCAATAAATACTTGTGTCATCGAAACGAGCGCTTGTCGGCCAGGATAGTCTGTTCTAGCAGCAGCAGCTGCAATTGGTGCAGAACCAAGACCAGCTTCGTTTGAGAAGACACCACGAGCGACACCCCAACGGATGACGGCTCCGATAGCACCACCAGCGACGGCTTGACCTGTAAAAGCATCAGAAAAAATGAGGCCAACAGCTGAAGGAACGAGGTCCCAGTTAAGAATCATAATAATAAGACCTGCTATTACATAAAATAAGGCCATTGCTGGAACGACATACGCAGTAACTCTACCTATTGCTTTAATTCCTCCAAGTATTACGAATGCCGATAAAACTGTAAGAATAATTCCTGTAATCCACGGATTGATGTTAAATGTTTCGGACAATGCCCCTGAGACGGAATTGGATTGAACCATGTTTCCAATTCCAAAAGCTGCAACCGCACCAAAAATAGCAAAGATAACGGCTAACCATTTTAATTTAAGTCCTTTTTCAATGTAGTACATCGGTCCGCCGGAATACTCTCCGTGCTTGTTTTTTACACGATATTTCACAGCAAGAATGGCTTCAGCATACTTTGTTGCCATTCCCAAAAGTGCGGAAATCCACATCCAAAAGACTGCACCAGGTCCACCCAATACAACTGCGGTAGCAACACCAGCAATGTTTCCTGTTCCGATGGTTGCGGCTAAAGCGGTTGTGAGTGCCTGATAGTGAGAGATATCTCCTTCAGATTTTTCATCCTTCTTTTCTGGACTGAAGGCGAGCTTTAGCGCATACGGTAAAGTCCGAAATTGTAAAAAACCGAGCCGGAGTGTTAAATAGAGCCCTGTACCTACAATTAAAATAAGTGTGGGGACGCCCCAAACAATATTACTAATTGCTCCTATTGTTTCTGTTAACCAATCCTGCAAATGAATACCCCCTTTTGTTTTCTAAAGACATGCTTCGGTATTAACCAGGAAGGCTAGTCTTAAACCCATTATATTCAAAAAAAGACATAAAAAGAAACAAATTTTTTAGACTATTATGATAACTATTGAAGAAAAAACGAAGCATGCGGCTAAATCGTCAGATTCAAAGTGATAGAAACCGCCATATATCAACATTAGTTTGTCAGAAAATATCTAATAGAGGTGAAAAGAAAAAAATCTAACTCAGAAAATTTCCGAGTTAGATTTTCTTACAAAATTCTACTTTAGGAATTTTCAAATTTAAACGAAAGATTAGGAAATTTCTTGTTATATTGTCCATTCGCCTTTGCGGAAAACCGGTTCAGTCGTTCCATCTGCTGATTCACCGTCAATATCCATGTCGTCGGAACCGACCATGAAATCAACGTGTGTAATGCTTGTATTTAACCCAGCGTTTTTCAGTTCCTCGCTCGTCATTTGTGCACCGTCTTTCAAACACGTGGAATACGCACTTCCGAACGCAATGTGGTTCGAGGCATTCTCGTCATATAATGTATTATAGAAAAGAATACCTGATTGGGAGATAGGGGAGCTGTGCGGGACAAGAGCTACTTCACCTAATCGTGATGCTCCCTCATCAGTATCCAGTAAATGTTTGAGTGTTTCTTCGCCTTCTTCTGCTGAAAAATCAACGACCTTACCGTCTTTAAATGTAAGTGTAAAGTTATCGATCACATTTCCGCCGAAATTCAAAGGTTTTGTATTTTTAATCGTACCATGAACCCCGTCTCTTTTCGGAGCAGTAAAGACTTCTTCTGTTGGCATATTAGCAACAAAGTGAACCCCGTCTTGACTAGGACCTCCGCCACCTAACCAAATATGGTTTTCAGGTAGTTCAATAGTTAAATCTGTTCCCGGTGCTTTATAATGAAGTTTTTTATAATTTTTCTCGTTTAAAAATATGGCCCGATCCTGTAATGTTTTATCATGTTTTTTCCATTCGGCAACAGGATCAGCTGTGTTTATACGTACCGTCTCAAATATTGCTTCCCAAAGCTTTGGTACCTGTTCTTCTTCAGGTGTATCCGGGAAGACTTTTGCTGCCCACGGTTTAGAGGGGGCGGAGACAACGAGCCAGCTGACTTTATCAGATTGTATGTAGCTCCGGAACGTGTTCATTGCTTGGCCTGAAGCTTTGTTTGCAGCTGCGATTTTTTCGCCATCTACTCCTTTTAATAAATCCGGATCAGTTGATTTAATGGTCATGAAAGCTGCACCATTCTCGGCCATTTCCTCAAATCCTTTAGCTTTCCATACAGGAAATTCTTTGAAAGCTTCAAATGGAGCGAGGTCATAGCGAAGTCGAGCAAGATCATCATCGTTCCATTCAACATGAACGTGCTTTGCACCGGCTTCATAGGCTTTTTTAGCAACTAGACGAACAAATTCTGCACCTCCTACTGGTCCGTTTATGACCAATGTTTGACCTTCTTGAATATTTACCCCAACTTTAACAGTTAGTTCGGCGTATTTTTCTAATTTTTCATCGAAATTTTGTGTTGTCATATCGTCATCTTCCTTTCTTTCTTTCGTATCACGAATAGTTTAACAGCTTTGAGAATAGATTGAAACTTAGAGATCCGAAATAAAATGATTTGAAAAACAAGGTGTTATTGTCCGAAAAGAAGGGTATATAAAGGGAAGCATTTAATTCTCTAAAACCTTGTAAGATCGTTCATTATTATTGAGTAAGGAGCCGTATTGCCATATAATAGTAATATCTATATCCAGTTATATGGAATTACTTATTTATTTATACTAATGAAAATGTGAGAGGATTGGCAAACATGATTAATTTTTATCAACAACATAAATTCATGTGGTTTTGCCTTGGGATCCTCTGGCTAAAAACATTTGTTGTTTCAAGTCTTACTTTTGATTTGACGATAAATCAATTTTTAGAAGCGCTTATTTTTGCAGTAAATCCCCTTGCATTTCTTCTAGTGGTATTTAGCCTTGGCTTACTTCTGAAGACGAGCCGCCAGAGGCCATATTATTTTATCGTTAGTTTATTCCTGACGATTATTTTGTATTCCAACGCTGTTTATTACCGTGAATTTACCGATATTATTACACTTCCTATGCTCGTCATGAGTGGAAATGCAGGAGACTTAAGTACAAGTGTTTTGGAATTAGTAAATGGCTATGATATGTTATTTTTTCTTGATCTCGTTGTAATAGGAATATTTATGGTGAAAAAGCCAAACTTCTTACCTGTTAATAAGGCAATATTCAAAAAAAGCAAATCAAAATATGCGCTCATCGCTTTAGTGGTGGCGACGATTATTGCAGGCGGCCAATTGGACAGCACTAATAAAGAAACCGATACATTTAATCGAGACCAAATTATTAAAAATTTAGGTGTTTATAATTTCTATGTGTATGATGCCTATCTGCACTTAACGACGAATAGTCAAACAGCATTTGCTGATCGTGATGACTGGGACTTGATTGAAGACCATTTAGATAAGTATCATGTTGAACCTAATGCGGAGTTATCTGGTGTAGCCGAAGGTATGAATGTGGTGATGGTATCGATGGAATCCGTGGAGAGCTTTGTGATTAATGAAACAATGGAGAATGGCGATGAAATAACCCCATTTTTAAATGACCTCATCGAAGACAGCTTTTACTTTGAAAATATATATGACCAGAGTGGCCAAGGAAAAACATCAGATACAGAATTTATGATGAGTAACTCCATGTATCCCCTCGGAAGGGGCGCAGTTTTCCATACACACGCAGAAAATGAGTATGCACCTCTGCAACGTGGTCTGAATGACAAAGGTTATTTTACAGCTTCCTATCATGCAAATGATGAGACCTTCTATAATCGAAATGTGATGTACCAAAACTTAGGATATGAACGCTACTATGATATTGACTCTTACGATGTGACAGAGGAAAACTCGGTGGGATGGGGCTTAAAAGACATTGATTTTATTGAACAGTCCATGAAATACTTAAAACAGGCACCACAACCATTTTTCGCTACATTATTAACGCTGACAAATCATTTTCCTTATGAATTGGATCCTGAAGACCAATATATAGATCCTTTTGAATCAGAGAGTGACATTGTTAGCCGCTATTTTCCTACGGTCAGGTATACCGATGAAGCAATGCGTGTAATGTTTGAAGAAATGAAGGAAACGGGTCTTTACGAAAATACAATTTTCGTGATATATGGGGATCATTACGGGATAGCCGAGAGTCATTATGAGGAATTGTCGGAATTTGTAGGATATGAAATAACAGATGATAAAGCACGGAAATTAGATCGAGTGCCAGTTATTATTCACGTTCCAGGCTTAGAAGGCAAAACAATTGATACCGTTGGTGGACAAATTGATGTGATGCCAACGTTAGTAAATTTACTGGGGATATCCGAGGACGAGCATGTGATGTTTGGCAGGGATCTTCTGGCCGAAAAACGTGATGATTTCGTTGTCCAGCGAGATGGATCCGTCATCACAGATGAGATCATCTATACGAAGGATACTTGTTTTGATGCTGTGGACGGTTCAGTTCTGGCAATGGAAAGTTGCACCAGTGCTTATGATCGAGGGCAAAATGAACTTATTTATTCCGATAAAATCATTTACGGAGACCTGATCCGATTTCATGAGAACTCTGAATAATCTACTCATAATAAGCTAGGAAAATCATACTAATAACAACAGGAAGAAGGAGTGGGTGAATTCGACTATCAAAATGAAGGGGTGATTATAAATGGTAAAGCATACAAGACCATTTGCAGGTAAATATACTCGTTATATTATGGCTTGGCTCTTCTTAGGACTGTTGGGTCCATTAGTATTATGGCCTGGCGATATGCTACTTACGACGATAAGCATTGTGTTAGCACTTTTATTCACGGTTGGATATGATTTAATCGTGAGAGAAATTGTAAAGAGTAAAGCGAAAAGTATAGCGAAGGAAAATGCAGAATTAGTACTGGATGCGTTACGATATGGGAGAGATCAAAAAGGATTTCTGGTAGTTACGAAGACCTTTCTAATCTTTGTTCCTTTATTAAGCAACATTAAGACGGTAATTGACACAAATAAAATTGTGCGTCATGAATTTGATGGGCAAATATTAGAGTTAACGGTGAAGTTTCCTAATAAACATCGGATGTTCCAGTTCTATGTTTCTTCTCCGGTGAAAGTCGAAGCGTTACTTTTAAAGAAAAGTGGAAAATCACTTCCATATAAGTACGATAAGATGAAGAAAAATAACTCGTTATAATGAGAGAGGGTGTCATAGAAGGTTTTCTTGACCTTTTATGACACCCTTTTTTTATAAGGTAATTTTATAAAATTACCGTTTTTCAGAAAATGTTTTTTTCGTCGAACGGAGAGGCTCGTAGATCATCCACGGAAAGGGGAGCGGTAATTCTGCCAAACAACTTTCCGTGATAATATAGCAACAAAATAGAAAAAAAGACACTAAGTTTTATTAAAGACTACAATGCTTAATTGTCTTCGTTGATTGGGTACGTCCAAAAATACTCACTGTTTAATCGTTGTTTTATCGTTTCGTCCTCTGAAGAAAATTGCTCTTTCATTGCATCCACTACTCCTGCCGTTTGAGATCGGTGAGCGTCGATTACTTTCATTTTTTGCTCCAGGTAGGCAGAGATATCCAAGCGAACATCAGGCGCGCCAATCACTTCCTCGGAACCTTCTGAAAAGGCGATTGCATGGACGGTTGGTCGTTCCTCTTTAGAGAGTCTTCGAATGGCTTGAATGACTGCAGCTCCGGTAGCATCGTGATCGGGGTGAACAGCATAACCTGGGTAAAAAGTAATGACAAGGGAAGGATCGACATCTTTGATGATATCAAACAGTCTGTTTTCCAGAGCAATTTGATCAGCAAATTCCACGGTTTTATCACGCATACCGAGTCTTCGCAAATCTGTTACACCAAGAAGGCGACAAGCCTCATCCAATTCCTTTTTTCGTATTTCGGGTAATGTTTCTCTATTTGCAATTAGCGGTCGCCCCATATTTCTGCCCATTTCACCAAGGGTTAAACACACATAAGTAACAGGTGTCCCCGCTTTGGTGTGGGAGATAATAGTTCCGGCTACTCCAAATGCTTCGTCATCAGGGTGTGGAAAGATTACAAGAACATGATTTTCCATGGGTGACACTCCTTTTAAAATAATATTATCTATTTGTTTGCTGGTTGCAACTAAGACGATCATTGTATTTTTAACAAACTGTTGTTTTCTATCGTACAGAGAGGCTCGAATCGGCTCTAGGCGGACGCTTTCCGCGGGCAATGCTTCAGCCTCCTCGGGAAAGTTGGTCCCTGCGGGGGTCTTCAGCTATTGCTTTCCCGCAGGAGTCGCCGCCTTCGCTACTTCGATCTTTTTAGAAACAATAACAGTTATGTAAACTGCTTTTACAACAATTTGTTTGGAAGAATCCGCGAGCCTCCTGTGGAAGAATGATCCAAGCGAGACCCCGCAGAGCGTTTGTTAGCTCGAGGAGGCTCGCGGATCATCCACGGAAAGTGAGCGGTAATTCTTCCAAACAACCTTCGATGATAACAAGACAACTAATTAAATAAAAAAGACTGCAATGCAGTTATTCTTATTTTGGAAATGGTGTTTCACTTAATTCTAAAGCTATTGCTAATTTCCCCTCTGAATCATGCCCGGCAAAAAGCAGTCGGTTTTCATCATCAATTACCCAATCAGTTAACCCTTCTGAGTAAACCCAACCTTGTTCGAGTTCCAAACCAATACGATAAGGACCATTTCCCGATATTTTCGCTTGTGTAAATGTTAATTCAACGTTACGAATAAAAGCTCCTGCTGAAAAAAAGTTTTGATCACGATGAGAAGCATAAGCACCATTTGTCGTTTCAAGGTGAATATACAAGTTTTTTCCTATTAGTTTTGATAAATTGTTTTGGACGAGCTGTGGATCAATTGGTTTCATCTTTATGTTCAACCCCTTTATTAGCATTAGTTAGATCTTTTATAATGTTCAGTATTACGAATGATAGAAGTGGAGAATTTGTTTCGTTATCTTGAATTTTGTTCATTTCCTACTATCCTTTAACGTCACTATTCCCATTGTATCAGCTATGACGGTGGATGCAAAAGATCACTCTTACCCGACGAAAATAAGTCTTGCTATATTAAGATAGGTAATCCATAATATAAAAAGTAGTCATAAAGTAATGTGAAAATAGGGGTGTATTTCATGATGGGTTCGGTAAAAGGGAAACTTATTAGTTTTACTGGTGGTCTTATAATTTTTACGATGCTAGTTACTTCTTTCGTTATTTATAATCAGTTGGGTGAAGGAATTGAAACATCAGTGGAAGAGAGTGCGACAGCAACGACGGAGGATGCTGATCAGTTTATTCAAGCTTACTTACATAGATTTAATACAATAATAGCGATGATGGCTGAGGATGATAGAACAATAGGAAGTATTACAGAGGGAGACGAAGAGTTGTGGACTAGTTTGACAGCTGCTCATACTAGTTTTATGAATCAGGAGCAAGGGGCACAGGCTACATACTATGGTACGGCAGAAGGTGATATGAGGACTACACCAATGTTGGAATTGCCTGCAGATTATGACCCGAGAACGAGACCATGGTATGAGGAAGCAGTCACAAACGTTGGGGAAGTTATTTGGACATCTCCATATATAGATGCAGATACTGAAGAGCTTGTTATTACGGCAGCAAAATCTATTACACCAACCCCCGATTCTGATCAGGTGTTAGGGGTTATGGCAGTTGATTTGTCACTCGATGAAATGGTTTCGTTATTGGAATCTAAGGAGGTTGGTTATGGCGGTCAATTAGCCCTTATTGATACAGAAGGGGTTATTATTGCTCATGGAGATCCCTCACAAGTTGGAAATAATTTGGCCGAAGATTCGCAACTGAATGCAATAGTGGAGTCAACCGATACGAAAGGCTCTTTGAAAAATAATGGGGAAACAATTTATTACGATGAAATTGACGGCTATGGCTGGAAAGTCATGTCTATATATAACGATGATCTTCTGTACGCAGAGCTAGATAATACGAGGAATACATTTATTATTGTGTCTATCATAGCGGTTATATTTGCTTTTATTGCTTCATTTTATGTAGCAAATAAGTTAACCAAACCGATACAACATTTAAATGATCAAGTGAAAAAAATGGCGCAAGGGGATTTTTCCAAGGATCTTAACGTAAAAGGAAAAGACGAAATTAGTCAACTTGGAGTGTCTGTGAATGAAATGAGTAAAGAGCTTAGACATCTTGTAGGCTCGATTCAAGGATCGGCTAGTGACTGTAAAGTAATGGCTGAGGAGCTAAGTGCTGTCTCCGAGGAGACGTTAGCGACAAGTGATGATATGTCTTCTGCTGTGAACGAAGTTGCTGTAGGGGCTTCAAAACAGGCCGAGGATATGGAAGAAGCGAATCAGCAAATGCAACATTTGTCTGGTCAGGTAGGAAGGGCAACGGAACAAACGAACCAAATGAACAAAGTATCGATGGATATCAGAAAGGCAAATGAAAAAGGTCTAACGCAAATGAATGTGCTAACAGATCGAACGTCGGCAACTCGTCAAGTATTTTCTAATGTTGATCAAGCAGTTGACCAGCTAATGAAAAAAGTAAGTGATATTGGTTCTGTTGTCGACACTATCTCTGACTTCGCTGATCAGACCAACCTTTTAGCTTTAAATGCCAGTATTGAAGCGGCAAGAGCAGGAGAGCATGGAAAAGGATTTGCGGTAGTGGCAGATGAAGTAAGAAAGCTAGCAGAACAATCCATGAGCGCGACAGGGAGAATCCGTGGAACTCTTGATGAAGTCGAAGGAGAAACGAAAAGAGTCGTAGATGCAATGACCACTGCTAATGGAATGAGTAATGATCAAAAACAAGCAGTGGAAGATACAGGTGCATCTCTTCAATCGATCGTTAAATATATTGAAACGCTGTCTCAATCTCTTGAAGAACTAACGAAGGATTTAAACGGGGTAAATGATCAAAAAAGTCAGATAGTTGAAGCGATGGCTAGTATTGCACTAGTTTCCGAAGGGGCGGCTGCAACCGCAGAGGAAGTGTCTGCATCAGCTGCAGAGCAAACCAAAGCTATCGAGACGGTAGGTAAAACATCTGAACAGCTCAATGATCTTAGTACAGAGCTTCAGGAGAAAACAAACCGTTTTAAAATAAATAACGGATAAGAGAAGCATAAAATTAGAGGGGTGTCAGGTCTTTGACTTTGACATACTCTCTTTTATTTTGGCTGTTTTCGTAAACTCTGTTCTAAAGAAAAAAATGACTTAGTGCCTATCATTACCCATCTGGTTGGATTGTTATCATTAGAGGTTGTTTGTAAAATTACGATTAGCTTCCCTTGGATGATCCGCAAGCCTCCTCGATAGAATTGGAGTCCCTTCCGATCGTTAAAGAAATAGGCGCTAAGAAATCAGCATTTATATTATAGTTTTTACCGTTGTTGATAAAGGTGTGGATAAGTATAATGAAGAGAAGACATGGAAGAAATTCTAAGTGGATACACTTGATAATAATAAGGAGGAAATTTAATGGGGAAAGGTATTATAAGTTTAGGTGAAGCATTAATTGATTTCATCCCGTTAGATGATAAGAATGAAATCTTTCAGAAAAGCCCCGGTGGAGCACCTGCAAACGTTGCGGTAGGCCTAGCACGACTTGGCGCAAAAACAACTTTTTTAGGTAAAATAGGTGACGATGTGCTAGGTCGGTTTTTAAAGGATACATTGAACGGTTATGGTGTGGATACTTCTCACATGACTTTCACGAAGGATGCTCGGACAGGAGTTGTATTTGTGACTCTGGGAGAAGGGGGCGAGCGAAGTTTTGAATTTTACATAGATCCAAGTGCAGATCGCTTTCTAACAGAAGAAGATGTGGACAGAGCATTGTTTGAAACACATAACCTTCTTCATTTTGGGTCGATTAGTTTGATAAGTGAACCGGCGAAATCAGCCACTATAAAAGCAGTAAAACTTGCAAAAGAAAAAGGCTTGATTGTCTCTTATGATCCCAATCTACGCTTAGGACTATGGAAAAATGAAGACCATGCGCGTGGAGAAATTAAAAGCATGTTAGGGTACGCAAATGTTTTAAAAATTTCTGAAGAAGAATTAGAATTTATCACTGGAGAACATGACATCGTTGCAGGAGTTAAAAAACTGGAGGACTATCAAATTCCAATTATCTTTATTACACTTGGAGCCGAAGGAAGCTTTATATTTGCAAAAGGGAATCAAGTTCATGTAAATGCGATGAAAGTAAAAGCTGTTGATACAACAGGCGCAGGAGACGCTTTCGTTTCGGCAATTCTCTATCAACTTCATGAGACCGACAAGGCAGTTTCAGAATTGACGTTGGATAATCTGGAACAAATGACGCGATTCGCTGCTGTTTCCGGTGGACTTGCCGCAGCCACAAAAGGTGCGATGACAGCCTTACCAACCTTGAATGAAGTGAAAAATCAATTGGCGGATTAGCAGAGTTTTATAAATGTAAAAAGATGACTCCAAAGATCAGAGAGATCTTTTGGAGTCATCTTAATCTAAGTTTATCCGTCTATTTATCGTTTTAGAGCTTTTTCAATGGCTTCCTTAATGCGAGGCTCATCAAACGGCTTCACAATAAAGTCAACGGCTCCTTTTTGAATCGCATCGACAACCATGTTTTGTTGTCCCATTGCCGAGCACATAACAACTTTAGCATTTGGATCCAAAGCTTTAATTTTTTCTAAAGCTTGAATGCCGTTCATTTCGGGCATCGTTATATCCATTGTGACTAAGTCGGGTTTATGTTCTAGGTATAAATCAATCGCTTGTTGCCCATTTTCAGCTTCTGCAACAACTTCATAACCAGCATCAGTGACCATTTTTTTTAATGTCATTCTCATAAACGCAGCATCATCAGTTATTAATAATCTCGCCATTATTATGATCCTCCTCTTCGGTTCAAAGCACTATCGTTGTTCTAAATATAGTACGAAAGAGGTGGATTGTCAACGGATTTATTACTTCTAAAGTCCTTTCGTATATGTAGTTATCTAGAAAATTAAAGGGGAATAGTGTAAAATAAAGGTGTAGAGATAATTCCATTTGTATAATTGGGTCTATTTAACTATTTGTAGCAGAAGAATACCTAATAGGTAAATAATAAAATAGGACTCAGCTTAAAGCAACTCGGGTTTGATTGAAATAACGATCTCTATAAAAAGTCTTGGTGTTCAAACGCAATTACAAAGGAGGGAATCCTCATGGCTAACCCATTTAAAAATGATTGGAAGCAGCAATTAAGTGAAGAGTTTAAGAAAAGCTATTATCTTGAATTAAGGGAATTTTTAAACGCGGAATACGCAATTCACAATATCTTTCCACAGATGGATGACATTTTCAATGCATTACATAGTACGTCGTTTGAAAACACGAAGGTGGTTATTATTGGTCAGGATCCGTACCATGGCTTTGGTCAAGCTCACGGATTGAGTTTTTCTGTGCAGGCGGGAGTTAAAGTTCCTCCCTCACTGAAAAATATATTTAAAGAACTTCATGATGATCTAGGGTATCCTGTCCCTCAGCATGGATATTTACAAAAGTGGGCAGGGGAGGGAATCCTTTTATTAAACAATGTATTGACAGTAAGAGAACAAACACCGAATTCTCACCAAGGGAAAGGGTGGAAATTGTTTACAGATCAGGTGATTCAACGGTTGAACGAGCGAAAGAAACCCGTGGTATTTATTTTATGGGGGAAACACGCACAGAAAAAAGGAGAATGGATTACAAATGATCATCATTTAGTCATAAAAAGTCCTCATCCTAGTCCTTTTTCTGCACGTCGTGGTTTTTTCGGAAGTCGTCCATTTTCAACAGCGAATAAATTTCTCCAGCAGATCGGAGAAGAGGAAATCGACTGGAAATTACCTGTGCACCTAGTAGAAGAGAAATGAGATAGCTTAAGATAGAAAAGATGAATTGACTTACATGGTTATGGAAGATAATTATAATTTTCTGGAAAAGGGAGTCGGTACATTATGAAGCAAAGGATTGGATTTATTGGAACAGGCGTCATGGGAGAAAGTATGGCCAATCATCTCATGAAAGGTGGTCACGAACTTTTTATTTATACGCGTACAAAATCAAAGGCTAATGGCTTGCTTGAAAATGGTGCCAAGTGGTGCGAAACGGTGTCAGAGCTTGCGAAAAGTGTGGATGTCGTCATTACAATGGTGGGATATCCAACTGATGTCCGGGAAGTATACTTAGGTCTTCAAGGGATTTTAGAGAATGCTTCGCAAGGTACGTATATAATCGATATGACGACGTCAAGCCCTGCTCTTGCAAAGGAGATATTTGAAGAAGCAAAACAAAAAGGAATGTATAGTTTAGATGCTCCTGTCTCCGGTGGGGATATTGGTGCGAGAGATGCAAAGCTAACGATAATGGCCGGTGGAGAACAAGTGGTATTTGACTATATGCAACCTATTTTTAAATTAATGGGAGAAAATGTTGTTTTGCAAGGTGAAGCAGGAGCTGGACAATTCACAAAAATGGCCAATCAAATAGCGATTGCTAGCACGATGATGGGTGTAAGTGAATCCATGGCTTATGCTAAAAAAGCTGGATTGGATCAAGAAAAAGTCTTGTCATCAATTCAAACAGGAGCAGCGGGAAGTTTTTCGCTTTCAAAATTAGCACCACGAATGATAGCTGGAGACTTTGCACCCGGTTTTTATATTAAGCACTTTATCAAGGACATGGGAATCGCCATTGATTCAGCAAAAGAGTTAGGAATGGATACTCCAGGTCTGATTCAGGCAAAGAAATTATATGAACAACTGGCAGAAGACGGAGAGGGAAATTCAGGAACTCAAGCCCTATATAAATATTACGATCACGAATAGCACCCGCTTTGCGGGGTCTTTTTGGGGTCAGACCCCCCATATATTGGGAATCGCTGTGGTAGAGAAATAGGTAGTGCGATAAATGTCGAATTTTCTGCACAATTCTCGCTTTTTTTAATTTATAATGGTGTTTGAGACAAAAAGAAATACCGAGGAGAAGTTCAAATGTTTCATACACTGCGGTCAAAATTACTGATATTTTTAATTCTAGTAGCCTTTATTCCGATGATCATCGTTGGGGTCATTAGTTATAACGCTCAAAAACAAGAAATAACAAATAGTGCTGAACGGTCTTTAGCGATTCAAAGTACAAGTTTATCGGTGGAGATAACGAGGTTTTTAGAGGAACGATTGAAGGACATACAGACTTTAGCCAATAATCCTGTATTAATGGATCAGGACAGTGAGGCTCTGGACATAAGGGAACAGATGTATAAATTCTTGATGATACATAACATATATTTTGATTCTCTTTATATAACTACAGATGGGACGGTAGCGGTTGAAACAGAATTAGGTGTGCTGGGAGAGGACTTGAGTGAACGTCCTTGGTTTGAAGAGGCGCTGAAAGGTAATATCGTTATTTCAGATATTTATTATTCTTCACTTATTGACTCCCCCGCCCTTGCAATGGCATCACCTGTTTACGATATGGACCAAAATTTACATAGTGTGCTCGCACCTATATTCGATTTAGGTTCCCTTTATCAAGTGCTGGAAGAACATACAGATCAGCAGCAAGATACAAGGTGGGGTGGCTATGCATTTTTACTAAACAATGATGGAAATTTTATTTCTCATCCCGATACAGAGGAAATTTTCCATGCAAATTATTTTCAGCAGGAAGGAATATCGAAAGGGACTGTTAATGATCTTATCGATCAAAGGGGAATGGTCAATGTGGCAGGAGGGGAAGTACACTCTTTCTCGAGAATAGAGACATTTTCGGGTTTTAATAATGAATGGTATGTAGGAGTAGCAGTAGATGGGGAAGAGCTCTATGCCCCATTAAGAAGCTTGCTTATCCAATACTTGGTGTTTTTCAGTATCATGTTGATTGTCATTACACTTGCCGTTTATAAATTGTCACAATATCTTGTTTTGCCTATTCACCAACTTGTCGAGACAACGAAGAACTTAGCAGAGGGTAATAAAAAGAATCAAAAATACGTATCTGCCTATGAAGAAGTCAATTATTTAAATGCAACGTTCGATCATATGACAGAGCAGTTAGAGGAAAGAGAAAAAAAGAATAAAAAATCAACTGTGGTTTTGGAATCAACAGATAGTGGAGTTCTAGCAATCAATCGGAAAACCAAGAAAATAACGTTGTTTAATAGAAAATGTGAAAAGACATTTCTTCTTTCAAAAGAACAAGCGATTGGGGTTGAACTGGACATTCTTATAGAGCAATCACCAACTATGAAAAACATCGTTGAAAAGGGGAATATTCATCAGTTAAGTGAGCATGGAGAAGTGAAAGACAAGTATGAAATAGATTTTATCTCTGAAGATACTGGAGAAATGCAAACATATTTGTTGAGTATAACTAGCTTGCCAGGTCCAGATAGTGAGGCACACGATGAAATGCTTATCATATTTAATGATCTGACGGAAAAACGGAAAATGGAACTTGAGTTGGTTCGGTCTGAAAGGCTAAAAGTAGTTGGAGAGATGGCTGCAGGATTTGCTCATGAAATCAAAAATCCTCTTACGACAATAAAAGGTTTTATACAACTGTTTAATGAACGAGATAATTCGAGAAATGAACAGTTTTACGAACTCGTTGGGGATGAAATTGATCGAGTAAATAAACTGATGAATGAACTTTTGGAACTCTCAAATCCGAAGTCTATCAAGAAATTTGAAACGATTGATATAGAGAAATTGTTAAATAATTGTTTGACATTGCATCAGTCAGATATGAATGATAATCATATCGAGCTAGAAGTATTTTTTGAAAAGGATTTACCAGAGCTTCTTGCCGACAGGAACAAGTTACAGCAAGTTTTCATGAATCTTTTTAATAATGCTATTCAAGCAATGCCTGATGGAGGTAACTTGATAATTCGCTCCAGTCTAGACGATCAACTGAAACAAATAGTGGTCTCAGTGAAAGATAGTGGTTCGGGGATGAGTTGTGAAACGCTCCAAAAACTAGGTACGCCATTTTTTACAACAAAGGAATCGGGTACAGGCTTAGGACTTACGACAAGTTATCGTATTATCGAGGAAATGGGTGGTACGATCACCGTTCAATCAATCGAGCAAGGTGGCACCACATTCACCGTTTATATCCCATTGGAAATGAAATAAAAAGGCAACTTCCAAATAATGGGTGGTCTGACCCCTCGGATAGTATTCTTCATTTTTCAGACAGTTCATGATACATTGGAGGTAACAGAATGGAGGAGATGGATATGAAACAGGCATTAGTTGTAGGTGCTACAGGACTTGTAGGCAGACATATTGTCAAAGAGTTGATTAAAAGCAATAAGTATGAAGAAATTCATCTTCTTACTAGATCAAAATCATTATTTTCTGATCATCCCAAGGTAAAGGAACATATTATCGATTTTGACTTCTTGGATCTAAAAAAGCATTTGTTTGACCAAGTATCGGATGTCTTTATTGCCATTGGGACAACGATGAAAAAGGTAAAATCACAAGAACAATTTATAAAAGTTGACTATACGTATCCACTGAGAATTGCAGAATATGCAACGGAAGCAGGCGCAGATAAAATACTTCTCGTTTCTTCGATGGGAGCATCCCGTAATTCACGCTTCTTTTACAGCCGAGTTAAAGGCACGCTGGAGGATCAGATCCTTATGCTTAACCATCCATCGGTACATATTTTCCGTCCATCGCTCCTTACAGGAGAAAGATTCGAAAATCGACCGGGGGAAAGAGCTGCTGAAGTGGTTAGTAAACCCCTTTCTTTCATTTTTAAAGGGAAGCTGGAAAAGTATGTACCTGTAAGAGGTGCCTCCGTAGCCTCGGTTATGGTAGAAGTGGCACAAGTAGACAGTAAAGGAATTCATGTGTATGAATCTAATCTTATCCACCGATTGGGAGAGGTTTTGAAAAAATAATGAATGAACCGATACTTTTTATTGATTTAAGAAAATAAAGTAAAGCTTTTCTTAAAACCGGCACTCGTCGGTTTTTTCTTTTATTCTTGAAAAAAACATGGTAAAGTTTCGTTGAAATATACATATGAATTAGTACATCAAAACCCGGTAGGATTTTCTGACTATCGATTATTGTTGTATAATTAACCTAATATAAAACGAAAGGGGCTAGGTCTGTGGACATTCCTGCTAGTGTAGTCATTAGAAAGATGGAAGAGGAGCTGGATAAGCTAAAGGTTTCCGTTAACGCCTCCGAAAATACATATCGAGAACATGCTCAAGTGCTAAAAACGTATTGTGATCTTCTTCTCGACACGAAAACAGAAGCACCGGCCCCAAAGGTTCAGCATGCAACCGTAAACGATGTTCATGGCCGAAAAGGGGAGAGAACCGAACATCAGCAAACACCGGAAAGTCATTCCGCTAAGAAAAGCGGCACTGTATATGACGGAGGAGATAACCCGGAAAGTGACAGTTTGTTTGATTTTTAAAGGCTTTTTAAATGTGGTTGCTTTTGAAAAAATTAAAGACAGTATGATGAAAATTACGATTTGATAAATAGATATGGTATGCTTTTCTTGGGAAATAAACACAGAAATTATCCAGCATAAAGCGTGGTAAAAAGGAGAATGAATGATGAAGTTATTTTTACTATTAGGAAGTGCAAATGCATTTTTATTCGTTGCACTGGGTGCATTCGGTGCACATGCCTTGAAGGACAAACTCGAAGCGACAGGTTACCTTAAAACATTTGAAACAGGCGTCCAATACCATATGATTCATGCGGTGGCTTTAATTGCAGTAGCCATCCTCACAAAGTATTTGTCTGCTACAGGGCTTGTCCATGGAGCGGGTTGGGCATTTTTGATTGGAATCATTCTTTTTTCGGGGAGTCTTTATGCCCTAAGTTTAACAGGAATTAAAATTCTCGGAGCAATTACGCCACTTGGAGGTTTAGCATTCCTAGTCGGGTGGGCGCTCTTATTCGCAGCCGCATGGATGGAATAAATTAAATAATAGCACCATTTCTAGTAGCACCATTTCTAGTAGCACCTACACGAAATTCGTAGGTGCTACTAGTGTAGGTGCTACTACTAGCGAGGTGCTAACGAGAATGCTAGTGAAAAAGTTATATCTTACCTCGGTGGATAGGCCGACAAGCCTTGTTGTGCTCCGTTAAAAGGATAGTCGTAATCTAATTCCTCATCAAACGTGGCATAATCAAAGTTCACCATTAAGAGTAAGTATCGTTTACCCGTTTCTGGATCGCTCAAAATGATATGGTCACGACCAGCAGCTTCAACGACACCCTTGAAAATTTTTGCGTTCCATCTGTCGTTATTTTCGAAAGTCATATAAAAAGTACCGACTTTACCGCGATTTAAGCGTAGTATATTTTCGATATAGGACTGCTCAGGAGGAAGTTGACCCGGAACATCTATAACAGGTGAAAACGGTTGTTGCTGCTGTGGTTGCTGTTGAGCGAAAGCTGGTGGCGGTGGCATCGGTGTACCTGGTAGGTAAGGCTGTTGTTGCTGTTGCGGATATTGTTGACCGGCAGTAGAAGCCTTATCAGCTTGATAACCACCCCCTTGATATCCATTGTAAGCCCCATTCGACATATATGGAGAACCTCCTTGTGGATACATATCGTCACTCCCTCTTTGTTATTTTTTCACTTACAATTCTTCCTGACCATACTCTAGTAGACGTTGTACACATCCTCACAATCTTCGACTCGAGGGGAGTAAAAACAATGCAATTTATATCTCCCGGTATTAGGCTGGCCCCACCATTCAGCAGGGCAGTCACCTTCAGGTCTGAAAAACCAAAGTGAAAACTCAGCAGGATGGAATCGTTCCCCTTGAACCAGTCTGCGAGCAAGACGCTTATCTCTTTCTCGTGCATGCTGATAAAAGTAACTTTTATGAGTTGCTTCAAACCCACCAGGAGACTGGTATACCATTTTTGTAACATCTGTAATATTTTCAAAATCCAAACAAGGAACGCGAACTCGGTTTACCATCGTATTTCCCGCCTGTAGCATCCCAAGTTCCCCTTCGCCTTCTGCCTCTGCTCGCATTAAGCGACCAAGCAGTTCAATATCACGTTCACGTGTTTTAATAACAGCCATTTTCAACACCTCCTTAATACAACCATGCTAAAGACATTGTATGTGCTGACACCCAAGTTATGACATAAAAAAAAGTCCCCAAAAAAGAGCTTTCGGTGAGATTGCACATAAAAAACCCGAGCGCATTGTTTCGCAATCGGGTTTTAAAAGAGTTTATTTTTTGTACCACAAAAGATGTTACCGAACTTATCGTATTAAAGACTTGCTGTAATTTTTATATATGCAAAAACTGTTTAATTTTATCGTCATCTAACATAGTTCCAACATAGAAGGAACCAAACTCACTGTAGCGAGCGCTCACTTCGTCAAAGCGCATTTCATATACGAGTTTCTTGAATTGCAATACATCATGTGCAAACAAAGTAACTCCCCACTCCCAGTCGTCTAACCCAACCGATCCAGAGATGATTTGGCGTACCTTTCCAGCATAGCTTCGACCAATCATACCATGGCTTCTCATCATTGTTTGGCGTTCTTCCATCGGCAGCATGTACCAATTATCATTTCCTTGACGACGCTTGTCCATAGGATAGAAACAAACATATTTCCATTTTGGTAAAATAGGTTTCAAACGAGCCTGAATTTCAGGGTCTTGATCAGGATCCTTATCGGCAGGAAGATAATTACTTAGTTCCACGACAGAAACATAGGAATAGGTAGGAACAGTATATTCCGCCAATTGTGTTTTGTTAAAAGCAGTTTCCAGTTCAATTAACTCGTCCATTGTTGGTCTTAAAAGAAAAATCATAAAGTCGGCCTTTTGACCAAGAATCGAATATAGTCCATGACTTCCTTCGAACTTTGCTTGCGTTTTATCCCACTTTTCAAGCAGCTTCATAAATTCTGACATGATCGATTCACGCTTGTCAGAGGAAAGTTTTTTCCACTCTGTCCAATTCATCTTCCGGCAATCATGCAAGCAATACCATCCATCTAACGTTTTTGCTGGTTCTGCCATATTTATTCACTCCATTTCTTAGTATGTATGTAAGATCACTCGTCATTCATTTCATCACAACTCCTATTATACTAGGACACACTGGAAAAACAAACAGCACGCCTTTAAAAGGTGTGCTGAAAGAATATCAACATTCAAAATGGGGGCATAGGCAAAGAAACTTTCCTTTTAAGAGTTTAATGGTTTATTTTGTTACCGACCGTTTTAGGAATGCTTGAATTGCACGATGATGATCCTTTGATTTGCCGGCAGCACGTTGGGCGGTTACTTCAGCGTCCAGCACTTGTCTTAGAGGCAAAACTGTTCCTGCTTTCATATTCTGTTTCATGGAAGAGTAGGCAGGCATAGGGACACGCGTCAATGCATGAATAAGTTTCTCCGGATGACCTATGTCCTGAATCAGTCCAATGCGGAGGGCTTCTTCTGAATCGATTGTGTCACCGAGTGCTAATTCAAGAGCTTTAGCAAACCCGATAATTCTCGGTAAGAAATAGGAGGCACCAGCATCAGGAGTTAATCCTATATGCAGAAAACTCAAGGCAATTTTAATACCAGGATCGGCAAATCGGAAATCACAGGCAAGGGCAAGACTGAGACCAGCCCCCACAGCAGTACCGTTCATGTGAGCTACGGTTGGTTTCTCTATGCTGTCGATAAGCATGATGAGTTTGTTATAGGTGCTTTCTAAATACGCACCGTAATCAAAGGATTTCATCTCTTTTACAGGAATACTTTTTAGATCAGCACCACTAGAAAAGGAGCCTTCGATACCAGTGAGGAGAATGACTTTTACATCCCCATCTTTCCGGGCAGCTAAAAAGGCCTCGTATAATTCCTCATGCATTTCTGTGTTTATCGCATTTTTTACGTGTGGACGATTCATAGTAATCGTCGCCACACCATCTTGTACATTATAAAGGACGGTAGTTTGTTTCAAACTCATGATTAGTTCCTCCTTGATTATAAAATTATAGTTTTAGAGACTGTTGTTTCCTTTCGAACAGAGGAGCTCGAATCCACTCTAGGCGGACGCTTTCCGCGGGCAATGCTTCAGCCTCCTCTAAGAAAAACGGCATAGCCGTCTTTTATTAAATACAGCGTGATCTTTTAGCCACCATCATTTAAGTATCAAGGGTGGGTTTCCCTTGATACTTGTGGCGTAAAGATAGCTGTCATCTTATACTTTCTTACCCTCGGACAAAGACCATCCTCCGGGGTCTTCAGCTATTGCTTTTCCCGCTGGAGTCGCCGCCTACGCTCTTTCGAGTTATTTCTTCGATAAATGAAAATCAACAAAGACGCTACGCATTTTTTATAAAGCTCGTGCTAATACAGCGCCGTCGTATATTGCTTTTTTCGCATCTAATCCAAGTGCATCCTTGGCACCGCCGATAATATGCACCGGTTTACCTAGCTGAGTAAGTTTCTCAACCAAATCATTATTAGTCAGCTGTCCAGCTGCGAGAACAACGGTATCTGCTTTTATCATTTTCTTTTCGCCATCAAGCGTATACGTAACGGAATGGGCATCTATACAGTGATAATGGTCGATTCCACCAATCATTTGGACGCCATTCTGCTTCATTTCCATGATCGTTGCCCACCGGGTTGTTTTGCCAATTCCTTTTGCAAACGACTTGCTTCGTTGTAAAAGCGTGATCGATGAGACGCCTTTTTCTTTTAAAAATAACGCTAAATCGCATGCAATACCGCCGCCACCAATAATCACAACATTGTCACCAGTCTTCGCAGTTCCTTCAAAAACTTGACGGTAGGAAATAATATTAGGATCATTCACCCCATCAATTTCGGGTACACGGGGAACGATACCTGTAGAAAGAATAATTTCATCCGCTTGGTTAATTAGTGGGTCTTCTCCAGTAAGGTGTGTTCCTAGCTTAACGGTGACACCTAGTAGCTTTAATTGGATGCGGTAATAACGTAACGTTTCGTAGAATTCCTGTTTTCCCGGAATTCGTTTTGAATAATTGAGTTGACCGCCAATTTCATCTTTTTCATCTACAATAGTGACAGAATGTCCGCGTTCAGCAGAAACTCGTGCTGTTTCTAATCCTGCAGGCCCTGCACCAATGATAAGAATGTTCTTCTTCGTTTTTGCTGGAATCATGAGAAGTTCAGTTTCACGTCCTGCCTCTGGGTTTACGAGGCAAGTCGCAGCTTTTCCTTCAAAAACATGGTCAAGACAGGCTTGGTTACAGGCAATACAAGTATTTACCTCGTCAAAACGACCTTCCCTTCCTTTTGTGACAATCGCAGGATCAGCTAAAAATGGACGGGCCATCGACACTAATTGAACTGTTCCTTTCTCAAGAATGTCATTTGCATCCTGCGGATCATTAATGCGATTGCTTGCTACCACGGGAATATCGACTTCTTGAGCAATTTTCTCAGCAACAGGTACGAATTTCATCCGTGGTACTTTCATTGAAATAGTAGGTACGCGAGATTCGTGCCAGCCAATCCCGATGTTGAGCAGATCTGCCCCAGCTTTCTCCACTCTTTTTGCAAAGTGAAGCGTTTCCATTTCAGTTGTGCTTCCTTCAATTAAATCAAGTCCTGACATGCGAAACAAAACAGGATAGTCGGGTCCAACCGTGCGACGGACAGCTTCGGTGATTTTCAAGGCAAATTGAAGTCTATTTTCAAATGAGCCACCCCAGTTGTCGGTCCGTTTATTGGTAACGGGGGAGAGGAATTGATTAATAAGATATCCTTCCGAACCCATGATTTCCACGGCATCAAAGCCGGCGTCTTTCGCTCGGCGTGCGCCTTGGGCAAAGTCTTCAATCGTTCGTTTGATGTCTTCCTCGGTCATTTCCCTCGGTTGATCAGGGTTGATTGGTGATTGAAGAGGAGAGGGGGCAACCGGATCCAGTTGAGTACTCGCTTTATACGCATATCGGCCAGCATGAAATAATTGCAGGGCAATGGCGCCACCTTCGTCATGAACGCCTTGCGTCAACGGTTTCCATCGTTGAACATCCTCTTCTTCATAAATCGTCATGAAGTCATGGCCACCGCTGCCTTCTGCATTCACAGCAGCACCACCCGTGACAATCAGACCAACATCATGTTTAGCCCGGAGCTTGTAAAACTCAGTCAGCTTTTCAATCCCGTTCTCAAGACCTTCAATTCCAACGTGCATCGAACCCATAATAACTCTGCTTCTCAAAGCTAAACCATTGATAGAAATCGGCTTAAATAACGATTCGCAATGCATAAAATCCCCCTTAGATTTTGACAAGGTAAAGAAATAGTTGATTCTTTCCTTTTATTACGTTCGAATAAAATGAGTGACTATTCATTCATTATACTGAAAAAAGGAAGAAGATTGCAATGAGAAGGAAGTATCGATTTGAAACAATCAGGATTTTTAAGATTGGAGAAGGAAGGGTATATTAATAAAAGCTCCTTTTTAAAACGGATCATTTTCCTTATGATTGAAGGAAACGATTACACTTTTTGGAAAATTAGAACTTTAATTTGAAGCGCATGAATAATTTATTTTTACCTAAAGAAAGAGTATGCTAAAAGGTAGAGAGTATTAAAGGAGGTTTTCCTGTGAGCGATATGTTTAAAGGAATAGCAGAGGATGTAAAAGACAAGAATCCAGCAATCGTTTTTCCCGAGGGAACAGATGAGAGAATATTAAAGGCAACGGTGCGGTTGCAAGCGGAAGGAATCTTGAAACCCATTCTGATTGGTAACAAAGAAGAAATTTTCTCGAAAGCTGCAAGTTTGAATCTTGAAGCAGACACACTTACTGTCATTGACCCTGAAACGTACGAGGAATTTGATGAACTTGTGGAAGCATTTGTGAAACGTAGAAAAGGCAAAGCTACAAAAGAAGAGGCAGAAAAAATCTTGAAAACTCCAAATTATTTCGGAACAATGCTTGTTTACGTTGGTAAAGCACTTGGGTTAGTTAGTGGGGCTGCTCACTCAACGGGCGATACGGTCCGTCCGGCACTTCAAATTATTAAAACAAAAGAAGGCGTGAAAAAGACGTCTGGCGTGTTCGTCATGGTTAAAGGAGATCAGCGTTATATATTTGGTGATTGTGCGATTAATATTTCGCCAGATAGTAATGACCTTGCTGAGATCGCTGTCGAAGCCGCAAAAACGGCAAAAGTATTTGGTATCGATCCGAAAATAGCAATGCTTAGTTTTTCAACAAAAGGTTCTGCTGTTAGTCCTGAAACAGAAAAAGTTATCGAGGCAACCAAGATCGTTCAAGAAAAAGCACCTCATCTTACCGTAGATGGTGAATTCCAATTCGACGCTGC
This sequence comes from Salipaludibacillus neizhouensis, assembly GCF_002886185.1. Lineage (GTDB taxonomy): Bacteria > Bacillota > Bacilli > Bacillales > Salisediminibacteriaceae > Salipaludibacillus > Salipaludibacillus neizhouensis. Next base: position 663,771 of record NZ_KZ614147.1, read on the forward strand.
ATTTGTGCCATCTGTTGCGATGAAAAAAGCACCGGATTCTCCGCTTAAAGGAGAAGCAAATACATTTATCTTCCCGAATTTGGAATCTGGCAACATTGGCTATAAAATCGCCCAACGATTAGGAGAGTTCGAAGCAATTGGTCCAATCCTCCAAGGGTTAAACCAACCGGTAAATGACCTTTCCAGAGGTTGTAATGAAGAAGATGTGTACAAGCTTGCACTTATTACAGCAATGCAAGGTGTGACAGAGTAAATAGAGACAAATAACCCCCGTCGGCGAGAGGCCGGCGGGGGTTATTTGTCTTTTTGTGGTGGGCGTTCGTCATTTGTAGGTGGTAGGTGCTCCTGCGGTTACTCGTCGCAGAAAACATTGCTACCGGCGTAGCACCTACAAAAGTAGCAGGAAGAAAACGAGAGTATAAGCGAGGATGAAGGAGTTTGAGAAGCGGAAAATTCGGTAGGTGCTACCGGCGTAGCACCTACAAAAGTAGCAGGAAGAAAACGGGAGTATAAGCGAGGATGAGGGAGTTTGAGAAGGCGTTTTTCGCCGATCTTCTAAAACTCCCTCAACTTTTCTAAAACCTCCTTAAATGCTACTTCGTTATCAACATGGCGCATCAATCGGAAAGGATCCCCTTCAATCGCAACTCGCTCAATGACTGCAGGGAGGGTAAACGAATAGGGAGTTAATCCCGAATCCACTTCAGGCCAGAAGAGGGGTGTAGCAATGAGTCCGGCTTCATGTCCTCGTGGGGAATAAGGAGTAATGATTGTCTTTCCTTTATCATGTTGAATGTAATCCAAGTACAGTCTATTACCACGGTTCTTTTTCATTCGCTCGATCGTAAACCAATCGGCTTCCTGTTCACATAAAAATTTGCAGACGAACGAGGTAAATATGCGTGTGTCTTCATAGCTGAAAACACTTTCAGGTAATGGAATGTAAAGCTGAAGCCCCTTTCTGCCCGAAGTTTTTACGAATGATTCAAGCTGAAATTCATCAAATATCTCTTTCATCCTCACTGCGGCTTCGACAGCCAAGGAAAATTCCTTCATAGAAGGCGGATCCAAATCCAAGACGATTTCAGTCGGATAACTAGTACCAATCGTTTCAAACGGCGTATGAAATTCCAACGCTAGCTGGTTGCCTAGCCACAACAATGTTTCTAACTCGTTACAAATAATATAATCAATCTCGTCTATCGTTTCGGTTTGTACAAAATCAGGCGCATAATCAGGAGAATTTTTTTGATAAAATAGCTCTCCATCGGCACCATGAGGGTATCGTATAACAGTTAAGAGACGATCCTTTAAAAATGGTAAAAGATAAGGTGACATGTGTTGTAAATACAATAAATAGTCATCTTTATGGATCTCTTGTTCAGGCCAGACAGGTTTGTCGGGACTAGTAATGGGAACCGTTTCCGGAAGCGCAAAAAGCTGTTTCTCCATTTGCTTACGAGAACAGGAGGAAGGTTCTGTTTCAAATTGAAAGGAATGGAATCTTGGCTCGCGAAGATGCTTTCCGTCAAAATCAATGCAGGCAATATTTGCACACACAGATGGGGGGATGTGGAAACTACCGTCTGATTGTTTCACCCCGTTTTTCTGAAATAAAGTACGTAATGTTTTTTCCTCTTCCTCAGCCAAACCGTGTTTAAACTGGACAATGACCAGAAATTTTTCACCGTCATAAACGCCGCCATCAAAGTATCCGTTTTTAGGGTTATAAGTGGACAGCGCTACCGTAATCATCCGCCAGTGCTTTTTTTTCAGCCACTGTGTTGTACGTTTTCCACTTTCCCAAGTACTCGTTTTTCTTTTTGCGATTGCACCTTCGCCATGATAGACGACAATATTATGCCACAGTTCTTCCCAGTTTTTAAAAACTTCGATTGCTTGCAAACTGCGAGAATCCTGCGCATCAACCTTATGAGGAAGATGAGTTTTTTTAAAAAAAGAAGACATCTGCTTTTTTCGGGATGGTAACGTTTTATTCCTTAGAGATTCTCCCTTAAGAGTTAAGACATCGAACGCAATATATTTGCAGGGAAAGGAAGCGGCATGTTTTGAAATGACATCTTTACTTTTCATCCGGCCACGGCGTTGCACCTCGGAGAATTTGCTGCGCCATGGATTAAGGAGAAATACAATTTCGCCATCGAGCGAAAGAGGGAGGAAGGGCTTCACTTCTTCATACATTTTTTCACAAAACTGAACAATCTCAGGGAAATTAGCATTTAAGTTTTTACCATTACGGCTAGATAATTCAGGTGTTTTTTCACGCCAATGCAGCAAACATCGAAATCCATCATACTTCGCTTCATAAATCCACCCTGATGTTTCAGGAAACTCCTCGACAGGTGTTAATAACATTGGTTTCACGAAAAACCTCCTTTAGCATGATTATTTTTAACAATTTCATAAGCAACCATGCATAAAAAACAGCAAAAACCTGCAAGTTAATAAGAAAAACGGTATAGCCGTCTTTTATTAAATACAGCGTCAGCTTCCACCGCTATCTTAGTATCAAGGGTGGGTTACCCTTGATACTTGCGGTGTGAAGGTAGCTGTCAATTTTATAAATTCTCTCTTTATAAAAGCGTAACCACTTTGAACATCAAAGCTGGTCGTGAAATTCGAATTTGCTAATTCCAGCACCTCTGTGGGAAGTAAATAACAGCTTGTTAGAAACCAGCATAAAAATATAAAAAGCAGGTGAATGTACATGCATACAATGTGGAAAGGAAGCATCAGCTTCGGATTAGTGAGTATACCGGTGAAACTCCACGCTGCAACAGAAAATAAAGATCTAAAATTGAGACAGCTTCATAAAGAGTGTCACACGCCAATTTCATATGAAAAAGTTTGTCCTGGCTGTGAAAAGGAAATAACAAACGATGATATCGTGAAGGCGTATGAGTATGAAAAAAATAAATTTGTCGTCTTGGATGACGAAGATTTAGAAAAGCTGAAGAAAGAAAACGATGATAAGTCCGTGGAAATTATTGATTTTGTAAAGCTTGAGGAAATCGACCCTATATATTTTGAAAAAAGCTATTTTCTTGCGCCGAACGATGGTGGAGGCAAGGCATATGCCTTGTTAAGAGAAGCTCTGAAAGACTCGGGAAAGATTGGTGTAGCTAAAATTATCATTCGTTCAAAAGAACAGCTTGCCGTTGTCCGTGTTTATGAAAATACCCTTCTTATGGAGACGATTCACTTCCCGGATGAAGTAAGAGGAACGGGAGAATTACAGCTTCCAGATGATCAGAACGTCAGTAAAAAAGAATTGGATACGGCTCTTATGTTGATCAAACAATTAACGACTCCATTTGAAGCAGATAAGTATCATGATGAGTATCGTTCTGCTTTACTGGAATTAATTGAAGAGAAGCGTGCTGGTAAAGACACTGTCGAAGCAACCGATGCAAAGAAGCCGGCAGCTAAATCAAATGTTACCGATTTAATGTCAGCACTTCAGGCTTCGGTAGACAAAACGAGGAAGAAGCCAGGCAAAACGACAGCGAAGAAAAGAGCACCTGCAACGCCTAAGCCAAAAACCGGTAAAAGTAAGGGTGTTTCTTAAGAAAAACGCGTAGCGTCTTTTCTTAAATACATCGTTATCTTTCGCCACCATCATTTAAGTGTCAAGGGTGGGTTTCCCTTGACACGCGCGGCGTAAAGATAGCAGTCATACATTATTTCTTAAAAAAAGGGGTGTCTCAAAAGGTTATTTAACCGTTGAGACACCCCTAACTATGAGCAGAAGCTTTCGTTAGTCCTCCGCAAGCTTTTCATTTCGTTTTAACATTCGCGCAATATTTTCTTCATACAATTGCCAGCCTTTTTCATCAAGCTCGTACATAGCCAAGTGGGAACTTAAGTCTTTTAGTTGGAGCAGCATTCGATGGGTGATCGATTCAATCGAATACTGAGCACTGGATAACTCCTCAAGAGAAGCCATTTTAGCGGGTTCAATTTTTGGATAGTCAAACTTGGTCGTTGTATCTTGCACACTTCGATCATAAAACTCTCGAATAAGAGCTGCCCGATCAAAACCACTTCCACTAACCGCAAGATAAATTTGTACCGCAACACCTCCACGTAAACGCCGTTGAGAAATACCAGCGAATTTCCGTCCTCCGATACTTAAATCATACCTCCCGGGACAGTAGGATTCTTTAATTTCCCCATCCAAAATTTCATCAGCAACTTCATGGAGTAACGCGCGGGTAAATGCCACCATCAGATCATATCCGCGATCTATGGTAAGCTCTCTATCCTCTTTAAAAATCAAGGATAAATTAAATACCTCGGGATCAAGAACAACAGCCAACCCGCCGGAATTACGAACAATAACTTCGTATCCTAGCTTTTTCAAAAAGGCAATTCCTTCGTTTATAAAAGGTAGTCTACTGTCCTGAATCCCTAACACGATCGTTTTATTGTGCACCCACGTCCGAGCAATTCCTGTCTCGGGCATTTCTGAAATCCGGCGGCACAATGTATCATCCATGGCAAAAGAATACATCGGATTCATTGCAAGACCAGAGACCGATTGATCGAGAACAAGCCAGTTTTTTCGGGTAAGTAACGGTTGAATATTTTCCATTTCCTAAACTCCTCTACAAGCTAAACGCATATGGAAAAATTATATCACATTTTCTTCACATAATTTATCGCTATAGCCGTTGCAATCGGCTCAATAGAGACTGTAAAATGATTTAAGGATAACAGTAGTATTCAAAGGACGTGGAGAATTTGGCAAATAAATTTTTAATTTGTGATGATTGTGATGCCACAAACATTAAAACATTAGTCCCGAAGCTTAAAAAGCTAGATCCAGATGCTGAAATCGAGATAGGTTGCCAATCCTATTGTGGCCCTGGGAGAAAAAAAGTTTTCACTTTTGTCAACGATCGCCCAGTTGCAGCCATCGATGAGGATCTATTGCTGGAAAAAGTGAAAAAACGAATGAGGTAATGTTTGGCTTATTTTAATGAATGCGCAAAGAGAAAAACTTGCGGTAGCGGGCGGGAAAAACAGCAGACAAATTAGAAAAACATAAACGGAATGAGCCTTGCAAGGCAAAAAGATTTAGGAACTAAAACAATTAAACCTTATTTTCCCAAGCACTGTAACGTATAATTGAATCAACGTATTTAATACATAAACAGTCTTTACGGAGGGGGGAACGAAATAATATGAGAAGACCTGATGGAGAACTTGAGGAAGAAAAGGTTTTTAAGGATCCGGTTCACCGTTATATTCATGTGAGGGATGAGTTGATTTGGGACTTGATTGGTACGAAGGAATTCCAACGGCTGCGGAGGATTCGTCAGCTGGGAACGACTTATGTGACTTTTCATGGTGCTGAGCATACACGTTTTAATCATTCGCTTGGTGTGTATGAGATTATGCGCAGGATGGTTGAAAATTTGGAGAAAAAAGGAAAGTGGGATGCGGATGAACGGTTGGTTTGTTTAGCATCGGCGTTGCTGCATGATGTTGGCCATGGTCCATTTTCCCATTCTTTCGAGAAGATTTTTCATATGGATCATGAAAAGTGGACGCGTGAAATTATCCTGGGTGACACGGAAATAAATAGCGTGCTGCGAAGAATGGATGATGATTTTCCGTTAAAGGTGGCGGATGTGATTGCGAAAACGTATGATAATAAGCTGCTAGTCAGTCTTATTTCGAGTCAGATTGATGCGGATCGTATGGATTATTTGCTGCGTGATGCGTTTTACACGGGAGTGAGTTATGGTCAGTTTGATATGGAGCGAATTCTTCGGGTAATGAGAGCGGATGAGGACCAGGCGGTATTTAAGCATAGCGGAATGCATGCTGTAGAGGATTACATCATGAGTCGCTATCAGATGTACTGGCAGGTGTATTTTCATCCAGTGACAAGAAGTGCGGAGGTTATTTTGAGTAAGATCCTGCATCGGGCGAAAGAGCTGTTAGCTCAGGATTATGCTTTTAAACTGACGCCACATCATTTTTTATCGATGTTCAATGGAAAGGTTACATTAAGGGATTATTTGAAAATGGATGAATCGGTCATTTTATTTTATTTTCAGGAATGGGAAGAAGAGGAAGACTCCATTCTTAAGGATTTGTGCAGTCGTTTCATGCACCGTCATTTATTTAAATATGTGGAATGTGATCCTAGTAAGCAAATGGTCATTTGGCAAGAGTTACGGGATCTTTATCAAAAAATCGGGCTCGACCCGGATTATTATTTGGTAATCGATTCATCCTCGGATTTGCCGTACGATTTTTATCGGGCAGGGGAGAAGGACGAGCGGGTGCCGATTCATTTATTAATGCCGGATGGAAAGCTGCGGGAACTATCGCGTGAATCGGATCTTGTTGAATCGATTTCGGGTAAAAAGCGGACGGATCATAAGCTGTATTACCCTAAGGATTTGTTAATGGATCAAACGGAATTTCCCGAGGAGAAACAACGAATTATGGCTTTGCTGGTAAATCAGGAGGGGTAGCTTTGTTACATGAACATGCCAAAATTATGGCTTTAATCAATCAAACTGGTGAAATTGAAGGACGGAAGAAACTGCAGAAGATCGTTTATATAGCAAAAAAGATGGATTTCCCTTTTTATGAGAAATATCAGTTCCACATGTATGGTCCGTATTCTGAAGAGCTTACGCTTCGCGTGGAGGAAATGTGTGAATTAGAATTCGTAACGGAAGTGAAAGAGCAACAGACTGGATATCAGCATTACCGCTATGAGCTATCGGATAAAGGGCGGGAATTTCTTTCGGTTATGGCGGAGGGGTTTCCCGAAGAAACGGAAATTCTTCAAGAGATGAACGGTTATTCTATCCGGTTTCTCGAGCTTGTATCGACAGTGCTTTATTTCGAGGAGTTGTCTCGAGAGGAAGTAACAGCTAAGGTTTCAAATTGGAAAGCAAAGCTGAATTATACACAGGAAGATGTGGATAAAGCCTATGCTTACATAGGAAGACTAAGGAATAATACTTTTGCGGTGTTGAATAGAGTGTAGCACCTGCGATCTGGCTTTGGTCAGGTGCTACTGGCAAGGTTTATTGATCGCTTGCTCGTTTGCCTGCGACGCCATAGTTTGCTGGAGACATTTCTTCAATAACTACGGATATTTTTTCTTTAGGTGCCTTTGTAGTATTCGACACAGCTTCTGTCACTTGTTCTACAAGGTCACGTTTCTGATCGTCCGAACGACCTTCTAACATTTGAACGGTTACGATTGGCATAATTTGATCTCTCCTTTTCTCTTTAGATGATTAGTATAGCCCACTAAAGGATAACATTCTAGAAGGACGGTTTAAATCTTTTAATAAAAGACGGCTATGCCGTTTTTCTTAATTTACCGGTCTGACTTTTGCGTCACTTGTACTTTCGCGTTACGCTCAGTGCTCTGAATGCGCTTTGCTATTGAAACATGGAAAAAACGTTGTATGATAGACTAGAAATAGGTTTCAATGAATGATTGAAGGCGAGGGATTATTGATGAATGAAAAGGATAAAGAGAAAAATGAGAAGATAAAAAAGATGTCCACCAGTTTTAATATTCTAAGTGGCGATTCGACCGATGGCCATGGCGGCTATGGTGTTGGGACGTTGAACTTAAATAATATTACTCCTGTGTTTGTTGATGTCGAAGGCGGAGAAGCATTTGTTGATATGGGAGCATTACATGCCCGGAGCGCTGTAGAAAAAAGAATCAAGTTTTTAAAAGAAAAAGAAGCAGTCCCTAATGGAAACTTGTTCTGGCTTGTGTGGGTGACCGTAGAACCTATGGAAGGTGGACCGGCATATGTTGGTGTAACTGCTTGTGAAATGATTGTTGACCGGGAAATTCGCCGAGGCTATAAAAGCATGCCGGAGCATGTAAATAACATGGATAAATCGTTGAAACGGAAAATTGTCGTCTCACAAATGGATGATAAAGGAAAAGCTATTTTAAAAGACTTTTTACAGACGTTTGATGAAGGCATGTGGGAGCGGGCAGATGCTCAACTTAATGAGGATTTGACTAGCTCTTAAGTATGAAACTAACGTTTAAACGAGATTTTAGATAGTAGAAGTAGTGTCATTTCAAGTAAAGGGAATTTTAAAACAAGGTCTACAACACAGAGAAAGGGAGATTCTGTGTTGTGGCCTTGTTTTTTAGAAATTGTTGTTTCGTTTCGAACAGAGATGCTCGAATCGTCTTTTCCCGCTGAAGTCACGGTGAGGGGTAAAAAATATTGTGAACAAAATGTGAACAATTCGAAATAAGATTGCTACCGCTTCCACTATTTTGTAAACTTAAGCCACGCACCCACAGAAGTGCTAAGACAAAAAAGCAGACGAGGAGGGACCCCAATTCCCACTTCGTCTGTTTTTATAGAGATAAAAATTTATAAAATTGACAGCTATCTTTACGCCACACGCATCAAGGGAAGTTCGCCCCTGATGCTTAAATGATGGTGGCTTTAAAGATCACACTGTATTTAATAAAAGACGGCTATGCCGTTTTTCTTATATTTTTATTCATCAACTCGACCAATCAAAAATTCGATCGAGCCATTTTTCTTTTTTCTCTTCTTCGTCTTTTTTGTATTCTTCATCCATTTTGTCATCAGTTTCTTCCAGTTCCGTTTCGTCTAATCCTTGCTCAGGTGCCTGACAATATTCTGTTGGTTCCGTTCCATGAAAGAACAGTGTTTTTCTTGTTAATGGGCAATGTTCGTTTGCTAACAGCCCATTAAATGGATTGATCTCCACTTCCACGACGTTTTCGGGAATAGGAAAGGTTAATTTTAATTCTCCATCAAGCGATTCTTTCATAAATTTTGCCCAAATTTGTTTGGAGTGTTTGGCATCTCCTGATTCTAATGGAATTGCCTCGTCATATCCAACCCATACTCCGGTTAACAACTGTGGTGCATATCCAATCATCCAGCTATCCTTATCAGTAGAACCACTTTTTCCGGCTACAGGTCGATCAAAGCTTTCAGAAATGCTTCCTCCTGTTACTGCACCATAGCTAGTACTTAGCTCGGGTTCGAACATTCCTTCCATCATATTCGTCATCACTGCCGTGTAGGCGGGATTTAATTCCAGAACGGGTTCTTCATTAGCTTCATAAAGCACATTTTCATCTCGATCGATCACTTTTTCAACAAATTGAGGATTGACCACGTACCCTCCATTTGCCAAAGGACTGTAACTTTTCGTTATTTCCAGCACGCCAAGGTCAACAGAACCAAGTGCTAACGAAGGAGCTGGCTTCAAAGGGCTATCTATTCCGAACCTTTTCGCAGTATGAATTAAATCTTCGAAACCTAACAAAAAGTGAGTTTTCATCGCATAAATATTATCAGAAATAGCTAATGCCTGAAGCATTGTAATGTAATCATTTGCGTACGAATGATTAAAATTACTAGGAGAATACTCCTCGCGTCCTTCATCAAAAACAAAGGTTGTTTCTTCACTTTTCAGCATGGAATTAGGACTCAAACCATGTTCGAGTGCAGCATAATAAAGAAAAGGTTTCATTGCTGAACCCGGATGTCGTCGAGCTTGTGTCGCCCGATTAAAGGAGCTTTCCTTGTAATTTTTCCCACCCACAAGCGCCTTGACTTTACCTGTCCGTGGATCCATTGCTACAAAGGCTGTTTCCAAAGCATGGTCGGGAGCCATTTCTTCAGCGACAATAGCATCAGCTTTCTCCTGCATCGAGGAATCAAGGGTCGTATAAATATCTAGACCACCACCGTCAATCATTGATTCATCCATTCCGAGATCTTCTATAAGCCACATTCGCACAGCATCTTGAAAATAGGGTGCGATACGAGTGCCGTGGATTTCCATATCTTTAGAAAAAGAAATTACTTCGTTTTCATACTTGGTGGCTTGTGCATCTGAGATATATTCTGCATCATCCATGGCGTTTAGAACAACATGCTGGCGTTCAATCGACATATCCTCATTTAAATATGGGGAATAGACACTTGGTCCTTTTGGTATCCCGGCAAGAAGAGCGGCCTCACTATAGCTGAGATCCTCTGCGTTTTTTTGGAAGTAAAGCAGGGAAGCAGCCTCTACACCGTAGGCACCATGGCCGTAATAAATCGTATTTAAGTAACCTTCCAATATTTCTTCTTTCGAATAATGAAGTTCAAGCCGCAATGCGTACAGCGCCTCTTGCCATTTACGCATCCATGTTTTATCATGTGTCAAAAATAAGTTTCGCGCATATTGCTGCGTAATTGTACTTGCCCCTTGCCCCTTCGTTCCGGTTTGCAAGTTAGCAATAACTGCTCGGGTAATTCGGATAGGATCAAAGCCATAATGATCGTAAAAACGTCTGTCCTCGATCGCGAGTGTCGCTTCTACAATAGACTCGGACATATGGTCTATAGGTACCCAGTAACGCTGCTCACCTTTATGATATTCTCCGATCGTTGCGCCATTTGCATCGTAGACGACGGTCGTTTCCGGAACACTTAAAGAAGGTGCCTCCATCTGATAGGCATAGATGACAAGAGCACTCAACGCCATAAAACCGCCAAACACGGATAAAACGCAACCCCAAACAAACTTACGAATCAAACGTCTCCGTTTCATATATGATTTCCTCGTGGCCAATTCCATCGCCGCCCACCTCCTTTTCGGGGTCAGACCCCCCATTTATTTCCAAAACGGAATATGTATGTCAAAAAGTTATTATAAGTACAAGTTAAATTCCAAAATATGGGGGGTCAGACCCCTTTTCCATAGTTTTCCTAAAATAGGGGTGACTTATACACGAGCTTTTGGGGAAATAATTTCTTGTTGTTACGACATAGAAAAACCCCCTTGATCCCAAGGGGGTTAGAAACGTATAGGAGCATGAATCCGCGAAATTAGCGGATGTCTTTACATACTCCGTAATCAATTAACGCTTGTTTAAGATTACTAACTACTTTAAAAGCTTTAAGGTCAATTCCTAAAGAAACGATAGTTTGTGACATCTCGGGGCGAAGACCACTTAGAATAGGGGTAATCCCCAGGATTTTTAATAACTTCATAACGTCAGATAACCTTCTGGCAACGTAAGTATCAATGACAGAAACACCGGAAAGATCGATAAAGATAACATCTAGTTGATGATCAACGATTTGATTTACGGTTGTGTCCATTAACACTGCAGAACGCTCTTCATCCAAATGACCGACTAAAGGAAGGACAGCAATTCCTTTGGAAATTGGAACGATCGGGGCAGACATTTCTTTGATGAAATCATTTGTTTCATTAATTTTTTTCTCGTGATGTTTAACAAAAGCGACGGAAAAGGTATTAGCCGCTCGGTCTACGATACCATTTAAGATGAGAGAAGACTTGAAGATAGTTTCAGGCAATAGTCCATTTTCTTCAGACATTTTTTCAATCAGCTCCCAAATAACTCTTCGATACTGATTGGTAACGGGGAGTATAGCAGGCAAGGTTGCGCCTCGGACAATCGCATATTCGCCCAGTTTATTTGCCCACTCTTCAAGCAAAAGTTTGCTCTCCGCACCATAAAAAGTTTTGACAGCAAGGTCTACAAACTCAAGTCTTATATTGAAAAGCTCCTCATTCGTTACAATTCCGTTAACATCGTAATTTTCTTTATCATTCGCCAAAAGAGCAATAGAGTGAACAATCTCTTCTCGTTTAGCATTTATTTCTACACTAATTTTTTCGAGCTCATCTAAAACGGCAGGATTAGTAATATTATAATTTCTCATAGTCACCTCTTCTAATCTTTTTTTATATGTTATTTGAAGCACTTTAGAAAGCTTTGAGATAAAAATAGGCACGGATTCTTTTAAACAAGTACAAATACGTGATAAAGTAGTTTCTATTTTTGACTTCATGCAGTATACTTTTTCTGTTGGTTTTTAATTAGGAAAGCGATCAATTTTTTGAATCAATACTATTATACATGACTTTAGTGAAGGATAGCATATAAGAAAAACGGCATAGCCGCCAATTTTAAAATTCTTATCTTTTAAAAAGTGAAAGTGAACAGCACCATAATGAAGATCATTTAAGAGCGTATAATAAGATCTTGAACAATGTGAATGAGTATCGTTTCCTGCAAAATCAATGAAATAGTCAAGGCCATAAATCTCTGTTAACGTACATTTTTTCAAAACGGTAACTTATACGACCGAAAGCGGTAGCCAATAGACGGACAGTCCATAGACTTTCAGCGTCAGGCCAACTATAAAAACGAAACTAACAGAGCTAACAATATAATGAGGTGAAAGTTAATGGGAATATGGTTTACAGAAAAACAGACAGAGAACTTTGGTATTACAGCAAAGGTTAAGCAAACGTATGTGAGTGAAAAGACAGATTTTCAACAGTTGGACATGGTAGAAACCGAGGAATTCGGAAACATGCTTTTACTTGACGGCATGGTCATGACAACGGAAAAAGATGAGTTCGTATACCATGAAATGATTGCACATGTGCCACTCCACACGCATCCGAACCCAAAGGATGTTCTTGTAGTTGGCGGGGGAGACGGCGGAGTGATCCGCGAGATTTTAAAGCATCCGGAAGTAAAAAAAGCAACATTAGTAGATATCGATGGGAAAGTAATTGAGTATTCGAAGCAGTACTTACCTTCTATTGCCGGCAGTCTTGATGACCCTCGTGTAGAAGTCAAAGTGGCAGATGGCTTCATGCATATTGCCGAAAGTGAGAACGAGTACGACGTCATTATGGTTGATTCCACAGAGCCGGTGGGACCTGCTGTAAACTTGTTTTCAAAGGGTTTTTACGAAGGAATCTCCAAAGCATTGAAAAAAGACGGTATTCTTGTCGCACAAACCGATAACCCTTGGTTTCACCAGGAGATCATTCAGAATGCATACCGAGATGTAAGTGAAACCTTTCCAATTACTCGACTTTACACGGCGAATATCCCAACATATCCAAGTGGATTATGGACATTTACAATTGGGTCTAAAAAACACGATCCATTGAAAGTCAAAGCGAATCGTTTCCATGATATAAAAACGAAGTATTACACGAATGAGATTCACTTTGCTGCTTTTGCGCTGCCTAAGTTTGTCTCGGATTTAGTGAAATAAAGGAGGTATTGCCCATGTTTTTTGACGAGGGGTATTCAGGAAGAAAGTATATTATGGCCGATAAATCCTATAACGATGGTGATATCGTCATATTCGGCATGCCAATGGATTATACGGTTAGTTTCCGTCCAGGCTCACGCTTCGGACCAAACCGAATAAGGGAGGCATCGATTGGTTTAGAAGAGTACAGTGTGTACTTGGACAGACACTTGGAAGATTTAAACGTACACGATGCAGGAGATATGCTTTTACCATTCGGTAATGCCGGAAAAAGTATCGAGATGATTGAAACGTATACAGAGCAGCTGCTAAAAGACGGGAAATTCCCTGTTGGTCTTGGTGGGGAGCATCTTGTTTCATGGCCGGTGATTCGATCGATGTTTAAAAAGTATGCTGAGTTAGCGGTCATACATATAGATGCTCATGCTGATCTGCGAGAGGAATACGAGGGAGAAGTTCTTTCGCACTCGACACCGATTCGTAAAGCATGTGAGCTGATCGGTCCTAAAAATGTTTACTCGTTCGGAATACGATCAGGCATGCGCGAAGAGTTTCAATATGCAAAAGAATCAGGAATGCATATGAGTAAATTTGACGTGGCAGAACCATTAAAAAAGATGTTACCGGAATTAGCAGGCAGGCCTGTTTATGTCACCATCGATATCGATGTACTAGATCCTGCATTTGCTCCTGGAACAGGCACGGCAGAAGCAGGCGGAATCGCTTCTAAGGAGTTATTAGAAGCGATTCATGCGATTGCTGGTTCAGAAATAAATGTTGTCGGGTGTGATCTCGTCGAGGTAGTACCTGCATATGATCCCTCTGAACAGACAGCGATAGCTGCAAGTAAGTTCATTCGTGAGATGCTGCTGGGATTTGTAAAATAATGGGGGGTCTGACCCCTCTCGTCGACCCCTCTCATCCTTCCACTTAGAGCTAGTGCTTGATCCTGTCCCTCTTGGTTCGATATACTAAGGGGGTTATAGGTATGGAAGGTAAGGATAGGGGATGACAAAACGATGTCTTCAAACGGAGTCAATGTTACTGTAAATGTAAAGACAACCATTCGTGACGGAAAAGCAAAGGAAGTTCACCAGATGGCTGCAGAAGGTCAGTTGTTTCAACGCGGGCAGCAGACAGTCCTTCGTTTTAACGAACCGAAAGAAGAAGAGAAAGATAAGCAAACCGTTCAAACGGTGAAACTACATAAAGGAGAAATGTCCGTCCTTCGCAAGGGTGGTATTTCAATGAATCAACGTTTTATTCCAGGTCAAAAAACAGAAGGAATCTATCACAGCCCTTTTGGTCCAATGAGTATGAGCACAGACACAAAGGAATTCGATTATCATTGGGATGAACAGGAACTGGAAGGCTATATTGATTTGCGGTACAAGCTAATCATGCAAAGCTCGAATACAGGAAACTATCATATGCACGTATCTATAAAGGAGGTCTAACGCACGATGAGCCAAGTAGAACAACTCAAAGAAAATTTAAAAAATGAACTTATTGCATCCGCAGTAAAGGCTGGTTTAGCATCGGCAGATCAGATCCCGAATGTCGTCATCGAGACACCAAAAGATAAGACACACGGAGATTTTGCAACAAATCTGGCCATGCAACTGGCAAAAATAGCTAAAAAGGCACCAAAAATGATAGCAGAAGATATAGAAGCGAATTTTAATTATCAAGCTGCAAAAGTAGAAAAGGTTGATATTGCCGGTCCGGGATTTATTAACTTTGTAATGAAAAAAGACTATTTAACGGAGATCGTCCATACGGTTCTTGAGCAAAAAGAAAAATTCGGAAATACAAACATAGGCAAGGGAAAGAAAATCCAAGTCGAGTTTGTTTCGGCAAACCCAACTGGCACGCTTCATTTGGGACACGCAAGAGGGGCAGCGGTAGGAGACTCCTTGTGCCATATTCTTGAAAAGGCAGGATATGACGTTGCTCGTGAATATTATATCAACGATGCTGGGAACCAGATTGATAACCTTACCCTTTCCTTGGAAGCGAGATACTTGCAAGAAATAGGGGAAGAGGCGGCGATGCCTGAGAATGGTTACCAAGGAAAGGATATCATTGGTTTTGCCAAAGAGATCGTTGAAAATTATGGGGACCGTTTCAAGGATTCTGATCAAGAGGAACGACGAGGTTTCTTCCGGGAATACGGGTTAAAACGGGAACTGGATAAGCTTAAATCAGACTTGGCCGACTATCGTGTTCATTTTGACAACTGGTTTTCTGAAACGTCTCTTTATACAGATGGAAAAGTAACAGATGCCTTAGAGGATCTTAAGAAGCGTGGCGAAACATTTGATCAAGATGGAGCAACATGGTTCCGTTCGACGGAGTACGGGGATGACAAAAATCGCGTTCTCGTAAAAAGCGATGGTTCCTACACGTATTTAATGCCAGATATTTCCTATCATAAAAATAAATTTGCTCGAGGTTTTGAGGAATTGATTAACATTTGGGGAGCAGACCATCACGGTTATATTCCACGAATGAGAGCGGCAATCCAAGCTCTTGGGTATGAAAAAGATCAATTGGATGTTCAAATCATTCAGATGGTGAACCTTTTCGAGAATGGTGAAAAGGTGAAAATGAGTAAACGTACCGGGAAGGCTGTAACGATGCGCGAACTCATGGAAGAAGTCGGCATCGATGCGACCCGTTATTTCTTTGCGATGAGAGCAGCGGATTCTCATCTTGATTTCGACTTGAGCCTGGCTAAATCACAGTCCAATGACAACCCTGTTTACTATGTGCAATACGCTCATGCAAGAATTTGCAGTATGCTGCGACAGGCGGAAGAAAAAGGAATCACAGTTGACAGGGAAGTGGACTTAACGGGATTAGTAGCAGTAAAAGAACAAGATTTAATGAAAAAACTAGGTGAATACCCTGAAGCAATTGCGGATGCGGCAAAACGCCGTTCGCCACACCGAATGACAAACTATGTGCACGAATTGGCACAAGCGTTACACAGCTTCTACAATGCTGAAAAAGTAATTAGTGAAGACGTATCCTTAACAAAAGCGCGCCTTGCGCTAATGGATGCTGTCCGTATGACGCTTCAAAATGCTCTCAAAATTCTGGGTGTTGAAGCACCGGAGAAAATGTAATAAATAGATGTTCGGGGGAAGGTCGTTTTTGACCTTCCCCCAATTTTTTGTTTTGGTAGATGGTAATGAGCGATTGCGGCTGAGAAATGCGCGAGGTACATGGGAGGATACGCGATAATCGGTGATAAATGCGTATCAAAAATTTAAGAATGTAGAAGAGGAAACCTTCTAACCTAAAAAGTAAGGGGTTTCATTTTCTGCATTTTTTAAGGATTCAAGTATAATGGAGAAAGAGTTAAAAATAGAAGGAGGAATTATTTATGGCTAATAAGATAAAATGGGGAATTTTGAGTTCTGCTAAAATAGCTGAGACAGCCTTTGTTCCAGCAATCAAACTTGCAAAACAAGCAGAGCTAAAAGCAGTGGCAAGTGAAAGTGGAAAGGCAGCGGATACAGCGAAACGATGGGGAATTGACACGTCGTATGATTCGTATAAAGAATTGCTTCAAGATCCAACTATCGATGCAATTTATATTCCTTTACCGAACAGCTTACACAAAAAATGGTTGATTGAAGCAGTACAAGCTAAAAAACATGTACTCGTGGAGAAACCAGCAGCACTTACTAGTGATGAAGTGAAAGAAATGAATGCAGCGGCGAAAGAAAATGGCGTAGTTTGGATGGAAGCCTTTATGTATCAGTTTCATCCTCAACACAGCCAAGTGAAGAAATGGTTGGGCGAGGGGGAAATTGGTGAGGTAAAGCTGTTCCGAGGCTCATTCTCTTTTTCAATGGACGTAAATAGTGGTAATATCCGTTTGAACTCTGAACTTGGAGGCGGAAGTTTATTTGATGTCGGCTGTTATTGCGTTCATGCGAGCCGCTTTATTTTTGAAGAGGAGCCTGTGCAAGTATTTGGACATGCCAACCATCATCCTGAGAAAAAAGTTGATCTGTCAACAACGGGAATTCTAACTTTTGAAAACAAGCAAGCAGTGATCGACTGCAGCTTCGAACAAGCAAATGTGAATCGTTATGAAGTAGTTGGTACAAAAGGTTCCATCGAAGTTCCTTATGCTTTTCGTCCGGATGGAAATCCCAACAATGGACTAGGTGAAGTAATATTAAAGGATAGTGCAGGGAAAACCGTAGCTGTCGAAACGTTTGATGCGAACCAATATACAGTGCAAATTGATCACTTTTCACAGGCAATCCTGGATAATAAACAGCCTTCCTATACTCCAGAGCAAACAATATTGAATATGACCGTAATCGAATCTCTATATCAATCCATAGACGAAGGAAAGCCCGTCTCGCTAAAAAATTAATTACTTAATGTGAAGAACACTGTAAAAGTAGAATTCTACTTTTACAGTGTTCTTTTTGCAACTTTATCTATTTCAAGGCCAGTTAACGGTATCTTGCCAGTAATTAATGAAGCAGAGAACCGTCCCTATGATTGTTCCTATGATTGTTGTACGTACCTCTTTCTGTTAGGATAGAATTGGTTAGTATACATAACCTAGTTTTATCAACTGACTAGCAAAAGAAGGTGAGAAGAGTGCAAGATATTCTATTAGCGATAATAGCTGGACTGATAGTAGGGTTTCTTTTTGCGTGGATCAAATTGCCGATCCCTGCTCCGCCTGCATTACCGGGTATTATGGGTATTGTCGGTATCTATATGGGATTTAAATTATTCCAATGGGTATCCGTGTCCTTTTTTGGATAGTTTTAAAAATGACAGAGCATTAGAGGGTGACGGACGAAGGTCCGGTCGTCTGTAGCGGGAGTAGAACAATGAAACGGTGTTTTGATCTATTCCCTCTGCAAATATGATTTGAAATGTTGGATAAAAAGTTAAAATGCACATATCCTACCATCATTACTGTAAGAACGAGATGATAGGAGATGATCGCATGAGTTGGACACAACAGTCACAGAAAGCAGCCATATATTTTGAAAAGGAGGGGGAGGGAATTCCTCTCCTATTTGTACATCCGCCATCGATGGGCCACGTTACATTCCGACGCCAGAAGAATCGGCTTTCGGAATCTTATCAAGTAATAACGATGGACTGTCGTGGAAATGGACGAAGTGGCATTGATGAACAACCTTTAACAATGTCTGTTCTAGCGGATGATGTCATTCGTGTGCTTGATGAGGCCAATGTAAATTCGGCGTATCTTTGTGGATACTCAAATGGAGGGTCTATCGTGCAAGAAGCAGCAATAAGATACCCGAATCGAGTACGAGGCATCATATTATTGGGAGGCTTCCCCGAAGTAAATAGTTTTCTCTTAAGAAATGAATTCAAGCTTGGTATTTTAGCAACAAGGGCAAAACAAATGAATGTAGTTTCCAATGTACTGGCGGTTGCACACGAGCGAAATCAACGAAATAAACGGGAGCTATCGAATTACGTTCGCCTGACTCCTGCCTCGGTATTGGAAAAATATTACCGTATCGGGCTAGAATACACAGCAACAAAGAGGTTACATAAAATCACCTGTCCGCTGCTTCTGATGTATGGGACGAGAGATGATTATGTTCACCACTATCGACACTTGTTTACGGAAAACGTAACCGGAGAGGTGGAAGTCGTTCTAATTGACGATGTTGGTCATCAATTGCCTACAAAAAAATCTTCTGCTGTGCACGAAATTATCAAAACATTCATTGGTACGCACGAAAAAAATGCCTAGGTGTTTCAGCGCCTGGGCATTTCATATAGTTATAAATAGAGGGAGACTGCGGAAGCGATTTTTTCTTTCAAACGCTCGAACAACGTTCTCTTATTGATAGTATTCATCGTAATCGGTTCTGCACTTTCATAATAATCCTTTTCAATTTCTTCTTTAACTGGTTTGATCCAATCTTTATCCGATATCACAGTGTTTATTTCCTTATTTATATGAAAGCTTCGTTTATCGATATTAGCCGTGCCGATAAACATGAGGCGTTCATCTACGGTGACAACTTTTGCATGATAAAATCCCTCATAAAATTGACGAAACTCTACTCCAACATCTAAAAGCTCCGGCATATAAGGAAAGGCGGCATCTTTTACAAGAGGATGATCCGGATATTTAGGAATAAGAATTTGAATTTTCACGCCTCTTTTTGCAAGTGAGACAAGTTTGTTCTTTAGCCTTTCTCCTGGAATAAAGTAAGGCGTCCCTATAAACACAGAAAATTGAGCGTCTTCAAGGACATCATCTATGATGTGTTCTAGATGGGCGCCATTCGTGGAAAATATCCGCATCGGAATTGTGTCTTCAGGGGAAGTAAGGTAAAGTGTCTTTTCAAAATCAACGGATTCACCGGAAGCCTCGTTCCAGTCAGCAAAAAAACATTGTTGCAAGTCTGCTACACCTGCTCCCTCGAGAAACATGTGATAATCTCGCCATCGTCCCTTTTTGGGATCACGCCCTAAATATTCATCTCCAACATTATAACCGCCAACGTAACCATATTTCCCATCAATAACGACAATTTTTCGGTGATTTCTCTCATTGATAGAGTAGAACAAGAAAGGAAAAGAGGGAGCGTTTAACTTTTCAAATTGAACTCCCGCTTTTTTAAGTGATTTTTGTTCCTTTCTTGAAATGCTATGGGCCAACCAATCGACAGTTAGTCGAACCGTGACACCTTTCTTGGCACTTTCTTTTAATTCATGAATTAGTTTTTTCCCAATATTATCATCGCGGAAAATATAAAATTGCATATGAATATGATCGGTAGCTTTTTCAGTTTGCTGCAAAAGGTGATCAAGCCATTTGTCACCTTGCGTAAAAAACTGTACATTGCTTTGTTTATATAAAGTGTTTTCCATTGGCGTTATTTTGGAACGATGCCGTTTCAACCCGAAAAAGAGATCCAAACAAATCCAAACAATGAGTAAGAATGGTATCAAGAGAAGTTTCATAAGATTGCCCCTTTTTTAAAAGATAATTTATATAATTGGCAGCTACCTTCACACCGCGCGTATCAAGGAAAGCCCACCCTCCTATCGAGTAGCACCTACACGCACTACGTAGGTGCTACTCGGGGCGGTGGAAGCTGACGCTGTAGTTAATAAAAGACGCTACGCGTTTTTCTTAGGTTTCCCAAAATGAATTAATTTAAGTCATTCTCAGGAAACGTATAGAGTAACAAAGGGCAGAAAAAAATTAAATTTAATTTATGAATGAGTATTCATTCATGAGTTTCTATGCTATAATCAAAATTATAATAATGCAGGTTTAGTGAAGAAATTATTGAGAAGAAAAGCTCTCTGTCAGCCTTAAATGATCGACATCATTCCTTCTCGATGCCAAAAAATAGATTGATTTGAAAGGAGTTGCTTTTATGAATCCGATTATGATTAATTGGCTCATGTTCATTCTTGTAACCGGTTACGCGTTGTACTTATTCGCATCACTGGTTAAGACTCGGATGGAATACATCAAGCTTGGAAAAAAAGCAGAATTTATCTTAACGATGAAAGAACGCAAGGAGGCCATGATGACGATGGTCTTCGGTCAGAAGAAATTATTAAAGGATAAGAAGAGTGGGATTATTCATGTGATGTTTTTCTACGGATTTCTTCTCGTTCAGTTCAGTGCCATTGACGTCATAATCAAAGGTCTGGCTCCTGGGAACCACTTACCGTTAGGACCGTTGTATCCGTTCTTTACGTTTTTCCAGGAAATCGTTGTTGTGATGATTTTAGTTGCGGTCGTATGGGCGTTTCATCGTCGGTATGTTGAAAAGTTAGTTCGACTAAAACGTAATTTCAAAGCTGGATTAGTCCTAATTTTCATTGGGGGATTAATGATTTCCAAACTTTTAGCCAAAGGGATGGAAATTATTTGGTTAGATAAATCAGTATCATGGGCGGCGGAACCGATTGCTTCAACAATTGCAACTGTTTTTGCAGGATTAGGACCGACAGTGGCTGGAGCGGGATTCTTTGTTTTCTGGTGGATGCATTTGATGTTTCTATTAACTTTCCTCGTTTATATTCCGCAATCAAAGCATGCTCACTTAATTGCTGGACCTGCGAATGTTTGGCTTGGTCCAACACATAAGCGTGGGCAGTTACAAGCTATAAATTTCGAAGAGGAAGATGTGGAGAAATTCGGAAAAAACCAAATTGAAGACTTTGATCAAAAGCAATTAATTGATCTATATGCCTGTGTTGAGTGTGGGCGCTGTACGAATATGTGTCCGGCAACTGGAACAGGGAAGATGCTTTCGCCAATGGACTTGATTATGAAAATGCGGGACCATTTAACGGATAAAGGTGCGGCAGTTACTTCTAGAAATCCTTGGATGCCAGGTTTTGCTTTCCAAAACACCCGTGGAAACCAAATCGCGGCTGGCGGAACGGACGGTTCGAATGCATTAGACTTTAATCCGTATGATGTGAATCTTATCGGTGATGTGATTACAGAGGAAGAGATCTGGGCCTGTACGACCTGCAGAAACTGTGAGGATCAATGTCCGGTGATGAACGAACATGTCGATAAAATTATTGATATGCGCCGTTATCTTGTTCTAACAGAAGGCAAGATGGATCCCGAGGCACAGCGGGCGATGACGAATATCGAACGTCAAGGAAATCCTTGGGGTATTAACCGGAAAGAGCGTGAAATTTGGCGTGAAGGACGCGAGGATATTGAGGTTCCAACCGTTAAAGAACTTAAAAAACGTGAGGAAGAATTTGAGTATCTTTTCTTTGTAGGGTCCATGGGCTCATATGACAAGAGAAGTCAAAAGGTTGCTCAATCCTTTGCGAAAATCATGAATGAAGCGGGTATCAAGTTTGCGATTCTAGGAAACAAGGAAAAGAATTCGGGCGATACGCCAAGACGGATCGGCAATGAATTCCTGTTTCAAGAGTTAGCTACCGCCAACATTGAAGAATTCAAGAAAAATGATGTGAAAAAGATCGTTACACTCGATCCTCACGCATATAATACATTTAAAAATGAGTATCAGGATTTTGGATTGGAAGCCGAAGTCTATCATCACTCAGAGCTGTTGTTCCAGTGGATTCAGGAAGGGCGAATTAAACCGACGATTGAGGTAAAAGAAAAGGTTGTTTACCATGATTCCTGTTATCTTGGCCGCTACAATGATGTATACGATCCACCTCGCGAAATATTGAAAGCAATACCGGGAATTGAGCTCGTGGAAATGGAACGTAACCGTGAAAACGGCATGTGCTGTGGAGCCGGCGGCGGAATGATGTGGATGGAAGAAGATACTGGAACACGTGTGAATGAAGCGAGGACGGAACAAGCAATTTCAACGCAAGCTAGTGTCATTGGCAGCGCTTGTCCATATTGCCTAACAATGATGACGGATGGAACGAAGTCGAAAGAAGTAGATGAAGATGTAAAAACAATGGACATCGTTGAATTATTGGAAAAATCATTAGTGAAAAAAGAAGAAACAGTAAGTGCTTAATTAAACGGGTGTGCCTAAAGAATGTAATCTTTAGGCACACCCATCATACTGATTTTTCATAATAAGTTGGAGACTTCTCTAACTTGATGTTTTATACTAGAAAATAGATAGCCAATGTAAGCGCTTTATAGGTGACGTGCGGGCTGATTGAGCGGACGAATATGTGAACCGGAAAATGAAGTTAAAGGAGGAACAGATATATGGGAAAGACAGTCATTGTTGGAGGAGCAAGGACGCCAGTTGGAAAACTTGGTGGGGGATTAGCAACCTTTACAGCTTCTCAGCTCGGCGGCAAGGCGATGAAAGAAGCGTTGACGAGAGCCGGAGTCGAGGCAAAGGACGTTGGACATGTCATCATGGGAAACGTGTTACAAGGAGGGCAAGGACAACTTCCTTCCAGACAAGCGATGCATGAAGCAGGAATACCATGGGAAACAGAAACGGAAACGATTAATAAAGTATGTGCTTCAGGCATGAGAAGTGTTACCCTCGCTGATATTCTGATTCGTTCAGAAGAACAGGACATCATCGTGGCAGGCGGAATGGAGTCGATGAGTCAGGCTCCTTTTTTTGTGAAGGGGGCTCGATTTGGTTTTAAAATGGGGGACCAAAAATTCTACGATATGATGACGCACGACGGTTTAACGTGTTCTTTTACAGGAGTTCATATGGGCAATTACGGAAACGGGGTAGCCGAGGAACACAATCTGTCACGAGCAGCACAAGATGAATGGTCGTATCGGAGTCATCAAAAAGTAGGCGAAGCAATGAACGCAGGGAAATTTGCGGAAGAGATCGTTCCGATAGTGGTACCACAACGAAAGGGTGACCCACTTCTAGTCGAACATGATGAATCACCACGATTAGATTCGACGGTCGAGCGTCTGGCAAAACTGAAGCCGGCTTTTGGGGCAGAAGGAACCATTACGGCAGGGAATGCTCCCGGGGTAAACGACGGTGCAGCAGCGCTTGTATTAATGTCAGAAGAAAAAGCCAAGGAAAAAGGTCTTATACCATTGGCAACGATTGTCGCTCACACACAGTTAGCTATTGAGCCTGAAGGTTTTCCGAAAACGCCAGGGCTTGTCATTAATAAACTCTTAAAAAAAGCTGGGAAGACCGTTGCCGATATTGATTTATTTGAAATAAATGAAGCATTTGCCGCAGTTTCTCTCGCAAGTGGACAAATAGCTGGTTTGGATCCTGAAAAGATCAACGTTAATGGAGGAGCAGTCGCACTAGGTCATCCGATCGGAGCGAGTGGCACTCGAATTATCCTGACACTTGCGTATGAATTAAAACGTCGCGGTGGCGGCATCGGTATCGCAGCAATTTGCAGCGGAGGCGGGCAAGGTGACGCAATCATGATCGAAGTGAAGTAACTCCTTAGGTGTAATCACGTTTTTCCGTGTCGCAACTATGTCAGGAGGTCAACCTACTATGAAAATAATGATCATTGGTGCTGGACAAATGGGATCGGGAATTGCCCAGGTTTGTGCCATGAATGGCTACGAAGTGTTTTTACATGATCTAACATTAGAATTAGTGGAAAAGGGACGGAACGGGATAAAGAAGCAGCTCCAACGGCAAATAGAGAAAGAACGGCTGACAGAACAGGATGCTGACCGATTTTTACAAAGAATTCAAACCTCAACGGAACTTAGGAATGCAAAGAATGCCGATATTATTATCGAAGCGGCAGTAGAAAACATGGAGGTGAAGAAGAATCTTTTCACCAAGCTGGATAGCTATGCACCAGCGCATGCGATTCTAGCAACGAATACATCGTCACTTCCGATTACAGAAATTGCCGCCGCAACGAATCGGGCAGATAAAGTGATTGGCATGCACTTTATGAATCCTGTTCCGGTCATGAAGCTAGTCGAGGTGATTCGCGGACTGGCGACTAGTCAAGAAACATTCGACAAGGTTTACAGTCTTGCTGAATCATTGAAAAAGACAGCAGTTGAAGTTAACGATTTTCCGGGGTTTGTGTCCAATCGAATTTTAATGCCGATGATCAATGAAGCAATTTACACTGTTTTTGAAGGAGTGGCTACACCGGAAGACGTGGATGAAGTGATGAAATTAGGCATGAATCACCCAATGGGGCCACTTACATTAGCTGATTTCATAGGATTAGATACGTGTTTAGCCATCATGGAGACGCTTCATGAAGGGTTCGGTGATGATAAATACAGGCCGTGTCCGCTACTTCGTAAATATGTGAAGGCAGGTTGGCTCGGTAAAAAGTCTGGCAGAGGTTTCTATCGTTACAGCAAATGACATAGAAGAGGTGACATCGATGAATCTGGCATGGACGGAAGAACAGCTGATGCTTCAACGTATGGTCAGGCAGTTTGCAGAGGACAAGGTTGCAAAAGCGACGGATCAGATGGAAAAAACAGATGAGTTTCCGCTAGAACTTGTGAAAGAGATGGGACAACTGGGATTGATGGGAATTCCTGTTCCTGAAAAATATGGGGGTTCAGAAATGGACTTCACGTCGTATATTTCTGTCATCCATGAACTTTCACGCGTAAATGCATCGGTCGGTGTCATCCTCTCTGTCCACACATCGGTAGGGACAAATCCGATTCTTTATTTTGGTACAGAAGAGCAAAAGCAACGATTTATTCCTAAGCTTGCATCGGGAGAGTATTTAGGTGCTTTCGCACTGACTGAACCAGGGGCAGGAAGCGATGTGTCCCGGTTAAAAACAACGGCTGTGAAAAAAGGAGCTCATTATAATTTAAATGGTTCCAAAGTATTTATTACAAATGGTGGTGTAGCAGATACATACATCGTTTTTGCTAAAACAGATGTTTCCAAAGGGAGCAAGGGCATTAGTGCGTTTGTGATTGAAAAATCAAGTCCTGGACTGATCGTTCTTCCTAAAGAGAAAAAGATGGGCCTGCATGGTTCAAATACGACCCCACTTTCCTTTGAAGACTGCCAAGTACCAGTGGAAAACTTGCTTGGTGAAGAAGGTGACGGATTTTCGATAGCGATGGCGAACTTAAATGCGGGTCGAATCGGCATCGCGGCTCAAGCTCTTGGTATTGCTGAAGGAGCGCTGGATTTAGCGGTAAAGTATGCGAAGGAACGAAAGCAATTTGGAAAGCCAATTGGCGAAATGCAGGGAGTGGCCTTTAAGCTTGCGGAAATGGCAACGAGTGTGGAAGCGGCGAAACTCTTAGTCTATCAAGCAGCAAATATGCGTTCCAGAGGTTTGTCTCCTATTAAAGAGGCCGCGATGGCTAAATTGTTTGCTTCCGATACGGCGATGAAAGTCAGTACTGATGCAGTTCAGATCTTTGGTGGCTATGGGTACACAAAAGATTATCCAGTCGAACGATTTTTTCGTGATGCAAAAGTAACGCAGATATACGAGGGAACGAATGAAATTCAACGAATTGTGATTGGAAATCAGTTGTTGAAAGACTAATTGATAAATAAAGACTATAGCTTGTAGTTTAATTCGAACGAGAGGTGCTCGAATCCGCTCTAGGCGGACGCTTTCCGCGGGCAATGCTTCAGCCTCCTTGGGAAAGTTCGTCCCTGCAGGGTCTTCAGCTATTGCTTTTCCCGCAGGAGTCGCCGCCTTCGCTTCTTCGAGTTATTTGTTCAAAAAAAGAAACTTCATCAATCCAGACAGCCTTTCTAAAAGGTTGGTGTTTAATTGCTTTTTCAAGTCCAGAGAGAATAACAGTTACGTATACTGCCTTTATAAAAAATTATTGTTTGGAAGAATCCGCGAGACTCCTGTGGAAGAATGAGCCAAGCGAGACCCCGCAGAGCGTTCGTTTGCTCGAGGAGGCTCGCGGATCATCCACGGAAAGCGAGCGGTAATTCTTCCAAACAACCTTTACGAAAACAGACTAGGCATAGGGGGAAATGAACGATGAATTTTGAATTGACAGATGAACAGAATATGATTCGGAAAATGGTACGTGATTTTGCTAGAAATGAAGTAGAACCGACGGCAGCGGAGCGAGACGAGGAAGAGCGCTTCGATCGTCAAATTTTTGATCAAATGGGCGAGCTTGGTCTAACAGGAATTCCCTGGCCGGAAGAGTATGGTGGAATTGGTGCTGACTATATGAGTTACGTCATTGCTGTAGAGGAGCTGTCGCGCGTATGTGCATCTACTGGTGTGACGTTGTCAGCCCATGTTTCCTTGGCGGGGTGGCCCATCTATACGTTCGGAAACGAAGAACAGAAACAAAAGTTTTTACGTCCAATGGCAGAAGGAAAGAAGATGGGTGCTTACGGACTAACTGAGTCAGGTTCTGGGAGTGACGCAGCTGCGATGAAGACGACTGCAAAGCGGGATGGGGATGATTATATTCTCGATGGCGCAAAAATCTTTATAACAAATGGTGGCGAAGCAGATATTTATGTTGTTTTTGCAATGACAGATCACGATAAAAAACATAACGGGTGCACAGCCTTCATTGTTGAAAAAGGCATGGAAGGTTTCTCTATGGGGAAAAAAGAAAGAAAGCTGGGGATCCGTTCCTCTCCTACGTTGGAAATTATTTTCGAAGGGGTAAGGGTACCGAAAGAAAACAGGTTAGGTGAAGAAGGAGAAGGTTTTAAAATAGCAATGAGAACGCTTGATGGAGGTAGAAACGGTATTTCTGCCCAAGCAGTTGGGATTGCTCAGGGCGCATTGGACTCTTCAATTGATTATGCAAAAGAGCGGAAGCAATTCGGGAAATCGATTGGTTCCCAGCAAGGAATTGGTTTTAAGATAGCCGAAATGGCAACAAAAATTGAGGCATCACGTTTGCTTACGTATCAAGCAGCTTGGCGGGAAAGTGAAGGATTGTCCTATGGAAAAGAATCAGCAATGTCAAAATTGTTTGCCGGGGATTCAGCGATGGAAGTGACAACCGAAGCAGTGCAAGTATTCGGAGGCTATGGTTATACGAAGGATTATCCGGTCGAACGTTATATGCGTGATGCGAAAATCACCCAAATATATGAAGGAACCAATGAAATACAAAGGCTCGTAATAGCGAAAATGCTACTGAAATAGAAACGCCTCTCCAACACGCAGTTCATAGTTGCCGCCATTCACTAGCATTAACTAGATAGAAAGGGGGTTTCTCGTTGGATAAAAACAAGATAGATGCGCTGTTACTTGGGAACCAGAGGGCGTTGGCACAAGCGATTTCGCTCGTGGAGGATCGAAAGCCAGAGCATCGTGAACTGATGAGAGAGATCTATCCGAGAACAGGAAATGCTCATATTATCGGCGTGACCGGCTCACCGGGGGCAGGGAAAAGCACGCTCGTAAATGGTCTGGTACGGGAATGGCGAAGAGCAGGGGATACTGTTGCGATTATTGCAGTGGATCCAACCAGCCCTTTTTCGGGAGGAGCGTTGTTAGGGGACCGCATCCGAATGAAAGACCATGAAGAGGACCTTGGTGTGTTTATTCGAAGTATGGGCACGAGAGGGAGTCTTGGAGGGCTGTCAGAAGCTTGCCAAGACACTGTTCGATTAATGGAAGCAGCAGGGTTTGACCGTATTGTCATCGAAACTGTCGGTGTTGGCCAATCTGAACTCGATATCATGAAAACAGCAGACTCGATTGCACTTGTTTTATATCCTTCGGGCGGCGATGTTATCCAAGCCTTTAAAGCCGGGATTATGGAAATAGCGGATTTATTTATTATTAATAAGTCAGATCTTCCAGGAGTCGAACAATTAAAGGGAGAGCTCGAGGACCTGATTCATATTACTTCCAAGCCAAATTCATGGGACCCGCCTGTTTTAATGACGGTATCTACGGAAAAGTCGGGGATGGTAGATGTGATTCAGGCGATGGAAAACCATCATCACCACCTCGTTGCTTCTGGGGAAAAAAGAGAAAGACGACGAGATCAAAAAGCGGTTGAAATCGAACGACGTCTCGCAGAACGACTGAAAGAACAGTTTATTCCTTATATTGAAGAAACTTTGAATACAAAAGAACAAAATAAAGAAACTCAAAGTGATGATCCTTACGATATAGCTGAGAAAATTTACAATCGTTGGATTAAAAACTTGGCAAGGAGTGAGTAGAAAGGACAAAGGCTTTGAGACTTGGTCCACCACCCGCAAAAAACAACATGACGTTAAAAGTAACCTACTATATAAAAGCTCGAAATCAACTGACTTTGATACGCAAATGCACAAAAATATTTGCTGAAGGTGAGGGAGCGACAATGACCATTTATTCATCCACGTGCCCCATACGTTTTATTACCGCATCTAGTTTGTTTGATGGACACGACGCATCGATAAATATTATGCGTCGAATGCTGCAGGCGTCAGGAGCTGAAGTGATCCATCTGGGACACAATCGATCGGTGGAGGAGGTAGCGGAAGCCGCCATTCAAGAAGATGTCCAAGGGGTGGCGATTTCTTCTTACCAAGGTGGACACGTAGAGTATTTTAAATACTTGTACGACGAGCTGAAAACACGAGGTGCAGGTCATATTCAACTATTTGGTGGCGGTGGAGGAGTGATTATTCCTTCTGAAATGAAACAGCTTCATGACTATGGGATTCGGAAAATCTTTTCTCCGGAAGACGGTCGTCAATCTGGTTTGCAAGGAATGATTAATGAAATGATGGAAGCCTGTGACTTTTCAACAATTCAAGAAAAAGAACTCTCGAAAGAAAAGCTTCTAAGTAAAGATCGGGCTGCTGTCGCGAGATTTGTGACGATTGCAGAGAAACGAGCGTTTAAAGAAGCATTAAGTCCCAAGGAAGAAGAAGCATTTCAAACGATCGTTTTAAATCAGGAAAATCCATATGCACCAGTCTTAGGAATAACCGGGACAGGCGGAGCGGGGAAGAGTTCATTAACGGATGAATTAGTGAGAAGATTATTGAAAGCATTTCCAAATAAAGAAGTCGCGATTCTTTCGGTCGATCCAACGAAAAAAAAGACGGGTGGCGCTTTATTAGGAGACCGGATTCGAATGAACGCGATACATAACAAGCGCGTGTATATGCGGTCTCTTGCGACAAGGGATAGTCGTCAGGAATTATCGAAAGCAATTACAGAAGCTATCCCAGTTGTGAAACAGGCTGGATATGATCTTATCATCATCGAAACAAGTGGAATCGGCCAAGGGGATGCGGCGATTAGCGATGTAGCAGATGTATCCATGTACGTGATGACAAGTGAATTCGGAGCTCCATCACAATTAGAAAAAATAGATATGATTGATTTTGCAGATGTTATTGCGATTAATAAATTTGATCGAAAAGGTTCAGAGGATGCATTAAGGGAAGTAAGGAAAGCATTTCAGCGGAGTCACCTTCGTTTTGAAGAGGATTCAGTAAAAATGCCGGTATTTGGAACGATGGCTAGTCAATTTAATGATCCGGGGACGAATCGGCTTTTTTACGAACTTGTGCAGGTCATGAACAAAAAATGCGGTCTTGCATGGGCAACTGAGCTTGGCAAAGACGATGAAATCAAACTGCGAAATGCAATTATTCCACCGGATCAGATTCAATATTTGCGCGAAATATCCCAGACGGTAAAGAATTACCATGAAGAAACAGAGAAAGAAGTGAAGAAGGCGAGACGATGGTTCCAAATTGAGGGAACTTTAAATGCGCTGGAAGAACATGAAGAAATTGCGGTGGAACGGGGTCCTTTACTAGAGCTTAAGGATCATTATCATCAAACACTTATTCCTGACGTGAAAAAAGAACTGGAAAACTGGGAAGACAAGAAAAAGGCGTATGCCGACAAGCAATTTATTACAAATATTCGTGGGAAAGAGATAGTCACGAATTTAACGACTAGAAGTTTATCGGGGATAGAGTTCCCGAAAGTGTCGTTGCCGAAGTTTAATGACTACGGAGAAATCTGTCGTTGGATTCGAGAGGAGAATGTTCCGGGAGAATTCCCGTTTACCGCGGGCGTGTTTCCATTTAAACGAAAAGGCGAGGATCCGAAACGGCAATTCGCAGGAGAAGGAAGCCCTGAGCGGACTAACCGCCGTTTTCACTATTTATCAAAAGGGGATGAGGCGAAAAGATTGAGCACGGCCTTTGACTCTGTGACACTTTATGGAGAGGACCCGGACCATCGCCCGGATATTTATGGGAAAGTCGGCGAGAGTGGTGTGAGTATTTGTACGTTGGAGGGTATGAAAACATTATATAACGGCTTTGATTTAATCGATCTTGCCACTTCGGTTTCGATGACAATTAATGGACCAGCTCCGATTATTCTTGCAATGTTCATGAACACGGCGATTGACCAGCAGCTGGAAAAATTCCGTGAAACAGAAGAACGAGAGCCAACCGAGGCAGAACAAAACGATGTGAAGGCGAAAACATTGTCAGTCGTTCGAGGAACTGTTCAGGCAGATATTTTAAAAGAGGATCAAGGACAGAACACATGTATTTTCTCTACAGAATTCGCGTTACGAATGATGGGGGATATTCAGCAATACTTTATAGATCATGACGTTCGAAACTATTATTCTGTATCGATAAGCGGCTACCACATTGCCGAGGCAGGGGCAAATCCTATCAGCCAATTAGCCTTTACATTGGCAAATGGGTTTACCTACGTGGAATATTATTTAAGCCGTGGGATGGATATTAATAAATTTGCACCGAATCTATCTTTCTTTTTCAGTAACGGATTGGACCCGGAGTATACCGTGATTGGCCGTGTTGCTCGCAGAATATGGGCGATTGCGATGAAAAAGAAGTACGGTGCTAATGAACGCAGTCAGAAACTAAAGTACCACATACAAACTTCAGGGCGTTCCTTGCATGCGCAGGAAATTGACTTTAATGATATTCGGACAACGATCCAAGCATTATTAGCGATATACGATAACTGTAACTCGCTTCATACAAACGCATATGACGAAGCAGTCACGACACCTACAGAAGAAAGTGTTCGCCGGGCAATGGCGATCCAATTGATTATTACGAAAGAGATGGGTTTAGTCAAAAATGAGAACCCGCAGCAAGGAGCCTTTATTATCGAGGAACTTACAGGTTTGGTCGAGGAAGCGGTTCTGCTTGAGCTGGATCGAATGAACGATCGCGGAGGCGTTTTAGGAGCGATGGAAACGCAGTACCAACGTGGTAAAATTCAAGAAGAATCACTGCTGTACGAAACAAAAAAACACAATGGAGAGCTGCCGATAATTGGAGTGAATACGTATCTCCATCCAAATCCTCCTTCCGAAGCAGACTTCAACATGGAATTAGCCAGAGCCTCTGTGGAAGAAAAAGAAGCGCAAATTAATCAGTTAAGGACATTCCAGGAGAAACACAAGTCATCATCCGATAAAGCACTTAAAAAATTAAAAGAAGTGGCACTCTCCGGAGGGAACTTGTTTGAAGAACTAATGAAAACCGTCCGAGTAGCAAGTCTCGGCCAAATAACCGAAGCCCTCTACGAAGTAGGCGGGCAATACCGAAGAAACCTGTAGAATATTTTGTTGTCGCAAAATATTTTATGCAATGAGCGTAACTGCTGCATCTTTTAAAGAAACAGCGACCAAAGCCATTAATAAAATCTAAAAAAGTTACTTCATTCTATCTTACTTACAAGCTTTTTAACCACTTCTGTATAAGCCATTAATTCAACAATTAAAAAAATCATCCGGAAAGTCTCTCTTGCTCTAGCATAAATAACTATAATGTGTTTATAATGGAAGGTATGGATTTAGTGCTATTAATCCAAGTTCAAAGAAATCATTTTGAACAACTTTATTATTATTAATGAACCAATTAGATATATGACTTGATGAACCTTTAATTTTTGAAACTGAAAGGAAGTGCCTGTTTTTATGAGTATTAAGGATTATACAGAAGAACAAATTAGTGAAATGTCCATGCTTGAAGTGGGTTATGAACTTCTTGCTGAACAGAAGTCACCTGAAGAGTATCACGGGTTATTGAAGCGAGTAGGAGACATAAAGAACCTAAATGACGAGTTACTGACAAACCGAATTTCCCATTTGTATACGGAAATGTCGGTAGATGGTCGATTCGTAAATATCGGTGACAACCGTTGGGGACTTCGTTCTTGGTATCCGTTTGATCAAACGGAAGAAGAACTTTCTCAAGCGGCAACAAAAGCTCGTAAGAAAAGAGCGAAGGATAAAGAAGAAGAAGATGACCACTTTGATGAAGATGCTATTGAAGTAGATGAATTCGAAGACCTGGAAGATGAGCTTGATGATCTTGCAAATGAAGATGATACAGACTTTGATGAGTTAGATGATGACGATGAGGAAGAATTCCCTGCAGCCGGGGACGATAAAGATTTAGAAGACGATTCCGAAGAGTATTAAGAAATGAGGCACTTTCTATTTGATAGAGAGTGCGCTTTTTTTGTGATAAGAATTAATAAAATTGGCAGCTACCTTTACACCTCGCGTATCAAGGGAAAATTACCTCCTTTCGAGTAGCACCTACACGCATTACGTAGGTGCTACTCGGGGTGGCGAAAGATAATGCTGTATTTAATAAAAGACGGCTGTGCCGTTTTTCTTATGTAAAAGTCAGTCCCAGTATCTCGATAGAAATAAGGACGAACATAATTCAATCCATTTAGTTATTTTTATACTTCCTACAACACATAGGTTTAGTAGTGAAGTCGAATAAGGCTGGAAAGGGATTGGTTTATTAATGACTAACGAGAAAAACAACCGAAATCGGAAAGAAAACGATAATTTCGTAAAAAAATTACTGTTTGCAGTCATAAACGAGTAGAATGAGGCAGAAACAAACTTGACTTTTACCTGAAATCCGGCTAGAATCATTTTTGGGCTTCACAAAATCGTTTTATAAAATACTACTTAATATATAACCAAATCGAAAGCGCCCCCTGTCTGTTTACATGTGGACAAGGGGCCTTTTGTTTTTGTTTGAATAAAAGATAGCTATCAAGGTTGGCTAAGCTACTTTAGCCGCTTTAGAACCACTCTCCATTGCGATATGCTCCTGTGATTCTTCTTTCGAGAAACATTCCTTCCGCCTAAACGAATAGTGTTGGGGCACGAAGAAAATAATGAGTCGAAGAGAAGAGTTAACAGACCGAAATTCAAACGGATTTAACATCAAGTTACCCCAATAAAACACAAAGTGAGGAATAGACCATGTCAACGAAATATATTTTTGTCACAGGTGGAGTGGTGTCGTCATTAGGGAAAGGTATTACAGCTGCCTCTCTAGGCCGACTCCTCAAAAACCGAGGCTTGAAAGTTACTATCCAGAAATTTGATCCATATATCAACGTCGACCCTGGAACAATGAGTCCGTATCAACATGGTGAAGTGTTTGTTACAAATGATGGGGCAGAGACTGACTTGGATTTAGGACACTATGAGCGTTTTATCGACATTAATTTAGGTAAATTCAGTAACGTAACAACAGGCAAGATATACTCTTCTGTTCTGAAGAAAGAACGTCGCGGGGACTATCTTGGTGGAACGGTCCAAGTTATCCCTCATATTACGAATGAAATTAAAGATCGCGTTTTTCAAGCAGCGAAAGAAGGCAGCCCAGACGTTGTCATCACTGAAATTGGTGGGACTGTTGGAGATATAGAGAGCTTACCTTTCCTTGAAGCAATTCGCCAAATAAAGAGTGATGTGGGCGCAGAAAATGTGATGTATATTCACTGTACCCTTATCCCTTATTTAAAAGCAGCTGGTGAGATGAAATCGAAACCAACGCAGCACAGTGTGAAAGAGTTGCGCAGTTTAGGCATTCAGCCAACCGTGATCGTTTTGCGAACAGAGCGACCTGTACCGGAGGAAATGAAAGATAAGATCGCCCTTTTCTGTGATATTGATAGACATGCGGTGATTGAAGCGGGCGATGCAGATACCCTGTATCAAGTACCTTTAGACCTTCAGGCACAGAAATTCGATACATTCGTTTGTAATTATCTTAATTTAAAATGTAAAGAAGCAGATATGACCGAATGGAAAGCACTTGTAGAACAGGTTCAAAACTTAACGAAAAAAACACGCATCGCGCTCGTAGGGAAATACGTCGCGCTTCAGGATGCATACTTATCGGTTGCTGAAGCATTAAAGCACGCAGGTTACAAATACGATGCTGATGTGGAAATTGAATGGATCAATTCCGAGGAGGTCACGAAAGAAAATGTGGCTGAAAAGCTAGATGGCGTAAATGGTATTCTTATTCCAGGTGGTTTTGGTGATCGTGGAATCGAAGGTAAAATTGTTGCTCTCGAATATGCACGAGTAAACAAAGTCCCTATGCTCGGTATTTGTCTTGGTATGCAGCTGGCATCAGTGGAATTTGCTCGTAATGTATTAGGCTTAAAAGGGGCTAATTCTGCGGAACTGAATCCAGATACAAAGTATCCAGTCATTGATCTTCTACCAGAACAAAAAGACATAGAAGATTACGGCGGAACATTACGTTTAGGACTTTATCCGTGTAAATTGCAAAAAGGTACGAAAGCTTTTGAAGCGTATGGGGAAGAAGTCGTTTATGAACGTCACCGTCACCGCTATGAGTTTAATAATGAATACCGCGAAAAAATGGAGAAGAAAGGCTTTGTTTTCTCTGGTGTTAGTCCGGATGGACGACTCGTTGAGATTGTTGAGCTAAAGGATCATCCTTATTATGTTGCTTCTCAATTTCACCCGGAATTCGTCTCTCGTCCAACACGGCCACAGCCTCTATTCAGAGAATTTATTAAAACAACATTAGGTGAGAAATAAAAAAACTGGTCAGAAGAGAAAATCTCTTCCGGCCAGTTTTTGTTTCGAACAGAGGATTCGAATCCGCTCTAGGCGGACGCTTTCCGCGGGCAATGCTTCAGTCTCCTCGGGAAAGTTCGTCCCTGTGGGGTCTTCAGCTATTGCTATTCCAGCTGGAGTCGCCGCCTTCGATACTTCGATCTTTTTCAGAAACAATAACAATTACGTAAAATACTTTATAAAAAACTGTTGTTTGGAAGAATCCGCGAGACTCCTGTGGAAGAATGATCCAAGCGAGACCCCGCAGAGCGTTCGTTTGCTCAAGGAGGCTCGCTTGATCATCCACGGAAAGCGAGCGGTAATTCTTCCAAACAACCATCGATGATAACAAAGTAACAGTTTTTTAGTCATGCTCCTCAAGCATTTCTGCCACGGCAAAATAAAGCTGATAATAAATTTGAAGGGCAATCAGTAAATGAGGGTTACCAATTCGTGCGCCAGACTCCATAGGGACGAGTCCTTTGTCGACACCAGTAAAAAAGGCAAAATCACATGTGTCTACCCATGTCTGTGACTGATCACTATTTTCCTCAATGATCTCATGAGAATAAACGGCGATAATGGAGACGCCCGAATCTTTCACAATGTCAACGACGTCATTAGCCCAACTGCTATGTTTGGACGGAGATACAATCACGAGTGTATCCATTTCTGAAAGCGTAATTTCTT
The DNA here is from genome assembly GCF_002886185.1 of Salipaludibacillus neizhouensis. Taxonomy (GTDB): domain Bacteria; phylum Bacillota; class Bacilli; order Bacillales; family Salisediminibacteriaceae; genus Salipaludibacillus; species Salipaludibacillus neizhouensis. The sequence continues at coordinate 699,876 of NZ_KZ614147.1, forward strand.
TAGACCACCTCTTACTTCCGGAAATACCATCTGTACCAAAGCATGCCTGAAGAGTAATTCCATCCATTTCTTTTTCTCCGGTCCAGTAGAGGTGACCGTCACTTACGATACTTTGCGCCATCACTCTTGCAGCATCTTCTAGTTCTTCTTCATAATCAATTAATTTATTAACTAACCCTTTTACTTGTGTATCAAATATTTTCAAGGGAACATCCTCCTTTGGAATTGGAACATTTCAATTTGATATTTTAGCGGTCAATCTTAAGTTGTACATAATATAAAAACTCGGAGAAGCGAAAGCTGTCGACTCAAGGGGATTCGAGTCTCTGTGCAAATTAAAAACAAAATCCATATAACTTATATTAAGTTTAAAAGACTAATATATTTTACGAAAGGTTAGTTCTTTTTTACCGGTAATTGTTAAAAAGCACAAAAAATTGCAGTGTTTTTCTATGTTTATAAACTTTATTGTGATAAAATCGTTACTATATACCTAATGTTGATGCATAATAGTACTAGATAAAGTGATGATTATCAAAAACTGAAAGAGGAATTGTCAAAGATTGAATAGAATTACTATAAATAGAGAATTTATCACATATTTTTTATAAGTGTGCAACATCATGTTCTGATATAAATGAAGTGGTTATAGATGCGTTATCGAATAATTATATCATTTTTCTTAGAACCAATCTTAATAATGGATTTAAATAAGGGGGATTCAGTATGAATAAAAAACTACTGATAGTCGATGATCAATTTGGAATACGTGTGCTTTTAAAAGAAGTATTTGAGAAGGATGGTTATGAAACCTTCGATGCCTCTAATGGAAAACTGGCACTATCTATTATCAAGAAGGAACAACCGGATTTAGTTTTACTGGATATGAAAATTCCGGGGATGGATGGAATTGAGATTTTAAGGGAAATAACTAAACAGGAGCTTAAAGCAAATGTTATTATGATGACTGCATATGGAGAGTTAGAAATGATCAACGAAGCCAAAAGACTTGGCGCTTTAGAACACTTCTCCAAGCCTTTTGACATTGATGAAGTACGTACTCGGGTGCAGAATTTCTTTCAATCCGAATTGTAGGTGAAAGCGTTTTTTCATATTTATGATAATATTCGCGCGAAAAACATGCTGTATGCTATAATAGGTTTGTGAGTCTACCTGACACAGATTTTTGCTATGATGATATACATAGCTTTATTTACACAAACGTCCGAAGTGAACAAATGACAAGATATTCCAGATTGCATGCGTATCTTATTATTTGTATGCTTGTTTAGTGAACCGTCCGTGCAAGGGTAGACAATCATGCACGTGAAAATTCGAAGGAGGAATACAAGAATGCCTTTAGTATCCATGAAAGAAATGTTAGAAACAGCAAAAGCGGAAGGTTATGGTGTTGGTCAATTCAACCTGAATAACCTTGAATTCACACAAGCAATTTTACAAGCTGCAGAAGAGGAACAGTCTCCAGTTATTTTGGGAGTTTCCGAAGGTGCTGCTCGTTATATGGGTGGATTCCACACAGTTGTAACAATTGTAGAATCATTAATGGCTGAATACGATACAACAGTTCCTGTTGCTATTCATTTAGACCACGGTTCAAGCTTTGAGAAGTGTGTAGAAGCGATGTATGCAGGTTTCACTTCTGTTATGATCGATGGCTCTCATTTCCCATTAGCTGAAAACATTGCTGTTACAAAGAAAGTTGTAGAGGTTGCACATACTCTAGGAATTTCTGTAGAAGCTGAACTTGGCCGCATTGGTGGACAAGAAGATGATCTTATTGTTGATGACGCTGAAGCAGCATATGCAATTCCTGCTGAGTGTGACGAATTAATCCGTGCAACAAACGTTGACTGTTTTGCACCTGCATTGGGTTCTGTACACGGACCATACAAAGGAGAACCTAACCTCGGTTTCGACCGCATGGAAGAGGTTTCTAAATTAACTGCTGTACCACTCGTACTTCACGGTGGAACTGGAATTCCAACGAAGGATATTAAGCGTGCGATTTCCTTAGGTACTGCTAAGATTAATGTAAACACAGAAAGCCAAATCACTTCTGCGAAAGCTGTTCGGGAAGTTTTAGCTGAAAAGCCGGAACTTTTTGACCCACGTAAATACATGGGACCAGCAAGAGATGCTATCAAAGCAACTGTTATTGGTAAAATGCGCGAGTTTGGTTCTTCTAACAAGGCTTAATTAGTTTATAAAAGGGTTGTCGCTCTTGAAAGAGAGCGACTTCCTTTACATGAAAAAAGAAAGCGTTATCACTAGGGAGGGGAAGAGAATGAAATTTTTTCTGGATACGGCGAACCTTGATGAGATAAAACAAGCGCACGAGCTAGGAGTTCTTGCTGGAGTTACTACGAACCCATCACTTGTAGCAAAAGAGGGCATTAATTTTCATGATCGATTACGAGAGATTACGAGTCTTGTATCAGGTTCTGTCAGTGCGGAGGTAATTGCCTTGGATGCTGAGGGAATGATTAGTGAAGGGAAAGAATTGGCAGCTATTGCCCCGAATATAACAGTGAAAGTTCCAATGACTTTGGAAGGATTAAAAGCTGTTCGGACGTTCAGCGAACTTAATATCAAAACGAATGTGACGCTTGTATTTTCAGCTAATCAGGCATTATTAGCTGCACGTGCAGGGGCCTCCTATGTATCGCCATTCCTTGGAAGACTTGATGACATCGGGCATAACGGTATCGAACTTATTAGCACAATTTCTGAGATGTTTGATATCCATGGAATTGCTACGGAAATCATCGCAGCTTCCATTCGCCATCCTCAACATGTCACAGAATCTGCGATGAACGGTGCTCATATAGCAACTGTCCCACTAAAAGTCATTGAGCAAATGGTGAAACACCCACTTACGGATAGTGGAATTGAAAAGTTTCTTGCAGATTGGAATAACGCAACGAATAAATAGATAGGTTTACCTTCATTTAAAAACGTGAATAGGAAATAGAGGGGCACCTTGAGAAAGGTGCCTTTCCCTATCTTCAAGTTTAGGGTAAAATGAAACCGTGTCAAAAAGAAAATTATTAATTATTCGAAAAAACCTTGTCTAATAGTATAGTACATCGTGTAGAATGGAAAGAAAGACTAACTAGAGTTGATTTTTAACCGAACTCAGTGTATCGCAGAAGGGAAGCTGTTTTATGGATAAACTATTGATAGAAGGCGGGCATCCACTTGAAGGAACCGTTCAAATCAGTGGAGCGAAAAATAGTGCAGTTGCACTTATACCTGCGGCGATCTTAGCCGATTCAACTGTGACAATAGATAATTTACCTGATATTTCCGACGTCGGAACGTTGGCGGATTTACTGGAGGAAATCGGGGGGAAAACAGAATTAGAGGATGACACCCTGGTGATTCACCCGGAGAATATGTTTGCAATGCCCATTCCTAATGGAAAAGTGAAGAAGTTACGTGCTTCCTACTATATGATGGGAGCCATGTTAGGCAAATTCAAGAAAGCTGTCATTGGTCTGCCAGGTGGCTGTAACTTAGGCCCGCGTCCAATTGACCAGCACATTAAAGGTTTTGAAGCTTTAGGCGCCAAAATTTCTAATGAGCATGGTGCAATTTATTTGCAGGCTGACGAGCTTATTGGAGCCAGAATTTATCTGGATGTGATTAGTGTAGGTGCGACAATCAATATTATGTTAGCCGCAGTAAAAGCAAAAGGTCAAACGATCATAGAAAATGCTGCAAAAGAGCCGGAGATTATCGATGTAGCAACACTGCTTACAAGCATGGGAGCTAATATAAAAGGTGCGGGAACAAACGTCATAAGAATTGACGGTGTTGATGAACTTTTCGGATGCAGACATTCGATTATTCCAGATAGAATTGAAGCGGGTACATACATGATTATGGCGGCAGCTGTAGGCAAAGGCGTGACAGTTGATAATGTAATTCCAATGCACCTTGAGTCTTTAAGTTCAAAACTTAGAGAAATGGATGTCGTTGTAGAAGCAGGGGATGACTCGATCTATATCGAAAGTAAACCTACACTGGATCCTGTTGATATTAAGACACTTGTTTATCCGGGCTTCGCTACAGATTTACAGCAACCATTTACAAGTTTGTTGACGAAATCAGTAGGAGCAAGCATGGTCACAGATACCATTTACAATGCCAGATTCAAGCATATTGATGAGCTTCGCAGAATGGGAGCCTCGATAAAAGTTGAAGGGCGTACGGCACTGGTCAATGGTGGCTCTGCGCTACAAGGAGCAAAAGTGAGAGCGAGTGATTTGCGTGCCGGAGCTTCCCTTGTTGTAGCGGGTCTCATGGCCGACGGCATAACAGAAATTACTGGTGTGGACCATATCGATCGTGGTTATGCATCTTTAGAGGAAAAATTGAAGGGACTGGGCGCAAAAATCTGGCGCGAAACCTTAACAGAAGAAGAAGTAGAGGAAGAAATTAGAAGCTCTTAACAAAAACCAAGCGGCTTTTGTTTAAATTAGTTCCTAACCCTGGATAGTTGAAAGCTCGAAGTTGCAAAAACGCTGCCCACGGAAGGCGGCCGCCTGGAGCGGATTCGAGCTTCTCTATTCAATGAAAACAACAATCTCTAAAAGACCGATTATTTTATAAATTCTTATCTTGTGGGAAAAACGCATAGCCTCTCTTACTTAAAATAGCTGCTTTCGTAAATCTTGTTCCTTTTGTACTTCACGGGGATTAGGCAAGCATATGTTAACGGAAAAACCTGATTTCCTAATCGGTAAAGGGAATTTGATTCTTCTTGAACAAAGGTTACTTTCAGCGAAATTAGAAATTAGGCCCTTGTCTTCTAAGGGAATCTGTGCTTAGATAAGGGGTATGCAAGAAATAATGAACGACACCGTTATTATCCCAATAGGAACGAATCAAATTTTACCTCAGGTTGCTTCAATTCTAACTTCTGATTTAACACCCTCATAAAATCAATATTACAATATGCTATTTTTCAATATAATCAGATGAAGACGGTATTTCGAATCCTTATTAAATTGTGCAAAACGAATAAAGAAAAGGTGTGATCGCATGGGCGTTACGTTAACTGAAATGGAGCATATGAAGCTCAAAGAATTATATGTATTGGCGAAGGAACACAAAGTTTCTTACTATAGTACATTATCCAAAAAAGAGCTTATGTTTGCTATCTTTAAAAAGCAAGCCGAAAATGAAGACCTCATGTTTATGGAGGGTGTATTAGACATTGTTAGTCAGGAAGGGTTTGGTTTTTTAAGATCAAATACTTATAAACCCAGCTCTCAGGACATTTATATTTCAGCATCACAAATTAGGCGTTTTCAATTACGGAATGGGGACCGCGTATCAGGAAAAGTACGTAAGCCTAAAGAAAATGAACGTTATTACGGACTTTTGCAAGTAGCGGCAGTTAACGGGGAAGACCCGGAAAAGGCAAGTGAAAGACCTCATTTCCCTCAATTGACACCACTTTATCCAGATAGAAAACTGACACTGGAAAATCAACCATCGATGATCGCATCCCGAGTTGTTGATATGATTTCACCAGTTGGTTTCGGTCAACGCGGACTTATTGTTGCTCCCCCAAAAGCCGGTAAAACCTTGTTGCTTAAAGAAATAGCGAGCAGTATCGCGGAAAATCATCCCGATATGGAACTGATCGTTCTGCTCATTGATGAACGTCCAGAGGAAGTAACGGACATGGAGCGCTCTGTAAAAGGAGAAGTTGTCAGTTCAACATTTGATGAATTGCCGGAAAACCACATCAAAGTGGCGGAATTAGTACTCGATCGAGCGATGAGACTTGTTGAAGCTAAAAAAGATGTCGTTATCCTCATGGATAGTATTACGCGTCTGGCAAGAGCATACAACCTCACAGTACCGCCAAGTGGCCGTACGTTATCCGGTGGTATTGATCCAGCTGCTTTCCACCGTCCAAAACGTTTCTTTGGTGCCGCACGTAATATTGAAGAGGGTGGAAGCTTAACGATCCTGGCTACAGCACTTGTCGAAACGGGTTCTCGCATGGATGACGTTATCTATGAGGAATTCAAAGGAACAGGTAATATGGAGCTTCATCTAGACCGTAAGCTAGCAGAGCGTCGTATCTATCCAGCCATCGATATCCGCAGATCAAGTACACGTCGTGAAGATTTACTTTTACCGAAGGCGCAGGTTGAAAATCTTTGGGCAATTAGGAAAACGATGAATGATTCGTCTGAATTCCTTGAGCGATTCTTGAAAAAAGTGAAAGATACGAAAACAAACGATGAATTCTTCGACACATTTGAGAAAGAAAAGGCATCGAAACCACGAGCACGCCAGACCTGAATTTAGCCACCTAGGTGAAAGTGCAGAGAAGTAAGTAGTAAACGCGTTTAAGATAGTGAAAACGTTAGAGAATAAATGGAACGTGTTAGAGTGGTAAATGATCATGTTAACCATTCATTTGACCACGAAAGTGCAGGAAAAAACTTCAAAACACTTTTTCCTAAAAACAACAGTTGCATTATAGTCAATCTGTTGATATAATTTCGTAATGTGTGATACTGTAACTCTGTTTCGAAAGATTCAGGGCGGAAGGAGATGAAAAGCATGAAACAAGATATTCACCCAAATTACCAAAAAGTTGTATTCAAGGACACAAGCTCAGGCTTCATGTTCTTAACTGGTTCAACTAGAGGTTCCAAAGAGACAATTGAGTGGGAAGACGGCAACACGTACCCACTTCTAACAGTCGAAGTTAGTTCGGATTCTCACCCATTCTACACTGGTAAACAGAAGTTTGCTGATGCAGGTGGACGTGTCGATAAATTCAAGAAAAAATACGGCATGTAATAGTATCCAAATAGGATTATCAAAACAGGCAAGAATTCTCTTGCCTGTTTTCTTATGTATAAATTGAAATACTAGCCCGGATCGGAAGCTTTTTTCAGACTAAATAAAACACTCCCTGATGTAAATACTAGGGATGTATTTGCAATGGCGAACTCTTACGAAACATGGAGCCAGGCTAGACCCCGCAAAGCTTAGCTTGATGAGGCTTGCCTTGATAGGGAAACAAAAAAACAAACAGATCGACTTATTTCTCAAAAAGCCATTGTATTCGAAATCATAGAAGCACTATAATAGAGAAGTCATCTATTTATAAAAGCACTTTTAATATAGAATTTAATTTTTGAATGATATAATTTGTTTAAGTTTTTAAATGAGATGATTGAGATCGAAAAGAACGGGAGAGTCGTATATGAATTTAACGAGGAGAGAAGGATGGCTTGAAGTAGTTTGCGGGAGCATGTTTTCCGGAAAATCGGAAGAACTGATTCGCCGCGTTCGCCGTGCTAGCTACGGCCGCCAAAAAATCCAAGTGTTCAAGCCTAAAATGGACAATCGGTATGCTGAAAAAGAGGTCGTATCTCATAACGGGACAACAGTTTATGCAGTACCGATCCAACAATCCGCTGAGATTTTAGATTTACTTGAAAAAGGCACACAGGTTGTTGCCATAGATGAAGTGCAATTCATGGACGAAGAAGTAGTTAACGTGGTCCAGCATCTTGCCGACGAAGGGATAAGAGTTATCGTAGCAGGACTAGACCAGGATTTCAGGGGCGAACCATTTGCTCCAGTACCAATCCTGATGTCTCTAGCTGAGACAGTAACAAAACTTCAGGCTATTTGCCTCTCATGCGGATCGCCAGCAAGTCGCACGCAGCGACTAATTGATGGCAGACCAGCCTCTTATGACGATCCAATCATCTTAGTAGGTGCATCAGAGGCGTATGAACCACGCTGCCGCCACTGCCACGAAGTCCCGGGACACCCGGCACTCGAAAGCATCAAACAAAAAACAACAGCTGCATCGAAATCATAACATTGAAAGTCCACCTGAAATGGTGGACTTTTTTGTTTAGATAGAAAAACTTGAAGTGGCGAAAGCTCACACTGTATATAATAAAAGAAAGTCATCGTAGACAGACTTTCTAAAAGGTTATTGGTTATTTGCTTATGGAAACTCCCTTTTATGAAAATTGTTGTTTGGGGTAAAAGAGTTTAGAGGTTGAAAAAGGTGTAGGTGCTACCGCAGTAGCACCTACAAAAGTAGCAGGTCGAAAACGAGAGAATAGGCGAGGATAAAAGAGTTTAGAGGTTAAAAAAAGAGGTAGGTGCTACCGGCGTAGCACCTACAAAAGTAGCACGTTGAAAACGAGAGCATAGGCGAGTATAAGGGAGTTTAAAAGTCGAAAAAAGAGGTAGGTGCTACCTTAGTAGCACGTTGAAAACGAAAGAAAAAGCGGAAAAAACTTTTTCTTATTAGGTAAGAAAGGATAGAGCCGGACAATGTTTTCTAAAAACCGAATTGATGTGATCTCTTTAAATTAGAGCTTGTTGTTTTCCCTCAAAGCACCTTTGTGAGAAGCAAAACAACAAAAATTCATAGACCATAGGTAATTGTTTAAACCTCTTCGAGAAAAAGTATAGAAACCATCTGCTGCGGAAAACCTAGCTACAAGAGGTGATCCTATGAAAGCTATCAGACAAATAATTCTTCTTTTGCTTACTTCTTTAGTGGTTATTACTGGATGTAACACAAACGAACCACAAGTAAACGAAGAGGGAACTACCCAAGCTCAACAAACTGCAAAAAAAGATTGGTCAGAAAGCCTTTTGGGGCCTGGACCAGTCAATTATGGAGAAATTCATGCTCAAAGCCATAGCTATAATCCCAGAACGGAATCCAATGTTACAGGAACAAGCTATCGTTCACTGGATGCTCCTCGTCAGACAGAAGGCGACGATCAAGAGATGATTGAAAACGTAGTATATGCAATTCCAAAGGTCACACCCGGGATGGTTATTCTAATGGGGGCAAATGCTTGGGTGAATATACAAATCGAGGGAGAACCCAGCCAGGAAGAAGAAGACAAAGTGATTGAAGACGTGGAAAAACAGCTAAAACAAGCTAATCCAAGATACCGCTATGACATTGTCGTCAATCATTTCATGGAGTAAAAAAGAAAACTTATGCAGAAAACTTTTGTTTTATTTATAAAAATGATCACAAGCGTTCTCTAGCTCTGTGCTGTCTTACATGGATCGGGTAATTATAAACTTTATCAGTGCCCACACCATTCCTCCACAGGGATACTCTTCGGATTCAGGGACCTCTGTTCGAAGTAAAATATAAATAAAGTCAAAAAGAAAAAAGACCAATTTCAAGTCGACGATTCATGATTCTTCGTCCTTGGAATTGGTCTTTTTAAAGAGATAAGTTGAAAGCTGAGAGTTTTTTTCCTACATTCTCCGAGCAGCCTGTTGTAAAGGATCCCACACAGAGTTGTAAGGGGGAGCGTAGCTAAGATCAAGGTTCTCGAGTTCCTCCATCGTCAGCCCACTGAATAAAGCTGTTGCAGCTACATCAATTCGTTTAGCGACACCATGCTTTCCCATCGCCTGAACGCCTATTAGCTTATCCGTCTCATTATCTTTAAGCATCCGAATATATAACGAGTCTCCACCTGGGTAGTAACCAGCGATCGGATGACTTTCAAAACCAATGACTCCGTAATCAATACCGAGCTCCTTCGCTTCTTCCTCGTTTAATCCCGTTTTTGCTACAGCGTAATCAAAGAACTTCATAATCGAAGTACCGACAATACCTTGGAACGATTTCGACTGCCCGGCTATATTTAATCCAGCAGTTCGCCCTTGCTTATTTGCATGTGTTCCTAGAGGTGCATAATCATCCTTCTTTTTTAACCTATTGTATTGCGTAGCACAATCCCCGGCAGCATAGATGTTTTCGACATTTGTTTCCATATGATCATTAACAAATATTGCCCCTAAATCATGAAGCTTGAGCTGTGTATTCGAAACAATAGATGTATTGGGTTTAATTCCTATTGCGACAATGATCATGTCAGAACGATATTCGCCTTTATCCGTACGAAGAGATTCCACACGATCTTGGCCTAGAAATGCTTCGACAGATTCACCTAAAACAACTTGAATCCCTTTTTCCTGAGCCTGCTGCTTAATTTTTTCGCTAATCTCGAGGTCAAATCTCTGACCTAGTCGATCAGCGACATCAATGAGACGCACTTTTTTACCTTTAGTCACCAAATTTTCGGCAACCTCAAGACCGATATAGCCACCACCGACAACGGTTACCGTTAAAACATCTTCACCCATGTCTTTCACAATACTTTCCGCATCAGGAATAGTCTTCAGTACATGAGTGCCTTCGAGATCATTCCCTTCAACAGGCAGCTGAATCGGCGAAGCTCCGGTCGCAATCAAAAGTTTGTCATAACTCACTTCGAATTTTTTACCGGACTTTGTATCTTTCCCCGTGACTATTTGTTTTTTTGAGTCAATTGCTTCCACATCGTGATAAATGCGTGCATCAATTCCATACTTTTCAGCGAAAACCTCACGTTCTCGTGCGATTAATTGATCACTGTCTGGAATAACCCCTCCGATAAAATAAGGGAGACCACATTGCGCATAGGAGTAATAGGCGCCTCTTTCCAACACAGTAATATTCCAATCCGGTTGAGTACGCACAATTTGCATTGCAGCACTCATTCCAGCAGCATCACCACCAATTATTACAATATTCATCGATTGACCTCCTAGTAAACGTACATGTATTTATCTATTTACTATTCCACAAAAACCGCCTCGAGAAACATACCAAATTGTTAGGAAAAAATTCTCCTTAAATGAATGCATTCAGTAAAGGAAAGATCTCTTTTTCCTAAAACTGACTGAGCAAATAGTTCGGTTCCCAGTATTTATAATGCCCAGAAATTAAAACAACAGAGAAGGGAATTGTTTGTTAAGATATATGGTGAATAACCAATAAAATTTGGTGGGTTCGCTAACATGACCAGATGAGAAAGTCTTTTGACAGCAGTGCAGTCCATTTATGGAGAAAGAAATAGCAAGTATCAGGCGATGGGATACACTAAATAGGAATGTATGCAATAGGAAGCTCTATACATTGTTTAAGGGAGGGTGCTATCACTAGCCTTAACGGTAATTCAATGCATATCACCGGGAAAGGTAGACTGCCATGGCATTAACGAAATATATTTCGGACCAAGGTGAGAGAATAGAAATTTTAGACCGGCTGCGCGGATTTGCGTTACTCGGAATATTTCTAATGAATATTCCGAGCCTCGCCGGGGTTTCCTCCGAGATGCAGCCTGCGTTGAGAAGCTTTCTGTATATTTTGATGCGGGATAGTTCGAGACCCTTATTCGCAGTGATGTTCGGCATTAGTGTGTGTTTGATTTATGATAGAACGCGGGAGAAGCAGAGAGATCCTTACGTGGTGCTGTTGCGGCGATTCCTGTTTTTAGGAATTTTCGGCACTTTGCACGGATACGCCATTTGGGCAGGAGATATCCTGCTGATGTTTGCTATGGGAGGAGTCGCACTGCTGCTATTTTTGAAAATGAAAGACACCTGGCTGCTCTTCTTTGGGATTTTTTTCTGGCTCGTTTACACCGTAGGAATTGACTTTTTCAATAACTATACCTCTTATTTTTTCAACTTGGAGACATCGTTAAATGCAGTGCTCGGAGCAGGAGAGATCTTAGCCGGATACGACTTTTTCTTGAGTGAGTTTATTTCGATGGTAAATCATTTAGGTTTTTTGTTTCTCGGCATGTTTTTTTATCGAAAAGGAGCGCTATCTTTTATCTCTGAAAATCGAAAAAATATGTGGTGGGCGGCAATCGGTTTTTTCACGATCGGTTTTGCAGGAAAAACAACGGTATTTTTTGCCTCAGATCAGCTCTTCCTTAATAGCCTGGACGATTTCTTTCCTTTTGTGTTGTCGATCGGGGTAATGCTTGGCGTGATACTTTGTGGAACGAGTACGAATCCCATCTCCAAGCTGCTCTGCCCTTTTACGCCAATCGGCAAAATGACCTTTACGAATTACCTTATGCAATCTCTGGTATTTGTTACCATCTTTACAGGGAGCGGCAGTACCTTTGTTCAAGGGATCGGCATATGGTCTGAGCCAGACTATCATTTTGCGCTTGGAGCGGGTCTCGTATTATTTATAATTCAAATGATATTCAGTCACTTTTGGCTGCGGAAATTCTATTACGGTCCGTTCGAATGGTTGTGGAGGATAGGGACCTATGGAAAAATGGTAGCGATGAGGAAGTGAGTAGGAAAAACGAGCAAACAGTTATAACTCGCCTCGAACACAGCCATCCACCAAAAAGATTAACCGATTGCTTTTAACGAGAAGAGACCCTATAATATAGAAAGACTATAATGAGTTATTAAAATGAGGTGAAGAATGTGTTTGACCGCCTACAATCCGTAGAAGACCGATATGATCGATTAAATGAATTACTAATGGACCCGGATGTCATTAGTGACAACAACAAATTACGCGAGTATTCCAAAGAGCAATCTGACATACAGGAAACCGTAGAAACTTATCGCGAGTACGAAGCACTCAAAGCACAACGCGACGAGACTAAAGGTATGCTTCAAGAAACCATGGACGAGGAAATGCGTGAAATGGTCAAAATGGAGCTAGAAGAATTGGAAGATCAATTGCCTGCAATTGAAGAAAAACTACGCGTCCTGCTTATTCCAAAAGACCCGAACGACGACAAAAACGTTATCGTCGAAGTCCGCGGAGCAGCAGGCGGAGACGAAGCAGCTCTTTTTGCAGGAGATCTCTTCCGCATGTATTCCCGTTATGCTGAAATGCAAGGCTGGAAAGCGGAAGTTATCGAATCCAACCCGACCGGTCTCGGAGGTTATAAAGAAGTGATCTTTATGATCAACGGAAAAGGTGCTTACTCCCGCATGAAATATGAGAACGGCGCCCACCGAGTGCAGCGGATACCATCCACAGAATCCGGCGGACGTATTCATACATCCACAGCAACCGTGGCTGTACTTGCAGAAGCAGAAGAACTAGAAGTGAATATACATGACAAAGACATTCGTGTAGACACATTCACATCCAGTGGACCAGGTGGACAAAGTGTAAACACCACCATGTCAGCCGTTCGATTGACGCACGTCCCAACAAACACAGTAGTTTCCTGTCAGGATGAAAAATCACAAATTAAAAATAAAGAAAAAGCTATGAAAGTTCTGCGTGCCCGAATTTATGACAAGTTTCAAAAAGAAGCACAAGCAGAATACGACGAGCACCGAAAATCAGCAGTTGGAACCGGAGATCGCTCCGAGCGAATCCGTACCTACAACTTTCCACAAAGCCGAGTAACCGACCACCGTATCGGCCTCACGCTCCAGAAGCTCGACCAAATTCTCGAAGGAAAAATCGACGAAATTATCGACGCTCTCATCGTAGAAGAACAATCAAGCCTCATGGAAAACTCGGAGAAACGATAATGACAACCAAAGTATACGAAGCCCTCAACTGGGCTTCTTCTTTTTTAGAAGAACATCATTACGAAGCACAAATCGCACACATACTCTTGCAACACCACACAGGCTGGAATCGAACCAAGCTGCTTACCGAGCTCCAAGCCCAACTCGACACACAAACAATCGAGAAATTCACAGCAGATGTTCACCAGGCAGCAGCAGGCAAACCCGTCCAACATATCACAGGTAACGAAACCTTCTATGGCCGAAGCTACATCGTCAATCAACACGTTCTAATACCCCGGCCAGAAACCGAAGAACTCGTCGAGAAAATACTCGAAACGATCCCAACATTCTTCGGGGAAACAGAAGCCGCAAACCTGACAATCGTGGACGTCGGAACCGGAAGTGGCATCATCGCCACCTCCTTGAAGCTGGAACACCCTCAATCGCGCGTTCTTGCATCGGATATATCCTTCGAAGCCCTCGCTGTCGCGAAAAAGAATGCGTCCGAACTAGGGGCAAATTTGGACTTCTTCGAGGGAGACCTTTTACAGCCTCTTATTGAAGCTGGAGAACAGGCTTCGATTATCGTGTCCAATCCCCCCTATATACCAGAGGGGGACCGAGACTCTATGAAAGAGAACGTCAAAGATCACGAACCAGAAGGAGCCCTTTTCGCCGGAAAAGATGGACTAACAATTTATCGTCGTCTCATAAAACAGTTGCCAGCCGTACTGAAAACACCCGGTATGATTGCTTTTGAAATTGGCCACGGCCAAGGAGAAGACGTCAAGAAATTATTATCCACAGAATATCCACAAGCACAAATCGAAGTCATCAACGATATCAACAACAAACAGCGCATTGTCTTGGCCGCAATACGAACCTAGTAACGAAAACGTAATGGAGACCTTTTTTTCTAGAGGGGTCTGTTTTGGGATTCTAAAAGCTAAGCCGTAGTTTGAATAAAGACGTTAAATTACTAATTAATCCACATATAATGAACACATGAAAAAGCATCTGATTCCGATCAGGTGCTTTTTAGTCATATGATTTTACAAATAGAGGTGATATTTTAATAGACATTCTTTTTTGATAAAATAAAAGAAACAGGTTGCAGTGGTGCATTATCGCAATTTAACCTAATCCTTCATATAGAAATAGAAAAAAGAAACCCCCGCATTATTAAAAATGGATAGCATCAGATAGCTTGATATAGTACATTTATTAGAGAGATGTAACAATTAATTTTGTATTTAAATTCAAATCCTTCAATAAATGCATGAACTTTCGCTAGGATTGTTATGACATAGAAGGATATCTTGTGTTATGAAGGAGACCTATGAATGAAAGAGCAACGAAATTGGGCAGGTAATTATAAATACAGTGCAGACGAGCTACATATCCCGGAAAACATAGAACAAATACAACAATTGGTGACTCGCTGCAATAGTATGAGGGTACTTGGTACACGACACTCGTTTAATGGAATTGCTGATCACACGGAGAACCTAATCTCACTTGAAAATTTCAACCAGGTGCTGGGATTAGACTCTGAGCGTCGAACGGTTACCGTCGAAGCGGGAATTAAATACAGTGATCTTTGCAGGTATCTTCACCGAAAAGGATACGCACTTGAAAATATGGCTTCACTGCCGCACATTTCAGTTGCTGGTGCTTGTGCAACAGCAACACATGGTTCGGGTGATCAGAATAGAGGACTGGCCACATCCGTAAGTGCCATGGAAATCGTTAGTTCCGATGGAGATGTTATAGAATTCTCGAGGGAACGATCTGAAGAACAAATGAATGGCGCGGTTGTTGGACTCGGCGGAGCAGGGGTGGTAACTACCCTGACACTTGATGTGGTTCCGTCCTATAATATTAGACAGGACGTTTATGAAAATTTAGCTCTGTCTCATCTTAAAAATCATTTTGATGATATTTTCTCAAGCGCCTATAGTGTTAGTCTATTCACTGACTGGAAAGACGAGACATTTAACCAAGTTTGGCTTAAAAGTCTCTCAACAGAGCAAAGTACATTTGAATTAGGACCTGAGTTTTTTGGTGCGAAGGCAGCATCAAAGAATTTGCACCCTGTGCCAGGTTCCGGTACGGAGAATTGCACAGAACAGATGGGTATTCCAGGACCATGGCTTGAACGATTATCGCACTTCCGCATGGACTTCACACCAAGTCACGGAAAAGAGCTGCAAAGTGAATACATCGTGCCCCGTGAGCACGCATATGATGCATTATGTGCAATCAGTCAAATTCGTGAGCAAATTGCTCCACTTCTTTTCATATCTGAGACTCGCACCATTGCTCAGGATGATCTGTGGATGAGCCCATGTTACAAACAAGAATCAGTGGCATTCCACTTTACTTGGAAAGATGATTGGGAATCGGTTCAGAAAGTGTTGCCGAAAATGGAAGAGCAACTTGCACCATTCCTTGCGCGCCCTCATTGGGGGAAACTGTTTACGATGCCTTCCACTCGAGTGCAATCTCTCTATGAGAAGCTGCCAGATTTTCAACAGTTGCTTCAACACTATGATCCTAAAGGGAAATTCCGAAACAAATACTTGAACACATATATCTTCTAGTGATCAGAAATGTAATATAAGGGCATTGAAAAAGTGAAAAACACTTTATCAATGTCCTTAAGAACGTTTCAGGTTAGAAACTAATTTAAAGAAAAGACGCTACGCGTTTTGTTTAGAAAAGGCAACTACCTTCAGCCGCACGTAGCAAGGAAGATCACCTCCTTTCGAGTAGCACCTACACACACTTCGTAGGTGCTACTCGGGGCGGCAGAAGCTAACGTTGCAATTAAGAAAAGGCGCTACGCGTCTTTTCTTAATGTCTAACTTTGTCATACGAATCTATGTTTAGCTCTTCCTTCTCCCGACAAGACTGAGGGACAGAAGGGGGAATTGAAAATGAACAAGTTTCTTACTAACAAGCAAATGACGAGATTGCCATTATATATCTTTTTTATTATAACGATCCTTATCTTATCCTGGGAAGGGCACTTCTTTTATCCACAGTATGCCGGCGCTTCTCCATACGCAAATGCGGATATGCTTTACGGAAATCAGGCTAGCGAAGATTTTATCCCACAAGAATCCATTCGACTGCGCATCAAAGCAAATAGTAATTCACCAGTCGATCAAGAATTAAAACTCAATGTCAGAGATAAAGTAAGTGTAGAAATATCCAAATGGACTGCGTCACTAGATGATCTAAGCCAGGCTCGTACTGTTATTGAATCCAAAATACCGGAAATAGAAGCAGTCATCGCTGAAGAAATCCAAGCAATTGGTAGCACTAGTTCCTTTCGGGTATCACTAAAAAATGTAGAGTTTCCAACAAAACAATATGGCAATAGACTTTATCCTGAAGGCGAGTACGAAGCGGTGTTTATTGAAATCGGGAAAGGATCTGGGGATAACTGGTGGTGCGTTCTTTTTCCACCGCTATGTTTTGTAGATGCATCCACAGACGAACCTGCAGAAACCGATGCTTCTGACAGTGATGTCGACGAAGAGGAAGAAGTTGAAGTATCTTTCTTTATTGTAGATGTAGTTCAAAGCTTATGGTCAAAAATCAGTTAACTTATCCACAACTTATTCACAATTGTGTGAAAACTAGAATAACTTGTGGACAGAGAATAAATTTTTACACCAAAAATGAAATGTAATCTAAGATATTAGTAAAATACCAATTTTTATTGTCATAATTCTCATTCTGCTGAATATTTATTAATACAAGCTCTCTTTAGACTTGAGCAGAAAGGGGATTAACGTATGGCTGTAATTATTCGGGAAGCAAAGGAAGTCGATGTGTTACCCATTCAGCACTTTATCGCTAAGGCCGGTTTTCAAACAAATGAGACAAATACCAATTGGGAATTATTCCACTTGGCGATAAACGATAATGAAAATATTGTAGCATGTGTGGCATTGGAGCCAATTACAGAAAAAGATACGATGATTCGAACGTTGATACTCGATTCAAATGAAGTGAACGGAAGCTTTCTATTACGAATGCTGGAAACAGCTTTCCAATTAGCGACGAAACAAGGAGCAGACACGGTTTATCTAGTGGCAGCACATGCAGACGAAGTATTACTCTCATTAGGCTTCCAAAAAGTAGATCCTTCTGAAATACCAAAGGAAATTCAAGATCTACCTAACGTACCAGATCACACATTATCACCATTAACAATCTTTAAAAAGTCTGTAATTGTGGATAACTAATGAGTTTTACACACCTCTCCACAGGCTTATACACAGAAAAACAAAGGTTGTCCACATAATTTGTGGATAACCTTTGTTTTATTTGGTGGATTGCTCCTAAAATTGGTCGAGTTACGCATTTACGGCTGAGAGTGGTGCAAAACTTAGATCGAGTCGCTCGTTTTCAGGTGAAAGTGGCACATTATTGCACCCAACCTCCACAATCCCAACATTTAACCCCCATACTATTTTATAAACCAAAAAAACTCAGCAGTGAATATACCCTCTCTACTTATTGACATTGGAGGAAATGCAGATCACAATAAATATCAGCAAGGAGGACAAGAAATGACTTATCAACAGACAAAACAGTGGATTGTGGATGGTAATGTGGATAACTATCCGAATGATACGCAAATACAAGAAGTAGCTGAATACATAAAAAACAATCAGGTTGTTGCTTTTCCGACAGAAACGGTCTACGGACTAGGTGGTAATGCCCGGTCAGATCAGGCAATTGACAAGATTTTTCAAGCGAAGGGAAGACCTTCAGATAATCCTTTGATTGTGCACATATCATCAAAGAGTCAACTCGCGGAATATGTGGAAAACATTACGGATAATGCTAAACAACTAATTGAAGCTTTTTGGCCAGGGCCTCTAACAATCGTTCTTCCACACAACGGGAAACTATCACCGAAAGTCACGGCAGGTTTATCCACAGTGGCGGTGAGGATGCCGGATCACCCAGTGGCTTTAGCAATAATTGAAGCTGCGGGATTACCAATTGCGGCACCTAGTGCAAATCGATCTGGACGACCAAGTCCGACTACGGCAGCGCACGTCACACAAGATTTGGACGGTAAAATAGCCGGAGTTGTCGATGGCGGAGCTACGGGAGTAGGGGTGGAATCCACGGTGGTAGATTGTACAACAGAAAAGGTGATGATCCTTCGCCCGGGTGGAATAACGAAAGAAGCATTAGAACAAGTTGTCGGTGAAGTCCTCCAGGATCCTGCGCTCACAGAGGAAGAAGAAGCCCCGAAGTCGCCGGGGATGAAATATACCCATTACGCACCGAGTGCACCTTTAATTTTGGTGGATGGAGATATCAATTTTTTACGAAAAAATGTGTTAGCATCCAAGCAAGAAGGGAAGAGGGTAGGTACACTCCTAACACAGGAACATCAAGGTTTGAGTGAAGCCGACAAAGAGGTGATCATCGGTTCAAAAGAATATTTGCCAGAGGTGGCGCGAGCATTGTATGAAGCGCTGCGAGGCTTTGAGGCAAACGAAGTAGATATTATTTATTCAGAGGTCTTTCCTGAAACAGACCTTGGAAGTGCCATTATGAACCGCCTAAGAAAAGCTGCAGGAGGAAAGATTCTTCAGCAAAAATAAGTTTTCATACTAATCTCCCTCGGACACGCATAAATTGATATAGCTAGTCCGAGGGGGGATATAATGGTCGCGGAATTTATCACAATTGGAATCATGGCGCTGGCACTAAGTCTGGATGCATTTTCCTTATCGCTTGGATTAGGAATGGCGGGATTGAGGTACCGGCGGATATTCATCATAGGTTCTTTGATTGGCCTTTTTCATATGTTGATGCCACTTGGAGGCATTATTATAGGGCAGGCACTTTCTCACTATTTAGGTCCGCTAACCTACTTCATTGGCGGGAGTGGCCTCATCTTTTTAGGGATTCAAATGTTGGCATCTTCATTTAAGTACGGAGCAGATTCCTTACTTGCCCCTAAAGGAATAGGCCTCTTTATTTTTGCGATAAGTGTAAGTGTGGATAGTTTTTCGGCTGGGTTAAGCTTAGGAATGGTAGGCGCAAAAACATGGCTCACTGTTATAAGCTTTGGCGTTATTAGTGCGATTCTAACCTGGATTGGTTTACTCGTAGGTAAAAAAGCTGGCGGCTGGGTTGGGAAGAACAGTGAAGGAGTCGGGGGAATTATACTCATCCTTTTTGGAGTGAAAATGATTATGGGTGCAGTATAAGAAAAGGAATGGTCCCTGATATGGAAAACCTGACGTGTTTCATACTGGACTGAATTTTCGTAGTAATTAAAGTATGCCACATTAAAAAATATGTTAAAATATAGTAGGATGTTGGTCCTGTTCTTTAAGAAGGTATTCGGATAATGAAAGCATCCTATCAAGGATTTTATGAGTGAAAATATAGGAGACTATTTCGAACGGAACAACCAAACCATAAAGAAAGAAGTGAATATTCATGGAAAGAGTATTATTTGTATGCACAGGAAATACGTGCCGCAGTCCAATGGCTGAGGCGATATTTGAGCATAAAAAAACATCAGAAGGGCTGCAGGCTAAATCAGCAGGTATTCATGCTGCGGAAGGTTTACCGATTTCAGAAGGATCGAAAGCAGCTATTGCAAAAAGAGGGATTCTTGAAAGTCATCAATCAAAGTCACTTTCCCCGGAATTATTTAATTGGGCTGAGATCGTTTTAACGATGACAGGAAACCAAAAGAGGGCCATCATTCAGCAGTATCCAGGTAAGGCTTCTCAAATTTTTTCTTTAAAGGAATATGTGCTGGCAGATCCGGAATTAGAGAAGAAACTGGAAGATCACAGACAGCATGTTTCTGAAATTGATAGAAAAAGATCTGAATTCCTTCAGGAAAATCAGGATAAAGTCGATAAATATAATGAGAAAAAAGAAATCTCTAATCAAAAACAACTTGAAGAAGAATTGTTGGAACTTCTTTTACCTCACCAAGCAGCGATTGATCGTCTTGAATGGGACTTACCATCGTTTGATATTAGTGATCCATTTGGAGCGGATCATGAAGTCTATGAAGACACCTACAAAGAATTAGAAGAGGCAATTGAAAAATTACTTGAAAAAATGAAAAGCGGCCACAACCTTTAAAACAACACGAGTGAGGGGACTGTAAAATGGGGACAGTAGTGGGGAATGATCAGGGGGGAAAACAGTCTTACCGGTTTGGGTTACGTAAAAAAATGGTGATTGGCATCTGTTCAGTGGCGGCGATAACTTATATAACGAGCGCATTTTTTGTTTTTTTCTTAAGTGAATACATAGGGGGGACCTTAGGCTTAAATGCCGATGCATTCTTAATTGCAACGTTTGTAATGGGGATCATTTGGTGTGGCATTCTAGGTTTTTTCGGAGCAGGAATGATTACAAAACCACTGAGAAATTTAGAATTGGCTGCTAGAAAAGTTGCAGATGGAGATATCCGTGAAAATGTCGAGCTGCCAAAAGCAGATGATGAATTGCGTGCATTGGCAAGCGCCTTTAATAATATGGTGGAGAACTTGAGAAGCATGGTTACCGATGTAGACACTAATTTTCAACAAACAAATGAAAAAGTTGTTCATATCAAAGATGCTTCCGACGCAGCCGCAACACAGGCAAGAAGTATCAGTAGAACCGTGGAGGAAATTTCAGCCGGCGCAGAAGGCTCAGCGACAGCCATTCAAAAAACAGCGGAGAGTGTGGAAGATGTGAGGATGATTGCTACTCAAGTGCAATCACATGCGACTAGTTCGGACAAGCTTTCCAAGGAGATGGTGGCTCAGCTGAAAGAGAGTAACGAGGTTATTCAGTCATTAATAGACGGGATTCAACAGGTGTCAACGGAAAACCAATCTTCTTTAGCGACTGTCCAACGTTTGGAAACAAACGCCAAAGAAGTTGGAGAAATTATTTCACTTGTCGGAGATATTGCCGAGCAAACAAACTTATTGGCGCTCAACGCTTCAATTGAGGCGGCACGAGCTGGTGGGCAAGGAAAAGGTTTTGCTGTGGTGGCTGATGAAGTTCGTAAGCTGGCCGATGAGAGTGCCACTGCTGTTCAAGGTATTTCCGAATTGATTCGTAATATTCAAATGGAAGTTCGCAATGTAGTGACACAAATCACGGATCAAGTGAGTGCTGCTAATAAAGAGGCGGATAAAGGAACGCAAACGAGTGAAGCAATTGACAGCATGTCTGACTCTGTGACGGAAGTTGCCGAAGCGATTCAAGAAATCCTTCAGTTAGTAGACCTGCAAGTTGCCAATGTTGAATCGACTTCCTGAGAGTCCCAGGATGTAGCCGCTATTGCGGAAGAAACATCTGCAGGAGCCGCGGAAGTTACCTCATCTGCCCAGGAACAAACGGTAGTCATCGAAGAAATTGCCGCATCGGCAGAGGTATTATTAGAGCAAGCGAATCATTTGAAAAAAACAATTAGTCGTTTTACTGTATAAGAAAAAATAGGAGGTAAGGCAGTATGATCATATCAATAGGAGCAGATCACGCAGGTTTTGCACTAAAAGAAGATATCGTTAATGTGGTAAAGGAATTAGGACATGAAGTGAAAGACGTCGGCTGCAATTGTGCAGATTCTGTGGACTACGCGGATTACGGCATTCCCGTTGCGGAGATGGTCGCAAATGGCGAAGCAGACAGAGGAATTGTCATCTGCGGAACAGGAATTGGCATGTCCATATCTGCGAATAAAGTCAAAGGCATTCGTTGTGCACTCGTCCATGATCTATTCTCGGCAAAAGCAACGAGAGAGCACAATGATACAAATGTTTTAGCAATGGGGGAACGAGTGATTGGACCTGGACTTGCACAGGAAATCGCAAAAGTTTGGCTCTCAACAGATTTTGAAGGCGGCCGTCACGCGCGCAGAATCGGGAAAATCTCAGACTACGAAACAACAAACGATTAATACTTCTGAGTAGCACCTCTTTCCCCCACAAGAGGTGCTACTCCTATAATCATTCGTTTTAGAAAGGAGAAACCGAGATGAAAGATAGCATAGCACCTGCTTTAACAAAAGCACTATCAGACCTGCAAGATGTTGCCCACTTGACAGAAGAAGATGTGTTAATCGTTGGCACGAGTACAAGTGAAGTGGTTGGGAAACATATAGGGAGTTCAGGTACAACCGATGTTGCTCATGAATTATGGCAGGGATTACAAGCCTTTCAGGGTAAAACTGGAGTCCAGCTCGCTTTTCAATGCTGTGAGCATTTAAATCGTGCCATTTTAATCGAAAAAACAACCGCCAAAGAGCTTAGATTAGACCCGGTAGCCGCTATTCCTGTCGCAACAGCCGGCGGATCAATGGCAGCGTACGTATATGGAAAACTAAAGAATCCTGTCATGGTAGAAGAGATTCAAGCGGACGCGGGTATCGATATTGGAGATACCTTTATAGGCATGCACTTAAAGAAAGTAGCCGTTCCGGTCCGTTCAACCGTCTCTGAAATTGGAGAAGCGCATGTTACGTTAGCGCGTACGAGACCAAAACTCATCGGTGGGGAACGCACCGTTTATACGGTATAGAAGGAAAAGTGCATAAGGGTAAAGCTGAGATGCAAGGTAGATCACGCATAAAAATGATAATTCTGAAAAAATAACTTGCTTAAAAGCGTTTTCATTCGTCTGACAAGTCGAAATACCTTTTACAAGCTTCAAATAACAGTATAAAATAGAGCGGAGAAAACAAATAACCACGTGTATAGATAGATTTGAAAAGATCTGCGTGAAGAAAGTTCAAGGAGGATGTAATAAATGACAACGGTAGACAAGCGTGATTTGGCACATGTACGGAAACAGGATGCAGAGGTTTTTACAGCAATGAATGACGAGCTTCATCGACAGCGTGACAATATTGAATTGATCGCATCTGAAAATTTTGTTTCAAAAGCTGTAATGGAAGCGCAAGGCTCAGTATTAACGAATAAATATGCAGAAGGTTACCCGAACAAAAGATACTACGGTGGCTGTGAACATGTGGATGTTGTAGAAGATATCGCGCGCAATCGTGCAAAAGAAATCTTTGGCGCAGAGCATGTAAACGTACAACCTCACTCTGGTGCGCAAGCGAATATGGCCGTTTATTTTGCTTTCCTCGAGCAAGGCGACACTGTTCTTGGAATGAACTTATCTCATGGTGGACATTTAACCCACGGAAGTCCCGTAAACTTCAGTGGAAAACAATACAACTTCGTCGAATACGGTGTTGATAAAGACACAAGTATTCTTGATTATGACGATGTTCGTGCAAAAGCGTTAAAGCATAAACCGAAAATGATCGTTGCTGGAGCAAGTGCTTACCCAAGAGAAATTGACTTTGCTAAATTCCGTGAAATTGCAGATGAAGTCGGCGCTTATCTCATGGTAGACATGGCACATATCGCAGGACTCGTTGCAACGGGTGATCATCCAAGCCCCGTTCCTTTCTCTGATTTCGTAACAACAACAACGCATAAAACACTTCGCGGACCTCGTGGAGGAATGATTTTATGTAAAGAGGAGTATGGCAAAAAGATCGATAAAGCAATTTTCCCAGGTCTTCAAGGCGGACCACTCATGCACGTGATCGCCGCAAAAGCAGTATCATTTGGAGAAGTGTTAACAGAAGAATTTTCTGCGTACTCAAAACAAGTTAAATTAAACGCCAAAGCACTAGCTGCCTCTCTTCAAGAGAACGGCATCGATATCGTTTCTGGTGGAACGGATAACCACATCGTTTTACTTGATTTGAGAGGACTATCTCTTACCGGAAAGGTCGCAGAAGAAACGATGGACAAAGTCGGGATTACTACGAACAAAAATACAATTCCATTTGACCCGGAGAGCCCGTTTGTAACAAGTGGTCTTCGCACTGGAACGGCTGCAGTAACTTCTCGTGGTTTCAAAGAGGCAGAGCTTAAGGAAATCGGAAAAATTATGGCGACTGTTTTAAAGGCCACTGATGATGAGGAAGTACTTAAAAAAGGTCATGAAGCTGTTCTTAGCCTAACATCTCGCTTCCCGATGTACGAAGACGAAGAATAGATTTTTAAAATGTCACATAGGATGTCGTTTAGTGCCACTCGGGCCGGAGCGAGGCAAGTGAATGGCACCAACCATTTCCGATAGCGCCACTCAAGTGTCCGATTTGGATTTGAATGGCACTAATCGTCTTCGATAGCGCCACTCAAATGTCCGAATCAATTTGAGCGGTATCAACGAGTTACAATATTATAAAAGCACTCTAACCAGTAGCACCTACATCCCCACAGTAGGTGCTACTGTTATGGAGGTCACTAGGTCACTTTATGCTACTGTCATGAAAGTCCTTCACAAACATTTGAATAGTTAGAATTATTCATTACCTTTTCTACTTGCTTAGAGGCTGTGGTTTGTGTAAAATTCCTTAAGAGTAAACAGTTATATTACATAAATGAAATTTGATAAAGGAGCGATTTTTATGGGGAAAGTATATGTGTTTGATCACCCTCTCATTCAGCATAAATTAACGTATATTCGCAACAAAAACACTGGGACGAAGGAGTTTCGTGAGCTGACGAATGAAATTGCCGGACTTATGGCTTTTGAAATTACTCGCCATCTTCCGTTGCGGGAAGTTGAGGTAGAAACGCCAGTAGCTACTGCCAAGTGTCAAACGATTTCCGGTAAAAAACTAGGAATTATTCCTATTTTACGTGCTGGTCTAGGCATGGTTGATGGGATTATGGGCCTTATTCCAGCAGCAAAAGTAGGACATGTCGGCTTGTACCGTGATCCGGAAACGCTTATGCCGGTTGAATACTATGTGAAACTTCCGAAAGACATTGAGGAACGCGAGCTAATCGTTGTTGACCCAATGCTTGCAACAGGAGGATCCGCGAATGAAGCAATCCGCGTTGTGAAAAAACGCGGGGCAAAAAACATTAAATTAATGTGTTTAGTAGCGGCTCCTGAAGGTGTGGAAGCAGTCAAAGAAGCTCATCCTGATGTGGATATTTACTTAGCAGCATTAGATGAAAAGTTGAATGATAAAGGCTATATCGTACCAGGTCTTGGCGACGCTGGTGACCGCCTTTTCGGTACAAAGTAAATCATACGCAAAAAAACACTCGCAGATGCGAGTGTTTTTTTGTTTCTGTATGCTTCCAAATAATGGGGGGACAGACCCGCCATTATTTGGAAGATGGAAAGATGCTTGGATTTTGGGGTGGAGGGCCTATCGGGTTGCACCTTAATTCTTGAGCGATAAAGTTTTTGCGAGGGTTGGCAAGGCTAGCGCAGATTGCCAAGGCCGTATCTAACTGAACATAGATCGATTGACAAAAAAACAACGTTAGGTCAATACTCCAATCTCCTCCGGCAGAGAAGAAACAACCGCTGCAGGATTGGTTATCTACTTCACATACAACCTTTGTTTCTTCAGGGACACAAACCTGTACATTTTCAGCGACAGCGAATTTAACTTCCCTTGAAAACAATTGCCCCTTTTCCCCCGTAAGAACAACTTGAAAAGAACCAGTTTTTTTGATTTTTACAGATTGAATCCCACAACGGTCTGTTCTTGAACCGGTTTCGCTGCAAGCTAAATCTAAAAACATACAATTTACTTCAACGGGCTCACCTGGATCAAAAAACGTACATGGATTAATGGGCTTGTCATGAGAGGAAGTGTTATCTTCTAAATAGAATTTCAGACTATTACTGTTAAAATGAAAATCTTTTGTCACATTATGTTTTGTCCAATCATATATTTTGCTGACAGATAGACATACCTGTTCCCGTTTTGGCATCATCATCATCCTTTCTGTGAAACCGAAGACATTAACATTCTATTCAGCCGGTAAACGTAATAAAAAATTTGAAATATTGGGTATCTCTCTCTTTTATACATGTATTCATTTGCGCCTCTAAATGTTCATCTAACATCACAGAAGCAGATTGTTGATTTGAAAAATAATTCGCAAAGCTACCGCATGGTTTTTCAAAACCAACGCATCGAAACAAAACTTGAAAATGGGATAAAAAAGAAGGGAATGACATAACCTACTCTTTATCTGACTGCATAAAAGGGGTATTAAAAATGAACATGAAAAAACTTCTATCTTATCTGGCAGTATTTTTTATAAGTTTGGCTGCTTTTACGTTTCATACACCAGAAAGCGGTGCAATAAATACACGATCAGACGATAACCAAATCCAAACAGAAGAAAACACCTTTTTTCCGCAACGGCCCGATATTTCGGAAGAAACTGGAGGGAGATCTTCCGGCTCAAAGGTATTTATTATTGAGGCACGAGATGACGCAGCGACCCTTGCAGAAGTACTGGAGGAGAATTTTGAAGAAGTAAAAATACGGAAAATGTTTTCAACGATTTATAACGGTTTTTCGATGGAGGTTCCTGAGCAATACGTGCAGGAGTTAGAGCAATTAGACGGAGTTGCCCGTATGGATGAAGTTGCTTTATACGAACCTTATGTGGATGAAAGTGTTCCTTTTATCGGGGGGACCTCCGGCGAAGTAAATAACATTTTAACCCGTGGCAATGACGAACTGACCGGGGAAGGTGTCAAAGTAGCGATCATCGATACGGGGATTGACTATGAGCATCCTGACTTGAAGAAAAGTTATCATGGGGGATTCGATGTTGTCGATCAGGATGATGATCCGATGGAAACAAAGAAGGAACAAGGGATGCCAACCTTGCATGGGACGCATGTAGCGGGAATCATTTCGGCGAACGGCAAGTTCAAGGGGGTGGCACCCGGAGCGGAAATTTACGCCTACCGAGCGTTGGGGCCAACAGGAATGGGAACAACGGAACAAGTCATTGAATCGATTGAAAAAGCAGTGGAGGATGGGGCGGATGTCATAAACCTATCGCTTGGAAACACGGTGAACGGACCGGATTGGCCAACGAGCATGGCGTTAGATAAGGCGGTTGAAGCAGGCGTTGTTGCCGTTACTTCTAATGGCAACAGTGGACCTAATCTTTGGACAGTAGGATCACCGGGAACGTCATCCAAAGCGATTTCTGTCGGCGCATCCACGCCGCCGATGCTTATTCCTTACTTGATCAGAGACGGAGATCGTGACAAAGAAATACAGGTACAGCCGATGCAAAAAGCGGAGCCGTGGAAGCTGAAACGAGGATATCCATTTATAGATGTAGGTCTTGGCCGTGAAGAAGATTATGAGAACGTGGATGCAGACGATAAATTTATTTTGGCAAAACGAGGTGTCACCAGTTTTACATTGAAGGCGAAATTAGCAAAGGAAAAAGGGGCGAGAGGGTTAATTGTTTATAACCATCAACCGGGAGAATTTGCCGGTATGCTCGAAGAAGAAGTGGATTTGCCTGTAGTGAGTGTATCAAAAGAAGATGGGGAAAGCTTGACAAAAGAGATAGAATCCTCGCCAAATGAACATATCCGGACCATATACCGAAAAGAAGAGGATCAAATCGCTCCATTCAGTTCAAGAGGACCCGTTACGTACACGTGGGACGTGAAGCCGGATTTAGTAGCACCTGGTGTTGCAATTGGGAGCACGGTTCCAAATGGTTACATGGATTTGAACGGGACAAGCATGTCCTCTCCTCATGTTGCAGGAGCAGTAGCATTATTGCTGCAAAAGTATCCGGACTGGTCACCGGAACAAGTGAAGGCAGCCTTGATGAATACGGCAAAAGTATTGAAAGAAGAAGATGGGGAACCTATTGCTCCTCACATTCAAGGAACGGGGAGAATCCAACTCGACAAAGCGTTAGCAGTCGAAACACTCGTTTATCCGGGACAAATAAGCTTTGGTAAATGGCTGCGTACCGATAGACGCTTGGAAAAAACGGTGCCACTGACGATAGAGAATGTCTCCGATGAACGGAAAAAATACAGTATAAAACCTCCTTTCGAAGTGCCTGACGGTATTCAGTGGAAAGTACCGTTTTCGGTATATTTGGACCCTGGAGAGAAAGAGACAGTAGATGTGGAGATAGATGTTTTTCCATCTGTATTTGATGAAGGGATGTACCACGACCGGATCCGTGTAGAAAGTGGGAGTGATGTGACGGAAATTCCCTATCTATTTTTTGTCGAAGAACCAGACTATCCTCGTCTGATGTCTTTCATGTTTGAGCATGCAGCCGAACCAAATATATATCACTATGAAGTTTACCTGCCCGGCGGTGCCGAAGAATTGGGAATCGCGTTGTACGATCCGGATACGTTTCAATTCATTACGTATATAGATGTCGAGAAAGACATTCACCGAGGCATGTTTGAAGAGGATCTCCTCATTGAAGATCTCCCTGAAGGACTTTATAAAGCATTAATTTTTGCCAAAAAGGAGGATCAAGAGGACACAATAGAACAAACACTTTATATCGGAGAGTAGCTAAGTCAGAAAACTAAGAGGGAGAACTATCCCTTCTTAGTTTTTTTTGTACATGTAATTGGAATTTAATGTGAGGGCAGAAGGAAATGTGACAATCAAGTCAATAAATTGTCACATTTCAGTCACAAATAGATAGAAAGTTTAGGTATAATAAACATTGGCATAGTGGAAATACACATTATTATGATTAAGTTTGAAAGCGTTCCAATATTGTTTTTCGACAAAAATTGTAAAACGTTTGCAATTCCGATAATTGATTGACATGAAGCCATTCGTATTGTACGATTACAAAGTATGTCCAGTGTTATCAATAAACGGAAATACGAAAGTCTTACGATGGAATATGGTGAAATAATGTCACAACCTTCACGGGTACGTTCAGTAGTAAAAGCTTTAGCATTAATGACCACCATTAGTTCGTATTTTATCGGGTCCATTGTGATTGGAGTTTTTGCTGGAATTTGGTTAGACAATTATTTTAACACTAGTGGAGTTTTTCTTATCATTGGTTTTTTCCTTGGGCTGGGCACAGCTGTTATGGGGATATATTATGCGGTTCGCAAATTTCTGGGAGGAAATCAATATGAATGATTATACATCTATCGCAAAACGGTTCAGTATAATCACACTAGTAGTTGTAAGTGTCTCACTTATCGTAGCGGTTTTAGGGTTTTATCCACTTTTTTTCCAAGGACTTTCTTTAGGTGCATTATTCAGTCTTTTTAGTTTATTAAGTACATATTTTCAAGTGAAACGTGTTGGAAACAGTGTTCAATCAGGTAGAGTCAAATGGTTCTTTGGAACAACTTCAAGAATACTGTTGTTTGTTGTAGCAATTAGTATCGCTGTGGAATTTCCTGCTTATTTCCATTTAATTGGCGTGGTAATCGGGTTGATGTTCACGTATCTTCTGTTATTGATTGGTCCGGCTATCTTTCGGAAATCATTCAGTAATTAAGGAACGATTGTGCAGACCTATGCTAGAGAGAAGTGCGCCGCATTTCCTTAGTGGGATCGGGTAGGACAAGCCATAACCACTTCTAACAGGGGATCAGAATGAACGGGCAAGACAAAGTAAATCCAATATAGCTTCAAATTAGTGAAAGGGGGTGAAGGTTTATGGATCAACATTATCCTATTATCCATTTGTTTGATAACCCAAACCTAGCAGTTAACTTATCTAACATATTAATGATAACTGTGTCTATGCTGATTGTGTTCCTTGTGACATTCTTCATGTCCAGAACAATTAAAATGTATCC
Organism: Salipaludibacillus neizhouensis; assembly: GCF_002886185.1. Classification (GTDB taxonomy): domain Bacteria; phylum Bacillota; class Bacilli; order Bacillales; family Salisediminibacteriaceae; genus Salipaludibacillus; species Salipaludibacillus neizhouensis. Next base: position 729,960 of record NZ_KZ614147.1, read on the forward strand.
GACAGGGGCTCAAAACGCGCTTGAATTCTTAGTCCAATTCATTAAAAACATCATTAGCAGTACAATGGATTGGGAAAAAGGAAAAAACTTTGTCATGCTGGCACTCACATTGATACTTTATGTGTTTGTTGCAAATATGGCAGGTATTCCGTTTGAATTAGCAACAAAAGCTGATCACACTGTTTGGTGGAGATCGCCGACAGCAGATCCGATTTTAGCATTATCATTAGCTATTATGGCTATCGCTCTAACGCACATCTACGGAGTGAAAATGAAAGGTGCTAAGGAATACGGAAGAGATTATTTCAAACCGGTTCCATTCTTGTTTCCTTTTAAATTGATCGAAGAATTTTCAAACACACTTACATTGGGAATGCGTCTTTTCGGGAACATCTTTGCAAAGGAAGTACTCATGGTGCTTCTCGTATCGTTAGGAACATCTTCACTATTGTGGGGTGCAGTTTCCTTCCTTCCATTAATTGTTTGGCAAGGATTTGGTATTTTTATAGGGTCGTTACAAGCATTCATATTTGCAATGCTAACGATGGTTTACATGTCACACAAAGTTAGTGAAGATCATTAAACAATGATCCGCTAACTGTTCATCTCAGTGAATAAGATCTCTTTTAAAAAATTTGGAAGAGTGAATTTATTTCATAAAAAAACTATTTTTACAATATCTAAGGAGGATTTTATTATGGATCTTGGTATTATTGCCATAGGAGCAGGTTTAGCGGCAGGTTTAGCAGGAATTGGTGGAGCTATCGGTGTAGCAATGGTAGTAGGTAACGCAATTCAAGGAATGTCACGTCAGCCAGAAATGCGTGGACCACTTCAAACAGTTATGTTCATCGGTGTTCCACTTGTAGAGGCATTGCCGATTCTTGCAATTGTAGTTTCTATATTATTATACCTACAAATGTAGTGTATTTGAGAGCTTTTTATTGAATTGCAATGGCGAAGGACAGTATTAAATCTTCGCCATTCCTTTTGTATTGAAGGTAGTTCAGAAAGACCGGTTATGACTCAAGTCAAGTTTCATCGACTTAAGTATCCTCCTTTTTGAACAAGCCAATTAACCAAAAGATAAGGAGGCGGATCTTTTGATTCAAGAATTTACATGGCTCGACGCGATTTATCAGCTAGCTGCATTTTCGGTCCTTTTACTAGTACTGAAAAAATATGCTTTTGGCCCGATAATGGATATGATGGCTAAGCGTGAAAAGCATGTCGCCGACCAAATTTCTTCTGCTGAGAAAAATCGTGAAGAAGCTGAAAAGTATTTAACGGAACAACGAGAAGCTATTCAGGAAGCTCGTAACGAAGCGAATGTAATCGTCGATAATGCTAAAAAAATGAGTAATCAACAAGCTAGCGAGATTTTAGATAAAGCAAGAAAAGAATCAGAAAGACTGAAAGAAACAGCACTTGTTGAAATCAACACTGAAAAAGAACGAGCAGTTGCCGCACTTCGTGAGCAAGTGGCTACATTGTCTGTACTTGTCGCATCTAAGGTAATTGAGAAAGAACTGGACGATCAAGAGCAAGAAAGGCTTATTCAGGAAACACTCAGAGAAGTTGGCGGAAACCTATGAGAAGACATCCAATAGGTTATCGTTATGCCTATGCATTGTTTGAGATAGCTAGAGATCAAGAGACTCTTACGGAAACGTTGGAGGAGCTTGAGACTGTATCACAAGTCTTAAAGGATACGAAGCTTTTTGACAAAGTGTTTAGCAATCCAAAAATGACGGATGACGAGAAGAAGAAAATTCTAACGGATACTTTCTCTAAACATGTTGGAACTTCCGTTTTACATTTACTTCTCCTAATAATTGATAAGAAAAGAGAAAGTGTCTTTCAAGCAGTGGCAGATAATTTTAAAGAGTTAGTATATGAAGAAAAAGGAATTGCTGAAGCAACCGTGTATTCAGCGAAACCGTTAAGTGAGCAAGAGCGTGCTGCTGTCATAAGTGTTTTTGCAAAACGCGCAGGCAAAGCAAAGCTTCTCATTGACAATGTCGTAGACGAAGAAATCATTGGTGGTCTCAAGGTTCATATTGGAGATACCGTATATGATGGAAGCGTTGCGAACCAACTTGCACGTATTCAAACGCGCATGATTCACGGGAACGTTAGTAGATAGGGGTGAACGAAATGAGCATCAGAGCCGATGAAATTAGCTCTCTGTTAAAAAAGCAGATCGAAGGCTATCAATCCGAGATTGAAGTTAACGATGTAGGTACCGTCATCCGTGTCGGGGACGGAATCGCAGTGGCTCACGGACTTGAGAACGCGATGGCCGGTGAGTTACTTGAATTTTCAAATGGTGTCATGGGAATGGCACAGAACTTAGAAGAAAACACTGTAGGTATTATCATTCTTGGTCCATTTAGAGATATCCGAGAAGGGGACGAAGTGCGTCGAACTGGACGTATTATGGAAGTTCCTGTCGGTGAAGAACTACTTGGCCGCGTGGTAAATCCACTTGGACAGCCGTTAGACGGCTTGGGACCAACTGGTACATCTAAAACTCGTCCAATTGAAGGACAAGCACCAGGTGTTATGGACCGTAAGTCGGTTCACGAGCCACTTCAAACAGGTATTAAAGCGATCGATGCGCTTATTCCAATCGGTCGTGGTCAACGTGAGTTAATTATCGGAGACCGCCAAACAGGTAAAACAGCTATTGCGATTGATACAATCATCAATCAAAAAGAAGAAGACATGATTTGTATTTATGTTGCGATTGGTCAAAAAGAATCAACGGTTGCTGGAGTGGTAGATACTCTCCGTCAGCACGGTGCTTTAGACTATACAATTGTTGTAACAGCTAGTGCATCTCAGCCAGCACCACTTCTTTTCCTAGCACCGTATGCAGGTGTAACAATGGGTGAAGAATTTATGTACAATGGTAAACACGTCCTAGTTATCTATGATGATTTAACGAAACAAGCATCTGCTTATCGTGAACTATCATTATTACTTCGTCGTCCACCAGGCCGGGAAGCATTCCCAGGGGATGTCTTCTATCTTCACTCCCGTTTACTTGAGCGCGCAGCGAAGCTAAGTGATGACAAAGGAGCAGGCTCGTTAACAGCCCTCCCATTCATTGAAACACAGGCAGGGGACATTGGAGCTTATATTCCTACGAACGTAATTTCGATTACGGACGGACAGATTTTCCTTCAATCAAACCTTTTCTTCGCGGGTGTTCGACCAGCGATCGACGCAGGTCTTTCCGTATCCCGAGTAGGTGGTTCTGCACAAATTAAAGCAATGAAAAAAGTTGCCGGTACACTTCGTTTAGATTTAGCATCTTTCCGTGAACTGGAAGCATTTACACAATTCGGTTCCGACTTAGATGCCTCTACACAAGCGAAGCTGAACCGTGGTGCACGAACGGTTGAAGTGTTAAAACAAGGACTTCACCAACCACTTGCTGTTGAAAAACAAGTGTTCATTCTTTACGCATTGACAAAAGGCTTCTTAGACGATGTACCAGTGGAAGATATCAGCCGATTTGAATCCGAATTGCATACGTACTTAGAGCATAACAACAAGGAGCTTTTAGCTCAAATCAAAAAGTCGGGTGCACTTGCTGACGCTGATGAAATGAGTGGAGCAGTCGAAAGCTTTAAGAAAACTTTCCAGTCTAAATAAGTCATTTAAAATAGAGTATTAAAACGAAAAGCAGACCATTTAGCGCCTGCCAGCGAAAGACGATATGTCACAAGTGTGAGAAGAAAGCTTTGAGTTATCTTTCTTTCTCACTCTTAGCAAAACGCAAAGTCTTGCCGCTTGTTCTGGCGCTGTGCTTTTCAATAGAAGGTGGTGAAGAACGATGGCCTCTTTAAAAGATATAAAGACAAGAATTGGGTCCACAAAGAAAACGAAACAAATCACGAAGGCGATGGAAATGGTTTCAGCCGCAAAGCTTAATAAAGCTCAAGGGAAAGCCGAAGCATTCCAGCCTTATATAGAAAAAATTCGTGAAGTTGTAGTAAGTATCGCATCTGGATCCGACGGCGTATCCCATCCAATGCTTGAAGCAAGGGATGAGATAAAGAAGACAGCTTATATTGTTATCACAGCAGACAAAGGTCTATGTGGTGCATATAATAGTGGACTTCTTCGAGAAACATTGAAATTAATCAATAAACGACATTCCTCACCAGATGAGTACGGTATTATCGTGATGGGAAAAGTCGGACGAGATTTTTTCAAAAAGCGCAACATGCCGATTTTTCAGGAAATTATCGGTGTTGCTGATCAGCCTGAATACAGTGATATTAAAAATATAGCATCAACAACGGTTCAAATGTTTGAAGATGGTCTCTTTGACGAAGTCTATGTCCACTTTAACCACTTTATTAGTGCGATGAGTTTCCAAGTTACCGAAACCAAACTTTTGCCACTTACAGATTTTGATGAAGTAGTAGAATCAGGAGAAGCGAAAGAAGCTGCACCGAAAAGTGATTACATTTACGAACCCGATGCAGAAACGATTCTTAACCAACTCCTTCCGCATTACGCAGAAACACTTATTTTCGGCGCATTATTAGACGGAAAAGCGAGTGAATTCGGTGCAAGAATGTCAGCCATGCGTTCTGCTACAGACAATGCAGACAACATGATTGGTGAACTTACATTGAAATACAACCGTGCTAGACAAGCTGCAATCACGCAAGAAATCAATGAAATTGTTAGTGGAGCTTCTGCACAAAACTAAAGCACTCTAGCAGTTATGAAGTAAGGAGGAAAGAAGATGAATAAAGGACGCGTCACTCAAGTAACTGGTCCAGTTGTCGACGTTCAATTCGAACGAGGCCAGCTTCCTAAGATATATAATGCTATTAATATTGAACGCAAAGCACAGTCTTCAGGTGAAGTAGATATCGACCTGACATTAGAGGTTGCTCTTCATCTAGGGGACGATACAGTTCGTACAATCGCTATGGCTTCTACTGACGGACTCGTTCGTGGAATGGAAGTCTTCGACAAGGGAGAGCCAATTACTGTCCCAGTAGGTGATGCAACACTTGGTCGTGTCTTCAACGTATTAGGGGAAAACATTGACTTAGATGAAGCAATCGCAACAGATGTACAACGTGATCCAATTCACCGTGAAGCACCTGTTTATGAGGAACTTTCTACACAAACAGAAATCCTGGAAACAGGAATTAAAGTAGTAGATCTTCTTGCACCATACGTAAAAGGTGGAAAAATCGGCCTTTTCGGTGGAGCCGGTGTAGGTAAAACTGTTTTAATTCAAGAATTAATCAACAACATCGCACAAGAACACGGTGGTATTTCCGTATTCGCCGGTGTTGGAGAGCGTACTCGTGAAGGTAATGACCTTTACTATGAAATGAAGGACTCTGGTGTTATCGCTAAAACAGCGATGGTTTTCGGTCAAATGAACGAGCCACCTGGAGCGCGTATGCGTGTTGCCCTAACAGGCCTTACAATGGCGGAACATTTCCGTGATGTAAAAGGCGCAGACGTACTTCTTTTCATCGACAACATTTTCCGTTTCACACAAGCAGGTATGGAAGTATCCGCGCTACTCGGACGTATGCCTTCAGCCGTTGGTTACCAACCAACCCTGTCCACGGAAATGGGTCAGCTTCAAGAGCGAATAACATCTACAAAGAAAGGTTCTGTTACATCCATCCAGGCGATTTACGTTCCTGCGGATGACTATACAGACCCTGCACCAGCAACAACTTTCGCTCACTTAGACGCAACAACAAACCTTGAGCGTAAACTTTCGGAAATGGGTATCTACCCAGCCGTGGATCCACTTGCTTCTACATCACGTGCCCTCTCACCAGAAATTGTTGGCGAAGAGCACTATGCAGTAGCCCGTGAAGTTCAGGTTACACTACAAAAATACAAAGAGCTACAAGATATCATTGCCATTCTCGGTATGGATGAGCTCTCCGAAGAAGACAAGCAAACGGTTAGCCGTGCGCGTCGTATTCAATTCTTCTTATCTCAAAACTTCCACGTGGCAGAACAATTCACTGGTCAAACTGGATCGTATGTACCTGTACAAGAAACGATCAAAGGCTTCCGTGAAATTCTCGATGGAAAACACGACGACGTACCAGAAGATGCTTTCCGATTAGTCGGCCGTATCGAAGAAGTTTTAGAGAAAGCAGCAAAGTAAATGCAATAGGAAGCGAAATCGCTTCAAGATAACCTTGGCAAGAGCATCCCCCTTATTGAAAAATAAAAGGGGATCCCTCTCGAATCCTGGCTTATCCTGCGGGTGAATATTCTCTTTCCTAAGGAGGGTGAATCATGAAAACGATGCAAACCAATGTCGTTACTCCTGATGGCAGTGTATTTAGCGGACAAGTAGAAATGGTAAGCGCGAAAACACAAGCGGGCGATCTTGGTATTTTACCGGATCACATCCCCTTGGTAACACCACTTGCCATCGGTGCAATCCGTATTAAATTAAACAATAAAGTAGAACTTATCGCAGTCAGCGGTGGCATCATGGAAGTCCGCGGTGACGAAGTAAACATCCTTGCAGAATCCGCAGAAGTACCAACTAGTATCGATGTCGCACGAGCACGCGCAGCAAAAGAACGCGCCGAACGCCGACTCGAGCAAGCCAAAAAAGACAACCTCGACTTCAATCGTGCTGAACTCGCCCTCAAGCGAGCCATCAACCGTTTAGAAGTTTCTCAGAATAAAATTTAGTGTTGTTGTTTGACCCCCGGCGCCTTAGAGCGCATTCGGGGTTTTTTTGGTGTTTTTTTTGAAGTGGGGGTGGGTGCGGTAGGTGCTACTGGCGTAGCACCTACAAACGTAGCATGTAGAAAACCAGAGCATAAGCGAGGATAAAGGAGGTTGAGTGTTGGAAAAAGAGGTAGGTGCTACCGTTGTAGCACCTACAAAAGTAGCACGTAGAAAACCAGAGTATAAGCGAGGATAAAGGAGGTTGAGTGTTGGAAAAAGAGGTAGGTGCTACCGGGGTAGCACCTACAAAAGTAGCACGTTAAAAACGAGAGCATAAGCGAGGATAAAGGAGGTTGAGTGTTGGAAAAAGAGGTAGGTGCTACCGAGGTAGCACCTACAAAAGTAGCACGTTGAAAATGAGAGCATAAGCGAGTATAAGAGAGGTTGAAAGCTGAAAAAAGAGGTAGGTGCTACTGGCGTAGCACCTACAAAAGTAGCACGTTAAAAACAAGAGCATAAGCGAGGATAAGAGAGTTTGGAAGTCGAAAAAAGAGGTATGCGCTCCTGCGGTTACTCGTCGGAGAAAACATTGCTACCCCGGTAGCACCTACAAAAGTAGCGCGTCGAAAACAAGAGCATAAGCGAGTAAACAGAAAGTTTAAAATCGCTCTAAAAAACTAATCAGTCAATAACTATTAATCAATCTAATTAGCTCTTTGCGGAATATACAGCTACTGAAACATCAAACCAAATGATAATTACCCAAAACCATTTTTCATTAATAACTAAAAATACGTATTAATTTGTGTTGCACCATTGAATATACTGCATTTTTCGTTGATGATAGGTACCAGTAAAAGAGCGTAATAATGGGGTAAAGTTGATGTAGGGGGGTGTTAGTGAATTTTCACTGGATTGAATGAATAGAGGATAACTACTCCATTGATAATCTTTCGGAGATTCAACGGAGTGGATTTCAACAGGATTAAAGTGAATGTAGCGACTCATGTGGAGTAGTGTGCGAGGAGTCGAAGCCGGTTTAGCAAAAAAGCGTTTCTCAAACAAATGACCGCGGGTATTATATTTTTTATTGAAAAAGGTGGCATACTTCTTTTTTTCCAAAAACATAATATTAGAATAGCTTTGAGTATTTGAGAACAGCAACAAATGAAAGTGAGTTTTCATTAATACATAAGATACTAATTGAAAAGGATACTTTTTGTTTGCTTCATCTAGCAGTTGAAGGAAATAAACAAAATCATCGTCTGATCTGAATAAAGGCTCCTTCCAGTTAGAACGACTAGTAATATGATAATAATAACTTTTTTGCCATCGGCGATTTACGTGAGGCATTATACCATCTCCTAATTCATAATATAATTGTTTTGCATAGAAAAACCAACACAAATAGAGTTATGTGACGATAGACCAACACAAAGTATAGTTATTCAATTGCAGCAAACGGCAAATAAAGAAATTAGGACTACTTAATTAGGAATCCAAGTTTTCTACAGACTGCTGTAATAGTGGTACACACACATTAAACGATCGATTGAATTGAAGAATTAAAAGGAAGGATAGAAGAGCGATTCAAATATGTAGAAAAGATAGAAAGTAAGAGGTAATTACTAGATGAATAAAGATAGAATGTAAAAGAGAAGGTGAGAAAAAACGAAGCAAAAGTGTCAATTCGCTTACCAAAATATTACTATAACCGACAGACATTGGCAAGAAAAACATCGAACATTATTTTCCGGGAAATATGTTGTTACTAGTTGTCGAGATAAAAGGAATCTATTTAATTCCTTTCAAATCAAGCTATTATCGTAAACGTTATTGGTTACATAGAAAATGTTCGAAAAAGTGAGAAGACGCTAAGCTAGTTGAGGAAGCAACAAACAATCTCATGCGGCGAATAACCGGAAGAAGCAGATAAATGAAAGCCTCCGCACACGATCATTATCTGAAAAGTTAGCCCACTTGAAGCTTCTGCCTACCTGGGGGAAATTCTCTATATGCAAGCCATATCGCTAGGCGATACGACTTGCAAATCAACCGAAAACCCTGGAAATAGAGCGAAAATAACCACATAATTAATATCTCTCATAATGTTGGAAGTTCTATCAATTACTATTAACTTCATAGCGCTGCAAAATACCCGGAACCATAACTATTCTCCAATTAAGACCCCCTACCTAAATTAGCCTTCTCCAGAAACCTACTTAGAAAATAAAATCATTCATTTAATTAGGATTTATCCATAAGCATTAAAAGAACAATAGAACTTAGATATAAAAGCAAATGGGAAGACACCCGAAAGGTATCGACAGCAAGGATTAAGACACTGGGAATAACATTGACGAAATAAATATCTGATAATTGAGAATAATATAGACAAAATTTTCTTTGCTTTGGTATACTTTGGGTGAGAGTTGGAAAAGTTCGTTAATTTCATATTGTTAAACGGGAGGGAGTGAAGGTATGCAGCTGGGAGTTTACTATGATAACTATCTGCTTGTTTTGATATTTATTTTGCTCGGAATTGCACTTCCAGTGGTTGCTTTAACGTTTGGAAGATTCGTCAGGCCTCACAATCCGTATCCGGCTAAGACCTCACCTTATGAGAGTGGGATCAAACCGGAAGGAGATGCTCAAGTTCGATACCATGTAGCCTACTACATTATCGCGCTTGAATTTATCATTTTCGATGTTGAAACCGTTTTCATGTATCCGTGGGCAGTTGTACTTTATCAGCTAGGATGGGTGGGACTCAATATGATGCTCATCTTCATCGCAATATTAGCGCTCGGGCTCGCCTATTCTTGGAAAAAGAAGGTGCTAGAATGGAACTAAAAGGGATAAAAGGCTTTGACCAGTCGGAAGAGTATGATCGAAGACTTCTTGAAGACGTAAAAAAGAGCGTGTTTTTCACAAAAGTCGATCAGTTAAAAGCCTGGTCGAGAACAAGGTCGTTTTGGCCATTATCATTTGGACTTGCTTGCTGTGCGATTGAAATGATGGGAACAGGAGGGAGCAGATACGATTTTGACCGCTTCGGCGTTATTTTCCGGGCATCTCCGCGACATGCCGATGTGATGATCGTAGCCGGAACCGTCACCGCAAAGATGTCTCCCGTACTCCGAACACTGTATGACCAAATGCCCGAGCCAAAATGGGTAATTGCGATGGGGTCCTGTGCAACCTGTGGCGGGCCGTACAAAGAAGCCTACAGTGTCTTGAACGGTGTCGATAAAATTGTGCCAGTCGATGTTTATGTGTCTGGGTGTCCACCAACACCGCCAGCCCTGTTAGACGGTGTTGAAAAACTGCGGCAGAAAATTCGTCTCGAAGCAAAAGGAGAGCGGGTGTTGAAAGGATGAGTCAGGAACTGCTTGATCTCATTGCCGAAAAAATCAACACCCTTCAGGGAGCAGATACGATCGAAGAAGCAAAACTAAATTTTCACAAACCAATGATTATCCTTGCTTCCCAAAACTGGGATCTCAACACTGTAAACGTCCTTCGTACGGATGAATTCCTTCAATTCGACTTCCTGTCCTGTGTCTCCGCGATCGATTACGAGGAGCATATGGAAGTAATCTACAATTTCTACTCAACGACGTTAGACCACTACCTTTATGTAAAAGTGAAAACGCCCAGGGGAAATCCGGTCATCATCTCACTCGAGCCAGTCTATAAAGCAGCCGATTACATGGAACGCGAAATCTATGATTTGATGGGAATCGACTTTACAGGTCACTGGAATTTAAAACGAATTTTGCTCCCGGATGAGTGGGAAGGACACCCGCTGCGCAAAGATTATGTCACCGATAAAAAAGCACTAGGCTTGGATTAAAGCGTAATTGGCAAAAAATCAAAAATCTTGCTCGTCACGAATCGAACGCATGAAAAAACCTACTCAACTTAAATTCACCTATTATTCAACTTCAACAGCTTTTTCAAAAGGGGGTGCGTAATAAATGTCAGAGTTGAAAACAGAAACAATGACGCTCAATATGGGACCGCAACACCCAAGTACCCACGGAGTTTTCCGCCTCAAACTCGAAGTCGACGGAGAACATATCGTGAACGCGGAACCAGTAATGGGCTACCTTCACCGCGGAACCGAAAAACTAGCAGAGAATTTCCTGTATACACAGTTTATCCCTTACACTGACAGACTCGACTACATGAACGCAATGACGAACAATTACATTTATTGTTCCGCCATAGAAGAATTATTAGAATGGGAAATTCCCGAACGGGCGGAGTATTTACGAGTGATTACAATGGAGCTGAATCGAATCGCCAGTCACCTCGTCTGGTGGGGAACGTACCTACTCGATATCGGCGCAATGAGCCCGTTTCTCTATGCATTCCGCGATCGGGAAACGATTCTTGACCGATTGAACGAAATAAGCGGGGCAAGAATGACTTTTACCTATCACCGAATCGGCGGCGTAAAATGGGACGCCCCGGATGGATGGCTCGCCAAGGTCCAAGAAACTGTAAAAGAACTTCATGAGAATATCCAGGAATTTCACACACTCGTCACCGGAAACGAAATTTTTCAAGCACGAACAATTGGAGTCGGGATCCTTTCCAAAGAAAAAGTGATCAATTGGGGATTATCCGGCCCCATTGCGCGAGGCAGTGGCGTCAACATCGATCTTCGTAAAACAGCGCCATATTGTATTTATGACCGATTCGATTTCGATATCCCTACCGAAAAAGAAGGGGACGTTTACGCCAGGTATAAAGTACGCGTCGCTGAAATGTTTCAGTCCTTGCGGATTATTGAGCAGGCCTGTGAACAAATTCCAGAAGGAGAAATCATCACGAAAAAAGGCAAACGAATCATGATGATCAAACCGCCCGCCGGCGAAGTATACCGACGAGTGGAAGCGTCCAAAGGCGAAATCGGCGTGTATGCCGTGAGCAACGGAACAAATAAACCGTATCGAATCAAACTCAGACGGCCGTCATTCGTCAACGTATCCATCCTGCAAGATTTGCTCAAAGGAGAATCCATCCAAAACCTCGTCGCGATCTTCGGAAGTCTCGATGTCGTACTAGGGGAGGTAGATGCGTAGTGGACGTAATCCTGATGGTGGTGTACGCCGGAATCGTCATGAACCTCCTTCTTGGTGGCGTCACCTTTGCTATTCTTTTCGAACGGAAAGTCATCGGCTATATGCAACTTCGCCCGGGGCCAAACAGACACGGACCATGGGGATTACTGCAAACCATCGCAGACGTCACCAAACTACTCATGAAAGAAGACATTATCCCAAACGAAGCCGATAAAAAAATCTTCGTTTTAGCACCAGTCCTGGCATTCGCACCAGCATTCGCCGTCTTTGCCGTCCTGCCATTTACCGAAAACCTCAGCGGCGCAGACCTGAACATCGGTATCCTGTACATCCTCGGAGTATCGTCTATCACCATGCTCGGCGTACTCATGGGAGGATGGAGTTCAAACAACAAATACTCCTTGCTCGGATCGATACGCGGAATCGCCCAAATGGTCAGCTATGAAATACCGCTCGTCTTATCCGTCCTTGGGATCATCGTCCTTGTCGGCTCACTCAACCTACGAGACATCGTCGGCTACCAGGAAAGCATCGGAATCTGGTTCATCATTCCACAATTTCTCGCATTCATCGTCTACTTCATCTCATCCATCGCAGAATTGAACCGCTCACCATTTGACCTGCCAGAAGCAGAATCCGAACTCGTCTCAGGCTATCACACCGAATACTCAGGATTCAGATTCGCCTTCTTCATGCTAGCAGAGTACACATACGCCATCGCCATCTCAGCACTCGCGACCATCCTCTTCTTCGGCGGATGGCTAGGGCCAGCCTTTTTGCCAGGAATCATCTGGTTCCTCCTGAAGATGGCCGCCTTCATGTTCGGATGGTACTGGTTACGCGCCACCCTCCCACGGGCCCGCGTCGACCACCTCATGAACTTTGGCTGGAAAGTACTCATCCCGCTAGCCCTGTTGAACATCGTCATAACATCAATCATCAAAGTGTGGATGGGGGGATAACATGTTTCGACTCTTAAAAGGATTTGGCGTAACCCTAAACTACTTCACCAAAAAAAACATTACCATCCAATACCCGGAAGAAAAAGTAAACATGCCAGAACGATTTCGCGGCATCCAACGGTTTTTCCCAGACAAATGCATCGTCTGTGACCTGTGTGTCAAAATTTGCCCAACCGACGTCATCACACTAACCGGTAAAAAAGACAAAGACAACCCAAAAAAGAAAATCATCGACACCTACAACATCGACTTCCAAGGCTGCATACTCTGCGACTTCTGCACCGAAGTATGCCCAACCGACGCCATCGTCATGACCGCCCGATACGACAACTTAAGCGAATTTAACCGAGCCGCACACTTCAAAGACATCACATGGCTCACCGACAATCACGAACCCGGCAACTACACCGAACCCGACCCAGAAGCCGAAGCCCAAGAAAAAGCCGCCAAAGAAGCCAAGGCCAAAGCCAAAGCAGAAGCCAGAGCGAACCAAACCAAGACGACGGAGAAAACAGAAGCAACCGATCCTGCAACGCAGTCACGAGCCCAAGTAAAAGCAACTCCGAAGCAAGACGAAGCAGCTTCAACCAAACCCGCTCCTCAGGCGGATGCCAAAACATCTTCCCAAACAAAGGAGGATGCTAACGAAGCAAAAACAAAAATGATCCCTTCTACCACGGAAAAGGAGGCCGTTGAAGGAAAAAAAGAACCAGAGATACCAGCGGAAACAACGAAAGAGACAAAACATGAAACAAATGAAGCATCTTCCAAACCAGATGAATCACCTCGAAAGTCTGACGAGGGGCAGGCGGAAAGAGGTGACAAGCTGTGAACGCGCAAATGTTCTTCTTTATTGTTTTTGCTCTCATCGCCATTATTAGTGCCGTACTGATTATGGCCTTAGAGCGGATCGCGCATCGGGTTGTCGCCATGGCCTTCAGTTTTTTCGCCGTAGCAGCCATTTACTTTTTACTCGGAGCTGAGTTTATCGGCATCGTTCAAATCATGGTTTACGTAGGCGCGATTACAATCCTGTTTGTCTTCGGTATGATGATGACCGAACACCGGAATGTTGGCTTTGGACCTGACCCAAGAAAAACACAACAAATCCTTGGTTTTGTCGGAGTAGGATTCTTACTCGCTTTTATGCTCTATGCGATTGTTACTGCAGACTTGCCAAATAGCGGCGAACCGTATGTCGGCAGTGCGGAAATAATTGGACTCGAGTTATACGGTCATTATTTCATCGCCTTTATCGGTTCGGCATTTTTACTAACTTCTGCTCTTATCGGAGCGGTGGTTATTGCCAGAAAGGAGGCCGACTAAATGGTCTCGATTACACTTTTTCTTGCTCTCGCAGCAATCCTGTTTTGCATCGGACTTTATGGCGTCCTGACGAGAAGACATCTGGTCATCGTTCTCGCCAGCATTGAATTAATGCTAAATGCCGTCAATATAAATCTCGTCGCTTTCTCGGCTATCGGGCCATTCGCAAACATTACCGGGCAAGTATTCACCTTGTTCGTCATTACCGTAGCCGCCGCCGAAGCAGCAGTCGCCCTGGCGATTCTCATCGCCCTTTACCGAAATCGAAACTCGATCGACGTTTTGAAGCATGATTTATTGAGGTGGTAGATTTACCAGGTGGAGTAATGAGCGAGTGGAAGAGATGAATGCGCAAAGTGGCCGGTCGAAATGCGCTGCGCCCTCTGCTTATGCGCGAGAAGAGCGGAAAATGAGCATCTGGCACTAATCTGTGAGCACTAAAACACCGCAATGTGTCACGGTATTTTAAAAGAGAAAGGGGTTGGTATGATGCACTATGCCTGGTTAATCCCGGTTTTTCCTCTTATCACCTTCTTGATTCTATTAGTCGCTGGACGAGTTTTGAAAGAGAAAGTAGCCTATATTGGCATAGCCGGATTGGCTCTTTCGTTTCTTCTATCAGTACTCGTCTTGCTTGAACGAATTGGAGGAGAAACATACACCTATGTTTTAAACTGGATGACGGTCGGAGAAAATGTGGTCACGATGGGGTATGAAGTCACAGCATTAAATGCGATGATGCTCATCGTCGTCACTCTCGTCAGTTTGGTTGTCCATATTTTCTCTAAAGAGTATATGAAGGAAGACGACCGAATTCATGTATTTTTCGCTTATTTAGGGTTATTTTCCTTTTCGATGCTAGGGCTTGTTTTAGCACCAAATATCTTGCAATTATTTATTTTCTGGGAGCTCGTCGGCTTATGTTCCTTCTTACTCGTAGGTTTCTGGTATTTCAAGCCAGAGGCAGCAGCTGCGGCTAAAAAAGCTTTTCTCATCACCAGAATTGGGGATGTTGGGCTATTAATCGGGCTAGTTCTTCTATTTAACCGAGTAGGAAGCTTCAACTATGCAGAAATTTACACAGCGGTTGAGATGGATCAACTAAGCGCACCCATGATAACAACGATTGCTCTGCTCATTTTCTTAGGAGCAGTCGGAAAATCGGCGCAATTCCCACTTCACGTCTGGCTGCCGGACGCCATGGAGGGGCCAACACCGGTTAGTGCTTTGATTCATGCCGCGACCATGGTTGCCGCGGGTGTGTACTTGATAGGTGTCATGTATCCATTATTTTTAGCGTCCTCGACAGCGATGACCGTCGTGGCCTACACAGGTGCGCTCACTGCACTATTTGCCGCAACGATGGCGTTGGTCAATAACGATATAAAACGAATTCTCGCATACTCGACAATCAGTCAGTTGGGATTTATGATTCTTGCATTAGGGACGGCTGGCTATGTAGCGGGGTTGTTTCATCTCATGACACATGCCTTTTTCAAAGCGTTGCTGTTCCTTGGAGCAGGTAGTGTCATATTTGCCGTGCACCATCGGCAGGATATCCGTGATATGGGCGGCTTATGGGGGAAAATGAAGGTTACGTCCGTTACATTTTTGATTGGATCACTTGCAATCGCAGGGATATTCCCGTTAGCTGGTTTCTGGAGCAAAGAAGAAATCCTTGCCTCAACCTTGATAAATGGAGATGGATTCTTGTTTCTGATTGCACTTGTTACCGCATTTTTGACCGCATTTTATATGTTTCGTTTATTCTTTAAAACTTTCACGGGGGAGTTTAAGGGCGGAGATTTAAATGATCCGACCGAAGAAACGTTTAATGAACAAGCCGCATGGGAGGCAACACAATCGGCTGAAGTAGGATTAGATGCAGGTTATGAAGAGAGAAAAGTGTATCCGAACCATCAGGAAGTACCTGAGAACGAACCTAGAGAAAACGCAGGTTTGATGACATTTCCGTTAATGGTGCTGGCTGTTTTAGCAGTAATTGCCGGGTTTATCAATGCGCCGTTTCTCGGCCATCAGCTGGAAGCATTTCTAACCGCAGGCTTGAATGTCGGCACACAGCCTCACGGGGCACTTTGGTTAGCATTTTTATCCGTAGCTGTGGCGGTTGCGGGAATTTCGTTAGCCTGGGCGATGTACGTGAAGGGATTTATTAGAGAAGATTTCTTTTCCAGCAAAGCACCATCGATACACAAGCTATTTCAGAACAACTATTATCTTGACGACATTTACTTGGCTGTATTCGTCCGTCCAACGAAAGAAATCAGTCTCTTATTATGGGAGATGGATAAAACGATTGTTGACGGGGTCATTACTCTGATCGGATCTTTAACAAGTCGCTCAGGAAAAGCGATGGGCAAACATCAAGACGGGCAATTACAAACGTACGGGCTCGTGACCGTTTTTGGTGGAATGGTAGTTATAGGACTCGCCTTCGCAGTAAGGGGGTATTTTGGATGATGGCAAACATGCTGATTTGGCTCGTCTTTCTTCCGTTAATCGGAGCGATCTTGCTTTTTACAATTCCGAAAGAAAACGTCAATGTCATTCGCTCGCTCGCGACAATTGTCTCAGGAATGGCACTTATTTTAACCGTGATCATTTGGGGAGGTTTTGATCGCGGAGTTTCTGGTATTCAAAACGGAACGACACTGCCGTGGTTTGACCTAGGTTTTTTACAAATTAATTTTGAAATTGGCATCGATGGATTGTCGATGCCGTTGCTGCTGCTGACAACCCTCGTGACTACGCTATCAATCTTTGCTTCGTTTTCGATTGAAAAAAGAGTCAAAGAGTTTTATATTTGGACGTTAATTTTACTCTCAGGCATGCTCGGTGTTTTCGTTGCACTGGATATGTTTTTATTCTTCCTGTTTTTCGAGCTCACACTTGTCCCGATGTTTTTCCTCATCGGTATTTGGGGCGGAAAAATGAGGTCGTACGCATCTTTCAAGTTTTTACTTTATACAGGAATTGGCAGTGGCATCATGTTCATGACGTTCCTTGCTATTTTTACAAAGGGTGCAGAGGCTATGAACTTTCAAGGAACCTCGTTCAGTATGATCCGGCTCGCCGAAATTTTCGCTAATCCCGCAAATCCTGAGGTACTGTCAGAAGGAGTGAAAGCCGCACTTTTTCTAGGATTGCTCGTTGCGTTTGCAATCAAGCTGCCGGTTTTTCCTTTCCATACATGGCTTCCGAACGCGCACGTAGAGGCGCCAACCGCGGTCAGTATGATCTTAGCAGGTATCTTGCTGAAAATGGGGGGTTACGGCTTGATTCGCGCAGGCTTTGGAATTCTGCCTGATCAAGCAGCGAAATTCGCAACGCTGATCGCGATCCTTGGGCTGATCAACATTATTTACGGGGCATTACTGGCCCTCGTTCAAACCGATTTAAAAGCCCTGGTAGCTTACTCCAGCATTAGCCACATGGGCATTGTACTGTTGGGGATTGCTTCGTTTACGCACTCCGGCATGCAAGGGGCGGTCTTCCAATTGGTCTCGCACGGATTCATTTCCGCCTTGCTGTTCTTTATGGTCGGAGCGATGTATGAACGGACGAAAACACGGACAATTTCCGAAATGGGAGGTCTCTCGAAATCAGTGCCTATTTTAGCCGGGTTCATGCTAGCAGCAGCTATGGCTTCAATTGGGCTTCCGGGATTATCTGGTTTTGTCAGTGAATTACTGGCGTTTATCGGAATTTTCGGTGCCTCGGCAGACTTGATTCCAGCGGCAATGACAATTGGAATTATCGCTGGAATTGGAATCATTCTTACAGCAGCCTATCTTCTTTGGGCGATGCAACGAACGACCTTTGGACCAATCAAGGAAAAATTTATGAACCTTCCGGATGCTCGTCCGATGGAATATGTTCCAATGGTAGGACTCCTGGCTTTGAGTTTGATTCTAGGCGTGTACCCTCATATTCTCAGTGACGTCATCAACACCACAGTAATCGACATCGTGTCGAGGATAGGAGGTTAAAGCCATGATCGTATTGGAAACGGACTGGTCTTTAATGACGCCGGAAATTAGCTTAGCCGCATTGGCATTGCTCGTTTTCACGATTGATTTCATGACAGGCATTCACGGAAAAAAACCGTTTATTGGTCGTCTCGCCGTCCTGTCCTTGCTCGTGACGGCGGTGCTTGTCATCCTTTTAAATCCAGGTGGAGGTTCGATTGGTGACTTGTTTCTTGTTGATCCATTCGCGAGGTTGTTCAAGCTCATTATTTTAATTGGGGTAGCGATGGTCATCATGATCAGCATGTACTACCTCGACCGCAATCCGGAAGTGTATCAAGGAGAGTATTATTCGATCATGATGTTTGCGGCTTTGGGAGCGATGCTCATGGTCTCATCGGCAGACTTGATCACCCTATTTATCGGACTTGAAATTTTAAGCATCTCCTCCTACGTGTTGGCTGGCTTCAAAAAGCATCATCGCCATTCAACGGAAGCGGCGCTTAAATATGTGATCCTCGGAGGAACAGCCTCGGCGTTTATTTTATACGGAATGTCTTTTTTATATGGTCTCACTGGATCCACGAGTTTAGTGGAGATTGGCCAGGCGATGCCAGTTTTATTTCAGCAATATCCCGCCCTCGTTGGGATGAGTTTTTTATTTATGCTGGTGGGCTTTGGTTTTAAAATATCGATCGTCCCTTTTCACATGTGGGCACCAGACGTTTATCAAGGCTCGCCAACGCCAGTCACTGCTTTTTTAACGGTTGTTTCCAAGCTCGCGGGTTTTGCAATTGTCATTCGAA
This sequence comes from Salipaludibacillus neizhouensis, assembly GCF_002886185.1. GTDB lineage: Bacteria > Bacillota > Bacilli > Bacillales > Salisediminibacteriaceae > Salipaludibacillus > Salipaludibacillus neizhouensis. The sequence continues at coordinate 748,832 of NZ_KZ614147.1, forward strand.
TCTTCACATTAGCATTTGGCTTCGAAGGAATTCATGGCGAATGGAGTTTTATCCTTGCAGTCATGGCTGCGATCACGATGATTACCGGAAACTTCATCGCCCTTACGCAAAACAATGTGAAGCGGCTCATGGCATATTCAGGCATCGCTCAAGCAGGGTACTTACTCGTCCCATTCGCGGTGGTACTCGGCGACTTTTCATCCACGGTAATTGTATTCTATAGTGTAGCTTATCTAATGATGACGCTCGGTGCATTTGCGGTAATCACACTCGTTACGGAAGATTCGGGAATGACCGACATCTCCAGTTTTGCCGGACTTTATTACCGATCGCCGTACATGGCCATCGCGATGACAGTGTTTCTCGTTTCGCTCGGCGGATTACCCTTAACGGCAGGATTTATAGGGAAAGTAAACATCTTTATCCTTGCTGCGGCCGGAGACATGCTCTGGCTCGCAATCATAATGATTCTCACAAGCGTCGTTTCGTTCTATTACTATTTTGGATTTATTAAACAAATGTTTATGACCGAGCCACGACCAAATGACAAAGAGTTATTCGTACCAGGAGGACTATTAACCGTAGTCACTGTCTCACTCGCCGTCGTCCTTCTCCTTGGCATTGCACCTAATCTTTTATTGGACATCTTCAATCAATACAATTGGATGCCATCTTTTAACTAAATAGTGTGGGTGGGTAAATGGCGAGGATACTGAAAAAGTCGATGTGGACTTTTTCAGTGTTTTTTTTGGAGATTGTTTTATGCTTTCGAACAGAGGTACTCGAATCCGCTCTAGGCGGACGCTTTCCGCGGGCAATGCTTCAGCCTCCTGTGGGGAGACCCCGCAGAGCGTTCATTTGCTCGAGGAGGCTCGCGGATCATCCACGGAAAGCGAGCGGTAATTCTTACAAACAACCTTCCTTGATAACAAATTAGAAAAAAATACAAAACTTTTTAAGACTGCAGTGCAGTTTTTCTTAAGGAGTAATAATGAGCATAAACGGACAAAAAATACTTATCTTCGACGAAAAGTAACAAGGTATATGAAAAAAAAGTCGAAAAATAGACTTTTTACAAAATTTTTTATAAAAATTGTGTAACCAAATTATTGTCTTGACGACTAACATTTTAACTAGTAATACTATTTTTCAGAAGCAATCATATGATGATAACCGGAGACAGCGTAGATACTGAAAAAGCTGTGCCTACCATTAGAACAGTGTTTATCACGTATAAAGTTAAAGTTTCATGCCTGATTATACATAGGTTTAGGCTCTAAAACAGTCGGTATTGAATTTTATACAACGATATTCATTTTTAATGTGAAAAAATGCATTGTGAAAATGAAAACAGGTTTGACAAAACTCGAAAATGTGAACAGTACTCTTAAGACCGATTCAGTTATTATTTTTTGATAGATCTAGGTCAATGGATCGAGTTTGGACTTTGACAATTCAATACATTTATCTGTGACTAGTTTTTAATTATGAAAAAAACAGTAGCCTTGCAATCAGTTATCAGTTATGATTATAATTATGTGTTTTGCAGTTTTAAACGAGCCTCTTTTTTCCAAGAAGGTAGAAACGTGAACATTCTTTTTTTCATGGATATATGGAGGTTTTAAGATGATCGATTCTCTGGGACAGCAATCATTATTTAATATTTTAATTAGTTTAATGGTTCTGACTGTAGTTTGGTGGTCGGTCCAGTCATTTAAATTTGAATTGTTTCTAACAAATCCAAATGGAGCTAAAGCAAAAGCATTAATGGTAATTATCACCATTGCCTTAACTCATTTAGTCACCAGTTTTTTACTCAGTTATTTGAACTGGTCTACGATGCTAAGACACCTTTTCTAATCGTCAAAACTTGTTAGATGCTGGCGAGAAACGCGAAGGTTAGACGAAAAGAAACGTAGGAATAATCATGAGTCTGCGATTAGCGGATTATTCCATGTATGGCTGCAACATACGAGGTTACAATGTCATTAAGAGACCTAAATCGGTATGGACGGAGAACCACGTAACATATTTATATAGCCAAATATTGGATTCGTGATTAGTGATTTTAATGAACCGATTGTTTAAAAATTAGCAAAGGAATTCTTTGCATCGCCAGAATATAACTTACGTTAATTAACACAGTTTTTACACATCAATTATCAAACCAGTTAATACACTTGGCAAAGAAGGCACAACACTGGTTATCGCACTTATATAACTATCAGTGCTTGAACTACACAGAAATATTATGACTTGCTTAAAGGTTAGGCTGTAAAAGAACAGCTACTTTTGGCACGTCAAAGATTGCGATTGAATAATAATGAATATACAATCTGGACGCGGAGGGGAATACAATTGGAAAAAATTATAGTCCGCGGTGGTAACCGGTTAAGCGGTACTGTCCGAGTTGAAGGGGCAAAGAACGCTGTTTTACCTGTTATTGCTGCATCCATTTTAGCAAGTAAGGGTAAGAGTCACATATATGATGTACCAGCCTTAGCTGACGTATACACGATAAACGAAGTTTTACGCAATTTAAATACAAAAGTTTCCTATGATGGAAATGGACACATTGAAGTTGACGCACAGGGTCAATTAAAAACAGAAGCACCGTTCGAATATGTCCGAAAAATGCGAGCATCCTTCTTAGTAATGGGACCTTTGCTGGCAAGGTTCGGCCATGCACGAATCGCTTTACCAGGCGGATGTGCAATTGGCTCACGTCCTATTGATCAACACCTTAAAGGTTTTGAAGCAATGGGCGCAAAAGTAGAAATCGGTAACGGCTATATCGAAGCTAGAGTTGACGATCGTCTTTACGGAAACAAAGTTTATCTTGATTTCCCAAGTGTTGGGGCAACGGAAAATATCATGATGGCGGCTACTACAGCAATCGGTACAACCATTATTGAAAATGCGGCAGAGGAACCTGAAATAGTTTGTCTTGCAAATTATTTAAATGCCATGGGCGCAAAAGTTCGTGGAGCAGGAACTGGCACAATTAAAATTGACGGTGTCGAAGAATTAGTTGGTGCAGAGCATACAATTATCCCGGATCGAATTGAAGCTGGCACGTTTATGGTAGCAGCTGCGATTACAGGTGGAGATGTTCTTGTAGAAAATGTGTTAACAGAACACATGCGACCACTTATTTCCAAAATGACTGAGATGGGCGTCATTATTATTGAAGAAGATAATGGTGTGCGCGTGATTGGACCGGACAAATTAAAAGCGGTAGATATTAAAACAATGCCACATCCTGGTTTTCCAACAGATATGCAAGCACAAATGATGGCACTTATGCTCCATGCAGAAGGCACAAGCGTGATTACAGAAACTGTATTCGAAAATCGTTTTATGCATGTGGAAGAGTTCCGCCGCATGAACGGGAATGTAAAAATAGAAGGTCGGGCAGCTATTATTGAAGGCCCACTAAACTTACAAGGTGCCGAAGTATCTTCTACAGATCTTCGTGCTGGAGCAGCACTCGTTCTCGCTGGCCTTGTAGCTGAAGGTATTACACGTGTTACAGAGCTTAAACACATCGATAGAGGCTACGTAGACTTCTCTGATAAGTTACTCTCCTTAGGTGCACACATTGAGCGTGTGAATGAGGAAGAAGAAGAGCTTGCTGAGATGGAGAATCTCGAGGCACCAGCTCCTCTTAAGAAGCTAGATCCAAATTTCGCTTCCTAATTATTCTCAAAACGCTATCTTTTATATTATTTAAGTGATTAAATAGTGTTCCCCTTGCGAATGACTCGCAAGGGGATTTTTCATGTGATTTTTAAGGTAGGTGAAAATCACTTGACGGCGATCGAGAGAAAGTCTCGCGTGGTAGGTGCTACGTTTGTAGGTGCTACGGCGGTAGCACCTACCGAAAAAAACGAGAGAAAAGCTCGCGTATACGCGCTGATGCGCCGGAAATCAAGGTGCTACGTTTGTAGGTGCTACGGCGGTAGCACCTACCGAAAAAAACGAGAGAAAAGCTCGCATATACGCGCTGATGCGCCGGAAATCAAGGTGCTACGTTTGTAGGTGCTACGCAGGTAGCACCTACCACCTATAAACATAGCAATCGCAAGAGCATCCATTGCGCTGGAACCTCCGGAAAATTGAAAACTACTAATTTTTCTTAACAGTTCTAATGATTCACTAGAGTTCATAGATATGAGATGAGAGAAAAGATGTAATAGAAGGAATAGTAGAGTGATGAAGGAGGTTATCTCGTGAAAGGGTTTCTTATGGTAGGAGTCATATTTGCATTTGCAATACTAATTGTCCCAGCACTTTTGGTAACGGGGTTTTCGGGTGGAAACGCGCTAGATTCAGCGCCAGTCAGTGTGAGGGGGAGTCAGGCAACTGTAGAAACGACGAAAGAGCAAACGGGTACAAATGATAAAAAGGAAACAAAACCTGCAACAACTTATGAACTGCCAACTGAAGCACAGACCGTTTCGGTTTTCCGTTCAACAACAGAAATGATAGAGGAAGTCCCATTGGAAGAATACATCATTGGAGTTGTCGCTTCAGAAATGCCGGCATCCTATGAGATGGAAGCGTTGAAAGCGCAAGCGCTAACGGCAAGAACGTATTATATTCGTCAAATCCTTGATGGTGCTGACCTTGAGTTACCTGAAGGGGCTGATGTGACGGATACAGTTATGCATCAAGTTTTCAAAAACGAAGCAGAACTAAAGGAGAATTGGGGAAGTGACTATGATTGGATGATGTCCCGCATTCAAAAAGCCGTTTATGATACGGAAGGCCAGATCATTACCTATGAGGAAGAACCTATTACGGCAACTTTCTTTTCAACAAGCAACGGATACACAGAGAACTCCGAAGAATACTGGCCGAATGAAATACCATACTTAAGAAGTGTTGAAAGTCCCTGGGATTTAGAATCACCACGTTATAAGGATGTGCGCGAGATATCTGCGGGGGAATTTCAAGAGCTGTTACAGGTGAATCTACCTGATGGAGAAGTGGGAGAGATAGTCTCTCGTACAACGGGTGGTAGAGTTGCAGAAGTGAAAATTGGCGATAAAACATTTACAGGCAGAGATATTCGCGATAAGTTGGAGCTTGATTCCAGTGACTTTGATTGGAGTCGAAACGGGGACACGGTTGTGATTGAGACACGTGGTTGGGGACACGGTGTTGGAATGAGTCAATTTGGCGCAGATGGTATGGCGAAAGCCGGAAATGATTATCGTGATATCATCCATTATTATTATCAGGGGGTATCTATTGTAGAGGCAGCAACCGTACTTGCACAGACTGATTTCGGAAAAAATAGTTAAGACTTTAGAAGCGAGATGGAGTCAAAAACCTTGTAAACACTGAGTTTCTAAGTGGTGAAAAAATAATTTTCTAAATAATGTATATATTCTCGGCAATCTGATCAGAATGTTGCTGAGGTGATGATTACATGAACAATCATGATGAAAAGCAAGCTTCCAAGTGGGGGCGGATGCAGGCGAAAATGAAACGTCTAGCGAAAAAACGTTGGATGTTGCCGGCATTGTATTTAGGTTTATCAGCAGTAGTGTTAACAACTTTCTTGTGGATGACATCAACAACTGATCTGACAGATGAACAACGAGACTCTGAGTTTGATATAGAGAACATCGGTGGGCATCAAGAAGAAGGCAGTCCAGAAGAATTGGCAGATGAAAACACAGGAGATCCACAAGCGGAAGAGGAAGAAGCAGTTCCTGTTGTCGCTCAAGATGAAGTTTTTGAATTACCAGTAATGGATGAAAACGAAGTTGCAGTTGTAGGTACTTTTCATGACTATGAAGCATCCGTCGAGGAACAAGAGACAGCGCTAGTCCGATATAACAACTATTTCTATCAAAACAAAGGTATTGATCTTGCTAAAGAAGACGGCGAGGCCTTTGATGTAACAGCTTCCATGAGTGGTACTATTGTGAAAGCGGAAGAAGACGCATTGTTTGGTCAAGTGGTTCACGTGGAACACGACGAAGATATTCTTTCGATCTACCAAAGTTTAGATGAATTGAAAGTAGAAGTCGGGCAAACCGTCAAGCAAGGTGACGTTCTCGGTGAAGCTGGAAGAAGCTTGTACAATCAAGATGCAGGTATTCACACACACTTTGAAATTCGGAAAGATGGTGTACCGGTGAATCCAATCGACTTTGTCGACCAAGGAATCTCGGCTCTACCAAACGTATCAGCTGAAGAAGCAGATGAACAAATCGAACCAGAATCTTTACCGGATCCAGAAGAAGATACGGAAGACTCAGGGAATGAAAAAGATTCAGAGAATGATGAAGAGCCAGCAGATAAAGAAGATCCAAAGAAAGATCCAGAAAAAGATCCAGAGCTAGATTCATAAGAGGAAAAAGAGAAACACTGAAAAGTCAATTTGGACTTTTCAGTGTTTTTTTGATCAGAGGTACTCGAATTCGCTCAAGGTGGATGCTTTCCGTGGGCAACGAACTCAGCCTTAGTTCGTTCCTGATGACTAATAATTTTTATGAAAATGTTGAGCGGGAAAGTTATGACGACACTCAGGTGCTTAATGTCAGATTGAATAGAGCTATCTCCCGTGTTTAATGACACTAGGAGCTCATTTCTCCTATGAGTGTAACTATGTGATGTCTTTAGTTACACTCAAATTCACACAGACCCGACGAGTGGAGCTTTTTCAGGTGTTTAGTGACACTCAAAGGTCGCTCTACTATGCCCAGTGTCACCAATACCTTCTCTAGTTCATTGAATTCAAGGAACCGCATTTCCAATTTATGGGGGGGCTGACCCCTTAGAGAGACCCCTTAGAGAACCCTCAGAGACCTTTCGAATTTTGAAAATGATAGGTTGTCCTTGGTGTGCTTAGACTTCCTTTGTTTTTCCATTTGTGTGATTTAGGCATATATTCCCTCCTTGTTTAATAAAATTTAACAAACCTTATAGCAACAAGAGAAGGTCGTTCGATGAGAATAAGGGAGGCGAGAGATGTGCACGATTACATCAAAGAGAGGACCATCAAGATAGGAAGGTACATCGTTGAGACAAAGAAAACTGTTCGAACGATTGCAAAAGAGTTCGGCGTGTCAAAAAGCACCGTTCATAAAGATTTAACGGAACGCTTGCCTGCAATTAACCCGGAACTGGCCAATGAAGTGAAAGGGGTTCTTGAATACCATAAGTCGATTCGGCACTTGCGGGGAGGGGAAGCTACAAAAGTAAAGTATAAGCAGCCTGCCCTGAAGGACCGAAAAGGGACCATCATGGAAACAAGATAGAAAAAGGTTAAAACGATTCCGTTATATCTTTTGAGTGCTCCAGTACCTATTCACAGGAGCACTCTCTTATTTGCGACTAGTTAGATGAACAGAAAAAAACAGGTCTCCGTTTTCGCTTGGACATCGCTTCGAGTGAAATTCATTTCCATAAAACCGACTAATGTTAAAGGCGAGTTCACTAGAGTGAAACGCTTTTTTGTGCCTAAAAGAAAGGGAATCCCAAGACAAAACAATTTTCCGCCTCATATCTCTCAAAATCCGAACTAATTTCCTATCTTTTTACAAAAAAACACAAAAAAATCAAAAGACCTATCACTTTCAGGTGACAATTTGTGATAAAATATTATAATGAGTGAAGAGACTGGAAAAAATAATCATTGACAAATGTAAAAAGCTTCTTAAAAAGGATTTAACAACGCGAAATCCGAGTACATATGCGAAACGCGTTCGTTTGAACAAAATAGTTGGATCCACCATTCATTCATGCAAGTTACTCATTGGCTGGCGAATTCAAAGGCCATCATATTCTTTCTTTAGAAGTTAAGAATTAATAAAAGACGGCTGTGCCGTTTTTCTTATAAAACAGCTTAAAATTAATACACTTATTAACAATAAAAAGCAGCGGTAATTAATCATACAAGTGAAGAACCAGTACGAATCAGGGAGGAAATCAGCAATGTTTGGAAGGGATATCGGAATTGATTTAGGAACAGCCAACGTTTTGATTCACGTGAAAGGAAGAGGAATCGTACTCGATGAACCTTCAGTGGTTGCAATTGACACACAATCCAGAAAAGTTCTTGCGGTGGGCGATGAAGCCTTTAAAATGGTCGGACGTACGCCAGGAAACATCGTCGCTATTCGTCCTTTAAGAGACGGCGTTATTGCAGACTTTGATACGACAGAAGCCATGCTCAATCACTTCTTGTCCAAAATCAAAGTAAAAGGCTGGTTTTCCAAGCCGCGCATTCTTATATGCTGCCCAACGAACATTACTTCCGTCGAGCAAAAAGCGATACGGGAAGCTGCCGAAAAAAGCGGAGGAAAAAACGTTTACCTGGAAGAAGAACCTAAAGTAGCAGCAGTTGGAGCCGGAATGGATATTTACCAGCCAAGCGGAAACATGGTTGTTGATATAGGTGGAGGGACGACCGACGTCGCAGTTTTATCGATGGGAGACATTGTGACAGCCTCCTCGATCAAAGTTGCCGGGGACCGGTTTGACGCAGACATCCTCCACTACATCAAAAAGAAATACAAACTTCTTATCGGAGAACGGACATCGGAAACAATTAAGTTCGAAGTTGGAACGGTATTTCCAGGGGCGCGTTCAGAAGAAATCGATATTCGCGGACGGGATATGGTGAGCGGACTACCGAGAACCATCAATATTAAATCCGAAGAAATTCGCCTAGCCATGGAAGAATCCGTTTCTCACATCGTCACATCAGCCAAAAATGTTTTAGAGAAAACACCACCGGAACTTTCTGCCGATATTATTGACCGCGGGATTATCATCACCGGGGGCGGAGCTTTCTTGCACGGTATTGATCAACTACTTGCAGAAGAATTAAAAGTCCCTGTTTTCATAGCAGAAGATCCAATGCACTGCGTCGCAAACGGAACGGGCATATTGCTGGAAAACCTGGATCGAATTAATAAAAACAAAATCAGAGCGTAACCACATTATAAAGAGGTGACCCAGATGTTAAGAGGATTATACGCGGCTGGAGCGGGCATGATCTCCCAGCAACGCAAACAAGAAATGCTTTCGAACAATATAGCGAACATTAATACACCGGGATACAAGGAAGATCAGGGTTCCTTGCGTACATTTCCAGACATGATGATCAAAGCTCTGGGGACCGATCACATTCAAACGACCGGATCCAACCATGTGGGTACACTTGCAACTGGCGTCTACATGCAGGAACAAACACCGAACTTCACCCAGGGTGATATACAAGAAACCGGCAACAACACGGACGTGGCGCTTCTACAGGCCCTCGTCCCAATTAACGAAGAGACCGACGAAGAAGCCATGCTCGTCTTTGAAACACAGAATGACAACGGCGATATCCGTTATACACGAAACGGTAACTTTGCCATTGACAGTCAAGGGACGCTAACTAATTCCAGTGGCCATTACATACTAGGTGTAGACGGAAACCCGATAACTGTTAATAACGAGAACATTACCATCAACAGTGAAGGCCAAATCTTCTCCGCGGAGCAAGATCTATTGGGCCAAATTAATGTCGCTGTCGTTACCGATCCTGGACAACTAGTCAAGGAAGGGGAAGGACTCTTTCGATATGATGGAGACAACGATGTCGTCACTGCCGTCGATAACGACGAGGTGACTTTTCAACTGCAACAAGGTTTCGTTGAACGGTCAAACGTAGATGCCACCCGGACAATGACAGAAATGATGACTGCCCTTCGAACATTCGAGGCGAATCAAAAAGTTTTACAAGCATATGATCAAACAATGCAGCGAACGGTGAATGATGTTGGAAAGATTGGCTAAGAAAAATCTAGTTTTTCTAGTAAAATTGGCAGCTACTCGGAAGCTGACGTTGCATTTAATAAAAGACGCTTTGCGTTTTTCTTATGAAAGGGCAGGTGAACGCACGTGAACCAATCCATGATAAATTCAGCTGTAACCATGGGTCAATTACAGCTCAAATTAGATACAACAGGGAATAACCTGGCAAATGTGAATACTACCGGTTTTAAAAGAAGTGATACAAGTTTTGCAGACTTACTTTTTCAACAAGTGAACAATCAATCGGCGGCAAATCAAGAAGTTGGTAGATTAACACCTAACGGAATTCGTGTTGGTTCTGGGGCTGCGGTGGCACAAACGGCCGTTCGTTTTGAACAAGGATCGATTAGTCAGTCAGGTCGTGAATTCGATGTGGCATTAACAGAGCCGGGCTATTTCTTTGAATTGGCTGAAACACCAGGAGGCGACCGCCAGTTCACGCGTGACGGCGCATTTTATCTAAGTCCGAATCCAAATAATAATACGCAAAACTTTCTTGTGAATTCACAAGGTGATTACGTGCTTTCAGCAGCTGGTGAACCAATTGAGCTACCTTCCAGTTACGATGACTTCCAAATTAATGAAGAAGGAGCCATTACGGTAACGCTGAATGATGGGACGTTAGTCGATGCCGGCCAACTTCAGCTTGTCAACATTACAAAACCTCAGCTATTAGCAAGTATCGGCGAAAACAACTATGTTTTACCTGACTTAGATGCACTGGACACGGATCTTGCAGATGTTCTGGAGGAAGCGGCGGGTGCGCAAGTATTCATGCAATCTGCCTTGGAAACATCAAACGTGGATTCAGCCAAAGAAATGACAGATATGATGGAAGCACAACGATCTTATCAGTTTAATTCAAAGGCTATAAGCATTACGGATCAAATGATGGGGCTTGTCACAAATCTACGATAAAGCTACAATAGATGGAGCCAAGCCGGATATGACGAGGAGTAAGTGGTCATGAGCAAACGTGAAGAAAACCATCCGAAATACAATGAAGATATGATGAAGCCATTTACATCTTATTCCTCCGAACCAAATCAGCCAGAGGAAAAAGACAGCGAAAAATCATCTTCTCAAGATCAAGAACAATCGTCTTCAGGCAACCATCAGGAAGACGACCAGGTTACCGACGAGCAAGATTCGATCATTGATGCATCTAATGCGGAGACTTCCTTCCATTCGATGCCTAATAGTGACACTGAGAAAAGTCCTAAGGTGCCCGCGGAGGATCATGCGGATGACTCCCTTGTTGACCCTTCAATTTCTGAATCGGATCAAACAGCAGACGTTGAGTTCAGTCGAGAAGCAGGTGTGCCACTGACTGCTGAAAAAGATCAGGAAATTCCGAAAGCTGATGATCAATCGGAAGTTAAAAGGGAAGGTCCAACCGAAGATTCTGATTCTGATGTTGATGGCGGTAAACCAGAACCTACTGAAGATGACGATGATGCTGATACAATCATCGCTAGTGGAGGGCTCGGCCTAGGTGCAGTAGAGGAAACGCAATCGGAATCTCCTTCAGATAATGAGAAGGATGAAGAAACGTTGAAGCAAGAAGAAAAAACGCAAGAAGAGGAAGACAGTTCGGCAGCCAACGATGGTAAAAAGCGTAAAAACAAAAAAAACAAACCAAGTGGCCGCATTCGGCTCATTCCTATTTGGTTTCGAGTGATCCTGGTCTTATTTTTAGTAATTGCTAGCGTTATATTAGGAGCAATGGTCGGCTACGGTATCATTGGACCAGGTGGCAACCCAATGGATGTTTTTGAACCAGATACCTGGTATCATATATACGATATAGTTTTTGACGGCACCGAAGCAGAACGACAAAGATAATCCCAACCATCCCATGCTGAGTTCTTACTCATCGTGGGATTTTTTTGAATCTGCGGACATAGATTTGACAATCGAATCCGCCAATCCTTGTGAATACTTCTTTTCAACCAGAATAGCGGACGGAAGCGGAACCATAAAACTCTTTCTGCCTAAGTTCCTCAATTATCATGCTATATCTTGTCTCCCTTCTCAAAAAGACGTAAACTAGAAGGAAGTTAGAAATGATAACCTGATAATAGTAGGAGGCATACAAAAATGCTAAACATTGAAGAAATAAAAGAAATCATTCCTCATCGATATCCGTTTTTACTTGTTGATCGTATTTTGGAAGTCGAAGAAGGAAAACGTGCGGTGGGTATTAAAAATGTTTCCGCGAATGAAGAATACTTTAATGGTCATTTCCCTGATTTCCCGGTGATGCCTGGCGTGTTAATCATCGAGGCTCTCGCTCAAGTTGGAGCAGTAGCGATGCTCAAAAAAGAAGAAAACCGAGGCAAATTGGCTTTCTTCGCAGGAATCGATGGATGTCGCTTTAAGGGACAAGTCAAACCTGGCGACCAATTAAAACTAGAAGTCGAAATGACCCGGGTGAGAGGCAAGATTGGCAAAGGAAAAGCAGTAGCATCTGTTGACGGAGTAACTGTAGCTGAAGCTGAGCTAATGTTTGCCCTAGCTGATAAAGAATAATAAATAACAGACGTGTAGCCGGAATCCATCCGAGCTACACTTTTTCGTATAAGGAAATTTATGGGGGGTCAGACCCCCCATAAATATGGAAACTCTAAGCAGCCGCCTAAAACAAAAAAACAACTCCAGTGATCATCACTGGAGTTGCCGTGAACAGTTGCAACGTTTCATATTAGAAGATAAAAATTTAACAAAAGCCGCAACGCGTTTTTCTTAAAAGATAATTTATATAATTGGCAGCTACCTTCACACCGCGCGTATCAAGGGAAACCCATCCTTCTTTCGAGTAGCACCTACACACACTTCGTAGGTGCTACTCGGGGCGGTGGAAGCTGACGCTGCATTTAATAAAAGACGGCTATGCCGTTTTTCTTATGGAATCTGACGGCCTTCTTGAGACAAAGCAAATAAAATAGCATGCTTCAATGTAGAAAAGCAATGAAAGTTATTATCTCTGAGTGTAAAGCCACCCTGTGTCATTTTCATACTTAGATCGGGTGAGATACCGACAAGAATTGTATCCGTACCCAGCAGCGAAGTAGTCGATGTTAACCCTTGAATCAGCGACAAGCTATGTTCATTCGCATCGCCATCTAGACCAGTCAGATCTAAAATTAAATACTTGGCTTGGAACTTAGGGAGTCTTTCCAAGGTTTTATCAAGCAGTTCATTGGCTCGATTTTCATCATACCTTCCTAATAACGGGATCACAACAATGTCATCTAACACCGGTATGATCGGAGAGGAAATTTCCTGGATTAAATCGGTTAATTCTTTCGTTCGTTCATCAACCATTTCCTCAAGCTTCAAAATATGAGCCTGCTCTTCATTGCGAGCCAAATCATGCATATTAACTGCCGGTGTCACGGAAGATGGCCCAAGTGTGTACTCATCATAGTCATCCCCCATTGCCTGAGACTTCGAGATGTTATACCAAATGTTTTCATGAAACAGACCAGACAAGACGCCAGCCCAGTGACCCGGCAAAAATAAGTTGGGTTTCTTCTTACCTTGCTTTTTAATAATTTTATTTTCCCAGCTGTCTTCTACTTGTATAACAGCAGTTTTATTTTCCAACGATACCTCTTTAATTGTCACCTTCCCCCAACCGGCAGAACCATAAATCTTAGGAAGGATATCAAATATCTCATTGATATCCGTTTGTTTATAAAAATTACTGACATCGGTACCCATTCTAAATCCAGTTGTCTCTAAAACGACATCAGCTGCTTCCTCCCCGGAAACCTCTTGAATCGTTTCTAAAAAGCTTTTCATGGCAGTATCTATCCAAAAAAGAACAACATCCTCCCCAAGATACCTAAACGTACCCTTTTCCGTTACCCACTCGAAAGGCATATCATTAACTTCTATTTTAGGTAGGTCAGTCTCTTCGTAATCTGACATAGAAAATCGCTCCTTCTGTTATTAATCGCTCAATAAGCATATAAATTCAATTATTACATAACTCCCGCAAAAAATAAAAGAAAGAGAAAAAGGGGGTCAGACCCGCCATTATTTGGAATTTTGATGAGGCTTTAATTTGCTTTCTCAGTAATGGGTGGTGTTATAGAAGCTTTACGGTGCTTTGGTTGATGATGGATACATCGCTTCGGCTTTTCATATCTTTCATTAACTGAAACAAGGCACTGTCTTTCTTTTTTGCTTCGATCATACAATCAATCTGATCAACGGAGCCTTTCACTTCCTTTAAAAAGTCAAAAAACAGCTCCGTGTCGATATATTCGTGGTGAGCCCGGTATTGGGTTTCGCTTTTAGGACTGGAAATGTGCATTTTCACAGGTAAATTTGATTGGGTCCACGTTTGGAGCACTCTATCCCAATCCTCCCGCCAATTAACTGTCCCTGGATTAGCCAGGTGATGATGGTAATCGAAAACCATCGGTACCTCTAGCTTTTCGCACAAATACAACGTATCCGATAACGTGAATTTGGTATCATCGTTCTCCAACATGACCATTGCTTGTAATTGTTGAGGGACGAGCCCCCAGTTTTCAATAAAGTTTTCTAATGCCTTTGTTTTGTCATTATAGTGTCCGCCAACATGAAGCACACACCGGTGCTTAGGATCGACTCCCATACCCATGAGAAGCTTATAGTGGTAGCGGAGTGTCCTGATCGAAGTTTGCAGAATATCTTTGTCGGCATTATTCAGAACAACGAAGTGATCCGGGTGAAAATCAACTCGGATGTGATGGCGGTTGATGATTTCTTTTATCTCTTCAAATTCAGCCTTTAACGGAGAAATATAATTCCAATTACCGATCTCAGGATGATTGACCAAAGGCACAAGCTTGGAGCTAAGGCGAAAAAAAGTAATATCATTTGCCACATTGTGTTTAAGAAGTCGTATGCAGTTTTGTAAATTAGTCTGTGCGAGCCGGGAAAGTTTTCTAATAGCGGCGTCTGTATTAGCAATCTTTTCGAACTGCGCAAAAGTCATTGTTTTCGAAGGAGATGCATTTTTAACGACAGAACTCATTGCTACATAACCTAGACGAATGATTGTCATAGAAAGTCATCCTTTTTACTTTTTCTCTTATCCTCTCCATTCCGTCATCCACTTAATTAGCCAAAACACCATTTCCAATAAATGGGGGGTCTGACCCCCAAAAATGGACCCCAAAATCCGCAAAAAAGACAATATTATTATGAAAAAGTGTGTAATTTGAATATGTATTTGAAATAATTTTTGATGACTAGATTAAAAATAGGGAGCCATGAAGTGTACTCATGAAAGTATTTTTCGTGGGAATTCGTATTTACGGAAGTAGGGGAAGAATATGGGAGATTATCAAAAAGGGCTAATTCATGTTTTAACTGATGGCTGCGGTGTAATACCCTGTAGTAGAGCCAGTCTTAATAGCAATCATCCATTGAATTTACGGTCAAGGCTCATACATCCGTAAAACAATCTCAAAAAAAATTAGGAGGAATACATCATGAAAAAAGCAATTTTAACACTCGCATCAGGAGTATTATCACTAGGAATTTTAGCAGCCTGTGGAGGCAACAACGAAGAAGACGTAAACGTAGATGTCAATGAAGGTGGCACTACAAATGAAGTTGAAACCACTGACAACAGTATGAACGAAGAAAACAGCATGGACGAAGGAATGAATGAAGAAAACAGCATGAATGAAGGAATGAAAGAAGAAAACAGTATGAACGAAGGAATGAAAGAAGAAAACAGTATGGATGAAGGAATGAATGAGGAAAAAAGTATGAACGAAGAGGAAAGCGTGGAAGAGAACAACAGCATGAATGATGAAATGGATGAAACAAACAACTCATAAGCAATAAGTGGTTAAAAATAGAAGGTATGAAATAAACAGTTAGACGAAAACTAGGTAAAACACATATAAGGAGGAAATGAATGATGAAGAAAAAATTAATGTTAACCGCAATGTCGAGTGTATTGACTTTAGGTGTGCTTGCAGCTTGTGGAGGGAATAATGAAGAAACACCAGTAAATGATGCACCAGCAAACGATACTGGTACAGAAACTAATTTAGAGGAAAACGGTACTATGAACGAAGAAGAAGGTATGCCTGAAGAAAACGGCAAGAATGAAGGAGAGAATATGCCTGAAGAGAATGGTATGGGTGAAGAAGAAGGCGCGAAGGATGAAGAACTAGGTGACGACACGAACGACGATATGGGCGAAATGCCCGATGAAAAGAATAATTCTTAATATGACAGGGAAACATTGAAATACTAAATATAATTTAATGAGAAAAGGAGGATTTCTATTTTGAAAAAGAAACTAATGTTAGTGGCAATGTCAAGCGTACTGGCACTCGGTGTTCTTGGAGCATGCGGAGATGTAGACGAAGAGCCAATCAATGATGATCCAGTGTTGGAGAACAACGTGGACAATGATATGGGCAATAACAACATGGAAGTAGAAGTAAATGAGTAATCACTAAGTTTTGATAATCGTGAATACTTTGATTCTTATCAATAAAATAGGAGGATGAGGAAATCATGAAAAAGAAATTAATGCTGACAGTTTTATCAAGTGTATTTGCACTCGGTGTACTTGGAGCATGTGGTGATGTAGAAGAGCCAGTCAACGAAGATCCAGCTATAGAGAACAATGCTGTAATAAACGATGAAGGCAATATGTAAATAACTATCAAACCCCCCTTATTTGATATATATATATTAAAGGATACGCTTTGAGCGTATCCTTTTTCGCTTAGTTTTTGAATTCGGTGCCTTTATGTTTCCAAATAACTACATTCCATAAAATACTTTATTTACATGATTTATCATAATACTGTGAGAAAGTATGGAAGACTTCCTAAAAGCTGTGGAAGATATTGCTAGTTGGATTTTTAAGAGTTAAGATAATCTTAGTTGATCAGTACCTATGAATCAACAGAGAACAATGGTCAGCACATAGATATGTATAATGAGGAGGAATTTTATTATGAAAAAGAAATTAATGCTTACTGTACTATCAAGCGTGTTAACTCTAGGTGTCTTGGCTGCATGTGGTGGCACTGAAAACGAAACTGAACTCGAAACTGATCCAGCAGTAGAAAACAATACTACTGAGGTTGAAGTAGAAGAAGAACCAGCTGCTGAAAATGCGGAACTAGAAGAAGTGCCTGCTGAAGATAACGCTGCAGAATAATAATTAAATGAAATCTACTCCCTGCCTTTATAAGGTAGGGTTTTTTTATGATAAATAGTTTTTAAAGAAGAATGAGCTGGCCAAGCGATATCGTGAGTTAGAAAGGAAATGCATCAGTCCTTAAGGAAAATGCGCTACCAATAAAGAAGGATCCCCCTATCCCTCGCCAAAAGCCTAAAAAAGCTACCTCCTGCATCAAAAAAAGCACAGAAAAAGTATCCTTCACTTTTTTCTGCGCCTTCTGCAACATCGTTCATTGCGCGCTACGAGCAATGGTTACGAGCAACCTTCACACTCATAATAAGAATCTTTCAACTCTAACACCTTCAGCAATTCAACAATTTTAATATCATCTTCCTCTGTAAACTCCATATCAGCCACACGCTCGGTAATTTTAGCCCGCGCTTTGTCTTCATTCATTTCAGCGATACTGAATTCACTTTTCACACCCGTAGAGATCACCTCATAGGCGAATAAATATCGTTTCAATCCTTTGTCAATATCTACACTCATATTCAACCCTCCATTACAATTATAATTTAAATGTATACCCTTCCCATGATAGATGAAAAGTCTATCAAAGGTAAAACAAAGAGTATCACAAAAGTACACAAAAAAAAGATACTCCTTGGGACGAGGAGTATCTTTTTCGCTGTTAAAGAGAAACCCCTTCAACAAGCATTTATCTATCAAAATGATAGGGGGGAGAGATGAAAGTGGTGGATTTCAACTCTTAGTATAAGTGTACCCAGCCCTACCGCCTTTAAAACATTTTAATTTAAAAAACTTTTAAAAAACTTTCTGAAAACTGGAATCATAAATAATTGCCCATGAAAATTCTGACATTTATATTCACTAAATAGGACAATAGAACCTACTAACCTATCGATATCTTTGATAAAATTAATTCACCATAGCGGAAATTAGGAGAATAGACTCTATTTTCGCGAAAAAACACGAGAGAGGTGAATGCATGTCTTTTTTAGAGTCGAAAATCCGTTCAACACTTTTTGTTTCCGTTGCAGCAACAGGGGTAGCATTGATCGCACCTAGCATGGCAGAAGCTTCCTTTGGAGATAACACCCTCCGACAAGGGATGGAAAACAGCGAAGTTAAACAACTGCAAGAACGCTTAATAGAAAAAGGGCATTTCAAACACCATACCGCTACAGGCTATTTCGGTGACCTGACTCGCGAAGCTGTTGTTACATTCCAAAAGGCGAATAAACTAACACAGGACGGAATTGTCGGACGACAAACATTCGGAGCATTAAGTGGCAGTACTTCCACATCCAATTCTAGTAGCTCTACCAGTAACAGTTCCTCAAACAAAGCAACTGTTAAAGCGATCAGCAACACTAAACAAGTAATGCGACAAGGAACGTCGAATAGTGATGTTACTAGTTTACAAGCTTACTTGAAAAAAGCGGGTTTTTACGAGGGTTCAACATCAGGAAAATACGGTGCTCCAACGGTACAAGCTGTTCGGAAATTTCAACAAGCACGCAGTTTAACCGTAGACGGATTAGCAGGCCCTAATACATTAGCCCGCATCAACGCGGAAATAAACAATACATCCACTACTAAAAAGAGTGACAACACTGACAATAAAGAAGCATCAAAAGACTCTAATGTATCCTCCAGCTTATCGAACGTTGTCTTAAGACAAGGATCCAGAGGAGATAAGGTACGAAGCCTGCAAACGCGTCTCAAAGACTTAGGTTTTTTATCTGGCAGTGCTGATGGTGTATACGGACCACAAACTTCCAATGCTGTAAAATCCCTTCAACGTCAGGCGAAAATTGGCGTAGACGGCATTTTTGGACCAAACACATTTAAACAATTGGAGACAATCGTGAAAAAAGACAGTAATACATCAACCGAATCCAAACCAACAGGCGGATCAAGCGGCTCAATTGAAAACAGTAAATCAAATGGATCAAATGCCTCTCATACACTTAAAGAGGGAAGCACAGGATCCAATGTTGTCGAATTGCAAAACATGCTGCGTGCTATTGGACATTTAACTGGCAGAGCAGACGGCCAATTCGGACCGCAAACAAAATCAGCTCTCGTAAAATTCCAAAAAGATTGGAAACTCGTATCAGACGGGATTGCAACAAAATCTACCTGGGACAAGCTTCAGGAAGTGTCATCGATACATAAAGAAGAATCCGGCTCTAGTGGTGGATCAGGCTCATCGAACACATCCTTCAACACAATCAATCTAGTTGCAGACGCAGGAAGCTACATCGGCGTACCGTATGTATGGGGCGGAACAACTGCCAACGGATTTGACTGTAGTGGATTCATCCAAAACGTATTCAAAAAAAATGGAGTTACCTTACCAAGAACCGTCGCATTGCAATGGAACGCGACGAAATCTGTATCCACACCAAAGGTAGGCGACATCGTTTATTTCGAAACTTACACAAAAGGACCATCACATAATGGGATATATATAGGAAATAACCAATTCATCCACAGTGGCTCTTCAACAGGCGTTACCATCACGAGTATGGATAACAGCTACTGGAAACCACGTTACTTAGGAGCCCGGCGCGCATCCTAAATAGCAGATGAAACGCAAAAAGTATCGTGCTTCAGTAGATCTATCAAGTTTAAATCGATCACATGTTACTGATTCGAACAGGCATGGTGATAACTAAAGGCTTCCGAGCCTCTAGATATCACCATGCCTTTTTTTATGAAAAGTATAGCGGCGCCTGGACGGAGGAATGCGCGAAAGAGCCCTAAAAATGAGCACCGAGCAAAGAATGCGCATCTGCATAATACAAAAACAACCAACAACCCGCTATACATTTCCACAACATTTGTTTAGTATAAGACACATAGTAAACTTTCCATAGAAAAACAAAATGACCACATACATAATCAACCAGATGCCAGAGCGAAAGGAGTGCCTCTATGAGTTTCAAAAAGCGAAGACCACTTAATCTCCAAGAAAATTATGACCGACAAGCTTTTATGAGAGACCTCGTTGCCGGTCTAACCATATTTGTCATGCTAGTCCCTCAAGGAATGGCGTATGCGATGTTAGCAGGCTTACCTCCAGTAATGGGCCTGTATGCATCAACTATCCCTTTATTCATCTATGCCCTCTTTGCTTCGTCGAGGCATTTAGCAGTCGGACCAGCCGCGATTGCATCATTATTAGTGCTATCCAGTGTATCCGCATATGCCGAGCCTGGTTCATCTGAATACATTTCACTCGTATTAATCCTGACATTTATGGTCGGTGCAGTGGAACTCTTGCTAGGACTTATAAAAGCAGGTTTCCTCGTTAAATTTATCTCGCATCCCGTCATGAACGGGTACACATCCGCAGCTGCGATTGTCATCGGTGTGAGTCAGCTGAACCATTTACTCGGTGTTGAAACGAAAAATTTTATGCAAATTCAATTTCTCATTATCGAACTGATCGAGAACATCAGCCGCACACATTTAATCACCGTAGCGATTGGACTTGGCAGTGTCATCACTCTCGTTGTTTTGAAAAAAATCAATCCGAAAATTCCGGCGGCACTTATCGTTCTCGTCTTATCGATCATCACGGTGAACACCTTTCAATTAGATCAACGTGGCGTAACTATTGTAGGTGACGTACCAAGCGGATTTCCAGCTTTGACGATTCCGAACTTGACGCCAGAAAACATGTTTACGTTATTTTTGATGGTCATAACGATTGCGCTCATCGGATTCATGGAATCACTCGCCATCTCACAGGCGATTGCGGACAAGGAAAAATATAAAGTCGATCCGAATAAAGAATTAAGAGCATTAGGATTGTCAAACATAGCAGGTTCTTTTTTCTCGGCCTATCCTGTGACAGGAAGCTTCTCTAGAAGCGCCGTTAATCATCAATCTGGTGCGGTATCACAACTATCATCAATTATTACCGCGGTATCGGTGTTACTGACGTTGCTATTATTCACCTCTTATTTTTACTATTTACCGACCGCGGCTTTAGCAGCAATTATTTTTGTCGCAATTGTAGGACTAGTTGACATAAAGACAGCAAAATACCTATTTAAAGTGAAACCTCTCGACGGTTGGGTGTGGGTCGTCACATTTTCAATTACCTTACTGATCGGGATAAAATGGGGGATTCTTGTTGGAGTGGCTTTCTCATTATTTCTCTTGTTAAAACGAAGCTCCGCACCAAAAGTAGTGGAATTAGGCTACGTTGAAGAAGACCACGAATTCCGCAATCTTAACAGAATCACGGAAGCAAAACGACTCAAAGACACGTTAATGGTGCGAATCGATTCAAGCCTTTACTTTGCAAACATCGCCCATTGCGAAAAAATAATCAGAGATCTACTTCAGAATACGTCGGATACGAAATGGATGGTCATCGACATGTCGGGGGTTAACGACATTGATACCATTTCCATCAAAGTTCTGGAGGAAATCATGGAAGAATACCAGGAAAAAGGTGTCTCGTTTCTCTATGCAAACTTAAAAGGCCAAGTGAGAGACTCTTTAACCAACGCGGACTGGGACCGGAAATACAAAGAAAAAACCTCCTACATCACCATGGACCATTTACTGGAGGACAACGACATAGGCGGCAAACGCAACACGGCCCAAACAGACATTACCCAAGACAACGATGATTACATGATTTAAGGGTTGCTTCTGGGAAAACGTAATGAAATAAGTTTTAAGAACATTCAGCCAACCCGGAGTCGCTCGACTGTCGGTGAAAAGAGCATTTAGCGACGGTTAAACTGCTTAAGAGTGCCGAGTGTCACTATCCTGGTCTTACAGTGACACTCACGAAAAAGCTCAGTCACGATTGTATCTATTCAAGCTAGATAGTGACACTCACCGCCAGAAATCAGCATGAATGTCATCAACCAACCAATCACGTCATCATTTATCACATACAAAAGCTCCGCCATCATTGGCGGAGCTTTTGTATGTAAGACGATTAACGATATATAGGAGAGGGGATAGTAGTATATTGAAAAAAGATTATAAACGACCTGCGCCAAGGTAAGAATTGCTCCAATAAGAAGTGTTCAAATTAGACACCGTAACGCCAGTAGAAGAACCGGCATGGATGAACTCATTATTACCTAAGTAAATACCAGCGTGAGATGGTCCGGAATGAGTGGTGGCAAAGAAAACGATATCGCCAACTTGCGGATTAGAAACACTCGTCGCCGCACCATGAATCGCTGATACCGTTCGAGGAATGCTCTGCCCATTTTTACTGAATGCATAATTTAAAAATCCGCTGCAATCAAATCCGGAGGGGGAAGTTCCGCCCCAGCTGTATGGAGAACCAATTTGCCCTTTAGCAGTTGAAATAACTCCACTCGCACTAGAAGAACTGCCAGAAGAATTGCTGCTAACAGATCCAGTAGAACCGGATTTAGAATTACTCTTACTAGCGCTACTAGATCCAGAAGAACTGACAGAACCGCCTAATGCATCAAACGTTTGAGGACCAGCAACGCCATCCACTGAAATCCCGGCACTACGTTGAAAAGACTGAACAGCACTGCGTGTTTGACTTCCGAAAACACCATCAACCGAACCAGCATTTGCACCACTGCTATTCAATGCTGACTGCAAAGATCGAACACCAGAACCTCGACTGCCATAACGAAGAGTTCCCGAAAAATTTACCGTAGAAGAACTCGCACTAACTGAAGAACCGCCACTATCAGAAACACCTAAAGAACGAAACGTTTGCGGACCAACAATACCATCTACTAAAATTCCCTTACTGCTCTGAAAACTTCTAACAGCCTGCTTTGTAGCTGAATCAAAGTTACCAGTGGAAGAAGAAGCGTAATGCCCTGTGTCCCGCAGCACATCCTGTAACTCCTCCACATCAGCATGATTCGAACCTGTACGCAACGTCTGATCGCCAAGAGCCGCACCTGACACCGCTGGAAAAATTAATACCGAACTAGCCAAAACAACACTCATAAGCCCTTTTTTCATAAAATTAAACTCTCCCCTTATTACCAATTTGTAAAAAACCTCCTAGAAAAATAGTTCTTTTCAATACAAGGCTTAGTTTATATGGAAAATATGGAAGGGACAATAGATTTTTCCAAACTGTAATGATATCTAACCTCCCTGTAAAACTTGTAACATAAAAGTAATTTAATCCAAGCTCAAAGTCCTATACAGCAAAAATCTAATAGACCTAGTATGTTGTTTTTAGAAGTTTCTTTAAAGATGCGAAATACGGAGTCGGTAGCCAGTAAAGCGATAGCTGAAGGCCCCAACAGGGTTTTATCCCGATGAGGCCGAGGCAGTTGTTTGGAAAGCGACCTCCTTGAAGCGAATTCAAGATAGAGCACCTTCTCTCAAAACATAAAAAAGAACCTGCCATTTGGACGATGGCAGGTTCTTTTTAAATAGATGTTTAACTTCATATATTAGGGGGGATAGTAGTGTAATGATTAAAGTTAATTGATAGATAAATTAGAAATTATAGACGACCTGCACCCATGTAAGCCTTGCTCCAGTAAGGGTTGCTCATGTTAGAAATAGTTACTCCAGTAGAAGAACCTGAATGAATGAACTGATTATTACCTAAGTAGATACCAGCGTGAGATGGGCCAGTTCTTGTTTCAAAGAATACGATATCTCCACGTTGTGGGCTAGAAACTTTTGTAGCTGCACTGTAAATAGAAGCTACTGTTCTAGGCATACTTTGACCATTTTGATGGAAAGCATAATTCAAGAAGCCACTGCAATCAAATCCGGATGGAGTTGTTCCGCCCCATACATAGGAAGCGCCAATTTGTCCGCGAGCTGTTGAGATGATAGATTCTACAGTAGAAGAACTTGCAGAAGATGCGCTGTTACTAACTGATCCAGTAGATCCTGAACTAGCAGTTGATCCGCCTGATGAGCTAGAAGCTGAACTTCCAGATCCGCCATTTAAAGCTTTGTATGTTTGTGGTCCGGCAATACCATCTACGCCAATTCCTGCACTACGTTGGAAGCTGCGAACAGCACTTGCTGTGTTAGGTCCAAATACGCCATCTGCCGTTCCTGCATTAGCACCATTGTTGTTTAAAGCATTTTGTAACGTACGAACAGCAGATCCACGGCTTCCTTGACGAAGCGTTTGTGAAAAGTTAATTGAAGATGAACTTGCTGAAACTTTACTAGAAGAAGAACTGCTTCCGCCAGAAACACCTAACGCACTAAATGTATTGGGTCCGGCAATTCCATCAACGCTAAGTCCTTTACTCTTTTGAAAAGCACGTACAGATTTGTTTGTTACAGGACCGAAATAACCTGTGGAATTACTAGAGTTAAAATGCCCTGTGTCCCGCAGTGCATCTTGTAACTCTTCTACGTCTCCGTGACGAATTCCCTCACGTAATGTTTGATCTCCTAATGCTGCACCTGAAACTGTTGGTAAAACCAACAATGAACCTGCCAATATAACACTCATTACTACTTTTTTCATTTTAAATACTCTCCCCTTATGTATTAATTAATTAATTGTCGTTTGTTGTTTACAAGACTCAGAATATAATAGATTTTCAAGTGAAACAATAGATTTTCACACATTGTAACAAGCCATAATCAATTTGTAATAGTTGTAATGAAAAAGTAATATAAAACAAATCCAATGACCTATGTTCAAGCGCTAATTTATATGAAATAAGAGTCTTTGTTACTTGTTATAAATTGCAGATTTAGATGCTGTATCTAGAGGTTTTACGGGGTTATTTATCTTCTATAAACAATTTAATAGATATTCATTTAACTGGACTTATGACCTAGTCATGATACCAGTCATAAAACTTGTGTGTAAGAGATAACAAAAAACTCCATGCAATGGTTATCGCATGGAGTCGGATAAGAGATGTTAGTTAAAGTAGTTCACAAGACCATTAAGAATTCCTTCGGCAGAACGCTGTCGATAAGAACTTTGCCGTAATTTAGCGGCATCACCTGTATGATCCATGAAACCAACCTCTAGTAAAGCACTTGGGATTTTTGTTTCACGAATGACGTGGAAGTTTCCTTCTGCGACCCTTCGATAGTTAGTCCCCAGTTTTGCAATGGTTGCATCTTGTAAAGCATGAGCCAGTTTTTTACTCAGAGCTGCTTCAAATCTAGTGTGATAAAATGTTTCCGTTCCATTTGCTGTGCCGTTATAGGCATTCGCATGGATACTAACAAATACATCGGCACCAGAAGCATTAGCAATAGCTGATCGTTCTCGTAGCTCATAAAATACGTCTGTTGACCTTACCATAATAACCGTGGCACCGGCTTCTTCGAGTAGTTTCTGCGCTCGAAGCGTAATATCAAGAATGAGTTCTTTTTCTTCCATTCCTCCAGCTTGTGCACCAGGATCAGGTCCGCCATGGCCTGCATCAAGAACAATCGTACGTCCACTTAGAGGACCGCTGTTTGGAACAGTGGCAATAGAAACGAGATCTACATAATTCCCGGATACATAAGCTGTTTTACCATTAAAATTGATTTGGAACCAGCCGCTGGAATGTTGTGATACAACATTTACTAGTGCGCCATCTGGTAAAGTTCCTAGTATGCTATAGCTTCCTGATGGTCCGGTTCTAACGTTCAATGTAGAGTTAACATTGATTGTACCTATTTGAATCCGATCAGGAAGAGCTTGTTTTTTAGATGCATAGTCTAATTGAATGCTAGCTTGCTTTTCAATAAAGGCATCGATACCAGGTGTGCTCATAATCGTTTCATAACGAGCTTGAGCGACAGAGAATCTGCCCTCATTATGCTGGGTTGTCGCCCATGTTAACAAGTTTTGCGCAGCGGCATTGACACCACCTATAAACCGTTGATCATTCGGATAAAGCAAATATCCATTCGTAAACTTTTCAAGTATTCCAGAAAGAGTTGTTTCTTTTTTAGCTTGATTGTATAAGCTGTCTGCAGAAGGAACTTTTTCGCCATTTTCGGCGGATGCTAATCGAAACTCTGTCTCATTAATTATCGCGTAATTAACGAGTGGAGCTGCTAAAATTGTTTTATAGCGGTCAATCGCAGTCTCAAAGTTACCGTCTGCTTGCTGTCTTGAAGCCCAGTTCAAAAGCGATTGTGCGCCTGAGTTGATCCCTTCGTGGAAACGTTTATCAGTCGGATAAAGTGTATAACCCTCGATAAAGCCACTTAATTGGTGGGATGCACTGGATTGAGATGATGCATCTGTGTATATTTTATTGGCTGACGGCAACGTAAGTCCTTTGTCAGCATACGATTTCTTGATTTCAGTTTCTGTTACGAGATCACTATCAAGAACGGGGAGACCTAAAATCGTTTCATAACGATCTAGCGCCGTATCATACCGTCCATTTTGGTGCTGAGAGCTAGCCCAGTTTAAGAGATTTCTCGTAGCATTTTTCAGTCCCTTTGCCATCTCTGAATCCCCATCATAGAGCAGATAGCCTTCTAGGTAAGCAGTTAGGATGCCGGAAGCAGTTGTTTGCTCTTGCGCATACTTTGTATAACTTGCTAGAGTTGGGATTCGTTGATTACTATCGGCAAAATTTTGCTGAATCTTTGTTAGATCTTGAATTGACTTAGGAACTCCGTTAGTTTCCAGTAATACTTTGTAACGACTTTTTGCTGCGTTGTAATCGCCTTGTTGATGATACCTCTTCGCTAAGTCGAGAAGAGTTTGTGAGCTAGAAGCAAGTCCTGTTTTAAAGCGAGAGTCATTTGGATAAAATGCATATCCCTCTTGGTACGCCTCAAACAATCCCGTTGCCGTTCTAATATTTTGTGCTGCCTCGTAAATCACATCGGCGGGACGTTTTCCTTGTTCCGCATTTGCTAGTTTTGTTTTCGTCTCACTTTCCACTGCAGATGAAAGTGTTGGTGCAGCTAAAATCGCTTCATAACGATCGATCGCTGTCTCGTAATCTGCTAGGTTATGTTTCCCTATGGCCCATGTTAATAACGAAGCTGCACTTTGATGAACACCATCACGGAAGCGAGTGTCATTCGGATAAAAAGTGTATCCATCGCTGAATAACGCTAGCTTATGAGAAGCGCGATATTCTTTCACCGCAGACTGGTAGATGGCATCGGCGGATCTTTTCCCAGCTTCAGCAGCAGCCATTAGTGACGTTGCATTTTCCGTAATATCGGAAGAAACAGATGGCGTGTCGATAATCATTTGATATCGGCTCTTGGCCGTATCAAACTTTCCTTGGTCGTGTTGGCTTTCCGCCCACGACAATAAGTTTTTTGCAGCAGTATTTAATCCCTTCTGAAAACGGGAATCTGTTGGGTACCAAGTTAGCGCGGAATGAAAATGGGTAAACAACGCAGAAGCTTTTGTTTGTTTGTTAGCTTCATCCAATAATGTGTTTGCACTTGGAATGGATTTTTTGTCGTTGGCATACGCCAAGTGTTTCTTCGTTGTTTCATTTAGTAATGGCGAAATGCCGGACGTTGCTAGAATTGTTTCATAACGGTCTTTCGCTGTTGCAAAGTCTCCAGCTTGGTGTTTTCCTCGTGCCCAGCTTAAAAGAGATTGAGCACTGGATTCAACGCCAGTAATGAACCGACTGTCTTTCGGATAAGCATTCAGACCTTCTGTATACAATTGCAGCTTTCCGGATGCCGTGCGTTCATTGGTTGCTTCCGTATAAATCACATCTGCCGAACGTTGCTGGATTGTGACAGAATTGTTCGTCACTTCAGGAGAACTTGGTTCTTTTTCAAGTGCCTCTAAACGTTCCTGGATGCTTTGCTCTAAACCTTCAGGTAAAGTTGGAGTGTTTAAAATCGTTTCATACCTGTCCATAGCTGTTTCCACATTGCCTTTTTCTTCTTGGGTAACTGCCCAATTGAACAAGTTCTGTGCACTATAGTGAACACCTTCCGTGAAACGTTCGTCTTCAGAAAAGACGTTATAGCCTTCCGTAAAAGCAGCTAATTTTGCGGAAGCTGTTCTTGCTGCATTAGCCGTCTCATACATCTCATCCGCGATTGGATAAGCTTGTTCTTCCTCTGCGAACTCTTTTTTCCAGGAAGCTTCTTCTATCAGGTCTTCCGGTACTTCCTTAGAAGCCAAGATTGCCTCATAGTAAGTTATTGCTTCGGGAAAATCGGACTCCAGGTGCTTCTCGGAAGCTAGTTCCATAGAAGCTACTAGCGTATTATAGAAGTCTGTGAGAAAGGTTTCTTCCTCTTGCCATTCGTCATAACTCTCGTTAAACAAGGTTAAACGATCCACATAGGATTCTTCGCTCTCCACCACGGATAGCCATTCTTCATAAGTTGGTTCGGTCGTTTCCTCTTCCACCACTGGAATCTCACTATTTGATTCCGCATTTTCTTCTTCGACTACGATAGTTTCATCAGCTTCATTGTCTGAAGCCTCCTCCAAATTAGTTGAAGACTCGACTGTGGTTTCTTCTTGATTTTCCTCGGAGATATCATCAGAAGATTCATTACTTTCAACTTCAATCTCCTTAATCTCATCATTAGAGTCATTTGCAAAAACAAATGAGGGAGTTAAAGTGATAAGGAAAGAAAGAAAGACCAGTGTTAATAGTTGTTTCATTTAATATCCCCTATCTATTTAATTGAAAGTATTCATGTAAAAGCTGAAAAGGCCTCCTTTCGATTTTCTTAATGATTAATGATATAATCATTAAAGTAGTTATGGGACGCTAAAAAAAGAGTTTCTCATTACCTAACCTAGTTAAAGTTAGTGAGAGTTCAGGATAATAAACATCAAATGCTAGTGGGTATAGAGTGTATTCTTAATAAAATGTCTATTTCGTTGTTTAACAGGAAATATTCACCTTATTGCGACCATTATAATATGTAAAACTATAAAAAAAAATGGGTACTTTATATTTTAATTGTTTAAATTTGTCGTTTTATAGTAGGATATTACGCTTATTACATACATAAATCGATGTTTTTAAAAGAGAGATAACTCAAAGAATCCAATGGATAATCGTGAAGGAATCATTCAAAAGACCCTATCCTTCATAATAATATTGACGTATATTAATATCGGTAATAAAACCTAGGAATAAGCGCAATAATAGAATTTATATGAAACAGGCGGTGTCAGTTTTCGTGATGAAAAATTATTTGCAAGAGATGATGAAAAGAAAAGATTTGTTAATTTATTTAGTGAAATCCGGATTGAAAGCAGAAAACCGAAATAGTTACCTTGGCTATTTCTGGTGGTTGTTAGACCCTTTATTGAATGTTCTTGTTTATTATTTTCTAGTCGTTGTCATTTTAGAGCGTGGCGGAGAAAATTATGCCGTTTATTTAGTCATCGGGTTAGTTTCATGGAGATGGATGACGGCAACGATCAACACGTCTTCCAAATCGATACTTAAATATTCATCGATTATAAACCAAGTGTATTTGC
Source organism: Salipaludibacillus neizhouensis (assembly GCF_002886185.1). Lineage (GTDB taxonomy): Bacteria > Bacillota > Bacilli > Bacillales > Salisediminibacteriaceae > Salipaludibacillus > Salipaludibacillus neizhouensis. Next base: position 778,252 of record NZ_KZ614147.1, read on the forward strand.
CAAAATCAATATTCCCGCTGGCAGTGTCATCCACGCAATTATTTAATTTCTCTTTCGGTTTAGTTGTCATTGGAGGATTCCTAGCTGTCTTTGGAGTAATACCGGGGTGGCAAATTGTGTTCTTGCCAATCATTATCCTTATCCAGTTGCTTTTATTGTTAGCGATTGGACTATTTATTTCATATGTAACGGTGTTTATTAGAGACATTGATAATATTCTACCGCATATCATGCGTTTATTTTTCTATGCTTCCCCTATTATATGGGAAGGAAGCCGACTTCCGGAACGGTATGACTGGGTAGTTGCCATTAATCCAGTCGCAATTATCATAAACTCCTACCGTGATGTCTTGATGTATCAGTCACTTCCGGATTTCACCAGCTTACTTGTTATCGGTGTATCATCCATTGTAGCGATTGTTGGAATGATTTTTTATTACAGTAAAAATGAGTACAAAATTATAAAGGCTTTATAAAATGAGGGTAACGTGATGAAAAATGTGAGAGAAGAAATGACAGTAGCATCAAATGAAGCAAGAGAAGTAATTGTTGAGTCCGGTAACATGGGCGTCTCCTTCAAGACTGGACTAAAAAAAGATGATTACAAATCAAAAGTGATCAATCTTCTGACAAAAAAGGAAAAGAAAAAGAAGAGCAAAACAATATGGCCATTGAAGGATATCAGTTTCCAAGGCTATAAAGGGGAAGTTCTCGGGATCATCGGGTCAAATGGTTCCGGAAAAACAACACTTTGTAAAGTAATCTCAGGAATTCTGCAACCGGATAAAGGGGAAATGTTTGTAGATGGGAAAGTATCTGCACTTTTTTCCTATGGGATGGGGTTCAGTAAAGAACTGACTGGCCGGGAAAACGTTTATTTAAATGGAATGATGCTCGGACTGGAAAAAGAAAAAATTAATCAATTTATCGAGGAGATCCATGAGTTTTCAGGACTTGGGTTATTTATGGACCAGCCGATGAAATATTATTCAAGCGGGATGAAAGCGAGACTAGGATTTAGTGTCGCTTCTTATTTAGAGCCGGAAATCCTCATTCTTGATGAAGCCTTAAACACGGGTGATAAAGAATTTAGTGATAAAGCAGCGGTTAAGATACAAGAACTCGTAAAAAAAGCGAAGATGGTCATTATTGTGACGCACAGCTTAGGATTTGCGGAGAAAAACTGTGATCGCTTAATCTGGTTGGAAAAGGGTGCTGTAAGAGAAACCGGTGTCCCTAAAGAAGTGATTCAGCATTACAAAGATTCACAGCCGGTCCGACCGAAAAAACCAAAGAAAAGCTTAGACTTGAAAAAGACGGAAACGACCATCAAAGACAATTCTGTCGTAAAGGCCGAGAATGTCAGTGTCTCGTACCGGTTGAATAAAGAGAAGTTCTGGGCCTTGAAAAACGTTAGCTTTGATATAAAAGAAGGCGAAATTGTCGGGATTATCGGCCACAATGGCGCTGGGAAAAGCACGTTATGCAGGGTTCTGACGAAAATATTGGATCCTGAAGAAGGAAAGGTTCACCTTCAAGGGGAAACCTCCGCCTTGTTAGGATATGGAACAGGATTTAATGCCCAGTTAAGTGGAATGGATAACATCTATTTAAACGGAATGTTACTCGGAATGCCTTTACAAAAAGTGAAAGCAAACGTAGAAGAAATTAAAAGTTTCTCCGAATTAGGGAAGAAAATTCATCAACCTGTGAAAGAATACTCCAGTGGCATGCAAGCAAGATTAGGTTTCAGCATCGCAGCTACGTTACAACCGGATATCTTTATTATCGACGAAGCACTATCGACAGGAGATATGGCATTTAGGCAAAAGGCGACGGAGAAGATTCAAGAGATGATTGAAAGCGCAAAAGCAGTCATCGTCGTCACACACAGTATGAAATTCGTGGAAACAGTCTGTTCCAGAGCGATATGGTTTGAAAAGGGTGAGGTTGTTTTTGACGGGGATCCTCAAGAAGCGGTTAAAAGATATGAGGAACGAGTCAATAAAAAGTCAAACAGTAAAAAATAGGATCGAAGGTGTGTATGAATGAAAAAGATACTGGCTCTACTTTCTAAAATGATTCATTGGATCTTGTACAAACGATTAAATACAAAACAAAAAAAGTACGTGGCTAACATGCTTACTGAACAGCAAAAAGAAGGGATAAAGCGACTTTTCAGAAAAGCAGCTATCCCTAATAAAGACGGGATGTATATGGGGCGGATCGACCGGGCGAAATACAAGCTGAGAAACCTCGGATTTGAAGCAAAAGCAGTCGAAGATTTAGAGAGTGTCCTGGAAGAAGTAGACTCTCCCTATTTTAAAAGATTGGCCGCTTGGGAGCTTGCTTTATGGTATGCGAACAAGCAAACCGTCGAAGGCGCAGAAAAGAGTTTAACCTATATTCCCCTGGCATTAGATGGAGAGAAAGATAAAGAACACCTAAGACAAATTTCCATTGTTACAGCGGAATGCTTGGATCGAATGAATCATAAAGGAAAAGCACTAGATGCACTGAACCGTGTCTTATATAAAGAACAGCACCCGGATCTTTATCTTGCCTTATCGAATATAGAGAGCAAGGAAGAAAATAAGCTGGAAAAAATAAACAAGATGTTCACTTCGTTTGGATTAAGGAATGTAGCCCTGGAAAAATCCGAGACGAAAACTGCCTATGACCGGTTGATTACAGTACCCGACACAGTTGCTTTTAAAGAAGAGAAAGAGAATCCGAAAGTCACGGTCATTATGCCGGTTTATCATGCTGAAGAATTGATCCATACGGCGATCCAATCGATACTCTCTCAAACTTGGAAAAACCTAGAAGTGATTGTCGTCGATGATTGTAGCAGTGACAATACTTTTTCAGTCGCACAGTCCTACGAACAAAAAGATAGTCGAGTGAAAGTAATCAAAACAGACGTTAATGGCGGAGCATACATTGCACGCAATCATGCATTAAAGCTTGCCACTGGAGAATTTGTGACAATTAATGATGCGGACGATTGGTCCCATGCCGAGAAGATTGAAAAGCAAGTGAAACATTTGATTGCTCATCCGGCTAAAATCGGGAACACGTCTCAGCAAGCAAGAGCGACGGAAGAATTGGACTTTTTCAGAAGAGGCAAACCAGGACTTTATATATTCAGTAATATGTCTTCCTTTATGTTCCGAAGAGAGCCGGTTATCGAAAAGATTGGCTATTGGGATTGTGTAAGGTTTGGAGGAGATTCCGAGTTTATTAAGCGTATTAAACTTGAATTCGGCGAAAAGAAAGTGGTCGAACTAGCCACAGGTCCATTATGCTTCCAACGCCAAACGGAGACATCCCTTACCGGTAGTTCATCCTTTGGCTTTCCAGGTTATTTTATGGGGGCGCGAAAAGAATATTTAGAAGCACAAAAATATCATCATGCCTTGGCAAACACACTGTATTACCCGTTTCCACAAGTAGAGCGTCCATTTGTGGCACCATTACCGATGCTGCCAAACCGGGAAAAAGGTGTTGTTCGACAGTTTGACGTCATTATCATGTCTGATTTCCGGCTGGATGGAGGCTCCACGTTATCCAGTATCGAAGAAATAAAGGCGCATCATAAAAACGGATGGAAGACAGGGATCGTACAGTTAAATACGTACGATTATCCACCGAAAAAGAAAATCAATCCTAAAGTACGCGAGCTAATCAATGAAGAAAAAATAGAACTGATTGTCTATGGAGAAGAAGCATCCTGCGATCTTTTGATCCTCAGGTACCCTCCAATTTTTCAAGAAAGACAATTGTATTTTCCAACCATACATGCCGAAGAAGTGCGGTTAATCGTCAACCAAACACCATTTAACGAGTATAGTGCTCATGGCGTAAAACGATTTGATCTTAATGTCGTCGATCAAAGAATCCAAGAGTATTTCGGGCAAAAAGCGATATGGCACCCAATTGGGCCTTTGGTCAGGAAAGCTTTGCTTGGCCATCACGCTGAGCATATCCAGAGCATATCGCTCTCCGATATGGATTGGGGGAACATCATTGATTTAGATGATTGGGATACCGGACGCTCAAAAAAACCGACACCCTCTGAACCGTATACAATCGGAAGACATGCCAGAGATAATTATGTGAAATGGCCGGAATCAAAAGAGGTATTGCTAGCAGCGTATCCCTCTGATGATCGATTCAAGATTAAAATCCTTGGCGGTGCAAAGACACCGAAAAGAGTTTTAGGGAAACTGCCGAGTAATTGGGAAGTATCGAAATTCGACGAGATCTCTCCGAAAGATTTTTTGAAGGATGTTGATTTCTTTGTTTACTATACGCATTCTGACTGGATCGAATCTTTCGGAAGAGTGATCATAGAGGCGCTTGCAGCGGGAGTTCCTGTTATCATCTCTCCAGAATATAAAGCGCTATTTAAAGAAGCTGCTTTATATGCAGAACCGGAAGAGGTACAGACTCAGATTAACTACCTATTAGAAAACGATAATTACGAACGGCAAGTAGCGAGAGCAATTGCATTCATTCAGGATCAATTCAGCTACGACATGCATATAAGAAGAATGAAAAAGGTAACAGAAGTGAAATAGTAAATTGTTTTTGAAAAAGGCCATGAAAAAGTCGAAATGACTTTTTCATGGCCTTTTTGTGTTCGATAAACGTGATCCAAACGAGGTGCATGATGCACTAAATCCTCCAGAGATGTAAGTGGAATTCAACGTTTTATTTGATAAAAAAACAAGCATTTTTTATCAATTGATGTAAATTCATGAAATATAACTATAGCAATAAGTCTATAAAACTATTACTATAAAATGGTGACAATTGTTAATAATTTCCGGGGAGAGTTGGTGTTGAATGGTAAGAAAAAAAATAGGGTCATTTTTAAGTGTTGTTTTGGTGGTGAGTTTACTCGTCCATCCTTCTTATGCAAATGCAAATACGCTAAATAATGCAGATGAGGATACTAGGGAACAACCCGTAGAAGAAACTGAAATAGAAGAAACAGAAGAAGTTGGACAAGAGACGAATCAAGAGACTACAGAGGAATCTTCTAATAGTAATGAGGAGGCTTCAACGAATGAAGCTGATGATACAGATACACAAGAAGAAGAGGAGTCCGAAAGCGAGATTCCTGAGTCTGAAGTGGTAGAAGAAACTATGGAACCGACCTATGAAGAGTGGTTGGCTGTGGTAGAAAACGAAGAATCCTATCTGGATCGTTTAACTTTATTTAATGAAAGTTATGACGAATGGGATGAGGAAGAGACTTTTCTCACAGACTATCACAATACGCTAGCAGCTTCTTTGGAACTAGCTTCTGAGAAGCATCTAGAGTCTGATTTTTCCGAAGCATTGACGTACTATGAGGCGATATTAGCTTCAAAGGATGTACCGGAAGATCTTACAGAGGAAGCGACTTGGAAAAAAGGCTTCGCAGAGGAAGAGCAAGCTTATCCGATTGCCGATGAGATGTATGAGGCGGCTAATGCGGCGACAACAGCTTCCGCAATATTAGCTGCCTTTATCGAAGGGTATGACGTCTTTCCTGAAGACGAACGTTTCACGGAAGGTGTTCACGATAGTGCGGAGAACTTGTTCAATTGGGCAGTCTCCCAAGAAGAAAAAGGCAATGTGGAAACAGCTATAGACAGGTATGAAACAATTTTAGGTGCTCCGACGTTACCAGAAGGATTAGAGCAAAAAATCCAAGAGCGTCTAGAGGCATTGGAAAACGAAGCAAGTGAAGAGTCAAAGACCGAGTCAAGCCCAGAGGCAGATACTGAGCCAGAAGCCGAGGTGGAAGAAGACTCAGTCACCGATGCAAACACCGAAAATGAAACAGAAGAAGAGACAAATGTAACGGCTAATTCTGTTACCATCCAGCAACGTTCGGCTGATGTGATTTATAAGGAAGCAACAAATGAACGTACGGCATCTGGAAAGCTGCAATTGTATACAGAGGGGTTAAATGCTTATCCGAATGATAGCCGGTTTATTACTGGAGTAGAATCGAGTGCCCAAACCCTGTTAAGCTGGGCACGAGGAAAGCATCAAGCTGGTGATTATGCCACAGCAATCGATCGTTATGAGACGATTCTAGCGTCACCTGGTATTTCTTCTTTGACTAAAGAAGCAACTACGAAACACTTGGCTAGGGCGAAAGAAAAAAAGGCGGTTCCAATTGCCAATGAATTGTGGAATGGAGCGAACAAACAAACTCAAGCATCCGCGTTATTTACCCATTTTCATTCTGCGTTAACATGGTATCCGGAACAATCCCGTTTCCAAGATGGCTTAAACACTTCTGCGAGAAACTTGTTATCTTGGGCGAAAAGCCAACATGAAGATGGCAGGTTTGATACAGCAAAGATCCGGTATCAAATGATCATCGATACGCCATCGGTAGCTGCGGAAATAAGAGAGAACGCGAAGAGCTTGATGGCTGATGCAGAAGCTGGGAAAAGATCGGCGGATGCGATTTACAAATCAGCGAAAGAGGAATATCGCGCTTCTCATAAGCTAGCGTTATTCAGCGATGGCTATCGTTTTTATCCGAATGACACTCGTTTCCGTGATGGTGTACATCAAAGTGCAGCTTCGCTATTAACATGGGCGATAGGGAAACATAACCTAGCAGATTACGAGACAGCGATTGATCGTTATGAAGCGATTCTAGCTGCTCCAACACTTTCATCTGCAGTGGAAAGTGAGACGAAAACAAAGTTAGCGGATGCGAAACAAGGAAAACGTCCCGCTGATGTGATATACAAGGCAGCACAAAATATTAGAACGGCAACTGGATTGTTTGAGGCATACCAAGAGGGATATGCATTTTATCCGAATGATTCCCGTTTTAAAACAGGGCTTGCTTCTAGCTCGCAAACGCTTCTCGACTTAGCTGTAAGGTATCATCAGCAAGGGAGACACAGTGATGCAAAAAGCCGTTATCAAGTGTTGCAGGACACGAACGGAGTTCCTGCATCGATTAAGGAACTAGCGAGAATTCAGCAAGGCTTTGCAGACAGGAATGTAAAAATTCCTACGCTGGAAGGATATTTAAAGTATGCTCAGGAACAAACAACGGCTTCCGGCCTCTTAACGGCTTATACAGATGGTTACACACTCTATAATGGCGATCCTCGTTTGGAAGAGGGCATGATCGAAGCCGCTCGAAACCTTTTGAGATGGGCCACAGCTCAACACCAAAATGGACGATATGATACAGCATTAGATCGTTATAATACGATTTTGAGTCTGCCATTCCTTAACACAGAACTGGAACTAGAAACGAAGCTGAAGAAATCCTATGCTGAGGCAAATCAATCGTTTATTACAGCTGACCAGTTGTATAATGAAGCAAAGGATCATTACAGTGCTTCTCATCAATTGAGTACGTATATTGAAGGATATCTGCTCTATCCTGGAGATCTACGCTTTACTGAAGGCATCAATATAAGTGCGCAATCACTTCTGGACTATGCTAGCAGGAAGCAGGAAGCAGGAGATTTTGACACTGCGGTTGATCGGTATAAAACAATTATTGCCGCACCGGCTGTGAGTGGTGATATCGTGAAGGAAGCAGAAGAGAAATTGAAGTACGCGGAAAAAGGACAAACAATTCCAACCGCAAACTTTTTATATCAAGAAGCACAAGCAAATAACACGGTGACAGGCAAATTCACGTTATTTGTGAAAGCTTATTCCTTTTATCCTGAAGATCCGCGGTTTAAAGAAGGAATAAACATCAGTGGTTTAGATCTGTTTAGATACGCGAATAACCAACATAACAATAAGAACTTTGCTGGAGCTATTCAACGTTACGAGTTGATTATTTCCTCACCAGGTGTGCCGGATCATCTCTTGAAAAGCGCGCAAAGAAATCTAGCGTTTGCAAAAGATGGAGTAGTACCTGAAAAAGAAATTATCTCGTATACCGATGTTAGTTCAAGCCTTTCACAAGCGATTACGATTCAAAAAAGTTTAAATCCGCCGCCGCAAACAGATAAATATTCAGGCAATGCGGCATATATTCACAGCTCATTCATTTCTAAAATATATGATCGTGGAATGTCGATAGGAAGTACGACAAATCTTCGCAGATCTGCTACCTTAACAGGTACGATCTATAAAGCGGTCAAATTTGGTACTACTTTTGAAATACTTGGAACTGTAAACGGAGATACGACAAATGGCAGTAATAGATGGTATAAGATTTTGTTTGAAGGACAAACAGTTTATATCCATTCATCTCTGGCTAGTTCTGCCAGGATAGGGGTTCTTTCCGACAAGGCAAATGTCTATGAAACTACGAATCCTTCCAGTCATGTGTTTTCGACCAGATCTAAAGGTGTCGAAGTAGCTATTAATAGAAACGTAACCGGCAATACATGGAACAATAGTAATAATTGGTATGAAGTTAAATTAAGTCAGTGGAATAACGCCAAGGAAAGTGAGTTTATTAGCTATCTTGATCCTATGAAGAATGATATGTATCAGCACTTAGTATTATCTTCAAGTCCAGGAGTAACAGCCAGCCAGTTAAACACAATTTTAGAAGGCAAAGGAATCCTTAGTGGGAAAGGTCAGGCATTTATTAATGGTGGTTTGACACATTCCGTCAATGAAGTTTACTTGATTTCTCACGCCCTTTTAGAAACGGGTCATGGTACGTCAGCTTTAGCAACTGGGATTGAAGTCGGGACAAATAGCTCGGGTAACCCGCAACTTGTGACTTCTTCAAATCGAAGCAGCTTAACAAACATTAAAACAACGTATAACATGTTTGGTATTGGGGCAGTAGACTCGGATCCTGACAGATTAGGGGCATATCGTGCCTATCGTCAAGAATGGTTTACACCAGAAGCAAGCATCGTTGGAGGCGCAAAGTTCATTGGGGAAGATTACATTCACAATGCGAACAACCAAAACACCCTTTACAAAATGAGATGGAACCCTATCAAACCAGGTACGAAGCAGTATGCGACGGACATGGGATGGGCCGTAAAGCAAGTAGTTAGAATCAAAAGCATCTATGATCAACTAGACGATCCAGTATTACATTTTGACATTCCTAAGTATAAATAAGACTAAAAAAGCAAGAGCTGCCGAAACGCAGCTCTTGCTTTTTTTTAGGCAAACAAAGGGACGGTTCTCTGCTTCTTTACACAACGCTCATTGTAAGTTATGATAACATTTGTATTTTGTCTATATATTACATAATATTGTCATTTTAATAGAAGCAGAACCGTCCCTGCGATAATAAAAGGAGTCCTATTCGTGGTAAAACCGATAAAGAAATTAAATAAATCTACAATTTTTGTAAGTTTGCTGGTTCTTGCATTGGTAGTTGCCGGCGGTTGGTTCTATGTTAATAGTCAAAACGAGCAAGAGCAGCAAACCGAAGTTTCTATTGAAAACAAGGATTATCCTGGTGCGGCAGCTCTTCATGAAGACATCGAGTTTCCTGATGATGTCCCTGTTTTGCCTGAACCATTGGAGGCAAAAGAAGATTTACCGATCGTATATGGGAACGGTTGTCACCAAAACCAAACAGATTCAGATGTGATCGCCTGTGAATATGGGGTGACAGATGATCCAGACTACACCGTTGCGCTGGTAGGTAGCTCCCATGCTGCACATTGGTTGGATGCCTTGGAAAGAGTTGCCGAACATGAAAGTATCAAAATTATAAGCTATACAAAAAGCGCCTGTCTGTTCACATCTTTAGACGATGAGCTCACGGAATCTTGTTTAGCCTGGAGCGATAATATGGTAGAGCATTTATCCACGAATAAACCAGACATCGTGATTACAACTGCTGATGTTAAAAAAGAAGAAAATGTTCCAGAAGGATTTCTTGAAAGATGGGATAAGTTAAACGAAGAAGGTATCCCGGTTTTTGCAATAAGAGACAATCCTTGGATGGGCATGGACGTTGCAGAATGTGTCGCGGAAAACAAGGACGATCTAAGTAAGTGTGCCGTCGAACGTGACGAGGTACTTCTAAAAGAAAGTGCGTGGAGCAGATTAGAGAATCCGCCTGAAAATGTTTATTATGCGGATTTCAGCAATTATATTTGTGGGGATGAGTTATGTGAACCAGTGATAGGCAATGTCCTCGTCTATAGAGATGCTCACCATCTTACGGCGACTTATTCTCGAACATTAGCACCATATGTTCGGGAGGAGTTAATGAAAGCTCTGGCTAAAGTAGAATAGGGGGACGGTTCTCTGCTTCCTTTCGTGGCATGGTGAGAATGAAGCACAGAACCGTCCCTATGCTTCACTAACTGAAAATAATGTAAAGTTTTATATATTGATTGCGAAAATTAAAGTATAATGTAAAATAGTGAAAATACTTGAAACTTAGAGGTGAAGGTTATGAATAGAAAAATAGGATTAGTTGGACTAGGATATGTAGGACTGCCTGTAGCAGTAGCTTTTGGTCAAAATCATCATATTGTAGGTTTTGATATTAATGAACACCGCATTCAGACATTAAAAGATGGAATCGACTATACAAATGAAGTAGAACTGGCAGAGCTGGAAGCAGCCGATATCCATTTTACGGCAAGCCCTGAGGCACTTTCTGATTGCGACTTTATTATTGTAGCGGTACCGACACCAATTAACGAAAATAAACAACCTGATTTAACGCCATTGATTAAATCATCAGAAACAGTCGGAAAACAGTTGAAGAAAGGTACGATCGTTGTCTATGAATCAACCGTGTACCCCGGCGCAACAGAAGAAGTTTGTTTACCGATTCTTGAAAAAGAATCAGGATTAACAGCGGGGAAAGACTTTTTCCTCGGATATTCACCAGAACGGATTAATCCAGGTGATAAAGAAAACACATTCAAGACGATTACAAAAGTAGTATCCGGCCAAACTCCGGAAGTGTTGGATATTGTTGCAAGTGTCTATGAGAGTGTCGTAGAAGCCGGAGTTTACAAAGCGAGCTCGCTAAAGGTTGCGGAAGCGGCGAAGGTCATCGAGAACACCCAGCGCGATCTAAACATTGCGTTAATGAACGAATTGTCGTTAATCTTTGATAAATTGGGTATAGATACAAATGAAGTACTGAAGGCCGCGGGTACAAAGTGGAACTTTCTTCCGTTTGCACCTGGGTTAGTCGGAGGACATTGTATCGGAGTTGATCCTTATTACTTAACGTATAAAGCCGAAAGCATCGGCTATCATCCGGAAATGATTCTGGCTGGCCGACGTATTAACGATGGCATGGGAAAACATATCGCGACATCGTTAATCAAAAAAATAATTCGCAAAAACTCTCCCGTCATGGGATCTGTTGTCACGGTACTTGGCCTAACATTCAAAGAAAATGTACCGGATTTACGTAATTCCAGGGTAATTGATATTATCAAGGAACTAAAGGAATACGGGATTGAAGTTCAGGTAAGTGACGTCCATGCGGAGAAGAAAGAAGCAAAAGCCGAATATGGGGTTGATTTACAAGAAATAGCAGAACTAAAGCCTGCTGATGCGGTTGTATTAGCCGTACCGCACAGAGAGTATATTAGCGATGGATGGGGAATGATCTCCCACCTCTTAAAGGATCAAAAAGGGATCGCCATTGATGTAAAAGGGAAACTCGATAAGGACACATGTCCAGAAAACATCGATTTATGGAGATTATAAACTAAAGCTGTTAACGGAGGATGCCGTCACCAAATTTTTGGAGACGGCTATCTTTGTTCCCTTAACGAACTTCATGCGTCTTTCTAGCCAACCCGTGATTCGACTTTTTTTTTGGAAGGGCTTATGATATGATAATCGCAGAAATTCATATTTAAAATTGCCATACATATGCGTCAAGGACACTATAAAACCGATCAATGACTTGAAAGGAGAGGAACAGGAATGACTTTGAATCTTGAAATAGATAGTAAATACTGGAATAGAAGATCAGATATGATGTATTACAAATATATCAATTTTCTTGTACGTGCATTAGCATTTGACGCCAATAGTCTTATCGATGTGGGATCTGCAAATACGCAATACATAGAGGAGTTTGACTGGATTCCGAATAAGTTTGCCTTAGATATTAAAAATCCCTATCATTCCCCTCGGGTCAAAGCAATCGAAACCGATTTTTTAGAATACCTTCCAGAAGAAAAATTTGATTTTGTGACGTGCTTACAAGTATTAGAGCATATACCTAATGTAGAGGCCTTTGCAAAAAAACTTTTGACCCTTTCCGATCATGTGTTAATTTCCGTTCCATATATGTGGCCGGAGGATGCGACAGACGAGCATGTTCATGACCCGATCGATCTTGAAAAACTAACAGGCTGGATCGGAAAAGAACCGACATATTCTATTATTGTCTCGGAGCCTTTAAGAATCCCAAGTAAAGGTATCAGTAAAAGACTCATCTGTTATTATCAGGCCGAGGACAATCTGGACTACAAAGTGGCCTTGAAAAACGCCAATCGTTTGACTGAAAGTAAATTGGAGAATTTGATAAAAGATGATTTAGAAAATCTTCATCATAAAATCGAAAAAAGTAGCCAGCAAATCGAAAAAAGTCATCAACAAAATTTAGACTTGGAACAATCCATCAAAAGCTTAGTAGAAGAACAAAAGGAAGATAACCGCAAATTAAAAATGGAACTAAGCGCCTCGTTTGCGCAAGAACGTCTGGACAATAAAGTACAGAATAATATTCACTATAGTAATCGATCGATGAAACTCGAACACGAAATCAAACAATATGATGAAAAGATCCGCAAAGCAAGAGTGGATCAGCGCTATTTCTTGAAAAGAGCGGAAGGAATAAGAAACAGCCGAGCATGGCGAGTGACTTACCCGATCAGAAAGCTGGGAGACTTATTTAAAAAGAAGAAACATACGTGAATGGACTAGAGAGATAATTATTGGTACTTAAGGGAGGAAAAACGTGTGAATGGTAATTCATCAAATCCGCTTCAAGAGCAAGACACAGCTGAAAACCAAACATCAGATGTTTTATTGAGAAACTATGAAGAGATCGAAGAACAAATTAAAATGGCGGAAGAAAAAGAAGTCAATTATACAAAAGAAATCAATCATTTAGAGCTTGAGTTAATCAAGGTGAAAGAACAATACAAGACCGAGCACCGGTTACGCAAAAAATACAAGCATAATTACGATCAAATCAGAACGAGTCGCTCATGGAAAATAAGTTCCCCGGTAAGAAAACTACTGGACATCCTTAAAAACAAAGAGAAAGAAACAGGCAAAAATGAAGGAAACCAAAATAAGCAACAAGACAACGCAAGTGATTCCACTGTTTCTGAAATGCCTGCCGGGAATGCAGTTACGGCAAAGGACTTAGAAAAGAAATTATTTGGCGGTTTTTCTCAATACGCTTTGCCTGAACTGGTGGAATTAAAAGAATCCCCACGTGCGTCGTTGTTTCAACGCACAAAAGCGGCAAGTATTCTTGCGAAGTGGTATAACGATAAAAATGAAAACGAAAAAGCATTAAAAGAGCTGGAATTCATGAATGAATTAAAACCGATGAAAAGGCCGAATATTAACCGGATTATCCCGGAATTAAAAGTATTGAAAAAATTAGGTGCGACAAAGGAAGCAAGAAAACTTCTATGGGAAACGATCGATATTGTCGGACTTGATGCGGAGTTATGCCTAGCCATGGCTCACATTACTGACGATCCAGCGGAGCGGTTAACTTGGTATAATTTACTTTATAATAAATCCGGCTACTCTCCAATTGAACTTGTCGATCCTTCTAAACCTTTATCGATTGAGAATATTGACGCGCCTTCTCCAAGTGTGAAAGAAGGACTGGAGGATTATAAAGTATCGGTCATCATTCCGGCTTTTAAAGCAGCCGATATGATTCATATTGCGTTAGACAGTCTGCTTAAACAAACGATTAAAAATCTGGAAATTATTGTGGTTGATGATTTCAGTCCGGATAATACTGCGGAAGTGGTTGCAAAGTATGCCGAACAGGACAGTCGGATTAAATTAATTAAAAAAGAGGTCAACCAGGGTGCTTACATGGCTAGAAATACGGCACTCCAGCATGTCACCGGAGACTATATTACGATCCATGACAGTGATGACTGGTCTCACCCGCAAAAGATCGAAGTACAGTTAAAAGAAATCGTGCATACACCTAATTGTAAAGGGTCTTTATCTTATTTAATCAGAGCACTGGAAGATACATCGCCCGTCAATGCAGGATCCCTTTTAAGTGAAAAATATATCATGTTGAACTCATCTTCTTTATTACTTCATAAAAGTGTCTTTGAAAAACTCGGTGCCTGGGACAGTGTTCGGGTAGCAGGGGATACAGAGTTTCTTTGGAGGATTGAACAAGTCTTTGGTGCAGACAGCATTGTCAGAGTCGAACCGAAAGTTCCGTTTTCATTAGCACTATCGAATGAAACATCGTTAACTGGAATGACTACGACTCATGTACGAACGATTATGTACGGCTTAAGAAGAACCTACAGAGAGTCGTTTAAGTGGTGGCACGCTACGAATGCTGAATCACATGATGACCTGTATATGGATCCTAGTAAAACCAACAGATTTTTCCCTTGTCCAATTCCTAATGTGATTAATAAACCAGCGTCACGGTTCTATGATGCGATCATTATCGGTGATTTCGCTTCGGAACAAGGACAGCAATTAGCGGAAAACATGATGGAACGGGCAGCATCCAAGTATGAAAAAGTAGCGATCTTTCATTGGCCAAATTATACAAGTGACCCGGCTGCAGCGATTTCTGACAACGTATATGAAACAGTGAGGAAGTATCAGATTGACTTACTCGTGACAAACGAAGAAGTGGAAGCGGCGGAAGTGTTTGTGATCTCTCCTGAAGTTTTAGATTATGCGTTAGACAGTGCACCGGTAATTACGTCTTCGACGACGTATATTGTTAACCGGGAAGTCGAGGGAAATGAGCAGAGTAAGAAATTAAAAGAAGAAAACTTGGATAAAACGATGGGGCTTCAAGCGGAACAACTTAGCGTTGGAGAAGCGGAAGCGAAGTTCAATAAATAGTGGTAAGAGAATAAGCCGTCTGAAGGAGCTTTCTTATGGATAACTTCTTTGGATGGTTTTTTAGTGAGAAAAATAAAGACGATGACAAAGGGATGATCGTATCCGCTCTAAGGCGGACGCTTTCCGCAGGAAATACTTCAGTTTCCTGGGGAAGTGCGGTCACTCTGTTACTCGTCGAATAAAGACCGTTTTTTGCTAATCCTGTAGGAGTCACGCCATTTGCTTCTCAAGTTGTTTCTATAAAAACGTTACCATTTATTTTTTTCGCGAATTTTAGTATTTTATCTTTCAAATGTTTGCAACTTGCAGTACTATTTATAAGTAAGGTTAAAATGTTGTAAATAGGTTATGAGGTTAGTATAGTTTTTTACGAAAAGAGTGTCGAAAAAGTAAACATATTTTTCGTGCACATTTCCCAAAAAGGAGTCTTGTATCGTGCAATCACGAATAGAGCATAAACAAAATAAAAAACGAAGAAAATTACGTCCTTTCGCAAAGGTATTAATCTTTACAGTGTTAGCTATGTTTTTAGCGGGAGGAAGTGTCGTCGCTTATTTTACCCATCAAATCGCAAACGTTACGAACAACTCTCAGCAGGAGTTAGAACGAGGGGATCATTCCGCTTTTCGAGAGGTCGTAGCAGATCCAAGTGATGACCCGGTGTCTGTCTTGTTTCTCGGTTTGGATACCCGCGATGGAGACTTAAGCGGACGAACGGATGCTATGATTCTAGTAACCTTTAATCCTGATCTAGGAACGATCAAGATGGTGAATATTCCAAGAGATTCTAAAGTGCCGATTATCGGCAGGAATGAAGAAGATAAGATCAATCACGCGCATGCCTTTGGCGGTGTGGATATGACGATTGATACGGTCGAGAACCTTCTTAATATCCCGGTTGATTACCACGTGTCGTTAAACTTTGATGCATTTATGGAGATTATTGATGAGTTGGGTGGAATTCAAGTGGATTCCCCGATGGCATTTACGGAAACAGACAACGCTACCTATGGAACGTTAATGATTGAAGAAGGCGAACAGGTATTAAACGGCGAAGAAGCACTTGCCTATGCCAGGATGCGCAAACAAGATCCAGCAGGGGATTTAGGACGGGGCGAACGTCAAAAAGAAATTATTGAGTCCGTGATTCGAGAAATGGCAACGTTAAGTTCACTGACGAATTTTAACTCGTTGATGGGTACCGTGGAGAGAAACCTTTCTACAAACGTAAATTTCAGTAATATTGTGTCGATGCATTCGTATGCGAATGAATTAGACAACATTGAATCATTACACTTTGAAGGAACAGACCTTACGGAAAACGGTATTTGGTATTATCAAATCAATGATGCCTCGTTATTAGAAATATCGGAGGAACTGCAGGAACACCTAGGAATGGAAGATAAAACGTATGTAAGTGAAGACAGCGATGCAGATGATGAAACGGAAGAGACTTCGATTCATCCTTAAATAGAGAAAAAGGAGTCTCACCAATGTGGTGGGACTCCTTTTGCAGCTACCTTCACACCGCACGTATCAAGGGAAACCCACCCTCCTTTCGAGTAGCGCCTACACGCACTACGTAGGTGCTACTCGGGGCGGTGGAAGCTGACGCTGCATTTAATAAAAGACGGCTATGCCGTTTTTCTTAACAAATAAAATGACAGCTATCTTTACGCCACAAGTATCAAGGGAAACCCACCCTTGATACTTAAGTGATGGTGGCTATAAAGATCACGCTGTATTTAAGAAAAGACGCTACGCGTTTTTCTTAGTTAGTTAGAAGCCACTTCCGATTCATCCAGCTGCAAATGAGCTCGGAGCTCGCTGGAGATGCGTTGTCGTTCTTCTTCAGGGACCATCAAATACCAAATGCTATCAATTGTTTCCCCTGTTCCGGAGATTTCCAGTGTTTCTGACTGGTGACGGGCATCCTTGTAGTTGCTTTGAATATCGACCATTTCATCGAAGGTCAGGTTTGTTTTCATGTTTGTTCCAATCGCATTTAAAATCGATTCGGCTTTTGTTACGGAGCTGAAAGAAGCCCCTTCTTTGATGATTCCCTCAATGACTTGGCGCTGTCTGTCATTTCTGCCTAAGTCACCTCGCGTATCTTGTTTACGCATTCGTGAGAAAGCCAGAGCTTCGTCACCATTTAAATATAACTCGCCTTCCTCAAATGTATATCCGCTTTGATCGAAGGCAGAGTCGTTATACACCGTGACATTCCCTAGTGAATCGACAATATCTTTAAAGCCGGTCATGTTGACGGTTAAGAAATAATCGATCGGAATATCAAGATAGTTCTCTACGGTATTAATCGCCATTTCTTCGCCGCCGAATGCAAAGGCGTGATTGATCTTATCCTGTACACCGCGTCCGATAATCTCCGTCCGTGTGTCACGAGGAATGCTTACCATACGCATCGAATCTTCATTCGGATTCACGGTAAGGACGATCATTGTATCCGTTCGGCCTTTCGAAGATTCCTCCGCGTCAACCCCCATTAATAAAAACGATAATGGCTCTTGTCCCTCGTCAACATCCACTTCTACCTCACGTTTATCAGATTTGTCTCGTTCAATTGGAGAATGCATATCCGAATCTATGGTACTTTGTACCGATTTATATAAATAAAAGCCATAACCACCGACTGCCAAAACAAAAACGAGCATCACTGATCCAATAATAATAAGTGCTTTTTTCATATGTTTGTCCCCTCTACTATATTCTTCTAAAACATAGTATAGTTTTAAAGTGAATACTCTGCAATACAAACTTGCCAAATTTTGATATAATTCCCGAAATCTATTTACTTTAAACCTATTTTCAGATAGCATGATAGAGAATAAAAAAATGGTCGGAATATGAGACAATTAGCAAGAATAAACAAAACTAAGAATGGATCGTTGTAACCTATTATTCATTATCATACTTTTCAGGAGGACACCATGGAAGAAACAATTAGTTTGAAAGAGATTATGGGTACGTTAAAGAAGTATTTGAAACTTATTGCAATTATCACAGTTAGTGCAGTTGCTTTGAGCGCTATTGTTTCCTATTTTCTCTTAACGCCAACGTTTCAATCGTCAACCCAAATACTTGTAAACCAGTCTCAAGAAGAAGGACAAAGCTATTATTCTTCGGGAGAACTGAGAACAAACTTAGATTTAATAAATACATATAATGTAATCATTAAATCTCCTAGAATACTAGAACCTACATTAGAAGAACTAGGAATAGATAAATCGGTTGAAGAACTTAATAACCAAATCACGGTGGGCAGTGAAGGAGAATCACAGGTCGTTAATATTACCGTCACCGATGAAAGTCCGGCACTGGCAGTAGATATTGCCAATACGATTGCGCTTGTGTTCCAACGTGATATTGTGGAGATTATGGCGGTAGATAATGTGTCGATTTTATCACCAGCTGAATTAGGGGAGAATCCGTCACCTGTGAATCCAAATCCTACATTAAATATCGCGATTGCTTTTGTTGTTGGTTTAATGGCAGCTGTTGGATTAGCTTTCTTACTTGAATTTTTGGATAACACGATCCGAACAGAAGATGATGTAGCTCAAGTTTTAGGTGTGCCCGTGTTAGCTTCTATTTCAACGATTGATGCTTCCAAAGTAGAAATGAAGGAAATGACGCACTCACGACGAGCGAGAACAGGAAGTGAACATTATGGCGCGTAAAAAACAAAACAAAGAGTTATCAGATAAGCAACGTAGTCTCGTCACAGAATATGATAAAAAGTCACCGATATCCGAGCAATTTCGGACATTAAGAACGAACATTCAGTTTGCATCCGTTGACCGTCAGCTGAAAACGATGATGATTACGTCTTCTTCACCAGGAGAAGGGAAGTCCACAACGATTGCTAATTTAGGGGTTGTCTTGGCTCAACAGCATAATAAAGTGTTGCTTGTTGATAGTGACCTGCGAAAGCCAACCGTGCACTTTACGTTTGCCTTACCTAACCAAGTAGGTTTAACGAATGTCGTTACTCAGCAAGCAACCTTCGAGGATGTTGTTGTGGCTACGTCAATTCCAAGATTGGATGTGTTACCATCTGGACCGGTTCCTCCGAATCCGAGTGAGTTATTAGGTTCGCGGGCGATGAAGGAATTTGTCACTCAAGTAGCTAAAAACTATGACTATATTTTGTTTGATGCACCGCCGGTTAATGCTGTGACAGATCCACAGGTGCTTTCTCGTTTAGTAGATGGGACAATTCTTGTCATTCGCAGTGGACAAACGGAAGAAGAACTTGCGAAAAAAGCAGTAGAATCACTTAAAAAAGTAGATGCCAATTTACTTGGTGTGGTGTTGAACGACAGAGAAATGGAAAACTCGCAGTATTATTATTATTATGGAGAGAAAGGGTAGGTAGGGACTTATCTGACTTCCGTTAGAAAGTTAATCCTTTTCTATCTCTTTACTAGTCGCATAAACGCGCACTTAGTTGGTGCTATGTGATTATTCTTCGCAGAAAAACATTGGTTCTGCGATTACTCGCCGTGGAAAAAATTGCTCCTGGTGAAGTGCGATTACTTACTGAATGAAGAAGACAGCTACCTTCGGCCGCGCGTATCAAGGAAGTGCACCTTGATACTTAAAGGATGGCGGCAGAAGCTGACGCTGTAGTTAATAAAAATCGCTCTGTTTTTTTCTTACAAGATACACCAGAATTTATAAGTTGACAGCTATCTTTACGCCACGCGTGTCAAGGGAAACCCGCCCTTGACACTTAAATGATGGTGGCGAAAGATAACGCTGCATGTAACAAAAGGCGCTTTGCGCTTTTCTTAAGGAGGTTTTATTAGATGATTGATTTACATTGCCATATCTTACCTGGTTTGGATGATGGGGCACAAGCGGAGAGTGATCTTCTTGACATGGCGAAGGCTGCTATGAGTGATGGAATCACGACGATTGTTGCTACACCACACCATAAAAATGGGAGCTATGAAAATACGAAACATACAATCTTAGCAGCTGTAGAAAGCGCGAATCAAGTCCTTCAGACTAATGCTCTTGATCTTAAGATTCTTCCTGGTCAGGAATGTCGAGTGTATGGGGAACTGATTGAAGATCTTGAGAATGGCAAGGTACTGAGTATGAATGATTCAAAGTACCTTTTTGTTGAATTTCCCTCATCAGAAGTTCCTAGATTTAGTAAAAAGCTTTTTTACGATATACAAATGGCGGGGAAGATTCCGGTAATTGTCCATCCTGAAAGAAACCAAGTATTTATGAAGAAACCAGAGATGCTCTATGAGTTCGTGAAAAACGGTGCTTTGACGCAAGTAACCGCTGCTAGTGTTGCTGGGAAATTTGGGAAGAAGATTGCTAGTTTCTCGTTAGAACTTATTGAAGCAAATCTGACGCACTTCATTGCCTCCGACGCTCATAATGTAAAAAGTCGTGCCTTCCATCTGACAGATGCTTATAACAGGGTGAGAGAGGAAATTGGAGAAGATAGGGTCTACTTCTTCCAAGAAAACGCGGCTTATTTAATAGACGGTGACCATGTGATGGTGGAGCAGCCAAAGCATATGAAAAAGAAAAAGGTATTAGGTTTGTTTTAAATATTGCCTTTTAACATTTTATTGTGACTATTGCTTAAGACGTTCCTTTTTTAATGTAAATAAAGTGTAAAAATATCATGAACAATGTAGTATGTACCCACATATCGAATTGAAATTATGGTATTATTAGATATGTTCTTCCAAGTTGATATGATAATGGAAGTATGAGAGTTGAAATAATTTAATATTTTCACAGAGTTATGAAAAAAATCAAACGAAGTAATAGACCTAGCAGACACTGCGACAATATACATACCTCTTGCGTGACTACTTTAATACGAGGAACCATAGCAAGGAAGAGATGAAATACTTATACTCTGTTTCTAGAGAAAAGTATTTTTTGTTTGGATAAATATTCCGAGTATTCAGATCGGAATTAGTCGAAGTATGTCGAATATTGTATAAAATGTTTTATAATTAGTATTTTTAAAAAGATAAGAATGTATAAGTTGACAGCTATCTTTCGCCACGCGTTTTTCTTATGGGTCATTTCTTCAATACCCTTATCAAACGGAGGAACTCGGCTTTGCTGTGGGTGTGCATTCTCTATTGAGATCACCTTAGGCGCAATTTTGTTGCCACTGGTGAAGAGTGAGGTTTAGGTTAGATGCTTTTTTACATATGACATTTACTTATATGGTAGTGAAAGTTTCAAGAGAAATACTAAGAAATCGATCGGTAGCAACCGGAGGATTTCTTAGTATTTCTGAAGTTTATAGAGATGGACAGCTAGCTTTGCGCCGCAAGTATAGGATAAATCGCCTTGATACTTAAAAGATGGCGGCGAAAGCTTACGCTGAATTTTAAAAAGACCACTAGGTGGTCTTTATTTAGGAGGAACTGGAATGGAGTTTCGAACGAGATTAATGACTTTGATGTCTATTGATTCGTTAATTGTGTTTTTCTCGATTTATATGAGTTACTTTTTATTAAGTGCTTCGCCAATGATCCCGATGGCGATCATTGTAAGTTCTGTTGCATTGTTTGTGTTTCATCATCTTTTTGCTTATTATTTCAGGCTTTATCAACGCGTTTGGTCTTATGCGAGTATTCAGGAACTATCAGCAATTTTTAAAGCAGTAACATTAACGATCATAGTAGTTGGGTTAATATTAATGGTCTCTTTTCAAGGGTTTTTCGTAAGAACATTAGCCATTACTTGGATGCTTCATATTTTGCTCATAGGTGCATCACGGTTTTCATGGCGGATTTATCGTGATAAAAAGCTTATTAATAGAGACAAACAGAAACGTACACTTATTATTGGTGCAGGCAATGGCGGGATGCTAGTGGTTCGCCAATTAGTCAATAGTGAAACGTCAGAGTTGAATCCAATTGCATTTGTGGATGATTCGCCGACAAAGCAGCACCTGGAGATTATGGGGATACCAGTACAAGGTACTACGAAAGATATTCATCGAATCGTCGAGGAAGCAGGCGTGGAACATATTGTCATAGCGATTCCTTCGCTTTCAAAAGATGCGATGAACAGAATTTTTAAAGAATGTTCTAAAACAGAGGCTCGAACACAAATTATGCCATCGGTAGAAGATATCATGTCAGGCAGAGTAGAAGTTAGTCAGATTCGAGATGTACAAGTAGAAGATTTACTTGGTCGTGAGCCGGTAGAGCTAGATACAGTTAAAATTGCCGGAAAATTAACGGGTAAGACAATTCTTGTTACAGGGGCAGGCGGCTCGATCGGATCTGAAGTTTGTCGACAAGTCTGTGCGTTCCAACCTGGAAAAATGATCTTATTAGGACATGGAGAAAATAGTATTTACAGTATTGAATTGGAACTGAGAAAGTCATTTCCTGAAATAGAAGTAATTACGGAAATTGCCGATGTACAGGATAAAGAACGCATGATTGATGTGATGAAGAAACATGAGCCACATGTTATATATCATGCAGCAGCGCATAAACATGTACCTTTGATGGAACGGAATCCGCACGAAGCAATCAAAAACAATGTGGTTGGCACGAAAAATGTTGCTGAAGCTGCAGATTTATCAGGTGTTGGTTCGTTCGTGATGGTATCGACAGACAAAGCGGTTAATCCTACTAGTGTGATGGGTGCGTCGAAACGAATTACGGAAATGATCGTGCAATATATGGATACAATAAGTGAAACAAAATTTGTAGCCGTTCGGTTTGGGAATGTACTTGGTAGTCGGGGAAGCGTTATCCCACTGTTTAAGAAACAGATTGAATATGGCGGACCAGTTACAGTGACACATCCAGAGATGGAGCGTTATTTTATGACCATACCGGAAGCATCGAGGCTTGTGCTCCAAGCGGGTGCGATTGCTGAAGGTGGAGAAACGTTTGTGCTTGATATGGGACAATCAGTTAAGATTGTTGACCTAGCGAAAAATCTGATTCGTCTTTCTGGTTTTTCGGAAGATGAGATAACTATTGAGTATTCTGGGATGAGACCGGGGGAAAAGTTGTTTGAAGAGTTGCTGGGGAAAAATGAAGTTCATGAGGAGCAGATTTATCCGCAGATTTATAGAGGGAAGACACCGCCAGTTAATATACAGGTTGTGTTTGAATTGGTAGGAGAGTTTGATTCTATGACAGCGGAAAAACTGAGAGAGAGGGTATTGGATATTGCGCATTTTAGGGTGGATCGATTGAGACATTTGAGTGTGGTGAAATAACAAAAACACACCATTAAAGCGGAAAATGTGAAAAGTACTTAAGTAATGAGTTGAGACTGATTATAAGATCAGTGCTTTGTACAGAGAGGTAAATGTTCCGTTTATGGATTAGAAAGAAGTATGGAAGGGAACATTTGCACTTATATTATTATTGTAGTTAAAGACCCCTTATTATTGAATATGGGGTGGGAACTGACTATCAACTAAAGAGTGCTGGAAGCCTTGAGGGATAAGGGTTTATTTCGTTTTTAGTGAGAATTAAGATTGATTGAATGGTATATATAATAGGAAGAAACTCGGTTAAAGGTGATTTGAATTTCGTATTTGCTTGTTCGATTGAATAGATATTATGAGGTGGGTATGTTAGGTAGATGTAATTTAGTGAGTTAGTAGTTGGTTGGAAGAAAAATTATAATTCCAATTAAGTCCTAATCAACTATAGAACTGAAGGAGTGTAACTGTAATGTATATGAAGATTAAAAGATTGATAGATATCATTCTTTCTTTAATTGGACTTATTGTTTTATCCCCGATATTTTTGACTATTATCATCGCTATCAAATTGGAATCAAAAGGACCGGTGTTGTTCAAACAAAAACGTATTGGACTTAATAAGACTCATTTTAATATTTTAAAGTTTCGCACAATGAGAATTGATACGCCGAAGGATACTCCAACTCATCTATTAGAAAACCCGGAGCAATACATTACCAAAATAGGTAAGTTACTTAGAAAAACGTCTTTTGATGAGCTTCCACAGATTTGGAATATCTTTGTTGGCCAAATGAGCATTATCGGTCCTAGACCAGCTTTATGGAATCAGTATGATCTTGTTGCTGAGCGTGATAAGTATGGTGCTAATGATGTACCGACTGGACTAACTGGCTGGGCACAAATTAATGGTAGAGATGAGCTTCCTATTGAGCTTAAGTCCAAGTTGGATGGGGAGTATGTTGAAAGGATTAGTTTCTGGATGGATGTAAAGTGCTTCTTTGGGACCATCGTTAGTGTTGTCAAAAGTGACGGTGTTATTGAAGGTGGGACTAGAACTACAGCAAAGAAAGAGATAGCGAGTAGTAAGGAGAGTATTCCAAATGAAAAAAATACTGATAACAGGTAAAAGTAGCTATGTGGGTACGAGCTTGAAGAAATGGCTTGGAAACTATCCTGATAGATATTCAATAGATTCTATTAGTTTAAGAAACGATTCGTGGAAGGAAAAAGACTTCTCAGATTATGATGTTGTACTTCATGTAGCCGGCATAGCGCATGTCTCAACGGACCCTAAAATGGAAGATATGTATTATAAAGTGAATCGTGATCTTACAATAGAAACTGCTAAAAAAGCTGAAGCTGAAGGTGTTAAGCAGTTTATTTTTATGAGCAGCATTATTGTTTATGGTGATAGTAGTAGAGATAAAAGAGTTATTGATGAAAATACAGTGCCTACACCGAGTAACTTTTATGGAAATAGTAAGCTACAGGCCGAAGAAAGTATCAAACCTTTGGAAAGTGATAATTTCAAAATTGTTATTATTAGGCCGCCGATGATTTATGGGAAAGGTTCTAAAGGAAATTATCCTAAGCTTGCAAAAGCTGCCCGAAAACTTCCTTTCTTTCCAGATATAGATAATCAGAGAAGTATGCTTCATGTAGATAACCTTTGTGAGTTTATTAAAATTATGATTGATAATGAAGAAAGTGGATTGTTCTTTCCACAAAACGGAGAGTATGTCAAGACAAGTGAAATGGTAAAATTGATAGCTGAACTTTATGGGAAGAAGATTAAACTTACGAAGGTTTTCAATCCAATTTTAAAGGTTCTGGGGATGAAAATGGGATTGATAAATAAGGTGTTTGGTAATTTAGTTTATGAAAAAAGCATGAGTAATTATAAAAGTAATTACCAAGTTAAAAGTTTGAGAGACTCGATTATAGTATCTGAGGGTGATGAGTACGATGGAAATGAAATATAGTGTTCTAATGTCGGTTTACCATAAAGAAAATCCTGAATATTTCAGGGAAAGTGTAGAAAGTATGTTGAATCAGTCAGTAACTCCAGATGAAATAGTAATTGTAAAGGATGGACCATTAAATGATACTCTTGAAAAGGTTGTTGAGTATCTTGATTCCTTTGAAAATGTAAAATTTATATCATTAGAAAAAAATCTAGGGCTTGGAAAGGCATTAGAAATAGGAATTGAAAATTGTAAGAATGAATACATTGCTCGAATGGATACTGACGATATTTCAATAAAAAATAGATGTGAAAAACAGCTTGATTACTTTCAACGTTTTCCTGACTTGAGTTTAGTTGGAACATCTATTTCTGAATTTATTGGGGACTCCAATAATATTGTGAGTTATCGTAGAGTACCTACAGAAGACCAAGATATAAAAAAATATATGCGAACAAGAAGTCCGTTTAACCATCCAAGTGTAATGTTTAAAAAAAGTGATGTAATTAATGCTGGTAGTTATAAACACTGGTACTTGAATGAAGATTATTATTTATGGGTTAGAATGCTACTAAGTAAATGTAAGTTTGCAAATATTAATGAACCTTTATTAAAAATGCGGATTAATGAGGATACTTTTTTTAGACGTGGTGGTTGGGCTTACTTTATGACCCAAAAAAAGTTATTTGATTATATGTTTGAAAGAAAGGTTATTAATATAGGTGAGTATTTATATAACAACATAGTGAGATTTATAGCTAGATTGTTGGTACCAAATAACTTAAGAGCCTATATATACAGAAGGGTACTTAGAAAGCAAAGTATCTGAGGTGAACTATTCCTATAATAGGTCATCCATAGAACCTATGTTTAAAATTTAATATAGTGAATAAAAATTGGTATCACCTTGTATTTTAAATATTCTAAGTTACTAGAATTAATTATTTGAATTAGTTAATAAATTGGCTTCTAATAAAAATATTAAAATGAAACTTTAAACTTTATATAGGACGGTGCTAAAAAATGAAACATTTTATTCAGATTAGTGAGAGAAAAATCGGTGAGGGTTTTCCACCTTTAGTTATTGCAGAGATGGGTATTAATCATGAGGGAAGTCTAACAACTGCTTTTGAAATGGTAGTTGCAGCCTTTGAAGCTGGGGCAGAAGTTATTAAACACCAGACACATGTTGTGGAAGATGAGATGAGTAAGGAAGCGATGAAAGTAATACCGGGAAATACAGATGTTTCTATTTATGATGTAATGGCTCGGTGTGCTTTGTCTGAAGAGGATGAAATTAAGCTTAAAGATTACGTTGAATCAAAGGGAATGATATTTTTAAGTACTCCTTTTTCAAGAGCTGCGGCTGATAGACTTGAAAGAATGGGGGTAAAAGCATATAAGATTGGATCAGGAGAGATGAATAATTACCCGCTTCTTGATCATATAGCTTCTTTTGGAAAACCTATGATTGTTTCTACAGGTATGAACAGTATAGATAGTGTAAGAAAAGCAGTGGAAATATTAGAAAATAGAGGTGTTCAGTATGGATTACTTCATACTACTAACCTTTATCCAACTCCGCCAGAACTCGTTAGGTTAGGGGCAATGCAAGAGCTACAGAGAGAGTTTCCAAATGCCATTATTGGATTATCTGATCATACAATTAATAATAACGCGTGTTTAGCTGCAGTTGCTTTAGGTGCGTCAATTTTAGAAAGACACTTTACTGATAGAAAGGATCGACAGGGACCAGATATTATTAATTCTATGACTCCATCTGAGTTGTCTGATCTTGTTGAAGGAGCAAAAGAAGTTGCTAAAATGCGCGGAGGGAAAAAAGAAGCGGCAAAAGAAGAACAGGTAACAATAGATTTTGCATTTGCTACTGTTGTTACTATTAATCCGATAAAAAGGGGAGAAGTTTTTTCAAAAGACAATATATGGGTTAAACGGCCAGGAACTGGCGAAATTAAAGCGGAGGATTATAATGATTTGATAGGTAGAAAATCAACAAGAGATATACCTATAGATGAACATGTAAAATGGGATGATGTAAATTAAAGGTGGGTAATTATTATGAAGAGAAAAATTTTATTTTTAACTGGAACTAGAGCTGATTATGGAAAAATAAAATCATTAATGAAAAAAGTAGATAACCACCCAATGTTTGACCTACATGTTTTTGTCACCGGAATGCATATGTTATCTAAGTATGGGTCCACATATAGCGAGATTGAAAAAGACGGATTTATTAATGTTCATAAATATATAAATCAATCTAGTAATTCCAGTATGGATATAGCATTTAGTAATACTATTTTAGGACTAAGTAATTTCGTCGCTGAATTAAAGCCAGATCTAATTGTCATACATGGTGATAGATTAGAAGCTTTGGCTGGTGCTATAGTTGGAGCTTTTAACAATATCAAGGTTGCACATATAGAAGGTGGAGAGATTTCAGGTACAATTGACGAATCTATTAGACACGCAGTTACTAAGTTTGCTCATATTCATTTTGTTGCTAATATGGATGCAAAGAAAAGAGTGCTACAATTAGGAGAAAAACAAGAATCTATATATGAAATTGGGTCACCTGATATCGATATAATGTATTCAAATCGGTTACCAAATATTTATGAAGCTAAACAAAGATACGATATAGTATATGATGATTATTCTATAGTAATGTACCATCCTGTTACAACTGAAGTAGATAACTTAAATAGAAATATAAAAAATTTAGTAAGTGCACTAATAAAATCGAATAAAAAATATATTGTAATTTATCCAAATAATGATGAAGGTACAGATGTTATATTAGACGAATATAAAAAACTTCACGACAATCCGAACTTTAAGATTTATCCTTCTATTAGATTTGAATATTTTTTAACCTTGTTAAGAAATAGCAAATTTATTATTGGTAATTCAAGCGTAGGTATAAGGGAAGCAGGAGTGTATGGAGTCCCTACTATAGATATCGGAAACAGACAGCAAGGTAGATATAATATTATTGAGGAAAGTAATATCATTCATGTAGATGAAGATATGCAAGAGATTGAGAACGCAATTCATCATGCTTGTACTTTACAAGTATTACCTAAATCAGTATTTGGGGATGGTAGCAGCGATGAAAAGTTCATTAAGGTATTAGAAAATAAAAAGATTTGGGAAAAAAATTATCAAAAAAGATTTATAGATATAAATTTAGTTTCGACAGTTTCTAACACAGTGATATAGTAAAAGGATGATTTTATAATGTATGAGGATAAAACTTTCTTGGCTGTTATACCTGCTCGGGGTGGAAGTAAGGGGATTCCAGGGAAAAATATTTATGAAGTTAATGGTAGACCCTTAATTGATTATACAATTAAAGAAGCTCTAGGATCTAAGTATTTAGATAAAGTAATTGTAAGTACAGATTGTGAAAAAATTGCAAATATCTCTCGAGAATATGGGGCGGAAGTTCCTTTTTTGAGACCTAAAGAATTAGCTCAAGATAAGAGTCGGACAATTGATGGTATAATTGATCTCTTAAATAGAATAAAGGAACAATATGATTACTTAGTTCTATTACAGCCCACACAACCTCTTAGAAGGTCTGTTCACATTGATGAAGCAATAGAGCTAATTACTGATAAGGAAGTACAATCATTAGTAAGTGTTAATGAAGTTAAAGATAACCCTATTCTTATGCGAACATTAAATGAAGATAATCAATTAAAAAGTATAATAAATATTAATAGTACTGTTAGAAGACAAGACTTCCCTCAATATTATAAGGTGAATGGCTCTATTTATATTAATAGGATAGATGAAAAATTAAATTTAAATACAAGTTTTAATGATAATGTATTGGCTTATAATATGGATAAAAAATATGATTTAGATATTGATGAAATATTTGACTTAGAAGTTTTTAAGTTAAAGCTTAGATTATTTAAAGATAAGAAATAATTTTAAAAGGGTGAGGGTATGACAAGTTTAAGAGCTCTGCATGTAGCAAGTTTTAATGGGAATATAGGGGATAATGCTAATCATAACGGATTTAGAAGGAAATTAATGAATTCCTTAGAATGTGATATAGAATTTGAAGAAGTAGAAATGAGAGAATTTTATCAGTCTTGGAATATTAGAGATTTTAATAGTGATGAATTTATAAATCTGTGCAATAGCTTCGATTTAGTAATTATCGGTGGGGGTAATTTTTTCGAATTAAAATGGGATTACTCCTATACAGGAACTACAATAAATATAAGTAATGAATCTTTGGATAAAATAAATACCCCAATTCTATTTCACGCCCTTGGGTGTGATATTGCTAAAGGTGCTAGTCAAAGCACAATTAGTAAGTTTGACAAATTTCTTGAAAAGGTAACTAATTCTGAAAAATACTTTGTTAGTTTAAGAAATGATGGTTCTTATAATACTGTTACTAAGCTATATGGGGATAAATATAATGAAAAAGTTTACAGAGCTCCTGATGGTGCATTTTTTCTTGAATCAAAAAAGTTTAATTTCCCTGAGTTAAATAGTAATTTAAAGTCTGTTGGTATTAACATTGTATCAGATATGACAGATATCAGATTTAATACTCAAACAACGGAAGACATTAATTACGAGGAGTTCTTAGATGGCTTCGCTAATGTAGTTAACGATTTCTTAGAAAATCATTCGCATTATCAAATTATCTTATTCCCACATATTTTTAGTGATCTTAATGCAATTTATAAATTGATGGAAAGAATAAATGATAAATTCCGTAGGACCAGAATTGTAACAGCACCTTGTTTAACGGGAAAAGGCTCTGAGGAGTATATTTTTGGTTTATATAAAGAATGTGAATTTATCTTAGGGATGAGATTCCATAGTAATGTTTGTTCAATTGCACAAGGTATACCGACAATTGGCCTTAGTAGTTATAAGAAAATACATGACTTGTATTCTGAACTAGATATTTTAGATAGATTGGTTTATGTAAATAAAAAGGGGTTTGAGAATAAACTCTATACTGAAATTGAATATCTGATAAATAACCTAGAATTAGTAAAAGATAGGTACAAAAAGGTTAATGAAGTTATAGAAACAGAGGGTAATCAGTTCTATAACAAAATAAAGAAATGGTTTCATGGTGTGACTTCAAATGAAAGTTGATGTACTGATACTAATAGAGTTTGTAAATAGAGAATTAGAAGTAGCAGTTGCTATTAAACACTCTTTAAAAACCAAAGGTATAAAGGTTAAAATAATATCAACGCTCTACGATTATTCAAAAGCTATGCTTTTTTATTCGCCAAAAATATTAATCGTGCCGTATTTATATGATGATAATAACCTAAAAAAGTTTTCTATGGTAAAGAAAAGCAACACAGAAGAATTAATAATAATTAATATGCATCAAGAACAAATGGTTACTAAGTCAAATGTTGAATTTGTTTTGCCAAAAGGATTGGCTAAAAATGTCCTTCATATATCTTGGGGGGATACATTTACCCAACATTTAATAGAAAATAGTGTTGATAATAATCTCATTTATCAAACTGGCTCACCTAGAATAGACTTTTATAGGGAAGGGATGACCCACTTTTCTATTAATAAGGAGAAGTTATCTAGTGAATTCAAACTAAACAGTGAAAAAAAGTGGATTTTGTTTGCAGGCAACTTCCCACATGAAAATTTTACTGAAGATGTTATTACTACACTTGAGAAAAAAGGAAATAAAGGTATACGAAAAAGAATAGAAAATGCCCTAGAGACTCGAGGGATCCTTATCTCTTGGTTTGAAAAGTTAGTTGAAAATAACCCTGATATTGAATTTATATATAGGCCACACCCTTCTGAAAATCTTACTGAAGAGTTGCTAAAAATAACTAAGTACTACCGGAACTTTCACGTAATCAAGAAATATGTATTGAGGGATTGGGTTATCAATTGTGATGTAATTAATGTTTGGACAAGCACTTCTGTAGTTGAAGGTTATTTTGCTAATAAAAAAGTAAATGTTGTAAGGCCTATAGAAATACCTTCAGATTTTGAAATGGAATTGTTTAGGGGTGTTAACTATATCAATACTTACAAAGAATTTGAAAAACACAATATTCAGGGTAGCTTATCAAATGATCTAGGACTAGTAGAAAAAATCAACGATCATTATAGCAAAGTAACTAATTTTTCATTTGAAGCTATATCAGATTTAGTAATTGAGGGATTAAAAAATAACATTAAATATGATTATAAGATTAACCAATTTTATGCATCTTTTGTAGATAGATTTAGGTTATTAATACGCTTTTTTGTAGAAAGAATAATAAAGTTGGTATCTGGTCAAAGTGTTATAAAGCTCAGTAAGTTATTTAATCCAAATTCAAGGTATAGAAGATATTTTAACATACTTGAAAATGGTGATGATAAAGTAACAAAGGGACGCATAAGTGATATCGAAAACAAATTCAAGTAACAAAGTCTATTTATTTAAATTATATTATAAAGACAAATAGAGTATGTCCTCTTGTACTTCCTCTTTAAT
Organism: Salipaludibacillus neizhouensis; assembly: GCF_002886185.1. Classification (GTDB taxonomy): domain Bacteria; phylum Bacillota; class Bacilli; order Bacillales; family Salisediminibacteriaceae; genus Salipaludibacillus; species Salipaludibacillus neizhouensis. The sequence goes on from NZ_KZ614147.1 coordinate 810,044, forward strand.
TAAATAATATAAATTATTGTCCAATAATCGGTTAAAACGCAAGGGGATAGTAATGTGAATTTATACAAAATCAACAGATATTCAGTATATATAATAACAATATTGATGGTTTTTAAAACCGCATTAATGGAATTTAATATTGACATGTTTATATACTTTTTTACTTTTTTAATTATCGTAGCTAACTTATTTGAATTCATTTTCAAGGGTAAAATTAAGTCTAGTATTAGTAGTGTATTTATATTATTAATATATAGCATTTTTCAGCTTGCATTAACTAGTATTTATAACAATGTTATGTACTCTTTATTTAGTTATATGGCAGTATTCTTATACATTTTATTTTGGGTTCTTATTATCAATAACCAAAGTTCAAGTTTGAATTATAGCTTAATGAAAGGTTACTTCAAGCTTAATATAGTGTTAGGTATTGTCTCAAGTATATTAGCAATTTATCAATATTATTTTGATCCTTCCATCTTCAATTTAGTGGTTCATAATGTTTATGGTAATGAGGAAATTCTATTGCAAGGAAATGTATTGAGGAGAACTACTGCCTTAATTGGAAGTCCTCAAAGTTTCTCGCTTTATATGGGAATGGTATTTGGTATTGTATTATTTACTAAATTTCCCCGGAAGAGTATTAAACTTATTTTATTAGCTGTTCTATTTATAGGAGGAATCCTTTCAGGGTCGAGAATGTTTACAGTATTCATAGTAATACTATTTTTAGGTTATTTGTTTGAGAATAGAAATAGGTTAGTTAAGTTCCTGAAGCCAACCTACTTTATTTTATTCGGGGGAATAATCACTCTTCCATTTTTAGAGCTTGAAAACAATAATACTGTAATAAGGCTACTTGACTTTATAGGAAATTGGCCTGCCCTAATGATTTTCTTCGAAAACTTTAAATTTGATTCCTTCTATAATGTAATCTTTGGACATGGCTTGGGGTATAAAGATAGGATAGTATATAACTTTTTTGGATATGAATATCAAAGCGTAGAAAGCTATATTTTGTTATTACTTTTACAACAGGGAATAGTAGGTCTAGTATTATTTATAAATATTTATACTAGGGCTTTTTATAATTCTATTCTTAAAAATAGATTTGTTTTATACTTGTTAATTGCATTTCTCGTTAATCAATTATTTGTTCCTGCTTTTAGTGGATTGACTTTCGGTTTTCTAGGATGGGGAATTATTATATACGCATTAAGCATAAATCGAGATTACAAGGATGATCCTAAGACTTTAGAATAGTTGACTTTGGAAGGTTAAAATGAATATAGGTACGTTGTGAAGAAAAAATCAAATTTATATAGTTTAGCATATAATTAAAAGAGGTTTAATCAGTGAAAAAAACTGCCTTAATTCTTATTGTTGTAACCATTTTCTCTAAAATATTTGGCTTTGCTAGAGAAATAATCCTATCTTATTTTTATGGGGCATCAAACATCAGTGATGCATATTTAATAGCGACCACTATACCAAAGGTTATATTTGCATTTATTGCAACAGGAATAGCTACAAGCTATATTCCTATGTACACAAACATAATTAAAAATAATGATATCCCAAGAGCAGACAGGTTCACAGGTAATTTAATTAACTTTTTACTAATATTGAGTACATTGATAGTTGTTTTAGCAATTATGTTTCCTTCAGAAATTGTTAAGCTATTTGCTTCAGGATTTGAAGGTAGTACGTTTGATTTGGCAGTATACTTTACTCGAATTAGCGTGTTTGAAATTTACTTTGCAAGTATGATAGCTATTTTTAGTAGTTATTTACAATTGAAAAATAATTTTATTGCCCCTGCTCTTATGGGGTTGCCATTAAATTTCATAATAATTATTTCAATTACGCTAAGTGCACATTATAGTATAAGTATTTTGCCGTATGGAACAGTGATTGGCTCTGCCTGTCAACTTTTATTTCTTTTACCATTTGTATATAAGAAAGGTTACAGACACCAAATTATTTTAGATAGAAATGATATATATTTAAAGAAAATGATTTACTTAGCTCTGCCTGTAATTATTGGTGTTTCAGTTAATCAAATTAATGTATTAATTGATAGAACATTAGCTTCACAAATAGCTATAGGAGGTATCTCTGCCCTAACGTATGCAAATCGCTTAAATTTGTTTGTACAAGGTATATTTGTAACATCTATTGCTACTGTTATGTATCCATTAATTTCAAAAATGGCTGTTGATATGAATATTTCGGGTCTTAAGAAAACTTTATCAGAATCTATTGTTTCAATTAATATATTATTGCTCCCAACTATTGTAGCAATAATGGTATTTGCAGAGGAAGTAGTGGAGTTACTATTTGGGAGAGGAGCTTTTGATTTACAAGCAATCCAAATGACTTCTAATGCCTTGTTTTTTTATTCTATTGGAATGATAGGTTTTGGATTAAGAGAAGTATTATCTAGGGTATTCTACTCACTACAAGACACAAAAACACCTATGATTAATGCAGCTGTAGGAATGGTTTTAAATATAGTACTCAATATTATTTTATCTAAATACTTAGGAATTGGTGGACTTGCACTAGCTACAAGTATATCAGCTATCTTTACGGCAGGACTAATTACAATTAGTTTAAGAAAAAAAATTGGATCACTAGGAATAAAACAAATATCCTTTTCGTTCATAAAAATTATATTTTCTTCTTTAGTTATGGGGATACTAGTTAGTCTTAGTTTTAATTATCTAATAACTATATTAAGTCAAAATATAGCTCTTCTAATATCTATAGCAATAGGTGTATTTATATATATTGTTGTTATCTACTTTATGAAGATAGAGGAAGTAAATGAGATAATTAATGCTGTCAAGAGAAAAATAGGAAAAAAGATATAAATCATTTACGTAAATCATTGCAGGTAAGTTTGTGAGTATATTAGTAACGGGTGGGGCTGGTTATATTGGTTCTCATACTGTTAGATTTTTATTAGATCAAAATGAAGAGGTTTTTGTTGTTGATAATTTACAGAGTGGTCATAGAAAATCGGTTGATATAGACCATTTATTGCTGATGCTTGGAATTGGCATAGAAATAATCCAGATGGTTATACAAAAAAATTGTTTCATGCTATGCCAATGCTTTAAAAGCAAAGCGGGAACTAGGCTGGACAGCAAAACGCGATATTATAGCCATGTGTCGGGATGCTTGGTGATTTGAGAAAAATTATAAAAAATAGCTTCCTTTATTTGAAGGCTGTTATTCTTTGGCATTCTCTTCTAATTATTCCTAGAAATCAACCACTAGCCAACTGAGTACGTGTATAACAGAATCTATCATTAAAAAAGTAGAGAAAGTGACTCCGAATGTCAATTTAATATAATCCACTTAAATAATTTCGTCAGAAAAGAATGCTCATTTCTTTATCTATCTAGTTCTTGGTTTGCTTGTACTTGAATGTTTTTAGGCTTAGAAGCATGGAGATCTTGGAATATTGGACTAGCTTTACTAATTTATGTTCATTACGAAATATCACATCGACGGTGTAGGACTGGACCCGCGAATAGACCAGCACTACAATAATCCTTCGTTTGGATATGGTGGCTACTGCCTACCTAAAGATACAAAACAGCTACTGGCCAACTATGCCGAACAATATTATAGGAGCGATCGTTGATTCCAATCGAACAAGAAAAGACCATATTGCAAATATGATCATTAAACGGAAGCCTGAGATCGTGGGCATGGATCTTATATTCAGTTTTTGTCGGAAACTCAGGAACTGGAAAGAGCCATTTGATGATCGCACTTGGGAATATCGCTGTCGATCAAGGACATACAGTTCGGTATTATACGGCTGCTCATCTCTCCAATGAACTGATGGAAGCGCAAGATGAAAAACGGCTTCTACAAATCGAAAAACAGTGGATGGGCGCTGATCTCGTGCTGATCGATGAAGTCGGGTACATTCCCCATCATCCTCGTGCAGCTGAATTAATGTTCCAGTTCTTTGCGGCACGTTACGAACGAGGGAGCATGATTATCACAAGCAATCGAGGATTCAGTCGATGGAATGAAGTCTTTCACGATGATCAAATGACCGCCGCCTTGTTAGATCGAACCACTCACAAGGCACACCTGTTTTCAATGAACGGTGATAGTTATCGTCTCAAAGAAACCTATTCGTACTAACAAGAGGGTGATCAACTTTTAAATGAGCGACGTGGTCAACTTTTGGGTTGACATTTACAAATGTCACCAGTATCGGTTAGAACATAAAGGAACTTATTGTTAAATCGTATATATCCTTCTGGCAGGGAGTACTTGGAATATTGAAAGCTAATAATGCTATCTCGATTGACAGTTCTTTTTGACAAAGCATAGTACGTGTAGGTTGAATTAGGTAGTTGTTTAATCTCTCGTGACAGTGTTACTACCAGAAGTTTGTTAGATTTTGTCGATCGAATGGAAAACTATAGAAACTTATTTTAGAGGAGAATTGTTCCCTGTTTCTTTTTAAATTAAGAATATATGAAAAAACGAAAACACCTTCTAATTATTAAAAAGGTGTTTTATTGAAGGAGTGACAAAGGTATGAAAGTAAGAAAAGCAATTATTCCTGCTGCAGGACTTGGAACTAGGTTTTTGCCAGCAACAAAAGCACAGCCAAAAGAAATGCTTCCAATAGTAGATAAACCAACAATTCAGTACATAGTTGAAGAAGCGGTGGCCTCTGGAATAGAAGATATTATTATCATTAGTGGACGTGGGAAAAGGGCAATAGAAGATCACTTTGATAAATCGTATGAACTAGAAGAAACATTGTTGAAAAAAGAGAAGCTGGAGTTACTTGCGGAGATACATGATATTTCTAATATGGCCAATATACATTATATCCGTCAGAAGGAGCCTCGTGGACTTGGACATGCTATTGGATGCGCCAAGCATTTTATTGGTAATGAACCCTTTGCAGTGTTACTAGGTGATGATATTGTGCAATCTGAAACGCCTTGCTTAAAGCAACTAATTAATGTCTTTGAAAGGTATAATTCGTCAGTCGTTGGGGTTCAACCAGTTCCGTATGAAGATGTATCAAAGTATGGCATCGTTGCACCAAAATCTACAGAAGTAGAAAATGGCATTATCCATATAAAAGATTTAATTGAAAAGCCTAAACAAGAAGAGGCTCCATCGAACTACGCGATCAAGGGGCGTTATGTATTGCGGTCAGAGATTTTTCAGATTTTAGATGAGTTAGCTCTTGGAGCTGGTAATGAGATTCAGTTAACTGATGCGATTAAAAAGCTGAATGAGGATCAAATCGTGCTTGCTTACGAATTTGTTGGGGACCGCTATGACGTTGGAGATAAACTTGGATTTATCAAAGCAACCATCGACTTTGCTTTGCAAAGAGATGATTTGAAGGACGATGTAAAGGATTATTTAGATAAGATTGTGAGAAAGGATTTTGTGAAGGAAGTTCACTCATAATTTGCAACTAATAAGAGAAAGAATAGCTAGGAACTTTTAATGATTGTCCTTATTTAATTTGCATAGTATCTAACCCCGCGTATATTATTCAAGGTTAGATAAACTATTGAATGCAATGGTGGGCGTGTAGTCAGCATTACCAGAATACTCTGTTAAAGGATTGTACTGAACTCCCCTTGACTGCTCCCCATGCTGATTGCAACGCAAGATGCATAGAGAAGTGCGGTACATTTGTTTTTCTAAGACGGAAGGTGACACGGATAAAAGAAGTTTACGGTTGTTCTTGAAGGTGACGATGGTTTGGCGAGAGTCGTTCTTAGGTGATGTAAAATCTTGGATATGATCGAAAAAAAGCCAGTGGCAATGAAAGTTCGTTGGGGAAAGACTCGGAAATGCGTAAATATCCCGCATTGGACAAATGGCAATTGGAACTTTTCGTTTGGCACCCATTCGGTAGATGGCAGCTTCTCTTCGACCTTCATAGGTGGAGAATCCATCTAAACACGCAGCTTTGATAATTTCCAGTGGATTTTGTTTAACATAGATTTTTAGCCCGGTTTCAAAAACCAATGTAGAGGAGTCCGAGCGATAGGATGGAAGCAAGGCTTGTGTATTTTTTGTAATCTTGTAGTCCTTGTAAACGTTATCAATCATGTTCAACGACCTCCGTTATGATGTAGTGGGGGATAGCAAGCTATCGATAAGGGATTGGATTAAAAGAATAAAATTCACTATATTGAACCATTCATTTCTCGTGATTGTCATCTCATGCAACTTACTAGATTGTGACAAAAGAGTATTCTTTCGACAACAAAAGTCCGAATCCTTTGTTCATTTATTGTATTCTTCTGGACTGCTCCCAATATTGGTTGCGTCTTAAAATGCAGAGGGAGGTGCGGTACATTTGTTTTTCTAGTACGGAAGTGGATACCGGTAAAAGAAGTTTACTGCCGTTGGAGAAGGTGACGATGCTTTGGCGGGGTTGATTCTTAGGTGAGGTGAAGCCTTGGATGTGAGCGAAGAAAAGCCAGTGACAATCAAAGTGTGTTGGTGAATGGGTTGGGAATGCGTAAATGTCTTGATTAGGGTAAATGGCAATAGGGACTTTACGTTTAGCGCCTGTTTGAATAGCTGCTTCTCTTCGTCCATCGTAATTTGCAAAACCATCTAAACACGCTGTTTTAATCATCTCCAGTGACGGTTGTTTTACATATAAATCTTTCTTCGTTTCATAAACGCGCGTAGAAGAATCGAAACGATAAGATGGGACGAGTGCTACGGTATTATTAGTAATTTTATAAGAGCTATGTACATTCTCAGTCATGGCAGGGCCTCCGTTATCATGTATTTGTGCATAGCTAATTCAACCTGATTAAAAGGGTTAGGGAAAGAATCATTTCAAAGCGTAGTATTATTTTTTACATGTAAAAAGAAAGGGTTTTCATAAATTGTGAGGGATTAAAAAGGATTACTGGAGTAGGAACAGGACGTCTTTACTTGAGGGCACTGAAAAATACGATTTTTACTTTTCCAGTACCCTGTTGAAACAATGAGTGAAGCCATTGACGGGTAACTGGCTTCTTTTATTTCGTTCTTCTTTTTACATCTTTTCTCTCTTTGGCTATTTCTTTTAAGAGGGGATATAACTCTTCTTCTGCATCTTTTAGAAGTTCAGCGGGACTGTTAAGTTGAAGACCAGCACAGATTTTCATAAATGTGTGTATGGTAAAATTCACACGACCTTTTTCAATGTCACGAATGTGATCACTATTCAGATCTGCAAATTCAGCTAATTCCTCAAGTGTCAGATCCAACAATCTCCTTTTGTTATGAATCTTCTTTCCAATTTCACTGTTAAAAGTGTTTAATATTTCCTTTTCTTCCAAAGTAGAAGCTCCTTTTTTAACAATTATCAATCTGTTAAAAAGAACTGCACACAGGCTAAACCCCTGGTAAAGGAATAAAATGGTATATCACGCAAATTTATTTTTCAGTGAAGCATGGGGACGGTTCTCTGCTTCATTTGCACGGCTTGAGTAATGGCGGTACTCGCTGGTTTTTTAAGAGGTTATTGGTGAAGTAAAGGAACACATGGCAAGGTTTGTATTGGTGTAGAATTTGTGACAGTGTGGTCATTTATCAAGTTTCAAGACAAGAAAGGATAATAAAGTATGGTGTTTTTCATAAAGTATAGGGTTGGTTTTAATGCCTGTCACTCCAAATATGGCAAAGTGATCAGACAAAGGAAAGCGAATTATCGTATGCATGATCAGTAGCGATGGTACATTGTAGAAGCGGTAGCAAGGGTTGTATGAGACGGTGAATAAATAGCTTTAAGAAATAAGGTGGGGTTCCCGGCGAATTGATCAAATGACAGAGGATCGTAGAAAGTAGAGTGTTCAAATCAAGTAAGATAATTGATAGACCGCAATTAATGAGGGTGATTCCTGATGGAAAAGAAGGAAGTTTTAATAGGTTTATAACCGGGAAGATGAAAAGAGGTTAGACTCTAAAGATATTGACAATTTCCATTTATATTATGTAAACTTAAATTAACAGAACCTACCATGCCTATTACAAAAGCGGACCACGGTGGGTCTTTTTTATTTATGGGGAGATATAGACATGGAAAATGATTTCTATATAACACCTAAGAATATAGTTACCAATACTATAAATAGTAATTAACAGAAACTATACTAATAGGAGCACTTTCCAAACAAGTGTAACTAACTTTTATCTTTTTATAGCAATGACAGCCACTTGGAATAAGAGCGGCTGTCGTCGTCATATAAAATTTAGCATAATTTGTATATTGATACCTATCACTGAGATGAGAAAGAGCATCATTTAATGGGCAACCTTCTCATGCGCAATCTCATCGGAAGCCGTGTCTTATATTCTTCCGAGTCATATCCTCATCAGCCTCTTGGGTTATTTTATAAAAGGAATAGCACTGAAAAAAGTGCTTATATTGATTTTAAGTACTGGTATTTATTAGCGCTTATTCTTCATTTAATGCTGGTAGTTTAAGAAGGTCTGCCATCCCCTTTGGCACGTCCGTATTATCGATTAACCCTCTAAAATGATCAGAACCGGGGCCGTATGCATAAATAGGAACTTCAATTCCTGTGTGACTCGTTGTAGACCATCCCACTCCCGCATAATCACTGATGATTTGATTGATAGCAAGGCTGGGGTTATCCGATTGCTGAATAGTTTGAGCTTCTTCGTCTGTAAGGGTGATTGCTGCATATTCTTCCACCACGTCTATTACATCACTACGGTCACTGTTTAGTTGTCCTGCCATATAATCTCCTGTGGCAGTCACATCATGAAGGATTTCGACATCTGAACCTTTACTATTATATCCTCCTAGTGTCATACCACCTGTATCATGATCACCTGCAATCACAACGAGCGTTTCCTCATCTTGACCGGCAAATTCCAAGGCGCTAATTACAGCTTCTTCAAACGCAGCCGTATCGCTCATGGCCCATGCCGCGTCATTGGCATGACCTGCCCAGTCAATTTGACTACCTTCCACCATAAGGAAAAATCCCTCATCATTTTGACTTAACACGTCGATTGCACTGCTAGTCATTTCAGCCATGCTCGGTTGATCTGTTTCTTCTCGGTGCAATTCAGGTTCCATGGCATCATCTGCAAATAAACCAAGGATAGTCCCTTCTTCAATATCTAGTAGCTCCTCTCGATTTTCTACGAATTGATATCCTTGATCTATCGCTTCATTAACGAGGTGGCGATCTTCTTGTCTTCCGCCTTCACTCTCTGGGAGGAAGTACTGCAAACCACCGCCTAAGAACACATCTACCACGCCTTGATCAATGTACTGCCGGACAATTTCCTCTTGATTGTTACGGGAATTCACATGCGATGCAAATACCGCTGGAGTAGCATGGGAAATCGCAGAAGTAGAGACTAAGCCTGTAGATTTCCCGGCTTGATCGGCGGCTTCAAGAATCGTCTCTAAGTCATCTTCCTCAGAAGTTTGACTGACAACACCATTGTTGGTCTTCACACCAGTAGCCATTGCGGTTCCGGCTGCTGCGGAATCTGTTATTCGATTATTTTTAGAATGAGTGGACATCATCCCAGTGAAAAAATCATCCCAAACAGGGGCTCCATCCTCTTTATAGTGACGATAGTTCACATTATAACCAGCAGAGTAGCCATCAGGAATGAAGTAAATCACATTTTCAACCTTTTCCTTCTTTTCCTTTGGACCTGCATGATCAGGTGGCCCCGGTTGAGCGGGTTTTCCAGCATGCCCTGGTGGACTTGCCTGTGCCCATCCCTCGTTAACCCCTAAGCCAACAATCAGTAATGCCACACTTAACTTTGCAACCATCGCTTTTTTTAACATCTATCCAGCCTCCATGAATTTAATTTTAACTAACATGTGAAAATAGAGTCTCTTTCCCCCTTACCTAAATAATGATTACGTTTCTTGTTTGTTCTCTCTAACTAAACTCTATCAATCTATTATTGAAGCAGTGTGTAGCTGCCATTAAGACGTTGTAAAGCAAAACTTGGTTCGTTCACCTTAGTGCTTTAGTCATTAAAATTCATATCTTTTCGGTGATAGTGGGGCAGTTTACTAGCCCTTTTATTGATATCTACACTCCAATAAAAAAATAGGATGTAAAAATAGAGAAAATCCCTATTTCGACACCCACTCCTTTGTAAAGGTAATATGAACATTGTAAAGGAACTGTTCAAGGTGTGCTTTCCGGACGGTTTGTGCTTCATTTTCACTGCTTGACTAATGGTGATAGTGGCTGGTTTTTAAGAGGTTATCAGAGCATTTAAAAGAAAAAATAGCAATCCTGCCATGCGTGAAGAAGAGCGCTTCACGCTTGGCAGGATTGTAAAGAATACGGGGCCTGATCCCCACTCGGATAAAGCGGTTAATGCAGTAATGTACCGCATACCTTTAAAATTCTGGTTCTCTCTGTGATTGTCATGTTTTGTGAATAGAAAAACGAATTAATAAGCCCACGGAATGTACCTCCAAGGGCTTATACTTCATTTCATCTCTCTCAATTGGACGGAGCGTACTATAAATTGTTCTAATTCCTCGTTTGTTAATGATTCTGGATTATGTCCATGTTTTTCACACCATTTACTCTGCTTCATTTTAACTGCTTGAGTAATGGTTTTACTCGTACCTATCACCACCACACAGAATCTATTGGATAGGGATGTCAGTTTTATTGTTATAGCCTTCGAGATAAAGTCCCATCTGTGTTAAGTCTTTCTGAATCTTCACGAGGTTCACCCGGTATTGCTTCGTATGATCCCACTTCATTTTCGGATTGTTCCGTTCCTCTACCCAACCGGCATCGACCAACTTTTTGACGTAGCGACGGATCGACGATGGGTCCGTATTGATCAACGTATCTTCAGCGAGCTCTTTCGCTGTTTTAAAGAACCATCCTTGCGTCAGCTCCATGTCTGAATCCTCATTCCACTTTTTCTCCGCCGTAATAAACTTGTCAAAATCCCTGTTGTACTCAGACCAATAGATTATCTGGTTCAGAACAATCGCCGATTTATAATCTCCTGTTAGCCTCACCAGCTCTTCCTTAATCACCGAACGCTTAAATCCTCTCATTCAATCACCCTCCATTTTTATAATCGTTCCTCAATGAATAGGTACAAACCAAAAGGAAAAAAGGAGGAGAGATTTCAAAAGAAACATGGGGACGGTTCCGTGCATCATTTGCACGGGTTGGGTAATGGTGATAGTGGCTGGTTTTAAGAGGTTATCAGAGAAGCAAAAGAAAAAATAGCAAAACTGCCATGCGTGAAGAAGAGCGCTTCACGCATGGCTAGATTTGTTGTGGTCTGAAGAGATTGAGACAGCTTGGCAATGTTCAAGGGGATGAAGTAGTTACCTTATTAGGCTTCCGAAAAGTAATGATTGAGGGTTGCTACTGGTACCATATAAAACTATTGATTTCTTCCAAACAAACTTTGATTTATAACAAGCCATCTTCATATATATAAAGACACGAAGTTTTTTCTTGTCTCAAAACAAAATTAATAAGGGAGTAGAATATTACTAGAATACAATAAAAGTATCAACTATTACTCGATTAATGGAGAGTGGGAACATGGAGTTTTGGTCAGCAGAACAGTTAAAAGAAGATTTTGAAATTGTAGTTAGCTTTTACCAAACTGAAATAGGTAACAACATGTATTCGTGTAGAAATCATGCAGTTATTAGGCGAAAGGGACATGCGAATCAGGAACAACCAGATGCAGTCGTTGTCATGGCGAATCCCGGTAGTTGTCCTCATCGGCTAAATGTAGGGGAAGATGTAAAATTCGAATTAGAGCTACTAATAAAAAGGATAATAAAGCAGTCATAGTACTCTCTGACCATCAAGGGCGGAAATTAGGTTATATTCCAGCTTTCTTATAGTGGGTTTATGTCTGATATTCTTAGTAACAACAAAGTGTATGAGGCTAAAATTGATCAAGTTAATCTTCACGCTAAACCACAATTAAAAGTTAATATTTCTGTTGTGGGTAAGCTAATTAATAGTTATACTACAACAATAACTGGCAATGTTGAACCATTGCAACTAATGTATTGAAAAAGGAAGCATCGGTCCCGGACGGTTCTCTGCATCATTTTCAATTTTAGAGATGTAAACAGGCTAATTAAAAGTTACAAGAATAAAACTAAGAAAAATTCATTAACAAAGATGAATTCTACTAATAAAAATGATGACAGAAGTTTGGAAAATAGAATTTCTGATGATATTGAAAGTAATGCTGAGACCTTTAGTGAGCTTGAAATATTATTCATGCAGCTAATGAATTTCAAATACCAATACTAGAAACATATTATTTATGTAGTAAATATCAGAGCAAAAAGTATAACATGCCTTTAATTTTAGAAGCCGAAAGCAAATTTATAAGTTTTATGAATATGAAGTCAGACCCTTCGTTATCAGTGGGGGAATATCATACGTGCTACTATAAGGGACCGAATGGGCGAAATACCACCTATTCCAAAGAGTAATGTAGGGAGTTGAAAGGGAGGTACTATCAAATTGAAATCATATATTATAAGAATTGAACTTGAAGAATCAAATCCACTTATTTGGAGAAGAGTTATCATGCCTGGAGGTGCAACTTTCAAGAGGCTGCATGATGTCATTCAGAATGCCACCAATTTCCAGAGCGGGTATCCGGGTGGTGGCTATCACCTGTACGAGTTTGACTTCCTTGAAGAGAGAAGGATCGTCACTGATAATGAAGAGGCTTATCTTGAGCATCAGCACTATATGAAGAATAAGAAGTATTATGAAAAACGATTGAAATCAATGCCAGCCGACATGCTCCAGTTTGAACAGAATCACCAGGAACGATTAAAGATTGAGGTTCGTAAGCCTACCGGTCTTAAGATAGATGATTATCTGGAAAAGTACAAAGAATTCAGATACAACTATGACTTTGGAGATGATTGGTGGTTCACTATAAAACTTGAAGAAATCGTTGATGATTATTACTTCGGATTTCCAACTCTCCTTGATGGAGCTGAAACAGCACCGCCGGAAGATGTCGGAGGGATACATGGATTTTATGCTTTTTTGGAAGCTTACCTGGATCCAAAGCACCCTGAACATAAAGCGATGAAAGACTGGGTCGAGGAATGGAATTTCAGGGAGTACGATCCTGATTGGATCAATGATAGACTAAAGGCGATTGACTATAAGAAGACCGAGTGGGATAAAATTAAGCATGAAAATTACAGAGTGATTGAGGATAAGTATAGGAAAAAATGATATAATATTAGCTGTAAAAATATACCAAGCAAGTACTTGAAAGGGGATGGCCTATGAAGTATTCGGAAGCAGCAGTAAAGAAGATGCTTAAAGTTGGAGACTTAAGTCTTGAAGATCAGATTAAGTTTAACATCTTGAATTTCATAAGAACGATCCATCTTAACAATCAGGAATTCATAGAATCACACTTCGGATCAGAGTTCTTCGGAGAACTGCCCATGACTTTTCAGAAAAATGAAGGCCAAGTTATGGGACTGATCACAGCTACTATTGATGGTGAAGTTCGAAAGTATGTATTTAACGACCAAGGATATGAGCCTTTAGAGGATTTATTGGGACTAGCTGGAGAATAAATAACCCAGGTGCCTGTCACCCCGAAGTTAGGTCATGCTTTGGATGTGGGTGTAGAAAAGCCAGTGGTAATCAAAGTGTGTCGGTGAATGGGTAGGGAATGCGTATATGTCTTGAGTTGGGTAAATTGTGATTGGCACTTTGCGTTTGACACCGGTTTGAAAGATGGCTTCTTCTCGCCGTCCTTCATAAGTGGATCACAGGTTAAGTCTGTTATAGATATAGAAATCTTTTAATTTCAATACCACAATTATTATTAAATCATTGATATAATAAATGTAGGTGGTGATTATGATATGGATGAAAAAATGTTAATGCAAATGTTTTCTTCTTTATTAGATGAAAAGTTAGAGCCTTTAAGTGAACGACTAGAGAAGCTTGACGGTGGACAACAAGTAATGATAAAAAAATTAGATAACGTATCAAAACAAGTAGCAGATAACAGTGAAAAGCACACTAGTGTTGAAGGGATAGCTGTAAAAGTTGCCGAGCATGATACTGACATAAAGTTATTAAAGAAACTTATAACAAACTAACAAAAGATTGAACAGAATGTTGTTCAATCTTTTTCTTTTATTAGTGAAGCAGGGGACGGTTCTCTGCTTCATTTGCACGGCTTGGATAATGGTTTTACTCGAACCTTATTTTAGGAACAGTTAATGAATGTTTAAATATCTCCTCCCTTTTTCTACTTCAGCCGTACTTACTAGATGAAAGCAGAAAATGGGGAGGGTTTTATATAATGATTGAAGTAGAACAAAGTTTATTTGTATGACGATAAAACCTGTCTAGTAGGTTCAGCGAATTTCACTAAAAAGGGGCTAGTACATAACCATGAGCTACTAATGTTATTTAATGATGATTCAGAGATACAAAGATTTATAACGTATGTAAATGAACTAATTGATCAAATTGAAAAATCAGGTGACTGGAGATTGACTGTAGAAAAAATTGCTGCTGAGATAACGTTAATAAACAGTTACAAAAAGAAACACTCTAATGATAATGAAAAAGGTTCTTGGGGTGCTGTAATTGATCCTATCTTAGATGAGACGGATGAAGAAATTGTTCTGTCTGTACCTGTTGGAAATACCATTCATTTGGTCGAAGAGTATCATGTACACGCTCACCCAATAAAAAAGAGGGGGTATAACTATAGAGACACTCCGTTCATAACCTTCAGAAAACCTGGTGGAGGAGTGATGGATTGTGTTTTTAATATTGAGCAAAAATTTCCAATTGAAATGGTAAACTGGCGTGAGTATCTTGACAAATTATTATTATCTGTTAAAAAGCGATTATAAGGAATTTGGATTCGATGATGCTGCGCGTTATAAATTTTACATACTCACAGTAAAATATGAATTGCTAAATAAACCTAAACCAATGCGAAGTAATTCAGGCGGTTGGTTATATAGGTTAAATGATTTAAAGGAAGCTATTGATTATGTGCATACAATGAAAAATCCTTAAAGTAGAGAAATATATTGTTCAGTACACATGCGGTTATTGTTATTGAACTATTTTAATAAGGTTGAATCCTAGCTTATCACCTCAATTGTTGATGGGCTTATCTGATTACGCAAAGTATACAAAGCGAGCAGTTGGAAAATGAAGGGGAACTTTAATCATGCTATTACTTATAGAAGAAAGACAATGAATGAGGCTCATCTCCTGGGCCATTTTTTGCGTTTTAGTGAAATTGTAATAGATATAAGACAAAGTGAAAGGAGCACTGGGGTGGGAGAGGGAATTAAATACGGCGCTATATAATATAGTGGAAACTCGGTTATTTTCAATCTCTATAAATTTAAACTTCCATCCATTACTCTACGCCGAGTCCCTCCGTTACCTCTTTAGGGTGCCATACATTCCTATCACATTATCATTTACAAATAGAGGCGCTATTTCTATAGCTAAATCAATTCGCTCACCCGACTTATTACGAATAGCCATCTCCGTATTCTCGGTAAAACCGTCTTCAGCTCTAATTAAAAGGTAGTGTAGGATGTTCGAATCTTTTTCTTCGATAACGAGCGAATTTAATCTAGATTGGCAAAGCTCTCCTACCGAAAAGCCAGTTAATTCTTCTGCAGATCTATTCCCATTTATAATTATCCCTGTCAAATCAAATAAAAGAATGGCGTCCTCTTTTTGCAGGTAGAATTCATTTTCTGTTAAAGCTTTTAAAATATCCATTTTACATACTCCTTTATGCATTGGAATTAGGGTTGGGGTTACTTGCTTATTTTGCTAAAACTTGTATAGGTTACGATGGCGATTGAATTTTTGAGATTAATATGAGCGAACTACTTTAGGAAGGTGGGAAAGATTAGATAATCTCTTATCATTTATGAATGCATGTTTTAATTCGCATATCCCATCTATTCTAGGTCATGGTACAACTTCTTTTCAAAGCCATCAGGAGAAATATGGGGAGATATCAATACATTAACCATAACCCACTATCGTGTTATTATTAGTAAAAGTTTTCGTGTTTATGCAAGAAACATAATTAATATTACCCATCTGTTTTATTTGTTTATAGTATATAAGGACTAATATGGCACGTAAATTCCGCAAATCCAGCACACAAAATTGATGAAACCGTACATAAATCGACGAGAACCGCACATAAATTATGAAAATCCGCACATAAAAAATATTTCACACACCGTCACCCTGCTCCGCTGAAGATAATACTTACAACATACCTCATAAATTATACCTATGGTGGATACCATGCAGTATATACATAGTGATAAGTGCCTGGTAAGGATATCCTATAATTTCGTAAGCGTTTTCATGAAAATTGGTCAAATTGACAGGTAAAATTGGTGTAATAATCATTACCTTATTTTTTTGCATATGTTTTCGTATATTTGTTTCTTATAGCATGATCATTACCTCACATTAGGAATATGCTTATTTCTAAAGAATTTCGGTAATGTAGGATAATCTTTACATTAGGTTTTTGCTTCTTTTTTTCAGTATGATTAGTTGCAAATAGCCCGTGAACGCTATGATTATACTTCACAAATGGATAATATTGCCTAGACTCTTTTTGATACAATTTATTCGAGGAGGTGACAGGTAAGTAAATAGTGCTCATTACAGCAATTGTGGTGAGAACGATTATATCAACGTTTTTATCGCATTTTGCAAGCGTTATCACCGGTGGTTTTAACTACAAGTTTATATCTTCTGTACTACGAGTTTCGTAGTGCACCACTACAAACACTTAAGAGAATCTCTCAAAACTAAGTATCTAAAATCCAATAAAACAGGAGGAACATTATGAAGAAACTACTACATATTTTTCTAGCATTATTAATAGTATTCACAGCGTTACCAAATGTTTTTTCTTTAGAAACATCTGCAGCTAGTAATATATCAGCTTCTCCCACAGGTTTAGAAGCGGTTGCTGGTGATGAGCAGGTCGCTCTAAACTGGAATCGCTCGATTGGATCAGGAAAGTCCATGCTGTATGTA
Organism: Salipaludibacillus neizhouensis; assembly: GCF_002886185.1. GTDB lineage: Bacteria > Bacillota > Bacilli > Bacillales > Salisediminibacteriaceae > Salipaludibacillus > Salipaludibacillus neizhouensis. The sequence goes on from NZ_KZ614147.1 coordinate 827,179, forward strand.
GGCTCAGGTCTACCGGCTGACGAAAAAACAATCGCACATTTAGAAACACTTGGTTTTAATAATATAACATTTAAAAATATTAAAGATACGGTAACAGAAGACGCAGATGGTTTCGATATTGTCTTTGTAGGGGAAACCTCTGGGTCTGGTGACATCGGTACGAAATTTAAAGAAGTTCCTATTCCAGTAGTCTATTCAAAGGGCTGGGTAGTAGATGATGTGGAATTAAGTTATGGTGATGGCGGTCAGTCAGGTGATATTGATGGACAAACAAACTTAGTCATCGAGGATCCTTACCATCCATTAGCCGCTGGACTTAGTGGAACAGTGAAAGTATATTCGGAAGCTGGGAAAGTGAATTTTGGTACTCCTGGTGAAGAAGCAGAAGTTATTGCCACAGTAGAAGGAGACGAAGCGAAAGTTCCTATTTTTGCTTATGAAAAAGGAGCAAAGAGAGTGAATGGGGAAGAAACCGTTCCTGCTCGTCGAGTTTCTACATTCCTATTTAATGGGCAAGAGGATTACATGACAGAGGATGGCTGGAAGCTCCTTGATGCGTCGGTTGAATGGGCACTGGGAAATGCCGATGATAAGATAAAAATGCTATATGTTGGCGCTGGCCTGCCAGCAGACATCATGGGTGTTCAGCATTTTCAATCATTAGGTTTCTTATCCGTTGATTTTAGAATCATGAAGGAAACGGAAACGGAGGATGCAGAAGGCTACGATATCGTTTTTGTTGGAGAGACTGCAGGATCTGGAGACATTGGCGAAAAATTTAGAGATGTTCCTATTCCAGTTGTATACTCCAAGGGTTGGATCGTGGACGACGTGGACCTAAGCTACAGTGATGGAGGTCAATCTGGTGATATCGATGGCCAAACAAATCTTGTTATTCAAGATAGTGACCATCCGTTAGCAGTTGGGCTAAGCGGCACGGTGGAAGTATATACACAAGCAGGGAAGGTGAACTTTGGAACTCCAGGTGAAGAAGCGGACGTGATTGCGACGGTCGAAGGTGACGAGGAAAAAGCCGCGATTTTTGCCTACGAAAAAGGTGCAAAACGCGTAACTGGTGAGCAAGTACCTGAGCGTCGGGTTTCTACCTTTGTTTTTAACGGCCAAGAGGAAGTTCTAACTGAAGCAGGCTGGAAGCTGTATGATGAATCTGTTATTTGGGCACTTGATTTAGATGAACAAGATATTGCACCGGAAAAGACATTTACGGTAAAAAGAAGTACGGAGTCGGAAGGGCCATTCGAAACAATAGCTAGTGGTTTAGAGACAAACTCCTTTACAGATACAGGGCTAACGAATGGCGAAACTTACTCCTACCAAATTACTTTAGTATCTCGTGATGGGGTGGAAAGTGATCCATCGGAAGTAGTAGGTGCTACACCTGTGGAGCCTCTGCCAACACCAGTTGGATTAGACGTAGACACAAGCCATGAGAAAGTTGCGTTAAGCTGGGATGAAGTTCCTGAAGCAACTTCCTATGAGGTGAAGCGTAGTACAGCTGAAGATGGATCGTATGAAGTGATTACAAGTAGTGTTACGGATACAGAATATACAGACACAGATGTATCAAATGATGTAGAGTATTTTTATGTGGTTGTTGCGAAAAATGATGTAACAACAAGTGTAGCATCTGCACCAATATCTGCTACACCAGTAGATACACGTCCTGTCATTTCGTTAGATGACAACGGAGCGTTTGTAAACGAGCAAACGTATACGGTTTCCGGTTCCATGGATAGGGAAAGTACAGTGACAGTGAATGGAGATGAAGTCGAGGTTGGTTCAGATCTATCATTTACCACTACATTAGAATTAGAACTCGGTCAAAATACAGTATTGGTAGAAGCTGTAGATCTAGCTGGCGAAGAAGCAGCACCAATCGAGTTAACTGTTGTGTATGAAACAGATGCACCAACGCTTACTCTTGATGAGCTACCTGGGGATAAAAAAGGAAAGATGCGCCATACAGTGTATAATCCATATCCAATTTCAGGTAAGGTGGATGAAGGTGGAGTTGTCATTATTAATGGAGAAGAATTTGAAATAGCAGATGACCTCACTTTTTATGCAGAGATAGACCTTATTGGAAGTCGAAAAAATATTAAAGTGAAGGCTGTGGACTATGCAGGAAATGAGTCAGCAGTAGAATCATTTACCGTTGTGCCTAAGCCTAATAAGGAGACTGTTCCTCCTGGTCCAATTCAAATCGTAAGTACCGTTGTTACGGATGAGAATACAGTAGAGGTTACCTTCAATGGTAAAGTCAAAAACCTAGATCTAAGTGACTTAGAATTAAACTCAGCAATGGGAGATTGGGAAGGCCTTAATCCAAAACTGACTGATAACTTTACGATTGTAGATACGGACACGTTTGTGAATGAAGCTGGTCAATCCGTTGTTGTTTTCAAAACGGAGGAAACAATCAACCTAGATGGAACAATAGATCGACAAATTCCAGAAGATCCGCAACATGTTCCATTATTAAAAGATTATCATTTCTCTAGCGACATGGAGGAAAATATACAACAAGCAGACTATTTACTATCATGGCAGATGGAACACGGCGGCTGGTATAAAAACTGGTTTGATACAAACTACAAGCGTATGTGGGATGGATCAGAAAGAAAATCAGAATCTTATTCTTATTCTGCTGAAACAGAAGCAGGAACAACAGATAATAATGCAACGATTGATGAAATTCTATTCATGACACTTGTATACAATGAAACAGGAGATGAACGATACAAAGAGTCTCTCCTTAAAGGGATTAACTATCTTTTAGAATCACAATATGATACTGGTGGATTCCCACAAATGTATCCCCTTGTTGGTGGGTATGCAGATAACGCAACATTCAATGATAATGCTATGAATCGAGTGTTAAATGCACTATCAATAGTTGCGGAAAAAAGTTATCCATTTAACGATGACGTTGTGAGTGATGAGTTAGCTGCTGAGGCACAAGTAGCGCTTGATTTAGCGTTAGACTTTATTTTAGAATCACAAATTGAAGTGGATGGAGAGTTGACTGCATGGGGTCAACAGCATGATCCTTACACGTACGAAGCAACAAAAGGTCGTTCGTTTGAGCTTCCGTCAATTTCCGGGTTTGAATCAGTAAGTGTAGTGGCATACCTTATGTCTTTACCACAAACGGAAGAAATTAAGACAGCAGTTGAAGCTGCATTACGTTGGTTTGAAGATGTGAAACTAGATGGGATTCGATTTGACCGCTTTGATGAAGAAAACATGATTTTCTTCTACGAAGACCCAGATGCAGAGACTTGGTATCGATACTATGAAATTGGTACAAATCGTCCTGTTTATGCAAACCGAGATGGTATCATGTTGCATGACTTCTTTGAACTTGAGGGAGAAAGCAAATGGACGTACATGTGGGCTGGCGACTTTGCTAGTAATCTATTAGAAGTAGCAAGCACAACAGGATACTATGAAAATCGTGCATATGTGAAGGTTGTTGGTAATAACTCAACGAACATTGCCGGAGAAACCTTGGTTGTTGGAGACTTGCATAGGGTGGAGTAGTGACGGACTAACTAGGGACGGTTCTCTGCTTCATTTGAAGCGGAGGGACGGTTCCTAAATGGATCAATTGGATCTGCCAAATAAAAACGACCTAAACGTGATGATTGTTCATGTTCAGGTCGTTTTTTCATATAGGTTTATAACCTGGAAGATGTAAGGACAATATCCATTTATGTGATGTAAATTTAAATTAACAGAACCCACCACGCCTCTTACGAAAGCGGACCACAGTTTGATTCATTTATTTAGGCTCAATACCTGTACGATAGTCCGACTAACTGGGAGTGATGTTGCATTCAAAATACTACTAATATTATTCCATAACTTGACTAGGACTCTTCATGCCTTTGAACGGTTATTTCTTTTTCTAATGATTTTAGATAGTCTGCTTCGTAGTCATATAATGGCGTTGGGTAATCTCCTGTGAAGTACGCCATGCATAAGCCGCCATAAGGAGCGTCAAAGTTTAATCCGATTGAATCTACAGTTCCAGCAACACTTAGGAATACCAGGCTATCGGCACCAATGATTTCTCTGACTTCTTCAACGGAATGATCCGCCGCAATCAATTCGTGACGATTTTGAATGTCAATTCCATAGAAAGACGGGAAACGCAGGGGTGGTGAAGAAATTCTTACATGCACCTCTGTTGCTCCAGCGTCACGTAGCAATTGAACGATGTGTTTGCTGGTTGTGCCTCGAACGATGGAATCATCGACCATGACGACTTTTTTACCTTTCACAACTCCTCTAACAGCTGATAGTTTCATACGTACGCCTAGCTCACGTAATTCTTGTGTTGGCTGAATGAATGTTCTAGCAATGTATTGGTTCTTCACTAATCCCATTTCATAGGGAAGACCACTTTTTTCAGCATAACCACTTGCGGCTGATATGGAAGAGTTTGGTACACCGATAACGATATCCGCTGCTGTTGGTGCTTCCTGTGCTAAAGTACGTCCCATATTTTTACGTGCCGTATGTACGTTGACACCAGCAATATCAGAGTCAGGACGCGCAAAGTAGATGTATTCCATTGAGCAAATAGACATCATTGTATCTTCGGTATATTTTTCAATTTGGTAACCATCATCGTTTACAATAACAATTTCTCCAGGCTCAACGGAACGAATAAACTCGGCACCGACAACGTCCAATGCACAAGTTTCACTTGCTAGTACATACGCTCCGTTTGATATTTGTCCGATTGATAGTGGTCTAAAACCATTTGGATCCAGAGCGCCAATCATTTCGTTAGGCGTTAGAATTAAATAGGCAAAAGCTCCTTTGACCTTATTCAAACTTTCTTTAACGCGCTCTATTAAGGTTTCTCTTTGACTACGACGAATCAAATGCATCAAAATTTCAGTATCCGAATTCGAATGAAAAATTGCCCCTTCATCTTCTAATTGTTCTCGTAACGTAGTTGCATTAATAAGGTTTCCATTATGTGCTAAAGCTAATTCTTCATTATGAAATTGGAATAGGAAAGGTTGGATATTTTGAATTCCATTGCTGCCTGCAGTATTGTAGCGAACATGACCAATTGCCGCTTCACCTTTTAAACGATCAAATTGACGATCGTCTTTAAACGCATCTGTTAGAAGTCCTAGATCACGATGTCCTTTTAATTTCCCTTTATTACTCGCAACTATTCCGGCACCTTCTTGACCCCTATGTTGTAAGCTGTGCAATCCGAAATAGCTCAAGCGTGCAGCGTCTGGAATACCCCAGACACCGAATACGCCACATTCTTCGTTTAAGCTTTTGACTTCAGTAACCAAGGAATAGCTCCCCCTTCAAATTGAATAACATCTATTTGTCTTTTTACCGTTATTCCCCCACATTTAATTCTCTTATTTTAATAGGAATGTTTTATATACTTTTGATAAGTCGCGGTTTTGGCTGTAGCGTGGGGTATCCTGACTATCTAAGCTAGTTGCTTCAACAATTAGAATTAATTCTTGTTTCAACTGTTGAATCCTACCATCTAGTCTATCCATCTCTTTTAACATCACACAAATTCACATAATTATTGTGCGTAATAAAACATTCTTTTATTCCATCTATCTAAATTCAGGCGGTTGGTTATATAGGTTAAAGGATTTAAAGGAAGCTATTGATTATATACATACAATGAAAGAATCTATAAAATAGATACACATGCGGTTATTGTTATTAAACTAACTTTAATCATGCTATTACTTACAGTAGAAAAACAACCAACTAGGCTCATCTCCATAAAGGAGGAGGGCACAGCTATCCAAAATTAAAGGAACTACTGGATAATGAAAATAAAGTGACGCTTAGCTATGGGCTAAGCGTTACTTTTATTTGTTTTGTATTTTAGAAGATAATTTAATTGAGGGAAGGAAAACCGCTTGGTAGATAAATAGAATAGGCCGGCGAGACATGAAATTAGATTATTTCATACACCTTCTATATGAATGGGCTAATTAATTATTAACAGCCATCCGACCGAGCGGACCATCTTCATCGATAATATCCTGTAATTCATATACGGAAATTGGAAACATGGGGAATCCAAATACATATGGAGTTATTTCGTAGAGCTGAAAATAGATAACAAGAGTTTTGTCAGCGATGTAAAAGTCTTGATTTTGTTCAATGGATGTGAAGGCATCGAGAAGCTGAATATCTCGTTGCTGGATTTGCGCACGTATTAAGGTTGAAATTCGGTTGATATAATCACTGTCGGGCCTGAATAAATCTTTAAGTTCAACCCTCGTTCTGTTTTGTAGATCGAATGTCAAAGATTTAATATACGTCATCCCATGAGCAGCCTGGTGATGGTACGTATAATTGGAGAGTGATAAGCTCAGAACCTGGCGTTGGTTATTTTTAATTTCATATGACCCGATCATTTCTACTACTGTAGTTGGCATATTGTCAATTTGTTCATTTATCAGCTGCTGCGTTTGATTAATAACTGTTTGATTAATATATCTTTCAAATTGGTGGTCATGCATTCCAATTACCTTAGGAAATAGAACTGTTTTATTTGGTCCGTAGCTAATCTTAACTGGTTCAATACAGACAGGTAACTCCGTCGACATAGTAAATCACCCTTTTTGGTTAATAACCTATTGTATTCTTGAACCATAAACGTGTTCCTATGGAAGCATGGGGACGGTTCCATGCTTCATCTTCACGGCTTGGGTAGTGGTGATAGGGGCTGGTTTTAAGAGGTTATCGGAGAATAAAAAAGGTGATTATCTTGTGTATTGATTATTCAACGAAAGGTGCGTTAGCTATATTAGCCCAATCAAAAAATCGGTTCCTAAACATAGTAAGGAACCGATTTTTCTATGTTGTAATTTGCGTAACGTTGTAAATCGCATTTTCCTGACGCTACCCCTTTTAAGTCATGACTTTATAGATGTTGAAGATTAATCGTATATTACAGCTTTTCCTTGTTCACGTAACTTTTTTAAAGATGTAAGCATATGATTTATTTCTTCATCGGAATGTCTTTCCCATGAACTTAATTCAGCTACTATTTTCAACGGCGATTTAGATCTGTAAGAACGTGTTGGGTTTCCAGGAAATTTTTTGTCAGTTAAGTTCGGATCATTTTCCATATCACCTAATGGTTCTACAATGTAAATTCTCTCTTTTGATTCAGATGTTGCTAATTCAGCACCCCATTTAGCTGCTTCTAATGTTGCAGTAAAATATATATAATTCGATTTTTTATCTTGGTAATTTGATAAGTTTTGCGCTTCTAAAAGATCTCCAATTTTCAGTTCTGCTTTAGTGCCATGAAAGAAAGGACCATTATCTAAGATATCTTGTTTATCATTCATACTGGTACACCTCTTATATTTTTAGATTTGTATATAACAGTATATGACAGAAGATTTAGAAAGTATAGTCTAGAAAAAATTTACAATTATTAGTATAATGTAAGTAGAGAGAACGATATCGAACGACAATGACCTGTTATTTACGTATTATGGACTGACACATGTTTGGACAACTTTATTTAATGTGCATTACAAATATACTGGCAATACTATAACCTTTTAAAAGACGATTACACTTGAAGTGATCGTCTTTTCTTATTTGACTTTTACTGCGCAGCAAAGATCTTCAGTTTTGGGTGACTTTGTAAAAAATGCACTTAGTAACGGGCAGTTTAGTCGAAGTTTAAAAAACCCCAAGTTGACTTTCTTCACGTCTAGTGATAAATTTACTTATATTATAGACATTAAGAGTCTCTAATATCTTTTTTATATAAGGAGGTTTTGTATGAGATATTCAAACGCGACAAACTACGCCCTGCATACGATGGTCCATTTAATGCTACAGCCTGGGGGGAGCTCGGTGGGAGTACAGGAATTAGCCGAATTGCAGCAGCTTTCCCCGACGTACCTTTCTAAGATTTTAACCAAATTGACGAAAGCCGGTTGGATCGAGTCGACGCCGGGCGCGAAGGGAGGCTATAAAGTCTCCAGAACAAAACATGAAATATCCTTTTTGGATGTTATTCATGCTATTGAAGGAGATACTAGCTTATTCGACTGCTCCATTCATCATGAAGGTTGCTTGATTGAGAACGTCATGAGACAGGCAGAGGAAAATATGAAACGTGAACTGGAATCAAAGCTTTTGATTGAAATTGCTAAAGAGGCAGAATCCCAACAGAATGAAGAAAAAAGCTAAATTTATTTTAAAGGAGTGGGCAGGATGATATTAGACTGCGCTGTGATTGGCGGAGGACCGGCTGGACTAAATGCTGCTTTGGTACTTGGAAGATCAAGACGTAAAACTATCCTGTTCGATGACAACAAACCCCGAAATTCGGTGACTTCCGAGTCCCACGGGTTTATTACAAGGGACGGTATACATCCGCAGGAATTCAAAAGGATTGCACAGGAAGAATTAAGCAGATATCCTGACGTGAGGATCGAAAAGCAACGGGTTCATCGTATCAATAAAGTAAGCCCCTTGTTCCAGGTGGAGACAGAAAATGGGGAAGTATACAGCGCGAAAAAGATCATTCTTGCAACCGGCTTTAAGGAAGTCCTTCCGGATATTCCGCGGGTGAAAGAATTCTATGGCAAGAGCCTGTTCAGCTGTCCTTTCTGTGATGGCTGGGAATTAAGAGATCGGGCGCTGGCAGTGATCGCAGATGATCAAAAGGCGTTTCATATGGCAAAAATGGTGTCCAACTGGACGAACGATTTAATTATTTTTACCAACGGAAGTAAAGTACTTTCGCTGGAAGAACAAGAATTGCTCAAAAGCAATGGCATCACTATTAACGAAAAAAAGATCGCCTCTTTTATTGGCGAAGAGGGGATGCTGGAGAAAATTCAGTTTGAAGATGAAACAGAAGTGCTCCGTGAAGGAGGGTTTATAGCTGCGGAATGGAAACAGGCAGCTTGCTTTCAATCCTCACTCGAATATACATTAAACGAGCAGGGAGGGATTGCAACTGACAGCTGGCAACGCACGAATACAGAAGGGGTGTTTGCTTGCGGAGACACGCGAATTGCCGGTCCCTCCCAATTAATTATTGCGGCGGGGGAAGGCTCTATGGCTGCCATGTCTGTGAACGCTGCACTGATAGAAGAAAAATTTAAGCCGGAGAAAAAGCACGTTTAAACAGCTGTTTAATAAAGGAGGATTTATATGCATCACCCACATGGTAAGCACAGCAAAGGAAAAGTATCGTACTTGGAAAGTCCCGAACGAAGAAAAGAATTCTCCCCGGAACAGCTGCTAAACATGATTCCCGTAAAAGAAACGGACAGCATGTTGGACTTTGGCGCTGGAACCGGTTATTTTTCCATCCCTGCGGCGAAAAGGATCAAGGGCAACGTATACGCAATGGATATCGACGCCGGCATGTTGGAAATAATAAACGAGAAAGCCTTGGAGGAACAGCTCACGAATATTGTCCCGGTGCAGGGAAGTATGGAAGCACTTCCTTTACCTGATGGCTCTATCGACGTGATCATTGCTTCTCTGGTGCTGCATGAAATTCAGCCACTGGCACCGTTGTTACAGCAAATGAAAAATGTACTGAAAAATGAAGGTTATCTAATTTGTCTGGAACTTGAACCAAAAGGAAGTTCCGAGAAAGCACCGAGAATTACTTTGGAAGGAATGGAGCGGGAAATGAAAGAAGCAGGATTCCAGGTCACAGAGAAATTTTTCCCGGCAGAATCTCTATACATGCTCGTTGCGCAGAATAAAGCATAGGTAAAGCATAGGGACGGTTCTGTGCTTCATTTGCACGCTTGGATGGCGGCGGTAGTAGCTGGTTTTTATGAGGTCATCGGAGCGGTAAAAGAAAACAGCAAAACTGCCATGCGTGAAGAATACACGCATGGCAGTTTTATAATGGTTTGAAGATATGGTGAAAGTTTGGTCAATTATCAAGGTTCAGGGATAATGAATACGGACATAAGAATGTATCACTTCACAATAAGATATGAATTGCCAAATGAACCTAAACCAATACGAAATAATTCAGGCGGTTGGTTATATAGGTTAAATGATTTAAAGGAAGCTATTGATTATGTACATACAATGAAAAAATCCAAAAATAAATAAATATATTGTTCAATACACGTACGTTTTTTGTCGAATTTTTGAGGACTACTGTTGTTTTTCCAAACATTTAGCAAAATAAATAGAATACCTGCGTCCAATTTTAGGCGATAGTAATTACATTCATTTTTAAAAGGTAGTTATGTTGCTTGATTGTTCAACAATATTGTAATATCATAATACTTAGATACAACTAAAAATTTTAAGTCATGGGGTTGTAGAGATGAGTAAACCAATGGAAACTGCCTATCAGTTTATTAAGACGAGAATACTAGATGGTACATATAAACCATCTCAAAAAGTAACTGAAACAGAATTATCGGAAGTAGTAGGAGTAAGTAGGAATACAGTGAAAAAAGCACTTCTGAAGCTCGAACAGGAGAATCTTGTTAATATAGAGAGTAACAAAGGAGCGTTTATTAAATCATTTACACTTGAAGAGGTTATGCATTATCTGGAAATCAGAGAAGTTCTCGAAGGGTTAGTCGCTAGGACAGCTGCTGAAAGTATAAGTGAAACTGACTTAATAAGAATGAAAGAGATATTAGATATGATGAGTGGTCATTTAAAAAATAATCGATATGATGAGTACTCAAGTTTAAATAAAGAGTTTCATAATGTCATTTATCAAGCTTCTAAGAATACACAAGCTGTTGAGATGATCAGTATAATTAAAAATCAACTGCTTAGACACCACTTTAGAACAATTTTAGTCCCGGGAAGAAATTTAAGTTCTTTTGAGGAGCATCAAAATATATATATGGCATTTAAATCTCGAGACAGGGAAAACGCAGAAAAATATATAAGAATCCATATAGCTAATGTAAGGAAAACAGTGAAGGATAACTTCACTTATTTAATATAAATAAGCGAAAGGTGAGGGAATCCTCACCTTTTTTTAAGTTGTAATTATGTTTTAACAGATAAGATGAACCCGCACCGTATCAAGAGAAACCTACCGTTGAAATACTAGGCTCGCATTAAATACATAGATAAAATTAATAGACAATTCGGAAAAAAGTAAAAGTTCAATTGACAAGGAAAACACATTAATATACAATGTTGTTAATCAAGATTGTTGAACAATATTGATTAAAAATACATTTCTTAAAAACAAGAAAGTAGGGATTGTTATGACTGCAAAAAGTGTTGAATTACTGAAAGGTGCCTATGATCTTCATGTACATAGTGGACCAGATGTAGTCGGTAGAAAACTTGATGACCTTGAAATGGCAGAGCGACTCGAAAAAGTTGGAATGAAGGGTTATGGAATTAAGTCACATTATTTTTGTACTGCGGAAAGAGCTAAGTTAGTTAATAAAGTATATCCAAATGTAAATCCGATTGGGGCAATTGCATTAAATAACTCGGTAGGCGGACTTAATCCGCTAGCAGTAGAACTTGCTGCGAGAGATGGTGCAAAAATCGTTTGGATGCCAACTGTTGATGCCACAAACGAGCAAGAGTATTTTAAAAAAGGAAATCATAAGAAACTCCCATTTTGGGCTAAATTACAAAAAGAGTTAATGGAACAGGGAAAAACACAATCAAGTATCTCTATTTTAGAAGGTAATCAGTTAAAGAAAGAAGCAATAGATGTATTAGATGTTATTAAGAACCATGATTTAATTCTTGCTACGGGTCATTTAGGTAAGGATGAAACATTTGCTTTAGTAAAGGCAGCCAGTGAGATGATGATAAGAAAAATTGTGATTACACATCCTAATTTTCCATCAACTAGGTATACAAAAGAAGAACAAAAAGAGCTCACAAATTTAGGTGCATACTTGGAGTTTTGCTTTACGACTCCTCACTCTGAAAAAACAACTTGGAGAGAAGTATATGAAGAAATAAAGTTCTCAGGTGCGGAAAATTGTATTCTATCTACTGATCTAGGACAACCGGCAGGAGTATTTCCGGATGAAGGATTGCAAATGTTTGTAGATAATTTACTGGAAAATGGTTTTAATGAAGATGAAATAAGACAAATGACCGTTAAAAATACTACATTTTTAGTAGAAGGATAAATTAATATAATAATAGATAGGAGAAGGATAAAATGATTGATAAAAATAGTAACTTGTTAGTTGTAAGCGCTCACGCGGCGGATTTTGTTTGGAGAGGCGGCGGTGTTATCGCCAAATACGCGAAACATGCAAATGTCTCGCTTGTTATTCTAAGCTATGGTGCTAGAGGAGAATCAAATGATCTTTGGAATATTGAAGGTCAAACGTTAGAAAATGTTAAAAAAGCCAGACATGAAGAGATTGAAGAAGCTGTGAAACAATTAGGAGTTACGGATTATGAGATCTGGGATTATGAAGATTATCATATGGAAATGAACTCTGAACGTATGGATAGACTAGTAAAAAAAATTCGAGAAGTAAAACCTACGGATATCTTAACTCATGGTCCAAAAGACGCCTTCAACCCTGATCATGAAGCCGTATCTAAATTCGTGTTTGAAGCGAGTGTTCTGTCTACGTCTAATGGGGTAAGATTAGATGGTTATGCAACTGCTAAACAAGCTCGGCTCTTTGGATTTGAACCCCACCAATCAGAAATTAGTGACTTTAAGCCAGAAGTCATTCTTGATATCACGGAAACCTATGAACAAAAAGAGGCGGCTATGAATTGTTTTGCCGCGCAACCACATCTAATCGACTATTATGGATCAAGAGCTAAACTTAGAGGAAACCATGCAAGAAGGTGTTCTGGAGAGAAAGAGTATCGATATGCAGAAGCTTTTACTAGATTTTTTCCATATGTCGGAGGGGAGTTTATATGATGGATAAGTTCGTAGTTAAAACTATTGAGAGAGCAAACCAAAATATGATAGATGAATATAAGGAATTAGATGTATCTACTGTATATGAAGCGCAGGGAAAAGTGGGCTTAATTAGTCGGGAGATTCGACCATTGCAAGAGGGGGCATTCATATGTGGACCTGCTGTCACAGTAGTTTGTTATGCCGGGGATAACTTAATGATTCATGCTGCGATTGAGGTGTGTCAACCAGGAGATATTCTTGTGGTAACTACGATTGGTGATAGTAGTGCTGGAATGATTGGGGAATTAATTGTTATGGCTCTTCAAAAAAGAGGAGTTCAAGGTTTAATTATGGATGCCGGTGTTAGGGATGTTTCAAGAATAAAGGAGTTAGGATTCCCAGTTTGGTCAAAAGCGATCTCTTCTGAAGGAACAACTAAAAACAGAGGGGGAGCCGTCAATTCTGATGCGGTTTTAGGAGGATGCTTCATCCAGCCAGGAGATCTTATACTTGCAGATGATGATGGGATTGTTAATGTGAAGAAGTCAGATATAGATTCATCATTGGAACTCTCCAAATATAGATTACAAAAAGAAGAAAGAACCAAAGAGAAGATTAGAAGAGGTGAGTTAAGTCTGGATTTTCACGGCTTAAGAGAAGTATTAGATCAAGAAAATGTCGTTTATTACAATTCGGTTCATGAGTTAGTAAAGTAACAATATGGGAGGATTATCATGAAAATTCTAAAACATTTTAATACCATAGTACTGTCAGTTGCGATGTTATCTTTATTTGTTGCATGTGGTTCTGAAGAGGGAAGCAGCGCAAGCAGTGATGCCCCTCTTGTTATTGGAACGGGAGGATCCTCTGGAACGTATTACGCAGTAGGTGCTGGGATGTCACAGGTTATAAATAATAATTCCGAAAAATTGAATACGGTTTCACAAGGGACGAACGGGGCTACTGAAAATGTACGTCTACTAAAATCGGGTGAAATTCAAGTAGGATTTGGGAACTGGGACGCTTTGTATTTTGGTAACAATGGCGGCGGACCATTTGAAGGTGAGGAGCAAGGAACTTTATCTTTGATGAACCTTTATCTAAGTGGTGGACAAATGGTTGTAGATGCATCATCTGATATTGAAAGCTTTGACGATTTAAGAGGTAAAAGTATTAATTTAGGGCCACCTGGTTCCACTATTACAGATATGTCCATAATAATGTTGGAGGCACATGGGATTGATCATGAAGAAGATATTAACCCTTACTATTTAGATTTTGCTGAAGGTGGAAGAATGCTTGGAGATGGTGACCTTGATGCTACATTCTATGTTTCGGGTATTCCAACAGCCGGAGTTATTGATTTATCATCAAGTTCGGAAATAAGAATGATTTCTCTAGATGATTCAATAAGTGATGATATTATTGAACAATACCCTTATTATAATAAGTTAACTATACCGGCTGGAACTTATAGTGGTATTGACTATGATGTTGAAACATTGCAGTTATGGACATCATTAATGGTTAGTGAAGATATGTCAGATGATGTTGCTTATGAAATTGTTAGTACGTTACTTGAAAATCTTGATAAATTTAAAGAAGTCCATAATGTAGGTGAGGATTTCTCTTTGGAAAATGCAGTTGAATCGCCTATATCAATTCATCCAGGTGCTGAAAAGTATTATAAAGAAAAAGGTGTACTAGAATAATAATGCCTTGGATGGACGTCAAACACTTTATTATAAATGAATAGATTATAATCAGTAAATGGAGGAATTAGCATGAAAATAGGGTTTATTGGCTTCGGGGAAGCGGCCTATCATATAACTAGGGGTCTCCTGACCGAAGGAATCAAAGATATTCGTGCATTTGATATCAATGTAGACCATCCATCCTTGGGATTCGTTATTAAAAATAGAGTTGAAGAGTTGGGCATCACTTTAGACAAATCACTAGAGAACCTTATTAAAAATAGTGATGTGGTTATTTGTGCAACAAGTGCTAAATACGCAATAAAAATAGCAAAAGAGGCTGCTGAATTTTTAACAAATAGTATGATTTATGTCGACATGAATGCAACGTCACCGATGGTACAAAAAGAAATTGAAGAAATTACTCAGGATCGATGTAAATTTGTTGATGCTGCAGTTGTGGAATCTATCCCCACCTTTCAGCACAAGGTTCCTATTTTAGTAAGTGGAAGTGGAGCAGATGAATTTATCGAGATTAGTAAGAAATACGGGATGGATGTTTTAAAAATAAGTGACGAAGCTGGCAGTGCATCAGCAATTAAAGTTGCTCGCAGCACATTTATGAAAGGGCTTACAACCCTATTGATCGAAAGTTTGGTAATTAGTAAAAAATATAACGTTGACAATTTTATCATGGAATCTCTAAATAACACGCTAACAGGAAAGCATTTGACAATTACTGCAAAAAATTTGTTGACTAGAACTGCTTTACATGCGGAAAGAAGAGTGGCAGAAATGGATGATGTCATCAAAACTTTGGAAGAATCCGATGTAAATGCTTTAATGTCACATGCTACGAAAGCAAAACTGAGTTACATTGCAGAAATGAAATTAAATGAACACTTTAATTTTGAAGAGCCTAAAGATTACGGGGACGTAGTAGAAGCGATCATTAAATTAGATAAGTAACAACAGAAAGGGGGAAGGAATATGGAGAAAAGCACAGACTTAAAGGGTAATACATTTTTCACAGTAGAAAGGTGTATTTTATTTCTAGCAATTTCATTGGCTATATTTCATTTATATACGGCATCCTTTGGTATTTTACCTGGGTACTTTCAATCAGCCGTGCACTGGGCGTTAGTTGCAAGTGTTATATTCTTAGTTAAACCATTAAAATTCAGGTATTCAAAATATATTGACGTTTCTTTAATTTTGATTAGTTGGTATATTTCATACTATTTAATTACTGTTCAAAAAGAACTAGTTATGAGAGCGGGGGCCTATACTGATTTAGAGGTACTGTTAGGAATTTTGGCAATTCTTATCGGACTTGAAGCGGGGCGAAGAACAGTTGGACTTATTCTCCCTTTATTCTGTCTAGCTTTTCTTCTGTATGCTTTGTTTGGAAGTTACTTTCCTGGGATGTTACAAACAGCAAATTTCTCTATGACTAGAATCGCACCATACTTGTATACCGGAAGTGACGGATTATATGGCCAAATCATTCTAGTGTCAGCACAGTTTATCTTTTTATTCTTGCTGTTTGGTGCAGTTTTGAAATTAACAGGTGCCGGGACTTTCTTTGTTGATTTGGCTTATTCAGTTGCAGGTAAAGTTTCAGGTGGACCGGCTCAAGCAGCTATTCTTTCTAGTATGTTGATGGGAACAGTAAATGGAAGCGGTGCCGCAAATGTTGTGACCACAGGAACATTTACGATTCCGCTAATGAAAAAAGTAGGATTTAAACCCAAATTTGCAGGTGCAGTTGAAGCAGTTGCATCAAATGGGGGGCAAATTATGCCTCCTGTTATGGGCGCTGTTGCATTTTTAATGGCTGAAATTACAGGAATGCCATATACCGATATTCTAAAAGCTGCATTAATTCCTGCTATCCTGTATTTTGTTACACTTTCGAGTTGTGTTTACTTAATTGCAAAGAAGAACAATTTCAAGGGATTACAGAAAAGTGAATTACCTAGTTTTAGAAAAACATTATTTGCGGGCTGGTTATATTTGCTACCTTTATTTATCCTAGTTATTTTATTAGTACAAGGATTTAGTCCACAAAGATCGGCTTTCTTCTCTATTATCTTGGCTTTCATCATTGGCTTCATTAAAGACCGTAAAAATATGAAGCTACCGAATATCATCTCTGCATTGCGAGATGCGGCTACTGGTATTATGCCTATTGCTGCCGCGTGTTTACTAGCTGGAGTTATTATGGGTGTTATTCAATTAACAGGATTAGGTATTAAAATCAGTGGAATTTTAGAAGCAGTAGCTGGAGGAAACTTACTATATGCATTAGTGTTAACGATGCTTACAAGTATCATATTAGGTATGGGATTACCTACTTCAGCAGCGTATTTAATTCTTGCTGTATTGGTTGCTCCGGCACTTGTGAACATGGGTATTCCACTAATAGCGGCTCACTTGTTCATTCTATATTTTGGGGCTCTTTCGACCATCACGCCACCAGTTGCCTTGTCGGTATTTGGAGCAGCAGGAATAGCGGGCTCCAATGTTTGGGAGACGGGAATTGAATCCGTGAAACTTGCCTCTGCTGGGTTTATTATTCCGTTTATCTTTGCTTATAATGATGTGTTATTGTTAAATGGATCTTTAAGTGAAGTAAGCTTCTCTGTAGCTACAGCATTAATAGGATGCTTAAGTTTATCTGTTGCTGTCACAGGTTGGTGCATTAAAACAATTGGTTTTGTTAGAAGAGTGCTTTTCCTAGTTGGAGCAATCTTTCTAATTATTCCTTCACCGTTTTATTGGAGCTTAATTGGATTTGTTATGGTATCGATGATCATAGCAACCATAATTTTAAGTACTAATAAAAGTAATTCATACCCACTTTCTAAAGCTGAAAGTGTTTGACCGATCGGAAGCATAGGGACGGTTCTCTGCTTCATTTACAAGGTTTATCAAAGTGCCGTCCTGGCGGAATGATGTGATAGCTGCTCAATACTTTGATCTATAGGATGTTGAGTGATTTGTTAACAAATCACTCAACATAATAAACAATGAAAGAGACTTTTGATTCGTTTTCCAAAGTCTCTTACTATATTTAATGTAGTCATTCTATCATTTCAGGCAAACAGGGCACCAAGTCCTAGGAGATAGAATTTGCTCCTAGTCCCTTTGTTTCAGAGGTTACTTTATATTATTCTGAATATTATAAAAATACAGATAATAGTTAAAAAAGTGCTATTAATACCACTCTTTTTCTACTAACTAACGTGCTACACTAATCTTTGAAAGCGTTTCCTTTTTAATGTGAGAGGGGATGATCTATTAGAAAAACTTATGCCGCTGTGTTTCCAGAACTCGAAAAGGTATTTAGTTGATTAAAATACTGAGGAGGTATGTATCGTGCAAAAAAATGTTACATTTTTTATGCCATTTCTTTTAGTTGTTGCTTTCATGTTTTCTTTTAGTTTGAGTGTAACTGCAAGTGGAGTCTCAGAAAAAACTCCAACTTATCGTACAGTGATAGAAATTGAAGACTGGGGTGCAGTGGTTACAAAAGTAATCGTAGATTTAGGTAAACCTATTCCTGCAGGTTCTGTGACTGAAGATACTTTTAAAGTACATGTATCAAGAAGTGATGAGCGAATGGATAATCCTTTGATAGAAGAAGGTTATCGTAACGTTACAGAAGCATATGTTGCTGACAAAGATGGAAACCCTATTGATAAAGGAAGGAACAAATATGCGGTACTAGAATTAGAGATTGCCCCTACCGATTCATTAGGATCAGCACTGAATTATTATAACCGATTCAACGATTGGGTGGATTATGAATATACGATTACACAAAAGGAAGACATCGTTGTAAATCCCGGAAAAAAGGGGACTCTCCAAAAACTAGTTATTGACAAGTTCACAGGAGAGACAAGAGAGCTTGTTGATGATTTCTCAACGGGCGAGGCAACTTACGGTGATATAACGTTACCATATGCAGACTTTACTCCAGCAAAAGATAAGAAGAAAAATCCGTTAATTATTTGGTTGCATGGAGGTGGTGAAGGTGGTACAGATCCAACAATTCCACTTTCCGCAAATAAAGCAGCCGCTTTTGCATCAGATTCCGTTCAAGATATTTATGGAGGAGCTTATGTATTAGCACCTCAATCTAATACTAGATGGATGGATGGTGAAACTTACTATAAAGATGGAACTTCTATCTATGAGGAAGCAGTGTTCTCTTTAATTCAAGACCATGTAGCGAACAATCCGGATATTGATCCAAATAGGATCTATATTGGTGGAGCTTCAAACGGTGGATATCTTACTATGTTGATGATCCGTGATTATCCTGAATACTTTGCTGCTGCATTCCCGGTTTGTGAAGGTTTATTCGATTATCTTATTACAGACCAAGATATTCAACATATGATTCAAACTCCAACTTGGTTTGTTCACGCTAAAAATGATCCTACTTTACCACCACAAGATTACTCTCTATTAACCTATGATCGTATGATTGAAGCTGGTGCAGACAACGTTCATTTCTCATTATTTGATGATGTACGTGATACATCAGGTTTATATACAAATGATGATGGAACACCATATCAGTATAATGGTCACTGGTCTTGGATCTATTTATATAATAATGAAGCTACTGCAACAGTTGACGGTGTTGAAGCAACTATCATGGAATGGATGGCTTCAAAATCAAAATAACTATTAAGATGAAGGAGGAAAAAAATGAGGCTTAATAGAGTAGTAGGCATATGCGTAACCTGTATCCTAACCTTTTCGGTTATGCTGTCACCTTTTGAAGGAGCAGTAAAAGCTGAAAGTGGAGAACCTGTTGATATCGTCTCTGTGGAAGGTGGATTGGTAAAAGGGGTAGGCACTGATGTGGATGGTGTGCAGTTGTTTAAGGGAATCCCTTTTGCTGGTTCCACAGCAGGTGAGAATCGTTGGAAAGAGCCCCAACCAGTTGAACCTTGGGAGGGTGTAAAGTTGGCTGATACTTGGGGTGACCAATCTATGCAAGATGTGACTATCAACCCTGTCGGAACCTTCTGGGGCGATGAGTTTTATTTTGATGATTCCTTTTCACCCGATGCGAGTGAAAATGGGTTGAATTTAAACGTGTACACTCCTGCAAACACCGTTAACGACAACCTTCCAGTACTTGTATGGATACACGGTGGGGGAAATGATCATGGACATGCTTCTGAAATGGAGTTTTATGCCTCAAAACTAGCTGAAAAAGAAGTTATCGTTGTTGAGGTACAATATCGATTGAGTATGTTCGGCTTCTTGGCACTATCAGAATTGTCAGAGGAAAGTGAACATGGCGTATCTGGTAACTATGCAATCCTAGACTTAGTAAAGTCTTTGAAATGGGTAAATCAACATATCGATGGCTTTGGAGGAAATCCTGAAGAAGTTACTATTGCGGGTCAATCTGCAGGCGCTAGAAACGTTACTCAACTTCTAAGAACACCTTTAGCTGAAGGATTGTTCAATAAGGCGATTATACAAAGCGGTACTCAAGGATTCATGCCTATTGGTTTTCCATCTTTGGCAGAGAAAGAGGCTGCCGATAAAGAGATGATTACAGAAGCTTTCGGTAAAGAAATGACATTGGAAGAATTAAGAGCTTTACCAGCTGAATATTTTATGAACACTAAAACCGCGGATGGCAGCGAAACGTTATTTAATGCATTAAATACACGTGGAACTGTGCTGGATGGTTATGTATTTACAGAAGAATCCATTGACCTTATGAAAGATGGGGCTTTAGATGGCGTGGATATCATGATCGGAGGTACTTCCGATGAGAGAACATCACTGGTGAGTGGTCCATCTACTATGTCACTGGAAGATTTTGACCAAACAATGGGGGAAACCTACGGGAAAAGTTATGTGAAGTCATATAAACCATCAGATCCTGTAGAAGCTTATGACTTATTTTTACGCTCACAAAGCGATATGCGCTTCCAAAGATACATGGTTTCGACGTTATATGCTAAAGTTCATAATGAAGACACCAACATATATAATTATTACTTTAACCACGCACCACCAGGAAGAAATTCAGAATTCTATGGTTCCTACCATTCTTCTGATTTATGGTATTTCTTTAATTCAATGAGAGATGTAGAAGGGCAGAGAGAATGGACACCTGCCGATTACACTATGGGAGACATTATGTCTTCTTACTATGCAAATTTTGTGAAAAATGGTAATCCAAACGGAGAAAGTCTTCCTAAGTGGGACGAAGTAGATTCGTCACCAAAAGGTTCATTTATTAGATTCTTTGATGGAAAAGCAGAATCTGTTACGGAGACACCTTATCCATTAAGAGATAATCTTAATCGAAAGCTGATCCTGGATGATGAAGGAATCAGTCCAGCAGATTTAAAAAACAATCAAAATAATAGTTCCGGATCATTTTCACCAGCTAGATTTCAAAAATAAACGATAGAAGCATGGAAGCATA
Organism: Salipaludibacillus neizhouensis; assembly: GCF_002886185.1. GTDB lineage: Bacteria > Bacillota > Bacilli > Bacillales > Salisediminibacteriaceae > Salipaludibacillus > Salipaludibacillus neizhouensis. The sequence continues at coordinate 848,261 of NZ_KZ614147.1, forward strand.
GGGACGGTTCTGTGCATCATTTACACAGCTTAAGTAATGGCCGATAGCCGCTGTTTTTTTAAGCGGTTATCGGTGGAGTAATGGAATACGTAGCAACCTGGCCATGCGTGAAGAAGAACACTTCACGCATGGCCAGGTTTGTATTTGTTAGCATTTAGCCAGGTAACCACATCCTTAATTTGATATCTCGAATATTTAACCATTGTAAATCCAAAAATAACGAACCTTGAGTATGCTATACTTTTAGAAAAAGGTTTATAAGGGGGGAGTTCGCTTGAGTATTCGTTTTGAAGTGAAGAGAACCTTCAAGGTATCAAAAGAAAAGGCTTACACAGGGTTGCTTGATCTTGATTCCGCTAAGTACTGGATGCATGGCTTAGTAAGAATCGAGCGGTTGGGTGAGGGGTCGTTGCAGGTGGGAAGTCAGTGGATGGAAACAAGAAAAATGTTTGGAAAAGAGGCTTCTGAACATTTTGAAGTTGTGGAACTTCATGAACCAGATAAAATTGTCCTACGCTGCGATGGAACAAAAGGAACAACGGGCAAAGGTGAATTTGTGTTTACATACATCATCGCATCGACAGGTGATCATTCGGAAGTTACTTTAGATGGTGAGATTAGGGGACTCACGGGCTTAAAGAAATTATTTGGAAAAATGATGGTGGGGACTTTTAAAAAAGCTTGTGCAAAAGACTTGGATGCGTTAAAAAGCTATTTAGAGAAGTGATTACTAGTTTGGGATTACAGATAAGGGTTAAACTGAACCTATTAGAAACAATGCGGTTGAAGGAGATTTGACCAAATGACAATTATTGATAAATTAAACCTGAGTAAATATAAAGATCTGACCGTGCTTCATCAACCAAGCGATTATGATTTGTTTAACGGATATAAGACAACACTATCTGGAGACCATGATGCTATTTTCATTTTTGTCGAAACGATGGATGAGATGGTGAATTATACTCATAAGGTTATCGATGAGGAACAATTACTTGAAAAAGGATACGTATTTTTTGCCTATCCGAAAAAAGGAAACAAACGGTATGATACGTTCATTCACAGAGATGATATTTTTCGGGCAATGAACGTAGGCGAAGGCGGATATGTGGAAAATAGCGATGTGAAGTTCTCGCGGATGGTGAGTATGGATGATGTCTTTACTGTCGTTGGATTGAAGCGTGAAAAGAAGAAAGTGAAAAAGACTTCCGCTGCAAGTCAGTGTGTAGCCGATTATGAGGATCATGTAAAAGATATAGAAAAACTATTAACCGATTATCCAAATGAACAAAAGTTTTATCAGGAACTAACACCAGGTTACCAAAGGGATTGGGCTCGTTATATATTTTCTGCTAAGCAACAAAAAACCCGAGATAAACGCCAAGCACAAATGGTAGATATCCTATCACAAGGATATAAATCAATAGATCTGTATCGTCAAAAAAAGGAAACATAGGGACGGTTCTGTGCTTCATTTACACAGCTTGAGTAATGGTGATAGCCGCTGTTTTGAACGGGACTATTGAGTTAATGCAAGTGTTTAAAGAAAATATACTTAAGAGAATAGATAAAGAAAGGAGTGGATTTTTAATGGGAAAGGTAATGCCATTCTTAATGTTTCAAGAAGGTAAAGCAGAAGAAGCAATGGAGTTTTATACATCACTAATGGAGGATTCAGAAATTACAAACATAGTTAGATATGGAGCTAATGAATCAGGAGACGAAGGTACTGTAATGCAAGCTACTTTTACGATAAAAGGGCAAGAATTTATGTGCATAGACAGTAATGTGACACATGAGTTCTCCTTTACACCTTCGTTCTCCATTTATATTACTTGTGATACGGAAGAGGAAATTGAACAACTTTATCAGAAGCTAAATGAAGGTGGACAGGCACTTATGCCATTAGATGACTATGGTTTCAGCAAAAAGTTCGGTTGGCTAAATGATCGTTTCGGAGTTTCTTGGCAACTAAATCTTCTAAAATAACATGGAAAACTAACTTTTTTACTTGTTCCTTATCGGGTGCTTACAAAAGATCTAGAGTTGCTGAAGCGGTAGCTCCATTGACATAGTGTCCTAGGGGCATTCAGCTAAACAAGAATATTTACTAGGAGGTAGATATAATGACCAAGAAATTGATTGTAAAAGAAGAAGTTCTCATAGAGGCAACGGCTTCAAAAGTATGGGAGGTTCTTATTAATCCAAAGTATGTTGCACAGTGGGACGAACTTCCAGAAAACTATCCTAGTGAAAATATGACTAAGGGAAGTAAAGTGGTTTGGGAAAATCCTAACGGTGGACAGACTGTTACAACAGTCATAAAAGCAGAAGAAATGAAGGAATTAAAGATTGCCTTATACTTGTCGAATTGGGAAGTAAAACCGAATGAAGGTGATGTGGCATATTTATATCAGCTAGAAGACCAAAATGGCAGTACATTATTAAAAATTGAAATTGGTGATTTTTCACTTCTAAAAGATGGTCAAAAATATTATGATGCCTCGGTAGAATTTGCATCTGAATCAAAAAAGGTAATTAAGCAACTAGCAGAAAATCAATAGTTAGTTACATTGTGATAAAACCAAGGGGGAAATATTATGACAAAGAGCAATAAGGAGTTGTCACAGGAACAACGTGAAGAACTACTTAGAACTTTGGAAGCCCGTTTTGCGAAAAACATGAACCGACATAATGGTCTTGAATGGGCTAACGTACAAGCTAAGCTCGAAGCTAATACGGAAAAACTGTGGTCGCTTCATGAAATGGAAGCTACTGACGGGGAACCAGATGTTGTTGGCCATGATCAAAAGACGGGTGAATACATATTTTATGATTGTTCCGCGGAAAGTCCTAAAGGTCGCAGAAGTGTTTGTTACGACCGTGAAGCGCTGGAGTCTAGGAAAAAATTTAAACCGGAAAATAACGCTATGGATATGGCAACTGCCATGGGCATTGAACTATTAACGGAAGAAGACTACCGGGAGCTGCAGAAACTTGGAAATTTTGATATGAAAACTTCGAGCTGGGTGCTAACACCTGCTAAAATTAGAAAACTTGGCGGGGCCATCTTTTGTGATCGTCGCTATGACACTGTCTTTATGTACCACAATGGAGCAGAATCCTACTATGGTGCAAGAGGTTTCCGTGGCTCGCTAAAGGTCTAAAGTGAAGCAGGGGACGGTTCTCTGCTTCATTTGCGCGGCTTGGATAGTAGTGGTAATCGCTGGATTTTACAGTTGAAGAAAAAATAACAAAACTGTCGTGCATGAAGAGGAGCGCTTCACGCATGGCAGTTTTGTATAAAACATGGTGCTTGACCCCCGCTCAAAAGGAATTTGAACATGATGGTCCATTCGATGGTAATCAGTCCAGGAGGGCAAGATTAAAGTATTATTTTATTGTGAATGATGCTGATTTTATAAATGCTTCTTCAAATAATCGCCACTATAAATAAGTATCGACAAAACTCCTCCGCGTCTTTATCGATTTTAGCGAGATCGACTCTGTATTGCTTCAGGCTCTCCCAATTCACTAGTGGATTGTAACTCTCTTCTAACCACCCAGCTTTCAAGAGCAAGGTGATATCATTTCGAAACATGGAAGGTAGCCTATTTTTCAGTTCCTCTTCTTGAGTCTCATCATTTACCCTTACGGTAAACCATCCATCTGGATCAGAATTTGGTTCCTCGCGCCGCTTATTTTCTTCCTCAATAAACGTATACAATTCCCTAATGTGCTTTCTTGCAAGATCAAGCTCTTCATCCGTCAATCCATCTTCTCTTAATACTAAACGATTCAATTCTTTCATTCTGATCATCCCACCATTTCTGTTATTTTCTCTTTCACATAACAAGTACAGATGGATAAGAAAAAAGGGGGAGGATACATGGGGGATACATAGGGGACGGTTCTCTGCTTCATTTTCAGGGCTTTAGTATTAGTGTGATACCAGCAGGTTTTGAAAACTTTACCGATAAAGTAACAAATATTAGCGCGCCATGCGTGAAGAAGAGCACTTCACGCATGGGTCATGTTCAAGGGGAATAGGTAGTTACCTTATTTGGGTTATTAGCTTTCGAATAGTTTTGATACAGGGTGGCTGTAATCTCATCTAGTGAAGTGTGAGAATGGTTCCCTCCTTCCCATTGACTGTTAACTAAGCCAAAGGTTGGTTTAATTCCAACAAGTGAATTAGGTACCAGGTGAATTTCCCTTAGCTCATTTCCGAGATAACTTCTGAGTAGTAGAACAACCACCTTTCACATAAATTAGTACAAAGCACAACCACTCACAAATGAGGATGAGTGAGTGGCTGAAAGAAGCCTCCGAAGTTTAATAACCTGTTAGGAAAATTTTCGCCTAACAGACTAGCTGAGAGTGACGCCTTTGAGAAGAATAATAAATGTTTATTTTACTTTTTTGTTTTGAGGAGGGTCTTTTTTGAAATCCCGTGGACGACAACGTCAGCAAACGACACCAATACTGATTGCAGGCAGTGCAGTTCTTCTAATTATCCTTTTGCTCATCACGTTTATTTCGTCCAGTCCAGAAGAAAAAGTCGTTAAAGAGTTTTATGAATATGAACAAAAACAGGAATTTTGGAACTCTTATGAATTATTTCATCCTCACATGAAAAAACGTTTTTCTAGAAGTAAATACATCGACCAACGTGCGCACATCTTTGTGGACCACTTTGACGTTGATACGTATGATCTTACTATCGGAAGCTCAAAGAAGATCAAAGAGTGGCAAATGTCAGATGATCATCAACCTTTATCAAATGTTTACCAGATTCCCGTTACTAAAACCTATCAAAGTCAATTTGGGAAATTTTCAATCCTACAAAATGTATATGCAGTAAAAGAAGAAGGAGAATGGCATATAATGTGGGATTACCATTACTGAGAGGAAGCATGGGGACGGTTCTCTGCTTCATTTATATGGCTAGGGTGATGGTTGTAATCGCCGGTTATTATGAGGTTATCGGAGCGGTAAATGAAAAGTGCAAAACTGCCATGCGTGAAGAAGAGCGCTTCACGCATGGAGTTTTATTGGTCTGAAGAGATTGTGACAGTGTGGTGATTTTTCAAGGTTAAAGACCGATAAAAAGTATTGTGTTTTTAGTGAAGGATAGAGTTGGTTATGGTGCCTGTCACTCCGGATAAGTCCTCGAGGCCTTGAAGAGTGGAGCGCGAATACGGTGGATTCCCTTTTACGTAGTGAAACTGTAAGCGGAAGAATAAAGTATCAAAAGACTTATTCGAAAGATTATCTTTCTAAAAAGCAGGTTAGAAACAAGGGGAACTACCCCAATATATAATTGAGGATCATCATCCACCTATTATTAAACCGGAAGTGTTAGAGAAGGTGCAACAGGAGATGAAACATCGAGAAAATGGGAGAAGTAGTAAAAAGAAATACCTGCATCTAGCCGCTTTTTTAAACTGTTTTATTGTGGGGAATGTGGAAACTCAATGAATCATGTAGCTATAGTAAAAATAAAGTAGATGGGACAAGGGTAATCCGCCATTATTGGAGATGCACAGTCGCTTTAGGTCATAAATTTATAACGAAGTTTGATGCTCCAGGGTATCGCGAGGAAATGATCGAAATGACGTTTATAATATGTTGCATGAAATGAGAGAGCATCCACAGCTCATCTATAAAACAAACAGGCATTTCAATAGGTAGGGTTAAGTGAAGGGAACAAAAACAAATGAAAGAACTGAAGCAAAAGGTTAAGTGACTTTTTGAAGGATTATTCAACTTGCTCATTCTTTAGTGAAATAAGAGTTGTCATTTTTAACAAGATCTTTTACTGCACAGTTCAACAATACTATGCAATAGAAAAACAAAATCGAGGTGCGATTGTTTAGGAATCTTTAGCACACGTTGTACCTGATAATCGTTAAACATTGAACAGGCTAATTTAAGTCCAAGAACAGATGAGGTACCGTTCGTTCGTGGAAAATGTCCATTTGCGGTACCGGGCCTTTTTAAGAATACGAACTCAGGCACCTTTACTATAGGTGTCTTTTGTTATGGTTACCACTTTTAATTGAAAATATGGTAAGATTAGCATCGACTTAGTAAAATGTAACCGTTACATATTTTGAAAAACAGCAGATAGGAGAAGTTTAATGTGAAGCCGAAAATTTCAGATGTTGCAAAAGTTGCTGGTGTTTCACCAACAACTGTTTCTAGAGTTTTGAATAATCGAGGTTATATAGGAGAAAAGACTCGAAAAAAAGTTGAAGAAGCGATGAAACAACTTAATTATTTTCCTAATGATGTTGCAAGGTCGTTGTTTATAAAGAAAACATTCTTAATTGGTGTTATTTTTCCTACTACAACGAATCCTTTTTATGGACAGCTTATTTTTCATATAGAGAATATCGCAGCATCTTTAGGATATAAGATTTTGTTGTGTAATAGTCAAGGGCAAGAAGATAAAGAGAGAAGTTATTTGAGGATGCTTCAGAGAAATCAAGTGGACGGAATCATAGCTGGTGCTCATAATCGAGGAGTAAAGGAATACGATATACCTACTCTCCCAGTTGTTGGGGTTGATCGTTATTTATCGGGGAATATTCCTGTTGTTTCAAGTGACAATTATGATGGTGGAAGACAAGCCACACAGTTATTAATTAATAAGGGTTGTGAAAATATCATTCATATTAATGGTCCGATTTTATTAGAGACTCCTGCTAATTTAAGAAGAAAGGCATATGAGGATGTTATGAGGGACAATCAATTGACTCCTATTACCTATGAAACAGAAGGAAATAATCAAGCAGTTATTAAGCAATTATTCGATGAAAATCCACAAGTAGATAGTATTTTTGCCAGTGATGATCTGATTGCCTCAGCAGTCATGAGAGAAGCAAAAATTAGGAAAAGAAACATACCTTCTGATTTTAAAGTTATTGGATATGACGGGACAGAGACAACTAGATTACTACTACCTGAATTAAGTACTATCCAACAACCAATAAGAGAGATTGCTGAAAAAACTATTGAAATCTTAATTAAAGAAATAAATGAAGAAGGAGACAGTCAAATGGAAACGATCCTACCTGTTAGATTGATAGAAGGCGAGACAACCTAACAGTAGGGTGGTCCAATATTTGATAATTTCAAAAAGATTTAAATTTTTTTGAAATTATATGTCATCCGGTTGACATGTGAAACCGAATGACATATAATTTCGTTGTAGGCGTTTACATTCATTATAAGGGGAGGTAATTAGAAATGAAAAAAGTTATGTTATTAATCATTTTAATTATGATGGCAATTGTCTTTACAGCTTGTGGTGGTGAAAATGAATCATCAAGTGCTAGTGAAAATGAAGTATCAATTTGGGTCCACACTTCAGATGAAACGCCAGAAGGGGAAGCAATGCAAAGTACTATTGATCGATTTAATGAAGAGAATGAAGGAACATACTCCGCTAAGATTGAGTTTATTCCGAGGAGTGGAGCTGGAGGCGGATACGAAGATAAAATTAATGCCGCTTTAACAACAGATACATTACCAGATGTTATAACTTTGGATGGACCTAATACTGCGGCATATGCAGAGGCCGGAATGATTGCACCAATTGGTGATTATATAACAAATAAAGATGACTTATTACCAAGTATTATTCAACAAGGAACCTATGATGATCAATTATATGCAGTTGGGTATTCAGAATCTGGTGTTGGAATTTTCTATAATAAACAAATGCTAGAAGATGCAGGTATTGATTTATCTACGTTACCAACAGTGGATCAACCATGGGATTGGAATCAATTTATGGAGCTAAGTGAAACGTTAGTTAATACTTACGATACTGCTGCAATTGATATGGCTTTTGATGATAAAAGTGAATGGTTAATGTATGCATTCTCACCATTCTTATGGTCACAAGGTGGAAACTTAGTGTCTGAAGATGGATCGACAGCGGAAGGTCATTTTAATGATGAAAATTCAGTAAAAGCTTTTAGTTTTATACAGGAGATGGTTAAAGAGGGATACACGACAATTACTCCAGTTGAAAAAGGGTTCCATACTGGTGAGTACCCAATGAAGTTCGGTGGTTCATGGACAATTGCTGAAATGGAAGACTATCCCGATGTGGAATATGGTGTTATGCCATACCCGACATCTCCGGATACAAACGAATTAGTTTCTCCATCAGGCAGCTGGCAATATGCGATGGCTTCTTCATCGGAAAAACAAGAAGCTGCTGGTGCACTGATTGATTTCATGACTTCTACAGAGTCTTTAACGGAAGTTACTTTAGCGAATAGTGTTCTTCCGGCAGCTCATTCAGTTGTTGAAGAAGTGCAAGATAAAGTTTCGCCTCAAATGAATGTCTTAATTCAACAGAACCAAAAATCGGCACATGCTAGACCAGTTTTACCTAACTATCCGCAAGTAAGTAGAGTTTTCCAACAGGCAGTTAGCGATGCCGCTTACTATGAAGAAAATAGTGATGTACAGGAATTGTTAGATGATAAGACCGGTCAAATGGAAAAAGCGTTGAAATAAGATAGGTTATTCCGACTTGGATGTATCCAAGTCGGAATCTTTAAAAGGAGTTTTGACTGATGAATACTAATAAAAGGGAGACTTTGGCAGCATATTCGTTTTTAGCACCTGCACTAATATTATTAGGAACCTTCCTAGTTATACCTGCTTTAATGGCCATTTATTATGCTTTTACGGATTATTATTTATTAACACCAGATCAGCGTCAATTTGTTGGATTGCAAAATTTCATTGAAATCTTTAAAGACCCAATTTTTATTCAAAGTTTAAAAAACATTGTCCTATTTGTTGCTTTCGTCATACCAATTCAAGTAGGAGCAGCTTTAGGACTAGCGTTATTAATTAATAAACCAAGAAAAGGAAATATTTTTTTCAAGGTAGCCTATTTTTCTCCAGTAGTTTTGTCATTAGTTGTTATATCCGTACTGTGGTTATATCTATTAAACCCATCAGAAGGTTTGATTAATAGTTTACTAGCAAATATCGGAATTGAAGCTCAGCCATTTTTAAGCAGTCCAAAGCAAGCAATGTTGACAATTGTGTTTGTTTCCGCTTGGCAGGGTGCAGGCTATCAAATGTTAATTTTTCTAGCGGGTCTTCAAAATATTCCATCTACAGTTTATGAAGCAGGGAAAATTGATGGTGTTAACAAATGGCAGAACTTTTTTTATATTACATTGCCTTTGTTAAAGCCCACTTCTGTTCTAATTATGATTACGACATTGATCTCTGCATTTAAATTAATCATTCAACCAATGGTTATGACACAGGGTGGACCAATGAATTCTACAATGACACCGGTCTATTATATTTATCAATCGGGATTCTCGGATCGAATGATTGGATACTCGAGTGCGATGACCGTTATTTTTGGAATAATAATTGGTATTGTAACACTGCTACAAAGTAGGTTAACGAAGGAGGATGACATCTAATGAACAAGAAACTTAAGAAATCAATCGAATACTTTTTTCTGATTTTGTTAGCATGTATATTTATCTTTCCTTTGTTATGGATGATCGTTTCTTCCATGAAGCCGGAAGCTGAGATTTATCTTGATATGGGCAGCGTGCAATCTTTGCTTCCTTCACTTGATGTTTCTCAATGGTTTCTAACATATAAAGAATTATTTTCGAGATTTGATATTCCCCAATATGTAATCAACAGTATTATCTATGCGGTAACAATCACTGTCGGTTCTATTGTGGTAAATGCGATGGCAGGGTTTGCTTTTGCTAAATTTGAATTTAGAGGGAAGAAGTTGTTATTCGGTGTATTACTAGTGTTGTTAATTGTACCAGTGGAAACAATTATTATTACTCAGTTTACTGTGGCACACACGTTAGGAATTCTTAATACACGATTAGCGGTTGTTTTGCCGATGATTGGGAACATGTTTTTCATCTACCTGTTTAGTAACTTTTTTAAGGCGGTGCCAGATGAAATTATAGAATCCGTCAAATTAGATGGGGCAAATAATTGGATTGTCTTTTGGAAAATTGTATTACCGATGTCCAAACCTGCAGTTGCTACTGTTGGAATACTATCCTTTATCGCAAGTTGGAATGATTATTTATGGCCATTAATGGTATTAACAGATACAGACAAGTTTCCACTCCAAGTGGCTATTACAAATATAAATACAACCCAGCCTGTTTATACCAATCAGGTAATGGCAATCCTTACGATTTCAACGATACCACTGATTATCGTATATATACTTGCTCAGAAGTATATACTCCAGGGACTCGGTGGATCTGGAACGGGTATTAAGTAGAGAGAATTATTACAGGGGGATAACAATGTTCACACTAAAACAAGCGAATACTTATATTGAAGAAAATAAAGAGCGTATAATAGCTGACTATAGAAATGATTATCATGTCATGGCACCGATTGGGTGGATTAATGATCCAAATGGTTTTATTTATTATAAAGGTGAATATCATTTGTTTTATCAATACTATCCGTATAAAGCGGTATGGGGACCCATGCATTGGGGGCATTCAAAAAGTAAAGATTTAGTTAAATGGGAAAATGTCCCAGTTGCACTTGCTCCAGATCAATCTTATGACAAAGATGGTTGTTTTTCTGGAACCGCTATCGAAAAAGATGGAAAACTCTATTTAATGTACACTGGGCATATTGAGGGGGAGACAGAAGAAGGTATTAGACAAGTACAATGTATAGCTGTTTCCTCAGATGGCATTAATTTTGAGAAAGTGGAACAAAACCCGGTTATAACTGAAGCTGATTTGCCGGAAAATGCAAAACCACAGGACTTCAGGGACCCGAAAGTAGTTAAGAAGGGTGATTTCTATTATTCTTTAATAGCTTCTAAAAAAGAAGATGGTGGAGGACAAATTCTTCTATATAAATCGAATGATTTACTAGATTGGGAGTTTGTTTCTGTCATGTTTAAAGGAGAAATAGATGAAGGTCCGATGTGGGAGTGCCCCGATATATTCGAATTAGATGGCAAGGATGTTCTACTGTTCTCAGTCGACGGATTACCGAAAAAAGAAAACAAATTCCTAAATACACACTCCGTTCTCGCTATTATTGGAGAAATGGATTGGGGAAAAGGTGTTTTTTATAAAGAAACAGTTGAAGAATTGGATTATGGTCTAGATTTCTATGCTCCACAAACGATTAAAGATGACAAAAATAGAAGAATCATGATTTCCTGGATGCAAATGTGGGGAAGAAACATTCCAACGGAGACTAAGCAACATGGCTGGGCTGGTTCGATGACGTTACCAAGGGAACTTTTTATAAAAAACAATCATGTCTATCAAAGACCAGTTTCAGAAATCAAAAATCACTATACCAATAAACAAAGTTACGACACTATTAAACTATCAGATGAAACAAAAGAGTTTCAGGAGTTATCAGCTGAAGTTAGTGCTATCGAATTAGTATTAGATGTAAAAGCTGGGAAAAGATTCGAGCTAGAAGTTCGTTCCAATCAGGATGAGAGAACACTGTTAAGCTACGATTGTGAAACAAGTATTCTAGAACTAAATCGGATAAACAGTGGTATCGACCTTGTGGGTAATGAAGAGGAACATGTGTATAAACGCTCCGTTTATTGTAAGCCAGAAAATAATAAAATCGATTTAGAAATTTTCCTAGATTGGGCATCGATAGAAGTGTTTGCAAATCATGGAAAATACACGTTAACTTCTACGATATATCCAACAAAAAAGGCGGATAATATAAAAATTACCGCTGAAGGCGAAGTAGAGATTGTTCGTCTAGATAAATGGGATATAGAGGTTTAATGATGAAAAAAGTATATACAATTGGAGAGGCTCTAATCGATTTTATTCCTCACGAAGTAGGCGTTTCTATGAGTGAGGTCGACAGTTTTAAAAAAGCACCTGGAGGCGCACCTGCTAATGTTGCAGCTACTATTGCAAAACTGGGAGGAAAGAGTGCTTTTATTGGTCAAGTTGGAGAAGATATGTTTGGCTACTACTTAAAAAAAGTGTTAGCTGAAAATAAAGTAGATGTTACCCACATGTTGCACACGAATAAAGCCAACACGGCATTAGCTTTTGTTGCGTTAAAACAGGGTGGCGAACGGGAATTTGCTTTTTACCGGAAACCTAGTGCTGATATGCTTTTAGAAAGTGACTATATAAAAAAGATTACCTTTACAGACAATGATATCTTACACTTTTGCTCTGTTAGTTTGATTGAAAGTGAAGTAAAATATGCGCATATCGAAGCAATCAAAAAGGTAAAGGAAAAAGGCGGATTAGTAGTTTTTGATCCCAATGTAAGAAAAAACCTTTGGGATGATCAAGCATTATATGCTCAAACGATTCAAGAATTTATTCCTGATGCGGATGTTTTGAAAGTCAGCGATGACGAACTAAGCTTCATTACAGGAAAAGATACAGAAGAAGAAGGAATTAACCGTCTACTGTCTAAACCTATCAAGTTATTAATTCTAACAAAAGGTAAAGAAGGTGTGACGTTTTTTATAGATGAAAAGGAAATAAGTGTGCCAGGATTTGATGTTCAGTCGATTGATACGACGGGAGCAGGAGATTCTTTTATTGGCGCATTCTTATATCAATTTTCATTAATGGATAAAGAACTTTCAGACTTAACAGCAGAAGAATTAGTTACTATGGGGACCTTTGCAAACTCCGTAGCAGCAATGGTCACAACGAAAAATGGTGCGATTAGTGCTTTACCAACGGCGGAGGAAGTAGTAACCTTTTTTTCAGGAAAGTGAGAGATATTGGTTCGGATCTTGTTATCAAAGGGCCAGGAACTACATTGACTAATTGTAGTTCCTGGCCCTAATTCACTCTACTGTAGTTATTAGGAAACAGGGTACATCTATACGAGTAAACATATTTGGATATTGTGGTACCTAGCCCTTGTTGATTTATACTGGGCTGATTTATTATGTTTATTTTCGAGACGTAAAGTTAGTAATAATTATTAAAATGGTTGCAGTCCAATCGGCATCTGCTGTTTAGTACTGTACCATTTACAAAGCTTGACTCATCGGATGCTAACGATAAGGCAACTTGTGCTTCGGATTTACCAAGTACGAGGCATAACACCTCTGAGATAAAACAAGGTCCATAGACTCAGTTAATAGACCTGACTTTATAACTATTAAACCTATCAAACCTGTAATAGCTCTGCCTCCTCCCAAAAAAGGCTTTAAGAAAAAGTACACGTTCTAAAACCACTTCCATCTTAAAAATGCAGTAAAACCCTACTTCCGCTATCATTAAAAAATGCATGTATATTACCCAGTGTCATGTAGTCAATCATTCATTAATCCCATTAATAGTACAATAGATTCAACATTTACCAATCGTTGTTTTCTAATACATTTTTAACATTTTTTATATTAAAACATCCAGAACCGTATGCTAGTCTTTATGTAAGGGCTTTCATTAATTAGAATTATCAAAAAAGGAGGTTAATAGAGAATCATAACGAGGTATCTCAAACGTTTTGCCATTAGCGAAATAGGTTTTAAGAAAGCCCTCACCATGAGTAGACAGAGTGTACAACTAGTCTAATAGAAGTGAAGGTGAAAAAATTGGCAAAGGAAAAGAAGCGTGTCAAGAAAAGTATTGCACTATTTTTAGCAACGATAATAACCATATCCAGTTTTCCATTCACTGCAGTAGATGTCGGAGCGGAAGATGCGCTTTTGCAAAAGAGTTTTGATTTTGGAACGTCTGACAGTGCCGTAGCGGATGGATCTATCCAAGTTACAGAAACAAGTTTGTATAATGCGGAAGCGGGTTTTGGATTTAGTGAGACAGCAAATGTTAGTGCAACAAGCCGTGAAGGGACGGACGCTTTGAAAAGTGATTTTGTTTCCTTTTCCGAGACATCTTTTCAAGTCGACCTTCCAAATGGTGATTATGCCGTTTCCGTTGTTTCAGGGGATGAAGAGGCGACTGAGTTTGGCTTGAAGGCAGAATCGATTCAAAAAGTACAAAATACCTCAGTAAGCGCGGGGGAATTTGCCGAAAGGGATTTTGAAATTGCAGTGATTGACGGGCAATTGACGATTGAGTTAACAGGAGCGAATCCAAAGATAAATGGATTACAGATTACAGCGTTGCCGGCGCGTACATCAGCTGAGCATCCGACGGTGTATGTAGCGAGTGATTCTACGGCGCAAACATTCGACCCGTATTGGAAGCCTCAAGCAGGTTGGGGGCAGATGTTATCACGTTATTTCACTACAGATGTCACCGTTGATAACCATGCGATTGGTGGTCGTAGTTCAAAAACGTTCTATACGGAAGGGCGTTTGGATGAGATATTACGTGAGATCAAACCAAATGATTATTTACTTATTCAATTCGGTCATAATGATGCAACAGCTAGTGTCCCGGAACGTTATACAAGCGTCGAGGACTATAAAGTTTATTTAGAAACTTACGTCACAGGCATTCGCCAACGTGGTGGTATTCCTATTTTAGTGACACCGGTTGGACGTCGAAGCTTTAATGCAGAAACAGGAAAGTTTAATGTCAGTTTTCCTGAATATAAACAAGGAATGGAAGAAGTAGCAGCAGATTTAGACGTATTACTCGTGGACTTAAACACATTGAGCCGCGAATATTACGATGAAATTGGTCTTGAGGGCACGCGTTCTGTCTTTTTACACGTAGATGCCGGTGTTTATCCAGCCTATCCACAAGGGAAAGCGGATGATACCCATTTTCAAGAATATGGTGCAATTCAAATTGCAAGACTTCTCTCTGGAGGAATTTCAGAACTGAATACGCCGCTCGCCAATTACGTAGCGGAAATCGATATTCCTGACAATGTTCCATCCGTACCAGTGAATCTCGTTGTTTCGAGCGTTAGTAATGCGGGCGCTTTGCTGACATGGGATGACGTCGAAAGTGCGTCGATTTATCGTATCTATCGTAAGCTCTCGACAGATAGTGAATTTCAAATGGTTGGGACTTCAACGATTCCACGTCTCAGTTTAACTGGGATGGAAGAAGGAATGGCGTATGATGTTGTTGTCACAGCAGTTAATGTGAAAGGGGAATCCGAACAATCCGAGATCGCACAAATAACAACTCGGGAAGCCACGCTTAAGTATGATTTTGGTTTAGCGGGAACCCCTGTCGCTGAAGGTTATACCGATGTTAATTTATCAACGATTTATACGGAAGAAACAGGGTACGGAATTGTTGATAGTGCTGGTATGATTGGTCGTGACCGAGGCGAAGGCGGCGATCTTCTCCGCGACTGGCTTGGGTATTTCAGTGTTGGCTGGCGCTTTAACGTGGATGTTCCGAACGGTCTGTATGCAGTGAAAATGCATGTGGGTGATTTTCTTGGAAGTGCCCGTACAGACTTGGCTATTGAGGAACAAAACTATGGTGCTGTCAATGCTCCGAGTAAAAGTTCGGTCGAGCGAGTGATTCCAGAGGTGGCGATTACCGATGGACAAATGAATTTTCATTTCACTGGCTCAACAGGGATTGTCAATGGTCTTGAGCTAACGCCGATTCTATTGGCTCCATCAGAAGTAGAAGTCACAAACCAATCATTAGATACTGATAATCCGTCGGTAACTCTTGCTTGGAAAGGAACGGATGCTGCTGCATCGTATAATATCTATCGTAAAACCTCAGAGTCTACGGAAGTGGAACTGATTGATAGTTCGGTAGAAGCTGGCTATACCGATTCAAGTGTTGACGTAGGTTTATCCTATGAATATACGATTACAGCTGTTGATAAACTTGGTGTAGAAACCGTGCCGTCGTTACCACTAACGGTTGAAATGGTCGATGCTTCACAACCTAAACCTGAAGCCCCTGTGAATCTTGAGATCGGTGAGGTAAATAAGAACGACCTTACCTTTAAGTGGGATGCTGTAGAGGGTGCGGGATTATATAATATCTATCGTGCAGAAGAAGCAGATGGAACATATACACTCGTTGGACAGGCAAAGGAGCCAACGTTTACAGATGAAACAGTTCTAACAACGATTCCATACTTCTATCAAGTAGCGACAGTGAACGTTGGGGGAATATCTGAGAAATCAGAGATCCTCGAAACTCCTGGAGATACTATTTTGGAAAAACAAATGGAATTATTAACTCGTGCACCGGTTGCGGTTAAAACGGATGAAGGTGTGCTTGTTAGTTGGAGAATGCTTGGTACAGATCCAGCTGATATCAAATTTGCTGTGTACCGTGATGGCAAACGTCTTTCAAAAAAACCAATTACAGAAAGTACGAACTATCTGGATACAGAAGGAACGGAAGATTCTGTGTATGAGATTCGCGTAGTTGGTGGTAAAAAAGGAGAAGCAATTGAGACAAAGGTTTTGGAAAATAATCACTTTGATATTCCATTAAATCAGCCGGAGCCCGGTGAAACACCACTTGGCGACCCTTATTCATACAATGCAAATGATATGAGTGTTGGTGATTTGGATGGAGATGGTGAGTACGAGGTTATTGTTAAATGGGACCCTTCTAATTCTAAGGATAGCTCCCAATCAGGATATACGGGAAATGTCTATCTTGATGCGTATAAATTAGATGGAACGCAACTTTGGAGAATTGACCTAGGTAAAAACATCCGGGCTGGTGCACACTATACACAGTTTTTAGTGTATGACTTTGATGGTGATGGTAAATCTGAGCTTGTTACTAAAACAGCTGACGGTACCATTGATGGTCAAGGAAATGTGATTGGCCGTGCAGAAGCGGATCACCGTTATACGAGTGGTTACATTTTGCAGGGTGATGAATTTCTAACCGTATTTAACGGTGAAACAGGTGCAGCTGTGGACACAGTAGAGTATGACCCACCAAGAGGTGATGTATCTGCTTGGGGAGACAACTACGGTAACCGTGTCGATCGTTTTATGGCGGGAGTAGCCTATTTGGATGGTGAAACACCAAGTATCATCATGGCCCGTGGCGCGTATACGCGTATTGTCGTAGCGGCCTATGACTTTACAGGTGGGAAGCTTGATAAGCAATGGAGATTCGATACAAATGATGAAGGAAACAATGAATATGCTGGCCAAGGCTATCATTCCTTAAGCATCGCTGACGTGGATGGCGATCAAAAAGATGAAGTCGTTTACGGTCAAATGGTCGTGGATGATGATGGTTCTGGTTTGTACAGTACAGGACTTGGGCATGGTGATGCCTTACATGTAGGTGACTTGATTCCGAGCCGTGATGGTCTAGAGATCTTTGCTGTTCAAGAGAACAAGGGCGCCGAATATGGGTATGATATGCGCGATGCAAAAACCGGAGAAATTATTTGGGGTGAAAAAACTGGTGAAGATACCGGACGCGGACTAACAGCAGATATTGACCCTCGTTATGAAGGTTCAGAGTCTTGGGCCATTTCAGGTGCATGGAATAGTCGAACAGGCAATTTACATGCTGCAAATGGTGAAAGGATTTCTGCTTCGATCCCGAGCGCAAACTTTGCGATCTGGTGGGATGGAGATTTGAGCCGTGAACTTCTTGATCACACTTGGAATGCCGATACAAATCAAGGTGTTGGTACCATCGATAAGTGGGATTATGAAAACGGGCAATTAGTAAATCTTCTAACAGCAGAAGGAACACTTTCAAATAATTCAACAAAAGGAACACCAAATTTACAGGCAGACCTCCTTGGTGATTGGCGTGAGGAAGCCATTTGGAGAACAGACGATAATCAAGCATTACGTGTCTTTTTAACACCAGAAAAGACAGAGCATAAAATTCACACGCTCATGCATGACGCTCAATACCGTGTGGCTATAGCATGGCAAAATGTAGCTTACAATCAACCGCCGCACCCAAGCTTTTTCCTAGGCAACGGTATGGAAACACCAGCAACACCGAACATCACGGTCATCGGTGACACAACAGAAAAATCAAAAAAAGACAAAAAAGACAAGTAGGAAACATGGGGACGGTTCTGTGCTTCATTTAAACGGCATGGTTAATGACTTGTACTTGCTGGTTTTTAAGAGGATCTCGATACAGTAAAGGAGCAAAAAGCAACCTCGCCATGCGTGAAGAAGGTTACTTCACACATGGCGGCGAGGATTGTGCTGGTCTGAAGAAATTGTGACAGTGTGTTCATGGATGGAAGTTTAAGTGGAATGACTCTCCGATCTGATGAGAGTTTATACTCACCTCTTTTTAGTATTGAAGTAAATGGAGATGAAATACCCGCTAATATGCATCCAATATATGATGAATCTATCTCTAAGCAGCTTAATCCTTTGCATGTTGCTTTGCTGATTCAATAGGCATCCTCATTAAAAAGATTATATGTAGAAGGTACAATAAAAAACATAGTATGATTTTTTCTAATATTAAGTTATACTCATTTCAAATTAAGAGATGTAAAAATATGCATAAGTCCTTGGAGAGCAACTTCTGAGGGCTTATTTTTAGTTATCTTAACAACTGTTCACTAGACATGACAGCCGTATGGAAAAATACTATTTAGTGTTGAATTTATGAAAATAGATGATAATTCTTGAATGATGGAAAATAATTGTGTAAATTTAAATAAAATAGTGATATATTTTTATGTTTTTAAAATTTCACTAATAATGATTAAAATTGCAACAGAAGAGGTGGCTTATGAAAATTAAAGTATTGGTAATTGCTCCATATAAAGGAATGGTCGAATTAATTAAAAACATGGATAGTCAATTTCACGATTTTGAAATTACTCTACATGAAGCTGATTTAAATCAGAGTTTAGAGTTAGTACAAATGTATAAAGATGAGCAAAAAAACTTTGACTTTATTATAAGTAGAGGCGGAACCGCTAAAATGCTGAGAGAAAATAATTCGTTACCCGTTATAGACGTAGGAGTTTCAGGGTACGATATTCTTCGTATTTTAACATTTTTAAAAAATTACAAAACAAAAATTGGAATGGTCGGTTTTAAGAATGTCATCCATAGTTTCGAGGCTGTATCTAATGTCATTAACATAGATATAGATTATAAAATAATTAAACACGAGAGTGAAGTACAGAATACATTAGACAAACTTAAAGAAGAAGGAATTAGTATAATTGTAGGTGATGCCATAACAGTAAGACTGGCTTCAGAAAAAGGAATGCAGGGAGTGCTTATAACTTCAGGTAAAGAGTCTATTATGGAAGCGTTTAATAATGTTAGAAGAATGAATGATGAAATTCAGCGTTTAAGATCAAAGTCTTCAGTCTATGAAAATTTATTAAACCGACTTGAAACAAACATTGGATTGTTGTCGGAAAATGGGGATGTTTTATTTTCTAATTCATCTTTTAATAATTATTTAAACATAGATGGAAAAGGTGCTAGTCTTTACAATTATCATAGTTACTTTAAGACAATCATCCTTGAACAATTGGAAAATAATTATATTAGATTTCAATTAGCAACTAATCAATTTGGGGAAGTTTTCGATATTTATACAGGACGTTTAAATAATATTGAATCGAAAGTGATAAATTATATTGAGCTAAAAAAAGAAATAGATAATGAGGAGAGCCAGTTAAAGTTTATTTACTCTCACCCTTTTATTGAAAGAACACCGGAATACATAATGTCTGGAGAGATTTATAAGAAGGCAAAAGCAATTGCAAAAAGAAAAATGGACCATAACCATCCAATTTTATTATTAGGTGAAAAGGGCACTGGAAAGCGAATGTTTGTCAATATGATAGGACAAGAAATTCGATTACATGAAAATCATATTATTGAAATTGAAATTAATAATCCAAGTACCGTTTCATTTAACAAGTTAATAAATGTCATACAGAAAGAAAATGAAAACTCAATTATTCATATCAGAGGAATGGAAAACACGACTAAATCCCAACAAAAAAAGGTATTTTCTAGTATACCAAATATAAAATCTGCATTAATTTTTTCATTCATTGGCGAAATCGTTGACATAAAAGAAAATAAGTGGAATATTGATCAAGAGTTTTTATCATATATAAAAGATGAACCAATTTTTTTAGAGGCAATTAGGGACAGAGGGAGTATTCTAGAAGATTTAATTAATACATTTATTCTCCACTTCAATGAAGAGTTTGGTAAACAAGTTGTAGGAGTTGGTTCTGATTCTATGGAAATTTTGCTCTCCCACCCATGGTATGGCAACTTGATTGAATTAAGGACAGTAGTTAGAAAATTAGTGGAAAATTCAGAGAGTGAATATATTAATAATGTTTCTGAAATTCTAACTCAGAGAAACAAGCAGGATTATAATGGTGTCTTTTTAGGATCATACTTAAATCTTCGGCAATCATTAGTGGACATAGAAAAAGATGTTATTCAACAAGTTTTAGAAGAAGAGAAGATGAATCAGTCTAAAGCTGCAAAAAGATTAGAAATAAATAGATCAACATTGTGGCGGAAAATTAAAAGATCCTGATCAACACTTTTGAACAAAGTACACTTTAATAGCCTGTTCTTAATAAAAATGGATTTTATTAAGAACAGGCTATTTTATGGTGAAAATAATGAAATTGTTGCATTTTTAATCAATAATATTAAAATATTAAATAAATTTAAAAAAATAAGATAAAGTGTTGTATTTTTACTCTTAATTATTTATATTGTATATAACGTTGAAAGCGCTTTTAAACAGAAGGAGGTGATGAATTGAAAATAGCAATTATAGCTGACGATTTAACTGGAGCAAATGATACGGGAGTTCAATTTGCTAAAAAAGGCTGGAAAACCTCAGTACTTATGCAAGAAAATCAAAAAATTGAGGAAGATATAGAAGTATTTGTTATAGATACAGATAGTCGAGCATCTTCACCAAACGAAGCTTATAAAAACGTGAGGAATGCAATAAATGTAGTTGAGAAAAATTCAGTAGATATTCTTTATAAAAAAATCGATTCAACAATGAGAGGAAATATTGGTGTAGAATTAGATGCCATTTATGACCATTATCCAGCTGACTTTATTTTGATAGCACCCGGATATCCCAAGAATAATAGGTTTGTTAAAGAAGGAACGCTTATTATCGGCGATGTTCCTTTGCACGAATCAGAATTTTCTAATGATCTCAAGACGCCAATTGGACTTTCCTATATACCAGATATTATAAAAAAAAGTTCAGTAAAAGATGTAGGAATCATTTCAGAATCAGATTTAGTAAATAATGAAAGCGATATATTTAGTAAATTATCAAACTATCACGATAAAAATATACCGTATCTAGTATGTGATTCAATGGAGGAATATCACTTAGAGAAATTGGTTGATTTTATAGGGGAAACGGAATATAACGTAGTTTGGTGCGGATCAGCCGGATTAGCAAATTATTTAAGTGAGAATAAAGAAACGTTAAATAACGAGGAAATATCTATTAATGAATATTTAGATCCTATCTTAATGGTTATAGGTAGTTTGCACGATATAACGAGAGAACAATTAAACTACTTATTGAATGATTCAACAATAACGGGAATTAAATTAAATTCCCATCTAGTAGTTGGAAGCGAAGAAGAACTGAACTCAGAAACTCAAAGAGTCATTAGTGAGATTACAACAGCATTTGAAAATAAGAAAAACGTAGCTCTTTTTTCTTCAGGAAGTAAAGCGGAAATTGAACAATCTATTACAAATGGGAAGAAATATAAAATGGATGCAGTTCAAGTTAGTGATCGCATTTCAAAAGTTTTAGGAGAAATAACAAATAAAGTGTTCAAAGAAACTGAAATTAACAAATTATTTCTAACTGGAGGGGATACAGCAAAGAAAGTTTGCACGTGTCTAGACATTACAGAATTTATTTTATTAAATGAAGTAGAGACGGGAGTTCCTATAGGGGTTCTTCGGGGAGAAGGTCCAATCCTTACAATTACAAAAGCTGGAGGATTCGGTTCACTGGAAGCGCTTCATAATTCATATAAACTATTTGGAGGTGGGAAAAAATGCGCCCAATTATTGGAATAACAATTGGTGATGCGTCTGGAGTAGGACCGGAAATCACATTAAAGGCATTGCAATCCCAGGCAGTTTATCAAATGTCTCGGCCATTAGTAATTGGAGATGCTAAAATTTTAAAAAGAGAAATTGATAAGTTTGACATTAATTTAGCCATTCATTCTATTGAAGATCCGCAAGAAGGTATATATGAACTAGGTACGATTGATTGCATTGATTTAGATTTACTTTCGGTGGATCTACCCTATGGAGTTGTTTCAGCTGAAGCAGGTCATGCGGCTTTCTGTTATGTCAAAAAATCAGTTGAATTGGCATTAGATAAAAAGATTGATGCGATATGCACCGCACCTTTAAATAAAGAAGCCATGCAGAAAGGCGGGCATTTATATCCAGGCCATACAGAGATTTTAGCCGATCTAACTGGAACAAAAGATTTTTCAATGATGCTATCAACTCCAGATATGAAGGTTATACATTTAACTACTCATCTTGGAATCATCGACGCAATTAAAAAAATAGATAGTGAGAGAACATATAAAGTTATAAAACTATCACACGATACACTGAAGAAAGCCGGATACGAAAGAATAAAAATTGCTGTTTGCGGAATTAATCCACATGCTGGTGAGAATGGACTTTTTGGTTATGGAGAAGAAGAGGAAAAATTAATTCCTGGAATAAAAAAAGCACAGGAAGAAGGATTAGATGTTAGTGGTCCTTTTCCAGCAGACACGTTATTCTATCGAGCTATGAGAGGTGATTTTGACGTTGTCGTTGCTTGTTATCATGATCAAGGGCACGGTCCAGTGAAAGTACTAGGCTTAGAGTCAGGTGTTAATATTACAGTAGGTTTAAAAGAAGGTATAATTAGAACGTCAGTTGACCATGGTACTGCATTTGACATTGCAGGCAAAAATATTGCAGATGAAAGATCGCTATTAGAGGCGATTAAAATGGCAGTCGATTTAGCACCAAAATAATGTTAAAGAAAAGAAGGTGAATATCTATTGTTTAAACCTGAAGGGATTATTCCTGCATTAGTGACCCCATTTGACGAATACGGAGATATTAATGAAAATGCGTTTAGAAAACTGATAAGACGGACGATAGATCAAGGTTGTCATGGAGTATTTTGTTTAGGGAGTAACGGGGAATTCGTCTCTCTAGATGATAATGAAAAGGTGAAACTAGCACAAATAGCAATAGATGAATCAGCTGGTGAAGTCCCTGTTTATGCAGGAACAGGTACAAATTCAACTAAAAGAACAATTGAGTTAAATAAGAGAATGAGTGAAATTGGTATAACTGCGGTTTCAGTTATTACACCGTATTATGTTGGTTTAAGTCAACAAGAATTAATCAGTTACTATGATGAGATCGCAAATGCAACGGAATTGCCGATCATTCTTTATAATATTCCTAAAATCACAGGAAATTCGTTAGATCCGGCATCTGTGAAAAAGATAAGTCAACATAAAAATGTAGTAGCAATAAAAGATAGTAGTGGAAATTTTGACTACACATTACAGCTGATCGAAGGGAAAGATTCGGATTATTCTGTTTTAATTGGGACAGACTCTCTTATCCTACCAAGTTTAATGGCAGGAGCAGATGGAGCCATCGCAGCAACGGCAAATTTTGTTCCTAAAACAGTGTCATCAATTTATAATGATTGGCAAAAAGGCGACTATGAGTCGGCACAAAAAAATCAAAATTGGTTAAAAAAGGTTAGAGGTGCGTTCAAATTAGGGACAATGCCATCTGTTTTAAAGGAAGCAGTAACTGCATCAGGAATTGAGGTAGGGCTACCTCGTAAACCAGTACAACCGCTCTCTAATGAAGCTTCAAAGGAATTGCATAAAGTAATTGACCAATATAGGAAAGCCGGCTTGATTTAATTCCGATAAGAATATAAAAGAATGCTGAAGTACCCTTATAAAAAAATTAAAGGAGTGAATGATAATGAAAAAGAAATTAATGATTATGGTGTTGGCAATTCTAATGATGGTAGTCGTCGCAGCCTGTAACTCAAATGGAGACACCGAAACTAGTCAAAATAACGAGGGACAGGAAACTAATAACGAACAAAGTAATGAGGCGAATAACAGTGATAGCAACGCCGGTGCAGAGTTGGAATTTCCTACTCAGGAGATTCGTGTTATTGTACCTTATGACCCAGGCGGCACTAGTGACTCTACAGCAAGAGTTGTAAGCGATATTATTAGAAAAGAAGAATTGCTTCCTGAAAATGTAAATGTCGTTAATTTACCAGGAGCGAATACTAGAAATGGTTTAGAAGAAGTTTTAAATGCTGATCCTGATGGACATACTTTGCTTTTACACCATTCTACGTTAAATGCAATGAATGCTGTGGGACAAATTGATATTTCATATGAAGATTACGAATTAATTTCACAAGTATCACATACTCCATCTGTATTAGTTGGAAATGCTGATTCGGAATTCCAAACGTTTGATGAATACTTGGAAGAAGCTGAAAGTAATCCAGGTTCAATATCAGTGGGAATAACAAATATTGGTTCCACAACTCATTTAGCATATGAAGCAATGATGGACGCTGCTGGGAATCCAGATGCATTTAAAGTAGTACCTTTTCAAAGTGGAGCGGATCTAGTAACCGCTCATTTGGGTGGTCAAGTTGATTTGCGAATGGCTTCAACACCGGATTCTATTCAATATGTTGAATCAGGAGATGCAGTTGCTCTAGTATCATCAAGTTATGAAAAACATTTCCATCCATCTCTTCAGGATGCAGTTTCCTTCTCTGAGTTAGGTGTTGATACAGGGGTCTCAGTAAGATTTGGTTTCTATGCTCCACCTGGAACACCGGAAGAAGTCATTAATTATCTTGATGAGGTATTAGCGAAAGTTGTTGAAAATGAGGAATTTCAACAATTTGCAGATGATAACGGTGCAGAACCTGAGTATTTAAATAGTGAAGAATTTATTGCTGAAAATGAAAGTGTACAGAATATATTTAATACTTTGGCTGAAAATATAGACATTGAATAGTAAGTAAATTTTTATATCACCGCTTTAACTTACTATATTAGGCTAGAAAAAAGGGAGCTCAGAATATGTAACTTATAAAGTATTCTGAGCTTCTTCTAACTTTTTGATAGGATGGATGTTTATGAGAGGTAAAGTGGTCATACAAGCAGTAATGTTTATATTGGGATTGTATTTTTTAATAACATCTTTTCAAATAGATACTAGAGGTTTTAAAGGTGACGTTATTAATCAAAGAGACTATGTTATAATTCTATCACTTTTATTAATTTTACTATCAGTAGGATCAATGATAAAGGTTTATCTTAATAGAAAATCCATAAAAACTAGTGATCAACAAGAGGATACTTTAGACGTACAACAAACTCATAAAACAGATACGGAAGATACGGAAGAAACTGGGCTAGTTGGTAAGATAAAAAAGTATAAAATTTATTTTTCAATGGTACTTGTATTTTTATTTGCATACGGTTTTGCATATATAGGTTTTTTTGTAACATCATTTGTTTATGTCTTTTTAATTACGTGGTTAATCTACGATTTGAGTAAAAAGAAATGGCTAGTATCACTAATTTTTAGTGCTACTCTAAATATCATTCTATTTTTCTTATTTGATTTAATAAGTGTTTATTTACCAGATGCCTGGTTATTTTGATCGTGGGAGGATAACAAATTGGATATACAAAGTTACATTCAAGCATTTG
This sequence comes from Salipaludibacillus neizhouensis, assembly GCF_002886185.1. Taxonomy (GTDB): domain Bacteria; phylum Bacillota; class Bacilli; order Bacillales; family Salisediminibacteriaceae; genus Salipaludibacillus; species Salipaludibacillus neizhouensis. The sequence goes on from NZ_KZ614147.1 coordinate 873,983, forward strand.
TAGAAATTCTCACTAGTCCCACTGTCTTTTATATTATTATTGGTACCGTTTTGGGGGTTGTTTTTGGAGCGATTCCTGGTTTGACAGCTACTCTAGCAGTTGTTATTCTCTTGCCAATAACATATGGAATGGATCCGGTGGCGGGACTTTCAACTCTTTTATCTGCATATATCGGAGGGATATCTGGGGGTGTAGTTGCTGCTATACTTATTGGGATGCCGGGGACACCTTCATCTGTTACAACAGTATTTGATGGGTACCCGCTGGCTAAAAAAGGACTTGGTTCGAAAGCATTAGGGATGGGTGCTACAGCAAATTTAATAGGTTCTCTAATCTCACTTTTTTTCTTAATATTAATTGCGCCACAGCTTGCAAAAGTTGCTCTATCATTTACTGCATACGAGTATACAATGGTTATGATCTTTGCATTTGTAACTGTTGCAAGTTTAACTGGAAACTTTTTTAAAAGTATTTTAATGACAATTGTCGGGTTGTTAATTGCAACATGGGGTTTTGACCCGATAAATGCAATGGATCGTAATCCAACAGGAATTGAATTTTTAAGAAACGGGATACCAGCAATACCAGCAATGATTGGACTATTTGTAGTATCTCGGGTGTTTGTAGAATTAGAATCAGATCAAAGTAAGCCGATTATCCCAAAATCAAAATCGACAAATGTATTTCCTAAACTGAAAGAGTTAAAGGATTCATTTACTAATTTTTTACGTTCGGGAGTTATTGGCACATTGATTGGAATACTTCCAGGTATTGGTTCATCTTTAGCAACCTTTGTGGCTTATGACCAAGCTAAAAAAGCAAGCAAGGAGCCTGAAACATTTGGAAAGGGTAATATGCAAGGGGTAGTAAGTTCTGAAACAGCTAATAACGCTGTTATAGGAGGAGCGCTTGTTCCATTACTAGTTCTGGGTATACCTGGGGATGGAGTTACTGCGCTTCTATTAGGCGGGTTACAAATGCACGGTTTGCAACCAGGACCTTTACTATTTGTAAACCAACCGGACTTTGTTGTAGGTTTATTTGTATCGTTTTTTATCTCTGTCATTGTCATGTTTGTGTTCATGGTAACGATTGGTGCTCGAATATTTCCTGTTTTATTATCCGTTAAAAAAGTATATCTGTTACCGATTGTTATGGTCATGAGTATAGCAGGTAGTTACAACATTGGTTATAGAATATCAGATGTGTGGATAATGGCTATATTCGGAGTTATAGGATACTTCATGAACAAGTGGAACTTTTCAACATTACCACTTGTAATCACGTTATTATTAGGATTTGGTTTTGAGCAGTACATCAGAACGGGATTGATTCAAAGTAGTGGGGATATTACTCCTTTCTTTACTAGACCAATTGCAGGATCATTCTTTTTGTTATCAGTGTTGACCATCTACTTTGTTAATCGTTCGAAGAAAAAAGGTTTATTGAGCAAAGCTAAATGATAAAAAATTCTACAAAACTATAAAAAAAAGCGTGAATATTAAGAAGTTTATGAAAAAATTAGGAGGAATAAAATGAATATAACGGCTTCATTTCAAACTGCAAATCGAATTCTTTTAAGAGAAGGTATATTAAATGATTTAGGTGAACATTTAGATATGTTTGATGATGTAAAACAAGTCCTGATCGTTACAGCTGATTTCATGAAGGATTTAGATTTTATGAAATCTCTTGAAAATCAATTAACTAAAAAAGACATTACTTACAACATTTTTGACAAGGTTGAAGCGGAACCAACGATTGATCATATTACGAGTGTTACAAAAGAATTGGATAATGTTAACTATGATTTAATTATTGGCATCGGAGGGGGAAGTGTCCTCGATGTAACAAAATTACTATCCGTTTTAATGAAAGGTAATGTCGAATTGAAAAACCTTGTTGAGGGAGAAAAAATAAAGAGTAAAGGAATTCCAATGGTGTTAATTCCAACTACAGCTGGTACAGGTTCAGAAGTGACCCCAAACGCGATTGTGACTTTACCGAAGGAAGAATTAAAAGTAGGCGTTGTAAGTAGTTACTTGCTGCCTGACTTAGTACTATTGGATCCAAACTTAACGATATCATTACCTCCCCATATTACTGCTGCAACAGGAATGGATGCTTTTACTCATTCTTTTGAATCGTATATTTCAAATAAAGCGAATCCATTAAGTGATATGTTTGCCATGGAATCGATGCGCTTAATCTCTAAGTCTATCTTAAAAGCTTATCATAATGGTGGGGATATTGAAGCGAGAAAAGATATGCTATTGGCCTCAACTTATGGAGGTATGGCTTTAACTTCGGCTGGTACCGCTGCCGTCCATGCACTCGCTTACCCTTTAGGTGGGAAATTTAATATCTCTCATGGTGAAGCAAATTCAATGTTACTTCCCCACGTTACACGAGAAAACTTAGATACTATTGAAGAAAGAATGTCGGTTATAGCAAGAGAAATTGGATTAACTAATGACCGTAATATAGAGCAGGCAGAAGCCGCACAACTTTTAATTGATGAGATGGTAAATTGGACAAAAGAATTGAACATCCCACAAGACCTAAGGAAATTTGGAGTGACTGATGACGATGTCCACACTTTGGCTACTGCTGCTTCTAAAGTTAAAAGGTTAATGGATAACAATCCAAAGGTACTATCCATTGATGTAATCGAATCTATCTATAAAAAAATGCTTTAGGGGAGGTATGTCATAGTGAAAATCTTAGTTACGTCAGCAAGTTTCGCTAAGTTTAATAAGAACATTATAGATGAATTAGAAAAGAAAGGTTGTAAAATTGAATTTTCAATCCCTTTTGATGTTAAAGATATTACTAATGCAGAGGGTTTAATTGTGGGATTGGAAAAAATTGATGCGACCGTTATTGACGAAGCCAAAAAACTGAAAATCATTTCCAAGCACGGTGTAGGCGTAGATAATATCGATCTTGAATATGCTAGAAGTAAGGGGATTATTGTTTCAAATACTCCAGAGACCAATAATGATGCAGTTGCAGATCTTGCTTTTGGACTTATGATTAGTGCTGCTAGGTCAATTCCGCAAGCAAACAATGATATCAAAAGAAATACATGGCCTAGATACGATGGTAGGTCAGTCTGGAAGAAAACCTTAGGAGTTATTGGATTAGGCTCGATAGGTAAAGGAGTGGCCAAAAGAGGAAAAGGATTTTCAATGAACGTTCTTGGTTATGACATTACCGAAAAGACAAGCGAAGAACGAGATATTGGGATTGATAGAGTTAGTTTAGAAGAACTTATTACATCTTCCGATTATATATCATTACATGTTCCTTTAAATAAATATACAGAACACATGATAAGTACAAGAGAGTTCGATTTAATGAGGGAAAATGCAGTATTAATTAATTCTGCTAGAGGAGGATTAATTAATGAAAAAGCGCTTTATGAAGCTTTATATAACAAAAAAATTCTGGCTTGTGCATTGGATGTATTTGAGGTTGAACCACCAGAAAATAATAAACTATTGACATTGGATAATCTTATTGTTACCCCGCATATGGGTGCATACACAGTTGAATCTGGTGAATTAATGAGTCAAAAAGCCGCTCAAAACATATCTAGCTACTTGTTACATGATAAAATTCTTAACCAAGTCAACTAACTAATAAATGTGAGGTAATTATGGAACTAAACTTAACCGATAAGGTATCTATTGTTGCTGCATCAAGTCAAGGAATTGGTAAGGCTATTGCTAAAGAATTGGTCAGAGAAGGTTCAAAAGTGATGTTGGTAGGCAGGGATTCTCAAAAGTTAAAAACTACTCAAACTGAACTGTTGATTTATGGAAATGAAAATGTTTCTTATTTTGAAGGAGATCTTACAGATAAACAAGCAATAAAGAATATAGTACAACATACAATAAATACATTTGGTGAAATAAATATACTGATTAATAATACTGGAGGTCCATTATCAGGAGGTTTTCAGGATTTTTCTGATGAAGATTGGCAACATGCCTTTGAGTTAACTTTATTAAGCTACATAAGGTTAACGAGAGAGGCTCTTCCTTATTTAAAAAAGAGTGGGGGAAATATTGTGAATATTTCTTCACTATCAATTAAAGAACCCATTGACGGATTAATACTTTCAAATGTATTTAGAATGGGAGTATTGGGTTTGACAAAGTCATTAGCAAATGAACTTGCCCAATATAATATTCTAGTTAATACCGTCGCACCAGGTAAAATACTAACTCAAAGAGTTGAAGAAATGGAACAAAAAAAAGCATCGGTTAGTGGTGTATCAATTGAAAGAATCAAGGAAGACTCTAAATTATCAATACCTTTAAGACGTTATGGAACCCCAGATGAATTAGCAAAATTTGCAGTTTTTTTAGCATCAGATGCAAATACTTATATGACTGGTGGGGCTTATTTCGTTGATGGAGGTAAGTTAAAATCAGTATAGTTCAAAGCCTATTGCAAAACTGCCATGCGTGAAGAAGAGCGCTTCACGCATGGCAGTTTTGTATTGGTCTGATGAGATTGTGACAGTGTGGTCAGTTATCATGGTGGAAACATGGGGACGGTTCTGTGCTTCATTGGAAGCGTGGGAACACTCGGAAGTTCTGCCAAATAAAAGCGACCTAAACGTGATGATGGCTCATGTTTAGGTCGTTTTTCAAATGTGTATATAAGCCCTGAAATTTTTGATTATAATCCCAAATTAAAGACATTACTAAAGCACATTACAAAACTAAATTACCCTTATGATATATCTATAAAATGGAAAAATGATTATGAAGCTAATGTGATCCATACTAGGGGAAGACAACCAGAAATAGTTAAGATAGAATTTGAATTGTAGCTGTAGTTTCAATGACCAAGAAAATGAAATAAATCTTCAACACAATAGAAGTGCTTATTGTCTTTGAGACAGCTCCTTTTCTAGTGCTAACGGATCGGATTTTTAAATAATAAAGGTATTTCTAGTTATTATTGTCGAATTAATTACTTTCATAGCGTCTCTTTTAATTGAGGAAGCTAATTATATTCTTGAGGTGATTTTATTGATTAGTCATGTGAAAATTGAAAAAATAGAATCAATGGAAAACTACATGGATGAGTTGTCGGATCTTTTGATACAAGTAGTAGAGGAGGGGGCATCAATTGGTTTTTTACCACCACTACAACTCACGGATGCTAATAATTATTGGGGGAATTTATTAAGTTCAGAGATTCTTCTATTCGTCGCAAAAATAAACAATCAGATAGTTGGTAGCGTGCAATTACATCTATGTACTAAGCAAAATGGCAGTCATAGAGCAGAAATTGCAAAACTATTGACACACCCTAACTATCGACGTAACGGTATTGGTCGCTATCTGATGAATAAAGCTGAAGAACGAGCCAAGCAGGAAGGGAAGTCATTAATAGTTCTCGATACAAGAGAAGGAGACCCTTCAAATCTTCTCTATTCTTCAAATGGTTATAGTCAGGGTGGTAAAATCCCATATTATGCTAAATCAGCAAATGGAGAACTGCATTCTACCGTTTTTTATTATAAATCCGTTTAAATTAAACAATAATTAAAAATAAATCCCTTATTAAACAAACGTATGTTTAATTAAAGAAGACATACAGAATCCGAGTAGATAGGAGATATAATGGATAAGAACAAGCAGTTAATTGAACAAATAAAAGTTGTGATAAATTATCTTGAAAAAGATTATAGTAATGAAATAAATAGTGGTATTTTACAACTTATATATAATAGACTTAAAGTAAAGTGACAGAGAAGTAGAATAAGGAGCTATTATATGTTTTGGATAAAATTTGGATTGATTTCAATAATTGTGTTCATTCTTATCTCAGTTGTTAAGGTTTTACTGAGGAAAGTACTAAAAATAGAAAAAGTAAAAAGGGAATTCTTTTCATATAATCATATAAACAAACTGCACCGAATAATACACTGGATTTTGAGAATTATCACTATGATTACGTACTGTTTTCTCCTATATATGATGATTTATCAGGAATCTTCTATTTACTTGTTTATTGTTCTGTTAATCACTTTTACAGTATTAGAATATGTTGTTAGAGCATTTTTTGAGTGGAAATATACACAACATCCAAAACAATCTATTATAACTATAAGTGAAATGCTTTTATTAGTAACTGCTATGTCATAGTTATTCAATTTAATTTACTCAGCCCAATTTTCTAGACAAGTTATTATGTTAACGAATGCAAATGTATTGTAGGGTTAATCAGATATTACTGGTTGATCTTTTTTATATAGATAAGAATGTATAAGTTGACAGCTATCTTTACGCTACGGAAGATGGTTGTAGGGGTACTGGTAAGTAAAGGCGAGGAAGAGGTAGATTGAAAAACAAGAAGATAAACATAACAAAAAAATTAAAAAACTCTTTCCAACCGAGAAAGGGAAAACTGTTTATCCTTTTATCAAAAGAGAAAATGAGCATTCGAATAGTGTCGCATTAGCAGGTTTTTCCGAAAGAGAAACAGAAAGCCTATTCAACCATCTTCAAAGAGTAAGAAAAAATATAGAAAAAGACTGGGAGTTTGTAAAAAAAGGGAAGAAGAGAAATTATTGATGATAATAAAGGAGCGAGATAACATGACGGTAGAAATAAAAAAGGGGAATATTGAATATTTACAAGTACTCCAAGAAATAGGTATCGAAACATTCAACGATACATTTAAAGATCAGAATTCGCCTGAAAACATGAAAGCCTATATAGAAAAAGCATTTAACTTAAAACAGTTGGAAAAGGAATTATCTAAAGTCTCATCGGAATTCTTTTTTGTTTATGTTAATAATGAAGTCGTTGGATATTTAAAGGTCAATACCAATGATGCTCAGTCTGAAGAAATGGGGGAGGAGACACTTGAAATCGAGAGAATTTATATAAAGAACAACTTCCAAAAACACGGGCTTGGTAAATATCTGCTAAATAAAGCAATGGAAATTGCAATGGAACGTCATAAAAAGAAAATCTGGCTAGGTGTATGGGAAAAAAACGAAAATGCAATTGCATTTTATAAGAAAATGGGATTTGTCCAAACTGGAACTCACTCATTTTATATGGGGGACGAAGAACAAACCGACTCTATCATGACTAAAACACTCAGATAATATTTTGAGAGGACATTAAAAAAGCAGACATTCTTAACTGAAAATAACTTCAGTGTGGGGACCAATCTTCGGTAGAAAAGTCCCCTTTAACTATTGATTATATCCTTTTCGAATAAATAATTTTTAATGGATTGTATTGCCTGTACCTCGTCAATTCCAATAGCCTTTATATATATTTTGCTTCCCGGTTTAATCCCCAATGACAAAATATCCATAATAGACTTGGCTGAGTATTTTAGGTTAATAGTTTCTCCTTGATACGTTAGAAAAATATCAGATTTAAATTTATGAGCTATACTTACTAAGAGGGTTGCTGGTCTTGCAAATCCAGCTTCCTTATTAATAGTTAACTGCTGTTTAATCATTCTTCACCTCATTTCTAAAAATGCTGTCATTTGCCGAACCATACCAATGTATAGATTCTGCGGAATATTCACCACATCACCATTTTTAAGTAGTCGGGCTGTTTTTCCTGTTTCTTGATTTCACTAACTTTTACAGATAGAAACCCATTCTTCTTGCTATGAAATTGGGTTTCTCTTTGTAAGTCTTCAAAAATTAATTATGACCCACTATACGATGCGGTACATATGGTTCTTCAAGGGATGCAATCTCTTCAGGTGAAATCTTTACTTGCAAAGCACCTACAGCATCCTTAAGTTGTGATATCTTCGTTGCCCCGATAATTGGAGCTGATACTGTCTCTTTTTGTAATAACCATGCAAGTGCAATGTGTGTAAGAGGAACACCGTGCTTTTCTGCAATAGATGCTACTCGTTCAACCACTAATCGGTCGGCATCCGCAGTTGCATCATATTTTGATTTTTGAATGTGATCGGTCTCTGATCGATGCGTTGTTACGGACCAATCACGTGTTAATCTACCTGATGCAAGAGGGCTATATGGTGTGACACCAATTTTCTCTTCCTTACAAAGAGGTAGCATTTCTCTTTCCTCCTCACGGTATATGATGTTGAGATGATTCTGCATAGAAACAAATTTCGTCCAACCATTTTTTTCAGCCACGTGTAAAGCTTTTTGGAATTGCCATCCGAACATCGCAGAAGCACCAATGTATCTTGCTTTTCCTGACTTCACTATGTCATGTAATGCTTCCATTGTCTCTTCAATAGGGGTATTGTAATCCCACCGATGGATGATATAAAGGTCTACATAATCAGTTTCCAATCGTTTAAGGCTATTATTAATTTCACTCATAATTGCCTTTCGAGAAAGACCTAAGCCATTTGTTTACATTATAAATTGATTGAAACGCCAAACTAAGATTTTAGTTTGGCGTTTGTCATATTCAGCTAGCTGATGGCTATTGTTTCGAAACACTAAGAAAGTCTTAAGAATTGTATACAGTGTTTATTAAGATTTTATTGATATCATTCTCTTAGAACGAATAATAGAGAGGTGATAAATGTTGAAAATCACATTTAGGAGTGAACGTCCATGAACATATTAGTTTGTGATGATGATATAGCAATTGTCGATGCGATAGAAATCTATTTAGAAAATGAAGGTTATCTAATATTTAAAGCTTTTAATGGAATAGAAGCCATAGAAGTAATCAGAGATCATGAGATCCATCTTATTATTATGGATATTATGATGCCTAAGATGGATGGGATTAGAGCTACCATGAAGATTAGAGAAGAAAATAATATTCCATTGATTATGCTTTCTGCCAAATCTGAGGATTCGGATAAAATAATCGGATTAAATTTAGGGGCGGATGACTATATTACCAAGCCTTTTAATCCTTTGGAACTCATTGCAAGGATTAAATCTCAACTGAGAAGATATACAACCTTTGGAGGTCTTGAAACGAGGAGCAATGTCTATCAAACTGGGGGGCTCACGATCGATGATGAAAGTAAAACGATCACCGTCGATGGGGAAGAGGTCCACCTTACACCTGTACAATATAAAATGTTAAAGTTTCTGATTGCAAACGTCGGAAAAGTATTCTCCATCGAGGAGATTTATGAAAAGGTATGGAATGAAACGGCCCATAGTCCGGAAAATACTGTATCCGTTCATATAAGAAAAATTAGAGAAAAAATAGAAATAAATCCGAAAGAACCAAAGTATTTGAAGGTGGTGTGGGGAGTTGGATATAAAGTTGAAAAAATATAGCCATTCAATCATAACAAAAATAGTTGTTTTTATAATTGCAGTTTTATGTGTTACTGGTGTCATGCAAGCAGCTGTAGAGGTAGAGGTTATAAATGATGGGGAATTTGCTAGCGTAGCTGAAGACAATTATTTTGAAAGTAGGTCATTTGTACAGGAAAGCGAAAATATCATTGGTAACCTCGCAACCTTAATAAAGGAATATAAGAATGAGGAATATATTTTAAGTGGTGGAACTATTGGTGTGGATGAATGGAGAATGGAAGAAGAAAACTTATTTTCAAATTATCAACTCCAATCTGCAAGTTATAGCTTTAAGTTAAGTGATGAAGAAAATTATGAAGTGTTTAAAAAAGAATATGCGGATGAAATCTCTCAGGCAAAGGATAGTATGATTAAGGAGGATTTAAAAGAATATCATTTACTTAAGCAAAGTCTTGACGAGTATGAAGAACCGTTGTTTTATGCCAGTGATGGTACAAATGTGTTTACAAATACAATGATGACAGATAAAAATCAGTTTGAAAGATATCCTGCTTATATGGTATTTGAAGATTACAAACGCGAAGTTTTTCCAAATGAAGCGAAAGAAAATGAACACTTATATCATCGGATAATAGAACACCTAGATGTGCTGGATCCAGAAAATGCGGTTATTTATGTTGCTTTTACAGAAGAATTCATCGAATCTCAAACAATCGAATGGCAAGAAAGCAAAGCCACAGCTACAGAAAACTTATATAAAATAATAGGATTTTTGATAGGTTTTATTCTTTCATTTATCTATCTTGTACTCGTGACTGGAAGAAAGTCATTTAAGGATCGCGAGTTACACTTTCACTCAGGTGATAACTTATATAATGATATAAAAATAGTGATAATTATTTCCCTTATACCAATTTGGATTATACCGGTCGATGAGCTGTCTGAAGATATTACTACTTTATTCTTGCCAATTACGATTCCTATTGTCGTCATAGGGTTGCTACTGGTACTGTCACTTGTAAAGCATTTTAAAAATAAAACGCTAATCAAGCATACGCTAATCTTCAGTATCATCTATAAGTTAGTTACATTTGTAGGGGATGTATATAGAAGCGGAAGTACCGGTGTAAAGACGGTTCTAATTGTAATCGGCTATCCAATATTGATTGCTTTAACGTTTTTCATGTTCCCGGTAACTATTGGTATAGCAGCCTGGTTTGCCTATAAAAAGGTCAAATCCTTTAAAGCGATACAAGAAGGCGTAGAGACAATAAAGGATGGAAATCTTCATCATCGGATCGAAGTGAGTGGCAAAGGAGAGTTTGGAAGACTAGCTTCCAATATCAACAGCATCACTGATGGATTGAAAAAAGCAGTTGATAATGAACTTAAAACTGAGAGGTTAAAAACGGAGCTCATCACCAATGTATCACATGATATAAGAACCCCTTTAACTTCCATTATTACCTATGTGGATTTATTGAAACGTGAAAAGGACCCTTCAAAGACAGAAGGCTATGTTGAGGTATTAGATCAAAAATCCAAAAGGCTAAAAATATTAACAGATGATTTGTTTGAAGCGGCCAAAGCTTCTAGCGGAAATATGCCAGTTGATTTAGAGAAAATTGATGTTGTTTCCTTAATTACTCAGGGACTAGGGGAAGTCAACGACAAAATTGAAGCAAGGGCTTTGGATTTTAAAATGAATTATCCTAAGGGTAAGATCTATGTTACAGCCGATGGTAAATTATTGTGGAGGTCTATAGAAAACTTATTATCTAATATATTTAATTACGCCCTCGAAGGGTCTAGAGTATATATAGATATTGAGGATTTAGGCAATGAAATACTTCTTACCTTCAAAAATATGTCGGCTACCGAGTTGAATATCTCTGTAGATGAATTAATGGAGCGTTTTAAAAGAGGCGATGAATCCAGAACGAGCCAAGGCAGTGGGTTAGGATTATCGATTGCGAAAAACCTGGTTGAAATACAGAAAGGGAAATTTAATATACAAATTGACGGAGACTTATTTAAGGCAATCATCCATCTACCTAAACATATGTCCAATGATTGATTGATAATTAGAGTAGGTAAACGCATTAAGAGGATTTCTAAACGTACATGGATAAAACATTCCTCAAAATAAATAAAACACCTGCGCCAGAAACAGGGCGCAGGTATTTAACGTTCATTTATAATTAGTATTTAGACTTTATTTTTAGCATCCATCCATCTATATCGTTCTTGTCACGTCCCCTTTTTCACTGGCGGGAGTATCCGTTAATTTGATAATATTAAAACCGATCGTGGCATAAATAATCGCAATAATAGGAACGGCAAAGTTTAAAATCGCATATGGACCGTAATCAAACGCATGGACACCTAACGTTCCAAAGATAAATACACCACATGTATTCCATGGGACAAAAACAGAGGTTAGTGTGCCTCCATCTTCAATGGCTCGTGATAAATTTTTCGGGTGAAGTTTCATATCCTGAAATGCCTTGGCATACATTCTTGCAGGGACGATAACAGAGATATATTGCTCTGAAGCTGTAACATTCGTGAAAAAGGAAGATAGGACCGTGGCTGCGACTAGCTTCCTACTCGTCCTGGCAAATGCTAAGATTCGACTGACAATAGCCCGTAACATACCAGTGTTTTCCATTACTCCCGCAAAAGTCATCGCCACAATTGTAAGGGAGACCGTATACATCATCGATTCAAGCCCACCACGATTAAAAAGCGAGTCTACGGTTTCGTTCCCACTTTCAAGTACATACCCTGCTTGCAATGTGCTAACCGCATCAGCGACAGAACCTGACTGGATGAAAATATGACTTAAAAATCCGGCGATAATTCCTACAGTGAGTGCAGGTATTGCCTGGACCTTTAGTGCGATAAGGAGGATAACAATGGCGGGAACTAAGAGCAGCCAAGGAGAAATAATGAAATTCGCTTGCATGGCGCTCATCGTTTCCTCAATACTCTGTAAGTCTATCGATCCTTCCCCGAATCTCCTTCCTAACATCCAATAAACAAGAAGTGCAATCACAATCCCTGGAATGGTCGTATAAAGCATATTTCGAATATGTGCAAATAAATCTGTTCCCGTCAGTCCTGACGCGAGATTCGTTGTATCAGACAGTGGAGACATTTTATCACCAAAGTAGGAGCCAGAGATGATTGCCCCGGCAGCCATTGGAGCGGGTATCCCCATGCTTAAAGCAATCCCCATGCCAGCAACCCCAATGGTGCCCATCGTTGACCAAGAGCTTCCTATCGAAAGCGATACAATGATACAAAGAAGGGTAATCGTCACTAAAAATAGAGATGGGGTAATTAATTGCAAGCCATAGTAAACCATTGTCGCGACAACCCCGCCACCTATCCAAGCACCAATAATGATCCCAACCATCAAAATAATAACTACTGCCGGCAGAGCTAAATTAATTCCTTTGTAAAGGCTGGACTGGATTTCATCCCAGGTATAGCCCGTTCTCCATGCAATAAAAGCAGCAACAACCGTACCGAGAATTAATGGCATATGAGGGGCACCCTCTAAAACCACAATCGTAATAAGCATCGCCGTAATCATAATGATCACTGGAAGAATGGCGAGTAAAAAAGGCATTTCTCTCTTATCCTTTTCCATGTTTTGTTCCAAATCTTTTCCTCCTCTTATTTGATTATGAAGCAAAGGGACGGTTCTCTGCATCATTTTAACTGCTTGGGTGATGGGGTAATGGGGTGATCAAGGGTGTTAAGTGAAGAGATAGGGAGGTAAAAAAAATATCAGTACAAAAAGATCATATACCAAAGCATATGCATGTCTTCTACCCTTAGAATACGTTATAGGGTATCCATTTGTCTATTAATCTTTTGGAAGCAAAGGGACGGTTCGATACCAGTGAAAAAGTCTAAATTAGTCAGTATTCATTAGCTTCATTATTTACTTCTTTTTCATTAAGAAGATAATTAACCACAGAGACAAAAAGTTTCACCATTTCTTTTGATTCATCGAAGTATTTTGAATATGATTCTATCTTGATTTTAAATTAGTATTTTAGGCAACTAAGCGACCTAAACGTGAAGATTGCTTAGGGTTTAGGTGATTTTTCATATGGCGTAGTCTAATGAAAAAAAAGCCAACCATCGCGGCTTTTTTTTGAGTAACTATAAGCAAAGTAAGTTAGAAACTTTACGCACGAGGATTCACCCCAAATATAGTCTTTAGATTTTAAAATGGACTTTTTCGAATGTTGTATTGGCGCACCACATAATAATATAACTAATTAAACCGCTTTCAAACATAAAATCATACCTCCGTTTTGAATCATAAAATGTTGTAACTTCAGTTGAACTATTCAAGGGAGGGGGAAGACATTCTGGATATTTTTATAATTAACTGCAAATAAAAAGGGAGCGCTTCAATAATTTAATTAATACTAGATAGCTTAATCTAAATAACCATACAATTCAATAACAGAATTGTATGGTTAACTATTACTTGAGATATTTCTAGTAAAGGTTATTTTTGAATGAATGATTAAATACTTTCAAGAGAGTTATTGGATATATACACGGAAAGTAAGTAACTGAATAAATAATTCTGAATAATTGAAAAATAAGGAATTGATTATAAAAATAAAATGATGTACGATGGTCATAATAATTAAAAAATTGTTAAATGAAAGAGAGAACATTAAAAATGAGTCTGATAGTAACAGGAAAAACAATTGCGCAAGAGTTAGGTTTATCCATTTCTACTGTAGATCGAGTATTAAACAATCGAGGTAACGTGAAACAAGAAACATATGACAAGGTCGTGAAGAAAGCTGAAGAACTGAACTATAAACCTAATAAATTTGCAAGTTCTTTATCCAAAAAAAATAGTTATCGTGTAGCTTTAATTTATCCGAGATATATTAAATTTTTTTGGGAACAAGTAACGACTGGTTTTAATAAAGCGATTGACGAAATCGAGGATTATGGGTTAAGAGTCGATACTTACCGGTCTTCTCCTCCAAATGTATCGGCTAAAGAATTTTTAAAACAGATCATTGATTCAGGGAATTATCATGGTATTGCTATTTCTGCAGGGGAAGAAGATGTGACAGAAATGATTAACTATGGCATCGACCTTGGAATTAAGATTTGTACGTTTAATATGGATGTAAAAGAAAGCCACAGGCTATTCCATGTTGGTGCAAACTATCGTGAAGCAGGGAGACTCGCCGGTGAATTAATATGTAAATTCACAAAAAAAGAAGGTAAAGTTGCTATTTTAGGAAAGGCGAATGATTTTCAAACAAGAGAAAAAAATGAAGGTTTTCTTGACGTCGCTTCAGGCTTTTCTAAGATTGAAGTGTTTGGTCCATATTCGATATTGGGCCCAAATAATTCTCTGAAACTACCGAATGACATCCTCAAAGAAGTGGATGCGGTCTATGTTTCCACCGCTGAAATATTTGAATTCGCCGACTATTTATCTAGTTCCTCTACTAAACATTTGATCGTTGTTGGTCACGACCTTAACTTTCAGATGGTTAAGCATTTGAAAAGTGGGGTTATTAGTGCAACTATTAATCAAGATCCTATCGGTCAAGGTTATTACACATTAATTCAATTGTTTAATTACCTTGCGTTTAGTGATGGAAGACCTTTTCCGAGTGATATAAAAAGTAAGCTGGAGATTGTGATGAAAGAAAATGTTGATTTTTATGTATAGTGGATTATTTTATTTGAGTCAAATGTGAAACGCAAATTAAAAAAGTTGATATTTCTTGGTTATTTATTAGACGTGAAGATAACCAAGAATTGATTTTTAATAAATGGACGTAAGTATTTGTCGAAAAATATAAGCGTTACCAACAAGAGGGGAGGAGTATTTCATCATCCTTATTATTTTTTAACAAAAATGATGTACGATAGTCATTTTGTGAGAGAGTCTTGTTAATGAAGCTATGATTATATTATGAGTGTCGAAATAACTGGTATAAGCGGATTTATTAGAAAAAAATTTACCCTTACAATTTAGTTATCAAATTTAAAAAGGAAGTGGAAGTATGAAATTTAATGACGGAAACTGGATGACAAAAAATGGTGTTAAAATAAATAATCCTAAAGCAGTTCAAGATATCAAAATAAATGAAAATTCCCTATTATTATACGCCCATTGCAATCATCAAAATACAAGGGGAGATACTTTATCAGGTCCTTTGATAAGTATAAATGTTACTTCACCAGCAGAAAATGTTATACGAGTTCAAGCTTGGCATTTCTCGAATGATGGTGAGAAGCAACCGAACTTTAAGATTGCAGACGATCATGTAAATAGTATTATAGAAAAAAGCGATAATAACGTGAAGTTTAGTAGTGGTAGTTTAAATTTAAAAATAAATATCGATAACTTTGGAATGATGTTTTTGGATGAAGATAGAGAATTAACTTTCGAAGGGTCGAGAGGGTTGGCTTGGATTCAAGATAAAGACGAAAAATCGTATATGCAAGGACAACTTAATATTGGTGTTGGAGAACAGTTCTATGGTCTAGGTGAGCGTTTTACTCCTTTTGTGAAGAATGGTCAAAGTATTGATATTTGGAATAAAGATGGAGGAACAAGTTCTGAACAGGCTTATAAGAATGTGCCATTTTACTTAAGTAATAAAGGATACGGTGTTTTTGTTAACCATCCGGAAAACGTTAGTTTTGAAGTTGGTTCAGAAGTGGTTTCGAAAGTGAATTTCAGTGTAGAGGGTGAGTATTTAGACTACTACTTTATTAATGGACCTACACCTAAAGATGTTCTGGGTCGCTATACTGCTTTGACCGGTAAGCCTGCATTGCCTCCTGCGTGGTCATTCGGTTTGTGGTTGTCAACATCTTTTACGACAAAATACGATGAACAAACGGTTAATCATTTTGTAGATGGAATGTTAGAGAGAGAGATTCCTCTTAGTGTATTTCATTTCGATTGTTTTTGGATGAAAGAGATGGAATGGTGCAATTTTGAATGGGATTCAGAAAATTTTCCGGATCCAGTAGGAATGTTAAAGAGGTTAAAAGAAAAAGGATTAAAGATTTGTGTCTGGATAAACCCATACATTGCACAAAAATCAAAGTTATTTGACGAAGCTAAAAAAAATGGGTATCTACTTAAAAAAATTAACGGAGAAGTGTGGCAATGGGATTTGTGGCAGCCAGGGATGGGAATTGTCGATTTTACGAATCCCCAAGCTTGCGAGTGGTTTGGAGACAAATTAAGAGAATTAATTGATATGGGAGTGGATAGTTTTAAAACGGATTTTGGAGAGAGAATCCCTACTAATGTTATTTATTCAGATGGATCTGATCCAGAAAGAATGCACAATTATTATTCATATTTGTATAACGAAGTGGTTTTTAACGTCTTAAAGGAAAAACTAGGAGAGAAAGAAGCGATCGTTTTTGCACGGTCTGCTACAACGGGAGGACAAAAATATCCAGTTCATTGGGGGGGAGATTGTGACTCAACATATGAATCGATGGCTGAAAGTTTAAGAGGGGGATTGTCCTTAACGATGTCTGGATTCGGTTATTGGAGTCACGATATTGGAGGTTTTGAAAATAAAGCGAGTCCGGATGTCTTTAAAAGATGGACAGCATTCGGATTAATGTCTAGTCATAGTAGGTTACATGGTAGTTCCTCTTATCGCGTACCTTGGATGTTTGATGAAGAGGCAGTAGAAGTGACAAAATATTTTGCGAGATTAAAAAATAAGTTAATGCCTTATTTATATCAAGCGGCTACAGAAAATCACCATACGGGTGTCCCTGTAATGAGGGCAATGATATTAGAGTTCCCAGACGATGCAGCTTGTGAAACTCTTGATCGGCAATATATGCTTGGTGACACTATCATGGTTGCTCCTATATTTAATGAGAAAGGGATGAGTCATTATTATTTACCCAATGGAAAGTGGACCCATCTTTTAACTGGAGAAGTGAAGAAAGGAGGGGCGTGGTTCAAAGAGTATAATAATTACTTTCATATGCCGCTTTTTGTCAGAGAAAATAGTATTTTACCTATTGGTGCCAATGAAGACTATGCAGATTATGATTACGCCGAGAATGTAACCTTTCATTTATATGAGATAGCTGATGGGGCAGAAATATCTAAATCAATTTCTGATAAAAACGGGGAATTACTTGGCAGTATTACCGTGAAAAGACGAGGAGAGCAACTGAATATTGATCATGGTCTTCATCAGAGGAAAATCACTTTATTTTTAAAAGGACACTCTAAAATTGAAAGCGTTTCCGATGGGGTGTGGAATATTGAGCCGAATGGAGTTAAAATAATCCCTCAGATGTCGTCTTCATTTATTGTCTACTTGTAAAAGAACAAAGACAAAGGTTTGGAAAGTGAGGTTGTGTTTATGGATAAAAACAGAAGATAGTGGGGTTATATATTTATAGATATAACTAGAATATTGTCATACGTGAGAGTTCTTCACGTATGATAGTTTGTTTGAGGGACAAGGGACAAGGGACAAGGGGTCAGTGGTTTCTGCGTCCCATTTTCAGGTTGAAATCAAGCGAGTGGGACAGATTGCCATTTGTCACCCTCTGCGTACCCCTGTCTGTTGGATTTGCTTAGGTTGTGGTGAGTTAGTAAACTCAAGGGAAACAGATCACTTTACAAAATTTCAGATCTAGCAACAGATTTGTAACAAGAATCTTATGTTAATGGTTATGTGGACGGGACATTTAACCCGGATCATCCATACTCCTCCTTTTTTTAGTAATCCCCCCGGACAGGCACCTCGTCCTAGCCACATTTGGAAATGAAAATGGGACAGTGTACCTGTCCCTATGTCCCACCACCTCTGTCCCAGTAGAAACAAAAGTGAAGAAACACTATTAAAAGTAAGGGTTTCCAACTATAATGTAAATCTATGTAAGTAATAGAAGGAGGTAAATTATTTGAAAAATTAAAAAACATATGAAGGAAGGGAGCAAAAAAATGAAAATAGAAAATCCGATACTAAAAGGATTTCACCCAGACCCATCGATTGTTAGGGTGGGAGAAGATTACTTTATAGTAACTTCTACCTTCGAATGGTGGCCTGGAGTTAGGTTACATCGTTCAAAAGATCTGAAAAATTGGGAGATTCTACCTTATCCATTAAATAGAAAGTCTCAATTGGACTTGACAGGGGTAGGAGATTCTCAAGGAATTTGGGCTCCATGTTTGACATATGATAATGGAATTTTTTATTTAGTGTACACGGTTGTAACGTCTTTTTATTGTAATATGCAAGATACAAAGAATTTTCTTGTTATGGCAGAAAGTGTTGAAGGAACGTGGTCGGAGCCGATTGCTTTGAATAACTTTGGATTTGATCCGTCTTTGTTTCATGATACTGATGGAAGGAAATATATCATCAGTATGGTTACAGATCATCGAGTTCCGCAAAAATACGGCGGGAGGCTGTTGTTACAGGAATATGATCCTAAACAACAAAAAATGGTTGGTGAACTAAAAGATATCTATCAAGGTGAACATGGTTATTTGGAAGGACCTCATATTTATAGGCGTGGAGAATTTTATTATTTGTTTGCTGCGGAAAGAGGAACAGGCGAGGAGCATGGACAAGTAATATTGCGTTCTCAAAGCATCTGGGGACCTTATGAATCTTATGAGAATAATAATTCGATATTAACTTCAAGGAACAATCCTGAACATAACATACAAAAAGCAGGTCATGCTGATCTGGTACAAGCAGCTGATGGCGATTGGTATATGGTTCATTTATGTGGAAGACCTTTAAACGTAAAGAATCCAGATAACCATAAGAAACTTCCTGCAAAAAGAAGATATACTCTTGGCAGAGAAACAGCCTTACAGAAAGTATATTGGACTGAAGATGGATGGCTTCGTTTATCAAATGGTACAAGTCTTCCTGAGGTAGTTGTTGAGCTGGACAATAAGGAACAGCCAATCGAAAGAAAATCTACAATTGATGATTTTGACAAAACGGAATTAGATTTAGAATTTCAGAGCTTACGCAATCCATTAACGGAAGAGAATTATTCGCTAACTGAAAGACCAGGATACCTTCGTCTATATGGAAGAGATGGTTTATCCTCGAGATTTAACCAAAGCTTAATTGCAAGAAGATGGACAGAATTTGAATTTGAAGCAGAAACGAAGATTGAGTTTATACCTAAGAATTTTAAACAGATGGCAGGTTTAGTTTGCCTTTATGATGTTGAAAATTTTTATTACTTACATGTCACATTTGATGAAGATCTTGGTCGATGTATAAGTATAATTAAGAGTGAGAACCGAAAAATTGAATATCCAATAAAATTCATACCGGTCAGAGGAAATGAAATATATTTAAAAGTAATCGTTGACCATCATAAACTACAATTCTTATACTCCATTGATAGACAAAGATATAAAAAGGTAGGACCAGAAATGGATGCTAGCATCTTATCGGACGAGGCATGTGACCAGGGCTGGTTTAAGGGTGCAATGGTAGGAATATGCTGTCAGGATATGGCGGGGAGTGCGATCGAAGCCGACTTTGACTGGTTTAAATATCAGGTACCATTTCACAAGTAAAAATTTTTAAAGATCTAGTCAATTCTTCGATTTACTTCACCCAATAAAGTCATGCCATCTCCAAAAGATGGCACAGTTCTTCCTAACCTAGAAGCAAAACATATTGTCTCGACGCTATATGGAATTGATTCCTGTTTTGTTATATAAAAACGTTTTTATAGTCTGAGGTGATCAAAATAAAAAGAATGATATATAAATTTAATGAAATTAGCTTGAAACGCAGGATAGCCATAGTATTTGGAGTAAGTACTATTATCCCTCTTTTATTTACAGTTATTTTCTCATACTTTACTATGTCTTCTATTTTGACTAATAAATTACATTCTAGTTTTAGTAGCAATTTAAATCAAATAAGATTAACCCTTGAAAATACAATTGATGATATGAATTATGTGTCACAACAAGTGGATTTTTCGGATAATATTAATTACTCGCTTCTAACCTATTTAGAATTAGAGGATTCTTTTGAAAAAGCAAGTGTGTATGATGAGATTAAAAATGAACTAAATACGATTACATTTAGTAATCCAAATATTGGATTATCGTTAATTTATATTGAAGATGACGAAGAGTATCTGTTTAATAGTCACTGGACAAAAGATGAGTTTCAATTGAGAAACGATCCGCTCTTAATAAAAGGATATAAAATTGACAATTTTGGGCCACATCTAAGTTTGGAAAGATTTAATAGTAAGTTTGTGCTTTCAACAGTTAGGGAGCTATCTATTAATTACTCTAAAGATGTCTATTTATATATAGAATCAAACTTAGACCTTACAAAGAATATATTAGAATCAGATAATGTTATCAATGATACGAGCTATATTATTTTGGATCAAAATAATAGGATAATTTATTCAGAGAAACAAGATACTTTTTCCGTTAATCAGAGATTTCCGGACGATTCAGAGCATAATTATGGAACGAAAGATGGGTATTATTGGTTTAAAGAATCTACCGAACGTGGATGGAGTATCGTATCACTAATATCCATTTCACAGTACAATCTGGAAATGAATCAATGGATTATGACGATGATTTACTTTGTGTTCTTATTTATTTTTATAAGTATAGTAGTTGGTCTGTTATTATGGAAAACATTATATAAACCGTTAAATCAATTTAAAAGTGAAATTAAACTAATGGGAGATAACAACTTCCACTCGGAAATTGTTCAAACTTCGATTCCGGAGTTTGTGCAGTTAACCAATCAATTTAGAAGTATGCGAACACAAATTGCAACGTTGATCATAGAAATTGAACAAAAAGAAATAAAACGAGCTGACTTAGAAATTGAAAAATTAATGCATCAAATTAATCCTCATTTTTTAATGAATACGTTAGATACTGCCAGATGGCTAGCCGTTTCTGGAGAGAAAGAGGAAGTAATTCACTTACTGTCTTCACTAAATAAAATTTTGTACTATAATATGGGGAAACTTGGGCACCTTTCTACGTTGAAAGAAGAATTGGAAAGTGTAGAACAGTATTTGAGAATGCAACAAATCAGATACGATTTCACTTATAAAATCGAGACTTTTATAAGTGAACAACAGATCCATACACCTGTCCCTAGATTTATTCTTCAACCAGTAGTAGAAAATTCTATTTATCACGGATTAGTGGATGAAGGAGAGATTGAAGTAAGTATCCGTCTAGGGAAGAATGATTTTATAATAGAAGTTAAAGATGATGGGCGAGGTATGACGGAAGAAAAAATTCAACAGATATTGCATACAGATTTAATCGAAGAAAAGAAGCAAGGGATGGGTATAGGTTTAAATTATGTAAAAAGGATTTTGGAACGGACATACGGTAATGCTGATAGGATTAAAATAAAAAGTGAAACAAATAAAGGAACTCGTGTGCTTATATTTATACCATATTGGGGGGAATAAGATGATCCGAGTTTTATTAGTAGAAGATGACAAATTGGTACGAAAGAACTTGATTGCATCTTTTAATTGGGAAGCTTTTGATATGGAAGTTATCGGCGATGCTAAACACGGGGAACAGGCTTTAGATTTTTTAGAAAAGCAAGAAGTAGATTTAATTATAACGGACTTAGCGATGCCGATAATGTCAGGAACTGAATTGATTCGTAAGGTTAAGGAACTATATTCGAAGGTGTATATTGTTGTCCTATCGTTACATCGTGAATTTGACTATATCCAGGAAGCAATGCGCCTAGGGGCGATTGATTATATTGCAAAAGTAGAACTTGATAGTGATAATATGGATAAAACTTTACAGAGAATTCAAGACAGAATTAAGAATGATTCAAATACTATATCATCAATTGGTATAAATGATCAAACTGGTATTCGCAAAGGAAATATATTAATAACGGATCAAGATATCGATAAATATCAAAGAGCGTTGTATCAGCTGGAAAGCATCGAAAACTTGAATATTTTTGGATTAAACAGTATGTATTTTGAGGGGAATTTGCCAATTGAAGAGCAGCTATCTGCATTAATCAGTCCTAATGAACAAGTATTGTTAGTAGAAATTGTAAGTGATCACCTAATTAAATGGGAAGAACTGGATAATTTCTTCAGAAGATATAAAGACTCTATTTTGTTCTATGAAGTAGAGAAAAGAGGTGAGTTGAACACCTTTGTTTTAAATTATAACGACTTTCTTATACAGAAATCTTCCGAAGAGGCAATAAAAAAACAAAAGGAAGAGCTAATCTCTTTAAGATGGTGCCATAGTAATGAACTATTAACTCAAACCTTAGAGGATCTGAAAGCATTAAAACTAACAAAAAACAAACTGTATGAATTAATCCTTTTAACCATGCATGAATGCAGACGTATTTATGCAGACATTCTGGAAATTGACATTTTTTCACCTATAAACCTTGATACGTGGGTGGTATTAGAAAATTGGTTTAAAGAAACGAAAGAAGAAATTAATAAGAAGCTTTTTCATACATCATTATCAGATGACACCACGGCTAGTGTGTTAATGGCAATTCAAATTATTGAAAAAAAACTAAATACGTCGATTACTGCAAATGAAATTTCTAAGGATGTGAATATGAGTAGAAGTTATTTTTCTACTTGTTTTAAGCACGTTATAGGAAATACATTTAATGAATATGTGAGAATTGCTCGCATTAGAAAGGCGAAAAACTATTTATTATATACAAATGAAAAGGTGTCTATCATTGCTGAAAAGGTTGGCTATGTAGATGTTAAGTACTTTAGTAAAGTATTTAAGAAATCAACAGGTTCTCTACCCAGCCAATTCAGGAGAAATAAAGTAAGGGTATGAAAATGTTCTGTGAAAGTAAGATATATGTTCTTTATGTGTAATCGTTAACAATAATTATCAGAAAAATGAAACATTTAACTCCGTGAAATTGAGGACACCCACCCCATTGTATGCGCTTTCATTGGTGCTATTATTGATATAGTACTAATACTTCTAAAAGAAGAGAGGGTTTAACATGAAATTAAAAGGGAAATTTGTTGCATTCGTCGTATTATTATTGCTCTTACTACTAGCAGCTTGCTCGAGTGAGACTGCTAGTAATGATGATTCAGAGGAAAACGGAACAGAAGAACCGAGCAATGATGGGAAAGATGCAGATCCGTTTGGTGCGTATGAAGAAGCAATAACTATCTCGATTGGTCAAGAGGTTGATCCAACAGATACATCGTTAACGGATGGAGATACACCGCTAGATAATAAGTATACGCGTCACGTGAAAGAGATGTTGAATATTGATGTAGAACATGCATTTACAGCTTCACCTTCAAACTACGATCAAAAGGTAAGTTTAGCAATTGCAAGTAATGATATACCAGATGCAATGGTAGTAGGACCTATAGAACTGCGTCAAATGGTTGAGGCCGATCAATTAGCAGACTTAACAGGAGTCTTTGAAAACTATGCATCTCCAGCAATAAAAGAAATAATAGAAAGCACAGGTGGCGTAGCACTTGATAGTGTCACATTTGATGGAAAGATAATGGCGATTCCAAATGCACAAGCTAGTGCAGACGGTGTCCATAATCTGTGGATAAGAAAAGATTGGTTAGATAAGCTAGGTCTTGAACCGCCTAAAACGGTGGAAGAATTACAAGAGGTAGCAAGAGCGTTTGTAGAAGAAGATCCTGACGGAAATGGTGAGGATGATACGATTGGCATAGCAGGACCAGATGCTAGCAATAAATTATATGCCAACTTCTTAGAGTCTTCCAATAATTTGTATGGTTTTGATGGAATTTTCTCTGCGTTACATTCTTACCCAGGTTACTGGTTAGAAGATGATGGTGAACCTGTGTATGGATCTATTTTGCCGGAAACAAAAGAAGCGTTAGGGACACTAAGAGATATGTATGCGGAGGGACTAATCGATAGAGAGATGGGTGTACGTGAGGATTCTGCAGAATCTGTTATTAGTGGTAAGACCGGTATCTTTTCTGGTCCTTTCTGGATGCCTTATGGTCCAATAACAGATGCTATTAGGCAAAATCCAGATGCGAACTGGCAGTCCTATGCCGCGCCTTTAGATGCAAATGGCGATTATACACCGCATTTAATGACTCCAACAAATTCTTATGTAGTAGTAAGAAAAGGATATGAGCACCCAGAAGCAGCTATGAAAATATTGAATAATTTAGTTGCCCATGAATCTGAACATGATGCTATGGAAGGTGGAGGCGGTCCTGGTTACTATCCAATAAGACTTGTGTATGCACCAGCTGATGAGATGGAAGTAACTACAGTCGCTTTACGAGAAGTATTAGATGGTACGAAACAACCTGAAGATTTTTATGATATGCCATCGTATAAATTAATTCATACAGACGTGGACACGATCTTTGATGCGAAGCTAGAACCGTACGATAACATGAATATCGAATATTGGAATATCGATTCTAATCACTTCACACGTGCGTATTCAGCTCTAGTTGGTACAGCGCCGTTAGTAGACTCTGAAATCAAAGGAGTAAAAAGTCTAATCTATTATCAAACAGATACAATGGAAAGTCGCTGGGTCAACTTGAAAAAATTAGAAGATGAAACATTCCTTAAAATTATAACAGGAGCTGCACCATTAGATACATTTGATCAATTCGTAGAAGATTGGAAGCAACAGGGAGGAGATCAAATTACAGAAGAAGTAGCAGAATCAGTAAATTAATAAAAAGGCGTCGAAGCTCTTCGGCGCCTTTCTAGTAATAAACGACTGAGCAAAAGGGAGAGTTTATTATGAAATTTAAAGGCTTTGCCAAACACTACTATTTGATGATGGCTCCTGGTCTTGTTTGGTTATTTATATTTAGCATTATCCCTATGTTTGGGATCATTATAGCTTTTCAAGATTTTAATCCTGGTAGAGGCGTATTTGGATCTGAATTTATTGGATTAGATACATTTAGGTATATGTTCCAATTAAATGATACACCGATCATCTTCTTTAATACTATTTTCATTGCGGTTATGAAAATAGTAGGTAATTTAATTGTTCCGTTAGTATTTGCGTTAATGTTAAATGAAATAAGATATGTGAGATTCAAACGTTCGATTCAAACTATCGTTTATTTGCCTCACTTTTTATCTTGGGTAATCCTTGGTGGTGTTTTATTAGATATTTTTGCTTATCAAGGTCCGATTAATGGATTATTAGGAATATTTGGTATTGAACCAATTCTATTTTTTGGTAAAGCAGAATTATTTCCTTATTTAGTAGTGGGAAGTGATATTTGGAAAGAGTTTGGTTTTAATACGATCATTTATTTAGCTGCTTTAACTGGGGTTAACCCAGCGTTATATGAAGCTTCAGGAATAGATGGTGCATCCAGAATGCGGATGCTTTGGCACGTGACACTTCCTGGTATTCGAACAACAGCTGTCTTATTAGCTGTATTAGGTTTGGGAAATGTTCTTAATGCAGGCTTTGACCAGATTTTTAACCTATATAACCCTCTCGTTTACTCAACGGGAGATATTATTGATACGTGGGTATATCGTACAGGTCTCCTTAATCTTCAATATGAATTAGCAACCGCAGTTGGATTATTGAAATCAGTAGCAGGTTTTATGTTAATTAGCTTGTCTTATTATTTAGCATATAAGTTAACGGACTATAGGATCTTTTAAGGAAGGGGGATTTTGCAATGATTAAAAGTAAATCTTTATCTTCAAGAATTTTCGATATCATAATCATCGTTGTTCTATGTGCCGTTGCATTTACATGTATCTTACCATTATGGTATACATTGGCTGTATCTTTTAGCTCAAAATCAGCGGCGGCGGCGGGAATTATTTCTTTATGGCCAGTTGATTTTAACCTGACGTCCTATCAACAATTACTTTCAGATACGCAATTTTTTAAATCATTCTGGATTTCTATTCAGCGGGTAGTTTTGGGCGCAGGATTGAACTTTATTGTGGTACCTTTAATGGCATATCCTCTTTCAAAATCTGTAAAAGATTTCAGGGGACGTAATGTAATAATGTGGACGGTTATATTTACAATGTTATTTAATGGTGGTCTAATTCCTCTTTATCTCACTGTACAACAACTTAATCTAATGAATAGTGTTTGGGCTCTTGTTCTAGTTGGTGGTGCGCAAACAATTGTTTTCAATATTATCTTAACAATCAACTTTTTCCGTAATCTACCTAAATCATTAGAGGAAGCGGCATTGGTTGATGGTGCAGGACCATGGTATATCTTATTTAAGTTATATATACCCCTATCTATTCCTGTGTTGGCAACAGTTTCATTATTCAGTATCGTTTATCACTGGAATGAATTTTTATATGGGCTTATTTTTATGACAAGAGAAGAGTTTTATCCTCTTCAAACGTATATTCAACAATTAGTAGTTTCTGTAGACCCATCTGTGATGACAGAGGATCAATATAAAAGGTTGAGTGAGATGTCCAATAAAACGCTGGATGCTGCCAAAATATTTATTGCGATGATTCCTGTGTTAGTAGTATATCCATTTTTACAGCGTTACTTTATTCATGGTATTACGCTTGGTTCAGTTAAAGAATAGAAAAGCTAAGAGAGGTGTAATAAGGGATGGAATCATTTGCTATAGAAAGAATTTATCGAGTTGCAGATATGATTACCCGGATAGCATATATTAATCTATTAATGATTGTTTTCACCTTAATAGGGTTCGTTGTGTTTGGCTTTTTTCCCGCCATTATTGCTGGTTTCTGGATCTTCAGAAAATGGTTTAACGGATATAGTGATATAGCGATCACGAAGAATTTTTGGAAAGTATACAAGCAAGAATTTTTTAAAAGCAATTTATTGGGACTTATCATCCTTTTTATCGGGAGCATATTGTTTATTAATCTATCTATTGCAGAGGTAATTCAGAACGAATGGATTCGTCTCACTTATTATCCGCTTTTACTCATATCTATCTTATTTGTGGCAACGCTCATCTATTTATTACCAATGTATGTACAATTTAAAATGAAAATTGGTTCGCTCTTTAAAAATGCATTTTTGTGTTTGTTTGTGAATCCATTTGTCACCATTATCTTACTTGCACTCGTTACCCTTATCTATTTACTATTTACTATAATACCTGGCTTGATTCCGTTTTTTGGATTTAGTTTATTTTTATTGGTGATGATGAAAGGATCATTAATTGTATTTGATAGAGTTGTTGTATCCTGACGCGTGTGTCAATACCCGAATTTTGTCGAATAAAACTATGGTATAGATATAGCAATAATTAGAAAACAGCCATGCGTGAAGAACTTTTCACGCATGGCTGTTTGTTTGTAAAGCTGTGTTTAGGTAGCATTCTCGAATTCAGATGAAATTAACCATTTTGTAAGCCTATATGTAAAATCACAATATCCCGTTTTGTGTGCTCAGCTGGCAATTAAGGTGAGTCATCTATCTATCAATTGAATTGTGTTCATTGGTGCTTCTTATCGTCTCTAAAAACAGCTTTTTAACGAGGCAGGGGACGGTTCTCTGCTTCATTTTCACGGCTTAAGTAATGGTGATAGTCGCTGGTTTTTATAAGGTTATCGGTACAACAGTAAAGGAATACGTAGCAACCTCGCCATGCGTGAAGAAGAACGCTTTACGCATGGCGGGGGTAGTTCTTTACACTTCAAAACGAATACTCAAGCGAACTTTCCCCTTATAAACCTTTTTTCTAAGAGTATAGCATACTAGCAAGGTTCGTTTATGGGGTTTCAAAAGAAAAGGCTTACACGGGTTTGCTTGGTCTTGACTCCGCGAAGAACTGGATGCAAGGCTTGGTAAGAATCGAGCGATTGGATGAGGGGGCGTTGCAGGTGGAAAGTCAGTGGATGGAAACTAAAAAGATGTTTGGAAAAGAGGCTTCTGAACATTTTGAAGTTGTGGAACTACATGAATCAGATAAAATTGTATTTCGCTGCGATGGAACAAAAGGAACAACAGGCAAAGGTGAATTTTTGTTAATATACATAATCGCATCGTCAGGTGGTCAGTCGGAAGTTACTTTAGATGGTGAGATCAGAGGACTCACTGGCTTATCGAAATTATTTAGGAAAACTGGTGGCAGGGACTTTTAAAAAAGCTTGTGCAAAAGATTTGGATGCGTTAAAAGCTATTTAGAGAAGTGATTACTGGTTTAGGATTACAGATGAGAGTAATCTGAACTTATTACGATCAAAAGTTGATTTTAACAGGGACGGCACATATGAGCTCGAAGCGTATCAGAGTATAGCTGGAAGATACACGTTGCCTCTCGGATTTGTAGAGACCATACTGAAATGGAACGGGCAAGTATTTGGTCCTGACCGGCAGAATATGGCTATCTTTGGTGGGGAAATTTGATGTACTCGTGCCTGGTGTGTGAAATAATAAATGTCGAATAAGGAAGGATGATTGAATGAGAAGGTAAAAAAAACCAGCGATCATTTGTTATTCACTATCTAGAGGTAAGCAGGGAATCTTATCTTCCACTTTAAAAATTAATTACCAAACCCTTCTATGTAGGTACAAGTTCTAGTGTAATTCCATTGATTATTTAACTCGAGAATTTTTTGAAACAATTCATAATCTATTTCATATAGATTACATATAGGAGATTCTAGTCTGATATTCTTAGAATGAATCCAGCTAGTCTTGTGACTGCGAAGATAGCATTGTTTAGTTAAATTGTACAATTTAATAGTATTAGAATCTATATGTATATCGTAGTTTATGTCAGGTTTAAAACTGCAAATCTCGCTAAAAGGTAAAATCTCGTAATCAATGTTTAATGGATTATGAAATGTATCCTCACAACCAATTATAAGTACAGGTCTGGCCTTAACGTCCATTGAACCTGTCCTAGTGTTATAGAATTTTTCTAAAGCCTTAACTATATTACCTACGTTCTTCCTAGGGTCCATAACCTAACACACCTCAAATCAACAAAGAGACTCTGAATCATTTTCAATTTCTTCTTCTTGAATATCAAATAGAATATCTTCCTTATTCATAATATTTTGACCTGGGTCATCTTCAGACAAGTTTGTCCTTGAACGTTTATAAGCAAAATCATCATGGCTCTTATTTCTTAATACACCTGCAGAGTGTTTTCCATATTCGTGTACTACTTCCCTGATGGTATATTCTTCGTTAAGATCTAAAGAATCAATATCGAACTCATGAAGTGATTTAAAAGCATTTCTTACTTTCTTATTAACTGGACCGTGAATCCATCCCTCAAAGTCATCATCGAATAACCATTGACCGAAATTTCTATAATGCTCTTTTTGGGCGAAATAAAGTAATTTGTGCATTTTCATTTCAGTTAAATCATCTTCTTGGAAAACTTTCTGATAAAGATGGTGGATGGCAGCGGCAATATCAATTATATTTTTGGTCATGCTTCGCTCACCTTCCTTCTTAGTATTTGATACTAATACTATACCCTGTTTTGGGTATTGTATAGCACTGGCTAGAAATTCAGACTATAGTTTAATACAATCACGTCTTTAGTAAGTTAATAATGGATACATCGACTCTCTTCTTATGTAATCTTATAATATTTCAAAGAGTAATACAAGAACAAATGTTCGGTAATTGTAACGAGGTTGTAGAACTTTATTATTGTTGCTTGAGACCGATAATAGTCTTCTGTAGAAAACGATTTAGGTTAGCCTCCCACAGAGACCGATCGGTAATTCTTCCAAACAACCTTCACTGCTGATACAAAATCGTCTGTCCAACTCCAATAAAATATTCTGATTCCACAATAATATGGTTCAAAACCACTTTGGCTGTTGGATTGGTACGGATAGGTTCACTTTCTTCCATAATAGTCCGGCAAAACTGAATAAATTGTTCACTCTGCTGTAAGCAAAAGGAGGTAAGCTGTAAAATATCCTGATAGAGTTGCTGAGAAACTTGTCCCCCCGAACGGTTGAGCGTTTCAATATATCTTATTACTTGGTGGTGAGCCTTTGCGAATTCTTTTTCCCATTCCTTTAATGCCTCTACATATTCCTGTTCCAGATTAACGACAAGTTCTCTAATAACTACCGTATGTTCCTCTTCTTGATGTTTCCAAAACTCAGCCTCATCAAGAACACGCAGGGGCATCTGATTCCCATAATAAAACTGCATAATCAATCCTCCATCCTCTTTAACTCTCACACTCCATTCATACATATTTCCAAGAAGATTCATTAGAACCTTTTTTTTGGAAGCATAGAACCGTCCCTATGTTTCCACTTGGACTCTTGTATTCTATTAATGTTCCTTTATATAAACTTACCAGAAAAGTCTAAAAAAATAATTGACAACGCTTTCAATATATACTAGTATACAAGTATGGAAGCGAACGAATTTTACTTCGTTTCATAATCTGGAGGTAAAAAATGACGGTTATTGATTTTTCAAATAAAAAAAGCACCTCGATGGGAACAAAAGTATATGAATTTCTGAAAAAAGAAATTGTCAGTTTAAATATGCTACCAGGTAAATCAATTAGTGAAAATGAAATAGCTGAAAGTTTACAAGTAAGTCGAACGCCTGTGAGAGA
The DNA here is from genome assembly GCF_002886185.1 of Salipaludibacillus neizhouensis. Lineage (GTDB taxonomy): Bacteria > Bacillota > Bacilli > Bacillales > Salisediminibacteriaceae > Salipaludibacillus > Salipaludibacillus neizhouensis. Next base: position 904,893 of record NZ_KZ614147.1, read on the forward strand.
AGCCTTCTTAAAACTTTCTCAAGAAGATTTAATAACGGTGTATCCTCAGAAAGGGTCGATCGTTTCATTAATTGATTTGGATCATTTAGAGGAAACTAGATTTATGAGGGAGCATTTAGAAGTAGCTACGTCACTGCTAGCATGTGAGCTATTTAATGAAGAAAGTTTTCAGCGCATTACAGCTAACCTAGAAAAACAAGAAAAGTGTATTAGTGAAAAAAAGTATAAAGAGTTCTTTGATTTGGATGATGATTTTCATTCCATAATTTTTACAGGGTGTAACAAAACACGAATTTGGAATGTGCTGCAAAATATGATGAGTATTAATTTCAATCGAATAAGATTTTTAAGTGTATCGGAAGAATTAAATACGGATTTAGTTATCGCTCAACACCATGAGATTGCAAATGCTATTCGTGCAGAAGACAAGGTGCGTGTCGAGAAAGTTGTCCGTGAACATTTAAATTTAGTTGTCATTGATAGACAAGAGTTAAATAAAAAGTACCCGGATTTTTTTAAAGTGGTTCATCCGATTTAATCGTTTTTATGATAGGAGTGAAGCAATGTGAAAGATGTCATTACAATAGGCGATGCAATGATTACGTTTAATCCTGGTTCAACGGGACCCATGAGGTTTGTTTAATCGTTTGAACGAAAAGTTGTTGGCGGAGCAGAGTTAAATTTTGCGATTGGCTGCGCGATACTCGGTTTACAGACTGGTTGGATTAGCAGGCTTGGAAATGATGAGTTCGGTAAACATATTTTCAACTTTGTCCGTGGAGAGGGAATTGATGTTTCAGAAGTGAAGTTAGTCGATGGTTTTCCGACCTCTTTAAATTTTAAAGAAATTATGGACGGTGGAGAAGGAAGCATATTTTACTATCGTTCTCAGTCACCAACGGTTAACATTATCGCCCGATAGCATTAAAAGTATCTATTTTGAAAGCGCTAAATTACTTCATATTACAGGTGTTTTTCCAGATATTGATGAAAAAAGCATTGAGATTATTCATGCGGCTATTTCAGAAGCTAAAAAACAGGGGGTGCTCATTTCGTTTGATCCAAACATTCGTTTAAAAATGTGGACGAAAGAAAGAGCGAAAGAAGTATTAAGTATTACTTCAGTTTTTGCCTCACGTGGATATTTTGTTAACAGGGTTAGAAGAAGCAGAGCTCTTACTTGGAACGAATGAACCAAAAGAAATCATTAGTGAATGTAAGAAGTTAGGAATTGCTTATACCGCCATTAAACTTGGTGATAAAGGAGCCATTGGCTATCATGACGGGGAGTACATAGAGGCTGCTCCAATTGTGCCAAAAAAGGTTGTTGATACTGTCGGAGCGGGAGATGGCTTTGATGCAGGTTTTATCTACGGTGTCTTAAATAATTGGCCGTTAGAGAGAACATTAAAGTTTGCTAATACGATTGGCTCCATGGTTGTAAGTATTAAGGGTGATAATGAAGGGCTGCCGTATTTGGAGGATGTTCTTATCAAATTAGGCGAAAAAGAATTTATTGATAGATAAACATGATTATCAAAGCAGAATTATTCAAGGGAGGTGATTGAACGTACTGAAAGTTAGTCGGTTTCCAAAAAGCTAGTCAACTAAGGATCTACTATATAAGGGGGATTTAGAATGAGAAAATTTAAAATTTTACCAGTCATTTTTTCAGCAATGTTTGTTATGTCAGCGTGTGGATCTGATGAATCTTCATCAGATACGGAAAATGGAAATAACGATTCAGCTAATGAAACTAACGATTCAGGTCAGGAAGCAGCAGGTGAGACGATTACTTGGAAATTCGGACATGTGGCTGCTGAAGATCACATATGGCATAAAACAGCTGAGAAATTCAGTGAGTTGGTAAGTGAAAATACAGATGGTCAAATTGAAATTGAACTCTATCCTAACAACCAATTAGGTGGAGAAACAGATACAATCAACAGTATTAAAGCAGGTTCGGCGGACTTAGTTATTTCCGGAGAAACCATGGCAAACTGGTCTCCTAAAGCAGCACTAATGGCAGTACCTTACGCTTTTAGAGGGGAAGATCACTTAGTAGAAGTGATTGAAGGTGACATCGGTCAGCAAATTGAAGATGAGATCGTTGAAGAAGTTGGTTTAACACCACTTTACTACCATACACGTGCACCACGTAACTTAACGTCAAACGAACCAATCTCGACACCTGAAGATTTAGAAGATTTTAGTATGCGTGTACCAAACGTTCCATTGTTCTTAAGTGTTTGGGAAGCAGCGGGTGCAAGACCGCAAGTTATGGACTTTACCGAGGTGTTTACTGGATTACAACAAGGTGTTATCGATGGTCAAGAAAACCCGCTGGATTTAATTCATAGTGCTGGTTTTGCCGAAGTACAAGATTATGTGAATGAAACAGAACACGTTTACTCTTGGATTTATATTTTGGTAGGAAATGAACAGTTCGATGGTTTATCTGATGAGTTAAAAGAAGGCGTTTTAGAGGCTTCTGAAGAGGCTCAAGTTTACGGTAAAGAACTATTTGATGCAGAATTTGAGAACTATCGTGCAGAGTTAACGGAACAAGGAATGAACTTCAATAGTGATGTTGATCAAGATGCATTCCGTGAAGCCATGCTACCTGCTATTAAAGAGAACTTATCTGAAGAACAGTATTCTCTTTACGAACAAATCTTGGAAGTAGAATAGTCATACTTAAAATCTAGAAGGTACACCGCTTACTATCAAAAAAACGAACAATCATGAAGTGAGTGGTGTACCTAATTTACTGGTAAAGGATTGAAGTAAAGTGAGGAGTACAAAACTATTAGACCGCACCTTGGAAATAGCTACAATACTATGTTTTACAGGATTAATCATTGTGGTTATTATCCAAATTGCTTCCCGCTATTTACCACAGACTTTTGTTTGGACGGAAGAGTTATCGCGTTTCCTATTTTTATATTCGGTTTCCTTTGGTGCTCCGTTGGCATTAAAAGACAAAGAATTTATTAATGTAGATCTATTACTTAATTATCTTCCTAAAAGAGCAAGAGAAATTTATGAGGGATTCATCTATTTGACCATTGTTTTATTTAGTGCCGTCGTTGCGTTTTGGGGATATAAGTTTATCGGAATTGGGCGTGGCCAATCATCAGCGACAATGGCATTTGACATGTCCATCATTCATGCGTGTATTTTTATTACGATGTTCTTCATTGGAATTTATGCATTACTCCATACGATCAACTATTTTAAGGGGCACGAAAAAGGGAGTGAATCCTAATGCTAGCACTTTTACTGTTTGTTTCGTTTATCATATTAATCTTTTTAGGAATTCCAATTGCTTTTAGTTTAGGCATCTCTTCGCTCTTCTACTTGTTCATGGCGGATATTTCTTTATCAATTATTCCACAAAGAATGTTTGGTGGATTAAACTCTTTTGTTCTTCTGTGTATTCCGGGCTTTATTTTGGCAGGGAATTTAATGAATGCAGGGGGAATTACGGAGAAGATTATTGAGTTTACCAATAATGTTGTAGGGCATATCCGTGGCGGGTTAGGACTTGCAAATGTGGGATCTTCCATGGGGTTTGCGGGTATATCCGGTACAGCTCTAGCGGATACAGCGAGTATTGGATCGGTTTTAATTCCAGCCATGAAAAAACAAGGCTATGACGCTGACTTCTCTGCAGCTGTTACATCATCATCATCAACCATTGGTCCCATTATTCCACCTTCATTGCCATTAATTATTGTTGGTACGTTAGCAAGTGTCTCCATTGGAGATCTCTTTTTAGCCGGGGCCATTCCTGGATTGATTTTAGGTATTGGTTTGATGATCGCCGTCTACATTATTTCGGTTAAGCGAAATTATCCAAAAGGAGAAAAACAAAAGTTATCCGTCATTGGAAAATCATTTATTGATGCTTTTTGGGCGTTAATGATGACTGTAGTCATTTTGTACGGAATCTTGGGCGGTTATTTTACACCAACAGAAGCTTCTATTGTTGCGGTTGTTTATGCGTTAATAGTCGGTTTATTTGTGTATAGGGGTCTTAAAGTAAGTGCAATTCCATCTATTTTATTGAGTTCCATGAAGAGCACAGCTTCGATTATGATTTTAGTTGGTTTGGCAAATTTATTCGGATGGATTTTAGTGAGTGAAAAAATTCCTCAACTAGTGGCAGAAGGGATCTTAAGTATTTCGGATAACAAGGTCGTTGTCATCTTACTTATTATTTTACTGTTGCTGTTTGTCGGTACCTTCATGGAAACGATCGCAGCACTTGTCATCTTGTTCCCAGTACTTTTACCTGTAGCACAAACAGTAGGAATGGATCCTGTCCATTTTGGGGTAGTGATGGTTCTTGGTCTCATTATTGGACTTTCAACGCCTCCAGTCGGAGTTTGCCTGTTTGTTGCATCCAGTATCGGGAAGGTATCGGTAGGAAAGACGTCTATTGCTCTTATACCATTCTTATCAGTTAGTATTATTGTGTTATTGTTAGTTGCTTTTATACCACAATTAACGCTTTATTTACCGAGTTTATTAGACTAAATACGAAAGGACTGAGTGTTTCATGAAAGCTGTTCAAGTTACAGGAGCACATGAGCTTGCCATTATTGAAAAAGAGAAACCAGTCATATCAGAAGCAAACCAAGTATTAGTAAAAGTAAAAATGGTCGGTATTTGCGGCTCGGATATGCATATTTACCATGGTACTAACCCATTAGCAACGCTGCCAAGAATTATTGGGCATGAGGTCACTGGTCAAGTAGAAGAAATTGGCGCTGATGTGACGGGCCTTGCTGTTGGAGATAAAGTAGTCATTGAACCCATCGAATCATGCGGGAAATGCTATGCATGTCGTACGGGAAGAACCAATGTCTGCAGCAAGTTAGAAGTATATGGCGTTCATCTAGAAGGCGGAATGCAAGAATACGTAGCGATGCCAGATTACTTAGTTCATAAAGTGAGTCAGGATTTAGATTGGAAAGAGTCTGTATTAGTTGAGCCATTTACGATTGGGGCACAGGCGACTTGGCGTGGAAATGTGAAAAAGGGAGACACTGTATTAATTACGGGGGCTGGTCCAATAGGTCTTTGTTGTTTAAAAATGGCGAAGGCAAAAGGAGCCACTTGTATCATTACAGATTTAAGTGACGATCGTCTCGAGTTTGCGAAATCTTGGGGGGGAGATGTCACGATAAATGCCATAAAGGAAGATGTAAAAGAACAAGTTTTCGATCTCACAAACGGTGAAGGGGCGAATATCGTCATCGACGCTGTTTGTATCCCGAAAACTCTTGAAGATGCTATTGAAATTGTTTCTCCTGCTGGATATGTTGTTGTCCTTGGGTTTGATGAAAAGCCTTCAAGCATTCCACAATTGCCGATAACAAAGAAGGAAATTACGATCGTTGGCTCGCGATTACAAACAAACAAGTTTCCGGAAGTGATTCAACTATTCAATGAAAAGACGTTTGGAATAGAAGATATGGTGACACATCAATTCCCGGTAGAAAAGATTAAAGAAGCGATCTCATTAATTGAAAATTCTCCTAATGACATCCGCAAAGTTGTGATCACATTTTAAAGATGAATACTGAGATTGAGGTGTTATCAATACTATGATTCAAAAATCAAAGATTATAATGGAAATAGTAGAGTCAGGCGTCGTGGCAGTTATCCGCACAGAAAGTGAAGAGAAAGCGATCCAAATTTCTAGTGCTAGTATGAAAGGTGGAATTAGATCGATTGAAGTAACATTAACCGTGCCGGGAGCCGCAGATGTTATTTCGATGTTGACGAAAAAGCCTGAGTTTAAAAACTTACTAGTTGGTGCCGGCAGCGTTTTAGATAGTGAGACAGCACGGATTGCGATACTTGCCGGTGCTAAATATATTGTAAGTCCTTGTTTTGATCAAGGGACAGCCATCCTTTGTAATCGATACCAAATTCCTTACATGCCGGGTTGTATGACGGTAACTGAAATGAAAACGGCGATGGAGTACGGGGCAGAAATCGTAAAAATGTTCCCTGGAAATCATTTCTCACCATCCATCGTGAAGTCCATTAAAGGACCTCTTCCGCAAGTGTCGATTATGCCAACAGGCGGGGTTAATCTTGAAAATGCAAAAGAGTGGATCAAAAGTGGAGCAGTTGCTGTCGGAATTGGCAGTGATTTAGCCGCACCTGCTAAAAAAGGAAACTATGAAGAAGTCACATCTTTAGCTAAACAATATTGTGATCTCGTTAAAGAAGCAAGAGCAGAAATGTAATACTACTAGATAAATAATGGTATGGAGTGGATGTTTATGAAAATGGTTTTTAGATGGTTCGGGGAAGGGAACGATAGTGTTTCTTTAAAACACATAGGGCAGATTCCGGGCGTAGAAGGTGTAGTATGGGCGCTTCATGATGTCCCTGTTGGAGAAGAATGGCCAATGGATAAAATTTCAGAAGTGAAAAAGCAAGCTAATAAGCATGATCTTCATATTGATGTTGTGGAAAGTGTAAATGTTCATGAAGATATTAAGCTTGGTTTGCCTACAAGGGACTTATACATTGAAAACTATAAAAAAACGATCGAGAAATTAGCGAAGGTGGGCGTTAAGGTCATCTGTTATAATTTTATGCCTGTTTTTGACTGGTTGCGAACGGATCTGTTTAAAGAGCTTGAAGATGGTTCTACGGCACTTTTTTATGAAGGATCGAAAATCAAAGATATTGATCCAATGGAGTTAGTCAAAAAAATAGGTGAAGACTCTGAATTAACGATGCCTGGCTGGGAGCCTGAAAGACTTTCCCATTTGGCTAAGTTATTTGACGCTTACAAAGATGTGACAACAGAAGATTTATGGGATAACTTAAAATACTTCTTAGATGAAATTATTCCAGTTGCAGAAAAACATGATATTAAAATGGGGATTCACCCAGATGATCCGCCATATCCGGTTTTCGGTTTGCCACGTATCATTATTAACCGAGAAAACATTCAACGATTTTTAAGTCTTGTTGATAACCCATACAACGGTTTAACACTATGCAGCGGTTCTTTAGGAGCCAATCCGAATAATGACATCGGAGCAATGGTTCGTGAATTTGCAGATCGCATTGCTTTTGCTCATATCCGCAATGTTCGAGTATATGAAAATGGTGACTTTATCGAGACATCCCACAGAACTCAGGATGGCACAGTCGATATTTATGACATCGTCAAAGCGTATCATGAGAATGACTTTAAAGGATATGTGAGACCGGATCATGGAAGACATATTTGGGACGAAAAATGCCGACCTGGATATGGGTTAAATGACCGTGCGCTAGGAATCATGTATATGTGGGGAATTTGGGATTCTCTTGAAAGACAGAAGTGAGTGTGAAGACTTATTTCAAAAATAGGGAATTTATGAAGGGAGTGTTGGGTTATGTTAACACTAAATGAAAATCTTAAAGGAAAAGTAGCCGTAATTACTGGAGGAAGTGGTGTCCTCTGCAGTGCGATGGCAAAGGAACTGGCCAGACAGGGAGTGAAGGTTGCCATTCTTAATCGAACGGAAGAAAAAGGGAAAGAAGTGGAACAAAGCATTAGAGAAGCTGGAGGAGAAGCTTTAGCGATTTCTTGTGATGTTCTGGATATTGCAAGTATCAAAAAAGCCGAACAAATCGTCACAGATACATTTGGTGTTTGTGACATTTTAATCAATGGAGCCGGCGGAAACCACCCAGATGGAATTACGACAAATGAAATCTTCCAACAAGAAGATGTGGAAAAAGAGGACGTCTCTACTTTCTTTGATTTAAAGAGTGAAGGATTTGGGCATGTTTTTAACTTGAACATTTTAGGAACGGTAAACCCAACACAAATCTTTTTAAAGAAAATGATTCAAAAAGAAAATGTGGTTGTCATCAATATGTCATCAATGAGTGCCCCGTCCCCAATGACAAAGGTCCCTGCCTACAGTGCGGCAAAAGCTGCTATTGATAATTTTACAAAGTGGTTAGCCGTTCATATGGCTCAAACCGGGGTACGCGTAAATGCCATCGCTCCAGGCTTCTTCCTCACAGATCAAAACCGAAATCTATTAACAAATGAAGACGGTTCACACACCGAAAGAGCAAATAAGATTATTACACATACACCGATGAGAAGATTTGGTGATCCCGAAGATTTACTTGGAACATTATTATGGTTAGTCGACAACAACATGTCTGGCTTTGTAACAGGCGTAACCATCCCTGTTGACGGCGGATTTATGGCATATTCAGGTGTATAAGGAAGCATAGGTGTGAAGAAGCATAGGGACGGTTCTGTGCCTCATTTTAAAAGTTTGAGTAATGGTGTTACCAGATGGTTATCGGAAAATTTTAAATAGTAAACCTCGCCATGCGTGAAGAATAGCCCTTACACATAGCGAGGTTTGGTTAGTTAAAGAAAAGATTGTGATAGCGTGCATATGCATTTATCGCAGTATGGTTTTTATGAAGTGTGGGGTGAAAGGAAGGGACTAGACATTGATTGCTAGTCCCTGTCTCTTTCCCGAAGTTTAGTAGATTTTGTCGTCGACGTTAAAAGTGAAGCAGAGAACCGTCCCGAAGCTTCCTCATCCAATTCTTCTATTGAGTCATTTGTCTGTCTCATTATGGGTATATCCCTCATTAATCTTGTCCATTTATAAATACATTTTGACTGTAAAAGGTTGAGATAACTCCCTAGATGACTAACTCCGTATTCTCACGCTGTTCAACCGTTTCACCTTTTTTCCTTGAATGGATTCGTATTTCTAACTATTTCATTAATCCACGCCAAAATTGTACCCACATTCGATCAAATCGCTGCAGTTGCAAGAACAAACCGTCCAAATGCCTTTATACAAAACTATTGTTTGGAAGATGCAGACTCCACAGAGCGTTAGTTCGCTAGAGGAGTCTTGCGAATCGTCCATGGAAAGAGAGCGGTATTTTCCCCAAACAACCTTCGATGATAACAAATAAAAACACTGAATTAGAGATAACAGATGAAAAGCTTGTTAAAAACTGCATGACTATTTTTCTAATCTTGATAACTATGGAAAGGGATCATTCTCTTCACTTGAGATTCCATCATATCGGTAGGCGATATAGCTTTATAGATTGGTCCGAAAGGCTTCATATCACATAAGAATGTGAAATCGCCATGCGATATATCAAGTGCAACAAAATTATCGAGATAGCTATCGTATACCTAGACAATAATGGTATACTTAATAGACAATTAGTGAGGAATTACCTCATGATTTCCCGGGAAATGTCGTTTTAGAAGGGCTCTAATTAGGTGGAATTGGGTGTAGTGCGCTTTTCTTTTTATGAAGTAACTCTCGTACCCATAGGGTCTTCTTCTATGTGTATCCCACAAATCATGGCCTCAGCTGTTCGAGGTTTTCCTGTATTGTATCGGTAGGCGATACAATACAGGAAAACTAGCGCAAAGTGAGCGATATGTGAATGGGCATAGGTTTATCTGAGAGGGTGGCAATTGGCATACCTTCGTTCTAACCGTGATCGTAGCGTTACGCAATATGTACAAGTTTTTGGACGATACAATTTAGCGTAGGACCTTCTGTAAATAGAGGGAGTGGAAGAATCTATTGAAAGAGTAATTGCGATACATAGAATCCCACACATAGAAATTAATGGGCGATATACATAAGCGATATACATCTAAAAGAGATTACAATTTGAAGTCGCAGCAGGCGGCATGCATGGTGAAGAAAGCATGGGAAAGTGTAATAAAACAAAGCCATTTCAATAGATCGACTCTAGAAATGGATGGTCATGTTTATCATATCGCGGGGCGATACACTAGCAATTTTCACCATAAAAAACCTAGATATTTATTAGATTAGTAAAGGAGAGACGATATGCGACATGATATACAACCAAATGAACGGTCTTTTTCTACAAAGGAAGTGGCAGAGAAAGTGGGGATTGCAACTCCCACGGTTCGAAAGTATGGCCAAATCCTAGAGCGAAACGGCTATGAATTTTTTAAAGATGCAGATCGGCGTATCTTTGTTCAATCAGACATCGAAGCACTTATAGCGTTACGCGATACGGACAGGCCTTTGGACGATACAGCAAAAGATCTTATGGAGCAACAAAAAGAAAGATTAGAAGACTCCAATCAAACATCCCCAGCTGTATCGGCACCCGATACATATGCTAATCTACCGAATGATCCCAACCAATTAAAAGAGTTCTTACAGTATCTAGCAAATGAACTGGCGGCGACTCGTGATATGAATAACCAACTGACAAACAGTATGTCTGAATTAAAAACAACGGTTTCCCGGCTTCAACAGGACCACCATGTGATCAGTTCTGTTATAGGGAATTCTGCACAAAAAACGAATGCTAAAATAGAAAAGTTAACGGAACAACAAAGAACCGAGTTCGATACATTGCTTGAACAAGAAAAACAAAAAAGTGAATTCTTACAAAAAGAATTACAAATGATGCGGGACGAACAGCAAAGAGAATGGCGTTCACAAAACGAGTTTAATAAACGTTTAGAGGGTGCGGTACAAAAACCTAAAGGAGTTTTGGAGGGGCTATTTTCCAAACTGCGCAAATAGGCTGGAATCATGGAAGTTTTCTGTTTTAAATTAACTCATCCTGAATGGGTGGAAGAATCGTTTGTTATAAACATAGTAATTAATAGAAAGCCGCCATGCGTGAAGAAGGTCACTTCGCGCATGGCGGCTGTTTGTTTATGGCTGTGTATAGTATAGAAATCTTCCTCGCTCTCATTAGTAAAAAAATATCGTTACACAGATCGATAATGATAGAGTGTGAGGAATGATACTTATTAAACCAAAAGAATAGAGTGGAATCCAAGAAAATATAACTTTGCTGTAAATGGACGGGAGTAATATCTTTCCTTTTCAACGTTTATCGTAATTTAGTCATAATTTTTCTTATTCTGATAATAGTTTGATCATATTTTTCATTTACACTAAATTTGTACCTCACAAAGAGGGCAATGCAAAATGTTCAAAGGAGGTCGTTTTGAAGTTCCCCCAAAGAACTAAATAATCATTACTTATAAGGTTTGGGTGTAAAAAAAATTACTTATTTTCAAGGAGGACTACAAAATGGTAGTAAAACGTAATCTTAATACTGAAAAGAAAGTATCAAAACGACAGAGTCGAAAAGTACCGTTTGTGTTATCAACGTCTATGTTAGCTGCAACATTTTTGGTTGCGGGAACAACGGTATCCGCAGATGAACATAATGGAGAAGATGTAAAACACGGTGAAATTGTATCTGAAGTGGCCCAAGCTCTTCCAGGCTCACCTGAAAAAGGGCAGATCATGAGTTCAATTGCTCAAGGCGATTATGAGCTAGCGAATGAAATTTTAAGTGACTTAATTGATGAAAGTGAAAATTTAGATGAAGAAGATTTTGAAGACTTAATTCCAGAAGACGGAACAGAAGATGGAGCAGCAGAACAAGACGCAACAGAAGATGAAGCAGCAGAAGAAGACGCAACAGAAGATGAAGCAGCAGAAGAAGACGCAACAGAAGATGAAGCAGCAGAAGAAGACGCAACAGAAGATGAAGCAGCAGAAGAAGACGCAACAGAAGATGAAGCAGCAGAAGAAGACGGAACAGAAGATGGAGCAGCAGAAGAAGACGGAACAGAAGATGGAGCAGCAGAAGAAGACGGAACAGAAGATGGAGCAGCAGAAGAAGAAGCAACAGAAGATGAAGCAGAAGAAGAAGAAGGAACAGAAGATGAAGCAGTAGAAGAAGAAGGAACAGAAGATGAAGCAGTAGAAGAAGAAGGAACAGAAGATGAAGCAGTAGAAGAAGAAGGAACAGAAGATGAAGCAGTAGAAGAAGAAGGAACAGAAGAAGAAGCAACAGAGGATGAAGGAACAGAAGAAGAAGCAACAGAGGATGAAGCAACAGAAGATGAAGCAGCAGAAGAAGAAGGAACAGAAGATGAAGCAGCAGAAGAAGAAGCAACAGAAGATGGAGCAGTAGAAGAAGAAGCACCAGAAGAAGAAGGAACAGAAGATGAAGCAGCAGAAGAAGAAGCAACAGAAGATGGAGCAGTAGAAGAAGAAGCAGCAGAAGAAGAAGCGACAGAAGAAGAAGTAGCAGAAGAAGAGGCAGCAGAAGAAGACGCAACAGAGGATGAAGTAGCAGAAGAAGAAGCACCAGAAGAAGAAGCGCTAGCAGAAACAGAGCAGCAATTAGATGCCCAACACGATGAAATTGTTGAGGAAATAACAGACCGTTATCAATCAATCTTTGATAGAAATGAAGCACTATTAGATTATCAAGATCTCTATATAGAGGATCAATTGGTATCGATCGGTGTGATAGATGAAACGGAAGATGCAGAGGCTCTTGAAGAAGAAATTGCTCTAATCACTGAAGATGTAGAAGAGAATCTTGATGAAGGTGCAGATGGAAATAGTCAAGATATCCAAGCAGAAGGCAATGCAGAGGTTCAGGCTGGTGCAGAAGCTGAAGTCGTAACAAATGAAAATGGTGCAGTAGAATCTGACGAAACAACAGATGAGAATGCTACTGTTGCTGTAATTGACGCAGACGCTAACGCAGACGCAGAAGCCAATACAGAAATTCAAGCTGATGAAGAAGCTGAATCAGACCAGCTAGTGGAAGGTGAAAATGATCAGCAGGTTCAGCAGGAAGGTTCTACGTTCGGACCTTTTCTACAGCTGACTAATGCTTATGAGAAAGTTAAGAACTCTTATACTAATTTCATCTCTTCATTGAAATAACTGATATTGTATAAGAACTCTGGTGAACATTCACCAGAGTTCTTATCTGTAATAAGACAAACTTTATACTTTGACTTGAGCATAAAAGACCTAAAAAATTGATTGCTACGTGTTTTCTTAATGAATCTATCGTCTCTTGATAAGTGAATCAGGACAATGCTACTTTGAATAGAGGACTTAGTAAAAACTGGTTCCAAAACTTTTTAAACAATTTTGTTAATTTACTAGAGGAGTGCGTAATATGTTTAAAGTTTTAGTCGCAGATGATGAAGATTCAATTCGTGAAATTTTAAAGTACTCTCTTAATAAGAATGGTATGGAAGTATGTGAAGCGCGTACAGGTAAAGAAGTGTTAGAAAGCCTTCGATCCTTTTCGGCTGATTTTATCATTCTTGACATTATGATGCCTGAAATGGATGGCTATGAAGTGTGCAGAGAGTTAAGAAAAACGTCCGAAGTCCCAATCCTTATGGTAACGGCTAAAGGAGAAGAGTACGATCGTGTTCTCGGTTTAGAATTAGGTGCAGATGATTATATGATCAAACCATTCAGTCCGAGAGAATTAATTGCACGTATGAAAGCAATCTACAGAAGAATAGATTCTGGACACCCTATCAAAGTTGAAAATGAGCAAGAAGCTTACACTAATGGGGATTTAAAAATACACATTAAACACCGTAAAGTCACTGTAAAAAAAGAAGTTATTATTTTTAAGCCAAGGGAATTTGATTTACTGGCCTATCTAGCCAAATCACCTGGACAAGTCTTCACAAGAGAAGCCCTGTTGCATCATGTGTGGGGGTATGACTTTATTGGGGACATCCGTACGGTCGATGTGCATGTAAAAAAAATTCGTGAAAAACTTAAAGAGAAGAAATCTGATGTGTTGCAAACAGTATGGGGAGTGGGATACAAATTTGAACCTAAGTTGTAAGACGAGAGGAGGCACTGTTCCCCTGCTTCTTCTTACTAATAAGTATAATAAATATTTTTTTAGAATAAGTCATATACAACGTTTTACCTCTCTATAATTAGGGAAAAGGAAAATACTACGTGAAAAATCTTTATTCCGCTTATATCGTACAGATTACTGGTCAAAGCAGAAAGGGTGAGGATATAACATGAGTAAAAAAAATGTTGCCCCAAAAAGTGCCATGGTCGTCAGAAACGAAGCAGGAAAAGGGATAGATGTCATTTCCGCAAAGATAATTGCACAAGCCCTTAAAAAAGGGGAAAATGTCTTCGAACTATTGGAAACGTTCTCAAACATGACTAGAGTGGATGATTCATTCATTGTAGGCGAGGAACCTCAAGAGGCTTCAGCCATATATCTTAATAAATTAAACAACTACAAATTTACTGTGAATCGATGCCGTAAAAATACGTTCTCTTTTTCACCTTGCTAATCCGGAATTAACTAAACCAATACACATAGATGAAGCACTCACACTCTAAAGGAATAGGTTGGCTTATATAGCTGAATTAGTTTTACTTAGTGCGAACTCTCATACCTGAAGTTTTGCCTTTCGTATCGGCAGGCGATATGAAAGGCAAAACCGACATAGAAGGAGCGATACGCAACGAGCGTATTAGAGACAGCTCAGTGTATCTTTGTTCAATCAGACATTGAAATACTTATAGCGTTAAGCGATATGGACAGATTTGATTAGGCGATACAGTGAAGGTCTTATAGAGCAAATAAGGAAGGCAAGAAGGCTCCAATCAAACGCGACTGTATCGTGTATCGTCACCCGATACAACGCGATTTACCATACGGATATACGTTTGTGGAATAGAATTTCTCATTTTTCTAAACTAATTTGGTCGTTTTAGTATATGGCATTATGAGAGACGCAGGGACGGTTCTCTGCTTCAGTTTCACTGCTTGAGTAATAATATTCATTCCGCTTGGTTTATTGAAAAAACAACAAAATAACAAGTGGCGAGGCGTGGAGGATTATCCTTCACGCCTCGCGCATTCTTCTGATACTAAAACAAATAGATTTTACCATTGAACAAATACAACGAGTGCCAATGATCCTGCCAATTATTCTTCTGTTGTATCCGAACTATTAACCATGATACTGGCTACCTGTATTAACCGATTGTAGAAAGCCATTCCTGCTGGCGTATCATAGAGACCTATTTCCACAAAAGCACCTTTCATACAATTGAGCCAGCATTCCGCTCTTTTTGGTGTTATTTCAAAGGGAAGATGTCGGCTTTTCATGGCAGGGGGGCCAAACTCCTGACTGTATAGAGCTGGGCCACCTAAAAATTGAGGCAAAAACATGCGCTGCTTATTTTTAATCTCTTCGATGTCTCCCTCAAACAAGGGTCTTAGCTCCTCATCTTCATATACGCGAGGATAGAAAGCATCCACAAGCTTATCGATCGTTTCTTGTCCACCAATTTCAACATAAAGAGTATTTAAGTTTGACCTCATTTTCCCACCCGCCTTCATTTTTCTTTCATTATAATAGCAAAACAAAAGGTATGCTGTGACACATGTCACACCCATTGGAAACATAGGGACGGTTCTCTGCTTCATTTTTACTGCGTGTGTATAGAAGCAGGGAACCGTCCCCTTGCTTCTACGTTCTAAAAAAACGTCAAGAAATTTTTAGTCCCGCTCTTATTTTGAAGAAAAAGTAAAAATTAGTATAATAGACACATTATGTATGTCGTGAATGATGAACTATCAAACAAATAAGGGCAAAGTGCCTATGTCACCAACAAATTTTTATAAAATTCAATAGATTTCTTTGAATAAAAAATAACCCAAAATAGTCGGAGGTATAGCTATGAAAGCTCGGTTTTGTTCTGTATGTGGAAAAGAAAGAGTCGATGATGGTACTTTTTGTTGGTACTGTGGTGATAGATTTGAGGAGGAGACGACGGTAGGTGGAGAAACTTCTGCTACCAAGGAAGTACCTGTGAATCATTTTTCTGATCAAGTAAAAGGGGTCTTCTTACAAGCAACAGAGAAAGTGAACAGCATGGTAGGTGAAAAAGGAAACATAGATTTAAAACTCAGGGATGTTTTTTCTGCTGTGTTAAAAAAGCATTCAAAGGAAGAAGGAGAGGTGCTCTTCATAACAGGAACTTCTTTAACCACTCCGGATGAGAGTGAAATATCTGCATCATGGCCGAAACCGTGGTTGTTCTCAAGAGTATTTTTAATATTAGCTTCTACATATCTTTTATTGTACATATGCACGTTTACTTTCCAAAATGATAATGCCGTTCCAGGTTTAATGATGATTGGACAACTCAACAGAGTGTTACGGTATATTAGTCCAATTACGACAAAAAGTGTGCCAACAAAAAATAGAGGTAGAAAGGTGTGGAGGTGATAATTACTCAACTGAGCCATTTCTGGAATAAAATTTGTCATTACCGAAGGCTTACCAATTAGCATAGAGTAA
Organism: Salipaludibacillus neizhouensis; assembly: GCF_002886185.1. GTDB lineage: Bacteria > Bacillota > Bacilli > Bacillales > Salisediminibacteriaceae > Salipaludibacillus > Salipaludibacillus neizhouensis. The sequence continues at coordinate 921,103 of NZ_KZ614147.1, forward strand.
CAACTCCTCCTATAAATAGTATTATTATTTATATACAAATGGCACTGGTAATAAACCTAATTAATGATATTATTTTGATCTAGCTATATTTTCATAAGGGACTAATTAATTAATACATAATCCTTTTAAAGTAATATTCCTGAGTATATATTGGAAGTATTCAAAAATGATAGTATATGAAGTAACTATTTGTTAGAATAATAAAGTCTTTGAAGGAAATTGTAGATTTGAGAGGAGGACCCGGGAAGTGTTATTTAACTCATTTGAATTCATATTTATCTTCTTACCATTTGTTTTCTTCGTCTACATGTTCCTGAATAAAAGAAAACTTACGATTCTAGCTAAGGTATGGCTGGTGTTAAGTTCCCTCTTTTTTTACAGCTGGTGGAATGTATTATATTTACCTTTGATACTATCGTCCATGATAATAAACTATTTAATAGGAAAGAAGCTGGGCAAGACCGACAGTCTAAATTCAAGTCGTAAGCCAATATTAATTATCGGTATTGTGTTAAATGTTGGGTTATTAGGATACTACAAGTATTCAGACTTTTTTATAGAAAATGTAAATTACTTCTTTTCAACGAATATACCTTTACTGAATTTGGTGTTGCCTTTAGCGATTAGTTTCTTTACTTTTCAACAAATCTCTTATTTAGTAGATGCATATAGAAACGAAACAAAAGAATACGATTTTCTAAATTACGCGTTATTTGTGAGTTTTTTCCCACAATTGATCGCTGGTCCTATTGTTCACCATAAAGAAATGATGCCCCAGTTTGAAAGTAAACGAAATAAATTTATTAATTATAGAAATATTGCACTAGGAATACTAATCTTTTCGATAGGTTTATTTAAAAAGGTTGCAATCGCGGATACTTTTGCACTTTGGGCAACAGAGGGCTTTGATAATACGGAAGTATTAACTTTCTTTGAAGGATGGATCGTTTCGCTGTCTTATACTTTTCAAATTTATTTTGATTTTAGTGGATATACAGATATGGCCATAGGTATTGCATTGTTGTTTAATATTTTACTACCAATTAACTTTAATTCTCCATATAAAGCATTAAGTATTCAAGATTTCTGGAAACGATGGCATATCACTTTGAGTAGATTTTTAACACATTATATTTACATTCCCCTAGGTGGAAGTCGAAAAGGAAAACGTAGAACTTATATAAATATTTTTTTGATATTTCTAATAAGCGGTTTTTGGCATGGGGCAGGATGGACATTTGTTTTTTGGGGATCTTTACACGGAATAGCTATGGTTGTTAACCGTTACTGGCAAACCCTTAATATAAAAATGAACGTTGTTCTTGCTTGGTTTATTACGTTTAATTTTGTGAATTTAGCATGGGTGCCTTTTAGAGCCGAGACGTGGGGAGATGCTGTCAAGGTTTGGAGTGGTATGTTTGGCCTAAATGGATTTAACCTCCCTATTATTGGTGTGGTTGATGGAAACCTAAATTTTGTCGTTGATTACCTCCTTCAATATGATTTACTCTTTACAAATAATATAGCCGTAGTGTATATTTTCATTTTTGGATTAGTAAGTGTTTTGGTGAAAAACTCAATGGAGTTCAGCAATACCAACATACTTAATTGGAAGTATGTATCCTTTACAGCTCTTATCTTGACGTATGCCATTTTAAATCTTTCAAAACTAAGTGAATTTTTATATTTCAACTTCTAATGTCAAGGTGGTTTTATCATGAGAACTAATTATAAAAGGTGGGTTATTGTTACACTTCTGATTCCTTTAGTCATCATTACATGTGTCGGAGGATTTAATTATTATATTGATCCTCTGTGGACCTTTTCACATGTCAATAAATTAAATACCTCACAAGATAGTTTTAATGAACGGCAGCAAAAAACGAATATAGTCACCTATAGAGAATTTGATTATGACACTCTTTTATTAGGAAGTAGTAGAACTACTTATATAAATCAACATGATTTTATGGGTTTAGATACTTTCAATTATGCGCTTAGTAGTATGTCGATACAGGAATATAACGACTATATAGAATATGCAAAAAAGGAAAATAAAAAAGAATTCGAATATATTTTTATAGGATTGGACTTCTACGCGACGAATAAGAACAGAGAGATGATTGAAGATCCGCAAATATATATTAATAAAGCGAATGAATTTATGTATAGGTTCAAAAATTTAATATCAGTAGATTTACTTAAACAGTCAATAGAGAATGCTAAATCTTCCTCCGCTGAAGACCAATATTTTACTCGAAGTTACAATAGGGAAAATGTCGCTACTGCAAAAGTTGCAGAAGGGGAAGAAGTAAAAAAAGAAATTGAGAAAACTGTTGAAAGTTATAGAGAAAGTGTGTACGGACCTGGATATGAATACAATGACGACATAAAAAAAATCTTCACAGAGCTAAAAGAAAACAATCCTAATACAACTTTTATCGTTTACACGACACCAGTAACGAGCCAATTATTTAATTTGTTGTACGAAGAGAACAGATTACAAGATTATAATCAGTGGATAAGCGATACAGTAGAGGTCTTTGGCAGTGTATATAACTTTATGTATACTAACTCCATCACTTCGGATTCCTCAAATTATTATGATGGACATCATTTTTATCCTGATGTCGGGACGTTAATCGCACACAAGATAATCAATCATGAGAACAAAGATATACCTGAGGACTTTGGGGTTTTGGTAACTGATGATAATCTAAGTGAACATCTTAATTTTGTGGAACGCACTTTGACTGAGCCTTGATGCAAGGGACTTTTTCGAATTGAGATCATTTTTGACCTCAGGACGATAGAGGAATTTAAGCAGTTGAAGAAATTAGGAACTCTTTTCATTAGTAACTAATCTATTAATAACACTAAATGCTAGAAAAATGACACCTATGATGAAAAATGATGTCATATAAGGGAAGTTAAAATAAGTTGAATCCGGGATAAAGTTATTCAATTACATCAAATCCTTTATATGGTTATTTAGTTAATTATTATCATAAAGTGTGGAAAATTTCAACGTGATGATCTAATTTATCGAAACGTGGAGAAGAGGCAAAGGGACGGTTCTCTGCATCCTTTTGCCAAGTAGGGTATTGCATAGGTTTAACAGGAATGGCGTGTTGTTCATGAAAAAATATGAAGAACAAACGATTAGTAACCCCACAGCCTAATTAAATAAAAATGAGCCACCATGAAGGAAAGCACTTCAGAGTGGCTCATTTTTATCTATTCTTAGGAAGCAGAGAACCGTCCCCACGCTTCCGTTTAAAAAATTCTTTCCATGAACCAATAGATGCCGAAGAGACAAATGATGATCGAGGTGCCGTTAACAATTTGAGGTTGCCACTTGATTTTTTTCAAGTAAGTAACGGCGGGTAACAAGACTAGTAATACTGCAATTTGTCCAATTTCAACGCCAAGATTAAACGAGAGAAGTGGAACGATAAAATTATCTCCTAATGTACCACTTAACACTTCTGCAAATCCAAACCCATGTACGAGTCCGAAAAGTAACGCGACAACCCAACGCCATTTAACCGACTTGGCGCGAGTATTCTCGACAGCGATATATACGATACTCAAGGCGATCAACGGTTCAATAATGCTACTTGAAATCATAATGATTTCTAGGGCAGCGAGAGCTAACGTAATACTATGTCCGACGGTAAAGGCTGTAATTATTGTTGCGTAATGCTTAAAACTTCCTCTTACCAGAATAAGTGCAAGAATAAAAAGTAGATGGTCGATCCCACCCCATATATGTTTCATTCCTAAAAGTGTATAATCCCAAAATGTGAGACTTGAGCCAAGGGCACTGGTACCTGCTTCACTTACACTGCCCTCAAAATATCGTGAATCCTCTGTAAAGACCTGCTCAACTACTTGATCCTCATGCTCAACGGTTAAAAAGTTTTGATGGCCAGGATCGAGCCCATCCAAAAAAATATTGTAATTGATTTCGTAGCTTTCAACAGGTCTATCAAACTGAAACTTAAGTTCGATGTGGAACATATCTGTATTAAAACGCTCGGTTAGCTCAATCTCCTGCATACTCCCATTTCCTATCGTACCGTTATTAGCCAGTGCCAGTTGACTAAAAATAAAGTCTTCGAGTTCTGGTTTGGAAGCATTGATTTCATCAGGGGTCATATGCCCATCTTCGTTACTATCAATCAGCAAACCCCCGCCTAGTAAATCTGCTAGCAAATATAGCTCATAGTGAATCGTATCTCCTTCAATAGTAATATCCGAGTAACCCATTGATCCCGTGTGCGCCAATGTCATTTGAGGTTGTACCAATGTAACTATCACAAAAAAAATGACACAAGTTTTCATAATTAATGTATGTATACGCATAAATTGTCCCCTCCTTATATAGCGATAAAGTCGATTTGAATGGAACTTTATCATCTAATGCCCTATTGTAACGATTCAATGTTAATGAATTGTGTGTCGATTGTTAAGAAATACTGCGAATTGTGAACTTTCGGAATGGCTAATAAAACGAAAAATAGTTCAAAGCCTTATTCTGACTACCTATTTAAAGGAAAAACTTGAATATCGCTCCCAACTCATTACAAATAAACTTTATATTCATTTACATTGTCTTTAAACTTTCTTATTAACCTTTGTATAGAATTGTAGAAGATTGCAGAAGAAAAAGTTATTTGGGAGGGGAAAAAGCATGTACAGGATGAAGAAAAGAATAAACAAGATGCTTGTGGTTTTCTGTGTGTTCTTGGTAATGTTTTCGAATATGAGTCTTGCTTTTCACACAAAACCTGTTTTCGCAGAAGGTAACAATACTGCTTCAACGGATCAAGAACTACCAATACTAATCACAGAACTATTAGCAAACGGATCCGGTGGTGGAACCGATAATTATGAATTTTTCGAGTTGTACAACACAACAGGAGAAACTATCTCATTAAATAACTATTCACTTTTCTATGATTATACCGACAGTGAAAAAGAAGTAGTCTTTCAAATTCCAGACACCTCGATTGATGCAAAGGAAACGCTCGTTTTTTGGTTCAATCATGACGATCGTAGTTTAGAAGAATTCAATCAGAATTTTGACACGGAATTGACCAGGGATCAAATGGTTCCGCTTACTGATATATTTCCGAAGATTGATGAGGATGGAAACCCCTCTAAATCAATCATCTTGAAAGATCAAGCTGGAAATGAAGTTGTTTCAGCAATCTGTTCAGAGGAAGACAAGGATACGCTCGTTACTAAAATTCAATACCAATATCCAGTATCAGGGACAGAGATGGACAACCTAGAAAAACTGTCGGAGCCGACTCCTGGATCAGTCGAAGAAGTACAAATTAAAAACCAAACAAAGCCTAGTGAAGGGGGAAACCAGCTAGGCGAAATAAAAGAAGAAGTAACAGATGAGCAAAAGCAAGAAGAAGTAAAAGAAGAGGAATCAGCAGAACAAAAGCAAGAAGAAGTAAAAGAAGAGGAATCAGCAGAGCAAGAGCAAGAAGAAGTAAAAGAAGAGGAATCAGCAGAACAAGAGCAAGAAGAAGTAAAAGAAGAGGAATCAGCAGAACAAGAGCAAGAAGAAGTAAAAGAAGAGGAATCAGCAGAGCAAGAGCAAGAAGAAGTAAAAGAAGAAGAATCAGCAGAGCAAGAGGAAGAAGAAGTGAGTGTATCAGCAGTAGAGCAAACAGTGAGTGAACTTCCGTTACTCATTACGGAATTATCTCCAAACTCAGCAAGTGGTGGAACCGATTATTATGAGTTTTTCGAGCTTTATAATAATACAGATCAATCTCTATCGTTATTAAACTATTCATTTATATACCATTATACATCTTCTGGAACTGAACTTCCTTTTCAGATTCCAGCAACAACGATTCATTCAAAAGAAACCATAGTTTTTTGGTTCAATGTTGGAGATCTGACGTTAGACGAGTTTAATCAAAATCACGGTACTGAATTAACCAGTGATCAAGTGGTTGAATTTACAGACGTATTCCCTGGATTTGCAAATGGTGGGGACCGTGCATTAGTACTTAAAGACAAGGAAGAAAAGGAAATAGTTTCAGCTAGCTACTTAGGAGAAGATAATGATAACACTGGAGCTGGTATCCACTATATGTTCCCGGAGTCAGGAACTTCAATGGACAAGTATGAAAGCTTGGCAGCATCTACTCCAGGAGAAGTGAAACAAGCTCAAGTACCAAGCGAGCAAGTATCCTTACCTGAAACACCGGAAGATACCGAAGCACCAGTAATTACACATGAACCGGTAACAAAAGGCACTGCCTTTGAATCTATTTCGATTGAAGCGACCATTACGGATAATGTTGCTGTGCCGATAGCAACGCTTTCGTACAGGATAGAAGGAATGGATCAAAAAACAATACCGATGAAGCGTTCAGAAGATTCCTCTTTGTATACAGCGGAAATACCTGGTTTAGATGTGGAATCAAACGTGTTTTATATGATCGAAGCGACAGATGGATTTACTGTAAGCAATACGGAGGAGTATGAAATTTCCGTGGAAACTGTGGAAGACATTGACTATAACAGCGTGCCACAGTTTCTTGTTACAGAGATTGTACCTGATTCCACAAACGTGGGGACAGCTGATGGATTTGAGTTTGTTGAAATCTATAACAATACAAACAAAGATATCAATTTTAATGACTATAAACTTTCGTATAGATATGGATCAGATCCTAATACGGATATCGTTTGGCCGTCTGTTCCAGAAGAGGTTGTCATTCCTTCAAAGGAGACGCTCGTTTTCTGGATCATTAACGATCAAAATGGGGATCAAACCGTAGCGGACTTCAACAAAAATTATGGAACGAGTTTAATCAAAGATCAAGAAATTGTTCGCGTGCACAGTGCTGGTATGGCAAATGGAGCAATGAGGGGACTTCTTGTTGCAACAAATGCTAAAAAACAAATAGGGGTTTCCTATTACAATGATAACCCGAGTGAAGATGATACCAAGGCAAATAAAGGAATCCTTTATAAGTACCCGGTGGATGGTTCGACGCAATCAACAAAGATAAGTGCCGGTATTGAGGATGCTACACCAGGAATTGTCGAATCGTTTCAGGTACCTAATCAAGCTGTTGAGCTTGGAGAGGATAACGAAAACCCAACGATTACCGATTTAACAGAGCAAACGGAAGTTAGCGAAACGGAAGATATTCATATTAAAGCGGAAGCAAACGATGATAAAGAGGTTATATCCGTTCGTTTGTTTACTAAATTAAATATAGAAACAGCATTTTCCGAAAATATATTGGATAAAAATAAGGAAACGGACATCTTCGAATATACCATTCCTTCCCCAGATATTATCGGTAAAGAATTCATAGAGTATTACTATCTTGTGTCTGATGGTGTAAATGAAGTGAAAAGTGACGTGAAACGGATAGAGATTACTAGTTTCTACGATAGATCGGACCTTCGTCTTAATGTAATAGAGGGTGAGGTTTTAAGCGGAGAAAAAACGCTGAAGGGAACATCAAAATCCGGTTCTTCAGACGATGTCAATTTATTCATTGATCAAACCGAAGTAACGGAAGATCTCTATCAATCACTTGAATATGATGCCTATTTTGCTTATGAAGTAAGCGGAATAAATGCGCTGTTCCAAAACGGAGTAACTATGGACGAAGATATTTTACACGTGTTTGATAAAACGATGTCGGATTGGACATTAATTACGATTCCAATTGAAGCTGGTCGACTGCAGTTAGGGGAAAATACGATAACTGTCCGTGCTGGAAATAAATCGTCCCCATTTGAATTAGACATAGTTGAGGAAAACCGCGATGACTTTAATCTTCGTAATGTTCGTCTCGTTTTATCTGATGGAACGATTCTTACAGATCCGGTGAAGAGTGATCCGAATCAAACGTTTGATATGGGTGACGATGGAACATATCGCCCGTTTGAACATTTTACATTCGATCTCACCGAAGATATTACGCCTTCAAAAACCTATAAATGGGACACAACAGCTGTGTCTGACGGCGAACACTCTGTTATGGTGCAGGATCAAACGAATGAAAAGAGTGTCACTATCCGTGTGGATAATACATCACCTGAAATCACAACTAATGTAGAAGAGGGGAAAAAGTACAAAGGAGCCTTCACGATTGATGTGACAGCTACGGATGAAATTGCAGGGGTTCAATCTGTATCGGTATTTCTTGATGAGCAGGAAATCGAAACTCCGTATGAGACAGCTTCTTCCCAGCTAGCAGCAGGTGATCACCAACTCACTGTGCTTGCAGTAGATCATGCTGGAAACGAAGAAGAGTTAGTCGTTCCATTTTCTGTTGTGAATGAAAATCCGGAAAAACCCGAACTCATTGCACCAACCGATGGTGTTTCAAGTTCCGTTGACGGGAATCCTGCGTTAACGGTAAAAGTAAGTGACCCAACGAAGGATGAGTTAGATGTCTCCTTTTATCAAGGCTTTAAATATGATGGAAATCGACCGGATCATCTAGCTGGATTCTCAAATGCTTCTGATTTTGAGCCACCTGACACAATGATTCCAGATGGTGAAATGGCATTTCAAGGAGAAGATTATGCTGTTATCTCTGAATTAGACGGGGAGTATTTAGTGAATGATTCAAGTTCACAGTTCCCATACCATCGTTTTGAAGTATCTGTGGATGCTGAAGTGGATGTAGACGATACAATTGAACTCGTTTGGAACGGAAACTCATTAGATGGGCGAAAAGTTTCCATGTATGCATGGAACCATGATACTTCTAAATGGGAGTTAATCATCTATAAGGTAGCAGGAACAGAGGATTTTGAATTAAAAGGAAATGTAGCTTATGGTCCGTTTGTGAAGGATCAAAAAATTAATGTGATCGTTCAGGATGAGATTCCAAGCTCACCTGATGAGTATGACTATACGTTTGCATGGATTTCTGACACGCAGTATTATTCAGAAAGCTATCCTCAAATTTTTGATCAACAGACACAATGGATAGCTGAGATGAAGGATGAGATGAAAATAAAATATGTTTTCCATACAGGTGACCTCGTTGACAAGTATTATCAAGAGTATCAATGGGAAAACGCCGATGAGTATATGGGAACGTTAGATGAGAATGATATTCCATACGGTGTTTTAGCGGGAAATCATGATGTCGATTACCTGAATGACGATTATACGGAGTATTCTAAGTGGTTTGGTGAAGACCGTTTTGAAGACAAACCTTATTACGGAGGCTCTTATAAAAACAATCGTGGTCACTTCGACTTAATCTCCGAAAATGGGAATGATTTTATTATGATGTACATGGGTTGGGGAATCCAGGATGAAGACATCGAATGGATGAGTGCCGTTTTAGCAGAATACCCTGATCGATTAGCGATTTTGAATTTTCATGAATATTTGCTCGTCTCTGGAAACCGAAGCCCATTAGGAAATCGGATCTTCAATGAAATAATTGAACCTAATGAAAATGTCATTGCTGTTTTAAGTGGACACTATCATGACGCAGAAACGTTGATCAGTGAAATAGATGATAATGGCGATGGTTCAGTAGATCGAAAAGTCTATCAAATGCTTGCAGATTACCAAGGTGGACCTGAAGGCGGACAAGGGTATTTGAGACTACTGCACTTTGACCAAGACAATAATCAAATTGCGATTAATACGTACTCACCATATTTGGATGATTATAACTACTATGATCCAGTGGAGTACCCAGGAAAAGATGAGTTTACGATTGATGTCGATTTATCCGTGAAAGAAAAAAGAGTAGCTACCGATTATTTTTCTGTCAATATTTATACCGATACAGAGATAGGTAAAGTAGAGGGTGTTGAAAGTGGTGCAAATGCTGAATTAGTATGGCAAACCCTTTCCGATAATACAACCTACTCTTGGTACGTAGCAGCCGAAGACCAATATACAGGTAGAACATTATCTGATATTTGGACATTCACAAAAGGGATCAATGAAGAGACACCACCAGATCCAGAACCAACTGATCCGGAAGAAGATGAAGGAACGCCACTGAATCCGGAAAAAGATAAGGATGAAAAAGAGAAAGAGAAAGAGAATCTCAATGACAAAGATAAGGATAAAGAAAAAGAGAAGTTAGAAGATCAGCAAAAGAAGGAGAAAGATAAGGCAGAGAAAAAGCAAGAAGAAAAAGACAAGGATTCCGACGAATCAGAATTCCTAGTAGAATCTTCTGCATATAATTCGAATGGTAAATTGCTTCCTGACACCGCAACATCTTACTACAATACGTTATTACTGGGGATACTTTCCCTATTATTAGGACTTACCACTCATTTTGCACGTAGAAGAAAAACAGCTTCATTGTAATAAGCCAAACATCCTCATTAATATGAGGGTGTTTGCTTTTAAAGAATGCTATATAGGAAGAGAGGATCGGTTTAATGAAGATAAGTATTCCAAGACTATTAATCCTAGGGGGTGCTTTTTGTATCATCTATAGTGGTTGGCAGTTGGGTACCACTATAGTGAAACAGAATCATGCCTATAGCGAAGCGAAGGAAGTAGTTACAAACGCTCAAGCTGCTGAAAGCAAAGGGAAAAGTAATTTCCGAAGATCTCGCAGGATGGGTTTCCCGAGGAGCCGTAAAAGGTTTCCATAGAAAACAATCGACCTATAATAAATTCGAGTTGTATCATATCCATTTTAAAAATTTAGGAACACAACGTTATTAACAGAAAACCAGTCTACGTGAAAGAGAGATCGCTTCACGCAGACTGGTTTGTTTTTAGTTGCTGGAATGAAGCACAGAACCGTCCCTTTGTTTCACCTTGTTTGTTTGCTATACTATTAAAAAATGGTTCCAACTGAAATGAGGATTTACCTTGACTGAAATCTTGCTTTTGAACTTTTTCTTTCTGCTTTTTCCTGCCATGTTGTATGTTATTTTCTTTGAACATCGACTAAATAGTTACAATAACAACCTGTTTATTTTACTAGTATCATCTTGTTCGATCGTTCTATGTATGACGTATCCTATCCAATTAGAACTTGGATTCATCTATGATTTGCGCTATATTCCTTTTATTATCGCATCGCTTTTCGGTGGCTTTAAAATTGGCTTACCATTATACGCTGTTTTAAACGTCTATCGATTTATGATTGGTGGAGAAGGAATATTACTTTCCTTTTTATTCTCAACTATCGTACTTGTGGCCGTGTGTTTATTGAGCAAATACTTCTTAAAAAAAAACGGGAGAGACCGACTAAAAATAGCAGCTCTTGCCTCTATTGGAACGATGTCCTGTTATCTCTTGATTCTAGCAGGTTTATACGAAACGATAACGACTGAATTCTGGTTTATGGCGGTCAATGTCCTTGTGATTCATGCTGCAGGGATGATTATTATGATGGTTTTCATTGAGAAAACGATTACCAATATTAAAACACGTGAAAAATTTTTGGAATCCGAAAAACTTCATATCATCAGTGAATTGTCAGCGAGTGTTTCTCATGAAATAAGAAACCCACTCACGGTTACTAGCGGGTTTCTTCAACTTTTACATCAATCAAAAGATATAACGAAGGACGATAAGCGGTATGTAGACCTTGCATTACAAGAGACAAAGCGGGCGGAAGAGATTGTGACTGATTTTCTTTCGCTTGCTAAACCTCAGGCGGAACATATGGTTCATTCCAACTTAAAGGAAGAATTCGAATATGTGAATAAGATTATGCAGTCCTATGCCAACCTTCATCAAGTAGAGTTGGACTATCATTTTGACAACACTTTATTAAAAAAGTATGACAAAAATCAGCTCCAGCAATGTTTGGTCAATCTGTATAAAAACGGAATTGAATCGATGAAAGATCAGAACGGAACTCTCTTTATCGATGTCGGGGAACATAAAGGCAAGATCAGTATTAAAATTACAGATACCGGAGTTGGCATGACAAAAGAAGAAATGGCGGACATTGGCAAGCCCTATTACTCCACGAAAAAAGAAGGGACAGGCCTCGGTATGGTTATGGTCTATTCCACTGTCAGCAAGCTGGGCGGTTCCATAAATATAAAAACCACCAAAGGAAAAGGCACCACCTTCCACCTCACCATCCCCGCCTAGGGAAACATGGGGACGGTTCTCTGCTTCATTTGTAGGCTTGTTAGCGCTGGAGATTAGATATGGAAGCCAGATATAACCGGTTTTGTTCTCCCTGGTGCAGGAACAGGTATTTTTAGTGATTTTGTCGATAAAATGGACGGATTTGGTTACGAATCAGTGATAATACTAATGAACAAAAACTGCCAAGTGTGAAAAAAGCTCCTCACACAAGGCAGTAGAAAGAATACTTTCGCCTATACAGACTGTTTTAGATTCCCCTTACGCGTTTACTTTTTCTTTAATAAATGGAAGATGAAGATGCAAGGGATTTTTAACTTTTCCAAATTTAGATGCGTGAGGGCGATCGTCGTCATCCTCGTAGCCGTAATCAATCATTCTGTTACGATTTAAGCATAGCTTCGTATAAGACGGTTTCAGCAAATCAAATAGTTGGAACCTTTCTTTTAATTCAGGGAAACGGCTTTGGTAAGCGATAATTGTTTCTCGTAGTGAGAGCCAAAATCTTTCCTCATCATAGTGATAATAGATATCTAAAATATCCGATAAGTAACGAAAATGGCAGACAAAAAGCCCAGTGAAAATAAATTGACATAACCCTTCTGGTTCTTCACTGCGAAGAATAGGTTTTAATTCCTTTGGTAAATGCAGCAGTTCAGGAAGTGGTTCGCCACTAACATTCACATCATCCACAAAGTCTTTCATAGCTAAACGATGGGGAACATAATCCTTTAACACGATGACTGTATTTTGCCCGTGCGGTGAAAACACCGTTCCATATTGATAAAGAAAATGCAATAGTGGCGGCAATGTTACGCGAAGTAGTTTGTCTATCCACTCATCGACCGATAATCCTGACCTTTCAATGAGTGATGCTACAAATGGCTTGCCAGCGTTGTCTACATAAAGCAGAGAAGCCAATGTGATAGGTTGTTCTCCTTCATCTAAAAATGAGTAGATGCTTTCACGCCAAATGCTTCCTAACATTTCAAGACATTGATAAGGAGCCCCTTCCAACTGTGAATAATAGGGATGGTCATAGTTAACACTAGCCACTTCTCCAGGCAAGATCAACCGGCATTCTTCTCGCAGGAAAGAGTCCTGATCACGGATGCTATGAATATATTCTGTAATGGTTGGTGCGACAACGGTGCGTTCCCCAGGAAGACCACGGTATACTAGGGTATTTAAAATACTTATTGGTAATTTAACGTGATGTTTGCTTTTGTCACTTGTGTTAACGAACGTACGAATCGACTGTTGTGGTAGATAATCATCTCCTCCTTCACCAAGAGGAATGATTCTTTTTTGAGCGATGTCCTCCGTGAAATATTGAATGATGGCATTATTCCATTGCCATTCATGAACCGGTAGAAAAAGGTAGTCTATAGGTTCTACTTTTTTCCTTTTTAAAAGCTCTAAAAAAGAATCGAAATTTTCAATTCCTAGCTCTGCTTGGATGAATGTTTCATACTCTAATTTTGAAACAGAATGAAAGCTTGCATAATCTTTATGAACGGCTATCCATGAAAGCTTCACCCGTTTTTTTTGTTCGGGTGAATACGAGAGATAGTCTTGGTAATCAAATCCAATACGTCCTTTATTGTAAGTGATCCAAGGATGTCCCTCCATTTCTCCCTCTAATTCTCCATAATCCATATCAATTAAATCTTCAACACTTTGTTTTTGCTTTTTATGTAAAATATGAGCATCTGCTAGTAAAGTGTTGTTATATTCCTTGATGAGATGTCCTGTTGTCAAAGGTTTGATTCCGACGGTTTGCTGAATATCTAAAAGAAATTGAATTGGCTTTAACGCTCTATCCCTTCGGCCATTTCTCACGCAATGAATCGTATCCGGATCAATTCGATAGCTATCCATCAACCGTTTTTTTCCTTTAAATTGATAGCAAATTTCTTGACCAGCTTTTCCTTCATTCAGGGTTAGTTTATACAGAGTGAAATTTGCTGTTTCCTCCATAACCTCCGGATGTATAATTTCCTCGTACATAAACTCTGAAATCATTTTTACTAATAAGTTCAGACTAACTTGATCCCAAATTTCAGGTGTTAATATTTCTTGTACATGATTACTATTTTGCATGATTACACTTCCTTCGATTTTGATTTATACGACTTCTTTCGCGACATCTTTTTGAATTGGTGTTTTTCGATCTTTAAGAATGGTTAAGCATGCAACGAAAAATGTTAGCAAACAAATTGCTCCAGCAACAACCAAAGGCGCTGCTAAGTTATAGGTAACAACGGAAGTTGATGCGAGCAATGGAGCGACTAACAAACCTGCATTTTGAAAAGAGGATGCAATTGTATAGTTGACGTTTAGCTGATTGCTGCTTTTTTGGAATAAGTAAAGTTCAAGTGTAGATTGTGCGATTGCAAGAAAAAAACCATAAAAAGCTCTTCCTATACATAAGACAAGTAAACTATTTGTCATTCCTTGTAAAGTGAGACTTATTGCTAAAATACCTAAAGCGAATGCAAAAACAAATGATAATTTATCAGGTGAACAGAATTTTCGAATAGTTGGATAAGCAATAAGTGCCATCAGACTCGGAATCAAAAATAAGATACTACTCTCAAGTAACGACAGATTAAAATCAGTGATAGTAAAGGTTGTAAAATACGGACGAATCATATTGTTAGCTACATGAAAGGCAAAAATGACAAGTCCGATTGCTACTAAAAAACGAAATTGTTTTCCACCTGATTGAACCGAAGTCTTTTTAGCCACGATTTTTTTTCTGGATGGTAGCTTTCGTAAGGAGATACAACATATAAACCAAAGAGTGGCCTCAACCACAGCCCATCCGTAAAATAAAAGCAAAGGGTCTTCAAGGTTAATGAACCACGCACCAGATAATGTCCCTAGGATGATGGCGCCGTGAAAGGTTGTGTGGTAAATCCCAACAACCGTAGAACGTTTTTTCTCTCCATTCAGAGCAATCAACAATGGGTAAATGAGAAAAAAACTACTTTTCCCAATTAAAAGTAAAACAGTACACCATAAAAATTGCTGGACATTTTGCGCACCTGCCATTCCAACTAACATTCCAACGGAGATCCATTGACCAATATATAACAAATGCTTTACTTCAAAGTACTTGGAAAGAATCCCCAAAATCGGAACAGCAATGACCACCGTAAAACGAGCGATGAAAATATAAAAAGCTGTATATTCCAAATCAGTAATTCCAAATACCTTCTCAAAAAACTGAGGATAAAAGGGAGACAGTGCTACATCTGTATATACGAAATAATAAATCAAGGAAAATAACACTGTCTGGGTTGCTTTGGAAGTAGTCATTTAGGTAACTCCAAATTGCTGAAAAACATTTCGCTTCGTAACAGGATATACGTCCCGATTCGCGAGTTGATTAATAATGATCGAATTCCGATAGGCTCCCATGCCTAAGTCAGGTGCCGCAACTCCGTGGGTATGCATTTCTCCATTTTGTATAAAAATTTTATTGGAAATATCCTGCGTAAGCGTAAGTTGATAATTTTCCTGTACGCTATACCTTCCTTTCTCATCGCACTCAATCAGCGAGTGCAGGTCGGATAGAAACTTCGGTATAGGGTGTTGATAGCCTGTAGCTGCTACGATAACCTCACTTTCATGCGTAAAAGTTTTCTCTTGTTCCCATTGCCTGCAATGTAGTTGATAATTCCTGCTTTTACCTTGGCTGATTTCCTTCACGTTCGTTATCTCTGTTTTAGCGAGCAATCGAACAGGAGGAGTATCTCCTCCAACGGAATATTCATAGAGTGCATCATAAATATCAGCAATCGTCGTCGGACTAATTCCTTTATATAGCAAGTCTTGTTTCGGTAGCTGTTCGTCCTTTTTCTCCTGCGATAATTGATAGAAATAATCGATATAATCCGGTGAAAAATGCTCCAACCCTAGCTTTGAATATTCCATTGGAAAGAAGCCTTTTGACCGGGTAAACCAATCCAATTGATAGTGATAAAGATGCTGTTCCTTTACCAGTTCAAGAAAAACTTCAGCGGCACTTTGTCCCGATCCTACCACCGTAATGGAATCCGCCTGACGCAACCGATCTCGATTTCTTAAAAATTCAGCAGAATGAAAAAGGTCTTCTTTCGAATGATCAGACATGCTATTTGGAAGATAAGGAGCACTGCCAATTCCAATGGCGAGATTAAGGGCATAATAGTAGCGGATTTCCTTTGTTTCCACGTCCTCTATTTCGACTTTAAAGTAACCGTTACGGTTGTCTAGTTCTTCTTCCAAGGAGCTCTCTTCAGCGATATTCGTTTGCCACTGAATCGCTGTCACTTTCTTCCCGAAGTGGCAACTTGCCAGTTGCTCAGAGACCCATTTACAATAATGGTTGTACTCTCTTCTTGGGATGTGGAATCGTTCCAGAAAATAGAACTTGTACAATCGTTCATGCTCGTGTAAATAATTAATGAAACTAAACTTGCTCTTCGGATTCGCCATCGTGACAACGTCGGCAAAAAATGGGACTTGAAGGGTCGTCTCCTCGATAAGAAGCCCTCCGTGCCACTCAAAATGAGGCTTTTGTTCAAAAAAAAGTGCTTTTACTTCCGATCCCTCTTCTGTTAAAGCAGCTAAGCCGAGATTAAATGGACCAATACCAACGCCAATGACATCATACATGCAGTTGCTGAATGAAGTTGACATCTTTCCACCTCCTAAAAAAGGTTGATCGCTCACAAAACATAAGTAATCCTTGTTTATCAGGCAGTACGATTTCCTTTTGTGGTTCAAAACCACATTTTTTAAATATATGAATCATCTTTCCGTTGCGAATGTCTGGCTCAGCTACAATTTTATTCGTACCCTCATGCTGAAACATAAAGGCTGTCATCGCACGTACGAGTGGTAAGGCTAATCCTTTCCCTAAAAATTTCGCAGGACCGAACAATAGGTGAATCCCTTGATCTGCGTCTTCATGCTGATAGTAATTCCCAATAATGTCTTCGGTAGGCCAGTAACATTCCCAATAGCTCATCGGTTCTCCGTTGACATAGCCAATATATAAAGATTGATGGCGATCACATAATAGTTTGTACAAATGCTCCTTATATTTTGGTAAAGGAAAGTTTTGCTTCCAAAAGGGAATAACGTGGGCTTGATGATGCCAATGATGCAAGCGATCCAAATCGTCCTCTAGCTCGACTCGCCGGAATGAGATTTCATAACCTGTTTCCTCATCAATAAGCCTCAATTGTATCCAACTCCTTCTCAACTAAAGGATTATCGATGTCCACGTAAACCGATTGTGTTTCCAAGGAACCAGTCAACTCATCCATGTCGTGGAAACGCGTGAGTAAGTTTGCTTTGCATGGCAGGGTTTCATATGTAAGTATGCTATTAATAAGCTGCGATGAGGTTTCCACTGGTAGTTCAATCTGTTCTAATGCTTCCTTGATTTCGAACAGGAGCTTCTTTTCCTCTATCAGATTACTTACACCAAATGCGTTAACTAAGCCGAGCAAATGATTATAGTAAAAATAGTACAGTAAACGTTCATCTGCAATCGCGTCCGTGCATACGGTGTTACTTTTTTCGCTAATCCCTGGTAAAAGTCGATTAAGCCGCTCATGATAAGATTGGCAATAATAATAACCTTGATTATCTCGATAATAGAAGCGGTCAGGATAACCTTCTGCTAATTGGATAACACTATTTTGTTGATGCGCTTCAAGAGCGATCCCATAAGTTAAGTAAAGCCACATAATCGGCTTCAAAGAACGACCTAGGTAGCATCGGAACCAATCCAAGCTCACTTCTTCCGTTGAACGTTCCTCCTTAACCGCTAATTCTTTAATTATTTCTGCTAGTCTTGAGGAATGTCCATCGATCGAATCCTGACATAGTGCAGCAACTGAAGTTGCATTCAAAGCACGTTCTAAATAAAATGGATTTTCTCTTAAAATCACTTCAAATCCAGATTCCTTTTCTCCATCAATCGCAACAGTTAAAAAGGCAGGATCGCTGATGATTTGAAAATGAGGATGATTGTTTCTTAGATCTTCACCAATCTTGCCGTCAAGCAATTTTTTAACTTCTACTCCTCTTTCAAGCTCCATCCTCTTATTCGCACGAATAGAATTTGTAATTTTCACGTTCAGGGAAAGCTTCCACATATATTTTTCTTCTGGATGGTAGACTGTCCGAACAGAAGACGTTGGATAAAAGGGACGCCCTTGCTTTCCAATACTTTCGATTAATCCTTGCTCCATCAATGCTTTTACGTGTGGTTTCCGCATGAGAAAAGCGGCCTGCCACGGGTGAATCGGGATAAGCGCATACTCATCGACTTGACAATAGTTCGCTTTGAATTCACTTGTTATTTGAGGATCTTCCTTTAATTGTTCTTTTACAAGTTTTATTGCTGTATTTTCTAGGGCGGACCCATGTTCGACAATCGATATATGGACCCGGAAATAATGTAATTGAAACTTTCCCTTTAACTCTGGCGAATAAAAGGGGGCATCCCATTCAGATATTCCCTGACGACTTTTTGGTGTCGGGTGCAGTAAGTGACCAAATATCAATGCTTGCTCTGATTCTATGAAGTTCATATCAGACTGATAGAGATGATCCGCCTCATTAGAACGCGCTCGCACAAAATTTTCGATATTTTGGCAACTTAAAATGACTCGCATCATCAGTTCATCTTGATATCCAGTCCCATTGCTTGCAGCCCCAGCGTTCATATTCAACTCCTTGATCACCATACTTGTGAGCGTTACATAATCAAGCTCAAACAGTTGATTACTGTCAGAGGAAAGAGAATAAAAGAGAGGAAATGAAAAAATATGCCTTCCAGTGATCGACCAATATCTTAATGGAATATATAAGTGAATATCTTGGTTGGATAATTCGCAATCGATTAGTTGTTTTACTTCCTTGCGATCTGCTAATCTGCTAACCAAGTCGCAGAGGCTATTATCCTTTTCGAGCTTATAATCTCCTGTTTCTCTTAAATAGCAATTTAAGAAGCTTTGAATCGTCGCTTGTTCCGCAATCTGTTTTGAATTCATTTCGTCCATCCTCTCCTATATCCTTTGTTCTGTTTCAACTAAATGTTTGATTTGGCTTAAGATAGATTGAATATCCTCTACAGTTGTACTTGGATTTAGTAGGGTCAATTTTAAGTAAACAGAGTTGTTAACTCTGGTTCGTGCGAGTACAGTATGCCCTTGTTTCAAAAGCTTGTTCCGTATCAATCTGTTCAGCCTATTAAGTTCTTCTGTATCGTTTATTTTCTCTTTTGATTCAGCTCGATATCGAAAAACAACGGCATTAATTTCAGGGTGATTCATAAGCTCAAAATCAGAATCCTTTTCAATCATTATTGCGGTATCTTGAGCTAGCTTAATTGTATAATCAATCATGTCAGCAAACGTTTTTTTACCAAGAGCTTGGAAAGAGACAAAAAGCTTTAAAGCATCAAAGCGTCTCGTCGTTTGAATCGACTTGGTTACTAAGTTGGGAATACCAGTGTCTTCATCGTCCTCAGGATTTAAATAATCAGCGTGTAGCTTGATAAAATCAAAGTTCGATTTGTCCTTTACTAGGAAAGCACCACAACTAATCGGCTGATAAAATAACTTGTGAAAATCGACGGAGATCGAGTCAGCAAGATTAATTCCAGTTAACTGATGTTTGTGACTTTCACTAAGCATAAGTGCCCCTCCATAGGCAGCATCAACGTGAAACCAGATTTGATGCTGATAGGCACGTGTCGCTATCTCAGCTAGTGGATCGACACTGCCGAAGTCTGTTGTCCCTGCTGTTGCGACCAGTGCAAAGGGATGTAACCCCTGATTTCTTACTTCCTTTAAGCAACGATCTAAACTGTCTACGCACATTCGATGATGACTATCTGTCTCCACTGGTATGACTGCTTTCTCCCCTAAACCAAGCAAAAAAGCAGACTGACGAACGGTGAAATGTGCATCCTTAGAGCATAAGATTCTTAGTTTATTGGCCTCGATCGGTAATCCGTTTCTTTGGGCATTCCAGTTAAACGTTCTTTTCAGATAGCGATCCCTAGCCAAAAGTAATCCCATAAAATTAGATTGTGTCCCACCACTTGTAAATACTCCGTCTGCTCGTTTCCTTTGAAAAAAGAGATCGCTTAACCAATCAACCATTTTTTCTTCAAGTACGGTCGCCGACGCGCTTTGATCCCATGAATCCATGGATTGATTTGTTCCACTTATCATCACCTCTGCTGCAAGAGCAGAACTTAAAGGTGGACAATGAAGATGGGCAAGGCATGTTGGGTTTGAGACGACAATGGAATGTCTCAAAATAGTTTTACCAATGTTTTCAAGCACTGTATCCATCGATGATTCGTCATCAGGTAATATTTCTTCAAAGGTTTCATTGAATAATCCCGTAAACTCTTCATGACTTAAACCACTATAAGGTTTTTTGTTATTAGAAAACTGATGTACCAAAGCATCTTGTGCCCGCCCCATTGCATTAGCATAATTATCGAGGCTCTCTTTTGTACTATTTAAAAAGTAATGATTAAATGTTTGATTATTAAGTTGAGCTGATCCATGCGTGACCGGTTCTAGTAAACTAGCTTGTTTAATGACCATTCTTACACCTCCTGGACTAAGCAGCCCTTTAATAAAGACGCTTTAACTGTTTCTCGAGATAAGCCTTAGATAAAATGAATTCTGTAATCACATGCATCTGGATGTAAGAAACTGTTCAATGTATAAATAGTTCTATGTGACCTCCCCACTTTCCTTATAGGCTGTTTTCTAAAAGATTGTTGCTTTTCCCGCTGGAGTCCCTTTTCCAAAAACAAAAAGTATACGAAAACAGACTTCCTATAAATAAATCATGTGTTAAATCCCTATCTGTCTACTATTAATAAACAAAACTAGTAGTGTAGGTGGGAGTCTATGTGGCGGATTGCTAGTTTTACATCATTTACCATCTTTGCCCGACTCGATGTGTTCATCTTATTGAAAATGAGAATCATTGTCAATTAGATTTGAAGAATTAGTCTATTCGTCTCAGGCCAAATCCTTTTGTCCCGGGACGCTTCTCTGCTTCTTTTGGACAGGACGAGTTCTGCCGTTATCTGTTGGTATTTGGCTGTTTTGGACGATAGTTAGGAGGGGATATTCGTTAGATTGACGATATAGTAATAAATAGAAAAGCCCCAGGCGTGAAGAAGAGCAATTCACGCTTGGAACTTTGCATGTAGGATAGATTGAATATGATAAAATATGGTCAATTAAACATTCATGAACTTAAAATTTTTTAGGGGAATTCAGAAATAGTACATGTTCCATTTCATACTCGAAGTAGATAGTTATATTATTAGACTTCCTCAATCAACATTCTTAACTACACTGCCAGCCTCCTTTCGAGGAAGCGTTAGGGACGGTTCTCTGCTTCATTACTGAGTAATATCGATACACTGCTGCAATCTTTTAAAGGATCACCAGATTACCTTAAGAAGGAAATTATGATATATTTGATCTAGAAACTTACGAGGCTACTATCTGTCTTTCTCCCAGGTAGTAGCTTTCTTTTTACCGAGTAACTGAGAAATAGTTGCAAACTTAAAATTCATAAGCTATAAAAATGGAGGTTTTACCTTGCTAAATCGTGTTCAAATAACAGATATTATTGCATTTGCTATCAAAGCTGGTGACGAAATTTTAGATGTGTATCATTCGGCCGACTTTGGAGTGGAAAGCAAAGTCGATGATTCTCCGTTAACGCAAGCGGATAAACGAGCGAACGATGTCATTACGGATTTTTTACAAAAAAATTATGCGGAGATTCCTATCCTTAGTGAAGAAGGAACCCACCTTAGTTTTACAGATAGAAAAAATTGGGAATACTTTTGGTTAGTAGACCCACTTGATGGAACAAAGGAATTCATTAAAAAAAATGATGAATTCACAGTAAATATCGCCTTAATACATAATGGTCAGCCGGTAATTGGCGTAATTTATGCCCCAGTCTTAGATATATTATATGTTGCAAAAAGAGGTTTAGGTTCCTTTAAACTAGCAAATGCCTCCAAACAATCAATGTCTTCAGAAACGGAGCTTCTCAACCTCGCAATCAAGTTACCTATACCAAAACAAGATAATACAGTGTCTGCCGTAGCAAGTCGCTCGCATTTATCAGCAGAAACGGAAGAATATTTAAACAAAGTAAAAGAAAAATACGGAGAAATAACGATTACTTCGGCGGGCAGTTCTCTTAAGTTATGTTTAGTAGCGGAAGGCAAAGCAGAAGTCTATCCAAGATTTGCGCCCACCATGGAATGGGACACGGGTGCAGGACAAGCCATTGTGGAACAAGCTAACGGTACAGTAATAAACACGGAAACGAATGAACCAGTAGTTTATAACAAAGAAAATTTGCTTAATCCTTGGTTTATTGTGAAGAAAGAAAGGTTTGATTTTTAAGTTTTTTTCAAAGTAGAGTTCAATTAACTCATAGTTTATACTCTCGGAGTGGTTATCGGAAAAGTAAATATGATACGGAAGGGATATTATTGCTGAAAAAAACTAAGTAAAAGCTTGCTTCAAAAAAGACTTAAACGTGGATATGTGCTACGTTTAGGCCTTTTTTGATTGGTAAGAAAGAATAGATTTGGACCATGTTTTCTTAAGGGAGAATTGTCGTCTTATAGATTGCTATTTTCCTCCTAACAGAAGTGCTCAATCAGCTCTAGGCGGACGCTTTCCGCGGGAAACGGCTTCAGCCTCCTCAAAAATATGTCTCTTCCTCTGCCAGTAAAGCTCGTCCCGGCGGGGTCTTCAGTCGTTACTATCCCCAGGAGTCGCCGCCTTCACTACTTCTAGCTTTTAAAAAAAGGCAGGGTTAAGAAAACAGTCATTTTAAGTGAAAGACGCTAAGCGTTTTTCTTATCATGTCGAGTTAGCAACCATAGCCTAAATGTTAGGTGAAGAAGAAGCCTTCCCCACCACACTTAAAAATATAAAGACAAACTATTAAATCGAGACATCGTTTTAAATGTAAAAGATAGCAGAAAGAAAATTTGAATGGTTTTGTAAGTATAATATTGCACAAATAGGCACTACAAAATTAAGATTATGTAAGCATTTACATTCTTTGCTGGCAATATCTATAATGAGGTTAACTAGTTAATTTAATTTTTCTGAAAATCTAAAATTGCACATGTGCAAAGGTTGTGTTTCTATGACGTTGGATGAAAGGTGTACACAAATCATCACGGCCCTATTTAATTCAAAGAAATGTGTATCCGTTGAAAGGCTAACAAACCAATTGGGGATATCGAAGCGGACGGTGTATTATGACGTTCAAAAAATAAATACTTGGTTGGAAGAAAATAAATTAGAGAAAGTCAAAAAAAAGCACAGTAAGGGTTATTATCTAGAAAAAGAAGCAAAGGAAATTATTCCAAAGCTTATTGGTGAAGTTAATAAATTTCAATACTTTTATAGCATGGAAGAACGATCGTGTTTAATTGCTGTGGAGTTATTAACTAGCCAAATGCCAGTATTTATAGAAAAATTGATGGAGTTAACACAAGTTAGTAGAGCAACAGTTTCGAATGACCTGAAAGAGATAAAAAGGACCTTTTTACAGCATCAATTAGAGGTGAGTTTTCATAGAAATAGCGGTTATAAAATTACTGGGAAAGAAGAACTCAAGCGGCAATTGTTAGTGAATTATTTGGCAGAATTAATGACAAC
This sequence comes from Salipaludibacillus neizhouensis, assembly GCF_002886185.1. Taxonomy (GTDB): domain Bacteria; phylum Bacillota; class Bacilli; order Bacillales; family Salisediminibacteriaceae; genus Salipaludibacillus; species Salipaludibacillus neizhouensis. Next base: position 944,953 of record NZ_KZ614147.1, read on the forward strand.
AAAAAAAGAATGGAATAATTTGATAGATCAGATCAAACTTCCTTTTTATGAGAATGACTTTGGACCTAAGGGGTTCTATGTTCAGTTAAACAGTATGAAACCGCTCATCACAGAATGTGAAGAAGAATTGTCGATTGAGCTAACGGACGAAGCGGTTCACCTATTAGCATTAAAATTGATCGTAATTATTCAGAGATTAATGCATGGAAATCGAATCACTATCGATAACGATGAACAGGAAGCGTTAACTTCAACTACTGAATATCAGGCTTCTGTAAATATCTCCAGGAAATTGGAGATGTTATATAGCATTTATATTCCAGATAGTGAAATATGCTTTATCACTATGAACCTACTGGGATCCAAAGTAAATTATTCAGAATTAGAAGATAGTCAAAATCAAGAAATGAAGAAACTTAGAGTTACAGTTAAAAGCATTGTTCAAGATTTTCAACACTATGCTTGTATTCTCTTTCAAGACAGTTTTCAGCTTGAAGAGTCTTTATTCAAACATTTAAAGCCCGCCTATTATCGTGTTAAGTATAATGTGAGTCTAAAAGATGAAAATACGGAAAATTTACAACGAGAATTCCCAGAGATTTTTGAATTAACAAAGAAATCTATTCGTCAGTTGGAGCAATTACTTGGTGCACAAGTAAAGGATTCGGAAGTAGCGTATATTTCCATGCATTTAGGCGGATGGCTTCAACGGGAAGGGAAGAGGCCAGTTCAAAGGAAGAAAGCAATGATTGTTTGCGAGAATGGTCTAGGTACATCCAATATACTGTGGGGACAGTTGGAAAAAATTGTAGCAGCCGTTGACATCATCGGATCTATTTCACAAAGGCAATATGAAAGTAATCCGTATGACGTTGACTTTGTTTTTGCTACAGCCCCTATAAAAAGTGAAAAACATCCAGTTCTAATCGTCAATCCTATCCTGACAGATAGGGATAAAGAGGCAGTTTTATCCTTTGTAAATAACCACAATGATTATTCTATAGATGAAAAAACAGTAACCCCTACCCTTCATACAATCATGAATATCGTTAGAAAACATACATCAATTTTTGATGAAAAAGAATTGATTCAAGATTTATCATTATTATTTAGTTTAGAACAAGGTACAAACAAGGTTAGAGAGGAGAAACCTGTGTTAAACGAACTGCTTACAAAGGAAACAATTCAATTAAAAACCAAAGTAGCAAACTGGCAAGAGGCTATACGATTCGCTTCAGAACCATTGATAGCAAATGGGAGTATTACTGAGGATTATGTTGAAGCAATGATCACAAATGTGGATGAGTTGGGGCCTTATGTTGTCATCGCTCCAGAGATTGCCCTTCCACATGCGCGCCCTGAGTACGGGGTAGAAAAAATTGGTATGAGCCTTTTACTATTAGGAGAGAGTACTTATTTTTCAAAAGAAGAAAGGCATCGTGCGAGATTAATCGTTGTCTTAGCGGCTGTTGATAATGAAAAACATTTAAAAGCATTAGCTCAATTGTCTACAATGCTATCAGATGAAGAAGTTCTGCAAGATGTAATGGGTGCTGAAAGTGTTGAAGATATCATAACATGTATTGACCATCATTCTACTATATAAAAGGAGAGGTTTCGAATGAGAAAAATATTAGTTGTTTGCGGAAACGGATTAGGAACTAGCTTTATCGTTGAGATGAATGTAAAAGCAATTTTAAAAGAGTTAGGTATAGAGGCGGAAGTCTCTCACACTGATTTGACGACAAGTAAGTCAGAACAAGCGGATTATTATTTAGGGGCAGCAGACTTACTAGAAAATTTAGAAGATGGAAAAAGAAATCTTATTAAATTAACTAACATTATGGATAAAAAAGAACTCCGTGAGGCAATAGAGACAAATATGAAGGGGGCTTAAATAATGGTAGATTTAATAATGAATGATATTCTCGGTACTCCAGCCATTTTAGTTGGTTTATTCGCACTTTTAGGTTTAATTCTACAGCGAGCTGCTATTACAAATATTGTTTCCGGTACATTAAAAACTGTAATGGGTTTTGTTATATTAGGGGCCGGTGCTGGAGTAATCATAGGTTCCCTTGATCAATTTTCAAGCATGTTTGATAATGCCTTCAACATTCAAGGTGTTATTCCAAATAATGAAGCAATCGTAGCATTGGCACAGGACGCTTTCGGTACGGAAACTGCTATGATTATGCTGTTCGGTATGCTCGTAAATATCCTGTTAGCAAGAGTAACCCCATATAAATATATTTTCCTTACGGGACACCACACGATGTTCATGGCTTGTTTGATCGCAGTTATTTTGATGACAGGCGGAATGTCCGGTTTTCCACTTGTATTTATCGGATCTATCATTCTAGGATCTCTTATGGTGCTAATGCCAGCTTTAATTACACCTTATACGCGCAAAGTTACTGGATCAAATGATTTCACTGTTGGTCACTTTGGTTCGATTGGTTACTTCGTTGCAGCATTTGTTGGTGAAAAGGTCGGTAAAAATTCTAAATCTACGGAAGAACTTAAAGTTCCTAAATCGCTAGGATTCTTAAGGGACACTTCCGTTGCGGTGGCATTAACAATGTTTATTCTCTTTTTCATCGTAGCTCTTTTTTCAGGACCTGCATTTATTGAATCAGAACTTAGTGGAGGAACAAATTTCTTAGTATTTGCTTTCTTACAAGGTTTGACGTTTGCTGCAGGTGTATATATTATTCTTGCTGGTGTACGAATGCTGTTAGCTGAAATTGTGCCTGCGTTTAAAGGAATTGCGGATAAAATCGTACCAAATGCGATCCCAGCATTGGATTGTCCAGCAATATTCCCATTTGCAAATAATGCAGTTATAATTGGTTTCATATTTAGTTTCATTGCTGGTTTAATTAGCATGTTTTTACTTCCGCTTTTTGGTTTAAGTGTTATTGTACCGGGTCTTGTACCTCACTTTTTCACGGGTGCTGCGGCAGGAGTATTCGGTAATGCAACAGGCGGAAGAAGAGGTGCAGTATTCGGTTCTATGGCTAATGGTTTTCTTATTAGTTTCTTACCAGCCTTATTATTACCAGTCCTTGGTACTCTAGGATTCGAAGGAACAACTTTCGGTGATTCCGACTTCGGATTAGTTGGTATTGTTCTTGGAGGTATTGTTGAACTATTTTCTTCGCAAGTAGTATTTATTACATTCATACTAGCCATTCTAGCTGCGATCTTTGCAATTGGAATAATGAGAAACAAAAAAAATCCTCCAAAAGTAGAAGAGTCAGTAAATTCGTAAAGTTACTTGAATAATACTAAGAAGTGTGGGGTGGAATCCCTCACTTCTTTTTTGTATGGGACAGCAATCTTTACACCACACTCATAAAGGGTAAAGGGAAGCCCGCCCTTTATGCTCAAGAGATAGTGGCGAAAGATTACGCTGTATTTAATAAAAGACGCTATGCGTTTTTCTTAAACAATATATCCTCGCAAAACCTTCTCCCTATCTTGACAAAAAACGTACTTTTCTTAAACTATTCGTAAACAATAATCTAAAAACTCACTCGGATCGTGTTGAAAGAGTATATTAAGAATCTCACTGATATGGTATGGTTAAACAATAAAAAACGTTTTCAAACGATTATGAGAGATTATCGACGAATAGAGTCACTTTGATTTAGTAAGCAGGAACGGGAATAAATCGCATGTTTTGACAGCAGTCCGATTTGGATCGACGATGCGAAACTCAGGAGGAGAAGATAGAATGTCATTTATGTTGACGTTAAAAAAGATTTTTTCAACAGGGACAGAAACGCGTGATCATCATCCGGATGAGAAATTCGTGACACATTATTATAAAGGGATGCAAAAAAAGATTTTGCATGAAGTGGAGAGTATGTTAAACGGTAAAAAAAATTTCAAGGTGGCTTCGGTATCAGAAGAACGAGGCGAAATCATCGTTCGTGTGACGGGTAAAAAAAAGGTTTTTTTAGTGGCCACTGTTATTATGGTTAGTCCTAACCGAACTTCCGTTGATTTTTCGGCCTCGACAGATACGATCTTATTTACTGACTTTGGCTATAGTAGAAGGTTTGTGACAGAGCTGTATAAGGAGCTTGACCCAAGGCTGAATTTTCTTGGAAAAGGTTTAGGCGATAAGCTGATAAAATAAAATGGAATTTTAAAAGACCTTTATTTGAGTGAAAACTCCATAAAGGTCTTTTTTGCTATCAGAAAGTGTTGCGACCGTAGATAGAAGTCTTTGAGAGTTTGTTCAGAGATAAGAATTTATAAAATTGGCAGCTACCTTCACACCGCAAGCATCAAGGGAAACCCACTCTCCTTTCGAGTAGCACCTACACACATTACGTAGGTGCTACTCGGGGCGGTGGAAGCTGACGCTGTATTTAATAAAAGACGCTTTGCGTTTTTCTTAAAAAAGGTATTGCAATGGCGCTACACACGCTGCTAGCCTGTTCTGAGAAAACGGTGACACTGGCACCGATAAAACGAAGCTTCCCTATAGTAACACTCAAATGTCTGGGATCAGATTGAAAGTTACTATAGGAAGCTTATAGTAACTTTCAGAAAAGTTTGGTCACCCTGAGTGGCACTATAGAAAGCTTATAACTACATTCAGCCTGCCGTGCTCATCTAAAGGGCACTAAAAGTAATTAGCAGCTTCTCCACCGTTCTCTTATCTTCCTATAGATGAGGATTTTCGTCTGTAAAAGTCCTCTATGTATATAAAGAACTTATTCTTTTGTCTCAAACAATTTGCTATGATTAAACTACTTATTAAATAAAACTTATCGAGGTCTCCTAACTCAAGTATCGGAGGGAAACAAATGCGTGCGTACTGGATCTGGTTTTTATTATTAACTACAGTCTGGTTTTTTGCCATTTACCATATCATTGATAACCCTGTCGAAGCCCCTCTTCGTATTGTCGGAAGTGCCGTTTTTTTCACGTTATTCTTTATATCTCCTCTTTTTCGTAAAAAACAAGATGAACTTACCTATCTATTATGTGCTGCTGCATTGCTGTCCATTATCACACTTTGGCCTGTAGATGGCATTGAACCAAATCCATATACTCTCCTAGTTTTTTCGATACTAGCAGGGAAGGCTGTTTATCGACTCAAGCCGTTCCAGGCGTTCATAGTTGGTGGAATTCTTGTTTTAGGTGCTGTGGCACCAGGGATAGCAGGATATTCATCGTTTTCGGTCATTTTTATGCTTCTTTATGCCGTCTCACTATGTGTTGCATTCATTGTATATCGGAAATTATTGAATCGGACAGAGGATTCCTCTGCAAGATATGAAGCGTTACTAAGTGAATACCGCAAAATGAGAAGAAGCACAGCTACAGACGAAGAATTGGCACGTCAAGAAGAACGTTCACAAATTGGCCGTGACATTCATGATAGTGTTGGTCATAAATTGACCGCTTTGTTGATGCAATTAGAAGTATTTCGGATGCAAGCGGATGGAGAGACAGAAAAGCGCTTGGAGGAACTAAAAAAGTTAACAAAGGAAAGTTTAGAAGAAACAAGAAAAGCAGTTAAAGTATTGCGTGATGATCAGGTTGGTGGAATTTCAGCTGTGATTAATCTTATTCGTAAATTGGAGGCAGAAAGCTTTATTCGTATTCAATTTTCAGTGAAACATGGGGTCATGTCTGCGCCTCTTGAAAATGAGCAAGCAATTGTCATATATCGTGCAGTGCAAGAAGGGTTAACAAATATTATGCGCCATACTCCGGCACGGGAGGCTGAAATTATGTTTGAGGCTCCTGGTAAAGGAGTATTTCGTTTTGAAGTATCTAATTCAATCAAAGAAAAAGTGAATTATCGAGAAGGATTTGGTCTGACTTCAATGAGGGAACGAATAGAGAAAATCGGGGGACAGCTGGAGATTGTTCAATACGATGGACGTTTTATTATCCGTGGAACATTGAGTTTAAAAGATAGGAGTGGGGTGAGTGTATGATACGAATTTTGTTAGCCGAGGACCAGGGAATGGTTCGACAAGGTTTGAAAATGATGATTGAAACGGACAGTGATCTTCGCGTCACAGGTGAGGTTAGCAATGGAAAGGAAGCGATATCCCTTTGTGAAACCGTGCATTTTGATATCGTCATTTTAGATATTCGTATGCCGGTTATGGACGGTTTACAAGCAGCAAGGATTATAAATACGAGATGGCCGGATCGGAAAATTCTTATGCTCACGACATTTAACGATGAAGATTATGCACTTGAAGCGCTAAGATGCGGAGCTAGAGGTTATATGCTTAAGGATGCAGAGCCGGATGCATTAATTCGCTCGATTAGAAGTTGTTTGTCAGGAGGACTATCCTTGCAAGAAGATGTAGCAGCTAAAGTAATGCCGCGATTACTTAAAAAAGAAGAAGAAAAACCTGTGGATTCTTCCATAACTCCTAGAGAATTAGATATTATTATGAGAGTAGGTGAGGGGAGAAGTAACCGGGAAATCTCCGATGAATTAGGCCTCTCGATTGGAACCATCAAAAACAATGTTAGTTTAATCTTGGATAAGTTAGAACTTCGAGATCGGACACAGCTGGCTATTTATGCGATCCGTCACAAACTGGTCTAACTACTAAATTGACCATAATGACTAAGGTCATGGTTTCGATAATAAGTAATGACGGAAGACAGTGGGAGCACTGTCTTTTTCTATATATACTTTAAACATAAGGAATCAAGTAAATAACAAGGAGGTTAAAAGAATGTTAGAAACTGAGGTGTTATCAAAAGTTTTCAAAGGAAAAGTCGCAGTTGATGGGGTCAGTCTCTATTTGGATAAAGGAGAATCGGTTGGACTGCTTGGGCCAAACGGTGCTGGCAAGTCAACCACAATATCAATGATGTCATCGTTGATAAAACCAACTTCGGGTGATGTAAAGCTTCATGGGAAGAGTGTGGTTAATGATCCGGATAGTATCCGAAAAGTACTTGGGATGGTTCCACAGGAGATAGCTCTTTATGAGGAATTAACTGCGTATGAAAATCTGAAGTTTTTCGGGCGGATATATGGATTAAAAGGTGAAGTTTTAAAAAAGGCCATTCAAAACATATTAGAGCTTGTAGGGTTAGAGGATCGACAAAAAGAAGTGATTAGTACGTATTCTGGTGGGATGAAAAGACGTATTAATATGGCTGTTGCCATGTTGCATGACCCAGAAGTACTGATCATGGATGAACCAACGGTAGGCGTCGATCCACAATCACGAAGTCATATATTAGAGATGGTCCGAAAATTAAACCGGGAAAAAGGGTTAACCGTATTGTACACGAGCCACTATATGGAAGAAGTTGAACGGCTTTGTGACAGGGTATATATCATGGACTATGGCAAAGTCATTGCCTCGGGTACAAAGGAAGAATTAAAAAGCATATTGTCTGGAGAGGAAACGATATGGATCGACTTAGACCGTGGCAGTCCTAATTTAGTGATGGAACTTCAAGGATTTGAGGGGATTCAACAATCTACAGAGACGGAAAAGGGTTTGAAACTCATTGTTCCTAAAGGAAGCAAATTATTGGGAAAAGTCTTTCAGGCAGCTGAGCGCCATGAAGTTCAAATATTGAATGTAAATGTACAGATTCCTACGCTTGAAGATGTCTTCTTACATTTAACCGGCAGGAAATTAAGAGATTAAGGAGTTGAAACGGGTGGGCACCTTTTTATGGAAAGATATTATCGTACTGTTACGTAAAAAAACAGAATTAATCACACTTATACTGATGCCATTAGTATTGATTGTTATTCTCGGATTTGCACTAAAAGGTTTACTTGGTGGTGACACAGAAGCTCTTAACATGAAAGTCGGGATTGTTAATAAGGATAATGAGCAACTTGGTATCGAGGAATTCATTAACGAACTAGAGGAAATGGATCTTTCAGAAGAAGTGGTCAGTGAGCTTCGTTTGGCAGGCGGTGAGATTAGTCCCGTTTCACTACTGGATGAAGTGTTTCAAGAGGAAGGTATTCAAGACATCATGGAGACAGAGAATATGGATGTAGCAGATAGGGATAAAGCGGTGGCAGAGGGAGACGTAGACGCAGTATTAACGATTCCCGAAGGTTTTACGTATCAGGCTTTACAGAAAATGCTGTTAAATAAAGGGGATGTAACAGCATTTGACATAACGATTAATGAGTATTCCTCCTTATCAGCTAATGTGTTTAATTCTATCGTGGAGGATTTTGTTCGTACGCTTAACTTTGAAACCGCAATAAATAGAGCTTTAGGAGAAGAGGAACAATCAATTTCCTCTCTTGAAGAAGAATCAAGAGAAAGAAATGAACTTGGAGGTATAGAAACAGTTTCAACAGGCGAACCGATTAGTTCATTCCAATATTATACGATAGGTATGGCAGTTATGTTTGTGCTTTTCGTTGCCTCTACGATAGCAGGTGAAGCATACGTGGAAAAGCAACAGCATGTATTTAATCGTATTTTACTTTCTGGGAAACATCCCTTATTATATTTAGCTGGGAAAATGGTATCCACTACTGTGATTGCATTTGTACAATTAGTTCTTTTATTTTCAGTTTCAGCACTTATTTTTCAATCCTTTATCACAGAGACGTTAGAATTTTGGGCGGGTATGGCAATGATCTCTCTCTTTCTCTCTATCTGTGTTGGATCGCTTGCAACACTCTTAACTTCATTGACTATTCGTTTTAACAGCGTAGCATTTGTTTACATTTTTTCAGGTGGTCTTGTTACTCTTTTTGCATTTGCGGGTGGGAGCTTTTTCCCAACATCACAAATGCCTGAGGTGGTCGCTTTAATTGGAAACTGGACACCCAATGGTGCTGCATTAACTTCTTATATGCAATGGATGCAGGGGTTTGGTCTGGATACATTGAGACCTTCACTATTTAGGATAATAGGTGCATCGATCTTGTTTATAACAGCTAGTCTCGTAATTTTTCCGCGAAGGAGGTTAGTTTGAGTATGAAGTCTATTTATTTACTGCAATGGCAACGATTTCGAAGGGAACCAGTTCTAGTAGTGTCATTTTTTGTATTAACGATCCTGTTTATCTCGGTTTTAGCGGGTTTTGGGACCGATAATAAAATGACTGTATACACCTTTTCAGATGCTAGTCTGTCTGACTCAGACCGGGACTACTGGCTAGAGAAATTAAATGAATCCAATGAATTTGAGTTTCAAACCACGGAGGAATCTCAGGCAAGGCAAGCAGTTGCAGAAGGAGAAGTAAGTTTAGCTTTAAAATTAATGAAGGAGGATTACCTTATATTTGTAGCGGCAGATGAGCCAGGTCGTTACCTAGTGGAAGGATATATTCACCAAATTTATAGTGAACAATTACGTTTGAATGAGGTGGAGAACCAACTAGTTGGAGGTGAGTTCCATGGTGAAGTGGAGAGATTATTGGCTGAACCGAGTCTGACGGTTGTTACATCTTCTCTCGAAGGAGAACATGGTTCCTATGAATCTGATGGACAACTGCAAGTTTTATTTGGGATGACGTTGTTCTTTAGTATTTATACAATTATGTATAGTCTAGGTAAGATCGTCGAAGAGAAACAATGGGGTACATGGAATCGTCTTATTTTATCGCCTCTTAGTAAGACTCAAATATATATTGGACATTTAATGTATAGCTTTACAATTGGTTTTATACAAATACTACTGATTTTCCTGTTCTTTCAATACGTATTTCATTTCGATATAGGAGATCGTTTTGGTACTATCTTAGTTATTATAGGGTTTTATACGTTTGCCATTGTTGCTTTAAGTATGCTGCTTATGGGAGCAGTCAAAACCTCTCAGCAATTTCAAACAGTTGTCCCACTTGTTGCTACAAGTATAGCCATGCTTGGTGGTGCATTTTGGCCGATCGAAGTAGTATCAAATCCATTCATGATAGCTTTATCAAAAGGAATGCCAATTGCTTATGGCTTAGATGCTTTAAAGGGTGCAGCGATTTATGACAGAGGAGTATTTGATTTAGTTGAACCGTTATCACTTATGTTGCTTTTCGGCGTCATATGTATGGGGGTAGGTATTAACTTAATGGAGAGACACAAAGCATAATCACACGAATTTAGATGTTTTTACTTTGACAGAAGGTGCTCGAATTCCCTTCCAAGCGGATTCAAGCACCTATTTAAGAACGGCTATTCTTACCTCACTTATTCTCCTCAACAGTATCAGAAGAAACTTCCTGATCAATAACAGGTACCGATGGCTTTGGCTTGTACAGATAACGGGCCAACTGAGATTGGAAAATTAAAAAGATTCCCCCGATGGACCAATAAAGTGGCAGTGCAGCTGCGACAGCAAAGGAGAATACTCCCATCATGATTGGCAGAATGTAACCGATGATCTTCATTTGTTGCTGCATCTCTCCGCCTTGACCGACAAGCTTTGAATCCTTCATTTCTTTTCGTGAAAACTGGAATTGTACGGAATAGATCGCTGCTGCTATCAAAGGCAGAATTGCATCTCTTTCACCGAGATTAAACCAAAGAAAACTGCTCCCAGCAATTTCAGGCGTTCGAATAATGGCATAGTAAAAACCAATTAAAAACGGTAACTGAATCAATACAGGCAAACAGCCAAACGAGGCCATCGGATTAAACTGGTGTTTTTCATAAAGTTTTATAATTTCTTTTTGCATCTCTTGTTTATCTTCTTTACTTTGCTTTTCCTTATAACGATCTTTTAACTCTGTCATTTCAGGATGAATGATAGCCATTTTATCTTTCATAAAAATTTTGTTTTTATATTGTTTAAGCATAAGTGGCATTAACGCAGTACGAAGTAAAACAGTCATGAGAATGATCGATAAACCATAGCTTCCTTGAAAAATCGTCGCAAAAAAATGAAGTAAAAATGAGAATGGATAGACGACAATCTTATTAAAAATCCCCGGAGTATCAGAATTTATTGGCTCCGTATTGACTCCGCACCCGGATAGCGTGAGAAGTAAAATCCCAACAACCAGTAGCGGAAGAATAGAAGGAAAATGAGATTGTTTCGTTGAAAAAATCATGATGATAGGCCCCTTTTTATGAAAACGTCGTCATTTTTATATATAATTGTAGTATGATAGATAAATAAAATGAATACAAGAGAATATTTAGAAAAGAAAGAATTATAAAAATACAGTATTGTCGCATGTTTTATGACATGATATAATGAAGTAGAACGAAAATGAACGTAAAAAAACAAGTGAAGATCACGACGAGAAGCGGTAATAGAGTGCGATTTGATGATGCCGCAAGCACAAAATCCAGAAATTCTCTTGATACATTGCCCCTGTTTTTTTGAGCGGGTCAAAGGCCTTATTAAGAGAAAAATTTATTTACAGCAAAAAATAACAACGTTGTTATTCCATTAGAGGAGGAAACAAAGATGACAAAACCGTTTATTCACGATGATTTTATGTTGCAAAATGAGGTAGGGAAAAAACTCTATCATGAGTATGCGAAGGATATGCCAATTTTTGATTTTCATTGTCACTTGAGTCCAAAGGAAATTAGTGAAAACCATCAGTTTTCGAACATCTCAGAGATTTGGCTCCACGGAGATCACTATAAATGGCGGGCCATGCGTACTGTTGGTGTTCCTGAAGATATCGTCACAGGACGAGAGGCTACGGATGAGGAAAAGTTTGCTGCATGGGCAAAGACCGTTCCTTACACGATCGGTAATCCGCTTTATCATTGGACACATCTCGAGTTGAAGAGCTATTTTGGTATCGAAGACTTGTTAAATGAAGATACGAGTAAGCAAATATGGACAGAGGCTAATAAACAACTGCAAGGAACGGAATTAACGACACACAGTATTTTAAAACGTTCGAATGTTAAGGGCATTTGTACAACGGATGATCCAATTGACGATCTCCGATACCACAAGCAGATTGCTGAAAATCCAGCTATCGATACAAAGGTGTTGCCGACTTTCCGTCCGGATAAGGCGATTGAAATCCAACAGCCAGGTTTTAATGACTATATTACTAAATTGGCTGCCGCTGCAGAAATGGAGATCGCTACTTATGATGATGTGTTAACCGCATTGGAAAAACGAATGAATGCCTTTGATGAAGTGGGATGTGTTGTTTCCGACCACGGCATTCAGACGCTTCCGTTTGCACCTGCCACAAAAGAAGAAGCAGCGACAATATTCAAGAAAAAATTAAGCCAAGAAGAACTTAGTCATGAGGAAGTAGAAAAATACAGGACATATACGATGACTTTCCTAGGAAAGCAGTATTCACAACGACAGTGGGTGATGCAACTTCATTTAGGCGCGATTCGAAACAACAATCAGCGAATGTTCGAAAAACTTGGTCCTGATACCGGATTTGATTCCATGTATGACTATGATATGGCCGGATCACTCAATGGCTTTTTTAACGAACTTGATCAGACAGATGACCTGCCAAAAACAATCGTTTATAACCTGAACCCGATTCATAACGAAGTGATTGCGACGGCGATCGGCAATTTCCAGTCATCCGGAGTTAAGGGGAAAATTCAATTTGGTTCAGGCTGGTGGTTTAACGACCAAAAGACTGGAATGGTGAAGCAAATGACAGATTTGGCGAATCATGGATTACTTAGTCTGTTCGTCGGAATGCTGACCGATTCGCGAAGCTTCTTGTCTTACACCCGTCATGAATACTTCCGCAGGATTCTTTGTAATCTGATTGGGGAATGGGTAGAACTTGGTGAAGTTCCGGAAGATTATTCGTTACTTGGAAACATGGTGCAGGATATTTGTTTTCACAATGCGAATGAATTTTTTGGTGTCGGACTTCAACATCAGGAGGCATAGTCATGACTCGTATCTTCTTAATTGGTGATTCCACGATGAGTACCTACCCGGAAGCGCGTTATCCACGAATGGGCTGGGGGCAGGTTCTTCAAGACTACATCCCGGGAGCTGAAATACGGAATCATGCTGTTCCAGGTCGAAGTACAAAAAGCTTTTATGAACAAGGACATTTTGAAGAAGTAGAGGAATTACTGCAGGAAGGTGATTTTCTCTTCATTCAATTTGGCCATAACGATTCGAAAAAAGACGACCCAATCAGGTTTACGAACCCTTGGAGTGACTACCAGGATAACTTGAAAATGTACATTGATGCTGCTCTCAGCAAACAGGCAAGACCGATTTTATTGACCCCTGTTGCACGCAGATATTTTGATGAAAGTGGTAATTTGATCGACGCGCATGGTGATTACCCGAAATCGATGAGAAAGCTCGCGGCAGACCTGGACATTCCCCTTGTAGACGTCACGCATTTGTCAGAAGCATGGTTACGAAAACAGCAGCCTGAAGCGACGAAGCAGTTTTTCATGTGGCTTTCCCCAGGAGAATACGATTATTATCCTGAGGGTAGTGAAGATAATACTCATTTCACTGAAAAAGGCTCGCATGAAATTGCGAAAATAACGGCGAACGCGTTGGTGGAAAAAGGAATTATTCCTCCTCGTTGGATGACAGTGTAGGAAGAAGGGATAATTCAGATGGATGTTATAGACGGAATGACAAAGGATCAGCCATTTCAAGTCACGCTTCCTAGTATTCCTGAACGAGAAGTAATGATCACGAGTTTTGGAGGCAAAGGGGATGGAAGTTTTGACAATACAGAAGCTTTTGCGAGGGCTGTTGCTGATTGTCAACTGCACGGTGGCGGAACGATAAAAGTTCCAGCTGGAATCTGGAAAACGGGGCCGATTACGTTTACCAATCAGATGCGATTGGACTTAGTTCAACACGCTGTGATCCAATTCAGTGATGATCCGAAGCATTATCCCTTAATCGAAAGCTCTTTTGAAGGCGAAAGGGTCTACCGTTGTCAATCACCATTGAATGGGGAAAAAATCTCGGACATTGAGATTACGGGTCTCGGTGTCATCGATGGTGCAGGTCAGGATTGGCGCTATGTCAAAAGATTTAAGATGTCGGAGATGCAATGGGAAACACTCGTTAACTCAGGTGGAGTCGTGACAGAGGATGAGCAGGAATGGTGGCCATCTATAGAAGCTTTACATGGAAAAGAACACATTCACCAGCTTCGTCTGCAAAACGCTGACAAGTCCGAGTATGAGAAAATAAAGCACTTTTTAAGGCCGAGTTTACTCAGTTTCCGAAGCTGTGAGCGCATAAAACTTAGCGGTGTAACCTTTCAAAATTCGCCGGCGTGGAACGTGCATCCTCTAGAAAGCAACGACATTTTGATTGATGGCGTTACGATCAGGAACCCATGGTACTCCCAAAATGGGGACGGATTAGATATTGAGTCATGTAAACGGGTTATTATTCAAAACACTGTTTTTGATGTTGGAGACGATGCTATCTGTATGAAATCCGGAAAAGGTAAATGGGCTCGTGAATTAGGGATACCAACGGAACTGGTTGAAGTAAAAGGATGTAAAGTCTACAGTGGGCACGGAGGTTTTGTTATCGGTAGTGAGATGTCCGGTGGCGTAAAAGATGTCTATGTTCACGACTGTGATTTCTACGGGACAGATAGTGGATTGCGATTTAAAAGTAGCCGTGGAAGAGGCGGAGTAGTTGAACGAATTCAAATTGAACGGATCCAAATGATGGATATTAAAGAAGACGCCATAACGTTTCAGATGCACTACAGCAATAATGGAGAGAAGGTTGGGGAGACAACGGAAGCGGTTACAGAAGAAACTCCTGTATTTAGCGATATCCACCTTAAAAAGGTCACGTGTATCGGTGCAAAAAGACCGATTGTGATTCACGGCCTTCCGGAGCAACCGATAACAAACTTGATTTTTGAAAAGATATATGTGGAAAGCGAACAGGCACTTGAAATCCACAATTGCGATAATCTAGTACTCTTGCAAACGGAGATTCTGAATCGAGATAAGAAGGATCCGGTATTTGTAAATTGTCAATTTGGTGTGAAGGAGTAAACAGGTTTTAGAGGTTGTTGATTTGTTAGAACAGAGGGGATCGAATCCTCTCTAGTGTAACCCTTTAGGCTCTTAAAACATTTGGCAGAAGATCACACTGTATTAAATGAAATACCGTTTTTACTAATGGAGGTATGATGATGAGTGCAATAGCAGATTATTTGAAAGTTCACCGTTCTGATAATGTTATCGTGATTCTAAAAGATTATCAGAAGGGAGACTCGTTGACAGTAGAAGACGTAGAATTAACAGCAAAGGAAGATATCGGTTTCGGACATAAGCTTGCTTTGAAACCGATCAATAAAGGCGAGAACATTATGAAATACGGCTATCCGATCGGGCACGCAACAGAAGATATTTCCGCAGGGGATTGGGTCCATTCGCATAATACAAAAACCAATCTTTCCGGAACCTTAGAATACAACTATACTCCGACAGAACCGATAGTGAAGCAAAAGGCAACAGAACGAACATTTCAAGGGTATGTTAGGGCAAATGGTGACGTTGGTATCCGTAATGAAGTTTGGGTTATTAATACCGTTGGCTGTATTAACAAAACCTGTGAAATTGTCGCCAGGACGGCCAATGATATGCATAAAGGAGACAATATTGACGGGGTTTATCACTATCCACACTTATTCGGGTGCTCTCAATTAGGAGATGACCTTCTGAACACGCAAAAGATCTTAAGTGATTTGATTCATCACCCGAATGCTGGAGCTATATTGGTGTTGGGACTTGGTTGTGAAAACAATTATATTGACCTATTTAAAGAAGTAATTGGTGATTTTGACGAGAAGAGAGTCAAATTTATTGAAGTGCAGCAAGTCGATGATGAAATTGAAGATGCTTTAGACGCGGTAGAAGAGCTTGTAGAATATGCAAAAACGTTTAAACGTGAACCTGTTCCCGTTTCCAAGCTTAAGGTCGGCTTAAAATGTGGAGGATCCGATGGCTTTTCCGGAATTACAGGAAACCCTCTCTTAGGGGCTTTTTCAGATAAACTTATTGAACACGGTGGCTCTACCATTCTTACTGAGACTCCGGAACTGTTTGGTGCAGAAACACTATTAATGGAACGAGCAAAAAATGAAGAGGTTTTCCATAAAATCGTTGGAATGGTGAACGGATTTAAAGAATACTTTATCAAACACGAGCAAAATGTGTATGAGAATCCATCCCCAGGGAATAAAAAGGGCGGTATCACAACACTGGAAGAAAAATCACTCGGAAACGTTCAAAAAGGTGGCTTTGCTCCGGTAGTTGATGTTCTTAATTATGGCGATAGAATGAAAGAGCCAGGTTTAACACTATTAGAAGGACCAGGGAATGACCTTGTTTCGGTCACGGCGTTAGCAAGCTCAGGAGCACATATTGTTCTTTTTACAACTGGTCGAGGAACACCTTTTGGCGGACCGGTACCAACAGTAAAGATCTCCACAAATACGGCATTGAGCGAAAAGAAGAAGAAATGGATTGATTTCAATGCAGGGGAACTTGTAGAAGGAAAGGATAAAGAAGAATTAACGGACGAATTCTTCGAGTATATCCTTACGCTAGCTTCTGGTGAAGTAAAGGCAAATAATGAAAAATATGGGTTCAAAGAGATTTCAATCTTCAAAGATGGGGTTATCCTATAAACGAAAAAGAAGAGCGACTTTCGAAGAACTCGACAAGTCGCTCTTTACATATAAGAAAACGCTAGTGTCTATTTAGTGGCTTGTTATGACGAAAGGTTGTTTGGAAGAATTCCCGCTCGCTTTCCGTGGACGATTGGTGAGCCTCCTCGAGCTACCGCTCTGCGGGGTCTCCCCTGAATCGTTCTTCCACAGGAGTCTCGCGGATTCAAGTACTTCTATATGGAAGTAAACCAACAATTTTAGGAATTCCGTCTTCAAAAACGATGTTTCTTAAAACGAAAAAGCGCAAGTATCCGCCAGAAGCGAATACTTGCGCTGTATTTAATAAAAGACGCTGCGCGTTTTTATTAAGCATTTGATACACTTATTTTTTCATGGCTTTTACGGTTTTTTTTCTCCATATATTTGAAGGATAGCTGTGCCATCGCCATGATAAAAAATGCTGGTAATCCAATCGTGAAGAAAGGAGCTAGCCCGGGAACCGACATAAATAAAAAGTAAAGAATCGTTAACACAATAACCATGACCACAACCATGTGAAAATTTATAAGCCCTAACATTAACGTTTGTCGAAAGTACTGACGAAAAGAAAGCTCAAAATGTACATAGACTGGAAAGAAATATAACAAGAAAATGATAAAAATAAGCGATGCCAGTGAAAAACCAAACAGCATAATTGTATGATAGTTTCCGGAAATCGTGGATAAGTATTGTAGATTAAAATAGAGTAAATACAACGCGATACCAAAAATAATTCCAAATTTATTTCCGGTAATAAATTCTCGCTTGTAAACTTGCCAGTACGTTTGAAAAGTTGGAAATTCTTCTTTTCGATACCATCTGCGAATCAACGTGAACATGGCAATTGTTGCGGGCATGATACCTAAAATGACACATCCAATTAGTGTGAAGAAGATCCATAAAAAATTTACATAAACGATTCGCATCATCCATTCAGAAACTTTATAAAAACCACCTGCTAATCCAGTTAACTCCATTTGCAGCCCACCTTTACTATCTAATAAATTAATTTTAGCATAGAAATATTTTTGAGTACGGTAAATCTGTGAATAACAGAGAACATGATTACTTCTGTTATATAGAGAAGATAAAGATCATAAAGACATTTTAATTCTAAAACTTAGTTCTAAAAAAATACTATCATTATATGAAAAATTTCCATATAGTTATTAGTAGGATATTATTTTATTTATTAGAGTGAGAGCGCTTTAACTAACTGGTGATTTTACATAAGGTTTTGGGGGAGTTGGTATAGTCATGAAAAATCTTAGTTTTTTTAATAAATTGGTTATATTCGGGACAATATTCGCTTTGTTTCCAATGATTATTATGGGATCGTTTTCATATATACAATCTACAAATCTCGTTCAGGAAAGAGTAAGTGAAGAACGGGTAGAAACGGTCAGGCAGATTCGAACAAATATTGAGCAAAATCTATCGATGGTTGACCAATCTATTAATGTGATGGTTGATTCCGCGACAATGGGACAAGTTATTTACTCCTCAATGAATGCCGAAGATTTTATTCTACATCGAGAGGTACGTCAAGAGCTTGCCAATGTTCAAACGATACACCCGTTAATCGAGGATTATGTGATTATAAATTTTCAATATAATTGGATGATGAATGAACGAGGCAGTCGTATTGCCGATCAACATCCGGATATTGAAACTTACCGTGAATTATTGTCACAGGGGGTTCAATCTTGGCAATTACTAAATTCTACAAATTTTGAAGAACCTTTAACAAAAGGCAGTTGTCCATATACGCTTAGTTTAGTAAAATCACTACCACGAATGGCGAGTGAACCGAGAGCATTAGTGTTAATACCGATGTCTGTTTGTGAACTTGTAAAAAGTTTGCAGGGGGACATATCCCATCAGGATTTAGTGATTGTCAATAATGATTCACAAATTATCTATCACCCGGATCTTGCACTTATTGGACAAGACCTTGAAGAATCCGGCCTTGTTCATTCTATAGAGGGCATCACTGAAACTAGTGGATTTTTTGAAACCACAAATAATGGTGAAGTCTTTACTGTCTCATACGCCCAGGCTAATATGAATCAATGGTCATATTTAATGGTTCATTCCGTGGATGAACTGCGCGAAGAGTCAAAATCAATTGCTCTCGTGATGATCAGTTTGATTATTATCGTATCCGTCGGGTCTTTATTATTTATCCTGATCGCTAGTCGATATTTATACCGCCCCCTCAAAAACGTTCGCAGTCTTATTGATGAAGGTAGCGGAGATCCAAATGAGTATTCCAACGCCGACAGGGATGATATAAAAGTTATTGAAAACCGTTTTAAATCCTTATTCTCATCGAAGTTCATCATGGAGTCAGAGCTTGATAAACATAATAAGCAAGCAAAAACAATGTTCTTGACAAGAATGTTCATTGGAGATGTCGATCAGCAGCAATTAGAAGAGAATTTAACATTTTTTAAGATGAAAAAAGAGCACTGGCGTAACCATATCGTTATGACGTTAGAAATAGATTCTATCAGTTCTTCACGATTCGAATTTAAGGATTGGGATTTGATCACTTTCTCCATCGTAAATATTTTAGAAGAAATCTTAGCTGAGACAGAGCACTTTGAGCCGATATGGATTCAAAATACACTTGTTTGTCTAGTCAGTGATGATCGAGCTGATCAAGAAGAGCTAGAAATTACTCTTAATCAAATTGCTGAAAGACTGAAAGATACGATCGAAAAACTGACCAATATTATTGTTAGTATTGGGCTGAGTATGTCTTATAGCGATATGAGAAAATCTGATCGTGCGTATCAAGAAGCGATTGAAGCATTGAAACACCGGATTCGTCTTGGCAAAGGTGTGATCATTCCTTATGGACATATTAATGAAGGAAAGCATTCGATTATGTACAGTTATCCAGTGAAACTGGAAGAGGATCTCCTCTTATCTATCAAAACAGCGGACTGGGAAAAGACGGTGACTTCATTTGAGGGATGGATGGGAAAGGTTTTTAAACAGGATCATTCCCTTCAGGATTATCAAATTTCGATGATGCGTCTCTTGAACAATCTCATTTTGGTCTATCATGAAAATCTCATTCAAATAGATCAAGAACACCAGCAAAAAGAATATTACTATGAAGAACTGTTTCAACTGTCCGATAAAAAAATGATTTATGAATGGTTCACCGAAAAATTAATTACACCTCTCTACAATGAATTTTTAAGAAAAAGAGATTCTCAGTTTAAGAACTTGTCAGAAAAAATGATCGATATGATTCACGAACAGTATGATCACGAACTGACATTAGAACAGTGTGCAAATCAACTCCATTACAATGCAAATTATTTAAGCAGCGTTTTTAAGCAGGAGACGAAGCATACATTCAGTGAATATTTGGCCATGCATCGATTTAAAAAAGCAAAGGAGTGGCTGATTAAAACTGACATGCCTGTGAAGGAAATTGCAGAAAGACTTCAATACAATAACTCACAGAATTTCATCCGATCATTTAAAAAGTACGCAGATATGACACCTGGGCAGTATCGAAAAGAAAATGGAATATAATTAACTAAGTGGTTACACTCAGACTCTTTGACCAATAGAATCTGAGTGTACCTTTTAAAAGTACACAGCTGAACGGAAACAATCATTATCTCATATAAGCTGTTAAAACGGCTTTGTAAACGTTTTCCTAATATGAGTCTGTAGAGATGATTATATACGAAACTTGTGATAGCCCTGTAAACTGAAAATATAATAACCACGTTGTTATTGTGAGTTGATTCAAATAAAAGGGGGATTGGAAATTAAGTTTAGTCGCATCATTTTCAAATTTGTAACCGTTATCATTTATTTTTTACATGTATATGTAGAGGGGCATTTGCCAGAGAAAAACGAAATTCGCACCTATTAAAAGAAGGAGAGTGAATGGCATGAAAAGAATCAAATTATCTAAAAGGTTGGCAGTAGTTGGAACAGTTACGTTGTCGTCGATGATTTTAGCTGCATGTGGTGGAAACAATGAGGGAAACACAGAGGCAAATGCAAATGCTGATGCTTCAAATAACAGTGAAGTAAGTACAGAGGAGTTGGATGATGAGCCGGTAACGATTGAAATGATGGCGAACTTGCACACTCCAGAAACGCCTGGTGATTTCCTTAAAGATAAATTAGAAGAAAAGTATAATGTAGAGTTAGATATTCAATGGGTACCGGATGGTAACTATGAAGAGCGTTTAAATACGGCTTTCGCTACCGACACATTACCAATGGTTGTACCGATGGGATTTGATATGTTTAATCAATTTAAAGATCCGATTCGGGCCGATCAGTTCTGGGAAATTGAACCTTATTTAGAGGAGTTCGAAAACCTTTCAAAACTAAACCCGGAAATACTTGATAACACACGTGTTGACGGCAAACTTTACTCGCTTTATCAAGGGCGCCCGCTATCAAGACAAGGTGTCATTTATCGAAAAGACTGGGCGGATAATCTAGGAATTGAAGAACCAACAACTACAGAAGAATTCATGGAAATGGCTCGAGCCTTCACAGAAGATGATCCGAATGGTTCAGGTTCTGATGACACAATAGGGCTGACAGATCGCAGTGATCTCGTCTACGGTGCTTTTAAAACGATGTCTTCTTGGTTTGGTACACCGAATAATTGGGGAGTAGTTGACGGAGAGGTTAAACCGGAATTTATGTTTGACGAGTATATCGAAACGATGGATTTTGTAAAAGAAATGCATTCTAATGGCTATATGAACCAGGATTTTCCGGTTACAAGTAAAGATGATCAGCAAGCGATGTTTAAAAACGGTGGTGCTGGTATTTATGTAGGCTCAATGGGTGACGTACTTAGTATTCATACTGATGCTACTGAATTAAACCCTGATGCTGAATATGGCGTATTCAATTATGTAGAAGGACCAGATGGGGAATATAATGTTTGGGCAATCCCTGGATTTGGAAGTGTCGTATTATTCCCTAAGTCTGCTTATGAAGATGAAAATGAACTGCGCAAAGTTCTTGCCTTTTATGACAAGTTAATGACTCCTGAAGGTGCTAACCTTTTAGTATGGGGAGAAGAAGGTAGACACTATGAAATGGAAGGTGAAGGAGTTAACTGGATTGAGGATAATCTGAATGAAGTCGACAATGATATACGCCCGTTTTTATCACTTGAAATTGGTGAGCCGGCAACAAGCGGACGTTATGAAATGGCTTCCACATACGACGTGAAAGCGGAAGCAGATAAGTTAACGATCGAAAATGAGGAATATCTTGTTCATGATCCGACAATTACACTTGATTCTGAAAGTCACATTACTTACGGTGACCGTTTAGATCAAATGATGAATGATGCTACGCACCAATATATGCTCGGTCAAATTGACTTAGATGAATTCAACGCGACTGTAGAAGAATGGAAGAGTGAAGGTGGAGAAGCAATTATGGCTGAGTTTACAGAAAGCTATCAAGCGCAACAATAATCATTTAGCTGATCTGTAAAATGTAAAATCAAGGAGGTCTCATCATGGTATTAAAGACCATGGAGACCTCCATTTTTTTAATAAAAGACGGCTACGCCGTTTTTCTTATAGGAGGAATATGATTATGATTCTTATCGTTAATCAAGAAAAGCAAGGGGAGGAAAATTGTTTTACATGTATTCAAGACGCTGTAAATTACTTGCGACCTCATGGATTGGAGGCAGTCACGATTAAAGTGGCGCCAGGAATCTATCGGGAACGAATCATGATACCGCCACATTTAACTGAGATAAACTTCATGGGATCTGGAGAAAACGAGACGATAATTGTGAATGGATTAGGGGCGAAAGATAAAGACACCCTAGGGAATCCACTAGGAACTTTCAAGACTGCTACGGTAGAAATATTCAGTGATGACATATCTTTTTCTAATTTGACGATAGAGAATGATGTTGGCGTTGGGGAAAAGTATGGTCAAGCATTGGCAGTAGCGGCACACGGAGAAAGAATCGCATTTGAAAACGTGAGCCTTATAGGTTATCAGGATACTTTTTATTCAAGCAAGGGAACGCAGCGTTTTTTACATTGTCGAATAGAAGGGGATGTTGATTTCATCTTTGGGGGAGGATCCGTGGTATTTGAAGATTGTGTCATTCATTCAAGAAGAAATGGATACATTACTGCGGCTAGCACACCAAAAGATGCTCTGTCAGGATTTGTATTCTTGCGTTGTGAACTTACCGCTGACAATGAAGCTGATAAAGTATACCTAGGAAGGCCATGGCGCCCATATGCACATACGGTGTTCTACGATTGTAAGTTGGGACGTCACATTTTAACAGCCGGCTGGGATAATTGGCGAAATGAGGCGAATGAACAAACGGCAAGATATACAGAAATACATTCCCATGGAGAAGGAGCTTCTGAAGAACGTGTCCCATGGTGTAATAATTGGTTTGAAAAAGACAGTCATTTGATTGAAGATTATTGTAACCGTTTACAAATCAAGTAATCATTATCTTAGTTCGCTTTAAAATAACCTGTTGTATCAACGGTTTTGATAATCAATATATCATAATGATTATAGATGTTACCTCTATTCTATTTTAATGTATGGAGTATAAGACAAGTTAGTTATTCCATTTTCAAGTCGTCAATTCAGTTGTTCGTTAGGTAAAAAAATTTTAGTTAACTTCTAAGGGAGAAAGGGTGATGAAAAAATGAGTGGGCCAAATTTAAACTACAATCAAAACACGGAACCAGTCTTCCTGTCAAAACAGGAAAAACGGCAAGTTAAAAAACAAGAAATGATAAAAAGCATCAAAAAGAACAAGTTGCTCTATTTAATGCTCGTACCAGGATTAATTTACTTTTTCATCTATAAGTACATTCCGATGTATGGACTTATTATCGCATTTAAGGATTACAAACCATATTTGGGGATTTTAGCATCCGATTGGGTAGGATTAGAACACTTTATAAGGTTATTCCAAGGAACCGATTTTTGGATCATATTCCGAAATACGTTAACCTTATTCGGTTTACAGTTAGTCGTGTTTTTCCCGATACCAATTATCTTATCGCTGATGTTAAATGAAATAAGATCGAATTGGTACAAGAGAAGTGTTCAGACGTTAATTTATATTCCTC
Source organism: Salipaludibacillus neizhouensis (assembly GCF_002886185.1). Classification (GTDB taxonomy): domain Bacteria; phylum Bacillota; class Bacilli; order Bacillales; family Salisediminibacteriaceae; genus Salipaludibacillus; species Salipaludibacillus neizhouensis. The sequence continues at coordinate 968,691 of NZ_KZ614147.1, forward strand.
ACTTTATGTCATGGGTTGTCATTGTATCGATTAGTTACGTCGTACTAACACTTGACGGGGGGATTGTAAACGGTTTATTAGAAATGATGGGCTTCGGTCCAATCAATTTCTTAATGAGTTCTGAGTGGTTCCATCCAATGTACATTATACAAGTTATTTGGCGAGAAGCAGGTTGGGGGACGATTATATTTTTGGCAGCTATCTCAGCTGTAAATATAGAATTATATGAAGCGGCACGGATGGACGGTGCAGGAAGACTCCGCCAAATGTGGCATATCACACTTCCATCGATCCGTAGTGTCATTGTCGTATTGTTAATCTTGAAAATAGGAGATGTTCTTGAGCTAGGTTTTGAACACGTTTACTTGTTATTAAATGGTTCTAACAGAGAGGTTGGAGAAATATTTGATACTTACGTGTATACGGCTGGGTTAAAGCAAGGGCAGTTCAGTTATGCGACAGCGGTTGGTTTCTTTAAAGGTATTGTAGGCTTAATCTTAGTTATGTTAGCCAACAGGCTCGCTAAGAAATTCGGTGAAGAGGGCGTTTATTAAAACGACAGAAGAAGGAGGAAATTACTATGCTAGAAGATCGGTCAGTCAGTGGCAGACTCTTTAATGTTTTTAATATTACATTGTTAGGCATTATTGCACTATTAACAATATTGCCGTTCTTACATGTTGTTGCTGCGTCTTTTACAACGAGTGCAGAACTTGCGGCAAGACGATTTGTATTAATTCCAACAGTCTGGAGTTTAGATGCGTATCGATATATCTTTTCTACAGATACGATTATGAAGGCAATGGGAGTCTCGATTTTTGTCACCGTTGCAGGGACCTTGTGGAGTATGTTTATGACGACACTTATGGCCTATGGTTTATCAAGACGTGATTTACTTGGACGAGGTAAAATTCAGTTTTTGATCATTTTCACAATGCTGTTTAACGGTGGGATGATTCCAACATTCCTCATTGTGCAGCAAACAGGCTTGATGAACTCGTTAGCCGCATTAATTATTCCAGTTTCCATTAATGCATTTAACATGATCATTTTGAGAAGTTTCTTTCAAAATGTACCGACAAGTTTAGAGGAATCAGCAAAAATTGATGGCTGTAACGATTTTGGAATTTTATTCAGAATTGTATTACCGATATCAAAACCTGCGTTAGCAACGATATCACTTTTTTATGCAGTAACGTATTGGAATACGTATATGCACGCGATTCTTTATATAAGCGATTCAGCTAAATGGCCGGTGCAAGTTCTCCTAAGACAGATTGTCGTACTGGCAAGTGGATTGAACTATGACGGCGGGGAATATACCAATATACCACCACCGGAACAAACAGTCAAAATGGCCACGATTGTGGTTGCTACGATTCCAATTTTGATCGTCTATCCATTCTTACAGAAGTACTTTGCCAAAGGGGCTCTATTAGGGTCAGTAAAAGGATAATATCTATATGAAGGTTATTTAGAAGAATTACCGCTCTCTTTCCGTGGGCGATCTGCGAGCCGCCTCGAGCAAACGAACGCTCGGGAGTCTCGCTTGGATCATTCTTCCACAGGAGTCTCACGGATTTGAAAACCTTAATATTTTGAAGCGAAACAACCAGTAAAAAGGAGGTGGATACCGTGAGTGAAAAAGCACTTTTAGACGAATTGGAAAATCAGTTTGAAGGGTTTTATTCTTGGCTCTGGAACCAATACGACAAAGAAAGTGGAGGATTCTATTACGCAAAAAGCTCAAGACACACAGGCGGGTTTCCTCCCGATATAGAGTCAACCTCTCAGGCAATTAATATTATGGTAAGAAACGAATTTTTTTCAAAACTCCCTCAAGAAATGATTAAAAGTATTACCCGTTTCTACCAGGCAAAACAAGATCCAGAGAGCGGTTATTTTTATGATGAAAATCCATTGATGAAACAAGATGAAGTGATGGTTCACCGGGCATTAAGCTACGCGACGGGTGCTTTAAGAAGACTTGGTAGTCAGCCATTGTATCCTCTTCCCGTTGAAGCGAAGGCAGCTCCTGCGTACACGAAAAGCCCGGAATCTTACTTAGAAAAATGGAAAAGTATTGATTTATCCAATAGCTGGAGAGGTTGTGATTTAATAGCGACTTCTTGCGTGTACATTTCTCTTATGGAAAAGAACAGCCGGCAGAAATTTCTAAGGGAAGCGGAAGCCTATCTCGCTTCGATCCAAAATCAAAAGACCGGTTTTTGGGGCGAAGGAAGTTTATATGAACAATTGTCTGGAACTTTTAAGCTTCATACGTTTTATTCGCGTCACCAAATCGAGATGCCAAACAAAGAGCTGATCTATCAAACTGTTCTCGAGACGCTTCGTCATGAGGAAGCATTTGATATGTGTTACAGCCGTAATCCACTAGATTTACTTCATTACATTCGTTTGCCTATTTCAAAAGAAGAGCGTCTTGAAATTGTTGAGATTACGGTTAACAACATCCGTCAATTTAAACGGGATGATGGCGGTTTTTCAAGAGAAAGACATGCTTCCCCTCCGGCTCCAAATGTGGCTCAAGTCAAACCCGGACATGATTATCCAAATATGCCCCCAGCAGTGAATCTTGGCAGAGGATTGGTAGAAGGAGACATGAATGCCAGTACGCAAGCGACGCTTATTAGAATGCGGTGCCGTGAACTGCTTGGAGAAGACCCAACCGTTCCGGTTAAAGGGGCGGCTCAATTTTTCGGAGAAGGGACCATCTAATGTCTTGGTTTTCTTTGCAGAAAGAAAAACGATTATCATCCCTGGCAGTCACAACGTTAATGAATCACACAATCTTTCATTTCGGGAATTCTCTGTCGCTCATTTTTCTTAATTTATATTTGTGGCGGTTGACAAATGATTTATGGATCAATGGTCTTTTTAACTTAATCGCAATTCTTACCCAAGCAATGATGACACTCTCAATCGGGAAGGTTGCGAAACAAAAGGATCGCTTGACGATATACCGATACGGGATCTTGCTAACGGCACTGTTTTATTTTGCGATACTACTGACACAAGAGCATATCGTTGAATTTTTCTATCTATTTGCGATTTTGCGGGGAATCGCGCAATCGTTATATTGGTTAGGGTATTTTACACTCATGTTTGAAGTTTCCAATGATTTGAACCGTCACCGGTATCTCGGGTGGAATCAAATCACCATGGGATCCGCTAATTTAATTGGACCTGCAGCATCAGGTGCGATCATCAGTCAATTTGAAGGGCTAAGTGGTTATTTGATTGTGTTCGCAATGGCCTTCGTCATGTTCACGATCGCCACGTTTGGCAGCTTTAGGATGAAAAGAATGACGACGCATCACCGCGAATATTATATGAAGTATTTACCACTAATAATGAAAAGAGCACCTGGTTTTAAACGGGCGTTAATCGGTTGGTTTATCATCGGATTTCCACAAGGGATTTTAATGTATGTCCCTCCGATTTTGCTGTACACGATTTTACTCGAAGAAAGCACGGTTGGTTATTTAAATGTGCTGTTCTTATTCATCTCAATCTTAGCGAGTTACGTCATATCTCGGATTGCTGATGTTAGTAAAACACGTAGTTATTTAACAGTGGCAGCAATTGGATTTATCGTGTCTGTACTCGTGTTGTTTATTGATATCACGATTTGGACCTTTATCGTGTTTATGGCGGTAAGCGCGATTTTTAAACCGATACAGGCAAATGCCTATGCTGCTCATTATTTTCAATGGCTAGGAGTGATCCCACTGAAAGATCATTTCCGGGTGGAAAGTGTCGTACTTAGAGAAACGATTACAAACGCGGGACGTGGTTTCGGAATTATTGTGTTTATGGTATTTGCACAAGAACTTAACACAGACACCATTCCGTGGGTACTGGCAGCCGTCTTAGGCATGCAATTATTTGTACCACGGCTAATTGAAGAAACACCAACACTTATTTCAAGGAGGAATGAACAATGAGCGAACTAGATACGTGGGAACAAGTGAATGAAAAGGTAATGCGGAAAATACACGAGCCTGGAGAGGCATTGATGGCGATGGAGGTAAGATTTGCTCAAGGTGGTGTAGGAGCGGAGCACTCACATCCGCATGAACAGTTGACGTATTGTTTAGAAGGTAAGCTCGAATTTACATTGAATGGTGAAAAACGGGTGATTTCAGCTGGAGAGTCCCTTGTCATTCCAGGCGGCACGGTGCATGATGCTCTTGCTCTGGAGAAAAGTCGCTTATTGGATATCTTCACTCCTCTTCGCGAAGATCTGTTGAATAAAAATGACTGATTATTATCAAAAAACAGTCAATGACGAGGCACTTCCAATTGTACGTGGCAATTACGCGGATCCATCGATTGTAAAAGTCGGCAACGATTATTATATGACCCACAGCTCTTATGAATATATGCCAGGCTTAATCATTTGGCACTCGACAGACCTGATTCACTGGGAAGCGGTTGGGGCAGCATTAAAGGAATTTAACGGCATTGTCTGGGCCCCGGAACTTGTTTATGAGCAGGGGGAGTTTGTCATCTATTTTCCGGCAAACCGAATGAATTGGGTCACAAAAACAAAAGACCCAAGAGGAGATTGGAGTCGACCGATTCCTTTAGAAGTCAACGTGATTGATCCGGGACATATTACGGATGATCACGGAACACGGTATTTACATCTGGCAGGTGGTCATGTTGTCGAACTATCAGATGACGGTTTAAAAGTAGAGGGCGAACTAAAAAAGGTTTATGAGCACTGGATATACCCGAGCGACTGGATTGTAGAAGGTTGTAGCCCTGAAGGACCGAAGTTAGTAAAGAAAGCTGATTACTATTACTATACGATTGCCCTCGGAGGAACATCTGGTCCACCAACGAGCCATATGATTGTTAGTTCCAGGTCAAAGACTCCGACAGGACCTTGGGAACATTCGCCGGAAAACCCGATTATCAGGACGAAATCAAAGGATGAAAAATGGTGGTCGAAAGGCCATGGAACGATATTTGAAGGACCTGATGAGCAGTGGTACATCGTTTACCATGCGTATGAAGAAAATCTCCATACGATTGGAAGGCAGACATTAATTTCTCCGATTACATGGACCGAAGATGGCTGGTATCGGGTTGATGTGGCGAATAATGAGTGGAAAGCGCTGGATGCCCCTGCGGAAAGTGTAGAAGAGAGTGCAGATCGTTTCAGGGAAGGATCTCTCTCCCTTTACTGGCAGTGGAAAAGGACCGTTCCTCTATTTCGTTATTGGTATGAACAGTCTGGACCGTTGAAAATTCTCGGTACGGCGGATAGTGGTGATTATTCCCCGATGCTCTATATGGCAAGACATCGTTATTACACCTTTGAAATAGAAGCTAGTGTAACCGGTGATGCTGAATTACAGTTACTCGTTTTCTATGACCAGGACCATTATGTCGGAATTGGCTTCAGTCAAGACGGTATCCGAGTTTTAAGGCCTTACAAGCAAGTCGGGAAAAAGCCGGTTACTGTGAAAAATAAGATACGCTTAAAAATCATAAATCATGATCATATCGTCCGTTTTCAGTACCGCGATTCAGAAGAAGCGGAATGGCAGAACTATGATAAAGTTCTCGACACATCCGGATTAAACCACAATACATTAGGTGGCTTTTTAAGCTTGAGACCTGGCATTGAGGTGACAGGCAAAGGAAGTGCAAAGCTTTATTCCTACCACTATCAAGGGAAAAGTGACGTATAGAAGAAGATTTGGAGGTTAAATGATGCAACTATCTGTTATAGACTTTGGGGGCGTTCCTGACGGTAAAACGTTGAATACGGATGCTTTTGCAAAAGCGATTGCTGCTATTGAAGAAGCAAATGGTGGAACGATCATTGTCCCGAGTGGCGATTATGTAACGGGACCAATTGAATTAGTTAGTCAGTTAAAGTTATACCTCGAACCAGGAGCGAGAATTCGTTTCACGGATGACTTTGAGGCATATCCTGCAACACGGACGCGCTGGTCAGGGTATGAATGCTACGGGTTTCATCCTCTTTTATTCGGCGAGAACTTAGAGGATGTAACCATCTGCGGGGAAGGGACCATTGACGGGCAAGGACAAGCCTGGTGGGACATTGCCAATGGAATTAAACAAGACCAATGGTTTGAAAACGGAAGAACGAAAGAAATTCGTGAAAAAAATGACGAGTATGTTGGTGCGTTAAAAACGAATGTGCTGGAATGGGAGACACAGTTTTTAAGACCACCATTATTGCAGCTGCTGAATTGTAAGCGTGTAACGATTGAAGGGGTGACATTAGAGCGGTCACCATTTTGGAATACACACCTTGTATATTGTGACCATGTCAGTGTGCGCGGCGTGACGATTAAAAATCCTGCGGACACTCCGAATGGGGATGGGCTCGATATCGACTCTTGTTCCAATGTTCGAATCACCGACTGTCATTTTGATGTAGGCGATGATTGTCTCTGTCTAAAATCCGGAATTAACGAGGACGGACGGCGCGTAAATCGTCCAACAGAAAATGTGGTCGTCACGAACTGCACGATGGCAAGCGGCCACGGTGGCATCGTATTCGGCAGTGAGAGTTCTGGTGGCATCAAAAATGTCACGGTGACGAATTGTGTCTTTATCGGGACGGATCGTGGCATTCGTCTAAAGACGAACAGAGCACGTGGATCCTATATTAAACAGTTATTAATCTCGAATATTTATATGGAAGATGTGTTTTGCCCGATCGCGATTAATTCCTTCTACCGTTACGGCGTCGACGAGAATAATCCCGATATGAATGCCCCACATGCGATTGAGGTGTCTGAAAAAACGCCGATCATAAAGGATATTTCAATTAGTCATATTATGGTTAGAAATGCACGAGCAGCGGCAGCGTTTATATATGGACTTCCGGAAATGCCGATCAGAAACCTTCACTTATCGAATATCGATGTTGAAATGACAACCGATCCGAATGAAGAAGGTGGAGAACCAGATATGGTGAAAGAGACTGTTTTAAAAGCTGGGGATGGGATGTTTATCCGGTATGTAGATGGTCTAAGTTTGAACCAAGTGAGAGTAGAAACGCGTCAAGGTTCCGCTCTGACGATTTCAGACAGTCAGGATATTGAAGTGCTTCAGTTTAAAATGAAACATCTTCATTCGAACATACCGGTCATTTCTGCTGCGAACTGTAAGGATTTTTCTATAAACAGCAGAGAGTACCAACGAGATCCTTTCCGGTATCTACAAACCGATGATAAGACAAAGGTAGAAATCTAATTTTCTTTGAAAAGGGGGCTTCCTCATGACCTTTAATAATCCTGTTATTCCAGGCTTTTACCCGGATCCGTCGGTGTGCAGAGTTGGAGATGACTATTATTTAGTGGCATCTACGTTTGAGTATTATCCCGGAGTACCTATTTTTACAAGCAAGGATTTAGTACATTGGCAGCAGATTGGTCATGTGTTGGATCGCCCATCACAGTTAAACTTGCAAGGTGTGCCTTGTTCAAAAGGGATTTATGCTGCAACGATCCGTTATCACGAAGGCTTGTTCTACGTTGTGACGACATTTGTTGAAAGTAAGGAAGGGAAACGACGAAACTTTTATGTCACAGCGGAAGATCCAGCTGGTTCATGGTCTGAACCGATTTGGTTAGAGGATGCACCAGGTATTGACCCGTCTCTATTTTTTGATGACGATGGGAAAGTGTATTATACCGGTAACCGTCCACCTCCAGCCGGTCCTGAATATCCAAAGCACGTAGAAATATGGATGCAGGAACTAGACCTCGAGAAACAACAGCTCGTCGGAGAGCGTGTGTCACTTTGGGACGGGGCGCTTAAACAAATCCATGCTCAGGAAGGGCCTCGCCAATTTAAACGAAATGGGTATTATTATTTAATGATTGCAGAAGGTGGAACGGGATTTACTCATTCTGTCACGATCGCTCGAAGTCAGACTATCGAGGGACCATATGAGGTTTGCAAACACAATCCAATTCTGACGCATAGACACCTGGGATCTTCCCATCCGATTACAAATGTTGGCCATGGTGAGCTGGTCGAGACGCAAACAGGAGAATGGTGGATGTTCTGTCTCGGCTCAAGACCTTATGGAGGTTATTACCGGAATTTAGGGCGTGAAACGTTTCTAGCACCGGTAGTTTGGGAGAATGATTGGCCGGTTGTCTGTCCAGGACAAGGGAAAATCGAGTTTGTCATGAAGCGTCCGCAATTAGCCGTAAAGCGATGGGATTCAATTCCAGCGTGTGATCATTTTTCAGGACCACAGTTGCGGGATGAGTGGATGATGATCCGAACACCGAATGAGACTAGTTATTCCTTAACTGAGAGGCCCGGTTATCTCAGGTTATATGCGAGAAATGAGAGAATATCGGAAGCGGTTCATCCTAGTTTTATTGGGAGAAGACAGCAGCATCAAAGTTTTGCTGTTGCGACAAAAATTGACTTCAAACCAAAACATACGGAAGAGGCAGGGATCGTCCTTTTCCAAGACACGGACCATCACTACCGATTTGTGAAAAGGTGGCAAGATGGGGAAGAAAAAGTATGTTTATTTCAACGGGACCGTGGTGTGGAAACGATGATTGCGGCGCAGCATTTTTCCGAGCAGATCTTTTACTTGAAAGTGGAGGCTCACGGTCAGGAGTATCGATTCTCTGTTGGTTTTGGTACTGAACAATGGATTACCGTTGCCGAAAAAGTTGATGGTCGAATTCTCAGTATCGATCATGCCGGCGGATTTACCGGTGCAGTGATCGGTATATATTGCAGCAGCAATGGGGATTCGTCTAATCAAACCGCTGATTTTGAATGGTTTGAATATCAGTCAATTGAATAAGGAGGGACATAAGATGGAAGACAGGTTTATCTGGAAAAGTGATTTAGGAAATGGGCGATATCAGAATCCGATTCTGTATGCGGATTATTCGGATCCAGATGTGGTCCGAGTGGAGGATGATTTTTATCTGATCGCTTCAAGTTTTAACATGTCACCTGGGATTCCAGTGCTTCATTCGAAAGACTTGGTAAACTGGTCGATTATCAACCATGTCACGGTTGATTTCCCGGATTCGAGTTATGACCGTGTTCGTCACGGCGATGGTCTATGGGCACCGAGCTTGCGTTATCACGACGGTTGGTTTTGGATGTTTATTGGCTGTCCGGATGAAGGGATCTTCATGAGTAAGACGAAGGATCCGAATGGTACTTGGATTCCGCTTCATTTAGTGAAAAAGGCTAATGGCTGGATAGATCCTTGTCCTTTTTGGGATGAGGATGGAAAAGCCTATCTTGTTCATGCCTTTGCGAGAAGCCGAATCGGTTTTAAACATAGACTACAAGTATGTGAGATGGCTCCAGATGGAGAAAGCCTTCTTTCCGAGGGAGAAATCATCTTTTTTGATGAGGAACGTCATCCGACAATCGAAGGACCGAAAATGCACAAACGAAATGGTTTCTACTATATATTTGCCCCAGCCGGAGGTGTGGAGTTCGGCTGGCAAACCGTGCTTCGTTCCCGATCTGTATGGGGACCGTACGAAGATAAAATTGTCATGGAGCAAGGGGATAGCATTACAAATGGACCTCATCAAGGTGGATGGGTGACTACGGAAGACGGGGAAGACTGGTTTATCCATTTTCAGGATAAAGGTCCTTATGGTCGAGTTACCCATCTGCAACCGATGCAATGGCAGGATGATTGGCCAGTGATTGGTCAATTGGATCCTTCGACAGGAAGAGGCGTACCGGTAACTGAATGGCAAAAACCGAACGTTTCCTCTGCTGTGGATATCACTGTACCAGCAACTTCAGATGATTTTAGCGGTGGAAATCTCGAAAAACAGTGGCAATGGCGCGGCAATCAAAAACAAGAGTGGTATACGTTGAAGGATGACAGTTTAATTCTCTTTTGTCGAGCCCAGCCTTTGGGCGTTCATGATCTTTACGATACTCCGCAAATTTTAACGCAAAAAATTCCGGCACCTTCTTGTACGTTTGAAACGGTCATTGATTTTCATGGGGAGCAGCCCGGTGACTCTTTTGTTTTCGGAATGTTTGGGTATCAATATAGCGGATTAGTTGTGACGAAGGAAGCAAAGGAAACGATTCTCTATCTTATGAATGGGGATTCTGATCAGAGTTTTCCACGAGAGAAACGGGAGCGGGTTTGTGCAATGACAAATCATGAGGACCTTTATTTTAGGCTGGAATTAAAAGACGGTGGGGAATGTCAGTTGTTTTTTAAGGAAAGAAAAGATGCACAATTTGAGCCGATTGGTTCTTCGTTTCAAGCAGTGAAAGGGCACTGGGTAGGTGCTCAAATCGGTATCGGTTCTTTTCATGAACAGGCAAGGAAAAGCGATGGATTTACAAGGGTACATTCCTTTTGGATAAACTGAGGTGAGTGTTTTGTAGGGAGGTGCTTGAATCCGCGGATCATCCACGGAAAGCGAGCGGTAATTCTTCCAATTTTCAGTGATAACAAAGACACAAAATTTTTTAAAGACTGCAATGCAGTTTTTCTTAGAAGTTAATAATTTATAAGTTGACAGCTATCTTTACGCCACACGCATCAAGGGAAGTTCGCCTTGATGCTTAAATGATGGTGGCTTTAAAGATCACGCTGTATTTAATAAAAGACGCTTTGCGTTTTTCTTAGAGGGGGAAATATGAATGGGTAATCAAACACTATACCAAGGTAAAACGGCTATGGAATGGGCAGAGATTGCGAGTGAGTCTTTAATGAAGCAGTATGATGAGCCACTGCAGCTGCCACCGGCAAATCGTTGGCATTATCATCAAGGTGTATTTCTTTGTGGGGTATTGGATGTCTGGAGAGATACGGGGAAAGAGGCGTATTACCAATACGTGAAAAAGTATGTCGATGATCTCGTCGATGAAGAGGGGAATTTTTATTTTCGGCGTGATGAACTGGATGCTATTCAGCCAGGGTTATTGCTTTATCCACTTATTGAAAGAGAAGATGATAAACGCTATAAGGTTGCATTGGACAAATTAAGAAACCTACTGGAAACAGTTAATCGGACAAAATCAAATGGTTTGTGGCATAAAGATAAATACCCTTACCAAATGTGGCTGGATGGTCTCTATATGGCAGGTCCTTTTACGATGCAATATGGTTTGAAGTATGATGAACCTGAACTGATCGAGTTTGTTTTACATCAAGAAAAATTAATGCGTAGATTTACGAAAAGTGAGGCTACCGGTCTCTATCACCATGGCTGGGATGAAAGCATATCAACGGATTGGGCAGTGCCAGAAAAAGGGCATGCTCCGGAAATTTGGGGACGTGCACTAGGGTGGTATGGAATGGCTTTAACGATGTTAATAGAATTACTGCCGGAAGACCATCCTGGACGTCAGGAATTAATCGTTGTCTTAGCGGATCTGATTAAAGATTTGGTTCGATATCAGGATAAAGAAACTGGATTATGGCATCAAGTTGTCGATAAAGGGGAAAACAAGGATAATTGGCTGGAAACGTCATGTACGAGTCTGTTCTTACTGACGATTATTCGTGCGGTTAACCAAGGATATGTTGATCAATCATACTATGAATATGCGAAAAAGGGCTATGAAGGGATTCTCAAACATAAAGTTCGTTTTGAAGGCGATCGATTAATCCTTTCAGGGGTTTGTATTGGCACGTCCATCGGTGTGTACGATTACTATATGGAGCGTGAAACAGTAGACAATGATTTACACGGTGTAGGAGCATTTATTTTATCAAGTATTCAGATGCATCGTTATCATAAAAATCAGGTATAACTTCAGAAATGTAGGTGGAACGATGAGGAAAATCCATTTTATCCAAATTTTCAGTGGGATCATGATACTTCTTTTGATTGGATGTGCAGGAGAAGAAGGTGAAAACTTAGAGGTACTAGTATTCTCTGAATCACTTTTTGATGAGGTTGCACAGTCTGAGATTGATGATCTAGTAGGTGACTTGTGGAATTCAAAAAGCGAAATGAAACCGGTGGAATCCCAGTTTTTTCTGCCACTTCATGAACGACTGTTAATTGAAATTGCCAGTCACAATGGCGATATTTTACTAGTAAATGATGAAGTCTTAGATATGACTGTCGACTCAGAAGGATTATATGCCTTTGATGATTATTTTCCAGAGGATCTTTTACAGGTACCAGATGTGGTTCTAGATTCATTGCCTGAAGATGATCAATCAAACGTTTATGCCTATCCCCTCCACCACAGCGATGTTTTTTCTGAGTTATTGAATGACGAAAAGCTTTATGCGATCGTCCCAATTTATGTTGATGATCCGGACTCGTCATTTGCATTATTGGAAGGCTTTATTGAAAAGGAAAAAAGATAAGGGTACATTAAAAAATACATGCAATGCCTTCGTTGTTCGAGTGCTGATTATGAGAAATACACTTGTAATCGCCTTTAAAAACTGCGGTGGCCCTGTTCGTTGTTTTTAAGGATGTGTCAAAAGATTTTTTGGTCTTTTGACACATTTTTTTAGGAAGTTAAGAATTTATAAGTTGACAGCTATCTTTACGCCGCGCGTGTCAAGGGAAGTTCGCTTCCTTTCGAGTAGCACCTACACGCAATACGTAGGTGCTACTCGGGGGTGGCTTTAAAGATCACGCTGTATTTAACAAAAGACGGCTATGCCGCTTTTCTTAGAATTGCCGAGTTATCAGTGTTAACTCAGGCTGGAGAATCGATGTTGTGACAGGTACGTCATTTTCAATCATTTTTATTAATGAATCAACGATCGTTTCAACAATTTTTTCGAGAGGAACGCCAACTTTCATGAGTGGAATCTCTAATTTATCTACTTGAGGAAGATTGTCGTAACTGATTATCGGAATATCCTTCACACGAGGTCGGGAATCTTCCGATAAAGCCTGAATGGATCCACGTGCTAAATCATAGCTGCCGATAATAATCGAATCGGGCAGCTCTTGTGTACTTAAAAATTTTTTCATAGCTAAATAACCATCATGTCTGTTTAAGCCTGATGTATCTGCATAAAGAGCTTGTTTTAACGGTCCGAATTGCTTTTTAATTCCTGTACAATAACCACTGAATTTATCATCCTGCAAAGCATCGTTTTCGGAGCACATTCCGACGTAAAGGATATTTTGATGTCCTTCATTAGCGAAGTGGTCAACAGCGATTCGTATGGCTTCCTGTCTATTAGCATCCACAGTTGGAAAGCATGCACCTTCAGCAATTCCGTAACTTAAAATTGGAATGGGAGAAGCTTGGATAGATGGAATATCTTTATTTTCATTAAATACTAAAATAGCATCGACTTGGAAGCGTTGAAATGTATTGACAGCTTGCTTCATTTCATTGATCGAAACGAGTGTTGTATACTGTCGATTTTCAAGGGCTTTATTTATATGTGTAAGAAGAGCAGCTTGTGCTTCACGTTCTAAACTCGACCATACGACACCGATTGTTTGTGACTTTTTTGACACAAGACTTTGAGCAGCCGCATTCGGTTGATATCCAAGTTCATTCGCAATCGCCGTAATTTTTTTCTTGGTTGGGGCTTTTACTAAGGGACTGTCTCTTAAAGCTTTTGAAACAGTCGAATAACTGACACCAGCTGTTTTTGCAATATCTTTTATCGTTACACTCATGATAGCAACCCTCCTGATATACCAGTGGTAACAACGTTGTTATCGCTGTCCTATTTTTAGTATATAGTCAGTATATGAATAGTTCAATAAATTAGCTTAAAAAGGAGAGGAATATAATGGCTGAAAATACATGGGCTCCTACTGATTATTATCAGCAATTAATAGAACCGCCTAAAAGTAATCATACGCAAGAAAACTGTGAACTCATTAAAAAACTAGATGAGTCTTTAGGTGAATTTGCATTTACCGGAGACATAACGATAAATCGTGTGATGAGCCGTTCGGATGAAGGAGATTATCTAAAAGAGTATGTGGAGGTGATCTCCGAAGACCACGGCGCCTTTCCGATGTATATTCTTACTCCGAAAAAGGATAAAGAGCGCTATCCGGCAGTCATTGCGCTTCACGGTCATGGCAAGTATGGACAGGAAGCGGTTCTAGGTGTTGATGAAGAAGACGGAGAAATTCACCACCAATTTGGTGTTTCTCTCGTTCAAAAGGGATTTAAAGTATTTATCCCAGAAATAATCGGTTTCGGAAAAAGGCGTTTAAAACGTGATATATCAGAAGGAAATCTCTCTTCTTGCTCAAGACTCGGAACCGCTTTACTCCTTAAAGGGAAAACTTTAGCAGGAAAAAGAGTAGCAGAAGTTCGATCTTTACTGCGGTTGATACAGGAAGATCCTGTCGTTGACTCGAACCGGATAGGAATTGTCGGGTTTTCAGGTGGCGCCCTTATCGCTGCTTACTCCATGATTTTAGCGAAGGAAATTCAAGGTGGTGTATTGTCGGGATTCCCTAGTACGTTTCAGGGAAGTATATTGGATCGCGTTCACTGCATTGATAATTACATTCCACATATGTATGAGGATGCCGATTTACCTGAATGGCTTATGCTCATTGCTCCGCGACCGTTGTATTTTGAATGCGGAATTCATGATAAAGTGTTCCCGCGAAACGCAGCAGAAACGGCAATTCGAGAAGTTAATCAGCATTACCAAAAGTATGACAATGGCTCATTTTTTGGATTTGACCAATTTGACGGAGGGCATGAAGTGTCAGGAGAAAAAAGCTTTGAATGGCTTCGTAGGATGGTGTAGGCAAGGAAACAAGGGGACGGTTCTCTGCTTCATTTTGAACAAGGATCAGGTTGTTTTCATTAAATAAGGCGATGAAAAAGAAGAGGATGCCCTCTTCTTTTTTTGTTTGTAACGGGGAGAAATCATTGTATGTGTTTGAGATATTTGACGCTGTACGAAAATATTATTTCCAAAATGCCCACCATTTCTTTGTCTGTTTATCTTCTCTCTCTTTGCTGGTAACTAACAGTTTTTTTGTTTCCTTTAATTCTCGTAAATTTTCCGTTATCCTGTTATCACGTTCCTCCATTCTTCTCATTTTTTCATCTGTGCTTTTACGGTGCTGATCTATTTTCTCGAGAAGGTCTTTGTTAAATTCCTCATTATTGATGACGAGATTCTTTTTTTGTTTATCTTCTCGCGCTTCGCTGGCTGCTAGTAATTTCTTTGTGTCCTGTAACTCACGTAAAGTTCCTATCAGTTTGTGTTCATTTTCCTCTGCATTTTTGCGGTGCTCTTCTATTTTCTCAAGAAGGCCTTTATTATCTTGCAAATTGTTATTAGATAAAGGTGAACCAGCAAGAAGTTGTCTGCTAGTATTATTTATTTTACTTATCTCTATCCTATTGGTTGCTAAAGAGCGTGCATATTTAAAAGGGGTATTATATATATCCCTTGTCAATTTAGAATAATTTATTCGTTTCACAATTTTTCTTTGAGGTTTACCATTTACTTCAATAAGCCATGCCTTACCTTGTTGATCTAAACCAAAATCTACACTCAGCTCGCCTAAATGGCCAATTTGTCTTTCTAGTATTTGTGCAATTTGTATACCTAAGGTTTTCATGTTTTTTATTTTATCTACAGAAAGGTTGTTATTACACTTAATGGTATTATTTAAGCTTTTTATTTCTGTACACATATTAGTAACGTAAGATGTAGAGGTACCAAGTCTACTAAGTCCTCCAGTAACTTTCCAATTACCTTGCTCATTTTTTTGTACATACATCCGTATATCATAAATTTTTTGATTGGTTTGATCGAGAGGAATAAAATTTTGTACTAAAAACCTCTCGTTTTTAATTAATTCATTGATACTTTTTATGAAATCCTCGGGATTCAAAGTATTTATTTTTGCCGGCACTAAAAACCTTTCGTCATTCATTAATTCAGGCTGCTTTTTTATATTCGTTTTATTAGCTTCATCTAATAGTGTATTCCTGTCTGAGGATTCTAGATTTTCTTGAGGAATTTCCTCATTAGTAATATTCTTGTGTATATTAATGTATAATCTGAATTTATTATCATCAGTCTGTTCAATCAAGTAAACACGCTTACCTAAACTTCCTTTACAAGGTTTAAGAATAAGTTTCCGATAGGTTGATAATAGTTTTAATAATTGGCTACTTTGAAATAGATACGTATCCGGTAAATGGCTTCCTATAGAACTTTTTTGCAATATTTGATGCATCGTCCACTTGTCAAATCTAGTAATGCAATTAAATACTTTTCCTTTTCCAATAACTCCTTCAATTTTACTTACCAACTGGCGCTCCGATGAATAAGACCGATTATAGACAGCTCCAGGGAAAGGACAACTTTTCTTTTCCCATTTGGTACCATTGAAGAAAAAACCTCGAATTCGTTTTTTAGACCAGTTTATTCCTTTAGAATTAAATACTAATAAATCGACATTTAAAGACTTAGTTCTCTCAAAATCTCGTACCCTTCCAGGGTTTCTCACTAAGACACCAATCAAAGTTTTTTTAGCCACAGGCAATTAACACCTCCAATTCTTTGATAATCTTAAATTCCTTGAAATAACTAGAAAATAGGAAATTTATCAATTTAATAACGTTTTTTATAGTGATCTTATAGGTAATGCTTAAGATACTATGTAGAGGGGTTACTGTAGCTATAGTTTGTTATGACTACAAGCAACCCACTTCATTTCCCCAAAATGAAAAAATACCTCTACTCTATTTAAATTTAGACTTCTTCAGCCTGAATCAATAGAGTAACCAATCCAATAGCTGCTACATCAATGGTAGTTTCAAAATCCATTGCCGGGCAATCCACTTCAACAGGGACCCCAAGCACTTCTATATCAACAAACCCATTTGCTGCAGGAAACTCGACGTTTGCAAAAACTGTGACTGGTTCAAGTAGATCAACTCCATCAATTGCTGTAATTTGCACAGTAACTGAACATAAACCTACTACACCCATTTATTATTCCTCCTCCTAAAATATTTCTTGTTACATTAATAAGGTATGTTTTTTAAATAGTACTGCCTGTTGGTTTGACCAGTGAATGGAGAATAAAGGCTAAAAAACTAGGATGGAAACAAAGGGACGGTTCGCTGCTTCAAGGAAGCAGCGAACCGTCCCTTTGTTTTGCCCTTTGCCTCCTCCTTTTTTCCGAGTGGTGTGTACATATTGATAGCAAGGGTGTTTATTCACCGTCTGCATAATATATGGCGAGCCTACGTGGCTAATGCCGTTTCATGTCTTGAATTTCTACATGTAATGATAGAAAGGAGTGGAGGTATCAAAGTTTAAACGGTAAAAAATAAAGAAAGGCGAGGATGAGTGTGAATAGAATCATTTGTTTAGATGCGGGCCATGGCGGTAAGGATTCGGGAGCAACCGGTTATGGACTTAGGGAAAAGGATCTTTGTTTAGAGCGAGTACTCAGGATGAAACAATTATTTGAACGGAAATATCGAGGTTCGACGGTTTTACTGACGCGAAACACGGATGTATTTTTAGAGCTTGGTGAACGAGTTCAAGTGGCGAATGAGGCGGGGGCTGACGTCTTTATAAGTGATCACAAAAATGCGTTGAATGGCTCGGCACGTGGGTTTGAAAGTTTTATTTGGAATGGCGGAGTTAGTCCGTCTACTCGTAAACTTCAGGCCACTGTTCATCAACATGTGATTGGCGCTTTGAAGCGATATAACATGCCCGATCGGGGTAAAAAGCAAGCGGATTTTAGTGTGGTCAAGGGTTCAAACATGCCTGCTGTTCTTCTTGAAGAGGGATTTATTGATCATGAAACAGACAATAGTTTGTTGCGGCAAACGGATTTCAAAGAAGCTTATTGTCAAGCTGTCGTGGAAGGGGTAGCGGAATATCTAGGGTTGCAGACGAAAAAGGATAGTAGGAATTCGGCGACGAGTAAAGAGGATAAACAGGATGTCTTGGAACATCGGGAAATCGCATTACAGCCAACAGGTGCTTTCGCAACGATCCAGTCCACTCTAAACAGGCGTTATAATCTAAGTATTACAATAGACAATTTGTTCGGTCCTGAAACACGAGAGGCTTTCGTAAAAGGATTACAAACAGAGTTGAACAAACAATATAATCGAGGTCTGACTGTAGATGGGGTGTTTGGGCCGAAAACAAAAGCATCGTGCGTGAATATTCGAGAAGGCGCGAGTGGAAATATAACATGGATCCTCCAGGCAATTCTGTATTGCTTAGGGTATCAATTAGGTGAAATTGATGGAGAGTTCGGGATAAAAACAAGAGAAGCAGTAAAGACATTCCAGCGAGACACAAAACTCAAAATCGATGGTATTGCCGGTAAAGAAACCTTTCAAAAGTTGTTTGGATAGGCGCAAGGGGACGGTTCTCTGCTTCCTAAAAGGAAGCAGAGAACCGTCCCCTTGTCACCTTTAAAGTTCACTAACTGCTTTACGAATCCGAACGAGAGACTCTGAAAGTCGCAGTGGACTATGATTAAGGGATTTGTCTGAATATAATAGAATATCTACATCACCTGCAAACCAAGAATCTTCTAATTTTTCCAGTCCTAAAATAAATTCATTCAAGTGGTTATTTAAATCCCTCTGACTGGAAGTATTTTGCAAATATTTTATTTTAGGGATATATTGATGTTTATTGAAAAACTCGATAACACTTAATCGTGATTTGTAAGAATGAACCACTTCATCTCTAGTTAATGAAGGAAAAGAAAAGTTAAATGCTGTATTGACATGCCCTTTGTAATAATTCCAAACAATAGTTTGAGGATTATTAACCAACGCAGTTGTATCCTTTAAAAGTGTACCTAACATCAGTGACATAAAACCCCCAGCGGAACTACCGTATAACAACGTTTTAGAAGGTTTTAATTTAGCCATTGAAAGTATCGTTTGCAGGATAGAAGCAATATCCTCTATGTAATGACTTTGTTCATTTCCAATTCCCCAGCCCATATTCATTTGACCTAAATATAATGTTGGATCGTTATAATATATAAGATTTTCATTAAAATGCTCTATCCACTTGTGTCGATGAAAAATAGGTGGTTTAAGTTCAGAGGTGGCATCATAAGCACCAGAACCAAACACAATTGTTCTATCACTTTCTTTATTTAACCTAATAAGAAATTCAAATTTTACACTATCTTTTACAACCTCTAATACGATAGGTTCATTGTAGTTAGGAAAAATAGAATCCGTTAACTGAGCGTAATCAACTGAAACCTTCTTCAACTTATCAATCATGACTACCTCCTAAATCATCTTTCCCTATGAATGGAAAACAAGGGGATGGGTGGATCTGTGTTTAATTTTCTGTGTGATTACGACGACAACAATAAGCGACTGACAGCTTTAATTACTATATACTATTTTTTTGAAATAGTCTTAATAATTATTAAATCCCCGATATTCTGCTAATTTAAACAGGCTAAGAAAAACAAGGGGACGGTTCTCTGCTTCCTAGGAAGCAGAGAACCGTCCCCTTGTTTTGTGATTAAAAAACGGTGGAAAAGGGGACTTTATAAAGTAGCTATCGTGTTTTTAGAGGAGGATTACGTTGATTTTTAAAGGTACAAGACTTTCAGAGCTTACAAAAATGTCTATTATTTTGATTTTAGGTGTCATTATTATCATTGGTTCTTCTGCTTATTTTTTTGCGGAATTAGCGGAGGGAATACTTGAGGAAGAGTCTTTCTTTATCGATGAATTTGCAGTCAGTGTTTTGAACAGTTTTGACCAAAGCTTTTTAGCATCGGTGATGGCCGCTGTTACGGAAGCAGGTTCTGTGACGTGGATATCGATTGGTTCTGCGGTTTTAGCTGTATACTTGCTATTTTTTTCAGGTTTCAGTAGATGGGTAGCCGTTTTTTTCTTGGTTAATATCGTTGGCATAGGTTTGTTAACGCAAGGAATGAAAGTGGCTTTTGCGCGGGAAAGACCGGAGTTATTAGAGCAATATGACGGAATAGGCTTTAGTTTTCCAAGTGGCCATTCAACAGGTTCACTAGCATTTTACGGGTTTATAGTTTATGTCATTTTTGTTTCGAACATGAATACTGCACTAAAATGGGTGATAAACAGTTGTTTCTTTTTTTTAATTGTAATGATTGGACTTACGAGAGTATATCTTGGCGTCCATTACTTTAGTGATGTACTAGCTGGGTTTTCTTTCGGACTAGCCTGGTTAACAGTCTGTATCATGTTACTCGAAGTCACCCTCTGGAGCCAAAGGAAGAAGAAGGTGTCATAGGGACGGTTCTCTGCATCTTTTTGATGGATTGGAAAATGAAATGAACGTACGGAACTTTGAAACGAATAGTGAATCTTCTTGAAATAATATATAAGGAGAAGGGGTGTCTGGAAAGGGAAAGGAATTTTTCGGGGCATTTTCCAGTCCCATAATATTGATAGCGCTCTATCAAGGTGATATGATGGCATGAATGAATATCTATAATAGTAGTTTTTGAGTTGATAAGGTTTTTAAAAATTTAGATGTTTTATTAATTATTTTATATCCAAGCCTCATGAAAGCAATTGGGTTGGATTTATCAATAAATACAATGATATACATCTATCATTGATAAAATTGTTATTCGGCATGTTGAGTTGAACTACCCACCACTTAACTGCTCCTGCGAGCTGTTTGAAGTGGGGGATTCCTAAGAACACTAGCGTAACCGCCAGTTATGGATTAGGCTATCCCCGTCGCACCGACGGTTAGAAGTCTTATAGCTTCGTTTTTTAGATTTAATCCTGCGTTAATATCGCGGTCGTGATGTACTCCACAAACACAAGTCCATTCACGTAAAACTTGATCTTTAACGTCTTTATTTTTATAGCCGCAGCTCGAACACAACTGAGAGCTAGGGAAGGTTTTACTCACTTCCACTACTGTCTTCGCGTACCATTCAGCCTTGTACTTTAACAGGCTCTTGAATTGATACCAAGACACATCAGCGATCGATTTAGCGGTCTTCTTATTTTTCATCAGCTTCGATACTTGCAGACTCTCGATTCCGGTAATATCGTGGTTTTTGATAATATCCGTAGAGGTCTTATGCAAAAAATCTGTACGCTTGTTTTCGATCTTTTCGTGAATTCGAGCAACTTTGATTCGTTGCTTGTTCCAGTTACTAGAACCGATTACTCGTCTTGAAAGTATCTGTTGGGCTTCTGCTAACTTTTGCTCGAACGAATGAAAGTAACGGTTGTTTCTGTATCTTGTTCCATCCGCAAGGATAGCGAAGTCTTTCAGCCCTAGATCAACTCCTGTGTTAGCGTTTGTTTTCCGTAGTTCAACTACTTCTGTTTCCGCTAAGATAGATACAAAATACTTTCCACTTGGATGACGTCGAATGGTTACATTGATAATCCGCCCATCTACTTCACGACTTTTGGCAAACCGAACAAGACCAAGCTTAGGCAACTTGATGTGTTTATCAAGGACTGCAATATTCCCATTTGTTTGCTTGGTCATATAGGATTGGACCTTATTCTTTTTAGACTTGAACCTTGGCGCGTCGTTTTGCTTCTTATAATAGCGCTGGTAAGCATCGGCTAAATTTTCAACGGACTTTTGAAGGGAAATACTATCTACTTCTTTTAAGAAAGGATAATGTTCTTTCAAATGTCGAACAGCTTTTACCGAGTCGTATTTATTGAAAAATTCCCCTTTCCAATTGTTTGAGGGTAATTGACCGTTTTGCGCCATTTCTTCGACAATATACCAGTAAGCATCTTTTTGCTTCTGCTTACCGAGGAAAAAATTGAACACGAATCTGGAGCATCCAATCGTCTTATTGATCAACTCCACTTGTCTTTTATTAGGGAAAACACGAAATTTAAACGCCTTTTTCACTAGCACTGAACTCACCTCGTTTTATAGGGACGTTTGTTCTAATTATACCATGACAGTGAGTGTTTTTGCTATCGCCAACCGCCATTCATCTCCCCCTTATCGATGGGTTAAAAGCCCTTCTCGCGATTGAAGAGGGAGTCTTCTGTAAGAAAACGATAAAAGGAAGTGTAAAAATGGATCTAAAGACAGCCTATAAAATAATGGGTATTCCAGAAGACGCATCAATCGATCAATTAGAGAAGCAATACATGCTTTGGATTAGAAAAGAAAAGGCACAGCAAGATCAAAGGCAAGAAGGCGCTCAGGCGGATAATAATTCTATTGATATGGATAAGATTACAGAAGCATATTATCTGATTAAAAATCCTGATTCCGATTTTACACGGCCTGAAGAAGAGGAAACGAACGAAAGAATTGGGTTTTTAAACTTTTATAAATATCATTTAATTGGACTCCTTCTTTTTATTAGTATAGTTGGGTATTTCGTGTACAATTTTATTGATCATAGAGCTGAAGAAGCAGCAAAGGCTAATCTTCCTACCCCGGACTTTGAGGTTTTGATTATGGGTAATTTCGATATCCATTTGGAAAACATTCCGTTGTTAGAAGATAGAATAAAAAAGGAATTTCCAGAATGGAAGAATGTAAAAATCAACTATGAACAATCATCTGTCGGTGATGATATTCAAATAGACTTTGCCAAGAGACCAGCATTGCTAATGACTCTGCGTGAAAATACCCCAGATTTGTATCTCGTCGATGCTGAACACTTTGATATCCTGTTCGATTATGAACTATTTGCACCTATTAACATGGGTGACGAGCTTACGGAAAAAGAGGATAACGATACATTTTGGTATAACCAATTAGATGGAGAAAGTGAACAGTTATATGGAGTGGATATGGCGGATAGTGCTATTTTTAGTGCATTTGAGTTCGGAAACGATGAAGTAATTGCCGCAATTCGAGACGCCAGTCCAAAACAAGAAAATGCACAGGAATTTATCAAACAGAGGTAAACATAGGGACGGTTCTCTGCTTCCATTTGACTGAGCATATGTGTGTGGATAAGCTGTCTGACTTGGCTCTAATTAAATGAAAAAGACTGCAATGACAATTTAATAAATAGACAAGCCCGAGTGATCAAGTATGAAGGAAAGCACTTCAATACTTGGGCTTTTTTGTGTTTGTACAGCAAATTTGGTGACGGTAGAAGGAATATAAATGAAAAAGTACCATAAGCATTAGCTTATAGTCCGCTGATTATAAGCTGAGATTAAGAAAGGATTCGTTGACGTATCTGTAAATCTATCCATTCAAATCACTCATCTTTAACCTAGTTCTATATAACTATTACAATTATACATAAAAGATAGTTTTTTGAAAATTGTAGTTGTTTATTAGGATTTATATAGTAAAATAGAATTAGACATAAAGACTGTTAAACGTTCACTTCGGAAGGGAAAAAAGGAACCATTTTTATCTTTAAGAGATAAGAATTTATAAAATTAGCAGCTATCTTTACGCCACAAGTATCAAGGGAAACCCACCCTTGATACTTAAGTGATGGTGGCTTTAAAGATCACGCTGTATTTAATAAAAGACGCTACGCGTTTTTCTTATTGTATATATTGAAAAGAGGTGATCGTGATGGGATTATTAGGGGAAATGACAAGAACTGCTTTCAAATTTAATAAGAACGGAGCACCGATAAGGGTTTCGAAAGATAAGATATTACAACTATTGCAGGACAATATTAAAGACGAAAATATAAGCATTTCAGCTGTTGAATTCCACGATGGATTATTGATTGTAACTGGATCCGTCAAGAAAATCACGATGACGATTAACTTCTCAATGAGTTTGGTTCCCGAATGTACGCAAAATAGGATTATCCATTTCAGAGTGAAAAAAGTGAAACCATTTCATTGTAATTGGTTAAATAAAAAATTACTTAAAAATAAATCTCCTTATGTTTTTTATAGTAATGAAATCATTAGTTTTGATCTAAATCAAATTGAAAAGATTAAGAGTGTCCCAATCGGTAACCTTAAAAACATAGAAATTAAAGACGGAATGCTGATAGTGAAAATAGGTCTGTGAGAGGGAATGTTTCTCTACTTCTTTTTAACGACGGTAATACTAAAGGCAACGCAGCAAGGAATAACGCCATAATCAGGGGTTATTGGCTTGGAAAGAAAATAGGTGTGACGCAAAGGTAGTTGTCATGCCATAAAAAGTAAGTCACCCCACATTTGTCATTAGCCTTTAAATGAGATCATACACGAAAACCTGGTCATCTAATCTATCCCGCGTCAAAACCCACGACTGATAGTAAAATATATTTCTTCAAACTTCACATACCTCCATTATTTCCTTTATAATTAAAAGTACAGTTCTTCCTTTTCTAGGGAAGGCTTTGAATCAACTATTGACACCATGAGGATCATTCCTATAGATACTTGGAAATGAGGAGATATACTTATGAGCAGAATTATTTTGTCGACAGAGAGTGGAGCAGATCTGCCACACGATTTAGCCAGCAAACATGATGTCCAAGTCGTCCCAATGCACGTAATCATGGACGATCAAGATTATCTTGATGGTTCCTTGCCTGTACAAGATATTTATGACTATTATGATCGCACGAAAAAAATACCGACCACTACATCAACGAATGCCTATGAATATCATGACTTTTTCGCAGAGATCAAAGCGGATTTTCCGGATTGCATTATAATTCACATTGGTTACACATCAAAAGCATCCTCGTCCTTTCAAAATGCAGTTCTGGCTTCCGAGGATTTTGAGGATCTCTTTCTAATAGACGCGTTGAACGTGACAGGGGGACTAATGGTAGTGGTGATGTATGCCGTTTCCGTATTGGAGAATGATCCTGGGATTGAACCCGCTCATTTAATTAAAAAAATTGAATCCATCGTTCCAAAAGCAAGACTCGCTTTCGTTCCGGGCAAGCTGGATTTTTTGAGAGCAGGTGGTCGTGTAAGTAATGCGGCCTATCTTGGAGGAGCTTTGTTAAAAATAAAGCCACTTATAGAATTAATTGACGGAAACCTCGTTTCAACCAAAAAGTATCGAGGGAAAATGAACCGCGTCGCCGAAAAATTGCTGTCAGATTTTCTAAACAAATACGATATCGACCGGGAACAACTGTATTTTCAATATTCCATCGGTCTTGATGAAAGTATCAAGGAGCGAATGGATGACATCGCAAAGGAAGCCGGCTTCAAAAATGTTAAATGGATTCAAGCCGGCGCGATGATCTCCACCCATGCCGGCCCCGGCGGCTTCGGCGTCGCAGGCTTGGAAGCATAGGGACGTTTCTCTGCTTCATTTTAGATTCAGAGAGACTTTCGCGATTATACGTTTATTTTAGTAGATAATTGGATATGGAATATTCAGGGGCAACTAAATTTGGGGAGACTTTAGATGCGATGTTGCTTGGTAGAGCAAAAGATGATCGTTTTCTAATCATTGATCCTTCCAAAGTTACCTGGGCACGTAACACAAGCTTTCTACGATAAGTATAAGCTCGTTTGATATTCATTAAGCTACGCTGATCATCTTTGGGTGTGGTATTATTATAGTAACTATCGTTGCATTTAAGGATTTAAAATTATTTAGAGTTCTCACAACAAAAGGGAGTGTTGGACATGTTTAAGATATTAAAAAAATTAATGAGCAGTCGGGGCAGCAGCAGTGGAAGAAAGCACCGGTCGTATAGTTCAAGTGATCGTCATTATCGCGGACGCGGAAGACAATACAGCAGCAGTGATCGACGCAGATCTTCTTCCCACGGAAGTCACCGTTATAAAAGAAAAGGGTATGGGAGCAGCAGTTAATGCTTGTTGCTATGCAATTGAGCAATAGCTTGCGTGACATCTTCCATGATCTCAGTAATGTTCCAATAAGGTTTTTCCATACGAAGTAATCGCTTTAAAAGGTGAGACGTTTTTGGATGCAGGGTTAATTCCTCGGTCCAAGGACGTCCTTTTTTTATCCCGGAATCATAATTAGAATAGAGTAAAAAAAGCAATAAGTCCCCTAAGTCATAAAAGTCCTCTCTTAGAAGTGCGAGCTTTGTCTCATTTGCCTTCGGATCAGATTGGTCAGACGCACTCTTCCATTGCTTGGCTAAGCCAAAGTCAATAATAGCGGGCTTGGAAGCGTCCTGCAGGATGACATTAGGGATTCGAATATCTCCGTGTACGATTCCCGATGAATGGATACTTGCTAGAATTTGCATCAATTCATGGATTAATAGTAAGGACTCCTTTTCGGAAAACCGTTGTTTTTTGAGAAAAAGCACATCTTCCAGGTTTATTCCCTCCATATATTCCATCGCAATAAACAGGGTATTCTCAAAAATAAAAGAGTCATATAATGTCGGAATGTTCGTCTCGTTTAATTGTGCTAGAAGGGTTGTTTCTTGTTTAAATTGTTCTTGGATGACTTTTTTGCGTTTGCTTTTTGTCATCTGTTTTACGACACAAATGCGATTGGTAGTTAGATCTTTACATAGATAAGTCGTCCCATAGCTTCCAACCCCAAGCAACGATTGAACTCTATAGGAATGACGGATGACCGCATGACGCTTATAGTGGCGATCGATACATAGCCGAAATAGTCGTTTGAAAAATTTAAGTATAATCACCTGACCACCCCCCACCCTTCCTTAGCCTTATCCCATTATACCATCGGAAGCGCAGGGACGGTTCTCTGCTTCATTTTGTTAAGGGGACCGTGAGTACATAAATTTACGAAATTTAATTTTAAAAAACAGAGTATTATATCCTGTTATTTGGTAAAATTAATATATTGATGGATAATAGTATTAACTCTTCTCAATCATGATAGACTGTGTGACTAATTTCACATGTTAATTGTTACAAAAACGAATACATATTAGTAATCAAGCGTGAAACTTCCTTTCTTCGGATATAAAAGGGAATGATTAATCATAGGGGGCACAAATGATGAGAGTGAAAAAAGCAATTATTCCTGCTGCAGGACTAGGGACAAGGTTTTTGCCGGCAACGAAAGCACAACCGAAAGAAATGCTTCCTATTGTTGATAAACCAACGATTCAATACATCGTTGAAGAAGCGGTTGCATCTGGAATTGAAGACATTATTATTATAAGTGGTCGCGGGAAGCGTGCGATTGAGGATCACTTTGATAAGTCTTATGAACTGGAAGAAACGTTATTGAAAAAAGAAAAAATGGAGCTGCTAGCGGAAGTACAAGGTATATCCAATATGGCAAATATTCATTATATCCGTCAAAAAGAACCTCGGGGACTTGGACATGCTATTGGTTGCGCCAAGCACTTCATTGGTGACGAACCTTTCGCTGTATTACTTGGAGATGATATTGTTCAGTCTGAAACTCCTTGTTTAAAGCAGCTTATCGATGTATTTGACCGGTACAATTCTTCCGTTGTCGGGGTGCAACCCGTTTCTGATGAAGATGTTTCTAAGTACGGAATCGTATCACCAAAGTCAACAGAGGTTGAAAAGGGTGTTATTCATGTGAAGGACTTGGTTGAGAAACCAAAGCAGGAAGATTCTCCTTCTAATTTTGCGATTATGGGCCGTTACGTGTTGCGTCCGGAAATTTTTCGGATTCTGGATGAGTTGGAACCGGGAGCGGGAAATGAAATTCAATTAACGGATGCCATTAAGAAACTGAATGAAGAGCAAGTTGTCTTGGCTTACGAGTTTTCCGGTGAGCGTTATGATGTTGGTGATAAGCTGGGATTTGTCAAAGCAACGATAGATTTCGCGTTGCAAAGAGAAGATTTGCAAAAAGACGTGCTCGATTATTTGAATCAAATAACAAAGAGTTATTTGGAAGAAGAAAAACTATCTTAAGATAAGTGATGGCACCTTACTTTAAAACTGTGGCTGTATGGGGCTATATTGGTGGTTGCGGATAAATTCGTAAAGTCATAAGATGCCAAAACTTCTGCGAAAAAGTGCTCCTGGGGAAAAATTAAATACCCATTCATTAATCGCGGCAGATATCGATTTAGGTATCTGCTTTTTCTTGTACAGTCATATCAGGTAAACCTTAATAGATAGATATTTAAATGGCATATTGGGGTAATAGATTTAAATGATACCTAGATAATCCCAGAATCAGGGGAGAAGTCCGCACGACTGAAGCAGAGAACCGTCCCCTGCATCCACCTTGCATTCTATGTCGGTAATAGGCGATGAAAAGTAAGAAGGATTTGAAGGAATTTAACAAGGCCATCGGGAATTAGGATAGAGTGTATCTCGCGACTTTTTGGAAAGGTGGTTATCTTTTTTGAAGAACTTACTTTTTATTATGTTTATCTGTTTGAGCATCGCAACTACCCTCTTTGGTTATGTTCATTACAAAGATAAGTTAGCTAACATTGCAACTGCTGCGAAAACAGAATCGAGCGTAGTAGTGATGTCAGATTTGGGGGAACCTGAAGAACAACCAACTGAGGTGGAGGAAATGGAGAGCGAGGTTGCATTTTCTTTAGAATATGAGGAGGAAGAAACCCCGGCTGAAATAGAAGGCATTTTAGGTGATTGGGTGGAAGAGAAAAACAAAGCTAACGAAATCCGACTCAGCTTTTTAGGTTCATCTTCATTAGTAAACGACGCCGGTGAAAAAGAAAGCTGGCCGTATCTCGTTTCGTCAGAACTGGAATCTCAACTCAATAATCAAGATATTAGTTCGACCATCATAGACGTAGGTGTAACTCTCTCTATTGATGTTATCGATTCAGACTATGTAGACATGGTGATTGAGAGTAATCCAGACATCTTGTTTGTCGAACCCTTCATTCTGAATGATGTCAATGTGATTCAAATGGAAGATACGTTAAGCAATTTGAGAATCCTGTTATCAACAATTGAAAAAGATCTTCCTGACACGAGTGTCATTCTCATGCCTGCAAACCCTCTTGCGGACGCAGATTATTATACAGAGAAAACAACAGAAGACCTCGCTAATTTTGCGGAAAAAGAAGGTTTTGATTACGCAAACCACTGGGAAAATTGGCCAGACACCGATGATCCTGAGAATCTAAAACAATATTTAGAAAACAGTAGACCCAACACAGCAGGCCACCAACTCTGGGCCGACTATATCGTCGAGTATTTAACGAAGCAGTAGGGACGGTTCTGTGCTTCATTGTTATTGACGGAGAATCGTGAATAAGTGAATGCTCATTTTTTCGGAGATGACGTAGAGAATCTCTATTTTTCCAATGAACTCTGAGTGATATATTCGAAATGTACTTAGATATTAAGTACACTGGAGCGATCGATGATTCGGCTGAAAAGTTCAGTGAAGCATTGTTAAATAAATTAAAAAGATAGCTATTGTTCCCTGCAAAAGTTCATTTTAAATTTTTGCAGGAAACATTACTATTTTAATGGTGAAAAATTGACTGAATTAGTATATGATAGATTTATTAAACGCGATTCTGTATTTTATTCAAATTGAGTTTTTCCTGATTAGGTAGAGGATAATCTACTCATACATCCTGCCGCGAATAATTATGATCATTAGGAAATCAGATTTATTTATAGCAATAGCCATCGTTGTTTATCCATCGAACGATCTTCGAAGAAATACCAAAACTCCTGTGACCTTCTTTTTTCATCGCGTCATCAAACTTCCCGAAACCCTTTTATTACCCCAAAAAGTTTACCAATCAAATTTTTCTGACTTCAACCATCCCTGCAATTTAAAAACTTAAAAATCTACTAGTTCACCAATTAAACATGATCTCCTTGATATTTCGCCCCCCTTTTTATACCCCTTTGTTCCATAAAAAACCAGCACACATATTGGAGGAATGAAACGTGTCAGTAAGATTCATCAGAACATGCGTGAATATATTGAGCATAATCCCTGTCCCAATCGAAGAATGTATCGTAAATCTGCTAAAGACCATCCCCTATTTTATTATGCTGTTCCAGAATCACTTTAATTGGTTAATTCCCAAAGGAAGCAAGAGAACCGTCCCTATGTTTGGAGGTGATGAGCATGCCTCGTGGAGCTAGGGTGAAGAGTAGGAGTAGGGTGTATCATGTGATGTTGAGGGGGGCTAACAAACAGGAAATTTTTCATGACGATGAAGATTGCATGACATTTCTGGAGACTGTTGAAAAATACAAAATAAAATCAGAGATGGAAGTTTTCGCATGGTGTTTGATGAATAACCATGTACATCTTCTCTTAAAGGAGGAATGAAGATATTTCTACGACGATGAAGCGAATCGGAGTGAGTTTTGTCTGGTATTATAATTTGAAGTACAAAACTACCGGACATCTTTTTCAGGACAGGTTCAAAAGTGAAAATGTGGAAACGTATATGTATTTGCTGAGGGTAATTAGATATATCCACCAAAACCCTGTAAAAGCTGGGATAGCAAAGAGTGTTGATGAATGGCGATGGAGCAGTTGCTCTGGTTATTACGGTCAAAAAGTGAGTTTTTCAAGATTTATGTTGGATGATGATGTGATTTTGAGAATGTTTTCCGATGATGCCGCTGTCGCAAAAATGAAGTTTAAAGAATTTAACGAGAAAACGAATGATGATGAATGCCTTGATGATCGAGTAACGGAAAGAAAAAGGTTTACAGATGAAGAAGCGCGAATGGAAATCAAAAAGATTCTTGGCGAGGTTGAGATCGCACAAGTAAAAAGTCTCCCTAAGTTAAAAAGAGACATCGTATTACGAGAAACAAAAGAAGTCGAAGGAATATCCCAACGTCAAGCAGCAAGAATATTTGGCGTCTCCGCAAACCTGGTGTTTAGAGCTTAGGTAGAGCTTAGGGACGGTTCTCTGCATCGTTATATTCCATTCAACGTAGTTTTCATGAGAGGAACATCTGATAATTATACCCATTCGAATGTGAGCTACTCGATTCTTTACAGACTGGGGCTTTCTGCATATAGTTTTATAACGCAGGGGCTTAGAATAATTAATCAAATAATAAAGTCAGGCCAATGTAAGAAAAATAAAACTTCTCACATCAACCTGACTAGCAAATTTGTTTTATAAAACTGTTTTAAGATATATTTAACTTTTTACAGGTGAAACCATATTCCAATACAGCAAAAATCAGCGCAGAAGAGCCATCTAAGACAGTTTGATTTTCAAAATTCTTTCTTGATGATAAATAACCTTTTTTATTAATTGGCTTCTCTTTTCAGTTTCATTTTCACCGCATCGATTATAACGGTACATATAGTAACTGCCAAAAAAATCATTCCATATTATTTTCATCATCCTAATACCTCCTATTTTACTTTCGCAGAGAGGTGAAAGTTGGTAGCTGGCTGGCATAGTGAAAAACTTTAGCCCCTAAGCTTTGCGTCATCACTTTTCAGTAATTTTGCCCTTTATAATCATTATTTATGCTTTCCCCGAATACATTCCATTCAAACTTCTTCATTTGCAAAGCCACCTGTTTCTCCTATATAAAAAATATGTATATAATAGAAATAGATATGTGTTCGTTCTTCTCTGCCGGGAAAACTCTCAAAAGCTTAAACTAGATTTAAAAGGAAGCAGAGAACCGTCCCCATGTCCCCACCCAATTTGTGAAAGAAGGCACTAACCATGACTAAGATGATTCGTTTATTAACCAAGGAAGATTACTACCTTTTTGAGGCGATGGATACTGGTTTGGAAAATGATTATATTAAACTATTTTTTTCTCGCCTAACGACCGCTAATAACTGTTTGTACGGACTATTTTTTGAGGGAAATCTGGCATGCGTAGGGGGTTTTACTGTTTACGCAAATCGTTATGCGATGCTTGGACGATTACGAAGCGATCGTCGTTACAGGGGAAGGTCATTTGCAACAGAAATGATGGCTTTTTTGCGGAAAAAAGCGCTTGAAATGAGCGGCATTAAATGGGTCGGCGCGAACACCGAAGAACACAATAAACCTGCCCGTCGCGTGCTCGAAAAAATAGGGTTAACACCCCATGACGCAATGTATGTTGCCACTTCAAAAGACATTTCTGAGCTAGAAACAGGTGTCGGCACCTGGCAACCGATTCAATCGATCACACGCAAAAAAGAATGGCTTCACAAAGAATACGTCAAGAAAACCAAACTATTCCCGTATGAATGTTATTATCCTTTTCCAGCTTCCGAAGAGTTATTTCAAGAAGAAATACTCTATAAATGGACTTTCTATGAAAACGCAGAAAAAACCCGCTTTGTTATTACAAAGCACGATCAAAAGGAAACTCATTATCTGCATGTCGTGTACCCTTGGAGTGATTTCTCTTCACAAGAAGGACTGTGGGAGACCATCGCACATGCGCACCGCCAATTAACTGCTCAAACGGGCGAGAATACATACATCTGGATGGATTTAACGAAGGAAGAAGTCCAAGCACTGCCACCAAACCACCCATTCGAATTCCCATCCCTCTGGACCCTGTACGGGGAAGCGAAGGGACGGTTCTCTGCTTCATAACTTACTTCTCGTGATGGGACCGATAGCACCCTAACAAAAAAAAGGAAGCAGAGAACCGTCCCCTATCTCCTAACGCAATTCCTGGTAAACAGCTTTTTTCCATTGCAGGAATTCTTCACTAAGCAGTAGTTCTTCCTTGCGCGGACGAGCAAATGGAATGGTGAATTCACGTTTGGTTGTTGCTGGATTGCTGGATAAAACAATAATTCGATCGGACAAATAAATTGCTTCCTCAATATTATGAGTTACGAATAACACAGACTTTCGATTTTCTTCCCAAATCGATAACAACCATCTCTGCATTTCCAAACGGGTAAATTCATCCAACGAGGAAAATGGCTCATCCAAGCATATAAAAGATTGAGGACTAAGCAATGACCTGACAAAAGCGACCCGTTGACGCATACCACCGGATAACTGATGAGGGTAGGCATTTTCATAGCCAGATAACCCTGCCTTCTCAAGCATTTCACGTGCTTGGTCATAGTTTGGTTTTGCAAATAATTCCGCACCGAGCACAACATTATCGAGAATCGTTCGCCATGGAAAGAGGGAGGAACTTTGTGGCGTGTAACTAATCGCACCGCGTTTTCCATTGATCTTCTTCCCATCCAAATAAAAAGCACCTGAATCCGGACTGTACATACCGCCGATCAAATGAAATAACGTGCTTTTTCCACTTCCCGATGGCCCAAGCAAGGAGACGAATTCCCCCTCTTTTACCGTGAACGAAATGTCCTCTAACACCTTCTTATCAGCAAATGACTTTGTGACTTTTTCAATGACAAGCTCACTCATGTCACTTTCCTCCCTCCGTGTTCCGCGATTTAATAAGCAACCTTTCTAGCATGACAATTAAACCGAAAAACAGCAAACATAAAACCATCACGAACCCAATCGCGACAAACACCCGATCCGTTCGGAAAGACGATTGAGCAAGCGTCATGTAAACGCCAATCCCTTGGTTTGCTCCGAGCCATTCAGAAATAACGGCCCCCATCACACTATAAGTGGCGGAAATTTTCACTCCAGAAAAAATCGACGGTAACGCATGCGGAAACTGTAATTTAGCAAAAATTTGACGCTTCGAGGCCCCAGCCATTTGCATATAATGCAATAATTCCGGACTCGTTTGCCGAAAACCATCCAACGTAGCAACCGTGATCGGGAAAAAACAAACGAGTGTGATAATCAGTATTTTCGGAAGCATCCCAAACCCAAACCAAATCACTAGCAACGGCGCGAGCACAATGATCGGAATGTTTTGTGACAAAATCAATAAAGGATAAAAAGCCTGACGCACCGGCGGAAGCAAATGAAGCATCGTAGCCACAATAAGCCCAACACTCACACCGATTCCAAACCCAATAACCGACAATTTCGTCGTTGAAAACAAATGATGGTTATAGACGGACCAACTCGTTACCCCCTCTTTCACAATATCCGAAGGCGCCGGCAACAGCCATGTCGGAATCACAAACAACCGGCTGCACGCCTCCCATATAATCAGTAAAAGGATGATGACCATTAACGGCCGCCATCCTCGAGCCAGCATTATTTTCATAAGCTATAGGGGCCTTGCCAGTTCTCGCAAGCACCCCGCACCTCCATTCGACTGGATCTTTTCCAATGACTTAATAAAAACATTATTTCCGTTCATTATCAAAAAACATAGAGAGACACTCTTCATTTTGCTATTGATTGCCTCTCCTTTTTTACCGGTACTTCTCCGTCAATACTTCCATCGAAGCACCTTCAGGTTTATAGTACACTTTGACTTGTGAGATAATGCTTTCACTACCGAGTTCAACCATTCGATGGTTCATTTTTTCGATAATCGCAAAAAGCTCGGTTAGCTCGCCTTCCATCGTCGTTTCCAGGGGATTCACCTGGTATTTCACACCGGACTTTTCAATCACGTCAATCGCTGCATCTACATAAGGAATCACATCTTCCCCGTTTTTCGTTTTCGGGATAATTTGTATACTGACAAGGGCATTCGCCATTGTAAAACACCTCACTTAGTTTTTAGGTAAAAAATCATTCGTAAATGCATTCTCAGCATCCAACTCTGTTTCTATTAATTCATTCTCATACATCCAATTAGAATAGTTTTCCCAAATCTCTTGATCTTGTATGCCCCATTGTTCCGCATCATCTTGATACTTAGGCGACAACCAAGCTTGACTGGCTTGAACCAGCTCTTCATCTAAATCAGGTACAGCCTCTATTAAAATATCAGCAGCTTCTTCCGGGTTTTCAATTGCATATTCGTACCCTTTAGAAACAGCGGCCATGAATGCTTCGACCGTTTCCGGGTTTTCCTCAATCATGCTTTCGTTCGTTGTAATAACTGGCGTGTAATAATCAAGATCTTCAGAGTAATCAGTCAGATATTGCATATTAAGATCGATATCACGCAATTCTGCTTGGACCCCGTCCCAGGCATAATAAATCCAGGCGAAGTCAACATCACGTTCGATCGCTGTGAAAAAATCAGTATTTCCCATATTCACAATTTCCAAGTCTTCCACATCAGCGTCTTCTTGTCTCATTAATGAATCAATAACGGCTTCTTCCACAGGCGCCCCCCAGCCACCATAGGTTTTTCCGGCATAATCGGCAGGAGAAGTTATGTTTTTATCAGCAGGAGAGGCAAATCCAGATGTATTATGCTGAATGACAGCTGCGATAGAAACTATCGGGATATCCTGAATTCGCGCTTCCGTTATCGTTTCCTGGGCGCTAATCCCAAAGTCTGATTGGCCGGATGCAACAACTTGATCGGCACCGGATTCACCAGGCAAAGAAATCTCTACATCTAATCCTTCTTCTTCAAAATATCCTTCCGCTTGTGCAACGTATAAACCAGTATGGTTCGTATTTGGTGTCCAATCAAGGACCATTGCGATTTTTTCTAATTCCTCTGTTTTTTGCTCATTTTGCCCATTTGCTTGATTTTCTTCACTGGGCGCTTCATTTGTATTTCCACAAGCCGTCATCACGAACAGTATCGTAAAAATTGAAAATAATTGCTTTTTCATGTAGAATCCCTCCGTTTTTTCTATAAGATGTTTTGTAATAAGGTATTACTTGAATTCGCTCCCTTACGCTTTTTCGGTTTCTTTTAACATAAAAAGAAAGTGCAAGAAAGCAATTTTCTGTAAGAGGCGGTTCCGAAAAATTTGCCAAGGAACATATTTGTTTTAGTACGCAAAAATGCACCCCAGGCTTAAGCCTAGAGCGCATATATAGTCACATCCAAAAATTACATATGTTCCCTACGCTGGTAATTAGCCAGATCAGGTTCTAAGAGTAAGTATCTCACGGATACAATCTCAACCAGCCAACACTGGTCCCCCTACATTGAAAAAAAGCTATTCAATTCAATCAAATTAAGAATCTTCACTCCTTATCTTGCCACAGATAAAAAAATAAAACAAGAGAGAAGGGACGTTTCACTGCTTCCAAAGGAAGCAGTGAAACGTCCCTTCTGTTATCCCTTTAGGATGCCATATATTCCGATTACATCATCATTTACAAATAGAGGTGCCGTTTGTATGGCTAATTCAACCCGTTCTCCAGACTTATTGCGAATAGCCACCTTCGTATTTTCAATAAGTCCTTCCTCTGCTTTGATTAATAGATAGTGTAAAAGGTTGGAGTCTATTTCTTCAATAACGAGAGAATTTAATCTAGAACCGCGAAGCTCTCTGATTGAATAACCAGTTAAATTTTCTACAGACTCATTACCGTTTAAAATAATCCCTGCTAAATCAAAAGATAGAATGGCATCGGGATTATACTGATAAAATGATTGATAGT
Source organism: Salipaludibacillus neizhouensis (assembly GCF_002886185.1). Lineage (GTDB taxonomy): Bacteria > Bacillota > Bacilli > Bacillales > Salisediminibacteriaceae > Salipaludibacillus > Salipaludibacillus neizhouensis. The sequence continues at coordinate 1,004,891 of NZ_KZ614147.1, forward strand.
AGTTTTTGTTTTCTTTTAAAATCTTTTTACAAGAAATATCCATTGTTTGTTCTCCTTATGCGTCAAAAATTCTGAGTAGAGTTACTTTCCGTTTTGATAAAACTTGTACAGGTTACGATGGGGGATGAATTTATGAGATTGATAGGACCCAGATACACGATGTTTTTCGGACCAATATTTATGATAGCGAGAGAGTACCAAATTTTCAACATAGTTCCTCCTCTATTTGCAATTCATTAAAACGAACAACGTAGAAAACAAATTACAGAAGTATAAAACGGAAATTATTAGTGTTTAGCTACAACATCCTAGGCATTTACTATTTTAACAGTTGTTTGTTACTCATAAAAGGGACGTTTGGTCACATTATATAGAAAAAAATAGTTTTTTTGTAATTCTTTTGAACTATAATAAGTTATTGAACAAGTATATTGCATACTTGTTAAAAACGTTCTTAATAAAGAAATTATAAGGTGATATACTGTTTATAAATATCATTTTTTGTTTATATTTGTGGAAAAGTGAAGTATAATGTACAAAAGACTATGGAATTTAGTCGAAAAACCACGAAATGATGTATTTTTTGTTCTGCTATAAATAAAGAAAAAATCGAATAATCTTATATAAAGGTTAGGGAGGGATTTAGATGGGGAAATGGTTTGGAAAAAAAGAAGAAAAGGACCAAAATAAACTGGAAAGTATAGATCATGATTTATTAATCAAAGCATCTGCCAATAATTATGATGAAAATAAATTTTGGAGCAAGCTAAAATCAGCAGCTGTAAAAATGGGATCTAAACTTGTTTATTACAGCTTGATCCTGTTTTATACGATGAAGGATCCTAATGTTCCGACAAAGGCGAAACTAACTATCGCAGGAGCATTAGGGTATTTGATCCTGCCGGTCGATGTCATCCCTGATATGATACCAGCTATTGGATTTACCGATGATCTGGCAATTATTGTTTATGCCATTTACCAAGTAGGATCTCACATAGGTGAAGACACGAAAATCAAGGCTTACACAAAAATAAAGGATTGGTTTGGAGAAGGGCTGGACAATATTGACGAAAAGTTTTTGCCAACAGACAACTAAAAAATGATTTACATTATTTAAAGCTAAAGAGCTCGTTTAAAAAGGTTTTCCGGACCCTTTGTTAAACAGGCTTTTTTTTATAGATAGAAAGTATAGATTCGGATTATGTTTCTAAAAGGGGAGTTTGAAAATTTTCAGAGATAGTTGTTTCCTTTCAAAAAGAAGGGCTCGAATCCTCTCTAGGCTGAAGCTTTCCGTGGGGCAATGCTTCAGTCTCTATGGGGAATTTTAAATCTGCGAGACTCACAGAGCGATCGTTTGCTCGAGGAGGCTTGCGGATCATCCACGGAAAGGGAGTGGTAATTCTTCCAACTCCTTTATAAAGAAGCAATAAAATAAATACGGAGACTCAAAGTTTATTCAAAAGACTGCCAAGGTCCTTTTTTTAGAGGTGTTTATTATAAAAAAATATTTTAATGGGTATCCGACAAATTCTGACTGACTTTTTATTAGGTATAATGTTATGGTACTAAATAAAATATATTCAGCGAATATCGTTTATATGGGTCTATAATCTAGTCTTTGGTACTGAATAAGATTAGACATTATAGTTTTAATAATTAGAGATATAGATTGGTATTGAGATGAATATTTTCTTCCTTCTTATGCTAAAATTAATAAGCGAAGGATGTATAAGATGACAACACCACTATTAGTAGAGGCTATTGCTGTAAGAAAAGCAGAAATTGCGTATGAGATTAACGTCATTGAGACCACTCCGAGTCAGGATAAAGAAGGAGCTTTGTTTGACTTGAGTCATTATCTTCCTCGTTTACGAGCAAGACTTCAAGAAGTGGTGTATCTGATTTCTTTCTATTCATACGAAGAACAATCTGCCATCGAACACCAATATAATGCCACTTTAGAAAAAATAAGCAACGATAATAAACTGCGTTTTAATTATCATTTGGATCCGTAGAAACGGTTCTCAGCTTCTTTTCAAGTTACTCTTAGTTCACGAGACTATCAACACTCGTAAACTCAAAATAATTTTACTAAAAAGGATTTCATAACTATGACATTAAACAAAACATTCTCCTGGACAGCTGCGGTTAGCTGGATGGCATTAATCTTTTATCTATCACACCAGCCGGCAACGGAATCCAGCGAGTTGAGTACAGGCATTACAGAAGTTATTTTATCTACCGTGGAAAGTATCGCTCCGAATCTCGATGTTGATATGAGTTACTTTAATCATATCGTAAGGAAAAATGCTCACTTTTTTGCGTATTTGACACTTGGCTTGCTGGTACTTCATGCGATGAGGCGAAGTGGTGTTCGTGGTTATCAAGGGGCAGCTTCAGCTTTAGTTATAGGTGTTCTCTATGCCATTTCAGATGAAGTGCATCAGTTGTTTATTCCCGGCAGAAGCGGGGAAGTGAGGGATGTCCTGATTGATAGCGGTGGGGCCAGTGCCGGAATTGGGCTGTATTTGCTAGTTGTTAAGATAAAAAAGATGAAAAAATCACGCTGAATAAAAAAACGAGTTGCTTCCTATATAAGAAGCAACTCGTTTTTTCGATTAATTATTCTCCATACCCGTGAGGATTATTTTTCTGCCATTTCCATGAGTCACGGCACATTTCTTCCATCCCTTTTTCTGCAGTCCATCCAAGACCTTCTTTTGCATTTCTAGGATCTGCATAACAGACGCCAATATCTCCGGGTCTGCGATCAACAATTTGATACGGAACCTTTTTTCCGGATGTTTTTTCATATGCTTGGACCGTTTCTAAAACGCTGTAACCTTTGCCTGTCCCCAAATTATAGACGTTAACTCCTCTAGATTTCTTAATATTCTCCAGGGCCTTTAAATGACCTTTAGCTAAATCAACCACATGGATATAATCTCTTACTCCCGTACCGTCTGTGGTTGCGTAATCATCACCAAAAACTTGAAGTTGAGGCAGTTTTCCAACCGCTACTTGTGATATATAAGGCATTAGATTGTTGGGGATTCCGTTCGGGTCTTCTCCGATTCTCCCGCTTTCATGGGCGCCAATTGGGTTGAAATACCGTAATAATGTGATTCCCCAATCAGAATCAGATACGTAAAGATCCCGAAGAATTTCTTCAATCATTAGCTTCGATCGGCCATAAGGATTCGTAGCACTCAATGGAAAGTCTTCCGAAATTGGCACACTTTCTGGCATGCCGTAAACCGTGGCGGAGGAACTAAATACGATATCTTTCACACCATTCTCTTTCATGACTTCACAAAGCATCAGCGTGCCTGTTATATTGTTATGAAAATAATACAGAGGTTTTGCAACGGACTCTCCAACAGCTTTTAAGCCTGCAAAATGAATGACAGCATCAATTGCTTCGTTTGTAAACACGTCTTGAATATTCTCCTTATGTAAGAGGTCTCCTTCATAAAAAGGAAAGTCTTTTCCTGTAATCTCTTTTACTCGTTTGATGGATTCAAACTTACTGTTCGATAAGTTATCTAAAACGACGATATCATACCCCGCATTTAGTAATTCGACACACGTGTGAGTCCCGATATAGCCTGCACCACCAGTAACTAAAATTGCCATGTCATTTCCCCCTGCCTTATTTTCGAATAAACCTTTTCAACATTTTACCATATATTTTATGGATAAGGTCATTATCAAGGGGGAATTAAAAATGATTAACAAAGCAACTTATATGTTTTGAATGAATGTTGACTTTGGAATGAACAGAACCGGTAAATAAAGAGGCTGATAATAGATTCAGCCTCTTTGCCTTATTAGAGTAGCATTTCATTTTCACTTGCCAATTTAACTTTGGAGTAATCGGCGTCATAGGAATGGGTAGGTGGATACATAACTTGTCCATCATTGTTAGCTTTAGAGTAGAGAAAAGGCAGAATTTTTTGCAATTGCAGAACCGAATGATTCAATTGATCCAGCTTCTTTTCAATACGGTAAAGTAAATAAAATGTCACAACAATAGGAAATCCATATTCTCCAATGGCACTCAACCATAGTTCCATGTTTGTTTTCTCCTTTCGTTGTGGGTAAAAACCAGAGAGGGAATTCTCTCCGGTTTCATTTAGCAAAAATAGCGTACGTTTAACTTACACATCAATCTCAATTGTTTGCACATTTCGTTCGACAAGTCGAGCCCCTCGTTTTGCAACAAGATCTCCTTTCGCAGAAGTTAATGCTCCTTGCGCAATAATGATATCCATTGCACTGGATATTGCAGCAGCATCAACCGGTTCGATCGGATCATCCAAGCCGATTGTCACATTTCCTTTAAGCGTATCAGTAAATAGTAATTCCAAGCGTTTAGTCATGGTCGTTCACCTCCTTTTGAAAGAATGTTTTAAAATTAGGCGTTTAATTCATACATGTTGTGTCGTTCGACTTTATCCAGCTCAAACTTTGTGAGAGAGGATAATGCAATCGCTGTTTGGTAAACTTCTGCGTCGGACGCACTCGGTTTTACATTTTGAAAATTGCGCGTCTGAAACTTCAGGTCCCCTTTTTCATCAAACCCAATATTAAAAGTAAGAGATAAGCGGGAGTCTAAGGCGTTGTTCATCGTGATCACCTCCTTTCGTTAAACAAGTACACGTAAAAGCTGGAAAAGGAGGAGGAGTAGAGGGAGATTTTTGTTTGTAGCCGGATTGAACGAAAAATATTTGAATTTTGCAGAAATGGGAAAGGTATCTGTCATATGTGTGGAGTTAAATAGAGTCGTTAAGGGATATTCATTAGCTTAATCGCTTGTGAGTGTTCCTATGTGAGACTATAGCAAGTCATCTAAGTGTCGCTAAACAGCGATGATAGCGACACTTATGCAGAATATCCTTCAATGAATGGAGCTATCGGAAGCTAAAAAACACTGAAATCTCTGCTGAATTTCATTCTTTGAGGTTGGTGATAGGGTAGATGGCTTGTTATAATGAAAAAAACAGATAGTGAAAGGAAATGAAAATGGGTCCAAATATATGTAGATATTGTTTTAAAGAAATTAAAGATCGAGATCAGCTAATAACAGCATCGAATTTTTTCCGAATCAAACCTTTTCATTATGTGTGCTTTTATGAGTTGGAGAAAGAAGTAAGCAGCTTATGGGGGTTTTGGAAACCTTTGAATGGTGTGTCAGGTAACACAAGAGCAATCATTATGGGGGCGATTGCCGTGTGGTTGTTGGCAACAGAGTCACTCGGGGACATTGGGGATTTAATTGGCGTCATTGCACTCTATTCCGTCATTATAAGAATAATGTCCTACATCTTCTTTGAAAAGAAAATCCCAAATCTCACGAAACGAAGCTGAAGGGACGGTTCTCTGCTTCCTAATGTTGTGGAATCTTTAACTGAATAATAATGGGGGATTTTGTTTAAGTAAGCAATAATCGGGTATTTCTAACAAGTGAAATAGAAGCAATAACTACATCTTGCTTGTTAGGAGGCAATAGAAAGTGGACTCGTTAAACTTAGAAAAGTTATTAGTTGAATTTAAAAATACAGCATCTAAAAATCCAGAAATTGACGCACAAGAAATGGTACAACATATTGGAAATAGACTGCAAGATCTACAGCCGAAGCAAAGGGGTTAGTTATTTCTATATAAATCTGCTCAATAAAGTTCAACCTAACAGTAATAAGTTGAATTTATTCTTATAGGATACAATCAAACCCGGAGAGAAGGCTCTCCGGGTTTTTCTTAAAAGTTAAGAATTTATAAGTTGACAGCTATCTTTATGCTACGCGTTTCTTACATATCAATCTCAATTGTTTCCACATTTCGTTCGACAAGTCGAGCTCCTCGTTTAGCAACAAGATCTCCTTTCGCTAAACAAGTACAAGCGGCAGGGGAAAAAGGGGGAGGGAGGAGGAAATAATTTTTAACGAGGCGAATTCTACGGAGTTTCACAGTTTATGCTACTAGAGGCACTAAAAAACAGGCCCAATACGAGGGCCTGTTTATAGAGGTTTTATCATTTTTCTTTGCGCATTGCCTGTCCCGTATTGGAACTAGATATAGAATATTATTTACTCAAAAGCAGTCTCATGAAATTCGTACAGTAAACGTGCGTCGCTTTCATTCATTTGTATTTCCTTTACCATCACATTTGGATTGGCGCTTAACCACATGCTAACTTGTTCAAAAATTGTTGCGCATGTCAAACTAGGTTTGGAACTGGTGTCAAACGTTATTAGTTTCATAAAAATCACCTCAATGAAAATAGTATATATATAGTTTAAACCTTTCATCATTAGAAGGTTGTTGAACGATGTTTTAAAAAATGTCTAATTTTGTTTCAGATGAAATTCGCGGTGTTTCCTGACTTAGTATGAGTAAAAATCGTCTAGTCCTTTACCTTAAAAGCCACAAAATGAGACCGTATAGAGACACTCAAACGCCACGGCTGCATCTGAATGTCACTAACTAGATACTACGGAGACAGTCACACTAGAGTGTTTGCGTGAGTGAACCTAACTAGTGCTTTTAGCGCTACTCGGTCAGCTAGGCATTCTTGGAATGGCGCTAATCACTTATTGCGGAGGGAGAAGACTATGAATTGCATCCGTTTACATTTGTAAATTGCTATATCAGCCTTGATATATTAACTAAATTTACAAACGAAAAGAATTTTCTTAAGAAAATTTCAACATGCTATAATAAAATTAATTTCCTAGCAATGATCTGTAGCATAAAGGTGGTGGAATAATGCATTATAAAAAGGTAAGGCATACGTTTGTTACCGTGGAGGATATTCTGCCGTTGTTTGTAGAAAGTGTTGGTTACAATCCCCAAGAGCAGGATTTTAGAAGAGATGAAGGGTACCCTTACTACCATTGGTTGCAAACAGTCGAAGGACAGGGGAGGTTTTCTTTTAACGGGCAGGAGTATATTCTGTCTGAAGGAAGAGGGGTTCTATTGAAACCGTATACACCACATTCGTATTCTGTTTCGAAAGGGAAGTGGTCAACGGTTTATGTAACGTTTGGTGGTGCTTCTGTAGGGACTATTTTGGATTCGCTGAAATTAAATTTTTCAACTCTTTATACAGAGATGGATCAAAGTCAGTTCATTACGATCATTATGGAAATGTTGAAGATTATCGAAGAGGGATCAGAGTTCTCTAAATTAGAACTATCTAACAGTCTATATACTTTTCTCATTAATCTCCGTAAATATGGTCAGAAAAACAATCAGCCGTCGTTATCTCACTTTTATGATAAAATACGTCCAATAGTAGAGTGGCTTGAAACAGTGTATGCAGAAGAAATAGGTCTCCAGGACATGGCTAATCATTTAAATGTCAGCTCGCAATATTTAAACAGGTTGTTTCAAGATACGTTTAGTGTTAGTCCATATTCTTTTCTTATCCAGCTTCGAATTCGAAAGGCGAAAGAAATTATCGTTCAAAATCAAGAGATTCCATTGAAAAATATTGCTTATCTAGTAGGTTTTAATGATGTAAGTAATTTTGTGGCAACATATAAAAAAATAGAAGAATTACTCCTAAAAAATACCGAGACCTTCAAAAAAATGAAAACACCTAGTGTCCCATTTTAGCAAAGGGGATCTTATTTCCCCCTACAACTTTACTAGATGGATTAATGAATGACCGGATTATACTCCTCCATTTCCTCTTTTATTCTTTTGTGTCCCTCTTCCTTTTATAAAACGCACAGAGCATTTATGTTTAGAAAATGTTAAGAAATTTAATTAACTAAGTTTCATATGTTCATATAATTAAAGAATATATTCATACAAAACAATAAAGTAATCGATTACAATGGCATTATATTCTTTTATAAAAAGAGAGGGGAAATAATTACTTAAATCAAAAACTAAAAGCAGACTAGAAGTTATCGGAATATATCTCATCTTTGCAGTCATGTTTGTCATTATTGCTTATCCCCTCTTTTGGGCGGTAGGAATGTCGTTAAATCCAGGTCGAAGCATGTTTTCGGCAAGTATGATTCCAGAAAATTGGAGTTTAGAACATTACAAATGGCTGTTTGTTGATGACCCAAGAGATCGGTATGTAACTTGGTATAAAAACAGCTTAATTGTTGCCGGATTCACGTCTTTCTTTTCCGTAGTTGTCGCTTTATTCCAATTTATGATGCCATTTATGGACTTTCTACTTCCGAGAATTGTCTTGCGAAGTGAGGAAAATTTCACTTTGGCTCTTGGTTTATTTAATTTTGTTAGTAACGAATTTGATAATAACTTCACCCGTTTTGCTGCAGGAGCGATTTTATTAGCGATCCCAATTGCGCTGGTATTCTTATTCTTACAGCGATATCTCATTGCTGGATTAACAGCAGGAGGAACGAAAGGATAACGCAAATATTGATTCGGTCTGCGTTATAAAAAGCAATCTTCTATACTGAATTCTACTAACACAACATAGAAAAAGGTGATTACATGTCTAAGAAGTATTCTGCAATCAGTAGTAAGATTCCAAAGTTGTTACACGGTGCAGATTATAACCCCGAGCAATGGCTTAAATACCCCGGCGTTTTTGAAGAAGATATTCGTCTTATGAAACTTGCGAAATGTAACGTGATGTCTGTTGGCATTTTTTCATGGGTTTCTCTGGAACCGGAAGAGGGTAAATTTGAGTTTGGATGGCTTGATCATGTACTTGATACGTTCGCTGAAAACGGGATTTATGTTTTTCTTGCAACGCCAAGTGGCGCTCGTCCAGCATGGCTGTCAGAAAAATATCCGGAAGTCTTGATTACGGGGGCAAATCGCGTTCGAAATTTACAAGGGGAACGTCATAATCATTGTTACTCCTCGCCAGTATATCGGGAAAAAGTAAGTATTATTAATACAAAACTAGCAGAACGTTACGGCAATCACCCCGCAGTCATTGGTTGGCACATATCCAATGAATTCAACGGCGGATTCTGTCATTGTGATCATTGTCAGGGGAATTTCACAGAATGGTTACAAAATCGGTACGGTTCTTTAGAAAAGTTAAATGAGGCATGGTGGACAACGTTTTGGAGTCACACGCTTACGGCTTGGTCACAAGTCGTATCACCTGCGCCGCACGGAGAAAAATCAGTCCATGGCTTGAACTTAGATTGGAAACGATTCATCACGGATCTTACGATTGATTTTGTTCGAAACGAGGTAGCCCCTCTACGAAAAGTGAATCCGGAAATCCCAGTCACAACGAACTTTATGGACGGATTTGAACCGTTGGATTACTTTAAATTTGCTGATGAGTTAGATATCATTTCATGGGATTCTTATCCTACATGGCACAGATCAGAAGAAGAGAGTGATCATGCGATCTGGATTTCCTTTAACCATGATTTGATGCGTTCAATCAAGGGCGGAAAGCCGTTCATGCTCATGGAAAGTACGCCAAGCTTAACAAATTGGCAGGAGGTAAGTAAGCTTAAAAAACCAGGAATGCATGCACTGTCGTCATTGCAGGCAGTCGCGCACGGTTCAGATACAGTGCAATACTTTCAGTGGAGAAAAAGTCGTGGTTCTAGTGAGAAATTCCACGGAGCAGTGGTGGATCACGTTGGACACGAGCATACGAGAATTTTCCAGGATGTCTCGGAACTCGGTCAAACCTTGTATGAGTTATCCGAAGTAGTAGGAACTAGCATTGAGCCAGAGGTTGCAATTGTATTTGATTTGGAAAACCGATGGGCGGTTAAAGATTCACAAGGACCTCGTAACATTGGGATTCACTATGAAAAGACAGTGGAAAACCATTACAAGCCATTTTGGGAACGTGGTGTTCCTGTAGACATCATTGATATGGATAGTGACTTTTCAAAGTACAAAGTGATCGTTGCACCAATGTTATATATGGTGAGATCAGGAGTAGGAGAAAGGTTGGAAAAGTTTGTAGATGATGGCGGAACTTTGATCACGACATATTGGTCAGGGATTGTGAATGAAAGTGATCTAAGTTTCCTTGGTGGTTACCCAGGCCCATTACGAAAAACATTAGGTATTTGGTCTGAAGAAATCGATGGTTTGCATGACGGCCAAAAAAATAGCGTTGTTATGTCTAAAAACAACAATCTAGGTTTAAATGGAACGTTTGATGCCGTGGAGCTTTGCGATCTCATTCATACGGAAGGTGCTGAAGTTCTAGCTACCTATGGCTCTGATTTTTATGCGGGGCGTCCTGCGTTAACAGTGAATACATTTGGCAAAGGGAAAGCCTATTACGTAGCATCACGAAATGAAGAATCTTTTAATCAAGCGTTTTTTGATAAAATCATTGAAGAGTCAGGTGTTAAAAAAGTTGTGAACACAACTTTACCAGCCGGTGTTACAGCGCAAATGCGTACGGATGGGAAGACTGACTATGTATTTATCATGAACTTTAGTTCAGAGGAACAAACTGTTCAGCTGGATGATCAGCAGTATGTGAGTGTGCAGGATAATACCACAGTAACTAGTGTGGACCTTCCACTTTACGGAATATCGATTTTAAAACGGAATAGATAGTAATGCAGTATGCCTTTCCTGTTTTTTAATGGGGGAGGCGTTTTGCTTTGCAGGACGGGAAATAGAAGTTGAATTTATTCCCAATAATAAGCTTAGTAAGGTTTAATAGAAGGACACATCAAAGTTGTTTTACATTTTTAGTGTCTTTTTGATGCAATGAGCACGATGCCGCTGGATTCTTAATTAAAAGTTTGTACAAGAAGGCAAAAACCAGATCATGGTTTGGTGATAAGTGACACTTGGCATTAGAGAAGCTAGTGAATGTCACTGAATGTAGTAGATAGTGACATTCAGAGGGAGAGCTGTGTCTGAGAGTCACTAAGCAACTAGTATAGCGACACTCAGTAAATGAAAGGTGAAGCGAGAGTCACTAACTGAACTTTTAGCTCAATTCAGAGGGAGAGGTAAGTCTCTGAGAGTAATTAAGCAACAAGGATAGCGATACCCACCAAAAGTAATCCTAAAAATTGCACCTATTCATGAAAATGAAAAGCAAAAAAGCCCAACCGTTTATTAAAAACAGTTGAGCTTTTTTGATAGGTAGGGATAACTACCCCAATACAGCCTTATCGTTGGTCATTTTCTCACCGCGGATTCGTTGGAACTCTTGCAATAGTTTTTCGATCGTTAGATTTTGCTTGTCTTCACCTGAGACATCCAGAATGATTTGCCCTTTATCCATCATGATCAAGCGGTTACCAAGATCCAGTGCCTGCTGCATGTTATGAGTAACCATTAGAGTCGTTAAGTTGAATTTTTTTACAATATCAGCGGTCAGTTTAGTGATCAATTCCGCTCTGGAAGGATCCAGTGCAGCGGTGTGCTCATCGAGTAACAGCAATTTTGGTTCAGTAAATGTCGCCATTAATAACGAAAGTGCTTGGCGTTCACCACCAGATAACAGACCAACTTTAGCTGAAAGACGATTTTCGAGACCTAAGTTCAACGTTTCTAAATATTCACGGAAAATTTCTTTGCGTTTTTTGGTCACGCCGGTTTTAAAAGTTCGCTTTTTATTACGTGAATAAGCCATCGCCAAGTTTTCTTCGATTGTCATCGACGGGGCACTCCCTGCCATCGGGTCCTGAAACACACGGCCAATCATTTGTGACCGTTTGTATTCAGGGAGATGGGTCACCGTTTTGTCATCTATGATCACATCTCCAACGTCTGGGAGCAAAGTACCTGATACAACATTCATCATTGTTGATTTACCAGCACCATTACTGCCAATAATCGTTAAAAAATCGCCAGGTGCCAACGTAAGATTAATGTTTTCTAACGCATTTTTTTCATCAAGCGTTCCTTCATTAAATGTAAGGTTTATTTGATTAAGATGTAACATTGTTATTGCCTCCAGTACTACCGGCTTGTAACTTTTCCATCGCTGCTCGTTTTCTGAACCGTCTGCGTTTTTCTTTTTGTGCATCAATCATTTTCGGCGTGACTAGTGCAGCGATAACGATAATTGCCGTTATGAGTTTCATATCACCCGTATCTAAAAAATCGGCGCGAAGTGCTAACGTTACAACGAGTCGATACACAATCGCCCCACCAATAACCGCAAGTGTGACTCTTGCAATCGTTTTTGTACCGAAAAGTGCCTCACCGATAATAACGGAGGCAAGACCAATCACGATCATACCAATTCCCATACCTACGTCTGCAAAACCACCAAGTTGGGCGACCAGTGCCCCAGAAAATGCAACAAGTGCGTTCGACAAACCGAGACCAAAGATATAAAGAGAGTCCGTGTTTGCAGAAAAACTACGAATCATTTTTTTGTTATCACCAGTTGCTCTCAGTGCTAATCCTACCTCTGTTTTTAGAACATAATCCGTTAAGAACTTCACGATTAAGACAACGACTAAACCTAAAAAGAGGATGCCCCATGTGCGTGGAAATATTTCTAGTCCCATAGATGCAAGTATTCCGTTTAAAAAACCATCTAAACCAATGGATTCCGAAAACGATCTAACTTGGGTGAACATGGTTGTCTCATTTAATAAGGGGACGTTGGACCTCCCCATTATTCGGAGGTTAATCGAGTACAGTGCAATCATCATTAAAATCCCTGAGAGTAAAGGATTTACTTTTCCTTTTGTATGCAATAATCCTGTAACACAGCCTGCTGCAAACCCTGCAAAAATGGCGACTACTGTAGCAATAATCGGGGATTGTCCATTAACAATCAATACTGCTGCAACCGCTGCCCCTGTGACAAAACTTCCATCCACAGTTAAGTCAGGGAAATCCAGCACCCGGAAGGAAAGATAAACACCGAGTGCCATTAACGCATATATAATTCCTGATTCAACTGCTCCAAATGATGCAATAAACATTAAATTCCCTGCCTTTCTATAAATCTATATATAAGAGAAGCACGTGCGGGAACGTCTGCACGTGCACTGGTATTTCTAATATGCGTTTTTCTTATTAGAAAATAATTTATAAGTTGACAGCTATCTTTACGCCACGCGTATCAAGGAAAACCCACCCTTGATACTTAAGTGATGGTGGCTAAAAAGATCAAGCTGTATTTAATAAAAGACGCTACGCGTTTTTCTTATTCCATTAGTTCTGCTTGATCGTCCCAATCAGCGTGCCATTCAATCGCTTGAGCATCTGCTGCTTCTTGATTGATGAACAATTGCATATCTGCTGGATACTCAGTAGGAATATCAGCTGTTGTTTTTTCGCCGCTAAGCACTTCAGCAGCCATTTCACCAGTACGGTACCCGATAGAATGATAGTCAATACCAAATGTAGCAAATCCTCCTCTTTCAAGGGAGTCAGGTTCACCGACAATAAGTGGAATATCATAATCATTGGCAGTTGCAACAATCGTTTCGAGTGCTGATACAACGGTGTTATCTGTAATAATGAAAAGAACATCTGCTTCCCCGATAAGAGAATCGGCAGCTTGTTGTACTTCTGCTGATGTGGAAACACTGCGTGTCAAGGCTTCAAGAGTGGTTCCTTCCACTGCAGCTTCAACAGCTTCAATCTGGGCAACGGAATTTTGTTCCCCAGAATTATAGATTAGGCCGACAGTGGAATCTGCGAAATATTCATCGATAAACGATACCGTTTTTTCGATTGATTCAGGATGGAGATCCAGTACTCCAGTAATATTTTCTCCTGGCTGATCCATAGATTCAATTAGTCCAGCACCTACTGCGTCAGTGACAGATGTGAAAATAATCGGAATTTCCTCTGATGCTTGTAATGCTCCTTGGGCACTTGGCGTGGAGTTTGCGAAAATCAAGTCAACGTCATCAGCAACGAAGTTATTTGCAATGGTTGCTGCATTATTCGGATCCCCTTGAGCGCTTTGAAGGTCAAAAGTAACTTGCTCGCCTTCAACAAAGCCGTTGTCTGCTAACCCTTCTTTAAAACCTTCATAAGCAGCATCTAAAGATGGATGTTCCACGATTTGTGATGCTCCGATATGTACCATTTCGGCTTCATCTGCTCCGGAGTTAGCATTTGTATTTGCTTCCTCATTTGCGGATGTGTTATTTTCTTCTTCCACTGTAGTATTAGTATTATTTTCTTCTGTGTTAGCATCCTCATTTGTACCACAGGCAGCTAACAATAAACAACTCATCAAAGCTGTTCCAATACGTATGTCCCATTTCTTCCTCATTATATTTCCCCCTACATCTGTTTGTCAGAATTTTTTAAATGATTACACTCCATCATAATATAAGATAGGGGAGTTGTAAACGTAAATTTTTGCCACTTTAAAGTAGTAGAGAGGTTTAATTTTTATATTGAAAAATGGCGTTATTATAACGTAGCGAAAGAAGGAGATGAAACTATCGAACGAAAATCGAGAAGAGGAGTTTTAGTACAAAAACAGGAAGTTGGCTTCTCACGGAGTATTTCTAGCTCCATTTTAATCATACAATCGGTCAAAAGGGAAACGAGTACCTTAATCGTCTCCCTCTTGTTATTCTTCAATTTGTTTATCTAGCTTTGTTTTTTTGCATCGACCAAGAGCTTCTCGACTTCCAGTTTGAGGGAGTCTTTAATAATAGGGGCAGTTAAGATAACTTCATAACGAGAAATCGCAGTATCATAGCGCCCCTTGTTGTGTTGTTGTTTTGCCCAATCAAATAATGCCTCCGAACTAGTGTGTACACCTTCTTCAAATCGTGAATCTCCTGGATACCATTCGTAGCCTAAGACAAAGGCATTAAAAGAGTAAGATGCTTTTACCTGGGAAATTGCTGATTTGTAAAGTTCTTTTGCTTCAGGAACAGATTTATTCTCTTGAGCATATGACAGGTGTCTTTCGGTTGAAACTCTCAAGGAACTATTTAGTGCTGGTGCATTGAGAATTCGGTGGTATCGATCGATGGCGGTCTCAATTTTCCCACTATTGTGCTGTCCCCTTGCCCATATTAAAAGTGATTGAGCACTTGATTGAATTCCTTCATTAAATCGATGATCGTTAGAATAAGAATTATAGCCGTCAATATATAGTTGGAGTTTATATGAGGCTCTTGGTTCTGTCGTTGCCTGATCATAGATAACTTGAGCTGTCGGTTTACCTAACTTAGCATTAGCTAATCGATCTTCCACTTCTTTTTTTAAGGCGTCCTTAATAATTGGCGCTGTTAAAATTAGTTCGTACCGATCAATTGCAGTGCTATACCGCTCAGCATTATGCTGCAATTTTGCCCAGTCAAACAATTGCTGCGAACTAGTGTAAACGCCATTAATGAAACGCGAGTCTTCTGGATAAAAAACGTACCCAAGGACAAATTCAGTGTAAATGGAAGATACTTTTGTTTGTGAATTTGCTGATTTGTAAATCTCGTTAGCTGTAGGAACTACTTTCTTTTCTAAAGCATAAGCAAGGTGCTTTTCGGTTGAAAATTTGATAGATTTATTTACTTCCTCTACACTAATTATCCGATGATACCGGTCAATTGCTTTTTCAAAGTTTCCACTATTTTGCTGACCTCTTGCCCAAATTAGTAAAGATTGTGCACTTGATTGAATACCGGATTTAAACCGAGAGTCATCAGGATACAATCTGTTACCCTCAATATACAGTTCCAACTTATAGGAAGCTTTTGATTCATTTCGCGCCTTCTCGTAGAGGGAATCTGCACTTAGTCTACCTGATTCAGCATCCTCAAGACGCTTTTCCACTTCCTGTTGAAGAGTGGCATCGATAACTGGTGCCGCTAGTATTTTTTTATACCGGTCAATCGCAGTTTCGAATCTCTCCAGATCATGTTGGGTTTTTGCCCAATTAAATAACAATCTGGAACTAGCATGAATACCGTCTTCGAATCGAGAATCGCTCGGATACCATTCATATCCAGCAATATATTCATTCAGACGATGAGATGCGCTACTTTTTGATTCAGCATACGCTAACCACTCTTTAGCAGACATCGGGGCTTCAATATTGTTCAATTCAGATTCGAATGGAGATTGTACTAGACCATAACCAAAGTGTGTATCCCTTCCCGATGGCTCAAAATCTAATGCAGTTTGTTGTAAGTGTTCCCTAAGTTGAACGTGGCTAAAGGTCGGTTCCGCTTCCATTGTTAATGCCAGAGCCCCAGTCACAAAAGAGGCAGCCATGGAAGTACCGGAGTTCGTTGTATAGTTATTATTCAAATTCGTGCTTTTTATATTAACTCCCGGCGCTGCAAGTTCAATGGCAGCTCCAGTTGCTGAGAATGGTCCACGTAAATCACTTGAATCCGTTGCAGCAACAGCAATTGCAGATGAATAGCGTGCCGGGTACTCTACAGTATCACTAGAGCCGTCGTCGTTACCATTATTCCCTGCCGCTGCAACTACTAATATACCATTATCATAAGCTCTATCAACTACTTCTTTAAATAAAAACGAGTGTTGTGACGCCCCTAAGCTTAAATTAATGATGTCCATCTCATTTGAAATGGCCCACTCTATTCCTTTAATAACATCAGATAAGCGGCCTTTTCCAGTATCATTTAAAACTTTTACCGCATATAAACTAGCGTCTGGAGACACTCCTACAACACCTACATTATTATCTTTAGCTCCAATAATACCAGCAACATGAGTTCCATGCCCGTGGTCATCTGAAAACATTGTTGGGTCCTCAGTGACAATAGATACCCCACCAGCAACCTTTAAATCATCATGCTCTGCGATTCCAGTGTCTAGAACGGCGATTTTAACATCTTTCCCAGTATAGGAGGAAGCCCATGATCTTTGTGCTTCAATCTTATTTAATCCCCAATCAAGCTGTTGATTATTTAAATGTACCTCTTGGTTGATTTCAACTGCAAGAACTTGTTCACTTTTTTCCAACTCTTTAATGTCTTCTTCTGGTATATCACCGGACACCGCAGGAATATGCGTAAATGTCTCTTCAACTTCTATGTTAAAATCTTCAATAATCGTTTTATCTACATCATTTTCAAATACTATAATGACTTTTTCAGCAGGCGAGTTCGCGAAAGCAATGCTAGCCATGGTGAAAAAACAAAAGAGCGGTAACACGAACAACAAAAAAAATTTTCTCATAAGCTCCTCCTAATATCAATCTTTCCTAATACTATTAGCTTATAAGATTATAGCTTAATATCTATGATTTTGGGAGAGACTTTTCACTATATTTTATAATTTAATGTTTTTCTTTATAACTAAATTTACCAGATCCACTGAGCAATCGAAAACAATATCGGAATGCCGAAAATCAAGTTAAATGGAAACGTGATGCCTAGCGCCAATCCAAGATAAATAGATGGATTAGCATCAGGAACACTTGTTTTTAAGGCTGCAGGTGCAGCGATATAAGAAGCACTTGCCGCTAGAACACCCATTAACGTGACTCCTCCTAAGGAAAGCCCGGTTGCGGAACCGACTAATATCCCCAATACACCAAAAATAAGTGGGACACAAATTCCAAATACAACTAGTTTGAAGTCGTGTTCTTTGATCAAGTCAAGTCGTTCTCCGGCCATAATTCCCATGTTTAATAGAAACAATAAGAGAAAGCTGTTGTATAAATCAATGAATAACGGTTGAATCACTGGAAGACTATCCTTGCCTACGACTAAACCGATGGATAGACTTCCTACCAATAACAAAACACTTTTACTGAAGAGACTTTCTTTTAAGACTTCTTTATTAACAAACGCAGAAGGAGCCGTAGCGACAATTCCTACTTTTTGATGTAAAACGAAAGGCTGTTGTTTTGCATTTTTGATCGCGCCATAAACGCATAGCGCCACAAGGATTGCAGGAATTTCCATTAACACGACCATGGCATTCATGAAACTCTCATAGCTAGTACCCTGATTCCCTAAAAATGTGATTGCCGCGCCATAGGTGACAATACTGACGGAGCCATATGTTGCAGCTAGCCCGATCGCATTAGCACTATCCATTTTCATTGTAAAACGAAGGATAATTAATGTGAGTATTGGTGTAGTGATACCTAAAAAGAGTGTTCCAATGATTGGCTGAATGACGGTGTCGAAGCTGTAATTAGAAAGTTCGATTCCACCCTTAAGACCAATTGCTATCAATAAATAAATGCTTAATGTTTCACTCAACCCCTTAGGGAATTTTAAATCTGATTTAAAAACAGAAGCAATGATTCCTAATACAAAGAATAAAACGACTGGTGAAAGTAAATTTTGTGTGATAATATCCAGCATGATTTTCGTGTCTCCTTTAGTATCGTAGATTATGTTAGTCCTTGAATCTGCTCTGGACGGTCGCTTTCAGCGGGTATATCCTCTTTAAACAAAAAAACCGACAAGAGAAAGAAAGGTGCAAGTTGCACATTTCTTCGTCATTGTCGGTTTATCAATTACTCACCTCACTAGAGGTTTTTAAATGATCTCCCTGTATATGGATTATGTTAGTTTTTTTTCAAGGTTCTCTTTCAGCATAAAAACGATAATCCGTTCACCTTTATGAACGCTAATATCCGTGTGAAAACTCTCAACAACTTCCCTTGTTATTTGGTGAATAATACCTTTAATTTGATGATTCCCTCTTTCGATTAAACTGGCTCGCATGTTTTTTATATCCAATACACCTTGTTGATCTTTAGCAAGCTCTTGTTCTGCCGGTGTAAGGATTCCTTTTAGGATCACAATAATCATATTACGAACAATATCAGTTTTGACATTGACAGATCCACGACCAAAATATTCTTTTTCCCATTGTGTTAATGCTTTACTGATTTCCGATTCCATTACACTTTTCCTGACTTCCAACTGCGCCACAATAAGCCTCCTCTTTCATAAGAAAAACGTAGCCGTCTTTTATTAAATACAGCGTCAGCTTTCGCCACCATCATTTAAGTATCAAGGTGTGGTTTCCCTTGATACTTGTGGCGTAAAGGTAGCTGTCATCTTATCCGTTAAAAAAAGGTATACTCTTTTTTAGATAACATGATATCTAAAGAAAAGTATACCGATAATTTTTAATCTCCGTCTTAAAACAACAGACTAAATTTTCACATTATCAATAAGTTCTATTCATAATATGCTCATTCGTCCAAGCTTTAATCGTATATTTTCAACTATTGGATTTATTAAGTTAATATTTATATTATGAAGAAATTCGATTTTTGTCAACATTTATTTATAAACTGGAATGTCAATCTTTATAATAGGAAGCATTGTGTATCCGCATTAGTATCTATTATCAGCCTATGTTTTCAACAAAAAGAACAAGGGACTTAAGTGCTTCATAGTAAGATTCCAAATCATTCCTAGGGTTCCTGTAGTTCCCGTGAATTTCTAGTTGCATTGCCTCGGTTTGATAATGGTTCCATGTGTGATTTGTAACCGTTCCTTCCGTGCTTGCCGGGAAGGTATCATTCTCATAAACACGGTTTATATTATTACCGGAAAAAATAGTAGTTAATCCTTCTACCCATTCGTTCCTTACTGTTTCGCCATAGTTTGTCCCAATATCAACATCAAAATCTCTGTTTTCAGCTGCCCCATGTAAATCCAGTACCAAATCCACCTCATGTTCCTCGATAATTTCGCCTATTTTTTCTTTATACGTTCCACCACTCACGTAATTCCCATCTTCACCTTCGTGCGTGCTGAAAATGACGTGTGCTCCCGTAAACTCTTGTACCATCAGAGCCATAGAGCCAGTATAGATGTCTGCATCCTTTGTATCGCCATCTCTGCGTTGACTAGTTGCATGTGGAGCAGATATTAAGACGTTAACGTCACCTGTACCTTCAATGAATACGGCTTGTTCCTCAGCATCTATGTCTCCTTTGTAAGAGTTGTCAGAGAAACGTTTTTCGTATTCAAAAAGCTGCGTTTCAAGATTACCCGATTCAAACGCTTTTTGTACTTTCTCTTCGCCTTCCCGGGTATGTATTTCAAAGGGGGCTTCTTTCGCATCATTCTCTACTGAACCTTCAGAATTTTCATCGACGCTATTTCCCGCACAACCAATCATGGAGATCATTGAACCTAGGGCTAGTAAAACCAAGTATCTAATTCTCATCACTCCTAATGTTAAACCGTGCTAATTAACTTCTATAAATTATCATTTTACCACAGAAGTAAATTTGCTCGCTACAACGGAGGAGATGAGGTTTTTGATTAGTTTAAATGGCTAGGAAAGTGTGAAGTTGAAGTTGATTTGATGGCAAGCGACACTCAGAAGAAGTCGCGCAGGCTCTTATAAAAGGCGAAGCAAGAGTATAAAGCCAGTGAGCACGGCCAATAGTGAGCGAGTGTCGCTAACCGAAGCAGATAGTGCCACTGAACCATCCAATCAGCTTGGGAGTGGAAGGAAAGAGTGAGGATAGTGCCATTCAGAGAGTCGATATTCCCTAAAAGACACTAAACCTGAACTTAGCGACACTCACAGGACGACCGGGTACCACAGTGGAACCGAAAGGATATGTCATCAAAATATAGTCAGGAAATCATCCAAAAGGGGTCATATATGACCCCTTTTAAGATGAAAAAGCATGCAAATATGCTTTTTGAAAAGGCGAAGCAAGAGTATAAAGCCAGTGAGCACGGCCAATAGTGAGCGAGTATCACTAACCGAAGCAGATAGCGCCACTGAGCCATCCAATCAGCTTGGGAGTGGATGGAAAGAGTGTGGATAGTGCCATTCAGAGAGTCGATACTCCCTAAAAGACACTAAACCGGAACTTAGCGACACTCACAAAGCGACAGGGTCGAAGAGTGGAACCTCAAGGATATGTCATCAAAAATATAGCTGAAAAATCATCCTAAAGGTTCATACATGATCCGAAATAGAAAGAAGAACGTTATTTTTTGATACAATTGAATTACCTAATAAAGTAGTCTCTTCAAGTACCTATTAAATAAAGGATGTGATGGATATGGTAGAAAATATTGATACGCCTGCATTAGTCGTTGATCTGGATAAAATGGATAATAATATCCGAGTTATGAGCGAGAATGCAAGACAGGCTGGGATTACACTTCGTCCTCACATAAAAACGCACAAAAGCGTGACGATTGCATTAAAACAATTACTAGCTGGGGCTGATGGGATTACCGTAGCTAAACTTGGTGAAGCGGAAGTCATGCACCAGAACGGGATTCATGATATTTTCATTGCCTATCCAATTATTGGCGCGGAGAAATTAACGAGATTAAAAAAGCTGGCAGAAAGAGCAGATATCAAGGTCTCGTTAGATAGCGTCGAAGTGGCCGGTGGAATTTCCACAGTAGCTGCGAGCATCGGGAAGAAAATCAAGGTTTATATCGAAGTAGACACGGGGCTTGGACGCGTCGGGAAAAAATATGGTGAGGAAACTTTGTGTTTAGTAGAAGAAATTGCTAAACTGCCCAACATTGAAATATATGGGTTAATGACTCACGCTGGACATGCATATGCAGCAAAAAGCCAAGAAGAAATGATTGAAATAACCAGGCAAGAAGGACAATATTTAGTTGAAACCAAAACTTCAATTAAAAGCGAATTAGGTATTGAGATACCTTGTATAAGTGTAGGCTCCTCCCCAACCTCTTATATAGGGGCACATGTTGAAGGTGTAACGGAAATGCGGCCTGGAACATATGTTTTCAACGATGCAAAGTTGCTAGACCTTGGACTTGTGACAGAAGAAAATTGTGCGCTTTTGATATACGCCACTGTAGTGAGTAGGCCAGCGGAAAATCGTGCGATTATTGATGCTGGCTCGAAAACATTGACGTCGGATAAACGAATCTTTGCTGATGGATATGGTTTAATAAAAGGAAAAAATGGTTTAACAGTAAGTTGGTTATCGGAAGAACATGGAGTCATCAATCTACCTGAAGGCATTGACTTGAAAATTGGCGACGTAATAGAAATTATCCCTAATCATGTTTGTCCAACGGTTAATCTGGCAGACGAATTAATAGGAATTCGGAACGGTGAGATTGAAGAGGTGATCGCAGTAACGGCTAGAGGAAAGAATAAATAAAGAGGAGCTTTATAAAAGCTAGCTAATATATTCTGCAAAACAAGGACCAGTATAATTGCATACTGAGCTTTGTTTTTTTGCTTTTTAAGTCTTTTATAATGAGCATTAAGAACCGGTGAAGAAGGGTTTCATAAAATTTGTTACATGTATTAGTTTCCAAAATGAACTTTCGGACGATCAATATCAATTTTTAATTTGCTGGTTATATTGCGAGAATAATCGAATGTCTAGAAAAATCAGGTATTATAGTCTACTTATTCAAGCGAAAAAACGTATAATTCATGAGATATACCGCTAAAGTTCCAGTATTTGTCATACTGCGATACATTACTCCTATTTTTACTCTGAATTCAACATGTTTATACCATATAGTACAAATACATTCATTTAGGTGTTTTAGTGTTTTGTGATATTTATTTAACATTTTTTATATTTTAACTGAAAAAAAGCCGTGCTATGGTTGTGAAAAGGCTTTCATTATGCCTGTAGAATTAGATCAAAATTAATGGGATGCTGTCAATAACAAACGGAAAAGTTACTAGTCTCTGTCTCATTGATCTAACCGAAGCTTTATCACCGAATTCATTTAGGCTTTGCTTTGGTGTCAAGCTAGCTCTGTTATTAACTGAATATATTCTATGTATTGAATGTTCTGTCTTTAAAACCTATTAATTAAAGCGCTTACTGAAAAGATTTTATTTCAATTAGGAGGTGACTGAAATATTCTAGGAATAAAAATATAATTTGGAGGGATTTCATGTATAAAAAGAATTTTGTCGTGTTTATGATTGTTGTCTTATTCATATCGACGTTTGGAAATGTTGGTTCGTTTAATCACTCAACAGCAGAGGCCAATGATGTTGAGCAGCAAAGTTTTCGATTTGATTTTGGGACAGGCCCAGTAGCAGAGGGCTACACGCAGGTTACGAATACGATGGTATACGATAGTCAAACTGGGTACGGGATTGATAAGAATGTAGCTGAGCGAGATCGCGGAGCACCAGATGATCTCAGACGTGATTTCATTCTTGATGGGGATTATGAATTTATGGTTGATATTCCTGACGGGGAGTATTTTGTCAGAATTATTGCAGGGGATGACATTGCTTTTAACCGGACAGGTTTTACGGTTGAAGGAGAAGACAAAGGTAATATCTCTTCAAGCGCTGGCGAATATGCGGAATTAACTACTATGACGACAGTATCAGACGAACAGTTAAATATCGACATCAGAGAAAATGGTCGGATTAATGGAATTGAAATTACACCTATGTCTGAACTAACTGGCTTAGAAGTAGAGTCTAAATCTCTTGGAATGCAAGAGTCAGTTACTTTAACTTGGGACAGCAATGATGCAGCTGTAAGCTACCAGGTTTATCGAAAAGCTGAAGGTGAAGAAACATTTTCTAAAATAGGCAGTAGTGATACAAATAACTATACCGATGAAACAGCAGAATTAGGTTATTCGTATACCTATGCAATAACATTTATGAATGAACAGGGTATTGAATCACCAAACAGCAATGAGGTCGAGGTTGACATGTTTGATGAATCGGTCACAGTCCCGGCGGCTCCCGGTAATCTTGAGGTGGAAGATGCTACTGCCGAATCTGTGTCCATTTCTTGGAGCGACACGGATGATGCAATTAAATATTATGTCTACAGATCAAGATTTGAAGATGACAAATTTTCAAAAATTGGTGTAGCAGAGGAATCTGCATTTACAGATGATTCAATCTCCACTTTCGCACATTATTATTATAAAGTTCGAGCTGTTAATGAAGGAGGGATATCCGAGTATTCAGACCCTCTAGAATCACCGATTGTTGCTGAACGTTTGCGGCAAATGGAAAAGTTAAATCGCGCACCAGTTGCGGTTGATACTGAAGATGGGATTTATGTCGGGTGGAAAATGCTCGGTACGGACCCACAAGAAGTGAGTTTTGACTTGTACCGTGATGGTGAAAAAATCAATGATACTCCTATTACAGAGAGTACGAACTATCTTGATGAGGGCGGGACGGTATCATCCACTTACCAAGTTCAAGTCAATAATGGTAGTGGTGAATCAGAAACGGAAACATTTGAAGTATGGAATGAACAGTTTTCTAGTATTCCGCTTGATAAGCCAGAAGGTGGAACGACTCCCGATGGTGTAGATTTTGAATACTCCGCAAATGACGCGAGTGTGGGAGATGTTAACGGAGATGGTAACTACGAGGTCATTTTAAAGTGGAATCCGTCTAACGCACAAGATAATTCACGACCAGGGTATACCGGGAATGTTTATATAGATGCGTATACATTGGAAGGAGAAAGGCTTTGGAGAATTGATGCAGGAAAGAATATCCGAGCTGGGGCTCATTATACACAATTTCTAGTCTATGATTTTGATGGAAACGGAAAATCAGAAGTGGTCTTTAAAACAGCTGATGGTACTGTAGACGGACAAGGAACGGTGATTGGAGATGCAGATGCCGATCATAGAAATAGTGCGGGATATATATTAGAAGGAGATGAATTTTTAACGATTTTTGACGGAGAAACAGGGGCAGCGCTCGATACAATTGATTATAATCCACCAAGAGGAAATGTAAATGACTGGGGTGATGGATACGGAAACCGAGTCGATCGTTTCCTAGCTGGAGTTGCTTACTTGGATGGAGAAAGTCCAAGCATTGTCATGGCACGGGGTTATTACACAAGAGCAGTTCTTGCAACGTATGATTTTAAAGATGGTAAATTACAGGAAAACTGGGTTTTTGATAGTGATGAAGAAGGTAATGGTGCTTACGCGGGACAAGGTAACCACAGTCTTTCCATTAACGACGTAGATGGAGACGGATATGATGAAATTGTTTACGGTGCTGCGGTGATAAATCATGATGGCACTGGTCTTTATTCTACTGGCTGGGGACATGGAGATGCGCAGCACGTCAGTAACTTAAATCCCAACCGAGCGGGTATGGAAATTTATGGGGTTCAAGAATCATCAGGATCACCGGTTGGTTATGGCATTCGAGATGCAGAAACTGGCGACTTGCTGTGGGGAGTGGAGACTGGATCTGATGTAGGTCGCGGTCTTGCTGCGGATATTGATCCAAGATATGATGGAGCAGAGCTTTGGGCTTCTGATAGTTGGGATGGAAGCAGTGGTGGTAGTGGTTTATTCTCTGTAGAAGGGGAGCGAATTACAGATAAATCTCCAGCTTCTATTAACCATGCAGTATGGTGGACTGGTGACTTATTACGAGAACTACTAGACCATGATTTTGCTGAAGGCAGCGATACGTATGGGGTAGGACGAATTGACAAATGGAATTGGGAGAGTGAACAGTTAGAAAATGTTCTTACTCCAGAAGGCACTCGTACAAGTAATGGTACGAAAGGAAATCCAACGTTGCAAGCCGATTTATACGGAGACTGGAGAGAAGAAGTGATTTGGGCTTCTGCTGATAGTGAAGAGCTTCGTATTTATACGACAACGGACGTGACAGAAGAAAGAATTTTCACATTGATGCACGATCCTACGTATAGACTAGGTGTAGCATGGCAAAATGTGGCTTACAATCAGCCTCCACATACCGGATTCTTCCTCGGACACGGTATGGAAATGCCTCCTATGCCAGCAATTACGACAGGAGATGAAGTCACAGAACCAGAACTAGAGCTAAGTTTTGAAAACCTATCTTCATTAACAGAAGAATATGTTCTGGCGAATAGCGGTAAAAAAGGAAAAGTGAACGGATTTCTAGCAAAAGTGAATGAAGCAATGAGTTCAGATGAAAAAGGAAACATAAAAGCAAGGAACAACCAACTTGGTGCATTTATTAATCACGTGGAAGCACAAACTGGTAAAGCACTTACCGAAGAACAAGCTGAAGTTTTAATAAGTATGGCACATCAATTGCAAAAATAATGTGTTGAGGAAAGGGGCTGCCCAATTTGGGTAGCTTCTTTCATTTTAACTATCTAGGAACTATACTTTCTGAACGAAAGAGGACGCTAGGACTAATCCATTTTCCTTTTTCGAACTAAATTCCACCGATAATGCACGTATCTCTCTAACAAACAGCACGTTTCTCCTATAGAAACGTGCTGTTTCTATAGGAGAAACGCAATTTATCGTCATTCGCTCGATTTTCGATAGCGCTCTAAAATGAAGTTACCGCGGAATAAGCGGAAGCGCGCTTCCAAGCAGGAGACATCCCTTGGAGAAAATGGAGACAAGAAATGACTATGAATTTGAGAAGGTTTGCGAACAGTTTATGCCGATGATTTATGGGCTCATTCGCAAGTGGAATCTAGGCATGGAAAAAGAAGAGTACATTCAAACTGGAAGAATTGCTTTATATGAGGCTTGGTCAAGATATGATGAACAACTTGGGGCTTTCCCGGCGTATGCGAAAAGCTATGTATATGGACGGATCCAGCAGTCACTCGAAAAAAAAGAGCGATGGAACTCCAGACATGTCGCCACGGAACCGTTTATCATGAGCGAAACAAGTCTTCTAATTGTTGGGAACGAAGAAGAGTTGCTGGTTTTGCAAGATTGGCTTTCGCGAACAAGTTTAAGCCCGAGAGAAAAAGAGTGGGTACGCGAATCCTTATTCTATGGTTCTAAATCAACAGAAATAGCAGAATCTAGAAACGTTTCTGTTTCTACTGTGAAAACGTGGCGAAAAACTGCTTTGAAAAAGTTACGTGCAGAAAATTTTGATATAATGTTTTAAAGGTTGTAGCAAAAGGTTTTTTGACCCTTTTGCTATAATCTTTTTGAATATATCGAAATAAATCATATATTTTAAACGAAAAGAATATAAGAAAAAAATTCAATGAATTAGTAAATTGTTTCAGGTTTCTGTCTAAGATGGTAAACTTATATTATTAAATGTTAGATCAAATGGAATGCTTAAATATACATACTGAAGGGTAACAAAAAGAAAAGAGTATTCTTAAACGATGAGGGTGTGGAAAGAATGAAAATTGCAGTCGCTGGTACAGGATATGTAGGGTTATCAAATGCAGTTTTACTAGCTCAAAACAGTGAGGTAGTTGCAATTGATATCATTAAAGAAAAGGTTGACATGATTAATCGAAAGGAATCACCGATTGTAGATCATGAGATAGAGAAGTTTTTGGCAACAAAAGAATTAAATCTTGTTGCTACAATGGATACCCATCTGGCATACAAGGATGCTGAGTTTGTCATTATAGCAACTCCGACCGATTATGATCCTTTAAAAAACTATTTTAATACATCTACAGTTGAAAAAGTTATCGAAACGGTAATGAATATAAATCCAGATGCAGTAATGGTGATTAAATCCACGGTTCCAGTAGGATACACGAAAGAAATTAAAGCAAAATATAAAACTGATAATATTATTTTTTCTCCGGAATTTCTCCGGGAAGGAAAAGCTCTCTATGATAACCTCCATCCATCACGAATTATCGTTGGAGAAAAATCAAACCGGGCAGAGAAATTTGCAAGTTTATTGGTGAATGGTGCTGAGAAGAAAGATATCGATGTTTTATTCACAGACTCGACGGAAGCTGAAGCAGTCAAATTATTCTCAAATACGTATTTGGCACTGCGAGTTGCTTATTTTAATGAGCTAGATACTTATGCTGAAACAAAAGGACTGGATTCAAAGCAAATCATTGAAGGGGTAGGACTTGATCCGAGGATTGGTAATCACTATAATAACCCATCATTCGGATATGGTGGATATTGTTTACCAAAAGACACCAAACAACTACGAGCAAACTATGAAGACATTCCAAATAATCTCATCGGGGCAATCGTAGATGCAAATAGCACCCGAAAAGATCACGTAGCAACTAAAATAATCGAAAAAGATCCGAAAATAGTAGGAATATACAGATTAACGATGAAGACGGACTCTGACAACTTCAGAGCTTCAGCTATACAGGGAATTATGAAGAGAATTAAGTCAAAAGGGATCGAAGTTGTTGTCTATGAACCAGTTTTGAAAGAAGAAGAGTTCTATCACTCCCGAGTTATCAAAGACTTTGAAGAGTTTAAGGAAATTTCTGATATCATTGTCTCAAATCGTTTAAATCCTGAATTAATTGATGTAAAAGATAAAGTTTATACAAGAGACTTATTTAATATTGATTGATGCTTGGAAGTCACTTATCAAAACTTTGGTAAGTGACTTCGTCCATGTGATTTTATAAGCTCTTGTATTGATCATATAAAAGAGCTTGGTGATAAGCCTGTTGATACAAATAGGAATACACTAGAGAATGTAGTAAAATAGAGAAAGTTATTAATATTATAAATGAAAATATAAATATGAAGAGGTGGACTATGATCTTAGATCGTTTTAAAAGTAGTGATAAGTTTTTAATCACAGGTGGAGCCGGCTTCATTGGCTCGAATCTGGCTGATTTTTTATTACAGCATGGTTTTGAAGTCAAAGTTTTAGATGATTACTCTAACGGACGTCATGAAAATATCAAAGATTTGAAGTCAAAATATGAGTTTGAATTTATTGAAGGCGATATTCGAGATTTAGAGACGTGCAAAGCAGCGGTCAAAGGTGTCGATTATGTCCTTCATCAAGCTGCATGGGGTTCGGTACCCCGCTCGATTCGTATGCCACTTGTGTATGATGAAGTTAACATTCACGGAACATTAAATATGTTAGAAGCTGCAAAAGATGCAGGTGTTAAGAAGTTTGTGTACGCCTCATCTTCGTCAGTATATGGGGATGAACCCACTCTTCCAAAAGTAGAAGGAAGAGAAGGAAAGCCGCTCTCGCCATATGCGATAACGAAAAAAGTAAATGAACTTTATGCAAAGAACTATTTCGAATTATATGGGTTAGAAACAGTTGGCCTACGTTATTTTAATGTATTCGGACGAAGACAGGATCCGCACTCTACATATGCAGCAGTCATACCTATTTTCATTCGGGATTTACTGAAAGATCAAGCACCGAATATTAATGGGGATGGTTCTCAGACAAGAGACTTTACGTATATTGATAACGTGATTGAAGCTAATCTACTGGCATGCTTAGCTGGTACAGAGGCAAGTGGAGAAGCATTTAATATAGCTTATGGAAAGAAAATTACACTGAATGAATTGTACGAGATTATTTGTAAGTTGTTAGATAAAGAGATTAAACCTAATTATCGAGAGCCGCGTGAAGGCGATATCCCTCACTCTCTAGCTGATATTTCTAAAACTAAAAAGCTTTTAGGATATGATCCGAAGATCGATGTCTTTGAAGGATTAGAACGAACAATGGCATGGTATGTAGAAAACTTAGGAGCTAAATAAATTCATACCGAAGAGGTGTATTAAGCATGAACAGAAAGATAGGTGTGGTAGGGCTCGGTTATGTAGGCTTACCCGTAGCTGTAGCTTTTGGACAGGAACATAAAATTATAGGGTTTGATATTAATGAGCATCGTATCTCTACACTGAAGCAAAATCAAGATTATACAAATGAAGTGGAGAGTCATGAGCTTGAGAAAGCAAATGTGGAGTTTACGACAGAAGCATCACGATTAAGTGAGTGTGACTTCATTATTGTTGC
This sequence comes from Salipaludibacillus neizhouensis, assembly GCF_002886185.1. Taxonomy (GTDB): domain Bacteria; phylum Bacillota; class Bacilli; order Bacillales; family Salisediminibacteriaceae; genus Salipaludibacillus; species Salipaludibacillus neizhouensis. Next base: position 1,034,468 of record NZ_KZ614147.1, read on the forward strand.
AGTACCGACTCCGATTAATGAAAATAAACAACCTGATCTAACACCATTGGAAAAGTCATCAGCAACAGTTGGGAAAAATCTTAGCAAGGGAACGATCGTTGTTTTTGAATCAACTGTTTATCCAGGTGCGACAGAAGAAGTATGTATTCCTATATTAGAAAAGGAATCAGGGCTAAAAGCTGGAGAAGAATTTTTTGTCGGATACTCACCGGAGCGAATTAACCCTGGAGACAAGGAACATACTTTCAGAACTATTATGAAGGTTGTTTCAGGACAAACACCTGAAGTGCTTGATATCGTTGCTGAGGTTTATGAATCGGTCGTTACTGCTGGTGTGTACAAAGCAAGTTCTTTAAAAGTGGCGGAAGCGGCTAAAGTAATTGAGAATACACAACGAGATTTAAATATTGCTCTTATGAATGAACTTTCTCTTATTTTTGATCGTATGGGTATTGATACGAAAGAAGTCTTAGCAGCAGCTGGAACGAAGTGGAATTTCCTTCCTTTTGCGCCGGGGCTAGTAGGCGGTCATTGTATTGGTGTTGATCCTTATTACTTAACACATAAAGCCGAAAGTATCGGCTATCATCCTGAAATGATTTTAGCTGGACGTAGAATCAATGACCGAATGGGAAAACATATTGCCACTTCGTTAATTAAAGAAATGATTCATAAAAATATGGCTGTTCAAGGCGCAAAAGTTACGGTGCTAGGGCTAACCTTCAAGGAAAATGTTCCTGATTTGCGTAATTCTCGTGTTATTGATGTCATCAATGAATTAGAAGAATTTGGTGTAGATGTACAAGTGACAGATCCTTATGCTGTTCCAAAAGAAGCAAAAGAGGAATATGGGATAGACCTTGTAAACTATGAGGAATTAAAACCATCTGAGGCAGTTGTCCTTGCTGTTCCCCACCAATATTATCTGGATAAAGGCTGGCAACAATTTGATACTTTATTAAAACATAGAAAAGGAATTGTTATGGACGTTAAAGGTAGTTTGAACAACAAAACATGTCCAGATGCTATTACATTATGGCGCCTATAGATTTACTAGAAATATTTAAAAACACTGTTTAATATGAGTACGGATAAGGTTATGATAAAATTATTTCACGTTTATCTAAGCTGAATTTAAAAGTAAGCAGGTATCTAGTAGGTATCTGCTTACTTAATTTAAGAGGAAACATTGTGTATTCAAAATTGTTATGGAATAAAAGGTATTGGAAAGGTCTGATTAATTTATAGAAAGTTTTGATGAAACTAAGTTGTCTATTTGAAGATATTTGATTCTGAGTGTGTTAGAGTTAATATCGAAAATCTTCCAATAGTTGGCTGAAGAGTATATTTTTCAAGTGATGTTGATTGTCAGGATCCATCAATTAAGGAGGCGGATGAGAAGTGAAAGTTAGGAAAGCGATTATCCCAGCTGCTGGATTAGGCACTAGATTTCTACCAGCGACAAAAGCACAACCGAAGGAGATGTTACCAATAGTCGACAAGCCGACTATACAATATATAGTTGAAGAAGCGATTGCTTCGGGCATAGAGGATATCATTATAATTAGTGGTCGTGGAAAACGAGCAATTGAGGATCATTTTGATAAATCCTATGAACTTGAAGAGACGTTATTGAAAAAAGAAAAAATGGAGCTACTGGCTGAAATACAGCAAATTTCGAATATGGCTAATATTCATTACATCCGACAAAAGGAACCACACGGTCTTGGTCATGCGATTGGTTGTGCCAAACATTTTATTGGTAATGAGCCGTTTGCTGTGTTGCTTGGCGATGATATTGTTCAATCTGATATTCCGTGTTTAAAGCAATTAATTAATGTATTTGATAAATATAATTCTTCAGTTGTCGGAGTTCAACCTGTACCTGATGAAGATGTATCAAAATACGGAATTGTTTCCCCTAAGTCAATGGAAGTCGAGCAAGGTGTTATCCATGTTAAAGACTTAGTTGAAAAGCCTAAGCAAGGAGAGTCTCCATCGAATTTTGCTATCATGGGACGTTATGTTTTACGCCCGGAAATATTTCAGATCTTAGATGAGTTGCCACCTGGTGCAGGCAATGAAATTCAGTTAACTGATGCTATAAAGAAATTGAATGAGAATCAAGTCGTTTTAGCTTATGAATTCACTGGAGACCGATACGATGTGGGAGACAAGCTTGGATTTGTAAAAGCTACCATTGACTTTGCTTTACAACGAGATGATTTGAAAAAGGATGTTCAAGAGTATTTAAAAAAGATTACAAATAACGAATAATAAACTGTTATTGAAGTTTCTATTTGTGACTGGTATTAATGGAAAAATGGTCCATCAAATAATTAAATAACTGGGAGATGGTTAAATCTCATCTCTTTTAGTCATTATAAGTAATTAGTTTTGTTGAGAGGAGTTTGTATGAGTGAAATTAACTAGAATTCATCATGTTGCAGTTATATGCAGCGATTATGAAAAATCAAAAGACTTCTATGTAAGGATTCTCGGACTTGAACCTAGAAATGAGGTCTTTCGTGAAAAACGTAATTCTTATAAATTGGAGTTAGCAGTAAACGATACATATCAAATTGAATTATTTTCGTTCCCAAATTCTCCAGAGCGTCCCAACTATCCAGAGGCAGCGGGACTAAGACATCTGGCCTTCGAAGTAGAAGATATTAAAGATGCTGTCATCCATTTAGCGAGTAAAGGCCTTACAGTAGAAGCAATAAGAATCAATACCGATACAAACAAAAAGTATACATTTGTTTCGGATCCAGATGGCCTCCCGATTGAGTTGTATGAGAAGTAATATGAAGTAGTGTTTGGTCCACGCATAAAAGAGGAAGCCCGCATCCTAATTACAAGGATATGGGCTTCCTCTTTTTATGGGTCTAATCGGAAAGAAAGTTAACTATATTGATAACTTATTTCATGTATAAAGGAAAGTAACATGCGTAGATTGACGAAAATGTTTAGGGTGAGACTTCTGTATGTTTCCTGAAAAATTTATAGACACGATTTACTCTAGGAAAGTACATACTTAATTACCACAAAAACGGATATCCAAAATGGACTACTGAAAAGGATGCCCCAAAACATTCCAATAAAAAATGAACCTTCTTTAACCATAGTACACCTCCTTCATTTCCCTATTCCGAAAGGACAGACGATTGAAAGGCTATCTATCTCTAAGGATTAACAAGAGAGCTATTTTTTATAAGGAAATCTTTTTTTGGGGGCGAAATCAGGTAAATCATAATATAGAAAGTGGTGACAGCAGGAATGAGGGAATGATAGGATAGAGACCTTAAAAATAGAGGTTAATTTGCGTTGGTTTCAGTAAACAAAAGGTTCAGCTTGATGCAAAGTAAATGAAAGGACAATACGGAAAGTATTCGATTAGTTCATATAACAAAAAATTCATGATACAATGTTTTCGTAAAAAACACAGAGCTGGTAGTTTTTACTACCAGCTCTGTGTTTAAGGAATTTGTCAGGATAAAAGTTACTCATACTTGCTATTTTTTCTTTTTCTTTGGTTTTTGATCAAGAGAAGTAGGGTCTGCCGAGATGCTCTCCACAGTATCTCCTTCTTTGATGATTGTGTATGTTATTTTCTCGCCACTCCAGAAATGGAAGGTCAAGATTACTTCTTCTCCATCTCTAATCTCATTGAAAAAATTCTGAGACAATATAATTTGATTTGTGTCGTAAGAAGGTTTGAAAGTATAGGCAAATTCCTTGAAGGATGTCCAATTTTGTGGACCAGCATTCTCGCCAGTACCGTAAACAGCTTCCATTGTTGCAAGTGTATCGCCATTAAACAACGTTGGTATGACAAATTCATTGGCAGTACCTTCCGCACTTTGAAGAGCAGGGGTATCATAGGTAGTTAAGTGAAAGTTCCAATCGGCCCCTTTGTCGAAATGGGCGGTCACTGTTGCATCCACACCTAGATTATCAAAGTTAGTTAGTCTAGCAAGTACTTTCTTTTTGAATATCAATACATCACTTTTTACCTCATAGTCACTGCCATGGACTAACTCTCTGCCATCTACACTAAGGGAGGTCATCTCGTTTCCATTTAAATTCAACTGCATGGAGATATCTTTAATTTCATCCCCTTTCTTTAAATGGACTAGATTAGACTCGGCGGTCGATGAACGAGTTGTCCAGCTAGCCTTCATCATTTCGTATAATTCTGGGTCACTCCATTCGAATGTATGCCGGTTAAAATGCTGACCGTTATCCCACAGCATATGTGTAATTTGTTTTTCTTGGGCATAATGAGTCATAAACTCAAAAAATTTGAGCTTTTCACCTTGTTGAATTACTCCAGTGTGCTGATCAAAACCGAGCAGACCATATTCTCCAAGGATTACTGGAATCCCATTTGCAACAAACTTATCATGGACCCGATCGAAGGTAGCAATAATATCATTTTTCGTTTCATTATCAAATGTCGTATGACCAGCAATATTCACACTAAATGGCCAATATCCATAGTAGTGAATGGTAGATATAATATTTGGATCGTTTAATTTCTGTATTGTATCGTATAATGCATCTAGTTCGCTAGCCGAAGATGCGGTATCCATTGTTGGTAAAACTAGTGGGCGAACGTCATTTCCTCCACCTGACTGCCTAACAATTTTGTGAAAAGAGGTGTTCAATTCATTCAGATACTCGTTTCTTTCCGAATCGGTACCAAAAAAACGAGGTTCATTAATACTCTCGAACATTAGCTTGTTAGAGTAATCCTTAAAATGTTCAGCGAGCTGGGTCCATATTGCATCATAGCGGGCAAGCGATCTGTCATAATCACTTTGCATTCCCTCTTCTAACCACAACCATGAATCATGATGAATGTTGATCATTACATACATATCTTCTTCGAGTGCCCAGTTGACTGCTTGATCAACGCGCGCAAGGAAATCTGGGTCTATCATATAGTCACCGTTTTCTTCCATTCTTTCATCCCATGTAATAGGGATTCGTATACTTTTATATCCTTCTGCAGCAATTTCTTTAATAAACTCTTGTGTCACGTAAGGGTTACCCCAAGCCGTTTCGTCCTCTCCAACAGCATCAAACGAATTACCCAAGTTCCATCCAGGCTGCATTGCGTTTGTATAAGTTTGGATGCTACTCTCTTGGTTATTTTGAGATTGATCATTAATGTTAGCGTGGGTTATGGCAGGGGCAATCAAAGTACCAAGCAGAAAAATGGTGATTAACAACAGATTCTTAGGTTTTTGAAATAGAGAATGATTGAATGGGAAATTAGTTAAAGTATCCTTCAAAATAAAACCTCCTTTTAGTGATGGGAACTTTTCTATAAATGATTAGATACAAAATGAAAACATTCTCGTATAAAAAAACCTCCTTTTGATAACGCTTTCAAGGTTAACTTTAACATGGTGATATTTAAGTGGATACTGTAAAAATAAGTGGAAAATTCAGTTATTTATTATAGGTACAGGCTAATATGTATGTTCCTAATTTAGATTTAGTTAATGCTAATTTGCTTTTATTTTATTTATACACATGAAAAGATGTTTTGGGATACAGCATTTCCAGAATAATTTGCACGAATCTAACAAAACATGTTTAAGACGAATTCAAATAGGGGAATAAACATCGAACGGATTATTGAGGAGGCTGATGTTATGTTAAGTGATTTAATTGCGTTTGGTAACGATCTGTTATGGACGTATGTTCTTATCGGATTACTTTTAATCTTAGGACTTTATCTTTCAATTAGAACGAAATTTGTTCAATTTAGAATGTTGCCTTCCATGGTGAAAGAGTTAGTAAAAGGAACAGATCGGAAAGCATTTAGAGAAAGAAAAGGAACCACCCCGTTTCAGGCATTTGCGATAAGCACGGCTGCTCGAGTTGGTACGGGGAATTTAGCGGGGGTAGCTTTAGCGATATCTGTTGGGGGACCTGGTGCAATTTTTTGGATGTGGATTGTCGCTATTATAGGAGCTGCAACTGGTTTTGTTGAAAGCACACTTGCACAAATTTACAAGGTGAAAGACAAGGATGGTTTCCGCGGTGGTCCAGCGTATTACATGGAAAAAGCGCTTGGGGCACGATGGTTTGGATTATTATTTGCTATACTACTGATATTATGTTTCGGTCTCATATTTAACGGTGTTCAGACACATACAATTGCTGATGCTTTCAGAGGTGCGTATGACGTTAGTCCGCTTCTAGTTGGGCTCATCATTGCAGCTATTATGGGGGTTATTATCTTCGGTGGAATACGGCGTATTGCCGTTGTTGCAGAAATTATTGTCCCAATTTTTGCTATTACATATGTTATGGTAGCTCTCATTATTATGATCGTTAATATTACAGAAGTGCCTGCAGTTTTTGCGCTCATTTTTAACAATGCATTTGGTCTTCAAGAAGTAGTTGGAGGCGGTATCGGTGCTGCGATTATGAATGGGGTTCAGCGTGGTCTCTTTTCCAACGAAGCTGGGATGGGAAGTGCGCCAAACGCGGCGGCTACAGTATATACGTCACACCCAGTCAAGCAAGGGTTGATTCAGTCGTTAAGTGTTCTCATTGATACGCTGATTATTTGTAGTGCAACTGCATTTATAATTTTACTTACCGACGTTTACACGGTTGGAGATATGGAAGGAATTCAGTTAACTCAAGAAGCACTGGCTGCACATATGGGTGACTGGGCGACAATATTTATTACGATCGCTATCTTCTTTTTCGCTGTGAGCTCGTTATTAGGTAACTATTACTACGGACAAGCGAACATAGAATTTATTACTGAAAAACCAATTTATTTGACACTATTCAGAATTGCTTTTCTCATCATGATTCTGGTCGGTTCCACAAGTGATTTAGATATTATTTGGGCAATGGCCGATTTGTTTATGGGATCGATGGCGGTAGTAAACTTGATTGCTGTAGCATTGTTGAGTAAAATTGCGTTTAAAGCTTTGAAGAATTATCAGGATCAGCAAAAGCAAGGTCTCGATCCAGTGTTTTTCCGTGACAGTATTAAAGGCTTGAAAAATATTGAAAGCTGGGAAGATAAAGAAAAGTAATGTTAAAAGAAGCAGTTTTGGACTTAGGTTCGAGACTGTTTTTTTTCCTCGAACGGAGAGCTTGAATCCGTCGAGACAACTCGAAGCATCAGTCCTAAGCCTAATTACGATAACCAGTGGACAGATAGATAAGAAATAAGTGGTATTGTCAGGAGTGAAAATATCGTAGAAAAGGCGATGGTCATCACTGCAGTTTCCTCATCACCGGTGTAGCGAGAGAATAATATCGCTGCCAGAGTAAATGTTGGCATCGCTGATAAGATAATGACAATATGAATAATCAAGTCCTCCAAATTAGTTAAAGAAATCAGCAACAGAGCAAGGATCGGGATGATGATTAACCTAATGCCCAGAGGGAACCAGATTTGCGGATAAATAGTGAACCTTGTTTTTGCAAATAGACCCTGGACCAGTATCCCTAAGTACAGCATGGCTAAGGGTGCTGCCAATCCAGATAGAAGAGCTGTTAACTGCTTGATTATTTCAGGTGGTTGGAAGCCGATGAAAGCAGAGGTTAGACCAATGATTACAGCTAAAAGAGGAATATTTACTAAGGATTTTAATTGCTGTCTAATATTCAATCCTCTTCCTGATTGGAGCATATAAATAACGACGGAAAATAGAATGATATCAAGCCCAGCATCGAAAATAGCCGCCAGTAATCCGCCCACAGGACCGAAAATGGTCGCGCATAAAGGGATCCCGATAAAACCGGTGTTGCCAAGCGCAGCGAGTATCGTCATTTTCTTGGCAAATACGGATTCAAAGCGGAAAATCTTTGTGAAGACCCAAGCCAATAAGAGAGCCCCTAAATGAAAAATAATCGATATCCCAAAAATAATAATTGCTTGATTTAAAAGTTTATCGGATACTTCTGTATTGAAAACACCATTTAAAATGACGGATGGAACGGCAATATTTAAAACGATTAAAATTAACGTTTGTTTTATTTCAGCGGTCACAACGACCTTAAAAGCAAAGAAAACTCCTAAAGCAATCATTATTCCCATGACAGCAATGGAAGTGATAACGACGGTTATATCCATTTTTAAAGCTCCTTTCTTCTATATATATATATATATGTACTCTCTATACAGCTTACGGATTTTTTACTATGCTGTAAAGATTTTTAGGGAAGGGGGGATAAGTTATATTTTTGGTTTTAGTAAAATAACATTGATTGGATTTTTATTTACAATCACATTGTTATAAACTATAGAAAGATAAAAAATTAAGTATGGATCGGAGGATTTAAATGATTGAAATAAAAGGACTGCATCACGTGAGTTTATGTGTGACCGATTTGACAAAAGCAAAAGAGTTTTACGGGGAGGTACTTGGGTTTGCTGAGTTGCAGCGACCGGATTTTGATTTTTCGGGTGCTTGGTATAGCCTGGGGGATCAACAATTACATTTAATTGTTTACCCAGAATCTAATACACTCAGGAAAGAGAACAATATCAATTCAAGAGATGGGCATTTTGCAATCCGCGTTAGAGATTATCATCAGACGCTGAGTTCTTTGAAAAATAAAGGGGTGCAAGTGGTTGAAAAGCCTAAAAGCAAAAGCGGATTCGCGCAAATCTTTTGCATGGATCCAGATCACAATTTGATAGAGTTTAATGTAGAGCAAAAAGATTTAGAGGAGTGAAACAATAACTATATAATCAGAAAGGCTTGGGTTTCCAAGCCTTTTTGCTTTGGGATTTAGAGATAAGAGAAAGAAAAGCAAGTCAACTAAGCAGGTTTTTGGAATTATTAAAAAAGGACTTGCGTATAAGTTGGGTCTGTTTTATAATTGAATCACACCTCATACGTACAAGTTGTAAAACAATCTGTAAGCGTTTCATTTCAATGGTGCATCAATCATCATAGAATAGATTACCATTTTAAGAGAGACGATTAACCTAAGTTTAACGCTGTTTGAGCATATACGTAAACAGAAATGCTAGATTATAAAAAAGCATATACGTACGTGTCATGTATGAGGAGGAAGAAATATGTTTGATAAGGCGTTGTTGTTCCTAGATTACTAGGGATTACGATGAAGGCAGTTGGTTTTTCAACACTTTATTAAGAAATAGGAGGGGTTCGAGAATGAAAAAGTTTTTATTTTTAATGGCATCTGGAGCATTGTTACTGTCAGGTTGTGGAGATAATGGCAACGATGGTGGCAGCGATAATAGTGGAAATGAAGAGGCTTCTGATGGTCCAAATTTAGAAGCGACACAAGTTATTGGTGACGATGTTGAAGGTGCTACAGAATTAACGTTTTGGAATTTTAATGAGCTTCATACAGGATTTTTTGAAGACGCTGTCACGCGCTGGAACGAAGAGTTTCCTGATCGAGCGATTCAACTAACAGCTGAAACATATCCTATCGATCAGATGCACAACAATTTACTTTTATCCTTACAATCAGGAAGCGGAGCACCTGATATTGCAGATATCGAAGTCAGTATGTTTGCTAACTTCTTGCAAGGGGAACCGCAGATGTTACCTTTAAATGATAAGATCGAACCAGAGCTAGATAATTTGGTCGAATCGAGATACCAGATGTATGCGAAAGATGGACAGTTCTATGGTATGGATTATCATGTAGGTGCAACAGTGATGTATTATAACGAGGAAATTATGAACGAAGCTGGCGTTGATATCGATTCTATTAAAACATGGGATGATTATGTTGAAGCTGGTAAAAAGGTCGTAGAAAACACAGATGCGATGATGACAACGGTAGAATCAGATGAGACTTGGTCATTCCAACCGTTGATTAGTCAGAGAGAATCCGACTATTTTGACGAAAATGGCGATGTTATTTTAGACAACGACATTAATGTCGACACGCTACAATTTTTACATGATTTAGTTTACGAGCATGAAATCGCTGAGCTTACTCCTGGAGGTTTTCACCACGCAGAAGAGTACTACGGTTACATGAATGAAGGTGGAGCAGCATCCGTTATGATGCCAATGTGGTACATGGGACGTTTCTTAGACTATATGGAAGATCTTGATGGGAAAATGCAAATTCGTCCACTTCCATTGTGGGAAGAAGGCGGAAATCGTTCCGCAGGTATGGGTGGTACTGGTACGGTTGTAACAAACCAGACTGAAGAACCAGAACTTGCTAAAGACTTCTTAGCATATTCGAAACTTACTGAAGAAGGAAATATTCAATTATGGAAAATTCTAGGATTCGATCCACCAAGACACGACGTTTGGGATAACGAAGAAATGAGAGCAGACAACCGTTTCTATGACTACTTCCATGATGATATTTTTGATATTCTGCTTGATGTTAGAGATGAAATTGCAGAAGTGAATATCACGGAACAGACATCAAATGCAACACAGGAAATTCAATCAAATGTCATGCACTCTGTTCTGCGTGATCAGAGCAAGACTCCTGAAGAAGCATTAACAGATGCAGCTGATGCTGTAAGAAGTAGAATGAGTGAGTAATAAAAATCAGATAGTTATGTATCCCAGGGGGGAGAGATTCTTTCTCCTGGGGTATCATTTTTGAAGGAGGCAAGAACCGTGCAAAACTTTCTCTCAACTGAGAAGAAACCAATCGGACCTGGTCCTCAAAAAAACCGATTAAAGTTTCTATACTCTAAGAAGGCAGCACCTTACATTTTTGTTTCGCCATTTATTATCTCCTTTTTATTCCTCTTCCTTTACCCGTTTGCCAGCGCTGTAAATATGAGTTTTCAGCGGGTATTACCGGGACAAGTGGAATACGTTGGATTATCTAATTTTGAGCGGGTGTTCAACCCGACTTTTTATCAGGCGCTTCAAAATACGAGTGTTTACGTGATTTTAACCGTTGTAATCCTAACGGTATTGCCCATGATTTTTGCAATATTCTTGAACCATAAACTGATGAAGTACTCGACTTTTTTCCGTGCAGCGATTTTTATCCCGGCACTCACCTCTGTCATTGTGGCAGGTACTATTTTCCGCATGATATTTGGTGATTCTGACGGAGCTATTGCAAACCAAATTCTTAACCTTATAGGATTATCACCACTTGAGTGGCGTTATGGAGCAGGGACAGGGATGTTTCTGATGGTAACACTCGCTTCTTGGAGATGGATGGGTGTTAATATCCTTTATTTTCTAGCTGCATTACAAAACGTAAGTAATGATTTATACGAAGCGGCTGATATTGACGGAGCTAATGTTTGGCAAAAGTTCAGAAATGTCACTTTTCCAGCTATAAAGCCAGTAGTTATTTTCCTGACAACAATTTCGATCATTAATGGGTTCCGAATGTTTGAAGAAAGTTTTGTTTTCTGGGAAACAAGCTCTCCGGGGAACATTGGTTTAACTGTCGTAGGATATATCTATCAGGAAGGGATTCAGCGGAATGATATGGGATTTGGAGCCGCAATTGGAATCGTTCTTCTGATTGTTATCTTGATCATAAGTGCCATTCAACTTTATTTAACTGGCGCATTTAAAAAGGATGATTAATATGAAGGAAAAAACATCTCAAGGAAAATTATTCACGACACTTTTGGTAGTGCTTTTCAGCATTGTCGCATTTCTAGCGTTATTTCCAGTTATTTCACTAGTTGTTGCCTCTCTTAGTCCGGCATCTGATTTAATGAGATTTGGACTTTCGGCAGAGTTGTTCTTGTCTTCTTTGGAATTCGAGAACTTTGAGGCAATCTTCAGTGCAAGCGGCGCACAATATTGGCAGTGGTATGTAAATAGTTTAATCATATCTGGTGTACTGATTGTACTCTCGTTATTTTTCTCATCTATGGTGGGATATGCATTGGCTTTGTATGACTTCAAAGGGAAACGTTTTATTTTCTTGCTTGTCTTGTTAATTTTAATGATTCCTTTTGAAATTCTCATGCTTCCACTTTTCCAAATGATGATTGCATTTCAATTAGTAGATTCTTATTTAGCGGTGATGCTTCCATTAATTGTGGCCCCAATTGCTGTATTCTTCTTTAGACAATATGCGGTAGGTCTGCCAAAAGAATTAATGGAATCAGGAAGAGTAGACGGTTGTACAGAATACGGGATTTTCTTTAAAATCATGGCACCATTGATGTTACCTTCGTTTGCTGCAATGGCAATTTTACAAGGGTTAACGAGCTGGAATAACTTCCTATGGCCGTTACTTGTATTAAGATCGAATGACATGTTTACTTTACCTGTTGGATTAGCAACGTTGCTGACTCCATATGGAAACAACTATCAACTTCTGTTTACAGGTTCAGTACTTAGTATTGTACCGATTATTATTTTGTTCTTGTTTTTCCAACGTTTCTTTATTGCTGGATTAACGTCTGGTGGGGTAAAAGGTTAATCAACCTGTATTTAAAAGATAAAAAATATAATTGGTAGCTACCTTCACACCGCACGTATCAAGGGAAAACCATCCTCATTTCGAGTAGCCCCTACACTCAATACGTAGGTGCTACTCGAGGCGGTGGAAGCTGACGCTGCATTTAATAAAAGACGGCTATGCCGTTTTTCTTAAGAACCAAGATGAGAGGAGGAAGAACGATATGATGGAAAAACTAGATTCATTCGCTCGAATCTTTACTAAATTTGCATTGTTAAATATATTGTGGCTTTTTTTCACCGTACTGGGTCTAGGGGTGCTTGGTCTATTCCCTGCTACAGTAGCGATGTTTTCGATCTCAAGGAAATGGATTCAAGGCGATCGAGATATTCCTGTTGTGAAGACATTTTGGACGATGTTTAAAAGTAACTTTATGAAAGCAAATATATACGGATGGATGATCGCTTTGGCTGGTGTTGTTCTCTATGTGAATTACCTCATCATTGTTGCAGCGGGAACAGAAACTCCTATTTTCGTTGTTATAGCGTTTATCCTGGTGGTAATCAGTTATTTGTTAATGATCGTGTCCGTTATACCTGTATCGATTCATTTTGAAGGGAATGGACGAGAAATACTCCGGAAAACATCGATGTTTGTTCTTGGGAGAATTCACATCGCATTGTTGTTTCTTCTCATTGTCTGGACAGTAGGATATATGTCATTAGCTTTGCCAGTCTTTATTCTATTTTTCTCTGGAAGCGTTTTGTCTTATATAATGATGTGGTTCTTTACCCAAACTTTGGAAAAATTCGAAAAAAAGCAGGCACTTCAGATGACGGAAAGGGTGTAATAGATGAAAAAAGCAAAAATGGTTGTAGATAAAGAATATAAAATTGCTGAGGTAGACGATCGTATTTACGGTTCATTTATCGAACATTTAGGACGTGCGGTATACGGGGGGATTTATGAGCCAGGTCATCCGGAAGCCGACGAACAAGGTTTTCGAAAAGATGTACTAGACCTCGTGAAACAACTAAACGTTCCGATTGTTCGGTACCCAGGTGGTAATATGGTCTCCGCCTATAATTGGGAAGACGGTGTTGGACCGAAAGAAGATCGCCCGAAGCGGTTAGAGTTAGCGTGGCGAACGATTGAAACGAATCAGGTCGGTACGAACGAATTCGCTGACTGGGCTAAAAAAGCAGGTACTGAAGTAATGATGGCGATTAATCTCGGAACGAGAGGAATCGATGCGGCACGAAATATCATTGAATACACGAATCACCCAGGAGGTTCATATTGGAGTGATCTGCGCAAAAAACATGGATATGAACAGCCCCATAATATAAAAACATGGTGTCTCGGAAATGAAATGGATGGACCTTGGCAAGTAGGTCAGAAAACGCCTTATGAATACGGACGACTTGCAAAAGAAGCAGCTAAAGCTATGAGACTAGTTGACCCGTCTATTGAACTTGTTACATGTGGTAGCTCCAACTCTAGTATGCCGACATTTCCTGAATGGGAAGCGGAGACACTTGATCATACGTATGAAGAAGCGGATTATATTTCACTTCATCAATATTTCGGTAATTATGACAACGATTCGCAAAACTACTTGGCGAACGGATTGGAATTAGAGAGATTTATTGAAACGGTGACATCGATATGTGACTATATTAAAGCAAAAAAACGAAGCAAAAAAACGATGATGCTTAGTTTTGATGAATGGAATGTTTGGTACCACTCGAAGGATTCTGATAGCAAGCTTGAACCTTGGACGGTAGCGCCGCCACAGCTTGAAGACGTGTATAACTTTGAGGATGCCCTACTTGTCGGAAGTATTCTGATTACCTTCTTGAAACATGCTGATCGCGTGAAGATGGCTTGTATGGCTCAACTCGTCAATGTCATTGCGCCTATTATGACGGATAATATGGGCGCTTCCTGGAAGCAAACAATTTTTTATCCATATATGCATACATCTGTTTTTGGCCGAGGGGTGTCATTACATCCGGTTGTTTCTTCTCCGAAATTTGATACGAAAGACTTCACGGATGTAGAGTATCTAGATACGGCAGTCGTGTATAACGAAGAAAGTGAAGAAGTAACTATTTTTGCACTGAATCGTCACATCAGTGAAGAACTCAAGTTAGATATCAATGTTAGTAGTTTTGAAGACTACCAACTGAAAGAACATATTGTTCTGGAAAACGAAAATTTAAAAGCAGTAAATACTGTTTTTAAAGAAGATGTGAAGCCTCATAACAAGGGGAAATCACAGCTGAAAGACGGATTCGTAGAAGCTGTTCTAACAAAAGCGTCCTGGAATGTGATTCGTCTGAAAAAAATTAACTAAATGAAAATGACTACACTGATGAACAGGGGAGAGAGTTTTGATGAATACAAACTATGACTATCGTAATCCAATCATTGAGCAGAGAGCAGATCCTTGGGTTTATAAACATGAAGACGGCTATTATTATTTCACTGGTTCTGTACCGGAATACGATCGGATTGAAGTAAGAAGAGCAACGACGATTGAAGGCTTAGCCGAGGCGGATCCTGTAACTGTTTGGAAAAAGTACGAATCGGGACCTTTAAGTGCAAATATTTGGGCGCCGGAAATTCACTTTATCAATAATAAGTGGTATATCTACTTCGCTGCTGCAGGAACAACAGAGACGACCGATGGCTTGTTTGACCACAGAATGTTTGCACTAGAGTGTGATGCGGAAAATCCGCTTGAGGGTTCATGGATGGAGAAGGGGCAAGTAAAAACCAAGTGGGAAACCTTTTGTCTTGATGCAACATCATTTGAACATCTTGGAGAACAGTATTATGTGTGGGCGCAGAAAGATCCTGAGATTAAAGGGAATTCTAATTTGTATATATCCAAGATGGAGAATCCTTGGACACTGACAGGTGACCAAGTGATGATTACTACCCCTGAATATGAATGGGAAAAAATCGGTTATCTTGTGAATGAAGGAGCTGCTGTGTTGAAACGGAATGGTAAGATTTTTATGACTTACTCCGCTAGCGCAACAGACCATAACTATTGCATGGGTATGTTGCATGCTGATGAGTCTTCCGATTTGCTTGATCCAGCTTCATGGAAAAAATCTGACGTACCTGTGTTTCAAACGAGTGAGAGAAACGGGCAATATGGTCCAGGTCATAACAGCTTTACCGTGAGCGAAGATGGTGAAAAAGATGTGCTCATTTATCACGGAAGAAATTATAAAGAAATCGAAGGAGATCCTTTGTATGACCCAAACCGGCACACAAGGGCTCAGGTAATAGAGTGGGGAGAGGATGATTTTCCGGTATTTGGAGAGCCGAAACCTGACGCTTAATTCGGGGTTCCTTTCTACTAATGGAGAACAGAGCACAAGTACCAAGCTCTGTTCTTTTTTCTCACAAGATACTTACAGATGGACTTTTAGATAAAGGGGAGATGAGGAGCGTTGAAGTCAAAAAAACTTTATGCAGGGGTTGGAATACTAGTTGTTGTCGTAGTCGTTTCAGCGGTCATGCTGGGTTTCCCACTTCGAGATGAAGGAAAGACCGATAATGGAAATCTGGATAAAGGGGAATTAACAATGTTCGGTGACATTGGGGACTACATTCAAGATGAGGTTGACGACCCCGCTCATGACCCTGCAATAATCAAGGACCAAAATACATATTATGTTTTTTCCACAGGGAAATTGCAAAATCAAGAAGATCCGGGTGGAATTTACATTAGAAAATCAGAAGGTACTTTGGAAGGGGAATGGGAAGCTATTGGTGAAATTCCAGTTCCTGACTGGATAAAAGAGTATGGACCAAATCACTTGTGGGCTCCACAAGTTGTAAAAAGAGAAGATGAATACTATTTGTATTATGCTACTTCTTCTTTTGGCTCGAATAATTCTGCAATTGGTGCGGCAAGTTCGAAAACACCAGGAGATCCTGAAAGCTGGATTGATCACGGACCCGTTCTTACTTCACAGCAAGGGTCGGAAGATTATAATGCCATTGATCCCCACGTGTTTGAAGCCGATGACTCGTGGTGGATTGCCTTTGGTTCCCATTTCAGTGGCATCAAGCTACAGAAAATGGCGAGTCAGACGGAGGTAGAGGGAGAAATTTATACGCTTGCAAACAGGCCCGGGGTCGCGCATAACCCAATTGAAGCACCTACAATAATAGAAAAAGGAAATTACTTTTATTTATTTACATCTTGGGATCAGTGCTGTAATGGAACAGATAGCACTTATAAAATTGCAGTTGGCCGCTCGGAGTCTGTTACGGGACCTTATGTTGACAAAGATGGTGTTCCTCTTGAAGAGGGAGGAGGAACAGTAATTCTTAGTACAAAAGGTGATCAGATTGGTCCAGGAGGTCAAGATATTCTCCAAGAAGGTGAGATAGATTATTTAATTTACCATTATTACGACGGAGATGCAGATGGGGTCATCCGAATGCAAATCCGCACATTGGACTGGCAAGAGGATTGGCCGAAACAAATCAATTAATAGAATGATGTCTGGTTCTTTCCTGCGATTTACTAAGAGGTGGTTCAAGTTTCCCTCACGCTTATTGCATTAACCTAGTCAGTAAAAAATAGGGATTAACTTGTATGTATTATTCAGTTGACTAATTTCTAAAGTAATATTTTTAAAAAGAAACCCTCTAAAACAGGGATTTAGATATGTTACTTTGATATAATACACTGTACGTATAAGTTTAGATTGAGAGGTGTTTATGGGGACAAAATATAGTAACGTTAAAGATAAAATAAAGTCGGCAATTTTAGAAGGTTACTTTCAACCTCATCAAAAGATAGGGTCTGAAAGCGACTTGATGAAACAGCATCAAGTCAGTAGGCATACGGTTCGAAAGGCAATTGACGATTTGGTGAATGAAGGATGGCTTTATAAAAAGCAAGGCGTCGGTTCATTCTGCGCAGATCGCTCACTTAATAAAGAAAGCGCTATAGGAATAGGTAAAAATATTGCTGTGATAACGACCTATTTCTCTGATTATATTTTTCCAACAATCATTCGTGGTGCTGAAGCCTTTCTAAGTGAAAATGGATATCAGGTCACCATATTTAGCACGAACAATAATATTGACCAAGAACGGCGATGCATTGAGGCTGTGATATCACAATCTTTTGATGGTTTAATTGTGGAACCAACAAAAAGCGCATTACCAAATCCAAATATCAATTACTATTTAAACCTTGAAAGAATGCGGATTCCTTATGTGATGATAAACGCTTACTACGAAGAGCTGGAACCGATTCACGTTATTATGGATGATGTAGGAGGTGGATATTTGCAAACGGAGCATTTGATAAAACTAGGACATGAAAATATCATCGGTTTTTTCAAAAATGATGATATACAAGGGTCTAAGCGGTTGAAAGGTTTTATTAAAGCCCATCGAAGCGCAGGTCTTCCTGTGAGTCCTCAAAATATTATCACGTACACTACCGAATCAAAGGATTCGCATCCGGTTGAGGAATTACGTAAAAAGTTACAAAATACTCAAAGACCAACGGCGATTGTCTGTTATAACGATCAACTGGCCTTGAGTCTATTAGATGTTATCAGGGAAATGAATATACAGATTCCCGAGCAAATATCCATTGTAGGGTTTGATGATTCACCACTATCAATGGCCTCAGAAGTAAAGTTGACGACAATCAAGCACCCAAAGGTCAACATGGGGATAGATGCTGCGAAAACTATTTTAAAGTTAATCGAGCAAAATAATGAGTCCTCCGGCAAGTTTGATGTAGTTTCCACACAGTATAAACCAGAATTGGTTGTGAGGAACTCTACGGGGGAAAAGTACATTTTTTAAGAGATAAGAATTTATAAAATTGGCAGGTGTGAATGCGGTATTGAACCGCACTTATGCTTGCCAATTTTTGTTGTGTATATTTCACATTACCAGGATACATTTATTGTTACTATAAACCAAAAAGATTTCTGCAGACGAGTCAGGAAGGAACAAGAGTAACATAGAAAAGGATAGTTAATGAAATTAGCAAGGTGAGAAACCGAATACCCAAGGAAAAACAAATCTGTGGAAATTTTTGGTGCTATTCTCTAAAAAATATTTTATCATAAAGATAGAACTGCAATGTTTTGTTTGGAAATGCTGATGAATATATACAGAAAGGTGCTGAAACTGATGGGAACTAGATATTCTGATCATAATGTAAAACATTTGAAATCCACCACTGATGAACACACCTTTAATGAATATGTATTTCCAGATATGAAAATTGGATTTGAAATCCACCGGATGCATGTAAGAAGTGCCAAAAGCACCTGGTATTATCCATCGCACGAGCATCCGCTGTATGAGATTAACTTAGTCACGCGAGGTAAGCAGGTTTTTTATATCCAAGGGGAAAGGTACGAGCTAGAAGAGGGGGACCTAGTACTGATCCGACCAGGTGACGTTCATTCCAGCTCTAGTTTGGAAAATTCTAAGGAAGGTTTTAATTATTTCTGTGTACATTTTAATATCGATGATAAATTATTATTACCTTATTTCAAAAAAACAAAGGATACTTTCTATCATGCGAACTCGATGTTAACTAGAAGCATTCGCCCTCTATTAGATCGACTTGTGAACTTCTCACAACAATCTAAAATAAATTTTACAGATAAGATGAATTTGCACTCGATTATGTTTGAACTACTGGCAATTACGGTGTCATGTTTAGAAAAAGACCAACAGAAACTCGGGAAAATTTCTGAACAGACATTTAAAGTAGCATATCAAATCGCCGAGGAAATTGACCAATTGATTAGAAAACCATCCCATGAGGATGATATCCTGGAAAGTGTTGTTCGTATTGAAGAGATTGCCAATCACTTAGACATTAGTGTTTCTTATTGTAATAAAGTATTTAATAAAGTTTTTGATATGTCTCCGCGACAATACGTTACGTTCAGAAAGTTGAATGATTCAAAAAGCCTCCTTGTTCAAGAAAAGTATTCGATTGAACAGATTGCCTTTATGATGGGCTATCATGACTCGTCTCACTTCAGTCGTCAATTTAAAAGATGGACGGGCCTATCCCCAAGTCAATATCGAGAAACTCAACACAGTATACCCGAGATGGGTGAGTCTTAGGACGTTACTATCTCGGTTTTTTAACATGAAAAATTCAGTTTTGAAACCGCAAATTACCGATTTGGATAAATCGTCATATCGAAATGTACATCGCTAAAAGTACTATCTGTTGATATGATGAACTAAATAATTGTGTATACGCTTACAAAATCTAGAGGTGCATAATCTTTACTAAAGGTACCCAAGAAGGTGTTAGTCCTTCACCGAACCTTCTTTGGGCTAAGAAACAAAGCAGTATTAGAGGCTGTTACAGAGTCTTCAAACACAAAAAAATGGGTGGAGGTTTCAGATCCGAAATAACATCTCACAAACTGAGTGGAGGATTTTAAATGAAAAAAGCTTTAATATTTCAGGGTGGTTGGCAAGGGCATGAGCCAGCAGAGGTAGCCGATATACTTGCTGGTGTATTAAAAAATGAAGAATTTGATGTGAAAATTACCGATACGTTAGAAACGTTAGAGCAAGATGACTTAACTGTTTATGATTTAATTGTACCAAATTGGACGCAAGATACGATATCAAAAGAGCAATTAAAGCCATTAATGGCTGCCGTAGCAGCAGGAACAGGTTTAGCTGGGTTACACGGAGGAATGGGTGATAGTTTTAGAATGGCAGTTGATTATCAGTTTATGGTGGGTGGGCAATGGGTGGCTCATCCCGGTGACGACCTCATTCATTACAATGTGAAAATTCTTGATTCCGATCATCCGTTAACGGAAGGAATGAAAGACTTCCCTGTCGTTTCCGAGCAATATTATATGCATGTTGATCCCGCGATAAATGTTCATGCTACAACAAGGTTTCCAAATGAGGAAGGTCCTTATGCCACGAATCGGGAAGTTGATATGCCAGTCGTGTGGACAAAAAAATGGGGACAAGGAAAGATCTATTATTGTTCGCTAGGCCATGTGGCAGAGATTGTTAGAATGCCAGAAGTTATCAAGTTAATGAATCGAGGAATGGTGTGGGCATCACGATGAGACAAGTAGAGGAGGAGATTATCATATGAAGATTGGAATCATAGGGTGTGGAAATATTAGCGGGATTTACTTGGAAAACTTGGGGAACTTTGCGGGTGTGGAAGTTAAAGGGATTACTGATTTAGACCTTTCCAAATCAAAAAAACAAGCGGATAAATATGATGTACCGCATGTATATCAATCGGTGGAAGAGCTTCTTGGCGATCAAGAGATTGAGTTAGTTATTAACTTAACAATTCCAAAGGTACATGCAAACGTTTGTAGGCAAATTTTAGAGTCTGGAAAGCATGTGTATGTTGAAAAGCCTTTGGCATCAGATCTAATCGATGGAGAGGGGTTACTTGCTTTAGCGAATGAAAAAGGACTGCGCATCGGTGGTGCACCTGACACTTTTTTAGGTGCTGGCATACAAACGTGCCGAAAGTTGATTGATGATGGTGCAATAGGCAGACCGCTATCTGTTATAGGTTTTATGATGGGGGGAGGACATGAAAATTGGCATCCAGATCCAGCATTTTTTTACGAACGAGGTGGAGGACCAATGTATGACATGGGGCCATATTATTTGACCGCTTTTGTTAACCTTTTAGGGCCAATTCGTCGTGTAACTGGCTCAGCTTCAATGGCATTTACGGAACGGACGATCAAAAGTGAACCTAAATACGGCCAAAAAATCCCTGTAGAAACACCAACTTTCTTAACGGGGACAATAGACTTTGAGAATGGAGCTGTCGGTACACTGATTACTAGCTTTGATACTTTCACAAAGGCTGATTACCCTAATATTGAGATTTATGGCACTGAAGGAACAATTCGAGTACCAGATCCTAATACATTTGGAGGACCCGTTTTACTTAGGAAACCTGGAGAATCAGAATGGTCAACGGTAGATTTGACTCATAAATACGAAGGTAATTCTCGAGGAATTGGAGTCCTAGATATGTTGTCTTCTATTAAAAGTAACAAAGAACATCGAGCGAATGGAAAATTAGCCTTACATGTTTTAGAGGCAATGCATGGGTTTCATGTAGCGGCGGAAGAAGGTAAACATTATGAATTAAATAACAGGTGCGATGTACCAGAGTCACTTCCCATTTCGGGAATTCAAGTGTGATTTTACCTGAGTATTAGCCTACTTCATCTTTACGTACTGCCGAGAAAAAAATCAACCTCTCCTCGATTAGATATGGCTAAATTACGAGCACCGTGAGTTTGGAGCGGAAGCAGGAACAGAACTATTGAAATTGCTACAGACCATCAGACTTATTGTCTGATGGTCTGTAGCTCTTTAACAATTTTGTGCTAATAGAAAAATGGGAATAGTAATCGCCTTATTCCAAAAAACGGAAAACGGTGACGCCTGAACCGCCGAAATCGTCTTGGATACCCATATCCTGGACCACCATATCCATACCAGGGAGCTCCGCCAAAACCACCATATCCGCCATACCCAAAACCGAATTGACGCTCATATTCATTGTGATTATTATCCGTATCACCATCTGGCATAAGCACCTCAACGCCGTTCTGATCAACGCCATTAATAATTCCGTCGTGAACTTGCCCATCAGTAGTTTCTAATTGTACTAAATAATTATTGTACTGTTGACACAAGTCGTGCATTTGTTGTTGATGTGCCGCAGGATCTACACCTCCCGATTGTTGCATTTGGTCGTTTTGCTGACCACCACCGAAACCAGGACCATGTCCGTGTCCAGGGCTATTGTGCATCTGATTCATATTATTATAAGTCATATTCATTCTCCCTCCTTACACGGTTATCATATTGAGATAAGTGGGTGTTTGTGCATAAAAATTTTAGGCTTTATAACTAAAAAAATTGTTGTGATATTGAGAAGGTGAAATTATCTAACTAGTTTTTATCCATAGGGTTGGCATGGTTATCAAATACATTAGCTTCATAAGGAGTACCAATTATTAAAACAATAAATGGAAACGGGTATTTCATATGATATAATTTATAAAATGTGTATTCGAGTCATAAAGTAGGAGGAAATACTTTTGCAATTTTTAAGAAAAGGTCATTACAAAGATTTAGAACAGGCTGCTATAGATGTATTGAAAAGATTAAGCCAGTTTATTGATATAAATACCGTGTTTATTGCAAAAAATGATAAGGAAACAGTTGAAATCACTCACTCCTTCAATCGCGATTATATGATCATTGAAGAGGGTTTTGAGACAAAATACAGTGAATCATATTGACAATTTATCGTTGAAAATGGCCGTGAGTCATTTCTCGTGGAAGATTTAAATGAACATGTTTTGACTAAGGGAATGCTCGTAACAAAAGAACTTGGTGGCGGGACGTTGCTTGGTGTTCCTATCACGTATGGAGATTCACAAAATAACTACGGAACACTTTGTGGAATAGATAATAAGCCCCGTAAGTTCAAGGATGAAGAAAGAGAATTATTCCAAACGATGGCAACACTTCTTGGTTACGTCATAGATTTAGACGAAGCGAAGAGCAGGATTCAAAATTATTCTGTGCCGATTGTTCCGATAGAGGAGGGAGTTGTAGTCTTACCGCTTGTAGGCGAGGTGGATGAGGTTCGCTCTGAGATTATTTTGGAACAGGTATTAGCGAAGAGTTATCAGGATGGCATTAATTATTTTATTATTGATGTTTCGGGTCTCGTTCATGATGATAAATCGGTTATAAGGAACCTTTTCAAACTTACCCAATCCTTGAAATTACTAGGAGCGATCCCTGTACTGACAGGTGTAAGGCCAGATCAAGCGATGGATTTTCAAAAAAACGAAACAGGTATTTCTGATCTAACGGTAAAGGCAAATTTGAAAGAAGCATTAAATTGGATTGGGATTCAATTAATAAAAAAATAAATCAATGGATCCTCTGTATATAAGGGGATCTTTTTGTTTACAAGATAATATATAAAATTATCGTTTTTTTAGAGATTGTTGTTTTCGTCGAACAGAGAGGCTCGAATCCGCTCTAGGCAGTTGCTTTCCGCGGGCAATGCTTCAGTCTCCTTGGATAAATAAATGTGTCTCTTCCTCTACCAGTAAGACTCTGAACTAAATAGATATAGCGTAATTTGTAAAAATTTGTTGTATAAGTGTGCAGATATTAGTACAATTGGCTTATTATAGTAAAAAATAAAGTTTAATAGAAATATAGGTGGATGCGATGGTATTCGATGGTATTGTTCTATCAATTTTGGTTGGTTTTATTAGAAAAGGCAGTTTAAAAGGCTTAGCTTATTTAGAATTAAAAGGTGCACTTATTTTTCCTATCATCTTAGTAATACAAGTTCTTGTCTATCTATTTCAGGATGAGTTTCCATTTTTAGGTGCCGCAAGTAGCTATATTTTTATGGCTGTTTATATAGTAGGGTTATATTTCCTTTGGTTGAACAGGAATTTACACGGATTTCTATTAATATTTACAGGAGTCTTTTTGAATTTCTTAGTGATGGCAGTTAATGGTGGGAGAATGCCAGTATCGCTTGAGGCAGCGGAAATACTCGATCCAATATATATCGAAGTTTTAAAGAACGGTATATATGGTAAACATGCTTTACTAACAGAAAGTACAAGGTTAGCTTTTCTAGGGGATGTTATTCCCGTGACGCTTCCATTTCGGAACGGGCAAGTAATAAGTATAGGTGATGTCTTCATGAATATTGGAGTATTTTTGTTTATTCAGGTAGTTATGATGAACCATGAGAAAAATACAACAGATAAAGGTAAATTAACTTAAAAAGGAGGTGATAAATATGAAAAATATTAAAATCACAAAGGTTATTGTGAACATTGCTATTTTAACTTCTGTTATTGTAGCATTAACATCAGGTTTTAAAGTGGTATAATAATTTTAAAGGGAGTTGAGAGACTCCCCTTAAAAATATAAAAAGAGTGTGATGTATGTTGAGTAAAATTTCTGAATTCGGTATATACATATTTATTATATCAATACTTGGAACTACTATATTTCTATTAAATATTAATAATTCTTTTAGCCTTAGTCCTATGAATTGGACTACCATATTACTTCTCGTTATTGCTATTATTTTACTTAATCATTTCATCGTTCTCCTTCCACCGAAGGGAAATGCTATGTCCATGGATTCTGCTATTTATTTAGCATCATCCTTTGTTTTTGGTATTGAGTTAACCCTAATTGTATTGTTTTGGAGCAGTATAATCTTCGGCTTGTATCAGAGTAAAATCGTCTGGTGGAAGCATGTATTTAACTTTTCAATTTATTCCTTAATGATCATCGCAGCATATCACTCGTTTATTTATACGGGAGGAACTGTTGGGGCGATAGAGATTGAACAGCTTGTTCCTTATGTTATTGCGTTACTAATCTATTTTGCTTTGAATGTTCTTTTAGTAGGGGGTTATTTCAAAGTATTAGAAACAGTGAGTCTTTATAATGTGATAATAGGGATGGTCAAAGAAACGATTCCTAGTTACTTAAGTACACTCGTTCTTTCAATTATATTAGGTATGTTAATGACATCTTATCAAAATTTCGGCTTAATTTTATTCACTAGCGTTGTTGTTCTACTTTCTATTGTATTTAGACAATATTTTGTTCTCTACGATGAAGTTTCAAAAAAAGCAAACTTTGATGAGTTAACTACGCTTTATAACCATAGTCATTTTAAAGAAGTAATTGATGATTATCTTATAAACAAGAAAGCTGATACATTGAGTTTGGCTTTTATCGATATCGATGATTTTAAGAAATACAATGATTATCACGGCCATGTATCCGGAGATGAATTACTAAAGTACTTTGGCAAGCAATTAAGAGAAAAATGTGAAAAGGATGGTTGGTTTGCAGCTCGTTATGGTGGAGAAGAGTTTGTGATCATATTGCCAGATGTAAAGGGATGCGAAGCTTCAAAATACTTAAATAAACTGCGAAAAGAGATTAATGATTCTTATTTCAAAGGTGTGGAGGTACTCCCACATGGATGTTTATCCTTTTCTGGTGGAGTCGTGGAATACGAAAGTGATTTTTATAACTCTGCGGAATTTATCGGCAAGGCAGACCAGGCAATGTATCGGGCCAAGTCTGAAGGGAAAAATGCCATTCACCTTTATCACAAAAATGATCTCGATTCTTCTTTAATAGATTATGAAAAAGAGGTTGATCACTTAGAACAGCAGTTAAGATTTTTTCTATATAAAGATATTTCTACCTATCAGCATAGTAAACGAGTCTTTCAGTATGCCGTTAAATTTTCTAATGAGATAGATCTCACAGATCATGAAAAAAAGGTCTTAGTTTTAGGGGCTTTAATTCATGACATAGGTAAGATTGAAATTCCTAGAGAGATTATTAATAAAAAAACGAAATTAGAAGAGGCTGAATGGGAAATGATTAAACAACACGTTACGTGGGGCAAAGAAATTGTCTCTACGGATAAAGCATTACAGCATTTAGTTCCATTAGTAGAGCTTCATCATGAAAGATACGATGGAAAAGGTTATCCGCATGGTTTAAAAGGGGAAGAAACACCGAAACTGGCACGAATCCTTTGTATCATAGATTCGTTTGATGCGATGACAACCGAGCGACCTTATCAATCAACAAAGTCGTTTGCCCAAGGGATTGAAGAGCTTGAAAAATGTTCGGGAACACAATTCGATCCAGAGTATGTGCCGCACTTTATTGAAATGATCAAACGGCAGTACCAGATTGATAAATAAGATGTAGAAGTAAAACGAGGTAGAGTACGATATCTATCTCGTTTTTTTTGTGCAACTTTTCCATGTAATGACTTACACTGTGTTAGTGAATCTCTGAATAAACAGTACCGAGTATTGAAAAATCTGGTAGTTTATCTTACATAAAACCGTAATACTACAACCTTTGCATATAGAATATGCTATACATAAGGTAAAAGCTAATTTATGTTAGAAATAGTTATATATCAAGCGAAGTAATCTTTACTAGGAGAGGAAGAGAGATCATATATGAAGTTGCGAGGTACTTCTATTTTACAATTTGATCATTCAGAATCTAGGATCATTTAACGTTATGTATAGTGTATTGTACAACAATTCCCCGTACAATCGATTTAACCTTACAATAGTCAGTAAATTAACAATATTCAAACTACGGAGGTTATAATAAAAGGGAGACAAGGTTTTACTAAATTAGAGTCCTAATTTCCAAGGAGGGGATAGTAATGTCAGATAATGTTAAAATCGGCTTAATACAAGCTTCTAATGATGTTCATGGAGACCAATCGATTGAGATTCATAAAGAAAAAGCAATTGAAAAGCATATTAAACTTGTAAGAGAGGCTAAAGATAAAGGTGCTCAAATCATCTGTTTACAGGAGATCTTTTACGGCCCTTATTTTTGTTCGGAACAAAATACAAAATGGTATGATGCTGCGGAGGAAATTCCAAATGGTCCCACAACAAAATTATTTCAGGATTTGGCCAAAGAATTAGAAGTCGTTATCGTCTTGCCTATTTATGAGAGAGAAGGAATCGCTACTTATTATAATACAGCCGCGGTGATTGACGCCGACGGGTCCTATTTAGGGAAATATCGCAAACAACATATCCCTCAGGTAGGTGTAGGAGATAACGGTCATGGTTTTTGGGAAAAATTCTATTTTAAACCTGGTAATCTAGGTTATCCGGTTTTTGACACAGCTTATGCAAAGATTGGTGTCTATATTTGTTATGATCGCCATTTTCCAGAAGGTGCAAGATTACTAGGCTTAAATGGCGCCGAAATTGTTTTTAATCCTTCAGCGACTGTAGCTGGATTATCGGAATATTTATGGAAACTTGAACAGCCAGCTCATGCCGTTGCGAACGGTTATTATGTTGGTGCAATTAATAGAGTCGGACTAGAGGCTCCCTGGGAAATGGGAGAATTTTATGGTCAATCTTATTTAGTTAACCCACGAGGAGAATTTGTTTCGATGGCAAGTCGTGACCAAGACGAAGTCATCATTGGTGACATGGATAAAAAATTGATTCGCGAAGTCCGTGACACCTGGCAGTTTTATCGGGACCGTCGACCAGAAACTTACGATGATATGACTTCGCTTCTTCCGTAAAAAACTGATTTTCGAAAAGGTTTTTTATTCCAAGGTAAAAAAGTATAAGATGACAGCTTTCTTTACGCCTCACGTATCAAGAGAAACCTACCCTCCTTTCGAGTAGCACTTACACTCAGTATGAAGGTGCTACTCGGGGTGGTGAAAGATCACGCTGTATTTAATAAAAGACGCTGCGCGTTTTTCTTAGAAACTAACTCTGTAAAGGAGGAATTACTAGTGACCAATAAGGGACCGAACATCTCGCTTCATGATTTAGAGAGTAACTTTGAAGAAGTAACAAAAGCATTAACAAAGCAAGAGGCGAATGAAGAAGCCACACGTTGCCTCTATTGTTATGACGCCCCCTGTATTAAAGCTTGCCCAACAGACATTGATATTCCAAAATTCATTAAAAAGATTGCGACAAATAATTTAAAAGGATCTGCTAAAACAATTATGATAGCAAATCCAGTTGGTGCAAGCTGTGCTCGTGTGTGTCCGACCGAAGAACTATGTGAAGGGGCATGTGTTCTCAATCATTCTACAACGCCAATCATGATCGGTAACTTGCAACGGTACGCTACAGATTGGGCGATTAAAAATGAACAGGTGCTATTTAAAGCAGGCAAAAAAAACGGCAGGAAAGTAGCTATTGTAGGTGGGGGACCAGCCGGTTTGTCCGCTGCACGTGAACTGGCATTACTAGGGTATAAAGTAACGATATTCGAAGCGGAAAAAGAATGTGGTGGTTTGAATACCTATGGGATCGTTTCTTTTCGATTGCCCCAAGCTATTTCATTTTGGGAAGTTGATCAAGTAAGGAAACTAGATGTGGAGATTAAGACGAATACAAGAGTCGGTAAAGATGTTTTACCGGAAGAGTTGTTGGAAAACTTTGATTCCGTTGTTTTAGCCATCGGTATGGCCAACGTACCAAGCTTAGGGATAGACGGAGAAAACTTAACAGGTGTTCACGATGCGATTGATTTTGTGAAATCTACTAAATCCGGTGAGCTCAGTGATGAATTTAAACAAAAGCGTATCGTTGTCATTGGCGCAGGAAATACGGCAATTGATGGAGCCACCTGTTCTGTCAGACTAGGTGCAGAAAATGTGAAAATTTTATATCGACGTACAGAGCAAGAGATGACTGCGTATGATTTCGAGTATGAATTCGCCAAACAAGATGGTGTAGAGTTTCGTTGGTTGACTTCCCCTAAGAGAATCATTGGCGATGAAAATGGGGTTGTCAAAGGAATCGAATGTTTGAAAATGGAACTGGGGGAAGCGAATGAAGATGGTCGAAGACGACCGGTTCCAGTGGAAGGTTCTGAGTTTGTGCTGGAAGTCGATGGTGTGATAAAGGCAATTGGTCAGTCACGTTACACATCTTTCATTGAAAGTTTTGGATTAGAACATAAAAATGGTGTGGTAAAAGTAGATCTGGAAACCCACCAGACTTCAAATGAGAAGGTGTTCTCTTGTGGAGATGTTATTTTTGGCGAAGGACAAGGGGAAGCAATGGTCGTTTCAGCAGCTCAACAAGGTAAAAATACCGCCTATGCCATACACAAGCTACTGTTTATGAAAGCTTCGGAAACAGCATAAAGAATAGTTTACATGATGTTGCACGCGAAAAAGTGTGTGCCTAGAGTGAATTTGAGTGCTATACCATTTTTCTATAATAAGAGATGTCATGCGAATGATTAAAATGAGGGGGTCATAGAATGGCTGATTTACAGATTAATCTAGCAGGAATTAAATCGCCAAACCCGTTTTGGCTTGCATCGGCTCCTCCTACCAACACTGGTTATCAAGTGCAACGAGCGTTTGAAGCAGGTTGGGGAGGTGCGGTATGGAAAACCTTAGGGGATCCGATTTTGAATGTTACCTCGCGATTTTCTTCATTGGATTTTAATGGACAGAGGATGGCAGGCTTTAATAATATTGAGCTAATTACAGACCGTCCACTAGAAGAAAATTTAAGAGAAATATATGAAACGAAAAAGAGATTTCCTAATCACGCGATCATCGTTTCATTGATGGTGGAACCGCAACAGGATAAATGGCATGAAATTGTGAAACGAGTAGAAGATGTAGGTGTAGATGGGTTGGAGCTTAACTTTGGCTGTCCCCATGGAATGGCCGAACGAGGCATGGGTTCTGCCTCTGGACAAGTTCCTGAATTAGTGGAAAAGCAGACTTACTGGGCAAAAGAAGTTGCGCAAACGCCCGTGATTGTAAAACTGACGCCTAATATTACAGACATTACAGTAACTGCAGAAGCAGCTGTTCAAGGTGGAGCAGATGCCATTAGTATGATTAATACGATTAACAGTCTGACGGGAGTTGATTTGGATACCTGGAATACGGTACCAAATGTTGCGGGGAAAGGAGCGCATGGGGGCTATTGTGGCCCAGCAGTTAAACCAATTGCGTTGAACATGGTAGGGGAATGTGCCAAGAACCCGCGAATTAACGTACCTATTTCTGGAATAGGGGGTATTTCCAATTGGCAGGATGCCGCTGAATTTATGTTAATGGGAGCAACTGGAGTGCAAGTATGTACTGCTGTCATGCATCACGGATTTAGTATTGTTGAAGATATGATCGACGGGCTTAGTAATTACTTGGATGATAAAAAGGTTAAATCGGTGAATGAGCTAATCGGTAAATCCGTCCCGAAATATACAAATTGGGGAAATTTAGATTTGAATCATACGGTTATTGCAAGAATTAATAACGATGTTTGTATTAACTGTAACAAGTGTCATATTGCCTGTGAGGATGCCTCACATCAATGTATTGATATGCTTAAAGACAGCAACGGAGTGGAGTATTTACAGGTGCGAGAGGAAGACTGTGTCGGTTGTAATTTATGTTCGATCGTCTGTCCGGTTGATGGGGCTATCGATATGCTCGACATTCCTAGTAACCAACCGATGACGTGGAATGAAAGAGAAGCGGTGATTAAGGGGACAAAAGTAAAATCAGAGGTGAATATCGGTAAATAAAAGGAGGCTGCTGCAATGAAAAAAATTGTTAAAAACGGAACGATTGTAACTGCATCAGACACGTATCAAGCAGATCTAGCTATTGTAGATGGGAAAATAGCCATGATTGGAACGGATTTGAATGAAGAAGGCGCAGAAGTAGTAGATGCGGATGGTTGTTACGTCTTTCCTGGAGGAGTAGATCCGCACACTCATTTTGAAATGCCATTTGGTGGTACCGTCTCAAAGGATGACTTTGAAACTGGAACGATAGCTGCTGCATACGGCGGGACTACAACGGTGATTGATTTTTGCTTGTCCAGTAAAGGTGAACCGTTAAAAAACGCGATACAAACATGGCATGATAAATCCAAGGATAAAGCAGTTATCGACTATGGTTTTCACCTGATGATAGGCGAAATCACAGATGACGTTTTAAACGAATTACCAATGGTGATAGAGGAGGAAGGTATTACCTCCTTTAAAGTATTTATGGCTTATAAAAACGTCCTGCAAGCCGACGATGAAACATTATTTCGGACTCTGATTACTGCTAAAGAGCTTGGAGCACTGGTGATGGTTCATGCGGAAAATGGAGACGTGATCGATTACCTTGTGAAAAAGGCATTGGCTGAAGGAAATACTGATCCGATTTACCATGCGTTAACGAGGCCGCCAGAAGCTGAAGGAGAAGCGACCGGGCGAGCTGCACAGTTAACGGGACTTGCAAATTCGCAACTTTATGTAGTTCACGTTTCGTGTGCAGAAGCTGTTGAAAAGATTTCAGAAGCTAGAAATAAAGGCTATGACGTTTGGGGAGAGACATGCCCGCAATACCTCGTTCTTGATCAAACCGCATTAGAGAAACCTGATTTCGAAGGGGCGAAATACGTTTGGTCACCACCACTTCGTGACAAATCAAATCAAGAAGTACTTTGGAAAGCATTGAAAAATGGACAGCTGCAAACATTAGGATCTGATCAATGTTCTTTTGACTTCAAAGGACAGAAGGAATTAGGGAAAGGCGACTTCACTAAAATTCCTAACGGAGGTCCTATGGTCGAAGACAGGGTAAGTATTTTATTTTCTGAAGGCGTCAAAAATGGCCGAATTACTTTGAATCAATTTGTGGAGATTATGGCCACACGAACGGCCAAGTTATTTGGAGTGTTCCCGCAAAAGGGGACGATTGCCGTGGGCTCAGATGCTGATATTGTTATTTTTGATCCAACCATTGAACGTATCATATCGGTTGACACTCACCATATGGCTGTAGATTACAATGCATTTGAAGGAATGAAAGTAACCGGAGAGCCAGTCACTGTTTTGTCACGTGGTGAGTTTGTCATTAAAGATAAACGATTTGTCGGAAACCCAGGAAGCGGTCAGTATTTAAAACGAAGAAAATATAATGAACAGTAGGAAGGTATTCAAGCATTAACAGTTTCCCAAAGTAAGTGATCGATGTTCAAGCGAACAGACGTGACTGCATCCAGAGTAATAGCTGATGAAAGCCTAATAGATAACACCGTTTAAATAAAAAGTCGTTAGATGATTTTTATTAAAATGAAATAAGGGGTGTTGGGATGAGTAAAAAGAGTAGCTATTTAAAGTCACCGGATTTATTGCCTATTAAACATGCTGACAAAAAAATCAGTTCCTTTGGTTTTATGCTGATGTGGGTCGGTATGGCAGTTGTGTTAGCGGCATTTGCGATAGGTGGCGCTGGTGTTGGAAGCTTACCGTTGGGATGGGTTATTGTTGCTGGCTTTGTGGGATGTGTTGCCGTCGGGGTGTCCATTTCGATCACAGCTGACATAGGTATTGAACATGGACTCTCATTTCCTGTTTATATGAGAGCGCCATTCGGAACGGTAGGAACACATATCCCTTCCGTTACAAGAGGTCTGGCTGCTTCTTTCTGGTTTGGGATAAATACATTTTTTGGCGCAACAGCGATAAACGGTATCCTTATTGTTTTATTCAACTTTGACAATTGGTTCCTCTGTTTCAGTATTTTCGCTTTCGTTCAATTATTAAATACTGCGCTCGGGATAAAAGCAATCGAACGTTTTGCAGATTTAGCGGCACCAGTAATTATCATCATCTCAATTTGGATTTATAGTACACTGTCGGGACGTGCACTCGAGCAGGGGCGTGATATTTGGGTTTGGGTCGAAAATCCTGTTACTGGAGGAGCTGTAGTCACTGCTTTTTTCGTCGTCGTATTCAGTGTTATGGGATTTTGGGTAACCCTAGCTGCTGATATTCCTTCGATTTCCCGTCATATAAAAGCTCCAAAACATGAGAGAAATTGGTTTAAACGGAACAAAGCATCTCTGCTTGGAAGTCTAGTAGCAATGCCATTGGCGCAAACATTTATCATTGTTATTGGTGCGGTTTCCTATATCGCAGTCTCTAACGCGGATCCAGTTGTTGCGCTTCAAGAAGCAGCGAGTGGCATCATACTTGTTATTTTACTAGTCATGATCGTGTTCGCTCAGTGGTCGACAAATATAGCTGCTAACTTGGTTCCGGCAGCAACGATATTCTCTAATGTAGGAGGACCAAAAGTTCCGTATTGGGCAGGCGTGTTCATGGCAGGTATTGCCGGAACAGTCGTTCAACCGTGGAATTTATTCGATATCTTAATTCCCGTGTTACTAATAGTTGGAGGAATTTTATCGGCGATTGTTGGTATCTTATTTGTTGATTATTATGTCCTGAGAGGAAGAAGAGTGAATGTTCCTGATTTATATGAAAGTAAAGGTCAGTATCGATATTTGAATGGTTTTAATGTCGCTGGATTTATTGCCTGGATAGTTGGTGGCGTAACAGCTTCTATATTATCCAATTATTCATTCGTAGTCGGGTTTGTTGTCGGGGGTGGCGTTTACTACGTTTTAGCTAAATACTGGTGGTTTAAAAAATATAAACAGGCTGAAATTGAAGATCCAGATGATGACAAATATTTAGGAATTACTGTTGGAAGAGACTGGATAATCAAAGATGGAGAAGATGATAAGGACAAAACAATTGTAGGATAGGTGGGAAATCTAATGTCAACTCACAATGAATTTATTGCTGAAAGAGATAAAATTGATTTTTTAATAGATCAAGGCTACCGAATAACGGCAGTGACAGAAAATTTAAGCGGTGATTTAGTTGAGTTTCAGCAAGTAGATGAAGCAGGAGTACTTGGAGAAAAAAAGGAGACTACATCCTTACTAATAATGAACGCAAATGCAAGAAAGTATTTTTCTACGTTGATGATGGAACAACAGCAATAATATGTTGAAAAAAGAAACAGGGATATCCTCCCTGTTTTTTACTATTCATGTAACAAAAGACGGCTATGCCATTTTTCTAAACTGAAAGTATAAGTTGACAGCTATCTTTACGCCACGCGTGTCAAGGGAAACCCACCCTTGACACTTAAATGATGGTGGCGAAAGATCACGCTGTATTTAACAAAAAACGGCTATGCCGTTTTTTGTTAAAAAATTCTCAGTATTTGTTTAGATATCTACTATAATAACAATAGGGGGTGTTTTGAATGCAATCAATGTTAACCATTGGAGACATCTTAGACAGAAAATACTTTTCAAATATAGAAGTGGTGGCTGGTGCTACTGGATTAGGAAGACAAGTAAAGTGGGTCCACGTCGTTGAAGTCATAAAGATAAAATCGTTATTGAACGGAAATGAGCTGATATTAACAACTGGTTTAGGTTGGAAGACGGATGAAGCGTTGTTTATGTCCTTGCTTAAACAGCTTATCGAATGCAATGCATCAGGTCTTTGCATTGAAATGGGGACAAGTACTTCTTCTATTCCACAGGAAATAGTTGATTATGCTAACACACACCATTTTCCAATAATCATTTTTCATGAGGAAGTACCGTTTGTAGAAATCACTCAAGACATTCACTCATTGCTTATTAATAAACAGTATCAGATGATTTCTGATTTAGAAAACTACACGCAACAATTAAATAAAAAGATGCTCGAAATCGATCATTATGAGGAGATACTAACTTTTTTTCACAGATATTTAGATGTCCAAATTATTGCCAAATTCAATATGAATGATATAAAGTTTATCCCGGAATTAGGTCGGGAGGAGAGAGAACGACTTCTGCTTAAGATTAATAGAACAGAGGAAACAAATGAATACAGTGTAGCAAAGCAACCGGTGCAACTCTTAGGAAACCAGTATGCAGAAATTATTATTTTTGCTGATACAAGAGAACTCAGTGAATATGATTATTTGCTTCTTGATCGAACAGCTACTGCTCTAGCTCAACATTTACTCCGAGACTTACTCGTTGAAGAGAAAAAAAGGATGGAAGAAACCGAGTGGATGCTAGATTGGTTAGATGGAGAACACAGTGAGGAGGAAATTCGTGAATACCTTTCTTACCACCAGGCAGACATAGATGCAAAGGATGGCGTTGTATGCGTATGCCGATTAAGTAAAGGACAGATTAAAAATATGGACAGTACGTACTTTAAGCTTGTTTTTCGTACTATATTCGAGCAATATGGATTCTCTACTTATTCTACGGAAGTGAGGAATCAACTTATTTTTATCTTTGTTAATCAACGAGAGTCCATAAACTGGAGAGAGAGAATGGAAAAAGGATTCATGCGATTTAAAACGAATCACTCAACAAAACTTGATATGTCATCTATTTCATTTGGCGTTGGTAAATTTGTTGGGAGTCTAAAAGAGATACATAAAAGTTATCAAGCAGCGAAAGAAACGTTACTTCTTCAACATACATTACCTGAATCAAATAGAAGATTATTCTACGATGATTTACATATCTATCATATTATATCTCTTATTAATAAGCATGGAGATCTCCCGGAAATGGTGATGAACCATTTAACACCTGTCATTGAATATGATAAGAAAAACAATGGGACACTGTTGTATACATTAAAAACGTATTTGGCTTGCAATGGTTCAAAACAGGAAACAGCAAAAAAATTATATGTTGTACGTCAAACTTTATATCATCGGATTGATAAACTCGAAAAGTTACTTGGTGAAGACTTTATGAGTCCTGAAAAAAGGTTAGTGATGGAACTTATGCTTGTTGCACACGATTATCTGGTGAACCAAGAGACGAAGAAAAGTGTGGAATAATAGGTAAAGTCTTGTGAGAAGTGAAATCCTCATGAGGCTTTGTTAATAGTTAAATACTTTTAGTGAAATTTTAGTATTTAGAGATAACACTTACACGCAATCCAAAGTTGCTACTCGGGGTGGCGAAAACTCACGCTGTATCTAACAAAAGATAGTCATCGTAGAAACGTAGTAAAATTACAGCAATTGCATATTAATAGTATTTTGTAAGGATGGTCCTCACTAGGTTGTAGTGGGGATTTTTTTGTTTTTTAAGAAAAGCGTTTGAATTTTTAGTAAAAATAATATATAGTTTAAGTTAAATAAACAATTATTTTACTAAAAACAGTTAGACTCGCATATAATTGAGCGATATTTTAATTGTTAGTTATGTAAGCGGTTTAATGTTTGGTGAAAATAGTTGGTGTCTCTATTTTTTATGTTTCACAAAGTGGAGGATAATGAGATTTATTTATTTGGATTTTTGCTTGCTGCTCAGGTCAAGGTATCAGAAAAACTACTTAAGGGGGAAACATGAACATGAATAAATCAATTTTTAGTCTGTCGTCTGTTACTTTTCTTTTGGTCGCACTTACTGCCTGCAATTCTGGTGATAATGAAACGAATGGAGACTCAAATGAAAGTGGCTCAAATGAAGGTGAAGTAACTTTAACTTTTTATTCAACGATGGGGGAAGAAAATGAAATCGATGCCTTTGAATCAATTTTTGCAGACTTTGAAGCTGAAAACCCAGGTATAAAAATTGAAGGGAATTTTCCATCTGGTTCCTATGAGGATACGTTACGTGTAAGAATGGCTTCCAATGATTTGCCAGATTTGTTTGATACACATGGATGGGCAAAGAATCGTTATGGTAATTATGTTGCCGACTTAAGTGATATGGATTGGGCAGATCATTTTGACGAATCAATGGAACCAATTTTAAAAGATGAAGATGGAAAAGTATACGCATTTCCTATTAATCAAGCTAAAGACGGAATTATGTATAACGCAACGTTATTAGAGGAGTTAAATATAAAGGTTCCGGAAACGATGGATGAGTGGATAGCGGCAATGGAAACGGTGAGAGACGAAGCGGAAGGTGATGTTGCTCCGTTATGGATCCCTGGGAATGATCAGTTTGCGATTGGGCAAATCCTTGATCAACTTTCTACACCTTTGTTAGTAACGGATGACGACAATAATTACGAAGACGAACTGTTAGATGGATCGTTTGACTGGTCGAATTACAATTTGTTGCCGGAAAAGCTATTGGAAATGCAAGAGAAAGACTTATTAAATGTCGATGCTCTAACGGCAAATGATGCGCAAAGAGCACAGCTCATGTCACAAAATTTAATTGCTTTCACGTTTGCTGGGGGAGCTTTTGGACCAGATGTACAGGAATTGAATTCTGAAGTGGAAATTGGATCGATGCCTGTACCGGCATTTTTTGAAGGAGATGAGCCGAGTTGGATAGGTGGCGAGCGTCATACTGTGGCGGCATCAAAAGATTCAGAAAATCTTGAAGAAGCAAAAATGTTTATTGAATTTTTAGCTCAACCTGAGAACGCGAAAAAGATTGCAGAAGCTACGACATTACCTTCTGGTTTAACCAATGTCGATGCAGAAAACTTCTATGCAGAATATTACGAAAAGTGGTCTCACATCGAGGTACAACCTTATTTTGACCGTGTGTATCTTCCTAGTGGGATGTGGGATGTGTACGCCACAACTGGCGCCGATCTACTAGCAGGGTCATTAACACCAGAGCAAGTCGCAGATGTGATGGAAGAGGAATATCAACGCTTAAGAGATGAGGGTGCTGAGGAAACAGAAGAATAAGTTAATTTAGAAGAGGGGGATATCATATAATTCCCCTCTCCAAAAATATAGCCTTAATATGTTTTTCCTAGTCATGCTAACAGCTAAGGAGTTGGAAATTATGAATCAGGAGATTATCAATAAAGAATTATCTGCAAAAAAAAGTAAAATAAAACGGAAGAAACAATCTTCTCTTTGGTGGATGTATCTTCCAGCTGTTGCTGCTATCACAATGTTTATCATTTACCCATTTTTTAACGGCTTGCAAATAACTTTCACAGATTGGGATGGATTTTCTCAGACATCTAACTGGGTGGGGTTAGATCAATACGCACGGTTATTTTCTGATCCTCTTACATGGCTCGTCGTTAAGAACACGTTACTTTATGGAGTCGGTAGTACCATATTACAGATGACAGTTGGACTACTTTATGCACTCCTCTTGAACAGAAGTATAAAATTTAAAGCCTTGACAAGAACGATTGTTTACTTACCGGTTATTGTTAGTCCGTTAATTATGGGATACATTTGGATGTTCATCTTTGCTTATCAGGGTGGAGCATTGAATGACATAGTCATGTTATTTGGACTTGATAAAATCAATGCTTTAGGGAATCCAAGTTTAAACCCATGGATTATTGTTTTAGTAAACACTTATCAATTTGTTGGAATTTCGATGATCATCTATCTAGCCGGTTTACAAAGTATACAGAAAGACTATTATGAAGCTGCAGATATAGATGGTGCTACTGCTTTTCAACAATTCAAAAATATTACAATGCCACTATTAATGCCTGCAATTACGATCAATGTTGTTTTAAATTTAATAGGTGGCTTAAAGTTATTTGATGTGATTGTCTCTCTTACCGGCGGTGGACCTGGGAATGCTTCTCAATCTATGTCAACATTCATGTATTCTCTATACTTCCGCAGAGAAGATGCTGGGTATGCAGCGACTCAAGGAATTCTAATGACATTTATCATATTATTTATTAGTCTAGCATCACTCATTTACTTTAAGCGTAAGGAGGTCGAGGCATAATGAGTACGAAAACACTAAATAAATGGCTCCTGACAATTTTAGCTTTAGTCATATCCGTTGTTCATATTGTCCCATTTTACATTTTACTAACGACTGCCTTCAAGGAGACAGGGGATTTTAGCTCAAAATGGTTGTTTCCTGATTATTTCACCTTATCTAACTTTACAGAGGCTTGGGAGCGAGCGAATTTACTGAATGCTTTTACAAACACATTTATTATTACGGTAGGAGCAGCTGTATTGCTTATCGTGTTTGGATCAATGGCGGCATATCCACTTGCGAGGGTAAAATCTAAGTTAAATCAGTTTGTTTTTTATCTTTTTGTAGCCATCATGGTTATTCCTCCACTGGCAGCATTAGTGCCCTTATACAATTTAGTAGTTAGGATGGGGATGATTAACACGCATGAAATTGCAATATTAAATAACTTTGCAGGTTTTCTTCCTTTAACAATCTTTTTATACTCTGGTTTTATCCGTTCGACGATTCCGAAAGAATTAGAAGAAGCGGCTAGAATCGATGGTGCTGGTGTAATGACTATATTCTTCCGAATTGTCTTTCCGTTATTAAGACCAGTAACAGCCACAGTGCTTATTATTTCTTCGATATTTATTTGGAACGATTATCAGTTTGCAATCTTCTTCTTACAGGATAGCAGTGTGCATACGTTGACTGTCACGTTATCCAGTTTCTTCGGAGAAAATCAAAGCAATTTAAATCTCGTTGCCGCTGCAGCGTTAATGGCATCATTGCCGATGATTGTCTTGTTTCTTTTACTCCAAAAGCAGTTTATCGCGGGACTTTCGGCTGGCTCGGTAAAGGGATAATACTTGAAAAAAGAGCTAAGAAGTGTAGACGTAATTTGTTAGGAGGTTATAACTTGGGTATTACATTTAAGTCATCAGAACAAACGTTTCATTTACAATCGAAGAATACCAGTTATATTTTTATGGTGAAAGAGGGGGGATATCTCGTTCATCTCTACTGGGGGAAAAGAATTAGAGAATACAATCATTCAAATAAGGTGAGATTTGAAGACAGAGGTTTTTCCCCAAATCCACTGGAATCTGATCGAACATTTTCTTTAGATACGTTGCCTCAAGAGTATCCACAATTCGGAACAACCGACTTTCGCGATCCGGCATATCAGGTGCAGAGTGAGAATGGTTCTACAATAACAGACCTTCGTTATAATTCTCACAAGATTGTTAAAGGCAAACCAAATTTAGAAGGGTTGCCTTCAACTTATATTGAAGAGGAAGAAGAAGCGGAA
Source organism: Salipaludibacillus neizhouensis (assembly GCF_002886185.1). Lineage (GTDB taxonomy): Bacteria > Bacillota > Bacilli > Bacillales > Salisediminibacteriaceae > Salipaludibacillus > Salipaludibacillus neizhouensis. The sequence goes on from NZ_KZ614147.1 coordinate 1,074,311, forward strand.
ACACTTGAAGTTACACTGATAGATTCTGAGCTTCATTTAAAGGTTGTTCTATCTTATACAACCTTTAAAGATTTTGATGTCGTCACGCGTTCCGTTCGTTTTGTAAATGAAGGCGTGGAGAAACTTCGACTATTAAAAGTAGCTAGTATGAATGTTGACTTTCATGATGCCGATTTTGATATTATTACTTTACCCGGAGCACGTATTAGAGAGAGGCATATTTCTAGAACGCCCTTAAGAGAAGGAGTTCAATCAGTAGAAAGCAGACGCGATGCGAGTAGTCATCAGCACAATCCCTTTCTGGCTCTCGCACGTAAGGAAACGGATGAAAATCACGGAGAAGTATTTGCGTTCAACTTTGTTTATAGTGGAAATTTTCTAGGTAGCGTTGAGGTAGATCAATTTAATCAGACGAGAGTAAATATGGGGATTAACCCGTTTGATTTTACTTGGCTATTGGAGCCAGATGAGTCGTTCCAGTCTCCTGAAGTCGTAATGGCTTATTCTGGGAATGGATTCGGAGGAATGTCTAAAACCTTTCATAAGCTATATAGAACGAGGCTTTGTAGAGGGAAATTCAGAGATGAAGAACGTCCAGTATTAATTAATAACTGGGAAGCAACGTATTTTGATTTTAACGAAGATAAATTAACGGGTCTGGCGACACAGAGTGGGGCATTGGGAATTGAATTATTTGTTCTAGATGATGGCTGGTTCGGAAAACGAGACGATGATTACTCTTCCTTAGGGGATTGGTTTGTTGATAAGAAAAAGCTTCCTAATGGACTGAAAAACTTAGCAGAAAATATTCAACAAGAGGGTATGCAATTTGGCTTATGGTTTGAACCTGAGATGGTATCAGAGGATAGTGAATTATATCGAAAACACCCAGATTGGTGTATTCATGTACCAGAAAGACAACGCTCCAAGGGGCGAAGTCAGTTGATCTTAGACTTCTCGAGGGAAGACGTTTGCGAGGAAATTATTCAGCAAATTTCTAATACTCTTTCGAGTGCTCCAATTACTTACGTAAAGTGGGATATGAACCGCCATATGACAGAAGTTGGTTCTGGCGCACTATCAAAGGAAAGACAAAGAGAGACAGCGCATCGGTATATGCTTGGTTTATATAAGGTGATGGAAGAGATAACTACCCGTTTTCCAAATATTTTATTTGAAAGCTGCTCTGGTGGTGGTGGGCGCTTTGATCCAGGGATGCTCTACTATATGCCACAAACGTGGACGAGTGATAATACGGATGCTATTTCACGGTTGAAAATTCAATATGGTACAAGTCTCGTCTATCCAATTAGTTCTATGGGTGCTCATGTTTCTGCCGTACCTAATCATCAAGTTCATCGTAACACGTCATTAAAAACAAGAGGGATCGTAGCAATGTCGGGTAATTTTGGATACGAGTTGGATATTACAGAGTTGACGGATGAAGAAAGAGCGGAAGTTATGAAACAAACCTTTTTCTATAAAGAGAATCGTTCGGTTATTCAGTTTGGTGAATTCTATCGATTAAAAAATCCATTTGAGGGCAACGACACGTCATGGATGTTCGTGTCAGAAGATCAACAAGAGGCGATTATTGCATATGTACAAGTGTTGGCCGATCCAGCTCCAGCATTTTCAGTTATTAAATTAAAAGGCTTGGCCCCTTATAAAAAGTATCGAATTGACGAGCAAGAGAAGACTTTTTATGGCGATGAGTTAATGAATGTAGGTATAAACGTTCCTATGATGAAGGGTGATTTTCAAAGTTTTATGTGGAAGCTGATAGAAGTCTAAACGAGTGTTTTTAACTATAGGAAGCATCTCACGTAGCTTTTGTAAAGTAGGGTGATTTCAATGACAGTTGCAAATTTCGGTACCTTGGTTTTGGCTAGCTTTTTCCTATGCATGAAGTTAAAGTAAAGATTCATCGAGGAAAATAAGGTGATTAAGTGGTGATCATAGAAGCAAAATGATACACTATATATAACTTTACTAAAATTTTACTTCGAAAGGTCTATAAGGTGATGGAAAATGGCAACGATAAAAGAAATTGCTCAACAAGCTAATGTTTCTATTGCAACAGTTTCAAGAGTTTTAAATAATGACAAAAATCTTTCTGTTGCGGTTGAGACTAGAGAGCGGATTATGAAAGCAGCTAATAAGTTAAATTACACTCCTGTGAGGAAGCGCCCAGCGAATTTAATGCAACAAGCGAAAAAACAAAAAGTTGATATTGGAATTGTTATGTGGTGCACAAAGGAGCATGAATGGGAAGATACCTATTTTCTATCAATTCGAAAAGGGATCGAGAACGAATGTATAAAACGTGGAATTATTGTAACGAAAATTCTCCATTATGGAGATGTGGATAACATTCAAAACAACAATATGGATGGAATTATCGTAGTTGGAAATACAGATCAGTTAACAGAGAAGAACATTAATAAAAAAATAAACAATAATGTCGTCTTCGTGAACCATGTACCAGAGCATGATGAATACGACACTGTTGTAATAGATTATGAAAGAGCTACCACATCGGCCCTAGACCATTTGTTTTCCCTCGGACATAAGGAAATTGGCTTTATAGGTGGTAGTGATCATACAAAAAAACATCCAGAAGTACGCGCTAAACAGGACGATCCCAGGAAAATAGTATATGAACAATGGATGACAGAGAAAAAGCTTTATACTCCCGATAATATCTACGTTGTAGAAGAATATTTTATGAGCGATGGATATGAAGGGATGAAGAGTGCGGTACAAGCAGGTTCATTACCTAGTTCTTTCTTTATTGCAAGTGATGCGCTGGCGATAGGTGCAATTCGTGCATTGCATGAGTTAGGTTTTCAAGTTCCGAAGGATGTTAGTATTGTGAGCTTTAATGATATAGATATGGCTAGTTTTGTACAGCCTTCCTTAACAACTGTGAAAATTTACACCGAGGAGATGGGTGCAATGTCGGTAAAGTTATTACTTGATCGACTAGATGGTCGCACCCTTCCAATGAAAGTAGTTGCACCGTCTCATTTAATTGTCAGAGAGAGTTCAGCTTCGTTATAGTTAGATCATTTAAGAAAAGGGTAGTATTCCGTTCTATGGAATACTACCCTTTTCTTTCTTTCGTTGTACGGTCTACTAAAGAGATTGGAGTGAAGCCCATTTCAAACAAAAAAATCACAGTCAACGAGGATGATAGCGGCAAAACATTCATTATGTGGAACATCTAAGCTGTGTATTTTTACATTGTGTCTAATGAAAGTATGTGTGAAATCATAGATAATGAGGATATTAATTTATAAATTCTGAAAATTTAGAATAAATATAGGAGGGGTTACGATGTCTATCACTAAAAGTCAAACGAATGTCTTAAAGAACTATATTAATGGGCAATGGGTCGAATCCAATACGGATGAAACGTTGGAGGTGCCAAACCCTGCAACAGGTGAGATATTAGCACATGTTCCAATCTCGACAAAGGAGGATGTTGATTTTGCGGTAAAGTCAGCTAAAACAACTTTTGAGAAGTGGAAAAATGTCCCTGTCCCTAAACGGGCAAGAATCTTTTTTAAGTATCACACTTTGCTATCGGAGAATCACGAAGAACTTGCAAGACTAATTGTTCTAGAGAATGGAAAAGCGTTTAAAGAAGCTTATGGAGAAGTGCAAAGAGGTATTGAGTGTGTCGAATTTGCAGCAGGTGCACCTACGTTAATGATGGGAGAAACATTATCAGGAATTGCAGAAGGAATTGATTCGGAGATGTTCCGCTACCCGCTTGGTGTCGTAGGTGGAGTTACACCGTTTAATTTTCCGATGATGGTTCCTCTGTGGATGTTCCCCTTAGCGATAGCATGCGGGAATACATTTGTTTTAAAGCCCTCTGAAAGAACACCCTTGCTTGCGAATAAACTTGTTGAATTATTTAGTGAAGCTGGAGCTCCAGGTGGAACCCTGAATCTTGTTCATGGTGCGCATGATGTTGTGAACGGCTTACTGGATCATAAAGATGTCAAAGCGATATCTTTTGTCGGATCACAGCCGGTAGCGAAATATATTTACGAACGGGCAGCATCACAAGGAAAACGAGTGCAAGCCCTTGCCGGTGCTAAAAATCATCATATTGTTATGCCTGATGGCAATATTGAAAAAGTCGTGCAACAAATTATCAGCTCTACGTACGGGAGTGCCGGACAACGATGTATGGCATGCAGCGCAGTAGTTGTGGTGGGTGATAACGACGAATTTGTGAAAGCTCTGAATGAAAAAGCCGGGCAATTAAACATGGGTAATGGGTTAGATGACGAGGTCTTGTTAACACCGATGATCCGTCGGGAAAATAGAGAAAAGACATTAGGCTATATCAGAACTGGCGTTGAAGAAGGAGCATCACTCATTCGGGATGGTCGAAATGAAATGGATGAGACTAAAAAAGGTAACTTTTTAGGTCCAACCATTTTTGACCACGTTACTCCGGAAATGACAATTGCAAAAGAAGAAATTTTTGCCCCTGTCTTAAGTTTACTAAGGGCTAAGGATTTAGATGAAGGGTTAGAGTTTATACGGAAGTCACGGTTTGGCAATGGTGCCACAATTTACACAAAAGATGCAAAAGCCATTCGTCAGTTTAGAGAAGAAGCGGATGCAGGAATGCTTGGGGTAAATGTTGGTGTCCCTGCAACGATGGCATTTTTTCCTTTCTCAGGCTGGAAAGATTCATTCTACGGGGATCTTCATGTGAATGGAAGAGATGGAGTAAACTTTTATACACGAAAGAAAATGATTACATCAAGACACGATTGACCAAATTTAATCGAAAGAGGAGGGTTTTCATTGGAGATAAAGGACCATCATCAAACGGCACTTAAAAAGGACGAAGACTATATTTGGCACTCCATGAAGCCTTACAATCCAGAGGGAACGATGGTGGTAAAGGAAGCGGAAGGTTCGTGGATAACAGACACAGACGGAAAGAAATATTTAGACGCGATGTCAGGGTTATGGTGTGTTAATGTCGGGTATGGTCGATCAGAATTGGCGGAAGCAGCGTATAAGCAACTAAAAGAATTAGCATATTATCCGTTAACCCAAAGTCACCTGCCTGCAATTAAATTGGGAGAGATACTGAATGAGATATTGGACGATGACTACGTAATTTTTTTCTCGAATAGTGGTTCTGAAGCAAATGAAGTGGCGTTTAAAATCGCTCGACAATATCATCAGCAAAACGGAGAGCCTCATCGGTATAAATTCATTTCGCGATATCGCTCCTATCACGGTAATACGATGGGGGCACTTGCTGCCACAGGGCAAGCACAACGTAAATTTGCGTATGAACCACTCTCACCGGGTTTCATTCATGTTGCGCCACCTGATTTATATCGTACGAATGAAAAAAGAGACAGCAAACCTAAGGATCTTCAATCTGTAAAGGATATAGATCAAGTGATGACATGGGAGTTAAGTGAAACAGTTGCTGGCATGATAATGGAGCCTATTATTACTGGTGGAGGCGTGCTTGTTCCACCTGATGAATATATGTCATCAGCTAAAAAAGTGTGTGAAAAGCATGGTGCCTTGCTTATTGTTGACGAGGTCATTTGTGGGTTTGGCAGAACAGGGGAACCATTTGGATTTATGAACTATGATGTAAAACCAGACATTATAACGATGGCAAAGGGCTTAACGAGTGGTTATCTGCCATTATCGGCAACGGCTGTGAAAAAAGAAATCTATGAGTCATTCAAAGGAACGGACCAATACGACTATTTTCGTCATATCAATACCTTTGGTGGGAATCCAGCAGCTTGTGCATTAGCGTTAAGAAACTTGGAGATCATGGAAGAGGAAAATCTTGCAGCGCGATCGAAAAAACTGGGAGAACAATTAAAAAGTGAATTAACTTCTCTTTTGGAAACACACCCTTTTGTCGGGGATGTTCGTGGCAAAGGATTACTCATTGGAATTGAACTTGTAAAAGATAAACAATCAAAAGAACCTATAGAGGAAAAGGTCATAAACAAAGTGATAGCATCCTGCAAACGAAAAGGGCTTATCATTGGGAAAAATGGTGCAACGGTTGCAGGTTTCACCAATGTGCTTACTCTTGCCCCACCTTTAACTATAAAGGAAGAAGATTTAGCTTTTGTAGTTAGTACTTTAGTAGAGACATTGGGGGAAGTGAAAGATTAATAATCCATAGAAATTATATGTACTTAAAAGACTGGCCAAGTATTATTTGGCCAGTCTTTTTTACAGAATTTATAGCATGCATGCTTTTGAACAGTGTGTTCGAATCTGCTCGAGGAGGTTGGCGAATCATCTCCGGGATTTCGCGGATGCCATTCGTACAATCGGATCTTGCGGATTACGATTTCTTGTTTCTTTAATAGTGGAGGTGCATTTCGGACACCTTAATGCGCGAGCTGGAATATCAGAAAAGCAGTGGGGACAGGTCTTTACTTTTGTTGATTCAATGGATGTATTTTTAAGTTTAACCATGTTTATAATTACGATATAGGCAGCAAATGCAACAATGATAAAATGGATAACTGTCTCAATAAATCTTCCATAATTAATTGTTACCGCGCCAGCGCTTCTGCATCAGCCAAAGTATCAAAGTTTCCACCTGATAGGTTTACATACAAATTTGAAAACTCCACTGCTCCTAGTAAGAGACCCAGAGGAGGCATCAGCATATCCGACACGAATGATGTTACAATACTTCCAAAAGCAGCTCCAATGATAAGACCGATACCCATATCTACGACGGTTCCTCTCACTGCAAAATCTTTGAATCCTTTAAAAAAACTCATTCAAATCCATCCCTTCAGAACAAAAGATCCTGTTCCAAAGTATATGAGGTTGTCCATTAGAAATATACCAGATGGAAGAAAGGGATATTTCTCTTATTGAATGATAATTTATTAAATTAGCAGCTACCTTCACGCCGCAAGTATCAAGGGAAAACCATCCTCCTTTCGAGTAGCACCTACACGCACTACGTAGGTGCTACTCGTGGCGGCGGAAGCTAACGCTGTATTTAATAAAAGACGGCTCTGCCGTTTTTCTTAAGTATAAAAACGGGCGTCTCATGAGGTCAAATAGACCTGAGACACCCGTTTTACTCCATAACTTGTGAATGATCCTGCAAAAGACTAACGAATAGCAAAGAGGTTTTCTTGCGAGTTTCGCGATCGGCGATGCCATCCACTTCTAAATCATGATCTTGTTGAAATGCTTTTACGGCTTCATTTGTTGCAGGACCAAAACTTCCATCAATTCCTTTTGTGTCATAGCCTAGAATTGTTAGGCGCCTTTGTAACATTTCTACACCCTCGCCGTGACTTCCATTAGTAAACTTAGCATGTGTACTTATCACTGTAGAACTGCTGGCTCCAGTTAAATCGTACCCATGCTCTTCCCCTATTTTGTCAAAGGATTGATCAGAACTGGTAATGATAACAGGGGTATCGACCTCAAGTTCTTCAAAAAAGCTTTCAATTTCTTCATTGTGCATTCTGATACAGCCGGCACTCACATTGTAGCCGATAGAATTAGGATTATTGTTTCCATGGATGGCGTATGTATTGCCATTTGTTCCAAAGGGATTAATTCCTATCCACCTTCTTCCCAAAGGGTTACTTGGATCTCCGCCTGGAATTTCTTCTTTATAATAAGGCCTATCGACAATTTTATTGATGACCTTAAACTCTCCTTCAGGGGTTAAATCAGCAGTTGCACCTGTGGCCACATCGTATATTTCGGACACACGATTATTCTCATAAAAAACAAGCTGATTTTGAGTTTTGTTTATAATGACTAATTGTTCATCATCAGCTGATACTTCAGAAACTTTAAATAAAAATAATAAAAATAAAATAACAAAAGGGGTCATTAATTTTTTCATGTACATTCCTCCAATTCTTCTTCACTCAATCATGTATATTACTGAGGAGCTGGTGGGATTCAGTTTTTTAGAAAAAAATCAAAAATGATTAATTTACAATGATTTTAAGTTTCTAATTCAAATGAAAGAACTAATAAATATTAAAACAGTTTTAAAATAAATCCGAGTAAGTATACAGCAAAGGTAATTCCATCCCGTGTGCCGAATAAGTATTTAGAACAAATAATAATAAGAAAGCGGGGGAATAGCCTGTGAATGAGAAACAAAAGTATAGTAAGGTGGAGCACGAAACCTCAGACAATGAACACACTAAGATGAGCTATGAATCACCTGTTAGACCACTATTTGAAAAGTTCTCTAAAGGAAGGGACGTAACACTAATTTATGGTGATCCGATTGAACTTGGAGATATGAAAATTCTACCGGTTGCTAAAGTTAATTACAGTTTCGGAGGTGGGGGCGGCAAGTCGCTTGGAACGGAAAAGGCTCCACCTTCTGAGGGAGAAGGCGGAGGAGGTCACGTATCGATTACTCCGGTGGGAGTTTTCCACATAAGCCCAACGGAGACAATCTTCAAGCCAGTGAAGGATGTGAAAAAAACAATAGGTATGATGATGTTGGGGATTTTAACACTTGGGTTCGTTTGGTTCAGTAGGGAAATTAAATAATTCGGTCTTTTAATTAGAACAGAGAGTTACGCGAATTCGTTTTAAGTTTTCGGACGATCATCATTGAAGGGGGATGATCAAATATTTCCGCATGCCAATTATTAATGAGGTTTGAAGCTTTCGCTATGGTTCGTAGCTTTCGCAAGAGACTCTAAATCTTTATTAATATAGCGCCTGTCTAATGAAAGTAAAGATTCTTTGGAAACTCCTTCATTAATATACATTCCTAGTTCCCAAACTTTCTCTTTTATAGGCTTTGAATTGTTTTCTGCAACAAGTGTCAATGCTTTAATGACGGCAATTAACACAGAGATGTCTGAAAAACTGTTTCGGACGATTTGATAAAAACTTCTATTCAGATAGTGTGTAAAATCTGGTTTTGCCCAGATTACTCGGAGGTTTTTATTACGGTCATGATGAAATGACTCGGGTAAATGTTTACTTCCGAGTTTATTTAAAATTCTTCCTAAGTTATTAATGCAATTAATCGCTGTGTAAGGATCGTTCATACTAGGCGATAAAGCCCTGAGAGCAATTTCAACAATTTTTGTGATATCAAATTCAATATTTTCAACGGACGCTAATTTTGTACTGATAGAAAAATATTTTTCATACTTTTCAAAAGACTTGTTGGTAGTTGCCCAAACAGAAAGAATAGAAATGTCAGGATTTACGTATTCACCAACGAGCCGTTCCAAACGAATGATACAATCATCTTTCTCTGCTTGTTTGACGAGCTTATTAATATGAATATTTCTAATATAGCCAGCTTTATTAGCGTGTATTTTTAGGGGAGTCATATGCTTTATTTCTTCGGATTCCCAATCTTCCCAAGGAGCATCTTTGTGGAATTCTTTTTCATTTAGAAGCTGAGTATCTATTTTTTTCATAACACCAAGAGTGATATTATGGATTAAGTTACTAACTTGAATCCAATTCGAGGTGTGATGAATAAAGAAAACAAACACCATTAAACAGACGATGGCTAAAAAAACAGCAAAGACAGGAACAAAAAAGTGTGTGGCTATTTCTGATTCTTTTAAAAAGAGAAGTACTAGAATGGAGTAGACAAAACCTCCGACAAACACTCCTAAAACTTGTTGTGTACTGGTATTCGTTATGAAATTTTGAAGAGTCCTTGGGGAGAATTCAGACAGAAAAGTTGTGAGAACGACTAAAATCATTGAAAATGTAATGGTAGTCATCGTGAGTAAAGAAGCAGAAATAGAGCTCAAAATTAAACGAGCCAAGTCAATGTCAGTTAATAAAATTTGTGGAATTAGATCATTAATATCTGTGTGATTCATCATAATAACATCTACTTTAAGACTTACAAGGGCTAAGATAATAGCAAATATAGCGTAAACCAGAGGAATACACCAAAAACTCGATTTCATCTTCAATAACAAAGCTGATAATGACATCACCGATACCTGCCCGATACATTGACGTACGTATAGTATTCGGTTTTTTTACTTTTTCTATTCTACTGAATTCTAGATGAGGGTATAAAAAAGAACCCATTAGGCTAGAAAAGTTTCAAGGGTTCCCTCTGACTACTTATTTAGATTGTTTTAATCAAAGTTTAAAGAATTTTTAACCTAAAAACTCTTCGTTTTTGCTATAGAAATCCATAAGACTTTTACCAAGGATTTCTCGATCCCCCATGTGAGTTAAATAAGGATAAAGATAACTGTGATGTTGTTTGGAATGGATGATTCGTTCATCATTTTCTACTATAAGCTCTAAATCGGGTGCTCCTCTAGTAAGTAACGTAGCTGCGGAATAATATGTTTTCCCACTTGTATCCTTTAATGGGATATCTAAAACAACTACGACTCCTTCTTGGCTTTCATGTTTATAAACTAGTAATCTTGCCATGGTTTAACCTTCACCTTAGCTTTCTATATTATATTTTGTAGTTATATATATCTATATGTAAAATTCATGTATAAACTTGATGATTACATTATACCTAACAAATAGGAATATTGATACTTATATAGCTTAATATATAGATAAAAAGACTCTTATATTGTAAAAAGTATCTTAAATAAATGTTAAATAGTACTATAATAGGGATCGGGTAGATATGTAAGCCGCATTCCTATGAAAAAAAGCTTCAGAAAAATTAAAATAAATTTTTCTGAAGCCTTTTAAAATTGTAAACTAGTATTTACTTTGAGACTCTAAGACTTTTAGGAATTTTTGGAACATGGACGAGCGGACTAGAGGCACTAACAAAAACGGTAGACAACTGACGAGTCATACTTGATAACACTTTAGCTGTTTTTCTCATGATTATCACCCCCTTTCAAGGTAAGAATATTTATTTTGGAAATGAAATTAATACCATAGGGAGTCAGCAATAATGATTGAAGTAGTGCACCTAGAATAAGTCCTGGTTGATGGAAGAAATGAAAGAACAATAAAGATAAGGCTAACCATAAATAGGCCAGTTGTTTCTTTTTAAATTCCCATTCTTTTGAGTGAGTCACTTGGTGAGGTTCATAATAGGGGGCATAAATGATAACTAACAAAACGATTATGATCAGATAAGTATAAATAAGAATAGAAGATATCGGGAAAAAGCTAAAGGCTAAAATTATTAAAATACTGGTTAATGAGCAAGCGAGTGAATGATCTAAATGAGCACCACCAGTTAACATGCGTAATACCATAAAGGAAACGGCCACTTGCAAGAGAATAAATAAGTGGTCTAATAAGAACCCAGTAATGAAAAGCAGGAGAAACGTAAATAGTAAGTTAAATATAATGGTGAAGCCAAAGACTAATACTTCTACAGAATCAGTTTCATCGGGATTGATTCTTTTAATCAAGTCTGCGAACAAAATAGCCCATCTTTCAAACATGCAGGTTTCCTCCCTTAATATTTTATGAGATTGAGAGCAACGAGTGATGTATTGGAATTCAAACGATACATAAACGAAATCTGGTAATTCATAAAACGTAAGGGAGTGGTTTTCTAAAGCCTCTGTTAAATCCTGTTGTTGTAATGTTACGAATTCACCCATCAAAAAATCTTAAGGAAGAAGTTAAACAAAGGAGCAAATTATAGTTAGTTTAACTGGGTTTAATTCATAGTCAATTTTCGCATTGTCTTGTTTAAATAAGGTAATCGCATCAATAATCTTTAAATTGGATGATGTCTGTGCATCAACATCGCATGTAATCAGAAATTCCATTTCTTGTTCGCGAATACTGATATGGAATTCAATCTTTTTATCAATGGATGAGGGTGTTTGATAGAGAACGAATAAAAGTTCATCCATAATGATATTCAAATATTTAATTTGCCTTAATGTAATCCGGCTGTTGTCTGATTCAATATTGGCCGAAACAAAGATGATTATGCCAAATAGTCTAGCTAAGCGACGTTTGTTAATTAACAGAGCATACAGAAGTTCGTCTAAACCTTCCAAACCTTTTCTAAGATCATTTTTGGTCGTCCAAGCTGGTGACGCTGTAAAGTTTTGTTCTTTTTCTATAAATGCTTTGATAGATTGAATGGAATTATCTTTTTCTGTTAGCTTTAAAATTGCATTGTTACGAACTTCCTTCTCTCTTACTAGTTTTTCAATAATTGTACTTGCTTGTTGATCTTGATCTAAAAATATTTTTTTGGCTTCCATCAGTCGCTTCGTTTGAAATTGAGTGTACAGGATATGATATCCAGACATAATGATAAAGATCACGATAATGCATAATAAAACGAGTGTGTCTCTTATCACTAATTCACCTTCCACTAATACAAAAGCCGCTAGGCAAATAAATACATAAGTAAGTACAGAAAGAGTAATGATGATATTTCTAAGTCTTTTTGTGAGATTAGGTTCTCTTAAGTGAACCCTTAATTCATCCAAATAATACGTGTATTTACTTAAGAGATAGCATAGCGAAACTGTAATTATTATTGTGAGGATTTGTAAAATAACTGGTAGGGATAGATTTGAAAATATAATGTCAAAATAACTGAAATTGGAAAGGGACATCATCATTTCCGCAATTAAAAGTTGAATGAAAATATAAAATCCGTAGCCTATCCCAGTGATAACGAACATTTCAAGATAATTTACTCGGAAAAATTGTTTGACTAATACCATTAATAATAAGATTTGTAATGCGATAATGACTGCTATTGGCAAGGGAGTATATCGTATTACTACCGCAAACAGGCTCATGATTAGTGCAATGAGAATAATTCTTTTTATATACTTTCGATAGAAATAACCTAGTAAAATTACGGGAAGGGATAGTAGGGTTATCCATTCCATAATAGAAACGACATTTTTAATTATAAAGTACAAAGCATTCACCAGATTTCTTTTGAAGACATAGGGGAATTAATTCCTGTAATACGTATGCTTACTCGCTGGCAATCTCATAATAACGTGTGTACCTGTCTGTTTTTGATGATTTTTAATTTCAAGCGTTCCATTTAAAGTCTCGATAATAGCCTTGCAGATTGGTAACCCTATACCGGTTCCTTCATCTTTTGTTGTATAAAAAGGAAAGAAGATTTGATCAATATGCTCCTCAGCTATCCCGGGACCATTATCGGAAATATTGATATATACATAGTCTTCGTTTTTAGTTAACGTGATATCAATTTTTCCTTTGTTGTTCTCGAAGGCTTCTATAGAATTATTGAACATGTTTGTAAGAACTCGTTCAAACCGTGTCTCATTCCCGGTAATATATGTTTCATCTGTTGTTTGTGCGCTAAAGGAAACGTTGTCGAAGGATTGATTCATTTCAAATAGACGAATCACTTTATTTATGCTTAATTTAACATCAATGATAGATAGATTATCCTGATGCAGATGGGTATTCGATAAACTTAACAACTCCTGTATTAAAAGCTCCATTTTTACGGCTTCATCTTTAATGATAGAAATATAGTTTGAGACGTTAGGGTCGCCTTTTACTGTATCATCGCGCTCTAAAACCTGAGTGAATCCAATAATAGAAGTAAGTGGATTTCGAATTTCATGAGCGAAAAATGCAGACATTTTGCCAATTGCTTTGTGGTAGTCATCTGTCGATTGGTTGCCTTCTGTTTGATCGAATGACTTATCTTGATTTAATTCAATCTGAGTCTTTGTATTTCCGTTCTTAGTCGGTTGTTTCTTTAAAAAAGGCCACACACTACAACACTCCTAGACAATAAGCACTACAATCAAAAAGAGAAACGTTTATTTTAAATATTCCCTTTTATACATTATAGTGTAAAAAAACCGATAAAGTAACATGTATTTTGTACAATAAAAAAAAGACACCAAAGTTTTTAGGAAAGGTGTCAGATCTAACTAAACTTATTTCGTTGCTTTATTTTCCATAAGAGAACCAATAAACAGAGCAATTCGTAACCTGAGTGTTTCATCATCCTTTTTAAAATCAGTCCCCATCAGTTTCTCGCACTTTTTCATTCGATAAATAACCGTATTCCGATGTATATACATTTCTTTTGCTGTGTCGGAAATCTGGCAATTATTATTTAAATAGCTTGTTAACGTATTGACAAGGTCTTCTTTTTCCTTGTCCTGCGGATAAGCTAATTCCTTTAAAGACGATTTATAAAACTCTTTTAACTTTTGCAGGGGAATAGTTTTGAATAACTCTGTCAGTTCTTTAATGCGATAGTTTTTAATAAATCTTTTTGTGTTTTCTCTATAGCCGGAGCGCAATGCGTCCACGGCTTCATGGAACACAGTGGGAAGGTCTGTCACTGTTTCTTTGTAATTACTGATCCCGAAGGATAACGAAGAATTCAACGTTTGAAAAATATCCAATTGAATGGCGGCAATCGTTTCTTGAACTTTTTGCTCCATCATTTCATCATAGAATTCAAAGCCTAATAAAATGATAAATAAATCACCTTTTGTAAACAAAATACTATTTTCAAATTGACTACCTAACAAAGACTCAAGTAATTCATATATTCTATCCCGCTGGTGACTGATTTCTCTTTCCGTTTGCATAGGTGCAGGGTATAAATGAAAATCAGAAGCAGCATCCATTTTACAAGAAATGCATATATAGTGAAGCTTTTTATCAAGCTTGTATTCGCGACCTCTGTTTAGAATCTCCTCAGGTGAGACAACTTCCATTAAATCTGTAAAAAATTCATTTTTCAGTCTACGAGAATGTTCTTCAATCGCGTGTATTTTCATAAATTCAAGACCCAAGCTTCACCTCGATGATGAATGAAACAATGGAGATGCTCCGGAAAGTTCTGCAAACAGGTAACGAGTGGGCTTTTTCCGTCGATGGGACTTCCCGGGCTGGTATAGAAGCAATGCTTTGCAGTATTATTGAAGAAAAAGATAAAGTTCTTATTCCGGGATTTGGACGATTCGGCTTTTTACTAGCAGAAATAGCAGAGAGATGTGGAGCTGAGGTCTATTTTATGGAATGTGAATGGGGCGAAGTATTTGATCCTGAAACGGTTATTGCGGAAATAAAAAAAGTCCGGCCAAAGGTTGTGGCAATGGTTCATGGAGATACCTCAACTGGCCGAATGCAGCCATTAAAAAAGATAGGGCAAGCTTGTCGTGAAGCGGACGCACTTTTTGTCATTGATGCGGTGGCAACTGTAGCAGGAACAGAAGTGAAAACAGATGAGTGGATGATTGATGGTTTGATTACGGGTACACAAAAATGTATTTCGGTTCCGTCAGGGATGGCACCTCTTACATACAATGACCGAATTGAAAAAGTTTTAGCACAACGAAAATCGATTGAAAAAGGTCTTGCTTCTTCACAAAAACTTTCGAACGATTTAGGCAGGCGTATTCGCAGTAATTATTTGATTTAAGTCAACTGCAGGATTACTGGAGCCCAGCCCGGCTTAACCATCATACGGAAGCTACATCGATGCTTTATGGATTATATGAAGGCTTAAGAGTCATTTTGGCGGAAGGATTGGAAGAACGGTTTAACCGTCACCGATTAAATGAAAAGGCACTAATGGCTGGAATTGAAGCAATGGGGCTCTCGTTATTTGGAGATCCGGACTGCAAGCTGCCAACTGTAACATTGTGGTGATTCCAGAAGGGGTGGACGGAGATTCCGTCAGATCGATGTTACTAGGGGAGTTTGGGATTGAAATTGCGAGTTCGTTTGGTCCGTTACACGGAAAAATTTGGCGAATCGGTACGATGGGCTATAGCTGTCAAAAGAGAAATATTCTTTTAACTTTAGCAGCGTTTGAAGCAGTGCTCATTCGGCATGACGTGAAGGTGAATACTGGTATGGGGGTGCAGGCAGCACTTAATGTGTATCAGCTAAAAGAAACTGTTGTAAATAACAGCTAGTTATAAGAGTGACCCCACGTGAGAGAATTCTCACGTGGGCTATTTTTAGTCACCTTTTCCTGCTCGTTTGTTCCAATATGGTTTCACCTTCATTGATCTCTCTATTAAATTCTCCAGGAAAAGTGTCTTCCATTGCATCCTTTATCGTGACTTTAATATACGTTCTGTCGTCATATGAAATACGCTCTTTACTTAAGCCTCTGATTGCACTATTCTCCTTGATGCATAAAGGATCAATTGTCAGTATCTTTTCTAAGTACTGTTCCGTTTCAGACAAAGAATCAAAAAGCCTCGGGTATCCATCGGAGCCCATTGAAAAAGACGTCACATGCGCAGGGACATCGACAGCTTTAATACTTTCTGTATACATCGGAAAACCGTTAATCACTTCGTAGCTAAAGCGTTCGTTGGGTGGTCGATTCTGAAACTGATATTGGCGCTGCAGGAGCGGGACAATCTGGTCAAAACTCGTGTCATTATCCATGATCTCCTGGACCGTTTTTCCTTGGGCGAGTTGAGACTCTATCAGCATGGCCCGAGCTTGACTGGTAATGAGGTCCACTTCTTTTAAATGTTGATGGTTTACTCCGTCTACGTAACATTGGCAATCACCAATCATCCAAATTTTTCGGTGGTAGTGACTATAAAGTGACATCACAGCAGATGGTCTGATAAAGGGTTTCTTTAAGACTTCTTCAACCATGGAATGTTCGTGGTAAAAAATCTGGAACTTTGCATTAATTGCAGTAATGATTTCCTCAATAGACTCCGGGCCGTTTAATTCAACTATGGCCTCCTTAGTTAAAACTGCTGCATGCTGTCCGGGAGTTTTGCCGGCAATGAGTTGATTAGAAACGTTGGATGCCCCATCGATAACAGCTGCGAAGTCAGGGGTAACAAGAAAGGTATCTTCGACGTTATCCAGTGTTCCGGTTTTGGATTCACAATGGCTCTCCTGTATGTTTAGCATGATTATTCCTCCATTTCTCTAACTAGTGCTATTCGATTTTAGTCTAAATTAAGTTTCTTTAGAACCCCTTCTAATTGGGCAACTGCTTCGAACAGCTTATCGGCTTCGCTGTCCTGAAGTCGAGTTAACCTCCGTTTAATTTCTTCTTTCAGTACCTCTTCTCTATTAGCTAAAAACTCTCCTCCTTTTGATGTGAGCTTTATAAAAATTACTCGGCGGTCTTCTGCTGCCTTTTCCCTAGTTACAAGTTCTTTTACGATCAACTTGTTTATTAAAGGGGTGAGATTTGATTTTTTTATTGCTAACTTTTTCCCCAGATCAGACGTACGGATTTGTCCGAATTCTTCAACGATTTTTAATAGGAAAAAATGGGTATGGTTTAATTCATTATCATGAAAAACTTGAACTGGTGGAAAGAGTTTTTTATTCATCAATGGAAAAATCGAAAGCAGGTTAGCGACAAGCTTATCTGTATTTTTCTGATCCATGTTATAACCTCCGAATGATTCATTTCTAGTGTACTGAATTGAGTAATTATGTAGACCGGTATCCTTAAGCTTAATAATTTAAGGGGAAAACCTTTTATTGCAAGAATTTATAAAGTTCTTCATTTTTAGAGATTGTTGTTTTCTGCGAAAAGAGGGCTCGAATCTGCTCTAGGCGGACGCTTTCCGTGGGCAATGCTTCAGCCTCCTCGGACAATAACCGTCCTTCGGGGTCTTCAGCTATTGCTTTTCCCGCAGGAGTCGCCGCCTTCGCTACTTCAAGCTTTCAGAAACAATAACAGTTTCGTAAATAGCCTTTCTAAAAGTTTGTTGTTTGGAAGAATCCGCGAGACTCCTGTGGAAGAATGATAAAGGTACTGAAAAAGTCGATTTTACTTTTTCAGTGCCCTTGATGAAATGAGCGAAGCTTCCGCAGTATTTTAAAGCCTATTAGGAGCGTTTTTCTCCTAATAGGCGGGCGGAAAGCTTCGCCATTGCAGGGTAGGAGGCTCGCGGATCATCCACGGAAAGGGAGCGGTAATTCTTCCAAACAACCTTCCCTGATAATAAAGGAACATAATAGAAAAAGACACTAAGTTTGTTTTGTGAAGACTGCTATACAGTTTTCTTACAAGAATGTAAAGTTGACAGCTATCTTTACGCCACGCGTGTCAAAGGAACCCTTGCACTTAAATGATGGTGGCTAAAAGATCACGCTGTAATTAATAAAAGACGCTACGCGTTTTTCTTAGTTGACATTAATTTAAGTTAAGGGAATAATATAGTTATTATATCATAACTAATTTAGCTTGGAAGCAGGTGACTTTTATGGATAACATGATCGAGGTAAAGAATTTAACTAAAACGTATAAAAAGGTTGATGCTGTAAAGGGAATAAATTTTGATGTAAAAGAAGGGGAAATTTTTGGTTTCCTTGGTCCGAACGGTGCCGGGAAAAGTACAACGATTAATATGATCTGTACCATGCTTGCCCCGAGTCAAGGCAGCATATCTATTAATGGATTTGATGTTCAAAAGGAAAAAAATAAGGTAAGAGAAAGTATCGGAATTATTTTTCAAGAAAATACCTTGGATGAAAAACTGACTGCAATGGAAAATCTGATGTTGCACTGCCGGTTTTACAAAGTGCCAAAGAATAAAAGAGTAGCAAGAATTCAGGAAGTTCTAGAAATTGTTGATCTCGTCGATGAAAAAAAGCAACGTGTGGAAACATTTTCCGGAGGGATGAAACGGAGACTGGAAATCGCTCGAGGGTTGTTACACTATCCAAAAGTACTGTTCTTAGATGAACCTACCGTTGGACTGGATCCACAAACGCGAGCTCATTTATGGGAATATATCTTGAAATTAAAGGAAAAAGAAGGCATTACGATGTTTTTGACGACACATTATTTAGATGAAGCGGAAATCAGTGACCGAATCGCAATAATGGACAAAGGAGAAATTATTGCGATTGATACCCCGCTAAAACTTAAGGACGAGTTGGGGGGCGACATTATTGAGTTATCAACAGAAGATAATGTCAAAGCACTGCAGGAAATAGAAGAGAAAGTGAAAGATGCGGAAGTAACCGTGCATGAGGATACAATCCATTTGAAAGTGGCAAGTAGTGATGCGTTTATTTCAAGCTTTATTAAAACGTTGGAAATCCCGATTACCAAATTAAATATTCGGAAGCCAACCTTAAACGATGTTTTTCTAGCATTTACAGGTAGAGATATTGGGCAAACTCAAACAAATAATAAATAACAGGATACGGCAGGAGGTAATCATCTTATGGAAGGTATTTATGCGATATGGCAACGCGATATAACGAAATTTTTCCGCGATCGAGCCAGGCTCATTGGCTCGTTTTCCATGCCTATATTATTTTTACTTATTTTCGGCGGAGGTATGAGTGGAACGATGGAAGGCCTGATTGGCATGGGCGGAGAAGGCATGGCCGATGACTTTAATTACGTTTCTTTCATTTTTCCGGGAATTGTGGCGATGACGCTTTTAATGACATCTGTATTTTCCTCTTTGTCTGTCATTGAGGACAAAAACTTTGGATATATGAAAGAAATACTCGTTTCACCTATTTCCCGTGTGAATATTGCGATTGGAAAGATGCTTGGAGCGGCTACAGTGGCGACGATTCAAGGGATCATGTTATTTTTATTAATCCCTTTAATTGGACTTAGCTATCCATTCATTTCCCTCATTCAAGTGCTGCCGGTTATGTTTTTACTAGCGTGTGCACTATCATCATTTGGACTGCTCATTGCAAGTCTCTTAAAGTCGACGCAAGGATTTCAGCTTATTGTTCAGATTCTTGTTATGCCAATGATTTTCTTATCAGGTGCGTTATTCCCAGTCAATAATATGCCTGCTTGGATGGATGTGATTGTCAAAATTAATCCCGTGACATACGGTGTAGATGTAATGAAGAAAATCATGGTTGATGTAGAAAGCCTGTCACCGATGGTTCAAGAAGCAATGGGACTAAATCTAAGTGTATTTGGTCGCACGGTTACCATTTTTGAAGAGATTTTATTTATAATCTTATTTACGGTCATTCTCATTTTACTCGCAACGGTCAGTTTTAGAAGAGCAAATGCATAATGTTTCGGAAATCCGATTAAGTACTGTATAATAATAATAAACTATCTTCCGTATTGTTTGTGCGGGAGGTTTTCTTTGGAAGGATAGTTAAGCGTTTGCAATTATAAGGAGGAGATTAATATGCCCTACATAGCTGATGATAAACGTTATGAAAAAATGAAGTATAATCGTACAGGCAATTCTGGTTTATTACTTCCCGCAATCTCGTTAGGACTGTGGCATAACTTCGGCGGAGTGGATTCTTTTGAAAATGGACGTGCCATGCTTCGTAAAGCGTTTGACCTTGGTATCACGCATTTCGACCTTGCGAATAACTATGGTCCGCCACCTGGTTCTGCGGAAGAGATGTTCGGTAAAATCATGAAAACCGATTTTAAACCGTATCGAGATGAAATGGTGATTTCCTCGAAAGCCGGCTACCATATGTGGGATGGCCCTTATGGAGATTGGGGATCCAAGAAATACATGATTTCCAGTTTAGATCAAAGTTTAAAGCGGATGGGTCTCGATTACGTTGATATTTACTATTCTCATAGACCTGATCCGAACACACCGATGGAAGAAACGATGGGCGCTCTTGATCAGATTGTGCGTCAAGGAAAAGCGTTATATGTTGGGATTTCTAGCTATAGTGCCGAGCAAACAGCGCAGGCAGTTAAAATTTTAGATGATTTAGGAACACCTCTGCTGATTCATCAACCGAAATATTCGATGTTTGATCGATGGATGGAAGATGGTCTTCAGGATGTGTTGCAGCAAAATGGCGTAGGATCGATTGCTTTTTGTCCGCTTGCTCAAGGTTTATTGACGAACAAATACCTTACTGGGATTCCAGCTGAGTCCCGCGCAGCGCGTAGCGGGAGTTTTCTGCAAGAGGACCAAGTGACGGAACTAGTCGTTGAAAAGGTGCAAAAGCTCAATGCCATTGCGGGCAGACGTGGGCAATCCCTTGCGCAAATGGCACTCGCCTGGGTTCTCCGAGGTGGTCATGTAACGACAGCTTTAATTGGCGCAAGCCGAGTGAGTCAAATAGAAGAAAATGTAGCGATTTTAGATAATTTAGAGTTCAGTGATGAAGAGTTAAAGGAAATAGACAGTATTTTATCGTAGTATAAAAGGATCGTGCTGGAAACTTCAGCACGATCCTTTTTAGAGATTGTTGTTTACCCCGTATTCAGCCTCTTCCTTTTATAAATTTCTCAGACGCAACAAATTCATTCATCCATTCTAGCAGGCGAATATCTTGATTAGGTCCGGCTACAACAGATAGAGAAACAGGTGCGTTGCCGAGTTCAGATTCTATCGGAATTGTTACTTGCGGCAGACCGGCTAATCCGGCAATGCAGGATAGTTGAAGTGTTTGTTTTCGTCTCGCTTCGACTAACGCTCCAGATAAATTCAACATAGGAGCCTCCCCAGGAACCGTAGGAAGAATCAATAAAGCATCGTCTTTCAATAACTCAAATAGTTTTGTTCGAATTTGATCCTGCAGCTTTAATTGTGGATTGGCATCCATTGATGTAAGATGACTCGCCATTTCAAATCTCTCTTTAATTCCAGGTCCAAATTCAGGTTTGACAGCTTTCACCCAATCCCCATGTGCATCCCAGATTTCTTTTCCCTGAATAATGCGGAAAGCGTTAGCCCAAAAGGGTAATCCTTCTTTGGCAAGCTCCACCCAAGAAGGTTCGTCAGCAAGCTCTTCTAATAAAGAAAAAGAAGGAGATAATGCTTTTTGAGTATCACCGTCGGCTAGCTCCCACGTATCTTTACTAAAAAGGATTCGTGAAAAAGCCCCAGAAATTTGTTGATTATCGAGGAGAACTTTTCCTACATCTTTTAACGTCTTGGCGTCCCTTGCCATCCAGCCAACGGTGTCAAAAGATGGGGCTAAAGGGATGACATGTTCGATGGGGACATTCCCATGAGTTGGTCGAAAGCCATAAATACCGCAATAAGCCGATGGGATCCGAACAGATCCTCCAGTATCGGTTCCTAACGAAAAGTCTGTGATATTGCCAGCAACCGCGACTGCTGATCCGCTGGAAGAACCTCCTGGGATGCGAGTAGGATCGCGGGGGTTAACCGGTGTTCCGTAGTGAAAGTTTTCCCCTTGCAAACTGTACATGATCTCGTCAGTAATCGTTGTTCCTTCTAGCTTAGCACCGTTTTCCAGTAAGCGTTTAATAGCTGGAGCAGTCTCCTTTGCAGCATCATGAGTGCGGAGCCAATCAGGATTACCTGCAGAGTTTTTCATTCCTTCTAGATGAAAAACATCTTTGACAGCGAAGCTCAGCCCTGAGAGACTTCCTTCCTTAGCTGGTTGGATCACTTTGTTTTTATCGACAAAAGCTTGATAGGTATCTGTCATGATATTCCTCCTTTTTAATTCTAGCAAATACATGTGTTTCCTCTAACTTACTAGGATTGACGGCAATTGTCACGGGCTGCGGAAATAGAAACGTTTCAGCTACGAAACTACATCGCACAAATATCTTTACCAAATGGGTCAGATAGCATGCCTTTTTCACGATCAAAAACAAGATTCCCATTCACAATTGTAGCTTCAACGTTTCCCTGGACTTCTTGACCGACATATGGTGAATATGGATGGCGAAAAAGAATGTCTTCTTTTTTGAAAACTGTTTTACTGTCGGAATGATAGATTGTTAGGTTCGCTTGATTGCCGATTTTTATTTCACCTTGTTTTTCCAAGCTCGGAAAACGGGAGGCGACATTGGCAGTTAGCATAGGGAGGACCTCCTCTAGAGATAGACCCCGGCTCATTGCCTGACTTAAAAAGGCTGTTGTTCCAAACTGAACGCCTTGAATTCCTCCCCATGCTTCCCAAATATTTTCGTTGCCTGCTTGTTTCATCGAAAGAGGACAGGGGGAATGATCGGAACTGATACAATCAATCTGTTTATTTTTGACCTTCTCCCAGAGCCCATTGACACAATCAGAGTCTCGAAGTGGCGGTGCGCATTTTAGCAAGGGACCTTGTTGAATAAAATCTTCTTCGTTAAAAATTAAATAATGTGGACATGTTTCAAGGGAAACATCGACACCTGTTTTTTTGGCTGATTGGATTAATTCCACTACTTTCGGATGACTGACATGGACGATATGTACCTTTGTCCCGTACTTTGCTGCCTCTTCCATGGCTAGTTCTGCAGCTTTCAATTCTGCGTCAACGGGCCTGCTGTCAAGAAAAGCACTAACATCCTTTCGATCGGTCTGACGGATGGGATGCGCGAATTGTTTGATCGTATCTTCCCATTCTGCGCGAAGGGCAAGAACGGCTCCTTTTTGACCGCAATACGCCATCGCACGTGATAAGGCTTGTCTATCGAGACGCTTAAAATCGTCAATCCCACTTTCCGATAAAAATCCTTTAAATCCAACAATTCCAGTATTGAACATAGCATCCAAGACAGTGTCATCGCTGGCCACGTCTGCTGTCATACCTGCCCAGAGGCCGTAATTGGTATGGGATCGATTCTCCCGCATAGTTTTGAAAGGGATAAATTTATTTTACAGAATCTGTTGCCTTTTCAGAATGAGTTAGCGTACTTGGGTGTTTTAGGTCCGACGCGACGAACATCGAGATTACTGGATGGCAATCCTATCCCAGCATTTGTTTCTTCCCCCATTGGTGTCGATATTTATGCAGATGGTGCAGAGGAAATCAGTATAAGTGTCATCGCAGAACTGATCCAAGTTAGAAACCTGCGGGCACGACAGAACTTCGGAAACCTTGTCGTTTGTTAAAGAAGAAAAAGTCATCTGTATGTGCGGTGATATTGGCGGCGGGCACAGGTTCTCGAATGGAAAATGCGACACCGAAGCAACTACTGCCATTAAAGGGACAATATATTCTTGAACGTGTGATTCATCAAGTCCAGAAACATCCATTTGAACAAATCATCTTAGTGGTAGGACATGAAGCGGATGCACTGAAAAGGAAAACTAAGATTGATTCTGCAAGGGTGCAGTGGCTGACTAATGAAGATTACCTGCGAGGGCAAAGTACATCGTTTCTTACAGGTCTCCGAAACGTGCGACCGTCTATTTCCTCAGCCATGGTATTTCTAGGGGATCAGCCGTTTATTCTCGATACTACGATAGCTGCGATTTTCAAGCA
This sequence comes from Salipaludibacillus neizhouensis, assembly GCF_002886185.1. Lineage (GTDB taxonomy): Bacteria > Bacillota > Bacilli > Bacillales > Salisediminibacteriaceae > Salipaludibacillus > Salipaludibacillus neizhouensis. The sequence goes on from NZ_KZ614147.1 coordinate 1,098,449, forward strand.
TGGAGCTTCAAAGTCTGAGCGAGAGGCAGCTGGATTTGTGATACAACCGTGCTTTAAAGAAGTTCCTGGACATCCAGTTTATTGGGGGAATATTCAAACGTTATCCTTGTCGGACATATCAGGTGACAGGGGAGGACTGCAACAGATGAAAACAGTGAGGAAAGAAGCCATGGAAGTGAAGGATCCTTTTATCTCCTTTGATATAGATACACCGGAGGACTTCACTTCTGCAAAAAAAATGGCTCATTATCTTACGTAGTCGTTGTTCTATACCTAGGATGTCGCTTAGTATAAAAAATAACTAGTATAAAAATAACAAATAAAAAGTCAACTTCGTATAACCTCAAAAATATGGCTTGAGGGTTTCTAATAGGAGCCGTGATTTCCTAACTACGAAGAAGGTGCGTAACAAGCATCTTCTTCGTAGTTTTTTTATACTTATTAGTTATAGAGATTGTTCTAGCTTTTGAACAGAGCTATTTTGATCTTTTCAAAATAGTTAAGGTTTAGAAAGCATTTTAAATAAAAGAGGCTGTACGATTTTCTGCTAAAAACATTACTATAGGAGGAACATTTATGACGACAATATGGATAAAAAATGCTGAAATTATTACGATGAACGCCTACGATGAGCAATTTATCGGTGATGTTTTTATAGAAAACGATACGATTAGGGAGATTGGAAAAAACCTGCACTATCCTGAAGCCGATAAGGTGATCGATGCAACAAACCGTGTCATTACACCTGGTTTTATTCAAACGCACATTCATCTCTGTCAAACAATTTTTCGCGGAAAAGGAGATGACTTAGAACTGATGGATTGGCTAAAGAAGCGGATCTGGCCACTTGAAGCTGCCCATGACGAGGAGTCGATCTATTACTCCGCATTACTGGGGATCGGCGAATTAATCCAAAGTGGCACAACGTCGATTGTAGATATGGAGACGGTTCATCACACTGATTTTGCATTTCAGGCGATTGAGCGTACGGGAATTCGTGCATTGTCAGGTAAAGTTATGATGGACAAAGGTAATGAGGTCCCGCTAGCATTACAGGAAAAAACGGGTGAATCGATTCAACAAAGTGTTGATCTTATGGAGAAATGGCATAAGAAGGATGCCGGAAGAATTAATTATGCTTTTTCCCCAAGATTTGTTGTTTCGTGTACGGAGGAACTATTAAAAGAAGTGAGTGATCTTTCGAAAAAGCATCACGTTTATGTTCACACTCATGCGTCTGAAAATAAAGGAGAAATTGAGATTGTAGAATCCGAAACAGGAATGAGAAATGTTGTTTACCTGGATCATCTTGGACTTGCGAATGAGCGATTAATTTTAGCTCACTGTGTTTGGTTAAGTGAGGAAGAGAAACAAATCATTCAAAGGAAAAGAGTGAATGTCACTCACTGCCCAGGATCTAACTTAAAGTTGGCTTCCGGGGTTGCGGAAATTCCGGATCTATTAAATGCCCATATATGTGTCAGCCTTGGAGCAGACGGCGCCCCTTGTAACAATAATTTAGATATGTTTAATGAAATGAGGTTGGCCGCTCTCATTCAAAAACCGGTTCATGGCCCCACGGCTATGGATGCAAAAACAGTGTTTAAAATGGCGACAATCGATGGAGCTAAGGCAATGGGCATGGAAAATGATATCGGCAGTTTAGAGGTTGGAAAAAAAGCTGATTTGAATATTATGAATCTGAATGATTTTCACATGTATCCGTCCTATGATGTTGATACGATCTCCCGAATTGTATACTCTACGACGAGGGCAGATGTGGAAACAACCATTATTAACGGGAAAGTAGTAATGGAAAACCGTATCATGAAAACACTTGATAAAGAGATCGTTTTACACGAAGCTAATAAATCAATCAGCCGACTCATTAAAAGAGTCCCGGAAATACCGTCTCCTTAATTAAAAGGGGTCTGCCCCCCCATATATTTCCTGTTCAAAACAAAAAAGCTATCAACGTCTTTCGTTGATAGCTTTTTTAAGAGATAAGAATTTATAAAATTAGCAGCTAGCTTCACACCGCGCGTATCAAGGGAAACCCACCCTTGATACTTAAAAGATGGCGGTGGAAGCTGACGCTGTATTTAATAAAAGACGGCTATGCCGTTTTTCTTATAGTATTCAACATAGAAGCTTAAAAAGTTAGTGCTAATTTTTCTGCTTCTTTAATACCATTATTTGTAATTTCTTCTGCACGGTCAGGGAACTGATTGTGACCTTCAACAATAACGGTTGAAATGTCCTTAACGCCCCAGAAGCCTAACATTGTTTTTACATAGTTTACAGCCATCTCAGAGGACTGTGCTGGACCTTCAGAATAGACGCCGCCACGTGCATTTAAGAGAACGACTTTCTTGTCAGGAAGTAATCCTACAGGACCTTCTGCTGTGTAACGGAACACTTTTCCGGCTTGCGCTAAGTAGTCAAAGTACGTGTGTAACACAGCTGGTACAGTGAAATTCCAAAGTGGGAAAGCAAAAACAACTTTATCAGCTTCAAGGAACTGGTTTAAATATTTAGAGACGTTATCTGATGCTGCTTTTTCAGATGGCGTTAACTCCATACCGTTAGCTAGTTTAAACATACCGTTAATTTTATCTGTATCATAATAAGGAAGATTTTCCTCAAATAAATCAAGTTCAGTAATTGTATCTTCCGGGTTAGCCTTCTTAAAGTTATCTAGGAATGTGTGATACAATTTCACACTTACTGATTGTTCAATTGGTCGTGAATTTGCTTTAATAAATAAAACCTTTGCCATGAATAAAAACCTCCGATTAATTTTTGGATCTATTAAATTTTATGATTGATTTGAGGGAAATCCGCAAGACTCCCGAAGGACGCCGGCGATACTATTTCAAAATCCCACGAAACAATAACAGAGCCCATTTTAAAAAAGTTGTTATAGCAACTAAAAAAGATCAAATCTTTGATCAAATTATTGTCGAGACGTTATGATTCATTAAATGAAGTAATCTTTCCATCTCTTTAAGTTCTTCTTTTGAAATACCTTTACACACCACTTTATTAAAGTTTTCTAAAATTGGAATGACTTGATTCCCTAATTCTTTTCCACAGGAAGTAAGATATATTTCCATCGAACGTTGATCGTTCGGACACTTACTTCTGTTTAGAAAACCTTTACCCTCAAGGTTAGAAATCATTCTCGCAATATTAGTTTTGTCTTTATTGAGTGCTTTGGCTAATTGATTTTGGGTTAAACCGTCTTTTTCCCAAAGTAACATCATGACTAAATTTTGCTCTGGTGCCAGGTTATAAGGTTCTAATTTTGACTTAATATAACTTGTCAGGTCCAAATCTGTCTGATGTATCTTTATACTAATATAGTCTTGAAAAGATAATTTCAAAGGAATCCCCCATTAAACTAATTAGTTGCTATACATACTATTTCTATGGTTCAGTATAATGTATTGACAGATAGGATGTCAATATACTAGTTCGACTTCCAGTTAATACAAAATATTAACATTGGGTTCCTGTATATTCATCAATGGTGTTTTCTGAAAGATTAAATCATTACCTAGAATAAAGGTTCTCGAATCCTCTCAAGGAGGACGCTTTCGCTAGTCCAATGAAAAAACCAGGCCCTTAATTGGACCTGGTTTTTAGTGATTCACGATTTTTAGCCCTGCGTTTTTCCTGGATAGTGGGCGTTAGGAACAGGTACGTATTCCCAATCTGTATCTGATGCAAAGTAGAAGCTGGGGTAAGACGGCTGATTGTACGTGACATTTTGCCAGGCAATTCCAGTGCGGTACTGTGCATCGTGCATTAAGGTGTAAAGCTTCCGGTCGGTTTCTTCGGTGTTTAAATAGATACGAATCGCCGAACTATCTGTTTTACGTACGAGAAGTTCTTCTCGCCAATCACCAAAAATATCTGCAACTAATGATGGATTCCCCTTCGTGCCGTTATTGGCCCGTGTATTTTCTGTGGTAAGTACAGTTCCATTCTGCCAATCATCAATGGTGGGTGTTTCCTCTTTTGAACCATTCACGATTTGTGTCGTCATATTTGGGGACCATTTGATATTCATATTTGTACCAGGCATAGCATCGCTTATAAATTTGCCATCTGCTGTCCACAAACCTTCGCCCCATGTTTCAAGACCGCGGTTATTAGGATCCACATCTCCGATCATTCCGCGTCCTGTGTCTTCTCCGGTGTATCCACCATAAAGAACGTCCCCGGATTCGGCATCTCTTAAGGCATATCCGTAAGGAGCCCACGATCCACCTTCAAAGACCATGAAAATCTCAAGCCCGGGTCTATCTGGAATAATATCGGCTACGTGCAGTGCGTCACCATGACCAAGTTTTGCAGTTGTACCAGGAGCCGCACTTTCCTCGGGCATGATATCCCGTGAACTGTACAGTAATGAACCATCATGATCAATAGTTGCACCGCCATAGATGATTTCATGTTTTCCGTCCCCATCTACGTCTGCGATACTTAATGAGTGTGCCCCTTGCGTAGTAATACTCTTATACAATTCATCGGTTCCATCAACACCATGCGGATTAGCATGAAATGGATTATCCATTGGAGTCCAGCCACTATCCACATACCATTTCTCATGTAACGATTCACCATCCCAGTCATAGGATACGAGAGTTGTACGAGTATAATAGCCTCGCGCAAAAATGGCAGATGGATGCTCTCCATCAAGGTAAGCAACTCCGGCAAGGAAACGATCTACTCTGTTACCGGGCTCAATCCGTGTCAATGCATAATCTCCCCACATGAGTCCGTCATCGTGACGGCCAGGTTTATAATGAATAGTGTCTAATTCTTCAGCAGTTGCCCCATCGAATACAGTTAAATACTCCGGTCCCTCAACAATAAATCCTTCAAAACTGCGAAGGTGGTTATTTTCACTTCTACTTGGTGCATACTCATCTATGAAGTATTTTACTAGAGTCTGAGCATCTTCTCGAGATAAAGGGTACTCATATTTTTCCGCTATTCCAAAACAGTTTTCTAGTTTTTCAGGCCATTGGCCGCGAACAACTTCCTCGTGTTTATGCCACCCCATAAACAAGGTCGTCAAATACTCGAGATAGTCATCATTACTCATCCGATAATCATCGTCATGACTGTAACCGGCTTCTTTATCTATTTCCGGGATGGTAATATACTTTTCGGTACTAATCTCGCCACTTTTATCGAAGTGGATAATCTTTGTTCCGGGAGCGGTCTTGAATATTAGCTCTGCTCGACCATCCCCATCAAAGTCATAAACAAGAAATTGAGTATAATGTGCACCTGACCGGATGTTCACACCTAAATCAATTCTGTATAAAAGTGTTCCATCCAAAGTGTATGTATCAATATAGGTGTTACCGGTGTATCCAACCTGGGAGACATCTTTTGAATTAGAAGGATCCCACTTTACAATGAACTCGTATTGACCATCACCATTAACATCTCCAACACTCATATCATTTGCATGGTACGTATATTTTTCTCCGGCTGGAGTGATTCCGTCAGCTGGTTTTTGCAGGGGAAGATCAAAGTATTCCTCTTCCCAAGGAGTAACGGAATCAGATACGTCAAGCTCCTCACCATCTACAACAGCAGCTACAGAGTACTCTGCTGCTGAGGAACCATCCACGTCTAAAAAGTTTGTACTCTTCTTGATGAAAGCAATCTTTTTACCATCCCGGTATACGTTGAAATCAGCCCCTGTCATCCCATTCTCGGAAAATCCTGTAACTTCATGGCCCAGCAGCCTCCAGCTCAGAAAAGTCCCCTGCGATTGAGGAATGGCAACCAATCCACGATCCAAATTCTCAAGTTGGATGTTGAATTCGTTCTTCGTATCAGAAACAACTGTTTCAGAGATCTCTGCCTCTTTCTCATTTATGACCGCAGCAACTTTAAAGTAATGCTTTTTATGTGTGGATCGTTTAAAGGTATGGGAAGTACCAGTGGTTGTTTCTATATGCTTATACCTCATCTTTTCCGTGTCCTTGTCTGCCCAATAGATACGGTATACATCTGCTTCCTCGTGAGCTGACCAACTCAATGATACAGAGTCCTTCGTTAAATTAGTTATTTCTAAGTCTATCAATTGTGTATCCTCCTCTGTTCTAGTTTGTTATTTTGGAACTAATAAAGAATTTATATAGAACGCTTACATAATTTAAAAAACCAGTTGTTTTACTTCAAAGGATAAGTACTGCAAATCGCTCCAGGCTGACGCTTTCCGCGGTATTCTTCGAGTATTTTGATAAAAGTTCACATAAACATGAATATAGGATAAAACCCTCTAACATATATTTTGACATAGAATAAACTTTGAGAATGTTAAAAAAGTATCAATAAGTAACTTAAACTGCAAATCAATACCATAGGAATAAGACTTTCAATTCACTGAATTAGATGATAAGAGGGGAATTAAATGATTAGAATATGGGAATTTATGGCGGGTCTGACCCCTAATAGAAAAGGACATTGAAAAAGTCAATGTTTACTTTTTCAGTGTCCTTTGATGCAATGAACGAAGCTTCCGTAGTTTTTTAAGCCCATTAGGAGCACTTTTTTCCTAATGGGCGGGCGGAAAGTGAAGCCACTACCAGGTTATTTTATTGTATCAAAATTTATATGTTTTCCTATTTTAACAGGTAAGAATTCACAAATTTCTTGATTTTAAATTGTTGGTTTTCATCGAACAGAGAGGCTCGAATCGACTCTGGGCGGACGCTTTCCACGGGCAACTTCTTCAGCCTCCTAGGACAAAGACCGTCCTGTGGATTCTTCAGCAGTTGCTTGCCAGAAGGAGTCACCACCTTCGCTTCTTAGAGTTGTTATTTAAAACTAGAACAAGGTAAAGGGAAGATAGTCTTTTTATATTTTGGAAGGTCCTTAGTAGATAAAAAATCCAAAAACTATTGATCTTTTTGGAATTTCAATGTACTATATGGACAGAGAAAGCGTTTGCACAAGGGTTCAGAATTTTTTGGAGAAACAAACGGTGTTTATTTTTAGCTATTTGTGCAAACGGTTTCACAAAGTACTAGGATAGGATTATAAAGGGGGGATACATGTAGTTGTTAGCGTAGTTTACTAGCTTTAGCTGCTAGTTGAAGAGTCATAATTGATAAGTTATTTATGAATCTATTTTAAGGAGTGGAAGGATCATTGATGAAGCATAAAACGAAGCGTTATACGGCCATGTTTATGATAGTTATCATGCTCATGAGCTTGCTGCCGACATTTTTGGTGAGGCAGACCGTAAAGGCCGAAGAAAATGAGGGACAAGCTTCTGCAACGGAAGAGATTCCAGAAAATACGTTAAGAGTGCATTATGAAACTGGAGACAATGATTTTACAGGATTGGGTGTATGGTTTTGGGGAGATGTTGTCACAAAATCTGAAGATGCGGGCGTGTGGCCGGATGCAGCAACAGCTTTCTCAGAAGGCGGTACAACGGATTATGGGGCTTTTGTTGATATCGACTTAGTGGAAGGGGCATCGAACGTTGGTATGCTCGTGAACAACAGTGCAGGTGATGACCTGACAGGCGAGGTTGCGGTGGAGCTTCTTTCAGAAGACATGACGGAAGTTTGGCTTTCTGAAGAAGGAGAGGTTTCTCTCGTTGAACCTGCAGAAATACCGGAAAATACGGTTCGGATTCATTATGATCGTGAAGATAAGAGCTACGAGCCATGGGGAATTTGGGCTTGGGGAGCAGCAGCAGGAACATTTACTGAGTGGCCTCAGGATGCGCAGCCGTTTTCCAATGAGCAAACAGGGAAATATGGCGCATACGTAGATCTTGATCTCGTGGAAGCGGCGCAGGAAATTGGTTTCCTTGTTGTTAATCGCGAAGATGGTACGGATCAGTCAGACGATATGAGTTTCGATGGCTTAGAGAATCACGACCAGATTTTTATAAGAGATGGCGATGCTGAGGTGTATACGAACCCTTACTTCGTCGCGACGGTAGAAGAAGTGGAATATAAGGATGGTGAGTTTGACCTTTCAGTGACTGGTGATGTGGGCTCGTCCCTTCATTACAACGAGAATGCAGTACTCTCGGTTCAGATTGAAAACAATGATAATGTCGGTATTGAGGCAATTTATGCTGACTTAAGTGAGCTGGGCGGGACGAGCAAGAGAGAAATTAAAACAGATTCAAAGGAAGTGTCCATTTCCGTTCGTCATGATATGGCACCTGGCGAAAAAGAGATTGCGATCACCGTTGTGGATGAAGATTTCGGTACATATACCGGGACCGCAATGGTCAATGTGGAAGCTCGCGGAGATAAAAATGGCGATTTTGACTGGGATGAAGCGATGATTTACTTTATGTTGACCGACCGTTTCGCGGATGGAAACCCGGACAACAATGATCCTTATGGAATTGGCTATGAGAACTATGAAAACGATCGAGGAACGTATCAAGGCGGAGACTTTGCCGGAATTACCCAAAACCTTGATTACCTCGAAGATTTAGGGATTAACACGATTTGGATTAACCCGATTGTGGAGAATGTCGGACATGACGTGTCGTTCGATAGTGAGGACGATGCTTATTTTTCCTATCACGGCTACTGGGCAAGTGATTTTGAGAAACTGAATCCTCATTTAGGAACATTGGCAGAATTTCATGAACTGATTGATGAAGCAGCGGACCGTAACATGAAAATTATGGTTGACGTCGTTTTGAATCACCCGGGTTATGGGGTAAACGTTCTTCCTGAAGGAGAGGAGCCTGTTGGCTATCCGACGGCAGAAGATCGCGACCGATTTGAAGGGATGATCCGTCAAGAGTCTGGTTCGAATGACTTAACGATGGAGTTATCCGGGTTACCGGACTTTTTAACAGAAGATCCTAGTGTTCGTGACACGCTTATCGATTGGCAAACGAGTTGGTTAGAGCGATCAACAACACCGGCTGGTAACTCGATTGACTACTTCCGTGTCGACACGGTGAAGCACGTCGATGATACAACTTGGCAGCAGTTTAAAAATGAGTTAACGAAAGAAATGCCTTCCTTCAAAATGATTGGGGAGTCTTGGGGAGCGGATCAAAATGATGATCAAGGCTACCTGAACAGTGGAACAATGGATTCCTTGCTTGATTTCGGCTTTAAAACAAGTGCAAAAGATTTTGTGCAAGGGCAGCTTGAAAGTGTGAACGCAGATCTGGAAGAAAGAAATGCCGGATTAGATAATACAGCGACACTGGGGCAATTCCTCGGTAGTCATGATGAACCAGGTTTCCTTTCCCACGAAGTGGATGGAAATGAGGGGATGCTGAAAGTGGCGGCTGCTCTTCAAATCACGGCGAAAGGACAACCGGTGATTTATTACGGAGAAGAACTCGGTCATTCTGGAGCGAACAATTGGCCTTACTATGACAATCGGTATGACCTTGATTGGGAGAACGTGGAAGGGAATGAAATTTTAGCGCATTACCAGAAGGTTCTCGCTTTTCGTGGCGAACACTCCGAAACTTTTGCTCGAGGCGAACGAAGTCATATTAGTGGATCAGATGAGGAAAAATTCCTCTTATTCGACCGCACATATAAGTATGACAGTGTGTATGTTGGTTTGAACGTATCAGAAGCCGAACAACAGGTGACGGTGAACGTCGATGCAGAGGGCGTGATTGTCACCAACCATTATGATGGTCAAACATATGAAACGAACAGCGAAAGAGAAGTGAAGATTCCGATGCCAGCGATGGCAGATGGTGGAACAGTTCTTTTAACAGCAGCTGGTGGCAATATTTTAGGTGCTGGTGAAGAAGGCGCTGGAGACGAAGAAGATGAAGTAGTGGGTGATGACTCACTAAGAGTTCACTATGAAACAGAAAGCAATGATTTTTCAGATCTTGGGTTATGGATTTGGGGAGATGTGCAACAACCGTCAAATAGCGAAAACTGGCCGCTTGATTCCATGCCGTTTTCTGAAGGTGGCACAACGGATTATGGTGCGTATGTTGACGTGGAACTCATCGAGGACGCGACAAGAATGAACTTGCTCGTGAATAATCCAGCAGGCGATAATCTTACTGGAGATGTGAGTCTAAAGCTGCTTTCTCCGGACATGGATGAAATTTGGCTTTCTGAGGAAGGCGATGTGTCATTCATTGAGCCAGTTGACCTACCTGACAATACCGTAAGAGTTCATTATGAAAAAGAAGATCAGGCCTACGAGCCATGGAGAGTTTGGACGTGGGGAGATGTCTTGGAAGCGACTACGGATTGGCCTACAGGAGCGCATCCTTTCTCCGATGACCAAGTTGGGAAACACGGTGCTTTCATCGACTTGGAGCTGATCGAAAATGCGGAGGAAATTAATTTTCTTTTCTTGAATCCTGATACTGGTGATCAAACGGATGACATGACTTTTTCAGGATTGCAGGAAACGGATCACATATTCGTCCGTGAAGGAGATCTCACCGTGTATTCGAATCCTTACTATGTTTTGGAAGAAGGACTTGAAAGTGGAGAACTTCTCTCGAAGGAACAGATGGAACTGCGTTTTTCATCGACGGAAAAATTTTCACAGGAAGAGTTAACCGACAGAGTGCAGATCCAAGACAAGGATGGGGCCGATGTCGCCTTTGATAGCTTGGTGAAAAACGACGACCAAAAGACAGTCACGATAAAAGGAAGCTTTGACGTCGAGGCGACTCCATATGACGTGACATTCATCGATAACAGTATATCCGTGAAAGAAGGATGGCGCTTCAAAGATGACTTGTACGCGTATGAAGGAGATTTAGGCGTGGAACTTCACGAAGATGATTCGGCGACGTTAAAAGTGTGGTCACCGAGTGCAGACAGTGTTTCGATTGTTCTGTATGACCGGGATGACCAGTACGAAGTTGTTCAAGACGATGTGCAGATGACGCGTGGTGATCGCGGAGTTTGGGAAGTCACACTTGACGAAGCAAACACAGGTGTTGCAGATCTTACAGGCTACTACTACCACTACAACATTGAACGTGATGGAGAATCGGTGCTGGCATTAGATCCTTACGCTTCTTCGATGGCAACGTGGGATAGTGCCGACGTTGATAATGTCCCAATTGGTAAAGCAGCGATTGTCGATCCATCTGAGATTGGTCCAGAACTTGAATTTGCCGAGATCGATGGCTTTGAAAAACGGGAAGATGCGATCATTTATGAAATTCACGTACGAGATTTCACCTCGGATCCCGATATTGATGAGGAATTAGAAGCCCAGTTTGGTACCTTTGCTTCCTTTGTTGAAAAACTCGATTACATCGAAGACTTGGGCGTGACACACGTACAAATGCTTCCGGTGATGAGCTATTTCTTCGCCGATGAATTCAACAACGGGGAAAGAATGCTCGACTATGATTCCACGGATAACAATTATAACTGGGGCTATGATCCACACAGTTATTTCTCTTTAACAGGCATGTATTCGGAAGATCCGGACGATGCTAAAAAAAGGATTGAAGAATTCAAAATGCTCGTGGATGAAATTCATGCTCGCGGCATGGGTGTTGTACTAGATGTCGTATATAATCACACGGCTCAAGAAGCGATTTTTGAAAACCTTGAACCGGAATACTATCATTTCATGAATGCTGACGGGACGTCCCGCACAAGTTTTGGGGGTGGACGACTCGGAACAACCCATGACATGTCTCGACGAATTCTTGTTGATTCGATCATGCATTGGGTGGAGGAATATAAAGTGGACGGCTTCCGTTTTGATATGATGGGGGACCATGATGCAGAAAGCATTCAAATCGCCTATGATAAAGCGAAAGAAGCGAACCCGAATATCGTCATGATCGGGGAAGGCTGGAGAACGTTTGCCGGTGATGAAAACGGTGGGGATGTCGTGCCTGCTGACCAGGACTGGATGGCACAGACAGAATCCGTTGGTTCGTTTTCCGATGAATTCAGAAATGAGCTGAAGTCTGGTTTCGGCAGCGAAGGTCAGCCTAGATTTTTAACTGGCGGCGCTCGAAGCATTCAGCAAATTTTTGATAATGTTACGGCTAATCCGCACAATTTTACAGCGACGAATCCAGGTGATGTTGTCCCTTACATTGCGGCTCATGACAACTTGACATTGCATGATGTGATTGCCCAGTCAATCAAGAAGGATCCTGCGCATCACGAGGAAGAAATTCACCAACGGATCCGTTTAGGAAACGTGATGCTGTTAACATCACAAGGAACACCATTCATTCATGCCGGTCAGGAATTTGGACGTACGAAACAGTTCCGTGCTGATACAATTGAAGCACCTTATAAGTCAACGTATATGGAAAGTGAAGACGGGACACCGTTTGAATACCCGTATTTCATTCATGATTCCTACGACTCGACAGATGCAATCAACATGTTCGATTGGGACAAGGCGACGGATGAAGAAGCGTTCCCAATATCTAATCAAACTCGTGAATATACAACAGGATTGATTGAATTGCGACGCTCTACTGATGCATTCCGATTAGGAACGATAGATGAGATTGAAGACAACGTCTCCCTCATTGACGCACCAGAAATGAAAGAGGAAGACTTGATTCTCGGATTTAAAGCTGTTTCATCTGATGACTCAGAAACCTACTTTGTTTTTGTGAACACCGATAATCAGGAACGAACGTTGACTTTGGAAGATGATCTAACTCAAGGAACAGTCCTCGTCGATGGGAATGAATCAGGTCTGAAAAAAGTGAAAGATCCAAGTGGATTTGAGCTTTCATCGGATCAAATTAAGATAGATCCATTAACTGCCGTTGTGGTGAAAAAAGAAGCGAAGAAAACTTCTCCACCACAAGCAGATGATCAAGGTAAAATTGAGGTATCAATTGGTCAAGCGGACAAAAAAGTAATGATTCCTGCTCATGCTGCAGCGATCAATGGCAAGAATCGCGTCGTCATTGAGCGGGATGATTTCTCGATGGAAGTGCCAGGTTCGGTGTTAGAATCACTGCGAGCTTTGAACGAAACAGATAAAAACGCGCAAATTTCAATAGACTTTGCGCAGAAGTCTACAGAGTCAATCTCATCTATTCTAGATGAACAGAGTGCATCACAGCATGCGAAGATTCGATCGGCAGGCGATGTGTTTGATTTTAGCTTATCGATCATAGGTAGTGACGGAAACACGAAAACACTCGATCGTTTCGAAGAACCAATTCGAATCAAACTAAAAGTAAACACTAAGACAAATAGTGATCTTAGTGGGATTTATAAGGTTCATGAGGACGGAGAGCTAAAGTATGTAGGTGGGGATGTCGATTGAAACACGATCTCAACGACACTGAACAGCTTCAGCATCTATATGCTGTCCTTGAATGCGACAAGATCTGTGATGATGTCCCTGAAGCTTTTTGGGCATTTGACACAATCAAGAAATTATCGGCACGTCACGTGACGAATGGGGATGGAAATGGTGGGTTTGAACCATTGACCGAGGTCACACGGGCAGAATTTGCAGCGATGATCGTTCGAGCGTATGAGTTGGTGAATGTATCGATTGGCGAAGCGGGCGATATGAGGTTTGCTGATCATGATTCTCTTAGTGTATGGGCACAGGAATATGTTCGTCAAGCTGCGTACCTTGAACTTGTTCAAGGTCGGGGCAATGATCGTTTTGTGCCTCAAGGTGAAGCTAACCGAGCGGAAAGTGCTCAAATTATTTTTAATTTATTATTCTAAAAAACTGGACGAACGAGCCCCTGATGTGGTGATTTTTAGAAATCAGGGGTTTTTTTATGGTTAAAAGGTGTAGGAAGTCGGCGTTTTTGCTACTTCGAGTTATTTGTTCAAAAAAAATAAATCAACACTGCCTTTCTACATGGTTGATGTTTATTTGCTCTTTCATTCATCTTATCAGAAACAACAACGATTACGTAAACTGACTTTATAAAAAATTCTTGTTTGGAAGAATCCACGAGACCCCGCAAAACTTAGTTTGCTCGAGGAGGCTCGCGGATTCTCCATGGAAAGGGAGAGATAATTCTTTCAAACAACCTTTCATGATAACAAAGCAACAAAATAAATATATTAAATGCAAAGTTTATCAAAACAGTTTTTCTTATTAATTCTTCAGTGCCTTATTAGTTAGATCCTGTGTGGTGTTCTTTTATTCAATGTATTTTATTTGTCATCCAGTGACTCCCAACGCGATTTTTGCGTATCGGGACATTTTATCTTTGCTCCAAACCGGGCTCTAGACAACCTCAACCTCCACATGATCAATCACATCGACAGAATTTAACACTACTGCTTTCATTGTACTGATAATTTGTCCAGCCATTGGGCATCCCATGGAAGTAAGTGTCATTTTAATGTGAGCCTCATTCTTATCCTTAATTTTCACATCGTAAATTAAGCCTAAATTCACAACATCCATCTGTATTTCTGGATCTAGTACTTCTCCCAACGCTTCATACACTTTATCTTCTATAGTTTGTGCCATACCAAATTCCTCCTAGAATATAGTTTTAATCATAAAGAAACTCATCAATTCCCCTCGAAATGTTAGTTAAGACATTAACCGTTTTTGCCCAGTAATCTCTTGAATTGGCTTGATGTTTTGAGTGAATTCCACAGTACCCTTGTATTCACCTTGCTCATTACGAATGGCGAAATAACGAATCAAAACAAATTTATCTTTTAATGGAATCCAAAAGTCTTCGAAATCTTTTTTGCCTGATTTAAAATCATCGAGAAGTGCATTTACTATATGAGCACTCTGCGGAGGGTGACAATTTTGAACAGTTCGACCAATGACTGATTTAGTGCGATGAAAAACGCGTTCCTTCCCGTGTGAAAAATAACGGACGACATCATTTTCATCAATCATTGTAATATCAACCGGAAGATGATTCATCATCAATTCGAGTTGTTCCACGGATAAGATCCCGGTTTCCAACTGAATGACACCTTCCTTCATAAAGGCATCAGCGGTTAAATCGGCTCGTTCAGGCTGCCAAGGAGCAGGAGATTCAATGAATGTATACCCAATCACATCACCTTCTTTTTCAATCTTTAGCCACTCGTCCTCGGTAAGTTTTTCGACAGCCATCGGTAGAAGGATATTTTCCTCTTTGTAAATCATTTCAGATACTTCGTGGATGATTTCATCCAGCAATGGGAGTACCTCAGATGTATTCAAAGGATCTTCGATTAACTGAGTTTTCGCTGTCTTTATCGTGGCACGAATTCGGTCATCTACTCCCCACATTACTTTTGTAGGACCAAATATCCCGTACCGTTCCAAGTAAGGAAATAGGAGATTTTCTTTTCGGCTATAATGGTTATCTATCTCTAGAAGTTCGGTCAAATCAGTAAGTAGTTTAGAAATAACCTCTTCTTCTTGTCTTTTCTCATATTGATCCCGATGTAACTTTAGTCTGAAATTAACGTGTCGATCAATTTCTTTATTCTCTTGGAAAAAAGTGTGAACAGGATGTCCTTTCTGAAGTTGAGGCTCATTTGCTGCGTGAATCTCTTCAATTGATCCTTTAAATACAGCGGTATGCACGGAACACAAGCGTTGAACTTCTTCCACGGAAATGCCTTCTTCTTCCATTAAAGACTGTTCCATTTGTGAAATTTCACTGACACTTATATGATCAGTAGCCTTCTCAAACCTTGCTCTTACCTCTTCGATATTTTTTCCATCATGCAGCTCTTTGATAATATCTTTCAATAACGCTTGTCGCTCCGTTTTTTCCAGCGAATCCATTTCACGGTTGTTGATTATTTCACTCATGATTTCTCCTCCTTTAATCCGTCAATTTAAATCCTTGTTGCTCTAACTGTTTACTAACCTTTTCCACCGAAAACCCCATTGCTCGGCATCCTTTGGAGATAGTCATAATTCTTCCGGCTGATTGAATCATTCCGGGCTTGGTAATGTTGACAAAACCTATGTCTCTCATAATATTTATCAAATCAGGATGAGCTGTACATAATTCTAAAATGGATGTTTTCAATGAAATTTCCTTCATAGGAACAGTCACCTCGTATTTAGATGTTATTTTCTAATTGATAACTGTTTTCAATAAAATAGTATCACGTGTATATCACCCAAGGTTGTGATTTTAATCACAAATAAAATTAAAAGGAATTAAAAAAACGGATCAAAAAAGGGGTCAGACCCCCCATATATTGGAAGGAGATGACGCTTCGGATGATTCAACCTTAATGCCTGCAGTGAACCTTAGCTTCAGGTTTGATATAATAGAAGGAACTAGAACATCAATCGATTGGAGAAGGTACAATGAATTATCCGAACATAATGAAGACAATGGAGTTAATCAAGGAATTGGTGGAAATTCCGAGTCCTTCTGGACATACAAATGAAGTTATTACATATGTTGAAAATTTCTTGCAAGATTTGCAAGTCACAACAACACGCAATCGAAAGGGAGGACTAATTGCAACGATTCCAGGGAAGGAAACCGCAGAAAAACGTATGCTGACGGCTCATGTTGATACACTTGGAGCGATCGTAAAAGAAATTAAACCTAGTGGCAGACTAAAGCTCGATTTGATCGGTGGTTTTAAATTCAATGCGATCGAAGGGGAGTACTGTCAGATTGAAACGTCTTCCGGTAAAAGGTATACGGGTACAATTTTAATGCATCAAACTTCTGTACATGTATATAAAGATGCCGGTGAAGCTAAACGAAATCAAGCAAATATGGAAGTAAGAATCGATGAAATAGTTCACAATGAAGAGGATGTTCACGCACTGGGTATTGAGATCGGTGACTTTGTTTCTTTTGATCCGCGTGCGCAAATCTTACCAAGCGGATTTATTAAATCAAGACATTTGGATGACAAAGCGAGTGTCGGAATTTTACTACAATTAATCAAACAAATTAAAACAGATCAGACAGAATTACCTTATACGACCCAGTTCCTGATTTCAAATAACGAAGAAATAGGTTATGGAGGTAATTCAAATATCCCCCCAGAAACGGTCGAATATTTAGCAGTCGATATGGGTGCGATGGGCGATGGTCAAACCACAGACGAATACACCGTCTCTATTTGTGCAAAAGATGCGAGCGGACCTTATCACTTTGAGTTGCGGAAACGTTTGGTAGCCTTAGCGAAAGAAAACGGTATTGGATATAAGGTCGACATTTATCCGTATTACGGTTCCGATGCATCAGCAGCGATTCGGGCAGGAAACGATATTGTTCACGGACTTATTGGACCTGGAATTGATTCCTCTCATGCGTATGAGCGAACACATCAGTCATCGATTGAAGAGACAACGAAACTATTGTGGCACTATTTACAATCTAAAATGGTTAACTAAAAAAAACGGATTTTATTTGAACTAGAGGTACTCGAATCCACTCTAGGTGGCTAGTTTCCGTGGGACTGCTCAATTTAGTAGTAGTGCTGCCTCGGGTAAATCCATTAAAACAACAATTTGATATAATTTTTAACATTGTAATGTCATATTGCCTTTTTACGTGTGATAAGGTAAACTTTAATGCATAAAAGCAGGAAAGTGAAATCAGGACTTACTATACAAGGTTGATTTGTTATATAAAGGATGATAAGAATGAATCTAAGTAAAAATATGTTGAATAATGAAGAGATAAATAAAGAATTACCTAGTATCTGTGTCCCTTTAATCGGTAAAAATCTTCATGAGATTAAAGATGAAATTGAATTTATTAAGTCAAAAAAGCCAGATATGATTGAATGGCGAGCTGACTTTTTTACAGACCTAAATCAAGAAAAAAAGGTAAACGAGGTTTTAGCTGCAATTAAGCAAGGAATTCCCGAAACCCCTGTTCTGTTAACGATTCGCTCAGAAAAAGAAGGTGGACAAAAAATTTCATTATCAGAGGATGAAAAACTTCTGCTATTTGAAAAAGTGTCCGTAAATAAGAAGATAGATATCCTCGATTACGAGTTAGTAAATGGCGAAAAAAATATCGGGGAAGTTAGAGAAATCACGAAACAGAGCGGGATTCAATTAATGCTGTCTTATCATAATTTCGAAAGAACACCTGATCAAGAGGTACTTATGACTAAATGTAAAGTAGCCGAATCATTTAAAGCAGATCTCGTAAAAATTTCTGTTATGTCACAAAGCAAAGATGATGTTTTACTCGTATTAAACGTAACAAATGAAGCTTCAAAAACTATTAAGATTCCACTCGTCACTATTTCAATGGGAGAGAGCGGGGCCATTACTAGATTACTAGGATGGGCATTCGGATCAACGATTACTTATGCGATTGGAGCAAAAAGCTCTGCACCGGGCCAAATGCCGATTGAAACGTTGAGATCGGCAATTAATACGATGAAGAAATCTTTGTGAAATTAAAATAAGCACTAAAACTTAATGCTGAAACGAGGGAAATACATGGGGGAACAGACTTTATCTGCTCGAGAAAAAAATGTTGTTTTTATCGGATTTATGGGAGTCGGTAAAACGACAATTGGAGAGTTGGTTGCAGAGAAGCTATCGAGAAGTTTTACAGATATTGATGAAGAAATAGTGAAAGAATTTAATATGACAATACCGGAAATTTTCGAGAAACATGGAGAGAAAGCATTCCGTGAAAAAGAAAAGGAATTGACCCTTGGTATTTGCAAAGAAAAACGTAAAATTATTTCCATTGGGGGCGGTGCATTTACCCAGAAAGAAATTCGGGACATTTGTTTATCAACTACGATTGTTTACTTCCTGGAGATGTCCTGGGAATCTTGGAAAAAAAGAATCGATATACTCTTAGAAAGTCGCCCGATTCTTCAGGGGAAATCAGAAGATGACATCGAGAAATTATTTTATGACAGACAAATCAATTACAACCAGCATCATCTTAAGTATAATGCAGATGAACAAACAGAAGAAGAGATTGCAGAGAAAGTCATTGAATCATTAAAAATCGCTTGGGAACAAGATGAGGAAGCCAACAATAAATAACGTGCTGTGACGTACATATTTATCCAGGAATCAATTGATTAAATTGGGATGATTAGAAAGTAACTGGAAAAGTCTGATCCAGTTACTTTTTTAATGGCCTTTTTTCTATATAGGGAATGTTTTTTTACAATAATATATAGAAAAGAAAAGCTGAAGTATGCAACGACGAGCTTAGATATTGTCGAAAAAAAGCGTTTAAAAAGGTTCTAGAGATTTACTCGTGCCATGAAAAATAGAAGAGACTAATCCTTATCATATCTAGGAAATTCAATGAATTAGATGAGTGACAGACACGACGATAACGAGTAAACTAAAGGAGTGTAATCTGATAAAGGAGGACTATTGTATGCATCCATCAAAGCAACCTCGAAGAATATTGTCGATTTCTGTCATTGTGACATTTATCCTCGTTGTTATCATGGTCTATCAAGCTAGCAAAATATTCTTGATGGATGGTGCAGAGGCTCAAAGCAAAGCAAATGGGGAACAAACAAAAGTATCGATACTTACCTCTGATAAAATTGTCGATCAAAGCTGGGGAAGCCTGGCGTACACTGGTCAAATGAAAATAGAAGAGAATTTCCCTGTCGATACCAGGCTCTATAGTGAACTGAAGAACCCCAAAGATAAAGAAAATGCAGTGAAACTAGCTTTGGACGAGGGGTCACAACTTATTATAGGCCATGGACGGGAGTTTTCGGATGTATTTAATAGATTTGCTGAAAATGAACCTGAATCGACATTTGTTACGATTCATGGAAGTTCAAAACATTCGAACCAAGCCGTATACACATTTGATCAAGGAGAAATAGAGTACTTTGCGGCATTAGCTGCCGGAATGAAAACGAAAACAAATAAAATTGGAGTCATAGATTCGATAGATGAACATTATAACCCTCAGTTTGAAAAAGGTATTTCCTATTATAAACCAGAGGCTGAACTCTATTACTATGAGGCAGGTAGCAGGGATGATGGAAATGAAGCTGTAGAAGTTATGGATCAATTGTTGGAAAAGGATGTAGACGTTATTTATTCTAAAGGAAATGCATTCAATCAAAATGTTATCGAACACGCTAAAAAACATGGTGTGTTCGTGATCGGATATGTGGAAGACCAATCCTATATGGCTAAGGATCTTGTATTGACTAGTGTGATTAATGATGTGCCCCAAGTATATATGGTAATCATGAGGGATTATTTTTCAGTAGAAGGAATACAGCCTGGAGTTAACATTTTGGATGAAGGCGACGAAATTTTTAAATTAGCCCCATTCGGTCCGATGTTCTCTGAGCAGGAGTTAAACTATATTGATATGCAAAAGACGAAGTTTTATTCTGGTGAAATTAGGTTTTAAAGAAAGTGTGGAATAGGATAATGAAAAGTATTTTGAAAAAAATGACGTTACGCAGTAAAATTTTGTCTATCCTTCTTATAATCATTATTTTACTAAGTAGCTTTTCATTCATTCTCATTCAATCGATTAACGAAATGAATCAAGTTAGTGGTAACATAAGCCAGGAGACGATTCCGGAACTTGTTTGGATTGCTCACTGGGAAGAACAGCTGAGTGTAAAAGAATACATGGTTAACGATGCGTTAGAAAATAAATTTTGTTGTGATTTTGTTGACACCTATATGGATTACCACCAACAATCCAGTGAAAGTTTTGCAAAAGAGCGGGGATCACCACCCAATGGTATCGAACATTTCCAACGTGACATGGATTTATTAGACTTTATGATTGAGAACAATAGCCAGGGTCTGCTTGAATATAGCGATACGGAAGCTGCTAAAGAATACGTGGAATCAGAATACCTCGTAATGCATCAAAATATGACGATAGAACTCGAAGCCGCAAAGGAGAGAGTTCTTTCAACGATGGATTCTTATACAGACCGATTCTCTGGCATAATTAACAAATCACTAAGCCTGTTATTAGCAATTATGATACCAATGATTATTCTGGCAATTGCAGCTGCTTATCGAATCAGTGGTAATTTAACTCGCCCTCTTGAAAAAATGGTAGTAAGAATGCAGCAGATAGCCAAGGGGGAATATGGCTTAAAACTTGATGTCACGGATCAAGTAGAGTTACAGTCTTTAACAAATTCAATAAATCATATGTCACGAGAGCTTCATGAGTCTTTTGAAACAATTATGAATGATAAAACGTATCACGAACAAATATTAAATTCATTACCGGTTGGGATCGTCACTTCCGATGGTGAAAATAAAAACTTTTCTTTAAATTCAACTGCAAAAGAGTTGTTAGATAAAGATAATGGTGAATTTATTAATATCTTACAGGAACCTAGCAATCGGAACACAGCTTTTTGGGATAAAATGTTGTCAATGAGCATTTTTCAGAATGTAAAAGTACCATTTCACATGAATGGTAAGGAACATTCTTTTCTCATATCCCAAACGCATCTTTGGAATCGAGACAGACATGTTATTGGCAAGATCTTTTACTTTTTAGACATCACGGAAACCGAAAAAATGGAAAAAAAGATGCACCAAACAGAAAAACTAGCTTTAGTCGGGGAATTGTCGGCGGGAGCTGCACATGAAATTCGTAATCCTTTAGCGGTAATCGATGGATTTCTAACTTTGATGATCCAATCTTTACCGAAAGAGGACAATGAGAGATTTCATCTTCCACTGCTGAAAAAAGAACTTGAACGTATTAATTCGATTATTGAAGAGATGTTGATGTTAACGAAACCAAGTGCTCCAGAGTTACAGGCAGTTTATTTAGAGGACATTATACAAGACATTCTTCCATTAATTAAAGGCTCCTCTACCAACAATAATATTGATTTCCTTGTGAATCTGGATAAAACGAAGCTGCTGGTAGATGCGAAACAAATCAAACAAGTACTGCATAATTTAATTCGCAACAGTATCGAGGCAATGGATGGAAACGGAACAATTTCGATAAAATCCTCGATCGATAAAAACGACTATGTTGTACTTTTGCAAGATGATGGTCCTGGTATCGCGGAAAAAGTTCAGAATACCCTCTTCGATCCATTCCAAACCTCTAAAGAGCAGGGGACTGGATTAGGCTTAACGATTGCACAGCGAATCTTGGATAATCATAAAGGAAAACTGGAACTTAAATCTACCTCAAATAAAGGAACAAGTTTTTTATTGAAGTTTCCGCTAAACGAGGAGAGAATCAACATGATAAAGAGCAGAAAAGGTAACGATAGTAGAATCGAGCTTTCTCAAGACAAATAAGGGAAGTGACTTGCAGTCATGTTTAATATTTTTGCAGTGTTGGTTATTGTATTAACAATTTTTATTGCATCTTCTATGGGATCGGAACAACAGGATATAAGTCCGATACTTGAAGAAATTAGTGACAGGAACAGTTTAACTAACACACTTTCCTCTTTAAAAAATATTGTCCAAGGCATCATAGAACATGGTGTTACTTTTATCACAGGAAATCCATTGCTTGGTTTTTTGGTTTTTTCATGTCTGGGCTTATGTGTGTTTCTAGTTTTCTATCGATTAGCACCAAAAAAGGAACAAGGAAGTAAAAAAACTATCAAATCATTTCTTCTAACAATGTTCTTATTTTTTTTCCTGTTATTTTTCCTTATAGCAGTGAGGAGTGAAACTAGCAGCGAATTAATCAGGGCATTTGTTTCTTTTGACAAGCTAAGAACATTACTTTTATATATTGAATTTAGTTACGCAGGCATAACTATTAGTGTACATACCCTAGGTGTAGAAAATTTTTTACAGTTTGTCATTAGGAAATGTGCTCACTTCTTTCTATTTAGTTTATTAGGTTTTTTTCTTTATTTAATTATTTACAAGTATTGTAGACAGAGAATTTTATCCATTGTTTTAACGGTATTATTTGTGACAGGATACGCAGCTCTGGATGAATTCCGTCAGTCTTTACTTCCAACGAGAACCCCTTTGAAAGAGGACGTAATGCTGGATACTGCTGGAGGGATTTTTGGTGTTAGTATGGCGATATTAAAAAGTACAATCTCAGAGTGGTTTTCAAAGAGAAGAAAATTGTGAGACTATTAAAAGCAGTATATTCTCTGTATACGTAGTATGAAGAAATTAGTATAATAGTTGTAGATTAATACAAGATTTGTCGAAGGAGTGTAAGCTTTTGAAAAAAATAATTTTTATTTCTGTTATTGTTTTATCTCTTAGTGCAATTATTTTTGGAAGATTATATTATAGCAATAAATTAGAAGACATATCTGCTTCCGCACATGAGCAGATAGGGGATAGCGGAGGTGAACTATCTGAATCGGACGATACAGATAATCCCAATGCTGACACGGATGTATCGGCGAGGAGTGATGGCAACGCTACAGAAGAGTCCAATATTGATAATGTTCGTATGATGGACCTGGAAAAACTTACAAAAGGACTTTTGCCTTCCGTAAAATCCATAATTATTGAAAAAGGATTAGAGAATGATGAAATAGAGCTTGTGATTTTTGGTTCTAAAGCTAATAAAGATTCATTAAATCAAGGTGTCGATCCCTGGCCAGAGTTATTGGAGTCTCATTTAAACTCGGTTTATGGTCAAGACTTGTTTGCTGTGAATAATCAAGCTTTTGATGAGTTGACTAGTAACGAAATTATTGAGGCGGGATACCATACTGATGTTGCTGAGTTAGATGCGGATGTAGTTATCCTTGAATCTTTTAATTGGAGTGACAATAACGGGAGTCCAATTGTTCCAGTCGAGGATACCGTTTCCAATTTACAAACGATGGTAAATGTTTTAAAAGAAGAAAATTCTGAGGTAATAGTATTTGTTCAACCACCGCAACCTGCACATGAAACGATCTATTATCCAACACATGTAGAGACTGTTTCAGAGTTCGCTGAGGAGAATGAAATTCAATATATTGATCATTGGGAAGCGTGGCCTAGTATTGATGATGATAACTTACTTGGTTATATGGAAGATGGGGAAAGGATGCCTAATCAACAAGGGCATGATCTATGGATGGAGTATATAGCAAGTTATTTTATCAATGAAGTACAAGAAAATTAAGTATTTATATTTTATCTATTCCACACACCTTTTCGTGGGTGTATATTGTATGTAATAATAAGCGCAGGCGCTGAAAGAAATGATTTTCTTTCCGTTCCTGCGCTTACATGTCTCTCTAATATAATATAAGATCTATCTTTAAAAGCTAAACGATAATAGTAAAGATGGTTTTGTAAAAGTATATGGAGGAATGTTATAATAATCTTCTAATTTCTATAGTTTAGCCTTTCCATACAAAGGAGTTTTTGAAGAATGATTGAAACATTGCAGGATGTTTTCACTGTCTGTGTTCAGCATAATCCAAATGGGACATATACCTTAGCAGGCTTAGTAAATACTAATGATATACAAGATGACTTAACTATATGCGTTTATGTACGAGGTTCAAGTGGAGGGCTGGAGTTGGTAGCTGAAATCGATACGGATGAGTTTCGATACTTTGAAGTTAGAGAGTTGAATATTACGATGGGGAAGTATGAACGAACGCCCTTCTTTTTAAGTATTGCTAATAGCAATATTTTAAGAGAAGTGGTATTGGATGAGAATACTTAAGGTTAAAAAGAATCACTTTAACAAGGATTAAATATGCTTTAATGACGATAAATAGTTTTAAGGGTAGTGGAAGTTCGTGAACTCCTCCACTTATTTTTTGCTAACCACTCATTTGCACTATTCCAAAAACGCTAACATTTGTAATGTAGATAACGCCTGAAATGACCAGGAATATTTAAATAGACACTTTTTAAGTTAAATTAAGACGATGTAAATTCCTGGGTTTCAAAGGAGCCATTCTCATTAGATTTACTGAATTTAATACGATGTGCAGAAAAACCTTTAAAACATGTGGGACACTGGTATGGAAAAGTATTCTTCTTATTCAAAGCTGCTGTCCTAATGTCTGGAGAATGATCTCCGTATGTATCACATACTAACTGATTCCAAAGACTAACTTCATTTGCTTCGTTGCATATAGGGCATTCGGCCAGTGTGGCTTCCAAAACTTTCTTTTTTCTTGTTGATGTCCAAAACATATGATATTCTCCATTTCTATAATAAGGTTCATAAAAGCACCCGAAAAGCCTTTTGATGGTTTCACTTTTGTGATTCATTTATTTCTCAGAAATTTATAGCTTTCTTAATATATCTTATTATCTCAGTTAGGTTAGAAAAAATGAATCAATTATACTGAGTTCAGAATAAAGACCTATATAGTATTTTATATAATAGGCCTTTAGTGCTTAAAAGTAGGTTTTTTATCAAATAATAATAACTATAAAACTAGTAGGAATGAATTTTACATTTTTTAGCAACCTAATTTAGTAAAGAGGAGTGAGGTTTAATTCGTGCGTCTTTTGACTTATTTAAAATGTTTGAAAAACTGACTCTAGTGAAGTATTAGTTTGGATTAGTTTTCATTGTATCGTAAAATATGATAAAGATCGACAAAAATTCGGTTTTTATATTCGAGAAACTTGTCGAATATTGAAAAAATACCCTTTAAAATGTAAAAAAACCAGGTATTATAGAGTGGCTATTATATAGAGAAAATAGTTCTATATTCAAAATAGTTTTATACTAAAACTTTATATGTATTCCATCTACTAATTCATATATACTATATTTAATCTAATTATATGTAAATTATTTATATATAATTCGATAAATACGGAGGTGTGATGGGTTGAATAATGTAAAAACAGTAAAAAAACATTTAAAAGTCATACTTTTTGATAGTCAAAAGATACTTACCGAAGAAAAAATCTTTCAGCATAATAAGGATTTAATAGATGTAACAATCATGTATACAACAAATAAATTGGATTGTGAAGAACCGTATGACTACCTTTTATATTTAGTGGAAGACTGTACATACTTTCATGACGAAAATTTAGCTTACTTCAAAAAAGAGCTTCAAGGTAAGAAAAAAATAATTATTGTTACTAAAACGAAAGTAAGAGAAGAATTTGTATCATTGTTGGCGTTACCGGTATATGGGATGATTTCCTATGAGTTTTTACTACAAAACGAGAACAATGTGATTGAACTCCTAAGAAATGAGCGTTTATTAGTAGACCCGGCCATTCAAAAAAAGCTAGCATTTGAGATTGACAGAAAAAAACAATCAAAAACTCCTTTGAAAAGCTTTGTTCTAAATAGAGAAAAAGTTGCTCACATTTTAAAAGTTAATGAGCAAAACGTTCTGCAATTATTATTAGACGGTAAAAGTACAAAACAAATTGCAACGGAACTTCATTTTTCACCTTCCACTATAAGTACAATTATCTGTAAATTATTAAAGAATTTAGGCGTAAATGACAGAACGGAAGCAGTTGTCTATGCTATTCGTAATGAATGGGCAGTTGGGGAAAGATAAGAATCCGCGAGACTCCTATGGAAGAATGATAAGGGCGCTGAAAAGTAAAAATCGACTTTTCAGCGCCCTTGGCATTTAATAAATGAAGCGATTTTGTTCATTGCATTTTACTATCCTTTGAAAACAAACATCGGTAAATCAGTGTGTCCCATTTCTCTCACGTAGATAAATAAATTTCCTTTGTGATTAATTTCATGGTCGATAGCTGCATGGATAACAGCTTTAGCAGGTATTTTCATTCCCATAGTATCCGAAAGATCAATGATTTCTGAAAAGCCTTCATCAGATATTGAATCTAAAAGTGTCAAAGTCTCCTCGGTATAGGTTTTAGCGAGCTCAGATAAATTTAGGTCGGTTTCAGTCGCATCATGAAGCTGTTTTGGTTGTTGCTTTGCTGCAGCTGATGTAATGGAATAGAAAGATGTTAGCATATGAAGAACCAATTTTTGAGCAGACATAGACGTTTCGGTTGGCTGGTAATTATAGTGTTCTTTGTCTATTTTATTAATTAATTCGTTCGTGATCGTACGGTGTGATAAAAAGTACCCTCTTAATTCTTTAGCTATAGTCATAGTATTATTCCTCCTCTTTGCTTCCATGATAACTCAATTTTTCGTTGTCGTCATTTATGTGACTTGCAAATAATATAAAGATAGATCAAAAAAGGGACTGTTCATTTCGTATGCCGAAGTTTTTCGTGTATGATGTAATTTGGTTCGAATAATAAAGACGGCTATGCCGTTTTTATTAGTACATATCGGTTTTTGAGAGGATTGCATTCCATGCTTACAGAACTTTTTCTAATTTTTATCATTTTATTTATCGGCAGCTTCATTCAAGGTGTAAGCGGATTTGGTTTCGGGATTATCGCTATGAGTTTTCTTCCCTTTATTTTTACGATTAAGGAGAGCACATTGTTGGTAGTATCTTTAGCACTGATTACCGCTCTAAGCATCGTGGCGCAAATGTATAAACATATACAATGGAAAAAAATAAGAATTTTGTTAGTAGCGGCTTTAACAGGCAGATTATGTGGTTTTTTTGTTCTTGATAGATTTGGAGAAATGGACTTCTTGAAAAATCTACTGGGAATCTTTCTTATCGGAGTAGTTATCTATTTGTTTACTAGTAAAGCTCCAAAAGATACAAAAGTGACCAATGAGACTTGGTTACCAGTGGTCCTTGGTTTTTTTGGAGGATTAGTAGGCGGTGTCTTTGCTGTAGGAGGACCTTTTTTTGTTTTCTTTATGATGCTTATTTTTAGTAAGGATAAATATGCATACAGTGCTAATTTACAAGCAACTTTCGTTTTGACAAGTCTTTTCACTATCGGTTCTCACGCATTAAACGGAGACTTTACCGGGAATTTCCTTGTGTACTTTTTTGTAGGGGTTGTTACCGTTATTATAGGTTCACGCATTGGAATTTATTGTTTCACGTTTGTTTCACAAGAGGATGTTAAGAAAATAGCTGCTGTATTTGTTGCTGTAGCAGCTGTGAACCTTATTTTGTTCGCTTAGATACATAAACATAAAATAGAAGAGAGGAACACAATGGATGAGTGGTAACTAAACTGCTTGATGATGTTCCCACTCTTTCTATTAGAATGAAGTACTGGCGAATACTGCGACTTTATTTCGCCCTTGTTCCTTCGCACCTGTATACATAGCCCGGTCTGCGTTGCGAAGCACTGACAAAGGGGACTGGCTTGGTTCTTCCTTGGTGGCGACCCCAATACTTGCAGTGATGCAGATATCAGCATCTTTTCCATCAGATAAATCTTCTGTTACATAAAAAATATGATTTTCCAGTTTTTCTCTTATCGTATTTGCAAGACCGGTGGAATTTAGAGAGTTCTGTCCATCTAACAAAATAACAAATTCTTCGCCACCATACCTCGCCAGGACACCCTTGTTTCCTACTAAATCTCGTAAAATGGAAGCGACTTCTTTCAATACTTTATTTCCACTATAATGCCCGTATGCATCATTGATTCGTTTAAAATGATCTAAGTCAATTAAAATCATCGAATACATTAAAGAGTCTTGATTGTATTGTTCCTTTAAAAGTGTTTCAAAGTAGCGGAAATTATAAATCTTAGTTAAAGAACACATAATGCTTTCCTGTTTCGTTTGTTCTAACTGACGAATATTTTGTAATGCAACGACAGTATAATTCCCCATTATCTCTAATAAGCGTAAGTCTACTTTTCCAAACACTCTTGGTTTAGAAGAGGTTAAGGTGACAATTCCAGCCACCTGCTTGCGATATACGGGGACAGATAATATAGATTGGGTATCTGTTAATTCTTTCAAAGGGTCTAAATGTTTCCAAGCGTTTTTTGAGTGAAACAAAAGCGACTTTCTTGTATTAAAAACTTCGAGAGTGACTCCATCTTGAAAAGTAATCGATGTCATCTCTTCGGGCAATTTAGACGGAACATTGATTCTGTGAAGTTTTCCATTCTTTTGTCTTTCGTATAGAAGTATATTTTCCGAAGAGAAAATAGAACGGCAGCTTTGGGAGAATAATAACAAAATATCATTAATTGTAGATGTATCATTAATATTGTGACCAAACTGACTGACTTTTTCAAGGAGCCGAGCATCATGTCTACTTCGATTGTATAGCTGTAAAATAATAAAGAAAGCAATAATTGGAATACCGACTAGTATAATGGCTAGGTACCCTGACCAATGGTAAGAAACGGTTAGTGTTATTCCGACAGGAACGACTAAAAGAGTGGTTAAAGCTTGCAATAATAATGCCCGGTTAAAAAATTTAGGTATTTTTAGAGTTGATAATGTATTTTTAAGAATGTAAATAAGGTAGTTATTTAATAAAAAGTAGCTACTAACATACACAATGATGGGAAGAATCATACTGTAAATGGAATTGGTTTCGTTTATCGGAACTGTACCACCGGTGAGGTAAAATAATGATCCTGCCCCAAAAGAAGTCCCAATGAATATGAGGGAATTGAGAGGAAAGCGGTAAGCATCCTCTTTCGGAACACGGACTCTTAATAACATACTGAAAATAGCTATTTGAATGACCAGTGCTTCGATGACCATGCCAAAGAATAAGAATAATGTTAAGGATACACCTTGAATAGGCATGAAAGGTGTATTGAAAAATTTAATAGGAAATAAGGAAGCTATGAGCATTAGAATAAGGAACACGAGAATGTCCGGCCAATTGTTCACTAATACCTCACTCTTTGAAGAAAAGGAATATATA
The DNA here is from genome assembly GCF_002886185.1 of Salipaludibacillus neizhouensis. Lineage (GTDB taxonomy): Bacteria > Bacillota > Bacilli > Bacillales > Salisediminibacteriaceae > Salipaludibacillus > Salipaludibacillus neizhouensis. Next base: position 1,128,061 of record NZ_KZ614147.1, read on the forward strand.
AGAAAAGGTGTAAAAATTGTAAACCAAATTACCCAAACAAGTCTTTGATTTTTTATTGGCATGGACGTTCCTCCCTAACGTAAATAATTCTTAAATAACTGTATAATGGAATATTCTGACTATTATAAATGGTAACTTATTTATTATACATCGTTAGACCTAGAATGTCAGTGAATTTTCTGGCTATTTTTCAAAAAAATGTATTTTATTTACCGTACGTTATAAGGGGAAGGACTATTGCTAGTCGCACACAGCAAAAAGAGGGAATCAATTGCTAAATAAGCTAGTTGATTCCCTCTTTTTCGCAAGGTAGGAATTTATAAAATTGGCAGCTACCTTCACGCCGAAAGTATCAAGGTAAACCCACCCTTCATTCGAGTAGCACCTACAAAAGTAGCACGTCGAAAACGAGAGCATAGGCGAGAAAATCCGACAGACTCCTGCGAAAGATAACCCTTTATTTAATAAAAGACGCTTTGCGTTTTTCTTATATTAAACACGATACAAGGCTGGTCGTCGATCTTCAAAAACGGGAATTTCTTCACGTACTATATCTACCGCCTTCAGGTCGATTTCTTTGTATAAAATGGTCTCTTCTTCTTGTGCTTCAGAAATGACTTCACCCCATGGACCGATGACCATGGAATGTCCTCCGAATTCATTATTGGGGTCTGACCCCACTCGGTTGCAAGCAATCACATAGCATTGATTTTCAATGGCTCTACTGATTAGCAAGGCACGCCAATGATCGATCCGTTTCTTAGGCCACTCTGCAACGACATAAAGCACTTTTGGCTGAAGACCAGTACCGACCATATGTGTGCGAATCCAGTCAGGAAATCGGATGTCATAGCAAATAACTCCGGCACATGGTTCTCCTTCTAATTCGAACAGTCCATCCTCTTCGCCTTGGACCAAGTATTTTTCTTCATTCATTAAACGAAACAAGTGTGCTTTACTATATTCTTTCACAAGCCTACCATCTCTATTGAACATAAGCATAGTATTTGTTGTGCCTTTTTCAGTTTGTTTAGCAACTGAACCGGCGACGATATTCGTATGATGTGTCTTCGCCAGTGTCGAAAGGAAATGAATCGCTTTTTTCGCACCTGGATCAGCAATTTCAGCTAATCGGCTTAAGTCATATCCAGTTGTCCAGAGCTCTGGTAATACGATCACATCGACTTTCTCTTTCACTGCTTCTGTGACTCTTTTTTCTACCGTCCGGTAATTTATATTTGGTTGACCGAAAGCAATATTCATTTGGATCAATGCTAGTTTTAATCCCATCTTATCTACTCCTCTTCTCGACAATTCTTGTATAACATCTTCTTCCCTCATACTACGCTTTTTAGACATGTAAATCGACACGAGCAGCTTATACGCCAGAAAAATTAGTTTAGACCTCGTTAGATGATTTTATATGATATTGTATGTTTAGGTAATAGACGGTTGTTCCTTAAACTCTTTTAAAAGCAACACTATTTCAAAAACACCTTTAGGCAAATACGTAATAATGAATGGAGGCACTCCAATAAATATGACACGAAACTTTGAAACCTCGGAAGCATTGAAAAGATTACCTGAACAATTTTTTGCGAAGTTAGTGAAAAAGGTTCAGAGTCTTGCAAATGAAGGGCACGACATTATTAATCTTGGACAAGGTAATCCTGATCAACCAACACCCCAACATATCGTGGATAAGCTTAAACAAGCAGCAGATAATCCAAATTACCATAAGTATTCCCCGTTTCGAGGACAATCCTTTTTAAAAGAGGCTGTATGTGACTTTTATAAACGAGAATATAATGTAGATCTAGATCCTGAAACAGAAGTTACTATTTTATTTGGGGCAAAAACAGGCTTAGTAGAGATTAGCCAATGTTTATTAAATAACGGGGATGTCGCGTTACTTCCTGATCCGGGATATCCGGATTACCTTTCCGGAATGGCTATGTCTCATGCAAAAATTGAGACGATGCCCTTAACTCAGGAACATGATTTTTTACCTGATTACGGAGATATAGATGCAGCAACGCTTGATAAAGCAAAGCTGATGTTTCTAAATTATCCAAATAACCCGACTGCTGGAGTTGCAACTTCTTCATTTTTTGATGAGACGGTTGAAATCGCGAAGAAACATCATATTTGTGTGGTCCACGATTTCGCTTATGGCGCACTTGGATTCGATGGCGAAAAACCGCCAAGTTTTCTTGCGTCGGAAGGGGCCAAAGATATCGGTGTTGAAATGTATACGCTGTCGAAAACGTTTAACATGGCTGGCTGGAGAATTGCTTTTGCAGTAGGCAATCCATCGGTAATTGAAAGTTTGAATCTCATTCAAGATCACATGTACGTCAGCATATTCGGTGCCATACAAGAGGCAGCTGCTCATGCTTTGCAGGAACCCGAAGAAGCTATAGAGACAATTAGGGAAACGTACGAAAAGAGACGGGATGCGTTTATGACGGCAATTTATGCTATTGGATGGAAAGCAGAAGCGCCGAAAGGTAGTTTTTTTGCTTGGCTCCCGATTCCGAATGGATTCACATCAGAAGAGTTTGCTGACCTTCTCCTGGAAAAAGCTCATGTCGTAGTGGCACCGGGTAATGGATTTGGTGAGTATGGAGAAGGATATATCCGAGTGGGTCTTTTGACAGAAGAAAGCCGACTTTTAGAAGCTGTGAAGCGAATTGAAAAACTAGCATTGTTTTAAGTCGCTTTCGTAAACGGAGAAATTCGAAAAAGCAAAGGCGGTGATTCATGCTGAAGGTTGAAATGAGGGGTTCTCCTTCATTCAACTTTTTTTGCTGTGCGAAGTATCAAATTAAATATTCAACAAATCCACCTAAGATTCATGGAAATGACCTCTTAAACGTGATAAAATTGTATTACTTAAATATGGTAATTATGGCGGAGGAATCCAGATAAATGTGGGGGGAATCAATGAATAGATTAGGCATACTTATCGTTTTTTCAGTAATGGGAGCTATGTTATTCGGATGTGCAAATGAAGAAGAAATGCATCCGGAAGAACCGTTGGAAGACTACCTTACGGCTTGGAAAAGTGAATCTTTTACAGGAATGTTAGACGTCGTTGAGGAAGAGTCGAAGCAAGTAATAGCAAATGAAGAATGGAGTTTTGAGGAAAGATACGAAAAAATGTACGCTGACATGGGTATTGAAAATATTGAATTGAATTTTGAAGCAAGAAATTTTGAAGAGGAAGAGATTGACCTGGAGGAAGAAGAACAAATAACGTATCCTGTTCAGGTGTCGATGGACTCGATCATTGGCGAACTCAACTCTAATATAGAAGTCGATGTAAACAGAGTAACGCGAGTCACTGAAGACGACGAAGAAATAAAGGAGTGGAAAGTTGCTTGGGATCCAAGTCATATGATGATTGGGATTCAAGAAATATCAGATGTAGTCAATATTGATATTCTAGATCCGATAAGAGGAGAGATCTTCGATAGGAATGGGGAAGGATTGGCAATAAATGGCGAGGTTTATTCGGGAGAGATTGTGCCGGAAATATCTGATGATGCAGAGGAATCTGCCATTACCTTTGCTGAAATTATGGATTTGGATGAGGAAAAAACGATTGATCTTGCAAATCGGTTTCCGGATCACCCGGATTGGCCAGCACCTATTCAACGATTGGCAATGACAGATGAGCGATCGAAAGAACTTCTTGCGGAAGTTGATGGAATACTTCTGGATAAAGTGGAGGGGCGTGTCTATCCACACGGTGATATTACGGGACACATAATTGGATATACAGGTCCAATTACCGCAGAAGAATTAAAGGAACATGAAGGAGAAGGATATACAACCACTTCTTATTTAGGTAAAGATGGATTAGAAGATATTTATGAAGAACGATTAAGAGGAACAGGTGGGGTCAGTGTAACGATTGAGACGGAAGACGGTGAGACAAGAGAATTTATTGGAGATCAACCTGAAGAAGATGGAGAGGATATCCACCTGACTTTGGATGTGGTGTTACAGCGGAAAATGGCCGAGACACTCGGGGAAGATACTGGGGCAGGCGTAGTCATGCACCCGAAAACAGGAGAAGTATTGGCAATGGTCAGTGAACCTTCGTTTGACTCAAATCTTCGTTATCTGCAATTGTCAGACCCGAGAGCCGAAAATCTCGAAGACTCAGCTGTCCTATTTGAAAAACGTTTTCAGCATACCTATTCGCCCGGCTCCATTTTCAAACCATTCACAGCCATTGCCGGAATAGAAGAAGGACAACTGGACCCAACGGAAAAATTAACGATTGAGGGACTTCAGTGGCAACCCGGGGACAGCGAATGGGGCGGCTATAAAGTCACTCGCGTTAATGACAGAGAGACAAATATTGACTTAACCACAGCTATGACTCTGTCGGACAATATTTATTTTGCCCAACAAGCATTAAGGCTGGGGGAAGATTCATTTGAAGCATGGGGAGAACGATATGGATTTGGAGAAGAGTTTCCATTTGACTTCCCACTCTACCATTCGACGTTAACGAATGAAGGATTCGATACAGAAATCCTACTTGCAGATACAGGCTATGGTCAAGGCCAGGTTCAAACGTCACCCATTCATATGGCAGCATTGTATACTGTTTTTCTTAATGACGGGGCCATCGTTCAGCCAAAGCTGTTCCAGGAAACAGAGGAGAAGCTATTCCAAGAAGCAATTGCTTCCTCTGAGACGATTTCTACCGTTAGAGATACGTTAGTAGAGGTGGTCCAAAATAGTAATGGCACAGCAAACCGTGCAAATCCTGGACATGACAGGTCTCTTGCAGGAAAAACAGGGACTGCTGAACTTAAAATGGATCAATCAGATGAAGAAGGGGGACAAATCGGTTGGTTCGTCAGCTTTGATACAGAAGAGGAAGATCTGTTAACAACAATCATGGTAAAAGATGTGCAAGACAAAGGTGGAAGTGGTTATGTCGTTGATTTAACGAATAAATTTTATAGTAAGCTTGCTGAGTAAAATCTGGAATAAAGAGTAACAAAAACTAGAGAATTGTGTTAGATGTTCACTACATTTGAGTGGGGGACGTCTTTTTTTTATGATTTTACCTTGTTCAGGAGATTAAACCGTCATAATTCTTAAGTTGTAATCTCATAAGGATCATCTTCCCGTTTATATGATCGATTAATGGGGGAATTTATATGTTATAATCATAACTTAAAGTGATCGCAACGACACAATAATTTATAATGTGAGAGGGCAGTATAACGATGAATAAAAAACGGATTTTATTTTTTATATATGAGATGGGAGCTGGAGGGGCAGCCAGGACTCTGTTAAACATTATTAATAATCTTGATAGAAATAAATTTGCTCCTGTTTTAGTGACATTAAATTACAATGGATCTTATGTTGATGAATTAAAAGAAGATGTTGTATTTATAAAATTAGATACGAAGAGACTTAGCAGATCTATATTTAAACTTGCTAAAATTATTCGCCAAGAGAGGATAGACGTTGTATTCAGTACTATTCCGAGAGTGAATACGATTGCTATTTTCTCCAGGATACTTTCTTTATCTTCAGCTAAAAGTGTCATAAGGGAAGCTGATAATCTAGGTGGGGATTTCAAAACAAATCTTCAACTTTTAGCATTTGGGACTATTTACAAAATGGCTCATCAAATTGTATCTTTGTCTCAAGGTGTGAAAGACAACCTTGTTACGAGATATAAAATTAAAGAAAATAGTATTAAGGTGATATATAATCCTATTGATTTAGAGCATATTCAGAGTAAAATATATCAAGGAGAAATCCAAAATGAATGGCAAAGTGTTTTTAAAACGGACGATAAAGTGATAGTTACAGCGGGACGCTTAGTCAAACAAAAAGATCAGGTTACGTTACTTCACGCTTTTGCTAAAGTAAATAGTGAAATCGATTCCCAGTTGGTAATTCTTGGCGAGGGACCATTAAAAGAGGAACTCATTGTAAAATCGGAAGAGTTAAATATTAGAGAAAGAGTACATTTTATTGGCTTTCAAAAAAATCCTTATTCTTATTTGAATAAAGCGGATTTATTTGTTTTGTCATCTATCCATGAAGGTTTTAGCCATGTTATTGCAGAATCGCTCGCTGCTGGAACACCTGTTGTTTCAACCGACTGTAAGTCGGGTCCATCGGAAGTTCTTGCAGGTGGGAAGTACGGTTCTCTCTGTGAAGTTGGAAATGCAGAAGATATAGCCGATAATATTCTTCGAGTGCTAACGTTGCCTGAATCAGAAAGGCTTGCGCTGATCGAAAAAGGTTTCGAAAGAGCAAGACACTTTGATGCTAAAGAAATTGTAAAGCAATACGAAACCACTTTTTTGGAAACTTTATCGTAAGGTGTGAGGTGTGAAATGGGAAAAGTAAGGAAAGTCGTTCATCTTACGACAGTACATCATCCATTAGATCCAAGAATATTTTATAAGGAATGCTCTTCGCTGGATAAAGCAGGCTACGATGTGACGTTGATAGCACCGGAGTCTCCAGATCTGCAGTTAGAAAGGCAGAACGAAATATCGATTCTTCCTCTTAAAAAGTATAAAAATAGATTTGTTAGCATGGTTTTTTCAACCATTGAAGCATATAAAAAAGCTAAAAAACTAAACGCTGACTTTTATCATTTTCATGATCCGGAACTTTTGCCAGTGGCATGGTTATTAAAGAAAAAGTCGAATGTTGTGGTTTACGACATACACGAGGACTATGAAACAGGGATTGTAACTAGATCCTATTTAAACAGACCTTTAAGGGTATTTATAAGTAAATGTTACAAGCTGATTGAAAAGCTCCTATCAGGTAATATGGAATTATGTTTAGCAGAAAAATATTATCAGGAAAAGTATCCGAGAGGGAAATGTATCTTGAATTATCCTTTATTAAATCCGGAACTGCTAAAAAATGATGAGCTGAATGAAGACTTTGAAAATAAACTCCTTTATACAGGGAACCTTACAAAAGATAGAGGAGCATTGTTACATGCATCTTTGCCAAAGGTAGATGAGAAAGTCTCTGTTTTTCTTTTTGGCAGATGTTCAAAGGGACTTGCTGAGGAAATGTTTCAAGTAGCTGGAGAAAAACAAACTCAGCTTTTTGTGGAGGGCGTTGATCGATATGTGCCAAAACAAGAATTGGATAAAAGCTATGTGAGTCAAAGGTGGCTAGCGGGCTTAGCATTATTCCCACCCTCAGATCACTATAAAAAGAAAGAACTTACGAAGTTCTTTGAGTATATGACTGCGGGTATTCCAGTTCTGTGCTCCGATTTTCCAGTGTGGAAAGAATTTATTAATAAATATCAATGTGGCCTTACAGTAAATCCTCAAAATGAAAGTGACATAAAGGAAGCGATCGATTTTCTCAGGAGAAATCCAATGAAAGCAAAAGAATTTGGTAATAACGGACGAAAAGCAGTTTTAGAAGAATTGAATTGGGAGAAGGAAGAAAAGAAGCTTTTAGATTGGTACAGTCAGATTGGAAGTAAAAATAATGTATGATGAATATCGTAGAGTAATTTCTGGTGGTGAGAGGGATGGAAAGTATAAATATACAAAGTGAACCGTTGATTTCTGTGATTACGCCTTCTTACAATGCCAGTAAGTATTTAGAAGCAACTATCAAGTCGGTTTTAGCACAGAAATATTCAAACTGGGAAATGATTATTGTTGATGATTGTTCGTCGGATAATTCGGTTGATATCATAAAGAAATATGCTAATGAGGACGAGCGAATACGTTACGTTGTTCTTTCGACTAATAGTGGTGCTGCTGTGGCAAGAAACACTGCAATAAATGAGAGTAAGGGTAACTATATTGCTTTTCTGGACAGTGATGACCAGTGGTTTCCTGAAAAACTACATGAACAATTAATGTTTATGCAGAAAAATAACCTTGCTTTTTCTTATACATCCTATATAAATATTGATGAAAAAGGAGAGAAGGAAGGTTCTATTGTAGAGGTTCCTTCAGAAGTGAATTATAAGCAACTCTTAAAACAAAACGTTATCGGTTGTTTAACGGTAATGTTAAATAAAGATATGATTGGACAAGTTGAAATGGTGAATATACGTACTCGACAAGATTATGTGCTGTGGCTGGATTTGTGCAAAAGGGGATTTCGAGCTGTTGGTATACAAAAACCTTTATCAAAGTATAGGATTGTAGAAAATTCTGTCTCTAGTAACAAACTAAATATGGCAAAACAAAATTGGAAAGTATACCGTGACATTGAGAAATTAGGTTTAGTTAAAAGTGTTTATTATTTTATACAATATGCTTTGCTTAAAATTATTAAATATACCAAATCTAGATAAAAGAATCTGACTCGTGTGATTTATATCTTTACACTAAGCTGATTTGTAACTTATTTATTTTAAAAGCGACTACTACTACTAAAAACTGTCATTCATAAGCAGTATAATTGAGTACCGATAGCAAAAGAATATACTTAATGAAAGACTACTTTTTAGGAGAGTGAGAGTGTTTTTTATTAAAGGGAGAGGAAGATTATGCCTAACATAAGTCAGTCAAGAAATCACAAGTTTTTAATTATAACAGGTGACCTTTTGTGTATACTTTTTGCATATATTTCGGCATTCTATATTAGATATTCAGGTTTTCCTACCCGGAACTGGGAATCCTTTTTATCTCTTTTGCCCTGGATTTTATTAATAGGTCTGTTTTTTATTTCTATTTATGAGCTGTACGCTCTTGACCGTAAAAATACACTTTGGGATATTTCAGTGAAAATAGTTATTGCTGTCATATTCATGGCATTTTTAACAATGTCAGCTTCTTATTTATTCAGAGAGTTTGCCATGCCTCGATCAGTTATTCTTATCGCTAGTATATTTACAATAATTTTATTGATGATTTTCAAGACAGCCTACTTAAAACTCACAAGGGGTAATACAGTAGGAAGAGTTTTGCTTATTGGGGATGAAGAAACTACACAACGAATGGTTAATAAAATCAAACATCCTATGCTTAAGGATACAAACGTTAAGTGCATGAAACCAAATACAACTATTTCGAAAATCGATCATCATTTACAAAACTGTGATTATGTTGTTCTCTGCGACAATGTGATAAAAGAAGATAAATCGCAAATTATTTACCATGCTATGAACCATGATAAGCTGGTTTATGTTATTCCGACTTTATACGAATTGTTAATGCAAAGAGCGCATGTATCTCCATTAGACGATACACTCGTTATGTCGGTGAAACCCTTTGGCTTAACCTGGGACCAGACGATGATAAAAAGAATTTTTGATTTTGTAAGTGCAAGCGTGATTCTGATTTTGATATCTCCAGTACTTTTAATTACGGCACTAATCGTAAAGTTAGAAGATTCAAAAGCAAGTATTATTTATAAGCAGGAGAGATATGGGAAGAAAAATAAACCTTTCACGATTTATAAATTCCGCTCCATGGTAGAAGGAGCCGAGAATGGAACTGGACCCGTACTAGCAAAGGATAATGATGATAGAATTACTAAAGTGGGTAAATTTATGCGTTCTACGAGACTTGATGAGTTACCGCAACTGTTTAATGTTATTAAAGGGGATATGTCCTTAGTAGGTCCTAGACCAGAACGCGGATTTTTTATTAAGCAGCTTTCGAAAGAATACTATCACTATGGATATAGAAATACTGTACAACCAGGAATCACAGGTTATGCTCAAATTATGGGGAAATACAGTACAAAAGTTGATGATAAGTTACGTTTTGATTTGTATTATATCCGCAATTATACTTTTTGGTTAGATATTGTCATACTTCTAAAAACAATTATAGTCATATTTGATAAATCAAAAGCCGAAGGTACAGGGACCGATGAAAATGTCCAATCAAAACATTCTGCAAACTCAACAAACGCAGAAAAGTCAGCTTCTAAAACCAAAGATAAAAAGAAAGAATCGGTTAAAGCATAAGTATTAATATTTGAGTATTAGCTGGACTCATCGCCTTCAGACTTTTTTTTCTGAAATAATAAAGTTTACGAAAACAGCCTTTAATCAAAAAATCTCCTCACATATTGTGAGGAGATTTTTTTTATTGAATTGTAGTACTTTGATTTTCAACTGTTTCTTCTTGAAGCCCTAAATGAACTTTAAAAGAATCAGAAACTTCTTGTAATACCGCATCATCCAATTGGAAGTAATATATGCCGTTTTCAGTGATATCTTGACCAGTTAAGCTGTGGGATTCAATATTAGCTAATTCATTAGCATAAGAATGCATTCCTAACATGCTGCTAAAGCTAATATTTGTATTTAAATTGCCTTCAAAACTGTCTAATAAAGGACCAAAACGTGTGATCGAACTAAAACTTGCTGCTTTCTGAATAACGGAACCGATAACTTCTTTTTGACGATCACCACGGCCGAGATCACCACGTGGATCTTGTTTGCGCATTCTAACGTAAGCGAGTGCTTCTTCACCATTTAGTGTTTGAAGACCTTCCTCAATGGAGATAGTACCGTATGTGGCATTATCTGTATCAGTAATGGCCATCGGAGCATCAACTTCAATGCCATCAAGTGCATCGATGATTTCTATAAAAGCATCGAAGTTCAATGAAACAAAGTAGTCAACAGGTATATCAAACATGTTTTCAACCGTGTCAAGTGTCATATCAAGACCACCAAACGCATGTGCATGGTTAATTTTATCAAATGTGCCCCTGCCAACAATCTCTACGTATGAGTCACGAGGGATGTTTACCATTTCTATTGTTTCTTCTTCAGGGTTAAATGTCGCTAAAACCATTGCATCTGTTCTTCCCGATAAGTCACCATCACGACTATCGAGTCCTAAAAATAAGATCGAGACTGGATCTTCAATAGGGTCTACGGCAGCATCCCTGTATTCTGACATATCCCCACGTTCAAGATCAAGTTGTGCACTTGAGGTGACTCCTGAGATCTTATAGATACCGTAGGCAAGTGCTCCACCTACTAAAATAAATAGTGCTAGAAAAGTAATTAATGTAACTCTTAAAAATTTATTTCTAGGCTTTTTTCTTTTATTTACTCTTGATTGTGCCATTTGAAGACACTCCTCTATTTAATATAGTAAGTAATATTTACGAAAATACGACAAATTATTTCAAATCATAAAATTAGTCCATCACAACATTTTACCTTAGATCTATAAAACAGTAAAGCTATTATTTATGTCCAATGAAATTCCTTTTATTTCTTGTTTTATCGACTAATAGTCTCTTTAACAAAATGAATTTATGATAAATCTTGTAAAAAAGACTATGTATTTATGTAGAAATTTGTGGTAATTTTAAAAGACTTATAGAAATATATTTGCTGGAGGATTATGTATGAAGGAAATACGTTGGGGCTCGCCTGTAAGTTTTGCTTGTGTAGGTGTGTTTTTATTTGGTTTAGCTATGTTATTAGACACTATTTGGAAGCATTTTTTAAGTTTTGGTTGATTCTTAAAGTGAGAGGAGATTGATTAATGAAGAAGTTACTTATGATTGTTTTTTCTCTGATTATTATTTCTACATCGATATTATATAATCAGGATGGAAGCAATTATACATATGCCAATTCACACGATCAAGGTGAAGTCACAGCAAGTTCTCTTAACGTAAGAGAAAAAGCCAGTACCAGTTCAATAATTGTGGGTAGCCTTAAAAAGGGGAATAAGGTCACTATAGAGAACAATTCAGGAAAATGGTATAAAATTTCCTACCATAACGTGAAAGGATTTGTTCATAGTTCTTATGTGAAAACAACAGCTTCAAGCGGAGGATCAAGTTCGAGTTCCGGAGGAGAGACATTAACCTCCACAACAGGAACAGGGGAAACTACCGCGAGTAATTTGAATGTGAGAGCATCGGCATCAACGAACAGTAAAATTGTCAGCAGCTTAAGCCGTGGAACAAAAGTGAATCTTTATGGGAAAAGTGGCTCATGGTACAAGGTTAAGATAGGGAACAATTTTGGATATGTTCATGGTTCCTATATGAAAACCACGATGTCAAGCGGAGTATCGGGTTCGAGTTCCGGAGGAGAGACATCAGCTTCCGCAACAGGAACAGGGGAAATCACCGCGAGTAATTTGAATGTGAGAGCATCGGCCTCAACGAGCAGTAAAATTATTAGTAGCTTAAGCCGTGGTACGAAAGTGGATTTGTATAAGAAAAGCGGATCATGGTACAAAGTTAAGATAGGAAGCAATTATGGGTATGTTCACAGTTCCTACGTAAAAATAACGACATCAGGTGGGGGATCAAATTCGAGTTCCGGAGGCGAAACATCAACTTCTACATTTGGAACGGGAGAAATAACCGTGAATAATTTGAACGTGAGAGCATCGGCATCAACGAGCAGTAAAATTATTAGCAGCTTAAGCCGTGGTACGAAAGTGGATCTGTATAAGAAAAGCGGCTCATGGTACAAAGTTAAGATAGGAAGCAATTATGGGTATGTTCACAGTTCTTACGTAAAAATAACGACATCAACTGGGGGATCAAATTCGAGTTCCGGAGGCGAAACATCAACTTCTAGATTTGGAACGGGAGAAATCACCGCGAGTAATTTGAATGTGAGAGCATCGGCCTCAACGAGCAGTAAAATTATTAGTAGCTTAGGTCGTGGAACAAAAGTGGTTTTGTATGAGAAAAGCGGTGAATGGTTTAAAATCAAGCTAGGAAATAGTGATGCCTATATTCATGGATCCTATGTGAAGACCTCCACTTCGTCAGCAGGAAATGGTAGCAATGGCAGTTTAAGTGGAAAAACGATCTTTTTAGATCCAGGTCACGGAGGGAATGATCCAGGTGCTGTTGCAACTGGGAATATCTACGAAAAAACGATCGTACTCAGTGTTTCAAATAAGCTTAAAAATGCACTTGAGCAAGAAGGAGCAAAGGTTGTTACTAGTAGAACAAACGATACGTATATCTCACTTTCTAACCGAGTAAATCAAGCAAATCAATCTGGTGCAGATGCATTTATCAGTCTTCATGCAAATTCATGGCATGATTCGGGACCTAATGGGATCGAAGTATTGTACAATCGTTCTTACGCTGGAGATGAAAGTGCGAGGCTTTCTCAAGTAATTCAAACACGATTAGCTAATGGATTGAACCTCAGAAATCGTGGAGCGAGGGAAATGAGTCTGCAAGTGATTAGAAGTACTAGAATGCCTTCGGTGTTAGTAGAGTTAGGATTTATGTCTAATTCTTCCGATCTTAATAAGCTTCGCAACAATCAGGATCAGTATGTAAATCAACTAGTAACTGCTTTAAAAGAATATTATTAAAGGATGAGGATTGGGAAGGTTTGTAAACTTTTCCAATCCCTTTTTTTGACAAGGTAAGTGAACTTATAAAATTATTGGTTATTTAGAGATTGTTGTTTTCTTTCAAACAGAGGTGATCGAATCCGCTCTAGGAGGCCGATTTATATGGAAAATTACTCTCTCTTAAGGAAAAAACTTTTCTTTCTCTAAAAGAGGTTTACCAATCCCCATACGCTTGTCCTTTTAACCATTCATTATCTGACTTTTCATGATAAACTGATAATAAGTATAGGTACTAAAAAAGGGAGGTATGGAGCAATGATTTTAAGCGGAAAGACCATTTCGGAAAAAATAAAAGAAGGGGCAGTGGTGATCGAACCAATGACCCCTGAGCAAATTCAGCCAGCCTCAGTTGATTTACGTTTAGGACACCATTTCTTAGTCATTGACGATCATTTAAGTACGAAGCTTTCGTTGACGTCGGAAGCTGCATATCGTGAAATCGATGTAGGAGAAAGAGGCTCTATTGTCATACCACCACAATCTTTCCTTCTCGCTACAACAAAGGAATACATTGAAATTCCGCCTTCGTTAACTGCATTTGTAGAAGGAAGAAGCTCTATTGGTCGATTAGGATTGTTTATTCAAAATGCAGGTTGGGTAGATCCTGGTTTTCGCGGACGTATTACATTGGAACTTTTCAATGCGAACCGACTGCCGATTGAATTAGACGTAAATCGGCGAATTTGTCAGCTTGTGCTTGCAGAAGTTGACCAAGAAGCGACACCGTATCAAGGGAAATACTTAGATCAGAAACACGCTACAGCTAGTCGTGTCCAATTAGATTATGAAAACAAACAGCGATTAGACTAGATTAGCAAAATTAGGATATATATGGGAACCTTTCGTTAGGCGAGCCTAAAAAGATCCGCAACGGAATTAAAGTTGCGGATCTTTTTGTTTTTTGGTGTTGATAACCGTTGAGAATGAACTTGATGAGGTTAAATTTGACTTTTCCAATGCCTTTAGGTTCGGCTAATTTACTTATATTCCGGTAACCAGTCGCCATGGGCTTCGATAAGTTCATCACACATGGCAATAATGTCATCCATCGACAGTTCTGCACTCGTATGAGGATCGAGCATCGCAGCCTGATAAATATGTGCTTTTTTCAAAGAGACTGCAGCTTCGATGGTTAACAGCTGTGTATTAATACTCGTTCGATTTAAAGCGGCGAGTTGTTCCGGCAGTTCCCCGATATAGCCAGGGATAATACCATTTCGATCGGCAACACAAGGAACTTCAACCACAGCTTTTCTAGAGAGATTTGAAATCAATCCTCCGTCGTTAAGGACGTTCCCGCCGAATTTAAACGGTTCATTTGTTTCCATTGCTTCAATAATACGAGAACCATATTCCAATGATCGTTCATGAGAAAGTTGCGTATCCTTGACCATGCTTTCTCGCATCTTTTCCCAATCATTAATTTGTTTGATACATCGGCGTGGGTACTCATCTAACGGAATATTGAACCGGTCAATCAGTTCAGGATAGTTCTTTTTGATAAAATACGGATGGTATTCTGCATTATGTTCCGAAGACTCAGTGACGTAATAGCCGAATTTGTTCATGAGTTCAAAGCGGACCATATCCTCGTGCTTTTCAGCTTGTTTTTCCTTAGCACGCTGTTTGATTTCAGGATAAAGATCTTTTCCATCCTTTTTAACTTCCAGTAACCAAGCCATATGGTTAATTCCAGCAATTTTCTCGTCAATTCCCTCATGATCCAGATCGAGGGCCTTGTACAAATGGTCCGTACAAATCTGAACACTATGGCAAAGTCCAATTGTTTTAATATTCGTGTAGCGAAGCATGAATCCTGTTAATGTAGCCATTGGATTCGTGTAATTTAAAAGCCAAGCCTCGGGACAGACTTCCTCCATATCATTTGCAATGTCCAGCATAGCAGGAATGGTTCGCAGTGTTCGAAATATACCGCCAATTCCAATTGTATCCCCGATCGTTTGACGAAGTCCGTATTTTTTGGGAATCTCAAAGTCAATGACGGTACTAGGTTCATACCCACCAACTTGAATCGCATTGATGACGTATTTTGCATTTGTCAGGGCTTCTTTTCTATCTAATGTTGCCGTGATCGTAATTGATGGATTATATTGTTTTGCTAAATTAAGTAACATTTGCTCAGATTCTTTGAGTCGTTTCTCGTTTATATCATGCAGTGCGAATTCGAAACCTTCGAGAGCTGAGACAAACATGCAATCTCCTAACACATTTTTTGCGAAAATGGTGCTCCCTGCTCCAATAAAAGTTATTTTTGACATTCTAACATCTCCCCTTGGTAAATTATTGTTTTGAATTTCTCATTGAAAAATAAAGTGAATCCCTATATATTAAGAATAAACAGGAAAGGTAACACCTGCAATGGTAATATAATATGAGGGGATGGTAAGATATTGTTTTTTGACACGTATGAAGGTTTACCTTACGAAAGTATTGGATTTCGCTCTAACGAAAATCTGGAAACAGCGGTGGATATTTCGGTAATTGGCATGGAAAAAACGAAATCTGAGGATTATAATTGGCATGGATTAGAGAGAAAGGAGAAGCGTAATTTTGTGTTTCAATATACTCTTTCTGGTGAAGGGGCGCTAACTATAAATGGCAAGACACATGAATTAAAGCGAGGGCAAGCTTTTATGGTGGAGATACCCAGCAATCATCGCTATTATCTTCCTTCGACAAGTGGGGAATGGGAGTTTCTCTATTTGACGCTAAAAGGAGATGTAGCTGCGGAATGCTGGGGCAATATTACAAGAAGACATGGTCATGTCCTGAACATTGCAAGAGACTCAGAATTAGTAGATAAATTTTTTGAGATCTACAAGCAAGCAATAGACAAAGACTTAGTAGATTCGTATTTTTCTTCCTCTCAAGCTTACTCTTTTCTTATGGAAGTTTATCGTTATTTTAAACAGGTAAAATCGCCGGAGCAAATTCCGGAAAACATTACAGGTGCGATTAATTATATGAACAAAAATTATGCTCTTCCCTTATCCATGGAGGAAGTGGCAGATGCTGCAAATATGTCCAGGTATTATTTCATTAAGCGATTCAAAGAAGTGACTGATATGACACCAGGACAGTACTTGACGAAAAAACGGATGGAGAAATCATTGGAGTTATTAGTCCAAACAGAGTTAACAATGAAGGATATTGCAGTCAATGTTGGTTATGCAAATGATAATTATTTCAACAAAGCCTTTCGAAAAACTGTCGGAATACCTCCAGGAGAATTTCGCAAAAACAAGGGTCGGATACCATTTGATCGACTTGTTATTAGATAAGGTTAGAAATAGAAAAACTAGTTGCCAATAAGGAAGAGCACTGGATGTCATCATTGACCTTTTCAGTGCTCTTCCTATTTAAATTTAGCATCTGTGGTTATACTATCTAAAGATATATTTGTGACAAGGTTATAACAATGCAAAAACCGTGTTTTTCTCTGAAGTCAAACTCTAGAAAAAGTATTTAGTAAACAATTTACTAAAATATATTGACTTGCTTTACTAACGAGTATATTATAAAGAAAGGGTTTACATTTACCCGTTAAATTTAGAAAGGGGCAATTAAAAAATGAAGAAAATTGGTTTGTTTTTAGGTGTTACAGCACTTGCATTAGCAGGCTGTAGTGGAAATGATGGCGGCAATAACGGAGATAATAATGCTGCAGGAGATAACGGTGGAGGGGAAGAAACTCAAACGTTAACAGCCTGGGCATGGAATATTAATATTCCCGTCCTAGAGGAAGCGGCGGAATTATTTGCAGAAGAAAATCCCGGATTCGAATTAGATATTGTTGAAACAGGTACACCTGATGTTTATCAGCAAATTACGACTGGATTACAAGCTAACGGAGAAGGATTACCAGATATCATGCTTGTGGAAGATGATCGCTTGCAAGGGTACTTGAATTCTTTCCCTGATTCATTTATGAATTTATCAGAGTATGGTTTTGAGGAAGAGCACGGAGAAAAATTTCCGGAATTCAAAACAGAATTATTATCTTTAGATGGTGACATGTATGGTGTTCCATTCGATGCGGGCCCTGCTGGAGTATTCTACAGAGTTGATTTGTTTGAAGAAGCAGGGATTGATGTAGACAGCATTGAAACATGGGATGACTTCATCGAGGCAGGTCATACATTGCGTGACGAACTAGATGTTGCGATAACAGGTATTGATGTAAACAATGATGATGGAACATATCGTATTATGTTAAACCAGCAGGGAACTTTCTACTTTGATGAGGAAAACAATATCAATTTGAATTCCGAGGAATCAGTCAAGGCAATGGATGTTGTGGCGCGACTGGACGAAGAAGGACTAAATGAAAACCTTGTTGGATGGGATGCATGGCTTGGTGGATTAGCAAACGGAGACGTTGCAACTGCTCCTACAGGTGCGTGGCTTACTGGTTCATTAATAGCGCAAGCACCAGAGTTAGAAGGGAAATGGGGAGTTATGCCATTACCAGCAATGGAAGAAGGCGGTAATCGTGCTGCAAACTTAGGTGGAAGTAATTACATGATTTCAGCTAATACTGAAAATCCGGATTTAGCGTATGAATTCATGGAATTCTTTTCTACTTCCGAAGAGGTACAGTTAGCTGCAATGGAAGGTGGATTATTCCCATCTCTAAATACGATCTATGAAAATGAAGTCTTCACGGAGCCTCATCCATACTTTGCGGATCAACCAATCTGGGAGATGTTTGCAGGTATGATGAATGATATTCCTTTTGCAAATTACACTGGAGACTATGCGATTGCTCGAGATGAAGCAGAAACAGCTCAAGCAGAAGTTGTCGGTGGTATGGACGTTGAGGAAGCACTTCAAAGTGCCCAAGAGCGATTGGAAAACAGAATTAAATAGAAATAGTGTTATTTAGGTGAGTCAGTGATCATGTATTGTGGTCACTTGACTCGCCTTTCATAAAAAATACATGCAATTTTGCAAGCTTAGGCATATTTTTTCTATTACTAACATCATTTGGTTGATGAGAAAGCTGGGTTAATAATGGTGGATCAAACAAAACGCGTACCTTACTTCTTTATAGCTCCAGCAGTGATATTATTTGCGATTTTTACTTTATATCCAATACTTGCTTCTCTCTATTTAAGCTTTCAAACCTACGAGGGTGGTACGTATACTTTTGCTGGACTTGATAACTATACTCGCCTGATGGGAGATTCAATCTTTTGGACGGCATTAAGTAATACTTTTTTTATTTTTATATTCCAAGTGCCAATCATGCTTATCCTTGCTATGATTTTGGCATCCGTATTAAATAGTCAGTTGCTGCGCTTAAAAGGGTTTTTCAGAGTTTCTTTCTTTTTACCGGCAGTGACATCGTTAGTAGCATACTCGTTACTATTTTCTATCATGCTTCAAAATAATGGTCTCTTTAATGAAATATTAAGCTATGTCGGTATTGATGCGATTCCATGGCTTTCCGATTCATTTTGGGCCAAGTTTTCGATTGTCATGGCGATGACTTGGAGATGGACAGGATACAATATGATCATTTTCCTCGCTGCGCTACAGAACATACCTGAGGAAATGTACGAAGCCGCATCGATTGATGGTGCAGGGAAAATTCGCCAGTTCTTTTCTATTACAGTTCCTAGTTTAAAACCAATTATTCTATTCGCAGGTATTTTATCAACAATTGGAACTTTGCAATTGTTTGATGAACCGTTTAACTTAACAAGCGGTGGTCCAGGAAATGCGACAATGACACTAGGTTTGTATATTTATGAAAACGGATTTGAGTACTTTGATTTCAGTTATGGTAGTGCGATAGCATACGTAGTTGTTATGTTAGTTGCTATCTTATCCTACGTCCAATTTAAATTTACGGGTGATAAATAATGAGACAGTCCATAAAAACACAAAAGACATTTGGAAAAATTGGCATGTACCTTCTTCTTTCGATCTTTTTAGTGATTTCTGTTTTTCCGTTCTATTGGATGCTCGTTGGCTCTACGAATAGTTCGGATAAAATGTTTACCAGTCCGCCAACATTAATACCTGGCGACCAATTCATGACAAATTTAATGAATTTGGATGAGACAGTTGGCATAGGAAGAGTTTTATTCAATTCCTTATTCGTCTCAGGGCTTTATGTTGTTTTAGCGTTAATTGTCAGTGCTACAGCAGCGTATGCATTTGCTAAGTTTGAGTTCAAAGGCAGAAACGTAATTTTTACAATCTTTCTTCTTTCGATGATGATTCCATATCAGGCAACACTCATCCCTTTGTTTCAAATGATGGCGAATTATAATTTATTAAATACGTACTTTGCACTAATTGCACCACAGCTTTGTTATCCATTTGCAATCTTTTTAATGAGACAGAATTTCTTAGCATTTCCATCAGAGTTATTGGAGTCAGCAAGATTAGATGGAGCTGGAGAGTTTAAAATTTTCATGAAAATTGTTCTTCCATCGATGAAACCAGCCCTTGCTGCAACATCTATCTTTTTGTTCATGTACCAATGGAATAACTTTATGTGGCCGCTAGTTGCGATCAGAACAGCTGATATGTACACGTTCCCTGTAGCACTTTCCACACTTAGTGGGGTTTCCTATACGGATTATGGGCAAATGATGATGGGTATTTCCATCGCAACAATTCCAATTATGATTTTCTTCTTAGTACTGCAAAAACATTTTATTTCTGGAATGCTTGGCAGTGCGGTGAAGTAGAAAGGATGTATAACACGATGTTAACAACAAAAGGCGAGCAATTTATGCTCCATGGAGAGCCCTTCCGTATTTTATCAGGTAGTATTCATTACTTTCGAGTAGTACCTGAGTACTGGGAGGACCGGTTAGATAAATTGAAACAATGTGGATTTAACACAGTAGAAACGTATATTCCATGGAACTTCCATGAGCCTAAAAAGGGGGACTTCCGTTTTGAAGGGATGGCGGACGTTGAACGATTTATTCAATTAGCAGCTGAAAAAGGGTTGTATGTGATCGTAAGACCGTCGCCATACATTTGTGCAGAATGGGAGTTTGGTGGTTTGCCTGCCTGGCTCTTGAAGGATAAAAACATGGAAGTCCGTTGTGTCAATGAAGATTATATGAGACACCTCAAAGACTATTTTGATGTGCTGTTGCCGAAACTGGCACCTTTACAAATTTCCAATGGTGGTCCCGTCATTGCGATGCAAATCGAAAATGAATATGGGGCATATGGGAACGACAAAGAATATCTTGAGGAAAATAAGCAGCTGTATCTTGAAAAAGGAATTGATGTCCTGTTATTTACGTCAGATGGACCGGATATGATTAAGGACGGATCCTTGCCTGATGTTTTAACGACATTAAATTTTGGATCAAAAGTAAAAGAAGCATATGGAATGCTGGACGAATTTAAGCCGGGAAGCCCGAAATTTTGTGCTGAATTTTGGATTGGTTGGTTCGATAGTTGGGGAAACGATCATCACACGCGAACGGCCGATAACACGGCAGACGTCCTTCAGGAAATGTTGGATGCTGGTGGGTCCATGAATTTCTTTATGTTCCATGGAGGCACAAACTTTCATTTTTACAATGGCGCCAATCGATACGAAACGTATGATCCAACAATTACTAGTTACGATTACGATTCATTGTTAACGGAGTCGGGTGAAATCACCGATAAATACCGGGAAGTACAAAAGGTACTGCATGGCTTTAAGGGACAATCGGTACCTGCTGATAATTCAGCTTCTCCTGTTTTATTGGAGGAGTCAAGTATTTCGATGAGTAAATCTGTGAGTCTGTTTGATACGTTATCGACTGTCGGTAGATACGTCAAACATAAAACGCCTCTTAGTATGGAGGGATTAGATCAGTCGTATGGTTATGTGCTTTATCGAACAATCATTTCTGGTAAGGGAACGTATACGATTGATTTAGAGCCGATGAGAGATCGGGGTTTTATTTACATTAACGGAGAATATGTAAAAACCTACTATCGTAACGACGTTGAAAAAGAGATAAGTTTTGATTTTCCACAAGAGACCAATACACTTGAGATATTTGTTGAAAACATGGGACGGGTTAACTACGGGAAACACTTGAAAGATCGAAAGGGAATTGTTGAGAACCTGTGGATTAATAATCAATTTATGTTTGATTGGGAAATGTACGCTATCGAGTTAGAAGACTTTGAGCTTGATTTTTCTAAAAAAGAAGATCAGCGTTTCCCACAGTTTTTCGAAGGTGTATTACATGTGAGTGAACCTGGTGATACCTTTGTAAAGCTCGAAGGCTGGAAAAAAGGCAATGTATTTGTGAATGGTTTTAATTTAGGAAGGTACTGGGAAATCGGACCACAAAAAACACTTTATTTACCAGGTCCTTTATTGAAAAAAGGCGCAAATACGATTCAAATTTTAGAACTAGAAGGTTCTGTATCAAAAGACATATCGTTTGTTAAACAGGCTGATTTAGGTTAGGGGTGGCGTCATGATTCAAGTCAACAACGACAGCAAAGAGTTTCATTTATCAAATGGACACGTGAGCTATATTTTTCACGTGATGAAAAATGGTCAACTTGGTCATTTGTATTATGGGAAATCATTGACACATAATAAAAGTTTTTCTCATATGCAGGCGTATCACGTGCCGACTCCTAATACTGCTCATCCGTTCGCAGATGATCCTGCTTTTAGTCTGGAAACGAGTAATCAGGAATATCCATCCTTTGGAACGACAGATTTCCGTGAGCCGGCAATAAGTTTGGAAAATAAATATGGTTCGACCATCAGTGATTTTAACTATCAATCGTATGAGATTTATTCTGGTAAAAAGCCTTTACAAGGTTTGCCTTCTACGTACGTCACAACAGAGGAAGAGGCACAAACACTTGTTGTGACACTCTGGGATGAGAAGATACAAACGGAGTTAAGGCTTTCGTACACTATTTTTACAGGAAAACCAGTTATCACAAGGTCAACGGAGCTGGAGAATAAGGGGAAAGAGAAAGTAGACGTGAAGCGACTGATGAGCCTTAGTCTTGACCTGCCTGAAAGCAATTATGAAATGGTTCAGCTTTCAGGTGCATGGTCGAGAGAACGCCATGTGAAGAAGCGGAAGTTAGAAAGTGGGATCCAAGCTGTCTCTAGTTTACGCGGGGCTAGCTCTCATGCGCAAAATCCTTTTCTTGCTTTAACGGATCCATCGGCAACGGAAGTAAGCGGGGAAGTCATGGGGTTTAATCTTGTGTACAGTAGTAATTTTCTGGCACAGGTTGAGGTAGACCATTATGACGTCGCACGAGTGACGATGGGAATTCATCCATTTAACTTCAAATGGGAGTTGAAGCCTAAAAGTGTTTTCCAAACACCTGAAGTAGTGATGGTTTACTCTGATAGAGGATTAAATGGAATGAGCGCTGCCTTTCACGACTTGTATCGCAAGCATTTGATAAAAGGCTATTGGCAGGACCGTGACAGACCAGTGATGTTAAACAATTGGGAAGCGACATACTTTGATTTTAATGAAACAAAACTATTAGATATTGCTCAAGAAGGTCAGACGTTAGGCATCGAATTGTTTGTTTTAGATGATGGTTGGTTTGGTAGACGGGATGATGACACTAGTTCTCTCGGAGATTGGTTTGTAGACAAGCGGAAGCTGCCTAATGGGTTACATTCATTAGCACTGAAAATCAGGGAAATGGGACTTGAATTTGGATTATGGTTTGAGCCGGAAATGGTGAGCAAGGAAAGTGAATTAATGAAAACTCACCCCGATTGGATTATACAGACACCGGAAAGAGTTCCATCATACGGCAGGAATCAGCTTATACTGGATTTTAGTCGGGAAGAAGTCGTTGACTATATTTTCGAGCGAATGGCTTCTATTATAGAAGATACTAAATTGACTTATATAAAGTGGGACATGAATCGAAATATCACCGAAGCATACTCTTCTTCGCTTGCTATTAGTCAACAAGGAGAGTTTTATCACCGTTATATTTTAGGGGTCTATAAATTGTATGACCGATTAACTAGTGCCTACCAGCATGTATTGTTTGAGTCTTGTGCAGGTGGCGGCGGCAGGTTCGATCCAGGCATGCTTTATTACGCGCCACAAGCTTGGACGAGTGATGATACAGATGCTGTCGAACGGTTGAAAATTCAGTATGGGACTTCTCTTGTGTACCCTATCAACAGTATGGGGTCTCACGTTTCCGCAGCTCCGAATCATCAAACGAGCAGATCGGCCTCATTAACTACTCGAGGAAATGTTGCTTACTTTGGGACGTTCGGGTATGAATTGGATCCTCTGCAGCTAAGTGAGGAAGAGAAAAAGATTGTCAAAAACCAAATTAGATTTTTTAAAGAGTATCGTCAATTAATTCGTAAGGGTGAGTTTATTCGTATTAAAAGTCCATTTGAGGGTAATGAGACAGCCTGGATGATTGTGAACGAAGATCGTTCGGAAGCACTCGTTGGGTATTACAAAGTGCTTGCGATTCCTAATCCGCCGAAAAACCAGACGTTAAGGTTATCGCATTTGAAGGAATCAACGTCTTACGCTGTGACAGCTTTGAATGTTACTGAGGAAAAAACGGTTTCCGAAGAAAGTTATTTTGGGGATGAACTGATGAACCGGGGTGTGCCGTTGAAGACGGAGTTTAATGGTGCTAATCACGCGTTTGCGGAACGTCATGGCGATTTTCAGTCAGATG
Organism: Salipaludibacillus neizhouensis; assembly: GCF_002886185.1. Taxonomy (GTDB): domain Bacteria; phylum Bacillota; class Bacilli; order Bacillales; family Salisediminibacteriaceae; genus Salipaludibacillus; species Salipaludibacillus neizhouensis. The sequence goes on from NZ_KZ614147.1 coordinate 1,152,132, forward strand.
TGTTTTATTTAAAGGGTGAAAATAAGTAATAAGGAGGAGCTCGAATCCGCTCTAGGCGGACGTTTTCCGCGGGCAACGACTTCAGCCTCCTCGGGAAAGTTCGCCCTGCGGGGTCTTCAGTCGTTGCTATTCCGCAGGAGTCGCCGCCTTCGCTCCTTCGATTTATTTTTTGGGGAAAGTGAAAGTGTAAACTGCCTATCTAAAAAATTGTTGTTTGGAAGAATCCGCGAGACTCCTGTGGAAGAATGGTCCAAGCGAGACCCCGCAGAGCGTTTTTTGGCTCGAGGAGGCTCGCGGATCATCCACGGAAAGCGAGCGGTAATTCTTCCAAACAACCTTCCATGATAATAAAGTAACAAAATAGAAAATAGACGCTACGCGTTTTTCTAAAGCCAGGGGGAAAGGTTTCCTCTGGCTAAAGTTAAATATCCATTTGTAATGGACCAATGGATTGTTGATCTGAAAGTGATGGAGGTTATAAGGATGCATTTAGGAGTAGATTATTACCCGGAGCATTGGGATATCGAGATGATCGATGAGGATTTAACGAGAATGTTGAAAATGGGCGTGAATACTGTTCGAATTGGTGAGTTTGCCTGGGCTATGATGGAAAAGTCACCGGGAGCGTTCGATTTTTCATTTTTTGATCATGTGATTAAGAAATGCAAAGAGTACGGGTTACAGGTGATGTTTGGAACGCCGACAGCAACTTTTCCTGCATGGTTAGCTAAAAGGGAACAAAGTATTTTTAATATAACAAAAGAGGGCAACCGTTTGGCTTTCGGTGGTCGCAGACAATATTGCTATAACTCCGACGTATATATGAATTATTCGTTACGAATCGTTGAAAAGCTCGTGCAACATTATCAAAAAGAGGATCAAATTTTTTCGTGGCAAATTGATAATGAGCTTGGACATGAAGGAAGTGATGATTGCTATTGCGAAAACTGTTTACATGCGTTCCAACAATATTTGGCAGAGAAATATGCATCTATTGACGAGTTGAATCAGCAATGGGGAACGATATTTTGGGGGCAAACCTATAGTGAATTTGCTGAAATTCCTCTTCCAACGCAGACAATCACAGAACATAACCCTTCCATGCGTTTGGACTGGGCCCGATTTCGCTCGCATTCATTGAATCAGTTTGTGCAAAAACATATCGAGATGGTAAGGAAACATAAAGGAAGCCACCAAACAGTGACAACCAATCTTCCGGGTGGATTCTTTGATAAGTGGTTTGATCATAATGAATTTTCCCGGGATTTAGATTTTGTTTCTTATGACAACTATCCTGTTTGGGGAGGGTTAAAAGAACCGGTCTCTCCAGCGATGCTTTCTATGACATTAGATTTTGTTCGAGGATTAAAAGGGGAAAACTTTTGGATTGTAGAGCAATTAATGGGGGCACAGGGACACGACGTCATAGGCTATCTACCACGCCCTAATCAAGCAAAACTATGGTCTTATCATGCATTCGCTCACGGAACGAATAATATGCTTTATTTTAGATGGAGAGGTATGACTCATGGTGCAGAGCAGAATTGCTTAGGAATCATCGATGCGAATAATCAGGAAACTAGAAAATTCAACGAGGTTCAAGCATTTTTCAAAGATATTTCAGCCTATGAAACGATGGTGGACTCTTCAATTAAAGCGGATATTGCGGTTTTATATGATTTTGACAGCGTTTGGTCTTGGAGAATCCAGCGTGAAAGCTCACAGTTTAATTTCACGGAAGAAGTTGTTCGCTTGTATGAACCGTTTTATAAGCTGAACACGCCTATTGATGTGATTAGAGCCGATGTCGATTTTTCAAGCTACAAGGTTTTACTCCTTCCAGTAATGAAAGTGATGGATGATGAGTTGACGCAACGTATTGAAACGTTTGTCAAGCAAGGTGGAACAGTTGTTTTCTCTTATCGGGCTGGCTTTAAGGATCGGGAAAATAATGTTCGTTTTGGTGAAAAACTGCCTGGACCATTAGCTGAACTTCTCGGGATTGAAATTGAGGAAGTGGAATCCTTGCATGAGGGTCAAACGTTCTCTGTCGTTTCAAACGATAATAATACAGGAACTGGCAAGGTATGGAGAGAGATGATCCGTCCTATGCAGGCAACGTCTTTATACAAATATACGGATACGTTCTACAGTAACTACTCTGCTGTAACGGTGAATAAGTTTGGCGACGGGAAAGCCTACTATGTGGGTGGAGGAATAGAGGCAGCGTTATTAAATGAAATAGCTGAAGAAATAGCTGACTCCCAAAATATAAGTACAATAGCGAGTGAAAAACAGGTAGAAGTTATGCCAAGAGTGACAGAAGACGGTCAATCCTATTTTATGGTGATGAACCATTCTGGAGAAGATGCGACTTACAGGAATACTCCACTGGCACCCTTTGAATGCAAAATTATTCAAGGTGATTCAAAGCTGTAACTTGCTTTTAGGGAATAAGTACCATAAAATTTAGTGAGAGAAAGTTAAGATGTGAGAAAGGAGACTCTTGAAGAAATGGCTACTATTAAAGATATTGCACTAAAAGTAGGCGTTTCTGCTTCGACCGTATCCCGTGTACTAAATTATGACCAGTCTCTATCGGTAACCGTCGCAACGAAAAAGAAAATTTTCGAAGTAGCCGAGGAACTCTCTTATCAAAAAGGCAGAGGGAGAAAAACGCAAGAAAGAAAAATTGCTTTCCTTCATTGGGTCACTGAAAAAGAAGAGTTAGATGATATTTACTACATGGCCATCAGGTTTGGGATTGAGAAGCGAGCAGAGGCTATGAATGTCAAGCTACTAAAATATGTCGAAGATGACTACGCAAACATAGATTCGAATATTGATGGCATTATTGCTGTAGGAAGATTTAATGATCAACAAGTGAAGCAACTGAAGGCAATCACCAAAAAAATTGTCTTTGTTGACTCGAATCCTGATGAGGGATCCTCCGATTCAGTGGTTGTAGATTTCGAACGGATCACCCGATTAATTGTCGATCACTTTATTAATAAAGGGCACACGGAAATTGGTTTTATAGGTGGCTATGAGACGTTCAAAGACACGATCTCACCTATCCAGGATCCAAGAGAAAAATACTATCGTTTTTATATGATGGAAAAGGACCTGCTGGATGAACGATTTATTTATGTCGGTAATTTTTCAGTCGAAGAAGGGTATCGCTTAATGAAAAAGGCGATTGAAGAATTAGGAGATGATTTGCCCAAGGCTTTTTATGCGGCGAACGATCCGATTGCGATTGGATGCTTGAGGGCGCTTCTTGAAGCGGGGATAGCTGTTCCCGACAGAGTAAGTTTAATTGGAATCAATGATATTACTGTGTCCAAGTATGTGTATCCGTCTTTGACTTCTGTGAAGATTTATACGGAGTTAATGGGTGAAACAGCGGTCGATCTTCTTTTGGAAAAAATAGATGAGAATCGCAAAGTATCTAAAAAGGTTTATATTGCTAATAAATTAAAGCTTAGACAAACTTAATACTCTATCAATAAAACTGATGACTAAAACTTGGTCATCGGTTTTTTGCGTTTTTCTTATGTTGAGGTTCTTCCAAATAATGGGGGGTCAGACCCCAAAAAATACAAAAAACTAAAAAAGTAACATAAGGTGACTCCTTTTGTTTTTGTTTACGTCTACGATCATGACGGATAAGAATTGCGTAGATTCTTAGATAAAACAATCGAGGGGGTATGATATCATGTGTGGAATTAATGGAATGATGTTTTTTAATCAACAGGAGGTTTGTCGGGCTTCGCTTCAAAACATGGGAAATCAAATGGTTCACAGGGGGCCGGATGAGGAAGATATTTGGGTGGAAAAGAATGTCGGACTGGGTTTTCGCAGGTTATCGATTATTGATGTGGAACATGCGAAGCAACCAATTACCAATGAAGATGAAACATTAGTTTTAATATGTAATGGAGAGATTTATAATTATAAAGGGTTAAGAGAAGAATTACAGACTAGAGGACATCAATTTAAAACAAATGGGGACGCGGAAACGATTCTGCATCTATATGAGGAATATGGCGTGGATTGCGTGGATCATTTAAGGGGTATGTTTGCATTTATGATTTGGGATATGAAAACAGAGACCTTGTTTGCGGCTCGGGATCATTTTGGTATAAAGCCATTTTACTATTTTTATAATGACGAGAAGATCGTGTGCTCCTCGGAACTAAAAAGTATTACCCAGGAAATGGGAAGTTTAAAAGAGTTGGATCCACAAAGTATGTTGTACTATCTAACGTTTCAGTATGTGCCTGATCCAAGGACGATGATAAAAGGAGTTTCAAAACTTCCGCCGGCTCACCGTCTTATTGTGAAAGGAAACAAGGTTAAAGTAGAACGGTATTGGCAGCCAACATTTGAAGAAGAAGAACAATCAGAGAAAGAAATGCGCAAAAACATTCTCGAGACCATGGAAGAATCGGTACAGCTACATATGCAAAGCGACGTCCCGACTGGGTGTTTTCTGTCCAGTGGAATTGATTCAACAGCAATCGCATCTCTCATGCGAAAGCATGGACCGCTTAAAACCTTTTCGATCGGGTTTGAAGGGAAACAAAATGAGTGTGACGTTGCGAGGCAGACGGCGGAGATACTTGGAACAGATCATCATGAATCGATTGTGAGTGAATCGGAGTTTTTTGGTGCGGTATCAGAAGTTGTCTGGTATCAGGATGACCCAGTGGCGGATCCGTCAGCGGTTCCATTATTTTTACTATCGAAAATGGCGTCTAAACATGTAAAAGTTGTCTTATCCGGCGAAGGTGCGGACGAACTATTTGGTGGCTATAGAATCTATCAAGAGCCAGAAGCGCTGCGTCATTTTCAGTGGATGCCTTCAGATTTAAAAACCAGGGTACGATCTGTGGTCCAGTATGCACCATCTTTTTACGGGAAAAACTTTCTCCTCCGGGGTTTAACGTCATTAGAGGATCGATTCATCGGCAATGCGAAACTTTTTACTGAGGATTTATACGATGTTTTACGAGAGAGAAATGATTCCTTCCATAACGCATTCGAGTGGACAAAGCAATATTACGCGGAAGTAGAAGGGCTAGATGATGTCACTCGTATGCAATTCATAGATATGAATCTTTGGCTGCCTGGGAACATTCTCGCTAAAGGAGATAAAATGTCCATGGCTCATTCATTGGAGTTAAGGGTGCCGTTCCTTGATCGGGAGCTGTTTGATGTAGCTCGGAAAATCCCTGCTAGTAGCAGGGTTGATAATAAGACGACGAAGCGAATTTTCAGAGAGGCGATGGACGGTGTTGTACCTGACCATGTTCTGAACCGAGCAAAATTAGGCTTTCCGGTTCCTTTAAGGAAGTGGTTACAAGGGCCTCGTGGAGATATGTGTTTGTCTCTAATTCAATCGAGTGGGATAAGTAAGTATATTCATGCAGATTATGTAGAAAGGTTAGTTCGTGAGCACCAAACTGGTAAAAAAGATCACGCCCGGAAAATCTGGGCTTTGTATGTGTTGGCGAAATGGCATATTCATTACTTGGAGGAAGGTCAACCAAAGGTGCCATTGCAGGAAGGGCAGCAAGAACAATCTCCAACTGAACAACCTGTCATTGATCATGTTGTATAGTATTACATCTTCCAAATAATGGGGGGTCTAACCCCAATCAAACTGTTTTTTCATAAAAAGTGAAATGAGGTGACACCTTTTTTCGTTTTTTGCGTCTAAATTAAGAACGAATGAGAGGTGATTAGTGTGGAAGATGAAAATTTAGTTGAGTTGGTGTTAGATGGCGATGACGGTGCCTTGGAAACATTACATGCAAGATATTTTCAGCAATTATTTCAATATATTTATATGCAAACTAGTGATTATCATGATTCAGAAGAGATTATTCAGGATGTTTTCTTTAAAATGGCTAGAAATCTAGGGGAATTCGAAGGCAAGTCGAGTTTTAAAACGTGGCTTTTTTCGATAAGTCGGAATACTGTGATTGACTATTACAGGAAGCGAGACAAACATAGAAAAACGATGGCAATGGAGCAGCAGGAACTAGAGAGTTTTACAGACACAGTGAGATCTTCAGAGGAGCAAGTGATACAAAACGGCATGATGGATCAGATTGTTCAAGAATTAAATCGGTTATCACCTGATTACCGGACGGTGCTCCATTTAAGGTTAATGGAAGGATTTTCGACAAAGGAAACAGCGAATATCATGGGGAAAACGACATTTTCGGTAAAATCACTGCAAAAAAGGGCAAGGAAAAAATTGCAGAGCGTGTTAGAAATGAGGTGGACGGATAGTGAAGCAAACATTTAACGGCGATGAGAACAATAATAGGAAAGAGAGCCTAAGTGATGATGAGATCAAAAAAGCGATGACTAAAACGAAGGTAAATCCTAGTGAACGTGCGAAACGAGAAAGTCTATCTAAAGCTATGGAAGGAATCGAGTTTGCCAGGAATAAAGCTTCCAATAGACATCAAAAAGCTCATAGGAAAAACTGGGTAAAAGGAATGGGCGTCACGGGATTAGCAGCGGCAATAATGGCACTGATTATCGTGAATACAGAGGTTTTTCAGGATGCCTTCACTTCAGGTAACGGAACTGGGACTTCCCCTCAAGAAGAGATAGCAGACGAAAATGAGGAACCAGTGACACCCGATGAAGAGAAACGCCCTAAAACCATAGAGATTGTGACATACCCTGAAGGGATGGAAGAAACGAATACGTATCAACTAGTGAATGAAGAGGATTTTCCTTTTACGACGTATATGCCGGATAATTTCATTTCTGAAAGGATGTATGTTGACAATGGATTAGGAATCAAGTTTTCGTCTGAGAATTCGGATGTCATGATGATGGAAATCGTGTTTTTCGATGCGGGGACTTCAGAGGAAGAGGCTCGAGAGTTGGTGAACGAGGAACTGCAACTTCTTGGTGGTGTTGAGGAATTACCAAGCTCTGAAATTGAGGTGGATGTTCCCGAGTGGGCGATTGCTTCCTACCATCATTCAGAGGAAAAGTTCGGAATGTTAACGTTAGGAAGTGTTGATGAGCAGTTCTTTTATATTCATGACCAGTATATTATTGAAGCTGGAGATGGCTGGGGGCCACGTAAAGAAGTGATTCTAGAGGAATGGGTATGGAAGGAAACGGGGGAACCTCTGCAGGAAATAGAAGAAGGAGGCGAGGAAACAGGTGACTAACATGGTGTGGAAAAATATCAACAGAAATTGCTTCTTTTTTCGTTGGAATCGCCGTCCTTCGTTGCTTTGAATTGTTTTTTAGAGTGGAAATAGTGGTTATTGCATAAAATTGGGTATCGGACTATTTGTCATTTTGATAAATAGTCGGTACCCTTTTCATATAGGCTGATTTACATAAGCTTTGTTTGGGTATAGAAAAATAGGATGTATATTGAAAAGGTTTTCAATCGTTGGCAGCTAACTTTACGCCACGCGTGTAAAGGGAAAACCACCCTTGACACTTAAATGATGGTGGCGAAAGATAACGCTGTATTTAACAAAAGACGCTTTGCGTTTTTCTTAAAAAAATATAAGGAGTGGTGCATGCATGTCTTTAGTACAAACACAACGGACGATTGGGCAGGTAATGAATGAATTAAAGGAGGATGTAACTTTTCTTCCAAAGATGACGGCGGAAGCTCGGGAAAATGCCTTTGAGTCTGGTAAAGAGATTTTGACTACGACCGACAAGGTGATTAAAAGTTACATACGGGTGTCGAAAGATGATGGAAGAATTGTTCGGATTCCCGCCTATCGAATTCAGCACAATGATATCGCTGGTTTTTATAAAGGGGGGATCAGGTACAGTGAGCTAGTAAATGAAGAGGAAGTTGAAAATCTCGCTGTGCTGATGACGTTGAAAAACGCGCTACATGAACTTCCGTACGGAGGGGCGAAAGGCGGAGTTGTCGTTAATCCAAGTGATTACTCTGAGAGAGAGTTAAATTTGATATCGAAAAAATATGTGCAAAGATTTGCTCCGGATATTGGACCGACACATGACATTCCTGCGCCTGATATGGGGACGAACGAACAAGTGATGGACTGGATGGTCGGCGAGTACAAAACGATTCATCCAGGCGAAAACTACATGGGTGCTTTTACAGGGAAAAGCATTGAAAACGGCGGAGCTCAAGGTCGGAGAGAAGCAACGGGTAAAGGAACCTATTACAGTTACACTTGGCTCGTGAATGAGTGGGCGAGAAAACAACCGGATGACTTTTTGCATGATGGAAAAAACATCCACAAACTTCAGTTTGAGAAATTGAAAAACTTGTATACAAAGAGTGATCGTGGCGAGAAAATTTCGATTGCGATTCAGGGGTTTGGTAATGTTGGTTCCGTTGCTGCATTGGAGGCGTATAAGGATAAGAAGTTGCATCATAACGTCATTTCGGTCAGTGATCACCAGGTGACGCTGTTTAATACAGATGGACTGGAAATCGTGAATTTAGTTTCCTATCAAGAAGAAAATGGTCACCTTCCAAGAACAAAAGAAGCATTGGAGAGTGTTGGTGTAAAAGCAGCAATATTAGAGAGAGATGCGATCTTGACGATGGAAATGGATGTGCTTGTTTTAGCCGCGATCGAGGATCAAATCATGGAAGGAAACATGAAAGAAATAAAGGCTGATATTTTGGTTGAGGGAGCCAATGCCCCGATCAATGTAGCTGCGGATACTCATCTTCATCAAAAAGGAAAAGTGGTTATTCCTGATATTTTGGCAAACGCTGGTGGTGTGACAGTATCTTACCTCGAGTGGAAGCAGGATAGAATTACCCAATTATATACAAAAGAAGAAGCTTTAGATGAGATGTATCAGCACATGGCAGCGAGTTGTGAAAAAGTATTCTCCTCGTACTTTTATCGAGAACTGGAAGGCATTCGGAAAACATGTTATCTCCATGCCGCCAAAAGATTGTTCAGCTTGCTTTACAAACACGGGAAGTTGTTTTAATCGACGGTGGCTTCCAAATAATGGGGGGGGCTAATGGGGGGGCAGACCCGCAAATATTTTCCATATCCGCAGTGCGTTTCAGTGGAATTCTCGTTTTTCGGAAGGTAGTATGAAAATGAGATAAGAATTACGAAAGGATGATGAAAAATGGCTTATGATATCGTGGTAATTGGAGCAGGACCTGCTGGAGCTAGTGCGGCACTTTTTGCTGCTAAGACTAGGAAGAAAAACGTTGGTCATTGATAGTGATCAAAGTATTACTAAAAAAGCATGGGTTAAAAATCACTATGGGGTAAGTGAGATTACAGGACCCGATCTTGTGGAAACAGGATTAAACCAGGTGAAAAGTGTTGGCGGAGAAGTGGTCAAGGATAAAGTTTCTAACCTTTCCGGTGAGAAAGGCAACGTTAAGATAGAAACAGAAAATGGCAGCTATGAAGCGAACCATGTTATTTTGGCAACGGGAATGATTGTTGAATTAGCAGAAGCATCAGGCATTAATACAAAAGACGGAACGGAGCCACGAGTGAAGAAAGTGGTTAAAGTTGATGAGCAAGGAAAAACAAACGTGAGCGGCATATGGGCAGCTGGAACATGTGCTGGTCAAAGTGTCCACACGATCATCACGGCTGGGCATGGAGCCTCGGTTGCAATCAATGTGATAAGTGAAATCAATGGAGAACGTTATGTAGATCACGACATTTTAAAATAATAGTCTTTATCAAATTTAAACAAGCGAAAGCCGAATCGTTTATCCGGCTTTCGCTTGTTTTTTTATTTGGGTTAGAAGTATTTTGGGCTAAGAGAGTATGACGGTTGTGATACTTAATGATAAAGGCGACTCTGGGAAAAGGGTGTGGGGTGTGAGTGTCGCTATAGGAATAAGATAGTGCCACCCAGAAGAAGCGTATAGTGTGAATGTAGGCATACGGGTCTAATAGTGACGCTCGGAGCACGAAGGAAAAATGAAAGTCGCTATATGCAACTAATAGTGCCTTCCAAAAGAAATATTCAGTACGACTGTCGCCAATCATCCCTTGTTGGGAATTTATGGGGGGACAGACCCGCAAAAATTTTCCATATTAGGGGTATTTATGACACTTTTTCTGTATAATTAAGTGTGTCGGGTGGTGTGAGGAAGGGGGAATAGGGGATGCTTCGGTTGTTTAGAACTGTTAAACATTATTTTGCCAAGGGTGTAGATCTAGAAAAGCAAGAAGACCAAGATCCGGTATCAATTGCCGATGAATTGTTAAAGGACATGGATCGAGAGTTATCTCACATGCGAGAATCGCTGAATAAACAGATTGCGAGTGAAAAACGGTTGAAACGAAGAGTGGAAGAAGCTTATCTGGAGGTTGGTCAAAGAGAAGCAGATGCGCTTGAGTTTTCACAACAGGATGATGAAAACTCTGCAAAGCTTGCGTTGTTAAAAAAAGAAGAGCTACGGCACCATGCAGCTGAAATGGAGACGTTATTAACCCAAACTCAAATACATAAAAAGGAGCTCCTTCAGCACATGGATGTGCAAACCGCGAATTATCATCGATTACAGGAAAAAAAGCTTCATTTACAAACGAAGCGGAACCAACTGCGGCCTCCAACCGTACATGAAGTAGAGGAACTAAAAGTGCACGAGAAAAGAGTTTCTTCTTTATCCGTTCATCCACACATTGAAAATCCTGAGCAAGAAATGCCACTAAACTCAGGTGATGAACTGCCTGAGAGTCCGACACCGATTAATAGAGCTACTGGAAAACATGGTGTTACTAATGTGGAAGAACGGTTAGAAGAACTTAAGAAATCACTCAAGCAAAAGGAATTAGGTGAGTAGTATGGAGGTATTTGGTTTCCCGATCGAAACACTGTATTTATATGCACTTATTTTAGGTGTGATCCTAACGGTTCTCTTTCTGTTCGTGGGAGACCTACTCGAAGGTCTGTTCAATATTTCAGGCGATGGGGTGATAAACCCGATTACGTTAATAGGTTATATTACTTTATTTGGTGGACTAGGGTACGTGTTGGAGACGGTGACATTCATGAACAGTGGTACGATCATTGTGATAAATGCAGTCATATCGCTTATTGTTATCGTGCTCGTCAATTTTTTCATTGTTATTCCCGTGAAGCGGTCGGAAAAAAATATTTCATACTCTGTTCAAGAATTGAAAGGAACTATAGGTGAAGTATATACAACCATTCCGATTGATGGGTTTGGAGAAATTGTCATTCCGAGAACGCATGGAACGATGAGTAAGCCGGCAAAAAGCTTCGATGGCGATCATTTGCCTGAAGGAACAAAAATTCTTGTCATTGATATTGATGACGAAGGTGTGTTTCTCGTTTCCAAGCATTATGAATGAAGTGAAATTGAGGGAAGAAACGATGTATCTAGTTTTATAAAAAAAAAGTGAAATTCGGTTCAAACTCGGGCATTTTTAGAAAAAAGGAAAGCGTGGACTATTATGAGATAAAAAGGGGATGGATGTATGGAGTTTTTAAGTTCTGCAGTTATTATTGGTATTGTTGTTGCATTTGTATTTCTCGTATTAATAGGTGTTTACTTTACCCGATACCAAACTTCCGGGCCGAACGAAGCCTTGCTTGTTACTGGTAGCTATTTAGGAAAAGGTAAAAATATTTCCGATGATTCCGATGGGAAAAAGATGAAAATTTTGCGTGGGGGCGGGGCCTTTGTCGTACCGGTTTTCCAGCAATATGCAAAATTCAGTTTAGCAAACTATAGCTTAAACATTGTTACGACAGGTGCTTATACAGAGCAAGGGGTACCGGTTTCTGTTGATGGTGTGGCGATTATCAAAGTCGGATCTACGATGGAAGAGATTGCAACAGCGGCAGAACAATACTTAGGTAAATCTACAGAAGAATTTGAAGAAGAAGTCCAAGATGTGCTTCGAGGCCATTTACGTTCTATTCTTGGTTCGATGAGTGTAGAAGATATTAATAATAATCGGGAGCGTTTTAACCAAGAAGTGCAATCGGTAGCATCTCGCGACTTTAATAAAATGGGGTTGGAAATCAAGTCATTTACGCTTCAGGAAGTAACAGATACAGAAGGCTATTTAGACTCACTTGGTAAACCGCGAATTGCTGAAGTGAAGCGAAATGCCGCAGTAGCAGAAGCGGAACGAAAGAAAGAAGCGCGAATAGAGAACGCACGAGCTGAACAAGAAGCGAAGGCACAGGAATTAGTGCGTGATACGGAAATTGCGAATTCTGAGAAAGAAAAGCAATTAAAGATTGCGATCTATAACCGTGAACAGGATCAAGCCAAAGCAGAAGCGGATCAGGCGTATGACTTACAGACAGCCAAATCCAAACAACAAGTTACGGAAGAAGAAATGCAAATTCGCATCATTGAACGAGATAAGCAAATTGAATTGGAAGAGCGTGAGATTAAGCGTCGTGAGAAACAGTATGACGCTGAAGTTCGTAAAAAAGCGGATGCCGATCGTTATGAGCAGGAACAAAAAGCGGAAGCGAATAAAGTCCAGCAAATGCGTGCCGCGGAAGCATCTCAGTATCAAATTGAAGCAGAGGCCAGAGCTCAAGCGGACGCTGAACGTTTACGCGGGGAAGCCGATGCTAGTGTTATTCGCAACCGTGGTGAAGCGGAAGCAATGGTTATTCTTAAAAAAGGTGAAGCCGAAGCAGAAGCGAAGAAAATGCTTGCAGAGGCATTCGATAAATACGGCGATGCAGCGAAACTCAGCATGATTCTTGAAATGCTGCCAGCTTACGCGCGAGAAATTGCTGCACCTCTTAGTGCGATTGATAGTGTGACCGTTGTTGATACTGGTGGAAGCAGTAAAGATGGTGGAGGTGGAGCCGGAAAAATGTCCAGTTATGTGACAGATTTGATGGCAACACTACCGGAGAACCTTAAGGCAGCATCAGGGATTGACGTCCAAGATTTATTAGAGAATTTCTCTGGAAAAGGAAATGTAAAACAAAGCATGGATGAATTAACAGAGCAACTATCGGCTCAAAACCAAAGTGGGGAAGCATCTGCAAATTCGGAAGTTACGAACACAGATACACCTAGTAATTCTTAAGTTAATGATAGATTAATAGTTTTCTATGAGTAAAAGCGACGGAATAAGCTCCGTCGCTTTTATTTTTGAACAGTTAAGAACTTATAAAATTCTTTTTGAGAGATTGTTGTATGCTTTTGAACAGAGGTACTCGAATTCGCTCTAGATGCCTGATTTCGGTGGGCAATGCCCCCTTGAAAATGTTATTCTAGTAAAGGAGTTTCTTTTTTGTCATTTTCGGTGTAAAAACTTTCAGCAACGATGAGGTTAGCATTTTCTTCAGAAATTGTCGCTAAACTTTTTTTCGCGGCTTCCTTTAAATAGTCATCATAAAAATCTGTTAAAAAATCTCGATTCGCATGTTTATCAAGATCTTTTTCCACAAATTCTTTATAGAGAACCACTGAATCTTCCGAGAAAAACTGGAGAACCTTTGTGGTGGTTAAAAACGAATGATTCGTTTTAGCAAGATAATTTTTATAACTGCTCCAATAATATTTCTCTGGAGAATCAACGATATTTGCCATATATGGGTTTAAATGAATGTATTTACTGACTTCCAAAAAATAAGTGGTGTTACGAATAAGGAGCGCATGATATCTTCCACTAAAAACATGTCCACTAAGGTCGTGACGTTTGTTAAAATAGATAGCATACAGGGAATGTAGTCGTTTCATAATTTTTTTACTATGGTAATCTGTTGTTTCCATTAGAAGGTGAATGTGATTGGTCATCAGGCAGTATGCATGAATTCTAAACGGGAATTCCTGATGTACTTCTGAGAGGAGAGCGAGATACTTGAGGCGGTCAGCGTCATCATAAAATATCGCACTTCGACGATTACCTCTACTTGTAATATGATATGTTGCACCTGGGTACCAAATTCTCGGTTTTCTACCCATACATATTTCACACCTTTCACTTGCTGAAATGGGATAAAGATGGTAAGTCATTTGGAAGTTAATCAAATTAAAAGGAAAGACGAAGGTCAAACTGGGGAAAAACATTTATTCGGTCGTAAAATAACAAATAAAAACGAATAATAGAGTAATGTCATTGCTCTAAAAGATAGGATTCGACACTAAACTCAAAAATCCTTCTATTTAGTGAAAATAAATAAAAGGAAAATAATGGGGGGGGCTGCCCCCCCAGAAATTAGGAAGCGATGATATGACAATTTTTATTACGGTTGTGTTGCCTGTGTTGCTTGTGTTTGTTGCAGGTTATGTGGTGCAGAAGTGGCGTAAGGTGGACATTAAACCAGTCTCAACAGTAGCAATCTATATTTTGACTCCAGCACTAGTATTTGAAACGTTTTATTATGCAGAAATGAATATTCAGTATGCTTATATGATTGCTTTTGCGTTGATCTTACTTTTCGCACTAATTATTATTACAAAAGTATATTCATGGAAAATGAAATATTCTGCTAGCACGGAAAGTGGTCTTATCCTCTCGACGGCATTTATGAATTCTGGTAACTATGGGGCACCAATTATCCTCTTTGCATATGGGGAGGCGGGATTTGCCTTTGCGATTTCGTTCATGGTTTTACAAGCGGTAATTATGAATTTCTTTGGTATTTACTATGCTGCCAGAGGAGTATCCGGGATGAGAACTGCTTTAAAAGTTCTCATGAAAATGCCTGTGACATATTCCATGCTCTTAGTGATTCCACTAAAATTTTTTGATATCCCGATGCCGAGTACCATCATGCAGCCGGTTGAATTAATCTCCCAAGCTGCCATTCCAATTGTCATGTTGATTTTAGGTATGCAGTTAGCAAGAATTGAATGGGGAAATTCCGCATGGGGAAAGGTTTCCTACGGGGTTATCGTAAGACTAGTTATTTCACCGATCATTGCTTACGGAATAACCTTGATGATGCCGATGGACCCGTTGCTGGCAGACGTTCTTATCGTCTCTGCTGCGATGCCATCCGCAGCAACAATCGTCATGTTTGCAGTAGAGTTTGATGCAGAACCAAAATTAGTATCCAGTACAACCCTGATCACAACCTTATTAAGCGTCGTTACCATTACGCTGATCTTAACAATATTAGGGTAGGTTTTGAGTCATTTGTAAAAAAAATGGGGGGTCTGACCCCAAAAATGGACCCCAAAAATGAAACGGATTGGAGGGGAAGGCATGTTTAAAAGAATGTTTGTAATTTTGGTTACAGGTTTCTTGGTTTGGAAAGTGATTCTTCCATTTTTAAAGAATCAGCTGCAGTTGGAGGTAGCTGTTGAGCAAGACGAACTGGATGAAACAAGACCGTTGATAAACGATAAAATCGAACCTAACAGCGAGGAAGCAGTATTTTTGAAAAAGTCAGCTCCCTCTGATTTGCGTGTTTCTGAAGAAAGTTTCCTAGAAGAGGTTGCTAGTGTTTCGATTAATCAGGCAAACCTTGAGGAACTTTTAAAACTTCCTGGCGTTGGCGCTGATTTGGGCTCTAAAATACTTGACTATCGTAAGCTCAACGGAGACTTTCAAGATAAAAAAGAGTTGCTTGCAGTCCCTGGCATTGGTGAAAAGAAGCTATTGGTTATGGAAGATTCTTTTCATATTTAATAGATTGTTTGATAGTGACTCGTTTAGTACATAAAAAGACGTCTCATTTTTCCTTAGCGAAGGAATGAGACGTCTTTTTGGATAGATAAGAATTTATAAAATTAGCACCTACAAAAGTAGCACATCGAAAACGAGAGCATAGGCGAAAAAATCCGAGAGACTCCTGTGGAAGAGCACGCTATATTTAATAAAAGACGCTACACGTTTTTCTTAGAAGTGGTTGCTCGAATTTGCTCTAGGACGGACGCTTTCCGCAGGGTAAATGCTTCAGCCTTCGCTAGAAAAAAGTTTTCCACTAGCAGTTGCCTTCCTGCAGGAGTCTGCGTCTTCGTTTTCATGCTTGTTGTTTGTTCATGTCAAACCTGTTTTTCCAAATAACTTTGGCCGACTTGTTGAATGGTGGCTTGTCCATTTGTTAGGTTTTGCATCCACTCTTGAAATGACTCTTCGTCACCGTCTTTTACAAAGGCTTCTAACGTGACTTGTTCTAGGTAATCGATCGTTTTCAATTTGAATTGGGAGGAGCGGATTTCGTTTTCCACCTTACCAAGCAACGTGTAATCGAACGTACTTGAGTAAATGCTCATTAATTGTCTTTCTACAACCCCGGTTGTATTAATGCCTTCACTCGTGGCAGATCCATAAGCGCGAATGAGACCGCCGGCACCGAGTTTAATGCCCCCGAAGTACCGTGTAACGACAACGACAATGTCTTTTAACTTACGCTGTTTTAATACTTCCAGCATAGGTACTCCTGCTGTTCCAGACGGTTCTCCATCATCGTTCGCCTTTTGGATTAAATCCTGTTCTCCGATCATATAGCAGGAACAGTTATGATTCGCATCCCTATGCTTTTTTTTAATGGAGTCTATGAAATTCCGAGCCTCGTCCTCAGAGGTAACTCTTTGCACATAAGCAATAAATCGTGACTTTTGAATGGTTAATTCATGTTCACCATAGCCTTTTACAGTATAATAAGACGGTAGCATGTTTTATCTCTCCCAGGTAAGCAAATGTGTAGTAAGACTCACAAATTGTTTAAAATTATATAAAAATAGGCAAAACATGATGATAGTTAATAAAATTAGGGTATGATGTAATACTAGGGGATGTCAAGCGTCGCAGCCTAAAACTTGAAGTAGACATCTTTCTATCATCGTATCATATCCGAATAAGTGGTATATGAGAACTATATATTATTTATTTATCAGAATAGCTACTCTTGTGAGAAAAAGGGCATGTTATTAGGATGAGGAAAAACATCAAAAGAAAATTATGGGGAATTAGTGAACCAATTGTCGGATTACCCCCATAAAGCAAACGAACCGTACGATTAGTCATTAGAGCATACCGCTCAAAAACAACTTTTTTCACTTGCCATGAGCTCCTCTACTAAAATGAAGGAAATTTTAATAGATAGACGGTTCCTTTGATTCAGAGCTGAAGAAAGCGAGGGTTTGGATTGAATTCCGTTCAACCGATTGAAACAATATTAGATAAAATGATGGAAACAGTGGGTCAAAGTAAAGTCGATATTTTTGAAATTGGCGAAGACTCACGGACAGAGTACGAGTCCCTGAAAAAAGAACTAGTCGATATTCAAAAAAACGTCATTCACATGATAGAGAAATCGGAAAAAACAGAGCTCCATTCCCGTTTCGCAAGGAACAGACTAGCCGAAGTGAGCAAACATTTTGCCAATTTTTCCGACGTCGAAGTAAAAGAAGCTTACGAACAAGCTAATGACTTCCAAGTTCAATTAGCCGTTCACCAACAAGAAGAAAAGCAACTGAGAGAACGTCGCAATCAAATTGAACGAAGGCTCATGAAATTGGGAGAAACAATGGAAAGAGCCGATCACCTTATAAACCAAATTAATGTCGTTATTAACTATTTAACAGGTGATTTGCAGCATGTTTCTGAAATGGTAGCTGATGCAGAAGAAATGCAGCAATTTGGATTGAAAATTATTCATGCACAAGAAGAAGAACGAAAAAAACTATCCCGTGAGATTCATGACGGTCCTGCTCAATCAATGGCCAATGTTATGCTGCGTTCGGAAATTGTTGAGAGAGTATTAGACACTGAAGGGATAGAACAAGCTCGAATAGAAATTCGTGATTTGCGTGTGATGGTGAAGGATTCATTAAGTGAAGTCCGTAGAATCATTTATGATTTACGTCCCATGACGCTAGATGATTTAGGACTTCTGCCGACACTGGCTAAATACTTAAGGAATGTTGAGCAACGTACAGGAATTTCAATAACGTTTAAAACGATGGGAAAAGAACAACGATTCCCTACTCATATGGAAGTTGCTATTTTTCGGTTTATACAAGAAGCCGTTCAAAATGCCTGTAAACATGCAGACCCAACGAACATTGTTGTAAAGCTAGAAATGAAGGCTGAGAGAATTACAATGGTTATTAAAGATGATGGTAAAGGATTCGATATTATCACGAAAAAAGAAGGTAGTTTTGGCCTTATAGGGATGAAGGAACGGGTTCATATGTTAGAAGGAAAGTTGAATATTGACTCTAAACCTAATGTCGGTACGTTAATTATTGTTCAGATACCTCTTGCAATAGTGTGATTTTTTTAGTATAAAAGAACTATGTATTTCCGTTTTTTGTCGGGAAGAAATGCATGAGAGATTTGCGCAATTGCTTAGTTTAGACATACTTTTCTAAAGGAAAATGTAGCATTTCCTTATCACCTCTAGAATGCACTTTACAACAGACACAATACATCATAGACATTATATAACTAATAAATTTTAGGAGGATATTAACATGGAAAACGAACATAAATTAAAAATTATTTTGATTGACGATCACCAGTTATTCAGGGAGGGAGTAAAACGAATCCTTTCTATGGAAGAGAACTTTGAGGTTGTTGCGGAAGGAAGCGACGGCTCAGACGTTGTTGATTTAGTACGCCAAAATCAGCCGGATGTCGTTCTAATGGATATTAACATGCCGAATGTTAACGGAATGGAAGCGACAAAAAGTCTTGTTGAAACATTTCCGAACGTTAAGGTCCTTATTCTTTCCATTCATGATGATGAAACGTATGTAACTGCTGTACTGAAAACAGGTGCATCTGGTTATCTACTGAAAGAAATGGATACAGAAGCGCTCATAGAAGCCGTGAAGGTTGTTGGAGACGGTGGAGCGTACATTCATCCTAAAGTGACACATAACCTGATCAATGAGTACCGTCGTCTTGCATCAGATAATGGTCCAGAAACAGAAATTGGCTTTAGAGAAGTAGAATACCGTCGTCCACTCCATTTATTAACGCGACGTGAGTGTGAAGTTCTTCAGCTGATGACTGACGGGAAAAGTAACCGGTCAATCGGAGAAGCTCTTTATATTAGTGAGAAAACAGTTAAAAACCATGTAAGTAACATTTTACAAAAAATGAGTATGAATGACCGCACACAAGCTGTTGTAGATGCCATTAAAAACGGTTGGGTAAAAGTAAATTAATTTTATTTTTCATCGACATGCACTCGCATTAGCGGGTGCATGTTTTTTGTTTTCAAGTAAACAAGGATAGAATAATGGGGGGGGGTCTGACCCCAAGAAGATCGACCCAAAAAGGATCCTAAAAGAGGCCTTGAAAGAAAAAGAACCTGAAAAAGTCGTCGAATCATAAGAGGTTTGCACAGTATATGAAGATAAGCGTAGACAATGGGACCTGTCAGTTGGTAGTATAAGTATAATGCTTCAAATATGACAGATGTCATTTTTAACAAGACAAGTTGACAGCTATCTTTACGCCACATGCATCAAGGGAAGTTCGCTCTTGATGCTCAAATGATATTGGCTTTAAAGATCACGCTGTATTTAATAAAAGACGGCTTTGCCGTTTTTATTAATGAAATTTAGAAAAGAGAGAAGTGAGAAAACCTAGATGAGTAAAATAGCTATAGTTACAGATAGCACAGCATACATACCAAAAGAATTACGGGAAGAACATCACATAATTATGGTACCCCTAGATGTTAACTTCGGTGAAGAAACGTATAAAGAAGAATGGGAAATTACCACGGAAGAATTTTATGCGAAAATGAAACAAGTCGAAAATCTTCCGACAACCTCGCAACCAGCCATCGGTCTATTCGAAGAAAAATTCCAAGAGCTAGCAGAAAATCACGAGGAAATCATCGTCATTACGCTTTCAAGTGGGATAAGTGGGACACATCAAACAGCACTTGCAGCTGGAAACATGACTGATGGTGTAGAGGTTCATTTGTTTGATTCGGAAGTAAGCTGTATGGTGCAAGGCTTTTATGTTCTATCTGCGGCAAAAATGGCGGAACAAAATTACAGTTCAAAAGAGATACTTGATCATTTATACGACATGAAAAACAACATACAAGCTTATTTTATCGCGGATGATCTCAATCACTTGCATCGTGGAGGTCGATTAAATGGCGCGCAATTATTTGTAGGCAGTCTCTTGAAGATAAAACCTGTGCTACATTTTAAAGAAAAAATTATTGTCCCGTATGAAAAGGTTCGTACGGCTAAAAAGGCGTTAGCAAGGATATATTCGATACTAGACAAGGACGCGAAAAATGGAAATCCTCTTGATATTACAGTGATTCACGGAAATTGTCCGGATAAGGCAGCTGTAATTGCGGAAGAATTGCAGGCGAAATATCCGAATTCGAATGTTTCTATTAGTTATTTCGGGCCGGTAATCGGTACTCATTTAGGTGAAGGTAGTCTTGGTATAGGTTGGGTTGATTCGCGGATAAAATAGAAGTTTTGTGTTTTAATTAGAACTTACTAGGGAAAGGAATGTACTTGAATTAGCTTTAGGTGGACGCTCTCCGCGGGGCAACACCTTTGCTTCTTCAAGCCTATTTTTCCGAGATTCATTCTTCTTTTAAAAAATAATTTTACAGATATCTTTAAAGAAGTATACTAAAACTATAAATGACCAAATGTTTATCTTCATCGCTATTCCCCCACCCCTTACAATCCCATAAAGGAGGCGCATCCCATGCGTTTTTATGTTTTACCTCTCTCCGAATCCACTTTGGAAAATCACAAGTATGCTGTGTATTTACCTCATGATCCTCAAGGGCTCGCTTATTGGCTTATTCCTGAACAACTACTTGAACCCATGACAGAATTGCCTCTCACTCGACTATCCGACTATGAAACTGCCATTGCAAATCCTAAAGTAAATCAAACGTTTGTCTCTAATCCAAACTTGGAAGCAATGTTACGGGGGAGGCGATTACTTTTAGATGAAGTAACTGCAATGTTTTCGCTGCAGGAGATTCATGAGCATGTTTGCCACGGTTATATTCACTATTCTGCTGGCATAGTTCCGCAATCTCGCAAACTAGCATGTTCACGCTGTGGAACTTCGGATCCTTTTCTGTTAGCTCAGATCGAATGTGCAAGGTGTAATGACATGTGTACGTATTGTCGCAGTTGCATTTTGATGGGGCGAGTCAATTCGTGCACACCTTTTCTTACTTGGCATGGGACGCAGCAGTTAAATGATACGAAAATGCCTCGGCTCGGCTGGCAAGGGGAACTATCACCAGCCCAGAAAAAAGCAGCGGATGCGCTTGTGAATGAGGTCAACACACCGCTTACAGAAAATCGTTCGTTCCTGACCTGGGCAGTTTGTGGAGCAGGGAAAACGGAAATGTTGTTCCCGGCTATTTTGGCTGGTCTTGAAGCTAAAAAACCTGTTCTTATTGCTACACCCCGGACAGATGTGGTCTTAGAACTGTTGCCGAGACTTCGGACGGCGTTTCCGAATACGGTTGTTGAAGGTTTTTATGGCGGGGCGGATGATCGCTATGCTAAAGCCCAGCTTTTGATTGCTACGACCCACCAACTACTCCGTTACCATAATTATTTTCCGAATGTGATCATTGATGAAGTCGATGCGTTTCCATTTAGCTATGATGAAAAACTTCATTTTGCCGTGAAAAAAGCAAGCTTGAGTCCTAGTTTGACAATCTATTTAACGGCCACCCCTCCAAAAGAATTAAAAAGCGCAGCAGAAAACGGAAAAATTCCTCATGTAAAGGTCCCAAGAAGGTATCACGGTCATCCCCTTCCTGTTCCAAAACTGATGTGGATTGGAAATTGGATGAAAAACCTTCAACGAAAAAAGAAGCTCCCTTACCATCTCCTCCATTGGATTAAGCAAACCTTAGAACGTAAAAAACAAGTATTTTTATTTTTACCAAGAATTGATCTCCAACCTGCTGTAGTCGCAGCACTTCGCCACGTTTTTCCGGAGGTAAGTACCGATTCGGTATACGCCAATGATGAAGAACGACGAGAGAAAGTCATGCGTTATCGGGAGGGGAAGATTCGCATTTTAGTAACAACGACGATATTGGAAAGAGGAGTCACAGTGAAAGGAGTTCAAGTAGGTGTGTTAGGCGCAGAAGACCGGATTTTTACAGAATCAGCACTCGTGCAAATTGCCGGACGGGTCGGACGAAGTGCGGATGAGCCAACAGGAGATGTCATCTTTTTTCATCACGGAAAAACGACAGCGATGGTTGAGGCGATACGACACATAGAAGCGATGAATCAAGAAAAATAACGAGAGTGAGGCGTTAACTAAGATGCATTGGCGAGAACATGTACAAGCAAATAATCGATGTGTGTATTGCCTCGAACGGTTCCACGAGGATGTGAGTTGGTCGTGGTTGTTGGGGATCACACAAGAAAGTATTCTCTGCCCTGATTGTGCAGAAAAGTTGGAGCGAATCACTGATATCAGCTGTGAAATGTGCGGCCGGCCTGCTTTAAGCAAGGAAGAATCTCGTCATGCCAGCTTTAAAGCTGAGCCGGAAAAACAATGTCACGATTGCCTGCTATGGAAGGGGAAAGGGGGAATTATGCCTGTGCAACATCGTGCATTATACACGTATACACCTTTTCTGCAAGAAGTCATTGCCCGGTTTAAGTATCGGGGGGATGCTGAGATTGCACGCTTATTTTCTGGTGACTTGAAAAAAGCAAGTCGGGAGCTAGGGCATATAGACATTGTGACAGTGATTCCATTAATGGAGGAAAGGTTATGGGAACGAGGTTTCAATCAAGGACTTTTGCTTGCAGAGAAGTTTCCATATGTGGAATTATTGGAACGGACTGGAGCGGCGGAAAAACAAAGTAAACGTCATCGGCAAGCTAGAATAGAAGCTTTGGATGGCGTCTTTCAATTGACTGAAAAAGGAATGAATGTGTCCTATGATGGTAAGCGAATCCTCCTCATTGATGATATTTATACAACCGGGGCGACACTGCATGCTGCAGCAAGTGTTTTCTATACAAACGGAGCAAAAGAAATATTTGGTCTTACAGTAGCCCGAGCGACAGGAAGTTTGAAAAAAACATTCAACACTTAGCGAAATATGTCGATATATAAGAAAAGTGAAAACTGGCTTGGTCATCGACGTAAGAGCTGGAGTAAAGAGGAGTGATTAGAATGGCGGAATTGGTCAATTGTCCAAACTGCGGAAAGCTTTATGTGAAGGCATTACGCTCGGTTTGTGATGTGTGTGCACGAGAAGTGGAAAACAAGTTTGATATCGTTTATAAATTTATTCGCAGACGAGAGAATAGAAAAGCAACATTAGACGAAGTGGTTGAGGGGACAGAGGTCGAAAAAGATATGATTGTTCGATTTATCCGCGAAGGACGACTTCATGTCTCACAATTTCCTAATCTAGGGTATCCATGTGCAAAATGTGGAAAAAACATCAATGATGGTAAACTTTGCGGGGATTGTACGGACGGATTTAGTCGTGATCTTGAAGCAGGAGATCGACAAAAAGCGTATGAGAAAAGAAAAGAGGATCGGGAAAAGGCGAAGTATCAAACCTACTCATCCATGAACGACCGCTTAAACCGTAATCGATAAAATTATAAGTAAAAGCGTTCATAAATATGGACGCTTTTTTAGATGGTAATTTATAAAATTAGCAGCTACCTTCACGCCGCGCGTATCAAGGGAAACCCATCCTTGATACTTAAAAGATGGCGGCGGAAGCTGACGCTGTATTTAACAAAAGACGGCTCTGCCGTTTTTCTTTTGGGGAAAAATGGCGGGTCTGACCCCTTTTAAAAGGAAATGAGTGTTTTTGTGGTAAAATAGACTATTCTTAAATGTTTTTTTGACTGAATAGTAAAGATTGGCGGGGAATAACCGATATAGTTAGTAGAGGTTATAAAAGGTGTAAGTGGTGGTGACTTCGGTTAGTGCTGTATACCTTACCATAGGAGAATACCATATTCATTAATAGGATTGAAGGAGGTGCGTAACCATGAAAATAAATCCGATGCATTCCGTAAAAGCGTATCAGAAGAGTCAAGAAGTCCAAGAGCGCCAAAAAAAGGACCATGTAAAAAAGCAGGATCAAGTGGAAATTTCACCTGAAGCAAAAAAACTAGCTAATACACCTGGAATTTCTGCGGATCGAATGGAACGCGTACAAGAGGTAAAAGAGCAAGTTAACAATGGCACGTATAAAGTGAACCCTGAAGAGGTAGCAAAGAAGCTTTATGATTTTTGGAATAAATAAACAGAAGTGAGGTGTTTGACATGGTGCAGGAGCTTATCCAAATTTTCCAGGCAATGACGGTTGTTCATGAACGTTTTAATGAGCAGGCTTTTAAAAAAGAGGAAGTCATTAAAAAAGGGGATATGGCTGGTCTTGACCAAGTCTTAAAGGGTGAGTCCGCATTAATTCAGCACCTCCGAAAGCTTGAGAATACGCGACAACATCTTATTCAGCAATGGATGGATGAAAAGGGACTGGTGAAAGAGAACGTAACGATGGATCAACTACTTCCTCTCTTACCTGAAAAAGAGCGGGAGGATTTGAGTAATTGGCAAAACCGATTAGTCATTGAGATTCAAAAACTTAAAGAGCAAAATGAATTGAATCGCCAAATGTTAGAGGACTCGTTGCGCTTTGTGAACCTTTCCCTTGATGCCATGCATCCGCAGAATCAATTCTCCAGTTATTCTGGTACTGGGGAAAATGAAGATGAGGATGATTTTGATCCGGGTAAACGATCGTTGTTTGATTCAAAAGTATAAAATAAGAAAAATCCGCAAAGCGGTTTTTCTTATCAAGACAATATGACAGCTACCTTTACGCCACGCGTGTCAAGGGAAACCTGCCTTGACACTTAAATGAGGGTGGCGAAAGCTAACGCTGTATTTACTAAAAGACGCTACGCGTTTTTAATAGGGAGAGAATAGGATGCTTTCGACATTTCATGGATTAGAAACTGCTCGCCGTGCTTTGAGCATGCATCAATCAGCATTAAATACAACGGGACATAATATTGCAAATGCAAATACACCAGGCTATTCCAGACAGCGTGTGAACTTCACACAAACGGAAGCCTTTCCGAAACCCGCGTTTAACAAGCCGGGAATTCCTGGACAGTTGGGGACAGGTGTAAAAGCGGGAGAAATTCAACGCGTTCGTGAAGAGTTTTTGGATCAGCAATTTCGCGGGGAAAACAATAAACATGGTTATTGGGAAACTCGGCAAAAGTCTCTCGAAAAAATGGAAGATGTAATGAATGAATTGTCTGGAAACGGTATTTCAAACGTCATGGATGAATTTTGGAAATCGATGCAGGATCTTGCTGCCAACCCGGAAGATGCCGGTGCTCGTTCCGTTGTTCGTCAATCGGGAATAGCTGTAGCAGATACGTTTAACTATACGTATGAATCATTGGAAGCTATCCAACGTGATTACGGAAAACAAATCGGCATAGAGCAAAATCAAATTAATTCAACGCTGAATCAAATAAATGAATTAAACAAACAGATTGCTTCTGTGGAACCTCATGGGTATTTACCGAATGATTTATACGATAAGCGGGATGTGCTCGTTGATGAGCTGTCTCAATTTGTAAATATTAGTGTGGACCGAGTTCCAAGCGGTGGTCAGGCAAAAGCAATGGCTGACGGGAAGTACACAATTTCATTATTAGACCGAAATGGACAAGATACTGGAATTACGTTAGTAGATAGCGAAACAGCGGAATATAACCAGATAGAGGTGCAATTTGCTGACGGAGAAGGTGAATCTGGTCTTGTAACAGGAATTACTTTTACAAATGATAACACGACAATTCCATTTTCTGACTTCGATTCTTCAGGTTCTCTCAAGGCAATGGTCGAAGGATTTGGTTATGAAGATGCAAATGGTGGTCAAGCTGGTATTTATCCTGAGATGATGCGTGACTTGGATCAGATGGTTGCCACATTTGCTGAGGCCTTTAATGAACAGCATCGAGAGGGCATCAGTCTTTCTGAGATACAGGGTGACCTTGGAGTCGGTTTTGAAGGATTTGACTTCTTTGCCTACTCAGATGATTATAACGGTGACGTTCAAGGAGCGGCAAAATATTTAAAAGTTTCAGACGAGATTTTGGCTAGCAGAAACAACATCGCTGCAGCGAAGAATGTTGGTGAGAACGGGGAACGCGTAGGTTTTGCTGGAGATGGTGGAAACGCATTAAACTTAGCAGATGTAAAAGAAGCCTCTCTTAATTTTGGTGGGGACTTGACGAATGTAAACAGTTTCTTTCAAGGAGTGATCGGTGAGATGGCTGTTTCAACGAAAGAAGCTGGCAGATTAACGGATAACTCGGCTTCTTTACGAGACTCTGTTCATGCAAATCGCCAATCAGTAAGTAGTGTATCGCTAGATGAAGAAATGACGAATATGATTCAGTTTCAACATGCGTACAATGCAGCAGCTCGAAATATAACCATGGTTGATGAGATGCTAGATCGCATCATTAACGGAATGGGCGTCGGCGGTCGATAATAATATAAAGTAGGTGAAAGAGATGCGTGTGACACAATCAATGATGGCCAATAGCTCTCTGCGACATTTAGGAAATAGCTTTGAAAATTTGAAAAACTATTCCGATCAATTATCGACAGGGAAGAAAATATCGCGGCCTTCACAGGACCCTGTAGTAGCTATGAATGGTATGCGATACCGTACGCAAGTTGCTGAAACGGAACAGTTTAAGCGCAACTTATCGGAAGCGTATAACTGGATGGACACAGCGGATTCAACGCTTGGTCAGTCAACTGATGCCCTTCAACGAGTTCGAGAACTAACGGTTCAGGCGTCAAATGATTCCTATGAGGAAACGCAACGGGCAAATATTGCTAAAGAAGTAACACAGCTTCGTGAACACTTGGAATCAATGGCAAATACTCGCTCGAATAATAAATATATCTTTAATGGAACAGATACTACGAATCCTCCCGTCAGTGTTGATGATGCGGGGACCTATACTGTCTCTGATAACGAACAAAATGTAGAAATTGAGCTCTTAAAGGGTGTAAAAGTACCAGTTAATATCCGACCGCAAAACGTTTATTCAGAAGAACTATTTCAGGATATCCAAGAGCTGGAGAATGCTTTGAACGACGAGAACACAACGGCAGAGGACTTAACAGCGATGCTTGATGTTCTTGACGTGCATATAAACAACACGGTCAATGAAAGAGCAGAACTTGGTGCCCGTATGAACCGAGTCGAGATGATAGACTCTAGACTTCAGGAACAAGAAGTGATTGCAAAACGGATGATGTCTGATAATGAAGATGCTGAAATTGAGCAAGTCATTACAAAATTGTTGGCGCAGGAGAATGTACACCGAGCAGCACTTTCTTCCACTTCGAAAATTATCCAACCTTCGCTTATGGATTTCTTGAGGTAATTTAGAAGGAAGGGGGCTTCTTGCATGGATCTTGCACGTGTTCAAATTCAGACACAAGATGCCGTTACTGGTATGCAACAGCAACGCCCTTTTCTTTCGATAAGGCAGCGTCCAGCTGATATGACAATCGATCAAGAATTAGGGAGCACTCTAAGTATTAGTACGAATGCTTCTAAGCTTTTCATTGACCAAACGGAAGCTTTCGCTGATGCAAATTTGAAAAGCATTTTTAGAAGGAATGAGGAATTTGTTGCTAAAGCGCAACAAACTGCTTCTCAATACGTGGCAAAAACAGCTCAGCAAGGTGAAATGTTGAAAAAGATTGAAAATGGCACAAATGCGATTCCGCAAATTGCTCAACAAAACGGAACACGAGAACCGAAGCAATACAATCTTGCCATGGTACCAGAGCATATGGGGAAGGTTAAGATCGACTTTCAACCTGCAGAGGTAAGTATTCAATCAAATTGGCAAAAACCAAGTATTCATGTCCGAAAAAATGAACCGGAGATTACCGTCCCACGTTGGGAAACAAACATCTACCTTCAGCAAAAAAACTCCATTCAATTTGATGTCATTGGTGGATCGGTGAATAGACAACTTTAAATGAAAATTTATTCACTTTCTATAAAAACCTGTCGAGTGCTTTAGTAACTCACAGGTTTTTTTATGTTATAAAAGGACTTATGTAGGGAAGAGAAAGATATACACTTTATTTAAACGAACAGAGAGAGGTTAATTTACACGATTTTTTATATTTCCCAAGACAAATTCGACAGGAATCGATATACTATAACTAAGTGAGGAGTGATTTAATTGAATATCAAAACCAAGTATTCAGGTGATGCCGAGATCAAAGAAGAAAATATTATAAATTTTGAACAAGGGATCCCAAGTTTTGAAACGGAGAAGGAATTTATCCTACTTCCTTTCAGTGAAGAACCGAGTGCCTTTTATATTTTACAATCGATACATACAGCGGGATTAGCTTTAGTTGTGATGACACCGTTTTCATTTTTTCCTGACTATACGGCGAAGCTTTCGGATCAGACGATTGAAGCCCTTCAGATAGAAAAAGAAGAGGATGTTGCCTTGTTTGTTGTCCTGACGCTGCGAGACACGTTGGAAACATCGACAGCAAATTTGCGAGGACCTATCGTCATTAATAGTGCTGTTCAACAAGGGAAACAAATCGTATTAAATGAATCAGATTACCATACGAAGCACAACCTGAAAGCATTGGAAGCTTCGGGAAAAAAGGAGGGCTAGGAGATGCTTGTTCTCACTAGAAAGCTTAATGAATCAATTAAGATTGGTGATGATGTTGAGGTTACCGTAATTGGGATAGAAGGAGATCAAGTAAAGCTTGGGATAAATGCACCGAGAAATATTGATATCCATCGAAAAGAAATCTACCTCGCCATCCAGGAAGAAAACACTGCAGCAGCTGCCGGCTCTCTAGATGTTTTAAAACAGTTACAAACATTCACGAAACCAAAGTAACTGCACGTTTCGTTGTTCTATTTAGTGGGAAATTTTTTAAGAGATAGTATAAAATGACAGCTATCTTTACGCCACACGCATCAAGAGAAGTTCGCCCTTGATGCTTAAGTGATGGTGGCTTTAAAGATGACGCTGTATTTAATAAAAGACGGCTATGCCGTTTTTCTACTTAAGATATAAATATAGATAAACTTGTAAACTAGTATCGTTATTTCTCTTAGTAGCTCTGAAATAAGGTACCAAAACAATAAAAGTCCTGCATGCCGAAAGACTATCGAATCTTGTCTAAGAGTCATTACATAGTTAGGGTTGAGAGTAGATATTAAGGAGAGGTGATTGCACGTGCTGAATTCTTTAGAATCAGTTACAAAAAAACATAAAGTTCTCTTTATCGATTACGACGAATGTTTGACTGGAACATTGATTCAGCAGGTAGAAGAGATCACAAACGATAAAGATGTCATTATAGATTATACCTATCCGACTGGCCTGGACGATATCCGTTATATATTCTTTTTAATCGATGAATACCGATTGGATAGTTTGCGATGGGTCGAATCGATGCTGGAAAAACCAACGATGGTGGATTCGTATGTTGTGATTATGACAAAAGAAAAACCTAAACAGTCTCTATTTCAATATTTAAATCACGAAATGAATGGCATTATTTCGCTTGATTACTTTTTGAATCACGGACAAAGAGTCATGGAGACACTTGATGAATACAATGTTTTTCTGGAGCAATCGCTTCATCAAGATCTCGTAAACGATATCCATAAAAAGAAGATGAAGGATAAACCAATAAATCGACTTGTATTAAGAGAAGAAGAAATGGAGCTTTCATTAAATTCAAATGAAAAAAGAGTACTTCAACATATATTAGACGGGCATAATAACAAGAAAATTTCCGAGCTCATGTATTTAGCACCATCAACTGTTAGTACAGTCATTAGCCATCTGCTCAAGAAATTAGGAGCCAATGACAGAACGGATGCAATGGTGAACGTCATTCGTAGGGGATGGGTGGATGCAGTTAGATAGAAGAGAGTTGAAAAATTTTTTGACTCTTTTCTAAAGTAATGAGCGAAGTATTTATTTTTGAGGCGACTTGTCACTAACTTTTCACTAAAAAGCAAAGCAGAACCTTTCATTCTAGGTTCTGCTTTGCTCGGATACTTGGTGTCACCACTCAGTGAATAGATTACCAACTTGAACTTCACGTTTCATTTCTACATAAACCTACGATTGAGCGAGATTAATATATAATCCATCTGTCTCTTAATTCTTTTCTTTCTCCCCATTTTTCTTTTATTGCCCGCACTTCCACCATTTGATAACTAATGTATATCTACTTACACATATCATATCCCGTTAAGTGTATTTCCTCTTACACTCTTTTATTGGTAAAAATAAAATTATCTCGAATGCATAAATTGTATGTAATTAATTTATGCATTGGAGATAATTATGTCGGTTTAAGTAAAAAATGTAGTTTAGTTATGGGCAATTGTATAATTTGTTAGAGAGTTTAATAGAGGATGGACTATGGCATTATCCGCTGAAACAACTTGAAAGAATGTTTTATGAGTTTATCTAATGGGAATAACTCCCCTCATTAATATAAAGAAAGAAAAAAAATTTAAATTTTTTTCATCTTTTGCTAAACATCTTTCGTTTGCATCCGATAATACTATTGTAAGGCGAGAAGGACTAGGGCGGCCGACCTTTTTCCTTTGAAGCCAAAACAGAAACTTCCACTCACAAGGATGTGAACAGGAAGCAAAACTCAAGGAGGAATTTTATTATGATTATCAACACTAACATTAGTGCAATGAACGCTCACCGTCAATTAGGTTCAAACCAAAATTCTATGCAGTCTTCAATGGAGAAATTATCTTCAGGTCTTCGTATTAACAAAGCTGGAGATGATGCAGCTGGTCTTGCAATCTCTGAAAAAATGCGTGCGCAGATTAATGGTCTTGATCAAGCTAGTCGTAACTCACAAGATGGTATCTCAATGATCCAAACTGCTGAGGGTGCGCTTGATGAAACACACAGTATCCTTCAGCGTATGCGTGAATTGGCTGTTCAATCATCTAACGATACTAACGTTACACAAGATCGTGAAGCATTAAATAATGAGTTTACAGAGCTAGGAAATGAACTTGAAAGAATCAAAGACAACACTCAATTCAACAAACAAAATCTTCTTGATGGAACTGCTGGCCAGAGTGGAACTGTAAACATACAAGTTGGAGCTAATGGCACTGAGTTAACAGAGCTCAACTTTAATACTGATGGTGTTAATTTATCAGGAGTAGTCGCTGCTGCTCAAAGTGGAGATATTTCATCTTTTAGTGGAGCTCAAACTGCTATTGAAAGTATTGAAACTCAAATCAAAACTGTGTCTGAGGGGCGTTCTTATCTTGGTGCAATGCAAAACCGATTAGACCACACTATTTCTAATCTAGATAACGCTTCTGAGAATCTATCAGCTGCTGAGTCTCGTATTCGCGATGTAGACATGGCACAAGAAATGATGGAGATGACTAAGAATAATATTCTTTCTCAAGCTTCTCAGTCTATGCTAGCACAAGCTAACCAACAGCCACAATCAGTACTTCAATTACTAGGATAATATAATAATAAAATTCAAAAGGCTCTAGCCCTGCTAGAGCCTTTTGAATTAATGTAACTAATACTTTTACCGATAATTTCCATCATCAAATTTGTTTGTAATGATATTTTGATAGAATATTGTTTTATAATAAAAGAAATAGTTTAAAAAGATAGGTGTTGTTAAATGAAACAGTTAATTATTGAAACTAAAAAATCCTTGCTAGAATATATTCCAAGACTAATACAAGGCTCTGAAAGTATAGGGGAAGCTTTACAGTCCGGTGAACAATATAAAGCTATGAAACAATTACCGGATTTGTTTGAAGGTATTCAATGGATTACGAGTGCTCTAAAAGGAATAGAAAAAAATCACTATTCATTTAATATAAATACGGCAGAATTAAATGGGAATTTAAAGGAAATGGAAGATGCTCTTAAAAACCAGGACTTTGTGTTACTTGCAGATTTACTTGAATATGAAATCTCACCAATATTAGAAGATTGGTTAAATAAAATAGAGGCTTTTAAGGTGTGATATCAAAGTATGAAGTGGAAACTAAGTGAAGCGAAAAATGGACAAGCTTTCGTGGAATTAGAATGCAATAAAGGACGAAAAAATTATTTACACAGCCGTTATAATCCAGAAAAAGAGTCAAGACGGTGGGTAGAAGGATTAGAAGTTAATATAGTTATCAATAAACTTGTTGTGGTTGGAATGGGAATGGGGCACCATATTTTTGCTTTAAGGGAAAAACATCCTCATCTGGAAATTGAAGTTTGGGAATTCAATAATAAGTATAAAAATTGGATTGAAAATAACTTAAATAATAACTTGTTGAGGGATTGTAAAATAAGCTATTATTCTTCGGAATTAGTTGAGGAAATCAAGGAACAATTTCTCTTGAAATTAGAGCGTGATGATGTGCAATTAGTAATACATCAGCCATCTCTAAGTGCTATACCAGATTCGCTAGCACTTTTACGAACGAAACTAGTAGATATTGACTATATGAAACGTTCGTATCTTTCTAATAGAGAAATCTTAGAAGAAAATTTTCAATGTAATGTCAATCTGAATGATGCTGGTATCAATAATTTTATTAATAACTATATGCATAGGCCTTTCATTTTAGTTTCCGCTGGGCCCTCATTAACAAAGCAGTTACCGCTTATCAAGGAAATACAGCAAAATTCAAATGTTGTCGTGGGTTGTGTTGGAACAGCATTGAAACCTTTATTAAATAGTGGGATAAAACCTGAATTCTTAATGGTTTCCGATCCTAATGAACAAATTTATTCTCAAACAGAAGGACTTGACACAAATGATTTAACTCTTTTTTATCTATCTACTGCCAGCCATAAGATAGTTTCGGCATTTAAAGGAAAGAGGTATATTGTCTGGCAAAAAGGATATAAAAACGCTGAAAAACAAGGAGCATTCAGAAATGAACCTTTAATTGATACTGGAGGATCAGTTGCTACTTGCCTTCTAGATTTAATAGTCAATATGGGTGCTTCATTAATCGCTCTTGTTGGCCAAGACTTAGCGTTTACAGACGGTAAAAGTCATGCGCAATCAACAACCGGACTAAGGGAAGTCAACCTTGAGCATACAACGATTGAAGTGGATAACTATTACCTGACTGATAGAATTCAAACATCGAGAAACCTATCTCTTTATTTGAAGTGGTTTGAATCTTATGCTAAAAATTCTAACTTTAGAGTAGGCTATTGGAATTGTACGGAAGGCGGAGCGCATATAAATGGATGGAATCATCAGTCCCTCTATTCTTTTTATAAACATATTAAATGATAGGAAATATGGTGGTTAAATGTTAATAGAAAATATTAAGTTTTTAAATAATACTAATCGAGATTTAAGGGAGTTAATGAAAAAATACGAAAATGAAGAAAATAGGGACTCTTCTGTTGAATTGATAACATCAAAAAACGGATTACCTACTATCAGATATAATGATGGGCTATCTAAGCTTTTTTTACACAGTAAATATGATCCTTTAAAAGAGAGTGATAGGATTTATAAAAAATATGAATCTAGTATTAGTAACTGTGAAAATATTCTTTTCTTTGGAGTGGGAATGGGATATCATATTCAATTTATTATGGAGAAATACCCCAACCATCGTTACTTCTTGTTTGAGCCTAATCCTACTATTTTATATCAATTTTTATCTGTTCATTCTGTAAAGGAAACTTTCTCTGCTAAAAAATATCAGTTATATACAGCAGACAATGAAGTAGACCAACGCAGAGTCATTAAGGATATATCTGAGCAAATTTGTGGAAGTATATTTTTGATTTCACACCCTAGTTATGAACGGATTTTTAAAAAAGAATATCATTCTTTTTTAACAGATTTCAATGAGTTTTTGAAAGCTGAGATCACGAATGTTAAAGTCAAAGTATCTTTTCAAAAACAATGGTTGTTTAATAGTGTTAAAAACATTAAACATACGCTGAATTGTCCGAATGTCTTGCTTGATATAGATAAAAAAGTATTTAAAGGGAAACCGGTTATTATTGCTTCAGCAGGTCCTTCATTAATAGATGAATTAGATACACTTCGTAAAATAAAAAAAGAGGGATTGGCTTATATTTTTGCGGTTGGTTCAGCTAATAAAGTATTAATAAAGAATAATATTGAACCCGATGCAGTTTGTACTTATGATCCACAAGCGCATAACTATAAAGTATTTGAGGAAATGATAGAAAGTGGAATTTCTCATATACCAATGATTTATGGCACAACTGTTGGTTATGAAACATTAGAGAAATATAAGGGACCAAAGTTTCATGTAGTGATATCACAAGATAAACTAACACCCTATTTATTAAAAGACCATCGAGAAAATGTCGAAGTCCTTGACGATGCACCATCGATTGCTATTGTAATGCTACAAATGTTAAATAAATTAGACGCTTCACCAATTATACTCGCTGGACAAAATTTTGCTTATAGAGATCAAGATTTTTACGCTGAGGGTATCGAGTATGTTAATCGCACACAAAAATTAACTCAAAATGACCAGAAGAAAGTGATCACAGTAGAGAGTGTTTTTGGACAAGATATATACACAAGTGAGGGTTTCTTTCGCATGAAGGAGACAATGGAAAAGTATTTAAAT
Organism: Salipaludibacillus neizhouensis; assembly: GCF_002886185.1. Lineage (GTDB taxonomy): Bacteria > Bacillota > Bacilli > Bacillales > Salisediminibacteriaceae > Salipaludibacillus > Salipaludibacillus neizhouensis. The sequence goes on from NZ_KZ614147.1 coordinate 1,186,779, forward strand.
ATATGGAGTAGAGAAGATGTAATAAATACTACTGCTGGCGGGGCAACTATAAAAGGTACCACTTTTATGCCATTAAAAGATGTTGTTACTAAATACTTAACAGAAAAGGTTGTTAATAATCATTGGCATACACTGACAAATCAAAAGCAGACAGATATAAATCTAATTATAAAGTTTAAGAATCTTGAAAGGCATCATTCATTTCATAAAAAAACTATTAGGGATCTAAAAAAGACAATAAAAGATATTGATTTTAATGTTAGAAGTAGTTGGGCGCGATCGGAACAAAAGTTTATAAAACTAGATAGTTTAGTTTCAAAGCTTGAAAGTAACGATTTTTATAAAATTTTTATTAAGCCAATTGTGCAAGTTGAGCATGAGCAGATTGTAAAGGTAAGTAGGGAATTGAAGTTTGTAAAGGATGTAAATGAAAAAGCTACTAAAATTGTTGAAAGCTTCGGTAAGTTTGTTAACACAGTAGATGTAAATACTTCTTATATTGAACCTGTATTTTTTGAATTAAAAACAGATTTTGGGGTGTAAATGATGGATCTCTCAGGTAAAAGCATTCTTGTTACTGGTGGAACAGGATCATTCGGTAAAATGTTTATTAAACGTGTCTTACAATACGATGTAAAAAAAGTAATTGTTTTCAGTCGTGATGAATTAAAACAATATGAAATGGCTCAAGAATTTACTGATACTAGAATCCGTTTTTTTATTGGTGATGTAAGAGACAAAGACCGTCTTTATCGTGCCTTTGACGGTGTGGATATTGTAATCCATGCGGCGGCTATGAAGCACGTTGAGGCATGTGAATATAATCCTTTTGAGGCAGTTAAAACGAATATTAATGGTGCACAAAATATAATTGAAGCAGCAATAGACCGAGGAGTTAATCGTGTTATTGCATTAAGTACAGACAAAGCCTGTAGTCCAATTAACTTATATGGAGCTACAAAATTAGCATCGGATAAGCTATTTGTAGCAGCTAATTCATATGTAGGAGATAAGGATACTAAATTTGCAGTTGTCAGATACGGTAATGTTGTTGGAAGTCGTGGTAGTGTCGTTCCTTTTTTTAAGAAGATTCGCCACACGGGAACTATCCCTATTACGGATGAGCGAATGACGAGGTTCTGGATTACACTAGAACATGGTGTTCAATTTGTGTTGGATAGCTTAGATCGTATGCATGGAGGGGAAATCTTCGTACCAAAGATTCCAAGTATGAAAGTAACGGATCTCGCTAAGGCTGTTGCACCAGAGTGTAAAATAGAAGTAGTTGGTATTAGACCTGGAGAAAAGTTACATGAAGCAATGATTACAGAAGATGATGCAAGACGTACGCTGGAATATGATACTTATTACGTCATCCAACCTGAGTTTGCTTGGTGGAAAGTTGAAAATGGAAATGGTGGAAGAACTCTTGCTGATGGATTTGGTTATGTAAGTAATGTTAATGATGAATGGTTATCTGTCAAAGATTTACAAGTATTAATGGAAGACAAAGAATTTATCAATAAATAAACGTGTATATAGATTTGGAGGTGGTTGGATGAGCTTAGATAATGAAAAGGAAACGAAACCTGTTCGTGATTCCTACCTCCCCTATGGTAAACAGTGGATAGATGACAAGGATATACAAGCAGTGGTGGATGTCTTAAAGGGTAATTATTTAACAACAGGACCCGCTGTTAATAAGTTTGAGGAGTTATTTGCGAGTTATGTAGGGGTAAAATATGCCGTTTCTTTTTCAAACGGGACGGCTGCGTTGCATGGTGCTTGTTTTGTAGCAGGTATTGGTGCGGGTGATGAAGTTATTACCACACCAATGACTTTTGCTGCTAGTGCAAATTGTGTATTGTATCAAAAGGCAATTCCTGTATTTGCGGATATCTGTGAGCAGACGTACAACTTAGATCCTGTGAAAGTAAAAGAACTTGTTAATGAGAAAACTAAAGCGATTATACCTGTTGATTTCACCGGTCAACCAGCTAAATTAGATGAAATAAATAAGATTGCAAAAGACCACAACCTCATCGTAATAGAAGATGCTGCTCATGCGGTGGGAGCAACCTATAAAGGCAAAAAAGTAGGAACTGTGAGTGATATGACAATGTTTAGTCTCCATCCTGTCAAGCATATTACGACGGGAGAAGGCGGCATGATTACGACAAATAATAAAGAATATTACGAGAAGCTGTTACAGTTTCGTTCTCATGGAATTACTCGGGATGAGGATAAATTATTGAGAAATGACGGGCCATGGTACTATGAAATGCAATTTTTAGGATATAACTATCGAATGACAGATATCCAAGCAGCCCTTGGGTTCAGTCAGTTAGAAAAACTTGATAAGTTTGTGGGATTGAGAAGAAAGTACGTTTCATTATACAATGAAGCTTTTTCTAAATTAGAACAAATAAAAACACCTTATCAAGCACCTGAAGGCAATTCTAGTTGGCATCTGTATATTATTAGACTCAATTTGGAAAAATTGATTGGTAGTCGAAAAGAAGTATTTGAAGCTCTTCAGAATGAAAATATCGGAGTGAATGTACATTACATACCGGTGTACTATCAACCTTATTATCATCAATTAGGATATGAAAAAGGGTTATGTCCCAAAGCAGAGGAATTATATGAAGAAATCATATCGCTACCGTTATTCCCTAAGATGAGTGAAGAAGATGTTAATGATGTTATAGAGGCAGTAAAAAAAGTCCTCTCATTATATTCAAAATAGAAGGTGAAAAGATGAAGGTTGTGGCAATTATCCAAGCAAGGATGGGGTCGACGAGGTTACCGGGAAAAGTTTTAAAAAAAATAAACAACAAACCCTTGTTAGAATATCAGATTGAGCGCTTGAAACGATCTACATACATTGACCAACTAGTAATAGCAACTACTAATAAAAAATCGGATGATGCAATCGTTGAATTTTGCAAAAGTGTAGGACTATCCTATTTCAGAGGTTCCGAAGAAGATGTCCTTTCGAGGTATTATGAAGCGGCGAAATATTTTGCAGCTGAAGTCGTTGTTCGAATAACGTCGGATTGTCCTATTATTGATCCCAATGTAGTAGATTATGTGATCGCAACCTTTAAAAATAATGAATATGATTATGTATCCAATACATTAGAGAGATCTTACCCAAGAGGAATGGATACAGAAGTTTTTGCAATTAATGTATTAAAAAAGGCGTATAAAGATGCTTACAAACCATTTGAAAGAGAGCACGTTACCCCCTATATTTATTTAAACCCCGAAATGTTCAAGTTATATAACTTGGAATATATGACAGATCAAAGTTCACATCGTTGGACCGTTGATACAAAAGAAGACTTTATATTAATTGAGAAGATTCTTGAAAATTTTAAGTCTCTAGATAATGACTTTAGTATGGAAGATACTCTATCTTTTTTAAATAAACACCCTGATCTTAAAGAAATAAATGCAGACATTGAACAAAAAAAAGTGGATTATAAATTATGAAAACTGCTGTTATAAGAGTTGATGCTTCAGTTGAAATCGGAACAGGGCATGTAATACGATGTCTTACTTTAGCAGAAGACTTGAAAAGCTGTTATGATATAACATTTATCACAAGTGATTATAGTGGTCATTTAGCTGAATTTATTCAATCAAAGGGTTTTAATGTAATATTGTTACATAAGTCCTCTACAAAGTGTGATATACAAGACGAACTTCAGCATAGTCATTGGCTGGGAGGATCACAAGAAGAGGATGCTAGAGAGACCTTGCATATAATGAAAAGTCAAAATAGAGTGGATCTTATGGTTGTTGATCATTATGCTTTAGACTACCGATGGGAAAAAATTATTAGGAATAGAGTAAGGAAAATTTTTGTCATCGATGATTTAGCAGATCGAAAGCATGAATGTGACGTACTATTAGATCAAAATTATTACTTAGACATGGGGAGAAGATATGATAATCTAGTAGATAAAAATTGCAAACGTCTCCTTGGACCCAAACATGCATTACTGCGAAAAGAGTTCAAGGAAGCTAAGAAAAAATTAAGGAATCGCAGTGGAGAAGTCGAAAGAATACTTATCTTTTTTGGTGGTAGTGATCCTACAAATGAAACAACAAAAGCAGTGAGGGCTATTGAAAAACTCAATAGAAAAGATATTCTTGTCGACGTGGTAGTAGGAGCATCTAATCCAAATAAAGAAACTGTCAAAGAACTGGTAGATAAACTTCCACATGTAACTTATCACTGTCAGGTTTCAAATATGGCTGAGTTAATGGTAAAGGCAGACCTAGCGATTGGTGCAGGTGGAAGCACTACGTGGGAGAGGTGTTATTTAGGTCTACCAACGATTACTGTAGAAGTAGCATTTAATCAGATGGAAATACTTCAGGCAGTTGAAAAATCAGGTGCTATCATAAACTTAGGTTACTCTTCTCAAGTTTCAATAGAGAATTTGAGAAGTCAGTTACTAAGATTAATTTGTAATTGTGATATTTTAATTGAAATGTCTATCCAGTCTAGAAGACTTCTTACGAATTAAGTTTTAGAAACTTTAGGAGGACGGGGTTATTAATCCAGATGATTTTAAATTAGTACGCCTTGAAGAAGAGCATTTAGCAGTTGTTTTGAAATGGAGAAACTCGGATAAGGTTCGTAAAATGATGTATAACGAAAACATCATTACGAATGAAGAACATGTAAAATGGTTTGAATCTTTGAGAAATTCTGAAGTAACGCAATTGAAAGTGCTTTTATATTTAGAAACCCCAATAGGTGTGGTTAATTTCAATAAAATAAATCACTTTGATAATACATGTTATTGGGGCTTTTATATTGGTGAATCGAACGCTCCTAAAGGATCGGGAACCATGTTAGGGTACTTAGCTCTTAGTTACATCTTCGAAAATCAAAACATAAGAAAAGTGTGTTCTGAAATTATTGCTTATAATACACAAAGTGTTATATTTCATCAGAGAATGGGTTTTTTGGAAGAAGGACGTTTAATTGAACAAGTCAACAAAGAGAATGAACTTATTGATGTCATATTAATGGCAAAATTCAAACATCATTGGGATCATTTTAAAGTAGAACTCGAAGAACAAATTAGGAGGCACCACTAGATTATGACTAATAACTTTACAGTAGAAGGTATAAAAATCGGTCAAAATAATAGTCCGTTTATTATCGCTGAAATGTCAGGTAATCACAATCAATCTCTAGAACGCGCTCTCGAAATTGTAAAAGAAGCAGCAAAGACTGGTGCACATGCCCTAAAGTTACAAACCTATACAGCTGAAACTTTAACTTTAAATGTTGAAAGCGAAGATTTTTTGATTAAAGATTCAGAGAGCTTATGGAAGGGTAATTCTCTATATAAACTTTACGAAAAAGCTTATACACCTTGGGAGTGGCATGAACCCATTTTCAATCGTTGTCGTGAACTTGGTATGATTCCATTCAGTTCCCCTTTTGATGAAACAGCTGTAGACTTTTTGGAATCATTAAATGTTCCAATGTATAAAATTGCTTCATTCGAAAATAATCATCTTCCATTAATTAGAAAGGTAGCGGAGACTGGTAAGCCAATGATTATATCAACAGGAATGGCATCTATTGCAGAATTAGATGAGACCGTTAAAACAGCAAGAGAAGCAGGGTGTAATGACCTTATATTGCTTAAGTGTACAAGCACCTATCCGGCAACACCAGATAATACAAACATCACAACGATACCCCATATGCGAGAGCTATTTAAGTGTCAGGTTGGTTTATCTGATCATACCTTGGGATCGGGTGTAGCGCTAGCAAGTGTTGCTTTGGGAGCAACAGTGATCGAAAAACACTTCACCCTATCTAGGGATGATGGTGGTGTCGATTCAGCATTTTCAATGGAACCCTCTGAAATGAAGTCTTTAGTTGTAGAATCAGAGAGAGCATGGCAAGCACTTGGGAAGGTGAAATATGGACCAACTGAAAAAGAGAAAGCATCTTTAAAATTTAGAAGATCGATTTATGTTGCAAAAGATATAAAAGCTGGAGAAAATTTCACAATAGAAAACTTGAGAATTGTTAGACCTGGTTATGGTTTGGAGCCAAAGTTTTATGAGCAGATTATTAGAAAGAAATCGTTGACAAATCTCCAAAAAGGGACCCCTCTGAGTTGGGATAACTTTTAGTTAGTTGCTATAAACATTTCTTAAGTTTTATTTATTAATGTTATCAGTAACTACTTTCGAATGTATAAAGGGGATAGAAAGTCAATGTCGGAACAGCAAAGTTTTAATATTATTGCACATCACAATATATATACAGGAACTAGTGGTAGAGAATTGAGAATTGATTTTTCTGTACCACAAAATGGAGTGAATACACATACGGGATTATTAATATTTGTACCAGGTTTTGGTGGGAATATTGATTCAAAGGTGTACAAAAAGATGAGAGGAATATTTGCAGATCAATACAACATGATAACTATTCAATGCGAATATTTCGGAAGTGAATTTATGCAAACTGCGGATAATTACTCAATTCAAAACAAGCAAATTCTCCATAATACCTTTACAGATGAAGAGTTAGAACAAATAAAAATAGATTCTTCTATGCTATTAAAATTATTAAAAAACAAAAAGAAGATTCTGCCTGTAAAAGCAAAAATAGATGAAAAGGTAGAGGGATTTAATGATATGAGTTACATGCAGGCAATAGATATTATTACTGCAATTGAGGCTGTTAAAATTGTATTGGATGATAATAAATTGGAATTTAATCGCAAAAGAACAATTGGTTACGGACACTCTCATGGGGCATATTTACTTCACTTATGTAATGTGTTAGTACCAAATCTATTCTCATATATTATTGATAATTCTGCTTGGATAGAGCCAGTATATATAACAGGAAATAGGCATCTTTATCATCAAATTGGTTTCGGTACTCTCGATATTGAGTTTGAATACCTGGCCAAAAAAATCATAAAAAATAAAAAAGATTTGAATCTAAATGTGTTGTATGAAAACTATCCCGGAAACACTCAAATCTTATCTTTTCAAGGTAATGATGATAATTTAGTGAATCATAAAAATAAGCAAAAATTAATTGAAGGTTTATTTAAGTCTCTATTTATTCTTGTAACTGAGAAGGATATAGACAACAAAAAATATAATTCAAACGCCCATGGTTTAAATGCGGATTTCCTAGAATTATTTACATACGCATTAGAGTACGAGTTACCTATTGCAAAAATTCCGTCAATTCTCTGGGGACATACAGTTTCCTATAGTGGTGTAGAAATCACAAATAATAATAAGATTGGTTTACCAGTATTTAAATTTATCTTCATGGAAAATTAGAAATCTATTTGAAGTGTTGTAGAATCACACATCAACGAGGAACGGGAAATTCTAGGAGAGTGGTGACCTCCCTTGAAGATCATTCCTATGGGACAGTCCAGGAGATCCTTCAGTTCAGGCTCATTCCAAACGTGAAGAAGTTGAAAGCAGAAATGGAAACGATGTTTGAACCGTATCTCGTTTCTTAATTCAAATGGAAAGAAGGTGTTACGATGGATATTGCAGCACTTTCGATGGCGATGAGTTAAGGAGAAGTGAAACAACAGGCATCGGTTTCGATGATGAAGAAAGTGATGGGACAAGTTGATAGATTCAGCTAATGTGCAAAAGATGGAGTAAGCAGCCCAGCCGCATCTCGGTGGAAGTATTGATGTGAAAAAGTAATAGAATGACTTAGTGGAGCAGCTTGTGCGGTTGCTCTTTTTATTTTAATTAGGAAAATGTATTTTTCATAGTTTTAGGGTCTCTTCCTCTTGTTAATAATTTTGTGAACAACTTGTCTTCTCACTAAACAGTGGGAATCCAAATAGATTGGATGTTACATTTCTAGATAAACAAACCATTCAAAGCTTCTCTAACGAAGTTAATGTAGCTATTACAGAATTTTTATAATTTTTCTAGAGTGTCTATCCATTATGTTAGCTTATTTGACATATGGATAGACTTTTTTTCTACACTTGGCATTTCATTCTTTAGAAACGATGCTAGAATTTCTTGAATCTATAAAAGAAGGTAGAATCTATCATTTGAAAAGTACATTCAATCGACCCAACCGATTGCCGAATGATTGTCCAAATGTGAATTTTAGAAGGTTAACTCGAGTTAAATAACGACCCAAAGCGTATGATCGAAGTAGATGAAAATGTTGAAGGTTGAATTGTTCGATTAAGAATTAGGTCGGGCACATTGTGGGAATTTAATAGGATATAATAATTAATATTTACATTAATTATTAGTGTTTATAAAAAGTAATAGGACACAAGTAATATTGTATATATCTAGTTAATACTGTATGTTAATAATAGTAAACGAAAACATTAAGTAAATTTTATTTTTATGATTGTTAGTCAAGTAATTTACGTAAGGGGGGCGAAGAATAGCTGAGGATACAATGATAGGTTAACTATGTTTCATCCTAACTGCTTTTTACTAGGGTAATCGTTTCACTTTTTTTTGAATGTAAATGTAAGGGTATTCATTTAAGCTAAAATAGAAGGGGAGAACAGAATAGATGAATAATAGTATATTTAAAAAGGTACTTATCATATTTTTAATAGTTTCATTTACTATACCAGCTATCGTGTTTGGACAGAATGGAAACAACACGGATTCAAAGAGTAAAAAAAGCAACCAGAATAGTAATTCGCCTCACGCTGATTATGAGGGAGAAGCACCTGCATTTACGGAAGCGTCTGTGCATGATCCTTCTGTAATTAGAGTGGATGAGACTTTTTATGTTTTTGGATCTCATTTAGCGGCGGCTAAAACAAATGATCTGATGAATTGGGAGCAAATTTCTTCAAATGTGAGTGAAGAGAATCCTCTCTTTGAAAATGTATTTGAAGAGCTAGAAGAGGCTTTTGAATGGGCTAACTCAGATACTCTTTGGGCAGCGGATGTTAGACAATTAGAAGATGGCAAGTTTTATATGTATTATAATGCATGCCAAGGAGATGCACCAAGATCAGCTCTTGGTATAGCGGTAGCAGACGACATAGAAGGACCTTATGAAGACCTAGGAATCTTTTTGAAATCAGGCATGTGGGATGAAGAGAGCCCGGACGGAACAATTTACGATGCAACGGTACATCCGAATGCGATAGACCCCGAAACCTTTTTTGATAAGGATGGTAATCTCTGGATGGTCTACGGTTCTTATTCGGGAGGTATATTCGTATTAGAAATGGACCCTGAAACAGGATTTCCATTACCGAATCAAGGCTACGGAGACCATCTAATGGGTGGGAACCATAGTAGAATTGAGGCTTCTTATATTGAATATAATGCTGAAACAGATTTTTATTATCTTTATGTTACTTATGGTGGTCTTGATGCAGTAGGCGGTTATAATATGCGAGTGGCGAGATCTGAAAACCCAGATGGTCCTTATTATGACGCTGAAGGAAATGCGATGAGTGAAGTTATGGGGGAACCTGATACTATTTTTGACGATCGTTCAATAGAGCCATACGGCGTTAAGCAAATGGGTAACTTTTTATTCACAAGAGAATTAGGTGAAAGTGGGACAGGAAGTGGAACGGGCTATGTATCTCCAGGGCACAATTCCATTTACACGGATGAGGATACAGGCGATATGTTTATGTTTTTCCATGCCAGATTCCCAGAAACTGGTGAGATGCATGAGATTCGAGTTCATCAAATGTTTATGAACAAGGAAGGATGGCCAGTAGTAGCTCCTTATCGTTATGCAGAAGAAAAACTCGATAAACTAAATAGGAAGGATTTAATAGGTGATTATAAATTTATTAATCATGGAAAAGAAATTTCAGCTGATATTAAAGAGTCAGTGACAGTTAGTTTAGATAAAAACAATAAGATCACCGGGGAAGTAACTGGTAGATGGAAAAAAACAGGACATAATAGCGCTGAGTTGACGATTGATGATTCTGTCTATCATGGTGTATTTTTACGGCAGTGGGATCCCACTTCTGAAAGCTATGTTATGACTTTTACAGCTTCATCTAATGAAGGTGTTACAATCTGGGGCAGTCAAATGGAAAGTAAAACAGATGAAGAAACCGTCACAGATGTTTTTAATGATTTATACCTTGAAGAAACTGTCATTAGCGATTTGACGCTGCCTACAGAGGGAGTTAGGAACACAGAAATTATATGGGAATCATCAAACACTGAAATTATTTCCGAGACAGGTATTGTGAATCGTCCAGAAATGGGGAATGGAAATGCAGAAGTTGAACTTACTGCCACCATTACCAAGGGGGGTGTAACGGAAATAAAAAGCTTTAACATTACTGTTCTAGCAAAAGGTGAAGGACAATTAATAGCGCATTATGAATTTAATGGAGACCTTGAGAATAGTGCAAATAATGAAGATTTCGGTTCGGGAACAATCACTGGTAATAGAATAAACAATGAAGGCGGTGTAATTTCATATACGGAAGGTGTCGTTAACAGTGCAGCCTACTTTGACGGCTCATCGGGTATTCTTCTTCCAAATGGTCTAATTTCAAGCAATAGCTACACCGTTTCTCTATGGTTAAACCCAGAGGAACTTACAGATTTCACAACGTCATTCTTTGGTGCACGGACTGAAAATAATTGGCTGAGTCTTTTACCTAGTGGTATCGGTAATAACAATACGATGATTTGGTCCGGAAGTAATTCCTGGTATGATGCAGGAACTGATATGAAAATTAATGTTGATGAGTGGTCGCATGTTGCATTTACTGTCGACGAAGGTGATTTAACGATATACGTTGATGGTGAAGTGAGGTACACAGGATCAGATTTTCCGAATATCTTTACTACAACTAGTGGTCACTTTAGTTTAGGTGTGAATTATTGGGATACCCCATATAAGGGTTTGATGGATGATTTACAAATATATGACGAGGTTGCTCTGACAGTTGAGGAAATTGAACAACTGGCTGAGGCAAAATAAAACAATTCATTTCAAACATAGATACCGTATTATTCAATGCGGTATCTTTTTCTTTAGGTTTCTAGTGCCTGTCACCACCTTAGTATTGTAGATATATGTCGATGGAATAAGAGATACATAGTTTTAATACATACATAATTATAAAAAGTAGTCAGAAGCATTTTGATGCAATTCGCATAAACATTTTTCCAAAGTAATCCTAACGGGTTACTCTTTTTTGTTTAATTGGACGATGATGTCCTGCAAGGTCAATGAATTTCCTGTGACTGTCACAACCCGAGTTAAAAGGTTCATACATTTAGCAACTATTTCTATCAAAGCCTAACGGAGGGTAACGTGGGTAAAGTTATTAGATGTACCGCTTCTGCTGTGATTTTAACCAGCGATCACCGCAGAACTTACGGCCTCTGTTAGGGACTAAAATGCTATAAACCTAAAAAAATCACAAATAAATCTAAAAATGTAACCGTTACCAAAAATACGAAGGTCACTTACAATTAAAATAACATCAAGGAATGAGGGGGGATGAGGATGTATAAAATTATAAAAAAACTTGCTCTTGGTTTAGATCGTCTGTTAGAAGTTTTTGCCTTAACAACACTGTCAGTAATGGTAATTATTGTAACTGTACAGGTGTTTACTAGAACTATAGGAAACTTTGTTTATTTCTGGTCTGAGGAAGTAACGCTTCTATTGTTGGTTTGGACAGCTTTTTTGGGAATTGCTATTGGTTTTAGAGAAAAGTTGCATCTATCGATGGATTCCGTTACACGTCGGATACCACAATCTATGCAAAAAATAGTTTCAAAGGTCATTACAATCACTGTATTTATATTCGGGCTGTACTTGGTGATCTACGGATGGCAATATACGGAGTTAATGCATGCTAACACACTAGCAGCTACTGGGTTGCCAAGAAGTATTCAGTATGTGATCGTGCCAATAACAGGAGTACTGGTTTGTATTTATTCTTTTCTACAAATCGTTGGTATCGATACACGCAGGCATCCAGAATCAGATGATGAGGAAGAGGTGAGTTAACGATGTTAGGAATCTTAGCTTTATCTATCAGTTTTATCATATTGCTATTATTAGGTTTTCCAGTTGCCTTAGTTCTTGCAGGTTCTACTCTGATAACGATGTGGGTGTTGGATATTTCTTTAGCAACAGCTGTACCTAACTTAGTTCAAGGAGTAAACTCCTATACTTTATTAGCTGTTCCGTTCTTTATCTTGGCTGGACAGCTGATGGGTGAAGGTGGACTGTCTTTACGTCTGATCAATATGGCACAACTCTTCGTTGGAATGATTCGTGGTGGTTTGGCCATGGTAAACTGTTTTACTAGTTTATTATTTGGTAATATATCTGGTTCAGCAGTAGCCGACGTATCATCCATTGGATCTGTGATGATTCCGATGATGAAAGAGAAAGGTTACGATAGTGATTACACTGTTGCAGTAACAGCGGCAAGTTCCATTCAAGGGGTGATTATGCCACCGAGTCATAACATGATTTTATATGCCCTAGCGGCTGGTGGAGTTTCCATTTCTTCTTTATTTCTTGCAGGCATAGTCCCAGCATTTATCATGTTGATTGGATTAATGGCTATGTCCTATGTGATTGCACGTAAAAGGAATTATGAAAAAGGAGAGCCCGTTCCACTTAAAAAAGCACCGAAAATCCTTTTAGATGGTTTTCTTTCTTTAATGACTGGAGCAATCATTCTAGGTGGGATTTTTTCAGGGCAGTTTACTGCGACAGAATCAGGGGCAATTGCTTGCTTATATGCATTTATATTAGTTTTTTTCGTTTATCGTGAAATCCCTCTTTCCAGAATGGGTTTAATTATGAAAAAGACATTTAGAACTGTTTCGATGGTGTTGTTTTTAATTGCTGCATCTAAAGCTTTTGCTTTTATTTTAGCGTATCTACAAATTCCGGGAATGGTAACAGATCTTTTCTTAATGGTATCTGACAATCCTGTTGTGATTATGTTAATTATCACGGTATTATTACTAGTATTAGGTGCACCGATGGATATGGCGCCTTTAATTTTAATTATGACTCCAATTCTTTACCCGATTACGGTAGGAACATTAGGAATGGATCCGATTCACTTTGGGATTATTATGATTTTGAATTTAGGTATTGGACTAATTACGCCACCTGTTGGAACGGTATTGTTTGTCGGTTGTGCCTTAGGAAAAATCCCGATAGAAAAAGGAGCGAAAGCATTAATTCCATTTTACTTAGTACTAGTTGCTATTTTATTACTGTTAACATTTGTTCCAGGTATTGTCATGTGGCTTCCTAATAAATTCGGATAAAACATGTAACAATCTAAAAAAAACACAAAAAAATATAATATTAGTCACCTATTAGTGTAAGCGTTTTCAAATTACAATAAAGATAGATTTAACACATTAAAAAGGGGAGGTAAATTTTCATGAGTAAAAAATGGATATTATTAAGTGTAGCAACTTTACTGGTCGTTTTAGTATTAGCAGCGTGTGGTGGTGATTCGAACGTCAGCCAGGAGGATCCAACGGAAGCTACAGATAACACCGCTGATGAAGCAGCAGATAATACAGCTAATGAAGAGGAAAATAATGAAGCAGGAAATAATGAAGCGGAGCCAGCGGAAGAGAAGGAAAGCTATCAATTCCGATTAGCTGAAACACATGCTCCAGATTACCCAACGACTTTGGCTGATAAGCATTTTGCAGAATTAGTAGGTGAGCGTTCTGATGGCCGTATTACCATTGATGTGTTTCCTTCTGCGTCACTTGGTGAAGAGTCAGCTGTACTTGAACAAGTTCAATTAGGGTCGATTGATTTTACAAGAACTAGTGCAGGTCCTATGGCAGAGTTTAATGAAGATTTTGGAGTATTCAGTTTACCGTATATTTTTGATGACGATGACCATGTATGGAATTTCCTTTTAAGCGAGCATGGTGATAATTTATTGAAGAGCTTAGAGAGTTCGAATATGATGGGCTTAGCATACTACAGTTCAGGTGCTCGTCATTTCTACTCTTCTGAACCTATCAATAGTCTGGAAGATTTAGAAGGTCAAAAAATCCGTGTCCAACAAAACGCTATTAATATAGATCTAATGAACGCACTAGGAGCAAGTGCAACTCCGATGGACTTTGGAGAAGTATTCAGCGGGTTACAAACAGGAGTTATTGATGCAGCAGAAAATAACTATCCAAGTTATTATTCCACGAGACATTTTGAAGTTGCACCCTACTATATTTTAGATGGTCATCAACGCGTTCCAGAAGTACTTGTTGCTTCTTCGAGTACGTGGGAAATATTAGATGAAGAAGATCAAGAACTTATTAAACAGGCAGCGATAGATTCCATCGATTTCCAAAGAGAAAATTGGGCAGAGTTTGAAGCGTTTGCTGAAGAAGAGGTTCGAGCTGCTGGCGCGACAATCATTGAAGTAGACGATGTATCCGTGTGGCAAGAAGCAGCAAGCACCGTAATTGACGAGCATGGTGAACAATATAGAGAAGTATTAGATGCCATTGAGTCTGTCCGTTAAAATGAATATCACATAACTAATAAAACGAGAGGCACACATCTTTATGTGAGCCTCTTGTTAGTTATAGAAGAATCTACTATGATCATAGATATATAGGACCATTTTTTTACTATAATACACACATATAGTAGGTGGAGAAATGTCGCATAATTTTAGAGAAAATAAAATAATTAGGTTTTTTCTAATGATGGATCGCCCATTGTTCCAAAGGATGCTAGTTATTTTTACGGTAATCGTAATCGTACCTTTAATTACAGTAGGGGCAATTTCTTATGTACATTCTTCCAATGAATTACAGGATGAAGCAAAAGAATACAACTCACTAATCATTGAACAGGTAAAAACGTATATAGAGGATTATATATGGGATTATGAAATTAGTACGTTAAAAATCGTCAATCATCCGGATACAATCGAATTTTTAAGAATGAACAGTAGTGAGGAAATTGAGGAGAGCGGGATAACCCAATCTATTATAAATGTACTTAGAAACGAGGCATATTCGCAATCAGATATTGCTAATATCACGTTAGTTCTTGACGATATTTCGATTGTAGATTCAGCTGGAATCGTTGACGAATCAACGGCTGCTTCTTTAAGACAGACATCCTGGTATTATTCCATTACTGGTATGGCTAGGCCTACGATCATTAGTCGGGTAATTGATTGGCATGGAAATGAACGTCCGGTTATTTCAGTAGTTAAAAGGATTGTTAACCCACGTACGTTACAACCTTTTGGGATGCTCATTATCGATTTGAATTATCAACGTGTGAATGATGTTGCTAGAAAGATCAGTCCTGGAAATACTGGTTATTTCTTTATCACTGATCAAGAAGGTCATTATATATATCATCCGAATTCAAAAAAAATTGGAGAAGAGCATAATGAAAAACATTGGAAGGAAATCGAGGACAAGCAAAGTGGCTCCTATGTTAGTTCAGACAAAAATCCTGACTTAATCACATATAGTGAATCTAAGCAGTTAGGCTGGACGCTTGCGACAACTATTCCATATCATGAGGTTACTCAAGGGATTGAATATATAAAAAAAATTATTCTTAAAACAATCGTTATTTCTCTTATTATAGTAATTGTCATTGGATACAGCTTTTCATCGAACCTATTACGACCTATTAGAAGACTTAAGGATTCCGTTAGTTGGGTGGATGAAGAAAATTTTTCGTTAAGGGTGCCCGTGGAATCGAAAGACGAGATTGGTCAACTTACCGAGGGATTTAATAACATGATGGACAGAATCTCTTCTCTCGTAGAGGAAGTATATATTGCTCAAATAAAAGAAGCAGAATTACAGCTACTTCAAAAGGATACCGAATTAAAAGCCCTTCAGTCGCAAATGGACCCACACTTTTTATACAACTCGTTAGAAACAATTCGAGGAATGGCATTGGAAAGCAATAGGGATGATATTGCGACAATTTCAGCTTCTATGGGAAAACTACTACGTTATAATCTGAAAGAGCAGTCCAAAGTGGTAGACATTAAAAATGAAATAGAAATGAGTATGCTATATTTGAAGATTCAAAAATACAGATTTAATGAGAAAATAGAATATCAAATCAACATGCCAGAGTGGTGTTGGAGACAAAAAATTGCCCGCTTTTCTTTACAGCCGTTAATAGAGAACGCTGTCATCCACGGTGCAGAACCAAGTACCGCGCCTATTGTTATTGAAGTGACAGCAGAAAAGGATTCTGAAAATACCTTTGTTTTATTAATCAAAGATACAGGTGTAGGAATGACAAAAGATGATAAGAAGCTGCGGCGTATTGATTTAAAGCAAAAGGATGTTTCTAATGGAGGATCCCACATTGGTATGGTTAACGTACACCGCCGTAATCAACTCGTTTTTGGAAAGGAATTTGGGCTGGTCATTAAGAAGTCTGACAAAAGCGGAACTATTATTGGTATTTGTCTTCCATATGAGGAAATGGAGTGATAACGTGTATAGCATTTTGTTAGTTGAAGATGAAAAGTGGGTACGTACAGTCATTCGTAAGGTGATTGAAAAAACGAATCTTTCCTTTCAAGTAGTAAAAGAAGTAGCTCACGGAATGGAAGCATTAGATTGGTTAAACGATCATAGCGTAGATATCATTTTAACAGATATCCGAATGCCTGTAATGGATGGACTGGCTTTGACAAATCAAATCAGAGATAAAGAAATTAGCACAGATGTGATTGTTATAAGCGGCTATGATGATTTTGAATATGCCCAACAAGCGCTTCGAATGGGGGTTTTTGACTATTTATTAAAGCCACTAGAA
Source organism: Salipaludibacillus neizhouensis (assembly GCF_002886185.1). Classification (GTDB taxonomy): domain Bacteria; phylum Bacillota; class Bacilli; order Bacillales; family Salisediminibacteriaceae; genus Salipaludibacillus; species Salipaludibacillus neizhouensis. The sequence goes on from NZ_KZ614147.1 coordinate 1,203,616, forward strand.
GAGGAGGATATGAAGAATTGTCTAAAAAAATGGTTGGCTGATAACGAAACAAATCATGAAGTTGAAGAACGTACTGAAACAGAGATAAATGAAGAGCTTTCAACTACAGAGCAGGTGATTCGTCTAATAGAAGATTCTATGCCAGGTGGTGTAAGTTTGAAGGAAGCGGCTGGAAAAGTCTATCTAAATTCATGTTATCTAAGTCAGCTTTTTAAGGAAGAAACCGGAAAAAACTTTAATGAGTACGTAACATCGCTCAGGATGAAGGAAGCCGCCACTTTTCTAACGCGAACGTCACTACGAATTTCTGAAGTTGCTGAGAGACTAGGCTATTCAGATATTGCTTATTTCACCAATTCTTTTAAAAAGTTTTACAAGACGACTCCATCGAATTATCGGAGGCAACATAAAAAAGTTTAAAAGGTTTGGTGAGTACTCGTGGCGGGCAAGGCAACAGCCAGAAATGGATAGACTATGTCGTGGAATGGGATGACGATAGATTTAAACGCATCATTATAAACCTTCCAGATACTTTTCAAACGCATTTTGTTCGAGTGTATTATCCTTGTTCAAGTACGCTTCAAATTTTGACCCAAAGAGTGTTTCCGGACGTAAATATTTATTCATATTGGGATCATTCTACCATTGCATCGTTTTTGTGTCGATGACTTCTTAGAAATCCTCCAGTCGATGATCCTCTTGCCATCTTGCTTTAATCAGCTCCTGAGTCTTTTTGACAGAGGGCTTGAAACCTTTTGACGTTCGGTCATTTAAATAGGTGATGATTTCTTTGCAGGGAACAGCAGTTGCAATCTCTGGTTTTAGTTGCTCTGGGACTCGTCTGAGAGAGTATTATCATCAGAAAGAGGTTGCTCAGCTAACTCTTCTTGCGTATCTAAAGAAGTGATCTGATCATTCACCTCCTGATTCTCCGTTGGAAAGAGGATGTCGATTTTATAGCACATTTAGAGCAAATAAAAATGTTACACGTGGAGAGATGGCTGTCTTATTGGACCGAACGAATGATGACTTATTAGAGCAATCAGGAGCCGGTATTGTCCAAGGTGAAATAACTGACATTTCTTATGAGGAAAATACGTTAGTGGAAAAGGATGTCATCCATGCTTCAGCAACTACGAGTGTGAGTTTAACTATTCAAACGTTTGACGGAGATGAAATAACCTATTCAATTTCACCTGAATTATTAGTACAATATGACAAGCGATTTATTCGCGCGGATCAGCTACGAGTAGATGATATTGTTACCTTGGTTGTACAAGAAGATAAGGTGGTAGAAGCGAATCTTGTTGATGAAGAAAATGTGAATACCACATCAAATATCGTCGAACTAGAGCGAGTAGAAAAAGAAGAGTTAAAGATAAAATACAAGAATAAAAAAAGTAAGATGGAAGCGGAAATTGAAACGGAAAAAGATGATGAAAAGGCTAAAGTCAAAGGGGAAGAAGCTATTAAATAAGTAGAAGAGCTAATGGAAAAGCTAGCTTTAACTCCTGATTTATCTTAAGAAGAGATTGTTGGGAGACTATTAACTGCCCTTGAAATAAAGGAAAATACGTTCAAAGAACTGGAAATTGAAATAAAATTTTCAAATGGAGAAAAAGTTGCCATTGAGTTAGAAAATGAAGGACCTCCTGACGAGGATTTTAATGGTATTAGGGAATTTAAATTAGAGATTGAGCAATTAGATAAGTCTATACTAAAGCTAAAATATAAAAATCGTTAGCATTAAGATTTCGCCCTTCCAAGGTTTTCCCCACGACCTCCAGCCAGTATTTGAAGCGCAGTGAAGACATGCTCATAAGATTAACACTATTTCTCTTCCGCGCAAGCCATAACTCGCTATTAAGAATCGCCCCTCCGAAAATTATCGAAATATCACAAGACCGCTTAAGGTAATTTCAATTGTTATTAGATCGTTAAATTTCTTTGCTTTTTCATTGATAGTAAGACCGATAGCTAACATGCTGGGAGTGGTGGTGGATTTCCAATAAATTTGAAGGGCACAGGACTAGTAGGCTCTATTTGCGTGTCCTGTCTGCCAAATCATCTGGATGATCATCAGCTAATTGTGGATGCCGTATGTGAGTTTTTAAATTAGATCAGGAAGGTGAAGGTAGAGACGCTTATTTAAGCGATTGAAAACCTGTATGTCAGATTTAAAATACTAGCAGAGCTAATAGCCTGATAAGTAAATATTCTGTTTTCACTCTAACTTTTAGGGTGCAGTAGACAGTTGCCCGTTCTTGTATCAACGGTAGAGTTACTTCTATTGAAGTATCTTTACTACACCGAATGCCGTTAATTTGATTAAGCAGAAACTGTCTGTTCCTCCGAAGAAAAATTTTCGGTTCCTGTCACCACCCGAGTTTTTCCCCCTAGGATATACTGGTTTCATTCATGACAATACTAATAAGACCATAGTAATGTTAGTTGCTATATGTTTTTTGTTGTTAAAAAAGATAAATTGACTTTATTGAATAACCTTTTAAAAAGAATTACGAAACTCACTTGGTGTTTGGCCTTCTATTTTTTTAAACACTTTAATAAAGTATTTATCATTTTGATACCCGACGGCTTCAGCAACATCATATATCTTCAAATATGGATTTTCAAGCAATTCCTTCGCTTTTTCAATTCGAATTCTTGTAACATAATCCGTAATCGTTTCCTGGTATTCCCGTTTGAATTTTCGTGAGATATATTCTCTACTTAAGAAAAATCGCTCTGCAATTTCTTGAAGTTTGATATTTTTTTGATAATTATTTCTCACATACTCCTCAATCAATTGCATACTGTTTTTTTCTTTTTGGAATTTACAATTATAGACTAAATTAATTAATTCATGGAACTCTTTTTTCTTTTCCTGTTGAAACGCTTCAAGTGAAAAACGACCATCGTCATGCCAATAGTTAATGCCCTTATATAAGGAGTCTCTTTTATGGATCTCATATTCTTTTATCCAATGTTCTTTTAATAAATCAAATTGGATTTCCCATGTTTCAAGTTGCTCCCAAGTAAAAGCTTTTCTTTCTTTAAAAACTTTGAAAATCCGTTCAAGAATACTATCAATTTGATCTACGCTTCCACTCTGAATGGCCCATTTTATTTCCTCTGAATAATTAAATAGATGTACCACATCAGGATGAAGGATATTTTCAATTACAACACCATTATCATCAAGGAGATTGATTTGCTTTAAAAGAGTAGAAGCTGTTTCGTATGCCTTTACTAATTGATGAGAAGATGGACCTATTGCCACATTACACAGAACATTTTTTCGCTGATGGATCTGAGATATGACTTTAGCCATAACATCTGCTCCATCGGAATCACCCCAAAGAAGAATTGCGAGTTCTTCCTCCTTTAATAAATTGCGAAAGGCCACTCCTTGAATGCTACATGACCGTAGCACCTCTTTACAAACTGTTAATATAGCAGAGAAAGCACCCTCAAAGTCTTCATTGTACCTTTTGTGAATGAGCATCTTCATAGGAATTAAAGCAATCGTATACGAAGCAACTGAAACATCCACGTGAAATTCTTTTTCAATTTGGCTAACAATACGTTTCGATAGTTTTGATTTATCTAAACAGCTAGAAAGTAGGTGATCCCAAACGACCTTTTCATTTTCTAATGTAGATAGTCTATCATGATTCTCTTTGTTCCATTCTTCTACAGCTCTTGATAAGGTTTCATTCAATTCTACTGGGTTGATAGGTTTTAATATATAATTAAAACCACCATACGTAATACAATTTTTCGTATACTTGAAATCACCATAGCCACTAATGACAATCGTTTTAGAATTCATATTTGCAGAGTCAATCCATTTTAATAACTCAATTCCATCAAATCTTGGCATCCGCATATCCGTAAAAATAATAGCAGGTTGATGTTCTGAAATTAGTTTCGTTGCTTCTTCTCCATTAGTAGCTTCTAAAATTGTATCAATCCCAAACTTTGCCCAATCTGCTAACAATAGCAGACCTTCGCGGACATGCTTTTCATCATCAACGATAATCGCTTTCATATATTTCCCCCTTCTTCTCTAACGGCAGCATCATTATGACAAGAAACCCCCTTGAGTTCCGATTTTGAAGTTTCATCAGAGCCTCGTCTGAATAATAAAGTTGTAACCGAGCATAGACATTTTTTAACCCAATATTAGAATGTACTTTGCCATCGTTTTGCTCGGAAAATAAATGGGTATTAATTTCTTTTAAACGGTGTTCTGTTACACCCCTTCCATTATCTCGGATTGCAATAAATAAGTATGAATCTTTTTTCTCACATGTAACGATGATTTCCCCGACCCCTTCACGAATTTCAAAACCATGTTTAAAATAATTTTCAATGATCGGTTGGAGGATCATTTTGGGTACTTTGAAATCAAGGGCATCTTCATCTATGTCGAGAATATAGTGTAGATCATCACCAAATCGTTGCTTTTGTAATAATAGATACGATTTGGTATAGTTGATCTCTTTGGCTAAGGTTACAAGATCTTCATCCATATTCATACTGTATCTCATAATTTGTGAAAGATCTGTTAATGACGAATAAATTTCTGGTACCCTATTTTTTAAAGCCATTGTGCCAATTGATTGCAGTGTATTATATAAAAAGTGAGGGTTAATTTGTGAATGAAGAACTTTTAATTGATTTGTTTTATTTTCTAGTTCGAGCTTATATTCTCTATTAATTAAATGATTGATTTTTTTGATCATTTCTTTAAACCGTTGACCAAGAACGCCAATTTCGTCACTTCCAAGTGATTGAAATTGAACTTCCATATTTCCTTTTTCAACTTGTTTTATATTTTGCAAAAGTACCCTAATTGGTGATGTTATTTTAAACGAAACAAAAAATGTTGCTAAAATAACCAAAGTTAAGCCAAGAACACCAAAAATAATATTAATAATAGCGACGCCATATGCACTCTCATATAAAGTGGCATTTGGAATTCTCTTAACTAAAATCCAACTGCCCATCGCGTCAGAAATCGTATCATAGACAACCACTCCATGAAAAGCAGAGTCTTTCCATTCTATTGTACCGCTCTTTTGATCAGTTTGTTGCAACTCACTAATCCATGGAGAATGATCATGATCGTCAGAGTCAGCTACAGAACTGTATATAAATTGCCCTTCTGATGTTAAAATATAAAATTCCTCTTCCTCATCATTATAAAGATAATTGCTAAGTTCGATAATCTTTTCAGGGCCTATTTCTAATGTGATGAATGCAAGAATCTCACTAGCAGGCACATTTCTAAATGCAAAATGGATTGCAAATGCATTTGATTTTAACGGTTCGATATAGACGTTATGAGGATTATTTTTAGCGATATTATATGAATCAAAATATGTATCAACTTGCTCTGAATAGACAATTGTGGATCTCCTTGAAACCGAGACTAGTTTTTGATCTCTTACAAGCGACATATACACTTTATTTATACTTTCATCACTATATAAGAGTGTTCGTAGTGTATTATCAACAATGCCAATCGACGTATAATCACTAGCTGACACATTTGATTTTCGTAAATAATTCATGATATCAGCATTACTATAAAAAGATAGAGTGAAATTATTTAATTCTCTTAAATAGTTTTCTACGTTTATTTTCCCTTGATATAATAGGTTAACATTTTCTTGAATTGATTGGTCCTTCAAGGATTCTTTTGTATATAAATACGTAACGATAATCGAAGTGCCAAAAGGGATAATCGTTATTACTAATAATAGGATAATTAGTTTATTTCTAATGCTTTTTTTGAACAACGATATCCCCCCTCAATAGTATCTTTACTAGAGTATAAAGCAGAAAGCATATCTAGGTATAGATATGCTTCGCACTTTAATATGGAAGTTTATAACAACTACTTTAAGTTATCCCAAGTAGCTTGGAACAACTCTAAAACTTCATCATACTCAATTTGGTCTGCTGAGTATTCTTGAATAGCTGCTCCAAAATCTTTGCTTGCACCGTCTGGCCATTGGAACCAAGTCCAAGGAATTGTTTTGTCTTCCTTCGAATACTCTAAAATTGATTCACCTAAAGCACCTAATCCTGACGCTTCAACATTATCTAATGCGGGAATAAATGCAAACACTTCTGTCATGTAACGTTTACCCGTTTCTGAAGTTGTCATCCAATCTAGGAAGAACTTTGCTTCTTCTAGATGCTCTGAATTTTTGTTAATAACATAACTATTTGGAACTCCAACAGGTAAACGATCTGCATCCGCTTCATCACTTAAAGGAATTGGTAGAAATGCCATGTTCATTTCAGGATTGATTTCATAAATCATGTTTTCAGTCCAGTTTCCTTGTTGCATGATTGCAGCTTCACCTGTTGCAAACAATGTTACTTGTGTATTGTAATCTGTTGTTAATGGATTCTGGTTGCCATATTTAATTTCTAAATCGATGACTTTTTTAAAGTTCTCAAATGCATCGTTTCCAGCAAATGCTTCTGAACCAGCATTTAAACCTTCAATAAACGCCGCTGGATCCTCTTGTTGAGCGAAGGGAACATTTAATAAATGTTGTCCAATGACCCACCATTCACCATAACCTGCAGCAAATGCAGTGATGTCAGCCGCTTCTAATTTTTGGGCTGCTTCTTCTAATTCTGATATAGTCTTAGGAGTTTCTGTAATTCCAGCTTGTTCAAATAAATCTTTATTGTAAATAAAGCCATATCCTTCTAAGTTTACAGGTCTGCCATAAAGTTTTCCATCTTCATCAGTCATAGGGACTTTCGCAAATGGCAGTACATGCTCTGCCCAAGGCTCGTCAGAAAGATCAGCTAAATGCTCTTTCCAAAGATCTAATTGTTTAAAACCACCGTTTGTAAAAATATCAGGTGCTTCCCCAGAAGAAAACTTTGCTTTTAATGCAGCGTCAGCATCTGCTCCGCCACCAACTGATTCAAGCTTGACTTTAATGGTTGGGTTTTCTTCTTCAAATTCCTTAATCATTTCAAGAGCTTGATCATGAATTTCAACTTTACCATTAAAGAAATTTAGTGTAACAACCTCATCACTATTACTTTCAGTTGCACTTGCATCCGTATCCTCACCAGTGTCCGTGTTATTAGACGTATTTTCTGAGTTCCCACCACATGCAGTAAGGATCCCCACTGCTAACAACATTGATAAACATAAAACAATAATTTGTTTCATAATTAATTGACCTCCTCTTAAATTTTACTTAAATTTTAATATATTTAATTTTTGCAGATATAAATAACTACAAAAAGTTTTAAACAAATGGTATTGAGTACAATAAATTACTTAATAGATCCTGATGCGATTCCTTTAATAATATGTTTTTGTAAAAACAAGAAGAAAATAATAACAGGAGTAATCCCTAAAACTAAGGCCGCTAACCCCATATCCCACTGTTTTGTATATTGAGCAAAAAACGAGCTCGTCGCAAGTGGAATTGTTCTTAATGATGCATCTTGTAACACAAGAACTGGTAATAAATAATCGTTCCAAATCCAAAGTGTATTTAAAATGATAACCGTTACCGTAATTGGTTTTAATAAAGGGAATACAATTCTCCAAAACACACCAAATTGTGAGCACCCATCAATTCTTGCTGCTTCTTCGATTTCTTTTGGTACTGTTTTTACAAATCCATGATAAAGAAAGAGGGAAAGAGGTACACCAAACCCGAAATACATAATAATGATGCCAGGTATACTATTCATTATCCCTAAGATTCCACCAAACTTTATAAGTGGGATCATCACCGTTTGAAATGGTATAACCATCGCTGATACAAACCAGATAAAAAGAATTTTACTAAACTTACCTGGAGTTCTCACCATTTTCCAAGCTGCCATGGATGAGATTACTATCAGTCCGATTATACTAAAGAAGGTAATAATTAATGAGTTAAAGAAGGCGGATGAAAAATCGAGAATCTGCCAGACTTTCGTGAAGTTAGAAAATAAAATCTCATTAGGTAACGCCGCTGCATCCACTAAAATTTCTGGAAAACTTTTTACTGAGTTTACTATAACGAAGTAAAAAGGAATTAGAAATACAAGACCTAAAAGGATGCCGATCACTTCAAGAATAAAGGTCTTACTTGTATACCTTGAATTCATTATGCCTCAACCTCCTTTTTCTTCGTAAACATAACTTGTATGGTTGTGACAATTGCTACAACTAAGAAGAATAAAATTGCTTTGGCTGTACCAAGTCCATAATTATTATTTGTGAATGCTTCTTGATAGATATTAATCGCAACTGATTGAGTGGAGTTAAATGGTCCACCGCCAGTTAATGACAAGTTTAAATCGAAAATTTTAAATGCCATCGAGATGGTTAAAAATAAACAAATCGTAAAGGCGGGTAAAATTAAAGGAATAATAATTTTCGTGATCGTTGTAAACGCATTGGCACCATCAATTTTTGCTGCTTCTAGTAAATTGTTATCGACACCTTGTAGAGCTGCGATGTAAATAACCATCATATACCCGCTGATTTGCCAAGCAAATACGATGACAATTCCCCAAAATGCCGTATCAGCATCACCGAGCCAAGGCTGTTGGAAAAATGATATATTCGTCATATTTCCAATCGAGGAGAATCCTTTTACAAAAATAAATTGCCAGATGAAACCTAGTAATAATCCCCCGATAACATTTGGAATGAAAAATACCGTACGTAAAATATTTTTTGTTTTCAACGAAGCATTTAATAGTAACGCTAAGGAAAACCCTATAACATTACTAATGATGACTGCTGCAAACATAAACTTAACTGTAAAAAGAAACGAGTCATAAAACTTCTGATCATTAGTAAATATTTTTTTGTAATTTTCTAAGCCTACCCACTCAATTGCTGAACTAACTCCATTCCAAGATGTAAAGGAATAATAGACTCCCATGAGAAAAGGAATGATTTGAATGACAATAAAGAATAGTAGTGCAGGACCAACAAACGCTGCGTAAGATAAGACTTTCCTCATTTTCGTGTTATTTTTCACTTCTTTTTTTACCTTTGTATCCGTTTTCAACTTACCTGTTTCTAGAGTCTTATTCAATTTGTTCTCACCGCCTTATATTAATGTAATCGCTTTCTTAACTCTTATTATAGAGAGTGTGTAAGGTGTCGAATAGTAACTGTATTGACTTAAAAGGTACACTATTTTAACCTATTGGAAACAATTAAGCTAAGAGCAGCAAATAAAGCATCTTGACTTCACTTGAATAATGATACTTGTATGAGTATTTGACTCTTTACAAGGAGTTTATTTAAGAACTCAAACTCACGATCACGAGTATATAAGTCCATTGAAGGAAAAACCGATTTTTTCATTTTAATCTTTCTGTCTCTACTATTAATTAAAAGGGGGTTTGTTAGAAAATGAGTTTTTGGATTATGTTAGTTGTTTTATTATTAGTCCTATTAATTTCCCGTACGTGGTCACACCTAGAATCGAACGTAACCTGTGATCGCTACCTTAGTTGTGTAGGTTAAAATTAAATCATAGATAGATGGCCGTTTAAATCTAATGAGAACTCGGGCAATTCTTGTTTTATTGAGCGACTAAGTTAAAAATGATGAATTTAGAGCGTCTACGCAAGAATACGAATCAAATTTAGGGAAACTTATACCTCTGGTTACCCGGAATTTGAGCGCTGACAGGCACCACCGGAATTTTTCCCCTTAAAATATATAGGTCTACACAAACATAAGCATCTACGTGGATGTATAAAATCAGGCTTGTATTATGCAGCAACCTCTAGGTATTCATTGAAAGAGTAGATTTGTATTGCAATATATAAACAATGAAAGGTATTATAAAATCTATGTCGAATGTCACCATATAAAGGAAACCATGTTATTGAAAATTAGATAGATATCTGAATTTAATAGATAGGTATTTTATTGCGTATGACAATTGAAAATTTAAGGTTGGTGTTTTGGGAATTGTAGATATTTCATTCTTTATTCATTCGCAAAGTACATGGAATCGATCCAAGCCATTAACAAAAGTAAAGGTTAAAATGTAAAATTTTTTAATAGAGAGGAGAATATAAATACTTATGAATAATTCAAAAGACAATTATGAAGAATTAGCCATTCAAGAGAAAAATTTGGAGTTTGAAAGGTTTTCCCGTAACGATGCGTTAGCTATCGGTCTTACTATTAATGAAAAAGCAAAGAAATTTAGCGATCCAATCACAATTGAAATTACCTTAAATGGTCTTGTGATATTTCGATACTTTTCGGAGGGCGCGGTTCTTGATAGCGAGTTATGGCTTGTACGGAAGAGAAATAGTGTCAATCTTATGAGTATGTCTTCCCTGCGCTTCAAATACTGGCTGGAGGTGGCGGGGAAAACCCTGGAAGGCCGAAATCTTAATGCTAGCGATTATGCTGCTGGAGGTGGGGGATTTCCAATAAATTTGAAAGGCACAGGACTAGTAGGCTCTATTTGCGTATCTGGGCTGGCGAATCATTTGGATGATCATCAACTAATTGTCGATGCCATAAGTGAATTTTTAAATTAAATCAGGAAGCTAAGACGGTTATTTAAGTAACCGAAAACCTTTATGTTAGATCCCACTGATAACTGTTCAGTACAAAAAAGGACAAAAGGCGATTTGGGCCTCTTGTCCTTTTGAATTACAAACGCCAGCCGTTTTGCTACTCCCCAACCAAACTCGACACCTCAAGACTATTATTTTCTCTGCACGACTTACGTTCCACCAATTCTGTATCGACAAATATTTTCATTTTGGCATTGTCGTTTTCCTCTATTTGCTTAATTAACTTATCTACCGCCATCGTTGCAATGCTATCCTTCTTAACATGGATCGTCGTTAGTTCAGGACTGACAATCTGTGCCTCAAAAATATTATCAAAGCCCATTACCGATATTGTTTCAGGTGATTTTATACCTAACTCAGCCAAAGCTTTTATGACGCTAATCGCCATATAATCACATTCGCAAAACAATGCTGTTGGAAGGTTATCGCCATTTTCAAGTATTTTTTGCTTGAATACGTCCTGACTGGAAACCAGTGTCGGAGAGATGGAATAAAGATGATTTTTATCCACTTCCAAATTGTGATCACTTGTTGCTTTCATAAATCCTCGTTTTCTTTCATCAAAATTATACATACGTGAGTTGGATTGGACATAACCAATTTTTTTGTGTCCTAATTTAGCTAAGTGTTCCCCGGCACGAAAAGCTCCTAAAAAGTTATTCATGACAACAAAATTAACGTCCAGAGTTTCAAAGCAAGTGTCTAATACAACTAATTTTGGTTGCTGTTTTGCAACGATATTAATCTGGTTTGCAGTTAAGTTCGTTCCTAATAATAAGATTCCCGCTGATTTTTGCTCTTGCTCGAGTTGAGAAATTTCTTCTTCAAGATTCTTTGAATTAATCGATGAAATAATAAGGGAATAATCTTTTTCAGAGATTGTTTGGTCAATGGTATTAATTAACTCCATAAAGAAAGATAAGGACTGATATTGTTCCGTTACAATTCCAATATTTGTGCACGCTACAAAGCGTAGAATTTTCGAGTTGTTTTTTTGGTGAGCTCCTGTTTTTATAAGCGTTCTAGGGGCATAACCATTTTGCTCAGCTATCTTCAATATATTGTTCCTTGTTTCCTCACTAACTCCGGGTTTACCGTTTAATGCTAATGAAACGGCGGATTTAGAGACGTTAGCGAGTTTAGCTATATCATCAATTTTCATACATTACATACCTCCTACACTTTAATTATAAACGATTACTAAAATAATAACACAAAATGAGTAGTTTATAAAAAAGTTTAGCTGTTTTAAGGGTTAAATAGTAAATAAATTTATTTAATTAACTAAAATTATTGACTGAAAGATAATCCTCTGATACTATTCAAGTAAGTTAACAAGGTCCTTTGAAAAAAATTTTTTCTTTATCGCCATTATGTTAAGCGCTTACATTTATTATCGAATGGTGTCGTTAGATTTAAGTAGTCGATTGGTATTTATCTAATAAACATACATAACTATTTTAGTAGACTACTTGATTTACAAAAAAATAACTAAAATAGTTTTGTTGGATCATCTATTTTACTATTGGGGGGATAATAGGATGAAAAAGTTAAAGTTGGCTTTTGCGCCAACACGAAGATCTGTATTTAGTAAAGAAGATGCGCTTAAGTTCAAGAGACTAATAAAGGAAAAGATTCAAAGTTTTGGTTTGGATTTTGAAATTGTTGATTTAGAAGGAATCAATGAAGAAGGATTGTTGTTTGATCGTGCTGATGAAGCACGAATCATCCGTAGGTTCAGGGAAGAAAACGTCGATGCCCTTTTTGTTCCTCACTGTAATTTCGGGACAGAAGATCTTGTCGCTAAAATCGCTAAAGCGCTGGATAAACCAGTATTACTTTGGGGGCCGAGGGATGAAGCACCGTTAGAAAACGGGATGAGATTACGAGATACACAGTGCGGGATGTTTGCGACAGGGAAAGTACTCCGGAGGTTCAATGTTACGTTTACCTATATTACAAATAGCACGTTAGAGTCGGAAGTTTTTGAACGAGGATTTAAAAACTTTATTGCAGCAGCTAATGTTGTAAAGCATTTCAGAGATTTAAGAATTTTACAGATTTCTACAAGACCGTCTGATTTTTGGTCGGTTATGTGTAATGAAGGCGAGTTGTTGGAGAAATTCGGGATTCAAATTCATCCAATTACACTTGATGAGATGTCGCAGGCAACCTTGAAAGTGGAGAAAGATCATCCAGCTGAATTAGATGAAGCCATTAAATACATCAAGGAAACATTGGATTGGAGTGAAGTGGAAGACGAGCATATAACTCGTGTTGCTTCATTAAAGGTTGCCATGAAGAACTATGCGGAAGAGACAGGGAGTTCGGCTATTGCTATTCAGTGCTGGTCTAACTTACAGGACTTGATCGGGATTATGCCTTGTCTTGCCAATGCGATATTAACCGATGAACAAATTCCGGTGACCTGTGAGACGGATATACACGGGGCCATTACATCGATCATGGTCCAAGCAGCTACATTAAATACGGAACCGACATTTTTTGCGGATATAACGATTCGCCACCCTGAGAATCCAAATGGGGAATTGTTGTTCCATTGCGGGAATTTCCCAGTTTCCTTAAGTGTAGAAGAAAAACCGAAATTAAGACGACATTTCTTATTTGATGATCATGCACCTGGTACACATGAGTGTGAAATTAAAGGTGGAGAAATGACTCTGGCAAGGTTTGATGGCGATCATGGAGAATACTCTATTTTACTTGGGCAAGCGAAAGGAATTGAAGGCCCTTACTCCAGAGGTTCATATGTATGGGTAGAGGTTAATGATTGGCCGCTATGGGAGGAAAAACTAGTAAAAGGACCGTACATTCATCATTCGGTTGGTATACATGCCAATGTTATTCCAATTTTATACGAGGCCTGTCAATACATTCCTGGGCTCACACCAGATCCGGTTGATCCAACAGAGCAAGAGATTCAAGCATGGTTACGAGGCAGCGATATTAATAAATAATAGATGGAGGTTGTTTTAATGGAGGAAAGCACTTTTTTGAAAAGAAAAGCCATTGAAATCCGGATGGATTTTGTGAAAATGATCTATGAAGCTGGCACGGGTCATACAGGTTCTTCTTTGTCCAATACAGATATTTTAGTCGCATTATTTTATAAAGTGATGAATCTGGATCCAAAAAATCCGAAATGGGGAGAACGAGATCGATATGTCCAAAGTAAAGGGCATGCCGTGGAGTCTTATTGGGCGGTTTTAGCTGATAAAGGTTTCTTTCCGAAAGAAGAATTAAAAACGTATTCGCAGTTTCAATCACGGCTAATTGGACATCCAAACAATAAAGTTCCTGGTGTAGAGGTGAATACAGGCGCGTTAGGACATGGGTTGGCAGTATCTGTCGGGATGGCGCTTGCTGCTAAAAAGGATTCTAAGTCCTACCGTGTTTTCACCCTTATGGGAGACGGAGAACAGGCAGAAGGATCCATTTGGGAAGCTGCGATGGCAGGGGCTCATTATAAACTAGACAATTTAGTCGGAATTATTGATAGAAACCGCCTGCAAATCACTGGATCCACTGATGATGTTTTAAGTAACGAACCATTAGATGAAAAATGGCGAAGCTTTGGCTGGGAAGTGATTGAAGTAGATGGTAATGATATGGATCAATTGGTTGATGTGTTGAGTGAAACGCCAAGAGTAACCGGAAAACCAACACTCGTACTGGCCAATACATTGAAAGGAAAGGGGATTTCATTTGCGGAAAATACAGTTGGTTGGCATCACCATGTTCCTACAAAGGCTGAGTTTGACCAAGCGATGGATGAACTTTCTAAACAACTGGAGGTATTTGTATGAACAACGTGTTGCTGCAAAAAGTCGAAGGAAACAAGATTCACAATCGGAAAGTTGCCAGTGAAACGCTACTGGAGTTAGCGAAAAAGGATAGAGATATTTTAGTTCTTACTAGTGACTCCAGAGGTTCAGCATCTCTTGTGCCGTTTGCTGATGCTTTGCCTGAGCAGTTGGTGGAAGTAGGGATAGCGGAACAAAATATTGTTGGAATTGCTGCCGGTTTGGCTTCAGCAGGAAAAAAACCATTCGTCGCTTCACCCGCTTGTTTTTTGAGCATGAGAAGTATCGAACAAATCAAGGTGGATGTCGCCTATTCACAAATGAACGTGAAATTAATAGGTATCAGCGGTGGAGTTAGCTACGGAGCACTCGGGATGACGCACCATTCTCTACAGGATCTTGCAGTTACTCGCGCGATACCAGGTTTACATGTGATGATGCCGGCAGATCGTCATGAGACGAAAAAGATGTTCCAGGCATTAGTAAACTATGAAACACCAGTGTATGTAAGAATTGGCAGAAATCCTGTGAATGATTGTTATCAATCGGATGAGTACGAATTTGAAATTGGAAAAGCGGTAACGATGAATGAAGGAAATGATATCACATTTATAGCGATAGGAGAAACTGTTCGCATTGCTCTTGATAGTGCCGAAAAATTAGCGCAGGTTGGTATTCATTGTCGCGTCATTAATATGCATACAATAAAGCCACTCGATGAGGAAGTGATCATCAAAGCGGCGAAAGAGACAGGGAATATTATTACGCTGGAAGAACATAGTGTTTATGGGGGACTTGGTTCTGCTGTTACCGAGGTTGTGTCACAAAACTATCCCGTGCCAGTACGAATTTTAGGAATTCATGATGAACCGGCAGTAACAGGTAAAACACCGGAAGTTTTTAATCATTACGGGTTAAGTGTAGAAAGTGTGTCAAAAGTGACAAAAGAAATGATTAATTATGGATGAGGAATATATCCTTTCGATTGACCAAAGTACCTCTGGAACAAAAGTATTACTCATAGATTCAGAGGCTCGAATCATACACAAAAAATCAAAGAACCATCGACAATTATATCCTCAAGCGGGATGGGTAGAACACGATCCAATGGAAATCTACGAAAATGTCAAACGGTTAATTCGTGAAGTGATGGATACATCAACGATTCCTCGGGAGCAGCTTAAAGTTTTAACGATTACGAATCAGCGTGAAACGGTGTTAATCTGGGATAAGCAAACAGGGGGACCAGTTCATAATGCGATTGTCTGGCAATGCAGACGAACCACAGATATATGCAAGGTACTGAAAGAACAAGGAATCGAAGCCGAAGTGAAAGCAAGAACTGGCTTGACTCTAGATCCCTATTTTTCATCCTCTAAAGTAAAGTGGCTGATGGATAACGTGGAAGGCGTTCGAGAACGAGCGGAACAAGGGAACCTCTTGATGGGAACAATAGACACGTGGCTCATCTGGAAATTGACAAATGGCACTGTTCATTCCACGGATATCACGAATGCTAGCCGAACGATGCTTTATAATATCCATGCGTTGCAATGGGATGATGTATTACTAGATGTTTTTGATATTCCTAGTATCATGTTGCCGAGGGTTCAACACTGTGATGAAATTTTTGGGACGGTGATGGATCCGGAAATTGCCTGTGTCGGGATTCGGATATCCGGTGTAATAGGCGATTCGCAAGGAGCGTTGTTCGGGCAGCGATGTTTTGAAAAAGGGATGGCAAAAGCGACGTTTGGAACTGGAACCTCTGTACTAGTATTTACAGATGATTTAGTAGAAAGTAAAAATGGCTTAGTTACCTCGGTAGCGTGGGGGAAAAACGGAAAAGTTAGTTTTGCACAAGAGGGAATCATTCATTCTACCGGGGATGTTATTAAGTGGATGATTGAAGATTTAGGGCTAATTAATGATATCTCTGAAGTCGAAGCATTAGCCGAATCGGTCCCGAATAATGAGGGCGTTTATCTTGTCCCAGCCTTTGTTGGGTTGGGAGCACCTTATTGGAGTCCGGAAACCCGTGCAGCAATAACTGGCATGAGTCGAGGAACAAATAAAGCTCATATTATACGTGCTGCACTAGAAAGCATTGCCTATCAAGTGAAAGACGTCTTGGAACTAGTTGAAGAGGAATCCGGGATAAAAATAAAGGAAATAAGAGCAGATGGTGGAGCTGCAAGTAACCAATTTTTAATGCAATATCTTGCTGATTTACTTGGTATCAATGTGATTGTTTCCGATATGAATGAGTTATCGACACTTGGTTCGGCGTATCTCGGTGGTTTGGGGGCAGGAATATGGAACTCACAAGACGAATTAACTACCTTGAATAAAAATTTAAATACCTATCAATCGAAATTCTCCGCTGAGATTAATGGATATCATACTATTTGGAAAAATATGGTTCAGAGGGTACTAGTAACGAGTGAATAAACTGTTTTTTCAGATTATCTTGTCGATGTTTTGAAAACGCTTACCTTTTTTACGCAAATTGAAGGGAGGGGATAACTTCTTTTGTCTTCAAGTCTTTGTTTTAAAAATTAAAATTCGAAAAGGGGTAAAAAGTATGAAAAAGAATCTGGTTTGTATCATTGGAATGTTACTTTTCACGCTTATGCTATTTGGCTGTGCGCAAGAAAATGCAGAGAACGTCGATAGTGCTGCAGAGGAAACGGGTAATACGAATGCTGTTGCGGATGAGCCGGTGGAAACAGATGAAGCTGAAGAAGAACCTGCCGAAACAGAGGAACCAGTAGCAACGGGAGAAAACGATTCAAACTTGATTGTTATTATTACTCCGTCTCACGATAATCCATTTTTTAAGACAGAAGCTGACGCAGCGCAAGCGAAGGCTGAAGAATTAGGTTATGAAACGCTAGTCCTTACTCATGATGATGATCCAAATAAACAAAATGAACAATATGATACGGCAATTTCTCAAAATGCAGCAGCCATCATCCTTGATAATGCAGGTGCTGATGCAACGGTAACGGCTGTTCAAAAAGCAAAAGATGCAGGTATCCCTTCTTTTTTAATTGACAGAGAAATAAATGAAACTGGTATCGCTGTTTCTCAAATCGTGGCAAATAACTATCAAGGTTCTAGTTTAGTTGCCGAAAAATTTGTGGAGGAAATGGGAGAAGAAGGAAAGTATGTTGAGTTAACTGGTAAAGAATCTGATACGAATGCCGGCGTCCGTTCGCAAGGTTTCCATGAGGTTATTGATCAATATCCAGACATGGAAATGGTCGCTACACAAAGTGCAAACTGGAGCCAAACCGAAGCATTTTCAAAAATGGAATCTATCATTCAAGCAAATAGTGATATAAAAGGTGTTATTGCAGGAAATGACACAATGGCAATGGGTGCTTATGCGGCGCTGGAAGCAGCAGGGATGGAAGATGTTATCGTTGTTGGTTTTGATGGAAGTAATGACGTCCGTGATTCTATCAAGGATGGCGGAATCAAAGCAACCGGTTTGCAGCCTGCATTTGAGATTGCACAAATGGCAGTCGATCAAGCAGATAAATATTTAAAAGAAGGCTCCACTGGCTTGGATGAAAAACAACTTGTTGATTGTATTTTAATTACCGAAGAAAATGCGGACCAACTAGACAATTTTTCTATGGCTGAATAATTTTTTTTGAAATGTGATGGAAGACTCCGAGTAAAAAATAAAGAGTCTTCCAACTTTATATTTTGCAATATTAGAACCTAAATAAGTCATGGAGTTGAATGATATGGGTTTAATACAAAAGGTCAAACATAATATGAAGGTAGTTTTATGGACAGGCGGGGTTACGTTACTTTTCTTAATGATGTTAATCACTGGCAGCACGATTGTGGACAATGAAGCGGCACTAGGAAGCGGTAGCGGCAGTGGCGATTTCAGTGCTGATGAGTATGTTGAAGCCTCTTGGGAAAGTGAAGTTCTTCCATTTATGGATGAACAAAAAAACGAATTAACAGATGTTCTTCAGCAATTTAGCGAGAGTGATCTCGAAACGGTCGGAGAAGAAATCGGTTTGACTGACGGGAGGAATTGGCACTTTATTGTTACCGGAAAAGCAGAAGTATTAACCATCGATACTGAATCTAGAAAAGGAAACTCAGAGTTAGATATCGAACCGTACGATGGTACCGCTGATGTTGTATTGCAACTTGGTCCTGTGGTTGATGGGTATGCCATCAGGGATGTCCTGACTTACATTAAGTTTGACGATTTTAGTAATCAAATAGAATGGTCACAGCTCGCAGCTGGATATAACACCAAAACATATGAAACAAATCTGGAAGGACTTGAGTTAGAAGAGGGCGCTGAAATAAGTCTTACTGGGGTTTTGACAGTGAACGATACAAGCAAAACACTTACTCCTGTATTAATAGAGGAAGGAGGCAACTAAATACTATGTACGAGAAATCCGATACAGTAGAAGTTTGCTTAGAGGCGAAACAAATTTCTAAGATTTATCCTGGTACGTTAGCTCTGGATAAGGTCGATATTAAACTGTACCGTGGAAAAGTAAATGTACTCATCGGCGAAAATGGAGCAGGTAAATCGACGCTCATGAAAATCATTGCTGGGGTTGAACAACCAACCGAGGGAACGATTCTGTTTCATGGAAATGAGGTTTCTTTTACGAATACGAGGGAAGCTGCAGAAGCGGGTATTGGTATTATTCATCAGGAGTTAAATTTATTCCCAAATTTAACGGTGGCCCAAAATATCTTCATGGCGAGGGAAAAAACGAAATACGGCAAAATAAATGAGGGAGAGCACAATAAACAGACAAAAGATGTCCTGCAAAAATTAGAACAGGCCATTGAACCGGATAAAATTGTTGGAGAACTTAGAGTAGGACAACAACAAATTATCGAAATTGCTAAAACAATGATTCAGAAAGAGTTAAGTATATTAATTATGGATGAACCGACGTCATCATTAAGTAACAAAGAGGTCGAAGTTTTGTTTCATTTAATAGAAGAATTAAAGCAACAAGGTGTTGCCATTGTTTATATCTCACACCGAATGGAAGAGATTATGCGGATAGGCGATACTGTTACGATACTTAGGGATGGAAAACTTGTTGCTTCAGAACGCGTGAGTGAAATAGATCTCCCGTGGATCGTAGAAAAAATGGTAGGTCACAGCGGCAAAAAAATTAAGAAAAACGAACATAAAAAACTAGGAAAGGAAATATTGAAAGTAGAAAATTTAGTACTTCCAAGAGAAGATGGTTTAGCCCTAGATGATGTCTCGTTTTCGCTATTTGAAGGAGAGATTCTTGGTATTTATGGGATGTTAGGAGCGGGAAGGACGGAAATTCTAGAATGTCTGATGGGCAGAAATAAAGATGTCAAAGGTGACTTTTTTGTAGATGGGAAGTATGCCAAGCCCAAGTCTGTTCCAGATCAAATTAGTAAAGGATTTGCTTATATACCAGAAGACCGTCAAAAAGAGGGGTTAATCCAATCTTTATCCGTTGCGAAGAATTTAACGATCTCGAGTCTAAAAAATTACACGTGGTTTTTCCATCTATTGAAAAAGCAGGAAGAGAACGCAGTCACAGAAACAATTAAAAACTTTTTCATTAAAGTTTCCAACAGTGATCTTCCTATTTACTCATTAAGTGGCGGAAACCAACAAAAAGTAGTGATTGGTAAATCCATTTTAACTTCACCTAAAATATTGCTCTTAGACGAGCCAACTAGAGGAATAGATATATCTGCCAAAGCTGATGTGTTTGAGATTGTCAATAAATTGGCAGACCAGGGGATCGCAGTGATATTGGTTTCCTCAGAGCTTAATGAAATGATTAATGTTGCTGATAGGGTCATTGTCCTGTCCAAGGGTAAGGTTACAGGAGAATTTACTGGAAGTGGTGTGAACGAACAATCACTTATGAGAGCAGCAACGGGTGGGGAATAACCACTTTAAAAAAGATAAGGTTTAGAAGAGGGGGAATAAAAATGCCTGAACCTACACCAAGCGTGGAAAAACCATTAAAACAAAAACAAAGCAGATCGATTAAAATGGTGCTTTTAAAAGGTAGGACATTTATTGCATTAATATTATTATTGATTATTTTTAGTATGTTAATTCCTAACTTTCTTTCGCCGCATAATTTGATATTGATATCCAAACATGTTGTTTTATATGCAATTCTCGGTATTGGGATGACCTTTGTCATTGTAACAGGTGGAATAGATTTATCGGTTGGTTCAATTGTTGGTTTGTCAGCCATGTTTGCCGGTGGATTAATCTATGAGGGCTTAGTACTCGATCCATTTGGAGTGACGATTTATTTCAGCATCATAAATGTCATTCTATTAACATTAATATTTGGAGCATTGATCGGTAGTGTGAATGGATTCATGATAACGAAGTTCAACGTTCCACCGTTTATCGCAACTTTAGGAATGCTTTACGTAGCAAGGGGATTCGCATTATTACGTTCTGAGGGATCAACTTTTCCAAACTTATCAGGTACTGCAGAACATGGTAATACAGGTTTCTCCATTCTCGGTTCAGGAACCGTTTTAGGATTGCCGTTATCGATTTGGATCATGGTGTTAATAGGTGTTATTGCAGCGTATATTTTCAAGAAAACACCATTTGGTTGGCATATATTTGCTGTTGGTGGAAATGAAAAGGCCGCGGATATTTCAGGGGTGAGAGTCAATAAAGTTAAATTGTTAGTGTATATGGTTTCCGGGTTGTGTGCGGCGATGGTTGGTTTGATTGTAGCCTCACAGCTGGGAGCAGCCCATCCTGCGACAGGAGAAACTTGGGAACTAAATGCAATTGCTGCAACCGTTTTAGGTGGCACATCATTAGCAGGTGGTCGAGGAAGTATTGGCGGTACAATTATGGGTGCTTTCGTCATAGGTGTACTTAGCGATGGTATGGTTATGATGGGTGTTTCAGAGTTTTGGCAAATGGTTATAACTGGCGGAGTAATTGTACTCGCTGTAATCGTAGACCAATTCCAAGGAAGACTACAACACAAAATGGCCCTAGAACAACGTGTCTAGGAAACAAAGGGACGGTTCTCTGCTTCCTGAAAGTCACTCTTGGAATTCAGGTCGCCAGCGATCGCTCACTTACCTCTAAAAGGGCAAAGAAAAAGTAGAAATCACCTTTTTCTTTGCCCTTAATAGATTCTCATTTAGGCGCCGTTCCTAGCACTATCCGATTTTGCTTTGAAATTGCTTAAAGAGGATGAATTCCGAACAAATTCTATAACAATAAATAATGTATTAGTTTTAAGAAAGGTTGACACCTCAACTTTAGTTGATGCAACGATTGATAAAATTGAAAATGAAATTAAAGATATGACAATTGCCATATTTGATTCAAAGAAAAGTACTACTTTAATTCTCCCCTTCCATCAAATACTTCACTCATTCCAAATATTTAGAATCTGTCGCAGATCACGTACATAATTGTGAATCAAGCGTGACTAGTAAGTAGGTATTTGGTTACAATTTTCAGCCTACTTTTGACCAATCATAAGGAAAATTTTACCTTAATATTAGATAGATTCTATTTAAAATTGTTCTACATAATTTGGAGAAATTGCGTGTGCCTGCACAAACCTTATTTTAAGTTATAATAAGTTAACTAGAATAGAAAAAAGGTGTGAATATGGATGACCCCATTATTAAATTTTTCCAGGTACATAAGTGAAGATGCGGAATCTTTAGCTAGTGAAGTTGTTGAAGGTGTTCTAAGCAGAATGAAACTAGATATTCCGCAATTGGAAAAAGAGCAAGCCAATGTTATGTATATTGAGCTTTTTGGATTTTTGGGAGAGTCATTAATTGATGAAGACAAAGAAGTGTTTCCAGATACCTTAATTGAGTGGAGTAAAAAAAATGCAGAAATGCAAGTGTCATCTGGAGGGGGAATTTCAGAAATTGTTAGGCGTTATCCACCAACACGGGAAGTCTTTAATGAAATAATAACAGGAATTAGTATAGAGATTGGTTTGTCTGTAAACGAAAATGCTTTTGTGTTAAAAAGGGTAAACACGTTGTTAGATGTCAGCTTAAATGAAACCTTTTTATCATTCGAACGTCTTTCCGATAAGTTCAAGAAAGATAAACAAAAAGAACTCCTAAAATTGTCGGCACCTATTGTGCCTGTTAAAGATAATACCGTGATTCTCCCACTGATTGGTGATGTTGATACGAATAGTGTCAAACATATATTGGACAATGTCGTTCCTAGAATTGCTGAAATGGGAGTTAAATATGTGATAGCTGATTTTTCGGGTGCCTTAACAATTAATGTTCAAATTGCACAATCGCTTCATAAAATAGGGGGGACGCTTCGTTTAATGGGTATAGATGTAGTTATTGCAGGTTTACGTCCTGATATGGTACAAACAGTTGTAAAAAGTAATATTGATATGTCTGCTATCAAGTCTTTTGCTAGTGTTAAGCAAGCTTTAGAGAGCATTCAGGAAGCGTAGGGACGGTTCTCTGCTTCCTAATTATTGGATTAGATGAGACTATAAGTTGAGAATAAACGTGAGTCACCCAGGTTGTTTTTCGTTCTGTACATGCTATGACCATAAATAGGTTATACTATACATAGTAGCTAAGGAGGAATCGTATGGATTTAGAAAATGTATGGGAAACGAAAGAAACGCTGAGAGAAGAATGGCGTGAGCATAAAGATATTCTAGTGGGAGCAAAATTTTCAGGAGCAAAAAAAGAGTGGGAAAAATTATTTACACAAATTCTAAATGCTAATGGGATTCTTCTTCAATCGAACAAAAAAAGTGAACAGTACTTTGTAGAAGAAAACACTGGTGTAAAACTTCAGGGCGGCGATTTAAAAGAACGGCTTGAAAGCTTTTTAGAAGAAGGTGTTATTACCAAAATCGCCTATCATTACGGATTTTAGGTTCTTGATAGACAATGATATAAGAAAAGGGCATTGAAAAAGTCGATTTACTTTTTTCAATGCCCTTTTAGTCGTGGAAGCGCAGGGACGGTTCTCTGCTTCAAAAGGCTAAATTCAAAGATAAATCAGCTATATTTCTAATCAGATATCCGGAAGCTCTCCAACTTTAGGTACACAAGAACATTAAGAGTCTCTATTTGAACGTAATTAATCTTAAAATAGTCATCAAAAAAGCAAACTGTTATGTTATGATAATAGTTATCTGATTTTTTCAAATATATGATTATTTAATTACTATAAAGGGTGGGGAATTTCGTGAAATATGGGTTTGCACAACGTGTTCGTTACATGCGATCTTCAGCTGTTAGAGATATTTTAAAGGTTGCTAATAAAGAGAATGTGATCTCCTTTGCAGGAGGAATGCCGGATGAGGATCTTTTTCCGGTAGAGGCAGTGCGCCATGCATTTGATAAAGCTCTTACTTCCGGCAATAAAACCCTTCAATATGGAGAGACGGAAGGTGTGATGGAGTTACGCGAGATATTAGTGGATAGGATGATGAAAAAAGGGATTCATCGGAAAGCAGAAGATATTTTAGTGACTTCCGGATCCCAGCAAGCGATTGACTTGTTCTCCAGAATTATGTTTAATCCGGGGGATATTGTCTTAACAGAGAATCCAACGTATCTTGCAGCTTTGCAAGTGTTCAACTCCTATGAAGTTAACATTGTTCCCGTAAAATCGGATAATGATGGCATGATTCAAGAAGATCTTGAAGAAAAAATTGTAAGGTTAAAGCCAAAATGTATTTATGTTGTTCCTACATACTCAAACCCGGATGGCAAAGTGTGGTCGCTTGAACGTCGGAAGCATTTACTTGCGCTGGCTAATAAGTACCATGTTGTGATTTTTGAGGATGATCCATATGGTGATCTTCAGTTTGATTCCGCGGAAAAGGTTCCGCCTTTAGCTTCGATGGATGACAATAAATATGTCCTTTATACGAGCACTTTTTCGAAAACAGTGGTGCCGGCACTGCGAACTGGCTGGATTGTTGGACCGCATCAAATCATCCGTTTAATGGCCCAAGCGAAGCAAGCAACAGACTTGCACACGAACTCCCTTTCTCAACATGCCTTGATTCATTTAATGAATGATTTTGATATTGATAATCACATACAGACTCTCATATCTGCATACCGGGAAAGAATGTATATTATGAAAGGTTTGCTTGATAGCGTGGATAATGATGAAATAAGTTACGTGACCCCGCGTGGAGGAATGTTCCTCTGGGTCAATTTACCTAAGCAAGTGAATACAACAAAACTGTTAACTACGGCTGTTGATCACGGTGTAGCATACGTTCCAGGTGCTCCATTTTATGTAAAAAAGCCGAATCAAAACACACTTCGGCTAAACTTCACAAATGCCAAACCAGACCAAATAAAACTAGGGATGGAACGGCTCGTTTCTGTGATAGGGGACGGTTCTCTGCTTCCTTAATCGGGAGCGACTTTACAGATTCCAAGTACACAAAAACAACTCCCAAAAACCTTTGGGAGTTGTTTTTGTGTGCCCGTTTTACACACTATACCAGTCATTCAAACTGAGACACTAGCAACTAGCGATACTCGCTGATGGAAGTAGCTGAGGAAAGTGAGGGGAGGTTTGCGGGTGTTCAATAAAATACCCTTGCACGAAAGTAATTCCGAGCTCACGGATGGTTGCAAGCTCCGCTTTTTCTT
Organism: Salipaludibacillus neizhouensis; assembly: GCF_002886185.1. Classification (GTDB taxonomy): domain Bacteria; phylum Bacillota; class Bacilli; order Bacillales; family Salisediminibacteriaceae; genus Salipaludibacillus; species Salipaludibacillus neizhouensis. The sequence goes on from NZ_KZ614147.1 coordinate 1,228,719, forward strand.
CGATTCCTTCTGCAATCACTTCTGCTCCGGTCGCTTTTGCATAGCGAACAAATAAAGAAACAAGTGCTTGCTGAGAAGGAGAGTGATGAATGTCTTGAATGAAGGAGCGGTCCAATTTTATATAATCCGGTTGTAAATGTAGAATCGTTTTTAAACTGTTATAGCCGGAACCGACGTCATCGATAGCAATGCGAAATCCCTGAGAACGATAGTTATCGACGACTTTTTTCAATCGGGCATAATCAGAAACATTTTGTTTTTCGGTGATTTCAAAAACGACCTGTTCAGGACGAAGACCGATCTTTTCCAATACTTTTCGTGTAGCACCTTGCTTATAGAGTTCATCCTCTAATACATTCGGGTGGACGTTGAGGAATAATTTCGTCTTTCGTTTTTCCTGACAATCCGTTTGCTGTGAATAAATCGTCAAAGCCTTTTCCCGTGCCGTTCGCTCGTAGCAAAAAACCTGATTCGATTTTCCTAAGAAATCGTAAAAAGTCTCGACATATGGGAATATATCTGAATTCTTCGGTCTGTTTAAAACCTCTTGGCCGACCGTTTCTCCGCTGGCAAGATGGACGATCGGTTGAAAATAGGGAGTCATCGTTTCATTTTTGATGATTTGATCAAGTTCTTGATGTTGTTTGTGCTCTTGGTGAACTTGGTGCCAAGCCGAGTGTAAAGAGCGCAAGACATCAAGTAAGTAGGAGTGCTTCACAGGAAAGTTTCTCCTGTATTAACCACGTTATTACTTGTTGCTTCTCTTAAACTGCGAATAAAGCTCATCGATTCGTCACTGCACTGTTTCACAGCGTCGGCTTGTTTTGCCATGTTTTTCAACATCTGACTTACCTGGGTAACTTCCTCATGCAGAGCGGAAAATTCTTCATTTGTACTCATCAATTTTTGGCGAAATTGATTCATTTTTTCCTGAGATTGGTGTTGTTGTGTTGTTGTTTGTGCAATGACGTTTGTGGTTTCGTGGACATCGGTTTGAATAATTTTCGTTGCCAATTTTGTCTCTACTGCTAGGGCTCGAACTTCTTTTGCAACAACGGCAAATCCTTTTCCTGCCTCACCAGCTCTTGCTGCTTCAATTGTTGCATTCAAGGAGAGAATATTAACTTTGTCGGTGATCATTTCGATCGTATTTAGTGCTGTGGTGATCGCCTTGGCTTTTTCATTCAATTTTGTAACGGTTCGTTGCTGCTCTTCCATATCCAACCATTGCGATTTCGCGTGGATGATCATTTCTGTCATGAAATCGCGGCTTTTCTCAGCACGTTTGCCAATTGCACCAGCAGTATCCTGACCTTGAAAGCTTGTTTGTTCAACTTGCTGAACGTCTTCTTCAATCGTCTGAACATGGGCTTCTAATTGTGTCAAATAGGCCTGTTGGTCAGCGCGAATGAGGTCCTGAACCGATGCGGAAAGTTCCATTAAATCAGTCATCGTCAAATACCCGACAAGAAGAGAATTTACCTCAATAAATACTGCGTCAAATTTATCTTTCTCTTCCCGCTGAAGGGCCTGAGATATGATCTCGGAGACAGGATGATTCAAGGTGAAAACGAGAGGATTTTTTTTAGCGAAAATATGTATTGGCCGGTTGATAAATAAACTGAAACCGAAGCGTGAACCCATTTTTTGATAAAAGTGATTGATCATGATGTAGCCTTGATGATGAAAAGGCTCCTCAATTACAATACACTCCGTCTTCGAACTCTTTAAATAATCAACGAGATTTGCGCTCACTTTATAGGCATCCATGCGGTGAATGGTGCGCATCGTCTTTTGTATGAGTTGTGACTCCTGAGAATCGCTAGTGAATTTTAAGTGTTTGTTGGTTTCAACCGTTACTAAAGACACCATACCTATGACCTCCTTCTGATATGTTATATTATGCCAGTCATTTGTTAAGGTAATGTAAATATATAATAAAGTCTTTGTGAAGTTAGATGTCGCCTTAAATTTTAGGTGAAATAGATTTTTCTAGTGGATAAATAATAGACAGTAAAAAGGACAAGAGGATTTCAAACCTCTTGTCCTTTTTCTTCAATCAATATCTGCATTAATTGTTAAGACGCCACCAGTTAACTCAAACTCATTAACTCCTGTTTTTGCGTAAGCGTTAATTTGGTAAGATCCAGGTACTAGTGGCTCACCATCAATTGTCATATCCCAGCTGAATCTGTGAACTCCTGGGGCAACATTTGTTGCTGAAGAAGGCTCAGCAAGTAGTTCACCTGTATTGGCGTTTCTAATACGAAGGTTGAACACTTCTGCTCCACCTGGCACATTGACAGTACCTACCAAGTCACTGCCGGAAAGTCCAAGATCTAATCCAGAAAGCATAGGATAATCAGGCTCTTGTACGAAAAGAATCGTTGGTACTTCCACGGTTTGATCGCCGTTACTTAAAAGGAGAGTCCCTTCATAGTAACCAGGTTCAAGATTACTTGTATCGACTTGAACATCAAAGTTGATGTCTTGCGTTTTGCCCGGTTGTACATATAAATTCTTACTCGTTTGCACTTTAATTCCTTCGTGTCCTGTGAATTCAAGAGAATAATTCTTACGTTCATTAGATAGATTATTGATTGTGAAGCTTTGACGTTGTACTTCTTTTCCACTGTCTTTTGTGAAGACTCCAAAAGAGTGACTGCCAGGTGTGACAAGTGTATCTGTTTGGATAGCATCAAGAACACGGATGCTACCTGCACCCTGGCTGTTATGTGGATACAGGGTTCCATCTTTATCATAAACACTTTCAGCGGTATTCATTAACGCAGCTTTTACAAAATCTACACTCCAATCTGGATTTGCATCTAAAACTAGTGCTGCTGCACCAGCAACGTGTGGAGCTGACATGCTAGTCCCTTGCATTGAAGCATAACCGTGCGGATTGGCAGGGTCATGAGTAGGAACTGTACTTACTATCGCAACACCAGGTGCGGATACATCCGGTTTAATCATCCATGTGTCCATTACAGGGCCACGGGATGAGAAGTCAGCAATTGTTTCATCGACTTCTTGATCAAATGCAATGTCAAACGTTATCGTGTTATGTCCAGCTTCTAGTTCGGCTAAAAGTTTTTCTCCGTCTTCTAATGTCGTCATAATTGTAGGGACAGCCAATCCAGGTACTTCGGGTTGTGCACCAGCAACGTTATTATAAATAACGGCACCAATAGCGCCTGCATTTGCAGCATTGATAGCTTTATTAACAAAAGCATAGTTACCACGTTGCATGAAAGCGATTTTCCCTTCAAGGTCTTTCCCTTCAAAGTCTTCCGCTGTACCGGCAAGTCCAACATCGACTAATTCAAATTCCTCTTCATTTAAAGCTAGTAACTCCTCGTCACTAGGGAAGCCCATGACTTTTGCCGAAGGATATTCTACCCCGTCTGAAGTAGAAATTGCAGCGCTATATAAGTTATAAGGAAGTTGAGTTGCCCCTACGGAAATAGCTTCCCTGGATGTACCGGGTGAACCAACTGTCCAGTTAGTAGGACCACTGTTTCCGTTTGAGGTAACGGTCACTACGCCATTAGCCATTGCGGTGTCTAAAGCAATACTTGTCGCATAGTCAGGATTATTTACGGTAGCGCCTAAAGATAGGTTCATCACGTCGGCACCATCTTCTACTGCTAATTCAATACCAGCAATAACATGTTGAGTCGTACCACTTCCACCAGGTCCGAGTACTCGATACGCAAGTAGTGTTGCATCTGGAGCGACTCCCTTAATTGCTCCATTTGCTGCAATAGTACCGGAGACGTGAGAACCGTGGTTCGTCGCATCCTCAGGATCGCCACCGGGTGGGGTTTCTTGTGGATCATTATCGTTATCTACAAAATCCCAGCCTTTGTAGTCGGCAAATGCATGCTCTAAGTCAGGATGTGTATGATCGGCACCAGTGTCAATAACAGCAACAGTGACACCGTCGCCAGTAAATCCAGCATCCCATGCTTCATTTGAACCGATGAATGGCGCGCTGTCCATCATCATGGGACTAAATGATTCAGAATCGATAATTTCTTCTTTGTTGTCAAAATTCACTTCATACGTTTCATTCGCATATACCGCTTTTACACCTGGTACAGCTAGTAAACTTAAAATCTTATTTTGAGCGATCTCTACAGAGAAACCAGAGAAAACGTAATCGTACTCTTGGTTCACCTTACCTGCACTATTCTTTACTTCGGTAATAACTTTCTCACGCATTTCTTTCAGATGGTTTTTCGATTGATATTTTCCTTTATGCTTTGCTTGCAAAATGGATTCTTCTTCTAATTCAACAATCACCGTGATAGGTTCTGAAGAGGATTCATTCACATTCAAATGCAAAGAAGCGAAAGTAGGCGTCTGGTTTGTTGTACTAGCAAAACCTAAACTACTGAAACTGGTAACTGATAATAAAATTATTAACACATAAATAGAAAGTAATTGTAGCTTTTGTCGCATGTAAGTTCTCCCCCTTTACGTTTTTATCATCACTAAAGATAGAGAATTATCCCTCATCCACCTCCTGATTGATCTTTCTATCTCAATACTTAGAATTTTACAACTTTATTTAATATATTCCTATAAATTATGCAGAAATAAGTACATACTCCCGAGCGATATATGTTTATATAGAAAAAAATGAAATATAGGGAAAAGACTCAAAAGTATCCTGACTTATATATATATAAATAAAAAATTGAAAAGTTGGGTAATATTGCTAAAATTAGGGCTTAAATTGTTATTATTAGTAATTCAAGCAAAATAAGTTTTGCAAAATAATGATAAAAACTTAGGTTAAATTAACTAGGTTAAAAGTATTTATTTAGTGTAAATAGTTGTGGAATTTAGTTAAAATAATTTTTAATGAGGGGTAATTTTGGGGGGGAATGGCATAAAATTATTTTGAAGGAAACATTTATGGATCTTAGTGTACGACAAGAGTACCTGCGGCCAGATTAATACAATAAAAATAGACCGTCATTTATAGATAATGTAGAGATCGGCTCTAGAAATAAAGCAATAATTAAAGTCATTATTAAACTAACTGCAGGCTTAGATATACTGTTGGTGAAAAGGGGGCGGAACCAAATAAACATATCATCAGCAGAAAAATTGTGATCTCGTTCAGGGTTATTATTTTTGTCGACCTGTGTCAGCTGAAAAATTTGTTCTTACATATATTGGCGAAAAAGGATTATAATCATGGATGAAAAGAATAAGAAAAGGCTCTTTCAGTTAGGAGCAAATGAAAATGTACGATCTAGTCGAAATAATACTAAAACGTATGAAGGTTTTGGCAGATGTGACAGCCGATGCTCAAATTTTGCTGCAAGAAGAAATGAAATGCAGTGAATAAGGAATTGAAGGACCTAAATTGAAAAGTTCAAAGAGAGCATCACTAAAATTCATTTAATAATATAAAACTCTAAACAATTGGTCCTTAAAGTCGATATAACTAGTAGAGAATAGATGTTAGAAGACTAAAAACAGAAAAAAGTGGAAAGATCTAACGCTTTTTTGTTTTTTAATTAGATGGAGAAACTCACTTTGTAGGATTCTTCGTTTTTAAAATAGGAAAAGGGGTTTTTTGATGAGACTTTCAGGTTTTGCTTCGGGTATGGATATCAATCAGATGGTAAAGGATTTGATGAAGGCAGAGAGACAACCAATGCAGAAGATGGAGCAGGATCAAAAAGAATTGATTCTGAAAATGGGTGAGTATAGAGAAGTAAACCGGGAGTTTCTGGAGTTTAGGAACAATACGTTTGATACCATTATGCGAAGAGCGAATATGGATGCAAAACAAGTGAGTAGTTCGAATGAAGCGTTGGTCAGCGGGACTGCTTCAGCTGGTGCTTCTAATGGGACGTATACGATTTCGAATGTATCGCAGCTTGCAACTGCTGAGTATCATTCTAGCAGTCAAGGAATTATTAATAGCGATGGTGCTCAAGTAGATCCTAATGCTAGCTTATTGGACCAATTCGGAAAAAATTCCGTAGGATTTTCGATCACGACTTATGATAAGGCGGGGGCGGCAGTAACTAACTCTTTTTCCTTTGACGGTGCAGATACCTTAAATGGTGTATTAAGTGAGATTAACAATTCTGAATTGGGTGTTCAAGCTTTTTTTGATGAGCATAGTGGGAAAATTTCTATGTCTAGAACAGAAGTCGGTGTCTATAACGAAGGTGGAAATGAGATAGAATTTACGGGTGCCTTCTTAACGGATACATTGCACATGACAGGCACACCTGATAATACTGCTCAAAATGCTGTTTTTACTATGAATGGTTTAACAACCGAACGTCAAAGCAATGATTTTGATATAAATGGACTGAACATCTCACTGAAAAGTGAGACTACAGAATCTGTCTCATTAACTGTTTCTAATAACACGGATGATATTTTTGACACGGTAATGGGATTTGTCGATGATTACAATAAACTGATTGAAATGGTAGGCGGTAAGGTGTCACAGGAATATCACCGTGATTATGCGCCACTTACGGATGAACAACGGGGGGATATGTCGGATTCAGAGATTGAGATGTGGGAAGAAAGAGCACATAGTGGTCTCGTTCGAAATGATAGAATTCTATCAGGAGCATTAACTCAGATGAGGCAGGATATATATGCTCCAGTAAATGGGGATGCTAATCTTGCGTTCTCTCAAATTGCTGAACTTGGAATTACAACAACTAGTAATTATCAGGACCGTGGACGCTTGGAAGTTGATGAGACAAAACTGCGTGCAGCGATTGATCAAGATCCAGAGGCTGTTTTCCAAATGTTTGCTGCAGATGGTGAAACGCATGAGGAAAAAGGAATTGCTAGAAGAGTTCGCGAAACACTTAACGATCAAATGCAGGTTATATCAAGACGAGCTGGTGGTTCTGATGCAGCATCCAACCAATCTTTTACAATGGGGCGAGAAATTGATCAGGCCAGTGATCGTATTACTAATTTTGAACGACGTATGCAACAAGTAGAGGATCGTTACTGGTCGCAATTTACTGCAATGGAACAAGCGATGGCTCAGGCGAATGCCCAAGCGGAACAATTAATGTCCTTTACTGGTGGCGGACAAATGATGTAAGTTTAAAGTGGGAAATGGTGATCAACACAATTAATTTGTGTTTGGTTGCCTTTTTTTATTTACCAAATTATGGCGGGTCTGACCCCTTTAGGACCTTATCCTAATAATATTGTGTGATTGGTATTAACAAATAAGCTTGAGTATCCGATATATCTAATAGATGAGAAGTAAAAGTAAGAAAAAGTTTAGAATGAAACTGAATATACAATAGAATATAGGACGAGGAGTGTTGGAAGTTGAGACTTTCAGGCTTTGCCACAGGTATGGATATTAATCAGATGGTGCAGGATTTAATGCGTGCGGAACGTATGCCAATGGATCGGTTGAAACAAGATAAACAAGTTATTGAATGGCGTATGGCAGAATACCGGTCTGTTAACTTGAAATTAGATCAGTTTCGGACGAATATTTTTGATACGGTGTTAAGAAGATCTAATATGATGAGTAATAAAGCATCGAGTTCTAATTCTTCTCTTGTAACAGCCACAGCTACTTCTTCGGCTAGTGCAGGAACATTGAGGATTAGTGAGGTATCGCAGCTAGCTAATGCAGCTTCAAATGCTAGTAGTACAGCAATTACGGATGGAACAAAAATTGATGCTACGAAATCATTTAAGGATCAAGCTTTTGGTGATAATACAGTTTGGACGCAAGGAATAGTTAATCGCGAAGTAGTAACTGTTTCTGAAAAAACTTCAACGATTTCATTAACTCAAGAGCTTGGAAATGCTGATTCCGTTGTGGTGAAGGTGAATGGAGCTTCCTTTAAAGTAGTGGAAACATTTAGTGAGGATGCGACTATTCGTGCGACTGAAGTAATGAGAGATGATGCTAATAAAGCACTCGTATTCGGTAAGGAACTAGCTAAAGATCAAAAAGTGGAAGTTACTGCTTTCTCAGCAAGTGCAACCGGGGAAGATTTTTATTCTGAAACTAGCATAACAGCCTTTAATGCTAAGGGAGAAAAAGTCACAGATAAGTTTGTATTTACAAGTGATCAAACGATGAATGATGTAATTAAACAGATGAATGCGTCTCCTACAGGTGTTAATGTCTTTTATGATGAGCATTCTGATAAACTGTCTGTCATTAGAAAGGAAACCGGACAATTTAATACAGATCAAGTATGGGGAACAGATCCTAAAGAGTTTAATAGTGAAATGATGTTTACTGGTGATTTGTTTCAAAATGGATTTCAATTAGATTCATCCAATGATACAGGTAATGAAATTGGGGGACAGAATGCTAGTTTTACGATCAATGGATTAACCACAGAACGTCAATCCAACACATTTACTATAAACGGTGTTTCTATTAGTCTTCAAGGTACTTTTACAGAGAACCAAGCAGTCACGCTGAATACATCAACAAACGTCGATTCTATCATGGACACTATAAAAGGTTTTGTTAAGGAATATAATGAATTATTAGAACTGGTCAACGGAAAAATCAAAGAAGATGTTCATCGTGATTTCCGTCCTCTTTCAGAAGAACAACGCAAGGAAATGTCCGATACTGAAATAGAGCGTTGGGAAGAAAAAGCAATGAGTGGAATGCTTCGAAATGATCAAACGCTTCGAAATGGATTTACAAAGTTTCGTACAGATATGTATGCTCCTGTATCGATGGGATTTGACGGTGCATTTAATCAACTCACGGAAATAGGAATAAAAACTACGAGTAACTATAGAGAAGGCGGAAAACTGGAGATTAATGAAGACAAGCTTCGTGCAGCGATCGAACAAGATCCGGAGTCGGTCTATCAGTTATTTGCTGCTGATGGTACTACGAGTGCTGAAAAAGGACTGGCACGTAGAATTCGAGACAGTGCTAATGGTTTAATCGAGCAGATTTCTCAACGAGCAGGTGGATTAAAAGGTCGTAGTTCAAATCATCAATTTACTCTTGGACGAGAAATGACGCGTATCGAAGACAGACTTACTAATTTCGAGCGTCGATTGCAGCAAGTGGAAAATAGATATTGGGCACAATTCACAGCCATGGAAAAAGCCGTCGCACAATCAAATTCTCAGGGTGAGGCATTGTTTGCGCAAATGTTCGGTGGACAGCAATAACTAAAGAGTTGAAGCGAAAGGGGTCAGTCCCCTCCCCAGTAGCACCTACACGTAATTCATAGGTGCTACTGGGGGTGGCCGAAAGCTCACGCTGTATTTAATAAAAGACACTACGCGTTTTTCTTAGAAGATTGGAGGCTGAGTATGTCAGCTATCACGGAGTTACACACAGTTACAAAGGCCCTGTACGGTCATCTGCAGCAGACGATGCCCAAGGATGAAGGGCGAGAGGAATACATTGAAGTTATTGAGAATTATCTTGGTGAACGCCAGCCTTTAATGGATAAAGTATCTCAACCTTCAGGAGCGGAAGAAGAGTTTGCGAATGATATCGTCAAAATGAATAAAGAAATCAATTTGAAAATGGTTGCAATTCAAGCTGAAATTAGAATGGATTTAAATCGTTTAAAAATGCGTAAACAAACGGGAAAAAAATATGAAAACCCATATGACGGACCTACATCGGATGGAATATTTTTTGATTCTAAGAAATAATCAGTATTAGATTCGAAGTTTTCAGTTTTTTTCTAAAAAACACTTCAACAGTTAGTAGAAAGTACCGATATATAAATTAGGAAATAGGTCAAGAGTAGGAGTGATACACATGGAAGTGAATTCATTGGGCCGTTTTTCCGCAAATGAAACTACCTCTCAGGTACGATCTGAGCGAAGCCCTACGCAAAACAGGGATAGTGTGGATGCACAAGGAAGTGTCGACACGTCATCTAGGCAAGCTGAGCATGAATCTCGAGTAAAGGGAAGAGAATGGTCGGTGAAAGAGTTGGACAGTGCGATGGAAGCGATGAATGACCTCGTTTCCGTTAAAGGTACTTCTCTTAAGTTTGAACAACATGAAACACTGAATCGCACAATGGTTAAAGTCATTGATAAGCAAACAGAAGAAGTAGTGAGAGAAATTCCACCCGAAAAGTTTTTGGATATGATTTCTTCGATGTTAGAGTTTGCCGGAATTATTATTGATGAGAAGGTTTGATGAAAAAACAAAAGAACTCGATTCATTTTTCGGGTTCTTTTGTTTTATTATTAAAAATAATGGAAGACATGCCGATAATATACATGTAAGAGCATGAGGCATTTATCCTAGGAGATTTCCACGTTCACGATAGTGAAAATGTGTGTCTGTATTCAGATAAGGGATTCATAAGGGGAGTAGATAGTAATGGCAGTAAACAATCCGTACGCGAAGTATAAACAATCATCCGTGGAGACAAAGTCCGCAGGCGAATTAACGTTAATGCTTTATGATGGTTGCTTGAAGTTTATTAAACGTGCTGAAAAAGCATTGAATGAAAAAAATATGGAAGAAAAGAATACGAATTTAATGAAAGCACAAAATATTATTCGTGAATTGATGGTAACACTAAATACAGACGTTAATGTGAGTCAGAATATGATGCAAATGTATGATTTCATTATGTCAAAGCTTATTGAAGCTAATACAGGAAATGATCTTGAAGCATTAAGTCAAGCCGAGCAATTTGTTCTGGATTTTCGAGATACGTGGAAAGAAGTCATTAAAAAAGACCGTCAGAACAGACATGGTGGCGGAACAGCTTCAACTTCAACGGAGCCTAAAATTAAAACAAAGCCTGCAGAGAATAAGGTCACACCGATTACAAAACAGGAGGAAGCACCTGCACCAACCCCAACCCCTAATCGAAAACCGGCTCCGAATAACCCTTATGCAGCAGCGAAACGAGCAGCAACGGCAGCTGCCGGTTCAGCAGGGACCAGTTACCGAAAATAATGAATGAAAACGAACACTCTAAGAAAGCAACCGGACAAGCTTGGCTTCCGGTTGCTTTTTTGTATGAGCTGCTGTTTTCGAAATCCTTATTCTTTTTGGACATCGTGCTATAATTAAATAAAGTGTTATTTAGCCAAATATATACCACAAAAACTAATTGAGTCATTGAATGACAGAGTAAAGGAGGGATTCGTTATTTCTTCTCGGCTTACGTCGGCGAAGCGGCAGTTTTTACATAATTATCTTGATATGCTTCTTGAAATAGAAAATGCGATCAAGTATGTGAGTGAATGCTATATTAAAGGTGATCATGACATTGGTGACCGACTTCTGAAAAGTGTCACGCTAGGATTAATCCCTTATAATGAGGAAAACATGACAATGCAAGCGATTTTCAAAGAGGATTTAAATGCTTTGGCAACGTTGCATCAGTTTCAGGATGCAGTCGAAGAAGCAGCTAATATAGAAAAAATCTATCCAAATGAACAGGAACGGATGGTATTTTTACATGAAAAGCTATTACCGCGAAAACACGAGTGGACTCAGATCGTGGAAAGTTATTATAAAACACATTAGCAAAGGGGAAAAATTATGCCTTTAATTGATATGCGTTTAGACGAATTGAAAACCTATCAAGGAAGAAATCCGCGTCCGAAAGATTTTGATGAGTATTGGAGTCGTGCCCTGCGAGAGATGAATGAAGTGGAAAGTAATGTAGAGCTGATTAAAAGTTCATTCCAGGTTGCTTATGCAGAATGTTTTGATATGTATTTTACTGGTGTTCGAGGAGCACGAATTCACGTGAAATATGTGAAACCAAAGCTTGATACATCTAAGAAACAGCCAGCTATTCTTCACTTTCATGGCTATTCTATGAGCGCAGGGGATTGGCAAAGTAAGCTTGCGTACGCTGCACTTGGATATCATGTGTTTGCAATGGATGTCAGGGGACAAGGTGGTTTGTCTGAAGATGTAGGCGGCGTAGTTGGAAATACATTGCAAGGGCACTTTATTCGCGGTCTTGATGATCATGAGGACAACCTCTTGTTTCGTCATATTTTTTTGGATACTGCCCAGTTAGCAAAGCTTGTTATCGAAATGGATGAAGTAGATGATCGTGATGTTTCGGTAACGGGCTGGTCACAAGGTGGCGGACTGACAATTGCTTGCGCTGCACTTGAACCACGGATTAAAAAACTGGCGCCTGTGTATCCTTTCCTGAGTGATTATCAACGAGTATGGGAAATGGACTTGGCGGTAGGTGCCTATGACGAGTTGCGAAAATACTTCCGTAAGTTTGACCCCCAGCATAAACGTCAAAATGAGACTTTTGCAAAGCTTGGCTATATTGACATCCAGCATTTGGCCTCTCGAATTCAAGGAGAAGTCATGATGGGGGTGGGTCTTATGGACACAATATGTCCTCCATCTACCCAATTTGCTGCTTACAATAAAATAACCGCACCAAAATCATTAGAGGTATTTCCTGATTTTGCTCATGAAGATTTGCCTGGACTGCATGATCGGATTATGGAGTTTATGATAGCGCGTTAGGGACACAAGTCATAAGAATACCTGTCGATTTTCCGAGAAACGAAGGAATGAAAACCACTTATTAATAACTCAACGATAGAATATTAACCTCCACTTTTATAACGAAATAAGTTATAATTTTAGAAAGGGATTTCACTATAAATCTCTCTAATTAAATAATTTAATAAGGCTAGCTTCCATTCAGGCTGGAGCTAGCCTATTCGTTTTTCTATATAATGATATCTTATCACCTTGAAAGAATAGGGTATAAGATCACACAGGGGGAATTTCAGATGGCTGAGCAAGAACAGGAACAGAAGAAAAAATCATTCTTAAAAACATGGTCCACTACGATTGCGGCAATTATTTTTGTGATTATTTGGACAATTTTGCAGTGAAATAGTTCAACGAAAAGAAACATCCCCACCTGCGCAAAGGGGGTAAGCACAGGTGGGGATGTTATTTATCGAATATAAGTACGAGTTAGTTTTAAATGATGTTCAAAAGGTATAGTCTTCACAGTTATAAATTTCGTTTACCGTTGCCATGTCATTCTTCACAAAGAATATGTCTCGTTTTAAGTTTCTTGGCCGTCGGAGAATTGCTCTTCTTAATCTTGAAGGAACCTCCCTTTGAACATGTTAGTTAAACGTAAGTGTTAAAAAGAAACGCTCACTAACTATACTATGGCCAAGGTGCATTTGTTTTATACATTAAAGGAAAAGAAAAACGCAAAGTTTCTTTTATTAGAAGATAATTTATAAAATTAGCAGCTACCTTCACGCCGCACCTATCAAGGGAACCCATCCTCCTTTCGAGTAGCACCTACACACACTTCGTAGGTGCTACTCGGGACGGCGGAAGCTGACGCTGAATTTAATAAAAGACGGCTCTGCCGTTTTTCTTATTGATCTTTTAAAATTATTGCGCTTACCGCCTTAACTTCCACAGTGATTTCCCCTTTTAAAACTTGATATTTTTCATCTGTATCAATATTTCGAAACGTTCCCGCGGAGATGTTTTCAAGTGTCACCTTTTGCTTTTGATTATCACTGTTTAAGATAATAATGAAACGATCCATCACATCGGTTCGCTCATAGGCTATTATTTTTTTGTCTTTTTCAGCTGACAGAAAACGGAAGGTACCGTCTTTTAAAGAGCGATGGTCTTTTCTAAGCTGAATCATTTTTTTATAAAAGGCAAGAATGTCCAGGTCTTGGTGTTCTTTCTCCCAAATCATCGGTTTTCTGCAACCTGGGTCTGCCCCACCTGCCATACCAATCTCATCACCGTAATAAATACATGGCGCCCCACTATAGGTAAGTTGGAACAACACAGCGAGCTTCATTCGAGCCTTATTCCCTTCTGCAATCGTAAGCAATCGCGGTGTATCATGGGAATCTAATAAATTAAAGGCAACCTCATTTGCTTGTTTCGGATAGGCAATTTGCATCGCATCGAGTCTACCCATAAAAGATGCCGCATCAATCTCATCCTTCACAAAAAAGTCGAGAATACTATTTGTCACCGGATAGTTCATCACAGCATCGAACTGATCTCCCACCAGCCAGGCCATTGAATTGTGCCAGGTCTCACCGAGTATATACGCCTCCGGATTTGCTTTCTTTACGGTATGACGGAATTCACGCCAAAATTGATGGTCAATTTCATTAGCTACATCTAAACGCCAGCCGTCAACCCCAATATCTTCCACCCAATAACGGGCTACTTCCAATAAATATGCTTTCACTTCCGGATGCTCCGTGTCTAATTTAGGCATTTCCGGAACGAAACCGAATGTATCGTAATTTAATGGATTAGTGGAGACTGGGAAACTTTTAATATGGAACCATTCTTTAAAACGTGATTTTTCTCCGTTTAGTAAGACGTCCTGAAAAGGAGGGAAGTAATAGCCTGAATGATTGAAAACGGCATCCAACATAATTTTTATTCCTTTTCTATGTGCTTCTTTTACTAGTTTCTTAGCAGTATTATTGTCACCAAATTGTGGATCAACTTTTAAATAATCGATCGTATCGTATTTGTGATTGGAATGTGCTTCGAAAAATGGCGTGAAATAAATACATGTGATTCCTAAGTCTACTAAATAATCAAGATTATCAATGACACCTTGTAAATCTCCGCCGAAAAAATTAGTTGCTGTTGGCACAGCATCAGGTGTCCATGCTTCCACTTCTTTAGGACTAATGGAAGGATCCCCATTTGCAAACCGCTCAGGAAAAATCTGATAAAATACAGCATCTTTCACCCAGTCGGGAGTAGAATGAACGTCGATAGGGTTTAAATACGGGAATTCAAACATGCCTGAAGGTGACCAAAGCATGCCGACTCCGGAAGAGCTTAGTTTATCCTTTGTAAAGCCCACTTCGTTTAAAAAAACAGTTTGATCCTCTGTTTCAAATTTAAAAGCATAAGCAAATCGGCGAAACGGAGGTTTTATAGCAACGTGATAATAATCAAATAAATCATCTTGTGCAAAAACCACCATTCTTGTAGTGGTCACTTTTTCAGGAGAAAAGTCATACTTGTCTCCCCATACTACTGATACACGATCCATATCATGTCGCTTCGTGCGAACACGAATATGTAAAGTTTCTTCATTATAGGCATAGGCGTACTGAGATTTAGGTTGGTGATAAATGGCTTCCAGTAACATGTTATTCCTCCTAGTGATTCTAAGTGTAAACCTTCAACATGAACAAGGATTGAATCAATGAATGGTTACAGGTAAACTGAAATAAGAACAGTATGAACATTCAATAAGCGCAATCGTTTGCACTAAAAGCCAATAGATTAGAGCTATTGCTAGAAAAAGTATAGCATGGTGTATGTAAACGTGTCCAATATAATACTGAGGATTCTTATTGCTGTAACTCCATGAAGATAAGACTATACTGTTTACTTGCTGCGAAGATATAAATTATAGAGAGGGCGTAATAACGATGAAAGATATTTTAAAATTGGAACCGGTATTGAAAGAAAAAGTATGGGGTGGAAAGAAGCTGAAAGAGTGTTACGGATATGATATTCCCAGTAACCAAACAGGGGAGTGTTGGGGGATTTCTGGACATGAAAATGGCACAAATATTGTAAGTGAGGGATCATATGCTGGAAAAACAGTTCGTGAACTATGGGAGAACCACCGGGAATTATTTAATCATGAACAGGGGGACGAGTTTCCACTACTAGTAAAAATTATTGATGCGCAGGATGATCTGTCAGTGCAGGTTCACCCTGATGACCAATATGCTTTGAAGCATGAAGGCTATGCCTTTGGAAAGACGGAGTGTTGGTATATTCTTGATCGGGAGCCTGGTGCAAAGCTGATACTGGGTCATGGAGCCTCTACTAGAGATGAGCTGAGTAACATGGTTGAGGATAAAAGATGGGATGATCTCTTTAACAGTGTGGAAGTAGAACCGGGAGATTTTGTCTATGTACCAAGTGGAACCGTTCATGCCATTGGAAGCGGCGTGTTAATACTTGAGATTCAACAAAGTTCTGATATTACGTATCGTTTTTATGATTATGATCGACCTGGCCAAGATGGCCAAATGAGGGAGTTACATATTGAGGATTCTATTGCGTGTTCCATGGTACCTCATAAGGATGCAACACCTGCTAGACCTGCTTGGGAAGAAGACGGTTTGAAAATTGAAAGACTTATACAAGAGAACTATTTCACCGTACACAAATGGGTGTTGGAGAAACGGTCTGGTGCGTTAAAACGAGCGAACATGTCGTATCAATTAGTGAGTGTTATTGAAGGTGGCGGTCAAATTCAAACAGAGGAAGCGGCTCATTTACTGAAAAAAGGAGACCACTTTATTATCCCTTCCACCGTTCAGCACTATGAAATTAGTGGAGATATAACAGTAGTAGTCTCAGAAACAACGAAATAATTTGGTTTTAGGAGCCCTTGATCCTAGCATCAGTTTGAACGGAGAGATGCGATCCGAGGACGGCAAATAAGTAATTAAAAGATAGGGAATTTTAAGATGACAGCTACCTTCGTGCCGCGCGCAGCAAGGGAAAACCACCCTTGCTACTTAAATGATGGCGGCAGAAGCTGACGCTGAATTTAATAAAAGACGGCTATGCCGTTTTTCTTAAAAGTTAAGAAAGTATAAGATGACAGCTATCTTTACGCCACGCGTGTCAAGGAAAACCATCCCCCTTTCGAGTAGCACCTACACGCACTTCGTAGGTGCTACTCGGGGTGGCGAAAGATAACGCTGTATTTAACAAAAGACGCTTTGCGTTTTTCTTATTTTATTTATACTGTAGCGATTGATTATCTAAAATGGATCGAAGCAATACATCATCTGAATTCATGTTTTCTATGTGTCTGATATCAAGATTAACTTTAAGTTCCTGTAAAGTGTCTTGTATATGTTTGAGGTTTTCCTGTTGATCAAATAAGCATTCATTTAATTCATCTAAGTCGTCACGCTTTATTGTGGCAGCTTCTATTTTTGCTAATTTGTGCATAACCATTTTAAGCAAATCCATTTCATTCATTCAGGTTGTCTCCTTTCGTCATTTCATTTAGATTATTTTTGTGAAGGGGATAAGGCGGATGGTACTTGTTTATTGTTGGATGGCGTAGTCAATATTGGAGGGGTATTCGTATCCAAATTCGTGGAAGAAGCTTTGGTGTGTGATTCATTTGAAGCTACACGGTGATTAGCACTGCTTGAATCTTCTAATTCTTGAGGTGCTGAAGGAATAGGTACTTCTTGGCTTTGCTTTTGATGGGCTTTTTTAAGGTGAAGGAAAACGACATTATCTGCAATTATTTCTGGCGAAGTAATCCGTTTCTGGTTTTCAAGTTCTTGTGTCCTCATATGAATTCTGCCATTAAGAGAGACTAATGACCCTTTCGTGCAATAGTCTACAATTGTTTCGGATAACTTCCCCCAAGTAACGCACGGAATAAAATCGGTGTCGTAATTTCCTGACTGGTTTTTAAATGGTCGTCTAACTGCTAACGTAAATCGAGTATACGAACCACCTTCTCTTGTAGTTTGAAGTTTTGGATCTTTAGCAATTCTTCCTATTAGTGTGAGTTGGTTTAACATTGGCAGGCTCCTTTTAAATTTTTAAAAACTAAAAGTATTGGATCATGAAGTAAAGTCTGCAAGCCTCCTTTAAAAGTTGATTGTTGAAAAAAAAATGGGGAGAGGAAGCAACGAAGAGACGTTGCTCCTCTATTGATTATTGTGACCAGAGTCGAAGGAGAGTTTACTTGGGTGATGCCTATGTAAATAAAGTAAACCTGTTGCTGCCCCTTGGATGTCAAGAGGAACGCTGATCACAGCTCAATTGAGTAAACATCAATTGAGAAGTGAGGTTATTATTAAAACGAATCTGGGTAGTGTGCGTGTAGGGTTATCGTTCAATAAAAGAAAAAAAGGGGGGATGAGCGGATTTTAAAGATTTGGATGACTTAACGGTGATGTTATTAATCAGATCATAAAGGGAAATTAAGAATAAATAAATAGGACTATTTTCGCTGTTTTTAGAATTTTATGTAATTTTATACCCAAATTTATGCTTATTAGGGACTTAGAGGTAGAAAATAAATGATGGTGTGAGGTGAATACTAAAAAATCTAGCACATAGGCCTATTAGTCTGAATAATCTGTTTAAAGGGGATTGACGACAATTCTCTGGGTTTGTTATAGTTTAATTGTGGATATTTCCACAGATTTATTAATGAAGGGATCGTGTTATACACATGCAAGGAAAAGTAAAATGGTTTAATGCAGAAAAAGGATTCGGATTTATTGAGCAAGAAGCGGGAGACGATGTATTCGTGCATTTTTCTGCTATTGATCAAGAAGGATTTAAGTCTCTCGATGAAGGCCAAGACGTGGAATTTGAAATTGTTGAAGGGGACCGAGGTCCACAAGCAGCGAACGTAGTGAAGCTTTAATTCGGGGATAAAGAAGCTTTTTATAAATTAATTTAAATGTATATGTAGCCTGTGTTCTTTTTAGAGAGCACGGGCTATTTTTTAAAGATTGCTTTTGGAAAGAAGGCTAGGATTCGTTCTAAGCTGATAAAGATAATGTTTAAAAAGCTTTCGTTTTAAAAATAATCGAGTTTGTTAAAATTAATAGAAATGATTAGGGTCTGTAGTCTGGTTGTTTACCTATTAGGAAGGTAAATGTTTCTAAATGTGAAACAGAATGTAAACTTTTCTACATTTTTCGATAAATAATTTAAATTTTATTTAAGTTTAAGCAGGAATGTTAAGGGGAA
Source organism: Salipaludibacillus neizhouensis (assembly GCF_002886185.1). GTDB lineage: Bacteria > Bacillota > Bacilli > Bacillales > Salisediminibacteriaceae > Salipaludibacillus > Salipaludibacillus neizhouensis. The sequence continues at coordinate 1,247,491 of NZ_KZ614147.1, forward strand.
GTGAAGAATATTACTTACATACCCGAAAGGAGGAGTTTGCTAATGAATTTTAATATTCGTGGCGAAAACCTAGAAGTAACTCCAGCATTAAGAGAGTACGTTGAAAAAAAGGTAAGTAAACTTGAAAAGTATTTTGATACAATCCCATCTTCAGATGTACACGTGAAATTGAGCGTGTTAAACAACGATCAAAAAGTTGAAATCACTATTCCAATGCCGAAGCTTTTACTTCGTGCAGAAGAAAAACATGCCGACATGTATGCGGCAATTGATCTTGTAATTGAAAAATTGGAACGACAAATCAGGAAACATAAAACAAAAGTTAACCGTAAATTTCGCGGTGATGACAGCTTAAAGTATATGTTTAAAAATGAATTAGAACCTCTTGCTGAAGAGGACTTCTCAGAAGATGAAATTGAAGTTGTTCGTACAAAGCGTTTTGATTTGAAACCAATGGATGCAGAGGAAGCTATTCTGCAAATGGACATGTTAGGTCACAGCTTCTTTGTATTTTCAAGTTCTATAAGCGGATTTACAAACGTCGTTTACAAGCGTAAAGACGGTAGATACGGCTTGATTGAGCCAGAATAAATCTTATCAAATAAAGGAGTGATGACCTGGAACCAGGTCATCACTCCTTTTTACAATTTACAATAAGGCTTTTAAGTTAATGTTAAACCCCTTCGAACAGAAGAGCCCGAATCCGTTCTAGGCGAATTCGAGTACCTCTGTTCGAAGTAAAACAATAATAAAAAAAGCTGGAGGGGAATTCCCTCCAGCTTTCGATACTATTCATTACTTCTTATTTCTTAACAATCTTAACTCGATCCGTTTCTCCAGTTTCTGTTGGACCATCTTTTTCGATACTGACAGATTGTTCTTCACTTAAATTGGTAAAGATCACCGGCGTAATAACAGATGGTGCCTTGTCTCGAATACTTTCTAAGTCAAATGTGAGAAGTTTTTGACCAATTGTTACTGTATCGCCTTGCTCGACATGCGTTTCGAAACCTTCTCCTTTTAACTTCACTGTATCAATTCCTACGTGAATAAGAATTTCAGTTCCATCAGCAGTTTCTAGACCAAGTGCATGCTTTGTTGAAAATAAGTTTACGATTTTACCGTCTACAGGTGAGACTACTTCTCCAACGGATGGCTCAATAGCAAAACCGTCACCCATCATTTTCTCAGCGAACATTTTATCAGGTACTTCGGAAAGTGGTTTAATTTCACCTTTCAAAGGCATGGCGATAGAAACATTCGTTTTCGAAGTTGCTGGTGCGCCACCTTTACTGTCGCTTTCTTCTTCAGGTACAGGTGTTTTTCCACTAATAATATTTTCCATTTGTCCTTTGATCGTCTCGGATCGTGGACCAAATATAGCTTGCACGTTTTTATCAACTACCATAACGCCAGAAGCACCAAGCTTCTTCAATCGATCTTTATCAACATCGGCAATGTCTTTTACACTAATACGAAGTCTAGTGATACAAGCATCTAAATGAGTTAAGTTTTCTTTACCGCCGAATGCTTTTAGAACTTCATATGGTAATTCTGTTTTTCCACTAGCTTTTTTAGAACTTGCTTCACCTTCAGCATCTGGCTTTTCACGTCCAGGTGTTAAGAGGTTGAATTTTTTGATCATAAATGTGAATAACACATAGTAAATGACCGCAAAGATTAGACCGACGACAACCACGATCCACCATGGTTCACGTCCTGGCACGATTCCGAAGAGTAAGAAGTCAATCGCACCCCCGGAGAATGTATAACCTAGATTAACATTTAGCAAATATAATACTACGAACGATATGCCATCTAAAACAGCATGGATAAAAAATAGAACCGGTGACAAAAACAAGAAAGAAAATTCAATTGGTTCTGTAATACCGGTTAAGAAAGATGTTAAAGCAGCAGAACCTAGTAACCCACCAACAACTTTTTTATTTTCCGGACGTGCTTGATGATACATGGCGAGTGCTGCAGCAGGAAGACCAAACATCATGATTGGGAATTCCCCTGCCATAAAGTGACCAGCAGTTATATCAACGCCATCACTTAACTGCGCGAAAAAGATATTCAAGTCTCCACGTACAATGTTTCCAGCAACGTCTGTATATTGACCAAATTCAAACCAGAACGGAGCGTGGAAAATATGATGTAGACCAAATGGTATTAATAAACGTTTGATAAAACCGAAGAAGAATACGGCAACAACCATTGCTTCTTCCATTAAAAATTGGGATGCCGAGTTCATCCCTGTTTGGATTGGCGGCCAAATAAAGAATAGCGCTACACCAATAAAGAACGCAGCAAATGCAGTAACGATCGGTACGAATCTTTTCCCTGCAAAGAAACCTAAGAAGGCAGGTAGTTCAATTTCGAAAAATTTGTTGTACGCCCAAGCGGCGAGTGCCCCGATAATGATACCGCCAAACACACCAGTTTGGAGTGTTGGAATTCCTAGAACGAGAGCATGTGCTGGATTTTCACCTTGAAGTACACCTTCTACAGTTAATCCTCCAATAACACCCATTGTTACGTTCATGATCAGGAAACCGACTAAGGCAGCTAGTGCTGCTACACCGGAACCGTTGGCCAAACCGACGGCAACCCCGAGAGCAAAGATAATTGCTAAGTTATCAAAAACAATTCCACCAGCTGATTCCATCATACCGCCTAGGTCAGCAAAAAAGGCGTTTTCCAGGAATGGCATAAGATTAATCATATTTTCATTACCCATAGCATTACCAATAGCAAGCAGTAAACCGGCAGCAGGTAAAATGGCAACTGGTAACATTAGAGATTTACCGATTCGTTGTAATTGACCAAAAAGCTTTTTAAACATAAGTATTTCCTCCTTTTTAATTACTAAAAATAGTATGGTTATTTGGAAGTGAAAATATCATGACAACAAAAAAGGCATGAGGGAAAAGAGTGTAGTAAAAACAATAAATGGAGTAGAAGATATACTTCACCCAATCCGATTTTACACTACATTCCTTTTCTCTCATGCCTGCATTACCAGTAACACGGAAAAGAATAGCTGTTCGTAGTAAGAACAATTTCCAATATTTTAATGTACGGTACTGACGAGTCTTTGTAAATGTAAGGTAAGATAAACTGCCTCTGCATCCGGGACTGGCCTATGTAACCGTTGTTGCATGATTTTCATCAATTTCCAAGACAAATTGTAACATAGAGGATATTCTTTTTGCAACACCTCTTTTAAACTATCTTGATTTTCTAAGTAAGTTTCTGTTTGAATACGTTCAATAGCATGATGAAGATGGCGAACTAATCTTAAATAATTCATATCTTTTCGGCTGATACTTACACGAAGATAATCTTCAATGATTTGTACTAGTTCGCTAACCAGTTGCGTATGAAGGTTAATCTCAGCCAGATTTCTGTTTGTAAGCGCGCTGTGAATATGCAGAGTAATGAAGCCGATCTCACCCTCGGGAATTCTCACATCGAATTTTTCATTTAACCATTCTGTTAATTCTGTTGCGGCGGCGTACTCTTTCGGATAAGCAAGTTCTGTTTCATGTAAAAACGGGTTTTTAATTCCAAGACCTTGTTTGATTCTCTTTATGGCAAAGTACAAGTGGTCTGTTAGGCCTACATGAATATGTTCATTCATTACTGAACCGAACTTCTTTTCCAGTTTTTCAACAAATTCATTAATTATACCGATGAAATCCTCATCGACATACTCTAATAAGTTCATGAACTGTGTTTGTTCCTCTGAATTCTTTAGCACAAAGAATTTTTCAGCGTGCTCTCCTGCAACTTCATCTCCAGTATTTTTACCAAAACCAATACCTTTCCCTATAAGGACAACTTCTTCATAGTCAGGGTGCTCAGCAATGATCACATTATTATTTAAAACTTTCTTTACGGATAGCAAAACATCACCTCCCATTACACTATGATGGATGAATTAATTTGAAAAACTGTTGACGTAAATTTTGCTGACTTATCATCATTTATGGTTGTTAAAAAATTGCCGCTCGCTTTTCGCGGTGACCCCAAAGTCTCAGCGCCCCTGAATCGGAGTACCTCCGCTCGAAGTAAAACTAATTTTTTTTGTCTATGAAAAATAGCAGGTAATGAAATCACGGCACTGCTATGCTCTAATTAAAAGTATTCTCTTCATTATAGAGAAGGGATGAAGTCCCTTCAACAAATAAGTGTTTTACGATTAGATCCATCATACCATGACACTTATTAAATAATATTCTCTCATTAGAACGATACGTTGCTTGTAAGCAACTTTGCAAACTGATAAAATGAAGGGTAGTGTAAATTCTTAAGTGGCAGCTTCTATTGAATCACGCTTAAGTATAGTACGGAAACCATAGAAATCCTATTGAAATAGAAATAATGAAAAAGGGAGCAATGTCCGATGCTAGGTTTACTAAGGAAGGTCATTGGAGATACCGATGCGAAACACATAAAAAAAATGCAAAAAACGATCGATCAGATTGAAGCGCTAAGTGACGATATGAAGAAGCTTTCTGATGAGGCTTTACGCAACAAAACTACGGAATTTAAAGAACGATATAAAAATGGAGAGAAGCTTGATGATCTTCTTCCAGAAGCGTTTGCGGTTGTTCGCGAGGGTTCTACCCGTTCATTAGGACTTACTCATTACCAAGTTCAGTTAGTTGGAGGGATTGTCCTTCATCGCGGTGATATTTCCGAGATGAAAACAGGGGAAGGTAAAACACTAGTCGCGACCTTGGCTGTCTATTTAAACGCCATTACTGAAAAAGGGGTTCACGTTGTAACAGTAAATGAATATTTGGCACGCCGTGACGCTGCTGAAATGGGTAAGTTATATACATTTTTAGGCTTATCAGTAGGTTTAAATCTGGGTGGTATGACAAAAGAGGAAAAAAGAGAAGCATATAAAGCTGATGTGACTTACGGGACAAATAATGAATTAGGTTTTGATTATTTAAGAGATAATATGGTGACGTATAAAGAGCAAATGGTTCAACGCCCATTATATTTTGCGATTGTCGATGAGGTCGATTCTATTTTGGTGGATGAAGCACGTACACCGTTAATTATTTCAGGTTCAGCGCAAAAGACAACAGAGCTTTATACTGCTGCCAATTCCTTCGTTAGAATGCTTAAAGCGGAGGAAGATTATACGTATGATGAAAAAGCAAAAAATGTTCAATTAGCAGACGAAGGTGTAAGTAAGGCAGAAAGAGCCTTTAATATTGACAATCTTTTTGACTCGGAGCATGTGCAATTAAATCATAATATTAACCAGGCTTTGAAAGCGCACAAGGTCATGGTTCGGGATGAAGATTATGTCGTTGACGACGGGGAAGTAGCGATCGTAGACCAATTTACTGGACGTCTAATGAAAGGGCGTCGCTACAGTGATGGGTTACATCAAGCTATTGAAGCAAAAGAAGGCTTGGAAATTAAGCGTGAAAGCATGACTCTTGCTTCCATTACATTCCAAAACTATTTTAGAATGTATAAAAAGCTTGCCGGTATGACTGGTACTGCTAAAACGGAAGAAGAAGAATTCCGTAACATTTATGCGATGAATGTTTATTCGATTCCTACGAATGAACAGATTATGAGAGAAGACAGGCCAGACCTTATTTACAAATCAGCTGAGGGAAAATTCAAAGCCATTGTAGAAAAAATCAAAGAACTTCATGAAATTGGTCAGCCGGTGTTAGTTGGTACGGTCAATGTCGATACCTCTGAACTGATTGCAAATATGCTTAAGAAAAAAAAGGTTCCTCATAATGTTTTAAATGCGAAGAATCATGAGCGCGAAGCCGAAATTATCGAAAACGCAGGTCAACCAAAAGCAGTAACAATTGCCACGAACATGGCAGGCCGAGGTACAGATATTAAATTAGGTCAAGGTGTTACAGAGCTTGGTGGACTGTACGTTTTAGGGACGGAGAGACATGAAAGCCGTCGAATTGATAACCAGCTTCGTGGTCGTGCCGGACGTCAGGGAGATCCAGGTAAATCACAGTTTTTCATCTCCCTAGAGGACACATTAATGCGTCGTTTTGCTTCAGATAATATGGCTAAAATGATGGAACGTCTCGGAATGGATGAAGAAAATCCGATCGAAAGCAAAATGATTACCAAAGCAGTAGAGCAAGCACAGAAGCGGGTGGAAGGAAATAACTTTGATGCCCGTAAACAACTTCTCCAATACGATGACGTGATGAGAGAACAACGTGATGTCATTTACGAACAACGGATGGAAGTGCTAGAGTCAGCCGACTTACGCCCAGTTGTAGAAAAAATGCTGGAATCTACGGTAGAACGTAATGTTGCACTGTATACGCCAGAGTCAGAGGTGCCTGAGGACTGGAACCTTAAAGGGATGGTTGAGTATATTAATGCTACGGTATTCAGTGAGCGTGAAATTACTGAGAAAGACGTTCACGGGTTAGATTCTGAGGAAATGATCGAACTAATCATGGAGAAGGTTCATGAAGATTATGACGACCGTGAAGAGGCGTTCACGAAAGATACGATGCGAGAGTTTGAACGAGTTATTCTTTTACGCACAGTAGATAGTAAATGGACAAGTCATATTGATCAAATGGATCAGTTGCGACAAGGAATTCATTTGCGTGCATATGGTCAAAATGATCCATTGAGAGAATATAAATTTGAAGGCTTTGAGATGTTTGAAGAGATGATCGCAACCATCGAAGAAGAAGTATCTCGTTACATTATGAAGGCGCAAATTCAGTCAAATCTTGAAAGAAAACAAGTCACTGAAGGAAAAGCAGTTCACGAAAGTACTGCGGAGAAAAAAGAAACTAAGCGAAAAACTCCTTTCCGTAAAGGGGAAACAGTAAAACGTAATGATCCATGTCCTTGTGGATCCGGACAAAAATACAAAAACTGTCACGGTCAGGAACAATAGTAAAGGTTCAGAGGGTGTGTCAAAAGGTCAATAAAGATCTTCTGATACATCCTTTGAGTCAATCCCTTATCTTTTTCCAAAAAAATAAAGAAATCAGAGATAGACAAAGGATTTTTTCAAAAACCCAATATGCAGGAGTGATTATCAATGGAATTAGTTGAAATAAAGCAAGAGTTACAAGCGATGGCAAAACGATTAGAAAACTTTAGGGGGTCTCTTTGACTTAGTTGAAAAAGAAACTCGTATCGCTGAATTAGAAGACAAGATGGGTGACCCCACGTTTTGGGATGATCAAAACAAAGCCCAGAAAGTTATTTCGGAAATGAACGGTTTAAAAGAAATGACGGAGATTTACCGCAAATTAGAGGCCGAGCACGAGGATCTCGAAGTGTCATACGGATTGGTCAAAGAAGAAGACGACAAAGAACTTGAAGCAGAACTTGAGTCAGGCTTGAAAAGTTTGTTAGCTCGATTAAATGAATTTGAACTTCAATTGTTATTAAGTGGACCGCATGATCAAAATAACGCCATCCTGGAAATACATCCGGGTGCGGGAGGAACAGAGTCTCAAGATTGGGCTTCTTTGCTGCTTCGTATGTATACACGATGGGCAGATGCACACAACTTCAAAGTGGAAACGATGGACTATTTACCTGGAGAGGAAGCGGGGGTCAAAAGCGTCACACTTTTTATAAAGGGACGTAATGCTTATGGATACCTCAAAGCGGAAAAGGGTGTCCATCGCCTAGTGCGAATTTCTCCTTTTGACTCGGCGGGAAGACGTCATACATCGTTTGCTTCATGCGATGTGATACCTGAACTAGATGATAGCGTCGACATAACTATTTCGCCTGATGAATTGAGAATTGATACATTCCGTGCAAGTGGGGCTGGTGGTCAGCATATTAATACAACTGACTCCGCTGTTCGAATTACACATACACCTACGAACACTGTAGTAAGTTGTCAGGCCGAGCGATCTCAGATAAAAAACAGAGAACAAGCAATGAAAATGCTTAGAGCCAAATTACATCAATTAGAATTAGATAGACAGCGTGAAGAGGTAGATGCAATTCGCGGAGAGCAGTCGGAAATTGGCTGGGGAAGCCAAATTCGTTCTTATGTATTCCATCCTTACAGTATGGTGAAGGATCATCGAACGAATATGGAAACAGGGAACACTCAAGCAGTGATGGACGGAGAGTTAGCTCCATTCATTGATGCTTACCTGCGTTCGCAAATCGGATAAACGATTATTACGATTAATTCATAAAAGGATCTGTGTTGAGGTAAAATAATTACCTGTTCACAGATTTTTTTTATTAGGTAAAGTAGACAGCTTCCTTTTCGCCACACGTGTTAAGGGAAAACCAGCCTGCACTTGCACGAAATTACGGAAAGCGAGCGGTAATTCTTCCAAACAACCTTCGATGATAACAAATACAAATTCACAAGATTAGATATTAAATTTTTTCAAAAAAGAACATGTTATATATCAATGCGAATAGTGACTTGTTTTAATTTGATCGATTAAAGCGTTACTATACTCGCGTTTACAGGCTGTCATGCTGGTGATATACTCTGAAAGGATTAAGAGATCAGATGGCAGATTATGGCTTGTGTGTTATGTACATATTGTTTTAGAAAAAAGGTGATAATAGTGTTGAAAAGTAAACAGCGTAAAAGAAACAAAGAACCATTGACTCCACTGCAACAAATTGTCTTTGAGTTCGCTCATGTCCTTGTAGGGGCAGCCCTAGTTGCAATCACGTTTAATATATTTTTACTCCCAAATCAGATTGCTTCAGGTGGAGTAGCAGGAATCTCGACACTATTCTACAACACGTTAGGTTTTGAACCAGCCTATACACAATGGGCATTTAATATTCCATTGTTTGTTGCCGGAATAATATTGCTCGGAGGAAGCCTTCGAGGTAGTGTGTTATATGGTTCTAAAACACTTGCCGGAACGCTTTTCTTACCTTTTATTGTTTACTTGACAAGAGGAATGGAACCCGCAACTGCTGATCCTTTATTAGCAGCAATTTTTGGTGGTGTTGGCGTTGGATTGGGCCTTGGAATTGTTTTCAGATCGAACTCCTCAACTGGCGGGACGGATTTAGCTGCGCAAATTATCGGCAAATATTCTGGTTTATCTCTTGGTGCTTGTATATTTATTATTGACGGTCTTGTTGTTGTATCGTCAGCTTTTGTATTCGGCTTTGAATTCGCTTTATACGCACTCATAGGATTATTCACGACGGGAAAAACGATTGATCTTGTTCAAATTGGCTTCGGTTATTCTAAAATGGCAATTATTATTTCTGACAATCAAGAAGAAATTAAACAAGGATTGTTAACGACAGTAGATCGTGGCGTAACAAAATTAATAGGTTACGGGGGATACACGAATCATGAAAGACCAGTCTTAATGTGTGTAGTTGGCAGAAATGAAATAGCGAAATTAAAGAAAACGATCAAAACAATTGATCCGACAGCCTTTGTTATTGTCACTAGTGCTTCAGAAGTGTTGGGTGAAGGTTTCAATAAAAAATAAAACGGTTATAATATCTAAGTAGGTTTGATAATCTTACCAAAATTTAAGGAGGGATTTTATGAAGAAATTAGTATTTGCAATTATGGGTTCAGTGCTAGTGCTTGGAGCATGCGGCGGTGATGATGCAAACAACGAAGAAGCACCAGAGAACAATAATGCTGTTGAAGAGAGCGCTGGAGCAAACGATACATATGACGCTACCAACGGTGAAGAAGTTTATGTTGGTAACTGTGCCGCCTGTCACGGGGGAGACCTTGAGGGAGCCTCAGGACCGGACTTGCACGGAATTTCTGCAGATGTTATTTTAGCTACAATTGAAGAGGGGCCTGGTAACATGCCAGCTGAACTTGTTAGTGGACAGGATGCAGAAGATGTTGCAGCGTGGGTTTCTGAACAATAATTAGTTATAGTAAAGTATGTTGTCTTGAGAGTTCAATATATCACTCTAATTCTCCATCTGAAAATATGATTAAAACCTGAAATTTAATTTTTGAGAAGGGTGCTGAAAAGTAAGTTTTTACTTTTCAGCACCCCCTTTTGCGTGGTTCGATTTTGTAATTTATGTCAGATTATAAAAAAATTAGACTTAATGCTTGAAACTTTATGCCTATCTCCAATAGACTTATGCTAATTTTTCTTTCTACTTCGATAGTTTTCGACAATTGGTTTGTAACAATTGAAATATAATTGTAAAGAAGTTTAACTTTAAATGACGTAAATTGATGCTATAATAAAAACGTAGAAATAGATTGTCGAAATATGATATAGTTTGCAAAACCATATTTCAATTACCTTAAATATGAATTTTTTAGAAGATATTGCATTCATGACTACATAACAATGGGACTTGTAGTCTTCATTTATGTCTTTTTTATTAACTACGATAAATATACTAGGAAGTGATGGGATTGATCCAAATGCAGGACGTGTGGAAAACCTATCCAAACGGCGTAATGGCTGTTAATGGGATTTCTATATATATCAAAAAGGGAGAGTTTGTTTATGTGGTGGGCCCCAGTGGTGCGGGGAAATCTACTTTTATTAAAATGATGTTTCGTGAGGAAAAACCAACACGGGGTGAGATATCTATTGATGGGAAAAATCTATCAAAGATTAAAGAAAGACATATCCCGTATTTACGGAGAAATATGGGAGTAGTTTTCCAAGATTTTAAGCTATTACCATCTTTAACGGTCTTTGAAAATGTATCATTTGCTATGGAAGTTATTGAGGAAAGTAAAGCGAATATAAAAAAACGTGTCATGGAAGTATTAGACGTCGTTCGTTTAAAAAATAAAGCAAGATTTTTACCTCATGAGCTTTCAGGTGGAGAACAACAGCGTGTTGCGATCGCAAGAGCGATTGTTAATAATCCATCCGTACTTATAGCGGACGAGCCTACAGGGAATTTGGATCCGGAAACTTCTTGGGAAATTATGCGCATTTTGGAAGAGATTAATGACCGGGGAACTACGATAATTATGGCAACACATAATAGAGATATAGTTGATAGCATGCGAAAGAGAGTAATTGCTATTGAAAATGGTCGAATCTCCCGAGATGAAGCAAGGGGGATGTACGGGTATGAGAGCTAGAACAGTTGGCCGCCATATAAATGAAGGCGGTAAAAATATAATTCGTAATGGCTGGATGACATTTGCTTCTGTCAGTGCGGTTACGGTTACGTTATTAGTAGTTGGTGCATTCTTGCTGCTGATTATGAACTTAAACCATTTTGCTGATTCATTGGAAGATGATGTTGAAATCAGAGTATTCGTCGAACTTACTACTTCAGAAACGGAACAGGAAAACTTAAATACAAATCTCGAAGACTTTGAAACTATCGATTCTGTAGAATATATACCCAAAGATGAGGGGTTAGAAACATTCATAGATAGTTTAGGTGAACAAGGCGACTATTTTAAAGGACTTCGGGATGAAAATCCATTGAATGATGTATATGTTGTTCATGCAGAGAATCCGGAAGATACAGAAGTTATTGTTGAAGAAATTGAATCTTTAGAGCATGTAGAAGGTGTAGAATATGGTCGGGATATTTTTGACCAACTCTTCACGGCAACGGATTTTATTCGAATTATAGGTGTGGTATTAATCGGTGGTTTGTCATTCACGGCCATTTTTCTTATAGCTAACACGATAAAACTAACCATTGTGGCTAGAAAGAATGAAATTCAGATTATGAAACTTGTAGGAGCAACAAACGGCTTTATCCGATGGCCTTTCTTTATAGAAGGTCTTCTACTAGGTACATTTGGCTCAATTATTCCTATTGCGCTATTGTGGTTTGGTTATGTCCAATTTTATGAAATGATTGGGGAAAGCACCGGACTGGACTTCTTTGAATTTTTGCCTACTTATCCATTAGTTATTCAAAATGCCATTTTACTCTTAGGTATTGGGGCAATTGTTGGAGTTTGGGGAAGTGTCATGAGTGTTAGGAAGTTCTTGAAAGTATAAAAAAGAGGAGTTCTCAAAGGTCTTTATCAACCTTTCGGGACTCCTTAATAGAAAACTGACTATTTCCTAGGAAATAAAACATATATCGCCAATTTTAAAGGGAGGGTCATTATGACTCGTAAACTAGCATTGTTTTTTATAGCAACAATACTGGCTTTAACTACATTAATAGATTTGATACATATTAAATCAGTTTCAGCTAACACAGGAGAAGAATTAGAAGAAAATATAGAAGAATATAAAAATCAACAAGGTGCTAAAGAAGAAGCAGCAGAACAAACGGAAGAAGAGTTACAAGAAGTAGAAGCAGAGATGAATGGCGTGGCTGAAGAAATTCATCAGTTGGACGATGAAATGCTGACGACTAATCAAAGTATTGATGATAAACAAGAAGAAATTGATGCAACAAATGCACGAATCGAGGAATTACGTGAAGAAATAACAGTTCTTGAAGAACGCATTGCAGAGAGAGATGAAATTCTAAAAGAACGTGTGAAGTTTATGTATCAAAACGGTGGTTCAATAGAATACATAGATGTGATTTTAGGGGCACAAGGTTTTGGAGATTTGCTAGAACGGATTTCCGCTCTTAATTCAATTGCTGAATCCGATCGAAATATTCTTGAACAACATATTGAAGATATGCAAGCAGTGGAAAAAGCTAAAGAGGATTTGGAATCTGAGCTTTCAAGTTTAGAAGAACAAATGGCTGATTTAGAAGATTTAAAACAAGGGTTGGAAGATAAAATTGATCAGAAAGATGTGTTATTGGAACAACTTACTGAGCAAGGTTATTCGTTAGAAGATAACCTATTAAATTTAGAAGAAGAGAAACAGTTTTTGGCGGCTCAAGAAGAAGCGGCAAAACAAGAACTAGCGGCATGGGAAGAAGAGCAACGAAGATTAGAGGAAGAGCGTCGTAAGAAAGAAGAGGAAGAAAGACGCCAGCGTGAGGCAGAGGAACAGAGACAAGCGGAAGAAGCGGCAAGAGAAGCAGAAGAACGTGCTGCTGCTGAAGAAGCGAAAAAAGAAGAAGCAAAACAAGCTGAAGCTAGTACCTCAACGAGTTCATCTTCGTCAAGTAGCTCAGACAATTCTGACTCTAGCAGTTCAAATAATTCTAACAGTAGTTCAGGTAGTTCACCTTCAAGCTCAGAAACTAATACTACTACAACAGAAGCATCGAGTGGAGGTTCTGCTACGCTTCACCGACCAGCTAGTGGTAGAGTAACATCGGGGTACAATCCTAATAGAGTTCATCCTGTAACAGGGAAAGTCAGATCGCACAATGGAATTGACTATGGACGCGATGGTGGTACAGGTATTTACGCAGCTGAGGCAGGTACAGTTATCTCAGCTGGCAGAATGAATGGATATGGTAATACGATTACTATTTCACATGTTGTAAATGGAAAAAGCATTACGACGCTTTATGCACATTTAGCTTCAATGAATGTGTCACCAGGTCAGCGTGTAAGCCGAGGTCAAACGATTGCAGTAATGGGCACGACAGGAGTTTCAACAGGAGTTCACTTGCATTTTGAAGTACACCCTGGAGGTTATGCGGGCTCATCATCATCTGTAAACCCTTCAAGTTATCTCCCGTAAAAAAGATGGATTAATAATTAATTGAATGAAGAAGAGTGTCCTTATATATACTATATTGGACCTCTTCTTTTTTTTGCATCAAAGAAGAAATTCAAAATGTCGATAAATTCCGCAGATTACCATTTTATATAAAAGTAGTAAAAGAGATGGAACTTTCAAATCTATGGCTAACTCTGTTATGATGGAAATAGTGAAAAAAGTTATACGATGGATGACTCCATTTAAATTGTGACAAAGAGGTGAGAGTATGAACAAAAATAATATTATCATCCCCCTAATCGTATTTTTTTCTTTAGTTTTGGGAGCTGGAGGAATGTATGTAGCGATGGGGCCTATGAATGATGATAATGGTTCAATGGAAATGGAGCAAGACGAAGTAGCGCAGCTCATTAACGGTGGCGAGACGGAAGAAGTTCTTGGCAACGTAGATGATGACGAAGAAATGGCTAAAATACAGCAAGCTATAGATATGATCACGGACAAGTATGTAGACGAAGTGGATGAATCCAAGCTGGTTGAGGGTGCGATTACGGGAATGCTTGAAACGTTAGAGGATCCATACTCCGTATACATGGATGAATCAACCGCTGAGGAGTTCATGAATTCTTTGGATTCTACGTTTGAAGGCATTGGTGCTGAAGTAAGTATGACAGATGGCCGTGTTACAATTGTAGCCCCATTTAGAGATTCACCGGCAGAAAACGCAGGATTAAGACCAAATGATAAAATTCTTGTGATTGATGGAGAAGATACAGATGGTTTGTCACTTTATGATGCTGTCCTTAAAATCCGCGGGGAAAAAGGATCCACTGTTACGCTGACAATTGAACGCCCGGGAGTTAACGATCCAATTGATCTGGACGTTGTCCGCGATGAAATTCCTATTGAAACAGTTTACAGTGAAATCATAGAGGAAGATGGAAAGTCAATAGGTGTTATAGAATTAAGTTCATTTGCTGAAAAAACAGCGACTGAGTTTGAAGAACAATTAAAAGAACTTGAAGATAGTAATATTGATGGTTTAATTATTGACGTTAGAGGTAACCCAGGCGGACTCCTTCAAGTCGTTGAGGAAATAGGCAGTCTGATTATTCCGGAAGGCGAGCCTATCGTTCAAATTGAGGATCAAGAAGGCGAGCGCATGAGACAGTTATCGAATCTTGACGGGAAAAAAGAATATCCGATTGTTGCTCTTACGGATGAAGGCAGTGCTTCAGCATCGGAAATTCTTGCCGGTGCATTAAAAGAAGCAGGCGGTTATGAAGTTGTTGGTACAAATACCTTTGGAAAAGGCACCGTACAACAAACTTTACGTATGGTTGATGGAAGCGAAATTAAGCTGACATTGTTCCGATGGTTAACTTCAGATGGAAATAATATAAATGAAGTGGGCGTAGAACCGACCATTAAGGTTGAGCAACCAGACTTCTACTATGCTACTCCATTGGATTTTGAAGAGCCGCTTACTTATGATATGTCTAATGAACATATAAAAAATGCACAAATTATGTTGGCGGGTATAAGTGAATTTGACCCTGGCAGAACGGATGGCTACTTTGATGAAGAAACAGAAGAAGCCGTTAGAGGATTCCAAGAACAAGAGGGTCTCGAGGTAACTGGAGAAATCAATGAAGAAACGGGAACTCGTTTACAAGAGAAAGTTATTGAAGCGATCCAAGGAAAAGAATATGATTTGCAGCTTGATCGTGCGATTGAAGTTATCGTAGAATAACCAGGATCTAGTACTTTCCGATTGAAAAAGAGAATTCTCTTTTTCAATCTTTTTTTTGTTGCTTTTAAATAGGAGAAGTTCGTGTCCACTCAAGACAGCCTACCGAGCTAAAAGGAAGGATGGGGGTGGGATATGGAAATAATGGGGTAATTCTTATAAAAATAAATTGAAGTGAAAAATAAGGTGACATTCAAGTGATTAGTGTCCGGTTGAAAGGAGCTATCTCATGTGTTTAACGACACTAGGTGCACATCTTCTCCTACGAGTGTAGCTTTTTCAGCGGTTAGTGACATTTGAGGGCGGTTTTTTGGTAAGTTTAGATTTAACTTTTTCGATAAAGTTTCTTAGAAGTTCTTATTGTTTAAAAGTTAGTGGAGAAACTGACGATGCATTTAATAAAAGAAGGGGATTGCCGCTTTTATTAAAAAATCACTTTTCTTTTCTGATAATTCATTTACAATGAAAGGAAGAGGTTATGAATAGTAGATCGATGGGTTGAGGAGGGTTTCTCTTGGAAGTAATCGGATTAGAAATATTAAAAGCAGTAGGAAGATTCTTTTTACACCCACTTACATATATATTTGTCATTGCGGCTTTTTGGTTAAGTATGCGAAGGGTAAAACGAGAAAGAAAAGAATTCCACACTCGTGTATATGATGTGATTAAACGAGTTACCTCACCAATAGCAATTGCAATTATTTTTGGAGCTTCACTTTCGGTTGTTATTTTATTACTAGGTATTGAAGTACCAGTCGGTATACTAGCACTTTTAACTGCAGTGTGGATTGTTTTATTGCCCCTAGGACATGCAAGGTGGCTTAGTATGACTGTGGCTGGCTCTATCGTTATGTTTATCATTCCTTTCTTACCGGCCGGCGGAACAGAGTATAGTTGGTTAAATACGTGGTTAGCGGAAATTGACAGCGCGAGTATTCTCGGACTTATCTGGCTCTTGGCGGCATTGTTTCTAGCGGAGTCATTGCTGATTTTATTAGATGGTTGGAAACAGAGTTCACCCTCTCTTTTAAAAAGCAAGCGAGGTAAGATGGTTGGACAGCATATTGCTTCACGTTTATGGTACTTACCACTATTTTTATTATTTCCTGTAGGCCCTTTTTCTACGGAAGGTTGGTGGCCACTGTTTGAGCTCACTAGCGGTCAATCATTCGGCTTAGCACTATTTCCGCTTATGTTGGGATTTCAGGCAAAAGTACATAGTGCTATGCCTATTGATGGCGTAAAAAAAGTTGGTAAACAGTTGCTAGCTTTGAATTTACTAGTTATTGGTGTGGCAGTTGCAGCTTTGTTTTACCCTGTTATTGCGTTAGCAGTGCCAGCATTAGTTTTAATAGGAAGAGAATGTGTTTATTTACTCTACCGTGCTAACGATAAAAGACAATTAAGTATGTTTACACGACGAGAAGAAGGTTTGAAAATTTTAGGAGTTCTCCCTCATTCGACAGCTTCTAAAATGGGTCTTCAGATTGGGGAGATCATTTGGAAAACAAATGGATTGGAAATAGCGTCTCAAGCCGAGTTTTATCATGCACTCCAACAGAATCCTGCTTTCTGTAAATTAGAAATCATCGATTTATCTGGGGAGAAACGTTTCGCACAGTCTTCTATTTTTCAAGGAGACCACTACCAGATTGGGTGTTTGTTTGTACCAGATGATGAGTTTGGTAATCTATCATCGCGCGCATTACGCTCAGCAGTTGTTATCCAACGAGATCGCAGTGATATTGTTGTGGGAGACTCACATCAACTGGACCAAAAGGAGAGTGAGTTAGAATCAGTGGATGATACGGAAAATGTTCCTAATGAGTCTGAAGCAGAATTCGCTAATCCCAATGAAGAAGTTGCCTCAAGTATTGACGAAGTTGAGGGGGACACCAACCCTGAAGAAAAAGAAGTGAATATACCAGTAACAACTGAACGAGAAAAACAGCTCGATGTAGCAGAAGATTTGCAAAAGAAGGAAGGATTCTTTGATAAAGAAACTAAATCCAATGAAGTTGCTTATGGACAAGCAGCTGGTTTAAGTGCTTTCTATGAAGAATTTCTAAATTCAAAACCTGCCAAAAACACATGGACGTCTGATTTTGAAGAAAAAAAGGAATCAGATGCGGAGCACAAGGATGGATCAAATCGCAGCGAAAGAAAAAGGTCGCAAATGGAAGAAGACAACGAACGGAATGATGAAGATAACTAGATGAGTTACTATATGAAGGACACTGGAAAAGTAGATTTTACTTATCTCAGTGTCCTTTTTACTTACTAGATTCTATCCAATAGGATGGCAGTTTTTTGCGATATCCTTTTAAATTAATGTTTTACGTACTAGAATACAGTTTTTCTTTAAACAAAGCTATTTCATTAAAAACTCGTTAATATTATCATTAAAAGGGAATATGTGTTCGTGTTTATCTGAAATTGTGATATAATGATAAATATTCGGTAAGAATGGGTATGAGAGTATTAGACAAGCAATTCATTTGCCGTTTTGTGTGAGTAGATGTATAAAGAAACCTAAGAGATGTATCTTAACTTAGTTTGATCATATAGAATCGATATCTTAGGGTATCTTGAACTTATAATTACGAGTAGGAACGTGAAGGGGGAAATCCAATGTCTGTGCAGCCAGACCGTGACATTCCGTTTGAATTAAAGTCACATTATGAACCCGCGGGAGATCAGCCTACAGCCATTCAAGAGCTGATAGCTGGTATAAACAAAGGGGAAAAATTTCAAACATTATTGGGAGCTACAGGAACCGGGAAGACCTTTACGGTATCCAATGTCATACAGGAAGTGAATAAACCAACACTGGTAATTGCTCATAATAAAACATTAGCAGGACAATTATACAGTGAATTTAAAGAATTTTTTCCTAATAATCGTGTAGAATACTTTGTCAGTTATTATGATTATTATCAACCAGAAGCATACATTCCTCAATCAGATACGTATATTGAGAAAGATGCAAGTATAAACGACGAAATCGATAAGCTTCGTCACTCGGCAACGAGTGCTTTATTTGAGCGGAATGACGTTATTATTGTGGCAAGTGTGTCTTGTATTTACGGTCTAGGTTCTCCGGAAGACTACCGTGATCTGATGGTATCTCTGCGCACTGGAACGGAAAAAGACAGGAATGGTTTATTACGACAGTTAGTCGACGTTCAATATGAACGAAATGATATAGCTTTTACTCGTGGTACGTTTCGTGTACGTGGTGATGTTGTTGAAATTTTCCCTGCCTCACGAGATGAACACTGTATTCGAGTGGAGTTTTTTGGGGATGAAATTGAACGGATAACGGAAGTCGATGCGTTAACTGGAGAAGTGTTAGGTGAACGAGAGCACGTGGCTATTTATCCGGCTTCTCACTTCGTTACTAAAGAAGAAAAATTACAGCGTGCGATTGTCAATATTGAAGATGAGTTGGCGGAAACATTAAAGGTAATGAACGACGAAGGAAAACTTCTTGAAGCACAACGTCTTGAACAACGAACACGCTACGATATAGAAATGATGCATGAGATGGGTTATTGCTCCGGGATTGAGAACTACTCGAGACATTTGACGTTTCGTGAGCCAGGCGCAACTCCGTATACATTGTTAGACTATTTTCCGAAGGATTCTCTAATTATCGTTGATGAGTCTCACGTGACACTTCCTCAAGTTAGAGGAATGTACAATGGGGATCAGGCTCGAAAAGGAGTCCTTGTCAGCCACGGATTTCGTCTTCCGTCAGCGAAGGATAACCGGCCTCTGAAATTCGATGAATTTGAAAAACATATTAATCAAACCATTTTTGTTTCGGCTACACCGGGACCGTTTGAAATAGAGCATTGTCCACAAATGATCGAACAAATTATTCGTCCGACAGGATTATTAGACCCTACAATAGATGTGAGACCTATAGAAGGTCAGATTGATGATATGATCGAGGAAATTCGATTGCGAAAAGAAAGAGGAGAACGAGTCCTAGTGACGACATTAACGAAAAAAATGTCAGAAGACTTAACAGATTACTTGAAGGAAGTAGGAATTCAAGTAAAATACATTCATTCCGATATTAAAACATTAGACCGAATTCAAATTATCCGTGAGCTCAGGCAAGGTCAGTTTGATGTACTTGTAGGGATTAACTTGTTGAGGGAAGGACTGGATATTCCGGAAGTTTCGCTTGTCACGATTCTGGACGCTGACAAAGAAGGATTTCTTCGAGCAGAACGTCCTCTTATACAAACAATAGGGCGTGCGGCTAGAAATTCGAACGGACACGTTATTATGTATGCTAATAAAATAACGAGATCGATGAATATTGCGATTGAGGAAACTCAGCGTCGTCGCGAGATTCAAAAGGCACACAACGAAAAACATGGGATTACCCCTAAAACAATACAAAAAGCAATTCCAAACTTGATTCAAGCGACGTATGCAGCAGAAGAAGTAGAATCATATGATGCATTCACGAAAGCTCCTTCTCAGAAATTAAGTAAAAAAGACCGTGAGAAAGTGATTCAACGAATGGAGCAAGAAATGAAAGAAGCTGCCAAAAATCTCGACTTCGAACGAGCAGCTGAATTACGGGATGTCGTTATTGAATTGAAAGCAGAAGGGTGAGATTGATAAATGGCTCTAGATAATTTAGTTGTAAAGGGAGCACGCTCCCATAATTTAAAAAATATAGATGTCACGATACCACGAGATAAACTCGTTGTGATGACGGGATTGTCTGGTTCAGGGAAATCCTCCCTTGCCTTTGACACGATATACGCAGAAGGGCAGAGACGTTATGTTGAATCTCTCTCAGCGTATGCACGCCAATTTTTGGGGCAAATGGATAAGCCTGATGTTGATGCAATCGAAGGCCTTTCCCCGGCGATCTCTATCGATCAGAAAACTACGAGTAAAAATCCTCGTTCTACTGTAGGTACGGTAACAGAGATCTATGATTATTTAAGATTACTCTATGCTCGCGTAGGTAAACCTATATGTCCTAATCACGGCATTGAAATTAGCTCTCAGACCGTGCAGCAAATGGTCGATCAAATGACAAAGTATCCAGAGCGAACAAAAATGCAAATCCTTGCACCAATCGTTTCAGGACGTAAAGGAACACATACAAAAGTATTGGAAGATATTAAAAAGCAAGGTTATGTCCGTATTCGCGTCGATGGTGAAATGCATGAAACTTCCGATGAAATAGAATTAGAAAAAAATAAGAAACATAGTATTGAAGTTGTGATTGATCGGATTGTCATTAAAGAGGGTGTGGAAACCCGTCTGGCAGATTCTATGGAGACAGCATTGAACTTAGCCGATGGCAGAGTAACTGTGGATGTAATTGGTGAGGAAGAACTTTTATTTAGTCAAAAACATGCATGTCCCCAATGTGGTTTCTCAATAGGGGAATTAGAACCACGTATGTTTTCATTTAATAGTCCTTTTGGAGCTTGTGCTTCATGTGATGGCTTAGGACTAAAATTAGAAGTAGATTTAGAACTCGTTATTCCTGATCCCACATTGTCGTTAAAGAATAATGCAATTGCAGCATGGAAGCCGACAAGCTCTCAATACTACCCGTCTCTTCTTGCGAGTGTATGCGAGTATTACGGGATTGATATGGATGTTCCCGTAGAACACCTACCTAAAGAGCAACTAAATAAAATATTGTACGGAAGCGGAAAAGATAAAATTTTCTTCCGCTATGAAAATGAATTTGGCCGTGTGCGTGAAAAAGAGATTTATTTTGAGGGGGTCATGGAAAACATTACTCGAAGATACCGGGAAACGGGATCAGATTATATTCGTGAACAAATGGAAGGTTTTATGGCTCAAAAGCCTTGTCCAACGTGTAAAGGGAATCGACTGACAAAGGAAGCATTGTCTGTTAAAATAGCAGATCAGCATATTGGAAAAATAACAGATTTATCTGTGAAGGATGCGAAAGTATTTTTTGAAAAGCTGGAACTGTCGGATAAAGACATGACGATTGCAAGAATGATTCTTCGGGAAATTGAGGAACGACTCGGTTTCTTATTAAATGTAGGCTTGGAATACTTAACACTTTCACGGGCGGCGGGAACTTTGTCAGGTGGAGAGGCCCAGCGGATACGTTTGGCGACACAGATAGGTTCTTCACTGATGGGTGTATTATACATTCTGGATGAGCCGTCGATCGGTCTTCACCAAAGGGACAACAACCGATTGATCGCAACGTTAGAAAAAATGCGTGATCTTGGTAATACATTGATTGTTGTCGAGCACGATGAAGACACGATGCTAGCTGCAGATCATCTTATTGATATTGGCCCTGGCGCCGGTGTTCATGGAGGATATATTTGCTCCACGGGTACACCACAGGAAGTTATGGATGATGAGAACTCCTTAACAGGACAATACTTATCTGGTAAGAAATTTATTGCTCTTCCGGCAGAACGACGAGTTTCTGATGGTCGCATGCTCTCCATTAGAGGTGCTGAAGAGAACAATCTACAAAAAACAAATGTCGATATTCCATTAGGTGTACTACTTGCTGTGACTGGTGTATCCGGTTCCGGAAAAAGTACGCTAATAAATGATATTTTATATCGGGCTGTTGCTCAGAAACTTACTACGGCGAAAACCAAGCCTGGGAAGGTGAAGAAAATTGAAGGTATTGAACATTTAGAAAAAGTGGTCGATATTGACCAATCACCGATAGGACGAACCCCTCGCTCTAATCCGGCAACGTATACGAGTGTCTTTGATGATATTCGTGATGTGTTTGCAATGACTAATGAAGCTAAAGTTCGTGGCTATAAAAAGGGACGCTTTAGTTTTAATGTCAAAGGTGGTCGTTGTGAAGCGTGCCGCGGAGATGGGATTATTAAAATTGAAATGCATTTTTTACCGGATGTCTATGTTCCGTGTGAAGAGTGTAATGGCAAACGCTATAACCGTGAAACGAGAGAAATACTGTATAAAGGGAAAAATATATCCGATGTATTGGACATGACAGTGGAAGACTCCGTTCAATTTTTTGAAAACATTCCTAGAATTAAAAGAAAGGTCCAGACTCTTTTTGATGTAGGTCTGGGTTACATGAAGTTGGGGCAACCAGCTACAACTTTATCCGGAGGGGAAGCACAACGAGTTAAACTAGCATCTCAGCTGCATCGCAGATCTACCGGGAAAACTTTATACATCTTAGACGAGCCAACGACAGGTCTTCATGTGCATGATATTGACCGTTTGTTAAAGGTGCTTCAGCGCCTTGTTGAAAACGGAGATACAGTACTTGTCATTGAGCATAATTTAGATGTGATAAAAACGATGGATCATGTCATTGATTTGGGGCCTGAAGGTGGGGACAAAGGTGGTAAGCTAGTTGCTCAAGGAACTCCAGAAGAAGTAGCAAAAGTTAAAGCGTCATATACAGGACAGTATTTAAAACCAATCCTTGAACGTGAGCGGAAGCGAATGGACATCAGGATGAAAGAAAAAGAAAGTGCTTCTGTGTAAAAATGAAGAGAACCCGGGTGCCCGTTTGAAAAAGGTACTCGGGTTTTTGAACTAGATCGTAGCACCTGGTCTGATGTAAATAATGTAAAAGATAAATAGTAAACCAGTGTGCATTTAATCCCGAAGTTTTACGCAATTAAATCGATTGTTTTGAAACCTCTTATACCTTTCATCCGTTATACTAATAACAAGATATTACATCATCCAGCGATGAACCAGAAACTTCACAAGTCTTTCATAAGTGTTTTGATACTAAGTTTAACTGTGTATGGTTTAGTGAAAAATATCGTTAAGCAAAACTTGAAGGAGGCAGTTTACAATGGAAGAACGTAAAATGGTTTTGAAAATGATTGAAGATGGTAAGATTACAGCAGAGGAAGGGTTGCAGTTACTGCAAGCAATGAGAGATGAGCCAACTGAAAAAAAATCCTCTGACTTAGACAAGAAAGAGAAACGCTCAAGATATGAACGAAGAGGACCTCACAGCAACACAGGTAAATATAAAAAGGACCCAGAGGCAAATAAAAAAGAAACAGATCATTACATGTCCAAGGATGTTAATTGGGATGCTCAAGGTTATCGAAAGACGGGGGAGAAAATCACGACATTTGCTAGTAGGTTTTCAGAATTTGTTGAAGATGCCGTACACAAAATAAAAGAGTTTGATCTTGATTTTAATTTTGGTTCTTCTGTTGAAGTTCAGCATATTTTCCAAGAAAAAAATATAACTGTAGAAGATATTGGTATTAATATAGAGAATGGCAGTATTGTTTTCCGACCATGGGAGGAAGACGATGTACGTGTTGAATGTAATGTTAAGGTGTATAAGGTGTCAGATACGGATGAGGCACGAAGAGTATTTCTTGACGAAGCTGGTTTTAGTTTAAACGATGATAAACTACGTTTACACGCGAAGAAAAAATCAATGAAAGTAAACGCGACAGTGTATGTACCGAAACATAATCTAAAGAAAATTCAATTTTATGCGTTTAACGGTAAAATATCTGGGGAAAATGTGTCCGTAGAGAGCTTGGAAGCTAAAACTGTAAATGGGCGTATTAATTTTGAAGAGATTGAAGCGAAGGATGTCAGGCTGGAAACAGTGAATGGAACGATCTCTGTTTCCCGACTAGAAGCTGATCTTTGTGATACAAAAACAGTGAATGGGACGATTGCCATTAAAACAGCTAAGGGTGACTTTGACGGGGAAACACTAAATGGTACCGTTTATTATACGTTACTGGAGCCTGAGAGCGCACGAGCATATATAAAAACAGCCACTGGCAGTGTTGAAGTTACCGTGCCCGATAATGTAAAAACAGAGGGCGAGTTAAAAACTACAGTTGGCGGTATCCAATGTGATTTGCCGGAATTGACTGTAATCGATGAGAAAAAAGACTTTGCAAGTAAGAAAATGACTTTTTTAGCGAATAAAAATCAAGAAGCTCATTTCTATATTGAAGCAGAAGCGACTACAGGTGCTATCTCCATAAAAAATTAAGAGCGATAGTAAGCTGGAACGGAAGGAGCGTTATAGAAAATGAAAAAATTACTTCGATCAAATCATGACCGTAAACTGGCAGGGATATGTGGAGGCATTGGCAATTATTTTGGTATGGACTCTACTGTCGTAAGAATTGTGTTTCTTCTACTGATCATCCCGTTAAATGCAGGGATTATTCTTGCCTATCTCATCGGTATGTTTGTGATTCCAAATGAAGCAGAAGTGAGCTCTTAATGAGCTGGCTCGTACAATTACTCGTAAATGCAGCAGTATTATTAATCATTAGCGCTTTTTTTCAGTCATTTGAGGTAGCTAGTATTGGAGCGGCCTTGCTGGCAAGTTTTATTTTGGCTCTATTTAATCTTATCGTAAAACCTATTTTAATTGTTTTTACCCTTCCGATTACTGTCATGACGCTTGGATTATTTTTGTTTGTGATCAATGCCATCACATTAATGCTTACGCAAGCGATTATGGGAGATAGTTTTGTTATTGAAGGATTTGGCATGGCACTGCTTGCCGCGGTGATATTTGCGATTCTTAGTGCATTGATTCATTCGTTTATTGTTGATCCGGTAACAAAGAGGTAATGCTCTGTGTCATGGAACGAAATAAATAACTAAAAGAAATTCTTTGAGACATTGTTCTTGAAGGATTTTTTTTATAGAGATCGTGTTTCCCTTTCGACAGAGGTACTCGAATTCGCTATGGGCTGAAGCTTGCCATGAGTATAGTTTCTTTTTACAAAAACAACCTTCCATCAAACAAAGCTTTTTTGATAAAAAACATAGGATATGAGCCCTTGGTAATAATAAAGAGCCATAGGATGATTCTGTAAAATTTTATAACGCTCTCAAAATGAGTATGCTAAAATGAGAGTAATGTAAAAGTATATAAGTCACGATTCGATCTTTATACATCAAAGGAGGCAACACATTATGGCAGAAGTAAGCACAAAGCAATTGATAAAGGAATTTGACTTTAAAATATTAAATAATGAAGACGAAGTAGCATATCGTTCGATTACTACGAGCGACATTTCAAGACCAGGTATGGAAATGGCAGGCTATTTTACATATTACCCGGCGAAACGGATTCAATTACTTGGGAAAACAGAAATGACGTTTTATTCAGAACTATCAGCAGCGGAACAAAAGGACCGAATGGAGCGGCTTTGTACATATGATACACCCGCGATTATTTTATCAAGAGGAATGGATGCTCCAGAGAATTTAATTATTGCAGCAGATGCTGTAGGCATGCCAATATTATCTTCTCCGTTAACAACAACGCGTTTAAGTAGTCAACTTACAACGTTTTTAGAAAGCCACTTAGCTCCAATGACAGCTATTCATGGCGTTTTAATTGATATTTACGGTATCGGTGTCATGATCACTGGTTCGAGCGGTGTAGGTAAAAGTGAAACGGCACTTGACCTTGTAAGAAGAGGACACCGGCTTGTAGCTGATGATTCGGTAGAAATACGCCAGGAGCACGACGGTGTCTTGGTGGGACGAGCTCCGGATCTGATTAGACACCTTTTGGAAATTCGCGGTTTAGGAATTATTAACGTAATGACTTTATTTGGAGCTGGTGCCGTTCGAAACTATAAACGAATTGGTTTGGCAATAGATTTAGAAACCTGGGACCAGAAAAAGCAATATGATCGCTTAGGATTAGACGAAGAAACAATCAAAATATTTGATACAGACCTTCCTAAACTAACCGTTCCAGTGCGACCTGGAAGAAACTTAGCCGTTATTATTGAAGTAGCTGCCATGAACTTCCGTTTGAAGCGAATGGGAATTAACGCAGCAGAACAATTCTCAGAGCGCTTGTCCCATGTCATTGAAGAAGGCGATAAAGAAGAATTTTAAAAGAAGATATCTGAGCATACTCTTCAGATAGAAGGATTTCAGACGACAGCATGCTTCTCTCTAGGTGTTGTTTCTTTACTTATGATATTCTATTCGATAGACAGAGACATTATAAAAAGAGAAAATAACTACCTCGATCATCGTAGAAGGAGGAGTAATTGTTGCTTATTCCCCTAATATATTTGTGGTAGTTTGAAAAACGAGGTGTATGTATGATAGTAGGAACCATTGAGCCAATGAACCGCATTGCGTTTCAGTTGGGGCCCATCCCAGTTTATTGGTATGGAGTGTTAATCGGTTTAGGAGCATTTTTAGGTTATTTGTTGGCAAACAGGGAGATGAAAAAGCGAGGCATGCCTGATGATATGCTAGCGGATTTGCTTATGTTTGCCTTGCCTGCGGCTATCATTGGCGCAAGGCTATATTATGTGATTTTCCGTTGGGAGAATTATGCAGATGACCCAATGAGTGCTTTTGCAATTTGGGAGGGTGGCCTTGCCATTCATGGTGGACTAATCGGTGCCATTGTGACTGGAGCAATTTTTGCGAAATACAAAGGAGTGTCTCTATGGAAGATTCTTGATATTACTGCGCCAAGTATTCTGTTAGGTCAGGCAATTGGTCGCTGGGGTAATTTCATGAATCAGGAGGTCTATGGAGGTGAAGTCTCCAGAAGCTTCTTGGAAAACATGATGTTGCCGAACTTCATTATTGACCAAATGTTTATTAATGGTGCTTATTATCAACCTACTTTTTTATATGAATCTATTTGGAATTTAGCAGGGGTTATTCTTTTACTCTCGTTGAGACGGGTTAATCTACGCCGTGGTGAACTTTTTATAACATACGCTATTTGGTATTCGGTAGGAAGATTTTTCATTGAAGGGATCCGAACGGACTACTTATTGATTTTTGGAGTGCTTAAAACAGCCCAGGTTGTTTCGATTATCACCGTAATAGGTGGTATCATCCTTATTGTTTATCGCCGGAAAAAAGAATTAGCAGAGGCAAGGTACCTTGACGAGGAGCCGAAAGAGAAAACCGTGAAGAAACATTCAACGGGACAAAAAAATAAAAAGAAGAAAAAGTAGCTCTATCTATGGTGATGAAAGGAGGCTTTAAATGAATAGGAATACATTTAAACAAGGGTTGAGAACGGGTCTCCTAACCACATGGAAGCTAGGTAGAATTATTTTTCCTATTACATTATTCATTACGATGCTAGGACAGACAGTTGTGATGGACTGGTTGGTTCGAGTTTTATCACCATTTATGAACCTTATAGGGTTGTCAGGAGAAGCAGCGATTCCTGTTGTCTTGGGGAATATGCTCAATTTATATGCCGCAATTGGTGCCATGCTCACGATGGATTTAACCGTGAAAGAGGTATTTATATTAGCAGTAATGCTTTCATTTTCTCATAACTTATTCGTTGAATCTGCTGTAGCAAAACAGGTTGGATTAAAAATATGGGTGGTATTGATTGTACGAATCGGTTTAGCCTTACTGTCTGCATGGGTAATAAATCTAGTTTGGCAAGGTGGAGGAGATCGAGCAAGCTTCGGCTTCGTTCCATCGGATGGGACCGAGTCGATAGAGGGGTATGGTGCTATTGCACTTCATGGAATGGAAAGCGCAGTGATTGGTATTCTCCAGTTAGCCGCAATAGTTATTCCGATTATGATTTTCATTCAAGTGATGAAAGACTTAAAGTGGCTTCCTGTCTTTTCCAAGTGGATGACGCCATTTACAAGAATGCTCGGAATTCACCCGAATACTTCTACGACGCTGGCTGCAGGTCTCACTTTTGGTTTGGCTTATGGAGCCGGGGTTATGATTCAAGCTGTGAAAGAGGATGAGGTAAAACAGAAGGACCTCTATTTAGTCTTTATTTTTCTCGTAGCTTGTCACGCGGTAGTGGAAGATACGTTGATTTTTATACCTTTAGGAATTCCTCTATGGCCGCTATTTCTTGTCAGGCTAGTAACGGCAATTCTTCTTACGATTGCTGTGGCAATTGTTTGGAACCGGCTAGATAAAAAAAGGGATGCCGATGAAACTTCAACAGCTTCGACGTACTCGCATTCTAACAACTAATATGGTTCCCGTACTGCTCAGAAGGACGAAAATCCGCGCCTGTGGTTCTCGTCACAGGCGCTAGTTTCGCATTGTTTGTATAGTAAAAGGCATCATCATAAAAACGAGATAAAGGAATAAAAAAGATAGGATGATTTAAATTGACGATGAACACCAACGATACAAAAAAAATTGATTCGATATTGTTTGATCTTGACGGAACACTGATAAACACGATTGATTTAATCGTAGCTTCCTTTTTACATACGATGGATGCCTATTACCCAGGTAAATATCAGCGCGAGGACGTTATCTCGTTCATAGGACCTCCGTTATCGGAAACCTTTACGAATCTGGATGCAAGTAGAGTAGAAGAAATGACACATACATATCGCACGTTTAATCTTGAAAACCATGATGATCTTGTCAGCGAGTACCAAGGAGTCGCAGAAACATTAGAAGTTCTGTCGCAACAAGGGTATAAACTGGCAATTGTCACGACGAAACGTCGCGACACAGCATTAAAAGGCTTGAAGTTGATGGGGTTAGAGAAGTACTTCAATGTCGTTGTATCGATTGATGAAGTTTCTAACTATAAACCTGATCCGGAACCATTGAATCTGGCTTTGCAACAGCTGGACTCAACGGCGGAAAAAGCAATAATGGTTGGTGATAGTGAACATGATATCCTTGGTGGTCAGAACACGGGTACCAAAACTGCCGGAGTGGCCTGGAGTGTAAAAGGACGAGCCCACCTAGCAAGTTTTCATCCAGATGTGATGCTTGAGGAAATGACGGATTTATTAGATTATCTCGGATTACCAAAATAATGTGACTTTCAAAATGGTCAGAGAAAGAAGGGTATAAGGCTATGGGGCGTAACACAACGAGACATG
Organism: Salipaludibacillus neizhouensis; assembly: GCF_002886185.1. Classification (GTDB taxonomy): domain Bacteria; phylum Bacillota; class Bacilli; order Bacillales; family Salisediminibacteriaceae; genus Salipaludibacillus; species Salipaludibacillus neizhouensis. The sequence continues at coordinate 1,276,668 of NZ_KZ614147.1, forward strand.
CTGTGAAAGAAGCAAATTCATTATGGCAAGTGTATAAGACAGTGCCTTTTTTCAAGGTGGCTAAAAACTTTGTTGTCATTCAACTCGCGCGTTATACTCCTTTTCTTTCGTTTAAAAATTGGCTTTATCGAACTTTTTTACGGATGGAAGTCGGTGACAAAGCTGCTGTAGCACTGATGGTAATGATGGACGTCATGTTTCCTGAAAAGATCTCGATTGGGAAAAACTCCGTGATCGGCTATAACACTACGATACTTGCTCATGAATATCTCATTAAAGAATATCGTCTCGGGGACGTCATCATCGGGGACAATGTCATGATCGGTGCAAATTCGACCATTCTACCAGGTGTAACGATTGGGGACGGTGCCATCGTTTCAGCGAGTACCCTTGTTAATAAGGACGTGCCTGCCGGGGCTTTTGTTGGCGGGAATCCAATGCAAGTCATCCGTACAAAAGAACAAATGCAAAATGAAAAAGACGGGCTTCTATAAACTAGTGACGATAAGTTACTAGCTTTTTTTGCATGATTAACTTTTAAGGGGTCAGACCCCCCAGATATTGGGAGTTGGATTACTTAGGGTTTTCTTTGTTTTTGCATCTTGACGTAGACTTAAATCCCTTGTAGACTATTATTTAAGATCTTTATTGCTCTATCATGGTAGCGTACTAAAGTAACAGGCGGAATAACAGTTTGAAATTAGGAAGGTGACGATTCAATGTCGAAACTATTTATGTTTGAAAAGCCATTAGGTATGCGAGATACATTACCAGAACTTCACCAGCTGAAACATCAGCTAAAGCAAGCGATTTCCTCTGAAGCGGCAAGTTGGGGATATGATCCGATTGAAACTCCTACGTTGGAATTTCACGAAACTGTTGGAACAGCATCAGCTATCCTTGATCAACAATTATTTAAGTTGTTGGATCAGCAAGGGAATACACTGGTGCTTCGTCCTGATATGACCGCACCAATTGCCAGAATTGCGGCATCTTCATTAAAAAATGAAGAACGTCCCCTCCGATTAACGTATTCAGCACCTGTATTCAGAGCTCAGCAACGCGAAGGCGGGCGACCAGCTGAATTCGAACAAGTGGGAATCGAACTTATTGGTGACAAGTCAAACAGTGCGGATGGAGAAGTCATTTCATTAATGATGGCGTCTCTTGAAAGCTCGGGAATTTCTTCTTACCAAATTGCTATTGGACATATTGGATTCGTGAATGCCTTACTAAAGGAAGTACTTGGAAATGATACTCGTGCAGATCGTTTTCGCCGGTTTTTATATGAAAAAAATTATGTAGGTTTTCGGAAAGAAGTCGAGAAACTTCCACTTTCCTCGATTGATCAACGTCGATTATATGAACTGCTTCGTTTAAAGGGTGGTCCCGAAGTTATCGAGAGTGCTCGTAAAATTGTCGAGAGCAAACAGGGAAAAGAAGCGATTGATCAACTAGAGCACCTTTACAGAGTTTTAGAGGCGTATGGTTTAACCGAGTCCATTGTTCTCGATTTGAAATTAGTCATGCACATGAGCTACTATACGGGAACTGTTTTCGAAGCCTACAGTAAAGGGTTAGGTTATCCGGTTGGAAGCGGTGGCCGTTATGATCAATTGCTTGAACAATTTGAGCACCCAGAACCAGCGACAGGATTCGGACTCCGATTAGACCGATTGACAGAGGCAGTTGGAAAAACCAAAAGCCCTGTTTTAAAAGATACATGCCTTATTTTTAGTAATGAGAGAAGAAAAGAAGCGATGGAACAAGCGAAAAAGCTTCGCAAGCAAGGGAAGTCAGTCGTTATGCAGGAGCTTACAGGAGTAAATAATGTAGATGCTTATTCTGCACAATTTCAGGACGTCGTTTACTATGTCGGTTCCAATGGAAATGGAGGAACGTCAACATGAGTGAAGATATGATCACAGTTGCCATGCCTAAAGGCAGAATTTTTAATGAAGCAGTAGAGTTATTGCGAAGAGCGAATTACCCAATTCCACCTGAGTTTGACGAATCCAGGAAGCTGATTATTGAAGCTCCCGAAGCGGGCATGCGTTTCATCCTCGCAAAACCGATGGATGTTCCGACGTATGTCGAGCACGGTGTAGCGGACGTTGGTGTTGCTGGAAAGGACGTCATGATTGAAGAAAAGCGTGATGTTTATGAAGTTCTGGATTTAAAAATCAGTGCTTGTTACATGGCAGTAGCTGCTCTTCCGTCGTATGATCCGAAGTCAGAAGTGGCGCCTAAAGTTGCCTCTAAATATCCTAACTTAACGTCGGAATATTTCCGGGAACAAGGGGAACAAGTGGAGATCATTAAGTTAAACGGATCGATTGAACTTGCACCGATTATTGGTCTTGCAGATCGTATCGTCGACATTGTATCTACGGGTCAAACGCTCAAAGCGAATGGTCTTGTTGAAATAGAGGAAATGATTGCAATCACCTCCAGATTCATTGTGAACCCAGTGAGTTATCGCACCAAATCAGCTCAAATAGACGACATGGTCGACCGTTTGGCGGAAGTCGTAGATCAAGGAGTAGAGGCAAAATGAAGATTATTCCCATCCGTGAAGGCCTTTCTTTAAAACGCTCTATTGACCAAGGTACGAGCATGGAACGTGCTTCTGTCGAACGTATTCTCGAAGACGTTCGTAGTAACGGGGATGAAGCCGTTCGAAGATATACAAAGGAACATGATAAAATAGAAGTTACTCAAACACTTGTCACACCGGAAGAAACGGAACAAGCGTATCAAACGGTAGATGAGGATACCTTGGTTATTATCCGTGAGGCAATTGAAAATATTCGAGACTTCCATCAACGTCAAGTGGAACAATCGTGGATGACAACAAAAGAGGACGGAACGATCCTTGGACAAAAAGTAACTGCTTTGGATGCGGTCGGGGTTTATGTTCCCGGTGGCAGAGCGGCCTATCCTTCTTCGATTCTCATGAATGTGATTCCAGCACAGGTTGCCGGAGTGAAACGAATCGTCATGACGTCTCCCCCACAAAAAAATGGATCACTTGATGATATTGTATTAGTGACAGCGAGTGAATTAGGCATAAAAGAAATTTATAAAATAGGTGGAGCACAAGCAATAGGGGCGCTGGCCTATGGTACAGAAACGATTGAAGCGGTGGATAAAATCGTCGGACCAGGAAATATTTATGTGGCACTTGCGAAGCAACAAGTGTTTGGAACGGTAGCGATCGACATGATTGCCGGTCCTAGTGAAGTGGCTGTTCTGGCCGATGACACGGCTAATGCTCGTTTTATTGCTGCTGATTTACTCTCTCAAGCAGAACACGACCCTTTATCTTCAGCGGTTCTCGTCACAGATAATGAAAAGCTGGCGAAAGAAGTTTCCAAGGAAGTAACAGTGCAGCTTGAAACACTTCCAAAACAGGAGATTGCCGAAGCATCGATCAATGATCACGGTGCGATATACATTGCAGAAACGTTTGAAAAAGCAATCGATGCAGTGAATGAACTTGCAGCTGAACACTTGGAACTCCATGTTAAAGCGCCTTGGGATGTTCTTCCCAAAATTCGTCACGCAGGTGCAATCTTCCTTGGAGAATACAGTTCGGAACCAATCGGAGATTATTTTGCCGGTCCAAATCACGTGTTGCCAACGAACGGAACGGCACGATTTTCCAGCCCTCTATCAGTGCAAGATTTCACTAAAAAATCGAGTATCATTTCTTACAGTAAACAAGCAGTCCAACAGCATGGAAAAAAGATATCCGCATTTGCTCGACTTGAAAACTTAGAAGCTCACGCTAGAGCAGTAGAACTACGATTGGAGGATGACCATTCATGACGACTCGACAATCTTCAAAAAAACGCAAGACAAATGAGACAGACATCGAACTTACCTTTGCAATTGATGGTAGCGGTGATGCAAATTTAACGACGGATGTTCCCTTTATGACGCACATGCTTGATCTTTTTACCCGCCATGGTTTATTTGATTTAACCTTGGTTGGAAAAGGTGATACAGAGATTGACGATCACCATACAACGGAAGATATCGGTATTGTATTAGGAGAAGCTTTGAAAGAAGCGTTGCAAGATAAAAAAGGAATTCGCAGATATGGAAACGCGTTTGTTCCAATGGATGATGCTTTGGCGCAAGTGGTGATTGATTTAAGCAATCGTCCGCATTTCGAGCTTCGTGGTGACATTCCTAAAGGTAAAGTGGGAACATTTGATACCGAACTGATTGAAGAGTTTTTATGGAAATTTGCGATGGAGGCTCGAATGAATCTTCACGTCATTGTTCATTACGGAACAAATGTACACCATATTATTGAAGCGATTTTCAAAGCACTTGGGCGAGCGCTGGACGAAGCGACCCAAAAGGATCCACGAGTAAAAGGTGTGCCGTCTACGAAAGGAAGTTTATCATGATCGGAATCATCGATTACGGCATGGGAAATCTTCATAGCGTCACAAAAGCATTGGAACGTTTAGGACACACGCCGTTTTTATCAGAAAAACCGGAAGAATTGTCTCGGGCATCTCTTCTCATTTTACCTGGTGTCGGCTCCTTTAAAGATGGCATGGCTGAGCTCGAGGCAAGAGGATTAGATGTTTTTATTAAACAATGGGCAAATGACGGGAAACCTCTTTTTGGAATCTGTTTAGGGATGCAACTTCTTTTTGAAGAGAGCGAAGAAAATGGAGTCACGAAAGGGCTCGAACTTCTTCCTGGTAAGGTTCGACGTTTCACGGGAGTCACGGCACTTGGCGAAACGTATAAAGTGCCGCATATGGGCTGGAATCGCCTTCGTTTTCATCAAGAAAATCATCCCATTATCCAGAACGTAGAGAAAGGTCATGTTTACTTTGTACACTCCTATGTTGTGGATGCTGATCCAGACGTATTGGTTGCTACGGCTGAGTATGGAGAAACTCACGTGCCGGCAGTAGTAGGGAAAAACACTGTCTGGGCGACCCAGTTTCATCCGGAGAAAAGCAGTTCGGTCGGAATGTCGATATTAAAAAATGTGGTTGAACAAAAAGGGGCTGAGTGAAACTGTGAGTGAATTTATCATTTATCCAGCAATTGATATACGGGGCGGCAAATGTGTACGCCTTCTCCAGGGTGATTATGACCAAGAGACGATTTATGGTGATTCCCCTTTTAGCATGGCGAAAAGCTTTCAGGAAAAAGGGGCTACATGGATACATATGGTTGATTTAGATGGTGCAAAAAAAGGAGAACCCGTCAATCATGAGGTTGTCATGAAAGCAGCTAAAGAGCTTTCAGCAAAGATTCAAATTGGCGGTGGCATTCGTGGACCAAAGGACGTGGAAGCGTATTTGGAAGCAGGTGTTTCCCGAGTGATTCTAGGAAGTTCTGCTATTTCTGATCCGGCATTTGTAAAAGAAATGCTTCGAAAATATGGTGGTGAGAAGATTGCAATCGGGATTGACGCCCGAGACGGCTTCGTTGCTACTCATGGCTGGCTGGAAACGTCGAAAGTTAAAGCGGAAGAGCTGGGCATTGAATTAGCCAATCAAGGAGCAGAAACATTTATTATGACAGATATTTCACGCGATGGAATGATGTCGGGACCGAATGTGGAAGCGATCGCTAACTTAGGCAAAGCAACAGGCAAAAATGTGATCGCATCTGGCGGAGTGAGCAGTATGGAAGATGTCAAACAGTTAGTAGCCAGAAAAAATGAAGGTATTTCCGGAGCGATTATCGGAAAGGCACTTTATACAGGTCATATTCCATTGGAAGAGGCGATTCAGGAGGTCGAATAACATGTTAACAAAACGGATCATTCCATGTCTTGATGTAAAAGAAGGACGAGTCGTCAAAGGAGTTCAATTTGTGAATCTTCGTGATGCAGGAGATCCTGTAGAGCTTGCTGCGTTTTACGATGAACAGGGAGCAGATGAACTTGTGTTTCTAGATATTTCAGCTTCCCACGAAGGAAGAGAAACGATGGTCGACGTTGTCGAAGAAGTAGCTGGTAAACTAGCGATTCCTTTTACAGTCGGAGGCGGAATTAATGCGCTGGAGGATATGAAAAGAATCCTCAGAGCTGGAGCTGACAAAGTGTCATTGAACACTGCTGCAGTAAACCGGCCGGAACTGATTCGTGAAGGAGCAGACTTTTTTGGTTCTCAGTGCATCGTTGTAGCAATTGATGCAAAATGGGATGATTCTCTGTCTTCTTGGCGGGTGTATACTCATGGTGGACGAAATGCGACAGAATGGGAAGTGATCTCATGGGCACAAGAAGCAGTGAAACAAGGTGCTGGTGAGATATTACTGACAAGTATGGATGAAGACGGCGAAAAGTCGGGCTTTGACGTGAAACTGACTAGAGCAGTGAGTGAAGCAGTCTCTGTTCCGGTTATCGCTTCCGGTGGAGCTGGCAAAAGTGAAGACTTTTATGAAGCCTATACGGAGGGTGCAGCAGATGCCGCGCTTGCAGCTTCGATTTTCCACTACCGGGAAACGTCTGTTGCTGAAGTGAAAACATATTTAAAAGAGAAGGGATTGGAGATTCGATGAAAATAGATGAGCTATCCTTTGATGAAAAAGGATTAATACCTGCAATTGTACAGGATCACCAATCAAAAAAGGTGTTAACACTAGCCTATATGAACAAAGAATCACTCGAAAAGACAGTAGAAACAGGAGAAACTTGGTTTTACAGTCGTTCACGTCAAGAGCTTTGGCATAAAGGTGCGACGTCGGGTAATATTCAAAAAGTTGAGGAAATCACGTATGATTGTGATCAGGATGCTTTGGTTGTTTTTGTAGATCCGGCAGGTCCTGCATGCCATACAGGTACTGCAAGTTGTTTCACAGAGTCCTTGTGGCAACGAAAAGATGCCTTTAAGCAAGAAGGGGAAGAGGTTACGAATCGATTTGCGATCATTGAAGAATTAGAGCAAGTGATTGCGGAACGTGAACTCGAAATGCCTGAAGGATCGTATACAACTTACTTGTTTGAAGAAGGTGTGGATAAGATATTAAAGAAGGTCGGCGAGGAAGCTTCTGAAGTGATTATTGCTGCGAAAAATCGTTCCAAAGAAGAGTTAACGTGGGAGAGTGCGGATTTACTTTACCATTGGCTCGTTTTGTTACGGGAACAAAAATTGCCGTTAGATGAAGTGTTGAAGCGGTTGGCAAACAGGCATGGTGGTCAAAAGGGTTAATAAAGAGTTGCTTCTTACGAGTGAATTTTACTTGTAGGGAGCAGCTTTTTTTTAGCTGCGAATTTTTGAAATAGTAGATTTTAAGATATTGTTGTTTTACTTTGAACAGAGATGCTCGAATCCGCTCTAGGCGGCTGTTTTCTCCAAAATGATGGTCTGTTTTAATGAGATGATTACCTAGCTAAAAGTTAAAGATAAATACAAGTGTTTGTATATAAAAAGTGTACAACCGAAGATAAAAGTCTAAAGTGACACTCGCACCGGTAAACAGATATGAGTGGCACAAATAATGAATCATAGTAACACTCAGCTGTCAGGGTCGGATTGAATGTAACTATCTGAAGCGTATTGTGACATTCAGAAGAGTTAGTCATCCTGAGTGGCGCTATAGAATGATTTTAGCTACACTCAGCCTGCCATGCTCGTTTAAATGGCACCAAAATTATCAATCAGCTTCAATGTTCTTCTTTCATACATTAATTATTTTTTAGATTTTAAGAGGTGCTTGCAAAAGTAAAAGAGTTGCCTCCCTCGATCTCGCTTGGACACCTTGAAAGGCAACTCATCAATTATTTAGCTTTCTTCGATTTTAACTCATTCTCTCGATCTGATTTAATCAAATCAGCCGTTAACTGCCCGGATAAGGTGACCATTGGTACACCGCCACCAGGATGTGTGGATCCGCCGGCAAAGTAAAGATTTTCATATAAGGAGCTTCTGGATGGTATTTTAAATCCGCCGTTCGTGGATTTATCTGCGGCAATACCATAAATGGATCCACCGTTAGCGCCGTATAGCTCTTCCAGTGTATTTGGGTTGAAAGATTGTTCATACTCAATCGAATCACGAAGACCTTCCAAGCCCATACGTTCTAATTTATCTAACACAACTTCTCGATAAGCATCCCAATCCCACTGTCCATCTTTTTTCATCGCCGTTTTTGGTGGGACATGTGTCAAGACGAATAAGTTTTCTTTTCCTTCAGGAGCTTGTGAAGGATCAGATTTAGATGAAATGCCAATATAAACAGTAGGATCATCTGCAGGAATGCCTTTTTCAAATATTTGTTTGAATTCTAATTCAGGATCTTCTGAGAAAAAGAAATTATGGTGCTTTAAATGCGAAAACTTTTTGTTTACACCTAATAGTAAAACTAAACCAGAGACAGAGGGTTGAAATGTTTTAGATAACTGTTTGACCTCTTTTTTTGCTTTGCTGGTTTGAGGTAATAACGTTTTATACGCTGGAATAACCTCGAGATTCGAGACGATTACTTCTGCTTCAAAGAAATCACCATCCTCAGTCACAACACCTTTTGCTTTGCCGTCTTCCACATGAATATGAGAAACTGGTGTGCTTGTATGAATTTCGGCACGAAGTTCGTCAAGGACAGCTCGCATTCCATTTGCAATATTGTACATACCGCCTTTGACATAGTAAATTCCTAAACCTAATTGAACATAGACGAGCTGATTCAAAACCGCGGGCGCAGAATAGGGATTGGAGCCAACGTACATAACAAAAAAGTTAAAGAGTTGCTCCAACTGTTTGTTTTGAAAATGCTTCTTTGTTCCATCGGCTACTGTGTGAAACGGGTCCATCGTAATTAATTCTTTTAACGAATGTTGAGTCCGTAAATCCTTTAAGCCTTCAATACTAGTTTTGTAAAAGCTTTTCATGCACACGTCATACATGTCTTGGGAATAGCTGAGAAATTTAGTGAAAGAAGAATCAGGCTCAGCTTTTACTTTTTTTAGTTCTTCAAGCATTTTTGGAAGATCTGATAAAATATCCAGGGAAGTACCATCTTCATAGAACGTTCTCCATTGTGGTTCGACTCTTTCTATTTCAATGTAATCTTCCAGTTTTCGCTGCACACTATCAAATAATTGTTCTAAAACCCATGGCATTGTCAAAATGGATGGACCTGTATCAAACGTGAAACCTTGTCCTTGGCGGCGATTGAGTTTTCCACCGATTGTGTCGTTTTTTTCTAATATATTTTTGAAGATAATGAATTCAGCAATCCATAGGATCGTAGCACTAGCAAAAATAACATCAGCGATGGACATTCATTTTCCTCCAATTGAATGATCTTTCAAAATTATGTATTGTCTAAAGATTCTTTTATTACATGTACCCTTCTTCTAATTTTATAATCATTATTTTTACCTGAATTTGGTCGTTTGAAAAAAATGGGCTTTCGTGTCGAGACTCATTGTCGACTTGAATACTGCGTGTTATACTTCTTATCATAGAGGAAAGAACGTTTGTTAAGACGAGTATTCTTCTTTTGTGGCAAATGAAATGGAGGATTTCATCGATGCGAAGTAATACCAACGCTAAAAAAGGTCAAGTTATTCCATTCATGCAGGATGGTTCGTATTTTTTTAAAAAAGGAATTGAAATATATGATGACGGGCAGCCTGAAAGAGCAGCTGCCTATATTCGGCGGGCAATAAAGGTCGAACCGGATGAGCCTGTATTCATCTGTCAACTGGCAATTATATTGTCGGAAATGGGCGAATATAAAGATTCAAATGAATGGCTTGTTAAAGTCACGGACGATATAGATCCTAAAATGAGCCAGTGCTATTTTTTTATGGCTAACAACTTTGCTCATTTAGGCGAATTTACAGAAGCCAAGGCATCGTTAACTATTTATTTGTCCATGGACGATGATGGTGAATTTAAGGAAGATGCAAGCTCTTTACTTGATATGATAGATAAGGAGTTAGATGGTGAGTTTGATTTATTACCCTTTGAGATGGAAGGGGATAAGCATGAGGATATTGTGATGGACCTTTTAAATACCGGGGAATTTCACGAAGCGGAGAAACAAATTCACGTTGCAATCGCAGAGAGCCCTAAAGATTGGGATATGTATGCGTATCTTGCAGAATCCTACATGCACCAAGAGCGTTTTGATGAAGCAGAAAAGTTATTAAAAGACCTATTAACAAAAGAAGAGCCAAACTTTTTTGCACAGTGTCAAATGGCGGTATTGCTTTATAAACAAGAAGATCCACATGCTTCCACTTGGGTGGATAATATTAAAAATTTGCGTCCATTAAAAGACTGGGATTGTTATTATTTAGCCAGGGCACTTTATTATATAAAAGAGTATCAGGCTGCTTATCTTTTGTATGAACGATTTCTTCATGCCTCTAAATTTCAAAAAAGAACGACCTATTTTCATCAAATGGCCATTGTTTCTTGGCATTGTAATCGATATGAGAAAGCCCGTAAATTATGGGTGAGAATTGAAAGCACGGAACACCGGTCAGATAAACAACATGTTGCACCTACTTATTTAAACTTAATCCAAACGGATCAAGATATTTCCCAGAATGGAAAGGAGTTTCTCTATCAATAGAGAAGCTTCTTTTTTTGAGAAAAACGCGTAGCGTCTTTTATTAAATACAGTGTATCTTTCGCCACCAAACCGAGTAGCACCTACTTAGTGCGTGTAGGTGCTACTCGAAACGAGGGTGGGTTTCCCTTGACGCGCGTGGCGTAAAGATAGCTGTCAACTTATAAATTTTTCATCTTTAGAGATTGTATTTTACTTTGAACAGAGGTGGCATTTGCTGTTGTTGCAAGCTTTCCATGGGCAACACTACAAAGAATGCGTCTCTTCCTCTTGCCAATGACTCCTGAAGCGGTATCCGTTAGACAACTCGAAGCATATACGTGAAGTATCGCTTGTTCCTGCGGGGGCGTCAGATGTTCCTTCTCCTGCAGGTGTGGCAGCCATTCGCTAATTCAGCTTTATTCAGAAATAACGCACGAAAAAAGTCTTGATTAAGGAATTGGGCATTGTAAGCTCAATCGGGGATATACGCTTTTCTTATAGCATGACAATGCTATAAGTGGTAACAATATAAAAAAGTAGTGAGCAAATTTTTGGACTTATCATCAAAATTTAAATACTATAAGGATAGAAAGTAAAGATAACGATGATATCGCTAGGGAGTGATTTAAATGAGCGAAGAAAAACAATATGATATAGCTATTATCGGGGCTGGACCTGCAGGTATGACTGCTGCGGTGTACGCATCCCGTGCAAACTTATCAACGGTAATGATTGAAAGAGGTATTCCAGGAGGTCAGATGGCTAATACAGAAGATGTAGAGAATTATCCTGGTTATGACCATATTCTAGGACCGGACTTATCAACGAAGATGTTTGACCATTCAAAGAAATTTGGCGCAGAATACGCCTATGGTGATGTAAAAGAAATTATTGATGGTAAGGAATTCAAGACAATTGTGACTGGTAAGGTAAATTATAAAGTTCGTGCGGTCATTATTACTACAGGGGCAAAATACAAGGCTTTAGGAGTTCCGGGTGAGAAGGAACTAAGTGGTCGTGGCGTTTCCTATTGTGCAGTGTGTGACGGTGCATTTTTCAAAAATAAAGAACTAGTAGTGATTGGTGGTGGTGACTCAGCTGTTGAAGAAGCAGTGTATCTCACTCGTTTTGCCAGTAAAGTAACCGTAATTCATCGACGAGATGAATTACGCGCTCAAAAAATTCTACAAGAGCGTGCTTTTGCCAATGATAAGATTGAATTTATCTGGAATCATGTCGTAAAAGAAATTAATGCTGAGAATGGAAAAGTAGGCAGCGTGACGATCATCAACAAAGATGATGGTTCTGAAAGTGATTTTAAAACAGATGGTGCTTTCATCTATATCGGGATGTTGCCAATTAACGAACCATTCCTTAACTTAGGTATTACGAATGCTGAAGGCTATGTTGAAACTAATGAGGATATGGAAACGAAAATCCCGGGAATTTTTGCCGCCGGTGATATTCGTGAGAAAATGCTTCGGCAAATTGTTACAGCGACAGGCGACGGAAGTGTCGCAGCTCAAACAGCTCAACACTATGTAGAAGAGCTAATGGAAGAACTAAAAACATCAAAACAAGTATAATATAAAGAGCCGTGAAAAAGTCGATTTAACTTTTTCACGGCTCTTTTTTTGCAATGAGCGAAGCCTCCGCATCTTTTAAAATACGATTAGGAGTGATCTTCTGCTAATCGTATTGCGGAGGGCGAGCCATTGCATTGAGGAAGAAAAGTCGATTTAACTTTTTCACGGCTCTTTTTTTGCAATGAGTGAAGCCTCCGCTTCTTTTAAAATACGATTAGGAGTGATCTTCTGCTAATCGTATTGCGGAGAGCGAGCCATTGCAGAGTAAACTGCCTTTCTAAAAAATTGTTGTTTGGAAGAATCCGCGAGACTCCTGTGGAAGAATGATCCAAGTGAGACCCCGCAGAGCATCAGTTTGCTCGAGGAGACTCGCGGATCATCCACGAAAAAGGAGCGATAATTCTTCCAAAGAACCTTCCGTGATAACAAAGTAACTAAATAGAAAAAAACGGTAAAGAAGTTTTCCTAAACTGGTCTTTTTCTAATTCTAGGTGTTTCATTACTTATTTAACTCTGTAATATAGATTTTCTGCTGATTAGATGGTTGGGATAATTCAATGATCACACAGAAAAAACAATATATTTACAATTCGTAACTGTCACTTAACTCTTCTGTAACACTCCTGCAACACAAAAAGGTTATATTATAGATAAGTAATTGACCCCCTTTTTATATATTACTTTTTGGCACGAGCTTATGCTTGTGCCCTTTTTTTATTCCTCAGGGTTAGTTTTGAGTTAAGGGCACGGAAAAAGACCAGTCCTTAAAACCCTTTTTAGAACGAATTCGGCCAGCCCACAACGATAATAAAACAGCTTTCTTTAAAACAGATAGATTGATAACACCCTACTTTTTTATGTTTTTATTGATTATCAAAAAGAAACTATAAACGGTGAAAGATACTTTTTACTTTGACTATAGTAATTTCCGTAACTTTTTATGATTGTTGTAATTGGTGATTTAATGGAGATGTAGTATAATTAATTTAGTCATATATTAGAGGAAACCTATTAGGTTTGAGAAATTAAATGAAACTGAATCACACGAGTAAAAAGCTTTTAATTAAAGCTTGAGTGTTACCCGATTTTTCAACTACTCATTATTGAATGTTTGACACACTTCCAAGGTTATCTGAATAAATAATTGTAGATGTTACTTAACTTTTAAAGGTAAGGTAGTCCGTTGTGAGGTGAAGGAAATGCAACGTGTCACAAATTGTTTGCTTATACGAGATGGGCAAGTGCTCATGTTAAAGAAACCAAGGCGCGGCAGGTGGTCCGCACCAGGCGGGAAAATGGAAAAAGGAGAATCTATCCTTGAAAGTACGATTAGAGAATATAGAGAAGAAACAGGGTTGGAGTTGATTCAACCTCGGTTAAAAGGTATTTTTACGATGGTTATAGAAGAAAAACAAGGACAGCATGAATGGATGCTTTTTACTTTTCTTGCCGGTGACTCTGCAGGTAAACAATTCTCAGCTTCACCAGAAGGGGATCTTTCTTGGATTCCAATGGAAGATATAGCGGAACTGCCGATGATACAAGGTGACTATTCTATTGTAGAGCATGCACTTTATGGAGACGGGCTAATCTATGGAACGTTTACTTATGGAGAGAATGACACGTTACTTTCTTATCGGTTGGAAGCTGAAGGTAAACCCATTCAAGAATACCACGTGTAACTAAGGTTTTGGGGGGATCGCAACATGGAAAATCAAGGAACGGATGAACTTGAATTAGTCATTATCACGGGAATGTCCGGAGCAGGTAAAACAGTAGCCGTCCAAAGCTTTGAGGATATGGGATACTTCTGTGTGGATAATTTGCCACCAGCTTTGATTCCTAAATTTATTGACCTGGTAGAGGGATCAGGCGGAAAAATGAAAAAAGTCGCTTTAGTTATTGATCTTAGGGGAAGAGAATTTTTCGATCACTTATTTGAATCAATTGATGCTATTGCCGGTGAATCAAAGGTGACACCACAGATTGTCTTTTTAGATGCGAAAGATGCCGCGCTCGTAAGAAGGTACAAAGAAACGAGACGTTCACATCCATTAGCGGAGGATGGCTCTCCACTTCAGGGTATTGAGTCTGAACGAAGCATTTTAAATGATTTAAAAGGCCAAGCTCAGATGATCATAGACACAACCGATCTAAAACCATTAGAATTGAGAGAAAGAATTCTCCAGCGTTTTTCTTCTAATTCCAAAGAATCTTTCAGTGTTCAAGTACTTTCTTTTGGTTTTAAACATGGAATTCCTATTGATGCGGACCTTGTTTTTGATGTGAGGTTTTTACCTAACCCTCATTACATTGATCATATGCGACCTCAGACTGGACTCGATAAAGTCGTTTCAGACTATGTGTTGAAATGGGCTGAGACGCAACAATTCATTCAAAAATTAGATGATTTACTTCAATACATGCTTCCTCACTATAAGCGAGAAGGAAAGCGACAACTTGTTATGGCTATAGGGTGCACAGGTGGAAAACATCGTTCCGTTACACTGGCTGAGTATTTCAAAAAGCGGTTAAATGATCTTGAGTATAACAGCTATGTTACACATCGGGATGTGGAAAAAGGAAGACTTGAATAGTGAAGAAGGCAAATGTTGTCGTTTTAGGCGGAGGCACAGGTTTATCAGTTATATTAAGAGGTTTAAAGACCTTTCCAGTTGATATTTCAGCAATTGTAACAGTTGCTGATGATGGTGGAAGTTCAGGCAGGTTGAGAAAAGAATTAAACATCCCGCCACCTGGTGATATTCGGAATGTACTTGTCGCACTTTCGGAAGTCGAACCTTTGGTTGAAGAGCTCTTCCAACATCGTTTTACAAACGGAAATGGACTTTCCGGACATTCTCTAGGCAACTTATTGTTAGCAGGGATGACTTCGATTACCGGAGACTTTGCTCAAGGTGTTCGGGAAATTAGTCGCGTGTTGAATGTAAAAGGAAAAGTAATTCCAGCTTCGAATGACAGCATCACACTTCATGCCGAATATGAAGATGGCTCAAAAGTGGAAGGGGAATCGAACATTCCTCTTGCGGGTAAAAAAATTAAACGGGTATTCATTGAACCGGCAGAAACGAAGCCGATGAGAGAAGCGATACAAGCTATTGAAGAGGCGGATCTGGTCGTACTGGGACCTGGCAGTTTGTATACGAGTGTCATTCCTAATATACTCGTATCAGGCATGAAGGAAGCATTAGAGCGAACAGATGCATGGAAAGTGTATATATGCAATGTGATGACACAGCCTGGAGAAACAGATAATTACACTGTTTCTGATCATGTTCGCGCTATTGACGATCATTCGAATGCTAAATTAGTTGATGCCGTATTATTCAACACGCAGACAATACCTTCATCCTACGTCGAGCGGTATAAATCCCAAGGCGCGGTGAATGTTCGCGTTGATGCAAAAGAATTACAGGACATGGGCGTACAAATTATAGGCGATGATCTTTTATTGTTCGATAATGACCTAGTAAGGCATGATCCTATAAAGGTATCTCAGAGACTAGTATCATTACTTTAATCGGTTATCCCCTGTTTAAAGTGAAAACGGGAGGTGAGGCAGGTGTCTTTTGCTTCCATGACGAAGAAAGAACTGACACAAATTGATAGTGATGCTTGCTGCTCCCGAGCAGAATTAGCCGCACTCATCCGAATGAATGGCGCTATCTCTATTCGAAACATGCAAATCACATTAGATATCCAAACGGAAAATGCAGCAATTGCGAGAAGGATTTATACGTTAATAAAAGCGCAATATGAAGTGCATGTTGAGCTACTTGTTCGGAAAAAAATGCGCTTGAAGAAAAATAACGTATATATTGTCCGTATTTCAAAAGATGCAAGAAAAATACTCGAGTCTTTACATATCGTAGATGCCACGTTTGCTTTTACGAGAGAGATTTCCGAGGATTTAATTCGAAAAGGGTGCTGTAAAAGAGCTTATTTAAGAGGCGCATTTTTAGCAGGGGGTTCCGTAAGCCATCCTGAGACATCCTCTTATCATCTGGAAATTTTTTCGTTGTACGAAGATCATAATCGATCATTAGGTAACTTAATGAATCACTTTGAATTAAGCGTAAAGATGATTGAACGAAAAAAAGGGTTTATTCTATACTTAAAAGAGGGAGAAAAGATTAGTGAGTTCCTAAATGTAATTGGAGCCCATCAAGCACTTCTCCGCTT
This sequence comes from Salipaludibacillus neizhouensis, assembly GCF_002886185.1. GTDB lineage: Bacteria > Bacillota > Bacilli > Bacillales > Salisediminibacteriaceae > Salipaludibacillus > Salipaludibacillus neizhouensis. The sequence continues at coordinate 1,293,008 of NZ_KZ614147.1, forward strand.
CGAAGATGTTCGAATTATGAAGGACATGCGAAATTCTGTGAACCGACTTGTAAATTGTGAAACTGCAAACTTGAATAAAACAGTTGGAGCCGCAATGCGCCAAGTGGAAAATATACGATATATACGTAAGGAAGTTGGCCTTGAAACGTTACCGGAAAAATTAAGGGAACTTGCAGAGTTACGTATTGAGCACCAAGATGTTACTCTTAAAGAGTTAGGTGAAATGGTGAGAAGCGGGAAGGTCAGTAAATCTGGAGTGAATCATCGCTTAAGAAAAATAGAGGAATTTGCAAACAAACTTCGTGCAGGGGAAAAAGTATAATCCCCTGCACTCTACGGCCGGGCGTTGAAAGCGTTTGAATTAAAACTCATAATTTTAGGGGATTAATAGTTTTTAATAGATAATTTTACTGATTCTTGTTAGTTTAGAGAAGGATTAGTTGAAAAGGAGGATGAGGACATGATTGAGAAAACAGTTACAGTTTTACGAAAGAGTGGACTTCAAGCTAGACCAGCGGCGTTATTTGTTCAAGAGGCTAATCGATTTACATCAGACATTTTCATTGAAAAAGATGGTAAAAACGTCAATGCGAAGAGTATTATGGGTATTATGAGTATTGCTGTTGGAGTAAACAAAGACATTCATATAAAAGTAGATGGTCCAGATGAACAAGTAGCGATGGATACATTAATTGAGTTTGTAGAAAAGAAAGAATAGATATCATATAAAAATGCTTCAAGCTGCGATAGCTTGAAGCATTTTGGGTTTTAATAGTTAAGAATTTATAAAATTGGCAGCTACCTTCACACCGCCCGTATCAAGGGAAAACCATCCTTGATACTTAAGTGATGGCGGTGGAAGCTGACGCTGTATTTAATAAAAGACTGCCATGCAGTTTTTCTTATTTTAAGTTTTCTTTTTTCTCCATAACGTCATCAATGAGACCGTATTTCTTAGCGTCATAAGCATTCATGAAGTTGTCACGGTCTGTGTCTTTACGAACTGTTTCAATCGGTTGACCAGTGCGATCAGCCAAAATTTGATTGAGCTTCTCTTTCATTTCAACGATGCGTTTAGCATGGATTTCAATGTCTGAAGCTTGCCCTTGAGTACCGCCTAAAGGTTGGTGAATCATCACTTCACTATTAGGTAAGGCAAAACGTTTTCCTGGTTCACCGGAAGCTAAAAGGAATGCTCCCATAGAGGCTGCCATACCGATACAAATCGTCTGAACTTTTGGTTGAATGAATTGCATTGTATCATAGATCGCCATACCAGCCGTGATAGATCCGCCTGGGCTGTTGATATAAAGAGAAATATCTTTTTCAGGATCGTCGGCTGCCAAGAATAAAAGCTGAGCAACAATAGAGTTTGACACGTTGTCATCAATTCCAGAGCCTAGCATGATAATACGATCCTTGAGAAGACGTGAATAAATGTCATAAGCACGTTCTCCGCGATTCGTTTGTTCAATTACTGTTGGGACTAAATTCATAGTATTGTTCCTCCTTAAATTTATCTCATAGAAATAGTGTGTATCTCTGAAGTATGCTACCATCATAACCTTAAAGGTCAATGAAGGTCAAATAATTTTGCTCGCTTCATTTAAAACTATTTTCTCCACTTTTAATCATTTCCTTTCCTGCGTTTTTTCAAACGCCTTCTGTCCTTTTTTTTGTTCATACATGTAAATGAAACTTTTCTATATCAGTTAAAATCAGTTCAATGCGATGCGGTAAAAAGGATTGTTTTTTGAGCGCAACAGAAGATACCTTCATGTATAATAAGGGAAAGGGGGCTATTCCGAAATGAGTATGGATTTTGGACTTTTTCAACAACAAACGATGAAACTTGCCATGACAAATGAACTTCGTCAAGCCATTACCATATTGCAATACTCGGCTTTGGACCTAAACGAATACTTACTTGAACAACAGCTTGAAAACCCGCTCATTGAGTTAAAAGAGCGAACTGTTACAGAAGAAGTAGCAAGACAAAAAATGAACGACACACCAATCTATGATGGTAAATCATCATATCGGGGGGAAGATGATTATTCTCCGGTTGATCATATAAGAGAAAACGAAGAAGGTTTACAAGATTACTTGTTAAATCAAATTCGTTTGCTTAATCTCGATAGAAAAACCCGATCGATTGCTATGTACTTAGCCCTTAGTCTCGATCAGAACGGATATTTACATCAATCTGATACGGAGCTAATGGAAGAAGCCTTTGTCACAGAAGAGACGTTGGAAAAAGGTATGGAAACGTTATTTTCTCTTGAACCGTATGGTGTCGGGGCAAGGACCTTGAGAGAATGCTTACTTATTCAATTGAAACATATGGGGATGGAAGACTCCTTAACGGAAAGAGTTGTGAGCAGGCATCTTGAGCTTCTGGCAAAAAATCAATTTAAAAAGATAGCCAAAGCAGAGTTGGTGACGGTTGAGGACGTCCAATCTGTTGCCGATTTTATCAAAACCTTAAATCCAAAACCAGGGGCCGAATTTAATCGGGAAACACCCAAGTATGTCGTGCCGGATGTGACAGTATTGAAAATAAATGAAGACTATGTTGTCAGACTAAATGAACAGAGTGTTCCTAAAATATTTATGAATCGCGATTACGAACAAATGGTTAAAAATAAACAAACTGGTATAGAAAGTTATATGAAACAGAAGTATGACCAATTCAACTGGATAAAACGCAGTATAGAGCAAAGGCAGCAAACGATCTTAAAAGTTACCAAATCTATTGTGAATCATCAATTCGAGTTTTTCAATTATGGTGCATCTCATCTAAAACCTTTGACGTTAAAAGCGGTTGCAGAAGAAGTGGGGGTTCATGAATCAACGGTCTCACGAGCAACAACGAACAAATATGTACAGACACCAAGAGGACTTCATGAGCTGAAATATTTCTTTGTTTCCACTGTTGGACGGGATTCCAGTAAATCGAGTTCTTCTGAAAAAGTAAAAACGCATATAAAACGGTTAGTAAATGAAGAAAATAAACAAAAGCCCCTATCGGATCAAAAGCTTTCTGATTTGCTGAAAAAAGATAATCAAATTAACGTTTCTAGAAGAACACTAGCAAAGTATAGAGAAGAGATGCAAATACCCTCTTCCTCACAACGAAAACGATATTAATAATTGGGTGGGATAAATTTGAGCCTCTATTTTTATACGAAAAAAGATTGTCCCTTATGTGATAAAGGACTAGTTCAGCTTGAGATCCTTCAACAAGAAAAAAATTTTAATATCATCATAAGAGATATATATACAGATGATGAATGGTTAGAAAAGTATCAAATTCGTATTCCTGTCGTGGAAACGAAGGAAGGTGCGGTATTAGATGAAGGGATACTCAGCTTCGAATTACTTTCCAGCAACTACGAAAAGTACATTAGTAAATAGAGGGATTAATTATGAAAATGTTCCCATCAATATAGTTGCTTATCAAACATTTCCTTGATACAATGAATGTATAAGTAAGCCTATGGTTAGCTTATACTATTGTACATAAGGGAATGTCTTTTTTTTCGCCTTATTGGGACGCGATATGTCTATCGGGGACTTTACGTGTCCCAGTTAAAACGTGCGCTAAAAAGGAGAATATGTATGAACGTGCTTTTGGATTTGCAGAAAAAATTATTGCCTGATTTAGTCACAGTTTTAGGGCAACGCTATCGCATTTTGAGATTTATTCGACTCATGCAGCCAATTGGAAGAAGAACTTTAGCTTCTAATCTAGAACTGTCCGAACGAATTCTTCGAAGCGAAGTAACGTTTCTAAAAGAGCAGGGTCTCGTTGATTTTGCATCTTCAGGAATGACCTTGACCGATGAAGGGAACAATTTACTTGGACAACTTGAAGACGTCATGAAAGAAGTTTTTGACACACGGGCAATGGAAGAAGATTTACAAAAAAAATTAGGAATTCCGGAAGTTCATATTGTTCCCGGAAACAGCGATGAATACTCTTGGGTTCAACAAGAAATGGGCAGAGCATGTGTATCGCTGATAAAAAGAAAAATGATTTCTAAAGAGAATATTCTTGCAGTTACTGGAGGAACATCGATTGCGGCTGTAGCTGAAATGCTGGTGCCGGATTCTGATTTAAAAGAAGCGCTTTTTGTTCCGGCACGCGGGGGACTGGGAGAGCAGGTTGAAAATCAGGCAAATACGATTTGTGCAACGATGGCAAGAAAAGCGATGGGGTCTTATCGGTTGCTGCATGTTCCGGATCAGTTAAGTAAGGAAGCATATGAGTCGCTGATTAATGAAGATTCCGTTCAGCAGATTTTAAAACTGATCAAATCAGCTACAATAGTTATACATGGTATTGGTGAAGCTCAAACAATGGCTGAACGAAGAAATTCTTCCGATGAAGTGCTGCGGAATCTTAAGGATACAAAAGCAGTAGCAGAGGCATTCGGCTATTATTTTAATGAATCGGGCGATATCGTTCATAAAGTTTTAACTATTGGTTTGCAACTGGAGGATCTAAAAAATATTCCTCATGTTATCTCGGTAGCTGGAGGCGCATCAAAAGCACAATCCATCCAAGCTTACATGAAACAGTGTCCAAGTGAGGTTCTCGTCACTGATGAGGGAGCAGCTAAAGAAATACTAAAGTAAATGTATGTTTAAAAAAGATTGATGAAGATAATAGGTTATATATGGTTATTCTAAGGGTTATCCCTTTGAAAATAAATAATTTTACTACACTTAAGGAGGAATTTTATCATGGCAACAAAAATTGGTATTAACGGTTTTGGACGTATTGGACGTGTCGTATTCAGACAGGCTCTTGCTAATCCTAATGTAGAAGTTGTGGCAGTAAATGATTTAACGGATGCAAACATGCTCGCGCACTTATTGAAGTATGACTCCGTTCACGGAAAGCTCGAAGTTTCAGTTGAAGTGAAAGACGGCAATTTAGTAGTTGATGGAAAATTGATTAATGTAACTGCTGAGCGTGACCCAGCAAACCTTTCTTGGGGCAAATTCGGTGCTGAGATTGTTGTTGAATCTACTGGTCTTTTCACAAAACGTGAAGCAGCAGCAAAGCACCTTGAAGCTGGAGCGAAAAAAGTTATCATTTCAGCACCTGCTTCAGACGAAGATATCACCATTGTTATGGGTGTAAACGAAGATAAGTATGACGCTGCAAGTCACCACGTGATTTCAAATGCATCGTGTACAACGAACTGTTTAGCACCATTTGCTAAAGTATTAAATGATAAGTTCGAGCTTAAGCGCGGAATGATGACGACTATTCACTCATACACAAATGATCAGTCTATTCTAGACCTACCGCACAAAGATTATCGTCGTGCTCGTGCAGCAGCTGAAAATATTATCCCTACTTCAACAGGGGCTGCTAAAGCAGTAGCACTTGTACTTCCTGAACTAAAAGGTAAACTCAATGGTGGAGCAGTTCGAGTTCCAACTCCAAACGTTTCCCTTGTAGATTTAACAGCTGAACTTGGAACAAATGTTACTGCGGAAGAAGTTAACGCAGCATTTAAAGAAGCAGCTGAAGGTGAATTAAAGGGAATTCTTGCATTCAGTGACGAGCCTCTTGTTTCTCGTGACTATAACGGAAGTTCTTTTGCATCAACAATTGATGGTCTTTCAACATTAGTAATGGAAGATAACATGGTAAAAGTTATCTCTTGGTATGACAACGAGACTGGTTACTCTACACAAGTAGTAAACTTAGTTGAGTATGTAGCACAGCAAGGAATCTAAGTTTGAAAGAAATTTCTCCATCCTAATCAGTTTCTAGAAAGAGGAGGCGGGCAACGTGTCCTGCCTCCTCTTTTTAGTGTATTATTGTGATTGTGACATAGAATAAAAAGGAGGCGTTCCTGAATGAACAAGAAATCGATTCGAGATATCGATGTAAAAGGTAAACGTGTATTTTGCCGTGTAGACTTTAACGTGCCAATGAGTGACGGAGAGGTAACGGACGATACACGAATTCGTGCTGCCCTTCCCACAATTGAACTTTTAGTCAGCAAAGGAGCAAAAATAATCCTGGCAAGTCACCTTGGCAGACCAAACGGAGAAGCTGTTGATAAGCTTCGGTTAGATCCGGTTGCCAAACGCTTAAGCGACTTGTTGAACAAAGAAGTACTTAAGACGGATTCAGTTTTCGGTGAAGAACCTAAAAAAGCAGTAGCGTCTTTAGAAGAAGGCGACATTGTTTTACTCGAAAACGTTCGTTTTGAAGCTGGAGAAGAAAAGAACGATGCTGAATTAGCGAAAGAAATGGCTGCTTTAGCAGATGTTTATGTAAATGATGCATTTGGAGCTGCACACCGAGCCCATGCTTCAACTGCTGGTATTGCCAAGCACCTTCCTGCAGTTGCTGGCCTGTTAATGGAAAAAGAGTTGGAAGTGTTAGGTAAAGCAATGGCTAATCCTGAGCGACCGTTCACTGCAATTATCGGTGGAGCGAAAGTAAAGGATAAAATTGGTGTTATTGACAACCTTTTGGACATCGTTGATAACTTGATTATCGGTGGAGGACTTGCTTATACGTTTATAAAAGCGCAAGGTCTTGAAATCGGAAAATCACTTCTAGAGGAAGACAAGATTGATCTAGCTAAACAATTTATGGAAAAAGCTAAGAAAAACGGTGTAAATCTCTATTTACCACAGGATGTTACTATTGCAGATGACTTCGGCGAGGAAGCTAATACACAAATCGTTGACATTGAAAGTATCCCAGCTGATTGGGAAGCGTTAGACATCGGTCCAAAAACGTTAGAAACGTATCAACAAGTTGTCAGAGATTCTAAGCTTGTGATTTGGAACGGACCAATGGGCGTATTTGAATTGAAGAAATTTGCCAAAGGAACAATCGGAGTTGCTGAAGCACTAGCCGAGGCGAATAATACGTACACAGTTATTGGCGGTGGAGACTCTGCAGCAGCTGTTGAGAAGTTTGGTTTTGCAGATAAAATGGATCATATCTCAACCGGTGGCGGAGCATCCCTTGAATTCATCGAAGGGAAAGACCTTCCTGGAGTTATAGCTTTAAACGATAAATAAAACGATCGAAACAAAAAGGAGGAATTTTCATGCGTAAACCAATTATTGCAGGTAACTGGAAAATGAATAAGACAAAATCAGAGGCACTAGCTTTTATAGAAGAAGTAAAGGGTCTTGTTCCTTCAAGCGAAAAGGTAGACTCTGTTGTTTGTGCTCCATATCTATTTCTTGATGCTCTTGTACAAGAAACAAAAGGTACAGAAGTACAAATAGCTGCTCAAAACATGCATTCTGAAGAAAATGGTGCGTTTACAGGAGAAGTAAGCCCTCTTGCTCTTCAAGATTTAGGTGTTACTTACGTGGTTATTGGCCACTCGGAACGTCGTGAACTATTTGGTGAGACAGATCATAGTGTAAACGAAAAAGTTCATGCAGCCTTCAAGCATGGTTTAACTCCTATTGTTTGTGTCGGAGAAACTCTTGAACAACGTGATGCAAATAAAACAAAAGATGTTGTAACAACGCAAGTTAAAGGCGGTCTTAAAGGTTTATCAGACGACCAAGTGAAACAAACAGTTGTTGCATATGAGCCAATATGGGCTATCGGAACTGGTAAAACAGCTTCTTCTGAAGATGCAAACGAAACTTGTGGAGTTATTCGTGAAGTTATTAGCGAGACGTTCTCTTCAGATGCATCTGAAGCAGTTCGAATTCAGTACGGCGGAAGCGTAAAACCAGCTAATATTAATGAATTATTAGCACAATCCGATATTGATGGCGCCCTTGTAGGAGGAGCAAGCCTAGAAGCGCAGTCTTATCTTCAATTAGTGGAGGCTGGAAATGAGTAAGCAACCTAAAGCATTAATCATTCTCGACGGTTTTGCTCTACGCGCTGATACAACAGGAAATGCCGTGGCACAAGCGAATACACCTAACTTTGATCGGTACTGGAACAGCTATCCTCATGCAACTTTAGAGGCAAGTGGATTAGCGGTAGGTTTACCAGAAGGTCAAATGGGAAACTCTGAGGTAGGTCACTTGAATATTGGTGCAGGAAGAGTAGTCTATCAAAGTCTTACTCGAGTTAACCTGTCAATCAAAGAAAGAGATTTCTTTGAGAACCCCGTATTCCGAGAGGCAATGAAACATGTAAATGAAAAAAATACGGCTTTACATTTATATGGCCTTCTCTCTGACGGGGGAATTCATAGCCATATAGAGCATTTATTTGCTTTATTAGAATTAGCAAAAGACCAAGGTGTAGAAGAAGTTTACGTTCACGGATTTTTAGATGGTCGAGATGTAGGCCCTCAATCTGCCTTGAAGTACATTGAATTACTGGAAGAAAAAATGAAAGAAATTGGCATTGGACGCTTAGCAACCATTCAAGGCCGCTACTACGCGATGGACCGAGACAAGCGTTGGGACCGTGTAGAAAAAAGCTATCGATCTATGGTATATGGCGATGGTTTGAAATTCCGTACTGCAGCGGCAGCTTTAGAGGATTCCTACAAACGTGAAATCAATGATGAATTTCTTCTTCCGTCTGTGATGACAGAAGAAGATGAGACAACTCCAATTGGAACGATCAATGATGACGATGGAGTTATTTTCTTTAATTTCCGTCCAGATCGCGCTATTCAAATGTCTCAAGTATTTACAAATCCTGATTTTACGAATTTTGAACGTGGAGATCGTCATCCAAAGAATGTTCATTACGTTTGCCTCACGCACTTTAGTGAATCCGTAAACGGGTTTGTTGCTTTCGAACCTACGAACCTAGATAAAGTTCTTGGAGAAGTTGTTTCAGATGCAGGTTTAAATCAATTGAGAATTGCTGAAACTGAAAAATTTCCGCACGTCACATTCTTCTTCAGTGGTGGACGCGAAAAAGAATTTCCAGGTGAAGAACGAGTATTGATTGATTCACCGAAAGTTGCGACTTACGACTTAAAGCCAGAAATGAGTGTGTATGAAGTCACGGAAGCACTTGAAGATGAGATCAACAAAGACAAGCATGACTTGATTATTTTAAACTTCGCTAACCCTGATATGGTCGGACATTCCGGAATGTTAGAACCAACTATTAAGGCGATCGAAGCTGTGGATGAGTGTCTAGGCAAAGTAGTTGATTTAATTACTGAAAAAGGTGGAAAAACGATTATTACTGCTGATCACGGTAATGCTGATGTTTTAATCACCGATGAAGGTACACCTATGACTGCTCATACTACCAATCCAGTGCCTGTTATTCTCACAGATGAAAAGTTAGAGCTTCGTAAAGATGGCGTACTTGGAGATCTTGCACCAACGTTGCTTGAATTACTTAAAGTTGAACAACCTAAAGAAATGACTGGTAAAACATTGATAAAGCGGTAATAATAGAGATTAAAGGTGTTACAATAATGTAAATGAAGCTCTGTTATCTCCCAGTGCTAGATACACATCGTAGACCACAAGCGAAACGAGCCAATGGAAATTAGGTCCAATAGCCCGTAAGTGACAGGTCTTACTGGTATCAGCATGAGTGAATAGCAGCAACAAAAAATAAGGAGTGTTTTTGTTTATGACAATAATTACAGATGTTTATGCACGTCAAGTATTGGACTCTCGCGGGAATCCAACAGTAGAGGTAGAAGTTCATGTAGAAAGCGGTGCATTTGGACGAGCTATCGTACCAAGTGGTGCTTCAACTGGTGAATATGAAGCAGTTGAACTTCGTGACGGCGGAGACGCTTGGATGGGTAAAGGCGTTACAAAAGCAGTAGAAAATGTGAATGATGTTATTGCACCAGAACTAGTAGGTTTTGACGCATTGGATCAGCTTGGAATTGACCAGTTGATGATCGAACTTGATGGTACTCCTAACAAAGCTAAATTAGGAGCTAACGCGATCCTTGGTGTTTCTATTGCTACTGCTCGTGCAGCTGCTGAAGCACTTGGCTTGCCATTGTATGTTTACCTTGGAGGATTCAACGCCAAAACGTTACCTACTCCAATGATGAACATTATTAATGGTGGAGAGCACGCTGACAATAACGTAGACATTCAAGAATTCATGATTATGCCAGTTGGCGCAGAAAGCTTCTCACAAGCGCTTCAAATGGGTGCTGAGATCTTCCATAATCTTAAAAAAGTACTTAGTGGTAAAGGATATAATACTGCAGTAGGTGACGAAGGTGGATTTGCACCTAACCTAGGATCGAATGAAGAGGCTCTTTCTACAATTATTGAAGCTATAGAATTAGCTGGATATAAGCCAGGTGAAGATATTCAATTGGCTATGGACGTTGCAGCTTCTGAAATTCACGAAGACGGTAAATACCATCTAAAAGGTGAAGGTGTTGTGAAAACATCTGCCGAAATGGTTGATTTCTATGAAGAACTTTGCAACAAATATCCAATCATCTCGATTGAAGATGGTCTTGACGAAAACGACTGGGAAGGTTTCAAATTGTTGACAGAAAGATTAGGCGATCGTGTCCAACTTGTTGGGGATGACCTATTTGTTACAAACACTGAGAAACTTTCTAGAGGAATCAAAGAAGGAATTGGTAATTCCATCTTAATCAAAGTAAACCAAATTGGTACATTGACTGAAACTTTTGATGCTATCGAAATGGCTAAACGTGCTGGCTATACAAATATCATTTCTCACCGTTCTGGTGAAACAGAAGACAGCACTATTGCAGATATTGCAGTGGCTACAAACGCTGGACAAATTAAAACAGGTGCTCCTTCACGTACAGACCGTGTAGCGAAGTACAACCAACTTCTACGTATTGAAGATGAGCTTCAGTTCATCGGCCAATATGCAGGACGTAAAGCGTTCTACAATTTAGATAAGTAATAGATGATGAACCCCGAGTCCTCTTTTTAGGATTCGGGTTTTTTTTAGAGGTAGACTGTTTGTCAAAAGAGAAGTACTCGAATTCGCTCTAGGCGGACACTTTCCGCGGGCAATGCTTCAGTCTCCTCGGGAAAGATCGTCCTGGCGGGGTCTTCAGCTATTGCTTTTCCCGCAGGAGTCGCCGCCTTCGCTACTTCGAGTTATTTTAAAACAAAGTCTAAGGTTAAGAAAGCATTTTAAACAAAAGAAGCTAAGCGTTTTGTTTAGAGAAGGCAACTACCTTCAGCCGCAAGTAGCAAGGAAGATCACCTCCTTTCGAGTAGCACCTACACACACTTCGTAGGTGCTACTCGGGGCGGCAGAAGCTAACGTTGCATTTAATAAAAGACGCTTTGCATTTTTATTACGTAACACAGTAAATCTTAACGATGTTCTTGATTCAAAAGGGGATTCATGTTATATTCTAAAAAGGTTTAGATGTCGTTTTGGAGGTGGACATATGGAAGCACTTGCATCCATTTTACTTGTAATTGTATCAATATTATTAATTGGCGCAGTTTTACTGCAATCAGGAAAAAGCGCAGGATTATCCGGAGCTATTTCTGGTGGTGCAGAGCAGTTAGTCGGGAAGCAGAAAGCACGTGGTGTTGAGGCCGTTCTAGTTAAGGCAACCGTCGTACTTGGTACTCTGTTTTTCTTGTTAACGTTATCTGTGGCGTTTTTCATGTAGTGAGAAGTTGTACAAGCAGTGGACATTTTGTCTGCTGCTTTTTGTATGTAGGTTCAAAAGTCAGGAAAAAATCCGTGTTGTATCTCTGCGTAGTCTCGGGTCTTCGCGTTATAATCAGGCCTGGGTCTACTTTCTACTTCTTTATTACTATAAGTTTAAGAATACATAACTGTTACTATGCTTACATTTTAATTTCACCAAAATATATTGCTATGGTGCCTTCCTGATTAGATAGCAGGGGAAATAGAAAAATGTGATTATTTTCCTTTGTTTTTGGGAATATAGTTAAAAAGGTGTGCATCGAACAAGCTTCGCATGACGGGGTTCGTCAATATCATATATAAAGAAGGTTCATCAAGGAGTGATCATAATGATTGGGTGTCTTGTCATACACGGTTTTGCTGGCACTAGGGATGAGATTGCAGATATTTGCGAACACCTTGAACAGAAAAATTGGTTAGTATACTGCCCAGAGCTTCCAGGACATGATGGAACTAAGGAATCAATGAAATCGGTGACTTACAAACATTGGATTTTCAAATCAAAAGTAGCTCTGGAAGAACTTCTATCCAGGTGTGACAAGGTCTATGTGATTGGTTTTTCTATGGGCGGGGTCATCGCAAGTTATTTAGCTTCACGTTATCCCATCGATAAGCTAGTTTTGTTAAGTTCAGCGGTTTATTATATTAATCCTAAACAACTTGTACAAGACGTGAAAGGCTGGTTTTTAGAAGGGATGCGAGGAGAATTAGATCAAGATAAACTGTACCAATTTTATCTGGAAAAAGTAAAAAGAACGCCCATGTCGGCAACATTGGAGTTTGCAAAGATGGTTAGAAAACTTCGAAATCATCTGGATCAAATAACGGTACCTACTCTTATTATACATGGAGAAAATGACGGACTAGTCCCAGAGAAAAGTGCGCAATATATTTATAATCATATTCAGTCTGCAGATAAGCGATTGTATTTTTTTCCGGAGGCAAAGCATCACATCTGGTTTGGGGAACAAAAACAAGAACTTCTTGATACTATAGAATCATTTTTTGAAGAGGAAATGGAAATGGAAGAGACTATCTATTAATAAATTAACTCTATTCACAGCAAGAAAGGAAGAAAGAAACATATGATGAAAATTTCACAGCCAAAACCATTTACAATAGAGGCAGGTAAGCGTGCCGTTTTACTTCTTCACGGATTTACCGGAAATTCTGCGGATGTTCGGATGCTTGGAAGATTTTTAGAGAAAAAAGGATATAGCTCTCACGCTCCTCATATGAAGGGACATGGTGTTCCACCAGAGGAGTTGGTTCAAACGGGACCAGAAGATTGGTGGGACGATGTACTCGCCGGCTATCATCTCCTAAAAGAGGCCGGCCATGAAGAAATTGCCGTTGCAGGATTGTCACTAGGAGGCGTATTTTCCTTAAAGCTTGGGTACACACTACCTGTGAAGGGTATCATTCCCATGTGTGCCCCTATGTATATTAAAAGTGAAGAAGTAATGTATCAAGGTGTATTAGAATACGCCAGAAAATATAAAAGGTATGAGAAAAAATCAAAAGAACAAATAGAAACAGAAATGAAAGATTTCGAAAAAACTCCGATGGACACATTAAAGGCTTTGCAGGAGTTAAATAAAGAAGTACGTAATAATATAGATATGATTTATGCACCAACCTTTGTTGTCCAAGCACGCAATGATGAGATGATTAATACCGATAGTGCAAATATTATTCATGATGCGGTCGAATCTGATAAGAAAAAACTTAAATGGTATGAAGAATCAGGACACATTATCACACTAGACAAGGAAAGAGATCAATTGCATCAAGATGTGTACGCTTTTTTGGAAGAATTGGATTGGAACGAATAACCTCCAAATTTTTCCCCCTCAAGAGGTGCGTGGCAGCTTAGACTGTGATCTCCCATATGAAAGGAGAACATTGAAATGAGTAAGTTAACAAAGGAAGACGTCCTTCACTATATGAAAACTGAGTCGGACAAGCCCTTATCCACGAAGGATTTAGAGGCTGTATTCAGTTTGGAGGATTCTCAGGATTACAAAGAGTTTATTAAAATACTCAATGAATTAGAAGAAAGTGGTGATCTCGTTCGTACGAGAACGAATCGCTACGGTTTACCTGAAAAAATGGATTTAATTCGCGGCGATGTCATTATGCATGCGAAAGGTTTTGCTTTTGTGAAAACAGAAGAAGGCATGGATGATGTGTATATTTCCGGTTCAGAAATGAACTCAGCGATGAATAAGGATAAAGTACTTGTAAGATTGCAGCAAAAATCAAATGGCTCCCGTCCAGAAGGAACGATTATTCGTATTTTAGAACGAGGAGTTACACAAACGGTAGGTACGTATGTCGATGATAAGCATTACGGCTTTGTCGTTTCCGATGACAAACGGATACCAAACGATATTTTTATCCCGAAAAATCAAGCTTTAGGGGCTGTAGATGGTCATAAAGTGCTCGTAGAAATCACGAAATACCCGGAAGATCGAAAGAGCGCAGAAGGACATGTTGTGAAGGTTCTTGGTCATAAAAATGATCCAGGAGTCGATATTCTTTCCATCATTCATAAACATGGGTTACCCGGTGAATTCCCTCAGGAAGCCATTGATCATGCCGATAGAGTACCGGATGAGATAGATCCTAAAGATTTAGAGGGGCGTCGTGACCTGCGCGATGAAACAATCGTTACAATTGACGGAGCAGATGCAAAAGACTTGGATGATGCTGTTCAAGTGAAAAAACTCGACAACGGAAACTACAAATTAGGCGTCCATATTGCTGATGTGACTCATTACGTGAAGGAAGGTTCGGCGATCGATAAAGAAGCCTATGAGAGAGCAACAAGCTGTTACTTAGTTGACCGCGTTATTCCAATGATTCCGCACCGGTTGTCCAATGGGATATGTTCCCTAAATCCTCAAGTAGACAGGTTGACTTTATCGTGTGAGATGGAGTTTTCACCAAAAGGAGAAGTCGTCAATCACGACATTTTTGAATCAGTCATTAAAACAAACGAACGAATGACTTATACAGATGTTCGCAAAATTCTTTTAGAAGAAGATGAAGAAGTTTCAAAACGTTATGAGTCACTTATTCCATTTTTCAAGGGTATGGAAGAGTTAGCGGAAATTTTAAGAAATAAGCGTTTCAGTCGTGGTGCTATCGATTTTGATTTTAAAGAAGCAGGGGTCAAGGTTGATGAAGAAGGTACTGTAACGGATATTGTAATGCGTGAGCGAAGTGTAGCGGAACGTCTTATCGAAGAATTTATGCTTGCGGCGAACGAAACGATTGCGGAACACTTCCATTGGATGAAAGTACCTTTCGTCTATCGTATTCACGAAGATCCAGATGAAGAAAAACTAAACAAATTTTTGGAGTTCATCACAAACTTTGGATATATGGTTAAAGGAACATCGAATACGATTCACCCTCGAGCATTACAAGAGTTACTTGAACAAGTAAAAGGGGAACCAGAAGAAGCGGTGATTAGTACAGTCATGCTTCGGTCCATGAAACAAGCAAAATATGATCCGGAGAATATTGGTCACTTCGGTTTATCTGCGGATTTCTATACTCATTTTACATCCCCAATCCGCCGTTATCCCGATTTGATTGTACATCGATTAATTCGGACGTATTTGATCGAGAAGAAAACGGATGATCAGACGATCGAAAAGTGGAACGAGAAGCTTCCGGAAATTACGAAGCACTCCTCTGAAATGGAACGTCGTGCAGAAGATGCATCCAGAGAAACAGATGAGCTGAAGAAAGTCCAGTATATGGAAGACAAAATCGGACAAGAATACGAAGGAATTATCAGTGGTGTGACAAACTTCGGTTTGTTTGTTGAATTGCCAAACACGATTGAAGGCCTAGTACACGTCAGCTATTTGACGGATGACTATTACCATTACGATGAGAAACAATATGCCATGATCGGAGAGCGCACAGGTAATGTGTTCCGTATTGGTGATGAGATGGAAGTCCGCGTGACAAATGTGAATGTCGAAGAACGCATCATCGACTTTGAAGTTGTAGGCATGAAGAAGCGTAAAGAAAGAAGTAATGACCGTCCAAAAGTCATTGAAGGCGGTAACCGTAAAAAGCGTCGACTTGGTGGCTTAGCTACGAGTGAAGATAAAAAACCAGGCGACAAAACAAGCGGTCGTAAGAGAAAGAGAAAGAATAAAGCGTTCCACGAAGATGCACCAAAGGGCAAACGAAATAGAGGTAAGAAGAAAAAGAAGTAACATATAGAAGTGGCAAAGCTCATCATTGAGATGGGCTTTGATTATTTAATAAAAGAAGGCTATGCCTTTTTTCTTATTCTCCTGATTGAAGCAACAGGGGAATTTTGGTATGATTAGTTTACGAGATAGAGGGAAAGGATGCAGGAAAAATGGCAGCAGAAGGACAACTTATCGCACAAAATAAGAAAGCCAGACACGATTTTCATATTGAAGAGACGTATGAGGCAGGAATGGTACTGACTGGCACGGAAATCAAATCGATTCGAAACAGACGTGCAAATTTAAAAGACTCCTTTGCTAGAGTTTCTCAAGGAGAAGTTTATCTTCATAATTTGCATATTAGCCCTTATGAGCAGGGAAATCGATATAATCACGATCCTGTCCGGACGCGCAAGCTTTTGTTGCATCGTAAACAAATTAATACGCTAATAGGACAGAGCTATCAAAAAGGGTATACTCTCGTTCCATTAAAGATTTATATTAAAAACGGTGTAGCAAAGGTGTTAATCGGACTAGGTAAAGGAAAGAAGAAATACGACAAGCGCGAAGACTTGAAACAGAAAGATGCGAAGCGTGAAATGCAGCGGGCCTTCAAGGATAACCAGCTTGGAAGAGAATAGACAGGTTCCTTAGAGGTGGCGAAGCTTTCCAGTTGACCACACATACTCATGTGTTATAATAAGAATTGTTGTTAAGGAAAATAAATATAAGCGATTGTTCAAAGAAAATTTGGACATTCCCTCTATATATCCTTGATGTTCTCACCTTACAGGGGGACGTTCTGGATTCGACAGGGATAGGTCGTGCTTAAGTGGCGAGTCGAGCTGGGTGTCCTCGTATAAAACGCCCATCGCCTACAGTTGGCAAACAAGATAACGATTTCGCTTTAGCAGCGGCGTAATAACCCTGTTAGCGGTTCCTCCCTTCATCACCCATGTGAAGGAATAGGGACTCACTCTAAGTGGGATACGCCTTGCGCTCTCCACCTGAGGGCAATAGGAAGAGATGAATCAGGTTAGCCTCACAGAAGCCTGTTAGTTGGCTGAAATGACGGCGAATTGCTAATAAACTGACTACACTCGTAGATGCTTAAGTTGCGTTATCTCTGGACGTGGGTTCGATTCCCACCGTCTCCACCAAATACATATTTGGTGGTTTTTTATTGTGTGTGACATAAAGCATAAGTTTTCCGTTTGGAAAGCTTATGCTTTATTTTATTTTAGGAAACCTTATGCTTTATTAAGAAATGAATTAAAGTGTTATAACGGTTAATTGAATTAAACATGTTCCGTACATTAGTACCTTTTAGGTACTTTTTTTGTTCTTCTTAAATTTATTCTACCAAAACTGTTTATGCAAAAAATAAATAATAAGATCGTTTTGAAAATAGATACGGGTAAAAGGTTATGCCATATTAATTGGTAGTCTTAATTGCTGAAATTGTTTAAGGCATTAGGACTATGTATATGCGAGCAGTGTGTTCATAAATTTTATGTATCATTAAGTAAAGTAATTGTTTCTTAAGAAAATATTTATTAAATATTTTAGGATGTCCTTTTGAACGAAGCAGTTTAGTTTAACTACTTAAATTTCACAAAATCAGTTAATTATGTTAAATGTAGATTTGAAATAAAGTTTGATCAAAAGTTGATATGCAAGATTTTTTCTTGTTCAGCAATCGGGCCAGATTGTCGAGGATCAGTGTGATTTTTTATCCGAAAATCATTACAAATAAAAGTGATAATTGGAAACTTATGTTAACATGATGATAGAGAATATAAGAGTTTGTAAAATATTTCACTTAAACAAACGGGGAGAGTCCTTCAATAAGGAGATAAGATTTTTTATTTAACTAATGAGCAGTTTAGTGTAATAAGAAAATGAAGGATTAAGTGGTATTTATATATAAATGTAAAAGTTATAAAGAGGTGATAACAGTGAAAAAAGAAGAAGAAATGTTTGGTCAGTTACTTGACTGGGCTAAAAACAATGAAGAAATTCGTACAATTATTCTAACAAGTTCCCGTGCAAACTCTAATGCCATTAAAGATATGTTTACTGATTATGACTTTGAACTCTTTGTAAAAGATTTACGTCCTTTTTTAAATAGTGACAAATGGTTGGAAAAGTTCGGAACAATTATAAAACGTGTTCCCTTGAAAGCAGTCGAAAATGAAAACTGGATTACTCGTCTTGTTCTTTATGAAGATGGGACAAAGATTGATTTTCAAATATCTACGAATGAGTCAGTAAATAAACTTGCTAATGAAACTCAATTGCCACCTGAGTATGACAATGGTTATAAAGTGTTACTTGATAAAGATAACCTTACTAAAGATATAAAACCTCCATCTTATACAGCGTTTATAACTAAAAAACCAACTGAAGAAGAATATTCTGAAATTATGAATAGCTTTTGGGGAGATACAGCCTACGTTGCAAATAGTCTTTGGCGTGATGAATTATATTTTGTTAAGTTTATGCTCGATAATATAATTCGCTTTAACTATTTACAAAAAGTGATTGAATGGTATTTAGGAGTAAAATACGATTGGAAAATAAATCCTAATAAATGTGGAAGATGGTTTAAAAGATATTTAGATAAGCCAACTTGGGAAGAACTTGAGAAGACATTTGTTGGTGCGAATATCGAGGATAATTGGAATGCTCTTTATAAGACTGCGGACCTTTTTAGTAGATTAAGTAAAGAAGTCGGAGAGAATTTAGGTTATACATATCCTTTGGAATATGAAAATAAGATAAGAGAATATTTATTAAGGGTAAGGAACTTAGATAATAACGCTAATACTTTTGAATGATAAATTACGATGATACAATTAATTTCCTTATTCAGCTAACGGGTGCGTTAGTGCAAGAAGCTAGTTGCCTTTAAGTACCTAATTCCTATCGATACTATCTTCCACAATCAGGCGCAAATCTCTAATAAGAATTGCGTTCTTTCTTTATGTATAGGGCCATATGGTGGAAGATCAATATATTTTTTTTATCAAAAGATCATAACAAATAAAAGTTATAATTGGAAAATTTATGTTAATGTGATAATAGAGAATATAAGAGTTTGTGAAGTATTGTAAGTGTATAGGAGGGTTACAATGAAAAAAATTAAGTTTGATTATCCTGTAACTGAAAAAATTTACAAAGTAGTAGAGGAAAGAAGTTTAAAATTGTATATATTTGAGCCACTGTCAAAGCAGAAAGACAAACCAGCTATTCTATTTTTTAATGGGGCTAGCTTTAAAAAGGACCCAAAAACCCCTGTACAATTCCAACATCAAGCAGATTATTTTTCATCTAAGGGTATGGTTGCAATATGTGTTGATTATCGAAACGGCTCTGATGAAGGTTTTTTACCAACCCAATCAATTTATGATGTTAAATCTGCAGTACGATGGGTTAGGAGAAATTCCTCTGATTTGGAAGTAGATCCAAACAAGGTAGTTGTATGTGGTTCTTCCGCTGGTGCATATATTACTGTGTCTTCTATTATGTTTGATGATTTAAATGATGAACACGATTATGATAATCAAAGAACAAATCATGTTCCAGATGTTCTAGTTGTTTTTTCAGGAGTCATGGATGGTGTTGATATAATGAGCAGGCGCTATCCTGAATTGCTTGAAAGAGCTATAGAAATATCACCCATACATAATATTAAAAATTGTTTGCCACAAACTTTATGGATGTGTGGTACATCGGATATAGATTATGAACACAATAAAGAATTTATTAAACTGATGAAGCAAGAGGGAAATGACATAACATTAAAAACATTTGAAGGTATGGAACATGGTTTTTTTAACTATGGTAGGCATCAAAACGAGTATTTTCATATAACAAATCTTGAAATTGAAGAATATTTACATTCGTTGAAGGTTATTTAGTAGTTAATTGGTAAAGAGCACTTAGAAGCTATCAAAAAACAAACGTTTTAGAAAAGATGAAATTGTGAATAATCTTATTTAAAGAAACGGGAGAGCGTTAGTGTAAGAGTTAGTTGCTTTTTAGTACTAATCCTAACGATTCTATCTGCAACAATCAGGCGCAAATCTTTAATAAGAATTGCGTCCATCTCTATGTGTATAGGACCAGATAGATGAAGAGTAGTTCCTAAAATTTTGAAAATGAAATGGGGAATTTGTGTTAATGTGGTAATAGAAAATATAATAGTTTGTGAAATTTTTCGCTTATAGGAAAGGTTTGTTCAATAAGAAATCACAAAAGGAAGAGCATTTACTATAGATTTGACGTATTAATGTCTTAAAAAAGTAATACAAAAAATTGAGATGACGCACATTAGTATTATTACACGACATAAATAAAAATATATGGAGGTATAGTTATGGGGATAATATTGGGGGTTATTGCAATAGTGACAACTTTTATAAATCTTTATATGTATAAAGCAGGAAAGGATTATAAGCTTGCTATGGCGTTAGGATTATCATATACAGCATTAACACTTTGTGCAGAATACAGTCTGGTATCGGAGTGGGTAAAAAAAGGAAGATTGGTCACTTTTAGGGGAAGTACCTAATTATGGAAGGGTATTATGGTTTTTGACAATTGTTTCTATCTTACTAAATATAGCACCTATACTTTTATGTGTAAGTCTTTATGTTTAACTAACGGAAGCATTTCTTCAATGCTTTTTTTTCGTGTTAATAAAAAGGAAATTAATGTTAAATAGAAGGAGCAGAATTCTTGAATAGAAGCGTACTGAAATAAAAGGGTTTTCTGGAATAAATAATGAATGTATAATTAAACGCTTATCGTTTAAGGGGGAGACATATGAATATTGAAACACCGAGTGTTCAAATAGTTGAACAAGAAATAAAACGTTTATATAACATAGATGTGAAAAATGTAGTTTTTTTAGGAAGAAGTGATAATGTTACATTCCGTGTTGATACGTTAAGCGGTAAATATTTATTAAAACTCCATTTAGGAAGCAATTCTAAATCTATGATTGAATCTGAGCTGATGTGGCTCACAGCAATTAATCAAGATACTAACTTGAAAGTGCAAAGTCCTATAAAAAATGTAGATGGTGAATTCGTCACCACTTTCAACGTCAAAGGTAATCATTCCTTCTGGACGTTACAAAGTTGGATTGAGGGAGAATTACTACAAGAACAACCAACTACTCAGGAGATAGAAGAGTTAGCAAATTTAATGGTCACTCTACATGAACATTCTACTAATTGGAGTGTACCAGAATCATTTTCAAGACCAATTTTCAATACTGAACACTTATTAATTTCATCTGAGGAATTATCGACTTTAATTCAGGTTGATGTTTTAACTTCAGAACACTATAAGATTTTCCAAAAGGTCACGAATAAGATTATCCCTATCATAGATATACAAGATATTAATTCAAACACTTGGGGAATGATCCACTCAGATCTTCACGAAAGCAATTATGTATTAGACAATGGAACTGCATATGCTATTGATTTTTCTTGTTGTGGTTTCGGTTTTTATTTATTTGATATTGCTGAAACTTTCTTACATATTAATCCTGATAATCAAAATAAATTTATACACTTTTATCAAAAAAAGCGTAAATTACAAAGAGATTATCATGAGGTGTTGGAAGCATTTTTCTTGTGGCAAATTATTCGGAATTTTGCTTTACTATCTAAGAACCATGAGGAATTTGAATACCTGTCTAAAACAATTCCTTTTGTTGTAGAAAACTTCTGTATTAAATATCTTGATGATGTTCGTTTCCTATTAAAATAAAGCATGATTTTTTTGATTAAGTTTGTGAAATATTACACTTCTACTAAAGGGAGTGCGTTATTGTAAGAAGCAAGCTACCTTTAAGTACCTAACTCCTATCAATTATATCTTCAACAAACAGGCGCAATTCTGTAATAAGAATTGTGTCCTTTCTTTGTGAATAGGGCCATTTAATTGAGTAAGGCTTATTAAACAAACGGTATGGCTATTGCCAGCCGTTTTTCTTTTAAGAATATTTAAAAAACTTTTCAATGGAGTACGTCGTCTAATAAATGGGAAGGAGGAACTGATGTGGATGAATTAACAGCAGAGGTGTTTGAAATAGAAGATAAGGAAGAACTTATAGGTGAGATAATGAACAAGTATGGACAGGAGATCTTACAGCTTGTTTATTCATATGTAAATAATAAAGAAGTCGCTGAGGACTTAACCCAAGATATATTTGTTAAATGTTACAAATCTCTTCATACATACAAGGGAAAATCAAAGTTAAGAACATGGTTGTGGAGAATTGCAATTAATCATTGTAAGGACTATATAAAAAGTTGGTATAACAAAAAGGTAATCGTTACAGAAAATGAATCTTCGTATACTGGGATTCAAAAAGAAAGTGTTGAACAGACTGTTATTCAAAATGATGAGGATCATAGGCTGGCTTCTGCAGTAATGAACTTACCAATAAAATATCGAGAAGTGATCTATCTCTTTTATTTTGAAGAATTGCCAATTAAAGATATTGCTATGGTAATAGAAGTGAAGGAAAACACTATTAAAACTAGACTTAGAAGAGCAAAGGAACTTCTGAAGAAAGGATTGGAGGAATAATCAAATGGAAGATCGATTAAAAGGGCTACGAAAATCAATGGATAAAACAACCTTTAAACAATTGAATTTTTCAGAGCAGCATCGTAAGCAGGTATACGAAAAAATCAATAAACCATACGAAAATGAAGAAGATATCTTTTTAGCAGTTTTACAACTTCTCATTCATGAAAAAACAGGATACGAATTGGCACAGCTATTACGGGGGAGAGGTATTCAAAAATTCGAAGGAAATGAAGGCTTTTTATACACCTTGTTACATCGTCTAGAAAAGAATCACCTTATCAAATCAAGTTGGGATCATTCAGAAGCTAAATATTATCAATTAAATGATAAGGGAAAAAAGATATTACGGAAGGCAGAAAAAAATTCTACAAAGAAACGATTTATATTAAAAGAATTGATACAGGAGTGAGACAAAATTGAAAAAAAGAGGGAATAACTTTTTAAAAGAAGTCACCAATCATATTAAATCAAAGGAAGCAAAGAAATTTGTGGCAACTGAATTAGCATTTCATTTGAAGAAAGCTAAGAACACATGGATAGAGAAAGGTTTAAGTGAGGTAGATGCAGAAGACAAAGCAGTTCAACAAATGGGAAGCCCAATCAAAATCGGTCAGGAACTGAACAAACTTCATCGGCCAAGGGTTGATTGGATGATTATTATTTTATTAGTGACCGTTATGGGTCTAGGTTTCTTGCCGATCGTATCTCTTGGGGATGCAGGATTTATGGATGTGAATCACTTCCTAAAAAATAAAGTGATTTTTGTTATTCTAGGTGTTGCGACAGCTTTTGGGATGATGATGATTGATTATCGGAAATTAGAGAGACTTGGATGGCTGTTTTACATAATTGGAGTACTCACCCTGTCAATGATAAGCTATTTTCCAAACACTACAATCAATGGAGAACCTTTAATAAAAATTGGACCCATTACAATTGAATGCTTAATGGCCGTACCATTCTTTTTTCTAGCTTGGGCTTCATTTTTCAATAACAGTAGGTTAAAAGTTTGGCATCTTGGGATTTTGTATCTATTTTCTTTTTACCTATTTTTAACTATACCAAATCTCTCAACAACCTTTATCTATATCATGATGGTATTCGTTATGCTTTGGTGGAGTAAGTTAGGTAAGAAAAAGGCACTGATGATTACAGGTGTACCAATTTGTTTATCTATCATCGGTGGATTATTTTTCTGGTCCTCTGTAAAGGAATACCAGTTGGCTAGAATTTTAGGGTTTTTAAAGCCAGGAAATTACGCAGATGGTCCAGGTTATATGTATTTACGTTTAAAAGAGCTAATGTCTTCAGCAGGGTGGTTTGGTACAACTGGAAATATAGAGTTCATTCAGGCTGCACATACTGATTTTGTGTTTGCAAGTTTGACTTACTATTATGGGTATTTGTTTGCAATTATTCTTGTTATGATTCTTTCCTTTTTTGTAGCAAGGATGATGGTCATATCCCATAAAATAAATGGCCCTTATGGTAAATTACTTCTTGTTGGTGGAATGACGCTTTATGTAGTCCAGTTCATTTATAATGTTGGAATGATACTAGGCTTATTCCCAATCACCTCTATATCCTTGCCTTTTATCAGCTATGGATTGATGCCAACTCTGTTTAATGCGTTTTTAATTGGAATCGTATTAAGTGTGTATCGCCGCAAAGATTTGATATCAAGGAGTATTATTTAGAGTTCAATTTTAAAAAATTTGTATTCTGACATGGGTATTTAACTTATTCAAATGAACTGGGCTTATCTTGAATAAGGTTTAAGCTATGATCTTCAACAATCAGGCGCAATTCTGTAATAAGAATTGCGTCCTTTCTTTGTGAATAGGGCCATATTGTCGAAGAAGTAGGTTCTTTAAAATTTGAAATTAAATTGCTAAATTTATGTTAATATGATTATAGAATACCCAATAATTTGTGAATTTTTTTCACTTAAACTCCCTCAGTGTGATTGTTATATCTCTTGAATACTCACTTATTCGCAGGATTCCATAACCCTTCATAAGGGAACAGCGGAGGATTGGAATGAGTGATGATGGTTTAAGCTACATGAAGGCGTGCTTGAATAAAGGAGTTAGATGAAACTCCATTTTTTACCATATTCTGCACGTATTCTCCACGCCGCCCCTGGAGGCTAGCCCTCCCATGTCTCAACGGGTCTTATAAATAAGCCCTCTCATTCCTTCGTCACGCCTATCCAAGGGGTGGAGGCCGGTTTTGCTAAAGGTATGGGTCATAGCCCTTTTGTTTAAGTCATCCAGTACTCCGTGCTTTCTTTGGATCCTGCGAATAAGCCAACATTCAAAATTTTTAAAAGGTGATTAGGGTATAAAATAATCTGTCTTCGTCATTATGCAGCTATAGAAGTTGAGGCTTGTACTTTTTCTGGGCAATAGGATTCATTCCGACGGGCCATGCTTACCAATATTCTTGCCAGTTTACCGATCAATTTCATGATAGATTTCATCCCTTTCATTTTCTTGACATGAATATTATTGTAGTGAAGATCTTTGAACTCAGGGTTGTTCATGACAAGACTCAAGGTTGCTAAGTAAAGAAAGCGCCGTAGGCGGGACCTTCCTCGTTTAGAGATCACCACCTTTCCTTTCCATTTACCAGAGCTTGCTTCTACTAGATGTAAACCTGCATGTCGCAGTAAAGCATTTCCATGAGCGAATCCACTTAGATCACCAGCTTCGCCTAATATGCCAGATAGTGAGATTTTACTAATACCTTTCATGGCCAGTAGTTTCATAGCGAAAGGGATCTGGTTCAAGCACTCCGTGACTTCGTTTTCCACTCTTTCGAGTTGTATGGAAGCAAGATCGTATTCCTCTAGTAATTGTGATAAGTGAAAGGTATACGCATCGATTGCTGTCTGGCTACCGATAGATTCTTTAGCTAATTCACTTAGTAGACGGGCTTTCTGGAACCCAGGCTGTCTCTTCATGGTTGATCTCCAACCTTGAACAATGTCTTCCGGAGATATGCTTTTAAGTTCTCCTGGAGTAGGAAATAACCGAAGTGTCGCAATGGCTCCTTTACATGTCACGTTTTTGAAAACTTCTCGCAACTCAGGGAAGACGACATCTACCCAGCGATTGATTTGGTTCACGGAACTGACCAGTCGTTTGACAACAACGTCTCGATTCGACATCAATACTTGGAGCTTTTCGAAGGATTCAGGCGTCTTGTGAATGAAGGTATAATAGCCATTTTTGACCATATCAGCGATGACGAGTGCATCTTTTTTATCACTCTTGGATTGGGTATTATCCCGATTTTCTTTATTACGTTTGACTAAATGAGGGTTGACTGTGACAGCCTCAATGGTTTGATTTAATAGCCACTTAGACAAATTGGTCCAGTAATGTCCCGTTGGTTCCATCCCCACGATCGTTGATTGTAATTTGTTTTTACGTTTTAACTCGTTGATCCACACTTTTAACCTATGAAATCCAACCTCATTATTTCAAAGGATAGGGGATCACCTACAACAATACCGCGGAAATTCACTGCACGAGCCACATGAATATGTTGGGCAATATCAACACCAACAACGAGATGACTGTCTGAAATTCTTTCAATCAATTGATTTTGTTTGTATTGCATTTTATACTTCATTTAGAGCTTCCTCCTTAGAATGATTTGTGTTCGTGTCTATAATCATTTTACTGAGGAGCTCTTTTTTTATCAAACCTGATAAATAACGATCTACAGGAATGCTAAAGGGGAGAATTCTTGCAGAAGGGCTGAAATATTTATTATACAATAATGTAATTAAATTTGTTAATGTGGGAATTTATATGTGGATTTTATTACTACTTGTTGTTATAGGTGTAGATACAATTGTAGGGCAACTGAAAGAGCAATCAAATCAAAGCAAAAGAATTATAGAACTACTTGAAGAGATAAAGAAAGGTAAATAAGATGTTCAACAAACTGTTGCTCCTTGGTGCTAACGGGGAACTTACTTCAATAATAAGAAGGGGTTTTATGTGAAAAAAACAACGGTCTTATCTATTATAATTTGATATTATCTTAATGCTAATAGCCTAATTTTTCCGAAATATAAAGAGATGCTTGATTTTTTCAATGTTAAATGGATTTTAATTTATTCAATTTTATTAAGTGTTTTGTATTTCGTATTTGGCATTTTGATTGAGACTAAAAGGGTAATTAAAGTGTTTTCTAAGAAAGTAAGGGTTAACTGGTTACAATTTAGTTTTGTAGTTATTTTAATTTTATTAGTTTTCGTTCCCACAATATTGGTTAATCCTGTTTCCTCATAATTTTTTAATTAGTTTTATTTCCAGGCTTGTAATTCAAGTTATTTTGAACGTTCTCGCAGGAATTTTATTTGTACGGTCATTTGATAAAAAGAAATTTAACTTGGTTTAAATTTTGAAGCAATAGTTGAACAAGCTGTTGCTCCTGTAAGGGCACTAAACAGGTAGGTTAATGCAACAAGGAAAATAGCAGATAGGAAACCAAAATTATGTAAAATAATTGTGAATAGGAGGGAGATTTTATGAAGTCAAAACCAATTTTAAATCAAATCGGAACTACATTTATTCCGGTTAGTGACATTAAAAGAGCACGTGACTGGTATTGTGAGATATTAGAGTTACCTGCAGATGGTGAGATTTTATTTGGTCATTTATACGTATTACCTATGAAAGGAACAGGTATCGTATTAGATAGCAAAATATTTTCAGAGGAAAATACCTATAAAGCACCACCTTTTCATTTAAATACAAATAATATAGAACAAGCTTATCAATATATGAAAAGCAAAAATGTTGAAATCATAACAAAAATTGAACATAATCATTGGTTCAATTTTAAAGACCTAGATGGGAATCATTTAATGATTTGTCAATGTTAGTTGTTGCACTAACAGGGCGTTAGTTCAACAAGCAAGCTGACTTTTAGTACCTAATTCTTATCAATTCTTTCTGCAACAATCAGGCGCAAATCTGTAATAAGATTTGCGTCCTTTCTTTTTGTGTGTATATGGCCTGTTTTTTGAAGAAGTAGGTTCTTTATAATTTGAAATTAAATTGGAAAATTTATGTTAATATGATAATAGAAAAACTAATAGTTTGTGAATTTTTTCACTTAAACTCTATTTGTTGAAGAAGATTTTCGTAATTTTTGTCTATAATGTAATGTGAATTCGAGATAGGAGGGAAAAAATGAATATAAAAGAACTTTTATTGAACCAATTTAGAGCTTGTCATTATAGAGATACTTGGTTTGTTTCTTTGAATACTGCATTAGAAGGTCTGAGTTCTGAACAAGCCTCTTGCAAAAGCAAAGACTCTACAAACTCAATTCTGGAGATTGTTAATCATCTGTATTTTTATAATCAATTGGAATTAAATCGTTTTAAAGGAATAGCCAATAATGTTAATGTATCGGACAATAAGGTAACGTTTAGTGATTTGCAGAAAACAAGTTGGACGATACTTGTTGAACAAATATTTAAAACTATGACTGATTGGGAAAATGTGATTGAGAGTTCTGATGAGGCGCATCTAAAAAAGTGTTCTGAAAACCTTACTTATATCAATTTACATAATGCTTATCATATTGGACAAATTTTATATATCCGTAAAAGTCGTGGAATTTGGGATGGCAGTGGAGGAATAAATTATACCTTTTAATATTGCTAAATGGACTCTAACTGTCTTTAGATACTTATTAAACAAACAGGCGCGAATCTGTAATAAGAATTGGCCCTTTCTTTGTGAATAGGACCAGATTGTGGAGTAACTGTCAGTACGTAGTAGCCTTTATACTGAGCAGCAAAAGGTCTTCACTTTTTAGCCTACTTTGTGAAATGTACTAACAGTAACGACGCAGGTTACTTTAAGATGGTACGGTATAATTAAACTCCTGCATTAAACACCAAATTGTTTTAAATGGTGGTCAAGATGCTTGTAGATTCCTTTTCCCCATTGTTCGGAAGTGAATTTTCCGAAAAAAGGATGTGGATGACCTGTACAAGCCTCTGGTCCATTCTTTTGAAATGTAATAATTTTTTGTTTCAGTTTTTCTCTTTCTATTTCAAATTCTTTTTTACTTGTAATTACAATGGATGGAATAGTAGACATATTGTGGGGTAAAGGTTTGTCATTATAAAAAATGGGTTTTGCAAATCGACCTACTAATAACCCTAACCAACCTCTTGGGGGTAAAGAATATCCCATTGCGATATCTTGGAAAGACGAGCAATGAGCTAACATTTGAGCGACATCCATTTTTCCCCATTCTGATTGTGAATTTAC
This sequence comes from Salipaludibacillus neizhouensis, assembly GCF_002886185.1. GTDB lineage: Bacteria > Bacillota > Bacilli > Bacillales > Salisediminibacteriaceae > Salipaludibacillus > Salipaludibacillus neizhouensis. Next base: position 1,321,777 of record NZ_KZ614147.1, read on the forward strand.
GTTTAAGTTTTCGATACGATTTAATAATTCATCTGTATACGTGACCTCAAAAATATTATTCATTAGAATACTCCTTTAGTTTTTGATTTAACCATTAAATGCCCTTGATTATTTAATATATAATTCAACGTCAACGTTATTTTATCCTTCTTTAACTAACTGGTGCAATTCTTGAAGAAACAGGGATTGCTATTTTGGTTATTGAAGTAAAGAATCAGTAATGAATATCTTTAAAGGGGGAAGTATGCCTGCATATGCTCCTCTTCTGTTTGCACATTTGATGAGATTAAAGATGATAAAGTTTGTATTTGGCAAGTAAAAAATGTATGGAATGGCAATTAAAAATGCATGCCACTTGCCGTCTCTAGTTATTGTTGTAATAAAGATTCTTTGTATCGAAAGCTTTCTCCCGTAAACATTAATAAATGAGAATGATGAATCAATCGGTCAATAACGGCTTCTGTTAGAATGGGATCACCGAAAACATGGTTCCATTGACCGAATTGAAGGTTAGTTGTTATTAATAGACTACGGTTTTCGTAGCACATAGATATCACTTGAAATAACAGTTCTGCACCTTCTTTATTTAAGGGGATATATCCTAATTCGTCGAGCACCAAAAGATCCAGCTTTTCAATCATCTTCATGAACTTCGGAAGAGTTCCTTGTTGGTTGACTTCTATTAACTTATTAACTAAAGCTGCCACTGTAAAAAACTTCACCCGACTGCCAAACCTGTGTATGGCATTTAAGGATATCAATGCCGCCAAATAGGTTTTCCCTGTACCAACTCCTCCGTATAAAATGAGGTTTTCTTGCTCTTTAATAAAATCCCCATTTAATATCGTTTCTTGATCAATTCCTTGTGGAATTTGTATATGCTCCCATTGAAAAGGCAACGTTCCTGTTTTCGGCAACTGAGCTTGGTTTAATAGTAAGTTAATCTTTCGCTCTTCACGATTTTTAGCTTCCATTTCAAATAGCTTCAATAAGTACTCTTGGTTATTTTCAGCTTCAATTTCATGATAATGTTCACGAATCCAGCTAAGCTTCAACTGTTTGGCGTAGGATTCGATTTGCTCTTTCATTTACGATCACCTCCTTCTTGAAAAAAGGCATCATAATGAGAAAGGCCGCGAGATGCGTTGGGCAAGACGGGCACCTTCATACGAGGAGTAATTTCCATATGAGAACGGTCTTGATTCATTAACGAATAAAAACAGTGCTTAATTTGATCTGCGCTAGGATGACCATGAGAGGAAGCCAATTGGAGCGCTTTGTTCAGTAATGTGAAATCATCATTTTTTAAGAGTTTCGCTAGTAAACGTAACCCCATTTTCCGTTCCTCTTCTGTGCAATCTTTTAAGTATTGAGACCAAGCATAAGGGAATTGATCATATAAGCTTGAATATTTAATAGCTTTCGGACGTTTTGATAATAATTCAAGATAAGGCTGCCATATCATCGATTTTCGCTTCACACCATATAGCCGAGAATGCGTGACAATGGGTTCATTGTCTTCATTTAATACCACGACAGTATTAAAGGTAAGACGTGTTTTTACTCTTTGTTTCGCAAACCTCGGAGAGGTAGAATATTCCTTATTGTCCAAACTCACAATGCCATACTTATCAGCCTTCATTTCCTGGTAATAAGCACATTCAAAATCTTTCTCAGGAAGGTGAAGCCACTTACTTTGGTCTTCTTTATATAACTCTGATTGAAGTATCTGCTTCTTATAATGCACGCGATGCCGGTCTTCCTCTGCCTTATTCCAAAGCGTCTTATTAAAGTGATCTAAGTTAGCCACCGTACATTCAGGCAAAAGAAAATTGTTCCGCACGTATTTAACCATCGCTTCTACGTGCCCTTTTTCATTTCCCTTTCCTGGATTACAAAACTCATATCGGAAACCGTAGTGTAAGACAAACCTTTCGAAGGTATCGGTCAGTTTCCGTGCTCCTTTTCCCATGATTTTTGAGACCGCAGGTGACAAGTTATCGAATCGAATAGTTGTTGGAACGCCACCGATATGACGAAATATACGTTGTAATCCTTCAAGTAAACATTCTGTATTTTCCGAAGGAAATACTTGAAAATAAAAGGTGTTACTAAAAGGGAAGGACACAACCAAATATGGCAAATCAATGATTTTTGATTGGTACTTAAATGATGCTGTACCAAAGTCCACTTGAGCTGTTCCTGGGAAAGACTCTAGTGGTAGAGCTACACCTTCTTGATAATCTTTTAACTCCTTTTTCCGTTTCGAAACATAGTCACGGACAGATCTCTCGGAGCCTCTGAAACTATGAAATTCCCCCAACTGCTCATACATTCTTTTAGCTGTTCTATGATTCTTCCTTTTCTTCTTCAGATCTTCACCAATCCATTTATCTATGATAGGTTTCACTGGATCCATCACTCTTGCTTTCCTCTTTTGTGGCAACTTCACTTGAAACTCTTCTTGATTGGCATATTTCCTTACTGTACGTGGGTCCACTTCGACCCTGGTAGCTACACTGGAATAATTATTGCCTTTCTGATTCACTTCGCGTCTGATATAATCTATCTGAGTCACTTCTAACATCTCCTAATATCCTCCTGTCAAACGTTGTTGGTCCAACGAGGAGTTTAAAGTTATTTTGAGAAGTTAGCAAGTGGCGTTTTTTAATTTATGAGGGCCCCGCGGGGCCCTCATAAATTAACTGCCGTCCCCTACATATTTAGTTTGCCATAAACATAAAGTTATATAATTAAAGATAGATGAACTTAAAATTCAAGCATAAAAAAAACACCAAAAACAATTCTGAAAATTGAATTACTTCAAATCATAGGTAATATAACTGTTAAAGTAAGGGGAGCCATGAAGATATATTTCAATGTAATGAAGCAGGGAAACTAAAAAAACATATTAGGGGGCTACTAAATGGATCCATTAAAGCAAAATAGCGATGCTTGGGACAAGAAGGTTGAAGATGGTGCTGTATACACCAAACCTATTAATGAAGAAATAATTAAAAAGAGTAAAGATGGGTATTGGGGGATAAGGACTACGCCTACAAAATATGTTCCAAGAGAGTGGTTACCCAAATCATTAGAGGGACAGAAAATACTTTGTTTAGCATCTGGAGGGGGTCAACAAGGACCAGTATTAGCCGCAGCAGGTGCTGACGTTACAGTTGTTGATTTATCTGCAAAACAATTAGACCAAGATAAATTCGTTTCTGAAAGAGATGGACTTAAAATTACAACTATACAAGGAAGTATGACAGACTTACATTTCTTTGATGATCAACAGTTTGATATTATAGTTCACCCAGTATCTAATTTATTTGTTGAAAATTTGTCTCCTGTTTGGAAAGAAGCATCAAGAGTTCTAAAAGATAATGGTGTTTTAATTGCAGGGTTCACTAATCCTCTTCTTTTTATTTTTGATGACAAAGAAGATATGAAGGGTAACTTGGTTGTTAAAAACTCTATTCCATCAACTTCTTTAGACAACTTAACCGAAAGAGAATCTGAAGAATATCTTAAGGCAAAAAATCCGATTGAGTTTGGGCACACATTAGAGGATCAAATTCAAGGACAAATTAATGCTGGCTTTGTCATAACTGGTCTATATGAAGATGACTTTGGCGGAAGTAGACCATTAGATAAATATATAAAGTGTTTTATCTCAACCAAGGCTAGAAAAGTGGATATAGTTGAACAATAGCTGTGATTTACAACTGCATCTTTTACTCCACAGTACAACGATACTATTCAATAAAAATAATCTTCAACAATCAGGCGCAATTCTGTAATATGGATTGCGCCATTTCTTTGTTAATAGGGCCATTTTGTTAAAGAGTAGGTCCCAAGATTTTGAGAATAAATTGGCAAATTTATGTTAAAGTGATAATAGAAAATATAAGTGTTTGTGAAATATTTCACTTAAACTAAAGGGGAGTTTACCACAAGAAGGAGAGGAAAATAAATGAAGTATTTATTATACGGTACATTAGGATTGTTAGTAGTATCTTTTGTTATGGATTCAATGGGGTATCGCCCTTCTTATTACATTTTTGGTCTTATTGAATGGACAACTCGTTATGTACTGCCTTGGATAGGATTATATTGGTTTATACAGTTTGTAAAATCCAAAAAGGAATAGATGAACATATTCAAGTAATGGAAGCAATAGTTTAAAAAGCCTTTGGTTCTGTTGAGGCGAAGGAGAATTTTGTTCAATAAGATGATTAAGTTCTAAACTAAAATTATGATAACGATGATTTGGTAACGAGGAGGATGATTATGGATAAGGTACTTGGTACGTTTAAGAATATGTTCTTAGACTTATTCTCAATGGGTAAAGGTTTTTTCTATGGATTTGTAATGGTAGGGTTATTTATTGTAATTTGTGGTGCTTTGATATATGGATTTCTGTTTCTTAAAAGTTTCATATTCTAGTCAAGATAAACTTCAAATCTAAACGTTTCTTCTTCAACAAACAGGCGCAATTCTTTAATAAGAGTTGCGTCCTTTCTTTGTGTATAATTCCAGATTGTGGAGTAATTGATTTGTCGTAGCTGTTGAAAAGTTTGATTAAATAATTGCCAATACCTTTATCTAAAAGAAAATGGTAAGAGCATGTTTTAAAACTTTGATCAACCATGCTTAAATAAATGCGATAGATTAACCCCTAAATCCTTGTTACATTGCACTAAATCTGTCCTTTTTTACATTAAATGAATCGAACCTGCCACAACAAAGCATAAATTGACAGGATATGTTCTTTAGAAGTTGCTAAGATGAAAATAAGGAGTTGAAAGCCATGGCATGGGTGGAGACAATACAAAAGGCAATTGAATACATGGAAAAAAATATTTTGGAGGATATTACGATAGACAGTATTGCTAAACAAGCCAATGTGTCACCTTTTCATTTCCAACGAACGTTTGCAGTTTTGACAGAAATTACGATTGGTGACTATATAAGAAGGCGGCGATTAACATTCGCAGGAGAAGAATTGCTGACTACAGGCGTGAAGATTATTGACCTTGCCAATAAATATGGCTATGACACTCCCGAGGCTTTTTCGAAGGCTTTCCGCAGACAGCACGGGGTTACTCCAAGTGAAGCGCGAAAGAAAAAGGGGAAACTACAATCCTATAACCGCCTGATAATCCAGGTAACCTTGAAAGGGGCAGAACCAATGAAGTATAGTGTAGTCGAGAAGAATGCGTTTCAAATTGTTGGGATTAAGCGGGAATTTCCTTGTGTGGCAGAGGAAGAAAACGTATTAGGCATTCCCGAATTTTGGGAAGAAGTCAATCAAAATGGAACAAGCGATCTGCTATTCCAACTGAATGACGCGGTAGTAAAAGGTGTTTTAGGTGTTTGTGGGGAAGTCAGTGAAGAGCAAAAAAAGACTAATATATTTGATTATTGGGTGGCAACCTCGTACGCTGGGGAAGTTCCAGAAGGGATGTATGGATTAGAAATTCCTGCTTCCAAGTGGGCGGTTTTTGAAGTGCATGAACCAATGCCTGCTGCGATGCAAAATACGTGGAAACAAATCTTCTCCGAATGGTTCCCGTCCACTGGGTATGAGCATGCAGGTACACTAGAATTTGAATCATATAGGGATGAGGATCCCCATAGTCCAGATTTATACTCGGAAATCTGGATTCCAATTAAATAAGTTCACTATTTTATACAGTCTTCGGCATCAGACGCAAATCTGTAATACGAATTGCGTCTTTTCTTTGTGTATAGGGGCATTAGTGGAACAAACAATTATTTCAATAGAAATAAAAATTACATGGTAATATAGTTAAAAAAGGCTGTGTTACATTATGAAAGTTTCTTTAATTGTTGCGATGGATCAGAATAGAGTAATTGGCAATGAGAACGACATTCCATGGAGAATTCCTAAGGATTGGGAGTATGTTAAAAATACTACACTGGGACATCCAATCATATTGGGTAGAAAGAATCTTGAGTCAATTGGAAGGGCATTACCTAACAGAAGGAATATTATTTTAACAAGAGACAGGAATTTTAACTTTGAAGGTTGTGAAATTGCCCATTCAATAGAAGATGTTTTTGGGCTAGGTAAAGATGAGGAAGAGATTTTCATTTTTGGGGGAGAACACATTTATAATATGTTCATGCCTTATGTTGAAAAGATGTATATTACAAAAATTCATCATGAATTCAAAGGAGATACATTTTTTCCGAAGGTTAATCTCGATGAATGGAAAGAAGTATCTATTGAAAAAGGGGTTATGAATGACAAAAACCCATATAACTACTATTTTCATATTTATGAAAGAAAGGGTATTAAGGTAACGAGGTAATCTGCGTTAGTGCAAAAAGCGAGCTGCTGCCTTATAGTACCTAATTCCTATCGATTCTATTTTCAACAATCAGGCGTAATTCTGTAATAAGAATTGCGCCCTTTCTATGTGAATAGGGCCAGATGGTCGAAAAGTAGTCCCTAACATTTTGAAAATTAATTGGAAAATTTATGTTAAAATGATAATAGATAAATGTGAGGGTTTGTGAATATTTTCGCATAAACTCCCTCAGTGTGATTGTTATATCTCTTGAATGCTCACTTATTCGCAGGATTCCATAACCCTTCATAAGGGACCAGCGG
>NZ_KZ614148.1:0-4267 GCF_002886185.1 Salipaludibacillus neizhouensis
TTCGTGTCTATAATCATTTTACTGAGGGGCTCTTTTTTTATCAAACCTGATAAATAACGATCTACAGGAATGCTATAGGGGAGGAATATTTAACAAGGGGTTGTCGAAACGCCAACTCTTATTGTGTTAAATGGCAGAATTGTTCAATATAAAAAAGAATTACAAGTTGAAGGAAGCTATTTTATGAGGTGATAAAATGAGAAAACAAGAAAAAATGTTCGATCAGTTACTTGAATGGGGAAAAAGGAACGAAGAAATCCGAACAATCATTTTAACAAGTTCTCGTGCAAATCCTTATGCTTTTAAAGATGTGTTTACTGATTATGACATTGAACTTTTCGTAAACGATTTACTGCCTTTTTTAAACAGTGATAAATGGATGGAACATTTCGGTGAAGTAGTTACTTTTGATCCTTTGAAACCACTTGAAAAAGATGGGTGGATTACACGCCTTGTTCTTTATGCAGACGGTACTAAAATAGACTTTCAAATTTCTATCAATGAGTCAGTAAGGAAACTTACTAATAAATCTCATATACCTCTTGAATATGATAATGGTTATATGGTTCTCCTTGATAAAGATAATATTACTGAAGATATAAAACCTCCTTCTTATTCAGCATTTGTAACCAAAAAACCTACTGAGGACGAATATCGTGCAGTAATTAATGAGTTTTGGTGGGATACAACCTATGTTGCAAAAAGTCTCTGGCGAGATGAACTATATTTCGCTAAATATATGTTAGATAATATTATTCGATTTAATTATTTACAAAAAGTAATTGAATGGTATATAGGAGTTCAAAATGATTGGAAAGTAAACCCTAATAAATGCGGTAGATGGTTTAAAAGGTATTTAAATAAAGAAACATGGGAGGAACTTGAGACTACATTTGTTGGAGCTGACATAGAGGAAAATTGGAATGCTCTATTCAGAACTGCTAACCTTTTTAATAGATTATGTAGAGAAATTGGCGAAGAGTTAGGGTATGAGTATCCTGTTGAAGTTGAAAATAAAATAAGGTCGTATCTATTAAAAGCAAAAAATTTAGATAATAATGCTACGACATTTCAATAAAAAATATAACTCAACTATTTAATTGTAGCTAGGATTTTAATTGTTTGTGAAAAGATATACTTAAACTCCCTCAGTGGTGCAGCAAGCTAGCTGCCTTTTAGTACCTAATTTCTAGCGAGTCTTTCTTCAACAAACAGGCGCAATTCTGTAATAAGAATTACGCCCTTTCTTTGTGTGTAGGGCCAGTTGGTTGAAAAGTAGTTCCTAATATTTTGAAAATGGTTGGGAAATTTATGTTAAAGTGATGATAGAATATCCAATAGTCTGTGAATTTGTTCACTTAAACTGAAAGGGAGAATTAAAAATATTCCTAAAAGGAGAAATTTTTGGTAGAGAAGGAGGTAGCTGATGATATCAGAATTAAAAAAGTATGAATTCCATAAATGTAAAGACTTATTGTATGAGCAAGGTCATTTAGAAGCTAAAGCAATAGTCCATGGGGTAAATACTGGTCGTATTTTTGTAGATGATACTGACTCACCTACTTCGGGTCTTATTTGGTTAGGTAATAACGATGGTTTTTTCTTTATTGGAAATGAAAGGAACGAGGCGTTCAACTCAAAATTAAATTATTTTATTGATACAGTAATCATACCGGAAGCAAGAAAGGTAGGATTAACTTGGTTTGAGGGTATTGGTAATCACAGTAAGTGGGATGAAACTATTAAAAAAGTCTTTGAAAACCGTAATTTAGGAAGTTGGAATCAGAGGGTTTATACCTTGCAGAGAAAAGATTATAAAGTTAACTTAGAACTTACTACTGAAGTAGAATATAATATTGTCAAAATTAGTGAAACACTTTTTAAAAACAGTGATAAATCAATAAAAAATATTGATTTTTTACGTTCCAAGATATTAGAGTTTTGGTCTTCACCTAAGAGGTTCTTAAATGATGGCATTGGTTACTGTGTAGTATATGAAAATATGATAGTAAATGTCTGTTTTTCTAGTTTTGTTGTTGATAATGTTCACTGTATTGATATTGAAACTTTAGAAGAGCATCAAGGAAAAAAGTTAGCACAAAAAGTAGCCTTAACATTTGTAGAAAATTGCTTGGCAGACAATCTCGTCCTTTATTGGGATTGTATGGAGTCTAATAAGCCATCGATTGCGGTTGCAGAAAAAATAGGATTAAGAAATGTCTTTAACTACAAGGGATATGACTTTAAGTTTAAATAATATTACGTTCCGGAATTACAGGAATGTTTTTAGGTATATTTATCGGTTGGAAGGGTTATGAAAGAAAACATAACACATAACAAGAAAATGATACTACCTCTTATTCTTTTTTGTCGTTTTTCCTATTTCAATTATTTTAATGGCTGTTTTTAATTGGTGAAAATATTTCGCTAACGGGTACTTTTCTTCAATAAAATCTTTAAAGTGATCTTCAACAATCAGGCGCAATTCTGTAATAAGAATTGGGTCCTTTCTTTATGTATAGGGCCATATTGTCGAAGATTAGTTTGATTTTCATCAGAAAACCATTACAAATAAAAGTGGTAATTGGAATATTTATGTTAAAGTGTTAATAGAATATCTGGATTGTTGTGAATGTTTTCACTTAAAGTATTGGGGAGCATTCCTGTAATTAAAGAATTTAGAGTTTGATAGAAAAAGAGTCCTCTTGGTATGATACGAGGTGTCCAAAGCTTTGCGCGCAAAAGGACCCTTAATTGATAACCAAGGAGGACTCACTAATGAATTATAACCAAAATCACAAAATTGCTCAAATCACAGCTGAAACACTAATTATAGGTGTTGATATTGCAAAGTTTAATCACGTCGCAAGAGCACAGGATTTCAGAGGAATGGATCTAGGGAAATCTATTACTTTTGAAAATACTCAATCAGGGTTTGATGGCTTAATAGGTTGGATTAAACAACTTCAAGTTGATAATCAAATGAATAAAGTCTTCGTTGGTATGGAGCCAACAGGACATTACTGGCTTAACCTTGCACATTATTTAAAAGAGTTAAATATCAAGTGTGTTGTGGTCAATCCATTGCACACTAAGAAAAGCAAAGAATTAGACGATAATTCACCAACAAAAAATGACGTGAAAGATGCCAAAGTCATAGCACAGTTGGTCAAAGACGGTCGCTACGCTGAACCAAGTATCCCTGAAGGTGTTTATGCAGAACTTCGAGGAGCAATGAAAGTGCGCGAGCTATTATCTACTGACCTACGTTCTGTACAAGGTAAGATTCACAATTGGCTAGACCGCTATTTCCCTGAGTTTTTTACAGCCTTTAAAGACTGGGAAGGAAAAGCTGCACTTCGTACTTTAAAGCTTAATCTACTACCACATGAGCTACTGAAACTATCTGATGGTGAAATTTTAAAACACCTCAAAAAGGGCGCCCAAAGAGGTGTTGGTTTAAGTAGAGTGAGGAGATTAAAAGAGGCGGCTTGTTGTTCAGTCGGCATTAAACAAGGAAATAACATGGCTAAATTAGAGCTTAAAACCTTATTAGCTCAATATGACTTATTGAAAGAAAAGTTCGAAGAACTAGATGCTCATTTAGATGAATTGCTTAAACAAGTTCCTGGTGTTCATAATATGGTGGCAATCACAGGAATAGGGAAAGATACGGTCGCTGCATTTTTAGCTGAAGTAGGCGATCTAAGAAACTATTCTCATCCAAAACAAATTATTAAACTAGCTGGACTAAACTTACGGGAAAATACATCAGGACTTCATAAAGGACGCACAACCATTACAAAACGAGGGAGAAAGAAGCTCAGAGCTCTCCTCTTTCGAGTTGTAATGCCGTTAGTCGCTAAGAACCAAGCCTTTAAAGATCTGCATGAGTATTATACGACCCGTCCAGACAATCCGTTAAAAAAAATGCCGTCTTTAATTGCCATATGCAATAAACTAATACGAATCTTATTTACAGTAGGCACTAAACAGTGTGAGTTCAGTGAAGAAAAGATGCTTAGTGATATTCCACACTTTAATAACTTACAGGAAGCTGCATAACTCAAATACCATGTTTTATTAAACTCTATTAACCTAAGTGATTTTAAACAACTTACTTATTATCAAAAGACATTTGAAGCACGGAGAAGTCAGAACATAAACTAAAACTACGGGCAGAGACCCTGGCGGGGAGCATATCTGACCTCCACCCTCATGGCAAGGTTGAACGAAGGAATGTAGGAGCATTGACTCTGGGAGACAT
>NZ_KZ614148.1:4277-29302 GCF_002886185.1 Salipaludibacillus neizhouensis
TACTAATTCTTCCAAAATATGAAGAGATGCTTGATTTTTTCAATGTTAAATGGATCTTAATTTATTCAATTTTATTAAGTGTTTTATATTTCTTATTTGGCATTTTGATTGAGACTAAAAGGGTAATTAAAGTGTTTTCTAAGAAAATAAGAATTAATTGGTTACAATTTAGTTTTGTAGTTATTTTAATTTTATTAGTTTTCGTTCCCACACAATATTGGTTAATCCTGTTTCCTCATAATTTTTTAATTAGTTTTATTTCCAGGCTTGAAATTCAAGTTATTTTGAACGTTCTCGCAGGAATTTTATTTGTACGATCATTTGATAAAGAAATTTAACTTGGCTTAAATTTTTACTAACGGGAGCAATAGTTCAATAAGCCTTTGGTACTGTTGCGGAGCTAAAGGGGAGGTTTATTGAAGAAGTCCCATCGTTAAAAATATATTGGAGGGGAGAAAAAGAATGAAACAATTATCTTTTATAGCCACAGTATTAGTTCTAATATTGTTAGTTACTGGTTGTAATCAACAACCAAACATTGATATTAGTAAAACCTTGGAACAAACGAGAGAAACACTCAAAGAATTAGATGACGTAAAAACTACTGCGGCTTCTTTTGATGGGGAGAGTGATGTTAAGTTTCGGCTTATGGTTGAGGGGCATCCAACAGAGGAAGAGGCTATATCTTTGTTTAATAAAGTATTAGAAAGTATTACTAAGTCGTCAAATCATTCTGATGTATGGGAGTATTATAATGGCTATTTTGACATAAAAAGTTTTGATAATGGTGTTATATATGAAGCGACTAAACTTATGGGAGAAGATTTCAATATATCGTCGAACTAAAATTTGAAAAAACGAAAGCGTTTTGTGAAGGATTATACTTAAAGTAAAGGAGTAGCGATAGTGGAAGAAGCCTTTGGTGCTGTTCGGCGCGGAGTTTAGTGAAAAATGAATATGTAGAAAGGATTTGGTTTTTTAGCATTAAATGTTGAGTTATCTAAATTTAAAGTTAAAAAAGGTAAAACAGAAGCAGTTGATGAATGGAAGAATTTTTTAAATGAACATATGGAGCAGGTACTCTTAACTTTAAAAGATGAAAAAATGTTTGTGGAGTCTATTTTCCGAGAAAAGGATGTCGAAAACGAGTATCTATACTGGTTTTCAGTTCAAGGGGAAGGCCGAAAGAATGTTGAGGAATCGCAACACGAAGTTGACAAGAAACATCTTGAATATTGGTATGAATGTATTGATGAAGAATTTCCCCACGTTGATTTGGAAACAAAAGTGGTTATGATACCAGAGGATGTTCGTAAAGCGATGGTCTAAACAACGGTCTCTTCAACTAAAGGAAGCTTTTGCTGAACAAGCAGTGGCTGCTCTCCTACTCAGGAAAAACGTTGTTTAGTTGTAGTATAGATGCTTAATAGTGCTTCTGGGTTAGAAATTCGAATGGTATATTGCATTGGTTTTAACGAAAAAAATAAAAATTTAACTTAATTAGATATTGATATGGAAGTGAGCATCCTTGAAAGTAATCTTTAAAGTCATAGTAACAATATTGATTTGTGTTTATTTATTAATCCTCTCTAGGTATATATTGTTCAAATATATGACTTCAACTGACATCATAAATCATTTTACTTTTAACTTTGAAATTTATGGTCCATTTTTAGAGAATCACAATTTTATTCCATTAAAAACAATCGTTTACTATTTATTTTTTGATTGGGAGCATATTGGTTTGGGGATAAGATTAAGTAATTTAATAGGCAACATTCTTGGTTTTATACCTTTTGGCTTTCTGTTTCCATTATTATCTCATAGGTTCCAAAAACTAAAAGTTGTTGTAATTGCAACTTTTAGTTTAAGTCTTACATTTGAATTACTACAACTTATCTTTCATTTTGGGAGTTTTGATTTTGATGATTTAATTTTAAATACTACTGGCGGTATACTAGGCTATCTTCCATTAAAATACCTTAACATGCTGTTTAAAAATAAGAAAAAATCTAATGTGTTAATTTTTAAGCTGATTTTATCAATTCTATTAATTCTTCTAATAGGAATATTGTATATGTAGGTAAAATTGTACCATTTTCTTCTTCAACAAATAGGATTACGTTAGTGCATGAAGCAAGCTGCCTTTTAGACCTAATTCCTATCGATTTTATCTGCAACAAACAGGCGCAATTCTGTAATAAGAATTGCGTTCTTTCTTTGTGAATAGGGCCAGATTGTTGTGCGAAATGTTTCTAATTCAAATCGAGAATGGTTAGATACTGGAACTACTACGGCTTCACGGAGACTTTTACGGATTTATATGACATCATTACGTCAAGAGAGAATATCCTCCTATCCTATCGTACAATCAAATCCAATTCAGGCTCAATTACATCAGGCACTGATTCGAAAACTAGCAATGATATTATAAAAATAGACTAACAAAAATTTGGAAAAATCTGATAGAATAATGTCGCTCCTGCTATATCTAAGCAGATAGGAAAGGAGTGATAAAGATGGATCAACAATTTACTAAATTTAAAAAATTACTACTTAGAAGAAAATATAAAACCCGAAGATGAATAGGGGCGAATTACATTTTGCGAGATAGTGACGCAAATAAAATAAGGGGAATATGGGTCGGTGAAGAAGACTCATTGGTGTAGATTTAAAATAAAGTTTGATCATTTTCTTCCTATGTTGTTCCACAAATGCGCCCCTTTAACAGAAGACTTGATTTCAAGATAATCTAATAATACTTGTTTTCCACTTCTATGCTGCTCATCACAATACCACTTTGCCTTTTTCTTCCCTTAGCTCGTTTTTCTTCGACCGAAACAATTCTCCAAAAGCTGCACCTCCTAAAATCAACAAAGCCCCGGCTATTTGCACAAGACTTAACTTTTCTCCTAAAATAGCAGCTGAAAAAATCAATGCCGACAGTGGCTCCAAATATCCGAGGATTGACACTGTCTGAACGGGCAAACCACCAATGGAAGAAAAATAAAAATAGCAACCGATTCCAGTACATACAACGCCTAATAGCAATATGGGTATCAGATTTCCTTGCATAATGTTGACTGAAAATCCTTGCTTTAAACCTATAAAAATTGCAACCGTTATAAAGCTAGTAAATAACTGACACATGGCATTTTCAAGTCCTGTTATACTTTTTGCCTTTTTATTGAAAACCACCATAATGGCATATGTGATTGCCGATAATATTCCACAAGTCAATCCCCAGGAATTTCCATTCTGTGACAAAGCTTGCCCGTTTACACAAAGCATTCCAATTATTACAGCAAGAAATCCAAGTAGTTTTCCACTTGTCATATTTTCCCTGAATATAAGGGGAGAAAGGACCATGACGATAACAGGACCGCAATAATAAACAAGGCTGGCAATGCTTACACCTATTTGTGCGTAAGCTTCAAATAAAAACATCCAGCTTGCACCCATCGCCACGCCGGAAATTACTAAATACAATAAATGTGATTTATTTTTCAAAAACTGTACTTTCTGCTTAGATAGTACAAATACTAAAATCAAAAAAATGATACCTATCAATGTCCGCAAAAAAACGATTTCATAGCTGTTTAATAAAATATAATTTGCAACAATTCCGTTGGAGCCGAACAGGAGCAATGCGGCTATATATTTGAAATATGCACTTTTCACTTTAATCACCTTTCTCTTTCTGAATTTTAGAATTCAATCATAGTTGGAATGTGCTTTGTATAGGTTAGGAAATTATTGACGATCTCCTTTGTTTTGACCTTTATATATCCGGTTGTAGTCCATTGCTACATCCATATCATTCTTCCAAAAGTACGTCATTATCAAAAAACAACTTGCACAAGATTGTCTTTGTCCATTAAAACGCCATATACAGTTGCAGCACCGATTTTTACGCTCAGAATACTTTCCAAAAATTCAGCAGGAGCAAAGGATACGCGTGAAATGCCGAGTGCATTGCTGAACCCCCTTGATTTGAATGGTTTATTTGTGATCTGTGGTAGTTATAAATAAAACTCTGTCTTTTTACTAATGCAAAGGAACAGATTTTTTACCATTTTCATATCCAATTTTTGATCATCTCGATACAGGCCTCCGAAATTTCTTCACCTTTAATTACTCGTTCAAATGAAATCTGTAACTTTGTCAATGGTTCGTAGACCATTTCTTGTAGCGGAGACTTATAGCTATCTGGTGCTTTTTCCGTAATATCACTCACAAAAAATATCTTTATAGACCTTTTCCTTTCCTAACTTGAATTTTTGATAGTAATAACATATCATGTTCACATGTATTACAAAAACGAATGTTTCTCATGTTATGTATGATGAAAATAGATGGGGGGAAGGAAAAGAGTATGAATATCCAAAAATATATGGCATTTGTTAAAGCAGTAGAATTTGGTAGCTTTACAAAAGCTGCCGAAGCATTGGACTATACACAGTCTGGGATCAGCCGTATGATTAACGATTTAGAAACGGAATGGGGGGTTTCCCTTTTTGAAAGAGGACGTGCCGGTATCAGTTTAACCTCGGATGGCTTAAAGTTACTGCCCCAATTAAAACGAATCTGTAATGAGCATGAAATCTTAATAACTCATATCGAAGACTTACATGATATGCAGTCTGGAATGATTCGAATCGGAACATTTTCCAGCGTAGCAACCCATTGGCTCCCTAACATTATTAGAATTTTTAAGAAGGATTACCCAAAGATAGATTTTGAACTTTTGCTTGGTGATTATACAGAAATTGAAAGCTGGATTTCAAATGGACGTGTTGACTTCGGATTTGTGCGGCTACCATCAAAAGCAGAATTTGAAACTATCTTTATGGAGCAAGACCGTTTGCTGGTAGTGATTCCGCAAAATCATCCGCTTGCTAATTGCGAAAAGTTTCCAATCAACGACTTATTAAACAGTCCGTTTATGCTGCTGGAAAAGGGAGCAAAAGCAGAAATCTCTGAAATTTTTGAGATGCACCATATTTCACCGCAAGTTCATTTTACAACATGGGATGACTATGCAATTATGTCTATGGTGGAAAACGGGCTAGGAATCAGTATATTACCAGAATTGATTTTACAGCGTATTCCTCACAAAATTATAGCGAAAGAACTTGAAGTTCCTGCTTTTAGAAATATTGGTATTGCTACGAGAGAGAAAAAATCACTTTCCCTTGCGTCCAGGAGATTTTTAGAATATTTATCATATAGAAACAGGGAGTGAAAAAGTGTGGTGAGAAACATTTAATCACATTGTTAAAACACCACATCATTTTAATCCTTATTTCTGTTTCCACTTACTTAAACACACATGACAGTCTGTTTAAATGGTTCGCGCTTGCTTATACTTAATAACCTTTTTTGACGGTCCGAACTTTGATTATATTTCTAGCGAAACATTACGTCGGTGAATCCAACGTGGATTAAATAAGGGTGAAGCCATGACTTGGAAACGACTATTTTCTTTGGGAAATATGGGGAACTTAGAGAAAGAGCATTACAAGATCAATTACAACGTGCCAGCGTATTAAACCTTATTAATGCTTTTAGTATCTGGAATACCGTGAATCTATCAGAAGCCATTCAACATTTTAAAACAACAGGAAAATATAAAGAGGAATTGCTTCCTCCTATATCTCCTTTGGGATGGGAACACATTAACTTCTTAGGTGAATATTCATTTTAAACCTGAGATTTCAGACTTTGTCCATTCCTGCGCCCACTTAGAATTTAAATAAAACCTTGATTTTTCTCCTTAGCATAGAAAAATAAGGTTTTATCTTCCGGAAAATGTCTCACCGTATAACCCACGTTTTGTCGGCAGGGCCCCGTAGCGAATGATCTATAATGTTTTCACGTTTAAAGACTCAAAGCGAGCTAAAACCCTAATTCTAATAACATGTAGCAAAATCATCTCCTGATCCTATGATGTCTACAATATGGTCTATTTTGTATGCCTTTTCTTAACCTCATGATCCACTGCACAAAACGAGGCAGCTCGACGGACTATTAATACTCGGATCCACTAGCCTTATATTAATGATTTTAATTTTTAAAAAATACCTATACAATTTAATTTGAAGTCTCCTTGACAAGATAAATAAGGTCCCATATAATCAGAATCATAAGTTGCACACATATTCAACTACTGCACATTTGTGCGAGAGGGAATGAGAGGTGAAGGAATATGTCTTTATGGCAAGAGCAGCGTCTGTTAGTAAAAATTTCAAAAATGTACTATGAACAACAAATGACTCAGAGTCAGATTTCTAAAGAATTAGGAATTTATCGAACAACTATTAGTCGCATGCTTAAAAGAGCGAAACGAGAAGGTATTATTGAAATCAAAATTAATTCCGACTTTGAAGATGTTTACAACCTAGAGGAAAAATTAGAAGTTAAATTCGGACTTAAGGAAGTCATTGTCGTGCCATCTTTTGATGATAATGAGAAAGTAATTAAACAAAAGCTTGGTTTGGCTACCGCTGAGTATTTAAAACGCATTCTAACAAATGGACATACACTTGGATTTGCATGGGGCACGACAATCGTCAATGTTTCGAACCAACTTATTAACTGTGAGAAAAGAGAAATTGATATTGTTCCATTAGTTGGTGGACCGGGTGCTGTTGATGCAGACTATCACGTAAATACTATAATCTATAAAACTGCTGAAGCATTTCAAGGAAAAGCACATTTTATTGATTCAGCTGCTATTGTAAATAAAAAGGAGACTAAGGACGATACGATAAATTCTCCACACTTTAAAAGGATTTTAGATTATTGGGCGAAGTTGGATGTAGCCGTATTAGGTATAGGAGCCCAATTAAAATCATCGAACCTCATTTGGACGGGATTCTTTGGATATGAGGAAGTAGAAGAACTAGATAAAGAAAATGCTATCGGAGATATTTGTTCAAGATTCTATGATGCAGAAGGGGAAGTTATTCATTCTGATTTAGCTGAAAGAACAATTGCAATTGAATTATCTAAACTCAGAAATGTCCCTTATTCCATTGGTGTAGCTGAATCGAAAGAGAAAGTTCCTTCAATCCTGGGAGCAATAAAAGGAAAGTTTATAAATGTGCTAGTTACAGATGAAGAAACAGCTAAAGAGTTATTAAAATAATTTTTGAGAACGCTTTAAAGGAGTGGGAAAATGATCATTTATTTAATTATTTTAATCGGTTTGGCTTGGTTAGTTCAAAGCTTCCTTGGATTTCTCCAAATTCAGCATTTCAATAAACATTTCGTAGAGATGAGAAGAAAAGGAAAAGTTGCGATTGGACGAAGACGTGGTTTTTTCCGGGCAGGCACAGTTGTCTTGCTAGGAGTGAATTCTCGTAAAGAAATAATAGACGCTAGAAAAATGCAAGGCATTACAGTGTTATCAAAAGTAAAGGTGCTTAAAGGATTAGAACAGAAAAGCATCTTAAAAATCAAAGAAGTAGATTTGAAACAATATGACGTATTGACTGCTGCCTCTATACAAGACGCCGTCTTCCAATATAAAACTGTAGTCTTAGAAGGAGGTGAAGTTTTAGAACATCCGAGTTTGTTCAAGAAAATTTCAAATAAGTTTTTAAAATTAAAAGAGGGGTGAAAAAATGATAGATTTAATTACAAATTTTGCTGATGGTTTTATAGGATTGTTCGAAGCCGGCGGGGAAGTATTTGTTGATTTTGTTACAGGAATTATACCGTTATTGATTTGCTTACTAGTAGCAATGAATGCGATTGTAAAGTTTATTGGTGAAGAGAGAGTGGAGAATTTTGCCGCGAAAGCAGGGACAAATATTTTTTCGAGGTACTTCATCTTACCAGTGGTAGGAACGTTCTTTTTAGCAAATCCTATGACTTTATCACTTGGAAGGTTTTTGCCTGAAAAACATAAGCCCAGTTATTACGCAGCTGCGTCTTATTCAACCCATACTCATAATGGATTATTTCCCCACGTAAACCCAGCAGAATTGTTTGTATTTTTGGGGATTGCACAAGGGATTACAACGTTGGGATTACCAGTAGCAGAATTGGCTGTATTCTATTTCGCGGTGGGAATTGTAACTAACTTTTTCCGCGGTTGGGTGACAGACTTTACAACAGCATTTGTAGAAAAGCAACAAGGAATTAAGCTGAAAGAGAAAATTGAATTATAAAGGGGTGTTAATATGAGTCAGAATAACTATCAATCCATTGAAGTGAAGGCAGGACCGGGTGGATTTGGCGGGCCACTTCATATCCACACAGACGAAAAGAAGAACAAAGTTGTTTATATCACTGGTGGCGACATACCGGACGTTGCGGTTCGGGTTGCTGAGCTAATAGATTGTGAATTAGTTGACGGATTTAAAACAAGTGTTCCAGACGAAGAAACCGCTTGTGTCATCATCAATTGTGGAGGCACACTACGCTGTGGTATCTATCCACAAAAGAGGATTCCGACAATAAACATCGAAGCTACAGGTCAAAGTGGCCCGTTAGCTAAGTATATCACAGAGGACATTTATGTGTCAGCAGTGCGCCCTAAAGACATTTCTTTATTGAACGACGAGTCTCAAACTTCTGCTGCTGTCAAAACAGAAAATGAACAACAAGAACCAGTAAGAAAATATACATCTGACAAAAAAATAAGTGAACAACAAAAACCAAGAGGCTTCTTGACAAAGGTTGGAATGGCTATGGGGAATATCGTTAATACCCTTTTCCAGGCAGGTCGAGAAACGATCGATACTGTATTGAAAACCATTTTACCTTTTATGGCTTTTGTCGCTATGCTTATCGGGGTAATTTTAGAGACGGGAATTGGTGATCTATTTGCTCAGTTCTTATCACCATACGCTGGCTCGTTACCCGGTCTATTAGCCATATCGTTAGTGGTTTCTTTCCCACTATTATCTCCGTTTTTAGGACCAGGGGCTGTTATTGCTCAGGTTATAGGAGTATTAATTGGAACTGAAATAGGAAGAGGAAATATTCCACCTCAACTTGCTTTACCCGCATTATTCGCAATTAATTCTCAAGCTGCGGCTGACTTTGTACCAGTAGGTCTTGGTCTTGCAGAAGCAGAACCGGAAACAGTAGAGGTTGGAGTTCCATCCGTTTTATACTCCAGATTTTTAACAGGGGCACCAACCGTATTCATAGCCTGGTTGGCCAGCTTCGGATTATATACAAATTACTAGTATCAGTATCAATATTTAAAGGGGTTGTGAAAGATGACAGTCATTTATGAAACAAACGTCGTGGAACTTGGTAGTATGGTTGACTCTTTTTATGAAGACCAAATGATTATTCTATTTAGCTCTTATGCACCGGAAGAAATGAAAGAGTATTGTGTTTTACATGAAACAAATCAACTGCATAAAGATATACAGGTTGGCGATACCCTTTATATCGGTGAAGAATCTTACGACGTAACAGCAGTGGGAAGTGCTGTAAATAAAAACCTTGATCAGTTGGGTCATATCACCCTGAGTTTCTACGGAAAAACTGAGCCGGAATTGCCAGGATATCTATGCCTTGAAAATAAAAAAATTACTCCGGTTCAAGATGGAAATAAAATAAAAATCTTACGCGATTAAAATAAATGGAGGGTTCTATATGAATTTGAAAACAGCTATTATTGTAGGTGGAGGTCAAAGTCTCGGAGAAGCACTTTGTCACCGACTTGCTGAAGAAAATTACCAATTGGTCGTCGTCGATATAAATAAAGAAAATGCTGAGAAAGTAGCTGATGAGGTAGCTAATAAATACAATATCCCAACATTAGCCGTCAAAAGTGATGTCACCAAAGAGGATGATGTCAGGGAATTCGTCAATCAAGCAAAAAACAAATTTGAAACCATTGATCTTCTAGTTTACAACGCTGGCGTTGCCGTCAGCAAGAAAATTACTAGCTTTGAAGTAAATGATTGGGACAAAACAGTGGATGTCAACCTCAAAGGATATTTCCTTTGTGCGAGAGAGATCTCTAAAACCATGATTGAACAAGGGTTTGGCAATATTATCCAAATAAACTCCAAATCTGGTAAAGTCGGTAGTAAACACAATTCCGCTTATTCTGCTTCTAAATTTGGGGGTATTGGGTTAACACAAAGTCTTGCCCTCGACTTGGCTGAACATAGCATTCGTGTCAATTCAATTTTGCCCGGGAACCTTTTGGATTCCCCTATGTTTCAAAGCCTCATCCCACAATATGCGAAAAAGCTAGACATTCAAGAAGACGAAGTATTGGATGTTTACAAAAGCAAGGTTCCATTAAATAGAGGATGTACCTATGATGATATTGCAAATGCCGTTATTTTCTATGCATCAGAAAAAGCGTCATACATGACAGGACAATCTATTAATGTCACAGGCGGACAAGTGATGCACTAAATCACTTTGAAAAAGAGCATATATAAATTATATGCTCTTTTTTTCTATGTGTGCCCGGCATGTCTAACAACTTGGTGGTGAAAGTCCACTACAGACTTGGTAGTAGGAACTGTTAGCGGAAGGCAAGGGTGTCCATCGTGAGGTGGAATCTGAAGGAAGCCGGAAGCAAAATCCTGAGGTGACGAACAGAAATTGGATATAAGGCTGAATAGAGAAGGATAAGTCTGCAATACAAGATGAAGTCCTATACTACCCAAATCTCTTACAGTAAATCCAGCACCTATATGGGAGGAAAGTGGTTAGACTTACCCGGGGAGGTCTTACAAGGGTTCCCGACAAGAGGGAAGGAATTTCCCACAGGAACAATCATGACAGTGATGGCATGATGAATTGTAAGAAGTCAGCCGAAGCCATAGTAGTCCATAAAGAGGACGAAGGGCTGAACAATAGTAATCTTGGAAGCCGTGGAGGTGAGAGAAATGCAACAACCACAGACAACATCGAAAGATGGCTATCTACAAGAGAATAGGATGGAATCCGAAGGTACAGTAGAAGTGTATAGTATTTCTCACGGTGAAACGGAAAGAAGAGATGGTGTGAGTCATCTGATCAATAAAGTAGCCAGTCGCTCAAACTTGAACCTAGCTTATAAAAAGGTGAAGGCTAACAAGGGAGCTCCTGGAGTTGATGGAATGACTGTGAATGAATTGTTTGCTTATCTCGTTCTAAACAAAGAAGAACTTATAGAACAGATAAAAACAGGTTCATATGAACCACAACCCGTCAGACGTGTGGAAATACCAAAACCGGATGGATCAAAAAGAAAACTTGGTGTACCAACTGTACGTGGGGTACAGCCAACATTTTGACGTAAATATACGTTAAGACAATTATGGAAGTGTGAATCTAATTTTTATTATGATAAGGAAGCCTATTATTCCAATGATACACAAGGGATTTATGTATCATTGACTAAAAGTTTATATCCCTTGGTACGATAAGTTTTTTGGGGTATTTAGTTTATTCATTAGAACTTTATGCCTTTCAAATGATACTTATTGTATAGATTAGACCTACTATGTATCATGCAGAGGAAGAAAATGTCTTAACGTATAAAAGGGTTAAAATGTTGGCTGTACCCCACTATGAAGTTATGAAAATATAAAAGAGGACTCCCAAAGAAAAGAAGTCCCCTGTTTTAACTATGTAACTACTTTTTAAATAGACCAATTCGTTTCAAGATGGTAATATAAGGATATCAAATGTTGTGAGCAGGGTGTCGGCAAATCCTTCGGTATTTCGGAGGTGATGGTTATGGAATTACAATTACTTTTTACCGCTGGTATTTTTCTTGTTGCATTACTTACTTTTGTAGTTTTGTTAATAAATTCAGCGAAAAAGTAACCCACCCTGCGTCCAAAAGCAAAAGTTTAACTTATTTACAATGCCGACTGGCCGCTATCTTGCGGAATGACATTTGTGAGAGTCGAGATGCTACCAACATCTCGGCTCATTTTTTATTTTATGATTAACTTAGAATAAAGATGTTAAACGATTTAACGACTTAACGACTTCATTGAGCAATAGCTATGTTTAAATAGCCATATCCTACACTTAAGTAGCTTGTCCATAGATTGATTATAAAATTTTTAAGCCGCATTGTAAACTATTATCATTAAAAAACAGCACTTACGATTGGGGAAAGGCTAAATTTTGAGGAATATAGAGAGATTTAGATACATTTGACACCCCTCATCCTCCTACATCGATTCATAACCCCACACCGTTTTAAATCCGAAACATTTACTGATATTGTCTATGCTCAATACTTACTCCAGGTTTCACCCTGTCTTGTGTAAGCAAGCCTTGTACGATAAATATAAGAGGTTTTTCTAATAGTCTCATTAGTGATACTCCCTCACTATTCAAATCTCTATCAATCTATCACTCAAACATAGAACCGCGGTTGTCATTCCCAGGAGACTCTCGTTCAACTTGCTTTCCCCATCTTCATAACTCACTGCAAAGTCACAACTATTTTACATATAAGTATGTGCGACAATGGTTTCAACGATTTTTGCTCATACTAAAAATTAGTTAAAGTTTATTAAGGTTTTCCCTTTGTCACAGCCTACTGGTGAGGTTTTGTGAGGTTTGTAGATCGGATTCTTTACCTTGAGACAAATAAAAAAAAGCACAGTAAAGCTTGTGTGCCTTCTCATGCCTTACTATTAACTCACTGTATCTTTCGTAAATCTTAGGGTTTATTAGTAACTAAGTTTTTCTAAGTTCATTGGGCAATCGTTATCTTAGACTCGGAGAGATAAGAATTTATAAGTTGACAGCTAGCTTCATGCCGCTCACCATTCCATTTCCATTACGTGAGTGTATATATAGGCTTTCTTATATTACAAACAGGCCAGTAAAGGATGTAGCTGAAGCTATTTGTCTTTATGGACTCGTCTCAAAAAAGGTGATTGAGCACCTTTCGAAAAACTTCAGAAGGGACTTAATGTGTAAGAATGCCCTGTATGTTGGAGAACTTGAGAACCTGTCTTTACAAAGTGAGAAAATTGAAGGATCTAAAACAAGGGTGACGATTCGCTTCAAACAAGAAGACCATGAAATGTTAGACCGCCTAGCATTTGCATTAGACGTTACACCATCTAAAGCAACGGCAATACTGCTTGATGTGAGTGTACGAAATTCTCATTTATTAATAAGTACTTAAATACCTTTGTAAAAGAGCAACTCGATGACAGACGTATGAGGGAGCTTAAGAAAATTATGACGTTTATTAACGATAACAATCCATATGGAGAGTATATCTCCTGGGGTGATTTTATTATGTACTTATTCGATGAGTTTAAATCAGGGAAAGAGACCTTTACCAAACATCTAAGCATCTGGATCGATAAGAATAAACCACAGAATTAATGTATGAGGGAGAAATAAAGTATGTAAATGGTGGATAGTATCGAAGGATTTATAAGGTTGCTATGGGGGGAAGCGAGAAGTGATTAACGAATCAAACAAGCGTATTTAAAGGCTGAAGCTAAAAAAGAGAACTTAAGATTCTCTTTTTTAGCTTCGGCCTTTTTGTTAAAGTTCAAATCTACCATTATATTCATGAGTAAAACGTTTATTCCTCTTCGTTTTTGTCATTGGAATGTGATGCTATTGTGATAAAGTAGTTTTTTATGTGGAGAAGGGTTTGTTAGAGGGGGCGGAGAATCATGCTCACTTTGTATTTCCTTTTCTATGAAGTGGGTCTGGTCGATAATGAGTGATGAAACAATCTTATGGCGTTTTCTTCCTCCTCTTCCCTATTATTAAATGAATCTATTATGTCTAGAACAAAGGGAATGTGTCCCAGACATAAACCGAAGATTTTGGAGGGGTTTCCGTGGGGGAGAGGGTAATGAGTCGAAGAAAAATTCGTTCGGATAAAAATGTTGATATGAAACCAACCATTCCTTTTAACGTGTACGAGTGCATCTCTATAATTTCTACATTACAAATAAGCCCGTGAAGAATGTTTGAGAAACTATATGCGAAAAATTTTTAGCTTCAAATAAAGGTAAGAAATTGCTTTAGGGAAACTTTGTGAGAGACTTCCGGGTGAGCGATATTCTGAGAAGATGTTCTACTTTGTAAATGCCGTTTTCGATCTATTTCTTGATACCTGTTAAGTAATAGATCGAGTTCTTGACTACAGGTGACAACTCGAGGATCAGTTAACCTGAAATGGTTTGTTTTTCTATACATTTCTCTCTTTTTTATGTTGATTTTTCCTAACAATATTAATTTGTAGATCATGTCCCTCATTCATCTTTCCTCCAAATATTTTTGTTGCTTCGGTTTCTTAATGAAGTCATCGCAATGGGGTAAAAGCACGTAATCTATCATATACGACTTTTCTTGAATATATTGTAGAAAGCTGTATATAGAACAAATTGTCACCTTTTTGTAATAATTATGTTTAAAAGATTACAGTTTCATAACAGATGGAGGTAATACTAACGGAGAGCTAGACATACTTATATTTATTGTCTTAGTAACTAATAAATCTTAATCCTAAATTATTTTTTCAAGGCGATAAGTGTTTATTCAAACCTTCCATGAGCAAGTAATGGACGAACTTTTCTTTCACTATTACACCATTATCTGGTGCCTCTAATGGCTTCTTCATTGTTTGCTGAAGGTGAGGGAGGTGTAACTTGATATAATGCTCTGCTTTTTTGTTCCCGTTTTTGAGTATGATTCTCGTACGTTGTGGTGAGACCCCTATTTTTTCTCCTAATACTTTTAAACTCACTTTTTTTCCTTTGAATAAGCCTAAATACTTTTCTGCCATACATTGAATATAGCGTGGATCGATGTATGTTGGTTCCAAGGCAACTCACCATATGTATCAAATCCTCTATCTATTAGGTGCCTTATCACTTTTTTGCTTCTTGAAAAGTCTTGGGGGTCCATCTTCCGCTTAATCATGTACTTATTCATTTTTAATAAATGTGCTTCGCACGCAATTTCTTTATCATCCCATTTATCTAACACTTGAGTAATTCCCCCAATCATAAATTGTTTATAAACGTACGCTCCCCACATGTTTCTTAATGAGGGATTGAGTTGCATGGATTAGTACGGATTCCAGTATTAAACAATCGTCCATACGTGATAATCGTTCGACCTTTCATACTAACTTAAAAGATTATTCTACAATGAAAGTGAAATTCCTCTATTATTTCGAAGGGAAACCGATCTTAAGCGGCAAAGTGTAGTAGGCTTTTACTTCCCAGATACTGCATTAGGGGGTGAATTGATATCTGTACAATTTAAATAGTTATTGATACAAGCAATATGTTCTTTTTTGAATAACCTAATGTTACAGGTGGCGCTGTTTGTTTGCTTCTTTATCTACATGTTGATACCTCCTTCTTTCTTAGAAGTGGATGATTTAAAATCATCCTCTTTTTGGATTTTGTATGAATTTGGCTTCGTTCCCGCTATGAGAAAAACTACTCAAAGCGTACTTTTTAAAAATGGAGTTCACACATGGAAATAGGTGATGGCTTCTGTTACCATGTATCAAAAGAAAATTAAAGTTCTTTCTCCTAGGCGGCTGCACGACAGACTGATCAAAAATAAAGGTCGCTTTCCGTCATTCTGTACGTGTCGCTTTAGCACTAAACAGATCGATAACTACGGTCTGTAGGGATCCTAGCGTCACCTACATCCGTAGGTTCCTGTTCTGTTTCCTACCGGACGTACTAAACGAGCCGAAAAACCAATACAAAGAGAGTGGACTTGCAGACGGTATCGAGCCTTTGCAAGTCGCAGTGATCAAAGCTCTCGCAATGATCCCTTACGCAATGGCAACTTTGTTGTCATTGCTTTTTCTTTGTACGGTAGGCATTCCTTCTTTGTTCTTCTCATGATAATCATTTGTTCATAAGGTCGGTCAAGGGTCTGCAAAAGCTTAAAAAACCGTAAATAAGCCAAGTTTCCAAACAGGACTAAAAAAGCCCAAATCGCTTTTAACTCCTGCTAGGTTATTGGGCTTATTAACGCTTTCTAAAGCTTTTTTGATCCTTCGGAGCTTCTTCCAGTCGCCCCTTGACAGTCCTTTTCACAAAGATTCGTTGTGGTCAAACAAAGAAAGGAAGTGCTATTAATGGAAACAGTATACGAAATTCAACGCATTAAACAAGTCATTCAGGAAAGGGAGGGAGGGGACAAGTACATAGTACGTTCCCCTGAGGATGCAGCGACTATTGCATCAACATTTATCAGTGATGAAGATAGAGAGGTGTTCTTTGTCATGTGTATGAATACGAAAAACCGTATCATAGCCGTTCATCGTTGCCATGTAGGAGCGTTAAACGCTAGTGTTGTTCACCCGAGAGAAACGTTCAAATCTGCGATATTGAATAACGCAGCATCGATCATTGTAAGTCACCAGCATCCGTCACAAGATGTACAGCCATCCATGGAGGATATAAACGTGACGAAACGGTTAGCTGATTGTGGGAAAATGTTAGGTATCGAAGTATTAGATCATGTTATTGTTAATGCAGCTGCTGAATATTACAGCATGAAAGAGAAGGGGCATCTCATCTAAATATAAGAGGGAGAAATCCCTCTTATCATTTTTTTTCTCTGTCTTTTATAAGTGCGATTTATCAGGGGACCGAAACCTGATGAATTATTCTAAACTCAACTTATAGGACAATACCAGTAAAAACGTTTTAAGTTTTATCTACATAAAAATGGATACACTACCAAATGGTGTTACTTCGCTGTGAATACCATCCAAGAGAACACCAAAAAAGCATAGCCTTTCCTGCATTGGAAGGGCTAATGAAGAACCTGATAGGCTCTTGTTTCACTCCTTACTAGCTCGTCACCTTATTTTCAATGCGTAATTTATCAGCAACCATCGCAATAAATTCAGAATTCGTTGGCTTGGATTTAGACACACTTACTGTGTATCCAAACATTTTAGATATGGATTCAATATTCCCACGACTCCACGCTACTTCTATGGCATGTCGAATAGCTCTTTCTACTCTACTTGCAGTTGTATTAAAATGCTTCGCTATCTCTGGATATAGTACCTTGGTAATTGAACCGAGCAATTCAATGTCTTTATACACCCTTGTAATGGCCTCTCTTAAGTACATATATCCCTTTATATGAGCTGGGACGCCAATCTCATGAATGATACTTGTAATACTAGCATCTAAATTCATCGGCTTGTATTCTCTTTTATACCCCGTTTCCATAGAATAACTTCTCGTATATGACTTCGATTGACCAGAGACATCCCTAATTTTGTTCATTAACGTATCCATATCAAAAGGTTTTATCACATAATAGGCTGCCCCTAGCTCGGCTGTCCTTTTCGTAGTATATTCTTTTCCAAAAGCTGTTAACATAATAATATTAGGGCGCTTTTTCAGTTGACGCTCATTTAGTTTCTCTAATACCGCAAGTCCGTCTAAATGTGGCATGATAATATCAAGGATAAGGACATCCGGTTGGGTCTCTTCCACTAATTCCAAACACTCTTGCCCATTAAATGCTGTTCCCACCACTTCCATATCATCTTGTGATTGAATAACATCCTGAAGTAAATTCACCAGTTCTCGATTATCATCTGCCACACACACTTTTACGTTTTCCAATATTATTTCATCCCCAATCATAGTTTTTATGGTTTCTTTTTTTATTCGACAGGGCATAAAGCACACCCTTTAATTTAATAAAGAGTTTAATGTAGAAGAGCTTAAAGAAAAGAATTTTTTGAGAGCGAAGATAAGTTTTTCAAAAATCTTAAACAACTAAGAGATGCAGACCCATGGGATATAGAAGACGCGATACTTCTGCAGCAAACTATTTAATAATATTAACGCAATACCTCAAGCCTTTAGAAATTTTCACTTTTCAACAAACAAAGTTCCGTACTCACTGTGGAACACAAGAACTGCGCCTTGTTTCTATTCAATTCTTTTATCGAGCTTTTTTTTTAGTTCTTTGATTTCTTCTTTGGTTAGGTTTTCATCTTCGATAAATTGGACGATGAGGGATTTAGTGATACCGCCGTATATACGATTGATTAGAGATCTGGTTTCAGCGCGTTGGCATTCTTGCTCAGAGTAGAGCGGAGTAAAGGTGTAAATGCGCTTTTCTTTATTTACTGAAATGACGTGTTTATGGTTTAGCCGGTCAAGCAGAGTGCGGATTGTTTTCGGCTTCCATTCTTCGTATTCCTGTAAAGCGCTGCAAACCTCGCTCGCCGTTATGGGCGACTTCTTCCAGAGAACTTTCATCACTTCCCATTCCGCTTCGGTAATTTTGGGCATTTCTTTTGACATTTTAATATCTCCCCCTTCAGCACTTAACGTGCATTTGGACAGCTTCCCTTAATACAACCCTTTATTTTTTAATATCGACATGGTGATTTCTGCAGCTTTGCTGCCGCTGCCAGTATCAATGTTTGTAGCAAAAAACCAAGTATCATTATTGATTTCAACAAATCCAATGAACCATCCATTCACAGTTTCACCGTTGACAACACCTGTTCCGGTCTTTCCATACAGTCTTGCGTTTCCCTTTTCTTCAAGTTGAATAGCCGATTTCACAGTTTCAATGTTAACGGGATCAAAATCCTGTTCGTTCGTATAAAAGCTGCGTAATAACCTCACCTGTTCGAAAGGAGAGATTTCCAGAGAAGACTCAAGCCAATATTGACCGGTCCCACCTGAGATATTCTTATTTCCATAATCAAGCTGTTCTAGATATACTGCAAGCTTATCTTTTTCAATTCTCCTGTCAAGAATCTCAAAGTACCAGTTAACGGAATGTTCCATTGCGGTATAAAGACTCTGATCTCTGTTCCACTCTTTATAATCATTTGGTTTTCCATTCCACTTAAATGAAGAATCATCAGGTGTTATGGCTTTCTCTTCCAGACCGATCAGAGCACTGTAGATTTTATAAGTCGAGTTAGGCGACACTCTCAATCTGCTCTTCTGCTTATTATAAATATGGTACCTTTTATCCTTCAGACTTGTGAGAACGATGGTTCCTTCTTCTTTGTCAAAATAGGTGCTTAAATCCTCAGTGATGATCTTTTGATCCTTAATATCATAATAATCTTCATTTGCAGAGGCAAGAGTGAAAAAGGGTATTTGAATAGATATAAAAAGTGTGGTGGCAACAAAGAGTATGATGCTTTTGATAAGTATGAAACGAGAATTTCTACGGAAAGATGCAATATGGGTGATCCGTTTCTTTATTTGTTTTTTTGAACCTGTCAACTGATTTGTTACGGAGAAAAAATCAGGAGGCTGTTCATAACAAGAAAGAATCGTGTGGCCATACTCTGTATAAGAAGCAGGGTCGAGAGAATGAAGAACTGCATCATCACAAGCTAACTCCCGGTCCACCCGCATCTCCCTGAATGCTATCCAGATGAATGGGTTGAACCAGTATAGAATCTGATACAAAAGAAAGAGGTAGTTGACCCTCGTGTGATGGCTTTTCTCATGCTGGAGTTCATGAAGAATCACATATCTTAGCTCTTTCAAGGACATATGCTGCTCTAGTTCTTTGGGTATTAAAATGGTAATCCTAAAAAATCCAAAGATCAGCGGTGATCGAATGCGAGACGAGACGAATAGTGAAATGTTTTTCTTAATATCAAGATCATTTTTACACGATTCGAAGAGAGAATTAATATCTGTACTTCTTACACGCTTAGCTGTTTTTACAATTCGATTCAACTTCAAATGAGAATGGAAAAAGAAAAAGCTAAAAACAATGATGCCCACTACCCATATTAGGAGAAAAATTACATTGAGATTTGAATAATCAAATTGATTTACTGATATACCAAAGTCTTGTGTCCAATTGCCATTAAAACCGGGATTTGTTTCGGACATCTCAGGAGGTGCAAATGGCACCGAGGTCTCTGTTCTTAAGTTTGTATATTCGCTAAATGAAATCCATCCCTTTGGTAAAAAAGGAACCGTAAGCGCGGCGATAAGTAAAAACCAAAGATGATAGCGCCAGGTGGCAGACAGACGGAATTGACGCACAAGAAAGATCACAGAAATAGTCATTACCGATAGCCCGAATGTCATTAACATTTGAGGTAAAATCAATATTTCTCCTCCTTTTATGAGGTAATCTTTTCAGCCTGTCAATATAAGTGATATTAAAACAATTTTTGTGAGTTTAATGGCGTTTTTACAATACTCAACAGAAACTAATAGTACAAGAGAATACTAAAATCTTACTAAAATAGTGAGAAGGGCAATAATGATCTGTTTTAGTTAATGCAAAGTAAATTGTAACATAACCCTTTTTTTAGTTTTGAAACATATATTGTCGTAGCGAGTGAAGTACATGAACACTTATTCTCTGTTTTCCCGATCGAAAATATTAGTACAAAACAAATTTGAATCAAAGCGTAAGAAAAACTTTATTTAGAAAGCTAAAGTTGAATTCAAAAATAAATTGACATAACTTGACTACAAATGTAATATAAGACTACACTTGTAGTCAAGTTGTTGGATTGAGATAATTAATAAATATTTTTAAATGGAGGATTCGTATGAAACGTTTTTCAATGAGGAAGTTTGTGGGGACAGTGATACTAGGGAGTTTGCTTCTTGGGGGTTGTTCAAATAATCAAAATGAACCAAATCAAAATGAAGAAAATGAAGAAGCGACAACGAATTATAGCTTTGAAGAGCTCGAGAAGGAATATGATGCAAAGCTGGGGGTTTATGCACTTAATACAGGCAGTAATCAATCTGTTTCCTACCGTGAAGATGAACGCTTTGGATATGCATCTGCACACAAGGCGTTAGCTGTAGGAGTACTTTTGAAGAATAAATCAATCGAAGAACTTGATGAAAAGATCAATTTTACAGAAGAAGATTTAGTGAACTATAACCCCGTTACTGAAGAGTTTGTCGACGAGGGAATGACTTTAAAGGAGTTAAGCGATGCATCTATGCGTTACAGTGATAACACGGCCGCCAACCTTATCCTTGAAGCGATCGGAGGGCCTGAAGGATTTAAGGAGGTACTTAGAGAAATAGGCGATGATGTCACCGAACCAGAGCGTATTGAGCCGGATCTTAACGATGTGAGTCCTGGAGAAACGAATGATACAAGTACGCCTAAAGCACTTGCTGAAAGTCTGCAGTCTTTCACACTCGGTGACGTTCTCTCTGAGGAGAAGCAGGAGATGCTAAATGACTGGCTGATACGAAACACTACGGGAGATAATCTAATTCGGGCAGGTGTACCAGAAGATTGGGTGGTCGGAGACAGAACCGGATCGGGCTCATACGGAACTCGAAATAATATTGCTGTCATCTGGCCGCCAAATGATGATCCAATCATTCTTTCAATACTCTCCAGTCGTGAAGAACCTGATGCCGACTACGACGATGAATTGATTGCCAAAGCTGCAGAAATAGCAGTTGAACGATTAGAGGAAAAGTAAAGCCTGCGGTTTCCCCTTTTTTACGTTTTTCATTGATAAATCATTATTAATTTCAATTAAGGTAAATGCAAATAGTTTGAGAAGATCTTCATTTTAAGAATGACATTAATGTGAGCCTAAGCCAGTTTATTTAAAAAATTGAACCGTTTATGAAGAGAAAGGAGTTTTTAAGATGCAATTGTTTTTCAGCAAAGCTGCATTCAAACTTTTTTCCATGCTCTCAAAGGGTGATGATCCCTGTTGAATTCAACTCAGTTAAATCAATCAGAAAAGACTGATAGACAAGGCAAGAAGCCTGGATGGCCTGAAATTGGTATAATGATTCTCACCTATTTGATACTTGTGTTGGGAGTAGCTTCGATCATTAATACGTTTATAGAGGATGGTACGGTTCTGAGCGGAATTAGTTTTGCTGCATTATCCGGAGTGGCTGGATTGGGTGCTTTTCTTGCGGCTAACCTTAGTATAATGATGAACATAAGGGGCGTCATTATTGCGTCGCTAAATTACATGAAGTGTACTTATTAATGCCTGTGGTGTTAATGAACTTCGAGTTTAATTCGAACCGAACACCAATTCACTTCAGGAGCCTAACATTAAATGGCCAACAACATGCCTGTTTACAGGAAGTTGAAATCCATTTTGCCAGCACTCACTTGCCTAGGGCGGGTTCGTGAAATATGGAAGATAACCGCACATGCGGGCGTTCATTAATGCTATGGCAGTGTTCCCGTTTTCTTTGGGACACTTTTTTTATGGGGAAAGGATTGACTTTATGAGTGAGAAAAAAGTGTATAAACCACAAGTTTCAGTTCGCTTAAATTTACTTTTTTTCGGGGTTTTCATTCTCTTTTCAGTATTAATTTTGCGACTTGGTGTCGTACAAATTGTTCAAGGTGAAGAGTTTTCAGAGCAGCTTAATCGTGAAATCAATGTAACGGAGAGAATTGAGGCGCCAAGAGGTCTCATGTACGATCGATTCGGAAATCTCCTTGTTGATAATGAGCTTCAATTTACTGTCACATATACCAACCGGAATACACCACAAGATGAAATGATTGAAACAGCTGAAAGACTTAGCCAGTTTGTCACATTTGATACAAATGATATTGAAGGAAGATTTGATAGAGATCGTCGCGAATTTTGGGCGCTATTAAATGAAGAAGAATACTTAGAAAAATTAACTATTGAACAGGCTGAAGGGAAAGGTCTTTCGGATAGTGAAGCGCATTTAGAGAGACTAAATGCAATAACAGATGAGGAGCTTAATGCTTTTACAGACGACGAATTAGAAGTCTTTTTAATCTGGCGAGAGTTTAACTCTGGTTATAACAATAGTGCACATAAAGTACAGCGTGGAATCTCTTACGATAGTGCCGCGCAGATCATGGAAAATATCGATCAAATGCCAGGAGTCGACATTATTCGTGACTCCGTCAGATCCTATACGTATGGCGATGCACTTAGCTCGATATTTGGTCGAGTTGGATCGATTTCAAGAGATGATCTTCAGGCAAGACTTGCTGAAGGATATGAAAGAAATGAAGAGGTCGGTCAAAGTTATTTAGAAGCGCAGTATGAGTCTGTCTTACGAGGTAGAGATGGTCGACTTGATAACTTTACTGATCAGGATGGGAATCGTTTGCGAAATCCCGAGGAAAGACAAGGAAGCCGAGGTAATGACCTAGTCTTGTCCTTTGACATGGAATTGCAGCAACGAGTGTCGGATATCGTTGATTCAGAAGTTGCAAGAAGTAGAGGTAGCTACGTAGGTGAAGAAGATGCATACGTTGTTCTTATGGAGCCACAGACAGGTGAAGTACTTGCTATGAGTGGCTACAGTAGCGATTTAGGCACCTTTACTCAAGGCTACGTAGTTGGCTCCTCTATGAAGGGGGCGACCGTATTAGCTGGATATGATACAGGTGTGTTGCCGCCAGGTTCTAGTATATTTGACCGTCCGGTAAACTTACCGGGTTCTCAACCGATCCGATCTCTTAGTAACCTAGGCTACGTGGATGATATCGCTGCATTAGAGAGATCCTCTAATATTTATATGATTGAGGTAGCTATGCGACTTGTTAATTATGTACCTGGAGTCTCTGGTACAAACTGGGGTAACTTCTCTAGAGGATTCGATACACTTCGCTCTTACTATCAGCAATTTGGATTAGGTGTAGAGACAGGAATCGACTTACCTGGAGAGTTTACTGGTATTAACGGTGGAAATACAAACTTACCTGGTCAAATGCTCTTCTTAACATTTGGTCAGTTTGATACGTATACACCAATGCAACTTGCTCAATACGTATCTACAATCGCCAATAATGGTACTAGAATTGCGCCAAAGGTTGTTAAGGAGATACGTCAACCAGGCGAAAATAAAGAAGAACTTGGCCCTCTTACTTTGCAAAATGAACCGAAGCTTTTGAATACAATTGATGTAAACCAGACATACTTTGATCGAATTCAACGTGGTTTTTACCAGGTTGTCCATGGTTCGCGAGGTACAGCGAGAGCATACTTTAATGGTCGTGACTACGATCCTGCGGGCAAGACTGGTACTGCGCAGGTAACAGTTAACGGACAAGAAGCAAATAACCAAACCTTTGTAGGTTACGCGCCATTCAACAATCCTGAGGTAGCAATTTCAGTTGTTGTGCCAGGAGTTTTTGACAATCAAAATAGTTCTGGTATCGCAAATAGAATTGCAGAAGCCTCTTTAGATGCATACTTTGAGCTAAAGGAAGAAAGACAAGGTCCAACGATCCCAAAATCAGGTCCTGCCGTTGATAAAATCGGTGATGATACTACTGATTAAATACTAATAAAAAGTTGCTTCGCACTAATTATGCGAAGCACATTTTTTATGATGTGATGATATCTATGATTTGACTATGTGTCATCTCGCTCGACAGCTCGAATTCGCCAACTTGAACGAGTGACTCGCGACAGCTCACTCGTAGCTGATTTAAAAAATCTTGAGCGTTCGTTACGATTCCTAATGATTCTAATTCTGCTGCCAGCTCAGGCGCTGAAGTTCCTGGCTCGATTGTTACTGTAAGAGTAGTAGTTTCCTCTTCTAGCTCTTCTTCATCATTTGTATTCTCTTCATTATTTTCAGGGGTACAGCCAACATTTTGACGTAAAACTCACGCTAATACATAATCTTCCATCAAAACGTTGCTTTTCAAACGCTAAGGAGTCATTTTGATAATTCTACGCAAAATTTTACTGGACTAACACCATCTAAAAAGTATAAAAGTATGTATTTATGAAGCATGTTATGTTGAGTTTTTAGCGTGGAATTCAACATCTACGCTATTTTACAACTTATTTTGCAAATAAATGTCTTAACGTGAGTAATGTGGTAAAAAGTTGGTGGTACCCCATAAAGAGGATTTTAATAGAAAGGAGGCCGTTCATGTATGACGGTCTCCTTTGGTTTTCTTAGAATGAACTTAGATGGGTTGTATCATAAGTAACCTTATGAACAGGATATCAACCTTATTGCTAGCGTGAAAAATCTGAAGGGATTCTCCGATGCCATCCAGAAGCTTTCCCAAAACTGAAAATCAGAAGGTAGGGGATCTAGGGGATC
>NZ_KZ614148.1:29372-40205 GCF_002886185.1 Salipaludibacillus neizhouensis
GGTTCGACCTCGTAACACCGAATCCGGCAAGCACACGATCGAGATTCTCCAGCGTTTGACGCGTTTGGGCCTCAATGTCTCCCTCCCCAATAAACGCGCCATGTTCATCATGTGAAAATTGTCCTGAAATGTAGATCTTACCGTTTACAGCGTACCCTTGAGTGATACCGCTTCCTTCTTCCCATGCAACTCCATGATCGTACGTATTTTTCTCAGTCATATTATTCTCTCCTTTATTTCAGCATTGATGTTAGTATAAAATGAATACAAACTAAAAAATAGTACGCACTTTACCGATAGTGCTATCAGAAAGGAAAGTGACCACATGAGTATGGCTGACTACAAAGGAAAAGGAATTCATGTTCAAGATACCCCCTTTGGTTATACCTTATCGTTAATTGGGGGTAAATGGAAATTGATTATTCTTTATGTCTTGGCAGAAAATCCATCGATTCGTTTTAATAATATAAAAAGGCAGATAGGGGATATTACGTATAAAATATTGAGTGCTCAACTTAAAGAATTGGAAGCAGATGGAATAGTACATCGTAAAGAATACTCTCAGGTGACTCCTAAAGTTGAATACCGTCTCACCGAAAAAGGCGAGACATTATTACCTATTATGGAATCAATGTGTGAATGGGGAACCAACAATCAACATAATTAACCTTTATATTTTTATTTGTCTCCGGTCTTGAATAGAAGGCGGCCCTGCCGGAAAAGCAATAGCCAGTTTTCACCTAACAATTCTCGCTGTTAAAGCGCCAATTTTTTAAAGATCACTTTTGATATTCTGCACTTCTGACTTAATTCAGAAAATGCATTATGAAATTGACTAAATTACATGATAATTTAGTTCTCTTCACGGCGAATTTGGTGGCGAGCTACTTTTGTACGATTCCCACATATTTTCATTGAACACCATTTACGACGGCCAGTTGTATCCATAAACAACAAAACACAGTCTGGATTAGCACAACGGTGGAGATGCAATAGCTCTCCTTTAGCTAATAATTGGAGAGCATCAAATGCAATAAGAGATATAATTGCATCTTCTGAAGAACCAACTGGAACTGGTAAAAGGGATTCAGATAGTAATTTAAATGATAATGGAGCCTGTTCGGTTAAATCCTCAAGATGAGATTTCCATTTATCATCAAGTTGTTTTCCGTCCGCAATTTCTTCAAATCCTTCTCGTCGGTTCATTGTTTTCATTCAATACCGCGACAGTATTAAAAGTAAGACGAGTTTTGACTCTTTGTTTCGCAAACCTCGGAGAGGTGGAATATTCCTTATTATCCACACTTACGATGCCGTACTTATCGGCTTTCATTTCTTGATAACGAGCACACTCAAAATCTTTCTCAGGGAGGTGAAGCCATTTTTGTTGGTCTTCTTTATATAACTCTGATTGGAGCACTTGTTTCTTATAATGTGGACGATTCCGATCTTCCTCCGCCCACCTCCAAAGCGTCTTATTAAAATGATCCAAGTTAGCCACGGTACATTCAGGCAATAGAAAATTATTTCGTACGTATTTAACCATCGCTTCTACGTGCCCTTTTTCATTCCCCTTCCCTGGATTACAAAATTCATATCGGAAGCCGTAATGTAAAACAAAGCGTTCAAACGTCTCGGTTAGTCCACGTTCACCTCTTGCCATTATTTTCTTCACCGCTGGTGATAAGTTATCGAATCGAATAGTTGTTGGAATACCACCCATATGACGAAAGATACGCTGTAAGCCTTCGAGTAAACATTCTGTATTTTCCGAAGGAAACACCTGAAAATAAAAAGTGTTACTGAAAGGAAAGGACACCACTAAATATGGCAGATCAATGACTTCCGATTGGTACTTAAATGATGCGGTTCCAAAGTCCACTTGAGCTGTTCCTGGGACTGACTCTAGTGGAAGAGATGCCCCTTCTTGATAATCTTTTAATTCCTTTTTTCGTTTCGATACATAGTCGCGAACAGACCTCTCAGAGCCTGTAAAACTATGAAACTTCACTAACTGTTTATACATTCTTCTCGCTGTTCTATGATTCTTCTTTTTCTTCTTTAGATCCTCATCAATCCATTTATCAATAATAGGTTTCACTGTATCCATTACTCTTGCTTTCCGCTTTTGCGGCTGTCTTACTTGGAATTCTTCTTTATTGGCATACTTCGTTACTGTTCGTGGATCGATATCCATTCTAGTTGCCATGTTGGAATAAGTTTCGCCTTTCTGGTTTACTTCATGTCTGATATAATCAATTTGCGCCACTGCTAACATCTCCTAATAGCCTCCTGTCGAACGTTGTTGGTCCAACGAGGAGTTTAAAGTTATTTTGAGAAGTTGGCAAGTGGCCTTTTTTAATTTATGCGGGCCCCTCGGGGCCCGCATAAATTAACTGCCACAACCTACATATTTAGTCTGCCATAAACACATAATTTCGCCTGAAGTACGCAATAGTTGTGGTAACAATAAAATAAAGAGACTTAAAAAAGATATTTTATTATGGTTAGTATAAAAATTCATAAATATAAATACTGTCAGATTAAAGGTCGGCAAAGACATGCTTCAAAGTGTGGCAAAAATATGGTTCAAGTCACATTGTGTTTTTTTCACTGTGTGTGAAATAAAGCATAAGTTTTCCATTTGGAAAGCTTATGCTTTATTTTGTTTTAGGAAGACAATCACAGTTTCCGTAACATGCGATTTACTGTCTCTCTCCTTAAGCCAATAAATTGTCCGATTTCCTCTTGGGTTAATACTTCTTCAAGAACAAGATCGGGGAAATAACTGTGAAACCATTGCCGAAATAACAGGAACTTTTCGGAGGGACTAAACGCACTTAGTTGATCAATCCGTTGCTGCATCATGCGAAGTTTATTCTGTAGAAGTAATGCGGTTTCACGAAGACGCTGTGGATTGTTTTCCAACTGATCGTACCAATCACTACTAGGAATGATCTTCACTTCACATTTTATAGCAGCAATAGCTGTTCCGAAGTATTCATTAGGTGTCAGCAAGGAATGGTGCGGAAACACTTCGTCAGGTAAGATTAGATTTACTAACGTTGACGTACCGTCTTCCTTCAATCGTGTTACCTTAAGTAGACCATCCTTTAATAGAAATAAAGGTCCTGTTTCCCCTTGTCTAAATAATGTTTCCCCTTTTTTATAAATAGTCATGTTTTTTTCCCCTTTCATTGGCCACTTAAAAAAATGTCTCTTCATCCTATCGTACATATAATTTGAGTGGATGAAACAGGAAGCCGAAACACACCCCTAACACGTTAAGTATCAAATCATCAATATCCAAACTGCCCCTATTGCTTATATACTGTAATCCTTCAATCAAACAAACCGAGCCAATGGCTATTAGAATAAGATTTATGATCGATGGTTTCTTTTTTATGTATCTGTAATACAATCCGTATGGGAGAAATAAACCAATATTTGCACCTAAATTATAAACAGCGATTAGATGATCAACTTGTCCGGAAAGATAAAATTGAATGGTTTCAAATGGAATGAGATTTACTGCACCGTAATTTTGTTCTTGAGGTCTGAAAAACAATAAGATTAAAAGCCCGATAGAATAGAGTAATAATACTAAGTGAAGAATACGTTTTGATACAATGATCTTTTCGTCTTTTATCAAGCATATACAAAATAATACAAAGAAAGAAAAACAAAACCACAAAATCGCTATAACCATAAAGTGTAAATACCTTGTTAATTCAAACCAAACGGGTAATAGTAAAATAATAAGAGGTTGAGAATATATTAGACTTAGCTTGATGATTTTTTTCATAACTCCCACTTTCAAACAGATCCATTTTTAAAGCAGCTAATAAACCAATTATAGCAAGTTCTTTCGTTTAGAGGGGGAATAAAGTTTGGCAGAGGGAAGATATTTGGTGCGGATTCAAAACAACGAAGCTTCGTATTATACTCCATAAAAGAGGTATCAAAAGGGATGACCAATTGATACCATGAAAATTCAAGGACATCTAATACAGAGTTGTTACTAATTCAACCGGCCCATGATCATCACAGTGTTCTCCATGAACATGGTGAAGACGACCATTCACTAAATAGTCCATATGGTCACCATGAGGAACTTTCTCATGTCCACAGCTTTCTTCATGTAGACACCCACAACTTAGTGCATGACATACATCGGGATTTGAATGAGTAATAGGGATTTTACATTCGTCCCAGTGGCCGCTGTGTTCATGATGCAAGTGACCATTATGAACATAGTCAATATGATCTCCATGACGGATTTTAGTATGTCCACAAGCGATGCTGTGCTTATGAGTGTGGTTCTCGTGGATAGGGTGATTTTTTGCTGATTCCTTCATGACAAACCCTCCCTTAATAATTTTGACGATAAGTGGATTACCCAAGAGAAATTTGGCCTTTTATCCATTGTGCTCTTCGTGTTAACTAAAAAAAAAGCGCACAAAGGAAGAAATCCTTATGTACGCTTGATTTAGTGGAGAAATTAGTTATTATTGTTGTTATTATTATTATTATTATTCTGGTTATTACGAGCGTTACGGTTGTTTAGATTTTGTGCAGCGTTGTCACTTGCAAATTCTTCATTTGCATTGTCAACATTCAATTCGTTGTTATTGTTGTTGTTTGCATTGTTACGATTGTTTCGTTGAGCGTCAGCGTTATTGTTATTATTGCTGTTATTGTTGTTCGCCATCACTATCACCTCCTGCTTCGTGTAACATTATTATGTGAGACAAGCCATTTAAAAATACTCCGAATATCAATTTAATCTAGAAAAAAGTGTTGGGTGAAAATTCAAACTACTTGGATAAGTTAAAAATAATTGGTATATCAACTGGATGGGCAGAATAAAAAGAACTTCATTTAGAAACTAAATTCTTCTTGTAAATAATGTTTACAGTTTAACCCGCCTAGAGAGTTTTTTAACCTAACTAATTGGGAAAATAAACAGAAATAAGAGTTGAGGAGGAGACGTTAACATGCAAATACCCGAATCTTTAGCGCAAAAAGGGATAGACAATATTTCAGGCTTTCCCGTGGAGGGATTTGTTTATGGGAGCGGACCGGAGTATCCTGCGATTATGCTTGTCGGCGAAGCACCTGGAGAAACGGAAATACATAATGGCATTCCTTTTAGCGGCCGATCTGGTAAAGAACTAATGAAATTTCTTGAAATGGTCGGACTAACGAGAGAGGATGTTTATATAACGAGTGCCGTCCGAAGTCGTCCCTATCGATGGGGAGAAAAAAAGGAAAGAGATGGTACGATTGTAAAAAGGAAATATAATCGTGCTCCCACGGCAAAGGAAATTTTAGCTCATGCACCACTTCTCGATTATGAAATTGAAAATGTTAAGGCACCAGTAATCGTTGCATTAGGAAATATTGGTTTACGTCGATTAGTCGGACCGGGGCAGAAGATCACAGAATGTCACGGGAAATTGATTAAAGGACCTGTCTTGCGCCTTGATAAAGATAAATATAAATGGACAGAAAAGCATTACATGATTTTTCCAACATTTCATCCAGCAGCGTTTTTCTACAATCGTAAAGTACTCGAACTTATCCATGATGATTTACTCGTTCTGAAAGAATTTTTAGGTAGGGATACTGAATAATAGAAGGAGGACACTGAATAATCACCTTAGAAAGAGTCTGCTGAAACGGATTCAAATATTGCATCCAAAAAAGAACTATTAGTGAAAATAGCCTTTAATTTTTTCTTTGTATGTTGGTTATATTATGACTATGCCAATGGAATGGAGGGATTTAAATGGTCGGAGACGATAAAAATTATACCGATTTTTCTACAGTAGAAACAGAAAGAAATTTTCTTACTCATGAAGAATTTTCAGAAGGTCCATATGGCTCTCCCCGCAACGCAAATGAGCCCGTAGAAAACAAGAGTACTCCTTGGGAAGAGGGGCAACAATATTACAGTAACTTTGCTTACGAAAACCGTAATTTGCACCAAGGCTTACCTCGGAAAGATCCCGGAGCCCACTTAACACACGATGACAAAGATAAAGCGACCGAAGACCCGTATAAAGATGCTCCCATAAGGCCTTCTTAAGGTTAGCTGTTTTATTACGTTTTTAAATTAAGGTTTAGAATATTAAATCTTCCTTATAAAAAGCACCTCTTCCATCCATGAAAATGGAGGAAGAGGTGCTTTTATTTGCCGACTCATCAATTTTGTTGATTAGGAATTCTTATCAGCAACATTTTGCCAATAATGCACGAGGACTTCCATTCCCTTATCAAAATGATAGAGAGGGAAACTCTCATTAGGGGAATGCAGGTTGTCTTCAGGAGTTCCGAAACCGAGTAAGATAACTGGCATTCCGAAAAGTTCATCGATGGATTCCACAACTGGGATCGATCCTCCTAGACGAACAAATACCGACTCTTTCTCAAATGCGAACGAGTAACTTTCAGCAGCCTTCTTTAAAAGTGGATGGTTTGGATCGACTTTATATGCTATTGCTGACAAAGCTTCTTTTTGAACTGAAACAGTGACACCTTTTGGACAAGCGTTCAGAAGGTAATTTGAGAGCAACTCTTGAACTTTTTCTGGATCTTGTCCAGGCACCAAACGGCATGTGATTTTTGCTGTGGCAGTCGAGGGTATAATCGTTTTCGTTCCTGGACCTTGGTAGCCACTATACAGTCCATTTATCTCAAGTGTTGGACGAGCCATTGTATGTTCCTTTGCTGTAAAACCTTTTTCTGGTGTCGTTTCTGGGATTCCAAGTGATGATGGATAATCTTCTCCTGGAGCTTCGTTCATAAGCTGTCGCTCGTGGGCGGATAATTCTTCGACACCATGATAAAAACCAGGTACTGTGACGTATTCATCCTCATCCTTCAACGCGGCTAGCAGGTGACTGAGTGCCATTGCAGGGTTTTTCACAGCGCCGCCATACAATCCTGAGTGAAGATCGCGATTTGGTCCTTGGACGGTAACTTCCAAACCAGTAAAACCTTTGAGCCCATACAGTATCGTTGGTTGACCTTTTTCAACCATACCGGAATCGGATATCATCGCAAAATCAGCATCGAACATTTGTTTATTTTCTTTTAGATACGGATAGAGATTTTCACTTCCAATTTCTTCTTCCCCTTCTATGCAAACTTTGATATTTAGTGGAAGGCTTCCCGTTGTTTTCATGAATGCTTCAAAAACAGCCAGTTGCATAAATACTTGCCCTTTATCGTCACTTGCCCCTCGTGCAAATATTTTGCCATCCCGAATTTCGGGTGTGAATGGGTCGCTATCCCATAATTCAAGTGGATCGGCAGGTTGGACATCATAATGCCCGTAAAACAAAGCTGTTGGTGCATCTTTTACTTCCAACCACTCTGCATATACAAGAGGATGACCTGCAGTTTCTTTTAATTCGACTTTGTCAAAGCCAATTTCAATTAAGTAATCTGCGACAAATTGTCCAGCTTTACGAACATCATCCAGATTTGTCTTGTCTGTGCTTATACTAGGAATGGTTAGAAACTCCTCGAGCTTTTTCAGGAGTCGTTCACGATTGTCTTGTAAGTAGCCTAAAACTGATTCAGTCATAAATTTACCTCCTTTTTCTTATATTGTGTCATAATTCAGAAGTGAACACTATAAATACATAAATAGGAGCATTTTAAAAATTGAGAGTAGCGAAAAGCAAGGTAACTATCATAGACTATAGGAGGATATAGAAACATCCTTTTCTTATAGACGTTTAAAATGTAAGATATAGATTAGAGTTTTAACGAAAATAAAGTTAATGGAGGAAATAAGATGGACGGCGATGTACTATTTGCACTTGGACTAACGCTAGTGGCCGGTCTAGCAACGGGAATTGGCAGCTTACTTGCCTTTTTTGCGAAAAGAACAAATACAAAATTTTTATCATTTACTCTCGGGTTTTCAGCAGGGGTAATGATTTATGTTTCAATGGTGGAAATCTTTTTTAAAGCGAGGGAATCGCTTGTCGGTGCGTTGGGGGAACAGCCTGGAAGTTGGGCGACCGTAGCCGGTTTTTTTGGCGGAATGATCGTCATTGCAATTATTGATCAATTAATCCCGAAGCAAGGGAATCCTCACGAAGTAAAGAAAGTGGAAGAAATGAGTACACGGACACTGCCAGCGGATAACGCGGATCTTTTAAAAATGGGGACATTTACGGCGTTAGCGATTGCCATCCATAACTTTCCTGAAGGGATAGCAACATTCACCGCTGCCTTGCAGGATCCTGGATTAGGGGTAGCAATAGCAATAGCGATTGCCATTCATAATATCCCAGAAGGTGTCGCAATTTCAGTCCCGATTTATTATGCTACCGGCGATAAGAAAAAAGCATTTAAATTGTCCTTTTTATCTGGCC
Organism: Salipaludibacillus neizhouensis; assembly: GCF_002886185.1. GTDB lineage: Bacteria > Bacillota > Bacilli > Bacillales > Salisediminibacteriaceae > Salipaludibacillus > Salipaludibacillus neizhouensis. The sequence continues at coordinate 37,766 of NZ_KZ614148.1, forward strand.
TAGCTGAGCCGCTCGGAGCTATAGTAGCCTTTTTAATACTGATGCCTTTCTTGAATGATGTACTTTTCGGTATCATTTTTGCCGGGGTTGCGGGTATTATGATTTTTATTTCACTTGATGAATTATTACCAGCTGCAAAAAAGTATGATGAAACACATCTTCCTATTTACGGACTCATGTCAGGAATGGCTGTCATGGCGATAAGCTTGTTGTTGGTGATCTAAAAGGACATAATTTTGTCATAATTAAAATTGTTTTCAGAAAACTCATTGCGTTGATGTGCTGAAATGCGTATGATAATGAATATAGAAAAGATAATCTAACAATGATTTGAAACATATTGAAAGGGTGGAAATAATGAGTGAGAAAAAGGATTTACGGATACGAAGTAAAGTAATAAGTGAAGGCGTGAACAGAGCACCGAACCGATCTATGCTTCGAGCAGTCGGTTTTACAGACGAAGATTTCAAAAAACCTATGATTGGTATTGCTAGTACATGGAGTGAGGTAACGCCATGTAATGTACATATTGATGAGTTGGCTCGTCATGCTAAGACAGGTGCTTCCGATGGAGGCGGCGCTCCAATGATTTTCAATACGATTACTGTTGCTGACGGTATTGCAATGGGTCATGAAGGAATGAACTATTCGCTTCCGAGTAGAGAAGTTATCGCGGATTCAATTGAGACAGTAGTTGGAGCAGAGCGATTGGATGGCATCGTAGCTATCGGTGGTTGTGACAAAACAACGCCAGCCTGTGTGATGGCAATGGGAAGATTAAATTTACCGTCAGTTTATGTATATGGTGGAACTATTCAGCCAGGGAAACATAACGGAGAAGATATCGATATCGTTTCTTCTTTTGAAGCAGTCGGAAAACACCAATCAGGATTAATTGATGATGAAGAGCTTCATAAAGTGGAATGTAGCGCATGTCCAGGGGCAGGAGCCTGTGGTGGTATGTACACTGCGAACACGATGGCATCCGCAGTAGAAGCTTTAGGAATGAGTATTCCGGGATCTTCCTCTACACCTGCAATAAATGATTACAAGAAGCAAGAATGTTTACAAGCTGGAGAATTGGTCGTTCAATTACTTGAAAAAGATATCTATCCTAGAGATATCATGACAAAAGAAGCTTTTGAAAATGCTATTACCGTAGTTATGGCACTTGGTGGTTCTACAAATGCGTTATTACATTTAACTGCAATGGCCCATTCAGCGGGTGTTAAATTGGAATTGGATGATTTTGAAAGAGTCCGAAAGAATGTTCCTCACCTTGCCGACCTAAAGCCAAGTGGAAAATATGTCATGCAAGATCTTTATGAGGTTGGAGGAGTTCCAGCAGTCATGAAATTATTGCTTGAGCACGGTCTACTTCACGGTGATTGCTTAACAGTAACAGGCAAGACGATTGCAGAAAACTTAGCGGAAGCTCCTGCGCTTAAAGAAGGACAAGTTGTCATCCGTCCGTTTGATAATCCTATTAAACCAGACGGGCCGCTTGTTGTATTACGTGGGAACCTTGCTCCAGAAGGTGCAGTAGCTAAAATGTCCGGTCAAAAAATTAGCCGTTTTGAAGGAACGGCGAAAGTTTATGACAGTGAAGCGGAAGCTACTACTGCCATTGAAGCGAACGAAATTCAAGCTGGAGACGTTCTTGTTATTCGTAACGTAGGTCCAAAAGGCGGCCCTGGTATGCCAGAAATGCTTTCTATTACAGCGATGATCGTTGGTAGAGGACTTAACGGTAAAGTCGCGCTTATGACAGATGGTCGCTTCTCAGGCGGATCGCACGGGTTTGTTATTGGTCATATTGCTCCGGAAGCCTTTGTAGGAGGTCCAATCGGATTGCTGCAAAACGGAGATATCGTTACAATTGACAGCGAGACGCAAGAAGTAAACTTTAAAATTACGAATGAAGAACTAGGACGCAGAAAAGCGGCTTGGACACAGCCTGCTTTAAAGTATAAGCATGGTATTCTAGCCAAGTATGCAAAATTAGTTTCATCATCTGCTAAAGGTGCAGTAACTGATTTGGATCTAGATAAATTGTAAAAAAAAAGAGGCTGTGAATCATTGAACTGTAACCCGAATAATGGACACTTAAAAAAAGTGCCTCATTATTCGGGTTTTTATGTTTTTATAAGATAAACCCGTTTATAATAAAATAAATCATTAGAACGGAGAATGGACATGAGTAAAAACATATATTCAGAGTTTCAAATGAAAGAACTAGAGAAGAATCCGAATGTTGTACGTGTGTCGGATCGATCGATCTCTTACCAACCATATTTTAAAGTAAAGGCTGTTCAAGAATATAAAACAGGAAAAAGACCTTCTCAGATCTTTCTAGAGAATGGATTTAACCTTGAGGTTATAGGTAAAGATCAACCAATACGTTGCTTAAGGCGTTGGCGCGGAGCAGTTTGGCAGTTTG
>NZ_KZ614148.1:40619-169478 GCF_002886185.1 Salipaludibacillus neizhouensis
AGAAATGGATATTGTTTATCAAACATTAGACAACCTCAAGGAAGGGATGGGTATCTTTCACCCTGAGACTATCCTCCACTCTGATCAAGGGGTTCACTATACTCATCCAGAGTTCCAGGACAGAGTGAAAAAATTAGGGGTACGTCAATCTATGTCAAGAAAGGGAAATTGTTGGGACAACGCACCAATGGAATCATTCTTTGGTCATTTCAAAGATATGGTCGATCACAAAGCATGCGAGAACTTTATGCAATTAAGACAAGAAGTAGATGACTACATGGAAGAATATAATAGTCATCGTTACCAGTGGGGATTAAAGAAAATGACCCCGGCTCAATACCGAAGTCATTTACTAGCTGCATAGGTCTCTTTTATAAACTGTCCATTTTATAGGTTACAGTTCAAATCGCAGCCTCTTTTTTTTGTGCGTTGGTTGGTTTGGTAGTTGGGCAAATGATTGTGTTGGGCTTGGAAATGAATGGGTGAGGTGCTGAAATGAATGCGTTGCGTGGAAATGAACGTGTGAGGTGCTGAAATGAGTGCGTTCGACAGTGAAATGAGCGTGTGAGGTGCCGAAATGAATACGTTGCGTGGAAATGAAAACATCAAAATTACTTTAAAATTGCTTTTGACAAGCATACACTAGAGTGATAAAGTATTCTTACAACTTCAAATATTCAACTTATCATGAGTGGTGGAGGGACTGGCCCTATGAAACCCAGCAACCGGTATGAAGACGCATGAATGTGTGATGTCTTTTAATACAAGGTGCTAATTCCTGCAAGGGATTCTTAGTAGAATGCTTTGGGAGATGAGGAAAAGTAATTGTTTTTTAAGTTACGCATCTTCCAAACTCCCTTCATTAAATTGATAGGGAGTTTTATTAATTTACGTAGAATTATTTTGATTCGAGAAATTCGCTTGTACGACATTTATTTTATTTGTGTAAACAAACAATTTAACCTGTTTTTTGAAGAAAATCATTGGATTGTATCTTTCTCATTTTTAAATAGAGATGTATAACAATTCAACATTGGGAGGGAATATTCACATGAGCAAAGCTGTGAAAAAACTAGCAATCATAGGGTTCGGAACTGTTGGAAGCGGGGTTTATGAAACTCTGATAGAGCAAAGAAACAAGTTAGAAAGACTAATTGGCGGTCCTTATAGTATTCCGGTTGTTTTAGTGAAAGATGCTAGTAAGGTAAGAGAACTAAGCGATAACACAGAAGTCACAGATAATTTTCAAGCGATTATCGATCGGAAAGATTTAGATGTGGTTGTAGAAGCTTCCCCTGACGCTGAGATTGCTTATCCATATGTGAAAGCTTTATTACAGCAAGGGGTTTCCGTGATTACTGCTAATAAAGAGCTGGTGGCTAAATATGGGGAAGAATTGTTGACGCTGGCGAGAACTAATCATTGCCGGTTATTTTTCGAGGCAGCAGTGGCAGGCGGAATCCCAATCTTAACGAGTATTCGTCATACCTTAAAATCAAATGTTTTAGAAAAAGTTGAAGGTATTCTTAACGGCACGTCAAACTTTATTCTAACTAAAATGCGTAAAGAAGGGACTTCCTTTGAGACTGCACTAGAAGAAGCGCAAGCTCATGGGTACGCGGAAGCAGTCCCTGATAAAGATGTGGACGGATGGGATGCGTATTTTAAAACAACGATTTTAAGTCATTGGATATACGGTGTCGCTCCGAATTGGCAGACTGAAAAACCAAAGGGAGTCCGAGGTGTAAACGTGAATGACTTATTAATTGCAGAAACTTTCGGTGGACGAATTAAACACGTTGCTTCATTAGAAAAAAGTAAGGACAAAGTATCGGCATGTGTAGAGCCAAGATTTGTGCTATCTGATCACGCTTTGTATGGGGTAGAGGGTGTCAATAATGGCATTCACGTTCAAGGGAACATCGTAGGTTCCTTGCTTTTTCAAGGTCCGGGAGCAGGTAAGTTTCCTACAGCAAGTGCCGTTGTCGAAGATTTGATAAATTTCTGGACAGGTACAAGTGAAGAAGAACCGGTATCCGGAATCGAATTCGAAAAAATGATTTTATCTCATTCTGAGGATGATAGTGTTGTTGAACCGCTGAAAGCATGGCTTTTAACAGGAGAAAAACTTGGACCGCAGTTAGAAAATCAGTTTACAGTGAGTTATATTTCTAAAGTATCAAGAGTGAATGGGCGTGAAGGGATTGTCATAACCGGAGACAATAAAGCCATAGAAGAATTATTCACTTCCTTAAATGATACGGTAGTAGTGTATCCTCTTTCCGGAGATCATACAGAAGTCTTTCCACTTTCTATAGCCCAAACAAAAGTATCCTAAATACTGAAACAAAAGTTTTTTATGTGAAGGGTCCAAGAAGTCTTTTTCGACTAATTGGGCCCTTAAAAGCTTCCTTTATTATAAAGGTACGGTATAAAAACAATATAAAAGTAAGGGCTTTCAAAAAAATGCTCTATTTTTCTGCTTATTGTGGTATTCTTTAAAAGGAAGTTATACATAATTTATAGGGTTGAGGTGTATATTTATGTTTAGAGTAATTAAGAACATGATGAGTATTAGTGATTTGCGTAACAAAATCTTTTTTACACTATCGATTCTTCTTGTTTTTAGAATTGGCGCTCACATACCAGCACCAGGTGTAAATGCCGACGTTCTTAATTTTGAAGGCCTTGCTGCATTGGGATTCTTAAACCAATTTGGCGGAGGCGCCTTAGAGAATTTCTCTATTTTTGCCACAGGAATCATGCCTTATATCACGGCATCGATTATCGTGCAGCTACTTAGAATGGATGTTGTACCGCTTTTCGCAGAGTGGGCAAAAGAAGGTGAATCCGGTCGAAAGAAGCTGGCCCAGGTTACTCGATACGGAACGATAGGAATTGCTTTTATTCAAGCTTTAGGGATGTCCATTGGCTTTAATAATATTATGCCAGGATTGGTACCGGATCCAACTATTTCAACGTATTTACTCATAGCAGTCATATTAACTGCTGGAACGGCATTTCTTCTTTGGTTAGGGGAGCAGATTACCGCTAATGGTGTTGGAAATGGTATTTCCATCATGATTTTTGCTGGTATTGCTTCAGGTATACCTGGAGGAGTTAATCAATTGTACAGCATGTATTTTACGGATGTTGGCGATCAATTGTTTCTAAATATTATTACAGTAGTACTTATTCTACTAGCTATTTTGGCGATTATTGTTGGTATTATTTTCGTTCAGCAAGCAGAACGAAAGGTTCCCATTCAATATGCGAAAAAAATAACGCCTGGAGGTAAGCCATCAGGTGGCCAGTCCTCTCATCTTCCTTTAAAAGTAAATACGGCTGGAGTCATTCCTGTTATTTTTGCAATGTCTTTATTCATTTTCCCGCCGACAGTAGCGAACTTTTTTGGTGAGGGAAGTGCAACTGCCAGATGGATAGTTGAGACATTTGATTATACAAATGCAATCGGAATGATTGTCTATGCCGCGCTTATCATTGCATTTGCTTATTTTTATACGTTTGTTCAAATGAATCCTGAACAAATGGCAGCAAATTTACAAAAACAAAATGGCTTTATTCCAGGTATTAGACCCGGAAAAACTACGGAGAAATTCATTATCCGGATTCTTTACCGTTTAACATTTGTAGGGTCGTTATTTTTAGCCGCGGTTGCTGTGTTGCCTCTCCTGTTTGGTAATTTCGCAGGACTTCCACCATCTGTTCAAGTTGGTGGGACAGGCCTTCTCATCGTTGTTGGGGTTGCTTTAGACACAATGAAACGCATCGAAAGTCAATTAATCGAACGACGTTATACTGGTTTCATGAAGAGAAGTTCATAATAAAGTAAAAAACTGAGTCGGCTAATATGCCGGCTCAGTTTTTTTATAGGATTCATGTATAAGTTGACAGCTATCTTTACGCCACACGTGTCAAGGGAAACCCACCCTTCTTTTCGAGTAGCACCTACACGTAATTCGTAGGTGCTACTCGTGGTGGCGAAAGATAACGTTGTATTTAATAAAAGACGGCTATGCCGTTTTTCTTAGAGATTGTTGTATGCTTTCGAACAGAGGACCCGAATCCGCTCTATGCGGACGCTGTCCTAGGGCAACTACCTTCAAGCCGCACGTAGCAAGGAAGACCACCTTGCTACTTAAAAGATGGCGGCAGAAGATGACGTATAAAAGGCGCTACGCGTTTTTATTGTTGATATGGGAATTGACTGCTATAGCCTGAGAATTGTTGAAAAGCTTGATCTATTTTTTGGGTATCTGCTTTTTCAAAGCTATACCAGCCTTTCTCAAACATTAAGTTAAATAATTCTCTCTGACATCGCTGTGAATCTAGAAAGGCTTTTTCAATGTCTAAGTATAACGCTTGGTGACTTGCTTCGTTAAGTGCTGTCGCATACGCGTCTGTCATATATTTTTCGGTAGACAGCATGTCGTTAGCATAGTCGCGAGCATTCATTTGAGGTGTTTTTGGTACTTGTGTAGGCGGGTTTGAAATTTTATTTGTTTGCTGGTCCATATAAACACTCCTTTCTAATAATTATTGTAGAGTTGATGTTCCTTGTGGATTAGAATTATTCTGTAAATGAGAAAGTAATGTCTGATAATGTTGCTGATGCATTCTTCCAGCAGTATCCAACGATTGAGAAACTTGTTGATCAGAACAATTTTGCGACATATCATTAGCCTTTTTCATAGCCATAAGGTTCCACGACAGCATGTCACTAATGTAGAGAAGATCTTTATCCGTAAGTACTTGTGGTGGCTGCGACATGGATTGCCCCTGTTGGTTCATTGGTTGTTGTTGCATCTAACATTCCTCCTTATCTGCTAATATTCGTTGACGTTGTTACCTAAGTTAGTTTTCACAATAGGTGAGGAGATATTCCTAATATCAACAAATGAAAAAAATTAGTTGAATACGAAATTAAAATTTTTTGTTAATTCTATTGCGTATCAGGTGAAAATTATATATAGTTATAAGTGTAGATAGTTGAGATTAAAAAAAGCGCAAATATAGGCGCCATATTTTTTGCTTTAAAAATGAATGAGTATTCATTCAAGATAGGGAGAAGGAGGTACTTCATGCTGAAAAGAATCGGTAAAGTTGCAGTTTTAGGATCAGGAGTCATGGGTTCAGGTATTGCAGCGCATCTCGCAAATGTTGGCATTCCAACGATATTATTGGACATAGTGCCAAGAGAGCTAAATGAAATGGAACAGAAAAAAGGGCTTACGTTAGAGGATAAAATTGTTCGAAATAGACTAGCTTCAGAATCGATAAAAAAACTTTTGAAGCAAAAACCAGCACCGCTTGCAAAAAAAGAAAATATCGAACTTATTGAAGCGGGGAACATGCAAGATGATATGAATCGTTTGGCGGAAGTTGATTGGATTGTTGAGGTAGTTGTTGAAAACCTTGAGATTAAACAGAGGGTATTTGCGCAAGTAGATGAACACCGTAAACCAGGTTCGATTGTAAGTTCTAACACATCCGGAATTTCTGTAGAAGCGATGGCCGAGGGCAGATCTGATGATTTCAAGAGTCATTTTCTTGGAACGCACTTCTTTAACCCACCCCGTTATTTGAAATTGTTAGAAGTGATTCGAACAAAGGATACGTCAGATGAAGTAGTTAAGTTTATGAAGCAATTTGGGGAAGATACACTCGGAAAAGGAGTCGTGGAAGCCAAGGATACACCAAACTTTATTGCAAACAGAATCGGTACTTATGGGTTGCTCGTAACAGTAAGGGAAATGGTGGAGCGAGGTTATTCCATTGGAGAAGTTGATTCTGTAACCGGTCCTGCTTTAGGACGTCCGAAGAGTGCAACTTTCAGAACATTGGACGTCGTTGGTCTTGATACCTTTTTACATGTAGCGAAAAATGTCTTTGACCAAGTAGACGGGGATGAGAAGAAAGTATTTGATCCTCCCGCTTTTATGAAAGAAATGGCTGAAAAGAAGATGCTGGGAAGCAAAACTGGCAAAGGCTTTTATTATAAGAAAAAGACAGATAAAGGCAGTGAAATATTAGAACTGGACCTTGAGACAATGGATTATGTGGAAGGGAAAAAACTGAAGGCTGCCTCCGTTCAACAGAGCAAACAAGCAAAAGGTCGCTCAGCAAAAATGAAAGCGCTTATCTATGCGGATGATCGAGCAGGAGAACTTGTCTGGAATGTCCTTAAGCCAACACTACTTTATTCTGCTGAAAAGCTTTCGGAGGTCGCGGAGACCATTATTGATGTAGATCAAGCCATGAAATGGGGATTCGGTTGGGAATTAGGGCCCTTTGAAACCTGGGATGCTATTGGTCTTGAGAAATCTGTTGCTCGAATGAAAGACGAAGGCGATAAGATACCGGCATGGATAGAAGAGATGCTAGAAAAAGGATTCACTTCTTTTTATCAAGCGCATGATAGCTACTACCACAATGGCGAATATGTGAAAACAGCGATGAATAAAAAAGTGATAAACATCAAAGCGTTAAAAGATAATGATCATGTCATTATGAAAAATGCTGGTGCGTCCTTGGTTGATCTTGGGGATGATATTGCATGCCTGGAATTTACATCACCAAATAATTCCATTGGGCTTGATGTGATGCAAATGATTAATAAATCGATTGAGGAAGTAGAATCAAACTATAAAGGACTCGTTATTAATAATCAAGGTAAAAACTTCTGTGTTGGCGCTAATTTGATGATGATTTTAATGGAAGCGCAAGATATGAACTTTCCTGAAATAGATTTGGTTATTCGCCAGTTCCAAAAGTCGATGGCAAAAATCAGATACTCGGGGAGACCGGTTGTTACTGCACCGTTTGCGATGACTCTAGGAGGCGGAACAGAGATTTGTTTACCATCAGCAAGTATCCAGGCTTCCGCTGAAACATACATGGGTCTCGTAGAAGTAGGTGTAGGTCTTATACCAGGCGGCGGTGGAAACAAGGAACTTTACCTCCGTAAAATAGAAAGTCTGCCAGAAGGTGCTCAAATTGACCATCAAGCCATTGCAAACCAAGTTTTCGAAACAATTGCGATGGCTAAGGTGAGTACGAGTGCACAGGAAGCAGAAGGAATTGGGTTTATCCGTGAACAAGACGGAATAAGCATTAATGGAGATCACTTGCTTTATGATGCAAAAGGAAAAGCGTTGCACCTGTTCAATCAAGGATATCAGCCACCTAAGCGTAAGAAGATTCCAGTTGTTGGTGAAACGGGTTATGGAACAATGTTACTAGGGGCAAAAACAATGAAATTCGGCGGAATGATTTCCGACCATGATTTGAAAATTGCCGATAAACTAGCGTTTGTTTTGGCAGGGGGACGTCTTCCTAAAGGAACAATGGTAGATGAACAATACTTATTAGACATTGAAAGAGAGGCATTTTTAAGTCTTGTCGGTGAACCGAAAACACAGCAGCGGATGCAGTATATGCTGTCGAAGGGCAAACCGTTACGCAATTAAACAAGTTGAACGTGAAGGAATGAGGAGGGGAATTTTTTGAGAGAAGCTGTGATTGTAGCGGGTGCTAGAACACCTATTGGAAAAGCAAAAAAGGGAAGCTTTGCTAACGTAAGGCCAGATGATTTAGCGGCTATTACGATTAAGGAAACATTAAAACGTGCAAATAATTTTGATCCAAACCGCATTGAAGATGTCATTATCGGTTGTGCAATGCCAGAAGCAGAGCAAGGGATGAATATGGCACGAAACATATCTGCATTGGCCGGTTTGCCGGATCATGTTCCCGCAATTACGATCAACCGTTATTGCTCTTCGGGATTGCAGAGTATAGCTTATGCAGCTGAGCGAATTATGCTCGGACAATCCGAAGCGATTATCGCTGGAGGAGCGGAGTCGATGAGCATGATTCCTATGGGAGGTCACGTCATTGCACCAAATCCTAAGCTCGTAGAAGAAGCACCAGAATATTATATGGGCATGGGTCATACCGCTGAGGAAGTTGCAAAACGCTTCGAGGTGAGTCGTGAAGATCAGGACGCATATGCAGTAGAAAGCCATCGACGCGCAGCAATAGCGTTGAAGGAAGGTAAGTTTAACGATGAGATCGTTCCTGTGTCGGTTACCCTTCGTTCGGTCGATGAGAATAATAAATTAGTAGAAAAAGAGATTATTGTAGATACCGATGAAGGAGTTCGTCCTGAAACATCGGCAGAAACATTAGCAAAACTTCGGCCTGCATTTAAAGTCAATGGAGGAACAGTCACCGCAGGAAACGCATCTCAAATGAGTGACGGTGCTGCTTCCGTTTTAGTGATGGACCGTGAAGTGGCAGAAGCAGAAGGACTAACACCTTTAGTAAAGTTCCGCTCATTTGCAGTTGCGGGTGTCGCTCCGGAAATTATGGGAATTGGGCCAATTGAGGCCATTCCGAAAGCGGTAAAACAAGCTGGATTAGAAATGGCTGATATTGGTCTTTACGAGTTGAATGAAGCGTTTGCGTCACAATCCTTACAGATCATTCGCCATTTAGAATTAGACAGAGAAAAAGTAAATGTAAACGGTGGGGCAATAGCATTAGGTCATCCTCTTGGATGTACGGGAACGAAACTTACACTTAGTCTCATTCATGAAATGAAGCGTCGTAATGAAAAGTATGGCGTTGTTACGATGTGTATCGGTGGAGGAATGGGTGCCGCTGGAGTGTTTGAATTGATTTAAGATATTAAAGGAGGAACTATATTATGGCAACTGCAAATAAAACAGCTAAAGGTGGAAGTTTTCTACTGGACGATGTTTCATACGACCAAGTTTTTACACCAGAGGATTTTACCGATGAGCACAAAATGATTGCCAAGACAACAGAAGATTTTGTTGTTGAGCAAGTGGTTCCACAAATCGAGTTCATCGAAAACCATGAATTTGATCGGTCTGTGAAACTATTAAAAGAAGCGGGGGAACTAGGTCTTCTTGGAGCAGACGTACCGGAAGAATACGGTGGTATTGGCTTAGATAAAATCAGTTCTTCTCTGATTACAGAGAAATTTGCTCTAGCAGGCTCTTTCTCTTTATCCTATGGTGCACACGTTGGAATTGGCTCTTTACCCATTGTTTTTTTCGGAACTGAGGATCAAAAGAAGACATATCTTCCTGCATTAGCAAGTGGAGAAAAACTAGCTGCTTATGCGTTAACAGAGCCTAGTTCAGGTTCAGATGCGTTAAGTGCAAAAACAACAGCCAAATTAAATGATGCTGGAACTCACTATGTACTCAATGGTGAAAAGCAGTGGATTACAAACGCTGGTTTTGCTGATGTATTTGTTGTCTATGCAAAAGTTGATGGGGAACATTTTTCGGCATTTATTGTAGAAAGAGAGTATAAAGGTGTGTCTACCGGACCTGAAGAAAAGAAGATGGGAATCAAAGGGTCTTCTACGCGTACACTAATATTACAGGATGTTCAGGTACCGAAAGAAAACGTATTAGGTGAGATTGGTAAAGGGCACGTTATCGCGTTTAATATTCTTAATATTGGCCGTTATAAACTAGGAGTCGGGTGTATCGGTGGTGCAAAGCGCGCGATAGAAATTTCCGCTAAATATGCAAATGAACGAAAACAGTTTAAACTGCCTATTTCGAAATTTACACTCATTCAGAAAAAATTGGCGGAAATGGCATTAAGAACTTATGCAATGGAAAGTCAAATCTATCGAACAGGTGGATTAATTGATGGAGCTTTTGAAAATCTTTCTGAAGAAGAACAGAAGGATGGAGCGAAGGTAGGAAAAGCAATTGGTGAATATGCAATTGAATGTTCATTAAACAAGTTTTTCGGTTCAGAAGTATTGGATTTTATAGTCGACGAGGCAGTGCAAATTCACGGTGGATATGGCTTCATGGCAGAGTATGAAGTGGAATCTATGTATCGCAACTCAAGGATCAATCGGATTTTTGAAGGAACAAATGAGATTAACCGTATGCTCGTGCCAGCCACAATTATGCGAAAGGCCATGAAAGGCGAACTAGCTCTAATAGAAAGAGCAAGTAGTTTGCAGGAAGAATTAATGATGATGATGCCTGAAGAAGTTGGCGATGAGCCATTAGAGCAAGAAAAGTATTTGTTGGGTAATGCTAAAAAGATTTTCTTGATGATTGCTGGAACTGCAGCCCAAAAATATGGAGAAAAGCTTCAAAAAGAACAAGAAATGCTTGCCAACGTGGCAGATATAGTAAACGAAATATTCAACATCGAGTCTATTATTTTACGAACGGAAAAAGCGATGGCAAAAGATGGAGAAGCTAAATCAAACCAAAAGCTTCTGATGACTCAAGTTTATTCTCAAGAGGCATTTAACCGAATTGAAGCAATAGCAAAAGAATCATTAGTAACACTTGAAGAAGGAGATAGCTTAAGAACAATGCTATCCATTCTTAAAAAATTAACTCGTCACACTCCAATTAATATGATTGCAAAAAAACGAGAAATAGCAGCACGAGTCATTGAAGAAGAGAAATACGTTATCTAAGAAAAACGTATAGTGTCTTTTCTGCCGATGAAGATAAAAATGAAGTTTTGTTATATATAACTATTGTTAACCAATTTGGGGCACTCCCCTGTCCCAATAAAATATGACTCCTTTCTAAATGAAAGGGCATTCTCCTCTCTTAAGGATGGCGAAGGACCTCATGAAACTCATGAGGTCCTTCGCTTTTTCGAGTTTTTCAGTTATGACACTAGGACATTAAATTTCATTATTTCGATTTCCTTTCTACTTTTGTGTAGGAATAATAACAAGCAGGAATGTGTGAAAAAAACCTGAAAGTGGTATATGATGAGGACAGAGTGTGAATCATGTTTTACTAGGAGGAAAGAAAGATGAGAGTTACTTTTTATCATTATCCAAAATGCGGTACTTGCCGCAATGCAAAGAAATGGCTTGACGAGAACAATGTCGACTATGAAGCTGTCGATATCGTTAGTCATCCACCATCTAAAGAGGAATTAGCATCTTATTATGAAAAAAGTGGATTAGAATTAAAGAAATTTTTTAACACAAGTGGACAAAAATACCGTGAATTAGGCATGAAAGACAAAATGAAGACTTACTCGGAAGACGAGTTATTAGAAGTTTTGGCTTCAGATGGTATGCTTATTAAGCGACCGCTAGCAACTGATGGTAAAAATGTAACACTTGGTTTTAAAGAGGAAGTCTATAACGAGGTATGGAAATAAGCAGTAGATTGTTGAAGCATAGCCTTAGGATATATTATAGTAAGGAAAGGTAGAATAATTAATTACATAAATGGAGGGATTTTTAGATGAGTTTACCAAAAGATTTGAAGTATTCAGAAGAGCATGAGTGGGTTAAAACAGAAGGAGAAAAAGTTAGGATTGGGATTACTGAATTCGCCCAATCAGAGCTAGGCGACATTGTTTTCGTAGAGCTTCCAGAAGTGGGCGATGTCCTTGAAGCGGATGAGCCGTTTGGCAGTGTTGAGTCGGTTAAAACTGTTTCTGAACTGTATGCTCCAGTTAGTGGTAAAGTTGTGGAAGTAAATGAAGAATTGGAAGATTCTCCGGAATTCGTGAATGAATCACCATATGAAAAAGCGTGGATGGTTGTAGTTGAGCCTTCTAATAAATCTGAATTTGACAAATTAATGGATGCATCCGCTTATGAAGAAATGATTAATGAAGACTAAATAGTACTCTAAGGGCTTTCCAAATGATTTATATTTGGAAGGCTTTTTTATATATAATTATTGGATTTTTAGAGGTTGTTTTTTTGTGAAACAGAGAGATTGTTGGATTTTTGACTAATATTTCCTCTTGAATGAGATCATCTAAACTCGCTCAAACTAGATGTATAGGAGGAGGGATATATAGATGCAACAAGATGATATTACGGAAAATACCAGCAATAATGATCAAGAAAATACAGTGAATAACAATATGGATGGCTTGGAAGCATCACCAACGTCATTGGTCGATATTTCCGACCAGGTAGAAAAAAAGGATGAAGCAGGGGAAACTGCGCTCTATTTTAATGCTGAAAAAATTGGTCAAATCCGAAAAAAAGGACATTCTCAAATGTATGAAATGTCGGAAGGATTTGAGTTTGAAAATGAAAAATTTTTCAAGGATGCGCAAGCGAAAAAAACGAAGCCACCTGAATCTTATGTAGAAGGCTGCGATATGGGTTGGTGTTAACAGTTAGTGTCTGCTTTTTGTCGAACTAAAGACAAATCGCAGGCACTCTTTTTTTCTATGATTTTCTGGAATGTTTTAGAATGGTATTTCATTCTAAACAAAGCTTTTGATTAAAATAATATCGCCTAACTTTTCCTTAAAAAGAGGACTTACTGTTCGTCTCGTAGAATGAGTAATCAAAAGACGAAGTTCGGATTAGAGGCGGATATCATGAATCATTTACTCATTAAATCAATGGAAGGTATGACAAAGACAAGCCACTTAAGAGAACTATTGAAAAAACATCATCTAATCGTTCAAGTTAAATATCTGGAAAAGCGTTGGTATATGAATTTAGATAACAAAGATTTTAAATTAACGTTGGATGAGGATGTTTGTGATATTATGATTAGTGGCGACGAAGATGAATTGAAACTCTTATTCCGTGGGGAAGACTTTCTGCTGGCCATGAAACGCAGAGGAGATCTTGAAGTTGAAGGTTCATTAAAACATTTGCTTTGGCTGGAATCACTTCTCTACCTCTCTCAAAAAACGGTGAAATAAATTAGTTGACAAGAATTAATCGATAATGATATTATCCATAACAGACTATAAATTAAATATTAATTCTTCTTATTAAGAGCGGCGGAGGGACTGGCCCTATGAAGCCCGGCAACCACTAAGGTATAAAAACCATTAGAAGGTGCCAATTCCATCAAAGTAAACAATTTACTTTGAAAAATGAGGAGAAGGGCTTTTAATTCATTACTAAAAACCTTTCTGCTCATTTTATCGAGCAGTGAGGTTTTTCTTTGATCTTTAACTTTTGTGCTTTAATACGACTAAACCGATCGGTTTAAAAAGGGGAAGCAAATGATTACTTTATCAAAATTAGCAAAAACATTTAATACGCGTGACGGTAAAGTAACTGCCGTCGATCAAATAGATCTCACGATTGAAAAGGGTGAAATTTTTGGTGTGATCGGCTATAGTGGTGCTGGAAAAAGCACGCTCATAAGAATGTTGAACATGCTGGAAGTGCCAACTACAGGGGAAGTAAGTGTCGCTGGTAAAAATATGAATACATTGTCTCAAAGGAAACTACGAGAGGCAAGACAGGAAATAGGAATGATTTTTCAACACTTTAATCTTTTGTGGTCGAGAACAGTAGCTGAGAACATTTCATTTCCTTTAGAAATTAAAGGTGTACCGAGCACAGAACGAAAAACTAGAGTGGAAGAACTTATTAAACTGGTAGGTTTAAATGGTCGAGGGGCATCCTACCCTTCTCAGCTAAGTGGAGGGCAAAAACAACGAGTCGGCATTGCACGGGCGCTAGCGAATAATCCACAAGTATTATTGTGTGATGAAGCAACATCCGCATTGGATCCCAAAACAACCGATTCAATTTTAGAATTATTGATAGATATTAACAAAAAGTTGAATCTGACCATTGTACTTATCACGCATGAAATGCATGTTATCCGTAAAATATGTCACCGGGTGGCTGTAATGGAAAATGGCCGGATTGTTGAACAGGGTCCTGTCCTTGATGTCTTTAGAAGACCTAAAGAGCATATGACAAAAGAATTTGTGAAACAAGTGACAGAACCTGAAGAAACAGAAGAAGCCCTTAAGCATTTGTTTACTGAAGAAGGTATTGGCCATGTCCTTCAACTTACATTTGTTGGAGGCGATGCAAAAAGAGCCCTTATAACAGATCTTATTCGTAAATTTGAGGTTACGATAAACATTTTACAAGGCAAACTTTCGCAAACCCAAGATGGCTCGTATGGATCATTGTTTATAAATGTCACTGGTGACGAGCATCATATAATTGAAGCTATCGATTATATCCGAAAGCAGGAAGTAGAAGTGGAGGTGATCCACGGTGAATAATCTTTTGGTTGGATCAATTCTACTTCTTGAAAATGTTAATTGGGTAAACATGTGGGAAGCGACAGCAGAAACAGTTTATATGTCGTTAATTGCTCTTTTATTTACGTTTATATTTGGTACAATACTCGGACTACTATTATTTCTTACTGCTCGGGGTCAACTTTGGCAAAATAAGATCGTTCACAGTATTATCGCAGCTTATGTAAATATATTCAGATCAATTCCATTTATTATTCTCATCGTCCTGCTTGTTCCATTTACCAGTGCTCTAGTTGGAACAATGTTAGGGCCATCAGCCGCATTGCCAGCGCTTATTATTGGAGCAGCACCTTTTTATGCGAGAATGGTTGAAATTGCGTTGAGGGAAATTGATAAAGGTGTGATAGAAGCATCAAAAGCAATGGGAGCAAGCAATTCTCAGATTATTTTTAAAGTGTTAATCCCAGAATCAGTACCAGCACTTATCTCGGGGATTACGGTTACAGCGATCGCGCTTATCGGTTACACAGCGATGGCAGGTGTAATTGGTGCCGGTGGATTAGGTGACCTAGCATACCGTGATGGTTTTCAACGAAATAATCCAGATATTACATTAATAGCAACAATGATTGTGTTAGTATTCGTCTTTGTTTTACAATTCATCGGCGATTACTTTACCAATAAATTAGACAAACGCTAAAGGCGTAATAAAAAACAAAAGGGGAAATTCAACATGAGAAAGTTACTACAAGGTTTAGGAATTACAGCACTATCTGTAGGAGTATTAGCAGCATGCGGTACGGAAGAAAATACGAATGAAAATAACGCTGCGGGTACAAATGATACAGAAACCAATAACACAGAAAACGCAAACGAGGAAGCAGAAGGAGAAGATCTCGGAACATTAGTTGTTGGTGCTTCCAACGTTCCTCACGCTGAAATATTAGAATTTGCTGCACCACTTCTTGAAGAAGAAGGTTTGACTCTAGAGATCGAGTCATTCAATGATTACGTTCTTCCAAACGAAGCTTTAGCTGCCGGGGAAATAGACGCAAACTATTTCCAGCACATTCCATATCTTGAAACACAGATTGAAGAGCATGGATATGACTTTGTAAACGCTGGAGGAATTCATATTGAGCCGATTGGTTTGTATTCTCAGGAATTTGACAGCATAGAAGCACTTCCAGAAGGTGCAGAAATTATTATGAGTAGTGCTATTCCTGACCACGGAAGAATCTTGAAGATGCTTGAAGAAAAAGGATTAATTACGCTAGCTGACGGAGTCGGTATTGAAGCAACAATTGACGATATTGAAGAGAACCCGAATAACTTTGAATTCTCCGCAAATGTGGAAGCGGCATTGCTACCAACAGCGTATGAGAAAGGAGAAGGGGATGCTGTTCTTATCAATTCAAACTATGCATTAGATGCTGGGCTAAATCCATTAGAAGATTCTATCGCTATTGAATCCTCTGACAGTGACAATCCTTACGTTAATGTTATTGCAACAAACAGTGGAGACGAAGAAGATGAGCGTGTCTTGAAATTAATCGAAGTTCTACGATCAGAAGATGTTCGTGACTTTATTCTTGAAGAATATGAGAATGCAGTAGTACCTGTGACTGAATAATAATTTAAATAATGAAAAGCATCAGAGAAATTCTCTGATGCTTTTTTTAGAGTGGAATTTTAATTATAAGTATGTATTTCGAATAGAGGGATCGAACCAGCACTAGGCGGCTTGCAGATCACCCACAGAAAACGAACGGTAATTCTTCCAAACAACCTTCCACCTTATCAAAGTAAGGTAACAATTTGATATTATAGATGCTGAGTTTTTTTAAAGGAGTTATGCGTTTGGTTACGTATTTTCTACTGGGAATGCTGATAGTAACACTCAAACAAGGGTTCTCTGTCCGAGTGTCACTAAACAGAGGACATAGTGACACTCAGGTGTTGAGAGCCAAACTGAGTAGAGCTAAACATAGCATATAGTGACATTCAGGCCGTATCGAATTGATTGAGTGGAACTAAATGCTATAAAGATCAAAAAAGAACAGTGTATGTACATACTTCTTCTGCTTTCACGCCAAAATAAGTGTATCTTAGCAAGAGAAGGAGTGAAAGTTATGGATGAACAAGAGTTTAGCAATTCATCGATTCAAGAATCATTGCTACATTATAAAGAAGGATTAGGTTATTTCTCAGAGCAAATGCCGGATGTTGCATCTAAATATCAAGCGTTTACGGAAGCTTGTTTCCATCCTGGCAAGCTGTCAGCGAAGGAAAAACAAATGATAGCATTAGGAATCAGCCTGTATGCTCAAGATGAGTACTGCATTATTTACCATGTAAATGGGTGTCTAGAACAAGGAGCATCAAGAGAAGAGATTTTAGAAGCTATCGCAGTTACGGGTGCATTTGGAGGCGGCGGAACTATGAGCCAAGCTGTAACACTTGTGGAGGAATGTCTCATGGAACTTTCAGGGGATAATCTGACATCTTAAATGTTTCAATTATAAAAATAAAGTGCATAACTTGTCAAAACATGAATATTTGCTTGTAAACGGCAGTTATTCTAAATAAAAGTGTGGTCATATTTCTTCACAAGTTGTGAGTCTAAATTGTCAGATTATTTAACAATAGGTGCTGATTGGTTTAAATACTTAATAAAGATATAATTAATCTTGTTAAAGAAGATCTTGATTCCACTGTTTTAGATACTTTTTAGTTGATAGAAAACAGGATGGCAAAGATCAAATCTAAAAACCAATCAGGAAGGAAAGTGATCTGTTATCCATCAGATACAGACAAAACACACAACTGAAATGGAAAAAGCGATGTACCAATCTTATGGAATAGGATATGAGGAGTATAATCGCAAACTAGACAATCGACTTAAAGTAGAACAAGCGCGAGATAAAGATTATCAGCGAAGCTTGGACATTTTAGTTAATACTTGATTACTGACATAAAGCTGATTATAGTGTAGATAATAGGACGGACCAGTATTTTCTCTGGTTCGTCCTATTTGATGTTTATGGAATGTGCAATCGGAAAAAATTATTGTTATACTTAATGGACAAGTTTAATTAAGATTCATTCTCAATTAAAGGGGAAAAAGTTACTTCTATTGAGAATCAATATCAGATATATCACGGTGAAACCTATTCAATAGGAAGAGGACGGGATATATTTTGGATGAATTAATCATAAAATCGACAGTTTTTTTGAAAGTAGAGGAAGAAGAAATTCAATAATAACGGAGGTATAAGTATAAAGTGTAAAATGAGTCAGGGGAGTTTGAAAAGAATGGTGTATTTTCCTTGAACTCATTTTTGATTTGATATAAGATTGTAATGAGAATAAAATGAGAATGTCGATCTTCTTTGCTTCTCTTATCTTAACAGTTTGAAATTAAACTTTCAAAAAATAAATGGAGGTATTTAAATCATGACAAAACCAAATCTAACAGTTAAAGATCTTCATGTTTCTATTGAAGAAAAAGAAATTCTAAAAGGCTTCGGTATTGAAGTAAACGGTGGAGAAATCCACGCAATTATGGGACCTAACGGTACAGGTAAGTCCACATTAGCTTCTGCGTTAATGGGTCACCCGAAATATGAAGTGACTAGTGGAGAAGCAACATTGGGTGGAGAAAACCTGTTTGATATGGATGTAGATGAAAGAGCACGTGCGGGTCTTTTCCTAGCGATGCAGTACCCAAGTGAGGTTTCCGGTGTGACAAATGCAGACTTTATTCGTTCTGCAATGAACGCAGGTCGTGAAGAAGGCGATGAAGTTTCTTTAATGAAATTCATTCGCGGGATGGATGCTAAAATGAAAACATTGGAAATTGACGAATCTTTCCAACAGCGTTATTTAAATGAAGGTTTCTCTGGCGGAGAGAAGAAACGAAACGAAATTCTTCAACTTTTGATGCTAGAACCTAAAATTGCAATTTTAGATGAGATTGACTCTGGTCTTGATATAGATGCTTTAAAAGTAGTTGCAGAAGGAATTAATTCTCTACGAAGTGAAGACTTTGGCTGTATGATCATTACTCACTATCAACGTCTTCTTAATTATATTAAGCCAGACTTTGTACACGTAATGATGCAAGGGCGTATCGTTAAATCAGGCGGACCTGAATTAGCTAAGAAGCTTGAAGAAAATGGTTATGACTGGATTAAACAAGAATTAGGAATTGAAGACGAAACTGTAGGTCAACAATAAGTTTCGGCTAAAGAGGAGGAATGAAGATGACAACGGAAATCACTTTTCCAGTTAATCAGCAAGATCTAGCAAGCTTCTCTAAAGACCAACAAGAACCAAAATGGTTCGCTGACTTGCGTCTATCGTCTCTAGAGAAAGCATTAACTTTGAACTTACCTAAACCAGAAAAAACAAATATAACTAAGTGGAGCTTTACAGATTTTGATACGGATCCTAAAACTTCTGCAACAGGGAATTTCGCAGACCTGTCTGACAGTGTTAAAACGTTAGTTGGAGAAGAAACGAACGTTCAAAATTTAATCACTCAAAAGAATGGTGTCACAACTTTCTCTGCTTTAAATGCAGACTTAGATTCAAAAGGTGTTATTTTTACTGATCTTAAAACTGCATTGAGTAAACACGAGGATCTTGTGAAAAAGTATTACATGCAAGATGCTGTTTCTGCGGATGAGCATCGACTTACTGCACTTCATGCAGCGCTCGTTAATGGTGGAACATTTATATACGTTCCTAAAAATGTGGAAGTCACATTGCCGTTGCAAGCTGTATATTCTCATGAAGGAAGTTTCGGTCTCTTTAACCACGTTGTGATCGTAGCGGAAGAAAATAGTTCTGTAACCTACGTAGAGAACTACTTAAGCGAAGGAACTTCTGCAGGAGCGTCTGTAAACATTATTGCAGAGGTTTATGTGGAAAATGGTGCTACGGTTAGATATGGTGCTGTGGATAATTTGTCCGATGCAGTTACTACTTACGTAAACCGTCGTGGTCAAGTAAATGGTAGAGATGCTAAAATTTATTGGGCGCTTGGTCAAATGAATGACGGTAATACTGTTTCCGAAAACTCCACATATCTTATGGGAGAAGGGTCGCAAGCAGATACGAAAACTGTGTCTATCGGCCGAGGAAAACAATCTCAAAACTTCACGACGAACGTCGTTCATTTCGGTAAAAATACGGACGGTCAGATCCTTAAGCATGGTGTTATGAAAGATGCAGCTACTGCTATTTTCAATGGTGTATCGAAAATCGAACATGGTGCTACAAAATCAAACAGTGAGCAAACAGAACGTGTGTTAATGCTAAGTGAAAAAGCGCGCGGGGATGCAAACCCGATTTTGTTAATTGATGAAGATGATGTTACTGCAGGGCACGCAGCTTCTGTTGGTAAAATTGATCCAATGCAAATGTTCTATTTAATGAGCCGTGGCTTATCCAAACGAGAGTCGGAACGATTGATTATTCATGGTTTCCTAGCGCCTGTCGTAAATGCTTTGCCAATCGATTCAGTGAAAGAGCAACTGTATGATGTGATTGAAAGGAAAGTATACTAATGAATGTGCAAGAAGTCCGTCGGCAATTTCCGATTCTTGATCAGGAAGTGAATGGACATCCGCTCGTTTATTTGGATAGTGCAGCTACCTCTCAAAAGCCTCGACAAGTTATTGAAGCAGTTGAAGATTATTATAAAAGATATAATTCTAATGTCCACCGGGGGGTTCATACCCTCGGATCATTAGCAACAGACGGATATGAAGGTGCACGAGAAAAGGTTCGTCAATTCATTCATGCCAAGAGTACTGCTGAGATCGTATTTACCCGTGGTGCGACAACTGCAATTAACCTTGTGGCAACGAGTTACGGCCGTGATAACGTTGGACCTGGGGATGAGATCGTTATAACTCCTATGGAGCACCACAGTAATATCATTCCTTGGCAGCAGCTTGCAAAGGTTACCGGAGCGACACTAACTTATCTTCCGTTGCAAGAGGATGGCACAATTTCATTAAAAGATGTGGAAGCGACTATATCAGACAAAACTAAAATTGTTTCTGTTATGCAAGTTTCCAATGTTTTAGGAACAATAAATCCGATCAAGGAAATTGCTGCCGTGGCACACAAACATGATGCTGTTATGGTTGTAGATGGAGCTCAGTCCGTTCCTCATATGAAAGTAGATGTACAAGATCTCGATGCAGACTTCTTTGCATTTTCTGGTCATAAAATGTGTGGGCCAACAGGTATTGGAGTTCTTTATGGTAAGAAAAAATTATTGAACAAAATGGAACCTGTTGAATTCGGTGGTGAGATGATCGATTTTGTTGGTTTACACGATTCGACATGGAAGGAACTCCCGTGGAAATTTGAGGGAGGAACGCCAATTATTGCTGGTGCCATTGGATTAGGAGCTGCAATTGATTATCTTGAGGACATCGGACTTGAGAATATTGCAAGCCACGAAACAAAGCTCGTAAATTATGCCATACAACAGCTTAGCGATGTAGAAGGTGTAACGATTTATGGTCCTAAAGAACGCGCCGGAATTTTAACGTTTAATTGTGACGACGTTCATCCTCATGATGTGGCCACTGTATTGGATGCTGAAGGAGTAGCAGTTAGAGCTGGACACCATTGTGCTCAACCGTTAATGAAGTGGTTAGACGTGAATGCAACTGCAAGAGCTAGCTTTTATCTTTATAATACAGAAGATGATGTCGATGCTTTTGTAAAAGCATTAATAAAAACAAAGGAGTATTTTGGCGATGTCTTTGGGTAATCAACTAGATACTTTGTACCGACAGGTGATTATGGATCATTATAAGAGCCCTCGAAATCGAGGGGAGCTTGAAGGCGATACTTTGAAAATAAATATGAATAACCCGACTTGCGGTGATCGTATTCAATTGCAAATGATTGTAGAAGATGGCAAGATTGCACAAGCAAAATTTGTGGGAGAAGGTTGTTCTATAAGTCTTTCTTCTGCGTCAATGATGACTGAGGCTGTCAAAGGTGTTCCTGTAGAGGATGCCTTAAAGATGTCCGAAATGTTTTCTGATATGATGCTTGGAAAAGATGTTGACACCGAAAATTTTGAGCTTGAAGATATTGAAGCGCTAAAAGGCGTTGCTAAATTTCCAGCAAGAATTAAATGTGCAACATTAGCATGGAAAGCCATGGAGAAGGGACTCAATGACGAAGAAGTTGAGTAATATATTATAAATACAGGACTTCCCCTTGGTTTTCACTGTCTATATGATGTAAAATGAAGATATTAATACTTTACTTTCAATTAGAGTATTTTTTAAAAAGTTGTCAACCGTATGCAAACATGTTGGTTTTATTATAGAGGGTGGGAAATCCATCTACTACTATGAAGGAGGGTTTCACATGGCTAAAAAAATGCCTGAAATTAGTGAATATCAATACGGATTTTCAGATAAAGACGTATCGATTTTCCGTTCAAAAAAAGGTTTAACTCGTGAAATTGTAGAAGAAATTTCACGTATGAAAGATGAGCCGAAGTGGATGTTAGATTTCCGTTTGAAATCATTAGAGCAATTTTATAAAATGCCGATGCCACAATGGGGCGGGAATTTAGCTGAATTAAATTTCGATGAAATTACGTACTACGTGAAGCCATCTGCTCAATCTGAACGCTCATGGGATGAAGTTCCTGAGGAAATTAAAAACACATTCGACAAGTTAGGGATTCCTGCAGCAGAGCAAAAGTATCTCGCTGGTGTATCTGCACAATATGAATCTGAAGTCGTTTATCATAATATGCAACAAGATATGACTGATTTGGGTGTAATTTTCAAAGACACAGACACTGCACTTAAAGAAAATGAGGATATTTTCCGAGAACACTTCGGTAAAACAATTCCACCAACTGACAACAAATTTGCTGCGTTAAACTCTGCAGTATGGTCAGGCGGTTCGTTCATTTATGTACCTAAAGGAGTTAAAACGGAGCAACCTTTACAAGCTTACTTCCGTATTAATTCTGAAAACATGGGACAATTTGAGCGTACGCTCATTATTGCCGATGAAGATAGTTCTATTCACTATGTAGAGGGTTGTACGGCACCAGTTTATACTACAAATTCCTTGCACAGTGCGGTTGTAGAGATTATTGTTAAGAAAGACGCTTACTGCCGTTATACAACGATTCAAAACTGGGCTCCAAACGTCTTTAATCTTGTTACAAAACGTGCAGTTGCTCATGAAAATGCAACGATGGAATGGATTGATGGTAACATTGGCTCGAAGCTAACAATGAAGTACCCAGCTGTTGTAATGAAAGGCCGCGGTGCTCGTGGTAATGTTCTTTCCATTGCAATCGCAGGTAAAGGTCAACATCAGGACGCTGGTGCAAAAATGCATCACTTGGCACCTGACTGTTCATCGACGATTGTTTCTAAATCAATTTCTAAACAAGGTGGAAAGGTTACTTACAGAGGAATCTGTCACTTTGGTCGTAAATCTGAAGGATCTAAAGCAAATATCGAGTGTGATACGCTCATTATGGATAACAAATCTACATCAGATACAATTCCATACAATGAGATTTTGAATAACAATATCACATTAGAGCATGAAGCAACGGTATCAAAAGTATCAGAAGAGCAACTCTTCTATCTAATGAGCCGTGGTATTTCTGAGCAAGAAGCAACTGAAATGATCGTAATGGGCTTTATCGAGCCATTCACGAAAGAACTTCCTATGGAATATGCGGTTGAAATGAACCGTTTAATCAAGTTCGAAATGGAAGGCTCAATCGGTTAAAATACTAATCAATTAAGCGAATCCGACTCGTTCGGGTTCGCTTTTATTTATTTTCACTACTACATAAAGGTCCAAAGATACTAAGTATTTTCATGGTGACAGAAGCTAACGCTACATTTAATAAAAGACGCTACGCGTTTTCTTATAGAAAGGATTTAACTATGAAAGATATCAAAATTGGCTTAACTGGCTGGGGAGATCATCATACTTTATATGAGCAAGGGTATTCTCCATCAAATAAATTAGAATCATATGCAGCACATTTTCCAATTGTTGAATTGGACTCTTCTTTTTACGCAATTCCTCCGCAAAGAAATTTAGAGAAATGGGTAAGAGAAACCCCGGCCTCCTTTGAATTCATTGTTAAAGCTTATCAAGGTATGACGGGGCATCAGCGAGGAGAAATCTCATATGATTCAAAAAAAGAAATGTTTCAAGCCTTCACCAATACATTTCTTCCTTTAAAGAAAGAAGGGAAGTTAGCAATGGTCCTTTGTCAATTTCCACCTTGGTTTGATTGTCAAAAGAAGCATGTTGATTATTTAAGGTACGCTAGGCAAGAACTAATAGATTTTGAAGTAGCGTTGGAATTTAGGCATCAATCCTGGTATCAAGAGTCATTAAGAGAAAGCACGCTAGAATATATGAGAAATGACGAATGGATCCATAGTATTTGTGATGAACCTCAGGTAGGGGAGCGCTCTGTTCCATTTGTACCGGTGAATACAAGTGACGAGAAAGCATTTATTCGCTTACACGGTAGAAATAAAGCAGCATGGAACAAACCTGTTACTGGAGAAGCATGGAGAGAAGTACGATATTTATATGATTACTCAAAGGCTGAAATAGATAGTCTTGCCAGACAAGTGAATAGCATTTCTGGTAATGTAAAGAAAACGTATATCGTTTTTAATAACAATTCCGGTGGACATGCAGCAGATAATGCAAAATCATTAATCTCAAATCTTCATATAACATATAATGATTTGGCACCTCGACAATTAAACTTATTTGATGAATAATAGAGAGTGTGCACATTAAAAGTATGAACTTTATTTAAGAAGGCAGGCATTATATGGAATGGATACTTTTGCTTTTTTTAGGACTTGTCGCAGCCATTTTAGGAAGTATTATGGGTTTAGGTGGAGGAATTATTGTCGTTCCGGCACTGATGATCTTAAGTGAGTATACAACAATCATTAGTGGCATAACGCCTCAAATAGCTGTTGGAACTTCATTGTTAATCATGATTTTCACAGGGTTATCTTCTACGTTAGCCTATTTAAAACAAAAAACGGTAGACGTAAAGAGCGCACTCGTTTTTTTTATTGGAAGTGGACCTGGAGCCCTATTTGGGGTATGGCTAAATAAAGATATTGAAGTTGATGTATTTCTAATTGCATTTGGAGCATTTATTATCGTTATTTCTTTTATTTTAATGATTAGAAATCATATTAAACCATTGAAAAGGAATACGAAGGGCATTACAAGGTCTTATATTAATGAGGTTGGAGAAACAGTTAAATATGGTTATAATCCTCTTATTGCAATTCTAATCTCTTTTTTTGTAGGAATGTTTTCAGGGTTATTTGGAATTGGCGGCGGGTCATTAATGGTACCTGCGATGATCGTACTCTTTGCATTCCCAGCGCATCTGGCAGTAGCGACCTCTATGTTTATGATATTATTATCGGCGATCATAAGTTCATTTTCACATATAAGTTTAGGAAATATTGATTGGTATTATGCGATGGCTCTTATTCCAGGGGCTTGGTTTGGTGGACAGTTAGGAGCTGCAATAAACCGTCGTATGAGCAGTGAGGCAGTAGTCATTTTATTACGAGTTTTTTTAGTGATTATTGGCATACGATTAATATATCAGGGCGTATCGAGTTTATAATAAACGATCGTAGGAATGATTCACTTTAAATGAAGTTGATAGTAGGACAGTTTTTGAAAAACAAGATATAATGAATGAAGGTGTGATGTCCTTTGACTTTAGGAAAGCTGCGAATATTACATACGAATGATTTACATAGTCAATTAGAGCAATGGCCTTCCGTCGTAGCAGCTTTAAAGCAACACCGAAAAGAAGCTGAGGATGCAGGAGAAGACGTTCTTTTAATGGATGTCGGCGATCACTGTGACAGAGTTCATCCTATGACAGAGGCATTGTTAGGGAAAGGAAACGTTCAACTTCTCAATGATATGAATTATGATGCAGTTACAATTGGTAATAACGAGGGTATTACATTTTCTAAAAAAGATTTGAATGCACTTTATGATCAAGCTGATTTTTCAATCATTTTATGCAATTTAAGACATGAGAATGGTTTACGGCCAAATTGGAGCGTCCCTTACAAAATATACACTCTTAAAACAGGTGTGAAAATAGGTGTTACAGGGGTCACGGCCCCCTTCCGATTTTTTTATGAACCGTTAGGATGGACACTCACGGATCCATTCGTAGAATTAAAGCATGTGATCAATGAAGTTAGGCCACAAGTAGATGTGATGGTATGTCTTTCCCATTTAGGTCTGGGGGAAGATGAGAAAATGGCTATGGAGTTTACTGGTATCGATATTATTCTCGGATCCCATACGCATCATGTCTTGCCGGATGGTAAATATGTGAATCAAACGTGGATTAATCAATCGGGAAGATCAGGTGAATATATCGGCGAAGTTTCATTAGTCTTTCAACAAGGCTCCAAGAGTAATATTGAAACGAAAGTTGAATCCGTAAAATCATTGAAAGTAGATTCAACGCAAAAGGATAGTGGGACGGAACAGAAATTAAATGAGCTCTTTAAGGCAGGAAACGAATTACTCGAGGCGCCAGTAACAAGGCTGGAATATCCGCTCAAGGTTGACTGGTATGAAAGAAGTGAATCTCCTGCCTTACTATCTGAAGCTCTCCGAGAATGGTGTAAAGCGGATATTTCCATGGTTAATTCCGGCGTAATCTTGGATAATTTAGATGCTGGAAACGTAACACTGGGGGATCTTCACAGGATCTGTCCTCATCCGATAAACCCTTCAACAGTTAAAATTTCAGGTGACCGCTTGCTGGAAACAATACGTCAATCGCAACAAAGTGATATGGTAAACTACGCCTTGAAAGGTTTTGGTTTTCGTGGAAAAGTCTTGGGGTATATGATTTTTGATGGTATGGAAATCCTGGATCATTTTAGATTGATAAGTGAAAAAAATGTTATCATTAACGGTGTACCTCTAATTCGGTCGAAAGATTATAAACTTGCGACACTTGATATGTTTACTTTCGGTCATTTGTATCCATCAATTAGTTCTCTAACTGAAAAAGAATATTACATGCCTGAATTCCTTCGTGATGTATTAGCATGGAAGTTAAAGGGGCTTAAAAATAAATAGTATGAAATGAATTCTAAATAATCGATGAGGGGAACGTATTTATATGAAGTTAAAGTCAATTTATTCGATTCAAATTAGTGATCGTTTGGCTAAGCCTATTTACAATGATAATGGCCAACGATTATTAAATAGTGGGATTGCCCTGTCAGAGTCGATGATAAGCAGATTGAAGGAAAAAGGGATTTCCTATCTTTATATTGAAGACGACCTTACTTCAGATATCTATGTGACTGATGTTATTTCTGAACAAACAAAGGCCAAGTCATTAAAGACTATCAGTGACAATTTCACGAGTATATCTGACCGGATTAAAACAGGTAAATCAGTAAATTTACATGAATTGACGCCTTCCTTTTCAAATATTATTGACTCTATTTTACAGGAAATATCCGGCAATGAGGAAGCGATTTCCATGCTGGCAAACGTTGTTTCTTTTGATTCTTATGTGTTCCATCATTCCTTAAATGTAACGGTGTATACCATTGCGTTGGGAAGAAAACTTGGTTTAAATGAGAAGGAATTAAAAGATTTAGGGCTTGGAGCAATTCTTCACGATGTTGGAAAGATGGGTATTCCGGTTGATATTTTAAATAAAACGGATAAATTGACGGAAGAAGAGTATGAAACCATTCAAAACCATGCGGAATTAGGTTTTGAAATGATTCGTAAGTCAGGTGATTTATCTTTATTAACGGCACATTGTGCATTTCAACACCATGAAAGACTTGACGGATCAGGTTATCCCAGACAATTATCGAGTAAAGATATACATTATTATGCAAGAATCATTGGGGTTGCAGATGTTTATGATGCGATGACTTCCAATCGCGTTTACAGAAAAGCTTTTCTGCCACATGAGGCTCTTGAACTTCTTTATAGTGGGGCAGATATTCTTTATGATAAAAAAATTATCGAAGTCTTTTCTAAAACAATTGCTATATACCCGATAGGTTTAGAAGTAACGCTAAGCGATGGCAGACAAGGGATTATCATTAACAATAATACTGAACTTCCGTCCAGACCAATTATAAGAGTTGAGTTTGATGGAGAAGGTAATGGGTCTTATGATATAGATCTGTCAGAAGAATTAAATGTCACGATTTCATCTTGTGATTCTTTGACACAGGAGACCAAAATATAATTTTACTTGTAGCGATAGAAACTCTGCCTGCGGTTTTAGTCGTAGAAAAGAAACACTGCTAATAGCGCAGATCCTGTGCGTCAGGCAGGAGAAAACGCTGTATTTAATAAAAGACGCTGCGCGTTTTGATTAGGAGAATTTATAAAATTAGCAGCTACCTTCACGCCGCACGTATCAAGGGAAACCCACCCTTGATACTTAAAAGATGGCGGCGGAAGCTGGACGCTGTATTTAATAGAAGACGGCTATGCCGTTTTTATTAGGAGGTTCAACCATTGAAACAGTATTTAGACTTGTGTCAACATGTACTTGATAAGGGTGTTAAAAAAGAGGATCGTACCGGTACTGGAACGATAAGTACTTTTGGTTATCAAACAAGATTTGATTTAGCAAAGGGATTCCCGGTCGTGACTACTAAAAAATTAGCGTTGCGAGCAATTATTCATGAACTGCTTTGGTTTATTAAAGGCGATACGAATATAAAATATCTCAAAGAAAACAAAGTACGTATTTGGGATGAATGGGCAGATGAAAATGGCGATTTAGGCCCAATTTATGGGGAGCAATGGCGATCCTGGCCGACTCCATCAGGAGAAACTATAGACCAACTAGGTTCTATTATAGAACAAATTAAAACGAATCCTGATTCAAGGAGACTTATTGTAAATGCTTGGAATGTTGCAGATTTAGATGAAATGGCTCTAGCGCCATGTCATTGCCTGTTTCAATTTTACGTGGCTGACGGGAAACTCTCGTGTCAGTTGTATCAACGAAGTGCAGACGTTTTCCTGGGTGTACCGTTTAATATTGCTTCCTACTCTTTATTAACGATGATGATTGCACAAGAGTGCGGCTTAGAAGTGGGTGAGTTCGTTCACACGTTCGGTGATGTACATATCTATAACAATCATATAGAGCAGGTTGAACTGCAGCTTACAAGAGATCCTCGTGCTTTACCTACGATGAAGATAAATCCTGATCGAAAGCATATTGAAGATTTTACAATTGAAGATTTCGTGCTTGAAGGATACGATCCTCATCCACATATTAAAGGGGAGGTATCTGTATGATCTCCATGATTGCGGCGATGAGTGAAAATAACGTAATCGGAAAAGATGGGAAGATGCCCTGGCATCTGCCTGGTGATTTACAATTCTTTAAACAGACAACCAACGGACATTCAATTGTAATGGGAAGAAAAACATTCAAGTCTATTGGACGAGCTTTACCAAAACGGCGAAATATAGTGTTGACGAGAAATAATGACTTTTCGGCAGAAGGAGTTGAGGTCATTAATAATTTTTCCGAAATGGATAAGCTTGTAAAAGATGAGGAAGAATTTTTTGTCATTGGTGGTGCAACGATTTATGAACAGCTGTTGCCACTAGCCGACCGATTATATATTACGAAAATACATGAAACATTTGAAGGGGATACATTTTTTCCTGACATTGACGATGGCCAATGGGAAGTTGTGGCCTCAAAAAAAGGCAAGGTGGATGAGACGAATTCCCATGCTCATACCTTCCTTACATATGAACGAAAAAATTAATTATTTTACGGTGGGCTCATTAGTCCATCGTATTTTAATGAGAAGCCTTATCTACTTTAAAAACAACATTCAATGTGTAAAAAAGCCTTATGAAAAATAAATACTACTTCACGGTTATTGTTGGTACAATCTTTGCCTTTTCTAGCATATGTATGTGCTGAAGGGGGAATCACAATGAAGACATTTCGCACCGTTCGGCCAAAAAGCCGAAAGAAGAAAGGACCTCTTCCTTTCCGTTACGTTTTTATGATTTCGTCTATTATATTTATTATGTTAACACTCACCGGCTTAGGCATCATTGACGCGGGTGTTAGACCGACTCTTATTGCTATTGCGAAGACTGAAACGCAAAGGATTGGTACCTTAGCTATTAATGATGCTGTTTCTGGTCAATTTCTTGATAATACGGATATGGATGATTTAGTAGAATTAGAAAAAAATGAAGAGGGTGAGGTTACTTCTGTTCAGTTTAATTCTGTCATCTATAATCGGGTATTGCAGGAGACCACGGAAAGTGTACAAAATTATTTAAACGACATAGAACATGGGCGTTCAAAAGATAACAGATTTCCAAAGGATGTTGACGTTAATGGAGAGGGAGCGGTTTTTTCTGAAGATGGAATCATTCATATGATTCCGCTTGGGCAAGCTACAAACAATGCACTGTTAGCTCACTTGGGGCCTCGAATTCCTGTTCGGTTATCAGCAATAGGGGCTGTGAAGTCCAATTTAAAAGAAAATATTTTAGATGTTGGGATTAATAATACCTATATGAGTATATCAGTGGAAATTGAAGCGGACGTACAAATAGTGATTCCATTTGCTACAGCTACGGAAGTTGTGAAAACTTCTATTCCGGTTGGAATGATCTTGATTCCAGGGGAAGTTCCAGAGTTTTATGGTGGTGAAAGCGGCACTGGCACCGGAGGAATGACTCCAGCTGTGATTCAAAGACCTGATGGACTGGATGATTTAGATTTGGAAACAAATAACTAGTGAGTTATTGTTGAAAATAAGTGATACGTTTGGTATGATAATTCAGGCTTAAAAAAATTGAATATTTAAGTAGACCTCATCAATCGGTGAGGTAGAGGCGCAAAGTTTATTACTAGGAGACTGGAGTTAGGACAACGAGGAAAGTCTTTGAAAGGAAACGTTGCCGAAGCATTGTGATCGTGTCCTACGATGCAACAGCTGGGGTAATATTCAATAAATATTACACTGTCACTATCTGTTAATAGTGGAGAACTACTGAACTGTGTTGGGGATTCGTCTTAACTTCATATTGAAGTGGCAAGGGATTTTTCCTTTGCTGCTTTTTTTAGTTAGAGCTATCAGTACAGTCTAAAGTTAAGGTGTTATAATCAGTCATTTTATTTTAACAGGAGGAGAAACGTATGGAACTTGAAATTTATCCAATTGTACCCCCAATTTTAGCACTTTTATTGGTAATTATTACAAAAAAAGTTCTCATTTCTTTAGGGATTGGAATTATTGTTGGTGCCTTGATTGTAAATCGAGGAGAGTCAATGATCATTGACTCAATATCGCAAATTGCATCTATTGTGTCTGGAATATTTGTTGTAGATGGATCAATCAATTCATGGGAATTTTATATTATATTATTTTTGTTATTATTGGGTATGATTGCTTCTCTGATTACCATCACAGGTGGGAGTCAAGCATTTGGGGAATGGGCCCTAACAAAAGTTAAATCACGTGTTGGAGCACAATTTGTATCAGCCTTTCTTGGAATTATTATATTTATTGATGACTATTTCAATAGTTTAACGGTCGGAAATGTTAGTCGTCCTTTTACGGATAGGCATAATATCTCTCGGGCAAAATTAGCGTATATCGTTGATTCGACTGCTGCACCTATGTGTGTTATTTCTCCACTGTCAAGTTGGGGTGCGTACATTATCACGATCATTGGCGGAATTCTTGTAACACATGGAGTCACTCAATACGAGGCGTTACAGGCGTTCCTATTAATTGCACCGATGAATTTTTACGCGATATTTGCCCTCTTATTTGTATTTGCAGTTGCATATTTTAAATTGGATATTGGTCTTATGCGAACTCATGAAAACCGAGCGATCGATACAGGTGAGTTAGTAGATACTAAAAAAGGAGCAGCACCTGGTGAAAGTGATCAACTTAAACCAGCTGCAAAGGGGAAGGTTGGAGACTTAATCCGGCCAATTGCTGTCTTGATTATCGCTACTGTCCTGTCGATGATTTTAACAGGAATGCGAGCAACTGAAGGCTCTGTTACATTGCTGGCAATATTCGAAAATACAGATGTTGCAGCTTCTCTTTTGTATGGTGGAATTATAAGCTTAATTGTCGCAATAGGAATTTCTTTTTCACGTCGTCTACCAGTTAAGACTTTAGGGATTGGTTTAGGAGCAGGAATAAAATCCATGCTTCCCGCAATATATATTTTAATTTTTGCGTGGACAATTATTGAAATTATTGGAGCTTTGGGTACAGGAGAATATTTAGCCGGACTAGTTGATGAGCATATTCAATTAGGCTACTTACCAGCTCTATTGTTTATCATTGCTGCATTTATGGCATTTAGTACCGGTACATCTTGGGGAACATTCGCGATTATGCTTCCGATTGCAGGCGATATTGCAGCAGTAACAGACATTAATTTAATGCTTCCTGTTCTAGCAGCAGTGTTGGCAGGAGCAATTTTCGGTGATCATTGCTCTCCGATTTCCGACACGACAATACTTTCGTCTACAGGAGCAGGAAGCCACCATATTGATCATGTCATGACACAATTACCTTATGCCCTAATAGTGGGTGTTATCGCAACATTATCCTTCTTGGCTCTCGGTTTTTCCGGCAGTGTTTGGATTGGATTACTTGTCGGGTTTGCACTGTTTGCATTAACAATTTTCATTCTAAAATTGATAGTGAACAGCTCTGTGTATCAAGAAGTATAAATCTTATATTAACGCAAAAAACGGCGAGTATTCTACTCGTCGTTTTTTTAGTTAAGTAAGTTAATAAAAGATGCTATGCGTTTTTCTTTCCATGTAAGGATTTGGAGCTATTTTTCTTATCGATTAAAATGTTTTTTATTTTTCTTGCTTTCTTTCGGCTCTTTCCCAGACTCTTAAAGAAGGATAGGGATCGAATGACCATTCCGTATAACCACTGTCTTTGTACATGCCATAATGTAAGTGTGGGGGGAATTTTCCTTGTGTACCTTCTTTACCATACCCGGAGCTTCCAACATAACCAATGACATCTCCTGGTTCAACGACTGTTCCTCGTTCCATGCCTTGCTCAAAGGAGCTTAGGTGTGCAAAGTAATGATAGACGTTACTTGTATCTCGAATACCTACGCGCCATCCACCGTATTTATTCCATCCCTTTAATTCGACAATGCCGTATGTGGTTGCTCTGACAGGTGTACTATGTCCTGCAAATATATCTGTACCTTCATGGATTCGTTTTCCGCCCCATCCTCGAGCATTTCCCCAAGTTGTTCGATAGCTGTAATTAAAATGTAAAGGAACGGGAAAAGCCCTCTTTGATACATCAAGTGAATCAATTTCATGATAGACACTGGCATGACCAAGGATTAATTCAACTGCTTTGTCACGTTGATAAAAATCCCATAACCCCGCTCTTATACTAGATTCTTTGGAACCATACTTGTTCATATGCACAGCTAAGGTATGAAGGACATCTTCATCATTTGTTCGTTCAGCTCTTCCATCCTCATTACCATCTAATCCTTTGCCACCAAAAAAAGCAATCGATTTTGGGGTTGTATCTTGTTTATTAGGATTTAATTCACCTGACCAGTCTTCCTCGGAATAATAAATGGCAATTAATCCTTCTTCTTCTGGTAAATCTTTTTTTGCCTGTCTTAAACTTCTCTCATAGCTATCTATACCGGCAAAATAAAACCATGGAATTGTTGTTTCTGCTTCTGCTTTTAAATACAATGCCATTCGTTCCTTGTGTAAATCCTCAGTGGAGAAATCTGCTTTATCAGATGCTGAAGTAAGCGTTGCAGGGGAGAGAAGCAACAGAATGACGAATATGAAGAATATTAGGTAATAGGGAGGTTTCACTCAACTAGTCTCCTTTCAATTATTTTCTTGTATCGTTTGATTATTATGATGTATTCATACGTGAAATATGAAAAGCCTCGTACGACCGCACGAGACCGTCACTAAATTAATCATTTTGGGCTGATTCGTTTGCTAGGTCACCTTGGGGAGAATTTTTCATTCTTTCTATTATTTGTTCCAAAGCCCGCATATTTTCAATATCTCTAGAGGACTCGCCTTCAAAACTTTCAATGTCTTCCATTAACAAAACGTCATCACTAACATAAATATCGTAATAATCAGGTACCACTGATTTTGCTGTTTTTCTTACTTGTTCTGCGACAGCTTCGCGATCCTCGGAGGAATGTTCAAATGCAATCAACACATGTTGACCAGTGACTAATACACCTGCATCATGAACATTTTTTAAGTTTGCAGACATCTCACTAATACTTTCTGCTAATAAGGGACGATCATAAACTGCATAACCGGGCACTTCTTCCTCTTGCGATTCTTTTTTAGAATGACGTTCAAATCCATATTGTGTGAATTGATTCGTATCTCCTACGTTTTCCTTGTTAATGGCGTGCGATTGTTCATTAGATCCATTCATGAAGTTGAATCCTTCCATATTGTCGCCACAACCGGTCAATAGGATGGATAGTACAAGGAAAAAACCACAGCTTTTACGAAATTGATTCGTTAACATATTTTCCACCTCCTTCTTGATTAGGATGTACAATTTTTCTTTAAGTTAAGGTGGTAATTTATGATAACTAAGCATTGAATTTTAGAAAGAAATAAGGCAAGATAGAAGAAGTGAAGGCAGGTGATCATAGATGGTTGAAATTCAGGGAAATACGTATGAAGTTGTGGAAGAGTTTCGAGAAGGTTGGTCTGAAGAAGATTTCAAGGCTAGATTCAGTGACGTCTTAAATAAATATGATTACATTGTCGGGGACTGGGGTTATGAGCAACTTCGCCTTAAAGGTTTTTTTGAAGAAAAAAATCGTAAGTCCTCTGTTGATGCCAAAATAGGTTTTTTACCGGAATATCTATATGAATATTGTAATTTTGGATGTGCCTATTTTGTGGTGAAAAAAGTAACAGGAACGCAAACGAATTCGTAACGGTGGAGGCTTACACTGTATTAAATAATATGTTTTACTGGAATTCTATATAAAAACAGCTTCTTTTACCTATATGGCAAAAGAAGCTGTTTTTAATTAAAGTGTTTTCTGAAAGATTCTTTTATTGCTTCGAAAAGAGAGGTACTTGAAATTGCTCTAGGGGACGCTTTCCACTACATCAAGCTTTCCAATAGTAAAAGGTTTATAAAAAGTAAAATTAAAGCACCTACAATTAAATGATCTCTAAGAGGAAATTACGCAGTTCATTTCCTTCTTCTTCATCGGAAATGTCAAATGCTCTTTCAATGTAGCCTTCTGTTTCAAGATCGTCACTACCAAGAATTGCAAATCGGTTTGATTGCATATCGAGTACTAGTTTTTTACCGTAATGTCGTGAAGTTGTCGTAATCGCTAAATCAAATCGCTGTGCTTCTCCCATAAAGCTTACGAATCGTGTATTGGTTTCTTCTTCATCGTCGTAAAGGAAAAATCGTTCACTCATACGGTCACTCCTCCGAATAGGATATTTGATATAGGTTATTTTCTACAAATCACCGTCTATCGATTGCTCGACAATTATTATAAAACAATACAGTTTATGACGATTTTTCTTATCAGATAAGAATTTACAAGTTGACAGCTATCTTTACGCCACGCGTGTCAAGGAAAACCCACCTCCTTTCGAGTAGCACCTACACACACTTCGTAGGTGCTACTCGGGGGTGGCGAAAGATAACGCCGTTTTTCTTATCTAGCTATTTTCTGGCATGACTAAGTGCGGCTTTTTATTTAAACGATGCTGGGCTTTGATGTAACGAACAGTTCCGGTTTTGGCACGCATTACAATGGAGTCTGTCTCTACCAAGTCCCCGCCCATAAAGCGAACACCTTCCAATAATTCACCAGATGAAACACCTGTAGCTGCAAAAATAGCGTCATCACTTTTAACTAGGTCGTCCAATGTTAAAAGCATGGTTGGATCAGCTAATCCCATTTGTTTACAACGCTCTGTTTCCTCTTCATTCATTGGAACGAGTCTTGCTTGCATGTCTCCACCTAATGCTTTGATCGCAGCAGCGGAGATGACGCCTTCCGGGGCCCCGCCAGTACCGACGAATAGATCAATTCCTGTTTGAGGTAACGCGGTTGCAATAGAAGCTCCAACATCACCATCTCCAAATAGTTTAACACGAGCACCTTTCTTTTGGACACGTTCAATTAAATTTTGATGTCTTTCTCTCTCCTGAATGATGACAGTCATATCGCGAACACGTTTGTTATTCATTTTAGCAACGATATCGATTGTTTTTTCAATAGGATCGGTTAATCTTACTAAGCCGGCACTCTCAGGACCGACAACAATTTTTTCCATGTACATATCGGGAGCATGCAATAGTCCGCCTCGATCGGCTATTGCGATTACTGCCATAGCATTTGGGTGACCTTTAGCAACAATATTCGTTCCTTCAAGCGGATCAACAGCGATATCTACATCTGGACCATTTCCAGAACCCAACTCTTCTCCAATATAAAGCATAGGTGCTTCATCAAGCTCTCCTTCACCTATAACAACAGTTCCTTTCATATTAACTGAATCAAACATGGTTCTCATTGCTGTAGTAGCTGCATCATCGGCTTCATTTTTAAGTCCTCTGCCCATCCACTGAGCTGAAGCCAGTGCAGCAGCTTCTGTTACGCGTACTATTTCCATTGCTAATTCTCGATCCATATTGATTCCTCCAATAGTTGTTATGTTTCGGTTATAATAAGTATATAGCTCTTTTAATCCTTCATCATAATATCAAAAATTACATACAAAATATATCTTTTTCGCGTATTTAGTCTATATTTTTTATGGGAAACCCTTTCAATGTGTCATACTAATTAGAGTTAAGGAGATGATTGTCTTGTATTTCGTCGATAGGGAACTAATGGAAACCAGAATTGTATATTTAGAGTCGTTAATAAATGAGTTAGAGAAATCAGAAACCCCATCAACTCTCTTTTCAAAAATGGCAACGGAAAGAATGTGCCATATGATTATCGAAACGGTAATGGATATAGGAAACCAAATGATTGATGGTTTTATTATGAGAGACCCAGGAAGCTATGAAGATATCCTCAATATTATGGTAGATGAAAAAGTGCTTCTAAAAAAAGAGGGAGATGCATTGACCTCGCTAATTCCTTGGCGTAAAGATTTATTACAGCAATATACACAATTAAACGATAAAGATCTATATGATGCTTTTCAATCACAAATGGAAGCTTTAAAAACCTTTCCGTTAAAGGTCAGGTCTTATTTAAAGACAGAATTAGGACCAGTTTCCGCTTTTTTACCGGAGAAATAATGATCATAAAAATGTGGCCTAGAAATGAAGCGGATTGGACATAACGGTTTTATTCATGTAGGATTGAACAAATTAAAAATAATATGGCGCAAATCTCTTACCTACAAACAAGGAAGTATAGGTAGGAGTCGAATTTAATAAAAGACGGATCTGCCGTTTTTCTTAGTAGATAAGTTTATAAAATTGGCAGCTACCTTCACACCGCATGTATCAAGGGAAACACACCCTTGATACTTAAAACATGGCGGTGGAAGCTGACGCTGTATTAAATAAAAGACGCTACGCGTTTTTCTTAAGAGGTGAAGGCTATGAAGCATTATAAAGGATATTTGATTGATCTAGATGGGACGATGTATCGGGGCGAAGAAAAAATTGAAGCCGCATCCCGTTTTGTGCAAAAGTTAATTGAGAAAGAACTTCCTTATTTATTCGTAACAAATAACTCGTCGAGAACACCGAAGCAAGTAGCCGATAAGCTTGTGTCAATGGGAATTCCGACTACGGAAGGTCATGTTTTTACAACAAGTATGGCAACGGCGCAATATATTGACGAAACGCATGGAAAAGCGAATACGTTTATGATCGGAGAAAATGGACTGGAAGAAGCTTTGATTAATCAGGGTTTAAAAGTGACGGATAAAGACGTAGACGTTGTTGTAATGGGGATCGACCGAAATATTACATATGAAAAACTATCAATAGCTTGTTTGGCAATAAGAAACGGCGCAAGGTTCCTTTCTACAAATGGAGATGTTGCAATACCGACAGAGAGAGGACTTTTACCGGGCAATGGTTCACTCACATCCGTTGTTCGTGTTTCAACAGGTGTAGAGCCAACTTTTATCGGTAAGCCAGAATCAATTATTGTAGACCAAGCCTTGGAAGTTTTAGGAGTTCCTCTTGATGACACAGTGATGGTGGGCGATAATTATCAAACAGATATTATGGCCGGTATTAATGCCAATATGGATACGCTTCTTGTTCACACTGGTGTGACATCCAAGGAACAACTGGCAATAGAAAAAAAGAAACCAACATGGTCTATTGATTCCCTAGATGATTGGACAGTGTTATAAAAAAAGTATATCGGAAGCTACTATTTAAAGTTCGTTTCAAATTGGAATTTGGATTCGCAAAAGGTGGAGCTTCTCTGCTTCGATCAAGCTATATAACATTCTAAATAAAAAAACCAGTCCAATTGACTGGCTTTTTTGTGTTAAAAAGATTTTCTTATTCTGTTATTTGTCATATTCCCCATCTTTACTGTGGGCTAATCGGCTTGATGCGGCAGCCAGCGATAAGCTCCAACAATAGTATATATCAAAAACTAATTGGGGAAAAATAAAGAATGTCCTTATAACAGTGATATAGATAATTTACTCCAATCGTTTTGATTTTAAAGAGGGAAGATAGACATAATAAGCAACGTAAATAGTGACTCAAACATTAAAACATAATTAGTTCTTTTGGAAGGGGTATTAAATTTGGAATCACAAACATTAATTTTTGATTTAGACGATACATTGGTTCACTGTAATAAATATTTTAAGAATGCAGTTGATGAATTTGTTGAACAAATACAAGAATGGTTTGACCATTTAAGCAAAGAAGAAATTAGAAAAAGGCAAATAGAAATTGATATAAAAAGTGTTAAAGAACATGGTTTACATTCTTCAAGGTTCCCTGAGTCACTTGCAACAACTTATATGTCTTTCTGCACAGAATGTGATAGAAATAATGAGAAGGAAAAACTACAAATAGTAAAAAATATCGGGAAAAGTGTATTTCAAATTGAGGTACAACCATTTCCAGATATGTATGATGTCTTGAATACTTTAAAGGATGAAGGTCATTCTATGTACCTTTTTACTGGTGGAGATGAACCGAATCAAAATAGAAAAATTATGCAGTTAGAATTAGAAGAATACTTTAAGAATAATGTTTATATTTTTGAACACAAAAATGCAGATGCTTTACGTAAAGTAATAGAAGAAATTAAAATAACCCCTAAGTCAACTTGGATGATTGGTAACTCCCTAAGAACAGACATTCAGCCAGCGATTGATTTAGAAATTAACGCCATTCATATTCCCTCAGATATTGAATGGGCATATAATAAGAAGAACTTAGAAATCGAAACGGAGTTTAAGGGGAAATTTATTGAATTAAAATCTTTAAAAGACTTACCTAATTATATTAGGGGGCATGCCAATAGATGAAAAGACACCAAACCACAAAAGTAAAATGTGGTTTGGTGTCTTTTTAACCATTATGTAATAATTTCCATACCTTTTTAATTCAAAGTAATCTTAAGTCAAAAAAATTTGGCTTTTTATGAGGACTTTTTCTACGTTCTCCACGCACAATCCTTCTGTAATCCATAAACCAAATCAGCAATATCAGGAATGGTGACACCTCTTTCGGACAACCACCTTCTAGCCGTTTCTTCAACAATCATATGATCCTGCGTCATTCTTTCACCTACTTTTATAAGGTTTCACTGTTTTGTTAGTGTATTCAGATATGAAAAAGTTATTCTAAGGCAGGGGAACGTTTTGGGCGTTTGAATCATACGATAACCAGAGAAATGAGGAACGAGAGAAAGGGGAGAGTCTGAATGCTTGAAAGACACTTGTATGAACATTTTGGCATTCATCTCAAAAATGTTGAGCAGGCCGGAAATGATCTGATTATCTTTGATGAACAGGAAACCTATATTTTAAGACCATATCCGCAAACTCAAATTGTACATTTAGAAGAGAGACTAAAAATGGCCGAACATTTTCAGTCATTAAATCATCTGGGAATTGCCTATCCAATGAAGGCAAAAGGAGGGAGCACGCTTAATATAATAGACGGACAAGAAACGGTCCTTTTTCAATTGAAAACCGGGTTAAATAGGGAACAGCAAATTCAAGAAAAATCAAAGGCAAAAAAACTTGCGCAGTTTCATTTGGATGGAGAGAGCTATGTGTCCACATCGAAACAGGAGAATGCTACCTGGACATCTTGGAGAGAAAGATGGATCAAACGGTTAGAGCAGTTAGAGAGCTGGTATGTAAAAATAATGAATGAGCCAGTTAAAACAGCATTAGATACTGAATTTATTCTGACGTTTCCTTATTATTTAGCAATGACAGAAAATGCGATACAAATGGTCACTGAAATGATAAGTATGAAGCCCTCCTATTACTCTGACGGCAACGGACGTACAGTATGCCATCATCGGTTTCATGAAAATAGCTGGTTAAAGACAGATAATCTAAATATATCTGATGTAAAGTTCCCAACCGACTTTGTGTGTGATCATTTTACGCGAGATATAACGGAATACTTACGACATATAGCAAAAAATGAACAAGTGCTGCAGGAAAAGATCGATCGGGCGAATCGGTTTATTAAAAGATACCATTCAGTAAAGAATTTCGTAGAGTGGGATGGATATATCATTGTCTCAAGGTTGCTTTTTCCTGCACAATACTTTGATGTTTTAGAAAAATATTACCAGGCTATTGATGACAAAACAAGATCTGAAATGGAAACAAAGTTTGTAAACATGGTTACTAAATCTGAGGATTAT
Organism: Salipaludibacillus neizhouensis; assembly: GCF_002886185.1. Lineage (GTDB taxonomy): Bacteria > Bacillota > Bacilli > Bacillales > Salisediminibacteriaceae > Salipaludibacillus > Salipaludibacillus neizhouensis. The sequence goes on from NZ_KZ614148.1 coordinate 80,709, forward strand.
GAAATGTTTATTCAGCATATATGTTCCTTGTTTTTCACAGCCAAAGATCCATCTATATTACCCGAGTGGTTGATTAATTGAGGCTCTTTCAACCAACATGGAATTAGTTTTTGCAACGGAAAGAACTCTCCTTGGAAGAAAATCTTGAATAAACGAAGATTACTTTAAAATAAATGAGAGATATGGCCAAATTAAGATATACTTGCATCAGAAGTATTTTTAAATAGGAGGCCAGATTAGTATATGACAAAAGTATTTGTTACGAGGTGTGTTCCTGAAGAATCATTACGCGCATTGAAGACAGTTGCAGAAGTTGAAGTATGGCCGGAAGAAGAAATGCCAGTCCCAAGGGAAGTGTTGCTTGAAAGGGCAAAAACAGCGGATGGGTTACTAACCATGATATCTGATCAAGTAGATGAAGAATTATTGAGTGCGGCCAATCATTTAAAAGTTGTAGCAAATATGGCTGTAGGTTTTGATAATATTGATGTTGAAACAGCATCTGCAAAAGGAATTGTTGTCTGCAACACACCAGATGTACTTACAGACACAACTGCTGATCTGACTTTTATTTTGTTAATGGCAACTGCTAGACGCATCCTTGAGGCAGCCGATTTTGTAAAGCATGATAAGTGGAAAAATTGGGCGCCAATGCTTTTAGCCGGGAGTGATATTCATCACAAAACACTTGGTATATTTGGAATGGGCAGAATTGGAGCTGCTGTGGCTAAACGGGCATCAGGATTTGATATGAAGGTTTTATATCACAATCGATCTCGAAATCAAAATATAGAAGATACACTTGGAGCAGAATATGTTCCGTTTGAGGAGTTACTTTCTCGTTCAGATTTCGTCGTTTGTTTAGCCCCTTTAACCAAGGAGACAAAAGGAATTTTTCATGAAGGTGCTTTTCAGAGCATGAAACGATCAGCATTTTTTATTAATGCTTCAAGAGGAGGTCTTGTAGTAGAGGAAGACCTGGAAAGAGCGCTGCTAAACAAGGAAATTGCAGGAGCAGGCTTAGATGTTTTTGAGGAGGAACCCATTTCTAATAAGCATCCATTATTGACTCATCCAAATGTCGTTGCTTTGCCCCATATCGGTAGTGCCAGTGTGGAAACACGGCTTCATATGGTTTCTCTGGCAAGCCAGAATATTGTGGATGTATTAAATGGGGACAAGCCTAAAACTATTCTCAATCCTGAAATATGGCGTACGGAATCATAAAAAAAGTGTTCTGACAAATAATTGTCAGAACACTATTGCATATATTGTCTTAGAATACTTGTTCTAATTCAGTTACACCAGGTACTTCTTCTAAGAGTGCGCGCTCAATACCAGCTTTTAAAGTAATTGTTGAACTTGGGCATGAACCGCAAGCTCCCATAAGACGAACTTTTACAACTCCGTCTTCGATATCAACTAGTTCTACGTCTCCACCGTCACGAAGAAGGAATGGACGTAATTTATCGAGCACCTCTTGAACTTGTGAATCCATTGTTTCTGTAGTCATTTTGCAACACTCCTTTCTTTAATACCTATTATAGTATCTTTTTCGAAAAAAATCCATGATGATGACTTAATTTTTATATCATTTTTTCTGTTAGTTGGCAGGGTTCATAAATTTAATTTTAGGCTTATGATAAAATGTACGTATGTGGAGGGGATTGAAGATATGGTTGTTATAAAAATAACGGTATATGGTGCAGAAATAAAGTGCGCTAGTTGCATCCATTTACCAAGTGCTTATGAGACGAAAGAATGGTTAGAGGCTGCAATTAAACGTAAATTTCCTGAGAAGGCAATTGACATACACTATTGTGACATTGAAAATCCAGTAACAAAAGAAGAACATTCTTTTTCGGATAAAATTGAAGAAGAAGAATATTTTTATCCACTTGTCGTTTTAAATGGTGAAGTGGTGGCAGAGGGAAATCCTAAATTAGCAACTATCTTTAAAAAAATAGAAGAAATTAGTTTATAAATAAAAAAACGCGCTATGGCGTTTTTTTTGATTTTAAATCTCTAAGTGATGGTGGTGGTCGTTTTACTTCGACTGTAGATTAGCTTTTATTAGTGACCGGAATGGTTTTTATACATCCATAACACACCGGATTTTAATACTCTTGGTACTCGACCGGTGAGAGACTTTTCTCCCATTAGTCCAAAGCCATGTTTTTTACCTAGGGAGCCTAAAACGCCTTTTAGTTTAATTTTAGGCATTTCATCAGGATAAGGTTCGTCATTCCACTTTTTTAAGAGGAGCATAGCTACTTGCTCAGCCTGGGCTTCCGCTAATTGAGCACTGGGTGCATGACTGGAGGCGGCACAGTCACCAACAACGAATACATTATCATAATCCGGCAAATGGTGATATTTCGTAACGTGAGCTCTAGCCATATGATCTTTTTCAATGTCTAATTCGCGGACAATTTTATTCGCTTGAATTCCTGCTGTCCAAATAATAGCATCAGCTTCAATTGGCTCATCATGATTGTAGAAGACATTAGACTCGACCTTGGTAATGTTTGCTCGATTTACTAATGTTACATTATTTTCGAGTAACCAATCAGTGACATAGTTGTAAAGTCTGGCTGGGAACATGGAGAGTATATTTTCCCCTCGATCGAGCAACATTATTTCAAGGTCAGGACGACTTTCCCGTAATTCACTGGCTAATTCTACGCCACTTAAACCACCGCCAACGATAGAAACCCTGCCCTTCGGTTTTACACCTTGTAGAACCTGGTACGTTTTTCGTGCTCTTCTCATCGATTGTATACTAAGCGTATTTTCATTGGCTCCAGGAACACCGTGGTATTTGTCTTCACAGCCAAGACTGACAATTAAATCATCGTAAGGAATTAATTCACCATTTTCAAGTTCAATTTCGTTCGATTCAAGTTGAATTTTCTTTACGGTTTCAAACTTTAATTCTAGTCGGACATCATTTGGAAAAGACATTCTTAAGTGTCTATCCGCAACTGTTCCGGCGGCAAGCGCATAAAATTCCGTTTTTAAACTGTGATAAGCTTCTTTTTCAATTAATGTAATCGTAAAATCTTTGAAATCTTTTTCATTTAACAGCTTCTGTATCGCTCGAAGCCCACCGTATCCTCCACCTAAAACAATTAGATTTCGCACGGGCTTAACCCCCTTCGATCATAACAAAAAAAATAAACGATCCGAACGCTTATTTTTTTCTACATCGATATTATTGTGAGAAATTGTTGACAATCTAAATATATCAGTTTCCTGTGGATTCTACAATGGTTTTGGAAGCGGTTTTAATATTAATATAATAAAAATCAAGCTTGATTAATTGACAAAATTCAAGGACGAAGGTAGCATAGACGAGGAAAGTTAGCAATACAATGAGGTGATGAATGTGGGCCCAATCATTGAGTTTTGCGTAAGTAACTTAGCAAGTGGAACTCAAAAAGTTAAAGAAGAACTGGAAAAAGATCCTGATTTAGATGTGATCGAATATGGCTGTTTAAGTTTTTGCGGGCAATGTGCACGTAATCGTTTTGCATTAGTGAACGGAGAAGTTGTCACAGGCGAAACGAATGAAGAATTGCTGCAAAATATCTATACATTTATTGAAGAAAACCCTATGTTTTAGTATATCTAGCTTGCCATGAAATTCATGCAAGCTTTTTTCTTTTCAGAGCTAGGAGAAAACGTTAACTATTTATTAAAAGTTAGTAAAGCTTATTTATAAGGAGGACTTTCTTTGAAACCAATCCCTTTTGATCATACATGGCCCTACGAAAAACAAATGGGGGATATCTATTTAGCATCATGCCCATATTGTTCTACCGATAATGTACTGACAAATCTATCCTCTGCAGCTTTGGGACGAGCAAAAGAGCAGGTGAAAGTCAGAGTAAATATGCCTTGCTGTCATAAAACGATGATCGTATTAGAGGCTGACGAAGATTATTTTTGGACGACGGAGAAGTTAAGGTGAGGTCAGCATGTCATTAGTCAATGACTTATTTATTCTATGGACTTATTCTCAAAAACAAAAAACGATGAATACAGAAGTTTGAGGTGGTTGTTCGCGTTTACATTGCAAATGTTGCCGATTTCATGGAAGGAAATGACCTTTGCTAAAAGTTTTGAAGGTTATCATAATAAAGGTAACTTAAAACGAAGGAAGGTTTTTATATGAGAAAACTTTTCAAAAAAATTGATGCTTTTTTCGATGAGGTTCAAGAGTTACGTAAACATGGAGAAAAAAATATGCAAGATAAATAAATATTGATTATTTCGCCTATCTCTTAAATTATGAGGTAGGCTTTTATTTTGAAAAAATATAAATTATTTTAATGAAATTGTATATTTTTATAGAATATTGTCTTACAATTATAATTAATAACAAAGGAGGAAAAGAGTATGATAGATAATGATAAAAAAGGGATGGATATAAAATCGCTCAGTCGTAAATCGCTTTCTAAACAAGTAATGGATGAATTAATTGACCTGCTAATGACAGGGAAGTATAAACCAGGGGATCGTATCCCATCTGAATTTGAACTAATGGATATTTGTAATGTTAGCAGACCTGTGATTAGGGAAGCTTTGACATCTTTAGAGGTAATGGGGATTATTAACCGAAAAACCCGAAGTGGTAGCTTTTTTTCCGATAAAATAGGCAGCAAACCTTTTTCTATGATGCTTGCTCTTTCGGCCGGAGACCTTCCTTCTATCATTGAAATAAGAGTTGCACTGGAGCTAGGTTTAGTAACACTGGCAGCTGAAAAAATTACGGATGAAGAATTACGTATGCTAAGAGAAAATATTGAAAAAATGAGAACGTTACCAACAGAAGATTCTTCTGAAATTGATAAAGTATTTCATAAAATAATTGCTCATAGTGCCCAAAACTCACTTTTTGAAGGAATGATTGATCCATTGCAAAAGTTTCACCAAAAGGTTTTGGATCACATTCCTTTAGAAGATCGAAACTTAACTGATACGTTGAATTATCATATTGATATTTACAATGCGTTAGAAAAACGTGATCCGGTAGAGGCATATATAAGTATGTATCGTCATCTAGATTTCGTAAGGAAAAAAGCATTAAAAGGAATAGAAAAAAGCATGTTAAGCTCCGAAGAATAGATCATTGTGTTCTATTTTTCACTTTTTTAATAAAATTAAGAAAATTCAGTATTGACTTATTTTTTTAATTGTCTTACAATAAAATTATCTTACAGAGAACTACTCAGTTTAAAGACTTTTTAAAACAATTAATGAAAGCGTATTCTTAAAAGTGTTTGACCGGTTAATATCAAAGGAGATTATAACAGACCAACATAGAAAGAAACGGTCTGAATGGAGGAAAAGTAATGATGAAAGTTTCTGTAACAACAACTAAATTTGACTTGTCGGATGGCGATCTAAAACAAATGTGTCAATTAGGAGTAGATTGCGTTGATTTTGGGACAGGTTCTTCGTTTCCGGGTGTAAAAGAACAAGGGTTTCCAGATTTGGATGCCGTTTTGAAAATGAAAAAACGAGTACGTTCTTTTGGTTTAGATGTTAATCGAGTGACATTACCTGATATTTCGCAAAAATTTATGAACGATGAAAAAGGTAGCGAGAAGGAATTAGAAAACTCTGTGAACTCGGTAAAGGTTTTTGGTGAAGCAGGTATTAAACTTGTTAGACAACGTTTCGCTGGAGATACTTTTAATTACATGACGAAGAGTTACCAAGCTCTTCAAAGAGGAGGAGCGATTGCCCGAGGAGAAAGCTTAAGTTTCCAAAAAGAACTGTTTGAAACGCCTACTTTGGAGCAGCATGAACAGTGGAGAAGTCGTTTCCGTGATGCGTATTCCAAACTAGTTCCAGTTTGTGAAGAATATGAGGTGAACTTAGGAATGCACCCTTCCGATTCACCAAATCATGAAACGCCATTTGGTGGTTTGGGTTTCCGGCGAATAATGGATGAGTTTCCAAGCAAAAACGTAGGTTACATTTACTGTGTTGGAACAAGAGCAGAGGAAGGTGGAAGCCCATTAGTGTTAAATGAAATTAACCACTATGGCAGAAAAAATCGAATCTTTCTTGTTCATTTTCGTAACGTACGTGGATCGTTACCAACAGCAGGAGCTTTTGAAGAAGCCCTACTAGATGATGGTGATATGAACATGTATAAGATTCTACTAGAACTGAAAAAGGTTGGATACAATGGCTGTTTAAATCCTGATCATGTTCCAATGATGGAAGGTGATAACCCTGACCTTGATGGAAATTGGGCTCACTCCAATATAGGTTGGAGTTATGGAAGTGTAGGTTTTGCATACTCAATCGGATATATCAAGGCTTTATTAGCAGCACTAGTGGAATTTGAAGGATAGTTTTTCTTAAGATTGGGGGAGGCTGCGATGGTAAAAAAATATAAAGATATTTATGCAAGTGTTTTCTTACTAGTTGTATCAGTTATTATGTTTATTGCTACTTTTAGTATTCAAAAATTAACAGTCTCTAAAATTGGTGCAGACTTTGCTCCGAAGTTGGTCGCTATTGGGATTTTCATACTTAGCTTAATTTTATTAATTAACACTATTAAACAAGTAAAAAATCCACAAGCTGTCGTTGTCGATAATGAAGACGATGACGATGAAAAGGGGAATCAGCCAATTAGCAAGTTGTCTGTTTTAGGTACATTAGGCTTATTAATTGGATACGTTGCATTAATGCCTTTAATTGGTTTCCCAATTATGACAGCTATTTATCTGTTTTTACAAATGTATTTACTGGCAGAAAAAGCACATCGGAATATTACACTTTTTCTAATTATATCCGTTGTTTCTTCTGGGGTAATCTATTATTGTTTCAAATCAATATTTCATCTAAGGTTACCATCTGGAATCTTAGGATAAGGAGGTGTTAGAATGTTTGATTTATTTTTGGAAGGGCTTACATCAGTAATGACCTTTAAAACGATCCTGTTTATCCTGCTAGGTGTAATAATGGGGCTTGTGTTTGGTTCTATTCCAGGACTAACAGCTACCATGGCCATTGCAATCACCTTACCTATGACATTTGGGATGAGTCAAATGGATGGGATGGCTATCTTGATGGGGTTATATATTGGTGGTGTATCAGGTGGTTTAATACCAGCAATTCTGCTGAAATTACCGGGAACTCCCTCATCCATTGCAACAACTTTTGACGGCTATCCAATGGCAAAAAATGGTGAGGCAGGAAAGGCCTTTGGATATGCGATCGTGTTTTCGTTCTTAGGTGGATTATTAAGTATCTTCATCTTGATGCTTGTTGCCCCACCATTAGCGACAATTGCTCTCAAGTTTGGACCTTATGAATACTTCGCGATCACGATATTTGCTTTAACGATGATATCCAGTTTAGCTGGCAGTTCATTAGTGAAAGGTGTACTGGCTGGATTAATGGGAATTGGATTAGCGATGGTTGGTTCAGCACCAATTGATGCGTTTCCAAGGTTTACATTTGGGTATAGCGGCCTTGATGCAGGTTTCAATTTGCTTCCTGTTCTAATCGGACTGTTTGCCGTAGCAGAGATAATAAAAGCATCCGAAAGGAAAATCAAAAAAGAGAAATCAATCGAGTATAAAATGAAAGGTTTTGGATTTTCACTGGTGGACTTTTTCAAACAGGGATGGAATGGTTTAAGGTCAAGTATCATTGGCGTTGCTATCGGAATATTACCTGGTATAGGTGGAGGAACCGCTAATATTATTGCTTATGTGACGGCTAAAAACCAATCAAAAACTCCTGAGAAATTTGGAAAGGGAATTCCAGATGGAGTTGTAGCTTCTGAATCAGCGAATAACGCTGCGATAGGAGGAGCACTTGTACCTTTGATTGCCTTAGGAATTCCTGGAGACACGGTGACAGCTCTTCTTCTTGGAGGATTAGTTATTCATGGGTTAACCCCTGGTCCATTGTTATTCCAGGATAATGGCGATGTTGTTTATGGGATTTTTATTGCACTAATTATTGCGAACGTTGCTATGATAGCTTTCCTTTATTTTGGAATGAGATTCTTTACGAGAATTTTAAGTATACCTAAATATATTCTTTTACCAATCATCTTAGTATTATGTGTCGTTGGAGCGATTGGCGTAAATAACCGTATGTTTGATGCAGGAGCACTTTTATTATTCGGAATCCTTGGCTATTTAATGCTGAAATATAAATTTCCAGTTGCACCTGTTATTCTTGGATTTATTTTAGGTCCACTTGTTGAAACAAACTTGCGAAGAGGACTTATGTACTCACAAGGTGATTTCTTACCTTTCCTTACAGAACCAATTGCAGCAGTATTCTTAGGTTTAGCTGCCTTATCTATTATCTTTAAAATTAGAGATAATCATAAAAAGAAACGAAAAAAGTTAGAAAGTCTAGACAATACGAATAACGGAATTTAGTCCACATTAATTTTGATAGGGGGGGTTACTCCCTTGTTAGAATATAAAAAATTATAGGAGGGTTTATTATGAAATTAGTTTTAAAACCATTGGTAGTATTGTTGGCTATTATGTTTCTAACTGCAATTATTGTTGGGTGTTCGAATGAAGAAAGTTCTAGTGAATCGACGGGTAATACTGAGGAAACAGCAGAAGCAGAACAAACTGATGAGGCTGAAGAGTCGGCAGAAACGGTGGCGGATGAGATGAATGATAGTTCAGAAGATGCTGTCGATTACCCTACTGAACCAATAACATTTGTTGTTCCTGCTGGAGCAGGCGGCGACACGGATCTAAATGCAAGAACATTAGGTAAATATCTGGAAGAAGAATTGGGTCAACCTGTTGTTATTTCCAATGTTACTGGAGCTGGTGGTACTGTAGGAGCAAGAGAGGTTTTAGATGCCGAAGCAGATGGACACACTGCATTATTCTTTCATAACTCCATGTTATTAAATAAAATTTTAGGTTTAGTTGATTTTAGCTATGAAGATATGAAACTAGCAGGAATTGCTGTACTAGATCAAGGAAATACATTTATGGTAAGTGCTGATTCTGAATTTGAAGACCTTCAAGATATGATTGAATTCGCTAGCGCTAACCCAGGAGAAGTTTCAATTGCTACTGAAGTTGGTGGATTTACACACTTACAACTACTAGCTCTGGAAAAAGACCAGGATATCGAATTAAATATTGTGGATGTTGGTGGAGCAGCTGATAAAATCGCAGCTCTTCTAGGTGGACACATTGATATCGTTCCTACTTCTTTAGGGTTAGTAACAGAATATGTAGAATCCGGAGATATGAGATCTCTTGGCATTATGGCTGAAGATTCAGTCGACTTAATGCCTGATGTTCCAACCTTCAAGGAGCAAGGCGTTGATAGTAGTTTTGAAAAATTCTTCTTCTTAGGTTTTCCTGAAGAAACACCTGACGAAATTGTAGAAGCATTTTCAACCGCTCTTGAAAAAGTCGTAAATAATGAGGAATATGTAGCTGAAGCTAATAAATTCTTGGTTTCACCAACATACATGAATCCGCAAGAGGCATTTGATTACATGCAAGAAACAGAAGCTTACTACACAGAACTTTCTGAGTAGAAGGGTTTGATTGCAAGTCAAACTGAATGGGGCTCAAGACATGGTTATGTTATGAGCCCAAACAGTTTTAGTTGGTAGGAATAGTTGTGAAAATTAAGTTTTTAACGTTGACACATAAGTTCATTTGTCTTACAATTAAAACAATCATTGAATTGTAAGACAAATGAACAAAATAATTAATTAACATTAAAAGAACTTTTAAAATCGAAGGGAGTATTTGGTCATGACTAGTAAAAGAAAAGCCCCTACAGGAATTTTAGGTTTTCCAACAGCACCATTAAATGAAAGCGGAAACATTGATGAAAAAGCATTAGCCATCAATATAGACTACCTAATAAGAGAGGGGCTAAGTTCTATCTTTATTGCTTGTGGATCTGGTGAGTTTCATGCAATAAGCAGATTAGAGTATCAGAGAATGGTAGAGGTTGCTATTGAAACTACAGATGGCAGAGTACCAGTTTACACTGGAGTTGGTGGAAACATTAAAGACGCTATTGAGTTACTCAGATTATCGGAAGACTTAGGTGCAGATGGGTACTTAATTCTTCCTCCATACCTTGTTAATGGAGAGCAAGAAGGTCTATACAACTACTACAAAACAATTATTCAAACGAGTGAACTAAATGCAATTCTTTATAACCGTGATAATGCAATTGTTAATTTAAATACATTACAACGTCTAGTAGATCAGTTCCCACAAATTGTTGCCTTAAAAGATGGCCATGGTGACATGGAATTAAATTTAGAATTGGTTCAAACAATCGGTAATCGTCTTGAGTGGTTGAACGGAATGCCTTTCGCGGAAATTACCATGCCTGCTTATGCAAACATTGGGTATAGCGCCTATTCCTCAGCAATGTCAAACTACATGCCACATATTTCAAAAATGTTTTACGATGCGTTACTTGAAGGCAATGAAGCTCTCGTCAGTGAAATATATATTAATGTCCTGCTTCCAATTAACCGTATTCGAAAAGCAAGAAAAGGCTATGCTGTTTCTCTTATTAAAGCGGGAATGGAAATTCAAGGGTTTCCAGTTGCAAATACTGTTCGCCCACCTTGTATACCAGTTGAATCAGGCCATTACCAAGAACTGAAAAAGATAATTGTTTCAGCATTGGAAAAATATCCAGTTACAAGTGAACAAACTACTAATCTATAATTATGATTCATTAAATTTTGATAGGAGGAGTTAAAATGACAGTTGATACAAAAAAAGAAACCTATTTAAACTTTGTAAATGGATCTTGGACGGCTTCTACAAGTGGTGAGGTTATGCCAAGTTTAAACCCAGCAAATAACGACGATATAGTAGGATATGTGCAAATGTCTACAAAGGAAGAAATAGACGATGCTGCTACAGCAGCAAAAGAAGCTCAAAAAAGCTGGAAGAAGCTATCGGGTAACGATCGTGGGGGGTTCCTATACAAAGCTGCGGACATTTTAGAAAGTAGATTGGAAGAGATTGCCGAGTGTATGACTCGTGAAATGGGGAAAACATTTCCAGAGGCAAAAGGTGAAACAGCTCGGGGAGTAGCGATTCTTCGTTACTACGCAGGAGAAGGCTTGCGTAAAGAAGGGGATGTTATCCCATCAACAGATAGCAGTGCACTCATGTTTACAAGCCGTGTGCCATTAGGTGTTGTAGGCGTCATTACCCCATGGAATTTCCCAGTGGCGATTCCAATATGGAAAATGGCACCAGCTCTCATTTATGGAAATTCTGTGGTTATTAAACCTGCACAAGAAACAGCTGTAACTTGCGCAAAAGTAATTGAGTGCTTTGAAGAAGCTGGATTCCCCGCAGGTGTAGTTAATATGGTTACAGGATCCGGTTCCGTAATTGGTCCAGCGTTGACAGAGAATCCTAATGTTAACGCGATTACTTTCACTGGTTCAAATGGAGTTGGAAAAGTCATTGGTCAAGGTTGCTTAGCTCGTGGAGCAAAGTACCAATTAGAAATGGGTGGGAAAAATCCTGTTATCGTGGCTGCTGATTGTGATATAGATCTAGCAGTGGATGCAACAATAAGTGGCGCGTTTCGTTCTACTGGACAAAAGTGCACAGCTACAAGTCGTGTGATTATTGAAGAAGCAGTCTATGAAACATTTAAAGAAAAACTATTAAAGAAAACAGCTGAAATTACAGTTGGAGATGGCTTAAAAGAAGGAATATGGATGGGTCCGTCTGCAAGTGAAAATCAATTAAATACTGTGCTACATTATATTGAAAAAGGGAAAGAAGAAGGAGCAACTCTTCTTGCTGGTGGAAACCGCTTAAAGGGTGAAGGTTTTGACAGTGGATATTTCGTAGAGCCGACTATCTTTGAAAATGTTACTTCTGAAATGACCATTGCTCAAGAAGAAATATTCGGTCCAGTAATAGCTCTTATACAAGTAAACAACTTAAAAGATGCACTACACATTGCAAATGATGTTGATTTTGGCTTATGTGCTTCAATTTTCACAAGTAATATTCAAAACATGCTTTCATTTATAGAAGATATGGAAGCAGGGCTTATACGTGTTAATTCAGAAAGTGCCGGTGTAGAGCTTCAAGCCCCCTTTGGCGGTATGAAACAGTCTAGTTCACACTCCCGCGAGCAAGGTGAAGCTGCCAAAGAATTCTTCACATCGATTAAAACTATTTTTGTGAAATAAATATAAAAGAGGCTGGGTCAAAAAGATTTCCTTTTTGACCAGTCTTAGCTTAAAGAAGACAGTTTTAACAAATTTTTTGAAAAGATTATTTAACATACAGGGGTGATTCCATATGCAAATTCAACAAGTTACGAATGAAAAAGCAACCTCAACACCGGTAATTACGGAGCTACAAGTCATACCAGTTGCTGGACATGACAGCATGTTGCTTAACTTGAGCGGGGCACATAGTCCGTTTTTCACTCGTAATATAGTGATTTTGAAAGATAACTCGGGTAACTTAGGTGTTGGCGAAGTGCCAGGTGGTGAAAACATTCGACAAACGTTAGAAGATGCAAAGCCATTAGTCGTTGGTCAGTCAATTGGAAAATATAATAACGTTCTTAACTTAGTAAGAAAACAATTTGCAGATCGGGATACCGCTGGACGTGGACAGCAAACATTTGATTTGCGTATTGCGGTACATGCGGTAACAGCACTCGAATCAGCTCTTCTTGACCTTCTTGGTAAACACTTGAATGTACCAGTGTCTGCGCTTCTTGGGGAAGGTCAACAGCGTGATAAGGTTGAAGTATTAGGATATTTATTCTACATCGGGGACCGCAACAAAACAGATTTACCTTACTTAAGTGATCCTAATGGAGAAGATGATTGGGCTAGGTTACGTCATGAAGAAGCGATGACTCCAGAGGCAATTGTTAGATTGGCGGAAGCAGCTCATGAGCGATATGGTTTCAATGATTTTAAATTAAAGGGCGGTGTATTACGAGGTGAAGAGGAGATGAAGGCGGTTACATCACTGGCTAGGCGTTTCCCAAATGCTCGAATAACACTTGATCCCAACGGTGCTTGGTCACTAGATGAAGCGATTAAACTTTGCCGAGGTCAACATAACGTACTTGCTTATGCAGAGGATCCTTGCGGAGCTGAGAATGGTTATTCAGCTCGTGAAATAATGGCAGAGTTCAGACGTGCGACAGGTCTAAAAACAGCTACAAATATGATCGCAACCGATTGGCGTCAAATGGGTCACTCCATTACTTTGCAATCTGTTGATATTCCATTAGCAGATCCACATTTTTGGACGATGCAAGGTTCTGTCCGCGTCGCACAAATGTGTCATGAATGGGGATTAACATGGGGATCGCATTCCAATAATCACTTCGACATCTCTCTAGCGATGTTTACTCATGTGGCTGCAGCTGCCCCTGGGGATATTACAGCAATTGATACGCATTGGATTTGGCAGGATGGTCAGAACTTAACAAAAAATCCTTTTGAAATAACTGATGGGAAGATTGAAGTTCCACAAAGACCAGGTCTAGGCATTGATATCAATATGGAACAAATTGAAATCGCTCACAAGTTGTATCTAAAAGAAGGATTGGGTGTTCGTGATGACTCTGTAGCTATGCAATATCTGATCCCAGGATGGGAGTTCAATAACAAACGGCCATGTTTAGTTAGAGACTCCGACATATAAGATAACATAACGTAGTCGCAGGAGTAGACCGAAATTGGGTCTACTTTTCATTTAAAAGATAAGAATGCATAAATTTAATAAAAGACGCTATGCGTTTTTCTTAATTATTACTGTTTTCTTAAATGGTCTAGTTAGTACAAGGTGGTGCTCGAATAAGCTCTAGCTGGACGTTTTCTGAGGGCAACGCTGGAGAAGGTGCTTTTCACTTCGACCATTTCCATAAAACAATAAGGTTTACGAAAACAGCCTAATTTTTTATTATAAATGTTAAAAACAAAATTTAAAAGGAGGATTTTTATGGCCTCGCAGATATCAGATGAGATTCCATTATATATTAAAGTCAATTCGCAAGACAACGTGGCAATTATAGTTAACTCCGGTGGTTTAAAGCAAGGGACGTTGTTTTCATGTGGTCTTACATTATTCGAATTTGTACCTCAAGGACACAAGACGGCTTTAGTGGATTTAGAACAAGATCAAGAGATCATCCGCTACGGGGAAGTAATTGGGTTTGCTAAAACGCCTATTAAAAAGGGAAGCTGGATTAAAGAATCGCTAGTACAAATGCCAGTTCCGCCTGAACTAGATAAACTACCGCTTGCCAATAAAGTGCCCGATGCCCAGCCACTTATGGAAGGTTATACCTTTGAAGGATTTAGAAATGCTGATGGGAGTGCAGGAATCAAAAACATACTTGGAATAACTACTAGCGTTCAGTGTGTTGCAGGTGTACTTGATTACGCGGTTAATAAAATCAAAAAAGAACTTCTTCAAAACTATCAAAATGTTCATGATGTTGTAGCGCTAAATCACACATACGGGTGTGGTGTTGCCATTAATGCTCCTGATGCTGAAATACCGATTCGCACGATTCAAAACATAGCTAGCCACCCTAACTTCGGAGGAGAAGTAATGATTGTGGGATTAGGGTGCGAAAAATTACAGCCAGATAGATTAGGTAATGAGGAAGATATTGTTTCACTCCAAAACCAACAAGGTTTTACAAACATGGTCAAAATGATTATAGACATGGCTGAGGAACGTTTAGAAATTTTAAATAAGAGAGAGCGGGTAACTTGTCCAGTTTCCGATCTAGTCATAGGTTTGCAATGTGGTGGGAGTGATGCCTTTTCAGGAGTAACAGCTAATCCTGCTATAGGATATACTGCTGATTTACTTGTTCGAGCTGGGGCAACCGTTTTGTTCTCCGAAGTAACTGAAGTGAGAGATGCGGTCCATTTATTAACCCCACGAGCTATAAATAAAGAGGTTGGTCAAGGGTTGATACGTGAAATGAAGTGGTATGATGACTATTTACAAAAAGGGAATGCTGACCGCAGTGCAAATCCTTCTCCCGGAAATAAAAAGGGTGGTTTGTCGAACGTAGTTGAAAAGTCGCTTGGTTCTATAGTCAAGTCTGGAAGTAGTCCTATTTCAGGTGTATTAGCACCTGGAGAAAAGGCCACCCAAAAAGGCTTGCTGTTTGCTGCAACACCGGCGAGTGATTTTGTCTGTGGTACATTGCAGCTCGCTTCCGGTATGCATCTTCAAGTTTTTTCTACAGGGAGAGGAACGCCTTATGGATTATCAATGGCACCGGTAATTAAAGTTTCTACAAGAAATGCCTTATTAGAACAGTGGAGCGATTTAATTGATATTAACGCTGGCACCATAGCTACAGGCGAATCGAGCATAGAGGATATTGGGTGGGAATTATTTCATTTCATATTGGATGTTGCAAGTGACCGTAAGAAAACATGGGCAGATCACTGGGGGATAAGCAATGACCTTAGCCTGTTTAATCCAACCCCAGTGACATAATATTTCGGTCTTCAAGAAAGGGGATGACAGCTGCATGCGCAGTTATCTCATTTTATCCATGTGTATCTTGTTTCTCATCCAATATTTTGCAAATATTGAATGGTTAGGATACTTGGTTGTCATCATGGCTATTTTATCATTTTTGGCAAGCGTATCCATTTCAACAGGCTGCTTTCCAAGAATAATAGGAATAACTATGATGGTAACCGGGATGATTTTAGAACTAAATAAAGGCGCAGGTTTTGAAGGAATAAGTCAAGGACTGCTATTAATTTTACCATTAATATGCCTTGTCACTCTGGCCCCACTTCTTTCACTTCCACTAAAACTAGGTGGATATTTTGATGCCGTTGATGCCTTACTGCGTAATTTATTACATCATCCTAGACAGTTATTTGCTGGTATTACTACAAGTTTATTTATATTAAGTCCAATATTAAGCTTAGGTTCTGTCCGGATTATAAGTGAATTTCTTACCGATATTAAACTTCCTTCTGCAATGTCCGTAAAGGGTTATATGATCGGGTTTTCAACTGCAATCATGTGGTCACCATATTTCGCTTCTGTTTCTCTGGTGCTTTACTACTTAGAGATGCCTGTTGGGAAATATATTTTGTATGGGATCGGTTTATCCTTTCTTTCTTTAATAGTTGGAAACATTCTTTTTGCTTTTTGGGAACGTAATCATCCTTTGAGTAAAAGTTATGATCCGAAAATTCCGCTAAATAAAAAACATCGTTTTAAACTGTTCCAACTAGGCTTTTTTGTCATAGTCTTGATGACAACATCCTTAACGATCGAATACGTCACAAAGTGGTCGATGATTGTGATAGTTAGTTTAATTTCTCTTTCGTTACCGATCATATGGGGAACAATAGCGAATGGATGGCACAGGCTAAGTACACTGCTAAAAGTATATCGTGATCAATCTGTCATGTTGATGAACAACGAAATCATGCTTTTCACAAGTGCAGGATTATTAGCTCATGCTATCCAGGGAACAGGCTTTGCAAATGCATTAAGTGAGTTTTTAACGATTTTAGCTAATCGATCGTTCCTATTGTTTGCCATAGCTGTGATGGTAATCGTGTTATCTATAACCTATGTGGGGATACATCAAATCGCCGTAGTTGCTGCGCTAGCTATGCAATTAAATCCAGAAGAATTAGGTATAACTACCTTAGCATTGGCGATGTTGCTTCTGTTAGCATGGTCAATTTCTTCAACCTTAAGTCCATTTTCGGGTTTAAATTTAATGGTCAGTCGGATTGTAGGCATCTCTGGTGTTCAAACCGGACTTAGAGCTAACGGCCTACATTTATCTATTCTGACTTTTCTAGGAATTAGTATAATTATGTTTATTAAATAGTCTGTAAGCTTAGCACCGCTCATTAAAAAGGATCATACCAATTGATTAGTTGGTATGATCCTTTTTAATTGTTAGTACCTCTTAATTTCTTTATAAAATGTATCTCTTTCCACCGGTTGTTTGTCGGCACCTTTGATCATATGCACCAGTTCTTCTCTAGTCATCCCTTGAGATGTCAAGGCTCCTGCAGAGTGAGAAATTCTTTCTTCGATAAGCGTCCCATGAATATCTGAGCTACCAAAGGAAAGAGCCATCTGTGTAAGCTGAGGACCGATATTAATCCAATACGCTTTAATGTGCTGGAAGTTATCAAGCATTAAGCGGCTAATTGCAATCGTACGAAGGTCGTCATAGGCAGATGTTCGACGTTTAAGACCTGCGTTGACACTTTTAGGTTGCATGGCTAACGGAATAAATACCATGAAGCCATTGGTCTTATCTTGAAGCTGTCGTAGTCTGTCCATATGAATAAGACGTTCTTCCTTTGTTTCGATTCCACCGTATAACATTGTTGCATGTGTTTTTAATCCTAGATCATGAGCAATCTCATGGGCTTCAAGCCATTCATACGTAGAAGCTTTATCTGGGCTCATTTTTGCACGGTAACGCTCTGTTAAAATTTCAGCTCCGCCACCCGGCAGTGTATCTAATCCAGCGTCAATTAATTTTTCCAGTACTTCTCTCATTGTTAATCCTGCATGACGTGCAAAAAATTCGATTTCAGCACCTGTGTATGCTTTTACTGTCACTTGTGGATAATGTTTCTTTAATGCTCTAATTGTGTCTAAATAGTAATCGAAAGGAACTTCGGTGTTGTGCCCGCCGACAATATGGAATTCTTGGATGTTATCATTCCAGCGATCCGCGACATATTTTAATAATGCCTCTTCGTCCATCGTATATGCGCCTTCTTCGCCGGGTTTCCGCTTGAATCCACAGAATGCACAGCTAGCTTCACATACATTGGTAGGATTTATATACATGTTTTCAATAAAATAAACGTTTTTGCCGTTTTTATTTTCGTTCACATAATTTGCTAGTTGAGCAATGCTTAGAATGTCCGTCGTTTCATATAGCTTTAGACCATCCTCAATAGACAGCCTTTCTCCATTAATAACTTTTTCTTGGATGCCCTTTAAACTTTGATCCAGTAATACTGTACTCATTTTATCCCCTACCTTTTATATGTAGTAATTGTTATTGTTATTGTCATTTCGGTTCACGAAACTCTCTTCCATCTTACCATCAATTTGCCAAGTGTGCCAAACAGTACTACCCAATCTAGGCAGGATATTCGAACAGGATTCTTGATGATAGGAGAATTAATCGTTATAATTAGAATTAGAAACAAACAGGTAGGAGGGAATTTAATGTTAAACATAACTGAATCAGCAGTAAGTCAAGTGAAAGCGATGATGGAAGCAGAAGAGAGTGCTAAATTTCTTCGCGTAGGTGTTCAAGGTGGAGGCTGTAGCGGTCTTTCTTATGGTATGGGATTTGATACAGAAGCTGGTGAAGACGACACAACCTTTGAAACAGATGGTATACAAGTATTAGTTGATAAAGAAAGTCTCTCCATGCTTGAAGGTGTAAAAATAGATTACAAACAAAATATGATGGGCGGCGGCTTTACATTGGATAATCCGAATGCGATTGCCTCATGCGGATGTGGTTCTTCTTTCAGAACAGCTAAGAATGCAGGCAAGCCCGAAAATTGTTAATAACCGCTCATACACAACTAGCCTTTCTATAGAAGGGCTAGTTTTTTATTCCTAATTTCTAATAAAAAAGATCAACCTAGAAAATTAGGTTGATCCCATAAGAGTTCAGTTAAATTCATTTTTAAAACAAACTAGTACTATGCCCTGCAGTTGCACTTGCTGTAGGGTCGATATAAACTTTTGCTTTATTGATAGCTGTTGGTGCTTCTCCAAAACCGGAGGCAATTAACTTTGCTTTACCTTCATATGTGGCAATATCTCCGCAAGCGTAAATACCATCTATGTTTGTTTCCATACTAGTATTGACCATAATGGCATTCTTTTTCAGTTCAAGACCCCACTCTTTTATAGGACCAAGATTGGAAACAAAGCCATAATTAACAATGAGCGTATCAATATCTATTTTATGAGTAGCTTCTCCCTTTGTTTCTTTTAACGTGACAGCAGTAATCTTATCTCCGTCATGATCAAGAGATTCGATCATATAAGGTGTACTAACGTTGATTTTCTCTGAGCCTCTAAGTTGTTCAACGCTATGCTCATGTGCACGGAACTTATCTCTACGGTGAACGATGGTGATTTCTTTCGCAATATCTTCTAACATCAGTGTCCAATCCACAGCAGAATCACCACCTCCTGCTAAAACAACTCGGTCACCGGCAAATTGGTTTAAATCGTTGACAAAGTAATGAAGATTTTTACCTTCAAACTGCTCGGCACCTTCAACATCAAGTCGTCGGGGTTTAAATGCGCCAACTCCGGCTGTAATAATGATGGTCTTAGAGTAATGCTCTTCCTTATCCGTAGTTAATTTAAAAACATTATCATCATCCTTTTCTAGTTTTGCAACGGACTGTTCCAAGACTATCGTAGGGTTAAACTGCATGGCTTGCTCTGTTAAATTGTCCACCAGTTCCTGAGCGCGAATTTTTGGGAAACCAGCTATATCATAAACATATTTTTCGGGATACAGTGCGGATAATTGCCCTCCCAATTGCGGCATTGCTTCAATAACTTTTACTTTTGCTTGTCGCAGTCCACCGTAGAAGGCAGTAAATAATCCAACAGGACCACCTCCGATAATGGTAATATCAAATATTTCTTTTTCTTCAGCCAAGACTTACACCTCCATCAAAATTCTTTTGTTATTCACATATGTATTATAGACATTATTATTATAACTTTCAATTTTTCAGAAGGATCCTATTTTATCTCTAATGAAAGAAATTTTAATTATATGATAAGTTTTCATGTTAAAATGAAGGCGTATCTGGAAATAATGTAAGGTTTTCTACTAAAAAATCAACAGTATTATTAAAAAGTTCGAAAAATAGTTGAAAAATAGTAAGATAACCCATATGATAATAAGGGATTAAAAACATATTCTCAATACTTATATGATTAACCTCAGGACTTATATGATTGATCCTTCCTAATTTGTCCCTTACATTTTTTATGGATTTGTACGTGAACTATATCACAAACATATTTTTGTTGATGGTAATAAAACACACGCTTGACATGTAAACTTATTGGGAAAAATGGAGAATAAGAATCAAGAATCAGAATGATTGGAGTGAGTATTATGAATAAAAAGCCGAAAATAGTTATATTAGGTGCGGGCTACGGTGGAATTATGACAGCCTCTCGTTTGATAAAGTCAAATACCCAGCAGGATGCAGAAATTACATTAGTGAACAAGCATAATTATCACTATCAGACTACGTGGTTGCATGAACCGGCAGCGGGTACACTTCATCACGATAAAACAAGAATGGAAATCAGCAGTGTGATTGATCTGAAAAAGATTAATTTTATTAAGGACTCTGTGGTAGAAATCAAAAAAGACGAAAAGAAAGTAATCCTAGAAAATGGCGAAGTTGATTACGACTATTTAGTTATAGGATTAGGATCTGAGCCAGAAACCTTTGGTATTCCAGGTGTAAACGAAAATTCGTTTGCCATAAGAAGCGTAAACTCTGTTCGATTACTTCGTGAACACATTGAATACATGTTTGCTAGCTATAATAAGGAAGATGAAAAACATGAAGACATACTTACGTTTGTAGTTGCAGGAGCAGGTTTTACCGGGATAGAATTTGTCGGAGAACTTTCAGAGCGTGTACCAGAACTTTGTGAAGAATATGATATTGATCCTAAAAAAGTAAAGATTTATTCCGTGGAAGCTGCACCAACTGCTTTACCTGGTTTTGATGAGGAACTTGTTGAATATGCAATGAATGTTCTTGAAAGCCGTGGAGTTGAGTTTAAAATCAATACACCTATTAAAGAAGTTCAAGACGGAAAAGTACTTCTTAATGACGGAGAGGAAATCAAGTCACAAACCATCGTTTGGACTACTGGGATCCGAGGAAGTTCTATTATTGAAGATTCAGGGTTTGAAACGATGCGTGGCCGAGTAAAAGTGGAGAAAGACTTAAGAGCTCCAGGTTATGATAATGTATTTATTATTGGGGACTGTGCATTGATCATTAATGAAGAGATTAATCGTCCATATCCTCCTACCGCTCAAATAGCAATCCAACAAGCTTATACCTGTTCTAAGAATCTAAAAGATTTAATCAGTGGAAAAGAAGAGCTTGATGTGTTCAAACCGGAAATTCAAGGAACGGTGGCTTCTCTTGGTGGTAAGGAAGCGATTGGTCTAGTAGGAGACCGTAAGCTATACGGAGGTTCTGCATCTGCAATGAAGAAGATAATTGATAATAAGTATCTGTTTCAATTAGGTGGAGTGCCATTGGTGTTGAAAAAAGGAAAGTTTAATTTCTTTTAAATCGAATATAGGGAAAGGGACTGAGAAAGGTGATTTTTACTTTTTCAGTCCCTTTTTTTAAAAAGAAATACGAAAGTCAAAATTAACAGCTTTTTTACGCTGTTTACGCCGCTAATAACAAGCGAAATAGTTTGACGCTTCAGTAATATAAAACTTTAATGGATTACATAGATAATCCACAGTATTTCAAGGAAAACACACTAATACAGAAGATGGGAGGTTATTTTACCACTTGATTTGTAGGATGTTTTTTGATATATTATCAGAAACTTCAGTTAATTGGTGATTAATTAAACATCGGAAGGTGACTAAAATGGCATTACATGATAAGAAACTAAATGAGAATGATTGCGAATACTGTACAGGTAAAGGTTATAATCAATTATTATTAGGTGGTTCGGAGACTTGCGCAGGGTGTCTGGGGTCAGGAAAAAAGCAGCAATCGGCTTAATGAAAAAGAGAAAATAAATGAGCAAAGGATACACTCACTTCTAGTTCAGCTGACTAGGAGTTTTTTTGCTGTTATTTCAAAGAAACAATAATTGATTTTCTCCTCGATATTAAGTAAACTAAAGTTTGACCTAATGGGGGTGGAACAAGTAATGTTGAATTTACCACAATTTATAATTGCAGTATTATTATATTTTATTTTGTTTTTTGGAATTGGTTTTATTTTGAATATGCTTCTTCGTTCAACTTGGACGATGGCTATCATTTATCCGATTGTTATTTTCTTTATGGTTGATGACTCAGGAATCTTTAGCTACTTTACAAATGCAGGAGAATCTTTCGCATTATTAGGCGATGGTTTATTATCATTAACTGCAATTGATATTATTATATTAACTGCTGGTATGATCGGAGCTTTATTATCAGGTCTTGCAATTAAAATGCTTCGTAATAGAGGATATCAAATGTTTTAAGTGAATTGGCATGTCAATTAGTCAACTATGACTATTGGCATGCCTTTTATTTTGGCTTTTTTCAGATGAATATTGAATACTCTTCGCATGTTAGGGCAACCTTGATTGATGAGAGGAGTGTCCAAAGATGAATGTATTTCAGAGAACATTAAAAATGATTGCATTATTTGGATTATTTATTGGAGCGCTATTATCGACATACATCGGTATTACAAATGTAAGTCTTCTGCAATTAAAAGAATCTGTATCAGATATAGCAGTTATGAAGGATGCAACGCGAAAAGAAGAAGTTGAGGAATTACCTAGTGACCCAACCAAGTCAGATGTTAATAACAATGACATGGTAACAGTTATGTCAGAAGCCGGCTATCCAAAAAAAGAAGTGATTGCAACCGGGTATACAGCTGGTATCGAATCAACAGGGAAATCCGAAGAACACCCTGAATATGGAATAACGTTTTCAGGCGTGAAGGTAAAGCGTGATCTTTATTCCACTGTTGCTGCGGATCCAGAAGTGTTTCCGATAGGTACTATACTGTTTATACCAGGGTATGGTTACGGAGTAGTAGCGGATACTGGGTCAGCTATTAAAGGAAATATATTGGATTTGTATTATGAGACGGTGGAAGATGTATATAATCTATGGGGGAAAAAATCAGTAGAGGTATTTGTTATAGAAGAAGGGGCCGGGCTACTGACTGATGACACGTTAGAGGATTTAAATGAAGCGGAGGAAGTACAGGGATTTAGAGAATTGTATCCAGGAGAAAAAAACTCATAAAAAAATGCTGGGTAATATAGCCAGCATTTTTTTAGTATAGGATTGCATGAGCAGAGAGAGCAATAATTATACCAAGTAATCCACCGAAAAAAACTTCTATCGGTTGATGACCTAACAGTTCTTTTAGTTCCTTGCGTTTCTCCTGCTCTTTTTTTTCAGGCCAATTTTTCATTTCTAAGACAATTTTATTGTAATCAGTTACGAGTCGGTTAACGACAGTCGCTTGTTCCCCAGCATGGCGACGAACACCAGTGGCATCAAACATAACGATAATCCCAAAGATAGCCGAAAGTGCAAAGAACGTAGAGTCTAGACCGTACTCCAAGGCAATTGCAGTAGATAAAGCAGTTACAGCTCCAGAGTGTGAACTAGGCATCCCCCCCGTACTAGTAAATAATGTCCAATCAAATTTTCTAGATGCAATAAATTGGAGAGGTATTTTGATAAATTGAGCAAATACAATTGTGAAAAGTGCAATCCATAAAGGGAAGTTTGTTAATATCTCCATAAAGTATTTATTTCCTTTCTAGACAATGCTTCAAATTTACGACACATATTAAAAAACAATAATTTTAATTATAACATAGGAAGCTCTAAAGCTTGTTCTGTAACATCGTTATTTCAAATATACTTTTCCCTTTTCACGACTTCTTTAAACGAAGAGAAAGATGGAATAGACCTGGACTTATTATCATATTTAAAACCTAAAAAAATCAAAAAAGTCGTTTAATTGTTAAGAAACAGGGTAATTAGTAGTGAATCACAGACTTTGAGTATATTGCTAGTATTGACAGCTGAGGAGAGGATATAGCCATTGTAAACACGTTACTGACGATAAGGATATTATTTCCTGAATAATAAGAGAATTTGTGCCTGTATAAGTTTTGTGGTTATTATTGATTTGTTTTATGATATTTAATAGGCGAATATACGAAAAAATAATTTTCATTTTCCGAAAAAAATATTATATCACCAATTCATTCTAGTCTTCAGACAGTGTTACATAATTTAAGATATCTCAAGATAGTAAAAAGAAGGGGGGATATACCATTGGAAAGCTCGCAAACAAAAGAACCGAAAAAGAAAGCGCAAAATAAAGTATTTAAAGTGCTAGACGCCTCGCTTCATACAGCAGAGAAATTTATCCTTAGTTGGTCCATCATTGTTATTTCGGTCATGACTTGTGGAAATGTTTTGACTAGGATAATTACAGGTTCTAGTTGGCACTTTGCAGCTGAAATTAGTCGATTGGCTGTAATAGTAGCTACCTTTTTGGGAATTAGTTATGCTGCAAGGAAGGGAAGACACATAAGTATGTCTGCCTTTTTTGATTTATCTCCAAAACCTGTTAAAAAGTTTTTAGCTATCTTTAACCCTTTAGTTACTGCAATAGTCTTAATTACCATCGGTTACTTTGGAACAATTTACACATACGGGATCTACGAGACAGGTCGTACTACAGCAGCCCTTGAATTCCCTTTTTGGTTAATGGTAGTAGCTATTCCATTAGGTTGTTTTATCGGCGCTATTCAATTTTTACGCAATATGTGGATGAACATAGTTAATAAAGAAATTTATATTGCAGAGGATAAAAAGGACTATGACGAACAATAAAACATTAGATTGTCAGTGGGAACTGTCTATATGTAATAAACAAAATAGATAAGAATTTTCGAAAAAATAGGACGGTGGAGGAATCGACGATGATTTGGACATTACTGGGCATTATGGTTATTTTACTCCTAATGGGTTTTCCGATGATGATTCCTATGATCGCAGGACCTTTAGTTATTATTTTATTTTTCATGGATAACTTAGATCCGACGATTATGATTCAACAGATGGTTGAGGGAATATCATCATATGTATTAATTGCTGTTCCACTATTTATATTTGCCGCCGATATCATGACGTCAGGAAGAACTTCGAACAAATTGCTAGATTTTGTTGGAGCGTTTATTGGGCATATTCGCGGAGGATATGCGATAACCACGGCAGCAGCTTGTACGCTTTTTGGATCTATTTCAGGTTCAACGCAAGCAACTGTAGTAGCTATTGGGAAACCAATGCGTGAGCGATTATTAAAGGTCGGATATAAAGATTCAAGTGCTATCGCCTTAATTATCAATGCAAGTGATATTGCACTTTTAATTCCGCCGAGTATAGGAATGATCATTTACGCATTAGTTTCTGACGCTTCTGTAGGGGACTTATTTATCGCTGGTATAGGTCCAGGCGTATTAATTTTTCTCTTTTTTGCAACGTATTCTTATATTCATGCAAGAATATATAATATCCCTCTGGGGCCTAAAATGCCTTGGAAAGAAAGAGGGAATGTCACATTAAAAGCACTTTTACCATTAGGCTTTCCGATTATTATCATTGGAGGTATTTACACTGGTCAATTTACACCGACAGAAGCAGCAGGAGTTTCTGTGTTATATGCACTAATACTTGAAGTGTTAATTTACAAGACGATTAAATTTAAAGAAATTCCTGGAATAGCATTGTCTTCCGGTATCGTTACTTCTGCGGTATTTGTACTCGTAGCAGGCGGTCAAGCATTTTCTTGGGTCATCTCTTTCTTAAGAATTCCAAGAATGTTAACAGATGCTGTCATGGGTCCCGATCCTTCAGCATTATATGTATTACTTATCGTATCTATCTTTTTCTTCATTGGATGTATGTTCGTAGATCCAATTGTGGTGATATTAATATTAACTCCAATTTTTGCTCCAGTTGCTACTGCAGCAGGAATTGATCCAATACATTTAGGGGTAGTCATCGTATTCCAAGCGGCTTTGGGCTCAGCAACGCCACCGTTTGGGGTTGATATATTTACAGCAAGTTCGGTGTTTAATAAATCCTATTTGGATGTCATACGCGGAACACCGCCGTACATTGTAATGTTATTAATTGTTTCAGTTTTAGTAGTTGTTTTTGAGGATATCTCACTTTTCTTACTGAATATGTTTTAATAGTAGGGTTAAAGAGTGTAGATATTTTTAAAATAAAATTTTATGGGGGTATTCACATTATGTTAAAGAAAAAAGGTTTATTAGCTAGCATGTTGTCTTTTGGATTAGTTCTTGCTGCTTGTGGCGGTAATGACGAAACGGAGAATAATGGCGGTACAAATGAAGCGGCAAATGAAGGAACAAACAATGGCGAGGCCGTTGAAAATAACGGTGGAAACGAAGAAGCTGTTGAAGTTGAAGCGCAAGAATGGCGCTTTGTAACAGAAGAAACAGAAGGGCAAGTCCAAAATGTATATGCTGAAGAGTTTGCTGAATTAGTCAGTGAAAAATCTGGTGGACAGATTTCAATCGATGTATATGGTTTTGGGGAATTAGGTAGTGAAGTAGACCAAGTTGAACAATTATCAACCGGTGTTGTAGAATTTGCAATTATTTCTCCAGGTTTCACAGGTACACTCGTACCTGAGGGAAATATTTTTGCCCTTCAATTCTTGTTTGATGATGATCAGGAACTGAATCAGCAGGTATTGAATGAAAGTGAAGCTATTAATGAGCATTTAGCTGGTAAATATGTTGAACAAGGTATTATGCCATTAGCTTTCTGGACAGAGGGTGCTATGCAGTGGACTGGAAGCAGTGCACTACAATCTCCTGATGACTTTGATGGTTTCCAAATGAGAACACAGGAATCACCGTTAATTCTTGAGTCTTATGAAGCATATGATGCTAATCCAACAGCAATGAGCTGGGGAGAACTTTATACTGGACTTCAGCAAGGTGCTGTAGAAGGTCAAGAAAACCCACTTTTCTTTATTGAAGATGCAAACTTTCATGAAGTGCAAGACCACTTGACGATTTCAAATCACAATATGTATGTAACGATGACAACTGTAAATCCTGATTTCTATGAGGGATTAGATGACGCAACAAAAACAATTGTTGATGAGTCTATTGAGGAAATGAAATCTCGATCTTTTGAAATTCAAGCTGAGCAAAATGATGCTGCTTTAGGTTTAATTGAAGAAGCAACAGATACTCCTACAGAAGTATATGAGCTTTCTGAAGAAGAGCGAGATGCATTCCGTGAACTAGCTGTACCAGTTCGTGATTCCTATCGTGATGAAAGTGAAGACGCTGGAATGATTCTAGATATGCTTCAAGATGAGATTGAAGCGGCACAGGGTAACTAATAAGTAATTTTTAAAAAGCTAGAGGGCTATCCTCTAGCTTTTTTTGTCGTAATTGAACCAAAGAAGTACAGGATTAAAAAATTTTATGCTTTATTTTAGTGAGAATTGGATTGACAATCACCTTGAAGAAGTGATAAATTAGTCTAGGTTTTTCACGTTACCGATTTATCACAATAAAGGATTTTCAGAGGGGTTTTGTTACAATGAATGCTGTAGTATTGGCTGTTCTCGTCATGATTATATTAAGTTTAGCAAGGATACACGTCGTTATAGCTCTGATTGGAGGGGCAATAGTTGGTGGTATTGTTGCCGGGTTTTCTGTTACAGAAACGTTGGAAATTTTTACGGGAGGTTTAGGTGCAAATGCAAGTATTGCTCTCAGTTATGCAATGCTAGGAGCTTTTGCAGTAGCTATAAACTTCACTGGATTACCAAACCTTATGGTAAAAGGGGCAATTCGTCTTGTTGGTAAAAATGAAGAAACCAGAAGAAAAACGATGACGAAAGTAATTCTCTTGTTTATCGTTGCGATTGTCGCTTGTTTTTCTCAGAATCTAGTTCCAGTTCATATTGCTTTTATCCCAATATTAGTTCCTCCACTTCTACTAATCTTTAATGAACTCGCTCTTGATAGAAGAGCGGTCGCTACTGCATTAACATTTGGATTAAAAGCACCATATATATTAATTCCAGCTGGATATGGATTCATATTTCACGAGATATTGGTTACGAATATGGAAGAAAGCGGAATGAGTGTTGAAATGGGGATGGTCCCTCAAGCTTTGGCTTTGCCTGTATTAGGGATGTTAATTGGGTTATTATTTGCAATCTTTGTTAGTTACCGAAAAGAAAGACCTTATCACAATAAAGAAATAGTCGAAGAGTCAGTGACTTCGGGGGACAAAAATTATACAACGACAGGAATAGTTATTTCTATCATATCTATTGTTGTCGTTTTAATTGCACAAGTAGTGACAGATTCAATGATTTTCGGTGCACTTTCAGGGTTAATTATCTTATACTGTTATTTTGGGGTTTTACATTTTAGAAAAGAATTTACATTGAATCAAACAGATCAGTTAATGACTAGTGGTATGAAGATGCTTGCTTTCATAGGTTTCGTTATGATTGCAGCGGGTGGATTTGCGGAGGTTATTAGAGAAACGGGCCACGTAGAATCTCTCGTTACATCAACGTCGGATTGGATAGGTGGTAATCACGGATTAGCGGCAATAATCATGCTCATTATCGGTCTATTTATTACAATGGGTATTGGTTCATCTTTTGCAACCATACCAATTATTACAGCTATATTTGTACCGTTAGCTGTTGCGATAGGAATGTCGCCTATGGCAACTATTGCTCTCATTGGAACTGCCGGAGCACTTGGTGACGCTGGATCCCCGGCTTCTGATAGTACTTTGGGTCCTACAGCTGGTTTGAATGCTGACGGACAGCATAATCACATTTGGGATACATGTGTCCCAACTTTCCTTCATTTTAATATTCCTCTCATTATATTTGGTTGGTTATCTGCAATTATTTTATAACAACTATTGAGGATGTTCGCATACATTATAATAGAAGGTAATAGTATTCAAGCATAAGTGAAAATAGTTAAAAGCTGTCTTAAGGTGATTGGTATCTCTAGGCAGCTTTTTTGCTAGGTAAGTATAGAACGGTGTTTTTGAGGGGGATATGGTATTTTTTTAGTCCTGCAGTTTCCTTTTCGACCTGAGTACTCGAATGCGCTCTAGGAGGACCCTTTCCGTGGGCAAGGCTTCAGCTAGTTGCTTCTTTTCCAGGACGAGCCTATCCCTCGCATCATCGATGAATTCAATAAATGATATCAAAGACAATATTCAAAAAAGGTGCTGTTCCTATATGTGGAATAGCACCTTTTAAAAATCATTTAAAAATAATGACGTATTTTAAAGGACTGGAGTAAAATTATGAAGCAACTGGTTTTTTGGGACTAGATTTGTTTATAGCCTTGAGAAGCTTCGGGGCCAAGGTTGCTGCAAACCCTACTAATACAAAATCTTTTAGAAAAAATGGTACCATGCTTACTGCAATAGGGATGAACTGTACATCGGTTAGCCCTAAAATAAAATGACTATGTAAATATAAATAAGGAACGCCTATTAAATAATTAAGGATAAGACCAACATAACTTGAAAGATAAAAAGTGAATAATGATGGTTGTTGATTCAACTCAATGATTAAACCTACTATATAAGCAAGCGCTATAAAAGAAAGCAAAAAACCGAAAGTAGGAGAAGTTACAGTGTGAAAACCTCCTACGAAACCTGCGAAAACAGGAACTCCAATTAGACCTAACATCAAATATCCTGTCATAGCAAAAGCAGCTAACCTTTTTCCAAGTAAGATACCTGCTAAAATTGCGACAACGGTTTGAAAAGTTAAGGGGACAGTGCCGATAGTAATAATTGCTGTTAAGTTCGCTCCTATTGCCATTAGAGCTATAAATATAGCTCCTTTTGTAAGATCTGTTGCAGTAAATTTTTTATTGTTCATGGAAATAACCTCTCTCTCTATTGTTAACCTTTAAATATTACTGGTTAACAATAGAATACTTGCACTAAGAGTGTAAAGTCAATATAAATTCACAATTTTAATAACCAGCATATAATGAATTGGTTGTTACAGTTGTTTTTCCAGTTATTTGATCCAATAAATTGTGTGTAAGGGATCGACTCTTTTCTTCTGGCATACTAAAATAATGCGAGATGAATAGGTTGTCCAATTAGTAGTAAGAGGAAGAAAGGTATATTAGATCTTTCAATTTAATAAAAGGTATTGACGAGACAAATAAACGTCTTTATAATAGGTCAAGTCGCAAAATAATATTTAAAATGGTGTTGCGCAGAAGCAACTATCCTGATATAATATTAATTGTTGTCGCAATTTGATTCGACGTAATTAAAACATATTATACATTTTGAAAATAGGTGTTGACATCATATTTGAAATAATGTTATGATATGAAAGTCGCCAAAAACGACTGACACAATTTATATTCGATTCAGTGAAAAACTAGATTTCATTAATAAGTGGAATTGAGTTATTGAATCAGATATTTTAGATGACCTTTGAAAACTAAACAAAAAGCCAAGCAAAGTGGGATATTTTAAAATATCCCGTCAAATGAAACAAATCGTTGAATGGTAACATTCGACAAACGCCAGACGAAAGTTTGGTTTTGATGTCTAGGACATCAAGCTTGATGATAAGTCATCATACTTTATCGGAGAGTTTGATCCTGGCTCAGGACGAACGCTGGCGGCGTGCCTAATACATGCAAGTCGAGCGCAGGAAACAAGTTGATCCCTTCGGGGTGACGCTTGTGGAATGAGCGGCGGACGGGTGAGTAACACGTGGGCAACCTGCCTTGTAGACTGGGATAACTCCGGGAAACCGGAGCTAATACCGGATGACCAACGGAATCGCATGATTCTGTTGTAAAAGTGGGGATTTATCCTCACACTACGAGATGGGCCCGCGGCGCATTAGCTAGTTGGTAAGGTAATGGCTTACCAAGGCAACGATGCGTAGCCGACCTGAGAGGGTGATCGGCCACACTGGAACTGAGACACGGTCCAGACTCCTACGGGAGGCAGCAGTAGGGAATCATCCGCAATGGGCGAAAGCCTGACGGTGCAACGCCGCGTGAACGATGAAGGTTTTCGGATCGTAAAGTTCTGTTATGAGGGAAGAACAAGTGCCGTTCGAATAGGGCGGCACCTTGACGGTACCTCACGAGAAAGCCCCGGCTAACTACGTGCCAGCAGCCGCGGTAATACGTAGGGGGCAAGCGTTGTCCGGAATTATTGGGCGTAAAGCGCGCGCAGGCGGTCTCTTAAGTCTGATGTGAAAGCCCACGGCTCAACCGTGGAGGGTCATTGGAAACTGGGGGACTTGAGTGTAGGAGAGGAAAGTGGAATTCCACGTGTAGCGGTGAAATGCGTAGATATGTGGAGGAACACCAGTGGCGAAGGCGACTTTCTGGCCTATAACTGACGCTGAGGTGCGAAAGCGTGGGGAGCAAACAGGATTAGATACCCTGGTAGTCCACGCCGTAAACGATGAGTGCTAGGTGTTAGGGGTTTCGATGCCCTTAGTGCCGAAGTTAACACATTAAGCACTCCGCCTGGGGAGTACGACCGCAAGGTTGAAACTCAAAGGAATTGACGGGGGCCCGCACAAGCAGTGGAGCATGTGGTTTAATTCGAAGCAACGCGAAGAACCTTACCAGGTCTTGACATCCTCTGACCACCCAAGAGATTGGGATTTCCCCTTCGGGGGACAGAGTGACAGGTGGTGCATGGTTGTCGTCAGCTCGTGTCGTGAGATGTTGGGTTAAGTCCCGCAACGAGCGCAACCCTTGATCTTAGTTGCCAGCATTCAGTTGGGCACTCTAAGGTGACTGCCGGTGATAAACCGGAGGAAGGTGGGGATGACGTCAAATCATCATGCCCCTTATGACCTGGGCTACACACGTGCTACAATGGATGGTACAAAGGGCTGCAAGACCGCGAGGTCAAGCGAATCCCGTAAAGCCATTCTCAGTTCGGATTGCAGGCTGCAACTCGCCTGCATGAAGCCGGAATTGCTAGTAATCGCGGATCAGCATGCCGCGGTGAATACGTTCCCGGGCCTTGTACACACCGCCCGTCACACCACGAGAGTTTGTAACACCCGAAGTCGGTGAGGTAACCTTTTTGGAGCCAGCCGCCGAAGGTGGGACAGATGATTGGGGTGAAGTCGTAACAAGGTATCCCTACCGGAAGGTGGGGATGGATCACCTCCTTTCTAAGGAGCATTTAAGCTCAACTTATTGAATCGAACTTTGTCTTGGACTTTTTGTTTAGTTTTGAGAGGTTAGTCTCTCAAAGCTTCTTTTCTTTGAAAGAAGCCTTTGTCCTTTGAAAACTGGATAACGAAATGACTGAAAAGAATCACCGGTTATACCCTTTGAATACGTTCAAAGAAAGTGAACCGAGTGTCTTAGATGTAGGCTAAGAAAGACGCCACCAATTGTGAGTGGAAATTATCCGAAGAATTTTATATTCGAAGATAATTTTTGCAAGGAGAACCAAGGAGATCGAGGAAGCAAATGACGAATCCCCGGAGCGTACAACCGTACGTGAGGAGATGAGGAGTGCAGCTGACGATGAGATCTGCCGGTAATCCGCAACAAAAAATGGTTAAGTTAGAAAGGGCGCACGGTGAATGCCTTGGCACTAGGAGCCGAAGAAGGACGGGACGAACACCGATATGCTTCGGGGAGCTGTAAGTAAGCTTTGATCCGGAGATTTCCGAATGGGGGAACCCCTTATCCGTAATGGGATAAGATCCACACTTGAATACATAGAGTGTGAGAAGGCAGACCTGGGGAACTGAAACATCTTAGTACCCAGAGGAAGAGAAAGCAAATGCGATTTCCTGAGTAGCGGCGAGCGAAACGGAAACAGCCCAAACCAAGAGGCTTGCCTCTTGGGGTTGTAGGACATTCCATATGGAGTTACAAAGAGTCTGTGTAGATGAAGCGACCTGGAAAGGTCCGCGAGACAAGGTAAAAGCCCTGTAGTCGAAATGCAGACTCCTCCGGAGTGTATCCTGAGTACGGCGGGACACGTGAAACCCCGTTGGAAACTGGGAGGACCATCTCCCAAGGCTAAATACTACCTAGTGACCGATAGTGAACCAGTACCGTGAGGGAAAGGTGAAAAGCACCCCGGAAGGGGAGTGAAATAGATCTTGAAACCGTGTGCCTACAAGTAGTTGGAGCCCGTTAATGGGTGACAGCGTGCCTTTTGTAGAATGAACCGGCGAGTTACGATCCCATGCAAGGTTAAGCTGAAAAGGCGGAGCCGCAGCGAAAGCGAGTCTGAATAGGGCGAATGAGTATGTGGTTGTAGACCCGAAACCGGGTGATCTACCCATGTCCAGGGTGAAGTCCAGGTAACACTGGATGGAGGCCCGAACCCACGCACGTTGAAAAGTGCGGGGATGAGGTGTGGGTAGGGGTGAAATGCCAATCGAACTCGGAAATAGCTGGTTCTCCCCGAAATAGCTTTAGGGCTAGCCTCGAGGGAAGAGTTTTGGAGGTAGAGCACTGATTGGACGAGGGGTCCCCACAGGATTACCGAATTCAGTCAAACTCCGAATGCCAAAAACTTATCCTCGGGAGTCAGACTGCGAGTGCTAAGATCCGTAGTCAAGAGGGAAACAGCCCAGACCATCAGCTAAGGTCCCAAAGTATACGTTAAGTGGAAAAGGATGTGGAGTTGCTTAGACAACCAGGATGTTGGCTTAGAAGCAGCCATCATTGAAAGAGTGCGTAATAGCTCACTGGTCGAGTGACTCTGCGCCGAAAATGTACCGGGGCTAAACGTATCACCGAAGCTATGGACAGACACCTTCGGGTGTCCTGTGGTAGGGGAGCGTTCCAAGGGCGTCGAAGCATGACCGGAAGGACATGTGGAGCGCTTGGAAGTGAGAATGCCGGTATGAGTAGCGAAAAGAGGGGTGAGAATCCCCTCCGTCGAAAGCCTAAGGTTTCCTGAGGAAGGCTCGTCCGCTCAGGGTAAGTCGGGACCTAAGCCGAGGCCGAAAGGCGTAGGCGATGGAAAACAGGTTGAAATTCCTGTACCACCACGTTTCCGTTTGAGTAATGGGGGGACGCAGTAAGGTAGGGTAAGCGCACCGTTGGTTGTGTGCGTCGAAGCAATTAGGCTGACAAGTAGGTAAATCCGCTTGTCGTGAAGGCTGAGTTGTGATCGCGAGGGAAATTTAGTACCGAAGTTCCCAATCCTACACTGCCAAGAAAAGCCTCTAGCGAGGAAGCTGGTGCCCGTACCGCAAACCGACACAGGTAGGCGGGATGAGAATTCTAAGACGCGCGGGAGAACTCTCGTTAAGGAACTCGGCAAAATGACTCCGTAACTTCGGGAGAAGGAGTGCTCTATTAGGGTGCAAGCCCGAGAGAGCCGCAGTGAATAGGCCCAAACGACTGTTTATCAAAAACACAGGTCTCTGCCAAGCCGCAAGGCGATGTATAGGGGCTGACACCTGCCCGGTGCTGGAAGGTTAAGAGGAGGGGTTATCCCGTAAGGGAGAAGCTCTGAATTGAAGCCCCAGTAAACGGCGGCCGTAACTATAACGGTCCTAAGGTAGCGAAATTCCTTGTCGGGTAAGTTCCGACCCGCACGAAAGGTGCAACGATTTGGGCACTGTCTCAACGAGAGACCCGGTGAAATTATATTACCAGTGAAGATGCTGGTTACCCGCGACAGGACGGAAAGACCCCATGGAGCTTTACTGTAGCTTGATATTGGATGTTGGAACAGCTTGTACAGGATAGGTAGGAGCCTTGGAAACCGGAGCGCTAGCTTCGGTGGAGGCATTGGTGGGATACTACCCTGGCTGTTTTGACATTCTAACCTCGGACCGTGATCCGGTTCAGGAACAGTGTCAGGTGGGCAGTTTGACTGGGGCGGTCGCCTCCTAAAGAGTAACGGAGGCGCCCAAAGGTTCCCTCAGAATGGTTGGAAATCATTCGTAGAGTGCAAAGGCATAAGGGAGCTTGACTGCGAGACATACAGGTCGAGCAGGGACGAAAGTCGGGCTTAGTGATCCGGCGGCACCGTATGGAAGGGCCGTCGCTCAACGGATAAAAGCTACCCTGGGGATAACAGGCTAATCTCCCCCAAGAGTCCACATCGACGGGGAGGTTTGGCACCTCGATGTCGGCTCGTCGCATCCTGGGGCTGAAGTAGGTCCCAAGGGTTGGGCTGTTCGCCCATTAAAGCGGCACGCGAGCTGGGTTCAGAACGTCGTGAGACAGTTCGGTCCCTATCCGTCGCGGGCGCAGGAAATTTGAGAGGAGCTGTCCTTAGTACGAGAGGACCGGGATGGACACACCGCTGGTGTACCAGTTGTTCCGCCAGGAGCATCGCTGGGTAGCTACGTGTGGAAGGGATAAGTGCTGAAAGCATCTAAGCATGAAGCCCCCCTCGAGATGAGATTTCCCATCACGTAAGTGAGTAAGATCCCTCAGAGAAGATGAGGTAGATAGGTCTCGTGTGGAAGCATGGCGACATGCGGAGCTGAGAGATACTAATCGATCGAGGACTTAACCAAATGTTTTACTCTAAGCAACGATTCTTTTCAGTCCATCACGTTATCCAGTTTTGAGAGGTCAACGACCACTCACTATGTCCAGTGACGATCGCGGAGAGGTCACACCCGTTCCCATGCCGAACACGGAAGTTAAGCTCTCCAGCGCCGATGATAGTTGGGGGTTTCCCCCTGTGAAAGTAGGACGCCGCTGGGCGTAAATATTTTAATTAATGTTGGGGCCTTAGCTCAGCTGGGAGAGCGCCTGCCTTGCACGCAGGAGGTCAGCGGTTCGATCCCGCTAGGCTCCACCAATATTTTAAAATATATTATCTATTATTAATGTTATGGCGGTGTAGCTCAGCTGGCTAGAGCGTACGGTTCATACCCGTGAGGTCGGGGGTTCGATCCCCTCCGCCGCTACCATAATTATTTTTGGAGGAATACCCAAGTTTGGCTGAAGGGATCGGTCTTGAAAACCGACAGGGGAGTCAAATCCCGCGGGGGTTCGAATCCCTCTTCCTCCTCCATTTTTTATCTATTTAAATCAAGGTCCCGTGGTGTAGCGGTTAACATGCCTGCCTGTCACGCAGGAGATCGCGGGTTCGAATCCCGTCGGGACCGCCATTTTATAATTTAAAAGAAGTTAAAAGAATTTGACGAAGAGATTCGTAACTTATTGATAAGAAAACATGGAGGGGTAGCGAAGTGGCTAAACGCGGCGGACTGTAAATCCGCTCCTTCGGGTTCGGCAGTTCGAATCTGCCCCCCTCCACCATGTTATAGGGGTATAGTTTAATGGTAAAACGAAGGTCTCCAAAACCTTTGATGCGGGTTCGACTCCTGCTACCCCTGCCATATTTATTATAATGGCGGTTGTGGCGAAGTGGTTAACGCACCGGATTGTGATTCCGGCACTCGTGGGTTCAATTCCCATCAGCCGCCCCATTATTATTAATTATGATAAATTATAGGGCTATAGCCAAGCGGTAAGGCATCGGATTTTGATTCCGTGACCCGCAGGTTCGAATCCTGCTAGCCCTGCCATTATTTTTTGCGGAAGTAGTTCAGTGGTAGAACATCACCTTGCCAAGGTGGGGGTCGCGAGTTCGAATCTCGTCTTCCGCTCCAGGAACATACTTCCATAATTCTAAATAATCATTAAAACTTGATAGAAATAGTTATTTAGGACAAGTCATACCCATACATAGGTACCTTCTAAATAACAAACATTATATTTTCATATTAAGCGGGTGTAGTTTAGTGGTAAAACCTCAGCCTTCCAAGCTGATGATGTGAGTTCGATTCTCATCACCCGCTCCATTTCTATGTATGTATTCCTTAATGGGCCTGTAGCTCAGCTGGTTAGAGCGCACGCCTGATAAGCGTGAGGTCGGTGGTTCGAGTCCACTCAGGCCCACCATTTTTCCACAGTAGCTCAGTGGTAGAGCTATCGGCTGTTAACCGATCGGTCGTAGGTTCGAATCCTACCTGTGGAGCCATTAAGGAGAAGTACCCAAGTGGCTGAAGGGGCGCCCCTGCTAAGGGTGTAGGTCGTGTGAGCGGCGCGAGGGTTCAAATCCCTCCTTCTCCGCCACCTTTTATCTATAGTGGCCCGTTGGTCAAGCGGTTAAGACACCGCCCTTTCACGGCGGTATCACGGGTTCGAATCCCGTACGGGTCACCAATTTTAAAGAAAAGATTGTAAGGTAGTAAGAGAGAAAAGCTGAATGTCATAAGCAAAGATAACGAACAGATTCATCGATTATACACAATCAAATAGAGAGCCATTAGCTCAGTTGGTAGAGCATCTGACTTTTAATCAGAGGGTCGAAGGTTCGAGTCCTTCATGGCTCACCATTATATTTATTCAGTTTACCTATAAAAAGGTAGGCTTTTTTTGTACAGATATTTAATATCTTTGCTTGTAAGTTTTGTAAGTTTTTTAAGAATTTAAAGTATTTAAAGTATTTTGAGCATATCACTTGCTTGTAAGTGTTTACAAATGATTTAATTATAAACATTCGTTCTATTAATTTAATTATTATAAAAACTTTAAAGGAGAGATTTTGCATGAGTGTACAAAAAGAAGTGAAAATTCATCCATATCTTTATAACAATGAATGGAAGAGCAGTGACACGGGAAACACTGTTCAAATTATCTCGCCGGATGACGGCTCTGTTGTAGGGGAAGTTCCTGCAATGTCTCAAGACGAAGTTAATCGTGCAGTGGATAAGACTGCTGATGTTCAGGAGAATTGGGCGGCAACAGATGGTCACGAAAGATCTGGTCTTCTTCATAAGTGGGCTGAAGAGCTTGAAAAGATGACTGATGAAATTGGTGAAATGATTCATTTAGAAGTTGGAAAAACACTATCTGCTTCAAAGAGTGAAGTGAAACGTACAGCTCAATTAATTAGACATACTGCAGAAGAAGGTCTTCGCACTCACGGAAGCTTCATTCAAGGGGATGCATTTCCTGGTGCTTCTAAGCAAACTAAAGCGATGGTTCAAAAAGTTCCTCATGGAGTTGTTCTAGCTATATCTCCATTTAACTATCCTGTAAACTTAGCAGCATCTAAAATTGCTCCTGCGCTTATTACAGGAAACACAGTGGTCTTTAAGCCAGCTACACAAGGAGCTATCAGTGGACTTCTAATGATTAAGGCTTTAGTAAATGCCGGATTACCAGAAGGCGTCGTAAACGTGGTTACAGGACGAGGTTCAGTAATTGGTGATCTTATCGTTACTCATCCGAAAGTAAATATGATTACTTTTACTGGTGGTACAGCTACTGGTCAACATATTGCAAAGAAAGCATCAATGATTCCAGTAGTGCTTGAGTTAGGCGGTAAGGACCCTGCAATCGTCTTAGAAGATGCAGATCTTGATAAAGCAGCAAAAGAGATTGTAAGTGGTTCATTAAGTTATTCCGGTCAACGTTGCACAGCTATTAAACGTGTGATGGTAATCGACAAGGTTGCGGACGAACTTGTTGAAAAGATAAAAGCTAATATTGCAAAATTAAAAGTAGGAAAATCAACTGAAGATGTAGATATCACACCTATGATTGATCAAAAATCTGCTGATTATGTTATTTCCTTGATTGATGATGCAGTTGAAAAAGGTGCAACAATCGTAACTAAAGGTATTGTTGACGGTAATTTGCTTGGTCCAACTTTACTTGACAATGTTACGGAAGATATGAGAATTGCTTGGGAAGAGCAGTTTGGCCCAGTTTTACCAATCATGAGAGTTTCTAATGAATTAGAAGCTATTGATCTAGAGAAGCGAAATGAGTATGGTCTACAAGCAAGCATTTTCACAAAGAACTTAGAGGGTGCTTTTATAATTGCAGATCGTCTTGATGTTGGAACTGTTCAGGTGAATGGTAAAACATCTCGAGGACCGGACCACTTTCCGTTCTTAGGAGTTAAAAACTCGGGACAAGGTGTTCAAGGAATCGGAAGAAGTATCGATTCTATGCTACGTGATAAAGTACTAGTCCTTAATCTATAATAAGTATAAAAAAAGGTAGGAGCACCGGTCGTGTGCATCCTACCTTTTTTATTTTTAATTACAACTTGAATTCAAATTAAAAGCCGCCACCCATTAATTCATCTTCGGACATTTCTGTTGCATTATCGAGAACTTCTTGAGGAATTTCTATGGGATCTATTTCATTAAACTCTGAGAGTGTCATATGAGTATCCTGATCGATCGTAATGCTCTGGTCCATAATATCCATTCCCATGACCATATTGATTGTTGCTTCTGTTTGATAGAATGTTTCTTTATCAATGATAATCTGATAATCTATTGATTCCACTTCAACATCCTCCATCATCCCTTGAAGCATCTCATCCATTCCTCCTCCGCCTGCTCCTAGGATCCGAGCTGATCTATTAATTTTGATAAGTCTACATCTTCGCCTTTAAGATCAATGATATAGGTGGAGTCTGTTTCTTCAAGAGAAAGATGAGAGATATATTCTTCAAAAGGTTTGAGCTGTTCCTCTGGACTCATTTGTAAGTCAGACATTGCAAGCATATCCTCCATGAATTCCTCGGGTAGTTTCGTCCAAGACTCGGTCATAGGGTCTTCTACGAAAAATCCTTCTTCTTCAGAAAAATATGATAAATATTTCATATCCATATTTTCCTCTAAACCCATATCTCCCATATCCATCGAGGTAGTTTGGACAAATGTCATGGGTTCCATCGATAAAGACATTTCAGATGAAGAATCAATATTGACTTCCCCTTCTTCTCCCATGTCCATCATTTGATTCATATCCATCTCCAGAGAGTAATTTTCAATTGATTCCATTGCACCAATCGATTCATTTAAAACTTCTTCCACACTCATACCACCTTCAGAAGTAGTCTCTTCACCACAAGCAGATAGAGCCAACAACATGACTCCAGAGACTATAAACGTCGAACTTTTTTTCATATTCAAACCTCCAATTAATTTGTCTATCATTTTCTACGTTTACTTGCTGAAAAAAGTTTCATATTTTAAAGAAGAATGGTTTCTAAAGGATTGGTTGTTTTAACGACCAAAAAAAGTTTCATTATCAATTGTGATAATAATAATTGACTATCCTATTTATAAAGGTTATATTTATATTATCAAATATGATAATAGTAAGGAGGAGATTATATGAAACAATCAAAGGCTGAGATCATTTTACATCCGGTAAGAATGAAAATCATTCAAGCATTAGCGAAAAAGAGCATGACTGTGTTAAATATGCTTGACTATTTAGGCGATGTTCCACAAGCCACTTTATACCGGCACTTAAATCAGTTAACTAAATTTGAAATAATATATGTAGAAGAAGAACGAAAACGTCGGGGAACGGTGGAAAAAACTTATGCATTAAATGAAAAAAACGCAATTATTAATGCGAAAGAGGCTGGAAAAATCAGCAAAGATGATCATTTTAACTATTTCATGACCTATTATGCAATGATTTTAAAACAGCTAGAAGAGTATATGGAAGGAGAAGTAAACTTCGAGAAAGATGGTTTTGGGTATCATCAAGTAGAAATGTGTCTTAGTGAAGAGGATTTTCAGCAATTTTCAAGTGAATACCGTGATCTGTTAGTAAGGTTTAGTAAACTAAACTCGGATAGTGCAAGAAAAAGAAGTTTATCCACCGTTATTATTCCAGAAAAAAAAGAGAAAAAGGATGGTGAGTCGAATGAATGAGGCAGTGAACGCACTACAGGAATTGAACTGGGGATTAATAGCACCTATACTACTCTTGCAATTTATTTTAATGATTGTTGCTTTATTTGATTGTTTAAAGAATGAAAATTTAAATGGACCAAAATGGCTTTGGATTTTGGTCATTTTGTTTATCAATACGCTTGGTCCAATTGTCTATTTTATATTTGGAAGGGGAAATCGCTAAATGGAATTGATCGAAACGAGATCGTTATCTAAAAGGTTTGGCCAACACATTGCTGTAGATGGTGTGAACTTGTCTATAAAGGAAGGAGTTTGCACTGCATTGCTAGGACCGAATGGAGCAGGGAAGACGACGACACTGAACTTATTAACGGGTCTTATAACGCCCTCTACCGGTACCATTGAATTTGATCAGAGTTATCAAGGAGATCGCAGGCAATACATCGGTTATCTCCCTCAGTATCCGAAGTTTTATGAATGGATGACGGGAGAGGAATTTGTTATTTTTGCGGGAGAGCTTGCAGGATTAACATCAAAACAAGCAAAGCAGAGAACGAAAGAGATGCTTGATTTGGTAGGGTTGAACGATAATAGTAAAAAGAAAATAGCTGGATACTCAGGTGGAATGAAGCAACGTTTGGGTATTGCCCAGGCGTTAGTACATGAGCCAAAGCTTGTTATTTTAGATGAACCTGTGTCCGCACTTGATCCTTTAGGAAGAAAGGAAGTGTTGGAAATGATGAAGCGTCTAAAAGAACATACATCGATTCTGTTTTCTACACATGTTTTGCACGATGCAGAACAAGTATCAGATGATATTTTTATTATGAAAGATGGAAAAGTAGTCATCGAAGGATCACTGACACATTTACAGAATA
Organism: Salipaludibacillus neizhouensis; assembly: GCF_002886185.1. GTDB lineage: Bacteria > Bacillota > Bacilli > Bacillales > Salisediminibacteriaceae > Salipaludibacillus > Salipaludibacillus neizhouensis. The sequence goes on from NZ_KZ614148.1 coordinate 122,214, forward strand.
CCTATCAAAAGCCAACCTTTTTTATAGAAGCAGAAGACAAGTTGGAGGGATGGGTGGAAACAATAAAAGGTCAGGATTGGATCGACCAATATAGTTTGGATGGAAAGAATCTAACCCTAACCGTAGATAATGTAGAAGAGGCAAGGAAGAGAATTTTAAAGGATCCAATGTTTCAGGAACTGGAAATATACAAATTTGAAGTGGCAAAAACTTCTTTGGAGGACCTGTTTATGAAGGTGACTGAATCATGATGAGGCAATGGATCGTGTTATTTAAGAAAGAATGGACAGAATCCGTTCGAAGTTATAAAATTCTCTGGATTCCTGTTGTCTTTATTTTGTTAGGGATAACGCAACCGGTTACGTCATATTACTTTGCTGATATTATTGGACAATTTGGCGGACTTCCAGAAGGGGCAGTGATGGATATTCCTATCCCTACTGGCGCAGAAGTGATAACGGCGACGTTAGGTCAGTTTGGTCAAATTGGATTCCTTGTTCTTGTTTTAGCTTATATGGGCATTGTCGCGAAAGAAAAGAATCATGGTACACAAATATTGGTTTTAGTAAAACCTGTTTCTTACACGAATTATTTGACGGCTAAATGGGCCCATCTGTTATGCATTTCTTTAGGTTCCTATGCTATGGGATATATTGCAGCAGTGTATTACACTTTTCTATTAATTGAAAAGATGGTGATTGCTGATTTAATATATGGAGGGATTATCTATGGTATATGGATTGCCTTTGTAATGACAGTGATTTTATGTTTAAGTGCATTGCTAAACAGCACAGCTTTTGTTGCTTTTGCGGGTCTCGGATTAACAGTTGTTTTAAGTTTGTTAAGTTCCCTCACTCCGGATCTGATGACACTCTCACCTGCGATGCTTACCAGTCATAGTCAAAATTTGTATCAGACTGGACAGGTAGGTAGTGGATTCGGACTTAATCTAGCATTCACGCTTGTCCTTATAATAGGGATTTTAATAGGAACAATTTATCTTTTCCACAAAAAAGAAATTGCGCAGCATACAACGTAAGGGGCGCTTAAACTAGTGGGGCTGAAATAGTAACAATTGTCACCTCAGCCCCTCGTATACGTGTGGAGAGGCTTTCTAATTTTTGTCGATAGTTTTGCCAGACTCATCAGTCCACTCATATTTAATTGTTTTTAGATTTAAATTTGTAGAGTCGTCTATATTAGCATGGAGAACTTCTCGCATGAGATCGAGTGCTTCCTTGTTGTCCTTATTTCTGTTAGATGCTGTACAATCTGAAGGGATATATAGTTTATAGCCTCTCATAAATGCATCGTTGGCAGTGAAATGTACACACATATTTCCTGCGACACCTGTAATAATCAACGATTTAACATTTAAATAGTCCAGTAATAATTCTAATGGAGTCATGAAAAATCCAGAGTATTGAGGTTTAAGAATAAAATAATCATTATCCTCAGGTTCAATTAATTCTGTTATTTTTTTACCATAGTCTGTCCGATCTTTGCAGTGACCCACCAGTGCCGGAAAATCAGATTGCCAGCGTCCGTAATTGTCATTTACATATAGTACGGGAATGTCTAGCTCTTTTGCTTGTTTTTTTAAATTAGCAATGTTTTTAGCAGCAGGTAATGCGGATTCAAAAAGCATATCTGCTTCAGGAAAATCGAAATCATTAATCATATCTACGAGTATAATAGCTACATGTTGATATTCATTCACATGCGGGTTGTCGTTACTATTGTGCATCGTGCTAGCTCCTTTCAGGTATCAGACAAAGCTCCCTTTCTATTTAAGAGATGGCGACAGAAGTGATGTTTTGCGTTTTTCCTAATAAATAGGACTTACGCCACACGTATCAAGGGAAACCTACGCTTGATACTTAAATGATGGTGGCGAAGGCCCCGCTGTATTTAAGAAAAATGCTACGCGTTTTTCTTATTAAGCGAATATTTGCTCTAGTATGGCAGAGCTGTGTCGTGTAAAATATATAGAAGTCGACCATAGAAAAGAATGTATGATGGTTGGTATAATGAAGATTTACATGTATCATTCCCTATAGAACAAATATAAAACGAATATTAGATGGTTTGAAGTGTTCCAGGTATATATGAACCGGAATTTAACTTGAATGCGCATTATACAGAAACAATGGAGGGTACACATGATGACTGAGAAGGAAAGAGAACTATTATTACTTATTGAAAAAGAAGGACGAATGTCAGAGAGTAAACTTGCGAAAATGTTAGACACCTCTTTGGAAAACGTCTCTGAAATGTTGGCAAATATGAAGAAGAGAAAAATAATCTTAGGTTATTCAGCGATAATTGATTGGAGTAAGGTAGATGTTACGGAGAATGTGACTGCGATGATTGATGTGAAAGTTACGCCAAAAAGAGGGGTTGGCTTTGATGAAGTAGCAGAACGGATTTATCGTTTTAAAGAAGTAAAAGCTTTGTACTTAATGTCAGGAACCTATGACCTCTCCGTAGTCATCGAAGGTCGTTCCATGTCAGATACAGCAAAATTTGTTTCGGAAAAATTATCAACGCTGGATTCAGTTATCTCTACGACGACCCATTTTCAATTGAAGAAGTATAAGCATGATGGGGTCGTGTTTGAAGCGGAAGAGGATGGAGATCATCGAATGGTGGTTTCTCCATGAGTACCATGAAAACAGATCACAAAACACAGTTATCGGAAGCAGTAAATAGTATTAAACCTTCTGGAATCCGAAGATTTTTTGATTTAGCTTCAAAGATGGATAACATTATTTCACTAGGTGTTGGAGAGCCGGATTATTCCACCCCTTGGAATGTTCGAGAAGCAAGTATTCATTCCCTTGAACGCGGCCTAACATCGTATACTGCAAATGCAGGAATGATTGAGCTTCGAGAAGCGATTGCTCAATATTTAGAAAGACGTTTTGATGTTAGTTATAACCCGGAAGATGAGATTGTCGTGACTGTCGGGGCAAGTGAAGGTATTGATTTAGCGTTAAGGGCCATTGTTAATCCTGGCGATGAAATATTAATTGTGGAACCTTGCTTTGTATCATACGCGCCATTAGTTTCTCTTGTTGGAGGTGTTCCTGTTTCCGTTCCAACGTCCTTAGATACGAATTTTGAAGTGACTTCGAAAATGATAGAGGAGAGAATCACGGACAAGACAAAAGCGGTTATGTTGTCTTTCCCTAGTAATCCAACCGGTTCTATTATGGGGGAAGAGGCATTAGCATCTATTGCACGTGTCGTGTGTGAGCATGACCTTGTGGTGCTGTCCGATGAGATCTACGCGGAGTTAACCTATGACACAGAGCACGTGAGTGTCCCTTCTATTAAAGGGATGCGTGATAGAACAATCTTAATTTCAGGTTTTTCCAAAGCTTTTGCCATGACTGGCTGGAGAGTTGGATATGTCACTGCCCCTTCTACCTATGCGAAAGCGATGCTGAAAATTCATCAATATTCCATGATGTGTGCTTCGACAATGGCACAATACGCAGCATTAGAGGCATTGACTAATGGGCGAGATGAGATGGAAGAAATGATTACAAGTTACCGTCAAAGGAGAAATTATGTCGTTAAATCTTTTCGAGAAATCGGATTAACCTGTCACAACCCTGGGGGAGCTTTTTACGTGTTTCCTTCTATCATTAAAACGGGATTCACCTCTGAACAATTTGCAGAGAAACTTCTAGTGGAAGAACGTGTAGCGGTTGTTCCGGGAGATGTATTCGGTCAAGGTGGAGAAGGGCATATTCGATGCTCCTATGCTGCCTCTATGAATCAGTTGGAAGAAGCGGTGGAGCGGATAGATAGGTTTATTAATAAGAGAGTGAAATAAAGACGCTACGCGTTTTTATTATAAGATAAGAATTTATAAAATTAGCAGCTACCTTCTCACCGCAAGTATCAAGGGAAACCCACCTCCTTTCGAGTAGCACCTACACGCACTACGTAGGTGCTACTCGGGGCGGCAGAAGCTAACGGTGTATTTAATAAAAGACGGCTATGCCGTTTTTTATAATAAAAAAAGTGAAGAGTCCTTGTATACTGGGACTCTTCACAAAAAGGGGGAATACTAGGTTGTATACAGCCCTTAGTATGAACCATTGCTATTAAAATATACGAAATAAAACACGATTTAGATAATCCCAAAATCCAATTACATGAAAAAATGCGATGATAATTGCGACGGGTGCTATGTATCTTAGTAATACATACCAAATATTGAACCAAACTTTTTTTATGGAAGATCCTTTCGAAAGTTCCTCGAATAGGGTCGTCTTTTTTATTTTCAGAGGTACGAATATAGCAATTAACAGAGCTCCTAAAGGAAGAAGGATATTACTAACAAGGTAATCTAGAAAATCAAAGAAGGTCAATCCGAAAAACAAAGTGTCTGCCAGGATTCCGTAAGATAAAGCGGATGGAACACCCATAATAAAAATGAGTAAACCAGCAATCCATGCAGCCTTTTTCCGTTTCGTTTCATCGCCTTTTGTGATTGATGCTACGATTATTTCTAATAACGAAAAGGCGGAAGTTAATGTAGCGAAAAGAAGCAGTGCCATAAATAAAATGAAGAATACACTTCCGAATGGAATACTAGAAAAAACCGCCGGCAAAACAATGAAAATTAGTGGAGGTCCTTCTGTAGGCTCTAACCCAAAAGCAAATACAGCAGGGAAAATTGCAAGCCCAGCTAATATTGATATAAAAATTGTCAAGGCTACGATTGATGTCGCTGACTTTGGTAAGCTTTCTTTGGATTTTAAATAGGAACTGTAGGTAACCATGATTGAGACCCCTAAACTTAGTGAAAAGAAAGCTTGTCCTAAAGCGAATAATACGGTTTCGCCAGTAACTGAAGAAAAGTCAGGTAGCAAGAAAAAACGCACACCTTCCATTGCTCCATCAAGTGTAAGCGATCGTACAACAATGACGATAAATAATAGGAATAAAGCAGGCATCATTATTTTGGAAGATCGTTCAATGCCTTTTGAAACTCCCATCTGTATTACTAAAATTGTTAAGAGCATAAAAATAAAATGTGCAAAAATAGCTAAAGCAGGGTTTGCAATCGTTTCTTGAAACATACCTCCGAATTGATCTGGAGTCATTCCGTGAATATTTAAAGTGAAGGCTCGAAACAAATAGATAAGAATCCAGCCACCGACTACACTATAAAAGGAAAGAAGTAGAAATGAGGTAACGATACCTAACCTTCCAATCCAGTGCCACTTCGTATGAGGTGCAATGGTACGGTAAGCAGTAACGGCCTCTTTTTGGGTATGACGACCAATGGTGAACTCCGCTAATAGTAAAGGAAGCCCTAGAAGTACGGTAAATAATAAAAAGATGAGGAAAAAAGCTCCACCACCGCTCGTTCCTGCCACATAAGGAAGCTTCCAAATAGCCCCTAAACCGATAGCAGATCCTGCTGCAGCTAATATAAATCCTAGTTTCGAAGACCATTGTTCCGTGTTTTTTGACATACTGATTCCTCCTGCATAAGAAAAACATTCTTATTTTTTCCCTATATATAAGGGCGTTATTCACTATAAAGTGAACGCAAGTGCGTGTCAAGGAAAAAAATGAATGAGAAAATAAATAAAATTTTTGTCATCATCGTATTCCTATGTTATAATTACACAGTTAATAAATAATTAGGAGTTGTTTTCATGTCAGGTCAGTATGAAGTAGGAAGTATCGTTGAAGGAAAAGTAACAGGGATCAAACCATTCGGTGCCTTTGTTGCGTTAGATGAAAAAAAACAAGGTCTTGTTCACATCTCTCATATAGCTCATGGATATGTTAAAGATATCAATGAGCAACTTACTGTAGGAGACGAAGTGAAAGTTAAGGTGCTTTCTATTGATGAGGAATCTGGTAAGATTTCTTTATCTATTAAAGAAACTCAACCTAAACCTGAACGCACTGAGCGTCCTCGTCCACAGGGTGGCGGAGCTCCACGTGGGGGCGGAGGCAACAAACGCGGCGGTAGCAGTCAGCAAAGCCAACCACAAGGGTTCAACACTCTTGAAGACAAGCTTAAAGACTGGTTAAAGCAGTCAAATGAGATTCAAGCAGATCTCAACAAACGCATCAAAAAATAATTATTTTTCTTTGAACGATAAAGAGGCAGCTCATAATGGGCTACCTCTTTTTTCTTTCTCATTCTTCTGTTCAAACTAGTCAGATGAATGGATAGACTAAAATGCAAACATTCGAATGGTTCATTTACATAATCTCCAAGTAGACAGAAACAACTATCTGCCTTGCGGTTCGGGACTTCTTTCTACCTCTGCATCTGGTTTAAATAAAATAGAGATACAATACAATCCTGCCAGTCCTACGAGGGCATAAATGAAACGTGAAAATCCAGCAGCCTGTCCGCCAAACATAGCAGCGACAAGGTCAAATCTGAAAAATCCGATTAAGCCCCAGTTTACTGCACCAATGATCGTTAAAACAAGCGCTGTTCGTTGGATTCCGTTCATGCGTTCCTCACCTCCTTATAAGGGGTAAATTATTTACTAACTCGAAGCAAGTGAGCTTCTTTTTATAGAGTGCTTTAAGTAACGCTGAATTATTCATATCTAAGAAAAACGCAAAGCATATTTTATTAAAAATCATAAAGAAGAAACGTATTCTTTGCTATTTAGGGAATATCTAAGAGATAATATGAAATGTGCAATCATGTTTTCGTGTGAGTACTAAAGCTGGATAGGAGAAAAAACTTCCGGTTCATTTAAATAGTATTAAAAGGAGCGTTTTAAAGATGAATTCATTTGTTTATCAAAATCCAACTCGCTTGATTTTTGGAAAAGGACAAGTGCAAGAACAACTCGTTAACCAACTAAAACCATACGGTAATAAAGTACTTCTCGTTTATGGAGGAGGTAGCATTAAGAAAAATGGTCTTCATGAAGAGGTTACATCATTATTAACAAAAAATAATTTTGAAGTGAGTGAACTTTCTGGTGTTGAACCGAATCCGCGATTGTCTTCTGTTCACCGTGGAGTAGATATTTGTAAAAAAGAAAACATTGACGTTATTTTAGCTGTTGGTGGCGGAAGTGTGATCGACTGCACGAAAGCAATTGCTGCGGGAGCAAAATATGATGGAGATGTTTGGGACTTAGTGACAAAGAAAGAAACACCCAAAGACGCTGTGCCATTTGGAACTATCTTAACATTAGCAGCGACAGGTTCAGAAATGAATGCTGGTTCTGTGATTACGAATTGGGAGACCCAGGAGAAATACGGCTGGGGAAGTCCACTTGTTTTCCCTAAATTTTCAATTCTTGATCCACAAAACACGATATCGGTTCCAAAGGATCATACGATTTACGGAATCGTTGATATGATGACGCATGTATTAGAACAATATTTTCACCAAGAAACAAATACACCATTACAAGAGAGATTGTGTGAAGCGGTGTTGCATACAGTGATTGAAGCGGGTCCAAAGCTCGTAAAAGACTTGGAAAACACTGAACTTCGCGAAACAGTTCTTTACTCAGGTACGATTGCGCTAAATGGCACACTGCAAATGGGGACACGCGGAGATTGGGCTTCTCACAACATTGAGCACGCGGTATCTGCTGTGTATGATATTCCCCATGCAGGTGGCCTGGCAATTCTCTTCCCGCAGTGGATGAAGCATCATCAGAAGCTGGGAGAGCAAAAGCTGATAAATCTGGCTACTCGCGTTTGGGGTATTGACCCTGAAGGGAAAAGTGATCAGGAATTAGCGGAACTATCCATTCAAAAACTTGAAGAGTTCTGGACTTCTTTAGGTGCACCTAGCCACTTGGCCGATTATGACATTGATGACAGTCAGTTAGATAAAATCGCTGACAAAGCAATGATTAATGGCGAGTTCGGTAATTTTAATAAGTTAAACAAAGAAGATGTGTTGTCTATTTTAAGGGCATCTCTATAACAAATATAAACCTTTAATCCAGTAGCACCTACGTTCTTTGTGTAGGTGCTACTGCTGTACGCTTTTGTATAATAGGTAAAAATATGAAAAGTTTACTTGCTTATTTAAGCTTGTTTTAATAAAGTGAGAATGAAAGCAGTAATTAAATGGAGGAGAATGTCCTATGACAAAAACGTTACACTTTGATTATTCAAAAGCAGCATCATTTTTAGCTGAACACGAAGTGGATTATATGCAAGATGCAGTGAAATCCGCGCATGAAGCACTTCACCAAGGAACAGGTGCAGGGAACGAATTTTTAGGATGGATTGATTTACCTGTAGATTATGATAAAGAAGAATTTGCACGCATTCAAAAATCAGCAGAGAAAATCAAATCGGACTCAGACGTTCTTTTAGTAATCGGTATTGGTGGTTCATATTTAGGATCTCGAGCCGCGATTGATGCACTCACACATACTTTTTATAATGAACTTAAAAAAGGCGCAAGAAAAACGCCACAAATTTTTTATGTAGGAAATAATATCAGTTCAACATATGTTCGTCATTTACTTGAAGTAATCGAAGGAAAAGACGTATCGATTAATGTTATCTCCAAGTCAGGTACAACGACTGAACCCGCGATCGCTTTTAGAATTTTCCGCGACTATGTCGAGAAAAAATACGGTGTAGAAGAAGCTCGCAAACGTATTTACGCGACAACAGACAAGGAAAAAGGGGCATTAAAGCAACTAGCGACAGAAGAAGGTTTTGAAACGTTTGTTATTCCTGATGATGTTGGGGGTCGTTTCTCTATTTTTACAGCGGTTGGTCTTTTACCGATCGCCGCAGCAGGTTTAGACATTGAAGCCATGATGAATGGGGCAGCAGCAGCTCGCAAAGAATACAGCAGCCCTGATTTGAAGTCAAATGAGGCCTATCAGTATGCAGCAGTAAGAAATGCTCTATACAACAAAGGGAAAACAGTGGAACTTATGGTCAATTACGAGCCTTCGCTTCACTATGTCAGTGAATGGTGGAAACAATTGTTTGGAGAAAGTGAAGGGAAGGACCAAAAAGGAATTTTCCCGGCAGCAGCAGACTTCTCCACGGATCTTCATTCCCTTGGACAGTATGTTCAAGACGGACGTCGCGATATCTTTGAGACTGTTTTACACGTTGGTTCTACAAAAGAAGAAATTATGATTGAAGAGGCTGACAGTGATTTAGACGGCTTGAACTATTTAGCTGGAAAGACAATGAGCTTCGTGAATGATAAAGCCTATGAAGGAACACTTCTCGCTCATTTAGACGGTGGAGTACCAAACTTGATTGTAAACATTTCTGAGATTAACGAATACAATTTTGGCCACCTGATCTATTTCTTTGAAAAAGCATGCGCATTAAGCGGTTATTTGTTAGGAGTAAATCCATTCGATCAACCAGGTGTAGAAGCATACAAAAAGAATATGTTTGCACTTCTTGGTAAACCAGGATTTGAAAAAGAGAAAGCAGAACTAGAAAAACGTTTAGATGAAAACTAAAAGGTATACCAGCCCGTCTTTCTTTCACGAGAAGACGGGTTTTTTAATTCGTGAAAAGGGGTCAGACCCCCCATTATTTTACAATTGATTCTTCGCAATTTAAATTGCATATGTCCACCTCGATGGGAACACTAGTTAAAAGAGAACTTGTGGAACAGTTTTATAAGTCCAATGAAGGAGGCATGACCAATGATTGAAATAAAATCAGCGTTAGAGGACCAAACATATAAGCTTATGGATCTAGAAAATAAATTAAAGCCGTTAGGATATGTGATTGGAGGAGGATGGGAATACGATCACGGCCATTTTGATTATGAAATGGAGAGTGATGGATCTTACCTTTTTGTAAGAGTACCGTTCCGACCAGTTGAGGGAGAAGAGTTAGATATGAAAGGAGTAAATGTAACAATCGAACGTCCATTTCTTCTAGCCCATAAATACGAAGATGGACTTGATGAGGATGTTCATGATCCGAACCCACTTCTCAATCAATTTTCTGAACCAGAAGACTCTGATGCAGAATTCCCGCAAGAATGGGTGAATACGGGAAAGGAATATGTACGCGAACTTGAAGAAGTGTTGATAAACGGTGTTCATATTTCACCACGTAAATAAAAAGTAATCAGTAAATAATATGAAAAGCCTTCACATATCTCGTGAAGGCTTCTTAAAAGGTATGAAAGTATAAATAACAACTTTCTTCATGCCGCAGTAAGAAGGGAATTCCCTTCTTACTTTATCGGCAGAAGTTCATGTTTAATCTTTATGCTATTTAAAGAATTAGTATGCTCCGCCACCGTACCAAGATGCACCTACGATAATTAATAAAATGAACAATACAACGATTAAAGCAAAGCCTCCGCCTGCATATCCTGCACTCATGAAAACCTCTCCTTTATTTAATATTTTTGTATTTCACTTACACTTGCATCCTATGGCAGTAAATAAGATTTTGATTGGGCTACTGAAAAAAACTAATAAAAAATAATAAAATTGTTCCTGTTTAACCATAAGGCTAATCGTGTTAAATGAAGATAAAAAATTGTATTTGAAAATTCAATAGAGAATAACATTTTTAAAGTGGGGAATCACTTTTTCATTTCTATGAATATAATGTAACTGAAATGTCCTTCTAATTTTTAGTGAAGTGTACGAAAGAGGTGAAAAAAGTGGCTAACAAAAAGGAATCTGCTCCCTATTTGAAAAAAGAATCAATAAATGAGAATACTTCTGAGGCAAAAGAAGATGTAAAAGCAGGGCCTGTCGAAGAAAAGACAGATGAAAAACCGGTATATAGAGATCCGTGGAATGACTTATTATTTGGAAAAAGGTCGGAACCTAAAACTCCTGTAGATGAAGAAGCAAAGTAGCTGGTAAAACTGATACCTCAGGCTGGGGAAAGCTATTTTTCTCCGGTCCTGAGAGTGTTGGGTATGTTAAAATGATACATACTAGAAAAAGAGTCAATAAAAGCCATCCATTAAAATTGAGGTGATGATTGTATGTGTGGACGTTTTACGTTGACAGCCAGTAAAGAACAATTAGAAGCAGAATTTGGTATTGTTTTTCCAGAGATCGAAGGAAGTTTTAATGTTGCCCCATCACAAGATGTATTGAGTTTGGTTGCCGGTAAAGATGGCATGAAAGCAGGATTTCTAAAGTGGGGGCTTGTGCCATCTTGGGCAAAAGATAAAAAAATAGGTTTTAAAATGATTAATGCTCGTGGAGAAAGCCTTGATGAAAAACCGGCATTCAAACGATTACTGACCCGCCGAAGATGTTTAATCATTGCTGATAGTTTTTATGAATGGAAAAGAGAAGGGGATGTAAAAAAACCTTTTCGAGTAACAACTGAAAACAACCTGATTACATTTGCGGGATTATGGGATCGATGGCAATCTGAGGATGAAGAAATTGTATCTTGTACAATTATTACAACCAAACCGAATTCGTTTATGGGGCAAATCCATGATCGGATGCCTGTTATTTTAGGGGAAGGAAATCGGGATGCTTGGTTAGATCCCTCCATTCAAGATCATCAATTATTGAAAGGAATCTTGCTTCCCTATGAACATAAAATGAGCGCCTATGAAGTAAGTACGCAGGTAAATAATCCGAAGAATAATAGTGAAGAGCTGATTGCTTCATTAAATTGAAGCTATCTTTTCACATAAATTATCTCATCTTTTCTTTTTAAGATAAAATGTTTAGGGGGGTGAAGTGTATTTTCCCCCTCCCTGCGAATACCTAACAAAAATTGATCCTTATCTTCTTGGGTTTCGATCGCCTTTTCAAACGTTTTTCCTACCAATTCCTCCGATAACCGGGCAATCCCCAAATGATCCATCTGATCATGGTCCAACATTTTTGAAATCACATCTGTTATTCCGTGGAATAGTGTACCGTTCATAAGCAATAAACTAACATGCTGAGAAGCTTTAATAATTTCATCCGCACCGGCTCGTTTAGCATTCGTGACTTGAGCTTCTGTGACGAGCTCTACTATGGCGTAAAGCTCAGGATTTATCCCCTTACACGTTATTAACGTTAAAATGGTATTTGCGTCACCCTGACGCTCCTCAATATGGAGGTTTGCGGTAATGACGACAGTTTTTGCTTGTTTTGTGTTGGCACGTAGATGCGTTTCATCCTGTCCGGGATTCCCTCTAATATAACGAACAAAGGAATAGTTTTTCGGTAAAACCTGAAGTGTTTCGTCTATAAGAACAAGCTCTTGTGAAGGATTGAGTTCATGCGTTTCCTCTAAGAGTAGACGACTGCGCTCATTCCAGCCAATCACAAGGAGATGATTATTTTTTTTATACATGCCAAGCCCTCTTTCATTTTGCTCTTTAATTAAAATAGTAGAGGTAGCCAGATTGGTCACAAAAAATGAAAAAATAGCAATCCCTACTAGGATTAAAGAAATTCCAATCATTCTTCCAAAAACACTTTCAGGAACAAAATCACCGTAACCTACAGTGGAAATTGTCACGATCGCCCACCATACACCATCAAAAATCATTGGAAATTCTTCTGGCTCAATGCTATGCATGATTAAACCTATCGCCCATACAAACATTAGCAAAGCGGCGACAACTTTTAGAAGCAACAATCTATTCGTGTAAAACTTCATGAGTAACGTTTCTCGAAACATCATTTTTCTCCTTTATCTGTTTCTCTTCTTACATTATTGACTAAATGTAATGCAAAACATTCACCATTTTGGTACGATAGTAAAAGTGAGGAGGGACCGTCATGTTCCAAGCAATTATTTTTACGATTACGATGTTTGGAGGTTGGGTTGTTTTTGATGCCATCAAACACAAAAAAGTTTTGAAAGAAAATGTTTTATCAGGTCTCATAGCTTCAATTATCGCAGGTTTCGCCTGGTATATTTTATTTATTATTTTCGAATAAAAATAAAAGGGTTGATTATTGGCTGGAAAAACATTATAATTTAAAATTGTGAGTCACATTTATATGACTTTCATTTTGGGGCCATAGCTCAGCTGGGAGAGCGTTTGTCTGGCAGACAAGAGGTCAGGGGTTCGAGCCCCCTTGGCTCCACCATACATATGTTATCAACGACTTTATTTCTCGTCTAAACGAGGAGTAGAGTCGTTTTTTTCGTGTTTATATTTTTTACTCATACGAAGACAGCATATTACTAACTTTTTTGAGTTGAATGTTAACAAAGTTTATAGTAATGAAGGAATTTTATCAATTCTAGTTCCATGTAATTTATAAAAGAGCAAAGGAAGAGGCAACAGACAATCTTGAACAATCACAAGGAAAATAATTAAGATTGGAATGGTCTTCTATTCAGGAGATCATGATAATTTTGGCGGAGAATAAAGATTATAAATTGCCAAATGTTAGTGTAATGGTTAGTTTCAGACAATAGGTTTTTCCCCTTTACATAAATATAAAAATGACACTTTATTTCTCATGAACGGTATAGTATCTGCTTGTTGTAGATTAACTTGTATTTTTTTTATAATAATTAAGTGTGAGAATAATAATTCCTCAGAATAAAATAGATTACTACTTGGATGCTAATAAAGAATATATCATAGAGAAGAAATGTAAATAAAAATCGAACATTCAACACCATTCAAACAATAAGGGGCACTTTAAAAGTAGCCGAAATATATACGGTCAGAGAAAGATCAAGAAAGAAGCTTGAAAAACTTGGTTGGACGGTTTCCCGACGTAGAATTGGCCGTATAATGACAGAACAGGGGCTTGTTTCAAAGTATACCGTTGCCCAATATAAGCCTAGCCAAACGACTTGTAATGAATCAGAAACTCAAAGTGATACAGTTATAAGGAAATATAACCCTGCTTAAACGAAACAGAAACAGCCTCAGATCTTGAATCAACATTCAATTTATTATAGATGATCGTTAAATGTGCCTTAACCGTACGTTCAGCAATTCCCATATCAAATGCAATTTCTTTATTTCGGTAGCCTTTCGATACAGCTAGTATGATAAATAATTCTTTTTCCGTTAAAATTGACTGCTTATACTTATCATTATCATCCTTTTTCTCACTTTTTTCTTTTATATTTAAAATTTTCATCAGGATTTCTGGCTTAAGCAGAGTATCTCCTCTTAGTGCAGATTCGATTGTACGAAATAAATCATCTCTACTCGTATCTTTTAATAAATAACCTTTTGCACCTAATTGGATGCCTTTTAACATTAATTCATCTTCATTGTAGGTAGTAAGGATTATGACTGGAATGTTAATCTGTTCTTGATTAAGATGTTGAATTGTTTCTAGTCCACTCATAACAGGCATATTTAAGTCTAATAGAATAACATCTACAATATTTTTTTCGAGAAGCTCAATCGCTTCTTGACCATTTCCAGCTTCACCTATGACTTTAAAGGATTCATTTGTTTCTAAAATCAACTTTAGCCCTTCCCTTACAACTAAATGGTCATCAACAATCAGTATATTCTTTTTCAACCTCTCACCTTCCATACCAAGTGGAATTTTCACCATTACACTAGTTCCTATATTTAAGTCACTTGTAAGTCCCTTTTGCGTTCCAATTATATAATGTATCATGTAAATCTCGCACAAGTTGTTTTCTTTCGTTTACGATTTTGAGCTACTCTATTTTTTGATTAGCTGCTTCTAACTTTTTAATATAATACTGCATGTTAGCCCATGCATTCGCTTGTAACATAAAGGATTGAATAAAAGGCTGAAATCTCAATAATGAAAAACAGAATCGGGATGTTGAAACAACAAAGGTGTACCGTCAATATTAAAGTATAATAGCTAAAAGAACCTTAAAAGAGTTTTCAAAAAAATGAATATAAGATTGGTAATAATCCTATAAGAATAATCGGTGAGCCATGAAGCATGATAAATGCAGAAATAAAAATGATCGTACATTGTAGAAAAAAATAAAAGGATGAATACTTAAGTTTAAATTGGTACATGAATTTATATAATATTGTGTGTAAGATCATTAATACCGTAAATATATTTGCTTGAGCATTTAGAACTTCTTCTAAAAATTGCAATACTATAGTGCCTACATAAACTAAGATTACCATAATATCATTCTATTCTTATAAGTAGGATGATTGTTAACCTTGTCATTGTAATCAATAGATATCTTTCTTTTAAAGATATCTATTCACCTGTTACTTAAACGAATACAAATAAATAGAAAAACATGATTTATTTGCCTGTTCCTTTTGGAGTGTAGGATTTACTTTTTTCTTAAATAAAACTATCTGATAGTATAAAAAAAGATGACACTGTATATACAGAAATCATCTCAGAAAAGTCACCGTTTAGATTACCTTTTTTATAAGAGTTCACTTTAATCCAGAATTTTACCTTTTTCGATTGATTCTTTATGTTCATCCTGTAAATGATTATTTAGTGTGTAAGTATTGATTAATAAGCTGTCCAACCACCGTCAACTGTAACTGTTGTAGCATTAACAAAACTAGAGTCATCAGAAGCTAAGAATAAAGCTACCTTTGCAATTTCCTCTGGTTGTCCTAAACGTGGGTTAGTCGCCATCCCCGGTCTAGATCTTTCCATACCAAATTGACTAACATTCGTTAATGTAGCAGCTATATTTGTTTCCACACTTCCTGGTGCAATTGCATTACATCGGACTCCACTTTTCGCATACATAAATCCAGTATTCTTTGTGAAACCAAGAACCGCATGTTTTGAGGCGGTATATGCTGCACCAGCACGTCCTCCCTGAAGTCCGCCATTTGATGCAATATTAACAATAACACCTTGTTCCTTCTTTAAAAAGATAGGTAATACCTTTCTAGTTGTGCGCATGACACCTGTAGTATTAATAGCAAATACTCTTTCCCACATTTCATCCTCAATTTCGCCAGCAGGAATAAAATTATCCATAATACCAGCATTATTAACTAAAATGTCAACTGTATTGAATGTTTCAATACAGTTGTCTATAAGATTTTGAACATCCTTTTCATTTGCAACGTTAGCAAAAACTGCTACCGCTTCTCCACCATTTGATTTAATTTCTTCCACCGTAGCATTTGCTGAATCTTCATTAATATCTGAAACTACTACTTTAGCACCGTGTTGGGCATAAACTATCGCAATCGCTTTTCCCATTCCTGAGCCTGCTCCTGTTACAATCGCTATTTTGTCTTTAAGTTTCATTTACGACACCCCGTTGATTAGATTTTTGGTGTTTTTCTAAAATGTGAATCTTGTATATGAATATTCTATCAAGAATGGCTAATTTATATATCGTACTTTCGGGCAATATACTTATGCCCAATGAGGCAAATCAACTGTTTTAAGCGTGCGGAATAATAGTTATTTTATTAATTAAGAAAAAAAATAACCCGAATATGATCCCTATATTCGGGCAGAATAAATCATTATGCTTTAAATTATTTTTCACAATAAATCTATTATTGGTACACGTTTAAAGGTAAATGAACTAAAGACTGACCTGGAGCAGACTCAGTTAGATTCTCTTCTAAGTTAAAGGATTGAACAGGTTCTATTTGTGAAAAATTTTGTAAAAATGTTTTTAAGGCAATATTCAATTCTAACCTCGCAAGCGGCGCTCCTAGACAAAAATGTGGGCCATTACCAAAAGTTAAATGTTTTTTATTATTTGGTCGATGTATATTTAATTCAAATGGATTTTCGAACATTTCTTCATCCATATTTGCTGCACTCATCCACGCAATCACTACATCACCTTTTTTCAGTTCCACACCTAAAATATTATTGTCCTGTTTTACGAAGCGTTCTCTTTTAGATATATTGAATCGATAACGAAGCATTTCTTCCACAGCATTTGGAACGAGTTCCAGGTCGTTTCTTAATTGCTCGTATAAGGTTGTATCATCATACAATAGAGAATAAAACATGCTTGAAATCATATGACCAGTTGTTTCAATCCCAGCTCCTAGTAAAAGCATAGTTGTTCGAACAATCTCATCATCAGTAAATCTTTCACCTTCTAACTCAACTTTTATCAAATCCGAAATAATATCATCAGAAGGATTTGAGTGTTTTTGAATAACAAGAGGATACAGGTATTCAAAATATTCTCGAGCAGCGTTCTGTTTTTTCTCATCAATTTCTTGTTCTTTTCCTTTTGTATAAGGTTGAAAAAGAACGTCAACCCATCTTTTATACCTAAGACTATCAGTTGAAGGAACTCCAATCAAGTCAGCCATTACCATGGTTGGATAGAGTCCTGAGAATTGCTGAACAATATCAACAGTGCTGTTTGCCTCCATGTCATGCACCAGTTTATTGGCAATTTCCTGGATTCGAGGCTCCCAGTTTTTTATGCTACGAGGAGTAAATGCTGCCGACAATAGGGAACGAGATTTTTGATGTTTGGGTGGATCGCTCCCAGCAACATTTACTTTTTCTGGGATCTGTCCTTCTTTATTATTCGCGCCTACAGCAACTGTTGATCTATTTCCTACACTTGAAAAGAATTCATGTTTACTTAAGACCTGTTTGACATCTTTATATTTAAAAACATTCCATGTATCTGTTTCTTTATTGTAGTATATTGGTTCATTTACTAGCATTTTCTTATACCAATCCATTGGACAAAACTCTTCGGATTTAGATTGAAATTTTGTGATTTCTTGCATATCTATTATTTCTTTATTCATTATGTCAGCCTCCTAGAATATTTGCACCCTTTTACTTCTTTATACTGTAAGGTATTTATTTATAACTATTCTCTCTGTGTGAAGGGACGATCTAATATTTTAACGGAATCAGTCGGACAGTCCTCAAAAGCATCATCCATCTCATCCCACAGTTCCTCAGATACTTCGCATGTACCTTGGTTACCATCTAACCTGACAAAGGCGATTCCTTCATCATCAAAATCATAAATAGCGGGTGCAGCTGCTCCACAAGCACCACAGGCAATACATGTATTTTGATTTACAAATGTATACTTTATAGTCATTTTTACCTCCCAATATTTACGGGTTAATCAATTGGAAACGGCAATCGTACAACTGATCCAATTTCTCTAGTTTGTGCGAATATTGAAAATGGATTGGCTCTGCTCTTTCCACTTAGTACCCCTAATAACCCTTGCTCTGGTGCTAGGGATCCTCAAAATGTCCTACCTATATAAAGGTGTCAATGTTTTGATGTGAAAATCTACTTGTATTTTCAATAATGCTGCTACTCCACACGCGACGCATGTTCTTGATTCACCACATACATTGGTCACCCATTTTCCACTGTAAAAAATATTTTTTCTTACACGGGATTTGTCCTTCTTTTCCATTAAGCTTGTGCTGTGCAATGGTTGGACTTTTGCTGATGGTTCAATATAAACCTTTGCGTTACTTACCGCTGTCGCAGCTTCTCCAAAACCTGTTGCAATGAGATTTATTTTTCCATCATACGTACAAATATCACATGCTGCGTAGATTCCTTCAATATTTGTTTCCTGCTTCGAGTTCACAACAATCAAGTTTCCCTCGATATTAAGATCCCATCCTTTGATAGGTCCTAGTGACGAAACAAATCCATAATTGACGAGCACATCGTTTGCCTCAATCTCTTTTTCGGTATCTCCTTTTGCTTCTTTAAGGATGACTATTTCTAAAGCTCTCTGTCCTTCTAAACTAACCGGTACATAAGGAGTAAGAATCTCCACCTTTGATATTTCAAGAAGAGCAACACTATGCTCGTGTGCACGAAATTTATCACGTCGATGAACGAGTGTAACTTTTTCAGCAATCGGCTCTAGCATTAAGGAACAATCAACCGCTGAATCTCCACCTCCAAAAACAACGACTTTTCTATTGGAGAATTTACCTAAATCATTAATAAAATAATGAACGTTCGTATCATCCAGATTTTGTGGTATCTAAATAGGTAATTTCCTTGACTGAAACGCACCGTTCCCTGCTGTAATAATTATTGATTTTGAAAAATGCATTCCCGTTTCAGTGTGAATGGTAAATACTCCATTAACCTTTTCAATCTGCTGAACTGATTGCCCAAAGCATAGTTCCGTTTTTTCTTTAAATAGGTTCATTTGTTCCTGTAAATTGTCTATGAGTTCTTGAGCTCGTACTTTTGGAAATCCTGCAATATCGTAAATGTATTTTTCTGGATATAATGCTGAAAGCTGCCCGCCAAGCTGTGGAAGATTTTCAATGATCTTTACAGATGCTTGCCTCATCCCTGCATAAAAAGCTGCAAACATCCCCACTGGTCCGCCTCCAATAATAGTAATATCAACTACTTCATTATTCTGCATCTTAAACCTCCTCTAATTTCAGTAGAATCTAATAAACCCTGTACTTTCCCTAAAGAGAAATAGAAAAACTTACCTCAATACAAGCTCTTTTCTTTTAATAAGGTTACTTCAATGTTAAGCATTTAGTTTTTTCCTGCTTGTTCGTAGTTATCGGATCAACACGATGAGATACTTTTAAACTCCCCCTTTTACCAAAAGTGCTAACTCATTTAAAGCACTTTTGTTATTAATCCACATTATATAGCACTAAACAATATAAAAAATCGTACAATTGGGTATGTACCAACTGTACGATCGGGTATTAACTATTTATGAAAAAGAATCACTCTCATACTACCTATTTTATTGAAACTCATACCTTTCTCACTATTTTCACCTGCTAATCCACCTTAGCTAACCATAATCTCTAGATATATTTTCTTTCACTCTCTAATAAAGTAAGTTCGTTTGTACTATTAGATTAGGTAAAGAAATTTAAATAAATCATACAAAAGCCCATGAACCTTAAGCACGTTTGGGCAAATCAAAACTTTTATTATTTTTCATCTTTTTTCTTTGATCCAGTAAGAGGAATTTTTACAAATACTCTTGTTCCTTTTCCTTTTTCACTTTTAATATCAATTTCACCATTTAATATTCGAACTCGTTCATTCAGACCTATCAAACCGTAATGTCCAACCTGCTTACCTATTTTGCTTGTATTGAGGCCCACACCGTTGTCTTCGATCTTAATAATTATTGACTCCGCTTTTTTACAACAAATTGAAATGCTCACATTAGTTGCCTGTGCATGTTTAGCTATATTCATTAGACACTCACCTATAACGTATATGCAATGTTGTTTAATGAGACTTGATAATGGTGGCAATGACTCAAAAGATCTATTCACCTCAATAGATATTGCTTCAGTAAATTTTAAAATTTCCTTTTCTACATCATGAACAAAGTTCAATTCAGTAACAGAATCGGATCTTAAATTATCTATTGCTTCCCTTGCATCCTGAAGCGTTTCTCTTGCTTGACTCATAGATTCTTGGACAATTTCTTTTGCCCGATCAGTATTTTCGTTTTGAAGATGGATATCAATAGCTTCTAATCTCATAATAAGTCCAGCAAGGCCCTGTGCTAATGTATCATGCAAATCTCTGGCGATACGCTTTCTCTCACTTACAATTGTTAGATCCTCAATTTTTTGATTTGCCATTTGTAATTCATATAAATAATATTGCATCCGGCGCCAAGCATTTGCTTGTCGCACATAAAGAATTGAATAAAACACAGCGATAGCCATAATAAAAAATAAAATCGGAATAAAAAATGGCAGCTCTTGAATTCCATAATTTACACTAATTGCGTAAGAATAAGGTAAATATAACAGCACCACAGCAAAAATTACTTTGAGAGAGTGATTGAATATATGGATACTTTGAGCAATTAATATTGGTAATAAACCAAGTAACACTGCAGGAGCCCCGTGTGGCATAATGAATGCTGAAACAAATATGATAGTACATTGTAGGAAAAAGTAAAACCAAGCATAATTGTTTTTAAAGCTACCTGAAAAGCTATGTAGCGTTAAATGGAGGATCATTAACATTGTGAAAAACACAGTTTGAACGTAAATGACTTCTTCTAAAAATTGCAAAAAGATAGCAGCAATAAATACTAAAACAACCCAAAATAAAATACGATATCTATAAATTGGAAGGTTGTCAAAAATATTATCTTCTATAAGAGCATTTTCATCTAACAATTTACCCACTCCAAATTCTCGAATTTTTAACTAGAAACACACTAATTAATCATTATATATGAATATTTTATTTCCTTGTCAATAATTAGTTGATCAAAAACAAAAGGCATTCGATTGTGAATGCCTCTCAGTCTGTAGACAAACTCTTTGAATACGAGTTTGTCTACGTGTGACCTGTGTAAATATATTTTTTACACAGGTTTCAATAGTTCTTATCATTGGTTAAAGTTTCTTTTATAAACTGTTCGTACCGATGAGTAAAAGTTTTATAGAGCTGCAAACTAGATTGTTTTTTACGAATCTGTTATTGATTACCTTTTCAACTTTCCATTTGTCTTTTTTGTATTTCGTCTGTATATATATATCCACTTTTGATATAGAATGAAAGAACTAAACTAATGATTCCAATAATGACAATCACTAAATAAGCATCATTGACTCCTTGTATGGAAGCTGCCGTTAACATATTTTGTGGTATCTCACCGTTAGTTTTTCCAACAGACATTTGATCCTGAAGGTTTGCATTTGTACTGATAGTCATGACAGTTACAAGTAGAGAAGTCCCGACCGCTCCAGCTACTTGTCTACTTGTATTCCATATCGCGACGCCATGCGCACTAAGTGCAGATGGGATCTGATTTAAACCAGCTGTTTGTATTGGTGTAATAAGTAAAGCCATTCCGATTCGTCGACCAGTAGACATTAAGAGAAGATAATTATAATTCGTTGAGTCAGACAATACTGTAAATGGAATTGTTGTAACTATGGTAATGATGATTCCAATTATAGTAATCCATTTTGCTCCATACCGGTCATAGAGCTTTCCGGATACAGGACTTAACAAGCCCATCAGAAGTGCGCCAGGGAGCATTAATATACCGGCCTCCATAGCAGAGTAGCCTCGAGCATCCTGAAGATAGAGTGGCAGCAGTATCATATCTGCGTACATAATAATTGTTATTCCTATATTTATTATATTAGTCAAGGTAAACGTACTGTATTTAAAGGTCCGTAGATCAAGAAGCGGACTTTCCAACACTAACTGTCTCCATGTAAACAGACCAAGACTCAGGACTCCTACAACAAGAGGAACAATTACCTCCAAACTTAACCAGCCACTGTTACCTGCTACACTAAAACCGTATAATAAACCTGAAAAACCAATTGTTGATATGATGACACTTTTAGTGTCCACCTTTGCACGCACCGTTTTCGACACGTTCTGCAGATAAATATGACCGCAAACAATGACAATCACAACAAAAGGAATCATCCCATAAAATAATACTTTCCAAGAGGAGATATCTAGAACATAGCCGGCTAGAGTTGGGCCAATTGCTGGTGCAAATAAAATCGCAAACGTCACCATACCCATGATAGTTCCTCTCTTTGCTGGAGGATAGAGTGTTAAAACTACATTATAGAGCAAAGGAATAATAATTCCAGCGCCAGCTGCTTGAATCACTCGCCCAATTAGTAAGATTGGAAAATTGAAGGCTATTGCTGAAACGATTGTGCCGGCAAGAAAAAGTATCATTGAACTTTGAAATAGTTGGCGGGTAGTAAAGCGTTTAATTAAAAAGGCAGTAATTGGAATTAAAACACCATTCACCAGCATATACCCTGTGGTTAGCCACTGAGCAGTTGATGCTTCAATATTAAGATCCTTCATTAATTCCGGAGTAGCAACACTCATGACCGTTTGATTAAGTGCAGTAAGAAAAGTTCCTAAAATCATAATAAACACAATAATGTTCTTTTTTGTAATCAGGTCATCTGTTGATTTATTTTTATTCAAACCAAATTCTCCTTTCTGTATGTAGAACTAATTTACAATGTGTAGTATAATCAACATCATATTAAATAGCCTACATTACAATAAACGGTCTATACAACCTACACATAGCTCTAAAGTGTAAATTAGTTTACATAACAAGGAACTTATGTCGTTTACCAATAAAATATTAGACAGATAATTAATAATTGTAGCTTTCAATCGGATAATGAAAGGGGTATTTAAGGTGAACAGACAAAACTCTATAACTGATCCACGTAAAATTCGTACTCGTAAACTACTGAGAGATGCTTTTATTGAATTACTTCAAGAAATGGATATAGAGAAAATTACTGTAAATCGGTTGGCAGAAAGAGCAACCATTAATCGTGTTACTTTTTATTTACACTATAGTGACATTCCTGACATGCAGGAAAAGATGGCAGACGATATGATTGATGACATTAAACATGTGTTTGATAATCCATTAAAAAATGGAAAAAAGTTAGAAAAATTACTTGTACACATATCTGAAGACGCAGATTTTTATAAAATTACTCTTGCATCAAAAGTAGTTCCAATCTTTCGAGAGCGGTTAAATACGTTATTAAGCGACAAAATTGTCTTAATGCTAGAGGGAAAAATGGGGGAATCCTCTATTGTAAAAGCAGGCATTCCAAAAGATATCATAGTATGGTACAATTCATCAGCTTTAATAGGTGTGATTATTTCGTGGCTTCAAAATGACATACCATATACACCATCTTTTTTAGCTAAACATTTCATTTTTCTTCATAACAGCTTTTTAAAATAGAAGTTTTTTCTGTTAAAGCTTTTCTTGAAAACAATTTATAAACATAGCTGCCCCTAAATTTAAAATGGCTTAATTATACTTCTATTTTTCTTAATGTAATAAATGTTTGCAAATTGCACTTCATTCTTCAGCAGATCATATAGGTCTCGCCAGATAGAATCAGTAACAATCCTTATTACAAAATAAGGCGCTTTCTGTCAAGAGTTAAAAGAAATTTAAAAATCTACTAGAAATAATGTATTGGTTTATTGAACATATAATAGATAATGAATTCAAAACATAAGATAGCCAGAGAAATCGATCAAATGGTGGTATTATTTATAAATAATTAACTGTAAGTTGTCATTTCAACCCAAATAGACCTGTGTCATGTACTGTAGCAGTAGATATTTAATTATTTTGAGCTAGGTGATTATGTAATTAATAGAACGTAATCAATAGTGTTGCGATTAGAGTTGTATTCATTGGGGGCAGTGCAACTAAACATAGTGGGAGAGCGTTTGTCTGGCAGACAAGAGGTCAGGGGTTCGAGCCCCCTTGGCTCCACCATACATAGGTTATCAACGACGCTATTCTTCGTCTTTACGAGGAATGGTGTCGTTTTTTTGGGTTGAACAATTCTAAGAGATGTAATATTTTTAGGAGTTTAATCTTTCATAAAACATATTGAAAACAAGAGTATTTTTATTGTTATTAAATGTTTTTGAAAGAAGTATAAACGTGCAAAGGAAAAATGTGTTTATCGATCTGATGAATATTGCATACTTTTGAGCCATCATTTGCGAAACAGAGAGCCACTAATAGAACTATTCTTTTATGGAATAGAGCAAGAGCCATAGCGAAAATGCTTTCTGTTGACTGCAAGTTAAATCAATGGTGGTGGCGGACTACCGAAATTGCACTGACTTAGGCAAAGTAGAGTAGCCCTTTTACTGTGTGGCAAATTGTTTGTCAAAGTTTCTTATTTTGTATTTTACGATAGTTAACTGCAGCCAATGATGACAGACTGTTTACCACTTCATACCTTCTGGATAGTCAAAGAAATAAAAGCATAGTTTTTGTATCAAAAATATTATAGTTATTATACAGATTTGATTGACTTTCAATAGATCAGTCCTCCACAAACGGGCCAGTTTGTTGTGCGAAATGTTTCTAGTTTAAATGGATGATGGTCACATCACTCCGGTAAAGGCTAGGCAATTCCTTATGGAATTGAAGGATTATATCGAAGAATCAAATGATGGGGTAACGCCCGGAAGGGTTCTCTCTAAGTCGATTAGCACTTGAATGAGTAAGACTGATAGTGTTATAAGCTCGGTGAAAAGGCATAAGAATTTACCGTAACAGTTCCGGCTGACGAAAACCTACTCGCGGGAGTGGTGTAAATCATGATGCTTGAGTTGAATGAATACGGTGAGAATGCAAAGAAACCTATAAGAAAAGGTTAAGCTGACGAACTTCTGAATATACGGGTCTAGACTGGCAATACACAGAAATGTGTATATCACTAAGGGTGAAGTTAGCAGTGGATGAGTAAGACTAGCAATTATGAAAATCCATGATATGTTACAGGCATATAAACGCTAACAGGCTTACAGGAAGCACCTAAGTTCATTCCATAATAGATATAATTCAACGTTGTAAGCTGATAACGTGGAGGGCTTACTTCTTAAGAAGCGTTGAAAGGGAAAATAATAGTGAAAATAGCTATTATGATAACTTATCTTTATATCAGTGAAAGTGGTGGCATAGTACCAATGAAATGTCTAATCCACATGGAGGGATAGCCACTAGACTAATGAAGGTTTATTTAATCATGTAAGACAGTTCTTTATCGATTAATAAGGTTCTTGTAAGACTAATAGAGGTTAACCACCCAAGGGTGGCACCGACTTATTAAAACGGAAGACGCTGAGATACAAGTTGTTTCAAATGTATCTATGAATAAATGAAATGGATTAGTTGGAACGCCGTATGAGGTGAAAGTCTCACGTACGTTGTGAACAGGGGGAAAAGGGAGCGATAACTTCAAACCCTTACCTATCTGTATGAAGAGTATTTCCTAAGATTTTGAAAATTAATTGGGAAATTTATGTTAAAGTGATATAGAAAATATATGATTTTGTGAAATTTTTCACTTAAACTATTGGGGAGAATCCTTCCACAAAGGATTCCGTTCTTCTTATTGAACATACAAACCCCAGTGGAACAAGAATGATGAAAAACCAGCTCACTTTTTAGGTGGATTTGACCGATAAACCGTAGTTATAAAAAATTGAATCATGCAAATCAGAAATGGGGATATAAAAAGCGAGCGCTTATTTAGAATCGCTCGCATCAAAAAATTTTAGTAATGTTTAACGAAAGCTGTACCGACAATAATTAACAAAATGAATAAGACTACAATTAACGCAAAACTAGAGTCTTTTTTACATCCATAATCACCCATTAGTAAACCCCCCCTTTCATAAGGGATAGTACATCTTATGTAATAAGGTAAAAACGATGTAGTTTGATTGCGGATAGATAGAAAAAACAGTCGAATTAATCATGGACAAATAAGGAAGACATTGGCTTGTTTTTATGAAAAAGTGATTTCATGTAATAAAAAAACAAAGCGCTACATGCGATAGCGCTTTGAAGGAAATTAGTATCCTTGGTAATAAGGTGGTCTGTATGGTGGGTAGTATGGTGGGTAGTACGGCGGGTAATATGGTGGATATGGTGCGTAATATGGTGGTAATAACCACCACCAGGGAAATCTTGGTCTATGAAAAGGTGCATGTTGCGTTTGATATTGTCGTTCTAGGCTATCTAAATTTTGATAAACTTCATCATTTTGATTATGGATCTCGTTTGTATAATTATCGTTATACATAAGATTCCTCCCAATTAGTTAGTCAATTAAATAATATGCATTTTTTATTACTTTGGGTATGTCTCTTATGTAAATGGGCTTATAAAAATTCCATTTCATTCAACCATTTTTGAGAATAAGCATTCCGACCATAAAGTTCAATAAAATATCATTTTAAACAATTCGGCTTTATCGAACAGATGAAGGAGTTGGATTAGTTGTTTGTGAAAGATTGATCTTAAATTAACGAGCAGGATAGTTTAAAAAAAATGGAACTATTTAAGTAAGAATAACGTTTAATTTTATGGAGGTGTATGTATATGAAAAAAACAATGAGCGTTATTTTTCTTTTTACAATTATGTTGTTAGCTGCTTGTTCTGGACAAGAAGAAGGGGTTTTAACAAGAGTGGATGTTCAAAAGGTTGATAAAGAAGGGGATTACGAAGAAGTTGTAATGATAACAGATAATGAATCAATTGAGTTGTTAAAGAAAGCATTCGAAGATATTAAATGGTCTCCCTATACAGTGATTAACATGGCTAGAAAAGCAAATGTAAAAGCAACTTTATTTCTCGAATTTGACGAAAATATGCCTGAAAGATTGTATGAATACGAAATTTGGTTTAATGAAAGTGCAGGTGCAGGTGCAGGTGCAGCAGAAATTGTCAGTAATAATGAGAAAGAAGGCTATGGAGAATTAGACAAAGAAAATACAAATATTCTTAGAAAAAATTTATTAAATTAACGGAGTTGCAATAGTTGAACAAGTTTTGATTCGCTGTTATGTCACTAACGGGAATAGTTTCGTAAAAATTAACTCAATAATCTTAGCGGATCTAATAATTTTAAGGTGTTCGGAATTACTAATTCTATATCATTTTAGGAGGGTCAGTATCATTGGAAACAAACACATTTTCTGAAACTGAAAAGGAAGTATTGGGTCAAATTAAAGAGCATCAACAAAACAAAATGTTAAATGCCTCGGAGTTAGGAGATTTATTTTCCAATTACCTGGGGGATTCTTTGTTTAGTTGTGTTTTCGAACATCATCTCCAAGTTGTTGAAGATGATGAGATTAAAGATTTTTTGAAATTCGCATTAGATAATTCACAAAAGAAATTTAAGGATAATAAAAGAAATTTATTCTAAAGAAAACATACCGATGCCCGTAGGATTTGGAGAACAGGATAATTCGAAAGGAAGCGCCACGTCTATTTAGTGATATATTTATGTTATTTTACATTACACAAATGTCTAGAGCTGCTTTATTAATCTACGGAGATGCTCTTTCAACTTCGTCCAGACAAGATGTTGTTGATTATTTTAAAATGGCTTTGAACAATACCATGACGACCTATGAAAAAGGACTACATTTATTAAGTTCTAAAGGGGTACCAATTTCAGCTCCTACTATTCCGTATCCTCAGAAAGTTGATTTCGTAGAAAAAGAATCATTTATTTCCGTCATAGGTGGTAAGTTTAGACCGTTAACTGCAATAGAAATTAAACACTTACAAGTTAATATCAATACAAATGCATTAGGAAAGTCAATGATGTTAGGATTTAGCCAAGGCATCGCTGGTATAAAACTTTGCAGATGTGGAACATTCTTATGGCTGTAATCAATAGTGGCTCTCGTTCCGCATTTACTGGCTCAATTTATCCGCAATACTCATTTTTAGGTTATTAAAACATAATTTTGTTGAAGATAGTATAATATTAGTAAGTTTACTAGAGTATGGATTTTGGGGCAGTGTAACTAACCATGACGGGAGAGCGCCACGCTGGCAGCGTGGAGGTCAGGGGTTCGAGCCCCCTTGGCTCCACCATACATATGTTATCAACGACTTTATTTCTCGTCTTAACGAGGAGTATAGTCGTTTTTTTGCGTTGAAAATTTGCAGTAATGAAGGAATTTTTTCAATTCCAGTTCCATGTAATTTATTTAAGAGCAAAGGAGGAGGCAACAGACAATCTTAAAGAGTCACAAGGAAAATTATTAAGATTGGAATGGTATTCGATTCAGGAGATCACGATACTTTTGGTGGAGAATACAGTATAGATTATATATTGCCAAATGTTAGTGTAATGGATAGTTTCGGACAATAAGTTTTTTCTCTTGTACATAAAGATAAAAATGACACTTTATTTCTCATAAACGTATAGTAATGACTAATTAATGGTTAGGAGTGTTTCTATGCTAACAAAAAAGACTTCTTTATTTCTTAATGGAATTAGATCGAAGATTAGCTTGCATAGCTTATTTAACATCAGTAGCAATATTCAAGAAATGTATGATTTTTTGAATGTTGCAAGAGTTGAAGATGTAAAGTTGATTCTGTTAGACAAGACGTACAATGAAAAGTTATTTTTAAGAAGGACAACAAGTGGTCGAGGCGAGCAGGTCGTCCTTCTAGTTATCCAGAGAATTTTTACCAAGCTACTTGCCGATGTAGCTTTTGAAGAAAAACAGTTATTTCCTTATTGAAACGAGTAGGATTAAAAAAGTGCTTGCCCCTCGCAACAAAGCGATAGGACAAGCACTTTTTTTATGTTGTAAAACTATATTGTGTTTATTTAGCAGACTCGACAAGTGATAGGCACAATACATTGACCGTAAAACACCTTGGTTCAATCAATTGAACCAAGGTGTTTTATTTTAATATTGTTAAAGTTAGCTTTGCCACCCTCGGAGAATATGGTGATTCCTTTGTCATCTGATTCCGGGAAAATTAAACTTGAATGAGCGATCTTTCCATCACCCACAAAGACTTCAATACTTGTTTTATCAACGAGGATCTTTAAGTGAACATGTTCCTTGCTAGCATCAAATGGTGCCATACTTTCAACATTTTGGTTACTTTTGTCTGGGTGTTCTGTAAAATCACGATTGACGTAAGAGTATTCTTCTTCTACAAAAATCCCTACGTCAACGTGGCGCGTTTGATCTGCTGACTCTCGAAGGCGTAAGCCTACATTATTAATCTCTGACCAAGAGATATCCGTTTCTAATTGATATACATCACCTGTGACATCAAGTGTTTCAGTACCGTTTACCTCGATATGTTTATAAGAATCTGTTGTTTGTGTTAATTCATTCAATACTTCGACCGGTTGTGAAACTAAATGATACAAATTGTCATCTTCATGCACTAGTTCAATCTGCCGAACGATGGAATCCATTCCGTTAAAACCTTCTTGGAGTGTCGGGGTATTATTGGCATATTCCCAATTATTCATCCACGCGATTGCATAACGTTTGTTGTATTTATCGCTTTCTGTTCCATCTTCAAACGTTACTCCGCCATACCAATCGAAGCCATAATCTAACCATTGTGGTTCATTGTGATCTGATATGAATTCCATTCCATCAAAGTTTCCAGTCCAATAGGCGTAAGTGTTCGGTTTACCAACCGATTTTCCATTTGCACTGACACCTAAGACCCATTTTAATGTTCCGTCATCGGCACGCATCACATAAAGATCTGGACATTCCACAAGTCCGATATTTTCCGTCAAGAAACTACTCGTATAATGCCAATCTTTCAAGTTGTGAGACTCATAAAAACCTATTTTCATTCCTTCTGCCATGACCATTATCCATTTATGATTATTATCATCCCAGACGATTTTCGGGTCTCTAAAATCATCTATACCTGGATTTGGCATTATAGGATCGTCACTGTAGGAGGTAAACGTTTTTCCCTTGTCAGTGCTGTACCATAGAAATTGTTCCTGTTTGCCGCCATCTTTAGAGGGCTGTGTCACAATCGCCACAAAAGCGTCTTTTCCAAAACCAGCTGTATTTTCCTCGTCCACAACGACAGATCCCGACCATGGGTCCCCATTATCATTTGTATATTTTGGAATGGCTACCCCTTCATCACTCCAATGCAACAAATCCTCTGATGTTGCAAGTCGCCATTCTGTACCATTTCCATTAGGGTAATCACCATTATAAAGATAATAGTAATAATACTTTCCGTCTATATAAATCGGCCTCTGAGGATCGTTTTTCCATTTGTCGGGCGTAGTAAAATGGTAGTTAGCTCGATATGATTGCTCTTCAATCTCCATTGTTGCCTCTTGAGACTCATTTATATGATGATCTGCTATTGGTTCACTTGGCTTAGAGACGAGATGTTCTAATAAACCGGCAATAATAATTATAATTAAACCGAGTATTAATAAACCAAATAACTTATATCCGTTCTTTTTAAAAAATATTTTATCCAAGTAACTCACCACGTTTTTGATTATTCCTATTTTTTATATTTATTCTAATGATATTGTCAAACTTTCTTTATGACAAAAAAAAAAATGCCAATTCATCACTGACATTTTCTTCTTTTTATATCACCCGGTAAAATAATAGATAAATATTAGATTATTCGGTAATTGTTATTTGACCTTGTTCAAGAATACCATTTTCAACAACAGATGTTTTTGCCCCTTTAATTTTAAGTGTAAAGCTTGGAGCAAAAGTAGATTTATGGTCTTCAAAATAACCTCTATTTGTCATGTAACTTGTTATAACTACATTATCACTTTCCAGTTGAGGGATAGCATAGTGAGCATATGTCCAAGTAATATCAAATGGATCAAGATCTTGGTGTAATACAATTCCGGTTTTATTTAAAGGTTTGTATGATCCAGTTAAAGAGTTTGACACGTAACCTAACATGTAAATGTCTTCATCATCAATTCCATCAATGGTCATTTTTGATCCTCTTACACTTGTAAATAAATACCACTTTCCATTCTGTTTAAAGATGTTCGGACGTTCAATTTCATCGGACACAGTATTCGATACAATCAACGGTTTCATTACGTTTTTCAATGTATAATCATCATTTATTTCAATGATACCTAGTGCACCGTTTGCTAAAGTAGCTAATTCTTTTATTGGGCTTTGCAGAAGTTTATTCTTTTCATCTTGGAAGAATTTATTGCTATTGTCATAGTAAGCTCTGTTAAATAGCGATTCCTCTCCTTGGTAACCATAATCTGTTCCAGTATTCGCTTCAAAAACAAGGTATTTACGGTTATCTTCTTCAATGTAGTGAGGATCTCTAAATGTATGGTTCTCATTAAAGTTTATATTACCGCTGCCGAAAGCTTGATCAACGTTTTGATAGACTGAACCGTCTTCGCCTTCAAAGATAGACTTATGATCTTCTACACCATCTACTTTAAGTGTCCCAGATTTTGGTTCGGATACGTTGACTTGCGCCGTAGTTAACGTTTGTTTCCCATAAAGTTCGGCATCCGTATTAAAGTCTGTACGGTTTGTATAGAATAAGCGAACTTCTCCATCAGAAGTAAAGGTTGCAGAACCGGACCACTCTTCTGCTTGATCTTTCAAATATGGGTCGTCTGATTTGTATTTATCACTATCATCAAATACACGTCCAGCGTTTTTCCATGCGTCTATCGAAGTTTCATCTGTTTTTTTATAGAACATGTAAATGAATGTGTCATTAGCGTCTTTAGGGTCTCCTGCTAAACCGAATAGGATATGGTAGCCATTATATTCTGCCACTGTTCCATCAGAGTTCTGAAGCGGCCATGTATCCCACACATCCATATCGATTACATTGCCATTCTCATCCGTTTTTGTGGCTGAAAGGATATTCTTAATTGTGGATGCATCGAACTGTGGCACGGTAAATTTTGCATCGCCATGTTGAGAAATCATATCGTACATGTCTGAGCGAGTGATTTGTGACGTGCCATAAGTTTCATTGTGATCTAATGAGTCTTTTTGTCCCGCAAAAGCTGGTGACCCACTCCCTCCTATTAATATAGCTGTACTAAGTGTTACTACTACTGTCGCTTGTTTGACAAGCATGCTAACGTTCATAGTCTCTACCCCCTGTAATGTGTTTTGATGAAATTGCGTGATACGGTTACTATTCGGGTGTTTCTAGGAAACTA
This sequence comes from Salipaludibacillus neizhouensis, assembly GCF_002886185.1. GTDB lineage: Bacteria > Bacillota > Bacilli > Bacillales > Salisediminibacteriaceae > Salipaludibacillus > Salipaludibacillus neizhouensis. The sequence goes on from NZ_KZ614148.1 coordinate 154,619, forward strand.
GTAACTGTTCCAGCGTGTTTCATCTACAATAAAAATTATAGGTTAGTTTTGAAACTATGGATATGGCATATATTGATTGAAATTTAGTCTTATATTGATACCGATTCACCCATAACCTTTGGGACAACCTCATAATTATTTAGCCAACAAAAAGCTGGATCATGCTAGGCTTGGTGTTGTGGTTTTCTCACATGTAAACAAGTAAGAATGGGGAGAAGATTGCTATGACAGAGTGGGGAAACTTTAATTACTAGGATTTATTTACCGGAAGCCTTCTCCCAAGACTTCTGAAATTCTTCTAGTAATTGGTCACGATTAAGTTGTTTTCTTACGTATAATTGGATGGCAAGTCCGAACTCATTTCGTACTCCAACAGGAAAATTAAACCAATTAGAGTTCAATGTTTTCCCTTCTTTGTAGTACCGGATCGTTTCATCCGCGAGCGGTCCTAAATTGTCATCCCCTATGTGATCGAAAGCCGGAATAAATTTGAACTGTTCCGTCATAAACGTTTTGCCTTGCTCTGAAGAAACCATCCAGTTTAAAAATTTCTTCGCTTCTTTCTTTTTCTCTGGTGATGTTTGTTTATTTACTACCCAATAATTAGGTACGCTAACTATCAAGGCATCATCGATAGGTTGGTTATTAATGGGTACTGGCATAAACCCAATATTCATATTGGGTGATAATTTATCAATCATTGGCTGAATCCAATTTCCTTGTTGAATCATTGCTGCAGTTCCCTCAGCAAACAAAGTTACTTCCATATTATAATCCGTTGTTAGCGGATTATCGTTCCCATATTTTAATGTTACATCCAACAACTTGATTATATCTTTGAACTTTTGATTACTATCAATTTTTTCAGTTCCGTCATTTAGGCCTTTTATAAAAGCAGATGGATCCTCTTGTTGTGCAAAAGCCACATTCAGTAAATGGACCCCCAATTTCCACTCTTCATAATATCCGGTTGCAAAAGGAGTAATGCCCTCTTTTTGCAATTTTTCTGCCACTTCTATTAATTCAGCCACTGTTTTTGGTAACGTATCAATGCCTGCCTTATTAAATAAATCCTTATTATAGATGAGTCCGTATCCTTCCAGGTTAACCGGCATTCCGTATATTTTTCCGTCGAATTTCATTGGTAATAACGTATCTTCATATGCATTTTCAACCCATGGTTGGTCTGTTAGATCCTCCAAATAATTACTCCAAAGTTTAGCTTTTTCGTATCCACTGTTTGTGAAAATATCAGGACCATTACCAGCAGCAATCTGTGCTTTTAGATCGGAAAGGTCATCATTTGCGCCACCTACGGTGTGAATTCGAATATCGACATTTGGATTTTCTATTTCATAAGCAATTACCATTTGTTCGAACTGAGTGGAAATCTCAACTTTCGGATTCCGCACGTTCAACGTGATTTTTTGTTGCTTAATTTCCGGTTCTATTGTTGTCGTCTCAGTATTTGTCTCACATGCCGAAAGAGTTAGACTCATTGCCTTGACAAAAACTATGAATAATATCACTTTTTTCATTGCTTCACCCCAGTAATTTTCGTGTGATCTAAAGTGTATTATTGACTGCTGATTTTTAGATTTTTAACGTCATTTCGGTACACAAAAGGTGTCATGCCGACGATTTTTTTGAATAGTTTTGAGAAATACTTTTCATCTTGATAACCGAGCAATAAGGAAATGGAGTATATACTTTCGTCCGTTTCACATAACCAAAATTTAGCTTGGGTAATTCTTAGTTTCATGATGTATTTGGATAAGGGCATACCTGTTTCTTGCTTAAACTTTCTTGAGATATGTTCACGACTCAAAAAGAACCGGTTTGACAGTTTTTCTAAACTCAATTCTTCCAGGTAATACATTTCTACATAGGAAACCATATCCTGCATACGACGGGCATCGTCTAAATCGTTCAAACGGTGTAAGGACCTAAAGTTTTGATTTTCGACTGCTTTTTGCAAAGATTGAAAAGATTTCGGGATATCTTCCAATGATTTCAATGGAGGACCACTAACTAGACGAATAGGGATGTCAAATTGATAATTAATCCATTCCTCAACCGGTAACCATTCGCCCTGCACGGTAATGACCAAACAAAGACTATGATCGTTTTGGAGTGCAAAAGCAAAACCTAAATGCCGTTTAGCAAGCTCATCAGCTAGTAATTGTATATAAGGAGCAGAATGTTGCATGTTGTAAAAGGAAATTAGTGTAAGATCGTATTCCTCGGCTGGAGGAAGATAGACAGAAATTTCGTTCTTATCGAAAGGTCCTCCCGCACAAGCTTCCGTAATTACCTGATTCGTACGAAACCTTTTAACATCTTCATAAACGCCTGTCTCTTTGTAGTATCGATTCTCTTCTTCATTTTTCCAAGATTGAACAGCTTCTTCCAGAGTTTTATTAAATGCAACAGGTTCAATTGGTTTCAACAAATAATCAAAGCTACTGCACTGAATTGCTTTACGCATAAACGAATAGTCATCATACCCAGTAATTAAAACTACTTTCCCAGGATAGGAAATGGTATCCAGCCAATCGATTATTTCAATCCCACTCATTCCAGGCATTTTTACGTCTGTAAAGATGATCTCCGGATTTTCCCTCTCTATAATTATTTTTGCATCTTCACCATTCCATGCTTCTAAAATATCTGTAATACCATATTTTTCCCACTCTCCTAGATGGCGAATGACATCACGTACATGGAATTCATCATCTACAATTAAAGTCTTCATAAAGTCTTCATCCTCCTCTTATGATATGTGTAGAATATTTTAGTTAAAAATGTGGTTGGATTGTTATTTAAATGAAACAATCTAATTATTCGCAACCTTTGGATTTAGAGGAATAATGATCCTAACTAAAAAAAATTGTCCCTGAATCGTGTCCAGTTCTAAAGCGGCGCCTGGTCCATAATTTAGCACTAATCTATCATGAATATTTTTCAGACCGATATGCTCGTGTGCATGTGTTTCTTCATAAGAAGTTGTATAGATGTTTTCTCTTAGTGATAGTAGCTCCGAGTGTGTCATGCTAGATCCGTCATTTTCTACAACAAAGTGTAAAAATTCCCCTTGTATATCACCATAAATGTTTAAATGGGCATCATAGAAACCTTCTTCATAGCAGTGTTTAAAGAAATTTTCCACGAGCGGTTGAAGAATCATACTTGGAATCTCCATATTAAGTATCTTTTTGTTTATGTTAATAGAATAGTTTATATTGTTCTGAAAACGCTCCATTTGAAGGGCTAGGTATGTCTTTATATAATCGATTTCATTCCTAACTAACACCCATTGATCCGCTTGAATCGAGTATCTCATCATTTTGGATAAGGACGTTAACAATTGGTAGACTTTTGGAGAATTAGATCTTAAGGCAACAGCACCTATGGATTGTAATGCGTTAAATAAAAAGTGCGGATTAACTTGAGACTTTAGTGCTCTGAATTGATTTTTTCTGTTATCAATTTCTAGCTTATATTCGCGCTCAATATGAAGGTTGATCCGGTTCATCATTTCATTCATGTGTTTTTCCAGATGTCCGATTTCATCTTCTCTGTTGCAATCAAAGGGAATCTCCATATCTCCTCCTTCTATTGTTCGCACTTTCTTGCTGAGGAGTTTAATTGGACGAGTAATACTGAATGCAATAATACCTATCATTAATAATCCTAGAATTCCAACTAAAATTCCAACAAGAATGTTTGTATAAGCAGTCTGCCTGACATCATTGAGTAATACCTTACTAGGGGTTATCTTCACTAATTTCCATTGGTTTAATGGTTCAGATAATAATTTAGAAAAGGTAATGTCTTCCCCAATATCAACGTCTGTCGTATCGATTTGCTGTTTTAAATCACGAGTAGCAGATGTACCAATAAGGGAAGGATCACTTGCGTATATCACCCTATCATCCGAATCAATAAGCAATACAGATTCTTTATCCTGCTGAACAAGGTTGTTACATATGCGTGCAAATGTATCCAGATCGATATCTAAAGTAACTATTCCAAGGAATTCGTTTGAAAGCACGTCTACTATTTTATGGTGAATCGTCAAAACCACTGTGTTGTCCGACTGGGGAACAATTGCAGCATTATTATAATTCTCAATCTGATGGGGTGGCTCAATTATGTACTTTAGATTAGAGTTATACAGTTTATTAATCAAATCTCCCTTCATTAGATCTGGTTGAGATTTACGAGCACTAACCATAGCATTATAAACAGTGATCGATTCTTTATTGTTATCAAGATAAAAGCGAACCTGGCGAATATCGTTTCGCATGAGATAAAAACTTTCCATGCTTTTTTCTATCGCAGTTGGGTTGAAATAAATCGACTCTTCAAAACCATTATTAAAAATCCGGAATAAATCAGGATTTCGATATATCAGGTACGGAAGATTGATCATATCACTAAAGTATTTCTCCAGTTCTTCCGAAAATTTCTCCATTTGATTGTGACTAATTTCGAGTTCGTGCTGTTCTACATCATTTTTTGTATGTCCATAAATGAATAGAATAGATAAAAAATAAGGTAGGATGATAAAAGTTAGAAGCATAAGAAATAAGCGACTTTGAATGCTTTTCACGTGAAGATGCTCCTTTCCTTCAAATAAATACAGATCAACATTTTTTTACTAAAAAGTAATAGAGGAACGGAGAACATTAAATGATCCACCATCTAGTGAAAGGAGATTGAAAAATTTCAATATAATAGTTGTGTTTTTTTTATCGTAATCATTCTATCATGCTTCTATTTAAATTTAATTCTTTTCGAACAAGTGCGTCAATATTGAATAGAGGAGGGAAGGTGAAGGGATATTTGAATGCCCATTATAACGTGGGTTGACAACGTTTACTATGTTAACTAAAACTTCTAAAAATGAATCATAGGTACTAGCGAATAATTGATTGTCACAAAAAAAGTCAAACTAGGTCAATAGTTGTGACAGTCTTTATTAGTATAAATTAACCCCCATAAAGGTTAGCATTAGTCAGTTGAAGTGTCTTTATGCCCCGTTCTTCTAAGGGAGGCGGGTTTTATTAATTGAATCAAAGGAAGGGTTTATCCCTCTTTGCTCTCATTAAACAGAGGGCTTTTTTGTGTTTTGGAGAAACTGGGTGGCCTAGTTACAACTATTGATAAATTAAACATAATTAGAATTCTTAGTTGAATAACTATGTTGTATCTTTCTTCTCCTTTTGTGGGGATTGACAAAATAAATTAAAAATCATATGGTTATATCGTCAACCATTAAATAAATTGAGTTGACGATCGGAGTGGAGGTTGAGTTAAGGATTACAAAGGGGAGGATCCATGGTATGCAAGAAGAAGAATATTATAGTGTTAGAATGAGAGCTGCTAAGAATACAGTACTTAAAAAGGGTGGAAAACATATATCTGGTGGGGAAGTACTTTCAACCTATAGCAACATAAAACAATCAGTGAATGCCTTGTTGGAAAAAGCTTTAACTCACTCAAGAGGAAAACCGGACTTTATGCAAATTCAGTTTGAATCTATAAATGAATCTATAAAGCTAGTTAAGCCATTAAGGGTCGAAACAAATGAAGTAGAAACAGTAGAAAATGGAAAGACTTTGGCACGGGCTATGTTAGAAAAATCAGGTGTGCCGAAAAGAATTATTGATAAAGCATATAAACAAATACCTGAATATTCGAGTATTAGAGGAGCTATATTATTTGATATTCATTCGGGTGAACGGATTGATAATAATTCAGAAAAAGGGGTCCGAGTTTCAAGAATAGATTGGTTGAATGCTAATTTTGAGAAGTGGACTGACGAGAACAATCAGCCGAAAAGTTCCAGAGTAAAGGAGGCGCTTGCTATTGCTACAAAGGTATGCGACCATCCTTCCACGATCGCAGAATTATGTTGGTCAGATGACCCTGATTATGTTACCGGATATGTTGCCAATAAAAAGCTCGGTTATCAACGTATTACAAGGTTAAAAGAATATGGAGATGAGCAAGGGTGTCGCATCTTCTTTGTTGATGGCGTAAGAGATTTACCTACATACATCAATTTTTTAGAAAAAAAGCCAATTTTTATCAAATGGGAGGAAGATGACATTGACACATGAATTAATTGAAAAAAGCAAAAAACACCTTTGGTTACCATTTACTCAGATGAAAGATTATGATGAGGACCCCTTAATTATTGAAAGTGGTGATGGGATTAAAGTAAAAGACATTCATGGTAAGGAATACTTTGATGGATTTTCTTCTGTTTGGCTTAATGTACACGGGCATCGAAAAAAAGAGTTAGACAATGCAATTAAAAATCAGCTAGAAAAGATTGCTCATTCAACATTACTAGGCATGACGAATGTTCCCGCAACTGAGCTTGCTGAAAAATTAATAGAATTAAGTCCTGAAAAATTGACACGCGTTTTTTATTCTGATAGTGGAGCAGAAGCCATGGAAATTGCTTTAAAAATGGCTTTTCAATATTGGAAGAACATAGGAAGACCAGAGAAACAAAAATTTATATCGATGAAAAATGGTTATCACGGCGATACGGTTGGTGCAGTAAGTATTGGTTCCATTGATCTTTTTCACCAAGTATATGGTGCTTTAATGTTTGAGAGTTTCAACGCGCCAATTCCGAACGTGTATCGCTCGGAATTGGACGATCCTGCTCAATGTCGTGATGAATGTTTACAAACCCTCGAACAGCTACTCGTTAAAAGCCACGAAGAAATAGCTGCACTTTCGATTGAATCGATGGTCCAAGGGGCTGGGGGCATAACCGTGATGCCAGAAGGTTTTTTAGCTGGTGTCCGTGAACTTTGTTCTAAATATGACATCTTAATGATCGTTGATGAAGTTGCCACAGGTTTTGGTCGGACAGGAAAGATGTTTGCCTGTGACCATGAGGGAGTTCAACCTGATTTAATGGCAGCTGGAAAGGGAATTACAGGTGGATATTTACCGATTGCAGTGACATTTACAACAGAGGAGATTTATGAGGCATTTTATGATGACTACCAAACATTAAAGACTTTTTTCCATGGCCATTCTTACACGGGGAATCAGCTTGGATGTGCAGTAGCAATTGAAAATATTCGTTTGTTTGAATCTGAAAAAATCACTGAGCAAGTAGCTCAAAAATCAGAGGCCCTTCATGCAATTCTACATGAACTAGATACCCTCCCACATGTTGGAGATATTAGGCAGCTTGGTTTTATGTGTGGAATAGAGCTCGTTCAATCAAAGGAAACAAAAGAAGCCTATCCTAATGAAAAGCGAGTAGGGTATCAGGTCTCTCTAAAAATGAGAGAGTTGGGGATGTTAACGAGACCAATGGGAGATGTGATTGTATTTATGCCTCCTCTTGTCAGTACAAAAGAAGAACTGGAAGCCATGGTAGCAATCATGAAAGAAGCTATCAATGAGGTAACAAGTAGTGAGCTTTGATGGATGGTTAAGTGCCCGATTAAACGAGACGAAAAAAGCCGGTTTGTATCGGCACTTACGAACCATGAACTCTGCGCCTCATCCTGAAATGTATATTGATGGGAAGAAACAAATGATCTTTTCTTCCAATAATTATTTAGGTCTGGCGAATGAGAAACAATTGATCTATGCAGCAGAAACAATTTTGCATCAGTTTGGAGTAGGGAGTAGTGGCTCCAGACTGACTACAGGTAATACGGAATGGCATGAGAAACTCGAAGAACGTATCGCAAGCTTTAAGCAAACAGAAGCAGCTCTATTATTTTCAAGTGGATATTTAGCAAATATCGCCGTACTTACTTCCTTACCTGAAAAAGGAGACGTACTTTTTAGCGATCAATTAAACCACGCTAGTATTATCGATGGATGCCAGCTTTCAAAAGCAGATACAGTTGTGTACAACCATATTGATATGACTGATCTAGAGGAGAAATTGAAAGCCACAAAATCTTATGAGCGACGTTTTATTGTAACAGATGGAGTATTTAGTATGGATGGTACGATTACACCTTTAGATAAGATAATGAGTCTCGCAAAGTACTATCGAGCCTACGTTATTGTTGATGATGCCCATGCAACCGGAGTATTAGGGGAACATGGGAGAGGTACAAGTGAACACTTCAATGTCTTACCCGATGTCGTTGTTGGTACCCTCAGTAAAGCAGTGGGAACAGAAGGTGGTTTTGTCTCTGGAACGAGGGTTCTAATTGACTTCCTGCTGAATCATGCAAGAACATTTATTTTTCAAACCAGTATCCCACCATCGAGCTGCGCTGCTTCGTATGTCGCATTGGGGCTTATTTTAGACAGTGAGCAAAAACGTAAACATCTCGTTTTAAACGTGAACCAAATAAAAACGGGCTTAATAGAAATGGGCTATAAGGTCAGGGGGAATGATACACCGATAATTCCAGTAATAATTGGAGATTCTCAAAATGCAGTTTTATTTGCTGAAAAACTCCAAGAAAAAAGCATCTATGCTCCAGCTATTCGTCCACCAACTGTACCAAAAGGGGAAAGTCGTATTCGCTTAACAGTAACCTCTGAACATAATTCAAAAGAGATAGATTATTTGCTAGAGTCATTTAAATTAATAGGAAAGGAGTTGAACATGATTAGATGAAGGGTGTTTTCGTCACAGGAACGGATACAAACGTTGGCAAAACAATTATAGCTAGTGGAATAGCGGCAGTATTAAGAGAAAAAGAGGTTGATGTAGGAGTATTTAAGCCATTTTTAAGTGGTATTTCCCGTGACCATCCAGAAAGTGATACAAGTTTACTGAAGGAGATGTCGCAAACACCCCTCTCTACTGAAGATATTACTCCTTTTGAATTTAAGGAGCCACTTGCTCCTTTAGTTGCGGGAAAACTGAAGGGGAAGCTAGTTAACATGACAGAGGTCGTGCGCCATTGGGAAACCATTCGAGTAAAACATGACTTCTTTATAGTAGAAGGTGCTGGGGGAATTGCAGTGCCGCTGGGTGAAGTTTTCTTGGTTAGTGATTTAATAAAAGCACTACAAATTCCGATCATAATTGTTGCCAGGCCTAACCTTGGTACGATAAATCATACATTTTTAACTGTGAAATACGCTCAAAGTATAGGTCTTAGTATTGCAGGAATTGTTATAAATGGTGTAGGTGAGAAAGCAGACCTATCTGAAAGAACAAGTCCTGAAATAATTGAAAAATTATGTGGTGTACCTATTTTAGGTATAACACCTAAGCTTACCGACGTAACAAATGAAAGTATTCAGCAAATGGTAAAGGAACACATAGATGTATCATTATTTTTAAATAAAATGGGGGTAGAGAAAGGTGAATAAATGGATGAAAATTGCGCAAGGGGTGTTAGAGGAACAGGAATTAACGAATAATGAGGCGCTATCAATACTTGAGTGCCCGGACGAAGATATTCTATTACTTATACACGCTTCTTTTCAAATTAGAAAGCGTTTTTTTGGAAAGAAAGTAAAACTTAATATGATTATGAATGCCAAGTCTGGACTATGTCCTGAAAATTGTGGGTATTGTTCTCAATCTTCTATTGCTGAAGCACCGATTGATTCTTATAGAATGGTCAACAAGGATACACTTGTAGAAGGAGCGAAGCGTGCACATGAATTAAATATAGGAACATACTGTATCGTCGCTAGTGGTAGAGGGCCTTCGAATAAAGAAGTCAATCAAGTTGTTGAAGCAGTTGAAGAAATCAAGGACACATATGGATTGAAAATTTGTGCCTGTCTTGGTCTTTTAAAACCGGAGCAAGCAGAAAGACTAAAAGAAGCAGGAGTAGATCGCTATAACCATAATATCAATACTTCAAAGAGTAACCATTCAAACATTACAACATCACACACGTATAATGATAGAGTCAATACAATAGATGTTGCAAAAGAATCTGGAATGTCGCCATGTTCAGGAGTCATTGTGGGGATGAAAGAAACGAAGCAAGATGTTATCGATATGGCACGTAGTTTAAAAGCCTTAGATGCAGATTCGATCCCGGTCAATTTTTTACATGCGATTGATGGTACACCGCTAGAAGGGGTTAACGAGCTCACCCCAGTTTATTGCTTGAAAGTCTTGGCATTGTTTCGTTTTATCAATCCTACAAAGGAAATTCGAATTGCAGGGGGGCGAGAGGTTAACCTTCGTTCCTTACAGCCGTTAGGATTATACGCAGCCAATTCCATCTTTGTGGGAGACTATTTAACAACCGAGGGACAAGAAGATACAGAAGATCATCAAATGTTACAAGATTTAGGGTTTGAAGTAGAATCGGTACAGGAAATGAAGGAAAGTCTAGCGGCAGAAAAATAAAAGATAAACCGTTCAAAAAAAAGGATACGAACTATTTTAAAAGCGGTTCTAATAAAGTGGCTTGTTGATAAATTAGTTATTTATGAGACCGATAGCATAGCGTAACGAGCCGATGGACTGAGGTCCAACAAGCCGTAGCGACATTACTTCTAGAGGTAATTGTATGAGGAGGGAAATGAATGACGAGACACACAAATTACACATTAGACGTTCCAAAAACAATACCATTTTCGCTGAATTCTTCTGAATTTTTAAAGAATCCTTACCCTTTATATGATAAACTACGCTCTGCTAATCCAGTGTCTAAGATAACTCTATTAAAATATTCAGGTTGGTATATCACCGGATATGACGAGGCGATAGCTATTTTAAAAGATACAAGATTTAAAAACCGAATCCCGCTACCTCAGGCTTCAAAAAAATACAATGATCTAAAAAAAATACAGAATGATATGATGGTTTTTAAGAATCCTCCTGACCATAAGCGATTGCGTAAGCTCGTAGGTAACGTATTTAGCACGCAAGTTGTGGAACAGTACCGTCCATATATCGAAGAAACCGTTATTGAATTAATTGATCGACTGCAGGATAAAAAAAGTATCGATATCGTTTCAGATTTAGCGTTCCCTTTAACTAGCCTCGTCATAGCTAAAATAGTAGGAGTACCAGAAGAAGATAGGAATCAATTTAGAGAATGGACTGTGTCCTTAATACATACTATTGATATTAAGCGAGATAGAAATATCCTAGTAAATGGTAACGATACAGCCTTAAAAGTACTAGATTACTTCAAAGAACTCATTAAAAAGAGAAAACAAAACCCTAAAGATGATCTAATAAGTATGCTAATTAAAGAGGAGGAGCAGGGAGAAAAATTAACAGACGAAGAATTACTGGCGACCTGTATTTTACTTATTATCGCAGGACATGAAACAACGGTAAATCTTATTAGCAATTCGATGCTGTCCTTATTGAATCATCCTGACCAACTAAAGAAGCTAAAGGAAACCCCACCTCTTATTAAAACAGCAATTGAAGAGTTTTTACGCTATGAAAGCCCCACACAGATGACAGCACGTGTTGCATCGGAAGATATTGAAATCAATAATAAAACCATTAGAGAAGGGGAACAAGTTTACATATTTATAGGAGCTGTTAATCGCGACCCGAAAAAGTTCACAAATCCTAATCAACTCGATATATCAAGAAATCCTAATCCTCATCTTGCATTTGGATATGGTAGTCATTTTTGTTTAGGCTCAACCCTTGCTCGAGTAGAAGCTCAAATTGCTATTAATGTATTTCTACAACGAATGACAAACATACAACTAACTGTATCTACCCCGAAATGGAGGGTTCTAACTGGCTTTAGATCACTACAAGAATTGCGAATTACAGCCACCATGATGAATGAAATGGATGAAAACTAAGAGTGGCAACTTTCCTTTAAATAGTGCTATCCTAAGTTTCGAAAATTTAATCTCTAAAGTATTTGGGGGCAGTGTAACTAACCATGACGTGAGAGCGCCACGCTGACCTCCACCATACATATGTTATCAACGACACTATTCTTCCTTTTTACGAGGGATTGTGTCGTTTTTTATTTTGGGTTTTGTGCACATTTTGTACATATATAGTCCGGTAAAGTGTTTAGTTCGCAAAATAGGTTTCTCCAAATTTCGGCAACTGGGTAATGCTTTTCCCATCTGAAATAAAAGAATATGATAAAAAAGTCCAAAAGAGTAATGGAAAAAATAATCATTAAAAATCATAAGGATAGAATTTCTAGAATTCAATCTGTGTTGGAGAAGTGCTAAGTAATCATTATAAACGTAGAAGATTTTTTTTTGTATATGATGTATAATTATTTAAGTAAATAAGTCAATAGGGAAAAGTTATTAATAATCAATGACATTAGAGGTTGGTGGAATATATGGGAAAAGTACAAGAAGGAATGAATGCTTTAGAGCATATTATTTCTATAAAAGATACTTTGCCTAATAAGCAGAAACAATTATGTGATTACATTTTAAATAATCACCAAGATATCGGATTGTTTACTGTTAAAGAAGTGGCAAATAAAGCGAATGTAGGAACTACGACTGTTCTGAGATTAGTGAAATTATTAGGTTACGACAGTTTTTTTGATTTAAGAAAAGATTTTCATGACATTCAAAAAGATTATTCGGATAAGTGGGAGAATGTGCAAAAATCTTTTGATAGTAATGATGAAAATAATGAAAATAATTACAAGACGCTCTCTACTGTTTTTCAAGAAGGTATCGAATTAATGGATAAAACGCTTAACCCTCAATTAGTTGAAAACTTTAATGTGGCAATGGATTTAATATCAAATGCTGAAAAAATCAATATACTCGGATTACGTCCGTATAAAGCAATTGCGATATATTTAGAGTTACTTATAGAAGAGTTTCACTCAAAAACGCGGCAACTCAGTTATGACAGTGACTCTATGTTTGACCGAATTCTTCAATTTGAGAAAAATGAAGTTTTTATTATATTTAGCTTTTCTCCGGACACTCAACGAGCAATTGACGCAGCGAAAGTAGCACATGAAAGGAATATTCCAATTATTTTAGTTACAGATCACTTGTCTTCCCCGATTGCTAGTTATTCAAGCGTTATATTAAAAACTGAGTCTAGTGAAAATCATTATACAATAATTCCGATTATTGCGCTGGTTGAGTCTATAGTGATTGAATTAGGGATAAGACAATCAAAAACTTCCATTGAAAAAATACAAACTTTAGTCAACACATTAAAAGATAAAAAAATAATAGTTGAGTAAAAGCGCTCGACTTGACATTACCAAGGCAATTTAGCCAAAGGTAATGTCATATTTTTTAATCCAAAAAGGAGCAAACGAACTTTTTATTTTAAAAAAGGTTTACAATGATTCTAAACGATGTTACTATATTTCTAAGAGTTAGAATATTCTAAAAACATTTCAGGGAGTTGTGGGATATAAGTGAGCACACTAAAAAAGTTAGAAAAACTTGAACAAAGTAAGAGGGTTGGTTTTATTTACCTTTCACAAGAAGAGTGTATTCGATCTGGTGGACTTGATATGAAAGGTACACTAATTGCTATTCAAAAATCGTTTGAACTCCATGGTCAAGGTGATGTTGTTCAGCCTTCAAAGCCTGTCATTCGCTGGGGAGGACCAGAAACAGAAGAGACAAGAGGAAGAATCATGACGATGCCTTCTTATCTAGGTGGCGATCTGGATGTAGCGGGGATGAAATGGATTCCGAGTATGCCAGAGAATCCTAAAAAAATTGGTCAACCAAGAGCCTCAGCAATCATAATTCTAACTGATCCTAATAACGGTTTTCCTTTAGCTATTATGGATGGAACAATTGTAAGCGCTATGAGGACAGGGGCAGCAACTGGTATTGCAGCTAAATATTTAGCTAATCCGAACTCTAAAGTTGTGGGTATCATTGGTGCAGGTGTTCAAAGTAGAACGCAATTAATGGCTATTGTAGGGGTTTTCGGAAGTAATATTGAAGAAATTAAAGTCTATGATTTAAATCTTGAAAAGACATGTGAGTTTGCAAAAGAAATGTCAAATGAATTAAATGTAAGCGTTTCCCCAGCAGGGAGTGCAGAAGAAGCTATTAAAGGTTCCGATATTGTAGTAACAGCAACGATGTCTTCCTACCCATATGTAAAGGGAGAATGGCTGAAGGAAGGGGCATTTCATTCTGAAATATCTTTTTGGGATACTGATCCAGCAGAACTGATTCACTATAACAAAGTGGTTGTGGATGATTTTGAACACGTGAAACATCACGGTGTGGATGTTAGTTATAGAGCAGTCCGTGATGGAATTATAAAAGAAGAATCAGTAGTTAATTTAGGAGAAATTATTACTGGAAAGAAAACTGGAAGAGAGAATTCTAAACAAAAAATCTTATTCAATCCAATTGGTATGTCTATACACGATGTTTCTGAAGCTTTTAGAGTGTATGAAAACGCGAAGCAATTAGGTATTGGAAATGATCTATCACTTTGGGAGAACCCTCACTGGTTATAAAAACTATGGATTCGAAGGGGGAAGGATATGGAGAAAATAGTAAGCAATACATTTCAGACACTAGCTAAAAATAAAACGGCAAATCGGATGGCCAAAAAATATGGGTTAAAAATGGGAGCGAAACGTTTCGAAAAGTACATTTAAATAAATCAACAGGGGGAACTAAAATGACTAAAACTCTTCAATATTTAAAGTTAGATACGTTCAAGAACGAACCCAATACGGACTTTTCACTAGACGGTGAGGTAAAGGCGTTAAAAGAAGCCATCTCGGTGGCTAGAGGTAATTTAGGAAAAGAATATCCTGTGATTATTGGAGGAGAAAAAATTTACACAGAAGATAAAATCACTTCTATTAATCCAGGAAAGAACGAAGAAATTGTTGGGACCATGAGTAAAATAGATCGTGAGATGGCTGAAAAAGCTTTACACACGGCTACGGAAACGTTTGAAACTTGGAAACTAGTAAAG
>NZ_KZ614148.1:169488-171203 GCF_002886185.1 Salipaludibacillus neizhouensis
AATGGCCCAAAAATATGGGTTAAAAATGGGAGCGAAACGTTTCGTGGCAGGAGACTCCATTTTGCACGCTATAGATTGTGTTCGAAAAATTAACGACGCTGGCATGGTCGCGATGCTCAATTATTTAGGCGAATATGTTCATACAGAGGAGGAAGCCTCTGAAGCTACTCGGAATTGTTTACTCACCCTAGATAGTATTTATGACACAGGCATTAAAAGTAATTTAACAGTTAAATCCAGTTCCTTAGGCTTAGATGTAAGCAGAGAAATTTGTGTTCAAAATTTAAGAAAAATTTTAGAAAAAGCAAAAGAGTACGGGAATTTTGTAAGAATTGAAATGGAAGATTACTCACATTGTCAATTAACTTTAGACATTTATAAAGAATTAAGAGAAGAATACGAAAATGTAGGGACGGTTATCCAAGCGTACCTCTATAGAACCGAACAGGATATCGATGATTTAAACCATTATAACGCAAATTTACGCTTAGTAAAAGGAGCTTATAAAGAGTCGCCTGAAGTAGCTTTTCCTAAGAAAAGTGATGTGGATAAGAATTTTGAAACGATCATTAAAACGCATTTAAAAAATGGGAACTATACCGGAATTGCTACTCATGATGATGCGGTGATTAATGAAATGATCGGATTTACTGAACACAATCATATTTCAAGGGATCAGTTTGAGTTTCAAATGTTATATGGGATTCGTTCTGACTTGCAAAAGCTGTTAACTGAGAATGGATATAAAGTACGTGTGTATGTACCGTACGGAGTTGACTGGTTTGGCTATTTTATGAGAAGGCTCGCAGAACGACCTGAGAATGTGACATTTGTATTAAAAAATACATTTAAATAAACCAACAGGGGGAACTAAAAATGACTAAAACTCTTCAATATTTAAAGTTAGATACGTTCAAGAACGAACCCAATACGGACTTTTCACTAGACGGTGAGGTAAAGGCGTTAAAAGAAGCCATCTCGGCGGCTAGAGGTAATTTAGGAAAAGAATATCCTGTGATTATTGGAGGAGAAAAAATTTACACAGAAGATAAAATCACTTCTATTAATCCAGGAAAGAACGAAGAAATTGTTGGGACCATGAGTAAAATAGATCGTGAGATGGCTGAAAAAGCTTTACACACGGCTACGGAAACGTTTGAAACTTGGAAACTAGTAAAGCCAGAAAAACGAGCTTCATATTTGTTCAAAATAGCAGATTTAATGAGAGAACGACGCCATGAATTATCAGCTATATTAATTATTGAAGCAGGAAAGAACTATGAAGAGGCGGATGGGGAAGTTTCGGAAGCCATTGATTTCTTAGATTTTTACGCGAGATCAATGATTCAACTGAATGAAGATACTCATTACTTGAAAAGTCTTCCTGATGAAAGAAATAAGTTAACATATATTCCGTTAGGTGTAGGTTTTATCGTTCCTCCTTGGAATTTTCCTTTAGCAATTTGTGTTGGTTTAACTGCATCGGCTGTAGTTACAGGTAATACTACTCTAGTAAAGCCAGCGTCCTTAACACCGGTTATTGCCTATAAATTTGTTGAACTAGCAGAGGAAGCCGGTCTGCCGAGTGGAGTGATTAATTTCATACCAGGGGATTCCTCCGTCATGGGCGACTTTATAACAGGACACCCTCTTACTCGTTTTATCAGTTTCACAGGATCTAAAGATGTAGGGCTTCACATCAATGAGCTTGCAGG
>NZ_KZ614148.1:171795-184775 GCF_002886185.1 Salipaludibacillus neizhouensis
GGGATATAAGTGAGCACACTAAAAAAGTTAGAAAAACTTGAACAAAGTAAGAGGGTTGGTTTTATTTACCTTTCACAAGAAGAGTGTATTCGATCTGGTGGACTTGATATGAAAGGTACACTAATTGCTATTCAAAAATCGTTTGAACTCCATGGTCAAGGTGATGTTGTTCAGCCTTCAAAGCCTGTCATTCGCTGGGGAGGACCAGAAACAGAAGAGACAAGAGGAAGAATCATGACGATGCCTTCTTATCTAGGTGGCGATCTGGATGTAGCGGGGATGAAATGGATTCCGAGTATGCCAGAGAATCCTAAAAAAATTGGTCAACCAAGAGCCTCAGCAATCATAATTCTAACTGATCCTAATAACGGTTTTCCTTTAGCTATTATGGATGGAACAATTGTAAGCGCTATGAGGACAGGGGCAGCAACTGGTATTGCAGCTAAATATTTAGCTAATCCGAACTCTAAAGTTGTGGGTATCATTGGTGCAGGTGTTCAAAGTAGAACGCAATTAATGGCTATTGTAGGGGTTTTCGGAAGTAATATTGAAGAAATTAAAGTCTATGATTTAAATCTTGAAAAGACATGTGAGTTTGCAAAAGAAATGTCAAATGAATTAAATGTAAGCGTTTCCCCAGCAGGGAGTGCAGAAGAAGCTATTAAAGGTTCCGATATTGTAGTAACAGCAACGATGTCTTCCTACCCATATGTAAAGGGAGAATGGCTGAAGGAAGGGGCATTTCATTCTGAAATATCTTTTTGGGATACTGATCCAGCAGAACTGATTCACTATAACAAAGTGGTTGTGGATGATTTTGAACACGTGAAACATCACGGTGTGGATGTTAGTTATAGAGCAGTCCGTGATGGAATTATAAAAGAAGAATCAGTAGTTAATTTAGGAGAAATTATTACTGGAAAGAAAACTGGAAGAGAGAATTCTAAACAAAAAATCTTATTCAATCCAATTGGTATGTCTATACACGATGTTTCTGAAGCTTTTAGAGTGTATGAAAACGCGAAGCAATTAGGTATTGGAAATGATCTATCACTTTGGGAGAACCCTCACTGGTTATAAAAACTATGGATTCGAAGGGGGAAGGATATGGAGAAAATAGTAAGCAATACATTTCAGACACTAGCTAAAAATAAAACGGCAAATCGGATGGCCAAAAAATATGGGTTAAAAATGGGAGCGAAACGTTTCGAAAAGTACATTTAAATAAATCAACAGGGGGAACTAAAATGACTAAAACTCTTCAATATTTAAAGTTAGATACGTTCAAGAACGAACCCAATACGGACTTTTCACTAGACGGTGAGGTAAAGGCGTTAAAAGAAGCCATCTCGGTGGCTAGAGGTAATTTAGGAAAAGAATATCCTGTGATTATTGGAGGAGAAAAAATTTACACAGAAGATAAAATCACTTCTATTAATCCAGGAAAGAACGAAGAAATTGTTGGGACCATGAGTAAAATAGATCGTGAGATGGCTGAAAAAGCTTTACACACGGCTACGGAAACGTTTGAAACTTGGAAACTAGTAAAGCCAGAAAAACGAGCTTCATATTTGTTCAAAATAGCAGATTTAATGAGAGAACGACGCCATGAATTATCAGCTATATTAATTATTGAAGCAGGAAAGAACTATGAAGAGGCGGATGGGGAAGTTTCGGAAGCCATTGATTTCTTAGATTTTTACGCAAGATCAATGATTCAACTGAATGAAGATACTCATTACTTGAAAAGTCTTCCTGATGAAAGAAATAAGTTAACATACATTCCGTTAGGTGTAGGTTTTATCGTTCCTCCTTGGAATTTTCCTTTAGCTATTTGTGTTGGTTTAACTGCATCGGCTGTAGTTACAGGTAATACTACTCTAGTAAAGCCAGCGTCCTTAACACCGATTATTGCCTATAAATTTGTTGAACTAGCAGAGGAAGCCGGTCTACCGAGTGGAGTGATTAATTTCATACCCGGGGATTCCTCCGTCATGGGCGACTTTATAACAGGACACCCTCTTACTCGTTTTATCAGTTTCACAGGATCTAAAGATGTAGGGCTTCACATCAATGAGCTTGCAGGTAAAACAGCGAAAGGTCAAAAGTGGATTAAGCGAGTAAATGCAGAAATGGGAGGAAAAGATGGCATTGTCGTGGATGAAACAGCCAATTTAGATGCGGCTGCGGAGTCCATTGTGTCCTCGGCATTTAGTTTCCAAGGTCAAAAATGTTCCGCGGGTTCACGTGCCATTATTGTTGAAAGTATTTATGACGAATTGGTGGAAAAAGTGGTGCAGTTAACGAAAGAATTAAGTATTGGGAACGGTGAAGAGGATTATTCGGTTGGTCCTGTTATTGATGAAAAAGCGTATAACAGTATTCTTAAGTATATTGAAATCGGAAAAAGTGAGGCAACACTCCTTTTAGGTGGAAACTCAGGAAGTGATGAAGGGTTTTATATTAATCCAACTATTCTCGGTGACGCGGATAGTAATAGTAGAATTATGCAAGAAGAAATTTTTGGGCCTGTCCTTGCGATTGCGAAAGCAAAAGACTGGGAAGAAGCGATTGAGATGTATAACAATACAGATTACGGTCTGACGGGTGGATTTTTCTCTTCCGATCAAGCTCGTATAGACCAGGCCATTGAACGTATGTATTGTGGGAACTTATATGTGAATCGCAATTGTACAGGTGCCCTTGTAGGTATTCATCCATTTGGTGGATTTAATTTATCAGGTACAGATTCTAAAGCCGGAAGTTATGAGTACATTAAACTATTTAGTCAAGGAAAACTCTATACGCAAAAAGTCTAAGTTTTATAGAGGGGGAAATAATTTTGAAGAATAAGATTTTTAGTTTATTTGTTATATTACTTGCGTCACTTGTAGTTTCAGCCTGTAGTTCAAGTGAAGGCGCGTCAGGTGAAAAAGAAAAAGCTGGTGATACCATTGATATAAGACTCTCTGGCCAATCTCCAGATGACCATCCAAGTACTCAAGCATTGTATAAGTTCGCAAAACAGGTAAAAGAAAAAACTGAGGGACGAATTAATGTAAAAGTTTATCCAGCAAACCAATTAGGAGATTATACAACAGTGTATAAAGAGATAGGGCGGGGAACCCTTGACATGGCTTTAATCTCTCTACCAGGTGAACTTGATGATCGTTTAAGATTAAACTTTGTTCCTTATTTAGTAAAAGATTATAAAGATATAGATAGCGTTATTGGTACTGACTCTTATGTTTTTAATAAGTTACAAGAAGTAAATAATGAGCAGGGTGTTCAACTTCTAGGCTTTCATGCAAATGGATTTGGGGGAATTGGAACCACCAAGGAAATGACAAATTTATTAGACTTAGGGGAAGATAAAGGTTTATTATTACGCGTACCACCAGATGATGTATTTAGACAACCGATGGTGGATATTGGTTTTAGAACTGTAACAATTCCATATGCCGATCTTTATACTTCTTTACAAACTGGTGCTGCTGATGGTTGGTCTGGTGGAGAAGCTTCCTTAAATTATCTAGGCTATCGTGATGTTATAAAATATTACTACCAAACGAATGATTTCTTTAATGCAGATGCTTTAATAATAAATAAAAGTCTTCTTGATGGACTTAATGAAGAGGATCGTAAATTAATAGAGGAATTATCAAAAGAGATGATGGCTGAAAGTATTGAAACATCTGAAAGTTATGATAAGGAATACATGGAAAAACTGAAAGAAGAAGGAATAACGGTTGTTGAATTTAGTGAAGAAGAAGTTAATAAATTAGCTGAGTATGTTCGTGAAAATACTTGGCCAAAGCTTAAGGAACGTCTAGGTGATGATATTATTGATGAATTATTAAAGGAGTAATATATTTAGTGGAAATGACATTTGTCTAGTCTTTTGATTATTCAAAATGTCATTTCCACAGATTTAAAACAATAATCTTTACCTTTGAAAAAGTGAGTATAATTCGGAAAATTAATGGTAAAGGGGAGGTTTAATTTGAAGACATTAGTTAAAGTACAGAAGGGGATTATGATTATATCCAGCATACTTATTCTTATCGGCTTATTCCTATCTGTATGTTTACGTTATGTTTTTAAAATCGATTTATTCGGAATTGAAGAACTGCTCCTTATCCCCATATTCTTGCTGTATTTTATAGGTGCTGCTCAAGGTAGCTATGAAAAAAGTCATATTACTGCTGATATTTTGGAATCGTATGTTAAAAGTGGAAAAATAAAAGCATGGAATAGGTTGGTTACTTCAGTCGTAGTACTTATTGTCTGTTTAATTATAACATTCTGGAATTCACAGTACATATTTTGGAGTTTCAATAACGGGGGTAACACATCCGGTTACCAAATCCCTTTATTTATTCCACATGGAACAGTTCTAATAGGATTCATATTGATGTCTTTTTATTCATTAATAGATTTCTTTCGCCAAATTAGTATGGTTAAAGATGAAATGAAAAAAGGCAAAGAATAGTCCCCTGACGGGATGTTAATCTTCAATTTAATTCAAAGATTAAGGGGGTTTATTGTATGGAGATGTTAATTGCTTTAGTTATTTTAATAGTTACTTTGATAATCGGAATACCAATCCCATTTGTTTTTTTAGCGACAGTCATATATTTAATATTTTCTTTAGGATATGACCCTAGCTTTTTAATCCCCTATGGATTTAGTAAACTAAATAATATGGTTTTATTGGCGATACCACTTTTTATTATGGCCGGCGGCATGATGAGCTTGGGTGGGATAGGTAGAAGGATTGTAGACTTTACCGAAATGATAGTAGGTAAAACTAAAGGTGGAATGGGGGTTGTTACAATTATAGCTTGTGCCATTTTTGGTGCGATGTCCGGAAGTGCGGCCGCTGCACTTAATAGTATAGGTGCAATAATGTTTCCTCGTTTAGAGAAAAGTGGTTACTCAAAAGGGTTTGCTGCCTCCTTAATTATCAGTTCTTCTGTACTAGGTCTTCTCATACCTCCTAGTGCAATTATGATTTTGTATGCGTGGATTGGAAATCAATCGGTTTTAGCTAGTTTCTTAGCGACATTAGGGCCCGGAATTATATTGATGATTCTTTTGAGTATTATAAATACTATTTATATGAAGGATAAAGATATTAATATTCAACAAAATAATGATAACCCTGAATTGTTATCAACAAGTAAAAAACGAACAAGTATGCTAGCTATACCTGGTTTACTAATGCCATTTATTGTATTAGGTGGAATATATAGTGGGGCGATGACTCCAACTGAAGCCGCGGCAGTTGCTGTAGTATATTCAATACCTATTGGTTTTTGGTTTTACAAAGAATTGAACCGAAAGCGTCTTTATCAATCATTTGTGGAAGCAGCGACAACAACTGGGGTACTTATGGTTATGCTATTTGGGATAATGCTTCTCAGCCGTATTATTATAATGGAGAATATACCAGATACTCTAATGAAGTTTTTATTGTCAATAACAGAGAACACATTGTTATTAATGTTATTAATTAATCTATTTCTAATAGTTATTGGAATGTTAATGGATGATGTAAGTGCGGTTTTACTAGCTACGCCTCTTCTGCTACCTATTGTCGTGAATTTAGGGATTGACCCTATTCATTTTGCGGCTATTATTGGAGTTAACTTAGGAATGGGACTCCTTACTCCACCTACTGCTCCTTTATTATATTTAGGTGGTCGAATGAGTAAAGCACCGATCAACACAATGATGGGACCAACGATGTTAATGATCTTATTTGCTTGGTTACCTACGCTCATTATTACAACATTTATTCCTGAAGTTGCTTTATTCCTTCCACGTTTACTTTTAGGGTTGTAAAAACATGGATCAGGTCTTATTAAAATAAAGGCGTATTATTTGGTAGTTTGAAAGATTGTTAAACTCCAACATATCTGGTGTAGTTAATATTTAGAATTCAACGTGGCTTAACTAATAAATAATGTGACTAGAAAGGAGGGTTTTTTATGTTATTACTATCTGAAAAAGATATAAAAAAATCCCTATCAATGGAAGAAGCAATTAATGTTATTGAAGAAGCATTTTTAAAATATGCTAATAATGATTTTGTTATGCCTGCCAGGACTTTTTCTAAAGTAAAGGATGAAGATACTTTATTGATAATGCCATGTTTTGTAGATGACTGTATTGGTTTAAAGGTTGTCACATCATATCCATCAAATAATACAACGAATAATCCGGTTACACAGGGGCTAGTGTTACTTAATAACAGAGAAACTGGAGATCCACTAGCAATAATAAACGGCTCCGTTTTAACAGCCATAAAAACCGCAGCTGTTTCAGGAGTTGCTATGAGGTTTTTTATGAAAGAGGCCGAAACAGTTGGATTAATAGGGACCGGATTACAGGGAATGTATCAACTTCTTGCAGCTGTCTCCAGTACTTCAGTTAAGACAATTTACATATTTAATCGATCGTCTGAAAAAACGGAAAAGTTTATTCAAGAGTTTCGGACAATTTCGAAAAGTGATATCGAAATCATACCTGTTTTAGATAAAACAGAATTAGTTCGTAATTCACAAATTATAATAACAACCACAACTTCTGTTTCTCCTGTTCTTCCAGAAATATCAGGGCTTTATGAAAATAAATTGATTGTTGGAGTTGGTTCTTATAAAAGTAATATGAGAGAATTACCCCAAACTTTATTTGAGGATTTAGACTATTATTATATAGATTCTGAACAAGGGAAAAAAGAATGTGGAGATATTATAGATCCATTGAAAAGAGGATGGGTTAAAGAGAATCAAATAGTATTGTTATCAGATTTGTTAAAGGGGGGATTGAAAGCGCCTCAAAACACAAATCCCATTGTATTTAAAACGGTCAGCATGGCATTATTTGACGCATACATCGGGAACTATGTATTTAAAAAGGCAAAAGAATTAGGAATTGGTCAGGAATTTAAGCTTTAGTTATGTAAAGTTGGAAAAACAACGTTCACAAAACAATGGCTAATAATTATAAAGTGTCAAACTTCAAATAAAGCGTTGAAAGTTTACCAATTTAATCATAGAGGAGTGTAAAATATGAGTTTTAAAAGAATGATCCATTCTGTAGACACCCATTCTGGGGAGCCTATGCGTGTAATTACTGGAGGAGTTCCTAATATACCTG
The DNA here is from genome assembly GCF_002886185.1 of Salipaludibacillus neizhouensis. Lineage (GTDB taxonomy): Bacteria > Bacillota > Bacilli > Bacillales > Salisediminibacteriaceae > Salipaludibacillus > Salipaludibacillus neizhouensis. The sequence goes on from NZ_KZ614148.1 coordinate 178,960, forward strand.
GAAAAACAGTTTATGAGCAAATGCGTTGGCTTGAAAATAACGATGATCAGCTTCGAAAACTTATGTTAAGAGAACCAAGGGGATATCCTCCTCTTTGTTGTAACCTTATAGTCCCCCCTAAGCATCCGAATGCAGATGCAGGTTACATTATAATGGAGCAGGTTGAGTACCCAGTTATGTCGGGTGGGAATACCATTTCTGTGGTTACGGTGTTATTAGAAACTGGAATGTTGCCTATGCATGAACCAGTAACTGAACTAACACTAGAGGCTCCTGCTGGGCTTATTGAAGTAAAAGCAGAATGTTCAAATGGTAAAGTGACGAACGTAACATTTCAGAATGTTCCTGCTTTTGCACCATATATCGATGCAGAAATTGATGTACCTCATTTAGGAAAAGTAAAAGTGGATGTAGGATGGGGAGGGATGTTCTATGTCATTGCTGACGTAAGACAGTTTAAGGGACTTGAACTTATCCCTGAACATGGCCGTGAAATTGCTCGTATTTCCGCTATGATACGCAAGGCTGCTCAGGAACAATTACCTGTAGAACATCCTGATTATCCAGGAGTCGGTATTACTATATCTCAGCTTTCTGGACCACCTACAAATTCTGAAGCAGATTGGAAGAATGTTGTAAACGTTGCTTCCGGAGATCTTGACTGGGATGACCCTTCTACATGGACGGGTGCTCTGGATCGGTGTCCTTGTGGGACTGGAACTTGTGCAAAGATGGCTACTTTGTATGAGAAGGGTGAATTGAAAATAAATCAAGATTTCCGACACGAAGGGATTTTAGGGACAGTATATAATGGTCGTCTTGTTGATGAGGTTAAAATTGGTGTCTATAAAGCTGTCGTACCAACTGTTAAAGGACAGGCGTGGATTACTGGATATAACACTTATGTACTTGATCCAATGGATCCTTTTCCTAACGGATTCAGTATAGGAGATATTTGGGCATAAGGGGTTTTTTGGATATTAGACTGAATATATAATATTGGGAAAAGTTTTCCGGGAAATTTAGTAGTAATTGATTCTGATACAAAAACTTCACCAAAATCCATCATAGTTATACGAATTTTAAAAGAGTATAATTTTACTAAAATTGTAAAATTTATATAATATTAGACACTATTTAAATCTAAGGAGGATATTATGCGACAAATTACAGAAGAACAAGTACAAAATATACTTGATATGGAATTGGTTCTCCCTGTTATCAAGGAGGCTTATGAAGATTGTGTTGAAGGAAAAATTTATGCAGGAAACCGTACTTTTATGCCTATTCGCGGCGAAAAAAATGTGGGACAATGGTTAGTCGCTAATTGTACGAACAAACCTTTCTTCGGATCAAAATTTTCATCTGTTTTCCCTGGGAATTTGAAAAAAGATCTTCCTAGTACAATCTCTAAGATCAGTTTATATTCAGCTGAAACTGGCGAACTTCAAGCACTGATTGATGCGAACTATCTGACTGCCATCAAAACAGGCGGCAGTGCAGCAATCGCTACTGACTTAATGGGAAGAGAAGATGCCAACAAACTAGGAATTATCGGCTCAGGACTCCAATCGTTCTCTCAAGTATTGGCCATCCAAGAAATTCGACCTATTGAGGAACTTTACGTGTATGATATTGATCCTGGACGAGTAGAAAATTTTATTGAAAGAATTGAAAAGATCAAAAATCGGCCATATAAAATCATTGCGGCTAAAACAGCTGACGAGTGCGTTTTATCCTCTGATATTATCTGTACTTGTACTACCTCACACATTCCTGTTTTTAAAGGAAATTCAGTCAAACCAGGTACACATATCAATGCGATTGGTTCTTTTACCTCTTTTATGCAGGAAATTGATACAGAAACAGTACTGAAATCGGATAAAGTAATTACGGAACACGTTGAGGGTTTATGGGAAGCCGCCGGTGATATTTTGATTCCATTCGAACAAGGAAAGATTACCAAAGACAAAGTGTCAGGTACGGTGGGAGATGTGCTAACTGGAAAAATTCCAAAAAGAGAAAATGAGCAAGAAATCACGCTCTATGAAAGTGTCGGATCCGGTGTCTTAGATATCGCACTTTCTATTGCTGTTTACAATAAATTAGTGAAAGATGTGAAATAAACCATTTTTAAAAGTATTTACAGAAAAGAGCATTGTAACGTGACAAGGAGTAAGAGTTAGACAATTTCACTAGCAGACTTGATAGAATCAATATTATCATTAGGTTTCATTTCCGCTTCATCTTCTTTAAAGATCCACTCTTCATTCACTTTTGCATAAATCCGGAACTTCACACCAATATTTTCAACTAAGATGAATTCATTTTTCCAATATTCCACTCCGAAAACTGAATCTAACCGAGACATGATTGTTCGATTCGTTACATAAGGCATGACGACTGCTTTAAAACTATTTCTCGTATTAACAGTTCGTTGAGCCCTCTAACATCGTTTGCATCAAATGGAGCTTGTAATTTGTCCATGAGTTCTTCTTGAGTACAATTTGTCATTAAAAAAACACCCTTTCAAAATAGTTTTATAGAAAAAACACCCTTATATCTAAAAATCCCTTAATACGTACAAGATATACCTCACCTCCTTAAACGAAAAAAAGCCTTTAAGAAAGTTGTATATCCCACTTCACACGGCTATTGGACCAGCATGAGTAGATAACATTCTACTCATGCTGGCGGTTAAAGCGGCAAAAAGCTGATTAAAAACAGCATTTTCAGTCGTGCCAAATAAAACAGGGACATTTAGGTTCTGTTTTATTCATCGGAAGAACGTTTCAATTCTTCATCTTGCTTTGTACATGTCTGCGATGACTTCAGTGGTTACTACGTTCATTAAGTTGGTGACGACACGCATCTCGTTGCCGTAATCATCCTTAAAAAATACCACTCGATGACGTTCCTTAGAACGGGATTGTTCGGTACCCAATTGACAAGTAATATCAAGCGTGACAGGAGATTCAGCTTCCTGCATGCGTTTTAAAACATGAGTCCTGAAAATCTCTACATTTTCTTTCAATCGGATCACAAACTTTTGCTGGTCTTTTGTAAATTGATCGATTCGTTTAATCTTAAAATAGACTCGATCTTCTACCAGGATAAATCAAGAATCGGCCAACTGTTCACCAATCGGCCCTTCGTGTGCAAGTCCAGTCGTTTCGCCTTGAATTGGCATTTCAGAGAGAGGAGAGTAGTTGACATGCAGTTTAATTCCTGCATGCTCCCCGTGTGGTTATTTAGAAAGAAAGCGAACGATTATTAATAAGAGCTATTTAACAATACGGATTTAAAAAACGCTTACACTAGTTACATAAATTTTTTATTATTCTACAAAACTACTAACATATGGGGAGAGGAAGTCATTAAGCATGGAACGCCGAAGAAAATGGAAACGCTCCCTTATAAGAGACTAAATCTTGACCTAGAGCTGCAAATGACATAGGGTACTTGTCGTTCTTATCTTTTTGGTGAATTTTTAAATTAAAAAGCTGATTTTGATTAAGTTATTAAAAAAATTATGTTATGAATTTATTTTTATTAATGTTATACTATTTTTGGAAAACAATGATATATTATAACGTAATTGATTAATTATTATAACGTAATTAAGGAGGGACTTGTTTATATGATTAATGTTGCTATAAATGGATTTGGTCGTATTGGAAGAATGGTATTTCGTCAAGCAATAAAAGAAAGCTCATTTCAGGTTGTAGCAATTAATGCGAGCTATTCAGCAGACACGTTAGCACACCTTATGAAGTATGACACCGTGCACGGGAAATTTGACGGTTCAATAGAGGTAGTGCACAATCGCATATTGGTTGATGGTAAGGTGGTTCAACTTCTTAATTATCGTAATCCGCAAGATCTTCCTTGGAAGGAACTAGGCATAGATGTTGTGATTGAAGCCACAGGGAAATTTAATGCAAAAGAACAAGCAAGTCTGCACATAGAAGCAGGGGCAAAGAAGGTCATTTTAACAGCTCCTGGTAAAAATGAAGATGCTACTATTGTAGTTGGTGTAAACGACATGCAGTTGGATATTACAAAACATGATGTTATCTCAAACGCCTCCTGTACAACCAATTGTCTTGCTCCAGTCGTAAAGGTGTTAGATGAACAATTCGGCATTGAGAACGGCTTAATGACCACTGTACATTCATATACAAATGACCAAAATAATATCGACAATCCACATAAGGATTTACGTAGAGCTAGGGCTTGCGCACAATCCATTATTCCGACTACAACAGGTGCAGCTAAGGCATTAGCAAAGGTACTACCACATTTAACCGGAAAACTACATGGTATGGCACTACGTGTTCCGACTCCAAATGTATCGCTTGTAGACCTTGTAGTAGACGTAAAATGTGATGTGACAGTGGAACAAATTAATAATGCCTTTCAGATTGCGTCCCAAGGATCGATGAAGGGTATTATAGAGTTCTGTAATGAGCCGCTTGTGTCAGTAGATTTCAATACAAATCCAAGTTCGTCTATTATTGATAGTTTATCTACAATCGTTATGGGAACCCGTAAGGTAAAGGTTCTTGCCTGGTATGATAATGAGTGGGGCTACTCCTGCCGCGTAGTAGACCTCGTAAAGCTAGTAGCAGGTCAGTTTGCCAGCCAAAAAAATATGCAACATATTTAAGGGATGATCCCATAACATAACTATTTATAGGAATTAGAGTTTTTATTAAAAAGACAAAGGATGGTATGTATATGAGCACTATGAAGGCCCAAATTGAATTACATGAGTTATTAAATGGACGCAATGCACAGGTTCAATTAAGTGTTTCGCAGCTAGTAGAAAGAGTAATAATGAGAAAAGAAGGAAAATTAACTTCTACTGGTGCTGTTTCTGTTTCAACAGGTAAATACACAGGTCGTTCTCCTAAAGATAAATTCATTGTGAAAGAAGCATCCACTGCAGACAAAATTGATTGGGGCACTGTAAACCAACCGATTTCCCAACAACATTTTGATAATCTGTACACAAAGGTATTAGAATACTTGAAAGAAAAAGAAGAAATCTTTGTATTTAAAGGCTTTGCTGGAGCGGATCACAGCCACCGCCTTCCAATTCAAGTTATAAATGAATACGCTTGGCATAACTTATTTGCACACCAATTGTTTATTCGTCCGACAGGGATTGATTCTCCTAAACACGATGATCAATTTACAATCGTATCGGCACCGACGTTCAAAGCAAATCCGATTATTGACGGTACAGATTCTGAAACGTTCATTATCGTTTCTTTTGAAAAGCGTGTTATACTGATCGGCGGTACTGAGTATGCAGGTGAAATGAAGAAATCTATCTTCTCTGTAATGAACTACTTGTTGCCAGAACAAGACATTCTACCTATGCACTGTTCTGCAAACGTGTCTAAAGAAGGCGATGTGGCGTTGTTCTTCGGCTTATCGGGTACAGGAAAGACAACGCTATCTGCAGATCCAAACCGCAAGTTAATCGGTGATGACGAGCATGGCTGGTCTGATAACCGTGTGTTTAATATTGAAGGCGGCTGCTACGCAAAATGCGTAAACCTATCTCGCGAGAAGGAACCTCAAATCTTTGATGCGATTACATTCGGTTCTGTACTAGAAAATGTTATGATTGACGAAAATACTGGTCTTACAAATTACAACGATGTATCTCTAACAGAAAATACACGTGCAGCCTATCCAATTGACGCAATCGATAATATCATACTACCAAGTGTTGCCGGACACCCAAATACAATTGTGTTCTTAACAGCTGATGCATTCGGCGTTTTACTCAGCAAGTTCAAGTT
>NZ_KZ614148.1:184785-187409 GCF_002886185.1 Salipaludibacillus neizhouensis
CCGTGTTCCAGGTGTTCCCGATGGCGTATTAGTGCCAGAAAAAACCTGGACTGACAAAGAAGCTTATAATGCAAAAGCATTAGATCTTGCCAGCAAGTTCAAAGAAAACTTCAAAAAGTTCACAAGCGTATCTGGAGAGATTGTTGAGCTAGGCGGACCTTTAGTATAACGAAAAAGCGGAGCCAACTTTTCAGCTCTCAAGGAGAGAAAACGATTCTGGTGTAAAAATCATTTGATAGAGACATAAAACCTAAATGATTACCTGTATCCGTTTTTTTTTTTGGAATGCCACATCGCTAAATGTGAGTAAAAATCAAGCTGATCGGGTGGGGAATATCTTCTGCAAAAATATACGAGTGAACCTATTGAATATCAATGATGCCTCTATTATTTTCGATGTTGACCCCCCTATAGACTATGAACAAGCTATTATAAATAGCGGCTACTAACAAGCAAGAAAATTAGGTGCTTGCAAGTATTACTTCAACAATGAGGTAGTACTTTTTTATCGCATGAAAATTGGTGATCCAACATAACTGATATGTTCTCTAACAAAAAAATAGCCAATGCTTTCAATAGGAGAACTGTGAGGAAATGAGGGATTATTATCTGGGAAAAAAGACACATTAAATAGAGGTTAAATAGAACTTAAAGACCTAAAAGAATAATATGAACTTTTTATTGTCGTTATTATGAAAGCGCAGATAATAAATTTACACATACTGAAACAAATGTAGCCACATGGTGGATTACAGAAGCTATTCCTATTCCAGCAACGTCACTCTTGCCAATAATTTTGTTGCCAATAACGGGAGCATTAGAAGTCGACGTAGTAACAGCTTCTTATGGTAACCCAATTATCTTCTTATTTCTAGGTGGGTTACTTTTATCCTAGAACTTTAATCTAATCGGGGGGAGTCTATGAAAAATAAACTGACAGAACTACTAGATATAAAACATCCAATTATTCAAGCACCAATGGCTGGTGGTATAACAACAGCGAACCTAGTTGCTGCTATTTCAGAATCAGGTGGTTTGGGGACGCTTGGAGCTGGTTATTTAAATACTTCTCAAATGCGTAAAGAAATTAGAGAGATTAAACAAAAGACGAATCACTTTGGTATTAATCTATTTGTTCCTAATGAATTTTCTGTTTCAACTAGTGATATAAACAGAGCCATTGATATTTTACAGCCTTATTATAAAGAATTTAATATTAACGCTGAGGATTTTGAAGTTCCTAGTCCAATGACAGAAAGGCAAACCTTTATAGAACAGGTTCAGGTTGTTATTGAAGAACAAGTGCCTGTTTGCTCATTTACTTTTGGAATACCTAGTACTGAGGTTATAAAACAGCTAAAACAGAACAACATTGTTTTAGTTGGAACGGCCACAACAGTAAAAGAAGCAATTGACGTTGAAAAAAGTGGTATGGATAGTGTTACTGTTCAAGGGATAGAGGCTGGGGGGCATAGAGGAAGCTTTATTAATGATTCAAATGAAGGATTAATAGGTTTAATGTCTCTAATACCTCAAGTTGTTGACCAAGTGACTATTCCTGTTATTGCAGCAGGCGGAATTATGGACGGTAGGGGTTTAAGTGCTGCTTTATGTTTAGGGGCAGAAGCTGTCCAAATGGGAACAGCATTTTTAACTTGTATAGAAAGTGGTGCTCACAAAGTACATAAAGAAGTGATTCTCACTACAAGCGATGACCAAACTGTATTAACACGTTCATTTTCAGGAAAATGGGCAAGAGGAATCAAAAATAAATTTATAGAAGATATGGTAGAAAAAGAAGAGGAATTACCTGAATTTCCAGTTCAAAATAGTCTCACTAAAAAAATTAGAAGCGTTGCGTCCATACAGAGTAACCGAGAGTTAATGTCACTATGGTCTGGTCAAAGTCCCATGTTAGCTAGAAATACAAACGTTAAGGAAATAATTAATGAAGTTATGGCCGAAACCGAAAAGATTTTGGGTGATCTTAAGTAAATTAAATTTAATCAAGTACTGGCTATCTTAAAAAAAGGAATTTGGTATGACACAATTTTAAAAGGGAGACAATTATTGAAAATAAGCTTACGTTTAAAAATACTAGTTATGTCATTCTTTATGGTATCAATTTCAATTGTAACGAGTGGTTGGATTATGGTGTATGGCATTACAGATTCATTTGAAGAGGAACTTGGTGAACGAGCAGTTGCCATTGCAAGAACAGTAGCACAAATGCCAGACATAAGAAACAATGTTGGGGAACTAAATGGGTCAAAAATCATTCAACCAATTGCAGAGAGAACAAGACTAGCAACAAACGTAAACTATATTGTCATAATCGATATGAATCGAATACGCTATTCCCATCCATCAGAGAGTTTAATTGGAAAAATGTTCGTCGGTGGGGATGAGTTCGCTGCTTTAGCCGAACATGAATATACCTCCGAAGCACAAGGAACCTTAGGAAAAGCTGTAAGAGCTTTTGTACCAATTATGGATGAAGAAGGGATTAAGCAGGTTGGTGTTGCAGTTGTGGGAGTCTTGACACCAACGTTTCAAGCTATGATCACACAGTATAGCAATGATCTTTTATTATTACTTATCTGGGGATTACTACTTGGATTAAT
>NZ_KZ614148.1:187419-188957 GCF_002886185.1 Salipaludibacillus neizhouensis
TTTTATGAGAAGGCTCGCAGAACGACCTGAGAATGTGACATTTGTATTAAAAAATACATTTAAATAAACCAACAGGGGGAACTAAAAATGACTAAAACTCTTCAATATTTAAAGTTAGATACGTTCAAGAACGAACCCAATACGGACTTTTCACTAGACGGTGAGGTAAAGGCGTTAAAAGAAGCCATCTCGGCGGCTAGAGGTAATTTAGGAAAAGAATATCCTGTGATTATTGGAGGAGAAAAAATTTACACAGAAGATAAAATCACTTCTATTAATCCAGGAAAGAACGAAGAAATTGTTGGGACCATGAGTAAAATAGATCGTGAGATGGCTGAAAAAGCTTTACACACGGCTACGGAAACGTTTGAAACTTGGAAACTAGTAAAGCCAGAAAAACGAGCTTCATATTTGTTCAAAATAGCAGATTTAATGAGAGAACGACGCCATGAATTATCAGCTATATTAATTATTGAAGCAGGAAAGAACTATGAAGAGGCGGATGGGGAAGTTTCGGAAGCCATTGATTTCTTAGATTTTTACGCGAGATCAATGATTCAACTGAATGAAGATACTCATTACTTGAAAAGTCTTCCTGATGAAAGAAATAAGTTAACATATATTCCGTTAGGTGTAGGTTTTATCGTTCCTCCTTGGAATTTTCCTTTAGCAATTTGTGTTGGTTTAACTGCATCGGCTGTAGTTACAGGTAATACTACTCTAGTAAAGCCAGCGTCCTTAACACCGGTTATTGCCTATAAATTTGTTGAACTAGCAGAGGAAGCCGGTCTGCCGAGTGGAGTGATTAATTTTATACCAGGGGATTCCTCCGTCATGGGCGACTTTATAACAGGACACCCTCTTACTCGTTTTATCAGTTTCACAGGATCTAAAGATGTAGGGCTTCACATCAATGAGCTTGCAGGCAAAAAAGTGAAAGGTCAAAAGTGGATTAAGCGAGTAAATGCAGAAATGGGAGGAAAAGATGGCATTGTCGTGGATGAAACAGCCGATTTAGATGCGGCTGCGGAGTCAATTGTGTCCTCAGCATTTAGTTTCCAAGGTCAAAAATGTTCCGCGGGTTCACGTGCCATTATTGTTGAAAGTATTTATGACAAATTGGTGGAAAAAGTGGTGCAGTTAACGGAAAAATTAAGTATTGGGAATGGTGAAGAGGATTATTCAGTTGGTCCTGTTATTGATGAAAAAGCGTATAACAGCATTCTTAAGTATATTGAAATCGGAAAAGGTGAGGCAACACTCCTTTTAGGTGGAAACCCAGGAAGCAATGAAGGGTTTTATATTAATCCAACTATTCTCGGTGACGCAGATAGTAATAGTAGAATTATGCAAGAAGAAATTTTTGGCCCTGTCCTTGCGATTGCGAAAGCAAAAGACTGGGAAGAAGCGATTGAGATGTATAACAATACAGATTACGGTCTGACAGGTGGATTTTTCTCTTCCGATAACAATCGTATAGAACAAGCCATTGAACGTATGTATTGTGGGAATTTATATGTGAATCGAAACTGTACAGG
>NZ_KZ614148.1:197461-198459 GCF_002886185.1 Salipaludibacillus neizhouensis
GCTGTTTCTGTTTCAACAGGTAAATACACAGGTCGTTCTCCTAAAGATAAATTCATTGTGAAAGAAGCATCCACTGCAGACAAAATTGATTGGGGCACTGTAAACCAACCGATTTCCCAACAACATTTTGATAATCTGTACACAAAGGTATTAGAATACTTGAAAGAAAAAGAAGAAATCTTTGTATTTAAAGGCTTTGCTGGAGCGGATCACAGCCACCGCCTTCCAATTCAAGTTATAAATGAATACGCTTGGCATAACTTATTTGCACACCAATTGTTTATTCGTCCGACAGGGATTGATTCTCCTAAACACGATGATCAATTTACAATCGTATCGGCACCGACGTTCAAAGCAAATCCGATTATTGACGGTACAGATTCTGAAACGTTCATTATCGTTTCTTTTGAAAAGCGTGTTATACTGATCGGCGGTACTGAGTATGCAGGTGAAATGAAGAAATCTATCTTCTCTGTAATGAACTACTTGTTGCCAGAACAAGACATTCTACCTATGCACTGTTCTGCAAACGTATCTGAAGAAGGTGATGTCGCATTGTTCTTCGGCTTATCGGGTACAGGAAAGACAACGCTATCTGCAGATCCAAACCGCAAGTTAATCGGTGATGACGAGCATGGCTGGTCTGATAACGGTGTGTTTAATATTGAAGGCGGTTGCTACGCAAAATGCGTGAACCTATCTCGCGAGAAGGAACCTCAAATCTTTGATGCGATTACATTCGGTTCTGTATTAGAAAATGTTATGATTGACGAAAATACTGGTCTTACAAATTACAACGATGTATCTCTAACAGAAAATACACGTGCAGCCTATCCAATTGACGCAATCGATAATATCATACTACCAAGTGTTGCCGGACACCCAAATACAATTGTGTTCTTAACAGCTGATGCATTCGGCGTTTTACCCCCAATCAGCAAGTTATCTAAAGAACAAGCCATGTACCATTTCTTAAGCGGTTACACGAGTAAGTTAGC
>NZ_KZ614148.1:201558-214545 GCF_002886185.1 Salipaludibacillus neizhouensis
GTTATTACGACTGAATGAAGATACTCATTACTTGAAAAGTCTTCCTGATGAAAGAAATAAGTTAACATATATTCCGTTAGGTGTAGGTTTTATCGTTCCTCCTTGGAATTTTCCTTTAGCAATTTGTGTTGGTTTAACTGCATCGGCTGTAGTTACAGGTAATACTACTCTAGTAAAGCCAGCGTCCTTAACACCGGTTATTGCCTATAAATTTGTTGAACTAGCAGAGGAAGCCGGTCTGCCGAGTGGAGTGATTAATTTTATACCAGGGGATTCCTCCGTCATGGGCGACTTTATAACAGGACACCCTCTTACTCGTTTTATCAGTTTCACAGGATCTAAAGATGTAGGGCTTCACATCAATGAGCTTGCAGGCAAAAAAGTGAAAGGTCAAAAGTGGATTAAGCGAGTAAATGCAGAAATGGGAGGAAAAGATGGCATTGTCGTGGATGAAACAGCCGATTTAGATGCGGCTGCGGAGTCAATTGTGTCCTCAGCATTTAGTTTCCAAGGTCAAAAATGTTCCGCGGGTTCACGTGCCATTATTGTTGAAAGTATTTATGACAAATTGGTGGAAAAAGTGGTGCAGTTAACGGAAAAATTAAGTATTGGGAATGGTGAAGAGGATTATTCAGTTGGTCCTGTTATTGATGAAAAAGCGTATAACAGCATTCTTAAGTATATTGAAATCGGAAAAGGTGAGGCAACACTCCTTTTAGGTGGAAACCCAGGAAGCAATGAAGGGTTTTATATTAATCCAACTATTCTCGGTGACGCAGATAGTAATAGTAGAATTATGCAAGAAGAAATTTTTGGCCCTGTCCTTGCGATTGCGAAAGCAAAAGACTGGGAAGAAGCGATTGAGATGTATAACAATACAGATTACGGTCTGACAGGTGGATTTTTCTCTTCCGATAACAATCGTATAGAACAAGCCATTGAACGTATGTATTGTGGGAATTTATATGTGAATCGAAACTGTACAGGTGCCCTTGTAGGGATTCATCCATTTGGTGGATTTAATTTATCAGGTACAGATTCTAAAGCCGGAAGTTATGAATACATCAAACTATTTAGTCAAGGAAAACTTTATACACAAAAAATCTAAGTTGAGAGGGCTTACCAAATGATCGTTGATGATAACCTCAACAACGTTATATGATTGTTTGGTGAGTTCTTCACCATAAATTAATTTAACAGGTTTTAAGAGATCCTATTAAATATTAAAATTGGTTCATAAGATTCTTTTTCATTCACTAGCTAGAGTTCTATCTCCTTTTTACTTTGTTAAAGGAAATACGGTCTATCTTAATTTGATCAAACCTTATAAAAAAATCAAAATGTAAACGTTATCAAAAATGAAAAGGGGTTGTTAAAAATGGAACCTACTTTTACTACCGCAACTTTATTTTGGTTATTTGTTCCTATGCCATTATTAATTGTATTTTCTCTTGTATCTCTTCTCGCTCAAATAAGAAAAGAAAAAAAACGAAAGAATTTACTACCTAATTTGAATCGAGTTCAAGAAAACCTAACAAATGAGAGAGGTGAATCATAATGGGGGTGATTTCGCTAACCGTGTTTGTTTTGTATTTTAGCTTACTCTTTATGATTGGTTATCTGGCTTATAGAAGAACAAAGAATTTTTCCGACTATATTTTAGGTGGAAGGAAACTCGGTCCTTTTGTTGGTGGGATAAGTACAGGTGCTTCTGACATGAGCGGCTGGCTTTTGTTAGGAATGCCTGGTGCTATTTATGTTGGAGGAATGTCGGGGATCTGGCTTGCTATTGGACTTGCTATTGGAGCCTACCTTAATTGGCAATTTGTAGGAAAAAGAATTAGAGTATTCACACAAATATCAAACAACTCACTCACCATCCCTGATTTCTTTGAAAATCGTTTTCGTGATAAAAGTCAATTGCTAAGAGTTATATCCTCTTTGTTTATTTTAATATTCTTTGCCTTCTATATATCTGCAGGTCTAGTTGGTGGAGCTATTCTCTTTGAGTCAACGTTTGGAATATCGTATACGACAGCGTTATGGACCGGTGGGATCGTGATCGTACTATACACAAGCATTGGTGGTTTCTTCGCTGTGGCATGGACAGACTTCTTTCAAGGTATATTAATGTTTTCGGCTCTACTTATCGTACCAATCGTTGCTTTCTATTATCTAGGGGGATGGAGCGAAACAATTGCTCTAACCGGAAATATTTCCATAGACTATTTAGATGTCTTCTCTGGTACGACAACATTAGGTATTATCTCTTTATTAGCTTGGGGTCTTGGATACTTTGGACAGCCTCATGTCATCGTACGTTATATGTCAATGACATCATCCCGAGATATAACATTAGGACGATCTATTTATACTATCTGGAATGTATTGGCGCTTTTTGGGGCTATTTTTACAGGTTTTGTAGGGATTGCCTATTTTGCAGATACTCCATTGAGCAACCCAGAAACAGTCTTTATTGAATTTGCAAAAGTTCTATTTAATCCATGGGTTACAGGTGTGCTATTAGTAGCTATCTTATCAGCGATTATGAGCACAATTAGTACACAATTGTTAATTTCAGCAACAGCTTTATCTGAAGACTTATATAAAGGGTTATTTAGAAAGAAAGCGAACGAGAAAGAGTTAATGTTAGTAACGCGAATTGGAATTATACTAATATCCATGTTCGCTATTGTGTTAGCTTTTAATCCAAATAGTTCGGTACTAGGCTTAGTAGGATACGCTTGGGCAGGTTTTGGATCGGTATTTGGACCAGCTATTTTATTGTCTATCTTTTGGAAAGGTTGTACACGAAATGGCATTCTCGCTGGAATGATAGTCGGAGGTATTACGGTAATCTTATGGAGTATTTTATCAACTCCTCCAATGGGTGCCGACGGTTTACGAATGGAGCAATCGGCAGCTGTAATTCCATTTTATTTGTATGAACTAGTGCCTGGATTCTTTTTATCGTTACTGTCCATCGTTATTATTTCTAAACTCGGATCAGCACCTAGTAAAGAAATCATTGAAGAATTTGATCAGGTTAAAGCGAGTGGCATTTAGGAAGAAAAGAAGCCTTAAATTTTCGATTATAGGAAGGTTGGTGTGATTATATAATTATTTAAGAGAATAGATTCGATTGTAATTTAAATAGAGGGGGAAGGGATTATTCTTTGGATTATAGTTCACCCCCTGATTCCAATAGTTGTATATTAATATCTATATTGTATATAGATCATCAAACTAAGAAAGTAATTTAAAAATATATTTATTTCATAATCAGAAAAAAGTTCTTTTAAATTGGAGGCATAATGATGTGGATAGTTACTGCCTATTCAACAACAAAAATTACAATGTTTGAATTTAATACTGAAAAAGAAGCAAGAAAAGCCATTAAAACCATTCCGGGTTACAAAATTATATCCCAAATTATTTATTTTAACGATAATCCTTTAATCTAAGTTTATCTAATGAAAAATTACTAAGAAAATCTGATTAATTCTATTTTCTTAGTGTAATAAATATTGCAAATTACACTTCATTTTTCAGTAGATCAATTGTCTTTTCGAGGTCTTGCTTGATAATCAGAACAATCCTTATTACAAAATAAGGAGCTTTCTGTCAAGATTCAAAAAGGAATTTGAAAAACTACTAGAAATAGTCAAATGGTTTATTGATCATATAAAGGATAAGGAATTCAAAATATAGGATAGTGTCAGAGAAATCAATCAAATGGTGTTTTTATTTATAAATACTTAACTGAAATTTGTTACTTTAACCCAATTAGACTTGTGAATGTACTGTATCAATAGATATAAAAAATATTATTAGCTAGGTAGGTGATTATTTTATTAGAACATAATCTATGCTGTTTGGATTTTAGAAGTGGTATTCATTGGGGCAGTGCAACTAACCATGACGGGAGATCGCCACGCTGGCAGCGTGGAGGTCAGGGGTTCGAGCCCCCTTGGCTCCACCATACATAAACCTATCAACGACGCTATTCTTCGTCTTTACGAGGAATGGTGTCGTTTTTTTATTTTAGGGTTTGTGCACATTTTGTGCACCTTTAGTCTACTAAAGTGTCAGTAGTTACTGAAGTAAGCTTCCTCAAATTTACATGCAGCTTTGTCCTGCATGTCCGCATTGACATGAGAGTACACATCTAATGTGATACCTACACGACTATGACCTAATCGTTCTGCAACGATTTTAGGGTTTTCACCAATACTAAGCATCAATGTCGCATGCGTATGCCTTAGGTCATGAAAGCTGATTCGTGGAACATAGGCCTCTTTGATTAATTGATAATAGTCTCGCAACAAATTTCTAGGCTCTTTTGGTTTCCCGTCTTCCGTGCACACGATGAGGTCATGATCATGGTAGGCATCTCCAAAAGCAATTTTGAATTCATTCTGCTTATGTTGGAATTCCAATAGTTTTTCTATGACATAAGGAGAGATCGAAATTTGTCGTTTTGATTTTGCCGTTTTTGTTGGTCCGAAGAGTAACCCTTGTTTCGTGCGGGTCAAACTACGCTGAATGTGAATCTTTCCTTCCTCAAAATTGATATCCGACCATTGTAATCCTAAAACTTCGCCACGACGCATGCCTGTGAAAATACCAATGAAGTATGGGATGTGCTTGTCTTGCTCCTCGGCGTTTTCAAGGAAAGTCCTCACTTCTTGTCTGGACCACGTCGATCGCTCTGTTTGAGAACATTTTGGTGGTGTGGCATTCAAGACTGGATTGACAATCAACAGATCCCATTTGACGGCTTGTTGAAATCCCTTCCTTAGTAAGCAATGCATTTCTTTGACTGTTTTAGGATTGTAGCCTTTATCCAATTTATCGTTGTAAAAGCAGTCAATTTCAAACGCAGTGATGTTGTTGATAGCCTGATTTCCGAAATACGGTAAAAGGTGATTCCTCATCGTGTAGGAGCGACTTTCATATGTGGAAACTGCCACTTCACGACGATAGTGGGATTCAAACCAACGAGTAAAGTAGCAATCAAATTGCTCGTTACTAATTTCTTTAATTGAACCCTCGTAAAGTTCATGTAAAACTAGCTGACAAGCTTTTTCAGCTGCCTTTTTAGTTTTGAATCCACCTTTTGATTTCTGTCTGCGTTTTCCTGTTTTACGGTCCCGTCCAATGTCTAGGCGAAAAGACCATGTAGAGCCTCTTTTTTTATAATATCCCTTCATTTTTCTTTAATCTCCTTATTGTAGATTTTGCTAGAAAAAAATAAGTGTGTGGTCATTATCAGCATATCCACATACCTATGTTTTATAGGCAAATTGCTAATATTTAAAAAAGCCTAGGTTGTTGCGAGAACTTATAATAACCTTCTAAAACAAAAAAATGCTATTTAGATAATAATTCGTCGAATTATGTAATAAAAAATATAGTAGGTGCATTATGGCAAATTGATTACTGTTAAGCATGCGAAAGAAGAAATACAACAGCTACAGAATTATATTGATTTAGTAGAATCGGAAGAGGATACATTGGAGAACAAATTATTATAGAGTATGCTTTGACAAATAGTATCGCTAAAATTGTAAAAGTATTTAATCAATGAGGGGGGTGGACTCTAATTAAAGAATTCTTCAATGCTGTGGAGTTGTTGCCTTATATTTATAGAAGAAACTCGAATTCTTTCATTTATATATTGAAATTTTCATCTATTCATCTCCACGGCGAAGGCGGCAAAGATAGTGAACTTCTATTAACACACTAATCATGAGTACAACTTATATTTTCAAATTGATTTGAATAAATTTCCTCCAGGAGTAAGTTTTAGACATGGATACTTACTTTAATACTCGAATGTACCATATAAAGCAGGCGAACATTCAAGCACTCTTTCCTTCTAGGGCTTGTTAGCTGGTGACGATATTTTTCGTCACTTGATTATGCGAGAGGAAGTTCATAAGGACGGTCGCATCGTTTACTACCTTTTCTATGAATAAAGTGGACAGCCTATGGCAATTAAAAGCGAATGATAACATTCCGAAAAAGAGTGATATAAAGAGACCAACCAAGTATAGTATAGGATTCTATACTGATACTTGGTTGGTTATTTTTATTGTTCAAAGTGTAATTATTGATGTTCGACAATTCGGCCGATTGTGGAGTAACTCTTGTATTGCGAATTAGACTCATACTGCGTAGCAACGATTTCCATAATACTGTAAAAATAAGAACAAAAATTTTCTATTATATGGTATGATTTTTATATGAAGATCCCTTAGATTCTGAAGAATTTCACTTAAAGTAACGGGGCAGTAGTGTTAACAAAAAGTTTAATTTTTTGCTTATACATTTGCCATAAATAGATGGAGTTGAACTTATGAGTTATATAATACAATCAACTGAAAAAGTTAGATCAATTGGTTCAGAATATGAAACAAAGGCGTTATTATATTTAATGAATTTTAGACTAGATAGTAATGAAATAAACTACTATGTTATTGATTTTTTTAATGATTTGACTGGTATGTCAAGCATGGGAGATAAACTTTGGGACATACAGTCTAAAGCATCTAAGAATACTAATGCTAAAGCTTTAGGAAGAGAAATGGTAACCCTTTATAAAAATTATATGAGTAGTTTAACATTTAATCATTACATACTATTTGTAGGGGGATTAGCAAAAACAATAAGAATAGATAACAATAAAAATTTTTTTGGCATAGAAAATGTTACTGAAAAAGCTTTAAAGAGTATTACATTGGGATTAAAAGAAGAATCACAGTCAAAGACATATATAGATTCTACAAAAGTTACAGATGAGAATGTTGAAAATTTTTTAAAAGTTGTTCAAATCGTCGTTGATGATAAAAAAAATTCTGAGTATGTTAAATCAATTATTAAAACTAGTGTTAAGTTGCTACCTTCAGATGAAGTATTAGATTCTATCTTTGATGAGGTCAAAGATAAACAATCTTTAAAGAAAAATTCAATTGTTGAAAATATTGTTATTAATACAAGTCATGAGGCTCTAAATTATAGTAGACATTTAACTGGTGAAGAAATTAGATTAATGGCTATTTCGAGAATTATTAATAGAAATCCTTTGGATATCGGAGTGCCAGCTTCATTCTATGATATTATTCGTGATTTACCTACACATAAAAAGAAAGATTATGTCTTAAATGGACAAATCGGAGTTGCCAAAGCTATTTCCAATAAAAATAATATAGATAATTTCTGGATTTTTTTTGAAAGCGTTTATTTTGTAACTCTAGAAAATCCAGATGTAAATGTAAATGCTATTTTTGATAAATTAGATAAAAATTTAATGGGAAATTGTCCAGAATTCGATTTAATATCTATAAAGTATTTCATAGCCACTGTAAAGGATGGGATATTATGATAATTAATAAAATAGCTATAGGAAATGATAAAGAAGCATTCATTGAAGATAGATTTGTAGATGGTATTAATCTAATTTCTAGTGATGATAATAATAAAGGGAAAACAATCTTAATACAAGGAATGATGTATGCTTTAGGCAACGTACCTACCTTTCCAGTGTCATTTCAATATAAAGATTACTACTATATTATAGAATTCACAGTGAAAGATACCTTATATAAGATATGTAGATATAAAGAGGATTTTATTGTAAAAACTAATAATGAACTTAGGCATTTTGAAAATACATCTGAGTTTAGAAGATATTGGGATAAGATAATATTTAATTTACCCCAAATAACTAAGAATAATAAGAATACCATTGTACATCCAGAATTGTTTTTACAATTGTTCTTTGTTGGTCAAGATAAGAAGAATACATCTACAATTGCTAATTCGGGATATTATAAAAAAGATGATTTCATGAATATGTTGTATCGGATTTGTGGTATTGAAAATTCAATGGATATAACAGAAATAGAAAAACAAAAGGAATTATTGCGTAATTATAATCATGAAAGACGACTATTATTAAAGCAATATAAGATTCTTAGTTCTAAAAAGAAAGAGTTAGCACACTTTAGTACAACAAATGATAGGATTCAATTTAAAAATAACTTAGAAAAAATTGAAAAAGTAAATGATAGTATTACTGAATTAAATAAAGAAAGAAATAGAAACATAGCAAGAAAAATTAAGTGCGAAACAGCAATCAGAGAAATTATATCATTGAATAGAGATTTAGATACGGGTGAAATAGTTTGTTTATCATGTGGCTCAATACATATAGGATATAAAACTGCAAGTAAAAAAGGTTTTGCATTTGATATAACAACTGCAGATATCAGAAAAGATATTATTAATTCAATTCATAACAAAATAAATGATTATGAGGAAGAGGTAGAACGTATAAATATATCGATAAGTGATAAGCAAAATATACTAAAAGATTTATTGTCAGTTGATGAAATTTCATTAGAATCGCTATTATTGTATAAAGAGGATTTATTTAATGCTGCAGATGCTGATAAAAAGATAACTGATTTGGATGTTAAAATAAATGAGGTTAAATCAGAACTATCAAATTTTGAAACTATAAAAAATTCTAAAGCAGAAACTGAAAAAGAATTACTTGCAAAAATATTAGAAATGATGAATTCAATTTATAAAGAACAGGAACCAGCTGGAACATTAAAATTTGATAATTTATTTACTAAAAAAAGTGAGACTTACTCAGGAAGTGAACAAACTATTTTTTATCTATTAAAAATGTATGTTTTTCAGAAGGTAACTAAACATAAGTATCCTATAATTGTTGATTCATTTCGTTCAGAAGATTTATCTACAGAAAGAGAAAAGATTTTTTTAGATTTATTTAACGAACTTGAAAACCAAATTATCTTTACTACGACTCTAAAGATTGAAGAGGTTGGTAAATATGATCGAGAGGAATTTAAATTTATTAACCATATTGACTATTCTGATCATACACCAAGTAGCATATTAAGAAGTGAGTATAGGGATTCTTTCAATACAATTTTAAAAGATATAATGCAATAATGTTATTAATGAGCGAACAAGTATTTTTAAAATTATAAACTAGAGTAATCCAGTTTCCATGACAAGATTAAATTGTTTTTTTCTCACCTATACAAACCTATTCCAACGTATTACCCCGAACATTGTTATCATAAGACCATATAAAAATATGGCAAACTAGTAAAATCTGGATAACCTGTTATTGATATTTAAGCTTAATATTTTCATTAGCACCTATTACCTTTCCTTGCCCCTTTTGCCAAAGAGGGTATCCAATTCAGTAGTTCCCATTAAATGCAATTGCTTTCCAAATTTGCATATTACGGTTGATTAAACAAATGATTTTTGACATAATTCAGGCGGTGACAGTGCATTGTACCCTAACCGGTTTCTGTAAACATCCTGTGGAACAACATTCTTCGTGGCGTGACTAGGCACTTGTCCTTTTGGATCTTGAGAGAAATCCATTCTAAGCAAATGATCGTTTGCATTTATTATCAAGTAATCATACCAACTCATCCATCAATGCTAACAGAGACCCTCTCTGCTGAACCATCTCAATACTGTTTACGTTCTGAATTAATGCTCTGTGAAGACTTTCAGCACTATCGATTAAGGAGTTTATTATCCGGACACATTTTCTCTGTTCTTCAGTAAGCGATTCTAATTTGATCTTGATTGAATCCGGTGTTGATTCATCTAAAATGAAAAATAACTTTCCGAGCAGACCAACCCAAACATCAGAAACTTGAGTTAATCGTTCTGTTTTGGAATCAATGAATTTATAATTGTCTAGTTTCCTGCCATTCATAGTGAAAGGCATAACCTCTAATGACGATTCTGCCTCTGCTTCTTCATCAAAATAATGCATGGAATCTTTATATAATGCGCACCGCCCGGTTCTTAAACCTGAGTATTCCTCAACTAATAAACCTGGTGTGTTATCTTCAATGAAAAACAGTTCTCCTCTACGTCCATTATCTTTAAGTAACTGCCGGAAGTTTTCTAAATAGAAGTCGTCATCATCATATGACTGGATAAGATCGCTAAGTTCATAGCAAAAGTCCTTAATATCAGCTTTCACTATACTCGGATAATCGTATCTATAAAATATAGGCAAGATCTCATCTAAATGGGCTACGACAAATCTATGCAAGCTTGCCTTCAGAGCTTGTAACCATTCAGGTACAAAGTTGAACTGTGGCTGAGTGACAAATAACGAATCTACAATATCCACGGTGGAGTAGTACATATTATTTAAAGTAGCATAGTGGACATAGAGGCCACTGCTTACTAACCATGTAAGGAATTGCTGAATTGGTTTCTTGCCTATTGCAGTCCAGAAATCAGCTCCTCTACCAGCTAAAGTTCTAAACTTGATTTCTGGAGCTTTGATTTTCAGTTCATCATATAATGAATCCAAATTACACGGAGGAGTATTGCCATTAAACAGCACACCACCGAGAATAAAGTCATTAGCAATGCCTTCTGCAGCATTCACACCATTCACACCATTATCGGTCAGTCTAAACTTGCGAACGTTTCCGGTCTCATCATAATAGAAGCTGTACTTTTCATTAAGTTGTATTTGGCAAGTAAAAAATGTATGGAATGGCAATTAAAAATGCATGCCACTTGCCGTCTCTAGTTATTGTTGTAATAAAGATTCTTTGTATCGAAAGCTTTCTCCCGTAAACATTAATAAATGAGAATGATGAATCAATCGGTCAATAACGGCTTCTGTTAGAATGGGATCACCGAAAACATGGTTCCATTGACCGAATTGAAGGTTAGTTGTTATTAATAGACTACGGTTTTCGTAGCACATAGATATCACTTGAAATAACAGTTCTGCACCTTCTTTATTTAAGGGGATATATCCTAATTCGTCGAGCACCAAAAGATCCAGCTTTTCAATCATCTTCATGAACTTCGGAAGAGTTCCTTGTTGGTTGACTTCTATTAACTTATTAACTAAAGCTGCCACTGTAAAAAACTTCACCCGACTGCCAAACCTGTGTATGGCATTTAAGGATATCAATGCCGCCAAATAGGTTTTCCCTGTACCAACTCCTCCGTATAAAATGAGGTTTTCTTGCTCTTTAATAAAATCCCCATTTAATATCGTTTCTTGATCAATTCCTTGTGGAATTTGTATATGCTCCCATTGAAAAGGCAACGTTCCTGTTTTCGGCAACTGAGCTTGGTTTAATAGTAAGTTAATCTTTCGCTCTTCACGATTTTTAGCTTCCATTTCAAATAGCTTCAATAAGTACTCTTGGTTATTTTCAGCTTCAATTTCATGATAATGTTCACGAATCCAGCTAAGCTTCAACTGTTTGGCGTAGGATTCGATTTGCTCTTTCATTTACGATCACCTCCTTCTTGAAAAAAGGCATCATAATGAGAAAGGCCGCGAGATGCGTTGGGCAAGACGGGCACCTTCATACGAGGAGTAATTTCCATATGAGAACGGTCTTGATTCATTAACGAATAAAAACAGTGCTTAATTTGATCTGCGCTAGGATGACCATGAGAGGAAGCCAATTGGAGCGCTTTGTTCAGTAATGTGAAATCATCATTTTTTAAGAGTTTCGCTAGTAAACGTAACCCCATTTTCCGTTCCTCTTCTGTGCAATCTTTTAAGTATTGAGACCAAGCATAAGGGAATTGATCATATAAGCTTGAATATTTAATAGCTTTCGGACGTTTTGATAATAATTCAAGATAAGGCTGCCATATCATCGATTTTCGCTTCACACCATATAGCCGAGAATGCGTGACAATGGGTTCATTGTCTTCATTTAATACCACGACAGTATTAAAGGTAAGACGTGTTTTTACTCTTTGTTTCGCAAACCTCGGAGAGGTAGAATATTCCTTATTGTCCAAACTCACAATGCCATACTTATCAGCCTTCATTTCCTGGTAATAAGCACATTCAAAATCTTTCTCAGGAAGGTGAAGCCACTTACTTTGGTCTTCTTTATATAACTCTGATTGAAGTATCTGCTTCTTATAATGCACGCGATGCCGGTCTTCCTCTGCCTTATTCCAAAGCGTCTTATTAAAGTGATCTAAGTTAGCCACCGTACATTCAGGCAAAAGAAAATTGTTCCGCACGTATTTAACCATCGCTTCTACGTGCCCTTTTTCATTTCCCTTTCCTGGATTACAAAACTCATATCGGAAACCGTAGTGTAAGACAAACCTTTCGAAGGTATCGGTCAGTTTCCGTGCTCCTTTTCCCATGATTTTTGAGACCGCAGGTGACAAGTTATCGAATCGAATAGTTGTTGGAACGCCACCGATATGACGAAATATACGTTGTAATCCTTCAAGTAAACATTCTGTATTTTCCGAAGGAAATACTTGAAAATAAAAGGTGTTACTAAAAGGGAAGGACACAACCAAATATGGCAAATCAATGATTTTTGATTGGTACTTAAATGATGCTGTACCAAAGTCCACTTGAGCTGTTCCTGGGAAAGACTCTAGTGGTAGAGCTACACCTTCTTGATAATCTTTTAACTCCTTTTTCCGTTTCGAAACATAGTCACGGACAGATCTCTCGGAGCCTCTGAAACTATGAAATTCCCCCAACTGCTCATACATTCTTTTAGCTGTTCTATGATTCTTCCTTTTCTTCTTCAGATCTTCACCAATCCATTTATCTATGATAGGTTTCACTGGATCCATCACTCTTGCTTTCCTCTTTTGTGGCAACTTCACTTGAAACTCTTCTTGATTGGCATATTTCCTTACTGTACGTGGGTCCACTTCGACCCTGGTAGCTACACTGGAATAATTATTGCCTTTCTGATTCACTTCGCGTCTGATATAATCTATCTGAGTCACTTCTAACATCTCCTAATATCCTCCTGTCAAACGTTGTTGGTCCAACGAGGAGTTTAAAGTTATTTTGAGAAGTTAGCAAGTGGCGTTTTTTAATTTATGAGGGCCCCGCGGGGCCCTCATAAATTAACTGCCGTCCCCTACATATTTAGTTTGCCATAAACA
>NZ_KZ614148.1:214555-253036 GCF_002886185.1 Salipaludibacillus neizhouensis
CGCACGTATTTAACCATCGCTTCTACGTGCCCTTTTTCATTTCCCTTTCCTGGATTACAAAACTCATATCGGAAACCGTAGTGTAAGACAAACCTTTCGAAGGTATCGGTCAGTTTCCGTGCTCCTTTTCCCATGATTTTTGAGACCGCAGGTGACAAGTTATCGAATCGAATAGTTGTTGGAACGCCACCGATATGACGAAATATACGTTGTAATCCTTCAAGTAAACATTCTGTATTTTCCGAAGGAAATACTTGAAAATAAAAGGTGTTACTAAAAGGGAAGGACACAACCAAATATGGCAAATCAATGATTTTTGATTGGTACTTAAATGATGCTGTACCAAAGTCCACTTGAGCTGTTCCTGGGAAAGACTCTAGTGGTAGAGCTACACCTTCTTGATAATCTTTTAACTCCTTTTTCCGTTTCGAAACATAGTCACGGACAGATCTCTCGGAGCCTCTGAAACTATGAAATTCCCCCAACTGCTCATACATTCTTTTAGCTGTTCTATGATTCTTCCTTTTCTTCTTCAGATCTTCACCAATCCATTTATCTATGATAGGTTTCACTGGATCCATCACTCTTGCTTTCCTCTTTTGTGGCAACTTCACTTGAAACTCTTCTTGATTGGCATATTTCCTTACTGTACGTGGGTCCACTTCGACCCTGGTAGCTACACTGGAATAATTATTGCCTTTCTGATTCACTTCGCGTCTGATATAATCTATCTGAGTCACTTCTAACATCTCCTAATATCCTCCTGTCAAACGTTGTTGGTCCAACGAGGAGTTTAAAGTTATTTTGAGAAGTTAGCAAGTGGCGTTTTTTAATTTATGAGGGCCCCGCGGGGCCCTCATAAATTAACTGCCGTCCCCTACATATTTAGTTTGCCATAAACAATTAAGTAATGGTATGCCGGATGAAGCGCTCCAAATATTTCGATATTGGTCTACATCCATGCTACCCACCTCCCCATCTGATCTCTTTGTTTGCTTATATCCATACTTCTCGATCTTGTTATCAAATATTTCGATTTCTTTATCTGATTAAAAACGAGCACTAATATCTTAATGATGTCCGTCTTAGATTTTCCTAAATGATAACCATTATGGCAATAAGTTAAATGCCTGGCACTTATAATTATCTGTTCAAGAGGAAGTAAGGATGAAATGAAACGAAGTTTAATTATAAGTGACTTTTTAATAAAGAAACGAAAAATATCTACCTCATTCCTCTTTCTACAAAATAATCCAAAATCCTTCAAAACTATAAAAAAAGGAAATAGAAACAAACCAAACCAACTGATTTATTGCTTAAGTTAACAACATTCGACAAACTCCGAGTCATTGTGACATTACCTTCTTGTTCTTTACACTTCAAGCCTACAAAATTATTGATATTTAAGCTTAATATTTTCATTAGCACCCTATTACCTTTCCTTAACTTTTTGCCAAATAGGGTATCCAATTCAGTATTTCCTATTAAATGAATTTATTTGCATATTACGATTGATTACACAAATGTTTTTCGACATAATTCAAGCAGTGACAGCGCACTGCACACTAACCAGTTTCTGTGGAACATGCTGTGAAACAACATTCTGCAGGTGGTTACAGGCATTTAGCCTATAGTGGCTCACCTGCAATAAATTATAATACGAACAAAACGATTCTATGCATTCGCTGGTGGGGTCCCGTCCCCACGCTCAACCGACATGGTGATCAAGCTTATATGGAAGACGCGATCAGTAGCGGAGGTGGAGCCACTGTTTTTGAAGCAATTATCACATATCCGAATACGGAAACGCAAATTCCTTCAAGTTATCAGTATACCTATACTTTAATGGGCAACAAGATCGTTGATACATTTGACAATATGAACCCTGATGAAGTAAACGCGTCGCTCGGTTTAACAGGCAGTGAGCCTTCCGATTCAACTAGTTCAAACACAGACGGTGATATTTCTAGTGTTGATACAAACGGTAATGGACATGTTACGATTAAAGAAGCAAAAGCAGCAGGTTTCAGTATGCCAATAACGAGTGATCATTGGTTATACCCCTATATGCACGATGCCATAAGGACGGTAGGGTAGGTGAGTAAGCCCCTAGAACTTTGAGGCAAAATAAATGAACAAAAGAATAACAATTTGCGAATAGGTGTCTGTACAGGAACAACTGAAGTTAATAGTCATATCATCTTTTCACTAACGGTGAGCTTATGTTTAACAAGAAAAATGAAGAAACAACAGATCTAGTTGTTGCGTAGTACAAGGAGTGGGACACGTTTTCCTTATAAGTGATTAATTCATGAAATGGGAGGATTACTAATTTCGTTTAGTGATTACAACTAATATATCGAGAAATGGAATGAAAGCCGTCAAGTTGAGCTGAAACACTTCCACTAATACTCCTACATGCAAAATATGATAGTAGCCATTAATTGTATGAAACTAGGTGAAGTCGGCTGAACAATACCTAAGTGAGATTCTTTCATAAGGTAATGGATAGGTCGGGTGGCTGAAAAAATAATCATGGTGAGAATGTCCATTGTGACTGACGAATTTGCGAATGTACGGGTCTAGAACTGCACTCTTTCGAAAGACAGAGGATACAAATGTATCATGAGGTACCGAAAAGTAAAATATTCGTTGTATGAAATTCGGGATAGAAGACAATGATTCTATAATCTCATAGGCTTAAAGCAAACACCTAAAATTATTATGGATAGCTAGATATATTGGAACGTGGTAAGCAGGGAACTGTTATTTAAACATCTACTTATGGACAGTTGCATATAAGGTTCTTCCAAACTGAAATTGCTTTATCCTTGTGAAAGTAGGGGTACAGTACCTTTGAAGCGTGTAATGAACGTGGAGGGATAGCCCCAAGTCTTGTAATCAAAAACTAAAATCTAAATAGATGAAGTTCAAAGGGTCGGGTAGGAACGTGGGTTTAACACTTCTAGGGGGTGTCCACGATTGAACGCTAATTTGCGATATTGGGAATACTATAACATGCAGGAAACATTCGATAAGTTATATGAAGATAGCAGGCATGGTCAAAGTTTTAGTAAATTATATGACATAATCACATCCGAAAGCAATATCCTTCTAGCATATAGAACTATTAAGAGTAATAAGGGTTCGACAACAGCTGGTACTGACAACTTTATCATTGATAACTACAAAGTTATGCGTAAAGAAGACTTTGTAAAACACATAAAGAATCAATTAAAAAATTATAGACCAAAAGCAGTTAGAAGGGTTTATATTCCTAAACCCAACGGTGACAAGAGACCTCTTGGAATCCCATCTATGCTGGACAGGTTGATTCAACAAATGGTAAAACAAGTCATTGAGCCTATTTGTGAGGCGAAGTTTTACAAACATAGCTATGGGTTTAGACCATTAAGGAGCACACATCATGCGATATCCAGAACTATGTCGCTAATTAATAGAAATAAACTTCATTACTCTGTGGATATTGATATAAAAGGATTTTTCGATAATGTTAATCACTCGCTATTACTTAAACAACTATGGAATATTGGAATTAGAGATAAAGTGCTCTTAAAAATAATATATAAAATACTTAAAACGCCAATAAAAGGAGAAGGAATACCTTATAAGGGAACACCGCAAGGTGGAATCCTTTCACCCTTATTATCAAACATAGTGTTGAACGACTTAGACCAATGGGTGGCAGGGCAATGGGAAAACTTCCTAACAAAACGCACGTATGCCTATAATTATAGCAAGTGTAATGCATTAAGAGACACTTCTAAAATGAAAGAAGGGTATATAGTAAGGTATGCAGATGATTGTGTGCCACGAAAGCAAACGAAGCTTCGTTTGCTATGCTGCACTTAAGATGAGAGAAGGCCTCTCGCAATCGCTATACAGGTAGGGATTGCAAACCACCTTAAGGTGCTGTAGTCAAAAGCTATGGTATTGAGCGTTAGGGAAAAGGCAGTGCAAGACATTGTCAGGTAGGTATTAAGGAGACGAAAACCATTGAACCGCTGAAGAAGTATCGAAAGCGTAGAAACGTCATCAAAACTGAGGGGGAGTCGTTAACTCAGGATAAGTTCGGAGGAAACCTGTTTACTGTCCGTTCGGTGACCGGTATAAAGGCGGCGTGAACTTAATATAGGCTTTTGTGTGGAACGTGGGAACCTACGACATGGATGCTAAGGGAGAGATTTCAAGTGGAAGCCCCACAAGAATCAGAGTACCAATGCCATGTATAGGGGCGGAATAACTCGTAGTAGCAATGAAACCTCCTAACGGAGATGGAGCAAAGGGGTTATATTATTCAGTTTTATAAACAAGTCAACCATCAAATTGGGAGGAACTTATGCATAAAACAAAGCCTTATGTGATATCTAAGCAGTAGTGTGAAGGATGTCTATATCATGATTAATAGGTATTCATACTGAGAGAACGGAATCGTGGTCATAATAGTAGAAGGGGTGTTTTCGGATGGGGATTATAACGGTAAAAGGAGCTAGAAAACAAGCAATCAATAAAGCACAGAAGAAAGGGTGGGCCTGTAAGATTTGAGAGTTAAAAACAATATTGTTAAAAAATTATTCTTAGATAAATTAAAATAGCCATCGAAAGGATCTAAACTTCCTCAACAATGGCTATTTTCAATTCTTAGAAATTCATCGTATATTTTTCATTTTAAAGGCTTATTTATCACAAATTAATTAGCTAGGTGTGCAATCCCATGAAGCTTTTACAATACCTGTGTCTAAATATGATTGATATGCCTTTTGATCAAAGAAACCATTTTTATTAGTGAACCATAATGGCGATAACAATCCATATTTTGCTTCGTAATCCTTTATCCAACTAATTTCCCCTTCACCTTGAGTGGTAGTATGACCGATAACTTTGCCGAAATTACTTTCACAGTACTCTTTGTATTCGCTTTCATCTTTGAGCATATCATGCCATACGGAATCAATAAACTCAGACATCATACTTAAATTTGGAACATTTTCAATGCTAAGGGTAAAAAACTTATTAATTTCATCTTTTGCGGATTTTTCTAATACTGCATTCATGTAATACCCTCCTAGTTTAATAGTGTTATGAATCTATTTAATTAGAGACTAAAGCGATGTTTTAGCATAGATGAAAAATCACAATTTACATTTTTACCGGTAAATAATAAAAGTTTAACCCTAACATCACTAATCCATGGAAATGATGTCGGTATAAATATATTAAAATTAAATCCTATATTTGTCAAATAAAATATTAAAAATTAGAATAATTGTTATTATTATCCTTTAATTGATTATTTTATGGTAATGTGATAAGATAAATTCCACAACTTGTAAACTATGTAATTGAAAGCGTTTTATTAAAAGTGCTGGGAGTGATTAATATATGCTAGAGAGAAATTTTGATAAATTATTTACTAGTGTTTCTTTAGCTCGAAAAAATACTATACATTACTCTAAAAATCTCCTTCATTTACCAAAAATAGATAGCATGAAATTATTTTGTAATATCCCTTTGCTAGATAAGGAAGATATTAGAAAGGATTATAAGCTATTTCTAGCAAAAGGTAGAATAGAGAAAGATTTAGATATAACATACACCTCTGGTTCGACGGGAGTCCCAATTAAGTACATACGCTCAAGAAGAGAGACTATAGATTTAGGAATGAGTCTAGCAATGGAGCGAAAAAAATGGATTAACGCTAACCTACCATATACCATAGCTCATTTTTTTAAGACTGTAAGACCTATTACATATAAATATTCAAAACGACAAAAGTCTTCCATGATTCTTTCTTTATATGATCATACACCTGAAAGGTTAAATTTATTTATAAGTGCCCTTAGTGAATTTAAACCAACTATTTTACAAGGCTACTCATCAACATTATATGAGATAGCAAAATATATAAAAGATAACAATGTAAAACTACCTGAAATTAAGTTGATAGAGAATCGTTCAGAGCATTTAAGTGAAAAACAAAGAAATTTTATAGAAAACACATTCGACACAAAAGTATCTAATATGTATGGAATGGCTGAGCATTATCCAATTGCTTATTCATGTCGACTTGGTAATATGCATATCTGCGAAGGTAACGCTTTTGTAGAAATTATCTCTTCGAATACAAACAATCCAGTCGGGGATGGGGAAACAGGAGAAATAGTTATTACGAGTTTGATAAGTGAAACAATGCCGCTTATTAGATATAAAACTGGAGACATTGGAAAAATATCAACTAATAATTGTGAATGTGGGGATACAAGGGCAATCTTGGAATTAAGTTATGGAAGAACAAACAATTACATTAAAACCCCTCATGGCAACATAAACTCTTCCGTCATAAGAAGGTTATTTAGATATATGTATGATGATGAGTTAAATTGGATTAATCAATCCCAGATTATTCAGGAAGATTATTATACTTTTAAAGTCAATCTAGTTCCAAATAAATGGCCACTGAATAATGTAAACGTTATCGAACGTAAAGTTGAAGAAATTGTAAAGAGTAGCTTACCGTATAATGTAAAAATAAAAATTGAGTGGGTGAGTAAATTAGAAAAAAACCCCGTTTCTAAAAAAGTAAGCGAATTCATATCGAAATGTTAGGAGGAGTTAGGATTGAATAAGAAAAAAGAAATCATAAAGATTATTGTATCTTCAACTGATAAACAACACATTTATGAAGATTTTATTATAAATAGTAATAATCTCATTGAAGATTTAGAAATAGATTCTTTGCATTTTATAAATCTAATTGTAGGTTTAGAAGAAAGTTTTAAAATTACCATTCCAGATGAAATACTGGTGGTGGATACATTTAATACATTCGATAAGATACATAGCCTTATAACTCAATTACAATCTTAAGAAGGATGTGGTTCAATGTGTGATTTTCTTGTGCATAGTTTGTTACAAAATTCTGCATTAAAAACACCTAATGAAATATGTGTTCAATATAAAAATGATAGTTGGTCATATATAGAATTATATAATCATTGCTTAAAAATCAAAAAATATTTAGATGAAATTATTGTAGTAGAACGTCGCAATATTGGAATACATTTTAATAATGACCCGAGCTTTTTAATTTCATTTTTTGGCATTTTAATGGCAGGTCATACAGTTGTACCTATTCCTTATTATTCAACACAAACAGAAGTAGAGAGAATAATTCATTTTTGCGATATAAAGATTTTGTTTACGGATAAGAAATTTAGTTCAACACATGTAAACACTACAGATGTATCATTTGTAGTGTCAAGATATAGAAATAACACTTTAGACTTTAAAAGTCCGTTAATAAATAAAAATTCTCCTGCTTTAATCTTGCCTACATCAGGTAGCACAGGCGATCCAAAATTTGTAATGCTTTCTCATTATAACATTTATTCTAATGCAATTGCTCATGGGAGAGAAATCCAGCACAATTCTAATGATATTTTTATTATTACAATGCCTCTAAGTTTTAGCTC
Organism: Salipaludibacillus neizhouensis; assembly: GCF_002886185.1. Lineage (GTDB taxonomy): Bacteria > Bacillota > Bacilli > Bacillales > Salisediminibacteriaceae > Salipaludibacillus > Salipaludibacillus neizhouensis. Next base: position 222,049 of record NZ_KZ614148.1, read on the forward strand.
TACTATTACAACTCAAATACTCAGTTGCATTTATTCTAATGTTAAATTCCATATAGTTCCATTACCTTTGTTCCCAAGAGCAATATTAAATTACATAGAAAAATATAAAATTAATTGTTTAGCTGCAGTACCTTCTTTTTTAATGAATTTAATCGAAGCGATAGAATCATATAATTATAAAATAGATTTTAAATTATCTTTTATTACTATTAGTGGTGCTCCAGTAACTCAAAGATTAAACAAACAACTCAAAGAAATATTCCCCAAAACTGATGTTATACAAACTTATGGATTAACTGAAGCTTCTCCTCGTGTAACCATGATGAGAAGAGGATATCAAAAACTATGTTGTGGAAAACCTGTTGATGGAGTTGAAATTAAAATAAATAAGCAAGAATCCAAAAGAGAGGGTGAAATATCTGTTCGTGGGGTGAATATTATGATTGGTTATTACAAAAACAAGAAATTAACTCAAAGCACATTTAATAAAAATTGGTTAAGGACAGGTGATATAGGTTATTTAGATTCAGATGGAGATTTACATTTGATAGGTAGAAAGAAAAATATAATTATATCCGGTGGAATTAATATTTATCCTGAAGAAATAGAAGAATTTTTTTTCAATCAAATAGGAGTGATTCAAAGTATGGTTATAGGAGAAAAACACTATATTCTTGGAGAATCACCTGTCGTTTATCTTACAATCAATAATGAATTTAATATCAAAAATATTTATAACCAAAGTACAAAATTTCTATCAAGATATAAAATTCCTAAGCGTTGGTACAAAGTAAAGAATATTCCTCTTAACAACACAGGCAAGGTCATTAGAACATTTAAACCAGAATTATTACACAGTGAAGTAATTTTAGATCTATTGTAATAATTTAACCAAAATATAAAAAGGAGTTGGTTTTTTATTATGATAGAAGGCAAACATTACGAATTAAAATTCTCAGAAGAAACAATATTTACTAACTATTTAAGATCGATTTCTAAGAGTTTCTGTCCGTTTTTAGGCCCTTCAGAAAATAAAAATTTGTTATATGCTACGCAATATTCCCTTTCTGGAAGTGATATTAAAGAATTGCAATCACAAATGTTTTATTATGGTGTGATTCATACAGAGAAATTAAGAAAAATGAGAAGAAGTATTCCTAATAAAGGAGATAGTCTGCTGGTCTGTGAAAATGTTATTTTTAAGTTGCCAGAAGAACTTCAATGTATTGATGGTAAAGAACTATTTAGTTGGCCACACTGGACCTTGAAAACACTGTACACAGATGTCGGTGTAATGTTTGGTAAATTTTGGGTTGGGGAAAAAGATACAAGTAGAGATAATATTCCTATTACAGAACCACCTTCTAATTTTTTTTCTATAAGATCAGCAATTAAAACAAGTGATCCATATTTTTTTAAGAAAGCTCCACAACTATTACCTACATTAATTAATTCCTTTGATGATGTGCGGGATATTCATACTCACTTATTACCTGGAAATTGCTCGATAGATGACTTTCAAAGTATGAATGAACATAATTACTATGACGTTGCTCTAGAGTGGGCGAAAAAATTCATCTAACCTTAACAATTCAACTTTATCAAATAATAACTAGATGTATAAAAAACTTCTAGAAAAACTAATTATAGTTTTTTTAAATTTAACTATTGAAGGTGATGAAATGAAAAGTTTAGATATTCACAATACTATACCCTTTGAAATTAAAAATATCAAAGCTATAGTATTTGATCTTGATGGAACTATATATCCTGCAAAACAATTTGAAAATCAAATTAAACCTAATATGGTTAAACATGCAGCAAAAACTCTAAATATTGATGAAGAGAGTGCTAGAAAAACTCTGGCTTTATATCGAAAGGAGTTCCGATCAAGTGTATTAGGTCTCCAGAAATATCATGAGATTGATCCAAAAATATTTTTAGAGAGTGTATTTAATGATATTGATACTTCCTCTGCTTTGATGTATCCAGGACTTTTGGAAGAATTACAATTATTGTCAACGAAAAAATCTTTGAAGTTATTAACAAACTCTAATTATAGCCATGCTGAAAAGATGGTAACAAAATTCAACCTTACAAATGTATTTGACAATATTTACTCTGTTGATGATTGGAATTTTATTAGGAAACCTAATATAGAGGTATTTGATGGTCTAGTTGAACGATTAAATCTCCCTAGCGAATCAATCTTAATTGTAGATGATTCCTATTTGAATCTTGAAATTGCACATCATAAAGGTATGAGAACCATGCTCGTATCGAATCAAATTGTAGAAGCTCCTTATTATTGGGAAATGCATAAACGTGAAAAACATCTTCCACAATCATTTATTGATTTAGCAGCACACAATATTACAACCCTTGTAAAAGAAATTAATAATGTTCTTATAAAAAATTCTAATACCTAAATAACTTATATAAACGATTAAATGATGGCAATAAAAGTATAAAATCTAATTAACGATAGGAGTTTATTTTATGAATAATTTTTCACAAAAGGATTTTATTAAGAAGGTAAGTGGGTTAGTAGGAATGGAACTGAGTATTATTGAACAACTTCAATCAAGAGAAGGATTTTCTTTTAGAGTAAAAGGGAATAGTCAGGAAATGCTAATAAAATTTATTGATATTAATACTAATAATGCTACACAAAGGCAACGTGTAAAATCTCTAAAAAATGAAGCGAAAATTTTAATTGAACTTGCTAAATTTAGTAATGATACTTATATATCAAGTGGTACATTGGACACAACGGTTTGGATACTTAGAAAATGGATAGATGGAATAACTGTTTGGGAACATACTAAATACATTCGTGCTAATCCTCAATTACAAGAAAATAAACAAAAATTTATCGAATCATTAATTCACATGGTGAAAAAAGTAATTCAACTTAATAAATTAGGATATCTTCACGGTGACCTCCAACCAAACCACTTTCTTATCGATAATAATGAGCGAGTTCATCTTATAGATTTGGAAGTTTCTGTTCAAATGGATCAGAAAGATACGGGTTATATTGGAGCTTTATTACACTTTGTATCACCAGAAACAGCTGAAGGAATGCTTAAAGAAAAACTAAACATACCACTAGATCTTATGTCGGAAATATATTCGTTTGGGGCTGTTTCTTTTTTTCTCTACACGGGATACACAGCCAATTCGTATGGGGAATCTCCTGCCAGCAACCAAATAAAGGGAATCGAAAAAAACGATAAATTAACTGCCATCACTTTAGGAAAAACGAGAACTTTTTCTCAAATAGATGCAGAACCCTTTCCAGATTTTGAAAGTGTAATAATGAAGTGTCTTAGTTTACAAAGAACTAACAGGTTTAAAAACTTTGAAGAATTATTAATTTCACTTGAATTAATTTTAAATGATTTGTAAACATTTGTATTATTACGTATATTAAAGCGTTAGAGAAGGATGACGAGAGCTTAAAATTACCTGTCTGGAAACGTTTTTTTAACCTGAAAAAACATTTTTCGTATTGACAAGCGTTTTTAAGAATGTTAATTAAAGGAGATTTTTTATATCAAAAGTATGAGAGGGTAGATCATGGAATTAGACGATAAGTATTATGGGGGAATTTTGTGAAAACAAACGCAAAAATCAGCCAAAAAAATAATGGCCTATTATCTGTTTATTTATGGTGTTTATCATTTATATGGACATATAAATGGAGATTATGTTTTTTAATCCTTACAGGAATTATTGTTACTGGAACACAATTAGTAGTGCCAAAACTTATTCAATTCTCCATCGATCATATCTTTCCGAACAAAGACTATTTACTATTTATTTACTTATTAATATTATTTCTAATCTTATTAATAATAATGTTTGTAACAGCCACAGTTCAAAATTGGCTTAAAAGGACACTACAAGAATATGCTTCTAGGGATTTACATTTATCCATTATAAAACAAATAAGGTTGCTGGGATTTAGTTATTATGAACGCCATCCTATTGGTGAGACTTTAGCTTTTATTAATACTGAATTGACAGCAATCCAAGAGTTATATAGAATACTTTTTCCAAGAATGGTTAGACTCATCATTTTTAGTATTATAGCAGTAATAATGATGATGTCTATAAATATAAAACTAACACTTATTTCCTCCTTAAGTCTATTATTATATTATTTTATTGGACCATATTTTGAAAAGAAAACTGCGATGTTAAGTAAGAGTCTAGCTAACAACAGAGTAGAGGAAAGTAAAAAGGTTTATGAAAGTATCTCCGGTATTAATGAACTTAGAATTAATTCGGCAGAAGAATGGGACCTATCTAATTACTTAAAAACACTTAAACTTTTGAATATGAATATGATAAGTATGTATTGGTATGCTTATTGGAGAGCATCCGTTCGAAGATTCTCTTACTATTCTGGTGGAATAGTCTTAATCATCTATGGTACTTTCTTAATCCAAGGAAACACTCTAACTATTGGAGAGTTTGTAGGATTCTTACTATACTATTTTAGTTCTATGCAAATGATAACAAATGTAATTACGGTTATAACAGAACAAAAGGTTTTACTATATCAAGCGAAAAAAATATTCGATTTTATGCAAACAACTGCTGAAATAACAAATCCTACTTCGCCAATTAAACTATCTGAAATAAAAGGCGAAATTGAGTTTAGAAATGTGAGTTTTTATTATACTGATAATTTAAAGGTTTTAAACAAGATTGATTTACGTATTTCACCTGGTGAAAAAATTGCTTTAGTTGGTGCAAGTGGTAGTGGAAAAACTACAATGTTAAAATTAATAGGTAGATTTTACGATCCTCAAGAAGGAGAAATAATAATTGATTCTGTTCCTCTAAAAAAAGTGTCACTTTTTCAGTTGAGAGAATCTTTAGGGTATGTGTTTCAAGAAACCTTCTTATTCGGAAGTACAGTGAAAGAAAACATCTTATTTGGAAATCCTCATGCTTCTGACGATATGGTGTATAAAGCTGCAAAAGTATCACTAGCCCATGAATTCATTATGGAATTACCACATCAATATGATACTCCTTTAGGAGAAAGGGGAGTACGATTATCAGGTGGGCAAAAACAGAGGATTGCTATTGCAAGGATGGTTCTCAAGGACCCTCCTGTTATTTTGTTAGACGAAGCAACTTCTGCATTAGACAATAACACAGAATCAGAGGTTCAAATCGCCTTTGATAATTTATTAAAAGGACGTACTACTATTGCTATAGCTCACAGTAGAGAAACAATTAAAAAATTCGAAAAACTTGTTGTGATTAATAACGGAATAATTGTAGAGAAGGGTTCCTATAATGATTTAATTGCAAAAAAAAGATATTTTTATAATCTCATGAACAATGAGGTGGAACATGAGATACTTTAAATGGATATCTTCGTTACTAAATGGAATAAGACATATGTTTCTCTTAGGTGTTGTATTATTAATTATAGAATCCCTAAGTTTACTTTTTGCTATAGGTTTGCAAAAACAACTAATAGATGAGGTTTTATTCAAAGAAAATTATACAAACTTTCATATAATCGTTATAAGCATGGCATTCCTATATCTTATCCATTCATTATTATTTACATTTGGTCCACTCGCTTGCCATCATGTAGTTGCTCACATTCGTTTTACTTTGTCCAAACATTTAATGCTTTATTTGCATAAAATTCCAAAAGACAAATTACAGAAAGAAAGATCTGCGACTTTTGTACATTATTTCACTCAGGATATTAGGATGATATCCAGGTTAACAGGAGAAGAAATTCCTAATTTATTAAAAGAAATAGTGATCTCTTTATTTTTAATATTTATAGTAGGATATGCTAATATAATTCTTTTAATATCTATTTTACTATTTAGTCTTTTAAATATAGTTATAGGAAGGTACTTTGCACCGAAGTTAAAGAAAATGGCTAAGAATGTAGAGAAAACCAAATCTGAGCTCCTAATACACTCGGAAGAAAGTATATCTTCTACACGAGAAGTTATTGCCTTTAATAGACATCAATGGGAACTTGAGAACTTTAATAGAATATATAATCGTTATTTCACCGCAGCAATGGCAGAAGGACAATTGGTTAATAAACAAATGCTAAGTAGCGAGCCAATTAGATGGGGAGCTAATTTATCAATATTAGGAATTGGTGGATTTCTTGTTTTGCAAGGTCAACTTTCAGTTGGATTATTTATAGTGGTATACCAGTATACTTCCAGGTTATTGACTTCTTTTCAAACTATATTTAATTCAATAATGCTTATTTCAAGTAGAATGAGTAATGTTGATCGTATACGAGAAGTATTAGAGGGAGAAAAATGGAATGAAGGTGATAAATCTCTACAGAGTAGCATTACTAATATAAAATTTGATCATGTTAATTTTAAATATGATGATAACGCATCTCCAATCTTAAGGGATATAAATATAGAATTACCTATTGGAAAGAAAATCGCCTTTGTTGGTTTAAGTGGTGGCGGAAAGTCGACTATAGTTCAACTATTAGCACGTCTTCATGAACCTACAGAAGGAAATATACTGGTAAATAATATCCCATTGAATAATATTAAAAGAAAAAATTGGATGAGTAAAATAGCAGTTGTGTTTCAAGATCCTTATTTATTCCCCGATACAATAAGAAATAACTTGTTGTTTGGAGTTGAGCACATAAGTGATGAATATTTAGACAAAATATGTAAAACAGTTAGTATTTATGATTATATTAAAAGCTTAAAAAAGGGTTACGACACTATTATAGGAGAGAGAGGTATTACACTATCAGGTGGACAAAGACAACGAATTGCACTTGCAAGAGCATTACTTAGAAATCCTGAAATTTTAATACTTGATGAAGCAACTTCTGCGCTCGATGTCAAAAATGAGCATCTTATTCAAATTAATATTGATAAACTTAGAAAAGATAAAACTACTATTATTATAGCACATAGATTGTCTACTATTAAAAATGCTGATGTTATTTATTTAATTAAAAAAGGGGAAGCGATTGAAGTAGAAAAGCCTAAAAACTCTGAGCAATGGGAATTTATTTATGAAAACATTCAATAAAAAAAGCCATAGATTTTACTTGATCGATTTCAAACTTTTAACTCTTTATTTATGTAAGAGAATACTAATGAATGACTGAAAATTAACAAAGATATGAGAAAGGAGTTCCATGCCATGGATGTTATATTACCAAGAGTTAAATCTCCAATTACATCTTTCCCATCACACGCTAATTTACTTTCAGTAATCTTGACAAAAGAAGAACATAAGAGATGGTATTATTCAAATTACACTCAATTATTTAGTTTTGGTAAAGAATATAAGGGGTGTACTGTAGATTATTTTCCTCCAGATTCCTTAGAGTATTGTTCACTAATTAAAAAATATCATCTACCAAGAGAGTTGATAAAAAAAACATTTAACGAAAATTTTAACGAATTTCTAAAAGATTGTATTGATGATGGATATTACTTATATGGTGATTTTAATGAATATTATAACCCAAATAATAAAACAGCATATAAAAATCAGTACTTTCCTCATAATATAATGATTTATGGTTATAATTATGGACAAAAACATTTCCTATTTTCAGGTTTTTTTAATAAAACTCCCTACAAAAATTATACTATCTCATATTCTAATATCCAAAAGTCTTTTTTTTCTATAAATACAAATGATAATAGGTATAAAAACTCTAATCGTTGTGATGGTTTAATGATGTTTAAATTAAAAGAAAACGAATGTGTATATCCTTTTGAATATAATAAATTCAAAACTTCCTTAGAAGATTATATATATTCTAATAATTCAATCAACAAGGATCTCTTATGGAATGACTCGAAACAAATTGTTTTTGGGAGTAATGTTTACCATGTAGTTTCCTATTTTATTGCAAATTTTTCTGAACAATTGTATTATGATTGGTTCCGAATAATAAGATCCTTACAGGTGCTTGTGGAACACAAAAAAGTGATAATTGAAAAGGTACTCTACTTGGAAAATCAAAACATATTAGGTTCATCAAAAGAAATATTATATGAATTAAAAATAATAGAGAGGAAATTGGTTTTGCTGAGAAATATTCTATTAAAGTCTTATCGCAAAAAAAGTTTTCATTTATTTAGAGATTATTCAAATAATTTATTAGATATTCAAAAAAACGAGAGTCGCTGTTTCACTGAATTATTAAAAAATTTACCTGATTCTAATAATATCTAAATGCTATACAATTATTTAATTATCATAGAATTAAATAATTTTTGAATTTATTGACATAAATATAAAAAAAAGTATATTCTAAGAATACAAATTATAATATACAAATTTAATTTTAGTTTTTTGTAAACGCTTAATATTTGTGTTCTAAGTCTTATATCAATCTTAACCTTATTTATATTGGGATGTGATAAAAATAAAAATTTACAGATGTAAACAACCCTCGGATATTAATTTTGATGCAATAAAAGAGTTTTTATCTTTAGATAGAAAGGATAAGTTGAAAGAAAACATAAAGCCATATAACTTTGGGGAATTTATTTCTGAGTTGTTTCTAAAGTATATTTTGATTAAAGAATATTCACTAGATTCGAATTTCCAACTTGCTCATAATAAATATGGGAAACCAAAGCTTAAAAATAAAAATTTATTTTTTAATATTTCTCATTCTGGAGTATGGATAGTATGTGCTGTAGATTCAATTCCTATTGGCATTGATATTGAAGAAATGTCATATGTTGACTGTTCAATCGCTAAAAAATTTCTACATATAGACGAATATTATTACATTTTTGACTGCAAAGAAAAAAGAAAACAAATAGAGAGTTTCTATAGTATGTGGACATTAAAAGAAAGTTATGTCAAGGAAATTGGTGTTGGTTTAAGTCACCGTCTCAACTTATTTAAAGTCATTAAACTAATAAATGGTAAATGGATTATAAATGATAAAGGAAATATTCATCATTTAAAGCAGTATAGATTTGCTCCAAAATACATTATGTCAGTCTGTACAACTAGAAATAAGTTTCCTAATACAATATCTCTTATAACATTTAATCAAATTGAAGATTTTATTAAACACCAATAAACATAACAAATTACTCTTTATGAGGTGGGATTTATATGCAAGATGAATATATTTTAAAAGTATTACAATCTGTAGCACAATCTATTACAGGTTCTCCAAATGAACTTCCAATAGACTGTGAATTTACCTTATTAGGGTTAAATTCAATTGATATAATTACCATAATATCAAAGGTTGAAAAAGAGTTTAATATAAGGTTTGATAGTCACGATTTGATTTTAGAAAACTTCTCATCAATTTATAAAATTAAGCATCAAGTATTAAGAAAAAAGAACAGAAAGAGTGATACATGATGGAGGAATTACTAAAAAAACATTGTAACTTATCCCCCAATAATATAGCTTTGAAAGACAGTGAACAAACTATTACTTGGGTTGAATTATATGAAAATATAAAACATTTATCACAAAAAATCGACTATATCCCTAATGAGAGGGTTGCTATTTCTCTTAGCAATGATGTTAGGACTATTACCTTATTAATAACATTATTAATTAATGGGTTCGATGTTGCACTTTTAGATCCTGAAATAAGTGAAACTGATTGGGAAAATATAAAAGGGAAAATTAATTCAGATAACGTTTGTTTTGTTTCAAAGAATCATCAAATTCTTAAATCTGTGAATTTTAATCAGTTAATTGATCTAGACATGCTGTTTAAAGATCTTAAAAAACAAAAGTTAGATAACGAATACAATTATCAAAATAAAATGAAAGGTGCTTTGCTATTTATAACTTCTGGCACTACAGGATCGCCAAAAATTGTAAAAAAAACAATTAAATCTCTTATAAATGAAGGAGCATCTCATACAGAATCATTTAATTTAAGCTACAAGGACTCTTTATTAGTAAGTATTCCCTTATACCACGCGTTTGCCTGCGGTGCAGCCCTATTTAGCAGTATATATAGTGGTGCAGCCCTAATTGTCTCAAAAGTTTTTTTTCCTCGATTAATTACAGATATTATTCATAAAGAAAAAATAACCATTCTATTTTTAATACCTTCATTAGTTAAACTATTAGTTAACATAAAAATGGAAAAAAGAATAAGTTTATCTTCTTTAAAGTTCGTCATAGTTGGAACAGGGTATCCTTCAAATCAAATTGCAAAAGAGTTCTCCGAAGTTTTTAAGATTGGTTTAACAGGTCACTATGGTAGTTCAGAAACAGGAGGAGTCTCATTTTGCTTACCCAAATTTGATTCTTATCCCACTAAGGGCTTAATCGGTAAACCTTTGGCAAGTAGGGAAATTAAAATAGTTGATGATAGAGGAAATAATTTAGAAAATGAAAAAATAGGCAAAATAGCTGTGAAGACTGACTCTTTGTTTGCCGGATATATAAACGGCAATGAATTTTTAGATAACCGGAGGAGTTTATGGTTGACTGGTGATATTGGTTACCGAGACAACACAGGTAATTTTTTTATTGTTGGGAGAGAATCTAACGCGTTTCATCGTAATGGGAAAAAAATTTATCCTGAAGCTATAGAAAATGGGCTCTTAAATTCTTTAAATAATATAGTTGAATTAGCAATAGTTGGGGTTACAAACAAAGATATTCAAGATGATTTTATAATTTTAGCAATAGTTACAGATAGTTCAAAAATAGAGGAGAGTTTAATACGATCATTATTCATGAAAAAAATCGGCAAAAATTATATTCCTGATAAAATCATACATCTTAAAAGTCTTCCAAAAACTAAAAATGGGAAAATAAATAGGAAAAAAACTAGTGAAATTGTATTTAATTATTTAACAAAAAACAAAATTTAAAGACTTAGAAGGAGAGGTTAAGATGAAAAAAAATGAGATTATAGAACTTTTACAAAGCATAGGTTCTGAGCAAAAAATGTTGTTTAGAAGAGCAAGAGACATAAAAGAAAAAGAATTCGGCAATTATATTATTTTAAGAGGTGTTATAGAAACTACCAATTTGTGTAAAGTGAATTGCGACTATTGTCCAATGAGAAAAGACAATATAAAAAACAATTCAATATTTACATTAGAAGAAAAAGAAATACTTTCAACGGCCAATATAATAAAAGATAACAACGTAAATATTGTTTTTTTTCAAGGAGGGGAAGTTCCACAAACAACAAAATTAATAGGAAGAGTTATACCTAAAATAAGAAAACTTTTCAATGATAAAGTTGAAATTTTACTAAACTTAGGTATAAAAAGAAAGGATGAATTTCAATATCTTTATGACCAAGGGGCGACTAGTTATATTTTAAAGCATGAAACAAGCGATGAAGATCTACATTTTAGATTGAGACATGAACACTTAAGCACAAGAATAGAAGCCATTAAAAATTTAGTTGACATCGGATTTAAAACTGGAACAGGAATGATAGTAGGACTACCAGGTCAATCAATTTCTTCTATTGCAAATGACATTATTTTAGCTAAAGATTTAGGTGTTCATATGTGTAGCGCATCTCCTTTTATACCTGCGCCTAATACACCATTAGTAAGCAATAAGCATGGATCAGTCGATATAAGTTTGAATGCAATTTCGATCATGAGAATACTATCCCCCAATTGGTTAATTCCATCTGTTAGCGCACTGGAAAAAATAAGGAAAGATGGACAAGCTCAAGGGATACGTGCTGGAGCAAATGTATTAACAATTAATTTTACACCTAGTATAGCAAAACAAAAATATTTAATTTACGGTCGGGAAAGGTTTGTAGTAAAAAATCATTATGTATCTAGTTTAATCAAAAAAGAAAGATTATTAGTTTCACCGTCAGTATTTATAAAAAGATAGATGGGTATTAAAAATACTGTTGAAGGAGGAATTTTCATGTCATTAAAAAAACTTAATTATAATTATATTTCAGAGGATCATGTATATCCATTAGTTAATGATTGTATAGAGCGATCTATTTATCTAGTAGCAAAGCAAAAAACGAATTTTGGGAAACATCTTTATAAATTATTTGTCTCTTATTTAAGTTATAATTTATCGATAGATCATAATGGTAAAAACCTAAGGTTAAAGCCTAGTGAAATTCAATATCCAGAATTTATTAGTCTCAGACATGAATATAACATTAAATTTGATGCAAAAACAGCTATAAACAAATTAGAAAAAACATTAAATGAAAATAAGTTTGTTTTATTAAGAACAGTGACCAAAAGGGTTCCTTTTTTTAGTAGATACGATAAAGATTATATAGTTCAAAAAAAGGATTTAATTAAACCTGGACATTTTATTCTACTTATTGGGCACGACCAAAAATATTTGTATTATGTAGATCGAACTGAAGACTTAAATCTAAATAATCATACTGCATATAAAAAAAATCCAGACGTTGGTATGGTAGAGAAGCGAAAGATGATTGATGCATTTAGTTATTATATTGATATTTCCACTATAAATGTAAATATACATGAATTAGATAATTTTCTTAAACATGACAGTATAATTTATATTATGAATAATATTAATAAATCAATTGATCAGTACAAAGATACTAAGGTTTTAGAAAAAGATGACCAAATAATATTTCCTAATAAGAAGGCTATCGAATATCTAATTAGTTTATCAAAAAAAGGGAATACATTTTTGAATACAGAATATAAAACCGCAAGTGAGAACAAAATTGTAAATGGATTAGATTGGATTTTAAAAAGAAGAAAAATTCTTAAATACTTCATCGAAACTCAAAAAATAGAATGTAACAATGAATTGATACATTTGCTAAATAAAAATATTAATAATATCGAAGTAGCAAAGAACACCTTAATTATAAACATGCTAAATAAAGATTGGCTATTTGATTTAAGATATACCTCATTATTCAAGGATGTATTAGAATCGGAAAACACTTTAATTAATGAGTTGCAAAATTACACCAGAAAAATAAATAAGTAATGGCTTCAAGAACGTTTCGTCTAATCCAACCAACAATGTTGGAAACTCAGGAACGAAAGAGCCATCAGATGATCGCACTTGGGAATATCGCTGTTGATTAAGGACATATAGTTGGGTATTATACGGCGGCTCATCTAAATGAAATGGTGGAAGCGCAAGATTAAAAACAGCGTATACAAATAGAAAAACACTGGATGACCGCTGTTCTCGTGCTGATCGGTGAAGTCAGGTACAATCCCTAGCATCCTCTATTTGATAAACAAGTGAGTAATTATAACAAGAACGATTTGATTACACGAAAGATGTTACTTGGAAAATGCTGTTTAAGGTTGATATACCGCTGCTTTTTCTACTAAAGTGATAGATGTTACACCCTGAGGACATATGGGCGGCATGATGTAACTATTCAAAGAAAACCTTATCGGACTTTGAACAGTTATTTATGCCTTGTTTGCATAATTTGTGCAAAAGATACTTAAATGAATTAAAGCTATTTTGGTTGTGAAACTATAATAGCTCAAATTTTGGATAATTACTAATGGGATGCCATCACAGTATATAATGGTTTCCCTCTCAACATAGCAGCAAGTTCAGCTTGATGGATATAATCATACAGCTCGTGAGCCATTTTCAAGGCTTCCTCGTAGGATAGAAAAGTTTCTACCATAGATTGCCGCTTTGTCATTTTAAATCCTCCAATTTGTGTTTTCTGGCCTTCTCCTTCTTCAATGATAAAGTTGAATTGCTTCCGATCAGTATATTTAATACGGAACACTCGTGATTGGGGTTTGCCGTCTTTCATGGAACCCCCGTAACTCTCAAAACCAGTATCCTTGTAGAATTGCGGGAACTTGTGATTAATCAATAAGTGTAGCATTGGTTTGATGTCCTTTTTATTTACATATGCCTTACTGTATTGTGAGGATTGTCCCATGACAGTAATTGCAAATACTATTTTCCCTTTATAGAGTTCCTCTCCGTTTTTATGTTGAAAATGATCAAGTGCAGCTGTGACATCCATGATGGATCTAGGAGTTACACTTTTATAAATTTTGGACCTTACTGTTTCTTGAGGATGAATCTGCATAGTCAAAATCATCAAATCCCTTCTATTAAATATATGAATGTATGTATACAACAAGGACATAAGGGTAATAAATATAATGCGTGTGACAGATCGTATAATAGCTATTTACTAGACTTGTAATCTGCCGGCCAGCAGAAGTCTTCGAAGTGACGGTGAACGCAACACGAGTAATCAGGCTAACAAACACCATGAGTTTTATTTGCCTGTAAGAATACTTAAAACTGTATTGTGAGCGATACTTCTTATGAGGATTCCCAACCTTTTAAGACCAAAGGGGAAGTATTCGTTGCCTGGTTCTCTTTTTTCCGGAAAGAAGAGAACCAGGCTATTCGTGTTGAAAAAAGTAATATGCTCTTCGATGAAAATGAGTGAGTCGATATTGTGTTGCTATTTAAAATCAAAATCACTCAAAATAATCATCATCCCACTTTAAAGCCGCTTCCTGTTTTTTCTTAGAACGATCTTCCAAATAAATCTCTGTTGTGGCTTGCTGTTTATGTCCCACGGCTTTCATAATATCCCTTGTGGAAGCTCCTTGGATTTGCGAATACTCGGCGTACAGGTGACGCATCCAGTGTGGGCTGACATTGCCTTCTTTGAATTTCAGCCAATCACAACCACTATTAGCAATAATACGCTTTACATAATTAGACATGTATTTTGAGGAATACCGCTTCCCAGTTCTAGTAACCAGGAGGGGAGTATCATCATTCCGATCAATTTTTACCAATTGTTTTTAAAAAGAAATGTAGTATCTAAAAGAATTAAAATTAGATTCTGAACAGATGAAAAAGGTAAACCAATACCGAAAAGCATGTAATCTATTAGAAATAAGTTAGGAAACAAGATGGAGCGCCGTGTACTATGAAAGTGGCACGCACGGTGTGGGACAGGGGAAAAGGTGGAGATAATCTCAAAGCCTTACCTATTGTCATTACTGTGCAGTAGGATAGGATCCTTCAACAATCTGGTGCTTTTAAGTAGCAGGAAATACGTCTTTCTTTAAGAATGTTAAAGATAAGCCCTACAGTTTATTAAAATAGTAATCTGTAGGGTTTTATGATGATTGGTAAATGCGTGGCATTGTGTGGTAAATTCAGTGGAGTACACTGGTAAAAAACATGGCAAGGCTGGTAAAATCACGTGGCCGTAATCAGATGGGAGGGAAGTTGCTAGACTTATTCGTTTTTACAAGGATTCACGACAAAAGGGGAGGAATTTCCCATACGTCATGAAGGGCTGAACAATAGTAATTTTGAAAGTTGTGGAGGTGAGGAAATACAATTATATATAGACTAACTTTCAGAATTAAAATTTTATTTATATCAGCCATTAGTTTTTCTAACTTTTGATTTTAACCTTTTTTAGAAGTTTTTAGAGATTTTTTCTGATGTGCTTATAGACTTTCTTGTTCTCTGTTATTTCGACATTTATGTTCCTTATATAGTTAGGGGATATATAATTTTGAGTAGTGCTATTTTTATCATGATTTAACAACTGTTGAATAGTAATAATATCCATACCATTTTCGGCTAAAACAGTCGCAAAATTATGTCTTAACTGGTGAGGGGTGGAGTCAGGAAGATTGGCCTTTTCTAAAAAATAATTGAAGAGTTTTCGTAGCTCATTTCCATCAATCTTACTACCATTACTCATAAATAAATAATCATTATCTTTTAAATTATTCATTTCTATGAATTTTTTGATTGATACTCCTAAACCATCCCTTAAAGGAATATAGTTACTTGATTTATTTTTTGTTTGTTTTCTATAAATGGTTTCATTTTCTATGTCTATTTCATTGACCTTCACGTTTAAAATTTCTGATTGCCGACTTCCTGTTGAAATGAGAAGTATGAATAATAGAGAATCCCTTTCTAAATTAGTACTATTTTCAAGTACACTGTGCATAAGTTTTAACACATCGTGTCTAGTCAGATAATACATTTTCTTTTTCATTGGTTTATCTTTATACTTGTCTAAACTAAAAGTTATGTGATCCATGATATTAAAAAAATCATAGTTCCTGTATAGATATAAAAAGAAACTTTGTAGCGCATGTTTTGAATTTTGTAACCAATTATAACTTTTCTCAATGTTGTTGAAAAAAAAGCAATCGATAATTTTTATATCAATTTCTTTATAAAATAAGTGAGTTCCTGACACATCAGTTATGTCATACATTTTTTCTAAGTGCAATTCTTCTATTGGAGAATGAGTCAATTCTGCTAACTGAATTGCAAAATCTTTTAACCTTTTCCTATATATAGTTTTAGTTGATTCAGCTAAACGACTTAGATTATGGTATAATTCGATTTCGTTTAATAAACTTCTCATTATTCATTTTCCTCAATAAATATATCATTCGCTAATTTTTCAAATGGAAAGGGATAATATTTCATTGCTTCGTCTTTTAAATCATGAGGCATTAATTCCGTATATATTTTTGTTGTTTCTGGATTTTCATGCCCTAATATTTGCATTAAGTATTCTAATCTCATGCCAGATTTTAAACACCCCACAGCAAAAGTATGACGGAAAGAATGTACGGTGAAATCTTTACCAATATCAAGTTCGTCAAATATTCCTCTTACTAAATACTGAACACTCCGATCTAAAATTTTCTTTTCTCTATTCATCCCCTCATCATTTGAAAATAGATATCCTTTACAATCATAGTCCCATTTAGGTATACCACTCATTTTTAAATAACGTAATATCGTATCTTTAACTTCATCATAAATAGGTATATATCTTTCTTTATTTCCTTTACCATTACGGATAAATATTAGACCCGTATCTGTATTAAAATCCTGTACTTTGAGATTTGTTGCCTCACTAACTCGACATCCTGTTCCTAATAAGAAATAAAGCATCGCTCTTTTTCTGTAACCGTACGTTTTTTGTAACGCTAAATCCAAGACTTTTTCTATTTGAGAATCAGACAAATATCTAGGGAGAGTTTTAGTTTTACCAATTTGAAATTTATACCTTAAGTCTTTTCCTACATACCCTCTCTCAAATGAAAATTCTAACATTTTTCGAATAATTGCTAAGTATTTATTCAATGTTCTTGTCGAAAGTTTGTTACCTTTTCGTGGAACGCTCGTACTTAATAATTCATGTAAATGGTTTTCATTTATCTCTGAAATAAGCAACGTTGGATATTGTTTTTCTATAAATTTTTTCAATCTTTCGATAAAGTTCATGTATGTCTTTAATGTTTCAACACTTCTTCTATTTGCAGAGTACATTTCTTTTAAATTCAAAGTAAATTCTTCAATTACTTGTAAAGTAGATAAGCATTTGATTGGTCCAACACTGTAATTATGCTTGTTTTTACTAAACTCTACCAATTCATCGATGGTAATTCCTAAATCAAGACAGACTGCATCATAATTAGCTTCCGATTGTATTTTAATAGGCATTTTATTATCCTTCTTTCTCCTTTAATGGATTGTACTTTAATGTATTATCTAATAATCGTTTTTTAGAACGATATAAGTATTTATTCGTGGACTTCCATGTTTCGTGCCCAGCCAATTTTGCAGCTTGTTGAAATCCATGCTCATCCATGACATTCGTAATTAAAGTGTGACGAAAAGCATATGGTGAATATTTCATCTCACCGTAAGTTTTTATATTCGCAAATCTAAAAATGCCATAAATACCGTCATATGATATTTTCCCTCCATTTCTTTTTAGAAAGAAGTGGTCACTATCTGGTTCATAAGAATCCCTCACTTCAAGAAAGTCTTTGATCACCTCTATAACTTCCTTGCTAATTTTTACTATTCTCTTTTTAGATTTCCCTGAAATTAAGCCAAGTGTTCTTTCTACTTGATTTAGATCTCCAAGAGTTAAATTTACGATTTCAATGGGCCTGCACCCAGTATCTACTATAAGTAAAAAAATGGCTGTGTCCCGCAATACGTGATTTGAATGCTGATACAGTGAATTCAATAATTTAATTATTTCTTCGCTCGGGACATATAGATTGGCAATATTAGGTTTACCTCGAAGGTGCGCCGGGATAATGTACTTACGGCTAACCACTCCTTTATCTAATAAATATTTCACAAATAACTGAAGAGCTGATAGGTAATTTTTTACAGTGGATTTTTGTACCTCTTCTCGCACTATTTTTAACGATAACATGTCTTCGAAAGCTATTATTTCCTGAAATAATAAATCGCTATTATTCGAATCTAAAAAAACATCGATATTCTTTCCCCTATCTTCTAAAAACTTAATAAAATAGAAAAGTTTTTTTCTATATTCATCTAAAGAATGATAATTTGAGCGTTGTAAATATTCTAGATATTGTTTCATTGCTTCGGGTAAAGGTTTTTTTATCGTTGATTTAATTTTTTTTGAGAGTTTTGATTTGGTTTTTTTAGAGGTTTTAGGTAGGTAATCAAAGTAACGAGGATCGTTTAAAATTGTAAATCGAGCAATTTTTTTTTCGTCCAAATAATTTATAAAATGATAAACTAAACTCATTTTTCTCTCCATTGATATTTTGGTTGAGAGCTTATACAGGTGATTTCTTGTCAAATAATCAAAGTATTCAATACAATTTTGATTTCTAAGATTGCATACCTCTTTACCGTTGAATAGAAAAAAATCACGAATTGTATTAAAGCTACTGACTCTCTTATCATTCTTTAAAATAAGAAAATCATTAATTAAGTCTTCTGGCACTAAATCTTTTTTTCTGTTATCTAAAGCTTCCATTAAAAACCACTCCTTTATTTCACTTTTTCTACCTTTATAAGAGTTCTTAAAGTATAATCAGTCTTAAGAGAGTGGCTGATTATTATAGATTAGATCTAGAAAGGTAAAAAAAATGTTCACCAATTAGTATTGGCAAACATTTACAGAAGCATTCGTGGTTCTTCCCTTCTACGTCATTTTTTTTTGAGTATATAATGAAATTCACGTTACTTCAATACTTTTTTTACTGTTAAATGGAGTCTATACGAATTTCACTTATAGAGAGGATCTCTCAGAACATTTTGTTTTGTATAAAAGAATCTTCGGAGAGGTTGTTTAAAATCCATTTGATAAAGTACATCCCTTCAATTTATAAAGGTGGTGATACTTATTATATTTACATGTTTTTTGAAAAAATATCTTCTATCTAAAAATCTGGATAAAATTTTATCCATTATCTTTATCGATCCTAAGATAAAATGGGTATCTCCGCCAAATAGATTGCTTTATTATCCATTTTCTTGGTTTGTTCAGACTCTGAATCAATTCCAAGATATGATGTATTTGGTGAAGCGATATGAATTCAAAAAACCCTTATTTATTAGAAATTAAAAAAGATTTTGCAAATGGGATTATTAGTTATCAAGATTTTTTAAAAGAACATTCTGCTCCAAGGAGTGAATGGAATGATGTGAAGATACTAGCGAGAGATACAGCCCTTTTAAAAAAATTTTTACTTAAGTTACCTATTGGACTCAGGCTTAAAGCTGCTATGTATACTCACGATTTAAACTTCCCTGATATAAAAAAGATGGGTATTGATGGAGCGGATACGTTTATTACAGCTGAATACCCAAACAACTCAACCAGAGGTTTTTCTTATAAGTTGTTTCGATTAGCGATTATATTAGATATTCCTTTTGAATATGTCTCGTCTCCTCTTACTCATGTTTTTGAGGGTCATAATGATGGGCAAAGTTTTATTGAATATTTTACTTTTTCTGAGGTCAGCCAAATTGAAAAGTTAATAAAGGAACTTGAAAAGCCTTCATCTAGAATTATAGAAGGATATATCATTGACTATAGTCCCTTTTATATTTCTGATCTTGCTAAGGTGCGTATTGATCGACGAGTGGAATTCTTTTGTTTAGAGTTCTTTTATAATAATAAATCTTCTTTTCAAATTGGTTCTTTCGTTGATATTGCGAAGTTATTTGAACAAAGGAAACTAAAATATATAATAGAAACACCTGTTACGGGTAATCTTAGAGAAAAAACTTTTAAAATCAATTTTATAGGGCTCTATGATACAATCCCCCATAGCATTAATACACTCAAAAATCACAAAGATGAATTAATGTTGCGAACTGGAAGCAAATTAATTTATCCACTTTTCTAGATAAGAGTAACTTTTTAGTGGTACATGATTAACCTTCTATTAAAGAATAGGAGGTTTTTTTATGGATGAAAGTAATATTAATAGAAGACAACGAGGATTAAATATTTTAAAGAAGTGGTTAAAAGAACTTGAAAATGATTCTTTAATCAAATACAAACAGAAGAGCGATCAAAAAGAAGATGCTAAAGATGATTCATAAAAAACAGTACGACTACCCACTAGTATTAACAGCAAAAGAAGTCAGTGAAATCTTACAAATATCAAAACCGACAGCTTATGAGCTTATGAACCAAAAGAATTTCCCTTTAATTAAACTTGGTAGATGCAAAAGAGTTTTGACAAGCGAATTTTTCACATGGTTAGAGAAATAAGTTTATTTATTAAAATAAAAAGAGTCAGCCTCCTGTTAACAGGAAGCTGACTCTTTTTAATTAATTTACCTCTGGCAATTCAATATCATTATGGGCATCAATATTTAAAGAAAGTCGCAATCGATCTATGATTACGCTGACTGCAAGTATTTCCTTCTTCAGCTGCCTATTCTCTTGAAACAATGCTTCATTTTCTCTCATCACTCTGTTTATATCTTTTAGATTTAATTCATTGTTCAGTTCTGAGAAGGCTGATAATATATGTTTAACCTTTAATTGTTCAGTTTCTTTAGAAATGTCCTCTCTTTCTATGCGAGTGAAATTATTTTGATTATAATGAGTTTTTACTTTTTTCTCATTTTTTTGTTGTTTCGCTTTTTCAATTTCTTTGTTAAACTTTAATTTAACTACAGAACTCCATCTGAATGCACAAGCTGCTGCTGTCCGATTTAATTTATAGCCCGCTTCTTTAAATGCTTGTCCTTGTGATTCTCCAAGTATAATTTTTGATTTCACTGTGTCAGCAAGTAATCGATCATCTTTTTCTGTCCATAAAACTATACTTTTTGTAGACATTCTCATTCTCCTCTCTATATTTTTTCATTCAAAGTATAGACAGTCATATTAACTTCTATACTTTGAAAGGAACTATTATAGTTTAAACAGAAGAAAAAAATGGTGCATATAAGAAGAACAGATCTAGGATCTATAGATATCTAATGCTAACTATGAATGAATTCTATAAGTAAAAACAATTAGATTCTTTACTGTTTACTGATGTTTAATCATCAACAATCGCCTTATTTGCTGAAGAAAATTCCTATTCATTCTATCCTTAATAGTATAAATTCTATAAGCAATTGTGAATATGGTGGCGGACAGTATACTGTAATGTAAAAGTATAGAATAACACAATAGCCCCCACCGGTTTTGAAAAAAATTGATCAAAAGGAAGGCTTGATTTGCAGATGGATTTAGCTTTTATCAAAAAGTCAGATCAAAATAGCATTTGAAAGATGAAATGAGGGCTTCAGTAATTTATTACCATCTACTCTATATAATTAGCTCGAGTCTATAGATCTATAAAATCTTCATCATCATACCATACATTTCATTAAAGATTTTTCCTACTCTTTCATCTATTAATGTTTAGCCAGGTGCTACATTATGGACCACATTTTTTAAACGTTATATTATTTTATCGACTTTTTGTTCTAATTTTATTTCAGTTGTAGAAGTCTTTTCTTTTAACTGCTTTTTTAGTACCTTTGTACTACTTATAATATACTAAGTCCTGTAATAATTGAGCTACATTTGAGTCAGACTCTTTTCTTAGACGTATTTTATTTGCTTTAGAGGATTTCATAACCTTCTCCTGCATAAATAATCGAAAATTATAACTTCAGTTTGATGAAGAAGGTGATCAAAGATTGCTGTTGTCTTACTTTGGTCTCCTAATAACCGAAGATACTAAACCACCATTTTGTATTCTAATAACACGGGACAAGTTGTTAGAGGGCTTCGTATGGATGTGAAACGGTTCTTGATCCAGTAGCAACTTAGTCTTTTGATATTTTAGACATGAGGATAAACTTGCACCAAGTGCAACGAGTTGTTAAAACGTCGTTGCCAGTGTTTCTCAGAGGCTTATCAAGAATAAATTAGCTGCAATGGCTGTCTTATGCCTATATGAATGAGATATTTGAATCTCAGAGCATTTCAAAACATGAAACGCTATTTCATAGTCAAAAAGGGGATATGAGAACCATGCCATTGCCAGAGCCAATAGAATAAATAAAAAACCACCATAATCTACTACATTGTAGATATATGGTGGTTTTTTATTATAGATTCATAGAGTCATTTGCTTATTCTTCGTAAGTAACAACTAGCCACTCTTTAGCATAAGTAGTTGATATGATTTTGATGTGTGGGTTTTTTATAATCCATTTTTCATATTTTTTAGCTGCACTCTTAAAACCCTCGTCAAATAATTCAACTTTAGTCATTGTAACCCCTCCTTCCTATGACTATATTACTATATTAATTCATATTATAACAACTACTCCCCCCTTATTCCTTAATACAAAAACAAACATCCCCCCTCGATTTTTATTCGACTCAAGCTTGAATCTGATCTTAAAGTACAACTAGTTCTGGTGTTAATTTATCAGAAATAATTATTCGTTCCTCATGTAGTGGATAGATCATGTTCACACCGTCTAAAAGTATTAACTTCTAGATGTACATAAGAACATAGGACTTAAAAATATAGAATTACGTTATATAAGCATTTATAAAAAATGGTATTTGTCTAAAAGTTAGTCTATAATTAAGTGTATAGAAGTTAATAAACTTTAAGACAAGGTGTGAGATAGTTATGAAAATAGGTTACGCGAGAGTTTCAACTGTTGGACAAGATTTAGCAACACAGGAGGAAATGTTAAAAAAAGCAGGTTGTAAAAAGGTATTTGTTGAAAAAATAACCGGAGCGAGTAAAATTCATCGAGAAAAGCTTTTGGAAGCAATTGAATTTATGGATGCAGGAGATACATTAGTTGTTACAAAAATTGATCGACTAGCACGTTCAATTATCGACTTAAATAATTTAGTACAAGATCTGAATGCAAAAGAAATAAGCGTTCAGTTTATTAAAGATAATATGGAGTTTATGGCTGGAGAAGATTCGAATAGTATTCAGACACTTCTGTTCAATATACTCGGATCATTTGCACAGTTTGAAAGAGACTTAATTGTAGAACGAACTACTGAAGGTAGAGAACGAGCTAAGCAGCAAGGTAAACATATGGGGAGACCAAGCCAACCCCAAAAGAATGTTGAAAGAGCTTTGGAGTTGTATAAGCAACGAGGGACTAACGGAATGAGTGTAAATGATATCGCGAAGTTGACTAGTGTTCCTCGGAGTACAATTTATGCGGAGATTAAGAAGTAAGTTAAATGTGCTACGTTGTCTTCCGCAAACGGGCCAGATGGTGGAAGATCAGTATAATTTTTATATCAAAAGATCATAACAAATAAAAGTTATAATTGGAAAATTTATGTTAACATGAGACTAGAAAATATAAGAGTTTGTGAAATTTTTCACTTAAACTAAACCAGCTAATAGTTTGTCAATATTTTTCTGTAAAATCCTAAAAAATAATATGATATACTAAATTTGCGCATGCCAAATAACCCTCCATTATCACCATTATGGAAGGCTTTGGATTATTTAATTAGATATAGTTTTTAATCTATATCTTGGAAAGTCGTTTTGTTTTTTAGTAAGGCATAAATCCAATGTAAGAGCTTATTTACGCAAGCAATAACTGCTACCCTAAAAGGTTTGCCTTCACTACGTTTTTTATCGTAAAACTCTCTCATTCTCTTATTTCGAGGGAGTATTTCATTACGAGTTTTCTTTTTCCGTTTATCACGTATGGCACAACGCACAGCTAGAAATAGGGCATGTCGTAGGCGGCTAGAACCTCTTTTAGTAATACGGTTCATACTGGCTGTGAATCTACCTGATTCAAAAACGCTAGGATCAACACCTGCAAAAGCTACAAGCTTTTTTGGATGATTAAATCGATCTATTTCCCCAATTTCAGAAATGATCGTGGCAGCGATCTTCTCTCCAATACCAGGGATAGATTTGATAATATTATATTCTTCAATTTCTTTAGCCAGGGTATCTATCTCTGCCTCCAACTTTGATAGATGCTCTTTAAATTGAAGAAGCATATCTATATACATATCCATGCTTAACAGATGACTTTGATATAACGTCTTTTTAAATGGGTTTCGTGATGCTGCTTCTTTTAGCTTTTGCGCCTTTTCATAAGCCCATTTTTCAGAACGACTCTTACATAAATCTGCTATACGATTTGCTAGTTTATCTTCACTAGTTTTCAAGATATCTTCGGATGCCTTAAATTCTTTGAGAATACGTAAAGAAACATATGAATATAGCTCTCCGAAGACACCTCTATATTCAGGAAATACTTGTTCCAATACAGCTTGAAACTGTAGTTTTGTGTTAATGAAATTCCCAGTAATATTCTCATGTTGCCGTGTTAGATTACGAAGGTTTAAGAGTTGAACTCCACGTTTTTTATAAGGCTCTAAATCTTCCTTATAGTAAAGTTCGCAAAGATGGTAAGCATCTACAGCATCTGTCTTAACCTTACGTAAACTAGAACTTTTCGCTCTATGTGAGACCAATGGGTTCACTATGATTAACAAATAATTACGATCCTCCAAAAATTGAACAACGGAGGCATGATAATGCCCTGTGGATTCCAAAATAATTGCCGGATTCTGTCCTGTAGTTTCCTTTATATGCTTTAAAAACTCGTGAAGTAACGCTAACCTATCATTGGTGTGTTCTACTTTAAAACTCTTACGATATGGCTTTTTCTTGTCCAAAAATGCTTGGACCTGACTTTCCCCTTTAGAAATATCCAGACCAACGACTGGATTCATTCAAAATCTCCTCCTCCTAATAAATTGCCGGTGCCCCTAATCCTTCTTGTAATATCATAGCTTCGCTTGTTAAACGGGATCCAAAGGTCCCAACCAGCCTCAATCATGTTTTTACAAGTAGGGGGTGAACTGTTTAGTTGACGGGATCAATGTCCCACGAGCAGAGACGTTCTACCCCGGCTACTGTTATAATAAAACCATATAAAAAATGGTCAACCAGAAAAATCTGGTTAACCTTATATTACGAACGAGCAGGTTAACTTAATAAGGTAATGTATGATCGGCGCGAATCACTTAGAAATACCTACTATATAAAGGGGGAAACACAATGAATATTCTATTTGTTTGTACTGATAATTTCACTCGAAGTGTGATTGCAGAATTTTGTATGAAGGATTATCTGAAAACTACCAAAAATAATTCAGTAAATGTTGCATCAAGCGGCATAAGAGCTAATAGCGATATTAGTAAATACTCAAGTATTCATTTTGATATAATGAAAGAAATAGGTATAGATACTTCTGATTTTAAAAGAACACAATTTGATGAGATTTTTTTCAAGAAATTCGATGTAATTATTGGGATGAGTGAATTACATAAAGTCTATATTAAACAACGCTATAACCGTGATATATGTTTGTTTAACGAAATATTAAATGGTCAACAAACACCAGTAAATATTGGTTCTCCCGATAGTGAGGATTTCTTTGAACAAATGAGTCAATTGGTGAGATATATAAATCATTCTGTACCTTATTTAATAAGAAATTTAGAGAAAGTCAAATAGATTCTTATTCCACTCACGGGCAGGTTAATGAAAGAAGAAATTGAACCAATTAGGAACGAGAATAGATTTCGGAGTTGATTAGACAATGTTTAATATAAGAATATCTACATTAGAGGACATGCCATCAATAGCGAAAGTTCATGTTGAGAGTTGGCGAACAACCTATAAAGGTATAGTTGATTCTCAATTTATTGAAAATTTAACATACGAGTGGTCTGAGAAACGTCACTTAAATGTATTGTCTAATAAAGACATGTTTATTTATGTGGTGGAAGACAAACAAGGTAATATTATTGGGTTTACTTCAGGTGGACCAGAAAGGACTAATGACCCTTTATATGATGGTGAACTTCATGCAATTTATCTTTTAGATGAATACCAAGGACTAGGCTTAGGTAGAAAGCTGTTTACTGCTGTGACAAGGCGATTGAGAGAAGACGGTTTTAATTCTTTAATTGTCCTCGTACTTGAAAACAATATATCAGCCAGAGAGTTTTATAAATCCCTTGGAGGAAAAGAAGTACGAGAAGGGATGTTAGAATTAAAAGGGCAAAAGTATAAAGACATTGCTTATGGATGGACGGAGATAGCATCTTTAATATAAAGTCTTATTCCATTAACGGGTTAGCATTAGTTGAACAAGCAAGCTACCTTTAAGTACCTAATTCCTATCGATACTATCTTCAACAAACAGGCGCTTTTCTTGAGTAACGAAAAAGCCCAATTTCTCAATTTTAATGCTGAGAAATTGGGCTTTTTATTTTGGGGATTTCCTTAACGTTGTAATTCCGCATTTTCCTGACGCACCCCAAATAAAAGTGATAATTGGAAAATTTATATTAATATGATAATAGAAAATATAAGAGTTTGTGAATTTTTTTACTTAAACACCCTCAGTGATATGTAGGATTCTTCTTGATCAGCAAATGGGCCATACAATTGAAGATGATTAAAAAGGAACTCTCTTCTACTTAACAGTATATTGTGTTATCATTCTATAGATTTAACTATATACAGTATATACAGATGAATGAGTGAGCTCTTAGATGGAAGCAAAAGAATTTCAAAAATGGGTTGCTGAATACTACAAATCGAGAGGTTGGGCTGATTTAAATATTTTTGTACGTATCGGCTTTTTATCAGAAGAGACTTGAGAAGTGGCTAGAGCTATAAGAGCCCTTGAAATTGGACGAGATCGTCCGGGTGAATATGCTAGTTCATTCAGTGAGGGTAAGAAACATTTAACAGAAGAACTTGGAGATGTATCAAAAATCTAGCTGTATTTTGTGGATCGAGTTAGGTACTGACAGTATTTATATTGAAAATGCAGAAAAGCTTGGAGAAGAATTAGCGATTAGAAATAGGACTCTGATTTATGGGAGCTCAAGTTGGATGTATGGGTGCTTTGGCTGATAGATCTCTATACTATGGAGGTAGTGTAGTGGGTGTGTTCCCTAAAAAACTGAAGGATGTGGAAATCCCCATGAGCAATTAACGGAACTTAATGTAGTTAAAACAATGCACGAACGCATGAAAATGGCGGAGTTAGCTGATGAATAATCAGTATTACCTGCTCAATGCCAGTCTCAGACGATTTCTATCGGATGAGAATAATCGTGGTAACACGGTTATTTGGATGAGTTAATTTAAGATAGGAGAGGAGTCTGGGAAGAATGGATATAGTGGAAACTACGTAAGCCTCATTTATTGACGAATGTCGATAAATGAGGCTTCTTATTTTTATTTTTTTATTCAAAAAACTGATGACGATTCTACACAACTTCAGTCAGTAAAATTTTCTTTGCTTAGTTCGTTATTCTTTAATCATCTTTGATCGGATATTGTAGCATCACTATTATTTCTCGATAGCTCAGATAGCGGATCATACGGAGGTCCTGTTTGAGTCCCCACTAACAGAGCAATATCTACAGCATTAGCAGGAATACCCCATGAGTTGCCTGAGAATACAAAAACAGCTCCATCTACTACCCATCCACGTGTATTATACACAACGTTGTTAAGGATATCACCCGTTGTATTTGGATTTAAATATGCAGGTTGACGAAGTGAATAGAAGGTATTATTCCTTATTAATAGGTTTGACATATTACCAGCTTGTGTAACTACGGCACGATTTACTACCCATCCAGTTGATGGAGGCGCTTGCTCAGGACCAAAAATAGTGTTATTTAATAGCCTATGGTTACTACCACCAATTTGAATAAATTCACTAGGATACGGGATATCACTGGTCATCGTTAATCCTTCAAGAGTGATTCCACTTCCTGTTACCATAAAAGGAATGACATTCGCTTGTAACTCGATTATATTTCCTGGGTAGCCACGTAAAGTGATTCCTTGTTTGTTAACATTCATTTGGGACACTACAGGGTACGTGCCTTCAAAGATATGAACTGTACCCGTTGGCGCTACAGCTGCAATCCCCTGCTGGATAGTACCGAATGGATTTTCTTGGCTTCCGTCTCCACCAACTGCTCCTGCTCGGACATAAATGTTAAATGGGTCAACAGTAGGCTGGGCTTCTCCACTTAATTGCGTAATAACTAGGTGTGCTGAAACAGGTTCTGTTCCCCCAGCGACAGGAGTAATGGTGAGTGCTGTTGTATTGTTGGCAGGATTTCGTACAGTAAGGACGGAATCTGTTTCGGTTGTAGTCACAAGTGCCTCGCCGACGATCTGAGTTGTACCTGTTGCCCGACCGACCACTGTATAATCTAGCTCATTTCCGTCGAGAGTTAAAACAAGTTGGCCCGGTTCATCCACACTCACTTGAAAAAAGACCTGATAAGTTCCTATTTCAGCTAAATTGAATGAACTGTCATCAATACGTGTAATCACATCTGCACTTGTAGGCCCATCCTGCGGAAACTCTACGTCTGTACCGGGAGCAACAGTTGCAGTATTATCAGGAGGCATTAACGCATAAAAATCTGCAAAGCCTAATACACTTCCCGCTGGCCCCGGAGGTCCAGGTTCCCCTTGCTCTCCTTGTGGCCCTTCTGGTCCTTCTGGCCCTTCTGGCCCTGGAGGACCTGGAGGACATATACATCTTCCCATAATCTCATCTCTCCTTATATTTGATTTAATCTATCATATTAAAAGTTTGTTTGATAAGACATACTGTAAACGCCTGTTTAACTTAAAAAAGGCGAATGGAGTAACACATTCGCCTTTTTTAGATTCTGATTTGTTATTTGTACAAACAATTATTTCTATCTTTTCATTAGATAATAAAAATGGCAAAATCCAGGGAGTGATAAGATTGGAGAATCGTCCATTAATAGGTATTCTAGTGGACTCAAAGAAGAAAAGAAAAAAAGTATTGGGGCTATATGAACGATATCATGGTAACCCTGTTCAGCTCTTCATCTTTACTGCGCCCGATATTTTGTGGAATAAGCAATGCATTATCGGTCTTTACCGAGAAGGAAAAAGGTGGAAAGAAAAAAAATTCCCTTTCCCAATGGTTGTTTATAACCGGAGCTATAACAGAGAAAATAGTTCGATACGTCGTATTGAGAAAGTGATTGGTAAGGACAGGTGTTTCAATAAAATCAACCGATTTAATAAATGGGAGATCTATCACTCAATAAAACAATCAAGTCTTAAACCGTATGTCCCAGACACTTTTTTATATAATGAAGTAAATATAGCTGAATTATTAGAAAAGTATAAACTAGTATACATTAAGCCC
Organism: Salipaludibacillus neizhouensis; assembly: GCF_002886185.1. Taxonomy (GTDB): domain Bacteria; phylum Bacillota; class Bacilli; order Bacillales; family Salisediminibacteriaceae; genus Salipaludibacillus; species Salipaludibacillus neizhouensis. The sequence goes on from NZ_KZ614148.1 coordinate 251,590, forward strand.
CAATGCGGTTATAAGGGGAAGTCTGTGTATCGAATTGAACAGATGGATCATGGAGATATTTACATTGCTTTGCACAGCTTGGCTCCAAGATACATTTGTAGAAAAAATGAATCGGTTCAAGGAAAACTGGATGAACTTTTTGGACGAAGGAAATACATCGTTCAGCAAGGAATTCGTGTGAGTCAATTTAATCACAAGTACTTTGATATACGAGTCCTTGTTCAAAAAGGGAGTCTTGGGAAATGGATGGTTTCCACCATAACATGCAGAGTGGCTCACGAAAATTACTTTAACATGAGTATGTATGAAGACATGTACAGAGTGGAAGAAGTTCTTCCAAGATTATTTTCATCGGGGAAATGGAACGAAATACGTAAATCCTTGTATCAGTTAAGTGTGCAGGCCGCACATGAAGCAGAAACTCATTTGGGGTTAATGGGAGAATTAAGTGTTGATTTTGTATTAGACGAACAAACAAAACTATGGATAATTGAACTTAACGGTAAACCACAAAAAAATATATACAAAGACCTTAAAGGTTTTAAACATAATAAACTCATATATAGTCAACCAATGAAATATGCATACTATCTTTCTCAAAAATAATGGATAGTATGCTTTTAGATTTTAGAGATTTCGCTCTAAAAACCTTAATACTCATGGTTCAGTTGTACAAAATATCGCTAAATAATTGTTTTGAAGGATTTCCTCTAGATTTTGCATAGTAATATGCAGCGATAGCTAAATCGCTACATTTTTTGGTGGTGTAATTACTTCCACCTAACCTATCAGACCTTTCATTATTTCTTAAACCTGATGATGTAGATATGGGGAAAGTGTATTTGAAAATCAATACATAGTCGATTAATTTGATGGTGGTGTGCAACGAATTAGCGGTTAACAGAATTATAAATGTCTGAAAGAGGAATTGATAAGAGACCAAATAGGAGAGATAAGAAGTACTTCAAGTGAATAAAAGTTTATATATATATAAATTATTCATAAAGCTCATCTCCGTTAGCTCATGTAATGCTCCCGAAGAAGGAAAGTGATATTTGATGATGAGTGATGTTAGCCTAAATAATGGACACGGTAAATTGGGAGAAATTCTAGTATAATCATACCTAACAATTTAACGGGAGTGTCCAACATGAGAAAAACGTATGATAAGAAATTTAAAGTTCAAGCCGTTCGCATGGTTAAGGAGGACGAAAAAAGAATAGCGGAAGTCGCTAGAGAATTAGATCTGGCAGAACAAACGCTGCATAACTGGATAAAGAAATACGAGATCGGTAATGAAGCAGCCTTTGTAGGTAGTGGGAATGTAAGTGCTGAAGACAAGGCTGAACGTGACTTTAAGAAACGTATTCGAGATTTAGAAGAGGAAAATGCCATCTTAAAAAAAGCTATGGGCATCTTCGCCAAAGACCAGAAGTAATTTATGACT
>NZ_KZ614148.1:253046-255740 GCF_002886185.1 Salipaludibacillus neizhouensis
CAACAAGTTTTTGATACTGTTACGGCGCTAAAGGGGAGAATCCGATGAAAATAGAAAAAAGGTCCATATTAACAGAAGGAAATAAAGATATTCAGTACACTCATATTCAAAATAATTCTCAAGTTATTTGCTTTATGTTTTCTGGTTCAGGTTACACATATGATAAACCATTATTTTATTATTCAACAATGGTGATGCTTGAAAACAATTTTGATGTGGTACATATCCATTATTCATACAATCAAAGTGAATTAAATCTACCAAAAGATGAGTTGGCAAATTTGATTGTCGAGGATGTAAACCCAGTGGTTAAAGAAGTGATTGGTAATGGGGATTATGATGAAACAATATTCTTAGGAAAGTCGCTTGGTACTATTCCGATTATTTCTATGTTTGCTAATGATAGTATATATTCGAATTCAAAAATGATTATCCTCACCCCGTTATTACAACACGATTTATATTATAAGAGGTTATTGGAGAGTAAAAATAAAACACTTCTGGTTATTGGTAATGTTGATACCCACTATATTCCGGAAAAGGTAACTAAGCTTGCTGAAAAAACTAATTTTAACATTATAGAAATTGTTAATGCGAACCATTCGTTAGATATTGAACAACTTGCCACATCTAAATCAATTACTGCATTGAATGACCTAATAACAGATTTAAAAGACTTTATATCAAAGTGATTAGTTGTTCTTCAACTATTAGGTGCTTTTGTTCAACAAGCAAGTTTGCCTTTAGTACCTAATTCCCATCAATTCTATCTTCAACAATCAGGCGCAAATCTGTAATAATATTTGCGTTCTTTCTTTGTGTATAGGGCCATATGATTGAAAAAGGTTTTTTGACAACAAAAAGAGAATTATTAGAGATTAGGTATATAGGAGGAATTAGCATTGAAGTGGACAAAAGATGATTTTATGATAAGTGACGATATATTATTAATGAATTTAGATACTGTCTTACATATGTTGTCGGAAACTTACTGGGCTAAAGATAGAACAAAGGAAACAGTTGAAAAAAGTATTAAAAATTCTATTTCTTTTGGTATGTATAACAAGGATAAACAAATTGGTTTTGCTAGGGTTGTTACTGATAAAGCTGTATTTTCATGGATTTTAGATGTTGTAATAGATGAGGATTACAGAAGGAATGGCTTAGGTCAATGGTTTATGGAATGTATCTTAGGGCATCCAGAAATTAAATATACTCGTTTTGCTCTTGCTACTAAAGATGCTCATGAGTTTTATAAAAAGTTTAATTTCAAAGAAAATGACTGTATGACAAGAGGATTAATAGTTGAATAAGGCTTGAATTTTCTTGACTAACTTCTGCGAGAGCTAGAATTACGTTCTGCAAACAGGCGCAAATCTGTAATAAGGATTGCGCCCTTTCTTTGTTGTATAGGCCCATTTTGTTTATAGATGTACTTGAATGTACTTACTTAGTTAAGTGGTTCAGTGTAAACTGAGTTTATAGAATAATCATAAATGCAATGATATATGTGAGTTTGTGAAGCAGTGTACTTAAACTAAACCAAGCAGAAGAGTTCAATAAGTAATGAGGGATACTTAATCTTGATTTTGGAGACCTAACTGAAAGAATGGAGAAGATGAATAATGAAATTAAGATTGGAACTGTTTGTTGAAAGTATAGAAAAATCAGTTGAGTTTTATAGTAACGTTTTGGAATTTAATGTACCAAAAGAAACTAAAGAAAATTACAGACCTGTTAGAAAAGGTGATGTGGTTCTAGGTTTAGGAGAAATGAAAAATTTGACTGACCATCATCCCCTCAAAATTTCTGGTAGTGGTCAACAAATTGGTTTAGGTGTTGAAATAGTTCTAGAAGTTGAAGATGTAAATGATGTTTATACTAAAGTAGTTGCAAAAGGGTATCCCATCCAGACAGAATTGACCAAAAGACCTTGGGGAATGGTTGATTTTAGAATAATTGACCCAGATGGATATTATTTAAGAATTACATCAGGTAATTGAATACAGTTCTTGTGTTAACGGATGCATTAGTGCACGAAGCTAGTTGTCCTTTAGTACCTAATTCTATCTTCAACAATCAGGCGCAATTCTGTAATAAGGATTGCGCCCTTTCTTTGTTAATAGGGCCATATAGTTGAATAACTATATTGTCTATTTGGTTATTTTTGGAGTATCATTATTAGGGAACATAGGTTCTTATTGATAAGGGGGAGAATGGTTGATGTGGAAAAGAATAGAATGTGTTGCTATTTATACAGAAGACATTGAAAAGTCGGTAAAGTTCTATCAATCGTTAGGTTTAACAAAAGCATGGGAAGTATTTCAAGACGAAGAAAAACAATGGACACTTATTGGTATGAAATTTCCTGATGGTAATTCAGAACTAGTATTAAAGAATAACCCTAAATTGAATTTTGCTGAAACTGAGATTGTTGTTGAAGATGTTCGGGAGACTTACGAATCATTAAAATCTAATCCTGAAGTTCAATGGATTCGAACTCCATTCCCTAATTCTTTAGGTGGTCATGTGGCTGTAATGCAAGCTCCAGACGGAAATGTTTTTGTTTTAATAGGAAAATAAAGTAGTAGAGAAGGGCGTTAAATATGAAATTTAAAGAAATTATAAAGAGTTCATTTGTGTTAGTAGGTTTTAGTGCGGCAGGAAAATGGAGTGGCGATATTGTTCATCCAA
>NZ_KZ614148.1:255750-258190 GCF_002886185.1 Salipaludibacillus neizhouensis
AAAACAGCACCGACACGATCACCGTGTAGCGAAGATGTGCCAAGTATTAGGTGTTTCTAAAAGTGGCTACTACGCTTGGTTAAAGCGTCCTAAAAGTAACCAAAAAAAGAAGCGAGAAAAGTTAACCTCACGCATTAAGAAAATCCATTTAGAGTCAAGGAACACATATGGAAGTCCAAAGATCACAAAAGTATTGCAGGGCAAAGGGGTCAGGGTTTCTCAGAAAACCGTGACACGGATCATGAAGGAAAATGGCATCCGTTCTAAAACGGTTAAAAAGTACAAAGCAACAACCAACTCTAAGCATAATCTACCGATCTACCCGAATCTATTAAATCAACAGTTTACCGTAGAACGTCCAGGCCAAGTGTGGGTAGCTGATATTACGTATATATGGTCAAGCGAAGGATGGCTGTACTTAGCATCGGTTATGGATCTTTATTCAAGGCGTATTATAGGCTGGGAAATGGATGGACGGATGACGAAGGAACTGGTTGTAACAGCTCTAAAACGAGCGATGATTACACAGCCACCAACATCTGGCCTTATCCACCATTCCGATCGCGGAAGCCAATATGCCTCAAACGACTATCAAGCGTTATTACGCGAAAATGACGTTACTTCAAGCATGAGTAGAAAGGGTAACTGTTATGACAATGCATGCATAGAGTCCTTTCATGGTGTGATTAAACGCGAGTTAATTTTTCATGAAAACTATAAGACTAGAAATCAAGCGAAAAGAAGTATCTTTGAATATCTTGTGAGTTTTTACAATTACAAGCGAATCCATTCAACCAATAATTATATGTCTCCAATGGCTTATGAAAAGCAGTATTTCAAAGCTGTATAGGAATACTACCCTCTCTGTAAGAGTTACGTCCCTTACTCTTAGAGAGGACAGCAAGCAAAGCGCGGTAGGATTAGACTACAGTCTCCCTATTCGCTGTGTCCATTTTCTTGACATAATATCAAAACACGAGAAGAAAATTTAAAACAACGACGACTTAAACAAGCTACTTTTCCCGTTCATAAAATGTTAGATGCCTATGATTTTAGTTTAATGCCAACCTTAAACCGAAACCGATTTTTAACGTTAGGGCAAGGTGATTTCGTAGAAAAAAAGGAGAATATCATTTTCCTTGGTAACAGTGGCACAGGGAAAACTCATTTAGCTACAGGAATAGGTATTGAAATGATTCAAAATGGATACAAAGTCAAGTTTATAACGGCATCAGAATTGGTAGAAGAACTATTGATGGCAAAGGAAGAACATAAACTAAACTCTCTAGAAAAGAAGTGGCTCAAATTAGATGTGATCATTATAGATGAACTTGGGTATGTGCCCTTTTCAAAGGTTGGATCAGAGCTATTGTTTCAATTTTTCTCCAGTCGATATGAACGTGCGAGTGTCATCATTACAACCAACTTAGAATTCAGTGAATGGACGAGTTTATTTGGCGATGACAAGATGACTGCAGCTCTATTAGATCGACTCACTCATCGATCACATATCCATTTATTAAATGGCGAATCATACCGTTTTAGGCAAAGTATGAAACAGAATGAAAGAGGCTAAAGAACATGCGAAAGTTGGGAGGGGCAACCCTCTCCCAACTTCCAATCCTACCCATTAATGGGGGGACAAAGATGATAAGTGGCTCACTTTTAAAGTGATCGCTGTGGCTCAATATTATGTTGACAAAAACAAGGTTTAACAAAAGCCTGGGAAGCATTTCAAGACGAGGAAAAACAATGGACGCTTATTGGTATGAAATTTCCTGAAGGTAATTCCGAGTTAGTATTAAAGAATAACCCAAATTTGAATTTTGCTGAAACTGAGATTGTTGTTGAAGATGTTCGGGAGACTTACGAATCATTAAAACCTAATCCTGAAGTTCAATGGATTCGCACTCCATTCCCTAATTCTTTAGGTGGTCATGTGGCTGTAATGCAAGCTCCAGACGGAAATGTTTTTGTTTTAGTAGGAAAATAAAGTAGTAGAGAAGGGCGTTAAATATGGAATTTAAAGAAATTATAAAGAGTTCATTTGTGTTAGTAGGTTTTAGTGCGGCAGGAAAATGGAGTGGCGATATTGTTCATCCAATTCCAGAACTATGGGAAAAATCGTATAAATTTATCAGTGAAAACAATGTAGACAAAATAGTAGGAGTATGCCTTCCTCCAAGAAGTGACCATTATTTCTATACATGTGGTATTGAGTTAGAGTCTGTTGATTTCCACAAAGTTGAACAAGGAATGACTTTACATACATTTCCTACACAAAAATATGTTGTATTCAAACATATTGGTCACGTTAAAGAAATTCCAAATACTTACGGGGAATTATGGAAGATATTTTGATAAGGAAGGATATAGAATAAAAGAAGGAATGCCTGAAATTGAAATAGTAGACACTAATATGTACGGGAAAGAAGAAACA
>NZ_KZ614148.1:258200-259795 GCF_002886185.1 Salipaludibacillus neizhouensis
GATATGTTGTATTCAAACATATTGGTCACGTTAAAGAAATTCCAAATACTTACGGGGAATTATGGAAGATATTTGATAAGGAAGGATATAGAATAAAAGAAGGAATGCCTGAAATTGAAATAGTAGACACTAATATGTACGGGAAAGAAGAAACAGATGAATATGAAATGGAAATTTGGATACCTGTTGAATAAGTAGAATCTTATTCAGCTAACTGGTGCTTTTCTTCAATAGTAAAACATAAGTGATCTTCCGCAATCAGGCGCAAATCTTTAATAAGGATTGTGCCCTTTTTTGTGTACAGGGCCATTTAATAGAATAAGGCTTATTTAGCTCAAGGGGAGTAATGTTTAGTTCATGATATAATAAATTATTATTTTAAAATGTAAATATTTACAAAGGGTGGATCTTACTTGAACATTCAGTTTTACTTAGACAAAATCGTGGCATTATTTAAAGAAGAGCTCAAGGAAAATTTGGTAGGCATTTATTTACACGGATCATTGGCAACGGGATGTTTTAATCCGAAGGAAAGTGATATCGACTTTTTCGTTGTCATAAAAGAAAAACTGACAACAAAAAATAATAAGCGAATTGCAAAAATGGCTTTATCTTTACATGATGAGATGCCCATTGAACGCGGCATTGAGTTTAGCGTTATTTTGGAAACTCACCTTAAACCATTTATTTATCCGACACCTGTAGAATTTCATTATTCTGATTATCATCAGGAAAAATATCAGGGAGACGAAAATTATCTTTGCGGAGGATTCGTAGATGATGATTTTGCATCACAAATGGTTGTTGCCTATTATCGAGGAATACCTTTATACGGCAAGCCTCTTCGAGATGTTTATAAACCTATTGACAGACAATTTTATATCTCGTCCATTCTTCACGATGTAAAGGATTCCTCTCAGAACATCATTGATAACCCTATGTATCTAACCTTGAATTTGTGTAGAGTTCTGTTCTTCCTAAAAGAAGGTGTAATATCATCGAAAAAAGAGGGTGGGGAATGGGGAATTAAGACATTATCCCATGAATACCAAAGATTGGTTCAAACATGTTTAGATGAATACACTGGAGAAGCCAATAAAACTGAGTATGATAATAAACAGTTATTGAATTATGCTGACTATATGTTGAGTGAAATTAATCAACTAATTTAACAAACAGGTTTCTATATGCTAAATGGACTCTAATTGTCTTTAAATCCTTATTAAACAATCAGGCGCAATTCTGTAATATGGATTGCGCCCTTTCTTTGTTAATAGGGCCATATGGTGGAAGATCAATATAATTTTTTTATCAGAAGATAATAACAAATAAAAGTTATAATTGGAAAATTTATGTTAATATGATAATAGAGAATATAAGAGTTTGTGAAGTTTTTCACTTAAACTCCCTCAGTGTGATTGTTATATCTCTTGAATGCTCACTTATTCGCAGGATTCCATAACCCTTCATAAGGGAACAGCGGAGGATTGGAATGAGTGATGATTGTTTAGGCTACATGAAGGCGTGCTTGAATAAAGGAGTTAGATGAAACTCCATTTTTTACCATATTCTGCACGTATTCTCCACGCCGCCCC
>NZ_KZ614148.1:259805-457805 GCF_002886185.1 Salipaludibacillus neizhouensis
TCGCAATCAGGCGCAATTCTGTAATAAGGATTGCGCCCTTTCTTTGTGTATAGGGCTATATAGTAGGGGTTCTTTTTATTTATCGTCGAATATGGGTTTGGGAGGTATTTTTGATCAAACTTTATTTCAAAGCTACAGTTGTTTCATTTTCAAATCAGTAGTTAACTGGGAAAAAATAAAGTGGGTGACTGTATGGGCGAGGGGACCAACACTTTCTATAAACTCTTCAGCTTCAGAGAAATTTGCAAACTGTATTTTCAGCATATAGCAGGCCCTTCCTGATATACGGTAACAAAATTCAACGTTCGATAGCTCTTTAATATATTTTTTGAAAGTCTCGTATTCACTATTTTTAATAGTTGCTTCGATGATGCATTGAATAGGAGTCCCTATTTTTTCATGATCAAGTTCGATGGTGTATTTTTTAATGACCCCGTATGATTCCATGTTTCTCACACGTTCGGTGACCGAGGGGGACGACAGGTTAATTCTTCTCCCTAATTCACTCATAGATAACCGGCTGTTTTGGTTTAACTCATCGAGAATTCTGCGATCTATTTCATCTATTTTCATTTTTAATGTCTCTCCTCAAAATACGATAATTATCTAAAGAAAATCGACTAATTTAACTTAATAACTGTATGTTAGAGTCCTATTTTTTATTATAACCTATAAGTATAGGAAGGGGGCATTCAGTTGGCGAGAATTAAGCTATCAGAATATGGTTATACGCCTTTTCAAAGACTTCTAGGACATAATGAAATGGTTATGGAGAAATGGAGGCAACTAGGAATTGTTTTGGAACAGGACGGACTGCTGCCTAAGGATTTAAAAGAACAAGTCAGAAGAACTATGGCACAGGTAAATGGCTGCGAGTATTGTAAGGGAAAAGGAAAGCCAGAACCTGCAAGTTTTAATGAAAAAACATCTATTGCGGTAGGGTTTGCGGAAGTATTTTTAAAACAGAAAGGAAACATATCAAATTCTATTTTTGATCTACTAAGAGAAAGCTTCAGCGATGAAGAAATAAGCGAGTTAAGTGCATTTATTGCGTTTACAACTGCATCACAATCTTTTGGTGCAATGTTGCAATTGGAAGCTAGTAACGAAGATTAATAGGGAGGTATGAACATGCTAAATGGTAAATGTGCGTTACTCATTATCGATGTTCAAAAGGCTTTTGAAGATAAGAAGTGGGGAGAGAGAAATAATCCAAATGCGGAAGAAAGTATTGAACAGATCTTATCTGTATGGAGAAACCTGGGATGGGACATAATTCATGTTCAACACAAATCTAATAAAGTTGACTCTGTTTTTCATCCTAATCATGCAGGTTTTCAAATCAAAGAGATCGTTAAACCAATAAAAGATGAAGTTGTTATCGAAAAGACAGTAAATAGTGCGTTTATAGGTACAGATTTAGAGAATTTGTTAAAAGAAAAACAAATTACACAGGTTGTGGTAACAGGCTTGACGACTCCTCATTGTGTATCTACTTCTACTCGAATGAGTGGGAATTTAGGGTTTGATACGTTTTTAGTTTCTGATGCCACAGCAGCATTTGGTCTGAAGGGGCATGACGGAAGATATTATCGACCAGAGGAAGTACATGACGTTTCGTTAGTTGCGTTAAATGAAGAGTTCGCAACAATTCTTACGACAAATGAGTTGATTGCTAAGCTTAAAATGGAAAAGTTTGGAGTGTTTTAAACAAACGTTTGATTATATTGTTTCCTCATCTCGATTTAAATTTTCATCAAGATAACAAGGTTTTTACTTAGTAAGGAAGAAGTTAACATAAATGAGACTCTACAGACAGGCGGGATATATGAAAATATAATAATAAAAGGGAGAGTATATCTATGAATTCAGAACAAAAAAGTACAATAACAGTTGTTTCAAAAGAAGCATTCCAAGCAGTAGGATTAAAGTGGGAGGGGACGTTTGAGGAAGCGGCTGCTGGTGGAATACGTCATGTTCAGGAAGAGATGCATCGGCGTTTAAAAGAGATTTCACATATTGTAGATTCGAAAACTCTTTTAGGATTATCCTACGATGCCAATCTTGGCGAACTCGGTTTTACACACTACGCGGTTGTTGAGGTGAAGGGAGCAGAGAACATTCCAGCAGAAATGGTTAGTGTAACTGTCCCTTCTTTATCCTATGCAACCAGCGAACATCAAAAGGATCAAAATATTGAATATTCCTATCAAAACTTATATAAGTGGATAAAGGATCAAGGCTTAAAGACAAATAACGATACTCATTTAACTCATTTAGAAAAGTATCCATTGAGTCAAGACCCATATACTTTAGATCCTGCGTTTACAATGATGATTCCAATTGTTTAGTTAATGATAAGCATTTCGTTGTCATCGAATTTCCAGTCAGAGGCAAAGGCTACTTCCCAATAGAACCCGTCTGGATCTGTAAAGTAACCACTATATCCTCCCCAGCTTTGGACCACAGGGGGCTTTACAATCGTTGCGCCTGCTAGTTTCGCTCGTTGCATCACTGCATCAACCTCTTCTTTTGACCGGACATTATGTGCTAGTGTAAAACGTGGGAAGCCAGCAGACACATCTGATGCGGAATCTCCAATCTCTTTTTGAAGATCCGAGAGAGGGAAGAGTTCCAATTTCGTCCCGTTATTATTGAAGAAAACAATCGCTGGTTTTTCCTCTTCGGTAGTGGTTTCAAAACCTAGTCCATCTCGATAAAACGTTAGTGACTTCGAAATATTTTTCACGGCTAAACAAATTAAATGAATACTGTTCATTTTTTTCCCCTTTCATACTTAGATATTTTCTCTTGTACTAACTTTACCTAAATTACCCATTTCATACAATAACAATCTATTGTTTATCACTTGAAAAGTACGAACAATCGTTTTACGATATAGAAGGTGATGAAAAATGGAACTGATAGATTATTCATACAAGAGACGTGGGATGAAGGCATGGTTTGACGACTATCCGAATAGCCCAGTGATTCTCCGCGTAATTGGTCACTATTATATTATTTATCGGATTCTTTGGTCAGAGTGCGACCCTGTAGTAAAGCGGACCGACTTGATCGAAATGGAGAAACTAATAAACCGTGAGCTCGGTACCGAACAGGCTTACTTGTCTCGTAAACGAATGGGTTAGTACCATTCGTTTTTTTAACGAATAGCAGTTTTTCTTACAATACAGGATTGGAGTGTTTCATGATGTACAGTGAAGGTGACGTAACAATTAGGCCAATTGTGGAAAAGGACTTGCCTGCTTTATGGAAATTGAAGTACAAGGATGCCTCTCCTGAATGGAAAAAGTGGGATGCGCCGTACTTTGAGCATCAACAAATTCCTTATCGAGAATATTTGGAATCAAAATCCGAGGTTTTAAATCAAGAAAACTATTGGGTGATTGAAGTAAATGGAGAGGTTATTGGGACAGTCAGTTATTATTGGGAACATAAGCCATCGAACTGGCTGGAAATGGGTATTGGCATTTATGATTCCGGATATTGGAACGGTGGTTATGGCACGAAGGCTTTTCGTCTTTGGATTGATCATTTGTTTCAAAGTTTACCATTGGTACGTGTGGGCTATACTACATGGTCTGGAAACAAACGAATGATTAAACTTGGGGTAAATCTTGGTATGACGATGGAAGCAAGATTAAGAAAATGCCGGTATTACAATGGCGAATATTATGATTCGATAAGAATGGGCTTGTTGCGTGAGGAGTGGCAGTAGGTTCAGGGTTACAGAGATTTCCCTATAAATATATTTAAAGAAGGAACACCAATTCTACGGTGTCCCTTCTACGTTTGCGGTTTTTTCAACATCTAAGTCATAGGCACTATGTAATAGTTTGACTGCCTCAATCCCCCGGTCCTCTGGGATAATGCAAGAGACTTTAATTTCAGAAGTTGTAATCATTTTTATCCGAATATCCTGATCTCCTAATATCTTGAACATTTTCGCTGCGACTCCGGGATTTGTCGTCATGCCTGAACCTATAATTGATATTTTCGCTACATCTTTTTCATAAAAAGCATCCTCAAACTTTAATTCACTTTTGTGTTTGTTTAACTGATCAACTGTTTGCTGTCCTTTCTCTATCCCTACACTGAAAGCAACGTTAATGGTTTCGTGTCCATGTTCACTAAACACGATCATATCAATATTTATTTTTTCTGACGCAAGGTAATCAAATAATTTTGCTATTGTCCCCATGATATTAGGCATTTTTAGAACTTCGACTTTAATAACATCCGTATCATAAGCTACCCCAGTAACCGCGATTGCTTGTTCCAAATCATTTTCCTCCTTTATAAAAGTTCCTTCTTCATCTGAAAAACTGGAACGAACTAAGATTTTCACACCGTGAATTTTTGCAAGTTCCACTGCTCTAGGGTGTATTACAGATGCACCAAGGGTGGCCATTTCAAGCATCTCATTATGGGTGATACACGGGAGCTTTCTTGCATTTGGTACAATTCGTGGGTCGGTACTGTAGACACCCTCAACGTCTGTATTGATTTCACAGTAATCAGCCTTAAGCGCAGCTGCTACAGCAACGCCTGTTGTATCAGAACCACCCCTTCCTAAGGTAGAAATTTCCATATCGTCTGTTACGCCCTGGAATCCGGCGATGATAACAACTTTTCCTTCTCTGAGCGATTCAAACATGCGCTCAGGTTTAATATCAACGATTCTCGCATTTCCGAAGACCGATTCTGTTTCAATCCCAGCTTGCCATCCTGTAAAAGAAATGGAGGGAATCCCTAGTTCAAACAATGCAGCAGATAATAAGGACATGGAAACTTGTTCCCCTGTGGTTAATATCATATCCATTTCCCGCTTAGGGGGATGGTCGGTTACTTCGTACATTAATGATACTAACTCATCTGTTTTATCTCCCATCGCGGAAACGACAACAACCACTTTTTTCTTTTCTTCAAGTGTTTTTTTTACTCGCTTTGCCACATTTTTTATTCGATCTACATTCCCTACAGAGGTTCCACCATATTTTTGGACAACGATACCCATAGAAATTATCCCACCTTCTCTCTTGATCATTCCATATCATTTCACATAGCTTTAACCATTTTGCGAGTGTTTAAAAGAGAACTGTGTTTCCAAAATTAGCGAATAGAATTATTTTCAATAAATGGGGGGAATTATTTTTATAAATATCCGTACTATGACAAAACATAAAGGTATATTTCATAAAAGGTTTAAGGAGGGATCATTCTGGCACAAACGAAATCAGTTGCACTACGAAAACCTCATTTAGATGATGGAGGAGATATCTGGCAGTTGATTAAGAGTACAAAGGTACTCGATTTAAATTCTGCTTATTATTATCTCATTCTATGTAAATATTTTAAGAATACATGTGTTGTTGCAGAAGATGATCATCAAATTGTTGGTTTTGTCTCTGCTTTTATCCACCCTGAAAATTCAAAAGTTCTATTTGTATGGCAAGTGGCCGTCGATCAATCCCAGCGAGGAAAGGGGCTTGCATCTTCTCTTTTAGAAGAAATCGTGAGTAGAGAAGAATGCGCAAGTATTCAATTTATCGAAACAACGATCTCTCCTTCAAATGAAGCTTCGAAGGCGTTATTTAAAAAATTCGCCGATAAATTAGGAATCAAAATGGAAGAAACAGAAACCATTTCTCAAGAAGCATTTCCAAGCGATAACCATGAATCAGAGCAGACGTATCAAATCGGACCTTTCCATTAAATAGTAAACGAGGAGGAAAAGAATCTATTGGCAACTAAAGATGAAAAATCCAACTTAAGTGTGTTTAACGAGCATGAATCAGAAGTGAGAAGTTATTGCCGCAACTTTCCAACCATCTTTGTAAAAGCAAAAGGACATTTGTTATGGGGAAAGGACGGAAAAGAATATATTGATTTTTTTGCTGGAGCCGGAGCATTAAATTATGGGCATAATCATCCGAAAATGAAAGAGAAATTAATAGAACATATTGAAAAAGATGGTGTGACACACGGTCTTGATATGGCAACAGATGCAAAAGAGGATTTGATAAAAAGACTTCAAGAAATAATATTAAAGCCGCGAAACATGGATTATAAAATCATGTTCCCGGGTCCCACAGGTACAAATGCTGTGGAGAGTGCTTTGAAGTTAGCAAGAAAGGTAACCGGGCGAGAAAAGATCATGAATTTTACGAATGCCTTTCATGGTATGACTCTAGGGGCATTAGCCGTCACTGGTAATGAATCGAAAAGGCAAGGCGCAGGTGTGTCTCTTCCAAACACAGTGGTCATGCCTTTTGATAATTTCTTTGGAGACGGTACCGATACGGCCCAATACATTGAACGTTTTTTTGAGAATAAAGGCAGCGGCGTTTCCATACCGGCGGCGATCATATTAGAAACTGTTCAAGGTGAAGGTGGTATTAATGTAGCCAGTTTTGAATGGATAAAACGAATTGGGGACCTATGCAAAAAGTGGGGGATATTTTTAATTATCGATGACATCCAGGCGGGTGTTGGACGTACTGGTCCATTTTTTAGCTTTGAACCTGCTGGAGTTGACCCTGATATTATTTGTTTATCAAAATCAATAGGAGGCTACGGACTGCCATTTGCCCTTACGTTAATGAAACCGGAGCACGACATTTTTAATCCAGGAGAACATAATGGAACGTTTCGTGGGAATAATTTGGCATTCGTAACGGCCACAGAAGCTTTAAATTTTTGGGAGGATGATTCGTTAACCAAAGAAGTGGCTCGAAAAGGAGAAAAAGTACATCAATTTTTAAAAGCACTTGCTGAAAAATATCCTGAATTACATGGTCACGTTCGAGGAAGAGGGTTAATGCAAGGGCTAGTCTGTGATATAGAAGGATTAACGAATACGATAACTGCTACTGCATTTGAAAAAGGATTGATTAGTGAAACGGCAGGAATGAATGATGAGGTTATTAAAGTGATGCCACCATTAACAATAGATGATGAGGCATTGGATAAAGGATTAGCGATTCTGGAAGAAAGCATTAAAGAAACATTAAGTAAGAAGGGTTAGGGACCAAGGTTTTACTTACTAAGACAGTCTTAATCTTTCGTAAAAAAAGCTACTATAGATATAATAAAATCAATACGCATGGGATTTAACATAAGATCCCATGCGTATTTGTCTTGTTCATTACAAAAGAGTTGTAATAATTATTAGAAACGATGTGGAGTCAATGAGAGAAGTGCCAACAATATATAAGGTATTTGGATATATATGCTAAAGTAGATGTGGAGAGAAGTAAGACAGTGGTACTGCTCGTTAATTTAATAAGAGTAAAAAAATACAGGGGGGGAAAAGCAATGAAAGTTAGAGAAATAGAAACATCCGATGCAGAAAAATTAGCAAACCTTACTAAGCGAGTTGATGAAAGTTCGCAGTATATGCTTTGGGAATCTGGAGAAAGAGATATCCAAGCCAAAAACCAATTAACAATGATTAAAGGTATGAAGGATGCTGAGAACTCTACGATACTTGTTGCTGAAAAAGATAATGATTTGGTTGGCTACTTGATAGCTATAGGCGGGAATGCGCGAAGGAATAGGTATTCCGCTTACATTGTTACTGGGATTTTAAAAGCCTATAGAGGACAAGGAATTGGGACAAAATTATTTAACGAACTGGAACAATGGGCTGCTAGTAACAATATTAGAAGGTTAGAACTAACAGTCGTCACTAAGAACGAAGGAGGTTTAAGGTTGTATAAAAAGGTAGGATTTGAAATGGAAGGGATAAAAAGAAATTCATTGATTATAGATGGGGATTTTGTTGATGAATACTATATGTCGAAACTCTTATAATAAAACTTCTTAAAGAAAGTAAATGAAAGGTAAATTAAATATGCCAATAATTAAACACAATATTTTTATCAGCGCACCAATCCATGTTTGTTTTGACCTTACGAGAAACATAGATGTACATACAGAAACAACGAGTAAAACAAAGGAAAGAGCGATTGATGGTGTCACAGTTGGACTTATGGAAAATGGCGATACAGTAACTTGGGAAGCTACCCATTTTGGAGTGAAACAAAAATTAACAGCTAAGATAATAGAGATGGAAAAACCATTTAAATTTACAGATATAATGCTAAAGGGAGCATTTCGCTCATTTACGCATACACACGAATTTATAGAAAGTGGCACAGGGACTATTATGAAAGATACCTTTTCTTATAAAGCTCCTTTTGGCATTCTCGGAATAATAGCGGATAGATTATTTTTAGAAAAATATATGAGGAATTTTATCGTGAATCGTGCAAAAGAGTTAAAGAGAAGAGCTGAAAAAAAGTAATGAAACCACTTCAATATTAAAAAACAGAACGCTTGGATATGAAATCCAAGCGTTCGTTTTTATTCTAGAACATCCTCATTCCAACAGGCTGTGTGTTCCCAGGGTTTTATCTTTTGTTGTTCTTGCTTTTCTAGGTAAAGAGAATAGGTAACATTCTCGAATTCCTTTTTCAGCTCGTCGCATTCAAAAACGTGAGAAATAATATCATCCTTGCTAAAGGACATTTCTGTTACTTCAGGTTCGACAGCAATGGTTACGTCTTCAAAAGAATGTCTTAATAATCGGGTTTCATCACTATTCAAGGGTGAAGTCTCTTTTCCATCCGGATTAAATGTGTTTTCACTATTTGGATGAATCAATAGCTCAGTAAAGAACGTTTCCACCAACTTTTTTTCGTGCTCATTTTGAACAATAATTTGCAACGGGTACACCTTCTTTCATCAAGAAATGGTTTTTAGTAACTGTAGACCTTCACCAACTTAGAGTGTACATATTGAATATATTTAACCATGGAACAGCTTGATTGATTTAAAACATTCATTTGGGTTGACTTCGTAAAAAGACTTAGTGATTTGTTTTAACAAATATAGGTTGAACAAGCACCGCTGCCTATTTGTCAAACATAGGATACGAGAGACAATAAAAACTAGGAGGATGTTCAAGAGATGGATCAACCGCTTTATTATTACAATTACAATCCTTATGATGGATATTTTCGAGGAGAGCCTGATACACATTTAGTCAACGATATTCAAACAGCATTGAATGGCGAGCTAAGAGCTTTTAATCGAAATGAAAATTTAATAAATAAGGCTGATACAAAAGAACTGAAGAAAAGAATAGCGGAGATGCAGAAAGATGAACAGGATCATATAAAAGCATTCAGATCAATCTATTCTAATTTAACGGGACGCCAACCAACAATAGAAAAGACAGTCAGCTATCCAAAGGATCTCATAGAAGGTTTAGAATCAGCGTTTAAGGAAGAACAAGAAACGGTTGATTTCTATTTAGATATTGCTGATAGGGCGCAGGATATGAAAATAAAAGAAATGTTTGGCCGGGCTGCATCAAACAAACAAAATCATGCAGTATGGTTGTTGTATTATTTTCATCTGAAAGGACATTAGCAAAAGTCAGCTTGGGAACGGGTAGGAAGGGGGGGAATGATGAAAATAAGTCAAACGAAAGACTATGAATTAGTTGCCAAACTAAATAAACACGTCCACGTTTTGCATGCTGATTTATACCCTCAGTACTTTATGCCATACAATTACAAAGCAATAAAAGAAACGTTTAAGAATGTTTTTCAAATACCGAAGTACACGTTTCTACTATTAGAAGATAACGATGAAGCCGTTGGTTATGCTTGGATAGAAATGAGGAATTATCCTGAGAATGTATTTGTAAAAGGATATCGTTCTATCTATGTGCATCAAATAAGTATTGCGGAGACTAAGCAAAATAAAGGCTACGGATCACGGTTAATGGAAAAAATTTATGATATCGCTAAAAGTAAAGGAATTCATCTAGTAGAACTAGAGTACTGGTATGATAACGATGCAGCAAAAGAGTTTTATGAAAAACATAATTTCACCAATTATCGCGAATTTGTGAACAAGCGATTATAGCATATAAATGAGAGACTTCCCGATCGGTAGAAAAACTTTTGGGAAGTCTTTTAGAAGTTGGTGTTTTCCTTTAAACAGAGGAGCTCGAATCCGCTCTAAGCATATGCTTAGATCGCGCCTATTCATTCTCCATTTTTATCGTTTTAATGGGGAGATTTAGGGAATCAAGTGATTTCTTTAATTGTTCACTTGAAAAGTTCTTTTTCGGTATTATCTCTAAATGGCGCTTCGTCTTAAAAATAGGAGTCCCTCTATAAAAACCGGTAAGTTGCCTTAACTTTTCGGACTCTTCTGTCGTTAAATCTCTCTTAAATACAACATCCATCATCATTTACCCTCCTAATACTATGTTACCCAGAAGGAAGTCTTTCAATAATACATTTTAGGTTGGAAATCTATCATTTAACTAATAAAATAGGTATATTCACATGTTTCATAACTTTGTGACTAACTTTGCCAAGAATCATTGTTTGAACCTTGCTTCTGCCGCGACTACCTAAAATAAAACAATCGAAAGAATTTTCATTGGCATATTGAATCATCGTTTCTGCCGGCAAACCGTGTAAAATAGTTATTTTCGAGAAAATACCGACTTTTTTAAATTTATCTCTAAAAACCGATAACATTTTTTCTCTTATTTTTAGTACTGAGCTAGAATCCCCATATTGCAAGACATCGGATTTAGATTTATTTACATCCACAACATAAACAATTTCAATACACGAATGACCAGTTAGTTTAGCTAGTTCGATTGCTTTATCTGCAGCACGATGTGAGTGGTCAGAACCGTCAGTGGCCAACAATAACTTCGAGAACATAACAGACCTCCATAGATCAAGTTTCACTTGAAAATATTTTAATGATCTGAAGCTCTCAATTGGCTGCCGACTACACCAGTAAGAGTACTATAAGCCCCAGAATGTTGTACCCTCAATATAATGGCCTCAGATAACTCCATTATAACCCTTTTTAACGCTTTCATTAACAAGAAAATGAAAAATCATCTCCCTATGGTTAAATTATGTGGATTCCCTGTTAGGCTAAATCAACTTCCTTTCGCTCCTTCAAAGTCTTTTTCGAAAATAACAAAGAGAGTTAAACGAAAGATAATATTTCGCAAACATTTGAATACATTGTATTATACCGAATGCTTGGCTCTAATTTTTCGTTTGGATAATAATCAAATGGGGTGAACGACTGATGGATCTATTAGATATGATTTTGAGAACGATTCCCGGTTTTTGGGAAGCCGCCTGGATAACCTTAAAAATCACCTTTGTTTCAGTTGTTATAGGAGGTATTTTAGGAGTTTTTATATCTTTACTACGAAGTTCTTCCTCAAATATTTTGTGTGGTATTGCTCGAGTGTACATTTCTTTTATTCAAGGGATTCCATTGATTGTTCAGATCTCCATTTTATATTTCGGTATCTCATCCGTTTTTGATTTATCAAATTTTTGGGCAGGTGCCATTGCACTTGGAATATACAGCAGTACATCGATTGCAGGAATATTTCGACGTTCCATGCAACGTGTGGATCAAGGTCAGATGGAGGCAGCAAAATCATTAGGTATGAACAAACGTCAAATTGTTGGAAGTGTCATTGGTCCACAAGCATTAAAACTTTCCATTGCTCCAATGGCTAACCAATTCATTATAACTTTGAAAGATTCTTCTCTCGTTTATATTATTGGTATTGCAGATATATTTGCATTTGCCAATCGAGAAGGGGCAAATTCATTCCAGCAATTTGAAGCGTATTTAACGGCTGGATTATACTATTTAATTTTAGTTTCCGTATTTTCATATGTTGCCTATAAGTTAGAAAATCATTTTGATACAGAAAAACGAAATCAGCGACCGATACAAGGTGGAGATTCGATTCTTAACTAAAGAAAAGATTTTAGAGAAATGCCCTATTAAAGCGGGCTTTTTTTGCTGTTGCAAAAAAGTATGGTTGTTGGAAAATTTAATGTGTTTAGACTGTAGTTATAGTTCATCAACAATAAATGAAAGCGCTTATATTTTTAGCAGGTGAAGTATTTATGCATGCTATTAGTTTCTTTCAAAATAAGAGGAGGAAAATAACATGAAATTGACCTGGATGGAAGACAATCCTACCCAAAAATCTGGAGTAGCATGGGGTGTTCCTTGGGCAAAAGGAAAACTCAACCGCGAGGATTCGCTTGTGTTACAAAAAGAAACAGGGGAACTTGTAAGAATTCAATCATGGCCAACTGCATACTGGCCTGATGGAAGTATTAAATGGACAGGACAAGCTGCTGTTATCGATGGTATCAGCGCGAAATCGTATGAGTTAAAGGTGACCGCGAACAAGACAAAAAACGAGGATATGTCGGTGAAGGACAGTCATCAGACAATTGAAATAGACACCGGTAATATGACGTGTGTTCTTCATAAAAAAGGAAAAACTCTCATTAAGAGCTTGACCATGAATGGTGTGGAAAAAGGTAAGGAAGGGAAATTAATCGCAGTAACAGAGCGTCGAACGGTAAAGGGAAACGAGTCGATCAGAAGTACTCAACAGCATGATGGGGAAATCATAAGTGTCGAAGTGGAGCAAGTTGGCCCCGTCAGAACTGTAGTTAAAGTGGAAGGTGAACATACCCCCTCTGATCCGTCTGCGAAGATGCCGTTTATCGTAAGGTTATACTTGTATGCCGAAACAGAAACAATCCGAATAGTACATACGTTTCTCTACGATGGAGATGCGGAAAACCATTTCATAAAAGGGCTCGGGATAGAGATTAGCCCTAGTATTACTGGGGAGGCTTGGAATCGTCATGTTCATGTTACAGGAGATACAGGTGTTTACTCAGAACCAGCCCAGTTAGTGCAAACGAGAAGATTCAAAGGAGCAAATGGATTATACAAAAAACAAATTGACGGAGAGATTCTTCAGGAAGAATTAGAATCCTCGCTAAAAGCACATGTTATTGAGAACGCAATCTGGAACGATTTTAAGGTGGTGCAGGATTCGGCCACACATTATAAGTTTGTGAAACGAACGAATGACGGCTATTCATGGATTGATTCCCTTCACGGTAAAAGGTCTCGGGGTGTGATGTATGCCGGTGGAGAAACGGGAGGAATAGCTGCAGGGATAAAGGATTTCTGGCAAAAGCATCCTTCTGCTTTGGAAGTGAATAAGTTAAGCACAGATGAAGCAAAAATGACACTTTGGTTTTGGTCTCCAGATGGTGAAATAATGGACTTTCGTCATTATAGTGAACATACACATGTAACAAGCGCTTATGAAGGTTTTGACGAGATGAGAGCAACGCCAAAAGGAATAGCTAATACGAGTGAAGCTTATTTAAAATGTTATACAGAAGCCCCTGCTCATCAAGAGCTTGAGCAACTCACGACTGACTGGCAAGCACCACCTTTACTCGTTTGTGAACCGGAATATTATTATGAGACAGAAGCAACAGGCGTTTGGAGTCTGCCAAACTACCAAAACCCGGCAAAAGCGAATCTGGAAAAACAGTTAGACGCTGCTTTTACTTATTATAAAAAAGAAATTGACCAGCGAAGTTGGTATGGTTATTGGAATTATGGTGATGTGATGCATACATATGATGCAGTTAGACACCAATGGAACTATGATATGGGAGGATTCGCTTGGCAAAATACTGAGCTCGTTCCAAACCTGTGGTTATGGTACTCCTTTTTTCGCACAGGACGCAAAGATATTTTTAAGATGGCTGAGGCGATGACTCGTCACACAAGTGAAGTGGACCAGTATCATTTAGGTGAGTATGCTGGACTAGGCTCGCGACATAATGTAAGTCACTGGGGATGCGGTTGTAAGGAAGCTAGAATAAGTATGGCTGGTCTTCATAAGTATTATTATTTCCTGACTACAGATGAGCGCACAAGAGATCTACTTGAGGATGTGCGGGATGCTGAGCAAGCAACAGTTAATTTAGATCCGATGAGAGAATTTTTCCCTAAGGATGAACATCCTACCCATGCCAGAGTTGGTCCGGATTGGGCGGCCTTTTGTTCGAATTGGTTCTCAGAATGGGAAAGAACAGAGGACAAGAAATACCGCGATAAACTCATGACTGGAATGAATGATCTGAAGCAGTTGCCTTTCCGGCTCTTATCAGGGCCTACGTTTGGTTTTGATCCAAAGACGTCTCACCTTCATCATTTAGGGGACGGAAACTCCGGAGGATACCATATGGTAATCGCTTTCGGAGCACCTCAAGTGTGGATGGAAATGGCTCATGTAATGAAAGACGAAGAGTGGAAAGATATGCTCGTGGAATTTGGTCAATTCTACTTGTATTCCGATGCAGAAAAAAGAGAGAAGAGCGAGGGGATTCTCTCTGATGAGAAGTTTCACTGGCCAATGTTTGCAGCAGGAATGGGTGCTTATGCGGCAGCAAAAAAACAAGATAGCGAGATGGCGAGAAAAACATGGAACTTGCTGTTGAATAAAGAAACAAGTCATACTCCGTTACCGATTGAGACCGAAGTTGTTTCCGGATGGACAGAAATCGAGGAAATCCCTTGGATAACGACTAATACGATTTCTCAATGGTGCTTAAATACAATTACAGCTCTTGAATTGATAGGAGACTGCCTACCGGAGTTGGACGAAGAGAAGTGATTGCAAGGAATCGGAAGGTTCATGGATTCTATGGAAAGGGAGCGGTCCTCTTCCAAACTAGCTTCCGTAATAACAAACCAACTAAATAGATAATAAATGATAACATCAGCCTAATAATAAAAAGTCATTTTAGACTAGGAGTGAAAAAATGCGTTACCTGAAGTTTAAAACCGGAGATTGTATCTATGAGAATTCATTATCCACTCTCGATCATATTAAAGACTGGAAGTTAGAGGGGCAGGCCAAGTATTCTATAAACGACAAGCGACTTCTGTTAGAAAATGAATTGGATCCCGATATCCATGGGGATAACGCCCACTGGGTATTGTGGTGCCCGATAAATTTTCCAGATAAGATAGCCATAGAATGGGAGTTTTATCCGATTCAGGAACCTGGATTATGTATGCTCTTTTTTGCAGCGAATGGGAAAGAAGGAGAGGACATATTTGATCCATCCTTGCCGGAAAGGTCAGGTAAATACCCTCAATATCATTCCGGAGCTTTGAATGCTTTGCATCTCTCCTATTTCAGACATAAGCATGCTTCAGAACGGGCATTTCGAACCTGTAATTTACGTAAAAGTTATGGTTTTCACCTCGTTGCACAAGGAGCCGATCCACTCCCACCGGTCGAGGACGCAATCTCGCCTTATTCGATGAAAGTGGTTAAATACGAGGGATTTGTTCAATTTTCAATCAATGGATTGCCGGTATTAGAGTGGGAAGATCAAGGAGAAGCCTATGGAACAATGTTAGAAGGCGGTAGAATTGGTTTTCGTCAAATGGCTCCGATGAAAGCTGCTTATGCAAATTTAAAGGTTTATAAGGTAATAAAACAAGAATAGAACGCTAATGAGTTAATTTTAAGTTCAATTGAGAAAGTGAAAGAATTAATTTCACTTCCTAGATGGTAAATAAATGTAATTTTTCAAAGAGGATAACCTTATGAAGCCTTGTTAGAATAGGGAAAACCTCTTTTTTGTAATACTTTATGTTTAAACTGTCATATTTTTATAATATAGAAGACAAAATACCTATTTATAAGAAGGTCTTGAGAAGAGTAATCCTCTTTTTAAGGCCTTTTAGTTTAGGTTAATTATCTTTTCTTCATAAATACTAACGATAAGTAATAGGAAATTGGACTTATTTTGATGCTTTTAAATACTCCTTACAAAAATTTAGTGAAGGTTTGAAGGTTTATTCAAGTGGAATAACCTCACTACAAGTCAAAAAGTAAAATTTTAAAAGGAGTTGAATCACCATGTCGAAAACGGATGATAAACAGTCAGAAGAAACTCAGAATAAGTCTTTAAATTATGTGCTAGTAGGTACTGCTGTCGGAGCGAGTGCAGGGTTATTATCAAGTAGCGATAAAGGTAGAAAAGTGTTGATGACAATGGCTTCATCACCAGCAATGAAATCAGTAGGCCAAGAATTTAGAAATTCAATTCAAGATATGATCACTGAGCAAGCTCTAAGTAGTGTGAAGAGTTCACTCTCAAGCTACCTTCATAAAGCGGAAGAGAAAATGCCTCTTCCAGATAAAGTTACAAACAAAGTAGAAGAAAAGTTAGCAATTGATGAAGGAGAAAATTCCGAGACAAGTCAGACGGAAGAAGAGTCTTCTGATGAAGAAAGTTCGGATACGAGCGAGTCTGATGGTTATGAAGAATTAAAAGAAGAAAATAAAGACTTAAATGGACGCTTGGACAAAATTGAGGAAATGTTGACCAAATTAACGGAATCGAAGTAAAGGTGATAGGTAGAAAATAAAACTAGGAGGTTACAACCATGGCAGAACAGGAACGAAATGAGCAGGTTGAACAAGAAGAAGAACAGGAGCAGAGTGGAAGCGATAATAACAGCTCAAAGCCCATTAAGGGAGCAATAACAGGTTCCATCGTTGGAGCTGCTGTTGGATATATGGTCACTCCGGAAAATCGGGAAAAGATTAAAGAAGGCGTAAAAAATTTCGATGGAGATGAGTGGAAATCTAAAGGTACTGATTTTGGGAATTCTGCTAAAGATAAAGCGAAATCTACTATGGATTCATTCAAGGGAGTAAAAGCAAAGTTCTTCGGTTCGAATGAAGAATCCGAAGAAAATGAAGATTCCTCAAATGAGGAGAATGGGGGTAATCAGGAAAACGAAACTTCCGAGGATTATCAATCATTGAAAGAGGAAAACAGTGCTCTTGGAGACAGGCTTTCGAAAATAGAAGAAACATTGACTAAGTTGGTAGAAGGAAATTCTGATTCTGAAGAAGAAGACCCATCGCAGGAGTCTGAAGAGGAAGAAGAAAAAGAAGAAGAGCCGTCTGCGGAGTCTAAGAAAGAAGAGGAAGAAGAAAAGGAAGACCCATCGGCAGCGTCTCAAGAAGAAGAGGAAGAAAAAGAAGAAAAAGAAGAGTCACCAGCTGAATCTGAAGAGAATGAAGAAGAGTCTCCTTCAAACGAAAAATCAGAAGAGAAAGAAGAGGACAATAAAACAACATCGGTTAAGAAAAAATCCTCCACTTCCAAAAGAAAAACAGATGGACAAGCAAAGAAAAAATCAAATTCTGGAACAAGAGCCAAATCAAGTGGGTCTACTGAGTCTAAAAGTTCAGCAAGTTAATTAAAGGTATTTCATAAAAAATAATGTGCCTTAAATTTAAAAGAGAAGAGGTGGTGTTATGAGTGAGAGAAACACTCATCCTAATACGGACAATATACTTCAGCTACTTACAGAAACAGCCAATACGAAAGACTACACTGTCGATATAACACTTAATGTAAAAGGCTCAGTGGTTACCGGGACAGTGGTATCTGCGATGACTTATCTTGAAGAAATAGCTGGCGAATTTTCAGAAGAAAATGATATAGAACAGACAATTTATGAAAAGTTGATGGAAGCAGCCTCCAACCTGAAGGACGAAGAGGCTCCTGAGACGAACTACGTTCACTTAAAAGATGCAAAACTATTTAGTGAATCCGGCAAGTCTTTGCCCTCAAATGGATCAGTCCTCTGGCGCGGGAAATTAAGTGATATCGACGGATTTTTTCTAGGTAAAATAACTACTGAAGAGTAGAGCTCCACTATTCACGTTTCTTTAATTCTATTATCTGATAGCAGTTTCCGTTTAACTTTATGTTGTTAGCTACATGGCGATTAAGATTGTAGAAAGACTCTATAACTATGAAAAGAGAGGTGGTGTCAACGAAAATATGTCCGAAGAAGAAAAGAATGATCAGGATTCTTTAATATCAGGTGACACGGCAAAGAAAGCCCTAGTTGCAGGTGGAGCAGGTCTCGCAGGTAGTGCAGCCTTAATGGCGAATAAAGACATCCGTAAAAAAACGAAAAAGTCTTTTAAAGCGGTAAAGGAAGAGGTCAAAGGCCAAGCGAAAGACCAAGCCAAAGACGTTGTAGATGACATGCCGAAAACAAAAAATGCGGCTGCAGCTTCGGTTGTCGGGAAGAAGTTTTATGACACCTTTGAGCAAGTACGCGAAGCAAAAGATGATATAAAAGAAAATTTTGAAGGTGTCGGCGATAAGCTCAAGGATAAGGCAGAAGAGTTTAAAGATAGTGCGCAAGATGCTAAAGGTAAGTTAAAGGATCAAGTTGAGAATGCGAAAGAAGAAATAAAAGATAATGAAATTACTAATCCTGGCGGAAGCGGGGGGAGTTCTGACGACGGAATTAAAAAAGCCAGTGATTTAAAAGGGTATTCCGGCGTAAAAGGGTATGCAGATATAAAAGGCGCCAGCAGTATAAGAGGCGTTAACCAGATTAAAAAACCTTAAAGGAGAGATATGAAAATGGCTATTCAAAAAAGTACAGATTCTTCAAGTTTAGCAGAAGTAGTTGACCGAATTCTAGATAAGGGTGTTGTCATCGACTTGTACGCAAGAGTATCACTAGTTGGTATTGAATTAATCACAATTGAAGCGCGTGTAGTTATTGCAAGTGTCGATACTTGGTTACGTTATGCCGAAGCAGTAGGTCTTTTAAGAGATGAAGTTCAAGGTGAAATAGATATGGAAACCTCTGACAGAGGACAAGAACAACTTAATTTTGCATAAGCAATACAAGAACGTCATAAGGCGGCATATGTGATCAGCATATGCCCGCCTCTATTTCCAAGAAAAGGCGGGATTTAAATTGAAATTAGAAGAGATTATGGATGCTATTAATTCTTTCTTTGAAAAACATGTTAAGCCTGTTCACCGTACAACTTCGGTGGTTAACCAAGGGAAGTATTGGGAGGTAGGCGTGGAGGTCATTGAAGAAAAAGAATACATGAAAAGGTATGGTCGCGACCAGCTCATTGGGGAATACGTGGCAAGATTAAATGATAACCTTGAAGTAATTTCATTTGAGCGAAAAGGTCTTAGACAACGAACTTCTGTGATTCAAGAGGAAGTTGAAGGGAGGTAAATTTGTTGGCTAATACAACGAGTAAAAACAGACACCAATCTCAAACGAGAAGAAGTGAGCCTTCAAAAGGAAAAGAAAGTGCAGTACGAACCTCAAGGAAAGGGGCTCCAAGAAGCCGTCCAGATAAAACACTGGATACACGTGCTGAAAGAATGAAAAAGAGATCGGAGAAAAATACAGAAACGTCCCCAAGTAAGACTAGTGAACATCAATCATCATCCGGACGAACCAAAAATCAAGGCAACAAACCAATTAACCGTGCTGATTTTGTTGAAACGGAAAAAGTTAAAGAGTTAACTAGCAGAATGAAGCCTTATCTTCAGGCGGGTTATCCTTTGCATTTAACAGGGCCTACGGGAGTTGGTAAAACAGCCATTGCTCTTCATTTAGCTGCTCAGTTTGATAAACCAATAATGCTCTTGCACGGAAATCATGAAATGAATAATGTTGATCTTATCGGTGGAGTCTCAGGTTTTACTAGTGACAAGTTAATTGATAACTTTGTCCGTCAAGTTTATAAAAAACAGACGGAAGTAAAAGAGAAATGGAATCCCGGCCGACTCGTTGAAGCTGCCCAAAAGGGATATACGCTTATCTATGATGAATTTTCTCGTTCCTCTCCTGAAACAAATAATCTGTTTCTGTCAATCTTAGAGGAAGGTATACTTCCACTTTATGGAACTAAGCAAAATCAATCGTTCATGAAAGTGCATAAAGACTTTCGTGTGATTTTTACATCGAATCCGGAGGAGTATGCCGGGGTATTTGATACACAGGATGCTTTACTAGATCGCTTGATAACAATTGAGATAGAGCATGATAAAAAGGCAGAACGAGAAATTCTTCGGGAAAAATGTGGTGTTCTAGCCAAAGAAGCAGACCTTATTCTTAAGATCACAGGAAAGGTCAGAACAGCATGTGTAGATGAGAATAAACACGGACCCAGTTTAAGAGCTTCGTTGATGATTGCGACAATATGTAAGAAATCCGATATCACAATATCTCAAGAAAATAAAAAGTTCACCAGAGTTTGCAAGGATATTCTATCGACACATTTAATGAAGTGCACGGAACAAAATAATCTTCTTGAAGCAGAGAAGTGGTTTGAGAAAGAAATTAGTTAATGGCAGAAAACACAGGAGGAAGGAGAGAGTTGATATGAGTAAGGACACCGGAGTTTATTTATTTGCGGTAGTAAAGGCAGAAACTGTAGGCGATCTAGAATCTGTAACACTTGCGGGGGAGGAAAGAGAAATATTTTTTGTTCCCTATAAAAACCAAGTGATGGTAGTAGCCGAAGCACCTGTACAAATCTATGAACCAAATCGTGAAAATCTCAAAAGTCATCAGCAAGTAGTAGCTGAGTTGATGAAGCGAACAACCGTAATCCCAATGAGTTTTGGGAATGTATTAGAAACAGAGAAAGATGCACTTATACTATTAGAACGATTATATGAAAAATTCGAATCTATTTTCCCAAAAATAGAAAATAAAATCGAAGTTGGTTTAAAAATAATTGGTAAAAAAGAATGGATGACTGAGCAGGCTGGTCAGCAAGCGGACTTGGCCAAAATGAAACAATCTTTTCAAGGGAAGAAAGATGAAGCAACTCACTATGACAAAATTCGAATTGGCGAAGCGGCCCAAAAATTTGTAAAGGGAATCCACTTTGAATTCGAAGAAGAAGTATTTCAACCATTGGCTAAAATTGCGGATGCTGCAAAAAGTAATGAAGTAATCGGGGAAAGAATGTTGTTGAATGCATCTTTTCTCGTCGATCGTTCAAAGGAGGAAGAGTTTGATAAACAAGTCGATGAGTTTCATGATAAGTGGAAAGACCGTGCAGACTTTAAATATACAGGTCCATGGCCAGCCTATAATTTTATTGATGTGAAAATAAAAGCGGAAGATGCGTCATGATTCACAAACTGTTTACATGGCCAATCGACACAGTACGTTTTGTTGGTGAAAAAGTTCAAGAAGAAGTGGACAAACAATTATATGACGTTGATCATATCCAGCAAAAACTCGTACATTTAGAAATGATGTTGGAAATGGATGAAATATCAGAAGAAGTTTATGAGAAGCAGCAAGTAGAACTTATGGGTAGGTACCGGATAGCAAAAGAGAAAGAACAAGCACAACTTAGAGAATCATTAGAGGATGGCCGATAATGATTCTGACCAGGCATAAATGCATGCAAAAGGAGAGGATACAGTTGAATGAACTAGAAAACGAAGAACTGATATATGTCTATGCTTTTTTACCGGCACAAGAAGCATCATCGGAAAAGATTACTGGAATAAAGGGAATCGATCCTAACAACGAAGTGAAATTTCATACAAGGACAGAACTGACAGCGGTCATCTGCAAGGTCCCTGCAACAGACTTTGCTGAGGAAAATTTCAAGCAAAATGTGGAAAATATAAAATGGTTGCAGCAGCGAGCATCTCATCATCATGAATTAATGAACACTCTCCACGATAAATTCACCATTTTACCCTTGAAGTTTGGAACGATTTACGAAAATGAGGAACGGCTAGAACAAATGATGTCGGAGTATTACGAACAAATGAAAACCATTCTTGAAGAGGTTCAAGATAAAGAAGAATGGAATCTTAAAATTTACTCGGATCCTCAAGTTTTTTCGAAAAAAGTTTTGGAAGAGAATCGTGAGATCGAAGCAAAAAAAAAGGAAATCTCTGAGCTTTCCAAAGGGAAGCAGTTTTTTGCTCGTAAAAAGTTAGATCAGTTTATTACTGATCAGATTAAGGCAGAGACTGAGAAAAAGTGCAAGGAAGTACATGATAAAATTCTTAAATTCAGCCAGAATGCGGAAGTCAAGAAGAACTGGGAGCAAAAAGTAACAGGCAGAGACGATGAAATGTCTTGGAATTGTGTGTATTTGATGGAGACTGGGGAAAATGTCGAAGCATTTACTCGTCTTGTGGAAGAATACCAAAAGCATTCAGTGGAAGAGAATGAGGGCTTACTTTTTGAATCTACTGGACCATGGCCTGCTTACCACTTCGCAAATTTCAAGTGTCTTACGAATAGTGTTAAAAGCTAACTTAAATATATGGCGAGTTGGGAGTGGAATAGATGCAAACTGAATCATTAAAAAATAAAGATGTTTCCTTGCTGGATATCCTTGATGCTGTGTTAGAGAAGGGTGTAGTGCTGCGAGGAGACATTACCATTTCCATCGCTGATATTGACCTTGTTTATCTTGATTTGCGCATTCTGTTGTCTTCGGTTGAAACGTTGATGGAGGCAAGAAAGAAACCAGGTGTCATGGAAATGGAACAAAAAATAAAAGAGGCAGAAAGGGGAGTAGCCGGATATGGAACCGAAACAGACACTGTTAGTGAGTAACAATAATGAAGAACATAAGCCAACAGGAAAAATTGCTTTGGACCCTGAAAAAGCAGAAGAAGGACTTGCTCAACTTGTTATGACGGTAATTGAACTTCTTCGTCAATTAGTAGAGCGTCAGGCAATGCGCCGAGTGGAAGGGGGCACCCTAAGCGATGAAGAGGAAGAAAAATTAGGAGTAGCATTAATGAATCTTGAAGAAAAAATGGAAGAGTTGAAGGAAGTATTTGGCCTGGATGATGATGACCTAAACATAGATCTTGGACCACTAGGAAACTTGTTGTAAAAGGCTAGAGTTTCGCTTGAGAAACGGATATAAAGGGGAGAAAAAAATGGATAATCAATCTATTAAACAATCGACAGCATCAAACGGTCTCGTAGATATTCTCGAAACTGTATTAGATAAAGGTGTTGTCATTGCAGGAGATATACAAGTAAATATAGCAGATGTAGAATTGTTAACGATAAAAATTCGTTTAATGGTAGCTTCTGTTGATAAAGCAAAAGAAATCGGCATGGACTGGTGGGAAACGGATCCTCATTATTCATCAAAAGGACTTAGAATTCAGGAAATTCAAGAAGAAAATGAAGAACTTCACAACCGTATCAAGCAACTGGAAGAAAACTCGGCAAATCCGAATAATAATGAATCTTCGACATAGATTAAGAGATGCCGGTTACTTGCTTATAAAAAGAAGATCAGATAGCTTAAAGAAAAAGCAGGTGATTTGTTTGAATAAGAAAGATATTTTAAAAGATATGAAACAGCTGATCAATGATTTTGGCAATCAAGACCATACAACCGTAGGAAGAACAGAAGAAAAAAAGACGGAATCTGGTACTTCTTTAAAAACAGAATATGTTCTTAGAGGTAAAGTTGGTATCATTCAGAAAAAGCCAGAGTAATATTATCTTAAATATATATAATATACACAGTTAGCTATGCGATAACTGTGTATTTATTGGAGAGGGTGTCTCATAACGGCTAATAGCCTTATGAAGACATCCTCTTTTGAGAAACGATGTTTTTTCCCAGTCTAAGAAAGCGGAGGTAATAACTAGGTATTATTCAGTATCCCCTATTTATTATTAAAGACAACTTTATCTCCATTACTATAACTTTTCTCATCAATAAGATAAGCTTCGAGCACATAGCGTTCAGGAGCATTTCCAATGAATTGGAATGGATAGCAGGTTGTGACAGTTAATTTGGCTTTGCCGCTTGGAACAATCACTGTTCGATCATCAGCATCGACAATTCGAACATTAAAAACCCGATAAGTATATTCTCCACTTTTCGTTTTGACCACGAGGATGTCTTTCTCTCCGACTTCACCGAGCTTTCGGAAAACTGTATCACGGTGACCTGATAAAACAGAATTATCTTTATACCCCGGAAGGACACTATCAGCATAATGACCAACGCCTTTTTCGAGTTCGTCTTCATCGGTCCCATGGTATATTGGTAAACTCGCTGTAATCGCGGGGATTTCTAATACACCCATTAGTTCTCCAATTTCAGGTACCCAGTTCTCTTCCGTTAAAATAGGTTCAGAATCAGTGATACTCGATTCAACCTCTGATTCGGATAGATCTGATTCCAATAGAATTGGATTTTCTGATTCAGTTTTCGCCACCGGGATAAGTTTGTCTTCTTGCAGAGATCCAATTCGAGACCTGGGAGCCGCTGAAGCTTTAAGCTCTTGTGATTGCTGAATTTCAAAAATGAGCATAGCTTTGCCAAACTTAAATGCATTTGTAGAAGTAAACCACAATCCACCTACTAGTAAACTAGTAGCTAAGATCATTAGAAAGATTCGTTTCCACGATCGTTTTTTAACTTGACCTTGATAGTCTGACATATTAAAAGGCTCTTACTTTACGCAGCATTAGGGCACCGCCAAGAGCTACGAGTATGCCGAATAACATATAAGACGGATAAGATGTAGCGGTATTAGGAAGTTTTCCGCCATTTACCGTACGAAGGGTTTCAGATTTTTCTTTGGAGGCCTCTTCAGACTCTTTTTTATCAACGACTTCTTTGCTTATGCCTTCCAAATCAACACTTACTTCATCAACCAGTTGACTATTTACCATGTCAGCAGTAATAATGAAATCTGCTAGTTTAGTTCCGTCAAAATCATAGAGAACAATCAGTAAGTCATAGCCATCAAGTGATGTTAATGTAAATAAGTCAGAATAGGTTATTGGCTTCTGTTCACCGGCCTTTGTAAGGAAGTACTCCGCTTTAATTTCAAGAGCACTTAACATATCTTGACCAATACTGAACATTTCAGCTATTTGTTCCGCTGTCAATTCCGTTGCTGTATCAAAATCCTCAAAGGCAAGAAGACGCTCATAGATCTTTTCAAGTTGATTGATCACATTAGGGTTTTTTTCGAAAACATAGTCTAAGTGGTCGGATAGTGCCCAAAGCTCACTTTCCGAAAGACCGAATTCTTCAAAAAATTCAGTAGGATCAAAGTCGTCTTCCCAATCTTCTTCCATCCAATCCTCTTCTTCATAGGTTAGATCATAGAGATAGATAGATAGGTCGTCGTAGAACTTAAAATCGGCCAGCGTTTTACCATTTTCTTGGAGAAGGGTTTCTAAAGTCTCCGGAGTAAGATCAAATTCATAATAAATGTAATCAAGGGAATCTTCATTTACCAAATCTCCAATAAAATCTTTTAGTTCTTTCATAGTTTCAAAATCATTTATACTAGTATCCCATTCTTCTGATAGATAGCTCTCTAACTCTTCTTTTGTCCACTCAATCTCTGTCAGATAAACCTCCAATTTATCATCAGAAATTTCAGCAAAACCGGCTGATGGAAATATGGTTAATAGTAATGCCATGATAGTAAATAAGACGATAACTTTCTTCATGTGTTCCTCCCATAATATGTATTTTATATGTTGATAAAAAGATTATATACGATATCTCGGAAATATTCTATTAATTTTTTGTATATTTTCAGGGATTATTCTAGTTCGTTTTAACAAGGAAATAAATATGTCCAGATACTCAGAAAATGCCGAAAAATATTTGTTTTCATATGTAATACAACCATTGATAATAAACCTAGAAACCAAACTTTCTAATGGTAGATAAAAAAAGGTTTAATAGTATAAAGTTCTGGATATTGAGGATAGTAAGATTATATTAGGAGGGATACTTGATGCCGCATGAACAATACCAAACAGTTATTAAAACACTGCATGAGTGTATGGAAGCTTGTAATCACTGCTATGATGCCTGCTTAAAAGAGGATGATATTCAGATGATGTCTGATTGTATTCGCCTTGATAGAGAGTGCGCGGATATTTGCGGATATTTTGAACAAGCATTAGGAAGAGGGACTCCATTTGTCTCTGTATTAGCCGGGGTTTGTGCACAAATTTGTGAAGCCTGCGGTAATGAATGCAAAAAGCATGACCATGATCATTGTCAGAAATGTGCTAAAGCATGTTTTGAATGTGCAGAAGAATGCAGAAAGCTAGCAGCATAAGACCATAAAAAACAAGAGCTAGAAGGCATTGGAAACATTGCGTTTCACGTTTCCAATGCCTTCTTTATGTGTATGATGAATTAAAGTTCATATATATTTGTTACTTCTGCGCCTAGTCTTTCCCCAAAAGATCGTGAAGCAGTGCGTACATCGGCTCTTACCTGATTGTGACAAGATTCCTCGTAATGGATCGTCAATTGAAGGGTTTTCTCTTGACGATTTAATATTGGATCTGCTCTCCCAACTAATTTGTCTCCTACCAAGATAGGTAAGCTGTAAGGTCCATACTTTCTTTTTACAGCAGGGGTGTAGATTTCCCACCTGTACGTAAAATCAAATAAATCCTCTATTCTTTCTCTTCTCCATAAAAGGTTATCCAGTGGCGGAAGAAAAGAAACGTGTGAAGATAATGTCTGGCTTGTATTATTTTCTATCTTTAGAAGAGCCTCTTCATCGTTTGCTAAAATAAAATACGGTCTTTTTACCCCCTCGACAGAAATAGGAAGGAGGGTATCATTCTCGACCAAAGACTCTATTTTTTCTCTGCGTACTGCCGCCTTCATTTTTTGCCAACCAAACCGAGGATCGGTACCTTCAATGAAGCGATAAGCACGCAGGTATTTATGTACTAAACGTTCGTTTAATACACGGATTGGTGTTTCTTGGGCTTCTTGCAAGATCGTTTCTGGAATCGTATCTTTAGTCAAAGCAAAAAAACGCTCTGCTCCTTTACGCCGAGAAACTTGAATCTCACCTGCGTGAAACAGCATCCCTAAAACGTGAGTTGTTTCCTTTGTAGTAGCCTTCTCGGGATGGTCCCATCCACCAACAACTTTGGAGGTGGACTTAAAAGCTTTTGAAGGTAGAGGGCCATTGTTGTGCAATTGGTTTAAGATGGTATCGATGGTCTCTTTAGAGTGATGTCGCTCATTCTGCCAGCTTTCTTGGAAATGCTGTCTTCGTGATTCGAAAAGTGGGTAGTCTTTCATTGGAATGATACAAGCAGCATTGGCAATATATTCGAAAGCTTGCTTATTTTCCAAATGACTTTCGAGTTCTTGAGGCTGATAATCAGATAATCGATTCATTAAAACAAGGTGATGATTTCTTTCGACGATAGCAACAGGATCCAGCTGTATACATTCTAGTTGATTGAACACTTGGTTAAAATCATGAGTTTCCGCGCTATTTAAGTAGTGTTTTTGAAGAAGGAATTGACGTGCCGTTCGCTTACTTACATTCAATCCTTTTTTCATATATGACATCCTTTCTAAAGCATTCTCGACTTTGGAAAACTGATATACTGATTATAACTTTAATATACTTTATTTCGAAATTTAAAGGAGAGAATACCATGGATAAAACTCAAAAAATCAAAACGTTTCTCATGTTTTCGGGTCAAGCGGAGGAGGCAATGAATTTCTATACATCACTTTTCAATGACTCGGAAATAACGAATATTATTCATTATCGCGCTGGTGAAGCGGGGGAAGAAGGGACGGTATTACAGGCTACTTTTACATTGAATGGGCATGAGTACATGTGTATCGACAGTAACGTGGAGCATGCATTTACTTTTACCCCTGCTATTTCTCTCTTTGTGACCTGTGAAACAGAAGAAGAAATTAACAAAACCTTTGAGAAGTTATCGCAGGATGGCGCCATTCTCATGCCCCTTAATGAGTATCCATTTAGCAAAAGATATGGATGGGTGCAAGACAGGTTTGGCATTTCATGGCAACTAAGTTTATAAACCCGTAATGGAAAAAGTAGAAACAAATCAACAAATTTAAGCGTACTGAAAAGTGGATCCTTCCTTTTCAGTACGCTTTTTTTACAGGTGAGAAGGTTAGAATCATGTTTTCTTAAGAGCGAATGACAAAGCGTTATTCAGAAGCTCCTAATTAAGAAGTAAAACGGATAGTTGAAGTAATGATGAATGAGTACTCTCATAAAAAAGAAAGAACTTGCACAAACTAACCTTAAAATATGGTGATTAGGTTTCTTAAAGGTTGATCAACTATAAAAAGTAGGTGAAAAAAGTGAAATCATCTCTTATTTCGATTATCATTCCCTCTTTTAATGAAGAAAGCAATATTGAAATGATTTACAAAGCGTTAAGTAAGGAATTTCATGACCTTAATTATGATTATGAAATTTTTTTCGTTAATGATGGAAGTACAGACTCTACATTAAACGAGATTAAGAAGATCGTGTTAACTAGTTCAAAAGTAAAGTACGTTTCATTTACGAGGAATTTCGGGAAAGAAGTAGCTATTTTAGCCGGTTTTCAACATGTCAAAGGGGATGCCGTGATTGTGATGGACGCAGATCTTCAGCATCCTTGTACTTTAATAAAAGATTTCATTGCTGGTTTTGAAGAAGGATATCACCAAGTCATTGCCAAACGTAATCGAAAAGGAGATGGATGGATACGTTCATGTTTTTCCTCTCTTTACTACTGTATCGTTAATAAAATAGTCGATGTGGAATTGAAAGATGGTATTGGTGACTTCAGGTTGTTAAGCAGAAAAGCAGTGGATGCCCTATTAATGTTAAATGAAGGCAATCGTTTTTCAAAAGGCTTGTTTTCCTGGATTGGACTAGATCAGAAAATCATTTATTATGACAACGTTGCTCGGCAAAACGGGAAGACAAAGTGGTCATTTCCAAAACTACTGAATTATGGTATTGATGGAGTTATTTCTTTTAATAACAGACCACTTCGCATTTGTTTTTACACAGGAATTTTCACCTTAATATTGTCATTCATTTTTATTTTTACTGAGTTATCGCTTATTTTACGAAATGGGATCACTCAACCAGGTTACTTTACAACGATTTCTGCATTTCTTTTTTTCGGAGGCGTTCAATTATTTTGCCTAGGTGTAATTGGTGAGTATATCGGCAGAATCTACTATGAAACAAAGAAGAGACCGCATTATCTAATACAGGAGACAAATATTAACGATGGAAAAAGTGATGAAGCAAACCAACCGAGAATTTATAAGATTTATCGTGGTGGGAGTCATTAACACGTTTCATTATTATGTGAGTTATTTACTTTTGCATGGAATTTTTGGAATCAATTATATGTTCGCGCATATCGCGGGTTTTTTAATCAGTTTAGTTATTTCATTCTACTTAAACTCCTTGTTTACATTTAAAGTGAAGCCGACATTGGTTAAATTTTTGCAGTTTCCCGTTACACAGCTTTTAAATATCACCGTCTCTTCTCTCTGTGTGTACATCTTTATCGAGCAGTTCCAGATGGAAAGTAGAACGGCACCAATCTTGTCTATTTTCATAACAATTCCACTCACTTTTATCGTCACAGGAAAAATTTTAAAGAAGTAACGGAGAGTTAACATGGATAAAAAGCGGAAACTTATTGGACTTCTTGTCTCTTGTTTTGTTGTTGCTAGTCTGGCCCACTTATTTTTTTTAAGAGAGTGGACTCAGGAACAATACATGGTGGGGCCAAATGATGGGTTGCAGCAAATGGTAACATTTAAAAAACTGCTTTACGAACAATATACAAGCGGTAACTTTTTCTATTCCTATCAATTTGGATTAGGCGGAGGAACATACAGTCAGTTAGCCTTTTACTTTTCGACTTCGGTTGTATTTATTATCACTACGGCTATCGTATTCCTTCTTGAATCGTTACATATGGTGGAGACACCTGATATTATTTTTTGGGCAAAGGCAACAGTTTTTATAAGTCTAGGTCGTTTAACAGGGATCCTATTTATAACAACACTTGTGTTTCACTATATGAAGAATAATTGGTTAGCATCTTTTATTGGTGCATGTGCTTATGGATTAACGGTCATCTATTTTCGACATGTAACCTATTGGGAGTTCTTTGCGGATGCAATGATCTGGGTCCCGCTGCTAGTATTAGGCGTAGAAAAAATCATTCGTGAAGCGCGTCCAAGTTGGTTTATTTTTGCTGTGGCACTGACGCTTTTTAATAATTTTTACTTCGCGTATGTAAACTTGATTTTTATTGTCATTTATATCGTCTTTCGATTGGTTTTTGGAATGGGACAAAATGAAAAAAGCAGATGGGAATTATTTTTGTTTAGTGGTGTGATCGGGGCAGGGATTAGTGCAGTTGCCTTTGTACCAGCTGTATATAGTTATTTAAATAATTACAGGCCGCCCTATAGGTTTCCGATTGAAATGATCAAGGTTTCAGATAACATATTGTTTGCCAGTTCGATTATCATCCTTCCCACCGTATTTTTACTATTTCTTTTCACATACACTTTTTATAAAAATCAGGCTTTTCGCGTATTTGCTTTTATAAGCATTGTGTTTATACTGTTTCATTTCAGCCCACTTGTCGCAAGTGCTTTTAACGGATTTTCTGCACCTCAGTATCGATGGGAGTATTTACTTTCCTTTGTAGTTGGCGGTGTGGTGGCTTCAGGTCTTCAGAACTTGAGTAAGGTAAGTATAAAGGAAATGATCATAGCGAGTGTGTTAATGATTACCACCTATCTCGTCTTTTATAATAGGGAAGATTCCTTGTTAATTTCTCCTTGGATAAGTATCGGGACGATTTCTTTAGTAAGTATAACAATGGTATTGGTCATTAGTTTCACATGGATTCCAACTAAAAAGTGGAAGTATTTGTTGTATGTCATTGTTTTGGTAAATGCTTTAGTTGTGGCTAATATATCTCAATATGTTATTTTTGAAGCTGGTGGAGTAAATGAAGTATCTAAAAGTCATTTACTCAGTGACAAATATAACGGGAAAGAGCAACGAGAATTATTGCGGAAGCTTAAAAACAGAGAATCTGATTCTTTATCGCGGATAGATTGGAAGGTTGATTTATTAAATAATACGCCTATTGTGCAAGACTTTAATGGGATGAGTGTCTATTCAAGTATTATAAATAAAAATCTGCTCTTTTTTTATTTATACGATTTAAATATCGATATGGGACGGGAAAGTGTAAGCCGCTATGCAACACTTGGAAGTCGTGCGAATTTATATAGTCTGTTTCAAGGGAAGTACATGATTCGAAACAAGGATAATACGGCTAATATTCCGTATGGATTCAAGGAAATACTTAGGTCAGAAAACTATGTAGCCTATGAAAACAGCTATGTTTTACCATTTGCAACCACAAAAAAGCAGGTTTACGCTATGGATGATATGGAACATGCCACGGTCCTTGAAAAAGAACATGCAATGCTAGAGGGGGTCATTGTCGAAAACGTTGATATCGCTAATGCTGTCAAACTAGAAGAGATACCTAATATAATTAAAGAGGCATCTGTTGAAACAGTGGACGCAACATTTAAGAACAATCTGCTATCTGTTAAAGAGAAAACGGGAGGGATTGATCTCGTCATTGATCCCCTTGATAGCGATACGAAGGATTACTATGTCAGCTTTCACCTCGAGAGTTTAGCTGGACGTCAAGGATTTGCGCTGAAAGTGAATGATTATCGAACGACACGTAAACATAATCAATCCATTTACAAAACCTATGTCGATGATTTAACCATTCGAGTGGCAAAAGCAGAGAGAGTTTCGATTCGTGTCCCAAAAGGAGAATACATCCTAAAGGATATTGAGTTATATCAAGAAAATTACCATTCCCTAGAAACAGCACACCGAAATGCTTCTGCAATAGAGCCGGTGAATTGGGTTGGTAATAAACTGACGGTCACCTATGACAACGAGGGAAATGATCGTTATATGGTCTTACCGATTCCCTTTGAAAGAGGTTGGGAGCTCCACATAAACAACAAAAAGCAGGCTGTAGAAAAGGTGAACTTCACATTTTTAGGATTTCCGATTAAAGAGGGCATGAATCAAATCAAACTAGTGTATTATCCACCGTTTTTCAAAGTTTCTTTCGTGGTAACAATTCTTAGCGGGGGATTGGCTTTTATAGTGATAAGGGGTAAAAAAAATAATGCTCCGGCTAAGTTAAAATAAAGGGCTTAAGATTATAAAAAATCCATTCCCCTCCGATCAAGGGCAATGGATTTTGCTTTAAGAGATAAGTTGACAGCTACCTTCTCGCCGCAAGTATCAAGGGAAACTCATCTCCTTTCGAGTAGCACCTACACGCACTACGTAGGTGCTACTCGGGGGCGGCGGAAGCTGACGCTGTAATTAATAAAAGACGCTTTACGTTTTTCTTAGATTACCTTTTTGCAAGTTCAATAACAGCCTTGACTGCCTCAATCGATTGAAATGAAAAAACACTTAGAGCTGAAAATGATAAAAAACCAACAACTATTATGCGAAATAACATCATGGATATCTCCCCTTTACGTGTATTTGATTTCTGCAAATAACGAAAGGGAAACGCGAATGTAATCAACTCCAAAATAAACAGGGGTGAATAAAACTCTGTTTCTTCTAAAATACCAGTCTGGATACTCATGAATCGCTAAAACTAATTTAGTAGAGAGCAAGGCCAAGGTTAAAGCTAATAAAACGGTAATAAATAATTTATCCAATTCAACAAGAAAGGAAGTATCGTGTATTATTTCATAAGATTGAATAGAATCGAAAATATTCGTGGGCTGAATTTCATCTAAACTGTATGTGTTATGAAGGAGGATCGCTGCAAGTGTTAAATGTATCAATGACACTATTAATTTAGGACTAGCCATGTAGCAACCCTCCAGTGAGTATCCTTGATTATATACTCATTAACACTATTTGCATATGGGCAAACACAAAAAATAGTGTTAAGTTTTCTGACCTCATGAATGGTTGTTTTGAAGAATGACCTTTCGCTTTCTGTGGATTATCCGCATGCCTTCTAGGAAACAGCCTTTATATATATGTTAGGATGAAAGAAAACAATATGTTTTAACTCTTTGAAATACGCTTAAAAATGTAAAGAATATGGATAATGATCTGTTTAGTAACATGGAATAGAGGGAATAAATCTACTGAAATACAGCGAGATATATAAGTTTTTTATTCTTATAGGAGGTACATCATGCAAGCACGTCAATCGATGCTATTAACACAGGAAGACATAGATGGAAACCAAGAACATCCTAATTGGTTTCATAATGAATATGAAACATTTAGGCAAACTGTTATGAGAAAAGACTTCCCCTGTTACTTTGGGCAAACTGGGGAGAGGAAAGGGGAGCTTCGCTATTCCTACATTAGCCAGGACGACTGGTCAACACTTCCAGAAACGTTAAGTGACTTTTTAAATTTATTTAATAAACCTAAGCTGACTCGTCATGGATTATTTGTTTTTGTGGAACCTGAGAAGGAAGAAAAGAGCATTGACTATTATCGGGAATATTTTTGGGAAATCCTCCAATACCTTCATAGAAAAGATGGCTCTGAATGGCCAAGTGATCAACCGAAGGACCCAGAGCATTACCTTTGGGATTTTCATTTTAAGCAGGAGCCCATTTTTGTTTTTGGAAATGCACCGGCTTATAAACAAAGAAAAACGAGGGATCTCGGTAACAGTCTTGTACTCGGTTTTCAGCCTAGGCGAATATTCAAAGGGTTGGAAGGAACGGAGAAAGGTGGGGTAATGTCCAGAGAAAAGGTAAGAGAACGTGTAGAAGTTTGGGACAACCTACCCAAACATCCGGACATTAGCCATTACGGGGACCCATCGCATAACGAGTGGAAGCAATTTTTTATCGGTGATGATGCAGAACCGATAAAAGGTAAATGCCCCTTTCATGTGGAGAAGTAGTTTGAACGTTACCCTTGAAGTAAAGATTCACCACCATCAATATAGAGCTCTGTTCCAGTAATGTGGCTTGCTTTTTGAGAGGTTAGAAATTCAACTGCATCAGCAATTTGTGAAGGGTCAGCAGAACCTTTCATTAAGGGCTGATTGCCTCTTGGAAAGTGAGGCTGCATACTAATATTTTGGACTTCCGGAGATTTGCTCATGTTCTCGCTCATGTTCGTTGCTACCCCTCCAGGACAGACAGCGTTTACACGAATGCCATATTGACCTAACTCTAAAGCTGCCATTTTCATAAAAGTAGCTTGCGCTGCCTTTGCTGTGCTGTAGCAACTAAAGCCAGCTTGGGAATAAACTCTGTTTCCACTGATAGAACTAGTAATAACAATACTGCCTCCTTGTTTTTTCAATAAAGGGATGGCATATTTAACGGTGGCAAAAGTGCCTGTAAGGTCAATATCAATTGTTTTCTTCCAATCCTTGATGTCCATCGTTTCGATAGGAGCCATGACGCCTCCAATACCCGCATTGGCAAAAACGATATCAAGTCTTCCCCAGCTATTGTTTATTTCTTTCATTCCTTTCTCAATTTGAGATGGCTCTGAAATGTCACACTCTAAGGTCATTATCTGATCTTCACTGGCAGATAAGTGTATATTTACTTCGTTCAACCTCGTTTTATTTTTATCCATAATGCATACCTTTGCACCTAACTCCGAGAATCTTTTGGCTGAAGCCAATCCCATTCCTGAGGCACCTCCTGTTATGAGTACAACTTTGTCTGTAAATTCATTGAGAGTCATTAGTATAAGCTCCTTTTGATCGTTGTATTTTTTAGTGGTAAATTGAGAATTCTTTCGCCATAGCGGATTAGAGTAATGCCCCGTTCTATAAAAACATCTGTTTTAATAGACGCTATAAATAAATTATTTTGCCCATTTAACCTTACCTCATAATGTAACAGTTGCCCAGACTCCTTCCATGAATAAAACTAAGTTAATAAGACTTAGAAGCAGTTCTACTGTTTTTTAAAACAGGTAAGCGTTTATATAATTCTTGATCTTAGAGATTAGTTGTATGCTTTCGAACAGAGAGGCTCGAATCCGCTCTAGGCGGACGCCTTCCGCGGGCAATGCTTCAGTCTTCTCGGGAAAGTTCGTCCCTGCGGGGTCTTCCAGGTATAGTAAAGCTTATCTTCCATTATAATGTACTGGAATATCCAAAGGAAAAGATGATTAAGTAAATCGAGTATAATGCTGTATGATTGTTTTAGTCCGATAAATGGAAATTAAAAGTACAATAAAGTGATTGGATTATCCCCTTGAGAAGAAAGAATAGTCAAAAACACGAAACCTGAGTGTAATCTTGCACGTAAAAGAGAAGGTTAATCAATTTGAGATACTAAAAAACGAAAGAATCAAGACAATAGCAGCTCTAAAGGAACACGAAGTAGTGTGTAGACATAGAGCAGAACCTCCGATTTACAGAAATTTTACAGTTGCTATTAGAAGATAAAGAGGGAGTGGAGACAGTATGACGTTGGTGATAGAAAATGTGAAAAAAAGATTTGGCGACCAGATGGCAGTTGACGGTATTTCTGTTCAAGTTGAAAAAGGAGATATGTTTGGCATGCTTGGTTCGAATGGTGCAGGGAAAACAACAACATTTCGAATGATCCTTGGACTCATTGATCCTACAGAAGGCTTGGTCACATGGGAAGGGAAACCATTATCTTACAAACGAACAAATTTAATAGGGTATTTACCAGAGGAACGAGGGCTCTATCCGAAGCTTAGTGTGAAAGAACAAATTATTTATTTAATGAGATTAAAGGGAATGAAAAAGGCGGACATTATTAAGGATTTACGAGA
This sequence comes from Salipaludibacillus neizhouensis, assembly GCF_002886185.1. GTDB lineage: Bacteria > Bacillota > Bacilli > Bacillales > Salisediminibacteriaceae > Salipaludibacillus > Salipaludibacillus neizhouensis. Next base: position 295,298 of record NZ_KZ614148.1, read on the forward strand.
TTGGTTGGAACGGTTTCAAGTACCGGAGTATGAGAATAAAAAAATCGAGGAGCTTTCCAAGGGGAATCAACAAAAGATTCAATTTATTGCAGCAGTTTTACATAAGCCTGAATTACTCATATTAGATGAACCTTTTAGTGGATTAGATCCGGTAAACTCCGACATGCTTAAAAATGCAGTATTACGATTACAGGAGGAAGGAACAACCATTGTTTTTTCCAGTCATCAAATGGCTAATGTAGAAAAATTATGTGAAGATTTAATCATGTTGAAAAAAGGAAAAGCCGTGCTTCAGGGTAATTTACGTAATATTAAAAGATCTTATAATATGAAAAGAATTCATATAAGAGCGGATTACGAGTTGGACTTTTTAAAAAATCTTGATGGTATCCTTGATTTAGAAGTTACGAAAGACGGTGGAATTATCAAGGTGGAAAATGAACAAGTAGCAGAAACTATCTTTAAAAGAGTTGCCGATAAAGGTTTTGTTCGAAAGTTTGAAATAGAAGAACCATCTTTGCATGACATTTTTATTGATAAGGCAGGTGAAAACGACAATGAATAATTTTTGGACTACGGTCAGCCATACGGCAGGAAGAAGATTGAAATCAAAGACATTTATATGGTCCACAGTGATCGTCATGATATTAATCATTGGCCTTATAAATTTAAATACAATTTTAAATGGATTCGCTGATTCAGATGATAGTTTAGAGACTGTAGCTGTCATTGATGAGACAGAGGGAGAGGCATCCTTTGGAGAATTGCTTGATTCCTATGAAGAGGGGGCTTTCGAGTATATACATTATACAGACGGATCATTGGAAGACGCTGTAGAAGCTGCTGAGAATAAGGATTATGATTTTGTATTATCATTACAAGGTTCCACCACAACCCTTGAGGCTGAATTTTTAAGTGAAGGAAATGATTTTACGACGGCTCAACAAGTCAATCAAGATGTGCAACGTGTGAAAGAGGCAGTTGCAACAAATGAGCTAGATTTGAATGAAGAAGAGCTGGCATTAATTTACTCGCCAATAACCTTTAACGAACAATCGTTGACGGAAGGTGGAGATGTGCGAACGGAAGCGGAGCATATGCAGGCATACTGGATGGTGTATGCACTTGTGTTTGCTATCTATATCATTGTGTTAACTTTAGGTACAATGATCGCAACGGAAGTAGCTACGGAGAAATCATCCCGTGTTATGGAACTTATCGTTTCCAGCGTTAACCCAGTTACGCAAATGCTGGGGAAAATTACTGGTATTGCGCTTGTTGGTGTGGTCAATCTGGGTGGGTTGGCAATAGCTGCGTATATCGGGTTCATGATTAGTGGAGAAGAAAATTTCATACAAATGATTTTCAATGATGGTATTGAAGTTTCTTTGTTACTATACGCTTTATTATTCATCTTTTTAGGATATTTTGTGTACGGTGGCGTTGCTGCTATGTTAGGTGCTCTCGTGAGCAGGGCGGAAGAAGCTAATCAGGCCATTCAGCCGCTTATTATAGTAGCGATGATGGCTTTCTTCATCTCGTTAGTTGGTCTCAACACACCTGATTCAACATTTATTCAAGTGTTATCGTATGTACCATTTTTTACGCCTCAGCTTTTGTTCCTAAGAATTGGAATGGGAACTGTACCAGTTTGGGAAATAGCAGTAATCGTAAGTATACTCGCCATTAGTGCGGTTTTAATTAATGTATTGGCAGCTCGTGTGTACAGAGGGGGCGTTTTAATGTACGGGAAATTCTCATTGAAGAATGGACTTAAACAAGCCTTAACGATTTCGAAAAAAGAAAGCTGATAATGATAACTTTTCCTCGGGAAATCACTTCCCGGGGTATTTTTTTGCTTGAAGTGGCTTCAGGGTGTAACCAAATAGAAAATCTTTCGTCTATTTAATTAAGATAGAAATAAGTGGATGGAGGTTTAAGAATGTCTAAAAAAAACTGGTTAATTGCTTCAGGGTCTATTGTAGGTACAATTAGTGTGATTTTATTACTGCAAATCTTATTTAGTCCGTTTTATGATCAACCTGCAACAGCAAATGCAAGCGATGGAATTCAAGAAGGAACTTTGGTGGTAAGCGCGGTTGGTGAAGTCAGTGCGGAACCGGATATGGCATATATTCATCTTGGTGCTGAGGCAGTGGATACTTCAGCGGATGATGCACAAACCGAGGTGAATCAAAAAATGGAGGCTATACGACTAGTTCTAGAGGAACATGGAGTGGAAGATGCGCATATTAAAACGGCACAGTTAGATGTCTACCCGCATCAACAGTTTGATTCTCAAGCGAATGGAAATGAAGATGCACAGTATCTTGCCCAACATATCCTTGAAATTGAATACAGAGATATTGATCGTTTAGGTGAATTTATTGATGACGCATCAGAAGCTGGGGCAAACAGAATTCAACAGACAAGGTTTGTATTACAGGATTCTGAGGCGGCAGAAAACAAAGCATTACAGCAAGCTATTGAGAAAACGGTTGGGAAGGCAGACGCTATGGCTGAGAGCGCCAATAGAGAACGTGGCGAAGTTTTACAAATAACTGACCAGCAAGCGCAAGTAGATTTCCCGATGCAAAGTAGCGCCGAGATGGCGGAAGAAGATAGTCGCACTAACGTCGAGTCAGGAGAAGTGAAGATTACTCAACGGGTGGATGTAGTGTATCAATTAAAATAGTTTTAAACTTATTTTTGTTAAGAAGAGGGTATCTCTAAAGTTCTTCAAATGACTTTAGAGTACCCGCTGGAAAAAATATGCTAAATCACTACACAATTATGTGAGAAAAACTTCCAGATGGATTGCCTATTTTTGTTCCTTGCATTATAAATAGAAGTAGTCACTTATTAAACTAGTAAAAACCCGTATTCATTTTCGTGAATAGATTATTTTTTTTGAAAAATAATATTATTTTGAAATAGACGTAAAAGCGTTTATTATCAGGCTTCGAGCTAGATTATGTCTAGTTTCAATCAAAAGTTAAGTCTAGTATTTATTGAATAACTATGCTAAGATATTTTCAACAAAGAGAGTTAACAAAAGTAATTCATTTATTTAGAATAATGCGAATATTAGCATTATTAGTTTCTGTACAAAATAAAAAAGGGGGAAATATTGTGAAAAAAGCTTTATTGTTTTTAGTAACGGCATTAGCGACAACAAGCATGGTAGCATGCGGAAATTCAAATGAAGATGCTGGTGCTAACGAAAATACGAATGCAGCAGAAAACACGAATACAGAAGGGAATGCAAATGCAGCAGAAAACACGAATACAGAAGAGAATGCAAATGCAGAAGAGAATACAGATGCAAATGCAGGTGCAGAGGGAGAAACGTATACTGTAGCAGTTGATACAAACTACGTACCTTTTGGATTTTTAGATATTGAAACGAATGAAATGGTTGGATTTGATATCGATCTCATTCATGCAGTTGCGGACAAAGCTGGTTTTGAACTTGAAGTGGAAGTCGTTGAGTTTGACGGAATCCTAGCAGGGATGGAAACAGGTCGTTATGATATCGGCATTGCCGGAATGACAATTACAGAAGAAAGAGCAGAAAACTTTGACTTCTCTGATCCTTATTATGATGCAGGTTTAATCATAGCGGTAAGTGCTGATGAAGAAGAGATTCAGTCGGAAGATGACCTAGGTGGTGCAACTGTTGCAACCCGTGCATCTACTACAAGTGAAGATTATTTACTTGAAAATACAGATGCCGAGGTCAAAACGTTCCCTGATATCGTTAATGCGTATCAAGATTTAGTTGCTGGTCGTGTAGATGCAGTTGTTTATGATGTTCCTAACGTTGCATATTACATTGAGACAGAAGCATTAGGTGAAATGAAAACTGTTGGTGATACATTAACAGGTGAACAATACGGAATTGCTTTCCCACAGGATTCTGAGTTAAGAGAACCTGTGAATGAAGCACTCGCAGAAATAATGGAAGATGGAACATATGATGATATTTATGAAGAATGGTTTGGCGAACTCCCTCCAGAGTGATAGTCACCTTTAATAACACACCAATTGTATATCTAAGGCGCGACGAGAATGTCTTGTTGCGCTTTAGATGTTTCATAAGAAGAAGGAGGCCCTTCATAAGATGATAGAACAATTAACCGAAATTTTCACAAGTACACATTTTAGAACAACACTCCCCTATATTTACCGTGGGTTACAGGTAACGCTTTTTATTACCTTCGTTGGTGTTATCATTGGATTTATTTTAGGTACTATTTTTGGGCTTGCTCGTTTATCGAAAAGCAAAATAATTTATGGTTTAGCTACCGTTTATATCGAATTAGTTCGTGGAACACCTATATTAGTTCAAGCATTGTTTTTGTATTTTGCTGTATCAGACTTTTTTGGTATTAACTTTGATGCTGTCACAGCTGGTATTATTGCAATTGCGATTAATGCAGGTGCATACATAGCAGAGATCGTTCGTGGAGGCGTGGAATCTGTAGACAAAGGACAGATGGAAGCCGGGCGTTCTATTGGATTGAGTTCAACCCAAACGATGCGGTACATTATTTGGCCGCAAGCATTTAGACGGATGATTCCGCCGTTAGGGAATCAGTTTATTATTAGTTTAAAAGATACATCGATTTTTGCAGTTATATCAGTAGGGGAAGTAACATTCTTACTGAGACAGTATGTAAGTACAACGGGAGAGACTTTCGTTCCTTATATTATGCTTTGTCTGGCTTATTTAGTAATCACGATCCCAGCAATGCTTATTCTTCGGCGTGTTGAACGGAGGTTAGATGTATAATGATTAAAGTTAACGATCTTCACAAATCATTCGGGGACTTAGAAGTACTTAAAGGTATAGATGCTGAGGTTAAAGAGAAAGAAGTTGTCTGTGTCATTGGACCATCAGGATCAGGAAAAAGTACATTTTTACGTTGTATGAACCATCTCGAGGAAATTACTTCAGGAGATGTAGTTATAGATGGAGAAAGTTTACGAGACCCAAAGGTTAATATTAACAAACTCAGGTCTCAAGTAGGCATGGTTTTTCAGCATTTCAATTTATTTCCGCACAAGTCTGTATTAGAAAATGTCACATTAGGTCCTATTAAAGTTAAAGGGATTTCTAAGGAAGAGGCAGAGAAGTCTGCACTCGAATTACTTGCTAAAGTTGGGCTATCGGATAAGGCAGACGTTTATCCGAAAAGTTTATCGGGTGGTCAAAAACAAAGAGTAGCAATTGCCCGTGCATTGGCGATGAATCCAAAGGTTATGTTATTTGATGAACCGACGTCTGCACTTGATCCAGAATTAGTCGGTGATGTTTTACAGGCCATGAAGGATTTGGCTATTGAGGGGATGACGATGGTCGTGGTTACTCACGAAATGGGATTTGCTCGTGAAATGGGCGATCGTGTTATCTTCATGGATGAGGGCATAATCATGGAAGAAGGGCCCCCTAGTCAAATATTTGATGATCCACAACATCCAAGGACGAAAGAGTTTTTAAGTAAGATAATTTAGTTGATATAGTATCATAGAGTTGGGAGCACGAGGATTTTTCCTTGTGTTCCTTTTTTAGATAGGTTTGGTTTTATTATGGATATATAATATATCGCTGAAATATAAATCACATTCGATAGATGATTAAACCGTTCGTTCTTTTTCCATCAATTTTTTAATATGATCTTTTGGTTCCCAACAATTAAATTGGTAAGAAGTTTTCGTTTCAAATCCTAAGCGAGAGCAAAAGTACTGAGTACCGTTGGTTGTTTTTGTTATAGTCAAATGAATACAAGTTGCACAGCAGTGGTAGTCCTTCATTTACAATCATTCCTTTCCCAGATAAAAGATTAATGTTATTGTAACATCAATTATTTAGACATACGTAGAAAAGGATAATGAATAGTTACTTAAACAAACGTTTATTTAACCTAGAGGCTTGAATGCTTTAGGTATAGGCTGACGCTTTCCGCGGGAGTCGCAGCCTTCGCTTCTTCTAGTTGTTTGTTCAAAAAAAGAAAGTCAATGTAGACTGCGTTTCTACTATCGGTGTCTATTTGCTATTTCATTCAACTTATTAGAAAAAATAATGGTTATGTAAACGGGATCCCGCAGAGCGTTCGTTTGCTCGCGGATCATCCCACGGAAAGCGAGCGGTTATTCTTCCAAACAACCTTCCATTATAACAAAAACAATAAAATAGAAAAAAGACACTCATTTTTAAGGGAATTGGTAAAAAAGGTCAGAATTTCCCGGGAAATGTCGTTTAAATTATACGAGTCAGTTTGTTTTATATGATTAATTATCCCCGGGTTTATATCATTATAATTCCCCAAGGGGCTATTCTTTACTTGTAATAATTGGGGACGTAAGAAGTGCATAACCTCACTTATATTTGCTAATTATATGAGTTGTGCAACAGCTTTTTTTAGTTGTTCCAGGGGAGGTATGGGATGAATGAAATGATACTCTTCCTAGCTCTTATTGTATTGGTCGGTGTGATATTTGTTGGATTGAAGCTTATTAATAAGCCAACACCAGCATATCAGACGGCAAAAGTATCATCAAATAAGAGTAGTAATTATAACTACAAGGAGGAATTTGCCATGGAAAAAGAAACAGAACAAGTAAAGGCAAGAGCAAAAGCAAAAGCTGCCGAATTAGCACAAATTGAAAAGGTAGTAAGTGCAGAAGTAGGAAATGAACTTACTCCACTAAAAAGCCAGTTAGATTCTGTTCAACAAGCGTTAACACAGCTTCAATCCAACGGCCAACAGCAGCAGCAACAGGGTGGAGGCTCGTCGGGACAAAATTCGTCGGGACAAAACCAACAAGCTCAAGCACTCAGGCAACAAGTACAGCAATTCACTTCTCAAACAGAGCAACAGCAGCAACAAACGTTACAACAGCTTCAACAATCATTACAGCAAGTAACGCAAACGTTAGGTGATGCTGAACAATCACTACAGTCTTTTAGTGTATTGAATCAAGTTAACGGTCAATTGCACCAAACCGAAAACCAGTTACAGCAACAAGGTCAGCAACAAGCTCAAAAAAATCAACAACCTCCTAGTCAATAACCTGTGACTTATGTAAATAAAATATGCATTGAGAGAAGTAGCTGATGCTCCGACATCAGCTACTTTTGTTATTACCATAAATTGAGTACCGGAAAGAAATTGTTTAAGAGAATTTATAAAATTGGCAGCTATCTTTACGCCACAAGTATCAAGGGAAACCCACCCTTGATACTTAAGTGATGGTGGCTAAAGATCACGCTGTATTTAATAAAAGACGGCTCTGCCGTTTTTCTTATATGACTGTGTGTGTTTGTTCATTATCCTCTAAATCATGCAATGACTTTTTAAGTTTTTTAACACGGGTTATGACAAAACGACTTTTCGGTACAGTGGGCATTCGAGTCATACTATAGTTTAAATTTTGATCGGGAACTGTGTATGTTACATTTTCGGTGAGATATTGAAAAAATGAACGCATGATCATGACAGTAACCCATTCACCGGCACACCGATGGCCAATATGATGATCACCACCACCTTGAGGAATGAAGGAAAAGGGACTGCCTTTCCAGTCCTTAAATCGCTCTGGGTTAAATTCATCTGGATGGTCCCAAATGTCAGGATGATGATTCGTGCCAAAAATATCTAAAATAACTAGCATGTTCTTTTTAAAATGATAGTTGTACCAATAGAAACTCTTTTTTACTTTTGCTCCCATAGCTGGAGCAAATGGATAGAAGCGACGGACTTCCTGAGTAAACATGAGGCTGTAATTACTTTTGTTTTCCTTAAGACTAGAAATGGTTTCCGGATGTTCATGCAGCGCCATTGCACCAAATGTTAGGTAATAGGCTGTTGCAACAATCGGACGAATGATATTATTCAATTCTACAGCAGCGATTTGTGCATCCAATTGTTTCCCATTAGGTTCACGGTGATGGGATATAATATATGCAGCTGTATTTGCCGGAGCTGGAATTTTACCAGAACGGACGTTTTTGACGATTCCTTTTAACCACTTTTCTTGACTTTCCCTAGCTTTTTTCCCACTTCTGAATCGTGCAACCGAGCCGCCGAAGGAATCAACCATTTCGCCAAGCTCCCATGCGCGTTGTTTTACATCTTGATCACGCAGTGGAATTCCGGCCCACTTGCAGCCTGTTCGGGTTAAAACTTCTTTTATTTCTTCAAAAAACACTACGTTCTCCTTGGTTTCCCACTCCGCAACCTTTGAATTGAGTTCATTTACCGCTATCTTTCTGACATCCTCTAGTCTTTCCGGAGTCATCATAGATAGAAACATTCTTTTTCGTTGTTTATGAGCTTCATCATCTAGTCCATGAACTCCACCTTCACCTAGCAAGGATTTTTTAATAGACGTGGGGACAGCATCTTTTCGCTTAAATAGGTTGTTGTTATAAAACATTTCCGCTGCTTCTTTACCGCCCATACAAATTACTTTTTGTCCCATAAGACGTGTTTCAAAGATATCGGATTCTAACTCTTTGCGGAGCCCAGGAAGAAAGTGAAATCCTTCTTTGATGAGAGCTAGTGTATTATCAATGCCTTGTGCTTTAGGAATCGGGGTCTTTACATTCATTAGTGGAAAACTCCCTTTATCGTAAATAATTTTGAGACTCTGATGCTCTCTTTCGAAAACAAATAATCTTCTAAGTATTATCCCTAACTTTGCCAAAATTATATCTACTATATTCCTTTGAAAATTTTACTAAGTATGTAATTAAGTTTTCATAATTCTAGTTCGATTAAGATCTCTAATGAAACTGCATAGAGTCAATCTTGATAAACGTCTAAGGAGATGTACGTTAAAAAAATCAGCAAAAAAGGATAGACAGTTGAATGGATCATAACTGTCTATCCTGTAATTTTTTATCTGACTGCTTTGTATCTTTATAAAACCTTTTCTAAAGCTTCCTGAATTCTTTCTGAAGAAAATGGCTTAACGATAAAGTCTTTCGCACCCGCTTGAATGGCTTCAACAACCATGCCTTGCTGACCCATCGCTGAACACATTATAACTAGTGCATTACCATCCAGTTTTTTAATTTCTTTTAGTGCATCTACACCATTTAACTCAGGCATAGTTATATCCATTGTGACAACATCGGGTTTTAATTCTTGATACTTTTCTATGGAAACCTGACCATTCTCTGCTTCACCTATTACTTCGTGACCAAGTTTAGTCAAAATATCTTTCAATTGCATTCTCATAAAAGCTGCATCATCTGTAACTAAAACACTTGCCATCTTTTTCGCCTCCTTAGTTTATCCCTATCTTTATTTACGGTTTCTTTGTTGGAATTGCATCATAGTCATTTCAATAGATTAATCTAGTAAAAAGTAAATACTCATTGGTCCAACGCTTTCAAAGGAAACAGGTACGTGAAGTGCTTTTTTGTATCCTGTAAGTGTAGTATTCCCTTGAAATATAGTTGGTGAAGTGATATCTGTATTAACTCCTTGTTCGGTGATATTAGTAGACAATCTCCCGGCTATCATATTTCCTAACTCCCCACTAAAAGAAAGTAGCATTTCTCCCTCAAGAGGCATGCCGAACATCGTTTGCCCGATTCCACCAAAGACTTCAGGATCTCCTGTTAATATCATTTTCCCTTTAAGGTCACCTGTAATTCCTATGAAGACACCATAATTCAAAGTTAGAACTTGTTCAGATAACTTTGCCTTTTGTAGTTCCAAATTTAACGGGACTACGCTCTTGATCGCATTAACTGTTCCATTCAATAAATTAGTAATATTTTGATTTTTTTCCGTTGTTAAGTTTGTCATATAATCACTACTCCCCTTTTAAAGCTATGGTTGTACGGTCTTTTCACAATTAAGTATAATGACGCATTTAAAGTTAAGTATTTCGTTTATAAAATGAAAAATAGCTACCTAGTATAACTGCGGCAGCCATCTGGATTTTAAATAAAAACCGTGGCGGCTAAGGTAAAAGAAATAATTCTAATACTTTAGACCCTATGCTTTGCGTCCTATTCTTTCAAATAGTTTGCCTATATCAATACTAATATTATAATGTTAGTAGGACCTTTATCACCTGTCTTTTATAATGTTACAATGATTTATGTCATATATCAACCTATTTCGACAAAACTTTATTTCATTGTACATATTTCGTATGGACTAGTAATTCTTATGCAATTGAAGAAGAGCACCAATAATAGAAGGGTTTTACCCTAGGCTTGAAGTACTAAACTAAAGTCTCGCAAGAGAAAAATTCGTAAAAAAAGATTCTCATAAGGCCATGATGCCCTTTTGAGAATCTTTGATTTTGTCTATTTTATTATACCTTGAGATTTAGCCATCTTTTTTACTACCTTAGGTGCTAACCAAAGCGTAGGAAGGAGAATAAGCGAAACAGGAACAGCGGTAAAAACAATAAATGACTGTAGGGCATTAATACTGCCTTCGCCTATGAATAGCAATACTGCTGCTACGGCTCCCATAGTTATTGCCCAAAACACCCGAATACTTCTAGCAGGAGTATCATTTCCGGTTACTGTCATAGAGATACTGTACGCCATGGAATCAGTTGTCGTAGCAACAAATACAATACTAACAAATAAGAAAGCACTTGCGACCCATGTGCCGAATGGTAGTTGAGTTGCGATCGCAATCATTGTAGCGGGCATTCCGCCTTCATAGAGTGCATCTCCGACAGAGCCAGGGTTTTGAAGTTCGAAAAATATCCCTGATCCACCAACAACGGTAAACCAAAAATTGGTCACGAGAGGTGCAATAATAATTACCGCAAGGAATAACTCTCGAACAGTCCGTCCGTGAGAGATACGGCTAATGAAGAGCGCCATGGCAGGACCAAAACCAATAAACCAGGCCCAAAAGAAAATGGTCCAGTAGCCAAGCCAATCTCGATCCCCTCTGTATAAACTTAGTTCAAAATAATCTCCAAGATAGAGTCCAAAAGTACCAATGAAAGAGTCGAAGATAAAACCTGCTGGCCCTATGATTAAAATAAGGATCATCAAAGTTATTGTTAATATGATATTAAAACGACTTAGCCATTCGATTCCTTTATGAATGCCGGTTAGTGCAGATATGGCCGCAATGGTGACAAGAGAAAATATAATCACTACTTGCGTTAAGAATGTATTTGAGATACCAAACAATGACTCAAGGCCATAGGCTGCTTGAAGTCCTAAAAAACCAATAGGTCCTATCGTTCCTGCAGCAACTGCTAAGATAGAAAAAGCGTCTACTATTATACCTAGAATGCTGTTTTTTTTCATAATGCTGTCACCGAAAAGGGGATAAAGAAGCGTACGAGGTTTCATTGGTAACCCTTTTGAGTAGCCATACATCAAAACGACAACACCTAATGTACCTAATATTGCCCAACCGGAGAATCCCCAATCTAAGAAGGATTGTGCCAAGGCGGGTGAAATAGTAGCTTCTTGACCTGGAGCAATATCCCCATACATTGGCGGAGTCTCTAGAAAGTGGTACATCGGTTCTGCTGCTGCCCAAAAGACACCACCCCCTCCAAGAAGAGTGGTCATGATCATGGCTATCCACTTAAATGTACTCGTTTCAGGTTTTCCAGGCTCTCCAAGGCGCACATTTCCATATTTGGATACCATCATAACGGCAGCAACGATTAGATTAAGTAGCATAAATACTTGCCAAAAAGCACCAAAATAAGTTGCGGACCAGGTGAATGTTGACTCAACGAAATTAGCTATCCACTCGACTGAAATAAAAGAAGCGATCACAAATAAAACGAGTGAACCCCCGCTGATAAGAAAAACCGGCCATTCAATTTGTCGTTGTTTCAATATAAAGCCTCCTAAAGGTATGTATCCTTTTTATAAGTGATTTAAAGCTTATTTACTCTACCACATCCCGATATGGAGAGACAATAGAATGAATAACCTTCTGTTTATTGGGAGTATTTTGTGAATTTAATATTCTTATTAAATATATTGGTAACAAAGGTTCCTTTGTATTATTTGGTGAAGCAAGAGATTTATGCAAAAGTAAAACGAATAAGATATAAAGTGTGGTTTTTAGTAAATGAACCAATTTCATAATACAATTTTTTAGCTATTTTAACGAACGTTTGAATAAATACTGATATCAACGTTCGTAAAAAAATGAATGATTGAAGTGTAAGACGGCGACTCCTGTGGGTTCAGCGAAGTCTGAAAATCCATTATTACGGAGATTTTCGGAGGAAGAATTAGTTGAAGAAGAGCCCCACGGAAAGCGTCCGTCTGAAATGGAGATCATTAAGAACATTCGGAAATCAACATACAACGATGACTTATGAAACTCATTCAAATAAAAGATTATATAATGGAGGCTAGTGAAATTTTTATGAAAAACCATAATTCGTGTTTAACATACATAAATATAGGGTAAATTCCTAAATGAGGACGAGTATTTAAAGCTTGACCTTGAATAGAGATTTGTATTTTCAGAAAAGTTGAATTTGAGAAAGTAAGTTGATAAATTTAATGGTTAAAATAGAAAAAATAGTTCCGGCAGTAATGATGTAGACAATAGAGCTAACAGATGAGCTGGGAAGGGTCCTTACCCTTTCCAGCTCTTTTTTACGTTATTTTACTTTAATAGGGAGGTGACATCCTTGTCAAAATCTTTCTTGCAAAGTATGCAATGTTGGAATTACCACTAGCCATTCTTTGGGAGAAAAAATATGTACGAATGGTAACCAACGTAGTAAATTGATAGGTTTACTCAAAAAGAAGCCTAAATATTTTAAGCGAAGGAGACTTGAAAATGCATAAAGATTTTTATCCATCAAGAACGGGAGAAAATGCTGGGAAAATTACTAACCGGAAGGATCCTGTTGTATATGGAAATGCGGCAGAAGGCCCGCTCGATAAGAATGACTTAGATTACTATAATGAGAATGGTTATTTGTTATATGATGATCTATTTAACGAGGAAGAGTTAAAAGTAATGCAAGAAGGTCTGCAAGATATTCTAAACAAAAACGAGAAAAAAGAAGCGGATCACATTATTAGAGAACCTGGAAGTAATGAAATTCGTTCTGTTTTTGAAATTCATAAAGATGATCCATTTTTCAAATCTCTTTCTAAAAATAAACGAATTGTCCAGATTGCGGAACAACTACTTGGAAGCCAAGTCTATATTATGCAGTCACGAATTAATTTTAAACCCGGGTTTAAAGGCAAAGAGTTTTATTGGCATTCAGACTTTGAGACATGGCATGTAGAGGATGGTATGCCAAATATGAGGGCAGTGAGTTGCTCGATTGTATTGACAGATAACCATGAGTTTAATGGACCAATAATGCTAATTCCTGGATCCCATAAATGGTACGTATCTTGTCCTGGTAAAACGGAAGAGGACAATTATAAAACGTCGTTGAAAAAGCAAGAATCGGGAGTGCCGGAGAACAAGAAAATGGAGAAACTAGTTGAGGAAGCGAACGGCCAAATCGACAGAGCAGTTGGACCGGCTGGATCCGTTTTATTTTTTGATTGCAACACGATGCACGGATCGGCAGGAAACATCTCGCCGTTTCCACGAAGTAACGTATTTTTTGTATTTAACTCGATTGAAAATAAATTAGTGGAACCATTCGGAACGGGCCAACCTCGTCCTGAGTTCCTGGCAAATCGAGAAAATATAAAACCAATTAAGCCGGAAACGAGTACCTTCAGAAAATCGCAGTATGCCTAATAGGTATTAGAATATAAAATCTTTTTTTGCTAATTTACGTAGGTAACGAAAAGACTTCTCCCTAATAAGTAAACTAAATATCTCCATAACGATAGGTTTAAATTTCCTTGGGTAATGGGAATGAATAAATTGTTGTCAAACTCGTAAAGAATGAGGAAAGTAGCTGGGAGACAGTAGTGATGGGCTGCAATTGTGCAGCCTATTTATTACTGTAAGTTATTATTAGGTTGTGGGATTGAATGATATCTTATTTGGAGGTTTCCAATGGTTGAAAAAAATGAAGAACTAGAGGTTAAAAACAAACAAAAAGAAGTTTCCAGTTCTGTAAGTAAGGAATTACGTGATCATTTTGGAAGGGGGCCTGAGTCTGTTTTTGTAAGTTTAACACCCTGTGTAGTTGTGATCCATATCAGAAATTTTTTATCCCCAATAGAAAGTGTTGTTATGAAACAAGAGGGTCTTAAAGGAGTGGAATCTTTACGTGAGATTCTAATGAAAAGTGTTCTTCCTGAAATAAAAACCAAAATATCAGCTTCTTTTGATATCAAGGATTTTGAATTCTTTTATGATTGGAATATCGATCAAAAGTCAGGAATGATTATTGGAATTCACTGGGATAAAATAGATAGGCAAGAGATTGAGAAATCCTTTTATGGTGCCATGAATCAAGAGATTCGAAAAATAAGTGAAACTGCTGAAAAACAACCGGAGCATGTGTTTACTTATCAAGTAAATCCCAGAACGATTATTTCAGGCAGAGAAGGAATTTTGATTCGTATTGAAAAAGAGCTTATTAGTTTAGGTTCTGGTGAGACACTGCAAATTGCGAAAAGAAGATTAGAAAAAAGGTTACTAAATGAAGGAGAGTTTAACAAAATACTTGGGGTTTCGGTACAGGATATTTTTGTGCATTGGGATTTCGAGTCTGATAAAAGTATCATTGTTTTTATAACTGATCCTTTTTAGTGACAAACATATAAAGTACCTGGAGGGAATATGAATCAAAATCAATTAAAAAAGATGTTAAAAGAATTAACGGTTGAGCCTTACAGTTCATGTAAAATGACATACACTTTTGCTAAGGACGAAGATCAGAAACCAGTTGTTTCTGTATTTTTAGACAGAGAAACAAAAGCTTTTCATATCCAAGATATTGAACAAGGGATGACTGAATGTATGAAAGATGTGGAAAATGCAGTATCTTATATTATTAAAAGAGTAAGTACTGAAGAAAGTATATAATGCCGGTTTTGGTCTCATTTTAAGTTCTTCTTTAGATAAAAAGGAGAGAAAGAATTTTAAATTCTCTCCAATTTTGTAAAAAAACGTTATTTTTGTTTATTAGTGTTGATTCTCAAAGGTTTTACAATCTGTTTCTTCTTGATGTTCAGCTTCTTTACCGGTGTGGCTGACTACATATATTCTGTCAGCGGCACATTGATTTCCGTTTGCCCAATGAACGCAGTTACTTACTTCGCAAAGTACATCTACAGCCATCAAAAAACACCTCCTCTTGTACGCTTAGAATAAGCTAAATCAGAGTCCGTAATACTATAGAGATATTGTGATTGATGAGAATATTAGGAGCCCAAGCTATTTGTATCCATTATTTATTAATGAAGGAATTATAATTTAATCCAAATAAAGTAATTGGCAGCTATCTTTACGCCACAAGGAAGAGAAGTTCGCCCTTGATGCTTAAATGATGGTGGCTTTAAAGATCACGCTGTATTTAATAAAAGACGGCTCTGCCGTTTTTCTAATTGAAAGTTGTACATATGCTCTAAGCAAATAAATGGACTTGTTAAGTTCTATGAGATAGTTTATTGTTACGGTCGAAAATGGATAATAACCGTATAAAAGTGACACTAAAGCATAAAGACAGCAGGAGGAGTTAGGGATGAAGAAACAATATGAACCAATGTTTGATACATTTACATTCAAACGAGGAGTTTCGGTGCCGAACCGTATTATGATGGCGCCAATGACGAACTTTGCTTCCAAGGAAAATGGGGAAGTATCGGAAGAGGAACTAGAGTATTATCGAGTTCGTTCCAATGGACCCGGAACGGTGATTACTGCAGTTGCCTATGTTACTAGAGGTGGAAAAGGCTTCTCTCATGAAATAGGTGCGGATAAGGATCAACTAATTCCTGGGTTGGCACGGCTTGCGTCAACGATTAAAGATCAGGGGGCAAAAGCAATTTTACAAATTTTTCACGGAGGAAGAATGTGTCCTCCAGAGGAGTTATTAGACGGACAACCGGTTAGCGCAAGTGCAGTTGCTCCATTAAGAGAGGGTGCCGTTACTCCTCGAGAACTTGATCATACTGAAATAGAAGGAATTATTTCAGATTTCGGCGATGCCACTAGACGTGCAATTGAGGCTGGTTTTGACGGTGTAGAAATACACGGTGCTAATACGTACTTAATCCAACAGTTTTTCTCTCCTCATTCAAACCGACGTGA
The DNA here is from genome assembly GCF_002886185.1 of Salipaludibacillus neizhouensis. GTDB lineage: Bacteria > Bacillota > Bacilli > Bacillales > Salisediminibacteriaceae > Salipaludibacillus > Salipaludibacillus neizhouensis. The sequence goes on from NZ_KZ614148.1 coordinate 311,512, forward strand.
GGATGAGTGGGGTGGTTCTTTAGAAAAACGCATGCGATTTCCTTTCGCTGTGATTGATAGCGTAAAAAAAGCAGTTGATCAGCATGCTAAAAATCCATTTGTTATCGGCTATCGTATTTCTCCCGAAGAAATGGAGAACCCGGGAATTAAAATGGAAGATACATTAGCATTCGTGGATCAGTTAGCAGAGGCAGATCTAGACTATCTTCATATATCTGTTCAAGATTTCTGGAGTGGGTCAATGAGAGATAAGGAAGATAAAGAGTCACGGATCGTACTGATTCAAGATAAAGTAGGTGCTCGAGTTCCGGTCATTGGAGTGGGATCGCTTCATACGCCAGACGAAGTGATGAAAGCTTTTGACACAGGAATCCCTTTTGTAGCACTAGGTCGTGAGTTAATCATGGAACCTAATTGGGTGAAAAAAGTTCAGGAAGAGAAGGAAGATTCAATTCGTCAAACATTAACGAAAAATGATCAAAAAAAGCTAGTTGTTCCTGATTATTTATGGAATGCTATTATGAATAGTCCAGGTTGGTTTCCAGTAGAGGAAAAATAAGCAATGTTAGGTGTCTCAATAGGTCAAAAAGACCTATTGAGACACTTTTCTTATAATAAAGATAAAGCTATTTTACGCCACAAGCATCAAGGAGACGGAAGCTTACGCTGTATTTAATAAAAGACGCTACGCGTTTTCTTATTAGGTTATTCGTCCTCTTTTTCTCTTGAGCTGGTTAATGCTTTCATAAAATAAGCGGTTGGAAGTAAAAGCCCGATACTTGCTTCAATTAATGAAAAAAACCTGGCACTTCCGACAGGAACTAAATCCCCGTAACCGACTGATAAAATAGTAACCCCACTAAAATAAAGGGAGTCTAAAAATGTGACATCCGCAACATCGCCTGTGGGAGAGCTAACTAATAATACAACTTCATTTAAAGACAGTAAGTAATAAAGGCAAGCAAAACCTATTGTGAATCCTAAAAGTACAAAGAATAGCTTATAGAAAAGAATTGAACTGAAATAGCTATTTTTAAAGGATTTGTTATTGAAAAAATAATATAAATTAACAATCATAAATATGATTGTTATTCCTATTAATATACCGGATAAAATAGTAAAACCCCTTTCAAAGTAATAATAATCCGTTCCCGTTACTGAGAGGCTAAAACATGTAAGGATTCTTTGGTTTTTCAAGACCGTATTTGAAATTATTATGAATGGAAGCTCCATTTTTTTATTAGTAGATAATTTATAAAATTGACAGCTATCTTTACGCCACAAGTATCAAGGGAAACCCACCCTCCTTTCGGGTAGCACCTACACGAACTACGTAGGTGCTACCCGGGGTGGCTAAAGATAACGCTGTATTTAATAAAAGACGGCTATGCCGTTTTCCTTAATCAGTGTAAGATAGTGGGTAGAAACGATTAGAAAGTGTGTTGCTGTGTTAACGATACTTTTGAGAAGGATGGGATACGATGGATTCATTGGAATTGGTAGTCGATGCAAAGGCGGAACTAGGAGAAGGTCCTTTTTGGGATGAGCGCACTAATCAACTCATCTGGGTCAATATTAATGGGTACAGTGTAAACTTCTATGATCCTTTTACGAGAGAGAATGTTGGTCATGACGTTGGTCAGCATGTGGGAGCAGCGGTGGTAAGGGAAAGTGGCGACCTGTTGCTGGCAATGAGACAAGGTTTTTATACGTATGATATTAAAAGCAAAAAGTTAATTGCTGTTCATGATCCTGAACCTGATAAAACAGGTAATCGATTTAATGATGGGAAATGCGATCCGCAAGGAAGGTTTTGGGCAGGAACGATGGTTTTAGAAGGGGATTCTGGACAAGCAAATTTGTTCAAAATGGATACGGATTTTTCAGTAGAAAAAATTATATCAGGGGTAACGATCTCTAACGGTCTGGCGTGGGATACAGAAAAAGGAAAAATGTATTATATTGATACACCGACTAAGAAAATCCAATCGTTTGATTTCTATTCGGAAACTGGAGAATTAACAAATGAACAAACAGCCGTCACCTTTGCGAAAGACGTTGGTAGTCCTGATGGAATGACTATTGATGAAGAAGGAATGTTATGGGTAGCTTTTTTCAGAGGTTCGAGAGTTGCAAGGTTTAATCCAGAGACAGGAGAGCAGCTTGCTGAAATTCCTGTGCCAGCTAGTCAAGTAACCTCTTGTGCATTTGGAGGAGAAAACATGGATGAATTATATATAACTACAGCTAGAAACGGTTTAACTGCTGAGGAATTGAAAGAGCAACCTCATGCAGGTGGTTTATTCCGCATTAAACTGGATGTTAAAGGAGCCCCTTCTTACAAGTTTAGAGGCTAGGGTAGTACTTTTGCTTTGTTATGCGCAGCCGGACGGCGGGAATGAGCTAGCCTTGTTCGGAGATGCGCGTGAATAGTGGAATTATGAAATTATGAGCCTCTTGATAGAAGAATTGCGCTACTATTGAAAAAGGAACTCTCGATAAGTCATTCTAGGGTTCCTTTTAATTTAACTAAAAGATAAGCGTATAAGTTGACAAGCTATCTTTACGCCACGTGTTTTTCTTATCTAATGTTTTGGTTTTTCCGATATATATTTACCGTGATCTGGAATGGCAATTTGATCAAAATTGGCAACGAGATTCTTTAAATTCTTTGACAATTCTTCTCCATTCATCGGTAGTCCGTGGCCGGTTACCGCAATAGAGGGGTGGAGTTCTTCCAGAAGTTTCACCGATTCCCATGAGGTTTCCCAGTCAGGAGTGAGGTATCTCGGTGGGCCACTTATCTCCTGCTCTTGCGTCAAGACGCTGTATAGGGATTCTTGTTTCACTGTGACAAAGGCATCACCAACGATCAAGCTTCGATCAGATTCCCTGAATAAAGAGACGTGCCCAGGAGTATGTCCAGGAGTATGCAGCCATTTAAAGTCTGCCATAAAGGGAACCTCACCATTTTCGGGTAGTTTTTCTACATGACCACCTAAGTTGATTGGTTCATTTGGGAAAAGGGCAGACATTTTTGCTATTAATCCTCCTTCTACACTGGGGTCCGGTTCTGGGTATTTCATTTCACCTGTAAGATAAGGAATTTCTAATTCGTGAGCGTAAACAGGTATTTTCCAATGCTCAATTAATTCAATAATTGCACCAACGTGATCAAAGTGTCCGTGTGTTAAAATGATTGCTTTTGGCCGACTATTAGGGCCAAAACGCTTTTCTACAACAGAGATGATTTTATCAGCAGAAAGAGGCATACCTGCATCAATGAGCACGAAATCTTCCGTTTTAGGATCCCCGACCAAACAAATATTCACTATTTGAATAGTGTGTGTATATATGTCTGGTAATAATTCTATTCCATTACCGCTTGCAACGGAGGTTGAGGGAACATATTTATAATCTTTCCCATAGGACATTTCGTTTTCCAATTATATCTTTCCTTTCTGTTATGAATCTCTATGAATAGGATGTCCGAAGTCTTGGAAAAGATACATAAGGGTGGTTTTGAATACTATTCGTACCCACTTAATAAATAATTTAAAGTGATCAATAGGCTTTGGTTTACAAATCTAAAAGAGCGGGAAGATAAAGAATAATACATTAAGTGAAAGGATGATACACACATGTTACGTACGATTCTAATGGTTATTGGAGCAATTGTAGTAATTAGCTTTTTGTTAACACTACTCTAAAATGCAATGATAAGATCAATTTTTATAATATGCCCTAGGATGAAAAGTCCTGGGGTTTTGTAGTACTAAACGGATAATGTTTAAATAGTTGTTTTAAAAGGAAAATAACTTTTCAGGAGGGATTTTAATGACTAAAAGATCTGATAATAAAGAAAACACCTTCAAAAAAGATAGAGAAGAACAAAAGAAACGTGATCAATCAACCATGCCTGTTGATGAACTTCCATTAGAAGAAATTAAACGGGAAGAAGAGGAAGAGCGTAATAAGAGAAGCTCAAAAAATAAATCATCCACGGATAAATAGGTCAAAGCTGGCAATCAGCTTTGACCTATTTATATGTTGACTTGACAGCTACCTTTACGCTATGCGATTTTCTTGAAAAGTAAGAAAGCACAGGCCATATTAAGTTATATAACCTAGACACTAAGCATGAGTGATAACCAGTGTTAAAGGTGCTTGCGCTTTTCAAATAAAATTGTTTACTATAGAGGTGGGGGTGAACGGATTGTTTAAACAAATGCTCTTATCATTTTTATTTATAGTCATGATTATATCCTCTGCATGCACAGATAATGAGGCAGAAACTCCTATGGAAAACAAAAATGTAAATGTGGAAGAACCTGAAGCAGAAAACAATGGAAACATAGCTCCAGAAGAAGAAATTAAAAGGTTGGTAGTCACCTCTTTGAATCCCGAGCTGGAAGTGGATGACTCAGAGTATACTGAAAAGTTTGACCAACTGGATGTCATCGTAAGTGACGTTAATTTATCGGAGGAAGAAAAGCTTGGCACATTTGATTTTGATGGGATTGTTTATAATGTTGCAAATATCTCTTTACATGAAATAGAAGTTACTGAGGAAGCACAAAATGAATATTCTACGAACGCTGCTGGGAATTTTCTGATCAGCTATGATGTGATTGCATACAATCAAAAGGAACAGCGTGAGAGAGTATTCTTGCCACATTTAGATGTGAAAATTAATGGTCATACTTTTACGAATGAGGGAATTATTGGTCCGAGTATCCTTTACACCGAACTCAGACCAGAACAGGCGAAAGTGATTAGAAATCATATCATGGTTGCTTACCCGCTTGAGAATTCTGAAAGTATTGATGTAGGTCTTGGTTATGAATTTAGAGCGGAAAACATTGTAGGTCAGACGCCACGTGTGACAATCTACGGAGATGCTCAAGAAAAAGTTGACTACAATACAGTAATTGAGACTAACCTAGCGACTAAATTTAAAGATGGGTATCACAATATGCTGGGATCTTTGGAAGAAGATTATGAGTTAAATTTTGGTGAAACAATTTTCCAGCATGCAGAGCCTCTTTTATTTGATGAAGACAATGGAATAGCGATTCGGGTAAATCGTGTAGAGGTGATGGAAGTAGATACATCTGAAAACGAGGAATTTGGCAGTAGTGATGGCAAAGTAGCACTGTTAGTGGACACTACATACCTAAATAAAACTGATTTCCCTTTTGAAAAGCAGACGGAGATGGTTGAATTTGAATTAGGGGAAGGCACGTACGAAAATAAGATAGTTCTGTTACCCTATGAAAATGAAAATATCATCGTTGATCCTGGGACCTTATTTTATAATCGTGAGCTTATTATATTTGATATGTATAAAGATAATTTACAAGACATCACTGTAAAGCTTAGCCCATATGTAATGAGGCAACTTAGTGCAGATGATTCTGAGTACGTAATATATGAGAGAGAGTAATTTCAAGAACTTGCGTTAGATTGTCTAATTAATTAACTGTATTAAAAAGTTTGTCTTCTAAGTTTCTGTTTGAAGTAAAATAAGAAAAACGGCACAGCCGCCTTTTATTAAATACAGCGTCAGCTTCCACCGCCCCGAGTAGCACCTACGAAGTGCGTGTAGGTGCTACTCGAAAGGATGGTGGGCTTTCCTTGATACGTGCGGTGTGAAGGTAGCTGCCAATTTTATAAATTCTTTTCTCTCAATAAAATTCTAGAAAACACCCGTTAAAACAAGGCCTTTGCGTAGAGTTTACTCGTAAAGGCCTTGTTTAATTTTAGAAATAAACGAGATCAGCGAATGGTATTATACCCTTTCTAAAAAATGCCCTATATATTCCTGTTGAGGGTGGTTATTCCATCCCATATTGGGCATAAATAAATGGAACAAATTTTTAGAGGAGGGTCTCGATTGGAAAATAATTCAGAAGAAATCAGTAATTCCCCTGTGGAGGGAATGGGAAGTTCCGCAGATCGCCGAACCGGGACAGGAGAATCCGATGACTCGCTTACAAATAGACAGGGACATCCTGTCACAGATAACCAAAATGTAAGAACTGTTGGTAACAGAGGACCAACTATTCTGGAGAACTATGATTTCCTTGAGAAGATTTCACATTTTGATAGAGAACGCATACCAGAACGGGTCGTTCATGCTAGAGGAGCGGGAGCCCATGGCTACTTCGAAACGTATGGAAAAGCTGGAAATGAAGATGTATCAAAGTATACTCGGGCAAAAGTATTTGAGGGTGTTGGGAAACAAACACCCGTTTTTGTGCGCTTTTCAACAGTAATCGGAGCCAAGGAGTCATCGGAAGTTGCCCGGGATCCAAGAGGTTTTTCTGTTAAATTTTACACAGAGGACGGCAATTGGGATTTAGTTGGGAACAATCTAAAGATATTTTTTATCCGCGATCCTTTAAAATTTCCGGATATGGTTCATGCCTTCAAACCAGATCCTGTCACGAATGTTCAAGATCCTGAAAGAATGTTTGACTTTTTTTCTCAGTCGCCTGAAACAACGCACATGGCCACGTTTCTTTTCTCACCCTGGGGTATTCCGGCTAATTACAGACAAATGCAAGGGTCTGGAGTTAATACGTATAAATGGGTGAATAAGGATGGAGAATCCGTGATTGTTAAGTATCACTGGGAGCCGATAAATCAAGGTATTAAAAACTTGACTCAAAAAGAAGCAGATGACATTCAATCACAGTCAACAAACCATGCTACACAGGATTTATATGAAGCGATTGAAAAGAAAGATTATCCTGAGTGGGAGTTTAGTGTACAAATAATGAGTGATGAAAAACATCCTGAACTAGACTTTGACCCATTGGATCCTACGAAACTATGGCCCACTGATCAGTTCCCTTTTCTTCCTGTTGGAAAGATGGTATTAAATAAAAATCCAGAAAACTTCTATGCTGAGGTTGAGCAAGTGGCATTCGGTACTGGGGTTTTAGTGGACGGTCTTGATTTTTCTGATGATAAACTTTTACAAGGTCGAACTTTCTCCTACTCGGATACGCAAAGATACCGTGTTGGATCGAATTACTTACAGCTTCCTATCAATTCGCCTAAAAAAAGGGTGGCTACAAATCAAGAAGGTGGACAAATGCAATATCGAGTGGACAAAGATCCTGATCTAAACCCTCATATTAACTATGAACCTTCAAGCCTAGGCGGATTGACAGAAGCAAAACAAGAGGGGAAGGTACATGAGCCTTTCTATGAAGATAAGTTAGTTCGACAAAAGATAGACAGACCGAATGACTTCAAACAAGCTGGAGAAACGTATCGTAATTTCGAAGATTGGGAAAAAGACGAGTTGATCAACAATCTTGCCAGTGCTTTAATGGTATGTGAAGAGCATATTCAAAAAAAGATGATCGAACATTTTACGGAAGCAGATGCTGATTATGGGAAACTCGTTTCGGAGCGGTTGGCAGAGGTACTGAAAGCTGCAAATAGTCAGCATACTGGGTCAACCAATGCTGATCGAGCCGTGGATACGGCTAAAAGAGAAGGACATGACGCAGATCCATATTAATATTAACTGTTTGTTGATATCGCAGCGTATTCGTTAAAGAAAGGCTTCGTTGAAAGTGTCATCAATTCTTATCTCCTTTCATAGACTAATGTGGAGTAAAAAGCAGTGAAAAGGGAAGTCCTAGCAGGTCCTCCTGCATTCGTTATCTCTGCAAAAAAGGAGTGGGATAGATGATTTCACCGGGTACTTTTGATATCTATTTACAAGACGTCAGTCAGTGGGTTGCCAGCATAGAAGCTGATGTACAAAATCGTTCAAATCCAGATGCCAAAGAAAGTATTTACAAGGAAATAGAAGTACTGAAACAGATTTTATCTGAGAAGTCTTTTCCTGACGAGGATCAGCAGTTAAATGTGACGGAGCAAGTCGATCGATTAGGAGAAATGTACGCCAACCTTTTTTCAGGTAATGACTATGTTCCGATTGGGGAACATAGACTGCCACCATTGCCATATGAATATGATGCGTTGGAGCCAGCTATTAATGAAGAGATAATGAAGCTTCATCATCAGGAACATCACCAATCCTATGTAGACGGTTTGAATAAAGCGGAGAAAAAAATGCAAACAGCAAGAGAGACTGATGACTTCGATTTGCTAAAACATTGGGAAAAAGAAGCGGCATTTAACGGGGCTGGGCACTATTTACACACGATGTTTTGGAGTAATATGAGTCCTGATGGGGGCGGAGAACCAACGGGAAAACTTAGATCTTATATTGATCGTGATTTTGGAAGCTTTGATGCCTTCAAAGCGCATTTCTCCGAGGCAGCCAAACAGGTTCAAGGTGTTGGATGGGCTATTTTAATATGGTCGCCACGTTCAAGGAGATTAGAAATTTTACAAGCTGAATTTCATCATTTGTTAAGTCAATGGGATGCAATCCCTTTGCTCGGTCTAGATGTCTGGGAGCATGCTTATTATCTACAGTATAAGAATGGTCGAGGAGAATATGTTGATAATTTCTGGACTATTGTTAATTGGCCGAATGTAAATGAAAGATTCGAGCAGGCAAGGAAACTTAAGTGGGAGCCTTATTAAGGAGTCTTATTGAAAGATTTAGATATGTATTAACACAAGATAGATTTACACATTTAAAAAGCTGTTTCGTTAGGTTTTGTAAACCTTATGAAACAGTTTTTTTATTTGTAATGCAGAGAATCAAAGTCCGGGTGATGAATAGAAGTTAATAGATATGTTTTGATTAAAAAGGACGTGGGTATAAAAAATACAAGGAAATAGAAGAAAGGATGATAATTTTGAGTAAGGTTGCATGTGTAATGACGAGTATGTTTGAAGATGCGGAGTATACGTCGCCTTTCAAAGCTCTTAGTGATAAAGGACATGAGGTCATTGTTATCGGCCAAGAGGCAGGTAAAGAAGTAGAAGGGAAAAATGGCGAAGCGAAAGTAAAGGTAGATTTGAGTATTAAAGATGCTAAACCAACTGATTATGATGCATTATTTATACCAGGTGGATTTTCACCTGATATTCTTCGTGCCGATGATCGATTTGTTGAGTTTGTGAAACACTACATTTTGCATGACAAACCAATTTTTGCAATATGTCATGGACCTCAGCTTTTAATTACGGCAGATGTTTTAAAAGGAAGAAAAATGACTGGATTTAAATCAATCTTAGTCGACTTGCAACATGCAGGAGCCAATGTTTTTGATGAAGAAGTTGTCGTATGTGGTAATTTAGTGACAAGCAGGAGTCCTGATGATTTAGATGCGTTTAACCGAGAATCACTTAAACAGTTGAAATAAATTTCTAAAAGCGTCCCATAATGGGGCGTTTTTTTAAAAGTTAATTTATAAAATTCTTAGTTTTACAGAAATTATTGTACTTCTTTGAACAGAGGTACTCGAATCCGTGAGACTCCTATGGAAGAATGATCCAAGCGAGACCCCACAGAACATCCACGGAAAGCGAGCGGTAATTCTTCCAAATAACCTTCCGTACTAATAAAGCAACAAAATAGAGATAAAAGACGCTACGCGTTTTTCTTAGTAATTACATTTTGATATGATCACGTTAGATGGTAAACCATAAACAAAGGAAGCAATGAAAAAGTAAAGTTGGTTAATAATTAAGACTATTACTGCAATAAAGAAGAGGGTTGAGACTATGTGGTTCGGGGGAGATGCCTCGAGAATTCCTTTTACAATGTTTACGGAAAATCATTGGATCGTGATCAGTGTCTTTTTGTTTGTTTTATTAGCTATGTATTTATTGCGCAACAAGCTATCTACAAGGGTTAATAGAAGGTTTGAGATAGGGATTGCCTTGTCGTTGATTCTCTTTGAAATAGCGTTTCAGCTTTGGATCATTATAACAGGCAAGTGGGATGTGAGTTTTGCATTACCATTAGATCTAAGCAGTATTAGTGTAATGCTAGTTATTATTTTATTACTGACACACCATCATTCTGTATTTGAAATTGTATTTTTGGTAGGAATTGCGGGAGCTTTACAAGCGGTTTTTACGCCAGTATTAAGTTTTGATTTTCCACACTTTCGTTTTTTTCACTTTTTTTACAGTCATATTTTAGTGATATGGACTGTATTTTATTTTAGGTGGTATAAGGGATTCAATATATCACTTTTTAGTATTGCAAAAGCGATGGTTTTTCTTAATGTCTTGTTTCCTTTTATTTATGCTTTGAATATTATAGTCGGCGGAAATTATTGGTTTCTTATGAGGAAGCCAACTGGAGGAAGCTTACTTGATTTCTTAGGAACCCACCCGTGGTATATTCTGGGGATGGAGGTTACGGCAATACTTTTCTTTTTCTTATTGTGGCTGGTTTTTGCTGAAAAGGGAAAATTCGTGAAGCATGAAAAATCTTTCAAGGAATAAATAAAAGGTCTGTCATCAGGTCAAAGACCCTCTGTCAGACCTTCTATGCCTTACGGGGAATGTTTTACTCTTCATTGTCATTACGAACGGTTGGAGGTGTATTAAAAACATCTGGAGGGGTAGGTTTTAATTTTGGAGCATCCCCGAAAGCTGGTGCTGGGGAAATATATCGGAATTCACCTAGGCCGTCCATGCTTTTTCCATGAGCCCAACGTCCTTTACTGCTAGCGTCTCCTTCAGAGAGGTTATAGAAGTCATACGCAACTTCTTGTTTTTCCAGTTCTCTAGGGAAAGTACTAGGAACTACAACGTTTTCTTGAGATTCAAGCTCAGCAATTGCTGCAAGCCACATATTTTGATGCATCGTATCTCGGGCAATTAAGAAGGAAAGCATGTCTTTAACCCCAGGATCTGTTGTCATTTCATATAACCGGCATGCTTGCAATCTTCCTTGTGATTCATAGGTTAAGTTCATTCGAAAATCAGCGAGTAGGTTTCCACTGGCGTTAATATACGAGGCAGTCCAAGGGTTACCTACACTATCTGCTGGTAGGGCTCCTAGTCCTGACACGATCGCATGTTGTGGATTCATACCGCCAAGTATCGCACCAACAGCGGGGTCTTTGGCTGCTGCTTCCTGGTCTGCCACGGGAGCATCATTAAGTAGTCTGGCAATCATCGTTGCTAGCATCTCAACATGAGCTAATTCTTCTGCCCCTACGTCCATCAGTAAGTCTCGATATTTGGCATTTACCCTGCTGTTCCAACCTTGAAATAAATATTGCAAGGCTACAGATATTTCTCCAAACTGTCCCCCAAGAATTTCCTGTAATTTCTTTGCGTAAACTGGATCAGGTCTACTCGGTTTCGCATGGTATTGCAAATCTTTTATATGATAGAACAAATTTATCCCTCCATTTCAATATATACACCCATAATACATATGAAATTTAATGATCAATTATAACTAAAACTCCACATTTGACTTAACACTTGTCTAACCTAGTGAACATATCCTAGTACTAATTGAAGGAAAGGATGTGTTTATTATTAATTCTCAAGAGGCAATTATTGATTTAATGGTTAACCAGGTTTTTAAAAAGCATGGAGTGAAAAAGGAATTAGATATGTCAGTGGACGATAAATCAAAGCTGAAAGAAATTGTTGACCAGTTGCAATCAGATGTGGATAAGTTTGTGGAAAACGAAAAAGTTGCTTATACAGAGAATAACGTCGGTGTAAATAGTTTGTCCGAGAATGCAGACACGCCGTCAGTCAAGCAGACAAACCAGGTATTGAATCAAAATAATAATGATGTTAAAACGATTAAAAACTTTGTGTATCGGAAAAAAAAGTGGAGAAAATAGTGAATTTGCCTTGAGGTATTTGTCCAATCAGTACCAAACATCAATCATACGCTAAAGTAGTAACCGAAAAGGAGGAAAAGTAAATGACTCATAAAGTGTATTATACAATTAAAGATTCTGCTGTATCGCCAACTAATAGGTGGTCTGCTTTAGATCCAAATGCGTGTCACCCTTCAGATGTGGATGCAGACGATGATGATGATGTTGTACAGGAAAGTAATCAAGTAAATAAAACATTGCAAATCTCTGAGGAGTATATATTTATTAAAGATTCTTGTGATGTTACGATCTCTACCACTGATACGAAAGCAGCTGTATCTTTACAAGGTGCGCTTCAAGCAGCAATTGCTTTGGTAATTAACATTTCGATTGCTGATGGAGAAACAGCTGAGCGAGTTACTCAAGACTTACTTCAAGCTGCGAAGACGAAGCAAAAAACATTCCAGAAAACGGTTGTTGAAAATTCCCGTAACGTTGATGTAACTACTACGGATACGCAAGTTTCTGTTAATATTCAAATCTTACTTCAACTTTTACTAGCTTTAATTGTAAAATTAGAAATCCTGTAAATTTACTTTTTCATGAAGAAAGACCTGTCGGGCGAAACCCCAGCAGGTCTTTCTTTCATGATAGAATGTCATGAATCACCTAATTACCATTCAGGAAATCCTCTCATTATGCCTCTACTAAATCGAAAGCATGGGAGTCTTTCTCTTGAAACCATGCCAGTTTTTCGCGCAACTTAACGACTTCACCAACAACAATAATCGCTGGTGATTTAAAGTTACGTTCGGCAACCTTGTCAACAATGGTCTCTAAAGTGCCAACAAGTGTCTCTTGTTGATCTGTCGTTCCCCAACGAACGAGGGCAACAGGTGTTGTTTTAGAGCGTCCATGATGAACTAGGTTATCTTTAATCATTTCGAGATTACCGACTCCCATGTAAAACACTAAAGTATCTACCGATGTCGCTAATTTATCCCACTGAATATCTTTTTTTACTTTGTCTGAACGCTTATGTCCAGTGATAAAAGCACAGGAGGAACTAAAGTCGCGGTGAGTCAATGGGATACCGGCATAAGTAGTGGCTGCAATACCCGAAGTGATGCCAGGTACAATTTCAAATAGGATCCCATTATCTTTGCAGTATTCAGCTTCCTCGCCGACCCTGCCGAAAATACTAGGGTCACCGCCTTTTAATCGGACAACAGTTTTTCCTTCGAGCGCCTTTTCAACTAGAATTTCATTGATTCTCTCCTGAGGAATCGAATGATTATCACGTTGTTTACCACAATAAACGAATTCGGTAAGGGGGGGAGCAAAGGCCAGCAACTCTTTATTCACCAGCCTATCAAAAACGATGACATCTGCTGCTTTAATAGCCTTGTATCCTTTCATTGTAATTAAATCAGGATCCCCAGGGCCTGCACCAACAAGAAAAACTTTCCCATTTTTTATCACGTTATTGTTCCCCTTTCCTTTTGTTTTGCGTCTGAGTTGTTTGTAATAGCGCTAAGATATTTACAGGTGATCTGTAATCATACTCGGATATGAATAAAGTCGTCAATAACTTCTACTGGATAGGTTTTTACACAACCATCATCTGGTTTTTGAACTTCACCATTATCTAAATCTATCTTCCAATCGTGCAGTGGGCAAAAGATATACTCGCCGCTGATAATTCCTTGAGATAAAGGACCTTGTTTGTGCGGACATCTGTTTTCGATTGCTTTAATCTTACCACTGCTTAGCTTGAAAAGTGCAATTTCATTATCTCCAATTTTTACTTCTTTTCCTATTTGAGAAGATAGGTCATCGATGTGAGAAACCTTAACTAGATCCGTTTTTAGTGTCTTATTCATAATGAAAGCTCCCCCTATTACTGTTGAGATACAGTTAGTTTTTTATTTTCAAAAAGCTCATTCTTCTTTTTACTATCATTGATGATTTCAGCCCAAGGATCTTTCAGATTAGTTAAGGCAACTTCCATGCGATCAACAAGTTCTTTTCTTTTTGCAGTATCTTCTAATATTACTGACTGAACATGCGCTAAACCAACTCTGTCTAACCAATGAGAAGTTCTTTCCAGGTATTTTGCATCTTCTCTGTAATACTGAAGATAGGCAGCAATTGTTTCCATGACTTCTTCGTCTGTGCTGACTTTACATAGTAATTCACCTGCACGTAAGTGTGTACCACCGTTACCACCGACAAATAGCTCCCACGAACCTTCTCCACCAACGATACCAACATCTTTGATACCAGATTCCGCACAATTTCTTGGGCAAGCGGAGACAGCCATTTTCACTTTGTGTGGTGTATTTAGCATTTCAAACTTCTTCTCGAGCGCAATACCAAGTCCGATAGCATCCTGTGTACCGAAACGGCAGAAGTCTTTACCAACACACGTTTTAACTGTGCGAAGAGATTTGGCATAGGCATACCCTGATGGCATATCAAGGTCTTTCCACACTTTTGGCACATCTTCCTTCTTAATTCCTAACATGTCAATTCTTTGACCACCTGTTAGTTTAATTAATGGAACATCATATTTATCTGCAACATCTGCAATTGTTCTTAGGTCTTTAGGATTTGTTACACCACCATACATTCTTGGGACAACCGAATACGTACCGTCTTTTTGAATGTTGGCATGCATTCTTTCGTTAACAAATCTTGATTCTTTTTCATCTTCGTAGTCTGTTGGATTAACCATACCGAGATAATAGTTCACAGCTGGACGGCATTTAGAGCAACCTTCCTCTGATTTCCATCCAAGAACATTCATCACTTCTTTCGTATGTGAAAGTCCTTTTTCTCGAATTTCTGCCACAACTTCCTCATGAGAGAGATCCGTACATTCACAAACAGTTTCTTTTTCGTCTACTTGTTCGAACTCATCGCCGAGCGTGTGCTCTAAGACTGCTTGAACTAAGTTTTTACAGGTCCCACATGATCGGGCAGCATTTGTACAGTTTTTAACTTCTGTAACTGTTGTTAAATTCTGCTCATTAATTGCTGTTACGATGTCGCCTTTAGAAACACCATTACAACCACAGACTTGTTCGCCATCGGCCATATCTGCAACGAGAGAGTCTTGATCTCCATCATTTGCTTGTAAGAAAGAGAATTGACTCATATCTGTAATCTCTGTTTTGGTGTTTATCATGTTCAATAATTTTGAACCTTCGCTCGTATCACCGAATAAAACAGCTCCAACAATACGATTATCCCGTACGACTATTTTTTTATAGATTCTTTCGAATTCATCCTGGACACGAATTGCTTTTGTATCCGGGCTATCCACGAATTCACCTGCTGAAAATACATCAACGCCACTTACCTTTAATTTGGTCGAAAGGATGGAGCCTTGATAACCAGCACCTGCATCCTTTTCACAGATCTTTTTGGCAAGAGCTTTACCTTGATCCCATAATGGTGCTACAAGTCCATAGACTAATTCTCTATGCTCGGCACATTCTCCAACGGCATAAACATCAGGCACATCAGTCTGCATATAGTCATCGACAACAATCCCTCGGTTCGTTGTAATCCCGCTTTCTTTTGCTAAAGAAATATTCGGTTTAATTCCGACTGCCATAACAACAAGATCGGCTTTGACTACTTTTCCATTTTTGAAAGATACTTTATTCACTCGGTCTTTTCCGAGGATTGCTTCTGTCCCATGCTCCATCAAGAAGTTCATGCCTTGTGCTTCTAATTCTTCTTTGAGCATTTTTGAACCAGTTTGATCGAGTTGTCGTTCCATTAAGTGGTCTAGAATATGGACAACGTCTACTTCCATTCCTAAGTTTAATAGACCTCTTGCAGCTTCAAGTCCGAGTAGACCACCACCAATTACAACAGCACGTTCATAATTTTCTGAGGCATCAATCATCGCTTCACAGTCTTCGATATCACGGAAGGCGATAACACCTTTTTTATCCGCGCCTGGGAGTGGGAGCATAAAAGGATTAGACCCGGTAGCTATAATAAGATCATCATATGGCACTTCCTGACCTTTGTCGGTAAGAACGTTTTTCTTGTCGGAGTTGATCTTCTCAACTGTTTCCCCAGTATAAAGTGTAATGTTGTTTTCCTCATACCACTCATAGGAATTCAATACGATATCATCTACTGTAGTGTCACCTTGTAAAACAGAGGATAGTAATATTCTATTATAGTTAGGATGCGGTTCCGATCCGAAAATTGTAATCTCAAATCGGTCTTTATCCTCTTTTAGTATTTCCTCAATAGTCCTTACTCCGGCCATACCATTACCTACAAGTACTAACTTTCTTTTAGCCATTCTAAAACCCTCCATTAGTTAAAAGTCTATGATTATTGGAAAACTAGTTTATAATTTAATACATATGTGATCTTTTTCAGATTCCACGAGAAGCTCTATTTTTCATCGTGAAAGCCTCCTTTTCGGTGTTGATGGATTCTGTTTTAATAAGAGATTTATCATCATCACCGATTCAAGGCATTCCGCTAACTTGTCCGGTTAATCTTATTTCAGTCGGATTAATGGTGAAAGTCGCCCCCTATGCTTCATTAGAGTTATCAATATTTATTTTTTATATATTTTGTCTAAGTTCATTAAAACTGGAGTTGTAAGTAAAAACATTATTTTGAATATTGATTTATTTTTATATTATGGCACAGGTTGTGTAAGAAAATCGGATATTTGTCAGAATATCTAACGCAACAATATTGACCGTGTAATCTGTGAAAATTGACTATATATTGATAGCACAATGATGTAAACGCTATTATATATGGGAGAGTTTTTTAATGAAATTAACGAAATCAAGTCAAAATGCTTGTAAAATTAGAAAAACCTCATTAAAATAGATGAGTATATTTTAGCAGTTGAAGCTTTAGTAAAAGAAAGTAGGAAAAATTGTGTGGGAAGTATTAAATGGTATAGGGACGATCGCATTTGCTCTTAGTGGCGTTTTAGTTGCGATGGAGGAAAGATATGACTTAATGGGTGTCTACATTTTAGGTTTTATTACAGCCTTTGGTGGTGGAGCAGTTCGAAACCTGTTAATAGGTGTTCCTGTTTCGACACTTTGGGATCAAGGGACACTTTTTACTGTTGCGTTTCTGGTCATGACAGTTGCTTTTGTTTTCCCAAGAATTGTTCGGTGGACGCTGCTAAGAAGAGGGGTATTTTTCGATGCAATTGGACTAGGGGCTTTTTCTGTCCAGGGAGCATTATATGCCTATTCGATGGGGCACCCAATCAGTGCCTGCATTGCAGCTGCAGCTTTGACGGGGACTGGTGGAGGAATGATCAGAGACATTCTGGCCGGCAGAAAGCCATTATTTCTGCAAAAGGAGATATATATAGCATGGACGCTTATACCAGGAATTGTGGTGGGTTTAGGTTGGCTGACAGGTCCTTTTGAGTTACTCATTATCGTCTTAATCGTAGTTGCTCTCAGACTGTGTTCTGTCTATTATAAATGGCAACTGCCGAATCGAGCTATTGAATAAGCGCAGAATCTAATAGGCCATTGTTATGGAAATAATAGTAAAGAAAAGGTGCCTCAAAAGATCGAAAAGATCTTTGGGACACCTTTTTATTTCATAATGAAGGGGACTTAAAGTGCTATTCCCGTTGGTGCATCTTTTACGATGAGAATAACTTTTCCTTTATCAAGCTCTCCTTCAAGAGATTCAGCTTTTGCTTTGTCAAACCCGATTTCCTGGAACTTAGCACGGAGTTCATCGCCTTTTTTACGGAAGACATTCTTAGCTGTTGTACCAAAGCTTTGTTCCTTTGCTCCAATAGTTTCCGCATCTGCTTTTTCAGCCACGCGCTTGGTTCGCTCATCATCATGAGTAACAACATAAATTTTTTCTTCTGTAACACCTTTAATTTTCAAAGACTCTACCGCATTTACTACTTCCTCATCATTAAAAAATTCTTTGTGTAATAGTTCCATATCTAAAAAAGCCTCCTATTTAATGTAATGAAAATCTAACTTTTGATTGCTAATAATAGTATTATTTATCATATTAGCTTTATGAACTGTATACCATTTATGAAAAGTTATTAAACATTTTTTAGAGGGATGTAATTTATTTTTGGTAATATTAGATTTAGAAAGCCTTGCATAAAAGGGTGGATTGCAGGTAATGGATGAATTCTAAAAAAATCTATAAAAAGGAAAGGTGAGTCAAAGGGCATCTTTGCCCTTTGACTCACCTTTTATATCTCTATTAGTTGAAATTGGGGAATTGGAGTCTTCTTTGCGTTTTCAATAAAGGCACAGTTACTTTTAGAAAAAGACTTCTGAACAATAAAGAGAATTTTCTTGAATCCTGTTTTTTGAAAACGATGAATGTTACTTTCCAGTAAATGCAAATGTTCAGGTAGCGGAATGGAGACATTGAGTTCTGAACAGTCCACCTCAATATCATATTCACTAACGGGTAAGGTTTTAATTTCTTCGGTGAATGCTCTTACAAATTCTTCGTCATCTTTTCCGGAGAACGTTCCTTCCATTTTCACATTTAGTTTCATATCGTAGCGATTTTTTTGTATATAAAAGTTTCCGATGTGAATCTCTCCTTTCATCAGGAAATACTTTATACTTTATACGATACGCACTGTGACAATGGATATCAAGCGTTTCCACAATCTTTCAACTTCTTATAGAAAGTCTCTTTAATTGGTTGATGGCTCTGAAATGGAATCGATTAGTTTTTCGGCGGCTTTGCGATAGATGTTACTCATGTTGATAAATGTAAGGATCGCAAGAACTTGCTGTACGTACTCTTCTTCTTCCATTTCTTCTACCTGTTTTTTGACATTTTCAATGTGGTGATCGAGTTCTGATTCGAATGTCGTAACATTTTGAGTAGCTAGTTTTAAATAACTCTCATAAAAACCTTCGACGTCAAACGTTCCTTCGGAGGATTGCTGATTGATGTGAGAGAGTGTCCGTTTTATATCTTGGATAGTCAGTATACCTTTCAACTCGTATATTAAGCTAATTAACATGACATGTTCTTTGGAGTACCTTTTATTTTTGCTTGGAAAAAGCAGGTTACCTTTTGCGTAATTATTAATCATTGTTTTTGTAATGATTTTATCCTTTTCACTTCGCTTAGAGTCTTTAAAAGTTCGTTCAAAAAGTTGAATCACTTGATCCATATATAAGTCGAGATTAGGAATATCTTCTGTGGTTATTTGGTTATCGAATCGACTGGTTTTTAGAATTTCATTGATCCGTGTCATACAAGGTCCTCCAATAATCCTGCAAAAAGTAATGCAAGAGCTTTTTCTTAATTATACGTCATTTTTACACAGTAGTAAACATTGACTACTAGGTGAGGTTATAATATGATTACATGTAGTTATAAAAACTATATAGTGAGGTGGGAGGAAAATTAGATGAATACTTATATTAGAGAACCTATAAACGGCTTCACTCATTTGGCAGGAGCATTGCTTGCATTTGCGGGACTTCTTGCGCTTGTTATTAAATCTTCATTTGATGGAGCTAGTGCGATAGAATTAACGGCTGTTATTATTTTTGGAATCAGTATGATTTTACTTTACGCGGCATCAGCAACATATCATATGGTTGTTGCGAAAAACAGAGTCAGCGCTTTTTTACGTAGATTGGATCACTCGATGATCTACATATTAATAGCTGGAACCTATACGCCTTTTTGTTTAATTAGCTTGAAAGGTGTAATGGGGTGGACTTTGTTCGGTATTATTACAGGGCTAGCAATTAGCGGGGTTATTTTTAAGCTCGTTTGGTTTTATTCTCCCAGGTGGCTTTCTACGTCGATATATATCCTGATGGGGTGGCTAGTCGTGTTTTTTATCGCACCCATTTCAGATGTGATTCAAAGTGAAGGTGTCATTTTGTTAATGGTAGGTGGGATTTTATATACTGTTGGTGGAATTATTTATGGCTTGAAACCAAAATGGCTCACTTTTAAACATATGGGCTTCCATGAAATCTTTCATATTTTCATTTTACTGGGAAGCCTCGCACACTTCTTAAGCGTGTTTATGTATGTGATTTGAGGCTTTTCCATATAATGGGGGGTCAGACCCCTTTTTTGACCCCTTTTTTAGTCTTTCCTCTTTGGGAAGGCATTTCTTCATATAAGATAGCATTGATTTCTCCACCAATTAAAATGATTAGCGAGGAGATATGGAACCAGACCATCAATGCAATTACGGTGCCAATTGTTCCATAGGTAGCTGAGTAGTTTGCAAAATTGGTCAGATAAAAATGAAAGGCATAAGAAGTTAACTGCCAGCCGATAGTTGCGAATATAGCACCTATATAAACCTTTTTTAATGTGAGGCGCAAATTTGGACCTACTAAATATAATAGAAGAAACACGGCAAAGATAACGATAGAACTTACTGCCCAACGCAGAATTTCTAGCTCTAATATAAGCAAATTTAAGTTGAAGGTACTTTCAATGTGTGCTCCAATAACTTGGAGTGATAAAGCTACTATAATTACGAGAAACATTCCAACGGTCAAAAAAATAGAAACTAGACGTGCCAGAAGAAATCCACGGTTTTCCGATATATGATAGGACAGGTTTAATGCCCGTAATATCGAGTCAAGTGCTAATGATGCTGTCCAAAGTGTGAAAATGAGACCTAAGGAAAGTAGTCCTGTTCGGTGGTTTTCTTTTAAGATATTCCATTGGTTTTGAATCACATCTAACACATCTGCAGGAACAAAGGTTTCTTCCAACAGTTGATAAACGTCAGTGAATGTAAAGGGAAGAAAATGTAATAGACTTATGATGAAAATAAGAAATGGAAAGATAGAAAGTAATAAAAAGTAGGCGCATTGTGCACCGAGGTCAATTAATCTATGGTCATTAAAACGTTTAAGTAAGGACTTTAGCATAGTTTTTTCCTCACTCCTTTTGATCGAATAGGTGCTGGGCGGTACTCTAGTTAGCTCTGAGAAGTTGCTAATTCTGTAGAGTCGCAGCTTTCGCTTCTTCAAGTAGTTTTCTGAAAATGGTTTTACTTAAAGTATGTGTTTCTACGTAATAGTGTATCCATTCTTGTTTAACAGGAATAATGATTAGGAAGGCATTGAGGTCATTATCGGAAAACTCGTGGTATGATTAAAAGACAAAATAGGAGAAAGGAGGTTTATGAAAATGAATGGACAGCAACGTAGTAATATTCAGCCGGGCAAAGAAGTTGATATTGTGTTAAAACAGGATCAACGAAGCGGGAAATTAACTCGGGGGATAGTAAAAGACCTTTTAACAAAATCCCCTAACCACCCTCACGGAATTAAAGTGAGACTTGAAGATGGTCAAGTAGGTCGGGTTAAGAATATACATAGTTAGAGTGGAGGGCCATAAAAGATGGATGGCCTTCTGGATAAGTAAGAATATTTAACTTTTTCTGTTTAAAAAAACCCCCTTTGCCACTAATAGGCAAGGGGGTTTTAAAATATGTCACTTTAACCTTTTATTGCTTGCTTCATGCGTTTTAAACCTTCAAGTACAGTTGCTTGCGGGCAGGCCACATTCATCCGTACGAAGCCTTCGCCGCCTTTACCGAAGCTTGTTCCGGGGTTGAAGCCGACTTTCCCGTCTTCCACAAATAGTTTATTTAGTTTTGCATCCGACAGTTCAAGCTTACGACAATCAATCCATAGTAAATAGGTTGCTTGAGCAGGGACAAGTTTTAGTTCAGGAAGGTGTTCTTTAAAATAGTTTTCTACTGTTTCCACATTTCCTTTGAGGTAATCCAGTAATCCTTCGAGCCATTCTTCCCCATGGCGGTAGCCCATTTCCATCGCAAGAATTCCAAATGTATTTAACGTATGGAAGCCAAGTTTTTTATCAACGTCTTGAATTTTTTCCCGGAAATCTTTGTTAGGTGTAATACTGATTGAGGCTTGTAGGCCTGCTAAATTGAATGTTTTACTTGGTGCGATAAGTGTGATTGTTTGTTGCGCAATCTCTTCAGATAGTGACGCCATAGGAACATGTTTATAAGGTTTAAGTACAAGATCTGAATGGATTTCATCTGAGACGATGATAACGTCATTTTCCAAACAAAGATTTGCCATTTTCCGAAGCTCCGTTTCCGTCCATACCCGTCCGATCGGATTATGGGGATGGCAAAGTATAAACATTTTTACCCCTGTTTTCAATGAAGCTTCAAAAGCATCAAAATTGATGCCGTACTGATCCTTTTCTTCCACAAGAGGACAATTTTCTATGACACGATCATTTTCCTTTACCATTGAAAAAAATGGAGGATAGACGGGTGATTGGATCATGATTTTATCTCCTGGTTTTGTAAGAGCTTGAATGGCTTTACCGATCGATGGTACGACGCCATTGCTGTAAAGTATCCACTCTTTTTTGATATTCCAACTCACGCGTCTGCTTAACCAGGAAGTGATTGCTTCGACCACAGAATCCCCTATATACGTATAGCCATAGATTCCATGCTCAACTCTCGCGTGAAGAGCGTCAGTGATCGCCTTTGGAGGACGGAAATCCATATCTGCCACCCACATTGGTAACACATCTGTGTCTGTTTTAAAAACTTCTTTTGTCATGTCCCATTTAAAAGATGCTGTTCCTTTACGTTCCACACTTTCTTCGAAAAAATCCTTCATCTAGATCATCCTTTCAGGTATGTATTTTATTCTTTAATAACCAATCCTAGTGCTCTCGCGAAACCAACAGCTTGTTCTGAGGAGACCGTGCACCCAGCTAATTTGTCCAATGAAACACCAACATTATCAAATGTGCACGTACTCATGTCTACGCCTTTTAATTCGGTCTCAGTGAAGTTAGCTTCGTCAATGTTGCACTGATTATATTCTACATTTTTCAGCGAGGAATCAAAGAAATCTGTTTGGAGTAAAGAACTTTCACTGAAAATAACGTCCTTAAGTGATGCAAAATTAAGTGTCGCAAAGTTTATAAGGCATTCCGTAAAGGACATATGACGAAGGGAGGTGCCGGAAAGATTTGCCCCTAAAAGCTTTGAATTTTTAAATTCAACCCGATGGAAAACAGCATCACTTACGTCAATATTAGAGAGGTCACAGTTCTCAAAGATAATATCGGTGAATTCGGCGCTACTAAGGTTCATACCTTCAAACGTCACATTTTTGAAAATCATTTTCTCAAAGAATTTTTTCTCCGTTGGCTCCGTATCAATGGTGCAATCAGAAACGCTGGCCCCTTGAAAAAACTGTTCTGAATCCATTTCTTCATTCAAGGAAATGTTTTCAAGTACCTTTGGTAACTTTGGTTTTTGTATCTTAACAGGCTTCTGCTGAGTCATTTATTGATACAGTCCCTTCTCTAAGAAAAACGGCATAGCCGTCTTTTATTAAATACAGCGTTAGCTTCCACCGCCATCTAAGTATCAAGGGTGGATTTCCCTTGATACGTGCGGTGTGAAGGTAGCTGCCAATTTTTTAAATTCTTATCTCTTAAGAAAAACGCAAAGCGTCTTTTATTAAAGTATATATGAAAGAATGGCTACTTCGCTAATAATTCCCATTATAGCCCAAATTACTGAGCAGACATAAAGCCTATATATATTCCAAATTTTTGCGGGTCTGACCCCTTTCTTGTCTTTCTTGGACCTCTTTCTTGTCCTTGTAAATGATTAAATATTTATATTGACAGATAAGGGAAACAGGAGTAAATTCACTTTATTAATGATGAAGATAGAACCTTCTAAATAAGTAGAATGGTAATTATCTATATTGTGAGAATGGGGTCCTAATAATGAATGTAAAAAGTAAAAGGCGCTCTATGTCACCCCAAAGATTCCTGGCATTTGGATTTTTAGGAGCTATTATTGTGGGGGCGATGTTATTGCTATTACCTCTTTCAACGACGGCGCCGATCACACTCATCGATGCTCTTTTTACAGCCACTTCAGCTACAACAGTGACCGGATTGGTTGTGTTAGATACGGGGAGGGACTTCACTATTTTTGGTCAAACAGTGATCATGATTTTAATGAAAATAGGTGGGCTTGGTCTTATGGCCTTTGCGATTCTCATCGTTCTCGCCTTAGGAAAAAAAATCGGATTAAGGGAGCGAATCCTAGTGCAGGAGTCCCTTAATCAAACGTCACTGGGCGGGATGGTTCGATTAGTAAAAATCCTTTTAATTTTTGCTTTTTCTATAGAGTTATTTGCGACTCTACTACTTGCGATGCATTGGGTCCCTGAATATGGCTGGTCGTTCGGTTTGTTTACTAGTTTGTTTCACGCAATATCGGCGTTTAATAATGCTGGTTTTTCGTTGTGGAGTGAGGGTCTTAATGCATATGTCGGCGATCCGGTCGTGAATATCATTATTACGTTTTTATTCATTACAGGCGGGATAGGCTTTACGGTTTTATATGATATCGTAACCACGAAAACATTCAGGCGGTTGTCTCTGCATACCAAACTGATGCTAGTAGGTACACTGATTCTAAATGTGGTAGCGATGCTAGTAATTTTTGCTTTAGAATATACAAACCCTGAAACATTGGCAGTTTTGACGAGCTCGGAGAAACTATGGGCCTCATATTTCCAAGCAGTATCACCAAGAACAGCGGGCTTTAATACGATTGATATCGGCAGTATGACACCAGCTTCTATTACGTTTATGATGGGGTTAATGTTTATTGGAGCAGGAAGTGCTTCAACTGGAAGTGGTATTAAACTGACAACCTTTATTATTATCATTTTAGCAGTCTACTCCTATTTAATAGGAAGAAAAGAAACAGTAATTTTTGAAAGGACCATTGAAACGAAAATAGTCATAAGGGCTTTATCTATTGTGGCAATAAGCCTTTTTGCAGTATTTCTAAGTATTTTTCTCTTATCAATCACGGAATCAGCCCCCTATTTAACGATAGTTTTTGAGGCTTTCTCAGCTTTTGGAACAGTGGGGCTATCCATGGGCATAACTGACGAACTATCGGTGATAGGTAAACAAGTAATCATCGTACTCATGATCATTGGTAGAGTTGGGCCGGTCTCACTGGCGTTTGCACTGGCAAAAAATGAACCCAGTAATTTTCGCTATCCAAAAGGCGACGTGTTTACAGGATAATAAAAAGATTATTCGCAATCCCAGAATCCAGGGTAAAGTTCCCCGGATTCTGGGGTTATTTGTTTTCCAGTAAATGGGGGGTCTGACCCATTTTAGCGCCTTTTACTCTTGTACTCTTCTAGCAAACGCCTCGACTACTGGGAGATGTACAACCATTCATAAACTTCACAATACTCAAACGTTTTTTACACAATTTGTATATTATAGCTAATCTTTCTTCATATTTCATTGATAAGATTTAAATATGGGAATGAAAAGGACTAATGTTGTCGAAAGGGGATTAGCATGAAAAAGGTTACATTATCTCATGTATCAAAAAGTTATGATCAACAATCATTTGCAGTCGATGATGTGAATGTAGAAATTAACCCAGGTGAATTTTTCGTGCTCGTAGGTCCATCGGGTTGCGGTAAAAGCACCATGCTGAGAATGATCGCTGGACTTGAGACTATAACTGCTGGTGACTTATCAATTGGAGAAAACAGAGTGAATCATATGCCACCGAGTAAGAGGGAAATATCGATGGTTTTTCAAAATTACGCTCTTTATCCACATTTAACAGTGGAAGAAAATATTCTATTTGGTTTAAAAGCTAGAAAAATGAATAAAATCGAACGTAATGAACGCTGTCAAGAAGCAGCTGATTTACTGGGCTTAACCCCTTATTTACAAAGGAAACCCCGAGAGCTCTCAGGAGGACAACGACAACGAGTTGCCCTTGCTCGAACCGTTGTCAGTCAACGTCCAATTTGTTTACTCGATGAACCGCTTTCCAACCTTGATGCGAAATTAAGAGGGTATATGAGAACGGAAATTCGTCAGCTTCAAAAGAAATTGGGAATTACGATGATTTATGTTACTCATGATCAGGTTGAGGCGATGACGATGGGTGACAGGATGATGGTGTTGAAAGATGGAAAAGTTCAACAGGTTGGCACCCCGCTATCTATCTATAACCAACCGAAAAACTTATTTGTTGCAACATTTATTGGGGCTCCCCCAATGAACACCTTGCCTCTTTCTTTGAGTCAGGACCGATCATTGATGTTTATGAATGAAAAAATATCTTTAGCAACGCCTGTTTCTTGGCGAACTCTTTTAAATACGAAAGATCACTTTCATTTAGGTGTTAGACCAGAACAAGTATTTCCGGCAGAGGAGGTTCTTGAACCTTCAATTAAATTTGACGTAACAATTGAAGATACCGAAGTCCTGGGAAATGAAACACATTTTACTTTTACACTGGGAAAAGCAACATGGAAAGCTAAATGGCAGGGACAGTGGCCCAAAAATATTG
This sequence comes from Salipaludibacillus neizhouensis, assembly GCF_002886185.1. Classification (GTDB taxonomy): domain Bacteria; phylum Bacillota; class Bacilli; order Bacillales; family Salisediminibacteriaceae; genus Salipaludibacillus; species Salipaludibacillus neizhouensis. Next base: position 337,684 of record NZ_KZ614148.1, read on the forward strand.
GTGATTTATTATCTTTGGCTGTACCCCTAGAAGCAGCCTATCTCTTTGATACAGATACCGAAGAAATATTCTATTCGGGGCAAGTTCAGTTATCGGAAGGAGTTCAAGTGTTATGAGTTCTTCATCCGTGACAGTTGTAGAAGAACGGATCTTGCAGTACGGAAGAAAGGAAAAGCTTTCTTGGTGGGGTAAAACAAAAAACTTCCGGACCGCAATGTTGTATTTATTCCCGTCTATTCTGTTATTTTCAATCTTTCTGTTCTATCCTATGCTCCGGACTGTATATCTTAGTTTCTTTTTAACGGATGCTCAAGGAGTTGCGTCACTGTTTGTTGGTTTTGAAAATTTTGCGTACATCCTTCAATCATCTGTTTTTAGAAAAAGTATGGTTTCAACACTTTTGTTCGTGTTATACACGGTTCCATCAAGTGTTATCATCGCTTTGTTTCTTGCGCTTCTTGCCAACGAGAAATTGCGCGGGATTGGATTTTTCAGAACAATATTATCTTCAACGATGGGGATGTCGGTAGCCGCATCAGCAGTCATTTGGTTGTTTTTATTTCATCCGACGGTAGGAATATTAAATTCATTTTTAAATATTATTGGAATCTCATCGATCCCATGGTTGCTTGACCCCCAATGGGCGCTTATTTCGATTGCCATTACAACCGTTTGGATGAATACAGGATTTGCATTTTTAGTCATTCTTGGGGGACTGCAAAACATTGATCAACACCTTTACGAAAATGCTGAAATTGATGGGGCAAAATACAGGTACCAATTACGAAGGATCACACTTCCGATGTTATCACCAACATTATTTTTCATTATTACAATTACATTTATTAATTCGTTTCAGTCATTCGGGCAAGTCGATATTCTGACACAAGGGGGGCCAGCGGAAGCAACAAATCTTATTGTATATGCAATCTACCGGGATGCATTTATAAATTATCAATTTGGCACGGCAAGTGCACAAGCACTAATATTATTTATACTTGTGTTCGGTCTGACAATTTTACAATTTAAATTTGGCGAAAAGAGGGTGCATTACCAATGATGAAATCAAGAGGTTGGGTGGTTTATCCACTGCTGATTATCTCTTCTTTGCTTCTCTTCTTTCCAATTGTCTATGCATTCCTCGTCAGCTTTATGTCGGGAACAGATGTGATGAATCGCTCATTTTTACCATCGATATGGAATTGGTCAAATTATGAACGTGTGTTTGAGACAGTTCCTTTAATGCGGTATTTAATGAATAGTTTCATAGTTTCGACAGGAGTAATGTTAGGCCAACTAGTGGTATGTGCGTTTGCGGCTTATGCATTTGCATTCATTCCGTTCAAAGGCAGGAATGCGGTTTTTCTATTATTTATTTCAACGCTTATGATTCCGTGGGAAGCAGCGATGATTCCAAATTTTTTAACGATACAAGCATTTGGATGGATGAATTCCTATTTAAGTATGACTGTACCGTTTTTTGCGCTGGCTTTTGGAACGTTTCTTCTTCGTCAGCACTTTAAGACCGTTCCACATGAATTAATGGAGGCTGCTGATATTGAGGGGCTGTCAAAGTTCGCCACTTTTTATAAAGTGGTGTTGCCTTATTGTAGAACTAGTCTTGTAACACTTGGTATATATGGGTTTTTAACGACTTGGAATATGTACCTGTGGCCATTGCTCGTTACGACAAATGATGAAAAGAGAACCGTACAAATTGGATTAAAACAGCTGCAAACAGTCGAAGTTGCAACAGATTGGGGGGTGGTAATGGCGGGAGTTATCATTGTAATCATACCAACATTGTTGTTGCTGTTTATCGGGCAGAAACAATTACAAAAAGGTCTTACTCAAGGTGCGCTTAAATGAAGAATTGCCTATTAACTTGGTCCGAAACTTTAAACTTAAATGAATGGGGAGAATCAGAAGATGAAAAAGATGATATATACTATAATTTTACTAGTTTTAATGGTGGGAATGCTAGTTGCTTGTGGAAATGAAGAAGAAGCTGCAAGTGAAACGCCAGGAACTAGTGGGGAAGAAAATACTGATAATAATAGTGAAGAAAACACTGCCAACAACGCTGAGAACAACACTGACAGTAACGAAAAGAATGCTAATGAATCAGAAGCTTCTGGCTCAGAACCACAAACGATTGAGTTTTGGCATGGTATGGGTGGAGGACTCGGCGAAACGCTTGATGAGCTTGTTGAGCAATATAACGCGAGTCAGGACGATGTTGAAATAGTAGCCGAATTTCAAGGATCTTATGAAGAATTACTAACAAAATTCCGGAGTGTTGGTGGCACAACTGATGCACCTGCTCTAGTTCAAGTATTTGAAGTCGGAACGAAGTATATGATTGAAAGTGGATATACAACCCCAGTTCAGGAATGGATCGATAAGGATGGGTATGATGTTTCACAGCTTGAAGAAAATATTTTAAGTTATTATACGGTTGATGGGGATCTTCATTCTATGCCGTTTAACTCATCAACGCCTGCGTTATTTTATAATAAGGATGCATTTGAAGAAGCAGGATTAGATCCAGAGAATCCTCCGCGTACTTTTTCGGAGATTGAGGAGGCTGCGGAACTTTTAACTGTTTCAGAAGGTGGAGAAACGTCTCAATACGGTTTTTCTATGCTTGGACACGGTTGGTTTTTTGAGCAAATGATCTCTACACAAGGGCAAGATTTTGTTAATGAAGCGAATGGCCGAGACGGAAATGCAACAGAGGCTGAGTTTGGTGGCGAGGAAGGTCTGAAAGTGTTTGAATGGATTAACTCGATGCATAAAGCAGGATCATATGAATACTATGGTCAGAATTGGGATGATATCCGAGCAGCTTTCCAAGCAGGCCAGGTAGCGATGTATATGGATTCTTCTGCTGGAACAAAGGATACGATTGCGAATGCACCATTTGATGTTGGAGTTGCTTTTGTCCCTCACGCAGATGACATAGATCCTCAAGGAGTAATTATAGGTGGAGCCTCCATTTGGATGGCAAATGGAATTACCGAAGAGGAGCAGGCTGCAGCGTGGGAATTCATGAAGCACCTTCAAACAGCTGAAGTGCAAGCAGATTGGCATGTTAATACTGGTTACTTTGCGATTAATCCGGCTGCTTATGATGAAGCAATTGTAACCGAAGAGCATGAAGAGTTTCCAGAGTTACGTGTGCCAATTGAACAGTTGCAAGAAACAGTACCATCTTCTGCAACACAGGGTGCATTAATTGCAGTATTCCCTGAAGCCAGACAGCAAGTAGTATCTGCGTTTGAAGCGATGTATCAAGGAATGTCTCCGGAAGAGGCATTGAATCAAGCGATAGAAGCAACGAATCATGCGATAGAAACGTACAACAGAACAGCAACCGAAGAGTAAGTGAAACTGGATCTGAAAACGGGGTCAGACCCGCCATATTTTACCATGAAGAAGACTTCTCAAAAGGTCAAACGACCTCTTGAGAAGTCTGTTTATGTAGATATTGTTGTTTTTGTGAGAAGATTTGAAGAATCGGAATTCGACATATCCTGTGGGAAGAGCAATTGCTGAAGACCAGAGGTTCCTGGCAGATTGAAGGATTGCCTGTGAAAAGAATCTGCCTTCTAAAAAATAATATAAAATTTCGTTGAATTTTATAATAGGAAACATTTTTGGTTATCCTTTTTCTTTGCTACAATAGAAAAAGTAGCTTAGTTCGAGAGAAAAGAGGAATAGATTCATGACTTCATCGGCAGATTTTTTACTTCAATTGTTTAAATTTATATTTATTACCTTTCTTATTTTGCTTGTTTCCAGCGTCATTAACACTTTAATTTTACAACTATTTGGCGGGATGGATTTGTTAACGGAAGGAATCTTTTCAACAGCATTTTTCGCTTTACAAACAGCAGCTGTTTTCCTAGTCGTTACCGTATTTTTCCGCAATAAAACACAGCTATCAGGCTGGTTTTTTAGTAAAGATCTAAAAGCTTTACCAAAAAAGAAAGTTAAGCAATTATTTATTATCAGTGCAGGTGCAATAATCGGTTCTTACGTTTTACTCCTAGTAAACGCGATGTTAACTTAAACTAAACATGTCTTTATCGTAGCTGCTGAAAAAGTCGACTGTGTTACTTTTTCTAGTAGCTTTTTTCTTGTAGAAAGTATAGAAGACAGCTATCTTTACGCTACGTGTTTTTCTTAGATAGAGCAGAGCGTAGATACTCACACACACAGCATACTTCTTATAAATAATTTGATATAATTAACAGATTAGATTGTGGCAACAGGAGGAGTACATCGTGAGAAAGTGGAATTGCTTTTATATTTTATTATTACTAATAATCAGTGGTTGTGGTCAAAATGATGATCCCGCATCCAATTCCGATAATAAGCTAACGGTAGCGGCTGCAGCCGATTTAGTGCCCGCGTTTAATGATATTGGAGAAAAGTTCACCGAAAAGACAGGGACTGAAATAACTTTTTCCTTTCATTCTACGGGGCAATTAGCGGATCAAATAGAGAATGGGGCACCATTCGACATTTTTGCTGCTGCAAATGTTTCATTTATCGACCGTTTAAGAGAGGCAGGTTTCATTGTTGAGGGGACGCAAGCAACCTATGCCTATGGCAAGTTAGGGTTAACTACATTAAAAGATTCTGGTATTAAATTAGATTCATTGGAAGATTTAAAGGCAGAGGAAATTGTAAATATTTCGATTGCAAACCCGGAACACGCCCCTTATGGAATGGCAGCTAAAGAAATTCTTGAGAATGCCGGAGTTTGGGGAGAAGTAAAGGATAAAGTCGTTTATGGACGCAATATTTCCGACGCTTTGGTGCAAGTGGAGACAGGGAACGCAGAGGTTGGTCTAATTGCCCATTCTTTGGCGATGTCTCAAGAGGATACGTTTGACTTTTTATACATAGATGAAGAATTATATGAGCCGCTGGAACAATCGATTGCGATTATAGAAGGATCTGATCAAGAAGAGTTAGCCAAGGTGTTTATGGCCTTCGTGTTGGAAGCCGAAGGAAAAGATATATTAGAATCACACGGTTTTGAAACTCCGGAGGGTGAATAGAATGGGAGATATTAATCTTTTTCCGTTACTTCTCTCGCTAAGAGTATCGATCACGGCGACAATCTTAGCTATTGTGATCGGTATTCCTATTGCCTATTACCTTCATCGGGCGAATGGTAAAATGTCTGATTTTATAGATACACTGATCACGCTTCCGATTGTTTTACCACCAACGGTTCTAGGATATTATTTACTCGTTTTATTGGGTAGAAACAGTCCTGTCGGTCAGTTTCTTGAGAATTACCTTGATATTACAATAGTTTTTACACCCACGGGGGCAGTAATTGCAGCTTTGGTTGTGTCGATTCCATTCATGATTAAATCAGCGAAAACGTCATTCGCAAGTATTGATCAAGATTTAATCCATTCTGCGGCAATTCTTGGCCGACAGAGATTGAATATATTTTTCACCATCATGGTTCCACTGGCATGGCGGGGTATTGTCGCTGGAATTACGCTTACGTTTGCTCGTGCGATGGGAGATTTCGGTACAACGCTAATGATAGCCGGCAGTATTCCTAATGAAACAATGACTATGCCTATTGCTATTTATGATGCATTGTTGGTGGGAGATCGCATCCTCGCCAACACGCTTGTATTTATCATGACTATCGTAGCTATCACTATTCTTTACGCAATTAATCGATTAGAAAAACGAGTCATACAAGGATGAATGCGCTATGTTAGAAGTATCGTTAAAAAAATCATACTCCCCCTTTCATTTGAATATGTCCTTTGAAGCGGATAAGGGAATTACGAGTATTCTAGGTCCTTCAGGGTGCGGAAAAAGTTTAACGCTCCAAGCACTTGCAGGTATTGCAAAACCTGATGAAGGAAGAATTGTCATGAATGGACAAACTTGGTTTGATAGTCATGAGCGGGTTTTTTGGAAGCCTCAACAACGACAAGTAGGTTTTCTATTTCAAAACTATGCATTATTTCCTCATTTGACTGTATCTCAAAACATAGCATATGGCTTAAAGGGGTTACCTAAATCAACTGTTTCTGAAAGAGTAAATACATGGCTAAAAACAATAAGGTTGGAAGGCTTCGAAAAGAGATATCCTTCTCAGCTTTCTGGAGGTCAGAGTCAACGGGTAGCATTAGCTCGATCGATGATCACGGAGCCGCAATTGCTATTGCTGGATGAACCATTTTCAGCCCTGGATCAACAGATTCGTGGTTCTCTTGAAGAGGATCTATTGAGAGTGATCGGATCTGAGTTTCATGGTGTTGTGCTCTTTGTGACTCACAATATTGAAGAAGCCTATCGGGTAAGCGATAAAATATTATTATTTAATGACGGTAAGGTGATACAGTCTGGCGAACGTCGAGACGTGTTAAGAATTCCGCAATCAAAAAAAGCAGCGGAGATCGTTGGTTGTGAGAATGTATTTCCGGTGACTTCATCGAAAGAGATCGGTAATGATACGGAAGTTGAGTCAGTAGGTCATTTTCTGCAAGTGAGCCGGACGAAGATAAGTCGGCCGGTATATATAGGAATTCGCAGCTACGATGTCTTGTTAACGAAATCAAAGGATGCTTCTTTTAACTGCTTGGAAGGAACGGTTGTTCAAATTGTGGAAGGTGTGAATAACTATAGTTTTACAATTAGTACTGGAGGTCTTGAAGTAAAAGTAGAGGATTTTATGAAGGGCAGTAAAACAAATTGGGAACTCGGTGATGACTGTTTTTTGACATTTCCTAAGGATAAATTGATTTGCATGGAAGAGTAAAAATGAGCGATGATCAAAGTGATCATCGCTCATTTTATCATGTGTTAAAGTTTTTAGAAAAACTAGTTTTCCTATTCTTTATTTTCAATTTGCCATGCGCCTTTTCTTCGAGGATCACCGCCACCATACATACTTTGAAGATTTCCATCTTCATCAAGCACGGTGCCTAATCCTTGAATACCACCATAGTATAAGGGCGAACTATGCCCATAAACGGTATAACCCATTTCCTGTAGGTTATTATTCACATCATCTTTCAAGTCTGATTCTACGTTTACTACACCATCTTCGGTGTAAAAACGCGGCATCTCGATGGCATCCTGCAACGTTAATTTATTGTTATTTTCATCTAAGCCATGTTGATATTTCATGATCGTTTGAAAGACCATTGCTGGAATACGTCGTCCCCCTGGTGAACCGATACCGAGGACAGCTTGACCTTTCTCTTCAAAGATCATTGGTGAAACAAATGATCTAGGTCGCTTGCCGGGTTCATAATAATTCGGGGACTCTGGATTACCACTAAAGTTATCCATTTGACTATTAACGAAAAATCCATTCGTATAAAATCCAGAGCCAAAAAATTGGCCTAGGGAATTCGTAGCTGAAACCATTCTGCCTTCCTTATCAATGATGACAAAATGAGTAGTATTTCTAGCATCCTTTTCTTCTCCAGGAGAATCAAACATTTCATCAGTTATTCCTGATGAAGTTTCACTATTACCGGAGTAAATACCTTCCAAGAAACGATCAATTGTTTCAGGACTTGTGAAGTCAGAATGATCAATCTCATCGTAATAAGGGTCACCTAATGTATCAAGTCTGCTCGAGTATGCTGTATCAGTAATTTCGGTCATTAGGTGAATATAATTGTGTTCATATTCCTCATAGTTCATAAGGTCACCTACTTGTGGTTCTCTTTCCGTAATACCATCTTCAGCTAGTTTAGCTCTAAGGTCAGCTATTTCATCTGCGGTTAATACTTTTTCCAAGTCTAACTGATTGGCAATTTGTAAGGCTTGGACCACTACCGTACCGGACGAAGGAGATGGACCGCCGTGGACGATCTGATCACCTATTTCTGCAGAAACCGTTTCGGTTGTCTTAGCTTCGTAGCCGGCTAAATCTTCAGATGTAAACCCAAAGTATCCTAACCCTTGAGCTACCTCTCCTTCATAAAAGCCAGCTGCTCCATTCTCTTGTATAAGGGTTAGCGTTTCACCTAGTTCTTTTTGTACCAGGATGTCGTTTACCTGGAGTGGTTGGCCGTCTGGATAGTATAACTGACGAGTTGCACTGTCTTCAATTTGAATATACCGAGTCGAGTTTGCAATTTGCTCCTGTAATATAGCACCTACTTCAAACCCATTTTCTGCAGCGTCTATAGCAGGCTGTAATAGTTTTTCCCAGGAAGCCTCTTCATTACCGGATCCCATTTCTTGGTGAAGTTTTTCCATTCCTTTCACTAATCCAGGAATTGCAACTCGGCCATTAGGTGGCGATTGAGCACCACTTTCAGGTGCCGCTTCGCGATAGTCGTAAGTAACTGCGCCATCTTCAGGATCATGAACGAGCATTAAGCCACCGCCGCCAATACCTGAACCATATGGCTCCACAACATTTAGCATAAACGATACAGCAACTGCAGCATCAGCTGCATTACCACCGTTTTCAATGACCTTCATGCCAGCTTCTGCTGCTAAAGGATGGATAGAACTCACACCGTATATTCCGGGACGAGAAGGAGCTTGATCATTATCACTTGTTTCTTCGGCAGGCGATTGGTTAGAAGATGCACCTTGGTTAACATCCACTGAATTGACTTGTCTTTCTTGGAAATCACTGCCGGAATAAGGTTCCCGGAACTGATCGAACTCATCTTCAAAATAAAAGTTCCATGCTATCAAACCAACAAATATAATTACAGCAAGGACGTGGGTACCAACTAAATATTTTTTGTAGTTCATGATGTAATATCCACCCCTTCCAAAATACCAGCTGCATCTAAGTCAATGATGAGTCGTCCATTTTCTGTCTTCCAATGTTCATCTTCAAGCTCTTTTCGTAATGTTCGAAACACCCTCAAATCTCGATAGGGTTTTAGAAACCCTGAAGTTTCCCGAGGTTGTGCTTCCTCAATTCTTAACGGGACAAAAGATAGCTGTTTTGATCCGTCATCTAAGAAATCCAACTGAGCTAATGCAGATTCTTTCGTACGTGACCAACCTTGGTCAAAAACAAAGTTTCCCATACTGTTCATCACAATTGCCTTATGTCCTGCGTCGAGATTACTTTCTACAACAGTTATAGGCTCAAGAACGTGCGAGTGGTGACCGATGATAATATCAGCTCCATAGTTTGTCATATACTGCGCCAATTCTACTTGGCGATCATTATAACTTACTTGGTACTCGTCTCCCCAGTGTGAATGAACAATCATGATATCTGCACCACCGCCACCTTCTTCTTCAGGTAACTTAGCATTTATTAATCTGTCCTGTAACACAGTGATTTCCTCTTTCGTAAATACACCACCAACATAATCTTTTGCACTAAAGCCTTGAACCATAACATCAGTAAATCCAATAATACCAACACGAGTATTTTCGTTGATATCGAAGTAGGATACATCAGCGGCATCGATAGCACCTGCTTCGGCCTCTTCCTCCGTTATATTTATGGCGTCTCCAATTCCCAGAGTCTTTACAGAAGAGTCTGCAAAGTGTCTTAATGTTTCGCCAAGAGAAAGATCCCCAAAGTCAAGAGCATGGTTATTTGCAAGAGTTACAGAATCAAAACCCGCGGATTCAAGTGCATTTATCGCCCAAGGTTCTGAATAAAGGTGAATGTCTTTGTTGTATAATTCAGCGTCATCCATCGCGGAGGCAACTTCCTCATCTGCTACGTTTAAAATAGGAGATTCAAAATTCCCGGTTACGTAATCAGATTCCTCAAAAAAGGGAGTAACATACTTGAAAACTCGATCGATAGACTCGCCACTTTGAATAGTCGAATCATGAACATGCCTGCCTAGCATCATGTCGCCAACCATAGACATTCGATACTCTACATTTTCTTCACGAGTGTCCTCCGGTACTGCAGCTTCAAAAAACCAATGGTAACCGAAGAAAGGGATGGCTAAAATAACTAATGCAATAACAGAATGAAGAGTCGCTTTTTCACGATGACGAATTGTCCATAATTTATTTTTTTCTTTATTAGTTAATTTTTTTTGCATAGCTTACAACGCTCCTACTCTAAAACAGATGATAGATAGATATAATGACAAAAGTAAAAAATGAGATGACAAAAGTCGATGAAAACGTAGGGAAAATACCTTGTTTTTGAATGGAATTTGCAATGAGGCCGGGAACAATGACCCCAATTCCCCGTAATTCCATAACTTCAAAGGGAACGATTGGGATGAAGTCCCATGCCATTTTCATCAGAACCCCTACTGTCAGCATGGCTGCAAATTTCCTGCGACCATATAATACAGTTATTCGTCCAATGACTTGTGTGACTACTAAATAAGTGACAATACTTAGTGCAGCCACGACAATAACAAACATTACCTGGTCAAATACTAGGGCGAGGTAGCCCGGTACTACTAAACCTGCCGGAACAATTCCAGTTTTTTCTGCATAAATAAGGGATAAAAGAACCCCAATAACAATAGCGATATATAAATCTGTACCAAACACGTATGGCCAACTCCTTATTAGTTTCTGAATTTCATAATTAAATTAATTAGTTGATTGGGCTACTTGACGCTCAGGTTTCATGGATGGAACTTTAGGAAATTGCCCTTTGTTTTCATAGGTTAGTAAATTTAACTTCTCAATCTCATTTGCTAATTCCTGGCCACCGCCATGAATGTTTCCAATACCATAGATAATACTCTTACTTGGAAGTAGTTTAATCTCTTCCATCACTTGCTCTGTAGTATGTTTCTCTAAATTAATTAATTGCCTTACGGGTATCGTTCCATCTTCCACGGCATCAACGATTGGTCCTACTGCTCTACCCATTAAAATGAGTGTATCCATGTGTAGTAATGGCAAAACTTCTTCCGCAAATTGAATGGTTCTTTCCACACGATCATCACGACAGTTCATAATGACTACTTTGTTATCGCAAGGATACTCGCTTTCTTTGATTCGATTCCAAATGTTAATCGTTGATGTAGCATCATTTGCGGCAAAGCCATTAAAGAAAAAGCTCGGAGCTGTTTCCTTGCCAAAGCTGTGAATCCGCATCGCACCGGGGTCAACAGGTGCGTGTAACATACCTTTAAGTGCAACCTCTTCGTCAATATTCAAAATATCTGCAACCGCTAATCCTAATGCGATGTTTTGCGGAAACATCATAAAGGGAAAGCTGTTTACATACTCATCATCGACTCTTGAAATATCCGCCAAGACTACCTTTGTTCCTCTTCTTTTTGCAATTTTCGTTAGAAAACGCTGATATTTGGTAGGCGGGATGACGAGATGACCATTGGTAGGAATTGTTTTGGCAAATGCTTCTGCGATTTGCTGTTCCGTGGGTCCCATTACATCGAGGTGATCTTCCATTATGTTGGTGATAATGGTGATGTTCGCTTTAACAAACCGTTCTTGAAATACATCTTGATATTCCGGATTAACAGCCATACATTCTGTTACAAGTGCATCCACACCTTTTCGACAAACTCGGTTCATGATGAGTTTTTGCTCAGAAATATTTGGTCCTTGTAAGCTGCGTGTGATTGGGTCTTTTTCCTCTTGGTCCCAATAAAAAAGGCGAGGAGAAGTTCCTGTTGTTTTTCCAGCAACCCGTTGCTCGTCTTCTTTTATAATGCCCATTATTAATCTAGTAACAGTGGATTTTCCTCTAATACCATTGACTAGAATTCTTGTCGGGATTTTTTGAATGTTTCTGTCAATCTTTTGACGTTCTCTTATTCCGATATATAAAACTATAGCGGAAAAGAAGAGTAAATAAATAAATTCATTCACATGATGACCTCCTGCAGCTAATAAATTGTACTATGATAGATAATGAGTTCATTACAAAACCTTATTCATGTTCTTATTACCCTATAATACAAGAAATAAGCTTGTTTTGGTAATAAACTTGTTACATTGTTAAACTAGATGAAACAAGTTATATATTCGAAGCTAGGGAGGACAAGATGTCGGTCATGTCAAATAAAATGTTGAAAAATACTGGAAACAACAAAATAAACTCGAAAATATTAATTATGACTTCGGTAGAGGCAGAACAAAACGCTATAAGAGAAGGCCTTGGATTAAACAATGAACGATTCACTCTTGCATTAGCAGGTGTAGGACCAATGTCTGCTGCCGCAAACACAGCCACCATGCTGGCAAACTCAGACTTTAGCCTCGTCATTAACATGGGCATCGCTGGCGGGTTTCCTGAAAGTGCCAGTATAGGCGATGTTGTGATAGCGTTAAAAATGGTTGCTGCTGATCTTGGAGCAGAATCTGAGAATGGATTTAAACCTATTGAAGAGTTAGGATTTGGGAAGTCAGTCTATACGGTTACCCCCGATCTAGTAGATAAAGTGAATGCGGCTATCCAAATAGACTCTTTGATTTCAGTACATACAAAAACCATTCTTACATTATCAACAGTGACAGGGACAACTAAATCGTTGGAGGAATTACAACAACGTTTTCCAGAAGCCGGAGCGGAAGCGATGGAAGGTTTTGGCGTAGCCACGGCAGCTGAACTAAAAGGAGTTCCATGCATGGAAATACGTTCGATTTCCAATCTTATTGGCCCACGTGATCGGGAGGCTTGGAGAATAAAAGATGCGCTCGAGTCTCTTAAAGTAGTAAGTTCCATATTAAAGGAGGTTTTATAAATGAAGATGGCATTTTCATCTTGTCCTAATGATACATTTGTTTTTCATGCGTTAGTGCATGGGTTAGTCGACGGTGCTCCGAGCATCGACGTTACTTATGCAGATATTGATAAGACGAATAACTGGTCTGCTGAAAACACCGGGCCTGAGTTAATGAAAATATCCTATGCTGCGCTCCCTTGGGTGTTGGAAGAATATAGATTGATTCCTTGTGGCGGAGCTCTTGGCAGAGGATGTGGACCTTTGGTATTGACGAAGAATAAGCTAACTAACCCCGAAGAGCTTGCTGGAAAAACAGTAGCTGTGCCAAGTGAGAAGTCAACTGCATACTTGTTATTTCGGTTATGGGCATTACAACAAATCCCGGAAGGTGTCGGTAAGATAATCGTGATGCCTTTTGAAGAAATTATGCCTGCTGTTCGGGACGGGAAGGTAGATGCTGGACTAGTGATACATGAGGCGAGGTTCACTTATCAAGAGTTTGGATTAAGTATGGTGAAAGACTTAGGCTCATGGTGGGAAGAAGATACCGGGCTCCCGATTCCTTTAGGAGCGATAATAGCTAAAAGATCGTTGGATCAACATGCCATTGCATCATGGATTCAAGCTTCTGTGGATTATGCGTGGGAAAATCCCGAGGCATCTGAAGCATATGTGATGGAACATTCCCAGGAGATGTCTAGAGATGTAGCAAAGTCTCATATTGATTTGTATGTAAATTCATTCACAAGAGAATTAGGTAATGATGGTTATGCTGCAATCGAATCTTTGTTAGGAAGAGCAGCAAAAGAAGGTTTTGTTCCAGCGTTTGAGATGAGTAAACTGAAAGAATAGAACAAAAAAGGAATAAAAAAACTATAACGGTTATGTAAACTGGCTTTTATAGAAGTTGTTGGTTTGGATAAGAGAGTTTAGAAGTCGAAAAAAAGGTAGGTGCTACCGACGTAGCACCTACAAAAGTAGCACGTAGAAAACGAGAGAATAAGAGAGTTTAGAAGGCTAAAAAAGAGGTATGTGCTACTCGGGGGAGGCAAAAAACTGACGCTGGTGTTAATAAAGGACGGCTATGCCGTTTTTCTTATTTTTCATCATACGATTGTTTTTCTTGAATAGATCCATCGGCATTGTAAATGACAAGGTGAGTTTCTTTGTTCTTTGCTATTTCTCTTCCACGCTTTATGGCATCCTCTTTTTTATCAAAAACTCCTGAAGCTTGCTTAGCATCTTCGGATTGAACTACCCAATCATCTTCTCGCTTGAAAACATGTTCTCCTTTTTCAAGAAGTTCTGGTCTGCTGTCTGACTGAGTATCAGAGCTATCGCGTTTTTTTAATTCTTTATCTTGCTCATTTAGGCTTTGATTTTTCTCTTTTTCGCTTGCGTTCGCATACCATTCTTTCGCCTGTTCCGTGGCAATTGGAATAGCTTGCCCTTCCTTATAACCTTCATCAAGCATTGCATTACCTATTTCGATCGCCTTTTTACGAATAGCTGTTTCAAGGTTTTTCCACGAACTTGGATAATCATTTGTATCCCATGGCATTTCAAAGCACCTCCACGTTTGTACTTATCCACTCATTACCGCAAATTCATTACACTTAAACCAGAAATAATGAGATTTCACGTATAAAAAGATTTAGACCCCCCAGATACTGGAAGGGTCGTTTTAGAAGCTTTCTCTTTTGTGTGGTAAAATAAACCTTAAGCCATTAACGGCTTTATACCGAAACTTATCGCACAGGCTTATTAGGGTCTGTGTTTTTTTATAGATAAGAAAGTATAAACGTATCAAGAGGACCCACCCTTGATACTTAAATGATAGTGGCGAAAGATTACACTGTATTTAATAAAAGACGCTTAGCGTTTTTCTTATAGAAACATTTAGGAGTGATTAACTATGGAAGCAATGGAAAAAGCAATTCTAGTAGGAGTTAATATAAATAAAGAAGCTAAGTTTCAGACATCGATGGAAGAGCTGGCAAATTTAACGGAGGCGTGCGGGGTTGCGGTCGCAGGAGAATTGACGCAAAATCTACCTCGCCCAACTGCTTCTCATTATATTGGTACGGGAAAAACAGAAGAAATCAAGGCGCTTGTAGAATTAAAGGAAGCGAATGTTGTCATTTTTAATGATGAATTGTCACCTTCGCAAATTCGTAATTTAGAAGCCACATTAGAATGCAAGGTAATTGACCGAACGATGCTCATACTGGATATTTTTGCTGTGAGAGCAAAAACACGGGAATCACAATTACAGGTAGAGATTGCAAGCCTTCAATATATGCTTCCACGGCTTGTCGGATTAGGAAAATCGCTTGGAAGACAAAGTGGAGGAGTAGGTACGAAAACAAAAGGAGCAGGGGAAACAAAGTTAGAATTAGATAAACGGAGAATTGAGAATAATATTAATGTATTGAATAAAGAATTAGAAGTTCTTGTGAGTCAACGTCAAACACAACGAAAGCAAAGGAAAAAGAGTGAGATTCCAACAGTATCGCTTGTGGGTTATACAAATGCCGGGAAGTCAACACTAATGAATGCACTCTTAGAGAGTTATGGACAGAGCGAAGGGAAAGAAGTTTTCGAAAAAGACATGTTATTTGCAACGCTGGAAACAGCGGTGCGTCACCTGCAATTACCAGATAATAAAGAGTTTCTTCTCACAGATACAGTAGGTTTTGTTGATAAACTGCCGCATCACCTAGTGAAGGCATTCCGTTCCACACTTGAGGAAGTAGCTGAAGCAGACTTGCTTCTACATGTGATCGACAGGTCGAATGAAGACTATAAAGAGCAGATTAAAGTAACCGAGAAGACCCTCAAGAATATGGGCGTTTCCGATATACCTATGGTTTATGTTTATAATAAATCTGAATTGGCACAGCTTGATGTCCCTTTTGTTAAAGATCAGGAAGTTTATTTATCTGCCAAAAACAGAAATGGTATCGATGAATTAATCTCTCTTATTGAAAAAAATGTGTTTGCGGACTATGTAACAGAGGAGTTCCTTATTCCTTATAACGAGGGACAACTGGTTTCGTATTTTAATGAACATGCACATATTTTGACCACCGAACATGAAGAAGAAGGCACAAAACTGACAATAACATGTAAAAAAGCGGATGCCGATAAATACAGGAATTTTATAGTGGTTGGACACTAAAAACCATCAATTCTCATTGACGTGAAACCATATGGTTGTATATAATTCAATGTAGAACCAAATGGTTTCCTATTTGAAGGAGGATGTTTATGAAGGAAGTACAAACGATTGAAAAAAAGGTTACTTTTCAAGCGCCAATTGAAAAGGTATGGAATGCTGTGTCGAATTCAGAAGCGATAGAGGAATGGTTTATGCCAAATAACTTCGAAGCAAAAGAAGGATTTAAGTTTGAGATACAATCACCATTTGGCCCTTCAGTCTGCGAAGTGTTAACGATAGACCCACCGAAACACCTTTCATTTTCTTGGGGGGAAATGGGCTGGATTATTTCCTTTTATTTAATAGACCTAGGAGACAGCACGGAATTTACACTCACCCATAGTGGATGGGGTAAATTTGATGAACTTATTCCGGAAACTGGTGAAACACACGGTCTTGTGCGCGATCGCATGGATAATGGATGGAACAAAATTGTGTATGAGGATCTTAAAAAGGTTGCGGAAAAATAATGTCTGCGGAAAAACACGATGTCTTTCAAGCAATTGCAGACCCAACTAGAAGAGAAGTTTTGCGATTGCTTGGTGAAAAGGAACTTTCAATCACTCAAATTAGTGATCACTTTCCCATGACTAGAACAGCTGTATCAAAGCACTTAAAGATTTTGTCTGAAGCAAAACTGGTGAAATCTGAAAAGCATGGTCGTGCAAAAATTTATTATTTACATGCTGAGTCCTTACAGGAGCTTAAAGATTGGCTAGAGTATTTCGAGCGTTTCTGGGAAAATAAACTATTGAAGTTAAAACATCAGGTTGAAAAAGATGATTAAGGTGGGTGACTCTCCATGAAAATCGTGTTTGCTCCAGACTCATACAAAGAAAGTTTAACCGCATATGAAGTCGCTCAGTCAATGAAGCAGGGGTTTAAGAAAATCTTTCCGGATGCAGCGTTTATTATGTGTCCGATGGCTGATGGTGGAGAGGGAACAGTTCAATCCCTCGTTGATGCTACAGGAGGGCAAATCATTCAAAAAAAGGTGACTGGGCTGCTTGGAGATACAGTCGAGGCCTTGTTTGGATTGTCAGGGGATAAGAAAACAGCAGTAATAGAGATGGCCTCTTCGTCAGGTATCCATCTTGTTCCTCAAAACTTGAAAGATCCCAAAATAACGACCACAAAAGGTGTTGGAGAATTAATATCTGCTGCACTGGATTTAGGGGTGAAGAAGTTTATTATTGGGATTGGTGGCAGTGCGACGAATGATGGTGGCGCTGGTATGCTTCAAGAGCTTGGTGTTCGTTTGAAAGATAAGGCTGGCAAGGAATTAAGACCGGGGGGACTAGCGTTAAAGGAATTAGATTCATTGGATGTAAGTAACCTAGATCCACGACTGTCTGAGGTTTCTATTTTAGTTGCCTGTGATGTTAGTAACCCGTTAACAGGAAATAGTGGTGCTTCGGCTATTTACGGCCCTCAGAAAGGTGCAACACCGGAAGACGTTGAAAAATTAGATACTGCATTAATTCACTTTGCTGCAGTCATGAAGCAACAGTTAGGCAAGGACGTAGAACACATCCCTGGTGCTGGAGTTGCGGGAGGACTTGGAGCAGCATTTCTTGCTTTTTTACCAGCAACGCTTGAGCAGGGTGGTAAGATCATCACAGATGCAGTTGGCTTAGAGAAGCATGTTCAAGGTGCTGACTTTGTTATTACAGGTGAAGGCGGGATCAATTCTCAAACGGTTTTTGGGAAAACCCCGATTTGCGTAGCGGAAGTTGCGAAAAAGCATGGCGTTCCTGTGATTGCAATTTGTGGAAGTATTGGTGAAGGGTACGAAGCGGTATATGAAGCAGGAATAGACGTTGTGTTTAGTTCTCTCTCCGAAGTTTTATTGATGGAGGAATTACCGGCGAAAGCAAAAGAACACGTTCGTCAGATCTCGGAAAACGTAGCTAGGTTAATGAAGAAAATGGATGTGAAATATAGCCTAGAATGAGGTTATTTTTTTATCTTCAAATAGTGTGGAAGCAGATTCGAGTACCGCGCTATTCTCATTAAATCACCAATCTGTAAAAATAGCATTAGTGAAGATCAATGCCATTCTCAACCTAAGCGTAATAGATTAAATTGTGAAAACGAAGGATTTGTGCAGTTTTATTCATGTATACATGGGGCTTGTCCGCATGAAAACGTATGGAATCACCTTCCCCTACTGTATAGACATTCGTATTAATATCTAATGTCAATTCGCCCTCTAAAACAGTAATATACTCCTCCACACCTCTTTGATGTGCTTCGGACTCCTGCATACAATTTTCAGCTAGTGTTACCGTATATATTTCAAATTGCTTATCTTGTTTAAAAGGAAAGATAGGAAAAACCTGATATGAACCATTGGATTCACTAATAGGTTTTACATTCAATAAGTGAACAATGGAAACAGAAGGTTCTTCTTCTTCCACAAAGGAAGAAAAGGAGACTTTTAAGCCATTAGCAATTTTCCATAAGATAGAAACAGTAGGATTTGAAGCACCTCGTTCAATTTGTCCCAACATTGCTTTACTCACACCCGTTACTTCTGCAGTCTTCTCTAGGCTGAAACCCTTCGACTGACGTAATTGTTTTAATTTCCAAGCAATCTGCTGATTTACAGGATCCATCGGGACACCTCCAAGGGTAATAGTATGTTATAACGTATAAAAGTATTTTATATTGTATAACATCCGAATGTATTGTATATTAAAGTAAATTATACATATGAGGTGAGTGTATGTCCAACGCATTAGCAGAAGAAAACATCGTCAGTAGCAATCCATTCAAGGAAGGATTAAAAGCAGGTATTCCTGTTGCAATAGGTTATATTCCAATTGCTATCGCGTTCGGACTATTAGCCAAATCTTTTTTTATTCCAGAGGCCGTGATTTTACTCATGTCTCTCGTTATTTTTGCAGGGGCAAGTCAATTCATTGGTATTAACCTAATTATCGCAGGGGTTGCATACTGGGAAATCATTATTACCACATTTATTTTAAACCTTCGCCATTTTTTGATGACGGCTTCTTTATCACAGCGTTTGCCAAAATGGACATCCAATAAAGAATTAGCATTGCTCTCTTTTGGGGTAACCGATGAGACATTTAGTGTTTCTTCGTCGCAACGGGAACGAGTGCTCCAACCTTCCTTTGTTATAGGAATAAATCTTATTGCTTTTTTAGCTTGGAATGTTGGGACTTGGGCTGGTGTTTTTTTAGCTATGGGTCTTCCGGCATCGATTCAAAATAGTATGGGCATCGCTCTTTATGCGATGTTTATAGGATTATTGGTGCCTAGTTTGAAAGAATCAAATCCGATCGTAGTTATAGTAGGAATAGCGATTGTGATTAATGCGGTGTTGTACTGGGTCATTCCAATGGAGTTTTCCACTGGCTGGATGATCATCATTACAACGATCCTAACAGCTACTATCGGAGTTTGGTTATTCCCGAAAGAGGAAGGTGAAGATCATGAGTGAGATGATTCTTCTAGTTCTCGCAATGGGCTTAGTGACGTATTTACCGCGGATGCTTCCAATGGTTTTTCTGAAAAATATGAAACTAGCTTCTCCTGTGAAGCGATTTTTGGAATTTGTACCATATGCAGTACTGGCCAGTCTTATTTTTCCGGGGATATTGTATTCGGTAGAGAATGTACCTTCAGCCATCATCGGGGCATCAACATCCATTGTACTTGCGTTCTTTCGCTTTAACCTCGTCCTTATAGTGATGGGCGGCATAGCAGGGGTTTGGATAACAGATATGATCTTTTTCTAGAATGGCTGAAAGATGCTGTTTTGATTATGGATAATTTAGGCATCATGAATGCGCCACTTCGGGTCCAGATATACGCACAGACTGATTTTAGCTACAAACCGTGTAGCATCCTACGTATAAACAGTAAGTGCTACACATCCGGCGGAAGCGAAGGTTTCTCTCACTTCAAAGGATCTTTTTTTTAGAGAATTTATAAAATTGGCAGCTACCTTCACACCGAAAGCATCAAGGGAAACCCACCCCCTTTCGAGTAGCACCTACACGCACTACGTAGGTGCTACTCGGGGCGGTGGAAGCTGACGCTGTATTTAATAAAAGACGGCTATGCCGTTTTTCTTATTCTACTTAACACTAATAAAGCTAGAGCTGCACCGGCGATACTACTAATCAAGAATCCAGGAATAAAAAAGAGAACACCTGCAGCCTGACCAAGGAATAGTTGGGCAATAGGAACAGCCAGAAGAGAACCGATTATTCCCGTTCCAATGACTTCGCCAACAGCAGCCATCGATTTTTTCTTTGTCCAACGATAGGCGAGACCAGCTAATAAAGCACCGGCCATCCCACCTGGAAAAGCTAGAAGAGTTCCAAGACCAAGCATATTACGTATTAAACCAATAGCGAATGCAATGACTATGGCAGGTCCGGGACCCAGTAAAACGGCAGCAATTACATTGACTGCATGTTGGATAGGGTAAGCTCTGGCTACACCTGCAGGAAACCAAATAAACGCGGCCCCTACTATTCCAATAGCGATGAGCATCGCCATTAATGTTAATTTGTGTGTACGATTCATTGTGTTATTTCCCCCTTATATAATATAAAATGAATGAAAATATAAGAAAAACGCGTGACGTAAAGATAGCTGTCAACTTATAAATTCCACTAAAAAAAGCCAAGTCCCCTCAATTGAATGAAAGAACCTGACCTTGGTCACGAAGTTGATAAAGATACAATCTCATTTATCACTACTTTCCTCCGCTGGTTTTAACCAGGTCAGGTTCAAAAGAGTTAAAAGGTTTAATTCACCTTTCTCTCAGCCCGCCTTATGGGCACCCCTAGTAGTATAGTTATAGTATGTATTAATTTCCCTTGATTGTAACAAACCTTAAGCTGATGTCAACTTTCTGTGATAACGAATGTCATCATTTTAGACCTTCATAGAGTCCTCTAATATAACAACTAACAACAACCATTTATTTTTAAACAAACGATTGAATTAAACTGATTCGAGTAAAAAGGCACGAAAGAAGTTAATAAACTTCTTCCGTACCCTACTGTCATTTAAGCTTCTTCAACTAATTCTGTGCAAACGACTAAACGTTCTCTGTGTGTTCCATTAGCGCGGTCGAACTCACCTGTACAAGTGATGAGATTAAGCTATCTTGAGGATGATCCTCCGAAAACTTTTGAGATCGGCGCATCGTCATAAGGGTAAACTGCTCGATCTTTTACTTGAAAGGTTAATTTTTCTGAAAATAAAAGAAATCTAAGTCTCTACGGAAATTAAGATTGTCTATCTTCTGGATCCGAAAAAAATATTGCATTCTTTTCCCGTATGCTATAGAATAGATTCAATGACCTAGTGAAAATTAAATATTCAGATACATTCTTATTGTGAGAGATGGAGGGAAAGGCCCTTTGAAGTCTCAGCAACCAGCTGCGAGTAATTGTCCGTGGTCAGGTGCTAATTCCTGCAAGCCAAGGTGCTTGCAAAGATAAGAAGAAGACCTTACATATACATCCCAAACCTTCTTCTTATTTAAAAATAAGAAGAAGGTTTTTTTGATTGCAGTAAGTATTAGTTTAAAGGAGGTATCGGCGTCTATGGATCGTAAAGAAATTGAAACAGCGCTCGTTCAGATCGGAAACAGAAGTGAATCAACAACAGGTGCAGTTAGCGCGCCTATTTATTTTTCAACAGCATACCGCCATGAAGGCATTGGGCAGTCGACAGGATATGATTATTCTCGGACTGGCAACCCAACTAGACATATTTTAGAAGAGGCGATTGCCAAATTAGAAGGTGGAGACAGGGGTTTTGCCTGTTCCTCAGGAATGTCAGCAATTCAAATTGTTCTCTCCCTATTTGAAAGTGGAGATGAAATTATAGCATCAAGTGATTTATACGGGGGAACGTACCGACTGTTTGAAGGAAGCTGGCGTCGCTGGGGGCTGAGCTTTCAATATGGTGATGCAAGAAACGTCGAGGAGTTCCGTTCTAAAATAACAGATAAAACGAAAGCTTTATACATTGAAACGCCGACAAACCCGCTTATGCAAGAAGCGGATTTAGCAGCGTTTAATAAACTTGCAAAGGAATTTAACCTTCTGCTCATTGTAGATAATACATTTTATACTCCGCTCATCCAGCGCCCTATTGAAGAAGGTGCGGACATAGTTATTCACAGTGCTTCAAAATACCTATCAGGTCATAATGATGTGATTGCCGGCTTGATCGTAGGAAAAGGAGAAAAACTGTGTGAAGATCTTTTCTATTACTTTAATAGCATTGGTCCGGTTCTGTCACCTTTAGATTCCTGGCTCGTAATCAGAGGCATGAAAACATTGGCTCTTCGTATGGATAAACATGAGCAAAATGCAAAAGAGATCACTGAATTTTTACACGAGCACCCACTAGTGGATGATGTTATCTACCCCGGGCGCGGGGGCATGCTGTCTTTTCGGATTCAAGATGAATCTTATGTGAACCCATTCCTGCAAAACTTATCATTGATTACCTTTGCAGAAAGCTTGGGTGGGGTTGAAAGCTTAATGACTTATCCGGCGACACAAACACATGCAGATGTGCCGGAAGAACTTCGCACCAAGCTCGGAGTTTGCAACCGACTTTTAAGATTCTCAGTAGGTGTTGAATCAGCGCGAGATTTAATTGCTGATTTAGAGCAAGCTTTTCAAGCAGTTACAGCTAGTCAGGGGGAGAAATAATGAAAAATGATTCTTTAGAATATAGCCTGCAAACACGAATTTTACATCATAAACATAAAACAGACCCTACAAACGGTGCTGTCAGTGTGCCGATTCAGCATGCATCGACGTTCCATCAAGAGGGACTGGACTCGTTCGGTAAATACGATTATGCGAGATCGGGGAATCCGACTAGAGAGGCTTTGGAGGATACCATTGCTCAATTGGAAAATGGAACAGCGGGATTTGCTTTTGCCTCAGGAATGGCGGCGATCTCCACGACGTTTATGATGCTGTCTTCAGGCGACCATCTGGTCATCACGGAAGATGTTTATGGCGGGACATTCCGGTTTACGACAGAAGTACTTACAAAACTAGGTATTGAGCATACATTTGTAGACATGACAAAGGTTGAGGAAGTAAAACAAGCAATTCAACCGAATACAAAAATGATCTACATAGAGACACCGTCAAATCCAACGATGAAAATTACACCAATCAAAGCGATTGTTGATCTTGCCAAGGAAAGTGGTAGTTTAACAGTTTTAGATAATACGTTTATGACGCCCGTTCTACAGCGTCCGTTAGATCTTGGTGTGGATGTAGTTGTTCATAGCGCTACGAAATTTATTGGCGGACACAGTGACGTTATTGCAGGTTTAGCAGTAGTGAAAGATTCTGCTTTAGCAGAAAAACTAGGCTTTTTACAAAACAGCTTTGGCGCAGTTTTAGGACCTCAGGATTGCTGGCTGATTCTTCGTGGAATGAAAACGATGCACACGAGAATGGAAGCTTCGACAAAAACAGCGGTAGAGATTGCGCAATGGTTGACGACTCATCCAGCAGTGAAACATGTGTATTATCCCGGTTTGAAAGATCACCCTGGCTTTGATCTTCACCAGGCTCAATCTGATAGTCCCGGTGCCGTTCTTTCGTTTGAATTAGCGGATAGAGAAGCAGTAAAAAAGGTTGTTGATGCGATTGAGATACCTGTTTTTGCAGTAAGTCTCGGTGCAGTCGAATCTATTCTTTCTTATCCTGCTCTTATGTCTCATGCTGCGATGCCAGCGCATGAAAGAGAAAAACGGGGAATCTCAGATGGCCTACTTCGTCTATCTGTCGGATTGGAAAAGTCAGAAGATTTAATAAAAGATTTTGACCAAGCCTTTAATCAAACGCTATGAGAGGAGATGGTGACATGGAATTCCTAGAAAAAATAAAGAATAATATTCTTGTAGGTGATGGTGCAATGGGAACGTTGCTCTATCAACATGGAGTGGACGGTTGCTTTGAAGAGTTGAATATCAGTGCACCTGAAAAGGTCAGCCATGTCCACCGTCTCTATGTTGAGGCAGGATCTGATTTGATTCAAACAAATACGTATGCCGCTAATTCGTTAAAATTGCGCAGATACCAATTGGACCATCGAGTAGAAGAGATTAACGGGGCCGCGGTAGCCCTAGCTAGAAAAGAAGCAAAAGAGGAAACATTTGTCTTTGCTACGATCGGTGGTATTGGGAGCGTTCATTTAACAGAGTACGAACCTGACGAAATAAATCAGAGCTTAAAGCAACAAGTTGATATTCTATTGAAAACGGATGTGGATGGCTTTATATTAGAAACATTTTATGATTTTCAAGAATTGCTGGAGATCGTGAAGTACGTGCGAAAAAATACAAATAAACCTATTATTGCTCAAGTGACGTTAGGAGATATTGGTGTCTTACAAGGTGGGACTCCGCTCGCAGATGCTCTGCTACTATTGGAAGCGGAAGGCGTAGAAGTTGTCGGCTTAAACTGTCGAATGGGACCATACCATATGTTACGTTCATTAGAAGAAGTGCCTCTCTTAACTGATTCTGTTCTATGTGTCTATCCAAATGCAAGTTTGCCGAATGTTAGGGACGGCAAGTTTTTCTACCAATCCAATCCTTCCTATTTTGCAGACATGACAGAGCCGTTAGTAAAAGAAGGCGTCCATCTTATCGGCGGTTGTTGCGGGACAACCCCAGAGCATGTCCAGGCAATTCGAGGTGCAATAAATAATCTTCATTTACAACCTGTTAAAGACAAATCGCATCGAGTAAAAGAGCCAAAAAGAAAAGAAGTCGTTAAAGTAGCTTCTAATAGAGTGTTGGAAAGAATCCCGGAAATGCCCCTGAAACGACGGTCAGTTGTTGTAGAGTTAGACCCGCCGAAAGCTCTTTCCGCAACGGCGAAATTTCTTGAAGGAGCGGCAGCGATAAAAGATGCTGGGGCAGACGCGGTAACCCTTGCCGATAACTCCTTGGCCTCGGCCAGAATTGATAATCTGGCATTAGGTTCATTGATGAAACAGCATTCAGGAGCGCGACCGTTGTTGCATGTAGCTTGTCGTGATCGTAATATGATCGGCTTGCAATCTCACTTGCTTGGATTACACACGTTGGGAATTCAAGATGTCCTTGCGATAACGGGAGATCCAGCAAAGGTTGGCGACTTCCCTGGAGCATCTTCGGTTTACGATATGGCTTCGATGGATCTTATCCGGATGATGAAGCAGTTGAACGAAGGACTATCGTTTTCTGGAAAAGATTTAGGTGAAAAAACATCGTTTACTGTCGCTGCAGCCTTTAATGCAAACGCTCGTCGTTTGGACAGAGAAGTAACTCGTCTCGAGAAAAAAATCGAGGCCGGGGCAGACTACTTTATGAGTCAGCCAGTTTACAGTGAAGAGCAATTCAAAGATATTTACGAAGCGACGAAGCATCTTCCTGTACCAATTTACGTGGGAATTATGCCTTTAGTGAGCAGTCGAAATGCAGAATTTTTGCATCATGAAGTTCCAGGCATCAAGTTAACGCAAGGAGTCAGAGACAGCATGGCAAAGCATGGAGGGGATCGGGAAGCCAGTCAGCGAGAGGGACTAGCCATTGCCCAAAGCTTAGTTGATGCAGCGGTAGAATATTTTCCGAGCATTTACTTAATTACTCCTTTTTTACGCTATGAAATGACAGTCGAATTGACTAAAAATATTATGAAAGCAAATAAAAGTTTCGATATAACTGCAAAATAATACAATGAAGCATTTTGGCTTGTGAATATCCTCTAAAATAGAGGGCAGGAAAGGACGATCAACATGGGAAAGTCGGCATTTGAAAATGCATTAGAAAAACGAATATTAGTCCTTGATGGAGCCATGGGAACGATGCTGCAGGATGCAAATCTAGATGCAGATGATTTTGGTGGAGAAGAATATGAAGGGTGTAATGAGTATTTAAATATCACTGCTCCTCATGTTATCACGGATATTTACCGGGCGTATTTAGAAGCGGGTTCAGACATTATTGAAACGAATACGTTTGGTGCGACAAACATAGTGTTGGCAGATTATGATTTGCAACATATTGCCTATGAAGTAAATAAGAAGTCGGCAGAATTAGCAGTTACAGAGGCAAGAGCGATTTCCAGTGAAGAAAAACCTCGGTTTGTAGCTGGAGCAATGGGACCAACCACGAAATCACTCTCGGTTACGGGAGGAGCAACCTTCGAGCAATTAACAGAATCATACCGTGAGCAGGTAGAAGGCTTACTTGATGGCGGTGTGGATATCCTTCTTTTAGAGACAAGCCAGGACATGAGAAATGTAAAAGCAGCCTATGTGGCAATCGAGGAAGTGAAGGCGGAAAGAGACATAGAGGTACCGCTGATTATTTCTGGAACGATCGAGCCAATGGGAACGACGCTTGCTGGCCAAAATATAGAAGCATTTTATATTTCTTTAGAACACATGAAGCCGACTGTAGTTGGCTTAAATTGTGCTACTGGACCTGAGTTTATGCAGGACCATTTACGTTCGTTATCAGACCTGTCCTCGACATATGTGCATTGCTATCCAAATGCCGGGTTACCTGATGAAGAGGGACATTACCATGAATCTCCTCAGTCATTAGCCACTAAACTGGAAGGCTTTGCTGAAAAGGGATGGTTAAATATTGTAGGTGGTTGCTGCGGCACAACGCCTGAACATATCCGAGTGATTACAGAGAGGCTGTCAGGCTATAAGCCTCGTCAACCTCGCGTAGATCAAACCCATATGGTTTCAGGAATTGAACCACTTGTTTATGATGATTCCATGCGTCCTTTGCTCGTTGGGGAAAGAACAAATGTTATCGGATCCCGAAAGTTCAAACGATTAATCGCAGAGGAAAAATTCGAGGAAGCTTCTGAAATAGCGAGAGCACAAGTGAAGCGTGGGGCTCATGTAATAGATGTTTGTGTAGCTGACCCTGACCGAGAAGAAATGGAAGACATGGAGAAATTCTTGGAGTTCGTTGTCAATAAAGTGAAGGTTCCTCTCATGATTGATTCAACGGATGAAGTAGTCATCGAAAAAGGACTTACGTATTCACAAGGAAAAGCAATTATAAACTCGATTAATCTAGAAGACGGGGAAGAAAGATTTGAAGCGGTAGCTCCATTGATAAGAAGGTTCGGAGCTGCAGTAGTTGTCGGAACGATTGATGAAATAGGGATGGGAGTTTCGGCAGAGCGGAAGCTTGAAATTGCGAAAAGATCCTATGATTTGTTAGTAAATAAATACGGGATTCCGCCACAGGATATCATTTTTGATCCGCTTGTCTTCCCGGTTGGTACTGGAGATGCGCAATATATTGGTTCTGCAGAAGCAACGATCGATGGGATACGATTAATCAAAGAAGCTATGCCTGAGTGTTTAACCATTCTAGGCGTCAGTAACGTGTCTTTTGGTTTACCTCCATTAGGTCGTGAAGTACTAAATGCTGCCTACATGTATCACTGCACAAAAGCAGGACTTGATTATGCAATTGTAAATACAGAAAAATTAGAACGGTATGGATCGATCTCGAAGGAAGAGAAAGAATTGGCGGATAAGCTTCTGTACGAAACAACAGATGAAACATTAGCTACCTTCACGGCTTTCTATCGGGAGAAAAAGCCTGCGGTAAAAATTGAAGCTTCGACGATGAGTTTAGAGGAACGTCTGGCCAGCTATATCGTAGAGGGAACAAAAGAAGGTTTATTCAAAGACTTGGATGAAGCCCTCGAGAAGTATGATGCCCCTTTATCTATTATTAATGGACCTTTAATGGCTGGAATGGATGAAGTAGGCAAGTTATTTAATAATAATGAACTAATTGTGGCTGAGGTGTTGCAAAGTGCCGAAGCAATGAAGGCAGCTGTAGCCCATTTAGAACCATTTATGGAGAAAAAAGAAGATGATCGCGGAAAAGGGAAATATCTTTTAGCTACGGTAAAAGGCGATGTCCATGATATTGGTAAAAACTTAGTGGAGATTATTTTGAAAAATAATGGCTTTAAAATTGTTAATCTAGGAATCAAAGTGACTTCCAATGAGCTGATTGAAGCGGTCGAACGAGAAACCCCTGATGCAATTGGGTTATCAGGACTGTTAGTCAAGTCGACACAGCAAATGGTCTTAACAGCAAACGATTTACGTGAAAGAGGTATTTCCATTCCTATATTAGTTGGTGGAGCGGCATTAACGCGACGATTCACGGAAAATAAAATATCAAAAGGGTATGAAGGGCTTGTTTTGTATGCGAAGGATGCTATGAATGGATTAGATCTAGCAAACAAGCTTGCCAGGCCGGCAGATCGTGAACAACTAACCATCGCGCATCAGGAGAAACAGCTAGCGATTAAAACGGCTAGTGAGGCAGAGGGAAATGCGTCAAAAGACAAGTCTCCTACAGCAACATTGGAATTACCACGCTCCAAAGTGGCAAAGGAAGCACCATTGTTTATTCCGGAGGACTATAGTTACCATGTTTTAAAAAATTACCGGTTATCACATTTACATCCGTATATAAACATGCAAACTTTGTTAGGTCAGCATCTTGGTATACAAGGAAATATTAAAAAAAATCTTGCTCGAAATGACCAAAAAACAATCGATCTTCAAGACAAGGCAAATGATTTAATCACTCGTGCGGGTAAGGAAGGCTTTCTATCGGCAGACGGATTGTATCGATTTTTTCCAGCTCAATCGGATGGAAAGAACGATGTCATTGTGTATGATCCAGAAGATCACACAAAAGTATTGGAGCGATTTAGTTTTCCTCGCCAGCAAAAAGAGCCATATTTATGTCTCGCCGACTTTTTACGTACGGTAGACAGCGGTGTAATGGATCATGTTGCTTTCATGACAGTTACTGCGGGGAAAGGTGTGCGTAACCTTGCTGAGCAAGCGAAGGAAGCAGGAGATTATTTAGAGAGTCATATGATTCAGGCAGTAGCCTTAGAAGTGGCCGAAGCGTTTGCTGAGAGAATTCATCAGTTAATACGTGACAAATGGGGATTCCCTGATTCACCTGACTTTACGATGAAAGAGCGCTTTTCAGCACGTTATCAAGGCGTTCGTGTCTCATTTGGTTATCCTGCCTGCCCGAACCTGGAAGATCAGGCGAAGCTGTTCAGACTTCTTAACCCATCCAAAATCGGTGTGGAGTTAACGGACGAATTCATGATGGAACCTGAAGCAAGTGTGTCTGCGATGGTATTTGCCCATCCAGAAGGACGGTACTTTAGTGTGTAATAGGAAAGTGGCATAGTTTTCTTTGCTATTTTTTCAAGAAAAACATATACGAAAAACTACCACAGTGTTTAAAAGGTGTGTTTGTTAGGCTAAATGCCTTACGGACACACCTTTTATTTGTGGTAAAGTTACTTCTAAAGTATGTTCAGAAAGGTCTGTTCAATGGCAATACACGCTGCACGCCTGTTCTGAGAAAACCACTCAGATCAGGCTTAAGACAATGCAGCGGCATCACTCATTGTATAAAGGATGTTCAAAAAGGTAAAAAACACCTTTTTGAACATCCTCTTCTAAAAAACAGATAACTTAATTTTATTCTTAGAAGGGTCGCTCGTATAAAATTCATTATCTTTTTCCTCGATGGAAAAGTCTAGTTTTTCTAATCGTTCGATTGCTTTATGTTTTGCATCACTGCTCGGGAATACGACTTCAAACCAAGTGATTCCAACACTGTTTTCAGGTGGTGCTGATGCACCCACACCTGCCCATGTGTTTAGTCCGATGTGATGATGATATCCTTCAGAAGAGATAAATAACGCTTGATCACCAAACTTCGTGACTACCTCAAAACCTAAACCTGTGCAATAAAAATCTTCTATATCACGAAAGTCCGATACATGCATATGGATATGACCTAATACTGTTCCAGCCGGGAGTTGCTTCCATATTAAACTGGCTCCTTCTGCTAATAAGCTCTCAGCATCAAGAGGATCCGTTGTCATTTTTACTTCACCATTGGACCAGGTCCATTCAGATGATGGGCGGTCAATGTATAATTCAATCCCATTCCCATCCGGATCAGCTAAATAAACGGCCTCACTCACCAGATGATCTGAAGCGCCTTGAAGTGGATATTTTTGTCTAACTAGATGTTGCAACAAAGCCCCCAGAGATACCCGGTCTGGTAACAAGATTGCAAAGTGATATAAACCGGTGGTTCTTGGTTGTTTTGGAAGGATATCGTCCGGCCTTGTTAATGTTATTAGTGGTTTTTCCCCATCGACTGTTAAACGAACGAGTTCACCGGTTTGATCTAAAATTTGAAATCCTAACATGTCTTGATAAAAAGTTAACGAACGTTCAAAATCAGTTACTTTTAATTGTATCTCGTTAACAAAAGTTGAAGGTGGCTGATGAAATCCCATTACTATTTCCTCCTTTTGGTTACTTACTTTAAGTAAGTATAAATAATATATGGTGGGGTAGTCAAGTAAACATTCTTACGGTGTTTATAAATACTTGACATGACTAAATATGAAATGGTAAATTGTAATTAGTTAATCGCTTACAATAAATTTCTCATATATATGGATTGTTACTGTTCGGCAGGCAAAACCTAAGTTTCTGGAGGAACTCACAAGTGTGGGATCTCTTAGTGAATTTAGGTTTTTTTATGTTCCAGAAAGCCTTAACAAGAAAGGAGGAGTGCAAATGGATATAAAAAAGGTTTTAAACAATAACGTCGTGTTAACAGAGAATGATAATCAAGAATTAGTAGTCATGGGTAAAGGGTTAGCATTTCAGAAAAAAGTGGGGGACTTGGTTGACTCGTCTAAAATTGAGAAAACATTTGTTCTTGAAAGCGATGATGTGTCCGATAAGCTAGCTGAGCTACTAAGTGATGTATCGGAAAAGTACTTGCAACTCTCTGACAAAATAATATCCTATGCAAAATCACGGCTATCGACTAAATTAGACGATTTTTTATATGTTGCTTTAACTGATCACTTAAGTTTTGCTATTACGAGACATAAGCAAGGGATGCAATTAAAAAATCCTCTATTATGGGAAATACGTAAATTTTACAAGCAAGAGTATGAAGTTGCACGACATGCCTTAGACATCATCGAAGAAGATACGGGGTATCGACTGGAAGATGATGAAGCAGGATCCATTGCACTCCACCTTCTCAACAGTCAAATATCCGGTGAGGGATTAGAATCAATGGTTTTAGCAACAGAAATGGTTAATGATATTCTTAATATTGTTAAATACCATTTCGGCATGGAGTTAGATGAGGGATCGATTAATTATGAAAGATTTCTGACACATCTACGTTTTTTCTCTTTTCGGTTAATGAAAGAAGAGGGACAAGACGCAGACAATCCAGATGACTTTTTATATGACCAGGTCAAGTGGAAGTATAAGGAAGCATTTCAGTGCAGTGAAAAAATAGCGATGTATATAGAAAAGGCACATAATTGGCGAGTTTCAAAGGATGAAAAGGTCTATTTAACACTCCATGTTCATCGCGTGGCAAATAGACATCAATTAAATAATAAAACATCCAACTAAGGATTGTTACTGTAAATCAGGCAAAACCTAAGTTACGAACCAATGGAGCTTTTACTGCGCTCTTTCATTGGCGTGATTTAGGTTTTTTAAAAATCTCGGAGATGAGATATTTAGAGCAAACAAATAAAGATTTGGTAGGAGAAATACTTAATATAATTGACTTGAAAGGTTGGGGATAGTATGAGTATAAAAGGATTTCCAGAAAATTTTATGTGGGGTGGAGCAATCGCTGCTAACCAAGTAGAAGGTTCGTACGACAAGGATGGGAAAGGACCAAATATTAGTGACGTTGTAAAAGTCGTTCGTCCAGAGGATCGTAAAAAAATGAAGCTGCCATTTCCTACTACTGAGGAAGTAAAAGAGGCATTAGCGAATAAAAATGATAAAGATTATCCAAAAAGATACGGAATTGATTTTTATAATCGCTATAAAGAAGATATAGCTCTATTTAAAGAAATGGGTTTTAAGACACTACGTGTATCTATTTCTTGGGGAAGAATTTTTCCGGATGGAGACGATTTGGAACCGAATGAAGCAGGCCTCAAATTTTATGATGATTTATTTGATGAATTGCATAAACAAGGAATTGAACCAGTTGTCACGTTGTCACACTATGAAACACCAGTTCATTTAGCCTTGGAGTACGGAGGATGGACAAACCGAAAACTAGTTGATTTCTTTGAACGCTATGCGCAAACGGTGTTTACTCGTTTTAAAGATAAAGTGAAATACTGGATTACCTTTAATGAAATTAATGCCATTATGATGAGTCCATATATTGGTGGGGCATTTTTACGTGATCAAGTAAAGGATGAGGATATTTTACAAGCTAAGTTTCAGGCAGCTCATCATCAGTTTGTTGCGAGTGCAAAAGCTGTTAAAGCTTTACATGAAACTATTCCGGATGGTCAAATTGGATGTATGGTGATTGGGATGCTTAACTATGCGAACACAACACACCCAGAAGATGTTCTAGAAGCACTTAATGATCAACGGAATACGTTCTTCTTCACGGATGTAATGGCAAGAGGACACTATCCTGCGTACATGACTCGCTTTTTTGATGATAATGGAATTGTTATCGAGAAGGATGAGTCGGATGAGAAAGTTCTGCAGGAGAATCTTGTGGACTACGTGGCATTAAGTTACTACATGTCATCTGTCTCTGCTCGTCCAGAAACGGAAGGAGAAAGAGTAGCCGGAAATATAATGAGCAGCTTGAAGAATCCTTACCTTGAAGCTTCTGACTGGGGTTGGCAGATCGATCCGAAAGGCTTACGTACATTATTAAATATGTTCACTGATCGTTACGAAAAACCTTTGTTTGTCGTTGAAAATGGATTGGGTGCATTTGACAAAGTGGAGGAAGATGGCAGTATTCATGACGAGTACCGAATGGCATATTTACGTGAGCATATTCGTGAAATGAGAGAAGCCGTTGCAGATGGTGTGGACCTAATGGGATACACGGCATGGGGACCGATTGATTTAATCAGTTTTTCTACTTCTGAAATGTCCAAGCGTTATGGATTTATCTATGTTGATCAGGATGACTATGGTAATGGAACATTGGACAGAAGCCGCAAAGACAGTTTTTACTGGTATCAAAAAGTAATTGAGACGAACGGAAGAGATTTAGACTAAGAAAAACGGCATTGCCGTCTTTTATTAAATACAGCGTGATCTTTTGCCACCATCATTTAAGTAACAAGGGTGGGTTTCCCTTGGTGCGTGTGGCGTAAAGATAGGTGTCATCTTATACTTTACTTATAAGAAAAACGGCATAGACGTCTTAAGAAGTTATTATTTAAGTCAAGTAACTGCCCACCTTTTGCATTTTCGAAAGGTGGGCGTTTTATTGAGATTATATTTAAATGGCCAATATCGTTTAATTTGCTGACGCAGTTTTAACGCCGCGAACATGATACGTATCGTGTGATGAATCGACGATATGATCAGGTTTCGGTTTCCCTCGATTTTGACGGTGCATATTAATATGTGCTTCGCTTTTTTCCCACTGTTTCCATGAAGCTTCAGACTCCCATCGAATAAGAACAACTACTTTATCGTTTCCTTTGCGTGACTCTTTTACAAGAACACTAAGATCTATAAATCCTTCTGATTGTTCAATGATGCCTTCCCCACTAAATCGATCGACTACTTTATCGGCAGTACCCTGTTTCACTACAATCGTCTTTGTTTCAGAAATAAGTATTTATTAAATTGACAGCTACCTTCACACCGCAAGTATCAAGGGAAAATTATCCTCCTTTCGAGTAGCACCTACACGCACTGAGTAGGTGCTACTCGGGGCGACGGAAGCTGACGCTGTATTTAACAAAATACGCTACGCGTTTTCTTAAATAAACAATCCGAACACTCCATTCACAGATTAGATATCATCATCATATTTTATAATGGGAATCATTGTTAAATAGTATTTGTGGTGATTGTTTTCCGAGTATTGTAGGACGAATTGAATCCTCCTAACAATCGTATTTAGCCAAGCAAAACTTGAGGAAGCGACATATATTGATAAATAGATGTAATGAATGATCATAAGGAAGTTGAATATACATGGTTACCTGAGGATGGGAGGCGTTAAGAATGTCCAAATACATTCAAGAAGCTATTAAGAAAAAAAGAGAGTTTTTAATAAAGAGGTTGGCCCAATTAGGAATAAGTAGAGGAGCAATAGAAAAACTGACGTTAACGGAATTAGAAGAATTGTATGCCTCAAAAAAAGAAAGCCGTGTATAGATGAAGAGGGGGGCTATTCCAGCAGCAATAACTGGAATAGTTTTTTGAATGTATTAAATTCTTAGATTTTACGGTATTTGTGTTCAAAAAGAAAGATAGAAGTCTATAAGTGACACTTACACCGATGGCACCAGATCGAATGTTACTGTAAGAAGCGGAAAGTGACATTCAGAAGCGTTTGATGCCCTGAGTGTCGTTATAGAAAGATTATAACGACACTCAGCCTGCCACGTTCGTGTAAATGGCACCAAGATTCACTATAGCTCCATTAGCCTTTTTAATACATTCATGCAATTCAATAAAATTCGCATCACTTTTGTCGGATATAGTGACATACACACCTTTAACATGATAAAATTACCCTTAATGAATGTTAGTTAAAGAAGGAGTGTCTTGTGCATGAGTAATGAAAATGTGTTAGTTTTTGGACATCAAAATCCGGATACAGATACTATCTGCTCCGCTATTGTGTATGCAGATTTGAAATCCAAGCTTGGAATGGCTATAGAACCGGTTAGACTTGGTGAAGTAAATGGGGAAACGCAATATGCTTTGGATCATTTCAAGATAAAAGCACCTCGTTTCGTAGAGAGTGTTTCAAATGAAGTGAATCAAGTAATATTGGTTGATCATAACGAGCGTCAGCAAAGCGCAAAGGATTTGGACCAGGTTCAGGTTTTAGAAGTTATTGATCACCATCGTATTGCGAATTTTGAAACGGAAGCCCCGTTATATTATCGTGCAGAGCCCGTAGGTTGTACGGCTACGATATTAAACAAACTTTATAAAGAAAATAGTGTAAAAGTTACGAAAGAAATGGCTGGTCTCATGGTTTCGGCAATCATTTCCGATTCATTATTATTTAAGTCTCCAACGTGTACAGACGAAGATGTTGAAGCGGCAAAAGAATTAGCTGTTATCGCGGAGATGAATGTAGAGGAATATGGGCTTGAAATGCTTAAGGCTGGCGCGGATATGAGTGAAAAGTCAGTAAAGCAATTGCTTACGATTGATGCGAAGGAATTCACAATGGGATCTCATAAAGTGGAAGTTTCCCAAGTAAACGTTGTCGACACAGAAGATGTGTTAGGCCGTAAAGCAGAAGTCGAACAAGAGATGGCTAAGACCATTGCAGAAAAAGGATTAGGTTTATTCGTTTTAGCAGTGACTGATATTTTAGAAAATGATTCAGTTATTCTTGCTGTTGGTGCTGAAAAACAAGCTGTTGAAAAGGCATTTGATGTTAAGCTAGATAATAATCAAGCTACATTGCCAGGTGTTGTATCACGTAAAAAACAAATTGTCCCACAGTTAACAAGTGCGTTGTCATAAAGTAAGCAGAATGTCTGACTTTTGGTAATTTGACAGTTTATAATAATTTTTAAAAGTGCCTCTGATCCATGCGATCTTAAGGCACTTTCTTTTTCTCAACCTAAGTTTAGTAACTTCGACTAACATCAAGCTCTTCTCCATCATTGAAATCAATTTCTAGTTCAAAACTTAATAAATCCTGTTCACTTACCGTTAAGTGGTTTAAAATCTCGGCAATAGCATCGTCTTCAGATGTGGGCGGAGTGATTTGTATTTCTTGAAGCATTATTTCAATTTCTTCAATGGCTTCAGGGCCGGATATTTCTATCTTCTCACCATTTTCTTTTTCAATTTCTGCTTCCTTGTCCTCCTCATAATCATAATCGTAATCCCATTCATCCCCATCTTGAAATTCCAAACCTAAGTCAAAGTCATCCACACCATAATCAAATGAAGAACTTTCCTTTGATCCGTTTTGTGTATCCTGATCCTCGATACTCGTCTGATTATTTTCAACGAGGTCTAATTCATTGTCGTTAAGATCGGCGCTTATATTCTCATTAAAATTGACATCCATACTCTCTTCATTTGGATCAAGTTCCTCATTACCGTTGCCACATGCAGTAAGAAGTAATACAAAAAACAGCATTATAAATAAAAGTCGCTCCATTATGATCTTCCTCTCAATATATCAATATTCTAATATCCCACTATTCGAAAAAAATAAACATAATAAGGGGGGAGATAACCATTTATGTAAAACTTAACATGACCCGGTGGGAAAACAAAAGGTCGATAAAAAATGATTGGATTCATCTTTTATCGTAGTATTTAACTGTTGTTTTTATAAACTATATTTTGAGAAGAATTGAAGAGGCGAAAGTGTCCACCTAGAACGGATTAAGTGCCTCGAATAAAGAAACAATCTATCGGAAAGGAGAACATGATAGTATAATTAAAATGGTGCATACATATTAATCTTACCGTTCAAAGGACGTGACAGACGTGAAGAAGGGATCATTTTTTCTAGTGCTATTTGGAGCAATGCTCTGGGGAACAACAGGTACAGCGCAATTTTTCGCACCAGAAAATGCACATCCAATCGCAATTGGAACGATGCGTTTGGCGGTGGGAGGTTCTGTTTTATTCCTTTTGGTTATCTTTCAAAAAAGAGACAAAAGCATTCAATGGCCTGTTAAAGCTATTTTAATGGCGGCAGTAGCTATGGCAGCCTATCAACCATTATTTTTCTCAGCCGTTTCCGTGACTGGCGTAGCTATAGGGACAGTCATAGCCATAGGGAGTGCACCAATACTTACTGGACTAATAGAATTACTCGTTTATAAACGAAGACCGGACAGACAATGGTGGCTGGCGACTGTTTTATCAATTATAGGGTGTATCCTTCTGTTTGCTACCGATGGGAATATCCAGTTAGATCCTCTTGGATTTTTAATGGCAATTGGAGCGGGGGTGGCTTTCTCTTGCTATACGTTGATAAATAAACAAATTATCCTGAAACTGCCTTCAGAAATGGCAGTAGCGGTAGTATTTTCGTTATCCGCTTTGTTTCTCTCGCCTTTATTATTTGTATTCGATGTAAGCTGGGTGCTGCAATTTAACGGTGCTATGGTGGTTCTTCACTTAGGTATCATAGCAACTGCACTTGCGTACCTTTTGTTCGTCAAAGGGCTGATGGGTGTCCGTGCTTCTGTTGCAGTGACGTTATCTCTGGCAGAACCTTTGACTGCCGCGATGCTTGGTGTGTTGGTCGTTGGGGAGGTTCTTACCCTAACGGCGATCATAGGCGTGTTTTTTATTTTTTTAGGCCTTACTATTTTATTTTACACACCGAAAAAAAGAAGTGTCCCTCTATCTTAATAAAAAACAAGATCCACTCCTTATCTTTTAAGGGGGACCTTGTCTTTTATTTACAGATAATGCATAAGATAACGCTGTATTTACCAAAAGACGCTACGCGTTTTTCTTATAATTCTCCGTATTTCTCAAATCGTTTCTCTAGGTAATCTTGCAATACAGTCATCAACGAACAAACACCCCAATAAATCAATGCTACTAACATGTACATCGTTAAAAAGTCCATTTCTCTTCCACCAATGATTTTGGCCATGTTAAAAATTTCAGGCACGGTGATCATTGCGGCTAAAGAAGAAGCTTTTATTAAATCGAGTAACACGTTTGAAGTGGGAGGGATAGCAATTCGTGTAGCTTGGGGTAAAACAATACGACGCAGCATAAGCCAGTAGGAAAACCCAAGGGATCGAGCTGATTCCCATTGCCCTTTCGGCACAGCGGCAATAGCAGATCGATTAATTTCGGCCATATAAGCAGCACTATTTAAACTAAAACCGATAACTGCTGCGGTTACAGCATTGAATTGTAAACCGATAGACGGAAATGCGAAGTACAGCATAAATAGAATGATAAGTATCGGAACCCCTCGCATGAAAGAAATATAAGTGCGGGCGGGCCACCTTAATAGAGCATTATCCGACATTCGTGCAAGGGCTAGAAAAAGACTTAACAAAAGCCCTAGCACCATACTTGTCAGAGAAATAAATAACGTATAACCTATTCCTTGCATGATATATGGGATTGACTCAATCGCTAATCTTATATCAAACATCATGGCTCTCCTTACTCTTCGACTGCGAAATCAATATCCGGTTCTTTAGATACATCCTGGCCAGCGAAGAATTGCTCGGATAACTCTGTGATTGTGCCATCTTCAAGCATTTCTTGAATGACAGAGTTTATATTTTCCTGGAGCTCAGTATTTTCTTTTTTCATAATAATTCCTTGATTATTTGGACGGTAAAATAATTCAGGGTGAACGGTTACCGCAATTTCCGGTAAAGCTTCTACGGCCATTGTTTGCAAATAGTAATCGTTTAAGATAACGTCCGTTCTGCCGTTTTCTACATCAAGTAAATAAGTGTCATTTGTGACGTTGTCATAGGTGACGGCTTCGGCACCATACCCTTCCGCAATTTGCGTATAGATAGTAGTTGCAGCACCACCCGCACGTTTACCTTCTAAATCTTCCATCGTTTCAATGCCGGAATAGTCACCTTCGCGAACGACCATGCTGCCATATGAGAATTTATATGGATCGGAAAACAAAAAGTCTTCTTCGCGGGACTCACTTATATCAATGTCGTTCACAGCAAAATCAACTTGATCATTATTAATGGAAGTCAGCATCCCGTCGAAACCCATCTCCGTAAACTCAATGTCTAAGTCAAGGCGGGCAGCAACTTCACGTGCAATCTTTACTTCGAACCCTGTTAACTCTTCAGTCTCATCAGAATAAAACGATGTAGGGAAGAGAGTCCCGGATGTAGCAACAGTTAATGTTCCTTCTTCTTGGATCTCATCCCATTGAGATACTTCTTCATCATTACTACCACAAGCAGTGAGTATGAGAGTCGTCGATAAAGCACCCAATAGTGATGCTTTTCGAATCGTATTGGAAAAATTAAGCATAAAAAAAGAACCTCCTCAAAAATTATCTTTACTCCATTAAAAACATAGCATGTAAGTAGATATGAAGGCAATCAGAAAGTTTTGGATTCAATAAGTAACCGTTTTCAAGGTGAAATGAACAGAAAAATACCCACGATAGTATTTGTCGTGGGTACTAGCAGATACTTATTTAGCAGATTGAATGTTTTCTTGTGCTGCATTCACTTGCTCATCCGCATGATAGGAAGACCGAACGAGAGGACCAGATTCACAGTGTTTAAATCCTTTTGAGAATGCGATGTCCCGAAGCTCAGCGAACTCTTCCGGTGTCCAGTATTTTTTAATTTTTAGATGTTTTTTAGTAGGCTGCATGTATTGACCTAACGTTAATATATCTACATCAACTGCACGCAGATCATCCATTGTTTCGAGGATCTCTTCTTTCGTCTCGCCTAGACCTAACATCACACTCGATTTAGTAGGGATATCAGCATGCATCTCTTTACAGCGACGAAGAACTTCCAAGGTTCGTTCATAAGTCGCTATCGCTCGGACTGTCGGGGTTAGACGACGAACAGTTTCTATATTGTGATTAAAAATGTTTGGACGTGCATCCATTAAAATGCGTAAGTTTTCCTCGCTTCCACCCATATCTGACGGAAGAACCTCCACAGTGGTGAAAGGACTTTTTCTACGAATTGCCCGAACAGTTTCGGCAAAGATAGTGGCCCCTTTATCATTTAAATCATCACGGGCGACCGCCGTGATTACGACGTGTTTTAAATCCATAATACTAACAGAATCGGCAACTCTTTCCGGCTCCTGTTCATCAAGTTCATTCGGTAACCCCGACTTAACAGCACAGAATCGGCATGCTCTTGTACAAATATCTCCGAGAATCATAAATGTTGCTGTTTTCCGCTCTGCCCAGCATTCGTGAATGTTCGGACACTTTGCTTCTTCACAGACGGTATGTAGGTTTTTTTCCCGCATTAGCTTCTTTAATCCTGTGTATGATTCATTTGTATTCAGTTTAATTTTCAACCAGTCTGGTTTACGAACGTGTTCTTCCCGTTTTGTTGCCATGAATAAACACTCCTCACTTTACTCGTTTAAAGTTTGTAATTCCAACGATCCTGTTCATACTTTTCTGAGGCTAATTTTAATACTTCCTGTTCTTGCTCATTAGTTAATTGAAAAGATTCCAAATGAATGTCTAAACCTTTTTCAAACCCTATTTTAAAAGCATCTTTTACATCAGCCAATGAGACTGACACTTCAAGTAGTTCATTGATTGCCACTGCTTTTTTTGAAAAACTATGTTGCATCCTTCGTCTAACTTTTTCAGACGAGTAATTAAATAAATCAAATAATTTCTCTTCATCGATCGATAAAATAATCGAGCCATGCTGAAGGATGACCCCTTTAGATCTTGTTTGAGCACTGCCGGCAACTTTACGCCCTTCGACAACGAGCTCGTACCAAGAAGGAGCATCGAAACAAACAGAAGATCTTGGTTGCTTGAGCGCTTTTTTTTCCTCATCGGTCTTAGGAATTGAAAACTCTGCTTGGAGGTCTAAAAGTCGAAAGCCTTGTAACAGGCCTTCAGAAATAATCCGATAAGCTTCGGTGACGGATTCTGGCATTCGGGGATGATCCTCCGACACAATCACGCTGTAAGTAAGTTCATCATCATGTAAAACAGACCTTCCACCAGTCGATCTTCTTACGAATCCAAGGGAATGCCGTTTTACTTCCTCCATATTAATTTCTTTTTCAACGCGTTGAAAATATCCTAAGGATAAAGTGGCGGGTTGCCAACCATAAAAACGAATGACCGGAGGAATAGTTCCTTCCTTATGCCAATTCATTAATTTTTCATCTAAGGCCATGTTATAAGAAGGAGACCTGTTACCTGAATCAATATAATACCATGTTTCCATATTTCCCCTCCCCCTAATATCTAATCATACCTAAAAATGGCTTCAACTTCAAAGTAAGAATTATAGAAACATTTAAAAAGTGGGGCGGTATACTTGGTAATAGAGATTAATCATCAATTTATTTATTGCCTTCCCTCATGAAATGATTGTACATCTTGTATTTTTTGAGATAATGTAGAATATATACGGATGAAATAGAGATAAAGAAAAAGGAGTCCTAGTA
Source organism: Salipaludibacillus neizhouensis (assembly GCF_002886185.1). Taxonomy (GTDB): domain Bacteria; phylum Bacillota; class Bacilli; order Bacillales; family Salisediminibacteriaceae; genus Salipaludibacillus; species Salipaludibacillus neizhouensis. The sequence goes on from NZ_KZ614148.1 coordinate 378,859, forward strand.
AGGATGAGTCGAAAAAAAACAATCGATCAGGCAATGTTATTTAAGGAAACGGAAAAACTCATCATGGAGTCAGGGTATAGTGGCTTTCACTTTAAAGCTTTGTCTGCCCGCTTAGGAGTGGCAAGAAGTACCATCTACAATTATTATACGAAAAAAGAAGAGCTAGTTACTGATTACATGGTGCACTTGTTAGAAAATGCGGTCGCTCAAATGGATAATGTCGATCAAGAAGAAGAACCAGTTAAAGAATTAATCAGATTGTGGTCTAAGTATGCAAATATGCATCAAATGCTGCAAATAATGCCTTACATTGATAAAAAGGCCTCGCCTGCAGTAGAAGAAAACACGAAAAAGATGTTTGGTCTATTCATAAAGATGAAGGCTAAAATAGAGGCAACGTTAAAGGCCGGTCAAATGAAAGGTGTCGTCCGCGATGATATTCATATGAAAACCATTGTAGGCTTAGTCATGTCAACGGTTCAAATTCCTGTTCATCATGAAACACTTGACGAATGGGTAAATGAAGTCTATCAACTACTCATGTCCGGATTAAAAAAATAAAGAAAAAGAGTTAAGATTCGAGCCTTTTTGAAAAGAAAGGTATATAATGAACGGAGCATATTCGGAACTACTAAAACATTGCTCTACTCGTCGTGAACAGATTGGCGTCTCTTTTTTTATGTGAAAGTGACACAACTGTCATTTTATAGTGGAATAGGGGGAAGTAAGAATGTTTAATACAATCATAAAAAGGCCAAAAATCACAATGGTGTTTGTACTGCTGCTCATTGCAATAGGGACATTAACGTTATTTCAACTTCCACAAAAGGAAATACCGACGATATCTTTAGATATTGGAACTGTTTCAACGGTTTATCCCGGTGGAACACCTGAGGACGTTGAGCAGCAAGTAACGATACCTATAGAAAATGCACTTGAAAATATCGATGGGATTGATGAAATTAATTCTGTATCTACTTCGGGATTCTCGAATATTGTTCTCCGGCTTCAAGACGGAGTCAATGGAACTGAAGTGTTTATGGAAATTCAACAGGCAATAAATGGTGCAGAAAGCAAGCTGCCTGAACAGGTAAGTACGCCTAATCTATCTCAATCCGGTGGACTTGGTGCGTTATCAAGCTACCATGTGAAAAGTAGTGATAGAGAAGAATTATATGAATTAAAAGATATTATTCATGGGTGGCAAAGGGAGATTGAAGCAATACCCGGGGTAGAGAACACCATTGTGAAAGGGTTTCCCGATCAAAACTACCAGATTAATATAGATTCAGAGGAACTATTTGAAAATGGCCTTGAGATTCCTAATGTCATTGAAGCTGTGGAAGAAGAACTCAATACGCAACCGCTTGGCTTACAGGAGATCAATGGGGAGAATGTCCAATTAGCACTGGCTGTACTAGAAAGTGAAGAAGAGATAGGTGGAATCTTCATTGGACGTAATCCTGACGACAATGCCGTTTATTTAGAGGACATTGCTTCTATAGGAATGGAAAATGAAACACCGGAAGATTTAATCACATACGAGGATGAATCTGCGGTATCGTTTACGGTTACAACAGGAAGCGATGTTCACATACCAAACTTACATGATGATGTTAACGATAGAATGGTAGATTTATCTGCGGAGCTCCCTGAAGAAGTTGAATTTGAGTTATTTTATACTCAAAAAACGATAGTGGATGAGATATTCAGTAACTTGTCGATTTCATTTCTATTAGCGGTAGTTTCCGTCATTGTCGTGTCTTTATTAGGTTTAAGCTTTTCATCTGCTTTGGTAGTTGCCTTGGCTATACCAACTTCCGTATTAATAGGACTCATTCCATTACCATTCTTTAATGTGAGTTTAAACCAAATTTCTATTATCGGTTTGATCATTGCACTCGGTATATTAGTGGATGACGCGATCGTAGTTGGCGATAACATACGTAATAAATACCGGGAAGGATTAGGACCTTTAGAAGGTGCGCTGCAAGGAAGTAAAGAAGTTCGCATCTCAATTATTACTTCTACATTAGCCATTGTTTTTACCTTTTTGCCACTTGTATTTATTTCAGGGGCAAATGGAGACTTTATACGGGCACTTCCAACAGTTTTAATCATGACTATTTTAGCTTCAACGATCGTAGCTTTAACGTTTGTGCCTATTTTTCTTGTGTGGAGAGAGAAAAAACAACGGCGTAAAAAAGAAAAGTCACACCGTGTGCCTAAAGAAGGACTATTAGGAATTCAATTGGACCGGTTGGCAAATTGGTATAGTGATTCTATCTTAAAACGGGTCGTCCGTCACCCATGGAAAGTAGCTATCTTTGGTTTTATTATTACGACATGCTTTTATGCATTGATTCCTTTTATTCCTGTAGAGTTTTTCCCGAGCACGGATAGAGCAGAGGTGACAGTTGAAGTTCGATTACCAGCAGGAACAACAATAGAGGAAACCGAAAGTACTTTACTGGAAATGAAAGATTTTATTTTAGCAGATGATGAATTTATTAATGAAACGGCTGTTTACGCGGGCAATGGATTACCTCCATTGTTCGGTGATGGTATCACGAACGGGGGAAATGAGACAGGGAACCTGTTGCTGCGGGTGGACAGAGAAAAGCAATCAGCAGTAGAAACAATCTCTAGGTGGACAGAGCCATTGCAAGAGGAGTTTTCAGATGCTGAAATAGAATTAACGACGATCGAATCAGGTCCCCCGGTAGGAGCTCCGATTGCGATCGCGTTACAAGGTCCGGAAGTAGATACGTTGATTGAGATGAGTAACCAGCTGCAGACAGAAATTCGGAATTTAGAAGAAAGTGGTACTGTTCTAGATGATATGGGGCCACTGCGACCGACCATTGTTTACGAACCGGTTCGAGAAGAATTAGAAGAACAAGGGATTACTTTAGCACAAATAAGTGAGCAAATTGGGATTCGTACAGAAGGAATTCCGTTAATGACATTCCGTACAGGAGAAGAAGTGATTGATCTTCAACTGACGTTGGACAGACTCGAAGAAAATGATGAATTGGATTTGTCAGAGATCGTTATACCAAGTCAGGGAAATGGAGAAGCGGGTCCTCCAGAACTTATTGTACTAGAGACGTTACTAGATGCAACAGAAGTGGAGGAGATTCCGCAGATTATTCGTGATGAAGGAGTTCGCACGATTACTGTAAGAGTCTTTCCGGCGGATGACAACGATGATGTTCTGGAGTCCGAGATAGGAACAATCACAGAAGATTTGCAAGCATCAGCCGGATCTGATTATACCGTGAGCTTAGGCGGCGAAACTGAAGCACGCACGGACTTTATTCTTGAATTGGCCACATTGTTTATTGTTGTGATGTTTTTAATTTATATTGTTATGGCGATTCAATTTTATTCATTAAGCATTCCACTGTTAGTGATTAGTACGATTTATATCGCTGGAGCAGGGGCGATGATTGGATTGTTTCTCACGCAAACAGGCTTGGGATTCATGGCTTTAATGGGAATTGTGTCTCTTTCCGGTATTGTGGTAAGAAATTCGATTGTTCTTCTCGAATTTATCAAGCAACGTCGAGATGAGGGGATGAATATTGAAGAAGCAGTTATTGAAGCAGGGAGAGTTCGTTTACGACCGATTTTATTAACGGCGTTCACTGCAATCGGTGCCCTTACACCGGTAGCGCTAAGTGGGGATGTTTTATTTACTCCGCTGGCTATTTCAATCATATCAGGGTTGTTATTCTCAGCAGTGCTCACTGTTATTCTTGTACCAGCAGTTTATACAGCTTTTGCAACAAAGTTTGGAAAGTAAGAAGAAAAACGAGGATAGATTTTGCATATAGGGTACTGAAAAAGTTGATTTGACTTTTTCAGTGCTTTTTTTAAAAGATAATAAGAAGGCAACTGCCTTCAGTCGCACGTAGCAAGGAAGATCACCTCCTTTCGAGTAGCACCTACACGCATTACGTAGGTGCTACTCGAAAGGTATAACGTTGCGTTTAAGAAAAGACGCTACGCGTTTTTCTTAAATAAATAATGCGCTTTTTGAAACCAAAGACTATAATGGAATCAATTCAATTCGGTAGAAGCGGGGTGATTCGGATGGAAAAGGTAAAAATTCTTATCGTAGAGGATGAAGAGAAAATAGCCAGAGTGATCAAGCTGGAATTGGAGTATGAAGGCTACCAGACAACGGTCGTTAATGATGGGCTTGAAGCTTGGCAGTTATTAATAGCGACACCTGATGCCTGGGATCTTGTCTTGTTAGATATCATGTTGCCTGGGCTGAGTGGAATCGAAATATTGCGGAGACTTCGAAAAGAAGAAATTTCAGTTCCCGTAATCATGTTGACGGCAAGAGATGCGATCGTTGATAAAGTTACCGGACTAGATCAAGGAGCCGATGATTACGTAACGAAACCATTTGAAATCGAAGAATTACTTGCTAGAATGCGAGTGTTGATTCGTCGGAATAACAAAGTTGCTTCAACTCAAGCTGATCAGTCGATAGAGGAGAACCTTTTACAATATTCGGATTTAAAAGTTAACCTTGGAACCAGGGAAATCACCCGGTCGAATAAACATATTGAACTCACGCCAAGAGAATTCGACTTACTAGTCTATTTAATGAAAAATAACCATCAGGTTCTCTCAAGAGACCAAATACTTGAGCAAGTATGGGGGTTTGATTACTTTGGAGATACGAATGTGGTAGACGTTTATATTCGTTATTTAAGAAATAAAATGGATCGAGGGTTTAGGACGGAAATTATTCAGACTGTACGTGGAGTTGGTTATGTGATGAAGGAGAAAGAATCATGAAAATTTCACAACGCATTACACTGATTTCTACTGTAATGCTTTTTATTATTTTGATTTTAGTGAATACAAGTATTTACTTTTTATTCGGATACTACACCATGAATGCAGAGCTTGCACGTACACAAAATCAGGCTAGATCCTTAGTGGAAGCATTAGAACCTAGTACAGATAATTGGCAACCAAGAGAATACTTAAGGGCATCTGTATCAGGAGAAGGAATGATACGGGTTATTGATGAATCATCGAGTATCACCGTTTCCGTAACTGCAAGAAATCAATTATTAAATCAATTGGACGGACAGTACACTGCAGAAGAAATGACAGCGAAACTGGAAACAAATATGGGATCATTTGCGGTGGCAAGAGTTCCAATGATTTGGTCGGATGGGGAAGTGGTTAGTCTTGAAATGTATGAGCCCCTTACATTATACGAAGAGACACTGGGGATTTTACGCGTTATATTAATCATTGCTTCGCTCTTTATTATCGTCCCTAGTTATTTTGCCGGCCGATCGTTAAGTAACTTTATATTAATCCCAATACAGGCTCTGGTAAAAACAATGAACCAAATCCGGGAAGAAGGTACGTTTAAAAAGATTGATATTAACGAAAAAGCAAAAGATGAACTCACTGAGATGGGACGAACGTTTAATCACATGATTGATTTGTTAAAGGAAAACTATGAGAAACAACAGCAATTTGTCTCTGACGCCTCTCATGAGTTAAAAACCCCTCTTACTGTAATTGACAGTTACGCCCAGCTATTGAAAAGATGGGGGAAAGACAAGCCAGAGGTATTAGATGAAGCAGTGAGTGCGATTTCATCCGAGTCAAAGCGAATCAAAGAAATGACAAACCAAATGCTTGTTTTGGCTTCACAGGATGAAGCAGTTACTATGGAATTGCAGCAAGTGAATTTGGCGAAAACTATGTTTGAAACAGCTAGGCAAATGGAGACGACGTATCACAGGACGATTACCATTCAAACAGATGGTCATTCTCACTTTTTGATTCTTGGGAACGAGATGCAATTAAAACAACTCGCGTTTATATTGCTTGAAAATGGGTTGAAATACAGTGAAGAAAAACTGGAAGTTATGATTCTGAAGCGCAGCGAGAACTTTGAGTTAACTGTAAAAGACTTCGGAGTAGGAATTGCAGAAGTGGATATCCCTCATGTATTTGACAGGTTTTATCGGGTGAATAAAGATCGTAATAGAAAAACGGGTGGCAGTGGTCTAGGTCTTGCGATCGCGAAGAAAATTGTAGCTAGTCATCGTGGCACGATCACCGTTGAAAGTGAAGAAGGAAAAGGGTCAACTTTCAGGATCGTATTTCCGGTTCTAACCGAGGAGGAGGTAGATGATGAGAAATAAAAGCCTATTTTTCCTCCTCTTTGGGATTCTTCTTTTGATTGGTATTGGATACTTCACATACTCGGCCTTGACATCAGAGGAAATGATGTCAGAAGCTGATATTAAAACAATGTTGGAAGGACGTTACAATGGGAGTGTCTTGTCGTTGGAAGTGAACGAGGAAAGCACAGGTTTATCTTATGATGCTGAATTGCACTCTGCACAAGGAGCGTATTTGATTGAAGTGGATGCTCACAAAGGAGAGGTTCTATCCTTAGAGAAAATTTCAGCAGAGACAGAGTTCCAAGAAAAACAAGTGGATGTCGAATTAACCAAAGAAGAAATCACTGAGATTGTTGAGGCTCGGCTAACCGATGAAGCGGAGATTCTGGATATCCAATTGAATGAAGGTGGAAGTGGTTCCATGTTCTATAGTGTGGCGGTAAATCATTCCGGAAACAGAGGAACGTTTGAAATAGATGCAACTTCAAAGGAAGTTCTCACTTATACCGAAGATCAAGTAGAGCAATTAACTCAGCAACAGGCTAGTGAAATTGCCTTAAATGAGCACTCCGGCGTCATTGATGATATTACTTTAGAACAACAAGACGGGCGACTTGTTTATGAAATAGAAGTCGAAAGTGATGAAACAGGAGTAGATGCAGATATCATCATTGATGCATATTCAGGAGAAGTAATATCTGTAGTGTTGGATAATTGAATAAGGTGATGAACAGAGATTCGTAATTCTTCCAAACCACCAACCGCGATAATAAAGCATCTAAAATAAAAATAAAAGACTCTCTGCAGTTCCATATCACTCTCATCGAATTCTCATTTTTCTCTAAGGTTCTTATCATAATCCTTCTCTACAATAAAGATATAACCTTAAGAGGAGGAATAAATGATGAAGAAACTTACGATTATTTTAACGACGATCTTTGCTTTAGGAGGTACAACAGCATTGGGAATGGCAACCACGAATTCAAATGTTGAGCAGGCGGAGCTTCAATCGAATACAGCGGTGGTGGATACAGTAGGCGCGGAGGAAGATAAAACACAATCAGTAACGGAGAATAATACCAATGTGAGTAAAGATTCTAGCAGTGATAAAATCACTGAAGAAGAAGCGGTGAAGATCGCGCAAAATACGATCGATGGAAAACTTGATGAGGTAGAATTAGACACAGATGATGGTGTTCAAGTATATGAAGTAGAAATCGATTTTGAAGGTGACGATTATGATATCAAAGTCGATGCCTATACAGGTGAGATACGAGAGACGGACGATGATTTATTAAACACTCCAGTAGCTGATGAAGTAAGTATTTCCTTGGAAGAAGCGAAAAAAATTGTGAGTGAATTAGCTCCAGGCGGAAACATAGATGATGTTGATCTGGAAATGAAAAACTCGCGTTACGTATATGAAATAGAAGTGGAAGTAAATGATGAAGACGGTGATGTGCACATTGATGCGGAAACGGGTGAAGTTTTAAAAATAGAAGATGATCTAGAGAAGTTGTTGGAGGGGAATTCAGCCTCAAATGAGCAAAAAAACTCCAGTGAATCAAATGATAATGCTTCGAAAGATAGTAAGGGTGAGCAAATTTCCAGTGAGGAAGCAAAGGAAATCGCATTAGCTCATGTTGGGAATGGCAAAGTGGATGACATTGAGCTAGACAATGAAGATGGATTGCTGCTTTTTGAAGTGGAAGTTGAGCATAATGATGATGATGTCGAGGTCTATATTGATGCGTATACGGGTGAAGTTGTTTACGTGGATTAGTAGTTGTGACGGAAATCCGAGCTTAAATGATAGGGCACGGGGTTGAAGTCAAAGTTCTCGACTACTATTTAAAGCTTTTTTCTAAGAAATCAAAGTTTCTGACAAGCTAAAATGAAACAATAAGGAGCACACAACTAGACATCGTGTGCTCCTTATTGTTATTTATCATAACGTAGCTTCCATTTGTTTCTGTAGTAAAGAATTAAATACACTCTTTTTTTCCTGCGCTAGCTGTTCGAATTCACCGTTTTGAATCACGAACCCATCGTCTAAAACAATGACTTGGTCTGCATTGCGAATTGTCGACAGCCTGTGCGCAATTACGATAATTGTCATTTTGCCTTTTAAATGATCGAGTGCTTCTTTTATCCGTGCTTCATTTTCGGTATCGAGGGCACTTGTTGCTTCGTCTAAAACGAGAATGGAAGGTTTTCGTAAGATAGCACGGGCCAAAACAACGCGTTGTCGCTCTCCACCTGACAGTTTTATACCGCGGTCTCCGATAAGGGTATCAAGGCCTTCCGGCAGCTTGCTTACAAAGTCAGCTGCTGATGAGAATTCAAGCGCTTCCCACATTTCATCTTCTGTAGCATCTGTTTTCACTAGCTGCAAGTTCTCACGGATACTTTCGTTAAAAAGAAACGGATCTTGTGGGACGTAACTAATGGCACGCCGTAAAGAGATAAGGTTGTCTTTTGAAAGAGGAATCCCATCTATCAATAACTCTCCTTTTTCAGGTTTATTCAACCCCATTACGATATCGATCAATGTGCTTTTTCCTGCCCCGGAGCGGCCGACAACTGCAGTCATCTGATTGGCTGGAATGGTGACATTGATGTTTTTTAGTGCATATTCCGATTCATTATAACGGAAAAAAATATTTTTGCACACAATGCTTTTATCCACTTGAAGCGGTCTAATCTCATGGTCAGCATTTTCAAATTCTACTGCAGATTTACATTCTTCCTGAATGGCAATCACTTCTTTAAATGCCGGAAGCATGGAGGCAATTTGCTCCAAAGATGATTGAATTCCAGCTACCCGGGGCCAAAGTCGGGAAAAGATAACCGTAATTAATAAAAGTTGCGCTCCTTGAGCTTGAAACAAATTTACGGATATAAAAATAAATGTGGCGATTAGTAAAGCGGAAGCAACCTTGTAAATCAATTGAGACTTAGTTTTTAACTTTGTATATTCTACCTGCTCATGCTCCATTCGTTTTGTTATGGAGCGGTACCAGTTCATTCGCGAATCTTCTAAAGTGTTACTTTTTATGTCTTTGATTCCATTTATTTGGTCTGTGATCCCACCGAGATAATTTCTTCCTAACTCGTAATTTCTTTGCCCGAGAGCAAGGGATCTTTTAAGGAATGTTCGATTAAAAAAGATCAAAATTAACCCGCACGATAAAACAAAAGCAGTGATCGAGGGAGTAAGCCAAAAGGCAATTCCTATTTGAATGATAGTGAAAATAAGAGAAGCAAAAAACTGTAAAAAAGCATGGGTTCCTGCACTTGCGCGGGCTAGTTCGGCTGTTAATATATTGATAAGATCAGTCTTTCTGTTTTTAACGAAGAAACGCCAGTTGGCATGGAGCAGAGAGTCATACGTTTTCACACGCATATCTCGAAAAAAACCGTGTTGTATCTTTGCTTCACGAATCGTAATGTTCCTTTGAAGCACATTTTGCGCAATACTAATGAATACAAAAATAGCTAAAATTATTGGCAAACCTGTCGTTACAGGAATCCCTTGTAAGAACTCAAAAATGCCAGCGACAGGAGTATTTCCTGCGTCGATGTCTACGATGCCAGTCATGCTGATCATTGGTATTAAAAGCAGGATGCCAACACCGTCAAGTAAACTAATTAAAATCATTGCCAGGAGATTGAAATAGAGAATAGTACCGGCATAGGCATGTATTTGTTTTACGAAATAGAAAACAGGTTTTAACATTTCACTTTCCTCCTAGGATATTGCATGTTTCCTCGTTTTCCTCCACCCCCAAAGAAATGGCCGTAACGGAAAGTAAAGAAAATGAAGTTTTTTTGGCAACGGCAGCGTTTTTGCATCTTCTGGGTAGGGATATAAAAAGCTTAAAATAAATAGAAGCTTTTGGGATAATGACATTAACGAAAATAAATGACGGCTATGATAACGTGCTGTCTTTTCTGGAACAGGTGTTGTATGAAGATTCACCATGTTTTCTAAATAAAAGACAGCATCCTGCGCTAATCTCATTGGCTGTTTCCCTTTTAATAATGGATTTAGAGTTTCATGGATGTGTGAATTTATAAGGTAGGTTGCTAAGACAATCGATTGTCCACCAACAGAAAGACTTTTCCCTTTTTTGAAAAGTTTACAGACGATTTCCCAATTTACATCTAGTTTTAATAGTTGATTAATATCTACTAACCACCGCAATCTTGACCAACCGTGACGGCTTCCGTGGGATACGAGAAATACAAATAAGTCTTCTTTCCCCAGATAATATACAGGGGAACTTGTGATAGAGGTGATACTTTTTCTGTCCCATAAGTCGTTAAAACTAGGTTCTATCCCTGGTCCAGGATGTAACCGCCAGTGAACTTCCAACTTTAACCCTTTTTCAGGATGGATATAAGTGACGTGGTGGTGTCTCCATCGCCAGTCATTAAGAACGGTTTGAATATAGTCATCCTTAGCATAGCCAAGTTCACTCAGAAGATTGCCGACAGTTTCAAGCGCTTCAATAGGAATGAGAAAATCTAAGTCACTGGAAGTTCTTAGTGACAGATCTCCATACAATTCATAAGCCAAATGAGGACCTTTCAGGAAAAGAACACGTATTTGATTCTCGTCTAACAATTGACTGACAGTCTCCATTTCTCGTGTTAAATGGAGCATTTGGAACGTATTTCTTTGATAATATTGATATAAAGTTTTCGTAACGTTTACTGGTATAACATCATTACACTGCTTTGCTTTCTTGTAAAGGATAGGGTATAGACGGTGATGTAGGGATAGGTCAATAAACAACTCCCAATTAATATCTTTAAAAAGTTCATGATAAATTTGATGGGATTCGTCCTGTTGATCTTTTATTAGTTCAAGAATAAGTGATAACTCCTTTGGTACCTGTTCTAAATTAAGAACAATTTGATTATCCATAGTTTTCTCCTTCAGAATGTTTCAAAGAGGTTTTATTTGCAAATATACTAACAACCGTAAATTTTTCCATACCTTCCGAGCCAGAAATATAATAAGGTCCGCTGCGTAACCAAGCATGTGCTGCGAAAGCTCCACTTTCATCTTTTCCGGTACCGAGGTATAACGTACTTTCAATTTCACGTTTTTCTAACATTTTCATCGCTGCAATAGCTTTTACAAGACATTGACTTTCCCAAATTGTGTACCGGCTCATCAAATGAATTGCTTGAGATACTCTGGAAAGTGTTTCCTTATTATTACTATTAGAGGAATACGTCGTTTCCTGCATATGCTCTCCTAAGGAAGGCGCAATTTTAGAAAAAGGCATTTTTTTAAGAATTCGGGCCCAGCCTAAATATATAAATGCTTCTATTAGTAATCGTTTCATTTTCGAGTCGAAACTCAAGAATAACCTGATTTTTTTAACCATCACAGCTGTCCTTTCATCGATTATTGATCTATTATTCTTTCGTCTGAATCAGATCTTCTTTATAGAGCATTTCTAAAAATGATAGGACATGTTCTTCACATTGATTTTTATCAACGTCATAGGTGGACATCAGCGTGTTTACTAGACTATCTATTGCTATTGGTTTCTCGATGAGTTTCCAAATCTCTCCGCCAATATCTCCTAAGTTATAGTATTTTCCGTTATTAATACTTAACATGACCTTTTCGCCATCCATATCACTGACGATGTTTCCAGGTTTTTGACTGATGAAATGACCAGTCAGAAAATTTTTATTTGTAATCATATGCGTATCTCCTTTTTAATTTTTGAAAGTACTAGAGCAGATATTTCATTAGCGGTAAAACGAGATGTTGGGCGTTGGATTTGGAAAAGTTCCAACTTATTGACCATAGCCGCACAAGTAGCGAAATGCCATTCCATTAATCCAGAAGGTTTGAGGAAGAAGTTACGATACGTATGATAAAACAGTGTATGGAATCGTTCCAGGTTTTTAATAGGTTGAATGTCTAATTCTTCGCCTTCAGTTTTAACTAATTCGAATATACCTGCAAGTGGTAACGATTCAGTTGTAAACTGAGAGAGCACAGGAATAGCAAACTTTGTTTCTCTATCAACAATGGGGCGCAAGTTTCCTGAATCCATTCCAAACTCATCAAGGCTTTCCTGCCATAGCTTTTGCTGAGGATAGGCCGGTGTTACCATTGGAACATTATCCGGCGTTAAGGTAACAGGGATGACATCATCACTAATAAGTTCATAGCCCAGTTTTAACAGAGCAGATGCAGTGGTAGATTTACCGGCGCCAGAGTCTCCAACAATGGCGTATGCCTTCCCGTCAATTGCTATGGCACTGCCATGTAACGGTAAGATTTTTCGTTGCATTAAGATTGCGCCCATGCAGGTACCTAAGAGGTAGAGGCGGATATGGTCGTCACTTGCTTGGTCTAGAGGCGATACGACAATGTTACGACCATTTGTAATAGAAAAAATAGCTACATTTGGCATGTGGAACATGATGAGATTTGCCTTGATGACAAAAGTTTGGTTTGGTTCTGCTAGTTCAGCCCACTGTGCAGTAAGATCGCCTTTTTTTATCACTACGTCTGTATCAATATAATTGGATGTTTCTTTAAGTAATTCGGGTAAATCGTATTCACTTGAGATAGTTAATCTGAATGCTTTATATATAATCTTTTCAGTTGTTTCAATCATCTGTTTTGATCCTTTCTGGTTAATTAACCCTTATACTTTAATAAGTATAAGGGTATTGGGAGCCGTTAACTTAAACAGCTAGCATTAGACCGTCCATCGTGAGTCTCACTTTTTCCATCTGAAACATCAAAACAATCAGCATTCGCATTACCTGGACCATTCATTGTCATACTTATATCAAGAACATCTAGCACTGGTGCAGACCATGTCTTTTTCATCTGTTCACCCCCTCTCCATCCCAAGTCATGGTGTACTCTTAATAAAACGGTAAAGAATTAAGTAATGTGTTAATTTTTTAAAGTCATGATCGATGATCAGTTCAGGATGAGGTTGGTTAGATAGCTTCTTTATAATATCTTTGAAGGCGTCTATATTAATTAGTTCAGCTATCCTATCATCCATAAACATCTGTGCAATTTCTTCCGTAAAAGAAGACCAGTTGCTTGCCATTCGATGAATGATATCTCCTCCTTGAAAACCTCTACTTATTTGATTTAGCCTTACTTTGTCTGGCAATGCATTTTTAGTAACACGGCGTAAAAAGGAACGTTCCAATCCATCTTGGACATACTGTTCATCTGGTAAAGCTAAACAAAATTGTATAACTCTTAAATCATTTGTTGGATCTCGATCCCATACTCCGTAGCGAAGACTCATTTTCGTATTAACAACCCCACTTTTGTTCCATGGGTAGAGTTGCTGATAATATTTTTTTCGGTAGTCTGTTAGATTTGTCACAGAGTCGTTTATATTCATTCCATTACCTAGAAGTTCTTCATATACATTTGTTTTTCTAGCAAATTCACCATTAATCATTGAAGTGAATGGACTATCTTGTTTTCTTTTTCCCCATTGTGAGATCTTAGGAAATGCTTTTTTTGCAATAAAGGGTACAACAACTTTTTTTCCGGTATTAAAGTTCTGACAGTAAACTCCTAGTTCCCGATATAGACTGATCCATTTAAGTTTATTCATGAGGGTTGTGTAGTAGCAGTATGTTAAATTTAATGATCCCCAAGAGATCGAATGATTTCCTCTTGCACCATTAAGCATGATCTTAATCCCTTTGGACTGTGCTTCTTCATTAATTCCTTTGAGCCAGAAGGTGTTCTCAAAAAACTTATAAGGCATTTCCATCAATTCTAGAAAGTCATCTACTTCTGTATACGGACTTTTGCCAGGAAAACTCATGTAATGGTCATTGATATTCCCTACGTGTGCGACCGTTTCTTTGATAAAGGGTGATTCATCGGCTTGATAATAAGAAGGGGTCCAGTCTTGGAAATCTTTTTCTGGGATGTAGCTATACGTATGTAGTTGTTTATGATCTTTCTTTAATAGATTTGCTGCAAAACTTACAACCGTTCCAGAATCTAATCCACCGCTTAAATGAGAGCCTACTTCACCATGTGTTCTAATACGGTCACTCACTGCTCTCCCGAAAATGTCCCTAAAGGCTTCTTCGTACTCTTCATCTGAATTTAATTTCAACTTCTTATCCACATTAATCATGCAATATCTTGAAAGAGTGATTCTTCCATTCAGTACAGTGATGCTATGAGAAGGAGGTATTTGTTGAATGTCTTTGTATACTGTTGCTTTCATGTCTGCGGCTTCGACCATTGTTGGTATAACTATAAATTGGGCTAACCAATCTTCATTCAGCTTTTTTGTTATATATGGTAATGAAAAGAGTGATTTTATTGTGGTAGAAAACGCAAAATGATTGTTCTCATTGAAATAATAAAGCGTTCGAGACCCTGAAAAATCTCTTGCTCCAAAAAGTTGCTGTTTTCTCTCATCCCATATCATGAAAGCAAAATCACCGATTAAGTGTTTCGGAGTCTCTTCTTGCCATTTTGCATAGGCTAATAATATTAACTGACTATCAGGCATGATTTTTCTTTGGGCTTGATCTACTTGTAACGTGTTAAATAATTCTCTACGATTATCAATAATCGCATCGGCAGCTATCACTAATTGTCTTTCGGAGTCATAATAAGGGACAACCTCACCAACTGATTCCGGAGTGATCCATTGTGCATGACATCCTAGAAAAACAGTATCTTTTTTCCATATATCAATAGCATCAGCAGGGAATTGCTTAAAGGAGTCCATTAAGCTTCTAATATATTCACTATTTATCGGCTCTCTGTTAAAGTGGATAAGACCAGTAATTGCGCTCATGATTTCCTCCAGATCAAAAGTGATTATAACTGAAAAAAAAATTTAATTCATTTAAGTTATCCATAATAACGAGCAGAAGAGATTACTTTCATAAATAATGTCTTATTAATTATAATTGCGAAAAGTAATTCGTTATATGGAACAAATTGTGATGGTTTTACAGTTTTTTTGTGTTGTCAACTAGTTAAATAGGTAAATCTTGAATTATAAAAGGGAAGCCCCTAAAATTGATAAAATATAGAGGCTTCAGTTAGTAATTAAATGAAATGTGCTAAATAGAATAAAACAAAATAAGTATTGTAGAAGATTACTAACTACCATCAATTGTAATACGATTAACTAAATGTCAATTGATCCTTTGGTGTTTGGTCCGGAAAATCATTATCAGTAAAATTACCATCACCTTGTAACATAGTTTTGTTAACATCAAGAATGTCTATTTCGGGCTTTTGCCATTGCTTCTTCATAATCTCACCCCCTCTCAGTTGAAATTTTTAACAAACCGGCTTATAATTATGCTTCGCATTAAAATTTTATAATCTGTATCAGTTGCATATTCTACTCTAGGACCTTTTTTAACCTTTTCTAGAGCAGTGTTCAAAATGTCTCTATCAAGAAACGCCAACATTCTATCGTCTTTTGTTAGAGCGTCCACTTCACTAACAAATGAACCCCAATACGGTTTCATGCGGTGAACCCAGTCAGCACCTTGTACCCCATGGATTCGCTGATTCAATCTAACTTTGTCGGGTAATATGTCTTTTGTTGCTCTTCTAATTAAAGCCCGGTCCAATCCTTGTTGAACATATTGATCATCTGGAATTGATAAACAAAACCGTATTACTCTTAAATCATTTGTAGGATCACGTTTCCATAACGAATGACGTAAAGATAGTTTACAAGTAAAACTATTTCCTGTGTTCCACGGAAAAAAGTCTTCAAAAAGTCTCTTTCTTTCCTTGTAAATATCGTTTGTAGTGAACCAACCCGTTTCGCCAAGACCAGATTTTTTTAATTTATTGAATACATCAGTGCGTTCAGAAAATTTATGATTGATTATTCTTGGCAGTTTCCAAGGGATATTATTAGAGAATCGGTTTAGTACTGGGTAACCTATGCATGCAATATGGGGTAAGTTACGTAATCTTGATCCACCAATTTTCCTGCTATATTTATTTAATTCTTGGTAAAGCTTTACCCATTTTAATTTTTTCATCAGAATAGAGAAATAATTAAAGGCAGAACCCCATGAAATGGTGTAATTACCTCTATCACCGTTAAGTAAAATCCCTACTCCTTTTTCTTCAGCAACCTCAAACATTCCCTTCAACCAAAAAGAGTTTTCAAAAAATTTATAAGGCATTTCATTAATTTCTAGAAAGGTATCTATTTCTGAATAAGAATTTTCCCCTTCAAAATCTAAATAATGATCTGAAATACCTCCAACTTGATGAACAGTTGATTTAATAAATGGTCTCTCATCGGCCAATAAATGGTTTGGTGTAAAATCTATAAAGTCTCTTGGTGGGATATAACTAAATGTATGTAATTGTTTATTTTCTTTTCGCATTTCTTTTGCTGCAAATCCAACTACTGCACCTGAGTCTAATCCACCACTTAATTGTGAGCCGACATTATGATGTGTTCGTAATCTTGCCTTAACTGCTTTTTGGAAGACTTCTTGGAATGCCTCCACATATTCTTCGTTTGAATTTAATTTTATTTTTTTGTCTGGGTACAAGGAACAATATCTTGTAAGCTTTAATTGATCTAAATATATTGAGAAACTATGAGCTGGTGGTATTTGATAAATTTTTTCATAAGGAGTAGTAATTGCGTCTACTGTATCAATGTTTCCAGAGATTGCGAGATATTCAGCAAGCCATTCTTCATTTAGGTTTTTGGGAATGTAAGGCAGAGATAATAATGGCTCTATCGTTGTACAAAAAGAAAACTTATTTTGATTGAAATGATAATAAAGAGTTCGATACCCCGCGTGATCTCGAGCGCCAAAAAGCTTTTGTTTCTTTTCATCCCACAGTACGAATGCAAAATCACCAATTAGATATTTAGGGGACTCCTCACCCCATTTATCATAAGCGAGTAACATTAATTGACTATCTGTCATTTTTTTTCTGTCTTCTCGGTCAACTTGTAATAGATTAAATAACTCAGAACGATTATCTATAATCGCATCAGCTGTTATAGCTAACTGTCTTTCATAATCATAGAAGGGGAGCAGTTCTCCTACTGATTCCGGAGTTATCCATTGTGCATGACATCCTAAAAAAATATTTTGTTTTTTCCATATTTGAATATCATTTGCTGGAAACTGGAGTAAAGATTCCATTATTGCATCAATATTATCTTGTGATACAGGTTCGTCATTTGTATGAAGAATGCCAGCTATTGCACTCATTGTTACCTCCTAATTAACGCGGAATGTATATGATAATTGGTTTACTATACAGGTGAATGAGGTTCTTGTAAAAGAACAACACATACTTTTTTTAGTTCTTGACGTACGTTATAAAGAACATATTATGAATAATTTACCACCCCCGATTATTAAAGTCAACTTAAATTTAATAATCAAATATGTTGTATTTTGAGCGTAGGACAAATCATATAGGATTATCCTTTTTATGTTGACGTCGTGAACCGTAATTTCATTGAAAAACGACAATTATTTTATTGTTACTATGATGGATGAGAGAATTGGAGGGGGAAGTGGGGGGATATATTGGATAGCGAATAAAGTTGCTACCAGCTGAGGATAAGCGTCCCACCGGTATTATTTCTAGACTATAATACCAGCAAGATTTTATTATTCTAAAACAATTCTTTCAGGATGGGAATAGACATTAAAGGAACTACCGCGAATAAAACCAACCGCGGTAATGTTTAGGTCTTCTGCAAGTTTAATGGCTAAGTCGGTAGGAGCGGACTTAGATAGAACGATTCCAACGCCGATTTTAGCTGCTTTTGTAAGAACTTCAGAGGAAATACGGCCACTAAAAACCAGTACCTTATCTCTTACCGGAACATTGTTCAAAATGCTATATCCATATAACTTATCGAGCGCGTTATGGCGACCTATATCTGTACGGCTTACAATCAATTCCTCATTTGAGCAAAGGGCGGCATTGTGAACTCCGCCTGTCCCCTTAAAGACAAGGCTGTCCTCTTGCATTTTACGCATTAACTGGATACATTGTTCTGCTGTAATAAATGATTTTATCGTAGAAGTTTTTGTTGTTTTTGCATCGTTTTGGAAATAAAATTGTCTGCTCTTGCCACAACAGGAGCCAATAAAACGCTTTGAATAGGATTGTTGATTCATAACTTTTTTATTATAAAGATCTATGTATGCGAACCCCTTGTCTTCATCAATTTCAAGTGTCTGAATATCATCTTTAAAACGAAGGACACCTTCCGATGCCAGAAAACCAACAATCATTTCCTCAAAATTAGTCGGTGTGCACACCATTGTCGCAAATTCTTCATTGTTTACATGAATAGTTAAAGGGAATTCTGTTACAATATCATCTTCCAGCGTTTGAAAAGCGCCATCTTTATACTTTACAATCTGCCTTTTCAGGCACACTTCGTGTTGAGACATTAGTTCCACCTCTTTTCAAAACTATAATAAAAAGCTACCTTAGATAAAGTATCATATATGCTATTAGATTATGATTATAAACAGTTATTTTCCAAGAGACAAGTGTCATGAATTTCCCCTTTTTCAAATGTGTCTAAATAATGAATGGTATTAAAATTAACTATTGTAACTGCTTACAAAAGAAGGTATGATTTAGATAAATTCATAGAATTGTCACATTTAAGATGCGAGACAGCGAACCTGTCGTCCGGTTTAAATGTTACAACTCTAAAAACGATTACAGTTAGCATAAAGTAGCGAACCTGCTTAAAACTAACCGTTGCGTTCTTTTTGAAATGGAGCTCTCATTCATTTTAAAAAGTATTAGCAACGGTTTTTTGTTTGGAAAGATAAAGGAGATTGCTTCACGCAACACTTTTCAAGGAGGAAATCCCTTAAGCTAGTGGATAATTCTAGCTGTAATTAGTAGATAGCAGTTTATTTTAATTAGGAGAAGGAGTGAAGGTAATGGGGAAAACAAAGAATCGTTGGCTGATTGCTCTTGCAGCAGTTGGTATTCACATTTCAATTGGTTCCGTATATGCATGGAGTGTATTTACAAACCCTTTAGCAGAACAATTTGGCTGGAGTTTAAGTGAGATCTCCTTAACTTTTAGTATTGCAATTGCGTTTTTGGGTCTTTCAGCTGCATTTATGGGACATTTTGTGGAAAAGTATGGACCCCGCATTTCGGGGCTTGTTGCAGCTACCTTTTTTGGAATAGGTATTGTCGGAGCAGGATTTGCTGTAGATATTGGTTCGCTTTGGCTATTATACCTTACATACGGGGCCTTAGGAGGTATTGGCTTAGGTATCGGTTATATTACACCAGTATCGACGCTTGTAAAATGGTTTCCTGACCGTCGAGGTCTTGCAACAGGATTAGCAATTATGGGATTTGGTTTTGCAGCAATGATTGCAAGTCCGATTATGGCTTCTTTAATCAATTCAGTTGGAATTTCGAACACGTTCTATATTCTTGGAATTAGCTATTTTATTATAATGATAGGATCTTCTTTATATCTTGAAAGACCACCAGAAGGTTACATGGAAGGGGCTGCTGTTGCGAATAAAAAAACGCAAGCAGACCTTTCACAATTAACTGCAAATGAGGCAGTGAAAACGAAACGATTCTGGTTTTTATGGACCATGTTATTTATTAATGTGACGTGTGGGATAGCAATTTTAGCTGTTGCGTCACCAATGGCACAGGAAATCGCTGGTCTGTCAGCAGTAGCGGCGGCGACAATGGTTGGTATTATGGGCTTCTTCAATGGTGCAGGGCGTCTGGCATGGGCTTCTATTTCCGATTACATTGGACGTCCAAATGTGTATACAACATTTTTTGTCCTCCAAATTGGCGCTTTTTTTATGCTACCATCGATCTCACACGCTATAGCATTTCAAGTAGTTTTGTTTCTAATCATCACCTGTTATGGAGGTGGGTTCGCTTCGATACCGGCTTATATTGGAGACTTATTTGGCACAAAGCAACTAGGGGCCATTCACGGATATATCCTGACTGCTTGGGCTCTTGCTGGTTTAGTCGGACCAATTGTTGCAGCTCGGGTTCGAGAAGTGACTGAAAGCTATGCGGCCACTCTGTATATCTTTGGTGGAATGTTTATTGTAGCGCTCGTTGTATCACTGATTATTCGCATGGACATTAAACAATTAAGAGAAAAAAATGCTAATGAAACACTAGCAGGTTGACATTTTATATTCTTACTACTAATCTTTTATTATAAACGTATCGAGATTGGAGTATCATGGGCAAATATGAAGCAGAATTCAGCAACTTAGTTCGGGCATTCAGGAAAAAACATATGGGAAAGGGCCCAAGCAAAATCAGTACAACTTTTTGCAAGAACTGGGCTATATGTGAAATGGAAGGGAATTTGTCACCTATAGAAAAGTTTATTGCAAGTGCCGAAGATGGGAAAACAATGCTACGTTCGGCTAGAACTGAAATGGTGAAAGAAATGTATCGTAAAAACCGCCCAATTGAAATGGAAGAGTTTTTAGGATATAACTTTGTTGAACTATTCGTAGATATTGATATAGAACAAGATAAAGGAATGTCTATCTTTGTTTTTGATGGTAACCTGGAAGAAAAGTTTACTAAATTAAAATAGTTAGGTTTGGCACTTGGCAGCGTTCCTGTTTAAGACTCAACCACCGATGCATTTTTTGATTAAAATGTGCGGTGGTTTTTTTAAAATTACAGTATCGATGAGTGTTTATTTTGAAAAGTTATCGCTTTCGTCCTACGGTGAAGTCCCGAGCCAAAAGGTCAAATTATATTTTTAACAAGAAAAGATTTAATAAGTTGACAGCTATCTTTAAGCCACACGCATCAAGGGAAGTTCGCCCCTGGATGCCTAAAAGATGGTGGCCTTAAAGATCACGCTGTATATAATAAAAGACGGCTATGCCGTTTTTCTTAAAATACGAAGGGGTGTAAAGATGGGGAAGACGAAACACAATGGCCCGATGAAAAAATCTAAAATGCCAGCACCAGAACATTGGGTGAGTCCAATTCCATTCGGCCTTGGAAAAATTAAACCAACGCATATTCGTGACTCATTTAAAACAGTATGGGAAAACAAAGATAATATTAATTATGCAAAAAATATTATAACGAAGGGTGTATGTGATGGATGTGCGCTGGGAGTCTCTGGTTTATATGACCAAACGCTAACAGGGCCGCACATGTGTACAACGAGGTTTAATGTTCTTCGGTTAAATACGATGCCTGCAATTAAAGAAGAGATCCTTCACCAAGATATTGATGAGTTGCGTAAATATTCAAGCACAGAGCTTCGAAAGTTAGGTAGAATTCCATACCCGCTGATTCGCAAACCAGGGGAGAAGAACTTTTCCCGCATTACTTGGGATGAAGCGATGAATACAATAGCCGAAAAAATGAAAACACTGGATCCAAAACAGTATGCATTTTATATGACTTCCCGAGGGATTACGAATGAGTCATATTATGTGGGCGGGAAAGTTTCCCGTTTCTTAGGTACAAATAATGTCGACAATGCTTCACGCATTTGTCACTCACCTAGTAAAACGGCGATGAAACGTTCATTAGGGGTTGGAGCATCTACATCCAATTACCAAGACTGGATCGGGACTGATGTTCTATTGTTTTGGGGGAGTGTGGCTTCTAATTCCTCACCAGTTTCTACAAAATACATGCTGGAAGCAAAGAAAAAAGGGACAAAGATCATTGTTATTAATCCTTACAGAGAACCATCGATGGATAAATATTGGGTTCCTTCTGTTCCTGAATCTGCATTATTTGGAACAAAGGTGGCGGATGATTTTTATCAAGTAAATATCGGTGGTGATATTGCTTTTATGCATGGAATTATGAAGCATTGGTTTGACATGGAAGAGAAAGAACACGGATCTGCAATTAACCATCCATTTGTTCAAGAGCATGTGAATGATTATGATGAACTTAAAGAAAATGTCGAAAAGCAATCCTGGGATTCAATTGTGGACTCAGCAGGAGTATCGAAAGAAAGAATCATAGAATTATCGGAGCTATTGGCAAAAAGTAAAAATGCTGTTTTTGCCTGGGCATTAGGTTTAACAATGCACTCATTTGCTACCGATAACATCTCCCAGGTATCGAATCTTGCTCTGTTGCGCGGGTTTATTGGGCGTAAGTATAGTGGGTTAATGCCGTTCCGTGGCCACTCCTCTGTACAGGGTAGTGGTGAAATGGGGGCAGACCCATTTGTATTACCCGGTGGAGACTATAAAGGTGATAATATTGAGCGTATTGAAAAGCTATGGGGCTTTGAGTTACCTAAATGGCAAGGTGATATTGTAGGTGTTACGCTTGAAAACATCGTTCTTCCAGAAGAAAATGAACGCAAAATTAAACTATATTATATGTCGGGTGGTAACTTCCTAGAAACGATGCCTGAACCTGCATTCATTGAAAAAGCACTATCTGAATTAGATATCAGGGTTCATCAAGACATTATTTTAAATACGTCCACTCTTTTGGATGCGAAAGAAGCAGTTATTGTACTGCCGGCAAAAACCCGTTATGAGCAAGAGGGAGGGGGAACGTCGACTTCCACAGAGCGAATGGTGTACTTTTCTCCTGAAATAGAAGGGAACAAAAATAGGATTGAAGAGGCTCGTACTGAATGGAAAATTTATATTGATCTGGCGAAGCGTGTAAAACCGGAAACCGCTCATTTGATAGACTTTAAGGATGCTTACGAGATTCGTGATGAAATCGCCAAAGCAAATCCAAGCTATGATGGGGTCCAACACTTGAAAAAACAAGGAGATGTTTTTCAATGGGGCGGAGCGTGGCTATGTGAAGATGGTATCTGTCCTACCCCTGATGGAAAGGGTAATTTAATTTCAGTTGAGATTCCTGATTTAAATAAAAAACCCGGAGATTTTTACGTAACTACGAGACGAGGGAAACAATTTAACTCGATGGTTTACGGGGAAACGGATCCTTTTAATCAGGCGGAAAGGTATGACGTACTAATAAATGAAGAAGATGCGAAAGAACTAAGTATTTTAGAAGGAGAAGGGATTGTCGTTTATAATCAATACGGCGTGTTTCAAGGTCAGGCTAAGTTTGTCGAGATTGCAAAATCGAATCTTGGAGTTCACTTTCCTGAAGGAAACTTTCTCCTGCCGAAAGGCCGCTATGAAAAATTTGCTGGTATGCCTGATTACAATATTGCTGTGAAGGTTGAAAAGGCTGATCGGTTCAATGCACGCAAAGACACAAAATACCTTGAAAAACCAGTGGAAGATTTAGAAGTTACTCAAAGCTAGTAAGAAAAACGGCATAGCCGTCTTTTATTAAATACAGCGTCAGCTTCCACCGCCCCCGAGTAGCACCTACGAAGTGTGTGTAGGTGCTACTCGAAAGGATGTGGGTTTCCCTTGTTACGCGCGGTGTGAAGGTAGCTGCCAATTTTATAAATTCTTATCTCTTAAGAAAAATCATAAAGTTAAAGCTTATTGGACAATAAAAGAAACAAGGATGACTTTAAAAGTCATCCTTGTTTCTTTTATTATATATGGCTTTTAAGAGTATCTCAAAGTTTTGTTAACATGATAGAGTCAGTCTCTACTATTACTCTAATCCTTCTTGCACATCTTCAACCATTCCGGCGACAGAAGTTAAACCACCAGCAGCTAAATACCAATAGCTCGGGTCTACGTAAACAACGTTATCTTCTTGATAAGCAGTTGTTTGTTTAATGAGTTCATTTTCAATTGTTTCTTGTGCAGAAAATTCCTCATCACCAATTGCTGCGCCACGATCCATTACAAAAAGATAATCAGGGTTTGTTTCTAGTACATATTCAAAAGAAACATTTTGACCGTGAGATGAGTCCTCAATGTTTTCATCTGCAGCAGGTATCCCAAATTCATCATGGATAATACCGAAACGTGAACCAAGACCATAAGCACTCAATTCACCTTCATTTGCCAATGTAAACAGACCAGTAATTTCATTTGCTGTAGCAGTTTCATAAAGCGTTGCGATTGCTTCATCAATTTCAGCTAGTTTAGTCTCGACTAGCTCTGTTTCCCCAAAAATTTCACCAAGAAGAAGAGAGTTCTCTTGAAATGACTCTACGTAGTTAGCAGTATCTACTCCGACATGGATAGTTGGTGCGATCTCAGATAGTTCATCAAAAGCTTCAGCTGCACGACCAGAGATGATAATTAAGTCGGGCTCTAAGCCATAAATAGTTTCGAAGTCAGGCTCGAACAAAGTCCCTGCATTCTCATATTCCTCACCTTCGAACTCACCTAAGTATTCAGGGATATTTCCTTGAGGAACGGCAATAGGATCAACGCCAATTTCACGTAATGTATCTAAAACACCGTAATCAAAGACTACAACATTCTCTGGGTTTGTTGGTACAACAGTTTCTCCTAATTCGTGCTCTACAGTGATTTCGGCAGGAGTTTCTTCCACTTCCACTTCTGCGTTTCCTGAATTTTCATTGCTTTCATTTGCTGCGTTTTCCACTTCTGTGTTCTCGTTCTCACTTGCATTATTCTCTTGCTCCGTGCTTTCTTCGTTTGCTGCTGCATTGTTTTCGGCAGCGTTTGACTCCTCATTCGATCCGCAAGCTACTGTAAAGACAGCCAATAGCATTGACATAGAAATAATAGATAGTGATTTTTTCATGCTGGTAACACTCCTCTTTAAAATTTGTTTGTTTACTTCCCACACACAGAAACGTCTATGAGAAGTAAACACAGATTTGCTGATTATTAATGTTTTGAATTTGAATATCCATGTCGTAAATCTCCTTTAATGTGCCACTTTGAATGATATCGCATTTATGACCTTCTTTAACGATTTCTCCATTTTTAAGAGCAACAATGTAATCGGAATAACAAGATGCAAAATTAATGTCATGGATGACAAGAACAACGGTTTTGCCTAACTCATCAACCATACGACGAAGAACTTTCATTATTTGAACGGAATGCTTCATATCTAGATTGTTTAAAGGTTCATCGAGAAGAACATAGTCAGTGTCTTGAGCTACAACCATCGCGATGTAGGCACGTTGTCGCTGACCGCCACTGAGTTCGTCAAGATACTTCTCTTGCATGTCGCCAAGCTCCAGGTAGTCAATGGCCTCATCAATAAGACGCAAATCCTCTTTTTTCAAATTCCCCTGTGAATAAGGGAAGCGACCAAACGAAACGAGGTCTCTAACTGTAAGACGAAGGTTCGTGTGATTGGTTTGTTTTAGGATCGAAATCTTTTTAGCGAGATCGTTATCTTTTTGCTTACTAATGTCTTTGCCCTCGATATATACTTCCCCTTCATCTTTAACAATGAGGCGACTGATCATCGATAAAAGCGTACTTTTTCCAGCCCCGTTTGGACCGATAAATGTCGTAATTTTCCCTTTTTGTATGTTTACCGAGACATCCTTAATGACGGTTTTGTTGTTGTAGCTTTTAAAAAGTTTCAATGCTTCTACCATTATTTTCGCTCCCTTAACAATAAGTATAGGAAATAGACTCCACCGATAAAGTTAACAATAACACTTAACGTTGTACTGAATGTAAAGATTCGTTCAACGATCAGCTGACCGCCAATAAGTGCAATGATACTAATGAAGATACTCGCTGGAATAATTCTGCTGTGCTTATAGGTTTTCAGAAATTCATAAGTGACGTTAGCAACAAGTAATCCCAAGAAAGTGATTGGACCAACTAAAGCAGTCGCAATTGAAATGAGGATGGCGACGACTAATAACATTCGTTTCACAACTTTATCAAAAGGGACACCTAAATTAACAGCATGATCTTTTCCTAATGAAATGACGTCTAGATACTTCATATACCTTATACAATAGATACTCACAGCTATAAAGATAATTGTAGAAAGAAGAAGTAAATCAGAATTTACATTGTTAAAGCTAGCAAACATTCTATTCTGTATAGTCAGAAATTCATTCGGATCAATTAATACTTGCATAAAAGTTGTTAAGCTTGAGAAAAAAGTTCCTAAAATTAACCCAATCAATAACAGGAAGTAAATGTTGTTACCCTCTCCGCGAAACAAAAGCTGGTAAAAAATAAAGGAGAACAAAATCATTCCACCAGCAGTAATAATAAAGTTGAGATTGGCATTTGTCATTGCTATGCTCATGGATCCAAAAGTAAAAATAACAAACGTTTGGATTAACATGTAAAGGGAATCTAGACCGATAATGCTCGGTGTAAGAATACGATTATTTGTAATTGTTTGGAATAGAATGGTTGAAAAAGAAATCGCAGCACCGGTAATCAGAATTGCAAATAAATTTTTGGACCTTCTTGGAATGATATATTCCCAATTGCCTCCAGAATCAATAAGCATATAAATCGCTATTAATACGAGTGATCCAGCAACTAAAATAGTAAGTTTTGTTTTATAAGCCATATTTTTTCCTCCTTAACAGTAAAAAGAGGAAAAGGCCACTGCCAATAACTCCTACAGTTAATCCAATCGGTATTTCATATGGAAAAATAATTATCCTACCAAGCATATCGCAAATTAATACGAACACAGCTCCTAATGCAGCTGTATGAGGAAGGTTTTTCCTAATGTTGTCCCCACGGAAAATCGTAACGATGTTTGGGACAACCAAACCTAGGAATGGAATCATTCCGACCGTAATCACAACGGTTGAAGTAATGATTGCTACGATAATTAATCCAAGGTTAACGACCTGTCTGTAATTAAGACCAAGGTTTTTTGAGAAGTCTTCTCCCATCCCTGCTAACGTGAACCGATTAGCAAACATATAGGAAAGAAAAACGAGGGGAACGGCTATGTATAAAGTTTCATAGTTCCCGGACATCGTAGTTGCAAAGTTTCCTTGGAGCCATGCACTCATATTCTGGATTAAATCATATTTATAGGCGAAAAAAGTCGTAATTGAACCAATGATATTACCAAACATGAGTCCCACAAGCGGAATAAATATTGGGTCTTTAAATTTTACTTTGTCTAAAATTTTCATGAATAAGAATGTTCCTGCAATTGCAAACGCCATGGCGACTAACAACCGCGTTATTGGACCTGCCGAGGCAAAAACCATCATGGAGACGAGAATACCAAGGCGTGCTGAATCCATTGTTCCAGCAGTTGTTGGTGATACAAACTTGTTTCGGGTGAGTTGTTGCATAATTAATCCGGCAATACTCATACCGGTTCCTGCTATGATAATACTAACGAGACGAGGAATTCGACTCGTCCAAAATATATGTGATTGTTGATCCGTCATCGAAAACAGATCCATAGGTGAGAGTGGAGATACACCGATAAATAAAGACGAAAATGCTACAACAATTAAAAGAAAGATCAAATACTTGAGCTTCATAAAACTCCTCCAACGACGACTAATAAGAGAGACTGTTCCTCCAATCCTAGATTAGAGTAATTATTATCTAAACGATAATGAGATTCATTATCAATTAAAGGCCTAAATATTATTCTAGCAGTTTTTAAGTAGACTGCAAGGTTTTTTTGGAAAACTTATGGATTATTAAGAAAATCATTTAAAAAATGCGCTATAAACTGAGGAATTGGGGCGTTGTTGTTTACTTTTAAGGGAACAAGAAGCTAATAGGACCAGCCTTGCTGATTAAGAGTTATAAATCTTGATGCACTCCAAGTTTAGAAGAAGATAACAAATCTCGACATAATTCTAAGCAGATGGTTTTCATATGCGTTAAATTGGATTAGAATAATAAAGAGTATTGAATAGAATAAAAGTGAAGATTAAAAATAAATTTTAAAGAGGTACTTATAATGAATAATGATGAGATATATAATCAGTTAATCCAGATTACTAATAAGGAGAACGTGTTTAGGGATGAGCCTTTAAGGGCACATACACTAACTAAAATTGGTGGTAGTGCTGATTTTTTAGTCACACCTGAATCGTATAATGAAGTTGCAGATATTGTGAAATTGAAAAACAGTCATAACTTTTCCTTTATGCTGCTTGGAAATGGTTCAAACATGATCATTCGTGACGGCGGAATTCGCGGAGTGGTGCTAAACATGAAAAAACTGTCCAAGGTGTATGTTGAGAACGACAAACTCATTGCACAGGGCGGGGCGGATATAAAAGATGCTTCTCAACTGGCTTTGCAGCAAGAGTTAGCGGGATTAGAATTTGCTTGTGGTATTCCTGGATCTATAGGCGGTGCAATGATTATGAATGCCGGTGCTTATGGAGGGGAAGTCAAAGATGTTATTGACTACGTGAAAGTGGTGAATAGAGCCGGAGAGCTTCTTACTCTTTATAAGGGTGAATTAGAACTGAATTACAGATCAAGTATTCTCGGAAAAAATCAGGACATTGTATTGGAAGCGACGTTTCAACTTGAAAAAGGAGAGCCTCTGCTAATCAAAGAGAAAGTGGATGATTTTACTTTTCAAAGGGAGTCGAAGCAGCCACTTGAATATCCGTCTGTAGGAAGTGTTTTCAAACGCCCGCCTGGTTACTTTGCGGGAAAGCTTATTCAAGATAGTGGACTGCAAGGAAAAGGTGTTGGAGGAGCGGAAGTATCTTTGAAGCATGCTGGTTTTATCATTAATAGACGTGAAGCCACAGCATCTGATTATATTGCTACGATCAAGATGGTTCAGGACAAGGTCAGAGAAAATTTTGGAGTAGAACTTGAGTTAGAAGCAAAAATTGTAGGGGTGGATAAAATAGAATAAAAAAGAGCACTGAAAAAATAATTATTTACTCTTTTTTCAGTGCTCTTTTAACAGATAAGAAAGCATAAATTGACAGCTATCTTTACGCCACAAGTATCAAGGGAACCCCACCCTTGATACTTAAATGATAGTGGCTAAAAAGATCACGCTGTAATTTAATAAAAGACTGCTATGCCGTTTTTCTTATCTGTCTATTGGATTTTTTATTCTTTCTTTCGAATTCAAAAACCAGTGAACCATTTGATGCTCTTCGCCAGTTCGTATCATATCCACTTTCTCAAGAACACGTATCGACGCTCGATTATCATGTCTGCATTCAGCTTTGATAGATTGGACATTTTTCTGATGAAAAGCCCAATGCATTAATATTTTCAAAGATTCAGTCGCATATCCTTTTTCTCGTGAATGGGGTAGAATTCCATATCCGACTTCAACAGAAGAAAGGTGGTCCGGTTGACCTTTGAATCCTATGTCACCAATAACTTGTTCATGTTCGCGATGCAAAATCAGCCAAGGACCCCAACCGTATAACGAAGGTTCTTTATCAAGTTTTATTAAATGTCCTTGTATATGAGGTAGATCAAGATGAGGATCATTTTGAAGCAATGGTGATAGTTGGGAAGAACAAGCGGCCAGTATTAATCTATCCGTATAAAGAATTAACTCCATAGCGAGCTCCTTTCAAAGTTTGCCTTGTTACATAACCATAACATGATAGGGGGAGATTAAAAAACTGTATTTTAGAGAAGTCATTACAAGTTCTCATCTCCAAAACGGGATATGAGAACTGGAGAAACCATTGAGTTTCCTGTGCTGAAGGACCTGAATATTAACTGCAATGATAATAGCTTTATTTTAGGGTCAAAAAGAAGGACTGAAAAAGTACAATCGACTTTTCCAGTCCTTTCGGTTTCTATTAGATAGTTACGAGCAAACCTTCTTTTATAAACGCGGGTCGTCTAGGAGACGAGCCATTTCTTCTTTGTGTCCTGTTTCATCAGCAATGAAATCTTCAATTTTCACAACTAATTCTGTTAATCCTAAAGCTTCAGCTTGTTTCTTTCTTGTTTCATATCTTTCAATCGTTTCCTTCTCAGCTTTGTGTGCTTCGACTAACATGTCCTTAACATCATTAAGTTGTTTTACAGGTGCAGGAGTAGTAGTCGGAGTACCACCTAGTGTTTTAATTTTTTCTGACAAGTATAAAGCATGGCCTGCTTCGTCAGTTACTTCACTTTCGAAAAATGGCTTTAGTACTTGGCGATAAAGACCAGAGACAACCGCTGCATTGTAAGTGTACATGATAACTGCAGCATACTCATTTGCTAGATCCTCATTTAGTCCTTTTACTAGTTCTTTTGTCTTTGCGTCCATTATTAAATCATCCCTTCCTTATTTGAAGAAGTCTTGATCACTCTACTTATCTTTTTCCACATTTGAATTTAAATAAACATCTTTTCTGTGAACAGTTTGAGTCGAAGGGTTAGAAACGAAGCTTGAAGAAGCAGAAGGTTGCAACTCTAGCGGGAAAGCATTGCCCGCTGAAAGCTTTCGTCAGTAGCGGACTCAAGACCCTCTGTACTTAGTAATTTAACAAGCTTATGTAGAGCTGGAGCATCACACAAAAAAAGGACTACCCTATAAAAACAGGCATATAATTAATGAGGAAAAGGGGGGCGGAGATTATGGCGTTTCTCTCAGCTTTATTGATGATACTTTTCGTAAGTTTTGATGGGCTGATTTGGGGTGTTTTAATTGGATACAAAAGACATTACTTTCCATTTTTTCACTTTATTTTATTAACAGCAGGAACGGCTTTAATTTTATGGGCTTTTTACCATATGGGTATCATTATTGAAGACTTTATACCTTTTGAACTTTTTAATAAAATATCAGGTGCCATCCTGCTTATATTGAGTATTTATCATTTAATAGATGGAGAGGGAGTTTTTAAAAGAGCACTGCTATTAAAGGTTTTCATTATCGTTAATATTGATAACATAGGGTTTGGGTTGTCGGCTGGCTATTCTAACTTAAATGAGTATGTTCCAATTTTTGCAGGAGTACTATTTGGTGTTTTATTCTTGGTGGGGTTATATGTATCCTACCGATTACCGGTCTATAAGCTTCAGCAGTTAGGTGAACTTCTTCCGTTTCTCGTCCTCTTCAGCATGGGATTATTTAAGCTGCTAATATGAAAGAAATAAAAAGGGGTCTAAAAAGGGGTCAGACCCGCCAATATTTACCAAAAAGAGTTAGCCCAGTTTAGTGCCGGGCTAACTCTTTTTCCTGAAGAAAAGAAAGGGTATAGGATGACAGCTAGCTTTACGCCACACGCATCAAGGGAAACCCACCCTTTATGCTTAAGTGATGGTGGCGAAAGCTCACGCTGCAATTAATAAAAGACATTACGCGTTTTTCTTAGTTAAATACTTTTTGGTAATACGGTTCGTTTCATAAATAATGCAAGAATAAAGGAAATTATCGCAAAGATTAATCCTACTTGGAAGGAAGCTTGGACTCCAGCTGTCATTGCATTAGAAATGTTAATTGGTTCACTCGGATCATTAACCCCTTCAAGATAACTCGCTTGACCAGATGACATTATCCCAATGAATAAGGCGATTCCAATTGCTCCACTTACTTGCATCAGTGTGTTTATAACTGCTGTACCGTGAGGATAATAGGTTGGGGGTAGTTGATTCAACCCATTTGTTTGTCCGGGCATCATCACCATAGCAATCGCAATCATTAAGAACGAATGAAGCAAGATAAACACATATGCTGATGTATCTGTAGAGACCTGTGTAAACAACGCCATAACAACAACTAAAATAAATGTCCCTGGAATAACAAGGAATCTTGGTCCGAATCGGTCAAAAATTTTACCGGCTATAGGGGACATAATTCCATTTAGTACACCACCAGGAAGCAATGCTAAACCAGCGGCAAGTGCGGAAAAGGCTAAAGGCCCTTGGAGGTACATTGGTAGTATTATCATTGTTGAAAACATTGTCATCATCATAATAATTAATAGAACAGTTGTTAATGAAAACATTGGTGATTTGAATACCCGGAATTCAAGAATTGGTTCTTTTAGTTTTAATTGACGAGTGATGAACAAGAAAAGAGCAATAATGCTTATGATAATTGAGAGGTAAACTTCAGGATGTGACCAGCCTGCCTCACCTTCACCAATGCTGCTAAAACCAAATACAAGACCACCAAATCCGAGTGTAGATAAGATTATTGAAAGAACATCGACTCTCGGCTTGGTTACTATCGTTAGATTCTTTAAATAGACGAATGCAAAACCGATTGAGAAAAGCGAGAAAGGCAGAACAAAAATGAAAAGCCATCTCCAATCTAATGCTTCGATAATGAGTCCTGATATAGTTGGACCTATGGCAGGAGCAAACATGATAACTAAACCTACCATTCCCATTGCGGCTCCACGTTTTTCCGGTGGGTATAAAAATAAGATCGTATTCATTAATATAGGAATTAATAGTCCAGTTCCAGCCGCCTGAATTAATCGGCCAATGAGTAAGAGCGAAAAAGTCGGGGCGAATGCACAAATAA
Organism: Salipaludibacillus neizhouensis; assembly: GCF_002886185.1. Taxonomy (GTDB): domain Bacteria; phylum Bacillota; class Bacilli; order Bacillales; family Salisediminibacteriaceae; genus Salipaludibacillus; species Salipaludibacillus neizhouensis. The sequence continues at coordinate 411,373 of NZ_KZ614148.1, forward strand.
TTGTTCCAATCGTAAACATAATCATTGCTCCGAGGAACATTTGTCTTGTCGTAAACCATCTTACTAATAGTGCTGAGATCGGAACTAGAACCCCAACAATTAACATAAAGCTTGTTGTTAACCATTGAACGGTAGACGCAGTAACTCCGAATGTAGCCATAAGATCTAAATAGGCTACATTTAATAATGTTTCATTTAAGATAGCAAAAAACACACCGATAAGTAATGAGATCATAATAGGCAGTTTTTTAATATCAGTATGCTTAATTTCTGTTTCTATGTTTGATTCTTCAATGTTGTTGGATTGCATGATAATACCTCCGAATTTCTAAATAGTTTCATAAAAATGATATAGTTAAAATAACTTAAGGTTTAATAATTAGCGGGATCTGTTCTTTTAAAATACGCAGGGGCTCACTGTTATCTTGAGTCACAGAGACAGTAAGTGCTCCTTCCAATGTACATTGCAGAAGAATGCCTAATTCTCTTGCTCTATCTTGTTTGAACCCATTTTCAATTAATTTATCAGCAAAAAGTCTTTGCCAACTTGTAAAAGCTTCAGAGCAAGCCTTTCTTAATTTTTCACTCATGGAGCAGGTCTCCAATGCAATTAAACCAATAGGAACACCCTCCACATCTTCAGGATGGCCTAAATGATCAACTAGATGTTGAACTACCGACTGAAGGGATTCTACAGGATCAGCAGAAGCAGTGAGTGTTTTATTTAATTGTTCTCGAACAATTTTGCCTGTATATTCAACCGCCTCTAAAGCAATTTGCTCTTTTCCTTCCGGGAAATGGTAATAAATAGAGCCTTTCGGTGATCCACTCTCCTTTATAATCTGATTTAAGCCAGTAGCATGATATCCTTGCACTTGGAATAGCTTAGAAGCTGTTTCAAGAATGTTTAACCGTGAGCTGGAACTACCCATATAAGAAACTCCTTCACAATAAATTATGACAACCGGTCTATATAATTGTGGCGACTTCTCCTTGAATAGTCAAGACTTATTTTTGTGAACATTTTTAAAGCGTTACTGTGAAGGGGTCAGTCCCCCCCATATATTTCCAGGGGGTGGTATTTGATAATAAATGTTATGCCGTTTTTCTTAATAAGTAATTGACTCTAACGTTACGTTATACTTTATCGTAAGAATAGAGAGGTGGTTAGGATGCTTAAAATTAAGGAGGTTGCAGATTTAGTAGGTGTAAGTGTTCGCACATTACATCATTATGATCAGATTGGATTATTAAAACCGGAAAAATTAGAAGAGAATGGGTATCGTCTATATAACCAGATAGAATTAGATCGATTACAGCAAATACTTTTCTTTAAAGAGATGGAAGTTCCTTTGCGTATGATAAAACGTATTTTAGACGATCCTTTTTTCGATCAAATGCACGCATTGAAAGTTCATAAAGATTTGCTATTAAAGAAGAGAGATCGCCTCGATCGAATTATAGATTCAATAAATTCGTCCATGGATAAGTTAAAAGGAGGAAGGGAAATGACAGATCAAGAACGTTTTGAACCATTTGGTATGACTGAAATTGAAGAACAGCAGAAGAAGTATGAAGCGGAAATAAAAGAGAAATACGGTCACACGAAAGCCTACAAAGAATCTCAACAAAAAACGAAAAACTATAAAGTGACAGACTGGGAAAAGATTCAACAAGAGGGAAACCACATATATGAGGAAATGGCTAAGCGAACAGCCAGTGGACCGCAAGATAGAAAGGTTCAAGAGCTTGTTGCTAGTTATCAACAACACATTACGGATAATTTCTATGAATGCACGACAGAGATCTATTCTGGGCTTGCTGATATGTATGTATCAGATGCCAGGTTCACAAAAAACATTGATAAATTCGGTGAAGGATTTGCTTTTTTTCTTCATGATGCAATAAAATTTTATTGCAGAAAATAGTGCCAAAAAAGTTACTCCGTATCTGAAAAAGACAGATCGATCATGCCAGCTTTGACTAATGGAGCAACTCCATTCATTACTATTTTTCTACATGAAGGAATAAACCAAGAATCCAAGACTGGCTGCAAAAATTAATAGTTCGTTCAATCCACCGGTCCTATATAAGGGTATTCCGGTTCGTTTTGATGTAAATGGATAGAGTAAAGGAATTCCTCCTCTGGAAAAAGAGTCTTCTATGATATGTAAGATCACTCCTGCAGATAGTCCAACTAAAAATTGACTTTCTGTATTCACAAGTAAAAATCCCATTAATGCGAGTACTAGTCCTGAGTGAGTAAGTCCACGATGACCAAAAAGAAACTTTATAATGCCTGATAAAACAGGTACTCTTCGCCCGAGCCATGATCTCGTTTCATCAATATCAGGAAGAACAGCTCCGAGTAGAAGTCCGGTAACTGTAACAGTAGACTCAACTGGAATGTTCAAAGGAGAATATGTCGTTAGCAAAACAGCTGCTGATAAAGAAGTTGTGATGTGTGTGTAATACCTCATGATGTTGCTCTCCTTTATTAATATAGTAAGAACAAGATCATATCAATAATTGGGGGAATTGAATAGAGGGGAAGAATTCAATTTTACCAAAGCGATACTCAATTACATAGTGCGTTTTACAAAAACGAAAAAAGACCAACGATTCCGTTGGCCTTTCAATCATGATATTAGTTGTTTTCTTCTTTCTCCGAATGCTTTTTAGATCTATCACAATTAGGAATAAACCCGTTTTCCTCGAGTTCACTAAATTTTTCATCCATATGAGCTTGCAGTTTTTGTGCTTTTTCTTCTGTGAAAACTCCGTATTCAACGTACTTGTTAATAATCTCCTTCTTTCGTTCGATGGCATCCTTTTGAAGCAAGGACATCTCCATACGCTGATCCTCGGTAAGTTCAACATCGTTAACACCCTCTGCACTCACTGGAGCAGATAATGTCGCTACAGAAAGCATGCAAACTGCTAGAAATCCAAATAAATATTTAACCATTCGATCTCTCCTTTAGTAATATTTCCCTTATCTTGCTCCGCCATCGATTATCTTATTCACAATCTTAATAAAAAGGGGTCTGACCCTATAATACAGTCCTATAAAAGGGCACCCCACTTCGCTTTGTTTTTCCATGATATTGTAAGGGAAGCAATGAATGACATTATAAAAAGGCCAACAAGTTTAGTTGGCCTTTAATTTTGCGAAATCAATAGTTTGTCCGGCACTGTTTTTCAAGGTTCATAATAATGTTTTTGTCATTTAAACTCTTTTTATGAACACATTTATTTCCATGTCATCATTAGAGATAATCTCCACTGTTTTATTATCTAAAATAAATATAGAAGGGGTAACTAATTCTCCAGTATCTTTCTTTATAGAAATAAATGGATTTAATGTTTGTAAATCATGAATTACGGTAGCTTTATATATTGTATCGACAAGCTCTAATGATACATTTTTACTTACGGAATTGTCAGGGTTGTGGAATGAGTACTTGTCACCTACTAAACCCCCTATAATAACGTTTTTGTAAATTACGTCAGCCAAGATGCCAGTGTGAATCGTACCTTCTCGTGAATTAAACTGTGTCTCTAGCATACCTTCCCCCGTGTACTCTATAGTGGTGTCCTTTATAGAGAGGCTCAAAGAGTTAATGTTCAGATTAGAAGAGTATGATATAGTCTCCAAGTCATGTTTGTCTGTCTGTAGAACGCAATTCTCAATATTTATCTCAACGGCTTGGGCTATATTGGTACCTGCCATTACAAAGTAAGAATTTTCGTATCCATCAGAAATACTAAGTGTGCTATTTGATATATTCATCCTTGTGCGTAAACCAGCATCAGAGTTAACTCCACCCCTAGCAATTAATTGGGTATCAAATATATCGCAACCTTTAATGTTCAAGGTGAATACCTCCATATCTGACCTCGATGATGTCGTAACAATACATCTGTTCAGGGTACAGTTTTTTACTGTAAGATGCCCAGAGTACTTAAAAATATCAATTTTCACGTTATGAAACTCGTTACCCTCTAGTACTTCTGGTCCAGCACCGTATATCATAAGTGAGGAGTGTTCTTCACCCATACCAATAAATTTATTTCTTTTTATGTTATCTCCCTCAAGTGTACCGCTTTGCCCATTTTTTAGAATGACATAGTTGCCCTCACACATGCCATTAGCTACCTGCAATCCTCCACCTATTACATGGTTACCCTGTACTATGCACTCATAACTTGCGTTTCCTAATACTATATTTCCATTACAGTAGTTCCCTATCACTTGGATAGCCCCTAGTAAGCTTGTTCCCGATGATGTTATAGGATTGCCAGTTTGTATATAATTCCCTGATATGTGACCATACTCCATTCCGTACACCCTAATTCCCCAACCGCAATTATTTATAACATTGTTCTCTATAAATGCGGAATACACACCTATAAGCATCCCGTGAAAACTTCCGTATATATGATTACCTCTTATAATAGTATTGTCTCCATAAGAGTCTTCTTGATTAATCCCGTACCTTGTAGAGTCTGGAAATGTAGGTACACCTCCGTGCATCCATCCATTACTAGAACCATTATCTCGTAGTTCATTATACTGTATGACATTATAAGACCCGCCAGGGGTTATACCACCTCTATGACCGTCAACAATCTCGTTGTATTCAACCAGGTTATGGTGTACGCCTCCGTAGTTAATGAAAATTTGCATATTTTTACTAGCATTGGTTTCTCCGATATACACCATTCTAAAGTGGGTAGCAAGTGGGGGTACAGTCACTGGTGCATGTACTTTGTTGTTTGTTAGTCTTCCTAGATAATCCCCATTACTATAGTAGTATACGTCAAAGCGTTTACTTAGTATGTTCGTGGTTCTTGAATACCCTTGACCACTCAAGGAAAGTATTGGGCTAATGTTTTCACCGTTTTCTCTCGGTATAGTTATTAGTGCGGATACTACGGAGTTTGCTTCCTCATCCTCTATCACATTCCCTTCACTATTATCCACATAACCCACAACTTGATGATTCCCCTGACCAGACGTACCAGTACGTACAGATCCAGTAGAGCTAAAACTGACACAATCTCCCATGTATCCTGCGACATAACAGTTGCTGACAGAACAGTAGGATGAGCCTCCAGTAAGTAGAACACCATAAGTCCATTCTACCCACCTTTCTTCACTATGGATAAAGCTTCTTTCGTATTTACACCCAATAATCCTACCATTTTTAAGGTGGGCATTTCGTACATTTCTAAACGAAATTGTGTTACCTCCAAATCTATGGGTGCCATTACTAGACGTATCAAAAGGAGACCTACTATCGGAGTCATACATGACTTTAAGTGTGGAACCTCCAAGGTTAAGGGTCTGATAATCCTGTGGTAGTATTTCATAAGGATAACATATGGAGTAGTCTCCCTTGGGAAGGATAACTTCTGAGTAGCCAGCTTCAAACGCATGCATAAGTGCATCGTTAATGCCATCAACATTCCCTTTTGCTTTATAATAGTCTTCTTCTACATAGGGCTTCTCTGGAAATCCTGTCTCAATTCCCCACCTACTAAGCTCAATGGCGAAAGTTCCTCTACTTGGCGATACTTTCCACTCTCCTTGGATGCTTAGAAGAATATCATCGCTTGTTACCCCGTCGGTAGGTATTCCCTCTGACTTTATAGGTTTCCAGATACCATCTTCATAAGATAACACATGACCTTGAGAAGGAGGAATCGTTGAAACGTCTACATCCGTTAGACCATTTAAACTAGTGGCGCCATTTCCGTTTCCCTGGGGAAGAGATTTCGATACAAACATTTGCTGTTCCGAATCGTATTGTAGCGCGTTCCCATTTGTCCGGTCTGTTGCATCTACATCGGTTAGATTTGAAAGGGAATGCGTGTGGCTAGTAGTAGCTTTTGAATCGAACTCAGTTGTTAGTTTGCTTGCTGACCACGCTTCATTATCACTAATTGAATCATCATTAATAGTGACAAACGTGGCAGGTAAATCCTCAATATTCGCTTTCAAGTCAAGTGCTTCTAAGATAGCTTGATCGTTGTAAACTTGAAGTTCTTCACCATCTACAATGATAAATCCATTATCTTCACTTACAGATATATTAGACCCGGTTTCATTGGGAATATCACTCTTCTTAGCAAGTGAAATATTACCATTTGATGAACCAATGAACAGCTCTTGTGTATCTGTACTATAGCCAAATTCACCTTCATCTAACGAAGGTAGGTTCACTAATAATTCACGTCTAATTATAATTTTGTAAGCCATTGTATCACCTTCCTATTAGGTCGATTGATGTTCCATGCTTCAAAAATCCCCCTCTCTTTATTGGCACTCCTCTCTGATTTTTTATTTAGGTGCTACTGAACAACTCCAGGGAAGAGACGTGGATTTATAAGAGTAGGGATGACGCTTACATTGCTTCTTTTCCCGCGGAGGAGCGGGGCAAGCCTTTCGGTGTATTGCTTTGCTCTTTCTTCCGCAGGAGCCTTCGTTATTGCAGAGGCATTTTGCATCATCTCTGCGAATTTAAAAGGGTAATCTCTTGAGACTCAAAGATCTTATTGTTGTTCAGCATCCTTTTTCTATTATTATGTAATCAGCTTTCTACTGCTTGTATGTTTGTTCTCAATCAAGCGTGGAAATCCTATACGTCCTTAGGATCTTTTTAATCAAGTATGAAAAAAGGCCAACTATTTCGTTGGCCTTTCGATCTTTTACTCGTCATTTTCTTCTTCCGAGTGCTTTTCTGACCAATCACAGTTTGGTATAAAACCATTCTCTTCCTCCTTAAGTTCCCTCCCATAATGTGGGAAATTATTTTTATAGAGGAACGTCAACTATAAGGAATAAATTGATGGTAAGATAAAGGATACTAAATGAGTGTTGGCGAGGGATAGTTCATGATTGGAAATTTTGTTTTTGCACTTGCGATTGTGATAATAGGTTTATTAGTAGGCAAAGGACTCAGGGTTCTTTTAGATAAAGGTACAATATCGTCACCGGAAAAAATGCATCGGATATTAAAAGGCTCAACAATGTCTGCATTGCTAGTTGTTAATCCACTGATTATTTTCGGTGCGTTTTGGTATGTTCAGTTAGATGATTTGAGATTAATCGTTATACCAATATTAGGAGCGATAGCTATTGCATTAGGTGGCGGTCTATCCTTGTATGCGGCTAAGTGGCTGAAGTTAGGCAGAAAACAGCAAGGATCCATGTTTGCTTCCGGTACGTTTACAAACTTAGGGAGTTTTGGGAACTTATTTTGTTTTGTTTTTTTAGGAGAAGCAAGTCTTGTTTTCGTAGCGTTATTTAGATTGTTCGAAGATCTAATATACTATGCAGTAGGTTTTCCGGTTGCCCAGTCTTATGGGGAAAATCAAGGATTAAAAGAGAAGTCCCTCTTAAAAAAGTTAGCAACAAATCCCTTTATCATTATTACACTTATTGCGATAGTTATAGGTGGAAGTTTGAACCTGTCTCCGTGGGAACGTCCAGCGTTTTACGCGGATTTAAACAGTGTCCTGGTTCCTATTTTTACGATCTTGCTCGTTGTCCCTACAGGATTTAATTTACAAGTAGGAAAGGTTAAAGGGTACTTAAAAGAAAGCTTCGTTGTTGCGGCGATCAAGTATGGAATTGTTCCTGTTGCTGTAACAATTCTCGCACTTATGTTTGGACTTAGAGAGGTTTATGACGGCATTGCATTCAAAACAATCATTATCCTATCGGCGATGCCCCCTGGATTTACTTCTTTAGTGCCACCTCAACTGTTCAATTTGGATAAGGATCTAGCAAATTCCAGTTGGTTTATAACAACAGTTTTATTGATCTTTGTTTTGCCTGTCTTGTATCTGATGACGCTCTATCTATAGGATATAGACACTTCTATTTTGATAGTACGTGATCGATAAGGGGTTAATGAAGTGAAAGGATAACAATCCGCAGAAGACTTTCATCCTATTTAACATTGTCCTTTCAACACCACTTTCTAAAAAGGGGGCTAAAAAAGGGGTCAGACCCCTTTTTTAGCCCCCCCAGAAAATGGGAAACCACAGTAATACCGAAATAATACATTTCCTTAATGTTTCACAATTCTTCACAGGATGTTCATCCTCTGTTCATAAACTATTGATATGATATAACTATAGATTAAATATAGGTTATTCATAAGTTTGGAAATCAATGGAGGTTTATGAAGATGAGCGAAAAATCAAAGATTTGGAAAGCCTTTTTACTTCCGTATAAATTTGCCCTGGATGAAATGAAAACAAAAATTAATATTATGGTAGAAGAAGCTAAATATATGCGGGATGAAAATATGATCGAGCATGTTAAAACTCGCCTGAAAACACCGGAAAGTATCGTGTCTAAGTTAAACAGAAAAAAACTTAAAGTCTCGGTTAGTTCTGCTAGAGAAAACTTGTATGATATCGCTGGAGTGAGGGTAGTTTGTCCTTTTTCCTCAGATGTATATGATATGTACGAACTGTTAATGAAAAGAAAGGACCTCTGTGTTGTAGATGTGAAGGATTATATTCGATTTCCAAAACCGAATGGCTACCAAAGTTTACATATGATTATAGAGGTTCCGATAACACTCTCGGATCGTGTGGAATATGTAAATGTCGAAGTTCAATTACGAACACTTGCAATGGATTTTTGGGCAAGCCTAGAACATAAAATTTACTATAAATATGACAAGACAATTCCTAAACATTTGGAAAAAGGTCTATTAGAAGCAGCTAAAACAGCAAGTGCAATGGATGAAAAGATGAAAGACATTCACGATGAAGTTAAACGTATGGACCATACTGGAGGAGCGTCATCGAAAATAGTATCTATCACAGGACCACATGTTAAGGAGGAGATGAATCGTGATGGTTAAATACAAAAAGAAAACATCCTCAGAATTAGTCCTAGAATTACGTAACAAAGGTATTCAAGCCGCACTTTGTATACGTCCCGAAAAAATCCAGCATAAAGGCTGTTAACAATAAATTAATTAAAGATTAAATGAAAGCTTGTGAGTCCCCCCTCATGAGCTTTCGTGCTGTTTGAAATTGATGGAACGATTACGCCACTTTCAGATGTTTTATAGTATGACGTTAAAATGCGAAGAATTGGAGGTGTTTCCATGAAAAATAGTATGAAAATACTTGTAGTAGAAGACGATCCTTATATAAGTGAACTGCTGGACCTCTATCTTTCGAAAGAAGGATACAAAGTCATATTTGCAGCGGATGGGGAAGCAGGATTGGAGCAATATTACGATAAAAACCCGGAATTCGTTATTTTAGATATTATGCTTCCAAAGCAAGATGGATGGGAAGTTTGTAAAGAAATTAATCGCGATGAACGCTCCGTCCCTATTCTCATGTTAACGGGAAAAGGAGAGAGCTACGATAAGGTGAGAGGATTAGAATTAGGTGCAGATGATTATGTTGTGAAGCCTTTTGATCCAAAAGAAATCATTGCTAGAATTAAGGCGATTCTTAGAAGGACAAGTCCCAATGCTCAAAAAAATCCAAGCTTAATGTTCTTAAACATGACACTTGATATTAGTCAGTACCGTCTTGTTCGAAATGATGAATTTATCATGTTACCTCCAAAGGAGTTGGAGTTGCTGTATTATCTTGCTTCCAATGAGAATCACGTTTTCACTCGTCAGCAGCTTGTACAACAAATCTGGGGGTTTGATTATGAAGGCGATAACCGAACTGTCGATGTGCATATTAAACGAATTCGAGAAAAAATTAACGATGAGTTACCTCATTGGCAGTTAAAAACGATACATGGGATCGGCTATAAATTTGAGGTGAACGAGTGATGGTTAAACGAAGCAGTGTCTTTAAGAAATTGTTCACGTCACATCTTCTAATATTATTTCTTTCTTTTCTTATCTTTGCAATAGTCTTAAACACACTTATCCATCACGAAATGCTGTCGAGATATAATCGAACATTCGAACACCAGATTAATCAAATACAAGATTTCTTTGAGAGTGCAAGTGAAGTCGGAATGTCAGACGATGAACTTCATCATTCCTTAGAATTCAACATGGATCAAGAAAATCGACAAATACTCCTTTTTGATACAGAAGGAAGGGCGTTGTTTCATCCAGGATTTTTGCAAGAGCAAGGACTTTCTTCAAATATTGTCGATCAAGCTTTGTCTGGAGAAGAAACGGTATCTGAACGACTGTTGGGAAAACGAAAAGAAATATCGTATGTGATGGCTTCAAAAATTAACATTCCATCCCTTTCGCAAGAACCACAAGCTATTGTCATGGTGTTTCATGAGTTTGATCGTGAGTCCCGTCAAATTATTTGGATAAACTTTTTAACGGCACTAATTGCTTTGGTAATAACCGCAATGATTATATATTATACTTCGAGAAAAATAACAGATCCCTTAACGAATATGAACCATAGCGCACTTCAATTTGCCAAGGGGGATTTCTCTCATCGTGTAAATGTGAAAACGACAGATGAAATTGGTCAATTGGGCAACACTCTCAATCATATGGCGAAAGAACTTGGAAGTTTGGATCAGTTGAGAAAAGATTTTGTAGCCAATGTTTCTCATGATCTACGAACTCCATTAACATCGATTCGGGGATTTCTAGGTGCAATGCTGGATGGAACGATCCCAAGAGCAAAAGAAAAGCACTATTTAACCATCATGCATCATGAAACAGATCGTTTAATGAAACTGGTCAATGATCTGTTGAGCACGGCGAGTCTCGAAGCAGGAAATTGGGAATTGGATCGTAAGGTGTATAATGTCACAGAGCAACTCCGAATAATATTGGCTAAATTAGAACCGGAAACGTCAAAGCGAGAGATGGAGATTCAATTCGATACAGGAAAAAAAGATGTATACATTTATGCTGATTCCGAACGGATGGAACAAGTATTTATAAATCTGGTACAAAATGCTATACAATACTCATCTTATGGAAGCAAAATTGGCATTCTTGTTAAAGAACAAAAAAATGTGGTTCAAATAAATATATCAGATCAAGGTCTAGGGATGTCAGAAGATGAACTAGCGAACATTTGGGAACGATTTTATAAATCTGATAAAGCACGTTCGCAAAAAGTAGGCACGGGAATTGGTCTTTCCATTGTGAAACAAATTCTGGATCTCCACAACGCTACAATAATAGTGGAAAGTAATGTAGGACAAGGAACAACGTTCACACTAACGATCGCAAAAGAAAAACAATAGATGATTTATAAGAAACGGCATGAGTGATGATAGCTCATGTTGTTTTCCATAAAAAATTGCATTTATTGAACATTTTAAAAACGAAATACATAGAAAAATGTCGTAAATATGGGAGTAGTTATGGAAAAAGCTACTTTACAAAAAAATCATAAAAAAGTTCTCTATTTTTGTTGACTTGTTCGTTATTAAGAATTAATATAGGTGTAATGCAAAAGATATTGTACTGATTTACAGTTACTGCTCTTTATCAAGCACCAACAGGAGGCGGAATCAAATGAACGGTTCGAGCGAGAAAGAAATTCAAATTAAACCAATTTTAATGGCATTAGTCACCCGTTGGTGGATCATCATTCTTATGACGGGAGTTATAGGAGGGTTAGGAACTTATTATCAACATGAAAATGTAGCCGCACCAATTTATTCTGCAACCGCATCTATTTTGGTACAAGAAGAAAGCGTAAATATGCACACATTGAAGACTTTCATTACGGAGCCTATTGTTCTGGATGAAGTAGCAAAGGATCCATCTATTGAAGCTTCGGCTGAACAATTAGGAAGTCTCATTTTGGTTTCCGATGTGGAAGGATCTGAGATAATAAAAATTGATGCAACTGGTAGTTCACCAGAAAATGCAGTATTAGTCGCCAATACAGTAGGAACAGTCTTTTCCGAAGTCGTTCGCGAACGATTAGGCTATACAGAAATCAGTATGTTATCAGAAGCAACTGTTCAAGATTCTCTTTATCCGATTAATGAAACAACTAATACTCTCAGTTTTGCCAGTTTCATATTGGGTGCTGTATTGGCTGTAGGATTTGCTCTTTTATTGGATAGTATCGATAACAGAATTAAAACCGAAAGGCAAATTGAAAGTATGATGGAAGTCCCGGTATTAGGCAGTGTTTCAAGAATTCAGCGTTTAACATTGAGAAGCAATCCTGCTCGGAAAAAGAAAACATCATTGAGAGGTGAAACGAGTGTTTGATAAATATAAAAATCAGCATTTCTTAACGTTTTACAATCGTACAGAATCTAAGTTATTTAAGGATTATAAACATATTAAATCAAATATTGAGTTTGCTGCATACAAGAATAAGTATCAAACTGTTTCTTTTATTTCTCCGACATCCGGGGAGGGGAAGACAACGACATGCTGTCATTTGGCACTAACTTTTGCCAGAGAAGGCAAAAACGTATTACTAATAGACGGAAACCTAAATCATCCAATGCTTAATAAGATATTCCATGTGAAAAATGACTACGGATTAAGCAATGTACTAGTCGGACAAAAAAAACTGTCTGAATCGATAAATACCACACAATTTGAGAGTTTAAAACTTTTAACATCTGGACCAACGATGGCTAATTTCAATCCAATTTTGCAATCTTCAGCAATGGACCATCTCATTGGAGAAGTGAAAGAAAAGTTTGACTTTATTTTTATCGATAATCCACCAGTTCTCGATAGTGATACAGGGAAAATCATAGCGAGTAAGTCTGACGGAACGGTTTTAGTAGTAAGAGATCATAAGACGGATATAAATGAAATGCTAGAGGCAAAGAGAGTATTAGACGCATATGCTGTGAATCTTATAGGTGTCATCTTTAACGGAAAAAAACTATCTATAAAGGATCGACTGATAAGAGCATAAATTTTTTTAATTCACTTGTTCGTTATTAAGAATTAAATTAGTTACACTTTACAGGTGATATCTCCTTACCTTTACTAATGGAGATACTCGATCATTCTGTGGGTATTTAAAGATACCTTAGACGCTTGTCGTCGCTAGTGTGGTGTGAGGAGGGGTTGAATGCCCACTTTATTTTATTTTTTACTCATGTGAATCTTTTGAATAAGATTTAACTGGGTAAACAATAAAATGTGCTATATAAAGAATCTGATGTCAAAAATGTCTTAACTGGGGGTTATTATGAGCAATAAAAAAAGAGTTCCATATTTTATTATTTTTGACTCATTATTTATACTTACCGCGTTTTTTGCTAGTTTTATCATCATTAACGAGCCGAGTATTTATTTTAATACGAATTTTTGGCTATCCTGTTTTATCATACTGTTTAGTTATCATTTATTTTCATTTTGGTTCAGGCTCAACAAGAAAGTGTGGCAATATGCGAGCGTAGGTGAATTACAAATTATTTTAAAGACATTGACATTTGCTATTATTTTAAATGCCTTTATCCAACTAACGGTATTCTCGCATATTCAATACCGAATCCTCTTCGTTACCTGGCTGTTACAAGTGCTGTTAATCGGGGGTTCACGTTTTTGGTGGCGGATGGCAAAAGAAAAAATTTCTAGGGACAGCGTGACTGGTAAAAGAAAAAGAACGATGATTGTAGGGGCTGGTTCAGCAGGAATGATGGTGACAAGGCAATTATTAAATAATCATTCGAGCGATCTATCACCATTAGTTTTTGTGGATGATGACCCAAATAAACACAAGTTTGATATATTCGGCATTCCGGTAGCTGGTGGAATAAAGGATATATCGAAGTTAGTGAAAGAGTTTCGTATAGAAAATATTATCATAGCGATCCCTTCATTAAATAGACCGAAACTTAATAGCATCTACAGGGAATGCTCCAAAGCAGAAGTGAAAACACAAGTATTGCCGATGATCGAAGACCTTGTTACTGGTAAAGTTACTGTTAGTCAATTTAGAGAAGTAAATGTGGAAGATTTATTAGGAAGAAAACCTGTCGAACTTGATAACAAAAGAATATCAGCTTCCATAACCGGGAAGGTCGTTTTGGTGACCGGTGCAGGGGGTTCCATAGGATCAGAACTATGTCGACAGATTTCCGAGTACTCACCAGAGAAGCTCATTTTATTAGGACATGGGGAACATAGTATTTATTCGATAGAAATGGAGTTGCAGGAAGTATTTAAGCAAACATCAATGCAAATTGTTACAGAAATTGCCGATATCCAGGATTTAAAAAAGATCATGAATATTTTTGCCTTACATCGTCCGGAAATCGTTTATCATGCGGCTGCCCACAAGCACGTTCCCTTAATGGAAAGAAATCCAGAAGAAGCATTGAAAAACAATACGATAGGGACGATGAACGTAGCAAAGGCTGCCGATACACATAAGGTGAAGACGGTTGTTATGATTTCGACCGATAAAGCCGTGAAACCTACTAGTGTCATGGGGGCTACAAAACGATTAGCTGAAATCGTGATACAAAATATGAACCGTAAAAGCAAGACAAAGTTTACCGTCGTTCGATTTGGTAATGTTCTCGGCAGCAGTGGAAGTGTCATTCCATTATTTCGAAAACAGATTGAGAAAGGTGGTCCTGTAACGGTTACTCACCCGGATATGGTCCGCTACTTCATGACAATTCCTGAAGCCTCCAGATTGGTTATACAGGCCGGATGCCTTGCAAAAGGAGGCGAAACCTTTGTATTGGATATGGGATTACCGGTGAAAATCGTGGATTTAGCCAAAAATCTGATTAAACTTTCCGGAAATTCTCTTGAAGATATTGAAATAGAGTACACGGGCATTAGAGCTGGCGAGAAATTATATGAGCAACTACTCGACGAGGATGAAATTGAAGAAGACCAGATTTTCCCTAAGATTCATTTAGGGAAACCTTCCACGATCTACATTAAAGATATTGAGGATTTAATCATGATTTATCCATTATTTGATAAAGAAGCGTTGAGAAGTAAATTACTTCAGTTGAGCAATGGGGAAAAAGAAACTTCTAAGAAACTACTAGCTAAAGCTATTCCAGTAGAAGTGGAAGCATAAACAAGAGAGAAAGGGGTTGTTTCTATGAAAGTACGAAAAGCAATTATACCGGCAGCAGGACTTGGGACAAGGTTTCTACCGGCAACGAAAGCAATGCCAAAAGAAATGCTTCCCATCTTAGATAAACCTACGATTCAATATATCGTTGAAGAAGCGATTGCTTCCGGAATTGAGGACATTATCATTGTTACTGGCAAAGGAAAAAGAGCTATTGAAGATCATTTTGATCATTCCTTTGAATTAGAAGAAACCCTTTTTCTAAAAGGAAAGATGGAACTTCTTGAGAAAGTCCAGGAAGCATCAAATATGGTAGATATTCATTATATTCGCCAAAAAGAGCCGAAGGGTTTAGGACATGCGATCTGGTGCGCTAGAAAATTTATAGGTGATGAACCATTCGCAGTTCTTCTTGGAGATGACATTGTTCAAGCGGAGGAACCTTGTTTAAAACAATTAATGAATCAATATAATCGTTATCAGTCATCCATTTTGGGAGTGCAAAAAGTTGGGACAGATGAGGTACATCGTTATGGAATAGTTGATTCGATGCAACTATCCGACCGACTTTACAATGTAAATGGTCTCGTTGAAAAGCCAGCACCTGGGGA
Organism: Salipaludibacillus neizhouensis; assembly: GCF_002886185.1. Lineage (GTDB taxonomy): Bacteria > Bacillota > Bacilli > Bacillales > Salisediminibacteriaceae > Salipaludibacillus > Salipaludibacillus neizhouensis. Next base: position 426,999 of record NZ_KZ614148.1, read on the forward strand.
AGCACCGTCGGACCTTGCGATTTTAGGTCGTTACATCTTATCACCGAAAATTTTCGATAAATTAAATGATCAGGAGCCGGGAAGCGGCGGAGAGATTCAGTTAACAGATGCAATTGCTCGTCTGAATGAGGAAGAGGCTGTCTATGCTTATGATTTTGAAGGAGAAAGGTATGACGTCGGTGAAAAGGAAGGTTTTATAAAAACGACCATCGAGTTTGCCTTGCAGGATGAGCAGCTAAGAGAGCCAATATTAGGATTTCTCAGTGAGATAATGGAGAAGGAATCTATCAAATAGAGAGGGAATGTGAGACTTATGCCAAGAAAAATATTGTTTTGCGCAACAGTAGATTATCATTTTCAGGCTTTTCACTTACCTCAGATGAAATGGTTCCAAGAACAAGGATGGGAAGTCCATGTTGCTGCCTCAGGAAATATAGATTTAGAGTATACGGATAAAAAATTTACGATCCCTATCGCCCGCTCACCATTCAAATTTTCTAACATTCAGGCATACAAGGATTTAAAACAAATCATCGATGATAACCATTATTCGATGATTCATTGTCATACTCCATTGGGAGGGGTTATAACAAGGCTAGCGGCATTTGGAAGCAGAAAAAGACGTGTTAGTCACGTATTGTACACTGCTCATGGCTTCCATTTTTGTCACGGATCACCGATTTCAAATTGGCTTCTCTATTATCCTGTGGAACGATTTTTATCGGGTTACACAGATACTTTAATTACGATCAATGAAGAAGATCATCTTCTAGCGACTAAAAGATTACTAGCAAAAGAGATTAAACATGTTCATGGTGTAGGAGTTAACACAAGTAAATTTAAAGCCTTGAACCAAAAAGAGAAAAAGGAAGGTAGAAAATCGTTGGGGTATAGCCCAGACGGTTTTTTATTGTTTTATGGAGCAGAATTCAACAAAAATAAAAATCAACAATTACTTCTAAAAGCAATGGCGATTATTATAGTAAAACGACCAAATACTAGGCTTTTATTAGCAGGCCCGGGTTCTTATCAATCGTGTGACAAACTGGCGAAATCGCTGGAAATAGACAATTATATTGATTTTTTAGGAATGCGTAACGATATTGACACACTTTTGCCGATCTGTGATGTGGCAGTCGGATCAAGTTTGCGAGAAGGTTTACCAGTAAACATTATGGAAGCGATGGCCTGTCAATTACCGGTCGTTGCCACTGAAAATCGAGGCCACTCAGAATTAATCAGGAATGATCATAATGGCTGGACAGTGAAGCAAGACGATCCAATGGAGTTTGCAGAAATGATTATCCAACTGATGGATAATGAGGGATTAAGAATCAAATTTGGGAAAGCAGGAAGAGAAATGATCGAGGAAAAATACAGTCTAACTCGCGTCCTTCAAGAGCAAACCAACATATACTCAAAATACATGGAGGAAGAAGGTGCGATTAGTTGGGCAGTGCAGTAAGGAGATTGCCTCGTAATTTTGATTAATACAATGAAGGGCTTTTTTAAATTTTAACCTAAAGCAAAAGCCGTTGAAAGGATATATTATATGGGAGTCTTATGGTTAAACCTTGCTACTGTATTTGGTTTTTCACTCAGTGCAAGATATTTTTCCAAATCAAGATTAAATATAGACAATTTTGTTGTTCCAATCAAAGCGAGTAAATTTCTTGTGTTTTTTGCTTTTCTATCACTAGTTTTTGTTTCAGGCCTAAGAAGTAACATAGGAGATACTAATACTTATATAAACTCTTTTCAACTGAATGTGTTCACTTGGGAAACTATCAGAGAACAGAATGAAATTGGATTTGCTTTATTGCAAATGGGGGTACATTACTTCACATCTGATGCTCAAGTATTTATTTTTACGTGTTCATTTATCACCTTGTTTTTAATTGTAAGTACGTTGTATAACTATTCAAGGCTGTTTGAACTAAGTATTTTCGTTTTTATAACTTCAGGGATGTATTTAGTGTCAATGAACGGGATTCGTCAATACTTGGCCGCATCGATCATATTTGCAGGCACAAAATTCTTATTAGAAGGAAAGTTCTTCAAATACACAACTGTTATTCTTATTGCTTCGACGATCCATCAAAGTGCCATTGTTTTGTTACCTGTCTACTTTATTGTTCGAAGAGAGGCGTGGTCACGAAATACGATGATCTTATTGTGCGCTGGAGTAATAGGAGTGGCCGGATATAATCAACTTTCTGAAATTTTCTTTGCAGCTATTTCCAATACTGATTATGGTGCATATGCTAATTTTCAAGAGGGTGGGGCCAATGTTATAAGAGTTGCGGTAACTGCATCCCCTTTAATTCTCGCCTATTTGGGCAGAGTGAGATTGAAAGAGCTATTCCCTAAAAGTGATTATATTGTGAATCTTTGTTTGCTAGGTGTTCTTTTCATGGTGCTCTCTACCCAACAATGGATTTTTGCAAGATTTGCAATTTACTTTGATTTGTTCAATTTGATTTTAATTTCATGGGTAGTGAAAACTTTTCAGAATAAGAATCAAACGTTTGTTTACTACATGATTATCGTCCTTTATCTTATGTATTTTATTTATGAGTATGTAATTACATTAAATATTGAATACAGGAGTGATTATATTACTCTTTTGTAAACAGGGGGGGTGACAAATTGGAAGTTGTGATGATCGGTCAAGGTGGCCATAGTAAAGTGTTGGCTGATATAGCAAGAATGGATGATCTTATAAAAATCATTGGCTATTTTGATGATAAGTTCACAAGCATGACGACAGAAGACGATGTTTTCTTTGGACCTCTATCCCAAGCTTCAAAGATCGATCAGCGAAATAGCAATGCGAAGTGGGTGGTGGCAATTGGCAATAATTATTTAAGAAAAACTATTGTTAAAAAACTATCTTTTCCTAGAAGTAAATTTACTTGTCTCATCCATCCGTCAGCAATTATTAGTCCTAGTGCGGAAATAGGGTACGGTACTGTTATTATGCCAAATGTCGTGATCAATGCAGGGGCAAAAATAAAGGACCATGTCATCATCAATACAGGAGCAATAGTCGAACACGATACGATCATTGAAGACTTTGTTCACATCTCTCCTAATGTGACGTTAACAGGAAGCGTTATTGTAAAAGAAGGTGCTCATATTGGTGCAAATGCAACAGTTATTCCAAGTAAGATTATTGGAGATTGGACGGTTATCGGTGCAGGTTCAACTGTGATTGATTCCATCCCTCCATTCATGACTGCAGTTGGTGTTCCAGCCCAATTTAAAACGAAAGCAGGTGACAATGTTGTTGAATACAAAGTCTGACATGATCTTTCTTTCTCCTCCACATTTGGGTGAAAAAGAAAAAGATTACATTCAGGAGGCATTAGATTCCAATTGGATCGCTCCGACAGGACCCCATTTGGATGCATTTGAAAAAGAAGTCGCTGATTATATAGGAGTCGATGGCGCTGTAGCCCTTAGTTCAGGAACTGCAGCGATCCATGTGGCTCTTTCTTTATTGAATATTGAAAAAGGGGACAAAGTATTCTGTTCCACATTGACGTTTGTTGCCAGCGCAAACCCCATTTTATATTTAGGGGGAGAGCCAGTGTTTATTGACTCCGAACCGACGTCTTGGAACATGTCTTCTGTTGCTTTAGCAAAAGCATTAAAAGAAGCGGCAATAAAGGATGAGTTACCGAAAGCAGTGATTGTCGTTCATTTGTATGGGCAAACAGCTAAAATGGATGAAATTATGGAAATATGTAATGACTATGAAGTCCCAGTTATTGAGGACGCAGCGGAATCACTCGGTTCCACGTATAAAGGAAAGGCAAGTGGGTCTATCGGAGAATATGGGATTTTTTCTTTTAACGGAAACAAAATCATAACAAGTTCAGGAGGAGGAATGATAGTTTCAAACTCCAAAGAAGCACTTGAAAAAGCAAGGTTTCTCGCCACTCAGGCAAAAGACCCTGCACCATTTTATCAACATAGTAAGATGGGATTTAATTACCGGTTAAGTAATATCCTTGCAGCAATTGGAAGAGCACAGTTTAGCTTATTGGATGAAAGAGTTCATTTAAGAAGAAAAGTATTTACTGTTTATCAGAAAGAACTTAATCAGATCAATGGTGTCTCATTTATGCCTGAATATCTTGGTTCTCGTTCCAGCAGATGGCTGACAGTCTTATTGGTTGATGAAAAAGTAACAGGGAATTCAGCAAGTGAAATCGTAACATATTTAAATCAGCAAAATATTGAGGCAAGAGCTGTTTGGAAACCCCTGCATTTACAACCTTTGTTTAAAGGGTGTAGTTATTATTCTCATTATCCAGGAAAGCATGTTGCCGAAGAATTATTTCAAAGTGGAATTTGTTTACCTTCCGGTTCGAGTTTAACAGAAATTGATCAGATGTTTGTCATCAATCACCTAAAAAAGGTTCTAGAGAGTTCGTATGACCGAGAGGCGGTTATTTAAATAATTAAAAAAGAGGTAACCAAAATGATAGGGGATAATATTAACCGACTCAGAAAACAAAAGGGTTTAACATTAACGGAATTAGCAGAAAGAGCAAATATCGCTAAATCAAATCTAAGTAATATTGAACGAAATATTAATCAGAATCCATCTATTAAAGTACTAGAAAAACTCGCTATTGTTTTGGATGTAGAGCTAATCACTGTTTTGGGGATAAAAATTAATTTGGGTGAAGATGCAGATCAATTGCTTGAGGAAGGATGCCAGGACCTTTTCCGAAGCTTGAAGAGAAAAGGTGTGACAACAACTCAGCTGAAAGAATATGAGAAAGTTATTGAGTTTATTGAATGGAAGAATAAAGAGACGAACTAGCTTGGGAATTTAGACTAAGCAATCTCATTTTAACCAAGTTGTATTTAAGGGGAGTTATGTATGGAAGCTGGGAAAATACCAAAGACGATCCATTATTGCTGGTTCGGCGGTAAAGAAAAGCCTGCAATGATAAAAAAATGTATTGCAAGTTGGCATGCTAATCTCGATGGTTATAAGATTATTGAATGGAATGAGCAGAATTCTAATTTAAATGTTAATAAATATGTAAGAGATGCCTACGTAACAAAAAATTATGCTTTCGTTAGTGACTATATAAGAGTTTTTGCTTTGTATCACTACGGAGGTATTTATCTAGATACGGATGTGGAAGTATTCAAACCATTCGATGATCTGTTACACCATCAGGCATTTTGGGGATTTGAACAGGAAAACTATATAGCTACTAGTACTATCGGTAGTAGTAAAGGAAACGAGTTTATTAAATCCTTTTTAGATTCGTATGAAGAAAAAGGATTTCTAAATGTTGACGGAACAGCGGATACGTCCACTAATGTAGCTCTCGTTACTAAAATGTTGCGAAACAAGGGACTTCAACAGAATGGAAAGTATCAAAAACTTAAAGGGATAGGTACATTTTATCCTCTGACGTATTTTTCTCCTTACGATTATATCAATTGCAGAAGTTTTATTACAGAAGACACTTATGCAATGCATTATTTCCATAAGAGCTGGCTACCACCTAAACAAAAATTTAAAGGGAATATAAAGTATGTATTGTCAAAAGTTATTGGGGGAGAAAATATTGCGAGGCTTAGAAAGTTAGCATCAAGATCTTAAGGAGGTAAAGAATGAAAAAAGTGTTGATTGCCTCTTATGATATGGAGGTAGGTGGAGTAGAAAGAAGCCTAATTAGTATGCTGGAACACTTTGATTATACCAGTTTTAAAGTTGATCTCATGTTATACCGACACCAAGGGGAGTTTATGAATTTAATCCCTCCAGAAGTAACTATTCTAAATGAAGTCGCACAATATACGACTTTCCGAAAATCTATTAAAGAAGTTTTTAAAGAAAAGCATTATAGACTTGGTCTTGCTAGGCTTCAATCTAAAGTTAATGCGGATGTTTTGGGGAAAATAAAAAAAATGACTGAACCAGGTTACTATCAAATGCAACTGATGTGGAAATATTCATTACCTTTCCTTCCGGAGTTAGAGCGAGAATATGATGTAGCCATTAGCTATCTATGGCCACATTACTTTGTGGCTGAAAAGGTTAAAGCAAAGAAGAAAATTGCTTGGATTCATACCGATTATTCTACGGTTGAAACTGATATAAACCTAGATTTGAAACTGTGGAACAAGTTTGACCATATTATTGCAGTTTCAGACGCCTGCAAAGATTCTTTTTTGAATAAATATGGTGCTCTTAAAAACAAGATCACCGTCATAGAGAATATCACGTCCCCGCATTTTATAAAAAAAATGAGTAACCAAGAAGTTGATAATCCAATGGAAAATGATAATAGATTTAAAATTCTTACAGTTGCAAGATTATCTCATGCAAAAGGTATCGATATTGCAATAAAAGCATTAAAAATATTAAAAGACGAAGGTTTCGAAAATATTGTTTGGTATCTAGTTGGTTATGGTGGGGATGAATTGAAAATTAAGGAGTTAATCAAAACTAATGAGCTTAAAGACACATTTATTCTCTTAGGTAAAAAAACAAACCCTTATCCTTTTATAAAGAAAGCCAATATATATGTTCAGCCATCAAGATATGAAGGGAAAGCTGTCACAGTTAGAGAAGCCCAAGTTCTTGGGAAACCAGTACTTATAACAAACTATCCTACATCTAAGAGTCAGGGGTTAGACGGGGTTGATTTATTAATTACTTCACTAAGTCCAAAAGGGGTGGCAGAAGGAATATCAAGTCTTATTAGAGATGATAACCTCAGGAAAAAACTTTCATATAATACATTAAAAACGGATTATTCTAATAAGAAAGAAATAGATAAACTAAATTGCTTAACTTAAAAGAGAATAATATTAACACCAACTAAAGATAGCAGGGGGAATATATGAATGTTAAAGTAAGTATCATTGTTCCTATTTACAATGTTGAAAAATACCTGGAAGAATGCATAGATTCTATATTAGCTCAAAGCTTAAGGGATATTGAGGTTATACTTGTTGATGATGGATCAACTGATCGAAGTAGAGATATTGTAGATGAATATGCATTAAAGGATAAACGAATCAAGGTAGTTCACCAAATAAATAGTGGAGTAAGCTATTCAAGAAATAAAGGCGTGGAAATGGCTGCAGGAGAATATATAGGATTTGTTGATCCAGACGATTGGATAAGTTTAAATTGTTATCAAATTATGTTTACTAAAGCTGTTGAAAGCAGTGCAGATGTACTAATATGTGGTTTCACTGAGATATATGAGAAGACTGGTAGGCGTGTAAATATACTATATCCTTTTTTAAAAGAAGAATATTTAACAAAAGAAGAGGTATTAAATATTATATTTATGGGTTTAATAAAGGGTCAGTTGCATGCATTTACTTGGAACAAATTGTATAAAAAAGACCTTCTTATTAATAATAAAATAACGTCTCCATTAGACATGCCTTTAATGCAAGATATTGTTTATAATTTAAAGGTTTTTTCTTGTGCTCAAAATACGTTCTACGTTAACAAACCATTATATATATATAGACGACACAGTAATTCTAATTCGTTAATATATAGAAAAGATAGATTTTCTATGATTTTAAGGTTATTTGATGAAAAGAGTAATTACTTATGTGTGAATAATATAAAAAATGAAAAGAATAAACAAATAATTAACGGTTGGTTTTTACAGCAAGTAATTAATACCATAATATTAGAATTTAGTTCTAAGAATAAAATATGCATGATTTCTAAGGTGAAAAAATTTAATGAAATTGTATCTAATCCAAAAACTAAAGGTGCATTAATTAAACCTACTGTAAGACTGAATCTCATGGGTAAGTTTATGTTATATACGATAAAGGCTAGATTATATTTTATGACTATTGCGATTACACTTCTATACAACAATTTAGCTAGTTTAAAAAAATCATTGTCAATAAATAAATGAAATTTATAAACTAATATAATTTAAGTGAGGAAGGAATATGCTAGATGTCCTCAAAAGATATTAAAAAAGGCATTTTATCATCTTATGGTATGTATGGTGCTGAAATTATCGCAGGTCTTCTTTTCACTCCCTTTTTAATTAACTCACTAGGCCAATCTGAATATGGTATCTACGCATTAATGGGAGCTATGATTGCAAGTTTTACCCTGATGGATTTTGGATTCGGGAATGCAATTACTCGTTATGTATCTCAGTATCGGTTTGAAGGTAGAAAGGACAAGGAATCAAATTTAATTGGAATGTCTATACTAATCTATCTAGTTATTGCAGCTCTTGCTTTACTTTTAGGTATAGTACTTTATTATTTTATTGAAGACATTTATAGTTCTGGTTTAACTACTAATGAATTAAATATTGCAAAAGCAATATTTATCATTGCTATATTAAATCTTTCAGTATCTTTTTTTATAGGTGCCCTTAATGCTTATATACAAGCGTATGAAAAGTTCACAATTATAAATCTATTTAATTTTGTTAGACTAATTATCAGAATAGCAGTATTATATACTTTACTTTCTTTAGGATATAAGTCGATTGCAGTTGTAATAGTTGATACAATATTGAACTTAGTTACAGGTATAGCATATGTCGTTTATTCAAAATTTAAGTTAAATTTAAAAATATCATTCGATAAGATGGATAGAAAACTATTGAAAGAGATAAGTGGCTATTCATTTTTTGTTTTCCTAAGTAACCTTGCAGATATGTTCTATTGGAGAGTTTGTTTGCTCATACTAGGAGCAATTTCTGGTTCTACTTCAGTTGCTGTTTTTGCTATTGGATTGACTTTAGCGAGTTACTATCAATATATATCTGGTATTATTAATAGTAAGTTATTTCCCAGGATCACACAGATGGTTTCATCAGGTGTAAACGGAAAGGACTTAACACTTTTCATAGTTAGAACTGCAAGAATACAAGTTACATTACTTGGTGGAATATTAATCGCATTTCAACTTTATGGCTCTGAATTTATTTATTTATGGATTGGTAATGATTATTCACAAGCAGCATCAATAGGACTGATTCTAATGGCGGCTATGATTATAAACGCTGTTCTTTACCCTTGTGTAATGATTCTTCGGGCAAAAAAAAATGATGGCTCAAGAACTATTCTACAATTAGCTTTAATGATTGTAGGATTAATTCTTGGATTATTTTTATTTCAATGGTTAGGAGTAATCGGAATTGCATTAGGTTTAACAATCGCAATAATATTGTTAAATTGGATAGTAATACAAAAAATATATATAAAAGCTTTTGAATTCAATGTCTATGTTTTTGGTAATGAAATAATTAAAATTTTACCTAGTATGGGGATGTCTTATGCATTTGGCTTTGTTCTTAACAATCTTCTTATTGACTATAGTTGGAGTCTCTTTTTTATTAAATGTATTCTATTTACTGCTTTTTACATTACTTTTATATGGAGATATGGGGCAAATGAAACAGAAAGAGAATTAGTTAAAAACTTGGTAAGTACTATGAAAACAGGCTTAGTCCACTCATAAAGGGTTTTAAATAATGGAGCTACCTTATATTCACAAATGTGAGGTTTCAGTGTCTGGTAAAATCAAATAACTGTTATCAATGAAATGAAAAATAAGGATGTACCTAATATGAGATGGAAAGGATGAATTCATGGAGTTATCAAGAAAAGACACAACAATACTAAAAGGCATGGCTATATTGTTGATGATTAACTTGCATCTATTTGCTAGGAAGGATATTGACGGGTTATACGTTTCATTCTTTTGGATTAATGACGTTCCAGTGGAATATTACGTTGGGTTACTTGGTGATGCTTGTAGACCAATATATTTATTTGCAACAGGATATGCTTTTTATATTGTTTATAAGAAAAACCAAGAAACCTTTGTCTTAAAGAATTTCAGACGGATACTAAAGTTGTCCGTTAATTTCTGGATTGTCTTAGTTATGTTTGTATCTATTGGGATTTTAACCGGTCAAGCAGATACGTTCCCAGGTAGTGCTTCTAAATTTTTTCAGAATTTCTTCTTTCTTTCTAATTCTTATAATGGTGCTTGGTGGTTTCTACAAGTATATATAATTATAACCCTGTTATCTCCTATCTTAATTAAGTTAGTAAAAAGATACAATCCTATAGCGTTATTTTTAGGCTCAGGTGTTATCTATTTTATTTGTTACGTCCAGTTTTATAAAAATATAATTAATGTAAGTGATTATGATTTATTAAGTTCTACTGTAAGCATGGTTACCTTGTTAGGGACCTCTCAATTATCGTTTATAATCGGCTCTATTTTTGCAAAGGAAAGAATTTATACAAAAATCCATAATAAATTCAGTAATATAGAATTTAAAAATACTTTATGTGCATTAGGGATTTTCTCACTCATTATTTTTCATGGGATAATAGAATCTGCGATTATAGGACCTATAAACGGAATCCTATTTGTATGCTTATTCTCATTAATGAATAAGAGTATTCTTGTGCAAAAAGTCTTAACTTATCTTAGTAACCACTCAACAAATTTATGGCTGATACACATGTTTTTTTATACTATGTTTATTCCGCAAGTAACTTTTTTTCCGGAGTATCCACCTTTAATATTTATTTGGTTAATTGTTTTATGTTTGATTACATCCCATGTTATTAAACTTCTATATAAACCAATTTTTAATTTAATTGATAAAAGATCACAAAAAATGGAGGGAGAGGGTCATATAAATATTAGTTGAAAATAACCTTTAAATTATACGACTCAGATGATTCCTATTAAGGGATTTTTTTTGTTTATAGAGCTGCATAGAAAAATTCTAGTACTGGCGATGCTGCTATTATGGGGAAACATACGTGTGTAGAACTTTTAAAAACTGGTTACGATGTTGTCATTTCCAATTAAAGATTATATTCTTGTTTCGGTTCGTACTATTGGTCACTGAAGTTCATTAGAGTTAGATTTTACCTGTCCTGGAATCGAGGTCTACAACCTAGGGACCGAAGAAGAAGTGAGTGTTATTCAAATATGTTGATAAGCTTTGAAGCAGGGTGTAGGAAGGAAGATTCCGTATTGTGTAAAGAAACATCGGTCCGGAGATATTGCTGTTAGTTTATGCAGTTCTTCGAAAACGGCGACAGATTGGAACGGGAAGCTGAAAGAGAGAATGGATAACTTTCTATAACAAAAAAGATGAATATAAAGGTGGGGGAATTATGAAAATAGGATTTTCAATCGAAAGCTATATTAATGCAGGTGATCATCAATGAAACGCACCTTTGATCTAGTTATCTCTATAATAGCGTTAATTTGTCTTTCCCCTATCCTCACAATTATTAGCATGATGATTTTAATAAAGATGGGAAGACCAATATGTTTCAAACAAGTTAGGCCAGGACTTCACGGCACTCCGTTTACAGTTTTCAAGTTTAGGACAATGTCTGATGCGACAGATGGAAACGGTAAATTAATGAAGGATGAGCTAAGGGCGACTCGCTTAGGTATGCTGTTACGGGCAACGAGCTTGGATGAGTTGCCGCAGTTGTTTAACGTGATTAAAGGAGAGCTAAGTTTAGTTGGACCTAGACCGTTATTAATGCAGTATTTGCCATTATACTCTGAAGAACAAAAACGTCGGCACCATGTGAGGCCAGGAATTACTGGTTGGGCACAAATTAATGGAAGAAACAGGATTACGTGGGAGGATAAATTTTATTATGATCTTGTATACGTGGACCAGCAATCCTTCCTTTTCGACCTGAAAATTATCTTATTGACTGTAAAAAAGGTAATTATAAAAGAGGGGATACAAGATAAAGGGCATTTTAGTATAGAGCCCTTTAAAGGTGAAATTAAAACAGAACCGACTACATTATATGAATGGTCTAGACAGAATATAAAAGATTGAAAGAAGATAGGTTATCGGGGTGCTGAAGATGAAATTCTTCATTAGGATCTCAATAGGAATTTTAGTTTTTCTAATCAGTTTAACAGTTTATACAATCTGGGACAATAACAGGATTAGAGTTATGGAAGAAACTATTTATATAGAAGACTTACCAGCGGATTTGCAAGGATTTCAAATTTTACAGATTGCTGATTTACATGAAAAGACGTTTGGAAAAGGACAAGAGAAGTTGATTCAAACAATTAATGAATTGGAGTATGATGTGGCTGTATTTACCGGTGATATGCTAAATGATGAGAACAGTGATAATTATGATCCTACTTATTCGCTTCTTGATGGAATGGATAACTTGAACGATGCATTATTTGTTCCTGGTAATACTGATCCTGGAGGTGTTTTTACAGGACCGACCTATTCTTTAGATCAACATGATTTTATTACTGGAATGAGTGATAGAGGCGTGGAACAATTGGATGCAGTTCAAAACGATTAATAGAGGGGATGGCAAGGTTCATTTTGTTGAATTTGGTCTTTCGCTAATAGACACATCAGCGAAGTTAGAACAACTATCAGAAGTCTCCGGTTTAAATCAAGAAGAAACGTATCAAAAGTCTTTATATGAAGAGTTGAATGTAATAGAGGTGTTAACAGATCAAGAAATCTTAATTTCGCTTTACCATTATCCTCTTGTTGATAGGAGGATAGATATTCATAAAGATGACCCGTCGGTTGTTTTCCGCGATTATGATCTTCATATTGCCGGGCATTATCATGGTGGGCAAATAAGGATTCCGTTATTAGGCGCACGGATGGTTCCGGAAGCTTATTATGAGAACAATGGTTTCTTTCCACCTAGAGACAGAGTGAGTGGTTTTTGGGAATACGATGGCTTAAACCAATATGTAAGTAGAGGTCTCGGTAGCAGCAATGCAATAGGGTTCCTTAACTTTCGGCTTTTTAATACACCTGAGATTAATTTATTGACACTTGAAAGGAAATAAGTTTTAAATTATTAAACTTATCTAAAGTATGGAGGTGATAATAATGAGACCGAAAGTAAGTATAATAGTGCCAGTATTTAACGTTGAACAATATTTAAATAGGTGTATTGATAGTATATTATCTCAAAGCTTATTTGATATTGAAGTGATTGCAATCAATGATGGATCTACAGATAAAAGTTCTAAAATACTTCATGAATATCAAACTGTCGATCAACGTGTCATAGTTATCGATCAAACAAATAAGGGAGTTTCCGCTGCCAGAAACAAAGGATTACAGATTGCCAGGGGTGAATATATTGGATTTGTTGATCCTGATGATTGGATACAGAAAGATATGTATGCACAAATGTATAATACCGCAATGGAACAAGATACAGACATCGTCATGTGTTCCTACATTCGAGAGTTTGGAAGTCATTCCAAAGAGAAACAATTTCCCTTGTCTCATCTTGAATCTTTCAGGGGAAATGAGCTAAATAAATTAATGTTGAGAAGATTAATCGGTCCACTTGAAAAGGAAATATCTAATCCGGAATATCTTGATGCTTGGGGAACTGTCTGGACCAAACTATATCGAAGCGAAGTAATACAAGACAATGACATTACCTTTACAGACTTAAATGCAATTGGTACCAACGAGGATTCATTGTTTAATATAAATGCTTTTTTTCATGCTCAGAGTTTTACTTTTATCGATAGCCCTTATTATCACTATTGGCGTGCAAACAGTTCTTCTGTTACGACAGGATACAAGCCAAACTTAATTATTCAATGGAATTCTTTATATGAAATTATAGATGATTTTATTGTTACGAATGATTTAACAGAAGAATACGAAAAGGCATTAACTAATCGTGTGTGTCTTAATACGTTAGGATTAGGGTTGAATAATATTAGTAGAAGAAATAATGTAAATGTTTTTCGGAAGATTAGACAAATTAAGTCTATTCTGAATAACACTCGGTTAAAGAATTCATTCATAGACTTTGACATAAAACAGTTTCCAATTCATTGGAAACTGTTTTATTGTTTTGCTAAGTATCGGTTTGCAACAGGTTTTTTTACGATGTTACTAGTTATTGAAGGTTTAAGAAAAGCTACCAGATAGGAGGGGAATAGTATGGAACCAATTAGGGTACTTCAAGTAGTCACTATTATGAATAGAGGCGGACTTGAAACGATGTTAATGAATTATTACCGCCAAATGGAACATAAAAAGATTCAATTTGATTTTTTAGTGCATAGGTCTGAAAGGGGCCACTATGACGATGAAATTGAAAGGTTAGGTGGGAAGATTCATAGAATGCCACATATTCGTCCAGGTAACTATCGGAAATATTTCAGAGGGCTGGATAAATTCTTCAGTGAAAACTATCATTACAAAGTCGTACATTCACATATTAATGAAAATAGTGGTTTCGTCTTAAAGGCCGCTAATCGAGCAGGCGTACCTTGCAGAATTGCTCATAGTCATTTAAGCGATTTAGGAATAGATTTAAAATTACCATTCCGTTTATATGCTAGATTAGCGATGAAGAATCAACCAAATAGATATTTTGCCTGTTCCGAAAAGGCGGGAGAATGGTTATTCGGTAAAGTTGAGAATATAAAAGTATTGAATAACGCAGTTAATGTGAAAGAGTTCCAATATAATGAAGAATTACGAAAAAAAGTTAGACGAGAACTTCAAGTCGAGAATAACTTAGTCATTGGGCATATTGGCAGATTTAATACGCAAAAAAATCATGAACTATTAATTGATATTTTTAAAAAGGTAAATGAAAAGAACCCTAATTCGACATTACTCTTAGTAGGCGAGGGTGACTTGAAAATTAGGATGGAAGAAAAGGTTAAAAAGTTAGGATTATCATCTGCAGTTAAATTTTTGGGTGTTAGAGAAGATATATCAGAGATTATGCAAGGTATGGATGTCTTTTTATTTCCTTCCTTGTTTGAAGGATTACCCGTAGTTCTTGTTGAAGCGCAAGCTGCTGGGTTAAAATGTATTGTTTCTGATACGATAACTTCGGAAACAGATGTAACGGGGCAACTCGATTTTAAAAGCCTTAAAACTTCTCCTGAGAAGTGGGCAACAGCTATTTTAAATTCTTCAGTAAGGCATAGGGACAATGCTACTGACATGCGTGAAAAAGGATTTGATACCGTTACAATGGCGACTTGGTTAACTGATTATTATATTACTGAAGCAAATGGGAGTCAATCAAAACTGGAGGTAACAGGATGAATCCAATTATAACGATTTTTACCCCAACATATAATCGTGCTTATACACTTCACTTAGGCTATGAGAGCTTGAAAAAACAAGATTGTAAAGATTTTATTTGGTTAATCATTGATGATGGATCTTCAGACAATACAAAAGATTTAGTTGATACGTGGATTCATGAAGGGGAAGTTTCGATTAGATATTACTATCAAGAAAATAAGGGGATGCACGGAGCACATAACACCGCATACGAATTAATTGAGACGGAGTTAAATATTTGCATAGATTCGGATGATTATATGGCTGATAATGCAATAGGAAAAATCATTCAATTTTGGAGAGCATATGGAAGTAGTAAATATGCTGGTATCGTTGGCTTGGATGCAAGTCCTGTGGGAAAGGTTATTGGAACAGAAATGCCAAGACATATAAAGTCTTCCACCTCTGCTGATTTATATGAAGTGCATAAAGTTAAAGGCGACAAAAAGATGGTATATCGAACAGTACTTACTCGAAAAGTACTTTCATACCCGGTTTTTGAAGGAGAGAAGTACTGCCCTCTGAGTTATAAATATATACTGATTGACCAAGAAGCTCCTTTATTAATAATGAATAAGGTTCTTTGCCATGTGGAGTATTTAGAAGATGGATCTAGTTTGAATATGTTTAAACAATACAGAAAAAATCCTAAGGGGTTTGCTTTCTTTAGGAAAGTTGCAATGCAATACGCATCTTCTCCATCATACAGGTTTCGTCAATCAGTTCACTACGTATCCAGCAGTATTATGGTAAAAAATTACAAATATTTATTTGAAACACCATGTAAGTTTAATACTTTTTTAGCAACACCATTCGGATTTGCACTTTATATGTATATACAAAAAACAAATAAATCAACAGTAGTTAAGACTCATTAAACATAGCTTGCGATGCTCTAGCAAATAGATTATAAAAAGCAGGAAACAAAGGAGGGAATGGGTTAATATGAAAGAACTAAACTTCAAGAAACTACTGCAAGAGTTCAAAGGTAAAGGGACGGAAAACCCAAACATCGAAGTAAAAGAAATGATGGAGCTTATTCAAAGTGGATTGCAAGAAGTGATTTATCCAATAAAATGGTAAATGAATTATCCCTTTCACTAACTGGGAAGTTTGGTGTTTTTACTCACCTTACAAGTATATTTGCTATAATTAAAATCAATGTAGCGATGTGAGAGAGGGGCCGTTGAATTGAAACTTTATTTATCTGTTGATATGGAAGGTATTAGTGGTTTGGTAGATTCGACATTTGTAGATTCGTCTAGCAGGAACTATCGCCGTGGTCAGGAAATGATGACGCAGGAAGCTAATCATGTGATAGAGGCCGCGTTTAGCAAGGATTGCTATGAGGTGGTTGTTAACGATAGTCATTCAAAAATGAACAACCTTTTAATCGAAGAACTTCATTCCGAAGCGAAACTTATTGCCGGGGATGTGAAGCCTTTTGCGATGGTTCAAGGGTTGGATGATAGTTTTGGTGGAGCAATGTTTATCGGTTATCATGCCAGGGCTGCGAAGGCTGGCGTGATGAGCCACACGATGACGTTTGGTGTACATAATATGTGGGTGAATGATGTGGAAGTTGGAGAGTTAGGGTTAAATGCGTATGTGGCTGGCCATTTTGGTGTTCCGTTGCTTATGGTTGCCGGGGATGATGAAACAGCGAAGGAAGCGAAGCAGCTAATCCCGAACGTTACAACTGCTATTGTAAAGGAACAACAATCAAGATCAGCTGCGATATGCTTAACACCAGCAAAAACGAAAGAATTGCTGCATGAAAAAACGAAAGAAGCCATTGAAAATGCTGCTCAAGTAAAACCTCTCGTACCCCCTGAAAATCCGACATTGAAGATTGAATTCACAAATTACGGAGAAGCGGAGTGGGCAAGTTTAATGCCTGGTACGGTTTTAGAAGAAGGGACGACGATTGTGTCTTTTCAAGCAAAGGATATCTTAGAAGCATACCGAGCGATGGTTGTCATGACAGAATTAGCGATGAAAACAGCGTTTGTATAAAGGATAGTAATGGAAAGATTAAAAAACATAGTTTTGAGAATCAAAAATGTGATAGTTGTATGCATTTAACAAATTAATTGACTCTATTAAGAGGTGCGTTAGTGGTACGAAAAGTTTCTAACTTAACTGGGGGAATGGGAAAAAGGAGCGATAACTTCAAACCCTTGCCTATCTGTATCAAGAAGCTAGTTGCCTTTTGAAATTAGAGAGTCGATTTAGTAATTGAACTTAACAAAACCGTTAGACTCATTAAAAATCACTTTATTATTTACCTTTTTTTGATTGTTCATAAGTGGCCTCCCAATAATCAACCTTCTTCTAAGAGGAATAATAAGTATTTGTTCCATCAGACTTTTTATTTAAATAATATTTATACAAATCAATAATTAATATAGGTATTTCAGTCCCTAAATCCCCTTCTATTGTTTCACATATCCAAGAGTATAAATCCTTCATCTTTTTGATGTTATTAATTCGTCCTAAATAATCGATATATTCGTACATATATCGTTCATTATACATGTCTAATCTCAACATTTTTTCCAGACATTTTTCAACTAAAATATCGGGTTCTTTATGAGCATGAGATAGTTCAATAAATTGCTCAAAGTAATTTAATACTGACTGTTTCAACCAATGTCTAAACTGGGTCCCCCATACATAATCATTTTCCTCTAAGTAATCACCGCGATAAAGTTCAAGTAGCCTTTTAATACTTGAAGGATTCACATCTTTAGCTTGTATGAATTTCTCAATCTCCATTACATCACTATCAATGGGTACAGTTAACAAATAGCGATCATTGAGAAGTGAAACTGAATTATCTACCCCAATTTCTTTCAGTTTTTTTCTTAATAGGTAGACAGTTGTATGTAAAAGCGATGTTGCTTTCGGTGCCTCCATTTCAGGCCAGAGTTCTTCCAGTAATCTTATTTTATGAACAGGGGCTTCACGATGATGCCATAAATAAACGAATAGCTCTTTAACTTTTCTTGTACGCCATTTCACTTCATTTTCTTGAAGGTCAATAAGCAGGAAGTTATTCATTGTATAAATATATAATACTTGGTTTCTCTTAGAAGATGTTCCCAGTCCGGCATGATATAAATCTAACTTATCTTGCGTTTTACTTATGGCCTTTTTTAATCGTTCTAATGAAACTGGTTTTAATAAGTAATCAATCGCATTCACCTCGAAGGCTTCTAATGCGAACTGAGAATGTGCCGTAACGAATATAACCTCTGTATGACTATAATCTGCTAGAATACTTTCAGCCAAATCAATTCCGTGAAACTCTCCCATTTCCATATCAATAAAAATTGCGTCTACCTGTATGCTTGCTAAATCACGGATCGCTGCATGTGGATCCGAGTATGCACCAATTATCTCTATACCTTCGATTTTATTTAGATTGAACGTCAAAATATCTAATGCAAGCTTCTCATCATCAATCAATAATACTCTCATCGTATAACCCCTATTAATTTCATTGTTATTAATTAGATTTTTCTGAACTATTTCTCTATCATTAAGGATCATCATTCTGCTTTCCGACTTAATAAGTACTTATATAATTTTATAATGAATAACTAAAATATGCCAATAATAAGTATTTTATACAAATTTAAGGAGGAGTATTATTTAACGAAGTATTATAGTCATATTTATGATAAAAACCTACAACTTTTAGCAGATCAGTGATAAAATGCGGGTATATAAGAAAATACTGTAAGAAAATATTAAAATAATTTCTCCATGAAAGTAGAATTTCCTAATATGAAGTTACTATCAAAAAAAAATTGGATATTAATAATTATCATTTTTCTTATTGCGATAACGTCTATACGCTTAACATGGATGAATTTTTTATCCATCTTCGACTATCCACAAAATCCCTCAGCGGTTCACGGCGTATTAGATTTACGCGAATCGGAATTTTCAAGCAACCAAACATTTACTTTGAATGGAGAATGGGAATTTTATCCCTCAAATTTTTTAAAACCAGAAGTACTAACAGATCAGGAACTATCTAAACATGAAAAAATCTATCTGAAAGTCCCAAATACTTTAGATAATGCAATTAAGTACGATGAAGATCGTTCCTTTGGCTTTGGAACTTACAGACTACGAATATTGCTCAATGATCAGAACAAGCAGACTTTTGGGTTACGTATGTACAAAATTAAAGATGCCTCTACAATATATGTGAACGGTCAATTAATAGGGGGAGCGGGACAACCAGCAACAGAAGAGGGATATCAAGAGGCTAATACGATTCCATACACAGTCAGTTTCAAACCAGATAACAATGAAATCGATTTGTTTATCCAAGTATCGAGTAATCTTAAAGAAGGTGGAATACTACAATCCATTCGTTTTGGAACAATGGAGGCAATTACGTTTCGAACTTATCTTTCCATGGGATTACAGCTTTTACTCTGCGTTGTTTTATTATTACATCTTGTGTATGCGATAGTCTTATTTTTCATTGGCTCTCCTCAGAAAAATGTTATGATTTATTTCTCATTGTTGCTCTTATCTGCTATTTTCAGTGTCCTAACTGCTGACGATAGATTATTATTTAGTTGGTTTTCAACTGGATATGAATGGTCGGTGAAAATTAGCTTCTTGTCTTATATTGGTGTGGCGGCATTTATTCCACCATTTATTAATAGTCTATTCCCTATACAGAAAAATAAAAAATTATTAAAAGCTTTTTCGATTTATTGTATGTTGGACATTTGCTTTGTCTTATTTGCATCTTCAAAGGATATTATAAACTTAACTCCTGTACTGCTAGGCTCAGTCTTGATCTTTTCAATTGTGATTTCGATTAACATGCTTCGTAGGATCGTAAAAGAAAAAGAGGAAACCATATTTCTTCTACTTGGATGCTTAACTATTGGAATAAATATTGTTTGGGTTATTATTTTGGGTAACACAACACCAGAATTGATGCATTACCCATTTGATCTAATTATTGCACTTCTTGCTTTTACCGCATTTTGGTTCAAACGATTTTTCCTAATAACTTCAGAAGCAAAACAACTTGCTGGAAAGCTACAGCTTGAAGATAAGCGAAAGGACGAGTTTCTGGTTAATACCTCTCATGAGTTGAGAAACCCGTTGCATGGAATTATAAATATTATTCAATCGATATTGGATGATCAAACGTCCCCTCCAAGTAATGAGCATAGAAAACGCTTAAACATCTTGATCCATGTCAGTAAGCGTATGTCTTTCATGTTAAATGATTTGCTAGAGGTTACCAGACTGAAAGAAAAAACTATTCAACTAGACATAAATAAGGTAAGGGTGCAATCAGTGGTTACAGGCGTTCTCGACATGATTAAACTAATGTTAGAAGGGAAACCGATCGATTTACAGGTAGACATTGCTAACACTTTTCCAGCAGTAAAGGCCGATGAACGCAGACTTATTCAAATTCTATTTAATTTACTACATAATGCGGTGAAGTTCACGGATAAAGGAACGATCTCGATTCGCTCATATGAATCAAACGGAATGGCTTATATTGAAGTAGAAGATACGGGGATTGGCATTGAGAAAGATGTTTCACAAAATATTTTCCACCCCTATGAACAAGCTGCTCGAAATTCGAAAAGAGCAAGTGGTGGATTTGGGCTAGGGTTAAACATCTGTAAGCAATTAGTAGAATTGCATAATGGAACGTTAACTGTTCGCTCAGATATAGGACAAGGTTCTGTTTTCATTTTTACACTACCTTTATACGATGGTACCGATGATGCAGAAGAAAGATGTCGCTACTCGAGCATGGTTGAATCTGTTAATATGATTGCTGCCTCATCTGAAGTCTCTGATTCTAAAAGAACATCTAATCCAGTTAATGGCAATCCTAAACTATTGGCTGTAGACGATGATCCGATAAACTTAAACATCCTAACTAATATCCTTGAAGTTGAAGGTTATAAATTGATTACAGCGACAAGTGCAACCGAAGCAATGACCAAGCTTGAAACAGAACACTACGATCTTGTAATCTCTGATGTAATGATGCCGAACACATCAGGCTATGAGTTAACTCGTAATATCCGGGAACGATTTTCTATCTCTGAACTGCCTGTGTTGTTATTGACTGCTAGAACCCGCCCTGAAGATATTATGACCGGCTTTCAGTCTGGTGCGAATGACTACGTAACAAAACCGGTCGATACTTTAGAATTAAAAGCAAGAGTCCGTGCATTAACAGAGTTAAAAATGTCTATCGAAGATCGCATCCGTATGGAGGGAGCTTGGCTACAATCGCAAATCCAACCACATTTTCTATTTAATACATTAAATTCTATCGCTGCACTGGGCATGATTGATGTTTCGAAAATGCAACGGCTTCTTGAAGAGTTCAGCAATTATTTACGGGTAAGCTTTGATTTTAAAAATTCCGATCCTATTGTATCCCTTGATCATGAACTATTGCTTGTCCGTTCCTATTTATATATTGAAAAGCAACGATTTGAAGAGCGACTAACAATTCAGTGGGATATAGAAGCAGATATTGATGTATCTATACCTCCACTATCCATACAGCCGCTTGTTGAAAATGCTGTAAAACATGGCATTCTAAAACAGGAAAATGGAGGAACAGTTTGTATTCGGATAAAAAAACACCCTCACTATACTGAAATTTCTATAATTGATGATGGAAAAGGCATGAAAAAGGATGAGCTTCAGGGACTTCTCTTTAAAAAAGACGACTCCCAAAAAAGGATTAGTGTAGGGCTGAATAATACAGATCGTCGACTAAAGCAGCTTTTTGGTCAAGGATTAAAGATTCAAAGTGAACCGGAACAAGGAACAATCGTAAGTTTTCAAATACCAAATGAGGAATGAATCCCTTTAGATTCTTTCCTTATTTTTATTATTAACCCACCTTCACATTTATCTACATAAATAAAAGGTACGGCTTCATAAACTTTAACTAAAGCTTATAATTAACTTGTTTGCTTCTTAAAAACTCTCTTACTTCGTCTTTAGTTAATCCAATATTTTTTGCTTTATTAATGAGTCTAAGCCATTCGTGGTCCAAAACTTGCTTTTCTGGCTGTAGTTTTTCTCTCTTCATATATGATCTCCTTTACTCTGTTCTAGCTATTGCTGTTTCATAGATTACATAAACAATATATATATTTATAACATTCTACTCTAAACAAATACTGAACATGCGAACTTGTCTTGCTACATTCTGATCCTTTTGACTAACTCGTTTTTGGCAATTCTGATTGTAACTCCTCTTAAAATTAATTACCGAGTCACCAGTTACATGGACTTGAAAGAGATGGTTGGGATAGCAAACATGCGACCGTTAGTACCTTCGAATCCAGTCTTGTAACTTGACATTAATTTAAAAGAGGAAGTGTTAATAGGTCAATAAATATTTTGCACCAAAACGAGCGTAGCATATGTTGAAACGATATAAAAAACAAAGGAGAAGGAAATGAAAGCTTGCGGAATGACTGCAGTAATCGTAGGTGTCCTCTACATCATTGGAACGGTATCAGGGATTTTAAGCTTTATTGGAGAGGATTTTCTAACTAGAATTGCTGCTTATCCGTCGCATCCTTCCCTTTTCGTATTCATACCACCCTTAATTAAATTAATTAAAAAAGTCCATTCCATTCTTCTCCCTATTCATGTATACTTAAATTAACGACAAAAGAAAGCGTTATAACTAGTTTGTTAATTTAATTAATAAAGCGAACAAAAGGCGCTATACGGGGCTGAAGCGTTGCCCGCGGAACGCGTCGGCCTTTAATTCGATTACTGTCCTGTTCTAAATAAAACAACCATTAATATGAGAGAATAGAAAGAAATGCTTGAAGAAGTGTAAGGTGGTGACTCCGGCGGTAAGGGACATGGTTCTTATTGCCGAGGAGACTGAAGCGTTGCAGTGCGGAAAGCCCCAGCTTGTAATGGATTCGAGAACCGGTAAACTTGAACTTAATAAAAGACGGCTATGCCGTTTTTCTTAGGAGGTTATAAAATGAGAGAAGAATTAATGTTGTCATTTAAAGAAGTATTTAAAAGCTCTGAGGAACCAAAGGTGTATCTGTCTCCAGGACGAGTAAATTTAATAGGGGAGCATACGGATTACAATGGTGGGTATGTGTTCCCTTGTGCGTTAAGTGTTGGGACCTATATCGTCATTTCACCGAGAGAGGATCGTACTATTCGTTTTTACTCCAAAAATTTCGAGGACTTAGGAGTGATTGAAACGAACCTGGATGACTTGAGCTTTCGAGAGGAACATGATTGGGCGAACTACCCGAAAGGAGTCCTTTCTTTGTTTAAAGAGAAGGGATTAACAGGAACTCACGGATTCGATGCCTTGTTTTTCGGTAACATTCCAAATGGGGCCGGACTTTCTTCTTCGGCTTCGATTGAACTTGCGATGGCGGTGGCGTGGGATGAGATGAATCATTTCCAGATGGAACGAATTCCAATGGTGCAACTGTGCCAGCAAGCAGAGAATGAATATATCGGCGTGAATTGCGGTGTAATGGACCAATTTGCGATTGGCATGGGGAAGAAGGATCAAGCGATATTATTAGACTGTGACACCCTTGAGTACAGCTATGCACCGGTGAAGTTAGAAGGTGTAAAGCTTGTGCTTGCGAATACGAATAAACGACGAGGTTTAGCTGATTCGAAATATAATGAACGTCGCAGTGAATGTGAAGAAGCATTGGCTGACCTTCAAAAGGAAGTTTCCATTAATCACCTTTGTGAACTGACAACGGAGCAATTTGAAAACCATAAGTCTGTAATTCAAAACGATACAGCGATGCGTCGTGCGAAACATGCCATTGCAGAAAATGGACGAACAAAGTTGGCACATAAAAGACTGGAAGAAGGAAATCTCATTGCGGTGGGTGAATTAATGAATGAGTCACACCGGTCATTACGTGATGACTATGAAGTCACAGGAGAGCATTTGGATGCTCTTGTGGAAGCGGCTTGGAAAGAGCCATCTGTTTTAGGGGCAAGAATGACAGGTGCTGGCTTCGGTGGATGTACAGTAAATTTGATTAAGGAAGATAACATAGAGGAAGTGCTCGCTCGTATTGCGGGAGACTATAAGCAACGAACAGGCATTGAAACAGAGTTTTATGTAGTAGATGTTGGAGATGGAACGAGAGAATTAACTAAAGGAGAGTGATCGCAAAATGGCAGTATTAGTATGTGGTGGAGCTGGATATATCGGAAGTCATGGCGTGGCAGAATTACTAAACCGTGGGGAAGAAGTTATTGTCGTCGATAATTTACAGATGGGGCACCGGGAAGCGGTCTTAAACGGAGCAACCTTCTATGAAGGCGACTTGCGAGATGGGCTAACATTAGACAGAGTTTTCAAAAACCATAATATCGATTCTGTCATTCACTTTGCCGCGGATTCGCTCGTTGGAGTAAGTGTGGAGCAGCCCCTTGATTATTATGAAAATAACGTGTACGGCGCGATCTGCCTATTGAAGAAGATGAAAGAATATGACATAAAACATATCGTGTTTTCTTCTACAGCAGCGACTTACGGAGAACCAACAACGATTCCAATCGAGGAAACAGAACCAACGATTCCGACAAATCCATATGGGGAGACAAAGCTTGCGATTGAGAAAATGCTGAAGTGGAGTGCCAATGCTTATGGAATGACATATGTGGTTCTTCGTTACTTTAATGTAGCAGGAGCTCATCCAACAGAGGAAATTGGAGAAGACCATCAGCCTGAAAGTCATCTCATTCCGATTGTGTTACAGGTCGCTTTAGGACAGAGAGAAAAGATCATGATTTTTGGCGACGACTATGATACTCCGGATGGAACATGTATTCGTGACTATATCCATGTAAAAGATTTGATTCAAGCCCATTTAGAAGCACTCACGTATTTACGTGATGGCGGGGAACCGGATGTTTTTAATCTTGGTAACGGAAATGGCTTTAGTGTAAAAGAAGTTATTGATACGGTAGAGAAAGTGACCAAAATCGAAATTCCGCGAGAGATTGCCCCAAGAAGAAGTGGGGATCCGGCAGCTCTTGTAGCTTCATCAGAAAAAGCGAAGAAAGTGCTTGGCTGGGAGCCTGAGTATGCGGATATGACTAAGATGATTGAAACTGCTTGGAACTGGCACCGTCAACATCCTAACGGATATGAATCGAAGTCTTAAGGAGGCAGCGAAATGAGAATAGACGAGCAACTAAACGAGCTTGTTCAATATGCTTTGAAAAAGCAACTGATTGATGCGGAGGATCTTATTTATTGTAAAAATCAGGTGATGGAGGTTCTCGGAGTAAAAGAAGCTTTATCAGATGTTCGTGCAGCGACTTTTCCGGATCGCGAGCTTCAAACAATTCTGGACGACATTCTTGACTGGGCAGTTAGTGAAGGGCAATTAAAGGATACAGTAACCGAACGGGATCTGTTAGACACGAAGCTAATGGCAGTTTTTATGGATAAACCCTCACAGGTAGTCAAAGAATTTAATCGTATCTCTAAGGTCGATTCTGTGGTAGCAGCAACAGCTTGGTTTTATGAGATAAACAAGGATATTCATTATATTCGCAGAGATCGGATTGCGAAGAATGTCAGCTGGGCCACCCCTACTGACTATGGTGATCTTGATATTACGATTAACTTGTCAAAGCCGGAGAAGGATCCAGCTGAAATAGCTGCAGCTAAAAAAGCAGCGAGTTCGAACTATCCATTATGTTTGTTGTGTAAAGAGAATGTTGGGTACGAAGGAAGATTGAATCATCCTGCTAGACAAAACTTGCGGACCATTCCTGTGGAAATGAATAAAGAAGAATGGCATCTTCAGTTTTCGCCATATGTATATTACCATGAGCATGCGATTGTGTTATCAGCAAAACATGAACCGATGAAAATTACGGAACAAACATTTGAGAGACTTCTCGATTTTTGTGGAGAATTCCAGCACTATTTTATCGGTTCTAACGCTGACCTTCCGATAGTTGGGGGATCGATTCTTAGTCATGATCATTATCAGGCTGGGAAGTATGAATTCCCTATGGCGAGAGCAGAGAATGAAGAAACGGAAAGCCTTGTTAACTTTGGAGATGTATCAGTGAGCAAAATTAAATGGCCGATGTCTGTATTACGGGTGAAAGGTTCTTCGAAACAGGAGGTTGTTCGTGCCTCGGAAATGGTCCGGCAGAAGTGGCAGCATTATAGTGATGAGAGTGTTGGCGTACACGCTTTTTCTGACGAAACACCTCACAATACAATCACACCAATTGCACGATATCGTAACAATAAATTCGAGATCGATTTAGTGCTGCGAAACAATCGAACGTCCGATGAACATCCTATGGGTATTTTTCATCCTCATGAAGAAGTTCACCATATTAAAAAAGAGAATATCGGTTTAATAGAAGTCATGGGACTAGCCGTGTTACCTGGTCGGCTTAAAGAAGAAATAAGGCTACTGACTGAAGCAGTGTTAACGGATAATCCGGAAAAGGCGATTGCCGAAAATGAAGAGATTGCAAAACATCTGGATTGGGCAATGCAGCTTTTAAGCAAGTACGATCATTTAACATTAGAAAAAACAGAAGCTATTCTGCAACAGGAAATAGGAAAAGTATTTGCAACAATCCTTTCCCATGCTGGCGTATTCAAACGCGACCAGGAAGGACAAAACGCGTTCTTAACATTTATGGAATCATTGAAAGAGGCAAAGTAATGAGCATACAGAAAACCGGTAGTTTTCAAGGGATGAAGTCCTTAAATCGCTCGATCATCTTAAACTCGATTCGGGTTCATGGAATGATATCGCGTTCCGAGATTGCCAAAGAAACGAGGTTAACTCCACCGACCGTGACAAATATTGTTGCGGAACTAATTCTGGCTAATTTAGTGGTTGAACGTCGACCCGGGACTTCAAATGGTGGAAGAAAACCGATTCTTTTAGCCATAAATGCAGATAGTCGTTTTATTATTGGCGTTGATGTCGGTGTGAAAAAAGTGCGTCTTGCCTTAACAAACCTTAATGCGGAAGTATCGATGCGTAGAACGGAAGAACTCCCGTCCGGTTTGAATGAGGGAGGATTTCTACTATTTCTAAAAGAGATTGTTTCAAAGTTTAAACAAGAGATCGAAAAGGGTGTTCAAGAGAAAATTATTGGAATTGGTGTGGCCATGCACGGCATTGTCGACCATACAAGTGGAATTGCCATCCACGCACCTACGTTAAAGCTGGAAAATGTTCCGGTAAAAGAGGCGTTAGAAGAGACATTTTCATTACCAGTGCGGGTTGAGAATGATGCTAAGGCTTTGGCTTTAGGAGAGAAATGGTTTGGTGTTGGGAAAGATATGGACCACTTTTTCTGTTTGAATGTAGGCGAAGGGATTGGTGGTGGACTTGTGCAAAGTGGGCAGCTCGTCCATGGAAATGACAGCTTGGCTGGCGAGATTGGTCACACCGTCGTTGACTTGAGGGGACCCGTTTGTTCTTGTGGAAATCGAGGTTGTCTAGAAGCATTCTCATCGGGAAATGCACTTAAATTTAAGGGGAAGCAATTAATGAATGCCGGGAAGGCGCCAAAACTCACAGAAAAATTACGTGAAACGTTAAGTCCTATATCTGGGAAGATCATTTATGAGTGTGCAGTGGAGGGTGACACGGTTTCGCGTGAAATCCTTGAGGAAGCCGGAGAGTATTTAGGTATTGGAATACTTAATCTCATTCATCTAATTAATCCGCAAATGATCATTCTTGGCGGCGGTGTTTCTCAAGCCAGTAATTTCTTACTGAAGCCTATAAATGAGGTAGTTTCAGCGAGAGCGTTGAGTGATCGTGCAAAAAAAACAGAAATTGTCGTTTCTAAATTAGGAGAAGAGGGTTCGTTGATCGGAGCGGTGACACTCGTTTTATCAGAGCTGTTCAGTCATGAGTATTAGACGTATTATTCTTCCAAACATCAAATCAATCTCTTCTTGGAATCCCTAATGTTTTATTCGTTAAATGTCTCCAACTGATGTAGAATAGGAGACAATGATAATTTACGAAGTTAGGGGGAGTGACAATTGACTAGTATTCAGCAATTGAAGAATAAAGTCTTAGAGAAAACTCATTTAGTTTTTATTATAAGTGATCCAGATCAGCAGGATAATCCAATTATTTATGCGAATCAAGGTTTTACTGCGTTAACTGGCTACTCTCAGGAAGAAGTGATTGGAAAAAATTGTCGCTTTCTGCAAGGGGATGGGACTAACCAACAAACTCTTAATGAACTAAAGGAAGCCATTAATCGTAAAGAGCCGATTTCTGTGGAAATTTTAAACTATAAAAAAAATGGAGAATCTTTTTGGAACTTGCTTCATATTGATCCCATTTATTTTGAGGATGAAGACAAGCACTTTTTTGTAGGCATTCAAAAAGACATTACTCCATTGAAAGAAACAGAAATGCAAATGGAAAAAATAAAAAAAGAAATTGAGTTATTATCTACTCCGATTGTCCCTATTCAGGATGATGTAGCGATCTTACCTTTAATTGGTAATATTGATGAAAGGCGAATCGATAATATTGTCGACCAGTTGCTACCACAATTGGCTAAAGGTGATATTGAGGTATTGATTGTTGATTTGTCTGGGCTCGCGACACTGAACGAACATTCGATGATTGGTTTGTTTCAGCTAAGCGATCTTCTTCAGTTAAAAGGGGTAAAATTAATTATTAGTGGAATTACACCTAAAATAGCGATGATGGCTAAAAACTTGAATTACGATCTATCCAGTCTTGCTACCTGCGGGACGGTAAAGCAAGGTTTGGAAACCATAGAAAGATCTAAAAAGGCAAAGCTAGCAAAAAGTTAAATATAAGAAAAACGGCATAGCCGTCTTTTATTAAATTCAGCGTTAGCTTCTGCCGCCATCATTTAAGTAGCAAGGGTGGGGTTCCCTTGCTGCGCGCGGCATGAAGGTAGCTGTCATCTTTCTTATCTTGAAAGAAAAACGGCATAGCCGTCTTTTGTTAAATGCAGTGTTATCTTTCGCCACCCCCGAGTAGCACCTACGTAGTGCGTGTAGGTGCTACTCGATAGGAGATGGGTTTCCCTTGACACGCGTGGCGTAAAGATAGCTGCCAACTTATACATTCAAGGGACTGAAAAAGTCGATTTACTTTTTCAGTCCCTTCTTAGTGAGAAGTTTGAGTCGGCATAGGTATATAGTATTTATAATAATAGTAGTAAGGTTATCAAAAGAATGGTAGTATAATGGTTTGTGCAGGTGTGGGAGGTGGATGAATAGGTGAAAAATAGATTGATAATTAGTATATTCTATCTAGTAGGATTGATGTTTGTCTCATTTGGTGTGAGCATGATGATATTAGCCCGACTGGGTGCGGGTCCCTGGGATGCCTTGTTTGTTGCGCTCTCGGAAAATCTAGGATTAACAGTTGGAAGCTGGACATTCATTGTGGGGTTTTTCCTTATCCTTTTAAACGGTCTCCTAATGAAAAAAATGCCGGATTTCTCAGCTTTAATTACGATGTTCATTATAGGCTTGTTTATAGATTTTTGGCTTGTGTTCGTGTTTGCTGACTTAGTAATGATGCAGTTAACGCTAAGAGCAGGAATGCTCATTACCGGAATCTTAAGTATCGCTGTTGGCGTATCTATGTATCTACAATCTAACTTTGCTAGAAATCCGATCGATAATTTAATGATGGCATTTCACTATTTAACTGGAAAAAGCTTATCGTTTTCCAAGACATTTTTAGAAGTACTTGTGTTGGTAATTGCTTTTATCATCGGGGGTCCGATAGGAGTAGGAACGATTTTGGTTGCTTTTGGCATAGGCCCTCTTATTCAGGTCTTTTTTAAACCAGTGACAAAATTGCGAAATTACTTTACTGGGGGTCTGTCCCCTCAGTTGTTTTCATAGTATGTTAAATCCGTCAGCTTCTGTTAGTACAGAGGCTGACGGATTTATTTTTGGGAGAATGCTCGAGACTCCTTATTTGTTAGATAGATTGGAAAAAAGCAGGTACCCAACTAAAGGGACCTGCTTTTTATTCGACATATATAAGAAACGTTTTTTCCTTATATACGATCTCGTTATGATTTATATTCGATCATATATTGCCGCGGTAAATCACTGCAATAGACTAAATAATTGCTTAAGTAATGAAAGCCCTACCTCTCTTTCATCTCTGCGGCTCCGAGACCGCGCCAGTTTAAATAAGGCATACTCGAAGTTTTAACAGGATTCCAGATCTTTTTAATACGATCAAATCACAGCTTTTAGGGTGAAATATGCTGTGTACGTCTAACTGTTTAAAATTAATTTTAAATAATATGAACCATAACTACATCGTGTTTTTCAAGCACGAAGATAATCTTAACTGAAATAGCTAACTTTGTCAAGTGTCATTATGATAGTGGAGTTATCTAAGAAAGAATTAGAGCGTTTTTTAAATGATAGGGATGCTCTTAATAGTTACATGCAGATGCTTTTCTCAGGCACGATACTGAGGAAAGACAATGCAAAAAAAGACTGGCTTGGTACCGACCCCCGAAAGTTAGAGTAGAAAATCTAACTTTCGGGGGTGTTTTTATGGCCAAATATAGTGAAGAATTTAAAATG
>NZ_NJAW01000037.1 GCF_002886185.1 Salipaludibacillus neizhouensis
AGTTTGGTATCTATACTCTTATCTTACTGAGGGGCTCTATTTTTTTCAAAGTCGAAATTAACGCACTACAGGAATGCTGCGCAGCGTTCAAGTAAAGCACCCGTTAGCCACAAATGAAAATTTATCGCGCTCTTTCATGGAAGTATTATAAGGTCAGTCTCTTATTCCCAAATTATCACCGCCTTTCTTGCATAAAAAAAAGCCTTTCAAAATAAGGCTTAAACTTTTTAATTATCCCTCAGATTTTTATAAAAAACTTCAATATTTTCCTTGTGACTAGCAAGCCCATCTCTATAAATTTCCATGATATCTCGATATAACTTATCCTTTTCAAGATACGCTTGTACTTTTGAATCCTTAATTTCGCCATTCGCTCTTTTCCACTCTGCTTTAAAATAAACTCTCAAAAAATCCTTAAAACTAATTATAGATTTTTCTTGTTCAAGTAAATCGTCACGTCATTATATTTACCCATTCCATCTGCTATATCTAAGATATGGTTAACCATATAATCTATAAACTCATTATTACCACTCTTATCAGGTCCAAAATATAAGATTAGCAGTGTACCCTTTTCTTTCAATTCACTGATTAGCCTCGATAACTCCTGGTCCTTTTCAATTCTCTCAATTCTATTTTATGGTCTGGATCCCTAAAATAATCATAATCAAACCCTTTAATATAATTTATTAATTTATAAAAAGAGGAAATAAATGCAACACTTTGTTTCCTTACTTCTTGTATCCATTCAATTCTTGATTTTGAAACAATATTACTTTTAAAATTAGATTTATTTGTTTTATAAACATTATATAGACTTACTAATGCAGCAATTAAAGCAACAAATGCAGCGATACTAGCCCAAACAAAGTTTCCATTATCATCAAAAAAGATATTATATAAATTCAATACTTTCACCCCTTTAACCCAATTATAGCAAATCCGAGTTTATATTAATATTTACAATATGTATCTCCACCAAGGATTTTGTTCATTATCTAGCCAAAAATCATTCGGCATTTCATCTTTAAGAGCTGCTGTTCTTAATTTTTTATCTTCCTCTATAGTTACAATTGCACCAATGGAATAAAATTGTACAAAGCTCTGTTTATTAATTGAACAACCCTAAGTGAACAATTCAAATACCTGATACTACTGCATTCTATTTTGTTCAGTTAAAGTATACCCTAATTGAACAATTAAACCAAAAAAAATGGAACAACAGAAAACATGTCTACACATTCCTTTCTGTCGCAGTTATGGTCAATTCTCGAACTAAGTAATTATTTATTTAGGTCTAATAATTACGTAATCTCTTTTATCTAATTCAACTTCATCAACATCATTCACATAATATATGTGACGTTTTTTACTCTGTTTTTAATCCCTTTTTCTTGTGTCCAAATCAGCATGAGTATTCATCGAACACAAATACATGAAAACACCAGAAATTGCCTAAACTAGCCAAGAATAATACTTGATTGTTTTCATATGGGGAGGTGATGGTTCCTTGCGGAATTTCATAAAACAAAAAAACAATTCAATACATGATTTGTTTAAAGATGTTTCTAAATCTGATGATTTTTACCAATTTTCCACTAAAAGCGTCAATGAGTCACCCATATATTTTTCCTATTATAAGAGCCTTATTGATGAAAAAAAAATTCATCATCATCTCCTTCCATATATTCAATCTGCAGAGGAGGTATTTACAGAACTTACGGATGTAATGAATGCCATACCTATAGAAGATCGAGAAATCACTTCCGATGCTAAAGTATTCATAAACAAACTTACAAAAGGCTACATATTCATTCATTTAACGAAAACTCCTGAGAAAGGTATTTTGGTTAATCTTTCGAATGGAACGAAAGGTTATAGAGCTTTTAATGATGCTGAAAATGAATATAGTGTCCTCGGACCAAAGGTGGGCTTTGTCGAAGATCTTGATACAAACCTCAGCCTATTGAGAAGGCAAATTACATCCGAAGATCTTGTTTTTAAAGAAATTACTAAAGGATCTCTTTCAAACACTCGGGTTATGATTGGATATATTGATGGAATTGCAAATCCACAGCACATTCAAACCATGAAACAACGTCTTGAGGATTTAGATATGGATGTTATATTCGATAGTTCAATTCTAGATCAGATTATTTCTGATAACGCAAATACACCTTTTCCGCTATTCATGTCTACAGAACGTTTGGATCGTACAATCTATATGCTTTTACTTGGACAAGTAATCGTTATTAGTGACGGTTCACCTTATGTTATCGCAGGACCTACTAGTATATTTAACTTTTTTATATCACCAGAGGATTATTACTCACCGTGGTCAGTAGGGTCTTTCTTTCGATTAATACGATTTATAGGTATCCTCTTTTCAATTTTGGCAACACCAATTTATGTCGCAGTATTAACACACCATTATGCAATCATTCCGGAAGATCTGTTAACTCCGTTAATCATGTCAAGGGCAAATGTCCCGTTTCCTCCTTTACTGGAAGCTTTATTTTTAGAAATTACAATAGAATTCTTGAGAGAGGCAGGAGCCAGACTTCCGACAAAAGTAGGCCAAACTCTGGGAATTGTTGGAGGTATTGTAATTGGGGAAGCTGCTGTTCAAGCTGCACTTACAAG
Organism: Salipaludibacillus neizhouensis; assembly: GCF_002886185.1. Lineage (GTDB taxonomy): Bacteria > Bacillota > Bacilli > Bacillales > Salisediminibacteriaceae > Salipaludibacillus > Salipaludibacillus neizhouensis. Next base: position 2,644 of record NZ_NJAW01000037.1, read on the forward strand.
TAACATTTTATTAATCATCGTAGCTCTTTCAGCACTTGCTTCTTTTACTACTCCTAGTTTCAAGATGTCTAATACCATTCGGATATTAAGATTCCCACTTATTCTCTTAGCTGCAATTTGGGGAGGTTTTGGGGTAACCCTGGGTCTTACTTTTATCCTGTGCCATCTAATAAGGTTAAAATCTCTTGGCACACCCTATTTGGCACCTCTATACCCATTCAGGTACAGAGATTTAAACGATAGTTTTATTCGGTCTTCTTTAAGCGTCCAGGATAAACGGTATACCTTCTTTAGACCTCTAAAGTTGCATAGGTACAATGTCAAAAAGCATAAAGACATCGAGGATGACTATAATAACGAATAACTTATTTCTTTTTCAAGAGGTTGTGGGCCATGATGAAATTTTTAAAAATCCTATGTGTCCTGTTGTTAATAGTAGGATGCTCTAGGAATAAAATAGTCGAGGATTTAAAAATAATTGAATCATTAGGCTATGATCTTGAAGATGATAAAATAAAAGGGAGCGCCTCTTTCCATGTTCATTATGATGTACCAGCAGGGGCACCAGTAAAGCTTCTTACAGCAGAATCTGAAACTGCAAATGGAATATTTACGATGTTTACGCAACAAGTACCAAACCCTATTGAAATTGGAAAAACAAGAACAATAGTAATGGGTGAACCTTATGCAAAAGAAGGTATTAAAGATTTAATGGATACTCTTGTCAGAGACCCAATGATGGGAAACAATGCAACAGTGGTAATATCAAAGCAGGAGGCTGCTGAAGTCCTTAATCTTACTATGAGAAAACCACCATTTTATCTCTCTGATGTAATTGAACAAAATATAACATACGGGAATACGCCACAAACGAACATTCATACAGTATTAAATCAATACTATGGTGCTGGGCAAGATGTTTACTTGCCGGTCTTAACCATTTATGAATCTGAGAAGATAATGGTTGATGGTTTAGGAATTTTTAAGGGTGACAAATTGATGATGCTCCTTCAGGATAGGGAAGCGTTCCTCTTTAAGATCATTAAAGACAAAAATATTAGTGGTACTTATGAATTCATCAGCGAACAGAAAGAGAAAATCTTTCTAAAAATTATGTATGGAAAACGAAAAGTCTCCATTAAAAATACTCATCAAAAGCCACAGGTGAAAATTAAACTTGATTTGTTTGCTCATATTAAAGATTACCCAAGGTCTCTTGATCTTTCTAAAAAGAAAGATGTAGATAAATTATCTAAAAAGATCGAAAAAGAATTAAGCACAAAAATTGAAAAATTATTGGAAGAGTTTAAAGAGGAACAGGTAGATCCTGTGGGATTTGGAGATTTAGTTAGTAGTGAAAAACGGGATTGGACGCAAGATAGCTTTAATGATCAATACCCAAATTTAGAATTTGAAATTGAAACGAAGATAAACTTTCTCCAGACGGGAGTGAATGGATAGTGGAGCAAAATAATAAAGAAAACTATTTAGTTTCTACTTTTTTTGTTTTCTTTTTGATTCACTCCTCTCAAACAGGAATTGGTCTTCTGAGCTTTCAGAATACGATTATTGAAAATGCTGGACATGATTCATGGATCTCAGTTATTATCACTGGTCTAAGCCTTCATATTATATTATGGATGATACTAAAAATGGTTAGTAACCCTACCAAAGACTTGTTAAAAATCCATCAAATTTCGTTTGGTGAAAAAATCGGTAATTTTTTATCGGTTATTGTAATTGGATACTTTTTACTTTTGGCTCTTACCGTTTTTCGTACTTATATAGAAGTTATACAGGTATGGGTATTCCCAATGATCAAAACTTGGGAGCTTAGCCTAGGGTTAGCATGTCTAATCATTTATATCATTACCGGAGGATTCCGAACATTGACGGGATTAAGCTTCCTAGGAGTGGTTCTACCTTCTATTCTTCTGTTAACGTTATATTTTCCTTTACAATATGCTAATTTTAGAAACCTAATGCCGGTTTTTAACCATTCAATTCTGGAAATAGCTCAATCCTCTAAAGCATCTTCCCTTATATTTATTGGGTTTGAGTCCTTGTTGATTTACTTCCCATTTATTAAGCACCCTTCTAAATCTGCAAAATGGGCACATGGAGCATTAGCATTTACAACTTTCATATATCTATTAGTTACATTAATAACATTCGTTTATTTTAGCCAAGGTCAACTTAAGCATACATTATGGCCGACATTGGTAATGACTAAGATTGTTGAAATGCCTTTTATCATGCGGTTTGAATTTATTTTTATCTTTACCTGGCTTTTGGTTATACTTCCAACCGTCTGTATTCCTATCTGGTGTTGTACGAGGATCCTAAAGAAAATAACGAAAATTAAACCAAGGAAATCATTATATACGATTATGCTATTCATATTACTTTGTAGCATCTTTATTGATGACCGTCTGAAAGTAGATGCACTAGGGAAATTCACCTCAGAGGTAGGTTTCTATTTTATATATAGCTACATTCCACTTTTATTTATCATTTATTCCCTACGTAAAAGCAAATTTAAAAGCTCTGAGTATTAAGTTCAATGAAAACCTAGAAAATAGCTACTTTGAAGAATCTGGTGTTTAAGTAATTCAAAAGTTTTTTCTATGTTTACTTTTCGACTGTCTGGTAAAAAAACTGAACACTGCCGGAACTATGGGTTGTACAGTGGGTTCAAACTTGGCTATTTCATGAATATTATATTAAAAGCTGTCTCTAAAAGATTGTTGCTATTGAATAAATGGCATACCCATTGATAGTGATATGCTCCCCTAAAGGTAGACAGATCAAATATAAAATCTGTTTACCTGGGGAGTTTTTTATATGGCCAAACAATACTATTCTGTAGAATTCAAACTTAAGGTTAGTTTCATATCTTCGCTTGTTATTCGAGATCACAATAGTGTCCTAACCAGCCTCAAACATGTTTCAACAAGTAGGGGGTGAACAGTTTATCGGAAGGGATCAAATGTCCCATGCCCCCGTACGTTCTACCCCGGCTCCAGATAACATATAACCTATAAAAAATAGACCAACCAGATATAACTTCTGATTGACCTTATAATACGAAGCCCCCGATTGCCGAATAATTAAATTGCCCTCTCATAAACATAGAATTCATATTTATATGGGTTCTTCTCGTCTGTTATTCCTCTTTTTACAGACACTTCATTCCATTCACTTAAGTTAACTTCTGGAAAAAACGTATCACCTTCAAATTCTTAGTGGATTTTTGTTATATACATCTTTTCTACCATAGGTAAGAATAACTTATATATTTCTTCTCCACCAAAAATAAAAATATCTTCTTCACCTTTACATAATTCAAAAACCTCTTTTACTGAATTAGTCATTTCACAACCTTCATATGAAAGGTATTTATCTCTTGTCAAAACAATATTTCTTCTTTTACATAGAGCCTTCCCAATTGATTCGAAGTTTCTTCTTCCTAATATAATTGGATGTCCCAAAGTTGTGTTCTTTACATATTCCCAATCTTTCGGCAACCTCCAGGGTATATCATTGTCTTTACCTATTACTCGATTTTTGTCTATTGCTACCATTAAAGAAACTTTCAAACAGCTCTCACACTTTCCTATCATTTAACAAATCTTTAAATCGCTTCCTCCAGAAAACTGCCCTTTAACTTAATACCAATTATTTCAAATTACACTAATTTGTACAATCCCTTATTCCATTAAATGGCCCTTTCTATGAAGAAAGACGCTTTCCTTATTTCAGATAAGCTCCCTTTAACGGAATAACAGATTAGTTGCTAAGTAAGCTTCATCGAATGGAAAATAAAGACCATTCCAAGTATTATCGAATTGTAAAAAACGAATAAATTTTGTTAGACTTTTTGGATGCTGTTTTCTTTGTTTGATTATAAAATCTATCTTGATTGTTTCAGACAGTTCTTTATATTGAATTGATTGTATTTCTTTTCGACTTTTTGAAGGAAGTTCGTTTTAGATATTCACTTCAATATTTTTGAATCATTATATTACCAACATCAGTTTGGTCGGATATATAAAATGTTGTTCCTTTTCGAAAGGTTCAATCCTATACACGGAAACTCTATGTGTGTTTAGGAAGAATTACTGATTCATGAATAATCAAGAATTTTATTGACATACTAAAAAAAGAAATTGAGTCTTTAGGGGGTATAAAATGAACGTAAATGAATTAGGATTCCTTTGGTACTTACAATCAAGTTCAAACATGATCAATTTATTATTAAAATATCTTAGTGAAACTTCTGAGGATACTGATTTAAGGAATATTTTAAATGAAATATATGAGTACTCTACATATCAAGAACAAGAGGCTACTCAATTATTGTCTGAGGAAGGTTATAAAGATACACCGTTCTTCATGGAAGATGATATATATAGTTCAACAACAAAGCTATTTTCAGACCAATTAATTATAGAAATCTTAAAGCATATAACGAGTAATGGATTGCGAGCGCTTGCTGTTCAATATGTTGAATTAACAGATTATAAAGTAAAAAATTTTTATAAAAAACTACTCAATGATGTAATTCAATTAGATTTTTCTTTATTAAAATTGCTTAATGATAAAGATTTATTACAAAATAATTCCTTCTCTTATAAAAAAGCAGATGAAAGGGATGGGAAACTATTCAAAGTTGCATCAACTCAGCAACGGCCACTTAATGCGGTAGAATTGGCAAATATGTTCAGTTCCCTTCAATGTAACAATGTTGGAGTTGCTCTTTGTATCGGTTTTTCTGAAGTCGTAGAGGATATGGACACAAAGAAATTTATACTAGAAGGGAAAAAGTTAGCATTTTATCAATCAGCCTCTTTATCCGATATCTATAGAGAAAATGGAATTCCAACTACTACTGGACTAGAGGCTCACGTTAATAAAGTAAAGGAATCACCTTTTTCAGATAAATTAATGGCAAACTTAATAATGTTCCTAATTCCAGTAAGTATAAGCAATCTACAAAATGCAGTGGTATCCAGTTATAAAAAGGATCATATAGATTCTTTAAAGGAATTAATCAAAATGGTTGAAGACTACTCAGAGAAAGGGCTGAAGTTATTAATAAGGAAAAATTGGTTTAATGAACCACCTGTGTCTAATTGGTCACATAAATAGAAACGGTGGCAGGTGCTAATCAAGAAATGGTAACTTTTCGGCACATACTTTAGGGATGGTAACAATCAGAAAAATGGTATTAAATATATGTATAAGAAATACAACAAATGATTAAAGGCAGCTACTTTTAGTGAACAAGAGAATTCTAAGATGGTAAGAAACATCTTGATATCTCAGAAAAAAATTATTTTTTCCGCGAAAGGATATTACTTGTTAAAACTTCTTTTCTGCGGCCTAAACAGAAATTCTCTTTACTGTGGATTTTCAATAAGATATGAACAGAGTACTGAGTTTGAGATTGTTTTTCTTGAACATAATTTTTTATGCTTAATTCCTTACTTTAGTATGATGATCGTAAGAAATTTACCATAGCAAAAAAACAAAAGAGATTAAATTTACCTTTTCTACACCAGAGGCATTCCGCCTATTCTATACAGGGATTTGTTATCAATAATCTTTTTTAATACACTTTCCATCCGGCCAGTTACACGAATTCCATAAGCGACACCCACCGCGTCATGCTCCCCAAGTGAGCAGACGTCCAGCCAAGATTTCACAGATGGATTTTTCGGAAAAAGTAGAAAATTATCAGCGACAGATATCATTTGTATTTCTTTCAACCTTAAAAAAAGCATTATGGCTAAAACCCTTTCTATCGCATTCAGTCAAGTCGCTCAAATAAAAGAAGAAAGAAAGTTCTTAACTGATTCCCAGAACTCGACTGATGGTCAAATAAAAATTTTTTCAAAAATAATGCAAACAGATAACTTACCAGTTCCGAAATCTTGGGAAACAGAAGTTACAACTTGAACGGACTCTCCTTTTTCCGATAAGTTAATGATGTATCATATCGGTTTTTTGTTTCAAGCTGCACAAAACTATCATGGGGCAGGACTAGCATCAGCCATGCGTACAGACCTTGTTACCGCTTATGAGGGTACTATTCTCAAAAATCTTATGGTAACAAAGAAATGGTTTAATATTATGGCACAAAATAAATGGTTAGAACAACCCCCACTTGCTCCTAACAGAAAAGAAATTGCAAATGAAGTCTAGTAAGCACAATTGCTGGGGGTTATTGAGTGAATAAGAGCATATTTGAAAAATTAATATGGAGCATTGCACTTCCTGGATTTGGACAGTATTTAAACGGAAAGTATTTTAAAGGCACAGTTTTATTAATACTTGAATTTCTGATTAATATACAATCCAATTTCAATCAGATTATACTTATGAGTTTTCACGGAGAAATTGCCAATGCAATAAAATATGCGAACTATCAGTGGTTTATGTTTTATCCTTGTTTGTACTTTTTTTCTATGTGGGATGCAGTTAAAGACGCAGGAGGAGACAAAGCCCCTTATTCTTTCCTTTCGTATGTGTTCACTGCGTTTTTTGTAACTGTTGGATTAATTTTCTCCTCAGACTTAACGATATTTGGAGTGTTATTGGGTCCTGTATGGCTCTCAATGTTGTTTGTTTTTCCTGGATTAATATTCGGATTTATTGTTGGAAAAATCTTAAATTCTTAAAAACCATCACTTTTAATATTTTAGAGGATGGTTTTTTATGTTGAATGTGCATGAAAGTTTATTTAACTAAACTGCTTATGTTAGTGGAACAAGAAAAGCCTTACTCCTTATTGAAGTAAAGCACCCGTTACTTTAAGTACATCTTTTCACAATCTTTTAGGTATTTAAAAAGAAGAACCCAGAAAGTAGGGTTCTTCTAATACATCTCTATTTTAAGTCTTTTATTTTTACCAATTCTTCTTCTATTCCACTCATTATATCAAACGCCCCATCCGACTTATTAGAACAAACAACTACATTAATGGATAAGTCAGGATAATGAGCAGAATGAAAGCTAACCCCTGGATCATAACCCATTATATGGTATTTAAGAATATTGTTTTCTGTGGTTTTCTTAATCCAAATACCATAACCATAATAGCCACTCTCATTGACTTGTGTATGAGTGGATAAAAGCTTATTTGTGTACGTTTCATTTAATAGTTTATAATTCATAAGTGCTGTCCACAGCTTAGCCATATCATTAGCGGAAGGGCTTGAAATAAAAAATGAAAGAAGAATTAGTAAGTTTTATGAATGTTGCATGGTGTTTCTATGGTGTAAATATTCCTCCATCCCCATTTAAAAAAACGGATAATGTAGGGAAATTTATGACGTTTGGAGAAGGGGAAATCCCGGATGAAATGCAAGAATTAATTCTAAAAGCAATCGAACAAGGGGTTACCCCGTTAGTAAAACATAATAGAAAACCAAATCCCAAAGATTATTCCTGGGTAACCGTATGGTATTCTACGGACAAAGAAGAGGACTTGAAGCGTTTAGCCGCATTTTTAGTTGACCACGGTTTAGTAAAGCAAACTGTGCGTGGCAAGTATCATAATATTTCATTCAAATATGATAGCCAAACCAACCGTGGCGAATAAGGTGATCAATTTAAAGCATCTATTTCCTTGAAAGATTTAATGGACTTAGAAACCGGGGAATTCCATTAAAGTTAAAGGGTTAGAAAATAATAAATAAATTCTTTCATAATATCGGGTGCGATTGTTCAATAAGAACAGTCGCTTCTTGTACTAATGGGCAGGTTGGTTGAAGAAGGAAATCCATAAATCTCAACAAGTGGATTATGCTATACGCGATAGGTATTTGAGAATTTGATAGTAGGCTTATTCACTTAAACTAATCAAAGATCTTCCAACAGAAAATATAAAGTTACCTAAGAAAAAAACAACGGTTTCTGACCTTGAAAAAGGTGATGTAATTAATAATAAATTTCTTGAAAAAGAGGAATTAGAAGAGTTCCTTATTACTGCTAGGGAAGAAGGGCTTGAATCTGATTTATTGGCTTTTACAATGTTAGCTTACACTGGTTTACGTATTGGGGAAATGATAGCTTTAAAGTGGGCTGACATCGATTTTGAAAACCAAACATTAAGAGTATATAAAACTTACTATAACCCAACCAACAACAAGCTTAAGTATCAGTTACTAACACCAAAGACAGAAGGATCTATACGCACGATATCTATAGATCCTATATTAATTCAACTATTACTTTTACATAACAGTGAACAAAACCTACTGAAGAATGAGAACAATCCATTTTACAAAGACAGTCGATTCATTTTTGCTAATAATGAAGGATATCCTAAAACGATTAAACACGTAGCTATTAGAATGAATAGATTGTTGAAGAAAACAAACATTCAAAAACATGTTACACCACACTCGTTTAGACACACGCACACATCATTATTGATCGAAGCTAATGTTCACATCAAAGAGATCCAAGAACGCCTAGGACACAGCGATATAAGTACAACTATGGACATATATGCCCATATGACAAAGAACATTAAAAAAGAGGCCTCCAATAAGTTTAGCAACTTAATGAAAGACCTCTCAAAACAAATTCATTCAAATTATAAGTAATTCTCCCAATTTCGAGGGAATCCCATCACCTTTAAAATTTCGGTGAATTTTACAGAATTAAATTTACTTTCATACTTATTAAAATGTCTATTTATTTGAATAATCAATGCTTTATGCTCTTTTTTAGGAATAACTAGCTTTAGAAAAGAAACTAATGTAAAAACATTCCCTTTATTCAACTTATTATTTGGTATATTCAACGCTGTAGATATATCAGAACTTGGTGATGGTTTATATATTCTATAACTATATAGCCGTTCTTCGTGAGCGCATACATTTCTATAGTAATTTGTGGTTTTTAAGATACTCTCCATCATATCAGATGTTAAATGTATTCTTTGACTATAATCTCTTTTATAATTATCAGCAAAATCTTTGGCTATAATATTTTTAAGCGTATCTCTTAAACATTTATAGAAAAAATTTACATTTCCCAAAGTTAAATAATTTACTAATACCCAAAGAGGAACGCCTTCGTGTTTATCAATATAGTGCCGTACAGGAGTATTTTTTTTACCTTTATCTGAGATAGTATATGATATTTTAGATATAACACCCAAAACATCTTTCAGCTTATGTGGGTCTCTTGTATAGTTTTTTATTATTAAATATGCATGAGGTTCTCTATACTTTTGGGAAAATCGGTAAGAAATGCTAGACTTCATACTACTTTCAAAGATTAAAAGAAAGCTCATTAGTGTATTTCTTAATTCTCGGTCAAAACAATAAAGATTATAAATCTCTTCAAATGTAGCACCATCTTACTCTTCTGGCACAATATTATTACCATTACTTTCAGTTTTTAAGAAAAGATCTTTATAACCATTTATAAGATTATAATAATTTTCTCTTTCAAGAATCCTCATTGATTTAGAACCATTACCAGTGTTTAGTCCTCTATCACGTAAAATTTTTAATTGTTGACGATGAGTACTAAATGGTTTCATAAACTGACTTTTCAAATAAAACACCCCATAAAAAATAGCCCAGTCCTCGTAAGGAACATGGGCCTGATCTGTTAAGATCATTATATCTTATGCTCAAATCTTTGTCAATATGCAAACATTCGATCATAATTATATTAAAAAGAAGAGTCCCCCACAAAGTTCTAAAACTTAATAGGGATAACTCCAATTAGTTTTCACTCCCTTTAAAACATGAGCAAAACCATGAGCATAAATGATATTAATCATCCAAAACCCTTATATACCAAGGGTTAAATGGACAGATTACATCATGCCGCCCATACCGCCCATTCCACCCATGCCGCCCATATCAGGCATTCCGCCGCCGGAACCGCCTTCTTCTGGGAAGTCAGCAATGACTGCTTCTGTAGTCAAGAACATTGCAGATACGGAAGCTGCGTTTTGAAGTGCTGAACGCGTTACTTTCGTAGGATCGATGATACCAGCTTCAACCATGTTTACATATTCGCCAGTAGCTGCATTGAAACCAATGCCTACTTTTTCTGCTTTTAGACGTTCTACGATGATAGAACCTTCTAATCCAGCGTTTTGAGCGATTTGACGAAGTGGCTCTTCTAGTGCACGAATAACGATGTTTACACCAGTTTGCTCGTCTCCTTCAGCTTGAACTGCTCTCACAGCGTCTAGTACGTTGATTAACGCTGTACCACCACCGGCAACAATTCCTTCTTCTACTGCTGCACGAGTAGAGTTTAACGCGTCTTCAATACGAAGTTTTTTCTCTTTCATTTCTGTTTCTGTAGCCGCTCCAACTTTCACAACTGCTACACCGCCAGCTAATTTAGCAAGGCGCTCTTGAAGTTTTTCTTTATCGAACTCAGAAGTAGTTTCTTCTAATTGTGCTTTTAATTGATTTACGCGGCTAGAAATTTCAGCAGCGTCACCAGCTCCATCAACGATCGTTGTGTTGTCTTTTGTTACAACAACTTTAGACGCACGACCTAGTTGAGTGATACTCGCAGACTTAAGGTCTAAACCTAAGTCTTCTGTAATCACTTCACCACCAGTTAATGTAGCAACATCTTCTAACATTGCTTTACGACGGTCACCGAATCCAGGTGCTTTAACAGCAACTGCATTGAATGTACCACGAAGTTTGTTTACTACTAGAGTAGCTAGCGCTTCGCCTTCTACGTCTTCAGCAATAATTAAGATTGGACGGCTTTGTTGAACAACTTGCTCAAGAACAGGAAGTACTTCTTGAATGTTGCCAATCTTCTTATCCGTAATTAAGATATACGGGTCATCAAGAACAGCTTCCATTTTATCGGAATCAGTCACCATATAAGGAGATGAATATCCACGATCGAATTGCATACCTTCTACAACTTCTAATTCTGTATCAGATCCTTTTGATTCTTCCACAGTGATAACGCCGTCGTTTCCAACGCGCTCCATTGCTTCTGCAATCAATTGACCTACTTCTTCATCCGCAGATGAAATAGCAGCAACCTGAGAAATAGATTCTTTGCTTTCAATAGGCTTAGAATTCTTTCTTAATTCTGCTACTGCTGCTTTCGTTGCTTTCTCGATCCCTTTACGAATAACCATAGGATTCGCACCAGATGTTACGTTTTTAAGACCTTCGTTGATCATCGCTTGAGCAAGAACTGTTGCAGTTGTTGTTCCGTCCCCAGCGATATCATTTGTCTTACTAGCTACTTCAGCAACAAGCTGTGCACCCATGTTTTCAAAGTTATCTTCTAATTCAATCTCTTTTGCGATTGTAACACCGTCATTAGTGATTAATGGAGAACCGAATTTCTTTTCAAGAACAACGTTACGTCCCTTTGGTCCAAGTGTTACTTTCACTGTGTCAGCTAAACGGTCCACACCGCGTTTCATGGAACGGCGTGCGTCTTCGCTAAATTTAATATCTTTTGCCATGCTATCATCTACCTCCTATTAAAATATGTAGTTCTCTATGTGAGGAAACTCAAAACTAGTATGTGGAAAACGATTCCTGTTGCTTTTCCTTTTCATCCTCTTTTGAACTACCTCTTTATTTGAAAAATGTCGTGCATTCATCATTACGCATCATTTGAAAATTTTAGTACCTCATCTTTAGCCAATAATCGCTAATACATCGCTCTCACGAAGGATTAGATATTCCGAGCCTTCGTACTTCACTTCTGTACCTGAATACTTAGAGAAAATAATCGAGTCGCCTGTTTTTACTTCTAGATCAATGCGCTCGCCATTATCTGTTACACGTCCAGTACCTACTGCAATAACTTTGCCTTCTTGTGGCTTTTCTTTTGCAGAATCGGGAAGTACAATTCCAGATGCTGTTTTTTCTTCTTGCTCACTCAATTCAATAACAATACGATCACCTAATGGTTTTAACAAGGAAAATACCCTCCTTTTAATGTCTGACACACTTATCAAAGTGTGTTCCTTCTTTTTTATTAGCACTCGACCTTGTTGAGTGCTAACACAATTATTATGATAATCAACTAGCAAAAATAATGCAACCTTTTCGTCCTAATTTCCCAAGATTTTCTTTCGACTATTTTCTCAGGTGCCATTTTTTCTATGCCCTTAACCGAAATATCTAAAACTCAAAGCTTTTTACCCTATTCATCATGCACCACTTTTATCACACATATACTCTAAGAAAAGCGCACGGCGTCTTTTCTTAGATACAGCGCGATCTATCGCCACCCCCGAGTAGCACCTACTTAATTCGTGTAGGTGCTACTCGAAAGGATGTGGGTTTCCCTTTATGTGCGTGGCGTAAAGATCGCTGTCTTCTGATAAGCACAGCGTCTTTTATTAATTAAAGCGTAACCTTACGCCATCATTAAAGCATCAAGTTGTGAGTTAGCACTAAAACGAAATTAGTAATGTTCTAATTAAAAAAGGCCTCTCCTTTCTATTTTCCTAAGAGGTTGTGATACAATATTTATGTGATTCAGAGTCATGAATAGCGTATCGTTCAAAAAGCTTGCTAATTTGGACACCTGCTAAAATGATTTACTTATATAAAGGAGAATGCCCGTTGACGAAAAAATACTGGCTCATATTACTAGCGTTTGTTTTAACACAGCTTTCGCCGATTGTAATCATTCCACTTATGATGGTATCCGGTTACTCTGGAACAGAAGAAGAGCTGTCCGGACTCTCACTATTTATTGGTTTTACAATTGGTTTCCTGCTCATTTCTTTTATTGCCTTTAAATCAAAACCTGATCGTGCCTTTATGGAGAATCGTGCTGATGCCGGCACAACTATAGGTTGGTCGCTCTTAGGTATTATTTTAGCTTTTGCTTCACAGTACATTGCTTCCATCATTAATACCCTTCTGTTGGGTATTGAACCTGGATCTGAAAACACAGAAATGATTGTGGACATGGCTACCAGCGTTCCATTGATGATGCTTGCAGTCGCTGTATTTGCTCCAGTCATGGAAGAGATTGTTTTTCGGATGGTTATCTTCGGAAGTTTATTTAAACGATTTGGGTTTTGGATTGCATCCATCTCCAGTGGTTTAATTTTTGCTGTTGTGCACTGGGATTTTGAAAACCTTCTTGTTTATCTTTCAATGGGAATTGTCTTTGCCTTCCTATATGTAAAAACAAAACGTATTATTGTTCCGATTATTGCACACGTTGGAATTAATTCATTTGTCATGATCGTTCAGGTCATTTACGGTGAAGAGCTGCAAGATTTGCTAGAACAGCTGGAAGAAACGGAACAGACTGTTCAAGCGATAATAGGAGGTCTTTTCTTATGACTAAATCTCCCCGATTTTTCGGTTATATTTATTTATTTCTAGGAACATTATTTCTTTTCTTTGCAATACAGTCCGCTGGAGAAACAGCTGGCTGGGATGTTTGGACGATTGTTCTTATGGCATTTGCTGCGATTGATTACATGATAGCTTTTCGCTATTTTGCAACTGCCGCTCGAAAACGTCAGAAAAAATAAAACTACAAAAGAAAAACGTGCAGCGTCTTTTATTAAATACAGCGTGATCTTTCGCCACCATCATTTAAGCATCAAGGGTGGGCTTCCCGTGATGCGTGTGGCGTAAAGATAGCTGGCAACTTATACTTTCTTACCTTATTAAAAGGGGAGAGAAAGGATCAACTATGATCCTTTCCCTCTCCTTTCTTATATTTATAACGGATAATGCTTCAAAAAGTAAATGAGCGATTGAAGCTCGACGGACAGATCAATATGATGAACCCGGATATGCTCCGGAACCGATAAACGTGCAGGGGTAAAATTAAGAATCCCTTTTATCCCCGAGTCCACAAGATGGTCAGCGATGTTTTGCGCTACATTCGATGGTACGGTAAGAATCGCCACGTCCACATTTCCACCTACTCGGTCCTTGAAGGTGTCCAAATGATAAATTGGAACCCCACTAATTGTTGTGCCCACGATACTCTCATCGACATCAAAAGCCATTTCAATTCGCGTATTATTCGTTTTACTGAAATTATAATTGAGTAACGCAGTACCAAGGTTACCTACCCCGACAAGCGTAACTTTCGTTAATTCATCCTGGTCCAGCGTTTCCCGGAAAAAGGACAATAAGTAATTTACATTATATCCATACCCTTTTTTCCCGAGTGCCCCAAAATAAGAAAAATCTCTTCGTATCGTAGCGGAATCAACTTTAACCGCTTCGCTTAACTCGGAAGAGGAAACACGGTGTTTTCCGGAAGCTTGCAAGCCTTCTAAGAAACGATAATATAATGGTAACCGCCTTGCTGTTGCCTGCGGGATTTTGGCCTGATCAATGTCCATAGTTATTTTCCTCCAGTTCTATGTAGCACTTCTAAATCTTCTGTTCTCTCATTATACATGAATACTATGTTTGGATTTATTAATCTCTTTTGAAGTCACCGTTTTTTCCACCTGTTTTTTGCAATAAATACGTTTCTCCTATCATCATACCCTTATCCACAGCCTTACACATATCATAGATAGTCAGTGCCGTTGCAGACGCTGATGTTAACGCTTCCATTTCAACACCTGTGCTGCCTTTCGTTTTCACACTTACTTCTATCACCAGGATGTACAAGTCATCCTTAACATTCCAATCAAAACGGATATCCACACCCGATAAAGATAGAGGGTGACACATAGGGATCCATTGCGATGTATTTTTTGCGGCCATAATTCCCGCTACTTGCGCGACAGCTAATACATCCCCTTTTTTCATCGATCCTTGTTGAATACCTTCGTATATTTCTTTATTTACTTGAATACTTGATTTGGCCACTGCCGTTCGTACCGTTTCGTTTTTATCTGAAATATCTACCATTTTCGCGCGGCCTTGTTCATTAAAATGTGTAAATGAATCCATCGTTCTTCCCCCTCTTTCTATTGCTTCTATTGTACACTATTCATTCACAATCTGCACATTGAAACGCTGGAGGGTTGCGGTAATTGATGCTTATCATATACACTTATCATGTGAAAAGGTACGGCATTTAAGGTGAGGATGAACTATCATGATTTTATTACAATGTGTGCAACTTTCGAAAGCATATGGAACTGATGAAATACTATCAAATGTAAAACTGGAAATTAAAAGTCGCGAGAGAGTCGCTTTAGTTGGTAGAAACGGTGCCGGTAAATCCACCCTCCTGAAAATTATCACAGGCGAACTTTCCTATGATTCGGGGGATCTGATCATCCCAAAGGAAGTGGAAGTAGGCTATCTAGCGCAAGACAGTGGCTTAAATTCGTCTCGTTCGATATGGGATGAGATGCTTCTTGTTTTTGAACCACTCAAGAAGATGGAACAGAAACTTCGTAAGCTAGAAGAAAAAATGAGCGATCCCGACAGGTCTGATTTCGAGAAAATTCTTGAGGAGTACGATCAATTACAACAAGACTTTAAAGACAGTGGAGGCTTTCAATACGAGGCAGATATTCGCAGCATTTTGTCAGGACTTCATTTCAGCAATTTTGATTATGAAACTCCGATTCATTCGTTAAGCGGTGGACAAAAAACAAGATTAGCATTAGGAAAACTATTGCTTTCCGCTCCTGACTTATTAGTATTGGACGAGCCAACCAACCATTTAGACATTCAAACGCTCACATGGTTAGAGCAGTATCTGTCAAGCTATGACGGTTCGATCTTAATCGTGTCGCACGACCGTTATTTCTTGGATCGTGTTGTCGACAATGTGTATGAACTGTCTTTTCAAAAGACTGTGAAATATCCCGGTAACTATTCAAAGTATTTGGAAGAAAAAGCACTTCGCCATGAACAGGAAATGAAAATATTTGAAAAACAGCAAGGCGAAGTTAAGAAACTCGAAGAATTCGTACAGAAAAACTTAGCACGTGCCTCCACAAGTAACCGTGCGAAAAGTCGCCGTAAGCAGTTAGAGAGAATGGATCTGGTTAACCGCCCTAAATCTGAAGACCAATCGGCTAATTTCCGTTTTAACATTGATAAACAAAGCGGTAACGACGTGCTTATGATTGACGATCTATCTGTTGGCTTTGATGATACTACTTTATTCGAAAACATTGATTTAAAGCTGAATCGTTCGGAAAGTGTTGCCTTGATCGGTCCAAATGGTATCGGTAAATCAACCTTAATCAAAGCCATTGCGGGTAATCTGAAGCCTAAAAATGGAACGATTCGATATGGAAGCAGTGTCACCATTGGATACTACGACCAGGAACAAGCAAACTTAACCTCGAATAAAACAGTACTGCAAGAGCTATGGGACGATTATCCACAGACAAATGAAAAAGATATTCGTACCGTACTCGGAAACTTTCTTTTTAGTGGCGAAGATGTGTTGAAAACGGTGTTTGATCTAAGTGGCGGAGAAAAAGCTCGTCTTGCATTAGCTAAATTAATGATGCAAAAAGCAAACCTACTTATCTTGGATGAGCCGACAAACCATTTGGATTTAGATAGTAAAGAAGTGCTGGAAAACGCCTTAATCGATTATCCCGGTACTCTGTTATTCGTGTCCCATGACCGTTATTTTGTGAACCGGATGGCAACAAGAGTCGTAGAGTTATCAGCGAATTCCATGAAAAGCTTTCTTGGCGATTATGATTATTACGTGGCTAAAAAAGAAGAAGTAGCTGAATTCAAGCGATTAGCCGATGAAAAAATTGCGGCTAGTACTAGTTCTGTGGATAAGTCGTTTGATAAACATTCCAAGACGGATTATCAACAGGATAAAGAAAACAAAAAGAAAGAGCGGCAACTTCAACGCAGAATCGAAGAAATTGAGAAGAAGGTCGAACAGGAAGAAGCTTCCGTTCTCAGGCTAGAAGAGGAACTTGGCGACCCCTTGATTAACCAGGATCATGAGAAAACGATGGAGTTAAACAAACAACTTGAGCACTCTAAAGAGGCAATCGAAAGCCTTCTCGAGGAATGGGAGCTCCTTCAAACAGAAGAATAGCAGAGAAACGATCGATATCCCCTATTTTCTAAAGGGAGTCGGATCGCAAAACAAAGCTATCATTATCTATTAACAGACGAAGTAGGCAGTTTTCATACTGTCATGCTTCGTTTTTCTTTTTATATGTGTATAACATTTTTCTTAAAATAACTTATACACATATTATTAAAACGCTTTTATAAGTCGTAAGTATATTCTGACATATCCACAGTATCCACAGGTATATCCACAAGCAAAAGACTGTTGTTAAAGTGTTCCTGTAATGTACTCACATTACCCACTACTTACCCACAATTTAATTATTAACATATAGTTTTGTTGGTATAGAACAAAACTATGAAGTTACCCACATTATCCACAACTTGTGGATATCCTGTTATTAACAAGATCATATATTCGCATTTCCCAATTAATGGGGGGTCAGACCCCTCTAGAGCGAATTCGAGTAGCTCTATTAAGCATCTTATATAAAGAGGGCACTGATAAAGTTCAAATCAACTTTTTCAGTGCCCGTCTATCATTATTAATTTAATTCCAAACCTGAATGACCGTTTAACCTGTCATCAGCAAAGCGTCCTTGCTTCCATTTCACCGTTCCTGCCGCAGCGATCATAGCTGCGTTGTCTGTGCATAACTTTAAAGGAGGAATTGTTAGTCTTAAACCTTCTGCTTCGCATGCTTTAGTCAAAGCTGCTCGAAGACCTTTGTTGGCTGCTACTCCACCAGCAAGTAAAACACGTTTTACTTGCTTTTCTTTTGCAGCTCCCATCGTTTTTCCGACCAGCACTTCTATCACACTCGCTTGAAAGCTAGCCGCTATTTGTTCATTCGTCCACGATTCGCCTCGTTGCTTTGCATTATGCAACGTGTTAATAACAGAGGATTTTAATCCACTGAAGCTAAAATCATACGAGCCTGGCTCTAACCATGAGCGTGGGAAGGTAATCACTGGTTCTCCCTCTGCCGCCAGTCTGTCGATATGAGGTCCACCTGGATAAGGTAACCCAATCGTTCGAGCCACCTTATCATACGCTTCCCCTACAGCATCATCCCGCGTCTCACCGATGACTTCATAGGAACCGTGCTCCTCCATGTATACTAATTCGGTATGGCCGCCGGACACAACCAGTGTCAGCAACGGAAAAGTCAGTTCTTCTACAATATGATTCGCATAAATATGACCAGCAATGTGGTGCACACCAATTAACGGTTTATCCACAGCAAACGCCAAAGCTTTCGCGGCATTTACACCTACTAACAAAGCCCCGACTAATCCTGGTCCTTCTGTAACGGCAATCGCATCCACTTCCGCAAACGTGACATCCGCTTCTGTCATCGCCGCTTCAATAATCACGGTTACTTGCTCCACGTGATGCCTTGAAGCAATCTCGGGAACTACTCCTCCAAACCGTTTATGACTCTCGATCTGAGAAGAAACGACGTTACTGAGAATCTCACGCCCATTTTTCACGACGGCTACGGCTGTCTCGTCGCAGCTGGTCTCAATTCCTACTATTAATGTATCCTTCTCACTCATTCGTTTAGCACCGCCCACATGACTAACGCATTCTCTTGGTTATCTGTATAATAGTTCTTGCGAATTCCACCATCTTGGAATCCAAACTTTCGATATAATTTTTGCGCAGGGTCATTGGAGACGCGAACTTCTAAACTGATTTTTTCTGCTCCAAGTGTCTTCGCCATTTCCATACTGCCCCGTAGTATATATTCCCCGACACCTTGCCTTCGTAAGGAAGGTGATACGGCAATATTCGTAATATGTGCTTCGTCTACTATGACCCATAACCCACAGTATCCAACGACTTTTTCCTCCGTCTCTGCCACGATATAATAGGCAAACTGATTTTTCGTTAATTCGTTAAAATAAGCATCATACGTCCACGGAGTAGAGAAGCATTCCTCTTCTAATTCCATGACCTGCTTTAAATCGCCAAGCTCCATAAGCCTGACTTGAACGACTTCTTCCATAATTGATTCTCCTTAATGTCAACGTTTCTTCTCGTCCTTTATTTTCTCAAGCCATTTCGCTTCCGCCTCTGCTAATCTTAAATAATTAGGGGAAAACTCATGTGCTGTTGTCACAACGTCTTTCCTCATTCCAATTCTAGCCAGTTCCAGTGGACTCGGCAAGGCATCAATCTCCGTACCAATTATCGCTAAGTCCCCTAACTCCTGTTGAATGAGTTCCTTATGCTTCTCCATATCCGGACTGACGCACAAAACCGGTTCGCCTTGCTCCTTAAGAGCCTTCAGCCAGCCGTCATGAAGCGTAATCCGATCTTCAGACTCTCTAATAATCCCGTTACTCATGCTTCTGTACAAGCCTGTAAACACTTGTCCACGCCTCGCATCATAAAAAGGCGATATGACCCCATTAAAATACCGGCCATTTTGCGCAAGCATTTCCATGCTCGAAACACCAATCACTGGTCTATTGAGTGCCCACGCCATTGTTTTAGCAGTAGTTACTCCTATTCTAACACCTGTATAAGATCCGGGACCTTCCGATACGACAATTCGATCCAACTCTGCTGGTTTCATGTCTACTTCCTCAAATAAAGCCCTGATCGCCGGCATTAGTCTAATGGAATGGTTCTTCTTCAAATGAGTCCTCATCTCACCAGCAGGGATACCATCTCTCAAAATGGCTACTCCCATGACATACGTGGATGTATCTATGGCTAATATATTCATAGTTGAAATAACTCCTCACACAATTTCTCATATCGTTGACCATGAGCATGAAACCGAAAAACTCTGGAGTCTAGTTCTTTCCCATACTCAATATGAATGTCCAGTCTTTCTCCAGGCAGTTGATCGCCTATCACCTTTGGCCATTCAACAACCGTCACTCCATCACCCTCAAAATACTCATCCAACCCAAGATCCTCCATATCATCCTCGATTCGATACGCATCCATATGATAAAGGGCTAACCTTCCTTTGTATTCTTTCATGATCGTAAACGTTGGGCTATTTACTGTTTTGGTAACGCCAATCGCTCTAGCTAATCCCTTCGTAAACGTCGTTTTCCCCGTGCCAAGATCTCCTTCCAGCGTCAGCACATCGTTAGCTTTCAATAGTGTTCCAAGACTCCTGGCAAAGCCGTCCGTTTCCTCCGGGTTATAAGTGGTCCTTGTCCATTTCTGATTCATTTCACGCAACTCCTGCTTCTAAAAATGATGGTAACCTGCTTTTTTAATTGGCGATCGATTACCTCTTCGTTCTAAAAATACACGACCTTCTCCTGTTTCCACATTTCCAATCGCGTATATTTGCAAATCATGCTCTTTGAAAACTAAGCTAATTTTTTCAAAGTCTGCTTCCGACATTGTTCCTACTAAATGGAAATCTTCTCCACTGTATAAAACCCATTCTTCTTGTTTTTCCAAAGAATGTTCTAAAAACTCTTCCCTGATCACTAACTTATCCCAATCTATGATAATATCTACATCACTCGCTCCGGCAATCTCTTTCGCTTCATGGGCAATACCGTCACTAATATCATTTAAACTAATGCGATACCCTGAGTCCACAAGAAGACTTCCTGCCTCAAGTTGTGGCTCCGGTTTTTGATGAGCTTTCATAAAAGGTCGTAAGGAGATATCTTCCATTACTTTTAATCCCGTTTCTAGAAGCATCTCCAAACCATAGGCAGACAAACCTAATTGCCCTGTAGTAAATACGATATCTGCAGGTTTCGCGTTCGACCGAAGCAGTCTTTTACCGGTAATCACGCTGCCAATTACGGTAACAGTAATAACCAGTGGCCCCTTCGTAGAAACCGTATCACCACCTATGAGATCGATTTGCCACCTCTCAGCAAGTTCATTCATCCCGGCATAGATTTCCGTCGTCTCTTCCAGCGACCATCCCTGTTTCGGAATAGCAATGGATACGAGAAAATACCGTGGTGAAGCTCCCATGGCGGCCATATCACTAAGATTTACAGCAAGCACCTTATACCCAATGGATTTAATTGGCATCGTATCTTTTCTAAAATGAACACCTTCGACCATCGTATCTACAGCAACAACCGATTCCTCATTAGGCCCATGGCTGTAAATCGCCGCATCATCTCCTATTCCAACCTTTACAGAAGAACGGTACGTCTTTGTTGGTGTCACACTTTTAATCCAATCAAATTCATTATTCATAAAATGTGTCCTCTCCACTAGTCAATGTTAGTCGCATCGTGCTTAAGAAAAACGGCTTAGCCGTCTTTTATTATATACAGCGTTATCTTTCGCCACCCCGAGTAGCACCTATGAATTGCGTGTAGATGCTACTCGAAAGGAAGGGTGGGTTTCCCTTGACACGCGTGGCGTAAAGATAGCTGTTAACTTATACCTACTTACCTTTCAAAAAAAGGAGGATCCCTCCCCCTTTTTCAACTATTTATGATAATGCCTTCTTAAAGACAGCAATGATATCTTCCGCATCTTCAATCCCAACCGAAATACGAATCATCGAATCTGTCACACCTAATTTCTCGCGCATCTCTTTCGGCATGGATCGGTGAGAAGTTCCCGCAGGATACGTAATCGATGTTTCCAATCCAGCTAATGTCGGAACTATTTTGATCCATTCAAGTCGCTTCGAAAACTCATGGACACTCAGCTCGTCCGTGAAATCAACTGTCACGATCGCTCCATTGCCGTGTTGAGAAACAGCCGTAGGATAATGCACGCTCTTGATCATGTCATTTTCTTTCAAAGCCTTCGCTAATTCCTGTGCATTATCACATTGTTTCTGCATGCGAAGGCTTAACGTCTTTAATCCTCGGCAGGCAAGCCATCCATCCATAGGTCCAAGATTACTACCTAAATTAGAAACTTTTCCTTGTGCTTTTGTCATTAAATCAAAATTTCCAGTAACAACTCCAGCCGTTACATCGCTATGTCCACCTATATACTTTGTAGCGCTATGTACAACAATATCTACGGACGCTTCATGAGGTCGAATTAAGTAAGGCGTAGCAAACGTATTATCAACCATTGTTTTCAAATTTTGGCTCGCTGCAATTTTCACCATTCCCGTCAGATCTTCCACTCGCAATAACGGATTCGTCACAGATTCAGAATAAAGTAAAACAGTGTTCTCAGTGATCGCTTCCTCAATCTCTTCCCTGCTTTCAAAATTAACAAAGCTGACCGAAATTCCTAAATCAGGCAGTTCTCGAGCTAATAATTGATACGTTCCTCCATAAAGATCCTGTGTAGCGACAACATGATCACCTGCTTTAGCAACAGATAAAATCCCAGCAAGTATAGCAGATAAGCCAGATGAAGTAGCAACCCCTGCTTCTGCTCCTTCAAGATCCGCAACCCCTTTACCTAAATCATCTGTATTCGGATTACCCATTCTTGAGTATAAATAATTCTTCTTTCCTTCAAAAAATCCTTCCATATCGTCGAAATTTTCAAATGAAAATGCCGAGGTTTGAAAAATAGGCTTTGTTTTACTTACCTCCGTTGAGTCCATTTTATGTTGAAAGTGTACATTCTTAGTTTGAAAACGCAAAAGACTTCAACCCCTTATCTCAATAATTACTTTCTTACTATCATACATGATTCACGATTTTTTTGACAATATCTTATCCAAAAATACAATTCCCCTGTTTTTACCACATAAAAAGCTAAGCAATAGGATGCCTAGCTCATTTCCATCAAATTAAGCTGGTTTCACCGAATTTTCTTCTTCGTGTGGGTTCTTCCCAACAGCCTTCATTTCTTTCAAAGAATCAACCATCATATTCGTTGAATCAAATTGGCTAATGACCACAGGAATAAGCTCATTAAATTGCTCACTGGACTTGTTTGCTACATTCGAGATTTCCGTCATACTGGCAGCAACTTGCTCTGAACCAGCAGCCATCTCCTGACTAATAGCAGTAATCTCTTCAATTTGTCCATGCACTAACTGAGACGAACTCATAATCCCCTCAAAGGAGCTATCTGACTCTTTTACAAGTTGCTTTCCTTTGTTCAATTCTTCGTGGGACGTATCCATTGCTTCCTGAGCGTTACCGGCTTTATTCTGAATCGTGGAAACCAAGATCGTAATCTGCTCAGCAAACTCATTAGACTGCTTCGACAATTTCCCTACTTCTTGCGCAACCACCGCAAATCCCTTACCTTCAGCACCAGCTCTTGCTGCCTCAATACTCGCATTTAAAGATAACAAGTTTGTTTGATCCGCAATCCCTCTAATATCATTAATAATCTTACCAATTTCCTTGGACTTCTCATTAAACTCTTCCACAGTAGTACCCAAACCGCCAAACGTCTGAATAATTCGTTCCATCTGTTCCCCTAGCTCACCCATCTGAACTTTTCCTTCATTTGCTGCTTTAGCTGCCTCCGTGGATGCCGATGCAGCTAAGCTAGTTTTCTCAGCTATACTATTAATCCCCGCAGCCATTTCATTCATGCCTTTAGAACTATCCTCAGCAGAAACAGATTGTGTTTGAATTCCCTCTGCTAATTGAAATACAATCGAATTAAAGGTCATATACTCATCTTCTTGGTTTACTAATTGCTCTTCTAATTTCCTAGTTAATTCTTCATATTTATCGAGCGAAGAATCCTCTTCGGCATTTGACTCTTCCTGGTGCTCGTATTTCTGTATATCAGTAACTACAGCGTTTTGGGCATCTGGATTAGATTTTCTTTTCAACTCAATCACGTCTTTTAATAAAAACGGAATAAAGATAACGCCTAATAATACAAGTGCTTCAAACGAATTAAACATACTACTTGTGACTAAATAGAACAAAACTGTACCAAGCAAACTCACCAAAAATGTAATCCCTACTTTTTTCATATGTATACCTCTCCTACTC
Organism: Salipaludibacillus neizhouensis; assembly: GCF_002886185.1. Taxonomy (GTDB): domain Bacteria; phylum Bacillota; class Bacilli; order Bacillales; family Salisediminibacteriaceae; genus Salipaludibacillus; species Salipaludibacillus neizhouensis. Next base: position 26,510 of record NZ_NJAW01000037.1, read on the forward strand.
ATGTATCAATTCTTTATAACTAGTTTTATTGTATCATTAGACAGTTAATAATTCCTTTAAATACAAATAATTTTTATGTTATATCTTTATTTTCGAATTTATTTGTAATAAGTTATATGAAGTTGATAAAAATAGTGTGGTTTTAGTACTAAAAAGGGTGTTTCAAGTATGGTACGTCCATTTAGAGTCAGTTGTTTTCACGGAGTGTTATTAATCAGTTAGAGGCAATTGCACTTGGCGTAATCGGGCGATTTTATGAGAGTAGGCATTTAAGTATGTCATTATATAAAGTGCTAATTTCATGTCACTTATTCTCGTTTTTCTTCCTACCTCAAAAAGAGCTTTTCAATCTCGCTTATTCTCGTTCATACTCCCGGTTTCTACCTACCTCTAATATTATAGCCGCACAACCCATTAAAACCACAAAAAAGACACTCTCCAAAGAGAATGTCTTTCCATAATTGTCCAGCGGCGTCCTACTTTCACAGGGGGAAACCCCCAACTATCATCGGCGCTGGAGAGCTTAACTTCCGTGTTCGGCATGGGAACGGGTGTGACCTCTCCGCGATCGTCACTGGACATATTGAGTGGCCGTTGACCTCTCAAAACTGGATAACGTGGTGGACTGAAAAGAATCGTTGCTTAGAGTAAACATTTGGTTAAGTCCTCGATCGATTAGTATCTCTCAGCTCCGCATGTCGCCATGCTTCCACACGAGACCTATCTACCTCATCTTCTCTGAGGGATCTTACTCACTTACGTGATGGGAAATCTCATCTCGAGGGGGGCTTCATGCTTAGATGCTTTCAGCACTTATCCCTTCCACACGTAGCTACCCAGCGATGCTCCTGGCGGAACAACTGGTACACCAGCGGTGTGTCCATCCCGGTCCTCTCGTACTAAGGACAGCTCCTCTCAAATTTCCTGCGCCCGCGACGGATAGGGACCGAACTGTCTCACGACGTTCTGAACCCAGCTCGCGTGCCGCTTTAATGGGCGAACAGCCCAACCCTTGGGACCTACTTCAGCCCCAGGATGCGACGAGCCGACATCGAGGTGCCAAACCTCCCCGTCGATGTGGACTCTTGGGGGAGATTAGCCTGTTATCCCCAGGGTAGCTTTTATCCGTTGAGCGACGGCCCTTCCATACGGTGCCGCCGGATCACTAAGCCCGACTTTCGTCCCTGCTCGACCTGTATGTCTCGCAGTCAAGCTCCCTTATGCCTTTGCACTCTACGAATGATTTCCAACCATTCTGAGGGAACCTTTGGGCGCCTCCGTTACTCTTTAGGAGGCGACCGCCCCAGTCAAACTGCCCACCTGACACTGTTCCTGAACCGGATCACGGTCCGAGGTTAGAATGTCAAAACAGCCAGGGTAGTATCCCACCAATGCCTCCACCGAAGCTAGCGCTCCGGTTTCCAAGGCTCCTACCTATCCTGTACAAGCTGTTCCAACATCCAATATCAAGCTACAGTAAAGCTCCATGGGGTCTTTCCGTCCTGTCGCGGGTAACCAGCATCTTCACTGGTAATATAATTTCACCGGGTCTCTCGTTGAGACAGTGCCCAAATCGTTGCACCTTTCGTGCGGGTCGGAACTTACCCGACAAGGAATTTCGCTACCTTAGGACCGTTATAGTTACGGCCGCCGTTTACTGGGGCTTCAATTCAGAGCTTCTCCCTTACGGGATAACCCCTCCTCTTAACCTTCCAGCACCGGGCAGGTGTCAGCCCCTATACATCGCCTTGCGGCTTGGCAGAGACCTGTGTTTTTGATAAACAGTCGTTTGGGCCTATTCACTGCGGCTCTCTCGGGCTTGCACCCTAATAGAGCACTCCTTCTCCCGAAGTTACGGAGTCATTTTGCCGAGTTCCTTAACGAGAGTTCTCCCGCGCGTCTTAGAATTCTCATCCCGCCTACCTGTGTCGGTTTGCGGTACGGGCACCAGCTTCCTCGCTAGAGGCTTTTCTTGGCAGTGTAGGATTGGGAACTTCGGTACTAAATTTCCCTCGCGATCACAACTCAGCCTTCACGACAAGCGGATTTACCTACTTGTCAGCCTAATTGCTTCGACGCACACAACCAACGGTGCGCTTACCCTACCTTACTGCGTCCCCCCATTACTCAAACGGAAACGTGGTGGTACAGGAATTTCAACCTGTTTTCCATCGCCTACGCCTTTCGGCCTCGGCTTAGGTCCCGACTTACCCTGAGCGGACGAGCCTTCCTCAGGAAACCTTAGGCTTTCGACGGAGGGGATTCTCACCCCTCTTTTCGCTACTCATACCGGCATTCTCACTTCCAAGCGCTCCACATGTCCTTCCGGTCATGCTTCGACGCCCTTGGAACGCTCCCCTACCACAGGACACCCGAAGGTGTCTGTCCATAGCTTCGGTGATACGTTTAGCCCCGGTACATTTTCGGCGCAGAGTCACTCGACCAGTGAGCTATTACGCACTCTTTCAATGATGGCTGCTTCTAAGCCAACATCCTGGTTGTCTAAGCAACTCCACATCCTTTTCCACTTAACGTATACTTTGGGACCTTAGCTGATGGTCTGGGCTGTTTCCCTCTTGACTACGGATCTTAGCACTCGCAGTCTGACTCCCGAGGATAAGTTTTTGGCATTCGGAGTTTGACTGAATTCGGTAATCCTGTGGGGACCCCTCGTCCAATCAGTGCTCTACCTCCAAAACTCTTCCCTCGAGGCTAGCCCTAAAGCTATTTCGGGGAGAACCAGCTATTTCCGAGTTCGATTGGCATTTCACCCCTACCCACACCTCATCCCCGCACTTTTCAACGTGCGTGGGTTCGGGCCTCCATCCAGTGTTACCTGGACTTCACCCTGGACATGGGTAGATCACCCGGTTTCGGGTCTACAACCACATACTCATTCGCCCTATTCAGACTCGCTTTCGCTGCGGCTCCGCCTTTTCAGCTTAACCTTGCATGGGATCGTAACTCGCCGGTTCATTCTACAAAAGGCACGCTGTCACCCATTAACGGGCTCCAACTACTTGTAGGCACACGGTTTCAAGATCTATTTCACTCCCCTTCCGGGGTGCTTTTCACCTTTCCCTCACGGTACTGGTTCACTATCGGTCACTAGGTAGTATTTAGCCTTGGGAGATGGTCCTCCCAGTTTCCAACGGGGTTTCACGTGTCCCGCCGTACTCAGGATACACTCCGGAGGAGTCTGCATTTCGACTACAGGGCTTTTACCTTGTCTCGCGGACCTTTCCAGGTCGCTTCATCTACACAGACTCTTTGTAACTCCATATGGAATGTCCTACAACCCCAAGAGGCAAGCCTCTTGGTTTGGGCTGTTTCCGTTTCGCTCGCCGCTACTCAGGAAATCGCATTTGCTTTCTCTTCCTCTGGGTACTAAGATGTTTCAGTTCCCCAGGTCTGCCTTCTCACACCCTATGGATTCAAGTGTGGATCTTATCCCATTACGGATAAGGGGTTCCCCCATTCGGAAATCTCCGGATCAAAGCTTACTTACAGCTCCCCGAAGCATATCGGTGTTCGTCCCGTCCTTCTTCGGCTCCTAGTGCCAAGGCATTCACCGTGCGCCCTTTCTAACTTAACCATTTTTTGTGTTTGACTACACATGACCTTCGAATATCTTTGTCAGCTGCACTCTTCATCATCCTTACATACCTAAGTACGTTCCGATGACTCATCGCTTACTTCCGCGAACTTCTCGGTCCTGCTTGCCAATACCTCCGAAGAGGTTCACAATTGGTGGCGTCTTTCTTAGCCTACATCTAAGACACTCGGTTCACTTTCTTTGAACGTATTCAAAGGGTATAACCGGTGATTCTTTTCAGTCATTTCGTTATCCAGTTTTCAAAGGACAAAGGCTTCTTTCAAAGAAAAGAAGCTTTGAGAGACTAACCTCTCAAAACTAAACAAAAAGTCCAAGACAAAGTTCGATTCAATAAGTTGAGCTTAAATGCTCCTTAGAAAGGAGGTGATCCATCCCCACCTTCCGGTAGGGATACCTTGTTACGACTTCACCCCAATCATCTGTCCCACCTTCGGCGGCTGGCTCCAAAAAGGTTACCTCACCGACTTCGGGTGTTACAAACTCTCGTGGTGTGACGGGCGGTGTGTACAAGGCCCGGGAACGTATTCACCGCGGCATGCTGATCCGCGATTACTAGCAATTCCGGCTTCATGCAGGCGAGTTGCAGCCTGCAATCCGAACTGAGAATGGCTTTATGGGATTCGCTTGACCTCGCGGTCTTGCAGCCCTTTGTACCATCCATTGTAGCACGTGTGTAGCCCAGGTCATAAGGGGCATGATGATTTGACGTCATCCCCACCTTCCTCCGGTTTATCACCGGCAGTCACCTTAGAGTGCCCAACTGAATGCTGGCAACTAAGATCAAGGGTTGCGCTCGTTGCGGGACTTAACCCAACATCTCACGACACGAGCTGACGACAACCATGCACCACCTGTCACTCTGTCCCCCGAAGGGGAAATCCCAATCTCTTGGGTGGTCAGAGGATGTCAAGACCTGGTAAGGTTCTTCGCGTTGCTTCGAATTAAACCACATGCTCCACTGCTTGTGCGGGCCCCCGTCAATTCCTTTGAGTTTCAACCTTGCGGTCGTACTCCCCAGGCGGAGTGCTTAATGTGTTAACTTCGGCACTAAGGGCATCGAAACCCCTAACACCTAGCACTCATCGTTTACGGCGTGGACTACCAGGGTATCTAATCCTGTTTGCTCCCCACGCTTTCGCACCTCAGCGTCAGTTGTAGGCCAGAAAGTCGCCTTCGCCACTGGTGTTCCTCCACATATCTACGCATTTCACCGCTACACGTGGAATTCCACTTTCCTCTCCTACACTCAAGTCCCCCAGTTTCCAATGACCCTCCACGGTTGAGCCGTGGGCTTTCACATCAGACTTAAGAGACCGCCTGCGCGCGCTTTACGCCCAATAATTCCGGACAACGCTTGCCCCCTACGTATTACCGCGGCTGCTGGCACGTAGTTAGCCGGGGCTTTCTCGTGAGGTACCGTCAAGGTGCCGCCCTATTCGAACGGCACTTGTTCTTCCCTCATAACAGAACTTTACGATCCGAAAACCTTCATCGTTCACGCGGCGTTGCACCGTCAGGCTTTCGCCCATTGCGGATGATTCCCTACTGCTGCCTCCCGTAGGAGTCTGGACCGTGTCTCAGTTCCAGTGTGGCCGATCACCCTCTCAGGTCGGCTACGCATCGTTGCCTTGGTAAGCCATTACCTTACCAACTAGCTAATGCGCCGCGGGCCCATCTCGTAGTGTGAGGATAAATCCCCACTTTTACAACAGAATCATGCGATTCCGTTGGTCATCCGGTATTAGCTCCGGTTTCCCGGAGTTATCCCAGTCTACAAGGCAGGTTGCCCACGTGTTACTCACCCGTCCGCCGCTCATTCCACAAGCGTCACCCCGAAGGGATCAACTTGTTTCCTGCGCTCGACTTGCATGTATTAGGCACGCCGCCAGCGTTCGTCCTGAGCCAGGATCAAACTCTCCGATAAAGTATGATGACTTATCATCAAGCTTGATGTCCTAGACATCAAAACCAAACTTTCGTCTGGCGTTTGTCGAATGTTACCATTCAACGATTTGTTTCATTTGACGGGATATTTTAAAATATCCCACTTTGCTTGGCTTTTTGTTTAGTTTTCAAAGGTCATCCCCCGATTCATTTTTCTCAATCGGTTTGTGTTGCTGTCGTTTTTAGCGACTCAATTAATATACCATGAATGTGTCTGCAAAGTCAATAACCTTTTTCAAAAACTTAATATATTGTTTTCAAATAAAGTGTATAACGTTTTGGCGACATTTACTAATATAACACGATTCAAAACAACATTACAACACCTTTATACAAAAAACATGATGGAAAATATACCCACCCACTAATCGTTAAAGAATGTCCTATATAAATAGCATCAAGGTAACTAGAAATAAACGTCCTCAAAAAACCTTACAGAAAGAATTGTGACCCGGCCAATTATCGTATAAACGTTACTTAGTTACAAATCAAGCACCAATAGTTCCTTCATAATGGAAGGCGATGAGTTCCATATTAAACTTATAATATATAGAAGAGTTTATTTAATAGGAACAGAATTCCTCGATAACAACAAGTTCTCACACTGCGGACAACTGTCTGAAGTACCCCTCTAGTTCACAGAATACACCAAAAAACTCTTCCGGAGTCTTTTACTTCCCCACCTTAATAATTTCCACTACTCCCTATCCTTCAATAACATGAAACTAATATAGAAGGAATGCTCTAAGAATTACGTAGTCAACCATCGGAGAAATCTCTTAGCTATGCGGTCATATATTTAACATCACTCATTTTCTACCTTATCAATATTATAGAAGACAAATACATAATCCCACTTCAAGAAAACTTGTTAGGAAACATTAATCCTTACTATACCTAAGGCTTTATCTATTCCTGAGCAAGTTCTTGCTATTACAAAAGAAGAATTTCCGTTCGCTAACAAAGAAATAGAAAAAGGGTTTAATAATAAATCCTACGCATTACAGGTAGAAATGTCAACTCACTGCGGCCGTATGATCATGCCTGATGATAAAATAATCCCATTTGCCGATCCAGAAGAGGCGAACCGTATATTTTTTAATTGTGAATAGGAATGAATTAAGTGAATTGACGAAGGGTTTAAAGGCTTTTATTCTGAGTGAGTATTTCTCTCATCTGGATAGGTAGGTGCTACCACCGTAGCACCTACCATCAAGATTACAGACCCATAACCCTTTAAAACCACAAAAAAAGACACTCTCCTAAGAGAATGTCTTTTTCTATTTGCCCAGCGGCGTCCTACTTTCACAGGGGGAAACCCCCAACTATCATCGGCGCTGGAGAGCTTAACTTCCGTGTTCGGCATGGGAACGGGTGTGACCTCTCCGCGATCGTCACTGGACATATTGAGTGGCCGTTGACCTCTCAAAACTGGATAACGTGGTGGACTGAAAAGAATCGTTGCTTAGAGTAAACATTTGGTTAAGTCCTCGATCGATTAGTATCTCTCAGCTCCGCATGTCGCCATGCTTCCACACGAGACCTATCTACCTCATCTTCTCTGAGGGATCTTACTCACTTACGTGATGGGAAATCTCATCTCGAGGGGGGCTTCATGCTTAGATGCTTTCAGCACTTATCCCTTCCACACGTAGCTACCCAGCGATGCTCCTGGCGGAACAACTGGTACACCAGCGGTGTGTCCATCCCGGTCCTCTCGTACTAAGGACAGCTCCTCTCAAATTTCCTGCGCCCGCGACGGATAGGGACCGAACTGTCTCACGACGTTCTGAACCCAGCTCGCGTGCCGCTTTAATGGGCGAACAGCCCAACCCTTGGGACCTACTTCAGCCCCAGGATGCGACGAGCCGACATCGAGGTGCCAAACCTCCCCGTCGATGTGGACTCTTGGGGGAGATTAGCCTGTTATCCCCAGGGTAGCTTTTATCCGTTGAGCGACGGCCCTTCCATACGGTGCCGCCGGATCACTAAGCCCGACTTTCGTCCCTGCTCGACCTGTATGTCTCGCAGTCAAGCTCCCTTATGCCTTTGCACTCTACGAATGATTTCCAACCATTCTGAGGGAACCTTTGGGCGCCTCCGTTACTCTTTAGGAGGCGACCGCCCCAGTCAAACTGCCCACCTGACACTGTTCCTGAACCGGATCACGGTCCGAGGTTAGAATGTCAAAACAGCCAGGGTAGTATCCCACCAATGCCTCCACCGAAGCTAGCGCTCCGGTTTCCAAGGCTCCTACCTATCCTGTACAAGCTGTTCCAACATCCAATATCAAGCTACAGTAAAGCTCCATGGGGTCTTTCCGTCCTGTCGCGGGTAACCAGCATCTTCACTGGTAATATAATTTCACCGGGTCTCTCGTTGAGACAGTGCCCAAATCGTTGCACCTTTCGTGCGGGTCGGAACTTACCCGACAAGGAATTTCGCTACCTTAGGACCGTTATAGTTACGGCCGCCGTTTACTGGGGCTTCAATTCAGAGCTTCTCCCTTACGGGATAACCCCTCCTCTTAACCTTCCAGCACCGGGCAGGTGTCAGCCCCTATACATCGCCTTGCGGCTTGGCAGAGACCTGTGTTTTTGATAAACAGTCGTTTGGGCCTATTCACTGCGGCTCTCTCGGGCTTGCACCCTAATAGAGCACTCCTTCTCCCGAAGTTACGGAGTCATTTTGCCGAGTTCCTTAACGAGAGTTCTCCCGCGCGTCTTAGAATTCTCATCCCGCCTACCTGTGTCGGTTTGCGGTACGGGCACCAGCTTCCTCGCTAGAGGCTTTTCTTGGCAGTGTAGGATTGGGAACTTCGGTACTAAATTTCCCTCGCGATCACAACTCAGCCTTCACGACAAGCGGATTTACCTACTTGTCAGCCTAATTGCTTCGACGCACACAACCAACGGTGCGCTTACCCTACCTTACTGCGTCCCCCCATTACTCAAACGGAAACGTGGTGGTACAGGAATTTCAACCTGTTTTCCATCGCCTACGCCTTTCGGCCTCGGCTTAGGTCCCGACTTACCCTGAGCGGACGAGCCTTCCTCAGGAAACCTTAGGCTTTCGACGGAGGGGATTCTCACCCCTCTTTTCGCTACTCATACCGGCATTCTCACTTCCAAGCGCTCCACATGTCCTTCCGGTCATGCTTCGACGCCCTTGGAACGCTCCCCTACCACAGGACACCCGAAGGTGTCTGTCCATAGCTTCGGTGATACGTTTAGCCCCGGTACATTTTCGGCGCAGAGTCACTCGACCAGTGAGCTATTACGCACTCTTTCAATGATGGCTGCTTCTAAGCCAACATCCTGGTTGTCTAAGCAACTCCACATCCTTTTCCACTTAACGTATACTTTGGGACCTTAGCTGATGGTCTGGGCTGTTTCCCTCTTGACTACGGATCTTAGCACTCGCAGTCTGACTCCCGAGGATAAGTTTTTGGCATTCGGAGTTTGACTGAATTCGGTAATCCTGTGGGGACCCCTCGTCCAATCAGTGCTCTACCTCCAAAACTCTTCCCTCGAGGCTAGCCCTAAAGCTATTTCGGGGAGAACCAGCTATTTCCGAGTTCGATTGGCATTTCACCCCTACCCACACCTCATCCCCGCACTTTTCAACGTGCGTGGGTTCGGGCCTCCATCCAGTGTTACCTGGACTTCACCCTGGACATGGGTAGATCACCCGGTTTCGGGTCTACAACCACATACTCATTCGCCCTATTCAGACTCGCTTTCGCTGCGGCTCCGCCTTTTCAGCTTAACCTTGCATGGGATCGTAACTCGCCGGTTCATTCTACAAAAGGCACGCTGTCACCCATTAACGGGCTCCAACTACTTGTAGGCACACGGTTTCAAGATCTATTTCACTCCCCTTCCGGGGTGCTTTTCACCTTTCCCTCACGGTACTGGTTCACTATCGGTCACTAGGTAGTATTTAGCCTTGGGAGATGGTCCTCCCAGTTTCCAACGGGGTTTCACGTGTCCCGCCGTACTCAGGATACACTCCGGAGGAGTCTGCATTTCGACTACAGGGCTTTTACCTTGTCTCGCGGACCTTTCCAGGTCGCTTCATCTACACAGACTCTTTGTAACTCCATATGGAATGTCCTACAACCCCAAGAGGCAAGCCTCTTGGTTTGGGCTGTTTCCGTTTCGCTCGCCGCTACTCAGGAAATCGCATTTGCTTTCTCTTCCTCTGGGTACTAAGATGTTTCAGTTCCCCAGGTCTGCCTTCTCACACCCTATGGATTCAAGTGTGGATCATATCCCATTACGGATAAGGGGTTCCCCCATTCGGAAATCTCCGGATCAAAGCTTACTTACAGCTCCCCGAAGCATATCGGTGTTCGTCCCGTCCTTCTTCGGCTCCTAGTGCCAAGGCATTCACCGTGCGCCCTTTCTAACTTAACCATTTTTTGCGTTTGACGGCACATGACCTTTGAATGTCTTTGTCAGCTGCACTCTTCATCATCCTCACGTACCTAAGTACGTTCCGGTGACTCATCGCTTGCTTCCGCGAACTTCCAGGTCCTGCTTGCCAATACCTCCGAAGAGGTTCACAATTGGTGGCGTCTTTCTTAGCCTACATCTAAGACACTCGGTTCACTTTCTTTGAACGTATTCAAAGGGTATAACCGGTGATTCTTTTCAGTCATTTCGTTATCCAGTTTTCAAAGGACAAAGGCTTCTTTCAAAGAAAAGAAGCTTTGAGAGACTAACCTCTCAAAACTAAACAAAAAGTCCAAGACAAAGTTCGATTCAATAAGTTGAGCTTAAATGCTCCTTAGAAAGGAGGTGATCCATCCCCACCTTCCGGTAGGGATACCTTGTTACGACTTCACCCCAATCATCTGTCCCACCTTCGGCGGCTGGCTCCAAAAAGGTTACCTCACCGACTTCGGGTGTTACAAACTCTCGTGGTGTGACGGGCGGTGTGTACAAGGCCCGGGAACGTATTCACCGCGGCATGCTGATCCGCGATTACTAGCAATTCCGGCTTCATGCAGGCGAGTTGCAGCCTGCAATCCGAACTGAGAATGGCTTTATGGGATTCGCTTGACCTCGCGGTCTTGCAGCCCTTTGTACCATCCATTGTAGCACGTGTGTAGCCCAGGTCATAAGGGGCATGATGATTTGACGTCATCCCCACCTTCCTCCGGTTTATCACCGGCAGTCACCTTAGAGTGCCCAACTGAATGCTGGCAACTAAGATCAAGGGTTGCGCTCGTTGCGGGACTTAACCCAACATCTCACGACACGAGCTGACGACAACCATGCACCACCTGTCACTCTGTCCCCCGAAGGGGAAATCCCAATCTCTTGGGTGGTCAGAGGATGTCAAGACCTGGTAAGGTTCTTCGCGTTGCTTCGAATTAAACCACATGCTCCACTGCTTGTGCGGGCCCCCGTCAATTCCTTTGAGTTTCAACCTTGCGGTCGTACTCCCCAGGCGGAGTGCTTAATGTGTTAACTTCGGCACTAAGGGCATCGAAACCCCTAACACCTAGCACTCATCGTTTACGGCGTGGACTACCAGGGTATCTAATCCTGTTTGCTCCCCACGCTTTCGCACCTCAGCGTCAGTTATAGGCCAGAAAGTCGCCTTCGCCACTGGTGTTCCTCCACATATCTACGCATTTCACCGCTACACGTGGAATTCCACTTTCCTCTCCTACACTCAAGTCCCCCAGTTTCCAATGACCCTCCACGGTTGAGCCGTGGGCTTTCACATCAGACTTAAGAGACCGCCTGCGCGCGCTTTACGCCCAATAATTCCGGACAACGCTTGCCCCCTACGTATTACCGCGGCTGCTGGCACGTAGTTAGCCGGGGCTTTCTCGTGAGGTACCGTCAAGGTGCCGCCCTATTCGAACGGCACTTGTTCTTCCCTCATAACAGAACTTTACGATCCGAAAACCTTCATCGTTCACGCGGCGTTGCACCGTCAGGCTTTCGCCCATTGCGGATGATTCCCTACTGCTGCCTCCCGTAGGAGTCTGGACCGTGTCTCAGTTCCAGTGTGGCCGATCACCCTCTCAGGTCGGCTACGCATCGTTGCCTTGGTAAGCCATTACCTTACCAACTAGCTAATGCGCCGCGGGCCCATCTCGTAGTGTGAGGATAAATCCCCACTTTTACAACAGAATCATGCGATTCCGTTGGTCATCCGGTATTAGCTCCGGTTTCCCGGAGTTATCCCAGTCTACAAGGCAGGTTGCCCACGTGTTACTCACCCGTCCGCCGCTCATTCCACAAGCGTCACCCCGAAGGGATCAACTTGCTTCCTGCGCTCGACTTGCATGTATTAGGCACGCCGCCAGCGTTCGTCCTGAGCCAGGATCAAACTCTCCGATAAAGTATGATGACTTATCATCAAGCTTGATGTCCTAGACATCAAAACCAAACTTTCGTCTGGCGTTTGTCGAATGTTACCATTCAACGATTTGTTTCATTTGACGGGATATTTTAAAATATCCCACTTTGCTTGGCTTTTTGTTTAGTTTTCAAAGGTCATCCCCGATTCATTTTTCTCAATCGGTTTGTGTTGCTGTCGTTTTTAGCGACTCAATTAATATACCACGATATGATCAAACAATGCAACACTTTTTTAAAAGTTTTTCAAAAGAAATAACTTCCAATACAGAATAATTGTTCTCTTCTATAGAAGGAAAGTCACAAAAAAAGAACCATTTCATTAAAAGATGACATAGTTCTTGAAAAACATCTAAAGTATTGGTGGGCCTGAGTGGACTCGAACCACCGACCTCACGCTTATCAGGCGTGCGCTCTAACCAGCTGAGCTACAGGCCCTCAAAAAAGGTTGTCAAATCAAGTGATATGATTAAATTGGAGCGGGTGATGAGAATCGAACTCACATCATCAGCTTGGAAGGCTGAGGTTTTACCACTAAACTACACCCGCATATTAAGATAAAAAAATTTCAATAGAAATAAAAGTGGTCGGGAAGACAGGATTCGAACCTGCGACCCCTTGGTCCCAAACCAAGTGCTCTACCAAGCTGAGCTACTTCCCGATGGTGTTTCAAGTAAATTATATAAAAATTATGGTGCGCCCGAGAGGACTCGAACCTCTAACCTTCTGATTCGTAGTCAGATACTCTATCCAATTGAGCTACGGGCGCATTGTATATGGTGCGGTCGAGAAGAGTCGAACTTCCACGGGATTTCTCCCACTAGGCCCTCAACCTAGCGCGTCTGCCATTCCGCCACGACCGCATAAAAGCTTTTTAAAGAATATGGTGCGGGTGGAGGGAGTCGAACCCCCACGCCCGAAGGCACTAGATCCTAAGTCTAGCGCGTCTGCCAGTTCCGCCACACCCGCATATTCATGGCGGTCCCGACGGGATTCGAACCCGCGCTCTCCTGCGTGACAGGCAGGCATGTTAACCGCTACACCACGGGACCACAAATATTTTAAAATAATGGTGGAGGATGACGGGCTCGAACCGCCGACCCCCTGCTTGTAAGGCAGATGCTCTCCCAACTGAGCTAATCCTCCATGTTTTTCAATAAACAGTGAAACTCTTTCATACTAAGCGTAAATGGTGACCCGTACGGGATTCGAACCCGTGATACCGCCGTGAAAGGGCGGTGTCTTAACCGCTTGACCAACGGGCCATGAAAAATTACTGGCGGAGAAGGAGGGATTTGAACCCTCGCGCCGCTCACACGACCTACACCCTTAGCAGGGGCGCCCCTTCAGCCACTTGGGTACTTCTCCATATGGCTCCACAGGTAGGATTCGAACCTACGACCGATCGGTTAACAGCCGATAGCTCTACCACTGAGCTACTGTGGAATAATGTTTGATTGTTAATAAGCGAAAACTTCTTCACCTAAGTCTTTTCAGATCCTCAGATATTCTAATATACATTTCGATTTTCCTTCAAACTCAATTGCTTTACCTAAAAACCAATTATCGAGTTTTACAAATCTCATTGCAGTCTCTTTAACAATATTACTAGCAAGCTTCTTCGTTGCTTCGTCTTTGTTACGACGAATTACATTGTAACGAATCCGGCTCATCGTGTCAATAATATTTTGCGCTTGTCTTGTAAGCGACTTTTATAATGTACCATATCCTAAATATCTCGTCAACGGTTTTTCTCAGATAGAGTTTCTACTTTTATTAAACGACCTTTACACTTGCCACATACAAACCGTTTAGTATTAAAGCGTCGTTTGCGCGGAAACTCAATCTTGCAGCCTTTACATCGATATATATGCACGATTCGTGACTGATTACGACCATTAGGAATTGTTTGACAATGCCTACTCCCTCCAACCTTTACCAACAAATCTTTAAACTCTTTATCTTTATGCTGATATCCTCTTCCTTCTATATGAAGATGGTAATGACAGAGCTCATGTTTAATGATATTGACTAATTCTTCTTCCCCGTAGTATTCATAATGCTTGGGGTTAATGTCAATATTGTGTGAACCAAGTGCATAGCGACCGCCTGTTGTCCTTAATCTCGGATTAAAAAAGGCAGTATGTTTAAATGGCTTATGAAAATACATAAGCGATAGTTTTTCAGTTAGTAATTGTAATTGTTTGTCATCCATCATGTATCTTTCCCCCAGAAGCCTCTTCCTTATAATAATGGCTACGCAATTTCATTGTTATGCTGAAAAATCCGTGGAATTCTTGTGAAAAACGGATCCTTAGCCCGAGGTGACATTCCCGAATAATAATCAGTGATTCCATGATAACTGCATTCAAAGATAAAAAAGCCTAATAAATAGATAACAAAGACAATCATACCTACATATCATATTAATAGAACAGTCGTTAAATATAAAGAGATAATTATTGGAGAGGAGGAATCTAAATGCCGTCATGGTTAAAACGGCAATTACTTGAAGCCTACGCCAAGAAAGATTTTAGAAAAGTAAAGACTCTTAACCAATGTTGGTTTTATTATAAGAATTTACACTATCCCGGTGAACAAGATAAAAAATCTTCTTATTAACATACCAGATGGAGCCACCATCTCTTATTACTTACTGATATCCAATAGCTTCAGCAACAAAACTTATCAATATGATAATTCCCATCACTCTTATAGACAATAGAATCTCTTGCCTTAGAAAACCTTGTGACTCCTCTCCTAATCCTGGCTTTTTTTGAAAAGTTTTAAGTAGCGATGGCAGCGATTCGTCAGGCTAAAACGAACGCTGCAAATGCAGCTGGAATAAACTATCCAGTGAGACTTGAAGCATTACCCGAGAAAAGCAGGCACTTGGAGAGAATCCGAGCCTCGGACAACCACATCTAAAATCTAAGAATTTTATAAGTTATCATGAAAAATGACCACTCCTTTATTCTTAGGAGTGATCTTTTTCATATAAATTAACTACTCTTTTTCTTGAAGCATTGTTAAAGCAATTCTACCTTTCTTTTCATCCACTTCATCTACCCAGACCGTTACAACATCTCCTACGGAAACAACTTCCATCGGATGCTTAATGAAACGGTTAGCTAGCTTGGAAATATGAACTAAGCCATCTTGCTTCACTCCAATATCTACGAAGGCACCGAAATCAACAACATTCCTTACTGTTCCTTCTAATTCCAATCCTTTCGAGAGATCACCCATGGATAATATATCTTTTTTCAGCAATGGTTTTTGCACATCGTCACGAGGATCTCTTCCTGGACTGGAAAGTGCATCAAATATATCCTGCAACGTTGGTACCCCTATTTCATACCGCTCAGCAATTTCACTGACATGGAGATTCGAAAGCTTTTCTTTTGCTGTTTCCGTTCCTAAGTCTTCCTGCGCTATATTTAATTCTTTCATTATCTTTTTCGTGACCGGATAGCTTTCCGGGTGAATAGACGTTCGATCGAGTGGTTGTTCTCCATCAATAATTCTCATAAATCCGACACTTTGTTCATATGTTTTAGCCCCCAGTCTCGGAACCTTTTTCAGTTGTGTGCGAGTGGTGAATTTCCCTGCTTCTTCTCTTTGTTTCACGATATTGTTGGCAACACTTTTCGACAAGCCGGAGACATATTGAAGAAGTGATACTGATGCCGTGTTAACATTCACACCTACTTTGTTAACTACTGTCTCAACAACAAACGTTAAACTGTCGTTAAGTCTTGATTGAGTAACGTCATGCTGATACTGACCTACTCCAACTGACTTTGGATCAATTTTAACAAGTTCAGCTAAAGGATCTTGAATACGTCTGGCGATGGAAACCGCACTTCGTTCTTCCACTTGAAGCGATGGGAATTCTTCCTTTGCCAGTTTAGATGCAGAATAAACACTGGCGCCAGCTTCATTAACAATCAGGTAATACACATCTCCTTCTACCTCTCTTAAAACTTCCGCGATAAATTGTTCCGTTTCCCTGGAAGCCGTTCCGTTACCTACTGCAATCATTTCCACTTTATGCTTCGCTATTAATTTCTTAACCTTTACCTTTGCATCCTCGACTTTATTCCAAGGTTGTGTAGGATAGATTACATCCACTTCAAGCATTTTCCCTATTTCATCAACAACGGAGAGTTTGCAGCCCGTCCTGAACGCAGGGTCCACTCCTAAAACAACCCTTCCTTTCAACGGTGGTTGCAGTAAAAGATTGCGGAGGTTTTCCGAAAAAATATGAATGGCTTGTTCTTCTGCTTTTTCGTTCACTTCTTTTCTTATATCACGCTCGATTGAAGGCTCTATCAGTCGTTTATAACCATCCTCTAGCGCTTCAAACAAGATGTCTTTTGCTACCGTGTGCTTTCCATTCAATACATAACGCTCGAGCCAAGTGATGATTCTTTCTACCGGTGCATCAATGGATACTCTGAGTACATCTTCTTTTTCTCCTCTGTTTAATGCTAAAACTCGGTGCGGGACTATTTTTTTGACTGATTCTGAGTAGTCATAATAGTTTTCGAAAATAGCTTTCTCATCTTCTGCCTTCGTCTTTTTCTCAGCAGTAATTTTCCCGTCATTAAATGTCATCTGACGTATTTGTTGACGAACATTCGCATCATCGGACAAGTACTCACTTATTATATCTTTCGCCCCTTGAATTACATCTTCTTCCGTATGTACTTCCTTCTCCACATCAATATAAGAAGAAGCCTCTTGGTTAATATCGCCACTTGCAGGGAGCGAAAATAACCATTGAGCAAATGGCTCTAATCCTTTTTCCTTAGCTATCGTTGCTTTTGTACGGCGTTTCTGTTTATAAGGTCGATAAAGATCTTCTACTTCTTGTAATTTCGATGCTTTCATAATTCCCGTTTGAAGTTCAGGAGTCAACTTACCTTGTTCTTCAATTAGACGAACAACTTCCTCTTTTCTTTTTGCGAGAGAAGTGCCGTATTCCCAAGATTCCAGAATTCCTCTTATTTGCTCTTCGTCTAACCCACCGGTCATTTCTTTGCGGTATCTGGCTATAAACGGAACTGTATTTCCTTCCTCAGACATTTCTATAACACTTTTTACACTGTTTTCCTTTAGCTTCATCGTTTTAGTTACATGAACTAGAATCTCAGCTTGCTGATTGCTCCATTCCACGGTCTCATCGCCTCCATCATTTCCACACATTCCACTATTTTTCACATTAATAACTAATCACACATATAAATTATACTTATTCAAGCTGCCAGAAACCACCATTGGTTTAGCAAAGCAACAAAACATATAGCAACTCTCTTGTTTCAACTACAAAAAACCCAGTCAACGAATTAACTTCGAGGACTCGGTTTATTGTAGTATTTATTGGATTACTTTACCAACGAGCAACGTCGTATCGTCATTAGAACTTTTTATTACATTAGTGAATCGCTCAATTATTAAAGTGGGTGAATCTTTCGAAGAAAATATAGAATGGTATTTTGCATCAAAAATTAAACCATCTGAGTATAGAAAAAAGATCAAATCTTTCTCGTAAGGAATTCGCTCCGTCTTAAATGTCTTCTTTTTCCCACATAAGTAACCCCTAGAAGGAACGGGTCGAACTAATTCTCCCGAAGGTCGATAAAAAGTGCATGTGATATTTCCGACATTACTGTATTCGATTATTTCTGCCTGAATGTCCATCTTTAATATCGTTAACACCACACCACGAGTTCCAAATAAAACCTTGTTGCAACGATCCATAATCGTTTCAATATCCATATCATGATTATTCTTTATCTCGGTCATTGCCGCAGAAGCAGCTTCCATCGCTTGCTCCCCACTGCCTAAACCATCTGCAACGGCACATAATATATAATCATCTGTCTCTATTGTGTAAAATGCATCACCTGAGCACCAATTACCTTTTTTAGCTTCATGGTAAACGCTAATATCGACATGTTTTAATCGTTGATTTTCAATCATTAGAAAGCCTCCGTAGGTTCAATACGGATAGATTCTCTCAACTTTTGCAAGGCCCTTCGTTGAAGACGAGACACGTGCATCTGAGAAATCCCTAGCTTTTCTCCTGTTTCTTTTTGACTCAAGTTTTCAAAATATGTGAGTTCTAAGATTTCTTTTTCACGCTCTGTAAGTACTACAAAAGCCTTTTCAAGTAACAATTGCTGATCCGTTTGTTCGTATCCGTCCTCTGTGGATCCGACTAAATCCAACAATGTTACCGCGCTGCCTTCATCATCAGCTTCGATAGATCTGTCCACAGAAAGGGCTTGATAACTTTTCCCCATTTCCATCGTTTCCAAAATCTCTTCTTCAGAAACTCCTATGTATTCTGCAATTTCATCGACCTTTGGTGATCGTTGCAGAGTTCTAGTGAGTTCTTCTACAGCGCCTTTTATTTTTGGACCCAATTCTTTAATACGCCTAGGTACGTGAACACTCCAGGTTTTATCTCGAATAAACCTTTTAATTTCGCCGACAATTGTAGGCACAGCAAATGATTCAAAACTTCTTCCGAATTCAGGGTCAAACCTTCGAAGCGCTGCTAAAAGTCCGATCATACCTACTTGCGTCAAATCTTCATCATGACGTTGACCGCGTGAAAATTTTCTGGCTAAAGCATTAACGAGATTTTCGTATTCAAGCACAAGTTTCGTCTGTAACTCATCGTCACCTGTTTCTTGAAATTCTTTAATCCAAGCTAAAACTTTTTCTTTATTTTTTTCTTTATTGCTTTGAGACCTCTTCTGAGATTCCGTCGTCACGCTGTTCCACCTCATCTTTCTGCAGGAACTTTGTCATGATAATCATGACACCTGAATCTCCTTTGTATTCCACTTTATCCATTAATGTTTCAATTAAGAAAAGCCCGAGGCCTCCCTCCTGTAAATCTTGAATGGATTGAGAACTGTCGATTGGGCCACGCTCCCGAACGAGTTTATCGATATCAATTTTTCCACCTTGGTCCGCAATAATGAGCTCTAATCGATCGTCATGAATTCCAAAATCCAGATGCATAAAGTTATCGTCTTGACCCTTTTCATAGGCATGGTTCACAACATTTGTACACGCTTCAGCTACAGCAATCTTAATATCTTCAATATCATCATAAGAATATCCTAATCGATTTGCTACACCTGAAGCTGTCAATCGAGCAACTCCAACATACTCTGGCTTGGCCGGTAATTTCATTTCAACGAAATCAGAAATAGCCATCCTATGCTTCCTCCCTTGCATCATTTGCTTGAATATCTATCACTTCATTCAAACCAGTTATTTCAAATAATTTTTTCACACGCTCATTTAATCCAATTAGTTTTAATGTACTATTAGATTTTTCTGTTGCTTTTAATGCACCAATAAATATGCCAAGTCCTGTACTGTCAATGTAATTGATACCTGACAAATCCACGACTAATTCTTTGTTTTCCTGTTCTGCCAAAGGGTTTAACGTTTCTTTTAATTTAGAGGCTGTATAAACATCGACTTCACCCGATAAAAGAACGACATTTCTTTGTGGTCCCTCTTGTAGTTGTATATCTAAATTCATTCCGTTCCCTCCTAGAAATACTTGCATGTCTTCATCTTTATTTAGATACCACTTATTAACTAGCTTTAAACCTTTCTACGCAAAATTAAAAGTGTAAAATCATCCCTTAGTTGGAATTCCTGTGCTCTCTCTAAATCATAAAAGATTCTATCTACTATTTTTTGTGCAGGCATATGTTTATAATCACGTATCATCTGAATAATTTGGTCTCGCTCAATAAATTCTCCATCAACTCGACATTCTGTGACACCATCTGATAACAGCACGACAAAATCACCAACATTCATCGCAACTTCGTAATCTCGATAAGTGACGTTTTTGGAAACACCTAGAACAAGTCCTCTGCCATCGAGGTTTTCAAATTTATCACTCTCTTCATGATAAATAAACCCAGGTTCATGGCCTGCGCTTGCATAATTAAACCTGTAATTTCTAGGGTCATAAAATCCGTACATCATTGTAATAAACATATCATCATCAATATTTCTTTCCACAACACGGTTCAAGTTTTCTAACAGCGCACCAGGTTGAAGGCGTTGTTCTGGAAGTGTGTCCATTGCGTACTTAATCATCGACATGGACATTGCTGCCGGAATACCTTTTCCAATAACATCAGCTACTGCCACACCTACATTTTTATGCTCGTCATGAGCATAATGATAATAGTCTCCACTCATCTTTCCCGCTGGAACACTTATTACTCCAAAGTCCACAGAGTCAAGTGCGATTTTCTCTGAAGGTAACAGCGATTTCTGCATTCTTGCCGCTACCGTCAGTTCTGAATCCAGTTGTCTTTGCTTATCACGGAGGCTCTGATGTTCGCGGTAAGCTAACCCATAACCAATCATTACCTCAAGCAAAATATCAAAAGAATCAACTACTTCTTCAGATAGATCCTCAGCAATTTCCTGGAAAACGGACATATGCAAACTCACTGTTTCTTCAGGAGACATATCTTTTTCCATCATTTGTTTACTGAATTGCTGGGCATGATAAAGCGCATGTTCACTTTTGTTATCCAGGTATTTCGTAAGCATTTCTTTATATAATTGATACATTGATAACTGCGTATCCTCCAAACAAAGCCCTCCCCTAACGAAGCCACTTAATAGCTGTAATGGTTGTTCCAACTTTCAATTCAGAATCGATGTCGAAATCGTCCATCAAGCGCTTCACACCAGGAAGTCCCGCTCCTAATCCTCCAGACGTCGTAAAACCATCTTCCATTACACGTCGAATCTCTTTAATTCCAGGACCTTGATCAGTAGCAATAATCTTAATACCGCGTTTCCCTGCTGAAGTGGCTTCTTCTATTTGTATTTGTCCTTTATTAGCATATAAATAAATATTTCTGGCAAGTTCGGAAATCGCAGTTGTGATTCGTGCTTGATCCACGGAACCAAACCCGATTTCACGAGCAAGTTTACGCCCTGCCTGTCTTGCAGCGACTATTCCCCACTCACTATGGATGTCTACATGGGTTTGGACTTGCATATGATCAATCCTCCAATTCGAGTTGGAGTCTATCCAACCCTTGCTCAAGGTCTAGTGCAGTTGGAACATCGTCTAATACTATTCCCATATCGATAAGTGTAATCGCAACAGCTGGTTGAATCCCAGTCAATACTACTCTAGCACCCATTAAATTCGACATATCTACTACATCGCCTAATACTTTTGCAATAAAGGAATCTATCATATCTACTGAGGTTAAGTCAATAACTACTCCTCTTGAGCCTTCTTCGTGTATCTTTTCCAGTACGTCTTCCTGGAACTGGAGTGCAGTTTGATCATCCAGCTCCACTTGCACTGAGATAAGTAAATAATCATGCAATTTCAATATTGGAATTCGCAAAACCAGTTCCTCCTTATTTCTTCAGTTCAACTATCTCTCTCTGTGTAAGCTCAAGTGCCGACTCAATACCTTTTTTCAATGTACTCTTAGTAGGGAATTTCCCTAAATCAATACCCAGATTAACAATTGTTTGTGCAATCTCAGGTCTGATTCCCACCAGTATACACTTAGCACCAACTAGCCGAACAGCTTCTGATGCTTGAATGATGTGATGTGCTACCATCGTATCAACGACCGGCACCCCTGTTATATCAATTAAAACTACTTGAGAACGGTGCTCAATAACACCTTCCAATAGGTTTTCCATAATTAACTTTGCTCGTTCTGTATCGATTGTTCCTATCAATGGCATGACACTGATGTTTTCAAAAACAGGAATTAAGGGGGCGGAAAGTTCCTTCAGAGCCATTTTTTGTAAAAATACTGTGTTTTCCCAAGATCCCGAATACTGAGTCACAAGCAAGTTCACAATATCATCGATCCAGTCCTCTATTTTCTTGAAAAACTCAAGATTATTATGAGAGTTTTCTTCTCTATTGGATATTATTTCAACGCACGCTTTTCTAAATTCTTGTAAGCCTCTAGTTATATAGTTCAGCGGCCAGCCAATCTGAATTAACTTTTCAACAAATTGTATAAGTTCGTCATGCTCTAATTCTTCGTTCGTCTTTTGGACTGTTAAGATGAGAATATTGACGAATTCGAGGTTCGTATTTTCATACATTTTATCTGAAATATTTTGTAGCATATCGTCGGATCTAAATTTACTAATTTCTTTGAGCCAACTGTCAGTAATATCTTCTTTGTGTTCTAAAACCATATCTTTGATCACTGAATTCATCCAGTCTTCCCCCACTCTTCAAGTCATAGTTGTCCTCTTTATTATTTCATTTATTGACATAGATTGCAATCTATGTGCTAGCATTTAAGCCACTTTATCTCATAGTATAATACCATAAAAGAACCGTAAATGTACGCAAAAAAGCTACTTTTCCAAAAAGTAGCTCCCGCTATGATATCTAAAAGTCAATCAGGCCTATACTAATGTTCAAGGCGTCATTCACTTTTAACATCATATCATCATCTAGATGTGTTATTTTGTCTGTAAGACGTTGTTTATCGATGGTACGAACCTGCTCTAGTAAGATAACTGAATCTCGATCAAAACCGTATCGTTTCGCATCAATTTCAACATGAGTAGGAAGTTTGGCCTTTTGTATCTGTGCTGTAATAGCAGCAATAATGACTGTTGGGCTAAATCGATTACCAATATCATTCTGAATAATTAACACAGGCCTCACCCCACCCTGCTCGGATCCGACCACGGGTGAAAGATCTGCAAAATAAACGTCACCGCGTTTTACAATCAATCCCTTACACCCCACTAACTAATCGATCCAACGTGCTTTCAGCCTCCTCTTCAGCTAAAAAGGATTCGGTAGCGATGTTCAAGTTAATCTTAGCCATCTCTGCGTATCCCTGTTGCATCGTTTCACGAATTTGTTGTTTCTTCTGCTCCTGAACATAGATCTTCGTTGCTCTTTGAATTACTTCGCTGCGATTGATATTATCACCCTCAGTTAAAGCATCTAATTCACTAACTAAATGTTGCGGCAAACTGACCATTATCTTTTTTGTGTTATCCATAGACACAAAGACACCTCCACGAAGCTCTCGATCACTTTTTAATCCATTATTATCATATCACTTGCCTAGTTGCAATGCAAAGTGATATTTCATAATCCTCTTAACAAATTCGGCAATTTTCGTTAAAAACCTTCTTTTCCTAAAATTAAATCCGAATATTCGTCATTTATATTAAGATTAGCACAGCATTCCCGCTTCGGTCTAGTCATTTTCCGGATTAATCACGTGAAAAAATTGGATACTAGCTTATTGAATTAAGCTGTTTTCCCGTTACCTTTTAAACAACTCGGTTATTAACATTCAGGATAACATTATTTTTCTTGATAACTCTCGGAACTCGGTAACTTATCATACATGGAATCTCATAGCTGATCGTATCAAGTCTCTTAGCAACTTCCGTTACGGAGATAAAATCATTATGATCTTTCCCAATTATCGTCACCTTTGTTCCCGGTGGTAAGGGTTCTTCCAATACGACCATCATTTGATCCATACATATTCTGCCCACAATCTTTGCTCTTCTTCCATTAACAAGAACATTCCCCGATTGATTCGCTCTTATCCATCCATCCGCATAGCCTATTGGAATCGTTGCAATCCATTCTTCACCAATTGTTTCATAAGTAACCCCGTAACTTACGCCTTCCCCTTTTTCCAGCTTCTTCACATGAGTAAGTTTACTATGTAATGAAAAAGCTTCTTTTAAAGGCACCTTTATCAACTCTTTCATTTCTTCCGACGGGGCTAATCCGTACATTGCAATCCCCAACCTTACAATGTTATAGCATTGATCCGTAAATCTTAATGCTGTAGCACTGTTTGCACAATGTTTAAGCGGAATCTCCTGACCATAACTTTCTTCAAAATAGGTGATCATTTCTGCGAATCGCCTTTGTTGTTTCTCAAAATACTCCGTTTCAACTTCGTCTGCAGTAGCTAAATGAGTAAATACACCTTCCACTACAAATCTGTCAGAACTCTGCAGGGATTGGATAATACTATCCGCTTCTTCCCTCGTTCTTAAACCAATTCTCCCCATTCCCGAATCCATTTTGATATGACATTTCACTTTCGAATCATCATTTTCAGAAGGAAGAAATGTAATAGCTTTATCAATCCAGTCTGCTTGGAAAACAGTCAAGGTAATATTATATTTCAGTGCAACGCTGACATCTTCCGGACGCACATATCCGAGTACCATCACTCTAGCATCTATCCCAGCTTGCCTCAGTGCAATTGCTTCATCTAGTATGGCAACCCCTAAATAGGTCGCTCCAGCTGATAGTGCCTCTTTTGCCACGTCAACAGCACCATGACCGTAGCCATTTGCTTTTACGACCGCCATCACTTCTACATCTTCCGGCAACTCTGCTTTTATATGTCTTACATTCTCGGAAATAGCATTTAAGTCTACTTCTACCCAAGTATCTCTGTAATACGAATCTAAATTAGCCATCATAATTCCTCCACTTTCCATCATTCCGAATAGCTTTCTTACAGTCAGGATGTTTGCTAAAATGTTGTTGTTTTAACTAGAACAAGGAGATCCTACTTTAATTTGCTCGAGGTGGACGCTTCTGCAAGCACCTTTTCAAAAAACAACAACGTTTACGAAAACAGCTTTCAACTATTATTATCGTACACAGTATTTCTATTTATGTCATCTACGATTTGCCACAGAAAGCAAAAAAGCACATGAGAGGTAACTGCCTCCCATGTGCTTTTTAACTTATCTTATTTCTCTTCTGTTCCATAGACACTTCTGGCAACAGAGACGATATCTTCTTTTTCCAGTGTTTCTGAGACTAGGAAAAAGTCGGTTCCTTCATAGGACCACGAAACAGTTTTTGTCTCTTCGTCCTCCGTTAACGTACCAACTGTGAAACCTAAATCAATAGGCTCACCATTTGATACACTAATGGCAGTACTGGCTTCAACGACATCACTCTGCTGTTGAATAAGTCTAAATGGCTGGTCACCTTCAAAATTCAAGACTACCCGTTTCCCATCATCTGACTGTACTTCTTCTGAATCGGCAAAACTAGTACCCTGAGGTTCATACATTGGATAGAAAACAGTGAAATCATCGGCACCCTCTTCTTCCTCTGTTTCTTCCCCATCTGACATTGTTGGTACATCAGATTTTAACTGGGCGCCAGTCATATTACGGTCCATGTCAAAGTCGCTTTCTGAAAATGTGGCATTTTTCTGAAAATCTTCGAAAGTGACATCTACTAGAACGGATAATTCTGCATCCATTACTTTTACTGAACTCGGCGTTAACTCTTTTTTGTCCAACGTGATTTCCTGCTTATTTAAATTTTTATTTGAATAGGTCGTATTTGTCTGGAACGTGTAGTTATCTTCTGTAGCAGTAAACGTTCGTTCCGGATCCATTAATATATCATTAATCAAAGACTCATATAGATATGCTTGACTGTTGTTTTCAGGCCAATCACTTTGGAATCGAAAGCTTTTATTAAGAGCAGGCGTTAATACAAAAACACCTTCTTCATTCCTTAAGATAATTTGACTTTGATCTTTTTCAGCATGATTTAATGCCACTCGATAGGATGACGGGCTTTGATACCAGACTTCCACTTCATATACTTGAGGTTCCTCACCAGTTTGCAAAGTCATTGTAGCCTTTGTTTTATACCCGGTTAAATCCTCTAACGTACTCTCTAAAGAAGCAATCACGTCCTCTTGACTCTTTTCTCCGCAAGCAGTAAGAATACTGACGAGGGCGATAGCAATAATGAATAAGGAAATGATTTTTTTCATATACTCAACCCCTTTGTGTCATTTCGACGACAAAGGAGGGTTATATCATGCGTTAGTAACGGGCTGATCGGAGCACGATCGGTAAAGTATCTATCAAATCTGTTGCGACTACACTAAATGTATCTAAGTTCTCCATTAACCTATCCGCAGTTATTCCATGCACATATACAGCATTGCAAAGAGCATCTTGAATTGACTTGTGCTGAAGGAGAAACCCTAAAATGATTCCCGTCAACACATCTCCACTCCCACCTTTGGCTAACGATGCATTACCAGTTGTGTTCACATATTGATGACCCTCTGGTGTAGTAATAATCGTATAGGGTCCTTTTAAAACGACATACATCTGATATGTTTTTGCAAACGATTTGGAAACTTCAAATCTGTTTTGCTCAACTTCTGCTACTGACAAAGCAGTCAGCATCGCCATTTCACCTGGATGTGGAGTAATGATAGTTGCTCCTTGTCTTTGCTCGCTTCTCCATAATGGAAGTTCCTGTGAAAGATGATAAAGACCATCAGCATCAATCACAACTAACCCTGAATAAGGCTGTAGAGTTTTAAACAGTGGATAACTGTTCGCTCTCCCCAATCCTGGACCAATAGCTACTCCATGAAAATTGTTAAAGGAGATCGCGTCAGAGAAAGCATTTGGAGAAATACTTCCCTTTGTATTTTCCAGTACGATGAACGTAGACTCTGTTGATTGAGAGGCAACGATAGTTTGTATTGACTGCGGTATCGCTAAAGACAATAACCCTGCTCCTGCACGTAAACAAGCATTAGCTGTAAGAACGGCAGCCCCAGGCATGGATTCGCTGCCTGCAATAACAAGCGCCTTCCCTGCCTTTCCTTTATGGCTATTCATTTCTCTTACAGGCAGAGTATCTTTCACTGTATGCGCAGTAATCAGTTCTCGTTTAATACCGGCCTTTTGAAAGGATCGGGATGGGATTCCGATATCTAATACATGAAGCTGACCATAATTCTCGGCAGACGGAAAAGTGAAAGCACTTAGTTTGGGTGCTTGAAGAGTATATGTTTCACTAGCTAAAATGCCTCTACTCTCTTCATCGCCACCATTTGGAATCCCACTAGGAATGTCCACCGAAATAACCCGCTTCTTGGCTGAATTGATCAAGGAAATTACTTCCCCATAAGGTTCCTTTAAAGGACCTTCGATTCCCGTGCCCAGTAAAGCATCAACCACCAGCGTAGCTTTTGAAAGATCTTTTTCTGCAAGACCCTCTTTCCCTTGCCAGTGCTGAAAGGAATATCCACATTTTTTATAAATATCCTTATGTTTGCAGGCTGTACCCCGAATACGATTCTCAGAAGGAATCACCCACACTTTGACATCGCAGCCTCTTTCCAACAAAAGCCTTGAAATAACAAAACCATCTCCGCCATTATTTCCTGCACCAATAAAAACAATGATTTTTTCATTTGCTTGAATCAGTGAAAGAAGTTTTTCTTTAAATACCTGACCAGCGTTCTCCATCAACATTTCTTCACTTAAACCAATCTGCTCCATGGTATAGCGATCAATTTGGTGCATTTCACCACCCGTTACCACGTACATGTCTGTCCCTCCCTATCCGCATTATCACTATATGAGGTCGTCCTTCACAATATGCAAACTTGTCCTCAGACTAATGTATACTTTCAATAATTACTTGAGCTGCAGCATATTCTCTCGTATGTGTTATTGACACGTGCACCTCTTGCTCTTTTGCTTTTTCTCTTGCGTAGATGCACGGTTTCCCTCTTTCCTCGGAACGGATCTCAATATCTTGAAAGGATAGGTCTTTTCCAATGCCACAGCCAAGAGCTTTGCTGTATGCTTCTTTAACTGCAAACCTTCCTGCTAAAAATTCAATCTTTCTTTTTTCTGATAAAGAAGCAAAGGTTTCAAATTCATGATTCGTTAAGATTCTTTTTGCAAAAGCTGGTTTTCTTCTGTATGTATCTTTAATTCTTTGAATTTCAACGATGTCTATTCCGGTTCCAATTATCATGGGAATCACCTTCCTATTTCACTTCAATTAAGCATACTCTCCTTTTACCATTCATTCCACTCTTCTTAAACCTGATGCTAGTTATAATATACAAATAATAGTCTTTGAAAACAGTCATATGATAGAATGAGAAAACATGCGAAGCTATTTTTATGAACTTATCCTTACGTGAAGGAGTACGAGACAATGTTTATACGTAATGAAACATTCGGAGGTTTTATTAGATCTTATAAAGTAATCACTGTATTGGTAGCAATTAATATATTTTTTTATATTTGGACGGATTTATTTCCATTCTTAGGTGGCGAAGAAATCCGTATGCTTGGAGTAGGTCAAAACATTGCGATAGCAATGGGCGAATACTGGAGACTTGTTACACCTATTTTTCTTCATGGGGGTCTCATGCACATGGCGTTTAATTCGTTTGCCTTAATTTTATTTGGACCGGCTCTGGAAATAATGTTCGGCAGAAGCCGCTTCCTGACTTTCTATCTAGCTACCGGCATACTTGCAAATATAGCCTATCTCTATTTAGGAAATCCATATGGCGTTCATTTAGGGGCTTCAGGAGCTATATACGGACTATTCGGTGTTTATCTGTACATGGTATTTTACCGGAAAGATCTCATTGATAAAGCAAATTCTCAGCTCATTTTAACTGTACTCGTAATTGGTGTCGTCATGACCTTTATTAACCCGGGAATCAATATACTTGCTCATATTTTCGGCCTTATCTCCGGTGCTGCTTTAGGTCCGATATTTTTAATGAACCTGCCTTCAAGGAATCGTTCCTTTCAGAATGTTCATGATAACAGTAACGTTGGATTCGATCCGAACCGTTGGGCAAACCGAGAAAATAGAAAGAAAAAAATTATCATCATGGCAGTACTAGGTATTGCGGGAATGATTCTCTTTTTCTATCTCGTCTCGACATTCCTACTTTAAGTACTATTTTAGAACGGCGAAAGTCTATGAACAAAAAGCGTTAGGCCCCTCTATGGGCTGACGCTTTTTTGTGTTTTGTCAGGCAATAAAACCCTTAGTGGAAAAAATAGTTAACACTACGCCTACAGTATAAATGTAATTATTTTACAATTGTCATAGTATATTCACAATCTGCTGTCTTTCCTCCCTATTTCATCCTATATTATAAAACTGAAGAGCCGTTTCTCTTCCTAATTTAGAAGCCTTAAGGGGGGATTATCATGCAGCATTCAGATGTAGAAACAAAAGAAGCAACACCACTTAAAGAAACGAAAGAGCACTCATTAAAAGGAACGTTATATTTTGTTATGTTTATTGGATCCTTCATTTTCATTTCGTGGTTTGTTATTTACTTTCTCTTTTTATCTAGAATTTAACACAGTTGGGAGGGGACATAAGATGCATTTGCACAAATACGAAAAAATATGGATGACTTTTGGAATCGGATCCCTTGTTTTATTTTTAGCAGTACTTGGAGTTTCAGCTTTTGCATTCGGTGCACAACCACCAAGTCATATGCACTCGGTAGATTCACAAAATCTTGAAGAAAGTGTTTTCTCCGCACCAGGAGTAGAACAGATCGACGAGACTACCTATCGCGCTAGATTAGTGGCGATGGCTTTTGGCTACGACCCTGGAACAATCGAAGTTCCAGTTGGTTCAACCGTTATTTTTGAAATTACCAGTTCTGATGTCGTTCACAGCTTTGCCATACCTGGCACAAATGTAAATCTAATGGTAACTCCAGGTCATGTGAATATGACCGAACATACATTTACTGAGCCGGGAGAATATTTAGTTCTATGCAATGAGTACTGTGGCACCGGACACCAACACATGCAAATGAAAATTGAGGTGACTCCATGATGAATCAATCAAATCTTGCTTTTAAAAATAATCACTATGAACCTGAAATAGGCGTTGATCCTAGAGACGGAAAGCTGGCCTTTTATTATGTAGTTATTGCATTTTCCGCTTTTTTACTTGGGATATTAGGAGGGTTACTGCAAGGGCTTTCCCGTGGCGGAATGATTGAATTACCGAGTTGGCTTGGCTACTATCAAATACTGACTGCTCACGGTGTACTTCTCGCGTTAGTATTTACTACCTACATTATATATGGTTTTTTATATGCTGGGATGAGTAGAACACACGGTGCATTCTCCCCTAGATTAAGAAAAACAGGTTGGATTGGCTTCATTCTTACTTCTTTAGGTACCGGAATGGCTACCGTGATGATTCTCGCTAACGAAGCTTCCGTACTGTATACATTTTATGCCCCTTTGCAGGCTCACTATATTTTTTACTTTGGATTAGTTTTCTTTATAGTCGGAACTTGGGTCACTGGTATTCCTATGCTTGTTCATTATTTCAAATGGAAAAAGACACATCCCGGCGAACCAGCACCGTTATTTGGATTCATGACTACAGCAACTATTCTTCTCTGGATCATAGCGGGCTTAGGTGTTGCAGCGACAGTTATAGGACAAATGATTCCGTGGGCACTCGGAATGACTGATGAAATCAATGTCGTCTTAAGCAGATCCCTTTTTTGGTATTTCGGACACCCGCTCGTCTATTTTTGGATTATGCCGGCTTACATGGTCTGGTATTTAGTAGTTCCTAAGGTCATTGGCGGTAAACTATTCAGTGCCTCTTTAGCAAAATTAGCATTTGTTTTGTTTCTTTTATTCTCTATCCCCGTCGGTTTTCACCATCAGCTGATGGAATCAGGAATATCTGTTTTCTGGAAATATGTCCAGACAATCTTAACTTTTGTAGTTGTCGTCCCATCCCTATTGACCGCATTTTCTATCTTTGCTACATTCGAGCAAACAGGACGTGAATAAGGTGGAAGAGGCTTGTTCGGATGGATGAGAAGATTGCCTTGGGACGATGTACGTTTCTTTGCCCCTTTTATGGGGATGTTATTTTTTATTCCTGCTGGTACAGGTGGAATTATTAATGCAAGCTTCCAATTGAATTCCGTGATTCATAATACCTTATGGGTAGTGGGGCATTTCCACATAACGGTAGGAACAACTGTTGTCTTGACCTTTCTCGGAATGAGCTTTTGGCTGATCCCTGTTACAACCGGAAGAAGGCTGACGAAGCACATGAATCGTTCAGGAATGGTTACAACATGGCTATGGGCGATCGGAATGTTTCTCATGTCTGGCGCTATGCATATTCTTGGTTTATTCGGCGCACCTCGCCGCACAGCTTATACAACCTATCAGGATAGCCCTCAGGCTTTAAGTTGGTTCGATGGAATTTTCGCTAGTCATATAACAGTAGGGATTGGAGGAGTAGTGTTAACGGCTGCCGGACTGCTGATGTTCTATAACTTTATTTATATGTCTTGGTTCGCTCCGAAAGGACATACAGAGTTCCCACTAACACCTGATCCGGATGATATGGTCACGACGCCTAAATATTTGGATAACTGGAAACTCTGGGGTGCCATAGCAATCGCGCTCATCCTTTTCGCATACACTATACCGATGATTGAAATCATTTTTGATGCTCCCCCCGGCTTACCCGGATACTAAGAAAAACGGCATAGCCGTCTTTTATTAAATACAGCGTGATCTTTTTAGCCACCCCCGAGTAGCACCTACGAAGTGTGTGTAGGTGCTACTCGAAAGGAGGTGGGTTTCCCTTGATACGTGTGGCGTAAAGATAGCTGTCATTTTATACTTTCTTATCTGTTAAAAAAGACTCACTGGCAAAATAACTTAGCCGGTTGAGTCTTTTTTTGAAATTCCCTTCATATTAACCCCCGAAATAGGGTATAGTTTTTTAGACAGCACTAATTGCCGTCAAAAAGGAGGACCCTTCTATGGAGACAGACAAACTAACGGTACTCACAATCAAATATTTAAAAGATAATAGTAAAGAAACGTTCAAGGAAATGGTAGAAGAACTCCACCCATATGACTTCGCTGAATTATACCGGGCATTGCCTGAAAAACATCATTTTAAATTCCTTACATACTTAAGCACAAAACACATCGCTGCTTTAATGATGGAATTAGAGCCGGATATGCAAAAAGAAGTCTTATTGAAGTTAGGTATTGAGAAGTCTTCAAAAATCATGGATATCATGGATAATGATGACTTGGCTGACCTTTTAAGTGAGATTTCAGAAGAAGAGTTAGAGGAATACCTAGCAGCAATGCAACAGGACGAATCTCAAGCAGTTCAACAATTAATGAGTTACGAACCGGAAACGGCCGGGGGGATCATGACGAGCGAGTTTGTATGGCTCCGTGATTATTACACGGTTCGAGATGCGGTCGAAAAATTTAAGAGTTTTGCTGAAATCACTCGTAATATTTATTACCTTTATGTCATTGACGAGGAGAAAAAATTAGTTGGAGTAGTGTCATATCGGGACTTACTGCTAGCCGATATGGATGAGAAAATCCATGATATTATGTTTAATCGAGTACTCTCCGTCTCTCTTGACACAGACCAAGAAGACGTCGCTCAATTAATACAAAGGTATGACTTCCTCGCTGTTCCGGTAGTCGACGAAAAGGAAGCACTTAAAGGAATTGTCACTGTCGATGATGTTATTGATGTCATTCATGATGAGGCTCAGGAAGATATTGAAAAGCTATCCGCTTCAGGTAAAGACATTGATTTCCAAACAACTGCAAGTGTTGCTGCTTACCGGCGCTTGCCTTGGCTCATCCTATTATTATTTATCGGTTTGGTTTCCGGAGGGATCCTGGATTCGTTTGAAAATACATTGGATCAAGTCGTTGCACTTATATTTTTTATGCCGATGATTGCTGGTATGACAGGAAACACAGGAACTCAATCTTTAGCAGTTGTTGTGCGTGGCCTTGTAACAAATGATATTGATCGCAAGACAGTTACGAAACTCGTTTGGCGTGAATTCAAAGTAGGAATAATTATCGGATTAGTATGTGGACTTTTAGTATTTCTCGTGGCTATGGCTTGGCAATCATTTATGTTCGGCATCGTGGTTGGCGTCTCTTTAATTGCCACAATATTAATTGGTACAATGGCCGGAACTATTATTCCATTAATTCTCTATCGTGTAGGGCTTGATCCTGCCGTTGCTTCTGGGCCATTAATTACCACCTTAAATGACATCTTCTCGTTATTAATATATTTCGGGATAGCAACAAGTCTCATGCATTTTCTTATATAATAAGAAAAATTGCATTGCAGCAAAAAAACTTAGTGTCTTTTTTTCTATTTTGTTGCTTTTGTTATAACGGAAGGTTGTTTTGGAAGAATTACCGCTCGCTTTCCGTGGATGATCCGCGAGCCTCCTCGAGCACACGAACGCTCTGTGGGGTCTCGCTTGGATCATTCTTCCACAGGAGTCTCGCGGATTCTTCCAAACAACAAACTTTTAGAAAGGCATTTTACGTAACTGTTACTGGTTTTGAAAAACTCGAAGTAGCGAAGGCGGCGACTCCTGCGGGATTAGCAATAGCTGAAGACCCCGGAGGATGGTCTTTGTCCGAGGTGGCTAAAGCATTGCCCGCGGAAAGCGTCCACCTAGAGCGGATTCGAGTTCCTCTGTTCAAAGTAAAACAACAAGTCTCTTATGAATTGTTGTTTTACCGGCATTCAGAAGCTACTATTTGCATTTTCATAAAATATCAAAGTTTCCAAAACAACTTTTTTATAACTCTTTTAACCCGCTTTAAGATTTGAATTATTTTGATAGCATTCCACGAATTGCAAAACTTACATTTTGCGGTCTTTCCGCTAAGCGACGCATAAAGTAGGCGTACCAGTCTTCCCCGAACGGAACATAAACTCGCATCTTGTAACCTTCACTTGCAATATCTGTTTGAAGTTGCGTACGAAACCCATAAAGCATTTGAAATTCAAATTCGTCTTTACCAATGTTATTTTCTTTGGTAAATGCCTTTACTTTATCAATGATTCGGTGATCATGTGTTGCAACTGCAGCGTAACTGCCATTTAACATATGAGATTTAATGATATTTAAATAATTTTGGTCTACTTCTTCTTTTTGTTGATATGCAACGTCAGGAGCCTCCTTGTACGCCCCTTTAATGAGTCTCAAATTTATTCCTTCCAACAATCGGATATCGTTTTCTGAACGATACAAGTATCCTTGAATCGCGGTTCCTACATTGCTAAATTGTTGACGCAATTCCTGCAAAAGGTCTAGTGTCGCATCGAGGTGAGAATAATCTTCCATGTCTATTCTGATAAAGTTTCCATGCCCTTGCGCTATTTCTAAAATTCTGAGCATATTGTCTCTACACAAATTTCGATCTATATCAAGACCAAGAGAAGTGAGTTTAAGAGATAAATTACAATCTACACCAGACTCAGCTATTGCATCCAATGTTTTTACACAGTATTCCATAGATTCGATGGCTTCTTCACGATTATTAACAAATTCGCCTAAATGGTCGACTGTTGCAGCTAATCCCTTTTCATTTAACTCCCGAACCGTTTTCATTGCTTCATTAATTGTTTCACCAGCAATGACTGTTTTAGCTCCAAACTTCGGTCCCCATTTTGTTGCACGATTCTTCACAAATTTATTCTGGGATAGGAACAGGAAAAAACTTCTAGTAATCATCTCGACTAAACCCCTCTCTTTATCATGAAAATTCATGTTTAATCAATATAGAAACTGTTATCACTTTCTTTCTAGGTTTGTTATTCTACCGGATTTTAGACCCTAAACCGATAGCACGTCTTTAATTTGTTCAATCGCCCAATCTAAGTCTTCTTGGGATATGACTAGCGGCGGAGCAAATCGAATGACGTTTTCATGCGTTTCTTTACAAAGTAAGCCTTTTTCTTTCAATTTCTCACAGTATGAACGCGCTGGTTCCGATAATTCTACGCCGATAAATAACCCTTTTCCTCTTACTTCTTTGATCTTCGGATTACGAATCGCTTTTAATTGCTCTATGAAATAGGTTCCCATTTTCAAAGATCTTTCGGCTAAGTTTTCTTCCTCGATTACAGCGAGTGCTGCAATGGAAACGGCGCTTGCTAAAGGGTTTCCACCAAAGGTTGATCCATGAGAGCCAGGTTCAAAAACACCTAATATATTTTCATTGGCACACACCACCGAGATCGGCATAACGCCACCCCCAAGTGCTTTGCCTAAAATATACATATCAGGCTCGACATTTTCCCAATCGCACGCAAACATTTTACCAGTCCTGGCAAGCCCGCATTGAATTTCATCCGCCACGTACAGAACATTATTTTCTTTACACACATCATAGGCTTCCTTTAGAAATCCTTCAGGCGGAATATTAATCCCTGCTTCACCTTGTATCGGCTCAAATAAAAATGCAGCTGTGTTTGAAGTAATCGCAGATTTTAACGCTTCAATATCGCCATAAGGAATAATTTTAATCCCAGGTAACATTGGTCCAAAATCTTTTCGATTATCTTCGCTGGAAGATAAGGAGACAGCTGTCATCGTTCGTCCGTGAAAATTATCCTCACAAACGATCACTTCCGCTTTATCCTTTTCTACTCCTTTTACGCGATACGCCCAGCGGCGAACAGCTTTAACAGCTGTTTCCACCGCTTCGGCGCCCGTATTCATTGGAAGAATCATATCTTTATTCGTTAATGAAGATACCTTTTTAAAAAACGGACCTAACTGATCATTATGAAACGCCCGTGATGTTAGCGTGATTCGATCTGCCTGATCCTTTAAAGCTTGAATAATTTTTGGATGCCGGTGTCCCTGGTTAACTGCGGAATACGCGCTAAGCATATCGATATAGCGGTTCCCTTCAGGATCTTCCACCCATACTCCCTCAGCTTTAGAAATAACGATGGGAAGAGGATGATAATTTCTTGCCCCATACTTTTCTGTCACGTCCATGATGTCTGTAGATCTTGTCATGTTATTGCCTCCTTCTGACTTTTGTCTAATAGAGGTAAACTCACTTCTTAAAACATGTCAGAAACAGTTTTAGGCTGAAGGAAGTTTAATAGATAATCTGGTCCGCCTGCTTTGGAATCTGTACCAGACATATTAAATCCACCAAACGGGTGATAACCTACAATTGCCGCTGTGCAACCACGATTGAAATAAAGGTTTCCGACATGGAAGTCCTGGCGAGCCTGTTCTAAATGTTCCCGATTATCAGAAATGACTGCTCCTGTTAAGCCATATTCTGTATTGTTGGCAATATCGATTAACTCATCAAAGTCTTTTGCCTTTGAAAATCCAACGACCGGGCCAAAAATTTCTTCTTGCATGATTCGTGATTTAGGATCCAAATCTGCAAAGACAGTCGGTTGAATAAAATATCCTTCTGAATTATCGCCATTGCCGCCTGTCATGAGTTTTCCTTCTTTTTTACCAATCTCAATGTAATCCAAGACCTTATCAAACGCGGCTTGGTCATTGACTGGACCCATAAACTTCGAGTTATCGTTAAACGTTGCACCTACCGTTAATTCTTTCGTTCTATTAACTACTTTATCTAGTACTTCATCATATACATCCTCATGGATAATAGCTCTTGAACACGCGGAACACTTTTGTCCTGAGAATCCAAATGCAGAGTATGTGATCGCCTCTGCAGCTAATTCAAGATCTGCTGTATTATCGACGATGATCGTATCTTTTCCACCCATCTCCGCAATGACACGCTTCATCCAAATTTGTCCTTCTTGTACTTTAGCAGCTCGTTCAGCAATATGAAGCCCTACTTTTTTAGAACCGGTAAAGTTAATGAATCGAGTTCGAGGATGGTCGACTACATAATCACCCATCTCTGCACTGCTACCAGGTATATAATTTACAACACCGTCTGGTAAGCCGGCTTCTAGTAAAACTTCCATAAATTTATAGGCAATAACCGGTGTTGTTTTTGCTGGCTTTAATAACATCGTATTTCCTGCAACCATTGGTCCTACTGTCGTTCCCGCCATGATCGCAAAAGCAAAGTTCCAAGGCGAGATCGCAATACCGACACCTAGTGGGATATAGTTAAATGTGTTGTTTTCTACTTCTCTGGAATTTATTTCTACGCCATCTTTTAA
This sequence comes from Salipaludibacillus neizhouensis, assembly GCF_002886185.1. Lineage (GTDB taxonomy): Bacteria > Bacillota > Bacilli > Bacillales > Salisediminibacteriaceae > Salipaludibacillus > Salipaludibacillus neizhouensis. Next base: position 63,363 of record NZ_NJAW01000037.1, read on the forward strand.
ACGCAACATTTGCCGTGCATAATACTCTAAAAAGTCAATGGCTTCCGCTGTATCTGCATCTGCCTCTTTCCAAGGTTTTCCCGCTTCATATGTTAACCAAGCTGAGAATTCATGCTTTCTTCGACGGATCATTCCAGAAGCGCGGAAAAGAATATTCGCTCTCGCTGCCGGATCCCATTTTTTCCAAGTTTGAAAAGCAGCATCTGCTGCTTGCATTGCTTTCTCTGCAAGCTCTTGGCTACACTTTGAGACATAGCCTATCACTTCTTTTTTATTCCCTGGGTTCTCCGATACCGTTTTATCATCAGTAAATATTTTTTCTCCATTAATAATGAGAGGATATTCCTTACCTAGTTCCCCTTTAACATAATTCAATGCCTCTTCGTATTCTTTACGGTTCTCTTCCATCGTAAAATCCGTAAACGGCTCGTGCTTATAAGGTACTACCATGAACAATCCACTCCTTCATTAAAATTATTAAAATTTTCTACACTTTTATAATATGCAATTATCATGCCAACTTTTAAACAACCGGCAATTCAAGTAATTAATTACTTCAGTCCGCAAAATAAATTTGCACTGAAAAATATTTTTGCACCTAATCGCCATAAATATTTGCACTATTGGGACTATTACTTGTAAAATAAAAGAGAAAGTGGGGGTGATTTTATTTTGAATGATACAAATTTCCCGTTCCTGCAACCTGTATACCGACAGTTATTAGATGCCATCGACATGGGAATTCATGTGATCAACAAAGATGGTGTCTCTGTCATCTACAATCAAAAAATGTCTGAAATAGAAGACATGGACAAAGATGACGTACTCAAGAAGAACATAATGGATATATTTCTGTTTAACAGTGAAGATGAAAGTCGCCTTCTGCAAGCTTTGAATAAAGGCGCAGACTTAAAAAATGCCAAACAATCTTATTTTAATTTTAAAGGTCAGGAAATAACGACTATAAATGATACATTCCCTTTATATGATGGAGAAAACATTATCGGTGCAGTGGAAGTAGCAAAGGACATAACAAAGCTTGAGCAATTAACGAGAGAAAACTCCCGTGAGAAAAAGGATGCACGATTTACCTTTGATCAAATTATTGGTAATAGTCAGTCATTGAAGTCAGTCATTGATAATGCTAAACATGCGACGAAAACAAGCTCCTCTGTTCTTGTCTACGGAGAAACGGGTACCGGAAAAGAACTATTTACACAAAGTATCCATAATGGCAGTGAACGTGTTTCTCGCCCTTTCATTAGCCAAAACTGTGCTGCACTCCCAGATTCTCTAATTGAAGGGATATTATTTGGTTCTGTAAAAGGCGCATTTACCGGCGCTACCGGTCATATCGGGTTATTTGAACAAGCAGATGGCGGGACACTCATGCTCGATGAGATAAATTCATTAAGCGCTTCCCTGCAAGCCAAGTTATTACGGGCCATCCAGGAAAAAACGATTCGACGTATCGGAGACACAAAAGACAGGTCGATAGATGTAAGGATAATCGCTACCATAAATGAGGATCCTCTCGTTTCCATCGAAAAAAATCATCTTCGACAAGATTTATATTATCGGTTAAGTGTCGTCAGTATTCTTGTTCCACCTCTCCGTCAAAGAAAAGAAGATATTCCTGTTCTCATCGAACATTTTATCGATAAATATAATCAGCGATTCCAACTAAGAGTGCCTGGCATGTCCGAAGAGGTTCTCCACTTATTTCTGGAGCATGACTGGCCTGGAAATGTAAGAGAGCTTGAACATATGGTCGAAGGTGCAATGAATTTAATTCATTTTGATGAAGAAATAGATTATAGCCACTTGCCAATGCACATGAGAACCAAATTTCATTCTTTGGAAAAGCCCTCACCGGAACCCGAAAAGGAAAACACGTCCAAAAGTCACACGGCTATCACGGGAACCTTACAAGAAAACATGGATAGGGTAGAAAAAGACCTGTTAGAACGGACATTAAGGCACCACCGTGGAAATGTTACGAAAGCAGCCAAAGATTTGGGCCTCAGTCGGCAAAGCCTTCAATATCGTCTGAAGAAGTTTTTACTGGTTGCGCGTGAAGTTTAAGTTTATGCGCTACTAGCAAGTCCATAGAACGTACTTACAACATTCTACATTTATTTCCCGGGAAAGGCTGGTTACCGGATGTTATGACATCTTAAAAAAACTTAGTGTGTCTTCTTTTCTATTTCGTTGCTTTTGTTATCACGAAAGTTTGTTTGGAAGAATTACCGCTCGCTTTCCGTGGATGATCCGCGAGCCTCCTCGAGATTACGAACGCTCTGCGGGGTCTCACTTGAATCATTCTTCCACAGGAGTCTCGCGGATTCTTCCACACAACAATCTCTTATTTTGCAAAAAAGGATGTATCAAAATGTCATAAAAGACCTTTTGATACATCCTTAATTTTTTTATAAGATGGTAAAGAAGGGTGAATATCAGGTCACCCCTTACCATCTATTTCATATAAACTTAATTTAAATCAACTTCTTTTGTTTCTCCCGTGGTTTCGTTAGTAATTTGCAATGTGTCTAGAGAAAATGGTTCCGCAGTTAAAATCAACGAATCGTAAAAAGTACTCATTTCATCCAATTGACTTTCTTCCGTCTCGGGCCCCTCTGTCTCATATATAACTTCTACAAACTTATCATCAAACCTAAAGTTAACCACTTCGACAAAATCAGGAACAGGGGAAGTATAGAAGTGTTCATCTGGCATTGCAGCCATTCTTTCAACCGTCTCTCGATAAGTAAGTGCATTTCCAGAATCGGAACGCATTTGCTCACCTACTATCCGTGCACTCACTAAATATACTTCTCCATCCTTTTCATAGGAATAATAACCTCTGTTAAATAAATCGATTGGCAGGCTTTCTACTTCTCCCTGTTGACCAAACATAATCCCGGGTTCACCCTCTACACTTAATTCAACTTCATCAATCCCATAAATAGTAAATAGTTCTTGAAATATTAAACCAAGTCCTTGATGTTCCGAAGATGTTAAGCTTTCTAAGTTATGATCCTCTTGAAAGTTTAAATGAACAGAGTCCTGCAACTGTTCGTCAAGACTGACCTCGGTTATATTTTCCATCTCGCTTCTAATCGTTGGGTCACTCGCCTTCAAAGAGGTAGCGAGAAGCTCCTCCGTAGAGGTGTGATCTATTTCAGTTGGATGCAGCACTGCAATTCCATCTGGAAAATCACTTTCTTCCACCGGGATAATCTGCGCTATAAACTCGGAAGGTGTAAGATCTTCTATTTGGACCGGTTCTTCTTCCTGAATTGATTCGCTGGAATTTGATTCGCTCCGAACATCCACCGATGAATTGTTCTCTTGAGTAGCTTCATTATTATTGCTAGATGCATTTTCATCATTTCTAGGAGAGCTTTGACTTTCTGTACCAATACTGCTCTCTTGCGTTTCATTCCCACTATCATCAGAATACAAGCTCACTTTGTTTTCTGCATTGTCAGCAGAAGAAGATTCCATATTCTCAGCAGAATCGTTTGCTTCATCCATCGACATTTGCGAGTTATTATTTATAAAGGAAGGAATGACTAATAAGATAATAAAAATAGCGGCTACACTGCCCAGTGCAGGAAACAACCATGATTTTTTTCGTTTATTAGCAGCTCTGGAAAGAGAGACTTCTTCCGATCGTTTTTCAATTGCTTGGAATAACTCATCTTTGGATTGTTTATCCTTAACAGAAGGCAAGTTCGACAACGTCTTTTCAATATCTTTTTCATTCCATTTATTTTTGCTCACTTCTTTGCCTCCTTTACTTCCAATGTCTCCTCGACCTCTTCTAGATTTTTTTGAAGGGTTTTAATCGCTCTGTGTTGGGTTGTTTTCACTTTACTTTCGGTCCAACCCAATATATCGGCAGTCTCTGATATCGATAAAGACTGAACATATCGCAGTAATACAACTTGTTGTTGATCTTCTGTACAAGTTTTCAATACACGATAAACTTGTTGTACTTCATCTTTCTGGAGCAGAACTTCTTCCGGGAGTGGACTCTGATCCTTTATTTCAAATTCCCGCTCGCTCCATTCATACTCTTTGCCTTCCCATTTCCGTTTCTTGCGCGACTGCTTACGGATCCAATCTATTCCAACATGTTTAGCTACGGAATAGAGCCATGTTTTTTCCGAACTTTTGCCTTCAAAGGTTTCAAAAGAGTGAAGTACTTTAATATATACTTCTTGGACTAAATCCTCTGCCACTTCTCTATTCCTGACCATATAGAAAAGATACTGGAAAAGCTGATGGTGATAAGCAGTATATAAACGATCAAACTCCGACCTCACTTGATTCCCTCCCCTTGCAACTATAATTGACGTTATCTATTCGTTTTTGTTACATAAAAGTCGACGAATAATTCTAAGAAAATAGATTATCTGATGAATAGTTATCCAGTTAGAAGTGCCCATGCCCAGAATATACTCGCTCCAATAAATCCAATAATTAATAAAATCACAGCCACTTGCCAATTTTTCATGTTATTTCATTCCTTTACGTTAAATTTCAACAAAAACTCTCCTATTTATTTGAACTTCCTCATTATAACAAAAAATAGCTTGATGCCTCTCATCAAATTTGACGAGCATCAAGCTATAACGATCGTTTAATTATAGAAAAATTTTATTTCTGAATATTGGCGACGTTAATGAACAACCTAAGTCATGAACGTTTCGGTATAATCTTAAATATTTCATCTGTTTCAAATAACGATATCACATCAGTCAGCCATTCATAATAAGCTTCAGCTCCATTTAGTTTTTCAAGATCTAGTTCCGCGGAGTTGATTATGTCATCGTTCTCTGATTTATCTAAAAGTTCTTCCATACTTTCCTTTGTTTCTTTTATTGCACGCATATTCAATTCTGTTGAGTTTCTCCATCGTGTAATAAATACGTTTGAAAAAGATTTGTACCAATCGTCTTCTGTTTTATAAAGATCTTTGCGAATGCCCTTCTCCCAAACCCTTTCAACCATATTCGCATCTGTCAAAGCCCTTATTCCTGTACTCATACTTGTCTTACTCATACCTAGGGAGGAACTCATGTCATCTAATGTCATTGGTTTTTCCGCAAAGAATACCGTTCCGTATAATCTGCCAACCGATGAATTTATATTGTATAAATGAATATTTTTAGCTATTTCTGTAATGAAGCGCTCTCTTGCGTCATACAATTTCTGTTGTTCTTCCTTATATATAGCATTATTCGGCATTTGTAAACCTCCTGTCTTATTCCATCTATAAAAATACTAGCAAATACTCCTTTCAAAAAGAAAGTAGCATATCCATGTGTTATAGATAGGATTGTTGTGTAATTTGGCGTTACAGTCGTGTAACCTTTGTACAGTTTTAACTGTACGTACTTTTCGAAGTTTATATATAGTATATACGGTTTGATCTTATTTACCTAAACCTTTATAGTTAGAAAGGTCGAAACATACCGTGTGCTATGTATTGCTTGGCGAGAAGTCAGGTACTTTTTCGTGTTAATAAATAAAAGTAATTATGAATTTGGGGTGACTACATTTGGCAAATATTAAAGTAGAAGGCTTAACCAAGGTCTTCGGTAAACGTTCGAAACAGGGGCTAGAGCTTTTAAAGCAAGGAAAAAGCAAGGATGATATTCTTGCAGAAACGGGTTTAACCATTGGTGTAAATCAAGCTTCTTTTGAAGTAAATGATGCCGAGATTTTTGTTATTATGGGGCTTTCTGGAAGTGGTAAATCCACACTTGTCCGCTTGTTAAATCGTTTAATCGAGCCTACTGACGGCAAGGTTTGGATAGATGGGGAAAACTTAGCACAAATGAATGATAAAGATTTGCGCGAAGTTAGACGTAAAAAGATGAGTATGGTTTTCCAAAAGTTTGGGCTATTCCCATTCAGAACCATTATCGAAAATGTTGAATATGGCTTGGAAATACAAGGTATTGATCCAACCACTCGAAGGAAACAAGCATTTGAATCTTTAGAGCTTGTTGGTTTAAAAGGATATGAAAACCAATATCCCGATCAACTATCAGGTGGAATGCAACAACGCGTTGGACTTGCTCGAGCGTTGGCAAATGATCCAAGTGTTCTCTTGATGGATGAGGCTTTCTCAGCACTTGACCCACTTATCAGAAAAGATATGCAGGATGAGCTGCTTGATTTACAAGAAAAAATGCAAAAAACGATTATCTTCATTACTCATGATTTAGACGAGGCTCTTCGTATAGGAGATCGAATTACAATCATGAAGGACGGAGCCATTGTCCAAATAGGTACACCAGAAGAAATCTTAGTAAATCCGGCCAATGATTATGTGGAACGATTTGTAGAGGATGTTGATCGATCTAAGGTCTTAACAGCCAGTCATATTATGAAACGGCCTGAAACAGTTAATATTGATAAACACGGTCCACGAGTAGCATTAGAACGTATGAAAGAAGAAGGTATTTCAAGCATTCTTGTTATCGACAGCAAACGGAAATTCAAGGGGTATGTAACAGCAGATGATGCTTCCATCGCTCGAAAACAAGAGATTAAAACGTTGGAAGGCATTTTAAAAACAGATATACCAAAAATCGAAAAAGATACACCAATGCATGATATTTTCAATATTATTCACAATATCCCAACACCCGTAGCAGTTGTCGAGAACGAACGGTTAGTGGGAATTATTGTCCGAGGTGCGGTCATTGCCGCTCTTGCTAATGATAGCGAGGTGGAATCAGAAAATGCTTAATAATCTTACAGAATTTATACCAAGAATACCAATTGCCGAAGGAACAGCATGGTTTGTCGGGTGGTTAACAAGTACATTTGCTTTTTTATTCAACCCTATTAAAACTTATTTTGGGGATTTCATGGAATGGACAGCAAATCTCTTATATAGCATTCCGCCGATCATTGTCATTCTTATCGTCGCACTGGCAGCCTTTTTTCTAACGGGTAAAAAATATGGCCTTGCAGCGTTTTCAGTCTTTGGACTATGGCTTGTACACAATCAAGGATTATGGGAAGATTTAACCTTCACAATTACTTTGGTTATACTCGCAAGTGTCTTGTCTGTTATCATTGGAGTTCCGTTTGGAATTTTAATGTCCAAAAGCAAAACAGCAGATGCAATTATTCGACCAGTCCTAGATTTCATGCAAACAATGCCTGCCTTTGTTTACTTAATTCCTGCTGTTGCTTTCTTTGGAATAGGAATGGTTCCCGGTGTTTTTGCATCCTTGATATTTGCGACACCACCAACCGTTCGTTTCACCAATTTAGGTATTCGCCAAGTTCCAACAGAACTAGTGGAAGCATCAGATGCGTTTGGTAGTACTGGTGCACAGAAGTTATTTAAAGTAGAGCTTCCGATGGCCAAAGCAACGATTATGGCTGGGATAAATCAAACAGTTATGCTTGCCTTATCTATGGTCGTTATTGCATCGATGATCGGTGCACCCGGGTTAGGAAGAGAAGTTCTTTCCGCATTACAACGTGCGCAAGTAGGACCTGGTTTTGTAGCTGGTTTAGGAATAGTTATCCTGGCTATCATTATCGATCGATTCACACAAAATGTGAACACTAAAAATTAATACAGATTTAACACCAATTAAGTTGGCTCCTTTTCATGAATTGAAAAGTTCCATAGATAAAATAAAACTAGGGGGATTTAATTATTATGTTTAAACTCAACAAAAAACGTCTTGGATTAGCAGCAGGACTGTCATTATCATTACTCGCAGCTGGCTGTGGAGAAAATGAAAATGACACGAATACTACGAATGTTGATAATAATACAGCAGAAGAAAATGCAGGCAATGCAACTGAAGAGAATGCAGATGCTGGAGCAGTTGGCGAAGGACAGGAAATTGAATTAGTATACGTGGAGTGGGACTCAGAAATTGCATCTACACACGTTGTAGCAAAAGTTTTGGAAGACCAAGGTTATGATGTTACTGTGACTCCGATTGATAATGCAATTATGTGGGATTCAGTAGCAAGTGGAGAAGCTGATGGTATGGTTGCAGCATGGTTACCTGCTACACACGGCGATCTATTTGAAGAATATGGAGATCAGGTTGTTGATCTAGGTGAAAACCTTGAAGGAGCTAAAATTGGTTTAGTTGTGCCTGAATACATGGATGCTACAACTATTGATGACTTAGCTAACTTTTCTGATGATTTAGGAAATACAATCACTGGAATTGAGCCTGGCGCTGGTGTTGTTCAAGCAGCTGAAAGTGCTGTAGAAACATACGAAGGCCTAGCAGACTTTTCCGTTCAAACATCTTCTAGTGGTGCAATGGCTACCGCATTAGGCGAAGCAATTGACAACGAAGAGCCAATTGTTGTAACTGGTTGGACTCCGCACTGGAAATTCGCTTCTTATGACTTAAAGTATCTTGAAGACCCTGAAGGATCATTTGGTGATGCTGAAGTTATTAAAACAATGGTTCGTGAAGGTTTAGAGGAAGATCTTCCAAACGCCTACACACTATTGGATCAGTTCAGCTGGACTCCAGAAGATATGCAGGCTGTAATGCTTGACATGCAAGAAGGCACATCTCCAGAAGATGCTGCAGCTGCATGGGTTGAAGCAAATGAAGAAATCGTATCAGAATGGACTGCTGGTTTAGAATAATTTAATCATAAAGATAAAAAAGCCAGACCTACGTATTTCGTAGGTCTGGCTTTTTTTGTATATCTATTCTAGAAAAACAGTGATAGTACCATTCGTTGTTGTAGCATTTATCTCGTGTGTGCCATCCCCTTGAATTGCGGATCCTTGTGTTTTTACTCTTACTAACTCTCCTTCTTTTTCTCTTTCCATTTGTAAATCTCCATCAACTTTTCCATTTGTCGTTTTTCCTTCGAAATAAAAATCACTTTCTTCAGCAGCTCCAATTCTGATATTACCGTTGGTTGTCTTTAAATCCCAGTTTCCGAGGACCTGATCGCTTTCTACTTCAATTGTTCCATTTGTCGTATGAAGATTTGCTGCTCCACCAATACCTTCTAAAATAATGCGGCCATTTGTAGATTGAACTTTAGCATCCTTAGCTATGTTAACCACTGTGACTGCTCCATTCGTGGTTTGGACATTGATATTTTCTGCTATATTAGTAACTTCAACTCCACCATTTGTAACATCAATATGGACCCGTTTATCTTTAGGCACTTCAATCACTAAATTCGCTTTCATGTTTTCACTGAATGAAAACCAAGATAACTCTTTTTGATCAATACTGTATTCAAACATATTATCCGTTCTAGTAATTTCACGCACTTCTTCATAAACTTCCTTTACATCGTCTTCATCATCTTCATCTGCCTGTATGGTACCTGACACCGAAATCTCATCTTCATCCGTTCCCATCACTTTAACCGAAGCATTCGGGGCGTTTATTTTAATTATTTCAACACTTCCCCCTAAATCATATTCTTCTTCGATTGAAGCCGTTGTCCCTGTTACACCTGACCATTCAAGAAACGAAAACCCGCTCGAAGCCTCTAAGCTCTTCTCTACACCGCTGCTGGCAAGCAATACTACCAGTAATAAAATGATCGAAAATTTATCGAAACGCACCTTTTGATCAGGCTCTTTATTCCGATAATAAATTAGACCTTCAATAAGTAACCCTACTACTAAGATAGGCCATACGTAAGCAAACAAAAAATTAAATGAGATCGCTAGGATTTGACTCGCTAACAAAATCACTCCTAACATTAAGATACATAAGCCTAACGTTCGTCGCCCTATTTTTGTGATATCGTCCCTCTCCCTTTTCTCATCTTTTCTCTATTGTAATGGGTGAATTCTTTTTCCGTAAGCGACTTAAGAAATATATCTTCTACGCCCCTGGACTTAGATTGGTAAAAATTCTTAACATACCCCAAAAGCATCATTTCGATAAAAAGTTTGTAACTATCTTTTTAACTATATAACATTCAGTTGTCTGTACTGTTCATTTTCTGTTATATTGAAATTGGCAAAATAACGCAGATTTTGTTGTAACCTTTTATTCTAAGTGTCGTCTAATGAATTGAACGAACTATAACTATTAAATTTGAAGGTAGGGGTACAAATGAAAAATGTTAGTAAAATACTTTTAGTCTTTAGTCTTGTTCTATTATTAGCTGCTTGTGGAACAAGTGAGAATGCTGCTGGAGACACAAATAATGTCTCAGGAGAAAACAATACAATGAATACTGAAAATAGTGTGGAAGAAAATGAAGCGGTGAACGATGCAACAACTGAAGAGGAAGACTTAGACGAAGACGAAGGAAATATAAATGCGAGCGAATCAAATAACAATGTTGAAGAAAATGAACCTGAAGTGGAAGAAAACGAACCTGAAGTAGAAGAGAACACCATGAACGATAGTACAAATGACGAAGCAGACATTAACACTGCAGAGGATGAAAACAGTAATACGGAAGAAACAACTACACTTGATTCTGTTACACTATTTTTCTCTGATGATCAATTGTTAGAAACGTTCCGCGTTAACTCTGGGACATCCGTTTCTATGGATGAATCCGGCGCAGAGGAAGCTATGAATCTTTGGCTTGCAGGCCCCTCACAAGATGGTTTAGTTAAATTATTGCCTGAAGGCGTGACTGTGCAATCTGTAGAATTCAAGGACGATGTTGCCTATGTTTCTTTTTCACAAGATATCGAAACGACCAATCTTGGCTCAAGCGGTGAATTAATGTTTACTCAGCACGTAGCTCTAATGATGAATCAATTCGGCTACGACAGCACCATGATACTTATTGACGGTGAAGAGGTCGGAGAATTATTAGGCCACATGGATCTATCTAATCCAATCTCAGCCGAGAACCCTGAAGACTATGAGTTAATGAATGAATAGGACTCTTAAGTAATAAAGAAACTCCAAGGAACGAAGGCGTAAGCTTCACTCATTGCATCAAAAGAGGATGTCCATTGGTCTTTACTGACCTTCAGACATCCTCTTTTTATTACTTTTTATTACTCTTATCTTTTATTTTGATAAGCCTCAAACTATTAAATGTAACAAGTAATGTTGCTCCCATGTCGGCAATAATAGCAATCCACAGCGTCAGCCAACCGAAAGGGACGAGAATTAGTGCTAATACTTTTAATCCAAGTGCAAATGCAATGTTTTGTTTGACGATCCTCAATGTCCTGCGACTCGTTTCTATCAGTATAGGCAGTTTATTTAATTCATCCCCCATTAAAGCAATATCCGCTGTTTCAATTGCAGTGTCCGTTCCTGCTCCACCCATTGCAATGCCGACATTTGCCTGTGCTAATGCCGGAGCATCATTCATGCCATCACCGACCATCGCAACGTTCTTGCCTGAAATTCTCGTTTGTTTGATGAAGGCAAGTTTCTCTTCAGGAAGCAATTCCGATTCTACGCGTGTAACCCCTGCTTCTCGACCAATTGCTTCTGCTGTATAACGTTGATCACCGGTCAACATCACGATTTCCTTTATCCCTAATTTCTTCAACTGTTGGATCGCATGCTTCGCTTCAGGTCTGACCTCATCACGTAAAGCCATTATTGCTAGTATCTTAGATTCATTACCTAAAATGACCACCGTTTTCCCTTGTTTTTGAAGATCTTCTACCTTCTCATCAATTTTCTCGGATAAGCTACTAGTGAAGTAACTTCTTGCATAAGAGGGACTAGCGACGTAATAATAGACGCCATCAATCTTTGCAGACATCCCTTTGCCTGTAAGAGCTTTCGATTCAGTTACGTTCCTCTGAGAAACCATATCGCCGCCATTTTTTTTCGCATAAGCAACTAAAGTTTTCGCCAAAGGATGGGTGGAATACTCTTCAATCGAATATATATACGGAATTAATTCCTTTTCAGAGACATCGTCGATCGAAAGAAAATCAGTTACCTCTGGAGTGCCTTTCGTTAGCGTACCTGTTTTATCGAAAGCAATCACTTCTATATGACCTGCTTGTTCTAAATGAATGCCACCCTTGATAAGGATACCTTGTTTCGCATTGCTGCCAATGGCTGTAACGATAGCTACCGGAGTAGATATGACAAGGGCACAAGGACAACCAACTACCAGTGTTGCAAGTCCTAAATAGATCCATTCACTCCATACGCCCCCCGCCATTAATGGCGGCCCTATCATGACAATGACTGCTAGAATCATAATGGCAGGTGTATAATATGCAGCGAATCGATCGATAAATTGCTGTGCTGGAGCTCTCTCACCTTGAGCTTCTTCTACGAGCTGAATGATCTTTGCAAGTGTCGTGTCTTTGACCAGCTTCGTCACTTTTACGGAAAGAAGCCCTTCCTCGTTCAATGTTCCGGCAAATACCGAGTCACCTTCACCTTTTCCAACAGGAATACTTTCCCCTGTAATCGCAGCTTGGTTCACCGAAGTAAGGCCTTTTGTAACAGTCCCATCCAAGGGAATTTTCTCACCTGGACGAATAATGTTCTCCTCTCCTATATCTATCTCGTCTACAGGAACAATCATTTCTTTACCAAGTCTATTTACCGTCGCATTTCGTGGACTAGTTTCTACAAGGGAGCGAATCGATTTTCGTGCCCGATCCATTGAATAGCTTTCGAGCGCTTCACTTATTGCAAACAAAACGACAACTAGTGCTCCTTCTCCCCACTCCCCAATGAGAGCGGCACCTATAATGGCAATTGTCATCAAGGTTCTCATATCGAACACAAACTTCGTTAGATTATTGATCCCTTGCCAGAACATCGAATATCCACCGATAACCATACCACTTAAAAAGAGTCCAATCGTAATGAGTGACTGTTCCCCAATATAAAAATGAGAAATCCAACCTGCTAGCACAAACAAGCTTGCAAGAATTACTTGAATCCATGTATGCTTCTGAAAAAAAGGCTGATCCTCCTCCGTAGGAAGCTCATCATTTTCATGATAAACTTTCACATTCTCAAAGGCTCCTGCCTTTTCTAATTCCTGTATGCTCGCATGGCCTTCGATGATAAGTTTCTCAGAAGTGAAATTTACATTCGCTTCTTTCACTCCAGGTATCTGTTTGACATTTTTTTCAAACCTAGCTGCACAACCTGTGCAAGTCATGCCTTTCACTTTATACATCTCTTGGTCCGTTTTAGTTGTTGTTTCCATCAGCTTTACCTTCCTTCTGATGTTCAAAGGCTAATTGTATAAGCGCTTTAACGTGATGATCATCCAATCGGTAAAATGCCAGCTTTCCTACCTTACGATACTGAGCCAATCCTTGTTTCTTTAGTGTACGCAAATGGTGAGATGCTGTAGCGGTAGATGCCCCGATAACATTAGCAATATCACATACACATAATTCTTCTTCTTTCGTTAATGCATAAGCAATCTTTAAGCGAGTTTCATCCGCTAGAATTTTAAAAATCTGACTCGTGCCTATGATAAATTCATCATTTAACTGTTTATGAAGTGAGGCAACCTTAGCTTTATCAAACGAATACACACTGCAAGTATCTTCTGCCATTCGTAATCCCTCCAATTTCCCGACTCCCTTTATTCAAACAATCATTTGATTATAGTGTATGCTATTTCCTTGAAACGGTCAAACGAAGGTTTGATTGTTTCACCTAAGAAAAACGGCATAGCCGTCTTTTATTAATTACAGCGTCAGCTTCCACCGCCATCGAGTAGCACCTACGCAGTGCGTGTAGGTGCTACTCGAAAGGAGGTGGGTTTCCCTTGATACGTGCGGTGCGAAGTTAGCTGCCAATTTTATAAATTCTCTTTAAAAATGGGGGGGCTGTCCCCCCCATTCCCTTTAATATCTATGGTAATATAATTTTCAATAGTTCTTTTAAGTCTTCTTTATCAGTCACTACCGCTTCGTTTTTCACAAGCAATTCATAATAAGCATTATTTATTTGAGCGTTTATAACCCACTCATTTTGTTGATTCATAACCAAAACTTCATGTTTATTTACTTCCAATGTATCTACACCTTCCAGATCTGACAGGTTTTTAAGAAAACTATCTGAACTGATATGCAATGTGGCATAGTGTTCATGATAGGTATGATAATAGTGCTGTCGAATCGTTTTCTGTTCCTTTGTACTTTTTTCATTAAATGCATCTATTTCCTCTGTGGATACTTCATTTGTATTGGCTTCTCTTCCGAATACGAAACGATAACGAAAAGGTTCCTCAGAAAATGCTTGATTACCTTCATTCTCATCATCAGCATCTGACATTTCTACATAAGATGATACAGCCACCACATCCCAATCATCCGGATAGTTAAAACCTTCATATTGAAAGCTGTCTGATACAAATTGAAAAGGAAAATTATCACTGCTGCTGTCCGGATTAGTATCATTTTCTGACTCACAACCGGCAACACTAACTACCAATACTACAAATAAAAATGGATATAAAAATTTCAATTGACCACCCCTTAGACTTTCTCCTTCTATTTTATCAAATAATAACTGAGACTTTCTTCTCTATCTTTTAATCTGTGATATCTTTGTTAATAATGCTTCCCTATGCTATTTTTCTGCTAATTCATGATAAAATAGTACCCAAGCTGTTTAAGAAGGAGAATTTACAATGAACAAGGATCAATCCTCTAGCTATTTAACGACTGAATCCCCCACTGTTTATGAGATTGTAAAGAATAATCATGAATACTATGATAAAAAATGGAAAAAACATAAAAAACCCGATAACTATGCAGGATGGAATTGGCCCGCTTTTATCATTCCGCCCTTTTGGCTAGCGTACCGCTATATGCATGGATCGACTCTACTCTATTTTATTTTTATTCTCGCCGAATTAACCCTTTTATCGGCTATTAGTTTTTATAGTGAAATGACTTTTTCGCTTCCTATATTGACACATTTCTTTTTTGGTCTAAAAGGCAATGCTTTTTTTACGAGAAGGGTTTTGAAGCTGATTCAAAATATCGATTCTGATACGGAAAAAACAAAACCTGCTGTTCCTCTATTTACGAAGAAAGGAACATCATGGATTAGTGCAATAGTGACGCCGGTAATTGTAATATTTCTCTTGATTTTACCTGTTCAAGCATTATCTGAATGGTCTTTTGAAAGTGAACTAGATCCAGGGATTTACATCTATTCCGATAACAATAATAATGAACAAACGCCTGAGTACAAAGGAGACATCATTACTTCTCCGGTTTTCAAGAAGTATGACGCACGAATTAACCTTTTTTACATTGGAGAAGAGCCTGTTAACAATCAGACATTTCGAGTCTCCCTTTTATTCCAAGATCCGGAAGATCCGGACGAATGGGAAAGCCTTCGCGATCGCGAGTCTAAGAAATTTTCTTCTAATCGTATCTCGTTGGATGTCATTGATGCACAAAATCCTGCCACTAAAGTTGGCAACTATCGGGTTGAAATTTTTGTTGGTGGGGAGTTTGTCGGAGAAGAAAGATTCACAATAACGATGGAATAACGGTATCATCATAAGAAAAACGGCATAGCCGTCTTTTATTAAATACAGCGTCAGCTTCCACCTCCTTTCGAGTAGCCACTACGTAATGCGTGTAGGTGCTACTCGAAAGGAGAGGTGGGTTTCCCTTAATACTTGCGTGTGGAGGTAGCTGCCCATTTTATAAATTAAAAGGTTGTGTTTAAGAAGGTATTGTATACCTTCTTAAACACAACCTCATTTGTTTTTTAGCTAATCGTCGTTCCATTCGGAACTTCTTCATCAACATTTAATAATACTACATCGCCTTTTTCAGGCGTTCCACCTATGACTAGCACTTCTGAAGCATAACCTGCAATTCTCCGTGGCGGAAAGTTCACGACAGCCACCACTTGTCGGCCTACCAAGTCTTCCGGCTCATAACGCTTTGTAATTTGAGCACTCGACTGTTTAATCCCTAAATCTTCACCGAAATCAATTTTCAGTTTAATTGCTGGTACTCTAGCCTCTTTAAAAGAACTTGATTCGATGATCGTTCCCACTCTCATATCTAATTTCATAAAATCCTCAATGGAAGCTGTTTCATTTATCTCAGACATTTTCTCACTCCTAATCATTACATTATTTAAATTGCAATCTTTTACAATAATACATTGTAGCTATATTGTTTAGCAAACTTCGTGACTTTAGTTTCAAATACTAGACAAAAGGGGAAAAAGTAACTATCATGGCACCAATGTCCTTCCTTTGCATTTATTTGGATTTTTAAGATTAGATTTACACTAAGAAAGGGGGTCTTCCGCTATCATGGATGACACTAATACATGAAAAATTATGAGTATGAAACAAAAAAACCCAATATTGTTTTCTATATTTCTGCACCACTAGTTTTCCTTTTTGTACTATGGGGATTTTTTGGACCTGAATCTCTAGAAAACCTTTCAGGGATAGCATTAGGTCTTACTCTCGATAATTTTGGGTGGTTCTACATGCTATCGACCGCCTTTTTTATCGCTTTCGTTTTATTCTTGGCAGTCAGCCCTTTCGGAAAACTTAAATTAGGGAAACCACATGAAAAACCTGAGTATAAGTTTTTAACATGGCTTGGCATGCTCTTTTCTGCTGGAATTGGTGTTGGTTTCGTTTTCTGGGGCGTGGCAGAACCTGTTCTCTATTTCTTCGATCCACATCCAGACTACGTTGGTGCGTCTGAAGGGGTTAGAGCCGCCGCAGGTCTGCGATACGGAGTTTTCCACTGGGCATTACATCCGTGGGCTATCTTCTCGCTCGTAGCTTTGACGTTAGCTTATGTACAATATAGAAAGGATCAACCGGCATTAATAAGTTCTGCTTTCCAGCCTATTTTAGGTGATAAAGCACACGGTCCTTTCGGAAAAGCAATCGATACATTGGCTGTTCTGGCAACTGCTACCGGTGTTGCTACGACATTTGGGTTAAGCGCGATGCAAATTACCGGGGGTCTTTCCTATCTTGTTGACTGGATACCAAACAACTCTACAACTCAATTTACGGTTATTGCAATCGTTACCGTTTTATTTATCTTTTCAGCTGCGACCGGAGTTAACAAAGGAATTAAGATTTTGAGCACCCTCAACTTAACCGTGGCAGCAATTTTGCTAGTTTTTGTGCTTGTATTTGGTCCAACTCTTTTTATAGCACAAAATTTTGTGACTACCATCGGTAGTTATATTACTAACGTCACCCAAATGAGTTTAGACTTAAACCCGTTTGGAGATGGTGAATGGTTGGGAAGCAACACTATTTTCTTTTGGGCCTGGCACATTTCATGGGCTCCATTTATGGGTATTTTTATCGCTAGAATCTCACGTGGCCGAACCATCCGTGAATTCATTGCAGGCGTATTAATTGTTCCTTCTTTATTAGCAGCACTATGGTTCACAGTTTTTGGCGGAACAGCTTTAGATATGATATTAAATGGAAATGAACAAATTGGTGATTTAGTCACGAACGAAGTTGAAGTGGCATTGTTCGCAACGCTTAGCGGACTGCCTTTCAGTGGAATTATGAGTACTTTAGCTGTATTACTAATTCTCGTTTTCTTTATTACGTCTGCCGATTCTGCCTCTTATGTTTTAGGTGCAATGACAAGCGGTGGCAGTCTAAGTCCTAAGCTATCCGTTAAAGTTATTTGGGGCTTTTTAATCGCTGGTGCTGCAAGTGTTCTTTTAATCAGCGGTGGATTGGAGGGCTTACAGACCGCCTCCATTGTCGCAGCTCTGCCATTCGCTCTCATCATGATTGTGATGATTTTCTCACTCCTGATTATGATGGGACAAGATTTAAAAGCGGACAAAATTCTAAAGAACAAACGTCATACTCGCCAAGTAAAAGATGAAGTATATGGCGGAATGCAAGAAAATATCTATGATAACTTCAAGGAAGAAGCGTACGGCGATATGAAAGACGACATTTATGAACAGGTAAAAGATGAAGTGTACGATGATTTCAAAGAAGATGCATATAAAGATATTAAAACCGAAGTATACGACCAGGTTAAAGATGAAGTATATGATGATATTAAAAACGAGGTGTACGAGGAATTTAAAGAAAAAATTTATCAAGATCTTCGAAAGGATCTTGGCGATCAATTATCTGACGACTTTTCTCCTTCGGAAGAAAAGAAAACTGCAAAAGATTCACACAAAGATAATCCTGATAATAAGAAATAAGCATACTAATGAAATGGAGTATGATATCAAATTAAGAGTAAAAAGGGCACTCAAATGAATTTCACTTGAGTGCCCTTTTTCATTTAAATGAACTTCATCACCTGACTGCCCAGAAACATTCCAATAAGAAAAGCAATCATTGCTCCTCCTATGGATAAACCTACATATGTAATAAACTTTCGCTTTTTTTGTTTCTGTAATAAGGTCACGGCTTCTACACTAAACGTTGAAAATGTCGTGAATGCTCCGCAGAATCCAACTGCGAAAACTAAGAAAGGAAGATCATCATAAACCATCTGAGGAACTTCCTGATATACCCATCCGAAAAATAGACCTAGAAATAAGGAGCCGAGTATATTCACCATAAGCATCGCTGTTGGTATACTTCTCTGTTTTAGGCGTGACTTCACCCACGCTCCAAGCAAATACCTGCATGAGGCGCCTATTCCACCTCCTAATGCAACAAGCAGGATGTTCATGACCATTCCCTCGATTCCTTCTTAACACTTCTATTAGCAAGGTACTGCCCTATCATCAATCCAATAGCGGCAACAAACATCCCGCCGAATAGTGATATGAGAAGATAAGTCGCCAATGATCCCATTGAATCGGTACCGCCTAAGACCACAGCATCTGCCGCTAAGGTCGACATCGTCGTAAACCCCCCACAAAAACCAACACCAATCCCTTCTTTCAAAACAGGTACGATTACTTTCACAAGTGTCCATCCTGTTAATGTCCCTAACAATAAACTGCCTATGATATTTTCAATAATCGTTCCTACAGGAAACAGGAGGGCCGTCGTTTGCATATTTATCAAATATCTTAACAATGTCCCTAAAGATCCACCAAGAAAAACAGAAAGAACCACCCATCCATGTTTTTGCATCATCTCGAACGCAACCTTTCATCTTCTCTTTCATTATCATCGCATAAAGCATTTCTCAATATCAAATTAATTGTTGATAATTAAACGGGGGGTGGTTCGTAGTATTAATGATTTTATGTTTTCAAAAAAATGCTGTCCCGTAAAGGTTTTAAAAAACCTTACGGGACAGCATTTTGATTTTAATATCGATTTATCCGAAACCCATAATTACTGCAAATGAATTAGCAGTATTGTAAATCATTACTCTTCCTCATTTTTAACCTCAACTGTCCGAATTGTTTGATGACGGAATTCTTGAAGCTCTCCAGCCTCAGTCTCAACCATGAATTCCGATACCATATGAACGTCAAAACTTCCTGGCTCAGTGTCGACTTCAACAGTGAAACCTGTTCTTTCACCGTCTTCTTCTAAGGTTGTTTGTTGATCTACATCTACGTCCTCTCCTTCGTATTCATAAAGGACCTCATCATCTAAGGTTATTTTTTCAATCCAAGCAATACTACTACCAAACTGGAACGTAGTTGGGTCCTCTCCCTCATAAATAATATATGGCGTTGCCGAGAGGCTCCCCCCTGAATAAACCGGATTGATATTCAAATCTATATCTTCATGTTCAGAAGCTCCACCACATTGCTTAAACGTAATTAGAGAAAGAAATATAAACGTTAATGACACGAATTTCACTCTATCACCTGCTTATACTAAAATAGTAATCTAATTCTATATTACTATAGATCGACAAAATATGGGTGGAATTTGGAAAATTACCTCGAAATATTTCACAGCAAACTTCTTGCCTCTTGATCAGCTATTATTATCAAACTAGGATGTTTTTGTAAAATGGTCACCGGGAACTTATCATTTACAGCTCCATGCATTAACTGATATATTGCTTCCGCCTTTTCTGCTCCTGAAGCGAGCAACAAAATACTTTTACTTTCCATAATGGTTTGAATCCCCATCGTAATTGCCTTATTCGGAACATCCTTTTCATCAGTAAAATACCTTGCATTTGCTTCGATTGTTGAAGGAGCTAAATCTACCACTTGCGTTCTACCATGAAAGGAACTTCCCGGCTCATTAAAACCAATATGACCATTACTTCCGACACCAAGTAATTGTAAATTAATGCCTCCCAAATCTTGTATTAACTGTTCATATCGTTTGCATTCTCCAGTAATATTTTCAGCATTTCCATTTGGAAGATGAGTTTGGTCTTTTTTAAGATTCAAAAACTGAAATAAATGTTTCTCCATATAGTGATGATAGCTATTAGGGTTATTTTCTGATAATCCAATATATTCGTCTAAATTCACCGTATGCAAATCTTTTAAAGAGAGTTGTTCCTGCTTTAAGTTTTGCACGAAGTATTTATAAAAACCTTCTGGTGTGCCTCCAGTTGCGAAACCAAGAACATTTATTTGTTTATTTTTTAATGAGTCAATAACGATTTGCGCCGCTTTCATACTCATTTCATGATAATTTTGTACTTTGATCATATCCAAGGTGAATATCCTCCTTTACTCATCCAAAAACTTTCGTTCCTTTTACATACGTTTGAAGGATATCAAGATTATCATTTACGACACAAAAATCAGCATCTTTCCCTGGTCGTAAACTACCCTTTTGTCCATCAACTTTTAACTGTTTAGCAGGATTAATGGTAGCCATATTAACAGCTTCCTCAAATGAACACCCCGTGTATGTCTGCATATTCCGTACAGCCTCGTTCATTTTTATAATACTTCCCGCAAGAGTGCCATCTGCCAACTTCGCTTGCGTTGCATCCACCTGAACCTGTTGCCCCCCGAGAGAATAGTTGCCAGGTTGCATTCCCTTTGCTCTCATCGCATCTGTGATTAATACAATTTTATCTGCGCCTTTATTTTTATAAGCTAATTTAACCATTGGGGGTGAGATATGAATACCATCTACAATCATCTCTACTATAAGCTCGTCATGTAAGAGAGATGCACCGGCAACACCAATATCTCTGTGATGTACTCCCCTCATTCCATTGAAAAGATGGGTAACATGCGTGAACCCATCTTCTATAGCAGTTTTCATTTGTTTATATGTGGCATCGGAATGGCCAATAGAAGGAAGAACGCCTTCTATAAGTAATTCTTCGACCAACCTCTCATCATCTTCTTCAGGAGCCATGGTTATTAATTTTATTGCATTTCCTGATGCTTCTTGGAAAAGATTAAATAGTTCACGAGAAGGCTTCTGAATAAACTTCAAAGGCTGGGCTCCAGCGCGTTGATCAGAAATAAAAGGACCTTCTAAGTGGACACCTAGTATTTCAGCCCCACTGGAATCTTTTGAACTCATCATGCTTCGAACATTTTTTAAGGCCTTTATTTTATCATCCACAGATTGTGTCATCGTAGTTGCCAAAAAAGACGTTGTCCCTTCTTTTGGCAAAGCCTGCTTCATTGTTTCTAATGCTTGCAAAGTACCGTCCATCACATCTGCACCTGCCGCACCATGAATATGCACGTCTATAAAACCAGGTATGATTTTTACAGGTTCATGAAACGTAATTACTTCATCTATACGTTTGTTATTATCAGCAGATTTTTCAGCTATGTTTTCCAATTTCCCATTGGTTAAGCAAACCAACGGATTTTCTATTTTACCCATTTCACTGTAAAGAGTTGCTCCTTGAAAAAAAATTGTACGCATCTTTACCTCCTAAAGGCTATAAGACTTTTCTAAACCACAGTATAACAAACCATATATTTAGTTGTCTATACCAGTTAGTGCTGTATAACAAAAAAACTCATTCCATTATCCATGAATACTTAGTAATTAACAAAATTGACACATTTGTAAAAAAGAGAGTATGTACACTATATACAGTGTAAACGAGAGAAAATGTAACATGAATCACGCTTACATTACATTTTATTATTCGACGTAATTCTGTTAAGATACCTTTGTTCTTGCCGGTCTAGTTTCTTACGGAGAAACTTATAACTTTAAAATAAATTAGAAAGAGGTGCAATTTTGAATTACGCAGAAAAAATTAAAAATGAATGGTTAGGAAATGTCCGAGGCGATGTTCTGGCAGGTATCGTTGTGGCATTAGCACTAATTCCAGAAGCGATTGCTTTCTCAATTATTGCCGGTGTCGATCCAATGGTAGGACTTTATGCGGCTTTCTGTATCGCAGTTGTGATTGCCTTCATCGGTGGTCGTCCAGGAATGATTTCTGGTGCAACTGGCGCAATGGCGTTATTAATGATTACCCTTGTTGCCGATCACGGTTTAGAATATTTGCTTGCTGCCACAATTCTTACAGGTATTATTCAATTATTATTTGGGGTGTTTAAGCTATCCGGGTTTATGAAATTTATACCTAGATCGGTGATGATTGGATTCGTCAATGCCCTGGCAATTTTAATCTTCACTTCTCAGTTGCAACACTTTGTTGGAGAAACATGGGTGATGTATAGCTTAGTTGCTTTAACCTTAGCAATTATTTATATCCTCCCTCGTTTTACGAAGGCCGTCCCTTCGACACTCGTAGCAATTATTGTTGTAACTGCAATCGTAATATTTATGAATATCGGTGTGCGTACCGTTGGCGATATGGGAGCATTAACACAATCCCTTCCTTTATTTGCTTTACCGAATATTCCTTTGACATTCGAAACGTTGATGATTATTCTTCCTTACTCTGTTGCTTTAGCGATCGTCGGTTTACTTGAGTCTTTATTAACCGCATCGATTGTAGATGATATGACAGATACTGATAGTAATAAAAACAAAGAAAGCCGCGGTCAAGGGATTGCCAATATGATTGCAGGTTGTTTTGGGGGAATGGCTGGTTGTGCCATGATCGGACAGTCTGTGATCAATGTAAAATCAGGCGGAAATGGTCGTTTGTCCTCTCTTACTGCTGGTATATTTCTAATGTTCTTAATTATTGTACTAGGGAATGTCGTTGTACAAATTCCAATGGCCGCACTGGCTGGGGTTATGATCATGGTTGCGATCGGAACGTTTGACTGGTCTTCCCTTATGAATATTCATAAATTGCCTCGAACAGACGCCATTGTAATGGTCGTCACAGTTGCCGTTGTGGTTTATACACATGATTTATCCCAAGGGGTTTTAGCCGGAGTTGTCTTGAGTGCTATTTTCTTCGCATGGAAAGTCTCTAAAGTACGCGTTGAAAAGAGCTTGAGCAAAGATAGTGTGCGAACGTATGAAGTTCACGGACAATTATTCTTTGCATCTGTCACTGACTTTTTAGCTAAAATCGATTATAATGAAGATGTAAAACTAGTTGTTCTTGATATTGCCAATGCACATTTGTGGGATGATTCCGCAGTGGGGGCCATTGATAAAATTGAGCACAAATTCGAGCAAAGAAACATTAAAGTAGAACTGACAGGCATGAACAAAGAAAGTTCAGTTCTCATGGATAAAATCGGCGGCTTAAGCAAAGCCTCTGGTCACTAATGACAGATGGAGGTTCAATATGTTTAATAACTTACTAGTAGCCATTGATGGTTCAGATCATTCTAAAAGAGCGCTGGAAAAAGCGATTGAATTAGCTAAATTAGAAGGAAATTCTAATATTGAGTTGCTTTACGTTGTGGCAGGAAATAAATCCAAGTCAGATGTATTGCAATATGGAGATTCAGATACTGCTTCTATGAAAAGAAAAAGAATGCTACTTCCTATCGAAGAACTTGTTGAGAGTGCTGGAGTAACTTCTAAAACAACTGTTCTTCACGGTAAAAAAGGTGCTGCTGAATCAATCATTGAACATGCAAATGAAGGCAGTTATGATGCCCTCGTTATCGGCAGTCGCGGTCTAGGTGCTGTTCAAACGATGATCATCGGTAGTGTTAGTCATAAAGTGATGAAGTATGTAGAGATGCCAGTGTTAATGGTTAAATAAGAAAAATGGCATAGCCGTCTTTTAATTAAAAAGATCTAGCTTTAGAATTCTAAAGCTAGATCTTTTTTTATGATTATCATCATACTTTTCTAATCAATCAATGACAATAAGCTAGCCCGTAGTCATCATACGTACCTGTAACGTCTATTAACATACTTATTTCCGACTCGTCTTCACTTAATATTGCAGCAATAGCATACTCTTCTGAGTTTGATTTATTAGTAAGTAATACAGCATAGCTCAAAGCATCCTCTGAATAAGTCATTTCTTCTAACAATAAATCACTTTTATCTATGTTTTGTTGCTCTGATATTAACGCAATAGCATCTTCTTCGACTTTCTTTTCCATTTCACTGGCTCCCCCGAAGAAATAAAATCCAGAATAACTAGCAAGTAAAACTAAGATAAAGCTAACTCCTCCCGAAAACAGTTTCATCCCATCACCCCTCCAGTATCTAATTATTAGTATAATAGTTTTCCTTTAAAAAAGTAACTATTTCTAAGTAAATTTATCGGAATTAAAATTAATACTTCCTTATTTATAATCATTATTACTTGATTGTTATTATAAAAAGTTATACAATATGAATATGAGTTCGATAAAACTAATATATTCTAGGAGTGCTAAAACATGAGTAACCAACAATTAATTAATAAAATGAACCATCAACTTTCTAACTGGAACGTATTAAACACGAAACTTCACCATTACCACTGGTATGTTTCGGGTCCTAGTTTCTTCACACTACACGAAAAGTTCGAAGGATTTTACAATGAAGCAGCCACAAACATTGATGACATTGCTGAACGTATTCTTACAATAGGAGGAAAGCCAGTTGCTACTCTTAAAGAGTACCTCGATGATTCTTCCATTAAAGAGGCCTCTGGGAATGAAGATGCCAACGAGATGGTAGCTGAGCTATCTAAGGATTTTGCTTTAATTAGTGAAGAATCTTACGTACTCGTTCAAGCAGCTGGAGAAGTAGACGATGAAGCTACTGCTGATATGTTTATCGCCTTGAAGTCGTCTATCGAACAACACGTGTGGATGCTAAATGCATTCTTAGGTAAATAAAATAAATAACAGACATTTAAAAGACTGGCTTGATCCTTCAAGGGTGGCTACCCCCAAAAGTTAGAGTTTTTTTATGCAGCTGATTGGCTGGATTGAGTTCGGTATTCTACTGGACTCAATCCGGC
>NZ_NJAW01000038.1 GCF_002886185.1 Salipaludibacillus neizhouensis
GTTCTTAGAAGTGGTCTGAAATCCTGCGAATAAGCGAGCATTTGTGAGTAAATAGAATCTAACTGAGGGAGTACAACGATACTTTGCAATAGAAAAATGATTTACAACAATCAGGCGCGTTTGTGAAATAATAAAAAAGGTCTAATTTCCCAATTTTAATGCTGGGAAATCGGACCTTTTTATATTTACATATAGTGCAAAATAGCACTAAAAAAGGGTGCAAATTAACTCCAAAAGTGACAAGGAGACAAAACTCTATTGATAGAGTTTAAACACTTGTTGGGAATATCCTTCTTGATTTTCGTATGATACTCCATCTTGCGAACTTTGATAACTCGCCATGAATCGAACGCAAAAAGAGCCTCTGGCCCGATTTTTAATCACAGCAAAAAAAGAACTGTGTCTCAATCGGTCCAAAGACTTTCCATTAGTCATCACCGATCCCGCATGGGTTCGGTATTAAAAGTTAAAGTAAGTTGATATGCAATAAGTTTATCATTTCATTTCGAAGTTTTCAATTACCCTATTGAATTGTATTGAATTATAACAGCGACCCTGTTTTTGTGAATCTAAATATTTATATTGTGTTAGATTCGGAAAGTTTTTTGAGTGCACTTTAATACATCTACTGCTCTAATTCAAGTTTGGATGCTGCATGCACCCCTAGTAGACATAACATCCGAATGTCATTATCATTTTCTATTTCATTGTCATCGATTTTTACTTAGAACGATTTAGCAACTCCGCGAGCTTGTGCAACCGCTTTTTCTCTAATAGCTTCTGCTTCAGTTGGGAATATTTTCGTGCCTTCAATCAATACAGCTGAATAATCTTTAACACCGAGATAGCCCAATACTGCTTTCAAATACGGGTCGCCAAAGTTCATTGAAGCTGATGGACCTTGTGAATATACATCGCCTGTTGAGTGTATATGCACTGCTTTCTTACCTTCAAGCATACCCACTGGACCGGTTTCCGTGTATTTAAATGTCTTGTTTGGAATAAAGAGTGAATCAATATATGTTTTCACACGAGGAGGCAAGCTATAATTCCACATCGGAGTTACGAAAACGTATTTATCAGCCGCTAAAAATTGCTCTAAAGTAGCGCCCATTTTCTGCACTTTTCCCCTTTCAACAGCAGTATCACTATCACCGGTACCTGGACCAAATTTACCCCATGCACTTAAAATGTCCGCATCGATTTCTTGAAGGTCCGCTGCGAATAAATCAAGCTTCTCGATCACATCACCCGGATTCTGGGCTGCATAAGCAGCTAAAAATTCTTCTCCAACCATTAAGCTGTTCGAATTGGAAACGTCTTTTGGATTTGCAGTAATATACAATAACTTAGCCAAAATAAAAACCTCTTTTCTAATTTTAGTTTTAATTTGTTAGTTATTACTAACTAACATCGTGCTTTCAAGTTTAAAATGTTAGTTAGCAATAACTAACATTTTGTTTTTTAAAAAACTAGGGGGTTAAACCCCTAGCAAAAATCTGTGTATTGACTAGCAGAAGCTGTTCCATCTGCTGCTCATCAATGACTGTTGTTTCATGACGCCTATGAATTAAGTGCGTGGCGTAAGTGCCCAAATTCATCCGCATAAAAGCACTTGCTTGCACATCCGAATCACCTGAAATCACTTTTCCCTTTTGCTCCATTTGCCTAAAATAGTGTGAAAGTGATTTTTGCAGCTGCACTGGATGCTTGGTTATCTCGTGATCGAGCTCATACAATGAAGTTCCTTCTTTAATTAGGATCAAAAAGACTTTATCATTTCTGATCATTCCGGACATATAGGTACGACTAATCAGCAGCAAGTCATGCTGCAATTCCCATTGCAAGAGATTAGAAAAGACGTGCTCGATACTTATTGAAGAGTATTTTTCGATTGCCTTCTCCAATATAGCACGCTTGTTCCCAAAGTGACGGAAGACAGTCATTTCACTGACCTGCGAGACCGCGGCAATTTCCTTCGTCGTCACAGATTTATAGCCTTTATCGGCAATAAGATCTATAGCAGCATATAAAATCCTCTCACTTGTACACCTATTATGGTCCTTCTGAGGCTTTACCATTCCATCACTTCCTAGTAAGACGTTAGTGGCCACTAACATAAATTTATTATAGTACATAACTAAACCTCATGTCAATAATGAAATACCTTAATCTATTTTTGAAACAGATTAAGGTCTATATATTTAGATTCTAGCTTGGTGCTGTATAATTTCAAAAACAAGAAAAAAGCGTCCGTTACAAGACGTTTTTTCTCCCTATTCACAAAGGTTGAATTTCATTCACCAAGATCAAAACCTTGCCTTTTTTTCAAAAAAAAGGCAACAAAAAAATCCCCCATTCAAACACCAAATCTGTCCATGAAAACTTCTTAGCTTCCGCTCTAGCTTTATCTAACTCTTTTTGTTTTGTCTTACCTTTTTTAAATTCTGCAGTTTCCTTAACTTTATCTTGTACCCATTTTGGAACTCCAGATTTAGTCAGAGTAGTTTTGTGACTTATATCACCTTACATGCACGATACACAACAGGTTAACATAACGCCAGTTCACGGAAGTATTTAACTCTATTACTCAATAAGAAAGAGTTGCCTTTCATGGCAGCTCTTTCTTAAATTAAAGCACGCTTTTTGTTGCTTATCTTTTGGCACGAATCAAAGTGCTTTTTGAAATGCCCGTTATTTCCTCCTCTTGCTTATAGGAATTACTCTTCAGTAGATGTAAAGCGTGTTCAATCTGTTTTTTTTCGTACAGTTTCGGACGAGTTTTGGAACAAATAATAACTTCTATAAAATTAGAATTTTATTTATAAACTACAATAACAGATAGCAAATGTGTGCTTTTTTATTTTGTTCAGCAATCGGGCCATATTGTTGCAGAGTAGTTCCTAATATTTTGAAAATGAATTAGGAAATTTATGTTAAAGTGATAATAGAAAATATAAAAGTTTGTGAAATTTTTCACTTAAACTCCCTCAGTGTGATTGTTATATCTCTTGAATGCTCACTTATTCGCAGGATTCCATAACCC
>NZ_NJAW01000039.1 GCF_002886185.1 Salipaludibacillus neizhouensis
ACGAGAAGGATTTGAAGAAATTGCGGACGGAAAACAACTTGATGATAAATGGAAATCTCATCTTGAGGATTTAACCGAACAGGCTCCATTATCATTTAAATTACTATCTGAATCCCTTTTACCAGTTCCAGTTGGTTCTTCAGAAGATGCAATTATATCTCTTATTGCATTTGATGCTCTCCAATTATTAGCTAAAGGAGAGCTATTGCATCTCCACCGTTGTGCTAATCCAGACTGTGTTTTGTTGTTTATGGATACAACTGGCCGTCGTAAATGGTGTTCAATGAAAATATGTGGGAATCGTACAAAAGTAGCTCGCCACCAAATTCGCCGTGAAGAGAACTAAATTATCATGTAATTTAGTCAATTTCATAATGCATTTTCTGAATTAAGTCAGAAGTGCAGAATATCAAAAGTGATCTTTAAAAAATTGGCGCTTTAACAGCGAGAATTGTTAGGTGAAAACTGGCTATTGCTTTTCCGGCAGGGCCGCCTTCTATTCAAGACCGGAGACAAATAAAAATATAAAGGTTAATTATGTTGATTGTTGGTTCCCCATTCACACATTGATTCCATAATAGGTAATAATGTCTCGCCTTTTTCCGTGAGACGGTATTCAACTTTAGGAGTCACCTGAGAGTATTCTTTACGATGTACTATTCCATCTGCTTCCAATTCTTTAAGTTGAGCACTCAATATTTTATACGTAATATCCCCTATCTGCCTTTTTATATTATTAAAACGAATCGATGGATTTTCTGCCAAGACATAAAGAATAATCAATTTCCATTTACCCCCAATTAACGATAAGGTATAACCAAAGGGGGTATCTTGAACATGAATTCCTTTTCCTTTGTAGTCAGCCATACTCATGTGGTCACTTTCCTTTCTGATAGCACTATCGGTAAAGTGCGTACTATTTTTTAGTTTGTATTCATTTTATACTAACATCAATGCTGAAATAAAGGAGAGAATAATATGACTGAGAAAAATACGTACGATCATGGAGTTGCATGGGAAGAAGGAAGCGGTATCACTCAAGGGTACGCTGTAAACGGTAAGATCTACATTTCAGGACAATTTTCACATGATGAACATGGCGCGTTTATTGGGGAGGGAGACATTGAGGCCCAAACGCGTCAAACGCTGGAGAATCTCGATCGTGTGCTTGCCGGATTCGGTGTTACGAGGTCGAACCTCGCTTACGTGGAGATCTACTTGACTGACGCACAAAAACATTCTGAGCCTTGTATCCGGCTTTTTAAGGAATATCTGGATCAACATCGACCTGCTGGCAGTCTTCTCGGCGTCACTTATCTAGCGTTTCCTGAACAATTGGTCGAAATTAGTGCTGTTGCCCATAAGTAGTAACAGCGCACCACCAATAGGACTAAAAGTCTGAGTTACTAGATGGCGTACGATAGTTTGTGTAAGAAAAAGTTTAAGACAAAAAAGAGGTAGGGTATCCTCATTGTTAACTACGAAATCAACTGAAAGGAGATCCCCTACCTATAAATACTTCTGATTTTCAGTTTTGGGAAAGCTTCTGGATGGCATCGGAGAATCCCTTCAGATTTTTCACGCTAGCAATAAGGTTGATATCCTGTTCATAAGGTTACTTATGATACAACCCATCTAAGTTCATTCTAAGAAAACCAAAGGAGACCGTCATACATGAACGGCCTCCTTTCTATTAAAATCCTCTTTATGGGGTACCACCAACTTTTTACCACATTACTCACGTTAAGACATTTATTTGCAAAATAAGTTGTAAAATAGCGTAGATGTTGAATTCCACGCTAAAAACTCAACATAACATGCTTCATAAATACATACTTTTATACTTTTTAGATGGTGTTAGTCCAGTAAAATTTTGCGTAGAATTATCAAAATGACTCCTTAGCGTTTGAAAAGCAACGTTTTGATGGAAGATTATGTATTAGCGTGAGTTTTACGTCAAAATGTTGGCTGTACCCCT
>NZ_NJAW01000040.1 GCF_002886185.1 Salipaludibacillus neizhouensis
TATTGGAAGGTTTTGGATTAATTACTTAATTATATCCCTTAAGCTAAATCTAGGAAAGTCTCTTTTCTTTTCAAAAGAATGAAAATCCAATGAACCAGCTTATTAGTACAAGCAATCATAGCTACTTTGAAGGGTTTTCCTTCTTCTCGTTTGCGATCATAAAACTCTCTAAGCCGTTTATTGCGAGAACTACGAATCCCACAGAGGGCTCCCATATATAAGGCATGACGCAATCGACTGGATCCTCTCTTGCTAATCCGATTAATTGTTGCTGTGAACTTACCAGATGAATGAACGCTCGGATCAATACCAGAGAAGACCACTAGTTTTTTAGGATGATTAAACCGTTCGATCTCTCCGATTTCGGAAATTATCGTTGCCGCGATTTTCCCTCCTATTCCAGGGATCGATTGGATAATCTTATATTCTTCTATTTCTTCTGCCAGGGCATCTATTTGGTCATCTAACTTTGAAAGATGCTCTTGGTACTGGAGAAGCATTTGAATATACATTTGAAGACTAATCAAATGGCTCTGGTACAGAGTGTTTTTAAATGGATTGCGATGAGCTGCTTCAACCAACTTTTTCGCTCTATCCTTCGCCCAACGCTCTGATCTAGTTACACATTCACTTGCAATTTTATCTGATAGTCGATTTTCCCCAGCCTTCAAAACAGCTTCTGATGTACTAAACTCCAATAAGGTGTTCAGTGAAACTTTTGAAAATAAATCTCCAAAAACCCCTCTATACTCAGGAAATACCTGATCTAATATCGCATGGAATTGTAGTTTTGTTTGTACATAAATACCTGTCACTGTTTCGTGCTGCCTTGAGAGATTTCGTAGGTTCAGAAGTTGAATACCTCTTTGTTTATATGGCTCCAATTCTTCTTTATAGAAAAGCTCACATAAATTATAAGCATCTATCGCATCGGTCTTTACCTTCCGTAAACTTGATTTTTTTGCTTGATAAGATAGTAACGGATTGACCATAATGTAGAGGTAATCATTCTCCTCTAAGAACTGAACAAGTGATGTGTGATAATGACCTGTGGATTCAAATATTACTGTGGGTCTAACCCCAGTTTCACCCTCCACTTCTATCAAAAAACGAAGTAAATTCTCTAAACCATTATTGTTGTGCAATACACTAAAGCTTTTTTTATAAGGTTTTCTATTATCTAAAAAGGCTTGTACTTCACTTTCTCCTTTTGAAACATCCAGACCAATTACTGGATTCATTCTATCTCTTCCTCTCCTGTTTACTTACCAGTAC
>NZ_NJAW01000041.1 GCF_002886185.1 Salipaludibacillus neizhouensis
AACGTCCGAAAGCTATTAAATATTCAAGCTTATATGATCAATTCCCTTATGCTTGGTCTCAATACTTAAAAGATTGCACAGAAGAGGAACGGAAAATGGGGTTACGTTTACTAGCGAAACTCTTAAAAAATGATGATTTCACATTACTGAACAAAGCGCTCCAATTGGCTTCCTCTCATGGTCATCCTAGCGCAGATCAAATTAAGCACTGTTTTTATTCGTTAATGAATCAAGACCGTTCTCATATGGAAATTACTCCTCGTATGAAGGTGCCCGTCTTGCCCAACGCATCTCGCGGCCTTTCTCATTATGATGCCTTTTTTCAAGAAGGAGGTGATCGTAAATGAAAGAGCAAATCGAATCCTACGCCAAACAGTTGAAGCTTAGCTGGATTCGTGAACATTATCATGAAATTGAAGCTGAAAATAACCAAGAGTACTTATTGAAGCTATTTGAAATGGAAGCTAAAAATCGTGAAGAGCGAAAGATTAACTTACTATTAAACCAAGCTCAGTTGCCGAAAACAGGAACGTTGCCTTTTCAATGGGAGCATATACAAATTCCACAAGGAATTGATCAAGAAACGATATTAAATGGGGATTTTATTAAAGAGCAAGAAAACCTCATTTTATACGGAGGAGTTGGTACAGGGAAAACCTATTTGGCGGCATTGATATCCTTAAATGCCATACACAGGTTTGGCAGTCGGGTGAAGTTTTTTACAGTGGCAGCTTTAGTTAATAAGTTAATAGAAGTCAACCAACAAGGAACTCTTCCGAAGTTCATGAAGATGATTGAAAAGCTGGATCTTTTGGTGCTCGACGAATTAGGATATATCCCCTTAAATAAAGAAGGTGCAGAACTGTTATTTCAAGTGATATCTATGTGCTACGAAAACCGTAGTCTATTAATAACAACTAACCTTCAATTCGGTCAATGGAACCATGTTTTCGGTGATCCCATTCTAACAGAAGCCGTTATTGACCGATTGATTCATCATTCTCATTTATTAATGTTTACGGGAGAAAGCTTTCGATACAAAGAATCTTTATTACAACAATAACTAGAGACGGCAAGTGGCATGCATTTTTAATTGCCATTCCATACATTTTTTACTTGCCAAATACA
>NZ_NJAW01000042.1 GCF_002886185.1 Salipaludibacillus neizhouensis
ATTACAGAATTGCGCCTGATTGTTGAAGATTATTTTTATTGAATAGTATCGTTGTACTGTGGAGTAAAAGATGCAGTTGTAAATCACAGCTATTGTTCAACTATATCCACTTTTCTAGCCTTGGTTGAGATAAAACACTTTATATATTTATCTAATGGTCTACTTCCGCCAAAGTCATCTTCATATAGACCAGTTATGACAAAGCCAGCATTAATTTGTCCTTGAATTTGATCCTCTAATGTGTGCCCAAACTCAATCGGATTTTTTGCCTTAAGATATTCTTCAGATTCTCTTTCGGTTAAGTTGTCTAAAGAAGTTGATGGAATAGAGTTTTTAACAACCAAGTTACCCTTCATATCTTCTTTGTCATCAAAAATAAAAAGAAGAGGATTAGTGAACCCTGCAATTAAAACACCATTATCTTTTAGAACTCTTGATGCTTCTTTCCAAACAGGAGACAAATTTTCAACAAATAAATTAGATACTGGGTGAACTATAATATCAAACTGTTGATCATCAAAGAAATGTAAGTCTGTCATACTTCCTTGTATAGTTGTAATTTTAAGTCCATCTCTTTCAGAAACGAATTTATCTTGGTCTAATTGTTTTGCAGATAAATCAACAACTGTAACGTCAGCACCTGCTGCGGCTAATACTGGTCCTTGTTGACCCCCTCCAGATGCTAAACAAAGTATTTTCTGTCCCTCTAATGATTTGGGTAACCACTCTCTTGGAACATATTTTGTAGGCGTAGTCCTTATCCCCCAATACCCATCTTTACTCTTTTTAATTATTTCTTCATTAATAGGTTTGGTGTATACAGCACCATCTTCAACCTTCTTGTCCCAAGCATCGCTATTTTGCTTTAATGGATCCATTTAGTAGCCCCCTAATATGTTTTTTTAGTTTCCCTGCTTCATTACATTGAAATATATCTTCATGGCTCCCCTTACTTTAACAGTTATATTACCTATGATTTGAAGTAATTCAATTTTCAGAATTGTTTTTGGTGTTTTTTTT
>NZ_NJAW01000043.1 GCF_002886185.1 Salipaludibacillus neizhouensis
ATTGTTCTTAGAAGTGGTCTGAAATCCTGCGAATAAGCGAGCATTTGTGAGTAAATAGAATCTAACTGAGGGAGTTTAAGTGAAAAGTTTCACAAAATCTTATATTTCCTAGTATCATGTTAACATAAATTTTCCAATTATCACTTTTATTTGTAATAATTTTCGGATAAAAAATCACACTGATCCTCGACAATCTGACCCTATACACAAAGAAAGGACACAATTCTTATTACAGAATTGCGCCTGTTTGCGAAGTAAGCTTCATTTATAAATTCTTCTTTATAACTATCCTATTATTGTTTATTTGATAACCATTCTTTTTGTAAAAAGCTTCTGCTAGTCCACCATTAGAAGTCAATAGATAAAGACTTTTAGTATCTCTATTTTTTAATTCAGTCTCCAAGAGTTGAAGCAATTTAGTGCCATAACCTTTACCTTGAATTTCATTACTTACACAAAGTTCTGCTAAATAATATGTTAATCCTTGGTGGGATTTCTTATTATTCCCTGCAATAAAACCAACTAATTTATCCTCAATATAAAGTGAATAACCAAAGAATTTAGGTGTATTGATTAAATCAAAAAGTCTTTCTTTGGCAATTTCATAACTCCAAGTTTCATCCCAAGGCTCACTATTGAAAACTTTCATATATAATTCGATAGACTGTTCCAATTTATCAAATGTCATTAGTTCAATTCTTTCTGTCATTTATTAACCTCTCCCTTCTGATACCGATATCTCTCATTCTTCACTCATTCACACTGAGCGAGTTTAAGTGAAAACTTCACAAACTATTATATTTTCTAGTATCATGTTAACATAAATTTTCCAATTTTAGAGAACCTACTTGTTCGACAATCTGGCCCTATAAACAATCGAGTAGGAGGGGGTATTAACCCCCGACCTCTCACACCACCGTACGTACGGTTCCGTATACGGCGGTTCAATAGTTTG
>NZ_NJAW01000044.1 GCF_002886185.1 Salipaludibacillus neizhouensis
TAGACTCAACCAGCGCAATAATCGGAATTATTGTATAATGATTTTCACTAGACTCAGTTTTTAATATAACGCTTGAATAACTACTAGCAATCGGGCAAGACAAGTGATCTGTAACTAAAATAATTGGAATATTTCTTTCATGTGCTACTTTCGCTGCGTCAATTGCTCGTTGAGTGTCCGGAGAAAAGCTAAATATTTTAAAAATTTCATTCTTCTCAAATTGAAGAATTCGGTCAAACATAGAATGATTTTTTATATCAGAATAGTTTTCTCTCCTTGAGAGCTGAAAAGTTGGCTCCGCTTTTTCGTTATACCAAAGGTCCGCCCAGCTCAACAATCTCTCCAGATACGCTTGTGAACTTTTTGAAGTTTCCTTTGAACTTGCTGGCAAGATCTAATGCTTTTGCTTTATAAGCTTCTTTGTCAGTCCAGGTTTTTTCTGGCATTAATACGCCATCAGGGACACCTTGAACATGAAGCGGAATTTCCAGACCGAAGATGTCATCCTTTCCCGTTTCCACGTTGTCTAATTCGCCATTAAGGGCTGCTTTCACCATTGCGCGCGTGTAGGAAAGATTCATACGTTGCCCTTCGCC